>NZ_JAAQVZ010000001.1:0-5132005 GCF_011754335.1 Escherichia sp. E.sYA108 | reverse complement strand
GGCGGACTCCACTCGAACAAAAGTCGATAATGACTAAGGCTGAAACATTCATGATTGTTGACGTACGTCGAAAAGACCCTGCATGAGGGTGACGCACGAACCGCTGTCTGCGGTTATATGCCCGATCAAGATCCTGCAAAACGATCGGGACCGCGGATCATAGCCTAAACTGCGCAATAGATCTTCTGTTTCTCACAGATTTTCCCGATTTATCCACAGGATGATCCAGAACTCGCTAAGTGTAAACGATCCTGCCGCGGGCCGGGCACGATTTACGCCGCATATTGGAAAATTTAATGACCATAGACAAAAATTGGCTTAATCGATCTAATAAAGATCCAGAACGATCCTTGCGCTTTACCCGTCAGCCCGTATAATCCTCCACCCGGCGCGCCATGCTGGTTTTCACTGGTGTGAGGCCGTACGTTTTCCCCGCGAAAAGGTGCGGAAAAGCGCGGTAAATAAGGAAAGAGAATTGACTCCGGAGTGTACAATTATTACAATCCGGCCTCTTTAATCACCCATGGCTTCGGTGTCCATCGTTTCATTTTTCGGCGGATATCCAATAAAGCCATTGAATTTATTCAAGTTTAGGTAGAAATCGCCATGAAACGCACTTTTCAACCGTCTGTACTGAAGCGCAACCGTTCTCACGGCTTCCGTGCTCGTATGGCTACTAAAAATGGTCGTCAGGTTCTGGCACGTCGTCGTGCTAAAGGCCGCGCTCGTCTGACCGTTTCTAAGTAATAAAGCTAACCCCTGAGTGGTTAAGCTCGCATTTCCCAGGGAGTTACGCTTGTTAACTCCCAGTCAATTCACATTCGTCTTCCAGCAGCCACAACGGGCTGGCACGCCGCAAATTACCATTCTCGGCCGCCTGAATTCGCTGGGGCATCCCCGTATCGGTCTTACAGTCGCCAAGAAAAACGTTCGACGCGCCCATGAACGCAATCGGATTAAACGTCTGACGCGTGAAAGCTTCCGTCTGCGCCAACATGAACTCCCGGCTATGGATTTCGTGGTGGTGGCGAAAAAAGGGGTTGCCGACCTCGATAACCGTGCTCTCTCGGAAGCGTTGGAAAAATTATGGCGCCGCCACTGTCGCCTGGCTCGCGGGTCCTGATAGCCCTCATTCGGGTCTATCAACGCCTGATTAGTCCGCTACTCGGGCCGCATTGTCGTTTCACTCCAACCTGTTCAAGCTACGGAATTGAGGCATTGCGCAGGTTTGGAGTGATAAAAGGCAGTTGGTTGACGGTGAAACGCGTATTAAAATGCCACCCTTTACACCCTGGTGGTGACGATCCCGTCCCGCCCGGACCATTTGATACCAGAGAACACTAACGATGGATTCGCAACGCAATCTTTTAGTCATCGCTTTGCTGTTCGTGTCTTTCATGATCTGGCAAGCCTGGGAGCAGGATAAAAACCCGCAACCTCAGGCCCAACAGACCACGCAGACAACGACCACCGCAGCGGGTAGCGCCGCCGACCAGGGCGTACCGGCCAGTGGCCAGGGGAAACTGATCTCGGTTAAGACCGACGTGCTTGATCTGACCATCAACACCCGTGGTGGTGATGTTGAGCAAGCCCTGCTGCCTGCTTACCCGAAAGAGCTGAACTCTACCCAGCCGTTCCAGCTGCTGGAAACTTCACCGCAGTTTATTTATCAGGCACAGAGCGGTCTGACCGGTCGTGATGGCCCGGATAACCCGGCTAACGGCCCGCGTCCGCTGTATAACGTTGAAAAAGACGCTTATGTGCTGGCTGAAGGTCAAAACGAACTGCAGGTGCCGATGACGTATACCGACGCGGCAGGCAACACGTTTACCAAAACGTTTGTCCTGAAACGTGGTGATTACGCTGTCAACGTCAACTACAACGTGCAGAACGCTGGCGAGAAACCGCTGGAAATCTCCACCTTTGGTCAGTTGAAGCAATCCATCACTCTGCCACCGCATCTCGATACCGGAAGCAGCAACTTCGCACTGCACACCTTCCGTGGTGCGGCGTACTCCACGCCTGACGAGAAGTACGAGAAATACAAGTTCGATACCATTGCCGATAACGAAAACCTGAACATCTCTTCGAAAGGTGGTTGGGTGGCGATGCTGCAACAGTATTTCGCGACGGCGTGGATCCCGCATAACGACGGTACCAATAACTTCTATACCGCTAATCTGGGTAACGGCATCGCCGCTATCGGCTACAAGTCTCAGCCGGTACTGGTTCAGCCTGGTCAGACTGGCGCGATGAACAGCACCCTGTGGGTTGGCCCGGAAATCCAGGACAAAATGGCAGCTGTTGCTCCGCACCTGGATCTGACCGTTGATTACGGTTGGTTGTGGTTCATCTCTCAGCCGCTGTTCAAACTGCTGAAATGGATCCATAGCTTTGTGGGTAACTGGGGCTTCTCCATTATCATCATCACCTTTATCGTTCGTGGCATCATGTACCCGCTGACCAAAGCGCAGTACACCTCCATGGCGAAGATGCGTATGCTGCAGCCGAAGATTCAGGCAATGCGTGAGCGTCTGGGCGATGACAAACAGCGCATCAGCCAGGAAATGATGGCGCTGTACAAAGCTGAGAAGGTTAACCCGCTGGGCGGCTGCTTCCCGCTGCTGATCCAGATGCCAATCTTCCTGGCGTTGTACTACATGCTGATGGGTTCCGTTGAACTGCGTCAGGCACCGTTTGCACTGTGGATCCACGACCTGTCTGCACAGGACCCGTACTACATCCTGCCGATCCTGATGGGCGTAACGATGTTCTTCATTCAGAAGATGTCGCCGACCACTGTGACCGACCCGATGCAGCAGAAGATCATGACCTTTATGCCGGTCATCTTCACTGTGTTCTTCCTGTGGTTCCCGTCAGGTCTGGTGCTGTACTATATCGTCAGCAACCTGGTAACCATTATTCAGCAGCAGCTGATTTACCGTGGTCTGGAAAAACGTGGCCTGCATAGCCGCGAGAAGAAAAAATCCTGATTCGGTGAGTTTTCGCTAAAATAAGGGCGGTCAGTTGACCGCCTTTTTTCTTTTCGTAGGGCGGATAAGCACCGCACATCCGCCACACAAAGCAACAGGAACATCATGAGCGATAATGACACTATCGTAGCCCAGGCCACGCCTCCGGGACGTGGCGGCGTTGGCATCCTGCGCATCTCCGGCCTCAAAGCCCGTGAAGTTGCCGAAACCGTGCTGGGTAAACTGCCTAAGCCACGCTACGCCGATTATCTTCCGTTTAAAGACGCCGATGGCAGCGTGCTCGATCAGGGGATTGCGCTATGGTTCCCTGGCCCGAACTCGTTCACCGGCGAAGATGTGCTGGAACTGCAAGGTCATGGCGGTCCGGTGATCCTCGACCTGCTGTTAAAACGCATTCTGACCATTCCCGGCCTGCGGATTGCCCGCCCTGGTGAGTTTTCCGAACGCGCATTTCTGAACGATAAACTCGACTTAGCCCAGGCCGAGGCGATTGCGGACCTTATCGACGCCAGCTCGGAACAGGCGGCCCGTTCGGCGCTAAACTCGCTGCAAGGCGCGTTCTCCGCACGGGTCAACCATCTGGTGGAAGCCCTCACCCACTTGCGCATTTACGTCGAAGCGGCAATTGATTTCCCGGATGAAGAGATCGATTTCCTCTCCGACGGCAAAATTGAAGCCCAGCTCAATAACGTAATTGCCGATCTCGACGCGGTACGCGCCGAAGCTCGTCAGGGTAGTTTGTTGCGCGAAGGGATGAAAGTGGTGATTGCCGGACGTCCTAACGCCGGTAAATCGAGCCTGCTGAACGCGCTGGCGGGCCGTGAAGCAGCAATCGTAACCGATATCGCCGGAACCACGCGTGACGTGCTGCGTGAGCATATCCACATTGACGGAATGCCGTTGCATATCATCGATACCGCCGGGCTTCGTGAAGCCAGTGACGAAGTTGAACGTATTGGTATCGAGCGCGCATGGCAGGAAATTGAACAGGCAGACCGCGTGCTGTTTATGGTCGATGGCACCACGACAGACGCCGTTGATCCGGCAGAGATCTGGCCGGAATTTATCGCCCGTCTGCCAGCGAAACTGCCGATCACCGTGGTGCGCAATAAAGCCGATATCACCGGCGAAACGTTGGGGATGAGCGAAGTGAACGGTCATGCGTTAATTCGTCTTTCGGCGCGGACTGGCGAAGGCGTGGATGTACTGCGTAACCATCTCAAACAGAGCATGGGCTTTGACACCAATATGGAAGGCGGCTTCCTGGCGCGTCGTCGTCACCTACAGGCGCTGGAACAGGCGGCAGAGCATTTGCAGCAAGGTAAAGCGCAACTGTTAGGTGCCTGGGCGGGTGAACTGCTGGCGGAAGAGTTGCGCCTGGCACAGCAGAACTTAAGCGAGATCACCGGGGAATTTACTTCAGACGACCTACTGGGGCGGATTTTCTCCAGTTTCTGTATCGGTAAGTAACCGCGCTTGCGAAGCCGCATTCTGACTGTCAGATGCGGCTTCGCTTCATTGTTAGCACTCCTGTTATTCCTCAACCCTTTTTTAAACATTAAAATTCTTACGTAATTTATAATCTTTAAAAAAGATATTTAATATTGCGTCCCGAACGATTGTGATTCGATTCACATTTAAACAATTTCAGAATAGACAAATTCCTTGAGTATTATACTGTAGCCTCGTGTCTTTCGAGGATAAGTGCATTATGAATATCTTACATATATGTGTGACCTCAAAATGGTTTAATATTGACAACAAGATTGTCGATCACCGCCCTTGATTTGCCCTTCTGTAGCCATCACCAGAGCCAAACCGATTAGATTCAATGTGATCTATTTGTTTGCTATATTTTAATTTTGCCTTTTACAAAGGCCATCTCTCGTTTATTTACTTGTTTTAGTAAATGATGGTGCTTGCATATATATCTGGCGAATTAATAGATATTGCAAATGTAATATTCACAGGGATCACTGTAATTAAAATAAATGAAGGATTATGTAATGGAAAACTTTAAACATCTCCCTGAACCGTTCCGCATTCGTGTTATTGAGCCAGTAAAACGTACCACTCGCGCTTATCGTGAAGAGGCAATTATTAAATCCGGCATGAACCCGTTCCTGCTGGATAGCGAAGATGTGTTTATCGATTTACTGACCGACAGCGGCACCGGGGCGGTGACGCAGAGTATGCAGGCCGCGATGATGCGCGGCGACGAAGCTTACAGCGGCAGCCGCAGCTACTACGCGTTAGCCGAGTCAGTGAAAAATATCTTTGGTTATCAATACACTATTCCGACTCACCAGGGCCGTGGTGCAGAGCAAATCTATATTCCGGTACTGATTAAAAAACGCGAGCAGGAAAAAGGCCTGGATCGCAGCAAAATGGTGGCGTTCTCTAACTATTTCTTTGATACCACGCAGGGCCATAGCCAGATTAACGGCTGTACCGTGCGTAACGTCTATATCAAAGAAGCCTTCGATACTGGCGTGCGTTACGACTTTAAAGGCAACTTTGACCTTGAGGGATTAGAACGCGGTATTGAAGAAGTTGGCCCGAATAACGTGCCGTATATCGTTGCAACCATCACCAGTAACTCCGCAGGTGGTCAGCCGGTTTCACTGGCAAACTTAAAAGTGATGTACAGCATCGCGAAGAAATACGATATTCCGGTGGTCATGGACTCCGCACGCTTTGCCGAAAACGCCTATTTCATCAAGCAGCGTGAAGCAGAATACAAAGACTGGACCATCGAGCAGATCACCCGCGAAACCTACAAATATGCCGATATGCTGGCGATGTCCGCCAAGAAAGATGCGATGGTGCCGATGGGCGGCCTGCTGTGCATGAAAGACGACAGCTTCTTTGATGTGTATACCGAATGCAGAACCCTTTGCGTGGTGCAGGAAGGCTTCCCGACATATGGCGGCCTGGAAGGCGGCGCTATGGAGCGTCTGGCGGTAGGTCTGTATGACGGCATGAATCTGGACTGGCTGGCTTATCGTATCGCACAGGTGCAGTATCTGGTCGATGGTCTGGAAGAGATTGGCGTTGTCTGTCAGCAGGCGGGCGGTCACGCGGCATTCGTTGATGCAGGTAAACTGTTGCCGCATATCCCGGCAGATCAGTTCCCGGCACAGGCGCTGGCCTGCGAGCTGTATAAAGTCGCCGGTATCCGTGCGGTAGAAATTGGCTCTTTCCTGTTAGGCCGCGATCCGAAAACCGGTAAACAACTGCCATGCCCGGCTGAACTGCTGCGTTTAACCATTCCGCGCGCAACATATACTCAAACACATATGGACTTCATTATTGAAGCCTTTAAACATGTGAAAGAGAACGCGGCGAATATTAAAGGGTTAACCTTTACCTACGAACCGAAAGTATTGCGTCACTTCACCGCAAAACTGAAAGAAGTTTAATTAAAACACTCAGAGTGGCTATAAGGATGTTAGCCACTCTATTACCCTACATCCTCAATAACAAAAATAGCCTTCCTCTAAAGGTGGCATCATGACTGATCAATCAGAAAAAAAACACTCTGCATTTTGGGGTGTTATGGTTATAGCCG
Organism: Escherichia sp. E.sYA108; assembly: GCF_011754335.1. NCBI lineage: Bacteria > Pseudomonadati > Pseudomonadota > Gammaproteobacteria > Enterobacterales > Enterobacteriaceae > Escherichia > Escherichia sp. E.sYA108. The sequence goes on along the minus strand of NZ_JAAQVZ010000001.1, from coordinate 5,125,441 downwards.
GTACAGTAATTGGCGGTGGGATGTTTGCTTTACCTGTTGACCTTGCCGGAGCCTGGTTTTTTTGGGGCGCTTTTATTCTTATTATCGCCTGGTTTTCAATGTTACATTCAGGGCTATTATTATTAGAAGCAAACTTAAATTATCCCGTCGGTTCCAGTTTTAACACCATCACCAAAGATTTAATCGGTAACACCTGGAACATTATCAGCGGTATTACCGTTGCCTTCGTTCTCTATATCCTCACTTATGCCTATATCTCTGCTAATGGTGCGATCATTAGTGAAACGATATCAATGAATTTGGGCTATCACGCTAATCCACGTATTGTCGGGATCTGCACTGCCATTTTCGTTGCCAGCGTATTGTGGATAAGTTCGTTAGCCGCCAGTCGTATTACCTCATTGTTCCTTGGGCTGAAGATTATCTCCTTTGTAATTGTTTTTGGTTCTTTCTTCTTCCAGGTCGATTACTCCATTCTGCGCGATTCCACCAGCACCACTGCGGGGACGTCTTACTTCCCGTATATCTTTATGGCTTTGCCGGTGTGTCTGGCGTCATTTGGTTTCCACGGCAATATTCCCAGCCTGATTATTTGCTATGGAAAACGCAAAGATAAGCTCATCAAAAGCGTGGTCTTCGGTTCGCTGCTGGCGCTGGTAATTTATCTCTTCTGGCTCTATTGCACGATGGGGAATATCCCGCGAGAAAGCTTTAAGGCGATAATCTCCTCAGGCGGCAACGTTGATTCGCTGGTGAAATCGTTCCTCGGCACCAAACAGCACGGGATTATCGAGTTTTGCCTGCTGGTGTTCTCCAACTTAGCTGTTGCCAGTTCGTTCTTTGGTGTCACGCTGGGGTTGTTCGATTATCTGGCGGATCTGTTTAAGATTGATAACTCCCACGGCGGGCGTTTCAAAACCGTGCTGTTAACCTTCCTGCCACCTGCTTTGTTGTATCTGATCTTCCCGAACGGCTTCATTTACGGGATCGGCGGTGCCGGACTGTGCGCCACCATCTGGGCGGTAATAATTCCTGCTGTACTGGCAATCAAAGCCCGCAAGAAGTTTCCCAATCAGATGTTCACGGTCTGGGGCGGCAATCTTATTCCGGCGATTGTCATTCTCTTTGGCATAACCGTAATTTTATGCTGGTTCGGTAACGTCTTTAACGTGTTACCTAAATTTGGCTAAATCCTTCAGGAAGCCAGCCATTCGCTGGCTTCTTGCCTGTCAGGAAATCACTTATGTCCAAATGGCAACTCGCCTGATTCTCCTTCACCACGTATGCTTTGCGTCACCTTACTATCAGGACGCTTTAGCCCATGTCCCGCTTTTTGATTTGTAGTTTTGCCCTGGTTTTACTTTATCCCGCAGGGATTGATATGTACCTCGTTGGTTTACCGCGCATCGCCGCCGATCTCAATGCCAGCGAAGCGCAGTTGCATATTGCGTTCTCCGTTTATCTGGCGGGGATGGCGGCTGCGATGTTATTTGCCGGTAAAGTGGCCGATCGTTCAGGGAGAAAGCCTGTCGCCATACCCGGCGCGGCGCTATTTATTATCGCCTCGGTGTTCTGTTCACTGGCTGAAACCAGCGCGTTATTTCTTGCAGGGCGATTTCTACAGGGACTGGGCGCGGGCTGTTGTTACGTAGTGGCGTTTGCCATTTTGCGCGACACGCTGGATGATCGACGTCGGGCTAAAGTGCTGTCGTTACTCAACGGCATTACCTGCATCATTCCGGTGTTAGCGCCAGTGCTCGGACATCTGATTATGCTTAACTTCCCATGGCAGAGTCTGTTCTGGACGATGGCAATAATGGGTGTCGCGGTACTGATGTTGTCTTTGTTTATTTTAAAAGAAACGCGCCCTGCGGCCCCCGCAGCTTCGGACAAACCACGAGAAAATAGCGAGTCACTGCTTAACCGGTTTTTCCTCAGCCGTGTTGTTATCACCACCCTCAGCGTTTCGGTGATCCTCACCTTCGTCAACACGTCGCCAGTATTGCTGATGGAAATCATGGGTTTTGAGCGCGGAGAATACGCCACCATTATGGCGTTGACCGCTGGCGTCAGCATGACCGTTTCATTCTCCACGCCGTTTGCGCTGGGAATTTTTAAGCCACGTACGTTGATGATCACCTCACAGGTGTTATTCCTGGCGGCGGGGATCACCCTTGCCGTTTCACCTTCCCATGCGGTTTCGCTGTTTGGTATCACGCTGATTTGCGCCGGTTTCTCGGTAGGTTTTGGTGTGGCGATGAGTCAGGCGTTAGGGCCGTTTTCATTACGCGCGGGCGTAGCCAGCTCGACCTTAGGTATTGCGCAAGTTTGCGGTTCGTCACTGTGGATTTGGCTGGCGGCGGTGGTTGGTATCGGCGCATGGAATATGCTGATCGGGATTCTGATTGCCTGTAGCATAGTAAGCCTGTTGCTGATTATGTTCGTCGCGCCTGGACGCCCGGTTGCCGCTCATGAAGAAATCCATCACCACGCTTGATCTCAATCTGCTGCTCTGTCTGCAACTGCTGATGCAGGAGCGCAGCGTGACCAAAGCGGCGAAGCGGATGAACGTGACCCCTTCGGCGGTGAGTAAGTCGCTGGCAAAGTTAAGAGCGTGGTTTGACGACCCGCTCTTTGTGAACTCACCGCTGGGGCTGTCGCCCACACCGCTAATGGTCAGCATGGAGCAAAATCTGGCGGAGTGGATGCAAATGAGCAACCTGCTGCTGGATAAACCGCACCACCAGACACCGCGCGGCCTGAAGTTTGAGCTGGCAGCAGAATCACCGCTAATGATGATCATGCTTAATGCGCTGTCGAAACGGATCTACCAACGTTACCCGCAGGCGACCATCAAATTACGTAACTGGGATTACGATTCCTTAGATGCCATTACTCGTGGTGAAGTGGATATTGGTTTTTCCGGTCGCGAAAGTCATCCCCGTTCGCGGGAGCTGTTAAGCTCGCTACCGTTAGCCATTGATTATGAAGTGCTGTTTAGTGATGTGCCCTGCGTCTGGTTACGCAAAGATCATCCGGCACTGCATGAAGCATGGAATCTGGACACCTTTTTACGTTATCCGCATATCAGCATTTGCTGGGAACAGAGCGATACCTGGGCGCTGGACAATGTGTTACAGGAGCTGGGGCGCGAACGCACGATTGCTATGAGCCTGCCGGAATTCGAGCAGTCACTGTTTATGGCAGCACAGCCCGACAATCTGCTACTGGCGACCGCGCCGCGCTACTGCCAGTACTACAATCAACTCCACCAACTGCCGTTGGTTGCTCTTCCTCTCCCGTTTGATGAAAGCCAGCAAAAAAAGCTGGAAGTCCCTTTTACCCTTCTGTGGCATAAACGGAACAGCCGTAATCCGAAGATCGTCTGGTTACGGGAAACCATTAAAAATCTTTACGCGTCGATGGCATAACCGAATCGTATGAAACGCGACCCAATTTCACAATGAAATGTAAAAAAGTTGTAATAAACTTATCTGAATCGAACTTTTAGCCGCTTTAGTCTGTCCATCATTCCAGTAAATGATTACTCTTGTATTCATAATGGACCATTAAGCATGGAGCGAAAAATGGCGACTCACTTTGCCCGAGGGATTTTAACGGAAGGACATCTGATTTCTGTTCGTCTCCCCTCCCAGTGTCATCAAGAAGCCCGAAACATTCCCCCTCATCGTCAAAGCCGTTTTCTGGCGTCCAGAGGTTTACTCGCAGAACTGATGTTCATGCTGTATGGCATTGGCGAATTGCCGGAAATCGTCACCCTGCCGAAAGGAAAACCGGTTTTCAGCGATAAAAATTTGCCTTCGTTTTCTATTTCCTATGCCGGAAATATGGTCGGCGTGGCGTTAACAACCGAAGGTGAATGTGGCCTCGATATGGAACTACAGCGTGCGACACGCGGGTTTCATAGCCCACACGCGCCCGATAACCACACCTTTTCCAGCAATGAATCGCTATGGATCAGTAAACAAAACGATCCTAACGAAGCGCGGGCGCAGCTCATCACGCTGCGCCGAAGCGTGCTAAAACTAACCGGTGATGTTTTGAATGACGATCCGCGCGATCTGCAACTACTGCCCATTGCCGGACGCCTGAAATGTGCTCATGTAAATCATGTAGAAGCGTTATGCGACGCGGAGGACGTGCTGGTGTGGTCCGTGGCGGTCACGCCCACGATTGAAAAGCTCAGTGTCTGGGAGTTAGATGGCAAACACGGCTGGAAAAGCCTGCCCGATATTCACAGCCGCGCCAACAATCCTACCAGCCGGATGATGCGTTTTGCCCAGCTCTCTACCGTGAAGGCTTTTTCGCCAAATTGATAGACAACCACAGGAGTCATCATGTCTGAAAAATTGCAGGTGGTTACGTTACTGGGGAGCCTGCGCAAAGGCTCATTTAATGGCATGGTTGCACGTACCCTGCCGAAAATTGCTCCGGCGAGCATGGAAGTCAATGCGTTACCTTCCATTGCCGACATTCCCCTGTATGACGCTGACGTACAGCAGGAAGACGGTTTTCCAGCAACAGTTGAAGCTCTGGCGGAACAGATCCGTCAGGCTGACGGTGTGGTAATCGTCACGCCGGAATATAACTACTCGGTACCGGGTGGGCTGAAAAATGCCATCGACTGGCTTTCCCGCCTGCCGGATCAACCGCTGGCAGGTAAACCGGTATTGATTCAGACCAGCTCAATGGGCGTGATTGGCGGCGCGCGCTGTCAGTATCACCTGCGCCAGATTCTGGTTTTCCTCGATGCAATGGTGATGAACAAGCCAGAATTTATGGGCGGCGTGATTCAGAACAAAGTTGATCCGCAAACCGGGGAAGTGATTGATCAGAGTACGCTGGACCACCTGACCGGGCAATTGACCGCATTTGGTGAGTTTATTCAGCGAGTTAAGATCTAAATAAAAAACCCGCCAGCAATCATGCATGGCGGGTTTTTAACGCGCTATCGATTTTAGTGAGCGTCGATAAAGACAATCTTCAGGATAAACAGCAGCGCAACGATGATTACGCACGGGCTAAGGTCACGCAGACGTCCGGTACCAATCTTCATCACGCAGTAGGAGATAAAGCCCAGCGCGATACCTTCAGTAATCGAGAAGCTGAACGGCATCATCACAGCGGTAATAAACGCCGGAACAGATTCAGTAAGATCCTGCCAGTTCACGCGAGCAAGACTTGAGGTCATCAACACGCCAACGTAAATCAGCGCACCAGCTGCAGCGTAGCCTGGCACCATCCCCGCCAACGGCGACAGGAAGATAACCAGCAGGAACAGCAAACCAACAACCACTGCCGTCAGACCGGTACGACCGCCAACGGAAACGCCGGAAGAAGATTCAATATACGCCGTAACAGAAGAAGTACCGATAAACGAACCGGTCACCGAAGAGATACTGTCGACATACAGCGCCTGCTTCATGCGCGGGAATTTACCTTTCTCATCAGCCAGACCTGCTTTATCGGTCACGCCAATCAGCGTACCGGAGGAGTCAAACAAGTTGACCAGCATGAAAGAGAAAATCACCCCTGCCAGCCCAAGGTTAAACGACCCGGCTAAATCTACATGACCCACGACACTCATTACACTCGGCGGCGCAGAAACGATGCCATTATAGTGGACATCACCCAGCATCCAGCCCAGCAGCGTTGTCACCACGATGGAAACCAGCACCGCCGCGTGAATATTGCGCGAGGCCAGAATGGCGATGATGAAGAAGCCGAGGATCCCCAGCAGCACGCTGTGAGAAGTCAGATTACCGATGCTCACCAGCGTTTCCGGGTTAGCGACAATCACACCTGCGTTTTTCAGCCCCATCATGCCAATAAACAGACCGATACCACTGGTGATGCCAACACGTAGACTTACCGGGATGTTGGCTATCATCCAGTAGCGAACGCGGAAAATCGTCAGTAACAGCAGACCAATCGCACCCCAGAAGATTGCGCCCATCCCGACTTGCCACGGCAAGCCCATCGCCTGTACAACGACAAAAGCGAAGAACGCATTCAGGCCCATTGCCGGTGCCAGTGCAACTGGCAGGTTAGCAAACAGCCCCATCATAATACTGCCGAATGCAGCAATCAGACAGGTCGTGACGAAGACGGCGCTGGTATCCATGCCAGCAACGCCAAGAATTTGCGGGTTAACAAAAACGATGTAAACCATCGTCAGGAAGGTGGTAAAACCGGCGATCACTTCGGTCCGTGCCGTCGTGCCATGTTCGCGCAGTTTAAACACGCGTTCCAGCATCCCCTGGCCAGAAGCCTGGGTTGTGTGTTGTTGACTCATTATCTATTTCCGAACAAGGAGGGAAAATCCGTCGCTATCGTATACCAAAATGAGACAATATGGACGGCTGAAGATAACTTTTTTTCATTGTATTTGCTTATACGGCAACGATTGCGTCATGCGAATTGGCATGACGAAAACGTTAAACTAACGATAAAGGAAAGACATGTCCCAGATAGAAGCGGTATTTTTCGACTGCGACGGTACGCTGGTCGATAGCGAGGTCATTTGCTCTCGCGCCTATGTCACGATGTTCAGGGAATTTGGCATTCACGTTGACCTGGAAGAGATTTTTACCCGTTTTAAAGGCGTAAAACTCTACGAAATCATCGACATCATCAGTAAAGAACAGGGCGTGACGATGGTCCAGGCCGATGCCGAGCACGTTTACCGCGCAGAAGTAGCACGTCTGTTTGATACCGAACTTGAGGACATCGCAGGAGCGAACGAATTGCTGGCAAGCATTAACGTGCCGATGTGCGTCGTCTCTAACGGTCCGGTCAGCAAAATGCAGCATTCGCTTGGTAAGCTCAACATGCTGCACTACTTCCCGGAAAAACTGTTCAGCGGCTATGATATCCAGCGTTGGAAGCCCGATCCGGCATTAATGTTCCATGCGGCAAAAGCGATGAATGTGAACGTTGAAAACTGCATTCTGGTCGATGACTCCAGCGCCGGTGCGCAATCAGGGATAGATGCCGGAATGGAAGTGTTTTACTTCTGCGCTGACCCGCACAATAAACCGATCGTTCACCCGAAAGTCACCACCTTTACCCATCTTTCGCAATTACCGGAACTGTGGAAGGCGCGTGGTTGGGATATTACGGCATAGTTATTCACACTCCCTTCACTTACTCCACTTAAATTGGCACGCAAAGGTAAGTAAAGGGAGTTTGATATGTCTGTTTCACGTCGGGTAATTCATCACGGACTGTATTTTGCGGTTTTAGGGCCGTTAATTGGTGTTCTGTTTCTTGTCCTCTACATATTCTTCGCAAAAGAACCGCTGATTCTTTTGGTAATAATACAGGTACTTCCATTGTTTATCTTATTGTCGATAACTACGGGAGCTATTCCTGCAATGTTAACTGGCGTAATGGTCGCCTGTCTGCCGGAAAAGATCGGGTCACAGAAACGTTATCGTTGTCTGGTTGGCGGCATAGGTGGAGTCGTTATCACCGAGATCTATTGCGCTGTTATCGTACATATTAAGGACATGGCTTCCTCAGCGTTATTTGAAAACATTCTTTCTGGTGAAAATCTCGTTGTCCGCATCATCCCAGCATTGCTGGCAGGCGTGGTGATGAGCAGAATCATTACACATCTACCCGGATTGGATATTTCATGTCCTGAAACAGACTCTTTAAGCTAAGCGGAATGCTTTATCTATTTGTCATTAAATGTTGGAGAACAGGCCGGAGCGTAATTCACACATCCGGCCTTATTTTTAATCTTAACCGAGCGCTAATTCTGCGGCAGCGGCTTTATCAGCGATTACCATCAGCGAAGGATGCAGCTGCAACACGGAAGCAGGAACATCTTCGGTAACCGGGCCTTGCAGAACATTTTTCAGTGCCTGCGCTTTACCTGCGCCACTGACAATTATCAGCAAGTTTTTCGCCGCCATGATGCTTTTCGGCCCCATCGTCACGTAGCTGTCAGGCACTAATGAAAAGTCGCCGCCCAACTCGCCATGCGCCACAATATCAACCATCTCTCCCTGGATCGGGAACTCCACGGTTTGCTCATGGAAATGGGTCGTATTTGGCAGATTGCCACAAAAATGACCATCTACACCTAATCCCAACACCACCAAATCCAGGCCGCCTTCACGCGCCAGTTTCTGATCATGCTCGCGGTAGTTATCAATAGTGAGCTTCTGGATATTCTCTTCTTTGATCCCTGCAGGGGTGAAAAACAGATTACGCAGATTGGTAATCGTTACGCCTTCCCCTTCTTTACCGCGAAATGGAATTTCATCGAAATTGTAGAAATAGCAGTTATCGTACCAGGGCTTACCTTTAACCAGAGTGATGAGATATTCGTACATGCCTTTGGGCGTGCTACCGGCGGTAATTGCCAGGTTAACGCGACGCATCTTTGACATATAACCAAGCAGATGATGTGCCGCGACACGGCTCATTTCCTGGTAATCTTCGGTAATGATCAATTTCATCTTAATGCCTTATTTTATTTAAATAATTTCTGTACGAAGGCTGCATAGGCAGGCCGCCAGACATCCATTTCATGGTTCAGACCCGGATATTCCTGGTAATCAAACTTAATTTTTTTCTGCTCAAGCTCAGTTTTCAGCCCGGCGATATCCTTGCCGGTTACGACATCTTTATCGCCCACGACCACAGTAAAATTACGTAGTTGCTGGTTAATAGCTGCCGGCTCGTTCAGCCGGGCAGCGACCCCTTCATCTGGTACGGTCGTCGTGGTAACACCACTGAATGTGGCCAGCCAGCCAAAGCTTTCCAGATGATTCATTCCCGATACCAGTGCCTGATACCCACCTTGTGAAAGCCCTGCCAGTGCGCGACCATCGGCATCTTTACGGACATTAAAACGCTTGCTAATCAGCGGGATAATATCGTTCATCAGTTCGCGATCTGCCGCTTTAGCATTTAACGGATAAAAGACTTTACGTCTCTCCTGAGGAACGAAATCTTCGGGAATAATGCCCTTCGCATCGGTTTCGGTATCCGGGATCACCACCAGCATCGGTTTAATTTTCCCTTCAGCCAGCAGGTTATCCATGATTTGCGGGATACGCCCCTGATCAATAGCGGAACGTCCGGTATCACCAAAGCCGTGATAGAAATAGAGCACTGGCAAAGGCTCGCCTATGCCGGTGTATCCTGGCGGGGTCCAGACATACATCTGACGTTCGGATTGCAATGCGTTGGAGTGGTAAGTTATGGCGATCAAATCACCATGCACAACAGAACGTGTATCCAGATAACTGCCCGGTACCAGAATCATACTGGAGTTAACCTGGCGCTGAGGCTTAGTCATTGCTGTACCTGTATCAATGCTGCGTACACCATCAACATTGAAAAAATACTCGTACAGGTTGCCTTTCAGAACAGGCGTGCGCCACGACCAGACTCCCGCTTCATCTTTAGTCATCGGGTGAATATTGTCCGGAACCGGAACACCCACCACTACGGAGACATTTTTTGCCCCAGGGGCAAAGTAGCGAAAGGTCACGCTGTTATCGGTATTGACCTGAGTCACATACTGTTTCACCGGAATAGTGGGTGCCGGGCTGGCTGGCATATCCGCTGCTATGGCCCATTGAGCAGAAATACCGCTGGCAATAGCCAGCGTTAAAGCAGCAATTTTTATATTCATCGTAATATTCCTTTTATTAAGTTCCATTACCACCAGATTTCAGCCTGGGCACCGACAGCAAACTGGTCGTCTTTATTGTCTTCAAAGGTGAAGCCATCCAGTTCATTTTCCAGAGCTTTGATATACGTAGCGTAGAAACGAATTTCCGGGCGCGAGGTCAACATACTGGTATTGACTTTAAAGGTATGGAAGAGCGTGGTTTTATAACCAGATTCATTATATTTATTGCTATTCGCATCTTTGTTTTGCTGGGTGAAATAGCCCAGTTCAACACCTGTCTGGTTATATTGGTCCCAAATATAGGCCGGGCGAACAACCGCACGAATAGATTCGAAATCAGAATGTGCGCCTGTTTCGTAGCTATAAATATCGTTACCGAAGGAGTAAACAATCGCGTTAGCCACAATAAAATGATCGCCGATATAAGCTTCGCCCTGCGAAGTCAGACGAACTGCAGTTCCGCCTGTATGATCACCATAATAACGACCATTAAAGGTAGTAAATGGACTTGCACCAGCATAACGACCAAAGTTACTGGCGATAGAGTTATTCGCAACCAGGAAGGAGAATTCGTTGAAGCCACCCTTATCAAATTTCTGCGTTAAAGATGTACCAAACATCCAGGTTTCTTTCCAGTCATAATACCCGTTATTATCCTGATTATCTTTTTCCGATGCGCTTTCATTTGCTGAGACATAACGACCGCTCACCATTAAGGTGGCTTTATCCCATAACGGGATATCTTTATAGCGTAAATCAATGGTATTGGTATTAATCTGCTGTTTGTTTTGCAGGCTGCGATCGTAATCATCGACATCTTCACGAACCAGCGCGATATCAATTTTACCCGGACCGACTTTCCAGTTTTCCAGACCTACACCTGCGGCAGCATCGGTACGCTGCGTTTTCCAGTCAAGCATCTGGATTTCAATTTTCGGCGCACCGTGTTTACCCACCCAGAAATCAGCCTCTGGCGCAAAGGGCAGGAAACCTTTGGTGGTAACGTACATATCAGAGAACTGCATAAAGTTCTCACCACCGGCGTTATCGCCAAACCAGCCAGTAGAGTACTGCTGACCCACGTTACCATCCATCATCACGATGGCATCAACCCGTTTGCCGTTTTCGTTGTAGACACGTTGTTTTAACTGCAAATCAAACCAGCCGGAGTATTCGTTACCAAAGCGGCCCAGAGAACCAATTGCCCATGATTTAGGTGAACCATGAGAGGCTGTTCCCCAACCAGAACGGTAGTAGCCGTTGTAACTAAAGCCGATTTCATCTTTCACAAATTTACTGAAATCTTTCAGAGTCATGGAAGAATAAATCGAGCCTGTCTCACTGGCATTTTTCTCTTCATTTTTAACCAGTACAGCATCAGGCTTTGCGGCACGACTGGTCGGGAATGGATTGGCGGCATACCCTTGATCATTCGTACTTACGCTACGATTCACCGTCGCTGGCGTATACTTTTTCTTCTCTTCATCTTTATATTTTTTCAGTTCGCTTTGCGTTTCTCTTAACGCCTTTTCTAATAGCTCAAGGCGTTGTTCCACTGTTAATGATTCAGCCAATGATTGTGCGGAAAAGGCTAACGGTGCCATTAATAAGATGGCAGAGGTAATAATATTTCGTCTAAACATAATATCCCTTTATGGTGCAAAGAAAGAATTAACGCATCGCATCCAGACTGTTCTGAATGCGACGATATTTAAGGTGCTTTATTGGTTATTTTTTTAATGATAGCCCCCGAGTTTTGATCACTTCTGCATACCATCCGAAGCTTTTCTTGCGCGTTCTTGTGAGGCTTCCTTCACCATTATCATCACGATCCACATAAATAAAGCCGTAGCGCTTAGACATTTGTGAATGAGATGCACTGACTAAATCAATTGGCCCCCAACTGGTGTACCCCATAATATCCACACCATCGGCAATCGCTTCATTTACCTGTACCAGGTGATCGTTTAAATAGGCAATTCGATAATCGTCCTGTATCGAACCATCCGCTTCAACGCTGTCTTTTGCGCCTAATCCGTTCTCGACAATAAATAACGGTTTTTGATAACGATCCCAAAGTTTATTTAACAGAACCCGTAATCCAACCGGATCAATTTGCCACCCCCACTCTGAACTTTTCAGATGCGGATTGGGGATCATATTCAGTATGTTGCCCTGCGCATTTTTATTAATGCTTTCGTCGTGGGAAACACAACCGGTCATGTAATAACTAAAAGAGATGAAATCTACGGTATGTTTTAAATCTTCTGCGTCACTTTCAGTCATCTCAATGGTGATATTGTGGTCGCGGAAGAAACGCTGCATATAGCCGGGATACTGACCACGCGCCTGAACATCACCAAAGAACATCCAGCGCCGGTTCTCTTCCATGGCCTGCAACATATCCTGTGGCTGGCAGGTGAGGGGGTAAACCAGCCCACCGAGAAGCATATTGCCAATTTTCGCTTCGGGGATCAGGCTATGACAGGCTTTAACTGCCCGCGCACTGGCAACCAGTTGATGATGGATCGCCTGATAAACTTCCGCCTCGCCACTCTCTTCTGCCAGCCCCACGCCCGTGAATGGCGCGTGTAATGACATGTTGATTTCATTAAATGTCAGCCATAACGCAACTTTATGTTGGTAGCGGGTAAAGACCGTGCGTGCGTAATGCTCGAAGTGATCGATGACCGCCCGATTAGCCCAACCGCCGTAGTTTTTCACCAGCCCATATGGCATTTCGTAATGGGATAACGTTACCAGCGGCTTGATCCCCGCCTGCGCCATTTCATCAAACAGCCGCTCGTAAAACGCTAACCCCGCTTCATTCGGTTCGGCTTCATCGCCCTGAGGAAAAATTCGCGCCCAGGCAATGGAAATACGCAGACAGGTGAAGCCCATCTCGGCAAATAACGCGATATCTTCCGGGTAACGGTGATAAAAATCGATGGCGACATCTTTGATATTCTCTTTCCCCAGGATGCGCGGTTCCATTTTTCCCATTACGCCATGAGGCTGTAAATCTGAGGTCGTGATCCCTTTGCCATCTTCCTGCCAGGCGCCTTCCACCTGATTGGCAGCTGTTGCACCACCCCAAAGAAATGTTTCTGGAAATGCTTTCATAATTAACTCCTTTTATCGTTAGCGAATGATGGATAACAGCGGCTCACCAGCGTTTATCTGCGCCGTGCCGTGGGGTAATACGTCCGTAAAATCATCGCTATTACTGATTAATACCGGCGTCGTCAGATCAAATCCGGCCTCGCGAATAGCAGGGATATCAAAAGAAATCAGCCGATCGCCTGTATTGACCTTGTCACCCACGTTGACGTGAGCGGAAAAGAATTTGCCGTCCAGTTTTACGGTATCGATACCGACATGAATCAGGATCTCCACACCATCATCTGACTCAATGCCAATGGCGTGTAATGTGGCGAACAACGAAGCAATTCGACCTGCCACCGGAGAACGCACTTCACCAACCGAGGGCATAATGGCAATACCTTTACCCAACAGGCCGCTGGCAAACGTGGTATCAGCGACGTGAATGAGCGGCACAATCTCTCCCGTCATCGGTGAACAGATACCGCCCTGCTCAGGTGTAATAACCTCTGGTGTTTTCTCTTGCTGGGCAACTTGCGCTGACTGACGTTTAGCGGTGATGAAATGAAGCATTACCGTACCGACAAATGCGCAACCGATGGCAATGACACCACCAATAACGCTGGCCCATACGGTGAAATCAATCCCCGTTGACGGGATGGTTTGCATGAAGGTGAAAATACCTGGCAAACCAAAGGAGTAAACTTTCGTTTGCGCGTAGCCAATGATGGTGGCCCCCAATGCCCCACTTATGCAGGCGATAACGAAGGGGTACTTACGCGGCAGATTGACGCCATATACCGCTGGTTCGGTGATACCAAACAAACCTGTCAACGCCGCTGATCCCGCCACCACTTTTTTCTGTGCATCGCGTTCGCAGAGGAAGACGCCGAGCGCCGCCCCGACTTGCGCCATAATGGCGGGCATTAACAGCGGGATCATGGTGTCGTAGCCCAGCACGGTGAAGTTATTGATAATTAAAGGTATCAAACCCCAATGCAGACCGAACATCACAAAGATTTGCCAGAAGCCGCCCATTACCGCGCCTGCAAATGCAGGAACCGCCTGATAAAGCCAGAGATAACCGGCAGCAATCAGTTCACTTATCCAGGTTGATAGCGGCCCCACCAGCAGAAATGTGATGGGCGTGATGACCATCAGACATAGCAAGGGTGTGAAGAAATTTTTGATTGCCGAAGGTAACCATGCATTAAGTCGGCGTTCCAGAATGCTGCACAACCAGGCAGAAAAAATAATGGGAATAACCGATGACGAGTAATTCAACAATGTGACCGGAATACCCAGGAAATCCAGGCCCAGCGCATCCACTTTTTGCCCGTTCTCGAAGGCAGTCAGAATTAATGGATGCACTAACGCTCCGCCAATCACCATGGCAGTAAATGGATTGCCGCTGAAGCGTTTCCCTGCGGTGTAGCCCAGGATTATCGGGAAGAACCAAAACAAGGCATCACTGGCGCTAAATAAAATTAAATAAGTACCACTTTGTTCGGTCGTCCACTGAAAAGTGAGTGCCAGAGCCAACATACCTTTCAGGATCCCGGTTGCCGCCATCAAACCGATCAGAGGCGTAAAAATACCTGAAATAACATAAACAAAGCGGTTTAACAGATTACCTTTATCATCATTTTCCGGTGCCTGTTGCGCTTTTTCGCCAAGGCCTGCCACGCTGTTAACCGCCAGGAAGACATCGGCCACATGGTTACCTATGACAACCTGAAACTGGCCACCGCTTTCCACCACCATAATAATACCGGGGGTCTTTTTCAGTACCTCAGCTTGCGCTTTGCTTTCATCCTTTAACTTAAAACGTAATCGCGTTGCACAATGCATCAGACTCACAATGTTATCTGCGCCCCCGACTCCTGCGACTATTGTTCTGGCTAACTCCGTCATAACTTGCCCTCTACCGCTTTGCGGCAAAACTCCAAAAAAAAACCTGAAAAAAACGGCCTGACGTGAATCAAGCAATTTTTTTCAGGTTTTGCCCGCTTAGTGCGGTAACAATCCTTTATTCAGTAATAATATTTCAGTGTTCTTTGCGCACGCGCTCTATATTTATGGCTAAAAACATAATCTCTGCAGGTGAGATTTTACGTTGATACTGCAAACCAATAAAAATGGCGATCCGCTCCGCACATTGCCATGCTTGCGGGTAATTTTGCTTTACTGCTTGTTGTAATGATTCATCACTATCGTTAATCGATGCATGTTCAATAATACGCCAGGATAAAAATTTCAGATGCGTAACCAGTCGCTGATAACTCAAGCTTTCTTCCTGGTAATTAAGGCTGAACTGAAATTTTATTAATTGCAGCATTTCTCGCATTAATTGCGTGACACCTGCAACATCCTCCATATTTCCGCTCATTTGGGCACTGACCAGATGCATGGCAATAAAGCCCACTTCATCTTTCGGTAACTGCACGCCCAACCGTTTATCAATAATGGTTAACGCTTCTTCCCCTAGCTGGAACTCTTTCGGGTAAAGTCGCTGGATATCCCACAGCAGCGGGTTGGGCAGTAGCACGTTTTGCTGAAAGCGTTTAATCGCAAACTGGCAATGGTCAGTTAGCGAGATATAAATACTGTCCTGCAACTTTCCCAGACGCTCCTGCGCCAGAGAGATAATACGATCACAGGTTGCCATCACCTCAAGAGGCATATGACTTAAGAGTTCGCTTAATCGCCCGTTCAGTTCATGACTGCTCAAGGCATACTCTTTTTCTATTCCACTTGAGTTAATTCTTTCGCCTGGGCGTTTTTGAAAGCCAATTCCGCGCCCCATGACGACTTTTTCCCGCTGTTGATCATCAATAACCACCACAACATTATTGTTGAGAATTTTGGTGATTTGCATGTTCATAGCAAGGACCTTTTTTATAAACAAAAAAACCCGACTTCACCAGTATTCTCTGGTTATGTCAGGTTTTGCCTGCGAATGCAGTAACAATCCAGTCATTAATTAATGGTTTTTATAACGAACATCCAGGTTCGAAAATTAATTTAGTTGCGTGCAGAAAAAATAGCAATGCTCTATTTATAAAAGTATGACCATGCTCGCAGTTATTAATTTTGTGTAATTTTAGGATTTTATAAAGTTATATATAACAAATCCCAATAATTAAATTATTGGGATTTACTTGGTGAATTATTTATCGCTATCTTTTTCTGCCAGCAGTTTATCGAGCTCGTCACCACCGACGTGACGGAAATCCTGCCCCTTCACGTAGTAGAAGATAAACTCACAAATATTCTGGCAGCGGTCGCCAATACGTTCGATAGAACGCGCACAGAATAACGCGGTAAGTACGCTCGGAATGGTACGCGAATCTTCCATCATGTAGGTCATCAGTTGACGAACAATACCTTCGTACTCCTGATCGACTTTTTTATCTTCACGATAAATACGTACCGCTTCGTCAATGTCCATCCGCGCGAACGCGTCCAGCACGTCGTGCAGCATTTGGATGGTATGACGGCCCAGCGACTCCAGACTTACCAGCAATGGCTGATGCTGCTGGGAGAATTTCTCCAGTGCAGTACGGCAGATTTTGTCCGCCACGTCGCCAATACGCTCCAGCTCGGCAATGGTTTTACTGATCACCATAACCAGACGCAGGTCGCTCGCCGTCGGCTGACGTTTGGCGATAATGCGCACGCAGGCTTCATCGATCGCCACTTCCATCATGTTGACGTTCTTGTCGCCTTCGATGACGCGCTTCGCCAGATCGCTGTCCTGGTTATGCATCGCGGTGATTGCATCAGAAAGCTGCTGCTCCACCATGCCGCCCATGGTCATCACCTGCGTGCGGATGCTTTCCAGTTCGGCGTTGAACTGGCCGGAAATATGTTTATTAAGATTGAGACTGTCCATAACGCACTCCTGAATCAACCGTAACGACCGGTGATGTAGTCTTCTGTTTGTTTCTTCGCTGGCTTGGTGAACAGATCGTCCGTGTTGCTGAACTCAATCAATTCGCCCAGGTACATAAACGCCGTGTGGTCGGAACAACGCGCAGCCTGCTGCATGTTGTGGGTGACGATCACCACGGTGTAATCCTGCTTCAGTTCGGTGATCAGCTCTTCAATACGCCCGGTAGAGATAGGGTCGAGTGCCGAACACGGTTCGTCGAGCAGCAGCACTTCCGGGCGAATGGCGATACCACGCGCAATGCACAGACGCTGTTGCTGACCACCAGAGAGAGAGTAACCGCTCTGGTGCAATTTATCTTTGGTTTCGTTCCACAATGCGGCTTTGGTCAATGCCCACTGCACGCGCTCGTCCATGTCAGCACGGGAGAGCTTCTCAAACAGACGCACGCCAAAAGCGATGTTGTCGTAGATGGACATTGGGAACGGCGTCGGTTTCTGGAACACCATGCCCACTTTCGCACGCAGCAGGGCGATATCCTGAGAGTTGGTCAGGATGTTGTCGCCATCAAGCAGAATTTCACCTTCCGCACGCTGTTCCGGGTACAGTTCAAACATTTTGTTGAAGGTACGCAGCAGCGTCGATTTACCGCAGCCGGACGGCCCGATAAACGCCGTAACCTGGTTTTTGGCGATATCCAGGTTGATGTTTTTCAGGGCATGGAATTTGCCGTAGTAGAAGTTCAAATTACGAACCTGAATTTTACTCGGGGCAGTTTCAACCATACTCATTGCAATCTTTTCCTCATCGTGCCTGATGCACTTCGCGAATCAGGCTTACCGTAGGCCGGATAAGGCGTTTACGCCGCATCCAGCAAAGTGTTAACCGTGTTTATTCTTCGCAAAAACAACGCGCGCCAGAATGTTCAGCAGCAGTACGCACAGGGTAATGATCAACACCCCGGCCCAGGCCAGTTGCTGCCATTCCGCAAACGGGCTCATCGCAAACTTAAAGATCGTCACCGGCAGGTTAGCGATCGGCTGCATCATGTCCGTGCTCCAGAACTGGTTGGAGAGCGCAGTAAACAGCAGCGGTGCGGTTTCACCAGCAATACGGGCAATCGCCAGCAGGATACCGGTCATGATCCCGGACACCGACGCTTTCAGCGTGATCGCGGCGATCATCTTCCACTTCGGCGTACCCAGCGCATAAGCCGCTTCACGCAGGCTGTCCGGCACCAGTTTCAGCATGTTCTCGGTGGTGCGGATAACAATCGGCACCTGCAACAGCGCCAGCGCAATCACGCCCGCCCAGCCGGAGAAGTGCTCCATCTGCGCCACCACGATGGTGTAAACAAAAAGACCAACCACAATCGACGGTGCGGAGAGCAAAATGTCGTTAATGAAGCGAATCACTTCTGCCAGCCAGGATTTACGACCATATTCAGCCAGATAAATCCCCGCCATAATGCCCAGCGGCGTACCGAATACCGTGGCCCACAAAATTAACAGGCCGCTACCCGCCAGGGCGTTCGCCAGACCACCGCCTTCCGTATTTGGCGGCGGCGTCATTTCGGTGAACAGCGCCAGCGACATACCATCGATACCGCGAGTGATGGTGGACATTAAAATCCAGATCAGCCAGAACAGACCGAAGGCCATCGTCGCCATCGAGAGCGTCAGCGCAATACGGTTCTTAAGGCGGCGACGCGCCTGCATTTTACGGCGGGATTCAGCCAGCGCCGCAGTGGTTTGCATTTCAACCATAGCCATTAGCGTGCCCCCTCATTCTTAGCCAGGCGCATAATCATAAACTTCGATGCGGCGAGGACGATGAAGGTAATCACAAACAGGATCAGGCCCAGTTCCATCAGTGCAGCAACGTGCAGACCCGACTCTGCTTCCGCAAATTCGTTGGCCAGCGCAGAGGTGATACTGTTGCCCGGCATATACAGCGAGGCGCTGTCGAGTTGGTAGGTGTTACCGATGATAAAGGTCACCGCCATGGTTTCACCGAGCGCGCGCCCCAGCCCCAACATAATGCCGCCGATAACCCCATTTTTGGTGAACGGAAGAACGATACGCCAGATAACTTCCCAGGTGGTGCAGCCAATACCGTAGGCCGACTCTTTCATCATCACCGGGGTTTGTTCGAATACATCGCGCATTACCGCTGCAATGTACGGAATAATCATGATGGCGAGGATCACGCCTGCCGCGAGGATACCGATACCAAAGGCCGGGCCGGAGAACAGCGCGCCGACAATCGGGATATTCGACATGATATTGCCGACCGGCTCCTGGAAGTAAACGGCGAACAGCGGGGCGAAGATAAACAAGCCCCACATGCCGTAAACGATACTTGGAATGGCAGCCAGCAGCTCAATGGCGATACCCAGCGGGCGTTTCAGCCAGCCAGGCGCAAGCTCGGTCAGGAACAGGGCGATACCAAAACTCACCGGGACGGCGATCAGCAGCGCGATAAACGAGGTCACCAGCGTACCGTAGATCGGCACCAGCGCCCCGTAGATATCGTTCGGCGCATCCCACTCTTTGGTCCACAGGAAAGCCAGACCAAATTTCTGAATGCTCGGCCAGGAGGAGATGATCAGAGAGACAATAATGCCACCCAACATCAATAGCACAATCAGCGCCGCCAGTTTTACCAGCACGCTGAAAATTATGTCGCCCTTTTTACCCGGTGGGTTAAAAGCAGGCTTGGTTGCAGCCATAAGTTACTCTTCAGTTAAACGCGTTTACAAAGTCATTTTGTAATGCCGGATGCGGCGTAAAACACCGTACCCGGCCTGGAGTTTTATTAGTACAGCGGCTTGCCGCTACTGTCTTTAATATTGGTCTTCCACGCAGCGCGAACCTGTTCAACTACGCTATCCGGCAGGCTGGCATAATCCAGGTCGTTCGCCTGTTTAGCCCCGGTTTTGTATGCCCAGTCGAAGAACTTCAGCACTTCAGTGCCTTGTTCTGGTTTCTTCTGATCTTTATGGATCAGAATGAACGTGGTAGAGGTAATAGGCCATGCATCTTCGCCTTTCTGGTTGGTCAGATCCTGAGCGAATGTTTTGCTCCAGTCTGCGCCTTTTGCTGCATTAGCGAAGTTTTCTTCGGTCGGACTCACCGGTTTGCCATCAGCGGAGATCAGTTTGGTGTACGCCAGGTTGTTCTGCTTCGCGTAAGCATATTCAACGTAACCAACTGCACCCGGCAGACGCTGAACGAACGCGGCGATACCGTCGTTACCTTTACCGCCCAGACCGATCGGCCATTTTACGGTAGAGCCAGTACCAACGTTGTTTTTCCACTCTTCGTTCACTTTCGCCAGGTAGCTGGTGAAGACGAAGGAAGTCCCGGAGCCATCTGCGCGGCGTACTACAGCAATGTTCTGTGAAGGCAGTTTCAGACCCGGATTCAGTTTGGCGATGGCTTCATCATCCCACTTCTTGATTTTGCCCAGGTAGATGTCGCCGAGGGTTTTACCATCCAGCACCAGTTCGCCAGACTTCAGACCTGGAATATTAACCGCCAGCACCACGCCGCCAATCACGGTCGGGAACTGGAACAGGCCTTCCTGAGCCAGTTTTTCGTCAGACAGCGGCGCGTCAGAAGCACCAAAATCAACGGTATTGGCGATGATCTGTTTTACACCACCAGAAGAACCGATACCCTGGTAGTTAACTTTATTACCGGTTTCTTTCTGGTAAGTGTCAGCCCATTTGGCATACACCGGCGCAGGGAAGGTTGCACCTGCACCTGTCAGGCTTGCTTCTGCAAACACAGAGAAAGCGCTCATCGATAAGGTCGCGGCGACAACAGTTGCGACGGTGGTACGCATAACTTTCATAATGTCTCCTGGGAGGATTCATAAAGCATTGTTTGTTGGCTACGAGAAGCAAAATAGGACAAACAGGTGACAGTTATATGTAAGGTTTATGACAGTTTTATGACAGAGAGAGAATGTCTTCAGTCTGATTTAAATAAGCGTTGATATTCAGTTAATTACAAATATTAATAACGAAGAGATGACAGAAAAATTTTCATTCTGTGACAGAGAAAAAGTAGCCGAAGATGACGGTTTGTCACATGGAGTTGGCAGGATGTTTGATTAAAAACATAACAGGAAGAAAAATGCCCCGCTTACGCAGGGCATCCATTTATTACTCAACCGTTACCGATTTTGCCAGGTTACGCGGCTGGTCAACGTCGGTGCCTTTGATCAGCGCAACGTGGTAAGCCAGTAGTTGCAGCGGAACGGTGTAGAAGATTGGTGCAATCACCTCTTCCACATGCGGCATCTCGATGATGTGCATGTTATCGCTCCCCACAAAACCAGCATCCTGATCGGCGAAGACATACAACTGACCGCCACGCGCGCGAACTTCTTCAATGTTGGATTTCAGTTTTTCCAGCAATTCGTTGTTCGGTGCAACGACGATAACCGGCATATCGGCATCTATCAGCGCCAGCGGACCGTGTTTCAGTTCGCCAGCAGCGTAGGCTTCAGCGTGAATGTAAGAGATCTCTTTCAGCTTCAATGCACCTTCCAGCGCGATTGGGTACTGATCGCCACGGCCCAGGAACAGCGCGTGATGTTTGTCAGAGAAATCTTCTGCCAGCGCTTCAATGCGTTTGTCCTGAGACAGCATCTGCTCAATACGGCTCGGCAGCGCCTGCAGACCATGCACGATGTCATGTTCAATGGAGGCATCCAGACCTTTCAGGCGAGACAGTTTCGCCACCAGCATCAACAGCACAGTTAACTGGGTGGTGAATGCTTTGGTGGAGGCCACGCCAATTTCCGTACCGGCGTTGGTCATCAGCGCCAGATCGGATTCGCGCACCAGAGAAGAACCCGGAACGTTACAGATTGCCAGCGAACCAAGGTAACCCAGCTCTTTCGACAGACGCAGGCCCGCCAGGGTATCCGCGGTTTCGCCAGACTGTGACAAGGTGATCATCAGGCTGTTACGACGCACGGCAGATTTGCGATAGCGGAATTCAGAGGCGATTTCGACGTCGCACGGAATACCTGCCAGCGATTCAAACCAGTAGCGGGAAACCATACCGGAGTTATAAGAAGTACCACAGGCGAGGATCTGAATATGCTCAACCTTCGACAGCAGTTCATCGGCGTTCGGTCCCAGCTCGCTTAAATCAACCTGACCGTGGCTGATGCGCCCGGTAAGGGTGTTTTTGATCGCGTTCGGCTGTTCGTAGATCTCTTTCTGCATGTAGTGGCGGTAAATACCTTTATCGCCCGCGTCATATTGCAGATTGGATTCGATATCCTGACGTTTTACTTCCGCGCCAGTTTTATCGAAGATGTTTACCGAACGGCGAGTGATTTCCGCAATATCGCCCTCTTCAAGGAAGATAAAACGACGAGTCACTGGCAACAGCGCCAGCTGGTCAGAAGCGATAAAGTTTTCGCCCATACCCAGGCCAATCACCAGCGGACTACCAGAACGTGCCGCCAGCAGGGTATCCGGATGACGGGAGTCCATGATCACTGTACCGTACGCACCACGCAGTTGCGGGATAGCACGCAGAACTGCCTCACGCAGAGTACCGCCTTGTTTCAGCTCCCAGTTCACCAAATGTGCAATCACTTCGGTGTCGGTTTCAGAAACGAAGGTATAGCCACGTGCTTTTAACGCTTCACGCAGCGGTTCATGGTTTTCGATGATGCCGTTATGCACCACCACAATGTGTTCAGAAACATGCGGATGCGCGTTAGCTTCTGAAGGTTCACCATGGGTCGCCCAGCGAGTGTGAGCAATACCGGTGCCGCCATGCAGAGGATGTTCTTCCGCTGCCTGAGCCAGCATCTGTACTTTACCGAGGCGACGCAGGCGGGTCATATGACCTTCTGCATCAACAACGGCCAGACCGGCAGAATCATATCCGCGGTATTCCAGACGACGTAAACCTTCAAGAAGGATTTCTGCTACATCACGTTGCGCGATCGCGCCAACAATTCCACACATAGTTTTTGATTCCGATTTATATCGTTGTCGGTCAACCTGTATGCCCGTTTTTCGGGCGCCCCGAGCCTTGTAGAGAGTGGGGTTATTTTTATAGTTACTGCTTGTGGGCGGGAGATTATGTTATCTCCTCATCCCATATGACCGGATTACCCGGCCAGAATTACTTTTTCTTTATCGGACGACGCCAGCCTTCTTTTTGAGTCTGCGGCACACGGCTGATAGCCAGGGCATTTTCGCCGACATTACGCGTCACGGTTGTACCCGCAGCAATGGTCGCGCCTTTGCCTACTGTTACCGGGGCCACCAGTTGAGTGTCGGAACCGACAAACACATCGTCGCCGATAATAGTCTTAAATTTATTCGCACCATCGTAGTTGCAGGTAATGGTTCCCGCGCCGATGTTAACGTTATCGCCAATTTCCGCATCGCCCAGGTAAGTCAGATGACCAGCTTTCGAGCCTTTACCCAGACGCGCTTTTTTCATCTCAACGAAGTTACCGACGTGTGCACCTTCCAGCAACTCAGCACCAGGACGCAGACGGGCAAACGGGCCAATAGTACAGGCCGCTGCCAGATTCGCATCTTCCACGACGGTATACGGGCTAATTTCGCAATCATCGCCAATCACGCTGTTTTTAATCACGCAACCGGCGCCGATTTTCACGCGATGACCGAGAGTCACGTTGCCCTCGATGATAACGTTAGTATCAATTTCAACATCGCGCCCGTGAGTAAGCGTACCGCGCAGATCAAAACGCGCCGGATCGCGCAGCATAACGCCTGCTAACAGCAGTTTTTCAGCCTGTTCGGACTGGTAAACGCGCTCCAGTCGGGAGAGTTGCAGGCGGTTATTCACGCCTTCTACTTCGCTTAAACGTTGCGGATGAACGGCGACGATTTCACGTCCTTCCTGATACGCCAGCGCAATAATGTCGGTGATGTAGTATTCGCCCTGAGCATTATTGTTGGTCAGCTTCGCCAGCCAGCGTTTCATATCTGCGCCGTTGGCAATCAGAATGCCGGTGTTGATCTCCTGAATCTGACGCTGCTCGTCGGTGGCATCTTTGTGCTCAACAATGCCGGTAACTTTGCCGTTTTCACGGGTGATACGTCCATAACCGGTCGGATCATCCAGTTTTACCGTCAGCAGACCAATGCCACCCTGCGGTTTAGCATCACGCAGACGCTGGAGTGTTTCGACAGAGATCAGCGGCACGTCGCCGTAGAGCATTAAAATGTCTTCATCATCGGCAAAGAAAGGTGCGGCCTGCTGCATCGCATGACCCGTACCCAGCTGTTCTGCCTGAAGCACCCAGTTCAGGTTGTCGTCTTTCAGCGCCTGCTTAAGCAGATCGCCGCCGTGACCATACACAAGGTGAACGTGCGCTGCGCCTAATTCATTCGCAGCATCAATGACATGCTGAACCATCGCTTTCCCGGCAAGGGTATGCAGCACTTTCGGAAGATCGGAATACATGCGCGTGCCTTTGCCTGCGGCAAGGATCACTACGCTCATAGCATTATTCAACATACGCGTCCTGACTGTAATTTGAGAACGAATTTAAACCGCTTCACCTTGAAAAAACTACATTTTTTTCATCGTGAAATGGACAGAGGATAAATTGTTCAATAACGGATTATCCCCGCTGACGAAAGCGCCATTTTCGACCATCGTCACGCCTTTTGTCTGCAGAAAATTAAGGCAGTACCTTCATTTAAGCGTCAGGTGGATGTTTTTGCTCTTATTTCGATCAATGAATAAACGGGAAAACAGGGGTGTTTTATATCATCAGGATCTATGTGAACGCTTTTCAGGACGGGTCAATACGCGTAAAAAAAAGCCAGCCTGTTGCCAGACTGGCTTTTGTGCTTTTCAAGCCGGTGTTACATCGCTTTTTTGGTCAACTCGATAACGCGCAGCTGCGCGATCGCTTTGGCCAGTTCCGCAGACGCCTGAGCGTAATCTACGTCGCCGTGAGAGCTGCTAATGTGCTCTTCAGCCTTACGTTTCGCTTCCATGGCTCGCGCTTCGTCGAGATCCTGGCCGCGAATTGCGGTGTCGGCCAGAACGGTCACGTTGCCAGGCTGCACTTCAAGAATGCCGCCAGACAGATAGATAAACTCTTCGTGACCGTGCTGTTTCACGATGCGAATCATACCAGGCTTAATGGCGGTGAGCAGCGGTGCGTGGCCAGGGTAGATCCCCAGTTCACCTTCGCTACCCGTTACCTGGATTTTCTCGACCAGACCAGAGAACATTTGTTGCTCTGCGCTGACGACGTCCAGGTGGTAAGTCATTGCCATATCACCCTCCGATTAAGGCGTTAAAGTTTTTTGGCTTTTTCCACAGCTTCTTCGATGGAACCGACCATGTAGAACGCCTGCTCCGGCAGGTGATCGTATTCGCCTTCCATGATGCCTTTAAAGCCACGGATGGTGTCTTTCAGGGAGACGTATTTACCCGGAGAACCGGTGAATACTTCTGCCACGAAGAACGGCTGGGACAGGAAGCGCTGGATCTTACGAGCACGCGCTACCACCAGTTTGTCTTCTTCAGACAGTTCATCCATACCCAGGATGGCGATAATGTCTTTCAGTTCCTGATAACGTTGCAGGATGGACTGAACGCCACGCGCAGTGTCGTAGTGTTCCTGACCAACCACCAGCGGGTCCAGCTGACGGCTGGTGGAGTCCAGCGGGTCAACGGCCGGGTAGATACCCAGAGACGCGATCTGACGGCTCAGTACCACGGTTGCGTCAAGGTGCGCAAAGGTGGTTGCCGGAGACGGGTCAGTCAAGTCATCCGCAGGTACGTATACTGCCTGTACGGAGGTGATAGAACCGGTTTTGGTGGAGGTGATACGTTCCTGCAGAACGCCCATCTCTTCCGCCAGGGTCGGCTGATAACCTACCGCTGAAGGCATACGGCCCAGCAGTGCGGATACTTCGGTACCGGCCAGGGTGTAACGATAGATGTTATCGACGAACAGCAATACGTCACGACCTTCGTCACGGAATTTCTCAGCCATGGTCAGACCGGTCAGAGCAACGCGCAGACGGTTTCCCGGCGGCTCGTTCATCTGGCCATACACCAAGGATACTTTGTCGATAACGTTGGAGTCGGTCATTTCGTGGTAGAAGTCGTTACCCTCACGAGTACGTTCACCTACGCCCGCAAACACAGAGTAACCGGAGTGCTCGATCGCGATGTTACGAATAAGCTCCATCATGTTTACGGTTTTACCTACACCCGCACCACCGAACAGACCAACTTTACCGCCCTTAGCGAACGGACACATCAGGTCGATAACTTTGATACCGGTTTCCAGCAGTTCCTGAGAGTTTGACAGCTCTTCGTAGGAAGGTGCTGCGCGGTGAATCGCCCAACGCTCTTCTTCACCGATCTCGCCTTTCATGTCGACCGGTTCACCCAGTACGTTCATGATACGGCCCAGAGTCGCTTTACCTACCGGGACTTCGATCGGGTGTTCGAGGTCTTTTACATCCAGACCGCGACGCAGACCGTCGGAGGAACCCATTGCGATGGTACGCACGATACCGCCGCCGAGCTGCTGCTGAACTTCCAGCACCAGACGCTCATTACCATTTTGCACCTCAAGAGCATCGTACACGCGCGGTACGGCATCCTGAGGGAATTCGACGTCAACTACGGCGCCGATTACCTGGACAATCTTTCCAGTAGCCATCTTAAATCCTCTACGAAATAACCTGTTTAAACCGCGGCGGCCCCCGAGACGATCTCGGTGAGTTCCTGAGTAATGCTGGCCTGACGAGCTTTGTTGTATACCAACTGCAGCTCTTTAATCAGGCTGCCGCCATTGTCGGTCGCGGCTTTCATCGCCACCATACGGGCGGCCTGCTCGCTGGCCAGGTTTTCAACCACGCCCTGATAAACCTGAGATTCGACATAACGACGCAGCAGGGTATCCAGCAACGCCTTCGGATCGGGTTCGTACAGGTAATCCCAGGATTTGTGTTTCAGATCATCATCATCTGATGCCGGTAACGGCAGCAGCTGGCTGATGGTCGGAACCTGAGACATGGTGTTAATAAATTTGTTGCTGACAATGTAAAGCTTGTCCAGACGGCCTTCGTCGTAGGCCTGCAACATCACTTTTACCGGACCGATCAGTTCGGACAGGGAAGGGTTATCCCCCATGCCGGTGACCTGGGCAACAACATTGCCGCCCACGGAGTTGAAGAACGACACGCCTTTCGAGCCGATCATTGCGAGGTCGCATTGAACGCCTTTGTCGGTCCAGGTCTTCATTTCCGCCAGCAGTTTTTTGAACAGGTTAATGTTCAAACCACCGCACAAACCACGGTCGGTCGACACCACCAGGTAGCCCACGCGTTTAACGTCGCGGTCTTCCAGGTAAGGGTGCTTATATTCCAGATTACCGTGTGCAAGGTGACCAATCACTTTGCGCATGGTTTCTGCATAAGGACGGCTGGCCGCCATGCGATCCTGCGATTTACGCATTTTGGAAGCGGCGACCATCTCCATCGCTTTAGTGATCTTTTGCGTGTTCTGGACGCTTGCGATCTTACTACGTATCTCTTTTGCGCCGGCCATGAGCTTCTCCTCAATGCCTTGCGGCCTGCCCTAAGGCAAGCCGCCAGACGTTACCAGGATTGGGTTGCTTTGAAGGAATCGAGGATGCCTTTCAGCTTGCCTTCGATTTCGTCGTTGTAGCCACCGGTCTGGTTGATCTCTTGCATCAACGGAGCGTGATCACGGTCGACGTAAGCCAGCAGAGCGGCTTCGAAGCTACCGATTTTCGACAGTTCAACATCCGCCAGGTAACCACGTTCTGCTGCGAACAGAACCAGAGACTGTTGCGCTACGGACATCGGCGCATACTGTTTCTGTTTCAGCAGTTCGGTCACTTTCTGACCGTGGTCAAGCTGCTTACGTGTTGCATCGTCAAGGTCGGATGCAAACTGAGAGAACGCTGCCAGTTCACGATACTGTGCCAGAGCGGTACGGATACCACCGGACAGTTTTTTCATGATCTTGGTCTGTGCTGCACCACCAACACGGGATACGGAAATACCCGGGTTAACCGCAGGACGAATACCGGCGTTGAACAGGTTGGTTTCCAGGAAGATCTGACCATCGGTAATGGAGATTACGTTGGTCGGAACGAACGCAGAAACGTCACCCGCCTGAGTTTCGATAATCGGCAGCGCAGTCAGAGAACCGGTTTTCCCTTTCACTTCACCTTTGGTGAAAGCTTCAACGTATTCGGCGTTAACACGCGCAGCACGCTCCAGCAGACGAGAGTGGAGGTAGAATACGTCGCCCGGGAATGCTTCACGTCCTGGCGGACGACGGAGCAGCAGGGAGATCTGACGGTAAGCAACAGCCTGTTTAGACAGGTCATCGTAAATGATCAGCGCATCTTCACCGCGGTCACGGAAGTATTCACCCATTGCGCAACCAGCGTACGGTGCCAGGTATTGCAGTGCTGCGGATTCAGACGCGGTTGCTACCACAACGATGGTGTTAGCCAGTGCGCCGTGCTCTTCCAGTTTACGTACCACGTTAGAAATGGTGGACGCTTTCTGACCGATAGCGACATAGATACATTTGATACCGGAATCGCGCTGGTTGATGATGGCATCGATAGCCAGTGCGGTTTTACCGGTCTGACGGTCACCGATGATCAATTCACGCTGACCACGACCGATTGGGATCATGGAGTCAACGGCTTTATAACCGGTCTGTACCGGCTGATCTACGGACTGACGTTCGATAACGCCCGGAGCGATTGCTTCTACAGCAGAGAAGCCGTCGTGATCCAGCGGACCTTTACCGTCGATTGGTGCACCCAGAGTGTTAACCACACGGCCCAGCAGGCCACGGCCAACCGGAACTTCCAGGATACGGCCAGTACACTTAACTTTCATGCCTTCGGCAAGGTCAGCGTACGGACCCATAACAACCGCACCTACAGAGTCGCGCTCGAGGTTCAGTGCGATAGCGTAACGGTTACCCGGCAGGGAGATCATTTCACCCTGCATACAATCGGCCAGGCCGTGAATGCGGATAACACCGTCACTTACAGAAACAATAGTACCTTCGTTGTGAGCTTCACTCACAACATTGAACTGAGCAATGCGCTGCTTGATCAGTTCGCTGATTTCGGTGGAATTCAGTTGCATGCTCCAGTCCCCTTAAGACTGCAAGACGTCTGCAAGGCGCTCAAGACGACCGCGTACGCTGCCATCAATGACCATATCACCCGCTCGGATGATAACGCCTGCCATTACAGACTTATCGATTTTGCAATTCAGCTTAACTTTGCGTGACAGACGTTTTTCCATCGCAGCAGAAATTTTCGCGAGCTGTTGTTCACTCAGTGCGGCAGCGGAAATGACGTCTACCTCAGCGGTAGCCTCACTCACGGCACGCAGGTGAATAAACTGCTCCAGAACATCCGGGAGCGCCTTAAGACGACCATTTTCAGCCATTACCCGAATCAGGTTCTGACCGTTTTCGTCCAGTTGCTCACCACAAACTGCGATAAACGACTCGGCGAGCGTTTCTGGCGCAAGCGCGCCAGAGAGAAGCTCTGCCATTTGTTCGTTTTTGGTTACCTCGGCGGCAAACGCCAGCATGTCCTGCCAGCGTTCTACACTTTGGTGTTCGACGGCAAAGTCAAAAGCTGCTTTGGCGTAGGGGCGAGCTACCGTAATAAATTCAGACATCAGCCCCTCCCTCCTTACAGTTCAGCGACAAGTTTATCCACGATGTCGCTGTTAGCAGCTTCATCCACGGAACGTTCGATGATCTTCTCGGCGCCAGCAACAGCCAGGATAGCAACTTGCTTACGCAGCTCTTCACGGGCACGTTTACGCTCGGCTTCAATTTCCGCCTGCGCCTGGGCCACGATTTTAGTACGTTCCTGTTCTGCCTCAGCTTTCGCTTCATCCAGAATCTGCGAGCGGCGTTTGTTAGCCTGCTCGATGATTACCTGGGCTTCCGCTTTCGCTTTTTTCAGCTGGTCGGTCGCGCTGGCCTTTGCAAGGTCAAGGTCCTTATGTGCTCGTTCTGCGGAAGCAAGGCCGTCAGCAATTTCTTTTTGACGTTTTTCGATGGCTGCCATTAATGGCGGCCATACGTACTTCATGCAGAACAGAACGAACAGGACAAACGCGATGGCCTGGCCGAGGATTGTTGCGTTAAGATTCACAGCACAATGCCTCTATTTAGTTAACGTTCTGATATTGCTCTTTAAATAAAAGCAACGCTTACTACGCGACAGCGAACATCACGTACAGACCCAGACCTACAGCGATCATCGGGATAGCATCCACCAGACCCATAACGATAAAGAACTGAGTACGCAGCAGAGGAATCAGATCAGGTTGACGCGCTGCGCCTTCCAGGAATTTACCCCCGAGGATGCCGATACCGATCGCAGCACCGATTGCCGCCAGACCCATCATCACAGCGGCAGCCATGTACAGCAGATCCATATTCAGGTTTTCCATGACAGTCTCCAGTTTGTTTCAGTTAAAACGTAGTAGTGTTGGTAAATTAATGTTCTTCAGACGCCATCGACAGATAGACGATCGTCAGAACCATGAAGATGAAGGCTTGCAGCGTAATGATCAGGATGTGGAAAATGGCCCACGGCACATTCAGGATCCACTGTGACCACCACGGCAACAGACCAGCAATCAGAATGAAAATCAGCTCACCGGCATACATGTTACCGAACAGTCGCAAACCGAGTGAAACTGGTTTGGACAGCAGGCTTACCCCTTCAAGGATTAAGTTGACAGGAATGAACGCCCAGTGATTGAACGGCTGCAGCGTCAACTCTTTCGTGAAGCCGCCGATGCCTTTCATTTTGATGCTGTAGAACAGAATCAGGATAAATACGCCCAGTGCCATAGACAGCGTTACGTTCACGTCAGCAGACGGAACCACACGCAGTGCAGGCAGACCCAGTACATGTTCAGCAATGTACGGCAGCAGGTCGATAGGCAGTAAATCCATCAGGTTCATCAGGAATACCCAGACGAAGATCGTCAGGGCCAGCGGAGCAATCAGCTTGCTTTTGCCATGGTACATGTCTTTCACGCTACCATTAACAAAGCCGATCACCAGCTCAATCGCGGTCTGAAACTTACCTGGCACGCCGCTGGTTGCCTTTTTGGCTACACTACGGAATAAAACCAGGAACAACAGACCCAGCACCACCGAGAAGAACATGGAGTCAATATTGATTGTCCAGAAGGTGGCTGGGGGGTTATGTGGATCCACCAGCGAGAATGTACGCAGGTCCAGCTGAAGGTTATTCAGGTGGTGTCCTATGTAATCCTGCGGCGTCATATTTTCTGAAGCCATGATGCCTTTTACCCTTTGTTGTTAATTACAGCCGGTGCCAGTATCTGAACCACCAGCACCAAAACCCACGTAACGATCAGCGGCAAGAATACCGCCTTTAAAACCGCCAACGCCACCACCAGTAACACCAACATCGCCAGAACTTTGAAAGCTTCGCCAAATGCGAATGTCCAGGCCACCCGGCCTTTCGCTGGTGTATGCGCCTGGTGACGCCAGGCAAATATCATAAACAAAACGTTAGGCAGAAAGACTGCCAGGCCCCCGCTTATTGCAGAGACGCCCCAGAAGGGGTCTTTGAGGCTGAACAGCAATCCACTTGCTATCACCACCAGTAACTGAACGAGCAGAAGCTTCCGAGCAACGTTTCGACTCACGAGCGACACAGACATCACGTTTTTCACTCCTGCTCCCTTCGAGGTATGCCGCGTGTCGTATAAAACTTTCTTTAAGGCTTAGAGTCAAGCATCAAAAAGCGGTCAAATTATACGGTGCGCCCCCGTGATTTCAAACAATAAGTAGCCAAAAGGTGAATAAATGTTTAAATATTTTTCCAGTGCATACAATTGCGACTTTTCTGCAAACCCTGTTCGATCATGAAAAACTGTAAATAACGCGTAAACACTGGTGATAAAGCGTGCTTCAGATCACATATTGCGCATGTTCGCGCACAGCATATTTATTTACTTGGCAAATGATGCCTTTGCAAGTTTATGATATTTCAGTCTAAAAACAGATACTGTTTTAATAAATGACATTTACATAACAAAAACCACCCATTGACATTTTTAATAATATTTTAACAGTCAATGATGATTCTTAGCGCCGATTTTTAGCAGACTGATATTTTCACTTATGACTTATTTTCTGCTTACCAAAAAAAGCCACGTTATCTTGTTGATACAAAAGAGTGAACGTGGCGTTAAATGTAACCAGTTATATCAGTAGAAAACCTGGTTGTTGTTAACAGTCTAACCGGTCAATTTTTTATGATTTTTTTGATAAAAATTAAATTTTATTTGCTTTAATCACCACCAGATGACGTTCGCCATCCAGGGCTGGAACCTGAAGTTTAACCACTGATTCGACCTGATATTCTTCGGGCAACAAAGCGATTTCATCTTCCGGCATTTGCCCTTTCAGCGCGTAGAAACGGCCTTGCTCACCAGGAAGATGGTGGCACCAGCTCACCATATCGTTCAGAGAGGCAAAAGCGCGGCTAATTACGCCATCAAATGGCGGCTCTGACGGAAACTCTTCTACCCTACTCTGTACTGGCTCAATATTCTCCAGTTTAAGCTCATGTTGCACCTGACGAAGGAAACGCACGCGTTTACCAAGGCTATCCAACAACGTGAAATGAGCTTCAGGACGCACGATAGAGAGTGGAATGCCAGGCAGTCCCGGTCCGGTGCCGACATCGATAAACCGTTCACCTTGCAGATACGGTGCCACCACAATGCTATCGAGAATATGGCGTACCAGCATCTCATTAGGATCGCGGACCGAAGTCAGGTTGTACGCTTTATTCCATTTATGCAGCATATTCACGTAGGCAATAAGCTGGTTTTTCTGGTGATCGGTAAGCGAAATACCTGCGTCTTTCAGCAGTAAGGAGAGTTTGTTGAGCACGGTGATTACCTGTTCTTGATGCGTTGCCTGGTAAGCGGGTGCATACCAGGCATTTTTAATGCGTTATGCGCTACGACGCAGCATACCCTGTTTTTTCAGCCACACCAGCAGAATGGAGATAGCCGCAGGCGTGACGCCAGAAATACGCGAAGCCTGGCCAATAGAGGCCGGTTTGTGATCGTTAAGTTTGGCGATCACTTCGTTAGAAAGACCGGATACCTGGCGGTAATCCAGCGTCGCTGGTAGCAGGGTATTCTCGTTACGCAGCTGCTTTTCGATCTCATCTTGCTGGCGCGCGATATAACCTTCGTATTTAACCTGAATCTCAACCTGTTCCGCAGCCTGTTCATCTGTCAACGCAGGGGCAAACGGTGTCAGCGTGGTTAATTTTTCATAAGTCATTTCAGGACGACGTAGCAGATCTTCACCACTGGCTTCACGGGAAAGCGGCGCAGTCAGGTGAGCATTCACTTCGGCTGCAGCTTCCGCCGACGGGGTTACCCAGGTCGATTTCAGACGCTGACGCTCACGCTCGATATTCTCAAGTTTCTCGTTAAAGCGCGCCCAACGTTCGTCATCCACCAGGCCCAGTTCGCGACCGATTTCAGTCAAACGCAGATCAGCATTATCTTCGCGCAGCATCAGACGATATTCTGCGCGCGAGGTAAACATACGATACGGTTCTTTGGTTCCTAAAGTGCACAGGTCATCAACCAGTACGCCGAGATATGCCTGAGAACGCGCCGGAGCCCAACCTTCTTTGTCAGCAGACAGACGGGCAGCGTTAAGACCAGCCAGCAAACCTTGCGCAGCGGCTTCTTCGTAACCGGTAGTGCCGTTAATCTGACCAGCAAAGAACAGCCCCTGGATAAACTTGCTCTCCAGCGTCGGTTTCAGGTCGCGTGGATCGAAGAAGTCATACTCAATGGCATAACCCGGACGCACGATCTTCGCGTTTTCCATCCCCTGCATGGAGCGGACGATTTGCATCTGCACATCGAACGGCAGGCTGGTGGAGATACCGTTCGGATAAATTTCGTTAGAGGTCAGCCCTTCCGGTTCAAGGAAGATCTGATGCTGATTTCTGTCGGCGAAGCGCATGACTTTGTCTTCGATCGACGGGCAGTAGCGTGGGCCGACACCTTCGATCACCCCTGCGTACATTGGGCTACGATCGAGGTTACTGCGGATCACATCATGGGTTTTCTCGTTGGTATGAGTGATATAACACGGCACCTGCTGGGGATGCTGGGACGCATTGCCCATAAACGAGAATACTGGCATTGGGTTATCGCCATGCTGTTGCGCCAGTACGCTAAAGTCGATGGTTCGAGCATCAATACGCGGTGGTGTCCCGGTTTTCAGACGACCAACGCGCAGCGGCAGTTCACGCAAACGGCGAGAAAGCGGAATGGACGGCGGATCACCAGCACGGCCACCGCTGTAATTATCCAGACCGATATGAATTTTACCGTCGAGGAACGTCCCAACGGTGAGCACGACAGCTTTGGCACGGAACTTCAGTCCCATTTGGGTAACGGCACCGACCACGCGATCGTTTTCGACAATAAGATCTTCAACTGCCTGCTGGAAGATCATCAGGTTCGGTTGGTTCTCCAGCGCCGTACGTACCGCCTGACGGTAGAGCACACGATCTGCCTGAGCTCGGGTAGCGCGAACCGCCGGTCCCTTGCTTGCGTTTAGTATCCTAAACTGGATACCCGCCTGATCGATCGCTTTCGCCATCAGACCGCCGAGTGCATCCACTTCTTTTACCAGATGTCCCTTCCCAATACCGCCGATCGCCGGGTTGCAGCTCATCTGCCCCAGAGTGTCGATATTGTGTGTCAAAAGCAGAGTCTGTTGACCCATACGCGCCGCGGCCATCGCGGCCTCGGTGCCTGCATGACCCCCGCCAATGATGATGACGTCAAAAGGATCCGGATAAAACATGGTGATTGCCTCGCATAACGCGGTATGAAAATGGATTGAAGCCCGGGCCGTGGATTCTACTCAACTTTGTCGGCTTGAGAAAGACCTGGGATCCTAGGTATTAAAAAGAAGATCTATTTATTTAGAGATCTGTTCTATTGTGATCTCTTATTAGGATCGCACTGCCCTGTGGATAACAAGGATCCGGCTTTTAAGATCAACAACCTGGAAAGGATCATTAACTGTGAATGATCGGTGATCCTGGACCGTATAAGCTGGGATCAGAATGAGGGGTTATACACAACTCAAAAACTGAACAATCGTTGTTCTTTGGATAACTACCGTTTGATCCAAGCTTCCTGACAGAGTTATCCACAGTAGATCGCACGATCTGTATACTTATTTGAGTAAATTAATCCACGATCCCAGCCATTCTTCTGCCGGATCCTCCGGAATGTCGTGATCAAGAATGTTGATCTTCAGTGTTTCGCCTGTCTGTTTTGCTCCGGAATTTTTGAGTTCTGCCTCGATTTTATCGATAGCCCCACAAAAGGTGTCATATTCACGACTACCAATACCGATTGCGCCAAAGCGGACCGCAGAAAGATCGGGCTTCTGTTCCTGCAATGCTTCATAGAAAGGAGAAAGGTTGTCCGGAATATCTCCGGCACCGTGGGTTGAGCTGATAACCAGCCAGATCCCCGAGGCAGATAAATCTTCCAACAGCGGACCGTGCAGCGTTTCGGTGGTTAAACCCGTCTCTTCCAGCTTTTCAGCCAGGTGTTCTGCTACATATTCGGCACCGCCGAGGGTGCTGCCGCTGATAAGAGTGATATCTGCCATAAACCGCCACCTTTATTAAGAGTAGCGTATTGTACGCTGTGAACGCGTTGGGATCTACCTGTGGAAAAGTATGGGATTAAAAAAGCCGATCAGGGCTTAATGGTACGCATGATCGGATTCTGCAGGACGATCAGTGTCTCGGTGGACTGAATTTCATCAATTGTTTGGATCTTGTTGATAAGTACATGCTGGAGAGCATCGATCGAACGGCACATCACTTTTATAAAGATACTGTAGTGGCCGGTTGTGTAATAGGCTTCAGTGACTTCATCGAGGCTTTCCAGCTTTGCCAGCGCGGAAGGATAGTCTTTGGCGCTCTTTAATATAATGCCGATAAAGCAGCCTACGTCATAACCAAGCTGCTTCGGGCTGACATCAATACGCGCCCCGGTAATGATCCCCGCCTGCTTCATTTTCTCTACTCGAACGTGAATCGTCCCCGGACTGACGCCAAATTGTTTCGCCAGTTCGGCGTAAGCGGTGCGCGCATTGCCCATTAATGCTTCCAGGATGCCTCGGTCCAGATTGTCGATCAGATAATTTTCCATAGGATTTTCTTATGCGGATTGATGATTCATTCTATTTTAGCCTTCTTTTTTAATGAATCAAAAGTACGTGAGGCTTTTTATTGAATGATTATTGCATGTGTGTCGGTTTTTGTTGCTTAATCATAAGCAACAGGACGCAGGAGTATAAAAAATGAAAACCGCTTACATTGCCAAACAACGTCAAATTAGCTTCGTGAAATCTCACTTTTCTCGTCAACTGGAAGAACGTCTGGGGCTGATCGAAGTCCAGGCGCCGATTCTTAGCCGTGTGGGGGATGGCACGCAGGATAACTTGTCGGGCTGTGAAAAAGCGGTGCAGGTAAAAGTGAAAGCTCTGCCTGATGCCCAGTTCGAAGTGGTTCATTCACTGGCGAAGTGGAAACGTCAGACCTTAGGGCAACACGACTTCAGCGCGGGCGAAGGGCTGTACACGCACATGAAAGCCCTTCGCCCCGATGAAGACCGTCTTTCCCCGTTGCACTCGGTCTATGTAGACCAGTGGGACTGGGAACGCGTAATGGGCGACGGCGAGCGTCAATTCTCGACTCTGAAAAGCACGGTAGAGGCGATCTGGGCGGGAATTAAAGCAACCGAAGCTGCGGTTAGCGAAGAGTTTGGCCTGGCACCGTTTCTGCCGGATCAAATCCACTTCGTACACAGCCAGGAGTTACTGTCTCGTTATCCGGATCTCGATGCCAAAGGGCGTGAGCGGGCGATTGCGAAAGATCTTGGCGCGGTATTCCTCGTCGGGATTGGCGGCAAGTTGAGTGATGGTCATCGTCACGACGTGCGCGCACCGGATTATGATGACTGGAGCACCCCGTCAGAGCTGGGCCATGCGGGTCTGAACGGCGATATTCTGGTATGGAACCCGGTACTGGAAGATGCGTTTGAGCTTTCTTCCATGGGGATCCGCGTGGATGCCGACACGCTGAAGCATCAGCTGGCGCTGACCGGTGACGAAGATCGCCTGCAGCTGGAGTGGCATCAGGCGCTGCTGCGCGGTGAAATGCCGCAGACCATCGGCGGCGGTATCGGGCAGTCTCGTTTGACCATGCTGCTGCTGCAACTGCCACATATCGGCCAGGTTCAGTGTGGTGTATGGCCGGCAGCTGTTCGCGAGAGCGTCCCTTCTCTGCTGTAATAATTTATCGCCGCCAGCGTCTGAGCAGGCGGCTTCGCATCCCGGTATCAAAGCGCCAGATATGATCGAAAATGCGCATGATGCCGGGTTTGCCATGTGCCGACATCGCCACGGCATGAAAGCGATGCTGATGTACCCGCTGCAACTCTTTCACTTTGCTCGTCACGTCGTCAGGCAATCGCTGGGCGATAAAATCAGAAATCACCACCGCATCGGCATCAAACCATTCCCGGCTTTGCAAGCGTTCCATAATGGCGCGAAAACAACTGGCAAGATCGGTGCCGCCACGAAACTGCTGGCTTAAAAAACGGATTGCTTGTTCGATGCCTTGTGGGCCTGAAAGCTCATAACGGACGATCTCGGTGGAAAATAGCATAATATAGCAGCGCCGGTTTTCAGCGAGGGCTATGCGCATCAAGGCCAGGCAGAACGCTTTCGCACACTGTTCATTAAAGCCGCCCATTGAGCCGGAAGTATCCACGCAGACAATAAACGGTCCGCGCGGCTGTTCGTCGTAATCTTTATGCACCACCGGGCGTTCGATCATTTTTTCACGCCACGACTCACCATGCAGGCGATAGGTGAGCAACTGTTTTTCCACCAGCCGACGGTAAAACTCATACTCCAGTTCAGTTATCCCTAGTGTCGCCAGTTCTGGCGGCAAGAGACGTAAAATATCATCGCTTTGCTGCAGACCATCAACCTGCTCAGGAACTGTCGCCGGTTCGCGCACCATGGTGCGGAAGGTTTCCATCTGCGCATCGTTGCGCGGTATTGATTTGGCTTCCCGGGAACGCCCCAGCTGTTCTGCCAGACGTTTCAGTTCCGGCTGTTCGTTAAGAAATTCACCGTATTTCACAATCAACTGATAGTCGCCACGTTTAAGCTGACCGGCGCTCATATCCCACAGACGACCAGCTGCGGTATTGTTATCTGCGAGAATCGGTTCA
This sequence comes from Escherichia sp. E.sYA108, assembly GCF_011754335.1. Classification (NCBI taxonomy): domain Bacteria; kingdom Pseudomonadati; phylum Pseudomonadota; class Gammaproteobacteria; order Enterobacterales; family Enterobacteriaceae; genus Escherichia; species Escherichia sp. E.sYA108. The sequence goes on along the minus strand of NZ_JAAQVZ010000001.1, from coordinate 5,087,341 downwards.
AGTTGCCCGCTCAGCGTCATGCGTTCCTGAACTTCACTCAACAGTTGTTCGCGTTCTTCTTCTAATAGCTGCTGATTTAACGTCGTTGCTTGCACGATCAGGCTTAAACGCCAGCGCTGGAGAAAAAGCGTGTGTAACGCTGAAGTGATCGTGCTGTTAGCATCAACCAACTGTCGGGCTTGTTCTGCCCATGGGGAATTCAGACGATGCAGTAAGTCCAGGATCTGTGGTAGCTGCACAATAAATTGCGGCGTGGAGAGGAGCTGACTTTGCTGATAGCACATCACCTCTTCGGTGAGTTCCGGCGGGACTCGGGCATCTTTAAGCCGACTGCGCAGCGCCTCACGCCAGCGGGGAACATCATCAGTGATTGCCGCCTTCAGTCGTGGGAATTTTTCAAAGAAGACTGCCAGCTGCGGTGAGGCCAGCAGCGCGATGATCATCTCTTCGATCAATCCCTCTTCGCTGACGGCCAGCATCACATTAAGCGTATCCAGCGTTAGCATTGTTGTGCCTGGCGAATCTGTGCGCCGACATCCTGTAGGCTGGCTTCAATGCGACCTAACCAGTCGCCAGGGATAAACAGACATTTTTGCTGTTCGCTGAATAAAGCGTGTTGCTTGCGCCAGTCGCTTTCAAGCTCTTCCAGTTGTTGTTTTATTTCACCTGGCAGACCTTCAGCCAATGAACCGGGAAGTGCTAGCGTACTGCCTTGTAAACTTACATCGCGTACAACAAGATGTTGGGCGCTATCGACTTCCAGATTCAGTTTCTGGGCAAAGCCGATACCGTTCAGTTTGCCGCGAATCTCACCACCTTTACTCAGCCACTGTTCCAGCGCGCTACGCTCAAAGGAGATATGAACCACTTCCATATCATGCAATTTTAACGGTTTTTGCAGCAGCAGAGTCAGAGTGGAAGCAGTAACGTTAACAGGGAGTTGATACTGCTGACGACGGCTAAAAATGCCGCCCAGACGAATTACCGTTAAGGCTGTTTTATCGCTTTGTTGCTGCTGAAGTTGCAGGTGACGTTGCACAATCGCGCCCAGGCGGGTCAACATCCCTTGCTGTTGCCAGGCGTGACCGGTCATCAATACATCAATTTGTTGTTGTATCAAATTCAGGCTTTGCGCGTCATACCACAGGCAATCTTTCAGCAAAATGAGATCAACCGGGGCGACAGCACTGCGACCGCTAAAAAAGGCGCTGGCCTGCAATAAGCGGATCGCTTTTTTCCAGCGACGATCCGAGACATAAGGCGCATCCGGTAATTTATCCAGTTGCTGGCGCAGCATAAAAATCAGCTCAAATACATGATCGGGCAGCGTAATTTCACCAATCTCTTTCTGCCAGCGTTCATATTCTTCATCTGTGATCTGCAAGGAGGCAGGAACCGGATTGTCATTTTCATCCTGTTGACTGGTCAGCATGGAGCGGAAATTCGCTTTATCCTGCACTTTATCTAACCACAGACGAATCAGCATGCGATCATATAACGCTTCCAGACTGCTGTCTGCTTCCGGCAGCTCGTTGGAGGCCGCCACCAGCAGACGCATCGGGATTTTTTCTACGAGTGCGCCGTTGCGGAACTGGCGCTCGTTAATGGCGGTGAGCAGGGTATTAAGAATTGCCGGACCCGCTTTCCAGATCTCATCCAGAAAGACGATTTCAGCTTCCGGCAGGTAACCGCTGGTTAAACGTTCATAGCGCCCTTCATCTTTTAGCGCCTGAATAGAAAGGGGACCAAAAACTTCTTCCGGCGTGGAGAAGCGGGTCATCAGATATTCAAACGCGCGGGCATTCTGAAAGGCGAATTTTAAGCGCCGGGCGATCAAACTTTTGGCAATACCTGGCGGGCCAAGGAGGAACACACTTTCACCACTTAATGCCGCTAATAAACACAAGCGGATGGCGTGGCTACGTTCATAAAGCCCCTTTTCCAACGAACTGCTCAGGCGGGAAATTCTTTCCGCTAATAAATGAGGGTGAGCCATAATGAAGTGGCGTCCTTTCGTCAAAAGTTCTGCGTAAATTGCGAGTATAGACGTTTCTTGCTGGTGGCTAAAATAGTCTCAAAGGAGGGGTATTTTTCTTTGAGCCAGGTTAATGTGGCCGCATTTAGGAGTACGATTTTGCCGTTAATCGTGCATACTGTGCGCTTTTTTGTGGGCCAAGGGACTAAGCACACATTTCATATTTCAACGAAAGACTAGTCTATGAGCACTGATAATAAGCAATCATTGCCCGCGATTACCCTCGCGGCGATTGGAGTTGTCTACGGCGATATTGGTACCAGCCCGTTATATACACTTCGTGAATGTTTGTCCGGCCAGTTTGGTTTTGGCGTTGAACGCGATGCCGTGTTTGGCTTTTTATCGCTGATCTTCTGGCTGCTAATCTTTGTGGTTTCCATTAAATATCTCACCTTCGTGATGCGGGCAGATAACGCCGGTGAAGGGGGGATCCTGACGTTGATGTCGCTTGCCGGGCGTAATACGTCGGCGCGAACCACATCAATGCTGGTGATTATGGGGCTAATCGGCGGCAGCTTTTTCTATGGTGAAGTCGTCATAACACCCGCTATTTCGGTGATGTCCGCCATTGAAGGTCTGGAAATCGTCGCCCCGCAGCTGGATACCTGGATAGTTCCCCTCTCAATTATCGTTCTCACATTATTATTCATGATTCAAAAACATGGCACGGCTATGGTCGGTAAGCTGTTTGCGCCGATCATGCTGACCTGGTTTTTGATTCTGGCAGGGCTGGGGTTACGTAGCATTATTGCTAACCCGGAAGTGCTGCATGCACTGAATCCGATGTGGGCGGTGCATTTCTTCCTTGAATACAAAACGGTTTCTTTTATTGCATTAGGGGCAGTGGTGCTGTCGATTACGGGGGTCGAGGCGCTGTATGCTGATATGGGGCACTTTGGTAAGTTCCCTATTCGTCTGGCGTGGTTCACCGTCGTATTGCCTTCCTTAACCCTTAATTACTTCGGCCAGGGAGCGCTGTTGTTAAAGAATCCGGAAGCGATTAAGAACCCGTTCTTCCTGTTGGCACCGGACTGGGCGCTGATCCCGCTGCTGATCATCGCCGCACTGGCGACGGTAATTGCCTCGCAGGCGGTTATCTCTGGCGTCTTCTCATTGACGCGTCAGGCGGTACGTCTGGGATATTTGTCGCCGATGCGCATTATTCACACTTCCGAAATGGAGTCAGGGCAAATCTATATTCCCTTTGTGAACTGGATGCTCTATGTCGCGGTCGTGATTGTGATTGTCAGCTTTGAGCACTCCAGCAACCTGGCGGCGGCGTACGGGATTGCGGTGACCGGAACCATGGTGCTGACGTCTATTCTCTCGACTACCGTGGCACGTCAGAACTGGCACTGGAATAAGTATTTTGTTGCGCTGATCCTGATTGCTTTCCTTTGTGTCGATATTCCCTTGTTCACCGCTAACCTCGATAAACTGCTCTCCGGCGGCTGGTTGCCATTGAGCCTCGGTACGGTGATGTTTATCGTGATGACCACCTGGAAGAGCGAGCGTTTCCGCTTGCTGCGGCGGATGCATGAACATGGTAACTCTCTGGAAGCGATGATTGCTTCGCTGGAGAAATCACCGCCCGTTCGCGTGCCCGGGACCGCGGTGTATATGTCGCGTGCAATCAACGTCATTCCCTTTGCGCTGATGCATAACCTGAAACATAACAAGGTATTGCATGAGCGGGTGATTCTGTTAACTCTGCGCACCGAAGACGCGCCATATGTCCATAACGTCCGTCGGGTACAGATTGAACAACTGTCGCCCACTTTCTGGCGCGTGGTGGCAAGTTATGGTTGGCGAGAAACGCCAAACGTGGAAGAAGTTTTCCACCGCTGCGGTCTGGAAGGATTAAGTTGCCGGATGATGGAAACCTCCTTCTTTATGTCGCATGAGTCGTTGATCCTCGGCAAACGCCCGTGGTATTTGCGTCTGCGCGGCAAGCTGTACTTGCTGCTGCAACGTAATGCGCTGCGGGCACCGGATCAATTTGAAATCCCGCCAAACAGAGTTATCGAACTGGGTACTCAGGTCGAAATCTAACGCCAGACGCCTCCTTTCTCCATAAGGGGGCGTTTTTGTTTTCATGGTTAATCACCATGTAAAACGTTTCGAGGTTGATCACATTTCCGTAACGTCACGATGGTTTTCCCAACTCAGTCAGGATTAAACTGCGGGTCAGCGAAACGTTTCGCTGATGGAGAAAAAAATGAAAAAAGGCACCGTTCTTAATTCTGATATTTCATCGGTGATCTCCCGACTGGGACATACCGATACGCTGGTGGTGTGTGATGCTGGTTTACCCATCCCCAAAAGTACAACGCGTATCGATATGGCATTAACCCAGGGTGTACCTTCTTTTATGCAGGTGCTGGGTGTAGTCACAAATGAAATGCAGGTCGAGGCTGTCATTATCGCGGAAGAGATCAAACAACATAATCCGCAACTCCACGAAACGTTGCTCACTCACCTTGAGCAGCTGCAAAAACACCAGGGAAACACCATTGAAATTCGTTACACCACGCATGAACAATTCAAACAACAAACCGCAGAAAGTCAGGCGGTAATTCGCAGCGGAGAATGTTCTCCGTATGCGAATATCATTCTCTGTGCTGGCGTGACGTTCTGAGGCCGTCATGGAAGCATTACTTCAGCTTAAAGGCATCGATAAAGCCTTCCCGGGCGTAAAAGCCCTCTCGGGCGCAGCGTTAAATGTCTATCCGGGCCGCGTGATGGCGCTGGTGGGCGAAAACGGCGCGGGTAAATCCACCATGATGAAAGTGCTTACTGGTATCTATACTCGCGATGCCGGTACGCTTTTATGGTTGGGGAAAGAAACGACATTTACCGGGCCGAAATCTTCCCAGGAAGCCGGGATTGGGATTATCCACCAGGAACTGAACCTGATCCCGCAGTTAACCATTGCCGAAAACATTTTCCTCGGTCGTGAGTTTGTTAATCGCTTTGGCAAAATTGACTGGAAAACCATGTATGCCGAAGCGGATAAATTGCTGGCTAAACTTAACCTGCGCTTTAAAAGCGACAAGCTGGTGGGCGATCTTTCCATCGGTGACCAGCAAATGGTTGAAATCGCCAAAGTGCTGAGCTTTGAGTCGAAAGTCATCATTATGGATGAACCGACCGATGCGCTGACCGATACCGAAACCGAATCCTTGTTCCGCGTCATCCGCGAGCTGAAATTGCAAGGCCGCGGTATTGTCTATATCTCCCACCGCATGAAAGAAATCTTCGAGATTTGCGATGACGTTACCGTTTTTCGTGACGGACAATTTATTGCTGAGCGCGAAGTGGCATCACTGACCGAAGATTCTCTGATTGAGATGATGGTGGGCCGCAAGCTGGAAGATCAATATCCGCACCTGGACAAAGCGCCGGGAGATATCCGCCTGAAAGTCGATAATCTCTGCGGACCTGGCGTTAACGATGTCTCTTTTACTTTACGCAAAGGCGAAATTCTTGGCGTCTCTGGTTTGATGGGCGCTGGGCGTACCGAACTGATGAAAGTGCTCTACGGTGCACTGCCGCGCACAAGCGGTTACGTCACCCTGGATGGGCATGAAGTCGTTACCCGTTCGCCGCAGGATGGCCTGGCAAACGGCATTGTTTATATCTCCGAAGACCGTAAACGTGACGGTTTAGTGCTGGGCATGTCAGTAAAAGAGAACATGTCGCTGACCGCGCTGCGCTACTTCAGCCGCGCTGGCGGCAGTTTGAAGCATGCCGATGAACAGCAGGCTGTGAGTGATTTCATTCGTCTGTTTAATGTGAAAACGCCATCGATGGAACAGGCAATTGGTCTGCTTTCCGGTGGCAATCAGCAAAAAGTAGCGATTGCCCGTGGTCTGATGACACGCCCTAAAGTGTTGATCCTCGATGAGCCTACCCGTGGCGTAGATGTCGGCGCGAAAAAAGAGATCTATCAACTGATTAACCAGTTCAAAGCCGATGGCTTGAGCATCATTCTGGTGTCATCGGAGATGCCAGAAGTATTAGGCATGAGCGATCGCATCATCGTCATGCATGAAGGGCATCTCAGCGGGGAATTTACTCGTGAGCAGGCCACCCAGGAAGTGTTAATGGCTGCCGCTGTGGGCAAGCTTAATCGCGTGAATCAGGAGTAAAAAAATGACAACCCAGACTGTCTCTGGTCGCCGTTATTTCACGAAAGCGTGGCTGATGGAGCAGAAATCGCTTATCGCTCTGCTGGTGCTGATCGCGATTGTCTCGACGTTAAGCCCGAACTTTTTCACCATCAATAACTTATTCAATATTCTTCAGCAAACCTCGGTGAACGCCATTATGGCGGTCGGGATGACGCTGGTGATCCTGACGTCGGGTATCGACTTGTCGGTAGGTTCTCTGTTGGCGCTGACCGGCGCAGTTGCTGCATCTATCGTCGGCATTGAAGTCAATGCGCTGGTGGCTGTCGCTGCCGCTCTCGCGTTAGGTGCCGCAATTGGTGCGGTAACTGGGGTGATTGTAGCGAAAGGTCGCGTCCAGGCGTTTATCGCTACGCTGGTTATGATGCTTTTACTGCGCGGCGTGACCATGGTTTATACCAATGGTAGCCCAGTGAATACCGGCTTTACTGAGAACGCCGATCTGTTTGGCTGGTTTGGTATTGGTCGTCCGCTGGGCGTACCGACGCCAGTCTGGATCATGGGGATTGTTTTCCTCGCGGCCTGGTACATGCTGCATCACACGCGTCTGGGGCGTTACATCTACGCGCTGGGCGGCAATGAAGCGGCAACGCGTCTTTCTGGTATCAACGTCAATAAAATCAAAATCATCGTCTATTCTCTTTGTGGTCTGCTGGCATCGCTGGCCGGGATCATTGAAGTGGCGCGTCTCTCCTCCGCACAACCCACGGCGGGGACTGGCTATGAGCTGGATGCTATTGCTGCGGTGGTTCTGGGCGGTACGAGTCTGGCGGGCGGAAAAGGTCGCATTGTTGGGACGTTGATCGGCGCATTAATTCTTGGCTTCCTTAATAATGGATTGAATTTGTTAGGTGTTTCCTCCTATTACCAGATGATCGTCAAAGCGGTGGTGATTTTGCTGGCGGTGCTGGTAGACAACAAAAAGCAGTAATAACGACTACAGGACATCTTGAATATGAACATGAAAAAACTGGCTACCCTGGTTTCCGCTGTTGCGCTAAGCGCCACCGTCAGTGCGAATGCGATGGCAAAAGACACCATCGCGCTGGTGGTCTCCACGCTTAACAACCCATTCTTTGTATCGCTGAAAGATGGCGCGCAGAAAGAGGCGGATAAACTTGGCTATAACCTGGTGGTGCTGGACTCCCAGAACAACCCGGCGAAAGAGCTGGCGAACGTGCAGGACTTAACCGTTCGCGGCACCAAAATTCTGCTGATTAACCCGACCGACTCCGACGCAGTAGGTAATGCTGTGAAGATGGCTAACCAGGCGAACATCCCGGTTATCACTCTTGACCGCCAGGCAACGAAAGGTGAAGTGGTGAGCCACATTGCATCTGATAACGTACTGGGCGGCAAAATCGCCGGTGATTACATCGCGAAGAAAGTGGGTGAAGGTGCCAAAGTTATCGAGCTGCAAGGCATTGCCGGTACATCCGCAGCCCGTGAACGTGGCGAAGGTTTCCAGCAGGCCGTTGCTGCTCACAAGTTTAATGTTCTTGCCAGCCAGCCTGCAGATTTTGATCGCACCAAAGGTTTGAACGTAATGCAGAACCTGTTGACCGCTCATCCGGATGTTCAGGCTGTATTCGCGCAGAATGATGAAATGGCGCTTGGCGCGCTGCGCGCACTGCAAACTGCCGGTAAATCGGATGTGATGGTCGTCGGATTTGACGGTACACCGGATGGCGAAAAAGCGGTGAATGATGGCAAACTAGCAGCGACTATCGCTCAGCTACCCGATCAGATTGGCGCGAAAGGCGTCGAAACCGCAGATAAAGTGCTGAAAGGCGAGAAAGTTCAGGCTAAGTATCCGGTTGATCTGAAACTGGTTGTTAAGCAGTAGTTTTAATCAGGTTGTATGACCTGATGGTGACATAAATACGTCATCGACAGATGAACGTGTAATATAAAGAAAAGCAGGGCACGCGCCACCCTAACACGGTGGCGCATTTTATGGACATCCCGAATATGCAAAACGCAGGCAGCCTCGTTGTTCTTGGCAGCATTAATGCTGACCACATTCTTAATCTTCAATCTTTTCCTACTCCAGGCGAAACCGTAACCGGTAACCACTATCAGGTTGCATTTGGCGGCAAAGGCGCGAATCAGGCGGTGGCTGCTGGGCGTAGCGGTGCGAATATCGCGTTTATTGCCTGCACTGGCGATGACAGCATTGGTGAGAGCGTTCGCCAGCAGCTCGCCACTGATAACATCGATATTTCTCCGGTCAGCGTGATCAAAGGCGAATCAACAGGTGTGGCGCTGATTTTTGTTAATGGCGAAGGTGAGAATGTCATCGGTATTCATGCCGGCGCTAATGCTGCCCTTTCCCCGGCGCTGGTGGAAGCGCAACGTGAGCGTATTGCCAACGCGTCAGCATTATTAATGCAGCTGGAATCACCACTCGAAAGTGTGATGGCAGCGGCGAAAATCGCCCATCAAAATAAGACTATCGTTGCGCTTAACCCGGCTCCGGCTCGCGAACTTCCTGACGAACTGCTGGCGCTGGTGGACATTATTACGCCAAACGAAACGGAAGCAGAAAAGCTCACCGGTATTCGTGTTGAAAATGATGAAGATGCAGCGAAGGCGGCGCAGGTACTGCATGAAAAAGGTATCCGTACTGTACTGATTACTTTAGGAAGTCGTGGTGTATGGGCTAGCGTGAATGGTGAAGGTCAGCGCGTTCCTGGATTCCGGGTGCAGGCTGTCGATACTATTGCTGCCGGAGATACCTTTAACGGCGCGTTAATCACGGCGTTGCTGGAAGAAAAACCATTGCCAGAGGCGATTCGTTTTGCCCATGCAGCCGCTGCGATTGCCGTAACACGTAAAGGCGCACAACCTTCCGTACCGTGGCGTGAAGAGATCGACGCATTTTTAGACAGGCAGAGGTGACGCTTGGCTACAATGAAAGATGTTGCCCGCCTGGCGGGCGTTTCTACCTCAACAGTTTCTCACGTTATCAATAAAGATCGCTTCGTCAGTGAAGCGATTACAGCCAAAGTTGAAGCGGCGATTAAAGAACTCAATTACGCGCCATCAGCTCTGGCGCGTAGCCTCAAACTCAATCAAACACATACCATTGGCATGTTGATCACTGCCAGTACCAATCCTTTCTATTCAGAACTGGTGCGTGGCGTTGAACGCAGCTGCTTCGAACGCGGTTATAGTCTTGTCCTTTGCAATACCGAAGGCGATGAACAGCGGATGAATCGTAATCTGGAAACGCTGATGCAAAAACGCGTTGATGGCTTGCTGTTACTGTGCACCGAAACGCATCAGCCTTCGCGTGAAATCATGCAACGTTATCCGACAGTGCCTACCGTGATGATGGACTGGGCTCCGTTCGATGGCGACAGCGATCTTATTCAGGATAACTCGTTGCTGGGCGGAGACTTAGCAACGCAATATCTGATCGATAAAGGTCATACCCGTATTGCCTGTATTACCGGTCCGCTGGATAAAACTCCGGCGCGCCTGCGGTTGGAAGGTTATCGGGCTGCGATGAAACGTGCGGGTCTCAACATTCCTGATGGCTATGAAGTCACTGGTGATTTTGAATTTAACGGCGGGTTTGACGCTATGCGCCAACTGTTATCACATCCGCTGCGTCCTCAGGCCGTCTTTACCGGAAATGACGCTATGGCTGTTGGCGTTTACCAGGCGTTATATCAGGCAGAGTTACAGGTTCCGCAGGATATCGCGGTGATTGGCTATGACGATATCGAACTGGCAAGCTTTATGACGCCACCATTAACAACTATACACCAACCGAAAGATGAACTGGGGGAGCTGGCGATTGATGTACTCATCCATCGGATAACCCAGCCGACCCTACAGCAACAACGATTACAACTTACTCCGATTCTGATGGAACGTGGTTCGGCTTAGATTTACGCTGTCTTTTGATCAAATTATTACCATCGGTTGTTTTCAGTAGCATGAACATTGCTGCTGAAGCAACAGTAATAATGCCCATCGTGATAAACGTATAGTGGAATTGTTCGACTGTCGTTGTGCCTTCCATCCCTTCGTAAACGCGAAGGACTGCCGCACTTACAGCAACGCCTAAACTGATCGACAGTTGCTGCGTGACCGCCAGAACACTGTTACCGCTGCTGGCGTTGTCATCGGTCAGATCGGCAAGTGTGATGGTATTCATCGCGGTAAATTGTGTCGACATAGCCATCCCTAATATAAACAACGGCAAGATCAGCATCCATATCGCCATTGCTGGTGATTGCAAAGAGAACTGAGCGATCATTAGCCCTATAATCACCGTGATCCCCACTAACGTATGGCGATAGCCCAGACGACGTAAGACTTGGGTAACCATCGATTTTGCAATAATGGAACCTAACGCTGTCGGTGCCATCATACAGCCAGCAATAAACGCCTGATACCCAAATCCTACCTGTAACATCAATGGCATAAGGAACGGTACACAGCCGGTCCCCAGACGGGTTGCAATATTGCCTACGATACCGATCGAGAAAGTGCGGGTTTTAAATAAATCTAATGAAATTAATGGGTTTGGCGTGCGTCGCGCATGGAGAATATAGAGAAGCAGTAACCCGATGCTGGTGACAATTACCGTCAAGGCAATCCAGCTGGCGACAATCTTTTCCCCGAATAGCTCTATTCCGCTTGAGAAGAGAACAAGGCTGAGGCCAAACAGCAAAAAGCCAGTGGTATCGAATCTGCGTCGTGCGGTGGTGAAATTGGGCATATGTTTGTGCGCGTAAAGAAGGCCCGCAATACCTATGGGGATATTGATTAAAAATATCCAGTGCCAGGTTGCCCAGGTGACCAGCACGCCGCCAAGAACGGGGCCTAAAATTGGCCCCACCAGACCCGGCATGGCGACAAAATTCAATACAGGAAGAAGCTCATTACGAGGATAAGCGCGCAGTAAGGCCAGCCGAGCAACAGGCATCATCATTGCGCCGCCTATCCCCTGAATAACCCGGAAGACAACCAGCTGTGGTAGCGAGTTAGAAAGTGCGCAGGCCAGAGAACCCAACGTGAACAGACTCACGGCAAGGGTAAATATGCGACGCGTACCGAAGCGATCGGCTAGCCATCCGCTTACCGGAATAAGCATCGCCACCGTCAGCGTATAACTGATGATGGCTGATTGCATCGCGAGAGGAGAACGATTAAGGCTATGAGCGATTGCGGGTAAGGCGGTATTCAGAATAGTGGCATCAAGTGCCTGCATGAAGAAGGCCATCGCCGCGATCCACGGCAAACCCGCCATACTGCGCTTCTTTTTATCGCTCATTCAATGTCCTGTTATCGAGTTATCACTTATCTGGTGAGCGTAGCAGCGCCTGACAAGCTTTAAATGCCGCGTCGCCATCGCTTTGGATAATCGCATCGACAATCGCCTGGTGCAGATCCAGCTTTATCACTGTGTCGCTGGTAATTGACGTGAAGTAAGTGTGATAAACCGAATGGAATAGCGAGGCGAATGAGGTCAAAAACGGATTGGCGCTCATTTCATAGATATGCTCATGCCAGGCCATATCGACTTCGATCCAGCGTTCACGGCGAAAGTTCTCTTTTAATGCCGCCATTTCGGCCATTAACGTATTGAGATGCGCCTTCTGTTCCGCGGTGCCAACCTTTGCTGCCAGTAGGCAAGCTTGCGGCTCCAGACAGATACGCATAACCAGAAAGTGATCGATGACCTGATGAAAGTTCTCTTCTGTCATCCACCAGGTAAGCAATTCCTGATCAAGAAAATTCCAGTTCGATTGTGGCATGACTCGGGTACCAATTCGCGGTCGCGGTAAAACCATCCCTTTTGCCGTTAACGTTTTGACCGCTTCGCGTACCGCTGTACGACTCACTCCAAATTGCTCGCCCAGCTCAATCTCACCAGGCAAAATGGTGCCGGGTTCATATTCACCTTTTAAGATCCGCTGCGCCAGCTTCTCAGCCAGAACATACGAAAGGTTTTTCTGTGCAGCTAACTGTTGTGCGCTTAAAGGCATTACTAATCTTCCTTTTTCTTTTTATTCCTTCTTAGTATGCCACCAGGAAGTGTGATTACGGTTGCAAAAACGGCAAATTGCTTGTTTTATGGCACATTAACGGGGCTTTTGCTGAAAAAATGCGCGATCAGAAAATTATTTTAAATTTCCTCTTGTCAGGCCGGAATAACTCCCTATAATGCGCCACCACTGACACGGAACAACGGCAAACACGCCGCCGGGTCAGCGGGGTTCTCCTGAGAACTTCGGCAGGGAAAGCAAAATAAATGCTTGACTCTGTAGCGGGAAAGCGTATTATGCACACCCCGCGCCGTTGAGAAAAAGCGAAGCGGCACTGCTCTTTAACAATTTATCAGACAATCTGTGTGGGCACTCGAAGATACGGATTCTTGACGTCGCAAGACGAAAAATGAATACCAAGTCTCAAGAGTGAACACGTAATTCATTACGAAGTTTAATTCTTTGAGCATCAAACTTTTAAATTGAAGAGTTTGATCATGGCTCAGATTGAACGCTGGCGGCAGGCCTAACACATGCAAGTCGAACGGTAACAGGAAGCAGCTTGCTGCTTTGCTGACGAGTGGCGGACGGGTGAGTAATGTCTGGGAAACTGCCTGATGGAGGGGGATAACTACTGGAAACGGTAGCTAATACCGCATAACGTCGCAAGACCAAAGAGGGGGACCTTCGGGCCTCTTGCCATCGGATGTGCCCAGATGGGATTAGCTAGTAGGTGGGGTAAAGGCTCACCTAGGCGACGATCCCTAGCTGGTCTGAGAGGATGACCAGCCACACTGGAACTGAGACACGGTCCAGACTCCTACGGGAGGCAGCAGTGGGGAATATTGCACAATGGGCGCAAGCCTGATGCAGCCATGCCGCGTGTATGAAGAAGGCCTTCGGGTTGTAAAGTACTTTCAGCGGGGAGGAAGGGAGTAAAGTTAATACCTTTGCTCATTGACGTTACCCGCAGAAGAAGCACCGGCTAACTCCGTGCCAGCAGCCGCGGTAATACGGAGGGTGCAAGCGTTAATCGGAATTACTGGGCGTAAAGCGCACGCAGGCGGTTTGTTAAGTCAGATGTGAAATCCCCGGGCTCAACCTGGGAACTGCATCTGATACTGGCAAGCTTGAGTCTCGTAGAGGGGGGTAGAATTCCAGGTGTAGCGGTGAAATGCGTAGAGATCTGGAGGAATACCGGTGGCGAAGGCGGCCCCCTGGACGAAGACTGACGCTCAGGTGCGAAAGCGTGGGGAGCAAACAGGATTAGATACCCTGGTAGTCCACGCCGTAAACGATGTCGACTTGGAGGTTGTGCCCTTGAGGCGTGGCTTCCGGAGCTAACGCGTTAAGTCGACCGCCTGGGGAGTACGGCCGCAAGGTTAAAACTCAAATGAATTGACGGGGGCCCGCACAAGCGGTGGAGCATGTGGTTTAATTCGATGCAACGCGAAGAACCTTACCTGGTCTTGACATCCACGGAAGTTTTCAGAGATGAGAATGTGCCTTCGGGAACCGTGAGACAGGTGCTGCATGGCTGTCGTCAGCTCGTGTTGTGAAATGTTGGGTTAAGTCCCGCAACGAGCGCAACCCTTATCCTTTGTTGCCAGCGGTCCGGCCGGGAACTCAAAGGAGACTGCCAGTGATAAACTGGAGGAAGGTGGGGATGACGTCAAGTCATCATGGCCCTTACGACCAGGGCTACACACGTGCTACAATGGCGCATACAAAGAGAAGCGACCTCGCGAGAGCAAGCGGACCTCATAAAGTGCGTCGTAGTCCGGATTGGAGTCTGCAACTCGACTCCATGAAGTCGGAATCGCTAGTAATCGTGGATCAGAATGCCACGGTGAATACGTTCCCGGGCCTTGTACACACCGCCCGTCACACCATGGGAGTGGGTTGCAAAAGAAGTAGGTAGCTTAACCTTCGGGAGGGCGCTTACCACTTTGTGATTCATGACTGGGGTGAAGTCGTAACAAGGTAACCGTAGGGGAACCTGCGGTTGGATCACCTCCTTACCTTAAAGAAGCGTACTTTGCAGTGCTCACACAGATTGTCTGATAGAAAGTGAAAAGCAAGGCGTCTTGCGAAGCAGACTGACACGTCCCCTTCGTCTAGAGGCCCAGGACACCGCCCTTTCACGGCGGTAACAGGGGTTCGAATCCCCTAGGGGACGCCACTTGCTGGTTTGTGAGTGAAAGTCACCTGCCTTAATATCTCAAAACTCATCTTCGGGTGATGTTTGAGATATTTGCTCTTTAAAAATCTGGATCAAGCTGAAAATTGAAACACTGAACAACGAGAGTTGTTCGTGAGTCTCTCAAATTTTCGCAACACGATGATGAATCGCAAGAAACATCTTCGGGTTGTGAGGTTAAGCGACTAAGCGTACACGGTGGATGCCCTGGCAGTCAGAGGCGATGAAGGACGTGCTAATCTGCGATAAGCGTCGGTGAGGTGATATGAACCGTTATAACCGGCGATTTCCGAATGGGGAAACCCAGTGTGTTTCGACACACTATCATTAACTGAATCCATAGGTTAATGAGGCGAACCGGGGGAACTGAAACATCTAAGTACCCCGAGGAAAAGAAATCAACCGAGATTCCCCCAGTAGCGGCGAGCGAACGGGGAGGAGCCCAGAGCCTGAATCAGTGTGTGTGTTAGTGGAAGCGTCTGGAAAGGCGTGCGATACAGGGTGACAGCCCCGTACACAAAAATGCACATATTGTGAGCTCGATGAGTAGGGCGGGACACGTGGTATCCTGTCTGAATATGGGGGGACCATCCTCCAAGGCTAAATACTCCTGACTGACCGATAGTGAACCAGTACCGTGAGGGAAAGGCGAAAAGAACCCCGGCGAGGGGAGTGAAAAAGAACCTGAAACCGTGTACGTACAAGCAGTGGGAGCCTCTTAATGGGGTGACTGCGTACCTTTTGTATAATGGGTCAGCGACTTATATTCTGTAGCAAGGTTAACCGAATAGGGGAGCCGAAGGGAAACCGAGTCTTAACTGGGCGTTAAGTTGCAGGGTATAGACCCGAAACCCGGTGATCTAGCCATGGGCAGGTTGAAGGTTGGGTAACACTAACTGGAGGACCGAACCGACTAATGTTGAAAAATTAGCGGATGACTTGTGGCTGGGGGTGAAAGGCCAATCAAACCGGGAGATAGCTGGTTCTCCCCGAAAGCTATTTAGGTAGCGCCTCGTGAATTCATCTCCGGGGGTAGAGCACTGTTTCGGCAAGGGGGTCATCCCGACTTACCAACCCGATGCAAACTGCGAATACCGGAGAATGTTATCACGGGAGACACACGGCGGGTGCTAACGTCCGTCGTGAAGAGGGAAACAACCCAGACCGCCAGCTAAGGTCCCAAAGTCATGGTTAAGTGGGAAACGATGTGGGAAGGCCCAGACAGCCAGGATGTTGGCTTAGAAGCAGCCATCATTTAAAGAAAGCGTAATAGCTCACTGGTCGAGTCGGCCTGCGCGGAAGATGTAACGGGGCTAAACCATGCACCGAAGCTGCGGCAGCGACACTATGTGTTGTTGGGTAGGGGAGCGTTCTGTAAGCCTGTGAAGGTGGCCTGTGAGGGTTGCTGGAGGTATCAGAAGTGCGAATGCTGACATAAGTAACGATAAAGCGGGTGAAAAGCCCGCTCGCCGGAAGACCAAGGGTTCCTGTCCAACGTTAATCGGGGCAGGGTGAGTCGACCCCTAAGGCGAGGCCGAAAGGCGTAGTCGATGGGAAACAGGTTAATATTCCTGTACTTGGTGTTACTGCGAAGGGGGGACGGAGAAGGCTATGTTGGCCGGGCGACGGTTGTCCCGGTTTAAGCGTGTAGGCTGGTTTTCCAGGCAAATCCGGAAAACCAAGGCTGAGGCGTGATGACGAGGCACTACGGTGCTGAAGCGACAAATGCCCTGCTTCCAGGAAAAGCCTCTAAGCATCAGGTAACATCAAATCGTACCCAAAACCGACACAGGTGGTCAGGTAGAGAATACCAAGGCGCTTGAGAGAACTCGGGTGAAGGAACTAGGCAAAATGGTGCCGTAACTTCGGGAGAAGGCACGCTGATATGTAGGTGAAGCGACTTGCTCGTGGAGCTGAAATCAGTCGAAGATACCAGCTGGCTGCAACTGTTTATTAAAAACACAGCACTGTGCAAACACGAAAGTGGACGTATACGGTGTGACGCCTGCCCGGTGCCGGAAGGTTAATTGATGGGGTTAGCGGTAACGCGAAGCTCTTGATCGAAGCCCCGGTAAACGGCGGCCGTAACTATAACGGTCCTAAGGTAGCGAAATTCCTTGTCGGGTAAGTTCCGACCTGCACGAATGGCGTAATGATGGCCAGGCTGTCTCCACCCGAGACTCAGTGAAATTGAACTCGCTGTGAAGATGCAGTGTACCCGCGGCAAGACGGAAAGACCCCGTGAACCTTTACTATAGCTTGACACTGAACATTGAGCCTTGATGTGTAGGATAGGTGGGAGGCTTTGAAGTGTGGACGCCAGTCTGCATGGAGCCGACCTTGAAATACCACCCTTTAATGTTTGATGTTCTAACGTTGGCCCGTAATCCGGGTTGCGGACAGTGTCTGGTGGGTAGTTTGACTGGGGCGGTCTCCTCCTAAAGAGTAACGGAGGAGCACGAAGGTTGGCTAATCCTGGTCGGACATCAGGAGGTTAGTGCAATGGCATAAGCCAGCTTGACTGCGAGCGTGACGGCGCGAGCAGGTGCGAAAGCAGGTCATAGTGATCCGGTGGTTCTGAATGGAAGGGCCATCGCTCAACGGATAAAAGGTACTCCGGGGATAACAGGCTGATACCGCCCAAGAGTTCATATCGACGGCGGTGTTTGGCACCTCGATGTCGGCTCATCACATCCTGGGGCTGAAGTAGGTCCCAAGGGTATGGCTGTTCGCCATTTAAAGTGGTACGCGAGCTGGGTTTAGAACGTCGTGAGACAGTTCGGTCCCTATCTGCCGTGGGCGCTGGAGAACTGAGGGGGGCTGCTCCTAGTACGAGAGGACCGGAGTGGACGCATCACTGGTGTTCGGGTTGTCATGCCAATGGCACTGCCCGGTAGCTAAATGCGGAAGAGATAAGTGCTGAAAGCATCTAAGCACGAAACTTGCCCCGAGATGAGTTCTCCCTGACTCCTTGAGGGTCCTGAAGGAACGTTGAAGACGACGACGTTGATAGGCCGGGTGTGTAAGCGCAGCGATGCGTTGAGCTAACCGGTACTAATGAACCGTGAGGCTTAACCTTACAACGCCGAAGATGTTTTGGCGGATGAGAGAAGATTTTCAGCCTGATACAGATTAGATTAACCGGCGACAAGCGGGTTAATGAAACAGAATTTGCCTGGCGGCCTTAGCGCGGTGGTCCCACCTGACCCCATGCCGAACTCAGAAGTGAAACGCCGTAGCGCCGATGGTAGTGTGGGGTCTCCCCATGCGAGAGTAGGGAACTGCCAGGCATCAAATTTAGCAGTAAGCCGGTTATAAACCGGTGGTTGTAAAAGAATTCGGTGGAGCGGTAGTTCAGTCGGTTAGAATACCTGCCTGTCACGCAGGGGGTCGCGGGTTCGAGTCCCGTCCGTTCCGCCACCCTAATTAGGGGCGTAGTTCAATTGGTAGAGCACCGGTCTCCAAAACCGGGTGTTGGGAGTTCGAGTCTCTCCGCCCCTGCCAGAAATCATCCTTAGCGAAAGCTAAGGATTTTTTTTATCTGAAATAACCCTCTCCGAAGTAACTCCTTCTACCGGCATCCTTGCCAGCCATTCAGATTAATACACTTCATCCAGCACGTTAATTTTCAATAGATCGCGAATCAACGCATTTTTATCGCTATTTTGTAGCCATATGGCATAAAGCGGCCGTGAAAGTGTTGTGCTATCGACAACGGTATGCAGGCCGCCTTTTTTACGTGCCCAACTGACGGGTAGCCAGGTGCAACCATTAAGCATCGCAATCTGTTGCTGTGCCAGTTCAGCAGAACTGGTTGTCAGAATGGGAACTTCGTCAGCACCGATCAAACCTGCCTCATGCTGTTGAAAATCTGGCCCCCACTCTAGTCGCAGATAGTTAAGATCTCCCTTTAGTTTAGAAGGGGCACTGGTATAAAGCGCTAAAGTGAAATACCCCAGCAACTGACTACAAAATTCGTCCATTTTGGGGGCTTCAGTTGTAATAAGAAGATCAAGTTGGCGTTCATGCAACTGTTTTACCAGAGACTGCCGTTGGGCAATTCGCGCTTCGAACTGTAAGCCTGTATGGACATCCTGATTTTGATACAAGCGTCCCAGCCACTGATTAAGCATACACTCCCACAGCGAGGCGCTGGCACCGATAGAAAACTCATTATGTCGTGAGGTATGCGCCACCTCCTTGCGGGCGGCCTGCCAGGTGCTCATGAGCGTTTCTGCATAAGGCAGAAGCTTTTCTCCGGCAGCGGTTAAACGGATATTGTTTCTGTGGCGGGTGAAAAGATTCACACCCAGTTGATTTTCCAGTTGTCTGATTCGAAAGCTCACGGCTGATTGGGTCAGATAGAGCGATTCAGCCGCTCGACCAAAGTGACGCGTTCGGCTAACTTCCAGGAAAGTTTTTAACAATTCCGTATCCACAGTGCTCTCCGCAAAATTATTTGTCGTTATGATTTAAATGTTTTGTTTTACACTCTGTCAAGCGTAACTAATACTCCGCGCCATAACTAGCTCGGTCAAAGAATTAGGAGCGTGCAGGATGGCGGAAAGCTTTACGACGACTAATCGATATTTCGACAATAAACATTATCCACGTGGATTCTCTCGTCATGGTGACTTCACCATCAAAGAGGCACAACTGCTTGAGCGTCATGGTTATGCCTTCAATGAGTTGGATCTTGGCAAACGCGAGCCGGTTACCGAGGAAGAGAAACTCTTCGTAGCAGTATGCCGTGGCGAACGTGAACCAGTGACAGAAGCAGAACGCGTGTGGTCCAAGTATATGACGCGTATCAAGCGTCCAAAACGTTTTCACACCCTTTCCGGCGGTAAACCGCAGGTTGAAGGTGCTGAAGACTACACCGATTCTGACGATTAATAAAAAGGGCGAAATGCCCTTTTTTTATGTCAGTAGTTTTTGCAGATGGATGAGCAAACGGTCAATCGCACGATAGCTAACTGCCTCCTGCAAATGCTGACGTGTGATAATGTCAGACTGATCAATATCAGCAATGGTTCGTGCAACTTTCAATAACCGCTGCCAGGCACGAATCGATAACCCCAGATGGATCAGCGTTTCTTCCAGCCACTGCGCATCTTCGCTTTCAAGCTTGCAGAATTGGCGTATTTCCGGATTATCCAGCCAGGCGTTCAGTTTATTCTGCCGCTTAAATTGGCGCTCTCTGGCGGCCATTACACGTTGTTTAACGGTGGTGCTGTTTTCTCCCGGCACTACCGTTTTACTCAAAATGCCGGGGGGCGGTAATGGGATCTCCAGTGAGAGATCGAAGCGGTCGAGAAAGGGCCCCGAGAGCCGGTTGAGATAACGTAATGTCTGTTCTGGTGTGCAGCGGTTATGGTTTCCCTGATAATGTCCGGTAGGGCTGGGATTCATTGCCGCGACAAGCTGGAAACGGGCTGGATAGGTTATTTTTGCTCGTGTGCGTGAAAGATGGATCTGCCCGGATTCAATCGGCTCTCGCAAGGCATCCAGTGTACGCCGTTCAAATTCAGGTAGCTCATCAAGAAAAAGCACGCCGTTATGCGCCAGCGAAATTTCACCTGGCCCTGGAATTGCACCACCGCCCACCATCGCAGTTAACGACGCACTGTGATGAGGTGAGCGGAACGGGCGCTGCCGCCATTGTTTTTGTACTGATTCAGCATTTACCAGACTTAATATCGCAGCGCTCTCCAGTGCCTCTTCATTGCTTAAATCTGGCAAAAGGCCATTAATACGGCTGGCGAGCATTGTTTTACCTGTTCCCGGCGGTCCAATCAGTAAAAGGTTGTGCCCGCCAGCGGCGGTAATTTCCAGTCCTCGCTTTCCTTGCTCCTGACCGACAACATCACTGAGATCATGTTGTAGCGCCCGGGATACTGCATTAGTTGGTTTCGGGTGTTCGAGAGCGTGCTTACCTTCCAGAAACGCGCAGACAGCCTGCAGATGATCGGCTATCAGGCATCCTTCACCGTTAATTAGCCCCACTTCATCTTCGTTATCTTTCGCGACGATAATTTTTCTGCCCGACTTAATAGCTTCAGTTGCACTGGAGATTGCGCCGGGAACGCCACGCAGAGCGCCTGTAAGCGCCAGTTCTCCGACTAATTCATATTCATCTAACTTATTGGCTGTAAGCTGTTCTGAGGCCGCCAGTAACGCAATAGCGATAGGCAAATCATATCGTCCCCCTTCTTTTGGCAGATCGGCTGGAGCAAGGTTGATGGTGATTTTTTTCGCCGGATATTCATATCCGCTATTGATAATGGCGCTGCGCACGCGATCGCGAGCTTCTTTTACCGTTGTTTCTGGTAAGCCCACCATCGTTAAGCCTGGTAGACCTTTACTGATATGTACCTCAACAGTGATTGGGGGCGCATTTACTCCCAGGGCTGCGCGGGTATGAACAATTGACAGTGACATAAGCCCTCCTTGAGTCACCATTATGTGCATAAGATATCGCTGCTGTAGCCCGCTAATTCGTGAATTTTAGTGGCTGATTCCTGTTTATTTGTGCAAGTGAAGTTGAGTTGTTCTGGCGGTGGAATGATGCTCGCAAAAATGCAGCGTGCAAAGGATGAACTACGAGGAAGGGAACAACATTCATACTGAAATTGAATTTTTTTCACTCACTATTTTCTTTTTAAAAAACAACAATTTCTCTTGAAATTATTAAAGACATCATAAAAATCGGCCAAAAAATATCTTGTGCTATTCGCAAAATCTATGGTAACTCTTTAGGCATTCCTTCGAACAAGATGCAAGAAAAGACAAAATGACAGCCCTTCTACGAGTGATTAGCCTGGTCGTGATTAGCGTGGTGGTGATTATTATCCCACCGTGCGGGGCTGCACTTGGACGAGGAAAGGCTTAGAGATCAAGCCTTAACGAACTAAGACCCCCGCACCGAAAGGTCCGGGGGTTTTTTTTGACCTTAAAAACATAACTGAGGAGCAGACAATGAATAACAGCACAAAATTCTGTTTCTCAAGATTCAGGACGGGGAACTAACTATGAATGGCGCACAGTGGGTGGTACATGCGTTGCGGGCACAGGGTGTGAACACCGTTTTCGGTTATCCGGGTGGCGCAATTATGCCGGTTTACGATGCATTGTATGACGGTGGCGTGGAACACTTGCTGTGCCGACACGAGCAAGGTGCAGCAATGGCGGCTATCGGTTATGCCCGTGCTACCGGCAAAACTGGCGTTTGCATCGCCACGTCTGGTCCAGGTGCAACCAACCTGATAACCGGGCTTGCGGACGCGCTGTTAGATTCCATCCCCGTTGTTGCTATCACCGGTCAGGTATCCGCACCGTTTATCGGCACTGACGCATTTCAGGAGGTGGATATTCTGGGGTTGTCGTTAGCCTGCACCAAGCACAGTTTCCTGGTGCAATCACTGGAAGAGTTACCGCGTATCATGGCCGAAGCGTTTGACGTCGCCAGCTCTGGTCGTCCTGGTCCGGTTTTGGTCGATATTCCAAAAGATATCCAGTTAGCCAGCGGCGATCTGGAACCGTGGTTCACCACTGTTGAAAACGAAGTGACTTTCTCACATGCCGAAGTCGAGCAAGCGCGTCAGATGCTGGCAAAAGCGCAAAAACCGATGCTGTACGTTGGCGGTGGCGTGGGCATGGCGCAGGCAGTTTCGGCTTTGCGTGAATTTCTCGCTGCCACAAAAATGCCTGCCACCTGTACGTTGAAAGGGCTGGGCGCAGTAGAAGCAGATTATCCGTACTATCTGGGCATGCTGGGGATGCACGGCACCAAAGCGGCGAACTTCGCAGTGCAGGAGTGCGATCTACTGATCGCCGTGGGCGCACGTTTTGATGACCGGGTGACTGGCAAACTGAACACCTTCGCACCACACGCCAGCGTTATCCATATGGATATCGATCCGGCAGAAATGAACAAGCTGCGTCAGGCACATGTGGCATTACAGGGTGATTTAAATGCTCTGTTACCAGCATTACAGCAGCCGTTAAATATCGATGACTGGCAGCAACACTGCGCGCAACTGCGTGATGAACATGCCTGGCGTTACGACCATCCTGGTGACGCTATCTACGCGCCGTTGTTGTTAAAACAACTGTCGGATCGTAAACCTGCGGATTGCATCGTGACCACAGATGTGGGGCAGCACCAGATGTGGGCTGCCCAGCACATCGTCCACACTCGCCCGGAAAACTTCATCACCTCCAGCGGCTTAGGCACCATGGGTTTCGGTTTACCGGCGGCGGTTGGCGCACAAGTCGCGCGACCGAACGATACTGTCGTCTGTATCTCCGGTGACGGCTCTTTCATGATGAATGTGCAAGAGCTGGGCACCGTAAAACGCAAGCAGTTACCGTTGAAAATCGTCTTACTCGATAACCAACGGTTAGGGATGGTTCGACAATGGCAGCAACTGTTTTTCCAGGAACGATACAGCGAAACCACCCTTACCGATAACCCCGATTTCCTCATGTTAGCCAGCGCCTTCGGCATCCCTGGCCAACACATCACCCATAAAGACCAGGTTGAAGCGGCACTCGACACCATGCTGAACAGTGATGGGCCATACCTGCTTCATGTCTCAATCGACGAACTTGAGAACGTCTGGCCGCTGGTGCCGCCTGGTGCCAGTAATTCTGAAATGTTGGAGAAATTATCATGATGCAACATCAGGTCAATGTATCGGCTCGCTTCAATCCGGAAACCTTAGAACGTGTTTTACGCGTGGTGCGTCATCGTGGTTTCCACGTCTGCTCAATGAATATGGCCGCCGCCAGCGATGCACAAAATATAAATATCGAATTGACCGTTGCCAGCCCACGGTCGGTCGACTTACTGTTTAGTCAGTTAAATAAACTGGTGGACGTCGCACACGTTGCTATCTGCCAGAGCACAACCACATCACAACAAATCCGCGCCTGAGCGCAAAAGGAATATAAAAATGACCACGAAGAAAGCTGATTACATTTGGTTCAATGGGGAGATGGTTCGCTGGGAAGACGCGAAGGTGCATGTGATGTCGCACGCGCTGCACTATGGCACCTCGGTTTTTGAAGGCATCCGTTGCTACGACTCGCACAAAGGACCGGTTGTATTCCGCCATCGTGAGCATATGCAGCGTCTGCATGACTCCGCCAAAATCTATCGCTTCCCGGTTTCGCAGAGCATTGATGAGCTGATGGAAGCTTGTCGTGACGTGATCCGCAAAAACAATCTCACCAGCGCCTATATCCGTCCGCTGATCTTCGTTGGTGATGTTGGCATGGGCGTAAACCCGCCAGCGGGATACTCAACCGACGTGATTATCGCCGCTTTCCCGTGGGGAGCGTATCTGGGCGCAGAAGCGCTGGAGCAGGGGATCGATGCGATGGTTTCCTCCTGGAACCGCGCAGCACCAAACACCATCCCGACGGCGGCAAAAGCCGGTGGTAACTACCTCTCTTCCCTGCTGGTGGGTAGCGAAGCGCGCCGCCACGGTTATCAGGAAGGTATCGCGTTGGATGTGAATGGTTACATCTCTGAAGGCGCAGGCGAAAACCTGTTTGAAGTGAAAGACGGCGTGCTGTTCACCCCACCGTTCACCTCATCCGCGCTGCCGGGTATTACCCG
Source organism: Escherichia sp. E.sYA108 (assembly GCF_011754335.1). Taxonomy (NCBI): domain Bacteria; kingdom Pseudomonadati; phylum Pseudomonadota; class Gammaproteobacteria; order Enterobacterales; family Enterobacteriaceae; genus Escherichia; species Escherichia sp. E.sYA108. The sequence goes on along the minus strand of NZ_JAAQVZ010000001.1, from coordinate 5,063,286 downwards.
TGATGCCATCATCAAACTGGCAAAAGAGCTGGGAATTGAAGTGCGTGAGCAGGTGCTGTCGCGCGAATCCCTGTACCTGGCGGATGAAGTGTTTATGTCCGGTACGGCGGCAGAAATCACGCCAGTGCGCAGCGTAGACGGTATTCAGGTTGGCGAAGGCCGTTGTGGCCCGGTTACCAAACGCATTCAGCAAGCCTTCTTCGGCCTCTTCACTGGCGAAACCGAAGATAAATGGGGCTGGTTAGATCAAGTTAATCAATAAATACAAAAAATGGGACGGCACGCACCGTCCCATTTACGAGACAGACACTGGGAGTAAATAAAGTATGCCTAAGTACCGTTCCGCCACCACCACTCATGGTCGTAATATGGCGGGTGCTCGTGCGCTGTGGCGCGCCACCGGAATGACCGACGCCGATTTCGGTAAGCCGATTATCGCGGTTGTGAACTCGTTCACCCAATTTGTACCGGGTCACGTCCATCTACGCGATCTCGGTAAACTGGTTGCCGAACAAATTGAAGCGGCTGGCGGCGTTGCCAAAGAGTTCAACACCATTGCGGTGGATGATGGGATCGCTATGGGCCACGGGGGCATGCTTTATTCACTGCCATCTCGCGAACTGATCGCTGATTCCGTTGAATATATGGTCAACGCCCACTGCGCCGACGCCATGGTCTGCATCTCTAACTGCGACAAAATCACCCCGGGGATGCTGATGGCTTCCCTGCGCCTGAATATTCCGGTGATCTTTGTTTCCGGCGGCCCGATGGAGGCCGGGAAAACCAAACTGTCCGATCAGATCATTAAGCTCGATCTGGTTGATGCGATGATCCAGGGCGCAGACCCGAAAGTTTCTGACTCCCAGAGCGCTCAGGTTGAACGATCCGCCTGCCCAACCTGCGGTTCCTGCTCCGGGATGTTTACTGCTAACTCAATGAACTGCCTGACCGAAGCGCTGGGCCTGTCGCAGCCGGGCAACGGCTCGCTGCTGGCAACCCACGCTGATCGCAAGCAACTGTTCCTCAATGCTGGTAAACGCATTGTTGAATTGACCAAACGTTACTACGAACAGGATGATGAAAGCGCACTGCCGCGTAACATCGCCAGTAAGGCGGCGTTTGAAAACGCCATGACGCTGGATATCGCGATGGGCGGCTCTACCAACACCGTTCTTCACCTACTGGCGGCGGCGCAGGAAGCGGAAATCGACTTCACCATGAGTGATATCGATAAGCTCTCCCGCAAAGTACCGCAGCTGTGTAAAGTTGCGCCGAGCACCCAAAAATACCATATGGAAGATGTTCACCGTGCTGGTGGTGTTATCGGTATTCTCGGCGAGCTGGATCGCGCGGGGTTACTGAACCGTGATGTGAAAAACGTACTTGGCCTGACGTTGCCGCAAACACTGGAACAATACGACATCGTCGTGACCCAGGATGATGCGGTAAAAAATATGTTCCGCGCTGGCCCTGCGGGCATTCGTACTACACAGGCATTCTCGCAGGATTGCCGCTGGGATACGCTGGACGACGATCGCTCCAATGGCTGTATCCGCTCGCTGGAACACGCCTACAGCAAAGACGGCGGTCTGGCGGTGCTCTACGGTAATTTCGCAGAAAACGGCTGCATCGTGAAAACCGCAGGCGTCGATGACAGCATCCTAAAATTCACCGGCCCGGCGAAAGTGTACGAAAGCCAGGACGACGCGGTAGAAGCGATCCTCGGTGGCAAAGTTGTCGCGGGCGATGTGGTGGTGATCCGCTATGAAGGCCCGAAAGGCGGCCCTGGCATGCAGGAAATGCTCTACCCAACCAGCTTCCTGAAATCAATGGGGCTCGGCAAAGCCTGTGCGCTGATCACCGATGGACGCTTCTCCGGCGGCACCTCTGGTCTTTCCATCGGCCACGTCTCGCCGGAAGCGGCAAGCGGCGGCAGCATTGGCCTGATTGAAGATGGTGACCTGATCGCTATCGATATTCCGAACCGAGGCATTCAGTTACAGGTAAGCGATGCCGAACTGGCGGCGCGTCGTGAAGCGCAGGAAGCCCGTGGCGACAAAGCCTGGACGCCGAAAAAACGTGAACGTCAGGTTTCCTTTGCCCTGCGTGCCTACGCCAGCCTGGCAACCAGCGCCGACAAAGGCGCGGTGCGCGATAAATCGAAACTGGGGGGTTAATGATGGCAGACTCACAACCCCTGTCTGGTGCTCCGGAAGGCGCCGAATATTTAAGAGCGGTACTACGTGCACCGGTTTACGAGGCGGCGCAGGTCACGCCGCTACAAAAAATGGAAAAGCTCTCGTCGCGTCTTGATAACGTGATTCTGGTGAAGCGCGAAGATCGCCAGCCGGTACACAGCTTTAAGCTGCGCGGTGCATACGCCATGATGGCGGGCCTGACGGAAGAACAAAAAGCGCATGGCGTGATCACTGCCTCGGCGGGTAATCACGCGCAGGGCGTCGCGTTTTCTTCCGCACGGTTAGGCGTGAAGGCGCTGATCGTCATGCCAACCGCCACCGCCGATATCAAAGTTGATGCGGTACGCGGCTTTGGCGGCGAAGTGTTGCTTCATGGCGCGAACTTTGACGAAGCAAAAGCGAAAGCGATCGAACTGTCACAGCAGCAGGGCTTCACCTGGGTGCCACCGTTCGACCACCCGATGGTGATCGCTGGGCAAGGCACGCTGGCGCTGGAACTGCTCCAGCAGGATGCCCATCTTGACCGCGTGTTTGTGCCGGTCGGCGGCGGCGGTCTGGCGGCGGGTGTGGCGGTGCTGATCAAACAACTGATGCCGCAAATCAAAGTGATCGCCGTTGAAGCGGAAGACTCCGCCTGCCTGAAAGCGGCGCTGGATGCGGGTCATCCTGTGGATCTGCCGCGCGTGGGGCTGTTTGCTGAAGGCGTTGCGGTAAAACGCATTGGCGACGAAACCTTCCGTTTGTGCCAGGAGTATCTCGACGACATCATCACCGTCGATAGTGATGCGATCTGTGCGGCGATGAAGGATTTATTCGAAGATGTACGTGCGGTGGCGGAACCCTCTGGCGCGCTGGCGCTGGCAGGGATGAAAAAATATATCGCCCAGCATAATATTCGCGGCGAACGCCTGGCGCATATTCTTTCCGGTGCCAACGTGAACTTCCACGGCCTGCGCTACGTCTCGGAACGTTGCGAACTGGGCGAACAGCGTGAAGCGTTGTTGGCGGTGACCATCCCGGAAGTGAAGGGCAGCTTCCTCAAATTCTGCCAACTGCTTGGCGGGCGCTCGGTCACCGAGTTCAACTACCGTTTTGCCGATGCCAAAAACGCCTGCATTTTTGTTGGCGTGCGCCTGAGCCGCGGCCTCGAAGAGCGCAAAGAAATTTTGCAGATGCTCAACGATGGCGGCTACAGCGTAGTGGATCTCTCCGACGACGAAATGGCGAAGCTGCATGTGCGCTATATGGTCGGCGGGCGTCCGTCGCATCCGTTGCAGGAACGCCTCTACAGCTTCGAATTCCCGGAATCGCCGGGCGCGCTGTTGCGCTTCCTCAACACGCTGGGTACGCACTGGAACATTTCTTTGTTCCACTATCGCAGCCATGGCACCGACTACGGGCGCGTACTGGCGGCGTTCGAACTTGGCGACCATGAACCGGATTTCGAAACCCGGTTGAATGAGTTGGGTTACGATTGCCACGACGAAACCAATAACCCGGCGTTCAGGTTCTTTTTGGCGGGTTAATGGTTCGGCAAAATCTTCCAGAATGCCTCAATCAGCGGCTCATGTAGCCGCTTTTTCTGCACACACACGCCCAGTTCAAACGGCGTTTTTTCATCACTGCGCTCTAAAATCATCACGCGGTTACGCACCGGTTCCGGGCTGTTTTCCAGCACCACTTCCGGCAACAAGGCTACGCCACAGCCGAGCGCTACCATCGACACCATCGCTTCATGCCCGCCGACCGTAGCGTAAATCATCGGGTTGCTGATTTTGTTGCGTCGAAACCACAGTTCAATGCGCCGGCGCACCGGTCCCTGATCGGCCATGATAAACGGCACTGTAGACCAGTCCGGCTTATCTGCCGAAACTTGGTTACGCACCGGGCAGGGTAGCGCAGGGGCAATCAGCACTACTGCCAGATTCTCCAGCATCGAAAATGCCACTGCGCCGGGCAGAGTCTCCGGTTTCCCGGCAATCGCCAGATCCGCTTCGCCAGTGACGACCTTTTCCATCGCATCTGCCGCATCACCAGTCGTGAGTTTAATCTCCACCGACGGGTGTTCCGCGCGGAAGCGATCGAGAATCGGCGGCAGATGGCTGTAGGCAGCGGTCACCGAGCAGAAGATATGTAATTCGCCAGAGAGCGACGGTCCTTGCTGATCGATGGTGTGGCGCAGCTGTTGATACTGCAACAGCGTTTGCTGGGCGAAAACGCGCAGTTCTTCGCCCGCTTCCGTCAGCGTTACCGTGCGGTTATCACGCACAAACAGCGGCTGACCGAGATCTTCTTCCAGGCGCTGTATTTGTCGCGAAAGCGTAGACGGGCTAACGTGCATTGCCCGCGCGCTGCGGCCAAAATGGCGGCTTTCCGCCAGATGCAGGAAGGTTTTCAGATCGCGTAAATCCAATGGCGCAGCCCTTAATGTTGACGTTGCAGAAATTGCAATGTGACGTTGTGAATATATCAATTTCCGCAATAAATTTCCTGTCATATAGTGAATTCAATCTCGCAAACGCGAACCGAACAATAAGAAGCACAACATCACGAGGAATCACCATGGCTAACTACTTCAATACACTGAATCTGCGCCAGCAGTTGGCACAGCTGGGCAAATGTCGCTTTATGGGGCGCGATGAATTCGCCGATGGCGCGAGCTACCTTCAGGGTAAAAAAGTAGTCATCGTCGGCTGTGGCGCACAGGGTCTGAACCAGGGCCTGAACATGCGTGATTCTGGTCTCGATATCTCCTACGCTCTGCGTAAAGAAGCGATTGCTGAGAAGCGCGCATCCTGGCGTAAAGCAACCGAAAATGGTTTTAAAGTGGGTACTTACGAAGAACTGATCCCGCAGGCGGATCTGGTGGTTAACCTGACGCCGGACAAGCAGCACTCTGATGTAGTGCGCACCGTACAGCCACTGATGAAAGACGGCGCGGCGCTGGGCTACTCTCATGGTTTCAATATCGTAGAAGTGGGTGAGCAGATCCGTAAAGACATCACCGTCGTAATGGTTGCGCCGAAATGCCCTGGCACCGAAGTACGTGAAGAGTACAAACGTGGATTCGGCGTACCGACGCTGATTGCCGTTCACCCGGAAAACGATCCGAAAGGCGAAGGCATGGCGATCGCTAAAGCATGGGCGGCTGCAACCGGCGGTCACCGTGCGGGCGTTCTGGAATCCTCTTTCGTTGCGGAAGTGAAATCTGACCTGATGGGCGAGCAAACCATCCTGTGCGGTATGTTGCAAGCTGGTTCTCTGCTGTGCTTCGACAAGCTGGTGGAAGAAGGCACCGATCCGGCATACGCAGAAAAACTGATTCAGTTCGGTTGGGAAACCATCACCGAAGCGCTGAAACAGGGCGGCATCACCCTGATGATGGACCGTCTTTCTAACCCGGCGAAACTGCGTGCTTACGCGCTTTCTGAGCAACTGAAAGAGATCATGGCGCCGCTGTTCCAGAAACATATGGACGACATCATCTCCGGCGAATTCTCCTCCGGCATGATGGCTGACTGGGCCAACGACGATAAGAAACTGCTGACCTGGCGTGAAGAGACTGGCAAAACCGCATTCGAAACCGCGCCGCAGTATGAAGGCAAAATCGGTGAACAGGAGTACTTCGATAAAGGCGTACTGATGATCGCGATGGTAAAAGCAGGCGTTGAGTTGGCGTTTGAAACCATGGTTGATTCCGGCATCATCGAAGAATCTGCTTACTATGAATCACTGCACGAACTGCCGCTGATTGCCAACACCATCGCCCGTAAGCGTCTGTACGAAATGAACGTGGTTATCTCCGATACTGCCGAGTACGGTAACTATCTGTTCTCTTACGCTTGTGTGCCACTGCTGAAACCGTTTATGGCAGAGCTGCAACCGGGCGACCTGGGTAAAGCTATTCCGGAAGGTGCGGTAGATAACGCGCAGCTGCGTGATGTAAATGAAGCGATTCGCAGCCATGCGATTGAGCAGGTAGGTAAGAAACTGCGCGGCTATATGACGGATATGAAACGTATTGCTGTTGCGGGTTAATAGCGATTCAGAGTTCAAGGCCTTCTCCCGGAGAAGGCCTTTCTGTTAGTTACGGTACAGCACTTTAATGATGTGGTAACCGAACTGGGTATGCAGCGGGCCGGTTGGCTCCAGTACCGGACAAGAGAAAACCACTTTATCGAACGCCGGAACCATTTGACCCTGGCGGAATTCACCCAAATCACCGCCGCGTTTGCCTGACGGGCAAATGGAGTGTTTCTTCGCCAGCTTGCCGAAATCGGCACCATTCTTGATCTGCTCGAGAAGATCCAGAGCCAGTTTCTCTTCTTTTACAAGGATATGCAGTGCTGCTGCTGTTTTTGCCATGATCGTGCCTTGAGTGGTAAGGATGAGGCTGGCTATACTACCACGCTGTTATTTTCCCCTCCCGACTTTCATTGAGCGATTTTCCTATGCGTCTAAACCCCGGCCAACAACAAGCTGTCGAATTCGTTACCGGCCCCTGCCTGGTGCTGGCGGGCGCGGGTTCCGGTAAAACTCGTGTTATCACCAATAAAATCGCCCATCTGATCCGCGGTTGCGGTTATCAGGCGCGACATATCGCGGCGGTGACCTTTACCAATAAGGCGGCACGCGAGATGAAAGAGCGTGTCGGGCAGACGCTGGGGCGCAAAGAGGCGCGTGGGCTGATGATTTCCACCTTCCACACGCTGGGGCTGGATATCATCAAACGCGAGTATGCGGCGCTGGGGATGAAGGCTAACTTTTCGCTGTTTGACGATACCGATCAGCTTGCTTTGCTTAAAGAGTTGACCGAGGGGCTGATTGAAGATGACAAAGTTCTCCTGCAACAGCTAATTTCGACCATCTCCAACTGGAAGAACGATCTCAAAACACCGGCGCAGGCGGCGGCAGAGGCAAAGGGCGAGCGGGACCGTATTTTTGCCCATTGTTATGGGCTGTATGATGCACACCTGAAAGCCTGTAACGTTCTCGACTTCGATGATCTGATTTTATTGCCGACGTTGCTGCTGCAACGCAATGAAGAAGTCCGCGAGCGCTGGCAGAACAAAATTCGCTACCTGCTGGTGGATGAGTATCAGGACACCAACACCAGCCAGTATGAACTGGTGAAACTGCTGGTGGGCAGCCGCGCGCGCTTTACCGTAGTTGGCGATGACGATCAGTCGATCTACTCCTGGCGCGGTGCACGTCCGCAAAACCTGGTGCTGTTGAGTCAGGATTTCCCGGCACTGAAGGTGATTAAGCTTGAGCAGAACTACCGCTCTTCCGGACGTATTCTGAAAGCGGCGAACATCCTGATCGCCAATAACCCGCACGTCTTTGAAAAGCGTCTGTTCTCCGAACTGGGCTATGGCGCGGAGCTAAAAGTTTTAAGCGCGAATAACGAAGAACATGAAGCCGAGCGCGTCACCGGCGAGCTGATCGCCCATCACTTCGTCAATAAAACGCAGTACAAAGATTACGCCATTCTTTATCGCGGCAACCATCAGTCGCGGGTGTTTGAAAAATTCCTGATGCAAAACCGCATCCCGTACAAAATTTCTGGTGGTACGTCGTTTTTCTCTCGTCCTGAAATCAAGGATTTGCTGGCTTATCTGCGCGTGCTGACTAACCCGGACGATGACAGCGCATTTCTGCGTATCGTTAACACGCCGAAGCGAGAGATTGGCCCGGCTACGCTGAAAAAGCTGGGTGAGTGGGCGATGACGCGCAATAAAAGCATGTTTACCGCCAGCTTTGATATGGGCCTGAGTCAGACGCTTAGCGGACGTGGTTATGAAGCATTGACCCGCTTCACTCACTGGTTGGCAGAAATCCAGCGCCTGGCGGAGCGAGAGCCGATTGCCGCGGTGCGTGATCTGATCCACGGCATGGATTATGAATCCTGGCTGTACGAAACATCGCCCAGCCCGAAAGCTGCCGAAATGCGCATGAAGAACGTCAACCAACTGTTTAGCTGGATGACGGAGATGCTGGAAGGCAGCGAACTGGATGAGCCGATGACGCTCACCCAGGTGGTGACGCGCTTTACTTTGCGCGACATGATGGAGCGCGGCGAGAGCGAGGAAGAGCTGGATCAGGTGCAACTGATGACTCTGCACGCGTCGAAAGGGCTGGAGTTTCCCTATGTCTACATGGTTGGTATGGAAGAAGGGTTTTTGCCCCACCAGAGCAGCATCGATGAAGACAATATTGATGAGGAGCGGCGGCTGGCCTATGTCGGCATTACCCGCGCCCAGAAGGAATTGACCTTTACGCTGTGTAAAGAACGCCGTCAGTACGGCGAACTGGTGCGCCCGGAGCCGAGCCGCTTCCTGCTGGAGCTGCCGCAGGATGATTTGATTTGGGAACAGGAGCGCAAAGTGGTCAGCGCCGAAGAACGGATGCAGAAAGGGCAAAGCCATCTGGCGAATCTGAAAGCGATGATGGCGGCAAAACGAGGGAAATAATCAAGGCCGGAAAAGATGTGTCAGCATCGCATCCGGCACTTACTCATTAATGCACTTCCAGCGGCCAGTGGACATAGCTCTGCCACTGGCTTTCCTGATCAATAATCTCTTTACCCAGCGGATGTTGGGTTAGCCAACCTTGCGGAAGCGTCAAGGTCAACAGTTCATGGTTAGCCTGTAATGTCATCTCTGGCACGAGATCGTCACGGCGACGGCTGGCAAAAATGATAGCCAGGCGGAGTAAACGGCAGAGTTGTTCTGCGACGCGCGGTGGTACGGCATTTTGCTGATGCAGCGATGAGAGATCGACCGGATTAGTCTGGTTGAGCAGTAGCGTCGCCAGCAGTTTTTTCTGTGCGGGGGTAAAACCGGGAAGATCCAGATTACGTACCAGATAAGCAGCGTGTTGCGGCGCTTGTTTGAAGTCAACGCTCAGGCCGATTTCATGAAGCTGACAGGCGCTGATGAGCAAATCGCGGCTTATTGCTTCAAGATGCCATTCATTTTCCACCTGATCGTAGAAGTTAGCCGCAACTTTGGCTACGCGCTGTGCCTGATCAATATCGATCATAAAGCGGCGCTGAATATTACGCAGCGTACGGCTGCGAATATCCTGCTCGACGGTAAGATGCAACATACCGTAGACCAGGCCTTCACGCAGCGCACCGCCCGCCAGGGTCATACACTGAATATTCAGTTCGGTAAAAATGGCTATCAGGATCGCCAGACCACTCGGGAACACTAACGCACGTTCCAGCGTCAGCCCGTCAATCTCTAGCTCTTCCAGCCGACCGCAATGAATGGCGCGTTGTTTCAGTTGCTGCAACTTTTCCAGGGTAATGCGTTCATCCATCCCCTGTGCCATCATGATTTCCTGTAACGCCTGCACGGTGCCGGAAGCGCCAACGCACACTTTCCAGCCGTGATACCGTAATTCATCGGCAACCGGACGTAACACTTCGCGTGCCGCTTTTTCTGCAGCATCAAAATTTTCCTGCCCCAGATTACGATCGGCAAAATAGCGTTCCAGCCAGGTAACGCAGCCCATCGACAGGCTGAACAAAGAGGTGGTTTGTGCACCCGTGCCGGTTACCAGTTCAGTACTGGCTCCGCCGATATCCACCACCAGGCGCTGATCGGCACCGCCAGTGGTGTGAGCAACGCCCTGATAAATCAGACGCGCTTCCTCTTCACCGCTGATCACCTGTACCGGACAACCGAGGATTTCCTGCGCTTTGGCAATAAAATCACCCGCATTGACGGCAAGGCGTAATGTCGCCGTAGCGACAACGCGAATTTGCGAGGGAGGGATATCTTGCAGACGTTCAGCAAACAGGCGCAGACATTGCCAACCGCGCTCCATTGCTTCATTAGACAGGGCATTTTCGCTATTCAGGCCGGCAGCCAGACGCACTTTGCGTTTTATTCGCGTCAGCGTCTGGATGCTTCCAGCCACCTCGCGCACAACCAGCATATGAAAACTATTCGAACCGAGATCAATGGCTGCATACAGCGACGAGGTGGAACCCATACTCTTCATCCTTCAATCTGTCTCTGCGTTGGCTGCATTCCTTCACCTGAATCACTTACGACAGTAAGCGCATCGGGATTCATTCTCTTGCCATCTTGATACAGCTTGAATGATTTGGAGTATGACATTTTTTCTTTAACCTGAACGACGACGATTACGCGGAGCGCCAGTACGACGCGGACCATTGCCTGTGCGCGGGCGCGTGAGGCGCAGCGGTTTTGGCAGATCGGTCATCAATGCGTCCGGATTGTATTTACTTACCGGAATTGAGTGACCAATATAGGTCTCAATAGCAGGCAAATTCAATGCATACTCTTCACACGCCAGGCTAATAGAGTGACCGCTTGCGCCTGCGCGACCTGTTCGACCAATACGGTGAACGTAATCTTCACAGTCATCGGGTAAATCGTAGTTAAAGACGTGTGTCACAGCAGGAATATGCAAACCACGCGCGGCAACGTCGGTGGCAACCAGAATATCCAGATCCCCACGGGTAAATTCATCAAGAATACGCAGACGTTTTTTCTGCGCGACATCGCCTGTCAATAAACCGACACGATGACCATCTGCCGCCAGGTGGCCCCAGATCTCTTCACAACGGTGTTTGGTGTTGGCGAAAATAATCGCTCTGTCTGGCCACTCTTCTTCGATCAGCGTTTGCAGCAAACGCATTTTTTCTTCGTTAGAAGGGTAGAAAAGCTCTTCTTTAATACGATGGCCCGTTTTCTGTTCCGGTTCCACTTCAATATATTCGGCATTGTTCATCTGCTCGAACGCCAGTTCACGTACCCGGTACGAAAGCGTGGCGGAGAACAGCATGTTGAGGCGCTGGTTTGCAGGCGGCATACGGCGGAACAGCCAGCGGATATCTTTAATAAAGCCCAGATCGTACATGCGATCGGCTTCGTCCAGTACCACCACCTGAATGGCACCGAGGTTAATGTGGTTCTGCTTGGCGTAGTCAATTAAACGACCCGTGGTGCCAATCAGAATGTCAACGCCGCTTTCCAGCACTTTCAGCTGTTTGTCGTAGCCATCACCACCGTAAGCCAGACCCAGCTTCAGGCCAGTAGCTTCCGCCAGCGGTTCCGCGTCGGCATGGATCTGCACGGCAAGTTCACGCGTCGGTGCCATAATTAAGGCACGCGGTTGATTCACCTTGCGATCGGCAATCGCGGGATGAGAGAGAAGATAATGAAACGTTGACGTAAGAAACGCCATCGTTTTCCCGGTACCGGTTTGCGCCTGCCCGGCTACGTCACGACCCGCCAGCGTCAGCGGAAGGGCCAGTGCCTGAATGGGCGTACAGTTATGAAACCCTTTTTTTTCAAGGGCTTCTACAACCTTCGGATGCAGGGCGAAGTCGGAAAACTTCTGTTCTGTTAAATGTGTTTTGCTCATAGTGTGGTAGAATATCAGCTTACTATTGCTTTACGAAAGCGTATCCGGTGAAATAAAGTCAACCTTTAGTTGGTTAATGTTACACCAACAACGAAACCAACACGCCAGGCTTATTCCTGTGGAGTTATATATGAGCGATAAAATTATTCACCTGACTGACGACAGTTTTGACACGGATGTACTCAAAGCGGACGGGGCGATCCTCGTCGATTTCTGGGCAGAGTGGTGCGGTCCGTGCAAAATGATCGCCCCGATTCTGGATGAAATCGCTGACGAATATCAGGGCAAACTGACCGTTGCAAAACTGAACATCGATCAAAACCCTGGCACTGCGCCGAAATATGGCATCCGTGGTATCCCGACTCTGCTGCTGTTCAAAAACGGTGAAGTGGCGGCAACCAAAGTGGGCGCACTGTCTAAAGGTCAGTTGAAAGAGTTCCTCGACGCTAACCTGGCGTAAGGGAATTTCATGTTCGGGTGCCCCGTCGCTAAAAACTGGACGCCCGGCGTGAGTCATGCTAACTTAGTGTTGACTTCGTATTAAACATACCTTATTAAGTTTGAATCTTGTAATTTCCAACGCTTCCCGTTTTATCTTAAATGCGAAGTGAACAGATTTCTGGCTCGTCACTCAATCCGTCTTGTCGTTTCAGTTCTGCGTACTCTCCTGTGACCAGGCAGCGAAAAGACATGAGTCGATGACCGTAAACAGGCATGGATGATCCTGCCATACCATTCACAACATTAAGTTCGAGATTTACCCCAAGTTTAAGAACTCACACCACTATGAATCTTACCGAATTAAAGAATACGCCGGTTTCTGAGCTGATCACTCTCGGCGAAAATATGGGGCTGGAAAACCTGGCTCGTATGCGTAAGCAGGACATTATTTTTGCCATCCTGAAGCAGCACGCAAAGAGTGGCGAAGATATCTTTGGTGATGGCGTACTGGAGATATTGCAGGATGGATTTGGTTTCCTCCGTTCCGCAGACAGCTCCTACCTCGCCGGTCCTGATGACATCTACGTTTCCCCTAGCCAAATCCGCCGTTTCAACCTCCGCACTGGTGATACCATCTCTGGTAAGATTCGCCCGCCGAAAGAAGGTGAACGCTATTTTGCGCTGCTGAAAGTTAACGAAGTTAACTTCGACAAACCTGAAAACGCCCGCAACAAAATCCTCTTTGAGAACTTAACCCCGCTGCACGCAAACTCTCGTCTGCGTATGGAACGTGGTAACGGTTCTACGGAAGATTTAACCGCTCGCGTACTGGATCTGGCATCACCTATCGGTCGTGGTCAGCGTGGTCTGATTGTGGCACCGCCGAAAGCCGGTAAAACCATGCTGCTGCAGAACATTGCTCAGAGCATTGCTTACAACCACCCGGATTGTGTGCTGATGGTTCTGCTGATCGACGAACGTCCGGAAGAAGTAACCGAGATGCAGCGTCTGGTAAAAGGTGAAGTTGTTGCTTCTACCTTTGACGAACCCGCATCTCGCCACGTTCAGGTTGCGGAAATGGTGATCGAGAAGGCGAAACGCCTGGTTGAGCACAAGAAAGACGTTATCATTCTGCTCGACTCCATCACTCGTCTGGCGCGCGCTTACAACACCGTTGTTCCGGCGTCAGGTAAAGTGTTGACCGGTGGTGTGGACGCCAACGCCCTGCATCGTCCGAAACGCTTCTTCGGTGCGGCGCGTAACGTGGAAGAGGGCGGCAGCCTGACCATTATCGCGACGGCGCTTATCGATACCGGTTCTAAAATGGACGAAGTTATCTACGAAGAGTTTAAAGGTACAGGCAACATGGAACTGCACCTCTCTCGTAAGATCGCTGAAAAACGCGTCTTCCCGGCTATCGACTACAACCGTTCCGGTACCCGTAAAGAAGAGCTGCTCACGACTCAGGAAGAACTGCAGAAAATGTGGATCCTGCGCAAAATCATTCACCCGATGGGCGAAATCGATGCAATGGAATTCCTCATTAATAAACTGGCAATGACCAAGACCAATGACGATTTCTTCGAAATGATGAAACGCTCATAAATTTGTCTTATGCCAAAAACGCCACGTGTTTACGTGGCGTTTTGCTTTTATATCTGTAATCTTAATGCTGCGCTGGCGATGTTAGGAAAATTCCTGGAATTTGCTGGTGTGTTATGCAATTTGCATATCAAGTAGTTAATTTTCGCATAGTGCTGGTAGGTTCGGAACGGACTTTCCTTTCTGAATAAAGGTCTTCGTGGTTATACTTCTGCTAATAATTTTCTCTGAGAGCATGCATTGTGAATTTACTGACAGTGAGTACTGATCTCATCAGTATTTTTTTATTCACGACACTGTTTCTGTTTTTTGCCCGTAAGGTGGCAAAAAAAGTCGGTTTAGTGGATAAACCAAACTTCCGCAAACGTCACCAGGGATTGATACCTCTCGTTGGGGGGATTTCGGTTTACGCAGGGATTTGCTTCACGTTCGGAATTGTCGATTACTATATTCCGCATGCATCTCTCTATCTCGCTTGTGCTGGTGTGCTTGTTTTCATTGGCGCGCTGGATGACCGTTTTGATATCAGCGTAAAAATCCGTGCCACCATACAGGCCGCTGTTGGCATTGTTATGATGGTGTTCGGCAAACTTTATCTCAGTAGCCTGGGTTATATCTTTGGCTCCTGGGAGATGGTGCTCGGACCGTTTGGTTACTTCCTGACGCTATTTGCCGTCTGGGCGGCCATTAATGCGTTCAACATGGTTGATGGCATTGATGGCTTGCTGGGCGGGTTGTCCTGCGTCTCGTTTGCAGCAATCGGTATGATTTTGTGGTTCGACGGGCAAACCAGTCTCGCAATCTGGTGCTTTGCGATGATCGCCGCCATCCTGCCATACATCATGCTTAACCTTGGTATCCTGGGTCGCCGCTACAAAGTCTTTATGGGGGATGCGGGCAGTACGCTGATTGGTTTTACCGTTATCTGGATCCTGCTCGAAACGACCCAGGGCAAAACTCATCCCATCAGCCCGGTTACCGCTTTGTGGATAATCGCCATTCCGCTAATGGATATGGTGGCGATTATGTACCGTCGCCTGCGTAAAGGCATGAGCCCATTCTCTCCAGACCGTCAGCATATTCACCATTTGATCATGCGTGCCGGGTTTACTTCCCGCCAGGCGTTTGTGCTGATTACCCTTGCCGCAGCACTGCTCGCTTCCATTGGCGTGCTGGCAGAATATTCTCATTTTGTCCCGGAGTGGGTCATGCTGGTGCTCTTTTTGCTAGCATTCTTCCTCTATGGATATTGCATCAAGCGTGCCTGGAAAGTTGCTCGCTTTATTAAGCGCGTAAAACGCAGACTGCGTAGAAATCGTGGTGGCAGCCCCAATTTAACCAAATAAATGAGGATGTGATGACACAACCAATGCCTGGGAAACCGGCCGAAGACGCTGAAAATGAACTGGATATTCGTGGGTTGTTTCGTACCTTGTGGGCTGGGAAGCTGTGGATTATTGGCATGGGGCTGGCGTTTGCGTTAATCGCGCTGGCGTATACTTTTTTTGCTCGCCAGGAGTGGAGCTCGACAGCGATTACCGATCGTCCAACGGTGAATATGCTGGGGGGATATTACTCACAGCAGCAATTTTTGCGTAACCTGGATGTCCGTTCAAACATGGCTTCTGCCGACCAACCATCGGTCATGGACGAAGCCTATAAAGAGTTTGTTATGCAACTGGCCTCGTGGGATACCCGCAGAGAGTTCTGGCTGCAAACCGACTATTACAAACAGCGGATGGTGGGCAATAGCAAAGCCGATGCGGCGTTGCTGGATGAAATGATCAACAACATCGTGTTTATTCCCGGTGACTTCACCCGCGCGGTCAATGACAGCGTGAAGCTGATTGCCGAAACTGCGCCTGACGCTAATAACCTGTTACGTCAGTATGTTGCTTTTGCCAGCCAGCGTGCAGCCAGCCATCTGAATGATGAGCTGAAAGGCGCATGGGCGGCACGCACCATCCAGATGAAAGCTCAGGTGAAGCGTCAGGAAGAGGTGGCGAAAGCTATCTACGATCGCCGGATGAACAGTATTGAACAGGCGCTGAAAATTGCTGAGCAGCATAATATTTCGCGCAGTGCGACAGATGTGCCTGCCGAGGAATTACCTGATTCAGAAATGTTCCTGCTTGGGCGTCCAATGCTCCAGGCTCGACTGGAAAATTTACAGGCCGTCGGTCCGGCCTTTGATCTCGACTATGATCAAAATCGGGCCATGTTAAACACCCTGAATGTTGGTCCAACCCTGGATCCGCGTTTTCAGACCTATCGCTATTTGCGTACGCCGGAAGAACCGGTAAAACGCGATAGCCCACGTCGTGCCTTCCTGATGATTATGTGGGGCATTGTCGGGGGGCTGATCGGGGCTGGTGTCGCATTAACCCGCCGTTGCTCGAAATAGCAACACTGCTGCGGTGAGCGCAAAGGCGCTCGCCGCTTATTCGAAGAGAATCGATGTGAAAGTACTGACTGTATTTGGTACGCGCCCGGAAGCCATCAAGATGGCACCGTTGGTGCATGCGTTGGCAAAAGATCCTTTTTTTGAGGCTAAAGTTTGCGTCACTGCGCAGCATCGGGAGATGCTCGATCAGGTGCTGAAACTCTTTTCCATTGTACCTGACTACGATCTCAACATAATGCAGCCAGGACAGGGCCTTACAGAGATAACCTGTCGGATTCTGGAAGGGCTAAAACCAATTCTTGCCGAGTTCAAACCAGACGTCGTGCTGGTTCACGGTGATACTACTACAACGCTGGCAACCAGCCTGGCGGCGTTTTATCAGCGTATTCCTGTTGGTCACGTTGAGGCTGGTCTGCGCACGGGCGATCTCTATTCGCCGTGGCCGGAAGAGGCTAACCGTACATTGACCGGGCATCTGGCGATGTATCACTTCTCTCCAACCGAAACTTCCCGGCAAAACTTGCTGCGTGAAAACGTTGCTGACAGCCGAATCTTCATTACCGGTAATACCGTTATTGATGCACTGTTATGGGTGCGTGACCAGGTGATGAGCAGCGATACGCTGCGTTCAGAACTGGCGGCAAATTATCCGTTTATCGACCCTGATAAAAAAATGATTCTGGTGACCGGTCACAGGCGTGAGAGCTTTGGTCGTGGTTTTGAAGAAATCTGCCATGCACTGGCAGACATCGCCACCACGCACCAGGACATCCAGATTGTCTATCCGGTGCATCTCAACCCGAACGTCAGAGAGCCGGTCAATCGCATTCTGGGGCACGTGAAAAATGTCATTCTGATCGATCCCCAGGAGTATTTACCGTTTGTCTGGCTGATGAACCACGCCTGGCTGATTTTGACCGACTCAGGCGGCATTCAGGAAGAAGCGCCTTCGCTGGGGAAACCGGTGCTGGTAATGCGCGATACCACTGAGCGTCCGGAAGCGGTGACGGCGGGTACGGTGCGTCTGGTAGGCACGGATAAGCAGCGAATTGTCGAGGAAGTGACGCGTCTTTTAAAAGACGAAAACGAATATCAAGCTATGAGCCGCGCCCATAACCCGTATGGTGATGGTCAGGCATGCTCTCGCATTCTGGAAGCGTTAAAAAATAATCGGATATCACTATGAGTTTTGCGACCATTTCTGTTATCGGACTGGGTTACATCGGGCTGCCTACAGCAGCTGCGTTTGCCTCAAGGCAAAAACAGGTGATTGGTGTCGATATCAACCAACACGCGGTTGATACCATCAATCGTGGCGAAATCCATATCGTCGAGCCTGATTTGGCGAGCGTAGTAAAAACTGCCGTAGAAGGCGGTTTTTTACGAGCGAGCACGACGCCGGTTGAAGCGGATGCCTGGCTGATTGCTGTACCCACGCCGTTTAAAGGCGATCATGAGCCAGATATGACCTACGTTGAATCGGCTGCTCGCTCCATTGCGCCAGTGCTGAAAAAAGGCGCGTTGGTGATCCTTGAATCCACCTCGCCGGTGGGGTCAACCGAGAAGATGGCAGAATGGTTAGCAGAGATGCGTCCAGATCTCACTTTCCCACAGCAGGTGGGCGAGTTGGCGGACGTCAACATTGCTTACTGCCCGGAACGCGTATTACCGGGCCAGGTTATGGTCGAGCTGATTAAAAACGATCGCGTGATTGGTGGTATGACGCCGGTTTGTTCGGCCCGCGCCAGCGAACTGTACAAAATTTTCCTCGAAGGTGAGTGTGTCGTAACTAACTCGCGGACGGCGGAAATGTGTAAGCTCACCGAAAACAGCTTTCGCGATGTGAATATCGCTTTTGCTAATGAATTGTCGCTGATTTGTGCCGATCAGGGGATTAACGTCTGGGAACTGATTCGCCTGGCGAATCGTCACCCTCGCGTCAATATTCTTCAGCCAGGCCCTGGCGTGGGCGGTCACTGCATCGCTGTTGATCCGTGGTTTATCGTGGCACAGAACCCCCAGCAGGCGCGGCTTATCCGTACCGCGCGCGAAGTGAACGATCACAAACCGTTCTGGGTTATCGATCAGGTGAAAGCGGCGGTGGCTGATTGTCTGGCTGCTACCGATAAACGCGCCAGTGAACTGAAAATCGCCTGCTTTGGTCTGGCGTTTAAACCGAATATTGATGACCTGCGTGAAAGCCCTGCGATGGAAATCGCTGAACTGATCGCCCAGTGGCACAGCGGCGAAACGCTGGTTGTTGAGCCTAACATCCACGAGTTGCCGAAGAAACTGACCGGGCTTTGTACTCTGGCGCAGCTTGACGAGGCGCTGGCAACGGCAGATGTGCTGGTGATGCTGGTCGATCATAGTCAGTTCAAAGTTATCAATGGCGACAACGTCCATCAGCAGTATGTCGTCGATGCCAAAGGAGTCTGGCGCTGATGAGAAAGATTCTGATAACAGGTGGTGCCGGGTTTATTGGCTCGGCGCTGGTGCGTTATATCATCAACGAAACGAGCGACGCGGTGGTGGTGGTCGATAAGCTGACCTACGCCGGAAACCTGATGTCGCTGGCACCGGTCGCGCAAAGCGAGCGCTTTGCCTTTGAGAAAGTTGATATCTGCGATCGGGCAGAACTGGCGCGCGTATTCACTGAGTATCAGCCAGACTGTGTCATGCATCTGGCAGCCGAAAGCCATGTTGACCGTTCTATTGACGGCCCGGCAGCGTTTATTGAAACCAACATTGTCGGGACTTATACACTGCTTGAAGCGGCGCGGGCTTACTGGACTGCGCTGACGGAAGATAAAAAATCAGCGTTCCGTTTTCATCATATCTCCACCGACGAAGTATATGGTGACCTGCACTCGACGGATGATTTCTTCACCGAAACCACGCCGTATGCGCCGAGCAGCCCTTATTCCGCGTCAAAAGCCAGCAGCGACCATCTGGTGCGCGCCTGGCTGCGGACCTATGGTTTGCCGACGCTTATCACCAACTGCTCGAATAACTACGGTCCTTACCACTTTCCGGAAAAACTGATCCCGCTGATGATCCTCAACGCGCTGGCGGGTAAACCGCTGCCGGTATATGGCAACGGGCAGCAAATCCGTGACTGGCTGTATGTTGAAGATCATGCCCGCGCGCTGTATTGCGTGGCGACCACCGGGAAAGTCGGTGAAACCTATAATATTGGCGGTCACAACGAGCGTAAGAATCTCGAGGTTGTGGAAACCATCTGCGAGCTGCTGGAAGAACTGGCTCCGAACAAGCCGCACGGCGTGGCGCACTATCGCGATCTGATCACCTTTGTCGCTGACCGTCCAGGGCATGACCTACGCTATGCCATTGATGCTTCGAAAATTGCCCGTGAACTTGGCTGGCTGCCGCAGGAAACCTTTGAAAGTGGAATGCGTAAAACGGTTCAGTGGTATCTGGCTAATGAAAGCTGGTGGAAGCAGGTGCAGGACGGCAGCTATCAGGGCGAGCGTTTAGGTCTGAACGGCTAATTCTCAGCGGAGGCAAACATGAAAGGTATTATCCTGGCGGGCGGTTCCGGCACCCGATTGCATCCGATTACGCGCGGCGTATCGAAGCAACTGTTGCCGATTTACGATAAGCCAATGATTTACTATCCGCTGTCGGTGCTGATGCTGGCCGGTATCCGCGAAATTCTCATCATCACTACGCCGGAAGACAAAGGTTATTTCCAGCGCCTGCTGGGCGATGGTAGTGAGTTCGGTATCCAGCTGGAATATGCCGAACAGCCCAGCCCGGACGGTCTTGCGCAGGCATTTATCATCGGTGAAACCTTCCTTAATGGTGAGCCATCTTGTCTGGTGCTGGGCGATAACATCTTCTTCGGTCAGGGCTTCAGTCCGAAGCTGCGTCATGTTGCGGCGCGCACGCAAGGGGCGACGGTATTTGGCTATCAGGTAATGGATCCAGAACGCTTTGGCGTCGTGGAGTTTGACGACAATTTCCGCGCTATCTCTCTGGAAGAAAAGCCAAAACAGTCAAAATCAAACTGGGCGGTGACCGGGCTTTATTTCTACGACAGTAAAGTTGTGGAGTACGCAAAGCAGGTGAAGCCGTCGGAGCGTGGTGAACTGGAGATTACCTCCATCAACCAGATGTACCTCGAGGCGGGCAACCTGACCGTTGAACTGCTCGGGCGCGGATTTGCCTGGCTGGACACTGGCACTCACGACAGCCTGATTGAAGCCAGCACCTTTGTACAGACGGTGGAAAAACGCCAGGGCTTTAAGATTGCCTGCCTGGAAGAGATCGCCTGGCGTAACGGCTGGCTTGATGACGAAGGCGTGAAGCGCGCCGCCAGCTCGCTGGCGAAAACTGGCTACGGCCAATATCTGCTGGAGTTACTTCGTGCCCGTCCGCGCCAGTATTGAGCCACTAACCTGGGAAAACGCCTTCTTTGGTGTTAACAGTGCCATTGTGCGCATTACGTCTGAAGCACCGCTCCTGACGCCAGACGCGTTAGCGCCGTGGTCACGGGTGCAGGCCAAAATTGCGGCATCAAATACGGGTGAACTGGATGCCCTGCAACAGCTGGGATTCTCCCTGGTAGAAGGTGAAGTTGATTTGGCGCTACCCGTGAACAATGTCAGTGATAGCGGTGCTGTAGTGGCACAAGAGACCGATATTCCCGCATTACGTCAGTTAGCCAGCGCCGCATTTGCGCAAAGCCGTTTTCGTGCGCCATGGTATGCGCCTGACGCCAGCGGTCGCTTTTATGCGCAGTGGATTGAAAATGCCGTGCGCGGCACCTTTGATCATCAATGTCTGATTTTACGTGCGGCGTCCGGCGATATTCGCGGCTATGTCTCTTTACGGGAACTCAATGCGACAGATGCGCGAATTGGCCTGCTGGCTGGACGCGGTGCAGGTGCTGAGCTGATGCAAACAGCGCTAAACTGGGCGTATGCTCGCGGTAAAACAACTTTGCGGGTGGCGACCCAGATGGGCAACACCGCCGCGCTTAAACGATACATACAAAGTGGTGCGAATGTAGAAAGCACCGCGTACTGGTTATACAGGTGATCACATGATTCCATTTAACGCACCGCCGGTGGTGGGAACCGAACTCGACTATATGCAGTCGGCAATGGGTAGCGGCAAACTGTGCGGCGATGGTGGTTTTACCCGTCGCTGCCAGCAGTGGCTGGAGCAACGTTTTGGCAGCGCCAAAGTGTTACTGACGCCATCCTGTACCGCTTCGCTGGAGATGGCGGCGCTGCTGCTCGATATCCAGCCTGGCGATGAAGTGATCATGCCGAGCTACACCTTTGTCTCCACCGCCAATGCCTTTGTGCTGCGTGGCGCGAAAATCGTCTTTGTGGATGTTCGCCCGGACACCATGAACATCGACGAAACGCTGATTGAAGCGGCGATCACCGACAAAACGCGCGTTATCGTGCCGGTCCATTACGCGGGTGTGGCCTGCGAAATGGACACCATTATGGCGTTGGCGAAGAAGCATAATCTGTTTGTGGTGGAAGATGCCGCTCAGGGCGTGATGTCCACTTACAAAGGGCGTGCGCTGGGAACCATTGGTCATATTGGCTGCTTTAGCTTCCATGAAACCAAAAACTACACGGCGGGTGGTGAAGGCGGCGCGACGCTGATTAACGATAAAGCGTTGATCGAACGAGCCGAGATCATCCGTGAAAAAGGCACAAACCGCAGCCAGTTCTTCCGTGGTCAGGTCGATAAATATACCTGGCGCGATATTGGCTCCAGCTATTTGATGTCCGATCTGCAAGCTGCGTACCTGTGGGCGCAACTGGAAGCTGCGGATCGTATCAACCAGCAACGTCTGGCGCTGTGGCAAAACTACTACGATGCGCTGGCGCCTCTGGCAAAAAATGGGCGTATCGAGCTGCCGTCGATTCCCGATGGCTGCGTGCAGAACGCGCATATGTTCTACATTAAACTGCGGGATATTGCTGACCGGAGCGCATTGATTAACTTTCTGAAAGAAGCGGAAATCATGGCGGTGTTCCATTACATTCCGCTGCACGGTTGCCCTGCGGGGGAACGCTTTGGTGAGTTCCACGGCGAAGATCGCTACACCACCAAAGAGAGCGAGCGCCTGCTGCGCCTGCCGTTGTTCTACAACCTGTCGCCCGTCAATCAGCGTACGGTAATTGCGACCTTGTTGAACTACTTCTCCTGATATGTCGTTGGCAAAAGCGTCCTTGTGGACGGCGGCCAGTACACTGGTCAAGATTGGTGCCGGGTTACTGGTCGGTAAGTTGCTGGCAGTGTCATTTGGTCCGGCGGGGCTTGGGCTGGCGGCAAATTTCCGCCAGTTGATTACCGTGCTCGGCGTGCTTGCCGGGGCAGGCATCTTTAACGGCGTAACCAAATACGTTGCCCAGTATCATGATAATCCCCAACAGCTGCGCCGCGTAGTCGGCACTTCATCAGCGATGGTACTTGGCTTCTCTACGCTAATGGCGCTGGTTTTTGTGCTGGCAGCTGCGCCAATCAGCCAGGGGTTGTTTGGTAATACCGACTATCAGGGGCTGGTGCGTTTAGTGGCGCTGGTGCAAATGGGGATTGCCTGGGGCAACCTGTTACTGGCGTTGATGAAAGGCTTTCGCGATGCCGCAGGTAATGCGTTATCTCTGATTGTCGGTAGCTTGATTGGCGTTCTCGCGTACTACGTCAGTTATCGTTTGGGCGGTTATGAAGGGGCGTTGCTGGGTCTGGCGCTGATTCCCGCGCTGGTGGTAATTCCTGCTGTTATCATGTTGATCAAACGTGGTGTCATCCCGTTAAGCTATCTGAAACCCAGCTGGGATAACGGTCTGGCAGGGCAGTTGAGCAAATTTACGCTCATGGCGTTGATTACGTCGGTGACCTTGCCTGTTGCTTACATCATGATGCGTAAACTGCTGGCGGCGCAGTATAGCTGGGATGAAGTGGGGATCTGGCAAGGGGTGAGCAGTATTTCCGATGCCTACCTGCAATTTATTACGGCATCGTTCAGCGTATATTTGCTGCCCACGTTGTCGCGGTTAACGGAAAAGCGCGATATCACCCGGGAAGTGGTTAAATCGCTGAAATTTGTCTTACCGGCAGTGGCGGCGGCGAGTTTTACCGTCTGGTTGCTGCGTGATTTTGCTATCTGGCTGCTGTTGTCGAATAAATTTACCGCTATGCGCGATCTCTTTGCCTGGCAGTTGGTGGGTGATGTGTTAAAAGTGGGCGCTTATGTCTTTGGTTATCTGGTGATCGCCAAAGCGTCACTGCGGTTTTATATTCTGGCGGAAATCAGCCAGTTCACTTTATTGATGGTATTTGCCAACTGGCTAATCCCTGCGCATGGCGCACTGGGCGCAGCACAGGCCTATATGGCAACCTATATCGTCTATTTTTCTCTTTGTTGTGGCGTGTTTTTACTCTGGCGTAGGCGGGCATGACTGTACTGATTCACGTACTGGGATCGGATATCCCTCACCATAACCGAACCGTTCTGCGGTTTTTCAACGACGCGCTGGCCGCGACGAGCGAGCACGCGCGCGAGTTTATGGTTGCTGGCAAGGACGACGGCTTAAGTGATAGCTGTCTGGCGCTTTCTGTGCAATTTTTCCCTGGGAAAAAATCGCTGGCGGAAGCGGTCATCGCGAAAGCAAAAGCTAACCGTCAGCAGCGATTTTTTTTCCACGGTCAGTTCAATCCCAAACTGTGGCTGGCTCTGCTGAGTGGTGGCATTAAGCCCAGCCAGTTTTTCTGGCATATCTGGGGAGCAGACCTGTATGAGCTTTCCAGTGGCTTGAGATATAAGCTTTTTTACCCGCTACGTCGCCTGGCGCAAAAGAGAGTCGGCTGTGTATTTGCCACCCGCGGTGATTTGAGCTTTTTTGCCAAAACGCATCCAAAGGTGCGGGGAGAACTGCTGTACTTCCCGACGCGGATGGACCCTTCTCTTAATACGATGGCGAACGATCGGCAACGTGAAGGAAAAATGACCATTCTGGTGGGGAACTCCGGTGACCGCAGCAATGAGCATATTGCTGCCTTGCGCGCCGTTCATCAGCAATTTGGCGATACGGTAAAAGTGGTGGTGCCGATGGGATATCCGCCTAATAACGAAGCGTACATCGAGGAAGTTCGTCAGGCGGGACTGGAGTTATTCAGCGAAGAAAACCTACAAGTTCTGAGCGAAAAACTGGAATTTGACGCCTATCTGACGCTACTTCGCCAGTGCGATCTCGGTTACTTTATTTTTGCCCGCCAGCAGGGCATTGGTACGCTTTGCTTACTGATTCAGGCGGGCATTCCTTGTGTGCTTAACCGGGAAAATCCGTTCTGGCAGGATATGACGGAACAGCATTTGCCAGTACTGTTTACTACCGATGATCTCAACGAGGATATTGTGCGTGAAGCGCAGCGCCAGTTGGCGTCGGTGGATAAAAACACCATTGCCTTCTTTAGCCCTAACTATCTACAAGGCTGGCAGCGGGCGTTGGCGATTGCCGCCGGGGAGGTCGCATGAGTCTGCTGCAATTCAGTGGCCTGTTTGTTGTCTGGCTGCTCTGCACGCTGTTTATTGCCACGCTGACCTGGTTTGAGTTTCGCCGTGTGCGCTTTAACTTCAATGTCTTCTTTTCATTGCTGTTTTTGCTCACCTTTTTCTTCGGCTTTCCGCTGACCAGCGTGCTGGTATTTCGCTTTGATGTTGGTGTCGCGCCGCCAGAAATCTTGTTGCAGGCGTTGCTTTCTGCAGGCTGCTTCTACGCGGTTTACTATGTCACCTACAAAACCCGTCTACGCAAACGCGTTGCTGATGCACCGCGCCGTCCGCTGTTTACCATGAACCGCGTGGAGACCAATCTCACGTGGGTGATCCTGATGGGCATCGCTCTGGTGAGCGTCGGCATCTTCTTCATGCACAACGGCTTTTTGCTGTTCCGGCTTAATTCTTACAGTCAGATCTTTTCCAGCGAAGTCTCCGGCGTGGCATTAAAACGCTTCTTTTACTTTTTCATCCCGGCGATGCTGGTGGTTTATTTTCTGCGCCAGGATAGCAAAGCGTGGCTGTTTTTCCTCGTCAGCACGGTTGCCTTTGGCTTGTTGACTTACATGATTGTCGGCGGCACTCGCGCCAATATCATCATCGCATTCGCTATCTTCCTGTTTATTGGCATTATTCGCGGCTGGATTTCTTTGTGGATGCTGGCGGCGGCGGGCGTGCTGGGGATTGTGGGCATGTTCTGGCTGGCGCTAAAACGCTATGGAATGAATGTGAGCGGCGATGAAGCGTTCTATACGTTTCTCTATCTCACTCGCGACACCTTCTCGCCGTGGGAGAATCTGGCGTTGCTGTTGCAGAACTACGACAACATCGACTTCCAGGGCCTGGCTCCAATTGTCCGCGATTTCTATGTCTTTATCCCTTCCTGGCTGTGGCCGGGTCGCCCGAGTATGGTGCTGAACTCCGCCAACTACTTTACCTGGGAAGTACTGAATAACCACTCCGGACTGGCGATCTCGCCTACGCTTATAGGCTCACTGGTTGTTATGGGCGGCGCGTTGTTCATCCCGCTCGGGGCGATTGTTGTTGGACTGATCATCAAATGGTTCGACTGGCTGTATGAGCTGGGCAACCGCGAGACTAATCGCTATAAGGCTGCGATATTGCACAGTTTCTGCTTCGGGGCGATCTTCAATATGATCGTGCTGGCGCGTGAAGGGCTGGATTCGTTTGTCTCACGCGTGGTCTTTTTTATCGTGGTCTTCGGCGCATGTCTGATGATCGCAAAACTGTTGTACTGGCTTTTTGAAAGCGCCGGACTCATTCATAAACGAACAAAATCATCGCTCCGGACGCAGGTTGAAGGATAACAATGAATAACAACACCACGGCACCGACCTATACGCTGCGTGGCTTACAGTTGATTGGTTGGCGTGATATGCAGCATGCCCTCGATTATCTGTTCGCTGACGGGCAGCTTAAGCAGGGAACGCTGGTTGCCATTAATGCCGAAAAAATGCTGACCATTGAAGATAACGCCGAGGTCAGGGAGTTAATTAACGCTGCCGAATTTAAATATGCGGATGGCATCAGCGTTGTACGTTCAGTACGTAAAAAGTACCCGCAGGCGCAGGTTTCCCGCGTTGCTGGGGCCGATCTCTGGGAAGAGCTGATGGCGCGCGCAGGCAAAGAAGGGACACCGGTATTTCTTGTGGGCGGTAAACCTGAAGTGCTGGCGCAAACTGAAGCTAAACTGCGCAACCAGTGGAATGTGAATATCGTTGGCAGTCAGGATGGTTATTTTAAACCCGAGCAGCGTCAGGCGCTGTTTGAACGCATTCATGCCAGCGGAGCGCAAATCGTCACCGTTGCGATGGGATCGCCAAAGCAGGAGATCTTCATGCGCGACTGCCGTCTGGTGCATCCAGATGCGCTGTATATGGGCGTTGGCGGGACCTACGATGTTTTCACCGGTCACGTAAAACGCGCACCGAAAATCTGGCAAACGCTGGGGCTGGAGTGGCTCTACCGCCTGCTTTCGCAGCCGAGCCGCATTAAGCGTCAGCTTCGTTTGCTGCGTTATTTACGCTGGCATTACACCGGCAACCTCTGATTTTCCTCTCTTTGTAAAGCGACGAAGTGGTCACTTCGTCGCCTGTCTGCTTTTTTATTACACAAAGCATTCAAATTTTTAATGCTTTATTTGCCATTTCTCCTGAATTACGAAAACATTCGCAACACTCGATGTACCCATAACGATAACCGGTAACACCGGAAAGCATGCAAACACAACACGAGGATTTATGGCAGATAACAAACCAGAGCTACAGCGTGGGCTGGAAGCTCGACATATCGAACTCATCGCCCTGGGGGGCACCATTGGCGTCGGCCTGTTTATGGGGGCCGCCAGTACCCTGAAATGGGCCGGGCCATCCGTATTGTTGGCCTATATCATCGCCGGGCTGTTCGTCTTTTTCATCATGCGTTCAATGGGCGAAATGTTGTTCCTCGAACCGGTTACCGGTTCGTTCGCCGTTTACGCGCATCGTTATATGAGCCCATTCTTTGGTTATCTCACCGCCTGGTCTTACTGGTTTATGTGGATGGCGGTGGGGATCTCAGAAATCACCGCCATTGGCGTTTATGTCCAGTTCTGGTTCCCGGAGATGGCGCAGTGGATACCCGCATTGATCGCGGTGGCGCTGGTGGCGTTGGCGAATCTGGCTGCGGTGAGGTTGTACGGCGAAATCGAGTTCTGGTTCGCGATGATCAAAGTCACCACGATTATCGTGATGATTGTCATTGGCCTGGGCGTGATTTTCTTTGGCTTTGGCAATGGCGGGCAGTCGATTGGTTTTAGCAATCTCACAGAGCATGGCGGTTTCTTTGCTGGTGGCTGGAAAGGGTTCCTGACCGCATTGTGTATTGTGGTGGCGTCCTACCAGGGCGTGGAGCTGATTGGCATTACTGCCGGTGAAGCGAAGAATCCGCAGGTGACGCTGCGCAGTGCCGTAGGCAAGGTGCTGTGGCGAATCCTGATTTTCTACGTTGGCGCGATTTTCGTTATCGTTACTATCTTCCCGTGGAATGAAATAGGCAGCAACGGTAGCCCGTTCGTACTGACTTTCGCCAAAATCGGCATTACCGCAGCGGCGGGCATTATCAACTTTGTGGTGCTGACGGCTGCGCTCTCTGGCTGTAACAGCGGCATGTACAGTTGCGGACGTATGCTCTATGCACTGGCGAAAAACCGTCAGTTACCGGCGGCAATGGCGAAAGTTTCCCGTCACGGCGTACCGGTTGCGGGTGTGGCAGTATCTATTGCTATTCTGCTAATTGGCTCATGCCTGAACTACATCATTCCCAATCCGCAGCGTGTGTTTGTTTACGTCTACAGTGCCAGCGTGCTTCCGGGGATGGTGCCATGGTTTGTGATATTGATAAGCCAGCTGCGTTTTCGTCGTGCGCATAAAGCAGCAATTGCCAGCCATCCGTTCCGCTCAATCCTGTTCCCTTGGGCCAACTACGTAACAATGGCATTCCTGATTTGCGTTTTGATCGGCATGTACTTTAATGAAGATACGCGTATGTCGCTGTTTGTCGGCATCATCTTTATGCTGGTGGTGACGGCGATTTATAAAGTTTTTGGGCTTAATCGCCACGGTAAAGCGCATAAACTGGAGGAATAAGCAGCAAAACGCACAAACCGTAACCAAACGCGCAATTTATTTAAAAAGGGACTAGACAGAGGGGTGGGAAGTCCGTATTATCCACCCCCGCAACGGCGCTAAGCGCCCGTAGCTCAGCTGGATAGAGCGCTGCCCTCCGGAGGCAGAGGTCTCAGGTTCGAATCCTGTCGGGCGCGCCATTTAGTCCCGGCGCTTGAGCTGCGGTGGTAGTAATACCGCGTAACAAGATTTGTAGTGGTGGCTATAGCTCAGTTGGTAGAGCCCTGGATTGTGATTCCAGTTGTCGTGGG
Organism: Escherichia sp. E.sYA108; assembly: GCF_011754335.1. Classification (NCBI taxonomy): domain Bacteria; kingdom Pseudomonadati; phylum Pseudomonadota; class Gammaproteobacteria; order Enterobacterales; family Enterobacteriaceae; genus Escherichia; species Escherichia sp. E.sYA108. Next base: position 5,034,751 of record NZ_JAAQVZ010000001.1, on the reverse strand, counting down.
TTCGAATCCCATTAGCCACCCCATTATTAGAAGTTGTGACAATGCGAAGGTGGCGGAATTGGTAGACGCGCTAGCTTCAGGTGTTAGTGTCCTTACGGACGTGGGGGTTCAAGTCCCCCCCCTCGCACCACGACTTTAAAGAATTGAACTAAAAATTCAAAAAGCAGTATTTCGGCGAGTAGCGCAGCTTGGTAGCGCAACTGGTTTGGGACCAGTGGGTCGGAGGTTCGAATCCTCTCTCGCCGACCAATTTTGAACCCCGCTTCGGCGGGGTTTTTTGTTTTCTGTGCATTTCGTCACTTTCCCTTCGCAATAAACGCCCGTAATAACGCATTGCGCCACGGTATGATTTCGCCCTTAACTTATTGAAGGATGACTTCAGGCAAGGAGCGACCATGCAGCAACAGGTTCCAACGCGTGCTTTTCATGTGATGGCGAAACCGAGCGGTTCTGATTGTAATCTGAACTGTGACTACTGTTTTTATCTCGAAAAACAATCCCTTTACCGCGAAAAGCCAGTCACGCATATGGACGATGACACGCTGGAAGCGTATGTCCGTCACTATATCGCTGCCAGCGAAACCCAAAACGAAGTGGCTTTTACCTGGCAGGGCGGCGAACCAACGTTACTCGGGCTGGATTTTTACCGCCGTGCCGTGGCGCTACAGGCGAAATATGGTGCTGGCAGGAAGATAAGTAATAGCTTCCAGACTAACGGCGTGCTGCTCGATGACGAATGGTGTGCATTTCTGGCAGAAAATCATTTTCTTGTAGGGTTATCGCTGGATGGTCCGGCTGAGATCCACAATCAATATCGCGTGACCAAAGGTGGCAGACCAACGCATAAGCTGGTGATGCGTGCTCTGACGCTCCTGCAAAAACATCATGTCGACTATAACGTGCTGGTCTGCGTCAATCGCACCAGTGCGTTACAACCTTTGCAAGTCTATGATTTTCTGTGTGATGCAGGTGTTGAGTTCATCCAGTTTATTCCGGTGGTCGAGCGCCTGGCTGATGAAACGGCTGCTCATGCTGGACTTAAGCTACATGCTCCCGGCGATATTCAGGGCGAACTGACGGAATGGTCGGTGTGCCCGCAAGAGTTCGGTGAGTTTCTGGTGGCGATTTTCGACCACTGGATTAAGCGCGACGTCGGCAAGATTTTCGTAATGAATATCGAATGGGCGTTCGCCAATTTTGTCGGCGCACCGGGCGCGGTTTGCCATCATCAGCCAACCTGTGGGCGCTCGGTGATTGTTGAACACAACGGCGATGTTTACGCCTGCGATCACTATGTTTATCCGCAGTATCGACTAGGGAATATGCTTCAGCAGACGATTGCAGAAATGATTGATTCCCCGCAACAGCAGGCATTTGGTGAAGATAAATTCAAGCAGTTACCGGCACAGTGTCGCAGTTGCAACGTGTTAAAAGCGTGCTGGGGAGGCTGCCCGAAACACCGCTTTATGCTCGATGCCAGCGGCAAACCCGGGCTGAATTATTTGTGTGCCGGGTATCAGCGTTATTTCCGCCATCTACCGCCATATCTTAAAGCAATGGCTGATTTGCTGGCGCACGGTCGTCCGGCCAGCGACATTATGCAGGCGCATTTGATGGTGGTGAATAAGTAGAAATCGGCGGCCGCCTGCGGTTGATTGCCGGATGCGGCGTGAACGCCTTATCCGGCCTACAATCATTGCAAATTCAATAAATTGCAGCGTTCTGTAGGCTGGATAAGATGCGTCAGCATCGCATCCGGCAAAGGCAGATCTCAGCGATAGCGCCGGCTTAATCAGATTTAATCTGCGCGCGTGGTGGATATTTTTTCAGGATCTCCATATACGCATGCATTTCGGTCTGTAGCGGTACACCCATTGGGATATGGCGCACGCCGATAGAGTCGCTTTCCTGCGGATCGGTGTACAGGTTAAACACCGACGATCCCGCCGTTTGCATTACTGTGCCGGTGAATCCACCCTGATATCCGCTCTGGGTATAAGCGTAAGGTTGCTGAATCAGGACGTGATACTTGAACTCATCCATACGCACAGCAGAAAGTTTACCGTTGAGGAAGTAGTGCTCGGCCTTACGGTTAGACTGACCATTTGTTCCCAGGAAGAAAGATGTCTGGTCCACACCATCGATAAAGGTGGTTTTCGGTACTAAATTCGCTACTTTCGCCCCAGGATGCCCCGCCAGATCCAGCGCCGTAGGGAAGAGATCCGCCAGATCGACAATGCCGTCAGATTTACGCGGTTGGATCATGCCTTTCCAGTAAACGAAGGTTGGCACACGAACGCCGCCTTCCCATGTAGAACCTTTCGCACCGCGGAACGGCGTGCGACCGTGCGGCGGAACTTCGGCTTCCGGACCGTTATCAGAGGTGAACACAATCAGCGTGTTATCAAGCTGACCGTTTTTCTCCAGTGCTTTATACAGATTGGCGAAGATATCGTTCATCTCCACCATGCAGTCGCCGTAAGAGGTGCGCGCCGGAGAGCTACCCGCATATTTGGCGTTCGGGTAGTTATCGAAGTGACAGCCGCGAGTGCCGTAATAGAGGAAGAAAGGCTTATCACTCTTCGCCATCTTGTCGAGGAACTTAACGCCATATTCCATCCAGCGTTGATCCAGGTCTTCCATATATTTCGGCGTAATGTCGGCAATGGCTTCCTGTTCACCGCCGCGCACGGCATGAACGTCATCTTTGCTGAACGGCAGTTTTTGGATGTATTCAGAACGAGCCGGGCTCAGGGCGACTTCCGGGTTGACATGAACATCACGCCATTCGGTATACATATCGGACACCGAGTTAAAGCCGCGGAAATCATCAAAGCCAACGTTCTGCGGCTGCGACTCTTTGTTTTCCCCCATATGCCATTTCCCGATAGCCTGGGTGACGTAGCCCTGATCGTGCAGCAACTGCGGCAGCGTGGTTAACCCTTGCAGACCGCCCGGTTGCCCGTACATTGGCGGCATCAGAATGCCGTGGTGGATGGAGTATTGTCCGGTGAGAATCGTGGCGCGGGTTGGGGAAGAACTCGGTTGAGAATACGCCGAAGTTAAAATCAGCCCCTGGCTGGCAACGGCGTCGATATCTGGTGTAGGGTTACCCACCGCCACGCCGCCGCCGTTAAAGCCAACGTCCATCCAGCCCACATCATCCAGCAAGAAAACAACCACGTTCGGTTTCTTACCGGTTTTTTTCTCAAGTTCCGCCAGTTTCTGCTGGGTTTCTTTGTCTTGTGCAGGATGCTGCATCACCGGCATCATGTTGTCGGCAATAGTGGTCGCCGGTTTAACCAGATACTGGTTTGGGTGATCGTATCCGGCAAAGCCTTTGCGTGCGGTGGCGGTTGACGGGGTATCTGCTGCGCTGGCTATGAGAGGAAGAGCTGCGGCGACAGCAACAACAAGAAGTTTGGGTGAAAACGAAAATTCCATGCAAAATGCTCCGGTTTCATGTCGTCAAAATGATGACGTAATTAAGCATTGATAATTGAGATCCCTCTCCCTGACAGGATGATTGCATAAATAATAGTGATAAAAATAAATTATTTATTTATCCAGAAAATGAATTGAAAAATCAGGAGAGCATTTTCAATCCTACCTCTGGCGCAGGTGATATGTAAGGCGGTGATGTTATATCGCGTTGATTATTGATGCTGTTTTTAGTTTTAACGGCAATTAATATATATGTTATTAATTGAATGACTTTTATTATTCATTATATATATGTGTAGAATTGTGCGCAGGAGAAATATTCACTCAGGAAGTTATTACTCAGGAAGCAAAGAGGATTACAGAATTATCTCATAACAAGTGTTAAGGGATGTTATTTCCCGGTTCTCTGTGGCATAATAAACGAGTAGATGCTCATTCCATCTCTTATGTTCGCCTTAGTGCCTCATAAACTCCGGAATGACGCAGAGCCGTTTACGGTGCTTATCGTCCACTGACAGATGTCGCTTATGCCTCATCAGACACCATGGACACAACGTTGAGTGAAGCACCCACTTGTTGTCATACAGACCTGTTTTAACGCCTGCTCCGTAATAAGAGCAGGCGTTTTTTTATATATCAGAAAGGCCCCGGAGGTGCTTGCCTCCGGGTGAGAAAGAGCTACTGTGGCGGGTTGTTCTGCAACGTTAACATCAAACCGTCGCGACGCATCGCTGCGGCTTCTTCCGGCTTGTGCAGTCTGTCCAGCGCGTCGGCAAGCCATGCGTAATCGTAGGCGTCCGGACGTTGTTTCAGCGCTGCGCGGAAGGCGAGCGATGCTTCCTGCCATTCTCCGTGTTTCATCAGCGACTGACCCAGTGTGCTCCACAACAGCGGGCGATCGCCCACGTTTTTGATCTGTTGGCGCAGCACTTTTTCCAGCTGTTCCGGGTTATTGGTTTTCAGACGCGGGATCGGCAGCAGCAGGCGATCGTCATACTGGCGTTTCAGGCCATCGATGATAATTTGCTGGGCAGTATCATGATCGTCACACTCAATAAGATGTTCCGCCATTGCCACCTGCAAGGCCACCTGATGACGCGTTTTCCGGCTTTGGTTTTTCCACCAGTTACGCAAACCTTCACTACCGTTATCGGCACGCGCCTGATCCATCAGGCCAATCCATGCCTGTTGTTCCAGCATTGCACGATGTTCTTCATCACCAACATGGGCTTTCGCCATTGATGGGATGATATCCAGCAGCGAACACCATGCACCAGTGCGGATATACGCCTGTTCCGCCAGACGTAATACTTCCGGATGGCGTGGCGTAACTTCCAGCAGCTTATCCACGCCGTGACGTGCTGCATGGTTTTCATTACGGGCCAGTTGCAGACGTACACGGGTGATTTCTACCGGAATGGTGTCATTGCCGGCCAGCTCCGCTGCGCGTTCCAGATGTTGGTTGGCGCGTGCTTCATCACCACGTTGTTGCGCGGCTTCGGCTGCCAGTAGATAGTTCACCACCGGTTGTTCAGCGTGATCGGCATTTTTCGCCATCAGCTTTTCAACTTGCTGATAATCGCCTTCCGCCAGTTTCAGCAGCGCCTGTTCGGTCTGCTTACGTGCACGGCGACGCTTACGTCCGACAAACCACCCACGGGTGTGCGCGCCTGTGCGGAAGATTCGCCGCAGTAGCCACTCAATGGCAAACAGCACTACCATCGCCAGAATCAAAATAATCGCGAGGCCCGTGACGCTGGTTTCAATATTGTAGTTGTCGGTCTGGATCAGCACGTAACCCTGATGGCCGGCAATCATCGGGCCAACCACGATCCCCGCAATCAGCAACACAAAGAGCAATAACACTTTTAGCATGGTTATTCTCCTTGCGGCGCGGCTGCCGGAGCATCAGCTTGCGGTGCAGGTGCAGGTGCAGGTGCAGGTGCAGGTGCAGGTGCAGGTTTAGCTTCCGTTGTCCCTGCTGCCGGTTGTGCCAGCAGGTTACGCACGCGGGTCTGCATCAATTTTTCCAGCATCGCCTGGCTTTGCAGGGTTTCCGGAAGATCCATCGAGATATTTTGCTGGCTTAACTGGTCCACCTCGTCGAGGAACGCTTTGGTGGTGGCATCATCAGTATCGTAGTAAGCACGTACCCAGGTGGAGACGTTCTCCAGCGCCTGGCGATAAGTCTCTTCCTGGTGACGCGGTACAGCTTGTGCTGCGACCAGCAGGCGAGAGCGAATATTTTCGCGCAGATAGATATCCTGATTTGGCGCTAACAGCGGTACGGCGGTGTCATCACGACGGCGAATCGTAATGAAGTTGTCCATAAAGTTCTGCCAGCTTTTTTGCAGATTGATACGCCATTCGCTGATGGAACTGGAAAGCTCTTCACCGTCGGAATCCATCGGCGAACCATCGCTGTCATTATCGGCCAGACGCAGATTATCTACCTGATTTGAAAGCTGATTAAGCTTAAGGATGATACCGTCATAATCCACCTGCGATACCGCAGAAAGGCTGGCGATATCATCGGTAATTGCCCGGCGAACGGTAATCAGACTCGGGTCATTCATATCCGCCAGGCTGGCGTCTGCACTTTTCAGCAACGCTGCAGCGGTCGTGACGTCCTGATCGCTCCACAGCTTCCGTCCGGCGAGTTTCACCAGAAAATCGGCCTGGGCCAGCAGCCAGGTTTTAGCATCGCTGCCGGAAATGGTGGCGACCTTTTGTTGGACTTCATCCAGCTGTTTTGCCAGCGTTTCTTGCTGACGATTCGCCTGCTCAAGCTGTACAGCTTGTTGCTTGATAATGCCTTCCAGCTCGGCTTTTTGGCTCTCCTGGGCTTTTTGCAGTGCCGTAAGTTGGTTAGCCAGGGCATCGCTGGTGGCAGTCTGATTGACGGCCTGTTGTTTACCCCAGCCATACAAACCGACGCCCGCCGCCAGAGCAATAGCGATAGCCACCGCGCTGAGAATCAATGCGGTATTGTTCTTACTCTTTTTTTCTGTTGCGACAGGTTGTGACGTGGTGTCCACGGCCTCCCTGGTCTCTTCAACCACGGCGGAGGTTTTTTCTTGTTCCGTCATTATGGCTTCCTGTTATGAGAGTTATTGTAATGCCCGTAAAAGCGCATCGTTGTCAGCGTTATCGGCGACCTTAATGTCTTGCCAGCCCAGTTCCCGGGCGAGTTTCGCCAAACGCTCACTGACGACCAATAGTCGACAGCGTAGTAACCAGTGCTCACGATACCATTGTGGGATCAGCGACCAGAGTTGCTGCAACATTTCACCGCTGGTAACAACGACCGTCGTCACCTCGCGGGATTGCCAGCGCATCGCTTCTTCTGCACCATCGTAATGGATTGCGCATCGTTGATAACATTCACAAAAAGTGACCTCAGCACCGCGCGCCGTCAGGGAATCCCCAATTAGCTCACGACCGCCATTGCCACGTAATATCAGCGCACGTTTGCCCGCAATATTTTGTAATTCAGGTAATTGTAGCAAGACTTCGCTGATTTCCCGATCCTGCGGGTAGAGAATCTTCTGTCCGCTTACGGTATGTAGTGCCAGCGCGGTGGTGCGTCCAATGGCGAAATAATCAGGTAGTCGGGGCCATTTACGATCTTGCTGATGCAGCTGTGATTGGGCAAAAGCAACCGCGTGTTGCGAGAGGGCAAACAACAGATCGCTCTCTCCCAGCGCTGCCAGTTGATCAGCAAGTTGCGGTAATTGTCGACCCGGAGAAAACTCAATCAGCGGAAAATGCCATGCCACCTGCCCCAGTGTGCGCAGACGGCTCACTAACTCTTCTCCTGCGGGAAACGGGCGGGTGACCAGGATACTCATGCCGGGGCGTCTCCGTTATAGACTTCAGCGAGGATCTCGCGCGCGCCGTTATTCAGTAGCTCTTCTGCCAGCGAAATCCCCATTTGTTCGGCATCTTGCGGCGCACCGCGGCGTTCACCGCGAATAATCTGCGAACCGTCCGGCGCGCCAACCAACGCACGCAGCCAGATTTCGCCATCAATAAGCTCGGCGTAGCTACCAATTGGCACCTGACATCCGCCTTCGAGACGGGTATTCATGGCGCGTTCGGCGGTAACGCGCAGTGCAGTTTCGTGGTGATTCAGCGCGGCGAGCAGCTCGCGAGTGCGTGCATCATCAAGGCGGCATTCAATGCCCACCGCACCTTGCCCTACCGCCGGAAGAGAAATCTCGGGTGGCAACGCGGCGCGAATGCGGGACTCCAGACCTAAACGTTTTAGTCCGGCTACGGCAAGAATGATGGCATCATATTCGCCGTTATCCAGTTTGCTCAGACGAGTGCCGACGTTGCCGCGCAGGGAGCGGATAATCAGATCCGGGCGGCGTTCAGCCAGTTGGCACTGGCGACGTAAACTGGACGTCCCGACGATACTGCCTGCCGGTAACGCATCCAGACTGTCATAGGTGTTGGATACAAAGGCATCGCGGGGATCTTCGCGCTCGCAAATGGTGACCAGCCCCAGACCTTGCGGGAATTCAACGGGCACATCTTTCATTGAATGAACGGCAATATCGGCGCGATTTTCCAGGAGCGCGACTTCCAGCTCTTTCACAAATAAGCCTTTCCCGCCTACTTTCGCCAGCGGCGTATCAAGAATCACATCGCCGCGCGTCACCATCGGTACCAGTTCAACGACCAGGCCCGGATGGCTCGCCATCAACTTGTCTTTGACATAGTGTGCCTGCCAGAGTGCAAGTGGGCTTTGGCGTGTGGCAATTCTTAAAACATTGTCTAACATGCTTGTTACCGTCATTATCATCCGTGGTCCATCCTAACATCCTTGCCAGAGCGATGTCAGTGTTGTGGTGAAACGTAGACGCCTGCGCAAACCGTAAAATGAGGTCTGGCAGTGGATCCTGACAGGCGCTTTGAGCCTTCGTAATAAGGAATTTACAGAGAATAAACGGTGCTACACTTGTATGTAGCGCATCTTTCTTTACGGTCAATCAGCAAGGTGTTAAATTGATCACGTTTTAGACCATTTTTTCGTCGTGAAACTAAAAAAACCAGGCGCGAAAAGTGGTAACGGTTACCTTTGACATACGAAATATCCCGAATGCCGCGTGTTACCGTTGATGTTGGCGGAATCACAGTCATGACGGGTAGCAAATCAGGCGATACGTCTTGTACCTCTATATTGAGACTCTGAAACAGAGACTGGATGCCATAAATCAATTGCGTGTGGATCGCGCGCTTGCTGCTATGGGGCCTGCATTCCAACAGGTCTACAGTCTACTGCCGACATTGTTGCACTATCACCATCCGCTAATGCCGGGTTACCTTGATGGTAACGTTCCCAAAGGCATTTGCCTTTACACGCCTGATGAAACTCAACGCCACTACCTGAACGAGCTTGAACTGTATCGTGGAATGTCAGTACAGGACCCACCGAAAGGTGAGCTTCCAATTACTGGTGTATACACCATGGGCAGCACCTCGTCCGTAGGGCAAAGTTGTTCCTCTGACCTGGATATCTGGGTCTGTCATCAATCCTGGCTCGATAGCGAAGAGCGCCAGTTGCTACAACGTAAATGTAGTCTGCTGGAAAGCTGGGCCGCCTCGCTGGGTGTGGAAGTCAGCTTCTTCCTGATTGATGAAAACCGCTTCCGTCATAATGAAAGCGGCAGCCTGGGGGGCGAAGATTGTGGCTCCACCCAGCATATACTGCTGCTTGACGAATTTTATCGTACCGCCGTGCGTCTCGCCGGTAAGCGTATTCTGTGGAATATGGTGCCGTGCGACGAAGAAGAGCATTACGACGACTATGTGATGACGCTTTACGCGCAGGGCGTGCTGACGCCAAATGAATGGCTGGATCTTGGTGGCTTAAGCTCGCTTTCTGCTGAAGAGTACTTTGGTGCCAGCCTTTGGCAGCTCTACAAGAGTATCGATTCCCCATACAAAGCGGTGCTGAAAACACTGCTGCTGGAAGCCTACTCCTGGGAATACCCGAACCCACGTCTGCTGGCGAAAGATATCAAACAGCGTTTGCACGACGGCGAGATTGTATCGTTTGGCCTCGATCCATACTGCATGATGCTGGAGCGCGTCACTGAATATCTGACGGCTATTGAAGATTTCACCCGTCTGGATTTAGTTCGCCGCTGCTTCTATTTAAAAGTGTGTGAAAAACTTAGCCGTGAACGCGCCTGCGTAGGCTGGCGTCGTGAAGTGTTAAGCCAGTTGGTGAAAGAGTGGGAATGGGACGATGCTCGTCTGGCAATGCTCGATAACCGCGCTAACTGGAAGATAGATCAGGTGCGTGAGGCGCACAACGAGCTGCTCGACGCAATGATGCAGAGCTACCGTAATCTGATCCGCTTTGCGCGTCGCAATAACCTTAGCGTCTCCGCCAGCCCGCAGGATATCGGCGTGCTGACGCGTAAACTGTACGCCGCGTTTGAAGCATTACCGGGTAAAGTGACGCTGGTAAACCCGCAGATTTCGCCCGATCTCTCGGAACCGAATCTGACCTTTATTTATGTACCGCCGGGCCGCGCCAACCGTTCAGGTTGGTATCTGTATAACCGCGCGCCAAATATTGAGTCAATCATCAGCCATCAGCCGCTGGAATATAACCGTTACCTGAATAAACTGGTGGCGTGGGCATGGTTTAACGGCCTGCTGACCTCGCGCACCCGTTTGTACATTAAAGGCAACGGCGTTGTCGACTTGCCGAAGTTGCAGGAGATGGTCGCAGACGTGTCGCACCATTTCCCGCTGCGCTTACCTGCACCGACACCGAAGGCGCTCTACAGCCCGTGTGAGATCCGCCATCTGGCGATTATCGTTAACCTGGAATATGACCCGACGGCAGCCTTCCGCAATCAGGTGGTGCATTTTGATTTCCGTAAGCTGGATGTCTTCAGCTTTGGCGAGAATCAAAATTGCCTGGTGGGTAGCGTTGACCTGCTGTATCGCAACTCGTGGAACGAAGTGCGTACGCTGCACTTCAACGGTGAGCAGTCGATGATTGAAGCCCTGAAAACCATTCTCGGCAAAATGCATCAGGACGCCGCACCGCCAGATAGCGTGGAAGTCTTCTGCTACAGCCAGCATCTGCGCGGCTTAATCCGTACTCGCGTGCAGCAACTGGTTTCTGAGTGTATTGAACTGCGTCTTTCCAGCACCCGCCAGGAAACCGGGCGCTTCAAGGCGCTGCGCGTCTCCGGTCAAACCTGGGGCTTGTTCTTCGAACGGCTGAATGTCTCGGTACAGAAACTGGAAAACGCCATCGAGTTTTATGGCGCTATTTCGCATAACAAACTGCACGGCCTGTCAGTGCAGGTTGAAACCAATCACGTCAAATTACCGGCGGTGGTGGACGGCTTTGCCAGCGAAGGGATCATCCAGTTTTTCTTCGAAGAAACGCAAGACGAGAATGGCTTTAATATCTACATTCTCGACGAAAGCAACCGGGTTGAGGTGTATCACCACTGCGAAGGCAGCAAAGAGGAGTTGGTGCGTGACGTCAGTCGCTTCTACTCGTCTTCGCACGACCGTTTCACCTACGGCTCAAGCTTCATCAACTTCAACCTGCCGCAGTTCTATCAGATTGTGAAGGTTGATGGTCGTGAACAGGTGATTCCGTTTCGCACCAAATCTATCGGTAACATGCCACCTGCCAATCAGGAGCATGACGCGCCGCTGTTGCAGCAGTATTTTTCTTGATGCTAATGCCGGAAAGCGAGGCTTATCCGGCATTAGCTCTTAACGAAAACTGACGGTTTCTCCCGCCTGCTGCGTCGCGGCCTGTTCCAATAAATCCCAGAAGGTTTCGCCGCTGCGATCGCAAATCCACTCATCGCCTTTCAGATCAAAATGGTAGCCGCCCTGTTTGGTTGCCAGCCATACCTGGTGCAGCGGTTCCTGGCGGTTGATAATGATTTTGCTGCCGTTCTCAAAGGTAATGGTTAGTACACCGCCGTTGATTTCACAGTCGATATCGCTGTCGCCACCCCAGTCGTCCAGATGTTCTTCAATGGTCAGCCACAGTTGATCAGCCAGGCGATGAAATTCACTGTCGTTCATTGTTGTATCCTGTTTTTAAGTGATGGCGGCAGTATAGCGGCATGGGGTCAGGGCTTCAAAGTTTGCCCGTCTGCTGCTGCGTTCCGGCATGATTCATCCGTCACCGGAATAATAATGTCTCTGTTGTGAAGTTCATGCACATTCTCTTCTCTGACGCGTGTTTTCGCCGGGCAGGGGGAGGGCGTAATCCTTACCTCTGTATCGGTCCATGTATAAACATTGCGATCGTCATAAGCAAAGCGATCGTTTTTAGTTAGCGGGCCGTTGTTAGTTGGAATAATTTGCACGCTCTTGCGTGACCGTAATTGGTGGATAAAGTAAGCATGCTGTTTGCCGCGATTAAATGAGTGATCAATGACCAGGTCTGGCGAATCCAGCGGGATTATTTCAAGCTGGTCTTCACCAAAAGTCGATAATTTTGTTACATACAGCCGATCTTTATACTGCGCAATATTGTCAGTAATCAGATGAAATTGTTCAGGTTCAATACCTTGTAGGTCTATCCACTGGCTCCACTGACGGTCGGGCGTGAGCTGTTTACGCCAGCGAACGCGACTTTCCCCTACTTCAAAAGAGACGTCATCATCTACGGGTATCGCTTTGCCAGATAATTGACCAAAGGGATAACGATGCAGACCCTTATTGTCGCGAAAAACCAGCAGTGAATGAGGTATCCAGCGAATTATCTCAAATGAGTCTGCATTCGCCGTAAGGTGAGCGCCATTTAAATAAATATTCTGCCCACTGCGGATAAGCAGATCATTGGAATACAAATTTCTGTTTACACTCATAAGACGTGGATTAATACCCCACCATCTTTTTTCTAATACAGTAACATTACTGCTGCTCCCCTGACGTCGACCGGACAAGTAGAGATTTTTACTATCCACCAGCGTGGTAGAGTTACCTTCGATAGCTTTTAGTGTCGCCAGATCAACACGTGACGCGCCGCTATTACTTTCGGTGCGCTGTCCGTCAAAATAGAGGCTATATTTATCGACCGCGAAGCGGCCCATAGCTTGAAAGCTGGCAATATCGACAGTGGGTGTTCCCGGTGGATTGCTAACGATTTTGCCACGCCAGAGAATAACGCGGCCGTCTGTCATCCAGTGGTATGACTCATTTTTTATGCTTATTTCATCGGAAGGTATATAACCCGTCTTCCCAGAGATATTTTTCACAAGGCGCAAATCGGCCCTGTTCATCTCCGGAAATTGGGCAATGATTTTCTTATCCCCCCAATAACCTTTACCGTAAGACATGACACCGTGATCATTGTAATAGTCGAACCCTATGGCCTGTACAGGAGGTGTCAGAAATGAGTTCCCCAACAGGATGAGTGCAACTGTGATTATTTGACCATTCATTTTGTTGCCTCATTGCGTGGGGCAGGAATAAATTCGCCGTCATCGGTAATTTTTCCGTCCAGATATCCCGTTTTGTAATTTACGCCATAGCCATATCCCGAATGTTGTTCCTTCCAGATTAAGCGAACTTGTTTCGGATCAGCGGTGCGGTATCGCCAGAGCTGCGCGCCATCAAAGCTGTAAACGTAGCGGTTATCGCGGGCATACCATCTGCGCAAAAAGGGATGGTCATTAAGATGGGCTTCGCGTTCATCCGGAGAGCGGTTATCCAGTAAGATCAGCGGTCCGTCAGATTCAAACACGTGTAAACTGGAATGGTTTACCCACCCTTCGGCATGCGTAAGTAAATAGCCGTGGCGTTTCCCGGCGTTGAAACGTTTGTTGATAATAAGATTGGGGTCATCGAGTTTTACGATCTCCAACTTGCGGTCACCAGACTCTGTTTCGATGATGGTATAAAGCGAATCCTGATACTGGGCGACAGCATCACTGATGGGGTGGAACTGTTCAGGATCGAGTCCGGATAATTCTTCCTGTTTACAAGCAGGCCCTTTACGCCAGAACACTTTCTTTTCCTGCAGAGAAAAATCCAGACAGTGCTTTGTTAAATCTTCATCCCACGCCAGATTTTCCTTGTCGAGGACTTTACGCTGCAGCCCGTTTTTATCACGCCAGGTGAAGAGTGAGCCGGGCATCCAGCGCACGACGGAAAAGGTGTCCGGGTCGGCATCCAGTTGTTCTCCGTTGATCATGATTTTCGTCTGTGTGCGGGCTAGCGTATCCCAGGGGCCAAATGGGGCAGGAAGGCAGGGATTAAATGCTGTAGAGAATTTACCGCGCTGATCCCATGACTTTTGAGCCAGTACCGTAAAGGTGTCGGGATCATCAAGGCGCTGACCATTTGCGTAAAGATAGTGCTTGTCACGGAGAATCAAACCTAGCCAGTCTGGTTTCCATTGCGGGTTAAATTCTACCTGACGCAACGTTCGGCGGTTTAGTTGCTGGTTGCTATCGGTGCGTTTGCCTTCGTAATAGAGGCTGTACTTATCTGCGGCAAAATCACCCCATGCCTGAAATGACGAGATATCGACTGGCGGTGTGCCTGGAGGGTTTTGCACAATCTCGCCAGCGTAGAGAATAGCGCGACCATCGCTATAGTAAGAGTAATGGGGAAGAGTTGCGTTTGCGCCGCTGTAGACAACGTCTGTCATGAGATTGGTAGCCGGGGGCACCGTTTCCCAATCCTCCAGTTTGGTTGGGTCAATTAGCAAATTCGGTAACAGACGCAGACGCTTGTAGTTAATCTGCGGTAGCGAAAGATTGGTCTTTTCATAAGGGCGCAAATACACCACGCCTTTTCCCTGTTTCTGGTAAATATTATGTTCCGGCTCATCAAGCCGACATCCCCATGCCGACGATAAAAACAACGAACAAGACAATAAACAAACCACATTGCGATAGTGCATAAAGCCATCCTGGCGCGAGGTGCCGATCACGAAACTACCAGCAAAACATAAATCGCCACGTGTAAGCGTTATACTCGCAGCAATTCCTCACTTTTCAGACTTCATAAAGAGTCGCTAAACGCTTGCTTTTACGCCTTCTCCTGCGATGATAGAAAGCAGAAAGCGATGAACTTTACAGGCAATCCATAATGAAAAACGTGTTTAAGGCACTCACTGTATTACTTACTCTCTTCAGCCTGACGGGCTGCGGTCTGAAAGGTCCGCTCTATTTCCCGCCTGCAGATAAAAACGCACCGCCGCCGACCAAACCGGTAGAGACGCAAACGCAATCCACGGTGCCGGATAAAAACGACCGCGCCACTGGCGATGGTCCATCCCAGGTGAATTACTAAAAGTCAGTTTCTGTACCCGCGTGATTGGAGTAAATGATGCAGTTCTCGAAAATGCATGGCCTTGGCAACGATTTTATGGTCGTCGACGCGGTAACGCAGAATGTCTTTTTTTCACCGGATCTGATTCGTCGCCTGGCGGATCGGCACCTGGGGGTAGGGTTTGACCAATTGCTGGTGGTTGAGCCGCCGTATGATCCTGAACTGGATTTTCACTATCGCATTTTCAATGCTGATGGCAGTGAAGTGGCGCAGTGCGGCAACGGCGCGCGCTGCTTTGCCCGTTTTGTGCGCCTGAAAGGGCTGACCAATAAGCGCGATATCCGCGTCAGCACCGC
This sequence comes from Escherichia sp. E.sYA108, assembly GCF_011754335.1. Lineage (NCBI taxonomy): Bacteria > Pseudomonadati > Pseudomonadota > Gammaproteobacteria > Enterobacterales > Enterobacteriaceae > Escherichia > Escherichia sp. E.sYA108. The sequence continues at coordinate 5,019,665 of NZ_JAAQVZ010000001.1, read as the reverse complement.
CAACGGGCGGATGGTTCTGACCGTCACCGATGATGATCTGGTCCGCGTAAATATGGGCGAACCCAACTTCGAACCTTCCGCTGTGCCGTTTCGCGCTAACAAAGTGGAAAAGACCTATATCATGCGCGCCGCCGAGCAGACAATCTTATGTGGCGTGGTGTCGATGGGAAATCCGCACTGCGTGATTCAGGTCGATGATGTCGATACCGCGGCGGTAGAAACGCTTGGTCCTGTTCTGGAAAGCCACGAGCGTTTTCCGGAGCGCGCCAATATCGGTTTTATGCAAGTGGTTAAGCGCGAGCATATTCGTTTACGCGTTTATGAGCGTGGGGCAGGAGAAACCCAGGCCTGCGGCAGCGGCGCATGTGCGGCGGTGGCGGTAGGGATTCAGCAAGGTTTGCTGGCCGAAGAAGTACGCGTGGAACTCCCCGGCGGTCGTCTTGATATCGCCTGGAAAGGTCCGGGTCACCCGTTATATATGACTGGCCCGGCGGTACATGTCTACGACGGATTTATTCATCTATGAAGCAACCAGGGGAAGAACTGCAGGAAACACTCACGGAGCTTGATGACCGGGCGGTTGTCGATTATCTGATTAAAAATCCTGAGTTTTTTATCCGCAATGCGCGCGCAGTAGAAGCGATACGTGTGCCGCATCCGGTACGCGGCACCGTTTCGTTGGTCGAGTGGCACATGGCCCGCGCACGTAATCATATTCATGTTCTGGAAGAGAACATGGCGCTGTTGATGGAACAGGCAATCGCCAACGAAGGCCTGTTTTATCGTCTGCTCTACCTGCAGCGCAGTCTCACCGCCGCCAGCAGTCTCGATGATATGCTGATGCGCTTTCACCGCTGGGCGCGCGATCTCGGCCTGGCAGGTGCGAGTCTGCGCCTGTTTCCGGATCGCTGGCGCTTAGGTGCGCCGTCGAACTACACTCATCTGGCATTAAGCCGTCAGTCTTTCGAACCGCTGCGTATTCAGCGTCTGGGGCAGGAACAGCACTATCTGGGACCGCTTAACGGACCGGAGCTGCTGGTGGTGCTACCGGAAGCGAAAGCGGTGGGATCGGTGGCGATGTCGATGCTGGGAAGCGATGCTGATTTGGGTGTTGTGCTGTTTACCAGTCGCGATGCCAGTCACTATCAACAAGGGCAGGGAACGCAGTTACTTCATGAAATTGCACTGATGTTGCCGGAGCTTCTGGCGCGTTGGATTGAACGCGTATGACCGATTTACACACCGATGTAGAACGCTACCTACGTTATCTGAGCGTGGAGCGCCAGCTTAGCCCGATAACCCTGCTTAACTACCAGCGACAGCTTGAGGCGATCATCAATTTTGCCAGCGAAAATGGCCTGCAAAGCTGGCAGCAATGTGATGTGACGATGGTGCGTAATTTTGCTGTACGCAGTCGCCGTAAAGGGCTGGGAGCTGCAAGTCTGGCGTTACGGCTTTCTGCGCTACGTAGCTTTTTTGACTGGCTGGTCAGCCAGAACGAACTCAAAGCCAACCCGGCGAAAGGTGTTTCGGCACCGAAAGCGCCGCGTCATCTGCCGAAAAACATCGACGTCGATGATATGAATCGGCTGCTGGATATTGATATCAACGATCCCCTCGCTGTACGCGACCGTGCAATGCTGGAAGTGATGTACGGCGCGGGTCTGCGTCTTTCCGAGCTGGTGGGGCTGGATATCAAACACCTCGACCTGGAGTCTGGTGAAGTGTGGGTGATGGGAAAAGGCAGCAAAGAGCGCCGCCTGCCGATTGGTCGCAACGCTGTGGCGTGGATTGAGCACTGGCTTGATTTGCGCGACCTGTTTGGTAGCGAAGACGACGCGCTTTTTCTGTCGAAACTGGGCAAGCGTATCTCCGCGCGTAATGTGCAGAAACGCTTTGCCGAATGGGGCATAAAACAAGGGCTGAATAATCACGTTCACCCGCATAAATTACGTCACTCGTTCGCTACCCATATGCTGGAGTCGAGCGGCGATCTTCGTGGTGTGCAGGAGCTGCTGGGTCATGCCAACCTCTCCACCACGCAAATCTATACTCATCTTGATTTTCAACACCTTGCCTCGGTGTACGATGCGGCGCATCCACGCGCCAAACGGGGGAAATAATGCGTTTTTACCGGCCTTTGGGGCGCATCTCGGCGCTCACCTTTGACCTGGATGACACCCTTTACGATAACCGTCCGGTGATTTTGCGCACCGAGCAGGAGGCGCTTACCTTTGTGCAAAATTATCATCCGGCGCTGCGCAGCTTCCAGAATGAAGATCTGCAACGCCTGCGCCAGGCGGTACGGGAAGCGGAACCCGAGATTTATCACGACGTGACGCGCTGGCGTTTTCGTTCGATTGAACAAGCGATGCTCGACGCCGGGCTGAGTGCCGAAGAAGCCAGTGCAGGCGCACACGCGGCAATGATCAACTTTGCCAAATGGCGCAGCCGGATCGACGTCCCGCAGCAAACCCACGACACCTTAAAACAGCTGGCGAAGAAATGGCCGCTGGTGGCGATCACCAACGGTAACGCCCAGCCGGAACTGTTTGGTTTGGGGCATTATTTTGAGTTTGTGCTGCGCGCTGGCCCGCACGGGCGCTCAAAACCGTTCAGCGACATGTACTTACTGGCGGCGGAAAAACTTAACGTGCCGATCGGTGAGATCTTACATGTCGGGGACGATCTCACCACTGACGTGGGTGGGGCAATTCGCAGCGGAATGCAGGCCTGTTGGATCAGACCGGAAAATGGCGATCTGATGCAAACCTGGGACAGCCGTTTACTGCCGCATCTGGAAATTTCCCGGTTGGCATCTCTGACCTCGCTGATATAATCAGCAAATCTGTATATATACCCAGCTTTTTGGCGGAGGGCGTTGCGCTTCTCCGCCCAACCTATTTTTACGCGGCGGTGCCAATGGACGTTTCTTACCTGCTCGACAGCCTTAATGACAAACAGCGCGAAGCGGTGGCCGCGCCACGCAGCAACCTTCTGGTGCTGGCGGGCGCGGGCAGTGGTAAGACGCGCGTACTGGTGCATCGTATCGCCTGGTTGATGAGCGTGGAAAACTGCTCGCCGTATTCGATTATGGCGGTGACGTTTACCAACAAAGCGGCGGCGGAGATGCGTCATCGTATCGGGCAACTGATGGGCACTAGCCAGGGCGGTATGTGGGTCGGCACCTTCCACGGGCTGGCGCACCGCCTGCTGCGTGCGCACCATATGGACGCCAACCTGCCGCAGGATTTCCAGATCCTCGACAGTGAAGACCAGCTACGTCTGCTTAAGCGTTTGATCAAGGCGATGAATCTCGACGAGAAGCAGTGGCCGCCGCGTCAGGCAATGTGGTACATCAACAGCCAGAAAGATGAGGGGCTGCGTCCGCATCATATTCAGAGCTACGGCAACCCAGTGGAGCAAACCTGGCAGAAGGTGTATCAGGCGTATCAGGAAGCCTGTGACCGCGCGGGTCTGGTTGATTTTGCTGAATTGCTGCTTCGTGCCCACGAATTATGGCTCAACAAACCGCATATCCTTCAACATTACCGCGAACGTTTCACCAATATCCTGGTGGATGAATTCCAGGACACTAACAACATTCAGTACGCGTGGATCCGACTGCTGGCAGGCGATACTGGCAAAGTGATGATCGTTGGCGATGACGACCAGTCAATCTACGGCTGGCGCGGGGCGCAGGTCGAGAATATTCAGCGTTTCCTCAATGATTTCCCCGGTGCTGAAACTATCCGTCTGGAGCAGAACTACCGCTCTACCAGCAATATTCTGAGCGCCGCGAACGCCCTGATTGAAAACAACAACGGGCGTCTGGGTAAAAAATTGTGGACCGATGGCGCGGACGGTGAGCCTATTTCCCTTTATTGCGCTTTTAACGAACTCGACGAAGCGCGTTTTGTGGTTAACCGCATCAAAACCTGGCAGGACAACGGCGGGGCGCTTGCCGAGTGCGCCATTCTCTACCGCAGCAACGCCCAGTCGCGTGTGCTGGAAGAGGCGTTATTGCAGGCGAGTATGCCGTATCGTATTTACGGCGGGATGCGCTTCTTCGAACGCCAGGAAATCAAAGATGCGCTCTCGTATCTGCGCCTGATTGCCAACCGCAACGACGACGCGGCCTTTGAGCGTGTGGTGAATACGCCAACGCGGGGTATTGGTGACCGGACGTTGGACGTGGTACGTCAGACATCGCGCGATCGCCAGTTAACACTCTGGCAGGCATGTCGTGAACTGTTGCAGGAAAAAGCCCTCGCCGGACGTGCTGCCAGCGCCTTACAGCGGTTTATGGAGCTGATCGACGCCTTAGCGCAGGAAACTGCCGATATGCCGCTGCATGTACAGACTGACCGGGTAATTAAAGACTCCGGCCTGCGCACCATGTACGAGCAGGAGAAGGGCGAAAAAGGTCAGACGCGTATCGAAAACTTAGAGGAACTGGTGACGGCAACGCGCCAGTTCAGCTACAACGAAGAAGACGAAGATTTAATGCCGCTGCAGGCATTCCTCTCCCATGCGGCGCTGGAAGCGGGCGAGGGGCAGGCGGATACCTGGCAGGATGCGGTGCAGTTGATGACGCTACACTCGGCGAAAGGTCTGGAATTCCCGCAGGTGTTTATCGTTGGTATGGAAGAGGGCATGTTCCCAAGCCAGATGTCGCTGGATGAAGGCGGGCGTCTGGAAGAAGAACGCCGTCTGGCCTACGTTGGCGTAACCCGCGCGATGCAGAAACTGACGCTGACCTACGCGGAAACCCGCCGTCTGTATGGCAAAGAGGTTTACCATCGCCCGTCGCGCTTTATCGGTGAGTTGCCGGAAGAGTGTGTGGAAGAGGTGCGCCTGCGCGCCACGGTAAGCCGCCCGGTCAGCCATCAGCGTATGGGTACGCCGATGGTCGAGAACGACAGCGGCTATAAGCTCGGCCAGCGCGTACGCCACGCTAAGTTTGGTGAAGGCACCATCGTCAATATGGAAGGCAGCGGCGAGCATAGCCGTTTGCAGGTGGCATTCCAGGGCCAGGGTATTAAATGGCTGGTGGCGGCTTACGCCCGACTGGAGACGGTATAATTTACGATTCCGTTGCCAGATGCGGTGCGCCACACCGCATCCGGCATCAGTAACTTACTTAGTGCACTTCTTCACATCAATATTCCAGTCAGCACCAGACGCAACCTGATGTTTCTGCGCGAAATTATCCATATTCAGCGCCACGGAAACATTCAATAAGCTGTTCAGATACACCATCGGCTGGCCTTCCGGCACATCGCCGAAGCTTGCGACATACGGCATTTTCCCTGCGTATTTTTGCTGGGAACCTTCGGAAATGGTCACACACAACGTGTCGTTGAGTTTGATTCCTGCCTGATTCAGCAACTCGTCGCTGATATTGCTCCAGACGTTGCCGTACTGAATATCGAGAATCGGGATATTGCCCTTCACTTCACCTTTTGTTGCTTTGGCTTTCTGATAAGAAAGTTCGACAACTTTTGCAGGAAGCTCTGGCCCCACCTGCTCGAACGTGATCGCCCCGGAAGCCAGACGTGCACCGGTGTAGGCATACACATCACGACCGTGGAAGGTATATGACTTTTCGGAACCTTTCAGACGGTTGGTTTTTTCATCGATTTGCCGGACGCTCTCAATACCCAGCGATTCCGCCACCAACGTGAGCGTACCGTTATCTGGTGAAACGAAGTACTGACCGTTTTTGGTTTTCAGCACTACCGATTTACGGTCTGTACCAACACCAGGATCGACCACGCTAACAAACACCGAACCTTGCGGCCAGTAACTGGCAGTCTGATACAGGCGGTAAGCGCCTTCCCAGATGTTATATGGTGGAATTTCGTGTGTTAAATCAAATATTTTAAGATTATGGTCAACGCCGAAAGCGACCCCTTTCATCGTCGAGACGGCGCCATCTTTCAGGCTAAAATCCGTTTGTAAAATCAAAGCGTTATCCGCATAAGCGGATGATGACCCCAGACAGGTTAATAAAAATAATGTTGCGAGCGTTTTTTTCATTTTTGTTTCCCTTCATTTATCTGATGATTTTCCAGCTGTGTAGCCAGCCCCAGTTTGTCTGGCCTCCTCGAGTGTACAATGTTTAACCTTTCTGCTCGACGGAAATCATGGTGACAAAAGGATAGCGTTGCCACGGGATTGCCTCGCCTTTCATATACATATGTGAAATTGTGCCATCAAGATAAAGCAGCTGCTCAACGTTCAGTTTCGCTTTGGCATAACAGGCAAAATCATAAAAATTTGTCGCCTGCTGGCTCAACAAAAACACGGCGTTCCCATGTTTATTAATCCCAACACCGTTACGAATTTTACGTGAGGCGACGTTGGGATGAATACGCGGATTAATTACACCGTTTTCCATCAACAATGGCCCTGACTGCACCGCAAACTGAATCTCTTTACTGGTTTTAAAGGCATCCAGACGAACGATGCCGACTTTATCTCCCGCGACATAAAACACTCCGCCAGGACGAATAAAGAAATTCCCTTCACCTGAAGCGAGATTTAACGCCACCTTCTGCTGACCGTTTTCGATGTACAAACCGAGCGGCGCATAGCTTTCATCATAGATGCCGCCGTTCATCGCCATCTGCACCTGACCCTGACTATTAATATCCGCCAGCAGAGCATGTAACGTTCCCCACGCTTCGCCATTGGCTTTTTGCCAGTACATTTTCACCCGCTCTGTTTGAGGATTAACGGTATACGCCTGTACGGTCAGCGTCGGATCTGAGGGTGCGCAATCATCAGCGGCAACAGCAAACAAGGGAAGTAAGGTGAGGGTGAGAAAAATCCGTTTGAGATTCAAGGTGATCATTCCTTTACCAATGAATAGCCGATGCGCCATTATAGGCCCTGAATGTGGGATTTTTTTATCCTGTTAGCGACCTTGACGAGTACCAAAAAGCGCGAAGTTCAACTATTGTTCTGTGGTGTTCTGTTGCGTGTTGACGGCAAAATTTTGCTGGCGTAACATGCGCGCACGATCACTCTAAGAGGACATTCGCCTTGGACACACCCAGTAGATACTGGCTCATTATCCTGTCATCCAGGATCAACTCCTAAGGCTATCCCTTTTTGCTGATAGCCTTAGCGGTTGTCAGCGACCTCAATTTTTCCCGTCGCGCTGAGTCAGGCTGTTTAATGGTCTGAAACCCAATTTGTTTCTGTGTGCCCACCGAACTGTCCGATATTTTAAGCATTGGGAGTCCCGGTCATGCTGAGCGCATTTCAACTGGAAAATAACCGACTGACCCGGCTGGAAGTCGAAGAGTCACAACCCCTTGTAAATGCAGTATGGATTGATCTTGTCGAACCGGACGACGACGAGCGACTGCGCGTACAATCTGAACTTGGCCAGAGCCTGGCAACCCGCCCGGAACTGGAAGACATCGAAGCATCGGCACGTTTCTTTGAAGACGATGACGGCCTGCATATTCACTCCTTCTTCTTCTTTGAAGATGCGGAAGATCACGCCGGTAACTCCACTGTGGCATTTACCATCCGTGATGGTCGTCTGTTTACTCTGCGTGAGCGTGAACTGCCCGCTTTTCGTCTGTATCGTATGCGTGCCCGTAGCCAGTCAATGGTGGACGGTAACGCCTACGAGCTGCTGCTGGATCTGTTCGAAACCAAAATCGAACAGTTGGCAGATGAAATTGAAAATATCTACAGCGACCTGGAGCAGTTGAGCCGGGTAATTATGGAAGGGCATCAGGGCGATGAGTACGACGAGGCGCTCTCCACGCTGGCGGAACTGGAAGATATCGGCTGGAAAGTTCGCCTGTGTCTGATGGATACCCAGCGCGCGCTCAACTTCCTGGTACGTAAAGCACGCTTACCGGGTGGGCAACTGGAGCAGGCGCGTGAAATCCTGCGAGATATCGAATCCCTGCTGCCGCATAACGAATCCCTGTTCCAGAAGGTGAACTTCCTGATGCAGGCGGCGATGGGCTTTATCAATATCGAGCAGAACCGCATCATCAAAATCTTCTCGGTGGTATCCGTGGTGTTCCTGCCACCGACGCTGGTCGCTTCCAGCTACGGGATGAACTTTGAGTTTATGCCGGAACTGAAGTGGAGCTTCGGCTACCCAGGCGCGATTATCTTTATGATCCTCGCGGGCCTGGCACCGTATCTGTACTTTAAGCGGAAGAACTGGTTGTAATATAAATGCCGGGTAAAGATTGTTCTTTATCCGGCTTATTGCTGAAAATTGTCTTTTTCAAAGTCATGCGGGTTGAACACTCGCTCTATCTTATTTTCCTGGGTTAGTTGATACTCATTGTTATCAGCAATAAAAAAATGAGTATTACGGTAAGGATATTCATTAATAACCATTAAATAGTTTTTTACGATGCAATTATCATTGCTCTTAATCGTCGGGAAACAGTAGAGATCTTCATACGGCCCTTCGATATATTTTTTATAGTCAGTGAAGCCATTACCGATATCAATAACATACCAGGTATGCCAACTACCTTCTGGTAGGGGATTTTGACTTTTAATTTCATCCTGATGCTTCAGATACCAATTTATTTTATCGCTATCAGTCCATGGCAGATGATCAACGACCAGAAAGACTGAATTGCCAGCATCAGAGTATGTATACAAAATCTGTACAGGACGCAATGTCCATAAATTATAGATGCAGCATAGAAGAAATAAATATAATATAATTTTCTGGAGTTTTCTTTTCATAGATAATTTTCGATTCTTTCGATAGTGTTAAAATTGGTGAAAAAAGGTTTGAAAGCAAAGTCTTTATGCCGTTGTAAAAAGAACCATATGCGAAAAAATCTATACTTGTTGTAAATCTTGTTTTTTATATCAGTCACATCCAAACCAAAGTGGTCTTGTGCTATGAAATGAATGGTAGCGCTCCAGCCCATAGGATATTTTTGAAAATTTAAAAGAGATATTTTTTGAGCTGAGATATCATGAATGCTGATTCCCAGGCCATTAAAATTATCTTTAAAATCATTGAATTTATTTAGTCTTGATGAAAGTAATTCGGTCTTAATCTTTTGTAGGAGAAGAGGCCGGTATCCTATCGTAGGTGTTGAAGAAATATCATTTTCGATACATTCTTTGATTACACGTATTGGGCTATTATAATCATATTTGTTTATTCGTTCATGAAAAGATAAGTTCAATTCCTGGCTATGGAAACTGTTGCCATTTCCATATCTAAAATGATCAATCAGATCCTGGATGAGTGTTTTGTATTGTCCAAAAAAGGAAAACATTTTTGCCAGATCTTTCATTTCTGCAAATAAAATATCAATACATTCACTTTGTGATATTTTTGTTCCAGAAGTTGGAACACTAAAAGCACCATAAGTAGAATTCGGCCCAGGAAAATGGTATTTAATGAGGCGGTAAGGATCAACTTTTGCAGAGATGTCGCTTAAGCCGAGTGAGAGAAAATCTTGTTCTTCCATATCCCCATACTGCATATCATCAGCAGAAAAATCATCGAATAAAGTAATAGTTTCGAAAAGTGTACAGGGCATATTAATTGATGAGCCTAATATGTTGTTCATTTATATTCTCCTTTCTTATAATTAAGGGCAATGTTAATTTGATAAGAAATAATAGGGTAAAAAAATTTTAAAAAAGAAATGCACTTCACATTTTTCATTACATTCTGAAGAGAACTTGGTTAATGATTGGTCTTGCTCATCGCTAATAACATAATGCTGAATTTACCAAAAATGAAATTTATTAAAGCAAATGAAAATATACAACGACGTCTGGAAATTCTGCCTTTCCTTATGTGAGTCTCCTGTCAGCATGGCAATATGCCCACTCTCATGCAAGAGTCGGCATATTTTTTCAGAATATATTTATTTTTTATTTGGACGTTCTATGCTGCGTATAAATCGCATCCATCACAAAAATTGCCAGCGCCACCCAAATAAAGGCGAAAGTTACCATCTTATCGGCACCCGGTTTTTCACCATAAAACGTCACAGCCAGCAGGAACATCAGCGTCGGACCAATGTACTGGAAAAAGCCTAACGTTGAGAGACGCAGGCGTGTCGCCGCTGCAGTAAAACACAACAGTGGCACGGTGGTGACAATACCGGCGGCGATCAGCAGTAAATTCAGCGACATCGGGTTTTGCCCCATATGACTGGTTGAGCTGTCGGCAATAGCAAACAGGTAAATCGCCGCCACGGGCAGCAACCACATAGTTTCGATTAACATGCCGGTTTGCGCTTCAACAGCAATCTTCTTGCGCACCAGGCCGTAGAAAGCAAAACTAAACGCCAGCCCCAGCGCGATGATCGGCAGTGAACCAAAAGTCCACAACTGAACCAGCACTCCACATATCGCCAGAATCACCGCCAGCCATTGCATCCGGCGGAATCGCTCGCCGAGGAAAATCATCCCCAGCACAATGTTCACCAGCGGGTTAATAAAGTAACCAAGGCTCGCTTCCAGCATATGGTGATTGTTCACCGCCCAGATAAACAGTAGCCAGTTGCCGCCAATCAGCACGGCAGAGACTGCCAGCATAAAAATTTTCTGTGGCGTCTGAATCAGCGTTTTTAAATAGGACCACTGGCGGCAAATGCTCATCAGCACCACCATAAAGAAAAACGACCAGATCACGCGATGCGTCAGGATCTCATCGGCGGGCACGTAGTAAATCAGTTTGAAGTACGCTGGCGCAATACCCCAAATAAAATAAGCGGCAAGAGCGAGTAATACGCCCTGCCGCGTTTGTTTTGCATCCATCGGGAATACTCATTTTTAATTGGTAACAGCAGTTTACCTGCTTTTATGTCTTCAACCTACCATATAGGTGGCGGTGGCACTGGCAATATAAAGCTGTTCTTCATTGTGTAATTCAACGCGGGCGACGGCGACTTTATTGCCTGCACGTAACAGGCTACTGGTAGCAGTAAAACGCTCGCCTCTGCCTGGGCGCAGATAATCGACGCGAAGATCAATGGTCCCCATCCGCGATAGCCGCTGGCGTAGTTCATCTTCACTGATGGTTTCGTGGCGGGTTAAGGTACTTCCCACGCACACCAGACCTGCGGCGACATCCAGCGCCGACGCAATGACCCCGCCGTGTAAAATGCTTTGCGCCCAGTTGCCCACCATCATCGGCTGATTTTTAAAGGCCAGCTGTGCGAACTCTTTTTCGTAACGCTCCAGTTCCATCCCCAATGCGCGGTTAAATGGCATGTGATAAACAAACATCTCACCCACTAATTTGAGGGCTTGTTCAGCGGTCAGTACGGCAGACATAACATCCTTACACTTCATTAGTTAATGAAATGTTGATTTTATGCTTCTTTATTGTTGGTTTCCACTTTAGGAAGGGATAACTAACGGCTATGGAGTTAAGTATGTAAAATAGCCCGCAGAAAATATTCACCTTATCAATAATTCGTTACGGAGAACACGAGCGATGCGGACTCTGCAGGGCTGGTTGTTGCCGGTGTTTATGTTGCCTATGGCAGTATATGCACAAGAGGCAACGGTGAAAGAGGTGCATGACGCGCCAGCGGTGCGTGGCAGTATTATCGCCAATATGCTGCAGGAGCATGACAATCCGTTCACCCTTTATCCTTATGACACCAACTACATCATCTACACCCAAACCAGCGATCTGAATAAAGAAGCGATTGCCAGTTACGACTGGGCGGAAAACGCGCGTAAGGATGAAGTAAAGTTCCAGTTGAGCCTGGCGTTTCCGCTGTGGCGTGGGATTTTGGGGCCAAACTCTGTACTGGGCGCCTCCTACACACAGAAATCCTGGTGGCAGCTTTCTAATAGCGATGAGTCATCACCGTTTCGTGAAACTAACTACGAACCGCAATTGTTCCTCGGTTTTGCCACGGATTACAACTTTGCTGGCTGGACGCTGCGCGATGTGGAAATGGGCTACAACCACGACTCAAACGGGCGTTCAGACCCGACTTCCCGCAGCTGGAACCGCCTTTATACCCGCCTGATGGCAGAAAACGGTAACTGGCTGGTAGAGGTGAAGCCGTGGTATGTGGTGGGGAATACGGACGATAACCCGGACATCACCAAATATATGGGTTACTACCAGCTTAAAATCGGCTATCACCTCGGTGATGCGGTACTGAGCGCGAAAGGGCAGTACAACTGGAACACCGGTTACGGCGGCGCGGAGTTAGGCTTAAGCTACCCGATCACCAAACATGTGCGCCTTTATACTCAGGTTTACAGCGGTTACGGCGAATCGCTCATCGACTATAACTTCAACCAGACCCGCGTTGGTGTGGGAGTTATGCTAAACGACCTGTTTTGATGAATGGTTGGCAAATCTGGAATCCAGCATCCAGGATTACCCTCTCAGAGACTAAAAGCATTGCAGTTTCTCGCGCAGGCGCTGAAAATAGCGCCTGTTTTTATTTCAGGCAATCGGGGTGAATGTGGCGCAGGCGGAAGTGTTGAATCTGGAGTCCGGAGCTAAACAGGTTTTACAAGAAACCTTTGGCTACCAACAGTTTCGCCCCGGCCAGGAAGAGATTATCGACACCGTACTTTCCGGTCGCGATTGCCTGGTCGTCATGCCCACTGGTGGCGGAAAATCCCTTTGCTATCAAATCCCTGCCTTATTGCTAAACGGCCTTACCGTGGTTGTCTCACCGCTGATTTCGTTGATGAAAGATCAGGTAGATCAACTGCAAGCCAACGGCGTGGCGGCGGCGTGCCTTAACTCGACGCAAACCCGCGAGCAGCAGCTTGAAGTAATGACAGGCTGCCGCACCGGGCAAATCCGCCTGCTTTATATCGCGCCGGAACGCCTGATGCTGGATAACTTTCTTGAGCATCTGGCGCACTGGAATCCGGTGTTATTAGCCGTTGATGAAGCGCACTGTATCTCCCAATGGGGTCACGATTTCCGCCCGGAATACGCTGCCCTCGGTCAGCTGCGTCAGCGTTTTCCGACGCTCCCGTTTATGGCGCTGACTGCCACAGCCGATGACACCACGCGCCAGGATATTGTGCGCCTGCTGGGGCTGAACGATCCGCTAATTCAAATCAGCAGTTTTGACCGTCCGAATATTCGCTACATGCTGATGGAGAAATTCAAACCGCTCGATCAGTTGATGCGCTACGTACAGGAACAACGCGGTAAGTCGGGAATTATCTACTGCAACAGCCGCGCAAAAGTAGAAGACACCGCTGCACGCCTGCAAAGCAAGGGAATTAGCGCGGCGGCCTATCATGCCGGGCTGGAAAATAATGTTCGCGCTGATGTGCAGGAAAAATTCCAGCGCGATGACCTGCAAATTGTGGTGGCGACGGTGGCGTTCGGCATGGGCATCAACAAGCCTAACGTTCGCTTCGTGGTGCATTTTGATATTCCGCGCAATATCGAATCCTATTATCAGGAAACTGGACGCGCCGGGCGTGATGGCCTGCCCGCGGAAGCGATGCTGTTTTACGATCCGGCTGATATGGCGTGGCTGCGCCGTTGTCTGGAAGAGAAGCCGCAGGGGCAGTTGCAGGATATCGAACGTCATAAACTCAATGCGATGGGCGCGTTTGCCGAAGCGCAAACTTGTCGTCGTTTGGTATTGCTGAACTATTTTGGCGAAGGGCGTCAGGAGCCGTGCGGGAACTGCGATATCTGCCTCGATCCGCCGAAACAGTACGACGGTTCAACCGATGCTCAGATTGCCCTTTCCACCATTGGTCGTGTGAATCAGCGGTTTGGGATGGGTTATGTGGTGGAAGTGATTCGCGGTGCTAATAACCAGCGTATCCGCGACTATGGTCATGACAAACTGAAAGTCTATGGCATGGGCCGTGATAAAAGCCATGAACATTGGGTGAGCGTGATCCGCCAGCTGATTCACCTCGGCCTGGTGACGCAAAATATTGCCCAGCATTCTGCCCTACAACTGACAGAGGCTGCGCGTCCGGTGCTGCGCGGCGAATCCTCTTTGCAACTTGCCGTGCCGCGTATCGTGGCGCTCAAACCGAAAGCGATGCAGAAATCGTTCGGCGGCAACTATGATCGCAAACTGTTCGCCAAATTACGCAAACTGCGTAAATCGATTGCCGATGAAAGCAATGTCCCGCCGTACGTGGTGTTTAACGACGCAACCTTGATTGAGATGGCGGAGCAGATGCCGATCACCGCCAGCGAAATGCTCAGCGTTAACGGCGTTGGTATGCGCAAGCTGGAACGCTTTGGCAAACCGTTTATGGCGCTGATTCGTGCGCATGTCGATGGTGACGACGAAGAGTAGTCAGCAGCATAAAAAAGTGCCAGGATGAAGACTCCGTAAACGTTTCCCCCGCGAGTCTAATGTATGTTGATGTTATTCCTCACCGTCGCCATGGTGCACATTGTGGCGCTTATGAGCCCCGGTCCCGATTTCTTTTTTGTCTCTCAGACCGCTGTTAGTCGTTCCCGTAAAGAAGCGATGATGGGCGTGCTGGGCATTACCTGCGGCGTAATGGTTTGGGCTGGGATTGCGTTGCTTGGCCTACATTTGATTATCGAAAAAATGGCCTGGCTGCATACGCTGATTATGGTGGGCGGTGGCCTGTATCTCTGCTGGATGGGTTACCAGATGCTACGTGGTGCACTGAAAAAAGAGGTTGTTTCTGCCCCTGCGCCACAAGTCGAACTGGCGAAAAGCGGGCGCAGTTTTCTTAAGGGCTTACTGACCAATCTCGCGAACCCTAAAGCGATTATCTACTTTGGTTCGGTGTTCTCGCTGTTTGTCGGTGATAATGTCGGCACCACCGAACGCTGGGGCATTTTCGCGTTGATTATTGTCGAAACACTGGCGTGGTTTACCGTCGTTGCCAGCCTGTTTGCTCTGCCGCAAATGCGCCGTGGTTATCAACGTCTGGCGAAGTGGATTGATGGTTTTGCCGGGGCGTTATTTGCCGGATTTGGCATTCATTTGATTATTTCGCGTTAATGCCAGACGCGTCATCAGAGTAAGTCGGATAAGGCGTTTACGCCGCATCCGACATTATTTTCACGCATGCCTCGCCGATGCTAACAGCGCTCCCACCAGCATAAATAACGAGCCGAAAATCTTATTCAGCGCCTTCATCTGCTTTGGTCCTTTAATCCATAGAGCAATCCGTTGAGCAAGGGTGGCGTAACCGATCATCACAATAATATCGACCACAATAGTGGTGACGCCGAGCACGATATACTGCATCAGTTGTGGCTGCTGCGGCATGATGAATTGCGGAAATAGCGCCGCCAGAAACACAATACTTTTGGGATTGGTGAGATTCACAAAAACTGCGCGCTGGAACAAATGTCGACGCGATTGAGTGGAGGCCAGCGATTTAAGATCAATTGCGCCAGCGGCGCGCCATTGCTGTATTCCCAGCCAAATCAAGTAAGCTGCGCCTGCCCACTTCAACACTTCAAACGCAATCACTGAGCGGGAAAATAGCGTCCCCAACCCCACGCCAACCAGCACAATATGAATCGCCAGTCCGGTCTGAAGCCCAGCAATAGACGCCACCGCGCCGCGATAACCGTGGTTGAGCGAGGTGGTCATGGTGTTGATTGCGCCAGAGCCTGGCGACAGGCTTAAAATGATCGATGTCAGCAGGTAGGCAAACCACCATTCTAAGGTCATGATGAACTCCCGGTGTGTCTATTTTTGTGCCACAATACGCTACTGTCGCAGCGTTGTGTCAGGCACGCTTAAAAAAACGATTTTACGTGGTTTAAGAGGCAGATTACCCGATGTTTCAGCAGCAAAAAGACTGGGAAACAAGAGAAAACGCGTTTGCTGCTTTTACCATGGGACCGCTGACTGATTTCTGGCGTCAGCGTGATGAAGCAGAGTTTACTGGTGTGGATGACATTCCGGTTCGCTTTGTCCGTTTTCGCGCACAGCACCATGACCGGGTGGTAGTCATCTGTCCGGGGCGTATTGAGAGCTACGTAAAATATGCGGAACTGGCCTACGACCTGTTCCATTTGGGGTTTGATGTTTTAATCATCGACCATCGCGGGCAGGGACGTTCCGGTCGCCTGTTAGCCGATCCACATCTCGGGCATGTTAATCGCTTTAATGATTATGTTGATGATCTGGCGGCATTCTGGCAACAGGAGGTTCAGCCCGGTCCGTGGCGTAAACGCTATATACTGGCACATTCGATGGGCGGTGCGATCTCCACATTATTTCTGCAACGCCATCCAGGTGTATGTGACGCCATTGCGCTAACTGCGCCAATGTTTGGGATTGTGATTCGTATGCCGTCATTTATGGCACGGCAGATCCTTAACTGGGCCGAAGCGCATCCACGTTTCCGTGATGGCTATGCGATAGGCACCGGGCGCTGGCGCGCGTTGCCGTTTGCTATCAACGTACTGACCCACAGCAGACAGCGATATCGACGTAACTTACGTTTCTATGCTGATGACCCAACGATTCGCGTCGGTGGGCCGACCTACCATTGGGTACGCGAAAGTATTCTGGCTGGCGAACAGGTGTTAGCCGGTGCGGGTGATGACGCCACGCCAACGCTTCTCTTACAAGCTGAAGAGGAACGCGTGGTGGATAACCGCATGCACGACCGTTTTTGTGAACTACGCACCGCTGCGGGCCATCCTGTCGAAGGAGGACGGCCGTTGGTAATTAAAGGTGCGTACCATGAGATCCTTTTTGAAAAGGACGCAATGCGCTCAGTCGCGCTCCACGCTATCGTTGATTTTTTCAACAGGCATAACTCACCCAGCGGAAACCGCTCTACAGAGGTTTAAATTTCTTATGTACCAGGTTGTTGCGTCTGATTTAGATGGCACGTTACTTTCTCCCGACCATACGTTATCCCCTTACGCCAAAGAAACTCTGAAGCTGCTCACCGCGCGCGGCATCAACTTTGTGTTTGCGACCGGTCGTCACCACGTTGATGTGGGGCAAATTCGCGATAATCTGGAGATTAAGTCTTACATGATTACCTCCAATGGCGCGCGCGTTCACGATCTGGATGGCAACCTGATTTTTGCTCATAACCTGGATCGCGACATTGCCAGTGACCTGTTTGGCGTGGTCAACGACAACCCGGAGATCATTACTAACGTTTATCGCGATGATGAATGGTTTATGAATCGCCATCGCCCGGAAGAGATGCGCTTTTTCAAAGAAGCGGTGTTCAATTATGCGCTGTATGAGCCGGGATTGCTGGAGCCGGAAGGCGTCAGCAAAGTGTTCTTCACCTGCGATTCCCATGAAAAACTTCTGCCACTGGAGCAGGCGATTAACGCTCGCTGGGGCGATCGCGTCAATGTCAGTTTCTCTACCTTAACCTGCCTGGAAGTGATGGCGGGCGGCGTTTCAAAAGGCCATGCGCTGGAAGCGGTGGCGAAGAAACTGGGCTACAGCCTGCAAGATTGTATTGCCTTTGGCGATGGAATGAACGATGCCGAAATGCTGTCGATGGCGGGGAAAGGCTGCATTATGGGCAGCGCGCATCAACGGCTGAAAGATCTGCATCCAGAGCTGGAAGTGATTGGTACTAACGCCGAAGACGCAGTGCCGCATTATCTGCGTAAGCTCTATTTATCGTAATTGTTCTTTATTTGGTCAGTTGTCAACCTGATACTTCGCTACAATGGATACTCGTTAATCAAAGAGTTTTCCATTGTGGCGCTACTTATCATCACCACGATTCTGTGGGCCTTCTCCTTTAGCTTTTATGGCGAGTACCTTGCGGGGCACGTCGATAGCTATTTTGCGGTGCTGGTGCGCGTTGGTCTGGCGGCACTCGTTTTTCTGCCGTTTCTGCGCACCCGTGGCAATAGCCTGAAAACGGTTGGCCTGTATATGCTGGTGGGCGCGATGCAGCTCGGTGTGATGTATATGCTGAGTTTCCGCGCCTATCTCTACCTGACGGTCTCCGAACTGTTGCTGTTCACCGTACTGACGCCGCTCTACATCACGCTGATTTATGACATCATGAGTAAGCGCCGTCTGCGCTGGGGCTATGCTTTTAGCGCCTTGTTGGCGGTGATTGGTGCCGGGATTATTCGCTATGATCAGGTCACCGACCATTTCTGGACTGGCTTATTGCTGGTGCAACTCTCCAATATCACTTTTGCCATCGGCATGGTGGGTTACAAACGTCTGATGGAAACTCGCCCGATGCCGCAGCATAACGCCTTTGCGTGGTTCTATCTTGGCGCGTTCCTGGTGGCAGTGATTGCATGGTTCTTGCTGGGAAATGCGCAGAAAATGCCGCAAACCACGTTGCAATGGGGCATTCTGGTGTTTCTTGGCGTGGTGGCTTCCGGGATTGGCTACTTTATGTGGAACTACGGCGCGACGCAGGTGGACGCCGGAACGCTGGGCATTATGAATAATATGCACGTTCCGGCAGGGCTGCTGGTAAACCTGGCTATCTGGCACCAACAGCCGCACTGGCCAACGTTTATTACAGGCGCGCTGGTGATCCTGGCCTCACTGTGGGTGCATCGTAAGTGGGTCGCTCCGCGCTCTTCACAAACGGCAGATGATCGCAGGCGTGATTGCGCGCTGAACGAATAAACGCTTCTGTAATCGGCTGACGCTGCTCGCCATCGCGCACGGCGGCGTACAGTCGGCTCCACAAGCCTTCGCCCAGGGTTTTGGTGACCACCAGACCCTGGCGTTCAAAACTCTCCACCACCCAATGCGGTAGTGCGGCAATACCCATCCGTGCGGCAACCATCTGAATCAACAATAAGGTGTTATCGACGCTTTTCAGTGACGGGCTGACGCCTGCTGGCTGAAGAAAATGCCTCCAGACATCCAGTCGGCTACGCTGCACCGGATAAATCAACAGCGTTTCGCTGGCGAGATCTTCCGGTGTAATACGCGTTTTTGCCGCCAGTGGATGGTCAGGTGCTAACACCAGACGCACTTCATAGTCGAACATCGGCGAATAATGCAGGCCACTGCGCGGCAGAATATCGGACGTCATCACCAGATCCAGCTCGCCCTGTTGCAACGCAGGCTGCGGATCAAACGTTACGCCCGATTTAAAATCCATCTCCACCTGCGGCCAGTTCTTATGGAAACTTTCTAATGCGGGCGTCAGCCACTGAATACAGCTATGGCACTCTATGGCAATGCGCAGGCGCGTCTGCTGCGGTTCATTGCAGGCTTGCAGTGCCTGGCTAATTTGCGGCAGCACCTGATTTGCCAGTTGCAACAGGATTTCTCCCTGCGGTGTAAAGCGAAGCGGCTGGCTTTTACGCACAAATAGCCGGAAGCCAAGGCGTTGTTCCAGATCGCTAAACTGGTGAGACAGGGCGGATTGCGTTTGATGCAACGTCGCCGCAGCGGCTGCGAGTGAGCCGCAGTTCCGCAACGCTTGTAGCGTTTTCAGGTGTTTTACTTCGATCATGAAAGTCCTTCACTTCGGCATGAATAATTTGCGCTTGAGGAATATACAGTAACCGCCAATTATGGATGTGTAAACATCTGGACGGCTAAATACTAAAAATTCCATAAGGGGCATATAATGACAATTCTTAATCACACCCTCGGTTTCCCTCGCGTTGGCCTGCGTCGCGAGCTGAAAAAAGCGCAAGAGAGTTATTGGGCGGGGAACTCCACGCGTGAAGAACTGCTGGCGGTAGGGCGTGAATTGCGTGCTCGTCACTGGGATCAACAAAAGCAAGCGGGTATCGACCTGCTGCCGGTGGGCGATTTTGCCTGGTACGATCATGTACTGACCACCAGTCTGCTGCTGGGTAATGTTCCGCCACGTCATCAGAACAAAGATGGTTCGGTAGATATCGACACCCTGTTCCGTATTGGTCGTGGACGTGCACCGACTGGCGAACCTGCGGCGGCAGCGGAAATGACCAAATGGTTTAACACCAACTATCACTACATGGTGCCGGAGTTCGTTAAAGGCCAACAGTTCAAACTGACCTGGACGCAGCTGCTGGAGGAAGTGGACGAGGCGCTGGCGCTGGGCCACAAGGTGAAACCTGTGCTGCTGGGGCCGATTACCTACCTGTGGCTGGGTAAAGTGAAAGGTGAACAGTTTGATCGCCTGAGCCTGCTGAACGACATTCTGCCGGTTTATCAGCAAGTGCTGGCAGAACTGGCGAAACGCGGCATCGAGTGGGTACAGATTGATGAACCCGCGTTGGTACTGGAACTGCCGCAGGCGTGGCTGGACGCATACAAACCCGCTTACGACGCGCTCCAGGGACAGGTGAAACTGCTGCTGACCACCTATTTTGAAGGCGTAACGCCAAACCTCGACACGATTACTGCGCTGCCTGTTCAGGGTCTGCATGTCGATCTCGTACATGGTAAAGATGACGTTGCT
Source organism: Escherichia sp. E.sYA108 (assembly GCF_011754335.1). NCBI lineage: Bacteria > Pseudomonadati > Pseudomonadota > Gammaproteobacteria > Enterobacterales > Enterobacteriaceae > Escherichia > Escherichia sp. E.sYA108. The sequence continues at coordinate 4,999,310 of NZ_JAAQVZ010000001.1, read as the reverse complement.
GAACTGCACAAGCGTCTGCCTTCTGACTGGCTGCTGTCTGCGGGTCTTATCAATGGTCGTAACGTCTGGCGCGCCGATCTTACCGAGAAATATGCGCAAATTAAGGACATTGTCGGCAAACGCGATTTGTGGGTGGCATCTTCCTGCTCGTTGCTGCACAGCCCCATCGACTTGAGCGTGGAAACGCGTCTTGATGCAGAAGTGAAAAGCTGGTTTGCCTTCGCCCTGCAAAAATGTCATGAACTGGCATTGCTGCGCGATGCGTTGAACAGTGGTGATACGGCAGCTCTGGCAGAGTGGAGCGCTCCGATTCAGGCGCGTCGTCACTCTACTCGTGTACATAATCCGGCAGTAGAAAAGCGTCTGGCGGCGATCACCGCCCAGGACAGTCAGCGTGCGAATGTCTATGAAGTGCGTGCTGAAGCTCAGCGTGCGCGTTTTAAACTGCCCGCGTGGCCGACCACCACGATTGGTTCCTTCCCGCAAACCACGGAGATTCGTACCCTGCGTCTGGATTTTAAAAAGGGTAATCTCGACGCCAATAACTACCGCACGGGCATTGCGGAACATATCAAGCAGGCCATTGTTGAGCAGGAACGTTTGGGACTGGATGTGCTGGTACATGGCGAGGCCGAGCGTAATGACATGGTGGAATACTTTGGCGAGCATCTGGATGGCTTTGTCTTTACGCAAAACGGTTGGGTACAGAGCTACGGTTCCCGCTGCGTGAAGCCACCGATTGTTATTGGTGACGTTAGCCGCCCGGCACCGATTACCGTGGAGTGGGCAAAATATGCGCAATCCCTGACTGATAAACCGGTGAAAGGGATGTTGACCGGCCCGGTGACTATTCTCTGCTGGTCGTTCCCGCGTGAAGATGTCAGCCGTGAAACCATCGCCAAACAAATTGCGCTGGCGCTGCGTGATGAAGTCGCGGACCTGGAAGCCGCTGGAATTGGCATCATTCAGATTGACGAACCGGCATTGCGCGAAGGTTTACCACTGCGTCGCAGCGACTGGGATGCCTATCTCCAGTGGGGCGTGGAGGCTTTCCGTATCAACGCCGCCGTGGCGAAAGATGACACACAAATCCACACTCACATGTGTTACTGCGAGTTCAACGACATCATGGATTCGATTGCGGCGCTGGACGCAGACGTCATCACCATCGAAACCTCGCGTTCCGACATGGAGTTGCTGGAGTCGTTTGAAGAGTTTGATTATCCAAATGAAATCGGTCCTGGCGTCTATGACATTCACTCGCCAAACGTACCGAGCGTGGAATGGATTGAAGCCTTGCTGAAGAAAGCGGCAAAACGCATTCCGGCAGAGCGTCTGTGGGTCAACCCGGACTGTGGCCTGAAAACGCGCGGCTGGCCAGAAACCCGCGCGGCACTGGCGAACATGGTGCAGGCGGCGCAGAATTTGCGTCGGGGATGATGAGTATTAACGAGTCATTGTAAATTGCAGTACGATAATGGCTTCCAGTACTGGAAGCCATTTTGCATGAGTGCCAGATTGAAGCAGATCTTCAGGAGTAGAAATAACCGAATCGTTTTTTTCGCAAAACACAGTTTTGAGTGATTCCGTTCAGTAATCAACGCTACGTTATTTATTCTCACGTTGCACGAGATTGTATCCCTTTTCACTAACGTGGTAGTGAGGCATAGACTTATGCCCGCTATCCTCAATAATAACCAAACCTTCGTTAGCTAATTTGTTAACAATATTAACAACATTACCGAATCCTGGTATTTGCCTTATGGATAGTGTGCGATCGAGATTCATCCAGTTCCAGTTTATATCTTTCTCAGTCATAACGTTCAGCACGTTAAGTTCATTTTTAGTGATCACGATATTCTGTACCAAAATTGATGAGTATCTTATTGAAAGATCACAATGTAAATCATGCTCCTGTAATGGCTGGATCAGAAGAGGTTGTCTTGTTGTTCTTTGATAAGATTCAATCCATATTGAGAAACTCTGTAGCGTGGTTTAGAGTTGCCCTCACCATTTACGATATCAACCAACCCATGATTAACCAGCTTTGTTACGATATTCGCTACGTTGCCAAATCCTGGAATATTTCGTATAGCTAAAGTACGATCCAGCACCATCCAGCTCCAGTCAATATCTTTCTCAGCCATAACTTTCAGCACGTTAAATTCAACTATCGTAATCGTCATTTTTTTGCATCCGGATGAAATAAGTCAGTATCTTTAATTTTAAAGTCTTCTAGAGTTGCAGTATGTGCATTATTCCATAATTCATATCCATCTAAACCATTCGGTTCACCTGTTTCCCATCCTAAATTACAATAACGCTGATACTCGCGGCATTCATGAGTATAGTAGTTCAGATCGTATTTTTCAGGAAGCAATTCTTTATTTGCTATTTTTTTTAGCCTTGAAATCATTACATCATTAGCTGGATCATGATCAAATCTGGAGATATGCTTTTCAACAATAGCGATACCTTCCCTATTGATTGTTACGCCATCTATCGTCAGGTTTTCTATTGGACCACCGGCAAGGTCGGGATTAAATGGTCTTCCTGATACTGCTCCTCTGGCTCCGAAATGCTCAAATGATTCCAAATCAGGGAATCTCATTCTTCCCAGAACAACTCCAGCAACTATTGAAGCACCAGCGATGAGTAACCCTTTGTTATCCATAACTTGATCGTAACCAGCAGGTGCATCTCCTCCCAACTTGTTTGCTGTTTCCCTGAATCCTTCGATATTCCCATTGTATATGCCGCCAGCAGCAAGCAGTCTGCCAACCGCTTTACTATTGAGTGTTTTGAGGCCATTATTATCTTTAGTTTTTTGCCGTGGTATAAACAGACGGTTGTAGTTATCGGGAAATGCCAAATGACTAAATTCAGTATTAGCAATCAGATGCCTGGAGAGTATATATTCATAACTGACAGTGATGGTTTCTGTATCCAGATTGTTCTCAGTAAACAGGTGATTGATTGCTGATAAGAGCGCGCCGCGGAGTTGAATGTTGTAATATTTCTCCTATCGACCAAATCTATTGATCCGATAGAAGTCAAACTCCATGAACAACTGCTCGTTATTGTTAATAGCGTTAATAAGTAACGGGGAGCTTTTGTCAATCAACTTACAGAAACTAAGGCCATGTAATTGTGACCCTTTGCCTGTATTCGTAATACTATTAGATAGCGAGAACGCGAAGATTTCATCTTCATGGCCAATCTGCCAGCGATTACCTATTGATGCGCTCGTTCCGCAACGAGAGGAAATACATCCTTGTTGTTCTCCGGTTATGGTCAGGTAAATTTCATCACTCATCTTTGATGAACTCTCTTTATTGCTTGATGTTTTAAAAATAAACAATATTGCTATTTGTTTATAATTATTTACTCCTCAAGTTAATGGATTTAAATATGGGAAATAAAATGTTTCACTTTAGACCAGTTTTCATGAGGAAAATCTGTAATCATTAATAATAAACATGAATATTTTGCAGTGATTAATATTTGTTATGAATATAATCTATAACAATGAAGAGTTATCAGTTGTTCGGTGTATAGCCAGAGACGAGTTCAGTTTGTGATTTTTACAGGGCAGTTACAGCCGCAAAATTTTATGGCTGATTTCACCTTCCCCTCAAGCTTATCTTTCTTAAAAAGAGAAATAATTCTTAAATTCAAATAGTTATATACAATCTACTCTCTTTCTTGTGACTAGCTTCACATTTCATACTGATGCATTGGAATGAAATAAAATTTCATGAGATTTTGTGTTTTAGAAAAATTATTTCATGAGGTGTGAAATGGACGCAAAGCTGTACATCACTGAGATCATCAATGAATTAACCTTCGTTAAGGACTCTATCCGTGAGGATGACTGCACCAAATTGATCGACGCTATTCAGCAAAGCCAGCGCGTTTTCTGCTATGGCCTGGGGCGTGCCGGCTTTTCCATGAAAGCCTTCACCATGCGCCTGATGCATATGGGCAAAGAGGTTTACTTCCTGACGGAAACCATTACGCCGAACTTTGGGCCTGGCGATCTGTTTATCGTTTCTTCCGCTTCCGGTGAGACAGCACAACTGGTGGCACTGGCGAAAAAAGCACGTCAGTTTGGCGGCGCTGTGGCGGTGTTAACCACGAATCGACACGCCACTATCACCGAGTTTGTCGACGTCATCGTGCAAATCAATGCCCCTTCCAAAAATCAAAAAGATTCTGTTTTCCGCTCGGCACAGCCGATGGCGTCGTTGTATGAGCAAGCTTTGCTGGTGATTGCCGATGCATTAGTGATGAAGATGGCTGCTGAAAGCGGTGCGCCGGAAAGTGAACTGTTTAAGCGCCACGCCAATCTGGAATAGTCGTCGCCGTTATTTGCTCGATACCCTACAGGAGAATAAAAATGAGCAAAAAAATAACATCCTTGTTTAACTTCAAGAAGTTGCAGAAATTTTCTTCTGCTCTGATGTTACCAATCGCCATTCTTCCGGCGGCGGGTTTGATTTTAGCCATCGGGATTTCATTTAACATTGAGCTGCTGGCGAATTGCGGCGGCCTGATTTTCGCCAACCTTCCTTTGCTGTTTTGTGTCGGTATTGTGATTGGCCTGACAGGTGATGGTTCTTCATCACTTTCAGCGATTATCAGTTACATGATCATGAATGCCACGATGGGAACGCAACTTGGCATTACCGCGGAGTCCGTTGCAGCCAGTAACGGTGACTATGCGATGATCCTCGGGGTACCGACGTTACAAACGGGAGTGTTTGGCGGTTTGATTGTCGCCATCTTTGTTTATCTGCTCTATACCCGCTTCCACAATATTGAATTGCCTCAGTTTCTTGGTTTCTTCGGTGGAAAACGCTTTGTACCGATTATTACGGCGGTGGCGGCAATTATTGTCGGCTATTTATTGCCGTGGCTGTGGATACCGGTACAAAAAGGTCTGGCGTCGCTTTCAACGCTGGTGACCAGTGGGCATAACGCGAACTTCGCGGCCTTTATTTACGCCGTTGGCGAACGTTCGCTGATTCCTTTTGGCCTGCATCATATCTGGAACGTGCCGTTTTATTACAACTTTGGCGACTACATGACCAAATCCGGGCAACTGGTGACGGGCGATATTCCGGTGTTCTTTGCCCAATTGCGCGACGGTGTTCCGTTGACGGCGGGGTTGTTTATGACAGGTCGTTTCCCGATCATGATGTTTGCGTTACCTGCCGCCGCGTTGGCGATGTATCAGGAAGCAAAACCGGAACGTAAGGCGCTGATTAAAGGCCTTTTACTCTCCGGTGCGCTGACCACATTTGTTACCGGGATTACGGAGCCGCTGGAATATGCATTTTTGTTTGCAGCTCCGGTTCTCTACATCATTCACATCTTCTTATATGCCACTTCATTTGTGCTGATGAACATCCTGAATGTGCACATTGGTCATCCTTTTGCTGGCGGTCTTATTGATTTCGTACTGAATGGCGTTATGCCAAACCGCACGCCGTGGTATCTGGTGTTCCTGGCAGGCGCGGGCTATGCAGCGATTTACTACACCGTATTTCGGGTACTGATCCGCAAGTTGAATCTGAAAACACCGGGGCGTGAGGATGAAGAGATTGCCGTTGCAACCACATTAACGCGCGAAGAACGTCCATACCAAATCATCGAAGCAGTAGGTGGTTTCGACAATATCGAAGATGTGGATGCCTGCGCAACACGCCTGCGGCTGGCGCTGGTAGACGATAAGAAAGTGAATGAAAAACGGCTGAAGGAGTTGGGGGCTGCGGGTTTAGTGAAACTGGGTGATGGCGGTGTACAGGTGATATTTGGCGGCAAATCGCAAATCCTGCGCGACGAAATCAAAACCGTAATGAGCAGACCGCGCCCGACAGAAATGACAGTGGCCTGTGCTAACTAATTCGAGATTAGCGGGCTGGTTTCAGCCCGCCAGACAGAGAGAGCTGAAGTATGAATTCACAATTACTGGCTAACGCCATCCGGATGTTAAGTGTTGATGCGATCCAGAAAGCGAACTCCGGTCATCCGGGCGCGCCGATGGGGATGGCGGATATTGCCGAAGTGGTCTGGCGTCGTCACCTGCGTCATAACCCAAAAAATCCGCAGTGGTTTAACCGCGACCGCTATGTTCAGTCGAACGGGCACGGTTCCATGTTGATTTACGCTTTGCTGCATCTTACAGGCTACGACCTGTCGATGGATGATATTCGCGACTTTCGTCAGCTCCACTCCCGCACGCCAGGTCATCCAGAATATGGTTATACGCCGGGTGTTGAAACCACCACCGGCCCGTTGGGGCAGGGCGTAGCTAATGCGGTGGGGATGGCGATTGCGGAGAAGGCGCTGGCGGCAGAATTTAACAAACCGGGCTTTAATATTGTTGATCATCACACATGGCTATTTTTGGGTGATGGCTGCCTGATGGAAGGGATCTCCCACGAGGCCTGTGGTCTTGCAGGAACGCTGAAGCTCGGCAATCTGATTGCTATCTGGGACGATAACGGTATTTCGATCGATGGTCACGTAGAAGGCTGGTTTGCTGAAGATACGGCTGCCCGTTTTCGTGCCTACGGCTGGCATGTCATTGAAGGCGTTGATGGTCACGATCCAGAAGAGGTAGATGCTGCGGTGCGTGAAGCGAAAAGCGTCACGGATAAGCCCAGTCTGCTGTGCTGCAAAACGATTATCGGTTTTGGTTCGCCAAATAAAGCCAACAGCCACGATTGCCACGGCTCGGCGCTGGGTGCAGATGAAGTGGCGCTGGTGCGTGAACGTCTGCAATGGCCGTATGCCCCTTTCGAAATTCCTGGTGAAATTTATGCCGCATGGGATGCGACCGAGAAAGGCGCGCAGGTTCAACAGGAATGGGATGCACTGTTTGCCGACTACGCGAAGCAGTGGCCGGAACTGGCGGCGGAGTTTACTCGTCGCATGAAGGGTGATTTGCCTGCTGGCTGGGTCGAGAATATGCAGAAATATGTGCACGATCTGCAATCCCATCCGGCGGCGCTGGCAACCCGTCAGGTTAGCCAGAAATGCCTCAATCACTTCGCAGATATGCTGCCGGAACTGATGGGCGGCTCGGCGGACTTGTCGCCCTCTAACCTGACTCGCCATCAGAAATCGGTTGATTTCACCGGAGAAAATCCGGCGGGGAATTACATCTCCTATGGCGTGCGTGAATTTGGTATGTCGGCCATCATGAACGGTCTTGCGCTGCATGGTGGGTTTATCCCTTACGGCGGTACTTTCCTGATGTTTATGGAATATGCGCGTAATGCACTGCGTATGGCGGCGCTGATGAAGATCCGCTCGGTGTTTGTTTATACCCACGATACCATCGGCCTGGGCGAAGACGGCCCGACACATCAGCCCGTTGAGCAACTGGCGTCGCTGCGTCTGACGCCGAATATGGAAACCTGGCGCGGTTGCGATCAGGTGGAAGTGGCGGTGGCCTGGCAACAGGCGATTGAGCGCAAAGATGGCCCAACGTCGTTGGTATTAACGCGCCAACCTCTGGCGCAACAGCCGCGCACCGCTGCACAGTTGGCAGAGATTGCGCGTGGTGGTTATGTACTGAGTGATTGTGACGGTCAGCCTGAGATGATCCTCATTTCTGCGGGTTCAGAGATTGAGTTAGTGGTCAGCGCCGCAAAAGCGTTAACGGAAGAAGGGCGTAAAGTTCGCGTGGTTTCCCTGCCGTGTACCGAGCGTTTCGATAATCAGGATGCGGCGTACAAAGAGTCGGTATTGCCAAAAGCTGTACGCAAACGTCTGGCGGTAGAAGCCAGCATCGCCGGATTCTGGGAACGCTACGTGGGCCTGAACGGTAAAGTGATCGGCATGACGAGCTTTGGTGAGTCTGCTCCGGCGAATGTGTTGTTCAAACACTTTGGTTTTACGCCGGAAAATGTCCTGGCGCAGGCGCGTGAGCTACTGAACAGCTAAACCTGCACAAGGGGTGAAAGGATGACCTTTTACCCCTTGAAACGGGAGCCAAGAAACTCTTCACGGGTGCGGTATTTCTCGTAATGCGCCTTGTTTTTATACATAAACAACAGCACCAGCATATCAATAACGCCCATTGCCGGAACGCGAGTGGAGTCGAAGGCTTCAAAGAAGATTTTATCGCTGACCGCGGTATTGAGTTGATGGGTGGAGAGTTTTGATAACGGAGATTTAATATAGTTAGTGATACAAACGGATTTGGCACCGCGCTCTTTCACCACTTTAAAGATATCGACCATTAAGTTGGTGCTGCCAGAGTTAGAAATACCAATCGCCAGGTCGCGTTTCCCCATAGAATATGCCGCATTAATTTGCATTTCCGGGCTGACGTGAACAACGGTTTTTAATCCGAGTTGGCTGAATTTATAAGCACCATAAACGGCCAGAGGGTTTGAATTTCCAGCAGCAAAAAAGAAAATAGTATCGCAATTAGCAAGTAGTTTGAGAATGGACTCAAGCACTTCGGCATTAAAAAATTGCGTTGATTGTATTAAATCTTCGGCCTGTTTTTTTAATAAGAAGGTTGCCAAAGATGTTATATCGCTGAAGTCGGTATTTTCAGGATAGCTATTGTCAGGATTAATGACTTCTTTTGCTAATGCAATTTTTAAATGGTAATAACCCTGATAACCTAATTTCTTACAGGTGCGTACGATAGTCGCTTCACTGGCATGGCTTTTTTCTGATAGTTCAGTGACACTATAGTTCACGACTTCATGTGCGTGGCTAAGAATATAGTCAGCGACCTTTTTTTCCGCCTGATGCAGTGTAGGGTAATTGCTTTGAATCAGACTTTTTACGGTTATGTTATTCATAATTAGTAAATTTCATTCTGACAGAAAGTGCTGATTATAACATAGTTTTCAGGCGTGGATAGGTGTGAAAAAAATGAAGGTGTGCAGTGAACGTAATGATTAACAGACCGGTTAATTTTCATGAATTACGTCAACTGCACAAAAATAATTTAAACGGGTGCTCTAATTAAAGCAAGACTTATATTTTTATCATTGTATTGTCAATTAAATACAAATTGTGTCATTAATTGTGGGTTTCTTAAATATTCTATGCACCACTGACAGGCTTTGCCCATACCATCGGAACGAGCGGCAAGAAATAACTTGGTGGCGTGTTTATGTTCGCGCATTGGCTTTTTAAGCAATTTACCGCTGTTCAATAACGGCAATGCCAGATGATGTGGAATATAACCAATACCGACGTTTTGTTCTATTAAGGCGATTGCCGTAGCGAAGTCAGGAACAAAAATGGGTTTTTGTCCTTCCAACAACCAGGCTTGCATCGGGGGGAAGTTAACGGAGGTATCGCGGATACAAACCGCTGGATAGTGACGCAATTCACTGTTTTCTAATGGATGCCGCTTCGCTGCCAGTGGGTGGAGTGGGCTGACGACAAAATCCCATTCCATTTGTCCGACCGGTTCGCTAATGATGCCTTCACTGCTTGGTACTGCATGAGGAGCACCGTAGACCAGATCAGCACGCTTACTGTACAGCGCATCCCAGCAGCCGTTGTATACCTCAAGATCTACCGTCAGTGTTGTTGATGTGAATTGCCGTTCAAAATCTCGAATAAATGCCACCAGCAAATCACCAGGAATAATATTGTTTACCGCAATTGTCAGTTCACGCTCAATACCATCGTGAATCAGCACTGTGTTGCGCTTTAATGCTTCCAGGTCGCCAAGAATAGTTTTGCTATGTTCGATGAAGTAACTTCCCGCTGGCGATAATTCAATATAGCGTCCCTTACGAATGAACAGTTCAACGCCCAGGCTCTCTTCCGCTTTCTTGATAGTGTAACTGATGGCGGAAGGGACTTTATTTAACTGCTCGGCTGCGGTGGTAATGCTCTGGTGTCTGGCGACCAGATGAATAACACGAAGCGTTTCGTCTGAGATGAACATAAGGCTCCCTGGTCAGTGGTAAAGTGGCTGAATCTCTCCAGATTCAGCCGTAATCATTGCCTGAGTATACCCAGGAATTAGCGGTGTTGACTTGCCCGACTGAGAATCGCATACGCGATACATGCCACCAGAATCGAGTCTACCGAAGGGATCGTCGTCAGGGTGAATAAGCCTTTTACGGTCATAAAGCCAACCGCTGCGCCTATGATCCATGCTGCGAATGTCAGCACTTTAATCTGTGACTCCTGGGCTAACACTGACTCTTGATAGCCATTACGGCGATAAAGGAAAAAGTCAGCGATATAAATTCCGGCAACGGGTGGCGTGGCGATACCCAGGAACAGCAGAAACGGAATAAACCACGCCATAATATCCATACTGCCTACGATGGCGGAAAGGATACCCAGCGCCACGGTAATCTGCCATTTGGGAAAGCGGGTAAGCAGTGTGGAAACCACCAGCGTGCCCTGGAACATATTGCCCGCGTTACCGGTGACGCAGGCGAAAATCAACAACAGCGCCGCAGGCAGAACCGCACCGAATACCGCCATCGCACCCAGTAAAGATCCCTGACCACTAATGGCGCTCGGCGTTGCACCCGCCCAGTAGAGCAGAGGGTAGGCAACCAGAAACGTCACGCCTGCGGCAATCAGCGCATGTTTGCGGTTATGCACAAAACTACCGAAATCAGGCAGTGTGGCAACCAGCACAATAATGGTGCCAACAACGGTGGAAACGGCGACACCTGTATTCATCTCCACAATCGCCGCTGGTACTGCCACTTCGGTATGGGTTGCCACATAGAGGATGTAACACAGCACCAGCGCGATAACCGGCACGGCAACTTGGGCAATTTTTCCCAGAACGGTAAAGCCAAATGCCGTAGAGGCGACAAAAATGACACAGCCAGCCGCCACTAACAGTGCCAGTGGAACTTCCAGTCCATGTTGAGCCAGTAAGTCATGTACCGAATGACCAAACATATTGGCGGTAACGGCAATCCAGCCGAACAGACTTATCGCCATCAAAATGTTAATGGCGATGGCCCCTTTTTCGCCAAACGAATATTTCACAATGCCATACGTTGGCAGGCGGGCTTTTTCTCCCACGCTAATGGTGATGGCTGAAAGTAAGGTCAGAATGACGCCGCCTAACAATACGACGCTAATTAAACTGCTGCTGGAAAGTTGATTGCCGAGGCTTGAGGATGACAACAGTACAGGTGTGACGGCAATACCCAGCAAAATCATGGCAATACGCAATCCTGATGCCGTATTCAGATTCTCTTCTTTTTTACGCATAGTATGTTCCCTTTATAAATGCGCGTTACACAGTATGAAAATGCCCGGTGTATTTGCGCCAGCTACCCAGTTCTGTAATTTCCCGTTGGCCTTCGGTCAGCCAGTTTTCTGCCAGTACGCCCAGCACTTCGCTACCATCGGCAAGTTTGATTTTGCCAATTGCCAGCCCAGCGGGTTCGCTCATTAACAGAGCGGCAAAACTGGCCAGCGGTAATTGCCAAATTTCTACGTCGACGTGTGTTCCTCCTTCATTCACGCGAATCATTCCCGGATGGCGATCATTAATACTCCACAACCGGTAATGGGCGTCAGTTCGGTCTTCACGGACAAAAATACCGCCCGCTTTTTGCATATTTGGGTTGAGTTCCAGGCCGCGCATCAGCGTTCCGTTAACGGCTAAAAGCGTTGTAGTCATTGTGTTCTCCAGAGAATTAAAGGGTTATCCATGTACCGCTCTGATGCGCCAGGGCTGCTTTTATGGTTTGCGGTGAAGTAATCAGGCCGCTGGCCTGTTTGCCTTGTTGCTGGCTGGCATTGATGAAATCAACAATGGCTTCCACTTTGGGTTGCATACTGCCGACACCAAACTGACCTTCCCGCAACAGCGTTTGCGCTTCGGCAACGCTGATAGCGTCGAGCCACTGTTGTTGTGGTGTACCAAAGTTAATCGCTACTTTTTCTACACCGGTGGGGATCACCAGCAGATCTGCGCCTAACTGACTGGCGAGCAGCGCGGAGGCCAGATCTTTATCGATCACGGCTTCCACACCTTTCAGTTGTTGCCCGTCTCGCACCACCGGAATACCGCCGCCGCCGCAGGCAATAACCAGATATCCCTGGCGCACCAGGTGAGCGATGGTGTCGTGCTCAATAATTTCCAGTGGTGCAGGAGAGGGAACTGTACGCCGCCAACCACGCCCGGCGTCCTCCATCAGCGTCCAGCCGAGTTGTTGTTGGCGTTGTTGGGCCGTTGCTTCATCGAGAAACGCGCCAATTGGTTTACTGGGGCTGGCGAAAGCATCGTCATGTGGGCTGACTCGCGTTTGTGTCACCAGGGCAATTACCGGTTTGTTTATGCCACGGCGAGCCAATTCGTTATGCAGCGCTTTCTGGAACATGTAGCCAATTGCACCTTGTGTATCACCCACGGCGTAATCAAGTGGAACCGGAGAAACTTCGTTACTGGCGAGTTCAGAGCGGCGCAGAATAAAGCCCACCTGCGGGCCATTACCGTGGGTTAGTACCAGGTCCCATCCGGCTTCAACCATATCAACGATATGCTGCACGCTTTCCATCACTGCAACATATTGATCGGGAATACTATTGCGTTGCTCGTCCTGAATGAGCGCATTGCCGCCAACCGCGACGACAGCCAGTGGCTTAACCATGATGGTTCTCCTTTGCGACGATCTCCGCCAGTGCACGTACAGCGGCGACAAAACAGGCCATCGGCGCAGTGGTGATCCCGGCACCAATTTGCCCGACCCCCGCTTGTTTGTGGGCGATACCCGTATTGATGACCGGTAAAATGCCGCGATCGGTCACTTTACGCGCATCAATCCCTGCTGCGGTGGGGGCAAAATTGAGGGCTGGAAGTGTAAATGCGGGGTTACCGCCGAGGGTGATGGCTTGCATCCGACGGCTGTTATTGGTGGCATCGACAGGGGTGCCTCCCACAAATTTGACGATCGCCGGAGACGACGCCATCGCGAAGCCACCCACACCTGCGGTTTCAGTAATTGCGCTATCACCCAGGTCAGCAGCAGCATCGTCAACGCCAAATCCGGGGAAGAACAGACCTTCAACGGCATTGGCAGGAGCCTGGAACCAGCGATCGCCAGTACCGGAAAGCCGAATACCAAAATTCACCCCGTTACGCGCCATCACCGTAACCATTGAACTGAACGGTACATTGGCGGCGGCATCCATCATTGCTTTACAGGCAGCCATCGACAGATTGAGGAAGAAGTGATCGTTACCGGTGATAAATGCCACGACGCGCTGGATATGTTCCTGTGGAAGAGAGCAGGCTAGCAATGCCGGGAGCAGGCGCTTAATCAGCAAACCGGTAGCGGCAGCATTGCGGTTATGAACTTCATCCCCCATATGCAGCGCCTGCGCCATTAATGGCTTGAGTTCCAGCTCGCCGTGTTGTGCGATTGCTGCTTTCATTGCTGGAGCCAGTTCATCGCGCATCCAGGCCAGACGATTGAGAACTTCATCGTTATTGGCGCCAAAACGGAGAACCTTACCCAGACCTTCATTGAAATTGCTAAAAGTACGGTGGCCGTTGGTTTTGTTTTCTACCACCCATAACGGCATCGACGGGCTGATGATGCCTGCCATTGGGCCAACCGCGTGATAATGATGACAAGGGGCAAGGTCGATTTCGCCTGCGTTTATTTGGTTTTCAGCGTCTTGCTGGCTGGTGGCCCAACCTTCGTACAGCATGGCACCAATAATCGCCCCTTTTACCGGACCACACATCTCTTCCCAGGCAATCGGCGGGCCAGAGTGCAAAATACGTTTTTGTTCAGCCATTGCTGGAATGGCCTCTTTAGCGAGCATGACATCCACCAGCACGGGCTGTGCTTCGAGATAACGTGCCATGGCGATTTGGTTGGCATTTTCTACCAGGGGATGACATAGCAACGATGCCAGATCCAATCCAGCGTCAATATCGCCTTGTGCTGGTGGCTGCCAGTTGAGTGCAATTGCGCTTCCCCCGGCATGTTGAATATTGTCAGCAAAACTGTGTAGTCCCGCGTTCACGACCTTCAAAGGCTGATTAAATAAGGTATTCATACGTTTAGCCCCTTTTTCTGCAACTGAGTCTGTGCAACGGTGCTGGCCCATAGCGCCGCCTGTGCATTGCTGCTGGCGATGATGACGCCCGCATTTTGTAGTGCGCTTATCTGCTGACTGCGTATTTGCGGATCAGCTTCCGTTCCGCAAACGTGCGCAATCAGCAACGGTGCGTTATTCATGTCGATGTGTGAAAGTTGGTCCAGTAATTCGCTGGCAGGCGTCGTGGAAGCGCCATAACCAAGTACCAGGTCGAATAACACGACGGCAGTGTGTGAGTCGTTGAGTTCGTTGAGCAGACGTTGATTGCGCAGAGTCGGGTCGATCATTGGATGCGGTTTGCCACGGGTGAAATCATCGTCGCCCATATCGATCAACGTGTGATCTTCGCTTTGCCAGATATTTGCCAGAGCACGATTACCCGCAACTGGCGTATTGGAAGCTGCGCTGAATCCCTTTTGTTGGCAGATAAGTTGCGCTTCGTAGCAGAAGGTTCCTCCGGCGAAAACACCGCGTATCGCCTGGCGATGGGCTGGCAGACGCTGGCAGGCGTTTTGTAACATTGTGAGATCGTCGCAGGAAATCTCGGTCTCGACAGCCGGAAGTGGTTGATCATTCAGTAACGCCACGGCGATGTTGGCGGCGCTGGCAAGTGTGGTGGCCGCGGTGATATTGGGACGTGCCAGATCATGCGGATTCGCACCGAGGAAATTCACCACTACGGGTTTTCCACAAGCCTCGGCACGCTCCAGAATAGTCCGGGCAACGATCGGTGAAGGCGGTTTTGATATAAGCACAATCACGCGAGTTTCATCGTCTTGCGCCAGCGCATCTAAAGCGAAGAGCATCGATATTCCACCAATCTCTTCACTGAGATCATGTCCGCCTGTTCCCAACGCCTGAGAAATACCCGCTCCGAGCTGGTCGATTCGGCAAGTCACTTCCTGTAGCCCGGTGCCTGACGCGCCAATAACACCAATTGCTCCGCGTTTCACCACATTAGCGAAGCCTAACGGAATGCCGTTAACAATGGCGGTTCCACAGTCAGGTCCCATTACGATGCGCTGACGTTCTCGGGCAAGCGTTTTGATGGATTTTTCCTGCCCGATACTGACGTTATCGCTGAACATCATCACGTTCATTCCGAGGTTTAACGCTTTCATTGCTTCGGCGGCGGCGTAGTCTCCCGGTACAGAAATGAGTGCCAGGTTGGCTTCGGGTTCGGCTTCCAGTGCCATTTCCAGGCTGACCTTTTCCGGTGTTTTAATGCCACTATCCGTTTCATCATCGGGTTTGCTGGTCAGACGTTGCTGGGCCAGTACCAGTGCTTCATTGCAAATATCTTCTTCACCCATGACTGCAATCACTAAATCATTGGGACTGGCGTTGATTTCGTTACCCAGACCCGCATCGCGCAATTGTTCGAGATTATTGGGCGTTCCCATGACGACCGAGGCCTGTTGAATACCGGGCAACTTGCTGATTTGCGCGGAAATCTGCATCAGAGAAACTGAGTCCTGATAAAGATTACTGAAAACTTTATATTTAACTTTCATGCTGTTACGCCTGTTTCATTCCGCCCGATAGCAAAATTCGGGCAAAGCATCCCCGTGTAGCCCCATAAACGGGCTACGGGAGAAAAGGTTGAAATCAATTCATGGTGTTCAGGGTTCGAAAGCCATGCAGCATTCCTGCAAGGCAATCTACTCCTGACGTTGCGCCAAATTGCATGACCTGTTCTGCACAGGATGCGATTGTCATTGCCGATGCGCTCCCAACCAGTTGTGCGAGTAACTGGCAAATCGGTTCTGAAAAATGTCCCTGAAGCGCACGCTCCAGATAATGACGACTGATATCCGTGGTGTTGTGCGCATGTTGATCAATTGCCTGCTGCAACCGGTATTGATGATCGGCAAGTGGTGCAGGGAGTTGCCATAACCAGAGCGCTGCCAGATAGCCCAACAAATAGTCATCTCCATCGGGTGTTAAGCCTTTACCAAAGCCGATCAGTTGTGGCACCTGGCGTTCCAGCGCATCTGGATGTTCCATAATCGCTAATCCCTGGTGCGTGAGGCTATCCGGCAGGTGCAATGTGCTTTGAACGTTATGTTCCAGACAAAATAAAAGCCGTTGCGATGCCATCGTTGGGTAGTGCTGGAAAACCAAAGGGAATGCCTCAAGTGTCAGCATTCTCCCCACAAATGGCGACTGCCAGAGCGTTGCGTTTTCGAGCGCCACACAAAATCGAGGTGTCCGCAGTAAGCCTTGGGTTAACTGAATGGGATCTGAATGGGCAATCTCTCTTCGCCAGTCCCAACATTCAGGTAGCCAGACTCTGGCAGCATCAGGGAGATTCAGATACGTTTGCGCACACAACAGAGTGATGAATGTTCCCGCGTCTGAATACAGATTTACCGCATGTTTAAAAGCGCTATGCAGACGTAAATCTTGCGTTTCATTCTGCGGGAAAAGATATCCCAACGACGATGCGCAAAGCGTAACCTGTACCATCGGCGTTAGCCTTCCAGACCTGCAATAATGGCTTTGGAATCAGTAACCCAACCGAAAATGGCACCTTGTGCTTTGATCATCTCAAGGGCGTATTTCTGGAATTCCGGGAAATAGGAGCCGACACAATCTTCCGGGATAATGCATTCATAGCCACGATCATTTGCTTCGCGCACGGTGGTGGTTACGCAAACTTCGGTTGTAACACCACAAACTATCAGCGTCTTGATACTGTGGTTTTGCAAAATCAGATGTAAGTCGGTTTGATAAAACGCGCCTTTGCCAGGCTTATCAATCACCGGTTCGCCTGCCACCGGGTACAGTTCAGGAATGATGTCATGACCTGCTTCACCTCTGACCAGAATGCGTCCCATCGGTCCTGGTTCACCAATAAAGGTTTTTCCGCCGCGCGTCAGTTTGGCTGGCGGGCAGTCGCTTAAGTCTGCACGATGGCCTTCACGAGTATGAATAACCATAATTCCTTTTTGACGTGCGGCTGCCAGCACCTCTGTACATGGTGCGATAGCCGTGCGTACCAGTGAAACATCATTGCCCAGTGCCTCACCGAAGCCCCCTGCTTCGACAAAGTCACGCTGCATGTCGATCATGACCAGTGCAGTTGTGCGCGGATCAAAAGGTAATTCAAAGGGTTGAGCCTGAAAAATGGATTGCGTCATGGTAAATCTCCTGTCTGATGTTTAAACGATCCAGTTGTTCTGAGAACGAGTATTCAGGAGAAAAGCGGCACAAAACAGGAAAAAAGTTTGCCGCACAGCAACGAAATTTTTGCATTCAGCAGGTGGTGTGATGACGAATGTGAAGGGAGTCAAAGAGTGGCATACAGCAACAAATTTTTTGATGCTGTATGGTTTTGAGATTAAAAAAATCGTTGAAATTGTGTGAGCTTAATCATCAGATTTAGCGACTATGGCGTTACTTTTTAACACCATACTGTGTAAACCATTCCAACATTCGCTGCCAGCCGTCTTTCGCAGATTCGGCATGATAGCTCGGGCGATAATCGGCGTTGAACGCATGCCCTGCATCCGGGTACACGATAATCTCTGCTTTCGCGTTTGCTGCCCGCAGCGCCTGGCGCATCGTTTCCACGCTCTCTTGCGGAATGCTGTTATCCTGGCCGCCATATAAGCCGAGAACCGGCGCGTTAAGATCGGTTGCGATATCAACAGGTTGTTTCGGTGAATTCAGCGACTTATCGCCCGTCAGTTTGCCGTACCACGCCACTGCGGCTTTTAGCTGTGGATTATGCGCGGCATACAGCCAGGTGATACGTCCACCCCAGCAGAATCCGGTGATCATTAAACGATGAACATCGCCGCCGTTGCGGGAAGCCCAACTGGCGACATGATCGAGATCGGCCAGCACCTGCGAGTCAGGCACTTTTGCTACCAGACCGCTAAGCAACGTGGGGATATCGGCAAAATCATTCGGATCGCCTTCGCGGAAGTAAAGTTCAGGTGCGATAGCCAGATACCCCTCCAGCGCCAGACGGCGACAAATGTCGCGGATATGTTCATGCACGCCAAAAATTTCCTGCACTACAATGACCACTGGCAGTGGGCCATCGCTTTGCTTTGGTCTGGCATGGTAAGCAGGCATGTTATCCCCTTGTGAAGGGATAGAGGTGAAGCCCGCCACAATCGCGTCGTCCGGAGTCTGAACGATGGTCGAAGCGAGAGGCGATGCAGCAGGTGCAAATCCAGATTGTTGTGTTGTTGCCATGGTATTCTCCGTACCCTTATAAAAATGTTGCGCAATGTTAACTATAGTCAGCATGCAACAAATCACATTGCCTGAATCGGCTCATCTTTTATGCAGTCCTGCAGAATGAAGAGTGATTTATGTGATTTGCATCACTTTTGGTGGGTAAATTTATGCAACGCATTTTCGTCATGGTGATGAGTATCACGAAAAAATGTTAAACCCTTCGGTAAAGTGTCTTTTTGCTTCTTCTGACTAAACCGATTCACAGAGGAGTTGTATATGTCCAAGTCTGATGTTTTTCATCTCGGCCTCACTAAAAACGATTTACAAGGGGCTACGCTTGCCATCGTCCCTGGCGACCCGGATCGTGTGGAAAAGATCGCCGCGCTGATGGATAAGCCGGTTAAGCTGGCATCTCACCGCGAATTCACCACCTGGCGTGCAGAGCTGGATGGTAAACCTGTTATCGTCTGCTCTACCGGTATCGGCGGCCCGTCTACCTCTATTGCTGTTGAAGAGCTGGCACAGCTGGGCATTCGCACCTTCCTGCGTATCGGTACAACGGGCGCTATTCAGCCGCATATTAATGTGGGTGATGTCCTGGTTACCACGGCGTCTGTTCGTCTGGATGGCGCGAGCCTGCACTTCGCACCGCTGGAATTCCCGGCTGTCGCTGATTTCGAATGTACGACTGCGCTGGTTGAAGCTGCGAAATCCATTGGCGCGACGGCTCACGTTGGCGTGACAGCTTCTTCTGATACCTTCTACCCAGGTCAGGAACGTTACGATACTTACTCTGGTCGCGTAGTTCGTCACTTTAAAGGTTCTATGGAAGAGTGGCAGGCGATGGGCGTAATGAACTATGAAATGGAATCTGCAACCCTGCTGACCATGTGTGCAAGTCAGGGCCTGCGTGCCGGTATGGTAGCGGGGGTTATCGTTAACCGCACCCAGCAAGAGATCCCGAATGCTGAGACGATGAAACAAACCGAAAGCCATGCGGTGAAAATCGTGGTGGAAGCGGCGCGTCGTCTGCTGAAATAAAAAAACGCTCCCCAACTTCGGGGAGCGATATCAGTTATTGACGCCGTAAACGCATTATTTTGCGGATTATTGGCGTCAGTAGCGTAAAGGCTGCCAGAGTCAGCAATGCCAGAGTGATCGGTCGGGTATACAGAAAGTCGAGTGAACCCCCTGAAAGCGACAGCGCACGGCGAAAATTACTTTCCGCCATTGGCCCCATAATCAATGCCAGGACCACTGGCGACGCCGGATATCCCCCTTTCTGCATGAAATAGCCCACTACGCCCGCAATCAACATAATGCCGACATCAAACAGGCTGTTGTTCAGTGCATAAGTCCCGACCACACAAAGTGCGAGGATCATCGGTGTGAGAATATTGCCGGGAATTTTCACCACATTACCGATGACTTTCAAAGAGAGCAGTCCAAGAACTAGTAGCATGAAGTAACAGAAGATCATGCCGACAAACAGCGTATAAACCATATCACCGTGGTCGGTAAACATCAGCGGGCCTGGTTGCATTCCCTGTAACGTTAACGCGCCCAGCATGATGGCGGTTACCGCATCGCCAGGGATCCCCAGCGTCAGCATAGGTAACAATGCGCCACCGGTGCAGCCATTCGCGCCTGCCTCACAGGAGGCCACAGCTTTAATTTCACCCTTACCAAAGTTTTCTGGTGTCTTACTGAAACGACGAGTTTCGTTATAGGCAACAAAAGCTGCAATATCCGCCCCCGCACCGGGGATCATGCCGATAAAAACCCCTAATCCTGATGAGCGCAAAATGGTTAATGCGATGCGGCGTAGTGTTTGCCAGGGCAGTAACAGACTGCCGATAGCCACCTTCGCGCCCCGACGAATTTGCTGGTTTTGCTCCATAGAGCGGAATGCTTCTGAAGCAGCAAATAAACCAATCATCACCGGGATAAATGGCACATTCATCAGCTCCACAAATCCACCTGTAAACCGTGGAAAACCGCCCATTGGATCAAGGCCTATCGTTGCGATCAGCAATCCGCCAACCCCGGCAATCAGCCCCTTAATCAGCGACTCACCGGAAATACTGGCAATAATGCTCAGTCCGAAGGTTGCCAGGGCGAAGGACTCCGAGGCACTAAATTTCAGCGCCCAACTGGCAAGTACCGGAGAGAGAAACATCAGCACGATAATGCTGAGCGTTCCGCCACTAAAGGAAGAGAACGTGGCGGCACTCAATGCCAGCCCTGCTTTTCCCTGTTTCGTCAGCTCATAACCATCAATAGCGGTGGCTGCGGCGGCAGGCGTTCCGGGAATTTTGAGCAAAATTGCGGTGATAGAACCACCGTAGACGCCACCAAAAAAGACGCCGCAAATCATCAACAATCCAGAAACAGGCTCCATGCCGTAGGTGAAAGGCAGCAAAATCGCCACACCCATGGTCGCTGTCAGACCAGGCAAAGCGCCAATCACAATACCCAGCATCACCCCAAAAGTGGCAAACAGCAGCGCCTGAGGATTATTGAGTAATGTCGAAAAACCCTGAGTTAAAAGTTCACTTTCAAACATTGCTGGCCCCTGTTATTCGAAAAATGTGCCGACAGGCAATGGCACCTGTAACGCTTCGACAAACAGCAACCAGAGGATTGCCGTTAACAGCAGCGCAATACCCGGTGTGAGTACCCATCGCCTGTAGCCCATCAACGTCATAATGACGATGAGGAAAACAGGAGTAGTAATGAGATAACCGCAGTAGCTCATCGCCACAATATAAAACGCGGTTGCCGCAATTCCTGTTGCTGTTTTCCTGAATGCCGGTTTTTCCTGTGCGTTGGCGCAAGAGGCTGGTTTTGCCTGCAAAAGATCGCGTATCACCAGCAAGACAGCGAGCACAATCAGGGCACAGGCATAGAAGGTAGGGAAGGCACTTGCACCGGGATCCGTTTCAATGGCAGTTGCTGGAAAATCAGCGGCATTAATCATCACCGCGCCAGCAACCACACAAAGTAACAGCGCCACCACCATCGTTGATGAAAGGCGCTTGCGGTGCGGTACGGCGAGTTGAGCAACAGACTGTTTTGTGTTCATCAACCGTACCTCAGGTTTATTTTTTCAGGCCCAGGCGAGTCAGCAACTCGTCAAAGTACTTTTCCTGTTCGCTGATTTGGGTCTGGAAGCTGGCAGCGTCAAGCCATGCATAGTTGAGATTCAACTTTTGCAGTGCATCCTGGAATGCAGGCTCTTCAGCCGTCTCTTTTGCTGCCTTTGCCAGAACATCCACCACATCCTGCGGCGTTTTTTGCGACACAATCAGGCCGCGCCAGGTGCCGATGGAGAGATCAACGCCTTTCTCTTTTAACGTCGGGACGTCAGGCATGGTTTTCATTCGCTCATCCGCCATCACTACCAGTGTCTTCAGCTTGCCGCCATTCACATGGTTGATAACTTCTCCTGGGCTTACGGAAACCGCTTCAATATGCCCGCCTAACAGGCCTGTAATGGCAGGGGCTGCGCCGTCATACGGGACATGAGAAAACTTTGTGCCCGTTTTGTCTTCCAGTGCAGCTGCCGCCAGATGCCAGATAGCTCCGGTGCCTGAGTTACCAATGCGTACTTTTCCGGGATTCGCTTTGGAGTAAGCCATAAATTCTTCATAGCTATTCCACGGCGCATCGGCACGGACTGTGATAGCAGCCGGATCCGCATTCAGACGGGCAATGGGTTTAAAGTCGCTGGTTTTAAAACGCACCATTCCGAGGCTGGGAAGGGTGGTCAGTTCAACCGTGCCTAAACCAATTTTGTAACCGTTAGGGCGGGCAGCGGCGATTTCACTCAGGCCGATAGCACCGCCTCCGCCAGGTTTATTGATAACCCCGATGCTGACGGGTAAATGGTTTTTGGCGGCATCAGCAAAGGCACGGGCAACCAGATCCGTACCGCCTCCGGCAGCGTAGGGAACGACTAACTCGATCTGTTTGGTTGGGTAGGAGGCTGCCTGTACAGGCGCAATGCTGAGGGCAGCGCCTGCAAGAAGTACCATTGCAGCCATTTTTTTCGGTAAGGTAAGATGTTTTATCATTGCTTTTATATCCTTATTTATCAGTTAGTTGCTATTTAAATTGTTCCATGCGTTCATAAACAGTACTGCATTTTCATAGACTTGCTCTGGCGTCATGCCGGGGCGATATAGCGCAGAACCGAGGCCAAAGCCGTTTGCGCCGTGGCTCAGATAACGCGCCATGGTTTCCGGTGTGATACCGCCAACCGGTAACATCGGAACGGATTGTGGAATAACCGCACGCCAGGCTTTGGTAACTTCTGGCGTAATTTGTTCAGCCGGGAACAGCTTGATGGCATTAGCACCATGTTCAATGGCAGCAAAGGCTTCGGTGGGCGTGGCGACGCCAGGCGCACAATACATACCCAGCGCACGGGCGCGACGGATCACCGCAGTATCGCAATGCGGCATCACGATAATCTGGCCCCCAGCCTCTTTAACCGCAACCACCTGCTCTACCGAAAGCACAGTTCCGGCTCCGACCAGGCAGTCCTTAGGCAGGGCGTCGCGCAGTATACTGATACTTTGCAACGCCTCCGGCGAGTTCATAGGAATCTCAATCAGGCGGAATCCGGCGGCGTACAGTTTTTCACCGATGGCGACAATCTCATCCGGTTTCACGCCGCGTAAAATGGCGACTAACCCGGTTTTTTGCAAAAGCGTATTAAATGGCATGGGTACATTCCCTGGCGTTGGTGGACAGTAACCCGGCAGCGTGGGCGATTCGCCATAATCCCTGTTCAGTGGCATTAGGAATGGCGTGTATCTGTCTGCCGGGAAAAACGTGGCTGAATGCTTGTGAATAGCGGCTGTTCAGATTTGCGCTACCGATTAAGGCGATCGGTGTTGTGGCGGGTAAATCACGTAGCAAACTGGATGCCAGACCACATAATTCATGGCCTATCAGTAATCCGGAAAGGTAATCCCCCTGCGAGGACGACGTAAGATTACTGGTCAGCAGGCGCGAACGGGTCGAAAACAGCGTCGATAATAATCCGGTCTGATGATGCTCTTGTGCTGCTGTCAGCCCGTGGGTGAAGGCATCCCAGTGCGGTTCATCTCCAGGATGCATGGTGGCACCGAGAATCGAATGGCGGGATAAAACATCAAATAACTCGCCCGTCATAAAGGTTCGGAAATCGGTAATGGTGTTGTTTTCAACTACTGCCCATTTCGCATGTGTGCCGGGTAAGCCTATCAGCACTGGCATACCCTGATGGATCGCGTTTTGCAGGGCCGGTTCCATCGAGATAGCACCGAAGATTTGTGTTTCTTCGCCACGCATCACTTCGGGCATTTCACCTTCTTTAATCACGCCAGGAATGATATGCAGCATTGTCTGCTGCTGGTGGATAACAGGCGTCAACTGCTTCGCCAGACCCTCGAGAGTGACCGGGCAAGGTAAATAAGCTGCTGATTGCCACCCTTGCGCACTGCCGAGCATGCCGCAAGCCAGTACCGGGCATGGGGTTTGTGCCAGCCAGTCGCCGCAGACACGTAAAAACGTATCGTGGAAAGCGTCCTCACGTGTTGCTGCCTGGGAGGGTAATTTCATGATCCCCCAGGGGAATTCACGTTTTTCTTGTGGATTTGGTGATTCGCCAAAACGCCATGCCCGAAGCGATGACGTTCCCCAGTCCAGGGCAATAAATGAGGGTGCTCCCGGCATTAGTCGTTTCCTTTAATCATGGTTTATTTATCTTTGCGGACGTGCTTACCCCAGCCCAGTTCAGCGGATATCTCTTCTGCACAGGATTTGACGTAAGGTGCCAGTTCTTCCAGACGCGCCAGCGACATATACGTGGTGGTACTGGCGACAGAAATAGCCGCCACAATTTCATCCCGGGCGTTGTAAACCGGCGCTGCAACGCAACGGATAGTCGGCTCGTTCTCTTCCAGATCAAAAGCAAAACCACTGGCGGCATAACGACGCATGTTCTGAATAAATGTGCCCAGTTTTGTTTCATCACCACAGGTCTTAAACAGCGTGCGCCACTCTTCTTCTGTTCGGTTGAGGATCAATGCCTTGCCGATGCCGGTGATTGCCAGTGGCATGCGATGGCCTGGGCGTGAGCGCATTTCCAGCCCGCGCTGACTGTTGATCTTCTCCAGATACAGCACTTCGTCGCCTTCAACGATCCCCAGATGCACGGTGTCCAGGGTGTAACGGGCAAGGCGTTGCAAAACGGGCTGGGCAATTTCGTACAGCGAGGTGCTTTCCAGTGCTCTGGCACCAAATTCGATCAGTTTGGCACCCAGTTGGTAGCCCTGCGTTGGGACATGGCGCAGATAGCGTTGTTCCACCAGAACGGTGACTAAACGATGGGTTGTGCTCCGGGTCGTGCCGGTGAACTCGCCGATACTTTTTAGGTCATGGCAGCCGTTATAAACAGCATTAAGAACCGCCAGTCCACGTAATAACGTTTGTGCGCCTGCGGTGGTTGAAGAGGTTTCTGCCATACGTTTCTCCTGATGATATTGCTGAAGTGTTCCACATAATGACGTGGGGAAAAGGTGATATATCCCACAATATAAACTCCATCTCATATTGTGGGATAAAATAATGAAAATTAACGATCGTTTTGCGTAGCGCCTCGCAGGAAACTTCTTTCAAACTGGACGTTTGTACAGCACAATTCTATTTTGTGCGGGTAAGTTGTTGCGTCAGGAGGCGTTGTGGATTTCTCAATCATGGTTTACGCAGTTATTGCATTGGTGGGTGTGGCAATTGGCTGGCTGTTTGCCAGTTATCAACATGCGCAGCAAAAAGCCGAGCAATTAGCTGAACGTGAAGAGATGGTCGCGGAGTTAAGCGCGGCAAAACAACAAATTACCCAAAGCGAGCACTGGCGCGCAGAGTGTGAATTGCTCAATAACGAAGTGCGCAGCCTGCAAAGTATTAACACCTCGCTGGAGGCCGATCTGCGTGAAGTGACCACGCGGATGGAAGCCGCACAGCAACACGCTGACGATAAAATTCGCCAGATGATCAACAGCGAACAGCGCCTCAGTGAGCAATTTGAAAACCTTGCCAACCGTATTTTTGAACACAGTAATCGTCGGGTTGATGAGCAAAATCGCCAGAGTCTGAACAGTCTTTTGTCGCCGTTGCGTGAACAACTGGATGGTTTCCGCCGTCAGGTCCAGGACAGCTTTGGTAAAGAAGCCCAAGAACGTCATACCCTGACTCACGAAATCCGCAACCTCCAGCAACTCAACGCCCAGATGGCCCAGGAAGCGATCAACCTGACGCGTGCGCTGAAAGGCGACAATAAAACCCAGGGCAACTGGGGCGAGGTAGTATTGACGCGGGTGCTGGAGGCTTCCGGTCTGCGTGAAGGGTATGAATATGAAACCCAGGTCAGCATCGAAAATGACGCCCGCTCGCGGATGCAGCCGGATGTCATCGTGCGGTTGCCGCAGGGAAAAGATGTGGTGATCGACGCCAAAATGACGCTGGTCGCCTATGAACGCTATTTCAACGCCGAAGATGACTACACCCGCGAAAGCGCGCTACAGGAACATATCGCGTCGGTACGTAACCATATCCGTTTGCTGGGACGCAAAGATTATCAACAGCTGCCGGGGCTGCGAACTCTGGATTACGTGCTGATGTTTATTCCCGTTGAACCCGCTTTTTTACTGGCGCTTGACCGTCAGCCGGAGCTGATCACCGAAGCGTTGAAAAACAATATCATGCTGGTTAGCCCGACTACGCTGCTGGTGGCGCTGCGCACTATCGCCAACCTGTGGCGTTATGAGCATCAAAGCCGCAACGCCCAGCAAATCGCCGATCGTGCCAGCAAGCTGTACGACAAGATGCGTTTGTTTGTCGATGACATGTCCGCGATTGGTCAAAGTCTCGACAAAGCGCAGGATAACTATCGCCAGGCAATGAAAAAACTCTCTTCAGGTCGCGGAAATGTGCTGGCGCAGGCAGAAGCGTTTCGCGGTTTAGGGGTAGAAATTAAACGCGAGATTAATCCGGATTTGGCTGAACAGGCGGTGAGCCAGGATGAAGAGTATCGACTTCGGTCGGTTCCGGAGCAGCCGAATGATGAAGCTTATCAACGCGATGATGAATATAATCAGCAGTCGCGCTAGCCCATTGGGGGTAGTTAAGCCGGGTAGAAATCTAGGGCATCGACGCCCAATCTGTTACACTTCTGGAACAATTTTTTGATGAGCAGGCATTGAGATGGTGGATAAGTCACAAGAAACGACGCACTTTGGTTTTCAGACCGTCGCGAAGGAACAAAAAGCGGATATGGTCGCCCACGTTTTCCATTCCGTGGCATCAAAATACGATGTCATGAATGATTTGATGTCATTCGGTATTCATCGTTTGTGGAAGCGATTCACGATTGATTGCAGCGGCGTACGCCGTGGGCAGACCGTGCTGGATCTGGCTGGTGGCACCGGCGACCTGACAGCGAAATTCTCTCGCCTGGTCGGAGAAACTGGCAAAGTGGTCCTTGCTGATATCAATGAATCCATGCTCAAAATGGGCCGCGAGAAGCTGCGTAATATCGGTGTGATTGGCAACGTTGAGTATGTTCAGGCGAACGCTGAGGCGCTGCCGTTCCCGGATAACACCTTTGATTGCATCACCATTTCGTTTGGTCTGCGTAACGTCACCGACAAAGATAAAGCACTGCGTTCAATGTATCGCGTGCTGAAACCCGGCGGCCGCCTGCTGGTACTTGAGTTCTCGAAGCCAATTATCGAGCCGCTGAGCAAAGCCTATGATGCATACTCCTTCCATGTGCTGCCGCGTATTGGCTCACTGGTCGCGAACGACGCCGACAGCTACCGTTATCTGGCAGAATCCATCCGTATGCATCCCGATCAGGATACCCTGAAAACCATGATGCAGGATGCCGGATTCGAAAGTGTCGACTACTACAATCTGACGGCAGGGGTTGTGGCGCTGCATCGTGGTTATAAGTTCTGACAGGAGACCGGAAATGCCTTTTAAACCTTTAGTGACGGCAGGAATTGAAAGTCTGCTCAACACCTTCCTGTATCGCTCACCCGCGCTGAAAACGGCCCGCTCGCGTCTGTTGGGCAAAGTGCTGCGCGTGGAGGTAAAAGGCTTTTCGACGTCATTGATTCTGGTGTTCAGCGAACGCCAGGTCGATGTACTGGGCGAATGGGCAGGCGATGCTGACTGCACCGTTATCGCTTACGCCAGCGTGTTGCCGAAACTTCGCGATCGCCAGCAGCTTGCCGCACTGATTCGCAGTGGTGAGCTGGAAGTGCAGGGTGATATTCAGGTGGTGCAAAACTTCGTTGCGCTGGCAGATCTGGCAGAGTTCGACCCTGCGGAACTGCTGGCCCCTTATACCGGTGATATCGCCGCTGAAGGTATCAGCAAAGCCCTGCGCGGAGGCGCAAAGTTCCTGCATCACGGCATTAAGCGCCAGCAATGTTATGTGGCGGAAGCCATTACTGAAGAGTGGCGTATGGCACCCGGTCCGCTTGAAGTGGCCTGGTTTGCGGAAGAGACGGCTGCCGTCGAGCGTGCTGTTGATGCCCTGACCAAACGGCTGGAAAAACTGGAGGCTAAATGACGCCAGGTGAAGTACGGCGCCTATATTTCATCATTCGCACTTTTTTAAGCTACGGACTTGATGAACTGATCCCCAAAATGCGTATCACCCTGCCGCTACGGCTATGGCGATACTCATTATTCTGGATGCCAAATCGGCATAAAGACAAACCTTTAGGTGAGCGACTACGACTGGCCCTGCAAGAACTGGGACCGGTATGGATCAAGTTCGGGCAGATGTTATCAACCCGCCGCGATCTTTTTCCGCCGCATATTGCCGATCAGCTGGCGTTATTGCAGGACAAAGTCGCTCCGTTTGATGGCAAGCTGGCGAAGCAGCAGATTGAAGCTGCAATGGGCGGCTTGCCGGTAGAAGCGTGGTTTGACGATTTTGAAATCAAGCCGCTGGCTTCTGCTTCTATCGCCCAGGTTCATACCGCGCGATTGAAATCGAATGGTAAAGAGGTGGTGATTAAAGTTATCCGCCCGGATATTTTGCCGGTCATTAAAGCGGATCTGAAACTTATCTACCGTCTGGCTCGCTGGGTGCCGCGTTTGCTGCCGGATGGTCGCCGTCTGCGCCCAACCGAAGTGGTGCGCGAGTACGAAAAGACCTTGATTGATGAACTGAATTTGCTGCGGGAATCTGCCAACGCCATTCAGCTTCGACGCAATTTTGAAGACAGCCCGATGCTCTACATCCCGGAAGTTTACCCTGACTATTGTAGTGAAGGGATGATGGTGATGGAGCGTATTTACGGCATTCCGGTGTCTGATGTTGCGACGCTGGAGAAAAACGGCACCAACATGAAATTGCTGGCGGAACGCGGCGTGCAGGTGTTCTTCACTCAGGTCTTTCGCGACAGCTTTTTCCATGCTGATATGCACCCTGGCAACATCTTCGTAAGCTATGAACACCCGGAAAACCCGAAATATATCGGCATTGATTGCGGGATTGTTGGCTCGCTAAACAAAGAAGATAAACGCTATCTGGCGGAAAACTTTATCGCCTTCTTTAATCGCGACTATCGCAAAGTGGCAGAGCTACACGTCGATTCTGGTTGGGTGCCACCAGATACCAACGTTGAAGAGTTCGAATTTGCCATTCGTACGGTCTGTGAACCTATCTTTGAGAAACCGCTGGCCGAAATTTCGTTTGGACATGTACTGTTAAATCTGTTTAATACGGCGCGTCGCTTCAATATGGAAGTGCAGCCGCAACTGGTGTTACTCCAGAAAACCCTGCTCTACGTCGAAGGGGTAGGACGCCAGCTTTATCCGCAACTCGATTTATGGAAAACGGCGAAGCCTTTCCTGGAGTCGTGGATTAAAGATCAGGTCGGTATTCCTGCGCTGGTGAGAGCATTTAAAGAAAAAGCGCCGTTCTGGGTCGAAAAAATGCCAGAACTGCCCGAACTGGTTTACGACAGTTTGCGCCAGGGCAAGTATTTACAGCATAGTGTTGATAAGATTGCCCGCGAGCTTCAGTCAAATCATGTACGTCAGGGACAATCGCGTTATTTTCTCGGAATTGGCGCTACGTTAGTATTAAGTGGCACATTCTTGTTGGTCAGCCGACCTGAATGGGGGTTGATGCCCGGCTGGTTAATGGCAGGTGGTCTGATCGCCTGGTTTGTCGGTTGGCGCAAAACACGCTGATTTTTTCATCGCTCAAGGCGGGCCGTGTAACGTATAATGCGGCTTTGTTTAATCATCATCTACCACAGAGGAACATGTATGGGTGGTATCAGTATTTGGCAGTTATTGATTATTGCCGTCATCGTTGTACTGCTTTTTGGCACCAAAAAGCTCGGCTCCATCGGTTCCGATCTTGGTGCGTCGATCAAAGGCTTTAAAAAAGCAATGAGCGATGATGAACCAAAGCAGGATAAAACCAGCCAGGATGCTGATTTTACTGCGAAAACTATCGCCGATAAGCAGGCGGATACGAATCAGGAACAGGCTAAAACAGAAGACGCGAAGCGCCACGATAAAGAGCAGGTGTAATCTGTGTTTGATATCGGTTTTAGCGAACTGCTATTGGTGTTCATCATCGGCCTCGTCGTTCTGGGGCCGCAACGACTGCCTGTGGCGGTAAAAACGGTAGCGGGCTGGATTCGCGCGTTGCGTTCACTGGCGACAACGGTGCAGAACGAACTGACCCAGGAGTTAAAACTCCAGGAGTTTCAGGACAGTCTGAAAAAGGTTGAAAAGGCGAGCCTCACTAACCTGACGCCCGAACTGAAAGCGTCGATGGATGAATTACGCCAGGCTGCGGAGTCGATGAAGCGTTCCTACGTTGCAAACGATCCTGAAAAGGCGAGCGATGAAGCGCACACCATCCATAACCCGGTGGTGAAAGACAATGAAACTGCGCATGAAGGCGTAACGCCTGCTGCTGCACAAACGCAGGCCAGTTCGCCGGAACAGAAGCCAGAAACTACGCCAGAGCCGGTGGTAAAACCTGCTGCGGACGCTGAACCGAAAACCGCTGCACCTTCCCCTTCGTCGAGTGATAAACCGTAAACATGTCTGTAGAAGATACTCAACCGCTTATCACGCATCTGATTGAGCTGCGTAAGCGTCTGCTGAACTGCATTATCTCGGTGATCGTGATATTCCTGTGTCTGGTCTATTTCGCCAATGACATCTATCACCTGGTATCCGCGCCATTGATCAAGCAGTTGCCGCAAGGTTCAACGATGATCGCCACCGACGTGGCCTCGCCGTTCTTTACGCCGATCAAGCTGACCTTTATGGTGTCGCTGATTCTGTCAGCGCCGGTGATTCTCTATCAGGTGTGGGCGTTTATCGCCCCAGCGCTGTATAAGCATGAACGTCGCCTGGTGGTGCCGCTGCTGGTTTCCAGCTCTCTGCTGTTTTATATCGGCATGGCGTTCGCCTACTTTGTGGTCTTTCCGCTGGCATTTGGCTTCCTTGCCAATACCGCGCCGGAAGGGGTACAGGTATCCACCGACATCGCGAGCTATTTAAGCTTCGTTATGGCGCTGTTTATGGCGTTTGGTGTCTCCTTTGAAGTGCCGGTGGCAATTGTGCTGCTGTGCTGGATGGGGATTACCTCGCCAGAAGACTTACGCAAAAAACGCCCGTATGTGCTGGTTGGTGCATTCGTTGTCGGGATGTTGCTGACGCCGCCGGATGTCTTCTCGCAAACGCTGTTGGCGATCCCTATGTACTGCCTGTTTGAAATCGGTGTCTTCTTCTCACGCTTTTACGTTGGTAAAGGGCGAAACCGGGAAGAGGAAAACGACGCTGAAGCAGAAAGCGAAAAAACTGAAGAATAAATTCAACCGCCCGTCAGGGCGGTTGTCATATGGAGTACAGGATGTTTGATATCGGCGTTAATTTGACCAGCTCGCAATTTGCGAAAGACCGTGATGATGTTGTAGCGCGCGCTTTTGACGCGGGAGTTAATGGGCTACTCATCACCGGTACCAATCTGCGTGAAAGCCAGCAGGCGCAAAAGCTGGCGCGTCAGTATTCGTCCTGTTGGTCAACGGCGGGCGTACATCCTCACGACAGCAGCCAGTGGCAAGCTGTGACTGAAGAAGCGATTATTGAGCTGGCCGCGCAGCCAGAAGTGGTGGCGATTGGTGAATGTGGTCTCGACTTTAACCGCAACTTTTCGACGCCGGAAGAGCAGGAACTCGCTTTTGTTGCCCAGCTACGCATTGCCGCAGAATTAAACATGCCGGTATTTATGCACTGTCGCGATGCCCACGAGCGGTTTATGACATTGCTGGAGCCGTGGCTGGATAAACTGCCTGGTGCGGTTCTTCATTGCTTTACCGGCACACGCGAAGAGATGCAGGCGTGCGTGGCGCGTGGAATTTATATCGGCATTACCGGTTGGGTTTGCGATGAACGACGCGGGCTGGAGCTGCGGAAATTGTTGCCGTTGATTCCGGCGGAGAAATTGCTGATCGAAACTGATGCGCCGTATCTGCTCCCTCGCGATCTCACGCCAAAGCCATCATCCCGGCGCAACGAGCCAGCCCATCTGCCCCATATTTTGCAACGTATTGCGCACTGGCGTGGAGAAGATGCCGCATGGCTGGCTGCCACCACGGATGCCAATGTCAAAACACTGTTTGGGATTGCGTTTTAGAGTTTGCGGAACTCGGTGTTCTTCACACTGTGCTTAATCTCTTTATTAATAAGATTAAGCAATAGCATGGAGCGAGCCTCGCCATCGGGCTCGGTGAAAATGGCCTGAAAACCTTCGAATGCGCCTTCAGTAATAATCACTTTATCACCAGGATACGGCGTCGATGGATCGACAATATCTTTCGGTTTATACACTGATAACTGATGAATCACCGCCGATGGGACTATCGCTGGCGACGCGCCAAAGCGCACGAAGTGGCTGACACCACGGGTCGCGTTGATAGTCGTGGTATGAATCACTTCCGGATCGAACTCCACAAACAAGTAGTTGGGGAACAATGGCTCACTGACTGCAGTACGTTTGCCACGCACGATTTTTTCCAGGGTGATCATCGGTGCCAGGCAATTCACAGCCTGTCTTTCGAGGTGTTCCTGGGCACGTTGAAGTTGCCCGCGCTTGCAGTACAGTAAATACCAGGATTGCATAATGACTCTTATCCGTTTAATCGGGGCGCAAGGATAGCAAAAGCTTTACGCTAAGTTAATTATATTCCCCGGTTTGCGTTATACCGTCAGAGTTCACGCTAATTTAACAAATTTACAGCATCGCAAAGATGAACGCCGTATAATGGGCGCAGATTAAGAGGCTACAATGGACGCCATGAAATATAACGATTTACGCGACTTCTTGACGCTGCTTGAACAGCAGGGTGAGCTAAAACGTATCACGCTCCCGGTGGATCCGCACCTGGAAATCACTGAAATTGCTGACCGCACTTTGCGTGCCGGTGGGCCTGCGCTGTTGTTCGAAAACCCTAAAGGCTACTCAATGCCGGTGCTGTGCAACCTGTTCGGTACGCCAAAGCGCGTGGCGATGGGCATGGGGCAGGAAGATGTTTCGGCGCTGCGTGAAGTTGGTAAATTATTGGCGTTTCTGAAAGAGCCGGAGCCGCCAAAAGGTTTCCGCGACCTGTTTGATAAACTGCCGCAGTTTAAGCAAGTATTGAACATGCCGACAAAGCGACTGCGTGGTGCACCCTGCCAACAAAAAATCGTCTCTGGCGATGACGTCGATCTCAATCGCATTCCCATTATGACCTGCTGGCCGGAAGATGCCGCGCCGCTGATTACCTGGGGGCTCACCGTAACGCGCGGCCCGCATAAAGAGCGGCAGAATCTGGGCATTTATCGCCAGCAGCTAATTGGTAAAAACAAACTGATTATGCGCTGGCTGTCGCATCGCGGCGGCGCGTTGGATTATCAGGAGTGGTGTGCGGCGCATCCGGGCGAACGTTTCCCGGTTTCTGTGGCGCTGGGTGCCGATCCTGCCACGATTCTCGGTGCAGTCACCCCCGTTCCGGATACGCTTTCAGAGTATGCGTTTGCCGGATTGCTGCGCGGTACCAAGACCGAAGTGGTGAAGTGTATCTCCAATGACCTTGAAGTGCCCGCCAGTGCGGAGATTGTGCTGGAAGGGTATATCGAACAAGGCGAAACTGCGCCGGAAGGGCCGTATGGCGACCACACCGGTTACTATAACGAAGTCGATAGTTTTCCGGTATTTACCGTGACGCATATTACCCAGCGTGAAGATGCGATTTATCATTCCACCTATACCGGGCGTCCGCCAGATGAACCTGCGGTACTGGGTGTAGCACTGAACGAAGTGTTCGTGCCGATTCTGCAAAAACAGTTCCCGGAAATTGTCGATTTTTATCTGCCGCCGGAAGGCTGTTCTTATCGTCTGGCGGTAGTGACGATCAAAAAACAGTACGCCGGACACGCGAAGCGCGTCATGATGGGCGTCTGGTCGTTCTTACGCCAGTTTATGTACACTAAATTTGTGATCGTTTGCGATGATGACGTCAACGCCCGCGACTGGAACGATGTGATTTGGGCGATTACCACCCGTATGGACCCGGCGCGGGATACTGTTCTGGTAGAAAATACGCCTATTGATTATCTGGATTTTGCCTCGCCTGTCTCCGGGCTGGGTTCAAAAATGGGGCTGGATGCCACGAATAAATGGCCGGGTGAAACCCAGCGTGAATGGGGACGTCCCATCAAAAAAGATCCAGATGTTGTCGCGCATATTGACGCCATTTGGGATGAACTGGCTATTTTTAACAACGGTAAAAGCGCCTGATGCGCGTTTGTTTTGCCCTATTTATCGATCCGACAGAGAAAGCGCATGACAACCTTAAGCTGTAAAGTGACCTCGGTAGAAGCTATCACGGATACCGTATATCGTGTCCGCATCGTGCCAGACGCGGCCTTTTCTTTTCGTGCTGGTCAGTATTTGATGGTAGTGATGGATGAGCGCGACAAACGTCCGTTCTCAATGGCTTCGACGCCAGATGAAAAAGGGTTTATCGAGCTGCATATTGGCGCTTCTGAAATCAACCTTTACGCGAAAGCAGTCATGGACCGCATCCTCAAAGATCATCAAATCGTGGTCGATATTCCCCACGGAGAAGCGTGGCTGCGCGATGATGAAGAGCGTCCGATGATTTTGATTGCGGGCGGCACCGGGTTCTCTTATGCCCGCTCGATTTTGCTGACAGCGTTGGCGCGTAACCCAAACCGTGATATCACCATTTACTGGGGCGGGCGTGAAGAGCAGCATCTGTATGATCTCTGCGAGCTTGAGGCGCTTTCGTTGAAGCATCCTGGTCTACAAGTGGTGCCGGTGGTTGAACAACCGGAAGCGGGCTGGCGTGGGCGTACTGGCACCGTGTTAACGGCGGTATTGCAGGATCATGGTACGCTGGCAGAGCATGATATCTATATTGCCGGACGTTTTGAGATGGCGAAAATTGCCCGTGACCTGTTTTGCAGCGAGCGTAATGCGCGGGAAGATCGCCTGTTTGGCGATGCGTTTGCATTTATCTGAGATATAAAAAAACCCGCCCCTGACAGGCGGGAAGAACGGCAACTAAAACTTTATTCAGTGGCATTTAGATCTATGTCGCATCCGGCAATTGGTGCACGATGCCTGATGCGACGCTGGCGCGTCTTATCAGGCCTACATTGGTGCCGGATCGGTAGACCGGATAAGGCGTTCACGCCGCATCCGGCAAGTGGTTAAACCCGCTCAAACACCGTCGCAATACCCTGACCCAGACCGATACACATCGTCGCCAGACCAAACTGAACGTCTTTGCGCTCCATCAGATTCAGCAGCGTGGTGCTGATACGCGCACCGGAACAACCCAGCGGATGACCCAGCGCGATCGCGCCACCGTTGAGGTTGATCTTCTCGTCAATCTGCTCCATTAACCCGAGATCTTTAATACACGGCAGGATCTGCGCGGCAAAGGCTTCGTTCATCTCGAATACGCCGATATCGCTGGCAGAAAGCCCCGCTTTTTTCAGCGCCAGCTTCGAGGCCGGAACCGGACCATAACCCATAATCGATGGGTCACAACCCACAACCGCCATCGAACGCACGCAGGCGCGCGGCTTAAGACCTAAGTCACGGGCGCGGCTTTCACTCATCACCAGCATGGCAGCTGCGCCATCGGAAAGCGCAGAAGATGTACCCGCCGTTACCGTACCGCTGACGGGATCAAACGCCGGACGCAGTGTGGCGAGGGCTTCCACGGTGGTTTCCGGGCGAATCACTTCGTCGTAATTAAACTGCTTCAATACGCCGTCGGCATCGTGACCACCGGTCGGGATGATTTCATTTTTAAATGCGCCTGACTGCGTGGCGGCCCAGGCGCGGGCGTGTGACCGTGCGGCAAAGGCATCCTGCATTTCACGGCTGATACCGTGCATACGCGCCAGCATTTCTGCCGTTAAGCCCATCATGCCCGCCGCTTTGGCGACATTGCGGCTCAGGCCGGGGTGAAAATCGACGCCGTGACTCATCGGCACATGGCCCATATGCTCCACGCCGCCAACCAGACATGCCTGCGCATCGCCGGTCATGATCATTCGTGCCGCGTCATGCAGTGCCTGCATGGATGAACCACACAAGCGATTGACGGTCACCGCCGGGACAGAGTGCGGCACTTCTGCCAACAGCGCCGCGTTACGGGCGATATTAAAACCCTGCTCCAGCGTTTGCTGCACACAACCCCAGTAAATATCGTCGAGGGCCGCTGCTTCCAGCGCCGGGTTACGCGCCAGCAGGCTACGCATTAAATGAGCGGAGAGATCTTCCGCACGCACGTTACGAAAAGCACCGCCCTTCGAACGGCCCATCGGGGTGCGAATTGCATCGACAATGACAACCTGTTCCATTGTGACTCCTTAAGCCGTTTTCAGGTCGCCAACCGGACGGGCTGGCTCAACCGGGGGATAGTACGGTTCGTTATGACGTGCTTTATTACGCAGACCTTCCGGTACTTCATACAGCGGGCCGAGGTGCTGATATTGCTGTGCCATATCGAGGTATTTTGCGCTGCCGAGGGTGTCCAACCAGCGGAACGCGCCGCCGTGGAACGGAGGGAAGCCCAGGCCGTAGACCAGCGCCATATCCGCTTCTGCCGGAGTGGCGATAATGCCCTCTTCCAGACAGCGGACCACTTCGTTGACCATCGGGATCATCATGCGGGCGATAATCTCTTCCTCGCTGAAATCGCGCTTCGGCTGGCTCACTTTTGCCAGCAGGTCGTCAACGACGACATCTTCTTCTTTCTTCGGCTTACCTTTGCTGTCTTCTTTATAACGCCAGAAACCGAGGCCGTTCTTCTGACCAAAGCGGTTGGCATTAAACAGCGCGTCGATGGCATCGCGATAATCTTTCTGCATCCGCTGCGGGAAGCCTGCTGCCATGACAGCCTGGGCGTGATGCGCGGTGTCAATGCCCACAACATCCAGCAGATATGCCGGACCCATCGGCCAGCCAAACTGTTTTTCCATCACTTTGTCGATCTTGCGGAAATCCGCGCCGTCGCGCAGCAACTGGCTGAAACCGGCGAAATAGGGGAACAGTACACGGTTGACGAAGAAGCCGGGGCAGTCGTTAACCACAATCGGCGTTTTGCCCATCTTGCTCGCCCAGGCGACGACTTTCGCGATGGTTTCGTCGGAGCTTTTCTCGCCGCGAATAATTTCTACTAACGGCATTCGGTGGACCGGGTTAAAGAAGTGCATCCCGCAGAAGTTTTCCGGACGTTCCAGCGCGTTGGCCAGTTCGCTGATAGGAATGGTTGAAGTGTTAGACGCCAGTACGGTATCCGGGCGTACTTTCTGCTCGGTTTCTGCCAGCACTGCTTTTTTCACTTTCGGGTTTTCAACAACCGCTTCTACCACAACATCCACGCGGTCAAACCCGGCGTAGTCGAGCGTTGGGTGAATTGTGGAGATCACGCCAGCCAGTTTCAGACCATCGATCTTGCCGCGCTCAAGCTGCTTGTTCAGCAGTTTCGCGGCTTCGGTCATGCCGAGGGTTAACGACTTGTCGTTGATATCTTTCATGACAACCGGCACGCCTTTCCACGCAGACTGGTAGGCGATGCCGCCGCCCATAATGCCTGCGCCCAGCACAGCGGCCTGTTTCGGGGTTTCAACATCTTTGGTGAGTTTCTTCGCTTTACCTTTTACATATTGATCGTTAAGGAAAATGCCGACCAGTGCGCGGGCTTCGTTGGTATGCGCCAGCGGGACAAAACTTTTGTTTTCCAGGTTTAAGGCTTCTTCACGACCAAAACGGGCCGCAGCTTCAATGGTTTTTACTGCGGTGATGGGGGCCGGATAATGTTTCCCCGCCGTTTGCGCGACCATCCCTTTAGCGATGGTGAAGCTCATGGCGGCTT
This sequence comes from Escherichia sp. E.sYA108, assembly GCF_011754335.1. NCBI lineage: Bacteria > Pseudomonadati > Pseudomonadota > Gammaproteobacteria > Enterobacterales > Enterobacteriaceae > Escherichia > Escherichia sp. E.sYA108. The sequence continues at coordinate 4,961,532 of NZ_JAAQVZ010000001.1, read as the reverse complement.
CAATCTTGCTCAGTTTTAGCGGTTCCAGCTTCGGCTGACGTTTTGCTTTCCAGTCGAGGTCGCCGTTAATGGCCTGGCGTAAAATCGCCATCGCCCCTTCAACCAGTTTTTCTGCTTTGACTACACCATCCACCAGACCGATTTTCAGCGCCTGATCCGCGCCGACATCTTTACCGGCGGCAATGATTTCCAGCGCACTGTCAGCACCGAGCATACGTGGCATACGTACAGAACCGCCAAAGCCCGGCATGATGCCCAGTTTGGTTTCCGGCAGACCGATGCGCAGATCCGGCGTCGCCAGACGATAATCGGTCGCCAGCACGCATTCGCAGCCACCGCCCAGCGCATAGCCGTTGACGGCAGCAATGGTCGGCACCGGGAGATCTTCCAGGCGATTAAACACGCTATTGGCAAAGTGCAGCCACTGACTTAACTGTTCTTCAGGAACGAGGAACAGGGACAAAAATTCGGTGATATCAGCACCGACGATAAAGGCTGCTTTGTTCGAACGCAGCAGCAGCCCTTTTAGATCTGATTGCTGTTCCAGCACGCCGATGGCCTCGCCGAGGCTGGCGACGGTGGCAGTGTCGAGTTTATTAACTGAACCTGGGGCATCAAATACCAGTTCGGCAATGCCATCTTCCAGCCAGTCAAGGTACAGGGTGTCGCCTTTGTAAAGCATGTCAGTCTCCTGAATCCGCAAGGTGATCTGGTCGTACCAGATGCATCGAAGTGTGTATTTTGTGTTAAAAATATGCAAATAAAATATTAAGGAAATGCCGATCTGATCACGCTCGGCAGAAATCACGCTCTGGATGAACGATGTGCTAAGATGCGGAGACTTAAGGTCAAAAAAACAGAAGGGTAAAAAATGGAATCACTGGCCTCGCTCTATAAAAATCATATAGCTACCTTACAGGAACGGACTCGCGATGCGCTGGCGCGCTTCAAGCTGGATGCGTTACTTATTCACTCCGGCGAACTGTTCAACGTTTTTCTCGACGATCATCCCTATCCGTTTAAAGTGAACCCGCAATTCAAAGCGTGGGTGCCGGTAACTCAGGTGCCAAACTGCTGGCTGCTGGTGGATGGCGTGAATAAGCCGAAACTGTGGTTTTATCTGCCGGTTGATTACTGGCACAACGTCGAACCGCTGCCGAACTCCTTCTGGACTGAAGATGTAGAAGTGATCGCGCTGCCAAAAGCCGATGGCATTGGTAGTCTGTTGCCTGCTGCGCGCGGCAATATCGGTTATATCGGTCCGGTGCCAGAACGTGCGCTGCAACTGGGTATTGAGGCCAGCAATATCAACCCGAAAGGGGTGATCGACTACCTGCATTACTATCGCTCCTTCAAAACCGAGTACGAACTGGCCTGTATGCGTGAAGCGCAGAAAATGGCGGTCAACGGTCATCGCGCGGCAGAAGAAGCGTTCCGTTCTGGCATGAGCGAGTTCGATATCAACATTGCCTATCTGACCGCGACCGGTCATCGTGATACCGACGTACCTTATAGCAACATTGTGGCGCTTAACGAACACGCTGCGGTGTTGCATTACACCAAACTGGACCACCAGGCACCGGAAGAGATGCGCAGCTTCCTGCTGGATGCCGGGGCCGAATATAACGGCTATGCGGCTGATCTAACCCGTACCTGGTCGGCAAAAAGCGACAACGACTACGCACAGCTGGTGAAAGACGTAAATGATGAGCAACTGGCGCTGATCGCCACCATGAAAGCAGGCGTCAGCTATGTGGATTACCATATCCAGTTCCATCAGCGCATCGCCAAACTGCTGCGTAAACATCAAATCATCACCGATATGAGTGAAGAAGCGATGGTCGAAAACGATCTCACCGGACCGTTTATGCCGCACGGTATCGGCCATCCGCTGGGCCTGCAGGTGCATGACGTAGCCGGTTTTATGCAGGATGATAGCGGTACGCACCTCGCGGCACCGGCAAAATATCCGTACCTGCGCTGCACCCGTATTCTCCAGCCGGGCATGGTGTTAACCATCGAACCGGGTATCTACTTCATCGAATCGCTTCTGGCACCGTGGCGTGAAGGGCAGTTCAGCAAACACTTCAACTGGCAGAAAATTGAAGCACTGAAACCGTTCGGCGGCATTCGTATCGAAGACAACGTGGTGATTCACGAAAACAACGTGGAAAACATGACCCGGGATCTGAAACTGGCGTGATGGAAAGCTGGTTAATTCCTGCGGCACCGGTCACGGTCGTTGAAGAGATCAAAAAGAGCCGCTTCATTACGCTGTTGGCGCATACCGATGGCGTTGAGGCGGCAAAAGCGTTTGTTGAATCGGTGCGGGCAGAACACCCCGATGCCCGCCACCATTGCGTGGCGTGGGTGGCGGGTGCGCCGGATGATTCTCAACAACTGGGTTTCTCTGACGACGGGGAGCCGGCGGGAACGGCAGGTAAACCGATGCTCGCCCAACTAATGGGCAGCGGCGTCGGGGAAATTACCGCTGTGGTGGTGCGCTACTACGGCGGCATATTGCTTGGCACCGGTGGGTTAGTGAAAGCGTATGGCGGCGGCGTGAATCAGGCGCTGCGCCAGCTAACGACCCAACGCAAGACACCATTAACCGAATATACTTTGCAATGTGAATATAGTCAGTTAACCGGCATTGAAGCGTTGCTGGGGCAGTGTGACGGCAAAATTATCAACAGTGATTATCAGGCATTCGTTCTGCTGCGGGTGGCGCTTCCGGCGGCGAAAGTGGCTGAATTTTCCGCAAAGCTGGCGGATTTTAGCCGTGGTTCATTGCAATTGTTAGCGATTGAAGAATAATCCCCACTTCGTTTTGCAGAACTAAGGAAGCGGCAGAGATGCATTTTCGCGCCATTACCCGAATCGTTGGACTACTGGTCATCTTATTTTCAGGGACCATGATTATCCCTGGGCTGGTAGCACTCATCTACCGGGATGGAGCGGGACGCGCTTTTACCCAGACCTTTTTTGTCGCCCTCGCCATTGGCTCTATGCTTTGGTGGCCGAACCGCAAAGAGAAGGGCGAACTGAAATCCCGTGAGGGGTTTCTGATAGTGGTGCTGTTCTGGACCGTGCTGGGTAGCGTCGGTGCGCTCCCTTTTATCTTCTCGGAAAGCCCGAACCTCACGATTACCGATGCGTTTTTTGAATCTTTCTCTGGCCTGACCACCACGGGGGCCACTACGCTGGTGGGGCTGGATTCGCTCCCTCATGCCATCCTCTTTTATCGCCAGATGCTGCAATGGTTTGGCGGTATGGGGATCATCGTGCTGGCGGTTGCGATACTGCCTATCCTCGGCGTGGGTGGGATGCAGCTCTATCGCGCAGAAATGCCCGGCCCGCTGAAAGATAACAAAATGCGCCCGCGAATTGCGGAAACGGCGAAAACCCTGTGGTTGATTTATGTCTTGCTGACCGTCGCCTGTGCGCTGGCGTTGTGGTTTGCTGGAATGGATGCCTTTGATGCCATCGGCCATAGCTTTGCGACCATCGCTATTGGCGGCTTCTCGACACATGATGCCAGTATCGGTTATTTCGACAGCCCGACTATTAACACTATCATTGCTATCTTCCTGCTGATCTCTGGCTGTAACTACGGTCTGCACTTTTCACTGTTAAGTGGGCGTAGTCTGAAGGTTTATTGGCGCGATCCGGAATTTCGCATGTTTATCGGCGTACAGTTTTCACTGGTGGTTATTTGTACACTCGTACTGTGGTTTCATAATGTCTACAGTTCGGCGCTGATGACAATTAACCAAGCGTTTTTCCAGGTGGTGTCGATGGCGACAACCGCCGGGTTTACAACTGACAGCATTGCCCGCTGGCCGCTCTTTTTGCCGGTACTGCTTTTATGTTCAGCTTTTATCGGCGGTTGCGCCGGGTCAACGGGCGGTGGCCTGAAAGTGATCCGCATCCTGCTGCTGTTTAAGCAGGGGAACCGTGAGCTGAAACGACTGGTGCATCCGAACGCCGTCTATAGCATTAAGCTGGGGAATCGCGCACTGCCGGAACGTATCCTCGAAGCCGTTTGGGGATTTTTCTCCGCCTATGCATTGGTGTTTATTGTCAGTATGCTGGCGATTATCGCCACGGGCGTGGATGACTTTTCTGCCTTTGCCTCGGTTGTTGCAACATTGAATAACCTGGGGCCAGGGCTTGGCGTGGTTGCTGATAACTTTACCAGTATGAACCCGGTGGCTAAATGGATCCTGATTGCCAACATGCTGTTTGGTCGTCTCGAGGTCTTTACATTGCTGGTGCTCTTTACCCCGACTTTCTGGCGTGAATGATGGAGTAATACGTGAAAACATTAATTCTTTTCTCAACAAGGGACGGACAAACGCGCGAGATTGCCTCCTACCTGGCTTCGGAACTGAAAGAACTGGGGATCCAGGCGGATGTCGCCAATGTGCACCGCATTGAAGAACCACAATGGGAAAACTATGACCGTGTGGTTATTGGCGCTTCTATTCGCTATGGTCACTACCATTCTGCGTTCCAGGAATTTGTCAAAAAGCATGCGACGCGGTTGAATTCGATGCCGAGTGCCTTTTACTCCGTAAATCTGGTGGCGCGTAAACCGGAGAAGCGTACTCCACAGACCAACAGCTACGCGCGGAAGTTTCTGATGAACTCGCAATGGCGTCCCGATCGCTGTGCCGTCATTGCCGGGGCGCTGCGTTACCCACGTTATCGCTGGTACGACCGTTTTATGATCAAGCTGATTATGAAGATGTCAGGCGGTGAAACGGATACGCGCAAAGAAGTTGTCTATACCGATTGGGAGCAGGTGGCGAATTTCGCCCGAGAAATCGCCCATTTAACCGACAAACCGACGCTGAAATAAGCATAAAGAATAAAAAATGCGCGGTCAGAAAATTATTTTAAATTTCCTCTTGTCAGGCCGGAATAACTCCCTATAATGCGCCACCACTGACACGGAACAACGGCAAACACGCCGCCGGGTCAGCGGGATTCTCCTGAGAATTCCGGCAGAGAAAGCAAAAATAAATGCTTGACTCTGTAGCGGGAAAGCGTATTATGCACACCCCGCGCCGCTGAGAAAAAGCGAAGCGGCACTGCTCTTTAACAATTTATCAGACAATCTGTGTGGGCACTCGAAGATACGGATTCTTAACGTCGCAAGACGAAAAATGAATACCAAGTCTCAAGAGTGAACACGTAATTCATTACGAAGTTTAATTCTTTGAGCATCAAACTTTTAAATTGAAGAGTTTGATCATGGCTCAGATTGAACGCTGGCGGCAGGCCTAACACATGCAAGTCGAACGGTAACAGGAAGCAGCTTGCTGCTTTGCTGACGAGTGGCGGACGGGTGAGTAATGTCTGGGAAACTGCCTGATGGAGGGGGATAACTACTGGAAACGGTAGCTAATACCGCATAACGTCGCAAGACCAAAGAGGGGGACCTTCGGGCCTCTTGCCATCGGATGTGCCCAGATGGGATTAGCTAGTAGGTGGGGTAAAGGCTCACCTAGGCGACGATCCCTAGCTGGTCTGAGAGGATGACCAGCCACACTGGAACTGAGACACGGTCCAGACTCCTACGGGAGGCAGCAGTGGGGAATATTGCACAATGGGCGCAAGCCTGATGCAGCCATGCCGCGTGTATGAAGAAGGCCTTCGGGTTGTAAAGTACTTTCAGCGGGGAGGAAGGGAGTAAAGTTAATACCTTTGCTCATTGACGTTACCCGCAGAAGAAGCACCGGCTAACTCCGTGCCAGCAGCCGCGGTAATACGGAGGGTGCAAGCGTTAATCGGAATTACTGGGCGTAAAGCGCACGCAGGCGGTTTGTTAAGTCAGATGTGAAATCCCCGGGCTCAACCTGGGAACTGCATCTGATACTGGCAAGCTTGAGTCTCGTAGAGGGGGGTAGAATTCCAGGTGTAGCGGTGAAATGCGTAGAGATCTGGAGGAATACCGGTGGCGAAGGCGGCCCCCTGGACGAAGACTGACGCTCAGGTGCGAAAGCGTGGGGAGCAAACAGGATTAGATACCCTGGTAGTCCACGCCGTAAACGATGTCGACTTGGAGGTTGTGCCCTTGAGGCGTGGCTTCCGGAGCTAACGCGTTAAGTCGACCGCCTGGGGAGTACGGCCGCAAGGTTAAAACTCAAATGAATTGACGGGGGCCCGCACAAGCGGTGGAGCATGTGGTTTAATTCGATGCAACGCGAAGAACCTTACCTGGTCTTGACATCCACGGAAGTTTTCAGAGATGAGAATGTGCCTTCGGGAACCGTGAGACAGGTGCTGCATGGCTGTCGTCAGCTCGTGTTGTGAAATGTTGGGTTAAGTCCCGCAACGAGCGCAACCCTTATCCTTTGTTGCCAGCGGTCCGGCCGGGAACTCAAAGGAGACTGCCAGTGATAAACTGGAGGAAGGTGGGGATGACGTCAAGTCATCATGGCCCTTACGACCAGGGCTACACACGTGCTACAATGGCGCATACAAAGAGAAGCGACCTCGCGAGAGCAAGCGGACCTCATAAAGTGCGTCGTAGTCCGGATTGGAGTCTGCAACTCGACTCCATGAAGTCGGAATCGCTAGTAATCGTGGATCAGAATGCCACGGTGAATACGTTCCCGGGCCTTGTACACACCGCCCGTCACACCATGGGAGTGGGTTGCAAAAGAAGTAGGTAGCTTAACCTTCGGGAGGGCGCTTACCACTTTGTGATTCATGACTGGGGTGAAGTCGTAACAAGGTAACCGTAGGGGAACCTGCGGTTGGATCACCTCCTTACCTTAAAGAAGCGTACTTTGCAGTGCTCACACAGATTGTCTGATAGAAAGTGAAAAGCAAGGCGTCTTGCGAAGCAGACTGACACGTCCCCTTCGTCTAGAGGCCCAGGACACCGCCCTTTCACGGCGGTAACAGGGGTTCGAATCCCCTAGGGGACGCCACTTGCTGGTTTGTGAGTGAAAGTCACCTGCCTTAATATCTCAAAACTCATCTTCGGGTGATGTTTGAGATATTTGCTCTTTAAAAATCTGGATCAAGCTGAAAATTGAAACACTGAACAACGAGAGTTGTTCGTGAGTCTCTCAAATTTTCGCAACACGATGATGAATCGCAAGAAACATCTTCGGGTTGTGAGGTTAAGCGACTAAGCGTACACGGTGGATGCCCTGGCAGTCAGAGGCGATGAAGGACGTGCTAATCTGCGATAAGCGTCGGTGAGGTGATATGAACCGTTATAACCGGCGATTTCCGAATGGGGAAACCCAGTGTGTTTCGACACACTATCATTAACTGAATCCATAGGTTAATGAGGCGAACCGGGGGAACTGAAACATCTAAGTACCCCGAGGAAAAGAAATCAACCGAGATTCCCCCAGTAGCGGCGAGCGAACGGGGAGGAGCCCAGAGCCTGAATCAGTGTGTGTGTTAGTGGAAGCGTCTGGAAAGGCGTGCGATACAGGGTGACAGCCCCGTACACAAAAATGCACATATTGTGAGCTCGATGAGTAGGGCGGGACACGTGGTATCCTGTCTGAATATGGGGGGACCATCCTCCAAGGCTAAATACTCCTGACTGACCGATAGTGAACCAGTACCGTGAGGGAAAGGCGAAAAGAACCCCGGCGAGGGGAGTGAAAAAGAACCTGAAACCGTGTACGTACAAGCAGTGGGAGCCTCTTAATGGGGTGACTGCGTACCTTTTGTATAATGGGTCAGCGACTTATATTCTGTAGCAAGGTTAACCGAATAGGGGAGCCGAAGGGAAACCGAGTCTTAACTGGGCGTTAAGTTGCAGGGTATAGACCCGAAACCCGGTGATCTAGCCATGGGCAGGTTGAAGGTTGGGTAACACTAACTGGAGGACCGAACCGACTAATGTTGAAAAATTAGCGGATGACTTGTGGCTGGGGGTGAAAGGCCAATCAAACCGGGAGATAGCTGGTTCTCCCCGAAAGCTATTTAGGTAGCGCCTCGTGAATTCATCTCCGGGGGTAGAGCACTGTTTCGGCAAGGGGGTCATCCCGACTTACCAACCCGATGCAAACTGCGAATACCGGAGAATGTTATCACGGGAGACACACGGCGGGTGCTAACGTCCGTCGTGAAGAGGGAAACAACCCAGACCGCCAGCTAAGGTCCCAAAGTCATGGTTAAGTGGGAAACGATGTGGGAAGGCCCAGACAGCCAGGATGTTGGCTTAGAAGCAGCCATCATTTAAAGAAAGCGTAATAGCTCACTGGTCGAGTCGGCCTGCGCGGAAGATGTAACGGGGCTAAACCATGCACCGAAGCTGCGGCAGCGACACTATGTGTTGTTGGGTAGGGGAGCGTTCTGTAAGCCTGTGAAGGTGGCCTGTGAGGGTTGCTGGAGGTATCAGAAGTGCGAATGCTGACATAAGTAACGATAAAGCGGGTGAAAAGCCCGCTCGCCGGAAGACCAAGGGTTCCTGTCCAACGTTAATCGGGGCAGGGTGAGTCGACCCCTAAGGCGAGGCCGAAAGGCGTAGTCGATGGGAAACAGGTTAATATTCCTGTACTTGGTGTTACTGCGAAGGGGGGACGGAGAAGGCTATGTTGGCCGGGCGACGGTTGTCCCGGTTTAAGCGTGTAGGCTGGTTTTCCAGGCAAATCCGGAAAACCAAGGCTGAGGCGTGATGACGAGGCACTACGGTGCTGAAGCGACAAATGCCCTGCTTCCAGGAAAAGCCTCTAAGCATCAGGTAACATCAAATCGTACCCAAAACCGACACAGGTGGTCAGGTAGAGAATACCAAGGCGCTTGAGAGAACTCGGGTGAAGGAACTAGGCAAAATGGTGCCGTAACTTCGGGAGAAGGCACGCTGATATGTAGGTGAAGCGACTTGCTCGTGGAGCTGAAATCAGTCGAAGATACCAGCTGGCTGCAACTGTTTATTAAAAACACAGCACTGTGCAAACACGAAAGTGGACGTATACGGTGTGACGCCTGCCCGGTGCCGGAAGGTTAATTGATGGGGTTAGCGGTAACGCGAAGCTCTTGATCGAAGCCCCGGTAAACGGCGGCCGTAACTATAACGGTCCTAAGGTAGCGAAATTCCTTGTCGGGTAAGTTCCGACCTGCACGAATGGCGTAATGATGGCCAGGCTGTCTCCACCCGAGACTCAGTGAAATTGAACTCGCTGTGAAGATGCAGTGTACCCGCGGCAAGACGGAAAGACCCCGTGAACCTTTACTATAGCTTGACACTGAACATTGAGCCTTGATGTGTAGGATAGGTGGGAGGCTTTGAAGTGTGGACGCCAGTCTGCATGGAGCCGACCTTGAAATACCACCCTTTAATGTTTGATGTTCTAACGTTGGCCCGTAATCCGGGTTGCGGACAGTGTCTGGTGGGTAGTTTGACTGGGGCGGTCTCCTCCTAAAGAGTAACGGAGGAGCACGAAGGTTGGCTAATCCTGGTCGGACATCAGGAGGTTAGTGCAATGGCATAAGCCAGCTTGACTGCGAGCGTGACGGCGCGAGCAGGTGCGAAAGCAGGTCATAGTGATCCGGTGGTTCTGAATGGAAGGGCCATCGCTCAACGGATAAAAGGTACTCCGGGGATAACAGGCTGATACCGCCCAAGAGTTCATATCGACGGCGGTGTTTGGCACCTCGATGTCGGCTCATCACATCCTGGGGCTGAAGTAGGTCCCAAGGGTATGGCTGTTCGCCATTTAAAGTGGTACGCGAGCTGGGTTTAGAACGTCGTGAGACAGTTCGGTCCCTATCTGCCGTGGGCGCTGGAGAACTGAGGGGGGCTGCTCCTAGTACGAGAGGACCGGAGTGGACGCATCACTGGTGTTCGGGTTGTCATGCCAATGGCACTGCCCGGTAGCTAAATGCGGAAGAGATAAGTGCTGAAAGCATCTAAGCACGAAACTTGCCCCGAGATGAGTTCTCCCTGACTCCTTGAGGGTCCTGAAGGAACGTTGAAGACGACGACGTTGATAGGCCGGGTGTGTAAGCGCAGCGATGCGTTGAGCTAACCGGTACTAATGAACCGTGAGGCTTAACCTTACAACGCCGAAGATGTTTTGGCGGATGAGAGAAGATTTTCAGCCTGATACAGATTAGATTAACCGGCGACAAGCGGGTTAATGAAACAGAATTTGCCTGGCGGCCTTAGCGCGGTGGTCCCACCTGACCCCATGCCGAACTCAGAAGTGAAACGCCGTAGCGCCGATGGTAGTGTGGGGTCTCCCCATGCGAGAGTAGGGAACTGCCAGGCATCAAATTAAGCGAAAGGCCCAGTCGGAAGACTGGGCTTTTTTGCGTTGGTGCGGAATAAATGCCGGATGCGACGCTGGCGCGTTTGCTCCAGCCTACTCTTGCTTATCCGTCCTGCTTTTGCATCCACTCCACCACAAAATCAGCCAGCCCCTCAACATCATTAATATCCAGTAACGCGACATCAAGATTAAGCGGCACATCACTGGCTACAGCAATAACATGCCTGTCTATCACTAATTCTTCCGGTCGATGTCCGGCTCCATCGCGAAACAGCACAATCTTTGCGATCTCTTCATGCTTAAACCCTTCGACCAGAATCAAATCCAGCTTTGAGGTATCCATTCGACTTGCGAGAAAATGTAGATCCAGCTCTTCTTCGTCTGGTGTTTCCGTCATCAAGGCCCATCGCTGTTGGCTGGCAACGATGGTTTGCGCCGCGCCAGCCTTGCGCAGCTCATAACTATCTTTGCCCGGTTTATCAACATCCATATCATGGTGCGTATGCTTAATCAGCCCCGGACGGATCCCTCTGGCGCATAATGCCGGGATCAATTTTTTCAGCAGCGTTGTTTTTCCGGTGCCACTCCATGCAGCAAAGGCGAGTAACGGTATCATCGTTTTTCCTGCCATCGGGCAAGCTCCTCTGGCGTATTCACGTTTATAAATGCCTCTTTACGATCGCTGAAATCAACCGCATGACCGCCAGCCAGACGCATAAATGCCATAACCCGGCGTTCTCCTGCTTGCAGATATTCCAGTAATAAAGGCTCAATTGCGCGGTTTACCAGAGCAATAGTCGGGTGATCGCGTTCACCGTCGTGGACCCACACGACAGGCGCATCTTTGCGCTGATGAGTAAGCCGGGCGGCTAAATCATGGGGAATGTAAGGCGTATCGCACGGGCAAAACAAAAACCACTCACCCGCTTCCTGCTGCATTACTGAAAGCATTCCTGCCAGAGGACCAGGGTAATCCGCCAGTGAATCTTCAATCACTTTCAGACCGCTTACCTGATAGATTTCCTGATGACGATTAGCATTAACCACGACGTGAGAAAGCTGCGTCATAAGCGCGTCAGCGACATACTGCCATAATGGTTTGCCGTTTAATTCAAGCAATCCTTTATCTACGCCGCCCATTCGTCTGGCTTTACCGCCCGCCAGCACAACGCCTGTTATCATCGTCATCAGATTCACCGATATCGCCTCTTTTATTGTGGGATTGACCCTGCTAACGTGTCTGTCTCAAGAGTAAGGAGCATTACTATGAAATGTAAACGTCTGAATGAAGTTATTGAACTCCTCCAGCCAGCCTGGCAAAAAGAGCCAGACCTTAACCTGCTGCAATTTTTGCAGAAACTGGCGAAAGAGTCAGGTTTTGACGGCGAACTGGCGGATTTGACGGATGACATTCTGATCTATCACCTGAAAATGCGTGATTCCGCGAAAGATGCGGTGATCCCGGGTTTGCAGAAAGATTATGAAGAAGATTTCAAAACGGCGCTATTACGCGCACGTGGCGTAATTAAAGAGTAAAAGCTTGTAAGCGGCGCAACCAAAATCATCGTGAAATGATATCCTTCATCATTCGTAATGTTTTCCGGATGATGGGATGAACAACAGCGCTTTTACTTTCCAGACACTACACCCGGATACCATCATGGACGCTCTGTTTGAGCATGGGATTCGGGTGGATTCCGGTCTTACCCCGCTTAACAGCTATGAAAACCGTGTCTATCAATTTCAGGACGAAGATCGTCGACGTTTTGTCGTCAAATTTTATCGCCCTGAACGTTGGACAGCCGATCAAATCCTCGAAGAACATCAATTTGCGTTGCAGCTGGTTAACGATGAAGTTCCGGTCGCAGCACCTGTGGCCTTTAATGGTCAGACTTTATTGAACCATCAGGGATTTTATTTCGCTGTTTTTCCAAGCGTCGGTGGTCGCCAGTTCGAAGCTGATAATATCGATCAGATGGAAGCGGTTGGGCGTTATTTAGGGCGTATGCACCAGACGGGGCGCAAACAGCTTTTTATCCATCGCCCGACCATCGGTTTGAATGAATATCTCATTGAGCCACGCAAGCTGTTTGAGGACGCTACACTGATACCTTCCGGGTTGAAAGCGGCATTCCTGAAAGCGACAGATGAGCTGATTGCCGCCGTTACAGCACACTGGCGGGAAGATTTCACCGTTCTGCGGCTACATGGAGACTGCCACGCCGGGAATATTCTCTGGCGCGATGGTCCAATGTTTGTTGATCTGGATGATGCACGTAATGGTCCAGCCGTTCAGGATTTGTGGATGTTGCTCAATGGTGATAAAGCCGAGCAGCGGATGCAACTGGAAACTATTATTGAGGCTTATGAAGAATTTAGCGAGTTCGACACCGCTGAAATCGGACTGATTGAACCTTTACGCGCCATGCGTTTGGTTTATTATCTTGCCTGGCTAATGCGGCGTTGGGCTGATCCCGCGTTCCCGAAAAATTTCCCGTGGTTAACCGGGGAAGATTACTGGCTACGACAGACGGCGACTTTTATAGAACAGGCAAAAGTTCTACAAGAACCCCCTTTGCAATTAACACCTATGTATTAATCGGAGAGAGTAGATCATGAAAAAGATTTGGCTGGCGCTGGCTGGTTTAGTTTTAGCGTTTAGCGCATCGGCGGCGCAGTATGAAGATGGTAAACAGTACACTACCCTGGAAAAACCAGTTGCTGGCGCGCCGCAAGTGCTGGAGTTTTTCTCTTTCTTCTGCCCGCACTGCTATCAGTTTGAAGAAGTTCTGCATATTTCTGATAACGTGAAGAAAAAACTGCCGGAAGGCGTGAAGATGACTAAATACCACGTCAACTTCATGGGGGGTGACCTGGGCAAAGAGCTGACTCAGGCATGGGCTGTGGCGATGGCGCTGGGCGTGGAAGACAAAGTCACAGTTCCGCTGTTTGAAGGCGTACAAAAAACCCAGACCATTCGTTCAGCATCTGATATCCGCGATGTATTTATCAACGCAGGTATTAAAGGTGAAGAGTACGACGCGGCGTGGAACAGCTTCGTGGTGAAATCTCTGGTCGCTCAGCAGGAAAAAGCTGCAGCTGACGTGCAATTGCGTGGTGTTCCGGCGATGTTTGTTAACGGTAAATATCAGCTGAATCCGCAGGGTATGGATACCAGCAATATGGATGTTTTTGTTCAGCAGTATGCTGATACTGTGAAATATCTGTCCGAGAAAAAATAATTCAATGTAAATTACATAAAGCCCGTGAATATTCACGGGCTTTTTTTATTATTTAATAAATATAAATACATTCTGATAATGCGTCCTGCTGCTGGACATTATTTCAGCATAAGTGGATATTCAAAGTTTTGCTGTTTTATCAGGGAATATTTATATGATACGTAAGTCAGCTACAGGTGCCATTGTTGCGTTAGCCGTAATCTGGGGTGGTGGCACATGGTACACAGGTACGCAAATTCAGCCTGGTGTCGAAAAGTTTATTAAAGGTTTTAACGATGCTAAAAAGAAAGGTGAACATGCCTACGATATGACGTTAAGTTATAAAAATTTTGACAAAGGCTTTTTTAATTCCCGTTTTCAAATGCAAATGACATTTGATAACGGTGCACCCGATCTCAATATCAAGCCAGGCCAGAAAATTGTATTTGATGTGGATGTTGAGCACGGTCCGTTGCCCATCACAATGTTAATGCATGGTAATGTCATCCCAGCACTGGCAGCGGCAAAAGTGAACTTAGTGAATAATGAGCTGACACAACCGCTATTTATCGCCGCGAAAAATAAATCGCCCGTGGAAGCGACATTGCGATTCGCGTTTGGTGGCTCATTCTCCACGACATTAGATGTTGCCCCTGCAGAGTATGGAAAGTTTTCTTTTGGTGAAGGCCAGTTTACTTTTAATGGTGATGATAGTTCATTGTCTAACCTGGATATTGAAGGCAAAGTCGAAGATATTGTTCTGCAATTTTCACCAATGAACAAAGTAACGGCGAAAAGTTTTACCATTGATTCTCTGACACGATTAGAAGAAAAGAAATTTCCGGTTGGTGAAAGCGAGTCGAAATTTAATCAGGTTAATATTATCAACCAGGGGGAAGTCGTTGCCCAAATCGATGCTTTCGTTGCAAAAACCAGGCTGGATCGCGTTAAAGACAAAGATTATATCAATGTCAATCTGACCTACGAACTTGATAAGTTAACAAAAGGGAATCAGCAACTCGGTAGTGGTGAGTGGTCATTGATTGCTGAGTCTATTGATCCCTCAGCGGTGCGCCAATTTATCATCCAGTATAACATTGCGATGCAGAAGCAGCTTGCTGCACACCCTGAGTTAGCAAACGATGAAGTTGCTCTGCAAGAAGTGAATGCTGCATTGTTCAAAGAGTATTTACCGTTATTACAAAAAAGTGAGCCGACCATTAAACAACCGGTAAGATGGAAGAACGCACTCGGCGAACTAAATGCCAATCTGGATATCAGTATTGCCGACCCAGCCAAATCTTCATCATCCACAAACAAAGATATTAAATCGCTCAATTTTGATGTGAAGTTACCGCTTAATGTCGCCACAGAAACCGCAAAACAGCTTAATTTATCTGAAGGGATGGATGCGGAAAAAGCGCAAAAGCGGGCTGATAAACAAATCAGCGGGATGATGACATTAGGTCAGATGTTGCAGTTAATCACGATTGACAACAATACCGCCTCGCTGCAACTGCGTTATACACCGGGTAAAGTTGTTTTTAACGGACAGGAGATGAGCGAAGAAGAATTTATGTCTCGTGCCGGACGTTTTGCTCATTAAAATACTCACTCGCCTCTGCTCATTCAGAGGCGAGTAAAACTTACTTTTCCTGCCGCTGTGATGACATCAACGATGTCAGAAGCCGGTCTTTTTCCTGCCACAATGAGTTCAGCCATTGCTGAAAATGGCGCTTAAAGCTTTTGTCATTGATGTAGTCGCCATGTAACTCATCGGCAATAGGCTGTAAATCCACATGTACGACAATTCGCGTCAGTTTACCGCTTAACATATCGAAGAACGGCTGACGGTTATTGTCCGGATAACACAGCGTAACATTAAGCAGTTTATCGAATTGTTTACCCAGTACATTTAGCGCCATTGCAATGCCTGCCGCCTTTGGTGGCAACAAGTTTTGAAAAGTGGAGTGGGTTTGCTGATGTTTTTCTTGCGTGAAACGGGAGCCTTCAACGAAATTGACAATAGTGGTGGGATGCAGGCGAAACTTTTCACAAGAACGCCGAGTGGTTTCAACATCTTTACCACGTCGCTCCGGATGACGTAATAAATAAGCGCGGGAATAACGCTTCATAAACGGCATATCCAGCGCCCAGCACGCCAGGCCAAGAAAAGGCACCCAGGCCAGCTGCTGCTTGAGGAAATATTTATTCATCGGAATGTGCTTACGAAACAGCACGCACAGTACGACAATATCTGCCCAACTACGGTGGTTACAAATAAGTAGATACCAGTTCTTCTTACTTAACCCTTCCAGCCCGTGAACTTCCCATTGCAGGTGTGGGTTCAGATGCAGTAATACCGCCAGACCTTCACACCAGCAATACATCATAAAATCACAAAAACGCGAAACCTTTCGCCAAATGACTGGCACAGGTAGCAATAGTTTTACAATCCCGGCAATGATGATCGGGACGGAACAAAAAATAGTGACCAAAATGGTCAATACGATACTCAGCAAAAGGGTTATCGCAGCGAGTATTCTCGTCATAATGAATTTATTCAAAAGGTTAGCCATAGACAGTGCGCTAAAGAAGCGCAAGGCGCAGATTTTAGCAGAAAACGACCCAAATAACGGATGATCCTTAAGGAGAAAAATAATTCATATCTATCCACATTAGAAAAAATCCCATTATCTCAATTATTAGGGATGGCTTTATTTTTAACTGCATGAAAAACAAAGATAAACACCATGCTGTAAAAAGCATGATAATAAATTAAAAGCGATGTAAATAATTTATGCACAAAGTTATCCACATGACGATTTGCGAGCGATCCAGAAGATCTACAAAAGATTTTCACGAAAAGCGGTGAAAAACTCATGTTTTCATCCTGTCTGTGGCATCCTTTACCCATAATCTGATAAACAGGCACGGACATTATGGTTCAGATCCCCCAAAATCCACTTATCCTTGTAGATGGTTCATCTTATCTTTATCGCGCATATCACGCGTTTCCCCCGCTGACTAACAGCGCAGGCGAGCCGACCGGTGCGATGTATGGTGTCCTCAACATGCTGCGCAGTCTGATCATGCAATATAAACCGACGCATGCAGCGGTGGTCTTTGACGCCAAGGGAAAAACCTTTCGTGATGAACTGTTTGAACATTACAAATCACATCGCCCGCCAATGCCGGACGATCTGCGAGCACAAATCGAACCTCTGCACGCGATGGTTAAAGCGATGGGACTGCCGCTGCTGGCGGTTTCTGGCGTAGAAGCGGACGACGTTATTGGTACTCTGGCGCGCGAAGCCGAAAAAGCCGGGCGTCCGGTGCTGATCAGCACTGGCGATAAAGATATGGCGCAGCTGGTGACACCAAATATCACGCTTATCAACACCATGACGAATACCATCCTCGGACCGGAAGAGGTGGTGAATAAGTACGGCGTGCCGCCAGAACTGATCATCGATTTCTTGGCGCTGATGGGTGACTCCTCTGATAACATTCCTGGCGTACCGGGCGTCGGTGAAAAAACCGCGCAGGCATTGCTGCAAGGTCTTGGCGGGCTGGATACGCTGTATGCCGAGCCAGAAAAAATTGCTGGGTTGAGCTTCCGTGGCGCGAAAACAATGGCAGCGAAGCTCGAGCAAAACAAAGAAGTTGCTTATCTCTCATACCAGCTGGCGACGATTAAAACCGACGTTGAACTGGAGCTGACCTGTGAACAACTGGAAGTGCAGCCACCGGCGGCGGAAGAGTTGTTAGGGCTGTTCAAAAAGTATGAGTTCAAACGCTGGACTGCTGATGTCGAAGCGGGAAAATGGCTACAGGCTAAAGGAGCGAAACCCGCAGCCAGGCCGCAGGAAACCAGTGTTGCAGACGAAGCGCCAGAAGTGACGGCAACGGTGATTTCTTATGACAACTACGTCACCATCCTTGATGAAGAAACACTGAAAGCGTGGATTGCGAAGCTGGAAAAAGCGCCGGTATTTGCATTTGATACCGAAACCGACAGCCTTGATAACATCTCTGCTAACCTGGTCGGGCTTTCTTTTGCTATCGAGCCAGGCGTAGCGGCATATATTCCGGTTGCTCATGATTATCTTGATGCGCCCGATCAAATCTCTCGCGAGCGTGCACTCGAGCTGCTAAAACCGCTGCTGGAAGATGAAAAGGCGCTGAAGGTCGGGCAAAACCTGAAATACGATCGCGGTATTCTGGCGAACTACGGCATTGAACTACGTGGGATTGCGTTTGATACCATGCTGGAGTCCTACATTCTCAATAGCGTTGCCGGACGTCACGATATGGACAGCCTCGCGGAACGTTGGTTGAAGCACAAAACCATCACTTTTGAAGAGATTGCGGGTAAAGGCAAAAATCAACTGACCTTTAACCAGATTGCCCTCGAAGAAGCCGGACGTTACGCCGCCGAAGATGCAGATGTCACCTTGCAGTTGCATCTGAAAATGTGGCCGGATCTGCAAAAACACAAAGGGCCGTTGAACGTCTTCGAGAATATCGAAATGCCGCTGGTGCCGGTGCTTTCACGCATTGAACGTAACGGTGTGAAGATCGATCCGAAAGTGCTGCACAATCACTCTGAAGAGCTCACCTTGCGTCTGGCTGAGCTGGAAAAGAAAGCGCATGAAATTGCAGGTGAAGAATTTAACCTTTCTTCCACCAAGCAGTTACAAACCATTCTGTTTGAAAAACAGGGCATTAAACCGCTGAAGAAAACGCCGGGTGGCGCGCCGTCAACGTCGGAAGAGGTACTGGAAGAACTGGCGCTGGACTATCCGTTGCCAAAAGTGATTCTGGAGTATCGTGGTCTGGCGAAGCTGAAATCGACCTACACCGACAAGCTGCCGTTGATGATCAACCCGAAAACCGGGCGTGTACATACCTCTTATCACCAGGCAGTAACCGCAACGGGACGTTTATCGTCAACCGATCCTAACCTGCAAAACATTCCGGTGCGTAACGAAGAAGGTCGCCGTATCCGCCAGGCGTTTATTGCGCCAGAGGATTATGTGATTGTCTCAGCGGACTACTCGCAGATTGAACTGCGCATTATGGCGCATCTCTCGCGTGACAAAGGCTTGCTGACCGCATTCGCGGAAGGAAAAGATATCCACCGTGCAACGGCGGCAGAAGTGTTTGGTTTGCCACTGGAAACCGTCACCAGCGAGCAACGTCGTAGTGCAAAAGCGATCAACTTTGGTCTGATTTATGGCATGAGTGCTTTCGGTCTGGCGCGGCAATTGAACATTCCGCGTAAAGAAGCGCAGAAGTACATGGACCTTTACTTCGAACGCTACCCTGGCGTGCTGGAGTATATGGAACGCACCCGTGCTCAGGCGAAAGAGCAGGGCTACGTTGAAACGCTGGACGGACGCCGTCTGTATCTGCCGGATATCAAATCCAGCAATGGTGCTCGTCGTGCAGCGGCTGAACGTGCAGCCATTAACGCGCCAATGCAGGGAACCGCCGCCGACATTATCAAACGGGCGATGATTGCCGTTGATGCGTGGCTACAGGCTGAGCAACCGCGCGTTCGTATGATCATGCAGGTACACGATGAACTGGTATTTGAAGTCCATAAAGATGATGTCGATGCCGTCGCGAAGCAGATTCATCAACTGATGGAAAACTGTACCCGTCTGGATGTGCCGTTGCTGGTGGAAGTGGGGAGTGGCGAAAACTGGGATCAGGCGCACTAAGATTCGCCTGAACATGCCCTTTTTTCGTAAGTAAGCAACATAAGCTGTCACGTTTTGTGATGGCTATTAGAAATTCCTATGCAACAACTGAAAAAAAATTACAAAAAATGCTTTCTGAACTGAACAAAAAAGAGTAAAGTTAGTCGCGTAGGGTACAGAGGTAAGATGTTCTATCTTTCAGACCTTTTACTTCACGTAATCGGATTTGGCTGAATATTTTAGCCGCCCCAGTCAGTAATGACTGGGGCGTTTTTTATTGGGCGAAAGAAAAGATCCGTAATGCCTGATACGCCATGTTTATCAGGCCAACGGTAGAATTGTAATCTATTGAATTTACGGGCCGGATACGCCACATCCGGCACAAGCATTAAGGTAAGAAAATTATTCGCCGTCCTGCGTTTCTTCTACAGGCTGCATCTCGCTAAACCAGGTATCCAGTTTCTGCCGCAGCTTGTCCACGCCTTGTTTCTTCAGCGAAGAAAACGTTTCAACCTGCACATCACCGTTAAACGCCAGCACCGCTTCACGCACCATATTCAATTGCGCTTTACGTGCGCCGCTTGCCAGTTTGTCCGCTTTGGTCAGCAGTACCAGCACGGCGATATTGCTGTCTACCGCCCACTCAATCATCTGCTGATCCAAATCTTTCAGCGGATGGCGAATATCCATTAGCACCACCAGACCTTGCAGGCTCTGACGTTTTTCGAGGTACTCGCCGAGCGCGCGCTGCCATTTGCGCTTCATCTCTTCCGGGACTTCCGCATAACCGTATCCAGGCAAGTCAACCAGACGCTTGCCGTCAGCCACTTCAAACAGGTTGATAAGCTGGGTGCGCCCTGGGGTTTTTGAGGTACGAGCCAGGCTTTTCTGGTTAGTCAGCGTGTTCAGCGCGCTGGATTTACCTGCGTTGGAACGGCCTGCAAAAGCCACTTCAATTCCGGTATCGGAAGGTAGGTGGCGAATATCAGGCGCACTCATCACAAAATGCGTCTGTTGATAATTCAAATTAGTCAAAGCGGTCGTCTCCATCAGTCAAAGCTTTGCGGCGATTATACCTGAACCATAATAAAAGGCGGATTTTTCGGCGTGAGCGTTGTAAGTAAAAGCCATATGCTTTGTGAGACATTGCCGATAGTCTTTATGCGAAATAGCAGAGAAAATTCTGCGACGCATGTCAAATAAGCTATATAAATCAGTGAATTGCTTTTATATAAAACTCTGAAAATGTGCAAATACTGATGGCGGTTGATTGTTTATTTAAAGCAAAGGCGTAAAGTAGCACCCATAGAGCGAGGACGCTAACAGGAACAATGACTCAGGATGAGGGTCAGGAGCGCCAGGAGGCGAAGACAGAGGATTGTCAGGAAGATAAACGTCCGGAGACGTAATTAAATGGAAATGGAATCAACACGGATTGTTCCGGCTAATGGAAAAACAGGGTGTGTTGGCGGCCTGCAAGGATTGTAAGACCCGTTAAGGGTTATGAGTCAGGAAAAAAGGCGACAGAGTAATCTGTCGCCTTTTTTCTTTGCTTGCTTTCTGTTAGATTCCGCCGCAAATCTATACTGAATAAAACGGCTAAAAGACGAACCATTATGAAACCATCATCTTCAAACTCACGCAGCAAAGGTCATGCAAAAGCGCGTAGAAAAACACGCGAGGAGCTGGATCAGGAAGCTCGTGACCGTAAGCGTCAGAAAAAACGTCGTGGTCATGCGCCGGGCAGCCGCGCAGCGGGTGGTAACACCACGTCAGGCAGCAAAGGCCAGAACGCACCAAAAGATCCACGTATTGGCAGTAAAACCCCTATTCCATTGGGCGTGGCTGAAAAAGTCACCAAACAGCACAAACCGAAGAGTGAGAAACCTATGCTTTCACCGCAGGCGGAGTTGGAGTTACTGGAAACGGATGAGCGTCTGGATGCGCTGCTGGAACGTCTGGAAGCAGGCGAAACTCTGAGCGCCGAAGAGCAATCCTGGGTGGATGCCAAACTGGATCGTATTGATGAGTTGATGCAGAAACTTGGCCTCTCTTATGACGATGACGAAGAAGAGGAAGAAGACGAGAAGCAAGAAGACATGATGCGTCTGCTGCGGGGCAACTAACGGATTGCCGCCGTGGGCCTTCCCGTTCTGCTGATAACCCTTCCGGTTATATGTTATCTGGTGTGGTTATTCGTTAAACTACAGCGGTTGTCGCGGCGACAAAAGTGGCTGCGCAACCGGCTGATGACCCGAAACGGGCATCCGCCGGTACGCCGTAGCCGCCAGAGACGCCATCGGAAGGAGTGAGCATGTCTGTACAGCAAATCGACTGGGATCTGGCCCTGATCCAGAAATATAACTATTCCGGGCCACGATACACCTCGTACCCGACCGCGCTGGAGTTTTCAGAAGACTTCGGCGAACAGGCGTTTTTACAAGCCGTGGCGCGCTATCCTGAGCGTCCATTATCTCTCTACGTACATATTCCGTTCTGCCATAAGCTTTGTTACTTCTGCGGTTGCAATAAGATTGTTACTCGCCAGCAGCACAAGGCCGATCAGTATCTGGACGCGCTGGAGCAAGAAATCGTCCATCGTGCACCGCTGTTCGCCGGGCGTCACGTCAGCCAATTGCACTGGGGCGGCGGAACGCCGACGTATCTGAATAAAGCGCAAATCAGCCGTCTGATGAAGCTGCTGCGCGAAAACTTCCAGTTCAATGCCGATGCGGAGATCTCGATCGAAGTCGATCCGCGGGAAATCGAACTGGATGTACTCGATCATTTACGCGCCGAAGGCTTTAATCGGCTGAGCATGGGCGTGCAGGACTTCAACAAAGAAGTGCAACGTCTGGTTAACCGCGAGCAGGATGAAGAGTTCATCTTTGCACTGCTTAACCATGCGCGTGAGATTGGCTTTACCTCCACCAACATCGACCTGATTTACGGCCTGCCGAAACAGACGCCGGAGAGTTTCGCCTTTACCCTGAAACGCGTGGCGGAGCTGAACCCCGATCGTCTGAGCGTCTTTAACTACGCGCATTTGCCGACCATTTTTGCTGCTCAGCGCAAAATCAAAGATGCTGACCTGCCGAGTCCGCAGCAAAAACTCGATATCCTGCAGGAAACCATCGCCTTCCTGACACAATCGGGCTATCAGTTTATCGGTATGGATCACTTTGCCCGTCCGGATGACGAGCTGGCGGTGGCCCAGCGTGAAGGCGTGCTGCATCGTAACTTCCAGGGCTACACCACTCAGGGCGATACCGATCTGCTGGGGATGGGCGTTTCCGCCATCAGCATGATTGGCGACTGCTACGCGCAGAACCAGAAAGAGTTGAAGCAGTACTATCAGCAAGTGGATGAACAAGGCAATGCGCTGTGGCGTGGTATTGCGCTAACGCGTGATGACTGTATTCGCCGCGATGTGATTAAGTCGCTCATCTGCAACTTCCGTCTGGATTACTCCCCTATTGAGCAACAGTGGGATTTGCTCTTCGCTGATTACTTTGCGGAAGATCTCAAGTTGCTCGCCCCGTTAGCAAAAGATGGGCTGGTGGATGTGGATGAGAAGGGAATACAGGTGACGGCGAAAGGTCGCTTGCTGATCCGCAACATTTGCATGTGCTTTGATACCTATCTGCGCCAGAAAGCGCGGATGCAGCAGTTCTCTCGGGTGATTTAAATTGTGAATGGCGCTTCGTTTACAAAGTAGAAAACGAAAGCGCCATCAATGTGCTGAGAACAAGATTGCCTGATGCGCTACGCTTATCAGGCCTGCAAAATCTGTTGAAATTATTGCTTTTGTAGGCCGGATAAGGCGTTTACGCCGCATCCGGCAATCAACGCCTGATGCGACGCTGGTTGCGTCTTATCAGGCCTACGACTTTCTCCGCATCCGGCGTAAACAACGAGCTTCAGCTAAACAGCCCTATCATCGCGGCACACAGCACGGCAGCAACAGCAGTTTGCGGTGTGTGGCTGTCAACTGCGCCACTCGATACCAGATTAATTATTGATTCCAGCATAATGACTCTCCCCGTTTTCCGGGCAAGATCATACTGAACTTATCGGAACAGTAAAGCGCAAAATACCAGCAATTTGCGCTCAATAATCAATCTTTACACACAAGCCGTGAATCACTCCATCCCCAGCTCTTTTAACTTACGCGTCAGGGTGTTGCGACCCCAGCCAAGTAGCCGCGCCGCTTCCTGTTTATGCCCCTGCGTATGTCGCAGCGCGGTGGTCAGTAACGTCCGTTCCAGCTCTGGCTGTGCTTCGGAAAGCAGGTTTTGATGACCGGAACGCAGCGCTCTGTCTGCCCACTGTGCTAACAGCGTTGCCCAACTGTCCGGCTGCATGTGTGAAGTGCTTTCCGGTACGTTTGATTCAAACAGTTCGCCAGGCAAATCCTGAATCAACACTTCCTGCCCGGCGGCCATCACCGTTAGCCAGCGACAGGTGTTTTCCAGCTGGCGCACGTTGCCTGGCCACGCCAGACGCGTCAGCGCGGCTTCGGTTTCCGGATGCAGCAACTTCGCTTCTACGCCCAGCTCTCGCGCGGCAACCTGTAAAAAATGGCGTGCCAGACGGGGAATATCTTCCCGACGTTCGCGCAGTGGCGGCAGATGAACGCGGATGACGTTCAGGCGGTGGAACAGATCCTCACGGAACTTGCCTTCCAGCACCCGCTGTTCAAGATTCTGGTGAGTGGCAGCGATAATCCGCACATCTACTTTCACCGGCGCATAGCCGCCAACGCGATAAAACTGACCGTCTGCCAGCACGCGCAGCAAACGCGTTTGCACATCCAGCGGCATATCGCCAATTTCATCGAGAAATAATGTACCGCCATCAGCCTGTTCAAAACGCCCCTGACGAATGGTATTCGCGCCGGTAAATGCGCCTTTCTCGTGACCAAACAGTTCGGATTCGATCAAATCCTTCGGGATAGCCGCCATATTGAGCGCGATAAACGGCGCTTTGGCTCGCGGACTGTGGCGATGCAGGGCATGAGCGACCAGTTCTTTACCGGTGCCGGATTCGCCGTTAATCAGCACGCTAATAGAAGAACGCGAAAGCCGACCGATAATCCGGAACACGTCCTGCATGGCTGGCGCTTCACCGATGATATCGGTCGTTGGGCCGTTAAGCTGAACATTACGCGGCTGCTGCTGTTCCTGGTAATGACTGATGGCGCGCTCAACCAGCGCCACGGCTTCGTCGATATCAAACGGTTTGGGCAGATAATCAAATGCCCCTTGTTGATAGGCGCTGACGGCAGCATCCAGATCGGAATGTGCGGTCATAATGATGACCGGAAGCATCGGATGGCGCTGTTTAATCTGCTTGAGCAGCGCCAGCCCGTCCATTCCCGGCATACGGATATCTGAAAGCAGCACATCCGGCGTTTTGCTCGCCAGCGCCTCCAGTACTTCCGCGCCGTTCTCAAATGTCGTACAGGTTAAACCCGCTCCAGCGAGCGCACGTTCAAGCACCCAACGGATGGAACTATCGTCATCGACTACCCAGACTATCCCTCGTTGCATAAACGTCACCTTTATTTCCTGATAGGCAGGTAAACCGAGAACTCGGTATGACCTGGCCAACTGGTAAATTCAATTTTGCCTGAATGCTGATCAATCAAATTACGGGCGATGGATAAGCCAAGCCCGGTGCCACCTTCGCGGCCGCTGACCATCGGGTAAAACAGCGTATCCTGCAAATGAGGCGGAATGCCCGGCCCGTTATCTTCCACATCAATCCGCGCCGCCAGCCGATAGCGCTCGCCGTGTAAGGTCAGTTGAAACGCTGTGCGGGTACGTAGAATGATTTCACCACCCTCCGGCCCCAGCGCCTGTAGCGCATTGCGCACAATATTCAGCAAGACCTGTTCAATTTGATCCGGGTCGTGCGCCAGTTCCGGCAGGCTGGGGTCGTAATCCCGAATCAACCGCACGTTGTTCGGCAGTTCCATCGACACCAGCGTCACCACGCGTTCAGCCACTTTGTGAATACTTTCGGTAATGCGCGTACCGGGCAGCTGCGGCCCCAACAGACGGTCGACCAGATTTCGCAGCCGGTCCGCCTGTTCGATAATCACTTTGGTATATTCGAGTAGTGACGGGTCAGGTAATGCTTTGCTGAGCAGCTGCGCCGCGCCACGTAAACCGCCAAGCGGATTTTTAATCTCATGTGCCAGGCCGCGCACTAAATCACGGGCAGCAACCTGCTGGGCGTGCTGTAGCTGTTCCTGACTTAAGCGGCGCTGGTTATCCATCGGTGCCATCTCCAGCAGGATCATGCCGTCCGGCATACGCTGAGCCGTCACAGAAAGGATATGCGAGCGCCCGTCGATGACCAGCGTCACTTCGTTATCGGTAAAACCTTGCCCCGCCTCCAGACTTTCTTGCATCAGCTCGATATTTAATGAGAAGTAGCTCAACAGTTCCGGTAACGGCGTACCAAACAATTTGCGGGAGCTTTGGGCGAGCAGTTGTTGCGCGGCGGGGTTGGCGTAATGGATCGCCAGATTGTCATCGATTAACAAAATACTGTTAATCAGCGAGTTGAGGATCTGCCCAGCATCGGGCTGCGTGCCTGTTGCCATAAAGCAGTCTCCTGAACAGGTTGCACCATTTTAGTGCATTATAGCTTTTTACGGATAAAAAGCGCGAAGCATCAGAGAATTGACGGAGAAAAAAGCCCATGCAGAGATGGGCTGAAAGTTTCCACGGCAACTAAATCCCGGCGTTGTTGCGCCGGGTAGTACAACTTCAACTATTAGACGCTGTAGTACAGCTCAAACTCTACCGGATGCGGAGTCATACGCACGCGGTCATCTTCTTCGCGACGCAGAGCGATGTACGCATCGATCGCTTCATCCGTGAACACGCCACCAGCTTTCAGGAACTCGCGGTCCAGATCCAGTTCGTTCAGTGCTTCTTCCAGAGAGCCTGCAACCTGTGGGATCTCTTTCGCTTCTTCTGGCGGCAGGTCATACAGGTTTTTGTCCATGGCTTCGCCCGGATGGATCTTGTTCTTGATGCCATCAAGACCGGCCATCAGCAGGGCAGCAAAGCACAGGTACGGGTTAGCCGCCGGGTCCGGGAAACGTACTTCGATACGACGTGCTTTCGGAGAAGAAACCACCGGAATACGGATAGACGCAGAACGGTTACGCGCAGAGTAAGCCAGCATTACCGGTGCTTCGTAGCCCGGGACCAGACGCTTGTAAGAGTTGGTGGTCGGGTTTGCCAGGGCGTTAATCGCTTTAGCGTGTTTGATTACGCCGCCAATGTAGTACAGTGCCTGTTCAGACAGACCTGCGTATTTGTCGCCAGCAAACAGGTTGACGCCGTTTTTAGACAGCGACATGTGGCAGTGCATACCGGAACCGTTATCACCGAACATCGGTTTTGGCATAAAGGTCGCGGTCTTACCGAAACGGTGCGCCACGTTGTGCACGACATATTTGTAGATCTGAATTTCGTCAGCTTTTTTGGTCATGGTATTGAAGCGGGTAGCCACTTCGTTCTGACCTGCGGTAGCGACTTCGTGGTGATGAGCTTCAACTACCAGACCCATCTGTTCCATCACCAGACACATTTCAGAACGAATATCCTGAGCTGAGTCTACCGGCGGAACCGGGAAGTAACCGCCTTTCACTGCCGGACGGTGACCTTTGTTACCACCTTCATATTGGGTGGAGGAGTTCCATGCACCTTCGATATCGTCGATAGCAACGTGGGAACCGGAGATAGACGATCCGAAACGGATGTCATCGAACAGGAAGAATTCAGGTTCTGGCCCGAACAGTACGGTGTCGGCAATGCCAGTAGAACGCAGGTAATCTTCAGCGCGCTTCGCAATAGAGCGCGGGTCACGGTCATAGCCTTGCAGGGTGCCAGGTTCAAGGATGTCGCAACGGATAATCAGGGTAGAATCGGCGAAGAACGGGTCAATCACTGCGGTGGATGCGTCTGGCATCAGCACCATATCGGATTCGTTAATGCCTTTCCAGCCGCCAATCGAGGAGCCGTCAAACATTTTGCCTTCTTCGAAGAATTCGGCATTCACCTGATGAGCAGGGATAGTGACGTGCTGTTCTTTACCTTTGGTATCGGTGAAGCGCAAATCAACAAACTTCACTTCGTGCTCGTTCAGCATCGTCAGTACGTGTTCAGCGGACATACTTTAACTCTCCTGGATTGGTCATTGTCGTCGTGGTAACGAAATCTGCAATTAAATGGGCCGTGTCGCCGTAAAAAAGATAAAGCGAAATCTGTGCCAACTTTTAAATTGCCCCTAAAAGGCGTTATCATGCTTAACATCGTGCAAAAGGGCTGCACCATGATGTGAATGTTGCACCAATATAGTGCTTCAATGGGAACATTAAGCACCATATTGGTGCAATGACCTTTGGATAACCCTTTTTATGCTCCGTGAAAGCGATCACAAAGGGACTCTGCAATACTTGTTTGCGGAGGATGTTTGTGATCCTGTTTTGTAGTGCGATTAATCCGTGTACAATAACGCGCTATTTCTAATGCCTGAGGCAAAGTTGTGATCGAAAAATTGCGTAATATCGCCATCATCGCGCACGTAGACCATGGTAAAACCACCCTGGTAGACAAGCTGCTCCAACAATCCGGTACGTTCGACTCTCGTGCCGAAACCCAAGAGCGCGTGATGGACTCCAACGATTTGGAGAAAGAGCGTGGGATTACCATCCTCGCGAAAAACACCGCTATCAAATGGAATGATTACCGTATCAACATCGTTGATACCCCGGGGCACGCCGACTTCGGTGGTGAAGTTGAACGTGTAATGTCCATGGTAGACTCAGTGCTGCTGGTGGTTGACGCATTTGACGGCCCGATGCCGCAAACGCGCTTCGTAACCAAAAAAGCGTTTGCTTACGGCCTGAAGCCGATTGTTGTTATCAACAAAGTTGACCGCCCTGGCGCGCGTCCTGATTGGGTTGTGGATCAGGTATTCGATCTGTTCGTTAACCTCGACGCGACCGACGAGCAGCTGGACTTCCCGATCGTTTACGCTTCTGCGCTGAACGGTATCGCGGGTCTGGACCACGAAGATATGGCGGAAGACATGACCCCGCTGTACCAGGCGATTGTTGACCACGTTCCTGCGCCGGACGTTGACCTTGACGGTCCGTTCCAGATGCAGATTTCTCAGCTCGATTACAACAGCTATGTTGGCGTTATCGGCATTGGCCGCATCAAGCGCGGTAAAGTGAAGCCGAACCAGCAGGTTACTATCATCGATAGCGAAGGCAAAACCCGCAACGCGAAAGTCGGTAAAGTGCTGGGCCACCTCGGTCTGGAACGTATCGAAACCGATCTGGCGGAAGCTGGCGATATCGTGGCGATCACGGGCCTTGGCGAACTGAACATTTCTGACACCGTTTGCGACACGCAAAACGTTGAAGCGCTGCCGGCACTCTCCGTTGATGAGCCGACCGTTTCTATGTTCTTCTGCGTTAACACCTCGCCGTTCTGCGGTAAAGAAGGTAAGTTCGTAACGTCTCGTCAGATCCTGGATCGTCTGAACAAAGAACTGGTACACAACGTTGCGCTGCGCGTAGAAGAAACCGAAGACGCCGATGCGTTCCGCGTTTCTGGTCGTGGCGAACTGCACCTGTCTGTTCTGATCGAAAACATGCGTCGTGAAGGTTTCGAACTGGCGGTATCCCGTCCGAAAGTAATCTTCCGTGAAATCGACGGTCGTAAACAAGAGCCGTATGAAAACGTGACGCTGGACGTTGAAGAACAGCATCAGGGTTCTGTGATGCAGGCGCTGGGCGAACGTAAAGGCGACCTGAAAAACATGAATCCAGACGGTAAAGGCCGCGTACGTCTCGACTACGTGATCCCAAGCCGTGGTCTGATTGGCTTCCGTTCTGAGTTCATGACCATGACTTCCGGTACTGGTCTGCTGTACTCCACCTTCAGCCACTACGACGACGTACGTCCGGGCGAAGTGGGTCAGCGTCAGAACGGTGTACTGATCTCTAACGGTCAGGGTAAAGCGGTCGCGTTCGCGCTGTTCGGTCTGCAGGACCGTGGTAAGCTGTTCCTCGGTCACGGTGCAGAAGTTTACGAAGGTCAGATTATCGGTATTCATAGCCGCTCTAACGACCTGACTGTAAACTGCCTGACCGGTAAGAAACTGACCAACATGCGTGCTTCCGGTACTGACGAAGCCGTTGTTCTGGTTCCGCCTATCCGCATGACTCTGGAACAAGCTCTGGAGTTCATCGATGATGACGAACTGGTAGAAGTGACTCCGACCTCTATCCGTATTCGTAAACGTCACCTGACGGAAAACGATCGTCGTCGCGCCAACCGCGCACCGAAAGACGATTAATTTCGTTTTTTAGTCATAAAAAAACCTGCCAGCGATGGCAGGTTTTTTTTTGCCTGTCGTGAGCGCACACCAATGCGAGTATCTCCCTTATAAGTCTGTGATTACGTCAATAGAGAGCTTTGTCACAATTATCTGCAAAGTCATACGCCGTTAATTGCTTTCTTTTTTGGCGTAAGCGTAAGATGCCTCATCTGGTTTAAACCAAAAGGATTAAACAATGGCGGAGAATCAATCCACCGTAGAAAATGCAAAAGAGAAACTGGATCGGTGGTTGAAAGATGGCATCACCACGCCGGGTGGAAAACTCCCTTCAGAAAGAGAGCTGGGAGAACTGCTGGGCATTAAACGTATGACGCTGCGCCAGGCGTTGTTGAACCTCGAGGCAGAATCCAAAATCTTCCGTAAGGATCGTAAAGGGTGGTTCGTGACCCAGCCGCGATTTAATTACAGTCCAGAGCTGTCGGCGAGCTTTCAGCGGGCTGCAATTGAGCAAGGGCGGGAGCCTTCCTGGGGGTTTACCGAGAAAAGCCGTACCAGAGATATTCCCGAGACGCTCGTGCCACTGATTACAGTGACACCATCAACTGAACTCTATCGCATCACCGGCTGGGGAGCGCTGGAAGGACATAAAGTTTTCTATCACGAAACATATATTAATCCTGAAGTTGCCCCGGGTTTTATTGAACAACTTGAAAACCACTCATTTTCTGCAGTCTGGGAAAAGTGCTACCAAAAAGAGACGGTAGTAAAAAAATTGATTTTCAAACCCGTCAGAATGCCGGGCGATATCAGCAAGTATCTTGGCGGTTCTGCGGGTATGCCAGCGATCTTAATTGAAAAGCATCGCGCCGACCAGCAGGGCAATATTGTCCAGATAGATATTGAATATTGGCGATTTGAGGCCGTAGACCTCATCATTAATCTGTAGGTGTTTTATGGTGACAATAAATAACGCAAGAAAGATTCTACAACGTGTCGACACTCTTCCTCTTTATTTACATGCTTATGCCTTTCATTTAAATATGCGACTGGAAAGAGTGTTGCCTGCTGATTTACTTGATATCGCAAGTGAAAATAATCTACGTGGCGTCAAAATCCATGTTCTGGATGGAGAGCGTTTTTCTCTTGGTAATATGGACGATAAAGAACTCTCTGCCTTTGGGGATAAAGCCCGCCGTCTGAACCTTGATATTCATATTGAAACCAGCGCCTCAGATAAAAAATCTATTGACGAAGCCGTCGCCATCGCGTTGAAAACTGGGGCATCCTCCGTACGTTTTTATCCGCGTTATGAAGGTAATTTGCGCGACGTATTATCGATTATCGCTAACGACATTGCCTATGTACGAGAAACGTATCAGGACAGCGGCCTGACTTTTACGATCGAGCAGCATGAAGATTTAAAAAGTCATGAGCTGGTGTCGCTGGTCAAAGAAAGTGAGATGGAGTCTCTTTCCTTACTGTTTGATTTTGCGAACATGATCAATGCAAATGAGCATCCCATCGACGCTTTAAAAACGATGGCACCGCATATTACTCAGGTCCATATCAAAGATGCTTTGATCGTTAAAGAACAGGGTGGCCTGGGACATAAAGCCTGTATTTCAGGTCAGGGGGATATGCCCTTCAAAGCGTTATTAACGCACCTTATCTGCCTGGGTGATGATGAGCCGCAGGTGACGGCATATGGCCTGGAAGAAGAGGTTGATTATTATGCACCGGCGTTCCGCTTTGAAGACGAAGATGATAATCCGTGGATCCCTTATCGCCAGATGAGTGAAACACCATTGCCAGAAAATCATTTACTGGATGCGCGGTTACGTAAAGAAAAAGAAGATGCAATTAATCAGATAAATCATGTGCGTAACGTACTACAACAAATCAAACAAGAGGCAAACCATCTTCTGAACAACTAATAAGTTTTAACTCATACGCAGTTAATAAAACCATTCCATATGAATGGTCGGTATCTTATTGCCTTTAAAACAGTGATTTTAAAAATCGCTTAGGGAATGTTATGCTCACGAAAAAGAAATGGGCGTTATTTAGCCTATTAACACTGTGTGGCGGTACAATTTATAAATTACCGTCGCTGAAAGATGCGTTTTATATCCCGATGCAGGAATATTTCCATTTGACCAATGGTCAAATTGGTAATGCTATGTCGGTAAACTCATTTGTCACCACAGTGGGCTTTTTTCTGTCTATTTATTTTGCCGATAAACTACCGCGCAGATACACCATGTCATTCTCACTCATTGCGACAGGATTACTGGGTGTTTATTTGACGACAATGCCGGGGTATTGGGGCATCCTCTTTGTCTGGGCGCTATTTGGCGTTACTTGCGACATGATGAACTGGCCGGTCTTGCTCAAGTCGGTAAGTCGATTGGGCAATAGCGAACAACAAGGTCGGTTGTTTGGCTTCTTCGAAACAGGGCGTGGCATTGTCGATACCGTGGTGGCATTTTCTGCGTTGGCAGTATTTACCTGGTTTGGCAGTGGCTTATTGGGTTTTAAAGCAGGCATCTGGTTCTATTCCCTTATTGTGATTGCCGTAGGCATTATCATTTTCTTTGTCCTGAATGACAAAGAAGAGGCACCGTCCGTTGAGGTGAAAAAAGAAGACGGAGCATCGCAAAACACCAGTATGACCTCGGTGCTGAGAGACAAAACCATCTGGCTTATCGCTTTCAACGTCTTCTTCGTTTACGCGGTTTACTGTGGCCTAACATTCTTCATTCCATTCCTGAAAAACATCTATCTATTGCCCGTTGCTCTGGTGGGGGCTTACGGCATCATTAACCAATACTGTCTGAAAATGATTGGAGGACCGATTGGTGGCATGATTTCAGATAAGATCCTGAAATCGCCGAGTAAATATCTATGCTACACCTTTATCATCAGTACCGCTGCGCTCGTACTGTTGATTATGCTGCCGCACGAAAGTATGCCGGTCTATTTAGGGATGGCATGTACGCTGGGCTTTGGCGCTATAGTCTTCACACAGCGAGCCGTATTTTTTGCACCTATCGGCGAAGCAAAAATTGCTGAAAATAAAACAGGCGCGGCGATGGCGTTGGGTAGCTTTATTGGTTACGCCCCGGCGATGTTCTGCTTCAGTCTGTATGGCTACATTCTGGATTTAAATCCGGGGATTATTGGCTACAAAATCGTGTTTGGCATTATGGCCTGCTTCGCATTCTGTGGTGCGGTGGTTTCCGTAATGCTGGTTAAGCGTATTAGCCAACGTAAGAAAGAGATGTTGGCGGCTGAAGCTTAATTAGTGGCCGGATGTGCTTAATCCGGCCAACGAAAACCGTATCAACCGAAGTTTCAATTTCAGGATACTTCTTGCTCGGCAACCACCAGTTCAACATTCTCTTCACTTAACAACTGGCAGAAAGAATTGGGAGGCGGGGCATCAGTAAAAAAAGCCCTGACATTCCGTGCATTGCCAATTGAAACGGCAGCAGACGCGGTAAACTTCGTATGATCGGCCACTAACAATGTATTCCGCGCATGTTTAATCATCGTTCTCGCGACTAACGCTTCATTGACATCAAATTCCAGTAGGGTGCCGTCATGTTCAATGGCACCTATACTGGTGATTAAATAATCTGCGCGGAAGCCTTCAATAAAATCCACGGCTCCTGGGCCGATAATCCCACCGTTATGAGCGCGTAAAGTGCCTCCCGGCACCATCACTTCAATATCCTGATTCTTATAAAGAATCTGTGCCACACGCAGGCTATTAGTGATAATGCGTAAATCACGCCGGTTGAGTAATGCCCTGGCAACGGCTTCTACGGTTGTACCGATGGTGATAAAGACGGTACAGCGTTCGGGAAGGTAATCGGCGACTGCCTCAGCGATCGCCCGTTTCTCGGCGGTGAGCGAAAGTTCCCGTTGCTCAAAAGCGGTATTCATGACGCTGGAGACGCGCCCGGCCCCTCCATGATGACGGGTGATCAAGCCCTGCTCACTGAGTTTTCGGATATCCCGGCGCACGGTTTGCGTTGAAACATCCAGCAGTTGTGCCAGTTCTTCAATATTCATATAACCGCGTTCTGCGATTAGATGAACGAGTTGGTCATGGCGTGGATTACCTGTCACTTCGATGATACTCATGAATACTCCCTTGCCCCTCCTCGGTAGATGTTTACCATTTTACGCATAAAGTGACAAAAATGATTCGGTTTGCTCACGATTAGGAATGCCGGCCCGACCGCCAGGCTGGGTACATTTCATCGCGGCAACCGCACTGGCAAAACGAATAGCCTCTTTTGTTGGCATTTTTTCTGCCAACGCTACCGCGAGTGCGCCGTGAAAAACATCGCCTGCTCCAGTGGTATCAACCACATTGACAGAAAATGCCTCCTGTTGACACAAATGACCATCTTCAATCCACAACGATCCTTCAGAACCCAGCGTAACATACACTTTACCTGCTGTTTGTGTCGTTGCCTGGAACAAACCTTCTTCAGGTGACTGCAGGCCAGTCATGCGTTTCAGCCCTGGTGTTGAGAACACGGCGTGATCGGCAAGCGCGACAAGTGGAGAAATATCCTGCGGTGTCATATCGGCGTCTAAAAGCGTTGTCACACCCGCAAGGCGCGCTAGCGAGAATGCTTTTTCAGTACCGCTATGCCAGCGAACATCGGCCAGAATCAGATCATAACGAGAGAAATCGATCGCTTCTAACCATTCGGCATCAGTACCGAGATCAGGACTTGGATAATTAACGATAATCCGTTCGCCATGCTGATCAACGAGGATCGCTGATTGCGACGAACGGGCGTTAGGATATCGGCGGCAAAATGCGGTATTGACGCCCCAACCCTCAAGTTCTGCAAGTAAGGTATTTCCACAACTGTCATCGCCGATGCGACCGATGAAATCAACCTCCACGCCAAGCTTTGCGATTGCAACAGCGGCTGTTGCTGCCGGGCCGCCACCAATCTCAAGATAATGATTTGCCTGATATTTCCCGCCACCCTCCGGCAGAGTGGGCAAAGAATAAATTCTGTCCTGAACTGTGATACCCACGCATGCAATTCTGGTCATATTTGTCTTGTCCTGTTTAATTTTGTCGTCTTTGGTCAATTTAAATGACACAAATGATCAAATTAGTGATGCGTGTCGTGTTTTTGAACATAAATTACAAATATGCTCAAAAACAGACGAAAACGAATTTTCAATTGTCATTATTTTGTCAATGTCAGACAGGAGAGTATTCATGGCAACCATTGCATTTCTCGGGCTGGGGCAGATGGGTAGCCCAATGGCTAACAATCTATTGCAAAAAGGGCATTCATTACAGGTATTTGATGTCAATACACAGGCCGTCGATGCGCTAGTTACGCAGGGGGCCACTGCGGCACAAACCCCAGCGGAAGCGGCAGCAAGCGCTGAATTTATCATCACTATGCTTCCCAATGGGGACATTGTTCGACAGGTGCTGTTGGGGGAAAAAGGCGTCTGTGAAACTGTTTCATCTGACGCGTTAGTGATTGATATGTCGACTATTCATCCCTTACAGACCGATGCATTAATACGGGAATTACAAGAAAAAGGCATCAATATGATGGACGCCCCCGTGGGCAGAACGTCAGTGAATGCGATTGATGGCACATTGCTGATTTTAGCGGGCGGCACTGATGAGCAGATTGCGCGTGCACGCCCGATTCTCATGTGCATGGGTAATGAGCTGGTCGAGGCTGGTGGCCCAGGAATGGGGATCCGCGTGAAGCTAATTAACAACTATATGAGCATTGCGCTTAATGCGCTGTCCTCCGAAGCCGCTGTGTTATGTGAGTCACTGGGATTAAATCTTGATGTCGCAATTAAGGTGATGAGTGGTACGGCAGCAGGGAAAGGACATTTTACGACCACCTGGCCTGGCAAAGTGCTGAAAGGCGATCTTTCTCCCGCCTTCATGGTGGACCTGGCATTGAAAGATCTGCGTATTGCAGTTGACGTCGCTCGGAAAACGGGGGCGCCGCTCAATATGGGGATTGCAGCAGAAAGTTATTACGCCGCAGCAAGTCAAGACGGCAAAGGGCGGCAGGACTGGAGCGCCCTGCTAAATCAGGTTCGCCAGCAGGCTGGTCTTTAATTTTATCTATTAACAGGAGTTTCTATGTCATCCCACTTCACCCCATTTACGCTGAAAGATATCTCCCGCCCAGGTGGTGGATTCGCCATGTTAGCTGTCGATCAGCGTGAGGCCATGCGCCTGATGTTTGCGGCAGCAGGGCAGCCAAAACCCATCGCCGACAGTGTACTCACCGATTTTAAAGTTGCCGCGACCCGAATCCTTTCTCCTTATGCTTCTGCCGTTCTGGCGGATAAACAATTTTGTCTTGAACAAATAGTCGAGCAGGGCGCTGTGGCTAATTCTTGCGGCCTGATTGTCGCTGCCGATCTTTTTATCCCAGGTAATGGCATCCCGGTTGATAGCGTTGAAATAGATATGTCCGTCGACCCGCATAAAGCCCGTGAAATGGGGGCTAAGGCAATGAAATTACTTGTACTCTGGCGTGAAGATGAACCCGCAGAGGAACGTCTGGCAATGGTTGATAAATTTGTTCGTCGCTGCCGTAGTGCCGGGCTGGTTAGCATTATTGAACCTGTGGTGCGTCCACCTCGTCGCGGTTGGGACTTTGATCGTGAAAGCGCCATTGTTGCCGCCGCCGCAGAGCTTGGTGGAACAGAGGCTGATCTTTACAAAGCCGAGATGCCATTAGGGGGCAAAGGCGATGAAAAAACCTTACTTGCCGCCTGTCAGCAACTTAACGATCAGATGAAGATGCCGTGGGTAATTCTTTCTTCTGGCGTTGATGCCGATATTTTTGGCCGTGCAGTAAGTATTGCCATGAAAGGTGGTGCGTCGGGCTTCCTGGCTGGACGAGCGGTTTGGGCGTCGGTTGTTGGTGCACAAGATCCACAAACCATGCTGCGCGATGTCTCCGTTCCACGCTTGCAACGGCTGGCTGAAATTGTCGATGAAGGTATCGCGCAACGCTAATCCCCTATGGATATCGATTCTGGAGAATAACAATGGATAAAATTACCCAGGTTTTATTTTCAGATATTGGGAAAGTCACCACTCAATATGTTGAAGTACCACACCAGCAACTTAAACCGCACGAAGTACGGATTGCGCCCGTGTTCTACGGGATATGCGGTTCGGATCTGCATGTTCTGAAAGGCGGTCATCCGTTTGCCAAACCGCCTGTCGTCCCCGGTCATGAAATTGCAGCGCGCGTTACGGAAGTGGGCAGCGACGTTAAAAATGTACAGCCGGGCGATCATGTTGTGGTCGATCCCATCATGGCTTGCATGGAATGCCGAGCCTGCAAAGCAGGACGTTTTAATCTTTGTGAACCACCGCAGGTTGCTGGTTTCCGCGCACCGGGCTTTGCTCGCTCACAACACATTGTTCCTGCGCGTAATTGCCATGTCGCACCAGCCTCTTTACCGCTAAAAGTGTTGGCCTTTGCCGAACCGGCGGCTTGTGCTCGTCACTGCGTTAACCGAATGCCGAAAGCTTCTCTGGAAAGCGTACTGGTGATTGGTGCCGGAACGATAGGCTTATCCATCGTGCAGGCACTGCGCATTATGGGGGCAGGTAAGATTACCGTGATTGAACCTGACGCTGCCAAACGCGCGCTGGCGTTAAAGCTGGGCGCAGCAGAAGTTTGGGCACCAGGTGAGCTGGCCGCAGATGTGCGATTTACGGGGGCGATTGATGTCGTTGCAGCGCAGGCCACGCTTAACGATGCATGTACCCGTGTATATGCCGGAGGCACCGTCGTGTGCATGGGCGTACCAAGTGGGCCGCGTGAAATACCATTACCGATGATGCAACGTTTCGAGCGTGACTTGCTCAACTCTGGCATGTACATCCCTGAAGATTTCGATGCTGTTATCGAATGGCTGGCGGATGGGCGGTTTGATACCAGTGAACTGGTTACCGATTTATTTGCCATTGAGGATGCAGCGGCGGCATTCGAACGCGCGCAGCAAAATGATTCCATAAAGGTCATGCTGCAATTTGCGCCGGAATGATTTTCTAAATCTCTGTCTGGCGCTGCGTCACGCCAGCGCCACCCTACAACAATTAAAAAGGACACTGCGATGAGTCAAATCACCAGTCCTGCAACTTATTCAATTAGTCGGCCACAGGACGTAATTGATATTGTTAATAAGAACTCTGCAATCAACACCAGTATCGGCGTTATTTTTATTGCTTTGGGCGGCATATTGATTGATGCCTACCAGGCGGCGATGGTGGGGTTTGGTAATAAATACATTGCCGCTCAATTCGGCATTTCGCCGGGTCTTGCTGCAACCGTCAATGCATCAGTATTAATCGCCGCGTTAATTGGCGGTTTATTAGCGAACCGAGTAATAAACCGCTTTGGGCAAAAGCGGGCATTTATTATTGGCATGGGGCTGTGCACCATCGGTGCTGCAGCGGTAGCTATTGCTCCCAGTATCTGGTGGGTGCTGGTGTGCCGCGTCATCATGGGCTTTGGTTTAGGCATCGACTTCCCTTTGGCAACCAATGCCGTGGCAGAGCTTCGTGGTTCAACGTCGAAGAAAACCGGCACGTCGGTCAACCTCTGGCAAATGGCCTGGTATGTTTCGACAACCGTTGTTTATTTGGTGCTTTTGCCGCTGCTTCTGTCGGGTATCGCTGAAGAACAATTGTGGCGTTACGGAATATTCATCGGAGCTATTTTTGCAGTCATCTTCATGATTTTGCGTTACTTCTTTATTGGTGAATCCGCAATGTGGGCCGCACGCGTCGGGCGTTACCAGGAAGCGTGCGACATTCTGGGAAAACGTTATGGTGTTCAGGCTCGCGTTGCGGCATCGGGTACAACAGAAGCGAAATTCTCGGAAAAAGCAGAGAATAAATACAGTGGTGGATATGGCATCTTATTTAATGATCGTTACCGCAAACGCACCATTCTTGGCTGTGTCGTGGCAACCATGCAGGCGTGGCAATATAACGCCGTAGGTGTTTATCTTCCTCTTACGTTGGCGGGAATAATAAGTGGCGGGCTTACTGGCGCGTTAACCGGTTCTGCCGTCGTGAATGCCCTTTGTGGGGTGACAGGCGGGATGATCGGCTCGTTTATTCTCCAACGACTGGGTACTCGCCGACAGTCGATGTATGGATTTGCTGTTGTGACCTTAGCATTGCTGTCGTTAGGCGCACTGGCAACGACTAATCCCTGGCTGTCTTTAGGGTTATTGGGATCAATTATTTTCTTCCATTCAGCGGGTCCTGGTGGGCTGGGCATGACCATTGCCACACTCTCTTATCCTCCCGCTATTCGCCCTACTGGGGTCGGATTTGCCCGCGCTATTATGCGCACAGGGGCAATTGCAGGACTCATTTTCTGGCCGATGCTGTGGGGTGCGTTGAAAACTGAAGCGTTTTACTGGTTGGCAATCGTGCCATTCCTGGGATTCCTGACCTGTGTATTGATTAATTGGGAACCACTGGGTGCAAATGTTGATGCTGAGGACGCAGAGGTTCTGGCTGAATTGAAGAAATAATTTAATGCGCATCGGTTTAAGCCGATGCGCATTAATTCAAACTGCCCACGTTTAGTGGTTCGTATCCCAGATTTCTCGCCTACCAGGAGAGGAAAATTATGTCTGAAAAGTTACCCGCACCGCGTGAAGGGCTTTCCGGTAAAGCCATGAGACGTGTCGTTATGGGCAGTTTCGCAGGCGCGTTAATGGAATGGTATGACTTCTTTATTTTTGGCACGGCAGCAGGACTGGTATTTGCACCGCTGTTTTATCCAGACAGCGATCCTTTTATAGGTCTTATAGCTTCCTTTGCGACCTTTGGTGTCGGTTTTCTGACTCGTCCTTTAGGTGGCATCGTCTTTGGTCATTTTGGCGATAAAATAGGGCGAAAAATAACGCTTATCTGGACGTTGGCTATTGTCGGTTGCTCCACATTTTTGATTGGTTTTATTCCGACGTATCAGGAAATTGGGATCTGGGCACCGCTCATATTAATGGTGCTACGTTTAATTCAGGGCTTTGGTCTTGGTGGCGAGTACGGCGGAGCGGCATTGATGACCATAGAATCAGCGCCCGAATCCCGACGCGGATTTTTAGGTTCACTCCCGCAAACGGCTGCGTCTGTGGGTATTATGCTGGCAACCGGTATTTTTGCTCTCTGTAACCATTTTCTTACTTCGGAGCAGTTTCTCTCCTGGGGATGGCGCATTCCGTTTTGGCTTTCTGCGGTGATGTTGATCGTTGGGCTGTTTATCCGCCTGCATACCGAAGAAACGCTGGATTTTCAAAAGCAAAAAACGACGAATAATAAAGAAAAGTCCGTTCCTCCGTTGATTGAATTATTCAAAAAACATCCACGAAATATTTTATTGGCACTGGGTGCGAGGCTGGCGGAAAGTGTCTCCTCTAATATTATTAACGCCTTTGGTATTGTCTATATTTCCAGCCAATTAGCATTGTCGCGAGATATTCCCCTGACGGGTATGTTGATTGCCTCGGCGATCGGTATTTTCAGTTGTCCATTGGTTGGATGGTTATCAGATCGTATAGGTCAAAAAAGTCTGTATTTGTCGGGAGCAGGATTTTGTGTCCTGTTCGCGTTTCCTTTCTTCTTATTACTGGATAGCAAAAGTACGCTCATCATCTGGTGCAGTATGATCCTCGGCTACAACTTAGGTCCGACGATGATGTTTGCCGTGCAGCCAACACTTTTCACCCGCATGTTCGGTACCAAAGTACGATATACCGGCCTTTCTTTTGCTTATCAATTTTCCGCGATTCTTGGCGGACTAAGCCCCCTTATCGCCTCAAGTTTGCTGGCGCTAGGGGGAGGAAAACCGTGGTATGTCGCTCTGTTTTTATTTGCTGTCTCAGTTCTTTCCTTTGTTTGCGTCTGGCTGATTGAGCCGACCGATGAACAAGAAACCGCTTCTTACCGCTACATCAGGGAACAATCTCATGAAAACTGAACGAAAAAACGAGCATTACCTGGCGCTACAACAGGCGTTTGACGCGCCATGGCCTGGGCCTGTAGGAGAGTTAGTGATGCTGGAAAAAGGCAATATTCACCTGCAGATTTATCCGCATGATGGTGCCAGGATAACCTCGTTAAAGGCATTTGGTTCTGAAGTATTACGCCAATGGCAGCCGCAGCGCAGAGCTTTTCAGTATGGCTGTTTCCCAATGGTGCCGTGGGCAGGGCGACTGGGGAATGCGACGCTGAATGCTGGTGGGCAATGTTATTCTTTACCCGCCAATAAACCACCACATGCGTTGCATGGTATGGCTTGTTACTCAACGTGGGAAATCATCGACAAAACAGCAGATTCCCTGACTTTACGTATGCCCCTGGCTTCACCGTGGCCCTGGCAAGGGGAAGTGATTCAGACTTTTTTGCTGGAGAACGATGCGCTGGTTTTGCAACTGGAAGTCCATTCATATGCCGATACATTCCCGGCCTCCGCAGGCTGGCATCCGTGGTTTGCGAAAAAGCTGACTCCGCAAAATACAGAATCGTTGCAGGTGCTTTTTGATGCGGACTGGCAAGAAGAAGCGGGTAGTGATGAACTGCCAACTGGAAATCGTATCTCTCCTCAAGTTGGTCCCTGGGATGACTGTTTTGGTTTTTATGACGGGGTGAAGGTTAAGTTACTGTGGCCTGGTAAACTCGCGATGACCATGACCTCTTCTGCAAACAGTCTGGTGGTATTTGATAAACAGCCCGATGCCACCTGTATTAACCCGCTGACTCAGGCACCTAACGCAATAAATCTAAC
The DNA here is from genome assembly GCF_011754335.1 of Escherichia sp. E.sYA108. NCBI lineage: Bacteria > Pseudomonadati > Pseudomonadota > Gammaproteobacteria > Enterobacterales > Enterobacteriaceae > Escherichia > Escherichia sp. E.sYA108. The sequence goes on along the minus strand of NZ_JAAQVZ010000001.1, from coordinate 4,920,127 downwards.
GCCGGAATTTGTGACACCAGATAAGCCGCTGGTCATCGAAACTCGTTGGCAATTTACACCTGAATCTTAACCATTCATCTATTGCGAAAAAGCCAGTGAAATTACTCTGCTTTTTCGCAATCAGCATCACAAGATTACCCTTATTGCCACATAGCCAAACCCATCCTTTCCCGCTACAGTTAATTTCTTGTGGCGCGAAAGGAGGCAAAAATGCTCTATATCTTTGATTTAGGTAATGTGATTGTCGATATCGACTTTAACCGTGTGCTGGGAGCCTGGAGCGATTTAACGCGTGTTCCACTGGCTACGCTTAAGAAGAGTTTCCACATGGGCGAGGCGTTTCATCAGCATGAGCGTGGGGAAATTAGCGACGAAGCGTTTGCAGAGGCACTGTGTCATGAGATGGCCCTGCCGCTAAGCTATGAGCAGTTCTCCCACGGTTGGCAGGCGGTATTTGTTGCGCTACGACCGGAAGTGATCGCCATCATGCATAAACTGCGTGAGCAGGGGCATCGCGTGGTGGTGCTTTCCAATACTAACCGCCTGCATACTACCTTCTGGCCGGAGGAATACCCGGAAATCCGTGATGCTGCTGACCATATCTATCTGTCGCAAGACTTGGGTATGCGCAAACCTGAAGCACGAATTTATCAGCATGTTTTGCAGGCAGAAGGTTTTTCACCCAGCGATACGGTCTTTTTCGACGATAACGCCGATAATATAGAAGGAGCTAATCGGCTAGGCATTACTAGTATTCTGGTGAAAGATAAAACCACCATCCCGGACTATTTCGCGAAGGTGTTATGCTAAAAACCATTCAGGACAAAGCCAGGCATCGTACCCGTCCACTATGGGCCTGGCTAAAACTACTCTGGCAACGCATTGATGAGGACAACATGACAACCCTGGCAGGTAACCTTGCCTATGTGTCGTTGCTCTCATTAGTGCCGCTGGTTGCCGTTGTTTTTGCGCTTTTCGCCGCTTTTCCCATGTTTTCCGACGTCAGCATTCAGTTGCGTCACTTTATTTTTGCCAACTTTCTGCCTGCTACTGGCGATGTTATCCAGCGATATATCGAACAGTTTGTCGCCAATTCCAACAAAATGACCGCCGTCGGGGCGTGCGGGCTGATCGTCACGGCGTTATTGTTGATGTACTCCATCGATAGCGCGTTGAATACCATCTGGCGCAGTAAACGAGCGCGACCCAAAATTTACTCGTTTGCCGTGTACTGGATGATTTTAACGCTGGGGCCGCTGTTGGCAGGGGCCAGTCTGGCGATCAGCTCCTATCTGCTCTCTCTGCGCTGGGCGAGCGATCTCAATACTGTCATCGATAATGTGTTGCGTATTTTTCCGCTGCTGTTGTCGTGGATCTCTTTCTGGCTGCTGTACAGCATCGTTCCTACCATCCGTGTACCTAACCGCGACGCGATTGTCGGCGCGTTTGTCGCCGCGCTCCTGTTCGAAGCAGGAAAGAAAGGTTTCGCGCTTTATATCACCATGTTCCCATCATATCAGCTCATTTACGGTGTGCTGGCGGTGATCCCCATTCTCTTTGTTTGGGTCTACTGGACATGGTGTATCGTCTTGCTTGGCGCGGAAATTACTGTCACTCTCGGGGAATACCGCAAATTAAAACAAGCTGCTGAACAAGAAGAAGACGACGAACCATGATTGCATTAATTCAACGCGTAACCCGTGCCAGCGTCACCGTGGAGGGAGAAGTGACGGGTGAAATTGGCGCGGGACTTTTGGTGTTATTGGGTGTCGAAAAGGATGACGACGAACAGAAAGCAAACCGTCTGTGCGAGCGTGTGCTCGGCTACCGCATCTTTAGCGATGCCGAAGGCAAGATGAATCTCAACGTGCAACAGGCGGGCGGCAGTGTACTGGTGGTTTCCCAGTTTACCCTTGCCGCAGATACCGAACGGGGGATGCGCCCAAGTTTCTCCAAAGGCGCATCACCGGATCGCGCAGAGGCGTTATATGACTATTTCGTCGAACGCTGCCGTCAGCAAGAGATGAACACGCAAACAGGACGCTTCGCTGCGGATATGCAGGTATCGCTGGTCAATGATGGCCCCGTGACATTCTGGTTGCAGGTATGAGCCAGCTTCCAGGGTTGTCACGGGAAACAAGAGAGAGTATCGCTATGTATCACCTTCGGGTTCCACAAACAGAAGAAGAATTAGAGCGTTACTATCAGTTTCGCTGGGAAATGTTGCGTAAGCCCCTGCATCAACCAAAAGGTTCGGAACGCGACGCGTGGGATGCGATGGCGCATCACCAGATGGTCGTCGACGAGCAGGGTAATCTGGTAGCGGTAGGCCGACTGTATATTAATGCCGACAATGAAGCGTCCATTCGCTTTATGGCCGTTCATCCCGACGTGCAGGACAAAGGGTTAGGCACGCTGATGGCGATGACCCTGGAGTCGGTGGCACGTCAGGAAGGCGTTAAGCGCGTGACCTGTAGCGCCCGTGAAGACGCGGTGGAGTTTTTCGCCAAGCTGGGGTTTGTTAATCAGGGTGAAATCACCACGCCAACCACCACGCCGATTCGCCATTTTTTGATGATTAAACCCGTCGCCACTCTGGATGATATTTTGCATCGCGGCGACTGGTGCGCGCAGCTGCAACAGGCGTGGTACGAACATATCCCGCTAAGCGAAAAAATGGGCGTGCGCATTCAGCAATATACCGGGCAAAAATTTATCACCACCATGCCGGAAACAGGCAATCAGAATCCGCATCACACGCTGTTTGCCGGGAGTTTATTCTCGCTGGCAACGCTCACTGGTTGGGGGCTTATCTGGCTGATGCTGCGCGAACGCCACCTCGGCGGAACGATTATTCTGGCGGATGCGCATATCCGCTATAGCAAACCGATTAGCGGAAAACCCCATGCGGTAGCCGACCTTGGTGCCTTAAGTGGCGATCTCGACCGTCTGGCGCGCGGACGAAAAGCACGGGTGCAGATGCAAGTAGAAATCTTTGGCGACGAGACGCCGGGTGCAGTGTTTGAAGGCACGTATATCGTTCTGCCCGCGAAGCCATTTGGTCCGTATGAAGAGGGCGGAAACGAAGAAGAGTAGGGGCGTTTTACTTGACTGAAAAGGTTTTCAATCTGAAAACCTTTTCTGGGCCCTGGTCCGGAGTTACCTTCCCGCTCTCCAGGCAACATCCCGTAGCGCCGATCGCGCAGCCTCACTGATACCACCTAACTGAAAAAATCCGTGGATAACGCCAAGGTAGCGTTGGCAGGTGCATTGCACTCCTTGCCCTGTCATGCGGTGATACAACGCTTCACCTTCATCGCAAAGTGGGTCGTATTCAGCGGTAATGATATGTACAGGTGGCAAGCCATTGAAATCATTGCGCCAAATAGGGCTGGCTTCAGGATGCCTGCGTTCAATGCCTGGCAGGTACATCTCAAAGCCGCTCAGTAAAGTGTCGCGTGTGATGATGTAATCGTGACCATTGCGTATGTAGCTTTCGAAATGCCCAGTCGCATCAAGCATAGGATAAATTAAGATGAGTTGTGCTGGTTGCCACTCGCCAGCACGCTTCAATCGCAAAGCAGTTACCAGCGCCAGATGCCCGCCCGCACTGTCACCGGCAAGAGTTATTCGTTGTTTATCAACGCCGAGTCGTTCGGCGTGTTGCCGGACTAATTCTGCACCTCGTTGTGCATCATCATGGGCGGCGGGGAAAGTATGTTCCGGTGCCAGCCGATACTGGACGGCAATAATCCGACATTGCCCGTAATAGGCTAACTGGCGCAGCTGGTTGTCGTGAGTTGCGAACCCGCCGCTAACAAAACAGCCACCGTAGTAATAAATTATCGTCGGGAGTAATGTCGGGGCATTCAGCGGTGACACTATTCGTAAGGTCATCCCTTCAAGTTCGATAGTCTGAATATCTACCCGCGTTTCTGTCTCACCCGCAAGGACAGCGCTGGCGATATAGCCCTCTCTGCGCTGCGTAATACTTTGTTGGCGCGATGAGGGGCGACCCGCAGCGATAAACTCTTCGACTAACTCTGCAATTCCTTTTTCCAGTGCCATAGTAGAACTCATTTTTGCTGTATGAATGTACAGTTTTATACACCCGTTTTTGCTGGATGGATACAGGGAAATTCACGGGCGTGAAAAATCTGGAAAGCGCCTCGCAAATGTAAAGACAAACCCGGCAGAGACGTGGTTTTGCTGGAGCACTATCAGTAAGCTAGTGGTTTCAATGGTACGTCAATGACGTACAAAAAGGATTGTTACTCTAAGCCAATGGCGTATAATTATGCTCTTCATCGAAACGGAAATTTTTACTGAAGATGTTCAAAAACTGCTGAACGACGATGAATTCAGTCGTTTTCAGTTTTTCCTGGCCTTGAATCCTGACTATGGTGAGGTAATACCTGAAACTGGTGGGTTAAGAAAGGTTCGATGGGTCTCAGGAGGAAAGGGGAAACGTGCTGGTGTCAGGGTTATTTACTTTCATCAGGTTAAACATTATGAGATCAGATTACTGCTTATTTATCGTAAGGGTATTAAAGATGATCTGTCTCCCCAGGAAAAAGCAATGCTCCGGTTGTTAAATACGAGGTGGTAAATGGATAAGGCACTTTTTGAGCGGTTGACTCACAGCATGGCCCAGATGAATGAAATTATTGAAGGAACGCGACAGCCTTCACGGACTTTTGAAGTTGATGCTATGAAAATCAAAGAAATACGCCGCGCTTCAGGGTTGTCACAATCTAAATTTGCCGATCTTATTTCCGTAAGCGTAGACACGTTGCGTAACTGGGAGCAGGGGCGACGTTCACCGACCGGGCCTGCAAAGGCTTTGCTGCGAGCGATTGCCAATGATCCGCAACATGTGCTGCAAGCACTTAACCGTTAGAGGCATGGTTATGCCATACAGAAAGCACCAGCATTCAGAACTCCTATGAAAGCGGCATAGTGCCGCCTGCTCAGGAGTTTTGCTATGACCCGTAATCGTGCTGAACGTCGCCATCATATGGTGCGATTAAAAAAAATCCGCTGTCGTTATCGCACTGCAGGCGATGGAAGCAAAAAAGCATCAGGTATTTGCTTTCGTACTCCCTGTATTTGTTCTTGTTGGATGTGTGGGCATCGACGCTATCATAATGGTCCCCGCGTATCGGAAATTCGTGCAAAAGCACGCTATGCGAATTAAGGGAAAATGATGAACTATTTTAAGGAAGCACATTTTTAGAACTCTTAACAGGAGACTAAAAATGTCCACGTTTAATACGCGTAAAGATAGGGATCGTAATGGTAAAGCGAAGCCGCATAAGCATTCAGGGATCCCAACACTTACAGGTAAATGGCGTCACCCTTCAATGGATTGTTGGGTAAACTACAGTACACCGGGCGATCATGAATGGAAGCGGCTCTATACTACGCTTCGCCGTCGCGCAGATGATCGACGCCAATGTCATCGGGTAATGCAGGGGGATGATCCGGAAGGAATCGTCTGGTTCCCGGACTGTTATCCACAAATTTACTACTACTAACAATTAAAGACCGGTTGGTGCGGCACTGACCGGTCGTTATGAATGGTAGATTTCACCTTAAACCCTGGTGCGGTAAAGCTGCTGACTTTTTCGGGTACACCATCCTGATGAAGCAAATGAAGACCCAATCAAAAAATATTCTTGAATATAAAATATTTATAGCATCCATAATTCATCCTTATTATTTGTTGTTTCTTTTCTGTAGATGTGCCCCCGCTTAATTAAAAGTAATAAACCATTTTTGAGTAACAATTGAAATAACTGAAACTGTTACATTATCTTTGGATGCCGTCTCGCAAAAACAAAACAATATGAAAAAATCCGCTTTCGTTAATTAACTTTCCGGCGTAATTTTCGCACATACATTAATGAGTAATATATGTAAGGTGGTGGTAATGGCGATGAATACGGTTTTTCTTCATTTATCAGAAGAGGCAATTAAACGGCTGAACAAGCTTCGGGGATGGCGTAAGGTTTCGCGCTCTGCAATTTTACGCGAAGCGGTAGAGCAATATCTGGAGCGGCAGCAATTTCCGGTGCGTAAGGCAAAAGGCGGCAGGCAAAGGGACGAGGCAGTTGGTGTTGAAGAACTATGTAAGCAGCATAAGGAATGACAAAAGTTTTTTTATTCATGAATATAAAAAACCAGATGCCCTTATTCTGGTATTAATACAAGGCTGTTTTACTTGAACTTATAATAACTGCAACTGTTACATCATATCTGGAAAACGCCTCGCGAAATACGAGAGATTTTGCGGGAATAGCAGGTGTCGTCACACCCTATGAGCTGTAATCCGGGCGACCAGCGCCACCCGGAAAACGTCAGAGATTACTCCCCTTCACCCGGAAACAGGAACGGGTTAATGGAACTACGGGCATAGCCTTCTTGCTCCATTCGCGCGTCCAGTACCAGAGAGGCGAGGTCATCTGCCACGGCTTCAACTTTCGGTTCTTTTTCCTGATAAAGAATCTTCAGGTAAGTGCCGCAGTCATCGCAGCTTTCGGCTTTAATCGCGGCCTGTTCGTCATCCAGCGACCAGTAATGCAGTTTGCCGCTTTGTTCACAGTTGCTGCATTTTACGCGCACTACGTGCCATTCAGTTTCACACAGGTTGCAGTGCAGGTAACGCAGACCCTGAGTGGTGCCAATTTGCACCATGCTGGACACCGGCATAGAGCCACATACCGGGCAATATTGACGTTGTTCGCCGTATTCAGCGCGGGCTTTGCCGGGGATCAGATTAGCCATCTGCGCCCAGTAGAGCGACAGCGCAGCCCAGATAAACGGCGCTTTATCGCTGCTGACGGACGAGAAATCAGAGGCAAACAGTGCGCTGGCCATATCTTCCAGCTCCTGAGTCGATGCCTTCTCCAGATTCTCAATCACTGCCAGCGCCGGGCCGCTCATTTCAGGTTTCAGCTCAGCAATCAGCGCCATCAGCAGCTTTTGCCAGTGCTTATCACGCGGCAGAACGTGAATATCCAGCGGGGGCTTGCCTTGTGCGCTGGCTTCTTTAATGCGCGTGGTCAGATCCATCTCCAGCGGATGGTCGTACAGCACCACTTCCTGGGCGTGGGCGATAAGCGCAGCAAAGCGCAGGTAATCACCCAGCGGATTATTTTCTGCCAGCTCGCGCAGACGCTCGGCGCGGCGGTTGTATAAATTCTTGAGCCGAGGGAACAATAACGGCGGAATCATATCCGCCGTACGTTTCTCGCTCGAACCCAGCTCATCTTGCGGGATTATGCGAATACTCATTCAGCTTTCTTTTCCGTTGTCTTGCGGACCTCACGGTACCAGCGCGGGTGATGTTTCTTTGCCCATGCGCTGGTCACCCATCCTTCCACCATGGCGGTAATCGTGCCTTTCACCCAAAGGGCGGCGTAGATATGCACCATGATAACCACAATTAACGCCACTGCGGCAAATGAATGCAGCATTAACGCGAATCGGATCACCGGGATTGAGAAAGCAGGCGCAAAATAAGGACGCCAGATAATCACGCCGCTCACCAGCAACAGGACCAGGAAAATAATCGCCGCCCAGAAAACGCATTTCTGACCGAAGTTATAACGCCCGGTGTCACCTACTTCCTCGTTGACGACGATCTTACGAATATTCTTCGCCCAAAAGATATCATCCCGATTGATTAGGTTGTGATGCCAGTAACGGAAAAACATGATGATGAACGAGGCAAACATAACCACGCCGACAAACGGGTGCAGAATGCGCGCCAGCTGCGGTGTGCCCATGATTTGCATCAACCAGTTGAAGGACGGGAACAAAAAGCCCAGCCCGCTCACCGCCGCCAGGATGAAGCAGAAGGCGGTGATCCAGTGGTTGATACGTTCCGGCGCGGTGTAGCGCACGATGGTGTCACGTCGTTTCATTTGCGCTCCTCGTCTTTCTCTTCGTGCAGATTATTCTCTTCCTCATCCGCACGGTTCGGACCGACACCCACGTAGTGGAAGATACTGGCTGCGAAGGTAGCCGCAAAGCCAACAGCTGCGAGCGGTTTCCAGATGCCTTTCCAGAATTTCACGGTTTCGCTGATTTCCGGGTTCTCCGGCAAGCCATGATACAGATTTGGCTTGTCAGCATGGTGCAGCACGTACATAACATGTGTACCACCGACGCCTGCCGGGTCGTACAAACCCGCATTGTCGTAACCACGGGTTTTCAGCTCCGCCACGCGCTCGCTCGCCAGCGTTTTCATCGACTCTTTCGTACCGAAGTGAATCGCGCCCGTTGGGCAGGTCTTCACGCAGGCCGGTTCTTGCCCAACCACCACGCGGTCAACGCACAGCGTACATTTGTAGACGCGGTTGTCTTCCGGGTTGAGGCGCGGAATGTCGAACGGACAGCCCGCAATGCAATAACCGCAGCCGATGCACTGCTCGGACTGGAAGTCGACGATACCGTTGGCATACTGAATAATTGCCCCTTCCGCCGGGCACGCTTTCAGGCAGCCTGGATCGGAACAGTGCATACAGCCGTCTTTGCGGATCAGCCATTCCAGTTTGTCGTTCTGCTCCACTTCCGAGAATCGCATCACCGTCCACGATTTGGCACTTAAATCATTGGGGTTGTCGTACACCCCAATGTTATTGCCGACGGTATCGCGAATGTCGTTCCACTCTGAACACGCCACCTGACAGGCTTTACAGCCGATACAGGTGGTAACGTCGATGAGTTTCGCCACTTCTTCCTGGAAGTCCCGCGCCTGAGGCGCGGGGGTCAGACCGTTAGTCGCGGAACGACGAATGATATCTTGCGATTGATAAGCCATATGTCGTCTCCGTTACACCTTTTCCACATTCACAAGGAAGGACTTAAACTCCGGCGTCTGCGTGTTCGCATCACCGACGAATGGCGTCAACGTATTGGCAATAAAGCCTTTTTTCGCAACACCTTCATAGCCCCAGTGAATAGGAATACCGATGGTATCGATATCTTTGCCGTTTGCTTTCAGCGTGCGAATACGTTTGGTCACTACCGCTTTGGCTTTGATATAGCCACGGTTGGAGGAGACTTTCACAGTATCGCCCTGGGCAATGCCAAGTTTATTCGCCAGCGACTCCCCGATTTCCACAAACTGCTCTGGTTGCAAAATCGCGTTCAACAGCGCGTGTTTGGTCCAGTAGTGGAAGTGCTCGGTCAGACGATAGGTGGTTCCGACATACGGGAACTTATCGGCTTTACCTAATGCTTCGGCATCGTCTTTAAAGATACGCGCCGCCGGATTCGAGATAACGTTTGGATGCAGCGGGTTAGTTCCCAGCGGCGTTTCAAACGGCTCGTAGTGTTCCGGGAACGGACCTTCCGCCATCTTATCGAGGGCAAACAGACGTCCCATGCCTTCCTGCTGCATGATAAACGGCCCTACGCCGCTGCCCGGAGGCGCTGCGCTGTAATCCGGAATATCCCAGCCGGTCCACTTAGTGCCGTCCCATTTCAGCAACTGACGCTTCGGATCCCACGGGTTACCCTGCGGATCTGCGGAGGCGCGGTTATACAGAATGCGGCGGTTAAGCGGCCATGCCCATGCCCAGCCCAGCGTGTTACCGAGGCCAGACGGATCGGCGTTATCACGACGCGCCATCTGGTTGCCTTCCGGCGTCCAGCTACCGGCGAAAATCCAGCAGCCACAGGAGGTTGTGCCGTCATCGCGCAGTTGGGCGAACGAGCTAAGTTGTTGGCCTTTCTTGACGATAACCGCACCGGTTGCCGGGTCGGTAATATCGGCCAGCGCTTTGCCGTTGCTCTCCATTGCCACTTCTTCTGAAGATGGCTCATGCGGAATGGCGTAGTTCCAGGTCATGTTCAGCACCTGGTCCGGGTTCGCGCCACCCTGTTCGGCATACATCTTGCGCAAGCGCAGGAAGATACCGGAGAGGATCTCGCCATCAGTCAGCGCAATCCCCGGGGCGTCCGCACCTTTCCAGTGCCACTGTAACCAGCGACCTGAGTTAACGATAGAACCGTTCTCTTCCGCGAAGCAGGTCGATGGTAGACGGAACACTTCGGTCTGGATCTTCGACGAGTCAACTTCGTTCAGCTCACCGTGGTTCTGCCAGAAGTTAGAGGTTTCAGTGTTCAGCGGGTCGATAGTCACGAGGAATTTCAGCTTCGACAGACAGCCGATCACTTTGTTTTTGTTCGGGAATGAGGCAACAGGGTTAAAGCCCTGGCAGATATAGCCATTGACCTTGCCTTCTTTCATCATCTCGAAGTATTGCAGGACGTCGTAGCCTTTATCCCACTTCGGCAACCAGTCAAAGCCCCAGCTATTTTCCGCCGTCGCTTTATCACCAAAGAATGCCTTCATCATAGAGACGAAGAATTTCGGGTAGTTGCCCCAGTAGTTAACCTGGCCTTCCAGCAGTGGTTTCGGCGTGTTGGCGGTAAGGTAAGTTTGCAGATCGGTCTGCTTCTCGCTTGGCAGCGTCATGTAACCTGGCAGACTCTGCGACAGTAGCCCCAGGTCCGTCAGCCCCTGAATATTGGAGTGACCGCGCAGGGCGTTAACGCCGCCGCCTGCCATCCCCATGTTGCCGAGCAGCAGCTGGATCATCGCCATCGTACGAATGTTTTGCGCACCAATGGAGTGTTGCGTCCAGCCGAGGGCGTAGAGGAACGACGCTGTTTTATCGTGAGCACTGGTTTCGGCGATGTATTCGCAGACTTTCAGGAACGCGTCTTTTGGCGTACCGCAGATGTTTTCAACCACATCTGGCGTATAACGGGAAACGTGCTGTTTCAGCAAGTTCCACACGCAACGTGGATGTTGCAGGGTAGTATCACGTTTGGCGAAGCCGTTTTCGTCCAGTTCGTAAGTCCAGGTGGACTTATCGTACTTGCGTTTTTCCGCGTCGTAGCCGGTGAACAGGCCATCTTCAAAGCCGTAATCCTCACGCACGATCAGGCTGGCGTTGGTATAGGCTTCGGTGTATTCGCGGTTGAATTTTTCATTGTTCAGCAGGTACAGCAATACGCCTGACAGGAAAGCAATGTCAGTACCGGAACGGATAGGGGCATAGTAGTCAGCCACCGCCGCTGTACGTGTAAAGCGAGGATCGATCACAATCAGCTTCGCGCCGTTGTGAATTTTGGCTTCCATCGCCCAGCGGAACCCGACCGGGTGAGCTTCAGCGGCGTTACCGCCCATCACCACGACGAGGTTGGCATTCTTGATGTCGACCCAGTGGTTGGTCATCGCACCGCGACCAAATGTTGGAGCAAGACTTGCTACCGTTGGTCCGTGTCAGACACGCGCCTGGTTGTCGACCGCGAGCATACCCAGCGCGCGGGAGAATTTTTGCGTTAAATAGCCGGTTTCGTTGCTCGACGCGGAAGCACACAGCATTCCGGTGGAGAGCCAGCGGTTAACAGTCGCGCCTTCGGCGTTTTGCGCAATGTAGTTCGCATCGCGGTCTTCTTTCATCAGTTTGGCGATGCGATCAAACGCCTCTTCCCAACTGATTTGTTGCCATTTATCAGAACCTGGCGCACGGTATTCCGGAAACTTCAGGCGGCTTTCGGAGTGGATGAAATCCACCAGGCCAGCGCCTTTCGGACAAAGTGCTCCGCGGTTGACCGGGTGATCCGGGTCACCTTCGATATGGAAGATAGATGCTTTGGCGTTTTTTGCTCCGTCACCGAGGCTGTACATCAACAGCCCACAGCCTACGGAACAATAGGTGCAGGTATTACGGGTTTCGCGGGTGCGCAGCAGTTTATACTGCCGGGTTTCCGCGAGTGCTACGCTGGGTGCAAAACCCAGTGCCGCTGCCGTGGTGCCTGCCATACCGCCAGCGCAGATCTTAAAGAACTGCCTTCTGCTGACCTGCATGGATTGCTCCTTGTTTCGACATTGTCACGTCCCATTTACATTCGCTTGCTGCGTGTGCAGGGAGTGGGAGTTATTTTTCTTTGCGGAAGGGGCCGCAAAGGTCCAGAATTGGCTCAATTTCCCTCCATCCAGGAAGGGTTTGTAGCAGAATACCATAATGTTGGTGTGTGTGTTCTTATCTGGTTAATAGAAAGTGAAAAAAACACAGCAAAAAGAAATCGAGAATGTGACAAATATCACAGGTGTTCGTCAAATTGAGTTATGGCGGCGTGATGATTTACAACACCCACGGTTAGATGAGGTGGCGGAAGAAGTTCCCGTTGCGCTGGTCTACAACGGCATTTCGCACGTGGTGATGATGGCGTCGCCCAAAGACCTTGAGTACTTTGCGCTCGGTTTTTCGCTTTCCGAAGGAATTATCGAAAGCCCGCGCGATATCTTCGGCATGGATGTCGTTCCTTCCTGTAATGGCCTGGAAGTACAAATTGAGCTTTCCAGCCGCCGCTTTATGGGGTTGAAGGAGCGCCGCCGGGCGCTGGCGGGACGTACGGGCTGTGGCGTATGCGGTGTAGAACAGCTTAACGATATCGGTAAACCGGTGCAGCCGCTGCCGTTCACCCAGATGTTTGATCTCAACAAACTGGATGATGCATTACGTCATCTCAATGATTTCCAGCCAGTGGGGCAACTGACTGGTTGTACTCACGCCGCTGCCTGGATGTTGCCATCTGGCGAACTGGTCGGCGGGCATGAAGACGTGGGTCGCCATGTGGCGCTGGACAAACTGTTAGGCCGCCGGTCACAAGAAGGGGAAAGCTGGCAGCAAGGTGCGGTGCTGGTTTCCAGCCGTGCCAGTTATGAAATGGTGCAAAAGTCGGCGATGTGCGGCGTAGAGATTTTGTTTGCGGTGTCTGCCGCGACCACACTTGCTGTAGAAGTGGCTGAGCGCTGTAATCTGACGCTGGTGGGCTTTTGTAAACCGGGTCGGGCAACGGTTTATACCCATCCGCAGCGTTTGAGCAATTAATTAAAATAAGTCCTGTGATATATATTAAATTGCAGGACTTATTCATTTCGTGAATTTTGTTATTTTTTCATAAACAAAACGCGTGTAGTGGCGTTAACGCCTGCGCTGCAACCTATTGATGGCGTGGCGGTGAGTTATATTGATGCTGCCGTAGCGTTGGGTAATACCATTAACGAAATGGATAAATATTACACCCAGGAAAATTATAAAGACGATGCGTTTGCGAAAGGGAAAACATTCCACTACTACTCTCTGGCAGTCATGATTTCAGCGAAACAAATTAATAACCTGATATCGCAAGATAAGTTTGATGCAGAAGCGGCAATGAAGAAAGTGTCTGAACTGGAAACGCTGGTGGCGCAAGCCAAAGAAGCGGATAAAAGCGGCATGAATTTCTCGTTTATTAATTCGGCAGGCCAGTATCAACTCGAGGCTAAAAAATACGTTCGCCGCATCAGAGATAAAGTCCTGCACTCTGACTGGGATAAAGAGCAACTTCAGGACGCAAACTCAAGCTGGATGGCCGAAGACTCATTTCCACGAGCGTTATGCGATTACAACGAAATGGTCGATGAAATATTACAGTTAATTGTAATCGCGGGGCGGGTTTGTGATGAGCACGGATATGTCACGAAGTCGTAACAATATAAAGCAGAGTGAAGGATAAATTTTGTGAATAAAGTATCATTATTTAATGATTTTGTGAATGTTAAAATGTCTCAGATAATTTGTTTAAGCGTTATTTATATTTGTGGCTTATGAGTCAGCGTGAATCATATCTAATATTTTTTACGATATTTAGTTAAAAACGGCACTATTGTTATATTCCTCACGTTCCAGGAAATCAGCGGATTTACTCATATTATGCGGCGGGATACTATCCATCGGCCTGCTGAAGTTGGATTAAAAATTCGAAAGTGCACACCTTATATTTCTCTATATACGTATTCCTTTTGGAAAGCGTAGGGTCTCCTTTATTTCAGGGAACGTAAATAATGAAAAAATCGACATTATCTTTAGCCATCGGTTTATTATTGGCATGTAGTACCGGTATGGCAAAAACACAGCATTTAACGCTGGAACAACGCCTGGAAGCGGCAGAAATGCGGGCAGCAAAAGCAGAGGGGCAGGTTAAACAGCTTCAGACACAACAAGCCGCCGAGATCCGCGAAATTAAAACCGCACAGGGCAACACGCCGGTAAACGGTCAATCAACGACGGAGTCAGAGAAGAAAAACGCCACCCCGCCTAATCTCCTGCTTTCAGGGTATGGCGATTTAAAAATCTACGGTGACGTAGAATTTAATATGGATGCGGAAAGTAATCATGGCCTGCTGGCAATGACCAACGCTGATGTGAATAGCGATCCCACTAATGAACAGTGGAATCTCAATGGTCGTATTCTGTTAGGTTTTGATGGTATGCGAAAACTGGATAATGGCTATTTCGCTGGGTTCTCCGCACAACCGCTGGGGGATATGCACGGTTCAGTAAATATCGATGATGCGGTTTTCTTCTTTGGCAAAGAAAACGACTGGAAGGTCAAAGTAGGCCGTTTTGAAGCCTACGATATGTTCCCGCTGAATCAGGATACCTTTGTTGAACATTCCGGTAATACTGCGAACGATCTTTATGACGATGGCAGCGGTTATATCTATATGATGAAAGAGGGCCGCGGACGTTCTAACGCTGGCGGTAATTTCCTCGTCAGCAAACAACTCGATAACTGGTATTTTGAATTAAACACGTTACTGGAAGACGGAACATCTTTATATAACGACGGTAATTATCATGGACGCGATATGGAACAGCAGAAAAATGTTGCTTATCTGCGTCCGGTAATTGCCTGGTCGCCGACGGAAGAATTCACCGTTTCCGCAGCGATGGAAGCGAATGTGGTAAATAATGCTTATGGTTATACCGATAGCAAGGGTAATTTTGTCGATCAGTCCGATCGTACCGGTTATGGCATGAGTATGACCTGGAATGGCCTGAAAACCGATCCGGAAAATGGCATCGTGGTTAATCTTAATACCGCCTATTTAGATGCTAATAATGAAAAAGATTTCACGGCAGGGATTAACGCGCTGTGGAAACGTTTCGAGCTGGGTTATATCTATGCACATAATAAGATTGATGAATTTAGTGGCGTGGTTTGTGATAACGATTGCTGGATTGATGATGAAGGAACATACAACATTCACACCATTCATGCGTCTTATCAGTTCGCTAATGTGATGGATATGGAGAACTTTAATATTTACCTCGGCACGTATTACTCCATTCTGGATAGCGACGGCGATAAGATACACGGCGACGATAGTGATGACCGTTACGGCGCACGCGTTCGCTTTAAATACTTCTTCTGATGAAAGGGCGGTGCTGGATATTTTCCGGCACCGCAACTCATTAAGGCAGGTAAAACACTTCTTGCAGTTCGCTACTGACTGGGCTGTTATCCGCATTAGCGGGCATAACGTCGGTCATATATTTCCACCAACGTTGGCAAACATCTGTACTGGCAACCGCATTCCACCGTTCTTCAGATTCAATCTCTACCGTGGCAAATAGCAGATTATGCGCTTTGTCGAGATAGATGGCGTAGTTATGCGCACCGTGAGATTTCAGCACTGCTTCCAGTTCCGGCCAGATGGGATTATGCCGACGCTGATACTCTTCGTGGGCGTCGGGGTTTACCTGCATGACAAAGGCTTTGCGGATCATGTTTGCTCCTTACAGCGCCAGCGCACTGGCGAGTGGTGTAACGCCGAAACGCTGGCCGAGCGCTATCAACTCTTCACGGCTGATGGTCTGTTTCATGCCGCCCATCGAATAAACCTTCACTAATATTTGTGCTGATTTTTCTGCGGTGTCGATTAAACCGAAGGTTTCATCCAGTGTCGGTCCGGAACCGAACACACCGTGGAAGGGCCACAACATCAGCGAATGTTTTTGCATCTCTTGTGCAGTTGCCTGGCCGATTTCGTCCGTGCCGGGTACCATCCACGGCAGAATGCCAACGCCATCCGGGAATACCACCAGACACTCGGTGCTGCCTTCCCACAGTTGGCGAGTGAAGACCGCGGTGTCGTTTTCCAGCACGTAGGTGAGAGCGATCAGGTTAGTGGCGTGGCAGTGCATGATCACCCGATCTTTGCCGTTGGTGGCTTTAATGCGCTCGCAGTGGGAAAGGAAGTGAGCTGGAAGTTCGGAAGTGGGGACGGCTTCGTTGGTTAACCCCCAAAGAATGTGGTAGCCCGCGCCGTCGCTGTCGACTTTTACGATGCCTAAGTTAGCCGCAGGATCAAGCTGGACGTTACGGAAGAATTTGCCGGAGCCGGTGACAATAAACGGTGTATTTGCCAGTAAAGGCATGGGCTGGCTGAGCGGGATATAGCGCGGTTGTTGGTGAAAATTGTCGTGATATGGTGCGATATCGGCGTCATCCAGGCGCAGCGTCAGGTTGCCGCCGTTGCGCTCGTCCCAGCCTTTCAGCCAGGCATCGGTGGTGGCTTTGATCATTCCCTGGACAAACCAGGACTGGGTTATGTTTTGCATGTTCTGTGTTCCTGTTAATTGGACGTCCGTGCCTGTTGCCGGATGTACGATCTGTAGGCCGGATAAGGCACTCATGCCGCATCCGGCAATCAATGCCTGATGCGACGCTGTCGCGTCTTATCAGGCCTACAACTGCTGCTGACCCGTAGGCCGGATAAGGCACTCGTGCCGCATCCGGCAATCAATGCCTGATGCGACGCTGTCGCGTCTTATCAGGCCTACAACTGTTGCTGACCCGTAGGCCGGATAAGGCACTCGTGCCGCATCCGGCAATCAATGCCTGATGCGACGCTGTCGCGTCTTATCAGGCCTACAACTATTGCCGACCCGTAGGCCGGATAAGGCACTTGTGCCGCATCCGGCAATCAATGCCTGATGCGACGCTGTCGCGTCTTATCAGGCCTACAACTATTGCCGACCTGTAGGCCGGATAAGGCACTTGTGCCGCATCCGGCAGTGTTTACCCGCGGCGACTCAAAATTTCTTTCTCATAAGCCCGCACGTTCTCCAGCCATTCGCTACCCGCTGGCGTATCGTGACGCTGACAATACATTTCCCATACCGCCTGCCACGGCAACGATTTCTGCTCTTCCAGTAGCGCCAGACGCGCAGTGTAATCGCCCGCCGCTTCCAGCTTGCGCAGCTCAGCGGTAGGTTCCAGTAACGCACGTAGCAGGGCTTTTTTCATATTGCGTGTACCAATGACCCACGCGGCAATGCGGTTGATAGAGGCATCGAAGAAGTCGAGGCCGATATGCACCCGGTCAAACAGATCGTGACGAACAATCTCACTGGCAATCGCCTGGGTTTCATCATCCAGCAGCACTACGTGATCGCTGTCCCAGCGAACCGGACGGCTGACGTGCAGTAGCAACTGCGGCACATACAGCATGGCGGCGGAAATCTTGTCGGAAATCACTTCAGTCGGGTGGAAATGCCCGGCGTCCAGGCACAGCGCCGTCTGGCGGCTGGTGGCATACCCCATGTAAAACTCATTGGAGCCAACCGTGTAACTCTCCGCGCCAATGCCAAACAATTTGCTCTCAACGGCGTCGATATGGTGCGCCGGATCCAGCTTCTCGCTGATCACCTCATCCAGAGCTGCCAGCAGACGCTGGCGCGGGGCGAGACGGTCAACGGTGATATCTTTCATGCCATCCGGGATCCAGATGTTCATCACCGACGGTGTGCCGAGTTGCTCGCCAAAATAGGCTGAAACACGGCGGCTGGCCTTGCAGTGATCAATCCAGAACTGGCGAATACTGTCGTCGGCATGGGAAAGCGTAAAGCCATCGGCGCTTAGCGGATGCGAAAAACAGGAGGGGTTAAAATCCAGACCGAGCTGATTGGTTTTCGCCCATTCAACCCAGTTTTTGAAGTGCTCTGGTTTGATCTGGTCGCGCGCGACGGGCGTGTCTGATTCCAGATAGATGGCATGTAAATTAAGCCGTTTCGGCCCCGGAATAAGCCGCATAGCCTGTTCCAGATCGGCACGTAGCTCGCTGGCATTACGCGCTTTGCCCGGATAATTACCAGTAGCCTGAATCCCACCGGTCAGCGAACCTTCCGGGTTTTCAAAACCGGAAACATCATCGCCCTGCCAGCAGTGCATTGAAACGGGTAAACGATCAAGTTGGCGCAGTGCCTCCTCGACATCAATCCCTACTGCCGCGAAACGCTGTTTCGCCAGCTCCCAGGCCTGTTCCAGTTGAGTGGTCATGCGCAAAGCTCCTTTGTCTGTCGTGTAGAGTGAATCTGCGCCACATAGTGGGCAATTTCACTGTCAGGATTAGGGGTAAAGGTGGTCAGATTCGCGGTAGTGCTGACGACCTGACGGAAATCATCCACATTGTTGAGTTCATCCAGCGTCATTAACTGGATGCCGATATTGCCGAGCGTCGAGGCTTCAACAGGCCCGGCGATCACCCGAATACCGCAGGCATCGGCACACAGCTGGTTGAGCAGCGTGTTCTGGCAGCCGCCGCCGACAATATGCAGTTGCGAGAAATCTTCACCACGCAGCTGCGCCAGCTCATGCAACACATCGGCATACAGCAGCGCCAGACTGTCGAAAATACAGCGCGCCAGTTCAGCATCACTTTCCGGGATCGGTTGCGCCGTTTCCCGACACGCAGCCTGAATTTCGCTGCACATCTCGTCAGGATTAATAAAGCGATCGTCATTGGGATTGATGATGAAGCGGCAGGCCGGAAGTGCCTGTGTTGCGGCGATAAGCGCCGGAAGATCGTTGATTTGCCGCTCCTGAAGCACTCGCTGAAGCAGCCATAAGCCCATAATATTTTTCAGCACCCGATAGCGACCTTCCGCCCCGCCTTCGTTGGTGATATTGGCTGCCAGCGCCGTGTCATTGGTAAATGGCGTCTGGCTTTCGAAGCCCATCAATGACCAGGTGCCAGAAGAGAGATAAGCGGCGCGTGAACCGTTTAACGGCGAGGCGATAACCGCGCTGGCGGTATCATGGCTGGCAACGGCGACCACCGGAATCTCATTACCCTGTGGGCAAATCCAGTGACCTATGACATTACCCGGATGCGTCGGGCGACCAAACCAGGCTTTGTTGGCACCGCTCCACGCCAGTAGCGACTCGTCCCAGTCGTCGCTATTGATATTGACCAGTTGCGTGGTCGTGGCGTTGGTATATTCCCAGTTCATCTTGCCGGTCAGGCGATAACTAAAGTAATCCGGTATCAGCAAAGCGTGAGCAATGTGTGGAATAAGTTCTGGTTGCTGCTCTGTCAGTGCACGTAGCTGATAGATCGTATTGAAGGGCAGAAACTGGATGCCGCTACGTTGATAAATATCGCGTTTGCCGAGTTGTTGTTGTGCCTGCGCCATTAGGCCATTGGTGCGGCTATCGCGATAAGCAACGGGCAGGCCCACACGCTGACCCTGTTGGTCGAGCAGCACAAAGTCCACGCCCCAGGTATCAATCCCAATGCTATCGATACGAATCCCTTCCTCGCACACCTTGTTTAATCCAAGGCGAATGGCACTTTCCAGGCTATCCACATTCCAGGTGACATAACCGTTCTGGCTATGCAGGCCATTGTTAAAACGATGGATTTCGCGCAGCGTCAGGCTGCGGCATTCACGCTCGTAACGCGCCAGCATCACGCGCCCACTGGATGCGCCGAGATCGACGGCGACACAATTGCGAAAGGTCATAATGTGATCCTGCTGAATTTCATTACGACCAGTCTAAAAAGCGCCTGAATTCGTGACCTTCTCGTTACTGACAGGAAAATGGGCCATTGGCAACCAGGGAAAGATGAACGTGATGATGTTCACAATTTGCTTCATTGTGGTGATGTGATGCTCACCGCATTTTCTGAAAATTCACGCTGTATCTTGAAAAATCGACGTTTTTTACGTGGTTTTCCGTCGAAAATTTAAGGTAAGAACCTGACCTCGTGATTACTATTTCGCCGTGTTGACGACATCAGGAGGCCAGTATGACCGTATTACATAGTGTGGATTTTTTTCCGTCTGGTAACGCGTCCGTGGCGATAGAACCCCGGCTTCCGCAGGCGGATTTTCCTGAACATCATCATGATTTTCATGAAATTGTGATTGTCGAACATGGCACGGGTATTCATGTATTTAATGGGCAGCCCTATACCATCACCGGTGGGACGGTCTGTTTCGTACGCGATCATGATCGGCATCTGTATGAACATACCGATAATCTGTGTCTGACCAATGTGCTGTATCGCTCGCCGGATCGATTTCAGTTTCTCGCCGGGCTGAATCAGTTGCTGCCACAAGAGCAGGATGGGCAGTATCCGTCTCACTGGCGTGTTAACTACAGCGTATTGCAGCAGGTGCGACAGCTGGTTGCACAGATGGAACAGCAGGAAGGGGAAAATGATTTACCCTCGACCGCCAGTCGCGAGATCTTATTTATGCAATTATTGCTCTTGCTGCGTAAAAGCAGTTTGCAGGAGAACCTGGAAAACAGCGCATCACGTCTCAACTTGCTTCTGGCCTGGCTGGAGGACCATTTTGCCGATGAGGTGAATTGGGACGCTGTGGCGGATCAATTTTCTCTTTCATTGCGTACGCTGCATCGCCAGCTTAAGCAGCAAACGGGGCTGACGCCTCAGCGTTACCTGAACCGCCTGCGACTGATGAAAGCCCGACATCTGCTACGCCACAGCGAGGCCAGCGTTACTGACATCGCCTATCGCTGCGGATTCAGCGACAGTAACCACTTTTCGACGCTTTTTCGCCGAGAGTTTAACTGGTCACCGCGTGATATTCGTCAGGGACGGGATGGTTTTCTGCAATAACGCGAATCTTCTCAACGTATTTGTACGCCATATTGCGAATAATCAACTTCGTTCTCTGGCCGAGGTAGCCACGGTGGCGCATCAGTTAAAACTTCTCAAAGATGATTTTTTTGCCAGCGACCAGCAGGCAGTCGCTGTGGCTGACCGTTATCCGCAAGATGTCTTTGCCGAACATACACATGATTTTTGTGAGCTGGTGATTGTCTGGCGCGGTAATGGTCTGCATGTACTCAACGATCGTCCTTATCGCATTACCCGTGGCGATCTCTTTTATATTCATGCTGACGATAAACACTCCTACGCTTCCGTTAACGATCTGGTTTTGCAGAATATTATTTATTGCCCGGAGCGGCTGAAGCTGAATCTTGACTGGCAGGGAGCGATTCCGGGATTTAGCGCCAGCGCAGGGCAACCACACTGGCGCTTAGGTAGCGTGGGGATGGCGCAGGCGCGGCAGGTTATCGGTCAGCTTGAGCATGAAAGTAGTCAGCATGTGTCGTTTGCTAACGAAATGGCTGAGTTGCTGTTCGGGCAGTTGGTGATGTTGCTGAATCGCCATCGTTACACCAGTGATTCGTTGCCGCCAACATCCAGCGAAACGTTGCTGGATAAGCTGATTACCCGGCTGGCGGCTAGCCTGAAAAGTCCCTTTGCGCTGGATAAATTTTGTGATGAGGCATCGTGCAGTGAGCGCGTTTTGCGTCAGCAATTTCGTCAGCAGACTGGAATGACCATCAATCAATATCTGCGACAGGTCAGAGTGTGTCATGCGCAATATCTCCTCCAGCATAGCCGCCTGTTAATCAGTGATATTTCGACCGAATGTGGCTTTGAAGATAGTAACTATTTTTCGGTGGTGTTTACCCGGGAAACCGGGATGACGCCCAGCCAGTGGCGTCATCTCAATTCGCAGAAAGATTAATTCGCCATGCCGATGCCGACGATGTTAGCGGCGACAATAATCACCACACAACCGAGGCTCAACACCGTTACCGGACGGCGTCCTGCATTGTTCCACTCTTTCAGCACCAGCCCGACGATACCGCCGCACAATACATAGAAGCTCATATGCAGCATCCAGCTGATGTAGTCATACTGCGCCGGAATGCGGGCGTGGCCCCAGGCATAGAAAAAGAATTGCAGATACCACATCAACCCGCCCAGTGCTGAGAGTAACACATTGTGAATGATCAGCGGTTTTGCCAGCGAGAAGTCGGCTTTTAGCGACAAATCTTTCACTTTTGCCAGACGAATGAAGCAGAAGCCGAGGTTGATGATTGCGCCGCCGCCCATGATGACAACATAGCTTGGCAGAGCGACATACAGGGGATCGACGCCCAGCGCGGCAGCGGCTTCATGCATCGGTTTTGCGGCGTTCATCGCAAAGGACATCCCGGCAGAGAAAATGCCGCACATCACCGCCAGCACCAGCCCTTTTTTCAGATTGAACTCTTCGGCTTTAATGCCCATCTTGCGCTCTTTCAACTGCCCGGCGCGAGTTACAATCCCTACGCCAATCAGCGCCACCAGAACGCCGAGCAACGTCATGCGTCCGCCTTCGGTATTAATCAGCACATCGAAATTGCCGTTGATAATTGGCGTCATCAGCGTACCGACAATCAACGTAATGCCAATGGCGATGCCAATTCCCATCGACATGCCGAGATAACGCATGGTCAGGCCGTAGTTGATATTACCGATCCCCCACATAGCGCCGAACAGAAAAACAGGCAGCAGCGTAGAGAGACTAAACGAGCTGTAATACGCCCAGAAATTCGGTAGTAACAGGGCGCTGATGGCCCACGGCAGGATAATCCACGAAACAATCCCACCGACTGACCACATGGTTTCCCATGACCATTTTTTTACTTTTTTGAACGGAGCGTAAAAACAGGCTGCACTGGCCGCGCCGATCAAATGCCAAAATATCCCCATCGTAATCGCGTTACTCATCTTCTTATCCTCATCATTTTTTCGTCGCGTCACATCTCCGACGAGATGAGTGTAAAAATTGAGCTGTCGATTAACCTTTCGCCTGTTGCCGCCGCTGCCGATTTACTGGCAATCACGGCATTAAGTGGGTGATTTGCTTCACATCTTGGGCATTTTCCTGCAAAACCATACCCTTATGAAAAGTGCGGCATTGATAATCATTTTCAATATCATTTAATTAACTATAATGAACCAACTGCTTACGCGGCATTAACAATCGGCCGCCCGACAACACTGGAGATGAATATGAGTTATACCCTGCCATCCCTGCCGTATGCTTACGATGCCCTGGAACCGCACTTCGATAAGCAGACCATGGAAATCCACCACACCAAACACCATCAGACTTACGTCAACAACGCCAACGCGGCGCTGGAAAACCTGCCAGAATTTGCCAACCTGCCGGTTGAAGAGCTGATCACCAAACTGGACCAGCTGCCAGCAGACAAGAAAACCGTACTGCGCAATAACGCTGGTGGTCACGCTAACCACAGTCTGTTCTGGAAAGGTCTGAAAAAAGGCACCACCCTGCAGGGCGACCTGAAAGCGGCTATCGAACGTGATTTCGGTTCCGTTGATAATTTCAAAGCAGAATTTGAAAAAGCGGCAGCTTCCCGCTTTGGTTCCGGCTGGGCATGGCTGGTGCAAAAAGGCGATAAACTGGCGGTGGTTTCTACTGCTAACCAGGACTCTCCACTGATGGGCGAAGCCATTTCTGGCGCTTCCGGCTTCCCGATTCTGGGCCTGGATGTGTGGGAACATGCTTACTATCTGAAATTCCAGAACCGCCGTCCGGACTACATTAAAGAGTTCTGGAACGTGGTGAACTGGGACGAAGCAGCGGCACGTTTCGCGGCGAAAAAATAATCATTTGCCGCCTGCTGCAATGAGGCGTTTACGCCGCATTGCAGCTTAAAAAATGAACCATCGCCAACGGCGGTGGTTTTTTTGTGATCAATTTCAAAATAAAAACAATGATCCGATAAAAATAAAACAGCGTTTCAATTGGTGTGGTTTTGATCACTTTTATTGATCAAATGAATGTCTATCTTCGTTTCCATCAACACTGATGCTCCGTTGAGGAATGACGCATCAGCCCTTAAAAATATGCCGACAGGTGATGGAAATGCAGATAAAACGCTCGATTGAGAAAATCCCGGGGGGGATGATGCTCGTCCCGCTATTCCTTGGCGCACTGTGCCACACCTTCTCGCCGGGGGCGGGGAAATATTTTGGATCATTCACCAACGGGATGATTACCGGTACGGTGCCCATTCTGGCGGTGTGGTTTTTTTGCATGGGGGCGTCAATAAAATTAAGCGCGACGGGAACGGTACTGCGTAAATCCGGTACGCTGGTGGTAACTAAAATTGCCGTCGCGTGGGTGGTTGCGGCAATTGCCTCGCGCATTATTCCGGAACATGGTGTTGAAGTTGGATTTTTTGCCGGACTTTCAACGTTGGCGCTGGTGGCGGCGATGGATATGACCAACGGCGGACTTTACGCTTCCATCATGCAGCAGTACGGCACAAAAGAAGAAGCTGGGGCATTTGTGTTGATGTCGTTGGAGTCCGGGCCGCTCATGACGATGATTATTCTGGGCACTGCCGGGATTGCCTCGTTTGAACCGCATGTTTTCGTCGGCGCAGTATTGCCGTTCCTGGTGGGCTTTGCCCTGGGGAACCTTGACCCTGAGTTACGAGAATTTTTTAGCAAAGCGGTGCAGACGCTGATTCCATTCTTTGCCTTCGCACTGGGCAATACCATTGATTTGACTGTAATTGCCCAGACAGGTTTGCTGGGGATCCTGTTGGGTGTGGCAGTAATTATCGTGACCGGTATTCCGTTGATTATCGCCGATAAATTGATTGGCGGTGGCGATGGCACTGCCGGAATTGCCGCTTCCAGTTCCGCAGGGGCCGCGGTAGCGACACCTGTGCTGATTGCAGAAATGGTGCCTGCGTTTAAACCTATGGCTCCGGCAGCAACTTCGCTGGTAGCGACGGCGGTCATTGTGACTTCGATTCTGGTGCCAATTCTTACCTCTATCTGGTCACGTAAAGTCAAAGCCAGAGCGGCGAAAATCGAAATTTTAGGTACGGTGAAATAAACCAACTTCCTTAATCCCCACAGCCGGATGAACTAACGTTCGTCCGGTTTTCAATTGCGTTTCTGCCTGGATACTTACCGCGAAAACAGCACGCCTGACATAAAATAAATATGGTCTAATGGGGAAATTTCTCGTGGAGAGGGAACAGATGCGATATCCGGTTGATGTATACACAGGCAAGATTCAGGCTTATCCCGAAGGCAAACCCAGCGCAATTGCCAAAATCCAGGTTGATGGTGAGTTGATGCTGACGGACCTGGGGCTGGAAGGTGACGAACAGGCGGAGAAAAAGATCCACGGCGGGCCAGACAGAGCGCTGTGTCATTATCCTCGTGAGCATTATCTCTACTGGGCGCGGGAATTTCCGGAACAGGCGGAGCTGTTTGTTGCGCCTGCGTTTGGCGAAAATCTCTCAACCGACGGTCTGACGGAAAGTAATGTTTATATTGGTGATATTTTCCGCTGGGGAGAGGCATTAATTCAGGTCAGCCAGCCACGCTCACCTTGCTATAAACTCAATTACCATTTTGATATCAGCGATATAGCGCAGTTGATGCAAAACACGGGTAAAGTGGGGTGGTTGTATAGCGTAATTGCACCAGGGTTGGTATCTGCTGATGCGCCACTGGAGTTGGTTTCCCGTGTCAGCGATGTGACCGTGCAGGAGGCTGCCGCCATCGCATGGCATATGCCGTTTGATGACGATCAGTATCACCGTTTACTCTCCGCCGCAGGGTTATCGAAAAGCTGGACGCGAACGATGCAAAAGCGCCGACTGAGCGGCAAGATCGAAGATTTTTCCCGCCGATTGTGGGGAAAATAACCCCCGGAGTGTAGGCCTGATAAGACGCTATCAGCGTCGCATCAGGCATCCTGCTCAAATGCCGGATGCGGCGTAAACGCCTTATCCTGCCTACAAATGCGGAGTTTAACTCCGCTTATACAGCGGCAACCAAATCACCAGCCGTAAACCGCCCAGCGGGCTGTCTTCTGCCTTCACCCAGCCACGATGCTGCTGAATGGCGGTTTCAACAATCGCCAGCCCCAAACCTGTACCGCCAGATTCACGATCGCGTGCTTCGTCGGTCCGATAGAACGGACGGAAAATCTGTTCGCGATCTTCCGGGCTAACGCCAGGACCATCGTCGTCCACCGTAATGGTGATACCGTCTTTATCTACCGCAAAGCCCACTTCAATCTTCGTATGGGAATAACGCAGAGCATTACGAACAATGTTTTCCAGCGCACTTTCCAGGGCGTTCGGGTTGCCGTACAGCGGCCACGGCCCAGGTGGGAAGTTAACCGTCAACGACTTGCCCATTTGCTCGGCTTCGAACGCCGCGTTATCCAGCACTTCACTCCACAACTGGTTGGCTTTGATGGTCTCGCTAACCAGCGCATTTTTCTGCTGATTACGTGACATCACCAACAGATCGTTGATCATGCTGTCCAGACGTTGCGCTTCAGTTTCAATACGCTCCAGTTCCTTGCTTTCACCGCTACGACGGCGCAGTAACGCCGTACCCAGTTGCAGACGCGTCAGCGGGGTGCGCAGTTCGTGAGAGATATCAGAAAGTAGACGCTGCTGAGAGGTCATCATGCGCTCCAGCGCGGTGACCATCTGGTTAAAACTGGCACCGGCGGCAAGGAATTCCTGTGGCCCCGCTTCCAGTTCCGGGTGCTGGCGTAAGTTTCCCTGGGCAACTTCATCGGCAGCGTTTTTCAGCTTACGCGCCGGTTTTGCCAGACTCCAGGCCAACCACAACAGCAGCGGCGTACTGACCAGCATGGTGACAATCAGCAGTAATAGCGGGCGGTCAAACAGTAAGTTTATGAAATCGGATTGAGAACTGCTGGCCGGACGAATCAGATAAAGTTGGTAATTATCTTCGCCATCACGCACGGAGAACGGACCGACCAGTTCCACGCGGCCATACTTTTTCTTCTGCGGATGATCGGCGTTATCGGCCTGACCAATAAAGTTACGAATGATCTGCATTTCGCTGCGTTCAGCGCCGATCACGCGGCCTTCGGTGGTCACCAATAACAAACGCTGTCCTGGCGGTGCCCACTTATCAATCGCCCGGAACAGACGCCGCCACCACATTAAATCGTTGGGCGGATCGTTCGCCAGCTCCGCTTCGACATGCTGCTCAATCATCAGACCCTGACGCTGTTCGCTATCCAGAAGCTCGGTCATCTGGCGTGAATCGAGCTTGGGTAACATCAAAACCAACATCAACACCAGCGCCAGCGTCAGCCAGAAGATGGCGAAGATGCGCGCGGTTAAGCTGCCTATCATGAAGCAGAAACCATCAGATAGCCGCGACCACGCAGGGTTTTAAACCACGGGTGACCATCTTTACGATCCGGCAGTTTACGACGCAGGTTGGAAATGTGCATATCGATAGCGCGGTCGAAAGGCGTCAGGCGCTTGCCCAGCACTTCCTGGCTTAAATGCTCACGGGAAACCACCTGACCCAGATGCTGTGCCAGCAAATAGAGCAGGGTAAACTCAGTACCGGTTAACTCCAGCGTTTGCCCGTCGAAGCTGGCTTCCTGGCGACCAGGATTGAGACTTAAGGCATCAACTTCCAGTGTCGGTGAACCGTTGTCGTTGTTTTGCTGTTGTTCGCTCCAGTGCGAACGGCGCAGGATCGCGCGAATACGTGCCACCAGCTCACGATCATTAAACGGTTTCGGGAGATAGTCATCTGCGCCCAGCTCAAGCCCGAGAACGCGATCAAGTTCACTGCCGCGCGCCGTCAACATAATGACAGGCGTCTGGTGTGTCTGGCGAAGTGCTTTTAATGTGTCGATACCATTTTTCTTCGGCATCATTACATCAAGCAAAAGTAAATCAATGCTGTCGTCCAGAAGATCAAGCGCCTGTTCCCCATCGTGGGCAACAATCACGTTGAAGCCTTCCATCTCGAGCAGCTCCTTTAATAGGGAAGTCAGCTCTCGGTCATCATCAACTAACAGGATTTTATTCATTGTTTAAATACCTCCGAGGCAGAAATTACGTCATCAGACGTCGCTAATCCATGACTTTACGTTGTTTTACACCCCCTGACGCATGTTTGCAGCCTGAATCGTAAACTCTCTATCGTTGAATCGCGACAGAAAGATTTTGGGAGCAAATGATGCGCATAGTTACCGCTGCCGTCATGGCCTCAACGCTGGCAGTCAGTTCATTAAGCCACGCTGCTGAAGTCGGTTCAGGCGATAACTGGCATCCGGGTGAAGAACTTACGCAGCGCAGTACGCAGAGCCATATGTTCGACGGCATAAGTTTAACCGAACATCAGCGTCAGCAGATGCGAGATCTTATGCAACAGGCCCGGCACGAACAGCCTCCTGTTAATGTTAGCGAACTGGAGACAATGCATCGCCTTGTCACCGCAGAAAATTTTGATGAAAACGCTGTGCGCGCACAGGCAGAAAAAATGGCGAATGAGCAAATAGCTCGTCAGGTTGAGATGGCAAAAGTCCGCAACCAAATGTATCGCCTGTTAACGCCGGAGCAGCAAGCGGTTTTAAACGAGAAACATCAACAACGAATGGAGCAGTTGCGCGACGTGACGCAATGGCAAAAAAGTTCATCGTTGAAGCTATTGAGTAGTAGCAACTCACGTTCCCAGTAGTAAACCCTGTTTTCCTTGCCATAGACACCATCCCTGTCTTCCCCCACATGATGTGGGGGTTTTTTTTATCCTCAATTTGCCTGCTGCTTAATGCATTGCAGATGATTTGCTTCCGTTATACTACCGTCAGTTGATAGCGGGAGTATTTATGAATCAATCTTATGGACGGCTGGTCAGTCGGGCGGCGATTGCTGCGACGGCGATGGCTTCGCTGCTATTGCTGATTAAAATTTTTGCATGGTGGTATACCGGGTCGGTGAGTATTCTCGCCGCGCTGGTGGATTCGCTGGTGGATATCGGCGCGTCGTTGACGAATTTACTGGTGGTGCGATATTCCCTGCAACCTGCCGACGATAATCACTCGTTTGGTCACGGTAAAGCTGAGTCCCTCGCGGCGCTGGCGCAAAGTATGTTTATCTCCGGTTCGGCACTATTCCTGTTTTTGACGGGTATTCAACATCTGGTATCTCCAACACCGATGACAGATCCAGGCGTCGGGGTTATCGTGACAATTGTGGCGCTAATTTGTACGATTATCCTTGTCTCGTTTCAGCGTTGGGTGGTGCGCCGGACGCAAAGCCAGGCGGTGCGGGCTGATATGCTACATTACCAGTCTGATGTTATGATGAACGGCGCAATTCTGCTGGCGCTGGGGTTGTCCTGGTACGGCTGGCATCGCGCCGATGCTCTGTTTGCATTGGGGATCGGCATCTATATTTTATATAGCGCGTTACGCATGGGATATGAGGCGGTACAGTCATTACTGGATCGCGCATTGCCTGATGAGGAACGGCAAGAAATTATTGATATCGTGACTTCCTGGCCGGGTGTTAGCGGCGCTCACGATCTTCGCACGCGGCAGTCAGGGCCGACCCGCTTTATTCAGATTCATTTGGAAATGGAAGACTCTCTGCCTTTGGTTCAGGCACATATGGTGGCGGATCAGGTAGAGCAGGCTATTTTACGGCGTTTTCCGGGATCGGATGTGATTATCCATCAGGACCCCTGTTCCGTCGTACCCAGGGAGGGTAAACGGTCTATGCTTTCATAATCAGTATAAAAGAGAGCCAGACCCGCATTTTGTGTATAAAATACCGCCATTTGGCCTGACCTGAATCAATTCAGCAGGAAGTGATTGTTATACTATTTGCACATTCGTTGGATCACTTCGATGTGCAAGAAGACTTCCGGCAACAGATTTCATTTTGCATTCCAAAGTTCAGAGGTAGTCATGATTAAGAAAATCGGTGTGTTGACAAGCGGCGGTGATGCGCCAGGCATGAACGCCGCAATTCGCGGGGTTGTTCGTTCTGCGCTGACAGAAGGTCTGGAAGTAATGGGCATTTATGACGGCTATCTGGGTCTGTATGAAGACCGTATGGTACAGCTAGACCGTTACAGCGTTTCTGACATGATCAACCGTGGTGGTACGTTCCTCGGTTCTGCGCGTTTCCCGGAATTCCGCGACGAGAACATCCGCGCCGTGGCTATCGAAAACCTGAAAAAACGTGGGATCGACGCGCTGGTGGTTATCGGCGGTGACGGTTCCTACATGGGTGCAATGCGTCTGACCGAAATGGGCTTCCCGTGCATCGGCCTGCCGGGCACTATCGACAACGACATCAAAGGCACTGACTACACTATCGGTTTCTTCACTGCGCTGAGCACCGTTGTAGAAGCGATCGACCGTCTGCGTGACACCTCTTCTTCTCACCAGCGTATTTCCGTGGTGGAAGTGATGGGCCGTTATTGTGGCGATCTGACGTTGGCTGCGGCTATTGCCGGCGGCTGTGAATTCGTTGTGGTTCCGGAAGTTGAATTCAGCCGTGAAGACCTGGTAAACGAAATCAAAGCGGGTATCGCGAAAGGTAAAAAACACGCGATCGTGGCGATTACCGAACATATGTGTGATGTTGACGAACTGGCGCATTTCATCGAGAAAGAAACCGGTCGTGAAACCCGCGCAACTGTGCTGGGCCACATCCAGCGCGGTGGTTCTCCGGTGCCTTACGACCGTATTCTGGCTTCCCGTATGGGCGCTTACGCTATCGAGCTGCTGCTGGCAGGTTACGGTGGTCGTTGCGTAGGTATCCAGAACGAACAGCTGGTTCACCACGACATCATCGACGCTATCGAAAACATGAAGCGTCCGTTCAAAGGCGACTGGCTGGACTGCGCGAAAAAACTGTATTAATGATTTCGGAAAAAGGCAGATTCCTTTAGCCTGAAACCGATGACAGAAGCAAAAAGGCCTGATGCGCTTCGCTTATCAGGCCTACATGAATTCTGTAATCTATTGAATTTGCAAACTTTTGTAGGCCGGATAAGGCGTTTGTGCCGCATCCGGCATGGACAAAGCGCACTTTGTCAGCAATATGAGGCGGATTTCTTCCGCCTTTTTAATCCCCCAACATATACTCGCAAGTTATAGCCAATCTTTTTTTATTCTTTAATGTTTGGTCAACCTTCTGGCACGCTTTGCTCATCACAACACAACATAAGAGAGTCGGGCGATGAAAAAGTGGGGCGTAGGGTTAACATTTTTGCTGGCGGCAACCAGCGTTATGGCAAAGGATATTCAGCTTCTTAACGTTTCATATGATCCAACGCGCGAATTGTACGAACAGTACAACAAGGCATTCAGCGCCCACTGGAAACAGCAAACTGGCGATAACGTGGTGATTCGTCAGTCACACGGTGGTTCAGGCAAACAAGCGACGTCGGTAATCAACGGTATTGAAGCTGATGTTGTCACTCTGGCTCTGGCCTATGACGTGGACGCAATTGCGGAACGCGGGCGGATTGATAAAGAGTGGATCAAACGTCTGCCGGATAATTCCGCACCGTACACTTCCACCATTGTTTTCCTGGTACGTAAGGGTAATCCGAAGCAGATCCATGACTGGAACGATCTGATTAAACCGGGTGTTTCGGTGATCACGCCTAATCCGAAAAGCTCTGGTGGCGCGCGCTGGAATTACCTGGCAGCCTGGGGCTACGCGCTGCATCACAACAACA
The DNA here is from genome assembly GCF_011754335.1 of Escherichia sp. E.sYA108. Lineage (NCBI taxonomy): Bacteria > Pseudomonadati > Pseudomonadota > Gammaproteobacteria > Enterobacterales > Enterobacteriaceae > Escherichia > Escherichia sp. E.sYA108. Next base: position 4,888,575 of record NZ_JAAQVZ010000001.1, on the reverse strand, counting down.
ACGATCAGGCAAAAGCACAGGATTTTGTTCGGGCACTGTATAAAAACGTCGAAGTTCTGGATTCTGGCGCGCGCGGATCCACTAACACTTTTGTCGAGCGCGGAATTGGCGATGTACTGATTGCCTGGGAAAATGAAGCTCTGCTGGCAGCGAATGAACTGGGGAAAGATAAATTCGAAATCGTCACGCCGAGTGAGTCTATCCTCGCAGAGCCAACCGTGTCGGTGGTCAATAAAGTGGTCGAGAAAAAAGGCACCAAAGAGGTGGCGGAAGCCTACCTGAAATATCTCTACTCGCCAGAAGGTCAGGAAATTGCAGCGAAAAACTACTACCGTCCGCGCGACGCTGAGGTAGCGAAAAAGTACGAAAATGCGTTTCCAAAATTGAAGTTATTCACCATTGATGAAGAGTTCGGCGGCTGGACGAAAGCGCAAAAAGAGCATTTTGCTAACGGCGGTACGTTCGATCAGATCAGCAAACGCTGATTTCCCCAGGATAATTATCAAGCCCGGTGGTTTCTCGCGACTGGGTTTTTTATTTGTCACGATTTTGCGTTACCCTTGCATCTCTTTGAGGTACAGGGAAAAAAAGATGAAAAAAGCGGGTCTTCTTTTTTTGGTGATGATAGTTATCGCCGTTGTGGCTGCCGGTATTGGTTACTGGAAATTAACCGGTGAAGAGTCAGACACGTTACGTAAGATTGTTCTTGAGCAATGTTTGCCCAACCAGCAGGAAAACCAAAACCCGTCGCCATGTGCGGAAGTCAAACCCAACGCCGGATACGTGGTTTTAAAAGATCGTCATGGCCCACTGCAATATCTGTTGATGCCAACGTACCGTATTAACGGTACTGAAAGCCCATTGTTGACCGATCCGTCAACGCCTAATTTTTTCTGGTTAGCCTGGCAGGCGCGTGATTTTATGAGCCAAAAATACGGCCAGCCTGTTCCCGATCGCGCGGTATCTCTGGCGATCAACTCCCGCACCGGGCGTACGCAAAACCATTTTCATATTCATATTTCTTGTATTCGTCCTGATGTGCGCGAACAGCTGGATAACAATCTGGCGAACATCAGTAGCCGCTGGTTGCCACTGCCAGGTGGTTTGCGTGGGCATGAGTACCTGGCGCGTCGGGTAACGGAAAGCGAACTGGTACAACGCAGCCCATTTATGATGCTGGCGGAAGAAGTGCCTGAGGCGCGGGAACATATGGGAAGCTACGGGCTGGCGATGGTACGGCAGAGTGATAACTCATTTGTATTGCTGGCGACACAACGAAATCTACTGACGCTGAACCGTGCTTCAGCCGAAGAAATCCAGGATCATCAGTGTGAGATTTTGCGTTAAGGCGAGGAGTTTAGGAAAGTAAGTGCCGGATATGAAATCCGGCACCTGTCAGACTTAAGCCTGTTTAGCCGCTTCTGCAGCTTTAACGATCACGGCGAAAGCGTCAGCTTTCAGAGAAGCACCGCCAACCAGCGCGCCGTCGATGTCTGGCTGAGCAAACAGTTCTGCAGCGTTAGACGCGTTTACAGAGCCGCCGTACTGAATGATCACTTGTTCAGCGATGTTAGCGTCAACTTTAGCAATGTGGTCACGGATGAATTTGTGAACAGCCTGTGCCTGAGCCGGAGTTGCAGATTTGCCAGTACCGATTGCCCATACAGGTTCGTAAGCGATAACCGCACCTTCGAATGCCGCAGCACCCTGAGTTTTCAGTACCGCGTCGATCTGACGTGCACAAACTTCTTCAGTTTTGCCCGCTTCGTTTTCCGCTTCGGTTTCACCGATGCACAGAACCGGAGTCAGTCCCTGCTCTTTCAGCACCGCGAATTTTTTCGCGATCAGTTCGTCAGATTCTTTGTGGTAAGTACGACGTTCAGAGTGGCCGATGATGATGTACTGTGCGCCGATGTCTTTCAGCATAGCAGCAGAGGTTTCACCGGTGAATGCGCCGGACAGGTTCAGGTCCACGTTTTGCGCACCCAGCATGATGTGGCTGCCTTCAGCTTCACGCTTCGCCATATCGATGTACATTTCCGGTGGTGCGATTGCAACCGCACAGCCAGCAACACCTGCCAGCTCTTTACGCAGGTTAGATACCAGCTCGTGAACCATGTGGCGGCTGCCGTTCAGTTTCCAGTTACCCATCACTAAAGGATGTCGCATTTTAATTCTCCACGCTTATAAGCGAATAAAGGAAGATGGCCGCCCCGCAGGGCAGCAGGTCTGTGAAACAGTATAGAGATTCATCGGCACAAAGGCTTTGCTTTTTGTCATTTATTCAAACCTTCAAGCGATTCAGATAGCGCCAGCTTAATCGGTTCAACAGCGAAGGTCAGCCCCTTTTCGCCGTTGTCCGCGACAACATAACGCAGTGCACCTTCTGTCTCGGTGTAATAACGTTTGTTTTTCCCCGCCGTTAGTAGCGACTGCAGTTTTTTCTGACTTTGAGTTTTGGTCATTAATGGGGTGAGTGTGCGGATCACCGCTGCCATGTATGCCTGAGCTTTCGCTTTCGCGGCTTTTTGCTCTGGCCCCTGGATGGGTAGCCAGGTTATTTGAATGCTTTTGATTTTTAAGGTACCGCGCTCCAGCGCAGTAGAAGCATACAAGTTCTCGTTAATTTTACTTGCTGCACGAGTGAGATTGGCTTTGTCGGGACTGCTGTCGATGGCACGAAATTCGTTCAGTGGCAGGCTGGGATTCTGGCTGTTAAAGTCTTCTCGAAACTGGCTGATGGAGAGATCGAAAGTAGGGGCTCCAGCCAGCAGATAAGGCGCGGTCGTTGCCGTATCTGGTGTTTGTGCATGCGCCGTTGTTGTAACGGTTAATGCAGAACATAAGAGAAAAAACAGCGTACACCCTGGCTTCATTGACAGTACCTTTTGTTATGACTGGCTCCGATTAAAACGATATCTGTCGCCCTTGTCAAAAGGGTAGAATCCTGGAAAAGACAACCATCAAGGAACTTACATGACCATACAGCAATGGTTATTCTCATTTAAAGGGCGTATTGGACGCCGTGATTTCTGGATTTGGATAGGCCTGTGGTTCGCAGGCATGCTGGTGCTTTTCTCACTGGCGGGTAAAAATTTACTCGATATTCAGACCGCGGCGTTTTGCCTTGTGTGCTCGCTTTGGCCAACAGCGGCAGTAACCGTTAAGCGCTTGCATGATCGCGGGCGTTCCGGCGCATGGGCATTTCTGATGATTGTGGCGTGGATGCTGCTGGCGGGTAACTGGGCGATTTTACCGGGTGTCTGGCAATGGGCGGTGGGGCGTTTTGTCCCGACGTTGATTCTGGTGATGATGCTTATCGATCTTGGTGCGTTTGTTGGCACACAAGGCGAAAATAAATATGGTAAAGATACCCAGGATGTGAAGTATAAAGCCGACAATAAATCAAGTAATTAACCTTTAATATATCTCTTATCGCTATTTTTTTCCGGGATTGTTATTTCCACGATGCAAGTGACAATGCCCGGAAAATCCTTCTGAACTCTTCACCTTAAGCAATATCAAAAAAAATGGTAATCCATAAGATCATTACTTGTTTGTTCTTCCTTTAACGGCGCATTATTCTTAAGTCGTAATCGACAGAGAGGCGAATATACAGAGGTGCCCTATGAAAGATGTCGTAGATAAATGCAGTACTAAAGGATGTGCGATTGATATCGGTACGGTGATTGATAACGACAACTGTACCAGTAAGTTTTCGCGCTTTTTTGCCACCCGCGAAGAAGCAGAGTCCTTTATGACCAAACTGAAAGAGCTTGCCGCCGCTGCATCCTCTGCAGATGAAGGGGCCAGCGTGGCCTATAAGATTAAGGATCTGGAAGGGCAAGTTGAGCTTGATGCGGCCTTCACCTTCTCATGCCAGGCCGAGATGATTATTTTTGAGTTATCACTGCGTTCGTTAGCTTGATGGAGTTGCTTTAGAAGGAGTTAAATATGGCTTATAAACACATTGGCGTGGCAATTTCCGGGAATGAAGAAGATGCCTTACTGGTGAATAAAGCCCTGGAGCTCGCCAGACATAATGACGCTCACCTGACGTTAATTCATATTGATGATGGCTTAAGCGAGTTGTATCCGGGTATCTACTTCCCTGCAACAGAAGATATTCTTCAATTGTTGAAGAATAAGTCGGATAACAAGCTGTATAAACTGACGAAAAATATTCAATGGCCGAAGACAAAACTGCGTATTGAACGCGGAGAAATGCCGGAAACACTGCTGGAAATTATGCAAAAAGAGCAGTGCGACCTCCTTGTCTGTGGTCATCACCACTCATTTATCAACCGTTTGATGCCGGCATATCGCGGGATGATCAATAAGTTGAGTGCGGATCTCTTGATCGTGCCGTTTATCGACAAGTAACCGCTTACCAGTAATGCTCCGCTGTCATATGGCCCGGTCGGCGACGTAAATGTTTCGTCATCTGCCGGGTCTCCTTCAGCAACTGTTGTGTATCGCGCACCATCTGTGGATTGCCGCACAGCATCACATGGCTGGTTTCTTTATTCATCGGCAGGCCAACCGCGCTTTCCAGTTCACCACTTTCAATTAACGCCGGTAATCGCCCAGTGAGCGAACCCGCAGCCGTTTCCCGACTGACCACCGTCTGAATGCGCAGTTTCCCCTCGTAGCGTTTTTCCAGTTCCTGCATCAGAGGTAGATAGCTTAAGTCGGCGGCATATCGTGCGGCGTGAACCAGCACCATGTTTTTGAAGCGTTCTAAATCTTTGCCCAATTGCAGAATCGATAAATAAGGGCCAATCGCTGTACCGGTTGCCAGCATCCATAGCGTTTCGCAATCTGGTACTTCATCCAGCACAAAGAAGCCAGCGGCTTCGCTAACCACCTGCACTTCATCGCCCGGTTTCAGTGCCGCCAGTCGTGGACTTAATTTGCCATCGGGGACGGTGACCAGGTAAAACTCCAGATCCGGATTATCGGGCGAGTTAACATAGGAGTAGGCGCGCTGAACGCGTTCGCCTTCAATTTCAAGGCCAAGTTTGGTGAATTGCCCGGCGGTAAACGGAAGCACGGGAGCGTGAACGGTGAGACTAAACAGGGCGTCGGTCCAGTTCTGCACTTTAGTGACTTTGCCTGTTACCCAATCAGCCATGTTTTTCTCCTGTTTTGATTGACTTGCCTTATCTTCGTTCTCCGAACAAAAAAATTCCAGTCCCGAAGGACTGGAAGGCTCAATCGATCAAATCAATCAGAGGATGTGCACCTGCATTTCCGGGTCTTTACGATCCAGATAGTGGATGGACTGAATGCGACGAATGGTGCGTGATTTACCACGGATCAGCAGCGTTTCGGTGGTGGCGATATTGCCTTTGCGGCTAATACCTTCCAGCAGATCGCCTTTGGTAATACCGGTGGCAGAGAAGATGACGTTGTCGCTGCGCGCCATATCGCCCAAACGCAATACTTTACCGGCTTCGATGCCCATCGCTTTGCAGCGTGCCAGCTCCTGCTCGCCAATGCGACGATTCTCTTCGTTGTCGCCTTTGACGTCATGACGCGCCAGCAGACGACCGTTCATGTCACCATCTAATGCGCGGATCACCGCCGCAGAAACCACGCCTTCCGGCGCGCCGCCAATGCCGTACAGTACATCGACTTCACTGTCCGGCATACAGGTGAGAATTGAGGCCGCCACATCGCCATCCGGAATAGCAAATACGCGTACGCCGAGTTGTTGCATTTCTGCGATAACGGCATCGTGGCGCGGTTTTGCCAGAATCGTTACCGTCAGTTCGCTCAACGGTTTGCCGAGCGCCGCCGCAACATTGCGCAGGTTATCCGCCAGCGGCAGGTTCAGATCAATGGTGCCTTTGGCTCCCGGTCCGACGATCAGCTTCTCCATATACATATCTGGCGCGTTGAGGAAACAGCCTTTATCGCCTACTGCCAGCACCGCCAGCGCGTTAGCCTGGCCCATCGCCGTCATGCGCGTGCCTTCAATCGGATCAACAGCAATATCTACCGCGTCGCCGCGACCAGTACCGACTTTTTCACCAATGTAGAGCATCGGTGCTTCGTCGATTTCACCTTCACCAATGACGATGGTGCCGTCAATGTTGACCTGGTTGAGCATAATACGCATGGCGTTTACCGCCGCGCCGTCCGCGGTGTTTTTATCGCCGCGTCCTAACCATTTGTAGCCAGCCAGCGCTGCTGATTCGGTGACGCGGGAAAATTCGATGGCAAGTTCTCGTCTCATAGCAAACTCTAAGCAGTAAGGAATGGCGCGAAGTGTAGCACAGGGGAAGGGCGGGATTATTGATGTGTGCGGGGTTGCCCCCGCACGGTTTCAGAGTCTGTGTGATGCCGGATGTGTATCCGACTCGTAGGCCTGATAAGACGCGCAAGCGTCGCATCAGGCAATCATTATTACTCGTCGTGTTCTTCCCATGCCATCGCGCGTTTGACCGCTTTTTTCCAGCCTGCGTAACGGTAATTACGCTCAGTGGTTTCGATGCCAGGACGGAACTCGCGTTCAATCACCGCTTTCTCTTGCAGCTCGTCAAGATTCTGCCAGAAGCCAACCGCCAGACCAGCAAGATAGGCCGCACCCAAAGCGGTGACTTCGCGCACTTCCGGGCGCTCAACGCGCGTACCGAGAATATCGGACTGGAACTGCATCAGGAAATTGTTTGCCACCGCACCGCCGTCCACGCGCAGCGCGTGCAGACGAATACCGGAGTCGGCCTGCATTGCTTCCAGCACGTCACGCGTCTGATAAGCAATAGACTCCAGCGTCGCGCGTATAATGTGGTTAGCGTTCACCCCACGAGTCAGACCGAAAATCGCCCCGCGTGCATACGGATCCCAGTATGGCGCACCCAGCCCGGTAAAGGCCGGAACCACATACACACCATTGGTGTTTTGCACTTTGGTGGCGAAATATTCGGAATCGTAGGCGTCGTTAATCAACTTCATCTCATCGCGCAGCCACTGAATGGACGCGCCCGCCATAAACACTGCACCTTCCAGCGCATAGTTCACTTCGCCAGTCGGGCCGCAGGCGATGGTGGTCAGCAGGCCGTTTTCTGATTTTACCGCTTTCTCGCCAGTGTTCATCAGCATAAAGCAGCCAGTGCCATAGGTGTTCTTCGCCATTCCTTCTTTCACGCACAACTGACCAAACAGCGCCGCCTGCTGGTCACCGGCGATCCCGGAGATTGGAATACGCGTGCCGCCTTTGCCGCCAATGTTAGTCTGACCGTATACTTCGGAAGAACGACGCACTTCTGGCAGCATCTCGCGTGGAATATCCAGCACCTCCAGCATTTTGTCGTCCCAGTCCAGACTATGGATGTTAAACAACATGGTACGAGAGGCGTTGGTGTAATCGGTCACATGGACACGGCCCTGAGTCATTTTCCAGATAAGCCACGTATCAACCGTACCAAACAGCAATTCACCACGACGCGCACGCTCGCGAGAGCCTTCCACATGGTCGAGGATCCACTTCACTTTGGTGCCAGAGAAGTACGGGTCAATCACCAGACCGGTGTTGTTACGAATGTACTCTTCCATGCCATCGCGTTTGAGATGTTCGCAGATTTCTGCGGTACGACGGCACTGCCAGACAATGGCGTTATAGATAGGCTTGCCGGTTTCTTTTTCCCAGACAATAGTGGTTTCACGCTGGTTCGTAATACCGATAGCTGCAATCTGATCGGAACTGATATCGGCTTTCGCCAGCACTTCTACCAGCGTGGAGCTTTGGGTGGCCCAGATTTCCATTGGGTCGTGTTCTACCCAGCCTGGTTTTGGGTAGATTTGCTCAAATTCGCGCTGCGACACGCTAATGATATTGGCATCGTGATCCATTACGACCGCGCGGGAGCTGGTGGTGCCCTGGTCGAGCGCAACGATATATTTTTTTTCAGTCATGTTTAATTGTCCCGTAGTCATATTACAGCGAAGCTTTTTGTTCTGAAGGAGTTGTGGTCTCCTTTTCTTCCACAACACAGATATCGCAAGGCAAATGGCGACCAATCAGTTTGCGGTAGGCAAATGCACCTACAATCGCGCCAACGATAGGGCCAAAAAGCGGCACCAGGAAGTAAGGAATGTCTCTGCCGCCGGTAAAGGCGACATTGCCCCAGCCCGCCAGCCAGGCAAAGACTTTCGGACCGAAGTCACGCGCTGGGTTCATGGCAAAACCCGTCAATGGGCCCATAGATGCGCCAATGACCGCAATCAGTAGACCAATCAGCAAGGGAGCCAAAGGGCCGCGTGGTACACCGTTGCCATCGTCCGTTAACGCCAGGATCAGCCCCATCAGAATAGCGGTAATCACCATCTCAACTGCGAAAGCCTGCACAAAATTGATATGAGGATTAGGGTAAGTAGAGAAAGTGCCAGCCAGATCAACACTTTCAACGCTGCCGCGAACAATGTGATGAGTCTGCTCGAAGTCGAAAAATAAATTGTAGTAAAGCCCGTAAACTAAAGCCGCAGCACAGAAAGCGCCGGCAACTTGTGAAACGATAAAAGGAATAACTTTGCGCTTGTCGAAACAGGCAAACAGCCACAATGCAATGGTAACAGCGGGATTAAGATGCGCGCCGGAAACCCCTGCGGTCAGGTAGATGGCCATTGCCACCCCCAGTCCCCAAATGACACTGATTTCCCACTGACCAAAAGACGCACCAGCGACTTTTAGTGCTGCAACGCAACCCACACCGAAAAAAATCAACAACCCGGTACCGAGGAATTCAGCAATGCACTGGCCTTTCAAGGTTGATGTTTGACTCATAATCGGATCCTGAAGAGTTAATGTTTGTTGTATGCGTGAAAGTCACGGACCTCCACGATGCTTGTAGGCATGCTGTAAACTTATCGTTAACGAGCAAAAACGAGAAATATCGAACTTAAAATGTGTGTGCTTCGTCATAAAATGAGCGTTATCGCGCCATTTATTCCATCTGATTGTACATGATGCATGTTTGTTAGATCATTCGCGCAACAAATTTATTAACATTTTCGATTGGTGTGGATTATGTCACCAGGAGAAGGATGAAAAGTGTGGCAAACCGTAATCTGCAAGGCGTGCCGCTGGACAGCGATGGCGCGGCTTCATACAATCGGAGCTAACTAAAGTGCGCTCGTATTTATTAAGGCGTCACCGGTAATCGGGACGAGGATTTTTATCCATCAACGCCTTGCAATTCAGGAGAGGTATGACAATGTCATTAGAAGTGTTTGAGAAACTGGAAGCAAAAGTACAGCAGGCGATTGATACCATCACTCTGTTGCAGATGGAAATCGAAGAGCTGAAAGAAAAAAACAACTCACTGTCGCAGGAAGTTCAAAATGCCCAGCATCAGCGCGAAGAGCTGGAGCGTGAGAACAACCATCTGAAAGAACAGCAGAACGGCTGGCAGGAACGTCTGCAGGCCCTGCTGGGTCGCATGGAAGAGGTCTGATTACACTTCATCTTTCGCGTAATTTCTTTACTGTGTAGGCCAACAGGTAACGCAGAAAAAAGGCACCTTGCGGTGCCTTTTTTATCATTCAATATCCAGCGGATCTTCTGAAAGAATAATCCCGGTATTGTCGGCATAAAGATGGTCGCCGGAGAAGAAGGTGACACCGCCAAAATTGACGCGGACATCGCTTTCGCCAATGCCTTCGCCAGCGGCACCAACCGGAATTGCCGCCATCGCCTGGATGCCGATATCCAACTCTTCCAGGTCATCTACCTGACGCACCGCGCCGTAAATGACCAGACCTTCCCATTCATTTTGTACTGCCAGACGCGCCAGTTCAGCATCGACCAGTGCGCGACGAACAGAACCTCCGCCATCGACGACAAGAACACGACCACGGCCATTCTGTTCGAGCAGATCGTACAGCAACCCGTTGTCCTCGAAACATTTTACCGTGATTATTTGTCCGCCAAACGACGCCCGTCCGCCAAAGTTGGAGAACAGCGGTTCCACGACGTTAACATCTTCTTGATAGATGTCACAAAGCTCGGAAGTATCGTATTTCATAGGCTTAACATTCAGTTGCTGCGAGAATTTTCAGTATATCGCGCTATGTGGGCTGTTGGCAAAATCATCAATTGTTAATTGATATTTGTCAGTTATGCTGCCCACTGGCTTAGGAATATCCCTAAAACAAACAGCAGGTTAGTCAGTAACGCTCCTTTGACAGTGCGTTCCAGCATTGGTCGCATCGCCACCGGGTCCATTTCGCGCATCACATAACGAGCTTGCTTCACCAGCAACGGTGCCGCCAGCAGGAACAGCCAGCCCCACAGGCTATGCAGCGAAAAGAGATTAAACAGCGCCAGACACACCAGAGAGCCCATCAGCAGGCAGGCATGATAACGACGCGCGTTTACTGCGCCTAAGCGCACCACCAGCGTGTTTTTGCCGTTTTCGCGGTCGCTATTGATATCACGCAGGTTATTAATGTTCAGTACTGCCGTTGCCAGCAGGCCGCATGCGGTTGCCGGAAGGATCAGTGCCGGAATCAATGTATGAGCCTGTAAATACCAGCTCCCCATGACGCTCAACCAGCCAAAGAAAACCAGTACGGAAATATCACCCAAACCGATATAACCATAAGGACGATTGCCCACGGTGTAGGTGATAGCGGCAATGATCGACAACCCGCCAAGAATCAGGAAACCGACAAAATCGGCCAGCGTATGGCACGCCACTGCAACCAGTGCCAGCCCGGAAAGACAGATGAGCACAACGGTAATAATGAGCGCCCGTTTCATCTCTTGCTGGGTAATGACCCCTTTTTGCATGCCGCGTAGCGGCCCAATGCGGTCAGGTTTATCGCTGCCTTTTACCGCATCGCCGTAATCATTGGCGAGGTTAGAAAGGATCTGTAATAGCCCGGCGGTAATCAATGCCAGCAGGGCGACCAGTGGATCGAAGTGACCTTGCCACCATGCCAGCGCCGTCCCGACGATAATTGCAGCAAAGGCGAGGGGGAGGGTTTTAGGTCGTAAACTTTCCAGCCACGCCTGAGTTCGGCTAATTTGTTGTTCAGTCATAATACGCGCCAATAAAAATGGGGCCTTTCAGCCCCATCAAACAATGATGAAAATGATTGAACGCGATTATAGGATAAAACGGCTCAGATCTTCATCTGCCACCAACGCATCCAGATGTTTGCTCACATAATCTGCGTCAATAGTGATAGTTTGACCGCTTAAATCGCTGGCGTCGTAGGAAATCTCTTCCATTAAACGCTCCAGAACGGTATGTAAACGACGAGCACCGATGTTTTCGGTAGATTCGTTCACCTGCCATGCCGCTTCCGCGATGCGCTTAATACCGGAGTCGGTAAACTCGATATTTACGCCTTCAGTTGCCATCAGTGCTTTGTACTGCACAGTGATAGAGGCATTCGGCTCGGTCAGAATACGCTCGAAGTCGCTGGTGGTCAGTGCCTGCAGCTCAACGCGGATTGGCAGACGACCTTGCAGTTCCGGGATCAGGTCAGACGGTTTCGCAATCTGGAACGCGCCAGAAGCGATAAACAGAATGTGGTCAGTTTTGACCATCCCATGTTTGGTGGAAACAGTGCAACCTTCTACCAGCGGCAGCAGGTCACGCTGAACGCCTTCACGAGAAACATCTGGACCGGAAGACTCGCCGCGCTTACAGATTTTGTCGATTTCGTCGATAAACACGATCCCGTGCTGCTCAACAGCGTCGATAGCATCTTGCTTCAGCTCTTCCGGGTTCACCAGTTTCGCCGCTTCTTCTTCAATCAGCAGCTTCATGGCGTCTTTGATTTTCAGCTTACGCGCTTTTTGTTTCTGACCGCCCAGGTTCTGGAACATGGACTGCAGCTGGCTGGTCATCTCTTCCATGCCCGGAGGAGCCATAATTTCAACGCCCATCGGTGCTGCGGCAAGATCGATCTCGATTTCTTTGTCATCAAGCTGGCCTTCACGCAGTTTTTTGCGGAATGCCTGACGAGCAGCGGACGGTTCCTGCTGCTGTTCGGTCTGTCCCCAGTTATTTTTAGCCGGTGGGATCAGTACGTCGAGAATACGTTCTTCTGCCAGTTCTTCAGCGCGATAACGGTTTTTCTCGATAGCCTGGACGCGTACCATTTTCACGGCGGCATCGGTCAGATCGCGAATAATAGAATCCACTTCCTTACCGACATAGCCCACTTCGGTGAATTTGGTCGCTTCAACTTTGATGAACGGCGCATTCGCCAGCTTAGCCAGGCGACGGGCGATTTCAGTTTTACCGACACCGGTCGGGCCGATCATCAGGATATTTTTCGGGGTCACTTCATGGCGCAGCTCTTCGTTGAGCTGCATGCGACGCCAGCGGTTACGCAGAGCAATCGCCACAGAACGCTTGGCGTTGTCCTGGCCGATGATGTGCTTATCCAGTTCGCTGACGATTTCGCGTGGGGTCATTTCAGACATGGGAGATCCTTACGCTTTGTAGCTTAATTCTTCGATGGTGTGGAAATGGTTGGTATAGATGCAAATGTCGCCTGCAATATCCAACGCCTTTTCAGCAATTTCACGGGCGCTAAGTTCAGTGTTTTCTAACAGCGCGCGCGCCGCAGCCTGGGCGTAAGGGCCGCCGGAGCCGATAGCAATAAGATCGTTTTCTGGCTGCACCACGTCACCGTTACCGGTGATGATAAGCGATGCAGTTTCATCCGCGACTGCCAGCAGTGCTTCAAGTTTGCGCAGCATGCGATCGGTACGCCAGTCTTTCGCCAGCTCAACGGCGGCTTTGACCAGATGGCCCTGATGCATTTCCAGTTTACGTTCAAACAGTTCGAACAGCGTAAAAGCATCCGCAGTACCGCCCGCAAAGCCCGCGATGACTTTGTCGTTGTACAGACGGCGGACCTTTTTCACGTTGCCTTTCATTACGGTATTGCCCAACGTGGCCTGACCATCACCAGCGATGACCACATGGCCGTTACGGCGTACGCTTACTATAGTTGTCACGAGCTGACCCCTTGGTTACGAATACAGAGTACAAACCCCGTACAAAAGTACGGGGCATAATGCAATTATAGATGGGGGGGATTTTGAGGGTTTCAACCCCCGGCGGCGAGCCGAATGCAGTTTGTATGACCCGCCATCTTCAAGCGATTGAGGGTGCTGTCTGCGTTCTCTTTGCCTTTCACCGGGCCAATCACCACACGATTCCAGCCATTGTTGGTGGTAATTTTTGAGTCAAAGCCTTCGAACGCCAGCTGAGCACGTACCGTCTCTGCCTGTTCCGCGCCTCTGAACGAACCGCACTGCACCATCCAGCGGCGTTCGTCTTTTTTCTCCGCCGTCGGTTTTGGCGCGTCAGCGACACGAGCAACCGGCGCAGCTTGCTGCGGCTTCGACTGCGCGGTCGTGTGCGCAGGGGTTTGCAGCAGATCCTGGTACGGCTGCTGAGTAGAAGCCGGTTTAGACTGGCGCGGTTGCGCCTGTACCGGCGCGGCTTGCGACGTACGCGTCTGCTGCTGCCAGCTTTGTTCAGTCGTACGCGACTGCTGAACCAGGCGTTGCTGCTCCGCTAATTGCTGCGCCTGACGCTGGCGCTGTAGCGTTTGCTGACGCTGTTCCGGCGTCTGTTCATTCCACGGAACTTCAACCAGCTGCGTTGGCTGCTGGCGCATATCAGCCTGCATTTGCTCAAGAAGCTGGCGTTGTTCTGGTGTCAGTTGCTCCGGCGTTTTCACTTCACCACCGGCAGAAGGTTCTGTAGGCGCACGCACACCCGGCTGGCGACTTTCCAGCTCTTTGATGTAGCGCCAGCGTTCTTCTGGTTTTGGTGGTAGTCCGTTTCCGGTCACTTTCTGGCTTTGCAGCGTCTCGGACTCTTCTTTCTTGTGATGCGTAATGAAGTACAGACCACCGATAAAGGTCACAAGAACGGCGGCAGCAATAGCGACCATAGCGGGAGAAACCGCAGGCAGATTTCGTTGCTTTTTCCGTGAGGTGCTCTTTTTTCGCCGCGAAGGTGCCGGTTGGCTGCGGCGTACATAATCTCGTTGTGCCACTATCGTTTCGCTGTATTTATTCGTTCGTCAGCCCGCCATGTTACTTAAGCGGCGGGCCTTTGACCAGTCACGGCAGTCTTAAAGGTTTACTTTAAGGTAACGCGCGTGTTGATCCCCGGATGATAAGTTCGCAGTCCATTAAACGAGAGCCACTGCCAACGTGTTGCCCCTGCATTTGATCAAGCAATAACAGCATAGCTTCCCGACCGATTTCGTAACGCGGCTGCGCGATGGTTGTCAGCGGCGGATCACAAAATTGCGTCAGGTCGATGTTATCAAAACCGATTATGGAAAGGTCTTCCGGGACTTTCAGCCCCTGGCGTTTTGCCTGAGAAAGTGCGCCGAGCGCCATCACATCGCTATGGCAGAAGACAGCAGTAGGCGGTTGTGGAAGATCAAGCAACTGCTGCATCGCTTTGCTTCCGGCTTCGAAGGTGAAGTCGCCACGGGCGATGTATTGCGGATCAACCATAATGCCGCAGCGACGCAGCGCCTGAACGTAGCCTTGCAGGCGGTAGTGACACAGCGGCATCTCTTCGGGACCGGCTATACAGCCAATCCGTTTATGCCCTTGCTCATATAGATAATTTACTGCATCAAATGCGGCGGTCAGATTGTCTATATGAACTGTAGGTAGCTCCAGTTCCGGTGCAAATTCGTTCGCCATCACCATCGGCGGCAGATTACGCTGTTCCTCAATGCTGGCATCAAACGGCAGCCTTGAACCCAGCAGCAACATGCCATCAATTTGCTTGGTGATGATCAAATCGATAAAGGTTTTTTCCTGCTGATTTTGATGCGCACAGTCGCCAATCAGCACCAGATATCCGTGATTTGCCGCCGTAACTTCGATACCGCGAATAATTTCGCTAAAGAAAGGGTCGCAGATATCCGGGACAATCACCAGAATAGTGCGGGATTCATTACGCTTGACGTTGCGCCCCATAGGCTGTGGTAAATAACCCACTTCCCGGGCCGCTTTTTCAACCCGATTACGAGTGGCCTGGGAGACTTTATCGGGATTCATTAATGCTCGGGAGACGGTCGCTGTAGAGACTTTTGCCTTGAGGGCAACGTCTTTCATGGTCGCGGCAGTTTCCTGCTTCTTCGCTTTCACACTCACTCCTCGCCTGGCACGTCAGGCGTACTACATCCATGTTTACTTCACATCGGCAACATTTTTAGCAGATAGCGCGTGAAAACGGTTACAGAATTTTCATGAAAAGTGTGATGAATATTGAATTTTTCGATCCGCCTCGCATCGTGAGCGGTTTAACCCTCAATCGGATCGACATCCAGCACCCATTTCACCTTGCGGGAATCCGGTATTGTATTAATAAGCGCCAGCGTACCATTGATGATGTGCTGTAAGCGCACGCGGGAAGGGTGCTGCAACAATATCTGCCAGCGCCAGCGACCGCCACGTTTAGGGGCCAGCGCCGGAACCGGACCGAGAACCCACAGTTTCTCGTCTGCCAGTGGGCTGGCGAGAATGAGATTACGCAGTTGTTGCAGGAACAATGGCGCGTGCTGATTGTTATGATCTTCCGCACGCACAATCACATGGCTGGTCCACGGCGGCAGCTGCATCATGCGTCGTTCAGCCAGTGCCTGTTCGGCAAAGGCGTCGTAGCCTTTATAGAGCAATGTTTGCAACAGAGGATGTTCCGGATGGTGCGTTTGCAGCACCACTTCGCCCTGTTTACCCGCACGCCCGGCACGACCGGCGACCTGGGTGTAAAGCTGGGCGAAACGTTCTGCCGAGCGAAAATCGGCAGAAAACAGCGCGCCGTCCACATCCAGTAACGCCACCAGCGTCACATCCGGAAAGTGGTGACCTTTCGCCAGCATTTGCGTGCCAATCAAGATCCTCGCGCCGCCGCGATGCACTTCCGCCAGTTGCTGTTCCAGCGCCCCTTTGCGGCTGGTGGTATCGCGGTCGATACGAGAAATGGGGACACCAGGGAACAACGGCGCGAGCGTCTGTTCAAGCTGTTCGGTGCCCAGCCCCACGGGTACCAGGTGCGTGGAACCGCAAGAAGGGCACTGGCGCGGCACCGGACGCTGACTGTCGCAATGGTGGCAGCGCAAATGCTGTTGCGCCTGATGCAGCGTGTAGTAGTGATCGCAACGTGGGCATTCGGCTATCCAGCCGCAGTCGTGGCACAGCAGCGCAGGCGCAAAACCCCGACGATTAAGAAAGAGGATAACCTGATTGTTGGCCTGTAAATGCTGGCGCATACGGGTGATTAACGCCGGAGCCAGACCTGCCTGCACCTTCTGACCTTTTAAATCCAGCACATGTTGAATTGCCGGGCGCGCATTGCCCGCCCGACGGGTCAGGCGCAGCAGGCGGTATTTTTTCTGCTGCACGTTGCATAACGTTTCCAGTGCGGGCGTTGCGGAGCCAAGAATAATTGGGATTTGCTC
Source organism: Escherichia sp. E.sYA108 (assembly GCF_011754335.1). Taxonomy (NCBI): domain Bacteria; kingdom Pseudomonadati; phylum Pseudomonadota; class Gammaproteobacteria; order Enterobacterales; family Enterobacteriaceae; genus Escherichia; species Escherichia sp. E.sYA108. The sequence continues at coordinate 4,872,108 of NZ_JAAQVZ010000001.1, read as the reverse complement.
GCTATGCGCGCGATACACCGCCAGGTCGCGGGCATGATAGCGCCAGCCTTCCTGCTGCTTGTAGGAGCTGTCGTGCTCTTCATCAATAACAATCACGCCGAGATTTTTAAACGGCGTAAACAGCGCGGAGCGGGTGCCGATGACAATCGCCGCCTCGCCATTTTTCGCTTTCAACCACGCCGAAAGACGCTCGCTGTCGTTCAGGCCGGAATGCAGAACTTCCACCGGGGCATTAAAACGTTCACGAAAACGGGCGATAGTTTGCGGTGTCAGGCCGATTTCCGGCACCATCACCAGCGCCTGTTTGCCCTGAGCGAGCACGTTTTCCAGTACACTGAGATAAACCTCCGTTTTACCGGAACCGGTAACGCCCGCCAGCAGCCAGGCAGAAAAAGTATCTGCCGCGCTATGAATTGCGCCAACGGCGGTGGCCTGTTCGGTATTCAACCGCAACCGCTCACCAGAAACGGCATAGTTCGTTCGCCAGTCGCTAAACTCTGGTGTTTCACTTGCTAAATCACACAGACCTTTTTTGCGCAGTGCCTGCAACGCGGCATCATTAAATTCAAGTTCCGCGACCTGATCACGCCAGATTTTGCCTTGCCGTAACGCTGCCAGCGCCTGTTGTTGCTTTGGCGAACGTTTCAGGCTGTTCAGATCCACCGCCTGACCTTGTTCAGTGGCAAACCAGTACCACATCGGCGCGTTCGCCGCAGGCCGCCCCTGGCGCAGTAAAATCGGCAAGGCATGAAACAGCACATCGCCAATCGGATGATGATAGTAATCTGCCGCCCAGAGCAGTAATCGCCAGACAGAGTGAGTAAATACCGGCTCAACGTCCAGCACTTCAACTACCGCTTTCAGCTCGTTAAGCGGCAGCTCACTGACATCGCTCACTGACACCACAACACCGATACGCTCCTGTTGTTTGCCAAACGGCACGCGCACGCGACTCCCGGCTTTAACCGTCATGCCTTCTGGCAGCAGATAGTCAAAGGTACGAGGAAGCGGAACGGGCAAGGCAACGTGGGCAACGGGCATAGCATCATCCTGACTTGAAATTCGGTGGGTTAGTATACACATTGCCGTAGAAGAGTGCGGATCAGTTTGCATACGCTGGTTAATTTCTGTATGATTTCGCGCCTTCGTACGAAATGATCGTATTGAAGCTATACTTTTAACATCGCGTGGTGTCTGGCGTTAGGGCTGGAAGAGCGACGCGGCCTTAAACCGAGGTTTTCCCATGAAAAAAGATATTCACCCGAAATACGAAGAAATTACTGCTAGCTGCTCTTGCGGTAACGTAATGAAAATCCGCTCCACCGTTGGTCATGACCTGAACCTCGACGTGTGCAGCAAGTGCCACCCGTTCTTCACTGGCAAACAGCGTGATGTTGCTACCGGTGGCCGTGTTGACCGCTTCAACAAGCGTTTCAACATCCCGGGCAGCAAATAAGACCGGATTTCCGAAAAAAGCGCCGCACGGCGCTTTTTTTGTGCCTGAATTTTGGTCGTATTACCAGGAAAACAGCGGCCATTCTTTGGCGACCGTGGTGAGTTGTGGCGCATCGAAAACGGCTTGTGGCGAGACCACCGTTTCCTCAAGCGGAATATTTTTCCCGTAACGTTCTTTGAGTTTCGCCTGAACCAGCGGGTTACTAAGATCGAACTCTTTCAACTTCTGCTGTTCACCTACGCGCATCCCCAGCGCGTTCTGATAAACCTTCCACACCACTTCCGAACAGTACTGGCGATCGTCGCTCCACGAGAAGCTGAAATCGTACGGTTTGCCGAGATAACGTTTTGCCGTTTGCGCCAGTTTTTGCTGTTGTTCGGTATTCAGTCCACCTTCAACGCGGCGAACAATGTATTTGCCATCTTCACCGTGGGCGATCCACTGCTTGAGCGGGGTGTATTTTACCGGGCCGGCCGCTTCAAAAACGTAGGGCTTTTTGTTGCGTATCACCAGCATACCGGTGTGGCTGTAATCGGAATGGGTCGCCAGTTGGATCGCTTTACTTTGCGATGAGCGAGAGATCTGAAAGATGATGTCGCCGGTTTGTGGTTGCCAGGCAAATGCAGGCACAGAAACCAGCAGGCTGAGAATCAGTAGCCTGATTTTCATCGTTAAACGTCCATGTATGAAAAAAGCGGCTGGTTAACTCCGCGCCGCTCTTTTCCGCTTTAGTATTCCCACGTCTCCGGGTTAATCCCCATCTCACGCATGATCTCTTTTGCCGCCTCCGGAATTTCGTCGCTGCGCTCTTTACGCAGGTCGGCATCATCCGGCAAAGGTTGCCCGGTAAAGGCATGCAGAAACGCTTCGCACAGCAGCTCGCTGTTGGTCGCGTGACGCAGGTTGTTCACCTGACGACGCGTGCGTTCATCGGTGAGGATTTTTAACACCTTAAGAGGAATGGAAACCGTAATTTTTTTGACTTGTTCACTCTTCTTGCCGTGCTCAGCGTATGGGCTGATATATTCGCCGCTCCATTCAGCCATGAGATACTTAATCCTCTTCGTCAATAAATTGAGGCCAGACCACACAATTAATATGGGTACTGACCGTAAACCCGCATAGTTTACCGTACAGGCGTTACCGTGACATCGTGTAATGCACCTGTCGGCGTGATAATGCATATAATTTTAACGGCTATTTGAGATTTGCTCAATCTATACGCAAAGAAGTTTAGATGTCCAGATGTATTGACGTCCATTAACACAATGTTTACTCTGGTGCCTGACATTTCACCGACCAAGCCCAGGGAACTTCATCACATGACGCGTAAACAGGCCACCATCGCAGTGCGTAGCGGGTTAAATGACGACGAACAGTATGGTTGCGTTGTCCCTCCCATCCATCTTTCCAGTACCTATAACTTTACCGGATTTAATGAACCGCGCGCGCATGATTACTCGCGGCGCGGCAACCCAACGCGCGATGTGGTTCAGCGAGCGCTGGCAGAACTGGAAGGCGGTGCTGGTGCAGTACTTACTAATACCGGCATGTCCGCGATTCACCTGGTAACGACCGTCTTTTTGAAACCTGGCGATCTGCTGGTTGCGCCGCACGACTGCTACGGCGGTAGCTATCGCCTGTTCGACAGCCTGGCGAAACGCGGTTGCTATCGCGTGTTGTTTGTTGATCAAAGCGATGAACAGGCATTACGGGCAGCGCTGGCAGAAAACCCCAAACTGGTACTGGTAGAAAGCCCAAGTAATCCATTGTTACGCGTCGTGGATATTGCGAAAATCTGCCATCTGGCAAGGGAAGTCGGGGCGGTGAGCGTGGTGGATAACACCTTCTTAAGCCCGGCATTACAAAATCCACTGGCATTAGGTGCCGATCTGGTGTTGCATTCATGCACGAAATATCTGAACGGTCACTCTGACGTGGTGGCAGGCGTAGTGATTGCTAAAGACCCGGACGTTGTCACTGAACTTGCCTGGTGGGCAAACAATATTGGCGTGACGGGCGGCGCGTTTGACAGCTATCTGCTGCTACGCGGGTTGCGAACGCTGGTGCCGCGTATGGAGCTGGCGCAGCGCAACGCGCAGGCGATTGTGAAATATCTGCAAACCCAGCCGTTGGTGAAAAAACTGTATCACCCGTCGCTGCCGGAAAATCAGGGGCATGAAATTGCCGCGCGCCAGCAAAAAGGCTTTGGCGCAATGTTGAGTTTTGAACTGGATGGCGATGAGCAGACGCTGCGTCGTTTCCTGGGCGGGCTGTCGTTGTTTACGCTGGCGGAATCATTAGGGGGAGTGGAAAGTTTAATCTCTCACGCCGCAACCATGACACATGCAGGCATGGCGCCAGAAGCGCGTGCTGCCGCCGGGATCTCCGAGACGCTGCTGCGTATCTCCACCGGTATTGAAGATGGCGAAGATTTAATTGCCGACCTGGAAAATGGCTTCCGGGCTGCAAACAAGGGGTAAAAATGAGTGTGATTGCGCAGGCAGGGGCGAAAGGTCGTCAACTGCATAAATTTGGTGGCAGTAGTCTGGCTGATGTGAAGTGTTATTTGCGTGTCGCGGGCATTATGGCGGAGTACTCTCAGCCTGACGATATGATGGTGGTTTCCGCCGCCGGTAGCACCACTAACCAGTTGATTAACTGGTTGAAACTAAGCCAGACCGATCGTCTCTCTGCGCATCAGGTTCAACAAACATTACGTCGTTATCAGTGCGATCTGATTAGCGGCCTGCTACCCGCCGAAGAAGCCGATAACCTCATTAGCGCTTTTGTCAGCGATCTTGAGCACCTGGCTGCGTTGCTCGACAGCGGTATTAACGATGCGGTGTATGCGGAAGTGGTGGGCCACGGTGAAGTGTGGTCGGCGCGCCTGATGTCTGCGGTGCTTAATCAACAAGGGCTGCCAGCGGCCTGGCTTGATGCCCGCGAGTTTTTACGCGCTGAACGCGCTGCGCAACCGCAGGTTGATGAAGGGCTTTCGTACCCGTTGCTGCAACAGCTACTGGTACAACATCCGGGCAAACGTCTGGTGGTGACCGGGTTTATCAGCCGTAACAACGCCGGTGAAACGGTGCTGCTTGGGCGTAACGGTTCCGACTATTCCGCGACACAAATCGGTGCGCTGGCGGGTGTTTCTCGCGTAACCATTTGGAGTGACGTCGCCGGGGTATATAGCGCCGACCCGCGTAAAGTGAAAGATGCCTGCCTGCTGCCGTTGCTGCGTCTGGATGAAGCCAGCGAACTGGCGCGTCTGGCGGCTCCCGTTCTTCATGCCCGTACTTTACAGCCCGTTTCTGGCAGCGAAATCGACCTGCAACTGCGCTGTAGCTACACGCCGGATCAAGGTTCCACGCGCATTGAACGCGTGCTGGCCTCCGGTACTGGTGCGCGTATTGTCACCAGCCATGATGATGTCTGCTTGATTGAGTTTCAGGTGCCCGCCAGCCAGGATTTCAAACTGGCGCATAAAGAGATCGACCAGATCCTGAAACGTGCTCAGGTGCGCCCACTGGCGGTTGGCGTGCATAACGATCGCCAGTTGCTGCAATTTTGCTACACCTCAGAAGTGGCCGACAGTGCGCTGAAAATCCTCGACGAAGCGGGATTACCTGGCGAACTGCGCCTGCGTCAGGGGCTGGCGCTGGTGGCGATGGTTGGGGCGGGCGTCACCCGTAACCCGCTGCATTGCCACCGCTTCTGGCAGCAACTGAAAGGCCAGCCGGTCGAGTTTACCTGGCAGTCTGATGATGGCATCAGCCTGGTGGCAGTACTGCGCACCGGCCCGACCGAAAGCCTGATTCAGGGGCTGCATCAGTCCGTCTTCCGCGCGGAAAAACGCATCGGCCTGGTATTGTTCGGTAAGGGCAATATCGGTTCCCGCTGGCTGGAACTGTTCGCCCGTGAGCAGAGTACGCTTTCGGCACGTACCGGCTTTGAATTTGTGCTGGCAGGCGTGGTGGACAGCCGCCGTAGCCTGTTGAGCTATGACGGGCTGGACGCCAGCCGCGCGCTAGCCTTCTTCAACGATGAAGCGGTCGAGCAGGATGAAGAGTCGCTGTTCCTGTGGATGCGCGCCCATCCGTATGATGATTTAGTGGTGCTGGACGTTACCGCCAGCCAGCAGCTCGCTGACCAGTATCTTGATTTCGCCAGCCACGGTTTCCACGTCATCAGTGCCAACAAACTGGCAGGAGCGAGCGACAGCAATAAATATCGCCAGATCCACGACGCCTTCGAAAAAACCGGGCGTCACTGGCTGTACAACGCTACCGTCGGCGCAGGTTTGCCGATCAACCACACCGTGCGCGATCTGATCGACAGCGGCGATACTATTTTGTCGATCAGCGGGATCTTCTCCGGCACGCTCTCCTGGCTGTTCCTGCAATTCGACGGTAGCGTGCCGTTTACCGAACTGGTGGATCAGGCGTGGCAGCAGGGCTTAACCGAGCCTGACCCGCGTGATGACCTTTCCGGCAAAGACGTGATGCGCAAGCTGGTGATTCTGGCGCGTGAAGCGGGTTACAACATTGAACCGGACCAGGTACGTGTTGAATCACTGGTACCTGCCCATTGCGAAGGCGGCAGCATCGACCATTTCTTTGAAAATGGCGATGAACTTAACGAGCAGATGGTGCAACGACTGGAAGCGGCCCGCGAAATGGGGCTGGTGCTGCGCTACGTGGCGCGTTTCGATGCCAACGGCAAAGCGCGTGTGGGCGTGGAAGCGGTGCGTGAAGACCATCCGCTGGCATCACTACTGCCATGCGATAACGTCTTTGCCATCGAAAGCCGCTGGTATCGCGACAACCCGCTGGTGATCCGCGGGCCAGGTGCAGGGCGCGACGTCACCGCCGGGGCGATTCAGTCGGATATTAACCGACTGGCGCAGTTGTTGTAGTGATTATTGAACAAAAGCTGGCAGTTGCCAGCTTTTGTTGTCACCCCTAAACCTCTTCCTGGGGAAGTGGTGATTGATTGTCATTTTGCCTTTGGTCAGTGCCCCCGGTAATAAGGGGGCTTTTGTGTTGAGCGATGAAGTAACAGAGTGAATGGTGAAGTTATTAATGACAATTACAAAATGACATTAAGTAACAATATCTAAAATGTCACCTAATTTAAAATTGATAACCAATAGTAGTATAGGTTCCCCATCCTGTATTTTTTAATTCAAATGGACCATCTCCGAAGTTAACCTTCTCTCCCGCATTCCATTGTCCACCGTTGTGAAAATAACGTAGTGTAAATGCAAATTTCCAGTGTTCATATAGAAGGGAAAGGATATGGCTTGAAGCAATAGCATTACTGGTTCGTTTATTATTGTGTGACTTGTCCGCAAGATCGGAGCCAAAATCAAAGTTAGTAAAACTATTGTATACCAATCGTCCTCCGAATAAATTTGTAAGAGGGATGCTATATTTTATTTTGAATCGATATCCGTCCCATTCATTTTCATTAGCGGCACCATAGTTTTGCCACTGATACTTGGCGTATATATTGGCAGAAAGCTTAATTGGTAGACCCGTGTCGATATCTGTACCAAGCCCCATATACCATGTACTTTGCCGGGATGACTGGTTGTCACCCATATCATAGACATAGTTGTTTGCAATGAACCATTCTTTAAATGGGCCGAACGCAAGATTTAATCCGGTCAATTTGTCAATGGAAAACCGAGGTTCTATTTCCGTAAATAGTGGTGAGCCCTCATCCCAGATCCCAACATCATAGTGACTGCCGACGCCAAAGAATTTCGGTAGATCAACATAACCATAAAAATCAAACCAGTCTTTTCTTCCTGCTACAGTATATTCAGGGTAGAGGTCGTTAGTCAGTCTTGGGCCAAAGCGAGAGTCTGTGCGACCAATGACATTCAAGCTTTGATGTAACCAGCTTTCATCAATTTTAATTTCCTGAGCGTTTCCAATGCAAGGTATTAATAGAATGGATAAAGCTATCCAGTGCTTTTTTATATACATAAATATATCTCTTATATATTGTTGATTTAGAGAGAAATAATGTCATCCAGTGAATGAATGGTATTATAAGTTTTTGTTATTTGCTTACTTCTACCCGCATTTCATTTACCTGTGCAGGAGTAATCTTGTGGCCTTTCTTAAAATAATCGATTACGACATTGGACATGTTATTTCCGGCGCGGACCTGGACATTTTTCCCTTCTTTGAATGCCAGAAAACCATCGCCCCCAAGTGCAAGGAAAGTCGTAGTCGCAACATGGTAAATATTCGTATCAACGATCTCTTCACCATTAATTTTAAAAGATACAATGCGCTGATCTACTGGTTTCTGCAGGGTATAGCGCATTTCTGCGCCTTTTGACATTTGCAGGATGCCATTGGTAAGCGATGCCCCGTGTTCCAGTAGGTTACGCAGATCCTTACCGCTGAGATCCATTTCAGTAAGTTCATTCTTGAAGGGGAATGTACTGGTAATGTCACCAAAGGTAATCGTGCCTGCATTTATATCAGCACGTAAACTGCCGGAGTTTATCAACGCAATTTGTGCAGTCGGTGCAGCGACAAGCATTGCATCGGTAAACAGGTTGCCAAGTTGCGATGACTCACCGTAGGCACGAGTTAATGCAATCGATGATTCACCGACTGGTTGGCGTACAAGATCCGCCAGTTTTTTATTCCAGCCATTGATAACTTTTTGTGTGGTTGGATCAGGTATCCATTCATCGGCATAAACCGTTTTCAGCTCAAAGCTCTTCACTTTATGAGTACGAGCTGTAGGGTTGACATCAAGGATTAATTTACCAATATCGATACCGCCACTGTCAGTCGAAAGGATTAAGGTGTTGCCGACTTTGATTGGTTCTGGCGTTCCGACGTGGGCATGCCCGGTAATCAGAATATCCAATCCTTTCACCTTGCTTGCGGTTTGAATATCTTTATCCAGCGCACGTCTAACATCTGTATTGCCAATGCTGGACTGACGCGCCGGTACGCCTTCATGAACCAGCGCCACGGTGAGGTCAACCTTATCACGTAACTCATCGATATAATGCTGCAAATACTTCACTTCATCACGTGCTTCAATCCCCTGATTCTTGAGGGTCGCGGAAGATTTATCAAATCGGTTATTATTGTCATTATCGAGTCCCTGGAGAGAGAGCTCCGAGACCGTGTCATTAAATGCAAATACGCCGTGTAGCCCAACAATACCAATCTTGATGCCATCTTTTTCCAGGATGGTGTAGGGCTTGTTCCAGAAGGGTTTCTCACTCTCTTTATGATAAACATTGCCTAATAAAACAGGGAAATTCGCTTTGCTTAATTGTCGGAGGGCATTATCCCAGCCATGGTCAAACTCATGATTACCGATTGATACTGCGTCAAAAGGCATGGTATTCATAATATCAATTATTGCTTCGCCCTTTGTCAGGCTACTGATATATGGCCCGGTGAAATAGTCTCCAGCATCAAAATAAAAGGTGGCTTTATTTTTGGCTTTCTCTTGTTTTACTAACGTGGATATATTGGCAAAGCCACCAATGTCGCGTTTTCCGTCTGCGACATACGGTACTTTATAGGAATCCACATGAGCGTGAAGATCATTGGTATAAATAATCGTGACATCCTGCGCCATAACTGAGGTCGAAAAAATAGTCAGCAATGTTGCGGCAAATAAAGTACGCTGCGCTGTTTTCATTCGCATTCCTTGTTAAATAAATTGACTGATAAATGAGATTTTATTTGGCGACGTCCATGACTCGTTTAGTTAAGTCTGGGGTGACAGGTTTATGATTTTTGAAATAATCGATGATAGATTCCGCCGAGGTTGTTCCCGGTATCGTCTTCACATTTTTTCCATTCAAAAATGCTTCAAAACCGTCACCACCACTGGCACAAAAGGAGTGCGTGGCAATACGATATGTTTGATTATCTTCCACGGGTTTGCCGTTAATGGTGAAAGAGATTAACCGTTGGTTGAGTGGTTTTTTGCTGTCATAGACAACCGCAACACTTTTAGAAACTTGTAACACACCGTTAGTTAGATTGGTTGCATGCGTCATCAATGATTTGAGATCGCGGCCCGTCAAATCCATCTCGATGAGGTCATTATTAAAGGGGAATGTGCTAATAACATCTCCCAGTGTGATATCGCCTTTAGGAAAATCAGCTCGCATCCCACCGCTATTTTGAAATCCGGCAACGGCATCAGGTGTTTTTTCCATCATTGCATCAAGAATAAGGTTGCCGGTAGAAGAGGAACTACCATACTCACGTGTTAAAACTACGGGAGAATGGCCGACAACTTCCTTTGTTATTTTGTTAAGCTTTGCACTCCATTTATCAATAGTATTTTGAACGATGGTGTCAGGTTTAAATTGATCTGCAAAGATGGTGATTAACTCACCATTATAACTATCAATTTTCTTCGTTTTCGGATTGTAATCAAGCACAAGTTTTCCGATGTTGGTGCCGTATGCATCGGTAGATACAATTAATGTGTTATTAACTTTTATTGGTTGCGGTGTTCCGACATGTGCGTGACCGGTAATTAAGACATCAACACCATTCACTTTTTTAGCTGTCTCAATATCTGCCTGTAGTAGCCGCTCCACATCTTTACTACCAAAGCTTGATTGACGCGCCGGGACACCTTCGTGAATTAGCAAAACGGTAATGTCGACTTTACCTTTTAATTCTGCAAGTGCTTTATTTAAATATTTAATTTCGTCTCTGGCTTCTACGCCTTCACGTGCTTTTGCCGCGACTGTATCATAGAAAGCGAATGCGCCATGCAATCCAATCACACCAATCTTTAAACCATCTTTTTCGATAATGGTCCACGGATGATCCCAAACTGGTTTATTCGTATCGGTGTAGTAGATATTTCCCAGCAGAATGGGGAATTTTGCTTTTGATAACTGAGACACCATATTGGGCACACCGTGATCGAACTCGTGATTACCAACAGACACCGCATCAAAGGGCATAGTGTTCATGATATCAATAATAGCTTCACCTTTGGTCAGGGTGCTGATATACGGCCCGGTAAAATAGTCGCCTGCATCAAAGAAAAACACATCTTTGCTTTTTTTCTTCGCTTCATTAACGATGCCTGCAATATTAGCCATACCACCTATAAGTCTGTTCTTATCAACAGCGATGATTTTTGCCGGATTGACATGTGCGTGAATGTCATTCGTATAATAAATAGTAACGTCCTGAGCTAGAACACTGTGAGAAAATATCACGCCGAATATGACTGATAATGTTGTAAATACAGTTTTCATCATCCCTCCTGGATAGGGTGTGTTACATTTGTTGAATTATTTAAATAAAAGGCACATCGTGTCTTATTTTATGTAAGCATAGTTCAGAAAAGTATTGTGTGATCTTAGTAACAAATAATGTTATTAATTAAACATTGACCATGATTATATTTCACGGTCATACATTTATATATTTAATTAAATGAAAGGTAGTGATCTCTCTTAATTTATGGTCGTTTGTCGAGTGTATTGACTAACAAGATGGAGTGAGCGATTCATTGTATTTTAACGCCAGTGAGGTCAGCATTTGCGTTACGCGACCTGCGGATAATAACGCGCTTTGGGTAAAGTCGTGTTGGTCTGTCAGCCATGTGATAAAACAACGACTGGTTGCCAGAGAAACATTTGCGCCCCTTTCTAAGCTGGCTCCCGTGAGTAGGCAGACCATCTTGCAATTATTCCCCTGCTCCCAGCGCTGCCACTGATTTTGCCACCAACCATGGTATGTCGTTCCCTTAAAATGCCAGGGCGTATCAGCGTTACTGTCACTGATTTCTTCTTCTACGAACCAAAGTTCACCTTGTTGTTGGCGGAACTGATCTGCCCAGGCTGTAATAATTGCGCCTCTTAGAAAACATTCGTGTGAAATAATATGCGTTTTGACATCTGGATAGCGGATTTTCAGTATTCTGAAATGCCCGTGTGCCGTGATAACCGGGCGTAGTATGGCTCCCTTACCGTTGCGCTTGAGTACAGCACTGCCATACTGAATTTCATCGAACTGGCTCCGGCGCAAGAATTGCGCTTCACGCATATCTACCTTCTGCACGATATCGCGATGGTGCATAGTTGGTTCTGTGTTGCCCTTGTAACTGTACCGCAGACTGTCTCCTGTCTGATGTTGCGTATAATTCGTGGAGAGATGAAGAATGTTGCCACGAGTGGCGTCAAGACTGACTAAAACATACAGTTTTTGTACTGCGCTGGCCCCTTGAAAGGGTATGAACAGTTGAACGGTTTCAATGGCCTGGGGATGCGTAATTTCTTTCTGATATTTTTTAGGCGTCCAGACTTTTTTGCAGTTACGGCATTGAATGCGTTGCGAACCCTGTGGATTGTGACCATAACAAATCATGTCTGTGCCATAACATACCGGGCAGAAATGGCCTTTCTCAATTGCATAAGTAGACAAGTGAACTGACAACCAGTCACGAAATTGTTGCTCGTCAAACAACGGCGGGTAACTGCCACATGCCCGACAGTGCAGTGCCGGATAACCCAGTTTATAGTCTGGCCAACTGTAATCTTCCGATGAGGCCAATCCCAAATTTCGGCAACCGAACGTTTTACAGGCATTAATCGTAAACAGAGTCGACATATATCACCAACGATTTCACAAGGTCGTTGATTTTGTCCGGCAACTATCCCCTGCGGATGTGATTACTCTCACATAAATAAGTCTTTCAGAACGTAATGTAGCAATCCTTTATCTCACTGAAAGGGATTGTTTATGAAAATTAAAATACTTGCTGCGGGTATCGCATTAACACTGCCGTTCTGGGCTTGCGCTAAAGATGTCACTATCATTTATACCAACGACCTCCATGCGCATGTAGAACCTTATAAAGTGCCGTGGATCGCTGACGGTAAACGGGATATTGGCGGCTGGGCAAATATCACTACGCTGGTTAAGCAAGAAAAAGCAAAAAATAAAGCGACATGGTTTTTTGATGCGGGCGACTATTTTACCGGGCCATATATCAGCAGCCTGACCAAAGGTAAGGCTATTATCGATATTATGAATACTATGCCGTTTGATGCCGTCACAATAGGCAACCATGAATTTGACCACGGCTGGGACAACACATTATTACAGTTGAGCCAGGCAAAATTCCCTATTGTGCAGGGCAATATTTTTTATCAGAACAGCAGTAAATCATTCTGGGATAAGCCATATACCATCATCGAAAAAGACGGTGTGAAAATAGGCGTTATAGGTTTGCACGGAGTATTTGCCTTTAATGATACGGTATCTGCTGCCACGCGCGTGGGTATTGAAGCGCGCGATGAAATTAAATGGCTACAACGTTATATCGATGAACTCAAAGGCAAGGTTGATTTGACCGTCGCCCTGATCCACGAAGGTGTTCCAGCCCGCCAGTCCAGTATGGGAGGCACAGATGTGCGTCGCGCGTTGGATAAAGATATTCAGACGGCAAGTCAGGTGAAAGGGCTGGATATTTTGATCACCGGACATGCACATGTGGGTACGCCGGAACCGATTAAAGTCGGCAATACGCTCATCCTCTCCACTGACAGCGGCGGGATTGATGTGGGCAAACTGGTTCTCGACTACAAAGAGAAGCCGCATAATTTTACGGTGAAAAACTTCGAGCTTAAAACCATTTACGCTGACGAGTGGAAGCCCGATCAGCAAACGAAACAGGTGATCGACGGCTGGAATAAAAAGCTTGATGAAGTGGTGCAACAAACGGTGGCGCAATCGCCGGTTGAATTAAAACGTGCCTATGGTGAATCGGCTTCCCTCGGGAACCTGGCGGCTGACGCTTTACTGGCAGCAGCGGGTAAAAATACCCAACTGGCGTTAACAAACTCTGGTGGTATCCGCAATGAGATCCCCGCAGGGGCGATTACGATGGGCGGCGTCATCAGTACGTTCCCGTTCCCCAACGAACTGGTGACGATGGAACTCACGGGTAAACAATTACGCAGTCTGATGGAACACGGCGCAAGTTTAAGCAATGGCGTTTTACAGGTATCGAAAGGCCTGGAAATGAAGTACGACAGCAGCAAGCCGGTTGGTCAGCGGGTAATCACACTGACTCTGAATGGCAAACCCATTGAAGATGCGACGGTTTATCACATTGCTACTCAGAGTTTCCTTGCTGATGGTGGAGATGGTTTTACCGCCTTTACCGAAGGGAAAGCGCGTAACATAACGGGCGGTTATTACGTTTATCACGCGGTGGTTGATTACTTCAAAGCGGGCAACACCATTACGGATGAACAGCTCAACGGTATGCGCGTGAAGGATATCAAATAAAAGTGCGCACTGAATTGACTCAACTGTTTGTTACCCGTTGATTGCGCAGATCCTGTATTCGGCCTACGCGAGGGCGCAGGCCAAATCAGATGCCTTAACATCACCATCCGGTGGCAGGACGTTGTTTTTCGAATTAGCCCAGGTGTCGCTGTGTTGTCAGAATATGAGTCAAAACGTGCGAGGTGGATTGCGCTATAGAGAAATCTTTTATCGCCTCTAATTAAGATGAGTTTTTTTCATCTTCCCTGATTTTTCCTCACCATCATTGGTTATTTTTCGGTTGACGCCCTTCGGCTTTTCCTTCATCTTTACATCTGGACGTCTAAACGGATAGATGTGCACAACACAACATATAACGATAAGCGATTGATGAGGTAAGGTATGAGCTTTTTTCACGCCAGCCAGCGGGATGCCCTGAATCAGAGTCTGGCAGAAGTCCAGGGGCAGATTAACGTTTCGTTCGAATTTTTCCCGCCGCGTACCAGTGAAATGGAGCAGACCCTGTGGAACTCCATCGATCGCCTTAGCAGCCTGAAACCGAAGTTTGTATCGGTGACCTATGGCGCAAACTCCGGCGAGCGCGACCGTACGCACAGCATTATTAAAGGCATTAAAGATCGCACCGGCCTGGAAGCGGCACCGCATCTTACCTGCATTGATGCGACGCCTGCCGAGCTGCGGATCATTGCACGCGACTACTGGAATAACGGTATTCGCCATATCGTGGCGCTGCGTGGCGACCTGCCGCCGGGAAGTGGTAAGCCAGAAATGTATGCTTCTGACCTGGTGACGCTGTTAAAAGAAGTGGCAGATTTCGATATCTCCGTGGCGGCGTATCCGGAAGTACATCCAGAAGCGAAAAGTGCCCAGGCCGATTTACTCAACCTGAGACGAAAAGTGGATGCCGGAGCCAACCGCGCCATTACTCAGTTCTTCTTCGATGTCGAAAGCTACCTGCGTTTTCGCGATCGCTGCGTCTCGGCAGGCATTGATGTGGAAATCATTCCGGGAATTTTGCCGGTTTCGAACTTTAAACAGGCGAAGAAATTTGCCGACATGACCAACGTGCGTATTCCGGCGTGGATGGCACAAATGTTCGACGGCCTGGATGACGATGCTGAAACCCGCAAGCTGGTGGGCGCGAATATTGCCATGGATATGGTGAAGATTTTAAGCCGTGAAGGAGTGAAAGATTTCCACTTCTATACGCTTAACCGCGCTGAAATGAGTTACGCGATTTGCCATACACTGGGAGTTCGACCTGGTTTATAAATAGTGTGCCTTTTGTGAAAATCACACAGTGTTCACAAATTTTAAACAGAGCACAAAATGCTGCCTCGAAATGAGGGCGGGAAAATAAGGTTATCAGCCTTGTTTTCGCCTTCATTACTTGAAGGGTACCAGGCTAAAACCTTTTCTTATAAAGCATTCTGCCGAAATCAGACATACTCATAAAGGCTTAATTACGATCAATTTGATCTACATCTCTTTAACCAACAATATGTAAGATCTCAACTATCGCATCCGTGGATTAATTCAATTATAACTTCTCTCTAACGCTGTGTATCGTAACGGTAACACTGTAGAGGGGAGCACATTGATGAGCACGTCAGACGATATCCATAACACGACAGCCACCGGCAAATGCCCGTTCCATCAGGGCGGTCACGACCAGAGCGCAGGTGGGGGCACAACCACGCGCGACTGGTGGCCAAATCAACTCCGTGTTGACCTGTTAAACCAACATTCTAATCGTTCTAACCCGCTGGGTGAGGACTTTGACTACCGCAAAGAATTCAGCAAATTAGATTACTACGGCCTGAAAAAAGATCTGAAAGCCCTGCTGACAGAATCTCAACCGTGGTGGCCAGCCGACTGGGGCAGCTACGCCGGTCTGTTTATTCGTATGGCCTGGCACGGCGCGGGTACTTACCGTTCAATCGACGGTCGCGGCGGCGCGGGTCGTGGTCAGCAACGTTTTGCACCGCTGAACTCCTGGCCGGATAACGTAAGCCTCGATAAAGCGCGTCGCCTGTTGTGGCCAATCAAACAGAAATATGGTCAGAAAATCTCCTGGGCCGACCTGTTTATCCTCGCGGGTAACGTGGCGCTGGAAAACTCCGGCTTCCGTACCTTCGGTTTTGGTGCCGGTCGTGAAGACGTCTGGGAACCGGATCTGGATGTTAACTGGGGTGATGAAAAAGCCTGGCTGACTCACCGTCATCCGGAAGCGCTGGCGAAAGCACCGCTGGGTGCAACCGAGATGGGCCTGATTTACGTTAACCCGGAAGGCCCGGATCACAGCGGCGAACCACTTTCGGCAGCAGCAGCTATCCGCGCGACCTTCGGCAACATGGGCATGAATGACGAAGAAACCGTGGCGCTGATTGCGGGTGGTCATACGCTGGGTAAAACCCACGGTGCCGGTCCGACATCAAACGTAGGTCCTGATCCAGAAGCAGCACCGATTGAAGAACAAGGTTTAGGCTGGGCGAGCACTTACGGCAGCGGCGTTGGCGCAGATGCCATTACCTCTGGTCTGGAAGTGGTCTGGACCCAGACGCCGACCCAGTGGAGCAACTATTTCTTCGAGAACTTGTTCAAGTATGAGTGGGTACAGACCCGCAGCCCGGCTGGCGCAATCCAGTTTGAAGCGGTAGACGCACCGGAAATTATCCCGGATCCGTTTGATCCGTCGAAGAAACGTAAACCGACGATGCTGGTGACCGACCTGACGCTGCGTTTTGATCCTGAGTTCGAGAAGATCTCTCGTCGTTTCCTCAACGATCCGCAGGCGTTCAACGAAGCCTTTGCTCGTGCCTGGTTCAAACTGACGCACAGGGATATGGGGCCGAAATCTCGTTACATCGGGCCGGAAGTACCGAAAGAAGATCTGATCTGGCAAGATCCGCTGCCGCAGCCGATCTACAACCCGACCGAGCAGGACATTATCGATCTGAAATTCGCGATTGCGGATTCTGGTCTGTCTGTTAGTGAGCTGGTATCGGTGGCCTGGGCGTCTGCTTCTACCTTCCGTGGTGGCGACAAACGTGGTGGTGCCAACGGTGCGCGTCTGGCATTAATGCCGCAGCGTGACTGGGATGTGAACGCCGCAGCCGTTCGTGCTCTGCCAGTTCTGGAGAAAATTCAGAAAGAGTCTGGCAAAGCTTCGCTGGCGGATATCATCGTGCTGGCAGGTGTGGTTGGCGTTGAGAAAGCCGCAAGCGCCGCAGGTTTGAGCATTCATGTACCGTTTGCGCCGGGCCGCGTTGATGCGCGTCAGGATCAGACTGACATTGAGATGTTCGAACTGCTGGAGCCAATTGCTGACGGTTTCCGTAACTATCGCGCTCGTCTGGACGTTTCCACCACCGAGTCACTGTTGATTGATAAAGCACAGCAACTGACGCTGACCGCGCCGGAAATGACTGCGCTGGTGGGCGGGATGCGCGTACTGGGTGCCAACTTCGATGGCAGCAAAAACGGCGTCTTCACTGACCGCGTTGGCGTATTGAGCAATGACTTCTTCGTGAACTTGCTGGATATGCGTTACGAGTGGAAAGCGACCGACGAATCGAAAGAACTGTTCGAAGGCCGTGACCGCGAAACTGGCGAAGTGAAATACACAGCCAGCCGTGCGGATCTGGTCTTTGGTTCTAACTCTGTCCTGCGTGCGGTGGCGGAAGTCTACGCCAGCAGCGATGCCCACGAGAAGTTTGTTAAAGACTTCGTGGCAGCGTGGGTGAAAGTGATGAACCTCGACCGTTTCGACCTGCTGTAATCTGACCTTCTTCAGCGACTGCCTTTCATGCAGTCGCTGAAGTTTCTTTACCGGCGTATAGTGTCCACAGGAAAACTACACACTGGATCTCTCATGTCTGCCGCAGGAAAGAGCAACCCACTGGCAATCAGTGGCCTGGTTGTGCTCACACTTATCTGGAGTTATAGCTGGATTTTCATGAAGCAAGTCACCAGCTACATCGGTGCCTTCGACTTCACCGCCTTACGCTGCATTTTCGGCGCTCTCGTTTTATTCATCGTCCTTTTATTACGTGGTCGCGGAATGCGCCCGACGCCGTTTAAATACACCTTAGCCATTGCCCTGTTACAAACCTGCGGGATGGTTGGCCTGGCACAGTGGGCGCTGGTCAGCGGCGGAGCGGGGAAGGTGGCAATCCTGAGCTATACCATGCCGTTCTGGGTGGTAATTTTCGCCGCGTTGTTTCTCGGTGAACGCCTGCGACGTGGGCAATATTTCGCGATACTGATTGCCGCTTTCGGCTTATTTTTGGTGTTGCAGCCGTGGCAACTCGATTTCTCTTCGATGAAAAGTGCCATGCTGGCAATCCTCTCCGGTGTGAGTTGGGGGGCGAGCGCGATTGTTGCTAAACGTCTGTATGCCCGCCATCCGCGCGTGGATTTATTGTCGCTAACATCCTGGCAGATGCTGTATGCGGCGCTGGTGATGAGCGTGGTCGCTTTACTGGTGCCGCAACGTGAAATTGACTGGCAACCCACCGTGTTCTGGGCGCTGGCCTACAGTGCGATTCTGGCGACAGCGCTGGCGTGGAGCTTATGGTTGTTTGTATTGAAAAACTTGCCTGCCAGTATTGCCAGCTTAAGCACACTGGCCGTTCCCGTTTGCGGCGTACTCTTTTCCTGGTGGCTGCTCGGTGAGAATCCGGGGGCAGTTGAAGGTAGCGGTATTGTGCTGATTGTGCTGGCACTGGCGCTGGTGAGCCGTAAGAAAAAAGAAGCCGTCAGTGTAAAAAGGATCTGAATTTTTTCTTCATGTGGGGAGATCTCTTATTTAGCAAAATACCGATAGTGCCCCACCATCCGCCAGCTAAACAGTACATCTTCTTCCTGCGCGCCTGCGCCAATGTTATGTATCACCAGCGGCGTACCGTCGCGGGCGAAGCCATCTGACACCACCCCAATATGTGCCAGCCCGTTATCTAATCGCCAGGAGACAATATCGCCCGCTTGATAGTCACTGGGGTTCTTGCTGGTGGGGCGTGTTTTATCGTGGCGGGTAAACCAGGTTTCCAGATTAGGCACCCGACGGTGATCGATGTTGCTGTCCGGGCGCTTTAACTGCCATTTTTGCGGGTACGCAGCAAAATTCTTCGCCATATCTTCGTGCACCAGTTTCTGCAAATCGACCTTCTGGCTGCGCAATGCACGGATCACCACATCGGAACATACGCCGCGTTCTTGCGGGACATCACCGCCAGGATAGGTAAGCTGCACATACGCCGGATCGTAAAATAGCGTGCTGCCGATTTGCAGTCTGGCGCCGTCTGCGATGGCAAGATTGGTGTTAGCTTGGATTTGTACCACGGTTGGTGGAACGGCGGGATATTTTAAGGAGTAACTGGTAAATAACGTCAGAAGACTGAATAACGCCAGTGAAGCTTTCATCTGTTTCGTCCGTGAAAATAAGAGTCACAGATTCGACCTTCCGGGCTAACGATTGTTCTGTGGAGAAAATGTCCAGAAGCGGATAAAAAAACACCCGAACAAGGTGGAAGTTTCAGATTACTGGCACAGCGTGCCGGATGCGGCGTGAACGCCTTATCCGGCCTACAAAAGTACGTAAATTTACTATATTGCAGAGATTGCGTAGGCCTGATAAGCGTAGCGCATCAGGCAATTTTGCGTTCAAACTCCCGGACAAGCCGGGAGTTTGGAGTAGGTTATTCCCACTCTTGCAGGAAACGCTGACCATACTGGTCGGCTACCAGCAGTGCGGCGTAAACCTGATCTGGCGTCGCGCCGCCAGGCATGTTGTGGATGGTTTCACCTTCTGCACATGCCGCTTCTGCCACAATTCGCATTTTCGCCGGGACATCTTCTTTAATATCCAGTTGAGCGAGAGTTATTGGCAAACCTACCGCATGGCTAAGCGCAGCTACGGTTTCGATTTCCTCCACCGGCGCGTTTTCCAGAACCAGCTGCGTCAGCGTACCGAATGCCACTTTTTCACCATGATAATAGTGATGCGCGTCCGGGATAGCGGTCAGGCCGTTATGTACCGCGTGTGCCGCCGCCAGCCCGCCGCTTTCAAAACCAACGCCACTCAAATAGGTGTTCGCTTCAATCACGCGCTCCAGCGCTGGAGTCACTACATGCTGTTCGGCGGCAAGCATCGCTTTTTCGCCTTCTTCCAGCAGGGTGTTGTAGCACAGTTCAGCCAGTGCCAGCGCTGCCTGAGTGCACTTGCCACCCGCCATGGTGGTCGCGCCGCTACGGGAACAGGCACGCGCTTCAAACCAGGTTGCCAGCGCATCGCCGATACCCGCCGCTAACAGACGTGCAGGTGCACCAGCGACGATTTTGGTGTCGACAATGACCATATTCGGGTTATTTGGCAACAGCAGATAGCGGTCAAACTCACCCTCATCGGTGTAGATAACAGACAATGCGCTGCACGGTGCGTCGGTAGAAGCGATAGTCGGTGCGATCGCTACCGGAACACCCATGAAATGTGCCAGTGCTTTGGCAGTATCGAGGGTTTTTCCGCCACCGATACCGAGAATTGCGCCACACTGCGCAGTCTCCGCGATGCCACGCAGACGGTCGATCTCATTTTGCGAACATTCACCGCCAAACGGCGCAATTTCTACTACCAGTCCAGCATCTTTAAAGCTTTTCTCGACAGTGGATTGAGCAAAACCTAAAACAAATTTGTCACCCACCACTAACCAGCGTTCCGCCAGTGGCTTCAGGTACTCGCCCAGACGATTAATTACATCTGCGCCCTGGATGTATTTACCTGGTGATTGAATAATGCGGTCCATAATTACTCCTTTAGAGATGAGTAGTGCCAAATGCGGCATTCCAGTCGTGCTCGAACTTCTCTATAGCTGACTCTACCGCAGGGGTGTTAAGCATTTGTTGCGCTACATCTAAGGGCAGTGTGATGGATTCACATCCAGCCAGCAAACAATCCAGCGCCTGACGTGGTGTTTTAAAGCTGGCAGCCAGCACCATGCTTTCTGGCGCATGCATTTCCAGTAACGCTTGCAACTCCTGTACAGTACGAATGCCGTCACCGCCCTGGGCATCTACGCGGTTAACGTATGGAGCAACGTATTTGGCTCCAGCCAGCGCCGCCAGTAATCCTTGCGCGGCGCTGTACACTGCGGTTCCCAGCGTAGTAATGCCTTCTTTCTTCAGCATTTTAATTGCTGCCAGACCTTCAGAGGTTACCGGAATTTTCACCACAATGCCCGGAATAGCGTCGCGCAGGTGTTTCGCTTCTTTCACCATACCCTGCGCGTCGCGGCTCATGGTCTGAGCAAACAGAATGCCCTCATCACCAATCGCTTTTTGCAGGCGCGGCAGCACTTCCCAGATGGACTCCTTGCTGGCAGCGATAATGCTCGGGTTAGTTGTCACCCCGGCAATCGGGAATATGCGTGCCAGACGTTCGACTTCTGCGACGTTAGCGGTGTCCAGATACAGTTCCATGATGTTTCCTTTTACAGTTCCAGTTCATGTTGCAGCAGGCTGGCGATAGCGTCGGCAGAGGCGGCGTTAACCAGCGCATTACGGAATTCTTCGTGCATGATGCGACGAGCGAGGCGCGAGAAAATGCGCATATGTTGATCGCCCGCGGCGTGTTTGTTCAGGGTTAACATAATGATGAATTGCGCTTCATCATCGCCCCAGCGCATTGGCGCTTGCAGACGCGCTACGCTGATGGTGGATTGCTCAATGTGTTCCGATTTACTGTGGGGAATGGCGAAACTAAAGCCCAGTCCGGTAGAGAAAACGGCCTCGCGCGCCCACAAGTCGGCTTCCAGTTTACGCGGATAGCGGCAGCGGCCCGCCAGCAGCAGGTTATCGGTCATGCCTTTGAGCACTTCTTCTTTGCTGCGCCAGTCGCTTTCCAGTGTGATGCACTCGGCGGTGACCAGCGGTGCGTCCTGTTGGGTCATGCGGAATTGCGCCAGCAGGTGTTCCACTTCCAGCGAAGTACGGCAGGCCATTGCCTGGTTGAGCAACTGGCGGCACTCACGGCTATCAAGTTGCGCCATCCGCGCTTTCGCCGCCGGAATTGATGGTGCGCTCATGCTGAGTTCATCCAGCCCTAAACCGACCAGCAACGGCAGCACGGAACCTTTCGCTCCCAGTTCACCGCACAGACCAATCCATTTGCCCTGGCGATGCACCGCCTGCACGGCGTAATCGAGCGCCCGCAAGAAGGCCGGATTCAGGCTGTTGTAGTGACGAGTCACCTTAGCGTTATCGCGATCCACTGCCAGTAGATATTGCGTCAGGTCATTACTGCCGATACTGAAGAAATCAATCTCTTCGCAGCATTGATCGATGATGAACATCACCGACGGCACTTCCAGCATGATGCCGAGCTGGATCTTCTCATCAAACGGAATGTGTTCGTTACGCAGTTGCTGTTTGGCTTCCGCCAGTTTTTCTTTCACCCATAAGATCTCTTCCATTGAGGAGATCATCGGGATCATGATTTTCAGGCTGCCGTGAGCAGAGGCGCGCAGGATCGACCGTAGTTGTGTGGTAAACAACGACGCGTATTCTTCATAAATACGCACCGCGCGATAACCGAGGAACGGGTTAGCTTCTGCCGGAATGTTCAGATAATCAACGGGTTTATCACCGCCAATGTCCATAGTGCGCACAATAATGCTGCGTCCGTTGGCAGACTCCAGCGCCTGACAAAAAATGTTGTACAGCTCGCTTTCACCCGGTGCACTGGTGCGATCCATATAGAGCATTTCAGTGCGGAACAAACCAACGCCTTCCGCACCATTGCCGAATGCGGCCTGCGCTTCCACGGAGTGAGCGATGTTAGCGGCAATTTCAATGCGGATACCGTCTGCGGTACGCGCTTGCTGGGTCAGCCAGACACGCTGTTGCTCACGCAGAGCGTCCTGTACGCGGGCTTCTTGCTGATAATAACGGGCCACGGATTCCCCTGGCTCAACCACAATCGCCCCTGCGTTGCCGTCGATATAAATCGTCTGATGCTGCCACGGAGTAAGGGCAGCAATATCCACACCTACCAGCGTCGGAATGTTGAACGAACGGGCAAGGATCACCGTATGTGATGTGGTGCCGCCACTTTTCAGTAATAGACCTTTGAGGTGATTTTTATCCAGTTCGAGGAACTGGCTGGGGGTCAGTTCATCAGCCATACAAATGGCGGGCTGCGTCAGTTTGCCCGGTGCCGGGAAGCGTTGCTCACCGTAGATTTGCTGGAGTAACTGGAAGCAGACGTCGCGTACGTCCAGGGCACGTTCTTGCAGGTAGCTGCTGCTGGAACGGGCGAACTCTTCGCAAAAGTGATTCGCACTGGCAACAATCGCTTCGGCGCAGCTTAATCCGGCGCTGACACCTGCCAGTAAATGTTCGCGCAGGGAAGTATCGCCAGCCAGGGATCGGTGCGCTTCCAGAATCGCGCTGGTAGCACCGTCGCTATCCAGCAGACGAAACTCTATGTTTTTCAGTACCAGCGTCAGACCGTTTTCCAGTGCGGATTGTTCGGCGTCAACGCCTTTGGCTGCGGGAAGATTACCCAGCGCATTGAGATCTAAAGAAGAGATCGGCGTCAGAATGCCGCCTGCGCTACCACTGCACACGGTGCGAGCACGGATAATTTGCGGATTCAGATTGGTCAGTGAAACCGGCAGTGGTTCCAGTTCGTCAGATTTTACTTCCGCCAGCGGTGCGTCGCAGTGGGGGAATTCATCGCGCAGCCATTGGCTTAAACGCTGGTACGCTTCCTGTTCGTCGGCCCCGGAAATCAGTAACTGGCAGTTATCGCCCACCAGCGTATCGGTGCCAATCAGCGCAAGGGCGCTTTTGGCGTTGCCCTTGCGGTCAGTGCGCAGGTTATGCCACTCAATTTGTGATGAAAAAGTATTACACAGCGTTTCAACGTGGCTTGCCGGACGCGCATGCACGCCGTTAGGTAGCTCACAAATAAATTCCACAATCAGGGCCATTGCCTTTCTCCCGGTACGGTTTTCTGTTTACAGGATAAGAGCGCACGGCAACGGCCTGCCATGTGACAAATCTGCCAAAAGCTGGACAAATGTAATGTAACCGTCAATTTGCGACGCGTCTCACAAGACGCCGTTTTGCGGCGTACTTCCGGATTATCGCAAGTTATGAGGCGGATCGCATTTTTGTACTGATATTACAAAAGTCCAGTAAATGGCCTTTTTATCCACTGTTTGCTCCGCCTGCGATTGCCTATTGTTTCTTCCATCAAAAATATGGACATGGGCTTTCGCAAGCCCGGGAGCAGCTTATGAATGAGTTGGTGCAGATCCTGAAAAATACCCGTCAGCATTTAATGACGGGCGTTTCACACATGATTCCCTTCGTGGTATCGGGCGGTATTTTGCTGGCGGTTTCCGTCATGTTGTATGGCAAAGGCGCAGTGCCGGATGCCGTAGCCGATCCGAATCTGAAAAAACTGTTTGATATCGGCGTTGCAGGTTTGACGCTGATGGTGCCTTTCCTCGCCGCTTACATCGGTTATTCCATTGCAGAACGTTCTGCGCTGGCTCCATGCGCTATCGGTGCCTGGGTTGGTAACAGCTTTGGCGCGGGCTTCTTTGGTGCGCTGATCGCCGGGATTATCGGCGGCATCGTGGTGCATTACCTGAAGAAAATTCCGGTGCATAAAGTTCTGCGCTCGGTGATGCCAATCTTCATCATTCCAATCGTCGGCACACTGATTACCGCTGGCGTCATGATGTGGGGGCTGGGCGAGCCGGTGGGGGCGTTGACCAACAGCCTGACCCAGTGGCTTCAGGGGATGCAGCAGGGCAGCATTGTTATGCTGGCGGTGATCATGGGTCTGATGCTGGCGTTCGATATGGGCGGCCCGGTTAACAAAGTGGCCTATGCCTTCATGCTGATTTGCGTTGCTCAGGGTGTTTATACCGTGGTGGCTATTGCCGCTGTTGGGATTTGTGTTCCACCGCTGGGGATGGGGCTGGCGACGCTGATTGGTCGTAAAAATTTCTCCGCAGAAGAGCGCGAAACCGGCAAGGCGGCACTGGTGATGGGCTGTGTTGGCGTTACTGAAGGGGCGATTCCTTTCGCCGCTGCCGATCCGCTGCGTGTCATTCCTTCCATCATGGTCGGTTCAGTTTGTGGTGCGGTAACTGCGGCGCTGGTCGGTGCGCAGTGCTATGCAGGCTGGGGTGGTCTGATTGTGCTGCCGGTGGTTGAAGGTAAGTTGGGTTACATCGCGGCAGTGGCTGTCGGGGCGGTTGTGACGGCAGTCTGCGTGAACGTGCTGAAAAGTCTGGCGCGTAAAAATGGGTCTTCAACTGAAGAGAAGGAAGACGACCTGGATCTGGATTTTGAAATTAATTAATTGAGGAACGAGCCATGACGAAAATTATCGCAGTAACCGCATGTCCTTCAGGTGTTGCCCATACTTATATGGCGGCAGAGGCGCTGGAAAGCGCCGCGAAAGCGAAAGGCTGGGAAGTGAAAGTAGAAACCCAGGGGTCGATTGGTCTGGAAAATGAACTGACTGCGGAAGACGTGGCAAGCGCCGATATGGTGATTTTGACCAAAGATATCGGCATCAAATTTGAAGAGCGTTTTGCTGGCAAGACTATCGTGCGTGTCAACATCAGCGACGCGGTAAAACGTGCTGACGCCATTATGAGCAAAATTGAAGCTCACCTGGCGCAAACCGCTTAAGTTCTTATCCCGCCCGCAAGGGCGGGTTCGCTTTCCCACAGGAGTTCCTCATGACGAATCGTATCTCTCGCCTCAAAACTGCACTGTTTGCCAATACCCGTGAAATCTCGCTGGAGCGGGCGTTGCTTTATACCGCCAGCCATCGGCAAACCGAAGGGGAGCCGGTGATAATGCGTCGGGCGAAAGCAACAGCGTATATCCTTGAACACGTTGAAATTTCGATTCGTGATGAAGAACTGATTGCCGGTAACCGCACCGTAAAACCACGCGCCGGGATTATGTCGCCGGAAATGGACCCTTACTGGCTGCTGAAAGAGCTGGATCAATTCCCGACGCGTCCGCAGGACCGCTTTGCTATCAGCGAAGAAGATAAACGTATCTACCGCGAAGAGTTGTTCCCGTACTGGGAAAAACGTTCGATGAAAGATTTCATCAACGGGCAGATGACGGATGAAGTAAAAGCCGCGACCAGCACGCAGATTTTCAGCATCAACCAGACGGATAAAGGCCAGGGGCACATTATTATTGATTACCCGCGCCTGCTGAATCACGGGCTGGGGGAGCTGGTGGCACAGATGCAGCAACATTGTCAGCAACAGCCGGAGAATCACTTTTATCAGGCAGCGCTGTTACTGCTGGAAGCCTCGCAGAAACATATTTTGCGTTACGCCGAACTGGCGGAAACGATGGCGGCAAGCTGCACTGATGGCCCGCGTCGCGAAGAACTGCTGACCATTGCGGAGATCTCCCGCCATAACGCCGAACATAAGCCGCAGACGTTCTGGCAGGCGTGCCAGTTATTCTGGTACATGAACATCATTCTGCAATACGAATCCAACGCCAGTTCGCTATCGTTGGGGCGCTTCGACCAGTATATGTTGCCGTTCTATCAGGCATCATTAACCCAGGGCGAAGATCCGGCATTCCTGAAAGAACTGCTCGAATCTTTATGGGTGAAATGCAACGACATCGTGCTGTTGCGCTCCACCAGTAGCGCGCGTTATTTCGCAGGTTTCCCTACCGGCTATACCGCACTGCTCGGCGGGTTAACCGAGAACGGACGTAGCGCGGTGAACGTGCTTTCGTTCCTTTGCCTTGACGCTTATCAAAGCGTGCAATTACCGCAACCGAACCTCGGCGTGCGCACTAACGCCTTGATCGACACGCCGTTCCTGATGAAAACCGCAGAAACCATTCGCCTCGGCACCGGTATTCCGCAAATCTTTAACGATGAAGTGGTGGTGCCAGCGTTCCTCAACCGTGGCGTTTCGCTGGAAGATGCGCGCGACTATTCCGTAGTGGGCTGTGTGGAATTATCTATTCCCGGCAGAACCTACGGCTTGCATGACATCGCGATGTTTAACCTGCTGAAAGTGATGGAAATCTGCCTGCATGAAAATGAAGGCAATGCTGCGCTGACTTATGAAGGTTTACTGGAGCAGATCCGCGCCAAGATCAGCCACTACATCACCCTGATGGTTGAGGGCAGCAATATTTGCGATATCGGTCACCGTGACTGGGCACCTGTACCGCTACTCTCGTCTTTTATCAGCGATTGTCTGGAAAAAGGTCGCGATATTACCGATGGCGGCGCGCGTTATAACTTCTCCGGCGTACAGGGGATCGGTATCGCCAACCTGAGCGATTCTCTCCATGCGTTGAAAGGGATGATTTTTGATCAACAGCGTTTAAGTTTTGACGAATTGCTGTCGGTATTAAAAGCCAACTTCGCCACGCCAGAAGGCGAAAAAGTCCGCGCTCGCTTAATTAACCGCTTCGAGAAATACGGTAACGATATCGACGAGGTGGATAACATCAGCGCCGAACTGTTACGCCACTACTGCAAAGAAGTGGAAAAATACCAGAACCCGCGCGGCGGCTACTTCACGCCGGGATCGTATACCGTTTCTGCCCACGTCCCGTTGGGATCGGTGGTTGGCGCGACGCCAGACGGTCGTTTTGCCGGAGAACAGCTGGCAGACGGCGGCTTGTCACCCATGCTGGGCCAGGACGCACAAGGGCCAACAGCGGTACTGAAGTCAGTCAGTAAGCTCGATAATACGCTGCTGTCTAACGGTACGTTGCTGAACGTGAAATTCACTCCGGCGACCCTGGAAGGTGAAGCGGGATTACGCAAACTGGCCGACTTCTTACGGGCGTTTACCCAGCTTAAGTTGCAGCATATTCAGTTTAACGTGGTGAACGCCGACACGTTACGGGAAGCGCAACAGCGCCCACAAGATTATGCCGGGCTGGTGGTGCGCGTTGCCGGATACAGCGCCTTCTTTGTCGAACTGTCGAAGGAGATCCAGGATGACATCATCCGCCGGACAGCGCATCAGCTGTAACGTTGTGGAAACGCGCCGCAATGATGTGGCGCGCATTTTCAACATTCAGCGTTATTCACTGAATGACGGCGAGGGCATTCGTACGGTGGTCTTTTTTAAAGGCTGTCCGCATCTTTGCCCATGGTGTGCTAATCCGGAGTCGATCTCCGGCAAAATCCAGACGGTGCGCAGAGAGGCGAAATGTCTGCACTGCGCGAAATGTTTGCGTGATGCGGATGAATGCCCCTCCGGGGCATTTGAACGGATTGGTCGCGATATCAGCCTTGACGCTCTGGAACGGGAAGTGATGAAAGATGACATTTTCTTTCGCACGTCCGGCGGTGGCGTCACGCTTTCTGGCGGCGAAGTGTTAATGCAGGCGGAGTTTGCGACCCGTTTTTTACAGCGACTGCGGCTATGGGGTGTGTCATGCGCCATCGAAACTGCCGGAGACGCGCCAGCCAGCAAGCTGTTACCGCTGGCGAAATTGTGCGATGAAGTGTTGTTCGATTTAAAAATTATGGATGCGGCTCAGGCGCGGGATGTGGTGAAGATGAACCTGCAACGCGTGCTGGAGAATCTGCGTTTGCTGGTGAGTGAGGGTGTCAACGTGATCCCGCGTTTACCGCTGATCCCTGGTTTCACGCTCAGCCGGGAGAATATGCAGCAGGCGCTGGACGTGCTGATCCCGCTGAATATCAAGCAGATCCATCTGTTACCGTTTCATCAGTACGGCGAGCCGAAATACCGCCTGCTGGGGAAAACATGGTCGATGAAAGAGGTTTCTGCGCCGTCGTCAGCCGATGTGGCAACGATGCGTGAAATGGCAGAACGGGCCGGATTTCAGGTTACCGTGGGAGGTTAAAATGGCATATCTGGTGGCAGTAACCGCCTGCGTAAGCGGCGTGGCGCATACTTATATGGCGGCGGAACGGCTGGAAAAGTTGTGCCAGTTAGAGAAGTGGGGCGTTAGCATTGAAACTCAGGGCGCGTTGGGAACGGAGAATCGTTTAGCGGACGAGGATATCCGCCGGGCGGATGTTGCGCTGTTAATTACGGATATCGAGCTTGCCGGTGCTGAGCGATTTGAACATTGTCGCTACGTGCAATGCAGCATCTACGCTTTCCTGCGTGAGCCGCAGAGGGTGATGAGCGCAGTGCGCAAAGTGCTTTCTGCGCCGCAGCAAACCCATCTTATTCTGGAGTAGTCGGTTTTTCTGTCAGTTGGCTGTGGTACTGCCGACGATATTCCGACGGCGAGCGTTCGGTATTTTTACGAAACAGACGGCAGAAGTAGTTGCTGTCGACAAAGCCGCAGGCGTGCGCCACTTCTTTTACCTTCAGGTCATAGCCTTTCAATAATGTCTTAGCGTGCTCCAGTCGCGTGTGATTCAGGTATTCGTTAAAACCAATGGCCCCCGTTTTTTGAAACAGGTGCGAGAGGTAATTTGGCGAAATATAGAACGCCTGTGCGACAGATTCGCGGGTAAGTGCGGAGGCATAGCGTTCGTCGATATAATCACGAATAGCTTCGAATAGAGCCTGGCTGCGTGAGGCGGTCTGTATTTGGCTGCCGAGCAAATCGCGGCAGTGGCTAAGCAGGCTGGCGACGATAAGTCTGGCCGTTTGCTGCTCCTGCGACTGCATTTGCATTTCATTGAGCGTTTGTAGCAGAAAAGAACCAATGCGCGGGCCGCGTCGGGCGACGTGTTGCTTCGCCAGATTTTGATATTGTTTGCCATCCCATTGCACAACGCTGAAGCCGAGTTGCTGTTTGCCAAACAGCACGCTAAAGGTGGTGGCGGGGGCTTGCCATTGTGGAAAATTCCAGCCACCAGCAGGGACGTACAGCACATCGCCGGGAACTAACGCTGCTCCAGCGCCGGTATCAATAAACTCACCTTCCAGCACAATTTCCAGCCGTGGAAAATCGACCTGATACGCAAGATCGGGCACCGGGCCGTTGCTGCTGGCAAAGTAAATCTGGCGCAGGGACAGCGGGCCGTTGATCAGGCGGGAGAGCAGATAGCTGACGTCGTGATACATGTTATTCCCTTAGGTATGTAGACGGGAAAACAGTAACTGGCATTATGAAAAAAGGCCACCTGAAAAGTGTGGCCTGATGGGAGTTCGATGTAAACATTGCGACAGTTTCAGTCGCCTTGTATTGCCGGATGCGGCGTAAATGCCTTACCCGGCCTACCGCCGCGATCTGTAGGCCGGATAAGACGCGTCAAGCGTCGCATCCGGCAAATAACATCTGGCTGATAATTACTGATTACCCACCTGATCGCCATACGGCAGAGTGTCGTAATCGATCAGTGCGTTTTTCTTATACGGGTTACCAATCCAGCGGGTAGTTTCTTTGAACTGCGGATTCACCACTGAACGGGTTGGATCGTAACCGTCGTAAGATAAGCCCGCCAAATCTGACCAGGTGTGGATCAGTTCCGCCAGGCTGTATTTACGATCAACATCTTGTGAGAAATCACGCGGATGAGTCGCTTGCCATTTTTCTGACGTCCACAGCAGGAACGGAATGGTGTACATATGACGCGTCGGGTTGTCTTCATTACGCCCCTGAGTTTTGTGCGGCGGCGTGTCGTAAACCTCTTCACCGTGGTCAGAGAAATAAACCAGGAAACCGTTCGGATCGGTCGCTTTAAAGTCTTTAATCAGGCTGGCAACCACGTGATCGTTGTACAGGTTAGCATTGTCATAATCATTATATGACTCCAGCTCTTCTGCGTTTAATCCCGGTGGAACATGCTCTGTATTACCGTCAAATTTGCCCTGATCTTCCGGATAACGGTACTTGTACTTGATATGCGTACCCAGCAGATGAACGATGATCAGTTTCTTCGGCGCAGGGTCCTTCAGCACTTCCTGGAACGGCTTCAGCACGTTGGTGTCATATTCACGCGCACTCTGCGTACGTTGCTGGTTCATGTAGTACTGCTTGTCGGTCTGGCGCGAAAATACCGTCAGCATGGTATTGCGGGCGGTCATCGTCTGCTGGTTGGTGATCCAGAAGGTTTTATAACCCGCCTGTTTCATCATGTTCATCAGCGACGGCTGCGTCAGATACAGATCCGGGTTCTTTTCATTGGCAAAGGTCAGCGCCTGTTGCAGGATTTCAATGGTGTACGGACGAGACGTAACCACGTTATTAAACACGGTCAGATTCGGATCGGTTTTATGCAGCGCATCCAGCTCCGGCGTGGTTTCACGCGGATAACCGTACAGACTCATGCGTCCACGCTGGGTCGATTCGCCAATTACCAGCACTAAGGTGCGCGGTTCGTTACCCGATTCATCTTTGAAATTAGCCAGCGGCGGCAAGGCATTATTTTCATTCAGTAGCTTTGTTAGCGAGTTTAGTTGCTGACGATACTGATAATAGCCGGTCAGGAATTGCCACGGTGCGGCAGGCTCCATACGCGATGCCAGGTTATCCAACGTTTTCTCAAACGGCTTGTTCTTGATAAACGTATTCATGGCGATCGGATGCAGAATCAAGCCATAAAGCAGGGCAAAAGAGACAACATAACGCCACGGCTTTGGAATATAGACCGGGCGCAGGCGTGTCCACAGCAGAACTGCCACCGCCGTATAGGCCAGCGCGATAAGCACAATTTTCAGGCTGAAATACTGGCTTAAATACTCGCTGGCTTCGTTGGTGTTGGTTTCGAACATCACAAACAGAACGCTCTGCGAGAACTCCTGACCGTAGATGACGTAATAGCACAGCGCCGCCAGAGAGGCCGCCCATAGCACCACGCCGATCACTGCGGCAATAATTTTAATCCGCTTCGGAAAGAGGAATACCGGGATCAACCACAGCGAACTGAATAACAGCGAGTCGCGAATGCCGTTAGTGCCACTATAACCACTGATGTAAATAATGGCCTGTAGCAGAGTAGAGAAAAACCAAAAGTAGAGCAGTGCCCAACCCAGGGCTTTCCAGCTAAAAAGGGGTTTAGCCTGGACTTCTGTGGAATGCATAGTAAGAACCTGTCTTGAAAAAAATATCGCCGAATGTAACGACAATTCCTTAAGGATATCTGAAGGGATATCCAGATTTTGAATAAAATGCAGACAGAAATATATTGAAAACGAGGGTGTTAGAACAGAAGTATTTCAGAAAACCCTCGCGCAAAAGCACGAGGGTTTGCAGGAGAGGAAGATTAGCCGGTATTACGCATACCTGCCGCAATCCCGGCAATAGTGACCATTAACGCCTGCTCGACGCGAGGATCCGGTTCCTGGCCTTCTTTTTCTGCCTGGCGGGAGCGGTGCAGCAACTCGGCCTGCAATACGTTCAGCGGGTCGGTGTAAATATTCCGTAGCTGAATAGACTCTGCAATCCACGGCAGATCGGCCATCAGGTGAGAATCGTTGGCAATCGCCAGCACCACTTTGATGTCTTCTTCTTGCAGATTGCGTAACTCTTTACCTAACGGCCACAGTGCTTTGTCTACCAGGCGTTGGTCATAGTATTCCGCCAGCCACAGGTCTGCTTTGGCGAAGACCATCTCCAGCATGCCGAGACGCGTCGAGAAGAATGGCCAATCGCGGCACATGGCTTCCAGCTCGCTCTGTTTGCCATCTTCGACCACTTTTTGCAGCGCCGTACCTGCACCCAGCCAGGCGGGGAGCATCAGGCGGTTTTGCGTCCAGGCGAAAATCCACGGAATAGCGCGCAGTGACTCGACGCCGCCGGTTGGGCGACGTTTCGCCGGACGTGAACCCAACGGCAGTTTACCCAATTCTTGTTCCGGCGTAGCGGAGCGGAAGTAAGGCACAAAATCTTTGTTTTCACGTACGTAGCCACGGTAGAGATCGCAGGAGATGACTGACAGTTCATCCATAATGCGACGCCAGCTCTCTTTCGGCTCAGGCGGTGGCAGCAGGTTGGCTTCCAGAATCGCCCCGGTGTACAGCGACAGGCTGCTGACGGTGATTTCTGGCAGACCATATTTAAAGCGGATCATCTCGCCCTGTTCGGTCACGCGCAGGCCACCTTTCAGGCTTCCTGGCGGTTGTGACAGCAGCGCCGCATGGGCAGGTGCGCCGCCGCGACCAATGGAACCGCCGCGACCGTGGAACAACGTCAGCTCAATACCCGCTTTTTCGCAGGTTTTGATTAATGCATCCTGTGCCTGATATTGCGCCCAGGAAGCTGCCATCACGCCCGCATCTTTTGCTGAGTCGGAATAGCCAATCATCACCATCTGTTTGCCCTGAATCAGGCCGCGATACCAGTCGATATTCAGCAGCTGGGTCATGACATCGTTGGCGTTGTTCAGGTCATCGAGGGTTTCAAACAGCGGAGCAACCGGCATCGCAAACCCGATACCCGCTTCTTTCAGCAGCAGGTGGACAGCCAGCACGTCGGACGGCGTTTTCGCCATCGAGATCACGTAGGCGGCAATGGAGCCTTGCGGCGCTTCGGCAATCACCTGGCAGGTATCGAGCACTTCGCGCGTTTCGGCGCTTGGTTGCCAGTTGCGTGGTAGAAGCGGACGTTTGGAGTTCAGTTCGCGGATCAGGAACGCCTGTTTGTCGGCTTCTGACCAGCTTTCATAATCGCCGATACCGAGGTAGCGGGTCAGTTCGCCTAATGCTTCGGTATGACGCGTGCTCTCCTGACGGATATCAATACGCACCAGCGGTACGCCGAAACATTTCACGCGGCGCAGGGTGTCGAGCAGATCGCCATTGGCGATAATACCCATGCCACACGCCTGAAGTGACTGGTAGCAAGCGTAGAGCGGTTCCCACAGTTCTTCGTTTTGTGTCAGCAGACCTTCTGGTTTTGGCAATTCTTCGCCTTTCAGGCGCGCTTCCAGCCATGCCTGTGTCGCCATCAGGCGAGAACGCAGGTTTTTCATCAGATAGCGATACGGTTCTGCGGCACCCTCTTCGCCAACCAGCGCCAGCAGTTCAGGGGTGGCTTCAACCATCGACAGTTCAGAAACCAGAACCTGAATATCTTTCAGGAACAAATCGGTGGCTTTCCAGCGGCTGAGTAGCAGGACGTGGCGGGTGATATCGGCAGTGACGTTCGGGTTGCCGTCGCGGTCACCGCCCATCCACGAGGTAAAACGGACCGGAACAAATTCGACGGGCAGTTTGTAGCCGAGGTTCTCTTCCAGTTGTTCGTTCAGTTCGCGCAGGTAATTCGGTACGCCTTGCCACAGGCTGTTTTCTACTACGGCAAAGCCCCATTTGGCTTCATCTACCGGGCTTGGGCGCAGTTTACGGATTTCATCGGTATGCCATGACTGGGCGATCAACTGGCGCAGGCGGCGCATCAGCTGGTTGTGTTCGTAGTCGGCGATATCTTTGTTATCGAGCTGTTTTAAACAGGCGTTCACTTCCACCATTTTGTGGATCAGTGTACGACGGGTAATTTCGGTTGGGTGAGCCGTGAGGACCAGTTCCAGCGACAGCGATTCCACTGCTTTTTTGATGGTGTCTTCGCTCAGTTCCGGCTGGTTTTTCAGTTTACGCAGGGTGCGGGCGATCACTTCCGGGTTGCTGGCAGCTTCGCCTTTCGGCGAAATGCTGTGGTATTGCTCAGCGGTGTTGGCCAGGTTCAGGAACTGACTAAACGCACGCGCAACGGGCAGCAGCTCGTCGTTCGACAAATTTTGTAAGGTGGTGAGCAACTCCTGGCGGTTAGCATCATTGCCAGCGCGTGAAGATTTGGACAACTTACGGATAGTTTCTACGCGTTCAAGAATGTGTTCTCCCAACGCATCCTTGATGGTTTCTCCCAGCACTTTGCCGAGCATACTGACATTACTACGCAATGCGGAATATTGTTCGTTCATATTACCCCAGACACCCCATCTTATCGTTTGATAGCCCTGTATCCTTCACGTCGCATTGGCGCGAATATGCTCGGGCTTTGCTTTTCGTCGTCTTTTATAAAGCCACGTAAAAGCGGTGACGTCAAATGCTGCGAAATCGCTTCAGCAAACGAATAAATAGCAGGAATTTACGCCATTAAATTCACGACGCTTTAAATAAGCGTAACTTATGGGAATGTTAAAAAATCGCCTCGAATAACACCAAAGGTGTAGGTCGGATAAGATGCGCAAGCATCGCATCCGACATTGTTTGGCCTACGTTTTAATGCCAGCAAAAATGGTGAATCACCTGGGTGATCAGTTCGCGGGTGGGCTTGATAAACCTCGTCTCCAGATATTCATCAGGCTGATGAGCCTGATTAATTGAGCCAGGCCCCAGAACCAGCGTCGGGCATAACGTTTGAATAAACGGCGCTTCGGTACAGTAATTCACCACTTCGGTCTTTGCTCCGAGCAATTTCTCAACCACTTCAACCAGTTGATGATTCGGTGGGCATTCATAGCCAGGGATCGGCGGATGCAGCTCGTCGACCGTCAGACGACCCGGCCAGCGTTCGCTCACTGGAGCCAATGCATCGTTGAGCAAACCGTTAAGTTCATTGAGTGTCATGCCTGGCAGCGGACGAATATCCATATGCAACTCACAACAAGCGCAAATACGGTTAGATGCATCGCCGCCGTGGATATGCCCGAGGTTGAGCGTAGGGTATGGCACGGTAAACGCGTCGTAGTGATAACGTTCTTTCAGGTTATCGCGCAATTGCAAAATATGCCCTATGGCGTCGTGCATCAGTTCGATAGCGTTAACTCCGCGTGCTGGATCGCTGGAGTGGCCCGACTGGCCCTGAATACGGATGGCGTTAGAGATATGACCTTTATGCGCGCGTACCGGTTGCAGCGACGTTGGCTCGCCAATGATGGCGCAATCCGGGCGCAGGGCGGTAGTTTCGGCAAAATAACGCGCTCCGGCCATACTGGTTTCTTCATCGGCAGTCGCCAGAATGTAGAGCGGTTTTGCAAGCTTCGTGACGTCGACATCGCGTAGCGCATCAAGGATAAACGCAAAAAAGCCTTTCATGTCGGCGGTGCCTAAGCCGTAAAGCTTGCCGTCATGCTCCGTCAACGTAAATGGATCGCGCGTCCAGCGTCCGTCATCAAATGGCACCGTATCGGTATGCCCCGCCAGCAACAAACCGCCAGCCCCCTGTCCGCAACTGGCCAGCATATTAAATTTGTTGCGAGTTCCTGGCACAGGCTGTACTTCCACATTGAAGCCTAAATCCTTAAACCAGTCCGCCAGCAGAGTGATTAAATCTGCATTGCTTTGATCGAGTGCCTCTTCCGTGGCGCTTATTGAAGGTGTGGCAATCAGAGCACGGTAAATCTCGATAAATGGCGGTAATTTGTTTTTCATTGTTGACACACCTCTGGTCATGATAGTATCAATATTCATGCAGTATTTATGAATAAAAATACACTAACGTTGAGCGTAATAAAACCCACCAGCCGTAAGGTGAATGTTTTACGTTTAACCTGGCAACCAGACATAAGAAGGTGAATAGCCCCGATGTTGAATACGCTGATTGTGGGTGCCAGCGGCTACGCTGGCGCAGAGCTAGTGACCTATGTAAATCGCCATCCGCATATGAACATAACCGCTTTGACTGTTTCAGCGCAAAGCAATGATGCGGGAAAGTTAATCTCCGATTTGCATCCGCAGCTAAAAGGCATCGTTGATCTGCCGTTGCAGCCGATGTCGGATATCAGCGAGTTTAGCCCAGGGGTGGACGTGGTGTTTCTCGCCACCGCCCATGAAGTCAGCCACGATTTAGCGCCGCAATTTCTTGAAGCAGGCTGTGTGGTGTTCGACCTTTCCGGCGCGTTTCGTGTTAACGATGTCGCCTTCTATGAAAAATATTACGGCTTTACCCATCAATACCCGGAACTGCTGGAACAGGCAGCCTACGGTCTGGCGGAGTGGTGCGGTAATAAATTAAAAGAAGCGAACTTGATTGCCGTGCCAGGCTGTTATCCGACGGCAGCACAGCTGGCGCTGAAACCGTTGATTGATGCCGATCTTCTTGACCTCAATCAGTGGCCGGTGATCAACGCCACCAGCGG
The DNA here is from genome assembly GCF_011754335.1 of Escherichia sp. E.sYA108. Lineage (NCBI taxonomy): Bacteria > Pseudomonadati > Pseudomonadota > Gammaproteobacteria > Enterobacterales > Enterobacteriaceae > Escherichia > Escherichia sp. E.sYA108. The sequence goes on along the minus strand of NZ_JAAQVZ010000001.1, from coordinate 4,835,288 downwards.
CGTGAGCGGTGCAGGACGTAAGGCAGCGATTTCAAATAGTTTTTGTGAAGTTAGCCTGCAACCGTATGGCGTCTTTACCCATCGCCATCAACCAGAGATCGCCACACACCTCGGTGCTGACGTTATCTTCACCCCGCATCTGGGCAATTTCCCGCGCGGCATTCTCGAAACCATTACCTGCCGCCTGAAACCGGGTGTGAGCCAGGTGCAAGTGGCGCAAGCGTTACAGCAGGCGTATGCCCATAAACCACTGGTGCGGCTGTATGACAAAGGCGTTCCGGCGCTGAAAAATGTCGTTGGACTGCCATTCTGCGATATCGGTTTTGCCGTTCAGGGCGAGCATCTGATTATTGTGGCGACCGAAGACAACTTACTGAAAGGCGCGGCGGCACAAGCGGTGCAGTGCGCCAATATTCGTTTCGGCTATGCGGAAACGCAGTCTCTTATTTAAGGGTGCAATGATGAATCCATTAATTATCAAACTGGGTGGCGTACTGCTGGATAGTGAAGAGGCGCTGGAACGTCTGTTTAGCGCACTGGTGAATTATCGCGAGTCACATCAGCGTCAGCTGGTGATTGTGCACGGCGGCGGTTGCGTGGTGGATGAGCTGATGAAAGGGCTGAATCTGCCGGTGAAAAAGAAAAATGGCCTGCGGGTGACGCCTGCGGATCAGATAGACATTATCACCGGAGCACTGGCGGGAACGGCAAATAAAACCCTGCTGGCATGGGCGAAGAAGCATCAGATTGCGGCCGTAGGTTTGTTTCTCGGTGACGGCGACAGCGTCAAAGTGACCCAGCTTGATGAAGAGTTAGGCCATGTTGGACTGGCGCAGCCAGGTTCGCCTAAGCTTATCAACAGCTTGCTGGAGAACGGTTATCTGCCGGTGGTCAGCTCCATTGGCGTAACAAACGAAGGGCAACTGATGAACGTCAATGCCGACCAGGCGGCGACGGCGCTGGCGGCAACGCTGGGCGCGGATCTGATTTTGCTCTCTGACGTCAGCGGCATTCTCGACGGCAAAGGGCAACGTATTGCCGAAATGACCGCCGCGAAAGCAGAACAACTGATTGAGCAGGGCATTATTACTGACGGCATGATTGTGAAAGTGAACGCGGCGCTGGATGCTGCGCGCACGTTGGGCCGTCCGGTAGATATCGCCTCCTGGCGTCATGCGGAACAGCTTCCGGCACTGTTTAACGGTATGCCGATGGGTACGCGGATTTTAGCTTAAGTTTTGTTGGCCGGAGGCGCAGCTTTCCGGCATTGAATTTCAAAATAAGGAAACAGAGTTATGGCACTTTGGGGCGGGCGTTTTACCCAGGCAGCAGATCAACGGTTCAAACAATTCAACGACTCACTGCGCTTTGATTACCGTCTGGCGGAGCAGGATATTGTTGGCTCTGTGGCCTGGTCCAAAGCCCTGGTAACGGTCGGCGTGTTAACCGCAGAAGAGCAGGCGCAACTGGAAGAGGCGCTGAACGTGCTGCTGGAAGATGTTCGCGCCAGGCCACAACAAATCCTTGAAAGCGACGCCGAAGATATCCATAGCTGGGTGGAAGGTAAACTGATCGACAAAGTGGGTCAGTTAGGCAAAAAACTGCATACCGGGCGTAGCCGTAATGATCAGGTAGCAACTGACCTGAAACTGTGGTGCAAAGATACCGTTAGCGAGTTGCTGACGGCTAACCGGCAGTTACAATCCGCTCTGGTCGAGACCGCGCAGAACAATCAGGACGCGGTGATGCCGGGTTACACTCACCTGCAACGCGCCCAGCCGGTGACGTTCGCTCACTGGTGCCTGGCCTACGTTGAGATGCTGGCGCGTGATGAAAGCCGTTTGCAGGACGCGCTTAAGCGTCTGGATGTCAGCCCGCTAGGTTGTGGCGCACTGGCAGGAACGGCCTATGAAATCGACCGTGAACAGTTAGCAGGCTGGCTGGGCTTTGCTTCGGCGACCCGTAACAGTCTCGACAGCGTTTCTGACCGTGACCATGTGTTGGAACTGCTTTCTGCTGCCGCTATCGGCATGGTGCATCTGTCGCGTTTTGCTGAAGATCTGATTTTCTTTAACACCGGCGAAGCGGGGTTTGTGGAGCTTTCTGACCGTGTGACTTCCGGTTCATCATTAATGCCGCAGAAGAAAAACCCGGATGCGCTGGAGCTGATTCGCGGTAAATGCGGTCGGGTGCAGGGGGCGTTAACCGGCATGATGATGACGCTGAAAGGTTTGCCGCTGGCTTACAACAAAGATATGCAGGAAGACAAAGAAGGTCTGTTCGACGCGCTCGATACCTGGCTGGACTGCCTGCATATGGCGGCGCTGGTGCTGGACGGCATTCAGGTGAAACGTCCGCGTTGCCAGGAAGCGGCGCAGCAGGGTTACGCCAACGCTACTGAACTGGCGGATTATCTGGTGGCGAAAGGCGTACCGTTCCGCGAGGCGCACCATATTGTGGGTGAAGCGGTGGTGGAAGCCATTCGTCAGGGCAAAGCGCTGGAAGATCTGCCGCTCAGTGAGTTGCAGAAATTCAGCCAGGTGATTGGCGAAGATGTCTATCCGATTCTGTCGCTGCAATCGTGCCTCGACAAGCGTGCAGCAAAAGGCGGTGTCTCACCGCAACAGGTGGCGCAGGCGATTGCTTTTGCGCAGGCGCGGTTGGGGTAATTTGTTTATATTGCTCCCCTGAAAATGGGGAGCTTACCACGCCTACAAAGTGTGACACTTCGTAGGCGGATAAGGCGTTTACGCCGCATCAGGCAGAAATTTGTCAGTATTCTGGTGACCTTAAATTTAACGCCCAACCAGAACCATTATTTGTCACATTCCTTTTTATTCTTGCGTCTTCTTTACCTTCACTCTCCCCATAAAAATTATATTTTCAATACATCAGCCAATACATACTTTAATTAATTGAATATAATTTATTTCTATTGTTGTGTTCATTTTTAATGATTAATGGAGTTTGTTATGTGATTATTTAACGTGTTGTTTTAACGATGATGGCTAATTATTCAGGTGGTTTTTGAGGGTGTTTTTTCTCCTCGGTAGAAATTTTTATTTTTAATGTGATCACGGTTGAATAATCACTTTTTCTCTCTTGTATGGTAGTAGGCGTAAAATTAAGTTTGAAGTGTCTATTTACAATACAGGAGATTGCAATAATGAAAATTATTGCTGTGGATGTTTTTGTTACTTGTCCCGGGCGTAATTTCGTTACGCTTAAAATAACCACTGAAAGCGGACTTTGTGGATTAGGAGATGCCACGTTAAATGGTCGCGAATTGTCGGTCGCTTCTTATCTGAAAGATCATCTTTGTCCTCAATTAATTGGCCGCGATGCCAGCCGTATCGAAGATATCTGGCAATTCTTTTATAAAGGAGCTTACTGGCGACGTGGTCCCGTCACGATGTCGGCCATTTCTGCCATTGATATGGCGTTGTGGGATATCAAAGCTAAAGCGGCAAATATGCCATTGTATCAACTGCTTGGTGGCGCTTCTCGTGAAGGCGTGATGGTTTATTGCCACACCACCGGGCGGACGATTGATGAAGTCCTTGAAGACTATGCAAAGCACCAGCAGATGGGCTTTAAGGCGATTCGTGTGCAGTGTGGTGTACCGGGTATGCAAACCACCTATGGTCTGGCGAAGGGCAAAGGACTGGCGTATGAACCAGCAACCAAAGGCCTGTGGCCAGAAGAGCAGTTGTGGTCTTCAGAAAAGTATCTCGATTTTACGCCGAAGTTATTTGAAGCGGTGCGTAATAAGTTCGGTTTTAACGAACATCTGTTGCATGACATGCACCATCGCCTGACCCCCATCGAAGCGGCGCGCTTTGGGAGGAGCATTGAGGATTACCGCCTGTTCTGGATGGAAGATCCGACGCCTGCCGAGAACCAGGAATGTTTTCGTCTGATTCGCCAGCATACCGTGACGCCGATTGCGGTCGGTGAAGTGTTTAACAGTATCTGGGACTGCAAACAGTTAATCGAAGAGCAGCTGATTGACTATATTCGCACGACGATTACCCATGCAGGCGGCATTACCGGGATGCGACGGATTGCCGATTTTGCATCGCTTTATCAGGTACGTACCGGTTCGCATGGCCCTTCAGATTTATCGCCTGTTTGTCATGCGGCGGCGCTGCATTTTGACCTCTGGGTGCCAAACTTTGGCGTTCAGGAGTACATGGGCTATTCCGAACAAATGCTTGAAGTCTTCCCGCACAGCTGGCGCTTCGATGAAGGTTATATGCACCCAGGCGATGAACCGGGGCTGGGTATTTCTTTCGATGAGAAACTGGCGGCGAAATATCCGTATGACCCGGCGTATCTCCCCGTCGCACGACTGGAAGATGGCACATTGTGGAACTGGTAATAGCGGTTCGCTTAATTATTTTCTGAATATTCATCAAATCGATTAATTCCGCTCAAGGAGCTAAAAATGGACGTTGATGTGTCAACCAGTGTTGCGGGTAATAAACCGCAACGGATTCGTCGTATTCAGACAGTGACCCTGGTTTTATTATTTATGGCGGGGATCGTTAATTTTCTCGACCGTTCGTCATTGAGCGTGGCAGGTGAAGCAATTCGTGGCGAGTTAGGATTATCCGCTACCGAGTTTGGTGTTTTGCTTTCTGCATTTTCTCTGTCTTATGGTTTTTCACAACTTCCTTCCGGTATTTTGCTAGACCGCTTTGGCCCACGAATAGTGTTAGGCGCAGGCTTAATATTCTGGTCATTAATGCAGGCATTAACAGGAATGGTTAATTCTTTTAGCCACTTTATTTTAATGCGTATCGGTCTGGGTATTGGCGAAGCGCCATTTATGCCTGCGGGAGTAAAGTCGATCACCGACTGGTATGCGCAAAAAGAACGCGGCACGGCGCTGGGGATTTTTAACTCATCTACCGTTATCGGTCAGGCTATCGCGCCTCCTGCTCTTGTATTGATGCAACTGGCATGGGGCTGGCGGACGATGTTTGTCATCATCGGCGTAGCAGGGATTCTGGTTGGGATCTGTTGGTACGCGTGGTATCGCAACCGGGCGCAGTTTGTCCTGACCGAGGAAGAACGGACATATCTCTCCGCGCCGGTTAAACCGCGTCCACAGTTACAATTTAGCGAGTGGCTGGCGCTGTTTAAGCATCGGACAACCTGGGGGATGATTTTAGGTTTCTCTGGCGTCAATTATACCGGTTGGCTCTACATCGCGTGGTTACCCGGTTATTTGCAGGCCGAACAAGGTTTCAGTCTGGCGAAAACCGGTTGGGTGGCGGCAATTCCTTTCCTCGCGGCGGCGGTCGGGATGTGGGTTAACGGTATTGTTGTCGATCGGCTGGCGAAAAAAGGCTATGACCTGGCGAAGACGCGTAAAACGGCTATTGTCTGCGGTTTGATGATGTCGGCATTAGGCACGTTGCTGGTCGTGCAATCTTCCTCGCCAGCCCAGGCGGTAGCGTTTATCTCAATGGCGCTGTTCTGCGTGCATTTCGCGGGAACATCTGCATGGGGGCTGGTGCAGGTGATGGTGTCAGAAACAAAAGTGGCTTCCATCGCCGGGATTCAAAACTTTGGCAGTTTTGTTTTTGCTTCCTTTGCTCCGATCGTAACCGGTTGGGTCGTGGATACCACACACTCGTTTAATCTGGCGCTGGTTATCGCGGCCTGTGTGACGTTCACCGGGGCGCTGTGTTACTTCTTTATTGTCAAAGATCGGATTGAGTAACCGTTACTATCAGGCTCTCTTGCTGTGGGCCTGTAGAATAAAAAAAAGCGGATCCTGGAGATCCGCAAAAGTTCACGTTGGCTTTAGTTATTCGAGTTGAGAAACTCTCGAAACGGGCAGTGACTTCAAGGGTTAAAAGAGGTGCCGCTCCGTTTCTGTGAGCAATTATCAGTCAGAATGCTTGATAGGGATAATCGTTCGTTGCTATGCTACCTATCGCCGCGAACTATCGTGGCAATGGAGGATGGATAATGAATATTCGTGATCTTGAGTACCTGGTGGCATTGGCCGAACACCGCCATTTTCGGCGTGCGGCAGATTCCTGCCACGTTAGCCAGCCGACGCTTAGCGGGCAAATTCGTAAGCTGGAAGATGAGTTGGGCGTGATGTTGCTGGAGCGGACCAGCCGTAAAGTGTTGTTCACCCAGGCGGGAATGCTGCTGGTGGATCAGGCGCGTACCGTACTGCGTGAGGTGAAAGTCCTTAAAGAGATGGCAAGCCAGCAGGGCGAGACGATGTCCGGGCCGCTGCATATTGGTTTGATTCCCACGGTTGGACCGTACCTGCTACCGCATATTATCCCGATGCTGCACCAGACCTTTCCAAAGCTGGAAATGTATCTGCATGAAGCACAGACCCACCAGTTACTGGCGCAACTGGACAGCGGCAAACTCGATTGCGTGATCCTCGCGCTGGTGAAAGAGAGCGAAGCATTCATTGAAGTGCCGTTGTTTGATGAGCCAATGTTGCTGGCTATCTATGAAGACCACCCGTGGGCGAACCGCGAATGTGTACCGATGGCCGATCTGGCAGGGGAAAAACTGCTGATGCTGGAAGATGGTCACTGTTTGCGCGATCAGGCAATGGGTTTCTGTTTTGAAGCCGGGGCGGATGAAGATACACACTTCCGCGCGACCAGCCTGGAAACTCTGCGCAACATGGTGGCGGCAGGTAGCGGGATCACTTTACTGCCTGCGCTGGCTGTGCCGCCGGAACGCAAACGCGATGGGGTTGTTTATCTGCCGTGCATTAAGCCGGAACCACGCCGCACTATTGGCCTGGTTTATCGTCCTGGCTCACCGCTGCGCAGCCGCTATGAGCAGCTGGCAGAGGCCATCCGCGCAAGAATGGATGGCCATTTCGATAAAGTGTTAAAACAGGCGGTTTAAGCCATTTAGCGCAGCTACCCGATAGGCTTCCGCCATCGTCGGGTAGTTAAAGGTGGTGTTGACGAAGTACTCAATAGTGTTGCCGCCACCTTTCTGTTCCATAATCGCCTGACCGATATGAATAATTTCGGCAGCGCGCTCGCCAAAGCAGTGAATACCCAGAATCTCTTTTGTTTCCCGATGGAACAAAATTTTCAGCGTGCCCACGTTCATGCCGACGATTTGTGCACGTGCCAGATGTTTAAACTGGGCGCGGCCCACTTCATATGGCACTTTCATCGCGGTCAGCTGCTGTTCGGTTTTGCCTACAGAGCTGATTTCCGGGATGGTGTAAATGCCGGTAGGGATATCTTCAATCAGATGTGCGTTGGCTTCACCTTTCACCAGCGCCTGCGCGGCAATGCGCCCCTGGTCATAGGCTGCCGACGCCAGGCTCGGATAACCAATCACGTCGCCCACCGCGTAAACGTGCGGCTGTGCGGTCTGATACATGCTGTTGACCTTCAGCTGTCCGCGACTGTCAGTTTCCAGCCCAATGTTCTGTAACGCCAGCGAATCGGTATTACCGGTGCGACCGTTGGCATAGAGCAGACAGTCAGCTTTCAGTTTTTTACCCGACTTCAGATGCATGATCACACCGTCGTCACAGCCTTCGATCTTCTCGTACTCTTCGTTGTGACGAATCACTACGCCACTGTTCCAGAAGTGATAGGAGAGAGAATCTGACATCTCTTGATCGAGAAATGCCAGCAGGCGATCGCGGGTGTTGATCAGATCCACTTTTACATCCATACCGCGGAAGATCGACGCATATTCACAGCCGATCACTCCAGCACCGTAAATAAGTACATGGCGCGGTTCGTGGTGCATGCTAAGAATTGAGTCGCTGTCATAAATGCGTGGATGGGTGAAATCAACATCTGTTGGATGATATGGACGAGAGCCGCAGGCAATAACAAATTTTTCAGCAGTTAGTGTTTCGACGCTGCCGTCCGGGCAATCCAGCGCCAACGTATGCTCATCAACAAAGCGAGCGTTCCCCTGCAATATTTCACAGTGATTACGTTCGTAAAATCCCTGACGCATGCGCGTTTGTTGATTAATCACGTTATCGGCATGGTTAAGGATATCGGCAAAAGAAGAGCGGAGCAGTCGGGAATGGTCGCTGTATAGTGGGTTTTGATTGAATTCTATAATGCGGCTGACGGCGTGACGGAGAGCTTTCGACGGGATGGTGCCCCAGTGGGTGCAACCGCCGCCAACATTTTGATAACGCTCGATAACTGCGACGCGCGCACCTTGCTTAACCAGGCCCATCGCAGCGCCTTCGCCGCCGGGGCCGGAACCTATTACTATGGCATCGTAATCGTAGGAATGTGGCATGGTAGGGCTTACCTGTTCTTATACATAAAAGCAACAGAATGGTAACATTTTATCGCGGGTAAGCCAATTGATCCCCGTCATTTATCTGGCTATATCGTGAGCGGCCTTTGCTTTGTCTTCCTCCTTCTTATTTTATTTATTCACTATTAATCGCTTTTTCTTATGGCTGATAGTTTTATCTTGCCGAAGCGTGCTTTTTTGTTATTGTCTTTATGAAATCTTCTTATAAAACAAATATATAAATATTTTATATTGATGAGTTATTTGTATTTATACCATCAATAAAATCCGTTAATTAGCCTGTTTATAAGTGAATAAAGGAATAGCCGATGATCGAACACTATATTCGTGGGTTTGAGGAAGAACTTCGCGAGATCCGCCATCAGATCCACGAAAACCCGGAGCTGGGATTACAAGAATTTAAAACCAGTGCTTTGGTTGCGGAAAAGCTGCGCCAGTGGGGCTATGAGGTTGAGCAAGGGCTGGCGACAACCGGCGTGGTAGCCACGTTAAAAGTGGGCGACGGAGAGAAAAGTATTGGCCTGCGGGCGGATATGGATGCGTTGCCGATTTATGAAAATAGTGGCAAGCCCTGGGCCAGTAAACATCCTGGTTTAATGCACGCCTGCGGGCATGACGGGCATACCACCATACTGCTGGGGGCTGCGCGTTATTTTGCCGAAACCCGCCGTTTTAACGGCACGTTACGCCTTATCTTCCAGCCTGCGGAAGAGATGATTAACGGCGGTGAGATCATGGTTAAAGAGGGGCTTTTTGATCGTTTCCCCTGCGATGTCATTTTCGGGATGCACAACATGCCGGGTTTGCCGGTCGGCAAGTTTTTCTTCCAGCCTGGGGCGCTGATGGCGTCAATGGATCAGTTCCATATTACGGTTCGTGGTTGTGGCGGACACGGTGCGATCCCGCACAAAGCCATCGATCCAGTGCTGGTTGCTGCACATATCACCACCGCATTACAAAGCATTGTGTCGCGCAATGTCGATCCGCTGGAAGCGGCGGTAATTACCGTCGGCAGCATTGTTGCGGGTGAGGCGGCTAACGTCATTCCTGACAGTGCTGAGATGAAAATCAGTGTCCGCTCTCTTAGCCGCGATACCCGACAACTTCTTCTGACCCGTATTCCTGCTCTTGCACAAGCCCAGGCTGCCAGCTTTGGCGCTACGGCTGAGGTTACGCATGTTAACGGTACACCGGTATTAGTAAATGACGAGGAGATGGCGCGCTTCGCCTGGCAGGTGGCGTGCAAAACATTTGGTGAAGATCGGGCTGAGTTTGGCATCAAACCCCTGATGGGCAGTGAAGATTTCTCTTTCATGCTGGAAGCCCAACCCAAAGGCGGTTTCCTGTTATTCGGTAATGGCGATGTCGGGGAAGGTTCCTGCATGGTGCATAACCCCGGTTACGACTTTAACGATGCAAGCCTGGTCCCGGCAAGCAGCTACTGGGGCGCACTGGTTGAAGCCTGGCTGCAATAAATAAAACAACACACAACAACACTTTTTGGCAAGGAACATGGAATGACGGCGATCGTAAATGAAACCGTGAGTGTGAAGAAAAAGCCCAGCGGCAGGCGGGTGATCTTTGCCTCGGCGTTTGGCAATGCGCTCGAATTTTTTGATTTTGGCGTTTACAACTTTTTTGTGGTCTATATCAGTACGCTTTTCTTCCCACCCAGTGCCGATCATAACGTCGCGCTGTTACTGGCATTTGCAACGTTTGGTGTGAGCTTTTTTATGCGTCCGCTCGGTGGGATTATCGTTGGTGCCTGGGCCGATCGCTTCGGGCGTAAACCGGCGATGGTGTTCACTATTGCTCTGATGAGCCTCGGTACGCTGATGATCGGCATCGCACCGACGTATGAAACGGCGGGCTATTGGGGAACCGCAACGCTGGTGCTGGCGCGTCTAATTCAGGGTGTTGCGGCAGGTGGTGAAGTCGGGGCTTCAATGTCGCTACTGGTGGAGTCAGCTCCGGCAAATCGTCGCGGCTTTTACAGCAGTTGGTCACTGGCGACCCAAGGGCTGGCAACGACCTTCGGTGGGGTTGTTGCTTTAGGTCTGAGCGCATGGCTACCGTTCGCCACAGGTTCAGAAACCGTAATGGCAGAATGGGGCTGGCGTGTGCCGTTTTTTATTGGCGTGTTATTAGCACCTATCGGTTGCTGGTTGCGTCTGAGCCTGGAAAATGACGTACCTGAGCCAGTGCGCAATAAAAAAGCTGCTACCAGCGAAAGCGCGTTTTCTCTGCTCCTGCAACATAAGGCGACTATCGTTAATGGCGTTTTACTCGCTATTGGTAGCACGGTCGCAACCTATATCTCCCTCTTTTATTACGGCACCTGGGCGGCGAAGTATCTGGCGATGCCTCAACATTATTCTCATGCAGCGATGTTACTGGCGGGGGTAATTACGTTTGTGGGTGCGCTGTTGGTGGGGATGCTATGTGATTCGGTTGGGCGTAAAAAGCTGATTTTAATCTCCCGTGTGATGGTGCTTCTCTGTAGCTGGCCGTCATTCTGGCTGTTGGTGAATTACCCAAGCCCTGGCATGTTGCTGACGGTGGTTTTCGTGATGGTCAGCTTTACCACGCTTGGCGGTGTGCCAGTGATGTTGTTGATCTCTGAACTGTTGCCGAAACGGATTCGGGCATTAGGTTTCGCGCTGGTTTATAGCATTGGCGTAGCAATCTTTGGCGGTTTTGCGCAATATTTCGCCACGCAATCCATCGTGTTGCTGGATAGTCTGACGGCTCCGGCGTGGTATCTGGGGGGAGGCACGTTGCTGTCGATGCTGGCGTTGTTGTACGTAAAAGAACCGGCCAAAGAATTGCAGTAAATATGTTTTATTGCGTTACCGTTCATTCACAACACTGGAGCAATCCAGTATGTTCATTCTCTGGTATAGTGCCAGCAGTACTTTTGGCAAGGATTCAGACATCGTGATGGGCGTAAGAGCGCAACAAAAAGAAAAAACCCGCCGTTCGCTGGTGGAAGCCGCATTTAGCCAATTAAGTGCTGAACGCAGCTTCGCCAGCCTGAGTTTGCGTGAAGTGGCACGAGAAGCAGGCATTGCTCCCACCTCTTTTTATCGGCATTTCCGCGACGTAGACGAACTGGGTCTGACCATGGTTGATGAGAGCGGTTTAATGCTACGCCAACTCATGCGTCAGGCGCGTCAGCGTATCGCCAAAGGCGGGAGTGTGATCCGCACCTCGGTCTCCACATTTATGGAGTTCATCGGTAATAATCCTAACGCCTTCCGGTTATTATTGCGGGAACGCTCCGGCACCTCCGCTGCGTTTCGTGCCGCCGTTGCGCGTGAAATTCAGCACTTCATTGCGGAACTTGCGGACTATCTGGAACTCGAAAACCATATGCCGCGTGCGTTTACTGAAGCGCAAGCCGAAGCAATGGTGACGATTGTCTTCAGTGCGGGGGCCGAGGCGTTGGATGTCGGCGTCGAGCAACGCCGGCAATTAGAAGAGCGACTGGTACTGCAGCTGCGAATGATTTCGAAAGGGGCTTATTACTGGTATCGCCGTGAACAAGAGAAAACCACAATTATTCCGGGAAATGTGAAGGACGAGTAATGAAACAAGCAAATCAAGATAGAGGTACGCTGCTGCTAGCGTTGGTTGCTGGCTTATCGATCAATGGTACTTTTGCAGCGCTGTTTAGCTCCATTGTACCATTTTCTGTATTCCCGATTATTTCCCTGGTGTTGACAGTTTACTGCCTGCATCAACGTTATCTTAATCGCACTATGCCGGTAGGCTTGCCGGGTCTGGCAGCTGCTTGTTTTATTCTCGGCGTACTGCTGTACAGCACGGTAGTTCGTGCGGAATATCCGGATATCGGCTCTAACTTCTTCCCGGCAGTACTGTCCGTCATTATGGTGTTCTGGATTGGCGCGAAGATGCGTAACCGTAAGCAGGAAGTTGCTGAGTAATCGGTATCATGCCGGATGCAAGCGCATCCGGCATGGGTTTTACTTCGCGGTCAGTAATACGCCGCACTCCATATGGTGCGTGTAGGGGAACTGATCAAATAGAGCCAGACGTTCGACCTTGTGCGTCTGGCTTAATGTTTCCAGATTCTTGCATAACGTTTCCGGATTGCAGGAGATATACAGAATACGTGGATACGCCTGCACCATTTTCTCGGTTTCACTGTCCAGACCGCTGCGCGGTGGGTCGACAAAAATGGTTTCGCACTGATAACTCTTTAAGTCGATTCCTTGCAGGCGGTTAAACTCGCGCACACCATTCATCGCCTGAGTAAATTCTTCTGCCGCCATACGAATAATTTGTACGTTATCAATATGGTTAGCGGCAATGTTGTATTGCGCGGCGGCGACTGACGGCTTGGCGATTTCGGTGGCTAATACCCGATCAAAATTGCGTGCCAGCGCTAATGAAAAGTTACCGTTGCCGCAGTATAGCTCCAGTAAATCGCCTTTTGAGCCTTTGGTTACGTCCAGCGCCCATTCCAGCATCTGAATATTCATCGCCGCGTTCGGTTGGGTAAAGCTGTTTTCTACCTGACGGTAGATCATCTCTTTCCCCGCGATCGGCAGACGTTCGTCGATGTAATCCTGATCCAGCGCGATTTTGGTTTTCGTTGCCCGACCAATCAGATGCACATTCAGATTCTGCGCGCGCAGTGCATCGCGCAGGGCTTCCGCCTGCTGACGCCACTCATCATCCAGCTTTTTATGGTACAGCAAGGAAACAACCGCTTGATTGCTTAGCGTAGTGAGGTAATCAATCTGGAACAACTTGTGGCGCAGAATGGGATTATTACGCACACCCGCAATCATCGCCGTCATCAACTGGTTGATAAGTTCACTGGCGGCGGGGAAGCTATCCACACGGATACGACTTTTGGTTTGTTGATCGAAAATGATGTGGTACAGGTCATCGCCATCGTGCCAGATGCGGAACTCCGCACGCATCCGATAATGACTGACCGGCGAGCGAAACACTTCCGGAACCAGGTCAGAAAACGGTGCCATCATACTTTGCAAACGTACCACTTTTTCGGCTAACTGCGCTTCATACTGTTCTGTTGGAAGGTGTTCGGGGGTCATGATGTATCCTGAAAAATTAAAGTACGCGGCGATTGTAGGGATTGCTCATCAGATGTCCAGATCTTGATGAATTCCTATTTGTGAGCTACGTCTGGACAGTAACTTGTTACAACCTGTAGCATCCACTTGCCGGTCCTGTGAGTTAATAGGGAATCCAGTGCGAATCTGGAGCTGACGCGCAGCGGTAAGGAAAGGTGCGATGATTGCGTTATGCGGACACTGCCATCCGGTGGGAAGTCATCATCTCTTAGTATCTTAGATACCCCTCCAAGCCCGAAGACCTGCCGGCCAACGTCGCATCTGGTTCTCATCATCGCGTAATATTGATGAAACCTGCGGCATCCTTCTTCTATTGTGGATGCTTTACAATGATTAAAAAAGCTTCGCTGCTGACGGCGTGTTCCGTCACGGCATTTTCCGCTTGGGCACAGGATACCAGCCCGGATACTCTCGTCGTTACTGCTAACCGTTTTGAACAACCGCGCAGCACTGTGCTTGCGCCAACTACTGTTGTGACGCGTCAGGATATCGACCGCTGGCAGTCGACCTCGGTCAATGATGTGCTGCGCCGTCTTCCGGGCGTGGATATCACCCAAAACGGCGGTTCAGGTCAGCTCTCATCTATTTTTATTCGCGGTACAAATGCCAGTCATGTGTTGGTGTTAATTGATGGCGTCCGCCTGAATTTGGCGGGGGTGAGTGGTTCTGCTGATCTTAGTCAGTTCCCTATTGCGCTTGTCCAGCGTGTTGAATATATCCGTGGGCCGCGCTCCGCTGTTTATGGTTCAGATGCAATAGGCGGGGTCGTGAATATCATCACGACGCGCGATCACCCCGGAACGGAAATTTCAGCAGGGTGGGGAAGCAATAGTTATCAGAACTATGATGTCTCTACACAGCAACAACTGGGGGATAAGACACGGGTAACGCTGTTGGGCGATTATGCCCATACTCATGGTTATGATGTTGTCGCCTATGGTAATACCGGAACGCAAGCGCAGCCAGATAACGATGGTTTTTTAAGTAAAACGCTTTATGGCGCGCTGGAGCATAATTTTACTGATGCCTGGAGCGGCTTTGTGCGCGGCTATGGCTATGATAATCGTACCAATTATGACGCATATTATTCTCCCGGCTTGCCACTGGTCGATACCCGTAAACTCTATAGCCAAAGTTGGGATGCCGGACTGCGCTATAACGGCGAACTGATTAAATCACAACTGATTACCAGCTACAGCCATAGCAAAGATTACAACTACGATCCGCATTATGGTCGTTATGATTCGTCCGCGACGCTCGATGAGATGAAACAGTACACCGTCCAGTGGGCAAACAACATCATCATTGGCCACGGTAATATTGGTGCGGGTGTTGACTGGCAGAAGCAGAGCACGGCACCGGGCACAGCTTATGTTGAGGATGGATATGATCAACGTAATACCGGCATCTATCTGACTGGGCTGCAGCAAGTCGGCGATTTTACTTTTGAAGGCGCAGGACGCAGCGACGATAATTCTCAGTTTGGTCGTCATGGTACCTGGCAAACCAGCGCCGGTTGGGAGTTCATCGAAGGTTATCGCTTTATTGCTTCCTACGGAACATCTTATAAGGCACCAAATCTTGGGCAACTGTACGGCTCCTACGGTAATCCGAATCTGAATCCTGAGAAAAGCAAACAATGGGAAGGCGCGTTTGAAGGCTTAACTGCTGGGGTTAACTGGCGTATTTCCGGATATCGTAACGATGTCAGTGACTTGATCGATTATGATGATCACACCCTGAAATATTACAATGAAGGGAAAGCGCGGATTAAGGGTGTCGAGGCGACCGCTAATTTTGATACCGGACCACTGACGCATACTGTGAGTTATGATTATGTTGATGCGCGCAATGCGATTACTGACACGCCGTTGTTACGCCGTGCTAAACAGCAGGTGAAATACCAGCTCGACTGGCAGTTGTATGACTTCGACTGGGGGATTACTTATCAGTATTTAGGCACTCGCTATGATAAGGATTACTCCTCTTATCCTTATCAAACCGTTAAAATGGGCGGTGTGAGCTTGTGGGATCTTGCGGTTGCGTATCCGGTCACCTCTCACCTGACAGTTCGTGGTAAAATAGCCAACCTGTTCGACAAAGATTACGAGACAGTCTATGGCTACCAAACTGCAGGACGGGAATATACCTTGTCTGGCAGCTACACCTTCTGAACCACGTCCCACCGTGCTGGTGTTTGACTCCGGCGTCGGTGGGTTGTCGGTCTATGACGAGATCCGGCATCTCTTGCCGGATCTCCATTACATTTATGCTTTCGATAACGTCGCTTTCCCGTATGGCGAAAAAAGCGAAGTGTTTATTGTTGAGCGAGTGGTGGAAATTGTCACCGCAGTGCAAGAACGTTATCCCCTTGCGCTGGCTGTGGTCGCTTGCAACACCGCCAGTACCGTTTCACTTCCTGCATTACGCGAAAAGTTCGACTTCCCGGTTGTTGGTGTCGTGCCGGCGATTAAACCTGCTGCACGTCTGACGGCAAATGGCATTGTCGGATTACTGGCAACCCGCGGAACTGTTAAACGTTCTTATACTCATGAGCTGATCGCGCGTTTCGCTAATGAATGCCAGATAGAAATGCTGGGCTCGGCAGAGATGGTTGAGTTGGCTGAAGCGAAGCTGCATGGCGAAGATGTTTCTCTGGATGCGCTAAAACGTATCCTACGCCCGTGGTTAAGAATGAAAGAGCCGCCAGATACAGTTGTATTGGGTTGCACCCATTTCCCTCTACTACAAGAAGAACTATTACAAGTGCTGCCAGAGGGAACCCGGCTGGTGGATTCTGGCGCAGCGATTGCTCGCCGAACGGCCTGGTTGTTAGAGCATGAAGCCCCGGATGCAAAATCTGCCGATGCGAATATTGCATTTTGTATGGCAATGACGCCAGAAGCTGAACAATTATTGCCCGTTTTACAGCGTTACGGCTTCGAAACGCTCGAAAAACTGGCAGTTTTAGATTGATTTGGTTGAATGTTGCGCGGTTAGAAAATTATTTTAAATTTCCTCTTGTCAGGCCGGAATAACTCCCTATAATGCGCCACCACTGACACGGAACAACGGCAAACACGCCGCCGGGTCAGCGGGGTTCTCCTGAGAACTTCGGCAGAGAAAGCAAAAATAAATGCTTGACTCTGTGGCGGGAAAGCGTATTATGCACACCCCGCGCCGCTGAGAAAAAGCGAAGCGGCACTGCTCTTTAACAATTTATCAGACAATCTGTGTGGGCACTCGAAGATACGGATTCTTGACGTCGCAAGACGAAAAATGAATACCAAGTCTCAGGAGTGAACACGTAATTCATTACGAAGTTTAATTCTTTGAGCATCAAACTTTTAAATTGAAGAGTTTGATCATGGCTCAGATTGAACGCTGGCGGCAGGCCTAACACATGCAAGTCGAACGGTAACAGGAAGCAGCTTGCTGCTTTGCTGACGAGTGGCGGACGGGTGAGTAATGTCTGGGAAACTGCCTGATGGAGGGGGATAACTACTGGAAACGGTAGCTAATACCGCATAACGTCGCAAGACCAAAGAGGGGGACCTTCGGGCCTCTTGCCATCGGATGTGCCCAGATGGGATTAGCTAGTAGGTGGGGTAAAGGCTCACCTAGGCGACGATCCCTAGCTGGTCTGAGAGGATGACCAGCCACACTGGAACTGAGACACGGTCCAGACTCCTACGGGAGGCAGCAGTGGGGAATATTGCACAATGGGCGCAAGCCTGATGCAGCCATGCCGCGTGTATGAAGAAGGCCTTCGGGTTGTAAAGTACTTTCAGCGGGGAGGAAGGGAGTAAAGTTAATACCTTTGCTCATTGACGTTACCCGCAGAAGAAGCACCGGCTAACTCCGTGCCAGCAGCCGCGGTAATACGGAGGGTGCAAGCGTTAATCGGAATTACTGGGCGTAAAGCGCACGCAGGCGGTTTGTTAAGTCAGATGTGAAATCCCCGGGCTCAACCTGGGAACTGCATCTGATACTGGCAAGCTTGAGTCTCGTAGAGGGGGGTAGAATTCCAGGTGTAGCGGTGAAATGCGTAGAGATCTGGAGGAATACCGGTGGCGAAGGCGGCCCCCTGGACGAAGACTGACGCTCAGGTGCGAAAGCGTGGGGAGCAAACAGGATTAGATACCCTGGTAGTCCACGCCGTAAACGATGTCGACTTGGAGGTTGTGCCCTTGAGGCGTGGCTTCCGGAGCTAACGCGTTAAGTCGACCGCCTGGGGAGTACGGCCGCAAGGTTAAAACTCAAATGAATTGACGGGGGCCCGCACAAGCGGTGGAGCATGTGGTTTAATTCGATGCAACGCGAAGAACCTTACCTGGTCTTGACATCCACGGAAGTTTTCAGAGATGAGAATGTGCCTTCGGGAACCGTGAGACAGGTGCTGCATGGCTGTCGTCAGCTCGTGTTGTGAAATGTTGGGTTAAGTCCCGCAACGAGCGCAACCCTTATCCTTTGTTGCCAGCGGTCCGGCCGGGAACTCAAAGGAGACTGCCAGTGATAAACTGGAGGAAGGTGGGGATGACGTCAAGTCATCATGGCCCTTACGACCAGGGCTACACACGTGCTACAATGGCGCATACAAAGAGAAGCGACCTCGCGAGAGCAAGCGGACCTCATAAAGTGCGTCGTAGTCCGGATTGGAGTCTGCAACTCGACTCCATGAAGTCGGAATCGCTAGTAATCGTGGATCAGAATGCCACGGTGAATACGTTCCCGGGCCTTGTACACACCGCCCGTCACACCATGGGAGTGGGTTGCAAAAGAAGTAGGTAGCTTAACCTTCGGGAGGGCGCTTACCACTTTGTGATTCATGACTGGGGTGAAGTCGTAAC
The DNA here is from genome assembly GCF_011754335.1 of Escherichia sp. E.sYA108. NCBI lineage: Bacteria > Pseudomonadati > Pseudomonadota > Gammaproteobacteria > Enterobacterales > Enterobacteriaceae > Escherichia > Escherichia sp. E.sYA108. The sequence continues at coordinate 4,817,008 of NZ_JAAQVZ010000001.1, read as the reverse complement.
AAGGTAACCGTAGGGGAACCTGCGGTTGGATCACCTCCTTACCTTAAAGAAGCGTACTTTGCAGTGCTCACACAGATTGTCTGATGAAAATGAGCAGTAAAACCTCTACAGGCTTGTAGCTCAGGTGGTTAGAGCGCACCCCTGATAAGGGTGAGGTCGGTGGTTCAAGTCCACTCAGGCCTACCAAATTTGCACCGCAAATTTGAAGAGGTTTTAACTACATGTTATGGGGCTATAGCTCAGCTGGGAGAGCGCCTGCTTTGCACGCAGGAGGTCTGCGGTTCGATCCCGCATAGCTCCACCATCTCTGTAGTGATTAAATAAAAAATACTTCAGAGTGTACCTGCAAAGGTTCACTGCGAAGTTTTGCTCTTTAAAAATCTGGATCAAGCTGAAAATTGAAACACTGAACAACGAGAGTTGTTCGTGAGTCTCTCAAATTTTCGCAACACGATGATGAATCGCAAGAAACATCTTCGGGTTGTGAGGTTAAGCGACTAAGCGTACACGGTGGATGCCCTGGCAGTCAGAGGCGATGAAGGACGTGCTAATCTGCGATAAGCGTCGGTGAGGTGATATGAACCGTTATAACCGGCGATTTCCGAATGGGGAAACCCAGTGTGTTTCGACACACTATCATTAACTGAATCCATAGGTTAATGAGGCGAACCGGGGGAACTGAAACATCTAAGTACCCCGAGGAAAAGAAATCAACCGAGATTCCCCCAGTAGCGGCGAGCGAACGGGGAGGAGCCCAGAGCCTGAATCAGTGTGTGTGTTAGTGGAAGCGTCTGGAAAGGCGTGCGATACAGGGTGACAGCCCCGTACACAAAAATGCACATATTGTGAGCTCGATGAGTAGGGCGGGACACGTGGTATCCTGTCTGAATATGGGGGGACCATCCTCCAAGGCTAAATACTCCTGACTGACCGATAGTGAACCAGTACCGTGAGGGAAAGGCGAAAAGAACCCCGGCGAGGGGAGTGAAAAAGAACCTGAAACCGTGTACGTACAAGCAGTGGGAGCCTCTTAATGGGGTGACTGCGTACCTTTTGTATAATGGGTCAGCGACTTATATTCTGTAGCAAGGTTAACCGAATAGGGGAGCCGAAGGGAAACCGAGTCTTAACTGGGCGTTAAGTTGCAGGGTATAGACCCGAAACCCGGTGATCTAGCCATGGGCAGGTTGAAGGTTGGGTAACACTAACTGGAGGACCGAACCGACTAATGTTGAAAAATTAGCGGATGACTTGTGGCTGGGGGTGAAAGGCCAATCAAACCGGGAGATAGCTGGTTCTCCCCGAAAGCTATTTAGGTAGCGCCTCGTGAATTCATCTCCGGGGGTAGAGCACTGTTTCGGCAAGGGGGTCATCCCGACTTACCAACCCGATGCAAACTGCGAATACCGGAGAATGTTATCACGGGAGACACACGGCGGGTGCTAACGTCCGTCGTGAAGAGGGAAACAACCCAGACCGCCAGCTAAGGTCCCAAAGTCATGGTTAAGTGGGAAACGATGTGGGAAGGCCCAGACAGCCAGGATGTTGGCTTAGAAGCAGCCATCATTTAAAGAAAGCGTAATAGCTCACTGGTCGAGTCGGCCTGCGCGGAAGATGTAACGGGGCTAAACCATGCACCGAAGCTGCGGCAGCGACACTATGTGTTGTTGGGTAGGGGAGCGTTCTGTAAGCCTGTGAAGGTGGCCTGTGAGGGTTGCTGGAGGTATCAGAAGTGCGAATGCTGACATAAGTAACGATAAAGCGGGTGAAAAGCCCGCTCGCCGGAAGACCAAGGGTTCCTGTCCAACGTTAATCGGGGCAGGGTGAGTCGACCCCTAAGGCGAGGCCGAAAGGCGTAGTCGATGGGAAACAGGTTAATATTCCTGTACTTGGTGTTACTGCGAAGGGGGGACGGAGAAGGCTATGTTGGCCGGGCGACGGTTGTCCCGGTTTAAGCGTGTAGGCTGGTTTTCCAGGCAAATCCGGAAAACCAAGGCTGAGGCGTGATGACGAGGCACTACGGTGCTGAAGCGACAAATGCCCTGCTTCCAGGAAAAGCCTCTAAGCATCAGGTAACATCAAATCGTACCCAAAACCGACACAGGTGGTCAGGTAGAGAATACCAAGGCGCTTGAGAGAACTCGGGTGAAGGAACTAGGCAAAATGGTGCCGTAACTTCGGGAGAAGGCACGCTGATATGTAGGTGAAGCGACTTGCTCGTGGAGCTGAAATCAGTCGAAGATACCAGCTGGCTGCAACTGTTTATTAAAAACACAGCACTGTGCAAACACGAAAGTGGACGTATACGGTGTGACGCCTGCCCGGTGCCGGAAGGTTAATTGATGGGGTTAGCGGTAACGCGAAGCTCTTGATCGAAGCCCCGGTAAACGGCGGCCGTAACTATAACGGTCCTAAGGTAGCGAAATTCCTTGTCGGGTAAGTTCCGACCTGCACGAATGGCGTAATGATGGCCAGGCTGTCTCCACCCGAGACTCAGTGAAATTGAACTCGCTGTGAAGATGCAGTGTACCCGCGGCAAGACGGAAAGACCCCGTGAACCTTTACTATAGCTTGACACTGAACATTGAGCCTTGATGTGTAGGATAGGTGGGAGGCTTTGAAGTGTGGACGCCAGTCTGCATGGAGCCGACCTTGAAATACCACCCTTTAATGTTTGATGTTCTAACGTTGGCCCGTAATCCGGGTTGCGGACAGTGTCTGGTGGGTAGTTTGACTGGGGCGGTCTCCTCCTAAAGAGTAACGGAGGAGCACGAAGGTTGGCTAATCCTGGTCGGACATCAGGAGGTTAGTGCAATGGCATAAGCCAGCTTGACTGCGAGCGTGACGGCGCGAGCAGGTGCGAAAGCAGGTCATAGTGATCCGGTGGTTCTGAATGGAAGGGCCATCGCTCAACGGATAAAAGGTACTCCGGGGATAACAGGCTGATACCGCCCAAGAGTTCATATCGACGGCGGTGTTTGGCACCTCGATGTCGGCTCATCACATCCTGGGGCTGAAGTAGGTCCCAAGGGTATGGCTGTTCGCCATTTAAAGTGGTACGCGAGCTGGGTTTAGAACGTCGTGAGACAGTTCGGTCCCTATCTGCCGTGGGCGCTGGAGAACTGAGGGGGGCTGCTCCTAGTACGAGAGGACCGGAGTGGACGCATCACTGGTGTTCGGGTTGTCATGCCAATGGCACTGCCCGGTAGCTAAATGCGGAAGAGATAAGTGCTGAAAGCATCTAAGCACGAAACTTGCCCCGAGATGAGTTCTCCCTGACTCCTTGAGGGTCCTGAAGGAACGTTGAAGACGACGACGTTGATAGGCCGGGTGTGTAAGCGCAGCGATGCGTTGAGCTAACCGGTACTAATGAACCGTGAGGCTTAACCTTACAACGCCGAAGATGTTTTGGCGGATGAGAGAAGATTTTCAGCCTGATACAGATTAGATTAACCGGCGACAAGCGGGTTAATGAAACAGAATTTGCCTGGCGGCCTTAGCGCGGTGGTCCCACCTGACCCCATGCCGAACTCAGAAGTGAAACGCCGTAGCGCCGATGGTAGTGTGGGGTCTCCCCATGCGAGAGTAGGGAACTGCCAGGCATCAAATTAAGCGAAGAGCCCAGTCGGAAGACTGGGCCTTTTTGCGTTTCTATAAACTCTTCCTGTCGTCATATCTACAAGCCATCCCCCCACAGATACGGTAAACTAGCCTCGTTTTTGCATCAGGAAAGCAGCTATGAACCACTCCTTAAAACCCTGGAACACATTTGGCATTGATCATAATGCTCAGCACATTGTATGTGCCGAAGACGAACAACAATTACTCAATGCCTGGCAGCATGCAACCGCAGAAGGACAACCCGTTCTTATTCTGGGTGAAGGAAGTAATGTACTTTTTCTGGAGGACTATCGCGGCACGGTGATCATCAACCGGATCAAAGGTATCGAAATTCATGATGAACCTGATGCGTGGTATTTACATGTAGGAGCCGGAGAAAACTGGCATCGCCTGGTAAAATACACTTTGCAGGAAGGTATGCCTGGTCTGGAAAATCTGGCATTAATTCCTGGTTGTATCGGCTCATCACCTATCCAGAATATTGGTGCTTATGGCGTAGAATTACAGCGAGTTTGCGCTTATGTTGATTGTGTTGAACTGGCGACAGGCAAGCAAGTACGCTTAACTGCCAAAGAGTGCCGTTTTGGCTATCGAGACAGTATTTTTAAACATGAATACCAGGATCGCTTCGCCATTGTAGCCGTAGGTCTGCGTCTGCCAAAAGAGTGGCAACCTGTACTGACGTATGGTGACTTAACTCGCCTGGATCCTTCAACGGTAACGCCACAGCAAGTATTTGATGCGGTGTGTCATATGCGCACCACCAAACTCCCTGATCCAAAAGTGAACGGTAATGCGGGTAGTTTCTTCAAAAATCCTGTTGTTTCTGCCGAAACTGCTAACGCGTTGTTGGCACAATTTCCAACAGCCCCACATTACCCCCAGGTGGATGGTTCAGTAAAACTGGCTGCAGGTTGGCTTATTGATCAGTGCCAGCTTAAAGGGACGCAAATTGGTGGGGCTGCGGTACACCGTCAACAGGCGCTGGTTCTCATAAATGAGCACGATGCAAAAAGCGAAGATGTTGTACAGCTGGCGCATCATGTAAGACAAAAAGTGGGTGAAAAATTTAATGTCTGGCTTGAGCCTGAAGTCCGCTTTATTGGTGCATCAGGTGAAGTGAGCGCAGTGGAGACAATTTCATGAAGGATAACACCGTGCCACTGAAATTGATCGCCCTGTTAGCGAATGGCGAATTTCACTCTGGCGAGCAGTTGGGTGAAACGCTGGGAATGAGCCGGGCGGCTATTAATAAACACATTCAGACACTGCGTGACTGGGGCGTTGATGTATTTACTGTTCCGGGTAAAGGATACAGCTTGCCCGAGCCAATCCAGTTACTTAATGCCGAAAAGATATTGAGTCAGCTGGATGACGGCAGTGTAGCCGTGCTGCCAGTTATTGACTCCACGAATCAGTATCTCCTGGACCGCATCGGAGAGCTTAAATCTGGCGATGCCTGTGTTGCAGAATACCAGCATGCTGGCCGTGGTCGTCGTGGTCGGAAATGGTTTTCGCCTTTTGGCGCGAACTTATATTTGTCGATGTTCTGGCGTCTGGAACAGGGCCCGGCGGCGGCGATTGGTTTAAGTCTGGTTATCGGTATCGTGATGGCGGAAGTATTACGCAAGCTGGGTGCAGATAAAGTTCGTGTTAAATGGCCTAATGACCTCTATCTGCAGGATCGCAAGCTGGCAGGCATTCTTGTGGAGCTGACTGGCAAAACCGGCGATGCGGCGCAAATAGTCATTGGTGCAGGGATCAACATGGCAATGCGTCGTGTTGAAGAGAGTGTCGTTAATCAAGGGTGGATCACGCTGCAGGAAGCCGGGATCAATCTCGATCGTAATACTCTTGCGGCCATGCTGATACGTGAATTACGCGCGGCGCTGGAACTCTTCGAGCAAGAAGGATTGACACCTTATCTTTCGCGCTGGGAAAAGTTGGATAATTTTATTAATCGCCCAGTGAAACTTATCATTGGTGATAAAGAAATATTTGGCATTTCACGCGGAATAGACAAACAGGGTGCTTTATTACTTGAGCAGGATGGAATAATAAAACCCTGGATGGGCGGTGAAATATCCCTGCGTAGTGCAGAAAAATAAGAAAGGGGAGCATTAACTCCCCTTTAAATTATTTGCGTAGTCTGACCTCTTCTACTGCATGATTAGCACTTTTCGTCAGGATTAAACTGGCACGCTCGCGAGTAGGTAGAATATTTTGCTTTAAGTTCAGCCAGTTGATCTCTTTCCACAATGTCATGGCAGTCTTAATAGCTTCTTCTTTAGTTAATTTCGCGTAGTTATGAAAATAGGAATCCGGGTCTGTAAAAGCCCCTTCGCGGAATTTCAGAAAACGGTTGATATACCACGTCTGAAGTAAGTCTTCCGGTGCATCAACATATATCGAAAAATCGACAAAATCAGAAACAAATACATGATGTGGATCGTGTGGATAATCCATCCCGCTCTGTAAGACATTTAACCCTTCAAGAATTAAAATATCAGGCTGAACAACAGTTTTATCTCCATCCGGGATCACATCATAAATAAGATGCGAGTAAACAGGGGCTGTAACGTTTGGCACGCCGGATTTGAGATCGGAAACAAACTTCACCAGGCGATGCATATCATACGATTCCGGGAAGCCTTTCTTCTTCATCAGACCACGTTCTTTCAGAACCTGATTAGGGTGAAGGAAGCCATCTGTAGTGATCAGTTCAACACGACGATGTTCCGGCCAACGGCTTAATAGCGCCTGCAATACACGGGCGGTTGTACTTTTCCCCACCGCGACACTACCAGCAATACTGATAATGTAAGGAATGCGTTGCCCGTTGGTACCAAGAAACTGTTCCAGAACTGCCTGACGGCGCAGATTCGAGCTTATATAGAAGTTCAGCAAACGTGACAGAGGTAAATAGATCTCGGCAACTTCTTCTAACGAGAGATCTTCATTAATACCTTTGAGACGGGCGATCTCATCTTCCGATAACGTCATAGGTACGGAATCACGCAGAGCTGCCCACTGGTTGCGGTCAAACTGTAGGTAAGGCGTCATTAACGTTTGCTCTTTTATACTCATAAGCATGTTTCTGGCGGTCATAGCTCTATCGGCAAAGCGATATTTGCCATGGCGCGTCACAGTTCTGTTGAATGGGTTAATGGGCAGGAGGGTAACACCAGATGGGGAGGAATAATAAGAAAAAATCTCTCCCAGGAAGCTATCGTTGAAAAGCAATGTGACAGATATTCCATCTGATAAAAAGAATTATGGTTTAGCAGGAGCACATTGTTGAGCACAATGATGTTGAAAAAGTGTGCTAATCTGCCCTCCGTTCGGCTGTTTCTTCATCGTGTCGCATAAAATGTGACCAATAAAACAAATTATGCAATTTTTTAGTTGCATGAACTCGCATGTCTCCATAGAATGCGCGCTACTTGATGCCGACTTAGCTCAGTAGGTAGAGCAACTGACTTGTAATCAGTAGGTCACCAGTTCGATTCCGGTAGTCGGCACCATCAAGTCCGGTGGGGTTCCCGAGCGGCCAAAGGGAGCAGACTGTAAATCTGCCGTCACAGACTTCGAAGGTTCGAATCCTTCCCCCACCACCAATTTCGGCCACGCGATGGCGTAGCCCGAGACGATAAGTTCGCTTACCGGCTCGAATAAAGAGAGCTTCTCTCGATATTCAGTGCAGAATGAAAATCAGGTAGCCGAGTTCCAGGATGCGGGCATCGTATAATGGCTATTACCTCAGCCTTCCAAGCTGATGATGCGGGTTCGATTCCCGCTGCCCGCTCCAAGATGTGCTGATATAGCTCAGTTGGTAGAGCGCACCCTTGGTAAGGGTGAGGTCGGCAGTTCGAATCTGCCTATCAGCACCACTTCTTTTCTCCTCCCTGTTTTTTCCTTCTGTTTATTGCATTCAACAAGTCGGGCATGTTGCCTGGTTGATGTGGTGATATCACCGATTTATCCGTGTCTTAGAGGGACAATCGATGTCTAAAGAAAAGTTTGAACGTACAAAACCGCACGTTAACGTCGGTACTATCGGCCACGTTGACCATGGTAAAACAACGCTGACCGCTGCAATCACTACCGTACTGGCTAAAACCTACGGCGGTGCTGCTCGCGCATTCGACCAGATCGATAACGCGCCGGAAGAAAAAGCTCGTGGTATCACCATCAACACTTCTCACGTTGAATATGACACCCCGACCCGTCACTACGCACACGTAGACTGCCCGGGGCACGCCGACTATGTTAAAAACATGATCACCGGTGCTGCTCAGATGGACGGCGCGATCCTGGTAGTTGCTGCGACTGACGGCCCGATGCCGCAGACTCGTGAGCACATCCTGCTGGGTCGTCAGGTAGGCGTTCCGTACATCATCGTGTTCCTGAACAAATGCGACATGGTTGATGACGAAGAGCTGCTGGAACTGGTTGAAATGGAAGTTCGTGAACTTCTGTCTCAGTACGACTTCCCGGGCGACGACACTCCGATCGTTCGTGGTTCTGCTCTGAAAGCGCTGGAAGGCGACGCAGAGTGGGAAGCGAAAATCCTGGAACTGGCTGGCTTCCTGGATTCCTACATTCCGGAACCAGAGCGTGCGATTGACAAGCCGTTCCTGCTGCCGATCGAAGACGTATTCTCCATCTCCGGTCGTGGTACCGTTGTTACCGGTCGTGTAGAACGCGGTATCATCAAAGTTGGTGAAGAAGTTGAAATCGTTGGTATCAAAGAGACTCAGAAGTCTACCTGTACTGGCGTTGAAATGTTCCGCAAACTGCTGGACGAAGGCCGTGCTGGTGAGAACGTAGGTGTTCTGCTGCGTGGTATCAAACGTGAAGAAATCGAACGTGGTCAGGTACTGGCTAAGCCGGGCACCATCAAGCCGCACACCAAGTTCGAATCTGAAGTGTACATTCTGTCCAAAGATGAAGGCGGTCGTCATACTCCGTTCTTCAAAGGCTACCGTCCGCAGTTCTACTTCCGTACTACTGACGTGACTGGTACCATCGAACTGCCGGAAGGTGTAGAGATGGTAATGCCGGGCGACAACATCAAAATGGTTGTTACCCTGATCCACCCGATCGCGATGGACGACGGTCTGCGTTTCGCAATCCGTGAAGGCGGCCGTACCGTTGGCGCGGGCGTTGTAGCAAAAGTTCTGAGCTAATTGCCGATAACATTTGACGCAATGCGCACTAAAAGGGCATCATTTGATGCCCTTTTTGCACGCTTTCGTACCAGAACCTGGCTCATCAGTGATTTTCTTTGTCATAATCATTGCTGAGACAGGCTCTGTTGAGGGCGTATAATCCGAAAAGCTAATACGCGTTTCGATTTGGTTTGCCTCGCGATCGCGGGGTGAAAATGTTTGTAGAATACTTCTGACAGGTTGGTTTATGAGTGCGAATACCGAAGCTCAAGGAAGCGGGCGCGGCCTGGAAGCGATGAAGTGGGTCGTTGTGGTGGCATTGCTCCTGGTAGCGATTGTCGGCAACTACCTTTATCGCGACATTATGCTGCCGCTGCGTGCGCTGGCCGTAGTAATTCTGATTGCTGCAGCGGGTGGTGTCGCGCTGTTAACGACAAAAGGTAAAGCAACCGTTGCTTTTGCCCGTGAAGCGCGTACCGAAGTCCGTAAGGTCATTTGGCCGACTCGCCAGGAAACATTGCACACCACGCTGATTGTGGCTGCGGTTACCGCAGTAATGTCACTGATCCTGTGGGGACTGGATGGTATTCTGGTTCGCCTGGTATCCTTTATCACTGGCCTGAGGTTCTGAGATGTCTGAAGCTCCTAAAAAGCGCTGGTACGTCGTTCAGGCGTTTTCCGGTTTTGAAGGCCGCGTAGCAACGTCGCTGCGTGAGCATATCAAATTACACAACATGGAAGAGTTGTTTGGTGAAGTCATGGTACCAACCGAAGAAGTGGTTGAAATCCGTGGCGGTCAGCGTCGCAAAAGCGAACGTAAATTCTTCCCTGGCTACGTCCTCGTTCAGATGGTGATGAACGACGCGAGCTGGCACCTGGTGCGCAGCGTACCGCGTGTGATGGGCTTCATCGGCGGTACTTCCGATCGTCCTGCGCCAATCAGCGATAAAGAAGTCGATGCGATTATGAACCGCCTGCAGCAGGTTGGTGATAAGCCGCGTCCGAAAACGTTGTTTGAACCGGGTGAAATGGTCCGTGTTAATGATGGTCCGTTCGCTGACTTCAACGGCGTTGTTGAAGAAGTTGATTACGAGAAATCTCGTCTGAAAGTGTCTGTTTCTATCTTCGGTCGTGCGACCCCTGTAGAGCTGGACTTCAGCCAGGTTGAAAAAGCTTAACTCAGCGATCAAAAAAGCGGCGATTTAATCGTTGCACAAGGCGCGAGATTGGAATACAATTTCGCGCCTTTTGTTTTTATGGGCCTTGCCCGTAAAACGATTTTTTATATCACGGGGAGCCTCTCAGAGGCGTTATTACCCAACTTGAGGAATTTATAATGGCTAAGAAAGTACAAGCCTATGTCAAGCTGCAGGTTGCAGCTGGTATGGCTAACCCGAGTCCGCCAGTAGGTCCGGCTCTGGGTCAGCAGGGCGTAAACATCATGGAATTCTGCAAAGCGTTCAACGCAAAAACTGATTCCATCGAAAAAGGTCTGCCGATTCCGGTAGTAATCACTGTTTACGCTGACCGTTCTTTCACTTTCGTTACCAAGACTCCGCCGGCAGCAGTTCTGCTGAAAAAAGCGGCTGGTATCAAGTCTGGTTCCGGTAAGCCGAACAAAGACAAAGTGGGTAAAATTTCCCGCGCTCAGCTGCAGGAAATCGCGCAGACCAAAGCTGCCGACATGACTGGTGCCGACATTGAAGCGATGACTCGCTCCATCGAAGGTACTGCACGTTCCATGGGCCTGGTAGTGGAGGACTAAGAAATGGCTAAACTGACCAAGCGCATGCGTGTTATCCGCGAGAAAGTTGATGCAACCAAACAGTACGACATCAACGAAGCTATCGCTCTGCTGAAAGAACTGGCGACTGCTAAATTCGTAGAAAGCGTGGACGTAGCTGTTAACCTCGGCATCGACGCTCGTAAATCTGACCAGAACGTACGTGGTGCAACTGTACTGCCGCACGGTACTGGCCGTTCCGTTCGCGTAGCCGTATTTACCCAGGGTGCAAACGCTGAAGCTGCTAAAGCTGCAGGTGCTGAACTGGTAGGTATGGAAGATCTGGCTGACCAGATCAAGAAAGGCGAAATGAACTTTGACGTTGTTATTGCTTCTCCGGATGCAATGCGCGTTGTTGGCCAGCTGGGCCAGGTTCTGGGTCCGCGCGGCCTGATGCCAAACCCGAAAGTGGGTACTGTAACGCCGAACGTTGCTGAAGCGGTTAAAAACGCTAAAGCTGGCCAGGTTCGTTACCGTAACGACAAAAACGGCATCATCCACACCACCATCGGTAAAGTGGACTTTGACGCTGACAAACTGAAAGAAAACCTGGAAGCTCTGCTGGTTGCGCTGAAAAAAGCAAAACCGACTCAGGCGAAAGGCGTGTACATCAAGAAAGTTAGCATCTCTACCACCATGGGTGCAGGTGTTGCAGTTGACCAGGCTGGCCTGAGCGCTTCTGTAAACTAATGCCTTTACGTGGGCGGTGATTTTGTCTACAATCTTACCCCCACGTATGCTAACGAAAGTTAGCAGCTAAAAAGATTTGTTCGTTGGAGCCTGGCCTATCCAGGCCTCCGTCGAAGACCGCAGGAGTTTCGCAAGAAACTTAATCCCCTGCGTAGACGGTGACAGAACGCTAAGATTATTCTTTTATATTCTGGCTTGTTTCTGCTCACCGTAATTAAGACGCTCTCTCCGTTTGGAGGAGTGAAGTGAGTTCCAGAGATTTTCTCTGGCAAACATCCAGGAGCAAAGCTAATGGCTTTAAATCTTCAAGACAAACAAGCGATTGTTGCTGAAGTCAGCGAAGTAGCCAAAGGCGCGCTGTCTGCAGTAGTTGCGGATTCCCGTGGCGTAACTGTAGATAAAATGACTGAACTGCGTAAAGCAGGTCGCGAAGCTGGCGTATACATGCGTGTTGTTCGTAACACCCTGCTGCGCCGTGCTGTTGAAGGTACTCCGTTCGAGTGCCTGAAAGACGCGTTTGTTGGTCCGACCCTGATTGCATACTCTATGGAACACCCGGGCGCTGCTGCTCGTCTGTTCAAAGAGTTCGCGAAAGCGAATGCAAAATTTGAGGTCAAAGCCGCTGCCTTTGAAGGTGAGCTGATCCCGGCGTCTCAGATCGACCGCCTGGCAACTCTGCCGACCTACGAAGAAGCAATTGCACGCCTGATGGCAACCATGAAAGAAGCTTCGGCTGGCAAACTGGTTCGTACTCTGGCTGCTGTACGCGATGCGAAAGAAGCTGCTTAATCGCAGTTATCTTTTTAACGCATTCGCTTACGTATAAACTTATTCTGATATTCAGGAACAATTTAAATGTCTATCACTAAAGATCAAATCATTGAAGCAGTTGCAGCTATGTCTGTAATGGACGTTGTAGAACTGATCTCTGCAATGGAAGAAAAATTCGGTGTTTCCGCTGCTGCTGCTGTAGCTGTAGCTGCTGGCCCGGTTGAAGCTGCTGAAGAAAAAACTGAATTCGACGTAATTCTGAAAGCTGCTGGCGCTAACAAAGTTGCTGTTATCAAAGCAGTACGTGGCGCAACTGGCCTGGGTCTGAAAGAAGCTAAAGACCTGGTTGAATCTGCACCGGCTGCTCTGAAAGAAGGCGTGAGCAAAGACGACGCAGAAGCACTGAAAAAAGCTCTGGAAGAAGCTGGCGCTGAAGTTGAAGTTAAATAAGCCAACCCTTCCGGTTGCAGCCTGAGAAATCAGGCTGATGGCTGGTGACTTTTTAGTCACCAGCCTTTTTGCGCTGTAAGGCGCCAGTAGCGTTTCACACTGTTTGACTACTGCTGTGCCTTTCAATGCTTGTTTCTATCGACGACTTAATATACTGCGACAGGACGCCCGTTCTGTGTAAATCGCAATGAAATGGTTTAAGCGTGATAGCAACAGGCATTGCGGAAAGTGTTCCATTTTCCGGTCAACAAAATAGTGTTGCACAAACTGTCCGCTCAATGGACAGATGGGTCGACTTGTCAGCGAGCTGAGGAACCCTATGGTTTACTCCTATACCGAGAAAAAACGTATTCGTAAGGATTTTGGTAAACGTCCACAAGTTCTGGATGTACCTTATCTCCTTTCTATCCAGCTTGACTCGTTTCAGAAATTTATCGAGCAAGATCCTGAAGGGCAGTATGGTCTGGAAGCTGCTTTCCGTTCCGTATTCCCGATTCAGAGCTACAGCGGTAATTCCGAGCTGCAATACGTCAGCTACCGCCTTGGCGAACCGGTGTTTGACGTCCAGGAATGTCAAATCCGTGGCGTGACCTATTCCGCACCGCTGCGCGTTAAACTGCGTCTGGTGATCTATGAGCGCGAAGCGCCGGAAGGCACCGTAAAAGACATTAAAGAACAAGAAGTCTACATGGGCGAAATTCCGCTCATGACGGACAACGGTACCTTTGTTATCAACGGTACTGAGCGTGTTATCGTTTCCCAGCTGCACCGTAGTCCGGGGGTCTTTTTTGACTCCGACAAAGGTAAAACCCACTCTTCGGGTAAGGTGCTGTATAACGCGCGCATCATCCCTTACCGTGGTTCCTGGCTGGACTTCGAATTCGATCCGAAGGACAACCTGTTCGTACGTATCGACCGTCGCCGTAAACTACCTGCGACCATCATTCTGCGTGCCCTGAACTACACCACAGAGCAGATCCTCGACCTGTTCTTTGAAAAAGTTATCTTTGAAATCCGTGATAACAAGCTGCAGATGGAACTGGTGCCGGAACGCCTGCGTGGTGAAACCGCATCTTTTGACATCGAAGCTAACGGTAAAGTGTACGTAGAAAAAGGCCGCCGCATTACTGCGCGCCATATTCGCCAGCTGGAAAAAGACGACGTCAAGCTGATCGAAGTCCCGGTTGAGTACATCGCAGGTAAAGTGGTTGCTAAAGACTACATTGATGAGTCTACCGGCGAGCTGATCTGCGCAGCGAACATGGAGCTGAGCCTGGATCTGCTGGCTAAGCTGAGCCAGTCTGGTCATAAGCGTATCGAAACGCTGTTCACCAACGATCTGGATCACGGCCCATATATCTCTGAAACCTTACGTGTCGACCCAACTAACGACCGTCTGAGCGCACTGGTAGAAATCTACCGTATGATGCGCCCTGGCGAGCCGCCGACTCGTGAAGCTGCTGAAAGCCTGTTCGAGAACCTGTTCTTCTCCGAAGACCGCTATGACTTGTCTGCGGTTGGTCGTATGAAGTTCAACCGTTCTCTGCTGCGCGAAGAAATCGAAGGTTCCGGTATCCTGAGCAAAGACGACATCATTGATGTTATGAAAAAGCTCATCGATATCCGTAACGGTAAAGGCGAAGTCGATGATATCGACCACCTCGGCAACCGTCGTATCCGTTCTGTTGGCGAAATGGCGGAAAACCAGTTCCGCGTTGGCCTGGTACGTGTAGAGCGTGCGGTGAAAGAGCGTCTGTCTCTGGGCGATCTGGATACCCTGATGCCTCAGGATATGATCAACGCCAAGCCGATTTCCGCAGCAGTGAAAGAGTTCTTCGGTTCCAGCCAGCTGTCTCAGTTTATGGACCAGAACAACCCGCTGTCTGAGATTACGCACAAACGTCGTATCTCGGCACTTGGCCCAGGCGGTCTGACCCGTGAACGTGCAGGCTTCGAAGTTCGAGACGTACACCCGACTCACTACGGTCGCGTATGTCCAATCGAAACCCCTGAAGGTCCGAACATCGGTCTGATCAACTCCCTGTCCGTGTACGCACAGACTAACGAATACGGCTTCCTTGAGACTCCGTATCGTAAAGTGACCGACGGTGTTGTAACTGACGAAATTCACTATCTGTCTGCTATCGAAGAAGGCAACTACGTTATCGCCCAGGCGAACTCCAACCTGGATGAAGAAGGCCACTTCGTAGAAGACCTGGTAACTTGCCGTAGCAAAGGCGAATCCAGCTTGTTCAGCCGCGACCAGGTTGACTACATGGACGTATCCACCCAGCAGGTGGTATCCGTCGGTGCGTCCCTGATCCCGTTCCTGGAACACGATGACGCCAACCGTGCATTGATGGGTGCGAACATGCAACGTCAGGCCGTTCCGACTCTGCGTGCTGATAAGCCGCTGGTTGGTACGGGTATGGAACGTGCTGTTGCCGTTGACTCCGGTGTAACTGCGGTTGCTAAACGTGGTGGTGTCGTTCAGTACGTGGATGCTTCCCGTATCGTAATCAAAGTTAACGAAGACGAGATGTATCCGGGTGAAGCAGGTATCGACATCTACAACCTGACCAAATACACCCGTTCTAACCAGAACACCTGTATTAACCAGATGCCGTGTGTGTCTCTGGGTGAACCGGTTGAACGTGGCGACGTGCTGGCAGACGGTCCGTCCACCGACCTCGGTGAACTGGCGCTTGGTCAGAACATGCGCGTAGCGTTCATGCCGTGGAATGGTTACAACTTCGAAGACTCCATCCTCGTATCCGAGCGTGTTGTTCAGGAAGACCGTTTCACCACCATCCACATTCAGGAACTGGCGTGTGTGTCCCGTGACACCAAGCTGGGGCCAGAAGAGATCACCGCTGACATCCCGAACGTGGGTGAAGCTGCGCTCTCCAAACTGGATGAATCCGGTATCGTTTACATTGGTGCGGAAGTGACCGGTGGCGACATTCTGGTTGGTAAGGTAACGCCGAAAGGCGAAACTCAGCTGACCCCAGAAGAAAAACTGCTGCGTGCGATCTTCGGTGAGAAAGCGTCTGACGTTAAAGACTCTTCTCTGCGCGTACCAAACGGTGTATCCGGTACGGTTATCGACGTTCAGGTCTTTACTCGCGATGGCGTAGAAAAAGACAAACGTGCGCTGGAAATCGAAGAAATGCAGCTCAAACAGGCGAAGAAAGACCTGTCTGAAGAACTGCAGATCCTCGAAGCGGGTCTGTTCAGCCGTATCCGTGCTGTGCTGGTAGCCGGTGGCGTTGAAGCTGAGAAGCTCGACAAACTGCCGCGCGATCGCTGGCTGGAGCTGGGCCTGACCGACGAAGAGAAACAAAATCAGCTGGAACAGCTGGCTGAGCAGTATGACGAACTGAAACACGAGTTCGAGAAGAAACTCGAAGCGAAACGCCGCAAAATCACCCAGGGCGACGATCTGGCACCGGGCGTGCTGAAGATTGTTAAGGTATATCTGGCGGTTAAACGCCGTATCCAGCCTGGTGACAAGATGGCAGGCCGTCATGGTAACAAGGGTGTAATTTCTAAGATCAACCCGATCGAAGATATGCCTTACGATGAAAACGGTACTCCGGTAGACATCGTACTGAACCCGCTGGGCGTACCGTCTCGTATGAACATTGGTCAGATCCTCGAAACCCACCTGGGTATGGCTGCGAAAGGTATCGGCGACAAGATCAACGCCATGCTGAAACAGCAGCAAGAAGTCGCGAAACTGCGCGAATTCATCCAGCGTGCGTACGATCTGGGCGCTGACGTTCGTCAGAAAGTTGACCTGAGTACCTTCAGCGATGAAGAAGTTATGCGTCTGGCTGAAAACCTGCGCAAAGGTATGCCAATCGCAACGCCGGTCTTCGACGGTGCGAAAGAAGCAGAAATTAAAGAGCTGCTGAAACTTGGCGACCTGCCGACTTCTGGTCAGATCCGCCTGTACGACGGTCGCACTGGTGAACAGTTCGAGCGTCCGGTAACCGTTGGTTACATGTACATGCTGAAACTGAACCACCTGGTCGACGACAAGATGCACGCGCGTTCCACCGGTTCTTATAGCCTGGTTACTCAGCAGCCGCTGGGTGGTAAGGCACAGTTCGGTGGTCAGCGTTTCGGGGAGATGGAAGTGTGGGCGCTGGAAGCATATGGCGCAGCATACACCCTGCAGGAAATGCTCACCGTTAAGTCTGATGACGTGAACGGTCGTACTAAGATGTATAAAAACATCGTGGACGGCAACCATCAGATGGAGCCGGGCATGCCAGAATCCTTCAACGTATTGTTGAAAGAGATTCGTTCGCTGGGTATCAACATCGAACTGGAAGACGAGTAATTCTCGCTCAAACAGGTCACTGCTGTCGGGGTAAAACCCGGCAGCGGATTGTGCTAACTCCGACGGGAGCAAATCCGTGAAAGATTTATTAAAGTTTCTGAAAGCGCAGACTAAAACCGAAGAGTTTGATGCGATCAAAATTGCTCTGGCTTCGCCAGACATGATCCGTTCATGGTCTTTCGGTGAAGTTAAAAAGCCGGAAACCATCAACTACCGTACGTTCAAACCAGAACGTGACGGCCTTTTCTGCGCCCGTATCTTTGGGCCGGTAAAAGATTACGAGTGCCTGTGCGGTAAGTACAAGCGCCTGAAACACCGTGGCGTCATCTGTGAGAAGTGCGGCGTTGAAGTGACCCAGACTAAAGTACGCCGTGAGCGTATGGGCCACATCGAACTGGCTTCCCCGACTGCGCACATCTGGTTCCTGAAATCGCTGCCGTCCCGTATCGGCCTGCTGCTCGATATGCCGCTGCGCGATATCGAACGTGTACTGTACTTCGAATCCTATGTGGTTATCGAAGGTGGTATGACCAACCTGGAGCGTCAGCAGATCCTGACTGAAGAGCAGTATCTGGACGCGCTGGAAGAGTTCGGTGACGAATTCGACGCGAAGATGGGTGCGGAAGCAATCCAGGCCCTGCTGAAGAGCATGGATCTGGAGCAAGAGTGCGAACAGCTGCGTGAAGAGCTGAACGAAACCAACTCCGAAACCAAGCGTAAAAAGCTGACCAAGCGTATCAAACTGCTGGAAGCGTTCGTTCAGTCTGGTAACAAACCAGAGTGGATGATCCTGACCGTTCTGCCGGTACTGCCGCCAGATCTGCGTCCGCTGGTTCCGCTGGATGGTGGTCGTTTCGCGACTTCTGACCTGAACGATCTGTATCGTCGCGTCATTAACCGTAACAACCGTCTGAAACGACTGCTGGACCTGGCTGCGCCGGATATCATCGTACGTAACGAAAAACGTATGCTGCAGGAAGCGGTAGACGCCCTGCTGGATAACGGTCGTCGCGGTCGTGCAATCACCGGTTCTAACAAGCGTCCTCTGAAATCTTTGGCCGACATGATCAAAGGTAAACAGGGTCGTTTCCGTCAGAACCTGCTCGGTAAGCGTGTTGACTACTCCGGTCGTTCTGTAATCACCGTAGGTCCATACCTGCGTCTGCATCAGTGCGGTCTGCCGAAGAAAATGGCGCTGGAGCTGTTCAAACCGTTCATCTACGGCAAGCTGGAACTGCGTGGTCTTGCTACCACCATCAAAGCTGCGAAGAAAATGGTTGAGCGCGAAGAAGCTGTCGTTTGGGATATCCTGGACGAAGTTATCCGCGAACACCCGGTACTGCTGAACCGTGCACCGACTCTGCACCGTCTGGGTATCCAGGCATTTGAACCGGTACTGATCGAAGGTAAAGCTATCCAGCTGCACCCGCTGGTTTGTGCGGCATATAACGCCGACTTCGATGGTGACCAGATGGCCGTTCACGTACCGCTGACGCTGGAAGCCCAGCTCGAAGCGCGTGCGCTGATGATGTCTACCAACAACATCCTGTCCCCGGCGAACGGCGAACCAATCATCGTTCCGTCTCAGGACGTTGTACTGGGTCTGTACTACATGACCCGCGACTGTGTTAACGCCAAAGGCGAAGGCATGGTGCTGACTGGCCCGAAAGAAGCAGAACGTCTGTATCGCTCTGGTCTGGCTTCTCTGCATGCGCGCGTTAAAGTGCGTATCACCGAGTATGAAAAAGATGCTAACGGTGAATTAGTGGCGAAAACCAGCCTGAAAGACACGACTGTTGGCCGTGCCATTCTGTGGATGATTGTACCGAAAGGTCTGCCTTACACCATCGTCAACCAGGCGCTGGGTAAAAAAGCAATCTCCAAAATGCTGAACACCTGCTACCGCATTCTCGGTCTGAAACCGACCGTTATTTTTGCGGACCAGATCATGTATACCGGCTTTGCATATGCAGCGCGTTCTGGTGCATCTGTTGGTATCGATGACATGGTCATCCCGGAGAAGAAACACGAAATCATCTCCGAGGCAGAAGCAGAAGTTGCTGAAATTCAGGAGCAGTTCCAGTCTGGTCTGGTAACTGCGGGCGAACGCTACAACAAAGTTATCGATATCTGGGCTGCGGCGAACGATCGTGTATCCAAAGCGATGATGGATAACCTGCAAACTGAAACCGTTATTAACCGTGACGGTCAGGAAGAGAAGCAGGTTTCCTTCAACAGCATCTACATGATGGCCGACTCCGGTGCGCGTGGTTCTGCGGCACAGATTCGTCAGCTTGCTGGTATGCGTGGTCTGATGGCGAAGCCGGATGGCTCCATCATCGAAACACCAATCACCGCGAACTTCCGTGAAGGTCTGAACGTACTCCAGTACTTCATCTCCACCCACGGTGCTCGTAAAGGTCTGGCGGATACCGCACTGAAAACTGCGAACTCCGGTTACCTGACTCGTCGTCTGGTTGACGTGGCGCAGGACCTGGTGGTTACCGAAGACGATTGTGGTACCCATGAAGGTATCATGATGACTCCGGTTATCGAGGGTGGTGACGTTAAAGAGCCGCTGCGCGATCGCGTATTGGGTCGTGTAACTGCTGAAGACGTTCTGAAGCCGGGTACTGCTGATATCCTCGTTCCGCGCAACACGCTGCTGCACGAACAGTGGTGTGACCTGCTGGAAGAGAACTCTGTCGACGCGGTTAAAGTACGTTCTGTTGTATCTTGTGACACCGACTTTGGTGTATGTGCGCACTGCTACGGTCGTGACCTGGCGCGTGGCCACATCATCAACAAAGGTGAAGCAATCGGTGTTATCGCGGCACAGTCCATCGGTGAACCGGGTACACAGCTGACCATGCGTACGTTCCACATCGGTGGTGCGGCATCTCGTGCGGCTGCTGAATCCAGCATCCAGGTGAAAAACAAAGGTAGCATCAAGCTCAGCAACGTGAAGTCGGTTGTGAACTCCAGCGGTAAACTGGTTATCACTTCCCGTAACACCGAACTGAAACTGATCGACGAATTCGGTCGTACCAAAGAAAGCTACAAAGTACCTTACGGTGCGGTACTGGCGAAAGGCGATGGCGAACAGGTTGCTGGCGGCGAAACCGTTGCAAACTGGGACCCGCACACCATGCCGGTTATCACCGAAGTAAGCGGTTTTGTACGCTTTACTGACATGATCGACGGCCAGACCATTACTCGTCAGACCGACGAATTGACAGGTCTGTCTTCGCTGGTGGTTCTGGATTCTGCAGAACGTACCGCAGGTGGTAAAGATCTGCGTCCGGCACTGAAAATCGTTGATGCTCAGGGTAACGACGTTCTGATCCCGGGTACCGATATGCCTGCGCAGTACTTCCTGCCGGGTAAAGCGATTGTTCAGCTGGAAGATGGCGTACAGATCAGCTCTGGTGACACCCTGGCGCGTATTCCGCAGGAATCCGGCGGTACCAAGGACATCACCGGTGGTCTGCCGCGCGTTGCGGACCTGTTCGAAGCACGTCGTCCGAAAGAGCCGGCAATCCTGGCTGAAATCAGCGGTATCGTTTCCTTCGGTAAAGAAACCAAAGGTAAACGTCGTCTGGTTATCACCCCGGTAGACGGTAGCGATCCGTACGAAGAGATGATTCCGAAATGGCGTCAGCTCAACGTGTTCGAAGGTGAACGTGTAGAACGTGGTGACGTAATTTCCGACGGTCCGGAAGCGCCGCACGACATTCTGCGTCTGCGTGGTGTTCATGCTGTGACTCGTTACATCGTTAACGAAGTACAGGACGTATACCGTCTGCAGGGCGTTAAGATTAACGATAAACACATCGAAGTTATCGTTCGTCAGATGCTGCGTAAAGCTACCATCGTTAACGCGGGCAGCTCCGACTTCCTGGAAGGTGAACAGGTTGAATACTCTCGCGTCAAGATCGCAAACCGCGAACTGGAAGCGAACGGCAAAGTGGGTGCAACTTACTCCCGCGATCTGCTGGGTATCACCAAAGCGTCTCTGGCAACCGAGTCCTTCATCTCCGCGGCATCGTTCCAGGAGACCACTCGCGTGCTGACCGAAGCAGCCGTTGCGGGCAAACGCGACGAACTGCGCGGCCTGAAAGAGAACGTTATCGTGGGTCGTCTGATCCCGGCAGGTACCGGTTATGCGTACCACCAGGATCGTATGCGTCGCCGTGCTGCGGGTGAAGCTCCGGCTGCACCGCAGGTGACTGCAGAAGACGCATCTGCCAGCCTGGCAGAACTGCTGAACGCAGGTCTGGGCGGTTCTGATAACGAGTAATCGTTAATCCGCAAATAACGTAAAAACCCGCTTCGGCGGGTTTTTTTATGGGTGTTATTCAGAGGGCAAAGTCTTCACGGGAAATATTAAGAAAGGCAGGGCGAAACGAGGAAGAAGCTTTTCGCCCTGGACAACATTCCTGTTGACGGGACTACCATAAAAAAACACAACGCTTTCAACAACCTTGCGTTTTTCATCTTCCGGAGCTGCTCGGAATAAATTTACGTTCTTACATTCTGTCTCATGGCCTTTGCGATGGGCGTCCCAGATAGCTGTCCCAGTCTTTCCATACCGGCTGCAAACCCTGAGCGGTTAACGCGGCAGCAACCGCTTCCGGTCTGCGATCGTCGTGCGGTGAGAACTGTTCCAGCTCGGGGTGGTTGTCGGCATAGCCACCTGGCTGCGTTTTCGAAAAAGCGCTGACGTTATTAATTGCCAGCGGAATTACGCGATCGCGAAACCACGGTGATTCCCGCGTGGAGAGTGACAGTTCAATCTCCGGTGCAAGCAGCCGGAAAGCGCAGATGGCTTGCACTAACTGGCGTTCATCCATAATCGACGCAGGCTCAATGCTGCCAGTACATGGACGCAGGCGTGGGAAGGAGACAGAGTAGCGGCTTTGCCAGTAATGCTGTTGCAGCCATAGCAAATGTTCGGCAACCGTATAGCAGTCAACTCGCCAGTTGTCGGAAAGGCCGATTAGCGCGCCGAGGCCTATCTTATCAATCCCCGCACGCCCTAGCCGATCCGGCGTTTCCAGCCGCCAGAAGAAGTCCTGTTTTTTACCTTTCAGATGATGGCGGGCATAAGTCGCCTCGTGATATGTCTCCTGATAAACCATCACGCCATCCAGACCTAGTTGCTTTAACTCGGCGTATTCCGTCTCCGCCAGCGGTTGCACTTCCATCTGTAGTGAAGAGAACTGTTCACGCAGGGCAGGGAGATGACGACGAAAGTAATCCATCCCCACTTTCGCCTGATGTTCACCAGTGACTAATAGCAGATGTTCAAAGCCCATCTCCCGTATAGCGGCGCTTTCCCTGGCAATATCCGCTTCATCCAGCGTTTTGCGCTTGATGCGATTGCTCATGGAAAATCCGCAGTACGTGCAGTCGTTAGCGCAAAGATTGGAAAGATAAAGCGGGACGTAGAAGCTGACGACGTTGCCAAATCGCTGACGGGTCAGACGCTGCGCCCGTTGAGCCAGTGGTTCCAGGTATTCACTGGCGGCAGGTGATAGCAATGCCATCATATCGTCGCGGGTGAGTTGCGAGGCATTTAGCGCCCGCTCTACGTCAGCAGCCGTTTTGCTGTTGATACGCAGGCGAATGTCGTCCCAGTCCAGTTGTCGCCAGCGATCGCTGAAGGTTTTCATGCCGATGCCTCCAGAAATTCGGTCAGCGGGCTGGTGGCATGAGCAAAATGACTGCGGCTGCCCGGTCCGGCCTGACGTGCCAGCAGGCCTGCTTCTACCGCCAGGCGAAATGCCTTCGCCATGTTGACGGGATCGTCCGCGACGGCAATCGCCGTATTCACTAACACCGCATTGGCCCCCATTTCCAGTGCCTGCGCGGCATGGCTGGGAACACCGATGCCAGCATCGACAACCACCGGAACAGTGGCCTGTTGGATAATAATCTCCAGCATGGCGCGGGTTTCCAGTCCCTGATTCGAGCCAATCGGCGCGCCGAGCGGCATCACCGCTGCACAGCCGACTTCTTCCAGACGTTTACACAATACCGGATCGGCCCCGCAGTAAGGCAGCACGACAAATCCCTGTTGTACCAGCGTTTCGGCGGCTTTCAGGGTTTCGATGGGATCGGGCAACAGCCAGCGGGCGTCAGGGTGAATCTCTAATTTTAGCCAGTTTGTGCCTAACGCTTCACGTGCCAGATGGGCGGCGAAAATGGCTTCTTCCGCGGTTTTCGCCCCGGAAGTATTCGGCAGCAGGGTCACACCCGCCGCGATAAGCGGTTCGAGGATAGCGTCGTTGTGCTGGCGCAAGTCGACACGTTTCATCGCCAGCGTCACCAGTTGGCTGCCGGAAGCGCGAATAGACTCCACCATCAGTTGTGAAGAGGCGAATTTTCCGGTGCCGGTAAACAGATGTGAATCAAACGTTTTGTCCGCAATATGTAACATCTCAACCCCCTGCAATAACCTGAAAAAGCAGGATCTGGTCGCCATCCTGCACGATATGTTGCGCCCATTGTTCCCGCGGGACGATTTGCTGATTAATCGCCAGTGCCGCACCTGCTTGTTGTTGATCGAGTTGCTCCAGCAGTTCGTGAACAGTTAGTCCGGCGACACACTGCATCGGTTGATCGTTAAACAGGATCTGCATTGCTTCCTCCGCATACCGGGCAACCACTGGCGCGGCGCAAAGCCAGGCTGCGCCACTGGCTCGACTTACCGTCGAACAGTCGGAGTTCTCCCGCAGGCGTCTCTATACCGCTTAATAACTTAATGGCTTCCAGGGCCTGTAAAGTGCCCATAACCCCGACCACCGGGCCAACCACGCCCGCCGTGCGGCAGTTGCGTTCTGGCTCCTGGTTATCTGGCCACAGGCAGCGGTAACACCCCTGCTCCCAGGGCGGCGTCAGTACCATCAACTGACCGCCAAATCCGACCGCGCTGGCGGTGATAAGCGGCGTGTTGAGTGCCACGCAGGTGGCATTAATCTCCTGGCGAGTCGCCATATTGTCAGTACAGTCGAGCACCACATCGGCTTGTGCAACCGCATCTTTTAACGTCTCACCCGTTAATCGTTGTTGTAATGCCATCAGTTGAATGTCGGGATTCAACTGTGTCAGTCGCTGTTGGCTGACCTGTGATTTCGGGAGATCGATATCTTCAGTGGTAAAGAGGATTTGTCGTTGCAGATTGCTTAAATGCACATCGTCGTCATCTGCCAGTACCAGCGTCCCGACGCCAGCCCCCGCCAGGTATAGCGCAGCAGGTGTACCCAGACCGCCAAGACCAATAATCAGCACCTGGCTGTCGAGCAGTTTTTGCTGCCCGTCCAGAGCGATATCGTCGAGCAGGATTTGGCGGCTATAACGCATAAAGTCACGGTCATTCATCGCCAACTCCTGCAATTTCCAGCAGCTGTGCCGTTGCCAAACGCCAGTCTGCGGCTTGAGTAATGGCGCTGACGACGGCGATACTGCCGACACCCGTTGCTATCACCGCAGGCGCGCGCGCCAGACTGATACCGCCAATCGCCACGGTGGGATAATCCGCCAGGCGCTCAACATGCCGTGCCAGCTGTTCCAGCCCCTGGGGTGCGGAAGGCATCTGTTTGGTTTGCGTCGGGAACACATGTCCCAGCGCGATATAAGAAGGGCGTGCTGCCAGCGCGACGTCGATTTCCATATCATCATGTGTCGAAACGCCCAGTCGCAGACCTGCCGCGCGGATGGTGCTGAGATCGGTGGCTTGCAAATCTTCCTGCCCCAGATGGACGCCGTATGCCTGATGCTTGATCGCCAGTCGCCAGTAATCATTAATAAACAATCGCGCGTTATAGCGGCGGCCCAGCGCAATTGCCGCCACGACATCGGCTTCCACCTCTTCATCGCGCTGATCTTTGATGCGTAGCTGGAGAGTACGTACGCCTGCATCCAACAGACGTTCGATCCACTGTACGCTGTCAACCACCGGGTACAGTCCTAAACGAAAGGGTACAGGAGGAAACTCAGGCTGATACATCACGCTTCCTCCTTACGCAGGTAGATTTCTCCGCCTCTGGCGCGGAAGTTCTCCGACATATCCGCCATTCCCACTTCAATGGTTTGCGCGGCGGCGTAATCACGCACTTCCTGGCTGATTTTCATCGAGCAGAATTTCGGTCCACACATGGAGCAAAAATGGGCGACTTTACCGGACTCTTGCGGCAGGGTTTCATCGTGATAAGCGCGGGCAGTAAACGGGTCGAGGGCCAGATTAAACTGGTCTTCCCAGCGAAATTCGAAGCGGGCTTTCGACATGGCGTTATCGCGAATTTGCGCGCCCGGATGCCCTTTCGCCAGGTCGGCGGCGTGAGCGGCAATCTTATAGGTGATAAGCCCCTGTTTAACATCTTCTTTATTTGGCAGGCCCAGATGCTCTTTCGGCGTTACGTAGCAGAGCATTGCACAACCAAACCAGCCAATCATCGCCGCGCCAATCCCTGACGTGAAGTGGTCATAGCCCGGCGCGATATCGGTAGTTAGCGGCCCCAGAGTGTAAAATGGCGCTTCGTGGCAGTGCTCTAACTCCTCGGTCATATTGCGGCGAATCATCTGCATCGGCACGTGGCCTGGGCCTTCAATCATCACCTGTACGTCATATTCCCAGGCGATTTTAGTCAGTTCACCCAGCGTATGCAGCTCGGCAAACTGTGCTTCATCGTTGGCGTCCTGAATAGAACCGGGGCGCAGGCCGTCGCCCAGCGATAGCGAAACGTCATAAGCAGCACAGATTTCACAAATTTCGCGGAAGTGTTGATAGAGGAAATTTTCCTGATGATGGGAGAGGCACCATTTCGCCATAATCGAACCGCCGCGAGAGACGATACCGGTCAGGCGTTTCGCGGTCATCGGCACGTAGCGCAGCAGCACCCCCGCATGGATCGTGAAGTAATCCACACCTTGCTCGGCTTGTTCCAGCAGGGTGTCGCGGAAGACTTCCCAGGTAAGATCTTCAGCGATCCCGTTCACCTTCTCCAGTGCCTGGTAGATCGGCACTGTACCGATCGGCACCGGGCTGTTACGCAAAATCCACTCGCGGGTTTCGTGAATATAGCGACCAGTGGAAAGATCCATCACGGTATCCGCTCCCCAGCGTGTGGACCATACCAGTTTTTCCACTTCTTCTTCGATGGAAGAAGTGACCGCTGAGTTGCCGATATTGGCGTTAACTTTTACCAGGAAGTTACGGCCAATAATCATCGGCTCCGATTCCGGATGATTAATGTTGGCCGGGATAATCGCACGTCCGGCAGCAACTTCATCACGGACAAATTCCGCAGTGATATTTTCCGGCAGACGTGCGCCAAAGCTCATTCCCGGATGCTGGTGGCGTAAAACTTCGCTCCGTATGCGCTCGCGACCCATATTCTCGCGAATGGCGATGAATTCCATTTCGGGTGTGATGATACCCTGGCGGGCGTAGTGCAGTTGGGTGACGCGGCGTCCTGCTTTGGCGCGTTTTGGCGTTAATACGCCGCTAAAACGCAGCTCGTCGAGGCCATCATCTGCCAGCCGCGCTTTTGTGTAATCGGAACTGCGCACGGTAAGTTCTTCGGTATCGCCGCGCGCATCGATCCACGGCTGGCGTAGTTTTGCCAGCCCTTGCTGCACGTTAATGGCGATCTGCGGATCGCCATACGGACCGGAGGTGTCGTAGACCGGAATCGCTTCGTTTTCTTCGTACTGCGGTTGTTCTTTGCTACCGCCGATTAGCGTCGGGCTAAGCTGGATCTCACGCATCGGCACGCGCACGCCGGGTTGTGTGGCAGTGATGTAAATGCGTTTTGAGTTGGGAAAGGCGGAGCCTTCCAGGGTATCGATAAAATGTTGGGCCTGGGCGCGTTGTTCGCGGCGGGTCAGTTTTGTTGCAGACATAGCTCGTTCCAAAAAGTTAAGGACGTGGCTTGTCAGACGACGGATGAAGCAAGAGACGATCGCCGCAAAGGCGATGCGATAGCAGATTAACTCTTGTTCCCTTCGCAGGTATTAGCCTGATCAGGTTCCGCGGATCCCGAATAAACGGTCTCAGCCAGTTAAGGCACTCCGACAAGAAATTAGCCCCACAAACGGGGCGTTGAATGTAAATTACGCGTTAACAGCGCAGAACTCAAGCAGGATGTTTGACGCGGGCGGCGTCAAGCACCAGTAGAATCAGCTTATCTTCCAGCACAAAGCGCGCTTCCAGTGCCTCGCCGATGTCAGATAAAACCTGTTGAAACTCAAGGTAATTATCATGATCGATGGCGGTTTCCAGACTGGAATCGTAGTCATCCATAATCTGTTGAGTATTGGCTTCGAGTTGTGGCCAAATCTTCGCGGCGCGTGCGAGTTGCCCATTGCCTTCCAGCTTATGAAGAATGCGCTCATAAATACTGAAATGTCCGGCAGACAAGTAATCGACCAGGCTCTGACAAAAATCATCAAGGGCTTTTTCGTTTAGCCTCATGTACGATTCTTTGCCAGGCTTAATGCCAACCAGATTGTAGTAAGCCACGAGCAGATGCTTACGTACATGTAGCCAGCGATCAACCAGTTTGTTACTTCCTCTGACGCGCTCCGTCAGGTTATCGAGCTGGTTAAGCATGATTGACTCCGCAAGTTTGTATTCAAAAACTGCTCTGTGAGAAATGTAAAAACCATGTTAAACATGCCAGTGATGCAAAGGTAGTGCAAGAGCTATGGATCGTATAATTGAAAAATTAGATCACGGCTGGTGGGTCGTCAGCCATGAACAAAAATTATGGTTGCCGAAGGGAGAATTGCCATATGGCGAAGCGGCAAATTTCGATCTTGTGGGTCAGCGCGCACTACAAATCGGCGAATGGCAGGGGGAACCTGTTTGGTTAGTACAACTGCAGCGGCGTCACGATATGGGGTCGGTACGTCAGGTCATTGATCTCGATGTTGGGCTGTTTCAACTGGCCGGACGTGGCGTGCAACTGGCGGAGTTTTACCGATCGCATAAATACTGTGGTTACTGCGGGCATGAAATGTATCCAAGCAAAACCGAATGGGCGATGCTGTGCAGCCATTGCCGTGAGCGTTACTACCCGCAAATCGCCCCCTGCATTATTGTTGCCATCCGTCGCGATGATTCGATCCTCCTCGCCCAGCATACCCGCCATCGTAACGGTGTCCATACAGTACTTGCCGGATTCGTCGAAGTGGGTGAAACCCTCGAGCAGGCAGTCGCGCGGGAAGTGATGGAAGAGAGCGGAATTAAAGTTAAAAACTTGCGTTACGTGACCTCCCAACCGTGGCCGTTTCCTCAGTCTTTAATGACCGCGTTTATGGCGGAATATGACAGCGGCGAGATCGTGATCGACCCGAAAGAATTGCTTGAGGCGAACTGGTATCGCTATGACGATTTGCCGTTACTCCCGCCGCCCGGCACCGTAGCGCGCCGTCTGATAGAAGATACAGTGGCGATGTGTCGGGCAGAGTATGAGTGATGATACACTGACCGCCTGACGCACTAAGGAACAGCCAAAATGACCGAACTTAAAAACGATCGTTATCTGCGGGCGCTGCTGCGCCAGCCCGTTGATGTCACTCCAGTATGGATGATGCGCCAGGCGGGTCGCTATCTACCGGAATATAAAGCCACGCGCGCCCAGGCGGGCGATTTTATGTCGCTGTGCAAAAATGCCGAGCTGGCGTGCGAAGTGACTTTGCAACCGCTGCGTCGCTATCCGCTGGATGCGGCGATCCTCTTTTCCGATATCCTCACCGTGCCAGACGCGATGGGTTTAGGGCTCTATTTTGAAGCCGGAGAAGGTCCGCGTTTTACCTCGCCAGTCACCTGCAAAGCCGATGTCGATAAACTGCCAATTCCGGACCCGGAAGATGAGCTGGGTTACGTGATGAACGCGGTGCGTACCATTCGTCGCGAACTGAAAGGCGAAGTGCCGCTGATTGGTTTTTCCGGCAGCCCGTGGACGCTGGCGACCTACATGGTGGAAGGCGGCAGCAGCAAAGCGTTCACCGTGATCAAAAAAATGATGTATGCCGATCCACAGGCGCTGCACGCGCTACTCGATAAACTGGCGAAAAGCGTCACTTTGTATCTGAATGCGCAGATTAAAGCCGGTGCTCAGGCAGTCATGATTTTCGACACCTGGGGCGGCGTGCTTACCGGGCGCGATTATCAACAGTTCTCGCTCTATTACATGCATAAAATTGTTGATGGTTTACTGCGTGAAAACGACGGTCGCCGCGTACCAGTCACGCTGTTTACTAAAGGCGGTGGACAGTGGCTGGAAGCGATGGCAGAAACCGGTTGCGATGCGCTGGGCCTCGACTGGACAACGGACATCGCCGATGCGCGCCGTCGCGTGGGCAATAAAGTCGCGCTGCAGGGTAATATGGACCCGTCGATGCTGTACGCGCCGCCTGCCCGCATTGAAGAAGAAGTGGCGTCTATACTTGCCGGTTTCGGTCACGGCGAAGGCCATGTCTTTAACCTTGGTCACGGCATTCATCAGGATGTGCCGCCAGAACATGCAGGCGTGTTTGTGGAGGCAGTGCATCGCTTGTCTGAACAGTATCACCGCTAAGGAGCGATTATGGATCTCGCGTCATTACGCGCTCAACAAATTGAACTGGCTTCTTCTGTGATCCGCGAGGATCGACTCGATAAAGATCCGCCGGATCTGATCGCCGGAGCCGATGTCGGATTTGAGCAGGGCGGAGAAGTGACGCGAGCGGCGATGGTGCTGCTGAAATACCCCTCGCTTGAGCTGGTGGAGTATAAAGTGGCCCGCATCGCCACCACCATGCCTTACATTCCAGGTTTTCTCTCGTTCCGCGAATATCCTGCGCTGCTGGCAGCGTGGGAGATGCTGTCGCAAAAGCCGGATTTAGTGTTTGTCGATGGTCATGGGATCTCGCATCCTCGCCGTCTTGGCGTAGCCAGCCATTTTGGCTTATTGGTGGATGTGCCGACCATTGGCGTAGCGAAAAAACGGCTCTGCGGTAAATTCGAACCGCTCTCCAGCGAACCGGGCGCGCTGGCCCCGCTGATGGATAAAGGCGAGCAGCTGGCCTGGGTCTGGCGCAGCAAAGCGCGCTGTAACCCGTTGTTTATCGCTACCGGCCATCGGGTCAGCGTGGACAGCGCGCTGGCGTGGGTACAACGCTGCATGAAAGGCTATCGTCTGCCGGAGCCAACGCGCTGGGCGGACGCGGTGGCCTCGGAACGTCCGGCGTTCGTGCGCTATACAGCAAATCAGCCCTAATTCAGGTAAACTGCGGATAATTTCCGTATTTGAGAACTCAACATGTTACAAAACCCAATTCATCTGCGTCTGGAGCGCCTGGAAAGCTGGCAGCATGTCACTTTTATGGCCTGCTTATGCGAACGCATGTACCCCAATTACGCCGTATTCTGTCAGCAAACCGGCTTCGGCGATGGGCAGATTTACCGCCGCATTCTCGATCTCATTTGGGAAACGCTGACCGTCAAAGACGCAAAAGTAAATTTCGACAGCCAACTGGAGAAATTTGAAGAAGCGATTCCTTCAGCCGACGATTTCGATCTGTACGGCGTTTATCCGGCAATTGATGCTTGCGTGGCGTTAAGTGAACTGGTCCATTCGCGTTTAAGTGGCGAAACGCTCGAACACGCGGTGGAAGTGAGTAAGACCTCCATCACGACCGTGGCGATGCTGGAAATGACTCAGGCTGGTCGCGAAATGAGCGATGAAGAGCTCAAAGAAAACCCAGCTGTAGAGCAAGAATGGGACATTCAGTGGGAAATATTCCGACTTTTAGCTGAGTGCGAAGAACGCGATATCGAGCTGATAAAAGGCCTTAGGGCAGACCTGCGTGAGGCGGGTGAGAGCAATATTGGTATAATTTTTCAGCAATAAGACCAGAAAACGTGATTTAACGCCTGATTTGTCGTACCTGGAGTCTTCCCTTTCGCCCCCCGTCTGGTCTACATTTGGGGGGCGAAAAAAAGTGGCTATCGGTGCGTGTATGCAGGAGAGTGCTATTCTGGCATTTCCGTCGCACTCGATGCTTAGCAAGCGATAAACACATTGTAAGGATAACTTATGAACAAGACTCAACTGATTGATGTAATTGCAGAGAAAGCAGAACTGTCCAAAACCCAGGCTAAAGCTGCTCTGGAGTCCACTCTGGCTGCAATTACTGAGTCTCTGAAAGAAGGCGATGCTGTACAACTGGTTGGTTTCGGTACCTTCAAAGTGAACCACCGCGCTGAGCGTACTGGCCGCAACCCGCAGACCGGTAAAGAAATCAAAATTGCCGCAGCTAACGTACCGGCATTTGTTTCTGGCAAGGCACTGAAAGACGCAGTTAAGTAAGATTGCGTGGCAGTGAACAGTTTTATCGAAGGGGTGGTTTCACCCCTTTTGTCTTTCTGGCGTCGATCATTGATGCTGGCTGGCGCTCTGTTTCTCACTGCTTGTAGTCACAACTCTTCACTTCCTCCCTTTACCGCCAGTGGATTTGCTGAAGACCAGGGCGCGGTACGCATCTGGCGAAAAGACAGCGGCGATAATGTGCATCTGCTTGCCGTGTTTAGCCCGTGGCGCAGTGGCGATACCACGACGCGAGAGTATCGCTGGCAGGGCGATAACCTCACGCTCATCAATATCAATGTTTACAGCAAACCCCCGGTGAATATTCGCGCGCGTTTTGACGATCGCGGCGATCTGAGCTTTATGCAACGCGAATCCGATGGGGAAAAGCAGCAGCTTTCTAACGACCAAATCGATTTATACCGTTATCGTGCTGATCAGATCCGCCAGATTAGCGATGCCTTACGTCAGGGGAGAGTCGTGCTGCGCCAGGGGCGCTGGCATGCGATGGAGCAGACTGTGACCACCTGTGAAGGGCAAACCATTAAACCTGATTTAGATTCGCAGGCGATAGCGCATATCGAGCGCCGCCAGAGCCGCTCTTCTGTTGATGTCAGCGTGGCATGGCTGGAAGCGCCCGAAGGTTCGCAATTACTGTTGGTGGCAAACTCTGATTTCTGTCGCTGGCAACCCAACGAGAAAACGTTCTGATTTACCAGTGGCCCATACCCATATGACCGCCACCACCGCAGCCGCCGTAACCCATTCCGGTACCGCGCGGAATACCCGCTTCAGCCATCGCAATATCTCGTTTCACCCGTAACTCATCTAACGACTGACGCAAATTCTCCATCTCTTTGGCGACCGCGTTAATTTTGCTGCTATCCGGTGGGTTCGCGGCTAACAGGGCATTGTATTCATAACGCTTTGTCACCAGTTGCTGTTGCAGTGCGCTGCTTTGAGCGTAAAAGTCATTATGGATTTTCTGCCACGCTGTCTGTTGTTCGCTGGTCAAAGGCGCGGCATTTTGCTGCCACATACCATGTCCGCCGTGAGCAAATGCAGATGTCGATCCCATCGCCATTGCTGAAAGCGCCATCATTACCAGGGCAATTTTCGTGTTCCGTTTCATGGTTAATCCTCCAGTGGTTGTCTTACTTCGGGTATTGCATCTTCCGTGCCAACGGCGAAACGCTGATATGACGGGTAATCTGGCATGATAAACGAGTAAAAATGACTCGCCTGCTGCGGGTAGCGAGTCATTTTTACTCATTGAAACTTAAGCCTTTGTGTTACAGCTCAGGGTAAGCGCTGATAAAAGATGGCATGATTTCTGCTGTCAGAAAGGGATGGACAGGCAAAGAAGAAGATGCGTTTTATGCAACGTTCTAAAGACTCCTTAGCTAAATGGTTAAGCGCGATCCTCCCCGTGGTCATTGTTGGGCTGGTGGGGCTGTTTGCGGTGACAGTGATTCGCGATTATGGGCGCGAGACTGCCGCCGCCAGACAAACGCTGCTGGAAAAAGGCAGTGTACTTATCCGTGCTCTCGAATCCGGCTCGCGCGTCGGCATGGGGATGCGCATGCATCATGCGCAGCAGCAGGCATTACTGGAAGAAATGGCCGGGCAGCCTGGTGTACGTTGGTTTGCGGTCACGGATGAACAAGGAACAATCGTGATGCATAGCAACTCCGGCATGATGGGAAAACAGCTTTATTCCCCGCAGGAAATGCAGCAGTTACATCCGGGAGATGAAGAAGCGTGGCGGCGGATCGATAGCGCAGACGGCGAGCCTGTTCTGGAAATTTATCGCCAGTTTCAACCGATGTTTGCTGCTGGAATGCACCGGATGCGCCATATGCAGCAGTATGCCGCGACACCACAAGCAATTTTTATCGCTTTCGACGCCAGTAACATTGTGAGTGCTGAAGATCGTGAGCAGAGAAACACCCTGATTATCCTCTTCGCCCTGGCGACGGTCTTGCTGGCAAGCGTGTTGTCATTCTTCTGGTATCGCCGATATCTGCGCTCGGGCCAGCTGTTGCAGGATGAAATGAAGCGCAAAGAGAAGCTGGTGGCACTGGGGCATCTTGCGGCAGGCGTTGCCCACGAAATCCGTAACCCACTTTCCTCGATTAAAGGGCTGGCGAAATACTTTGCCGAACGCGCGCCAGCAGGGGGAGAAGCGCATCAACTGGCGCAGGTGATGGCGAAAGAAGCTGACCGTTTAAACCGCGTGGTAAGCGAGTTGCTGGAACTGGTTAAGCCAACGCATCTGGCTTTGCAGGCGGTGGAACTCAACACGCTGATTAGCCACTCATTACAGCTGGTAAGCCAGGATGCAAACAGCCGGGAGATCCAGTTACGCTTTACCGCCAACGACACATTACCGGAAATTCAGGCCGATCCGGACAGGCTGACTCAGGTCCTGTTGAATCTCTATCTCAATGCTATTCAGGCGATTGGTCAGCATGGCGTGATTAGCGTGACGGCCAGCGAAAGCGGCGCAGGCGTGAAAATCAGCGTTACCGACAGCGGTAAGGGAATTGCGGCGGATCAGCTTGAAGCCATCTTCACCCCGTACTTCACCACCAAAGCCGAAGGCACCGGACTGGGGCTGGCGGTCGTGCATAATATTGTTGAACAACACGGTGGTACAATTCAGGTCGCAAGCCAGGAGGGAAAAGGCGCAACGTTCACCCTTTGGCTTCCGGTCAATATTACGCGTAAGGACCCACAAGGATGACGCACGATAATATCGATATTCTGGTGGTGGATGATGACATTAGCCACTGCACTATTTTGCAGGCTTTGCTGCGCGGCTGGGGTTATAACGTCGCGCTGGCGAACAGCGGGCGACAGGCGCTGGAGCAGGTGCGGGAACAGGTTTTTGATCTTGTGCTTTGCGATGTACGAATGGCAGAGATGGATGGTATCGCCACGCTAAAAGAGATCAAAACATTAAACCCCGCGATTCCGGTGCTGATTATGACCGCGTACTCCAGCGTCGAGACGGCGGTAGAGGCGTTGAAAACCGGGGCGCTGGATTATCTCATCAAGCCGCTGGATTTCGATAACCTGCAGGCGACGCTGGAAAAGGCGCTCGCGCATACACACAGTGTTGACGCTGAAACGCCTGCGGTGTCTGCCAGCCAGTTCGGTATGGTCGGTAAAAGCCCGGCGATGCAACACCTGCTCAGTGAAATCGCCCTCGTCGCGCCATCGGAAGCCACGGTGCTGATCCACGGCGATTCCGGCACCGGTAAAGAGCTGGTCGCCAGGGCGATTCACGCCAGTAGCGCACGTAGCGAAAAACCGCTGGTAACGCTCAACTGCGCGGCGCTCAACGAATCCTTGCTGGAGTCTGAATTGTTCGGTCACGAAAAAGGGGCGTTTACCGGGGCCGACAAACGCCGGGAAGGGCGCTTTGTTGAGGCGGACGGCGGCACGCTGTTTCTCGATGAAATTGGCGATATCTCGCCGATGATGCAGGTTCGTCTGCTGCGTGCGATTCAGGAGCGCGAAGTTCAGCGTGTCGGCAGCAACCAGACCATCTCGGTTGATGTCCGGCTGATTGCGGCGACTCATCGCGATCTTGCCGCAGAGGTGAATGCCGGGCGTTTTCGCCAGGATCTCTACTATCGCCTGAACGTGGTGGCGATTGAAGTACCATCGCTGCGTCAGCGGCGGGAAGATATTCCTCTGCTGGCAAACCATTTTCTTCAGCGCTTTGCCGAACGTAATCGCAAGGCGGTAAAAGGCTTTACGCCCCAGGCGATGGATCTGCTGATTCATTACGACTGGCCGGGAAATATTCGTGAACTGGAAAACGCGGTGGAACGGGCGGTGGTGCTGCTGACCGGGGAATATATTTCCGAACGCGAGCTGCCGCTGGCGATTGCCAGTACGCCGATCCCGCTGGTACAAAGTCAGGATATTCAGCCGCTGGTGGAAGTCGAAAAAGAGGTGATTCTGGCGGCGCTGGAGAAAACGGGCGGCAACAAAACCGAAGCCGCCCGCCAGTTAGGGATCACGCGCAAAACGCTATTGGCAAAACTGTCGCGTTAGTTCTGCTCGCGTTCGATAGCGCGCCAGCCGATATCTTTCCGGCAGAAGCAGTCGTCCCAATGGATATCGGTCATTAAGGCATAAGCGCGTTTCTGCGCTTCTGCCACGGTATGACCCAGCGCGGTAACGCACAGTACGCGCCCGCCGCTGGTCACTACCTGCTCGTCATCCGCTAGTTTCGTGCCCGCGTGGAACACTTTGCCGTCTGCCACTTCTTCCAGCGGCAGGCCGTGGATCACATCGCCGGTGCGGTAATCGCCCGGATATCCACCCGCAGCCATCACCACGCCGAGAGAAGCGCGTTCATCCCACTCGGACGTTTTCTCGTCCAGCTTGCCTTCACAGGCCGCCAGGCAGAGCTCAACCAGATCGGACTTCATGCGCAGCATAATCGGCTGGGTTTCCGGATCGCCAAAGCGGCAGTTAAATTCAATAACCTTCGGATTGCCCTGTTTGTCGATCATCAGGCCCGCGTAGAGAAAACCAGTGTAGGTGTTGCCTTCCGCCGCCATGCCTTTCACGGTTGGCCAGATGATACGTTCCATCGTGCGCTGATGAACCTCATCGGTCACTACTGGCGCAGGGGAGTAAGCGCCCATCCCGCCGGTGTTCGGCCCGGTATCTTTATCGCCTACGCGTTTGTGATCCTGGCTGGTGGCCATCGGCAGCACATGCTCGCCGTCCACCATCACGATAAAGCTCGCTTCTTCGCCGTCGAGGAACTCTTCGATAACAATGCGATGACCCGCGTCGCCAAACGCGTTGCCCGCCAGCATGTCGCGCACGGCGGCTTCAGCTTCTTCCAGCGTCATCGCCACGATAACGCCTTTCCCGGCGGCCAGACCGTCCGCTTTAATGACGATTGGCGCGCCTTTCTCACGCAGATACGCCAGCGCAGGTTCTACCTCGGTGAAGTTCTGGTATTCCGCTGTGGGAATGTTATGGCGGGCCAGAAAGTCTTTGGTGAATGCTTTAGAACCTTCCAGTTGTGCAGCACCTGCGGTTGGGCCGAAGATTTTCAGCCCGGCGGCGCGGAAGGTATCGACTACGCCTTTCACCAGCGGCGCTTCCGGGCCAACGATGGTTAGATCTACCTTTTCGTTTTGTGCGAAATCCAGCAGCGCCGGGATATCGGTTACGCCGATAGCGACGTTCTGTAGCGCGGGTTCCAGCGCAGTGCCTGCATTACCCGGAGCAACAAAAACAGTTTCAACCAGCGGCGACTGAGCCGCTTTCCAGGCCAGCGCGTGCTCGCGCCCGCCGTTACCAATCACTAATACTTTCATCTATTGCTCCATTAATGGCGGAAGTGGCGCATGTCGGTGAAGAGCATCGCAATACCGTGCTCGTCGGCGGCGGCAATCACTTCGTCATCACGGATAGAACCGCCAGGCTGGATTACACAGGTCACACCCGCAGCGGCGGCGGCATCAATACCGTCGCGGAACGGGAAGAACGCGTCAGAAGCCATTGACGAACCTTTCACTTCCAGACCTTCATCGGCAGCTTTAATACCGGCGATTTTTGCGGAGTACACGCGGCTCATCTGGCCCGCGCCAATGCCGATGGTCATATTGTTTTTGGCATAGACAATGGCGTTGGATTTCACGAATTTCGCCACCTTCCAGCAGAACAGCGCATCACGCAGCTCCTGTTCGCTCGGCTGGCGTTTGGTGACGACGCGCAGTTCTTCCGCACCGACCATGCCCAGGTCGCGATCCTGAACCAGGAGGCCGCCGTTCACGCGTTTGAAATCAAGGCCCGGAACACGCTCGCCCCACTGACCGCAGGTCAGAACGCGTACGTTCTGTTTGGCGGCGGTGATTTTCAGAGCTTCTTCGCTGGCGGACGGCGCAATAATCACTTCGACAAACTGACGAGAAATGATGGCCTGTGCGGTTTCCGCATCCAGCTCGCGGTTAAAGGCGATAATGCCGCCGAACGCGGAGGTTGGGTCGGTTTTGTACGCGCGATCGTAAGCATCAAGAATGGAATGGCCGATAGCAACGCCGCAAGGGTTGGCGTGCTTCACAATCACACATGCCGGCTCGGCGAACTCTTTCACGCACTCCAGCGCCGCATCGGTATCGGCGATGTTGTTATAAGAGAGGGCTTTACCCTGAACCTGGGTTGCGGTAGCAACGGAGGCTTCTTTCACATTCTCTTCTATATAGAAGGCAGCCTGCTGGTGGCTGTTCTCGCCGTAACGCATATCCTGCTTCTTAATGAAGTTCAGGTTCAGCGTGCGTGGGAAGCGACCGGCGGCTTCTTTGCTTTCACCGTGGTAAGCCGGAACCATGCTGCCGAAGTAGTTGGCAATCATGCTGTCGTAGGCGGCGGTATGTTCAAAGGCTTTGATGGCAAGGTCGAAACGGGTTGCAAGCGTCAGCGATCCTTCGTTGGCATCCATCTCTTTAATAATGGCGTCGTAGTCGCTGCTCTTCACCACGATTGCGACATCTTTATGGTTCTTGGCGGCGGAGCGCACCATCGTTGGGCCGCCGATATCGATGTTCTCTACCGCATCTTCCAGCGAGCAGCCTTCACGAGCAACGGTCTGGGCGAACGGATACAGGTTAACAACCACCATATCGATAGGCAGGATCTGATGTTCTTCCATAATGGCATCGTCCAGGCCGCGACGGCCCAGAATGCCACCATGTACTTTCGGATGCAGGGTCTTCACGCGTCCATCCATCATCTCCGGGAAACCGGTGTAATCGGAAACTTCGGTTACCGGCAGACCTTTTTCTGCTAACAGACGGGCTGTGCCCCCTGTAGACAGCAGCTCCACACCGCGTGCGGAAAGTGCCTGGGCGAATTCGACGATACCGGCTTTGTCAGAAACACTGAGCAGAGCGCGGCGGACTGGACGACGTTGTTGCATGGTAAATCCCCTGGATTTGACTATTACAGAGAGCGTTAGCTGAATTTTTCGCGAAAAACTCAGCTAACGCCCCTAACGGGGCATCCTTATTTTTCGCCCGCATTGTAACGAAAACGTTTGCGCAACGCTCGCGAATTTTTCTCTTTCAATGGTGATCACAATTTTGACAGTGGCTACCGTGGGAAAAATACAGAAATTACATTGATGATTGTGGATAACTCTGTGCGTAAAAAGGTATAAAGCGGGGTTTTGCTGGGGAATGCAGCAGTCAGTCATTTTTATGCAATTTTTCTATTGCGGCCTGCGGAGAACTCCCTATAATGCGCCTCCATCGACACGGCGGATGTGAATCACTTCACACAAACAGCCGGTTCGGTTGAAGAGAAAAATCCTGAAATTCAGGGTTGACTCTGAAAGAGGAAAGCGTAATATACGCCACCTCGCGACAGTGAGCTGAAAGCCGCGTCGCAACTGCTCTTTAACAATTTATCAGACAATCTGTGTGGGCACTCGAAGATACGGATTCTTGACGTCGCAAGACGAAAAATGAATACCAAGTCTCAGGAGTGAACACGTAATTCATTACGAAGTTTAATTCTTTGAGCATCAAACTTTTAAATTGAAGAGTTTGATCATGGCTCAGATTGAACGCTGGCGG
This sequence comes from Escherichia sp. E.sYA108, assembly GCF_011754335.1. NCBI lineage: Bacteria > Pseudomonadati > Pseudomonadota > Gammaproteobacteria > Enterobacterales > Enterobacteriaceae > Escherichia > Escherichia sp. E.sYA108. The sequence continues at coordinate 4,778,204 of NZ_JAAQVZ010000001.1, read as the reverse complement.
CAGGCCTAACACATGCAAGTCGAACGGTAACAGGAAGCAGCTTGCTGCTTTGCTGACGAGTGGCGGACGGGTGAGTAATGTCTGGGAAACTGCCTGATGGAGGGGGATAACTACTGGAAACGGTAGCTAATACCGCATAACGTCGCAAGACCAAAGAGGGGGACCTTCGGGCCTCTTGCCATCGGATGTGCCCAGATGGGATTAGCTAGTAGGTGGGGTAAAGGCTCACCTAGGCGACGATCCCTAGCTGGTCTGAGAGGATGACCAGCCACACTGGAACTGAGACACGGTCCAGACTCCTACGGGAGGCAGCAGTGGGGAATATTGCACAATGGGCGCAAGCCTGATGCAGCCATGCCGCGTGTATGAAGAAGGCCTTCGGGTTGTAAAGTACTTTCAGCGGGGAGGAAGGGAGTAAAGTTAATACCTTTGCTCATTGACGTTACCCGCAGAAGAAGCACCGGCTAACTCCGTGCCAGCAGCCGCGGTAATACGGAGGGTGCAAGCGTTAATCGGAATTACTGGGCGTAAAGCGCACGCAGGCGGTTTGTTAAGTCAGATGTGAAATCCCCGGGCTCAACCTGGGAACTGCATCTGATACTGGCAAGCTTGAGTCTCGTAGAGGGGGGTAGAATTCCAGGTGTAGCGGTGAAATGCGTAGAGATCTGGAGGAATACCGGTGGCGAAGGCGGCCCCCTGGACGAAGACTGACGCTCAGGTGCGAAAGCGTGGGGAGCAAACAGGATTAGATACCCTGGTAGTCCACGCCGTAAACGATGTCGACTTGGAGGTTGTGCCCTTGAGGCGTGGCTTCCGGAGCTAACGCGTTAAGTCGACCGCCTGGGGAGTACGGCCGCAAGGTTAAAACTCAAATGAATTGACGGGGGCCCGCACAAGCGGTGGAGCATGTGGTTTAATTCGATGCAACGCGAAGAACCTTACCTGGTCTTGACATCCACGGAAGTTTTCAGAGATGAGAATGTGCCTTCGGGAACCGTGAGACAGGTGCTGCATGGCTGTCGTCAGCTCGTGTTGTGAAATGTTGGGTTAAGTCCCGCAACGAGCGCAACCCTTATCCTTTGTTGCCAGCGGTCCGGCCGGGAACTCAAAGGAGACTGCCAGTGATAAACTGGAGGAAGGTGGGGATGACGTCAAGTCATCATGGCCCTTACGACCAGGGCTACACACGTGCTACAATGGCGCATACAAAGAGAAGCGACCTCGCGAGAGCAAGCGGACCTCATAAAGTGCGTCGTAGTCCGGATTGGAGTCTGCAACTCGACTCCATGAAGTCGGAATCGCTAGTAATCGTGGATCAGAATGCCACGGTGAATACGTTCCCGGGCCTTGTACACACCGCCCGTCACACCATGGGAGTGGGTTGCAAAAGAAGTAGGTAGCTTAACCTTCGGGAGGGCGCTTACCACTTTGTGATTCATGACTGGGGTGAAGTCGTAACAAGGTAACCGTAGGGGAACCTGCGGTTGGATCACCTCCTTACCTTAAAGAAGCGTACTTTGCAGTGCTCACACAGATTGTCTGATAGAAAGTGAAAAGCAAGGCGTCTTGCGAAGCAGACTGACACGTCCCCTTCGTCTAGAGGCCCAGGACACCGCCCTTTCACGGCGGTAACAGGGGTTCGAATCCCCTAGGGGACGCCACTTGCTGGTTTGTGAGTGAAAGTCACCTGCCTTAATATCTCAAAACTCATCTTCGGGTGATGTTTGAGATATTTGCTCTTTAAAAATCTGGATCAAGCTGAAAATTGAAACACTGAACAACGAGAGTTGTTCGTGAGTCTCTCAAATTTTCGCAACACGATGATGAATCGCAAGAAACATCTTCGGGTTGTGAGGTTAAGCGACTAAGCGTACACGGTGGATGCCCTGGCAGTCAGAGGCGATGAAGGACGTGCTAATCTGCGATAAGCGTCGGTGAGGTGATATGAACCGTTATAACCGGCGATTTCCGAATGGGGAAACCCAGTGTGTTTCGACACACTATCATTAACTGAATCCATAGGTTAATGAGGCGAACCGGGGGAACTGAAACATCTAAGTACCCCGAGGAAAAGAAATCAACCGAGATTCCCCCAGTAGCGGCGAGCGAACGGGGAGGAGCCCAGAGCCTGAATCAGTGTGTGTGTTAGTGGAAGCGTCTGGAAAGGCGTGCGATACAGGGTGACAGCCCCGTACACAAAAATGCACATATTGTGAGCTCGATGAGTAGGGCGGGACACGTGGTATCCTGTCTGAATATGGGGGGACCATCCTCCAAGGCTAAATACTCCTGACTGACCGATAGTGAACCAGTACCGTGAGGGAAAGGCGAAAAGAACCCCGGCGAGGGGAGTGAAAAAGAACCTGAAACCGTGTACGTACAAGCAGTGGGAGCCTCTTAATGGGGTGACTGCGTACCTTTTGTATAATGGGTCAGCGACTTATATTCTGTAGCAAGGTTAACCGAATAGGGGAGCCGAAGGGAAACCGAGTCTTAACTGGGCGTTAAGTTGCAGGGTATAGACCCGAAACCCGGTGATCTAGCCATGGGCAGGTTGAAGGTTGGGTAACACTAACTGGAGGACCGAACCGACTAATGTTGAAAAATTAGCGGATGACTTGTGGCTGGGGGTGAAAGGCCAATCAAACCGGGAGATAGCTGGTTCTCCCCGAAAGCTATTTAGGTAGCGCCTCGTGAATTCATCTCCGGGGGTAGAGCACTGTTTCGGCAAGGGGGTCATCCCGACTTACCAACCCGATGCAAACTGCGAATACCGGAGAATGTTATCACGGGAGACACACGGCGGGTGCTAACGTCCGTCGTGAAGAGGGAAACAACCCAGACCGCCAGCTAAGGTCCCAAAGTCATGGTTAAGTGGGAAACGATGTGGGAAGGCCCAGACAGCCAGGATGTTGGCTTAGAAGCAGCCATCATTTAAAGAAAGCGTAATAGCTCACTGGTCGAGTCGGCCTGCGCGGAAGATGTAACGGGGCTAAACCATGCACCGAAGCTGCGGCAGCGACACTATGTGTTGTTGGGTAGGGGAGCGTTCTGTAAGCCTGTGAAGGTGGCCTGTGAGGGTTGCTGGAGGTATCAGAAGTGCGAATGCTGACATAAGTAACGATAAAGCGGGTGAAAAGCCCGCTCGCCGGAAGACCAAGGGTTCCTGTCCAACGTTAATCGGGGCAGGGTGAGTCGACCCCTAAGGCGAGGCCGAAAGGCGTAGTCGATGGGAAACAGGTTAATATTCCTGTACTTGGTGTTACTGCGAAGGGGGGACGGAGAAGGCTATGTTGGCCGGGCGACGGTTGTCCCGGTTTAAGCGTGTAGGCTGGTTTTCCAGGCAAATCCGGAAAACCAAGGCTGAGGCGTGATGACGAGGCACTACGGTGCTGAAGCGACAAATGCCCTGCTTCCAGGAAAAGCCTCTAAGCATCAGGTAACATCAAATCGTACCCAAAACCGACACAGGTGGTCAGGTAGAGAATACCAAGGCGCTTGAGAGAACTCGGGTGAAGGAACTAGGCAAAATGGTGCCGTAACTTCGGGAGAAGGCACGCTGATATGTAGGTGAAGCGACTTGCTCGTGGAGCTGAAATCAGTCGAAGATACCAGCTGGCTGCAACTGTTTATTAAAAACACAGCACTGTGCAAACACGAAAGTGGACGTATACGGTGTGACGCCTGCCCGGTGCCGGAAGGTTAATTGATGGGGTTAGCGGTAACGCGAAGCTCTTGATCGAAGCCCCGGTAAACGGCGGCCGTAACTATAACGGTCCTAAGGTAGCGAAATTCCTTGTCGGGTAAGTTCCGACCTGCACGAATGGCGTAATGATGGCCAGGCTGTCTCCACCCGAGACTCAGTGAAATTGAACTCGCTGTGAAGATGCAGTGTACCCGCGGCAAGACGGAAAGACCCCGTGAACCTTTACTATAGCTTGACACTGAACATTGAGCCTTGATGTGTAGGATAGGTGGGAGGCTTTGAAGTGTGGACGCCAGTCTGCATGGAGCCGACCTTGAAATACCACCCTTTAATGTTTGATGTTCTAACGTTGGCCCGTAATCCGGGTTGCGGACAGTGTCTGGTGGGTAGTTTGACTGGGGCGGTCTCCTCCTAAAGAGTAACGGAGGAGCACGAAGGTTGGCTAATCCTGGTCGGACATCAGGAGGTTAGTGCAATGGCATAAGCCAGCTTGACTGCGAGCGTGACGGCGCGAGCAGGTGCGAAAGCAGGTCATAGTGATCCGGTGGTTCTGAATGGAAGGGCCATCGCTCAACGGATAAAAGGTACTCCGGGGATAACAGGCTGATACCGCCCAAGAGTTCATATCGACGGCGGTGTTTGGCACCTCGATGTCGGCTCATCACATCCTGGGGCTGAAGTAGGTCCCAAGGGTATGGCTGTTCGCCATTTAAAGTGGTACGCGAGCTGGGTTTAGAACGTCGTGAGACAGTTCGGTCCCTATCTGCCGTGGGCGCTGGAGAACTGAGGGGGGCTGCTCCTAGTACGAGAGGACCGGAGTGGACGCATCACTGGTGTTCGGGTTGTCATGCCAATGGCACTGCCCGGTAGCTAAATGCGGAAGAGATAAGTGCTGAAAGCATCTAAGCACGAAACTTGCCCCGAGATGAGTTCTCCCTGACTCCTTGAGGGTCCTGAAGGAACGTTGAAGACGACGACGTTGATAGGCCGGGTGTGTAAGCGCAGCGATGCGTTGAGCTAACCGGTACTAATGAACCGTGAGGCTTAACCTTACAACGCCGAAGATGTTTTGGCGGATGAGAGAAGATTTTCAGCCTGATACAGATTAGATTAACCGGCGACAAGCGGGTTAATGAAACAGAATTTGCCTGGCGGCCTTAGCGCGGTGGTCCCACCTGACCCCATGCCGAACTCAGAAGTGAAACGCCGTAGCGCCGATGGTAGTGTGGGGTCTCCCCATGCGAGAGTAGGGAACTGCCAGGCATCAAATTAGAAAAACCCCGGTCAATAAGGCCGGGGTTTTTTGCATATCAATTATTTGCATGATGAAGGGAATCTCATGTCAGTTCTGTATATCCAAATTCGTCGTAATCAAATTACTGTTCGCGATCTTGAAAGCAAACGTGAAGTGTCAGGAGATGCTGCCTTCAGTAACCAGCGCCTGTTAATCGCCAATTTCTTTGTTGCAGAAAAAGTTCTGCAAGATCTTGTTCTGCAACTCCACCCACGTTCAACCTGGCATTCTTTTTTGCCAGCAAAACGTATGGATATTGTTGTGAGCGCGCTGGAAATGAATGAGGGCGGTTTGTCACAGGTTGAGGAACGCATTCTTCATGAAGTGGTCGCAGGGGCAACGTTAATGAAATATCGCCAGTTCCACATCCATGCGCAATCAGTGGTACTCAGTGATAGTGCGGTCCTGGCAATGTTTAAGCAGAAATAATCATGTCACCATTGGTGGGTACGAAACCTAAAGTTCAGCCCACCGGGATGAGAAAAAAACCGCCTACACCCCCACATATGCCAGATTCAGCAACGGATACGGTTTCCCCAAATCGTCCACCTCAGAGCGTTCCGTAACCTTAAAGCCCACCTTCTTATAGAACCCAACCGCCTGCTCATTTTGCTCATTAACATTGGTTGTCAGTTCCGGGGCCATTGAGAGCGCATGCTTCACCAGCATCCGGCCCACGCCGCAGCCGCGCACATCAGGATCGATAAACAGCGCATCCATATGCTGCCCACTTAACAACATAAACCCAACCGGCTGATCCCGCTCATTAACCGCGACCCACAACGGTGCTTCCGGCAGAAAGGAATGCACCAGCTCTTCCAGCTCGGCCCGATACTCTGCTGATAAAAAATCGTGAGTGGCATCGACAGAACGACACCAAATCGCAACGAGTTCCTCCCCCTCCTCATGCCGTGAGCGGCGAATACTAATAACCATTTTCTCTCCTTTTCGTCATTCTTATATTCTAACGTAGCCTTTTCCTTGAAACTTTCTCACCTTCAACATGCAGGCTCGACATTGGTAAATTTTCTGGTTATCTTCAGCTATCTGGATGTCTAAACGTATAAGCGTATATAGTGAGGTAATCAGGTTATGCCGATTCGTGTGCCGGACGAGCTACCCGCCGTCAATTTCTTGCGTGAAGAAAACGTCTTTGTGATGACAACTTCTCGCGCGTCTGGTCAGGAAATTCGTCCGCTAAAGGTGCTTATCCTTAACCTGATGCCGAAGAAGATCGAAACTGAAAATCAGTTTCTGCGCCTGCTTTCAAACTCACCTTTGCAGGTCGATATTCAGCTTTTGCGCATCGATTCCCGTGAATCGCGCAACACGCCCGCAGAGCATCTGAATAACTTCTACTGTAACTTTGAAGATATTCAGGAACAAAACTTTGACGGTCTGATAGTTACCGGCGCGCCACTGGGCCTGGTGGAGTTTAATGATGTCGCTTACTGGCCGCAGATCAAACAGGTGCTGGAGTGGTCGAAAGATCACGTCACCTCGACGCTGTTTGTCTGCTGGGCTGTACAGGCCGCGCTCAATATCCTCTATGGTATTCCTAAGCAAACCCGCACCGACAAACTCTCTGGCGTTTACGAGCATCATATTCTCCATCCTCATGCGCTTCTGACGCGTGGCTTTGATGATTCATTCCTGGCACCGCATTCGCGCTATGCTGACTTTCCGGCAGCGTTGATTCGTGATTATACCGATCTGGAAATTCTGGCAGAGACGGAAGAAGGGGATGCATATCTGTTTGCCAGCAAAGATAAGCGCATTGCCTTTGTGACGGGCCATCCCGAATATGATGCGCAAACGCTGGCGCAGGAATATTTCCGCGATGTGGAAGCCGGGCTAGACCCGGATGTACCGTATAACTATTTCCCGCACAATGATCCGCAAAATACACCGCGAGCGAGCTGGCGTAGTCACGGTAATTTGCTGTTTACCAACTGGCTCAACTATTACGTCTACCAGATCACGCCATATGATCTACGGCACATGAATCCAACGCTGGATTAATCTTCTGTGATAGTCGATCGTTAAGCGATTCAGCACCTTACCTCAGGCACCTTCGGGTGCCTTTTTTATTTCCGAAACACACCTCAGTAAGTGAATAAATTTTATTTATATTGTTATCAATAAGTTAACATGTATTTTTAATTAAAATGGAAATTGTTTTTGATTTTGCATTTTAAATGAGTAGTCTTAGTTGTGCTGAACGAAAAGCGCACAACGATCCTTCGTTCACAGTGGGGAAGTTTTCGGATCCATGACGAGGAGCTGCACGATGACTGAACAGGCAACAACAATCGATGAACTGGCTTTTACAAGGCCGTATGGCGAGCAGGAGAAGCAAATTCTTACTGCCGAAGCGGTAGAATTTCTGACTGAGCTGGTGACGCATTTTACGCCACAACGCAATAAACTTCTGGCAGCGCGTATTCAGCAGCAGCAGGATATCGATAACGGAATGTTGCCTGATTTTATTTCGGAAACAGCTTCCATTCGTTATGCTGACTGGAAAATTCGCGGGATTCCTTCGGACTTAGAAGATCGTCGCGTAGAGATTACCGGACCTGTAGAGCGCAAGATGGTGATCAACGCGCTCAACGCCAATGTGAAAGTCTTTATGGCCGATTTCGAAGATTCACTGGCACCAGACTGGAACAAAGTGATCGATGGGCAAATTAACCTGCGCGATGCGGTTAACGGCACCATCAGCTATAGCAATGAAGCAGGCAAAATTTATCAGCTCAAGCCCAATCCAGCGGTTTTGATTTGTCGGGTACGCGGTCTGCACTTGCCGGAAAAACATGTCACCTGGCGTGGTGAGACAATCCCCGGTAGCCTGTTTGATTTTGCGCTCTATTTCTTCCACAACTATCAGGCACTGTTGGCAAAGGGCAGCGGTCCCTATTTCTATCTGCCGAAAACCCAGTCCTGGCAGGAAGCGGCCTGGTGGAGCGAAGTCTTCAGCTATGCAGAAGATCGCTTTAATCTGCCGCGCGGCACCATCAAGGCGACGTTGCTGATTGAAACGCTGCCCGCCGTGTTCCAGATGGATGAAATCCTTCACGCGCTGCGTGACCATATTGTTGGTCTGAACTGCGGTCGTTGGGATTACATCTTCAGTTATATCAAAACATTGAAAAACTATCCCGATCGCGTCCTGCCAGACAGACAGGCAGTGACGATGGATAAACCCTTCCTGAATGCTTACTCACGCCTGTTGATTAAAACCTGCCATAAACGCGGTGCTTTTGCGATGGGCGGCATGGCGGCGTTTATTCCGAGCAAAGATGAAGAGCGCAATAACCAGGTGCTCGACAAAGTAAAAGCGGATAAATCGCTGGAAGCCAATAACGGTCACGATGGCACATGGATCGCTCACCCGGGCCTTGCTGATACGGCAATGGCGGTATTCAACGATATTCTCGGCTCCCGCAAAAACCAGCTTGAGGTGATGCGCGAACAAGACGCGCCGATTACTGCCGATCAGCTGCTGGCACCTTGTGCTGGTGAACGCACCGAAGAAGGTATGCGCGCCAACATTCGCGTGGCTGTGCAGTACATCGAAGCGTGGATCTCTGGCAATGGCTGTGTGCCGATTTATGGCCTGATGGAAGATGCGGCGACGGCTGAAATTTCCCGTACCTCAATCTGGCAGTGGATCCATCATCAAAAAACGTTGAGCAATGGCAAACCGGTGACTAAAGCCTTGTTCCGCCAGATGCTGGGCGAAGAGATGAAAGTCATTGCCAGCGAACTGGGCGAAGAACGTTTCTCCCATGGGCGTTTTGACGATGCCGCACGCTTGATGGAACAGATCACCACTTCCGATGAGTTAATTGATTTCCTGACCCTGCCAGGCTACCGCCTGTTAGCGTAAACCACCACATAACTATGGAGCATCTGCACATGAAAACCCGTACACAACAAATTGAAGAATTACAGAAAGAGTGGACTCAACCGCGTTGGGAAGGCATTACTCGCCCGTACAGCGCGGAAGATGTGGTGAAATTACGCGGTTCAGTCAATCCGGAATGCACCCTGGCGCAACTGGGTGCGGCGAAAATGTGGCGTCTGCTGCACGGCGAGTCGAAAAAAGGCTACATCAACAGCCTCGGTGCACTGACTGGCGGTCAGGCGCTGCAACAGGCGAAAGCGGGTATTGAAGCAGTCTATCTGTCGGGATGGCAGGTAGCGGCGGACGCTAACCTGGCGGCCAGCATGTATCCGGATCAGTCGCTCTATCCGGCAAACTCGGTGCCAGCGGTGGTGGAGCGGATCAACAATACTTTCCGCCGTGCGGATCAGATCCAATGGTCCGCGGGCATTGAGCCGGGCGATCCGCGCTATGTCGATTACTTCCTGCCGATCGTCGCCGATGCGGAGGCCGGTTTTGGCGGTGTACTGAATGCCTTTGAACTGATGAAAGCGATGATTGAAGCCGGTGCAGCGGCAGTTCACTTCGAAGATCAGCTGGCATCAGTGAAGAAATGTGGTCACATGGGCGGCAAAGTTTTGGTGCCAACTCAGGAAGCTATTCAGAAACTGGTCGCGGCGCGTCTGGCAGCTGATGTGACGGGCGTTCCAACCCTGCTGGTTGCTCGTACCGATGCCGATGCGGCGGATCTGATTACCTCCGATTGCGACCCATATGACAGCGAATTTATTACTGGCGAGCGTACCAGTGAAGGCTTCTTCCGTACTCATGCGGGTATTGAGCAAGCGATCAGCCGTGGCCTGGCGTATGCGCCATATGCTGACCTGGTATGGTGTGAAACCTCCACGCCGGACCTAGAACTGGCGCGTCGCTTTGCACAAGCCATCCACGCGAAATATCCGGGCAAACTGCTGGCTTATAACTGCTCGCCGTCGTTCAACTGGCAGAAAAACCTCGACGACAAAACTATTGCCAGCTTCCAGCAGCAGCTGTCGGATATGGGCTACAAGTTCCAGTTCATCACCCTGGCAGGTATCCACAGCATGTGGTTCAACATGTTTGACCTGGCAAACGCCTATGCCCAGGGCGAGGGTATGAAGCACTATGTTGAGAAAGTGCAGCAGCCGGAATTTGCCGCCGCGAAAGATGGCTATACCTTCGTATCTCACCAACAGGAAGTGGGTACAGGTTACTTCGATAAAGTGACGACCATTATTCAAGGTGGCACGTCTTCAGTTACCGCGCTGACCGGCTCCACCGAAGAATCGCAGTTCTAAGCAACCGATAAACGTTGCTGACTGTAGGCCGGATAAGGCGTTCACGCCGCATCCGGCAATCAGCGCCTGATGCGACGCTTGCGCGTCTTATCATGCCTACAGCCGTTGCCGAACGTAGGCCGGATAAGGCGTTCACGCCGCATCCGGCAATCAGCGCCTGATGTGACGCTTACGCGTCTTATCCGGCAATTCTCTGCTCCCGACGAGGGCAACAAATGCCGCGTGGCCTGGAATTACTGATTGCACAAACCATTTTGCAAGGTTTCGACGCTCAGTATGGTCGATTCCTCGAAGTGACTTCCGGGGCGCAGCAGCGTTTCGAGCAAGCCGACTGGCATGCTGTCCAGCAGGCGATGAAAAACCGTATTCATCTTTACGATCATCACGTGGGTCTGGTCGTGGAGCAACTGCGCTGCATTACTAATGGCCAAAGCACGGACGCGGCATTTTTACTGCGCGTTAAAGAGCATTACACCCGGCTGTTGCCAGATTACCCGCGCTTCGAGATTGCGGAGAGCTTTTTCAACTCCGTGTACTGTCGGTTATTTGACCACCGCTCGCTTACTCCCGAGCGGCTTTTTATCTTTAGCTCCCAGCCAGAGCGCCGCTTTCGTACCATTCCACGCCCACTGGCGAAAGACTTTCACCCCGATCACGGCTGGGAATCTCTGCTGATGCGCGTTATCAGCGATCTGCCGCTGCGTCTGCGTTGGCAGAATAAAAGCCGTGACATTCATTACATCGTTCGCCATCTGACGGAAACGCTGGGGACAGACAACCTCGCGGAAAGTCATTTACAGGTGGCGAACGAACTGTTTTACCGCAATAAGGCAGCCTGGCTGGTGGGCAAACTGATCACGCCTTCCGGCACGTTGCCATTTTTATTGCCGATCCACCAGACGGACGACGGCGAGTTATTTATTGATACCTGCCTGACGACGACCGCCGAAGCGAGCATTGTTTTTGGCTTTGCGCGTTCTTATTTTATGGTTTATGCACCGCTGCCCGCAGCGCTGGTCGAGTGGCTACGGGAAATTCTGCCAGGTAAAACCACCGCTGAATTGTATATGGCTATCGGCTGCCAGAAGCACGCCAAAACCGAAAGCTACCGCGAATATCTCGTTTATCTACAGGGCTGTAATGAGCAGTTCATTGAAGCGCCGGGTATTCGTGGAATGGTGATGTTGGTGTTTACGTTGCCGGGTTTTGATCGAGTATTCAAAGTCATCAAAGACAGGTTCGCGCCGCAGAAAGAGATGTCTGCCGCTCACGTTCGTGCCTGCTACCAACTGGTGAAAGAGCATGATCGCGTGGGCCGAATGGCGGACACCCAGGAGTTTGAAAACTTTGTGCTGGAGAAGCGGCATATTTCCCCGGCATTAATGGAATTACTGCTCCAGGAAGCAGCGGAAAAAATCACCGATCTCGGCGAACAAATTGTGATTCGCCATCTCTATATCGAACGACGGATGGTGCCGCTTAATATCTGGCTTGAGCAAGTTGAGGGGCAGCAATTGCGTGATGCCATTGAAGAGTACGGCAACGCCATTCGCCAGCTTGCCGCTGCCAACATCTTCCCTGGGGATATGTTATTTAAAAACTTTGGCGTCACCCGTCACGGGCGCGTGGTGTTTTATGATTACGACGAAATTTGCTACATGACGGAAGTGAATTTCCGCGACATCCCGCTGCCGCGCTACCCGGAAGACGAACTTGCCAGCGAACCGTGGTACAGCGTCTCGCCGGGCGATGTTTTCCCGGAAGAGTTCCGTCACTGGTTATGTGCCGACCCGCGTATTGGTCCGCTATTTGAAGAGATGCACGCCGACTTGTTCCGCGCTGATTACTGGCGCGCACTACAAAACCGCATACGTGAAGGGCATGTGGAAGATGTTTATGCGTATCGGCGCAGGCAGCGGTTTAGCGTCCGATTCGTATAAATCAGAGGCGAAAAAGTCAGCGTATTCCACCGTACGCCAGCGTCACTTCCTTCGCCGCTTTAATCACCATCGCGCCAAACTCGGTCACGCGGTCATCGGTAATACGTGAAATCGGTCCGGAAATTGAAATTGCGGCAAACGGTTCGCGGTGCTCATCGAAAATACACGCTGCAAGGCAACGCAGCCCCAGCGCATGTTCCTCATCGTCAAATGAATAACCCCGTTTGCGCGTTTGGGCGAGATCTTCTTTTAAATGCACAGGAGACACCAGCGTCGCGTGGGTATAGGCATGTAACCCTTTGCGGTGCAGCAGCTTCGTCACCTGTTCTTCGCTCAGTTGGGCCAGAAAGGCTTTACCCGCACCGGAAGCGTGCATCGGCAATTTACCGCCGATAGGCGCGGACATACGCATCAGGTGAGTACACTGTACCTGGTCGATAATAATCGCTTCGTGATTGCTTTGATCAAGCACCGCCATATTGACCGTTTCGCCAGACTCTTCCATTAGATTGCGCAGGATAGGGTGAACAATCGCTAACAAATTACGGCTCTGGAGAAAGCTGCTACCGACCATAAAGGCGTGTGCGCCGATTGCCCAGTGACCCAGTTCGCCGACCTGACGGACAAAGCCCTGTTGCTGCATCGTGGTTAGCAGGCGGTGGGTCGTGGAATTGGGTAACCCGGCTTGCTGTGCCAGTTCCGTGAGTGCCACACTGCCATTGGATTCGGCAATCCACTCCAGTAATTTCAGGCCACGCGTTAAAGACTGAACCTGTCCAGTCGCTGGTGCGGTGGCAACGGCGGGTTTTCTGCCGCGTTTTGCGGGAATGGGTGCGACCATGACAGTCTCCTTTTTCTGTATCGTGGAAATCATTTTCATTTTTATTATCAGCGAATGCAATAGTTGCTGAACAGATCCGATGAGTTAATGTTGAACAAATCTCATGTTGCGTGGTGGTCGCTTTTACCACAGATGCGTTTATGCCAGTATGGTTTGTTGAATTTTTATTAAATCTGGGTTAAGCGTGTCGGGAGCAAGTGTGAGCAGCAAAGTGGAACAACTGCGTGCGCAGTTAAATGAACGTATTCTGGTGCTGGACGGCGGTATGGGCACCATGATCCAGAGCTATCGACTGAACGAAGCCGATTTTCGTGGTGAACGCTTTGCCGACTGGCCATGCGATCTCAAAGGCAACAACGACCTGCTGGTGCTCAGCAAACCGGAAGTGATCGCCGCTATCCACAACGCCTACTTTGAAGCGGGCGCGGATATCATCGAAACCAACACCTTCAACTCCACGACTATTGCGATGGCGGATTACCAAATGGAATCCCTGTCGGCGGAAATCAACTTTGCGGCGGCGAAACTGGCGCGCGCCTGTGCTGACGAGTGGACTGCCCGCACGCCGGAGAAACCGCGCTACGTTGCCGGTGTTCTCGGCCCGACCAACCGCACGGCGTCTATTTCTCCGGACGTCAACGATCCGGCATTCCGCAACATCACTTTTGACCAGCTGGTGGCGGCTTATCGAGAATCCACCAAAGCGCTGGTGGAAGGTGGCGCGGACCTGATCCTGATTGAAACCGTTTTCGACACCCTTAACGCCAAAGCGGCGGTCTTTGCGGTGAAAACGGAGTTTGAAGCGCTGGGCGTTGAACTGCCGATTATGATCTCCGGCACCATCACCGACGCCTCCGGGCGCACGCTCTCCGGGCAGACCACTGAAGCGTTTTACAACTCCCTGCGCCACGCCGAAGCGCTGACCTTTGGCCTGAACTGTGCGCTGGGGCCAGACGAACTGCGCCAGTACGTACAGGAACTGTCGCGTATTGCGGAATGCTACGTCACCGCCCACCCGAACGCCGGGCTGCCCAACGCCTTTGGTGAATACGATCTCGACGCCGACACGATGGCAAAACAGATACGTGAATGGGCAGAAGCAGGCTTTCTCAATATCGTCGGCGGCTGCTGCGGCACCACGCCACAACATATTGCAGCGATGAGTCGTGCAGTAGAAGGATTAGCGCCGCGCAAACTACCGGAAATTCCCGTAGCCTGCCGCTTGTCCGGCCTGGAGCCGCTGAACATTGGCGAAGATAGCCTGTTTGTGAACGTGGGTGAACGCACCAACGTCACCGGTTCCGCTAAGTTCAAGCGCCTGATCAAAGAAGAGAAATACAGCGAGGCGCTGGATGTGGCGCGTCAGCAGGTGGAAAACGGTGCGCAGATTATCGATATCAACATGGATGAAGGGATGCTCGATGCCGAAGCGGCGATGGTGCGTTTTCTCAATCTGATTGCCGGTGAACCGGATATCGCTCGCGTGCCGATAATGATCGACTCCTCAAAATGGGACGTTATTGAAAAAGGTCTGAAGTGTATCCAGGGCAAAGGCATTGTTAACTCTATCTCGATGAAAGAGGGTGTCGACGCCTTTATCCATCACGCGAAACTGTTGCGTCGCTACGGTGCGGCAGTCGTGGTAATGGCTTTTGACGAACAGGGCCAGGCCGATACCCGCGCACGGAAAATCGAGATTTGCCGTCGGGCGTACAAAATCCTCACCGAAGAGGTTGGCTTCCCGGCTGAAGATATCATCTTCGACCCGAACATCTTCGCGGTCGCAACTGGCATTGAAGAGCACAACAATTACGCACAGGACTTTATCGGCGCGTGTGAAGACATCAAACGTGAACTGCCGCACGCACTGATTTCCGGCGGCGTTTCTAACGTGTCGTTCTCGTTTCGTGGCAACGATCCGGTGCGCGAAGCCATTCACGCGGTGTTCCTCTACTACGCTATTCGCAATGGCATGGATATGGGGATCGTCAACGCCGGGCAACTGGCGATTTACGACGACCTGCCTACCGAACTACGCGACGCGGTGGAGGATGTGATCCTCAACCGTCGCGACGATGGCACCGAGCGTTTACTGGAGCTTGCCGAGAAATATCGCGGCAGCAAAACCGACGACACCGCTAACACCCAGCAGGCGGAGTGGCGCTCGTGGGAAGTGAATAAACGTCTGGAATACTCGCTGGTCAAAGGCATTACCGAGTTTATCGAGCAGGATACCGAAGAAGCCCGCCAGCAGGCTACGCGTCCGATTGAAGTGATTGAAGGCCCGTTGATGGACGGCATGAACGTGGTCGGCGACCTGTTTGGCGAGGGCAAAATGTTCCTGCCGCAGGTGGTGAAATCGGCGCGCGTAATGAAGCAGGCGGTGGCGTATCTCGAGCCGTTCATTGAAGCCAGCAAAGAGCAGGGTAAAACCAACGGCAAGATGGTGATCGCCACAGTGAAGGGTGATGTCCACGACATCGGTAAAAATATCGTTGGCGTGGTGCTGCAATGTAACAACTACGAAATTGTCGATCTCGGCGTGATGGTGCCTGCGGAAAAAATTCTCCGTACCGCTAAAGAAGTGAATGCTGATTTGATTGGCCTTTCGGGGCTGATCACGCCGTCGCTGGACGAGATGGTTAACGTGGCGAAAGAGATGGAGCGTCAGGGCTTCACCATTCCGCTATTGATTGGCGGCGCGACCACCTCAAAAGCGCACACGGCGGTGAAAATCGAGCAGAACTACAGCGGCCCGACGGTGTATGTGCAGAACGCATCGCGCACCGTTGGTGTGGTGGCGGCGCTGCTTTCCGACACTCAGCGCGATGATTTCGTTGCTCGTACCCGCAAGGAGTACGAAACCGTGCGTATTCAGCACGGACGAAAGAAACCACGCACACCACCGGTCACGCTGGAAGCGGCGCGTGATAACGACTTCGCTTTTGACTGGCAGGCTTACACGCCGCCGGTGGCGCACCGTCTCGGTGTGCAGGAAGTCGAAGCCAGCATCGAAACGCTGCGTAATTACATCGACTGGACGCCGTTCTTTATGACCTGGTCGCTGGCCGGGAAGTATCCGCGCATTCTGGAAGATGAAGTGGTAGGTGTTGAGGCGCAGCGGCTGTTTAAAGACGCCAACGACATGCTGGATAAATTAAGCGCCGAAAAAATGCTGAACCCGCGTGGTGTGGTGGGCCTGTTCCCGGCAAACCGTGTGGGCGATGACATTGAAATCTACCGTGACGAAACGCGTACCCATGTGATTAATGTCAGCCACCATCTACGCCAACAGACCGAAAAAACCGGCTTCGCTAACTACTGTCTCGCTGACTTCGTTGCGCCGAAGGTTTCCGGCAAAGCGGATTACATCGGCGCATTTGCCGTGACTGGCGGGCTGGAAGAGGACGCACTGGCTGATGCCTTTGAAGCACAGCATGATGATTACAACAAAATCATGGTGAAAGCGCTTGCCGACCGTCTGGCGGAAGCCTTTGCGGAGTATCTCCATGAGCGTGTGCGTAAAGTCTACTGGGGCTATGCGCCGAACGAGAACCTCAGCAACGAAGAGCTGATCCGCGAAAACTACCAGGGCATCCGTCCGGCACCGGGCTACCCTGCCTGCCCGGAACATACGGAAAAAGCCACAATCTGGGAGCTGCTGGAAGTGGAAAAACATACCGGTATGAAACTCACGGAATCCTTCGCCATGTGGCCGGGTGCATCGGTTTCGGGTTGGTACTTCAGTCATCCAGACAGCAAGTATTACGCGGTGGCGCAAATTCAGCGCGATCAGGTTGAAGACTATGCCCGCCGTAAAGGAATGAGCGTTACCGAAGTCGAGCGTTGGTTGGCACCGAATCTGGGGTATGATGCCGAGTAAGTGATAACACCGGGGTATTTGCCCCGGTTTTTAATGTCATAAATAATGGATTATTGAACATGATAAAAATTGATGAAATAGATTTTTTCGCTTTCGAAGGATGTTCAGAGTCCGAAGTTACTGAACTATTAGGAAAAAAACCAACAGGTTATAATGATTGGATGATTAATATAAAAACAGGTGTGGAGTGGGTATTTTATGATGGTCGTTATTGGTTAGATTTTCGTAAATCCAAAGAGGGTATAAGGTGTATCTCATGCAGTATTCTGTATCACGATAAAAGTAAAGGGCGTATCGATGTCTTATTTAGTGAAGGTATAGCTGACAGAGGTTTAAAAAATACGGGTGGAGTGTTAATCCAAAAACGCCCGCAATTATAATAATTCCTGGTAATATTTGTTTTCGTAAAAAGGATTTACTTTATGCAACGTCAATATAAAAAATACATTCTTCTTTTTTGGGGTGTCATGGATGTTATCGCGATAGCCACATATCTGTTCTACTCGCTTGGTAATGGTCGTATCCCTTTTTATTCCGATATCGTTCATTCACTTTCTTTACTTAAGGATATCGGTGTTGAAGGCGGTTTTTACGCTTATGCAGTCGCCACTGTTACGCTACAAATAGTATTATTGCTCTCTTTATTCTTTTCTGCGCAATGTTTTTTAAGACAAAAATTATTTAGTTTCTCTTTTTTGGCGATTCAGGAAGTTATGCGTTTTGCTACCGTAAGCTGCTCAATCTCCGTAATACCGTTGTTACTTAATTATTTTCATTCACAGAATCTGGTCTTAAATATTTCGTTGTTTATCTTCTCAGAGGTCACAAAAGTGACAACGATTATCTGGTGTAAACGACAGGGGAAAGTGTGACAGAAATAGCAACAGATACAGGTGGATTTTTATATAAATGCCTTTTTAAATGCTTTCTTGTATAAATCTCTTATACTGAAAGTACATACAAGAGAAATGCCTGGATAAAAACAACGTGATTAGAAAAATCTTAACAGGAAAATGCATAACAAAAAGGAGAACCTGATTCCGTGCTAACTTTGCTTCACCTGCTTTCTGCCGTCGCCCTGCTGGTCTGGGGGACTCATATTGTTCGAACAGGCGTAATGCGCGTCTTCGGCGCGCGTCTGCGTACTGTCCTTAGCCGGAGCGTCGAAAAAAAGCCGCTCGCCTTTTGCGCGGGGATCGGCGTTACCGCACTGGTGCAGAGCAGTAATGCCACCACCATGCTGGTGACCTCGTTCGTCGCTCAGGATCTGGTTGCTCTCGCGCCTGCGCTGGTGATTGTGCTGGGTGCAGATGTCGGGACGGCGCTGATGGCGCGTATTCTCACCTTCGATTTATCCTGGCTGTCACCGTTACTTATTTTTATCGGCGTGATTTTTTTCCTCGGACGCAAACAGTCACGCGCCGGGCAACTGGGCCGCGTCGGTATTGGTCTTGGGCTGATTTTACTGGCGCTGGAGTTGATTGTGCAGGCCGTAACGCCGATCACTCAGGCAAACGGCGTTCAGGTGATCTTTGCCTCGCTGACTGGCGACATTTTGCTGGATGCGCTGATTGGTGCGATGTTCGCCATTATCAGCTACTCCAGCCTTGCCGCGGTACTGCTGACCGCGACTCTGACCGCCGCAGGCATTATCTCTTTCCCAGTGGCGCTTTGTCTGGTGATTGGTGCAAACCTCGGTTCCGGCCTGCTGGCGATGCTCAACAACAGTGCCGCCAATGCCGCAGCCCGCCGTGTCGCGCTGGGTAGCCTGCTGTTTAAGCTGGTGGGTAGCCTGATTATCCTGCCGTTTGTTCATTTGCTGGCAGAGACAATGGGGAAGTTGCCATTGCCAAAAGCGGAATTGGTGATCTATTTCCACGTCTTCTACAACCTTGTACGCTGCCTGGTCATGTTGCCATTCGTTGACCCGATGGCACGGTTTTGCAAAACGATTATTCGCGATGAACCGGAACTGGATACCCAGCTACGGCCTAAACATCTGGATGTCAGCGCGCTGGATACGCCCACGCTTGCTCTGGCGAACGCTGCCCGCGAAACCCTGCGCATTGGCGACGCCATGGAACAGATGATGGAAGGGTTGAATAAAGTGATGCACGGCGAGCCACGGCAGGAGAAAGAGCTGCGTAAGCTGGCTGATGACATCAACGTTCTCTATACCGCCATTAAGCTGTATCTGGCGCGGATGCCAAAAGAGGAACTGGCAGAAGAAGAGTCGCGCCGCTGGGCGGAGATCATCGAAATGTCGCTCAACCTTGAACAAGCCTCCGATATCGTCGAGCGCATGGGGAGTGAAATTGCCGACAAATCGCTGGCAGCAAGGCGAGCATTTTCGCTTGATGGCTTGAAGGAACTGGATGCGCTCTATGAGCAATTGCTCAGTAATTTAAAACTGGCAATGTCGGTTTTCTTCTCTGGCGATGTTACCAGCGCCCGTCGTTTGCGCCGCAGCAAACATCGTTTTCGCATTCTTAATCGCCGCTATTCCCACGCCCACGTCGATCGCCTGCACCAGCAAAACGTGCAGAGTATTGAAACCAGTTCGCTACATTTAGGCTTACTGGGAGATATGCAGCGTCTGAACTCGCTGTTTTGTTCGGTGGCTTACAGTGTGCTGGAACAGCCGGATGAAGATGAAGGACGGGACGAGTATTAATACCGTGACCCTGAAGGCCTGATAAGACGCGTAAAGCGTCGCATCAGGCACTATGAACAAGATGCCGGATCATGTATCCGGCAATTCACTTAAAAACGGTGACCCGCTTCCAGCGGCACCGCTTCTTCACCAGCCTTAAACACATAAGTGGTGTTCGGGCCACCCAGCGTAGCGTGACCTTTACTTACTGTGATCCAGTTACCTTCCGGCAGACCAATAATCGTCAGTTCTGGCGCGACGACCAGCAGTTCGCGAATACGCTGCTCACGGGTTTCACCTTTATGGCCTTCCGGCAGCGCGTTGGTGAAGTGCGGGTTGATTTGCAGCGGGAACAGATTTAGCGCATCGAAACCTTGCGGATCGACAATCGGCATATCGTTGGTGGTACGAATGGTTGGGCAAGCAAGGTTAGCGCCTGCGCTCCAGCCAATATACAGCGCGCCACGTTTCACCACGTCAGTAATTGGTGCCAGCAGCCCACGCTCGCGGCACTGTTTCAGCAACTGGAAAGTATTACCGCCGCCGACAATCACAATTTCCGCATTTTCAATCGCGGCAACGGGATCGACAACGCTATGAATACCGGTGACAGAAACACCCAGCGAAGCGAGAACCGCAGCAGTTTTCGCTGTGTAATCATCCCAGGTCTGCGTTACGCCAGCGAAAGGAATAAATACCGCAGAACGGCGACCCTGCAACTGTTCAGCAATCAGCGGCAGCGCGTGTTCCAGCCAGGCTTTACCCGGCAGCGTCGAGTTACTCAATAAAAGCAGTTCCATTACTTCTCCGGTTAGTAAGAAAACACGGAAGGAATGCTACCACTGCGAATTTAACCACTTACTGACATGGCTCACGATGTCACATATTGCACAGGCGCTGAGACTGATGACAAACACAGGATTGCCTGATGCGCTACGCTTACCTGGCCTACCAGATAACTGCAATATATTGAATTTTCAAGATTATGTAGGCCGAATAAGGCTTCATTCCGTATCCGGCATAAACAATGTGTACTTTGCCACCAATTTGAGCGCCCCTTAAGGCGCTGATGTTTTTTTATTCTTCTCGTGCACATTGTGCCGCTTCAGCAATCAGCCGCACATCAGGTCGCGAAGTTGCCGCGGCGACCAGCCAGCGACATGCAGAGTTAAGTAGCGCGATTAATCATGGGAAATTGCCTCTGCATGGGCGAGCAGGTATTGCTCCGCCTCACCGGACCAGATCCCCTGATGACGCGCCAGAATCGCCGCCAGTGCTTGATCCTGAATCTGCGTGAGTGACGTCAGCGGCAGGAATTTCCCGGTATACACCAGCTTTTTGCCGCCGCCGACGGCAGGCAATTCAAGCGTGGTTTCGCCCGCGGCATTCAGCCCAAGAATATGTGTTACCACTTTTGCGGCCTGCACTTTTTTCTCTTCAATCAATTTGACCGCTGCGCGCATGTCGTCGATATTGCCGCCTGACGTGCCCACGTAGTGGGTAAATGCATAATGCACATCGTAGAAATTAATTGGCGCGCTGAAGTGCTTATCCTGCGGTCCGGCGAAGAAATTCAGACAACCATCTGTTGCCAGCAAGGAAGAGGCGAGAGTCACCAGTCCTTCATTAGGCACAAAGACGAAAATATCATCGAAGCCGTGACCGCCACTCAGTGCCATTAACGTATCAAATGCTGCATCGGCGGCATTGAGATAATGAATCAGTGTTTGCGGTTCTGATGGATAGTGCTTGCGTGCATAACTCAATTTGTCGTTGTCGGTATCGGTAATGACGAGCAGCGACGGGTTAACCGGTCCATGCAACGCATAATCAATCGCCAGCAGCCCCATCGGGCCGGTGCCGCCGAGGATCAGCGTGCGCCCTTGCGGGCGAATCCCCATCGTGTGGTTATAACTACCTTCCTGAAGATGATAGTTGGCGTTGAACGCGCCAATCACGCAGGAAAGCGGTTCAACCAGCGAGCCTTCAAAATAGGTTTCGCCGTCGTATGCCAGCAGGCAATCTTGTTCCATGACCTCGTTGGGAATAACCACATGCGTCGCTTCGCCGCCTACCCACGGGAAGGAGTAGCCGGGGCAATCCGGGCGGTCGGGGAGTTGCAGGTTGGCCTGAATCACATAACGCTGACCCGGCTGGAATTTGTGCTGCCACTTTTTACCCACGGCCAGAATATCGCCGCAAAATTCGTGGCCGATGATGATGGGATTGGTCGCCACATCGTCGGGTACTTTTTTATGGTTTTCACCCAGATTGGCCTCTTTCCAGGAAGAGAGGCACAGGCTGTCAGTGACCACCGTTGCGAGGATTTCATCCTCCTGCATTTCAGGAAGGTCAAAGGTTTCCAGACGCAGGTCACGTTTGCCATAAAGACGCAGAGCTGTTGTTTTCATAAACCACCTCATGTTGAACGATGGCCCCGACGGTTGCGCCGGGGCGAAGAATCAGGACAGGAAGCCCAGCGCATTACCGATAATCCCTAAACCAAACAGGGCGAAAATCAGCCATACCGGGTTAATTTTTTTGTTGAGCAGACGAACCATCAGCAGCGTCAGACCGAGCGCCAGCAAACCAGGGCAAAGTTGGTCGAGGATGTTCTGCACGGTTATGGTGACGGTGGCACCATCGGCGGCAGGCGTTTGTGAAACCACCAACGGTACGTTGATTGACGTCCATTTGGTCACCAGCACGCCCATCACAAACAGCCCGAGAATCGACGCGCCTTCGGTGAGTTTTTGCAGCAAATTACCGCCCATATCGCTGACGATATTCACCCCTTTGCGAAAGCCGAGCTGTAGGCCATACCACTTCATCGCCAGACGCACCGCGTTGAAAATAAAGAAGAACAGCAGGGGGCCGAGAATGTTGCCCGAAAGTGCCAGAGATGCGCCGAGCGCGGCGGTAATCGGGCGCAGCGTTCCCCAGACCAGTGGATCGCCAACTCCTGCCAATGGTCCCATCAGACCGACTTTGATGCCGTTAATGGTACCGTCATCAATTTCCGCGCCGTTGGCTCGCGCCTCTTCCATGGCGGCAGTGACGCCGATGACCGGGCCACATACGGCTGGCGTGGTATTGAAGAACACCAGGTGTCGCCTGAGCGCCGCAACCTGATCCTCTTTTAATGGGTAAAGTCGTTTGATGGCGGGGATCATGTCGTAGCAAAAACCCAGCCCGTGAATACGTTCAAAGTTAAAGGATGCCTGTTGCAGGTTGGAGCGCAGAAACATGCTCACCAGATCGCTGCGTGTAATTTTTCTCTGTTCCATGATGGCTCCGTTAATCATCAAGTTGGTCAAGGGCGGTGATAGTGGTGGTCTGGGGATGTGGTTCAGCTTTACGCCACTGTGGATTTAACTGGATGTAGAGCAGGGCCATGATCACGCCGACGCCACCGAACGCCAGCAGACTGAGATCGAGGTAGCCACCTGCGAGGAAACCGAGGAAAAAGAAAGGCATCAAATATTTCACGCCCATCATGCGAAGCACCATGGCGTAACCGACCACCACGATAAAACCGCCAGCAATCTGCAGTCCACGGGTCACAAATTCGGGAATGGCGCTCAGCATATTGCTCACCATATCTGCGCTGACGAACAGCGAGACAATCAGTGCCGGAATAGCAACGCGCAGTGCCTGCACGCCAAGCGCGGAGACATGCAGAATATCGAGAGTGCGAAACCGTGCTTCTTCCGCTGCTTTATCCGCCGCGTGCTGGAACACTACGGTGATGGTACGGGCAAACACCGTCAGCACCTGGCCTGCCGCAGCCACAGGCAACGCGATGGCGATTCCGGTGGCGATGCTTTGCTGACCAACGATAACCAGAATGGCGGAGATTATGCTGGCGAGTGCAGAATCCGGAGATTGCGCCGCGCCGACGTTCATCCAGCCGAGAGCTATCAATTCCAGCGTACCACCGAGCATAATTCCGGTTTTTAAATCACCGAGAATTAAACCAATCACCGTACAGGCAATTAACGGACGATGAGTCTGAAATTCATCCAGCACGCTGCCCATTCCGGCAATACAGGAAAAAAGAAATATAGCAATGATTTGTAGGGTACTTATTTCCATGATTTGTCACCTTTTAAGTGTCGTCATCCCTGCCTGTTAAAGCATATGTACACAGGCGCTATTATTTAATTTGCGATTAACTGTTCGTTTATTTTGTCGATAATATTGATTGAGGGATCTGACGCTACGACGCGTAAATCCAGTATGACGCCAAGATTATTTAACTCATGAAATGCGTTAATATCATCGTCATCTAATGAAACTGCTTTGGTTAACTGTTTCTTACCAGGACGCCAGGCCATACCGCCAATATTCAGGGTACCTATTTTTACCCCCTGGCGAACCATTGCTAAGGCATCCTGTGGGCGAGTGAAAAGATAAAAAACGGTTTCGTCCTGATATTGCGGGTTGTGATAAACCGCGACGGCTTTTTCAATATTGACCACGTTAACCTTCATTCCCGGTGGCGCAGCCTGACGCAATAATGTCCGGCGAACTTCATCGTTATAAACTTCGTCATTGCAGATAATAATGCGTTGGGCGTTAGCCACTTTAGACCAGACGGTAGTGACCTGGCCGTGGATCAGGCGGTCATCAATGCGGGCGAGCGTAATGTTCATCAGAAATCCTCCTCCGCTGTTGCCACCTGTCTCCAGACGACGCAGGTTTGCTTTGCGATTTGCGTCAGGTGTTCACACAGTTCATCAATATTCATGCTGTCCTGGTTATCAACCAGTTCGAGCGCCAGCGGCAGAGAAAGGCCGCTGATTACCCGCAGACGAGGATTGCGCATCGCAAGCATCGCTGCCGCATTCCACGGGCTGCCGCACTGTAAATCCACGGCGATTAGCCACTCATCTTGATTGTGAATGCTTACTAACTTCTCCAGCTTTGCCACAATGTCTCCGGCGTTCTCGCCGGGCACAAATTCAACGGCCTCGACCCTGGCATCGCCGTACACCATCTGAACCGATTCCAGCATGGCGCAGGCTAATTTGCCGTGGGCGCAAAAAATGGCATTGACCATAAAGCCTCCTTAGCCGCGCGTTTTGCCGCCTGCAATGTTAGTGGTTACTCCGGTGATATAGCTGGCGCGTTCAGACAGCAGATAACAAACAAAATCAGCCACTTCTGCTAATCTTCCGGCGCGCCCAATAGGAATGGCGTTTTTGGTATAGCCTTCACGCAGCTGCTCGACGGTGATATTGCGCGTCCACGCCAGCGCTTCTTCATATTCCGGCGTGCGCAGTCCTGTTTTTTCCAGAATCCCCGGCGCGATACCGACCACACGGATACCGTGCTTGCCCAGCTCTTTCGACCAGGAGCGCGTGAAGCTATTGAGCGCGGCTTTGGTCGCGGCGTAACAGCTTTGGCCTTCTGAGCCTTCCAGCCCACTTTCTGAGGAAACATTCACAATCACGCCATCATGTTGTTTGACCATCTGTCGCGCCACCGCCTGCGACATCAGAAAAACGCCTTTCTGGTTGATATTGACCATTTTTTCGAATGCAGCTTCGTTGAGTTCATACTGCCCGGCAGGCGCTTTCTCATCGACAAGCAGACGCGGGAAATTGACCCCGGCGTTGTTAACCAGACCGTCGATGCGACCAAAACGCTGGATAATTTCTGCTACCGTATGATTTATCTCTTTGGCGCTGGAAATATCGGTCGGCCAGAACTGATAACCTTTATGGCTTTCATACTGACCATCGCCACCGTGAATATCGACCATCTGTACATTCGCGCCTTGTGCTAATAATTCATCCACAATCGCCAGACCAATGCCGGATGCGCCACCGGTGACAATAATGATTTTATCCTGCAAATTTAACCACGTTTGCATAACAGACTCCTGATTTTAGATAATAGGGACCCGCCGTAATTTTTATTACGGTAAACATCGGGAAGATTTTTATTTCAGTAATAGTTCAGCTGTGCTGCTATTCGTTACCAGACAATTAATATATTTTCCACGCAGTGCACCAACAATTCCGCTGTATTTTTCTTCGCTCATGGCAATGCCAATGGAATACCGTGCCTGCTTTAATTTATTCATTTCGATAGAGAGTGTTTTTTCGCTCATATTCGTTTCAACCATTGCGCCGTGAATATCAAAAAAGCGCGAGCAAATATCGCCAGCAACCTGGCGGGCATTCAGGTCGTCACTCTCTTCACCACCATAAAACGCATGCCAGTTAGCGCCGTCGCGAATGGCCGGTGAGCCAATTCCCACCAGGGCGACATCCAGATTATCCCAGTAGGCAGAGATGGTTTTAAAGTGCTGAGACTGCATGATCCCATTACGAATTAATGGGTTATCCAGCAGAGCCGGAAAATCCGCGAGATGCGATTCCCCTTTCAGCTTCGCTGCCGCGCTGTAGGTTAATGTGTTTACGTGATAGCGGCTTTCGAGTTTACCGGACGGGCCGCCAATAATCGGCACGCAAATTAACTGCCGCGATTGCCCCGCCTGCGGCAAGTTTTCAACCAGTGCGCTCACCGCGCGGCCCCAGGAAAAACCGACAATATCGCCAGGTTCCAGCAAGCGATCCAGCAGTTGCGCGCCGTGTAACCCCATCATCGCCAGTTGAGTATCTTCATCCTCATCATTTCCTGACACCACCACAACGTCTTTCAGGCTAAACTTTTGCTTCACTTGCTGCTCCAGCCAGAGATTTTCGTTGTAGTCATAGTTGATGGCGATGGTGACAATTCCCTGATCGCGGCCTCGTTTAAGCAAGCGGCTGATGGTAGTGCGATAAATACCCAGTTCGCGCGCAATTTGCGCCTGCGTCATATCCTGTTCGTAATAGAGTTGGGCAATCTTCACAATCAAACGGATATCGTCACTGTTTTCCATTGCCGCCTCCTGGTTCTGCACATTTGTGCAAATACGCTTTCTCACCGCTTGATCTGATATAACCCCATCATGATGGCCTTTCAAAGCGATTTTTCACTCTTTGCATGGGGGGAAATAGCGCTTTCTCTTGCACATTTGTTTCTCTGCGTAGTAGTCATCAGCACAGGTGTGCAGCGATTCGTAATTTGTTGATTATTCTTATTTTGCCAGGCAAATTTGCATCGTACTTCCGGAGACACTTTTGTGATAAAAGGCGTGGCAGATCACATTTAATTTCGACGTTGCCGCATAACCCTGTTTTTCCCCGCTAAGAGGTACGGTATATTCCGCGTTTTACAGGAGAATTTATGCTGCCCGACTCATCAGTCCGTTTAAATAAATACATCAGCGAAAGCGGAATTTGCTCACGCCGCGAAGCGGATCGCTATATCGAGCAAGGCAATGTGTTCCTTAATGGCAAGCGAGCCACCATTGGCGATCAGGTGAAACCCGGCGACGTTGTGAAAGTAAACGGTCAGTTGATTGAGCCTCGGGAATCCGAAGATTTGGTACTTATCGCCCTGAACAAGCCCGTCGGTATTGTCAGCACCACCGAAGATGGCGAGCGCGATAACATTGTCGATTTCGTTAACCACAGCAAACGCGTGTTCCCGATTGGCCGCCTGGATAAAGATTCCCAGGGGCTGATTTTCCTCACCAATCACGGCGATCTGGTGAATAAGATCCTCCGTGCGGGTAACGATCATGAGAAAGAGTATCTGGTGACGGTTGATAAACCGATTACCGATGAATTTATTCGTGGTATGGGGGCGGGAGTACCGATCCTCGGGACAGTAACTAAAAAGTGCAAAGTCAAAAAAGAAGCACCGTTTGTCTTCCGCATTACCCTGGTGCAGGGGCTGAACCGTCAGATTCGTCGCATGTGCGAGCACTTTGGTTACGAAGTGAAAAAGCTGGAACGTACGCGCATTATGAACGTCAGCTTAAGCGGCATTCCGCTGGGTGAGTGGCGCGATTTAACCGACGATGAGTTAATCGATCTCTTTAAGCTCATTGAAAATTCCTCTTCCGAGGCAAAACCTAAAGCGAAGGCCAAACCGAAAACGGTAGGCATCAAACGTCCAGTCGTTAAGATGGAAAAAACGGCGGAAAAAGGCGGTCGCCCGGCGTCCAACGGTAAGCGTTTTACCTCGCCGGGGCGCAAAAAGAAGGGGCGTTAATCAGCGCCTGCCGCGCGTCGACGTATTTGCTGACCAGCTAAATGACGCCTCAGGATCCGGTTTATAAGCCTGCTTTTTCTTCAATTGGCGGGCTTTTTTCGCTTCAGCCTCACGCTCGACCATTAATTTATCGATGTACTCTTTCTTAATGCTGTTAGTTTCGGAGTTGGTCAGTACGCGACCATGCGCAATCCGCGCCCGATCCAGCAGTGTTTTAAGTTCACGCTGCTCGCGTTCAGTCATCTCTTTTTGGGTAATACGGGGGAGTGCCATGATGGTGCCCTCAGTGAGCCAGAGAGTTCAGTGTACGGGAATTCGTTTGCGAGCAGAACTGATAATATTCATTTTGCCTTCTCTTAACTATTTATCTCTTTCGATAATTAGTTAGAGATGCGGATAAAAAATTAAAGGCAATTATTCTCCGATAAAGACGCTGGTTAACAGAGTACAGGCTCGTTTATTTATGGGCATAATGACAAGAAAAACAATACGGCCCGAAATAATGTCTTCCGGGCCATACTGTGTTTACTCAAATAAATTAAAATGCAGCTTCTGCACTACCTGCTCGGCATCTTCGCCGGGCACCAGGAAGCACAGGTTATGGCTGGATGCGCCGTAACAAATCATGCGAATGTTGAACGGTTCCAGTACGCCGAATACCTCTTTGCCAACGCCGCAGGCTTTTGACAGGTCATTGCCAATCAACGCGACCAGCGCCAGACCCTCTTCCACTTCCACCCGGCACAGTGCGGAAAGCTCCATCAGCAGGGATTGCGTCAGCAACGTATCGCCAGTGGAGGTTGAACCGGTGGTATCAAGGGTTAATGCCACACTCACTTCTGACGTGGTGATTAAGTCTACCGAAATATTATGCCGCGCGAGGATGCCGAAAACTTCCGCGAGGAAACCGCGAGAATGCAGCATATTCAGGCTGTGCAAAGTGAGCAGAGTCTGATTGCGACGAAGCGCCAGCGCGCGGAACAGCGGCGGATTTTCAGTTTTATTGCACACCAGCGTACCACCTGCGCGTGGGTCTTTGCTGGAGCCGACAAAGACTGGGATATCGCTGCGTACTGCGGGTAGCAACGTTGCCGGATGCAGTACTTTTGCACCAAAAGTTGCCATCTCTGCCGCTTCGGCAAACGCGATTTCATCAATGCGTTTTGCTGCGGAAACCACGCGCGGATCGGTGGTGTAGATGCCCGGGACGTCGGTCCAGATATCAACACGAGATGCGTGTAAAGCCTCCGCCAGCAAGGCTGCCGTATAATCGCTGCCTCCACGGCCAAGCGTCGTTGTACGACCTTTATTTTCGCTGCCGATAAATCCCTGGGTGATCACTAAGCCTTCATTGAGGCGTGGGAGCAGCTGCAGCGCGGCCAGTTCCGCCAGCGCGGCTACATCTGGCTCTGCACGACCAAATCGATCGTTGGTACGCATCACTTTACGTACATCAAACCACTGTGCCTGAACATCGCGTTCGCGCAGGATCTCGACAAACAGCAGGGTCGACATCAGCTCGCCGTGGCTGACCAGTTCATCTGTCAGCGCCGGAGACGTTGCCAGCGCCGCCGCTTCTGCCAGAACAGTAATGTTCTCCAGCAGACGTTCAATCTCTTCACGGATAACGTTCGGGTAACGCAGACGTTCCAGAATGGCAAACTGGATGTTGCGAATAGCGTCGAGTTTTTCGAATCGCTCGCCAGGTTCCAGTCCTTCAGCTAAAGCGACCAGCAGATTAGTGATACCAGCAGAAGCCGAGAGGACAACTAAACGCACGTTGGCATCAGAAAGCACAATATCAGCGCTGCGGTTCATGGCGTCAAAATCAGCTACGCTGGTACCGCCAAATTTGGAGACAACAATTTCAGACATAACTACCTCGTGTCAGGGGATCCATTTTCAGCCTTGGCACAAGGGAAGAGCGGAAGACGGGTGGGCGCAGAGCGATACTTCGCTACTATTTTCACCCAGAAGTGCTCCACCACTTGCGAAACGCCCGACTGCGAACGCTTCTGGTGACAACCCAGGGGATTTAGCCCCTGTAGCCGATGATGAACGTGGCCAGCCGTTCAATCACCTCGGCGATGCACCCCCTCAGGTGTTATCACAGGACTGGCTCCTCCAACACCGTTACTTGGGCAACGCGCCTCTTCTGGCCTGCGCTAGCGCAGGTAGTACATTTATAAATAAAGGGTGAGCGGGGCGGTTGTCAACGATGGGGTCATGCGGATTTTTCATCCACTCCTGGCGGTCAGTAGTTCAGCTAATAAATGCTTCGCTGCGCTAAGGGTTTACACTCAACATTACGCTAACGGCACTAAAACCATCACATTTTTCTGTGACTGGCGCTACAATCTTCCAAAGTCACAATTCTCAAAATCAGAAGAGTATTGCTAATGAAAAACATCAATCCAACGCAGACCGCTGCCTGGCAGGCACTACAGAAACACTTCGATGAAATGAAAGACGTTACGATCGCCGATCTTTTTGCTAAAGACGGCGATCGTTTTTCTAAGTTCTCCGCAACCTTCGACGATCAGATGCTGGTGGATTACTCCAAAAACCGCATCACTGAAGAGACGCTGGCGAAATTACAAGATCTGGCGAAAGAGTGCGATCTGGCGGGCGCGATTAAGTCGATGTTCTCTGGCGAGAAGATCAACCGCACTGAAAACCGCGCCGTACTGCACGTAGCGCTGCGTAACCGTAGCAATACCCCGATTCTGGTTGATGGCAAAGATGTTATGCCGGAAGTCAACGCGGTGCTGGAGAAGATGAAAACCTTCTCGGAAGCGATTATTTCCGGTGAGTGGAAAGGCTATACCGGCAAAGCAATCACTGACGTAGTGAACATCGGGATCGGCGGTTCTGACCTCGGCCCGTACATGGTGACTGAAGCACTGCGTCCATACAAAAACCACCTGAACATGCACTTTGTTTCTAACGTCGATGGGACTC
Source organism: Escherichia sp. E.sYA108 (assembly GCF_011754335.1). NCBI lineage: Bacteria > Pseudomonadati > Pseudomonadota > Gammaproteobacteria > Enterobacterales > Enterobacteriaceae > Escherichia > Escherichia sp. E.sYA108. Next base: position 4,747,585 of record NZ_JAAQVZ010000001.1, on the reverse strand, counting down.
ACATCGCGGAAGTGCTGAAAAAAGTAAACCCGGAAACCACGCTGTTCCTGGTAGCATCTAAAACCTTCACCACTCAGGAAACCATGACCAACGCCCACAGCGCGCGTGACTGGTTCCTGAAAGCGGCAGGTGATGAGAAGCACGTTGCGAAACACTTTGCGGCGCTCTCAACCAACGCCAAAGCCGTTGGCGAGTTTGGTATTGATACTGCCAACATGTTCGAGTTCTGGGACTGGGTCGGCGGTCGTTACTCTTTGTGGTCAGCGATTGGCCTGTCGATTGTTCTCTCCATCGGCTTTGATAACTTCGTTGAACTGCTTTCTGGCGCACACGCGATGGACAAGCATTTCTCCACCACGCCTGCCGAGAAAAACCTGCCTGTACTGCTGGCGCTGATTGGCATCTGGTACAACAATTTCTTTGGCGCGGAAACTGAAGCGATTCTGCCGTATGACCAGTATATGCACCGTTTCGCGGCGTACTTCCAGCAGGGCAATATGGAATCCAACGGTAAGTATGTTGACCGTAACGGTAAGGTTGTGGATTACCAGACTGGCCCGATTATCTGGGGTGAACCTGGCACGAACGGTCAGCACGCGTTCTATCAGCTGATCCACCAGGGAACCAAAATGGTACCGTGCGATTTCATCGCTCCGGCTATCACCCATAACCCGCTCTCTGATCATCACCAGAAACTGCTGTCTAACTTCTTTGCTCAGACCGAAGCGCTGGCGTTTGGTAAATCCCGCGAAGTGGTTGAGCAGGAATATCGCGATCAGGGTAAAGATCCGGCAACGCTTGACTACGTGGTGCCGTTCAAAGTGTTCGAAGGTAACCGCCCGACTAACTCCATCCTGCTGCGTGAAATCACTCCGTTCAGCCTGGGTGCGTTGATTGCGCTGTATGAGCACAAAATCTTTACTCAGGGCGTGATCCTGAACATCTTCACCTTCGACCAGTGGGGCGTGGAACTGGGTAAACAGCTGGCGAACCGTATTCTGCCAGAGCTGAAAGATGACAAAGAAATCAGCAGCCACGATAGCTCGACCAATGGTCTGATTAACCGCTATAAAGCGTGGCGCGGTTAATCATTGTCGATATGTAGGCCGGATAAGGCGTTCACGCCGCATCCGGCAACCGATGCCTGATGCGACGCGGTCGCGTCTTATCAGGCCTACAGGTCGATGCCGATATGTACATCGTATTCGGCAATTAATACATAGTACGATTGATTAAATAGCCTTAAAAACAATGCCGACTATAAGTCGGCATTGTTTTATCAGATAAATCCTCTTGTCTGTCATTTAACGAAAATCATACCGTGAGGTTAATCCTAAAATAAATTTTTAATCGTGGTTTATTTCGGAAAATACGCAGAGTAATTACTTTTTATTTTATTTTAACTTCATGATTTTTAATCTTATTTATATATAAGTCAAAGCTTATATTTGATATTCATTCCAATTGTCCTAAAACTCCATCACTAATTCCCCGCGCCGTAATTCGCATGCTTTAGTTGTGTATACTCGATCCCGCCCGAAATGTTTTGGGTAAATCTCCATTCATTCAATGAAGGGAAATTGTTATGAAAAAAGTTCTGTATGGCATTTTTGCCATATCTGCGCTTGCGGCGACTTCTGCGTGGGCTGCACCTGTACAGGTGGGCGAAGCGGCAGGATCGGCAGCAACGTCGGTTTCGGCGGGGAGTTCCTCCGCGACCAGCGTCAGCACCGTAAGCTCGGCGGTGGGTGTCGCGCTCGCGGCAACCGGTGGCGGTGATGGTTCTAATACCGGGACCACCACAACCACGACCACCAGTACCCAGTAATAAAGTATGTATCCCCAAAATAATTCGAGTTGCAGGAAGGCGACAAGCGAGTGAGTCCCCGGGAGCATAGATAACTATGTGACCGGGGTGAACGAGTGCGGTCACCGCATCTGCAGCTTGAAGTATGAAGGGGATTAACCATAACCACACTCCGGTGTGGTTATTCTGCCCCTCTGGAGAAGAGTCGTGAAGCGACCTGCACTCATTCTTATCTGCCTGCTATTACAGGCCTGTTCAGCCACGACTAAAGAGCTGGGCAATTCACTATGGGACAGTCTGTTCGGTACGCCAGGCGTACAGCTGACGGACGATGATATTCAAAATATGCCCTACGCCAGCCAGTACATGCAGCTTAATGGCGGGCCGCAGTTATTTGTGGTGCTGGCCTTCGCTGAAGACGGACAACAAAAATGGGTCACTCAGGATCAGGCCACCCTTGTCACACAACATGGTCGTCTGGTGAAGACTTTGCTTGGCGGCGACAACCTGATTGAAGTGAATAACCTTGCCGCCGACCCGCTGATTAAACCCGCACAAATCATTGATGGTGCAACCTGGACGCGCACGATGGGCTGGACCGAGTACCAGCAGGTACGCTACGCCACCGCGCGCTCAGTCTTCAAATGGAATGGCACCGATACCGTCAAAGTCGGCAGCGATGAAACCCCGGTTCGCGTGCTGGACGAAGAAGTCTTCACTGACCAGGCGCGCTGGCATAACCGCTATTGGATCGACAGCGAAGGGCAAATTCGCCAGTCGGAACAGTATCTCGGCGCGGATTACTTCCCGGTGAAAACCACCCTCATCAAGGCGGCAAAACAATGATTAAACAAACTATTGTCGCGTTGCTTTTGAGTGCGGGGGCGTCATCAGTCTTCGCGGCGGGAACCGTCAAGGTGTTCAGCAATGGCAGCAGTGAGGCCAAAACGCTGACGGGCGCAGAGCATTTAATCGATCTGGTAGGCCAACCGCGGCTGGCAAACAGCTGGTGGCCCGGAGCGGTGATTAGCGAAGAGCTGGCCACGGCGGCTGCATTGCGTCAGCAGCAGGCGTTGCTGACACGGCTGGCAGAACTGGCTGCAGATTCCAGCGCCGACGATGCCGCCGCGATTAACGCCTTACGCCAGCAAATTCAGGCGTTGAAGGTGACGGGCAGGCAAAAAATCAATCTTGATCCTGATATCGTCCGCGTTGCCGAACGCGGTAACCCGCCGTTGCAGGGCAACTACACGCTGTGGGTCGGAACGCCGCCGTCCACGGTCACGTTGTTCGGGCTTATCAGTCGTCCTGGCAAGCAGTCATTCACTCCAGGTCGCGACGTGGCGAGCTATCTCTCTGACCAGAGCCTGCTCAGCGGTGCGGATCGCAGCTACGCGTGGGTGGTTTACCCGGACGGACGCACGCAAAAAGCGCCGGTGGCTTACTGGAACAAGCGTCACGTAGAGCCGATGCCCGGCAGCATTATTTATGTTGGCCTCGCGGACTCCGTCTGGAGTGAGACACCTGATGCCCTTAACGCCGACATTCTTCAGACTCTGACGCAGCGGATACCCCAATAATGAAAAAAAGACATCTGCTTAGCTTACTGGCGCTGGGCATTAGCACAGCTTGCTACGGCGAAACATATCCTGCGCCCATTGGTCCGTCGCAATCGGATTTCGGTGGCGTAGGATTATTACAAACGCCCACCGCGCGCATGGCGCGGGAAGGGGAGCTGAGCCTGAACTATCGCGATAACGATCAGTACCGTTATTACTCAGCTTCAGTGCAACTCTTCCCGTGGCTGGAAACAACGCTGCGCTACACCGACGTGCGCACCCGGCAGTACAGCAGCGTCGAAGCGTTCTCTGGCGATCAAACGTATAAAGATAAAGCCTTCGATCTCAAACTGCGTTTGTGGGAAGAGAGTTATTGGCTGCCGCAAGTGGCGGTTGGTGCGCGGGATATCGGCGGTACGGGGCTGTTTGATGCGGAATATCTTGTTGCCAGCAAAGCCTGGTGGCCGTTCGATTTTACACTCGGCCTGGGCTGGGGATATCTGGGCACCAGCGGTAACGTGAAAAATCCGCTCTGTTCAGCCAGTGATAAATATTGCTATCGCGATAACAGCTACAAACAAGCGGGATCTATCGACGGCAGTCAGATGTTCCACGGCCCGGCCTCACTGTTTGGCGGCGTGGAATACCAGACGCCCTGGCAACCGCTGCGCCTGAAACTGGAGTATGAAGGTAATAATTATCAGCAGGATTTTGCCGGGAAGCTGGAGCAAAAAAGTAAGTTTAACGTCGGGGCGATTTATCGCGTTACCGATTGGGCCGACGTTAACCTTAGCTATGAACGTGGCAACACCTTTATGTTTGGCGTCACGCTGCGCACCAACTTTAACGATCTGCGCCCGTCCTACAACGATAACGCCCGACCGAAATACCAGCCGCAACCGCAGGATGCCATTTTGCAGCACTCGGTGGTGGCGAATCAGTTAACGCTGTTGAAATACAATGCCGGACTGGCCGATCCGCAGATCCAGGCGAAAGGCGATACGCTGTATGTCACCGGCGAGCAGGTGAAATATCGTGATTCGCGCGAAGGGATCATCCGTGCTAATCGGATCGTGATGAACGATCTGCCTGATGGGATCAAAACGATCCGCATTACGGAAAATCGCCTTAACATGCCGCAGGTGACGACGGAAACCGATGTCGCCAGCCTGAAAAATCATCTCGCCGGAGAGCCGTTGGGCCACGAAACGAAGCTGGCGCAAAAACGCGTCGAGCCAGTGGTTCCGAAGTCCACCGAGCAGGGCTGGTATATCGACAAATCGCGCTTTGATTTTCATATTGATCCGGTGCTGAACCAGTCGGTCGGTGGCCCGGAAAACTTTTACATGTATCAGCTGGGCGTGATGGGAACGGCGGATTTGTGGCTGACGGACCATCTGCTGACCACCGGCAGCCTGTTTGCTAACCTTGCCAACAACTACGACAAGTTTAACTACACCAATCCACCGCAGGACTCGCACTTACCGCGCGTGCGTACCCATGTGCGCGAGTATGTGCAGAATGATGTCTATGTGAATAACCTGCAAGCCAACTACTTCCAGCATCTGGGCAACGGCTTCTACGGTCAGGTCTACGGAGGTTATCTCGAAACCATGTTTGGCGGCGTGGGAGCAGAAGTGTTGTATCGCCCGCTGGATAGTAACTGGGCGTTTGGTCTGGATGCCAACTACGTTAAACAGCGCGACTGGCGTAGCGCAAAAGATATGATGAAATTCACCGATTACAGCGTGAAAACCGGACATCTGACCGCGTACTGGACGCCATCTTTCGCCCAGGACGTGTTAGTGAAAGCGAGCGTCGGGCAGTATCTGGCTGGGGATAAAGGCGGCACGCTGGAGATCGCCAAACGCTTTGATAGCGGCGTGGTGGTGGGGGGCTATGCCACGATCACGAATGTTTCGAAAGAGGAGTACGGCGAAGGGGACTTCACCAAAGGCGTGTATGTCTCTGTACCGCTGGATCTCTTCTCGTCTGGCCCGACACGCAGCCGTGCGGCGATTGGCTGGACGCCGCTGACGCGTGACGGTGGTCAGCAACTTGGGCGTAAGTTCCAGTTGTATGATATGACCAGCGACCGTAGCGTCAATTTCCGCTAAGTCATGGGAAAGGTGCCAGTTTTCGCACTCACTGGCACCTTCATTCTTAATGGCCTGTCGAGCCATCAGGAACGCAGTTCACCCCCGGTTTGCGATCTGGTGTGTAAAGGCGAAAACATTCTGTCTTCCTGTCCGTCGATATCGGTTGCAGGTCTGGTTGCCTGAGCGACTGGGCCATCATTGGGCTGGAGACATTGCTTTGCGGTAGGTCGGCTTTATCAGCAGTACCGAGCGGACCAGCATAAGCAGGAAGAACAGAGACTGATAACATCAAAGCAGCAAAATAAGGCTTCATTTTTACCACCTTTATCAGGTTACGTTTCATTTGTTCCAGAGGAACATTGTCGATTTTTCGCGCATTGCTGGTGGCAGGGAATCACCTGAATGGGTGATTTTTTTGGGCTGTGTGTTTTGCCAGATGAGACATTGATGGGAGATGCCCACTTAATTGAGCTGAACAAAACATACACAAAAAATATAGATCTCCGTCACATTTTTGCGTTATACAGGAAGCTCGCCACTGTGAAGGAGGTACTGCTATGACGTCACTCTCTCGTCCGCGCGTGGAGTTTATCTCCACCATTTTGCAGACCGTACTCAATCTTGGCCTGTTGTGCCTCGGCCTGATTTTGGTTGTCTTCCTCGGCAAAGAAACGGTGCATCTGGCTGATGTGCTGTTCGCGCCAGAACAAACCAGTAAATATGAGCTGGTAGAAGGGCTGGTGGTTTACTTTCTCTATTTCGAATTTATCGCGCTGATTGTGAAGTACTTTCAGTCCGGTTTTCACTTCCCGCTACGTTACTTTGTCTATATTGGGATCACCGCCATTGTGCGCTTGATCATCGTCGATCATAAATCGCCACTGGATGTGTTGATCTACTCGGCAGCGATCCTGTTACTGGTGATCACCCTGTGGTTGTGTAATTCGAAACGGCTGAAGCGGGAGTAAAAAAAGGCGCTCCGTGGAGCGCCGAATAACAGTCACAAGTTGGGATAACGTAAGTTGAGGGTGCAGCGGCATAACATTGGCAGAACAACATCTTTAACCTTTCACACCACCTGCCGTCAGGCCGTTGACCAGCCAGCGTTGAGCCAGCAAGAAGACGATGGTGATCGGTAATGCAGACATCACGGCAGCGGCGGCAAAGTCACCCCACAGGTAGTTTTGCGGGTTGAGGTATTGCTGCATCCCCACGGCCAGGGTGTAGCTGTTTACGTCACGCAGTAATAGCGACGCGACCGGAACTTCAGTAATGGCAGCGATAAACGACAGGATGAACACAACCGCCAGAATCGGTACTGACAGCGGCAACAGGACAAGGCGGAAGGCCTGCCACGGTGTCGCACCATCCAGCGCCGCCGCTTCTTCCAGCGAACTGTCGATGGTTTCGAAATAACCTTTGATGGTCCAGACATGCAGCGCAATCCCGCCCAGATACGCGAAAATTACGCCGCCGTGAGTATTCAGGCCAATGAATGGAATGTACTCACCCAGACGATCAAACAACGCATACAACGCGACCAGTGAAAGTACTGCCGGGAACATCTGGAAAATCAGCATTCCTTTCAGCAGCGTCGCTTTGCCTGGAAAGCGCATACGGGCGAAAGCGTAGGCGCAGGTGGTGGAGAGCGCCACAATGCCAATCGCGGAAATCCCGGCGACCTTTACCGAGTTCCACAGCCACAGCAGTACCGGGAATGGCGGTGGCGTAATGCGACCATCAGCCTGTTCCACGCTAAAACCTAACGCCAGTTTCCAGTGATCCCAGGAGATTTGCTCCGGGATCAGACTACCGGTCGCGAAGTTCCCCTGACGCAGCGAGATGGCGACGACCATCAGCAGCGGGAACATAATTGCCGCGATAAAAAGTAGCAGTAGCAGGTGAGTAATAAACAAACGTGCTTTTTGCGATTTCGGTTGGACCATTGCCATTTTTGTTATCTCCCTTAATCAAACTTCATTCGCGTGGCTTTCAGGTTCACTATCGCCAGCGCGCCCACCAGCAGGAAGATCAGCGTGGCAATTGCTGCTGCCAGACCGAAGTCCTGACCCCCGCCGCCTTCAAAAGCGATACGGTAGGTGTAGTTAACAAGCAGGTCGGTATAACCGGCTGGCGTGGTCGTGCCAAGACGATCCGGGCCGCCGTTGGTTAACAGTTGAATCAGCACGAAGTTGTTAAAGTTAAAGGCAAAGCTGGCGATCATCAGCGGTGTCAGCGGTTTAATCAGCAGCGGCAGCGTAATCTTAAAGAAGTTCTGGAATGGACCTGCACCATCCATTGCTGAGGCTTCATACAAATCGTCCGGAATCGCTTTCAGCAAGCCCATGCAGAGGATCATCATGTACGGATAACCCAGCCAGGTGTTGACGATAATCAGCATCGTGCGGGCGGTGGTCGGATCGCTGAACCAGGCGGGCTTCACGCCAAACAGCGCGCTCAACATCATGTTGATTTCACCGAAACTCTGGTTAAACAACCCTTTGAAAATCAAGATTGAAATGAACGATGGCACCGCGTAGGGCAGAATCAGCAGGACGCGATAGACCGCTTTGCCGCGCAACGCTTCCCACTGCACCAGACACGCCAGAACCATGCCGACCGCCACCGTTAAAAAGACAGTGATCAGCGAGAACACCACGGTCCAGACGAAAATGGCGAGGAACGGTTTCTGAATGCCTTCGTCGGTAAAGACGCGGGTAAAGTTTTTCCAGCCGGTGGTCACGGTGTAACCGGGGCTTAACTTTTCATCACCCCAGTTGCCATCGGCGGTAATGGACTGGTAAAAGCCAATTTGGTTATTCGGACGATATTTCACGCCGCTCTGATTATTCGTCAACGTGCCGTCACCGTCGAGTGTGTAGAGCGGTTGCGTGCCAGAAAACTGGCGCAGGGAGCTCATCATCACTTTGTTGCCATCCGGCAGAATGGCGGTAATGTCACTCAGTGCCTGACGATTCTGGGTAATCACGCGCAGATTCGCGCGCTCGCCTTCAGGCTGCGTGGCGCTTTCTTTCAATTGCAGTTTTTGCTCGCCGCCAAATTTGAAAGCGTCGGAGAGGTAATTTTTGCCGGTTTCGCCGTCGCTGAGCGCCAGTTGCCACTCATCGCCCGCCGGATAAAGACCAAAATTATAGATTTTGCCTGCTTGCCAGGAGCGATCTAGCAACACTTCCTGCGCACGTTCAAAAGTCAGCTGGTTAGTGCTGCTGTAGTTGGTGAAGGCAATGGCGATGGTGCAGACCAGAGGGAAGAGGACGAATAATCCCATTCCAGCCATTCCCGGGTAAACATAGCGCCAGGCGTAGGCTTTACGATTGGCGAAAATATACAGCCCCGCTGAGCTCAATATCAGCGTGGTAATGGCGAACAGGTATTCCCCTTGTGCGTACATTAAAACAACAAGGTAACCCACCAGCAGGCCGAGCAGACCTAACACTGACCATTTCAGCGCGTCGCTTTGCCACCAATGTTTCTTTTTAATGACATCCATGGGGTTCTTCCTCATTCCAGGACGGATAAGGCTTTCATACCTTATCCGACAACAACTGCCTGATGCGACGCTGACGCGTCTTATCAGGCCTACATACGTTTCAATTTCGTAGGCCGGATAAGGCGTTCACGCCGCATCCGGCATTTCACAGCATTACTTGGTGATACGAGTCTGTGCATCTTTCAGCGCAGCATCCACAGTCTGACGACCGCTGGCGGCGTTGATCACCGCAGTACGCACGGCATACCAGAAAGCGGACATCTGCGGGATGTTCGGCATAATTTCACCTTTCTGAGCGTTATCCATGGTGGCGGCAATACGTGGATCTTTCGCAAGTTCATCCTGATAGGACTTCAGCGCTACTGCACCCAGCGGTTTGTCTTTATTGACCGCTTCCAGACCTTCGTCAGTCAGCAGATAGTTTTCGAGGAACTCTTTCGCCAGCTCTTTGTTCGGACTGGCGGCGTTAATACCTGCGCTCAGCACGCCAACGAACGGTTTAGATGGTTGACCTTTGAAGGTCGGCAGTACCGTTACACCATAATTCACTTTACTGGTGTCGATGTTGGACCATGCCCACGGGCCGTTGATAGTCATCGCTGTTTCGCCTTTATTAAAGGCAGCTTCTGCGATGGAGTAATCGGTGTCTGCATTCATGTGTTTGTTTTTAATCAGATCAACCAGGAAGGTTAGACCCGCTTTCGCGCCAGCGTTATCCACGCCTACGTCTTTAATGTCGTACTTGCCATTTTCATACTTGAACGCATAACCCCCGTCAGCCGCAATTAGCGGCCAGGTGAAGTATGGTTCTTGCAGGTTGAACATCAGCGCGCTCTTACCTTTCGCTTTCAGTTCTTTATCCAGCGCCGGGATCTCTTCCCAGGTTTTTGGCGGGTTCGGCAGCAGATCTTTGTTATAAATCAGTGATAACGCTTCGACAGCGATCGGGTAAGCAATCAGCTTGCCGTTGTAACGTACGGCATCCCAGGTAAACGGATACAGCTTGTCCTGGAACGCTTTGTCCGGGGTGATTTCAGCCAACAGGCCAGATTGAGCGTAACCACCAAAGCGGTCGTGCGCCCAGAAGATAATGTCAGGGCCATCGCCAGTTGCCGCAACCTGAGGGAATTTCTCTTCCAGTTTATCCGGATGCTCAACGGTGACTTTAATTCCGGTATCTTTCTCGAATTTCTTACCGACTTCAGCGAGACCGTTATAGCCTTTATCGCCGTTAATCCAGATTACCAGTTTACCTTCTTCGATTTTGGCGAGAGCCGAGGCGGAAAACATCATCGTCGTTAATGCGGATAATGCGAGGATGCGTGCACCTGTTTTTATTTTCATAATCTATGGTCCTTGTTGGTGAAGTGCTCGTGAAAACACCTAAACGGACTCTAGTTTCTTTATACGGCAACCTCTTTCCATCCTCCTTGCCCCTACGCCCCATCGTTGCTTTGTGTGATCTCTGTTACAGAATTGGCGGTAATGTGGAGATGCGCACATAAAATCGCCATGATTTTTGCAAGCAACATCACGAAATTCCTTACATGACCTCGGTTTAGTTCACAGAAGCCGCGTTCTCATCCTCCCGCCTCCTCCCCCATAAAAAAGCCAGGGGGTGGAGGATTTAAGCCATCTCCTGATGACGCATAGTCAGCCCATCATGAATGTTGCTGTCGATGACAGGTTGTTACAAAGGGAGAAGGGCATGGCGAGCGTACAGCTGCAAAATGTAACGAAAGCCTGGGGCGAGGTCGTGGTATCGAAAGATATCAATCTCGATATCCATGAAGGTGAATTCGTGGTGTTTGTCGGACCGTCTGGCTGCGGTAAATCGACTTTACTGCGCATGATTGCCGGGCTTGAGACGATCACCAGCGGCGACCTGTTCATCGGTGAGAAACGGATGAATGACACTCCGCCTGCAGAACGCGGCGTTGGTATGGTGTTTCAGTCTTACGCGCTCTATCCCCACCTGTCAGTAGCAGAAAACATGTCATTTGGCCTGAAACTGGCTGGCGCGAAAAAAGAAGTGATTAACCAGCGAGTTAACCAGGTTGCGGAAGTGCTGCAACTGGCGCATTTGCTGGATCGCAAACCGAAAGCGCTCTCCGGTGGTCAGCGTCAGCGTGTGGCGATTGGCCGTACGCTGGTGGCCGAGCCAAGCGTATTTTTGCTCGATGAACCGCTCTCCAACCTCGATGCTGCACTGCGTGTGCAAATGCGTATCGAAATCTCCCGTCTGCATAAACGCCTGGGCCGCACAATGATTTACGTCACCCACGATCAGGTCGAAGCGATGACGCTGGCCGACAAAATCGTGGTGCTGGACGCTGGTCGCGTGGCGCAGGTTGGGAAACCGCTGGAGCTGTATCACTATCCGGCAGACCGTTTTGTCGCCGGATTTATCGGTTCGCCAAAGATGAACTTCCTGCCAGTAAAAGTGACCTCCACCGCAATCGATCAAGTGCAGGTGGAGCTGCCGATGCCAAATCGTCAGCAAGTCTGGCTACCTGTTGAAAGCCGTGATGTCCAGGTGGGAGCCAATATGTCGCTGGGTATTCGCCCGGAACATCTACTGCCGAGTGATATCGCTGACGTCATCCTTGAGGGTGAAGTTCAGGTCGTCGAGCAACTCGGCAACGAAACCCAAATCCATATCCAGATCCCTTCCATTCGTCAAAACCTGGTGTACCGCCAGAACGACGTGGTGTTGGTAGAAGAAGGTGCCACATTCGCTATCGGCCTGCCGCCAGAGCGTTGCCATCTGTTCCGTGAGGATGGCACTGCATGTCGTCGACTGCATAAGGAGCCGGGCGTTTAAGCACCCCACAAAACACACAAAGCCTGTCACAGGTGATGTGAAAAAAGAAAAGCAATGACTCAGGAGATAGAATGATGATTACTCTGCGCAAACTTCCTCTGGCGGTTGCCGTCGCAGCGGGCGTAATGTCTGCTCAGGCAATGGCTGTTGATTTCCACGGCTATGCACGTTCCGGTATTGGCTGGACAGGTAGCGGCGGCGAACAACAGTGTTTCCAGACTACCGGTGCTCAAAGTAAATACCGTCTTGGCAACGAATGTGAAACTTATGCTGAATTAAAATTGGGTCAGGAAGTGTGGAAAGAGGGCGATAAGAGCTTCTATTTCGACACTAACGTGGCCTATTCCGTCGCGCAACAGAATGACTGGGAAGCTACCGATCCGGCCTTCCGTGAAGCAAACGTGCAGGGTAAAAACCTGATCGAATGGCTGCCAGGCTCCACCATCTGGGCAGGTAAGCGCTTCTACCAACGTCATGACGTTCATATGATCGACTTCTACTACTGGGATATTTCTGGTCCTGGTGCCGGTCTGGAAAACATCGATGTTGGCTTCGGTAAACTCTCTCTGGCAGCAACCCGCTCCTCTGAAGCGGGTGGTTCTTCCTCTTTCGCCAGCAACAATATTTATGACTATACCAACGAAACCGCGAACGACGTTTTCGATGTGCGTTTAGCGCAGATGGAAATCAACCCGGGCGGCACATTAGAACTGGGTGTCGACTACGGTCGTGCCAACCTGCGTGATAACTATCGTCTGGTTGATGGCGCATCGAAAGACGGCTGGTTATTCACTGCTGAACATACTCAGAGTGTCCTGAAGGGTTTTAACAAGTTTGTTGTTCAGTACGCTACTGACTCGATGACCTCGCAGGGTAAAGGTCTGTCGCAGGGTTCTGGCGTCGCGTTTGATAACGAAAAATTTGCCTACAATATCAATAACAACGGTCACATGCTGCGTATCCTCGACCACGGTGCGATCTCCATGGGCGACAACTGGGACATGATGTACGTGGGTATGTACCAGGATATCAACTGGGATAACGACAACGGCACCAAGTGGTGGACCGTCGGTATTCGCCCGATGTACAAGTGGACGCCAATCATGAGCACCGTGATGGAAATCGGCTACGACAACGTCGAATCCCAGCGCACCGGCGACAAGAACAATCAGTACAAAATTACCCTTGCACAACAATGGCAGGCTGGCGACAGCATCTGGTCACGCCCGGCTATTCGTGTCTTCGCAACCTACGCCAAGTGGGATGAGAAATGGGGTTATGACTACACCGGTAGCTCTTCAACCAACCCATACTACGGCAAGGCTGTGTCGGCTGATTTCAACGGCGGTAGCTTCGGTCGTGGCGACAGCGACGAGTGGACCTTCGGTGCCCAGATGGAAATCTGGTGGTAATAGCAAAACCTGGGCCGGATAAGGTGCTTGCGCCGCATCCGGCAACCAATGCCTGATGCGACGCTGTTGCGTCTTATCAGGCCTACAACTGCTGCCGAAAGTAGGCCGGATAAGGCGTTTACGCCGCATCCGGCATAAAAACAGCTTTAAGGGGCGAAAGCCCCTCTGATTATCGGGTTTAGCGCGCTATTGCCTGGCTACCGCTGAGCTCCAGATTTTGAGGTGAAAACAATGAAAATGAATAAAAGTCTCATCGCTCTCTGTTTATCAGCAGGGTTGCTGGCAAGCGCACCTGGAATCAGCCTTGCCGATGTTAACTACGTACCGCAAAACACCAGCGACGCGCCAGCCATTCCATCTGCCGCGCTGCAACAACTCACCTGGACACCGGTCGATCAATCTAAAACCCAGACTACTCAACTGTCGACCGGCGGCCAACAACTGAATGTCCCTGGCATCAGTGGTCCGGTTGCTGCGTACAGCGTCCCGGCAAACATTGGTGAACTGACACTGACGCTGACCAGCGAAGTGAACAAACAAACCAGCGTATTTGCGCCGAATGTGCTGATTCTTGATCAGAACATGACTCCATCAGCCTTCTTCCCCAGCAGTTATTTCACCTACCAGGAACCCGGCGTGATGAGTGCAGATCGGCTGGAAGGCGTTATGCGCCTGACACCGGCGTTGGGGCAGCAAAAACTTTATGTTCTGGTCTTTACCACGGAAAAAGATCTCCAGCAGACGACTCAACTGCTCGACCCGGCTAAAGCCTATGCCAAAGGCGTCGGTAACTCGATCCCGGATATTCCCGATCCGGTTGCTCGTCATACCACCGATGGCTTACTGAAACTGAAAGTGAAAACGAACTCCAGCTCCAGCGTGTTGGTAGGACCACTATTTGGTTCTTCCGCTCCAGCTCCGGTTACGGTAGGCAACACGGCGGCACCAGCTGTGGCTGCACCCGCTCCGGCACCGGTGAAGAAAAGCGAGCCGATGCTCAACGACACGGAAAGTTATTTTAATACCGCGATCAAAAACGCTGTCGCGAAAGGTGATGTTGATAAGGCGTTAAAACTGCTTGATGAAGCTGAACGCCTGGGGTCGACATCTGCCCGTTCCACCTTTATCAGCAGTGTAAAAGGCAAGGGGTAATTACGCCCCACAGTGCTGATTTTGCAACAACTGGTGCGTCTCCTGGCGCACCTTTTTTTCTCCTCCTGTACTATTGTTGCGTTTTTGTTGCGCATTAGTTCACTTAATTTGCTTTACATCTCCCGTAAATATTTTTCTGCGATACAATGCCTTTACGTTATGTAACGGAGAGTTCGGCATGTCACACCCCGCGTTAACGCAACTGCGTGCGCTGCGCTATTTTACAGAGATCCCTGCCCTGGAGCCGCAACTGCTCGACTGGCTGTTGCTGGAAGATTCCATGACAAAACGTTTTGAACAGCAGGGAAAAACGGTGAGCGTGACGATGATCCGCGAAGGGTTTGTCGAGCAGAATGAAATCCCCGAAGAACTGCCACTGCTGCCGAAAGAGTCTCGTTACTGGTTACGTGAAATTTTGTTATGTGCCGATGGTGAACCGTGGCTTGCCGGTCGTACCGTCGTTCCTGTGTCAACGTTAAGCGGGCCGGAGCTGGCGTTACAAAAATTAGGTAAAACGCCGTTAGGACGCTATCTGTTCACATCATCGACATTAACCCGGGACTTTATTGAGATAGGCCGTGATGCCGGACTGTGGGGGCGACGTTCCCGCCTGCGATTAAGCGGTAAACCGCTGTTGCTAACAGAACTGTTTTTACCGGCGTCACCGTTGTACTAAGAGGAAAAAAATATGGAGTGGAGTCTGACGCAGAATAAGCTGCTGGCGTTTCATCGCTTAATGCGTACGGATAAGCCAATTGGCGCGTTACTGCTGCTCTGGCCAACATTATGGGCGTTGTGGGTGGCGACACCGGGCGTTCCCCAGCTCTGGATCCTGGCGGTGTTTGTCGCGGGCGTCTGGCTGATGCGCGCTGCTGGTTGCGTGGTGAATGATTATGCTGACCGCAAGTTTGATGGTCATGTTAAGCGCACGGCGAACCGACCACTTCCCAGCGGCGCGGTAACGGAGAAAGAGGCGCGCGCGCTGTTTGTAGTGCTGGTACTGATTTCATTTTTACTGGTGCTGACGCTGAATACGATGACTATTCTGTTGTCGATTGCCGCGCTGGCGCTGGCGTGGGTATACCCGTTTATGAAGCGGTATACCCATCTACCGCAAGTGGTGCTGGGCGCGGCGTTTGGCTGGTCGATTCCAATGGCTTTTGCCGCTGTGAGTGAGTCGGTGCCATTGAGTTGCTGGTTAATGTTCCTCGCCAATATTCTCTGGGCGGTGGCTTACGACACGCAGTATGCGATGGTTGACCGCGATGATGATGTGAAGATTGGCATTAAATCCACCGCAATCCTGTTCGGCCAATACGATAAATTGATTATTGGTATTTTGCAGATTGGCGTACTAGCGCTGATGGCGATCATCGGTGAGTTAAATGGCTTAGGCTGGGGATATTACTGGTCAATTCTGGTAGCTGGCGCGCTGTTTGTTTATCAACAAAAACTGATTGCCAACCGCGAGCGTGAAGCCTGCTTTAAAGCATTTATGAATAATAACTATGTTGGTCTGGTACTGTTTTTAGGGCTGGCAATGAGTTACTGGCATTTCTGATGATGTAAAAAAGCCGGATGATCATCCGGCTTTCTTCTGGGTTGCCTGATGCGCTGCGCTTCTCAGGCCTACACAACATATCGCAATTTATTGAATTTGCAGATCATGGTAGGCCGAATAAGGCGTTTGCGTCGCATCCGGCAATTCTCACTGATTACCCTTCGCCCTGCGTCGCACTCTCAATCGTCAAACGCACGTCTGATGTAATCAACTCCGCCAGCAACTGATACACCTTCATCGTTTCTGCCGGTTCGGCGTCGCCGCTATCGCTGATATACCCTTCATCACGCAGTGTCAGCACCAGAGAACTGAACACCGCCTTGTCGAAGAACTCCGGCGCGTTGATACCGTGCAGCACGGAGAGACGTTGCGCGACGGTGCGGCTCTCTTTCTCCAGCGTACCGCGGTTGATCGACGGGTTGGCACTCAACAGCCAGAAGGTGATGGCATAACGTTGCAGCGTTTCGCGCGCGCCTGCGGCCAGCAGCTGTAGCGTGCGAGAATGCGCCGGGTTGATATGCAACTCATCATCTTGCAGGGTAATCAGCCCCTGACGTTGCATCTCATTTGCCAGCGCATCAATAACGTCCGGTAACTCGTCGCGATCCCAGCGCAGGAACAGCTCCGCTTTCAGCATTGGGTAAAGCACATTGACGTGCTCCATCAATACGTCGCGGGAGATGTGGCGATGCTGGGTGACAATTGCCGCCATCAGCGAAGGCAGCACCAACATATGTGCAATGTTGTTGCGATAGTAGGTCATCAGCACCGCTTGCTCGCGCGGCAGAATGATGATGTCGCCGATAGTGTCTTTCTCAACTTCAAACTTGTTCATTTGCAGCGCGTGATCGATAAGCTCGCTGGCGCTGGCTGAAGGAACGGTAGAGTCCGTGGAGTAAGGTACGTTGCGCATCAGATCCAGGTAGCAGTTGAGTTGCTCGGTTAACTGCTCGCGGGTGAGTGAGCGCTGACGTGACGCCAGAAGCGCAGTACAGCACAGGTTCATGGCGTTTGCCGCGCCTGCGTTGTTAATGCGTACCATCAGATCGGCAGCAATATTATTGACCGTCGGCGTTAACCAGGCCGGACGCACCGCTTCGATGGGATCGATAGATTCACGCCAGTCTGGTACGTGCTGGTTAAGGTAGGTCATCAACGGCATTGGTTCACCGAAGTTGACGTAACCCTGACCGAGATTACGCAGCTTGCTTAAACCACGCAGCATCTGCGGCAGGCTCTCTTTCTCTTTCGTCGCACCGCGCAGTTCTTTGGCGTAAGTACCCACTTCCATGACGTGCTCATAACCGATATAGATCGGAATCAGCGTAATCGGACGAGTGCCGCCACGCAGCATCGCCTGAATGGTCATCGACAGCGTACCGGTTTTCGGATCCAGCAAACGCCCCGTACGGGAACGACCGCCTTCCACGAAATACTCGACGGAATAACCACGGCTGAACAGTTCGCCGAGATACTCACGGAAAACGGTGGAATAAAGTTTATTGCCTTTAAACGTACGGCGAATAAAGAACGCCCCCAGACGGCGGAAAATCGGCCCGGCCGGCCAGAAGTTCAGGTTGATCCCGGCGGCGATATGCGGCGGCACCAGCCCCTGGTGATACAGCACGTAAGAAAGCAGCAGGTAGTCCATGTGACTGCGGTGGCAAGGCACATACACTAGCTCATGGCCGTCGTGGGCCAGCTGGCGAACGCGCTCGGCGTTATGGACGTTGATACCCTGGTAAAGTCGGTTCCAGGTGAAGCCCAGAATGCGGTCAGTCAGGCGGATCATCTCGTAAGAGAAATTCGCCGCAATCTCTTCCATCAGCGCAATCGCGTTCTGCTGCGCTTTTTCATGGGAGATTTTTTTGCTGCGTGCTTCATCTTCTACCGCTTTCGCAATGGCGCGGGAGGCGAGCAGCTTATTAAACAGATCCTGACGAGCAGGCAGACGTGGACCCACGGCAGCCAGACGTTGACGGGCAAAGTGCATACGTGCTACGCGCGCCAGTTTCTGAGCGATAGTTTTATCCGTGCCGTGTTCATCCGCCATACGGCGCAGCGAAACTGACGGCGAGAAACGCACAAAACTGTCGCGACCGAGCCACAGTACAGCGAAAAATTTCTGTACGCCGTTAAGCATACGCAGCGGCGGGTTCACTTCGCCTTTTTCACGCCCCGGCGCGCGACCAAACATCACCGATACAGGCACCATCTGCACATCCAGATTTGGGTTGCTGCGGTGCAAATCGAGATAGTCGTGGAACAGCTTAATAGACTCTTCTTTCGGCGTGTAATAGGTGAACACACGCGGCCCGCCGTGAATGAACACATAGCGCGGCAGTAGCGTGCCGTCGATTTCCAGCGGCTCTAACGGGTCAGGCAGGTCATGTGCCAGACACTGGGCGCGCAACGTCAGCAAGTCAGCTTTCGAGTTGTACGGCAAAACGTACATAATTGGACGAGAGGTATCCAGCCCCAGTTCCGGGGCAGGATCCGCCGGAATAGACTTGCTTTTTACCAGGATGCTTAATGGTAAATTCAGTAATTTGTAGTAAATTCGTGGCCAGCCGGACATAAACGATGTAAAGCCTCTGGTTAATAATGCAAATGCGCGGCAAGGATAGCAGAAAGTCATGGGAAATTCTGTGGTATCCGCTCATGTTTCGCGCGGCGTTACTCAAACCCGAATCATCGGATTTAACGGTACACTGATATTGACGCTCATAATGTAAAAAGGTTCTTTCAATGGCCAATAATACCACTGGATTCACCCGAATTATCAAAGCTGCTGGCTATTCCTGGAAAGGTTTACGCGCTGCATGGATCAACGAAGCGGCATTCCGTCAGGAAGGTGTAGCGGTATTGTTAGCGGTGGTTATCGCCTGCTGGCTGGATGTGGACGCGATTACCCGCGTGCTGCTTATCAGCTCCGTGATGCTGGTGATGATTGTGGAAATTCTCAATAGCGCCATCGAAGCTGTGGTTGACCGAATTGGCTCTGAATACCATGAGCTTTCCGGACGCGCTAAAGATATGGGATCTGCCGCAGTGCTGATTGCCATTATCGTCGCCGTGATTACCTGGTGCATCCTGTTATGGTCGCATTTTGGATAACCCTTCCAGATTTCGATAAATCTCTGGTTTATTGTGCAGTTTATGGTTCCAAAATCGCCTTTTGCTGTATATACTCACAGCATAACTGTATATACACCCAGGGGGCGGAATGAAAGCGTTAACGGCCAGGCAACAAGAGGTGTTTGATCTCATCCGTGATCACATCAGCCAGACAGGTATGCCGCCGACGCGTGCGGAAATCGCGCAGCGTTTGGGGTTCCGTTCCCCAAACGCGGCTGAAGAACATCTGAAGGCGCTGGCACGCAAAGGCGTTATTGAAATTGTTTCCGGCGCATCACGCGGGATTCGTTTATTGCAGGAAGAGGAAGAAGGGTTGCCGCTGGTAGGTCGTGTGGCTGCCGGTGAACCGCTTCTGGCGCAACAGCATATTGAAGGTCATTATCAGGTCGATCCTTCCTTGTTCAAGCCGAATGCTGATTTCCTGCTGCGTGTCAGCGGGATGTCGATGAAAGATATCGGCATTATGGATGGCGATTTGCTGGCAGTGCATAAAACTCAGGATGTACGTAACGGTCAGGTCGTTGTCGCACGTATTGATGACGAAGTTACCGTTAAACGCCTGAAAAAACAGGGCAATAAAGTCGAACTGTTGCCAGAAAACAGCGAGTTTAAACCAATTGTCGTTGACCTTCGTCAGCAGAGCTTCACCATTGAGGGGCTGGCGGTTGGGGTTATTCGCAACGGCGACTGGCTGTAACATATCTCTGAGACCGCGATGCCGCCTGGCGTCGCGGTTTGTTTTTCATCTCTCTTCATCAGGCTTGTCTGCATGGCATTCCTCACTTCATCTGATAAAGCACTCTGGCATCTCGCCTTACCCATGATTTTCTCCAATATCACCGTTCCGTTGCTGGGACTGGTCGATACGGCGGTAATTGGTCATCTTGATAGTCCGGTTTATTTGGGCGGCGTGGCGGTTGGTGCAACGGCGACCAGCTTTCTCTTTATGTTGTTGCTGTTTTTACGCATGAGCACCACCGGGCTGACTGCGCAGGCTTATGGTGCCAAAAATCCTCAGGCACTAGCCCGTGCGCTGGTGCAACCGTTGCTGTTGGCGTTGGGGGCCGGGGCGTTAATTGCGCTGCTGCGTACGCCGATTATCGATCTGGCGCTGCATATTGTTGGCGGTAGTGAAGCAGTCCTGGAACAGGCGCGACGCTTTCTTGAAATCCGCTGGTTAAGCGCACCGGCGTCGCTGGCGAATCTGGTATTACTTGGTTGGTTACTCGGCGTGCAATATGCCCGTGCGCCAGTAATTTTGTTAGTGGTCGGCAATATCCTCAACATTGTGCTGGATGTCTGGCTGGTGATGGGGCTGCATATGAACGTGCAGGGCGCGGCTCTGGCGACGGTTATTGCGGAATATGCAACATTGCTGATTGGTCTGCTAATGGTGCGTAAAATTCTCAAACTACGCGGAATCTCCGGCGAAATGCTGAAAACAGCCTGGCGAGGAAACTTCCGTCACTTGCTGGCGCTTAACCGCGATATCATGCTGCGCTCGCTGTTGCTGCAACTCTGTTTCGGCGCGATCACTGTACTTGGCGCGCGACTGGGGAGTGACATTATCGCTGTTAACGCGGTTCTGATGACGCTACTCACCTTTACCGCCTATGCGCTGGATGGTTTTGCCTACGCGGTTGAAGCACATTCCGGTCAGGCATACGGTGCGCGCGACGGTAGTCAATTGCTGGATGTCTGGCGGGCAGCGTGCCGCCAGTCGGGGATCGTAGCGTTACTGTTTTCGGTGGTTTATTTGCTGGCAGGGGAACACATCATTGCGTTGCTGACGTCGTTAACCCAGATTCAGCAGCTGGCTGACCGCTATCTTATCTGGCAGGTGATTTTGCCGTTGGTCGGCGTCTGGTGTTATCTGCTGGACGGCATGTTTATAGGCGCAACGCGTGCCGCCGAAATGCGTAACAGTATGGCGGTGGCCGCCGCAGGTTTTGCGCTGACGCTCCTTACGCTGCCGTGGCTGGGGAATCATGGTTTGTGGCTGGCGTTAACCGTCTTTCTGGCGTTACGCGGGCTTTCTCTGGCGGCTATCTGGCGGCGTCACTGGCGTAACGATACCTGGTTTGTCGCAACGTGACGGTTAAAAATTCTGAATAAATAATCCTAAGCCAAATTGCTGACTACACTTAATCTCACGTTCAGAAGAAAAGTGAACGTACTCTCATTCACAACCTAACGATGAGGTCTTGATTATGAATAAAGATGAAGCCGGCGGTAACTGGAAACAGTTTAAAGGTAAAGTGAAAGAGCAATGGGGCAAACTGACCGATGATGATATGACGATCATTGAAGGAAAACGTGATCAGTTAGTGGGTAAAATCCAGGAACGCTACGGTTATCAGAAAGATCAGGCAGAAAAAGAGGTTGATAGTTGGGAAAAACGCCATGATTACCGCTGGTAATTAATCCCTCCTGCCCGACATGTACAAGGATGTACACCCTTTTAGCGAGGTTTCTTTTTCACCTGAATAGAGTGGTCATGATGGCACTGTTCAGGATGACGACACGCTTCTACTTCTACACATGCTGAACATAATCCATGTGCTTCAATAACATTATGCCGCAGGGCAAAACCCATTTTTGCCGCCAGCGTATGCATGATGTCTTCCACGCCTTCAGCACATTCTTCTTTCACCGCGCCGCAGCGATCGCAAATAAACATGGCTGAAGTATGGGTGGGCTGATCGAACAGATGACAGAGCACATAACTGTTGGTGGATTCCACCTTATGCACAAAACCTTGTTCAAGCAGAAACTCCAGCGCGCGATAAACCGTTGGCGGCTTGGCTTGCGGTTCAGCTTCGCGCAGCAAATCAAGCAGATCATAAGCGCTGATAGCGCCATCCTGCAGACTCATCAGGCGCAACACTTCGAGGCGCTGTGGGGTCAGGCGCACATTACGCTGTGCGCAGATTTTTTCAGCCTGCGCTAATAACTCCTGCGTTGTGGTCTTTTCCATTGGGCACCTCGACAGTGGGGTTAAGAATGTCCTTACTTTATCATAGTTCTCACTTAAACGCCGAGAACAGGGTGTCATGGCTGTCACATTGCCTGATCGCATATTCGTTATGCTATAGTAGCGCCCCCAATTTACCAGATGCTTAAAAAGTCGCCATGCCAGCAGAATCACACACTGTTTATCCCGCTTACCGTTTCTCGATTGCCCCGATGCTTGACTGGACGGACAGACATTGCCGTTATTTCCTGCGTCTGCTTTCCCGCAATACGTTGCTGTATACCGAAATGGTGACCACAGGGGCGATTATTCACGGTAAAGGTGATTACCTGGCGTACAGTGAAGAAGAACATCCGGTAGCGTTGCAACTCGGGGGTAGCGATCCGGCGGCGCTGGCACAGTGTGCGAAGCTGGCAGAAGCGCGCGGATATGATGAGATCAACCTGAATGTCGGCTGCCCGTCTGACCGGGTGCAGAACGGCATGTTTGGTGCGTGTCTGATGGGTAATGCGCAGCTGGTTGCCGACTGCGTGAAAGCGATGCGCGATGTGGTGTCGATTCCGGTGACGGTGAAAACGCGTATTGGCATCGATGATCAGGACAGCTATGAATTTCTCTGCGATTTCATCAACACCGTTTCCGGCAAAGGTGAGTGTGAGATGTTCATCATCCACGCACGTAAAGCCTGGCTTTCTGGGTTAAGTCCGAAAGAAAACCGTGAGATCCCGCCGCTCGATTATCCGCGTGTGTATCAACTGAAGCGTGACTTTCCGCATCTGACGATGTCGATTAACGGTGGTATCAAGTCGCTGGAAGAAGCTAAAGCGCATTTGCAACATATGGATGGCGTGATGGTCGGGCGCGAGGCGTATCAGAATCCGGGGATTCTGGCGGCGGTAGACCGAGAGATTTTTGGTTCCTCGGATACCGATGCCGATCCGGTGGCGGTAGTGCGCGCCATGTATCCGTACATTGAGCGTGAACTCAGCCAGGGTACGTATCTCGGCCATATTACCCGGCATATGCTGGGCTTGTTCCAGGGTATTCCTGGCGCGCGGCAGTGGCGGCGTTATTTAAGTGAAAATGCCCATAAAGCGGGTGCAGACATTAATGTGCTGGAACACGCGCTCAAACTGGTGGCGGATAAGCGTTAACTTTTCACCAAAAAGTAGTCAAATTCACCACGCCCTGCGCACCGTCGCGGGGTGTTTTGCTGTTAAATCAACAGATTATTTTTGGCATGATTCTTGTAATGCCAGCAAGAGATTTCATATTTGGGAGAGCATCATGCTGGAACTACTTTTTGTAATTGGCTTTTTTGTCATGCTGATGGTCACCGGTGTTTCGTTGCTGGGTATTATCGCCGCGCTGATTGTGGCGACGGCCTTTATGTTCCTCGGCGGTATGCTGGCATTGATGATTAAGTTGCTGCCGTGGCTGCTGTTGGCGGTTGCGGTGGTGTGGGTGATCAGGGCAATTAAAGCACCAAAAGTGCCGAAATATCAGCGTTATGACCGCTGGCGTTACTAAGGGATTGTGCGGATGATCACAACCTAAGGTTTTATCCTTAGAACAAAATAGGAATTGATAATCAAATCTGTCACTATTGCGCGTCAAACAAATTCATCGAGCTGTACCCTACATACAGCCGAACTATAAAAGAAAGGGCTTCCCAGGTGGAAGCCCAATTTCTTTTATGGAATCAACAGGCTGGAACCCTGCGTCGCCCGGCTTTCCAGAATCTCATGCGCACGCCGCGCATCCTTCAGCGGATATTTCTGCTGCTCGGCGACATCGACCTTAATCACACCGCTGGCAATCAAAGAGAACAGTTCATTACTGGCCTCGGTTAATTCCTCCCGCGTGGTGATATAGCCTTGCAGGGAAGGGCGTGTCACATACAACGAGCCTTTCTGATTGAGAATGCCTAAGTTCACACCGGTAACCGCACCTGATGAGTTGCCAAAACTCACCATTAAGCCGCGGCGTTGCAGGCAATCCAGCGACCGTTCCCAGGTGTCTCTGCCCACTGAATCGTACACCACGCGCACTTTCTTACCACCGGTGATCTCTTTCAATCGCTCGACCAGGTTTTCTTCGCGATAGTTAATAACCTGCCATGCTCCGGCTTTTAAGGCGCTTTGCGCTTTTTGCGCCGTTCCTACGGTGCCGATAAGTTTCGCGCCAAGGGCTTTTGCCCACTGGCAGGCAATCAAGCCAACGCCGCCAGCCGCTGCGTGGAACAGGAATTGTTCATCGGGTTTAATTTCATAGGTTTTGCGCAGCAGATAATAAACCGTTAA
This sequence comes from Escherichia sp. E.sYA108, assembly GCF_011754335.1. Taxonomy (NCBI): domain Bacteria; kingdom Pseudomonadati; phylum Pseudomonadota; class Gammaproteobacteria; order Enterobacterales; family Enterobacteriaceae; genus Escherichia; species Escherichia sp. E.sYA108. The sequence goes on along the minus strand of NZ_JAAQVZ010000001.1, from coordinate 4,723,245 downwards.
GCCTTTCAGGAAGGATGCCGCAGCTTGCTCAAAAGAAATTGCCGCAGGCAGAATCGCCGCTTTATCCGCATTAATGTTATGCACAGAGCTGTAAGCGCCTAATGCCGATTGTGCATAGACTACGCGATCGCCTGCCTTAATATGCTTTACACCACTGCCGACTTTACTCACGATGCCTGCCGCTTCGGTGCCTAATCCGCTGGGTAGCGATGGTGGCGGGTAAAGGCCGCTGCGGATATACGTGTCGATAAAATTGATGCCGATGGCTTTATTTTCGACCTGGATTTCATTCTCCGCCGGATCGGCAGGAGTGAACTCTACGGCTTGAAGTACTTCCGGGCCACCGTGCTTGTGAAATTCAATTCGTGTTGCCATTTAAACTCCTTTACTGAGCGACATATCTGTTTTAAGCCTAACAGTAGTCGCCAGGCCGCGCGGGGATTTTTTCCGGGCTGCGGTCACAACCCGGAATATCTCTGATCAGTATTGAAACGGCGTCGCCGCAATCCAGTTTTGCCACTGGCGCTCAAAGTTGGTTAGCGTTAATACGCCCCGTTCACGGCACGGGCGAGTCCAGGTTTGGTAATCATTAGCTTCCCGACAAACACAAATCATATATTGCCTGGCATCCTGATTTTCTGGCCGAAAACGCCAGGCCAGGAGTGGCCCACCTGGTGTTTGCGGTGCAATACCGGCTTCGCCATCATAGATAGCCCTGGCACCACGACTCCCACCACCGTTTTCGACATAACATTGTAAAGAACGCAGTACAGCCAGCGCCAGTTGCGCACTTTGCCGCCACTGGAAAGATTGTGCCAGGCTGTTTTCATCGCATTGAATACCTTCCCGGCGAATATCTTCACAAAGTGTTGCCAGGGTTTGCGCGGCAGTGTTGATCCCCTGTGTATGACACAAAATTGCGGCATGGTGGCTCATGGTATTTTGTATCGTTTCTCGCACGTCGTCACGTAGCAGCCCCTGATTCAGGTGCTGTTGCGCCTCATTAATCGTACTGAGAATTTGTTGCCTCTCGAGAGGCCGGTCCTGGCTTTTCTGATGAGCAATATGTAATGCACAGCGGCGGGCGAAAACTTGCCCGGCATTGAGCGCTGCTCCACCTGGGCGCGTGACACCATGTGTTCCGGCATTTTCTCCGGCAGCATAACAACCAGTTAGCGATGTACGTGCCCAAATATCAACTTCAATTCCGCCATTAAGATGTTGATTATTTAGCGTAAACTTGAGCGGTGAGGCTGTGAGATCATGACCGTGCATCTGATACAAACGAATAGCCAGAGGATTCATCTGTGTTAATCTCGCCAGCGGTTGTGCCAGCAGGGCGTGATTTTGTTGCAGATAGTCGATGACATCATCATCCAGCTCCCGCAGGTTAAATAGTGTTCCGTCCGCTGCGGGTTCTGGTTCCCGTAGAAAATCGAGAAAAACATCGCGCCCTTTTTGAGTCTCTTCATAAACTGCGACATCCAGCAAGCTGGAGCCATATTCCAGCATTCGTTCCGCGTGAAACGGCCACTGGTAACCTTTGCGAAATATCGCGGAGGCCAGCATACGAGTCGTGGGGTAATAAGTTGCCAGAAAATTATACTGACGCCCGGAGTGGTCCTGCGAATAGATGCGCGGCATCGCCTGCATGTAAGTACCGGAAAGATTCCACGGAAACTGGCTGCGCGGTGTACCGATACCAAACTGACTTTCCGTAAGATTAACCAGAGTTATCCCTGCTTCCAGCGCCATGCCCAACGCACTAAAACAGTTCACCGGATAAACACTGTCACGATAAAGTTCACCAGGCCCGCCCGTGGCTAAAACCAGATGCTGACAGCGAATCACTACCATTCTCCAGGGATTATCCCGACAGGCTTTATCGATGGCGATCACCCCCTCGACTCGTCGATTTTCTCCTTCACCACTGGTCAGGATACGAATCGCCGTTGTGTGATCGCAAAGAGGAATATTAAGGCGCATTGCCTCCTGGGCCAGCACCTTCACCATCAGGCGCGATGTTCGAGGACCGCAGCTAGTGGCACGGCCAAATTCATCGTGATCGGTTTGATAACGCAACGTTGCGCCAAAGAGATCTTCAGGCAAATCCAGACCCAGATATTTCAGTACTTCACAGGTGTTCACCGATCCGAGCGCCTCAACATATGCGGTGTCATGATCCATCGCACCACCTGCCGCCAGGGTGTTACTTAATGTCAGAAAATGGTCACCATTTGCACGCGTATTCGCGGTGTGAAGCGTTTGTTTATCAGAACCAGAACAGGCGGAAGTTCCCCAGAAGGCTTTGCTGGAGGCTACCATTACATCGACATTTTGCCGTTTCAGCTCGACGGCAGCTCGCCATCCTGCCGCGCCACTGCCCAGAACCAGCGTGTTGCAGCGGTACTCAGGTAAAATGGTACCGTTAAGGTCGATACTACCGCTGACTTGAGCCAGCGGTGCGTAATGGGGCATTTTCACGTCAGTCAGGGAATCGATAATAGATTCAGAGACATTATGCGTCATGGTAGGTGCCCGTAGTCTGGTTATGTTGGGAAACGCTGATCGTTTCAGCGTCGGCAAGATCATCAAGATCACGATCGCGTGTTTCTGGAGCAAAGAAAGTCGCAATAATCGTACCAACGGTCAGCAGACTAAGGTAAATAGCGATTGGCATCCAGGCAGCAATACCACTGGGATCGTTAGTGTGGATCACCCAGGAAATGATTGCAGAACCAACCAGTGGCGCGATCCCTCCGGCAATAACGGCAGAAACTTCCCTTGCCAGTGCGACGCCAATATAACGATGGCGAGCACCAAAGAGTTCAGGCAGAAAAGCACCTTGTGCACCAAACATACCCCAGGCTCCAATCCCTAAGGCCAGAGAAAGAGAGACAATAGTGACAGGAACATTACCGTGGCTGAAAGACCACCACACCGGAAAGGTAATCAACAACTGAAAAATCGCCAGACTACGATAGACAAGAACCCTGCCGAAGCGATCGGTCAGCCAACCGGCAATAGGCACCATAATTGCACCGACTACTACCGCAGACATCAGGCATAGCGTACCAACTGATTTGTCCAGCCCAACCACACCAACGATATAACTGATCGCTAAAGCCTGATAAATCGACGAGCCGCCGTTTTCTGCCAGACGTAAGCCAATCCCGACGAAGACATTACGGCGTGATGTTTTCAGCAAATTTCGTAAGGGTGATTCTGTAACTTGTTGACGAGCTTCGAGTTTTGCGAATGATGGCGATTCTTTAAGATGCAGTCGAATATAAATAGCCACCGCGATAATCACCACGCTGGAGAGGAAGGGCAAGCGCCACCACCAGGTTTCGGCAAGATTTGTCACATTATGCAGCAGGATGAAGTAAACGGCAGATGCCATAAACGTACCAATCTGGATTCCGAGGAACGGCAGCGCGGCGTAATAACCCCGTTTGCCGTCAGGAGCATATTCGGTCATCAGTACGGCGGCTCCCGCCTGTTCAGCCCCAGCACCAAGCCCTTGCAGCAGGCGTAATGCAATAAGCATAATTGGCGCCCAGATTCCCGCTGTTTCGTAAGTGGGTAATACCCCGATCAACGTGCTGGCGATTCCCATTAACAACACCGTTGCTAACAGGACGAACTTACGGCCCAAACGATCACCTAATGAGCCGAAGAGAATTCCGCCTACAGGTCTGACGGCAAATCCGAGAAAGTAGGTGCCAAAACTGGCGATCAGCGCCATTCCCGGTTCCTGATTAGGAAAAAAGAGTGGACCAAAAATAATGGCGGATGCCAGGCTGTAAAGTGCGAAATCGTAGTATTCCAGTGCGCTGCCGAGAGAGCAGGTCCACGCCGCGCGACGCAGATCTGCCGATGAAACATTCGCTTTCTCTGCTGGTTGTGAAGGTTGCATGATGTGTCTCCTTTCAGACGGATAAAAGAAATCCGCCTAAAATCAATGGGATTCTTGCGTTATTATTAAAATCCAAAATGAAATGCTAAGTTATCGAGCACTAAAGTGCGGTTGACGCTTCTCAGTAAATGCCTGACTGCCTTCATGAGCATCTTCAGTCGTGGCGGAAAAAGCGCCAGCCAGTGCTTCAAGCGTCGAGGCCACAGCAATACCTTCTCCGGCATCAATAACCTGCTTGGCGATCTGCACTGCAACGGGAGCACGCTGGGCGATACGTTGTGCCAGTTGCAGTCCGGCGTCGTGTAACGTCTCCCTGGCGACAACGCGATTCACCAGCCCGCAGGACAGTGCCCGCTGTGCATCCAGTGGTTCACCGGTAAATACCAGTTCTTTCACCAGTGAGCGCCCAAGCAGTGCCGTCAGCCGCTGCGTTCCTGACCAGCCAGGCACTGTCGCCAGCCCGGTTTCTGGTAGTGCCATTTGTGCTTCGGCGCTACAAATACGGATATCGGCGGTAGCAGCCAGTTCCAGACCACCGCCATAAGCCAGGCCGTGCAACAGGGCGATTACGGGCTGTGGCAGTTGTGCCAGAGCATCAAATGCCTGATGACCGCGGCGGATCCAGTTGCGCCACATATCGAGTGCAGAAAGAGAGGTCCAGCGATGAATATCCGCGCCGACACAAAACGCTTTTTCACTGGCACTGGTCAGCAGTACTACGCGGATCTCCGAATCAGTTTCCAACGTGTGGCAATGCGCCAGCAGTTGTTCGAGCATCTCTGGGGTTAATGCGTTGAGTTTCGCCGGGCGATTAATCACCAAAGTGGCAATGAAACCGTTGCGCTGGAGGTCAATGGTGCCGTTATTCATGGTGACGTCCTTGTTGAAAATAGTGGGGATTCATTAGTTTGAGATCGTCTGCCAGACGGAGTGGGGCATCGCTTTGGGCGAGAATGTCGCGTTCAGGATCAATACCTGGGGCAATTTCCGTGACCAGTAGTCCGTCTGGGGTTAATTCCAGCACGCAGCGTTCAGTGATGTACTGCACTTGTTGCCCGAGTCTTATTGCGCGTTTGCCGGAGAACGTCACGTGGGCGACGTCCTGTACCAGTTTTTTGGCTTTGCCTTCTTTAATGATACGCAGCTGACCTTCTTCCAGTTGCAGTTGGGCACCGGCATTGAAAAAGCCAGAGAAAATAATGCGCTTCGCATGTGAGGTGATATCAATAAATCCACCGCATCCGGCAGTGACATGTGGACGAGCGGGGAGATGTGAGACGTTCACTGAGCCATCTGCGCCGATTTGTAAAAACGACATCAGAGTGAGATCAAAGCCACCGCCCTGGAAATAGGTGAACTGCTGGGGAGAGGGCAAAAATGCTTCTGCATTAGAGGCACAACCGAACTGAAATTCCAGCAGTGGAACTCCGCCAATCGCGCCCTGTTCCAGCAGCCAGGTGACGTCACCGTGGCGACCTTGTTCCAGTAGAATGCGTGGTACGTTGGCAGAAATACCAAAGCCAATATTTACCGCATCTCCACTTTGTAGTTCTTGCGCGACTCGCTGGGCAATAACTCGCGCCGGGCCATGTTCCATATAACGAAAGGCTGATAGCGGACGACTGATTTCGCCGGAAATGGCAGGTTCATATTGCGTTTGTGTCGTTTGTGTTTGTTCCGGCGCAATCACGATGTAATCCACCAGTACACCCGGAATACGCACCTCTTTTGGTTTCAGACTTCCGGCGGCAACCTGTCGTTTTACTTGCGCAATTATGATGCCACCATTATTGCGAACGGCAGTAGCCTGTTCCAGTGGCCCCAGATAAGCCCCTTCATGTTCATAAGTCAGGTTGCCGCGTTCATCGGCAGTGGTAGCGCGAATGATCGCCACCTGCGGCACGATACTGGGGAAAAACAGCCAGTCGTCGTTAGCAAATCGAACACGTTCAACCAGAGATTGTTGCGCCGCTTTTTCATTCATTGCACCGCCCTGCAACAGGGGATCCACATAGGTATCCATGCCTGTTTGTGTCAGCACGCCAGGACGATGAGCCGCCGCTTCCCGGTGCATATCAAATAAGATCCCGGAAGGCAGATTCCAGGCGGGGATCGCGTTGTCATTGATCATTTGCCAGATTAACGGAGGTGCCATTGATGATGGACCGGAGGGGTAGGAGCCAGCGATCACTTTTGCCAGTAAGCCCGGTTGCGCCAGATGATCGATGCCTTTTACGCCATACATATCACCAGCGGCGATAGGGTGGATGGAGGTGATGTTTTGCGGATGTCCGGCACGTTGAAAGCGTTCACCTATTGCTGCCAGCACCGCATCCGGACACCCCATTCCACTGGAGGAGGAGACGGTGACAACTGCGCCATCAACAATCAAATCTGCAGCTTCCGGTGCAGTGATCGTGCGTACAGAGCACATAATAATTTCCTTGTTTCGATATAAAAATAATTAAAAATATGCATTTAAAACAATATGATAATTTTCATAAATTAATTGGAACGATCTAATTTATGCGTAATTTGTACGATTAGGGTGTAAAAAACACAACAAGGGAAGTGCGAATCTGTGATCGAAACGACGATCTCCTGCGATCCCTTGCGTTAACGGATCGCATGAGTAAAAGGAGATTATGATAAAGTAATTGCCTTGATCTTATGGGGGGTTGGAGCAGGCATGGCGAAGTCGGATACAGGAAGAAAGCGGGTAACATTAACCGATGTTGCGCGTGCGGCTGGCGTTTCGAAATCGACCGTATCGCTGGTTCTCAACGACAGTTCACTTATCAAAAAAGAGACTCAACAAAAAGTCCAGCAAGCCATTGAACAATTAGGCTATGTCTATAACCGTTTTGCTGCCAATCTGCGTTCGCAAAAATCGCTAACTATCGGCGTAGTCATTGACGATTTGATAAATCCTTTCTTCGCTGAATTTACTATGGGTCTTGAGATGACGCTGGCGGAGCACGGTTTTATCACCGTGATGTCCAATACCTCCCAGCGTAGTGACCGGCAAAAACAGGTGCTTGATACCTTGCTGGAACACCACGTCGCGGGCATTGTCCTCTGTCCAGTGAACAGTACCTCAGAAGCCGATTTACAGCGTTATGCCAACAGTTCCACACCCTTATTAATCACGATGCGTCCTCTGGATTGGCAACAATTGCCCGTCGATTACGTTGGCGTGGACAGCCACGCAGGTGTACGGGAAGCGACGGAATATCTCATTCAACAAGGGCACAGAGATATCGTGTTTATTGGTGGTCTTACGCACCATATGCGTTATCAGGGATACCTTGAGGCGATGAATCACCATGGTTTACAGCCGTGGAGTACTGATGCTTTTTCGCTGCGTGCTGAACCGACTCAGGCCAACGGCTACCAGTTGATGCAACAGCTGTTGGATATGCCTTCGCCACCCACAGCGGTGATTTGTTATAACGATTTAATGGCTTTTGGCGCGGAGTCGGCACTAGGCGAAAGAGGATTATTTGCCGGGGAAGATATTTCGTTGATTGGTAATGATGGCGTGGCGGCTTGTGCTTACAGTAACCCGCCGTTAACCACAATTGCGGTAGAACCATTGGCTCTGGGGAAACAGGCGGCGCAGCAAATTTTACGGCGTATTGCGCAACCAGACGCACCGCTCAGCCATTACATCTATCGCCCGACCCTGCAAATTCGCGCTTCCACCGGAAAGCGGGGGCGTTAAATGCTGTAGCGAGAAACTGTTTCTCGCTATACTCTCTTGTCCCCCATTCAACAGCAGGTAACACCATTCGTTATGGCAGGCAATAGACCTTTCAACAAACAACAGACTGATAACCGCGAACGCGATCCACAAGTTGCCGGGCTAAAAGTGCCTCCGCACTCGATCGAAGCGGAGCAGTCGGTGTTGGGCGGTTTAATGCTGGATAACGAACGCTGGGATGATGTAGCCGAGCGTGTGGTGGCAGACGATTTTTACACCCGCCCACACCGTCATATCTTTACTGAAATGGCGCGTTTGCAGGAAAGCGGTAGTCCTATCGATCTGATTACCCTTGCGGAATCGCTGGAACGCCAGGGGCAACTCGATAGCGTCGGTGGTTTTGCTTATCTGGCAGAGCTGTCAAAAAATACGCCAAGTGCGGCGAACATCAGTGCATATGCGGATATCGTGCGCGAACGTGCCGTTGTTCGTGAGATGATCTCCGTTGCTAACGAGATTGCCGAAGCTGGTTTTGATCCACAAGGGCGTACCAGTGAAGATCTGCTCGACCTTGCTGAATCCCGCGTCTTTAAAATTGCCGAAAGTCGTGCAAACAAAGACGAAGGGCCGAAGAACATCGCCGATGTGCTCGACGCAACCGTGGCGCGTATTGAGCAGTTGTTTCAGCAGCCACACGATGGCGTTACCGGGGTAAATACCGGTTATGACGATCTCAACAAAAAAACCGCTGGCTTGCAGCCGTCGGATTTGATCATCGTCGCCGCGCGTCCGTCGATGGGTAAAACAACATTTGCGATGAATCTCGTCGAAAACGCAGCGATGTTGCAGGATAAACCGGTGCTTATCTTTTCGCTGGAGATGCCATCAGAACAGATTATGATGCGTTCTCTGGCGTCGCTGTCGCGCGTTGACCAGACTAAAATCCGTACCGGGCAGCTCGATGATGAAGACTGGGCACGCATTTCCGGCACCATGGGTATTTTGCTCGAAAAACGCAATATCTATATCGATGATTCCTCCGGCTTGACGCCAACGGAGGTGCGTTCCCGCGCACGCCGTATTGCCCGTGAACACGGCGGCATCGGGCTTATCATGATCGACTACCTGCAACTGATGCGCGTACCGGCGCTTTCCGATAACCGTACGCTGGAAATTGCAGAAATCTCCCGCTCGCTGAAAGCACTGGCGAAAGAACTGAACGTGCCGGTGGTGGCGCTGTCCCAGTTGAACCGTTCTCTGGAACAACGTGCCGACAAACGCCCGGTCAACTCCGACCTGCGTGAATCTGGCTCTATCGAGCAGGATGCGGACTTGATCATGTTTATCTATCGTGATGAGGTGTATCACGAAAACAGTGATTTAAAAGGCATCGCGGAAATTATTATCGGTAAACAACGTAACGGCCCAATCGGGACGGTACGCCTGACCTTTAACGGTCAATGGTCGCGCTTCGACAACTATGCGGGGCCGCAGTACGACGACGAATAATCACTTTGGGGCCAGCTAAACACTGGTCCCAAAATTATTCTGCCGGGCTTTCAATCCCTTTTTTTAGCCACTCTTTAAGGCTCAGAACCGAGTTATCTTCGTCTTCGTGGAATATGATATTGTCGATCTGCCAACAGCCATCATCAGCGGAACGCGCCATTAGCGCTTCGTCCTGCCAGGCCTTTTTATCATCAACGCTAAAATGAAAATGGAGGGTGACAGTGACGTTGTTATCACCAGGTTTAAACGATGACGGTAGCGTCACGCCATCAAATTTCTCATAGTAACTATCCGAAGGATAAGACGTGAAAATAATCCCGTCACCAAAAGTAGGTTTGGCCGTGGGATCAATGGCGTAGTCGCGTTTATTTCTGTCATACGCGCCAACAATAAGTTGATAAAGCGAGGGGGTGAGGTAATTCTGAAAAAATGCCAGCTGGTCTTTTTCACTCTTAAAGCCGGTATCAGAAAAAACATAGGTTGAATAAAACTTATCTGCGACACCGTCAGGTGTCTGCACCGGGCAAGCCCCCGTCGCGGCAGGTGTTATACCTGCGATTAGCAGAAAAAAGAAAACAAATTTTATCTTTGTCATGGCTGAAAATCCGATATCATCTTGCCGTTTATAAACCCATCCCTGGATGTGGAATAGCATACTCCGGTCATATCTGTTTAGCGAGGTTTTGCACTGGTGGGCAGAACCTGAAAAAAAGGAATACAAATGCAAGCGGCAACTGTTTTGATTAACCGCCGCGCTCTGCGACACAACCTGCAACGTCTGCGTGAACTGGCCCCCGCCAGTAAACTGGTTGCGGTGGTGAAAGCGAACGCCTACGGTCACGGTCTGATTGAGACCGCGCGAACGCTCCCCGATGCTGACGCCTTTGGCGTTGCCCGTCTCGAAGAAGCCCTACGGCTGCGGGCGGGGGGTATCACGCGACCTATTTTGTTACTGGAAGGTTTTTTTGAAGCAGACGATTTGCCGACGATCTCCGCTGAACATCTGCATACCGCAGTCCACAATGAAGAGCAGCTTGTCGCCCTCGAAAACGCTGAACTTAAAGAGCCTGTCACCGTCTGGATGAAGCTCGATACCGGAATGCACCGTTTGGGCGTATTGCCGGAACAGGCCGAGGCGTTTTATCAGCGTCTGAGCCAGTGTAAAAATGTCCGCCAGCCGGTGAACATTGTTAGTCACTTCGCCCGTGCCGATGAACCGCAAAGCGGCGCGACTGAAAAGCAGCTCGATATCTTCAACACCTTTTGTGAAGGTAAACCGGGGCAACGCTCAATTGCGGCATCAGGCGGCATTTTGTTATGGCCGCAGTCGCATTTTGACTGGGCGCGTCCGGGGATCATTCTTTACGGTGTCTCGCCGCTGGAAGATGGCACGACAGGGGCTGATTTTGGCTGTCAGCCAGTCATGTCTTTAACCTCCAGCCTGATTGCCGTGCGTGAGCATAAAGCCGGAGAGCCTGTCGGTTATGGTGGAACCTGGGTAAGCGAACGTGATACTCGTCTTGGCGTAGTCGCGATGGGCTATGGCGATGGTTATCCGCGCGCCGCGCCGTCCGGTACGCCAGTGCTGGTGAACGGTCGCGAAGTGCCGATTGTCGGGCGAGTCGCGATGGATATGATCTGCGTAGACTTAGGTCCACAGGCGCAGGACAAAGCCGGGGACCCGGTCATTTTATGGGGCGAAGGTTTGCCCGTAGAACGTATCGCTGAAATGACGAAAGTAAGCGCTTACGAACTTATTACGCGCCTGACTTCAAGAGTCGCGATGAAATACGTGGATTAATATTCGTCTCCAGGGAGGGACAATGTCTTATTCAGAAATCGCCGCGTGTCTGGCATACGCGGTTTCCGTCTGGCTGGCTGCCAGAAACAATGTGCATACATGGTGGATCGGCATAATTGGCAGCATATTGTACGGCTGGGTTTTTTGGTCCGTGCAACTCTATGCCGACGTTACGCTCCAGTTATTCTTCATCGCGACCAGCATCACTGGCTGGATCCACTGGCTGAAAGGTCAGGGTGGCGACATCTTGCCGGTGCGCCGAACGCAAGCCAGTCACTTTTTCCTTTTGTTGCTCTGTGCTGTCGTCGTGGCAGGCGGTTACGGCTTTTTACTCCACACCTTTACCAATGCCTGGGCACCCTGGCTGGATTCGTTGATTTTGACCTTTAGCGTTCTGGCACAATTCATGTTGATGGGAAGACGTATCGAAAACTGGTTCGTCTGGTTAGCGGTGAATACCCTGGCAGTGCCACTGTATATGACGCGCGGTTTAAACCTGACCGCTGGCTTATATTTCCTGTTCTGGATTAACGCCTGGCATGGTTTGTATCAATGGCGCAAAGAGTTGCAAACATCATGAAGCCTTTTGCAACGGGCCTGGTGGTTGGTAAATTCGCGCCTTTGCATTGTGGTCATGAAAAGTTGATCAATACCGCACTGGCGCAATGTGAAGAACTGTTCATCATCAGTTATTCCGTGCCGGAAATGCCTGACTGTGAACCTGAAAAGCGCCTGACGTGGCTGCAAGTGCGCTTCCCGCAAGCGACGATTTTGGTACTGACGCCAGAGCTTGTTGCGCGTTATAACTTACCTGCCATACCGCATAACGATGCCGATGCCGACATCCACCGTCATTATGTGGCGACGCTGTGCCTGCAGATATTACGCTGTCGTCCACATGCTGTATTTACTGCAGAAGACTATGGCGATGGCTTTGCTAACGTGCTGGCGCGGCGTTTTGCCCAACCCGTTGAACACGTTCGAATGGCGCGCCCAGTTGGCGATGAAGCGCCTTCGGGAACGCTTATTCGTTCCGATGTTCACCGCTATCGCTACATGTTGGCGAATGATGTTTATTACAGTTTCGTTCGCCGTATCTGTCTGCTTGGTGGCGAATCTACCGGTAAAAGCACGCTTTCAAAAGCGCTGGCGGATGGGCTTGATACGGTGTATGTCGCTGAATTTGGCCGCGACTATTGGGAAGAAAAAAACGGAATCTTAACCGCGGATGATTTGTTGCATATCGCCTGCGAACAGGTACGCCGGGAACAACAAGCAGAAGCTAATCACTATCTTATATGTGACACGTCGCCACTCACGACCTTGTTCTATGCCCTTGATCAATATGGTCATGCTCCGCAAGAACTTCATCAACTGGCGGAGCGGGAATACTCTCTGGTGGTGCTTTGCGGCGCAGAATTTCCCTTCGTGCAGGATGGCACCCGGCAAGGAGAGGTATTTCGCGCACGGCAACAGGTGTGGTATGAACAGGAATTGTCGCGCAGGAACATTCCTTATCTTTCGGTTTCGGGGCCACTGCAAGAGCGAGTGGAGCAAATTCTTCGCCAACTTCCCGACTGACTTTGAACATCCTCTCGATCTTCGCCTACTTCCGGTTTATTGTGTTTTAACCACCAGCCCGTAAACCTGGAGAACCATCGCGTGTTTCAAAAAGTTGACGCCTACGCTGGCGACCCGATTCTTACGCTTATGGAGCGTTTTAAAGAAGACCCTCGCAGCGACAAAGTGAATTTAAGTATCGGTCTGTACTACAACGAAGACGGAATTATTCCACAACTGAAAGCCGTGGCGGATGCGGAAGCGCGCCTGAATGCGCAGCCTCATGGTGCTTCGCTTTATTTACCGATGGAAGGGCTTAACAGCTATCGCCATGCCATTGCGCCGCTGCTGTTTGGTGCGGACCATCCGGTACTGCAACAACAGCGCGTAGCAACCATTCAAACCCTTGGCGGCTCAGGGGCATTGAAAGTGGGTGCAGATTTCCTGAAACGCTACTTCCCGGAATCAGGCGTCTGGGTCAGCGATCCTACCTGGGAAAACCACGTAGCAATATTCGCCGGGGCTGGATTCGAAGTGAGCACTTACCCCTGGTATGACGAAGCGACTAACGGCGTGCGCTTTAATGACCTGTTGGCGACGCTGAAAACATTACCTGCCCGCAGTATTGTGTTGCTGCATCCATGTTGCCACAACCCAACGGGTGCCGATCTCACTAATGACCAGTGGGATTCCGTGATTGAAATTCTCAAAGCCCGCGAGCTTATTCCATTCCTCGATATTGCCTATCAAGGATTTGGTGCCGGTATGGAAGAGGATGCCTACGCCATTCGCGCCATTGCCAGCGCTGGATTACCCGCTCTGGTGAGCAATTCGTTCTCGAAAATTTTCTCCCTTTACGGCGAGCGCGTCGGCGGACTTTCTGTTCTGTGTGAAGATGCCGAAGCCGCAGGCCGCGTACTGGGGCAATTGAAAGCAACCGTTCGCCGCAACTACTCCAGCCCGCCGAATTTTGGTGCGAAGGTGGTGGCTGCGGTGCTGAATGACGAGGCATTGAAAGCCAGCTGGCTGGCGGAAGTAGAAGAGATGCGAACTCGCATTCTGGCAATGCGTCAGGAACTGGTGAAGGTATTGAGCACAGAGATGCCAGAGCGCAATTTCGATTATCTGCTTAATCAGCGCGGCATGTTCAGTTATACCGGTTTAAGAACCGCTCAGGTTGACCGACTACGTGAAGAATTTGGTGTCTATCTCATCGCCAGCGGTCGCATGTGTGTCGCCGGGCTTAACGCGCAAAATGTGCATCGCGTGGCAAAGGCGTTTGCTGCGGTGATGTGATTTTAATCAACAGGCGGATCTCTCCGCCTGTTCCTGACTCCAGCCATCCCCTACTATTCTGTCCCTTTTTTCGCCCACTTTTACATCATCTCTTTTCTATAAGTTTTTGAAAATTAGTGTTTTTAACTGTTGGTACGGATTGTGCAGTAATGCGGCTGTCTATGACCATCAGGAGAAAAACATGGAGAACATGACCTCGCCCGGCACGCTGCTTAGTGGAGATAACGCGACCTGGCTTGAAGAGTACTACCAGACCTGGTTGCGTACGCCGGAACAACTCCCGGAAGACTGGCGGCGTTTTTTTCTTTCACCTGAACTGACTGTCCAAAGCGTATCCGGTGATAACAACGTCAGCGGTGCGACGTTAAAAAAACAGGCTGCGGTAATACAACTGATCAATGCCTGGCGCACGCAGGGGCATCTGCGCGCAAAGCTTGATCCACTTGGTTTGAATCCCCCGGCTGACGTTCCCTCCCTCCAGCCTGGTTTTTGGGGATTAAGCGAAGAAGACTTGTTGCAGGAATTTAGCGTCACCTTTGGCGCACACACCACGCAAATGCCACTTAAGCAACTGCTTAACCTGCTGGAGCAAGCCTGGGCGGGTAGCCAGGCTTATGAACTTGCTCATCTGGAAAATCGTGAAGAAATCAACTGGTTGTTATCACGGATTGAGAGCAGCAATGCGCCACAAGCAGATGTACAAACCTGTATTGCTCGTTTTGAAAAACTGATGGCGGCAGAGACGTTAGAGCGTTATCTGCATACCCGTTATGTTGGGCAGAAACGGTTTTCTCTGGAAGGGGGCGAAAGTGCAATCCCGGCGCTCGATACGCTGACAAAACGCCTGCGTGCGCAAGGTGTGGAGGAAATGGTCATTGGCATGGCGCACCGGGGAAGACTTAATGTTCTGGTTAATCTGTTGAATAAAGACCCGGCACAGCTTTTTGCTGAGTTTGAAGGCAAGCAGACGATCGGCAGTGGTTCAGGCGATGTGAAATACCACATGGGGTATTCCAGCAATCTGGAAACACCTGCCGGTTCGCTGCATGTGGCGCTGGCGTATAACCCCTCACATCTGGAGATCGTGAATCCGGTGGTGCTGGGCCAGGTGCGAGCCAGGCAGGAACGCCGTGGTGAGGATGGTCAGGCAAAAGTGGTGGGCGTACTTATTCATGGGGATTCCGCGTTGGGCGGCCTCGGCGTCAACCAAACCACGTTTAACTTATCGCAGACTCAGGGCTACGGCACTGGCGGTACGCTACATCTGGTGATTAACAATCAGATTGGCTTCACCACTTCCCGCTTGCAGGATATGCGTTCTTCACGGTACTGCACCGATATTGCCAAAATGGTAGCGGCCCCAATTATCCACGTTAATGGCGATGACGTTGACGCTGTTTGCCAGGTAATGGAACTGGCGTGCGAATGGCGAGACACCTTCCGGCGCGACATCATCATCGATATTTGCTGCTTCCGTAAGCACGGACACAACGAAAGCGATGAGCCACGTCTTACCCAGCCACAAATGTATCAGGCAGTGGATGCTCACCCTGGTACGCTCGCCCGTTATGGTGAATCTCTTGCCCGCCGCGGCCTGTTAACTCAGGCGCAACAAGATGAGATGACGGCACGCTATCGCGACTGGCTGGATAGCTGCCAGAAACGTGAACCGCAGCCTCTCAAACCTGCAATTCACTCTTTTAGCGCTAACTGGTATGGGTTGACCAACCCTCACTGGAGCGCCCCGGTATCTACGGCATTGCCTCGGCAAAAGCTGGCAGCGTATGGTGAAATCATTTCTACACTGCCACCCGATGTGGTCGCACATCCTACCATTAAACGGCAACTGGCGTTACGCCAGGATATGGCCGCAGGTACTCAGCCAATAGACTGGGGAATGGCTGAAATGCTGGCCTATGCATCGCTTGTGGATGCGGGTGTTGGTGTGCGTCTTTCTGGTGAAGACTCAGGGCGTGGCACGTTCAGTCATCGCCATGCAGTGGTACATCATCAAACTGAAGCCCGTCGTTATCTGCCGTTACAGCATATCCGCGCTGGTCAGGCATCTTTCGATGTTTATGATTCGGTGCTTAATGAAGAAGCGCTCTTAGCCTTTGAATATGGCTATTCAACGTCTGCGCCTCAGCAACTGGTTATTTGGGAAGCACAGTTTGGTGACTTTGCCAACGGCGCTCAGGTTGCTATTGACCAGTTTATCTCGTCTGGCGAAACCAAGTGGGATCGCTATAGCGGTTTAACCATTCTTCTGCCGCATGGCTATGACGGACAAGGGCCGGAGCACTCTTCTGCGCGTCCTGAGCGCTGGCTGCAACTGTGCGCAGAAAACAACATGCAGGTGGTGATGCCCAGTGAGTCAGCACAAATGTTCCATTTGTTGCGCGGTCAGGCATTACGCCCAATGCGCAAACCGTTAGTGATAATGATGAGTAAGCGTTTACTTCGGTTTAAAGGCGCTATGAGCGAGCTTTGTGAATTCACTGATGGCGCTTATAAACCGGTAATCACCGATCCGCAATTGCATCAGTCCCAGAAAGTTAAGCGCGTTATTTTGTGTAGCGGCCAGGTCTATTACGACGTACTGGAAGCCCGTAAGCAGCGTGAGCATGAAGACGAAGTGGCGATTGTTCGCCTGGAGCAACTCTACCCGTTCCCGGTCGCAGAACTGAATGATGTTCTGGCGAGTTGGCCGAACTGCTGCGAATGGATTTGGTTGCAGGAAGAGCCAGAAAACCAGGGCGCGTGGCGGCAGATTCGTCATGAGCTGGCGGCACTGAAAATTAACACTCCTTACTGGCAGTATGCAGGCCGCCCGGCAGCGGCAGCTCCGGCGACAGGGTATGGGCGTGTACATAAACAACAAATCGACGAATTTCTTGCTGCTGCGTTTGCAGATATTCAGCCATGAAAGGCGCACAAAAATAATAAGGAGAACATTTTATGATCGAAATTACTGTCCCTGTATTACCGGAATCTGTCACGGAAGGCACGCTGACAACCTGGTGTAAACAAGAAGGCGAGCACGTAAAACGCGATGATGTGATTGCCGAGCTGGAAACCGATAAAGTCATTCTGGAAATACCGGCCCCGCACGATGGCGTGTTAAGCAATATTATCGTCAGCGAAGGTAGCACGGTCACGTCCGCGCAACTGTTGGCGCATCTTAAGCCGCAAGCTGTCATAGAAGAAACCGTCACACCAGTCACCGAAACCCTGGCGATGCCTTCCGCACGGCTGGAGGCACAGCGTAGTGGTGTCGAACTTGCTGACGTTGCGGGGAGCGGGAGAAATGGACGTATCCTGAAAGAGGATGTACAGCGCGTTACTCCTGCACCAGTCATTCAGCCTGAACGGGTGGCGGAGATCGCGCCAGCTAAACCCTTGACACCGGGTGCTCGTCAGGAACGTCGTGAGCCGATGTCGCGCTTACGTCAGCGGATTGCTGAGCGTCTGCTGGCTTCCCAACAAAATAACGCCATTCTTACCACATTCAACGAAGTAAACATGCAGAGCGTGATGGATTTACGCGCCCGCTGGAAAGATCGTTTTGCCGAGAAGCACGGCGTGAAGCTGGGCTTTATGTCCTTCTTTGTTAAGGCCGTTACCCGGGCGCTGGAGCGCTTCCCTGTAGTGAATGCCAGCGTTGATGGCAACGAGATTATCTGGCGTGATTATTGCGATATCGGCATTGCAGTGAGCAGCAACCGCGGCCTGGTAGTGCCTGTGTTACGCAATGCGCAATCACTCTCTTTGGTGGAAATTGAACGGCAAATTGCCGAATACGCCACACAGGCACGCAATGGCAAATTGCCGCTGGAGGCGTTACAGGGCGGCACGTTCTCTATCACCAACGGCGGTACTTTTGGTTCGATGATGTCAACGCCAATCATTAACCCGCCGCAGTCGGCCATTCTTGGGATGCATGCCATCACGCCGCGCCCGGTCGCAGAAAACGGCCAGGTTGTTATTCGTCCCATGATGTACCTTGCTCTCAGCTATGACCATCGCATTATCGATGGTCAGGAAGCCGTGCAGACATTGGTGGCAATACGTGAGCTACTGGAATCACCGGAACAACTGTTGCTGGATCTTTAAGGAGGGCGCCGATGAGTACAATTTTTGATGTGGCAGTTATGGGGGGGGGGCCAGGTGGTTACGTAGCGGCACTGCGGGCTGCGCAGAATGGGCTTTCCGTAGTATGTATTGATGATGGTGTTAATGCACAGGGCGAACCTTCGCCGGGCGGTACGTGTCTCAATGTCGGCTGTATTCCGTCAAAATCGTTGCTGCAATCTTCCGAACTGTACGCGCAAGTGCAGCATGAGGCGAGCATTCATGGCGTTAATGTTGACGGCGTATCTTTCAATGCAGCTGCGATGATTCAACGTAAAGACGCCATAGTAAGCCGCCTGACAATGGGCATCGGCTTGCTGTTTAAGAAAAATAAAGTGAAGTACCTGTGCGGCCTCGCAACGTTAGAACATGCTCGGGATGAGATTTGGCAATTACGTGTAAACGATCAACAAATCCGCGCCCGTAATGTGGTGATTGCAACAGGTTCTCAGCCGCGTCAACTGCCTGGCGTTACCATTGATAATCAGCAAATTCTCGATAATCGCGGCGCCCTGGCGTTAACCGCTGTGCCGCCGCGTCTCGGTGTGATCGGCGCTGGCGTGATTGGCCTTGAACTGGGGTCTGTGTGGAATCGGGTCGGTTCAGACGTCACGTTGCTGGAGATGGCGCCAACGTTCTTGCCTGCACTGGAAGCTCGCCTGTCGAACGAAGTCCGTAAAGCAATGATTGCCAGTGGGATGAAAATGCAACTGGCAGTAGAGATTGAGGCTATTGAACAACGGGATGACGGTGTGCATGTGCGCTGGCGGCAGGGTGAGAAGCGAGAAGAAAGCCGCTTCGATAAATTAATTCTTGCCATTGGACGTGTACCGCGACTTTCTGGTGTCGATCTCGTGCAACTCGGTCTTGAAGCCGACAACCGTGGCGGTATTGCCGTCGATAACTTATGCCGTACCGGGAAAGCCGGGCTGTGGGCAATTGGTGATGTCGTGCGAGGGCCGATGCTGGCGCATAAAGCGATGGCTGAAGGTGTGGTGGTTGCGGATCAAATTGCCGGACTGGCGGTAGAGCCGATTAATTTTGCGCTGATCCCTTCGGTGATTTACACCCAACCGGAAGTTGCGTGGGTAGGGGAAAACGAGGCCTCACTGAAAGCCGCTGGCAGAGTCTTTAACAAAGGAAATTCTCTGTTTGCCGGTAACGGTCGCGCCTTAGCATTAGGCCAGGAAGGTGGGCGTTGCACGTTATACAGCGATAAACACACTGACCGCGTACTTGGCGGAGCGATTGTTGGCCCGCAGGCATCCGAGCTGATCAATGAAATTGCGCTGGCGATGACTTTTAGCGCCTCTGGCGAGGATATTGCCTGTGCGATCCATGCGCATCCGACATTAAGCGAAGTCATCCACGAAGCAGCAATGGCCTTGAATAATAAAGCATTACACGGATAACACATACCACTGAGGGAATATATGAATTTACATGAGTATCAGGCCAAATCGTTACTGGCTGGCATGGGGATGCCGTGTCCAAAAGAGATAGCCATCCAACAGATTTCGCAACTGGCAGATGCCTGGCAACATATTGCTTGCCCGAGTAAAGGCGCGGTACTTAAAGCGCAGGTACATGCTGGTGGGCGCGGTAAAGCTGGCGGCGTAAAAGTGCTTAAGCAGCTGCCGGAAGCACAGGCTTTTGTACAGCAAATGTTGGGATCGCAACTGGTGACTTATCAGACCGGGCCAGAAGGGCAGTATGTCAGCAGTATTTTGCTGTGCGAAAACATCTATCCGGTACGCCAGGAACTCTATTTTGGCATGGTGGTGGATCGTGAAAGCCAGCGGGTCACGTTTATTGTCAGCCCGGAAGGTGGCGTGGAAATTGAAAAAGTCGCCCATGAGACACCGGAGAAAATCAGCAGTGTCAGCATTGATCCACTGACAGGCGTGCAGCCTTGCCATATCCGCGAAATGTTTGCTGTTCTGCAACTGGAACACGGGCTATTTGCTGCCTTTAGTCGCCTGGTTAATCAGGCGTGGAAAGCCTTTAACGAACTGGATTTCGCCCTGCTGGAAATTAACCCTCTGGTGTTGCGGGAAACGGGCGAATTTATGTGTGCAGACGCGAAAGTATCGCTGGATGATAACGCGCTGTATCGTCACCCGGAACTCCAGGTGCTACGTGATGAAACCCAGGAAGATCCACGCGAAAGCCAGGCAGCGAAGCTTGATCTTAATTATGTCTCGCTGGACGGAAATATCGGCTGCATGGTCAATGGTGCAGGGCTGGCTATGGCAACCATGGACATCATCAAGCTATACGGTGAACAACCCGCAAACTTCCTGGATGTTGGCGGTGGCGCAACCCAGGAGCGCGTCAGTGAAGCCTTTCGGCTGATTGTTTCCGACAGCAAAGTGAAAGCCATTCTGGTTAATATTTTTGGTGGGATTGTCCGTTGCGACATGATCGCCAGAGCCATTATTCATGCTCTGAATGAGGCCCGTATCACCCTGCCTGTCGTGGTGCGTCTCTCCGGTAATAACGCTGCCGAAGGGCAGCGGTTACTGGCAGAAAGTGGCCTGACGGTGGAAGCCGTCAATTCTCTGGATGATGCCGCTAAACGCATCATTGCGTTACTGAATTAACAGGAGGTTAAGATGAGCGTTTTGATCAACAAACACACGCGGGTACTGGTGCAGGGCATTACCGGCAAAAACGGCACATTTCATACAGAGCAGGCTATTGCGTATGGCACGCAGATTGTGGGTGGAGTGACGCCAGGTAAGGGCGGGCAACGGCATCTGGATCGCCCGGTTTTTGATTCAATGAAAGAAGCGATGCGACAAACTGAGGCTGATGCCAGCGTGATTTATGTGCCTGCACCGTTTGTGCTGGATTCTGTTGTTGAGGCTATTGAAGCTGGCGTCAAATTGGTTGTGGTGATCACTGAAGGTGTACCGACACTGGATATGGTGAAAGTTCGTCGGCTGCTTGACTGCCACCCGGATGTGCGGCTGATTGGGCCAAACTGCCCAGGAGTTATCACGCCGGGCGAGTGCAAAATCGGGATTATGCCTGGTGAAATCCACCGCCCAGGGCGTATTGGGATTGTTTCCCGCTCCGGTACATTAACCTACGAAGCTGTAGCGCAAACCACGGCGCTGGGACTTGGGCAATCCACCTGTATTGGTATTGGCGGCGATCCGGTTCCGGGGACTAACTTTATTGATGCGCTGCGTTTATTCGAAAATGATCCGCAAACAGACGCGGTAATTATGATCGGTGAAATTGGTGGTAATGCGGAAGAACGGGCCGCGGAATTTATTCGCCATGAAATGAATAAACCGGTCGTAGGTTATATTGCCGGTGTCACTGCACCAAAAGGAAAACGCATGGGACACGCTGGAGCCATTATTTCTGGCGGTAGCGGCAGTGCGGAGGATAAATTCCGGGCGTTCGATAAAGCAGGCATGGCATGGACACGAAATCCAGCATTACTTGGCGAAACGTTATGGAATGTTATTAAGTAATCCATAAATGAATATCAAGGGAGCATATCGCTCCCTTTTTTTATCTGTGTGGTAAGAGAATCACCTTTTATTTACTGTGCGGAAAACCGCGCACAAAATAAAAAGAATAAATAATAAAATCATTAAATAACAAAGCGTTATTAAAAAATTAAAGATGGCATAGCTCCTGCAATAGCCAGGCAGGTTTTTTATTTTTCACAATGAGGTGAATATGTCATCAATATCCCATGGCGCACCACAAAAGCGTCGAATTATCCCTAATCCCGGCCTGTGGTTGGCGATCATTGCCGGAATTATTATTACCCTTCTGCCACTGGGCGATACCTTGCCCGTCGCTGGACAAAATATGATCGCCATTCTGGTGTTTGCCATTATTGTCTGGATCAGCGAAGCGATGGATTACACCGCCAGTGCAATTGTTATTTCCGCACTGATTATCTTTATGGTTGGTTTTGCCCCGGATATGAATCACCCGGACACGATCCTTGGCACCGCGAAAGCGCTGAAAATGACTCTGTCGGGTTTTTCTAATTCTGCTCTGGCGCTGGTGGCAGCAGCAATGTTTATCGCGGCGGCAATGACCATTACCGGGCTGGATAAACGCATTGCGCTGTTTACTATGTCGAAAATAGGTGCCAGCAGCCGCAGCATTATTATCGGTGCCATTGTGGTGACCATCGTCCTGAGCCTGGTCGTACCCAGTGCCACTGCCCGTACGGCTTGCGTGGTGCCGATTATGATGGGGGTCATTGCGGCATTTAAGGTGGATAAACATTCACGTTTAGCGGCGTCAATGATGATTGTTATCGCCCAGGCGACCAGTATCTGGAACGTTGGTATTCAAACTTCGGCGGCGCAAAACCTGCTTTCTATCGGTTTTATCAATAAAACTTTCGGCGCCGGGCATTCTGTCAGCTGGCTTGACTGGCTGTTAGCGGGCGCGCCCTGGAGCCTCACCATGTCGGTGATCCTCTATTTCCTCGCACGTAAATTGTTGCCGCCAGAAACGGAAGCTGTTGAAGGGGGGAGCGAGGCCATTAAAAAAGCACTCGCAGAATTAGGGCCAACCACCGGTAAAGAAAAACGCTTGATCGGTATTTCGCTGTTGTTACTGCTCTTTTGGTCTACTGGCGGAAAATTACACAGTATTGATACCACCTCTGTCACCCTTGCCGGACTGGCGATTATGTTGCTGCCAGGCATCGGTGTAATGAGCTGGAAAGAGGTCGAAAAACGTGTGCAGTGGGGCACGTTGCTGATGTTTGGTATTGGTATCAGCCTGGGGTCCACGCTGCTTGATACGCAGGCAGCTTCATGGATGGCGAACTATGTGGTGAAAGGTTTTGGTCTCGATGGCTTGCCATCATTAGCCATCTTCGCGATTCTCGCCGCTTTCTTGATAATTATTCACCTGGGGTTTGCCAGTGCCACTGCGCTAACTGCCGCATTGCTGCCCATCCTGATTAGCCTGTTAAGCAGTCTGCCGCCAGAACTCGGCGTTAACCCGGTCGGCATGACCATTCTGCTCGCCTTCAGTGTCAGTTTTGGCTTCATCCTGCCGATTAACGCGCCACAAAATATGGTGTGTATGGGTACGGATACCTTCACGCCACGCCAGTTTACCCGTGTGGGACTGTACCTGACGGTAATCGGCTACCTGTTGTTGCTACTGTTTGCCGCTACCTGGTGGAAAATTTTAGGTCTAATGTGAGGAAACCAACGATGTCATTACAAATTGCTGTTGAAAAAGTGCGTTGGTTAGCTGCCGGGCTGCTGGAACTTAATGGCTGTGATGCCGATATCGCTCAGGATGTGGCGGAACATATGATTGAAGCGGAACGTTATGGCTTTGCCAGCCACGGCGTCACGCTGCTACCGAAATATCTGGAAAATATCGCTCGTGGCGATGTAACCGCGAATGCCCGCCCGGAATGCTTAACAAGTGAAGGTAATTTACAACGTTTTCATGCCCACAATGGCTTTGGTCAACACGCCGGAAAAGTGGCGGTAAATGCTGCCATCGAACAAGCAAAACGCCGTGGTTTTTGCCTGTTAACGTTGTGCCATGCGCATCATTTAGGGCGTATGGGGCATTACGGGCAAATGGTTGCTGATCAAGGCCTGGCGATGCTGGCCATGAGTAACGTTACCGGGCGTCCGGCGCTGGTCGCGCCCTGGGGCGGTGCGGAACCGCGTATGACCACTAACCCTTTCTGCTTTGCCTGGCCGTTCAGTGATGGGCGTCCGCCGATTCTGGTTGATTTTGCCACCAGTAGCATGGCGCTAAATAAAGCACGGGTAATGTCGTCCACCGGGAAGCAGGCCGCGCCGGGACAATTGATTGATGCACAGGGGAATCCAAGCAATGA
The DNA here is from genome assembly GCF_011754335.1 of Escherichia sp. E.sYA108. NCBI lineage: Bacteria > Pseudomonadati > Pseudomonadota > Gammaproteobacteria > Enterobacterales > Enterobacteriaceae > Escherichia > Escherichia sp. E.sYA108. The sequence continues at coordinate 4,699,469 of NZ_JAAQVZ010000001.1, read as the reverse complement.
TCCTGGGGTGTTATTCAGCAATCCTCCAGGGGCGTTACTGCCATTTGGTGAGCATAAAGGATTTGGCCTGGCACTGATGATTGAAATGATGGCGGGGATCTTATCTGGTGGTGACACGATCGCCGAAGATCATCAGACGGATGGATCTGCGCATAATCATCTTTTTGCGTTGATTATCGATCCTGATCAATTCACCGATCTGGCAGGGGAGAAAGGGCAGTTCTTTGCGGATTATCTGTTAGCTACGCAGCCTCAACCTGGCGGCAATCCGGTGATTTACCCCGGTATGCCAGAAGCTGCCAACCGGGAACGCAATGCGAAGATGATTACGATCCCGGTATCATTCTGGTCCTGGGTAGTTGAACATTACGCCCGCAAAGGTATCGATTTGGGGTTACATCCTCAGGAATCAGCATTAGCTGGATGATTCTGGTCGATAAACTTGCGGTTGAATCTGATGTTTGTTGAGTTTGTCATATAAAGTCTTGCGCGGCAGCTGTAATAGCCGCGCTGTCAAACTGACCTGGCCTTCCGTTTGTCGCAGCATATCTTCGATTAACTTTTTCTCGAAAGCATCAATGCAGGCGGTAAGGCCACTCTCTTCTTGCTGAGTCATTGGCACTGGCTGGTGGTGGGTCAGTAAACCGAGAACAAAACGCTCTGCATTGTGTTTAAGTTCACGTACATTGCCAGGCCAACTTTGTGATTGCAACCAGGCCAGTAACATGGGAGAAATATCAGGCAGAGGACGATTATATTTTTGTGCCGCCTGACTGGCGAACCAGTAAAACAGTTCAGGGATATCTTCTCGTCGCTGGCGTAGAGGTGGAATATTCAGGCTAACCACATTCAGACGATAATAGAGATCGAGACGAAACAGATGTTCTTCGCTGCGACGCAGTAAATCTTCCTTGGTCGCTGCAATAACACGGCAATTCACCGGAATTAATTGATTGGCACCTAATCGTTCAATGGTTCTTTCCTGCAATACACGTAGCAGTTTTACCTGCATTCCTGATGGCATTCCCTCTATTTCATCGAGAAATAACGTACCACCATTTGCATGTTCAATTTTTCCAATACGCTTTTTAACCGCACCGGTAAATGCGCCCGCCTCATGACCAAATATTTCGCTTTCAAACAACGTTTCTGGTAAGCCTGCACAGTTTAAGGCAACAAACTGCCCCTGACGGCGGGTACTCCAGTGATGCAGCATTCTGGCGACGACTTCTTTACCACAACCTGTTTCACCATAAATAAGGACATCGGCACCGGTATCTGCGACATTAAGGATCATTTTACGCAGTTGTTGCATCTGCGGACTACGACCAATCAGCACCGGGCCATTTTCCTGTTGCAGATTCGCCAGTAATTGCTGATTTTCTAAAACCAATCGCCGTTTTTCTACCGCTCTGGCAATAATACTCAATAATTTATCTGAGCTACTTGGTTTCTCAATGAAATCGAATGCACCATTACGCATGGCATCCACCGCCATTTCCACGTCACCGTGTCCGGTAATTAAAATAACCGGAATTTTGCTATCCATTTCGTTGATGTAACTGAGGAGCTCTAGTCCTGATATTCCAGGTAACCTGACATCGGTCAGTATAATAATGTTGGCCTGACTTTGAATAAGGGGAATACTGTGTTCTGCATCGCAACAGGAAATAACACGATAACCAGCCAGCGTGAGCGTTTGTTCACAGGCAAAACGTACATCGTCACTATCCTCAATATAAACTATAGTAATTTCACTGGATTTATTATTCATGTTCTTCTCCCCATTCAGGCCAGGTTAATGTCATTACTGCGCCGCCTTCAGGATGATTACTGGCGTGGAGTGCGCCGTTCGAATTTCGGACAATTTCGCTGACTATTGCCAGTCCCAACCCCATTCCTCTACGTTTAGTGGTAAAAAATGGTTCAAATATGCGATCGACAACTTCAGGTGCAAAACCGCCACCGCTGTCTTTAATGGTAATAATAACTTTGTTATTTGCCTGGCGAATGGCGATATCCAGTCGTTTGTAAGAGCTACCTTCCATAGAATCTAAGGCGTTGCTAATTAAATTACTGAATATCTGTTCAAGACCGAGCTCATCGCAATTGACAAATAACGGCATGGATGGGGCTTTTATTCGTCGCTCAATGTTATTTTTCTCCATGCTGTGATTAAGTAACGCCACGGCGCTATACATCACTTTGATGACATCGGCAGAACCTTTAGGTACGCGATGGCGCGAGGCAAATGCTTTAAGTTCGGAAATGAGCTGCGTCATCCGCTCAATCACTGAAATAATATGTTTCAGATTCTGTTCAACCTGCGGATACATCTCTTTTTTTAGCATAGTACGCGCGTTATCAGTAAGTGCGTGAATGGCGGCTAACGGTTGATTTTGTTCATGGGCAATTTCGGTTGCCATCTGTCCAAGCGCCGCCAGTTTGCTGGACTCTGCCAGTTCACTACGCGTAATTTGTAATACTTGTTCAGCTTGACTGCGCTCTTTTATCTCCTGTATTAATTTTTGATTGATCAATTCCAGGGCAGATGTACGCTCTTTAACCTGTTTTTCTAATGTTTCATTCGCAAGTGTTAATAATTGTTGTGCATGAGATCGCATTCTCCAGTATTTAATAAATAACAAAAACAGCAGGTAAATAATTAGTGTAATGACTAACGAAATAGCCCATGACCAGTACAGGTTATCTAAGGGGACCATAATTGTCATTTTCCAGTTAAATTCTGGAATGGCTATTTGTTGCGTATAATATTGCGGGAATAAACAGAGTTGTTCTTTTTTATCTTTCAGGAAAGTAAAATTGCTCACGGTATAACAGGGATAATAATCCGCCGGTAAAAGATTGTCGAGACTATATTGGCGGGTAGATTGTAGTTTTTGTTTTGCCTGAACAGGTAACGGTTGCAGTGTTCGCATTCGCCATGGCGATTTTGAACTTAAAAATATAATCCCATGTTCATCATTCACGATAATATTTTCAGGACCTTCGGCCCATGCTTTTTCAATTTCATTAAGACTTATTTTTACTACTACAACACCGACAATTTTTCCTTTATCTTTTATACTTGTAGAGAGGAAGAATCCCGGTGTATTCGTAGTGCTACCAATACCGTAAAAGCGTCCATTTAAGCCAGACATGGCGTGTTTATAATAGGGGCGATAGCTATAATTTTGCCCTACATAGCTGCCGGGGTCCTGCCAGTTGCTAGAAGCGATGGCCTTACCTTGGGTATCCAGAATAAATATTGCTGCGGTTTTGAGTTGAGTATTGAAATGTGCAATTCGTTGATTGAGTTCGCTGGACGTCATATCGTCAGGCGTAATTACCGCCTGACGGATGATATGGTCTGTTGAGAGCATATAGGGTAAAACATAAAATTGCTCGATGGTGGAATATAATGTGGACTTATACATTTCAAGCCGCATTTTATCGGTACTGGACAAGGTATTAAAACGCAAGTGCAAAAAAGCGATTGAAACCGCGAGCATGATAAGAAAAAGTGAAATGCTTGTAATGTGAAATCGCCATTTGTTCTTAAATATATAATTCCACGATATTTTCATTCATCATCCATTGAATGCATTTATATTTATCATCAGTATATTCCCTGAACAATGTTTGCGAGAACCAAAAGAGTGCCATTGTGTGAATGTGTAAGCAGAATAACCGTGGCAATGTGTGGTTTATCGCACAGGTATTCCAAATGTGATCATGCTCTTTTTATGTGACAAATCCGCAGATAATCCTTCCTTTCCCCCGCGGTTGGCGTTATGGTCAGATGGTTTTTTCAACAAACGCACAATAATAAGTTTCAACTTACTGACTATTTAGGGAAAAATATGCGCAAGATCACACAGGCATTGAGTGCCGTTTGCTTATTGTTCGCTCTAAACAGTTCCGCTGTTGCCCTGGCCTCATCTCCTTCACCGCTTAATCCGGGTACTAACGTAGCCAAACTCGCTGAACAGGCGCCAATTCATTGGGTTTCGGTTGCACAAATTGAAAATAGCCTCGCAGGACGTCCGCCAATGGCGGTGGGGTTTGATATCGATGATACGGTACTTTTTTCCAGTCCGGGTTTCTGGCGCGGCAAAAAAACCTTCTCGCCAGAAAGCGAAGATTATCTGAAAAATCCTGTGTTCTGGGAAAAAATGAACAATGGCTGGGATGAATTCAGCATTCCAAAAGAGGTCGCTCGCCAGCTGATTGATATGCATGTACGCCGCGGTGACGCGATCTTCTTTGTGACTGGTCGTAGCCCGACCAAAACAGAAACGGTTTCAAAAACGCTGGCGGATAATTTTCATATTCCTGCCACCAACATGAATCCGGTGATCTTTGCGGGCGATAAACCAGGGCAAAATACAAAATCGCAATGGCTGCAGGATAAAAATATCCGAATTTTTTATGGTGATTCCGATAACGATATTACCGCCGCACGCGATGTCGGCGCTCGTGGTATCCGCATTCTGCGCGCCTCCAACTCTACCTACAAACCCTTGCCACAAGCGGGTGCGTTTGGTGAAGAGGTGATCGTCAATTCAGAATACTGACAGAGCGGGAGAGCGTAATACTCTCCCGAATGCTGTTTTTTTAATCACACCTTTATCCTTTCGCTGTCTTGCTGCAAACTGATTAAGAGAGTTTTATCAAGGAGCAGCACATGTGGTATCAAAAGACGCTCACGCTTAGCGCCAAATCTCGTGGGTTTCATCTGGTAACGGATGAAATTCTGAATCAGCTGGCTGATATGCCGCGCGTTAACATCGGTTTACTGCATCTGTTGCTGCAACATACCTCCGCCTCTCTGACACTTAATGAGAACTGCGATCCCACCGTACGCCACGACATGGAGCGTTTTTTCCTCCGCGCCGTTCCCGATAACGGAAATTATGAGCATGACTATGAGGGAGCAGACGATATGCCTTCTCATATCAAATCCTCAATGCTGGGAACATCGCTTGTATTGCCGGTGCATAAAGGGCGTATTCAGACCGGCACCTGGCAAGGCATCTGGCTGGGGGAACATCGCATCCACGGCGGATCGCGTCGCATCATCGCGACACTACAAGGGGAGTGAAAAATGACCATTTCGGAGTTGCTACAATATTGCATGGCAAAACCAGGCGCAGAACAGAGCGTGCATAACGACTGGAAAGCGACGCAGATCAAAGTGGGAGATGTGCTGTTTGCGATGGTGAAAGAAGTAGAAAATCGCCCAGCTGTTTCGCTGAAAACCAGCCCGGAGCTGGCGGAGCTGCTACGTCAGCAGCACAGCGATGTGCGTCCAAGCCGCCATCTGAATAAAGCGCACTGGAGCACCGTGTATCTCGACGGTTCGCTGCCGGATTCGCAAATCTATTATCTGGTGGATGCGTCTTATCAGCAGGCGGTGAATTTGCTGCCGGAAGAAAAACGTAAATTGCTGGTGCAACTCTGAAAGAAGAAGGCCGCTCTGAAAGCGGCCTTAACGATTACAGCATCGGCTTGAGGAAGCGCGCCGTATGCGAAGCTTTGCACTCTGCGACGGTTTCTGGCGTACCGGAGACGAGGATTTCGCCGCCCCCACTGCCGCCTTCCGGTCCCAGGTCGACAATCCAGTCAGCGGTTTTGATCACGTCGAGATTGTGCTCAATTACCACAATGGTATTGCCCTGATCGCGCAGTTTATGCAGTACGTCGAGCAGTTGCTGAATATCGGCGAAGTGCAGACCGGTGGTCGGCTCGTCGAGAATATACAGCGTCTGCCCGGTGCCGCGTTTTGACAGCTCACGCGCCAGCTTCACGCGCTGGGCTTCACCACCAGAAAGTGTGGTTGCGGACTGCCCGAGGCGAATGTACGTCAGGCCAACATCCATCAGCGTTTGCAGCTTACGCGCCAGAGCTGGCACCGCATCAAAGAACTCACGCGCCTCTTCGATGGTCATATCCAGCACTTCGTGGATGGTTTTGCCTTTGTACTTAATCTCCAGCGTTTCACGGTTATAGCGTTTGCCTTTGCACTGGTCGCACGGTACGTAAATGTCCGGCAGGAAGTGCATCTCCACTTTGATCACGCCGTCGCCCTGACAGGCCTCGCAGCGTCCGCCACGGACGTTAAAGCTGAAACGTCCTGGCGTATAGCCGCGCGCACGGGATTCCGGTACGCCCGCAAACAGTTCGCGCACAGGTGTAAACACGCCGGTATAGGTCGCCGGGTTAGAACGCGGAGTACGACCAATTGGGCTTTGGTCGATATCGATCACTTTATCGAAATGCTCCAGTCCCTGAATATCGCGATACGGTGCCGGTTCGGCGATGGTCGCACCATTCAACTGGCGTTGGGCAATCGGGAACAGTGTGTCGTTAATCAGTGTCGATTTACCGGAACCTGAAACCCCTGTGATGCAGGTAAACAGACCGACTGGCAGCGTTAGCGTCACGTCTTTCAGGTTATTACCGCGTGCACCCGTCAGCTTCAGCACTTTTTCCGGATTCGCCGGAACGCGTTTCTTCGGCACTTCAATCTTGCGTTTACCGCTCATGTACTGTCCGGTCAACGACTCCGGCACCGCCATAATTGCTTCCAGTGGACCTTCCGCGACCACTTCACCGCCGTGAACACCCGCACCCGGACCGATATCGATCACATGATCAGCGGCGCGAATCGCGTCTTCGTCGTGCTCCACCACAATCACGGTATTACCGAGATCGCGCAGATGGATAAGCGTACCCAGCAGGCGCTCGTTATCGCGCTGGTGCAGGCCGATAGACGGCTCATCCAGCACGTACATCACGCCAACCAGGCCTGCACCAATCTGGCTCGCCAGACGAATACGCTGGGCTTCACCGCCGGAAAGTGTCTCTGCTGAGCGGGAAAGTGTCAGGTAATTCAGGCCGACGTTAACGAGGAATTTCAGGCGATCGCCAATCTCCTTAAGAATTTTTTCCGCAATCTTCGCTCGTTGACCTGCGAGTTTGAGATTGTTGAAGAATTCCATCGCATGACCGATGCTCATGTCGGAGATAGCAGGCAGCGGCGTATTCTCGACATATACATGGCGCGCTTCCCGACGCAGACGCGTTCCTTCGCAGCTGGCGCACGGGCGATTGCTGATAAACTTGGCTAATTCTTCACGTACCGCACTGGATTCCGTCTCTTTATAACGGCGCTCCATATTGTGCAGCACGCCTTCGAACGGATGACGACGAATGGAGGTATCGCCACGATCGTTCATGTATTTGAATTCAATATTTTCTTTGCCAGAACCGTACAACACCACTTTATGCACGTTCGCGCTCAGGCTGCCCCACGGCGCTTCGACGTCGAACTTATAGTGATCTGCCAGCGATTTCAGCATCTGGAAATAATAGAAGTTGCGGCGATCCCAGCCACGGATCGCACCGCCAGCCAGCGATAATTCCGGATTCTGGATCACGCGGTCAGGATCGAAATATTGCTGTACGCCAAGACCGTCACAGGTCGGGCAGGCTCCCGCCGGGTTGTTAAATGAAAACAGGCGAGGTTCCAGCTCGCGCATACTGTAACCGCAAATCGGGCAGGCAAAGTTGGCGGAGAACAGCAGCTCTTCCGCTTTCGGGTCGTCCATATCCGCCACTACCGCGGTACCACCGGAAAGCTCCAGCGCGGTTTCAAACGACTCGGCAAGACGTTGGGTAAGATCGTCACGCACTTTGAAGCGATCAACCACCACTTCAATGGTATGTTTCTTTTGCAGTTCCAGTTTCGGCGGATCGGAAAGATCGCAGACTTCGCCATCAATACGAGCACGGATGTAACCCTGGCTTGCCAGGTTCTCCAGCGTTTTGGTGTGTTCGCCTTTGCGCTCTTTAATGATTGGCGCGAGCAGCATCAGACGCTTGCCTTCCGGCTGCGAAAGCACGTTATCCACCATCTGGCTGACGGTTTGCGCCGCCAGCGGAACATCGTGGTCCGGGCAGCGCGGCTCACCAACGCGAGCGTACAGCAGACGCAAATAGTCGTGGATTTCGGTGATTGTCCCCACCGTAGAGCGCGGGTTATGAGACGTCGATTTCTGCTCAATTGAGATGGCAGGAGAAAGCCCCTCAATATGGTCGACGTCCGGCTTCTCCATCAGTGACAGAAACTGCCGCGCGTAGGCGGAAAGGGATTCAACGTAACGGCGCTGCCCTTCGGCATATAAGGTGTCGAAAGCGAGCGAGGATTTGCCAGAACCCGAAAGCCCGGTCACGACAATGAGCTTGTCGCGGGGGATAACGAGGTTGATGTTTTTGAGATTATGGGTGCGGGCGCCCCGAACTTCGATCTTATCCATTCACCTTTCCCGGATTAAACGCTTTTTTGCCCGGTGGCATGGTGCTACCGGCGATCACAAACGGTTAATTATGACACAAATTGACCTGAATGAATATACAGTATTGGAATGCATTACCCGGAGTGTTGTGTAACAATGTCTGGCCAGGTTTGTTTCCCGGAACCGAGGTCACAACATAGTAAAAGCGCTATTGGTAATGGTACAATCGCGCGTTTACACTTATTCAGAACGATTTTTTTTCAGGAGACACGAACATGGCCAGCAGAGGCGTAAACAAGGTTATTCTCGTTGGTAATCTGGGTCAGGACCCGGAAGTACGCTACATGCCAAATGGTGGCGCAGTTGCCAACATTACGCTGGCTACTTCCGAATCCTGGCGTGATAAAGCCACCGGCGAGATGAAAGAGCAGACTGAATGGCACCGCGTTGTGCTGTTCGGCAAACTGGCAGAAGTGGCCAGCGAATATCTGCGTAAAGGTTCTCAGGTTTATATCGAAGGCCAGCTGCGTACCCGCAAATGGACCGATCAATCCGGTCAGGATCGCTATACCACAGAAGTCGTGGTGAACGTTGGCGGCACCATGCAGATGTTGGGTGGTCGTCAGGGTGGTGGCGCTCCTGCAGGTGGCAATATCGGTGGTGGTCAGCCGCAGGGCGGTTGGGGTCAGCCTCAGCAGCCGCAGGGTGGCAATCAGTTCAGCGGCGGCGCGCAGTCTCGCCCGCAGCAGTCCGCTCCGGCAGCGCCGTCTAACGAGCCGCCGATGGACTTTGATGACGATATTCCGTTCTGATTTGTCATTAAAACAATAGGTTATATTGTTTTAAGGTGGATGATTAAAGCATCTGCCAGCCATAAAAAAGAAGCCTCCGTTATGGAGGCTTCTACATATCAAGTCAAAATCATTGGCCATTGTGGCGGTGTCTGATTCATCTCTTCTACCATCACCGACTCGATGTTGTGCCAGATGGCGGTGATATCCGCCATTGTGATGCCAAGCAACCCCATTGCGAACCAGCAGGCGGAAACTACGCCCAGACCGCTGCTGATCACTGCAAGCCCGACATAATCAGCCCGACGAAAACGGATGTTGAGCGTGCTAGCCAGAAACATCATTACGGCACTAAGAAGTTGCCAGCGAAGAAGAACCACGCCAGTGGTGAGGGTAGCCATCAAACAATTCCTCGGAAAAGAGCTGATGCCCTGGACAGCGCGGCGTTGTTCACGGGAGGCGTGATACACTCTGGCTATCGCGGGGCTTGCAGAACACAAAAATGAAACACTCTGTTTGTTTCATGAATTTTGTGAACTATATCACAATTGGTTGTTTGTTAGCCAGATTAGGCCGTGACTTTTATTGCCGTACAGATTATGTGTTTTTTCAGCGGCATTAAGGGTATATCTTCCCGCCGCCTCTGCATTCCTGAAGGTGATTAATTTTTAAGATCAATGAATTATCGTCATCCTGGTGACGATTAAAAAGGTCTCAATTTTATATCAGGCAAAAGTGCTATTTATACCGTAAGATTTATCTAAAGACGTCGGTAGCCAGGGTTTCACCTTGCAATAACCGGGTATAAACAGGCAGGGAATTGATAGCAATGAGTCATCGTGCACGACACCAATTACTGGCGTTTCCGGGCATTATCTTTTTAGTTCTCTTTCCCATCATTATGTCGCTATGGATTGCCTTCTTTTGGGCAAAATCAGAAGTGAATAATCAGCTCCGAACTTTTGCTCAGCTGGCGTTGGATAAATCTGAGCTGGTCATTCGTCAGGCAGATTTAGTGAGCGATGCAGCTGAACGCTATCAGGGGCAAGTTTGCACTCCAGCCCATCAAAAGCGAATGTTGAATATTATTCGTGGCTATCTTTATATTAATGAATTGATTTATGCTCGTGATAACCATTTTTTATGCTCATCGCTGATAGCGTCTGTAAATGGCTATACGATTGCACCGGCCGATTATAAGCGCGAACCTAACGTTTCTATCTATTATTACCGTGATACGCCTTTTTTCTCTGGCTATAAAATGACCTACATGCAGCGGGGAAATTATGTGGCGGTTATCAACCCTCTCTTCTGGAGTGAAGTGATGTCTGATGATCCGACATTGCAATGGGGAGTGTATGATACGGTGACGAAAACCTTTTTCTCGTTAAGCAACGAGGCCTCGGCAGCAACGTTTTCTCCGCTGATTCATTTGAATGATTTAACCGTACAACGAAATGGCTATTTATATGCGACAGTTTATTCGACAAAACGCCCAATTGCAGCCATTGTTGCGACTTCATATCAACGTCTTATAACTCATTTTTATAATCATCTTATTTTTGCGTTGCCCGCCGGTATTTTGGGGAGTCTTGTTCTGCTATTACTCTGGCTACGTATTCGACAAAACTATTTGTCTCCCAAACGCAAATTGCAACGCGCCCTCGAAAAACATCAACTTTGCCTTTATTACCAGCCAATAATCGATATCAAAACAGAAAAATGTATCGGCGCTGAAGCGTTGTTACGTTGGCCTGGTGAGCAGGGGCAAGTAATGAATCCGGCAGAGTTTATTCCGCTGGCAGAAAAGGAGGGGATGATCGAACAGGTAACTGATTATGTTATTGATAATGTCTTCCGTGATTTGGGCGCGTATCTGGCAACACATACCGATCGCTATGTTTCTATTAACCTGTCAGCCTCCGATTTTCATACCTCACGGTTGATAGCGCGAACCAATCAGAAAACAGAGCAACATGCGGTGCGCCCGCAGCAAATTAAATTTGAAGTGACTGAACATGCATTTCTTGATGTCGACAAAATGACGCCGATTATTCTGGCTTTCCGCAAGGCCGGTTACGAAGTGGCAATTGATGATTTTGGTATTGGCTACTCTAACTTGCATAACCTTAAATCATTGAATGTCGATATTTTGAAAATCGATAAATCGTTTGTTGAGACGCTGACCACCCACAAAACCAGTCATTTGATTGCGGAACACATCATCGAGCTGGCGCACAGCCTGGGGTTAAAAACGATCGCTGAAGGTGTCGAAACTGAGGCGCAGGTTAACTGGCTGCGCAAACGCGGCGTGCGCTATTGCCAGGGATGGTTTTTTGCGAAGGCGATGCCGCCGCAGGTGTTTATGCAATGGATGGGGTAATTACCCGCGCGGGAGTTAACGCGCGGGCAATAAAACTACAGGCGGTGGCGATAATCGCTGGGAGTGCGATCAAACTGCCGACGGAAAACGCGGGAGAAGGTCTGCTGAGAGACATAACCCAGGTCCATTGCGATATCAAAAATCGGACGCTCGGTGGTGCGCAACTCAACGGCGGCCAGTAACAGACGGCGCTGGCGAATGTAATCGCCAAGCGTCTGATGCGTCACCGTGCGGAACATCCGTTGCAAGTACCACTTTGAATAGCCAGATTTTTTTGCGACGACATCAATGTTAAGCGGCTGGTCAATATGCTCGTCAATCCATGCGATAAGATCCTGAATAATTTTCTGATGGGACATAAATCTGCCTCTTTTCAGTGTTCAGTTCGTTAATTCATCTGTTGGGGAGTATAATTCCTCAAGTTAACTTGAGGTAAAGCGATTTATGGAAAAGAAATTACCCCGCATTAAAGCGCTGCTAACCCCCGGCGAAGTGGCGAAACGCAGCGGTGTGGCGGTATCGGCGCTGCATTTCTATGAAAGCAAAGGGTTGATTACCAGTATCCGTAATAGCGGCAATCAGCGGCGATATAAACGTGATGTGTTGCGATATGTCGCAATTATCAAAATTGCTCAGCGTATTGGCATTCCGCTCGCAACCATTCGTGAAGCGTTTGGCGTGTTGCCAGAAGGGCATACGTTAAGTGCGAAAGAGTGGAAACAGCTTTCGTCCCAATGGCGAGAAGAGTTGGATCGGCGCATTCATACCTTAGTGGCGCTGCGTGACGAACTGGATGGATGTATTGGTTGTGGCTGCCTTTCGCGCAGTGATTGCCCGTTGCGTAACCCGGGCGACCGATTAGGAGAAGAAGGTACCGGCGCACGCTTACTGGAAGATGAACAAAACTAAAGCGCCACAAGGGCGCTTTAGTTTGTTTTCCGGTCTTTGTCTTTCTCTCTATCCCGCTGGTACACAGGAGGGTTTCCCCCGACGTCAACACACCTCATTCGAGCACGTGGTGGAGGTTCCGGTTGGTGTTGATGCTTTAATTGTATGTGACCGGCGTTTCTTCGCCAGTGTAAAAGTACACTTTTTAGCCGCAATATTTTTGTCATCTCAGACGATTTTTTATCGCAATCCTGAACGGTATACGGCTCGATAACGCTGCAATCTTGCGCATCGACGATAACGTTTGCGCATCAATTGCCTGGTTTTTCATCGTCAAGACAATAAAAGAGAAAAAAGCAGCAAACTTCGGTTGAAAAAGCCGCTATGATCGCCGGATAATCGTTTGCTTTTTTTACCACCCGTTTTGTATGCGCGGAGCTAAACGTTTGCTTTTTTTTGCGACGCAGCAAATTGTCGCAAACCTGGAGCAGGAAGATAACGTTTCGCTGGCAGGGGATTGTCCGCCACGCATCTTGACGAAAATTAAACTCTCAGGGGATGTTTTCTTATGTCTACGCCATCAGCGCGTACCGGCGGTTCACTCGACGCCTGGTTTAAAATTTCACAACGTGGAAGCACTGTCCGTCAGGAAGTGGTTGCCGGGTTAACAACGTTTCTGGCGATGGTCTACTCAGTTATCGTCGTTCCAGGCATGTTGGGTAAAGCGGGCTTCCCGCCTGCGGCAGTTTTCGTTGCAACCTGTCTGGTTGCCGGACTCGGTTCTATCGTGATGGGTCTGTGGGCTAATCTGCCGTTGGCGATTGGTTGCGCCATCTCTCTGACGGCGTTTACCGCATTCAGTTTGGTGCTGGGGCAACATATTAGCGTACCTGTCGCGCTGGGTGCCGTGTTCCTGATGGGTGTGTTGTTTACGGTAATTTCTGCCACGGGTATCCGTAGCTGGATTTTGCGCAACTTGCCGCACGGTGTGGCGCACGGCACGGGGATTGGTATCGGTCTGTTCCTGCTGCTGATTGCTGCTAATGGTGTCGGTCTGGTGATTAAAAACCCACTTGATGGTCTGCCCGTCGCGCTGGGGGATTTCACGACCTTTCCGGTGATGATGTCGTTGGTGGGTCTGGCAGTGATTATCGGCCTGGAAAAACTGAAAGTCCCTGGTGGCATTCTGCTGACCATTATCGGTATCTCAATTGTCGGTTTGATCTTCGATCCTAACGTCCATTTCTCCGGCGTTTTTGCCATGCCTTCATTGAGCGATGAAAACGGCAATTCACTGATTGGCAGCCTGGACATTATGGGCGCGCTGAATCCTGTAGTCCTGCCAAGTGTTCTGGCACTGGTGATGACAGCAGTATTTGATGCCACCGGAACTATCCGTGCCGTCGCCGGTCAGGCGAACCTGCTGGATAAAGATGGGCAGATCATCGACGGCGGGAAAGCACTGACCACCGACTCCATGAGCAGCGTTTTTTCTGGCCTGGTGGGTGCAGCTCCGGCAGCGGTATACATCGAGTCTGCGGCGGGTACGGCGGCGGGCGGTAAAACCGGTTTGACGGCTATCACCGTTGGCGTGCTGTTCCTGCTGATTCTGTTCCTCTCTCCGCTCTCTTACCTCGTTCCGGGGTACGCAACGGCTCCGGCGCTGATGTACGTTGGCCTGCTGATGCTGAGCAACGTGGCGAAAATCGACTTTGCTGATTTTGTTGATGCGATGGCGGGTCTGGTTACGGCGGTATTCATCGTGCTGACCTGTAACATCGTAACAGGCATCATGATTGGCTTCGCGACTCTGGTGATTGGTCGTCTGGTTTCCGGCGAATGGCGCAAGTTGAACATCGGTACGGTCGTTATTGCCGTGGCGCTGGTGACCTTCTATGCGGGTGGCTGGGCTATCTAATCTTACATAGGATTCTGAAAACGGGTGGCAATGGCTGCCCGTTTTTATTTTCTCCGCACATTGTGTGAGCTTTTGCGATATTCTGAAAAAATGAGAATTCAGGCATAACGCCTTTCTCAGATCATAAAAAACATCGCAAACAGGGAACGCATGGAAATCTTCTTCACCATACTGATAATGACCCTCGTGGTCTCGCTGTCCGGGGTGGTCACTCGTGTCATGCCCTTTCAGATCCCGCTTCCGCTTATGCAAATCGCCATCGGTGCGCTACTGGCGTGGCCGACGTTTGGTTTGCATGTGGAGTTTGATCCTGAACTCTTTTTAGTCTTGTTTATCCCGCCGTTGCTGTTCGCTGATGGCTGGAAAACGCCGACCCGTGAATTTCTCGAACATGGGCGAGAGATTTTCGGCCTCGCGCTGGCGCTGGTGGTGGTCACCGTGGTCGGCATTGGCTTCCTTATTTACTGGGTGGTGCCGGGCATTCCGCTGATCCCCGCCTTTGCGCTGGCTGCAGTGCTTTCTCCGACCGATGCTGTAGCGCTCTCCGGGATTGTTGGCGAGGGGCGCATCCCGAAAAAAATCATGGGCATTTTGCAGGGCGAAGCGTTGATGAATGACGCCTCCGGCCTGGTGTCGTTGAAGTTTGCCGTGGCAGTGGCGATGGGGACAATGATCTTCACCGTCGGCGGTGCGACGGTCGAATTTATGAAAGTGGCAATAGGCGGTATTCTCGCCGGTTTTGTGGTGAGCTGGCTGTATGGTCGCTCGCTGCGATTCCTCAGCCGCTGGGGCGGTGATGAACCCGCGACGCAGATCGTTCTGCTGTTCTTGCTGCCATTCGCTTCTTATCTGATTGCGGAACATATTGGCGTTTCCGGCATCCTCGCTGCGGTTGCCGCCGGGATGACCATCACCCGCTCCGGTGTGATGCGCCGTGCGCCGCTGGCAATGCGCCTGCGCGCAAACAGCACCTGGGCGATGCTGGAATTTGTCTTTAACGGCATGGTGTTCCTGCTGTTAGGTCTGCAGTTGCCGGGGATTCTGGAGACGTCGCTGATGGCGGCAGAAATCGACCCTAACGTCGAAATCTGGATGCTGTTTACCGATATTATTCTGATATATGCGGCACTGATGCTGGTCCGTTTCGGCTGGCTGTGGACGATGAAAAAGTTCAGCAACCGCTTCCTGAAGAAGAAGCCGATGGAGTTTGGTTCGTGGACTACACGAGAAATCCTGATCGCGTCTTTCGCCGGGGTGCGTGGGGCGATCACTCTGGCCGGTGTGCTCTCTATCCCGCTTCTCTTGCCGGATGGTAACGTCTTCCCTGCGCGCTATGAGTTGGTGTTCCTGGCGGCTGGCGTCATTCTCTTCTCGTTGTTTGTCGGCGTGGTGATGTTGCCTATTCTGCTACAACACATAGAAGTCGCGGACCATTCGCAACAATTGAAAGAGGAACGTATTGCACGAGCGGCAACGGCAGAAGTGGCGATTGTGGCGATCCAGAAAATGGAGGAGCGTTTGGCGGCGGATACCGAAGAGAATATCGATAACCAGCTGCTCACAGAGGTTAGTTCTCGCGTCATTGGTAACCTGCGTCGTCGCGCCGATGGACGTAATGATGTAGAAAGTTCAATCCTGGAAGAGAACCTGGAGCGTCGCTTCCGTCTGGCGGCATTGCGTTCTGAACGTGCTGAACTGTACCACCTGCGCGCCACGCGGGAGATCAGTAACGAAACGCTGCAAAAATTACTGCACGATCTCGATTTGCTTGAAGCGTTGCTGATTGAGGAAAATCAGTAATCTGCATGGTTGGCGGGCGAGCCCGCCAACCCGACTTACACTGGCGTTAACCAGTATCCTTCACAACAGCTCAGCCACGCGTGGGCAGAGTGGGAAAGGTAAACGCCCTCACGCCAAATCATTCCTAATTTCCAGCTTAGTTCGCTTTCCAGCGGTAGCCATTTTAAGGTGTTTTTATCTAATCGCTGGCAAATGGGTTCCGGCAATATGGCTATTCCGACACCGGCCTGAACCATCGCGGCGAGAAAATCCCATTGCCCGCTGCGAACTGCAATTCTCGGCTTAACGCCATGTTCATCGAATAACTTCATCAATTGCTTACTTAAGGCAAAATCTTCGTTATAGATAAGTAGAGGATGTTCCGCCAATGTCTCCGGTGAGACGGCATCACATTCAAGCCATTTACCTGAATGTGGCGTCAGTACACATAGTGGATGACTAAACAGCGATAACGTTGTCAGGCCGCTTTCTTCTACTGGCAGGGCTGTCAGTGCCATATCCAGTTCACCGTTCATCACCGCTTGTTGTACCGTCAGACCACCAAACTCCGAAATTTTCAATTCTACGCCGGGGTAACGCTGGCGAAAAAGGCCAATCGGCCCGGCCATCAACATCCCAACCATCGGCGGGATTCCCAGCCGCAAAACGCCGGTTTTAAGCTGATTGATATCGCTAAGCTCAGCTTCCAGTTGCCGAAACTCAGCCAGTAAAGCCAGCCCGCGCTCAAATACGACGCGACCAGTATCAGTGAGAAGCAGCCGACGACCATCGCGGATCAACAATATACAGTTCAGCTCATCTTCGAGATTCTTCAGCATCTTGCTGATAGTTGGTTGGGTGACAAACAACTTCTCCGCTGCGCGGGTGAAGCTTTGCTGGCGCACGACTTCGACAAAATAACGCAGCGTTCTGATATCCATAACTATTCCCTTTGACTATACCTGCAATGATTTTAATTCATTTCAGTCAGGGGCGAGCGCTCTCTATACTTACCATTCTGTTTTATTTTCAGGATATCCTCTCATGCCCGTGGCGCTTCGCCGCATTACCCCTGCCGTAGTGCAATCTATCCAGGTATTTTTTCAGGTTGTGCTGTATGCAGGTTTATTTATTTTTGCGCAGTATCTCGTCTCCTGGCTGCATTTGCCGCTGCCTGCCAACCTGGTGGGGATGATCCTGATGCTGGCGCTGATTGTTTGTCGCATTCTTCCTCTGCAATGGGTTCGAGCCGGGGCGCGTTGGCTATTGGCCGAAATGTTGCTGTTTTTTGTCCCTGCCGTGGTGGCTGTGGTGAACTATGCACAACTATTACTGGTGGATGGCTGGCGTATTTTTGCTGTGATCGCGCTGAGTACGGTGATGGTGCTGGGCACGACTGCCTGGGTAGTGGAAAAAGTCTATCGCTATGAAATGCGCAGGTTAAACCGTGGCTAATTTTCAGCTAAGTATGCTCTGTCTGGCAATTACGCTAGTTATCTATTTTCTTAACAAACGCCTTTATCGCCGCTTTCGTAAATTGCCATTGATGCCTCTGGTGCTGACGCCTACGCTACTGGTTATGCTGCTGGTTTTTGGCAATATTTCCTGGCAAAACTATATTGGCGAAGCGCACTGGTTACTATGGCTATTAGGTCCGGCCACCATCGCCTTTGCGGTACCAGTGTATGACAATCGGGCGATCATTAAGCGTCACTGGATGTCGTTGACGGCAGGCGTACTGACGGCAACGGTGGTGGCAGTGACCAGCTCAGTGTGGCTGGCGCGATTGTTTACCCTGCCAGATGAGATCCAGCGTAGCCTGGCGGTGCGTTCGGTCACTACGCCATTTGCTTTGGCAGCGAGCCAGTCGCTCGGCGGACAGCCTGATCTGGTGGCGCTGTTTGTGGTGGTCACCGGTGTGTTTGGCATGGCGATTGGCGACGTGTTGTTTTTACGTCTCTCTATTCGCGAAGGGATGGCGAAAGGTGCTGGATTCGGCGCGGCATCTCATGGTGCCGGGACTGCGCGGTCGTATGAACTGGGTCAACAAGAAGGCGTAGTTGCAAGCCTGGTCATGATGCTTTCAGGTGTATTGATGGTATTGGTTTCGCCGCTGGTGGCCAGGATGATGTTCTGAAGAAATTCCCCGATCAAGCGACCGGGGAAGGGGAGAGATTAATGCGCGCGGCCCTGCTCAACGCCAAAGCCAGTCTGGGAACGGATAAACTGCGCACGGAACAGTTCACGCTCGCGCGCACCTTCCGCTGAATTATCCGTTGCCGAGAATAACCAGATACCGAGGAATGCCACGCTGATAGAGAACAGCGCCGGGTATTCATACGGGAAGATGGCTTTTTCGTGACCGAGGATCTGTACCCAAATAGTCGGGCCGAGGATCATCAGCACCACCGCAGTAATCAGTCCTAACCAGCCGCCCAGCATTGCGCCACGGGTAGTCAGTTTCGACCAGTACATGGAAAGCAGAATGATCGGGAAGTTACAGCTCGCCGCGATGGCAAACGCCAGCCCCACCATAAAGGCGATGTTCTGATTCTCAAACAGCACGCCGAGGATAATGGCAATCACACCGAGGATCAGTACGGTGATTTTCGATACCCGCAGCTCTTCACGTTCGGTCGCACCTTTTTTGAAGACGTTAGCGTACAGGTCGTGAGACACCGCCGATGCGCCCGCCAGCGTCAGACCCGCAACCACCGCAAGAATGGTGGCGAAAGCAACCGCTGAAATAAAGCCGAGGAACAGGTTGCCGCCCACCGCATTGGCCAGGTGAACTGCTGCCATGTTGTTACCACCAATCAGATGGCCCGCCGCGTCTTTATATTCCGGATTCGCACCGACCAGCATGATCGCGCCAAAGCCGATAATAAAGGTCAGGATGTAGAAGTAGCCCATAAATCCGGTGGCGTAGAACACGCTCTTACGTGCTTCGCGGGCATCGCTGACCGTAAAGAAGCGCATCAGAATATGCGGCAAGCCCGCCGTACCAAACATCAGTCCTAGCCCCAAAGAGAGCGCGGAGATAGGATCTTTCACCAGCCCGCCCGGCTTCATGATGTCGACACCTTTCGGGTGTACCGCCATCGCTTCGCTGAACAGATTGTTGAAGCTAAAGCCGACGTGTTTCATCACCATAAAGGCCATAAAGCTGGCACCGAACAGCAACAGCACGGCTTTAATAATTTGTACCCAGGTGGTCGCCAGCATGCCGCCGAACAGGACGTACATCATCATCAGCACGCCGACCAGCACTACCGCAATGTGATAGTTAAGGCCAAACAGCAGCTCGATCAGTTTACCTGCGCCCACCATCTGGGCGATAAGGTAAAGCGCCACCACCACCAGAGAACCACAGGCCGAAAGAATACGAATCGGCCCTTGTTTCAGACGGTAAGAGGCCACATCGGCAAAGGTGTAGCGACCGAGGTTACGCAGACGTTCGGCAATCAGGAACAAAATGATCGGCCAGCCTACCAGGAAGCCTAGCGAGTAAATTAAGCCGTCATAGCCGGAGGTAAACACCAGCGCGGAGATCCCCAAGAATGAGGCGGCGGACATATAGTCCCCGGCAATCGCCAGCCCGTTCTGAAAACCGGTGATATTGCCGCCTGCGGTGTAGTAGTCATTACGCGAACGTACGCGTTTTGACGCCCAGTAGGTAATGCCGAGCGTAAACACGACGAAAATCAGGAACATAATAATCGCCTGCCAGTTCGTTGGCTGACGCTCTACGGCCCCGCTAATAGCATCCGCGGCGTTAGCTGCGAAAGGGAGTGTGGCGGCAAGCGCCGTCAGAACTCTTTTCATGATGCTTGTACCTCATGCAGGACTTCGTTATTAAGACGGTCGAATTCGCCGTTCGCCCGCCAGATGTAGATACCAGTGAGAACAAAGGAGATCACAATTACCCCGACACCGACTGGAATACCGCGTGTGACGCTGGTGTTCGGATTCAGCGGGGTGCCCAGCCAGCCGGGCGCGAAGGCGATCAGTAAAATAAAGCCGATATAAACTGCCAGCATAATAATCGACAGGATGGTGGCAAACCGTTGCCGTTTTTCGACTAACTCCCTGAAATGCGCATTGTCTTCTATCCGCTGATAAATCGTACCATTCATCACAGATTCTCCAGAGGTAATGTAGGGATTGTTTTAATTCCCGCTCCCTTATGGGAGAAGGTTAACGCTTGGGTAACCCTTGCCGAATGTAGGCCGGATAAGGCATTCACGCCGCATCCGGCAATCAACGCCTGATGCGACGCTGTCGCGTCTTATCAGGCCTACAGCCGTTGCCGAATGTAGGCCGGATAAGGCGTTTACGCCGCATCCGGCAATCAACGCCTGATGCGTCGCTGTCGCGTCTTATCAGGCCTACAGCCGTTGCCGAATGTAGGCCGGATAAGGCGTTCACGCCGCATCCGGCAACCAGCGCCTGATGCGCCGCTGTCGCGTCTTATCAGGCCTACAAATCGTTTCCGACTTGTTGCCCGGAGCGCATCCGGCAATTGTGGGTTACGATGGCATCGCGATGGCCTGCTTCTCTTCAAGCAGCTTCTCGACTACGCCAGGATCGGCAAGCGTCGAGGTATCGCCCAGGTTGCTGGTATCGCCCGCCGCAATTTTGCGCAGAATACGGCGCATAATTTTGCCGGAGCGGGTTTTAGGCAGGGAGTCGGTCCAGTGCAGCACGTCTGGCGTCGCCAGCGGGCCAATCTCTTTACGCACCCAGTTGCGGACTTCTGCGTACAGTTCTGGTGACGGTTCCTCCCCGTGATTAAGCGTGACGTAGGCGTAGATCGCCTGACCTTTAATATTGTGCGGAATACCGACCACAGCGGCTTCGGCAATTTTCGGATGCGCCACCAGCGCCGACTCAATCTCTGCCGTCCCCAGGCGGTGACCGGAGACGTTCAGCACGTCGTCAACGCGCCCGGTGATCCAGTAATAGCCATCTTCATCGCGACGCGCGCCGTCGCCGCTGAAATACATATTTTTGAAGGTGGAGAAGTAGGTCTGCTCAAAACGTTCGTGATCGCCAAACAGCGTACGCGCCTGACCCGGCCAGGAGTCGGTGATCACCAGACTGCCTTCGGTGGCCCCCTCCAGCGGGTTACCTTCGTTATCGACCAGCGCTGGTTGCACGCCGAAGAACGGACGTGTTGCCGAACCGGCTTTCAGCTCGGTAGCGCCAGGCAGTGGCGTGATCATGAAACCGCCAGTTTCGGTCTGCCACCAGGTGTCGACCACCGGGCATTTCTCGTTGCCGATCTTCTTCCAGTACCACTCCCACGCTTCCGGGTTAATTGGCTCGCCCACGGAACCGAGAATGCGCAGCGACGAACGGTCGGTGCCTTCGATCGCTTTATCGCCTTCCGCCATCAGCGCGCGAATCGCCGTGGGCGCGGTATAGAGAATATTGACCTGATGCTTGTCCACCACCTGCGCCATACGGGCAGGCGTCGGCCAGTTCGGTACGCCTTCAAACATCAGCGTGGTCGCGCCGCAGGCCAGCGGGCCATACAGCAAATAACTGTGTCCGGTAACCCAGCCCACATCGGCGGTGCACCAGTAGATATCGCCCGGATGATAATCAAAGACATATTTAAAGGTCAGCGCCGCGTACACCAGATAACCGCCGGTAGTGTGCAGCACGCCTTTTGGCTTACCGGTAGAACCGGAGGTATAGAGAATAAACAGCGGATCTTCGGCGTTCATCTCTTCCGCCTGGTGCTGAGCGCTGGCTTGCTCAACCAGGTCGTGCCACCACAGGTCGCGCCCTTCCTGCCAGTCAATTTTTCCACCAGTACGCTTCAGTACCACCACATGCTCTACGCTGGTGACGTTCGGGTTTTTCAGCGCGTCATCAACGTTTTTCTTCAGCGGAATACTACGCCCGGCACGCACACCTTCGTCGGAAGTGATCACCAGTCGTGAACTGGAGTCGATAATGCGTCCGGCAACGGCTTCCGGCGAGAAGCCGCCGAAAATCACCGAATGTACCGCGCCAATGCGGGCGCAGGCCAGCATCGCGACCGCGGCTTCCGGTACCATCGGCATATAAATCGCAACTACGTCACCTTTTTTAATGCCCAGTTCGAGCAGGGTATTGGCGAAGCGGCAGACGTCGCGGTGCAGCTCTTTATAGCTAATATGTTTGCTCTGGCTGGCGTCGTCGCCTTCCCAGATGATGGCGGTACGATCGCCGTTTTCTTGCAGATGGCGGTCAAGGCAGTTTGCCGCCAGATTCAGCGTGCCGTCCTCGTACCATTTAATGGACACATTACCGGGGGCAAAGGAGGTGTTTTTCACCTTCTGGTACGGTGTGATCCAGTCGAGAATTTTTCCCTGTTCGCCCCAGAAGGTATCTGGTGCGTTAATAGATTGTTGATACATCGCCTCGTACTGCTGAGGGTTTATCAGGCAACGGTCTGCGATGTTGGCAGGAATGGTGTGTTTGTGAATTTGACTCATGCTTTTGTTCTCCTTGTAAGATGTTAATAATATGTGGCATAAGCGTTAAATGTAGGGGTATTGGCAGTTTTGTTTAGTATTTGGGCGACAGATCACGCAAAAGTAGAATTGTGCAAATAAACGGCAGGGTAATTTTTGAAGGTCAGCAACAAAAGTTGATTAATTCTTTGAGGAACATGCAGTTATGCATGCTGTTGAAAAAGAGGAAGATACTGACTAACTCTAAAGTGGTATTTTACATGCACTTACAATTGATTAAAGACAACATTCATAGTGTGGTTATTTGTTACACATAGGGACGAGCAATGTCATGACAGTGTAGGTGCGGTTACTGTCGTGAAAAACAATAAAAACCGCCATTGCAACAATGGCGCAATTCGGATGAAGCCCTATGACAAGGATAAAAATAAACGCACGCCGTATCTTCAGCTTATTGATTCCTTTTTTCTTTTTCACTTCTGTTCACGCTGAACAAACGGCTGCTCCCGCAACACCTGTAACTGTGGAAGCGAAGAATGAAACCTTTGCCCCGCAGCATCCCGATCAATATCTCTCCTGGAAAGCTACCTCGGAACAGTCAGAGCGTGTTGACGCCCTGGCGGAAGATCCACGGCTGGTGATCCTGTGGGCAGGGTATCCCTTCTCGCGCGATTACAACAAGCCGCGTGGACATGCCTTTGCTGTGACCGATGTGCGTGAAACCCTGCGTACCGGTGCGCCGAAAAACGCTGAAGATGGTCCGCTACCGATGGCGTGCTGGAGTTGTAAAAGCCCGGATGTGGCGCGTCTGATCCAGAAAGACGGCGAAGATGGCTACTTCCACGGAAAATGGGCGCGCGGCGGCCCGGAAATCGTCAACAACTTAGGTTGTGCCGATTGCCATAACACCGCCTCACCAGAGTTCGCCAAAGGCAAACCGGAGTTAACCCTTTCCCGTCCGTATGCGGCTCGCGCGATGGAAGCCATTGGTAAACCTTTCGAGAAAGCCGGACGTTTCGACCAGCAATCGATGGTTTGCGGTCAGTGCCATGTGGAGTATTACTTCGACGGCAAAAACAAAGCGGTTAAATTCCCGTGGGATGACGGCATGAAAGTCGAAAATATGGAGCAGTATTACGACAAAATTGCCTTCTCTGACTGGACTAACTCCCTGTCGAAAACGCCAATGCTGAAAGCGCAGCACCCGGAATATGAAACCTGGACAGCGGGCATTCACGGCAAAAACAACGTGACCTGTATCGATTGCCATATGCCAAAAGTGCAGAACGCCGAAGGCAAACTCTACACCGACCATAAAATTGGTAATCCGTTTGATAACTTCGCCCAGACTTGTGCGAACTGCCATACCCAGGACAAAGCTGCCTTGCAGAAAGTGGTCGCGGAACGTAAGCAGTCGATTAACGACCTGAAAATCAAGGTTGAAGATCAACTGGTTCACGCTCACTTCGAAGCGAAAGCGGCGCTGGATGCAGGTGCAACGGAAGCCGAAATGAAGCCGATTCAGGACGATATCCGTCATGCCCAGTGGCGTTGGGATTTGGCGATCGCTTCCCACGGCATTCATATGCACGCACCGGAAGAAGGTCTGAGGATGCTCGGTACGGCGATGGATAAAGCGGCGGATGCACGCACCAAACTGGCGCGCCTGCTGGCGACCAAAGGCATTACCCATGAAATCCAGATCCCGGATATCTCGACCAAAGAGAAAGCCCAGCAGGCCATTGGCCTGAACATGGAGCAAATCAAGGCCGAGAAGCAGGACTTCATCAAAACGGTGATCCCGCAGTGGGAAGAGCAGGCACGTAAAAACGGTCTGTTAAGCCAATAACCCCGTTCCGCCTCGCAAGGGGCGGAAAACACAATGGAGTGAATATGAGCGTATTACGTTCGTTATTAACTGCCGGGGTGCTGGCGTCGGGCCTGTTGTGGAGCCTGAACGGAATTACCGCTACCCCTGCGGCGCAGGCATCTGATGATCGCTACGAAGTTACCCAGCAGCGTAACCCGGATGCCGCCTGTCTGGACTGTCATAAGCCAGATACCGAAGGTATGCATGGCAAACATGCTTCTGTTATCAACCCGAATAACAAACTGCCGGTCACCTGCACCAACTGCCACGGTCAGCCATCACCGCAACACCGCGAAGGGGTGAAAGATGTGATGCGCTTTAACGAGCCGATGTACAAGGTTGGAGAGCAGAACAGCGTCTGTATGTCCTGCCATCTGCCGGAACAGTTGCAAAAAGCCTTCTGGCCGCACGATGTCCACGTAACCAAAGTGGCGTGCGCCAGCTGCCATTCCCTGCATCCACAGCAAGATACGATGCAGACGTTAAGTGACAAAGGACGGATTAAGATTTGCGTCGATTGCCACAGCGATCAGCGCACCAATCCGAACTTTAACCCGGCGTCTGTTCCGTTGCTTAAGGAGCAGCCATGACCTGGTCTCGTCGCCAGTTTCTCACCGGCGTCGGCGTGCTGGCAGCCGTCAGCGGCACCGCAGGACGCGTGGTGGCGAAAACGTTGAATATCAATGGGGTGCGTTACGGCATGGTGCATGACGAGTCGTTATGCATCGGCTGTACCGCCTGTATGGATGCTTGTCGGGAAGTGAACAAGGTGCCGGAAGGCGTCTCGCGCCTGACGATTATTCGTAGCGAGCCGCAGGGCGAATTTCCTGATGTGAAATATCGCTTCTTCCGTAAGTCTTGCCAGCACTGCGATCATGCGCCGTGCGTTGACGTTTGCCCGACCGGTGCGTCTTTTCGCGACGCTGCCAGTGGGATTGTCGATGTTAATCCGGATCTCTGCGTCGGTTGTCAGTACTGCATCGCCGCCTGTCCGTACCGCGTGCGCTTTATCCATCCGGTCACGAAGACGGCGGACAAATGCGATTTCTGCCGTAAGACCCATTTGCAGGCCGGTAAGCTGCCCGCGTGCGTTGAGGCTTGCCCGACGAAGGCGCTGACGTTTGGCAATCTGGACGATCCCAGCAGTGAGATTTCGCAACTGCTGCGCCAGAAGCCCACTTACCGCTACAAGCTGGCGCTGGGAACCAAACCGAAGCTGTACCGCGTACCGTTTAAATACGGGGAGGTGAGCCAATGACGCAGACTTCCGCATTTCATTTTGAATCGCTGGTGTGGGACTGGCCGATTGCCATCTACCTGTTTTTGATTGGTATTTCTGCCGGTCTGGTGACGCTGGCCGTGCTGTTACGTCGTGTCTACCCGCAGGCGGGCGGTGCAGACAGTACGTTGTTGCGCACCACGCTGATTGTCGGGCCTGGCGCGGTGATCCTCGGTCTGTTGATCCTCGTCTTCCACCTGACAAGACCGTGGACCTTCTGGAAGCTGATGTTCCACTACAGTTTTACCTCGGTGATGTCGATGGGGGTGATGCTGTTTCAGCTTTACATGGTGGTGCTGGTGCTGTGGCTGGCGAAAATCTTTGAACATGATTTGCTTGCCCTGCAACAACGCTGGTTGCCGAAGCTGGGGATCGTGCAAAAGGTCTTGAGCCTGCTGACGCCCGTTCATCGCGGACTGGAAACATTGATGCTGGTGCTGGCGGTGTTGTTGGGGGCTTATACCGGCTTTCTGCTGTCGGCGCTGAAATCGTATCCGTTCCTCAATAACCCGATCCTGCCGGTGCTGTTCCTCTTCTCCGGCATCTCGTCTGGTGCGGCGGTGGCGCTGATCGCCATGGCGATACGCCAACGCAGTAACCCGCATTCCACGGAAGCGCACTTTGTACACCGTATGGAAATCCCCGTGGTATGGGGTGAAATCTTCCTGCTGGTGGCGTTTTTTGTCGGTCTGGCGCTGGGCGATGACGGTAAAGTGCGTGCGCTGGTGGCGGCATTGGGCGGCGGTTTCTGGACGTGGTGGTTCTGGCTTGGTGTCGCCGGGCTGGGGCTGATTGTGCCAATGTTGCTCAAACCGTGGGTCAATCGCAGTTCCGGCATTCCTGCCGTGCTGGCGGCATGTGGGGCCAGCCTGGTCGGCGTGTTGATGCTGCGCTTTTTCATTCTCTACGCCGGGCAGTTAACGGTGGCGTAAGCCAGAACAGAGGTGGTTTCTGGACGTATTCCTTCCTGAAGTCAGTTTTCTGGCGTTGTTGTTAAGTCTCGGGGTCAACGTGTTGACCCCGTTGACGGCCTTCGCGGGAGTGCGGTTGCGCTGGCCTGCCATGATGCGACTCACTTGCATCGGCATTCTGGCGCAGTTCGCGCTCCTGCTGCTCGCCTTTGGCGTACTGACGTATTGTTTTCTCATCAGCGATTTCTCGGTCATTTATGTCGCCCAACATAGCTATAGCCTGCTGTCGTGGGAACTCAAACTGGCGGCGGTGTGGGGCGGTCATGAAGGTTCGCTGCTGCTTTGGGTGCTGCTGCTTTCCGCCTGGAGCGCGCTGTTTGCCTGGCATTATCGACAGCAAACCGATCCGCTATTTCCGCTGACGCTAGCCGTTTTATCTCTCATGCTCGCCACACTGCTACTGTTTGTGGTGCTGTGGTCCGATCCCTTCGTGCGGATATTTCCACCAGCAATCGAAGGCCGCGATCTCAATCCGATGCTGCAACATCCCGGTCTTATCTTTCATCCACCGCTGCTTTATCTCGGCTACGGCGGTTTGATGGTGGCGGCGAGCGTGGCACTGGCGAGTTTACTGCGCGGCGAGCTTGATGGTGCCAGCGCCCGAATTTGCTGGCGTTGGGCACTACCTGGCTGGAGCGCATTAACGGCGGGGATCATCCTCGGTTCCTGGTGGGCCTATTGCGAACTGGGCTGGGGCGGCTGGTGGTTCTGGGATCCGGTGGAAAACGCGTCGTTATTACCCTGGCTTTCTGCCACAGCGCTGCTGCACAGTTTATCCCTGACACGCCAGCGGGGGATTTTCCGCCACTGGTCGCTGTTGCTGGCGATAGTAACTCTGATGCTGTCGCTGCTGGGCACCTTAATTGTCCGTTCTGGCATTCTGGTTTCGGTTCATGCGTTCGCGCTGGATAACGTCCGCGCCGTGCCGTTGTTCAGCCTGTTTGCACTGATTAGCCTTGCGTCTCTGGCTCTGTATGGCTGGCGAGCGCGGGACGGTGGCCCGGCGGTGCGTTTTTCGGGGTTATCGCGGGAAATGTTAATCCTCGCTACGCTGTTGCTGTTTTGCGCAGTGCTACTGATCGTGCTGGTGGGAACGCTTTATCCGATGATTTACGGCCTGCTGGGCTGGGGACGCCTCTCCGTTGGCGCGCCGTATTTTAACCGCGCGACGTTACCGTTTGCTCTGTTGATGCTGGTGGTGATTGTGCTGGCGACGTTTGTCTCTGGCAAACGTGCTCAGCTTCCGGCGCTGCTGGCGCATGCGGGCGTGCTGTTATTTGCCGCGGGGATCGTGGTTTCCAGCGTCAGCCGTCAGGAGATCAGCCTGAATTTACAGCCGGGTCAGCAGGTGACGCTGGCAGGATACACCTTCCGTTTTGAGCGCCTCGATCTGCAAGCCAAAGGCAATTACACCAGCGAAAAAGCGATAGTGGCACTGTTTGACCATCAGCAACGCATTGGTGAATTAACGCCGGAGCGGCGTTTTTACGAAGCACGTCGTCAGCAAATGATGGAACCGTCAATTCGCTGGAATGGCATCCATGACTGGTATGCGGTCATGGGCGAGAAAACCGGAGCGGATCGTTACGCTTTTCGTTTGTATGTACAAAGCGGTGTGCGCTGGATCTGGGGGGGAGGATTGTTGATGATTGCGGGCGCATTGTTAAGCGGATGGCGGGGAAGGAAGCGCGATGAATAAAGGGCTTCTCACGCTACTGCTGTTATTTACCTGTTTTGCGCGCGCTCAGGTTGTAGACACCTGGCAATTCGCCAATCCGCAACAACAGCAACAGGCGTTAAATATTGCCAGCCAGTTACGTTGTCCGCAGTGCCAGAATCAGAACTTACTGGAATCCAATGCGCCGGTGGCAGTCAGTATGCGCCATCAGGTTTACACCATGGTGGAAGAGGGGAAAAGTGAAGTCGAAATCATTGACTGGATGACCGAACGCTACGGAGATTTTGTTCGCTATAACCCACCGTTAACGGGTCAGACGCTGGTGTTGTGGGCGCTGCCAGTAGTGTTGTTACTGCTGATGGCACTGATCCTCTGGCGAGTGAGGGCGAAGCGATGAAACAGCCCCAAATACCGGTGAAAATGCTGACAACACTCACGATTTTGATGGTATTTCTCTGTGTCGGCAGTTATCTGTTAAGTCCAAAATGGCAGGCGGTACGTGCGGAGTATCAGCGTCAGCGCGATCCGCTGCATCAGTTTGCCAGCCAGCAAACCCCGGAAGCGCAGCTTCAGGCATTGCAGGATAAAATCCGTGCTAATCCACAAAACAGCGAACAGTGGGCGTTACTGGGCGAGTATTATCTGTGGCAAAACGATTACAGCAATTCGCTGCTGGCGTACCGTCAGGCGTTGCAACTACGTGGTGAGAACGCTGAACTGTATGCGGCGCTGGCGACGGTGCTGTATTACCAGGCCAGCCAACATATGACCGTCCAGACTCGCGCAATGATCGACAGAGCCCTCGCGCTGGACTCTAACGAAATCACCGCTCTGATGCTGCTGGCTTCCGATGCGTTTATGCAGGCGAACTACGCGCAAGCCATCGAACTATGGCAAAAAGTGATGGATCTCAACTCACCCCGGATCAACCGGACACAGCTGGTCGAGTCGATTAATATGGCGAAATTGTTGCAGCGGAGATCAGATTAATCATCTGGTGATGAAGATTATGTTATTGAGCTGCATAAAAAATAATCGAATGAACATATAATCAAAAATAATCACCAATCAGTATTATTGCAGATTAAACAAATAAAAATCCTTCTATAACAAATGGTTATTCATTAATCCTGCCATAAACTCGCGTTATTATGCATTAATGCAGCGAAAAGCTCTGTTGTTAAAGGGTTGCGCAACATACCGCGCAAATGATACTGATCATAAGCGTTAAAAAAATCTACAAACCAACGCAACACAATTCATGCCCTGGCAGTATGTCACGTTCTCGCGTTTCTGAACGGGGAACGGCGCTCCATTGAGGAAGTTATTCTGATGAAAAATATAAAATTCAGCCTGGCCTGGCAGATTCTGTTTGCTATGGTGCTGGGCATTCTCCTGGGAAGCTACCTGCACTACCATAGCGACAGCCGCGACTGGCTGGTCGTCAATTTGCTCTCTCCGGCGGGTGATATCTTCATCCATCTGATCAAAATGATTGTTGTGCCGATTGTGATCTCCACACTGGTGGTGGGTATCGCGGGTGTTGGTGATGCCAAACAGCTCGGGCGTATTGGTGCGAAAACCATTATCTACTTCGAGGTGATCACCACCGTCGCCATCATTTTGGGGATCACTCTGGCGAACGTCTTCCAGCCCGGTGCCGGGGTGGATATGTCGCAGCTGGCGACCGTCGATATCTCGAAATATCAGAGCACTACGGAAGCGGTACAAAGCAGTTCCCACGGCATTATGGGCACGATTTTGTCGCTGGTGCCGACGAACATCGTGGCGTCGATGGCGAAAGGCGAAATGCTGCCGATCATCTTCTTCTCGGTGCTGTTTGGTCTGGGGCTTTCATCCCTGCCCGCGACGCATCGTGAACCGCTGGTGACCGTTTTCCGCTCCATCTCTGAAACCATGTTTAAAGTGACTCACATGGTGATGCGTTATGCGCCGGTGGGTGTGTTTGCGCTGATTGCGGTGACGGTGGCTAACTTTGGTTTCTCGTCTCTGTGGCCACTGGCGAAACTGGTGCTGCTGGTGCATTTCGCCATTCTGTTCTTCGCGCTGGTAGTGCTGGGAATTGTGGCGCGCCTGTGCGGGTTAAGCGTCTGGATCCTGATTCGTATTCTGAAAGATGAGCTGATTCTGGCGTACTCCACTGCCAGCTCTGAAAGCGTGCTGCCGCGAATTATTGAGAAGATGGAAGCCTACGGAGCACCGGCGTCGATCACCAGTTTCGTGGTGCCGACCGGTTACTCTTTTAACCTTGATGGTTCGACGCTGTATCAAAGTATTGCCGCTATTTTCATCGCTCAGCTGTATGGCATTGACCTGTCCATCTGGCAGGAAATCATTCTGGTGCTGACGCTGATGGTGACCTCGAAAGGGATTGCTGGCGTGCCGGGCGTGTCGTTTGTGGTGTTGCTGGCAACGCTGGGTAGCGTAGGTATTCCGCTGGAAGGTCTGGCGTTTATTGCCGGTGTTGACCGTATCCTCGATATGGCGCGTACTGCGCTGAACGTGGTGGGTAATGCGCTGGCGGTGCTGGTGATTGCCAAGTGGGAACACAAATTTGACCGTAAGAAAGCGCTGGCTTATGAGCGTGAAGTGCTGGGCAAATTTGATAAAACGGCGGATCAGTAATTGAAGATTGCCGGGGGGATATCCACCCGGCAATGTGTGGATGCCTGACTGAGTAATAGCCTGATGTAGCGTGATTTTTGTAGGTCGGATAAGGCGTTTACGCCGCATCCGACATCAACGCCTGATGCGACGCTTGCCGCGTCTTATCAGGCCTACGTCAGACAGCGCAATAGCCTGATGTAGCGTGATTTTGTAGGTCGGATAAGGCGTTTACGCCGCATCCGACATCAACGCCTGATGCGACGCTTGCCGCGTCTTATCAGGCCTACGCCAGACAGCGTAATAGCCTGATGTAGCGTGGTTTTTGTAGGTCGGATAAGGCGTTTACGCCGCATCCGACATCAACGCCTGATGCGACGCTTGCCGCGTCTTATCAGGCCTACGCCAGACAGCGCAATAGCCTGATGTAGCGTGATTTTGTAGGTCGGATAAGGCGTTTACGCCGCATCCGACATCAACGCCTGATGCGACGCTTGCCGCGTCTTATCAGGCCTACGCCAGACAGCGTAATAGCCTGATGTAGCGTGGTTTTTGTAGGTCGGATAAGGCGTTTACGCCGCATCCGACATCAACGCCTGATGCGACGCTTGCCGCGTCTTATCAGGCCTACGCCAGACAGCGCAATAGCCTGATGTAGCGTGATTTTGTAGGTCGGATAAGGCGTTTACGCCGCATCCGGCATCAATGTCTGATGCGACGGTTGCCGCGTCTTATCAGGCCTACGCCAGACAGCGCAATAGCCTGATTTGGCGTGATTTTTGTAGGTCGGATAAGGCGTTTACGCCGCATCCGACATCAATGCCTGATGCGACGTTTGCTGCGCCTACCTTAACCGTTAGTTAATTTTTCAAACTCTTCACAACCGGTATCAAACCCTTCCATACAGCTCAGGTTCAACCAGTGCAGCGCCTTTTGTTTGTTCTTCTCGATAAAACCCTCTTCACCGTTTAAGAACATCATTCCCGCCCAGTATTCGGAATAACCGGTTCGGGAAATCGCAGAGCTGCGTTTGAAATACCAGGTTGCTTTGTCATCGTCGGCCTTAATGCCCACGCCGTTGGCGTAAATCAAACCAAGCAGCATTTGGGCATCGACGGCAGAGTCGTTCTCCAGATCTTCCGAGGCGTTTTCTAACAGCGAAATCGCCTTTGGATAATCCGGTTTACCCGCTTGCGTATTTACCAGAATATGCGCCAGCGTTACTTCACCTTCTTTACTGCCCGCTTGCGCTGCTTTCTCGGCAAGCACTTTTGCTTGTGGATAGTCCAGACTGACCGGATTGGTGATTTTGATCTGCGCCAACAGCGCGCAGGCATCGGCATCACCGCTGTCGGCGGCTTTCTGTGCCCAATATTCGGCTTTGCTCAAATCGCCGGAGCTAAACCAGCTGTCGGCAAGAAAATATTGTGCGCGTCGGTCTCCGGCCTCTGCTGCCTTTAAATACTGGCTGCCAGGCTCGGAGTCGTTCGCGTGGGCAAAGAATGTCAAAAACAACATCAAAGTGATAATTTTTTTCATTTTGATAATGAAGTTTGGTAGGGGAGAGACAGTATAAAGTGTTCGGGTGGACAAAAAAACAACTGTAAAAAGACCTGAAAGCAGAATGAATTAATGCAATGTCAGGTTTTTTAATCCATCCGATGTTCCCCCTTTTCCATGGCGTCGCGATCAAAAAATCGCTGAATTTTTCCCTCGGACATCAATGCCGCTCGATCAGACATATGCGCGATGACATCGGCATCGTGACTGACCAGCAGATATGTCATTTGGTGTTCCAGCTTAAGTTGATTCAACAAATTAAGGATTTCCGCTTGTACCGACATATCCAACGCCGAGGTGGGTTCATCCAGCAGAAGAAGTTGTGGTCGTAACAACAGGGCGCGAGCAATAACCACACGTTGCCGTTGACCACCGGAAAGCTGGTGTGGGTAGCGACGAGCGGCGTCGAAAGGCAAGCCAACCTGTTCCAGTGCAGTCTGGACGCGTTTTTCTATTTCTCTTTCGCCACGAATTTTGAGTGGTTCAGCCAGCGTTCGCCACAGAGTATGATTGGGATGCAACGAGGCATAGGGATCCTGAAACACCATTTGCACATTGCGGCGGAGATCGCCCTGAAAACGCATTCCTGGTTTGATGGTGTGCCCAAACAGTGACACCTGACCGTGCCAGTCGCGCTGTAATCCAGCAATTACGCGCAAAATCGTGGATTTTCCGCAGCCTGATTCGCCAATTAAACTAAATGTCTCTCCGGCATTAACCGAAAAACTGGCGGCAGAAACTGCGGTTTTCTCAGCAAAAGTCACCTGTAAGTGATTAATTTCAACAATCGTCATGGTATTTCTCCGGCGTCATTGCCGTCCTGTCCAGCGTCGGCAGCATCTGCCCGTAAGTTTGTGCATTTGGGCGGCAAGTCCACAGTGTGCGCGTGTAAGGATGCGTTGCTGTAGGTAGCGCAGCAGCGTGCATTTCATCCACCTTATTTCCCTGATACATCACCAGCACCCGATGGCAAAATTGGGCAACTAATGGCAGGTCGTGACTGATCAGCAACATTGCCATCTGACGTTGTTCACACTGGGTAACCAGCAGTTCCAGAATCTGATTACGCAGGCGCACATCCAGTGCTGATGTTGGCTCATCGGCAATCAATACCCGGGGATCGTTGATGAGCGCAATTGCAATCATCACTCGCTGCCCCATGCCGCCAGAAAGTTCACGAGGATAGCTTTGCAGTACTCGCGTATTGAGGCCGACAGCCTGAATTGCGGTGTTTATTTTCTCTTCTTTCTCGCGGCGGTTCAGACGTTGATGGAGCGTAAGCGCCTCTTCCAGTTGCGCTTTTACTGTCTTTACTGGATTAAGCGCGTAACGCGGATCTTGCAATACCATCGCGATATCGTTACCGCGCAACTGTTGCCATCCACGCGCGTTAAGGGTGAGTGCATCACGCCCCAGAATGTTAAGTGTGTCCGCGGTTACTACACCCGGTTTACGCACCAGCCCCATCAGGGCGCGGGCGGTCATGGACTTACCTGAACCCGACTCACCGACCAGCGCCAGACGTTCATTGCCTAATGTAAAACTGACATTGTTGACGACCCGGGACTCCGGATAATCGACGCAGAGATTGTTGATACTAAGACGTGAGTCAGTCATGTTGAGGCTCCAGAACATCGCGCAAGCCATCACCCAGCAGATTAAAGGCCAGACTGGCAATTAAGATAATTGCGCCGGGAGCGGCGGCAATCCACCATTGATCAAAAATGACCTGCATACCGTCGGCGATCATGGCTCCCCATTCCGCCATTGGCGGGCGAGCACCAAGCCCAAGAAAACCCAGGCCAGCAGCCGCCAGAATGATACCCGCTAAATCCAGCGCCAGACGGACAATGGCAGATGGCAGGCACAATGGCAAAATATGACCAGCCAGCAGACGCCTGCCGCGGATGCCCATCATTTCTGCGGCGGCAAGATAATCACTGTGTCGCAGACGTTGGATCTCACTCCGTGCCTGACGCGCATAAGCAGGCCAGGTGGTTAATGCCAGCGCCAGTGCGCCGTTAACCAGCCCCGGCCCCAGCATGGCAACAAAAGCAAAAGCCAGAATTAAACGCGGCATTGACATTACTACGTCAGTAAAACGCATCAGCACGCGTTCCAGCCAGCCGCCGTAGTACCCGGCTAAAATGCCAATCAGCAGACCGACCGGGAGTGTAATGATTGTCACCAATGCCACCAGCCCCAGTGCCGGACGGCTGCCGTAGATTAAACGTGAAAGTAGGTCTCGCCCGTAACTGTCAGTGCCGAGCCAGTGCTGACGACTCGGTGCTTGTAACCGCGCCGCCGCATCCTGCCAGTTAGGATCGTGAGGTGCCAGCCACGGCGCGAAGAGCGCAATTAGCATCAATAACAGGATAATTATCAACCCGCAAAACGCGGCGGGTGAATGGCGTAAACGGCGTAAAAAGAGAAACATCGGCATCAGCGTAACCTCGGATCGGTCAGCCGGACCAGCAGGTCGGTTAAGTTATTTATCAACACAAAGCAGACGCCAATCAGCAGCGTTCCTCCCATGATTGCTGTGGTATCACCCGCGAAGAGCGCTGTAGTGAGGTAGCGCCCAATACCTGGCCATGAAAAGACGGTTTCTGTCAGTACCGCGCCTTCCAGCATTGATGTATAGGCGAGGGCGATAACAGTGAGCAAGGTGCCGCGAATGTTGGGTAAAACATGACGTAGCAAAATTGTCATCTCGCTGGCTCCTTTGGCGCGCGCCAGCAGAATATATTCTTTATTCATTTCGCCAAGACAGGCGGAACGAGTCAGGCGCGTAATACTGGCGAGCGAGAAGTACGCCAGTAATAAAACCGGAAGTATCAAATGGTTGATTGCATTGGTAAATGCCTCGCGATCGCCAGAAAGCCACGTATCAATCAGCGCAAATCCGCTGCGGGGTTCTATGGTGAATTGATAAATATCATCCAGCCTGCCCGGCCCGGCACTCCATTGCAGTCTGGCGTAGAACAGCGCCAGCATCAGCAGACCAAGCCAAAAAACAGGGACGGAATTTCCCAGTAGAGTTAATGTTCGCACGGTGAAATCCAGCGGAGAACCGACATAACGGGCGCAAAGTACACCCGCAATGACGCCGACAACAGCACCGACAATAAGCGCCAACGTTGCCAGTTCAATGGTCGCCGGGAATGCTGATAGCAAGTCCTGAAGTACTGGTTGCCCGGTGGAGCTGGCGATGCCCAGATCGCCGTGTGCCAGATTCATCAGGTAATGCCAGAACTGGACGGCTAACGGCTGATCCAATCCTAACTGGTGGCGTACCTGATCATAGGTGGACTGGCTGGCGTGATCGCCAACGATTTGTAGTACGCGATCGACCGGTGAGAGAGCCGAAAGCGCAAAGGTAATCAGCAGCAGGCCGAGTAGCGTCAGAGCAACGGTAAACAGCCCTTGCAACAGCGCGAGCAGAGGGCGCTTGCCTCGCCATCTCGCGCGAGTGGAAAAAACGACAGACATGATCTTTCCATACAGTGATAAATCAGCGGCTGGCCTGCAATACAGGCCAGCCCTGGTACCGCGCCCGGTAACATGGCTGGACGCGAGTTGCATACAGGGTTATTTGGTTACCTGATCAAACCAGACCATATCGGCATTCAACCCTTGTTGATACCCCTGCACATTATCACGCATGACAATTTGCGTTTTGC
This sequence comes from Escherichia sp. E.sYA108, assembly GCF_011754335.1. Taxonomy (NCBI): domain Bacteria; kingdom Pseudomonadati; phylum Pseudomonadota; class Gammaproteobacteria; order Enterobacterales; family Enterobacteriaceae; genus Escherichia; species Escherichia sp. E.sYA108. Next base: position 4,663,277 of record NZ_JAAQVZ010000001.1, on the reverse strand, counting down.
CTTGATCAATAAAGACATACGGGGAACTACGTTGTAGTTCTTGTTGCATTTTCTTATACAAATCAAGACGTTTAGTGCTATCAGGTTCAGCGATGGCCGCCAGCGTTTCTTTGTTCAGTTCCGGGATTTTCCAGCCGTTTAACCCGGCAACGGTGCTGGATTTGCCATCGTTATAGGCGAAAGAGCTGGCGTTGGAATGTGCGTCAAAATAATCAGGCAACCACATACGAATGGCCCCCTGATGCTGGTGGGCGCGAACGCGAGAGTAGACCTGACTCCCTGCGGCTGGCAGCAAATCAACTTTTACACCGCCCTGAGCAAAGCTGGCCTGAATTGACTGCGCGATGGTAATAAATGGCGGTTTATTTTCGACATCAAGCGTGAAGTGCGGGTCTTTGATTCCGGCTTTAGCGAGGATCTCTTTTGCTTTGGCTGGATTAAAGGTAAACGGTGTTTCTTCCAGTGCTCCAGGAAAGCCCACGGGCAGGAAACTTTGATGGGTAAAATATTGTCCTTTTAAGAGATTTTTGGTGATGCCGTCGTAATCGACCAACCAGCGAGCGGCCTCCCAGAACGCAGGATTACTCATCAGCGGGTTATCCTTGTTACCGGTATTGAAGGCCAGGTAGTTCTGTTCGGCGGAGGCAATGCTCATCACTTTTACGCCAGGTTTACCCTGTAATGCATCGATTTGATCGGCTCCCAGATCACGAGCCATATCAGCATCACCTTGTTGGATCAGCAGGCGACGCGTTGCCGGATCGGGAACATTTTTGATGATGACGTTTTTCAGTTTCGGGGCGCCGGTTGGTGAGCTGGCGTTGGCTTCCATCACGATGGCCTGATGCGGTTGGTAAGTACGCATTTTAAACGCGCCGCTGCCAGCGGAATGCATCTTCAGCCATTCATTACCAAAGTCGTTATTTTTGGCGTTTGGCGCAACCAGCTTCTCGTCAACAATTGAGGCGATTGGTGTGGAGAGAATATTCAGTGCCAGCGCCGGGCTGACGTCGGCACTCCATTGCACCTGGACGGTATGGTCATCGATTTTCTTCAACTGGCTGGCGATATTTTCTGGCTGCCATCCCAGCACATTGAGAATAAACGCACCGGATTTATTCAGTGTGACAGCCCGGACATAAGAGTAAATCACATCTTCCGGGCGTACCGGATTACCAGAGGCAAATTTCGCATCGCTTTTCAGTTTTATGGTTAGCGTTTTGGCTGCGGGGTCAGCCTGCCAACTTTCCGCCAGAATCGGAGTGATTTTCGTCGGATCATTACGGTCCGGTTGTACTACGCGTTGATACAGACTTGGTACAGTCTGAATACTTGAGAGTTCATTAGCTTCTGCCGGGTCCAGACTCACAATATCATCCAGCCCCTGGGCTACAACCAACGTATTAGGCGGTGTAGCGGCAACGGTTGTGGCGGAAATTGTGCTTAAAACCAGTAAAGGTAATAGTTTTTTAATCATATGCTTCCCAATCCCTGAAATTACTTTGAGGTTATTAATATGCTATCAGACGGGGTTTCGCTGCATTAATCGCGCCAGAATATCCCGTTAATAGAACGAGTTAAATGGTCGATGATTTCTCACCTTACCGAAATTTTGTTTATCAAATGTAAAGTATTATTACGTTAGGCCGCGATGAGAATTGAGTAAAGATAATTCTCATTTGCAATCGTGACTGGAATAGAAGAACAACCGAGAAGACGTCGCTAATAACCAGGATGGGCTGGTTTGACTGCGCAGGTATGTATAAAAAAATCCGGAAACAGAGAGTCGTTTCCGGATTGATACAAAGGCGTTGGGTAATATCGCCGCTTTTAACGTGAGTTTACGCGGTATTACGCCAGTGCCGCTTCGCGCAGGCGAGTTTTCAACTTGTTGTACTCGTCAATCACGTACTGCTCGGCGGCGCGCTGATCGGCGATCGGCTCGACGCGCACGGCGCAGTATTTGTATTCCGGCGTTTTCGTAATCGGGCTTAAGTTTTCGGTCACCAGCTCGTTACAGGCACCAATCCACCACTGGTAGGTCATGTAAATCGCCCCTTTGTTCGGACGATCGCTGACCTGCGCACGGGTGATAATTTTGCCTTTACGCGAGTGCACCCAAACCAATGCCTCATCTTCAATACCCAGACGTTTGGCGTCTTCGGTATTGATTTGTGCGTAGCCAGGTTCATCAGCCAGCGCCGCCAGTGCCGCACAGTTACCGGTCATCGAACGGCAAGAGTAGTGACCAACTTCACGCACCGTTGACAGTACCATCGGGTACTCGTCGGTGAGTTTGTCGATTGGCGCTACCCAGTCGCAGGTGAAGAACTGCGCCAGACCGTTCGGGGTATCAAACTTCTCTTTAAACAGATAAGAAGTCCCCTGATCGGCATCTGAAGTATCGCGGCAAGGCCACTGAATGAAGCCCAGTTCGCCCATTTTCTCGTAAGTCGCACCGTAGAAATCCGGGCACAGATGACGCAACTCGTCCCAGATCTCCTGGGTGTTGTTGTAGTGCATCGGATAACCCATACGAGTGGCAATTTCACTGATGATTTGCCAGTCCGTTTTCAGATCCCACTTCGGCTCAACCGCCTTGAAGAAACGCTGGAAGCCACGGTCAGCCGCAGTAAACACGCCTTCATGCTCGCCCCACGACGTTGACGGTAAAATGACATCCGCCGCCGACGCGGTTTTGGTCATAAAGATGTCCTGAACGATAACCAGTTCCAGATCTTCAAAGGCTTTACGTACTGCCGACAGTTCCGCGTCAGTTTGCAGCGGATCTTCGCCCATAATGTACGCCGCTCTCACTTCACCATGCGCCACGCGGTGCGGCAGCTCGCTGATGCGATAGCCGGTATGAGCAGGCAGGCTTTCCACGCCCCAGGCTTTGGCGAATTTCTCGCGGTTAGCCGGATCTTTCACGTACTGATAGCCCGGATACGTATCCGGCAGCGCGCCCATATCGCAGGCACCCTGCACGTTGTTCTGACCACGAACCGGGTTTACACCCGCATGTGGCTTACCGAGGTTACCGGTCAGCATCGCGAGGCTGGTCAGAGAACGCACGGTTTCCACGCCCTGATAGAACTGGGTTACCCCCATGCCCCACAGGATGGCGGCGCTTTCTGCCTGGGCATACATCCGCGCCGCCTGACGAATCTCACTGGCGCTGACGCCGGTGATATCTTCAACCGACTCCGGCGTGTAGCCTTCAACGATTTTACGATACTCTTCAAAGCCTTCTGTACGGGAAGCGACGAACGCCTTGTCGTACAGATTTTCTTCAATAATGACATGGCCCATCGCATTCAACAGCGCGATGTTCGAGCCGTTTTTCAATGCAATGTGCATGTCAGCAATGCGCGCGGTTTCAATTTTACGCGGATCGCAGACGATAATTTTCGCCCCGTTACGTTTAGCGTTAATTACGTGATTCGCCACGATTGGGTGGGAATCCGCCGGGTTATACCCGAAAACGAACACTAAATCGGTATTATCAATTTCGTTAATAGCATTGCTCATTGCGCCATTACCGACCGATTGGTGCAGACCTGCAACCGATGGGCCGTGTCAGACACGAGCGCAGCAGTCAACGTTATTGGTACCAATAACGGCGCGCGCAAATTTTTGCATTACATAGTTGGTTTCGTTACCCGTACCGCGCGAGGAGCCGGTCGTCTGGATGGCATCCGGACCGTACTTCTCTTTGATGGCGCTCAGGCGCTCGGCAACGTAATTCAGTGCCTCATCCCAGGAAACAGGTTCGAGTTTGCCGCCACGCTGGCGACGGATCATGGGGGTTTTCAGGCGCGGGGTCAGGATCTGGGTATCGTTAATGAAGTCCCAGCCATAATAACCCTTCAGACACAGGGTACCCTGGTTGGTTTTCCCCTGCGCTGCCTCCGCCCGGACGATTTTGCCGTTATCGACGACCAGGTTGATTTTGCAACCTGATGCGCAATAGGGGCAAACCGTGACGACTTTTTTCATCGGTCTCGCTCCAGTTAATCAAATCACGCATACGCGCTCTCGACTACAGTATGCATCTTTTATGCCACATTTTATTTGGGGTCATTCCCTGATATTACGGGCACTATTTATTCAAAACTCTGACGAAAAACAGGCTGTCGTCAGTTTTGACGTGACGAAACGAAATACCGCGTGACAGCCATCACGCGGTAGACATTTTATTTTTTCTCGACGATGGGAGCCGCCTGATACCCGCCGCCCAGCGATTTCATCAACTGAATGCTTTGGATCACCCGGCGGCTGTCCAGCATCAGTAATGACATCTCTTCGGCAAGCACTGGCAACCGGGCTTCGGTGGCCTGTAAGCGGCTGGTTAAGCCGCGCTGATAGGCGGCCTCGGCTGCGCGCTGGGTGAAGCGCGTTGCTTCTACGCGTTCAGCCTGCATCTCTCGCTCGTCGTTGAGCGTTTGCAGACGTGTGCCGTTGACGGCAACGTCACGCACCGCGTTCAGTACTGACTGGTTGTAACGTTCAATCATCATGTTGCTGGCGGCGCGAGTGCCTTCGAGATTGGCATTCAACCGTCCACCGTCAAACAGCGGCAATTTCAGACCCGGGATGAAGTTGAACTGGCGACTGGTTTTTTTGAATAAGGTATCCAGGTGGATGGAGTCCAGACCGAAAAACGCTTTGATATCAAAGCTCGGGTAGAACAGCGCCCGCGCGGAATCCACCTGATCTAATGACGCCTGAACATACCAGCGCATGGCTTGCAGATCCGGGCGTCTGGCGAGCAACTCATAAGAGAGCGTTGCCGGAATGCCGGTCTGTACTCGTGGTAATGCCACCGGTTTGATCTCCGGCATATCGCTGGCTCCCGCGCCAATCAATGCACGCAGAGATTCTCGCGTTTCAGTGATTTGCCCTTTGACGGCAGCAATTTGTTTATCGACCGCCAGAATCTGTGCCCGCGCGCCGTGGAAAGGCACTTGCGCTTCCAGACCGTGCGCCACTTTACTCTGGTGCGCTTTCACCGCGTAATCAATCACATCGCGAGTTTGTTCTAACAGATCGAGCATCTGATAGCTGGCCTGCATACTGTAATAAAGCTGCGCTACGCCCGTGGTCAGCGATAGCTCTACTGCTGCGGTTTCTGCCAGCGCGGCATTATGCGCGCCAATGGCGGCAGCAACCGCTGAGCGATGCACACCCCACAAATCGAGATCCAGTCCGGCAAACAAACCGACTGTGGCTTCCGTATAGTACGGCCCGTCCATACCCAGTGCTGGCGCATCCATCGCATAAGGGCTTAAAAAGCCGTTCGCCGAGACGCGTTGGCGGTTGAGCATCCCTAACGCTGCGACCTGTAATTGTGAACCGGCATCTAACAAATCGGCCTGGGACTGCGCTTTTTCTTCCCGCAGTTTCGCTTCGGCGAGGGGGTGTGAACCACTTAGCGTCCGTTGGATCAGCGAATCCAGCTGCGGGTCATTGAGTTGTTTCCACCACTGCGCCTGCGGCCAGCCGGAGCTGGCAAGATGAATATCATCGGCCAGTTTGATTTGCTCCGGTTTGAGCTGTTGATGAGGCGCAGAATCCTTACGTACCAGGGCACAGCCGGAAATCAGCGTCGTGCTGCCGAGAATGCTGCACAACAGCAGACGTGAAAGTTGACGATTGATCATTGCGTGGCTCCTTGTGCCTGTTCCGTGGCGGGCGTTAATGCCGGGGCTGTCCAGTCTGGCAAGCGGGCGAAAAGCTGGCAGACGTGTTGCTCCTGTTTTAATAAGGTGGGCAGAATGGCCTGCGAGGCGGATGTCTCTTCTAACGTTATTTGAGGAGAATGACTGAGTGCGGTAGCCACACCGGCAGCGTATTTCTCCAGGGCGTCGGCAAACTGACCTGCTCTGTCCGGCTGTAGTGCGTTATCCAGCGCCTGCGCCGAGTTCCAGGTGGCATCCCAGGCGTGAAGAATATCGCGGCCCTGACGAATAACCGTTTGCGAACGTTCAATCAGTAATGCGCGTTCTTCGCTGTCCAGTTGACGCTCCAGCACCACGCGTTGGCACATCTCTTCACAGGCATTAAACGCCGCATGCAGACCTATGCGAATGTGCAGATAAGTGCGCAGAGCCGTGACTTCCTGCTGGCGTGGGATCCGCATTACTTTACTCAACATACCCAGCGCGCCAGCCAGTTTTTGCGGCAGCGTGCGCGCTTCGCTTTCAGGCCAGACAAAGGTGTAAATCACCGCCGACACCACGGTACCAATGATGATACCCAGAGCGCGATCGCGAATTTCCACCAGGTCGTACACCGGGCCAAAAACGTTTTCGAGCGTGGCGAGCGCGAAGGTGACCACCATCTGTGTGCCGATATAAGAAGAGCGTTCAGAGCTGGTGGCAATCCATGCGCCCAACAGGAAAATCGGTGCCAGCACAAACAGCAATTCGACAATATTGTCCAGCCAGGGCATGACCAGTAGCGTGAATAACAGCGCCAGAATCGCGCCGCAAAAGGCCCCACCAAAACGCAGCACCATCTTCTGGTACGACGAACCGACATTTGGATTAGCGACGATCACGCAGGTCAGCATACAGGTATGAATGCCTTCCCAGTCCACGCCGCTGTAGAAGGTGTAACAGATCAAACAGGCGAGCAGCGTTTTTACCGCGTAGCGCATATAGTCTGGATTGGTAAAAGCATCGGCGACCATTGATGGCGGTTTGGCTGCGGGCGTTGGCGGCGTATTCGGGTCCATCTGACCAAGCTGTAACAGCGTCTGGCAGATATTCTCCAGGTTACATTCCCGTGCCGTCATCGCTTCACTTTCACTGATCCGCCAGTCGCTTTGCCAGCACTGACCTTCGGTAATGGAATGCTGCAGCTTGTTGATTTCTGAAGCTAATTTTTGTCGGAATTCAATAATTGCCTGAGAATCAGCAAAAGAGGTGGGATCGTAGCGATTCAGTGTCGAGTAAATGTAGGTTACCGTTGCCACGCAGCTTTGCCACCATGCGCTCTGGGTTCGCCAGTTGGCATCGTCCGCGAGGCAAAAGACATTGAGTTTTTGCAGCGCCAGCGCCTCTCTTTCAATCCGCGTTTCGGGTAGCGGTGCGAGGCTGTCCGTCAGGTGGCTAATGGCATCATCAAGCCGATCATTAAGCGCCTGATGCATCTGCGTAATGGCACGACTGGGAAACCACAGCACGCCGATTAACGTCATCAGCAAGGTTGGATAGAGGCCAACAACGATACACCACAGCGTTAAGCGCACGACCGCTTCCGGATAGTCGAGCATGGCGGGGAAGGTTTGCCCGTAAATAGCGACAATGGCGACGGCGAAAAAGACCAGCCCCAACCGATGGGTGCGCATCAAAAACATACAGCTCATCAGGATCGGCCCGGCAATGATCAATCGGATCAACGGTTCGCCATATGACCATTTGTAGATCAAAAACAGGCTGGCGATCTCCAGCACCGTGGCGACCACAAACAAGATCGCCACAAATTTGGTGTAAAACGCGTTCGACTGAATACCGTAAAACAGCACTGCCAGTGATAACGCCACAAAAGGGATCTCAAAAGTCATCGAGATCAGAATCACCAGCAGGCAGCCTACCCAGAGTTGCATAGTCTGTGGCACGCGCCCTGGTCGCCGCTCGCTTAACTCTTCATGAAAGAACGCCAGCAGCCTGACCACCGGTAATGGCAGGGAGTTGAGCGCGCTCATTATTGCGGCTCAAGATTAGCGACTGCCGAAGCGCCGATGCGGAACATTTCCGGGTCAGGTTTATCGACCATGATTTTGACCGGAAAACGCTGGGCAACGCGGACCCAGTTAATAGAACGAGACACTTTCGGCAGGCCGCCCAGCACCAGGCCGCCGTCATCCGGTAGCACGCCGTAGCCAATCGAATCCACTTTACCCTCGAAGGTTTTGCCGCTGTCGCTCATCAGGCGAATGGTTGCGGGTGTACCCGAGCGAATATTTTTCAGATCAGTTTCGCGGAAGTTGGCAATCACGTACCAGTGACGAGTGTCGATTAGAGTGAAAATAGGGCGCATCGCAGATGCAAACTGCCCGACGGAGATTTTGAGGGAAATGACCCGGCCATCAAACGGCGCGCGAACGGTCGCCATTTCCAGATGCAGTTTGGTCAGGGCAATATCCGCTTCCACTGCCGCACGCTGCGCCACCAGCGCATCCACGCCGCTGACGGCGCTGGCGGCTGACTGCGCCTGCAACAATACGGCATTAAGGTCCGCTTCTGCCGCACGCTGTGCGGTTCTTGCACGGTCAACCTCTTCCGCAGAAACAAAACCTTCTCGCAGTAGCGGTTCGGTACGGCGTAACGTATCGCTGGCTTGTTTCGCGGCGGCACGGGCTTTTTCTACCGTGGCATTAACCGAGTCGGCACCAAACTGTTGTGCGTCAACGCTACGCTGGGTGAGCATAATTTGCTTATCCAGCGCCGCGAGGGAGGCTTCAGCTTTCGCCAGATTGGCTTCGTACGGGCGCGGATCAATGCGGAACAGCAAATCGCCCTGTTTCACCGCCTGGTTGTCGGTGACCGCCAGTTCTACAATGCGACCGCTGACTTCCGGCACCACATCAATGGTATCTGCTGACGCGTAAGCGTCATTAGTTGATGGCGCACTGTCTACGCGCCAGATAACGAAAACAAGGGCAACCAGCGCCAACGCAACCACTAACAGAGCAGGGAATTTACTGCGAGGAGCTTTTTTCGGCGTACTTTCCATGAGCGCGTCTCAAATAGATTAGAAAAATGCCAGCCAGAACAGCATGGCGTAGAGAGCAAAAAGGGCGGTATAAATAATTCCGACAAATGCCAGATTGATATTTGTCCGCTGAATAATTCGCCTCGTGATGAGCGTCAAAATAAGGCTGGCAATAGCGCAGAAAAACCAGCCGGGATAATAAGCGCCGATCACCGGGATCGCCGGAGATAATGAGCATCCCGATACCATGAAGACGGGAATTATCCAGGCTGTCTTTTTGAGTTGCATCGCCATGCGAGAGAGAACTGTTGGCATATTAAATACATCCTGTCTGCTGCGAACAATATCTGTAGTGAATATCAATATCCATTGAAGGCGTCAGTATGGCTATTTTCTTGATGAATAAAAATAGCTTTATTCAGCCACCGCATTCATAACTTATATATTTCATGTATTAATTTGCTGTATATATTTTTAAAATAAATGCTTTTGGGGGCTTCAGCGCCCCCAAAAGCGAGTGACATTAATTTGGGGTTACGATATTCACCCACAAATCGAAATTATCCAGACAGGCGATAATTTCTTCCAGTTTCGCGCCATTGCCAATAATTTTGGCTTTCTTCGCTTTCACCAGATCGGCCATTTTTGCCTGTCCGGTCAGCACGGCGTGCAGATCTTCACGGCTGATGTAGAAAGAGGCGTCAGCTTGCGGTTGCAGTGTTTTACGGTAGTTAAGCACGCTATCGTTCAGCGTCAGGTTGAGGTTATCGCCGTTGCTCATATTGAAGTTCAGGCTGATATTTTTACCCGCGGCTTTCGCGCTATCGAGGCGAACGGACATAAAGTCGAACAGCATTTCGACCGACATCCCACGAATGGTGTCCGGGGAACCGGTGGTGCCGTGGCTGAACTTATGCACCCCTTCGCGCAGCTCTTTCGCGCCGGTCAGGTAGAAACCGCGCCATGTGGCGGACTCGGCCTGATAGCCCAGCTGTTCAAAGTTATTCGCTTGCAGATTCTTCGCGACCTGGTCACCCGGGTTGGCAGCAATCACCTGTTTCAGCAGTTCTGCCGACCAGCGATAATCACCTTGCTTGTTCGCTTCTTGCGCCAGGTTGATGACGCGGGCAGAACCGCCCAGCGCCTGCACGTAACGTTTACCCATCTCCACCTGACCATACGGATGCAGGTTAGCCGGGTTACCGTCGTAATAGCCAAGATAGAAGTTATATACCGCGCGGGCGTTGTGGCTGACAGAACCGTAATAGCCGCGGCTGGCCCAGTTATTGGCAAGCGCAGGCGGCAGCTTAATCATGTCGCCGATTTCATTCATGGTGTAGCCCTGGTTCGCCAGGTGCAGGGTCTGGTCGTGAATGTACTTGATAGTATCGCGATATTTACCAATATAATCATTGATATGCTTATTGCCCCAAACCGGCCAGGTGTGCGGCATAAACAGTACTTCCGCGTCGTTACCCCACATATCCAATGTTTCGTTCAGATACTCGGTCCACTTGCTGGTGTCGCGGGTTTTCGCGCCGCGCAGGGTGTAGAAGTTGTGCAGGGTATGCGTGGCATTCTCGGCGGTACACAGGGCTTTCAGGGCCGGAATATAGAAGTGCATTTCCGCTGGCGCTTCGCTACCTGGGGTCATCAGGAAGTCAAACTCCAGGCCGTCGATAATCATCTTCTCGCCAGTTCTCACGATAGTTTTAGTCGGTGCAATAATGCTCGGGTCGCCCGTTGCCAGCGTCACGCCAAGGCCATTACCCACATTGCCTTGCGCGTTGTGCGGCAGTAACAGACCGTAAGAGTAGAGCGCACGGCGGCTCATGATGTTACCCGCCAGCACGTTTTCGCTGATGGCTTCGTCCATAAAGCCAGCTGGAGCAATCACCTGAACTTTTCCGGATTTAACATCGGCTTCAGAGATGATGCCTTTCACGCCGCCATAGTGGTCGGCGTGGCTGTGGGTATAGATAACGGCAATAATGGGTTTTTGCGGGCGATGCTGGAAGTAAAGGTCAAGTGCGGCTTTTGCGGCAGGTGGCGTCACCAGTGGGTCAATAACAATAATGCCTTTCTCGCCCTCAACGAACGTAATGTTAGAGATATCCTGGCCGCGCACCTGATACATTTTATCGGTGACTTTGAACAGGCCTGAAATGCCGTTGATCTGCGACTGACGCCACAGGCTGGGGTTTACGGTTTCCGGCGCAGCGGCATTAATATCAAATTTGTAATCATTCGCGCGGTAGTAAATTTTACCGTTCGCATCACGCAGAATACCTTCATCCAGCAGCGGAGCGATAAATCCACGCTGGGCATCGTCAAAATCCTGACGATCGCTAAACGGTAATGATTTGGCGTAATTCTGATTAACCTGTTGGGTATATTGAGTGGCGGCTTTCGCTTCATCTGTTGCGTAAGCGGTATTTATCATCATGCCGCTGGCGGCAGTGAACGCAATAACAATCCTGCTCAAACGGAATAACCGAGAGTTATTCATATAAATCTCCATTTATCATTTATGTCGTAAATATGTAATCCATGCAAAATACGTCATTTAAAGCTGGCGTTATCATAATTCTGAAATTGCGACTTTAATAAGTGGAAGTGTGAGCGGAACGAGCCATTTTATTAGGCATTTGTGCTGAAGAGGGAAAATTACAGTAGAACTATCATTGCTGGGAATAATATGGGCTGTTTTATGTAATTATTATATATATTGTACCTGTCGTTGGCACAGCGGGATATTGCGCTACTGTGCCAACGCTTTACTCATGGGACTTTAGCACAGGACTGTAGCAAAAAACGTTGATGCGCCAATATTGCTGCACCCTGAGCGCCATTAAAGTCAGAAGATGAGGCGGCAATAAAGCGCACGACCTGATACGGCAGTGGACGGCGCAGGTACTTTTGGGTCATGGCAATGAGAGTCTCGCGTGGGAAGGCGGGCATATCCATCGCGCCACCACCCAGAATCACCGCATCGGGATCGAACAGATTAATGCTGGTGGCAATGGCTCGTGCCGCGTTTTCAAGCAGACTCTGGACGAAAGGGGCGTTTTCCGCATGGACGAAAAGATCGCTCAATGGGTAATTTCGGGGCTGTTGTTCGTACCAGCGTCTTAGCGCCATTCCAGAGCAATTGGTTTCCAGGCACCCAGGATTACCACACGCGCAGTGTTGGGTCATATCTCCCAGGGGGATATGGCCCAGTTCGCCTGCCACACCGTGTGCACCCGTCCACGGCGCACCGTTCATCCACACTGCGAACCCCATCCCCGTACCGAGATAGGCTGCCAGAACCAGTTGTTGCGTAAGGCGGTTTTCTACTACGTCCCAGGAGAGTTGCAGGTTAACGTCGCGGGAAAACTCAACCGGACAATTCAGCGTATTTTCGAGCTTATCGGCGAGATCATATAAATCTGCCGCTGTTAACGGCAGGTTAGGCGTAGAAATAATGGTGCGTTTATCTTTACTGACCAGCGCCGGAAATCCCATCACCAGACCATGACAGCGAGCGTTAAAGCGCCTGAGTTGCTCGTCAATCATTTCGCCGATACCCGACACCAGGTCGGGAGCAATAACTTCTGCGGTCCGCTTTTTTTCGCAGTGTAGCGTTTCACCTTCTGCTGTCCGCAGACAAAAGCGGATATGCGTTGCCCCCATATCCACGCCCGCTACGACGTTATGCTGTTTTTGCATGAGGCTGTACCTCGCTTTTTGCAGCCAGAATCTGCGCGGTCATAATTCTCCATGCTTCGTCGATATTTTCCGCATGATTAAACAGGCCGGAAGTGCCGACGATAAAGACATCCGCCCCTGCCGCCATTAGTTTTTCGTAAGTTGCCTGGTTGCAGGAACCGTCCACCTCAATTTCGTACTCCAGACCTTCTCGTTCACGCCATGCCTTCAGTTCGGCAACTTTATCCAGCATTTCAGGAATGAAGGGTTGTCCGGCAAAACCGGGATCGACAGTCATGACCGTAATTTTATCAGCCTTATGGATATAGTATTTCATGGCCTCAACCGGCGTTTCCGGATTAAGAATCAGCCCCACTTTCATGCCATGACGGCGGATTTCATCAATCAGGCGGAATGCCTGACCGTTGATAGTTTCCGGATGCAAAGTGATGAAATCAGCTCCCGCACGTGCCAGTTGAGCAATGTAATCCTGCGGACGCGTTACCATCAGATGGCAGTCGAGCGGTTTACTCGCCAGTTTTTTTACCTGGCTTACGAAGAACGGTGAGAGCGTCAGATTCGGCACAAAGTGGCCGTCCATGATATCGATGTGAAAGTAATCGGCATGGCTGTCGATAAATTCGATCTGTTCTTTAAATTTCAGCAGATCCATACACATTAACGAGGGGGAGATTTTCATGTTCAATTCCTTACTTACTGATAAGACGGTCAAGGGCGACAGCCGCGATAATTAATCCGCCCATCACCACCAGTTGGTAATAGGTTTGTACCTGCAAAATATTCAGACCGTTGTTGATGGTGCCGATGATCAACCCGCCAATCACCACAGAGAAAATGCGCCCCTTGCCGCCGAAGAAACTGGTGCCGCCAATGATGGCGCTGGCAATGGCATAGGTTTCAAAACCCATACCGGCAAGCGGTTCTGCGGCACCGAGTCGTGCAGTTGAGACGACGCCTGCCAGACCTGCACAAACACCGGAGATGATAAACACCACCAGGATGTGGAATTTCACGTCAATCCCGGAATAGAACGCCGAGTTTTTGTTGCCGCCCAGTGCGTAGATGTTGCGTCCGAGCCGCATACGCGTTGTCAGAAACCAAAGGATGAGCGCGACAATTAGCGAGAAGATAACGGGGACAGGTATCCCAATTACGCTGGCGGCAAAGAAGTTCACGAAGTCAAATGAGAAGCCGTATACCGAGTTGGCATCGGAGATCACCAGCGTGATCCCACGGAAAATAGCGTTGGTGCCAAGGGTGATAATGAACGGGTGTAGTCCCGTCCAGTTGACCAGGCAGCCGTTGATCGCCCCCAGTGCGCCGCCAACCAGTACACCGCCAATTAGCGCCGCGAGAAACGGATCAATACCTGCCAACATCAGTTTAGCGGTCACCATACCGGAAAGCGCCAGAATCGCGCCAACCGAAAGGTCGATACCGGCGACCAGGATAGCGAAGAATTCCCCCATGCCGATCAGTACCGTCACGGAGCTTTGCACAAAAATCTGGGTAATATTATTGGTGGTCAGAAAATATTCTGACGACAGCAAACCAAAAATGGCGACGATGATCGCCAGGATAAAAAAAGTACCGTATTTATCCCAGAACAGCGCAAAGTTGAACGGTTTCTTCTCGCTCGCTTCGCTTTTTACTCGTGTGGTAAAGCCCATGCCATAATCTCCTCTTCGCTCATGTCATCGCGATTGGTCAGGATTTGCGTCAGTCGTCCTTCGCAGAACACGGCGATGCGGTCGCAGACGGTGATAATTTCAGGTAGTTCAGATGACACCATCAGGATGACTTTTCCGTCGTCCGCCAGTTGGCGCATCACTTTGTAAATTTCGGCTTTCGCGCCAACGTCGATGCCACGGGTAGGTTCATCGAAAATGATCACTTCCGGGTGACAGCACAGCCATTTGGAGATCAGGACTTTCTGCTGGTTACCGCCGGAGAGTTCAGTGATGTTCTGGTTTACCGAATGACATTTCAGCGCCAGCAGTTCGCGCTGGGCTTCAGCGGTACGTTGCTCGTCAACTTCATGAAACAACCCCATCGCGCCTTTATAGCCGCCGTCTTTCAGACTGCGGCTGATAGCTATGTTCTGAGCGATAGAAAAGTTGGGGAAAAAGCCGTTATCCCGGCGGCTTTCAGTGATGTAAGCCATCCCTTTTTTCACGGCATCCAGGGGAGAACGTGGAGAGATATCTTTGCCATTAAGACGGATTTCTCCGCCAGCGCGTTTATCAACGCCAAACAGGCAGTTCATCAGTTCAGTACGTCCGGAACCGACCAGTCCGGCAAAGCCTAATATTTCTCCCCGGCAGACGCTAAATGAGATATCCCGGACCTTTTTTCTGTCACGGCTGGTGACGTTGCGCACCTCAAAAACCGTATCGTGCGCAAGGTTGCTGACATTCTCCTTCATCGCGTTAAAACGGTTTTGCAATTCGCGGCCTACCATCAGACGGACGATATCGTCATTTGACACATCGCTCACCATGCCGCTGCAAACGCTGCTGCCGTCTTTCATCACCGTATAGCGGTCGCAAATACGGCGAATTTCCGCCAATTTATGCGAGATATAGACGATGGCCGTACCCTCCTTACGCAACTGATTCATGATCAGAAACAGATAGTCCACCTCTTTATTGGTGAGTGAGGAGGTGGGTTCATCCATGATGATGACTTTGGCGTCGAGCATCAGCGTTTTGGCAATTTCCAGCATCTGCTTGTGGCTGATAGATAAATTCGCCACTTTCTCATCTAAATCAACTTTCAAGCCCACGCGTAATAACATCATGGCGGCGCGGACACGCATTTCTCGCCAGTCGATAATATTGACGCCACAGATTTTTTTCGTCAGATGACGACCAATATATAAATTTTCCAGTACGGTTAATTCATCAATAACGCTGAGTTCCTGATAAATAATCCCGATACCGAGTTGTGCCGCTAATTTATGATCCAGTTTGTTATAGTTAATGTTATTAATGGTAATGGTGCCTTTGGTCGGCTCATGTATCCCGGATAACACTTTCATTAGCGTAGATTTACCCGCACCATTTTCTCCTAGTAATGCATGTATTTCACCAGGATAAACCGTTAAATTAACCGACTTTAATGCGTGAACCGGACCAAAGGACTTGCCGATCCCCGCCATCGATATATATGGCGTGGCCATAAATAACCTCTCTGCACGAAATATCGTATTATTGCCTGATGGCTACGTTTATCAGGTCTACGTTCAGGTTATTTTGTTGGCCGGATAAGACACTTCATTAGCATCATCATCCGGCATCATTCAGTTTTATTGAGTGACCAGGATTGAATCGACCAGTTTAAATTCCGGTGCTTTATCCAGCGGGATAACCTTGCCGGATTTCTCAGCGTCAACCATCAGCTTCAGACCCGTTGCACCGATATCCGCCGGGTTCTGGGCAACCGTCGCGGTCATTTGTCCGGCTTCCACCATTTTGCGGGCTTCCGGAATGCCATCTGTACCGACGACCAACACTTTGCCCGTTTTTCCAGCGTTTGCGACTGCCTGAGCAACACCCATTGCCATCGTGTCATTCGCGCAATAGATCGCTTTAATATTCGGATTACGTTGCAACACGTTAGTGGCGACATCCAGTGCTTTAATACGGTCCCAGTCGGCAGGCTGGCTGGCGACAAGCTTGATCTGGCTTGCTTTTTTGAAGGCTTCGGTGGCACCATTACGACGCGCTTCACCGGAGGCGTTACCGGCTTTACCCTCAATGATTGCGACTTCACCCCCTTCGGCACCCAGCTTGTCAATAATGAATGACGCGCCTTTCGCCCCGACGGCAACATTATCGGTGGTGACAAAACCTTCCACATTACCGCCTGCTTTTTTCAGATTATCCATGTCGATTTTTTCATCGAGATTGACCAGATAAATGCCTTTTTTCCATGCGCGGGCAACAGGCATGACCAGGTTCACTGAGGATAATGGTGCGAAGGCGATACCTTTGTAATTTTTATTACTGAGATCTTCAAATAACTGCAATTGAGATTGAAAATCGCCTTCTGAAGGAGAGGCAAAAATATCAACGCTGACGCCCAGCGTTTTTGCTTCATCTTCAATGCCTTTTTTCATATCTACCCAAAATGGATTGGAGAGTGTTTTCAATACGACGGCATATTCGGCGGCAGCAAAAGCGCTGGTTGACAACATTAAGCCCACGAGTGTGCCGCTGAAATATTTCAGATATTTATTCATAATCATGTTCTCACGGTAAGGGGAGAGGTAACTCCGCGATGGCGGAATTACCTTTTTCTTATTTCAGCGCGCCTGGTGAGAAGAAATCAACAATTGCGCCGGTTTTTTGCATATTAATATTAGCTTGTTCAATGTTGAGCTGGGCGACAGAGACAAAAAACGCGTCCAGCAAAGTCAGTTGTAATATTCTTGCCGAGGCATTACGACCTAATAACGGTGTTTCCGGGGCCGGTGAGCAAATAATATAATCGGCCAGCTTCGCTATTGGTGAATGATAGCTATGCGTTATACAAATAATCTTTGCCCCGTTCTTTTTTGCCAGTTCTACAGCCGCTTTTACATCACTGGTTCGCCCGGAATGGGTCACCACCAGCACCACATCTCCTTCCTGTAACAACGAAGCAGACATCATCATGATGTGAGCGTCCGGATAGGCCTGGCAGCGTACGCCAATGCGCAAAAACTTGTGCTGTACATCAGCACAGATAGCATTTGATCCTCCGGCACCGTACAAATCCCGCTGTCTGGCCTGATAGAAAAAGCGGGCGGCACGGTGGATCTCATCAACGTTGACGATCGACTGACCTTCCATAATGGTGCGTAAAGTGATGTTAAATACCTTATTCACCACATCCTGCGGCGCTTCATCAAAAGCCAACTCGGAAGGCAATACTTGTTCTGACTGAGAAAAATAATCTTCCAGCGCACTGCGTAAGTTACGAAAGCCGCTAAACCCCAGCAGCTTTGATACCTTAACGATCATCGCTTCAGATACCGCCAGAGCTTCTGCGACATCTTTAATTGCGGGTGCACAACTCAGGTTACCGGGTTTGAGTAACCACTCCACGATGCGGCTTTCGTTTTCTGTCATTCCTTCCTGCTTCATTCGCAGGTAAGGCGCTAACCCGATACCGTTCGGAAGCGCTGAATCAAACTCTGACTGGCTCATCACGTTCTCTTGTCCTTGAATTGAAGACGCCACTATATCACCACAGCAAGAACAGAAAAGATGCTGGCAACTTCACAAAAAAATAAAATTTATAAAGTTTATTTTGTTGTGAATAATGGAGAGTGGCTTAAAATTTCGTTTCATTTAATCACTTTAAAAACATGATGTTATTTGTCTTTCTGGTTTATTAGATGATAGATGTTGCTGGATAGTGAGTGTCTTTAACGCTATTGCGCTGCCAGATGTAACTCTGTAAAACAGATCGGGAAGGCGGATTTCATCGATTTTGGATGTTTTTAATTCATTTACATCACAAATGTTTTTTGATTGTGAAGTTTTGCACGGGCGGGGAAGATGAATGAAAAAGATTGCATTTGGCTGTGATCATGTCGGTTTCATTTTAAAACATGAAATAGTGGCACATTTAGTTGAGCGTGGCGTTGAAGTGATTGATAAAGGAACCTGGTCGTCAGAGCGTACTGATTATCCGCATTACGCCAGTCAAGTCGCACTGGCCGTTGCTGGCGGAGAGGCTGATGGCGGGATTTTGATTTGTGGCACTGGCGTCGGTATTTCGATAGCGGCGAACAAGTTTGCCGGAATTCGCGCGGTCGTTTGTAGCGAACCTTATTCCGCGCAACTTTCGCGGCAGCATAACGATACCAACGTGCTGGCTTTTGGTTCACGAGTGGTTGGCCTCGAACTGGCAAAAATGATTGTCGATGCGTGGCTGGGCGCACAGTACGAAGGCGGTCGTCATCAACAACGCGTGGAGGCGATTACGGCAATAGAGCAGCAAAGGAATTGAGATTCATCCACTACTTGCATGGATGAGTAATGACTAATGTGGATAGAGTTTCTTTTTGAGGTTGGCTAATGAAACGCTTTCCGCTATTTCTTTTATTCACCCTGCTCACGCTGTCCACCGTTCCGGCCCAGGCCGATATTATCGACGACACCATTGGCAATATTCAGCAGGCGATTAACGACGCTTATAACCCTGACCGTGGGCGAGACTATGAAGATTCGCGCGACGACGGCTGGCAGCGTGAAGTGAGCGACGATCGGCGCAGACAATATGATGACCGCCGCCGCCAGTTTGAAGATCGCCGCAGGCAGCTGGACGATCGCCAGCGCCAGCTTGATCAGGAGCGTCGGCAACTGGAAGATGAAGAGCGGAGAATGGAAGATGAGTATGGGCGTTGATATAGGGGCCGGCGCGGGTATTTTCCCTCACGCCACCTCAATCTCCATCCCATCAAACCCCGCCTCAAACCCCGATGGTAGCGCGTTTTCCATCAGCCACGCATCAAACTGATGGCTGATATGGGTCAGAATCACCCGTGGCGAGCGGATAACCTGATTCAGCGCAAGCACGGTATTTAAATCACAGTGATTACGCGGTGCATCCTCGCGCGGTGGGTGGCTGCAATCAATCACCATTACCTGTGGCTGATTATTGCGTAAAAATTTCAGCGTTTTTTCCGGCAGGCCTGCAGTGTCAGACAGCCACGCCACCCGGCTATGTGCCGTTTCCAGTAGATAGCCGAAAGTGAGTTTCGAATGGTTAAGCGGCAGCGGCGTGACCTGCAACCCCTGCAAATCAAACACCACAAACGGCTCCACCGTGTGGCTGAAATCAAGCAGGCCCGGATGTTTAAACAGATCGTCGCAGCCCTGCTCATCCGGTGGACCGTAGACCGGGATTGTGTCGCCCACGCCCCAGCGCAGCGGGAACAGCCCCTGGACGTGATCCATATGGTAGTGCGTCAGCAAAAACTGCTGGAACGATCCGGGCGACCAGCGATCGGCGAGATCGTGCAGCCCGGCGTCGATCAGGGTGATCGCGTCGTTAAACTTCACGACGCCGCTGCATGGCTGGCGGCGATACTGCGGCGAGCGTCGCGCTCTGGCGCAGGCCGCGCACTCGCAGCCCCATGCCGGAACGCCCTGTGCGCCGCCGGTGCCGGTGAGCGTGAGGGTCAGGCTCATGTTACAGCGCCTTGGTGAAGCGGAAGTGGCTCTGCTCGTAGCCTTCGCGCAGGTAAAATCGGTGCGCGTCGTGGCGCTTCACGTTGGTGGAAAGCTCGGTCATTTCGGCCCCGGCCTGGCGGGCTTCTTCTTCTGCCCATGCCAGTAATTTACTGCCGACGTTCAGACCGCGCGCCTGCGGCATCACCACCAGTTCCTGAATTTCGCCGATCCAGTTGACATGATGCAGATGAAACTGCAAATGCAGGCCGATCATGCCGACAACTTCGCCATCCAGCAGCGCCAGATGGTAGCGCATGTTCGGATCGCGCAGATTGGCGTTAAACCCCACGCGAAACGCCTGGTGGTCAAACTCCGCCTGTTTTAGCTCACAAATCAGCGCGTAAACTGCGTCGGTGTCGTACTGCGTAGCCGGGCGAAGCTCACAAGCAGGCATGGTGTTTCTCCTTCTGATGAATCAGCGTCAGCAACTTGTCGACCGACTGGCGCAGGCTGCCGTCATTATTGAGCGTAAGACAATCCTGAGGAGTATAGCGGGCAGCGCGCGCCAGCCGGGCGTTAATTTCACTGGCATTTTCACGACCACGGTTTTCCAGGCGCTGGCGCAGGATCTCTGGCGAAACCTGTAAACAAACGGGCAGCAGCGCCGATTGATAGCGCGCCCGCGCCTGCGGCAGATGGGCGCGTGAGCCGTTGACCACCACGTCAAATCCAGCGTGCAGCCAGAGGTCAATCTCGACGCCGACGCCATAATACAGACCGTTAGCGTGCCAGCTTAAGGCCAGAAGGTTCTGCCCCGCGCGGGTAAAAAACTCCTGCTCGCTCAGGGCGATATGGTTTTCACTTCCGGCGCTGGCGGCGCGCGTGATGTAGCGATGCGCTACCAGTAGCTGAGTTTGTTCCCGCTGGCGGAGTTCCGTCAACAGACTGTCTTTTCCGGAGCCAGAGGCCCCCATTAACCAAATCAGTTTTCCCGTCATCAGAACACCCTTTTACCCTGACGCCAGACGTGGTCGATATGAATGTGGTTGCCCTTGCGATGCGCCAGCACCAGGTCGGCGCGTTTGCCCTCGCCAATCACCCCGCGATCCTGAAGATTAAGCGCCTGCGCCGGATTTTTAGTCACCAGCTTCACCGCCTGCGGCAGCGTAAAGCGGTTGCTCTCGTCATCGGCGACGCGAAATGCCGCATCGAGCAGGCTGGCGGGGTAGTAGTCGGAAGAGAGGATATCCAGCAGGCCAAGCTGCGCCAGTTCACTGGCCGCCACGTTGCCGGAGTGCGAACCGCCGCGCACGATATTCGGCGCGCCCATCAGCACGTTCATGCCATGCTTGCGCGAGGCTTCTGCCGCTTCGAACGTGGTGGGAAATTCGGCGATCACGCTGCCAAGCTGATGGGATTGGGCTACGTGGGCGTGCGTGGCGTCATCGTGGCTGGCGAGCGCAATGTGTCGCGCGCGGCACATTGCGGCGATGGATTCGCGATTCGGCTGTGACCAGCGTGCGGCGAGCGCCAGTTGCTCCTCTTCGTACTGTTGCATCTGCGCATCGGTGAGCGAGTATTTGCCCTGATAATATTCACGATATTTTTCGCGGTTGGCGAACTGGCGCTGGCCCGGTGAGTGATCCATCAGCGACACCAGCGTTACCGGTTCGCGCTGTACCAGTTTTTCAAACAGCGGCAGCGTGGTGTGATGCGGCAGTTCGCAGCGCAGATGCAGACGGTGCTCGGCACGGTTGACGCCGCGTTTCTGCGTCTCTTCGATGGCGTTGATCATCTTCTCCAGATTCTCCAGCCGATCGCCGCCGTCGCGTACATCACCAATCGCCACGGCGTCCAGCACGGTGGTGATGCCGCTCGCCACCATCAGCGCGTCGTGGCTGCTCATCGCCGAGTGGGCAGGCCAGTCAACTTTCGGGCGCGGGGTGAAGAATTTATCCAGATTATCGGTATGCAGCTCAATCAGCCCCGGTAGCAGCCAGCCGCCTTCGCCGTCCATTGCTTCTGACAGGTGACTCTGGCTTTCGGCAAAGGCGCGGATTTCGCCGTCCTGCATCTCCAGAGAACCGTGTACCACCTCGTTTTCCAGCACCAGTTTGATGTTATTGATAATCATGAAGAGACTCCCATTGGGTGCAGGCGGTCGGCGACTTGCTCGCGTACGGTTTCGTCATGGAAGATACCGACGATGGCCGCGCCGCGGGCTTTGGCTTCGCGGATCAGTTCCACTACGGCGGCGCTGTTTTTAGCGTCCAGCGAGGCGGTGGGTTCATCCAGCAGCAGAATCGGATAGTCGACGATAAAACCGCGCGCGATGTTGACACGCTGCTGTTCGCCACCGGAGAAGGTCGATGGCGCAAGGTGCCACAGGCGTTCAGGCACGTTCAGGCGGGTGAGGAGACGCGCGGCTTTAGCGGCGCAGGCTTCACGCGGTACGCCGGTATCGAGCAGCGGCTGCATCACCACTTCCAGTGCCGAAATACGTGGGATGACGCGCAGAAACTGGCTTACCCAGCCGACAGTGGTTTTGCGGATCTCCACCACTTTGCGCGCTGGCGCGGTGACCAGGTCGACCCATTCATCACCGTGTTTGATCTGGATTTGCCCTTCGTCGGGTAGATAGTTGGCATACAGCGAGCGTAGCAGAGTTGATTTTCCACTGCCGGAATGGCCGTGGAGTACCACGCATTCGCCGGCGTTGACGGTGAGTGAGGCGCCTTGTAATACAGGCAGGCGCACGCCGTTTTGCTGGTGCAGGATGAAGGTTTTACTGACGTTTTGTACGTTAATCATTTTTCGCCTCGTGGTTCGGGTGTCGGATGCGACGCTGATGCGTCTTATCCGACCTACGGGGAGCGCATTTGTAGGCCGGATAAGGCGTTTACGCCGCATCCGGCACCAGCTCAATTCTGCAAAACCGATGACACCAGCAACTGGGTATACGGATGGTGCGGGTCGTCGAGCACCCGGTCGGTTAACCCACTCTCCACCACTTTCCCTTGCTTCATTACCAGCAAACGGTCCGCCAGCAGACGGGCGACGCCTAAATCGTGGGTGACAATCACCACCGCCAGGTTAAGCTCCATCACCAGACCGCGGAGCAGGTCCAGCAGGCGCGCCTGTACCGACACATCCAGCCCGCCAGTGGGTTCATCCATAAACACCAGCTTCGGATGCGTCACCAGGTTGCGGGCAATCTGCAAACGTTGCTGCATGCCGCCGGAAAAGGTGGTCGGCAGGTCGTCGATCCGGTTGGCGGGAATCTCCACCTCTTCCAGCCATTTCTGCGCGGTGGCGCGAATATCGCCGTAATGACGCGCTCCGGTTGCCATCAACCGTTCGCCGATATTGCCGCCTGCCGACACCTGGCGGCGCAGGCCGTCAAGCGGATGCTGATGCACCACACCCCATTCGGTGCGCAGCAGGCGACGGCGGTCGGCCTCGCTCATCGCGTACAGCGAACGGTTCTCGTAGCGAATTTCCCCTTGCTGTGGTGTCAGGCGGGCGGAAATTGATTTCAGTAGCGTGGTCTTCCCGGAACCGGACTCCCCAACAATGCCCAGAACTTCTCCCGGCCATAAATCAAAAGAGACATCGCTGAAGCCTTTGCCCGGGGCATAAAGGTGGGTCAGGTTATTGACCGAAAGTAACGGTTGATTCATTGGCTTTTGGCCTCGTTCTGTTGGCGGCAATAATCGGTATCGGAGCAGACAAACATGCGGTTTCCGGCGTCATCCAGCACCACTTCGTCGAGGTAACTGTGGGTCGATCCGCAGATGGCGCATGGTTCATCCCACTGCTGGACGGTGAACGGATGATCATCGAAATCGAGGCTTTCCACGTGGGTAAACGGTGGCACGGCATAGATGCGCTTCTCGCGCCCCGCGCCAAACAGTTGCAGGGCGGGCATCATGTCCATTTTCGGGTTATCGAATTTCGGGATCGGCGACGGGTCCATTACGTAGCGCCCGTTCACCTTCACCGGATAGGCGTAGGTGGTGGCGATATGACCGAAGCGGGCGATATCTTCATACAGTTTCACCTGCATCACGCCGTACTCCTCCAGCGCGTGCATGGTGCGCGTTTCCGTCTCTCGCGGCTCAATAAAGCGCAGCGGTTCGGGGATCGGCACCTGGAAGATAATGATCTGATCTTCGGTCAGCGGCGTTTCGGGTATGCGGTGACGCGTCTGGATAAGTGTCGCATCGTCCGTGCGCTCGGTGGTGTTCACCCCGGTCACGCGCTTAAAGAAGTTACGAATCGACACGGCGTTGGTGGTGTCGTCTGCGCCCTGGTCAATCACCTTCAACACGTCGCTTTCGCCAATCACGCTGGCGGTGAGCTGAATGCCGCCGGTTCCCCAGCCGTAGGGCATCGGCATCTCGCGTCCGCCAAACGGCACCTGATAACCGGGGATTGCCACCGCTTTTAAGATGGCGCGGCGGATCATGCGTTTGGTCTGCTCGTCGAGGTAGGCAAAGTTGTAGCCGCTCAGATTAGCCATGGTTCTGCTCCTGTTGCAGACGTTTGAGTAGCTCCAGTTCGGCCTGGAAATCGACGTAGTGCGGGAGTTTGAGGTGCGAGACAAAGCCTGCGGCTTCGACGTTGTCGGCATGGGCCAGCACGAACTCTTCATCCTGTGCCGGACCTGTTGCGTGCTCGCCGTATTCCGGTGCCTGCAACGCACGGTCAACCAGCGCCATCGCCATTGCTTTGCGCTCGCTCATGCCGAACACCAGCCCATAGCCGCGTGTAAAATGCGGTGGTTCATCCGGCGGGTCGATAAAACCGTTGACCATTTCACATTCGGTCATCAGCAGTTCGCCGACGTTCACCGCAAATCCCAGCTCTTCCGGCACAATCGACACGTCGATATAGCCGCTGCGGATTTCGCCTGCGAACGGATGATTGCGTCCGTAACCACGCTGGGTGGAGTAGGCCAGCGCCAGCAAATAGCCTTCGTCGCCGCGCATTAATTGTTGCAGGCGGGAGGAGCGTGAGCAGGGGTAAACCGGCGGCGTGCGGGTGATGTCGTCCGGCTGTGCGCCGCTATCTTCTTCAAACTTCGCCAGCCCCTGACGCGCCAGCAGGCTGAAAACGTGCGGCGACGGCTGTTGTTCGCTGTCGGCTGTGGTCAGCGTCGGCGTTTCGCCGTTTGCCAGCAGGGTGAAATCGAGCAGGCGATGGGTGTAGTCGTAGGTGGGGCCAAGCAGTTGGCCGCCGGGAATGTCTTTATAAATTGCTGAAATACGCCGTTCGAGACGCATCCCGGTGGTGTCGAGCGGCTCACTGACCGCCAGCTTCGCCAGCGTGGTGCGGTAGGCGCGCAACAGGAAAATCGCTTCGACGTTATCGCCGCTGGCCTGTTTCAGCGCCAGCGCGGCCAGCTCGCGGTCGGCAATACCGCCTTCGGTCATCACGCGATCTACCGCGAGGTTAAGCTGCTGTTCAATCTGGGCGACGCTCAGTTCAGGCAAATCAGTATCGCCCCGGCGTCGGCTCTCTTGCAGGGCGTGGGCGGCGTCGATCGCCTTTTCGCCCCCTTTCACGGCAACGTACATCAGCACACCTCCACATGAGTGGTTCGCGGAATAGCCAGCAGGCGCTCGCCGCAGGTCAGGATCAGGTCGATGCCGAGCGGGAACGGGTGCGGGCGCTCGGTAAGTTCATGAAGAATGCACTTTGGCAGTTGCGGGGCGATCATCCGTTCTTCGGCAATACCTGCGCCGGTGAGGCGCAACATACGCCCACCGCTCAGGCTGGTGACCTGTAAAATCAGCGTTGCGCCCGCTTCTGGTGCAACGGCAGTGCCGGTGGAAAGGGCGTTGAGCTGCTCGCTGGAGATCGCCTCATCTGTTACCGCGAAGGTCGCCTGTTTCGGCTGATTAACCAGCGGCGCGTTGGTATGAAAACGCAGGCTCTGATTGACGATATCGTTGCTCAATGGTGCGGCAAGCCACACCGGCGTGTCGTTATCGGCCAGCGTCAGCAGCACGCTGGTGGTGGCGATATTCAGCGGCTGCCAGCCGCGCTTGAGCTGATGCAGGGCGACAATCACGCCCGGCTCGCTCATGGCCTTTAACAGGCGACGAAAACTGTGCTGGGCATCCTGCACGGGAAGCATAAAAGCGGTTTCCAGGGTCATGCGTTGTCTCCGCGAACCATCGTAAAGAAGTCGACCCGGCTGGCGTTCACTTCGGCCTGACGCGCGGCAATGCGTGCCATACGGTCAGCGTCCAGCGGGGTAATAAGGGTTTCTGATAAGTTTTGAAAGTGGCGGTTTTGCTGCATCAGCGCATCAATCAGCGCACAACGTTCGGCGTGCTGTTTGTCGCGCCCCAGCACCCAGCTATAGCCGAGCGTGCCGTCAGTCAGACGCACGGCGGCGCGGGTGAGCGTGGCGTCGCCAGCAAAAAAGCGTTCGCCGGTGCCGCCCATTCGCGCCTGAATCTGCACCAGGCCAGTTTCAGCGGCGCGGATCACCTCATAATCGGCGTTGATGTTCAGCGCGTTCAGGCGGGCTGCCAGTTCAGCCGGTTGGCTGTGCGCCAGCACGGACATCCAGTGCTGGCGGGTCGCGGTATCTGCGTGCATTCAGTGCTCCATAGTGAATTCAATCATGTCGGCGCGCGTCAGGCTGACGGAGTACTCCGCCGGGCTGCTTTCACCGTCACGGTGGTTAAGGGTGCGCACGCACAGCAGCGGCGACAGATTCGGGATTTCAAGACGCTGGCACTCTTTGGCCTGGGCGCGGCGGGCGCTGATCCGCGTCTGGCTGCGTCGTAGCGTAATCCCCGTTTGCTCGCGCAGAAAATCGTGCAGCGAACCGCTGTCGAAACGTTGCAGCGTCGGCCAGAGGGTGAGGTCCGCAAAGTAGTGGTCGATTAAACAGAGCGCGACGCCGTTGACCCGACGCAGGGTGCGCAGGTGGATGACGTTCTCCCCCTCGGTTATCCCCAGCGCGTCAGCGACGTGACCGGAGGCGGGGCGCAGCACCGATAGCAATTTTTCGCTGGTGGGATGGCTGCCCTGGTCCAGCAGGTTCTGGCTAAAACGCGCCTGGGCGTTGAGCGGGTAATCGAACGGGCGCATCAGCACCAGTACGCCGACGCCCTGACGGCGCTGTACCCAGCCTTTTTCCACCAGTTGGTCGATGGCGCGGCGCAGGGTGTGGCGGTTCACCTCAAAGCGCGCCGCCAGTTGCTGCTCGGCGGGAAGATAGTCGCCGCAGCGGTAGTGTTGACGAAGCTCCTGCTCAAGTTTTGCGGCTATCTCCTGATAGCGTGTTGGGTAGCTGGTCGGATGTGTAGACAAGTGCATAGATATCAATGCCTCGCTAATCAGATAAAGTGCTTACGCAACCGTTGAGAGAGGAAATCCAGCAGGCTGACCGTGACGATAATCAGCACCATCAGGGCGCAGGTTTGCTGGAACTGGAAACCGCGAATCGCTTCCCACAGCGTGACGCCAATTCCGCCCGCACCAACCATACCGACGACGGTCGCCGAGCGGACGTTGGATTCGAAGCGATAGAGAGAGTAGGAGATCAGCAGCGGCATGACCTGCGGTAGTACGCCGTAAAGGATCTCTTCCAGCTTGTTGGCACCGGTGGCGCGAATGCCCTCCACCGGGCCGGGTTCAATCGCTTCTACCGCTTCGGAAAGCAGTTTGGAAAGTACACCGGTGGTGTGGATAAACAGCGCCAGCACGCCAGCGAACGGGCCGAGGCCGACGGCGACCACGAACAGCATGGCGAAGACCATTTCGTTAATGGCACGGCAGGCGTCCATCAGGCGGCGTACAGGTTGGTAGACCCACCACGGTACCAGGTTTTCAGCGCTCATCAGGCCGAAGGGGATGGAGAGAACCACCGCCAGCGCGGTGCCCCAGACGGCGATTTGCAGCGTGACGGCCATTTCGGTGAGGTAATCCTGCCACTGGCTGAAATCGGGCGGGAAGAAGTCGGCGGCGAACGTCGCCATGTTGCCGCCATCTTTAATCAGCGTAAGCGGGGCCATTTCCGCGCCCTGCCACGAGACGACCAGCACGGCGATAACAACGGCCCAGCTCAGAAGCGAGAACCAGCTGCGCTTGGGTGGGGCGATGGTGATGGTTTGCATGTTTGGCTCCGGTCTGTAGGCCGGATAAGGTGCTTGCACCGCATCCGGCATCAACGTCTGCACATTGTCGGATGCGACGCCGGGGCGTCTTATCCGACCTACGATTTACTGCACCGCTTTACTCACCGAACTCATTGCGCTTAACGCGTTGTTCAGGCGGTCCAAATCATCCAGTTGCGCCTGAATGGCGGTGGTTTTTGCCAGCTTGTCCTGTTCGTTCAGCCCTTTGTTGTCCTTCACGCTTTGCATCTCTTTAAACAGTGCGAGCTGGCGAATCGGCACCAGTTGCAAGTCGCTGGAGGCGCGGAACGGCGCCCAGCCCAGGCGCTTCAGCACCGCTTTCTCTTCCGGCGTTTTGCCGTAATTCATAAAGAAGTCGTAGATCTTGTCTTTAGTGGTTTCGGAAAGATTTTTGCGCCAGACGATCGGATCGCCAGGGATCAGCGGTGATTTCCAGATCACCTTCAGTTCTTTCAGCTTCTCCGGCGCGGAGGTTTTCAGCTTGTCGAGGTTTTCGGTGTTGTTGGTGGCGACATCCACTTGCTTGTTAGCGACGGCGAGGGCGTTGGTTTCATGCCCGGCGTTGACGGTGCGCTTAAAGTCGCTGGCGGAGATATTGTTTTTAGCGAAGACGTAGTAACCGGGGACGAGGAAGCCGGAGGTAGAGTTAGGATCGCCATTGCCGAAGGTGAGATCTTTCCGCTTCGCCAGCAGATCGTTCAGGTTGTTGATCGGGCTATCTTTGTTGACGATCAACACGCTCCAGTAACCCGGCGATCCATCCGCCGCGACCGTCTGGGCGAAGACCTGACCGTTGGCGCGATCCACCGCTTCCATCGCCGACAGGTTGCCGTACCAGGCGATATCCACTTTATTGAAGCGCATCCCCTGGATAATGCCCGCGTAGTCCGGGGCAAAGAAGGCGTTGACCTTTACGCCCAGCTTCTTCTCCATATCCTGTAAGAACGGCGTCCATTGCGGTTTCAGGTTTTGCTGTGATTCCGTTGAAATAATGCCGAAATTCAGCGCCTTTTCCTGCTCTTCGGCGTATGCCGGATTTAACAGGGTGCTGAGGCTGAACATGCTGGTGAAGGCCAGCGAGGCAATTATCTTAGCGTTCATTCGTTTTCCTCAATGATGGGGATGTCAGGCAGCTTTCGCGTTCTCTTCGACGCGGTTAATGCTGCGGTAGAGATGGTCAAAACGTTCGTTATCAAACAGTTGGCTGCAGCCGTCGTAGAAGACGTGCCCCTGGCGCAGGGCGACGATGCGTTCGCAGTAGCGCAGGGCGTAATCCACCTGATGCAGCGTGACGACCACGGTAATGCCGTCGTTCTGGTTGATGTCGCGCAGGGTGTCCATCACGATGCGTGCCGATTCCGGGTCCAGCGAGGCGATGGGTTCGTCAGCGAGAATGACCTTCGCCTGCTGCATCAGCGCGCGGGCAATCGCCACACGCTGTTGCTGGCCGCCGGAGAGTGTGGAAACACGTTGATGGGCAAAGTGCACCATGCCAACGCGGGTCAGCGCCTGTAACGCGCGCTGTTTCTGCTCGCGGGTGAAGTAGCTAAAACAGGTTCGCCAGAATGGCGTGCTGCCGAGCGCGCCAATCAGCACGTTCTCCAGTACGCTCAGGCGATTCACCAGGTTGAACTGTTGAAAGATGTAGCCGGTATGGGCGCGGCTTTTGCGGATATCGCGGGCCAGACGGCCTTCGCGCTGGACAGTGCGGCCCAGCAGCTCGATATGGCTACCGACAGATTTATCGCCGGTAATCAAACCGCTTAAGTGACGTAAAAGAGTGGATTTTCCGGAACCCGACGGCCCAAGCAGAGCCACCATTTCACCATGATGAATGTTCAGATCAACCGCGTGCAGCGCCTGATGCTGATTGAAGGTTTTGGCGAGCTTCTCGACACGGATAATCGTTTGCATGATGCAGCCTCCCTAAAAAAGTGGCTCCATCGTGGCGGATTATTGTGACGATTTGGTTAATTAAAAGTGACTAACAGATGAAGAGTTAACGGGAATTCGATGACAGTGCGGGAGGGCGGGCCTCCCGGCGGGTTATTGCGTTGGCTGTTGTTTGATGACATTAATCATCCACGGTACGCCAAATTTATCGGTGACTTTGCCAAAGCCATGCGCCCAGAACGTTTCCTGCCAGGCCATTTCGATTTTTCCGTTGGCGGCAAGGTTATCAAACCAGCGTTTTCCTTCTTCCACCTGTTGAGAATCGAGCACCAGCGTAAAGCCGGAGTAGCTGGCTTTTCCTGACGGTATAGCATCGCTCATCATGATGTCGCTTCCGGCAATGCGCACGTTGGCATGCGCGATGGCGGTATCGGGAAATTGCATTCCGGAAGGGCAGTTTTCGGCGCTGTCCTGCGCTGATTTCGGCATTTCGCCGAAGCTGATTTTATAGAGCAGTTCCGCGCCCAACGTACGTTGATAATAGGCAATCGCGTCGGAACAGTTACCGGCAAAAGAGAGGTAGGGACTTAACGGCATGATGGTGACCTCAGTTAAGAGAAGCCCGTTAAGTGTAGTTCGAAATTTATACAGATGAGAGGGAAGCCTGATAAGACGCGGTCAGCGTCGCATCAGGCAGTCGGCATCGTTGCCGGATGCGGCGCGAGCGCCTTATCCGGCTTACCGATCACAATACAATCAGTTCTTTTTCACAAACTCAGATTTCAGTTTCATCGGACCAAAACCGTCGATTTTGCAATCGATGTTATGGTCGCCTTCAACCAGGCGGATGTTTTTCACTTTGGTGCCAATTTTCAGCATCGAAGAGCTACCTTTCACCTTCAGATCTTTAATGATGGTCACGCTGTCGCCGTCAGCCAGCAGATTGCCGTTAGCATCTTTAACGATCAGCTCGTCGCTTTCCTGTGCAGGTTCTGCGTCGTTCCATTCGTAGGCACATTCCGGGCAGATGTACATGCCGTTATCTTCGTAGGTGTATTCGGAGTTGCATTTTGGGCAGTGTGGTAATGACATGTGGATTTCCTCAAAAGTCAGCAGGGCAAAAGCGCCAAAAAACGGCAGATTGCCGAAAAAGGCCGCAATTATACACAAAATCCCTGAGTTTGTCGGGGGTACTGCTGATTTTAGACGACGATCGTTTTCATTTGAAAGGAAACGCAAAAAGAAAATAATCTTTTTGCCTCCATTTATTATTTAAGATAAGGTTAATGTTCTACTTGTTCTTTTTTTAATTCAAATGATATTTTTTATCTTTCTGACGTTTTAAACGTATCGGAAGACGTTATTTATTCTAATAAAAAATAACACTCTAAATATAAAATTATTTCTTGCAGTAATTATAAAAGCCGAAAACAGAACTCAAAAGCAATCTGGCTAAATAAAAGTAATAAAATTTGCTTTAAGGAAGAATTTTCTATGTACACACAGACCCTGTATGAGTTAAGTCAGGAGGCTGAACGCCTGTTACAGCTTTCTCGCCAACAGTTGCAGTTACTGGAAAAAATGCCTCTCTCTGTACCCGGAGACGATGCGCCACAACTGGCTTTACCCTGGAGTCAGCCTAATATCGCCGAACGTCACGCGATGCTGAATAATGAGTTGCGTAAAATTTCCCAGCTGGAAATGGTGCTGGCGATTGTCGGTACCATGAAAGCAGGGAAATCAACCACCATTAATGCCATTGTTGGTACGGAGGTTCTGCCTAATCGCAATCGCCCAATGACTGCGCTGCCAACGCTTATTCGCCATACGCCCGGGCAAAAAGAACCGGTACTGCATTTTTCACATGTCGCGCCAATCGACCATTTAATTCAACAATTACAACAGCGCCTGCGTGATTGCGATATTAAGCATCTGACCGATGTGCTGGAAATAGATAAAGATATGCGTGCGCTTATGCAGCGGATCGAAAATGGCATCGCTTTCGAAAAATATTATCTGGGTGCTCAACCTATTTTTCATTGTCTGAAAAGTTTGAATGATTTGGTGCGACTGGCGAAGGCGCTGGACGTCGATTTTCCTTTTTCTGCTTACGCCGCCATTGAGCATATTCCCGTGATTGAAGTGGAGTTTGTCCATCTGGCGGGGCTGGAGAGTTATCCCGGTCAGTTGACGTTACTGGATACCCCCGGGCCAAATGAAGCCGGGCAACCGCATCTGCAAAAAATGCTTAACCAGCAGCTGGCACGCGCCTCGGCGGTACTGGCGGTGCTGGATTATACGCAACTGAAATCGATCTCCGATGAAGAGGTCCGTGAGGCAATTTTGGCGGTGGGGCAATCGGTGCCGTTGTATGTGCTGGTCAATAAGTTCGATCAACAGGATCGTAACAGTGACGACGCTGACCAGGTGCGGGCACTGATTTCCGGGACGCTGATGAAAGGCTGTATTACGCCACAGCAGATATTTCCGGTGTCGTCGATGTGGGGCTACCTGGCGAATCGGGCGCGCCATGAGTTAGCCAACAACGGTAAGTTACCCGCGCCAGAGCAACAACGCTGGGTGGAAGATTTTGCCCATGCCGCGCTCGGCAGGCGCTGGCGTCATGCCGATCTGGCGGACCTCGAACATATTCGCCATGCTGCCGATCAGTTGTGGGAAGATTCGCTGTTCGCCCAGCCAATTCAGGCGTTGCTTTATGCCGCTTACGCTAACGCCTCGTTGTATGCTCTGCGATCTGCCGCGCATAAACTGTTGAATTACGCGCAGCAGGCGCGGGAATACCTGGATTTTCGTGCGCACGGGTTAAACGTCGCTTGTGAACAATTGCAGCAAAATATCCATCAGGTCGAAGAAAGTTTGCAGCTATTGCAACTCAATCAGGCGCAGGTGAGCGGCGAGATTAAACATGAAATCGAGTTGGCCCTGACCTCCACCAACCACTTTCTGCGTCAACAGCAAGATGCGGTGAATGCGCAGTTAGCCGCGTTGTTTCAGGATGACTCGGAGTCGTTAAGTGAGATGCGTACCTGCTGTGAGACACTGTTACAGACGGCGCAGAACACCATCAGTCGCGACTTTACGCTGCGCTTTGCCGAGCTTGAGTCCACCCTTTGCCGGGTGTTAACCGATGTTATTCGCCCCATTGAGCAACAAGTCAAAATGGAATTGAGTGAGTCTGGGTTTCGTCCTGGGTTTCATTTTCCTGTTTTTCACGGCGTAGTTCCCCACTTCAACACCCGCCAGCTGTTCAGTGAAGTCATTTCGCGCCAGGCAGCAACGGACGAGCAGAGCACGCGTTTAGGCGTTGTGCGTGAGATTTTTTCGCGCTGGTTGAATCAGCCCGACTGGGGACGGGGAAATGAGAAATTCCCGACAGAGACGGTTGATTACAGTGTGTTGCAGCGAGCATTAAGCGCAGAAGTCGATCTTTATTGCCAACAAATGGCTAAAGTTCTGGCAGAGCAGGTCGATGAATCTGTTACGGCAGGCATGAATACTTTTTTCGCTGAGTTCGCTTCATGTTTGACGGAATTACAGACGCGTTTACGCGAAAGTATGGCTCTGCGTCAACAAAATGAATCGGTGGTCAGGCTGATGCAACAGCAATTGCAGCAGACTGTGATGACTCACGGCTGGATTTACACCGACGCTCAGCTGTTACGCGATGATATTCAAACACTTTTCACGGCAGAACGATATTGACCAAGACGTTACTGGACGGCCCCGGTCGCGTGCTGGAGTCGGTTCATCCGCGCTTTTTAGTGGATCTGGCGCAGGGCGATGATGCCCGCCTTCCACAAGCCCATCAGCAGCAGTTTCGTGAACGACTGATGCAGGAACTTCTTGCGCGCGTGCAGCTTCAGACATGGACGAACGGCGGCATGTTAAATGCGCCGCTTAGTCTGCGTCTGACATTGGTGGAGAAACTGGCGTCGATGCTGGATCCCGGTCATCTGGCGCTGACGCAGATCGCGCAGCATCTGGCGCTGCTGCAAAAAATGGATCACCGCCAGCACTCTGCTTTCCCGGAGCTCCCCCAGCAAATTGTCGCCTTGTATGAGTGGTTTTCAGCCCGTTGTCGCTGGAAGGAAAAGGCGTTAACGCAACGAGGCCTATTGGTGCAGGCGGGTGAACAGAGCGAGCAAATTTTTACCCGCTGGCGTGCTGGGGCGTATAACGCCTGGTCGTTGCCTGGGCGCTGCTTTATCGTTCTGGAGGAGTTGCGCTGGGGTGCATTTGGCGATGCCTGCCGTCTGGGAAGACCGCAAGCGGTGGCGTTGTTGCTGGGTGATTTGCGCGTGAAAGCGACACAACATTTGGCAGAGAGTATCAATGCGGCCCCGACCACGCGTCACTATTACCATCAGTGGTTTGCCTCTTCGACCGTTTCGACGGGCGGGGATCATGCTGATTTTTTAAGTTGGCTGGGAAAGTGGTCCACGGCAGATAAACAACCCGTTTGCTGGTCAGTGACCCAACGCTGGCGAACTGTCGCACTGGGGATGCCACGACTCTGTTCAGCGCAGCGTCTGGCGGGGGCAATGGTCGAGGAAATCTTCTCTGTAAATTTGGTGTAAATAATCAGTTACACCAATGAGTCCTAAACGAAATACATGTGTGAAGTTGATCACAAATTTAAACACTGGTAGGGTAAAAAGGTCATTAACTGCCCAATTCAGGCGTCAACTGGTTTGATTGTACATTCCTTAACCGGAGGGTGTAAGCAAACCCGCTACGCTTGTTACAGAGATTGCATCCTGCAATTCCCGCTCCCCTTTTGCGGCCGTCGCGCTGATTTTTCTGGCGTTTGCGGAAATGGGCCAACTCTGCGAGGAAAGCTATGCTGAAAAGGAAAAAAGTAAAACCGATTACCCTTCGTGATGTCACCATTATTGATGATGGTAAACTGCGTAAAGCCATTACCGCAGCATCACTGGGTAATGCAATGGAATGGTTCGATTTTGGTGTTTATGGTTTTGTTGCTTACGCATTAGGTAAAGTTTTTTTCCCGGGGGCTGACCCCAGCGTGCAGATGGTTGCTGCACTCGCCACTTTCTCCGTTCCCTTTCTGATTCGACCGCTTGGCGGGCTCTTCTTTGGTATGTTGGGCGATAAATATGGTCGCCAGAAGATCCTCGCTATCACTATTGTGATTATGTCGATCAGTACGTTCTGTATTGGCTTAATACCGTCCTACGACACGATTGGTATTTGGGCACCGATTCTGCTGTTGATCTGTAAGATGGCACAAGGTTTCTCGGTCGGCGGTGAATATACCGGGGCGTCAATATTTGTTGCGGAATACTCCCCTGACCGTAAACGTGGCTTTATGGGCAGCTGGCTGGACTTTGGTTCTATTGCCGGGTTTGTGCTGGGAGCTGGCGTAGTGGTGTTAATTTCGACCATTGTCGGCGAAGAGAACTTCCTCGATTGGGGCTGGCGTATTCCGTTCTTTATCGCTCTGCCGTTAGGGATTATCGGGCTTTACCTGCGCCATGCGCTGGAAGAGACTCCGGCGTTCCAGCAGCATGTCGATAAACTGGAACAGGGCGACCGCGAAGGTTTGCAGGATGGCCCGAAAGTCTCGTTTAAAGAGATTGCCACCAAACACTGGCGCAGCCTGTTGACATGTATTGGTCTGGTAATTGCCACCAACGTGACTTACTACATGTTGCTGACCTATATGCCGAGTTATTTGTCGCATAACCTGCATTACTCCGAAGACCACGGGGTGCTGATTATTATCGCCATTATGATCGGTATGCTGTTTGTTCAACCGGTGATGGGCTTGCTGAGTGACCGTTTTGGCCGTCGTCCGTTTGTGCTTCTTGGTAGTGTTGCACTGTTTGTGTTGGCGATCCCGGCGTTTATTCTGATTAACAGTAACGTCATCGGCCTGATTTTTGCCGGCTTACTGATGCTGGCGGTGATCCTTAACTGCTTTACGGGCGTTATGGCTTCTACCTTGCCTGCGATGTTCCCGACGCATATCCGTTACAGCGCGCTGGCGGCGGCATTTAATATTTCGGTGCTGGTTGCCGGTCTGACGCCAACACTGGCGGCCTGGCTGGTCGAAAGCTCGCAGAATCTGATGATGCCTGCCTATTACCTGATGGTAGTGGCGGTGGTTGGTTTAATCACCGGCGTAACCATGAAAGAGACGGCGAATCGACCGTTGAAAGGTGCGACACCAGCGGCGTCAGATATACAGGAAGCGAAGGAAATTCTCGTCGAGCATTACGATAATATCGAGCAGAAAATCGATGATATTGACCACGAGATTGCCGATTTGCAGGCGAAACGTACCCGCCTGGTGCAGCAACATCCGCGAATTGATGAATAAGCTGAAACGGATGGCCTGATGTGACGCTGTCTTATCAGGTCAATTGAACTCTTAAGGTTCACTTAATCTCTGACGCGCATACTCTCCTCCAGGTTAACGGAGGAGAGTGCAATGAAAAACCGTGTTTATGAAAGTTTAACTACCGTGTTCAGCGTGCTGGTGGTCAGCAGCTTTCTTTATATCTGGTTTGCCACGTACTGATCTTTTTTCAGCCGTATCCAGGCCCGCGTGCCGGAAGTCTCTTGCCGGTTTTGCAGGAAAAACTGCCCGTGATGCAACTGTGTAATGCGGCTGACAATACTTAACCCCAGACCAATCCCGCCATAACGGCTGTCCATTCGTACAAACGCTTTACTCAACTCCCCGCATTTACTCTCATCAATACCCGGTCCTTCATCTTCAACGGCCATGACCGCTCCGCCATCTTCTTGCAGCTTAATCATAATGTTGCTGCCTTGTGGGCTATAACGATGGGCGTTTTCTACCAGGTTTCGCAATAACATCCGCAGCAGGGTTGCATCACCCTGAACGGTGATGTCGGCGGCGCTCTCTGGCAATAGCAGGGTTTGCTGGCGCTGGTCGAGCATGGTACTGAGTTCGTCATACGAGGGGAGAATGACATCTTCCAGCAGTTTTACATGTTGATAATTACCGGAAGAAAATGACTGTCCGGCACGCGCCAGTTGCAGCAGCTGGGAGACGCTCTCCATCATCTGATCAAGTCGTGCCACTAACGGTGCTACATCAATGTGATGCGTTTTCGCCAGCAGTTCCAGATGCAAACGCACCCCCGCCAGTGGCGTTCGCAGTTCGTGCGCGACGTCAGCGGTAAACAACCTTTCATTATCGAGCGTGCTGGTCAGGCGACTGACCAGATCGTTTAACGCCGAAACCACCGCATCGATTTCGAGGGTGGCGCTATGAATGGCAATGGGCGTTAAGTTGTCGGCGGTGCGCGCTTCCAGCTCTTTTTGCAGCTCCGCCAGCGGTCGGGTGATGCGGCGTACCGCCTGATAGCAGATAAATAGCGTCAGGCTAACCATAAAGACGCCGGGGACAATCAGGCTGGCGACCGCCT
The DNA here is from genome assembly GCF_011754335.1 of Escherichia sp. E.sYA108. Lineage (NCBI taxonomy): Bacteria > Pseudomonadati > Pseudomonadota > Gammaproteobacteria > Enterobacterales > Enterobacteriaceae > Escherichia > Escherichia sp. E.sYA108. The sequence continues at coordinate 4,626,185 of NZ_JAAQVZ010000001.1, read as the reverse complement.
CGCGGATCTCACGCATGATGTGGCGATCGTTGTTGCGATTGTCGCGTAGCGCCTGCTCAAACAGCTGAATCTGCTCGGTACTTTCATGCCATAGCCAGAAGACGCTGATCAGCTCAAACACCAACAAAATGGCCCCGATGGTCAATATCAGCCGTTGGCGCAGCGATATTGGTCGGCGCAGAAAACGCATCAGATTCAATTAGTTTTCCTCATTTGCGACCAGCATATAGCCAAATCCGCGCACGGTGCGGATACGGGCTTTGCCCACTTTGTCGCGCAGGTTATGGATATGCACTTCCAGGGTGTTGGTCGAGGGCTCGTTGTCCCAGTTGTAGATATCGTTGTAGAGAATTTCCCGATGCACCGGGCTGCCTGCTTTAAGCATCAGGCGCGACAGCAGAGCATATTCTTTGGGCGTCAGAATCAGTTCTTCTCCGCTCATCCATACCTGGCGGCGACCCATATTCAGCGTCAGGTTGCCAACGTTCAGCTCACTTTCGCCCTGATTATTATGGCGTCGTAGCAGGGCGCGGATACGGGCGTGCAACTCTTCCAGCGCAAAAGGCTTCACCAGATAATCGTCGGCCCCGACATCCAGCCCGGCGATTTTGTCGGTAAGGGTATCGCGGGCGGTGAGAATTAACACCGGCAGAGTGTATTTTTTCTGCCGGATACGGGCAAGAAAATGCAGCCCATCTTCATCGGGTAAGCCTAAATCCAGTACCACCAGGCTGTAATGACCGGCCTCAAGGCTTTGTTCCGCCATCCGCGCGGTGCTCACGCCATCGCACGCGTAGCCTTCGGTTTGCGCCGCCAGAATCAATCCCTGCAATAACAGCGTATCGTCTTCAACAATCAGAATTTTCATTCACTCACTCTCCTGCAAGTTTGCAGAATATCATCCGCAGCCTGGTAATACTTCGTCTCAACGCCAGTCAGGCCCAATAAGGTTGAGAATAAATTGTCTTGTGAATAGTGTTGCGTTTGCGCCTGTTTTTGCAGGCAGTTCTGGTCAACCTGATACCGTTTTTGATAATCCTCCGATAGCCACAGCAGCATCGGCACCTGTTTTTGGCTATCCGGGGCGATGGCATAAGGCAGACCGTGCAGATAGATGCCATTTTCACCTAACGATTCACCGTGGTCAGAAAGATAAACCAGGCTGGTGGTAAATTTATCCTGATGTTCTTTCAGCAGATTAATCGCTTTATCAACAATATAGTCGACGTAAACCAGCGTGTTGTCGTAAGTGTTCACCAGTTGCTCTTTGGTACAGGTCTGGATCTCGTTAGTGTCGCAGGTTGGGGTAAATTTCCTGAACTGCGGCGGATAGCGGTTGTAATAGGTCGGGCCGTGGCTGCCGATAGTGTGTAATACAATGAGGCCATCGCTTTGCAGATTATTGATGTACTCTTCCAGCCCGTGGAACAGCACTTCGTCATAGCATTCGCCGTTGATGCACTGACCAGGCAGGTTCAGCGCGGTGATGTTCTGGTGAGGTACGCGATCGCAAACGCCTTTACAGCCGCCATCGTTGTCATTCCACAGCACGTTGATGCCCGCTCGCTGAATGATATCCAGCACGCCTTCCTGGTGCTGTGCCAGCTCTTCTTTGTAGTGCTCACGCGGCATATCCGAGAACATGCACGGCACTGAGACGGCTGTTGCTGTGCCGCAAGAGGCGGTATTAGGGAAATAGACCACGTTATCTTTTGCCAGCCGCGGGTTAGTTTCACGCTGGTAACCGTTGAGGGAGAAGTTCTCCGCCCGCGAGGTTTCGCCGACGATCAAAATGGTCAGGTTTTTACGTTTCCCATTTTGCATTAATGGGTTGCGGTGAGCATCTTCACCAATGCGTATCAGTGGCAGGTTGGCTGACCGCTGGTGAGAGTACCACGACCAGCTAGCAACAATGCTGTTGGACGGGCTTAAGGATTTCACCAGCTCTTTGTTGTTGCGAAACAGCGAGGCATAGTCTTTGTAGAACAGTGCGGCAACCAGCAGAATCAGCAGCACAGAAATCAGGATGTTGGCCCCGCGGAAAAGAACGCTGCGCAGGCGTGAGGTGGTGGGTTTGATTTTGATCCAGCAGGCAATAATCGCGGCCAACACGCCACTTAACCCCAGCGTTAATAACATTCGTGGCGTCATCAACGCATAACTTTCCGCCGGCGTAGTATCAATGATATTGGTGATCATTGAACGGTCGATGACGATGCCATAGGTCATGATGAAATATTGTGCAGCCGCACCGACCAGAATAAACAGGCAGGCGAGTGGACGATTAAGCCATAAGAAAGAGCCTAGTGTCAGGACAATATTAATCACGCTGAATGCGACGACCGGCATCGACAAGAAAACCAGCACGTTATGCAGTGAATCCAGCGGTAACACCTGTAGCACCTGTTTAAAAAAGGCGATATTCAGGCAGACTGAGATATAAAAAGTAGCAAGTAATAACCAGGAGAATAAATTTAAAGAGGGTCTTTTTAGTAGGCGCTTCAACATCACGGTGTTTCCATCGAACAAAGTGCGCATATGCTCGCAAAGCAAAATTAAGCCAACCTTAAGTTCTTAAGGTTGGCTTTTATGTTTGCTTGATTAAGGGGAATTAATCTTTGCTTATTGGTGCATCTAAGGGATACGGGTTTTTATGCAGCCGGTTGTAATTCAGCGCATACATGGCGGTGATTACCATCAGAGTGACAAATGACCACATAACCTCTTTCGCGCCGGACCCTACTACGGCCCAGATGCAGTAGAGGAAGGCAATGGTAGTAACTGCCAGGTATGCCGGGCGTGCTTTACCAAAGTGACCGTGGCCGAGCAGTAGTAACGCTGCACAGGTGTAAAGATATGGCACCAGTGTAAAGATGACCGACACGGAAGAAACCAGACCGAATTCTTTGGTCGCGTTTGGCGAAATGCTACTGAGCTGGAAGATGGTCATCAAAATACCGACGATAATCAGCCCCGCCACTGGCGTGCCCGCTTTATTTACACGGGCAAAAATCGGTGGAAACAGTCCGTCATCGGCAGCGGCTTTCGCCGTTTGACCCGCCAGCAACGTCCAGCCGCCCAGTGAACCTAAGCAACCCGCAGCTGCGCAGAAGGAAACAATGGCCCCGGCGGTGTCACCCAACGCCATCCGTGCGGCATCACCGAATGGCGAAGCAGAAACGCGCAGTGCGGCATTAGGGATCATCCCCATAATCGCGGTGGTAGAAAGTACATAGCAAACGGCAGCAATCAATACCCCGCCAATGGTGGCGATAGGGACGTTGCGTTTCGGGTTTTTCACCACACCTGCGGCAACGGAGGCACTTTCCACACCGATGAACGACCACAGCGTAACGTTAAGGGTACTTTGAATCGCACCGAAGGTGCCCAGACCGCTGACGTTCCATGCCGCCATATAGGTTTCACCACGGAACCAGAACCAGCCAAATACGGCAATCCCGACGATGGGGATCAGCGCCAGCACGGTAGCAACGGCCTGTACGCGGGTGATCATTTTCGGACCGACAATGTTCAGCAGGACGAAGATCCACAGCACCACGACGCAGGTGATGGTTAATACCAATGGGTCTTTCAGAATCGGGAAGAAGTAACTTAAATATCCTACGCCAATGACCACCATGGCGATATTGCCGATCCAGCAGGCCAGCCAGTAGAGGACGTTGGTTTGATAACCGAGAAACGGGCCAAAGCAGCGGCGGGCGTAAGCGTAAGAACCACCAGGACTAGGGTCGAGGAACGACATTTTGGCGTATACCATCGAGAGCCCCAGCGCACCGATAATCGTCACCAACCATCCATAAATGGCAATCCCGCCAGTGGAGGCCAGGTTTGCAGGTAACAGAAAAACACCTGACCCCATAATATTCCCCGACACCATCAGGGTGACGGGGATTAAGCCCACTTTGTGAGCATCAGCATCCGAAGACATAATTAAACTCCTGCGAAGGCGAGCTTCGTGACAATAAATTACGTCGTATCATACGCCTGCATTCGATAGTTGAATTATTATCGGCCGGGTTATCGCTGATGCCGTTATTAATATAGCTCTTCGTTAAGGTTAAAAATCAGGCGACAGTGCGTTCTCTGTGCTGACTAACATAATGCAGCGGCGTCATACCGTAGAAGTCTTTAAAGACAGAAATAAAGTACGACGTACTGTTGTAGCCGCAGGACTGTGATACCTGAGAGATATTTTTACCGTCCATCATTAATTCATTTACGGCATAGCGCATGCGGCAGGTGGTGATTATTTGGCTATAACTGGTGTTTTCGCTTTTCAGCTTTTTCTTTAACAGACTTGGGCTAAGACATAAACAACTGGCTACCATACTAAGATTCCAGTCTTTGTGGATATCGCTTTCAATAATTTGATAAACGCTGTCACTTACACAATTACGTAACATATACATCATTAGTGAAAGGAATTTTTTACTGTCGAGAAAACGGGATAGCACAGTGAATAATAATGCACGTGTTCGTTCCTTTTCTGACTCAGTTTCAGCGGGCATCATGCTATGCTGCGCGGCAACGCGAAAGACGTCTGGCGTCAGGCATGGCAGGGTGAGGATGGGCGTAGCGCTACGTTGCCATACTGGTATTTGCGAGAGATCTTTATTCAGAAACCGGAGGTAATCTTTGATGATGTCGTGACTAATATGAGCAACCAAAGTGTTATTAAGAGAGGAGACGTCGATAATATTATTTTCACAATTTAATAACGCCATGTGGTTAGCTTTAAGGCTAATAGGTTCTTTCCCATTCACCCTTATCCAGACATCTTTTTCAGTCAATAAAACAATACAAGGTTGGTCGCTGCAAATCCTCATACATGTACTCCTGAGTGCGAATAAAAGACCAGTTCTCGCTAAAGCGAAGCGATACCGGGAAATGGTTATATAATTGTATGATGAATATAAACATGCATAAAAATAACGAGTTTTACTAATATTACAAATTTTTATAGTAATTTCTCATGTACATATTTTTTTACAGGCTAAAAAAAGGATAAATAACAGGCAAAAAAAAGCGCGGGGTGGGACCGCGCAAAAAGCATGACATTTTTTGTTTGCAGCAATTTTTATGAAAACGTTGCCATACTTAAAAGGCCTCAAGCCAGGCGGCGTAATGTTATTTAACAATTACGCCTTCAGCGGAATAGTGGTTACGCTTTCACACACATAACGTGGTAAATACCGTCAATAATTTCTGTCCCTTCTGTTTCGTGTTCAAATCCAGGGAAATGATGGTCCCAGGATTGCAGTGAGCGTAAATAACTTACTTGCGGACTGTTTTTATCGCCGAAGTTTTCACCAGACAGCAGCATCGGGATTCCTGGCGGATACGGGATAACTGAGTTTGCCGCGATACGTCCTGGCAGATTTTCAATGGATACCAGTTCGACATTGTTGTCGACAATCGCGTTGTACGCTTCACGCGGGGTGATTTCCGCCACCGGTAGGCCAGAATAGGCTTCATTCAACCGTGCGCCAGGGTTGTTTTCTTTCAGCCAGGCAAACATGGTGTCACCCAGATCGTGAATCCCCATGTTCGCGTAAGTGTCAGGATATTGTTCAACAAGTTCCGGCATCACCTGCGCCAGCGGTGTGTTGGCATCATAGTGGCGTTTGAAGGAGCAAAGGGTGTTAACCAGAGTCCCCCATTTCCCACGGGTCACGCCCATAGAGAACAGGAACATAATCTGGAAGTCAGTGGTACGGGTAGGCACAATGCCGTGGCGACCAAGCCAGGCTGTGACCAGCGCCGCCGGAACACCGATTTCTTCCAGTTCACCATCTTCACCCATTCCCGGAGCAAGGATGCTGACTTTAATCGGGTCGAGCATACTCCAGTTATCCGGAATATCTTTGAAGCCGTGCCAGCTTTCGCCCGGATGCATGACCCAGCAGTCCTGAACGGTGGTCAGCAGTTTGGTTGGTGCGTCAGCAAAGTCATAGGTTTTGCCGGTTTGTGGGTCGGTGACGACTTCTTTGTTCCACGGTTTGAAGAACCAGCTACCGTCAGCGGTGAACTCTTTATACAGCCGCGCCATCGCCTGACGGAAATCAACCGCTTCGTCGATCACTTCCTGGGTCAGTGACAGGCCGCTGTTGCCGTCCATCATCGACACTGCCACGTCGTTGGATGCGCAGATGGCATACAGCGGGGAGGTGGTGGCATGCATCATGTAGGCCTGGTTGAAGCGGGAGAAGTTAATCGCCCCACGACCTTCACGTACATGAATATAAGAGGCCTGGGACAGCGCATTCAGCAGTTTGTGGGTGGAGTGGGTGGCGAAAACGGTAGGACCGTTGTGATCGCCAGGTTCGCCGCGCATGGCATAGTGATCGGCATAGATCGGGTTGAAACGTGCATAGCCGTACCAGGCTTCGTCAAAGTGCAGACGATCGGAGGTTTTTTCCAGCAGATCCTGCGCTTCTTTAGCGTTATAACACACGCCGTCATAGGTACAGTTGGTCACCACGCAGTAAGACGGTTTTTGCCCGACTTTGTCTTTGGTCAGCGGGCTTTCACTGATTTTCTTCTGCAAGGTTTCAGGTTGCATTTCCTGCGGATAGATTGGCCCGATAATGCCGTAGCGGTTGCGGCTTGGCACCATGTAGACCGGTTTCGCGCCTGTCAGCATCAAGCCTTGTTCGATGGATTTATGGCAGTTACGGTCAACGACCACGACATCGTTATCGGTCATGCAAGCCTGCATGATGGTGCGGTTAGAGCCGGAAGTACCGACGACTACCGACCAGGAGCGATCGGCACCAAATACGCGTGCGGCATATTTTTCGCTTTCGCCAAATGCGCCAGTATGGTCAAGCAAAGAACCGAGGGAAGTGCGTTCGATGCCCATGTCGGTGCGGAACAGATTTTCACCATAGTAGTCATGGTAGAAACGTCCGGCGGGTGTTTTAGTAAAACCAACGCCGCCCTGGTGGCCTGGCGCTGCCCAGGAATATTCATGGATGTCGCTATATTTCATCAGCGCGCTGAACAGTGGCGGCAACAGCTGCTGGCGGTAGCGGGTCATCGCGGCAACGGCGCGTCCGGCGATAAAGTCGGCAGTATCTTCCAGAATCCAGGCGAATTCATCGACAAGCTCCAGCAGATCCCGGTCCATTGCGGCGAGGGCTTTTTCCCGATCGCCCAACAGGAAGACCGGCACGTTTTGTTGGCGCTCATGAAGCTTACCGATCAATTGTCTGACGTTTTGATGTTCGTCCGGATGTTCCATTTGATAGCTGAACATCAGGCAGTCAATGGCTTCGTTTGAAGAGAGAATGGCAAAACCATCATCAAAGGAGGTGGATTTAATCACGGTAACATTTTGCTGGCTTAAAGCATCTGCCAGACGCTCAACGGCGTTACCGACCCAGGTGTCTTGATGGAGAAACTCGCTTTCAACAATTAATACTTTCATCATTGCTTACCCGGTTATGAAGGAATCTTCGTTGCGGGCAAGTATCTTCCGGCCTTTTCGGGCTGTAAAGCGCGTGAAAAACAAACATTTTTGAAATATTTATTTTTATAAACAATACGTTATGTGATTATTTTAAATTATTCTCACTGCTTATTATCGACGGCTAAACTATTTTTTTGGCTGATACTGATATCGTCTTTAGCCGGGAAACGTCTGGCGGCGCTGTTGGCTAAGTTTGCGGTATTGTTGCGGCGACATGCCGACATATTTGCCGAACGTGCTGTAAAAACGGCTACTCGAACGAAAGCCTGCCGTCAGGGCAATATCGAGAATACTTTTATCGGTATCGCTCAGTAACGCGCGAACGTGGTTGATGCGCATCGCGGTTATGTACTGTTTCATCGTCAATTGCATGACCCGCTGGAATATCCCCATTGCATAGTTGGCGTTAAGTTTGACGTGCTCAGCCACATCGTTGATGGTCAGCGCCTGATCATAGTTTTCGGCAATAAAGCCCAGCATCTGGCTGACATAAAATTGCGCATGGCGCGAGACGCTGTTTTTGTGTGTGCGCGAGGTTTTATTGACCAGAATCGGTTCCCAGCCAGAGAGGCTAAATCGCTTGAGCATCAGGCCAATTTCATCAATGGCGAGCTGGCGAATTTGCTCGTTCGGACTGTTTAATTCCTGCTGCCAGCGGCGCACTTCAAACGGGCTAAGTTGCTGTGTCGCCAGTGATTTGATCACCATGCCGTGAGTGACGTGGTTAATCAGGTCTTTATCCAGCGGCCAGGAGAGAAACAGATGCATCGGCAGATTAAAAATCGCCATGCTCTGACAGGTTCCGGTATCTGTTAGTTGGTGCGGTGTACAGGCCCAGAACAGCGTGATATGACCCTGATTGATATTCACTTTTTCATTGTTGATCAGGTATTCCACATCGCCATCGAAAGGCACATTCACTTCGACCTGACCATGCCAGTGGCTGGTGGGCATGATATGCGGTGCGCGAAACTCAATTTCCATCCGCTGGTATTCTGAATACAGCGACAGTGGGCTACGGGTCTGCTTTTCGTCGCTGCTGCACATAAACGTATCTGTATTCATGGATGACTCTCTTTCCTGGAATATCAGAATTATGGCAGGAGTGAGGGAGGATGACTGCGAACAGGCGCACGGTTTTATTTCTCTCCCTGGAGGTGCGAGGAGAGCGGATGAGAAGACTGGGGTCGATTATTCAGCTTTTCAGGTAATTTATTCCCATAAACTCAGATCTATTGATGTGCCACTTAGGATCTGAGTTTTTGGGAATGCTCAACCGGGAAACCGGAGGTTTTCTGCGATATCGCCTGCCATGATGAAGTCATTCAAGCAAGCCAGGAGATCTGCATGATGTCTGCACCTAAAATTACATTTATCGGCGCTGGTTCGACGATTTTCGTTAAAAATATTCTTGGTGATGTGTTCCATCGTGAGGCGCTGAAAACGGCGCATATTGCCCTGATGGATATCGATCCCACCCGCCTGGAAGAGTCGCACATTGTGGTGCGTAAGCTGATGGATTCAGCAGGGGCCAGCGGCAAAATCACCTGCCACACCCAACAGAAAGAAGCCTTACAGGATGCTGATTTTGTGGTGGTGGCATTTCAGATTGGCGGTTATGAACCTTGCACGGTGACTGATTTCGAGGTCTGTAAGCGGCATGGTCTGGAACAAACCATTGCCGATACGCTGGGGCCGGGCGGTATTATGCGCGCGCTACGTACCATTCCGCACCTGTGGCAAATTTGCGAGGACATGACGGAAGTCTGCCCCGATGCCACCATGCTCAACTACGTTAATCCAATGGCGATGAATACCTGGGCGATGTATGCCCGCTATCCGCATATCAAGCAGGTAGGGCTGTGCCATTCGGTGCAGGGAACGGCGGAAGAGCTGGCGCGTGACCTCAATATCGACCCGGCTACGCTGCGTTACCGTTGCGCAGGTATCAACCATATGGCGTTTTACCTGGAACTGGAGCGCAAAACCGCCGACGGCAGTTACGTGAATCTCTACCCGGAACTGCTGGCGGCTTATGAAGCAGGGCAGGCACCGAAGCCGAATATTCATGGCAATACTCGCTGCCAGAATATTGTGCGCTACGAAATGTTCAAAAAGCTGGGCTACTTCGTCACGGAATCGTCAGAACATTTTGCTGAGTACACACCGTGGTTTATTAAGCCAGGTCGTGAGGATTTGATTGAGCGTTATAAAGTACCGCTGGATGAGTACCCGAAACGCTGCGTCGAGCAGCTGGCGAACTGGCATAAAGAGCTGGAGGAGTATAAAAACGCCTCCCGGATTGATATTAAACCGTCACGGGAATATGCCAGCACAATCATGAACGCTATCTGGACTGGCGAGCCGAGTGTGATTTACGGCAACGTCCGTAACGATGGATTGATTGATAACCTGCCACAAGGATGTTGCGTGGAAGTAGCCTGTCTGGTTGATGCTAATGGCATTCAGCCGACCAAAGTCGGTACGTTACCTTCGCATCTGGCCGCCCTGATGCAAACCAACATCAACGTACAGACGCTGCTGACCGAAGCTATTCTTACGGAAAATCGCGACCGTGTTTACCACGCCGCGATGATGGACCCGCATACTGCCGCCGTGCTGGGCATTGACGAAATATATGCTCTTGTTGACGACTTGATTGCTGCCCACGGCGACTGGCTGCCTGGCTGGTTGCACCGTTAAGGGGTAATCGCTTCCGGCGCTCTGGTGATTAAGCCAAAGCGCCGTAGCTGGCGGCAATGAAAGCGAGCGAGGAATATCACCGTCGTTAATGCGCCCAGTAGTGCGCAGAACATATCGGATTGCGTATCCCACGGGTCGCCTTGAGTACCGAGAAAATCATCTGCGCCCTGGCCCATTGCCAGCGCTGCCCACCACTCGATTAACTCATACATCGCGCTTATCGCCAGCGCGACACAACAGACCAGAAACGCCACCATTTTACGCCCGCGAACGTACATCCCGCGCACGAGGTGCCACCAGTGCAGGCACCAGCCCCTGGAAAAAATGCCCCAGTTTGTCATACGGATTACGGCTCAACCCCAGCCATTCCTGCACCTCAAAACCAACGGGGACTTTCGCGTAGGTGTATTGCCCGCCGACCATCAGGATGATGGCGTGAAAGAAAATGAGCGTATAGAGCAGCGGCGTTAACGGATAACGTTTAGCGGTGGCAAGCAGTAGCGGCACGACAATAATCACCGGTGTCACTTCCATCAGCCAGGTGAGTTTGTCATGGGCCGAAATGCCGGTATAAATCAGGATTAACGTTAGCGCCAGTGCGCCGGTGTTAAGAATTAACGGCTTGAGTGTGCGGGTCATGGTGAGTTCGCAAGTCAGGGAAAATACTGACTATTGACCAGTAAGCGTGAAATTACAATCGCAAAAGAGGTGGCCCAGGGGGATCACCTGGCAGCATGCTGCCAGGCGCTGGGCCGAAGAGGTTACTTAGTGCAGTTCGCGCACTGTTTGTTGACGATCTGCTGGAAGAAGTCGTTACCTTTGTCATCGACCAGGATAAACGCCGGGAAATCTTCTACTTCGATTTTCCAGATAGCTTCCATACCCAGCTCCGGATAAGCGACGCATTCCAGATGCTTGATGCTCTGCTGCGCCAGTACCGCCGCCGGACCGCCGATGCTACCGAGGTAGAAGCCGCCGTGTTTATGGCACGCGTCGGTAACCTGCTGACTGCGATTACCTTTCGCCAGCATGATCATGCTGCCGCCGTGGGATTGCAGCAGATCCACGTAGGAGTCCATACGACCTGCGGTGGTTGGGCCAAGTGAACCTGATGGATAACCGGCAGGCGTTTTCGCCGGACCCGCGTAGTAGATCGGGTGATCTTTGATGTACTGCGGCAGTTCTTTACCGGCGTCAATCAGCTCTTTCAGCTTGGCGTGTGCAATATCGCGACCCACGATAATGGTGCCGGTGAGCGACAAGCGGGTGGATACCGGGTATTGCGAAAGCTGGGCAAGGATCTCTTTCATCGGGCGGTTAAGGTCGACTTTCACTGCTTCGCCTTCACCTGCCTGACGCAGTTCTTCTGGAATGTACTGGCCTGGATTGTGTTCCAGTTTTTCGATCCAGATACCTTCGCGGTTAATTTTCGCTTTGATATTACGGTCTGCGGAGCAGGAGACTCCCATGCCTACCGGGCAGGATGCGCCGTGACGTGGCAGACGGATAACGCGGATGTCGTGCGCGAAGTATTTACCGCCAAACTGCGCGCCAAGACCGAGTTTCTGGGCCTCTTCCAGCAGTTCCTGTTCCAGCTGGATATCGCGGAACGCCTGACCATGTTCGTTCCCTTCCGTCGGCAGTTCATCGTAATAGTGAGCGCTTGCTAACTTGACGGTTTTCAGGTTGGTTTCCGCAGACGTACCGCCAATCACAAACGCGATATGGTACGGCGGGCAGGCTGCAGTACCGAGGGTACGCATTTTCTCGACGAGGAAGTTTTTCAGTTTGCCGGGCGTCAGCAGGGCTTTGGTTTCCTGGTAGAGATACGTTTTGTTGGCAGAGCCGCCGCCTTTAGCGACACAGAGGAATTTGTACTCATCGCCATCTACCGCGTACAGGTCGATTTGCGCAGGCAGGTTCGTGCCGGTGTTGACCTCTTTATACATGTCCAGCGGCGCGTTCTGTGAATAGCGCAGGTTATCTTCGATATAGGTGTTATAGACACCTTTCGATAGCGCTTCTTCATCACCGCCACCGGTCCACACGCGCTGACCTTTTTTACCGACGATGATCGCGGTGCCGGTATCCTGGCAGGTCGGCAGCACGCCTTTGGCGGCGATTTCGGAGTTTCTTAAGAATTGCAGCGCCACGTACTTGTCGTTTTCGCTGGCTTCTGGATCGTGAAGAATAGCCGCAACCTGTTTCTGGTGTGCCGGGCGGAGCATGAAAGAAGCATCGTGAAAGGCTTGCTGCGCCAGCAGGGTCAGGGCTTCTGGTTCCACTTTCAGGATGGTTTCGCCGTCGAAGTCGGCAACGCTAACGTAATCGGAAGTGAGTAGATAGTATTCGGTATTGTCTTTCCCCATCGGGAAAGGTGCCTGGTAGATAAAGGGTTTGTTTGACATAGCTTCCAGCCTGTAACTCTGTATTTGTTATTCGAAAATGGCGTGCCGTGTAGTCACGGGCGGCACGCAAAGTGCATTTATAAGAACCCGTACATCGCGGCGAAGATCCAGCCGAAGACGCACGATACGCTCACACCAATCAACCCCGGCAGAATAAAGCTGTGGTTGATGACGAAGCGACCGATGTGGGTGGTGCCGGAACGGTCAAACTGAATCGCTGCCAGATCGCTCGGATAAGTCGGCAGGATGTAATAACCGTAGCAAGCCGGTGCTGAAGCCACGATGTATGCCGGATCAACGCCGATCGCCAGCGCGACCGGAACAATCGCCGCCAGCGCCGCAGCCTGAGAGTTTACAAACTTGGAAACCAGCAGCAGAACAATGGCATAGGCCCACGGATACTCTTTCACCATTTCACCCAGTACGCCCTGAATTTCAGACATATGCGCACCGAACATGGTTTCAGCCATCCATGCGATACCGTACACCGCCACGATGGCGATCATACCGGAACGGAAGACTTCGTTTTTTGAGATAGACGCGGGATTGGTTTTGGTCAGGATAATAATCAGCGCCCCGGTCAGCAGCATAAACATCTGAATAACCAGTACCATCGACAGCGGTTTGCCGCCGAAGGATGGACGCAGGTCCGAATCAGCACCAAGAAGGGCGACTACAGCGATTGCCCCGAGGAAGATCCACATTGCCAGCCAGTTGCTTTTCGGCAGTTTTTTATCCAGCAGCGTCGCGGTATCACCGTAAACATACTCACGGTTTTCCGGTACGGAGATGAATTTTTGGAACTCTTCGTCTTTATCCAGATCTTTACCGCGGAACCAGCTGAAGATACCGATCGCCAGGATACCGATTAACGTCGATGGAATGGTGATTGCCAGCAGGTCGAGGAACTCAAGATGGCGACCATCAAAGGTGACATTACCCAGCATCGCAACCAGAGATACGACCGCAACCGACACCGGACTGGCGATAATCCCCATCTGTGCACCGATAGAACTTGCCGCCATCGGACGTTCCGGACGGATGTTGTTCTTAATAGCAACGTCGTAGATGATCGGCAGAATGGTGTAAACCACATGACCCGTACCGCAAAGAATGGTCAGCGTACAGGTCACAAACGGCGCGACAATTGAGACATATTTCGGGTTGCGACGCAGCAGCTTCTCGGCAATTTGCAGCATGACATCAAGACCGCCCGAAGCTTGCAAGGTCGCCGATGCCGCCACCACCGCAATGATAACCAGCATGACATCAACCGGTGGTTTACCTGGCTGAAGGTGGAAGACGAAGACCAGAATGACCAGACCGATACCGCCTAATAAACCCAGCGCGATACCCCCCTTTCTGGCACCATAAAACAGACATATCAGTATTATGATAAGTTGGATAGTAAATAACATGTGTGAACCCTCGCGATAATCCTATTTAAATTTTTGCTGAATAGATCACAGTCACGTTCTGTTTTGTATGAACTGTTTTCAGAGCCTGACTAAATATCCGTTTGGTCGTTACCGGCTTGAGCAAATACCTCACAGTGAATATTGGCTGATTAAAGCAGCGGCAAATTTATGCACTGTGATAAGCGGCTTTTTCAGAGAGAAAGACTCTCTGGCGATGGGTTTATAGTTTGTACAGCGCAGATGTTAATGTTTTGTTTGCTGTTATCTTATTGATATTTATCGGTCTGTTTTTTGTTCTCAGGGCAGGTATCATTAGGTTTATAGATTAATCTGATCTACCCATTTGTGGGTAAAAATACACATAATGTGGGTGACATAATAGTTAATTAACTTTTGTTAGCGTTTTGAAATTAAAAACACCGTTCATCTGAAGAGATATTAATTTTTAGCGATGATGGAGGGATAATTATATTTGATCTGGCACAAGTTTTACTGATGAACAATGTAACTTGTGCCAGGGGTATTTTGCATTACGGTAATAATTATTACTTACAGATAACCAGCGATCCGTTATTGGCAATATTGTTTCAGTAGTGAGTAGTGTTCTGCCTGAATACGGTAACGGTAAACCGGACGCCCCGTGACGCCATAATGGATACTGGTGAACAATATGTGGCAGTTGACCAGCCAGATAAGGTATTTACGGCAGGAAACACGCGAGATGTTAACCTCGTTAGCCAGCTCGTCGGTTGAAAACTCATAGTCCTGATGCGCGTCAATCCACTGGCACAGCGTGCGTAACGTCTGCGGCGTTAAGCCTTTTGGCAAGCGACGAGGATCCTGCTCGTTGGAGCTGCTGCCGTGGATTAGCTGATCAAGCTCGGCCTGGTCATAATACTGATGTTTTTCCAGCGCCATTTTCTTTTGCCGCCAGCCGGTGAGCGCCTCTTCAAAGCGGGAAGCCTGGAAGGGTTTGATCAGGTAATCCACAACACCGTAATGCAGCGAATCTTTAATGGTTACTGCATCGGCAGCGGAGGAGATGACAATCACATCACTTTTGCAACGCGCGTTATGCAGGACAGGCAGTAAATCGAGCCCGTTCTCTTTTTGCATATAGATATCTAGCAATATCAGGTCGATAGGCGTATCGCTATTGAAGATAATCTCTTTGGCTTTCTCCAGCGTCGAAGCCGTTCCACAGCATTGAAAGCCCGGGATTTGTGCCACGTATCGGCGATTCAGCTCCGCGACCATTGCGTCATCATCGATAATTAATACATTGATCATCTGTTCGACCTCTCCCCGTCCCAGGGTATCTGGACAAAAAATTGTGTGAAAATCCCGGGTTCCGATTCCACGGCGATGCTGCCGCCGAGATTTTCTACCTGTTGTTTGACAAGTGCTAAACCGACGCCTCGCTCGCTTCCTTTTGTCGAGACACCTTTGTCAAAAATGTGATCGATTTTGTCGGGTGCGATCCCCGGTCCATCATCGTTAACTTCGCAGTGCAGCCAGCCGTGACGGTAGTGCAATGTTACGCTAATTTCGCCACCGGGTTCCGGCCCTAATGCCTCCAGCGCGTTTTCTATCAGATTTCCCAACGTGGTAATCAGCGTCGCGACCTGATCCTCACTACCGCTGTCTGGCAGCTGGCTTTCACTGTTTAAAATCAGCGTATGGCCTAAATCGGTCGCGCGGTTAATCTTGCTGATTAAAAAACCAGCGATAACCGGAGATTTGATCTTACCCAGCAGAGAGCCAATCTCTTCCTGATAGTTATTGGCTGTTTTGAGAATGTAATCTTCCAACTGCTTATAACTCTTCAGATGCAATAATCCGAGAATCACATGCAATTTATTCATAAATTCGTGGGATCGTTCACGAAGTGCGTCAGCATAGTTGACCAGACCGTCGAGTCGCTGCATCAGTTTACGTACTTCAGTTTTGTCCCTGAAGGTTGAAATGGCACCGATGATAACGCCATTACTGCGCACCGGAACGGTGTTGATCAGTAATAGTCGGTCCTTAATCGTAATCTCTTCGTCGCGGCGTGGGGTTCCGTCGCGTAACACTTCCGAGACATCTACCACCTGTGACCACGAGTGGCTTAGCGTCGACAGTTTCTCATCGTCCTGCGACTTACGGTAATTCAGCAATTCTTGTGCGGCATCGTTGATCAGCGTGACCTCGCCGCGATCGTCCACGGCAACGACGCCTTCTTTGATGGACTGCAACATGGCCTGGCGTTGCTCAAACAGTGTGGAGATTTCGTAGGGTTCCAGGCCGAAAAGGATTTTTTTCAGTACGTTAACCAGAATGCATGTGCCGATCAGTCCGACCAGCATGCCAAATAGTACCGACCAGATAATGCTCCAGCGACTGTCATTGATCTGTTGGGTCACGCGGCTTAACTCAAGGCCGATCGCCACCACGCCAATTTGTTTATGATTTTCATCGTAGATGGGGGTAAATACGCGTAAAGCCTGCGCCAGAAAACCGCGATTGATAGCGACATTTTCTTCGCCATTCAGCGCTTTAAGGATGTCATCACCTTTAAATGGCTGACCAATACGCTGGGCTTCAGGATGCGAGTAGCGAAGACTGTGCATATCGGTAACGACAATAAACAGCAGATCGTTGCGTTTGCGCACGGCTTCCGCGATGGCCTGGATTCCACTCTCCTGCGGTTTTTTCTGCAAGCCCTGACGGATTTCCGGCGAGTCGGCGAGGGTACGCGCTACTGCCAGAGCCTTGTTAGCTAGCCCGTCTCGCGTCATATCACTGATTTGCGAGAAGTAAATCAGATGCACCACCAATAGCACCGAGAACAGTACCGCGCTGACCATTAAGATCACAGTGGTACTCAATTTCATCGGACGTTTGCGTAACATACGGTAGGGCAATGAATGTCTCATCAGCTTCCTTGTGTGACAAATTTCTTAAGCATTATCTCTGATGAGGCGGGTAATTCAAAGGGAGTAAGAATGATTGGCTATATTGGGGAAGAGACTCTGGCAACGGAAACTGCCAGTGCTGTATGAAGATTCCGGGGCTATGCTTATAGTGAAAACCATACTGATGAGAGAGGGAAGGTCATGGATCAGGCGCTACTGGACGGGGGTTATCGCTGTTATACCGGCGAAAATATCGATGTCTATTTTAACACTGCGATATGTCAGCATTCTGGCAATTGCGTACGTGGCAACGGCAAGTTATTTAATCTCAAACGTAAGCCGTGGATCATGCCGGATGAAGTTGACGTCACCACTGTGGTTAAAGTGATTGATACGTGCCCGAGCGGTGCGCTGAAATACCGTCATAAATAAGCGAGGGTAAAATGGAAATACGCGAAGGCCACAATAAATTTTACATTAATGACGAACAGGGCAAGCAAATCGCTGAAATTGTCTTTGTGCCGACCGGAGAGAATTTAGCGATTATCGAACATACCGATGTCGATGAAAGCCTGAAAGGACAAGGGATTGGTAAACAGCTGGTTGCGAAAGTCGTGGAAAAAATGCGTCGGGAAAAACGAAAAATTATCCCACTATGCCCATTTGCGAAACACGAATTTGATAAAACACGGGAGTATGATGATATTCGCAGTTGATGGGAGAGTACAGAGTCACGATATTTTTCATGCTCTCCGCGGTGTGATGCAGGAGAGCATCTGAAGGGTAGGGGGATGCACAAAGAATGGTCAGAGAGAGCGTTTTTTTGTCCCAAGTCATCCCCTTTACTGAGCAAAAAAAAAAGAATATCTCCTATATGAGAATCATCATTCGGGGTTAATAAGTTTTGCGTCCCCAGAGCGTTCAATATTGATAGGAGTCATATTATGGAAGGTAAAAACAAGTTCAATACTTATGTTGTTTCTTTTGATTATCCATCATCTTATTCCTCAGTGTTCTTAAGGTTAAGATCATTGATGTATGATATGAATTTCTCCTCTATCGTGGCTGATGAATATGGGATACCACGACAACTGAATGAAAACTCCTTCGCAATAACGACATCGTTAGCCGCAAGTGAAATCGAAGATTTAATCAGGCTCAAATGCTTAGACTTACCGGATATTGATTTTGACCTCAGCATTATGACAGTTGATGACTATTTCCGTCAGTTTTACAAGTAGCCAGGAAGGATAAGAAGAACATAAAAAATGGCACTATTCTCTAAAATATTAATTTTTTATGTGATTGGTGTGAACATATCCTTTGTCATTATCTGGTTTATCTCACATGAGAAAACACATATTCGTTTACTTAGTGCATTTCTGGTCGGAATAACCTGGCCAATGAGTCTTCCTGTGGCATTACTTTTTTCTCTCTTTTAGGAGCTGTAGTTGAGTGGACCCGCTGGTTATCTTGAAACGAAGCGTCTCTCCTCAAAACTGGATTTGCGGAATGACGAACGAAGCAGTCGCCTGACTGCTTCGTTCATTAAAGTGAAATTTATTTCTGTGGGCGCATCGCCGGGAAGAGAATAACGTCGCGAATAGTATGACTGTTTGTAAACAGCATAATCATTCGGTCGATACCAATACCCAGACCAGCGGTTGGCGGCAGACCATATTCCAGCGCAGTCACGTAATCTTCGTCATAGAACATGGCTTCGTCGTCACCTGCAGCTTTAGCGTTAACCTGTTCCTGGAAACGTTCAGCCTGATCTTCTGCGTCGTTTAATTCGCTAAAACCATTACCAATTTCACGACCACCGATGAAGAATTCAAAACGGTCGGTGATTTCCGGGTTAACATCATTACGGCGCGCCAGCGGGGACACTTCTGCCGGATATTCCGTAATAAAGGTTGGCTGAATCAGATGTGCTTCTGCCACTTCATCAAAGATCTCCGTAACAATACGTCCCAGCCCCCAGCTTTTCTCTACCGTAATACCGATAGATTCAGCTAATGCTTTAGCAGCATCAAAATTATCCAGATCCGCCATATCGGTTTCTGGACGATATTTTTTGATTGCTTCGCGCATGGTGAGTTTTTCAAACGGTTTGCCGAAATCAAACACATGCTCGCCATAAGTGACTTTAGTGGTACCCAGTACCTCTTGTGCCAGGGTGCGGAACAGTGACTCCGTCAGTTCAATCAAATCGTGGTAATCCGCATATGCCATGTAGAGTTCCATCATTGTGAACTCAGGATTATGGCGAACAGAAATACCTTCATTACGGAAGTTACGGTTGATTTCGAATACCCGTTCAAAACCGCCTACAACCAGACGTTTCAGATACAGCTCCGGCGCGATACGCAGGTACATATCTAAATCCAGAGCGTTATGATGGGTAATAAACGGGCGAGCAGATGCCCCACCTGGAATTACCTGCATCATCGGGGTTTCTACTTCCATAAAGCCGCGCGCGACCATGAACTGACGGATAGCGGCCAGAATTTTTGAACGGACAACAAACGTTTGACGGGATTTATCGTTAGCGATGAGGTCCAGATAACGTTGACGATAACGGACTTCCTGATCCTGCAGACCATGGAATTTATCTGGTAAAGGACGTAGTGCTTTAGTCAGCAGGCGCAGCTCAGTACAGTGAATGGAAAGCTCACCCGTTTGCGTCTTAAACAGCGTACCGCGGGCACCGATAATGTCACCCAGATCCCATTTTTTAAACTGATCGTTATAAACACCTTCTGGCAGGCTATCTCTTGCAACGTACAGTTGAATACGGCCACCGACATCCTGCAACGTTACAAAGGAGGCTTTCCCCATAATACGACGGGTCATCATTCGGCCAGCAACCGAGACTTCAATGTTTAAGGATTCCAGTTCCTGGTTATCCTTCGCATCAAACTCTTCGTGCAACTGGTCAGAGGTATGGTCGCGGCGAAAATCATTGGGAAACGCCACACCTTGCTGACGTAGTGCCGCCAGTTTTTCGCGGCGATTTCTCAGTTCATCGTTAAAATCAATAGCCTCATTGGCTCCCCGTGTTTCTCGTTCAGACATTTTGGTTCCTCTAAATCCAGCTTTCAATTTAGCGTAGATAAAGAGACAGATCGGTACACTGTATTATCTGCCTCGACTATTAATAACTCAGTTTATCTTATCGAAACTAACGCTTACCTCAAGTTGATATCACTAATAAATAACCATCAAAATGGTTTAAATGACTTATTAATCTCGATTTACTAGTGTGATAAACTGAAAGTTAATTTATTCATAACCAATTGTTTTTACGACAGTTAATCGTTGCTCTCCTGTATCATATTCGTCGGCGTGCTAAACAGAAAACGGGTAGCAAAGGCCAATACCACGATGATCGCGACACAAGCCAACGTCCACTCTCCCATCTGAGAAAAGAATCGCTGGTAAGCGGCAATTGCCATACCGCTAATTTGCGACTCTGTCGTCTGCTGTGCCACGACGCCTGCCAGCCAGTTGGCGACCGCGCCTGTTGCCAGCATATAAATACCGGTTAATACGCCAGACATTTTCAGACGCGTGATTTGCGCAATCGCCACCGGGTCAATAAAGAGTTCAGCAAAGCCCATTAGCGCCAGCCCGGATATCATCACGCCCATTGACGCTTGACCGCCAGCCGCTGCATGTCGGGCATCAAATGCCAGCAACATAAAGCCACAAGCCATCAGCAGTAAGCCAAAGGCAAACTTCAGCCAGACGCGCAATGCTGAATTGCCGCGGCTTTCTGGCGACGCCAGCCAGGCCAGAACAACCCCAGCGAGCATCACCGCAATAGCATTCACCGACTGGAATAGTGCTGTAGGTACTTCAATATTGAATGCCTGACGATTCACAAAGCGATCGATAAACAAGCTGATGGTACTGCCGCCCTGTTGTGCCAGTACCCAGAACAACGTCCCGACAAACATCAACAATACAATTTGCCAAAGAGCACGGCGGTGTTCGGGGAATTTGATCATCATGCGGGCAATGATTTGTGCGGCAATGAGGCAAACGATCGCCAGCAAATATCCGGACCAGTCGTTCTCCAGCAGCAGGGTAAAAAATACTGGGGCTAAACAGAGCATCACCACTAACCAGCTCCATACTGGTAAGGCAAATTTCACGCTAGTGAGCGCTTTCTTATCCATACTACGCGTGGACTGGAAATGACGATGACCGCTTAAGAAAATCAACAAACCGATAAACATGCCGCCACCCGCAAGGGCAAAGCCAACATGCCATCCATACCACTGAGCAGCCAGGCCGCAGGCGATGGGGGCTGCGATAGAACCGATATTGCCCGCAGCATACAGCAGCGAAAAACCGCCATCACGTCGATGATCGTTCTCGTCGTAGAGCTCGCCAAGCAAACAGCTGATGTTTGATTTGAATAAACCGTAGCCACAAATAATGATTGCCAGCGCCAGATACAGGCTAAAGGTTGAATTTGTATCAATGCCCAGCACCACATGGCCAAGGGTCATTAACAGCGCGCCGGCAATCACTGCAGTGCGGTTGCCGAGCAGGCGGTCGGCAAGCCAGCCGCCGAGAATAGGGGTAACGTAAACCAGAGAAGCATATGCGCTGAACAGGCTGATGGCATGGTTATCATCAAAACCAAGCTGATGGGTGAGATAGAGAATGAGTAAGGCACGCATGCCGTAAAAACTGAAGTACTCCCAGATTTGGATCGCCACGATATAGTATATCGCGCGCGGCTGTGAGGGTGTTTTCATGTGTTCTCCTTATGAGCAAAAAAGGGAAGTGGCAAGCCACTTCCCTTGGTACGAGCTAATTATTTTTTGCTTTCTTCTTTCAATACTTTAACGGTATAGCGGCCATCAGCCTGACGGTATGCACCGTGAATATCGGTTTCAAAGCCCGGATAGTGAGCGCCGATTTCACACAGCATCTGCAGGAACTCCAGAACCGGACGGCTTTCTTCGGTGATCATTTCACCCGGCATTACCAGAGGAACTCCCGGCGGATACGGAAGGATCATATTGGCGTTAATACGACCGACCATTTCGTCGAGGTAAACTTCTTCGGTCATACCGTGCAGCTCTTTCTGGAACGCAGCATACGGAGTCATTACCATAGTCGGCAGAACTTCAAATGCGCGATACATCAGATCCGGCAGATTGTGGTGAACAATCAGTTTGTGGATATTCTGAGCCAGTTCCTGAATACGCATGTTTTCATAGAATTCAGGATCTTCACGATACAGAGACGGCAGCATGTTTTTCACACGCAGGTTCAGGTCGAACGCACGTTTGAAGTCAGTCAGAGCACGCAGCAGGCTCAGTGCTTTGGTCTTATCGATACCGATGCTGAACAGGAACAGCAGGTTATACGGACCGGTTTTCTCAACAACGATGCCATGTTCGTCGAGGTATTTCGCCACGATGCTGGCCGGAATACCAAAGTCGCTCATGGTGCCGTCTTTTTCCATCCCCGGAGTCAGCAGGGTGACTTTGATCGGGTCAAGATACATGTGCTCGTTATCGATGTTTTTGAAGCCGTGCCATGTGCTGTCAGAACGCAGCGGCCAGCATTCAGTCGTATCGATATGATCCGGCTGCCATACATCAAAGAACCAGCCATCAGATTCCGTTCTCAGACGTTTGATCTCTTTACGGAATTTGATCGCACGTTCAATGGAACCATTGATCAGACGTTTACCTGCATTGCCTTTCATCATCGCCGCAGCGGTTTCAGTGGACGCCACGATACCGTAGTGCGGAGAGGTGGTGGTGTGCATCATGTAGGCTTCGTTAAAGGTTTCTTCGTTTACGTCACCTTTAACGTGGATCATGGAAGCCTGAGAGAACGCCGCCAGCAGTTTGTGAGTAGACTGGGTTTCGTAAATCACTTTCCCTTCTACACGGCCACCGCTCATACCGCATTTACCTTCGTAAATCGGTGAGAAGTTGGTGTAAGGCACCCACGCGGAGTCAAAGTGGATGGATTTCACATCCAGTGTTTTCTTGATGAAGTCGGTGTTGTACAGCAGACCATCATAGGTAGAGTTGGTAATTACAGCATGTACCGGCCAGGTTGCGTTTGGTGTTTCTTTCACGCGCTTAGCAATGGTAGCGTGCTGGAATTCACTCTGTGGGATACCACCAAGAATACCGTAAGCGTTACGGGTCGGGCGGAAATAGATTGGCGTAACATCGCTCATCATCATCAGGTGGGTCAGCGATTTGTGGCAGTTACGGTCAATCAGAATGGTGCTGCCTGCCGGAGCAGAGTACATACCAACAATTTTGTTCGCAGTGGAAGTACCGTTGGTCACCATGTAGCTGCGGTCTGCGTTAAAGACGCGAGCGATATACTGTTCTGCTTCTTTGTGTGGACCACTGTGATCCAGCAGAGAACCCAATTCAGATACTGAAATGGAAATATCAGATTTCATGGTGTTCGGACCAAAGAAATCATAGAACAGGCTACCTACCGGGCTTTTCTGGAATGCAGTACCACCCATGTGACCAGGAGTACAGAAAGTATATTTACCTTCACGAACATATTTAAACAGTGCTTTGGTCAGCGGAGGCAGAATAGTGTTGATATATTCGTCAGTGGTCTGCTTGATCTTGTTAGCAATATCATCAGCAGCACCCAGCGCATATTCAAAGAAGCTAATCTGTAAACGCAGGTCATTCAGGCTTACATCGAGAGTGGAATACGTATTAGCGAACGCGTACAACGGCAGGTTCTCGTTCATTTTGCTAATTTCTTCGCACAGCTCGAGATTATATTTATCCCAGTCAAAAATAACGCCGCACAGACGCGCATTGTTTTCGATCAGTTTTAATAAGTCGTCACGGTCGTTCGGGTAAACAATCTGGAAGTTCAGACGTTCAAGCGCGCGATGAAGTTCACGGATGGGTTCTTCTTTAAAATAAACCCCCATGTGATTCAATATTGCAATAACGTTCATAGTCATATCTCCAGGTAAAAAAGGCCCCTCCCAACACATGGGACAAAATGAAAGGAGGAGCCTCGGAAAATACTTTTAATTAATGTGCGTTAGACGCTGTGTGGTTATCCATTGAGTGGCTCTGGCGCTCGTGCATTTTGCGAGCGTAGAACATCAGGATAATCAGGCTGACGATGAAGGTACCTGCCAGCTCGAAGGAGCTTGCGCCCATCAGCGCGATGAAGCAGAACACGCAACCCAGTACAGAGCAGATCAGGCTGACAAAGTTGCGGATGTTAACGCCTTCAAAACGAATCAGGTCAACGCAAGAGTAGAAGTACGGCAGCATAGTCAGCAGTACTGCGATACCGGTCAGTTCACCGAACAGGTCAGATGCTTTACCACCGGCAGAGTTCATCAGAGTGATGAGGATCATCAGGGCAGTCATTTTCACTGCAGCCAGCAGCAGACCTTTTTTCGGAATACCGTTGCTGTCGACTTCACCATAAACTTTCGGGAAGTTACCGTCGTTAGCGGCACGTACACCTGCCTGGCCTACCAACATCATCCAGGAGCCCAGAGAAGTCAGACACGCAAAGGCGGTGAATGCAGAAACCAGTGGCGCAGCCCAGTTACCGAGGATAGTTGAAGCACTGATTGCAAACGGAGCACCGGAAGCCGCCATTACAGAAGACGGATACATACCGGAAAGCACCTGAGTCGCAGCGATATAAACAATACCTGCTAAACCAGTACCCAGCATGGTTGCCAGCGGAACGGTACGTTTCGGGTTTTTAACCATACCAGTACTTACTGCTGCGGATTCAACACCCACGAAGGCCCACAGGCAGAGCAGAATACTTTTAATGATCGCATGACCATCAGTGGTATCCGCAGTATTCCAGTTAGCTGCATAAGTTGCTGCATCAAACCAATGCCAGCCAACAATAGCAGTCATCACCACAGGAATAAGAACCAGCACCAGACCAATAGTGGTTAAACGGCTTACCCAGGTACCGCCGAGCATATTTACAAAGGTAAATACCCAGACGATAGCAATACAGGCGATACCCGCCGGAACAGGATCATTTAATACTGGGAAGAAGGTGGAAAGATAAGATACAGCGGTAATACCAATTGCCAGGTTACCAATCCAGTTAGCATGGTAATAAAGAACACCTGTCTGAAAACCAAATGCAGGGGAAATTTCTCCGGCATACGCAATTGGGCCACCTTGTTGCGGGTTTTTTGTTGCCAGTCGGGCATATACATATGCCAGCGACATTGCACCAATAATAGAGATAATCCAACCCCAGATAGCAATACCACCGATACTTGCTAGGTTCGCAGGTAATAATGCAATACCGCTCCCCATCATATTACCGGCAACAACACCGGTACAGGCAAATAGCCCGATCTTCTTGGCAGAACTCATGCTCTTCTCCTAATTTCATTTTTGAATTTGGAGTCCGGGTCATGATGTATAACTATTTCCTGACCAGACCAAACTGGCGCTAAGATTACTCACGAAAAAAGGATTAATCCTAAAGATTAGGTGAAATAACACAAAAGTTTCTGTAAGTGAGAACTTGAGGTTTTTTATTAACACATCAGGATCGCAAGTTGATATCATGAAAAGATAAACATTCAATATTTACAATGTGTTATGTGACATCTTCTGGTTAAATTTATGTAATAAAAATTATGCGGCAAATAAATTGCCGCAACATATTATACCAACGGGAACATACAAAAACTCACCAACAAATATTCCCGAGCATGAATCAACCCGGGAGTTACTTATTCTGAAGCGAGAAATTTGTCGAGATAAGGTACAACATAAGGAACAGAAGTCTGGAATATACCATTTTCAATCCAGTAAAGGGTGTTTGCCCCTGGGCGTAAATTAAAGGCGGTGAGATATGCATCAGCTGCTTCCCGGTTCATCCCCTTCATTTCATAAACCTTGCCAAGCAACACATAATTTAGCCAGGACATTTCAAGATCAATGCCGGTATTTATCGCCTGATAAGACTCATCTGTTTTACCTTTTACCAGGGCACTGACCGCTTTTATTTGATATATAATGGACAGGTTGTTCAATTCCGGCAGTGTAACAATGTTATCTATTTCTGTGTTCAGTGCTGCTAATTGTTTTTCGTCTAAAGGATGTTGAGAATGGCGCACGATATCAACTAATGCTTTTTCTGCTCTCGCGTAGGTAAATTCTGGGGATGATTGAACAATCTCACCTAATAATTCACTGGCACGATCCAATGATTTATCATCACCATGCAGTAAATAATCATGTGCCTGATAAAAATTAGTTAATAACGCACCACGATGCGGCAAAATTTGCTGGAGCATCTCCTGCATTCGTTGTGGCCACGGTTGGTTTAACGCTTTTGATAAACTCTGGAGCAAATCATTTTGAATCGCCAGCTGATTACCGTTAGTGATGACATAACGTTTATCCAGCATGGTTGAACCATCTGCATTGTCTACCAATTTTACCGACATAAAGCATTGTTGAGCACGGTATTGGCGCTGATTAACAAACGCAATAGATAATGTTTTACCGGAACTGCTCGGTTCATCAATGTTGTAGTTGATTTTGTCATGCACCATAAAGGTGGAGAAGGTGTTAAGTGATGTCGCCACCAAATCACCCACGCCTATCGCGTAAGAGAGCTGATACGGAGAACTCCAGCTGTTACAACTCTTATTAACCATATTAATGTCAATATCGCGTGGATTGAGCAAAATGCGCGATTTACTCATAGGAAGACGTGTTTCAAGACTTGAAAACGCTACCAGTGCGACACAGATACCTAACGACAACAGGAAAAAAAACCATACCCAAAAGGTAGTGAATCGTTTGCTTTTAACTGGGGATTGTTCAGGTGGCGTTGTGGTGTTTTGAATGTTAAGACTGTGGGAGGGAGAATCTGTGGCAGGAACCGCCTCTGGTATAGGGGGAGGCGAAGATAGCATTATTTCCTCTCCCTCTTCTTCGCTGTACCAGATAACCGGCACCATTAATTTATAGCCGCGCTTTGGTACAGTAGCGATATAGACAGGACTATCTTCATCATTATCTTTTAATGACTTACGTAGTTCTGAGATACTCTGCGTCACAACGTGATTGGTGACAATACTTCTCTTCCAGACATTATCGATAAGTTCATCCCTGCTAAGTACTTCGCCACTGTGTTGAGCAAAGAAAACCAGAAGATCGATTAATCTCGGCTCAAGGGTAAGTTGACGCCCATTGCGGCTAATTTGGTTTATGGACGGAGTAACAAGCCATTCGCCAACGCGAACTACAGGTTGTTGCATAATAGAAACTCATTCGAAAAGGGAATGATGCAATGATAATTGCCATAACCTATTTTTTCCATCTATAGATGGGTTTATTTACATATTATTGGTGAATGCAAGACGTTATTTTTACCCGCCATAAACTTCTTGATTACATAGTATTACGAAAGGATTTTACTGAGAACCAGAAGTAATATTCCTTATCATCAAAATTCATCATCTTTGCCAAAGAAAAATGTTCAGAAAATAATCCATGAAAAATTGTCCGGAGCGCTTACTATTTTAATGGATTGTTAGTCTTTGCATGAGCAAGTGGACCGATACATTTCTCTTTGTTCTCATTCAGAAAATCTCATCAGTTGGCGTTCAGACCGATGTTGTGCTTTATGGATGCGTTACGCTCCTGATGACGTCATTTGACGTTCAACAGCATCACGGGGCCGCACGACATTTCACGTCAGTCAGCGCTATAGCTCAGAAACAAATTTTCCCGAATTGGGATATGCCCGCAAATTGCTGGTGATGTGGGGAGAATCTGGTTGAGTTCGGTAGAATTGATTTGGCGGCAGGACGCTTAAATCGTGGCGTCCTGAAACGAAAAACGGACCTCCGTGGAGGTCCGTTTATATGAATTTGGTGCCCGGACTCGGAATCGAACCAAGGACACGGGGATTTTCAATCCCCTGCTCTACCGACTGAGCTATCCGGGCAACGGGGCGCATTAAACCGTAATCTGCACATCTCGTCAACCTAATTTCAGTAAAAGCGATTCAACTGCTTAAGATTGCGGCAAATCGCTTCTTTTCTGTGTTTCTGTCAGGTCAGTGCACCACCCTGACGGCAGCGGGCGAAGCGCAGGATATCTTCCGCCAGCCGATGTGCGGTGTCGACATCCGCCTGGCTACGATTCACCAGCATTCGGCTTAAACAGCCTTCCAGCACCAGTTCCATCTGCTTTGCTACCATCGCCGGATCGTCAACTTCCAGCGTGGTTAACAGTTCGTGGGTGAAATCGTAGGCCGCGCTTTTTTGCTGATCGGCCAGTTGATGAATAGGGTGGCCAGGATCGGGGTAAAACGTACAGGCAGCGATAAACAGACAGCCCGGATAGCGGTTGTTTTTAACGCACTCCGATAACGCCTGATAACGTGCCAGCAACTTTTGTTCGGCGGTTTGCGTTTCGTCCAGCATCAGCTGACGACGCCAGACATCTATCTGTTGGCTAAGATAACGCAGCGCATCGTAGAGGATTGCCTCTTTGTCTGGCCAGAAGCGGCGTAGCTCGTCCAGTGGATAATCCACACGTTCAGCAACCATCTCCAGCGTGGTGTTGGCAATCCCTTGTAATTCTAATAATTTCAGGGCTTCTCCCAGTACATCTTCACGTTGCACGCTATTTTCCTCCGTCTTTCCCACTGCAAGTGTCGTTCACGGTTGGCGATCGCGCAAATGTGCGCTGAAGGTTTCAGCATCCATAAAGCCCGTGACGCGTGCTTGTGGATGCTCCTGGCCTTGTCCGTCAAAAAAGAGAATTGTCGGTAGGCCAAGGACATTAAGATGCTTTAACAGCGCCATATCTTGTGCGTCGTTGGCAGTGACGTTGGCCTGAAGTAAGACCGTATCTGCTAACGCTTTTTGCACCTGCGGGTCGCTGAAGGTGTATTTCTCAAACTCTTTACAGGCGACGCACCAGTCGGCATAGAGATCTAACATCACTGGTTTGCCTTTGGCTTCAACGAGCGCCTGATTTAACTCATCTACCGTTTTGATTTGTGTAAAGTTGAGATGCGTCTGAGTTTGCGCGGTATGTGTTGCACCAAATGCCCAATCCTGAAGTGGGCGTACGCTAACCAATGCCGCTGCCAGCAGGATTATTTGCACCACGCGCATCCAGCCGCGTTTGGCCTGTAGGCTGGTGATAAAGGCCCAGCCAAAGAATGCGACACCAAGCGCCGACCACAAGCGTAATCCCCATATATCACCAATCACTCGCTCCAGCAGGAAGACCGGCAGTGCGAGGATCACAAAACCAAACGCGGTTTTGACTTGTTCCATCCACGGGCCGCTTTTCGGCAGCAAGCGGTTACCAAAGACGGTAATTAGCATCAGCGGCAGGCCCATGCCCAGCGCATAAAGATAAAGCGTGCCGCCGCCCAGCCACATGTTCCCGCTTTGGGCGATATACAGCAGAATCGCGCTAAGCGGTGCAGTGGTGCATGGTGAACAGATCAGTCCGGCAATCGCCCCCATAATAAACACACCGCCAGGTGAGCCGCCCTGTTGGCGATTGCTCATCAGCGTGAGACGTGTTTGCAGCGAAGAGGGGAGTTGCAGAGTAAACAAGCCAAACATTGACATCGCCAGCAAGGTAAAGACGATGGCGAGGCCAATGAGCACGTATGGGTGCTGTAGCGCCGCCTGGAACTGTAACCCTGCGGCGGCAACCACCAGACCCAGCGCCGTGTAAGTCAGCGCCATCCCCTGCACATAAATAAAGGTCAGCAACAATGCTCTGGCAGTGGAAAGCCGCTGTTTACCGCCCAGCACGATGCCAGAAATCAGTGGGTACATTGGCAGCACGCATGGCGTAAAGGCGATACCAATACCGATCAACAACGCCCAGAGCGCGGAAAAGGGCAATTGCGCGGTGGGCTGCTCTTGCTGCGGAACAGACACAGGCTGTGACGCTTCGTTGTTAGCGACCACTTCGCTTAACGGAACGGTTTTGGTTTCTGGCGGATAACAGAAACCGGCATCAGCACAGCCCTGGTAGGTGACAGTTAACGTTGCTCCCGCACTCGCCTGGTTGATGGTTACGGGAAGCGTCAGCCGATCGCGGTAAATCTCGCTTTTGCCGTAAAACTCATCTTCATGCCAGACGCCTTGCGGCAGCTGCACGTCGGCAATTTTCGCGTGTTCCGGCGTAATGCGGATCTGTTTACGGTAGAGGTAGTAACCGTCTTTGATCTGCCAGGTCAGATTCAGGTCATGTTGGTTTTGCTGAAAATCAAAAGCAAAGGCTTGATCCGCGGGGACAAATTGTGAACGTCCCGGCGCGTCGAATAATCCGGCAAAAACGGAAGTGCTGCAAAGTAGCAGGATCAGCGTAAAGATGCGTTGAGCCATGAGAGGTAATCTGTGTCTCCGTGTGTAACAGGTAAAACCAGAAGTTCCGGGGTTTGATATGGATGATGAGACTTCAGGCATTCCAGCAGTGCCTGCTGGTGAGATACGGTAGTTTTTAAAATCATCTGCACTTCGTATTCTTGCTCCAGCTTACCTTCCCAGTAATAGAGAGAGGTAGCGCCGGGGATCAAGGTCGCGCAGGCCGCCAGTTTTTCCGCCAGCACTTTGGCGGCTAAATCCTGGGCTGTCGCTTCATCCGGTGCCGTACATAGCACCACGACAGACGTGGTATTCGAACTTTTTTCATCAAGCATAAACACCTCGCAAGAACAGATGGAACCGCAAGAGAGAGGTCACTATACAACGGACGGGGAAAGGATGTTAGTCGGCGGGAAAGAAAGCGGGGCGTGAACGCCCCGCGATGGGTCATTACAGCATGAAGCTACCCAGCACGAAGCCGAAGCAAACGGCCAGGGCAACACCCAGAGTACCCGGGATGAAGAACGGATGGTTGAAGACGAATTTACCGATACGGGTAGTACCCGTGTCATCCATCTGTACCGCAGCAACCAGCGTCGGGTAGGTCGGCAGAATGAACAGACCAGACACCGCAGCAAAAGAAGCAACAGCAGTCAGCGGAGAAACGTTCAGTGCCAGAGCCATCGGCATCAGTGCTTTTGCGGTTGCAGCCTGAGAGTACAGCAGAGCAGAAGCAAAGAAGAAGATGACGGCCAGCAGCCACGGATGACCCTGAATCACTTCACCAGCGGTATCTTTGATCCAGTCGATGTTGTTGGAAACGAAAGTATCGCCCAGCCACGCAACACCCAGGATACAAATACAGGCGCTCATACCTGCTTTGAAGGTGCTGGAGTTGAGAATGTTGTCGGTATCGACTTTACAGATAACGGTGGTCAGAGTTGCAACGCTGAGCATGATGATCAGGATTGCGTTGGTGGTGTTCATCAGTGGTTTTTCAACCAGACCCATGCTTGGGCTGTTGATGATTGCATAGATAACCACGCCAACTACGCCCAGCAGGAACAGCCAGACGGACGTTTTTGCACCGGATTTGATTTCAATCTGCTTTTCACCGCGCAGTTCAACCAGGCCCTCTTCCAGACGCTTGCGATAAATCGGATCGTCAGAGAGTTTGGAGTTGAACAGCATAGTGACCAGGAAGGACATCACCAGAACCGCCAGCAGGGTGGACGGGATGACCACGGAAAGCAGATGGAGGTAGCTGATGCCATGACCTTCCATCACGGAAGACATGTAAACCACTGCCGCTGAGATTGGCGATGCGGTGATCGCAATCTGCGCGGATACCACTGCAGTAGACAGCGGACGGCAAGGTTTAACGCCTTGTTCCTTCGCAACTTCAGCGATAACTGGCAGTGTCGCCAGAGAGATGTTGCCAGTACCAGCAAAGATAGTCAGGAAATAGGTCACGATCGGTGCGAGGATCGTGATGTATTTCGGGTTACGGCGCAGCAGCTTTTCTGTCTGATGAACCAGATAGTCCAGACCGCCAGCAACCTGCATGGCAGAAATAGCGGCGATAACCGCCATGATAATGGAAATGACATCGAACGGGATGTTACCGGGTTTAACGCCAATAGCGGCAAGAACCAGCACCCCCAATCCGCCTGCAAAACCAATACCTATTCCCCCCAATCTGGCGCCCAAGAAGATCGCCAGCAAAACTATGATGAGTTCTACAACTAGCATATTAGCCTTCCTTGTTTTTTAACAAGTTGATATTAAATTGTTATTTTTAAGTTACTGCTCACAAGAAAAAAGGCACGCCATCTGACGTGCCTTCTTTATTTGTACTACCCTGTACGATTACTGTTCGCTTTCATCAGTATAGCGTTTTGCTTTGTAAGCCGGGTGCATCAGATTCTGTACGGAGAAAATATCGTCAAGTTCCGCTTCAGTCAACAGACCGCGTTCCAGAACGACTTCACGTACACTCTTACCGGTTTCGGCACAGATTTTACCCACGATGTCACCGTTGTGGTGACCGATGAACGGGTTCAGGTAAGTAACGATACCGATAGAGTTGTAAACGTAACCTTCGCACACTTCTTTGTTAGCAGTGATGCCGTTAATGCATTTTTCCAGCAGGTTGTAGCAAGCGTTGGTCAGAATGTGAACGGATTCGAACATGGCCTGGCCAATGACTGGCTCCATAACGTTCAACTGCAGCTGACCTGCTTCTGCTGCCATGGTAACAGTGGTGTCGTTACCGATGACTTTGAAGCATACCTGGTTAACCACTTCCGGAACAACCGGGTTTACTTTAGCTGGCATGATGGAAGAGCCTGCCTGCAGTTCCGGCAGGTTGATCTCGTTCAGGCCGGCACGTGGACCAGAAGAGAGCAAGCGCAGGTCGTTACAGATTTTGGACATCTTCACAGCCAGGCGTTTCAGCGCGCCGTGAACCATAACATAAGCGCCGCAGTCGGAGGTCGCTTCGATCAGGTCTTCAGCCGGTACGCATGGGAAGCCAGTGACTTCAGCCAGTTTTTTCACTGCCAGCGGAGAGTACTCTTTCGGCGTGTTCAGACCAGTACCGATTGCTGTTGCGCCAAGGTTAACTTCCAGCAGCAGTTCAGCGGTACGTTGGATATTTTTCACTTCTTCTTTCAGCAGGATGCTGAAGGCGCGGAATTCCTGACCGAGGGTCATCGGTACTGCGTCCTGCAGCTGGGTACGACCCATTTTCAGGATGTCCTGGAATTCGACAGCTTTACGTTCAAAGCCTTCACGCAGTTGGTTAATCGCATCTACCAGTTTAATCAGGGAAGAGTAAACTGCGATACGGAAACCGGTCGGGTAGGCGTCGTTAGTGGACTGACATTTGTTAACATGGTCGTTCGGGTTCAGGTACTGATATTCACCTTTCTGGTGACCCATCAGTTCCAGACCGATATTGGCCAGCACTTCGTTGGTGTTCATGTTTACGGAAGTACCTGCGCCGCCCTGGTAGACGTCTACCGGGAACTGATCCATGCATTTTCCGTTGTTCAGGACTTCATCACATGCGGCAATGATGGCATTCGCTACACTTTTAGGAATGGTTTGCAGCTCTTTGTTTGCCATAGCTGCGGCTTTTTTAACCATTACCATACCGCGAACAAATTCAGGAATATCACTGATTTTGTTGTTGCTGATATAGAAGTTTTCAATCGCTCTCAGAGTGTGAACACCATAGTAGGCATCAGCTGGAACTTCCCTGGTACCCAACAGATCTTCTTCGATACGAATGTTGTTTGACATGTGAACCTTCTTTTTCAAGCTGCCAATGATTTGCTTTAAACACACAGAATATATGTGGTTTCGAATGTTTTTCGACCGACGATTATCCCCTGCATCGACCGAATACCCGAGATCATATGCTGCTTGAGGATTTCTACCGTAACCTGGATCACTTTAAGTGTCGGTTTTTACCCCTTAATTATTAATTTGTGAAATGGATCACCGCTTTGGGATTACTACCAAAAATAGTTGCGCAAACATCTTGAAATTTTGCTAATGACCACAATATAAGCTAAACGCGATTCGCAACCCATTCAGGTAGCCGGGTTTAACCGGCTGCTATTACAGGAGAAACCTTTGCGCTGGTTACCTTTTATTGCCATTTTCCTTTATGTCTATATTGAGATTTCAATCTTTATTCAGGTTGCTCATGTATTGGGGGTATTGCTGACCCTCGTGCTGGTTATATTCACGTCAGTTATCGGTATGTCACTGGTACGTAACCAGGGCTTTAAGAATTTCGTGCTGATGCAGCAAAAAATGGCGGCGGGTGAAAACCCAGCGGCGGAGATGATTAAAAGTGTTTCGCTGATCATTGCCGGTTTGCTGCTTTTATTACCGGGCTTTTTCACCGATTTCCTCGGTTTGCTTCTTTTATTACCGCCGGTGCAAAAGCATCTGACAGTGAAGTTGATGCCTCATCTGCGTTTTTCCCGTATGCCAGGTGGCGGTTTTAGCGCCGGGACCGGTGGCGGTAATACTTTTGATGGTGAGTACCAGCGAAAGGATGATGACCGCGACCGCCTTGATCATAAAGACGATCGCCAGGATTAATGTCGAAACGCCGGATTATGTGGTTATGCCATTTTCCGGCGTTTTTCGTTTTGGCAGAAACAGCCATAACCCCGCCAGCATGATCAGCGCGTAGAGACTTTTCCAGCCGACCATTGCCAGTAACAGAACGCATAATAGCCCGCCAACCACTGCCAGTAGTCGATAACGTCCTTGCAATAATTTACAGCCTGCCAGCATGCATAACAGATAAATCATAATAAAGATGCCATTGGCATAAATAATAAGAGCGTCCAGATTGATCTCTAAAGCATGAATCACCAACGTGCTCACCACGCAGCAGCCGAGCACCGCATTGAGGGCATTATTCGGAATATGGCGAGAAGAGAGGCGTGCCAGGTAATGGTCAGGATTATGTTGCGCCTGCGACCAGACCAGGCGGGCGAAGCTCTGTATATAAATGTTGAGACTGGCAAAGCAGGCCAGATAGCCAATTACGCAGGCAATCCATAACGCTCCTACACCGAATAACTGCACTACAATTTTGGGAAGCGATGCTGCCGCCGCCATTTGTTCACCATAGGCGTCGAAGTGTAAGACGACTACCGTACAGCCCCAATAGACTAATCCTGCCAGCAGCAGGCCAATCATCAAAGCACGAGGAAAATCACGCTCTGGATTTTTAAATTCCGAGGCAAGATGGGCAAATGCTTCCAGACCGACAAAACACCAGAACATCACTGATAACGCAGCGAATAACCCGGTAAGTTCGATATTTCCTGGCGCAGGGAAGGGGATATTCGCAGGTTTGATATCGCCCGCCCACCAGATAGCGACAATCAGTGCGACGATAAGCCCGGCAATAACTGTTTGTAGATTAGCACTGGAACTGGCACCTCGAGTACCGATATACCACACCAGCGCCAGCGTACCGAGTTCTGCCAACAACAGTTGCCCGCTATGCCAGCCAAACATTGCCTGGCCGAATCCGGCAGCAATTTGTAGCGCGGCAGGCAAACCCACGGGAATGACCGATAAAAACAACCAGCCGGTGACTCGCTCAAGCCGCGAACCAAACGCCATACCGACGAAGTGTGCGACGCCGCCTGCGCTGGGATAGTGGCGACCCAGAATCGCAAACACAATCGCAATCGGGAACACTAAGATAATCAAAACGGGCCACGCCCACAGGCTGTTATTGCCTGCTACTAGCGCAGCTAACGCAGGAACGGCAAACACGCCAGTGCCTAATAATGACGTCGATAGTAGGCCGATGCCCTGGGCCAGCCCCAGTTCTTGTTTGAGTCCACTCATGGGTTGATGTCCGATTGCGCCCAAATTTTGGGCAACTGCGTAGATTTTCGATGGTAGCACAATCAGATTCGCTTATGACGGTGATGAAGAAATAGCGATGAAATGTGAGGTGAATCAGGGTTTTCACCCGATTTTGTGCTGATCAGAATTTTTTTTCTTTTTCCCCCTTGAAGGGGCGAAGCCTCATCCCCATTTCTCTGGTCACCAGCCGGGAAACCACGTAAGCTCCGGCGTCACCCATAACAGATACGGACTTTCTCAAAGGAGAGTTATCAATGAATATTCGTCCATTGCATGATCGCGTGATCGTCAAGCGTAAAGAAGTTGAAACTAAATCTGCTGGCGGCATCGTTCTGACCGGCTCTGCAGCGGCTAAATCCACCCGCGGCGAAGTGCTGGCTGTCGGCAATGGCCGTATCCTTGAAAATGGCGAAGTGAAGCCGCTGGATGTGAAAGTTGGCGACATCGTTATTTTCAACGATGGCTACGGTGTGAAATCTGAGAAGATCGACAATGAAGAAGTGTTGATCATGTCCGAAAGCGACATTCTGGCAATTGTTGAAGCGTAATCCGCGCACGACACTGAACATACGAATTTAAGGAATAAAGATAATGGCAGCTAAAGACGTAAAATTCGGTAACGACGCTCGTGTGAAAATGCTGCGCGGCGTAAACGTACTGGCAGATGCAGTGAAAGTTACCCTCGGTCCGAAAGGCCGTAACGTAGTTCTGGATAAATCTTTCGGTGCACCGACCATCACCAAAGATGGTGTTTCCGTTGCTCGTGAAATCGAACTGGAAGACAAGTTCGAAAACATGGGTGCGCAGATGGTGAAAGAAGTTGCCTCTAAAGCGAACGACGCTGCAGGCGACGGTACCACCACTGCAACCGTACTGGCTCAGGCTATCATCACTGAGGGTCTGAAAGCTGTTGCTGCGGGCATGAACCCGATGGACCTGAAACGTGGTATCGACAAAGCAGTTACCGCTGCAGTTGAAGAACTGAAAGCGCTGTCCGTACCGTGCTCTGACTCTAAAGCGATTGCTCAGGTTGGTACCATCTCTGCTAACTCCGACGAAACCGTAGGTAAACTGATCGCTGAAGCGATGGACAAAGTCGGTAAAGAAGGCGTTATCACCGTTGAAGACGGTACCGGTCTGCAGGACGAACTGGACGTGGTTGAAGGTATGCAGTTCGACCGTGGCTACCTGTCTCCTTACTTCATCAACAAGCCGGAAACTGGCGCAGTAGAACTGGAAAGCCCGTTCATCCTGTTGGCTGACAAGAAAATCTCCAACATCCGCGAAATGCTGCCGGTTCTGGAAGCTGTTGCCAAAGCAGGTAAACCGCTGCTGATCATCGCTGAAGATGTTGAAGGCGAAGCACTGGCAACTCTGGTTGTTAACACCATGCGTGGCATCGTGAAAGTTGCTGCGGTTAAAGCTCCGGGCTTCGGCGATCGTCGTAAAGCTATGCTGCAGGATATCGCAACCCTGACTGGCGGTACCGTAATCTCTGAAGAGATCGGTATGGAGCTGGAAAAAGCAACCCTGGAAGACCTGGGTCAGGCTAAACGTGTTGTGATCAACAAAGACACCACCACCATCATCGATGGCGTGGGTGAAGAAGCTGCAATCCAGGGCCGTGTTGCTCAGATCCGTCAGCAGATTGAAGAAGCAACTTCTGACTAC
Organism: Escherichia sp. E.sYA108; assembly: GCF_011754335.1. Classification (NCBI taxonomy): domain Bacteria; kingdom Pseudomonadati; phylum Pseudomonadota; class Gammaproteobacteria; order Enterobacterales; family Enterobacteriaceae; genus Escherichia; species Escherichia sp. E.sYA108. The sequence goes on along the minus strand of NZ_JAAQVZ010000001.1, from coordinate 4,588,800 downwards.
GACCGTGAAAAACTGCAGGAGCGCGTAGCGAAACTGGCAGGCGGCGTTGCAGTTATCAAAGTTGGTGCTGCTACCGAAGTTGAAATGAAAGAGAAAAAAGCACGCGTTGAAGACGCCCTGCACGCGACCCGTGCTGCGGTAGAAGAAGGCGTGGTTGCTGGTGGTGGTGTTGCGCTGATCCGCGTAGCGTCTAAACTGGCTGACCTGCGTGGTCAGAACGAAGACCAGAACGTGGGTATCAAAGTTGCACTGCGTGCAATGGAAGCTCCGCTGCGTCAGATCGTCCTGAACTGCGGCGAAGAACCGTCTGTTGTTGCTAACACCGTTAAAGGCGGCGACGGCAACTACGGTTACAACGCAGCAACTGAAGAATACGGCAACATGATCGATATGGGTATCCTGGATCCAACCAAAGTAACCCGTTCTGCTCTGCAGTACGCGGCTTCTGTGGCTGGCCTGATGATCACCACCGAGTGCATGGTTACCGACCTGCCGAAAAACGATGCAGCTGACTTAGGCGCTGCTGGCGGTATGGGCGGCATGGGTGGCATGGGCGGCATGATGTAATTGCCCTGCACCTCGCAGAAATAAACAAACCCCCGGGCAGAAATGTCTGGGGGTTTTTCTTTTGGTCATCTTTCTAGTATAAGATTCAGACACGGACGACGCGAGTGGCGTCCAGCTCATTGATTATGGGGAATAACATGCACGTAAAATACTTAGCAGGGATTGTCGGTGCCGCGCTACTGATGGCGGGTTGTAGCTCCAGCAACGAATTGAGTGCTGCCGGTCAGAGTGTACGCATTGTGGACGAGCAACCAGGTGCAGAGTGCCAGCTGATTGGTACTGCGACAGGTAAGCAAAGCAACTGGCTTTCCGGGCAACACGGAGAAGAAGGCGGTTCTATGCGCGGCGCAGCAAACGATCTGCGCAACCAGGCGGCTGCAATGGGCGGTAACGTGATTTATGGCATCAGCAGCCCGTCGCAGGGAATGTTGTCCAGTTTTGTCCCGACGGATAGCCAGATTATCGGTCAGGTTTATAAGTGCCCGAACTGATGTGATCCAGAGGCTGGATACTTCCAGCCTCGTAGTAAAACAGATGTGATTATTTCGCCTGTGGTGCAGTTTTGCTGGTGGATTGAACACGTAAGTGATGCAGCGCGCGTAAGCATTGATCCTGGGTTAGCGGTTGGGCGTTATTTGCCGCTACGGTGCGAACATAGACCTGACATGGCACACCCGCGAGTTTTTTCAGTCGGGGGCTGAAATCAAGCATTCGGCGAGTGATCGCCTCCACTTCTTTACCCGGCGTTGCTTCACGCGTTTTCACCACTGCGCCGCTAAATTGTTCATTGCCACTTTCATCTTTAAAGCGGTAAAGCACCGCCAGATAATGGTTGAACAAGTTATGTTTCCATTCCGGTTGGGAATAGGTGTCATATTCCAGATTGCCATTTTCCTGGCAGTCAACGTCGTATAACGGCAGGAAATCTAACAGTGAGGTAATACGTAATGCCAGTTCACGCATTTCCGCATTATTAATTGCATGAATGATTGCTCGCGCCAGCATTTCAATCTGCAACTCATTGACGACTAACTCACATTTGCTACCGTCATGTAGCGTTAATACGAAGGTAAGATTTTCGCCCTGATCATCGGTAAGTTCCAGCGTGTTAACCCGACGATTAATATCGGCATTTTTAAGCTCATCAACCAGAATTTCTGGGATATTTTCTGCCATTTTCTTAATGACTTTATCGCGAGCTTGTTCATACTGAAGGCGTGCAGCAGCATCCAGTTTATGCTTTTGATGCAGACGACTTTCCAGCGCAATCAGAAGGTCGCGCAATTCCATGGCAGACATAAAGAACAACGATTCTTTATTGCGAGGTTCTTTAATTTTCAGCGCCAGTGCAATGAAATTATTACTCTTGCGAATAACACCGGTATTAACACCCTTGATGCTTATGGCCATGTAGGTTCTCCCTAACCATTTCTCAATTAAATAATTAATTTTAGTTTATAAGCCAGATAAATGGGCTTGGTAGTAATAGTTGTTAAAATAACATAAATAGCCGTGCTCACTCTATATAAACAGAAAAGAAAGGTTAATTATTGGTGTTGGTTATATAAAGAGTAACAACAGCAATGTATATGAATAATTAAAGGTTATGCAACGGGCAAAGATTAAACTTCCCTGTTTAATCAGTTACTGCTGGCGTAGCTGGAGATCCAGCGGCGTTTTGCTGGGTTCGCCGCCAATTTCTCGCGCCAGTTTAGGCACCAGATATCCCGACACCAATGTCAGCAACTCACGCATAATCTGCCGTGCTTCGTCATCACTCACCATAAAATGCGCCGCGCCCTGTACTTTATCGAGCACATGCAGGTAATACGGCATCACGCCCGCATCGAACAACGCATTACTCAGGTTTGCCAGCGTTTGCGCGTTATCGTTCACACCACGTAACAGAACGCTCTGGTTCAGCAAAGTAACGCCCACCCGGCGCAACTTAGCCATCGCCTGACGGAATGTTTCATCTACCTCATTGGCATGGTTGATGTGATTCACCAGCAAGATTTGCAGCGTAGAATGTGAAAAGCGTTCAACCAGCGCATCTGTGATGCGTGCCGGGATCACAATCGGCAGACGACTGTGAATCCGCAGACGTTTGATATGCGGGATGGCTTCCAGTTGTGTGAGCAACCAGTCCAGCTCGTGATCTTTCGCCATCAGCGGATCGCCGCCGGAGAAAATCATCTCGTCCAGTTCCGGATGCGCAGCAACATACTCAAGTGCAGTCTGCCAGTTACGCTTGTTGCCCTGATTTTCGGCATAGGGGAAGTGGCGACGGAAGCAATAACGGCAATTTACCGCGCAGCCGCCTTTGACCAGCAAAAGCGCCCGGTTGTGGTATTTATGCAACAAACCAGGCACTACGCTGTGCTGTTCTTCCAGTGGGTCGGTGGAGAATCCGGGGGCGACGACAAACTCATCTTGCGAGGTAAGTACCTGACGCAAAAGAGGATCGTCCGGATTGCCTTTCTCCATTCGATCGATAAATGAGCGGGGCACACGCAGGGCAAACAGCTTTTTGGCGCTGCGTCCGGCCAACAGTTTTTCCTCCGCGTCTATATTCAAAAGACGCAGAAGTTCATCAGGATCGGTCACAACATCGGCAAGTTGCGTTAACCAATCTTCTCTGGATGGGGTATTTAGGGTTACAATATGCGCCATTTTGTGGCTTAGCTACCAATTAACAAATTTCAGAGGGCCTTATGGCAACGTACTATAGCAACGATTTTCGTGCTGGTCTTAAAATCATGTTAGACGGCGAACCTTACGCGGTTGAAGCGAGTGAATTCGTAAAACCGGGTAAAGGCCAGGCATTTGCTCGCGTTAAACTGCGTCGTCTGCTGACCGGTACTCGCGTAGAAAAAACCTTCAAATCTACTGATTCCGCTGAAGGCGCTGATGTTGTCGATATGAACCTGACTTACCTGTACAACGACGGTGAGTTCTGGCACTTCATGAACAACGAAACTTTCGAGCAGCTGTCTGCTGATGCAAAAGCAATTGGCGATAACGCTAAATGGCTGCTGGATCAGGCAGAGTGTATCGTAACTCTGTGGAATGGTCAGCCGATCTCCGTTACTCCGCCGAACTTCGTTGAACTGGAAATCGTTGATACCGATCCGGGCCTGAAAGGTGATACCGCAGGTACTGGCGGCAAACCGGCTACCCTGTCTACTGGTGCTGTGGTTAAAGTTCCGCTGTTCGTACAAATCGGCGAAGTCATCAAAGTGGATACCCGCTCTGGTGAATACGTCTCTCGCGTGAAGTAATGCGGTTGTGGTGCGGCCTGCAGGCTGCACCATCACTTATTCAGGTCAGAGATGATGAAACGCCTTATCGTTCTTGTTTTGCTTGCCAGCACGCTGCTCACGGGCTGTAACACCGCTCGCGGTTTCGGCGAAGACATCAAACATCTCGGCAACTCCATCTCCCGCGCTGCCAGCTAATTTTTCTTCTCTTCCGAAAAATCATCAGATTTCCGTCATTTTTGGCGATGTTGTCTATTATTAATTTGCTATAGGCAAACATAAATAACATTACCTAAAAGGAAGACGTTATGGTGAAGAAGACAATTGCAGCGATCTTTTCTGTTCTGGTGCTTTCAACAGTATTAACTGCCTGCAACACCACGCGTGGCGTTGGTGAAGACATTTCTGATGGCGGTAACGCGATTTCTGGCGCAGCAACGAAAGCGCAACAATAAGCAATAACGGTACGACAGCTGTGTCGTGCCGTTTGTTTTTTCTGTGATAGTCATAAAGGTAATAGTTGAAATTCCCCTGCCACCTGGCAAAATATCCGTTCAACCATCAGCTTTGCAGGACGACCTGCAAACGCGTCTTTTCACCGGGGACGGCCCCAATTTTCCGGAGCCTGATATGTCCTGGATTATCTTAGTTATTGCTGGTCTGCTGGAAGTGGTATGGGCCGTTGGCCTGAAATATACTCACGGCTTTAGTCGTTTGACGCCAAGTGTTATTACCGTGACGGCGATGATTGTCAGTCTGGCGCTACTTGCCTGGGCGATGAAATCGTTACCAGTAGGGACGGCTTATGCCGTGTGGACGGGTATTGGCGCAGTCGGCGCGGCCATCACCGGCATTGTGCTGCTCGGTGAGTCCGCTAACCCGATGCGCCTGGCGAGTCTGGCGTTAATCGTATTGGGGATTATTGGTCTGAAACTCAGCACTCATTAACTACCGGGCTGCTGTACCCAAATAAACTTACTGACATCAAACCCTTCCCGGGTCGCGACTGCCAGCATCTCCTGTTTCACTTCGTCAGAAATGGTTGGCGTGCGGGAGAGTATCCACAGGTAGTCGCGGTCCGGGCCGCAAACCAGCGCATGGCGGTATTCCCGATCGAGTGCAATAACGTTATAACCGCCATAGAAAGGACCAAAGAATGACACTTTCAGCGCAGCGCGAGTTGGTGCGCCGGTAAAGTACGCTTTCCCTTCACTCTGCTGCCACATTTCTCTGTCAGGGTTATAGCCTTTATTAATGACATTCAGGCCGCCGTCATCACGCAGGCTGTATGTTGCGGTGACTTTTTCCAGTCCACGTTCAAAGCGGTGATCAAAACGGGCAATCTCATACCAGGTACCGAGATAACGTTTAGCGTCGAAATTATTCACTACGGTCACGCCACGCGGCGGCGTAGGGGAACTGCAGGCAACGACCAGAAATGCAGCTGTCGCTGCGGCAACGAGAGGGAGCAGGCGCATAAATGTTTCCTTACTGGTTTTTTTCTAAGTGTAGATGACAGCAAGGAAAAGCGGAGAAAAGGTCCGAAAATTCGGACCCGATGAAATTTTACTGTAGAGCGTTGAGAATCTGCCAGGCGGCGGCGACTCTCGCTGGATTGGGGTAGTTTTTGTTAGCCAGCATCACGATACCCAGCTCTTTTTCTGGAATAAACGCGACATAGCTACCAAATCCGCCGGTCGCCCCCGTTTTATGTACCCATGATGCGCGTACTGCAGGAGTTGGGGGCGTAATCGGTTTTACGGGGCGTGCTGCCAGTGCAATTTTATTGTCACTGCCGTTAATGATGATGTCAGGATTTACCGGCCAGTCCAGCATTTCCCAGCCCAGACCCTGATACATATCGCCGGTTTGCCAGTAGCGAGATTGTGCCAGTTGTATCCCTTGTTGAAGTGTTTTCTCATTGATATCAAGGGGTTTTAAATTGCTTTGCACCCAGCGGGCCATATCTTCAATGGTCGACTTCACACCATAAGCTTCAGCATCTAACGCCCCTGGCGAAACATGTACTGCCTTACCTTCGCGATATCCCCAGGCGTAGTTCTTTTCTTCTGCGGACGGTACATTAATCCACGTATGATTGAGTTTGAGTGGCTGGAAGACACGAGTTTTCATCGCCTGCTCAAAACTCAAACCAGACGGCTTCACAGCCAGTGCGCCGAACAAACCGATACTGGAGTTGGCATACAGACGTTGTGTTCCTGGAGCCCATGCAGGCTGCCAGTTTTGATAGAAGCGCAGCAAGTCGCTTGAGGATTTCACCTCATCCGGCACCTGCAATGGCAGGCCGCCAGCGGTGTAGGTTGCGAGATGTAATAGTGTGATCCCATTCCACTGTTTAGCGGTAAGTTCAGGCCAGTATTTTGTTGTGGGATCGCTTAACTTGATTTCCCCTCGAGCAATAGCGTCGCCACCAAGCACGCCCGTAAATGTTTTGCTGACCGAACCTAACTCAAACAACGTTTGCTGTGTGACGGGCTGCTTTTTGGCGATGTCCGCATAGCCCCAGGTAAAGTAATAAGGTTTACCCTGATAAATTACCGCTACCGCCATACCGGGGATCTTTTGTTGCTCTATAAGCGGGGTAATTGTGCGATGCACAATATCGTTGATTTGTTGAGGGGCGGCAAATGTGGAGCAAGAGGCGGTAATTAATAAGGTGCAGAGCGTCGTTTTGAACATAGGGTCTGGTTTCCATACAAAACGGCCCGCCATAGGCGGGCCGGATTTACATTGGCGATGCGTTAGATTGTAACGACACCAATCAGCGTGACAACTGTCAGGATAGCAGCCAGACCGTAGAAAACCCATTTACCCGCAGGTACGTGGATTTTCAGATCGTGCATCGCGTGGTGCATACGGTGTAAACCACACCACAGCGGCAGAACGATCATCAGGAACAGGAATACGCGACCAATGAAGCTCTGCGCGAACGCCAGAACGCGCTCGTAGCTCAGTGCATCACCCGGAAACAGCCCTAGCGGCAGCAGAATACCAACCAGCAGGATCATCACCGGCGCAATGATGGCGCTCCACATACCACCGGCCCCGAAGAGGCCCCAGAATACCGGTTCGTCAGAACGCTTTGGATTTGGATTAATCATCTCAGGCTCCTTACCAGTACAGGGCAACAAACAGGATTACGATGGTGGCAACCACAGTTACCGCCCAGAGACTTTTGATAATTGGCTCTGGTCCCATTTTTTCGTCTTTTACAATGATATTGGCTGCTTTTGGTGCCAGCTCAAACCAGGTTTTGGTGTGCAGCAGGGCTGCCGCCAGAGTGATCAGGTTAATGATCACGATAACCGGGTTTTGTAAAAAGTCGACGAATCCCGCCCAGGCTTCCGGGCCATTTTTCAGGGCAAACAGCCCGAAAATCAGTTCAATGCTGAACCACACAGCCGGAACCGCCGTGCCTTCGCGCAGCATGTAAAAGCGATAAAACGGCAATTTTTTCCACCAGGTGGACGTCATTGGCCGTACATACGGTTTACGTTTAGTCGTCATGTTGCACTCCTTAGCGTGGTTTCAGGGTCGCGATAAGAAAGTCTTTCGAACTTTCTACTTTGCCCTGCTGAATGGCCGCAGCCGGATCGACGTGTTTCGGGCAGACTTCGGAGCAGTAGCCCACGAAAGTACAGCTCCATACGCCGTTCTGGCTGTTCAACTGCGCCATACGCTCCTTCTTACCGTGGTCGCGGCTATCTTCGTTATAACGATGCGCCAGCGTAATGGCAGCCGGACCGATGAACTCTGGGTTCAGGCCAAACTGCGGGCACGCGGCGTAGCACAGACCACAGTTGATGCAACCGGAGAACTGGTGATACTTCGCCATCTGCGCCGGGGTCTGGATGTTAGTACCCTGATCCGCGGTGCGGGAGTTGCCGATGATGTACGGTTTGATCGCTTCCAGACTTTCGATGAAGTGAGTCATATCGACCACCAGATCGCGTTCAATCGGGAAGTTAGCTAACGCTTCAACCTTCATACCGTCGGTGTAATCACGCAGGAAGGTTTTACATGCCAGTTTTGGCACGTTGTTAACCATCATGCCGCAGGAGCCACAAATCGCCATACGGCAGGACCAGCGGTAGCTCAGGTCCGGTGCCAGGTTGTCTTTGATGTAGCCCAGCGCATCCAGTAATGAGGTAGTTGCGTCATAAGGCACTTCATAGAATGCGCTATGCGGTGCGGTATCGACTTCCGGGTTATAGCGCACCACCTCAATTTTCAGGTTTTTCATCTCAGCCATTCGCCTTCTCCTTCTTATTGGCTGCTTCCGCCTTATCGGCTGCATCCGCTTCGCCACCGTAAACACGTTTAGCTGGCGGCAGCGTAGTAATCTTCACGTCGCTGTACTCCAGGCGAGTCGTGCCATCAGCATCGCGGAAGGCGAGGGTGTGTTTGAGGAAGTTGACGTCGTCACGCTCGGTGCAACCTTCGTCCAGACGCTGGTGCGCGCCGCGGGACTCTTTACGTGCCATTGCGGAGTGCGCCATACATTCAGCAACGTTCAGACCGTGGCCCAGCTCAATGGTGTAGAGCAGGTCGGTGTTGAACACGCTGGAAGTGTCGGTGATGCGCACGCGCTTGAAGCGTTCCTGCAGCTCTGCCAGCTTGTCGATGGTTTTCTGCATCAGTTCCGGCGTACGGTAGATACCGCAACCTTCTTCCATTGCCATGCCCATTTCGTCGCGGATCTTAGCCCAGTTTTCGCCGCCATCCTGGTTAACCAGATCTTTCAGACGTTGTTCAACGCCAGCTGCCTGCGCTTCAATTGCCGCTTCGTTGCCATTACCGGCAGTTGCTGCACGCTCTGTCGCTTGTTCACCGGCCAGACGACCGAAGACCACCAGTTCCGCCAGCGAGTTGGAGCCCAGACGGTTCGCACCGTGCAGACCAACAGAGGAACATTCACCCACGGCGAACAGACCTTTAATGCGGGTTTCACAGTTCTGATCGGTTTCGATACCGCCCATGGTGTAGTGTGCGGTCGGACGTACCGGAATCGGTTCTTTAACCGGATCGACGCCAACGTACGCTTTCGCCAGTTCGCAGATGAACGGCAGACGTTCATGCAGTTTTTTCTCGCCGAGGTGACGCAGGTCGAGGTAAACCACATCGCCACGTGGCGTGGAGATGGTGTTGCCTTTACGCCATTCGTGCCAGAAGGCCTGAGAAACTTTGTCGCGTGGACCCAGTTCCATATATTTGTTTTTCGGCTCGCCCAGCGGAGTTTCCGGGCCCATGCCGTAATCTTGCAGATAACGGTAGCCATTTTTGTTGACCAGAATACCACCTTCACCGCGGCAGCCTTCGGTCATCAGGATACCGGAACCTGGTAGACCGGTTGGGTGATACTGAACGAATTCCATGTCACGCAGCGGAACGCCGTGGCTTAGCGCCATACCCATACCGTCACCGGTAACGATGCCGCCGTTGGTGTTGTAACGATAAACGCGACCCGCACCGCCGGTAGCCATAACGACCGCGTTAGCACGGATCTGCACCAGCGTGCCTTCCATCATGTTCATTGCTACCAGGCCGCGAACATGACCATCATCAACCAGAATATCCAGCACGAAATGTTCGTCAAAACGCTGGATCTGCGGGAATTGCAGAGAGGTCTGGAACAGCGTGTGCAGCATATGGAAGCCGGTCTTATCGGCGGCGAACCAGGTGCGCTCGATTTTCATGCCGCCGAAGCGACGTACGTTGACGCTACCATCCGGGCGACGGCTCCATGGGCACCCCCACAGTTCCAGTTGGGTCATTTCGGTTGGGCAGTGGTGGACGAAATAATCCACGACATCCTGCTCACACAACCAGTCGCCACCCGCTACTGTATCGTGAAAGTGATATTCGAAGCTGTCATGATCCTGCGCGACAGCGGCGGAGCCCCCTTCTGCAGCAACGGTATGGCTACGCATCGGGTATACTTTTGAGATTAGTGCGATTTTTGCATTTGGATTTGCCTGCGCGGCAGCAATTGCAGCACGTAATCCCGCGCCACCGGCGCCTACAATGGCAAGATCGGCTTGAAAGGTTTGCACGACATTCCTCCAGATTGTTTTTATCCCACAGCCCCGTACTTCAGGGTAAGTGCCTGAAAGTTACGGTCTGCGAACGCTATTCCACTGCTCCTTTATAGGTACAACAGTATAGTCTGATGGATAAGTCTGAAATTTGACGAGATCGATTTTTTTAGTGCGCAAGAGGGCTAAATTATCACTGAAGATGATTAATTTAATTACTAAACCATCAGATCGTGCTTTTTTTAGTCACTGCCCACCGTTGTGTTATTCCTGCGTAAAATTTGTCTCGCCGTCGCGTTGCGAGTAGACTTCGTGCCCTTGTCAAAAACTGGAGATTTAACTATGAGCGAAACGGCATCCTGGCAGCCGAGCGCATCCATTCCTAACTTATTAAAACGCGCGGCGATTATGGCGGAGATCCGTCGTTTCTTTGCCGATCGTGGAGTGCTGGAGGTGGAGACGCCTTGTATGAGCCAGGCGACGGTAACCGATATTCATTTGGTCCCGTTTGAGACACGTTTCGTTGGCCCCGGGCATTCGCAGGGGATGAATCTCTGGTTAATGACCAGCCCGGAATACCATATGAAGCGCCTGCTGGTTGCCGGTTGTGGGCCGGTATTCCAGCTGTGCCGCAGCTTCCGTAATGAAGAGATGGGGCGTTATCACAACCCTGAGTTCACTATGCTTGAGTGGTATCGACCGCACTATGATATGTACCGGTTGATGAACGAGGTGGACGATCTCTTGCAACAGGTGCTGGACTGTCCGGCAGCAGAAAGCCTTTCTTATCAACAAGCTTTCTTACGTTATCTGGAAATTGACCCACTCTCTGCCGACAAAACGCAACTGCGGGAAGTGGCAGCGAAACTGGATTTGAGCAACGTTGCCGATACTGAAGAAGACCGCGACACGCTTCTACAATTGCTGTTTACCTTTGGCGTAGAGCCAAATATTGGCAAAGAAAAACCGACCTTTGTGTACCACTTTCCAGCCAGCCAGGCATCACTGGCGCAAATCAGTACCGAAGATCATCGGGTCGCTGAACGCTTTGAGGTTTATTATAAAGGTATTGAGCTGGCGAATGGTTTCCATGAATTGACGGATGCCCGTGAGCAGCAACAACGCTTTGAACAAGATAACCGTAAGCGCGCGGCGCGCGGTTTGCCGCAGCACCCCATTGACCAGAATCTGATTGAAGCCTTGAAAGTCGGTATGCCTGACTGTTCCGGCGTGGCATTAGGTGTTGATCGTCTGGTGATGTTGGCGCTGGGCGCGGAGACACTGGCTGAAGTCATCGCCTTTAGCGTTGACCGGGCATAATTCTGAAAAATTACTGAATTAACAGCGAAGAATGGCGTGATAAGCGCCATTCTGTAGCATATGTTTTCATTTTTCCGCTAAAGGCCACAATTTAAGACTGGATATTTGATATCATCCAGGTATCAATTCTGTATTGGTTTTTACGCTGCCCGCTCAATGTTGGGCAGTGCAGTTCAGTGGGCGCGTTTTATACACGCGCTGAAATGAAGGATGGTTTCATGCCTCACTCGATAAAAAAGATGAGTCTGATAGGACTCATATTGATGATCTTTACTTCTGTATTTGGATTTGCCAATAGCCCATCGGCTTATTACTTAATGGGTTATAGTGCGATTCCCTTTTATATATTTTCTGCATTGTTATTCTTTATTCCATTCGCCTTAATGATGGCTGAAATGGGAGCTGCTTATCGCAAAGAAGAAGGCGGTATCTATTCCTGGATGAATAATAGTGTCGGACCACGTTTTGCCTTCATTGGTACGTTTATGTGGTTTTCCTCTTATATCATCTGGATGGTGAGTACCTCCGCGAAAGTTTGGGTACCGTTCTCAACATTCCTCTACGGTAGCGACATGACCCAGCACTGGCATATTGCCGGACTGGAGCCTACGCAGGTGGTTGGTCTGCTGGCAGTGGCATGGATGATTCTGGTCACCGTCGTTGCTTCAAAAGGGATTAATAAAATTGCCCGCATTACTGCGGTGGGCGGTATTGCAGTAATGTGTCTGAATTTAGTATTGCTGTTAGTAAGCATTACTATTTTGTTATTAAATGGTGGGCATTTCGCGCAGGATATTAATTTCCTTGCATCACCGAACCCAGGTTATCAGTCCGGTCTGGCAATGCTATCGTTTGTGGTATTTGCCATTTTTGCCTATGGCGGAATTGAAGCGGTTGGTGGTCTGGTTGATAAAACGGAAAATCCAGAAAAGAACTTTGCCAAAGGTATTGTTTTTGCCGCTATTGTTATTTCAATCGGTTATTCGCTGGCAATATTTTTATGGGGCGTCAGCACAAACTGGCAGCAGGTATTAAGTAATGGTTCCGTTAACCTCGGCAATATTACCTATGTGCTGATGAAGAGCCTCGGGGTGACGCTGGGTAACGCACTGCATTTTTCACCTGAAGCGTCATTGTCGCTGGGCGTATGGTTTGCGCGTATTACCGGACTTTCGATGTTCCTCGCTTATACCGGGGCGTTCTTTACGCTTTGCTATTCACCGCTGAAAGCCATCATCCAGGGGACGCCGAAAGCATTGTGGCCGGAACCGATGACGCGCCTGAATGCGATGGGGATGCCGTCTATCGCCATGTGGATGCAGTGTGGGTTGGTTACTGTCTTCATCCTGCTGGTTTCGTTTGGTGGCGGTACCGCATCGGCGTTCTTTAACAAGCTGACGCTGATGGCGAACGTGTCTATGACGCTTCCTTACCTGTTCCTCGCGCTGGCTTTCCCGTTCTTTAAAGCACGTCAGGATCTCGACAGACCGTTTGTGATTTTCAAAACGCATTTGTCGGCAATGATTGCGACGGTGGTTGTCGTACTGGTGGTGACATTTGCGAACGTCTTCACCATCATTCAACCTGTGGTTGAAGCTGGAGACTGGGACAGCTCATTGTGGATGATTGGCGGCCCTGTCTTCTTCTCGCTGTTAGCGATGGCGATTTACCAGAACTATTGCAGTCGCATGGCGAACAAACCTGAGTTAGCTCTCGACTGATCATATGAAATCCTGCAACTCATCGTCTCTCCGGCGATGAGTTGTCAGGAAGTAATGCGTATGGATGATACTCTCCGGGGCCAGTGATAACTGAAGATGATGTTAAGCTGCTAAATGAGCCACGTTGACATCATTTGGCAGCTTCATGCATTACAAACTTCCCGCCTGACGACCTTTGCCCGCAGAAGTTAATGTTCTCCCCGTTTGTTTACCATTCAGGCTTTCCAGACGCATCTGGAAGGGCGGGAATGGCATATCGATACCGTGGGCGTGGAAGCCCGCCAGAATTAGTTGGTGGATCTCATGGCGTAGCGGCATACGGTGACCCATCTCAGCGGCGTAAATACGCAGCTCGAAAATTTGAATCCCCTGTTGCAGATCCACCAGGAAGACTTCCGGCGCCGGGTTGTCGATCACCAGCGAGCAGCGACGCGCTGCGGTGAGCAGGATTTCCGTCACTTCTTCACTGTTAGCATCGGCAGGGGCCGGAATCGTCAATACCACGCGCGTGACCGAGTCAGAGAGCGACCAGTTGATAAACTGCTCGGTAATAAACGCCTTGTTCGGCACGATTATCTCTTTACGGTCCCAGTCGCTGATGGTGGTGGCGCGGGTGTTAATTTTTGTCACGCTACCGGTGAGATCGCGGATCGTTACCGTATCGCCAATACGAATCGGTTTTTCGAACAGGATAATCAGGCCAGAGATAAAGTTGGCGAAAATCTCCTGTAAACCAAAGCCCAGACCAACACCGAGCGCGGCGACCAGCCACTGCAATTTCGACCACTCAATACCAATCATCGAGAAGCCGACCAGCCCGCCAATCAGCATCAGCAGATATTTGGTGATGGTGGTGATGGCGTAGCCCGTACCCGGCGTTAAATCCAGGTGCTGCAGAATCGCCAGTTCCAGCAGCGCGGGCAGGTTGCGCACCAGCTGCGTGGTGATGATAAACACCAGAATGGCAATCAGTACCGCACCGAGGGTAATCGGCTCCAGGCTTTCTACGCCCTGTACCGTGGAAGTGACATCCCACAGCGAAATATTTTCGAGGAAGCCGAAAGCGGAATGGATTTCTGACCACAGCACAATGACCGAAAGCAGGGCGATCAACATCAAAATTGAGCGCACCAGCCGCAAGGATTGCGCACTGATGGCATCGAGATCGACTTCGCTTTCATCGACTTCAATTGCTCCTTCCGGGCTACTGTGATGATGCGCTTCCTCTTCGCCACGCGCACGCTGCGCTAACATCTCTGCCCGGCGATGCTTCGCCCGGTCAAACGCCAGCCTGCGGCGCTGGATCAGCATCCAGCGGCGGATAACGTGATAAACCACCAGTAGCAGGAACCAGATGGCAACCGAGGTTTCAAGCCTCGCTAACAGTGCCTGCGCCGTTGCCAGATAACCCACCGCCGACGCCAGAATGGCAACCAGCGGTGCGCCAATCATCATGTTCCACAGCATATGGTTGGTAATGTTGTCGCCGCTGCCTTCTTTGTTGAGATACAGCGGGATCCCGGCCTTTTTCAGGCTGAGGGTGACCACCGCCAGCGCACCGCAAATGAGGATAAAGCAAAGCCGTCCCAGCGAACCGGAAAATTCGCGGTCGTCGAGGTTATCGAACATCATCAGCGCCATAATCAGCGGCACAATGAGCCCGATGCTCATCAGGTAGTAACGCATCCCACGGGAAACTCGTTCGCGCGGCCAGCCAAAATGAGCGATAAACAAGCCGTTCGGGCGAGCAAAGGTGGCGCAAATCATCACTACCCACAGCAGCGGCACGGTGGCTGTTACGCCATCACCAATCGCGACCGCCAGCGGATAAGGCCACGCCTCGCGCAAGCCGTAACCCAGCGTCATCCACAGCACAGGCAGCGGTGACGCGACGAGAATCGACCAGAAAAGAGTGCGTAACGTCAGCCAGAAGTGATCCTGAGTCACTTTGCCGACTTTCGCCGCCGAACGTTCAAGAAAACGGGTGAAATAGCGGCGCGAGTAAATACTGCAACCGACCAGAATCAACGCGCCAAACAGCGGCAAAATCGTCTCTTTACTGGTCAGCATCATCACACTGGCTTTGCCCAACTGACTGAAGGTGTCCAGCGAAATGAGACGACGCAGATCCTGGGCGATTTCCAGCGGCCAGGCGATGGTCATCGGGCGCACGTCAGAGGTCCAGAACAGATAGCGGTGCGTCGCTTCGTTCACCTCTTTCAGCGCATCCTCCAGTTGCCCGTTGGAGACTTTCAGCTTGGTCAGCTCCAGCAGTAGCGTGTCGCCACCCTGCAACAATGAGTTCAGCAACTCACGCTGAGTGCGTAGCTGTGCTTCCAGAATACGGTTTTGCTCAGCGGTCAGTGGCTGACCGTCGGCCTGATGGATTTGCCGTAGCAGCGGCTGTTTATTAAGCAGATCCTCATAACGTAACCGTTGCACACGTAACTGCGCCATTTCGGTATCAAGCTGTTGTGGTTTTGGCATTTCCGGTAGCCGTGCCACCTGCGCCCGCAACGCTTCGCCGAGCAGGTTAGATGATCCCAGCCATTGCGACTGTTCACGCAGCGTATTCAACGCCTGCCGGACCTGTAACGTCTGGCTGGCAGCCTGACGCTGTTGCGAGGCAACGAGATCCATCCGCTGCGCCTGTTGATTCAGCGCCGCCGATAGTTCGCGGTTAATTTTAAACTGGGCGACGATATCTTTTGGCAAATCGGCGCTACTTTCCGCCAGTTGCTCGGTACTTTCCAGCGCCCGTTCCGCTTCCAGTTGGCGTTGACTATTCAACTGGTTGCGTAGTGCTTGCAAATATGCATCCAGCTGCTGGCTCTCTTTTTCCGCCAGCTCAGAGCGCAAGCGCGCTAATTCCTGGCGGTTATTGGCAGATAGCTGCGCCAGCTCCAGTTCATCAACGAGCGCTTTCAGACGTGCGGAGTCAGACTGCAACGCGAAATTTTGTGCCTGATTGAGCGGGGTATTGCCGGTAAGCGTCCCCAGGCGGCGCTCGATTTCATTCAACTGACGGCGGGCATCGGTTTGCTGTTGCGGCAGTTGATTCAGCGAATCGGCAATCTCGCGGGCGCGCTCCTGCTCTTGCTGGGCCTGACGGCTTTTATCCAGCAACTGACTGCTGATCTGGAGAATTTCCTGATTCAGCGCATCGTTAGACATTCCCGGCGACACGCTGCGTGGCTCGTCACGCATGTTGTTTAACTGCGCGCGCAGAGTGGCGGAAATTTTCGGATAATTATCAATGACTTCTTGATATTGCTTGATGCGCTCAAGGGAACCTTTTCGTTCCTCAAGCGCATTTAAGGCAGACTGGAGCGCCTCTACGACTTCCGGCTGCGCGGGTTTCGCCGCTTTTGCCTGCTCCAGTTCCTGGGTGATTTGTTTGCTATCGGGGGCCGTCGCGGCGTACGCCCCCCAACTGAGGCACCAGGCCATCAGAAAAGTGATAATCAGGCGCACGTCAGCGTTTCCTTTGATGGATTAGACCTGGTCTTTTTTGTCGTCAACCAATGGGCTGGCGTCGTGTTCTGCTTCGATCTCTTCAGCAGGAAGCGGGGCTGGTTCAGCGTCTGGCGTAACAAAGGTTTCGGTAGATACTGCCAGCGGCTGGCCAATTTTCGTGACAGACAGGCTTTCCAGTTGCTCAACCAGGTTCACTTTACCTGGTGCAAACAGGTTGATAACGGTAGAGCCAAGTTTAAAGCGACCCATTTCCTGGCCTTTCAGCAATGCCACAGAACCGTCGTTTTCCCCGGCAGGCCAGGTCCAGCGCTTGATGATGCCTTCGCGCGGCGGCGTAATGGTGCCCGCCCAGACCGTCTCAATGCTGCCTACAATCGTCGCACCGACCAGAATCTGCGCCATCGGGCCAAATTCGGTATCGAACAGGCAGATCACGCGTTCGTTACGGGCAAACAGATTCGGCACGTTCTGAGCCGTGAGATGGTTAACGGAGAAGAGATCGCCCGGCACGTAGATCATTTCACGCAGAATACCGTTGCACGGCATGTGTACGCGGTGGTAGTCACGTGGGGAGAGGTAAGTGGTCACAAACGTACCGTTACGGAAGAGATCCGCCATCAGATAGTTGCCTGCCAGCAGGGCTTCGAGGCTGTAGTTGTGGCCTTTGGCTTGCAGGATTTTATCTTCTTCGATTTTACCCAACTGGCTGATAACGCCATCGGCAGGCATAACCAGTACATTCGGATCGGTATCGATTGGGCGTACTTCGTCACGCAGCGGACGGACAAAGAATTCGTTAAAGGTGCGGTAGCTGGCGGTGTCCGGCTTTTGCGCCTCTTTCATGTCGACCTTGTAGTATTTAACGAACAGATCGATAACCAGTTTTGTCAGCCATCCTGCCCGCTTGCTTGCGCCCCAACCCGCCAGGCGAGTAAGCCATAGTTTCGGCAGAATGTACTGTAGCGAAAGTTTAAATGAATTTAACAAGGTAGCCTCCAGGCCATTGTTTTGTCGTTCCTGATCCGGCCTACATGCCGGATCCTGAAAAAAAGGGGACGATTCTAACGACGGTTAGCTTAATTGTCAGTCATCCGTATCAGAAAAGTTTTTACGCGTTTTTACCTGCGCCATGCTTTCCAGAATACGGTGATAGTTTTCGAAACGGGTTTCCGCGATTTTTCCTTCCTCAACCGCTTCCCGGATAGCGCAGCCCGGATCGGTATCGTGTTTGCAATCGCGATATTTACACAGACCTAAATAGTCATGGAATTCGACAAAGCCCTGAGTGATTTGTTCCGGCTCCAGGTGCCAGAGACCAAACTCACGCACACCTGGGGAATCAATCACATCACCGCCGTGCGGGAAGTGATACAGTCGTGCGGCGGTCGTGGTGTGCTGACCAAGCCCCGAGTTGTCAGAGACATCGTTGGTCAGGATCTCTTTTTGCAGCCCCAGCAACGCGTTCAGCAGGCTGGATTTGCCAACGCCAGACTGCCCGGCAAAAATGCTGATGCGCCCGGTCAACGCCTCTTCCAGCGGTTTCAGCCCATCCTGAGTATGACTGGAAACCATCAATACGCGATAACCGATATTGCGGTAGATATCCATCTGCTCGTTGACGAACTCCATGCCTTCGTCGTCCAGCAGGTCTATCTTGTTGAGCACAATAATCGGCTCAATCTGCAAGGTTTCGCAGGCCACCAGGTAACGGTCGATAATATTGAGCGACAGCTCCGGCAAAATGGCGGAGACAATGACAATCTGGTCGATGTTGGCAGCAATAGGTTTCACACCGTCGTAAAAATCCGGGCGCGTCAACACTGAGGTGCGCTCATGCACCGCTTCCACGATCCCTTTGACATTTACGCCTTCCGCCGCTGGTTTACCCGGACGCCAGACTACGCGGTCGCCGGTCACCAACGAACGGATGGTACGGCGAATATTGCAGCGGTGAACGTCGCCATCGGCGGATTCCACATCAGCGTGCATACCAAAGCGGCTGATGACGATACCTTCATCAGGCTCGCCAAACAGATTGTCGTCGTAGTCGGGCTTCTCCTTAGACGTTTTAAGACGACGCTGGTGATTGGCGTTCACGCGGCGCTGCTGGCCTTTGGAGAGTTTATTTTTACTCAATCGTACAGACTCCTGGTCGCCCCTGATGGGCAAAACATCTATGATACACGCAATTGTGGATCAATATAGTCACTGTGAATGGGTGGAAAATAGCATGAGTGCCAATGAAAACAACCTGATTTGGATCGATCTTGAGATGACCGGTCTGGATCCCGAGCGCGATCGCATTATTGAGATTGCCACGCTGGTGACCGATGCCAACCTGAATATTCTGGCAGAAGGGCCGACCATTGCAGTACATCAGTCCGATGAACATCTGGCGCTGATGGATGACTGGAACGTGCGCACCCATACCGCCAGCGGGCTGGTAGAGCGTGTGAAAGCGAGCACGATGGGCGATCGTGAAGCTGAACTGGCAACGCTCGAATTCTTAAAACAGTGGGTGCCTGCGGGAAAATCGCCGATTTGTGGTAACAGCATCGGTCAGGACCGTCGCTTCCTGTTTAAATACATGCCGGAGCTGGAAGCCTACTTCCACTACCGCTATCTCGATGTTAGCACCCTGAAAGAGCTGGCGCGCCGCTGGAAGCCGGAAATTCTTGACGGCTTTACCAAGCAGGGGACGCATCAGGCGATGGATGATATCCGTGAATCGGTGGCGGAGTTGGCTTACTACCGCGAGCATTTTATCAAGCTGTAAAATTTTTCCTGGTCACGTAAGCGCCGGAATCCACTTGCGGCGGCGTGATTTTGACGCTAAATTGAACGTCTTGCTGATAATTTCAGCACTTGAGATAAAAACTCAAAAAAAATTTTTTAGGGGGGTTGCAGAGGGAAAGATTTCTCGTATAATGCGCCTCCCGTAACGACGCAGAAATGCGAAAATTACGAAAGCAAAATTAAGTAGTACGCGGGAATAGCTCAGTTGGTAGAGCACGACCTTGCCAAGGTCGGGGTCGCGAGTTCGAGTCTCGTTTCCCGCTCCAAAATTTGAAAAGTGCTGTAAAGCACAGACCACCCAAGCGGGAATAGCTCAGTTGGTAGAGCACGACCTTGCCAAGGTCGGGGTCGCGAGTTCGAGTCTCGTTTCCCGCTCCAAAATTTGAAAGTGCTGTAAAGCACAGACCACCCAAGCGGGAATAGCTCAGTTGGTAGAGCACGACCTTGCCAAGGTCGGGGTCGCGAGTTCGAGTCTCGTTTCCCGCTCCAAATTCTTCTCTCAATAAAATATCCACAGCGACGCGATGCGTTATTGCTGGTTTTTGATGTCTCTGACAGACTCTTGTAAACAGAGTTATCCACAGCCTCAGGCCGTAATCTTAATTTCAAAGAAACTTCGCACGGTGAATAGTATTTTTTTAACCTATTGATAGATAAGTTAAAAATTAAGATTTCGTTTTGTCGTATCGATCACTTGACGATTTTTTCCGGCTTGAATTGCAATGCGTTTTTATTTTTATTCACAAGCTGTGGATGAATCAGGCGTCACGCGGTAACCCTTTTTCAATCACCCGAACCAGACGCTGTTTTTTCGGTAATTGCACTTCGACCACGCACGCATTTCGCCTCTCGATTTGCTGCGCAATCGCCCACGCTATGTGCTCATCAAGAAGTGGGTGCTCACCTTTACGACTTTCCAGCGCTGTCAAAATCGTTTCATCCCAGGGGGCATTGCCTAATGCTACGGCGATATTACGCAGCCAACGCAGGTGACCTATACGGCGAATCGCCGAACCTTCCGTGACTTTTAAAAACTTCTCTTCACTCCAGGCGAATAACTCAATGAGTTCCGGTGCGTGTAGCGGCTTACGCGGGCTGAAATCGTCTTCTGTAGTGAGTTGCGAATAGCGATTCCACGGGCAGATAAGCTGGCAGTCATCGCAACCGTAAATACGGTTTCCCATTAACGGTCGCAACTCTTCCGGGATCGCCCCTTCCAGTTCGATGGTGAGATAAGAGATACAGCGGCGAGCATCGACGGTATATGGCTCGACGATGGCTCCGGTCGGGCAAATCGTCATACAGGCCACGCATTTACCGCATCCTTCCTCGACTGGTTGATCCACAGGCAGCGGAATATCGACCAGCAATTCGCCTAAAAAGAAGAACGAACCGGCCTCGCGATTGAGGATAAGTGAGTGCTTACCTGTCCAGCCAAGACCTGCTTTTTCAGCTAACGGGCGCTCGAGAATAGGCGCAGAATCGACAAACGGTCTAAAATTCAGCGAAACACAATGTTGCTGAATCATCTCGCCCAGCTTTTTGAGTCGGTTGCGCAGAAGCTTGTGATAGTCACGGCCCAGCGCATAACGGCTAACATAGCCGAGTTTGGGATTTTTCAGCGTGCTGGCAAATGCGGCGTTAGCAGGAAGGTAATTCATCCGCACGCTGATCACGCGCAGCGTACCGGGCAATAATTCGTGAGGACGAGCACGCAGCATACCGTGACGCGCCATCCAGTCCATTTCGCCGTGGTATTGTTTGTCCAGCCATGCTTGCAGTTTGGGCTCGGACGCGCTGAGATCGGTATCGGTAATACCTACCTGCTGAAAGCCCAGTTCCAGCCCCCACTGTTTAATTTTTTGCGCTAACTGATTGAGATCGAGGGGCTCTGACATGACGGACCATACAATGAAGAAAAACCCCGTAAGTATACCACACACAGTCTGGTACGCCGACGATATCCGCCGCGGAGAACGCGAGGCGGCAGATGCGCTGGGGCTCACACTCTATGAGCTGATGCTTCGTGCTGGCGAAGCCGCATTCCAGGTGTGTCGTTCGGCTTATCCTGACGCCCGCCACTGGCTGGTGCTGTGCGGTCATGGTAATAACGGCGGCGATGGCTACGTGGTCGCGCGGCTGGCCAAAGCGATCGGTATTGATGTCACGCTGCTGGCCCAGGAAAGTGACAAACCGTTGCCGGAAGAGGCCGCGCTGGCACGCGAAGCATGGTTAAACGCGGGAGGCGAGATCCATGCTTCGAATATTGTCTGGCCCGAATCGGTAGATCTGATTGTTGATGCGCTGCTCGGCACCGGCTTGCAGCAAGCGCCCCGCGAATCCATTAGCCAGTTAATCGACCACGCTAATACTCACCCTGCGCCGATTGTGGCGGTTGATATCCCTTCCGGCCTTCTGGCTGAAACCGGCGCTACGCCAGGCGCGGTAATCAACGCCGATCACACCATCACTTTTATTGCGCTGAAACCAGGCTTGCTCACTGGAAAAGCGCGGGATGTTACCGGACAACTGCATTTTGACTCACTGGGGCTGGATAGCTGGCTGGCAGGTCAGGAGACGAAAATTCAGCGGTTTTCGGCAGAACAACTTTCTCAGTGGCTGATACCGCGTCGCCCGACTTCGCATAAAGGCGATCACGGGCGGCTGGTGATTATTGGTGGCGATCACGGCACGGCGGGGGCTATTCGTATGACGGGGGAAGCGGCGCTGCGTGCTGGTGCTGGTTTAGTCCGAGTACTGACCCGCAGTGAGAACATTGCGCCGCTGCTGACTGCACGACCGGAATTGATGGTGCATGAACTGACTATGGACTCTCTTACCGAAAGCCTGGAATGGGCCGATGTGGTGGTGATTGGTCCCGGTCTGGGCCAGCAAGAGTGGGGGAAAAAAGCCCTGCAAAAAGTTGAGAATTTTCGCAAACCGATGTTGTGGGATGCCGATGCATTGAACCTGCTGGCAATCAATCCCGATAAGCGTCACAATCGCGTGATCACGCCGCATCCTGGCGAGGCCGCACGGTTGTTAGGCTGTTCCGTCGCTGAAATTGAAAGTGACCGCTTACATTGCACCCAACGTCTGGTACAACGTTATGGCGGCGTAGCGGTGCTGAAAGGTGCCGGAACCGTGGTCGCCGCCCATCCTGACGCTTTAGGCATTATTGATGCCGGAAATGCAGGCATGGCGAGCGGCGGCATGGGCGATGTGCTCTCTGGTATTATTGGCGCATTGCTTGGGCAAAAAATGAGCCCTTATGATGCAGCCTGTGCGGGCTGTGTCGCGCACGGTGCGGCAGCTGACGTACTGGCGGCGCGTTTTGGAACGCGCGGGATGCTGGCAACCGATCTCTTTTCCACGCTACAGCGTATTGTTAACCCGGAAGTGACTGATAAAAACCATGATGAATCGAGTAATTCCGCTCCCTGATGAGCAGGCAACATTAGACCTGGGCGAGCGGGTAGCGAAAGCCTGCGATGGCGCAACCGTAATCTATCTGTATGGCGATTTAGGTGCAGGTAAAACCACCTTTAGCCGGGGCTTTTTACAGGCTCTGGGTCATCAGGGTAATGTCAAAAGCCCCACTTATACGCTGGTCGAACCCTATACGCTCGACAATTTACTGGTTTATCACTTTGATTTGTACCGCCTTGCCGATCCCGAGGAGCTGGAGTTTATGGGGATCCGCGATTATTTTGCCAACGATGCCATCTGCCTGGTGGAGTGGCCACAACAAGGTACAGGTGTTCTTCCTGACCCGGATGTCGAAATACACATTGATTATCAGGCACAAGGCCGTGAGGCGCGCGTGAGTGCGGTTTCCTCTGCGGGTGAATTGTTGCTGGCGCGTTTAGCCGGTTAACCTTTGAAAGGTGGCGGGATGATGTATCGCATCAGAAATTGGTTGGTAGCGACGTTGCTGCTGCTGTGCGCGCCGGTGGGTGCCGCGACGCTCTCTGATATTCAGGTTTCTAACGGTAATCAACAGGCACGGATAACGTTGAGTTTTATTGGCGATCCTGATTATGCGTTTAGCCATCAAAGCAAACGCACCGTGGCGCTCGATATCAAACAAACGGGGGTAATTCAGGGGCTGCCGTTGTTGTTTAGCGGCAATAATCTGGTGAAGGCGATTCGCTCTGGAACGCCTAAAGATGCACAAACGCTACGGCTGGTGGTCGATCTCACCGAAAACGGTAAAACCGAAGCGGTGAAGCGGCAGAATGGCAGCTATTACACTGTTGTCTTTACGATTAACGCCGATGCGCCGCCATCGCCTCCGCCAATGGTTGCGAAACGCGTTGAAACGCCTGCGGTTGTCGCACCGCGCGTCAGCGAACCGGCGCGCAATCCGTTTAAAACGGAAAGTAACCGCACTACGGGTGTTATCAGCAGTAATACGGTAACGCGTCCGGCAGCGCGCGCGACGGCTAACACAGGCGATAAAATTATCATCGCTATTGATGCCGGACACGGCGGTCAGGACCCTGGCGCTATCGGCCCTGGTGGTACACGGGAGAAAAATGTCACCATCGCCATTGCGCGTAAATTACGTACCTTGCTCAATAACGATCCGATGTTTAAGGGCGTTTTAACCCGTGACGGGGATTATTTTATCTCGGTGATGGGGCGCAGTGATGTGGCACGTAAGCAAAACGCCAATTTCCTTGTGTCGATTCATGCCGATGCCGCACCAAACCGTAGTGCCACCGGTGCCTCTGTATGGGTGCTCTCTAACCGTCGCGCCAACAGCGAAATGGCAAGCTGGCTGGAGCAGCACGAGAAACAGTCGGAGCTACTGGGCGGAGCGGGCGATGTGCTGGCGAACAGTCAGTCTGACCCCTATTTAAGCCAGGCGGTGCTGGATTTACAGTTCGGTCATTCCCAGCGGGTAGGGTATGATGTAGCGACCAGTATGATCAATCAGTTGCAACGCATTGGCGAAATACATAAACGCCGACCAGAACACGCGAGTCTCGGCGTTCTGCGTTCGCCGGATATTCCGTCAGTACTGGTCGAAACCGGTTTTATCAGTAACAACAGCGAAGAACGTTTGCTGGCGAGCGACGATTACCAACAACAGCTGGCAGAAGCCATTTACAAAGGCCTGCGCAATTACTTCCTTGCGCATCCGATGCAATCTGCGCCGCAGGGTGCAACGGCACAAACGGCCAGTACGGTGACGACGCCAGATCGCACGCTGCCAAACTAAGGACGATTGATGCCAATTCAGGTCTTACCGCCACAACTGGCGAACCAGATTGCCGCAGGTGAGGTGGTCGAGCGACCTGCGTCGGTAGTCAAAGAACTGGTGGAAAACAGCCTCGATGCAGGTGCGACGCGTATCGATATTGATATCGAACGCGGTGGGGCGAAACTTATTCGCATTCGTGATAACGGCTGCGGTATCAAAAAAGACGAGCTGGCGCTGGCGCTGGCGCGTCATGCCACCAGTAAAATCGCCTCTCTGGACGATCTCGAAGCCATTATCAGTCTGGGCTTTCGCGGTGAGGCGCTGGCGAGTATCAGTTCGGTTTCCCGCCTGACGCTCACTTCACGCACCGCAGAACAACAGGAAGCCTGGCAGGCCTATGCCGAAGGGCGCGATATGGACGTGACGGTTAAACCGGCGGCGCATCCGGTGGGAACGACGCTGGAGGTGCTGGATCTGTTCTACAACACCCCGGCGCGGCGCAAATTCCTGCGCACCGAGAAAACCGAATTTAACCATATCGATGAAATTATTCGCCGCATTGCGCTGGCGCGTTTCGACGTCACGATCAACCTGTCGCATAACGGTAAAATTGTGCGTCAGTACCGTGCAGTGCCGGAAGGCGGGCAAAAAGAACGGCGCTTAGGCGCGATTTGCGGCACCGCTTTTCTCGAACAAGCGCTGGCGATTGAATGGCAACACGGCGATCTCACCCTGCGCGGCTGGGTGGCCGATCCAAATCACACTACGCCCGCACTGGCAGAAATTCAGTATTGCTACGTGAACGGTCGCATGATGCGCGATCGCCTGATCAATCACGCGATCCGCCAGGCCTGCGAAGACAAACTGGGGGCCGATCAGCAACCGGCATTTGTGTTGTATCTGGAGATCGACCCGCATCAGGTGGACGTCAACGTGCACCCTGCCAAACACGAAGTGCGTTTCCATCAGTCGCGTCTGGTGCATGACTTTATCTATCAGGGCGTGCTGAGCGTGCTACAACAGCAACTGGAAACGCCGCTACCGCTGGACGATGAACCACAACCTGCACCGCGTGCCATTCCGGAAAATCGCGTGGCGGCTGGGCGCAATCACTTTGCTGAACCGGCAGTTCGTGAGCCGGTAGCTCCGCGCTACTCTCCTGCGCCCGCCTCAGGCAGTCGTCCGGCTGCCTCCTGGCCGAATGCGCAGCCTGGTTACCAGAAACAGCAAGGTGAAGTGTATCGCCAGCTTTTGCAAACGCCCGCTCCGATGCAAAAACCAAAAGCGCCAGAACCGCAGGAACCTGCACTTGCGGCGAACAGTCAGAGTTTTGGTCGGGTACTGACTATCGTCCATTCCGACTGTGCGTTGCTTGAGCGCGATGGCAACATTTCACTTTTATCCTTGCCAGTGGCAGAACGTTGGCTGCGTCAGGCACAATTGACGCCGGGTGAAGTGCCAGTTTGCGCCCAACCGCTGCTTATTCCGTTGCGGCTAAAAGTTTCTGGCGAAGAAAAATCGGCATTAGAAAAAGCGCAGTCTGCCCTGGCGGAACTGGGTATTGATTTCCAGTCCGATGCGCAGCATGTGACCATCAGGGCCGTGCCTTTACCCTTACGCCAACAAAATTTACAAATCTTGATTCCTGAACTGATAGGCTACCTGGCGAAGCAGTCCGTATTCGAACCTGGCAATATTGCGCAGTGGATTGCACGAAATCTGATGAGCGAACATGCGCAGTGGTCAATGGCACAGGCCATAACCCTGCTGGCGGACGTGGAACGGTTATGTCCGCAACTTGTGAAAACGCCGCCGGGTGGTCTGTTACAATCTGTTGATTTACATCCGGCGATAAAAGCCCTGAAAGATGAGTGATATCAGTAAGGCGAGCCTGCCTAAGGCGATTTTTTTGATGGGGCCGACGGCCTCCGGTAAAACGGCGTTAGCCATTGAGCTGCGTAAAATTTTACCAGTAGAGTTGATAAGCGTTGATTCTGCCCTTATTTACAAAGGGATGGATATCGGGACGGCGAAGCCGAACGCTGAAGAGTTACTCGCCGCGCCGCACCGATTGCTGAATATTCGCGATCCGTCGCAGGCTTACTCGGCTGCTGATTTTCGCCGCGATGCGCTGGCGGAAATGGCCGATATCACCGCGGCGGGGCGGATCCCACTGTTAGTGGGCGGTACGATGTTGTATTTCAAGGCATTGCTGGAAGGGTTGTCGCCGCTACCGTCGGCAGACCCGGAAGTACGGGCCAGAATTGAGCAACAGGCGGCAGAGCAAGGTTGGGAGTCATTGCATCGTCAACTTCAGGAGATCGATCCGGTTGCGGCAGCAAGGATTCATCCAAATGATCCACAAAGGCTTTCCCGGGCACTGGAAGTTTTTTTCATTTCGGGTAAAACTTTAACGGAACTGACGCAAACGTCAGGAGACGCTCTACCGTATCAGGTGCATCAGTTCGCCATCGCCCCGGCGAGCCGTGAACTGCTCCATCAACGAATTGAGCAGCGTTTTCATCAGATGTTGGCTTCAGGTTTTGAAGCAGAAGTCCGGGCGCTTTTTGCCCGAGGAGATTTGCATACGGATTTGCCTTCCATTCGTTGCGTGGGTTATCGCCAGATGTGGTCTTACCTTGAAGGCGAAATCTCATACGATGAAATGGTTTATCGAGGTGTTTGCGCCACGAGACAGTTGGCGAAGCGGCAGATAACCTGGCTGCGTGGTTGGGAAGGGGTTCACTGGCTTGACAGTGAAAAACCAGAACAGGCGCGTGACGAAGTATTACAGGTTGTTGGTGCTATCGCAGGCTGAATGTGTACAATTGAGACGTATCGTGCGCAATTTTTTCAGAATCGAAAGGTTCAAAGTACAAATAAGCATATAAGGAAAAGAGAGAATGGCTAAGGGGCAATCTTTACAAGATCCGTTCCTGAACGCACTGCGTCGGGAACGTGTTCCAGTTTCTATTTATTTGGTGAATGGTATTAAGCTGCAAGGACAAATCGAGTCTTTTGATCAGTTCGTGATCCTGTTGAAAAACACGGTCAGCCAGATGGTTTACAAGCACGCGATTTCTACTGTTGTCCCGTCTCGCCCGGTTTCTCATCACAGTAACAACGCCGGTGGCGGTACCAGCAGTAACTATCATCATGGTAGCAGCGCGCAGAATACTTCCGCGCAACAGGACAGCGAAGAAACCGAATAAGGTTTCGGGCTGTTTTTTTACACGGGGAGCCAGCGATCCTGCGTTCCCCGCTGATCTATTTAGAGGGTTATACGCTTGTTTGACCGTTATGATGCTGGTGAGCAGGCGGTACTGGTACACATCTATTTTACGCAAGACAAAGATATGGAAGACCTCCAGGAGTTTGAATCTCTGGTCTCTTCCGCCGGTGTCGAAGCATTGCAGGTGATTACCGGTAGCCGTAAAGCGCCGCACCCAAAGTATTTTGTAGGTGAAGGTAAAGCAGTTGAAATTGCGGAAGCCGTAAAAGCGACGGGAGCTTCGGTCGTTCTTTTTGACCATGCCCTGAGCCCGGCGCAGGAGCGTAACCTGGAGCGTTTGTGCGAGTGTCGTGTCATCGACCGCACCGGCCTTATTTTAGATATTTTCGCCCAACGTGCGCGTACCCATGAGGGTAAGTTGCAGGTTGAGTTGGCGCAGTTGCGCCATCTGGCTACGCGCCTGGTGCGTGGCTGGACCCACCTTGAAAGACAGAAAGGCGGGATTGGTTTGCGTGGTCCGGGTGAAACCCAGCTCGAAACCGACCGTCGTTTGTTGCGTAATCGCATCGTGCAGATACAGTCGCGCCTGGAAAGAGTTGAAAAGCAGCGTGAGCAGGGGCGGCAATCGCGTATCAAAGCCGACGTTCCTACTGTTTCGCTGGTGGGATATACCAACGCCGGTAAATCTACTCTTTTCAATCGAATCACCGAAGCGCGGGTCTACGCGGCAGACCAGTTGTTTGCCACCCTCGACCCGACGTTGCGGCGTATTGACGTTGCGGATGTCGGTGAAACCGTGTTGGCAGATACCGTAGGGTTTATTCGCCACCTGCCGCATGATCTGGTGGCGGCATTTAAAGCCACGTTACAAGAGACGCGGCAAGCCACATTGCTGCTGCACGTCATTGACGCGGCGGATGTGCGTGTACAAGAAAACATCGAAGCGGTGAATACGGTTCTTGAAGAGATTGATGCTCACGAGATCCCAACCCTGCTGGTGATGAACAAGATCGATATGCTGGACGATTTCGAACCGCGTATTGACAGAGATGAAGAGAACAAACCGATCCGTGTCTGGCTTTCTGCGCAGACCGGAGCGGGGATACCACAGCTTTTTCAGGCTTTGACGGAGCGTCTTTCCGGCGAGGTGGCGCAGCATACATTGCGTCTGCCGCCGCAGGAAGGGCGCCTGAGAAGTCGTTTTTATCAGCTTCAGGCAATAGAAAAAGAGTGGATGGAGGAGGACGGCAGCGTAAGTCTGCAAGTTCGTATGCCGATCGTTGACTGGCGTCGCCTCTGTAAACAAGAACCGGCGTTGATCGATTACCTGATCTAACGGCGTAGCGTCTGAAGCGTGGAGTCATATCCTCTGGCGTCGAAAGACAACAGGGATCACCGCATAACAAATATGGAGCACAAACATGGCGTGGAATCAGCCCGGTAATAACGGACAAGACCGCGACCCGTGGGGAAGCAGCAAACCTGGCGGCAACTCTGAGGGAAATGGAAACAAAGGCGGTCGCGATCAAGGGCCACCTGATTTAGATGATATCTTCCGCAAACTGAGCAAAAAGCTCGGTGGTCTGGGCGGCGGTAAAGGCACCGGATCTGGCGGTGGCAGTTCATCGCAAGGCCCGCGCCCGCAGCTTGGCGGTCGCGTCGTTACCATCGCAGCGGCAGCGATTGTCATTATCTGGGCGGCCAGTGGTTTCTATACCATTAAAGAAGCCGAACGCGGCGTGGTAACACGCTTTGGTAAATTCAGCCATCTGGTTGAGCCGGGTCTGAACTGGAAACCGACGTTTATTGACGAAGTCAAACCGGTGAACGTGGAAGCCGTGCGTGAACTGGCAGCTTCTGGTGTGATGCTGACGTCTGACGAGAACGTAGTGCGCGTTGAGATGAACGTGCAGTACCGCGTCACCGATCCGGAAAAATATCTGTATAGCGTGACCAGCCCGGATGACAGTCTGCGTCAGGCTACCGACAGCGCCCTGCGCGGGGTTATCGGTAAATACACCATGGACCGCATTCTGACGGAAGGTCGTACCGTGATTCGTAGCGATACTCAGCGCGAACTGGAAGAGACGATTCGTCCGTATGACATGGGCATCACTCTGCTGGACGTCAACTTCCAGGCTGCTCGTCCGCCGGAAGAAGTAAAAGCGGCGTTTGACGATGCGATTGCCGCGCGTGAAAACGAACAGCAATACATTCGTGAAGCAGAAGCGTATACCAACGAAGTTCAGCCGCGTGCGAACGGTCAGGCGCAACGTATCCTCGAAGAGGCGCGTGCGTACAAGGCCCAGACCATCCTGGAAGCTCAGGGTGAAGTGGCGCGCTTTGCTAAACTTCTGCCGGAATATAAAGCCGCGCCGGAAATTACTCGCGAGCGTCTGTATATCGAGACGATGGAAAAAGTGTTGGGCAACACCCGCAAAGTGCTGGTTAACGATAAAGGTGGCAACCTGATGGTTCTGCCATTAGACCAGATGCTGAAAGGTGGTAACGCCCCTGCGGCGAAGAGCGATAACGGTGCCAGCAATCTGCTGCGTCTGCCGCCAGCCTCTTCCTCCACAACCAGTGGAGCAAGCAACACGTCGTCCACCAGTCAGGGCGATATTATGGACCAACGCCGCGCCAACGCGCAGCGTAACGACTACCAGCGTCAGGGGGAATAACGATGCGTAAGTCAGTTATCGCGATTATCATCATCGTGCTGGTAGTGCTTTACATGTCTGTCTTTGTCGTCAAAGAAGGTGAGCGCGGTATTACGCTGCGTTTTGGTAAGGTACTGCGTGACGATGACAACAAACCTCTGGTTTATGAGCCGGGTCTGCATTTCAAGATACCGTTCATTGAAACGGTGAAAATGCTCGACGCACGTATTCAGACCATGGACAACCAGGCCGACCGCTTTGTGACCAAAGAGAAGAAAGACCTGATCGTCGACTCTTACATCAAATGGCGCATCAGCGATTTCAGCCGTTACTATCTGGCAACGGGTGGTGGCGACATTTCGCAAGCGGAAGTGCTGTTGAAACGTAAGTTCTCTGACCGTCTGCGTTCTGAAATTGGTCGCCTGGACGTGAAAGACATCGTCACCGATTCTCGTGGTCGTCTGACCCTCGAAGTACGTGACGCGCTGAACTCCGGTTCTGCGGGTACAGAAGATGAAGTTACTACCCCTGCAGCAGATAACGCCATTGCCGAAGCGGCAGAGCGCGTAACGGCTGAGACGAAGGGCAAAGTTCCGGTCATCAATCCGAACAGTATGGCGGCGCTGGGTATTGAAGTTGTCGATGTGCGAATTAAGCAGATCAACCTGCCGACCGAAGTGTCTGAAGCGATCTACAACCGTATGCGCGCCGAGCGTGAAGCGGTAGCGCGTCGTCACCGTTCACAAGGTCAGGAAGAAGCGGAAAAACTGCGTGCAACTGCCGACTATGAAGTGACCAGAACGCTGGCAGAAGCTGAGCGTCAGGGCCGCATCATGCGTGGTGAAGGCGATGCAGAAGCAGCCAAACTGTTTGCTGATGCATTCAGTAAAGATCCGGACTTCTACGCATTCATCCGTAGCCTGCGTGCTTATGAGAACAGCTTCTCTGGCAATCAGGACGTGATGGTCATGAGCCCGGACAGCGATTTCTTCCGCTACATGAAGACGCCGACTTCCGCAACGCGTTAATATAACGACTGCGGTACAGGTCAATAAAGCCACCACATCCTCAGGGATGTCGGTGGTTTTCTTTTTCTATAAGGATAATGAATGAATTCGACAATCTGGCTGGCGCTTGCCCTGGTTTTGGTACTGGAAGGTTTAGGGCCGATGTTTTACCCGAAGGCATGGAAGAAGATGATCTCTGCGATGACCAATTTGCCCGATAATATTTTACGTCGTTTTGGCGGTGGACTTGTGGTTGCGGGCGTTGTGGTCTACTACATGTTGAGGAAAACGATTGGCTGAACAAAAAACAGACTGATCGAGGTCATTTTTGAGTGCAAAAAGTGCTGTAACTCTGAAAAAGCGATGGTAGAATCCATTTTTAAGCAAACGGTGATTTTGAAAAATGGGTAACAACGTCGTCGTACTGGGCACCCAATGGGGTGACGAAGGTAAAGGTAAGATCGTCGATCTTCTGACTGAACGGGCTAAATATGTTGTACGCTACCAGGGCGGTCACAACGCAGGCCATACTCTCGTAATCAACGGTGAAAAAACCGTTCTCCATCTTATTCCATCAGGTATTCTCCGCGAGAATGTAACCAGCATCATCGGTAACGGTGTTGTGCTGTCTCCGGCTGCGCTGATGAAAGAGATGAAAGAACTGGAAGACCGTGGCATCCCCGTTCGTGAGCGTCTGCTGCTGTCCGAAGCATGTCCGCTGATCCTTGATTATCACGTTGCGCTGGATAACGCGCGTGAGAAAGCGCGTGGCGCGAAAGCGATCGGCACCACCGGTCGTGGTATCGGGCCTGCTTATGAAGATAAAGTGGCACGTCGCGGTCTGCGTGTTGGCGACCTTTTCGACAAAGAAACCTTCGCTGAAAAACTGAAAGAAGTGATGGAATATCACAACTTCCAGTTGGTTAACTACTACAAAGCTGAAGCGGTTGATTACCAGAAAGTTCTGGATGATACGATGGCTGTTGCCGACATCCTGACTTCTATGGTTGTTGACGTTTCTGATCTGCTCGACCAGGCGCGTCAGCGTGGCGATTTCGTCATGTTTGAAGGTGCGCAGGGTACGCTGCTGGATATCGACCACGGCACTTATCCGTACGTAACTTCTTCCAACACCACTGCTGGTGGCGTGGCGACCGGTTCCGGCCTGGGCCCGCGTTATGTTGATTACGTTCTGGGTATCCTCAAAGCTTACTCCACTCGTGTGGGTGCAGGTCCGTTCCCGACCGAACTGTTTGATGAAACTGGCGAGTTCCTCTGCAAGCAGGGTAACGAATTCGGCGCAACTACGGGTCGTCGTCGTCGTACCGGCTGGCTGGACACCGTTGCCGTTCGTCGTGCGGTACAGCTGAACTCTCTGTCTGGCTTCTGCCTGACTAAACTGGACGTTCTGGATGGCCTGAAAGAGGTTAAACTCTGCGTGGCTTACCGTATGCCGGATGGTCGTGAAGTGACTACCACTCCGCTGGCAGCTGACGACTGGAAAGGTGTAGAGCCGATTTACGAAACCATGCCGGGCTGGTCTGAATCCACCTTCGGCGTGAAAGATCGTAGCGGCCTGCCGCAGGCGGCACTGAACTACATCAAGCGCATTGAAGAGCTGACCGGTGTGCCGATCGATATCATCTCTACCGGTCCGGATCGTACTGAAACCATGATTCTGCGCGACCCGTTCGACGCGTAATTCTGGTACGCCTGGCAGATATTTTGCCTGCCGGGCTAACAGTGTGATACATTGCTGTGTCGGTTAAGCCATTACGCTATCCGACACAGTGTTAAATCCTCGCTTTTTTCCTTCCCCGAACTGAAATAAATTAGCGACACAGCTTGTGGCTGGTTTATCATCAATATAAATGTATTTTTCCCCGATTTCCCTTTTGAGGTTGATGTGCAGTTAACGAGTTTCACTGATTACGGATTACGTGCGCTGATCTACATGGCGTCATTGCCAGAAGGGCGGATGACCAGTATTTCTGAAGTGACTGACGTCTACGGCGTCTCCCGTAATCATATGGTCAAAATAATCAATCAACTTAGTCGTGCCGGCTACGTGACTGCTGTTCGTGGAAAAAATGGCGGCATTCGCTTGGGTAAACCGGCGAGTGCAATACGTATTGGTGATGTGGTGCGCGAGCTGGAGCCCTTATCGCTGGTGAATTGCAGCAGTGAGTTTTGCCACATTACACCTGCCTGTCGGTTGAAACAGGCGCTTTCTAAGGCCGTGCAAAGTTTTCTTACGGAACTGGATAACTACACGCTTGCCGATTTGGTTGAAGAGAATCAACCGCTTTATAAATTATTGCTGGTGGAGTGACGAAAATCTTCATCAGAGATGACAACGGAGGAACCGAGATGTCACAAGATCCTTTCCAGGAACGCGAAGCTGAAAAATACGCGAATCCCATCCCTAGTCGGGAATTTATCCTCGAACATTTAACCAAACGTGAAAAACCGGCCAGCCGTGATGAGCTGGCGGCAGAACTGCACATTGAAGGCGAAGAGCAGCTTGAAGGCCTGCGTCGCCGCCTGCGCGCGATGGAGCGCGATGGTCAACTGGTCTTCACTCGCCGTCAGTGCTATGCGCTGCCGGAACGCCTCGACCTGGTGAAAGGTATCGTTATTGGCCACCGTGATGGCTACGGCTTTCTGCGAGTTGAAGGGCGTAAAGATGATTTGTATCTCTCCAGCGAGCAGATGAAAACCTGCATTCATGGCGATCAGGTGCTGGCTCAGCCGCTGGGCGCTGACCGTAAAGGTCGTCGTGAAGCGCGTATTGTCCGCGTACTGGTGCCAAAAACCAGCCAGATTGTTGGTCGCTACTTCACCGAAGCGGGCGTCGGCTTTGTGGTTCCTGACGATAGCCGTCTGAGCTTCGATATCTTAATCCCGCCCGATCAGATCATGGGCGCGCGGATGGGCTTTGTGGTGGTGGTTGAACTGACTCAACGCCCGACTCGCCGTACCAAAGCGGTGGGTAAAATCGTCGAAGTGCTGGGCGACAATATGGGCACCGGCATGGCGGTTGATATCGCTCTGCGTACCCATGAAATTCCGTACATCTGGCCGCAGGCTGTTGAGCAACAGGTTGCCGGGCTGAAAGAAGAAGTGCCGGAAGAAGCAAAAGTGGGCCGTGTCGATCTGCGCGATTTACCGCTGGTCACCATTGATGGCGAAGACGCCCGTGACTTTGACGATGCAGTTTACTGTGAGAAAAAACGCGGCGGCGGCTGGCGTTTATGGGTCGCGATTGCCGACGTCAGCTACTATGTGCGTCCGCCAACGCCGCTGGACAGAGAAGCGCGTAATCGTGGTACGTCGGTGTACTTCCCTTCGCAGGTTATCCCGATGCTGCCAGAAGTGCTCTCTAACGGCCTGTGTTCGCTCAACCCGCAGGTAGACCGCCTGTGTATGGTGTGCGAGATGACGGTTTCGTCGAAAGGCCGCCTGACTGGCTACAAATTCTACGAAGCGGTGATGAGCTCTCACGCGCGTCTGACCTACACCAAAGTCTGGCATATTCTGCAGGGCGATCAGGATCTGCGCGAGCAGTACGCCCCGCTGGTTAAGCATCTCGAAGAGTTGCATAACCTCTATAAAGTGCTGGATAAAGCCCGTGAAGAACGCGGCGGGATCTCATTTGAGAGCGAAGAAGCGAAGTTCATTTTCAACGCTGAACGCCGTATTGAACGTATCGAACAGACTCAGCGTAACGACGCCCACAAGTTAATTGAAGAGTGCATGATTCTGGCGAATATCTCGGCGGCGCGTTTCGTTGAGAAAGCGAAAGAACCGGCACTGTTCCGTATTCACGACAAGCCGAGCACCGAAGCAATTACCTCTTTCCGTTCAGTGCTGGCGGAGCTGGGGCTGGAATTGCCGGGCGGTAACAAGCCGGAACCGCGTGACTACGCGGAGCTGCTAGAGTCGGTTGCCGATCGTCCTGACGCAGAAATGCTGCAAACCATGCTGCTGCGCTCGATGAAACAGGCGATTTACGATCCGGAAAACCGTGGCCACTTCGGTCTGGCATTGCAGTCCTATGCGCACTTTACTTCGCCGATTCGTCGTTATCCTGACCTGACGCTGCACCGCGCCATTAAATATCTGCTGGCGAAAGAGCAGGGGCATCAGGGCAACACCACTGAAACCGGCGGCTACCATTATTCGATGGAAGAGATGCTGCAACTGGGTCAGCACTGTTCGATGGCGGAACGTCGTGCCGATGAAGCAACGCGCGATGTGTCTGACTGGCTGAAGTGTGACTTCATGCTCGACCAGGTAGGTAACGTCTTTAAAGGCGTAATTTCCAGCGTCACTGGCTTTGGCTTCTTCGTCCGTCTGGACGACTTGTTCATTGATGGTCTGGTCCATGTCTCTTCGCTGGACAATGACTACTATCGCTTTGACCAGGTAGGGCAACGCCTGATGGGTGAATCCAGCGGCCAGACTTATCGCCTGGGTGATCGCGTGGAAGTTCGCGTCGAAGCGGTTAATATGGACGAGCGCAAAATCGACTTTAGCCTGATCTCCAGCGAACGCGCACCGCGCAACGTCGGTAAAACGGCGCGCGAGAAAGCGAAAAAAGGCGATGCAGGCAAAAAAGGCGGCAAGCGTCGTCAGGTCGGCAAAAAGGTCAACTTTGAGCCAGACAGCGCCTTCCGCGGCGAGAAAAAACCGAAGCCGAAAGCAGCGAAGAAAGACGCGAGAAAAGCGAAAAAGCCATCGGCGAAAACGCAGAAAATAGCCGCAGCGACCAAAGCGAAGCGTGCGGCGAAGAAAAAAGTGGCAGAGTGATCATTACCCTCTTCAAACAGAAGAGGGTGAATTATCCGTAGGCCGGGCAAGCGTGGCGCTCCCGGCAAAACGTAAACAACGAGTACATTAATGAGCGAAATGATTTACGGCATCCACGCAGTGCAGGCCCTGCTGGAGCGCGCCCCTGAACGTTTTCAGGAAGTCTTTATTTTAAAAGGCCGTGAAGATAAACGTCTGTTGCCGCTGATTCACGCCCTTGAGTCCCAGGGCGTGGTTATCCAGCTGGCAAACCGCCAATATCTCGACGAGAAAAGCGACGGTGCCGTGCATCAGGGCATTATCGCCCGTGTGAAGCCAGGACGTCAGTATCAGGAAAACGATCTGCCGGATCTGATCGCTTCGCTCGATCAACCGTTCCTGCTGATCCTCGACGGTGTAACCGATCCGCACAACCTCGGCGCGTGCCTGCGCAGCGCGGACGCCGCTGGCGTTCATGCGGTGATTGTGCCGAAAGATCGCTCCGCACAGCTCAACGCCACGGCGAAAAAAGTGGCCTGCGGCGCGGCAGAAAGCGTTCCGCTGATTCGGGTGACTAACCTGGCGCGCACCATGCGTATGTTGCAGGAAGAGAATATCTGGATCGTCGGTACGGCAGGTGAGGCGGATCATACACTTTATCAGAGCAAAATGACCGGACGGCTGGCACTGGTGATGGGCGCGGAAGGTGAAGGTATGCGTCGCCTGACCCGTGAACATTGCGATGAGTTGATCAGCATCCCAATGGCAGGAAGTGTTTCTTCGCTGAACGTTTCTGTGGCGACAGGCATTTGCTTATTTGAAGCGGTACGCCAGCGTAGCTAATTTCTCGGAATTATGAAAAGCCATCCAGATTTGGATGGTCTTTTTTTGTCTATAGCTGGTAAGATAATTACGTACTGCAAATATTCATTTTATTAATATTTAAACTTAATTTATATGGAATAATATATGACATGGAATCCGTTGGCGCTGGCGACGGCGCTGCAAACTGTACCTGAACAAAATATTGATGTAACAAATAGCGAAAGCGTATTAATTATTAAAATGAATGATTATGGCGATTTGCAAATCAATATTCTTTTTACTTCCCGCCAAATGATCATCGAAACCTTTATTTGTCCGGTAAGTAGTATCAGCAATCCAGATGAATTTAATACCTTCTTATTAAGAAATCAGAAGCTGATGCCATTGTCATCGGTAGGGATCTCCAGCGTGCAACAGGAAGAGTATTACATTGTTTTCGGTGCATTATCGCTTAAATCTTCTCTTGAAGATATCCTGCTTGAGATAACCTCGCTGGTAGATAACGCATTGGATCTGGCTGAAATTACAGAAGAATATTCACACTAATTACAAGGACGGGTATTTATGGGAATTTTAAAAAGTTTATTTACGCTGGGGAAATCGTTTATCTCCCAGGCGGAAGAGTCCATTGAAGAAACCCAGGGCGTGCGCATGCTGGAACAGCATATTCGTGACGCTAAAGCTGAACTCGATAAAGCCGGAAAATCTCGCGTTGATCTGCTGGCGCGAGTGAAATTAAGTCACGATAAGCTGAAAGATTTACGTGAGCGCAAAGCCAGTCTGGAAGCTCGTGCGCTGGAAGCGTTAAGCAAGAACGTGAATCCGTCGTTGATTAACGAAGTTGCTGAAGAAATCGCGCGCCTTGAGAATCTCATTACCGCTGAAGAGCAAGTGTTGTCGAATCTGGAAGTCTCTCGTGATGGCGTGGAAAAAGCAGTTACAGCGACAGCGCAGCGTATCGCTCAGTTTGAGCAGCAAATGGAAGTCGTTAAAGCCACTGAAGCCATGCAGCGTGCACAACAGGCTGTAACGACCTCTACTGTTGGCGCATCTTCCAGCGTTTCGACAGCGGCAGAATCCTTAAAACGCCTGCAAACGCGTCAGGCCGAACGTCAGGCTCGCCTGGATGCTGCCGCACAGTTGGAAAAAGTCGCAGACGGTCGCGATCTCGATGAAAAGCTGGCGGAAGCCGGAATTGGCGGTAGCAATAAAAGTAGCGCCCAGGATGTATTAGCAAGACTGCAACGCCAACAGGGCGAGTAATTTTTTGCCAGCCTCACTGCAAGGCTGGCAACTATTTTAAGGATAAAATATGTCTGGTTTTTTCCAGCGTCTGTTTGGCAAGGATAATAAGCCTGCTATCGCTCGCGGTCCGTTGGGTCTGCATCTCAATAGTGGTTTTACGCTCGATACGTTAGCGTTTCGTTTGCTGGAAGATGCATTGCTGATTGCGCTGCCGGGTGAGGAATATACCGTGGCCGCCGTCAGTTGCATCGATCTGGGCGGGGGTAGCCAGATTTTCCGTTACTACACTTCGGGCGATGAGTTCCTGCAAATCAATACCACTGGCGGCGAAGATATTGATGACATTGATGATATCAAGCTCTTTGTCTATGAAGAGAGCTACGGTATCAGTAAAGAGAGTCACTGGCGCGAGGCGATCAACGCCAAAGTGATGGGGGCAATGACCTTAAACTGGCAGGAAAAACGCTGGCAGCGATTTTTTAACAGCGAAGAACCGGGAAATATCGAACCCGTCTACATGCTGGAAAAAGTAGAAAATCAAAACCATGCCAAATGGGAAGTGCATAATTTTAGCATGGGCTACCAACGGCAGGTGACCGGAGATACTTACGAATATTTGCTGTTAAATGGTGAGGAATCTTTTAACGATCTCGGCGAGCCGGAGTGGTTATTTTCGCGCGCGCTGGGTGTCGATATCCCGCTGACATCACTTCATATTATTGGTTAATTACAAGGACGTTTACAATGCATATACTGGATTCACTTCTTGCCTTTAGTGCCTATTTTTTTATTGGCGTGGCGATGGTGATTATTTTCCTGTTTATCTACTCCAAAATTACACCGCACAACGAATGGCAGTTAATCAAAAACAATAACACCGCGGCGGCACTGGCGTTCAGCGGAACATTGTTGGGGTACGTGATCCCCTTATCCAGTGCGGCAATCAATGCGGTGAGTATTCCAGACTATTTCGCATGGGGCGGGATTGCTCTGGTGATTCAATTACTCGTTTTTGCTGGCGTCAGGCTTTATATGCCCGCATTAAGCGAAAAAATTATTAATCACAATACCGCAGCAGGAATGTTTATGGGAACCGCCGCGCTGGCTGGCGGTATTTTTAACGCAGCTTGTATGACATGGTAATGGACGATCATGGCCAGAAAACGCAAATCCAGAAATAACAAAAATATCGGACATGGGGCAATCAGTCGCATTGGTAGACCGCATAATCCTTTTGAGCCGCGCCGCAATCGCTACGCACAAAAATACTTAACGTTGGCACTAATGGGCGGTGCCGCTTTTTTCGTATTGAAAGGTTGTGGCGATAGTGGCGATGTCGATAACGACGGCGACGGAACGTTTTACTCGACTGTGCAGGATTGTATTGATGGCGGTAATAATTCAGATATCTGTGCTCATGGCTGGAACAACGCCAAAGCGGCGTTTTATGCCGATGTTCCGAAGAATATGACTCAGCAGAATTGTCAGTCTAAGTATGAAAATTGTTACTACGACAACGTTGAACAGAGTTGGATCCCGGTTGTTTCTGGATTTTTGTTAAGCCGGGTTATTCGTAAAGATCGCGATGAGCAGTTTGTTTATAACAGCGGCGGTTCCTCTTTTGCTTCGCGCCCCGTCTGGCGCAACACTTCCGGTGATTACTCCTGGCGCTCCGGTTCTGGCAAAAAAGAG
The DNA here is from genome assembly GCF_011754335.1 of Escherichia sp. E.sYA108. NCBI lineage: Bacteria > Pseudomonadati > Pseudomonadota > Gammaproteobacteria > Enterobacterales > Enterobacteriaceae > Escherichia > Escherichia sp. E.sYA108. The sequence goes on along the minus strand of NZ_JAAQVZ010000001.1, from coordinate 4,548,942 downwards.
TCTTATTCTTCGGGCGGCTTTACCACCAAAAAAGCGTCAACCGTTTCTCGCGGCGGCTATGGTCGTTCTTCCAGCGCCCGTGGGCATTGGGGAGGCTAATCATGCTGAGACACAACGTTCCTGTGCGGCGGGATCTGGACCGGATTGCCGCCGATAACGGATTTGACTTTCATATCATCGACAATGAAATCTATTGGGATGAGAGTCGGGCTTATCGCTTTACTTTGCGCCAGATTGAAGAGCAGATCGAAAAACCGACTGCGGAACTGCATCAGATGTGCCTGGAGGTGGTGGATCGTGCGGTTAAAGATGAAGAGATCCTGACGCAACTGGCGATCCCGCCGTTGTACTGGGATGTGATCGCCGAAAGCTGGCGCGCACGCGATCCTTCGTTGTATGGCCGTATGGATTTTGCCTGGTGTGGTAATGCACCGGTTAAGTTGCTGGAGTACAACGCCGATACGCCAACTTCATTGTACGAGTCGGCTTATTTCCAGTGGTTGTGGCTGGAAGATGCCCGGTGCAGCGGCATTATTCCGCGCGATGCCGATCAGTACAATGCCATTCAGGAGCGCCTGATTTCACGCTTTAGCGAGCTTTACAGTCGGGAACCGTTTTATTTTTGCTGCTGTCAGGATACCGACGAAGACAGGAGTACCGTGCTGTACTTGCAGGACTGCGCCGAGCAGGCAGGGCAGGAGTCTCGGTTTATCTACATTGAAGATCTCGGTTTGGGCGTCGGCGGCGTACTGACCGATCTTGATGATAATGTCATCCAGCGTGCATTTAAGCTGTATCCGCTGGAGTGGATGATGCGTGACGATAACGGCCCGCTGCTGCGCAAGCGTCGTGAGCAATGGGTGGAGCCGTTATGGAAAAGTATCTTGAGTAATAAAGGGCTAATGCCGCTGCTTTGGCGCTTCTTCCCTGGTCATCCTAACCTTCTTGCATCCTGGTTCGATGGTGAAAAACCGCAGATTGCCGCTGGCGAAAGCTATGTGCGTAAACCGATTTACTCGCGCGAAGGCGGAAACGTCACCATTTTCGACGGTCAGAATAACGTTGTTGACCACGCTGATGGTGATTACGCCGATGAACCGATGATCTACCAGGCGTTTCAACCTCTGCCGCGATTTGGCGATAGCTACACACTCATCGGTAGCTGGATTGTCGATGATGAAGCGTGCGGAATGGGGATCCGTGAAGATAACACGTTGATCACCAAAGACACCTCACGTTTCGTTCCGCATTACATTGCTGGATAAGAATGTTTTAGCAATCTCTTTCTGTCATGAATCCATGGCAGTGACCATACTAATGGTGACTGCCATTGATGGAGGGAGACACAGTGCACTGGCAAACTCACACCGTTTTTAATCAACCTATACCATTAAATAACAGCAACTTATACCTGTCTGATGGCGCGCTTTGCGAAGCGGTAACGCGTGAAGGTGCTAGCTGGGATAGCGATTTTCTCGCCAGTATTGGTCAGCAGTTAGGAACGGCTGAATCCCTTGAACTGGGGCGGCTGGCGAATGTGAATCCGCCTGAATTATTGCGCTACGATGCGCAAGGACGCCGTCTGGACGATGTGCGTTTTCACCCCGCCTGGCACCTGCTGATGCAGGCGCTATGTACCAATCGGGTGCACAATCTTGCCTGGGAAGAAGACGCTCGCTCCGGCGCATTTGTGGCGCGCGCGGCGCGTTTTATGTTACATGCGCAGGTTGAGGCTGGGTCGTTATGTCCGATAACGATGACCTTTGCCGCCACGCCATTGTTGTTACAGATGTTACCCGCGCCGTTTCAGGACTGGACCACGCCGCTGCTGAGCGATCGCTACGATTCTCACTTATTGCCAGGTGGGCAAAAACGTGGCTTGTTGATCGGCATGGGAATGACGGAAAAGCAGGGCGGTTCCGATGTCATGAGCAACACCACCCGCGCAGAGCGTCTGGACGATGGTTCTTATCGGCTGGTGGGGCATAAATGGTTTTTCTCGGTGCCGCAAAGCGATGCGCATCTGGTGCTGGCACAGACCGCGGGCGGTTTGTCCTGCTTTTTTGTGCCGCGCTTTTTGCCTGACGGGCAACGCAACGCGATTCGCCTCGAGCGGCTGAAAGATAAGCTGGGTAATCGCTCTAACGCCAGCTGCGAAGTGGAGTTTCAGGATGCCATTGGCTGGTTGTTGGGGCAGGAAGGGGAAGGAATTCGTCTGATCCTGAAAATGGGTGGGATGACGCGTTTTGATTGCGCCCTGGGTAGCCATGCCATGATGCGCCGTGCATTTTCGCTGGCGATTTACCATGCACATCAACGCCATGTTTTTGGTAATCCATTGATCCAACAGCCTCTTATGCGTCATGTCTTAAGTCGCATGGCACTTCAGCTTGAAGGGCAAACGGCGTTGCTGTTTCGTCTTGCGCGAGCGTGGGACCGGCGCGCCGATGCCAAAGAAGCTCTGTGGGCGCGTTTATTTACGCCTGCGGCGAAATTTGTGATCTGCAAACGTGGCATTCCGTTTGTGGCCGAAGCGATGGAGGTGCTGGGCGGCATTGGTTATTGCGAGGAGAGCGAGCTGCCGCGGCTTTACCGGGAGATGCCGGTAAACAGTATTTGGGAAGGTTCCGGCAATATTATGTGCCTGGATGTGCTGCGCGTTCTCAATAAGCAAGCGGGCGTATACGACTTATTGTCGGAAGCATTTGTGGAAGTGAAAGGGCAGGATCGCTATTTTGATCGCGCGGTTCGTCGTTTACAGCAGCAGCTGCGTAAGCCAGCTGAAGAATTGGGGCGAGAGATTACTCATCAGCTATTCCTGCTGGGCTGCGGTGCGCAAATGTTGAAATATGCCTCTCCGCCAATGGCGCAGGCGTGGTGTAAGGTGATGTTAGATACGCGCGGCGGCGTACGGTTGTCAGAGCAGATCCAGAATGATTTATTGCTGCGGGCGACGGGAGGAGTGTGTTTGTAAGCGTATACGACTGATGCGACGCAGGTTTCGATTAACTAAATGAAATATTTTAAAATTGTAGGCCGGACAAGGCGCTCGCGCCGCATCCGGCATTGTTCATTTGCTGTAGATGACACTCACGCATACAGTATCGCCTGTACGCGCCAGTTATCAGGCTGCTGGTCTTCGTACATGGTAATAATGCGGTACCATGACGCACCTTGTTCATCGGCCTTTAACGCCACGATACGTTCCACGTCCTGCGGATCCCCTGAAATATTGCTAACTGAGATCTGACCTATTTCATTCAGGCCCGTCACGCAGTCAGCACTGGCGAATTCTGCAGACTGTGCCGTGGCGCTCGCAGGATAAGTCACTAATTGCAGCGAGGGTGAGGCAAGTAATTGTTTCATCGTCAGCTCCATTTTTCGTTTCCCCACATGTTGCAGGGCATTCCATCGCGGTAATAAACGCCCGAGCTTCCAGCCGGTAATTTATTGTGCACAGGTAAACGCATAGGGACGCAAAGCAATGTAAAGCTGACTATGTAAGTTGTCTGATTTATTTACGGTACAAAATGGCTTGTGAATACCACTGTCCTGTCACGATGGTTTCGTCCACCATGACGACAACGTAATAATCAGCTTTTGCAGCGACAGCTTTCGCTCTGATTTCTGCTAATGCGTCATCCGGAGAACCCCGAACCATCGTGCTTACGCTACCTATTCGCTGTAACCCTTGCGTCTGGTCGCGGCGAATCTCTTGCGGATGGTCCGTTACTGGCGGTGCTGGCTGTGGCGTACCTTGCAGTGCGCTACAGGCACTTAACATCAACACCAATAATAAACTGGCAAACCGGTAAATAACGCTATTACGTTTCCTGCTAACCATAGTGTAGTGCCTTATTAATTTAACTTTGGGGGAATGTTCCCGAATTGTTACCTGGTACGCGATTTTCGAATGAAAACGTGACGAAAGCGTAACCCACATCTCAACATTATGAACTAATACCGCCAGCAGAAACTTGTGCTAAGGATTTCTTCATGTCATACCAGACAAAAAGGAGAGACAGATGATTGAAATAGAATCACGCGAGCTGGCAGATATTCCCGTTCTTCATGCTTATCCTGTCGGGCAAAAAGATACCCCGTTACCGTGTGTGATTTTTTATCACGGCTTTACTTCGTCCAGTCTGGTGTATAGCTATTTTGCCGTTGCGCTGGCGCAGGCTGGTTTGCGGGTGATCATGCCGGATGCGCCCGATCACGGTAGCCGTTTTAGTGGCGACGCAGCGCGGCGGTTAAATCAATTCTGGCAAATCTTGCTACAAAGTATGCAGGAATTCACTACCTTACGTGCGGCAATAGCCGAAGAAAACTGGCTGCGTGATGACCGTCTGGCAGTCGGTGGCGCGTCGATGGGCGCGATGACGGCACTGGGAATTACCGCTCGCCACCCCACGATAAAATGTACCGCCAGCATGATGGGATCGGGCTATTTTACATCGCTCGCCCGTTCACTGTTTCCACCGCTGATACCTGAAACGGCAGCACAGCAGAATGAATTCAATAACATTGTCGCGCCGCTGGCAGAGTGGGAAGCGACAAACCACCTGGAACAACTTGGTGACAGACCTCTACTGCTGTGGCATGGCCTTGACGATGACGTCGTGCCTGCCGACGAATCACTACGTTTGCAGCAGGCCTTAAGCGAGACGGGGCGGGATAAACTGCTAACCTGTTCATGGCAGCCAGGCGTGCGTCACCGCATTACGCCTGAGGCGTTAGATGCTGCCGTGACATTTTTCCTCCAGCATCTTTAAACACGCAGAATGCTGACCCCTTGCGCTTCCAGCTGTTGCAGGATTTCCGGGTTAGCATTTTTGCCGGTGATCAGCATATCGATTTGATCGGCACGGCTAAAAAGCATTCCCGCGCGTTCGCCAATCTTACTGCTATCAACCAGTACCACCAGTTTCCCTACCACGCTCAGCATCTTCTGCTCTGCCATTGCCGTCAGCATATCGGTTTTATACAACCCTTCTGCTGTCAGTCCTTTGCCGCTGGTAAACATCCAGTGCCCGGCATAGAGACTGTTTTCGCTGCCTTGCGGGCTTAAAGTGATGGACTGACTTTTGTTGTACTGTCCGCCCATAATGATCACGCTGTCATGCTCCTGATCGATCAGGTAATTTGCCAGCGGTAGATAATTAGTGATGATTTGCACTGGCTTGCCACACATTTCCCGCCCAAGCAGAAACGCGGTGGAGCCGCAGTTGATGACTACGCTTTCGCCCGGATTAACCAGCTGCGAGGCCGCTTTAGCAATACGTACTTTTTCATCGTGATTCTGCGCTTGATGCAGATTCATCGGCGTCCAGCGCGGGCGCTGTTGGGTAATAGCTTCTGCGCCATTGCGCACTTTTTTCAGTTTGCCGCTTTCGTCAAGTTTATTGATATCGCGTCGTGCAGTGGCGGGCGAAATTCCCAGACGCTCAACGACTTTCTCAACGGTCACAAAGCCCAATTGTGCGAGCATTTCCAGGAGGATTTGATGTCTTTGTGCTTCAGTCATGAGCTATTCCGATAAAATTTGATTTTTTTAGATGATATTTGAAATAGCCAGGAAATACTATGCCGGATAGCGCGAGCATCTCCACGCTATCCGGTACAAGCGACAGATTACAGGAACGACTTGAACGGCAGATCTGGTTCAATAGTGAAGCAATCATCGAAACCACGCGGATAGTGGTACTCGAAGTTGTCTTTATCCAGCGGCCAGGTAAATTTGCCGCCGACCTGCCAGATAAACGGCTTGAAGCCATACTTCAGGCGATCTTTTTTCATCTCCCACAGCACGCGGATCTCTTGCGGATCGGCCTGGAAGTTTGACCAGATATCGTGGTGGAACGGGATCACTACTTTCGCATTCAGCGCTTCGCCCATACGCAAGATATCAGCACTGGTCATTTTGTCGGTAATACCGCGTGGGTTTTCGCCGTATGAACCTAAAGCCACGTCGATCTGATGCTCATTACCATGTTTTGCATAGTAGTTAGAGTAGTGGGAATCGCCGCTGTGATACAGGGTACCGCCTGGGGTTTTGAACAGATAGTTCACCGCGCGATCGTCCATGCCGTCCGGCAGTACGCCAGCTGCTTTTTGATCGGCAGGCAGGGTGATCAGTGCCGTGCGGTCGAAAGCGTCAAGTGCATGAATTTCAATGTCTTTTACCTTCACTACGTCGCCCGGTTTAACGACGATGCAACGCTCTTTCGGTACGCCCCAGCCAATCCACAAATCAACGCAGGTTTTCGGTCCAATGAACGGTACGTCATCAGCACAGTTCTGCATCACGGCAGCAGCGACGTTAACGTCGATATGATCGTTGTGATCGTGAGTCGCCAGTACCGCGTCGATCTGGCGAATCGCAAACGGATCAAGAACAAACGGGGTGGTGCGCAGGTTTGGCTGCAGTTTTTTCACGCCAGCCATGCGCTGCATCTGGTGACCCTGTTTCATTAACGGGTTACCGTGGCTTTGTTTGCCAGTACCGCACCAAAAATCAACACAAACGTTGGCACCGCCTTCTGATTTCAACCAGATCCCGGTACAGCCGAGCCACCACATTGCGAAAGTGCCAGGTGCGACCTGCTCTTGCTCAATTTCTTCATTCAGCCAGCTACCCCACTCCGGGAAAGTGCTCAGGATCCAGGACTCACGGGTGATACTTTTCACTTTACTCATCGCCATTTACCTTCGTGATAGTTCAATTCGAATCAATATGTGATTGGTTTTGATTAATCCTGACACTATTTTTTCAGGAAGGCAATGACCATTTTTTGACTTTTTAGCAGGAGAGTTATTGTGGATTTTGAGTGTGGAAAGATTAAATTGAATGTGTAATGCAATTAACTAAATGAATTTAAATGAATAAATATTTCATTATGTGAATCCCATTCTGTTTATATGGAATTATTTGCGTGCGACGTCACATTTAATCATAAATAATCTTGTTGTGATTACTTTTGAAAATTAGAGTGAGAGCACAACATTCCGGGTGTACGAAATACCCGGTTACCTCTTCTTCAGGAGATCGTTATGGAGATCCTCTACAACATCTTTACCGTGTTTTTTAACCAGGTCATGACCAATGCCCCGTTGTTGCTGGGTATTGTGACCTGTCTGGGTTACATCCTACTGCGCAAAAGTGTCAGCGTTATTATTAAAGGTACGATTAAAACCATAATTGGTTTCATGTTGTTGCAGGCAGGGTCCGGCATCCTGACCAGCACCTTCAAACCGGTGGTGGCGAAAATGTCCGAAGTCTACGGCATTAACGGCGCAATTTCCGATACTTACGCGTCGATGATGGCAACCATTGAACGCATGGGCGATGCCTATAGCTGGGTGGGTTACGCGGTGTTGTTAGCGCTGGCGCTGAACATCTGTTACGTGCTGCTGCGTCGCATTACCGGTATTCGTACCATCATGCTGACTGGTCACATCATGTTCCAGCAGGCGGGGCTGATTGCCGTTACGCTGTTTATCTTCGGCTACTCCATGTGGACGACCATTATCTGCACCGCGATTCTGGTTTCGCTCTACTGGGGCATTACCTCCAACATGATGTACAAGCCGACACAGGAAGTGACCGACGGCTGTGGTTTCTCCATTGGTCACCAGCAACAGTTTGCATCATGGATTGCCTATAAAGTTGCGCCGTTCCTCGGCAAAAAAGAGGAAAGCGTTGAAGACCTCAAACTGCCAGGCTGGCTGAATATTTTCCACGACAACATCGTCTCCACGGCGATTGTCATGACTATCTTCTTTGGTGCCATTCTGCTCTCCTTTGGTATCGACACCGTGCAGGCGATGGCAGGCAAAGTGAACTGGACGGTGTACATCCTGCAAACCGGTTTCTCCTTTGCGGTGGCGATTTTCATCATCACTCAGGGCGTGCGCATGTTTGTGGCGGAGCTCTCTGAAGCATTCAACGGTATCTCCCAGCGCCTGATCCCGGGTGCGGTTCTGGCGATTGACTGTGCGGCTATTTATAGCTTCGCGCCGAACGCCGTGGTCTGGGGTTTTATGTGGGGCACCATCGGGCAACTGATTGCGGTTGGCATCCTGGTCGCCTGTGGCTCTTCAATCCTGATTATTCCAGGCTTTATCCCGATGTTCTTCTCCAACGCCACTATCGGCGTGTTCGCTAACCACTTCGGCGGCTGGCGCGCGGCGCTGAAGATTTGCCTGGTGATGGGGATGATCGAAATCTTTGGTTGCGTCTGGGCGGTGAAACTCACCGGTATGAGCGCCTGGATGGGCATGGCGGACTGGTCGATTCTGGCACCGCCGATGATGCAGGGCTTCTTCTCCATCGGTATCGCCTTTATGGCCGTCATCATTGTCATTGCACTGGCTTATATGTTCTTCGCTGGCCGCGCACTGCGTGCAGAAGAAGATGCAGAAAAACAACTGGCAGAACAGTCTGCTTAATAAGGAGTTTTGATTATGACCGTACGTATTCTGGCTGTGTGTGGCAACGGACAAGGCAGTTCCATGATCATGAAGATGAAAGTGGACCAGTTTTTAACCCAATCAAACATTGACCACACGGTAAATAGCTGCGCGGTTGGCGAATACAAAAGCGAGTTGAGCGGCGCGGATATCATCATCGCTTCTACGCACATTGCGGGCGAAATCACCGTGACCGGCAACAAATATGTGGTTGGCGTGCGCAACATGCTCTCTCCTGCTGACTTTGGCCCGAAACTGCTGGAAGTGATCAAAGCGCATTTCCCGCAGGATGTGAAGTAAGGACGCGCCATGAAATTACGTGATTCGCTGGCGGAAAATAAATCTATCCGCCTGCAGGCCGAAGCAAATACCTGGCAGGAAGCGGTGAAAATCGGTGTTGACCTGCTGGTAGCGGCAGATGTGGTAGAGCCGCGTTACTACCAGGCGATTCTGGATGGCGTTGAACAGTTTGGTCCTTATTTCGTTATCGCACCGGGACTGGCGATGCCGCACGGGCGTCCGGAAGAGGGCGTTAAGAAAACCGGTTTCTCTCTGGTAACGCTGAAAAAGCCGCTGGAGTTCAACCACGAAGATAACGATCCGGTGGATATCCTCATCACCATGGCGGCGGTCGATGCCAACACTCACCAGGAAGTGGGCATCATGCAGATCGTTAACCTGTTTGAAGATGAAGAGAATTTCGACCGTTTACGCGCCTGCCGTACCGAGCAGGAAGTACTGGATTTAATTGACCGCACCAACGCGGCAGCTTAAGAAGGAATTGAAGATGTCATTACCAATGTTGCAAGTCGCGCTGGACAACCAGACTATGGATAGCGCCTACGAAACCACTCGCCTGATTGCCGAAGAAGTCGACATTATCGAAGTGGGCACCATTCTGTGCGTGGGCGAAGGCGTGCGTGCGGTTCGTGACCTGAAAGCGCTTTACCCGCACAAAATCGTACTGGCAGACGCCAAAATTGCCGATGCGGGCAAAATCCTTTCTCGTATGTGCTTCGAAGCTAACGCTGACTGGGTGACCGTGATTTGCTGTGCGGATATCAACACCGCCAAAGGTGCGCTGGACGTGGCAAAAGAGTTTAACGGCGACGTGCAGATCGAACTGACCGGTTACTGGACCTGGGAACAGGCGCAACAGTGGCGCGATGCAGGCATTCAGCAGGTGGTTTATCACCGCAGCCGTGACGCACAGGCCGCAGGCGTGGCGTGGGGCGAAGCTGACATTACCGCGATCAAACGTCTTTCCGATATGGGCTTCAAAGTCACCGTTACTGGTGGCCTGGCGCTGGAAGATCTGCCGCTGTTCAAAGGCATTCCGATTCATGTGTTTATCGCTGGTCGCAGCATCCGTGATGCCGCTTCTCCGGTTGAAGCCGCGCGTCAGTTCAAACGTTCCATCGCCGAACTGTGGGGCTAAGGAGCGGATATGTTGTCCAAACAAATTCCGCTTGGCATCTATGAAAAAGCGCTCCCCGCCGGGGAGTGCTGGCTGGAACGGCTGCAACTGGCAAAAACGTTAGGCTTCGATTTTGTCGAGATGTCGGTAGATGAAACTGACGATCGCCTGTCGCGCCTCGACTGGAGCCGCGAGCAGCGTCTGGCGCTGGTGAATGCGATTGTTGAAACTGGCGTGCGCGTGCCGTCCATGTGCCTTTCTGCTCATCGTCGTTTCCCGCTGGGCAGCGAAGATGACGCGGTACGGGCGCAGGGGCTGGAGATTATGCGCAAAGCTATCCAGTTCGCCCAGGACGTCGGCATTCGCGTGATCCAACTGGCGGGCTATGACGTTTACTATCAGGAAGCCAATAACGAAACGCGTCGTCGTTTCCGTGACGGCCTGAAAGAGAGCGTTGAGATGGCAAGCCGCGCGCAGGTGACGCTGGCGATGGAGATCATGGATTACCCGTTGATGAACTCCATCAGTAAGGCGTTGGGTTACGCGCACTATCTCAACAACCCATGGTTCCAGCTCTACCCGGATATCGGCAACCTGTCGGCGTGGGACAACGACGTGCAGATGGAATTGCAGGCCGGAATCGGGCATATCGTCGCGGTGCATGTGAAAGACACCAAACCAGGCGTCTTCAAAAACGTGCCGTTTGGCGAAGGCGTAGTGGATTTTGAACGTTGCTTCGAAACGCTCAAACAGAGTGGCTATTGCGGGCCGTACCTGATTGAGATGTGGAGCGAAACGGCGGAAGACCCGGCGGCGGAAGTGGCGAAAGCGCGTGATTGGGTGAAAGCGCGCATGGCCAAAGCTGGCATGGTGGAGGCGGCATAATGCAAAAGCTGAAACAGCAGGTATTTGAAGCCAACATGGATCTGCCGCGCTACGGGCTGGTGACCTTTACCTGGGGCAACGTCAGCGCCATCGACCGCGAACGCGGGCTGGTGGTGATCAAGCCCAGCGGCGTCGCCTACGAAACCATGAAAGCAGACGATATGGTGGTGGTCGATATGAGCGGCAAGGTAGTGGAAGGGGAGTATCGCCCGTCTTCTGACACCGCGACGCATCTTGAACTCTACCGTCGTTATCCGTCGCTTGGTGGTATTGTCCATACCCACTCCACTCATGCCACCGCATGGGCGCAGGCGGGGCTGGCGATCCCGGCGTTAGGCACCACGCACGCCGATTACTTCTTTGGCGACATCCCGTGCACGCGCGGATTAAGCGAAGAAGAGGTGCAGGGTGAGTACGAACTGAATACCGGCAAAGTAATTATCGAAACGCTGGGTGACGCCGAGCCGCTGCATACGCCGGGAATTGTGGTGTATCAGCACGGACCGTTCGCCTGGGGGAAAGATGCCCACGACGCGGTGCATAACGCGGTGGTGATGGAAGAAGTGGCGAAAATGGCGTGGATTGCGCGTAGTATTAACCCACAACTGAATCACATCGACAGCTTCCTGATGAATAAACACTTCATGCGTAAGCACGGTCCCAACGCTTATTACGGGCAGAAGTAAAACACGCGCTGCGGAAATTTCCTTCTTCGGGAGATAACTGGTCTAATTCCGCAGCCGTTTTTCAAAAAAAGCCCCCTGCGAAGGGGGCAAAGCAAACTATGGCAATGTTTCGTTGGTTATACCTGGTGCTAGCGATAAATATCCGCGCTGACGTGCATATTGCCGTTACTCCCCGGTTCCCGCATCAGAATCACATGGTAGTACGTTGCGCCTTGCGCATCTGTCTCTTCATTTAATGCCTGACGTGCTTCACTCTCAGTGGCGAAGTTATGATTGATATAAATCACGCCTAAGCTTTGCACATCGTCCATATTTCTGGCCTGGTGGTTATTAATTTCAATGGCTGCCCATGTATTTGCACTTAGCAAAAGCACAGCCAGAAGGGCTAAAACGCGACTGAACATAGATACCTCCTCGACGGCTGACTTTGTGTGCTCTCCTCTTGTGGTGATCTTCTGATTTAATTTTAATCAATGATAAAGAAGTTGATGGTGACCATTTCTGATGCAGTTGTTCAAAAAAACACCATGACGAAGTGTGATGAACTCCAAATCAGCGGTTTAGAGGTTATTTGCGAAAGGGGAGATTTATTTCGGCTCTGCCCTTGAGTTTTGCGGGGTATGTCAGTACTATAACGCGTCATTTTTCAGCCGACCTTTAACACGTTCCTTGCCTCCCCGGGATTCGGCTGACCCAGACAGGAGGCTGAATAATCCGTAAGGAGCAATTCGATGCGTCATTACGAAATCGTTTTTATGGTCCATCCTGACCAGAGCGAACAGGTTCCGGGCATGATCGAGCGCTACACTGCTGCCATCACTGGTGCAGAAGGCAAGATCCACCGTCTGGAAGACTGGGGCCGCCGTCAGCTGGCTTACCCGATCAACAAACTGCACAAAGCACACTACGTTCTGATGAACGTTGAAGCTCCGCAGGAAGTGATCGATGAGCTGGAAACTACCTTCCGCTTCAACGATGCCGTTATCCGCAGCATGGTTATGCGTACCAAGCACGCTGTTACCGAAGCATCTCCGATGGTTAAAGCGAAAGACGAGCGCCGTGAGCGTCGCGATGATTTCGCAAACGAAACCGCTGATGATGCTGAAGCTGGGGATTCTGAAGAGTAATTTCTGATGACCAACCGTCTGGTGTTGTCCGGCACCGTGTGCAGGACTCCCCTTCGAAAGGTCAGTCCATCAGGAATTCCTCACTGCCAGTTCGTGCTTGAGCATCGTTCTGTGCAGGAGGAAGCCGGCTTTCACCGGCAGGCGTGGTGCCAAATGCCCGTTATTGTTAGCGGACACGAAAACCAGGCCATTACTCACAGTATAACGGTCGGCAGTCGCATAACCGTTCAGGGGTTCATTTCATGCCATAAGGCAAAGAACGGACTGAGCAAAATGGTTTTGCATGCCGAGCAGATTGAATTGATAGATTCTGGAGACTAGCCATATGGCACGTTATTTCCGTCGTCGCAAGTTCTGCCGTTTCACCGCGGAAGGCGTTCAAGAGATCGACTATAAAGATATCGCTACGCTGAAAAACTACATCACCGAAAGCGGTAAGATTGTCCCAAGCCGTATCACCGGTACCCGTGCAAAATACCAGCGTCAGCTGGCTCGCGCTATCAAACGCGCTCGCTACCTGTCCCTGCTGCCGTACACTGATCGCCATCAGTAATCGGTCACGGTCCATTAATACGACTTTGAGAGGATAAGGTAATGCAAGTTATTCTGCTTGATAAAGTAGCAAACCTGGGTAGCCTGGGTGATCAGGTAAACGTTAAAGCGGGCTATGCTCGTAACTTCCTGGTACCGCAGGGTAAAGCTGTTCCAGCTACCAAGAAAAACATTGAATTCTTCGAAGCACGTCGCGCTGAACTGGAAGCTAAACTGGCTGAAGTTCTGGCAGCAGCTAATGCTCGCGCTGAGAAAATCAATGCACTGGAAACTGTTACCATCGCGTCTAAAGCTGGCGACGAAGGTAAACTGTTCGGTTCCATCGGTACTCGCGACATCGCTGACGCTGTAACTGCAGCTGGCGTTGAAGTGGCTAAGAGCGAAGTTCGTCTGCCGAACGGCGTTCTGCGTACCACTGGCGAACACGAAGTGAGCTTCCAGGTTCACAGCGAAGTATTCGCGAAAGTGATCGTAAACGTAGTAGCTGAATAATTCGTTATTCAACGAGACGTAAAAACGCCGACCAGTGGTCGGCGTTTTGCTTTTAAGCGATAAAAACCGCAGAAATAGACGTTCCCTCCATAAATCTCTTGCTATTCCTTTTATAAAAAGTTCGCAGTACCCATACCTGGCCCCCAGCCTCGCCGCTGGTAGTTCGTGTCATGTTTTTTACGCGTAAAACACGACAAAAGCATCAATACAGCGATCGTCTCACTTGTATGATAATAAAAACAATATGTTATATATGAATGTGCTGTTATTTTATTGTTTTTATATATAAAAAGATAAAATATCATCACTTTCGTAATCTTGAACGCTTTGCAGGTGCGTTCAATCCAATAAATGCTAATATTATGGCTATCATAGCCATAAAAAGATAAAATATTATCACTATGGGTAAAAAAACAGCACCGTTACTCCCTTATACGAATCAGATGCTTAGTGAATTTGGTGAGCGGCTGAAACTTGCTCGTTTACGACGCAGGCTTACCGCAAAGCAAGTTGCTGAACGTGCTGGGATGTCGCCAATAACATTGCGCTCTCTGGAGTCAGGAAGTGCAGGGGTCACGATAGGGGCATATTTGTCTGTGATGCAGGTTTTGGGCCTGGAAACGGATTTAAATAAGCTTGCAGCTGAAGACGACTTAGGGCGTCAGCTCCAGGATTCCCGTTTGATTAAAAAAAGAGGGCTTTCTCGTGCATCAAGTAAGAATGAAGAAGGTTCTCAGACAGCCTCATTGCAGATGAGGCACGAGAAAGAAGGTCATCTCACCACGGATTTAACAGCACTGGCAGAAGGCTCGACGCCATCTATTACAGGAGAAACATCAACCTCTCTTGCAGCACTATTAAAACCGATAAAAAAACCGTTAAAAGGAAATTAATTATGGCATTAATCGGAGTGTATGCGGATTGGGAAGGCCTGGATGGTCCGGAGCGGATTGGTTATTTACACAGTCGCCGCACTCGGACGCGTGAGATATTTGAGTTTGAGTACGATAAAAAGGCGCTTGCAGATCCTTCACTTAATTTCATTCAGTTAGATCCTGAAATAATGTTGTATGAGGGAGCACAGTACCCAATTCCTCCAAAGGATAAATTTGGTGCATTTAGTGATTCCTGCCCGGATCGTTGGGGGCGTATGCTAATGAAGCGTCGTTTTGAGAGGGATATTCGAGACGGGTTATGTGATAAAGACTCCCACCTTTATGAGTCTGATTATCTACTAGGTGTTCATGATCTTTATCGGGTTGGGGCTCTTCGATACAAACGTGAAGACGCTGGAGAGTTTCTTGATAATCGCATTGATGTTGCAGCCCCACCATTTACCGAAATAGCGAGTCTGGAAAGGGCTAGCCGGGCAATTGAAGAAGATCCTGATAATAAAGAGCTAATGGGGCAAAAATGGTTAAGAATGCTAATCGCTCCGGGGGGATCATTAGGGGGGGGCACGTCCGAAAACCAGTGTTGTTGATGAAGCTGGGCATCTCTACATCGCTAAATTTCCCAGTGTAAAAGATGAGTATGATGTTGGTGGATGGGAAATGGTCGTTAATGCACTTGCTGTTGGCTGTGGACTGAATGTTGCACCTGCTCAGGCGCATAAATTTGCCAGCAATTACCATTGTTTTATGGTTCGTCGTTTTGACCGCACTAATGCGGGAAGGCGTCTGCATTTTGCTTCGGCTATGACACTAACCAGGCATCAGGATGGTGAAGATGCCTCTACAGGTGTGAGTTATCTGGAATTAGCAGATGTTCTTATCAGACATGGAGCGCAGACTAATACTGACCTTAAGGAACTCTGGTCCAGGATTGTTTTTAATATTCTTGTTTCTAATACCGATGACCATTTACGTAATCATGGATATATCTTGATACCGGGAAAAGGTTGGCGGCTTTCTGAGGCATATGATTTGAATCCTGTTGCCAGGTCTGACGGTCTAAAACTCAATATTACAGAAAATGATAATGCACTTGATTTGGAATTAGCTCGAGAAGTTGCGGAGTATTTTCGACTTGGTTTGACAGAAGCAGATGACATTATTGCTAATTTTAGAGGGATTGTCAGTCAGTGGCGAATCATTGCCGAGCGTCTTCGATTACCTGGTCGTGAGCAAGAGTTAATGGCAGAGGCGTTCAGGGGGGCAATTTAGAATAGTTATTTTGATATATTCGCTAAATCATAAATTTGCGAAGCAATGCCAGTAGATACTGAACGTTTTGGAAGAGACGTTTAATTTATGAGAAAAATAGAAACGCTACAAAGCTAAATTATAGCGTTTCTATGTAAAATAATTAGCTTGTCGCTAACTGTACTTGTGGTTCTTCGTCTTTAACTTTGATAAGCATCCACAGCGCAATGGCGCCAATAATGTCAAAGAAAGCCAGGGCAATAAAGAACGGCGCGAAGCCAATAATGTGAACGAATGCCCCGATAAACAGGTTGAAAATCAACTGACCGCTCCATGCACAGGCTCCTGCCATACCCACAGCGGTAGCTACTTCGTCTTTTTTGAATAGGTCACCGCCCAGAGTTGCTGCAACAGTAGAAAGACATTGATGCGAGAATGCGCCAATGCTAATCAGTAATACGGCGATGTAGGGATTTTCGACAATACTCACCAGACCAATCGTCATCATAATGACGGCTGCAATAGTGAAGGTAATTCTTCGTGAGTTAATTAAACTCACGCCGCGATCGTGGAAGAACTTCGCGACAAAACCACTGGCTAAACAGCCGAGATCGCCCAGCAGGAAAGGTAGCCAGACGAACATGGCAATTTCTTTCAGGCTAAAATGCAGCGTTTCGACGAAGAAAATCGGTACCCAGAAGTTAATGGTTCCCCATGCCGGGTCAGCGAGAAAACGCGCGATGCCAATCCCCCAGAAATTACGTTGGCTGAGGATATGCTTGATTGACGTTTTTTCTTTCTTATCTGTTTTAAGATGCTGTTCTTGCCCAGACTCAATATAGTGGCGCTCTTCATCAGAAAGGCGTTTAGCATCTTTTGGATCTTTATAACAAAAGAACCAAAATAAAGCCGCGAGTAAAGCAAGGCTACCTGAGACAATAAACGCAAATTGCCAGCTATGAAACATAATGCACCAGGCAATCAACGGTGGAGCAAGCATCGCGCCGAGTGAGGTGCCCATATTGAAAACACCTGTCGCCACGCCACGCTCTTTTGCCGGGAACCATGTTGATGCGGTTTTTACACCCGCAGGAATTGCCGATGCTTCGCTGAAACCCATCAGGGCGCGCATAAATGCCAGACCTGACCATGTTCCTGTCAAGGCATGCCCCATTGTCGCCAGGCCCCAGATTGCGGCACATATCGCAAAACTTAACTTCAGACCCACGGTATCAATAAAGAAGCCCATTATCGGTTGCCCCAATGTATAGGCCAACTGGAATGCACTGACAATCCATGAATATTGTTCTTTGGTTATTCCGGTTGTCTCCATAATCGTTGGAGCCGCAATACCTAACGCCGTTCTGTCCAGATAATTGATTACAGTGATAAAGCATACGAGGGCAATCATATGCCATCGATAATTCTTTATTTTATTCATTTTTAAACCTTTTAATTATATTAATAAACCCTGGTTGTTGGTATTTCCATGTAATAGGCAATAAAAATCAGGTACAGAGGAAATATTGGAAATTATTGTGTGTAAATGTCTCCCTTTAAAAAGTCTGGCCAGTTTTTTTCAAAGTAAATACCGTTAATACACGGTTGCATACGTAAAGACTTTACTTCGGTAATAAAAGAACCTTGCGAATATTGAATTGTTAATTTGTGATTTTTGTCTTCAGCGAGTTCAGAGCGAAAACGCCATTCTTCTTTTGCGCCGCGACGAGTTTGTGGTAGGCATTTGCCTTGTGGATCAATAACCATACGCGCCCCACGGCTACCACCACCAGCATCAATATAATGCGTTAATTGTGTTAATACCGCGGCAGAAGTCAGCGTCATATGCCGCCACATAAACAGCTCGGCAACTTCACCCACATGTTTGATTGCCAATCCATGTCGTTGGACAAATTCGTTCAATAGCAGGGCATCACGAGTGGCACGTCGGACTTTATCGGCATGGCAAATAAATCCCGCATAGTCAGACATTCGTGCCTGAATTTTTTCTCTCACAACCGACAACGGCATCCCGGACCCGTTATCGTGCGCCTGAGTAATGATCTCTCTTATAGAAGCCAGTGCCGGAGCTGCCAGCTGTGCAATATCTCCATCAATATTCCGCTTTTGCGTGCAACCAATAAAGCGCGCCAGACGAACAGCAAAAACCTGCCCGGCATTCAACGCCGCGCCGCCAGGTCGGGTGACGCCGTGTGTGCCAGCAACTTCCCCCACCGCAAAACAACCGGGCAGAGATGTTTGTCCCCAGATATCGACTTCAATGCCGCCATTCATGTGCTGATTATTCATGGCAAACTGCAATGGCTGCGTGATGAGATCGTAACCGTGCATCTTATACAGCGAGATAGACAGAGGATTCATTTGTTGCAGGCGTTCGATGGGCGATGGTGCCAGAGCGTCGTTATTTTCCAGATACGCGCGAACGTCGTCGTCCAGTCGATCTAATGAGAACGGTAGGTCACCCGGCACAGGTTCTGGATTACGATTGAAATCCATAAATACCTGACGACCATGTTGCTGCTCTTGCGCTACTGCCATATCTAACAAGCTGGAGCCAAAATCCATTACCCGCGTGGCGTGGAACGGCCACTGATAGCCTTTACGGAAAATGTTTGAAGCCAGCTCCTGGGTGGTGCGATAGTAATCCGCGAGGAAGTTATACTCGTTGCCCCCGGCATCCACGGAATAGATATATGGGATCACCTGTACATAGGTGCCGGACAAATTCCACGGAAACGTGCTGCGCGGTGTGCCTATACCAAACTGGCTTTCAGTCAGATTCGTTAACGTCAGACCTTCCTCCAGCGCCAGCCCCAGCGAGCCGAAACATTTGTGTGGATACACACTGTCGCGATAAAGCTCGCCAGGCCCTCCTGTTGCCAGTACCACATTGGGCGCAGTCACAATTGCCAGCCCCCATGGGTTATGGGCGCGATGACCGGTCGCGAGGATTGCCCCCGCCACACGGTCTTCACCGTTTTCGTCACGCTGATGCAGCAGTTTAATCACTGTTGCACTGGCCAACATTGGGATAGCAAGACGCTGTACTTCTTCCAGCAGCACTTTCA
Source organism: Escherichia sp. E.sYA108 (assembly GCF_011754335.1). Taxonomy (NCBI): domain Bacteria; kingdom Pseudomonadati; phylum Pseudomonadota; class Gammaproteobacteria; order Enterobacterales; family Enterobacteriaceae; genus Escherichia; species Escherichia sp. E.sYA108. The sequence goes on along the minus strand of NZ_JAAQVZ010000001.1, from coordinate 4,530,078 downwards.
CCATTAACCTTGAGGTACGCGGCCCACACGAGGTTGCACGCCCGGCTTCGTCATGGTCGGTTTGATAACGAAGAATCGCGCCATAGCGATCTTCCGGTAATTCCAGACCAAGATATTGCAACCCGCCAAGAGTGTGCAGAGAACCTACCGCTTCGACATAAGCGGTGTCGTGATCCATCGCCCCACCGCTCGCCAGTGCCTCTGCCAGTTTGGTGAAGTTGTCGCCGTTGCCCGCGGTAGCGGCGGTAAACAGTGTTTGTTTATCAGAGCCAGAACATGCCGACGTCCCCATATATAACCCGGCGGTGGCGATTAACACATTTTGCTGGCGGCGTTTAAGTTCCACAGCTGCACGTAGCCCTGCTGCACCACTGCCGACTACCAGGGCATCTGTTTTCCAGAGTGGGTAATCAACACCGTCTACCGTGACAACCCATGCGGGTTCTGCCTGTGCAAAACCCTTTGGGAAAGTAACGTGTGTCAGTGCATCAAGGATGGCCTCATCAAGCTGGCTCATGCATCCTCCATCGGCGTAAACAGGCTACTTTCCATCAGGCGTGGGTGCTTGATAATTGGACGGAAGGCCATGAATGGCAGAATGTCGCGCTCAATCTCTACGCCAGGGGCGATCTCAATTAATTCAACGCCTTCTGCCGTTAACTGGAATACCGCACGTTCGGTGATATACAGCACTTCCTGACCGCTTTGCTGTGCGTATGCGGCGCTAAAGGTGATTTTTTCCACCAGGGTAACCAGTTTAGGGATTTGACCTGACTGGGCGATATGCAAGCCATCTGGCGTTACATCAATCTTGCTGCCTTTGGCGTCGAACGTACCGCAAAACACCACTTTACGGGCGTTTTGTGCAATTTCGAGAAATCCGCCGGGGCCAATGAGATTGCCATTAAGATGGGAGACGTTGACGTTACCGTATTGATCCATCTCTCCCATGCCGAGGAAGGTGATATCGATGCCGCCGCCACTGTAGAATTCAAATTGATCGAGTGATGGAATAATGGCATCGGCGTTACGGGCGCAGCCGAACAGAGCATCATCCAGCATCATGCCGTTATGCACACCCTGTTCTACACTCAGCCACAAACTTTGATAAGGCACGCCTTCGCGCAGCGCAACCCCAGGAATACCGCCCGGAATACCAAAGCCAAAGTTGGTTGAAGCGCCTGCCACCAGTTCCCGCGCTGCCCGACGGGCAATCAGGCGACGCACCGGATGACTAACCAGTTCAATAGCGTCGTTAGAACTTAGACGGCGATGTTGACCGCTGATGGTCAGGTCGTAACCGCCAAGATAGGTTTGCGGTTGTTCGCGGTGCTCAACGATGCCATCGACCAGAATTCCTGGTAGTTTGACCCGACGTGGTTCAATGGTACCTGCTTCCAGCACATCGCGGACCTGTACGAACACTTTGCCGCCGCTGTTGTGTGCTGCCAGCGCCATCGAATAGCTATCCATATCAATCGCCTCTTCTTCGAGGCTGACGTTGCCACGCGGATCGGCATAGGTGCCGCGCAAAATCGCGTAGTCCACTTTGAAAGGGCGATAACGAAGTTTGGTCTCACCGTCGATTTCAATCAGTTCTACCAGGTCGTCGGTAGTGCATTCATTCGACTTACCGCCACCATTGCGTGGATCAACAAACGATCCCAGCCCAACGTGGGTAAAAAGCCCCGGACGTCCGGCACCGATCTCCCGCAGCAGTGCCTGAATTACGCCACCAGGGAAACAGTAGGCTTCAATAGCATTGCTTTTCACCAGTTCCTGCATCTTGGGCGACCAGGTAAAATGTCCGGCAATAATGCGTTTGAGCATTTCGGCGTGAGCAAAACGGTTAGTGCCTTTGCTATCGCGATCGCCAATACCCAGCGAGTGGATTAATGTCAGATCGCGCGGGTGTCCGGTTTGCAGAAAGCGCGCTTCAATGGCGGCCAGAATATGGTCAGCTTCCACCATGCCGCCGCCGTTACCGCTAATGGCAATGGTTGCGCCGTCCTGAATTTGCGCCGCCAGTGTCTCGGCGGTTGATAACTTACGCATACAATTTCCTTATTGATTGTGGAAGCTCACGCCGGCTTTTTCGGCAAATGCGTGCGTCGCCTGTTGGCAATCCTGAGTGGCGGACATTAATCCAGCCAGTAACTGGTGGGAGTAATCGGCGTGTTTATTTTCCAGCGCCAGAATCAGTTGCTTAATATGTGCCAGTGCCACCGGACCACATTTTTCCAGCTGCGCTAACTGGTTCGCCATCCAGCTTTCCACCTGTTCTTTTTCTACCACTTCATCAATTAAATTCGCCGCCTGAGCTTCCTGCGCCGTCAGGCGTTTACCCAGCATCAGCATCTGGCGACCGACCACCGGGCCAACCTGATTAAGCACGCGTTCAATGCCCATCCAGCCAGGCACCATGCCGAGCATCACTTCAGGATTAGAGAATTTTGCGTGGGGGCGAGCGATACGAATATCACAGCACAAGGCAAGTTCAATACCGCCACCGATGGTATGACCGTTGAGATTCGCAACGGTTAATTGGGGTAAGTTGCGCAGGCGATTAAAAACGTCATTACCGCGTTTAATCCATTTTCTGCCCATATCTAATGGCGAATAGGCCGACCACGATTTAATATCGCCGCCCGCACAAAAGAATTTATCGCCGGTTGCCGTTAATTCGACTAAGCGTAATGCCGTGTCATTTTCAATTTCATTTAAATAATGGTCGAGAGATTCGATCATTTCTTCATTAATAGCATGACATTTATCTTCACGGTTCAATGTCAGGCGGCAAGAAGCCGCCGCTCTGCTGAACAGAACGGGTTGGTCACTCATGATTATTCCTTAACAATAATGTGCGATGCGATCGACGCTAATATCCAGCGTGCTGTTAATATCTTTCTGCCACCAGTACGGTGAGAATATTTCCAGTTCAATAGCGCCATTAAATCCGGCGTTTTCAACCAGCCGACGAATTGACGGAATATTGATGACACCATCTCCCGGCATTCCACGGTCATTGACCAGATCGGTGGTCGGCACTAACCAGTCGGAAACATGAAACGCGAGGATGCGTTTTCCGGCACGCAGGATCTGACTGGCGAGATCCGGGTCCCACCAGACATGGTAGACATCTACCGCCACGCCGAGGCCAAATTCGCCATCGGGATCGAGTTCATCACACCAGTCCAGCGCCTGACGTAACGTGCACAAACAGGAACGATCGGCTGCGGTCATCGGGTGTAGCGGCTCCAGCGCAATCGGCACGCCGACCTCTTTCGAATGTGGCAGTAACTGGCGAATCCCTTGTTTCACTTGTTCCCGCGCTTCATACAGATCTTTTGTTCCCATTGGCAGACCGCCAACCACCTGCATATAACAGGCGGCGTTCAGTACAGCGGCGTCGTCCAGCGCCCGGCGGTTATCGTCAATCGCCAGTTTGCGCTCCGCCAGCGTCGGTGCGGTGTAGTAGGTGCTACGGCACAAACCGGAAACGTTTATGTTACTGGCAGCAAGCTGGCGGGCGATTTGCTGGAGATCTTCACCCTGCAACTCCCTGCGCCAGGGGGCAATGGCGCCAATACCGCGTGCGGCGCAGGCATCAATAATGGCGGGCAGCGGCGTTTTATAGCCCAGTGTCGCGGTATTGATACTGAATAAATCCGGGCGTTGTAACAGATCTCTCATGATTCAGCCTCAGAAGCGCGGCATACTTAAGCCGCCGTCGATGGCGACCGCCTGACCACAGGTGTAAATCAGTTTACCTTCCGCCATCGCGCGGACAGTGGAAGCAATATCAGCCGGATAACCCCAACGTCCCCACGGCACCAGACCTTTGGCAATCAGTTCGTCGTAATAGGCCGTTGCCGGAATAGTCATATCGGTTTTGATGAGACCAGGACGCACTTCATAAACGCCAATTTGTTCATTACAAAGGCGAGCAGCAAACAGACGAGCAGCGGCAGAGACGGCAGTTTTGGCAATGGTATATTCGCCGCGATTCATCGCCAGCATGATGGCGTTGATGGAACTGACGAAAATAATCGAGCGGTGCGGCAGTTCTGCTTCCGGTTTCGGCTGTGCCAGTAAGCGCTTACTGAATGCCTGAGCGAGGAAGAACGGTGCGCGGGTGTTAATGGCAATATTTTGGTCGAAGCTGTCTGGTTCGAGGTCGAGAAGGTCACCGCGTTTTTTCACTGAAATGCCTGCGTTGTTGAGCAGGCAGTCCAGACGTCCCCACTGGTTTTGCGCTGCGTCGAGCATCTCTTCATGCAGGGAGAGATCGCCCACATCAGCAGGGAAGCAAATCACTTCCACGCCTTCCGCCAGACATTCTTGTTGTGTGGCATGTAATTTTTCTACGCTATCCGCATCCGGACGATCATTAATCAGCAGATTAAATCCGCCACGCGCAAGCTCCAGCGCACAGCCCTTTCCAATACCACGTGCGGCTCCGGTAATCACGGCAACAGGACGAGTGGATTTCATACAATAGCTCTCTTTTTTTGAATTTTGTTTCCTTAGTGATGATTAGCTTGCGACTGGAGGATAAAAAGATCAACCATCTAGTTGGTTGATATGCGATGGCGATCACAGGACATTTGATAACCTGATGAAAGTACAAGTTTTTGCCCTTTTTTCTGAAGCTGAAATCAAATCAGGTTATGATAGTCACCACGAAGAGGTCGTGGGGAAGCGTTATGTATCTTGATACCAGCAACGTACAGAGCCTGAAAGAAAAGCTGCTGTTATGCGCGGTTAATGAATTTGCCGAATATGGTTACGAAGGGGCCAGAGTCGATAATATCGTCAAGGCCGCGGGGTGCAGTAAACAAACGGTTTATCACCACTTTGGTAATAAAGAAAATTTATTTATCGAAGTACTGGAATATACCTGGAACGATATTCGACAAAAAGAAAAGGCCCTTGATTTCTCAGATCTTCCGCCACAGAAAGCCATTGAGAAAATAATCGATTTTACATGGGATTATTATATTTCTAATCCCTGGTTTTTAAAAATTGTGCATAGTGAAAATCAAAGTAAGGGTGTGCATTATGCAAAATCACAGCGTCTTTTAGAAATTAACCATGCGCACTTGCAGTTAATGGAATCCTTATTGGATGAAGGGAAGAAACAAAATATTTTTAAGCCAGATATCGACCCATTGCAGGTGAATATTAATATTGCTGCGCTTGGGGGATATTATTTGATCAACCAGCATACGCTTGGCCTGGTTTATCACATCAGTATGGTTTCACCCCAGGCACTGGAAGCCAGACGTAAGGTCATCAAAGAGACAATCCTTAGCTGGCTTTTGGTTGACCCTTCATCTACCGCGCGCGAATAAAACTGCCATCCGGCTGGCGGGTAAACAGGACCTGTTGATTATTCCCCGTATCAATGGTTAAGCCCGTCACCACGCCGCTGGCGTTCTGGCGGATTTTCACCATCTGCCCGTTTTGCAAATTACTCAGTGGCTTATCCGCGCCTTCTACCTGCGCCATGGCATAGACATCGGTAGCGGGCAGTCCGTGGTCGCGGAACAGCTGCGCCATCGTTTTACCGGGTTCGACACGATAGGAGCGCCATTGATTATCAATTCCGCTATCTGGCTGGAATGGTTGCGTATGGGTGGTTTGCGGCTGCTCTTCTGGTTGGCCTTCCTGTATTGGTTCTGGAGCGACCGGAGCCACCTGATCAGGATCATTTTGTGGCGTGACTAATTGCGCCCGCAGCTGTTCTTCTGTCGGTGGTTGTGATTGCGACTGAATATCTAACTGCGCTTCACGCGTCACCACCGGCGCGTTGGGCGTATCATCAGATGGAAGCAGAAATCCGACTACCAATACAATGGCGGCAATAATGATCCCCCGACGATGCATCGGCGGCAGCGGGTCCATGAAGCGAAAATTGTCCGGCGCGTGCCAGACTTTCTCCAGGGTTGGTTTTAGTTCAAAGCGCCCGGGCATGGTTTCCTCCTGCTCCGCGTCTTGTTCCTCAATCATAGCCTATGAATAAGCTAACGCTATGATGTCCGTGGTAAACCCGCCTTTATTATATTCATACGGGATATTGCTATTGTTTCTTTTTCCCCGGGATTTGTCATCATTCCCGCGACAAAGTTTTACCCAAAGAAGTGTGGCTGATATGCTGCCCGCTACTTTATACCCTAAGAAAGGAAATACGATGACCACCCCAACTTTTGACACCATCGAAGCGCAAGCAAGCTACGGCATTGGTTTGCAGGTAGGGCAACAACTGAGTGAATCTGGCCTGGAAGGGCTGCTGCCAGAAGCACTGGTTGCAGGCATTGCCGATGCGCTGGAAGGCAAACATCCGGCTGTTCCGGTTGATGTGGTGCACCGCGCGCTGCGTGAAATCCACGAACGCGCCGATGCCGTTCGTCGTCAGCGTTTCCAGACGATGGCTGCTGAAGGTGTGAAATACCTGGAAGAAAACGCCAAAAAAGAAGGTGTAAATAGCACCGAATCTGGCCTGCAATTCCGCGTGATCAACCAGGGCGAAGGCGCAATTCCGGCACGTACCGACCGCGTTCGTGTTCATTACACCGGAAAACTGATCGACGGCACCGTGTTTGACAGCTCCGTTGCTCGCGGCGAGCCAGCTGAATTCCCGGTTAACGGCGTGATCCCTGGCTGGATTGAAGCACTGACTCTGATGCCAGTAGGTTCTAAATGGGAACTGACTATCCCGCAGGAACTGGCATATGGCGAGCGTGGCGCAGGCGCGTCCATCCCTCCGTTCAGCACCCTGGTGTTTGAAGTCGAACTGCTGGAAATCCTCTAAGCAGCGCATTCTGTTCCCCTCGAACCAGAGGGGAGCAGGCATTCAGCAATAAACCCTTCAGTTTGCCAAACGGCGCTATTTTATGTTGCAAAGACCCTGTAAGCGTGTATTTTTGTGAGCTGTTTCGCGTTATCACCGTGATATGACACTCACTTTAAACATAAAATTAACATTAGATCTAAATCTTAGTATTCATCCCGCGTATTGTTACCTAATATCGATGAGTCCCGATACAGATTCGTCGTATCATAGACTGACTAAAGGCCGTAGAGCCTGAACAACACAGACAGGTACAGGAAGAAAAAAAACATGGTAGATCAGGTAAAAGTCGTTGCCGATGATCAGGCTCCGGCTGAACAGTCGCTACGGCGCAATCTCACAAACCGACATATTCAGCTTATTGCCATTGGCGGTGCCATTGGTACAGGGCTGTTTATGGGGTCCGGCAAAACGATTAGCCTTGCCGGGCCGTCGATCATTTTCGTTTATATGATCATCGGTTTTATGCTCTTTTTCGTGATGCGGGCAATGGGGGAATTGCTGCTTTCGAATCTGGAATACAAATCTTTTAGTGACTTCGCTTCCGATTTACTCGGGCCGTGGGCAGGATATTTCACCGGCTGGACTTACTGGTTCTGCTGGGTTGTAACCGGTATGGCAGACGTGGTTGCCATTACCGCCTATGCGCAATTCTGGTTCCCTGGGCTTTCTGACTGGGTTGCTTCGTTATCCGTGATCATTCTGTTACTGGTTCTAAACCTCGCCACGGTAAAAATGTTCGGTGAGATGGAGTTCTGGTTTGCGATGATCAAAATCGTCGCCATCGTGTCGCTGATTGTTGTCGGCCTGGTCATGGTGGCGATGCACTTTCAGTCACCGACCGGTGTGGAAGCATCATTTGCACATTTGTGGAATGACGGCGGCTGGTTCCCGAAAGGCTTAAGCGGCTTCTTTGCCGGATTCCAGATAGCGGTTTTCGCTTTCGTGGGGATTGAGCTGGTAGGTACAACAGCTGCGGAAACCAAAGATCCGGAGAAATCACTGCCACGCGCGATTAACTCCATTCCGATCCGTATCATTATGTTCTACGTCTTCTCGCTGATTGTGATTATGTCCGTGACGCCGTGGAGTTCGGTAGTCCCGGAGAAAAGCCCGTTCGTTGAACTGTTTGTGTTGGTAGGTTTGCCTGCGGCTGCCAGCGTGATCAACTTTGTGGTGCTGACCTCTGCGGCGTCTTCCGCTAACAGCGGTGTCTTCTCTACCAGCCGTATGCTGTTTGGCCTGGCCCAGGAAGGTGTGGCACCGAAAGCGTTCGCTAAACTCTCTAAGCGCGCAGTACCCGCGAAAGGGCTGACCTTCTCTTGTATCTGTCTGCTCGGCGGCGTGGTGATGTTGTATGTGAATCCCAGCGTGATTGGCGCGTTCACGATGATTACAACCGTTTCCGCGATTCTGTTTATGTTTGTCTGGACGATTATCCTTTGCTCGTACCTGGTGTATCGCAAACAGCGTCCTCATCTGCATGAGAAGTCGATCTACAAGATGCCACTCGGCAAGCTGATGTGCTGGGTATGTATGGCGTTCTTTGTGTTTGTTCTGGTGTTGTTGACACTGGAAGATGACACCCGCCAGGCGCTGCTGGTTACCCCGCTGTGGTTTATCGCGCTGGGGCTGGGCTGGCTGTTTATTGGTAAGAAACGGGCTGCTGAACTGCGGAAATAATCGCATTATCATGCTGGATGGCGCAATGCCATCCAGCTTTTAGATCACTCACCCGCCAGCGCGCGCGGGAATAGTACATTGTTTTCCAGACTGATGTGCTCCATCAGGTCATCAATCAGTTCATTAATGCCGTTATACATCGCTTTCCAGGTGGTGCAGGCTTCCGGCGGCGGTGTGACGTTATTGGTGGTGTGTTTGATCACTTCCAGCAGTTCGCCCGCTTCATCGTGCTCGCTTTCCATTACGCTGATTGGCCCCATTGCCTGGCTGCCCATGCCTTGTTTAATCATCGGGAAGAGAATTTGCTCTTCTTTCATCATGTGGCTGGAAAGCTCTTCATGCAGCATAGTCAGGTATTTTGTCAGCCCTTTTGGCACACTTGGTTTGTCGGCGTGAACGCGCTCGACTTTAGTCGCTTGCAGGATCAGCTCCGGCAGCTGCTCGCGATGGCGATCGTGATAGCGCACAATAATGTGGTCGATGATTTCCGCCAGCGGGGCGCTACGCCAGTCTTTCTCAATCGGTTGTTCAGCAAGCTTTGCCAGTTCGGCTTCAATGACGTCAACATCCAGTTCTTTACGTGCCGCCGCGCGCGCCAGCGTCTGCTTACCGCCACAGCAGTAATCCATATCATATTTACGAAACAGAGCCGAAGCGCGAGGAATAGAGAGCGCCAGTTCACCTAAAGGTTGGTCGCGATAAGCCATAGCTGATACCTCATTCTTAATAAGATAAGATGCATTTTAAATGCATCTTTAAGGCAAAAGCTATAACCCTTACGTAGCAGAGGCTTATTTAACTCACTGCCAGCGTGTCAACTTTCTGAGACAGATTCAGTTAAAGGTTTTTCTGGTTTTGCTCTGACCGCGATGACCACGCCAATCACTAACAGCGCGATACCGCTCAGCGTCATTAGCGGCGGCATTTGCTGGCGGAGTAAAAAGGTGTACAGCAAACCTGCCAGCGTTTCGAAAACAATCAGCGGCCCGAGAATCACTGTCGGTAATCGCTGGCTGGCGACGTTCCAGCAGAGTGCGCCAACCCATGAGCAAAGCACGGCTATCGCAACCATCAGACTAATAAACACCAGCGGACGGGGGCCAAAGGGTAAGGAGAAGTCCGGCGTTTGCATATTCAGCCAGTAACAGGCGACGAGATAGCCGATGAGAGAAACCGGCAGCGTGACCAGCGCCTGCGCCGTCGCCCACATCATCGGATGTTTGTCGGGATTTTCCCGCAGCCAGCGGGCGTTGCGCAGGGCATACCATGCCCAGCAGACCACGGAAACTAACGCTAGCACGATGCCTGAGGTATAACGTGCCCAGTCAAAATCGGGGAGTCCGTGGTTTAACTCAGCAATATTCACACACGCCAGGCCGATGCCAATACAAACCAGTGCCGGGGCGAGTTTTCCCCATGCGAGTTTGCCGTCGCGCTGGCTATAAAGCAGATTGGCAAAAACGGGAATCACCACCGGCAGGGTGCCGATAATCATCGTGGAAACAGGCGCGCCAGTACGTTGAATGGCACTTGCAAGGCAGAAGTAATAGATAAGGTTGCCCATCATGGTGAGCATCAAGGCGGTAAGCCAGTCGCGACGCGCCAACTGACGCAGACGCACGCGTCCCAGCCAGGCAATGGGCAGCGCAATTAACCCTAACGCCAGATAACGCCCCATCGACTGCAACATCGCCGGGTATTCCGGTACGATCAACGGCCCGACAAAAATAAGCCCCCACATCAACCCTGCTAACAGGGCGTACAGCACGCCGCTAATCATTACTGGCATCCATTGGTCTGTCAGAAGAAAGTTCAGGAAGCAGACATGATTGCTCCCGGCATCCCGTCATTATCAGAGAGGATGCGGGAGGATGCCACTTTAATTAACTAGTTATTAACATTAAAAAGATGGCTTACGCTTTCGGCTAACGTTGTCGTTGGGCGGCCAATCAATTTGCTAAGCGTTTTGCTGTCATCAAACAGACCGCCTTTCGATGCGCCAACGTCAGAATCCGCCAGCATATCCGCCAGTCCATCAGGCAGACCGACGCTTTTCAGCGCCGCGGCGAAATCAGCTTCGCTCAGGTTTTGATAGGTAATCGGTTTGCCGCTCTGTTTGGTGAGTTCTGCCGCTAACTGTGTCAGCGTCCAGGCACTATCGCCCGCCAGTTCGTAAACCTTGCCTTCGTGACCGGCTTCGCTAATCACGCGTGCCGCAGCTACCGCATAATCAGCCCGCGTTGCTGAGGCAATTTTGCCATCGCCCGCGGCACCGATAAATACGCCGTGTTCCAGTGCTGCCGGGGCGCTGGCGAGGTAGTTTTCACTGTACCAGCCGTTGCGCAGCAGGGTGTAAACGATGCCAGAATCAGCCAGCATTTTCTCCGTCTCGATGTGCTCATCGGCGAGGCCGAGCGGGGAGGAATCGGCATGTAGCAGGCTGGTATAAGCGATAAATTTCACGTCGGCCGCCTTTGCGGCATTAATAACATTACGATGCTGCGGGGCACGTTGACCCACTTCGCTGGAAGAGATCAGCAGTAGTTTTTCCACTCCCTGAAGCGCAGATGTCAGTGCTGCTTCATCGCCGTAGTCAGCCTGACGCACGGTAATGCCTTGTGCTGTCAGTGCCTGTGCTTTTGCCGGATTACGAACGATAGCCACTATTTGGCTGGCAGGAACCGTTTTCATCAAGGATTCAATAACATAGTGACCAAGTTGGCCAGTGGCACCAGTAATAGCGATCATGGGAAGTCTCCATCGTTTTGTCTTGTGTTTAAATACGCTAACACCTAAACTTACTTTTAGTAAGTACGTACAAAAAGGTAAGTATGAAATGAGTCAGGTTAGCCTGTCGCAACAACTGAAAGAGGGAAATCTCTTTGCGGAACAGTGCCCGTCGCGCGAGGTTTTGAAACACGTCACCAGCCGTTGGGGGGTGTTGATTCTGGTGGCGCTACGCGAAGGTACTCATCGCTTTAGCGACCTGCGGCGCAAAATGGGCGGGGTGAGTGAAAAGATGCTTGCGCAGTCGTTACAGGCATTAGAACAGGATGGTTTTCTTAACCGTATCGCGTATCCGGTGGTGCCGCCGCATGTGGAATATAGCCTCACGCCGCTGGGCGAGCAGGTGAGCGAAAAGGTTGCTGCACTGGCGGACTGGATTGAGTTGAATTTGCCCGAGGTGTTAGCGGTGCGGGATGAACGTGCGGCATAACTGCCGGATGCGCTGCGCTTATCCGGACTACGGTTCATGGCTTGTAGGGCGGATAAGATGCGTCAGCATCGCATCCGCCAATAAATGCCGGATGCGGTTGATGATTTGTAGGCCGAAAAAGAAGTGTTTTACTTACTCAGATCCACCTGATAAATCGCAAACCCGATATCATCGGTCGCGACTTTATTCATCGGATACTGCCCTTTCTCTTTAATAAACACTGCGGCTTTATCTGACGGAGAGGTTTCGAAACGGATATCCAGTTTCTTATCGCCAGCTATTGGTGCTAAACGCCAGTTGTTATCTGCCGCCGGGTGAATTTCCCCCGCACGTTTCGACTCATCAGCAATCCACGCTGCCAGCACCGAGCGGTTCTCATCCGGTGAAGCAAAAGCGATATGGCTGTCGCCCGTACCGGCAAATTTGCCGCCGTAAGCGCGATAGTTATTGGTGGCAACGAGGAACATGGCGTTCGGATCAATCGGCTTGCCGTTAAAGGTCAGGTTCTTAATCCTTTCCGCATTGGCATTAATCATCTGGCACTCGCCGTCATAACGGGCGGGCTGGGTAACATCAATCTGATAATTCACACCATCAATAACATCAAAGTTATAGGTGCGGAAACCATCCCAGTTGATGAGTGACTGTGGTTTCGTGCTGTTAGGATCAATCTGGTTAAACTGTCCGGCGGAGCACTCCAGCCACTCTTTCACCTCTTTACCGCTGGCTTTCACCACAATCAGCGTATTGGGGTAGAGATAAAGATCGGCGGCATTACGGAAGGTCAACTGGCCTTTTTCCACCTCCACATAGCTTGCGGGGTCATTTTTGCGACCACCAACTTTAAACGGTGCGGCAGCTGAAAGCACTGGCAGTTTTGCCAGATCCGGATCGCCCTGAATGTAATGCTCGACATACGCTTTTTGCGCGTTGTTCACCACCTGCACGGTCGGATCGTCCTGCACAAGCGCCAGATAGCTATACATATTGTCGGCAGATTTACCGATTGGCTTGCTGACGAACTGGCGTGTGGCATCGTGATCGGCTTTGAGTGTTTCTACCAGCTTGCTGTCTTCCGCCGCGAGGGATTTTTTATTCGCGATGTCGTAAATCGGCCGTGCTTCCGCTTTCGCCTGCGTCACCTGCCATTTACCGCTGTCATTACTGAGTTGTAAGTCGACCACACCAAGATGATCGCCCCACATGCCTGGCATTACCGCCGGAACACCATTCAGCGTGCCTTTCGCGATATCAGCCCCTTCGATATCAGCAAAATCTTTACCTGGGAAAACGGCGTGAGCATGGCCAAACATAATGGCGTTAACGCCCGGAATTTCACTGAGGTAATAAACTGAGTTTTCCGCCATCACTTTATACGGATCGGCAGACAGCCCGGAATGCGCCAGAACGACAACGACATCGGCACCTTTCTCGCGCATTTCAGGCACGTATTTGCGCACGGTTTCGGTAATATCATTCACCGTCACTTTCCCGGATAAATTAGCTTTATCCCAGCCCATGATTTGTGGCGGGACGACGCCAATATAACCAATCTTCAGCGTCTGTTTTTTTCCGTCTTTATCGACCACTTCGGTGTCTTTAATTAAATACGGTGTAAACATTGGCTGTTTGGTTCTGGCGTCAATGACGTTGGCATTTACATAAGGGAATTTCGCTCCCGCCAGCGCATTTTTCAGATAATCCAGACCGTAGTTAAACTCGTGGTTGCCAAGCGTGCCGACGGTATAGTCCAGCGTATTTAATGCCTTATAGACCGGGTGAATATCACCTGCTTTTAATCCTTTCGCCGACATGTAATCTGCCAGCGGACTCCCCTGAATCAAATCGCCGTTATCGACCAGTACGCTGTTTTTCACTTCATTGCGGGCATCGTTAATCAGGCTTGCCGTACGTACCAGTCCGAATTTTTCCGTGGCGGTGTCTTTGTAATAATCGAAATCCATCATGTTGCTATGCAGATCAGTGGTTTCCATGATACGCAGATCGACCGTCGCTGCATTCACACTGGCGGCAATCAGCGTGGCCAGGAGCGTTGCGCTAAACTTAATCATCAGGGACATCCTTTTATCATCGGGAATACGAAAGAAAAGGGAGAATAAACGTCTTACTTATAGAACAGTGAAGAATGCCACAATTTTACGCTTTGAAAATGATGACACTATCACAGTTGGCGCATTCATTAACGATAGGGTATAAGTAAAACAATAAGTTAACACCGCTCACAGAGACGAGGTGGAGAAATGTTAGATCAAGTATGCCAGCTTGCACGGAATGCAGGCGATGCCATTATGCAGGTCTACGACGGGACGAAACCGATGGACGTCGTCAGCAAAGCGGACAATTCTCCGGTAACGGCAGCGGATATTGCCGCTCACACCGTTATCATGGACGGTTTACGTACGCTGACACCGGATATTCCGGTCCTTTCTGAAGAAGATCCTCCCGGTTGGGAAGTCCGTCAGCACTGGCAGCGTTACTGGCTGGTAGACCCGCTGGATGGTACTAAAGAGTTTATTAAACGTAATGGCGAATTCACCGTTAACATTGCGCTCATCGACCACGGTAAACCGATTTTAGGTGTGGTGTATGCGCCGGTAATGAACGTAATGTACAGCGCGGCAGAAGGCAAAGCCTGGAAAGAAGAGTGCGGTGTGCGCAAGCAGATTCAGGTCCGCGATGCGCGCCCGCCGCTGGTGGTGATCAGCCGTTCCCATGCAGATGCGGAGCTGAAAGAGTATCTGCAACAGCTTGGCGAACATCAGACCACGTCCATCGGCTCTTCGCTGAAATTCTGCCTGGTGGCGGAAGGACAGGCGCAGCTGTACCCGCGTTTCGGGCCAACGAATATTTGGGATACCGCCGCTGGTCATGCTGTGGCTGCAGCTGCCGGAGCGCACGTTCACGACTGGCAGGGTAAACCGCTGGATTACACTCCGCGCGAGTCGTTCCTGAATCCGGGGTTCAGAGTGTCTATTTATTAATTAATTTATGCAGCAGGTCCATCACTTGCTGCACCTCTTCCTGAGTAAGTGCCCCGTCTTTGGCCCATTGCACGCGACCGTCTTTATCCAGCACCACTACAGCGGAACTTTTTTCATCCAGCTGCCAGGCACCGCGTGCGACGCCATTGCTATCAACAATAAACTGCGACCAGGGATAAAGCTTTTTATTACTCTCCAGACTGCTGCGCACAAACATCCCTGAACCCGGAATCGCGTCGTCGGTGTTAACAATGGTGGTGGTCTGGTAACGATCGTGCGGTAACTTCGCTGATTTAATCGCTTCAATCAGCGTCGCGTTTTTCTCTTTTGCAGAGGTGCGACCAGCAATATGTTGCAGTACTCGCACTTTTCCCACTAACTGCGCGCTGTTCCAGGTTTTGTAGCTAAACTGATCTTTATCAAGCACCAACTCGCCACGATCGGTGATGCCAATCGGCGGCACTCGCTGACCGGTTTCGAACTGATGTGCGGAAGCCATCATCGGCAACAGCAGGCAGGTGAGTGCCAGAATCTTGCGTAGGGTCATGGTGTTTCCTTCTTATGATATGCAGGTGATCCGACCACTTGGGTCTGAGTTTTAATCATATGTGCTATTTATCGAATTTCCCGCAAGTGTGATGCCAGTTTGCGGTCAAGCGCACAAATCATATGAAAAATGAATGCTTATACTGAAGACCGCGCTTCGGTAAAAAGATAATTCTGAATAATTGTAACCTTTAGGTAAAAAAAGTTATACGCGGTGGAAACATTGCCCGGATAGTCTATAGTCACTAGGCATTAAAATTTGCGCCTCATAATAGTTGGGCCGATTGTGGCACCGCAAAGGCGTAATACTCAGCAGGAGATAACAATGAAAATTTTCCAACGGTACAACCCACTTCAGGTGGCGAAGTACGTAAAGATCCTGTTCCGTGGACGGTTATACATCAAGGACGTTGGCGCTTTTGAATTTGATAAGGGTAAGATTCTTATCCCAAAAGTGAAGGATAAGCTGCATTTGTCAGTGATGTCCGAAGTTAACCGTCAGGTTATGCGTCTGCAAACAGAGATGGCTTAACCAAAGTGCTATGCAGTAAAAAGTGCTATGCAGTAATAAGACGGCTCCTGATTCAGGAGCCGTTGATGTTTCTGGGGTTATGCGACGCTTTCTTCTTTATCTTTAGCGTCAGGCAGTTTTGGCGAAAGGGCGGTGGCTTTGCTGTCGATTCGGGTCACCAGCAGCTGGTCGATGCGGTAGTTATCGATATCCACCACTTCAAATTTGTAGCCGGCGAATTTCACCGAATCGGTGCGTTTCGGGATCTTACGCAGCATAAACATCATAAAGCCGCCGATGGTTTCGTAGTTGCCCGACTGCGGGAACTCGTCAATATCCAGCACGCGCATGACGTCGTCAATAGGCGTGCCGCCGTCTATCAGCCATGAGTTCTCATCACGGGCGACAATTTGCTCTTCCAGCCCCTGGCCGACCAGATCGCCCATCAGCGTGGTCATCACGTCGTTGAGGGTGATGATCCCCACTACCAGCGCGTACTCGTTCATGATCACCGCGAAGTCTTCACCTGCGGTTTTAAAACTTTCCAACGCCTCTGAAAGGGTTAACGTATCCGGCACAATCAGCGTGTTGCGAATTTGTACGCCGCTGTTCAGTGCCAGGCTTTGGTTAGCCAGCACGCGGTTCAGCAGGTCTTTAGAATCGACATAGCCGATGATGTGGTCAATATCTTCATTACAGACGAGAAACTTAGAGTGCGGATGTTCCGCCACTTTATTCTTCAGACTTTGCTCATCTTCGTGGAGATCAAACCAAATCACGTTTTCACGCGGTGTCATTGAAGACGGAACGGTACGGGATTCCAGCTCAAAGACGTTTTCAATCAGCTCGTGTTCCTGTTTACGTAACACGCCCGCCAGCGCACCGGCTTCCACTACCGCGTAGATATCATCAGAAGTGATGTCATCTTTACGTACCATTGGCAGTTTGAAAATACGGAAGATTATGTTCGCCAGTCCGTTGAAGAACCACACCAGCGGGGTGCAAACGTACAGGCAGAAGCGCATCGGGTTGATGATACGCAAAGCCACAGCTTCTGGCGCAATCATACCGATGCGTTTCGGGGTTAAATCCGCAAACAGGATAAACATGCCAGTCACTAACGAGAAAGAGAGAATAAAGCTCAGTTGCTCAGAGAGTTCTGCCGACATATAGCGGGAGAACAGGCTGTGAAAAGCTGGAGAAAATGCCGCATCACCGACGATACCGCCGAGAATCGCCACTGCGTTCAGACCGATCTGGACCACGGTAAAGAACATGCCGGGATTTTCCTGCATATTCAGAACGCGTTGGGCATTTATATTGCCTTCATCAGCCAGCAGTTTAAGTTTGATTTTGCGTGAGGCGGCAAGCGAGATCTCGGACATCGAGAAGAACGCACTTACAGCGATCAAACAGAGTATGACTAAAATACTGTTTAACATATCTTATCCGACCTTTCAGGCCAGATCCTCGGAAGGGGAAGTTGATTAATTTGTGTGAAATACACATTGAAAGCCGATTCGAAGAAAGTGAACCGGCATTTTCAGTGGCTAGTATAGCGTAAGGTACTGTAAAGCCGCCAGAGGGTTAAAATTCAGACAGCTGAAAAATGAAAAACTGCCTGATGCGCTATGCCGAACAGGCCTACGCAGTCCCCGCAATATATTGAATTTGGACGATTTTGTAGGCCTGGCAAGGCGTTTACGCCGTATCCGGCATAAACAAAATGCACTTTATCAACAATCTACATTTGTACCCGTAACGCTATGCTTCCGGCGGCAGACAGACGCCAATTCCGCCAATTCCACAGTAACCATACGGGTTTTTATGCAGATATTGCTGGTGGTCATCTTCGGCATAATAAAACGGTGTGGCGTTAGCGATTTCCGTGGTGATGCGACGATCGTCATCGGCGGCAAGCATCGCCGCCTGAAAACGTTCCAGACTGGCGCGAGCGGCGGCATCCTGTTCTGGGGTCAGCGGATAAATCGCTGAACGATACTGCGTGCCGTGGTCATTGCCCTGACGCATTCCCTGGGCGGGATCGTGATTCTCCCAAAATACTTGTAGCAACTGCTCATAGCTGATGACGGATGGATCGTAAACAATGCGCACCGCTTCGGCATGGCCAGTATCGCCGGAGCACACTTCCCGATAAGTCGGATTTGGCGTATAGCCGCCGGTATAGACTGCGGCGGTGCTGTAAACGCCGGGTAACTGCCAGAACAGACGCTCCACACCCCAGAAACAACCCATCGCAAAAATGGCAATCTCCATTCCGTCAGGTACATTGGTCATTGAGTGACCGTTGACCGCATGCAGTGTGGCTACGGGCATCGGGGTGTTACGTCCAGGCAGGGCATCGGCGGGGGAAACCAGATGCTTTTTATCAAATAAACTCATGGTGTCGCTCTCCCGAAAATCGGTCATTGGGGTTAAGGTTGTAACAAGAGGCGTATTTGCACACAATAACCACCGTGAATAGGTCTAAAGTAAAACATAAGAAATATTTTGGGTTTAGTCTGCTTTTTAATCCATATTACTGGATTTTTGTTAAGCCGTTTAACGGCGTTCCAGGGGCAGGAAAAAAGGATATTCAGGAGAAAATGTGCGCTATATCCAACAGTTATGCTGTGTAAGCTTACTCTGCTTAAGCGGATCTGCCGTCGCCGCGAACGTCCGTCTACAGGTCGAGGGGTTATCGGGACAGCTGGAAAAGAACGTTCGCGCGCAGCTTTCTACGATTGAAAGTGATGAAGTGACGCCAGACCGTCGCTTTCGCGCACGCGTCGATGATGCCATCCGCGAAGGTCTGAAAGCGCTGGGCTATTACCAGC
Organism: Escherichia sp. E.sYA108; assembly: GCF_011754335.1. Taxonomy (NCBI): domain Bacteria; kingdom Pseudomonadati; phylum Pseudomonadota; class Gammaproteobacteria; order Enterobacterales; family Enterobacteriaceae; genus Escherichia; species Escherichia sp. E.sYA108. The sequence goes on along the minus strand of NZ_JAAQVZ010000001.1, from coordinate 4,511,429 downwards.
CGACCATTGAATTTGATCTCCGTCCACCGCCAAAGAAAGGGCGGCAGGTATTGATCGCCAAAGTCACGCCAGGCGTGCCGGTGTTAATTGGCGGCACCGATGTGGTATTGCGCGGCGGCGCGCGGACCGATAAAGACTATTTGAAATTGCTCGATACTCGCCCGGCTATTGGTACGGTACTGAACCAGGGCGATTATGAAAATTTCAAAAAGTCCTTAACCAGCATTGCGTTGCGTAAAGGTTATTTCGATAGCGAATTTACCAAAGCGCAGCTGGGCATTGCGCTCGGCCTGCATAAAGCCTTCTGGGATATTGATTATAACAGTGGCGAACGTTACCGCTTTGGGCATGTGACCTTTGAAGGATCACAAATCCGCGATGAATACCTGCAAAATCTGGTGCCGTTTAAAGAGGGCGATGAGTACGAATCGAAAGATCTGGCAGAACTGAACCGTCGACTTTCTGCTACCGGCTGGTTTAACTCGGTGGTGGTGGCTCCACAATTTGATAAAGCGCGCGAAACGAAAGTATTACCATTGACGGGCGTGGTTTCGCCGCGAACAGAAAACACCATCGAAACTGGCGTCGGTTACTCTACGGACGTGGGACCGCGCGTGAAAGCGACGTGGAAAAAGCCGTGGATGAACTCTTACGGTCACAGTTTGACCACCAGTACCAGTATTTCCGCGCCGGAACAGATCCTCGACTTCAGCTATAAAATGCCGCTGCTGAAGAATCCGCTGGAACAATATTATTTGGTGCAGGGCGGTTTTAAGCGCACTGACCTGAACGATACCGAGTCTGACTCCACTACGCTGGTGGCTTCTCGCTACTGGGATCTCTCCAGCGGCTGGCAGCGTGCCATTAACCTGCGCTGGAGTTTCGACCACTTTACCCAGGGTGAAATTACCAACACCACGATGCTGTTTTATCCTGGGGTGATGATTAGCCGCACGCGTTCTCGTGGTGGCCTGATGCCAACCTGGGGCGACTCGCAACGCTACTCTATCGACTACTCCAACACGGCCTGGGGCTCGGATGTTGATTTCTCCGTTTTCCAGGCGCAGAACGTCTGGATCCGCACACTGTACGATCGCCATCGTTTTGTGACACGCGGCACGCTGGGCTGGATTGAAACGGGTGATTTCGACAAAGTACCGCCGGATCTGCGTTTCTTCGCCGGTGGCGATCGCAGTATTCGCGGCTACAAATACAAATCTATCGCTCCGAAATACGCCAACGGTGACCTGAAAGGGGCCTCGAAGCTGATAACCGGATCGCTGGAATACCAGTACAACGTGACCGGAAAATGGTGGGGCGCGGTGTTTGTCGATAGCGGCGAAGCGGTAAGCGATATTCGCCGCAGCGACTTTAAAACCGGTACCGGGGTCGGCGTGCGCTGGGAATCGCCGGTCGGGCCAATCAAACTCGATTTTGCCGTACCGGTCGCGGATAAAGACGAACACGGGTTACAGTTTTACATCGGTCTGGGGCCAGAATTATGAGTTTATGGAAAAAAATCAGCCTCGGCGTGGTTATCGTTATCTTACTGTTGCTGGGATCGGTGGCGTTTCTGGTGGGCACCACCAGCGGCCTGCATCTGGTATTTAAAGCGGCGGATCGCTGGGTGCCAGGACTGGATATTGGCAAGGTCACCGGCGGCTGGCGTGATCTCACCTTGTCTGACGTTCGTTATGAGCAGCCAGGCGTGGCGGTAAAAGCGGGCAATCTGCATCTGGCGGTCGGGCTTGAGTGCCTGTGGAACAGTAGCGTTTGTATTAATGATCTGGCGCTGAAAGACATTCAGGTCAACATCGACAGTAAAAAAATGCCTCCTTCTGAACAGGTTGAAGAAGAGGAAGATAGCGGTCCGCTGGATCTCTCCACGCCGTATCCCATTACCCTGACACGGGTGGCGCTGGACAACGTCAACGTCAAGATTGATGACACCACGGTATCGGTGATGGACTTCACCTCCGGCCTGAACTGGCAGGAGAAAACCCTGACCCTGAAACCGACATCGCTGAAAGGCCTGTTGATTGCTTTGCCGAAAGTGGCGGAAGCGGCACAGGAAGAAGTGGTCGAACCGAAAATTGAAAATCCGCAGCCGGAGGAAAAGCCGCTCGGCGAAACGCTGAAAGATCTCTTTTCTCGCCCGGTATTGCCGGAAATGACCGACGTGCATTTGCCGCTTAACCTGAACATTGAAGAGTTTAAGGGCGAGCAGCTGCGCGTGACGGGCGACACGGACATCACCGTGAGCACCATGCTGCTGAAAGTGAGCAGCATTGACGGCAATACTAAACTGGACGCCCTGGATATCGACTCCAGTCAAGGGATCGTCAACGCCAGCGGCACGGCGCAGCTGTCAGACAACTGGCCGGTGGATATCACCCTCAACAGCACACTGAACGTGGAGCCGTTGAAAGGTGAAAAGGTGAAGCTGAAAGTGGGCGGTGCGCTGCGCGAACAGGTGGAGATTGGCGTTAACCTTTCCGGTCCGGTGGATATGGATTTACGCGCCCAGACGCGACTGGCAGAAGCTGGATTGCCGCTCAACGTGGAAGTGAACAGCAAACAGCTTTACTGGCCGTTCACTGGTGAGAAGCAGTATCAGGCGGATGATCTGAAACTGAAACTTACCGGCAAAATGACCGATTACACGCTCTCTATGCGCACGGCTGTTAAGGGCCAGGAGATCCCGCCAGCCACCATTACCCTTGATGCCAAAGGTAATGAACAGCAGGTCAATCTCGACAAACTTACCGTCGCGGCGCTGGAAGGGAAAACGGAACTTAAGGCGTTGCTCGACTGGCAGCAGGCCATTAGTTGGCGCGGTGAGCTAACGCTTAACGGCATTAACACCGCCAAAGAGATCCCGGAGTGGCCGTCGAAACTCAATGGCTTGATTAAAACCCGCGGTAGCCTGTACGGCGGCACCTGGCAGATGGAGGTGCCAGAACTGAAGCTGACCGGTAACGTCAAACAGAACAAAGTGAACGTTGACGGCACGCTGAAAGGCAACAGTTATATGCAGTGGATGATCCCAGGGCTGCATCTGGAACTGGGGCCAAACAGTGCCGAAGTGAAAGGCGAGCTGGGGGTAAAAGATCTCAATCTTGATGCCACCATCAACGCGCCGGGGCTGGATAACGCGCTGCCGGGGCTTGGCGGTACAGCGAAAGGGCTGGTGAAAGTACGCGGCACGGTGGAAGCGCCACAACTACTGGCAGATATCACCGCGCGCGGCCTGCGCTGGCAGGAACTTTCCGTGGCGCAGGTTCGCGTGGAAGGCGACATTAAATCCACCGATCAGATCGCCGGGAAACTCGACGTACGCGTTGAGCAAATTTCGCAACCGGATGTAAATATCAACCTCGTCACCCTGAATGCCAAAGGCAGTGAAAAGCAGCACGAGCTACAGTTGCGGATTCAGGGCGAGCCTGTCTCCGGGCAGCTTAATCTGGCAGGAAGTTTTGATCGCAAAGAAGAACGCTGGAAGGGAACTCTTAGCAATACCCGCTTCCAGACGCCGGTCGGCCCGTGGTCGCTGACCCGCGATATTGCGCTGGATTACCGCAATAAGGAGCAAAAAATCAGCATCGGGCCACACTGCTGGCTTAACCCGAATGCGGAACTGTGCGTGCCGCAAACTATCGATGCGGGTGCCGAAGGGCGTGCGGTGGTGAATCTCAACCGCTTCGACCTGGCCATGCTGAAACCATTTATGCCAGAAACCACTCAGGCCAGCGGTCTCTTCACGGGTAAAGCGGACGTTGCCTGGGACACCACGAAAGAGGGGCTGCCGCAGGGCAGTATCACTCTTTCGGGGCGTAATGTGCAGGTGACGCAAACCGTCAACGATGCGGCGCTGCCCGTGGCGTTTCAGACGCTGAATCTGACGGCGGAGTTGCGTAACAACCGTGCCGAATTGGGCTGGACCATCCGCCTGACCAATAACGGCCAGTTTGATGGTCAGGTGCAGGTGACCGATCCGCAAGGCCGCCGTAATCTTGGTGGCAACGTCAATATCCGTAACTTCAACCTTGCGATGATAAACCCCATCTTTACCCGTGGGGAAAAAGCCGCGGGGATGGTGAGTGCCAACTTGCGTCTGGGTGGTGATGTGCAAAGCCCGCAGTTGTTTGGTCAGCTTCAGGTTACGGGGGTGGATATCGACGGCAACTTTATGCCGTTTGATATGCAACCGAGCCAGCTTGCGGTCAACTTTAACGGTATGCGCTCGACGCTTGCAGGTACCGTGCGGACCCAGCAGGGTGAAATCTACCTGAACGGTGATGCCGACTGGAGCCAGATTGAAAACTGGCGGGCGCGGGTAACAGCGAAGGGCAGTAAAGTGCGTATCACCGTGCCGCCGATGGTACGAATGGATGTATCGCCAGATGTTGTATTCGAGGCTACACCAAACCTGTTTACCCTCGATGGTCGCGTGGATGTTCCGTGGGCGCGCATCGTGGTGCACGATCTGCCGGAAAGCGCAGTAGGCGTTTCCAGCGATGTGGTGATGCTTAACGATAACCTGCAACCGGAAGAGCCGAAAACGGCGTCGATTCCGATTAACAGTAACCTGACTGTCCACGTTGGCAACAATGTGCGCATTGACGCCTTTGGCCTGAAAGCGCGGCTGACGGGCGATCTCAACGTCGTTCAGGACAAACAAGGGCTGGGCCTGAACGGGCAGATCAACATCCCTGAAGGGCGCTTCCATGCCTATGGTCAGGATCTGATTGTGCGTAAGGGTGAGCTACTGTTCTCTGGTCCGCCAGATCAACCGTATCTTAATATCGAAGCTATTCGTAACCCGGATGCTACAGAAGACGACGTCATCGCCGGAGTTCGCGTCACTGGTCTGGCGGACGAACCGAAAGCGGAGATCTTCTCTGACCCGGCGATGTCGCAACAAGCTGCATTGTCTTATTTGCTACGTGGACAAGGGCTGGAGAGCGATCAGAGCGACAGCGCGGCGATGACCTCGATGCTGATTGGCCTGGGGGTTGCGCAAAGTGGCCAGATTGTGGGTAAAATCGGCGAGACGTTTGGCGTAAGCAATTTAGCGCTCGACACCGAGGGAGTTGGCGACTCCTCCCAGGTGGTGGTCAGCGGCTATGTATTGCCAGGCCTGCAAGTGAAATACGGCGTGGGTATATTTGACTCTATAGCAACACTCACGTTACGTTATCGCCTGATGCCTAAGCTATATCTGGAAGCCGTGTCTGGTGTAGACCAGGCACTGGATTTGCTCTATCAGTTCGAGTTTTAGCAATGCGAATATTTGTCTACGGCAGTTTACGCCACAAACAAGGCAACAGTCACTGGATGACCAATGCCCAGTTACTGGGCGATTTCAGTATTGATAACTACCAGTTGTATAGCCTGGGCCACTATCCAGGCGCAGTTCCGGGGAACGGAACAGTACATGGTGAAGTTTATCGTATTGACAACGCCACGCTGGCCGAACTTGATGCCTTGCGCACCAGGGGCGGTGAATACGCGCGCCAGTTGATTCAGACGCCGTACGGGAGTGCATGGATGTACGTTTATCAACGACCCGTCGATGGATTAAAGCTAATTGAAAGCGGCGACTGGTTAGACAGGGATAAGTAATAATAAAAGCACGCCACCTTCGGGTGGCGTTGTTTTATCCACCAGCCTGAATATATTCCGAATTTGACGCCATTCTTATCTTTTCTTAAATGCTGATTTGTTGCGCAGTGTTATAAACACCTGGCACGCTCAACAAGGACGCGACCACAATGAAAAAATCTCTTCTGGCTGTAATGCTGACAGGACTGTTTGCTCTCGTTTCTCTTCCCGCTCTGGGAAATGTCAATCTCGAACAATTAAAGCAAAAAGCTGAAAGTGGAGAAGCTAAAGCACAGTTGGAGCTGGGATATCGCTATTTTCAGGGTAATGAAACGACAAAGGATCTCACCCAGGCGATGGACTGGTTTCGCCGTGCCGCAGAGCAGGGATACACCCCGGCAGAATATGTACTGGGGTTACGCTATATGAACGGTGAAGGTGTGCCGCAAGATTATGCTCAGGCAGTTATCTGGTACAAAAAAGCGGCACTGAAGGGGCTTCCGCAAGCGCAGCAGAATCTGGGTGTAATGTACCATGAAGGTAATGGCGTGAAGGTTGATAAAGCCGAATCTGTGAAATGGTTTCGCCTGGCAGCAGAGCAAGGTCGTGACAGCGGCCAGCAAAGTATGGGAGACGCATATTTTGAAGGCGATGGTGTGACGCGGGATTACGTTATGGCACGTGAGTGGTATAGCAAAGCAGCGGAACAAGGTAACGTCTGGTCCTGTAACCAGCTTGGTTATATGTATTCCAGAGGTTTAGGCGTTGAAAGAAACGATGCCATATCGGCACAATGGTATCGAAAATCAGCGACATCAGGCGACGAGTTGGGGCAGCTTCATTTAGCCGATATGTACTATTTCGGTATCGGTGTTACTCAGGATTACACTCAGTCACGGGTATTATTTTCCCAGTCGGCAGAGCAGGGAAATTCTATTGCGCAGTTTCGTCTGGGATATATATTGGAGCAAGGTTTAGCGGGAGCGAAAGAGCCGTTAAAAGCACTGGAGTGGTACCGTAAATCGGCAGAACAGGGAAATTCCGATGGTCAGTATTATTTGGCTCATCTGTATGATAAAGGCGCAGAAGGTGTAGCAAAAAATCGAGAACAAGCCATCTCCTGGTACACGAAATCGGCAGAACAGGGGGATGCTACCGCACAGGCTAATCTCGGCGCTATTTACTTCAGACTTGGTTCAGAAGAAGAACATAAAAAGGCGGTGGAATGGTTTCGCAAGGCCGCCGCAAAGGGTGAGAAAGCGGCGCAATTTAATTTGGGTAATGCTTTACTCCAGGGAAAAGGTGTTAAAAAAGATGAGCAACAGGCCGCAATCTGGATGCGAAAAGCCGCAGAGCAAGGATTAAGTGCAGCGCAGGTACAATTAGGTGAAATCTATTATTATGGCTTGGGCGTAGAACGTGATTATGTGCAGGCCTGGGCGTGGTTCGATACCGCATCGACCAATGATATGAATCTTTTTGGTACAGAAAACCGCAACATTACAGAGAAAAAACTGACAGCCAAACAACTGCAACAGGCTGAATTATTATCGCAACAATATATAGAAAAATATGCCCCGGAAGCCTGGGCGAGAATGCAAAAGCTTAAAGCGCAATCAGCGGTAAAGACGGGTAATAAATAACGGGTAACTGTCAGATCAGGTCTGCGCTAATACAGCTCAACCAATGCCACCTGCGGGTGGCGTTATTTTTTTGCGAGACGACGCGTATTCTTTTTTGTAACTTCCTCGCCTTTTGCTTTTCCTTCCGAGCCGCTTTCCATATCCGTTAACGCATGTAAAACTCTGCTGGCGTTAACAAATGTGCAGGGGTAAAACGGGGGCACGCTTTGAACGGTGAGTATGAGTGAGGCCGGCTAACTTCCAGCAAGTGGCTATGAACAGCAAAATGGTGGTCGAGTTTAGCTTGTTCTTACCGTTCAAGCCTTTAAACTGCTGAAAATAATAATAGTGGAGTAGAGAGTTTATAAATTGCGGGCATAAAAAAACCCCTACTAACCGAAGCCCGGCGTTCAGGGTTATTACGCCAGAAGAACTTATTTATTCTTGGCGCGCTCGAAGGAAGCAACGATTTCAGCTTTAGCGGCTTCTGCGTTTTCCCAACCTTCAACTTTAACCCACTTGCCTTTTTCGAGGTCTTTGTAGTGCTCGAAGAAGTGAGCGATTTGCGCTTTCAGCAGCTCTGGCAGATCGTTAACGTCTTTAATGTGATCGTATTCTTTGCTCAGCTTGGTGTGCGGAACAGCAATCAGTTTCGCATCTTCACCGGCTTCGTCGGTCATTTTCAGTACGCCAACCGGACGGCAGCGGATCACAGAACCCGGCTGCAGCGGGTACGGAGTCGGGACCAGTACGTCAACCGGGTCACCGTCCAGAGACAGAGTGTGGTTGATGTAACCGTAGTTGCACGGATAGAACATCGCGGTGGACATGAAGCGGTCAACGAACAGTGCGCCGCTCTCTTTGTCGATTTCGTATTTGATCGGATCTGCGTTAGCCGGGATCTCAATAACAACGTAGATGTCTTCCGGCAGATCTTTACCCGCAGGGACGTTGAGTAAGCTCATGTCTGTTTCCTTTAAAAATATGTGGCAAACAAGTGCCGAGTATTATAGCCAACTCGCGCCGAATGTCTTCGCTTGTTTTCGTCTTCATTTTCCTTTTTCGCCAGTTTTAAGACGGTATACAGAGCAGGAAAATCCATAACCGTAGCCGCATTTTTCATAGTGAGATGAAAGCGATTACAAACTTGTGATTAACGTTTTATTTACTTTTTTGAAGTGTGATGTAACGCAATCCGTTACATAACGAATTGTCTATAGTTTTTTCGCGAACATCTTTTCACCAATAATAATTACCCCGACGAGGACAACCCTATGTGGAAACGCTTACTTGTAGTCTCTGCAGTCTCGGCAGCCATGTCGTCTATGGCGTTGGCCGCTCCATTAACCGTAGGATTTTCGCAGGTCGGATCGGAATCCGGCTGGCGCGCCGCAGAAACCAATGTGGCGAAAAGTGAAGCCGAAAAACGCGGTATCACACTGAAAATTGCCGATGGTCAGCAAAAGCAGGAAAACCAGATTAAAGCGGTACGTTCCTTCGTCGCACAAGGGGTGGATGCGATCTTTATCGCTCCGGTGGTGGCGACGGGTTGGGAGCCGGTATTAAAAGAGGCGAAAGATGCCGAAATCCCGGTCTTCTTGCTTGACCGTTCCATCGATGTGAAAGACAAATCTCTCTATATGACCACCGTTACTGCCGACAACATCCTCGAAGGCAAGTTGATCGGTGACTGGCTGGTAAAAGAAGTGAATGGCAAACCATGCAACGTGGTGGAGCTGCAGGGCACCGTTGGGGCCAGCGTCGCCATTGACCGTAAGAAAGGCTTTGCCGAAGCCATTAGGAATGCGCCAAATATCAAAATTATCCGCTCGCAGTCAGGTGACTTCACCCGCAGCAAAGGCAAAGAAGTGATGGAGAGCTTTATCAAAGCGGAAAACAACGGCAAAAACATCTGCATGGTTTACGCCCATAACGATGACATGGTGATTGGTGCAATTCAGGCAATTAAAGAAGCGGGCCTGAAACCGGGCAAAGATATCCTGACAGGCTCTATCGACGGCGTGCCGGACATCTACAAAGCGATGATTGATGGCGAAGCGAACGCCAGCGTTGAACTGACGCCGAACATGGCAGGCCCCGCTTTTGATGCGCTGGAGAAATATAAAAAAGACGGCACCATGCCTGAAAAGCTAACCCTGACCAAATCCACCCTTTATCTGCCTGATACCGCAAAAGAAGAGTTAGAGAAGAAGAAAAATATGGGGTATTGAGGGTTGCTATGCCTGATGCCGATTCGTAGGCCGGATAAGGCGCTCGCGCCGCATCCGGCGGTGGTGCGCTGAAGCCTGATGCGACGCTTACCGCGTCTTATCATGCCTACTGGGAGCACGCTTTACACCGGGGGAAACCATGACGACCGACCAACACCAGGAAATCCTCCGCACCGAAGGATTAAGTAAATTTTTCCCCGGTGTCAAAGCGTTAGACAACGTTGATTTCAGCCTGCGCCGTGGTGAAATCATGGCGCTGCTCGGTGAAAACGGGGCGGGAAAATCGACGCTCATCAAAGCATTAACCGGTGTATACCACGCCGATCGCGGCACCATCTGGCTGGAAGGCCAGGCTATCTCACCGAAAAACACCGCCCACGCACAACAACTCGGCATCGGCACCGTCTATCAGGAAGTCAACCTGCTACCCAATATGTCGGTCGCTGATAATCTATTCATAGGTCGCGAACCCAAACGTTTCGGCCTTCTACGCCGTAAAGAGATGGAAAAGCGCTCCACCGAACTGATGGCATCTTACGGTTTCTCCCTCGACGTGCGCGAACCGCTCAACCGCTTTTCAGTCGCGATGCAGCAAATCGTCGCCATTTGCCGGGCTATCGATCTCTCCGCCAAAGTGCTGATCCTCGATGAACCCACCGCCAGTCTCGACACTCAGGAAGTAGAGTTACTGTTTGGCCTGATGCGTCAACTTCGCGATCGCGGCGTCAGCCTGATCTTCGTCACTCATTTTCTCGATCAGGTTTATCAGGTTAGCGATCGGATCACCGTCTTACGCAACGGCAGTTTTGTGGGCTGTCGGGAAACCCGCGAGCTACCGCAGATCGAACTGGTAAAAATGATGCTGGGGCGTGAGCTGGACACCCACGCGCTTCAGCGTGCCGGGAGAACATTGCTGAGCGACAAACCTGTTGCCGCGTTCAAGAATTACGGCAAAAAAGGAACGATCGCGCCGTTTGATCTCGAAGTGCGCCCCGGCGAGATCGTCGGTCTGGCAGGCTTGCTGGGATCAGGACGTACCGAAACCGCCGAAGTGATCTTCGGTATCAAACCTGCTGACAGCGGCACTGCGTTGATCAAAGGCAAACCGCAAACGCTACGCTCGCCACATCAGGCTTCGGTTCTTGGCATTGGCTTCTGCCCGGAAGACAGGAAAACCGATGGCATCATCGCTGCCGCCTCGGTGCGGGAAAATATCATCCTTGCTCTCCAGGCCCAGCGCGGCTGGCTACGACCTATTTCCCGTAAAGAACAGCAAGAGATTGCCGAACGCTTTATCCGCCAGCTTGGCATTCGCACACCTTCAACTGAACAACCGATTGAATTTCTCTCCGGCGGCAATCAGCAAAAAGTGTTGCTTTCACGTTGGCTACTGACCCGACCGCAATTTCTGATCCTCGACGAGCCAACGCGCGGAATTGATGTTGGTGCCCACGCCGAGATCATCCGCCTGATTGAAACGCTGTGCGCCGATGGGCTGGCGCTGCTGGTGATCTCCTCCGAGCTGGAAGAGCTGGTGGGCTATGCCGATCGGGTGATTATCATGCGCGATCGCAAACAGGTGGCGGAGATCCCGCTGGCAGAGCTTTCCGTTCCGGCGATCATGAACGCCATTGCGGCGTAAGGAGAACAGTGTGATGCCTCAATCTCTCCCGGACACTACGCCGCCGAAAAGGCGTTTTCGCTGGCCAACAGGAATGCCGCAGCTGGCGGCACTGTTGCTGGTGCTGCTGGTTGATAGCCTGGTGGCCCCACATTTCTGGCAGGTGGTGCTTCAGGATGGGCGTTTGTTCGGTAGCCCTATCGACATTCTTAACCGTGCGGCCCCCGTTGCGCTACTGGCGATTGGCATGACGCTGGTTATCGCCACCGGTGGGATTGATCTCTCCGTAGGGGCGGTGATGGCTATCGCCGGAGCCACAACGGCTGCGATGACGGTCGCGGGATTCAGCCTGCCAATTGTTTTGTTAAGCGCCCTGGGCACTGGCATCCTGGCGGGATTGTGGAACGGCATACTGGTAGCGATCCTCAAAATTCAGCCGTTTGTCGCCACCCTGATCCTGATGGTCGCCGGGCGCGGCGTGGCGCAACTGATCACCTCCGGACAGATCGTCACATTTAACTCACCGGATCTCTCCTGGTTCGGCAGTGGATCGCTGTTGTTCCTGCCAACGCCAGTCATTATTGCGGTGCTGACGCTTCTCCTGTTCTGGCTGTTGACCCGCAAAACGGCACTGGGGATGTTTATCGAAGCCGTTGGTATCAACATTCGGGCGGCAAAAAATGCCGGGGTAAACACGCGGATCATCGTCATGCTCACCTACGTGTTGAGCGGGCTATGTGCGGCGATTGCGGGCATTATCGTGGCGGCGGATATTCGCGGTGCCGATGCCAACAATGCCGGATTATGGCTGGAGCTGGACGCCATTCTTGCAGTGGTGATTGGCGGCGGATCGCTGATGGGCGGGCGCTTTAACCTGCTGCTTTCGGTGGTGGGGGCGCTGATTATTCAGGGAATGAACACCGGAATTTTGCTTTCTGGCTTTCCGCCGGAGATGAACCAGGTGGTGAAAGCGGTGGTGGTGCTTTGCGTGCTGATTGTTCAGTCGCAACGCTTTATCAGTCTGATTAAAGGGGTACGTAACCGTGATAAAACGTAATTTGCCACTGATGATCACCATCGGCGTCTTTGTGTTGGGTTATATCTACTGTCTGACCCAGTTTCCCGGTTTTGCTTCCACAAGAGTGATCTGCAATATCCTGACCGATAATGCCTTTCTTGGGATAATCGCCGTTGGCATGACCTTTGTGATCCTCTCCGGTGGGATCGATCTCTCCGTCGGTTCGGTGATCGCCTTTACCGGCGTGTTTCTGGCAAAAGTGATTGGCGATTTCGGCCTCTCGCCGCTGCTGGCGTTTCCGCTGGTGTTGGTGATGGGCTGTGCCTTCGGCGCATTTATGGGACTTCTGATCGACGCCCTGAAGATCCCGGCGTTTATCATTACTTTGGCCGGAATGTTCTTTTTGCGTGGCGTCAGCTATCTCGTTTCGGAAGAGTCGATCCCGATAAACCATCCTGTTTATGACACGCTCTCAAGCCTTGCGTGGAAAATCCCTGGCGGCGGTCGCTTAAGTGCGATGGGACTGCTGATGCTGGCGGTGGTGGTTATCGGCATATTCCTCGCGCATCGTACCCGTTTTGGTAATCAGGTATACGCCATTGGCGGCAACGCAACGTCGGCAAACCTGATGGGGATTTCCACTTGCAGCACCACTATTCGCATTTATATGCTCTCCACCGGACTGGCAACGCTGGCGGGGATTGTCTTCTCGATTTATACCCAGGCCGGATATGCACTGGCGGGCGTAGGTGTGGAACTGGATGCTATCGCCTCAGTGGTAATTGGCGGTACGCTTTTGAGTGGTGGCGTTGGAACGGTATTAGGGACGCTTTTTGGCGTGGCGATTCAGGGACTGATTCAGACTTACATAAACTTTGATGGCACGCTGAGTTCCTGGTGGACGAAAATCGCCATCGGTATTTTGTTGTTTATTTTTATAGCATTACAGCGTGGATTAACGGTGCTGTGGGAGAATCGTCAGAGTTCGCCAGTGACAAGAGTCAACATTGCGCAGCGATAAAAACGCCTCTCCGTGTGGAGAGGCGCAGGAGCTTACGCGTCCGGGAACTCACGGATAAAGCGTTCGACATCTTCAACCATATGGTCGTTGCCGACAAAGAACGAACGGCGCTGGTGCAGGGTTTCCGGGATAATATCCAGAATACGCTCTTTGCCATCGCTCGCTTTACCGCCCGCTTGTTCCGCCAGGAATGCCATCGGGTTGCACTCATACAGTAAACGTAGTTTACCGTCCGGGTGGCTGGCGGTGCTTGGGTAGAGATAAATACCGCCTTTCAGCAGGTTACGGTGGAAATCCGCGACCAGTGAACCGATATAACGTGAGGTATACGGGCGGTTGGTGGATTTATCTTCTTCCTGGCAGAATTTAATGTACTTCTTCACCCCGTTCGGAAACTTAATGTAGTTTCCTTCGTTGATGGAGTAGGTTTTGCCTTTCTCCGGGAAGCGCATCCGTTCCTGGCACAGGCAGAAAACACCCAGCGAAGGATCATAAGTAAAGGCGTGAACACCGCATCCGGTGGTGTAAACCAGCATAGTAGAGGAGCCGTATACCACGTAACCTGCCGCAACCTGTTTGTTACCAGGCTGGAGGAAATCTTCTTCCGTTACCGGCGTGCCAACAGGCGTAACGCGGCGGTAGATGGAGAAAATGGTACCGACAGAGACGTTAACATCGATGTTGGACGAGCCATCCAGTGGGTCCATCAGCACCACGTATTTTGCGTGTTCACAGCCTTCAAAGACGACAATCTCATCTTCTTCTTCAGAGGCAATGCCCGCAACGATATCGCGTGCTTTCAGTGCGGCTTTCAGTTTCTCATTAGCGAACAGGTCGAGTTTCTGCTGAACCTCGCCCTGCACGTTCTCAGCACCGCTGGCACCCAGGATATCAACCAGTCCTGCTTTGTTGATATCGCGATGGATAATCTTGGCGCCCAGTTTTATTGCCGACAGCAAAGCAGTGAGCTCACCGGTAGCATGAGAAAACTCGTGCTGCTTTTCGACAATAAATTCACCTAACGTTTTCATAAAACTTTCCCTGCAATGTTTATGGAGTAAAGCGACCGCAACAATCTTAACAAATAATCCCAATGTTGCGCTCAGGTGAATCGCGCCAGCAAATTACGGATTATCCTGAAATGCGTTTCTCACTTGCCCGACATATGCGTAAAATGAGCGCCAGATTAAAAAAGGATAGTGACGTATGCGCATTCATATTTTAGGAATTTGTGGCACGTTTATGGGCGGTCTGGCGATGCTGGCGCGCCAGTTAGGCCATGAAGTAACGGGTTCGGACGCCAATGTGTATCCGCCGATGAGCACCTTACTTGAGAAGCAAGGCATTGAACTGATTCAGGGTTACGATGCCAGCCAGCTCGATCCACAGCCGGATCTGGTGATTATTGGTAACGCCATGACCCGTGGAAATCCGTGTGTGGAAGCGGTACTGGAAAAAAACATCCCTTATATGTCAGGTCCGCAGTGGCTGCACGATTTTGTGCTGCGCGACCGCTGGGTGCTGGCCGTTGCCGGTACACACGGCAAAACCACCACGGCGGGAATGGCGACCTGGATTCTGGAACAATGCGGTTACAAACCGGGATTTGTGATCGGCGGTGTGCCGGGGAACTTTGAGGTTTCGGCGCGTCTGGGCGAAAGCGACTTCTTTGTTATCGAAGCGGATGAGTACGACTGCGCCTTCTTCGACAAACGCTCTAAATTTGTCCATTACTGCCCGCGTACGCTGATCCTCAACAACCTTGAGTTCGATCACGCCGATATCTTTGACGACCTGAAAGCGATCCAGAAACAGTTCCACCATCTGGTGCGTATCGTTCCGGGGCAGGGCCGTATTATCTGGCCGGAAAACGATATCAACCTGAAACAGACCATGGCGATGGGCTGTTGGAGCGAGCAGGAGCTGGTGGGCGAGCAAGGTCACTGGCAGGCGAAAAAGCTGACCACTGACGCTTCTGAATGGGAAGTCTTGCTGGATGGCGAAAAAGTGGGCGAAGTGAAATGGTCGCTGGTAGGCGAACATAATATGCACAATGGCCTGATGGCGATTGCGGCGGCTCGCCATGTTGGTGTAGCGCCGGCAGATGCCGCTAACGCGCTGGGTTCGTTTATTAACGCTCGTCGCCGTCTGGAGTTGCGTGGTGAAGCGAATGGCGTCACGGTATATGACGATTTTGCCCATCACCCGACGGCGATTCTGGCAACGCTTGCGGCGCTGCGTGGCAAAGTTGGTGGTACGGCGCGCATTATTGCCGTGCTGGAACCGCGCTCAAACACCATGAAAATGGGGATCTGCAAAGACGATCTGGCACCTTCATTAGGTCGTGCCGATGAAGTCTTCCTGCTGCAACCGGCGCATATTCCGTGGCAGGTGGCAGAAGTGGCAGAAGCCTGCGTTCAGCCTGCACACTGGAGCGGCGATGTGGATACGCTGGCAGATATGGTGGTGAAAACCGCTCAGCCGGGCGATCACATTCTGGTGATGAGTAACGGCGGTTTTGGTGGTATTCATCAGAAACTGCTGGATGGTCTGGCGAAGAAAGCGGAAGCCGCGCAGTAATTCACAGCCTCAGCCTGATAGAGTGTGTGTAGGCCGGATAAGGCGTTCACGCCGCATCCGGCATTTGAGCATAGTGCCTGATGCGACGCTTGATGCGTCTTATCAGGCCTACAGGTGCACCGCATCCGGCAAACCATACTCACATCAACAACGAAAATTACCCTTCGTTTTCCGCTAACTCACGCAGATACTGGAAAATCTGGCGCGCGGATTTCGGCGGCTTATTCCCTTCTTTCTCTTTCTTCGCGTTACGGATCAGAGTACGCAGTTGCTGACGATCGGCATCGGGCCACAGATTCAATACTTCAGCGATGGCGTCATCACCTTGCTCGATCAGACGATCGCGCAGGTTTTCCAGTTTATGGAACAACACCACTTGCTGGTTGTGGCGGTTTTTCAGCTTATCCAGCGCCTGACGGATCGGCTCAACATCGCGCTGGCGCAGCATCTTACCGATGAGCTGCAACTGGCGGCGGCGACCTTCCATCTTAATACGCTGGGCGAGCTCAATAGCCGCGCGCAGATCCGCATCTAACGGGATCTTATCCAGCGCGTTTTTCCCCAGATCAACAATTTCTGCGCCCAGGCGTTTTAGCTCCTCGGCATCGCGTTTAATTTCACTTTTACTGACCCAGATAATTTCATCGTCTTCGTCTTCGATGTCATCACCGGGAACGTCGTCGAGCCAGTCTTCGGGCTGCTTAGTCATCTCAGGCTCCTTAAAAAAAGAGGCTAATGTTACCAGTTAAGATGCGCACTGAAAAACGGTTCTCTGTTAGACTTCAGAGAAACTCTCTACATTATGGCACTTGCAATGAAAGTAATCTCTCAAGTTGAAGCGCAGCGCAAGATTCTGGAAGAAGCAGTTTCGACTGCGCTGGAGTTGGCCTCAGGCAAATCGGACGGTGCAGAAGTTGCCGTCAGCAAGACCACCGGCATTAGCGTAAGCACGCGTTATGGTGAAGTGGAGAATGTTGAATTCAATAGCGATGGCGCGCTGGGGATCACCGTTTATCACCAGAACCGTAAAGGTAGCGCATCGTCTACCGATTTAAGCCCGCAGGCCATTGCCCGCACCGTACAGGCGGCGCTGGATATTGCCCGTTATACCTCGCCAGATCCGTATGCAGGCGTGGCAGACAAAGAACTGCTGGCTTTTGACGCGCCGGATCTTGACTTGTTCCACCCTGCGGACGTTTCTCCGGATGAAGCCATTGAACTGGCGGCCCGCGCGGAACAGGCGGCATTACAGGCGGACAAACGCATCACCAATACCGAAGGCGGTAGCTTTAACAGCCACTACGGTGTCAAAGTTTTTGGCAACAGCCACGGCATGTTGCAGGGTTACTGCTCAACGCGTCATTCGCTCTCCAGTTGTGTAATCGCCGAAGAAAATGGCGATATGGAGCGCGATTATGCCTACACCATTGGGCGTGCGATGAGCGATCTACAAACGCCAGAGTGGGTTGGGGCCGACTGTGCTCGCCGTACCTTATCGCGCCTGTCACCGCGTAAACTTTCTACCATGAAAGCGCCGGTGATTTTTGCCAATGAAGTGGCAACAGGGTTGTTTGGTCATTTGGTGGGGGCGATAGCGGGTGGTGCGGTCTACCGTAAATCGACCTTCTTGCTCGACTCGCTCGGTACACAAATTCTGCCGGACTGGCTGACAATTGAAGAACATCCGCATCTGCTGAAAGGGCTGGCATCTACACCATTCGACAGCGAAGGTGTGCGCACCGAGCGCCGCGATATCGTCAAAGATGGCATCCTGACTCAGTGGCTGCTGACCAGCTATTCGGCGCGGAAACTGGGGCTGAAAAGCACCGGACATGCGGGCGGTATTCACAACTGGCGGATTGCCGGACAAGGGCTAAGCTTCGAACAAATGCTCAAAGAGATGGGCACCGGGCTGGTGGTGACGGAGCTGATGGGCCAGGGCGTGAGTGCCATTACCGGTGATTATTCCCGTGGTGCAGCGGGCTTCTGGGTAGAGAACGGCGAAATTCAGTATCCGGTGAGCGAAATCACCATCGCTGGTAATTTAAAAGATATGTGGCGCAATATTGTCACCGTCGGTAACGATATTGAAACACGCAGTAATATACAGTGTGGTTCTGTGCTGTTGCCGGAGATGAAAATCGCCGGGCAGTAAAAAAACTGGCGCGTCCTGCCGCGCTATAAACTAAAAAATTACACAAAATCATTCGCACTGCATCGAGACGGAAAGTGAATGAGAGCCGGGGAGCGTACTCGTAGTACGTGACTCGGGCGAATGAGCGTAGCCGTCGATGAGGCAGTGTGAAGGATGAAGTGTAAATAAAAAAGGAAGTGAGCAATGCGTAAAAGCCTGTTAGCTATTCTTGCAGTCTCCTCATTGGTATTCAGTTCGGCGTCGTTTGCCGCTGATCTGGAAGACAATATGGAAACCCTCAACGACAATTTAAAAGTGGTCGAAAAAGCCGATAACGCGGTGCAAGTCAAAGACGCGTTAACTAAAATGCGCGCTGCGGCGCTGGATGCGCAAAAAGCGACGCCGCCGAAGCTTGAAGGCAAATCACCGGACAGCCCGGAAATGAAAGACTTCCGCCACGGTTTCGACATTCTGGTCGGTCAGATTGACGACGCGCTGAAGCTGGCAAATGAAGGTAAAGTAAAAGAAGCGCAGGCTGCCGCAGAGCAACTGAAAACGACCCGCAACGCCTATCACCAGAAGTATCGTTAATTCTTTATTTCCCTGTTGCCTGCACTCAGGTAACAGGGAACTTATCATCGCAAATGATGCACCACCTGATTGCTGCTGCCGCGCCAGATCAGGGAAGGGTCTTTTAAATCCTGCACAAATTTGCCGTCGACCAGCACGTTAATCAAATCAACAACCTGCATTTGCGCAGCGTTGAGTTCGTCGAGTTTATAGCCTGTCCACATCCAGATGTCTTTACCCGGACACTCGGCGCGGATGCGTTGTACCAGCTTCAGAATATCCGGCACGTTTTGCGGATGTAGCGGATCGCCGCCGGAGAGGGAAATACCCTGGCGTTTGATGCGAGTGTCATTCAGATCGTTAATGATCTGGTCTTCCATTGCTTTGGTAAATGGCTGACCGGAATTTACCCGCCAGGTGCTTTTGTTATAGCAACCGGGGCATTCATGAACACACCCGGAGACAAACAGGGTGCAGCGAGTGCCGGGGCCGTTGACGATGTCGACAGGATAGTACTGATGATAGTTCATTATTTCACCTGGCTTATCAGTCCGCGTGTAGGCTGCATCCGGTAATCAACGCCTGATGCGACGCTGTCGCGTCTTATCAGGCCTACAGCCGTTGCCAAATGTAGGCCGGATAAGGCGTTTACGCCGCATCCGGCATTTGCTTAACACAGAGTGAAGATTAACCTATCTGCCCATTTCCCAAATGTTTAACGCGGCGCTTAACTTCTTCCTGCTTACCAGCGTTAAACGGACGTGCATCCGGGCTACCTAAATATCCGCACACGCGGCGAGTCACCGACACACGGGAGGTGTCATGGTTACCACATTTCGGACAAGTGAAGCCTTTGCTGGTGCACTCAAATTCGCCGGTAAAGCCACACTCGTAGCATTCATCGATCGGTGTGTTGGTGCCGTAATACGGTACATGCTGATAGCTGTAATCCCAGACATCTTCCAGCGCCTTCAGGTTGTGCTGAATGTTTGGATACTCGCCATAGCAAATGAAGCCACCGTTCGCCAGTGGCGGGTAAGGCGCTTCAAAGTCGATCTTGTCGTACGGGTTCACCTTCTTCTCCACATCGAGGTGGAAACTGTTGGTGTAGTAACCTTTATCGGTCACGCCCGGCACCACGCCAAACTCAGCGGTATCGAGACGGCAGAAGCGGTCGCACAGGTTCTCACTCGGCGTACTGTAGAGGCTGAAACCGTAGCCAGTTTCTTCTTTCCACTGATCCACCGCCTGACGCAGACGCTCAACAATAGCAATACCTTTCGCGCGCAGCTGCTCGTTGTCGTAAACATGCTCGCCGCCGAACAGCGCGTTAATGGTTTCGTGGATGCCGATGTAACCCAGCGAAATAGACGCACGACCGTTTTTGAAGATTTCAGAAACGTCGTCGTCAGCATTCAGACGCACGCCACAAGCGCCTTCCATATAGAGGATCGGGGCTACGCGCGCTTTCACGCCTTCGAGACGAGCGATACGGGTCATCAGCGCCTTACGTGCCAACACCAGACGTTCATCCAGCAGCTTCCAGAAGGTGGCTTCATCGCCTTTTGCTTCCAGAGCAATACGCGGCAGGTTCAGGCTGATCACGCCGAGGTTGTTACGACCATCGTGGATCTGCTCGCCGTTTTCATTTTCCCACACGCCGAGGAAGCTGCGGCAGCCCATCGGGGTTTTAAACGAACCGGTGACTTTCACTACCTGATCGTAGTTCAGGATATCCGGATACATGCGCTTGCTTGCGCACTCCAGCGCCAGCTGTTTGATGTCGTAGTTCGGATCGCCTTTTTTATGGTTCAGGCCATCGCGAATCGCAAACACCAGTTTCGGGAACACCGCCGTTTTACGGTTTTTACCGAGGCCGGCGATACGGTTACGCAGGATAGATTCCTGAATCAGGCGCGACTCCCAGCTGGTGCCCAGACCAAAACCAAAGGTCACAAACGGTGTTTGACCGTTGGCGGTGTGCAGGGTGTTTACTTCGTACTCCAGCGACTGGAAGGCATCGTAGCACTCTTTGATGGTACGAGAGTTAGCGTAGCCTTCGGCGTCCGGGATGTTCCACTCTTCTGCGGTCTTGCGATGTTTGTTGTAGCTGGCGGTGACAAACGGTGCCAGCACTTCATCGATACGGTTAATGGTGGTGCCGCCATAAATATGGCTGGCGACCTGAGCAATAATCTGCGCAGTTACCGCGGTTGCCGTAGAGATCGATTTCGGCGGTTCAATCTCGGCGTTCCCCATTTTAAAGCCCTGGGTCAGCATGCCTTTCAGGTCGATCAACATGCAGTTGAACATCGGGAAGAACGGTGAGTAATCGAGATCGTGATAGTGAATATCACCACGTTCGTGTGCCTGCACCACGTCACGCGGCAGCAGGTGCTGGCGTGCATAGTGTTTAGCCACGATCCCGGCCAGCAGGTCGCGCTGGGTTGGAATCACCTTGCTGTCTTTGTTGGCGTTTTCGTTGAGTAACGAGGAGTTGGTCTGCTCGACCAGACCACGGATCTCCTGGTTCAGGCGACCGCGTTTTTCACGTTCAATGTCGCGATCGTGACGGTACTCGATGTAAGCACGAGCCAGTTGTTTGTATGGCCCCGACATCAGCTGGTTTTCAACTGCGGTCTGGATCTCATTGATATCCACCTGGTTGCGGCCCTGCATCTGCTCGCTGACAACCGCAGCAACAGTGGCGCAATAATCGGCATCATCGACTTCCGCTGCTTTAGCTGCACGCAGAATCGCTTCTTTGATGCGCTCTGATTTAAACGGCACTTTGCAGCCGTCTCGTTTCATCACATGCGGTGTCATGATCGCTCCATATTTTTAAGAACAGGTTATCCACAGAAATTGGGAAAGGCGTTTTCCGGTTTTTTCGTTTCGTTTTCCGGTGCTTTCCGCAATCGCCATCCGCTTATCCACAACGTCGCACCTTTTTCGTGGGGAGCTGTAGTAGCAATTATAGTCGATTAATACAACATATTGGGTTGGGACGCATTTTAAAGTCTATATATAGTGCTTTGCATCAAGGATGTTTGAACTTTTTTTGATGTAGCTCAAAGTAAAAAGCAGAGCGTACGGATGACGGGCGCTACAGCGATATGTAAATTTTTTAATGAATTTTTTGATTATAAAATCAACAAAAACAACATACTGACAGGCAAAACCCCGGAATGACAGGCATTACCGGGGCTTAGCGAAGATTTACTTCTGTAACCACCAGACAGCCTCAAAAGGCCGTAAAGTCATGGTACAGGGTTGTGGTGAGGCTTCTTCGTAGTTATGCATCACAAGCTGCCAGTTGCCGAGCATTTTCCCTGGCTGCCAGGGTTGGGTCTCACGGCTAAGGTTGGCAATGACCAGCAAGGTTTGCCCCTTCCACTCACGGCGATAGCACCACAATACAGGGCTGTTTGGCAGCAGATCCTGGTAATCGCCCCATGTCAGGACGGCTTCTTGCTTACGCAGTGCGATTAACTTTTGGTAGGTGTAAAACACCGAGGACTCATCGGCCAGCGCTGCTTCTACGTTGATTTCCTGATAGTTATCGCCCAGGCCAATCCACGGTTCGCCAGCCGTAAACCCGGCATTATCGCCGTTGGTCCATTGCATGGGTGTGCGACTGTTGTCACGGGATTTACTGGCGAGGATTGCCAATAACTCGTCGGCATCACGCCCATCGTTGCGCAGCTCGGCAAACATATTGAGGCTCTCCACGTCGCGATAGTCAGTAATGCGCGTGAAATGTGGGTTGGTCATGCCAATCTCTTCGCCCTGGTAGATATACGGCGTTCCCTGCATGCCATGCAGCACCATCGCCAGCATTTTTGCCGCAGGCACGCGGTATTCACCTTCATCACCAAAGCGAGAAACAATGCGCGGCTGATCGTGGTTACACCAGAACAAGGCATTCCATGCCACGTTGTGCATTCCTTGTTGCCAGTGGCGGAACAATGTTTTCAACGCCACAAAGTCAGGTTTAGCCAGCGTCCATTTTTCACCTCCGGGATAATCGACCTTCAGGTGATGAAAATTAAAGGTCATCGACAATTCACTGCCTGTCAGTGCCGCGTATCGCTGGCAATGCTCAAGGCTGGTGGAGGACATTTCACCTACGGTCATTAACCCGCGTGGCGTAAACACATCGCGGTTCATCTCGTGCAAAAACTCGTGTGCTCGTGGCCCGTCGGTATAGAAGCGACGCCCGTCGCCATCCAGGTCTTCAGGGTAACGCGGATCTTTGGAGATCAGATTCACCACATCCAGGCGCAACCCGTCGACCCCACGATCGGCCCAGAACTCACAGACTTTTTTCAGCTCTGCGCGTACCGCTGGATTCTCCCAGTTGAGATCCGCCTGTTCTGGTGCAAAGAGATGCAAATAGTACTGTTCGCTTTCTGCATGCCAGCGCCACGCACTACCACCGAATTTTGAACGCCAGTTGTTCGGTGGCGTTTCTGGTTCTCCATCGCGCCAGATATAAAACTGGCGGTAAGGGCTTTCTTTGTTCAGCGCCTCGCGAAACCAGGCATGTTGGGTAGAGGTATGGTTAAACACCATATCGAGAATGATACGAATCCCACGCGATTTTGCCTGTGTCACCAGTTCGTCAAAATCGTCCAGCGTGCCATAGGTGGGATCAATCGCCGTATAATTCGCTACGTCGTAACCGTTATCGACCTGGGGAGAGACATAAAAGGGGGTTAGCCAGATGGCATCAACGCCCAGTTTATGCAGATAGTCCAGGCGTTGGATAACGCCACGTAAATCGCCGGTGCCGCTACCCGTGGTGTCCTGAAAACTCTTTGGATAAATCTGGTAGATAACGCCGTTTTGCCACCAGTGGGGAAGATGAGTCATTACGTTATTCCTGCAAATGCGAGGGGGCGCAATTGCGCCCCGAAGAAAATTAAACAATGTCCAGCGTGCCCAGGCGGTATTTCCGCTGATAGATAAACGAGGTGAGTACAATCGGGATGATGATGGCGATAGCCATTGCCAGCGCAAACACCTGCCAGTAGCTCGGCTGAATCGAGAGAATTCCCGGCAGGCCGCCTACGCCGATGCCATTCGCCATAACGCCGTTCAGGCCGCATAGCAATCCTGCCAGACCAGAACCAATCATCGCGCACAGCATCGGGAAGCGATATTTCAGGTTGATGCCGTACATAGCAGGCTCAGTGACTCCAAGCCAGGCGGAGATAGCGGCAGGCACGGAGATCTCGCGTTCATTGTGCTTGCGGCTGGAAATGATAATACCTATCACGGCGGAGCCCTGAGCAATATTCGACAGCGCAATCAGCGGCCACACTGGCGTGCCACCCATGCTTTGAATCATCTGCAAATCAATAGCAAGCGTGGTCTGGTGTACGCCGGTGATCACCAGCGGGGCGTACAGGAAGCCAAACAATGCCGCGCCAATCGGAGCAAAGCTGCCGGTCATCAGGTGACGTACCGCAAAGGCAACGCCATCGCCAATCATGCGACCAAACGGACCAATCAGCGCATGGGCGAGGAACACCGCGAGGATCAGCGAACAGACGGGCACCACCACCAGATAGAGGTAATCCGGCACGATGCGCTTAAGACGAGTTTCAATAACGCCCAGCGCCAGTCCGGCTAACAGTGCCGGGATGACCTGCGCCTGATAGCCCACTTTGGCGATGCTGAATATGCCAAAGTCCCATACTTCCGGCAGCTGCTGCCCGAGCAGATAAGCGTTCATCAGCTGTGGAGAAACCAGCGTTACGCCAAGCACGATACCGAGGATCGGTGTACCACCCATTTTTTTCACCGCTGACCAGCAAATCCCGACCGGCAGGTAGAAGAAGATCGCTTCACCGATCAACCACAGAAAATCGTAGATCGTTTGCAGGGAAGGGTACATTTGCGCCAGCGTCTGACCGTTGCTCATGGGCAAATCGCCGATCACATTGCGAAAACCGAGGATCAAACCACCACTAATCAACGCGGGCAGCAATGGGAAGAAGATCTCCGCGAAATGAGAGATCAACTGCTCATGCCATTTCATATTCTGCCGGGCGGCTTTTTTTACCTGCTCTTTATCAACCTGCGCCTGTCCGGTTGACGCAATCAGTGCTTGATAGTAATCACCCACGTTGGTGCCAATCACCACCTGAAATTGCCCGGCATTGGTGAAACAGCCTTTCACCATGGGGAGTTGCTCAATTTCTTTCGGTCTGGCATTGGCCGGTTGGTTGAGGACAAAGCGCAGGCGAGTAATACAGTGGCTCACCGTCGCAATATTGCCGCGCCCGCCGACCATTTCAATCAACCGATCGATATCCGTTTGGTTTATTTTGCTCATCATAAAGCCCCATGGCAGATGACATTTTTGGTTGGCTGCAGAATATATTGCGCGGAAAAATTTAAAAACGGGAACGTTCCCGAAACACAGCGAAGATCACAATTTATCGTTCGGGAAACGATCAGGACAGGGTGGCGGGGATGATGATTTGTTGCGGTTCGCTGCGCCCGGTGACCTGCGCGATCAACTGGCAGGCCGCCTGGCGTCCAGCTTCGGCGTAACCGGGATCTACGGTGACGATCTCCGGATGGAGGAATTTCATTAACGGTGTATTACCGACGCTCGCCAGTTGCAAGGTGTCGATGCGTTGCTCTTGCAGGTATTTACTTGCGCCAAGTGCCAGCGTGTCGGTTGCGCACAGTAACGCGGTAGTTTCAGGCGTAATCACTTTTGCTACGTTCTCATAGCCTTGCTTCATAGCAAGCCCTGGCAGAGCGGCAACGGGATGCAGTTTATGCGCTTTGCAGAACGCCAGGTAGGCTTCGTGACGTCGCTTACCGGTCGTCACGTCACTGTGCGGCACGCCGAGATAGCTGATATTACGATGTCCCTGGTCATACAGCCGTTGCATCAGGATCTTGATTGCCCCTTCGTCGTCATAACAGACCGAAGCAAAGCCTTTTGCGTCACGCGCCAGCAGAACCAGCGATGACTGCCAGTGGGCTAACATTTCTTCTGTTATGCCGGTAAAACCGAACAGCACTACGCCGTCGATATTACGCCGTTTCAGCACCCCCAAATGTTCGGCAACTAATTGTGGGGAAAACTGACTTTCCATCATGATTGGATCGTAACCTTGTTCATAGAACGCTGGCAGCATGGTTTGAACGGCGAGATTTTCTGACAACGAATCCAGACGGGTAACAATGATGGCGACCACTTTATCGCTTTGCCCACGCATAGCGCGCGCAGAGCGGGAAGGGGAAAATCCATGCTGATTCATCACTGCTTCAACACGCTCGCGCGTGCGCTGGCTCACGCCGCTTTCGTTATTCAGCACCCGGGAAACCGTAGATTTCCCCACGCCGCTTAAGCGCGCGATGTCTTTGATGGTCAGCCGATTTTGCATCCTGTTGTCCCATAACGTGTTGTTTAATTATTTGAGCCTAACTTTACCTGTGCATTCAGCAATGGGTAAAGTCTGGTTTATCGTTGGTTTAGTTGCCAGCAGGTATTATATCGCCATAAATGCTACGAATATTATTGGATTCTCCTTATTATTTGCGGCGCTTTTTTCACTTACCGGAGGTTATATGGAACCTGATCCCACGCCTCTCCCTCGACGGAGATTAAAACTTTTCCGGTAAGCCCGTCTTTTCACGGCGTTACCGGATGCGTAAGGCCGTGACGTTTTAACGTCCCTGCTCAGCTTTATTACCTTCAGGTAAGGCTTCGCCACGCCTGAAGACATTTCTGTACTGTTTCAGACAGTGCGGAGGGACTCCTTATGTTTAAAGAAATTTTTACCCGGCTCATTCGCCATTTACCTTCCCGTCTGGTTCATCGTGATCCATTGCCTGGCGCGCAGCAGACAGTGAATGCGGCGGTCCCGCCTTCTTTAAGTGCGCATTGCCTGAAAATGGCGGTGATGCCCGAAGAAGAATTGTGGAAAACGTTCGACACCCATCCGGAAGGGTTAAATCTGGCGGAAGTGGAATCTGCCCGCGAACAACATGGTGAAAATAAATTACCCGCACAACAACCGTCGCCGTGGTGGGTACATTTATGGGTCTGCTATCGCAACCCCTTTAATATTTTGCTCACCATTCTTGGTGCTATTTCTTACGCCACGGAAGATTTATTTGCCGCAGGTGTTATCGCGCTAATGGTCGCTATTTCTACGTTGCTGAACTTTATTCAGGAAGCTCGTTCCACCAAAGCGGCAGATGCCCTGAAAGCGATGGTCAGTAATACCGCGACGGTACTGCGAGTAATTAACGACAAAGGCGAAAATGGCTGGCTGGAGATCCCGATAGACCAGCTGGTGCCCGGCGATATTATAAAACTGGCGGCGGGGGATATGATCCCGGCAGATTTACGTATCTTGCAGGCGCGGGATCTGTTTGTCGCTCAGGCGTCGTTAACCGGTGAGTCTCTGCCCGTAGAAAAAGCCGCTACCACTCGCCAGCCGGAGCACAGCAATCCGCTGGAGTGCGACACCCTGTGTTTTATGGGCACCACCGTGGTGAGCGGCACGGCACAAGCAATGGTGATTGCCACAGGTGCCAATACCTGGTTTGGTCAACTGGCGGGTCGTGTTAGTGAGCAGGAAAGCGAGCCGAATGCCTTTCAGCAAGGGATTAGCCGCGTCAGTATGCTGCTGATTCGCTTTATGCTGGTGATGGCTCCGGTGGTGTTGCTTATCAATGGTTACACTAAAGGCGACTGGTGGGAAGCTGCACTGTTTGCGCTTTCGGTCGCGGTAGGCTTAACGCCAGAAATGTTGCCGATGATTGTTACCTCGACGCTGGCGCGTGGCGCAGTCAAGTTGTCGAAACAGAAAGTGATCGTCAAACATCTGGATGCCATTCAGAACTTTGGCGCAATGGATATTCTGTGCACTGATAAAACCGGCACCCTGACACAGGATAAAATTGTGCTGGAGAATCATACCGATATCTCCGGTAAAACTAGCGAACGCGTGCTGCATAGCGCGTGGTTGAACAGCCATTACCAGACCGGGCTTAAAAACCTGCTTGATACAGCGGTGCTCGAAGGTACGGATGAAGAGTCAGCGCGCTCGCTGGCCAGCCGTTGGCAAAAAATTGATGAGATTCCATTTGATTTCGAGCGTCGTCGGATGTCGGTGGTTGTGGCAGAAAATACCGAACACCATCAGTTGGTTTGCAAAGGCGCATTGCAGGAAATCCTCAATGTGTGTTCGCAAGTGCGTCACAATGGCGAGATTGTACCGCTCGATGACACCATGCTGCGTAAGATTAAGCGGGTTACTGATACGCTGAATCGTCAGGGGCTGCGCGTGGTTGCGGTGGCGACGAAATACCTGCCAGCGCGTGAAGGAGATTACCAGCGGGCGGATGAATCCGACCTGATCCTCGAAGGATATATTGCTTTCCTTGATCCGCCAAAAGAGACAACCGCTCCGGCACTGAAGGCATTAAAAGCGAGTGGAATTACCGTAAAAATCCTTACTGGCGACAGTGAGTTAGTTGCAGCGAAAGTGTGCCATGAAGTGGGGCTGGACGCGGGAGAGGTGGTCATTGGTAGTGATATTGAAACGCTATCTGACGACGAACTGGCAAATCTCGCACAGCGCACCACGCTGTTTGCTCGCCTGACGCCGATGCATAAAGAACGCATTGTGACCTTACTGAAGCGCGAAGGGCATGTGGTTGGCTTTATGGGCGATGGTATTAATGATGCGCCCGCCTTACGTGCTGCGGATATCGGCATTTCTGTGGACGGCGCGGTAGATATTGCCCGTGAAGCGGCTGATATCATCCTACTGGAAAAAAGCCTGATGGTGCTGGAAGAGGGGGTTATTGAGGGACGTCGCACTTTCGCCAACATGCTGAAATACATCAAAATGACGGCGAGCTCTAACTTCGGTAATGTGTTCAGCGTGCTGGTGGCGAGTGCTTTCTTGCCCTTCCTGCCGATGTTGCCGCTACACTTGCTTATTCAAAATCTGCTGTACGATGTGTCACAGGTGGCGATCCCATTTGATAACGTCGACGACGAGCAAATTCAAAAGCCGCAGCGTTGGAATCCGGCGGATCTGGGGCGCTTTATGGTCTTCTTCGGACCGATCAGCTCGATTTTCGATATTCTGACGTTTTGCCTGATGTGGTGGGTATTCCATGCCAACACGCCGGAAACGCAAACGCTGTTCCAGTCGGGCTGGTTTGTGGTGGGCTTACTGTCGCAAACGCTGATTGTGCATATGATCCGCACCCGTCGTGTACCGTTTATTCAGAGCTGTGCATCGTGGCCGTTAATGATTATGACCGTGATCGTGATGATTGTCGGGATCGCATTGCCGTTTTCACCGCTGGCCAGTTATCTGCAGCTGCAGGCGCTGCCGTTAAGCTATTTCCCGTGGCTGGTTGCGATTCTGGCAGGGTATATGACGTTAACCCAGTTGGTGAAAGGGTTCTATAGCCGTCGTTACGGTTGGCAGTAAAGAATAAACTGGGCATGGTGGCCCGGAATCAGATTGCAGACAAAGTGAGCTTTGTTCATGCCGGATGCGGCGTAAATGCCTTATCAGGCCTACAAATTCAATAAATTGCAGGAATCACGTAGGCCTGATAAGCGTAGCGCATCAGGCAATTTTGCGTTTGTCATTAGACTTAATCCGGGCATGATAGCCCGGATTTCCATCAAGATTAGCGACGAACAGCGATCGCTTCGATCTCAATCTTCACGTCTTTCGGCAGACGGGCAACTTCAACGCAAGAACGTGCCGGGAAGGTGGCGTTGTGTTCGGTGAAGAAGGCTTCGTAGGTAGCATTAACGGTTGCGAAGTCGTTCAGATCTTTCACAAACACGGTGGTTTTAACGATATCGCCCACTTTCAGGCCAGCGGCTTCGACGATCGCTTTTACGTTATCCAGCGACTGACGCGCCTGTGCAGCGACATCTGCCGGGACTTCGCCCGTTTTCGGGTTTACCGGGATCTGACCGGAAGTGATAATCATATTGCCCAGATCAACGCCCTGCACGTAAGGACCGATAGCTGCCGGTGCATTTTCCGTCGCGATAGTTTTGCTCATGATTTCTCCTTTATTACAGCGGTAAAAAGTCTGGCTCATTATAGGGAGCCAGACTTTTATTACCAACCGCAATTAATTGGCCAGCACCACATTATGAGAAAACTCTTTTTCACAGTATTTGCATTTGAGCGCGATATCATTGGCGCGTTTTCGCACGGCAAAGCTGGATGAAACCGGTTCGGCATGGCTGATACAGTTGCTGTTCGGGCAGACCAGCACATTGTCGATGCGCTCTGGCAGACTGGGGCGCGATTTGCCAACCACTTCATAGTTGTCGATACGGTTAACCGTGGCTTGCGGTGCATATAACGCCAGCTGATCAACCTGATCCTCACTTAAAAAGGTATTTTCGATTTTGATCAGATCCTTGCGCCCCATCTCGCCAGAAGGCAGGTTCAGACCAATGGTGATGCGCTGATCTGTTTCGGTCAACTTGAACAGACTCAACAGTTTAAAACCGATCTGGGCGGGGATATGGTCAATTACCGTGCCGCGTTTAATAGCTTCAACCTGCAATTTATTATCGTGTGTCATCTCTATTTCCCCTTACAGTACCAGATCGCGATTCAGAACCAGTGCCAGTAACGCCTGGCGAGCGAAAATCCCGTTGCCTGCTTGCTGGAAGTACCAGGCGTGAGGCGTTTTATCCACATCCGTCGCAATCTCATCAACACGCGGCAGCGGATGCAGCACTTTCATATTGGCTTTGGCGTTGTGGAGATCGCTGGCGCGAAGAACAAACTGCGCTTTCACGTTGGCGTACTCGGACGGGTCCAGACGCTCTTTTTGCACGCGGGTCATGTACAGGATGTCTACTTCCGCCATCACTTCTTCAATAGAGCTGTGCAGACTCCAGGCGATCCCTTTTTCATCGAGCATATCCAGAATGTATTGCGGCATTGCCAGCGCATCCGGCGCGATAAAGTAAAAACGGTTGCCGTCGAACTTCGCTAGCGCCTGGGTCAGGGAGTGAACGGTGCGGCCATATTTCAGGTCACCAACCATTGCGACGTGGAGATTGTCCAGACGCCCCTGGGTTTCCTGAATGGTGAATAAGTCCAGCAAGGTTTGCGTCGGATGTTGGTTGGAGCCATCACCGGCATTCAGTACCGGTACATTGCCGGAAAACTCGGTGGCCAGGCGCGCTGCACCTTCCTGCGGATGACGCATCACTATCGCATCGACGTAAGTGCTGATAACCGAAATGGTATCGGCCAGCGTTTCGCCCTTTTTACCCAGTGATGTATTGGCGCTGTCGGAGAAGCCCACCACGCTGGCACCCAGGCGGTGCATGGAAGTTTCGAAAGAGAGGCGGGTGCGGGTAGAGGCTTCGAAGAAACAGCTGGCAATAACTTTGTGCTTCAACAGCTCTGGTTGCGGGTTCGCTTTCAGTTTCGCCGCTGTCGCCAGCACCAGATTAAGGTCATCGCGACTAAGGTCGTTTATGGAAATGATATGTTTCTGATATAGCGGATTAGCCATCTTTTATCTCCTGACGCCTGGGCAAAAAAAAGCCCCTCGATTGAGGGGCTGGGAATGGGTGATCAACGGGAAGAAAAACGGCAGGCCAGCGTCTTTTTTCAGACGCGGTAAGACAAAATGTCGAACACACTGAACCATACATCCTCCCGGCAAATTGTCCGGCATTATACTCAGCTCTGAGAGAGGATCAAGAAGATGATGCAGTTATAAAGCAAGGCAAACGGTTATCATGAATATATATTCAATTTTAATAAGTAATTAATTTGCTTGTGCACCAGGGCTGTACGCTTTACCACACGTGGTGCGACCCAAACGATATTGCTGCCAGCAATCACGCCAAGAATTTCTGGCAAAGCATGGAAATCAAGGATTCGCGCTACTGCCCGACCATATCCGGCGACGGTATGGATAAGGATAAATTCACCATTATGCTCGACACTCAGGACCATTTCAGCGACGGATCGACCTGCGTCAGGTGTGGGAAGTAATTGAGGATTCACCGAATAAATTTTTTGTCCTTTTGTATTTCTAATTTTTATGACTCCCAGCAATTTCAGTAGTCGTGAAACGGTTGACTGACTGATACTGTCAAAGCCATGGTTTTGCAAATCGCGGCGGATTTCCTCCTGTGAAAGATAACTTTTTTCGGTAATCAGGCGCTGACAGACCGCCAGTTGCTTCTTTTCTTTGGCGGAGTAATCATCGTATTCCTTCATAATGCACCTTTTATTTATTATTACCTGATGATATTTTTCACATTTTATAATGTGAGAGTGGTTCATTTATCACTACACCAGATTTGAAGGCCGCTTTGATAAGCGGCCTGTCGCGTTAAATCATCGCGGCGATACTCAGCACAATCATATTCAACATCGTGAGAATCAGCAGTAGCGGTGCTACCCATCTCAGATAACGGACCCAGGGTACACGGGCAATCGCCAGACCGCCCATCACTACCGCAGAGGTTGGCGTAATCAAATTAACCACCCCGGAAGCAGACTGATAAGCGGTCACCACCAGATCGCGTTGTACATGAGCAAAATCAGCGAGTGGAGCCATTATTGGCATCGTTAACACTGCAAGGCCGGAAGATGAGGGAACCAGAAAAGAGAGCAATACTTCCAGCCAATAGGTCACGTTGATGAAAACAGTGGTGGAAAGCCCTGAAACCAGATTCTCAGCACTGTGCAGAATTGTGTGCGTAATCATGCCGTTATCCATCACGACCACAATACCGCGGGCGATGCCGATAATCAGTGCCACACCAAGGAGATCCCGCGCGCCGTCAATAAAGGTACTGGTGAAGGTTTCTTCGCCCATGCGGGCAATGACACCCACGATGACCGCAGCTGCCAGAAAGACAGCAGAGATTTCCGCCATCCACCAACCCAGTACCGCTACGCCGTAAATCATAAAGGCAAAGGATGCAGCAAAAAGTATCAGGATCGCTTTGCGCGTGGGGGTAAATTCCAGCATCGTTTCTGAACGATTTCCCAGAAAATGCGCCTGGTTTTCAGCCATCTTATCCGCCACGATAGAGCTTTCCGGACTGTTGCGAACTTTGCGGGCATAACGCATAACCCAGTAAACACAAATCACGTAGCCTACTAACAGCAAAATAACACGCAGCAAAATGCCCTGAGTAAAGGGGATCCCTGCGGCGTTGGCAGCAATGACGGTAGCAAATGGGTTAATGGTTGAGCCCAGCGTGCCAATGCCCGATCCCAATAACACTGTGGCGGCAGCGACCAGAGGATCAAAGCGGGCAGCCATCATGACGGGCACCAGCAACGTGTAGAAGGGGAGTGATTCTTCCGCCATCCCATAAATAGTACCGCCAGCAGCGAAGAGCGCCATCAGGATCGGAATCATCCACTCTTCCCGACCATTAAGGCGAGTTGTCACTCGTTCGATACCGGCATCTATTGCCCCGGTTTTATTTACTACTCCCAAAAATCCACCGATGATCAGGACAAACAGCGCGACATCAATCGCTCCCGCAGTGTAGGTTTGATGGTTGTACAAGCCGTCGATGGGCGCTAACAGGACAGCCGTAATACCCTGTGGTTGTGCCTCAACAGGTGCGTAAGTACCTGCAACAGGAACTTCCTTTCCCAGTGCGGCATTTGTCACCATCTGATATTTTCCCGCAGGTACAATCCAGGTCATTGCCGCAACTAACGCAATCAGCACGAACAAGATGGTATAAGCGGTGGGAAATTTGAATTTACCCATAATGTGATCTCCATAATCACGGGCATACGCCACTCGTCGACGCATGCCCGTCAGGGTTAGTCGCCGAGAGTTGCTACCATCACCGCTTTAATGGTGTGCATCCGGTTTTCTGCTTCATCGAAAACAATAGAGTGGGCCGATTCAAAAACCTCTTCAGTAACTTCCAGTCCTTTGAGGCCGTAGGCCATCTCGATCTCGCGTCCTACTGTGGTGTGCTCATTATGGAAGGCGGGCAGGCAGTGCATAAATTTAACTTCAGGGTTACGCGTGGCAGTAATCACCTGTTGATTGATCTGATAAGGTGCCATCAGACTCACTCGTTCTGCCCAGGCTTCTTTTGGCTCTCCCATCGAAACCCAAACATCCGTATAGAGAAAATCAACGTCGTATACGCCTTCTTCCACATCCTCTGTCAGGGTGATTCTCGCCCCAGTCACGCTGGCGATCTCACGGCATTGTGTTACCAGCGCTTCATCTGGCCAGAAAGATTTAGGTGCCACCAGACGGATATCCATCCCCATTTTTGCAGCACCAACCATCAGCGAGTTCCCCATGTTATTTCGGGCATCACCAAGATACGCAAAGCTCAGCTCTGGCAGCGTTTTGCCTGGCGCATGTTCCAGCATGGTCATTAAATCCGCGAGGATCTGTGTCGGGTGAAATTCATTGGTCAGTCCGTTCCATACCGGAACACCAGCGAACTCACCTAATTCTTCAACGATATTCTGACCATAACCGCGATACTCAATACCGTCATACATGCGTCCGAGTACGCGAGCGGTATCTTTCATTGATTCTTTATGGCCGATTTGTGAGCCGCTGGGGCCGATGTAAGTCACCTGCGCACCTTGATCAAAGGCCGCGACTTCAAAGGCACAGCGGGTACGGGTAGAGGATTTTTCAAAAATCAACGCAATGTTTTTACCGACCAGCGTTTGTTTTTCGTTTCCAGATTTCTTGGCGGCTTTAAGATTGATAGCCAAATCAATCAGGTATTGAATCTCTGCTGGGGTGTAATCAAGCAGCTTAAGAAAATTACGGTTTTTCAGTGAAGTAGCCATGGGGATGTCCTTATAAAAATGGATCAAGCGTGGTTATGGGGGGTATCAAGGCGAATAAGAGTGCCTTTGTCTCCGGCGAGAATTTCCGGACCATCTGCAAGAGAGCCGATCCCTGCAATGCCCCGGCACTGACTAACAAACTTTGCGCAGGCGGTGACTTTCGGCCCCATAGACCCGGCATCAAACTGCATTTCGTTGAGTAATTCCGGCGTGACCTGTGCCAGCGGGCGTTGGGTTGGCTTGCCCCAGTCGAGATATACTGCGTCCGCATCAGTGAGGATCAACAAGGCGTCAGCATGGATCTGACTTGCCAGTAGCGCGGCTGAAAGATCTTTGTCGATAACCGCTTCAATCCCATGGTATCCATCGGCTTTTTCAACCACCGGAACACCACCGCCACCATTACAGATCACCAGATGATCGTGGGCGATCAGTGTCTGGATGGCATCCCGCTCGACGATGCGTTTAGGTTGTGGAGAAGGTACGACCCGGCGGAAAGAGTGACCATCTGCTTTGAAAACCCAGCCTTTTTCTGCCTGTAGTACCTGAGTCTGAGCGTGGTCATAAATTGGGCCGATGTACTTAGTTGGGTTACTGAAGGCGGGATCGTTGGCATCCACTTCAACCTGCGTCAGCAGCACGCTGATTTCACGTTGTGGTAGTTGATTTTTCAGCGCCTGTTGTAGCATGTAGCCGATCATCCCCTGGCTTTCGGCCCCCAGAATGTCGAGTGGATAGGGAGCGACATGGGCATAGGCGCTATTTTGAAGTGCCAGAAGTCCAACTTGTGGGCCATTCCCGTGAACCAGTACAACCCGCCAGTGTTGAGTCAGTTGGGCGATAGTTTTAGCCGCAAGATCGATATTTTTACGTTGGATTTCTGCTTCGAGTGGTTCGCCTCGTTTAAGCAGGGCATTACCGCCGAGAGCGATAACCAGTGTTGGTTTGTTTTCCATGATCTCTTCCTTAGATACCGTCACGATGCAAAGGGCAACTCATGCAACGTGCGCCGCCACGTCCGCGGCCTAATTCATCACCGGGGATGGGTAAAACGGTGATGCCTGCTTTGTCATATTTTTCGTTAGTCCAGATGTTGCGCTCGTAGCCCACTACCACTCCCGGCCGAAGCGTGAGCACATTGTTAGCGTCATTCCACTGTTCGCGTTCTGCCTCAAAGGCATCACCCCCCGTGGTGATTAAACGTACCTGGTCAATACCGAGGGCTTTTTCGATAGCATGGAGGAGTGTGCTTTCTTGAGTACGTTTCAGGCCGCCGTGACCGTCAGGTGTTAGCGTCCAGCAATTAACATCCGGGCGCACAACTTCGGGATAAACCGAGAAGGTGTCGATATCGATATGAGTCATAACGGTGTCAAGATGCATACAGGAGCGGTGTTTAGGCAGCTCAACAGCGATTACCCGTTCAGCCTGACGATGTTTAAACAATGCCTGAGCAAGAAACTCGATTCCTTGTGGCGTGGTGCGTTCAGACATGCCGATCAACACGGCCCCCCGACCAATCACCAGCACATCACCACCTTCTAACGTGGCGTGGTCATAATTAATATTCTCGTCGCCGAAATATTTAATAAATTCGCCGCCAGCAAATTGTGGATGCCAGCGATAAATAGCGCGTAGATTATTGGTTTCACGTTGGCGAGCAGGTTTTGCCATTGGATTAATCGATACACCGTTATAAATCCAGCATGAGGTATCACGCGTAAATAAATGATTCGGTAACGGCTTCATAATGAAATCATTAATATCGTGGGTATCAACCACCATATTTTTAATTGAGGCGGGAATTTCACTATAAGTCAGCCCACCACTTAAATGACGAGCAAGGTCCCGGTGTGACATCTCTGCAAGCCAGGTGCGAACGTCAGTAGCAAACGTAGGGCCGAGTCGGTAATCTGATATTTGTGTTTCCAGTAACCAGCTTTTGGCTTCCGGGATATCCAATGTTTGTGTTAGTAAATCAGTGAGTAACAGAACTTCTATCCCTTGCTGGCGCAGCGTATTGGCGAAAATATCATGCTCTTCACCTGCCCGCTCAACGGACAATACATCGTCAAATAACAACTCCTGGCAATTGGATGGTGTTAGACGTTTCAGACTGAGATTTGGGCGATGCAACATAACGCTGCGTAGTTGTCCAATTTCAGAACCAACATAATGCTTTTCCATCATTATTCCTTTAACACTTTTTCAAAAATAAAGAGGAGATGGCTGCAAACAAATTAAATGCTTGTAGTCAGGTCTGTTCAGTAATTTTCAGATGCAATGATTCAGTTTATTTCTTCCAGAAAATGTGACGACTTTCACACCGGCGGTGATATTAATAATCGAAGTTAATAATATTTGATGCGGTTCTGATAAATGATAAAGAAACAAAATACGATAATGCATTAATACGCAAATATACGCAGAGTTATTCTTCGTTGTTAATTGATTGTTTTATTTTTCAGGAAATGCCTTTAAGTATAATGCATTGATATTTATGTATATTTTAATATTCATTGCATATCTATGCGAAAGGATAAGGTGATTATTTTTCACAGCACTATTTTCACGGGATAACTATGACAGCACGGGCATTAAAAGCTAAGAAAATGAACTGTGATCTGACTGAGAGTTTTCTTTTAACATATGCAATAACAAGATATTAGGACCAAAATACATAGCTAAGTTATAAGATTTATGCAGCAAAACTGCATACAAAATTACTCCTGCTTAACATCAGTACAACATCTCCAGCAATAAACATGCGCAAGGGCAAAACCTGATGATTTTTCTATGGTGAGAGGTGGCTTTTTTTCGTATAAGGAAAGAAGTGAAACATTGTTTTAATAAAGGAAGATATTATGATTGTTGGCAACATCCATCACTTACAATCCTGGCTGCCGGAAGAACTTCGCGAAGCAATTGAGTACATCAAATCACATGTCAGCGATGAGACAGCAAAAGGTAAGCACGCTATTGACGGCGACCGCCTGTTTTATCTGATTTCTGAGGATACGACTGAACCAGGTGAACTGCGTCGTGCTGAGTATCATGCTCGTTATCTCGATATCCAGATTGTATTAAAAGGGCAGGAAGGGATGACATTTAGCACGCAACCAGCAGGCGTACCAGAGACTGACTGGCTGGCAGATAAAGATATTGCTTTTATCGGGCAGGGGATCGATGAAAAAACAGTGATTCTTAATGAAGGGGATTTTGTCGTTTTCTATCCTGGCGAAGTTCACAAACCGCTTTGTGCGGTGGGAGCCCCCGCTCAGGTACGGAAAGCAGTAGTTAAGCTATTAAAATCGTAAGTGATCACTGCCGGGGGCGACCTGTGCCGCCGCCCGGCAAAACGTTATTTTGCTAATGTAGCGACCATAACAGCTTTTATGGTGTGCATCCGGTTTTCTGCCTGGTCAAAGACAATACTTGCCGGAGATTCAAAGACTTCATCGGTGACTTCCATTCCACCATACAGACCGAATTCTGCGGCCATTTTTTTACCCAGCGTGGTTTGCTCATCATGAAATGCAGGCAGACAGTGGAGGAACTTAACCTGCGAATTACCGGTCAGGGCCATCATTTTGCTATTCACCTGATAGTCACGCAGCAGGGCAATACGCTCCGCCCATTTCTCTTTGGGCTCACCCATCGATACCCAGACATCGGTATAGATAAAGTCTGCACCTTTAACCCCAGAGGCGATATCTTCCGTCAAGGTGATTTTACCCCCGTGTTTTTGTGCCAGAGCACTGCATTCGGCGACCAGCGCAGCTTCCGGCCAGCATGCCTGTGGCGCGACCAGACGCAAATCCAGACCGGTAAGCGCCGCAGCTTCGAGCATCGAATTGCCCATGTTGTTACGCGCGTCACCTGCATAGACCAGCGTCATTTCGTTGAATGCTTTGCCGGGCAAATGCTCCTGCATGGTGAGGAGATCCGCCAGCAGCTGCGTGGGGTGGAACTCATTGGTCAGGCCGTTCCATACTGGCACGCCAGCGTATTCCGCCAGTGTTTCGACAA
Organism: Escherichia sp. E.sYA108; assembly: GCF_011754335.1. Lineage (NCBI taxonomy): Bacteria > Pseudomonadati > Pseudomonadota > Gammaproteobacteria > Enterobacterales > Enterobacteriaceae > Escherichia > Escherichia sp. E.sYA108. The sequence continues at coordinate 4,473,142 of NZ_JAAQVZ010000001.1, read as the reverse complement.
TCTCCTGACCATAGCCGCGATACTGAATACCGTCATACATGCGACCAAGCACGCGGGCAGTGTCTTTAATCGACTCTTTGTGACCAATCTGGCTGCCGCTTGGGCCGAGATAAGTAACGCGAGCACCCTGGTCATATGCGGCAACTTCGAAAGAGCATCGGGTACGGGTCGAGTCTTTTTCGAAGATGAGCGCGATGTTTTTGCCAGTGAGTCTGGCTTCTTCTTTACCGCTTTTCTTATCGGCTTTCAGCTTCGCGGCTAACTGCAACAAGCTGTTGAGTTCAGCTGGCGTGAAATCGAGTAATTTCAGGAAATGCTTATGATAAAACCCGGACATAGATCCCTCCTGTGGCTAACGCCTTAATGAATTAAAATTCAATCTATATGGATGATTATTCATTTGCAAGTCTAAAGCATAAATCTTTGTCACAAAGGTGGAGGCAATGTCAGTGGTGTGTGACAATAAGAGTATCGGCAGGACATTAAGAGGAATGAGCCATGGCAAACCCGGAACAACTGGAAGAACAGCGTGAAGAAACACGTTTGATTATTGAAGAATTACTGGAAGATGGCAGCGATCCGGACGCGCTGTACACCATCGAACACCATCTTTCCGCAGACGATCTGGAAACCCTGGAAAAAGCAGCAGTTGAAGCGTTTAAACTCGGTTACGAAGTGACCGATCCAGAAGAGCTGGAAGTTGAAGATGGTGACATCGTGATTTGCTGCGACATCCTCAGCGAGTGTGCGTTGAATGCCGACCTGATCGATGCCCAGGTTGAACAACTGATGACGCTGGCGGAGAAATTTGACGTTGAGTACGACGGTTGGGGCACTTACTTTGAAGATCCTAACGGCGATGACGGCGACGATGAAGATTTTGTCGATGAAGACGATGACGGTATTCGTCACTAATTAAGCGTTGACGACAAAGGCTGCGTTACCTGATGCGCTACGCATTTCAGGCCCAGGTAGTTCCTGCAACCTGGTGAATTTGTAGCCCGGATAAGGCATTTACGTCACATCCAGCATACTCAAAAAGTACGTGGTTAATGTTCGAATGCCCGCGAGTCTAAGCTCGCGGGCATTTTTTCAAAGTTTGCGTAGCATCCGTACTTCACAATCGACATGACCCGTGCAGCCAAGCGCATAGTCGATATGCTCAAAGCCCAAATGCTCATAAAGCGCAATGGCTTCCTTTAAAAAAGCGGTCGTTTCCAGATAGCAGCGTTTGAAACCCATTTCTCGCGCCTGCTCCATTGCCATTAAGGCCAGTTTTTTTGCCAGCCCTTTGCCGCGGATAGCCGGAAGAAAATACATCTTTTGCAGTTCGCAAATGTCTGACTCACTCCCGGTTAATGGCGCAATCCCACCGCCGCCGACCACTTCACCCTCGTACTCAACCACCCAATATGCGTGGCCAGGCTGACTATACACTTGATACAGCTCGTCAAGGTTCGGATCGGCGACGGTAAGTTTGCGCAAACGGAGTGCGGGAGAAGCGACAACATTCATAGCATAGCTCAATTTCAAATGTATGATTTATAGCTCACTTTAATACCACCCTCGCTTAGGTGGTGCAAGAAGAAGATAAATCAGAAAATATTACGCATATCTCTCTGAGATAAAGCGTATTCTAGGCGAACCAGTATCAATTGACTGGAATTATTATCGGTATGAATGGAATTTATTTTAGGGATATAGTTCATGAATGATGTAAACATCGGGAAAGATAATTCTCGGCACTCGTTTGTTTTCACAGGCAAAGGTGGTGAGTATTTTCTTATTTGTCTTGTGAATTTTTTACTGACAATTATTACTCTGGGAATATATGGACCGTGGGCATTGATAAAATGCCGTCGTTATATTTATCAACATGTGACACTCAAGGGGCAACCATTTAGTTATAAGGGAACAGGTGGTGCCATTTTTGTTAGCATGTTACTTATTGTGGTGGTTTATCTTCTCAGTATTTCTTGTTTTGCAGGTCAACACTTTGCGCTCGGTTTATTCCTGTTTGCTCTCTTGATCTGCGGTATTCCTTGTATGGCAGTGAAGAGTCTGCAGTATCAGGCGAACATGACCTCACTGAATGACATTCGCTTTGGCTTTAACTGCTCAATGATGCGTGCATGGTGGGTTATGCTAGGACTGCCTGTTCTGTTGGCGTTAGTTTTTTGGTTCGCACTGTATCTTATTGCGCAAGTGACGACATCGATAGGAGGCTTATTCTTTAACTTAGTCGCATTAAGTTTGCTTTCTGCCATCGGGCTAGGTGTTGTCCATGGTATAACCTATAGTAAATGGATGCCATTGCTGGGTAATAATGCAACTTTTGGCATTCATAAGTTTTCTATTCAGGTAAACGTAAAAGAATGCATTAAAGGTTGCATGCTCGCAATATTAACCATGGTTCCTTTCATCATTGTGATTGGTATTATGATCGCACCAGTATTCCAGCAGTTAATGATGATGACCATGTTGGGTGGGTCTGATGCTGGCAGTGAGTTTGTATTACAATATTACCCGCAGATTATGGCTTCTTATTTCCTGTATTTTGTCGCGATCCTTGTTTTTGCCAGTTATCTCTATGTCACGTTACGCAATCTGTTTTTGAATAATCTGACGCTGGCAAATGGGACAATTCGTTTTCATTCATCTGTTACCGCGATCGGTATGCTTCTGCGCATGTTGGCGGTATTAATGGGGTCCTCAATTACCTGTGGTCTGGCTTATCCCTGGCTGAAAATGTGGATGGTTAGCTGGATTGCTAACAATACCCATGTCCAGGGCGACCTTGATTCGCTGGAGTTAACCAATGATGACAAACCGCAGGATAGCGGTTCGTTAATGTGGATATCTCGCGGTATTATGCCGTATGTTCCGTTTATCTAAATAAAAAGGCCGGAGCATGCTCCGGCCTTCGTTTTCACTATGAGTATTACAGCGCGGCGATAACAGCCTGCTGTTCAATCAGCTTCGCTTTCGCTTCTGCGTAGCCTTCCAGCTTCTCACGCTCTTTCGCGATGACCGCTTCCGGTGCGCGGGCGACAAAGCCTTCGTTCGCCAGCTTGTTCTCAATACGGCTGATTTCGCCTTCGATCTTCGCTACTTCTTTCGCCAGACGTGCCAGCTCATCTTCTTTGTTGATGAGGCCTGCCATCGGGATCAGCAGTTCTGCGCCGTCGACGATCTTTGTAACGGAAACCGGACCTTTATCATCAGCAGGCAGCACGGTGATGCTTTCCAGACGCGCCAGCGTTTGCAGGAAGCCGCGGTTTTCATTTACGCGACGTTCTGCATCCGCGCTGCAACCACGCAGCAGCAGCTCCAGCGGTTTACCCGGCGCGATGTTCATTTCTGCACGGATGTTACGTACAGCAACGATCGCCTGTTTCAGCCACTCGGTGTCGGCCAGTGCCGCTTCATCAACCTGAGACGCATCGTACTGCGGGAACGGCTGCAGCATGATGGTGTCGGCAGTGATACCGCAAAGTACTTTCACACGCTGCCAGATGGTTTCGGTGATGAACGGAATGATCGGATGCGCGAGGCGCAGCAGACCTTCCAGTACAGTCACCAGCGTATGGCGAGTACCGCGCAGTTCGGCTTCTGTTCCACCGTTCATTACCGGCTTGGTCAGCTCCAGATACCAGTCACAGAACTGGTTCCAGGTGAATTCATACAGAATGCCTGCGGCGATATCGAAGCGGAAGCTGTCCAGCGCTTCGCGGTACGCTTTGATGGTCTGGTTGAACTCCGCCAGAATCCAGCGATCCGCCAGCGACAGCGTCATTTCACCGCCGTTGAAGCCGCAATCCTGACCTTCCGTGTTCATCAGCACAAAACGGCTGGCGTTCCACAGCTTGTTACAGAAGTTACGGTAGCCTTCCAGACGCTTCATATCCCAGTTGATGTCACGACCGGTAGAAGCCAGCGCCGCCAGGGTGAAGCGCAGCGCGTCAGTACCGTGCGGCTCAATGCCGTTCGGGAACTGCTTCTCGGTGCGCTTACGGATTTTGTCCGCCAGCTGCGGCTGCATCATATTGCCGGTACGTTTTTCCAGCAGTTCCGGCAGCGAAATACCGTCAACCATATCCAGTGGGTCAATCACGTTACCTTTGGATTTGGACATCTTCTGGCCTTCGTCATCACGAATCAGGCCGGTCATGTAAACGGTGTGGAACGGCACCTGCGGTTTGCCATTTTCATCTTTGATGAAGTGCATGGTCATCATGATCATGCGGGCAATCCAGAAGAAGATGATGTCGAAGCCGGATACCATCACGCTGGTTGGGTGGAACTGGCGCAGTGCGTCGGTGTTTTCCGGCCAGCCGAGCGTGGAGAAGGTCCACAGCGCGGAGGAGAACCAGGTGTCGAGAACGTCTTCATCCTGACGCAGCGCAACATCAGCACCGAGGTTATTTTCTTTACGCACTTCGTCTTCGTTGCGGCCAACATAAACATTACCCGCTTCGTCATACCATGCCGGGATACGGTGACCCCACCATAGCTGACGAGAGATACACCAGTCCTGAATATCGCGCATCCAGGAGAAATACATGTTTTCGTACTGCTTCGGTACGAACTGAATGTCGCCGTTCTCAACCGCTTCAACCGCTGGTTTCGCCAGTACATCGGCACGAACGTACCACTGGTCGGTCAGCATCGGTTCGATAACCACGCCGCCACGGTCGCCGTAAGGAACGGTCAGGTCGTGCGGTTTGATCTCTTCCAGCAGGCCGAGTGCGTCAACCGCAGCAACGACCGCCTTACGTGCAGCAAAACGCTCCAGTTTCTGGAACTCTGCCGGGATTTCGCTGGAATAAATGTCAGATTCGTTACCTTTGGTATCGAACACCTGGGCGCTTTCACGGATATCGCCGTCAAAGGTCAGGATGTTGATCATCGGCAGGGCGTGACGTTTACCGACTTCATAGTCGTTAAAGTCGTGCGCTGGGGTGATCTTCACGCAGCCGGTGCCTTTTTCCATGTCGGCGTGTTCGTCGCCAACGATCGGAATACGACGGTTAACCAGCGGCAGAATGACATATTTGCCAATCAGATCTTTATAACGCGGATCTTCCGGGTTAACGGCCACGCCAGTATCGCCCAGCAGGGTTTCCGGACGGGTAGTCGCAACCACCAGATAATCTTTACCGTCTGCGGTTTTCGCGCCGTCAGCCAGCGGATAGCGGATGTGCCACATCGAACCTTTCGATTCGCGGTTTTCCACTTCCAGGTCGGAGATAGCGGTGCGCAGTTTCGGGTCCCAGTTTACCAGGCGTTTGCCACGGTAAATCAGGTCTTCTTTATACAGACGAACGAAAACTTCTTTCACCGCATTGGACAGGCCTTCGTCCATCGTGAAGCGTTCACGCTCCCAGTCGACGGAGTTGCCGAGACGGCGCATCTGACGGGTAATCGTGCCGCCGGATTCCGCTTTCCATTCCCAGATTTTGTCGATGAAAGCTTCGCGGCCGTAGTCGTGACGGGTTTTACCTTCTTCTGCGGCAATCTTGCGCTCAACGACCATCTGGGTAGCGATCCCGGCGTGGTCAGTACCGACCTGCCACAGGGTGTTTTTGCCCTGCATGCGCTGATAGCGGATCATGGTATCCATGATGGTTTGCTGGAAGGCGTGACCCATATGCAAACTGCCGGTGACGTTCGGCGGCGGGATCATGATGCAGAAACTTTCCTGGCTTTCATCGCCATTAGGCTTAAAGTAGCCCTGCTTTTCCCAGTGCTCGTAAAGCGGCTGTTCGATATCTTGTGGGTTATATGTCTTTTCCATTATTTCCAGGTTGCCGTATTCAGGTTGAAACCAGCCACGCGGTAGGCTTTATAGCGTTCGCGCGCCAGTTGTTTCAGAGAATCTTCATAAGGAACGAAGTCTACCACTTCTGTGAAAGCGGTGGCAAAATCTGCAAAGCATGTTCGCAGACTAATCAATATATCGCGCGGGCTGCTGCTGCGTTTTTGCGGCCAGGCGATCTCCACCGGCGCACCGCCACGCGGTCCTTCTCCCGCTAAATTATGCGGAACAAAGCTTTCTGCCGGACGCGCCCACAGGGCTTCATCCAGCCGGTAAGCCTGCTTTTCATCTTCACAGGCGATGAGCACGCGCTTACCGCTGCGCCAACGTTCTGCGGCAATTTCACACACCAGTTGCTCAACGGCGCTTAAGCCATCGACGGTGGTGTCATTGTCCAGAAGGTAGAACGTCGCGTTTTTCATAAATGGGGCTTCTTGTGGTGGATTTAAATACGCATCAGGTATACACCGCAGCGCCTGATGCGACGCTGTTGTGTCTTATCAGGCCTACGAGTTCAGTGCTGTGTGTAGGTCGGATAAGGCGCTCACGCCGCATCCGACAATAACAGCATTGCCTGATGCGACGCTGTTGTGTCTTATCAGGCCTACGAGTTCGGTGCTGTGTAGGTCGGATAAGGCGTTCATGCCGCATCCGACAATAACAGCATTGCCTGATGCGACGCTTGCGCGTCTTATCAGGCCTACGAGTTCAGTGCTGTGTAGGTCGGATAAGGCGTTCACGCCGCATCCGGCAATAACAGCCTTGCCTGACGCAATTACTCTTCGCCGTTAAACCCAGCGCGGTTCAACAGGAACTGTGCCAGCAACGCTACCGGACGACCGGTTGCGCCTTTTGCTTTACCAGAACGCCAGGCGGTTCCGGCGATATCCAGGTGCGCCCAGTTGTACTTACGGGTAAAGCGCGACAGGAAGCAACCTGCGGTAATCGCCCCACCAGGACGACCGCCAATGTTCGCCATATCGGCAAAATTGGACTCCAGCTGTTCCTGATACTCGTCACCCAGCGGTAAGCGCCATGCGCGGTCACCGGATTGTTCAGACGCGGCAATCAGTTCATGGGCCAGCGGATTATGGTTCGCCATCAGACCGGTAATGTGATGACCCAGCGCGATCACGCAGGCACCGGTCAGCGTCGCCACGTCAATCACCGCTTCCGGCTCAAAACGCTCAACGTAAGTTAACACGTCGCACAGTACCAGGCGGCCTTCAGCGTCAGTATTCAGCACTTCAACGGTTTGACCGGACATGGTGGTTAACACATCGCCCGGACGATAGGCTCGTCCGCCAGGCATGTTTTCGCAGCCTGCCAACACGCCGATAACGTTAATCGGCAGTTGTAGCTCCGCGACCATACGCATCACACCGTAAACCGCTGCCGCACCGCACATATCGTACTTCATCTCATCCATGCCTTCTGAAGGCTTGATCGAGATACCGCCGGAGTCGAAGGTTAAACCTTTACCCACCAGCACGATTGGGCGTGCATCTTCCGACGCGTTGCCTTTGTACTCAATCACCGACATCAGCGATTCGTTCTGCGAACCCTGACCGACCGCCAGATAGGAATGCATCCCCAGCTCTTTCATCTGCTGTTCGCCGATAACGCGGGTGATAACATTCTTGCTGTAGCTGTCAGCCAGCTGGCGCGCTTGTGAAGCGAGGTAAGCGGCGTTACAGATATTCGGTGGCATATTGCCGAGATCTTTCGCGGCTTTAATCCCGGCGGCAATCGCCAGACCGTGCTGGATCGCGCGCTCACCGCTGGTCAGTTCACGGCGGGTCGGCACGTTGAACACCATTTTACGCAGCGGACGACGCGGTTCGCTCTTGTTCGTTTTCAGCTGATCGAAACTGTAGAGCGTTTCTTTTGCCGTCTCGACAGCCTGACGCACTTTCCAGTAGTTGTTACGGCCTTTAACGTGCAGTTCAGTCAGAAAGCAGACCGCTTCCATTGAGCCAGTATCATTCAGCGTATTAATGGTTTTCTGAATAACCTGCTTGTACTGACGCTCATCCAGCTCACGTTCTTTGCCGCAACCAATAAGGAGAATTCGCTCGGAAAGTACATTCGGAACATGGTGCAGCAACAATGTCTGCCCCGGTTTTCCTTCCAGTTCGCCCCGACGTAGCAGGGCGCTGATGTACCCATCGCTGATTTTATCGAGCTGTTCTGCAATCGGAGAAAGGCGACGTGGTTCGAAGACGCCCACGACGATGCAGGCACTCCGCTGTTTCTCCGGGCTACCGCTTTTTACACTAAACTCCATGCACTACGCTCCTGAATCTTAAAGACAACGGCGGTGGCTACAGATAGAATTGCAAGCTTTCGTAACTCATGTCCGCTGTTGCGATGACTTCGTGTTAATCTTAACGTTATTACGGCATTGGCACGTCAGAACAAAATCTGAGAGGTGAATCCGTTGAGTATAATTATCTTAGCGACGATTTCGACGACTCAAGAGAATAAATGACGTTTAAGCCATGAAACAAGCTAAAATCCTGCAAAAGACGAGTTTTTACGGGCGTATTTAAAGTGATAATCATAAGATATCTGGTGCGGGAGACGCTCAAAAGCCAGCTGGCGATACTCTTCATCTTGCTTTTGATCTTCTTCTGTCAAAAGTTAGTGAGGATCCTCGGCGCAGCGGTTGACGGCGATATTCCGGCGAATCTGGTGCTCTCCCTTCTCGGGTTGGGCGTGCCGGAAATGGCGCAGCTTATCCTGCCATTAAGCCTGTTCCTCGGGCTGCTGATGACGCTGGGCAAACTGTATACCGAAAGTGAAATTACGGTAATGCATGCCTGCGGCCTGAGCAAAGCGGTTCTGGTGAAAGCGGCAATGATCCTTGCGGTATTCACGGCAATCGTCGCGGCGGTTAACGTGATGTGGGCGGGACCGTGGTCATCGCGTCATCAGGATGAAGTGTTAGCAGAAGCGAAAGCGAACCCTGGCATGGCGGCGCTGGCGCAAGGGCAATTCCAGCAAGCGACTAATGGCAGCTCGGTGCTGTTCATCGAAAGCGTTGACGGCAGCGATTTCAAAGATGTGTTCCTCGCACAAATTCGACCAAAAGGTAATGCACGTCCTTCTGTGGTGGTGGCCGATTCCGGACATTTAACCCAGCTGCGCGACGGCTCCCAGGTCGTCACTCTCAACCAGGGAACGCGCTTCGAAGGCACTGCACTGTTACGTGATTTCCGCATTACGGATTTCCAGGATTATCAGGCGATCATTGGTCACCAGGCGGTGGCGCTCGACCCGAACGATACCGACCAGATGGACATGTGCACATTGTGGAACACTGACACCGATCGTGCTCGCGCAGAACTGAACTGGCGTATCACGTTGGTATTCACCGTGTTTATGATGGCACTTATGGTCGTACCGCTGAGCGTGGTTAACCCACGTCAGGGACGCGTACTGTCGATGCTGCCAGCCATGCTGCTGTATCTACTTTTCTTCCTGATCCAGACCTCCCTGAAATCGAACGGCGGTAAAGGTAAGCTGGACCCGACGCTGTGGATGTGGACCGTTAACCTGATTTATCTGGCTTTGGCGATTGTTCTCAACCTTTGGGACACCGTGCCGGTCCGCCGCCTGCGCGCCAGTTTTTCGCGTAAAGGAGCGGTGTGATGCAACCTTTTGGCGTACTTGACCGCTATATCGGTAAAACTATTTTCACCACCATCATGATGACGCTGTTCATGCTGGTGTCGCTGTCGGGCATTATCAAATTTGTCGATCAGTTGAAAAAAGCCGGGCAGGGGAGTTACGACGCGTTAGGCGCAGGAATGTATACCTTGCTGAGCGTGCCGAAAGATGTGCAAATCTTCTTCCCGATGGCGGCTCTGCTTGGGGCGTTGCTTGGTCTTGGGATGCTGGCGCAGCGCAGCGAACTGGTGGTGATGCAGGCTTCTGGTTTTACCCGTATGCAGGTGGCGCTGTCGGTGATGAAAACCGCCATTCCGCTGGTCTTGCTGACGATGGCGATTGGCGAATGGGTCGCGCCGCAGGGCGAGCAGATGGCGCGTAACTACCGTGCGCAGGCGATGTACGGCGGCTCGTTGCTCTCTACCCAGCAAGGCTTATGGGCGAAAGATGGCAACAACTTCGTCTACATTGAGCGGGTTAAAGGTGACGAAGAGTTAGGTGGCATCAGCATTTATGCCTTTAACGAAAATCGTCGTCTGCAATCCGTACGCTATGCCGCTACTGCGAAGTTTGACCCGGAACATAAAGTCTGGCGTCTGTCGCAGGTTGATGAATCTGATCTGACCAATCCGAAACAGATCACCGGTTCGCAGACGGTGAGCGGCACCTGGAAAACCAACCTCACGCCAGACAAACTGGGCGTGGTGGCGCTGGACCCGGATGCACTCTCAATCAGCGGTTTGCACAACTACGTGAAGTATCTGAAGTCGAGCGGTCAGGATGCCGGACGTTATCAGCTCAATATGTGGAGCAAAATCTTCCAGCCGCTATCCGTGGCGGTGATGATGCTGATGGCGCTGTCGTTCATCTTTGGCCCACTGCGTAGCGTACCGATGGGCGTGCGTGTGGTCACCGGTATCAGCTTCGGTTTTGTCTTCTACGTACTGGACCAGATCTTCGGCCCGCTGACGTTGGTTTACGGCATCCCGCCGATTATCGGCGCACTGTTGCCAAGCGCCAGCTTCTTCTTAATCAGCCTGTGGCTGTTAATGAGAAAATCGTAACCAAGCAAGGGAGCGAAAGCTCCCTTTCACATTGTTGATAAAGTCAAATACGAGTTCGATCGGTCCCCTCGCCCCTTTGGGGAGAGGGTTAGGGTGAGGGGGACAGATCGCGCCTGACTTACCTTCTTCTCCCTCCCAGCAAACTCCCCAACATCCCGCGTACAATCTGATTCGTCACCTGGCGAGCGGCGCTTTTGGCCATTGTCTGCACCACACCATCTTTCTTCCCGCCGCGTGGTCCGGTAGTGCCGAACAAAATATCCTTCAATCCACCAAGAATGCCGTCATCTACCGCTATCTCTTTCCCTTTCGCTGGAGGATTATTTTGCTGTTCAATACTCGCCTGTACGCCTTTTTGCAACATCTCATAGGCGGATTCCCGGTCCACGTCATCCTCGTACTTGCCATACACCGGGGAGTGGTTAATCAAGCCATTGCGCTCATCTTCCGTCACCGGTCCCATCCGCGAACAAGGCGCAATCACCATCGCCCGTTCCACCACAGAAGGACTTCCTTTTGCATCGAGAAACGAGATTAACGCCTCGCCGGTCCCCAGTTCCTGGATTGCCTTTTCGGTATCAAACGCCGGATTGGCCCGCATGGTTTGCGCCGCAGCTTTTACCGCTTTCTGATCTTTTGGCGTAAAAGCCCGCAAAGCGTGCTGAACGCGATTACCGAGCTGGCCGAGCACATTATCCGGAATATCAGACGGGTTTTGCGAAACGAACCAGACGCCCACGCCTTTTGAGCGAATAAGCCTTATCACCTGCTCAATCTTATCCAGCAGTACCTGCGGTGCATCGTTAAACAGCAGATGTGCTTCGTCGAAGAAAAACACCAGTTTTGGCTTCTCCAGATCGCCCGCTTCCGGCAATTGTTCATACAACTCTGAAATCATCCACAGCAGGCTGGCGGCGTACAGTTTCGGCATCTGATAAAGCTTCTCGGCGCTGAGGATATTAATAACGCCTTTACCGTTGGCATCGGTGCGCATCAAGTCTTTGATATCCAGCATCGGCTCACCAAAGAAGTGTGCTGCGCCTTGCTGTTCCAGCGACAACAGCCCGCGCTGGATGGCACCAACCGATGCGCTACTGATATTTCCGTACTGATTCTGGAAAGATTTGGCGTTATCGCCGATGTACTGGGTAATCGCCCGCAGATCTTTAAAGTCGAGCAGTAACAGCCCCTGATCGTCAGCAATTCGGAAGATGATATTCAGCACGCCAGATTGCACATCGTTGAGATTCAACAGCCGCGCCAGCAACAGCGGCCCCAGATCCGAAACCGTCGCCCGCACCGGATGGCCTTTCTCGCCAAAGATATCCCACACCACCACCGGATTAGCATGCGGTTGCCAGTCATTTACGCCGATATTTTTAAGCCTTGCGAGCAGTTTTTCCGACGCCGTTCCTGCCTGCGCGATACCGGTCAGATCGCCTTTCACATCGGCCATAAACACCGGCACGCCGATTTCCGATAGAGACTCCGCCAGTTTTTGCAGCGTGACAGTTTTACCCGTCCCCGTTGCGCCAGTAATCAGCCCGTGACGGTTAGCCATTCCCGGCAGTAAAAACAGTTCTGTGTCCGGCGTGCGGGCAATTAACAGGGGTTCGCTCATGAGATTTCCTCCAGTTTCCTGCCTGGAGTATAGGCAACGGCTGTGCACTCTTCACCGCTAAATTCAGCAGATTGCGAGACGCCTTCCAAAGAGATTTAAGTGCCGGGCGACAGGCTCCCGGCAAAGGGATCAGAAGTCGGCTTTCAGGACCACGCGGTAGCGCGCTTTACCATCGCGTACATGCTGGATGGCGTCGTTAATTTTCGACATCGGGAACAGTTCGGTGGTCGGCGCAACCTTGCTGCGGGCGGCAAAACGCATCAGCTTACGCAGCTCATAAGGCGTGCCGGTAGCAGAACCAGAGATGCTGCGGTCGCCCGCAATTAACGTAAAGGCCGGAACAGACAGCGGCGTGAGAACCGCACCGACCGTATGGAAATTACCGCCATAGGTCAGCGCCTCAAAATAAGGCTGCCAGTCGAGGCTGACGTTCACAGTATTGATAATGAGATCAAACTGCCCCGACAGGGCTTTCAGTGCCTGCGGATCGCGGCTATTCACCACTTTATCGGTACCCATCGCCAGTACTTCCTGCTCTTTCGCCGGATTAGAACTAAAGGCCGTCACCTCGCATCCCATTGCGTGCAGAAGTTTTATAGCGATATGCCCCAGCCCGCCAATACCAATTACCCCAACGCGGCTGGTAGCAGTGATATGGTGCATCAACAGTGGTTTAAAGACCGTGATACCGCCGCACAACAGCGGCCCGGCGGACTCGATATCAATATTTTCTGGCAGTGGAATCACCCATTGCCAGTCCGCACGCAACTTCTCGGCAAAGCCACCGCGATTCATAATCGTCGGCACCGCACCTTGCTCGCAGTTGATCTGATTACCGCTAATACAGGTGTCGCAGTGACCACAGCTACGCGCCGTCCAGCCAATCCCGACACGCTGACCGACCTGCAAACCTTTATCCTGCGCGGCGCTCCCGAGTGCCACCACGCGCCCAATCACCTCATGCCCGGCAACCAGCGGATATTGTGAAAATCCCCATTCGTTATCGATCATCGACAGATCGGAATGACAAATCCCGCAGTAATCCACCTGCACTTCAACATCTTGTGGCTTCAGCTCACCGGGATCGTACTCATAAACTTCCAGTTCGCCGCCCGCTTCTTTTGCGGCATAGCTTTTTATCATCGACATTTTTGGGTCCTTCTCTGGTGTTGTTTGGGAAGTGTAGAGCATGGCAGGGCGGGGTGCCTGGAGTGTGACAAAGGTTACATATCGCTGAGTGTAATGCTGAAAATTTCAGCACTTAGCGAGGTGGGTGCAAGCTGGCGCTTGCATGGTGGCGTGCGACAGGTATAATCCACAACGTTTTCCGCATACCTCTTCAGTGCCGAAGTGGCGAAATCGGTAGACGCAGTTGATTCAAAATCAACCGTAGAAATACGTGCCGGTTCGAGTCCGGCCTTCGGCACCAAGTCTTATCTAAGTCGTTGTTTTAAAACAATTTAATCCATAATTTTGCTTGAAATCGCGTAGCCCCTCTTACAAAAGGGTATACGAGGCGATGTCTCAGCGATATAAACTCTATCGTCGAACCAGCGGCATTTATGTTGTCCGCATTAGCATTCCCCAACGTTTTCGTCGATACGCAGGACAGTGTGAGATTCATACTTCAACAGGCACTCACGATCTTCATGAAGCAAAGCAGAAGTCCGCGCTCCTGTTGGCGGTCTGGTATCAGACCTTACAAGAGTATGAACAATTGGATTATCGAACTTTAAGTGACTGCGCCCCGCTGCTTGCTGGTGAGGGTATGATCTCGCTTTCTAACTTTGCTCAGTCAGTTGAGTTGCCTGTTGCGCAATTAATACAGGCGGTGATGAACCGTAATCTGCCCGTATTCTGGCTGGCGACGGGGCAGGCTGGCTTTTATGTTGCAGCGCTCTCTGAGGCTGAGCTAGACCCGCTTGATGGCAGTTACGTTCTTAATTATGGCGAAGAGAAGGGTATCGAGGGGGTTGCTAAAGGCTATCTGCAACTCACTGCGCAACCAGCACATTTACGTAACATTATTAGCGACGGTTATTCAGAAGCTTCGGTGTTCAAAACTGCCGGAAGCGACGCTAAAGGCGGTTGGTTTTTCACCTCCGGTTGGCCGGTAATTAAACCCGATACGCTTTTGATCAATAAAGTCCATGCAGAAAGCCTAAGGCTTGATTGGCTGGCTAAGACCACGCCTCCAGTCGCTAGTGTTCATCCTACCGTGCCTCTTGCCGCTCCTGCCCCTACTATCGATAACGAGTATGTTAATCGAAAGTATTACACTAAGAATCTGTCGTGGTTATGCTCTGAATATCTAAAGCATCGGCGCAAGGGCAAGGTATCGGAGTCGGCTATAAGTGATATCCGTAACTATTTCAGCTTTATGATCGAAGCGATGGGTGACATTCAGTTGGAAGATTTTGATCGCGATTTCCTCCGGGCTTATGAGAGCAAACTGCGCACGATCCCAGCAAACCGTAATTTAGTCAAAGCTAAATATGGAGTGAAAACGCTGGATCAGTTAATCGCCAAAGCGGCAGAATGCGGCGATAAATTGATGACTGAGGAATCCGTTAGGAAGTATATCAACGGCATTTATGGTGCAATGAAGTGGGCTGTTGCTGACGGTAAGCTACTGAAATCGCCATGCGAAAACTTTTTTCCATCCGATGATAAAGATGAGCGAGATCAGGATCACACTGACATATTTGAACCGCATGAAATTAAAGCGATTTTTTCGTTACCGTGGTTTGAGGCTGGAACTGTTGAACGCAATGCGCAAGGGCGATTCCATCAATATTGCCCGTTTAACTATTGGGCACCTTTGCTGGGCTTGATGACGGGGGCGCGAGTTAATGAAATCGCTCAGTTACTGCTGAGTGATGTTCTGGCAGACGACGGCGTCTATTATTTGAACCTTGAAAGCGATAATGAAAGCGGAAAGAAACTCAAAAATGCTAATGCTCGCCGCAAGATTCCGCTCCATTCAAAGCTGATTAGTCTCGGTTTCATCGACTACGTGAACGCCTTAAAAGATGCAGGGTATACCCGTCTCTTCCCGGAGCTTAAACCACATAAAACAAAAGGCTATGGTAGGCCAGTTTCCGCATGGTTCAATGAATCGTTGCTTGCGGGGCGGTTGAAACTCGAGAGGAACAGAAGCAAATCTTTCCATTCTTTTCGCCACTCAGTTTCGACTTTGCTCAAGGAGAAGGGCGTTAGCTCAGAATTACGAGCGCAGCTACTTGGGCATGTGCGCGGCGAAACTGAAACGGAAGTGCGATATAGCAAAGACCTCAAACCAATTCATATGATTGAAGTCGTGGAGAAAATTGATTTTTCGTTACCTGATATAGCGGAATTCAACATTCCTGACGGGCTGGATGCTGTCAGAGATGCGTTGCGAAGAAAGCGTGGCAAACAAACAGGTTGAATCAGTTACTATTCAGTTGAGTGATGCTTGAATGCGCTGGGACGCTTCCTGGCGCATTTTTTATTAAGGGTGGTGGATTTCATAGTGCTGAATTTGGAGACGCTCAAAACACGTTTGGTGAAACTTGATGACCTACGATTGCACCCGCAGCCCTTCTACGCTTTCTGATGGTAGATTTATCACTGTTTTAATGCTGGCCTCTATGTTGCCAATGATGTCTTCGCGCGGGCCGCTGCGCCAGTCATCGCTTGCGTAAAAAGCGTCGAGAACCGTAGTCATGCTTTTAGGGCTGACAAAGGCGCGAATCAGGTAATAGCAGTCCGGGTCATGCAGAGAGTTACCAAACGAAACAACATCGATCCCGTGGCGTTGGTGTAGGGGAACACTGATTTCCTGCATAATGGCGTGAAAAGCGGCACCGCTGCCTTTGCGTAAGGTGTATTGCAGTATCTCGACGGTTCTCAAAGCATTATCTCCGCGTCGCCTCTGGACGGCTCCCTTGTTGATAGCAATAAAGTAAACCGGACTGGGCCATGAAGCTACTGCTAATCAGACAGTCATCCGTAAGCAAAAGCTGCGATATGCGGTTCAAACGCGCTGTAAGGCTCTCTGGCGAGTGTTTTAAAGAAGGTAGTCGAAATCATGGTGCAGAATTCGCGGCGCTCTCATAGAGTGACTGGCGAAGCCAGTTGAAACAAGCGTAGCGGAGTTCGAGCAATCAATGAGAAATCTGGGCGAGCTTTAAGCTTTACCGCGCTTCTTAACTTTTGAGTCTGTTTGGCTCTATAAGGATAAGCCTGCCGCCGTGGAAATTTTCGGACGCTATGCCTGAGAGGGGCGCTTCCAAACCTAGGGCATCCACTTTTTCGCTCCCAACTTATCTGGCTGCATTTACACCGCGAACACGTTGAACGTTAGCAGCTTCTGGTTCGTATTTGGTTGTTACGCAGGAGAGGTAAAAACGGCAGGTTTACTTTTGACGGCAACGCCATAAGACACCAAACAGCAGAGAAGTGTAATTGTTAAAAATGTTAAAACATAACTTGTTCTTTAAGATGTAAACCCTTCCTCGGGGGGGAAGCCGGACATATCAACCATAAGGCCATCTGAGAAGATAGCCTGTAGGTTGCTCGGTTCCCCTTGCCAGATGAAGATCAAGTCTTCCTCGTGGTGTGACGACCTTTCTTGAAAGATGCATTATGCGCAAAAGAAGCTACTCAAGAATCCGCCGATAGCTACTTTCACCCTCTGCTTGGCTGCATCAAACGCTTGCGCGCCCTACCTACCACAATCAACGTTACGCAGAGTTCCCATCCTGACGTCTTCCGCTAAACAGCGGTGATCTCCACCTACCCGGACCGGTTTACCGCATGAGGTAGGTGTCAGGAGAGAAGCTAGCACACCATCATTTTAAAGAAAAGTCATATATATCATATGGCTGCGTTCATATTCTGAACGCAGTTATCGATGTTAACCTAAAGGTATGAGAACACTGTCGTTTTTCATATACAAAGGGTGCTTCGGCTCACCTGTAGCGTTTAAGACGAAGCACATTGTGCTCTCTGGCAATAGCTGTCGGACGGTCGTTGAGCGTTTGAGGTGTCTTCCTTCATTTCCCCATGCGGCGACAACCAGTCCGGCACCGCTAACAAGACGTATCAAGTGGCTATCGTTATCTTTGCCAATGGGATCAGACGCTTTCATCATTTCATGTCGCTGGGTGTGAACGAATGCGAACAGGTTGGCCATGTATACGCCACCGTAGCCCCAGCTTTTGGCAAACGATATGCAGCGGCTCAAGGTGCGATCATCCTTCTCAGCATCGGCGTATGAAGGGTTTAGCCCTATGAAAAGGGCATATGGTTTTGATTCGTCCCAGACTCGTGATAACGAGTAGCGATATTGACCGCACGGTGAAAAATCGCGTCTTTAATCATTTCGGTTGTCCTTATGAAGTGATGGTTTCAGCCTAACATGTCTTTATCCGTTTTAAGCGCCAACAAACGACCGTTTTCTGGCACCTCCCAATCGCACGCTTTCACACTGTTGGAAAAATAGCCTTGGCTTTTCTGGCAGGCCATCCTAATGTTGGCCTCGTTTTCTGGCAGGGGTCAGATGGGGAGATAACAATGGCAACTTTTGGCTACGGACGTGTTTCGACATCGCAGCAGGATACTGAGAACCAACGGCTGGAGCTTGGGCAGGCTGGGTGGCAAATTGATTACTGGTTTGCCGATGTTGTTAGCGGGAAGGTTCCGGCAATGCAACGTAAAGCATTTTCTGAAATGCTCAATAAAATCCGCGATGGTGAAACGTTGGTGGTAGCGAAGCTTGATCGTCTGGGGCGTGATGCGATTGACGTCTTGCAAACGGTAAGGGCGCTGGCTGACCGTAATATCAAGGTTCTTGTCCACCAGCTTGGTAACACAGATCTCACTTCTGCCGCTGGGAAGTTGCTATTATCTATGCTCGCCGCGGTTGCGGAGATGGAGCGTGATCTGCTGATTGAGCGCACTCAGGCGGGACTATCACGAGCAAAAGCCGAAGGTAAGAAATTGGGCAGACCTCCTAAAATCGCGTCAGAAGCCCGTAGAGAGATTTTAGAGAAAAAGAATAGCGGTTTGAGTATCAGTGCGTTAGCGCGTCAATATGGCGTTTCAAGAGCGACTGTAGCAGCTATTACCGATTGAATATGGAGAGTTTATGGCTTACACAGCAACTGTTATCCCTGTAATGATTGCTTCTCCTGGTGATGTCGCTGAAGAGAGACAAGTCATTCGTGAAATGATCCATGAGTGGAATGATATAAATTCAGCTCGTTCAAAAGTAATGTTGACACCAATTGGATGGGAAACTCATACATCACCCGAATTAGGAGTTAGGCCTCAGGAGTTGATTAATCAAAGATTATTAGTAGATTGTGATTTATTAATCGGTGTGTTTTGGACTCGTCTAGGCTCACCGACTGGGAACGAGGCCAGCGGAACAGTCGAAGAAATCCACCGTCATTTGAATGCGGGAAAACCGGCAATGATTTACTTTTCCTCAAAGCCTGTTGCCCCTGAAAGCCTTGATAGAGAACAATATGAGTCTCTTAAATTGTTCAAAACTGAGTGCATGCAAAAGGGATTGATAGAGTCTTTTAATGACTTATCTGATTTCAAAGAAAAAGTCCGTAGGCAACTTTCGATAATTATTTCTAGTAGCCCTTATTTGTCTTCTCTTATATCTACCATTAACAATTCTCCTGATGCGAATACAAGTCAATCTTTGCCAGAAAGTAATTTGTCCGCCGATGCACTCAGTTTGCTGAAATTAGCATGTGTCGATGATAGCGGAACAATTTATGTGATAAGGCATTTAGGTGGCACGGATATTCAAGCGGGAAATCAATCCTTTGGTGGAAGTTCGGCTAGAGAGGTAGCCCGTTGGGAGGGCGCACTTAACGAACTGTTATCCTTTGATTTTGTGATTGAAAGAGGGGCAAAAGGACAAATGTATTATGTTACTCATAAAGGCTGGACATTTCTTGAATCTTTAAATGAATAATTAAATGCGAGGTCATTACATAAGTTTATTTTTGATGTTAGGGTGAATTCCCTCACATTTTTATTCGAAAGAGGCCGCAATGACTTCTCCTGTTTTTGCGTTGAAAACACAAAAGTATTGAAGCGGAGCTAGCATCCCCAAGCTGTTAACTACCTTAGCTTGTTGCCCAAATGCCTGAATAATCTTCGCGTTCTCATCGTGCCAGAGATAAGTATTAAATACAGGCGCTTCGCTTTCTTGCCACACATGGCGAAACTTCGCTTTCTCATCCATTACCTTTTTGCACTCCCTGACCGGGTTATGGTGCGTTTTCGCATAGCATTCCGGGTTGTCATCTGCACATACGATATCTTTTCGTGCTGTCTGATGCTCAGCACCTACAGCAGAAAAGGCGCATACGCCCAGCACCAATGAGAGAGTGCCCAGAGCACCCCATACAGTTGCGCGTAGCGTGCTGATGTGCTGCTTTGATACAGCATGGGCAACTACACTATAACTGGCCCAGCTAATCGCGGCTCCCGCTGCAATCGGTAATAAAAAGTCTGCTCCCGTCATGATTCCCTCACTTTCCAAACCACATCGCGCCTGATAGCGAACGCTGGTGACGCCCAACCGATGATGATCATCATACTTGTTGGGTTTTAAATGTCACCATTGGTGTTTGTTTTGAATCAAAAAGGATTGTCATGATACAGCCGATGAATGCTAGTGACTAAGCTCGCTGAAGTGAGATTGGATTCAAAATATCTCATATGGAGCGTGGCCTTACAGTGGTCAAAATTGCACATTCAGTGCATGAAAAAATCCCTGAGAATACAGTTTGGCGAGCGGGTAAAAGAACTGCGCATTGCCACCGGATTGAGCCAAGAGGCCTTTGCCGATCGGTGCGGGTTTGCACGTAGTTATATGAGCAGAATTGAACGTGGTGGCTCTAATGCGTCTCTGGATGCGATTGAGGTGCTGGCTAACGCTCTGAGCGTTGAGCCGTGGCAGTTGTTAGCGCCTGGCCCATCTGAAGATAACGACTCGGAACTGTTGGTTCCATACGCAGCCGATGGTTCCTGTTTTCACCCCGGTTTGGCGAGCACCCGTGATGGTTCGTTTGGCGTAGGTGATAAAGCGGCTCAGAAGCGTTTTGGCACGTTTGCTGAAGCTCTTGAGTATCTTCGTAGCATGGAGACAGCAAAATGGCGTAGGCCTAATCCTAGCGGCAACTGGGGTATCGTATCAGCGGTTCGGTGGGACAAACTGAGAAAGTAGCTCAAGTGTAAGTTTATGAATTTTTATGCTGTATGGATGAACAGTATTCATTAGATGCTGATAGTCTTATGTTTCATCAGCCCTTTGTTTCTATAAGAGTGAATAAAACAGCAAAATGCGGGTGCGTTACGGTGGCGTTTCGCTTTGGCTCTTAATGGCTTAATTCATATAAATAACATTGAGTTAAATAGTTATTCTGAACAAGGTCTGCCGGGGTCTAACTGGTTTCAAAATCCGAACGCAGTGGCGTTTATTCAACGTCCACATAGCTGACAAATGTTCTTTCCTCCCGACTCGGCAGACCTCCAGAAACATTAAAAGGCAGGTATGGCACGTTGATGTTTTATGCCGCCACGAACACTCGGTTTGATTCCGTCCAGCGGATCAAACTTAATATGTAGCCCCTAGAACAAAAAGGTCCTACGATTGCTCTCTTAACAGCTAACAGGAACGTGATTACAGCAGGTTATAGAGACTTAGGTTCGAGTCCGGCCTTCGGCACCAAGTTACTAAATTCCTTACAATACAGTTGGTTAGACGATTAAATCTGTCTCTTTTGCCTGTAAGAAATGCTCTGTTATGTCCCTTGAAAAAGCCGCTGTGGTTGATAGTGGTAATTGGGATGTTAACTCATAGCGGCGTGTCGTTCCAAGCGTCAAACACGTACTGACTCAACTTGAAAGCTATGACGTAGCCACCGTCTCTAAACAATCCCAAAACTTTTAGTGCAGCGCATTTTAGCCCGATGCCCCCATTCTGTCGCCGTCGCGAGACGCCGCAGGGGATAAACAGGTTTATGGTGGTCACGGTACTTGCAGACCATATGCAAGCTCTGCCAGCGGTTCGGCCTCGCTCCCCTTGGGTACATGGTCATCCTGATAAGCCTCACTAACTGACATAACCCTGATGAAGTCGCAAGAGGCTCCGCTTGTTGTCTTACCACCAACGGGGCTTTATGGATTCTATTGCTTAATATATGATTGTATCAAACTTAGACTGCATAATTTAAACGAACATAACAATCAGGCAGGGGAAGAATGATAAAGCCATTTTCTGTGAGGTATGGTCATGTTAACGTTAGAGAGCATGTCCAGCTGAATGATCTTAATTCTGATACACGCATGGCATTGTGGAATTGCTTATATCTTTTCCTTTGGACTAACAATCGTCAAACTGCTACAGCAACAAAATGTGCGCAGTCTGTGTGGATATATTATCTAAATCAACCTGCGGATAATATTCCTCGTTATGAAAGTGGATACAAAAGTGATAAGACGTTGCTGACTGCTATCCGAGATTATATATATGGGGAAGCATGGTATTTGGTATATGATTTAATTGAGTTCATCATTGAGAGAACTAATTCATATATTAATCTATCGAAGCATCTCAATTCCATCTTTAAAAAGCATGGCGTTGGTTATACCATAATAAATGGTTGTATTACTCCTATTTCAAATGATAACGAAATTGAAAGTGTTCAGAACGCAGTTGATAATGGCACTGATTCATCGCGTAGCCATTTCGAAAGGGCGTTACAACTAATGACGGATAGAGAGCAGCCAGACTACAGAAACTCGATTAAAGAGTCTATCTCTGCAATTGAATCTTTATGCAGGAAAATCACGGGCAATGATAAAGGAACCTTGGGGGCTTGTCTTAAAGCTATAGAGGAAAAAGGATATATACACTCTGCAATGAAAGGCGCTTTTAGTCAGCTCTATGGTTATACAAGTGATCAGGGTGGAATACGTCATGCGCTAACAGAAGAAGATGTAAATCCTACCTTAGCTGAAGCTAAATTTATGTTAGTCACTTGCAGTGCGTTCAGTAATTATCTGTTGTCAAAAATAAGTGATTAATTACAGGTTTATAGTTACGAGTGGGTTAGTTACCCACTCCCTTTAAAATTATTCACCAGACTCTAATCTTTTTTCTCTTTTCTCATCTCTCCTTTTTATTGCCAAATCGTGTTGCTCTTGCAGATACGTGCGTTCTTCGTTTCTATCGCTTGAAGTATATACGTCTGCTTTTACTTTTTTAGCTCCTTGTGCAATAGGTTTCCAATCCTCTCTTATACCTTTAATTTGTTCTGCAATTTGCGTCAATGGGCTTCTCGCTCCTAGATAACTTATTCCTTCAAATGTCGCCATGTCATACACATATTCATTTGTTTCTCTATCGTTTGATTTAGGTTTGCTTGCCCAGCTTATATTAATATTATAAATTTGATCTTTGATTTGTTCATACTTACAGAGATTGCTGGTAAGTGATTGCCCATTTTTTAACACGCTTACCTTACTAAACGGAATCTCACTTTTTTCTCTATGCTCCGCATTTACTAGTGGAGGATCAAACACAACCTCAACATTATAGGCAGGTGCGTTCCCTGTATTAGCAATGTTAATATCAAAGTAAAAAGCGGCCCAAGGGTTTGGCTCAAGTGTTACAACTATATGGGGTTGAGCTGATGCGTCAACCATTCTTTTTGTCTCGTCTGCTCTGAAGTGGTGAAGTGGTTTACTGAATTTGGCCACCTGAACAGAGGTGATATGCTCACCTCAGAACAACACAGGTGCTCCAATGAAAAAAAGAAATTTTAGCGCAGAGTTTAAACGCGAATCCGCTCAACTGGTTGTTGACCAGACATACACGGTGGCAGATGCCGCCAAAGCTATGGATGTTGGCCTTTCCACAATGACAAGATGGGTCAAACAACTGCGTGATGAGCGTCAGGGCAAAACACCAAAAGCCTCTCCGATAACACCAGAACAAATCGAAATACGTAAGCTGAGGAAAAAGCTACAACGCATTGAAATGGAGAATGAAATATTAAAAAAGGCTACTGTAGATTCAATCTGTCAATGCAACACCCCTTTCAATTATCTCTTTCGGTGTTTTGAACTTCAGTGTCTTTCTCGGTCTGTTGTTTAGCTGAGCAGCAACCAGATCTAGTTCATGTTGAGTATATTGGGCAAGACATGTCTTTTTAGGAAAGTACTGCCGAATTAGCCCATTTGTGTTCTCATTTGTTCCCCGCTGCCAAGGACTCTGAGGATCGCAGAAGTAAACTTTAACGCCGGTGCTGACAGTAAATTCTAGATGTCTGGCCAGTTCCATTCCTCTGTCCCATGTCAGTGATTTTCTGAGTTCTGACGGTAAACTCAGGAATTTGTCGGTAAGAGCCTGATTTACTGAGACAGAATCTTTGCCCCTGAGTCTAAGGATGATCGTATAACGTGATTTTCGGTCTACAAGTGTGGCTATATGAGAGTTTTTTGTACCTGAGACTAAATCGCCCTCCCAATGCCCCAGAGAGCGTCTGTTATCGATATTTCGGGAACGTTCGTGAATTGGTGTTCCGTTCACTATGTTAATCGTACCTCTTTCGCCTTTGCGGGTATGACGCCTGCCATGGCGAAGGCTATGCGACCGTCGCAGATGCTGTATATTCAGGTGGTGTAGCGCTTCACGGCTACGAAAGTACAGCGTTTTATAAATTGTCTCAGGTGATATTCGCAGCGTTTTTTGACGTGGTTTTGTTCGCCTTAACCATCCTGATATTTGCTCTGGAGACCATTTCATCTCCAGCTTTTCCAGAACAAGCTTTCGCAATGGTAAATTTTGATCCAGTAAGCACGGTTTTGGCCTTTTCGCCATTCTGTTGGCTCGGTTATTAGCATCAACAGCTTTGTAATAGCGTCTGCCCCGATTACGCTGAACTTCACGTGAGATCGTCGAAGGACTGCGATTCAGCGCAGTAGCTATCGCACGAATGCTCATTTTGGCTGACAAACCAGCTCGTATCTCCTCGCGCTCAGACAGTGTCAGATGAGCTACAGCCCGCTTATGCTCATGGGGTTTTATGCCGCCAGTATCCCTTAACATAGTGAAGATCGTTCCGGGTTTTGAACCCAGGATATTCGCTATTTCACTGAAGCCTGTTCCGTTCTTCCATAGTTCAAAAACAGAGGCTTTTTCCTCTGCTGTAAATGTTCGTCTCATTCAAAAAACCTCCGCAACCCCATGTTTTCACATAACTGTTGCGTTGACCAATTGAATCTACAACCGCGCTCTTGATGTCAGACTCCCTGAACAGTTCTCGATAATCAGGAAACTCAGAGCGCATTATCCTGTGGTCACACTCTGCCATGTGTTCGGGGTTCATCGCAGCAGCTACAGATACTGGAAAAACCGTCCTGAAAAACCAGACGGCAGACGGGCTGTATTACGCAGCCAGGTACTTGAACTGCATGGCATCAGCCACGGCTCTGCCGGAGCAAGAAGCATCGCCACAATGGCAACCCGGAGAGGCTACCAGATGGGGCACTGGCTTGCTGGCAGACTCATGAAAGAGCTGGGGCTGGTCAGTTGCCAGCAGCCGACTCACCGGTATAAGCGTGGCGGTCATGAGCACGTTGCTATCCCGAATCATCTTGAGCGACAGTTCGCCGTAACGGAACCAAATCAGGTGTGGTGCGGTGATGTGACCTATATCTGGACGGGTAAGCGCTGGGCGTACCTCGCCGTTGTTCTCGACCTGTTCGCAAGAAAACCAGTGGGCTGGGCCATGTCGTTCTCGCCGGACAGCAGGCTTACCATGAAAGCACTGGAAATGGCATGGGAAACCCGTGGTAAGCCCGTCGGGGTGATGTTCCAGGCGATCAAGGCAGTCATTATACGAGCAGGCAGTTCCGGCAGTTACTGTGGCGATACCGGATCAGGCAGAGTATGAGTCGGCGTGGAAACTGCTGGGATAACAGCCCAATGGAGCGCTTCTTCAGGAGTCTGAAGAACGAATGGGTGCCAGCGACGGGCTATGTAAGCTTCAGCGATGCAGCTCACGCAATAACGGACTATATCGTTGGATATTACAGCGCACTAAGACCGCACGAATATAATGGTGGGTTACCACCAAACGAATCAGAAAACCGATACTGGAAAAACTCTAACGCGGAGGCCAGTTTTAGTTGACCACAACAGACTACCTGAAGGGAGCCGCGGTCGCCTAGCAGTTGCAGTAGCAGGAGATCATCCAGCCGCAGTACAGGTCACGATGACTCTGGTTAATGATACCGGCTTTGACCCCGTATTTTCCGGCTCTATCGCTGAATCATGGCGTCAGCAGCCGTGCACACCATCCTATTGTTGTGACTGGGAGGCTGCCACCATGCTTCGCGCTTTCCCTCTGGCGAAAAAGGGAGAAGGACGGGCCCGTCTGCCTTCACTTTATGCCAGCTTCGGTAAGCTGGGTGAGACACCGACTCATAAAGATATCATTGATAACAATCGATCCATCAACTGGCCTGTATAACGTGGCTGCCGGTGATTAAGAAAGCTGCACCTACCTAAGTAGTAGCAAACGCACACTTTTTAGAAAAATCGATGGTCAGAAACTGGATTAGCAATTCCGTTCCAGGGTTGCTTTTGATTTACGTTGGCGTCTGATCATTGATTTATCCTCAAAAGCCCAACCTCATTGGTAATGAACCAGCTCCGTGAATGTCCGCTCTGGCACAGAGCGAAATTTTTTGATCTCCCCCCCTGAAATCTAAACTTAGTCATGTCACGTTTTTGGGTTTCTAAAATTTTAACTTCGCGTTTTTCGTTGCCGTAAGGGTTATACAGAAATGTCCGTTAAGCAGAGTTCAAAATTGATTGCCGTGATCACGACTGGTTTGAAAGCCGCGCCCAAGCCTGTACAGCTCTGGTTTGCGTTGATTATGAACCTGTCAGCCTAAAGCAAGCGGATGGACGATGAGTATTGGTAATCTTTCAGAGTCCGGAAAAGTTCAGCCCCAGTCTGAACAGGCTTGCTGGCGCCAGTCCAGTTTCATTCAGTCGTGGTTTGGTTCTTACGGCCTGTGCAATCTACCTCATTAGGCACATCGGCCTGCCAGATACCGGCTCGGGGTGTATTTCCGCTTCCACGCTGAATACTGTTCTCAGCAATCCTGGGGTCATCACCTCTTCTGGTGTGCCTTGCGCCATAACATGTCCGTTTGCCATTACCACCAGTTGATCGCAGTACCGGCTAGCCTGATTAAGGTCGTGCAGCACAGCGACCACCGTTTTCCCCTGAGTCCGGAGTTCGCCCATCAACCGCATCAGGTCCACCTGGTGATTGATATCAAGATAGGTGGTTGGCTCATCAAGTAATACAACGGGCGTATTCTGGGCCAGGACCATTGCCAGAAATGCGCGCTGGCGCTGACCGCCGGAAAGCTCGGTTAACCGACGAACGGCAAGATGATTGATCCGGGTCTGGTTCATGGCGACATTAACTCGTGCATTGTCTTCAGCGGAGAGACGCCCCCAGAGTGACAGCCAGGGATTACGACCATACGAAACCAGCTCCTGGACTGTGATCCCCTCTGGCGTTAAATGGTGCTGAGGCAGCAGCGAAAGCCTGCGGGCCAACTGGCGCGATGAGAGCATATTTATGGGATTATCGCCGAGAAATACGGTGCCAGACTGCGGCATTAAAAGCCGCGAAAAACAGTTTAACAGCGTCGATTTCCCGCAACCGTTAGGACCGATCAGGGCGGTGATCTTCCCCGTTGGCAGTGAGAGTGAAACGTCGTTAAGTACCTTGTCTGTCCCGTAACTGACCGTCAGATTTTCAGTTCGTAAAGTCATTTATCGCATTCTCACAAGCAACCAGACAAACCACGGCGCACCGATAATGGCGGTCAGCACGCCAACCGGGAGCTCCAGTGGGGGATGAATAATTCTCGCCAGCAGATCGGCAACCACCAACAGCAACGCACCTGTCAGGGCCGAAACAGGCAGCAGTCTGCGGTGACGTCCACCGGTGATGCTACGCATCATATGCGGCACCACGAGACCAATAAAGCTAATCGGGCCGCAGGCGGCCACGCCGGTAGATGTCATGGCGACAGCTAGTAACAAAGCCCAGAATCGGGTATGGGGCACCGACACACCGAGCGTGGTGGCGCGCGCATCGCCGAGTGCAAGGAGGTCGAGATCGCGGCAAAAACTCAGGCTCAGCGGCAGAAATAAAATCATCAGCGGGATGGCAATCTTCACAAAGCTCCAGTCACGGCCCCATAAGCTGCCGGTCAGCCACAGCAGGGCGTTGTTCACATCCTGCGGGCGCGAGAGCATCAGATAATCCGTCAGGCTGGCCCAGCATGCAGAAAGCGCCACGCCGGTGAGCGCCAGCTTCATCGGCTGGTGGGTCTTTGCCAGCATCTTCAGCAATATCAACCCCGCCATGCCGCCCGCAAAGGCCAGCAGCGGCAGCACCATCACGGGCAGTGACGGCATAAGAAGTAGAGCCCCCACAGAGGCCAGGCTGGCGGCATGGTTAACACCGAGAATATCCGGTGATGCCAGAGGGTTGCGCACAATCCCCTGTATCAGCACGCCCGCCACGGCGAGGGCTGCACCGACAAACAGTGCCAGCAGCAAGCGCGGCAGTCGGTACTCCATCAATACATAATAATGCTCGCGTCCGGCCTGCCAGTCGGTCAGCAGCGCGCGCCACGGCACGGGGATCACTCCCATATGGAGTGATAACAGCGCACAGCCCGCCAGGGCAAGGGTGATGAAAATAACCAGCGCAATTTTCATCCTCGCCTCCTCACAAGCCAGACAAAGCAAGGGCTGCCAATCAGCGCCAGCACTGCGCCTGCGGGCAGATCTCCGGGGAAGGCCAGTGCGCGTGCGAGTACATCTGCCAGCAGCATCAGCGTGGCCCCCAGCAGCATGCTCACTGGCAGTACGTTGCGCTGATCGAAGCCTGCCCAGAAGCGCGCCAGATGTGGCACCAGCAGACCGATAAACGCCACCGGACCTGCCACGCTGACGCACGCACCAACCAGAAGCAGCACTAACATATTGATGACCAAACGTAGCCTCGTCAGGTTCACTCCCAGCGTATGGGCGGTGCTGTCGCTGAGGTTGAGCAGGTTCAGTTGATTCGCCAGCAGCAACACGACAGGGACTGCAGTGACCACCACCGGCAAGAGCTGCCAGACATCCTGCCAGCGGGCGTGGGACACTCCGCCTGCCAGCCAGTAAAAGATGCCGTAAGCATGATCTTCGGCCAGCAGCAGGGTGATGCGGGTAAGGCCCATACAAAAGGCCGACAGCGCGATACCCGCGAGGATCAGTTTGTTTCTGTCATGGGTATGACGAAATCCGCCTCCTGCGGTCATGACCAGCAGCCAGCTCACGCCGCCCCCGCATGCCGCGATGAACGACAGAGAATAGCCTGCAATCGGCGTCGGACTCAGCGCGCTGGTAAGCGCCATAGCCAGCGCCGCGCCGCTGTTAATGCCGAGCAGTGAAGGAGAGGCCATTGGGTTGTGGGTCAGGGTTTGCAGCAGCGTGCCCGCGAGCGCCAGGCTTGCGCCGATCAGAACGGCGACCAGGCTTCGTGGCAAACGAAGGTTTTGCACCAGCGCTTCTGGTAGCGTTGGCGTGTGTCCAGGCAGCAGGGCGCGGGTTGCATCTGCTCCGGAAACAGGAATGGCCGAGTAGCAAAACAGACTCAGCCAGAAAATAATAATAAGTGCTGCAACGGGAAGCCCCCACAGCAGCACCGGGTGTTTTATCGCGGTCATTTCACAACGGTAAGCGGCTGATGGTGGAAGATTTTTACCG
This sequence comes from Escherichia sp. E.sYA108, assembly GCF_011754335.1. Taxonomy (NCBI): domain Bacteria; kingdom Pseudomonadati; phylum Pseudomonadota; class Gammaproteobacteria; order Enterobacterales; family Enterobacteriaceae; genus Escherichia; species Escherichia sp. E.sYA108. The sequence continues at coordinate 4,444,097 of NZ_JAAQVZ010000001.1, read as the reverse complement.
TGTCAGCGGCAATACGCTCTGCAGCAAAAATACCGCGCATCCGCGCCCAGGTGTTACTGTCGACCGAAGCAACCTGCTGCTTCTGCGCGGCGGTTAACATCTGCCAGAGCGGATCTTGTTGCCAGCGTTTAACAATGCTCTCTTCGCGATAGTGGGCAACCAGCAGCCAGGCAGGATTGACCGCCAGCAGTTGCTCCAGGCCGATGGACGGCATGGACGCACCCGCCATCGCAGCGGGAACGTTCAGCCCCAGAGAGGCCAGCACGCTGCCGGTCCAGGTCTCCTGAGTATGCAGGTTGAATTGCTGTTCGCGTGATGTGCCAAAGGCCACGCGTGTCCCTTTGGGAAGCTGGCTGGCCCACTGCGCCATCCTCTCTTTATGTTGTTCCAGGCGTGCCTGCATCTCTCGCTTTTTACCCACCATTTCGCCGATGATAGCCGCAGATTGCAAATTTTCAGCGTAGGTTTCGTTGCGGGACTTAAGCAGCAGTACCGGCGCGATTTGCTGCAAGGCGATGTAAACCCCCGCATGGCGACTGCTGTCGGCAATGATCAGGTCTGGTTTCAGAGCGGCAATGGCTTCCAGGCTCGGCTGCGCGCGCGTTCCGACGGACTGCCACGGTTTCAGGTGCGCACGCACTTCGGGCAGGATGCGTTTTGCATCGTTATCGTCGGCAATACCGATCGGGCTGACGTCCACGGCGGCCAGCGCATCGGCGAACGAGAGTTCCAGCACCACAATCCGTTGTGGCGTTTTTTCGAGTGTAAACGTGCCGTGTTCGTCCTGAACCGTGGCGGCAAAGGCGTGGCTGATCACCAGCAGCAGGCCTGCAAAAATAAAACGGATAAATGCCAACATAATCACATTCCAGCTAAAAGCCCGGCAAGCCGGGCGTTAACACATCAGAACTTCAACGACCCCTGCATATACAGCGTGCGCGGCTGGCCTGCATAGATGCCTTTGTTGTTGTCGTCATAAGAGCGGATGAAGTAGTCCTGGTCGAAGATGTTTTTCACACCGAATGCCAGGTTCAGATCTGCCATCTGCGGGCCAAAGTCATACGCCACGCGTGCGCCCCAGAGCATGAAGCCGGGAATGCGGCCGGTACTGCCGTCGGCGCTCTCTTTCACCGTATTGGCGTTATCCGCAAACTGGCTGGACTGGAAATCGCTGTTCAGATTGAACGTCCAGTTTCCTGGCTTGTAGTCCACGCCCAGCGTGCCTTTATGTTTCGGGGAGAATGGTACCAGATTGCCGTAGGTGTCGCCTTTCTCGCGGATTTCCGCGTTCACATACGCATAGCTGGCGTAGATGGAAACGTTATCAAGCGTTGGCGTTAGCGTACCCAGATCGTAACGTGCCTGCGTTTCCAGCCCGGTATGGCGCGTTTTGCCACGTGCAGTGACGGTGTCGTTGGTCTGGTTGGAGTCGTACTGATTGTTAAAGTTAATCAGGAACAGCCCCATTTCCGCCGTCAGCGCGCCGTCGTCGTAGCGGGTACCGAGTTCCCAGGTTCGCGCTTTTTCCGGTTCCACATTGCCGCTTTGCACAGCCTTGCCAATCTGGCTGTACTGTACGGTGCCGAACGAGCCTTCAGTGTTTGCATAAAGATTCCAGCTGTCAGTCAGGTGATAGAGCACGTTCAACGCCGGAAGCGGTGCGTTATAGCTCACTTCTTCGTGCGTGCCTGTGATGGCGTTGTTCTGGTATGACTCGATATGTTCGAAACGCATACCCGGCGTGATGGTCCAGTTGCCGATGTCGATTTTGTCATCCAGATACCAGGCGTGCGCCTCGGTGCCGGAACGCGTATCGCGGTCGTAAGGGCTTGAGCCGGACGGCAACTGCCCGCTGCTGGTGGCGGTGTAGTAACGCATTTCATGCGTTGATTCATTCACATAGCGATAGCCCACGCCCACTTCGTGCGCGGAAGGGCCGATCATAAAGATCTGGCTGTAGCGTGGCTCAATACCGCGCACCCAGTAGTTACGCGGCGAGAGGGTGATGCGTTTGCCTTGCTCCAGGTAGCCGCTGCGCAGGGTTTGGGTGTAGAACCCCTGAATGTTGAATTTATGCTGGCTGTCTGGCTGGAACTGGTAGCCCAGGCTCGCCAGCTTGCGACGACCCCAGAAGCGGTCATACGGGCGGGTGGATTGCCAGCGATCGGCGTCGTAATCCGCGCGAGACAGGCCACCGGGCATGTCGGCTTCACCGTCGTAATATTGCAGCAGGCTGTTGAAGGTGTGCACCTCATCCGGCGCATATTTGCTTTTCAGCATCAGGTCGTCGATGCGGGTGGCGCTGTGCTCGCGCCAGTCACTGCCGCGCGTGCCGGAGTAGAGCAGCGCGGTGCCAAAACCGTTGTCCGCTGTGCCGCCCACCATCAGGTTGTGCGTCTCTTTCGGGTTGTTTTGTGAAGAGGTTGGGCTGAGCTGACCTTCCACGCCCGCCTCGATACCAAAGTCCTGCGGAATGGCACGGGTAACAAAGTTCACCACGCCGCCCACGCTCTGCGGTCCGTAACGCACCGCACCACCACCGCGTACCACGTCAATGGCATCCATGTTGCCGAGCGAAACGGGAGCCAGTGAAAGCTGCGGCTGACCGTAAGGGGCGAAGGGGACGGGGATGCCGTCCATCAGGACGGTCGAGCGGCTGGTGAGGCGCGGGTTCAGGCCCCGGATGCCAAAGTTCATCGCCAGGTCGTGGCTGCCGGTGCCGTTGTTTTCCGGCGCGCTGACGCCAGGGATGCGGTTAAGTACCTCACGCATGGTGGTTGCGCCGGTTTTGGCGAAATCCTCACGGCGGATCACGTCACGCGCGCCAGCATGTTCAAATACGTCGTTTTCACGCGCATCACCCAGCCAGTCGCCGACCACGGTCAGGGCATCTTCTTTTGGTGCGGGCGCGGGCTCCAGCGTCCAGCTATTATTTCCCAGCGGTTTTACCTGCAGTCCGCTGCCGTCCAGCAGTTGTTGCAGGCCGCTCTCGACGTCGTAATCGCCGTGCAGGCCGTTGCTCTGCTTGCCGCGCGTCAGGCTGGCGTCAACCGAGAGGGTAAATCCGCTGTGTGCGGCATACTGATTGAGCGCTTTATCGAGCGATCCCGGTGCGATATTAACCTGTGCAGCAAAAGCGGAAAACGAGAGACCGGCCAGCGGCAGCAGGCTCAGGCGAATGGCGTTAACCAAAGGTGTTGTTTTACGAAAAACGCGTAACGGCGTCATACCTTCCCCATCATCATTTTTGTTGTGTTCAGCTATGAGTCGAACGAGAAGGGTAAAAAGGACAATCGAAATAAGAATTATTTTCCTTACAGTGGTGAAATGTTTATCCAGTACCGCGTAATAGACTGAATTTTAACGGGAAGCGTTTGCGCGATAACGTTCAGGATCGCATCGGTATTTTTCAGCGGGAACGTCCCGCTCAGGCGCAGCCCGGCAACGGCGGGATCGCAGCGCAGCACGCCGTTGCGGTAACGGGTTAGCGTGGCTATCACCTCACCCAGTGGTTTATCGCTGAAGCTCAGGATGTCCTTCGTCCAGCTTGTACTCTCGTCATCCAGCGGTTTCACTGCGCCAAACTCAGAGGCGCTGAACTGCAGGCTTTCACCAGCGTTCACGATGCGTTTTTGCGCGGGGGCACTGGCGAGAAGCACTTCCACAGCGTGCTGCTGAACGTCAAGCTGCGTGAAATTATCCTGCTGGCGGACGGTAAATTCTGTCCCTAAAGCAGTGAGCTGGCCCTGACGGGTCAGGACACGGAAGGGGCGTTGCAGGGCATCTTTCGCGGTAGTAATGGCGATTTCACCGTACCAGAGCCGGACGGTGCGCTGATGCGCATCAAAACGCACATCCGCCGCGCTTTGGGTATTCAGCGTGAGCAGGGAGCCATCTTCCAGTTGCTGACGGCTGACTGTGCCTTTGGCGGTGCGGTAATCTGCCCGCAGACCTTCGCCGGTTTCCGACTGCCAGAGCTGCCAGCCTCCGCCAGCGCCGAGCAACAGCAGTAATCCTTTCATCACGTGACGGCGGGTGAGGCGGGTATCGTGCAACGCCCGGCTGGCAACGTCGCCAGGCACACCGCCAAGCTGGTTGCGCAGGTTTTCAACCTGCTGCCAGGCCCACTGGTTATCCTGATCCTGTTCATACCACTGTTGCCAGCGCGCTTCCTGTTGTGGGCTGACGCGCTCGCCGCTTAGCACGGCATACCAGTGGGAAGCTGAACGCAGCGCCTGACGGCGGGAATCGGTTAACAAAGGATTCATAACCCATACTCCAGACGGAACAGCAGGCAGTGCTCGACGGCTTTCGCCACGTATTTTTTCACGGAGCTGATGGAAACACCGAGTTTGTGCGCAATCTCGCTGTATGTCAGACCATCCAGTTGCGAAAGCAGAAACGCTTCACGTGTTTTGCCGTTTAGCCCGTCCAGCATGCTGTCGAGGAGTTGTAGGGTCTCGAGTTGGCTTTCGCGTTCCTCAGGTGAAGGCGCTCCCCCCTCCGGCATAAGCGCCAGCATCTCCAGATACGCTTTTTCCAGCGCGTTTCGGCGAAACAGGTCCACCATCACGCGTTTGGCGATAGTGCAGAGGAAGGAGCGAGGATCGCGGATCGTCGAGAGCGTTTCGCTGACCATTACCCGCAAAAAAGTGTCCTGGGCAATGTCATCTGCATCAAAAGCAGACTGGAGTTTGCGCGTCAGCCAGCTTTTCAACCAGCCGTGATGTGTGCCATAAAGCGACTCGAACGTTAAGGAAGCTGTGGTAGTGGCGCGGTCAGACATGCGGAGTGCATCAAAAGTTAATTATCACGTAGTCATATTAATATGAGAATGGTTATCATTACAATTGGAAATAAAATTGTTTCCAATAGACATTTTTAACATGTTGTTTTTCTAAGTGTTATAAGGTAGGTATAAAATGGGATGGAGCCTCTGCTTCTGGCATGTGTCGGTCAGAATGACTCATGATGTGGTCTGCTATTATTGACATCCTCACTGCCCTAAAGGATGGGGATTTCGGTAATGCTGCCAACTTACTGATTTAGTGTATGATGGTGATTTTAAGGTGCTTGCGTGGCTTCCATTTCCATCAGATGTCCTTCCTGCTCCGCTACTGAAGGCGTGGTGCGTAACGGCAAAAGCACTGCCGGACATCAGCGCTATCTCTGCTCTCATTGCCGTAAAACATGGCAACTACAGTTCACTTACACCGCCTCTCAGCCCGGTACGCACCAGAAAATCATTGATATGGCCATGAATGGCGTCGGATGTCGCGCCAGTGCACGCATTATGGGCGTTGGCCTCAACACGGTTTTACGTCACTTAAAAAACTCAGGCCGTAGTCGGTAACCTCGCGCATACAACCGGGCAGTGATGTGATTGTCTGCGCTGAAATGGACGAACAGTGGGGCTACGTCGGTGCTAAATCACGTCAGCGCTGGCTGTTTTACGCGTATGACAGGATACGGAGGACGGTTGTGGCGCACGTCTTCGGTGAACGCACTCTGGCCACACTGGAGCGTCTTCTGAGCCTGCTGTCGGCCTTTGAGGTCGTGGTATAGATGACGGATGGCTGGCCGCTGTATGAATCACGCCTGAAGAGAAAGCTGCACGTTATCAGCAAGCGTTACACTCAGCGCATTGAGCGACATAATCTGAATCTGAGACAACATCTGGCAAGGCTGGGACGGAAGTTACTGTCGTTCTCAAAATCGGTGGAGCTGCATGACAAGGTCATCGGGCATTATCTGAACATAAAACACTATCAGTAAGTTGGAGTCATTACCTCCTCCCGAACTCAAAGCTATCATACAGATAATTACTGGTTAACCCTATATAGGGCATTTTAAAGTGTGATCTTATCCAGCAATAATGGACACGCGGCTAAGTGAACCGCCCCGGGTTTCCTGGAGAGTGTTTTATCTGTGAACTCAGGCTGCCAGATCATCGTTTCCGATGGAAGCATAATAAGCTTTTTCTGCTTCTGCCGGTGGGATATGGCCCTGCCTTTCCAGCAATCGTCGATTGTTATACCAGTCCACCCACGTGAGTGTGGTCAGCTCATCATACTGACACGTGCATTACCCCTACCGCGATAATGCAACCGTACAATATAGGGCGTTTCCTAAACGCAGCCCTCATCACTCCAATCCAACAAGACACAGCATTTTTGATCACGAAGAAAGACAAATAATTTCCGTAAATGTTTCCGTTGTTACAAATAACAACAGTGTTTTACATTTCTTTGGCCTCAGGCCCGCGCATGTTGCCATTCGATGTCATTTTCCTGACTCGTTTCTTCTTTATGGTGTAGTGTGATCTTCACTTTATGGATGCTAACAATATGAAAAGAAAAATTATTCCCGTGCTAATCGGTTGTACGCTCTCTTTCTCTGCCCTGGCGGCACAACCTACGGCTGAGCGCTATGTCGTCAGTTTTCCAGAAGGCACGCACGTGAACTACGCCGGCGCATTTGCCAGTGCATTCCCGAACGGCCTTCCGGTTGGGATAGGTTCTGGCCTGCTGTTCACCGGTAAACAGGGCGATGCCCTGACATTCGCAACCATTACCGATCGCGGTCCGAACGCGGATTCACCGAAAGAGGGGAAAAACGAAACTAAAATTTTCGTTACGCCAGATTTCGCGCCGCTGCTGATGACGATTCGTGTACAAAACGGCAAAGCGGAGGCCATCGATCCCCGTCCTCTGCATGACGATAAAGGCGCGATCAACGGTCTGCCGCTGGCAAGCGACGTGATTGGCTCCACCAATGAAGTGGCCTTCAGCGACACGTTACATAGACTGAAGGGGGATAATCGCGGGCTGGATACGGAAGGGATCACTCCGGATGGTAAAGGAGGTTACTGGCTGTGCGATGAGTATGGCCCGTTCCTGATTAACATCGACAGTAAAGGGAAAATCCTGGCAATCCACGGTCCGCAGGCGGCGGAAGGGGAAAAAGCGATTGCGGGCGGTTTGCCAAATATCCTCAAATGGCGTCAGGCGAACCGCGGCTTTGAAGGCCTCACCCGTATGCCGGACGGGCGTATTATTGTCGCCGTGCAAAGTACGCTGGATATCGACGCTAAGAGCAAGAAAAAGGCGCTGTTTACGCGTCTGGTGAGCTTCGATCCGGCAAGCGGAAAAACCGCGATGTACGGTTATCCTATCGACAGCGCGGCCTACAGCAAAAACAGCGACGCTAAAATCGGAGACATCGTGGCGCTCGATAACCAGCACATCCTGCTGATCGAACAGGGAAGAGATAAAAACAACAGAATGCGTAACCTGATTTACGAGGTCGATCTCAATAAGGCGAGCGACCTGTCAGGCTTCGACAAGCCGGGTGAGTATCCGGAGTTTGATGATGAGAAAACCCTGTCACAGCGCGGCATTACCCTTGCGCAGAAAACGCAGGTTGTTGATCTGCGCTCCTTGGGCTGGCAGCAGGAGAAGGCTGAAGGGTTGGCGCTGATCGACAGCAAAACGCTGGCGGTGGCGAACGATAACGACTTTGGCGTGAAGGTGGCGATGCAACATCCGGTCGAGGGCAAGACATTCAAGGATTATCGGGTGAACGCGGAAGGAAAGCTGACGCTTGACGACAAGCAGGTTGAAACGACCCTCAGAGTGAAGCCACTGGAGAAACCGGAGTCTGACAGTGAACTGTGGATTGTGACGCTGCCGGAAGCGTTGAAATAAGTTTATAAGGTACGGACAGCAGTATCGCTTAGTTTTTCAAATTCATGTATGTGAACAATATTGGGGTTCCGGCGTAGACCCCCAATGAAAGCGTCACCACGTGAAAACATGCCTGCACGGTTTACACGTCATCTCATGGTGGCAGCCGGTTAACTTTCCTGCTACACCAGTGGAAAAAGGCCATAAGCAGTCCGAACAAAAGTAAGCGTACAGCGAGGGCCGTATTGACGGGGATGTGTTATTCAGCTGGCAGTGCTATGCGCCACGGAAGCAGTTCGCTGACCCGGTTGACCGGCCAGTCTGCTATGACGCCAGGCACATGGCGAAGGTAGCTTTCTGGATCCACGTCATTCAGTTTGCACGTCCCGATCAGGCTGTACAGTAGCGCTCCCCGCTCACCACCATGGCCAGAGCCGAAGAACAGGGTCTTCATCTTTTCACGCAACCAGCTTTCCAGGGATTTCAACAGCGGTTTCGTTTTTCGCTGACGTTCAGCAAGCCGCTGCTCTGCCGGCATTCCCCTTATATCCGCCTCTATGGCGTACAACTGACCGATCTGCTCTAGGGCTTCTTCCGTCAGTGCTGACGGGATGCGGACGTGCACATCGTGGATCTTTCGGCGGGCATGAGCCCAGCAGGCAGCTTCCGTTATCCCACCATTGCGATACAGCTCGTTGAACCCGGCGTACGCATCCGCTTGCAGCACACCGCTGAAGCAAGCAAGATGAGTCTGCGGATGGATGCCTTTTCTGTCCGGGCTGTAAGCGAACCACACTGCAGGTGCCAACGCTGACCCGGCATTGCGGTCATCACGAACATACGCCCACAACCGCCCGGTCTTCGTCTTCTTATTACCCGGCAGCAGTACCTGGACCGGGGTATCATCGGCATGGAGTTTGCCGTCAGTCATGACATAGCCATGAAGCGCCTCTTCCAGCGGAGACAGCAGCCGGCAGCATGCATCCACCCAGCCCGACAGCAGTGAACGGCTCAGCTCCACACCTTGCCGGCCGTATATTTCTGACTGGCAATACAGCGGGGTGTGCTCTGCATACTTCGAGGTCAGCACGCGGGCCAGCAGCCCCGGTCCGGCGATACCCCGCTCGATGGGCCGCGAAGGTGCAGGTGCCTGCACGATGGCATCGCACTGAGTACAGGCATGTTTTTCCCGTACCGTCCGGATAACCCGGAAGGCGCTACGCATCAACTCCAGCTGTTCGGCGGTATCCTCGCCCAGATAGCTCAGTGAACCGCCGCAGTTCGGGCAGCACGGCGCCGCAGGCAACAGTCGCTTTTCGTCACGGGGTAGTGATTCAGGGAACGGCTTACGGGTGCGGGTCTGACGCAACGGACGCTGTACTGCCGGGTCATACACCCTACCAGTCAGCGTATCGCTCTCTTTCTGAAGCCGGTTCAGATCGGCTTCCATTTGTGCGATACGGCGGGAGACTTTTTCGGAACGACTGCCGAAGTTCATCCGGCGGAGTTTATCCAGCTGCGCCTGCAGATGGTCTATTTCGCGCTCCCGGTTGCTCAGCTTTTCCTGCAGGGCGTGGATCAGCGCTTCCTGTTCGGCCAGGCGCTGTTTCAGCAGGAAGATGTCGTCAGAAGAGATGTCGTTCATAAGCCCGTATTTTACCGGGCTTATTCTGTGACAACCAGGATAAAGAGATTTACAGCATGGTCAGGGAGGTCAGCAGCCGCTTAGGCTGTCGCCAGTCGATACCTTCCAGCAGCATCGCCAGCTGCGCCTGTGTAAGGAACACTTTGCCATCACGGGCTGACGGCCAGGCGAAGCGCCCACGCTCCAGCCGTTTGGTCAGGAGGCACAGTCCGTCACCGGTGGACCACAGCAGTTTAACCTGACTGCCGCTGCGGCCCCGGAAAATGAAAACATGGCCGGACATGGGATCGTCTTTCAGCGCCGTCTGTACTTTCGCAGCCAGGCCGTTGAAGCCATTTCTCATATCGGTGATACCGGCAACCAGCCAAATTTTGGTCCCGGAAGGTAACGGGATCATCGCTTCAGTTCCTGTATCAGCAGAGTCAGGAGCTTTTCGCTGACATTGCCATTGAAGCGGAGCGTCCCGTGCCGGAACGTTACCTCACAGCTGATACTGAGGGTTTCCGGGTCCTCTGCGAGCGATTCTGGCTGTTCGGCAGCTGCATCGAGAGTCACAGGAAGTAGCTGGGGGCTCTCTGAAGAAGGTAATAGCAGCTTTCCCTCGCGCCATTGTTGTCGCCATTTGAACAACAGATTGGCGTTAATGCCATTTTCAAGAGCAAGTTTTGAGATGGATATCCCGGGTTCACAGGAGGCAGCAACGAGCAGCTGTTTAAATTCGGGAGGATAATTAGGGCAGCCTTTTCGCCTGCCGGGAGTCACATTTTTCTGCATATCTGACACTTTGGTTCCCACTACTTATTTGGTGGACACCACTTTGTCTAATTCGTCAGATTCTGACCAGACGGTTCAGGCTGTACGCTTACCACTATTTTATCCCTGTTGAATTTGGTTAAGCCGGTGCAGACGCGCCGGGAAACGCACACCTGAACCGGTACAATAAAATACAATACAACCCCCTGTTACTGGAGATACGAATGGAATGACGAGGCAGCCTGTCAGTCACAGGGGGCTGTTGGCATAAAATCAATGGAAAGGCCACCAACACCGGAATTAAGCTCCACAGTCCCCGCACTGGCAATCCATTCCCGGGAAAGGCATCACCGCAAACTGCTCCGGAGGCAACCATTACAGCCTCTGTAACGGATTATCAGCCCTGGCATCTTCCGACGGCACCTCCTGCCGCCCCCACGCCCTGCTGTATACCCCGGTACCGCAGCGTGGGCAGCACTTTTCCCCCTCATAATCTTCGTCACACATCACACAAAACCACTTTCTCACCTTCACCGTATAATCCGGAACCGTCATGCCCTGCAGATGCAAACGACGGGCCTCTTTCTCTGCCGGGTCAAGCCAGGTACATCGCAGCAGGATTTTTTCAGCGACAGTCATCTGGTCATGTTCAAACCACGGTGGTTGTCCGTCATTGCCCCGCTGAAGTGTTAACGGGCATCCACAGGACACACAGCACAAAACGTCCTGTCGGTTGTGCTTCGCAGCTTCTTTCGCCGTAACAAAATGGCCTTTGCTGTCATTCGCCATATAACAGTTCAGAATTCGCATATTTCCTCCTGAGTTGTCCGGGGAATACTGAATCCTCCGGTCTGGCAGTGTGTGCAGTACTGCTCCCCATAATAATCGTGGTGACATTGTCTGCAGTGCCAGCTGGCTTTACGCACCACGGGTAAGGCATCCGGTACGAATTGCTGCAGACGTTTAATCAACTGTATTTCTCTGCGCTCCGGCCTGACATAAGGGCACTGTTGACCGTGCTCTGTCAGCCTGTCGTCAGTGTGTTCAAACCAGGGAAGTTCAGTGTCGTATTGCGGATGGTATCTGAGTGCACTGCCACACAAGTGGCAGGTGTAGTGAGCATAAGGTGCGGCCTGTGCAGTACGGGCGCCCGTCAGACGTCCGTTGCCATCAAGAGCGATAAAGGATTTTGCGTACATAGTCATATTCCTCAGCCGCCAGACGACACGCAGGCAACAGCCGTCCCGGTACGGGCAGCGTGGTCAGGGTGTGAATGGCGGTTCAGTTAAAATCTGGACTGGAGTTTGGGTAAAGCAGGCTGGTTGCTGTTACAGCACTGTGGTTGTCACACAATGGAACACTGACGTAAAAAACAGTCAGTGGGCGAGTGGATACATCGTTGCCGCCAGACAACAACCCATACTTTTGGTTTGCCGGGTATTGGCGCGCCAGTCGTGCTCAACTCCGGCTACAGCCAAAATTGCGCTCACCGGTGCAGTGAGCTTTGGTATGTTCCTTCGCCAGATAGTCAGCACGTTCCAGCACCTGCTGAAAGCCAGTGTCATCATCGCGTTCCAGCCACACCGCCGGCCAGGCCGGAAAATGCACCAGCGTGGCATGGCACCCGACATCCACTCCCAGGGCACTGCACCACGCCTGTTTAATCATCCCGGCCAGTGATCCCGGAGCACGGTAATCACCGGCACGACACCAGGTATCCCGGTTAACCAGCAGCATCAGGTGATAGTGTTTTTTACCTTTGCACTCCCCAAACTCCCGGGCCCAGACGTAATGCAGGGTTGTGGGATGCACGCGTTTACCTTCCCGATGCTTACGTTTCTGGTAAGCGTCGATTCGGGCTTTCAGGGCATTGATGAAGCGGGATATCACAGCTGCGTCCGTTGCTGCCGGTACATCCGGGAAACGCAGGTCAACCCGCAATGCCGTCAGGCGGGGATGAACATTCAGTGCGTGCCGCACCGTCTCACGAATACGTTGCTGCCAGAAGGGGTTGTATTTGTAGGTCATGGTTAAATCTCCGTATGGTTCATACGGAATAGCCACGTCGTAAAAAATACGCAGAGTCCCTGAAGTGACCTCCGGCAGGACACTGTCTCAGGCACTCTGTGATAACCCGAACGGTCGTCTCCGGACTGACGATTGAATTCCCGGCGTTGTTTTTTTTAATGTAAAAAACCGGTTACGGATAAGGCGTGGCGAGGGAGCTATCGTGATACGCAAAAAGAAGTGCAGGGACTGTGGTAACGCAATTACTCATAATACAGTTTGTTGCCCGTATTGTGGCGCTGTCGACCCCTTCGGTTATTACCGGAAGACCGATCGTCTGCTCTGTTTACTGACGTTACTGCTGGTGCTGATTCTGGTTACCGTTTCAGGCGTCAGTGTATTTGTACTGTTGCAGTAGGTTACAGGGGAGGGATTATCAGGAGTCGGCGGGGCAGAGCGACCCGCTGCGTTTGTTGTGCCAGACAGTAACGCACCGGATCCCTGCAAAATGGTACCTGAATCAATCACAGTCAGGTTTCTTCCAATCCGTGATCGAATCGAGCGGAATACTCAGCCCCGACAAATACGAGTCCCCTTCAGAAGATACAGGCCGGTAATGCCTGAACGCCTGCCCCTCTGTACACCATTCCCTTTTGATTTCGAATTCTTTGTTGCCGTTATACTGCTTAATGTTCCCGATCTTCCGGTGCACAGATAACACCGGAGTCATCGTAGCGCGGATTCAAGATTCAGGTGACATATTTCCAGACGGAAGCCGGCACGCGATCGTAAAGTTTGTTCATTGTCAGTTCTGCCAGCCGGTTGTCAACGGCAGAGTTAAAGGCTTCCAGCTCCGCAGGGGTAAGTTTATAACGCGTGTGGGAAATCACTTTTTCCAGCGTCTCCCGGGATGAACAACGACGGAACTGCTGTGGTTTTAACTTCCATTAGCCTCTCATTACTTTATGCTGCGGTTAACAGGATGCTGTCAGCATACCGCACCAGCCTGGCATTCTGGTACCCTCCCCAAACTCATTACTCCCGTGCCACCACTTAACCGGTCTCTCAGACTGTCACTCACCAGGTCGGATACGTTTACCGCTCAGACGGATGCTTAATGCACTCTGTTCACGTGTGTTGCAGGTACGTTTTATATACGCAGGTTATACGCCAGCTATCAGAGATAGCCCTGTGGGTACAACGCAATCTGCTGCTACTGCGTTCTCATGCCCACTGATCGCACTCACAGTGTTTATTTCACATATATGAACTCATGTATTTGATCTCATGTGTTTGATCTCTCTTATATATTTATAATACCAATCAGACAGTCTTATCCCACCAGTGATAACTGTCGCCTGCCCACAGGTCACAGGCTGATATACCACAACCGCCTTCAAAAACAACTCTGCAATTATCAGAACGCTAGTTTTCCCCTTGTCTCACGAAAGTCCTCCCTCCTTTATCGCGTGCGCGTGCGGAAGCATCGTTTCGCAACAACCACCCGACATACCGGTACGGCTCAGCCACCGCAATCCCCCCGTTTATCTCCTGACGGTCACATTCCCGATTATTTTTTACGTTTCTCCCCGGTTGTTATGCCGGTGAAGGTGGTGCGTTGTTTTCATCACCAACGCCGGTTGAGATTAACAACATCCGGAGGAACATTCTCATGACCACCCCAGTTTCACTGATGGATGACCAGATGGTCGACATGGCATTTATCACTCAACTGAACGGCCTGACAGATAAGTGGTTTTACAGGCTCATCAGGGATGGGGCCTTTCCGGCTCCCATCAAGCTGGGCCGCAGCTCCCGCTGGCTGAAAAGTGAAGTGGAAGCCTGGCTACAGGCGCGTATTGCACAGCCCCGCCCGTAATTTCTGACCGTTATCCGTTCACCCGCAGCAGACGTAATCCCCGGCCTGCCGGCGGCATTCTGCTGCCTGTTATATCCCCCGTGAGGAATATGAAAATGAAACAACAGTATCAGACCCGTTACGAACTGCTCCACGAAAGCTACCAGAAATGGCTGACCGGCTTCACCCGGCACGCCGTATCCTGGGGCGTGTGTCATCCGAATATCTACTACTTCCATAATCTGACGCCCGGGTGGGTGTCATTCAATGGTGAAAAACCGGAGATTGCCATCGTACCCCAGAGCCTGCACCGGCTGATTTATGGCCCTGACAAACGGGCCACGCCGCCCCTGGATGATGATCTGATAGTGAATTTATGCACCAGTGAACATCTGCTGGTTCATCATCCGATGCTGGAAGGCATTCTCCTGTCTGAATGTGAACGTCTGAGGCAGCGTTCTCTGGCAAATAAACTGATTAGCCTCTTCCGTCAGTTTGGTGGCACGGAGTTGCGCCTCAAACTGGTCTGGCTTTGCTGGCTTGATTTAATGACCGGAAACAGCCTTGAAGACTGGAAAGAGAACCTGAAACGGAAATCAGAAAAAGAGCTGGAGGAATGGATCATCAACCGTCAGAGGCAGAGCGCAGCACTGACGGATCTGATGGATCAGTACGTGCTCCTGGCATACCGCACAACGGTTGACGATAACCGCAACTGATGCCGGTTGCTTCCGGAAGGTGTGACAAAATACGGAAATGATGATGCTCCCGGCCCCGCATGCTCACCTGCAGAGCGTGTTCGTCGTCATCATACTGAGCCATGACGGGCGTCTTAAGGGCATCCTGTCATTGCTGAGCAGGCAACACCACCAGAGGAGCCACGGACAGGGATGTTCTTTACAGCCCGATGCACGCCAGGTTCTCAGCAGACTGAATGTGCAGGTGCGGTTATTCACCAGAAATGGCATGCTGCGGTACATACCCATCCTGGTGACAATATGTACGTGGCGACAGCGATCCCGGCACTGTGGAAGAGACTCACTCAGCCTGCAGGATATTCTTTCCGGCATCCGGGAATGTCCGCCTGAATGCAAACAGGATGATATTTGAATCCGTAATACTGTTCTTTCATTATAAATAATTTATGCAGATACAGTTAACCGTCACAGTAGCAGGTTTGTTTTCCCGGGAAATAATATCCGTCAGACTGATGCCGGAACATATCTGAAACACGTTATGATGTTTTGTTATCAGAAATGTTGTATATTCTTATCCGTGGCGACAGTTTAATGCCCTCTGGTATCACCTGATAATGCATATCCTGCGATGATTCGTTATATTTACGGGACACGCCTCTTTTCATTGTGCTCCTTTTCAGACTTCATTTTCCGTAAGTGTTCCCCGGCATAAAGGAGGTACCTTTCTGGCGTTTATAACTCTCTTTATCGGTGACGCCGGTAATACAGGGAATACCACACCGACAAACGAGGTATTAACAGACGATATTTCAGTGTCCATAATTTTTCTGTCCGGTTAAATAACGTCAGTCTGCTCCCTCTGACTGTAATCATCAAAGCCGGAATGCATACCGGGTTACAACGTAAAAAAAGTGATGCTGGCCCCCGGTGCAGCTGGCGGGCGAAACATGTTTACCTTTCAATACCCCCTGTCTGCAGTCTCCACTCTTCCATCCTCTTAAGCTACGTCGGCCACATGAGTGCACTTCCATGATAACAGGTATTCCTGTCAGCATAACGAAGCCGGTTACCTTCCCTTCCTCCTGCATTTCCTGTCAGAATGACTGTACAGCGCGCAGATTGCCTTTTTATTGACCACCTTAATATACTATTATAAACTTCTTTTTATCATGTTATTATCACCTTATTATGTTTAATTTTTAAGCAACCGGAGAAAGAGGATGGTTCAGAAAATTTTGTCGGATAAGGTTATGAATGAAAGAACAAATGCGTATTACTCTTATTATCTTGGAGAGCGTAATATCTCCGTACTGCCCCTTAATGTTTATGATCCCCCGGAACGTTTTATCGCTTACATAAAAAAAAACAGAGAAAATCTGAACATCACACTTTCAGATTTTGAACTTGAACAAATAATTTCTGGTATGCGTCTGAAGGCCCTGGCCTTCCTGGTCCCCCTGGAAAAAATATCCTGGATCGCGGGCAGTGAACGCGCATGCTTATTTTCCTGGTATCTGTTGATGCAGTTTATCCAGAATAACAGGGCAAAAATAAGCGCAGACTTGCTTCAAAAGAATAAACTGTATCTTAAAGAAGAGTATCTGGAAGGGAATGCCTTCCCGTCGGACTCATCGACACAGTTCAGACAAATACTCAGAGTTCTCGATATTCTTTCTGATAAGAATTTGCGGGATGAGTGGATAATCCAGACCAAAGACAGATGGATGCGGGCATTTAAATCAAAGAGTCCTTTCAGTTACCTCCTCCCGGAGAACGAACATGAATGCATATGGACATGGAATTATTTGAAGGGAAAAAATATTGCACTGGAAAAACTGGCCAGTTTTCCTGGTTCTGCTGATATTTACCACGCAATTCACCTTTCATTTGACATATGGGTTACCTGTCCACTCACCTCACCTGACGATATAAAAAATTTCAGAAACAGTTTCAATAAGGCCAAGGCGCAGCGCAAGTACAAAAAAATGCAGGAAGATAAAGTCAATGTACAGTTTTTTCTTGACGCAGAAACCAGGGCGCAGCTCAAAGAATTATCGAGGGTCAGAAGACTCAGTACCGGCGAAATGCTGCATGACCTGATTGTTGAAGAGTATAAAAGGTACCGACATTCCAGATAATTTCAGACATATATTATCTCCGTGAGTCCCCCGCCACCTTTCCGGTGTGCGGGGGTTTTGTCTTTTTTCACCGGGAATACATGTATGAATCCGTCTGATGCCATTGAGGCAATTGAAAAACCGCTCTCCTCCCTGCCTTACTCACTTTCCCGTCACATCCTGGAACATCTGCGCAAACTCACCAGTCACGAACCCGTGATTGGCATTATGGGTAAAAGCGGGGCCGGTAAATCCTCACTCTGTAATGCACTGTTTCAGGGGGAGGTCACCCCGGTCAGTGATGTTCACGCCGGCACCCGGGAAGTGCGGCGCTTCCGTCTGAGTGGCCACGGTCACAGCATGATTATCACTGACCTGCCCGGGGTGGGCGAGAGCCGGGACAGGGATGCAGAGTATGAAGCCCTGTACCGTGACATTCTGCCTGAACTTGACCTGGTACTGTGGCTGATTAAAGCCGATGACCGTGCCCTGTCTGTGGATGAGTATTTCTGGCGACACATCCTGCACCGGGGACATCAGCAGGTGCTGTTTGTGGTGACGCAGGCCGACAAAACGGAGCCCTGCCATGAATGGGATATGGCCGGCATTCAGCCTTCTCCCGCACAGGCACAGAACATTCGTGAGAAAACAGATGCGGTATTCCGGCTGTTCCGGCCCGTACATCCGGTTGTGGCCGTATCGGCCTGCACCGGCTGGGAACTGGATACGCTGGTCAGTGCGCTCATGACAGCGCTTCCCGACCATGCCGCCAGTCCCCTGATGACCCGCCTGCAGGACGAGCTGCGCACGGAATCTGTCCGGTCTCAGGCCCGTGAACAGTTTACCGGTGCGGTGGACCGGATATTTGACACTGCGGAGAGCGTCTGTATTGCCTCTGTTGCACGCGCGGTTCTGCGTGCCGTCCGTGACTCGGTGGTCTCTGTTGCCCGCGCTGTATGGAACTGGATTTTCTTCTGAACACTCTGCCAGGGGAAATGCCTGATTACATTGCGTTAACCAACTGAAAACATGACACAAACACCTCAGACCCACCTCTTTCTCTTGCGTGACTGCCTTGCTGTTAATAGAATAAAACGATCGATAAAACAGGTATCGATCGTTACTATCGATCGTTTATAGTGGTTAATGGTCTGCGAAAATGCAGCTGAATCTCTTCATCATGCAGAACGGAATTGCACACAACGGACTGATACTTCTCTGGCGGATGAGAGAGGGGAAGCATTTATGTCCGGGAAAAACCACTTTATCTGACCATGCTGTTTTGTACCTGCCGGTATCCACATTTGTGGGTACCGGCTTTTTTATTCACCCTCTGTAAGGAAAAGCTGATGAAACGACATCTGAACACCAGCTACAGGCTGGTATGGAATCACATTACGGGCACCCTGGTGGTGGCTTCCGAACTGGCGCGCTCACGGGGAAAACGCACCGGTGTGGCGGTTGCGCTGTCTCTTGCTGCTGTCACGTCAGTCCCGGTACTGGCTGCTGACACGGTCGTACAGGCGGGAGAAACCGTGAGCGGCGGAACACTGACAAATCATGACAACCAGATTGTCTTCGGTACGGCCAACGGAATGACCATCAGTACCGGTCTGGAGTATGGGCCGGATAACGAGGCCAATACCGGCGGGCAATGGATACAAAATGGCGGTATCGCCAACAACACTACTGTCACCGGTGGTGGTCTTCAGAGAGTGAATGCCGGAGGAAGCGTTTCAGACACGGTTATCAGTGCCGGAGGCGGACAGAGCCTTCAGGGGCAGGCAGTGAATACCACTCTGAACGGCGGTGAGCAGTGGGTACATGAAGGCGGGATTGCAACGGTTACCGTCATTAATGAGAAGGGCTGGCAGGCCGTCAAATCCGGCGCAGTGGCAACCGACACGGTTGTGAATACCGGCGCAGAAGGGGGACCGGATGCAGAAAATGGTGATACCGGGCAGTTTGTTCGCGGAAATGCCGTACGTACCACCATCAATAAAAATGGTCGTCAGATTGTGGCTGCTGAAGGAACAGCAAATACCACTGTGGTTTATGCCGGCGGCGACCAGACGGTACATGGTCACGCACTGGATACCACGCTGAATGGGGGGTACCAGTATGTGCACAACGGCGGTACAGCGTCTGGCACTGTTGTAAACAGTGACGGCTGGCAGGTAGTGAAGGATGGGGCAGTGGCTGAAAATACCACCGTTAACCAGAAAGGCAAACTGCAGGTGAACGCCGGTGGTACCGCCACACATGTCACCCTGAAACAGGGTGGAGCACTGGTCACCAGTACTGCGGCAACGGTTCTTGGCAGCAACCGTCTGGGCAATTTCACGGTGGAAAACGGTAAGGCTGACGGCGTTGTTCTGGAGTCCGGTGGTCGCCTGGATGTACTGGAAGGCCATTCAGCGCAGAAAACACGGGTGGATGACGGCGGTACCCTGGCAGTGTCTGCCGGTGGTAAGGCAACAGGTGTCACCATGACATCCGGTGGTGCCCTGATTGCAGACAGTGGTGCCACTGTTGAGGGGACCAATGCCAGCGGTAAGTTCAGTATTGATGGCATATCCGGTCAGGCCAGCGGCCTGCTGCTGGAAAATGGCGGCAGCTTTACGGTTAATGCCGGGGGACAGGCCAGCAACACCACTGTCGGACATCGTGGAACACTGATGCTGGCTGCCGGGGGAAGTCTGAGTGGCAGAACACAGCTCAGTAAAGGCGCCAGCATGGTACTGAATGGTGATGTGGTCAGTACCGGCGATATTGTTAACGCAGGGGAGATTTACTTTGACAATCAGACAACACCGGATGCCGTACTGAGCCGTGCTGTTGCAAAAGGCAACGCCCCGGTAACGTTCCATAAACTGACAACCAGTAACCTCACCGGTCAGGGTGGCACTATCAATATGCGTGTTCGCCTTGATGGCAGCAATGCCTCTGACCAGCTGGTGATTAATGGTGGTCAGGCAACCGGCAAAACCTGGCTTGCGTTTACAAATGTCGGAAACAGTAACCTCGGGGTGGCAACCACCGGACAGGGTATCCGGGTTGTGGATGCACAGAATGGCGCTACCACAGAAGAAGGTGCGTTTGCCCTGAGTCGCCCGCTTCAGGCCGGCGCCTTTAACTACACCCTGAACCGTGACAGCGATGAAGACTGGTACCTGCGCAGTGAAAATGCTTATCGTGCTGAAGTCCCCCTGTATACATCCATGCTGACACAGGCAATGGACTATGACCGGATTCTGGCAGGCTCCCGCAGCCATCAGACCGGTGTAAACGGTGAAAATAACAGCGTCCGTCTCAGCATTCAGGGCGGTCATCTCGGTCACGATAACAACGGCGGTATTGCCCGTGGAGCCACGCCGGAAAGCAGCGGCAGCTATGGCTTCGTCCGTCTGGAGGGTGACCTGCTGAGAACAGAGGTTGCCGGTATGTCTCTGACGACAGGGGTGTATGGTGCCGCAGGCCATTCTTCCGTTGATGTTAAGGATGATGACGGTTCCCGCGCCGGCACGGTCCGGGATGATGCCGGCAGCCTGGGCGGATACCTGAATCTGACACACACGTCCTCCGGCCTGTGGGCTGACATTGTGGCACAGGGAGCCCGCCACAGCATGAAAGCGTCATCGGACAATAACGACTTCCGCGCCCGGGGCTGGGGCTGGCTGGGCTCACTGGAAACCGGTCTGCCCTTCAGTATCACTGACAACCTGATGCTGGAGCCACAACTGCAGTATACCTGGCAGGGACTTTCCCTGGATGACGGCCAGGATAACGCCGGTTATGTGAAGTTTGGGCATGGCAGTGCACAACATGTGCGTGCCGGTTTCCGTCTGGGCAGCCACAACGATATGAGCTTTGGTGAAGGCACCTCATCCCGTGACACCCTGCGCGACAGTGCAAAACACCGTGTGCGTGAACTGCCGGTGAACTGGTGGGTACAGCCTTCTGTTATCCGCACCTTCAGCTCCCGGGGTGACATGAGCATGGGTACAGCCGCCGCCGGCAGTAACATGACGTTCTCACCGTCCCGGAATGGCACGTCACTGGACCTGCAGGCCGGACTGGAAGCCCGTGTCCGGGAAAATATCACCCTGGGCGTTCAGGGCGGTTATGCCCACAGCGTCAGCGGCAGCAGCGCTGAAGGTTATAACGGTCAGGCCACGCTGAATGTGACTTTCTGATAATCAGGTCACTCTCCTTCAGGCCCCGGTCATCATGACCGGGGCTTTTTACTTTCAGGGAGCAACAGATATGCCGGGTTGTACATCACGTTTATTGCCCGAAGGCCCTTTCTCACGCGAACAGGCTGTTGCCGTCAAAACAGCTTACCGCAATGTGTTTACTGAAGATGACCAGGGAACATATTCCCGGCTGGTTATCCGTAATGCTGAAGGTCAGTTGCGCTGGTGATGCCGGAACACAGCTTAATACTCAGCTCGCCAGTTAAGGGCTTCTCAGACAATAAACGTCATTCATTTCATCTGTCAGGCCGCGTCTTCTCCGGGAGACGTGGCTTTTTCATTTATTACACCAGTAAATCTTAACCACCGATAAGGAGCAAATTATGCGACTAGCCAGTCGTTTTGGTTATACGAACCAGATACGCCGTGACCGTCCGCTGACACACGAAGAACTGATGCACTATGTTCCCAGTATTTTCGGTGAAGACCGGCATACTTCCCGCAGTAAACGATATGCGTACATTCCCACCATCACCGTACTGGAAAGCCTGCAGCGGGAAGGCTTTCAGCCATTCTTCGCCTGCCAGACCCGTGTGCGCGACCCGGGCCGCCGGGGATACACAAAACACATGCTGCGTCTGCGGCGGGCCGGAGAGATAAACGGAGAACATGTCCCTGAAATCATTCTGCTCAACTCCCATGACGGTACCTCCAGCTACCAGATGCTGCCGGGTTACTTCAGGTTCGTCTGTCAGAACGGATGCGTCTGTGGTCAGTCTCCGGGGGAAGTGCGTGTTCCGCATCGGGGAAATGTGGTGG
This sequence comes from Escherichia sp. E.sYA108, assembly GCF_011754335.1. Classification (NCBI taxonomy): domain Bacteria; kingdom Pseudomonadati; phylum Pseudomonadota; class Gammaproteobacteria; order Enterobacterales; family Enterobacteriaceae; genus Escherichia; species Escherichia sp. E.sYA108. The sequence continues at coordinate 4,422,319 of NZ_JAAQVZ010000001.1, read as the reverse complement.
ACAGAGTCATTGAAGGGGCTTACGAGGTGGTGGGCGTGTTTGACCGGATTGAGGAAAAGCGTGATGCCATGCAGTCGCTGGTCCTGCCGCCACCGACACGCCAGGCGCTGGCACAGGCGGCACTGACTTACCGTTATGGTGACGAACATCAGCCAGTCACCACCGCTGACATTCTGACACCACGACGCCGGGAGGATTACGGTAAAGACCTGTGGAGCGCATATCAGACCATCCAGGAGAATATGCTGAAAGGCGGAATTTCCGGCCGCAGTGCAAAAGGAAAACGTATCCACACCCGTGCCATTCACAACATCGACACCGATATTAAGCTCAACCGCGCATTGTGGGTAATGGCAGAAACGCTGCTGGAGAGCCTGCGCTGATGCAGCATGTCCCTGAAGGCGTGATTCAGGCACCAGAATCACCCGACGCCCCGGAGGCGCTGCCGGGGTGTCGTTCCATTTCTGATGATGACCTGTGCGCCTGGTGTACCCGTCTGCTTTACCGTCCCGGAGAAATCAGTCTGTGCAGACTGAGTATACAGGCAATGGCATCTGGCCATCCGTCTGTGACCGGAACGGTTACGCGTACGGCTGTCCGGAATTTCAGCCGAATATCATTCATCCCTGATATTACCGGGTCATCACGGTCAGTGATGAACGTGATGTTGCCAGCTCCCGACCTTTACTCCCTCTCATTTATTCACATTACAAGGATTTCATACATGAAAACATTGTCTCAGAACACCACCTCTTCGGCCTGTGCACCGGAGACTGACCTGCAAAAACTGGTAGCCACTCCCGTCCCTGATGAACGGCGCATCAGCTTCTGGCCGCAGCACTTTGGCCTCATTCCACAGTGGGTGACCCTGGAGCCCCGTATCTTCGGCTGGATGGACCGTCTGTGTGAAGACTACTGCGGTGGTATCTGGAATCTGTACACCCTGAACAACGGCGGGGCATTTATGGCACCCGAACCGGATGACGATGATGACGAAACATGGGTACTGTTCAATGCCATGAACGGTAACCGCGCTGAAATGAGCCCGGAAGCCGCCGGCATTGCTGCCTGTCTGATGACGTACAGTCATCATGCCTGTCGTACGGAGTGTTATGCCATGACGGTCCATTATTACCGGCTGCGGGATTACGCCCTGCAGCATCCGGAATGCAGCGCCATTATGCGCATCATCGACTGAATGGAGAGAAGTACAATGCAACAGCTTTCCTTTCTGCCCGGAGAGATGACGCCCGGCGAGCGCAGCCTCATTCAACGGGCCCTGAAAACCCTGGACCGCCATCTTCATGAACCCGGCGTGGCCTTCACCTCCACCCGTGCGGCACGAGAATGGCTGATTCTGAACATGGCGGGACTGGAACGTGAAGAGTTCCGGGTGCTGTATCTGAACAACCAGAATCAGCTGATTGCCGGTGAAACCCTCTTCACCGGCACCATCAACCGCACGGAAGTCCATCCCCGGGAAGTGATTAAACGCGCCCTGTATCACAATGCCGCTGCTGTGGTGCTGGCACACAATCACCCGTCCGGTGAAGTCACACCCAGCAAGGCAGACCGCCTTATCACGGAACGTCTGGTACAGGCACTGGGCCTGGTGGATATCCGGGTGCCGGACCATCTGATAGTCGGTGGCAGCCAGGTTTTCTCCTTTGCCGAATATGGTCTGCTTTAACCCGTCACAACCACATCACACCTGTTTTCACTTTTATCTTCTGTCTTCAGAGGTATCCCACTATGAAAATCATCACCCGTGGCGAAGCCATGCGTATTCACCGTCAGCATCCGGCATCCCGTCTTTTTCCGTTCTGTACCGGCAAATACCGCTGGCACGGCAGTGCTGAAGCGTATACCGGTCGTGAAGTGCAGGATATTCCCGGTGTGCTGGCCGTGTTTGCAGAACGCCGTAAGGACAGTTTTGGTCCGTATGTCCGGCTGATGAGCGTCACCCTGAACTGATGTTCCGTCACCCGGAAAACGAGTACGACTGGCAGAGCTCAGACGCCGCTGTGGATGAGGTCCTGCTCATCAACGAATACACCTTTACCGAAGCCGGTCTGCGCGCCGGCTGACCCGTCATCGTTAAACTATCATTCACCGATTTTCTGTGAGGATTTTATCGTGTCAGACACACTTTCCGGGACAACGCATCCCGATGACAATGACGACCATCCCTGGTGGGGACTACCCTGCACAGTGACGCCCTGTTTCGGCGCCCGTCTGGTGCAGGAGGGTAACCGGTTGCATTACCTTGCCGACCGTGCCGGTATCAGAGGCCGGTTCAGAGATGCGGATGCGTACCCTCTGGACCAGGCCTTTCCGCTGCTGATGAAACAACTGAAATTAATGCTCACCAGTGGTGAACTGAATCCCCGCCATCAGCATACCGTGACACTGTATGCGAAGGGGCTGACCTGTGAAGCCGACACCCTCGGCTCCTGTGGTTACGTTTATCTGGCTGTTTATCCGACACCTGAAACGAAAAAGTAAACCACCAGAATAACCTTCTGCTCCGGCCTGGTGTTTTCACCACGCCACTGTCCCATTTTTTATCTCTGCATATCAGGAAAATCTTCAGTATGAAAACATTACCCGACACGCATGTACGGGAGGTATCGTGCTGCCCGTCTCCAGTCACCATCTGGCAGACACTGCTCACCCGACTGCTGGACCAGCACTACGGCCTTACGCTGAATGACACACCGTTCGCTGATGAACGTGTGATTGAGCAGCATATTGAGGCAGGCATTTCACTGTGTGATGCAGTGAACTTTCTCGTGGAAAAATACGCACTGGTACGTACCGACCTGCCGGGATTCAGCGCCTGTACCCACTCTCAGTTAATAAACAGCATCGATATCCTCCGGGCTCGCCGGGCAACAGGCCTGATGATCCGCGACAATTACAGAACGGTAAATAACATTACCCTGGGGAAGCATCCGGAGGCGAAACGATGAAACTGGCCCTGACGCTGGAAGCCGACAGCGTTAACGTGCAGGCGCTGAACATGGGGCGCATTGTCGTTGACATTGATGGTGTTAATCTCGCTGAACTGATTAACATGGTCTGCGATAACGGCTACTCCCTTCGTGTTGTTGATGAATCTGACCGGACCTCAGCAGACTGCACGCCACCATTTGTTGCCCTTACCGGCATACGCTGCAGTACCGCACATATCACGGAAACGGACAACGCCTGGCTGTACTCGCTGTCACACCAGACCAGTGACTTCGGTGAATCAGAATGGATTCATTTTACCGGTACCGGTTATCTGTTACGTACCGATACGTGGTCATACCCGGTTCTGCGGCTTAAGCGCCTGGGGCTGTCAAAAACGTTCCGTCGTCTGGTCGTCACACTCATCCGGTGTTATGGTGTCAGTCTCATTCATCTGGATGCCAGTGCCGGATATCTGCCGGGTTTACCCACTTTCGACTGGTAATCCGGAAATTCACAACATGAAATCATTAACCACGGAAACAGCGCTGGATATTCTGATTACGTGGCTGCAGGACAATATCGACTGCGAATCGGGAATTATCTTCGACAACGATGAGGATAAAACAGATTCGGCAGCACTGTTGCCCTGTATCGCACAGGCCAGGGAGGGTATCCGTACCCTGCGCCAACAGTAACTTTTGTACCAGAACCAGTGAAGATCACTCACCCGATTTCACTTCCCTGACGTCAGCCTGAACACGGCTGGCATTTTCATTTATAAACAGAAAGGAAAAATGATGATGTCAGATACCACACTCTCCCGCCCGGAGGTGGTCAGCGGGCATACGGACGTTATCTATTCCACCTCAGTCTGCCACATTCTGGCTGTACGAAAGAGTACACTGTTGCCAATCGACACAATTATCCGGCATCAAGTAAGCGATATCAGTTAACCGATATAGATGGGGAAGATGCTTTTATCCGGATTGGTTCTATCGCGATGGTGCGAGTACCACTTGATGCAATGGAGCCTGTCGAGGAAGATGACGAGTAACAGAGCTCGGTATCTCAATCAGGACCTGATTGTCCTGGTTCGATGCCGAAAACCAGTGATTTTTCGTGTTGGTATCTGTGTTGGTATAGGATGGTGTTGTTTATTATTAACAATTTTAAATCATGAGGTTAAATCGCATGTTTGAGTCCGGCCTTCGCACCATACCGTATGCAAATCGAGTCGCTCAAGGGCGACTTTTTTTGTGTCGGTGACCCGTCCTGAATAGCTATGACACGTTCCTGACTTAAACCCGGAGAACGTGATGATGTCTGGGTTCAAACGCACTCAACGTGATTATCCTCTATCCTTTAAAATAGCCGTTGTTGAGAAGGTTGAAAAAGGCGAGATGACTTATAAACAGGCCGGCTGCAGTTATGGCATTCAGGGGCGCTCCACCGTTCTTGTCTGGTTGCGTAAATATGGCCGGCTTGACTGGAGCCCCGGACTTCCTGACCAGGTAAAGAGGAGACTGCCTGTGGCTCTGGCGACTGTCCCGCTGACACCCGAGCAAAGAATCAGGGAACTTGAAGAACAGCTTGAGCAGGCGAGCCAGAAAACTGAGTTTTTTAATTATTTATCAATAACCTGTTCAATGACTAATGGTTATAACTGCCACCAGAATGCGCAGGCTGAGTGGATAAACGGAATCCTGAAAATGAGTTTTTACTCTCGCGTCCTGCAGAGCTGACGTAGGGCCGGTAAATGGTAAAAGAATTCGTGGCAATTTATAACCATGAGCGGTCACATTTGGCATTGAAATACAAAACGCCCGATGAAGTTCATCAACCGTTTTACGGACAGAAAACTGTCAACTTATATCAGGAACAGTTAAAGCCAGGTGCGTATTTTCATGAAAGGAGATCACTCAATAACTCACCGATCTCCTTCACGGTAATACGCACCAGGCATGTGGATGAGCGTAGATTATGTTGCAGTTGCGGAAGGGGTTCTTAAGGGGTATCGAGATAACGGGTTAAGCTATTTATTGATATGGTAAGTAACCATAGTATTAAAATTGATATCGATATTTAAAGTGATTATAAAGCAAGTTATTCTTTATGGAATAAATGATAACTGTTTCTTTCGGAGCAGGATAAAATTAATTTAAATTTTTATAGCGATGCTCACTCTAGGGGAAATCTTTAATGACTGTTTTTATGTACAGTTATTGTTGAGTGTTCACAAGTTAAATGATATAATCCATATTATTAATGGAAGAGATATTTTACATGAAACATATCCATTTAATTAATTCACTGTCCTTGGACGAGACAACAAAATTCACTAAAAAAGCGACAGGTAAATACTATACAGATCCAAAAATAGCTCTTTTGATGATAGAGAAGTTATTACCATTGATAAATTCCTGTGATAAAAAAAGTTATAATGTCGCAGATCCATTTTCAGGGGATGGTCGACTTATTACATTGCTTATTAAACAATGGATGATAAATGGTTTTCCAGATGTAGAGTGGAATGTTTATCTGTTCGATATAGAAAATACAGGCCTCACTTATGCTAAAAATGCGTTGTCTGAACTTAAGTTAGCAGGTGCAAATATTAACATTACTATAAAAAATAGTGATGTTTTTTATGAATTTAAAAAATATGTTGATTATTTTGATTGTGTTATAACCAATCCGCCTTGGGAGAATATAAAACCAGATTCTAGAGAGCTCGATTTTTTTGAACCATCTATGAAATCGATGTATATAGACTCTCTTCGTGAGTTTGATGATTATTTGTCAAGAGTATTGCCATATTCTCAGCCGAAGCGTAAATTTGCTGGGTGGGGGACTAATCTTTCACGTGTTGGTGCAGAACTTAGCTTAGAAATATGTAATAAAAATGGATTGGTAGCTATAGTTATGCCTGCATCTTTTTTCGCAGATGAACAATCGTACATATTACGTGAAAAGTTTTTTAATTCAGGGAGGATTGATTGCATAAATTATTATCCAGCTGAGGCTAAATTATTCGGCGGTGCTGATGTTTCTTCATGTTCTTTTATTTTTAATAAAGGTGAATCCCTTAATGATAATATTCAACTTAGTGTGTATGATAAAAACTTAAATATTAAATCACTAGGTTTTTTTGATTTGTCTAGTATAGATTCTCAATATCTTAGCATTCCGGTATCTCAAGGTGTTCATGCCGTTCATTTGTTAAGAAAGCTGCAAGAGGGATACCCAACATGGGGTAGTCTGGAAAAAAATGGAGAGATATGGGCAGGAAGAGAAATAGATGAAACTGGTAGTAGTGACTGGACACAAAAAAGTGGCGGCGGATTATTATTCATTAAAGGAAAAATGATTGGGAGGTATAATTTTCATAATGAGAAGAGCTTAAGAATAACGAAAAAAATTGATAAGGTTCTATCCAATTCTAATTTCGTAAGGATTGCATGGCGTGACATTTCACGCCCGAGTCAAAAAAGGCGAATGATTGCAACGATAATACCTCCTAACTCTTTGGCAGGGAATTCATTAGGGGTGGTCTATTATAAAAGTGGTTCGCAAGATTCGCTCTTTAGTTTGCTTGGTATTATAAACTCCCTTTGTTTTGAATTTCAATTAAGAAGCTTTTTAGCTACTGGTCATGTATCATTGTCAGCCTTACGAAAAACTGCAATACCGTCTGAAAAAATATTATTACAACATTCTGAATTAAAACAACTTGTGATTTCTTGCATAGAGGGATGTTGTGATGCTGAGTTGAAAATTGAGGCTTATGTTGCCAAAAATATTTACAAATTGGATTTGAATGAATTTAATAAGCTTCTGTCTTCATTTGATAAGATTGAGTTAGCTGAAAAAGAAAGTTTATTGAGGATTTTTCAACATTATGACTAAAAGTGAAACATTTATGATTCCCAATCACAAGGCAGCAAAGCTAAGTGAATTGGATATGATGATTGTTAACTCAGTACCGCCAGGTGGCAACTGGAAAAATATTCCTTTAGATGTACCGTCTAAAAGAATAGAGCAAATTAGGGATAGTTATGCACAAGGAAAAGGAAGCCGTTCAACATACTACGGTAGATTACTTCCAGATATGCCTGCATATACTATCAATACATATTTTAACCGACCTGGGAATGGTTGCCATATTCACTATGAGCAAGATCGTGTTCTATCCCAGAGAGAAGCTGCAAGACTACAATCGTTCCCGGATGATTTTATTTTCTTCGGAGGTCAAACAGCAATTAATACCCAAATCGGTAATGCAGTGCCCCCATTTTTAGCTTTTCTGATTGCGAAAGAAATAGAGAAGGCGATAGGTAATACTGGTTATTATATCGATTTATTTTCCGGAGCTGGAGGGCTGGGACTAGGATTCAAATGGGCTGGATGGACTCCATTATTGGCGAATGATATTGAAGAAAAATATCTACAAACATATTCAAACAATGTTCACAAAGAAGTTTTATGTGGCAGCATTTCTGATAATGAAACTTTTTCAAAAATAGCAGATAAAATATCAGGATTTAAGAAATTATATTTTGATAAACAATTATGGATACTTGGTGGACCCCCATGCCAGGGATTTTCTACGGCAGGAAATGCCAGAACAATGGATGATCCAAGAAATTCACTTTTTATGCATTATAAATCTCTCTTAAATGAGATAAAACCAAACGGTTTTATTTTTGAAAATGTTGCTGGTTTGTTGAATATGGAAAAAGGTAAGGTCTTTGAAAGAGTCAAAGAAGAATTCTCATCAACCATGAAAACTATGAATGGATGGATATTAAACTCTGAACATTATGCAATCCCTCAGCGCCGAAAAAGGGTTATATTGGTTGGTTCAAACGACCCTTTATTTTCAATTGAACCTCCACAAAAATTAACAGAAGATAAGGAATCTTGGGTATCTGTAAAGGATGCATTATCTGATCTGCCTCCTTTGCAACATGGTGAAGATGGAAGTGGTAAATATTATATCCATCACCCCGAAAATGACTATCAATTATTCATGAGAGGTAATATTACTCCTTCAGAATATTATGAAAGGAATATAAAGCCCTCTTTATAAGAGGGCTATGTCTTACTCTATAAATTCTTCTGGGATTGAGCGAACATAACGATCATTTTCCCAATATGATTCCAGTTCTTTTCCTATTTCGCTCATCCCTGATATTAGATATTTTAATATCAAGTTGAATTTTTCTTTATTGTTTGTCACTATTTCTCGTAGATCTGTAATGATTGTTCGAAATTCATTTTTTGAATCTGAATTCTCAGATATTATTCCGGATATTTTTTCATCTAAGCAAGATGTAATTTCACTTAATGATTTTAAATTATCCATAGCTTCAGAGAAAAACTTCTCAGATAATTCATTTGATACAATAAATGCGTTCCGATTTTCTTTTCTATGATAATCATTCAATGAAGTAAATGCTATTCTGATTCGTCTTGTTTTTTGCACAGCAGCATATTTTGATTCACGTTTTATTTTTTTTAATGATTTATAATGAGTTAAATGATTTGAAATGCATAATCCCTCAAATATTGGGTTATAATTGGCTACCTCAAGATGTAAAAGACTTGCAAGGAAAGTATAATAACCTTCATCCATTATTTTTTTAAGAAGATTCATATATGTATGTCTATTATCACGTAGTATTTTACTTAGTCTTAAGGCTTTTTCACTATCATCTACAGAGTGTTTTAGTCGATTCCATACTTCTTCTGCGAACCATGAAATAACCGTATGACCTTCATTCTCAGCTTCTAATAAAGAGATTATATCACTTAAATACATACGATTGTTTTTGGCACTATTACATGATTTGCAAAGTAGTTGAAATTGTGGGCGATGGGAAAACCCTAGTGAGATTGGGCCAATGTGATCTGCTTGGCAAGGAGTTGGATGTAAACCACCATTTCCGGCATTCAAACATTCCTCGTTAATAAATATATTATTTGTTCTAACTTGGCCCATTAGCCTGTCTGCAGCTACCCAATCACCATCCACCCAATATTCGAAAACTCTTCTGTCAGTAACATAAGATTTAAGATTTTCTTTGGTCCTTCCTTTATCAGCAATAGAGCGACAACAGCGGTTAAATGAATGAAATCCATCAAAACGATCTGGAGGATTTGCCATGGCTCCAGGGCTAAGCATACGTGATTCTTGAGGTATGTATTGTTCTTTTAGATACTCAATCCATGCTTCGAGATTGCTTGAAATATCTGGAATCGTGATGGATTTTGTAGAAAATAAATGTGGTAAATCTAAATATATTCTTTCACCAAATCTATCATCTAAACGAGTCAACAAATCAACTATGTGTTCATTTTGAGATAGCTCAAAAGTCTCATCTATATAATTAAGTTTCCTAACCCGAGAAAAGAAATGCTCATTTGGGTAGGAGTAAGATAATTCCATTTCTTTACCGCATTTCTTGCATGGTTTAACTCCAAGTGGATGAATTAGTTTAGCTGTTTTACTAATCCATGCTTTTTCAGTGTCAGGGTCTATCCCAATACTTCTGGCTTTATTTTTCCACCATTCATAGCGCCGTTGATGAGTGTGTTTAAATTTCCCCGATGCCCTATTTGATGGAGCTTCCCATTGAATCTCACCTTTTTCCCCAAAGGGATCTGGCATTCCAAAATAATTCGGGTGGTTAACTATTAGTCGAGTGTACTCTAAAAATGCCGCATCGCCATATTTAGGTTTTACGTTTTTCTTAATTGTATTTGTGGCTAAATTTTCATCTTTAGAGTGGCTGGCTGCTTTATCATTATTAGGAGTAACTGCAATTTTTCCCATTTTCATAAATTCTCCATATAATAAAGTAATTACTTTATATTAATTTAATTAGTAAATAAACTATGATTATACCCATTTTTTAGAGGACTGGTTCATCGCCAGCTTGGCTAGAAATTTATATACTGGACACATCCTTCACCCACATCATCCTCTCCCCGCGGTTTGCTGTTATCTGGTACGGAACAACCCATAGTTTTAATGTTTTAGAGAAAGCAAAATGCTGCTGTATCGGTTGGTTAAATTGATCATGCGCAGGATAGATTAAGTACATTTCGCCAATCCCATTTAGGTATTTTTGACCGTAGGCAAACATTTGATAGAAGTCGGCTTGCGCTAGCCCATACTGTGTTGTTTTTTGGGAGTTGCTATTTATTAGCTTCCATTTTGTGTCCATCACCAATTTGGTTTGTACCGGTCGACGTGACTGAATCAACAAATCCGGCCGAAGTTTAAAGCAATCGTTAGACCCGTGCTTCACAAGAGAATAAGTAGCCGCTTGTGGTATTACTTTGAGATGAGAAGGTAATTCGTAGGGTAGGGTCTGTGCCACAAAGGATTCAAATACCGCTTCCATAGGGAACAAAAGTGATATCGCTTTGGTGTTTCCCTGCAAAGCACTCGGACTCATTCCTCTCAGGATCAATTGCGCCCACGCCATTGGCTCGTTGTAATGAGCCATACCACGCTCGAGGCGTAAGTTGTTTATATCACGTTCAATATCCCGGCTAAGTGGAATACCGTCAAACGCAAAGCGCAGTTCGTAAAGCCAGCGTTGATTCTCTGATGACAGCTTTAGACTAAGAAGCTTATCTAGCGCGGAGTGTAAGAGCCGATTGGCTGCACAATCAGGCATGTAGTCATCATAATCGACACAAAACTTATGGCGATTCACCGCGTTATGTCGCAGCTGTGCAGAAAGCATCAGCTTGCCCTTCATAAAAGCCAGATTACCTTGCTCGCTCACATAGTCGGAGCGTAAACCTTGTTTAAGTAATTGGCTAACGCTATGCAAAAACTGGTGAATAAAAATCTCAAGCAAAGGCATACGCTGAGCCTGAAGAGTGGCTTGCTGAGTTTCAATATGTCGAAACCCAGGCAAATGGCTTAGCATCGTCAGTAATGTTTGACGTGCATTAGCCGCTGTGAGGTTTTTACCAACCTTGGGCAGTATCTCAAGCTGGAAACCGTGAGGTGTTGAAAGCATCCCCGCGTAGTTTTGAACCTGAAGCAATTTGAAGCCTGAGCGAGAGGTGAGTTTGAGGAACTGGCTCCCTTGATTACTTGCCAAGCTAAGCGCTTCTAAATAATTAAAGACCAGTGGAGGCACCAGTTTTGCGCCAACTGAAGCCGCTTTGTCACTCCCCAATAGGTCATATTCAAAAACGGAGATAACTTCACCCATGATTTACAGCCTGCTCATCAAGGGGAGTCTGCTGGGGCTGATAAATTGAACGATAAGCCTGTGGAATATTCCAGATCTCTTGATCGAAATCTTTGAGTTCGTAAGCTGTTGATTGCTGATCATGGTGTCGTAAACCATGGTTGTTACCAAAAAGCGTATCGAGATCGTCGGTTTTCTCAATCACGAATTGCAGGTTGTCGTCTTGCTTTTGATTGTCTGCCAGCACCAACCGGATCTTGTTCCAGTCATCGAAAAAGTATTCCTGTAAAAGCGGAATGATCTTTTTCTGGAATGCGATCTTCAATTGTTTAAACGCAGCTTCTTCATCACCGGCATCGAGTGCATTTTTTACCGGCATAAAGAACGCATGCCCCAGCGTATGTTCACGATCGTAAAGAGCCTCGATGCGGCTATTGAGTTTCTCTAACAACGACTCGAGCTCTATGCCTTTCACCTTAGCTCCACTCAGTAAAGAGAGATCGGGCATCATTTCGACAAAGTCAAAGCGACGGCGCAAAGCCGTGTCCATCAGAGCTAAAGAACGGTCCGCTGTATTCATGGCTCCGATGATATCGACATTGGCGGGTACGCTGAAGTGATCACCGCTATAAGCCAGTTGTAGGCTCATTGCATTGGGCATGCCTGCACGCTTGTCTACTTCAATGAGTGAGATTAGTTCACCAAAGATCTTGGATATGTTACCGCGATTGATCTCATCAATGAAAATGGCGTAGCGATGTCCTGGATCGGCATTGGCACGTTGGGAAAGGCGCATAAAGATACCCGGCTCAATGGGATAAGAGATATTGCCACTCTCGTCAGAGCGAGCGCGTATACCTTCAATAAATTCTTCATAGCCGTAAGATTGGTGGAACGTAACCACCGCAAAACGCTGGATGGCTTCGGCAGATTTAGGGCCTCGTTTAAGTTCGGCGTAGAGCTCTACCAAATCCTCCACTTGCTCGAGCTGTGAATCAACTAGCAACCATTCGCTGTTATCTGTTTTGTTAAATACGGCAGGCTCACGCCGATTCTTATAATCAACGGTTAACGACTCGGGAACTGTATAGGATTGCAAAGCTGCCCAGGCTGTATTCGATAGGTTGCCATTACGACCGTTTAATAATGCCTTACGTTGAAACCACATATGTTCAATAATTTGGCGAACTTTGGCTCGTTTCCCAAGATCGAGCAGCACCAGCGTTATAACCTGCATCCAATTCAACGATTCAAGGCGAGAATCCAGCCAGGCATCACGATCAGCTGGAACAGCATGAGAAGTGTACTCTTTCATTTTTTGCTGCAACCTGAAGGTTTTGCCAGTGCCAGGGGGGCCAAAGAAGATCACGTTAGTTGGTGAATGTAGGATGATCTTGTTCTCGATGGGCTCATTGCTGGTTATGAATGTAGTGCTCGCTATTTTCTCCTGCTTTTGTTCATTATCGCGTTCACGGAGCAATTCATAGAGATGCCAGATGGCCATATTCACGTAATAAGGATCTGTGAAGTGGTCAACAAAAACTGGCCACCGAGTTAGAGTTTTTTCCAGTATCGATTTTCCGATTCGTTTGGTGGTAACCCACCATTATATTCGTGCGGTCTTAGTGCGCTGTAATATCCAACGATATAGTCCGTTATTGCGTGAGCTGCATCGCTGAAGCTTACATAGCCCGTCGCCGGCACCCATTCGTTCTTCAGACTCCTGAAGAAGCGCTCCATTGGGCTGTTATCCCAGCAGTTTCCACGCCGACTCATACTCTGCCTGATCCGGTATCTCCACAGTAACTGCCGGAACTGCCTGCTCGTATAATGACTGCCTTGATCGCTGTGGAACATCACCCCGACGGGCTTACCACGGGTTTCCCATGCCATTTCCAGTGCTTTCATGGTAAGCCTGCTGTCCGGCGAGAACGACATGGCCCAGCCCACTGGTTTTCTTGCGAACAGGTCGAGAACAACGGCGAGGTACGCCCAGCGCTTACCCGTCCAGATATAGGTCACATCACCGCACCACACCTGATTTGGCTCGGTCACGGCGAACTGCCGTTCAAGGTAGTTAGGGATAGCAACATGTTCATGACCACCACGTTTATACCGGTAAGTCGGCTGCTGACAGCTGACCAGCCCCAGCTCTTTCATGAGTCTGCCAGCAAGCCAGCGCCCCATCTGGTAGCCTCTCTGGGTTGCCATTGTGGCGATGCTTCTTGCTCCGGCAGAGCCGTGGCTGATGCCATGCAGTTCAAGTACCTGGCTGCGTAATACAGCCCGTCTGCCGTCTGGCTTTTCAGGACGGTTTTTCCAGTATTTGTAGCTGCTGCGATGGACCCCGAACACATGGCAGAGAGTGGCCACAGGATAACGCGCCCTGAGTTTCCCGATTATCGAGAACTGTTCAGGGAGTCTGACATCAAGAGCGCGGTAGCCTTTTTTAATATTTCATTTTCCATTTCAATACGTTGTAGCTTTTTCCTGAGCTCACGGATTTCAATTTGTTCCGGGGTAATAGGGGAGGCTTTTGGTGTTTTTCCCTGCCGCTCATCACGTAATTGTTTCACCCATCGCGTCATTGTGGAAAGGCCGACATCCATAGCGCTGGCTGCATCTGCCACGGTGTAATTCTGGTCAACGACCAGTTGAGCGGATTCGCGTTTAAACTCTGCGCTGAAATTTCTTTTTTTCATTATGGCACCTGTGTTGTTCTGAGGTGAGCATATCACCTCTGTTCAGGTGGCCAAATTCAGTAAACCACTTCACTGTGTCAGGAGATTGGGCGTGTATGGCTTGTTTCAATTCATAGTTTTTCTGTAACCAATTTCCGGTCAGTGCCAGACCGAGATGGAAGTGCTGATTTAGGAATTCTGCTGCTTTACTAAAAGCATTCTCATCCACAGTACTGGTGTAGTTTTCTGGCGAGAACGCGGCAAAGACGCGATTTCTCAAACTCCTATACATACGCTTGAGAAGTCCGTTTTCTTTAGCTTGTTGTAGTGCATTGCCAACATATTGGTAAGTTTCTTCATCCGGCTGTTGCCGAATTCGTTCAGTTAGTTCTCTAAGCAGTGGCAGGCTTTGCTGATATTCTGCTAAGGATGGAACGCCCTGGCGAATACTGGCAATACCGTTATCGCGTTCATACCAGAGCCTCTTGACTAAACCATCCGTTTCAGGTTCAGAAAAAGTTGAGGTTTGTTGTAGCAAGGTCGTAAATTCACGGTATCGCTGATCCCACTTGGAAGCTGAGTAATTTTTATCTTTCGCCAGGGCATCAATCAATTCACTGATCGTCAGCTTACCTGCTTCGACACTATCTACAAGATCCATCGTGATATTTCCTCTGCTATTACATTACTTACCAGGCAGCTAGTCTGGTGTTTTATAATCTATATTACCAAGCATGCAATTGTAGCCAAGCGCAATAAGTAAGATTTTCAATGCAAAATACATTTTTTTCATGTTATTGAATTTATTGCTCTCAAACGAGTTTTTGGCATCTTCACTTTGAGTTGTGATTATCGAGTTACTTTGTTGTGCTGAAGCGTTGTTGGTATCAATAGAGTATTAGCTGTGCGGATACTAGTGCAGGGTATGCTCCCTTCTTGGGTCAGCAAGGTGCGATGATTTTGAGTTGGAAGAGGAAAGTACGGGGAGTTGTGTTTGCACCTATAGAAAAGGCCTGAACAATTTAGTCAGAAAGCGTGAAATTAAGCTGTGCGCTGGTGTCGTGTAGCAACGCACAACTTATCAGAATAGCTTGCCCAGCAGCTTAATAAAGAAAAACACATCGCTAAAACTGCTGATACCTCTGAATAAATGGGCTGCGAATATGTTCGCTTTGAAGCAGTCCTTCATGCCCGATTTATCCCCAACGCGATTGCGGTAGAGTCCCAAAAAATGACGTGCCTCTACCAGCGCATGCCGGTACAAAAATACCTTTATTTTTTGTTTTGTTCTTGTTCCGCTACTTGGATGATTTTCGCGATCACTTCAACATAGTTTATAGCACGAACAACGTAGTAATCCGGCCGATGTGTGATAGAGGCCTTATTGTTGATATAGATATAGTCCTTTATATCCAATGTACAGAATCAACCATTGCTCGCTGCAAGATGAACCGTTTAAAAAATGTCTTTATGGCTCCTGCCGGACTGGAAGCGCAGTGAATGCTGCCTGACATAGGATGGCCTGACCATCTGCAGCCACAGATAATGCGGCCATTCGCGGTGTGTAACACAGTGTCTAATCCATTAATAACCTGACAGAGGCGTACCATAGGGCTGCTTTTTGTGAACCGCTCTTCGATGTTGGTCAGCACAGGAATGCCAGCCATTAAAGATCATGACGTCGGCTTGCGACGTACTAACTGCCTGCCATCTTTTTTCTATGAACCCATCTGCTATATCGTCGTCCGCATCAAGGAATATAACCTATTCTCCTTGGTGCAAGGCTAGAGCAGCATTTCGGGCGGCATAGACACCTTGATTGGCCTGCTCAATGAGAATGAGCCGATCATCGTGGATTTGACGAAGAACGTTGCCAGTTTCATCAGTAGAACCGTCATCGACAATGATAAGTTCAATAGCCAAGTGGGGTTCACTGAGGATTTTAGTAACCAAACTAACGCTGGTTTCAGCGGCGTTGTAAGCAGGGATAATGACGCTGACATCGATTCCATTTTTCATATTGAGCTACGATTTTCTTTCGTTGTCATCTTTGAGGCGTCTGATCGTGATAATCCTTCTTTCCCTGATTTCCTCATCGATATCGAATAAGCACTCGTCGCAGAATTCTTTATCGAGTGAGAGCCTCTGTTCAAGGACGCTTCTTTTTTTGTTGCAACGTGCACATCTCTTCATCTTTCCGCGCCTTTGTGACCTCGTGATTTGGGGTACATGGAAAATGGGCGTAGCAAGTCTCAGCTAGATAACTAACCGTAATAAAAGGGCTTTTCTGCGAGCAATGTAAGAGAAGGATAACCAGGCAGGTTGCAAGAAAGATAATCGTTTTGATAGATCAGTTTATCGATATTGATCGTTAGTGCCGATCGATAAGAAGTGCGGAAACGTTAGACTCACCTCTGTTGCTCCATCATGATGATGGGGCTGTTGGCCCTCGAATCTATCTGTCTATTAGCATCGGCATGACAAACACTATTTGTTTCCACAACAAAAGACAATAGAAAAGTACATATGTACAAAAAGTGTGATTTATTCTGTCACTTCAGTACTTCCTTTCGCCTAAGTTTGCCCGTAATAATTCCCCGTGCAGTACTATTGTTGCGACATAACAACATGAATTACATGGTAATAATAGATGTTTTCCTCTGCTGATTCCTGTAAAGATCATGACTCCATACGACATCATTTTTAATATTATACAGTTCAAAAAATCTACATGTGTCACAAATAATTTTACATTTGATAATGTATAGTTGTCACATGACAAGTTGATTATCATTCTGTGTAGACAAGGAGAACTGTTATGACGGATTCAATTCCATCAGGTTACAAGCCGCTGACATGTGACACGCTGCCGGGTTATCTCTCGTCCAGACTGACCCCTTCATGCGAACCGGGAGGGTTACCTGAAGAGTGGAAAGTTTCAGAAGTGGGGGACGGAAACCTGAACATGGTGTTTATCGTTGAGGGGACACATAAAACCATCATTGTAAAACAAGCTCTGCCCTGGCTTCGTGCAGGGGGCGAAGGATGGCCTTTATCTCTGAGCCGTGCGGGCTTTGAGTACAACGTCTTATGTCAGGAAGCCAAGTACGCGGGTCACACACTGATTCCGCAGGTCTATTTTTACGACCCGGAAATGGCGCTGTTTGCCATGGAGTATCTGACTCCTCACGTGATTCTGCGTAAGGAACTGATTAACGGTAAAAAATTCCCTAAACTAGCTGAAGATATCGGCAGATTTTTAGCACAGACTCTCTTCAATACGTCTGACATTGGCATGTCAGCAGAACAGAAAAAAGCGCTTACTGCCGAGTTCGCGTTGAATCATGAGCTGTGCAAAATTACGGAAGATCTGATCTTCACAGAGCCCTATTACAACGCTGAACGGAATAACTGGACTTCTCCTGAGCTGGACGATGCCGTCCATAAGGCCTGGGCTGATGTAGAGATGATCCAGGTTGCCATGCGTTATAAGTACAAATTTATGACAGAAGCGCAGGCATTGTTACATGGCGACCTTCATTCAGGCTCAATCATGGTGACCGACACGGATACCAAAGTGATTGATCCGGAGTTCGGTTTCATGGGGCCAATGGCGTTTGATATCGGCAACTATATTGGCAACCTCCTGCTGGCGTACTTCTCACGCCCTGGGTGGGATGCGAATGAGCAACGTCGCGCTGACTATCAGGAATGGCTGCTTCAGCAGATTGTCCAAACCTGGTCCGTTTTCACCCGGGAGTTCCGCCAGCTCTGGGACAACAAAACACAGGGCGACGCGTGGCCGACAGAAATGTATCAACAGAACAGGGCCGCTCTTGAGGACGCACAGGATCAGTTTTTTGCCACGCTGCTTGAAGATTCCCTGGTGAATGCCGGCATGGAAATGAATCGCCGGATCATTGGTTTTGCTGGCGTTGCCGAGCTGAAACAGATTGAAAATACAGAGCTTCGCGCAGGATGTGAACGACGTGCATTGACCATGGCGCGCGATCTTATCGTCAATGCCCGCCAGTTTAAAAATATGGATTCCGTCATCCAGTCTGCGAAGGTTAAGTAAGAGGTCATTATGAATATTAAAGGTAAACACTATCGTACGGTCTGGGTTTCCGGGGATGGAAAAGCGGTAGAAATCATCGATCAGACTAAGTTGCCTTTTAAGTTCGAGGTGGTGGCGCTTACCTCTGCGGAAATGGCCGCTACGGCTATTCAGGAGATGTGGGTTCGTGGCGCTCCGCTTATTGGTGTCGTTGCAGCCTATGGCATCGCGCTGGGAATGAATCACGATGCCAGTGACATGGGTCTGCAGCGTTACTATGACCTTCTTATCAAAACCCGACCAACGGCAATTAATCTCAAATGGGCCCTCGACAGGATGATAGACACACTGAAGGATCTCTGTGTATCAGAGCGCAAGGATGTGGCCTGGGCGCTGGCGGCAGAAATTGCCGAGGAAGATGTCGCGTTGTGTGAACAAATTGGATTACATGGTACAGAAGTCATCCGCGAAATAGCCCAGAAAAAACCGGCCGGGAGTGTGGTCAATATCCTGACACATTGTAACGCAGGCTGGCTGGCGACTGTAGACTGGGGAACCGCGCTTTCTCCCATCTACAAAGCGCATGAAAACGGAATCCCTGTTCACGTCTGGGTGGATGAAACGCGGCCACGTAATCAGGGCGGACTCACGGCATTTGAACTGGGCTCACACGGTATTCCTCACACCCTGATCGCCGACAACGCGGGTGGCCACCTGATGCAACACGGTGACGTTGATCTCTGCATTGTTGGGACCGATCGAACCACGGCCAGAGGGGATGTCTGTAATAAAATTGGTACCTATCTTAAGGCGCTGGCGGCCCATGATAACCATGTTCCCTTCTACGTCGCGTTACCTTCTCCCACTATTGACTGGACTATCGAGGACGGAAAAAGCATTCCGATTGAGCAACGTGACGGAAAAGAGCAGTCCCATGTCTATGGGATAAACCCTCAGGGAGAATTGAGCTGGGTCAATACCGCCCCTGAAGGAACCCGTTGTGGGAACTACGCTTTCGACGTCACGCCTGCCCGATACATTACCGGCTTCATTACTGAGCGGGGAGTCTGTGCTGCCAGTAAGTCAGCGCTGGCGGATATGTTTGCTGACCTGAAGAGTAAAGCACTCCAGGGGGAACAGCATTAAAACGGCGGCCATTGCTATTAAGGATCAGGAATGGAACGGATTAAGTTAGCAGAAAAAATCATTTCCACTTGTCGGGAAATGAATGCGTCAGGTCTTAATCAAGGAACATCAGGTAATGTGAGTGCCAGGTATACCGGTGGCATGTTGATTACGCCGAGTGGGATCGCTTATTCAAAGATGACGCCGGACATGATTGTCTTTGTAGACGATAAGGGAATACCTGAAGCGGGTAAAATACCATCAAGTGAATGGTTATTTCATCTGGCGTGTTATAAAGCCAGACCAGAATTGAATGCTGTCATACATACGCATGCGGTGAATTCCACGGCGGTGGCAATACATAATCATTCAATTCCGGCCATTCATTATATGGTGGCGGTATCGGGGACGGATCATATTCCCTGTATTCCCTATTATACCTTTGGCAGTCCTGAACTGGCCGACGGTGTATCTAAAGGAATCAGAGAAAGTAAGTCCTTGCTGATGCAGCACCACGGTATGCTGGCCATGGACGTCACGCTGGAAAAGACGTTGTGGCTGGCGGGTGAAACCGAGACGCTGGCTGATTTATACATCAAATGTGGCGGATTACATCACGATGTTCCCGTGCTGTCTGAAGCCGAAATGACCATCGTCCTTGAAAAATTCAAAACGTATGGTTTGAAAGCGTAATTACAGCTTTATTTTAATTAATAACATATGACAGCCATTCGCAGAATGGCTGCTATTCCCTCTGTCCACAACGATTGATTATAACTACCACAAGGAGTTATTTATGTTTATCGTGGAATCGTATGCTGTCGCCATAATAATGTGTTTTATTACCATGATTTGCTGGGGTTCATGGGCGAATACAACTAAACTTGTCAGCAATAAAAAATGGGAGTTCCCTCTATTCTATTGGGATTATTCAATTGGATTATTGCTGTGTTCTTTGTTATTTGCCTTCACGCTGGGTTCTATGGGCGAAGCCGGTCGCAGTTTTATACCTGATATTCAGCAGGCGAGCAGCAGTAGTCTGATGTCGGCAATACTGGCAGGGATTATCTTCAATATTTCCAATATTCTTCTGGTCGCTTCTATTAATCTTGCCGGTATGGCGGTAGCTTTTCCTGTGGGTGTGGGGCTGGCACTGGCTCTGGGTGTGATCACCACCTATATCGGCAATCCGCAGGGCGATCCGCTCATTCTGTTCCTCGGTGTCGCCTGCGTTGTGAGCGCCATTATTTTTACCGCGATAGCCTATGGTCGTGTCACGCAGGAGGCGGATAAATCTCGCCGTAATAAAGGTCTCATTACTGCCATTCTGGCGGGTATCATCATGGGATGGTTTTTCCGCTTCTTGGCGGACTCCATGTCTGACAATTTCAGCCAGCCTGCCAGCGGTCTGATGACGCCTTACTCAGCACTTGTTCTGTTTGCCGTGGGGCTGTTCTTGTCGAACTTTGTCCTTAACACGCTGGTCATGAAAAAACCTATTTCAGGAGAACCGGTCAACGGGAAAATGTATTTTTCCGGGAGCTTACGGGATCATGTTTGCGGCTGGCTGGGCGGTATGATTTGGTGTGTCGGTCTGGCATTCAGTCTGATTGCGTCTGGTCAGGCGGGGTATGCCATTTCCTACGGTCTGGGACAGGGGGCCACAATGATTGCCGTGATCTGGGGAGTCTTCATCTGGAGAGAATTTGCCAGTGCGCCAGCCGGAACCAATAAACTGCTGCTGACCATGTTTATTTCATACATTGTGGGTATTGTTCTTATTATCGCCGCTAATCAATAAAATCCTGCCCCATATCCACATGGGGCAGTTGTTCATTCTTTTAGTGTGGTAATTCACACGCCAGCAAAAACTCTGCCGTTCCTTCATCAACAATCAGGTCCGTGACATATCCTCCCAGCAGGGCACCCAACGTTGCGTCATAGCCTCTTTCCCCACCAGCAAGGAAGATCTTCCGTTCAATCTGCCTTAGCTGAGCCAGACTGATTCCCAGAATACGCTGGTCAACATCAGCCACGACGGGCATCCCTTCCTTGTCATAGAAGCGACCACAAATGACACCTACTGCGCCTAAATCCCGATACGTCTGCATTTCCTTCTTATTCAGCACGCCCACCCGAATCAGGGGATTTTCATCAAGCGCGTTACCCACGACAAAAAAGGCTTTCGTACAGCGAGTCAGAACGTCAAAATTCGATCGAATAATAGGCTCTGCCTGTAACTCCATGGCCAGTCTGGCGCTTGATACCACGGCGGGCACGTGCAGCGAGGCGACACGGCCTGAAAGCTTGTAGGCGATTTGCGATGAGGATTCAATGATCGTCAGGTCTGGCTGAGATGGCATGGAACCGAGCATCTGTATAACGGTGACATTTTTACATGACTTCGGCGTCATGGTTTTGCTCATCTGATGGATTGTTCTTCCCCAGGCAACCCCCAGCACATCACCATTCTCAATCACCTGATTCAGATACATGCCACCGGCACGTGAAAGGCGAGTCCGCATCAGCTTTGTATCATCACGTTTTCCGGCATGTTCGCCATCCGGCACGATGATCACTCTCTGGAGATTGAATTTATCGCGAATTTGCAAAGCAGCGTCGATAGAGCCAAAGACATTCACATCCAGGTTGATATGAACCAGTCCATTTTCCCGGGCTGTTTGCAGGTATTTGACAACCGTGACGCGGGACACCCCCATGATAGCTGCAACTTCAGTCTGGCTTTTGCCTTCCTGATAGTACAGCCATGTTGCATGAAGTACGGGATCATCATTGAACAGGCTGCTGTTTGTTTGATCTCTATCCACTTTTGTATACCTGTATTAAACCGGGGAAATGCTCATCTTAACCCTGTTTACCCGGAGAGTTGATGCAGATTGCCAGTGGCATGATTTTATACAGATATTTTATTCTTTTACATGAAATAAACCAGCATACCATTTGAGCGATCGCCTGCTGTTCCCCTATACTGTAAAGTCGGAGACATGCTCCGGCTTTACAGTATTACTGAGAGTACACCCATCAAGCATAATCGACGGTTCAATATCGCCCCTTTTTGATCGCCAGCGATTCGTCACCGTGCAGACGGTTGCCGTCACTCACTAAATTATGGGGGACAGTGAACAACAGGTTGGCTCACTGGCAAGAACCCGATTATAAAACTAAGCTGGCGAGCAGAATAAAAATCAGCCCACTGATGGATAAGAGTGTGGACATCAACGTCCAGGATAACAGCGTTTCTTTGGTGGTCAGGCCAAAAAAGTCTTTAATCATCCAGAAACTGGCATCGTTAACGTGAGAACAAATACAGGATCCGGCACCGGTAGCCAGCGTAATCAAGGCCAGGTTGGTATTGGGATGTACTGCCAACAATGGGATGACCAGACCGGCGGTAGAGATCGCCGCGACGGTGGCTGAACCCAGACAAATACGCAGGAATGCGGCCACGCCCCAGGCCATCAAGATCGGGTTAATATCCATACCCGAAACCAGGGTGGAAATATACTGACCAACGCCAGAGTCGATGAGAACTTGCTTGAATGCACCACCACCACCGATAATCAGCAGCAGACCGGCAATACCCGCGATAGCTTTTCCGCAAGAATCCATCAGGTCAGGGATTGTTTTCCCGCGCCCCAGGCCCATGGTATAGATCGCGAACAGCAGTGAAATCAGCATGGCGATCGTCGAATTACCTAAGAACAGTATCACGTTGTAAAATAAGCCAGAATCCGCGGCACTTTTGGCATGAGTCATCTGGATGATGGTGACAACCGCCATCAGGATCACCGGCAGCATTGCCGTGAGAAAACTGATCCCAAAGCCTGGCATTTCGCTTTCGCTGAATCGGCGGGTCGCGCCGAGAGAGGCTATATTCCCCTCTTTTTTAAAGGCGTCCGGAATAATGCGCTGGCAGAATTTATTCAATACCGGGCCGCAAAGAATAAAGGTTGGAATGCCGACAATGATACCGTATATCAGTACCAATCCTACATCAGCGCCATATTCCCTGGCGATAACAGTCGGGCCGGGGTGCGGCGGCAAAAAACCGTGTGCGACCAGCAAACCAGAAAGCATCGGCACACACATAAACATCGGTGATATTTTTGCTTCACGGGCAATAGCGAATAAAATAGGTACCAGAAGAATTAAACCGACTTCGAAAAAAAGTGCGATACCGACAATAAACGCCGAACAGACCACTGCCCAGTCAAGTTTATTTTTCCCGAAATAATTCAGCATGGTCAGCGCTATTCGCTGCGCACCACCCGCATCGGCCAGCAAGCGACCGAGCATAACACCGAAGCCAAATATCAAACCAATATGGCCCAGCGTACCGCCAAGCCCGGATTCGACTGAGGTGACGACTTTACTCAAATCCATACCACTGGCGATGGCGACAGCAATCGAGACAATAATTAACGAAACAAACGTATTAAGCTTAATTTTTATGGTTAAAAGCAGGAGTAAAGCAATCCCTGCCACAACGATAATTAGTGGCATAACGTCCTCTCATAACAGGGTAGCGACCCATCATTATCCGACTGAGCAAATAACGAATGATGCAGAGTCGGATAATTCAGGTGTCTGGATGTTTTTATTTATGCTTTCAGTTTTTATTCATAAAATCGCGCAAAGCCGCGCCAATTTTGTTTACATCATAAATACAACCGGTCCATGTCCCGCCACTCACGGCCTGAAGCATTGCCCATAGCTGGGTATCATCTGGCAATTCAGGATCGGGAAGTAAATCCTGATGGCTGGGTCTGGCATTTAATATTGCAGTTGCCTCCTCCTGTGAAGGTAATTGTTCATCGCTACGGGTTCCGAGGAAATTGACTTCGCCGTGAAGCTCGCGACAATCAATTTTAATTTCAATTACATCCCCGGTGCGTAATTTACCGATGGGGCCTCCGGCCAGCGCTTCTGGCCCCACATGGCCGATGCACGCGCCAGTAGAAACGCCCGAGAAACGTGCATCGGTGATTAACGAAACATGCTTACCGTATGACAGATGCTTCAGGGCACTGGTAACCTGGTAGGTTTCTTCCATCCCTGTACCTGAAGGTCCAACGCCAATAATGACCAGAATATCGCCCGCCTTGATCTTGTCATGTTTGATATCGTAAATCGCACTTTTCTCGGACAGATAAACCTTCGCCACACCTTTATGGTAATAGATACCTTGCTCATCAATCATCGAGGGGTCAATGGCGGTGGATTTGATCACCGAACCTTCTGGCGCAATATTACCCACCGGGAAGGTGATAGTTGAGGTTAATCCGCGCGCTTTTGCTTGCTGCGGAGACATGATCACTTCGTCAGCGTTGATTTGTTCCTGATCGAGCAGGAGTTGCTTGAACCGCTGACGCCGTTCGGAGTGCTCCCACCAGTCGAGGTTTTCTTTCAGCGTGCTGCCGGTAACCGTCATAACGTCTTCATGCAACAATCCGAGGCTGCGCAGATGCAACATGACTTCCGGCACACCACCTGCCATAAAGGCATTGACCGTTGGATGATAAACCGGGCCATTAGGCAGTACGCTCACCAGTCGGGGCACGCGCTTGTTGATGCGGATCCAGTCATCAACGGTCGGGATATGGCAACCTGCCTGGTGAGCAATTGCCGGGATGTGTAACAGCAGGTTTGTTGAACCACCGAACGCGGCATGGACCGTCATCGCATTCTCTATCGCTTTATCGGTGAGAATTTCCCGGGTGGTGATGCCTTTTTGACTCAGGTTCAGCGCAGCTCGCGCGGAAGCTCTGGCGATCTCCCGCCACACAGGCTCACCGGAAGGGGCAAGGGCTGAATGTGGGATTGCCAGCCCCAATCCTTCGGCCACCACCTGAGATGTCCCGGCAGTGCCCAAAAATTGACAGCCGCCGCCGGAAGAGGCACAGGCTTTACAGCCCGCACGGCGTGCGTCCTGTAGAGATAATTCGCCATTGGCGAAGCGTGCGCCAATGGTTTGCACCTTGCCGTTGTCTTCTCCATCCTTTGCGGGCAGCGTCGCGCCGCCGGGGACCAGCACGGTTGCGATGTTGTGCTGCGCGGCGAGTGCCATCATGGTGGCCGGAAGCCCCTTATCGCAACTCGCCACACCAATAACTGCTTTCGCGTCGGGCAGAGAGCGAATAAGGCGGCGCATTACCATCGATGCGTCATTTCGGTATGGTAGCGAATCAAACATCCCCGTTGTACCCTGAGTACGCCCGTCACAAGGATCGGAGACGTACACGGCATAGGGCAGGGCATGGTTGGCTTTAATAACCTCGGCCGCCGCTTTTATCTGGATGTCCAGTTCGTAATGCCCCTGGTGCAGCGCCAGCGCCACGGGTTTACCGTCTGCGCCGCGTAAGCCACCGAGTGTACTGAGCAGTAAAATACCGTCCCGATCCAGCTCGTCCGGAGACCAACCCATTCCGGCATTCATGGTCATACCGAACAGATCCCCGCTCGGGCGGTTGATAAGCATCTCTGCGGTTAATGGGAGTTCGCCGTCCGGGCCATCGGCGTGCGTTCTGACGGTGTAAATATCGTGGCTCTCGTCAGCAAAAATATTGCGAACAGACATGAGTTTCTCCTCAGACTGGTAAAATGCCCTGCGCGGTAAGCAGCACGTGGACTTTATCTTTTGCTTCTTCTGATGCTTCAAGAATCGGTGGTAAGCAATATGTCTCTACAGGCAGCCCGACACACTGCATGCTGTATTTGATCAGTGAGACAAACGGTGTTTCGAGGGCGTAAATAGCGGGCAGTTGTAGTAGTTTTTTATTCAGCGTCGCAGCGGTCGCCAGATCGCCTTCACGCCAGGCGCGGTAGATGCCGACGGAGAGTTCCGGAGCAAAGTTAGCGCTGGCGGTTATCGCACCGTCGCCGCCCAGCAGCATCGTATTCAGCAAATGATCATCGTAACCGCAGAATACCGAAAACGACGGGCGTACCGACTTAACTGTGTTGATCATCGTACGCAAGTGACCAACGCTGTCGATGGTGTCTTTGATGCCAACGATATTCTCGTTTTGCAGAGCCAGACGCGTCACGGTTTCCGGGGTTAAGTCCTGACCCGTCAGATCCGGAAAGTTGTACAGGATCACCGGTAGGGTGACGCTACGGGCGATCTGCTGGTAATAGTCGTCAAGATTTCGTGGTGCGACTTTCCAGTAGTAGGGGTTGATGGCGACGATACCATCAGCGCCGTAGGCTTGCGCATGCTGCGCCAGTTTGACCGCTTCGTCAGTGGAAGGGGAACCGACGCCAATCAATACCGGCACTCGCCCGTCGACAATGGTTACAGCTTCTTCGGCGAGCGCCATGCGCTGGGCTGTATTCATTTGGCTAAATTCACCACCGGTACCCAGATAAAACAGCCCGTCGACCCCTTTATTAATCAGGAAGTCGGCAACTTCGCGCATTGCCTTTTTATCAAGGGTTCCGTCACGATGAAACGTGCTGGATACCGGTGGAATAATGCCGCTGAATTTTTTCATTACCTCAGTTTCCTTTTCGTAAATGCTCATTTTCGTTTCTGTATCCCAGCCCATATGATATTTGCTCAGCGCATTTCCGGAGCAATTCCAGATAGCTGTCTATCTTATTTCCTGAATAAACTACCGGATCGCCAGAAAGTGAGATTGCATAGTTAACTCTGTTATACATATTGAATACCGGCATACTTAAACATACCGCCCCATAGGTTGATTCTTCGTTGTCTATGGCCCATCCCCGAAGGCGTGTTTTTTGTAATTCTTCCAGAAACAATTTTTTATCGGTAAATGTATTGCGCGTATGTGGAGTTAACGTGAGTGCTTCTAAAAAATAATCCAGTTCTTCTCGTGTCTTCCAGGCTAATAATGCCTTACCCAACGCGGTAATATGCAACTCAAGTTTTTTGCCAATCCAGCTTTTGCTCGTCGGTACAGAGTCCGGACTTTCGATCTTGTCGAGATAGATAGCCGAAATGCTCTCCATCGCCCCAAGATGACAAACCAGTCCACTTTTCAGCGACAACTCCTGCATTGGCCGCTTAGTCACCTCAAATATATTTTGACGGTGTAACGCCTGACAACCCAATTCGTAGTTTTTTATTCCCAGTGAATAGTAGCCGTTTTTGTTTTTAATTAAGAAACCACACTCCACCATTACATTCAATAAATTAAGCAGGCTGCTTTTGGGGTACTGGAATTTATTTAATAACTCCATATAACTTGCCATACCAACCCATGCAATGTGGGTTAATATTTTTTCAGCACGGACTAATGAATTACACCCTTTGCGAACCATAATGGCTCCTTCTTGCTCATGGAATAAATGGTATCGGCATTACATAGTGGAAAATATGCTTTGTTCAGCATGCTGAACTGTAATGAAGTGATTAAATGTGATCTTGTACACACTTTGAATAATGAATCCAGAACAACCACATTTAGTGAATGAGAATAAAAAGTAGATGGCGTGTTGTTGCAACATCGTAGCGTGTGGATTGCGCATAGGGCTTCTTTATTCGTTCGAGCGCATCGCCAATATTTTCTATTGGGTGCCATTGATTATTTTTGCTTGAAATCCCTCTCGAACGAACTTACTTATCACTTTATTGAATGAGGTAAAAACAACTGACATCCGGCTCGCTGATAACGCTGTGCAATAGTCTCAGGTAACCCGCTGTCACTGATGATCGTTTTAATACATGATAGTGTTGCTACAGCATGCGGCTCAACGGCATCAAATTTTGAGTGATCGGCCATGAGAATAACTTCACGCGAGCGTTGAATAATCCGTGTTTTCACCCCGACCTCAAACATGGTGGCATTGGTGATCCCCGTCTCCAGCGACAGCGCATCGCAGGAGATAAACGCACGTTCTACGGAAAAGGCATTGATCATCTCCAGCGCCAGACTCTCTCCTACCGAAAAATAACCTGGGCGAATCAGTCCTCCGATAATGTAACTTTCCACATGGGGAAAACAGCCCAGTTCATTGGCGATTTTAATGTCGTTGCAGATGACCTTTACCCGCGCATCGGCCAGGCATTTCGCCAGTTCGAGGCAGGTTGAGCCGGAGTCGAGAAAAAAGCAGTCGCCATCTTTGATCATTGTTCGGGCAAGGGCAGCTATTTCTCTTTTCGCCACAGATTGCAATGTACGTTTCACGTCGAAGACGTACTCTTTGTCGTCTGTACTGTCGTCGAAGTCCAGGCAACCGTGACCGCGGATCATGCCTGGATACTGGTTGGCAATATACTGGAAATCACGACGGACAGTCGCTTCCGCATAGCCAAAAAGCTCCATGGCCTGCTGTGTGGAGAGGTGACGATGTTGCCACAGGTAGTGCAGCATCTGTTTGATACGGTCAGGTCTCTGTTGGCTCATCAGAAACAATCTCCTCTTACAGGGTGGCGAATTGAGCTAAGGTCGCGCGATAGTCAGATGAAGAGAACAGGGCGCGCCCAATCACCATATGTTGCGCCCCGGCTGCTGCCAGTTGCTGTGCAGCTGCCAGCGTAATTCCACCGTCGGCCCAGCACTCGGTCTGAGGAAAAGCCGTGCGTACTTTTTGGATTTTCTCGCACATGGAGGGAATAAACCGCTGTCCCTGCCCATCGGGCTCACTGGTCATCACCATCACTCCGTCCAGCTCAGACGCCAGATATCGCCAGGCGTCGATCGGGGTTGCCGGATTAAATACCAGTCCGGCTCGTGCGCCGGTATGGCGGATCTCAGTTAACGTTTCCGAAGGATAGTCCAGCGTTTCTGCATGAACGAAGATCCACGCGGGTCTGATTTCAGCCAGCGCGTTAAACCAGCGCTGTGGCCGGGCAACCATGAAATGAAAGGACAAGGGATGAGGCGTCTGTCTGGCGACGGCCTGCACCGTTTTCATCCCAAACGTAATGTTGTTAATGAAGCTGCTGTCCTCAATATCCAGATGCAGGCTCCCAAAATCCAGATTGTCCAATGCCGTCAGCTCACGACCATAGTGCAGAGGATTTGCGCTGGCGAGAGAAGGGTGCAGGATCATAAGCGCCTCCGTTAACCTGATACCAGCGCAAACAGTGCATCGTCTGTGCTGGCATTTCCCACTGCCGCTAAGCGTTGTGGCGAATCAATAAACTGGCTGATGCGCTGAATGGTCAAAATATGTGCGTTGGCATCTGTGGCGCTGACGCAGAGAAGCAGCCAGACGGGGTCGCACTCCTCGTTACCAAAGGCGACCGGGGTGCGTAGCGTGGTGATACTGACCTGATTATAGTTTGCGCCTTGCTCTGGTCGGGCGTGAGGCAAGGCGATTCCTGGGGCTATCAGATAATAAGGCCCCCAGTTAAGGGTATTTTCGATGATCCCATTAACGTAGCATGGCTGCGCGGCACCATAGGCTACCAGCGGGCGGGTGGCGATTTCCACGGCCTGACGCCAGTCGGTGGCTTCACGTTGTGCCTGTACCCATTTAATATCGTTAATCATCCGTCGTTGACTCCATGCCGATTCGGGTTAATCTGGTAGCGATCCCCGTCGATACTTTTGACGAAGGCGGCAGGGATCGCAGAAGGGTTATTGCTCTTTGCCGGGGATAAGCGCTCTGCTTATCCCTATCTTATCGGCGTATATGATGCACTTTCTCCATAAACTGACTGACTCGCGCCTGGTCAACGAAATTGGCAAAAACGCCGTCCTTTTTAAAGGTGGTTGCGGTCACACAGCCATCGGCGATACTGAGTTGTTCCTCCACGTTTTCCAGGCAGACGCCCGTGTTGGCCAACACGACGGTGTCAGGCACCGTTTCTTTGACCCGTTTTAACAGCGCGCTGTCTGTACGCGTCCCGGCGGTCAGGCCAGAAACACAGAGCGCATCAGGATGGTTGTTAAATACTGTCGATTTAGCAATAGAACAGATATCGCGATTGCCCAGATACACGGCGGCCTCTGGGACGATATTGAACAAGGTTTTCACTTCGCCTGCACCAATCCGGTGTTGATGACGGATGGTCTCACCGACGTTAGTGTCCCAGACGCCAAAGTCGCTGGCATAGGCACCGGTAAATATCTCGCGGATAAACTTAGCGCCGGTAGCCATCGCCAGGTCGAATGAGGCGACCGGATCCCACAGAACATTCACGCCAAACGGGATGCGGATATCGCTCATTAATTGCCCGATGATTCGTGCCATTGCCGCAGTGGTTTCCGGACGCACCTTCGTGAGATAGGGAAGACTAAACTCGTTGGAGAACATGACTGCATCCACCCCACCATTTTGGAGCGCCATCAGATCGTCCCAGGCTTTGTCGATAACCCAGTTCATCCCCAACTGCGCATCAAAACTCGGGTCGCCGGGCAATGCACGTAGATGGCACATGGCGATGACCGCTTTTTCCGTCCCAATAACCTCTTTCAGCCAACTCATTGAAAGTACTCCTTATTCCGATAATTCACGTTTACGTAAGAACAGCACGACGCTGGCGACAATACCGACCGCCACGACAACGCCAATAATCCCAAGCGACATCAATTCAGAAATCGACCAACCGAACATATTGCCCACGGACAACGCTGAGATTTGCGCACTTTCACCGGCAAAACTGAAACCGCCTTTGAGCGCCATTTCAGTGAAGTAAGGCGCGAACTGGGTGGCGATCAGCAGGACGGTAATCATCACGATGACCCCGCTTATCAACGTCCTGACCAGGTCTCCGCGGTGGATAACCGTAGCCATACAGATAAAGAACGGTGCTACCGGCAGGTCTGCGAGGGGTAACACTTTGTTGCCCGGTAAAATGCTGGCCAGAATTAACATAATGGGTATCAGTAGCAGACCGACAGCAATGGTGGTTGGATGCCCCAGCGTCACAGCAGTATCCAGACCGATATACACTTCACGTCCTTTGAAATATTTCTGGAAGAACTTTCTTGCACCGTCGGAGATGGGCATCAGGCCCTCAACAATCAGGCGGATCATGCGCGGGAACAGCACCATGATTGCCGCAACGGTAATCATCAGACTGGCGCAACCTTTAAAGCCTTCACCAGCCGCCAGGCCAAAAATCAGACCGAGCACTACGCCGATAATCACCGGATCGCCGACCATGCCGTAGCGTTTCTGGATCTCCTGAGCATCGATATTGCGTCCCTTCATGAAAGGGATTTTTTCATAGATAGCATCAAGTAGAACGAAAAGCGGTACTGAACTGGAACCGTAGCCTTGCGGTATCGAAATACCTTCCAGCCCGACGATGTTCTGTACCCGTTTTGCCGTCCAGTCGGCCATTTTTAACGATAGCGCCGCATGGCAGATTGCCCCCAGCACACCATAAATCAGGCTACCGGTCATAAGCTGGACCACCGTACCCGTAATGGCGTAGTGCCAGTAATTGTAAATATCGACGTTCATCGTTTTGGTCAGACGGGTGACCAGCATGGCGACATTGAGAAGAAAAATAACTGGGATAATCATGGCGCCAATGGCTGTCGCATAACCAACGCCGGAGGCAGGGCCTGCGCCAACGTCAAAGACATGCAGGGCCAGGCCGAAACGCTCAATCATCACTTTGATAGGGGGACTGAGGCTGTCGATCGCCATGACGATCACCAGTCCCATACCGACAAAACCAATCCCAACCGTTACCCCTGCCTTAATCGCCTGCAGCCAGGGGATGCGGAAGATAAGGCCAATCACGATCATGATGATAGGGACGAAAACGGTACCGCCGAGAGACAGGATGTAATCAAACATAATGCCTCCTTTTATTGAGTTAACAGAGCCTTGATTTGTTGTTTTAACGCGTCGTCGTTGATCCCTGTGAGCAGGGCGGCGCCATTAAGCGTAGGGATGCCGTAATCACTGTTGGTTCGCATGGAGGTTACAATAAGGTCCATACCGTTACAGTTAAGAGGGATCTCATTCAGACAGCATTGGGCGGTAGTGGCTGAAATGCCCTGTTCAGTCAGGAACTCTTGCAGCTTGTGTGCAATCATGGTTGAAGTCGACATGCCGGTACCGCATGCCACAAGGATCTTTTTCATAATGGATGTGCCTCTTGTGTAGTGCCTGAATCAGGCTCAACGGGGAAATGTGCTGCTGACATACCTGCCAGAGCGGTCAATAGGCGGATGCAATCAGTCAAATCACGCAGGCTGGCAACCTCCGCCGGAGAATGGGTATAGCGACAAGGAATAGAGAGACTGGCGCAGGGAATACCATCCTGCTCAACCTGGATATAACCGGTTTCTGTTATCACGCCGGGAGCCACTTCTCGCTGCACCGGAATGTTGTGTTCAAGAGCCGTCTGTTCCAACATCCGTATCAGGCGAGGAGGCGTGATTAATCCGGCCAGCGTTCCCCGACCATGGTAGTTCAGGCAGGTGATCCCAACGCCCTGATTAATCCTGACCTCGGAATAATCGTGTAAATCAGGGGTGTCACACGATGGAGTGATATCAATACCAATCGCCAGGTCAGGTTTTACACGGCGTAATACGGGAACAATGCCGCGGATATTAAATTCTTCCTGTACCGAAGCCACCAGATAAACGGCGATATCAAGCTCCGTAGTACTGATAGCATCCGCTACACCGAGCAGGGCAGTACAGCCCAGACGATCGTCTAGTGCTTTACTGCACACCAGATCGTTTGCCAGGAGTTGCGGCGGGTTATACAGAGTGACAGGCGTACCGACCTGAATGCCCATTCGTATAGCGTCGTCTTTGTCTTTGGCACCAATATCAATCCACAGTTTGTCGACAGAAGGTGACTGCGTGCGCTCGTCGCCTTTGGCAAAGTGGTAGGACTTAATGCCGATACACCCCATGACTGGCCCTTTGTCCCCGGTGAGGGTGACGATGGATCCAGCCATAGTGACCTGCGCAGGACCGCCTACGCGTTCAAAGCGTAAAAATCCAGAAGGCTCTATTTTGCGCACCATAAAACCGACTTCATCCATATGCGCAAAAATCATCAGTCGCAGCGCATCGGGTTTATCACTACCGTAGCGCGCGACGACATTCCCAAGCCTGTCTCGCCAGACCTCTTTTGCCTGACGCCTGAATTCGCACAGCATGACGTCAGCGACAGCGTTTTCGTGTCCTGAAATCGCATTGTGCTGCAAAAGCGAGAACAGGGTTTCCTGCACAGAAAATGACATAGCTATCTCCGTAGACCGTAAAACAATCACTCGTTGAGCGTTTTATAGGCGCAGACTGGTCGAATAATTGTGAGAACGTTCACGTGAAAACGCGCAAAGCTGAACAAATAAAAAATTATGTGAGCCGAGTGGAATAAAAGCGCTCAACGTTTGTGAAAGTTACGGGCTAGAGAGACCAGTGATTATGGTTGAAATAATGAGAATGAATAAAACGCGGTAACTGTTATCGCACCACTTTGTTGCAGGACGCTCCCTCTTCATTACGTCCTGCACGTGGATACCCCAGCATCTCCATCAGCGGATCTTAGAATGTAATGGCGCGTGGCAGGTCGTTGGTTCCCAGCATAATGTAAGAAAACATCGGATCTCCTGAATAGATTCAGAGGGAGTATAGATAATCAGCTCAAATCACTCTCCGCTTTATGAGCCCAGGCTGGCATTGCCGTCAGATAACGTTTTGCACGCTTATGTGCTTCCTCCGGGCCGACTTTTTGCCAGGAATCAAGGAAGCTGGCTAAACCTGATACCGCTTCTTCCCAGGGTTTGAGATTGCCGTTGCTGTCGCTGCAGTACGCACAATATTGATCACTGGCACTGTGTGCATCTGGTGCCGACATCGGCATTCCGCAAGCCTGACAGAACTGTTCATGTTGTGACATATGATGCTCCTTATGGTGACATCTTGATTAATAAACATACTGAATATGTATTGTGCAGGTGATGCATCAGATTAAAGCAAAGGCTAAGCCCCCGGTATCTCCAGTCAGAAATACCGGGAACCTGTTGTTACCTAGCGATGAGTGCGAACACGCCCCAGCCAAAGTATTCCCGCGCGTACGTTACGTGGCGTTTCGGCGAGATGTTTAGCTCGGCCCTGACTTCGGCGGCGAAGTCATCGTCAGGATTGGCCTCCAGCCAGCGGCGCATGGTCAGCCATTTCGCGGCCTCATATCGGTCCCAGCCTTCCTGGTCCGCCAGTACCATTTCCACCACGTCGTAGCCGAGGTCGTCAAACGCGCTGACAAGCCCTGGTAGCGTCAGAAAATCGGTCGTCGAGCTGACGCCACAGGCCTGGGCTATCTCGTCCGTTGCCGGAAGCTGACGCCAGTAAGGTTCACCGATGAGCATGATCCCGCCCGGTTTAAGGCTCTGCGCCAGCAGTTCGACTGTCCCGGCAAAGCCTCCGGCAATCCAGGTCGCGCCAACGCAGGCTGCTACGTCACATTTTTCATTGGCGACGTAACCCGCCGCATCATTATGAATAAAATGTACGCGTTCGCTGACGCCGAGTTCTTCCGCGCGGCGTCTGGCCTGCGCGGTGAAGAGCGAACTCATGTCGATTCCAGTCCCCGTAATGCCATGATCCCGGGCCCAGGTGCAGAGCATCTCGCCCGAGCCGCTGCCGAGGTCCAGAATTCGGGTCTCTGGTTTCATGCGCAGCACGCGACCCAGCGTGGCGTACTTCTCTTCGGTGAACGGGTTGTGGATGCGGTGTTCGCTTTCACTGATGGTAAAAATACGTGGAATATCCATTAGTTAATTCCTGTTATTGGGTTAAGCATTAAAAAGGGCACAACAAGATTGTTATTCACGCCAGTGCTCCGGTTTCATCAGGGCCTGCGCGCACTGGATGTGGCCGGTCACGTTCATGGGCTGAGCGGTGAGTGCTTGCATCATCCAGCAGGCTTTGTGCTCCTCCGGGATGGGATAAGGTGCCGGATAGCCTTTGTCTCCGGCACAGGGTTCGAACCCATGTCGGGGGTAATAGGTGGCGTGGCCGAGAACAAAAACCGTCTGGCAGCCCATCAACCTCAGGTGCTCGATGCCAGTGCGTATCAACCGTCCTCCCACGCCCATCCCCTGGTATTCCGGTATGACTGCCAGGGGAGCGAGGATATGCATCAGCGGTGAATCCATTTCCCCTTTGAAGGTTGCCCGGGTAAATAAAATATGCCCGACGGCTTTGCCTTCATGTCGGGCCAGCAGCGATAACGCAGGGCGCGCGCTTTCATCCTCAAGTAAAGAGGCCGTTAAATCGGCTTCTTTGCTGAAGCCAAATGCGCGGGTTTCGACTTCCCGGATATCACTGGCATCACTTTCATCTGTGATTTGAAAAGTGAAGTGGTGTGCTGTCATCGAAACTCTCCTTAGCGATTATCGAGCTGAGCGCGAACGTTATTCAGCCCGGTAGTGTTGATTCGATAGGGCTGACCATTGACGGACTTGATAAGTTTTTTGGTTTTGAGTTTTTTGAAGACGGCGAGCGTGCAGTCGGTCAGCAACAGCCCTTCGCGGCTGTAGCATTCAACGGAAGTGACGCGGCCTGAAGAATCGCGGACGTGCGCAATACGTCCACCTTTAGCGAGAACGTGTAACGTACGTTGTTCCTGACGGGATAAATTCATACTGAAGAACCTGTTTAATCATCATGTGCAAAACGTGCAAACACACCGCGGTGTCCGCATTCGATTTCGGCGCATTGATAATCAGTCCGGCCTGAAAAGGTCGGGGAACTGATTATCGGATGATTACATTCTCCAGCATCAAAGCCTCGGGTTGAGTTGAAAGGTATTTACGGAGCGAATATTAACACGTAGTTATAGGAGGGATATGTTTCAGTAGAAAAAGTGTGATGTACTTTGGAAATTGAATGCCAACCCATTTACTGGAAAAGGCAGATGACACTGACGAATGCATGTTGAAGTACGCCTGAAATGGCCTCATCGGCTTTTCCCTTCGGGAGATTATTCTCCTTTTGTTTAATCCAGAACATAAATATGCTCACCCATCTTCGATGCTCGAAAAATTGAAGCCAATCCTGATAAGTAATTTTTTTGAAAGGGTATTTTCCGGATTCACACCGGCTTTGATGAGTGAAAAACCGTTCTCTTTTATCCAGTCAATCGTGGCGGTAATTGCTTCAATTGCATATCCCTGGCGAGTATAAGTGAAGTGGTCAACAAAAACTGGCCACCGAGTTAGAGTTTTTTCCAGTATCGATTTTCCGATTCGTTTGGTGGTAACCCACCATTATATTCGTGCGGTCTTAGTGCGCTGTAATATCCAACGATATAGTCCGTTATTGCGTGAGCTGCATCGCTGAAGCTTACATAGCCCGTCGCCGGCACCCATTCGTTCTTCAGACTCCTGAAGAAGCGCTCCATTGGGCTGTTATCCCAGCAGTTTCCACGCCGACTCATACTCTGCCTGATCCGGTATCTCCACAGTAACTGCCGGAACTGCCTGCTCGTATAATGACTGCCTTGATCGCTGTGGAACATCACCCCGACGGGCTTACCACGGGTTTCCCATGCCATTTCCAGTGCTTTCATGGTAAGCCTGCTGTCCGGCGAGAACGACATGGCCCAGCCCACTGGTTTTCTTGCGAACAGGTCGAGAACAACGGCGAGGTACGCCCAGCGCTTACCCGTCCAGATATAGGTCACATCACCGCACCACACCTGATTTGGCTCGGTCACGGCGAACTGCCGTTCAAGGTAGTTAGGGATAGCAACATGTTCATGACCACCACGTTTATACCGGTAAGTCGGCTGCTGACAGCTGACCAGCCCCAGCTCTTTCATGAGTCTGCCAGCAAGCCAGCGCCCCATCTGGTAGCCTCTCTGGGTTGCCATTGTGGCGATGCTTCTTGCTCCGGCAGAGCCGTGGCTGATGCCATGCAGTTCAAGTACCTGGCTGCGTAATACAGCCCGTCTGCCGTCTGGCTTTTCAGGACGGTTTTTCCAGTATTTGTAGCTGCTGCGATGGACCCCGAACACATGGCAGAGAGTGGCCACAGGATAACGCGCCCTGAGTTTCCCGATTATCGAGAACTGTTCAGGGAGTCTGACATCAAGAGCGCGGTAGCCTTTTTTAATATTTCATTTTCCATTTCAATACGTTGTAGCTTTTTCCTGAGCTCACGGATTTCAATTTGTTCCGGGGTAATAGGGGAGGCTTTTGGTGTTTTTCCCTGCCGCTCATCACGTAATTGTTTCACCCATCGCGTCATTGTGGAAAGGCCGACATCCATAGCGCTGGCTGCATCTGCCACGGTGTAATTCTGGTCAACGACCAGTTGAGCGGATTCGCGTTTAAACTCTGCGCTGAAATTTCTTTTTTTCATTATGGCACCTGTGTTGTTCTGAGGTGAGCATATCACCTCTGTTCAGGTGGCCAAATTCAGTAAACCACTTCATCGGCTACTGTAACTCACTTTGCTATCACGGTAAGTTGCAGCCTAAAAGAGGGATGGAAAAAGGGACGATTTTCCCCGCAATGGGATATTTACATATTGATGGTAGAGGCATGAAGCCAAATGGAGGAAGCCGTTATAACCCTCTTGAAGCTGAAACAATAGCAGCATGGCTGGTGGCACATAAGGATGATATAGAGCGCCATTACGGGGAACCACTGTACAAAGTTGTTGGTGTTGTGACGCCATTTTCGGCGCAGGTTAATGCTATCAAAACGTCATTGCGTAAGCTGGAAATTAATGGCAAAGACGAGCAGGGTTCACTGACAGTGGGGACTGTGCACTCCTTGCAGGGGGCGGAAAGGGCGATTGTTCTCTTTTCTCCTGTCTAC
This sequence comes from Escherichia sp. E.sYA108, assembly GCF_011754335.1. NCBI lineage: Bacteria > Pseudomonadati > Pseudomonadota > Gammaproteobacteria > Enterobacterales > Enterobacteriaceae > Escherichia > Escherichia sp. E.sYA108. The sequence continues at coordinate 4,384,543 of NZ_JAAQVZ010000001.1, read as the reverse complement.
TCAAAACATGAAGATGGCAGGTTTCTTGATAGCAACAGCAGTATCCTCAATGTTGCTGTCTCACGCGCTAAAGATAGTTTTCTGGTATTTGGCGATATGGACCTTATCGAGATGCAGCCCGCATTTTCGCCGCGAGGGTTATTGGCAAAATATCTCTTTTCTTCAGATAATAATGCGTTGCAATTTGAGTTTCAGAAACGACAGGATTTAATTTCCGCACATACACAAATTTCAACGCTGCATGGTGTGGAGCAGCATGATGGATTTTTGAACAAGACTCTTGCCGGAGCTCAAAAGAAAATAACGATTATTTCCCCTTGGTTATCTTGGCAAAAAGTGGAGCAAACGGGATTTCTGGCATCAATGGCTTTGGCCCGTTCCCGGGGCATTGATATTACCGTGGTGACGGATAAAAACTGCAATATAGCGCATGTCGATGATGATAAGCGTCAGGAGAAACAACATCTGCTGAATGATGCTGTTGAAAAGCTCAATAAGATGGGTATCGCTACGAAATTGGTTAATCGTGTCCACAGCAAAATTGTGATTGAGGATGAAGAACTGCTGTGTGTCGGATCTTTTAACTGGTTCAGTGCTGCACGGGAAGATAAGTATCAACGATACGATACGTCTTTGGTGTACCGTGGCGAAGGCGTAAAAAATGAAATAAAGGCAATATATGGTAGTCTGGATCAACGTCAGCTTTAAATGTGATGAGCCGTTCATGATACAGGAGTAGTAAAGGGCATATTTTACCAATGTTAAGGCGACTTTCCGTTTTATTGCGAGTCGCCTTTCCTGATTATAAATCTTATTGTTTACCTAATCATTTTCCTTTGCATAATGCGCCTGGGATTAATGGCGGGTGCTTTTAGGAATGAAAGAAAATGCAAGCAATAATATAATAATGGCCTAATTTCTTTGAACATCATTAAGCATATCATCATCGTCTATTTGCCAGAATCCGTCGACTTATAATCGCCAGAACGGCATATCAGGACGGTGCTGCGAACGCTGTGGCCCAAAACGTTCCAGTAAACTGTGTAGATGTTCGTAGATTTCCGAGCCATAACCGAAAAGGCGCGGATGTCTATTAAGGCATCCGGCTAATCTGTAAGCAATAACAACGGTTTATGCGGTGCGCGTTTTTCACCCTTGTGCCAGATTATTATATTGGCAATTGCCTGCTGTTCGAGCCCGCAAGTGAAGAGATATTACCTTGATCTCATTTGTTTTTTGTTGTCTGCTCTGGGAATGGACAAGGACATCCCCCATGAATAAACTCCCCGCTCACCTTTCGCGCCAAAACTGCAAAATTGCTTCTACAAATCTGTCAGAAATAATCCCCCGACGGGCTGCCGCGCTGAAATGACTGCTTCGCAGTGACGTCGTCCAGTTCTCCGCTGACCGGTACGCTGAACCGAAATATCCCGTGCTTAAATCGTCCGGATCTTCATCAGGCGCGTTCGTCAGTCCTCTTTCACCTTGTTGCTGGAAGTCGACGAAAATAATATTGGCTAAAACATTATTTTGATAATTGCCATAAATAGCTTCATACGCATGAGGGAAATTTTCTTTCCAGTACCAGGTGGTATCGCCGCAAAACCACGGCGCGGCAGTAATATTATTAAGCTGAGAATGGAATTGTTTTAGATCCCTACGAAAGGCTTCAACCATATGATTAAAGTGTTGAGGGTGTGACGCGTAGTCACTGGTCATTAAGTCAAATTCGCCTTGCATCCAGCATACGCCGAGGAATTTGTTATGCGGATTTTTTGCCAGTGCGGCTCGCGTTCTGCTGACTAAATCCTGGTAGAGCGGGGTATCCGTTCCCCAACGACAAGCATCATGGCTGGCTCCGTGCCGTTCTGAATATGTCCCCTCGCTGCCCGCGGTAAAAGCCGATCCGCCACGGCAACACGGGACGATGAGAATCCCTGCATTATCAGGAATGAAGGGCAGTAATTTCCGTGCAATATGCAGTGCCTGGCCAACGGTGCCGTACTGTGTTTGATGATTCGTTGCCAGAGGATGGTGATAACCCTGCATATCCTGAACATCGTGTGGGCAGTGAGTCAGTGGAATAATGTCGTTAAAGTGACATGGCGGGCCTCCGGGATGCGTATGCGTAAATCTCGCTAATTGTTTGATTCTGGGATGAGGCGCATCTTCCCTGTCCGGTAATGGCAGTCCTTCGCCATACGCCATGGCATTAGACTGACCAGCAACGGTAAGAACATAGTAATAATTGGGCGATATTATTGCGTTCATATAATTTTCGCGTAATTGAAATGACAAATTGATAGCAGGGCCCTTTACCGGGGCCCTGAAGCGTTAGTTTTGTACTGTGACTTTATTATCCTTCACAGAGATCAAAACTGAATCCGTCACCGCTTTGCCGCCTGCAGATTCACCGCCAATAATCAATAGACTATTATTCCAGGGCAATGATACTCCGTAGGCCCGACCTTGCGATAATTCACCCGATTTATCCCATTTCCCGTTATGCCAAAGATGAATATCAGTGCTATATGATTTTTTCAGGCCTTCATGCGCATAGTTCTTACCGTTCTGGTAATTTTCTCGTGAACCTTTGAATCCGGCCCCTCCGGCAAATATAAGAGAATCATTGCTTATCCCCGCAAAACCGCCAGCGACGCCATCTGGTGATGAGACGGGAGCAAGCCTATTCCATTTTAAATTATCACCGGTGAAATCAAGTTCAAATACGGCATCCGTTCGCAATCCGGGTTTGGCTTCGCCATTAATAAGCCAGGTTTTATCACCTTTATTCACAACCGCCGCACCAGCCGTTCCGTACCAGGGAGATTCGCCAGCGTAACTCCATTGCTGGGTTGAGGGATCAAAAGACAACAGAAACTTATTGAAGAAATAATCTTCTGCTTTTTTGTCAAAATAGTGAGCGTTGATTTTATCTATAGCGGTTGAATCTTTTCCAGCCTCGTTGAGATCTTCAAAATAGCCATTGAAGATATTCTGGTTAACACCGCCAGTAACATAAGCTTTGCCGTTGTGTACAAAAGTCACATGGCCCGCCATGCCCATTGGCGCGTGCGACATCAATTTAACCCAGCTATTGGTTTTGGGGTTGTATTTGTGTACGTCATTAAATACCTGAGTCAAGCCCTTGCTATTTTTGCCAATGCCGCCAAACACATACAGATCACCATCAATAAATGCCGAGGTTGCTTGATCTCTTGGTCCACCAGGGAATGCAGCTAACGCTGTCCATTTTTTATCTTTGGCCTGTGTATCCAGCTTGTACCATGCCGTACCTGCGCTACCTAAACCAATGTAGACAGTGTCGTTATCAATTGCTCCGGTACCACTTTTAAATGGCACAGGAGTTTCCGGTAATACAGACGCGTTTGCGGCAAATGAAGCCATCATGATAGCAAGCGCCGTTATTGTTTTATTCATTGTGACTGTCTCCTGTCTACTACAGTTTAAATGACACACCAATGCGATAACTGTTTTCCGATAAATTATCTCTGCCGTTGTAAACACCCTGACGGTCAAGGTAGTCATATTCTATGTATGGCGTAATATCGGGCGTCATATGGTATTGTAGAACAAATGCATTTTCCGTCGCCCATTTCTTATGGTTTGCATAGCGATAATCGTTCTGTTTGCTGTATAGCGTCGTTTGCCATGCGAAGGTGAAATCACTATTAATATGGTAAGTGACATATCCATCCCAACGATGAACGTTATCACGAGACATATCACCGGATAAGTCTTGTTGTCGGTAAGCTTTCCAGTCGTAACGATAGCGAATGCCAAAATTAAGATCTTTTGTCGCGTCCCAGGACAGTTTTACGTAGGGTCCGTAACGTGTGCCGTTGCTGCTAAAATGCGTTAACATTCCCGGGCGTACCGTCCATTGATCATCAAGTTTAATTGCGTAATTAACTTCAACCTGAACATCATTGAGTGCGGCATTTTCCTTTTTATTATCATGAATGGTATTCCAGGTATTACTTTCCATGCTTGCCCACCATCCATTTTGCCATCCCTCACTGACTTTGAGTCGAGTCTCATAGGCGTGGCTTCCACTACGATATCCACCACGTACGTCCAGTGTCGCAGCCTGAGAAATTAATGGGGACGAAAAGCACAGTAATAATACGCCAGAAAGTATTTTAGCCTTTTTCATAAATTTCACTCATTTGTAGGATACAGAAAGCAATACAAAGCCCGCATAAACAATTAGCATTTATGTTGTGTAATATTTTTTGCCAGGCTTATAGTGTCTTTGGCAACGGGTAGCTGTATTTTATATTTTTTGTATAATGTCTCCTGTGAAAAATCTCTTTCCACATTATTTAAATAAACAGAGAGCCAGATTAAATACCTGAGTATAAAATCTCTGCTGATGTTTAATTGATTTGAATTTTCGTAAGCTATATCGCTTACTCAATCCATTTTACCCAGAGTCATAAAATAGAGTGTCTGTTGATCTCATTTTCATATTCCTTTCAGACTGAAGTGCGTTTTCATCACCCGATGAGAAAGAACTGAAGTGATGTTTGCCATAGATTGCGAGATGCCCAGTTTCATTGACTATCGTGGTGCACCTTTATACCTGTTATACCAGATCAAAAATCACGCAATCCATACAACAAAACCAGATTTGCAATTCGTGTCACAAAATATGTCGATCTTTTTCTAAGAGGCAGATGCCATGTGAAGCCAGACGAACACTTGCGGTGGTCTTCAAAAACTAAAGATTTTCTTTTAACTATATGTTTTATAAATAATTTATTTAGAATATAAACAAAGAAAGCTTTGCAAGCTAACTCAGTGAGCTTGGTGAAAATAAGTGTTTACCCGCCATCAGGCTGAGCATAATTCTCATCATGAAATATGTTTCTTGGTTTGTGGCTTGTAACTGGTCACTCCTGATGTCGATCTGGAGAGGCTTGTTGATGCTGGTGTTTTCAGGATGATGTTTCAATTAGTTTGTTTGCCATATCGCCCGGCGAGTAGCTGTGATTGAGGAGGGTTTAAGTCGTAGTGACCAAAGCCATATTTACCAACGGATGTAGATGAAAAAGCGTCGCCTGCGTTCCCCCATATCTCCAGGATAAAAAGGAATGTAACAATCTCATGACCTAAACTGACGAACCAGCCAGGAATAATCGCTAGGGACCTAAGAATTAGCTTGATAATAGCCACTAAGAAATTACTGCGTTCCATGAAATAGCCATTTTGTGGTAAATGGAGTTGACTAATAATGTCATATGTGAGACGGCTAGTTGAACGAATATTAAATTTTGCTGAATTTTTTATGTTGATTTTACTTGTTACAGAACATATCACATGATATATAGATAAGATTAGTTGCATTAATGATGAGGGTTATTATTAGATTCGTATCCGATTGATAAATATATAAAGGTACATAGCATGCAAGAGCATGGCGTTTGTATGGCAAAGTTATTATAAGTAACTATCGCTACTCCATTTAAGTTCACTCAGAAGAACTGGTCCACTTACGTTAGTTATTAAGCAAACGTTCGCTTTTATAAACATAATCAGGATAAAAATGTTGGATTATTGCTAACCCAGCACAGCTAGTGCGCGTCTGTAATTCTAAGGGAAAAACGATGAAGAATAAGGCTGATAACAAAAAAAGGAACTTCCTGACCCATAGTGAAATCGAATCACTCCTTAAAGCAGCAAATACCGGGCCTCATGCAGCACGTAATTATTGTCTGACTTTGCTTTGTTTTATTCATGGTTTCCGGGCGAGTGAAATTTGTCGATTGAGGATTTCGGATATTGATCTTAAGGCAAAGTGTATATATATGGGTCTTCCCCGATCATGGTGGGAAGACTCAGTACGCCATATTCAGTTTCCCATAGTGGAACATAACTCCCAGTTTAAAGCGTTCCCGGTTTCGGTATCCCCTGGCCTTTATCCTCAGCAGTCTGATCTTGCTGTTCAGCGCCTCCGCATTTCCATTCGAGACGCGATGACGCATTGCATTCAGTATTCCGTATAACCGTTTTTTAATGGTTTTCGCTGCGTTTTTCATCATCGGCACATCACATTCAGACGCCAGCGATATCCACTGCAACCAGTCATTCCTGCGTTCTGTGCTCCAGGGGCGATCCCAGATATTTTTTGCCAGCTCTTTCAGTGTCCAGCACTGGCTTGTCTGTTGCATCTGTTCCCGCAACCACATCAGCTTTTCCTGCCGGGACTCAGTCATCCATTTGTCGCTGTACTGCCACAGGAAGCGGGTACCTTTGGCCTGACGACGACTTTCAACAGGGAGGTGCGGATGTTCATTCTGGCGGGTTTTATCAACCACTTCGCCCAGTTGCTTCGCCACATGGAAGCGATCGAAGGCGATTTTCTCGACCGCATTGGGTAAATGGATACGCGCTGCTCTTATATAGCCCGCATTCATGTCCATCGACAGTGTTTTGATGGCCAACAACTGACTGTCAGTAAGCGAACGGAGATAGCTGGCAAGACTCTCTGTGCCACGATCATCGGTTAATGCCAGTGCCCGCCCGTCGCGATCAGATACCACGGTTATATACCTATGCCCTTTTTTAAAGGCGACTTCGTCTACATTCATATGACGCACTGATAAAGGCTTTTTAATCCGCGACAGGCCTCGCTTAACCGCGCGGGTCATGATGCCGTCAACGGCATTCCAGCTAAGTTTAAGTTGTTTTCTGACCGCATCAACGGTGCTGATTTTAAGCCATGAGAGCACGAACGATTCGAACAGCAGAGTGTACCGACTGCCGGAACCTGCCCACGGTACAGGCAGAGTCTGGCAGCCATGCTCCGGGCACATAACGCGGGGAACATCGGTTTCTACTAATGTCATGAACTGGCAGGTATCAAGGTGGCGCCATTTACGATGTCGGTGATCGTGAACAGAACAGGATTTCCTGCAGGTCGGACAGGTTAACTGAGTATTTTCAGCAATTCCGACTGTAACAGTAACGGAACCTGCATTTTCATCGAGGGTAAGGGATTTAACCTGCCATGGTGCAGTCAGGTTAAGGATATGGGCATAGAGGGATTTTTCGTCCATATAATTTCATTCTGAAGCTTACTTTAAACTGATATTATTATTTTTTGCCCACTTTCTTAATCTTCCATTAGCGTTGGCGTAAGGCGAAGATGTGTTAAATGAGATCATTCTCCCCATCGTCCATTTTGTGTACCATGGTCTTCCATACAAAATATCATCGGTACGATCATTAATAAGGTTCACAATCTCATTTTTTACAGTCTGAAGTTCAGCTACTAACAACTCATAACTTAACTCACTGTAATCTGAGTAAAATTTTTGAGCAAGAAGGCCAAGCTGATTCCATTTATAGCCAGTTTCCGGAAAATCGACAGGCAGACCTTTAGCATCAGAAGCGATCCACTTTACAACAAGAGCATTCCATCCAAGCAGATACGAAACGAGATCACGAACACTCATCTCCGTTCCTTTGGCGTGTCCGTCCATTGATTTATCTGAAGTAATTTCTGGTGGGATTGTGTTGAGGTAACTAATTAATTTACTAAAATTTTTATCAATAGCTAAAAGCAGTTCAGCTTTTGTTTGCGGCACACTCATAAGAATTCCCTCTCATGTAAAAAGAGACACCATAAAGGTACTGTGTGGTGTTTGAAAATCACTCAATTATGTACCACCCACCACAACAGGGGAAGACCCATATATATCCATCGATTAAAAAAAGGCTTTTCAACAACGCATCCGCTATTGAACAAAGAAGTTCAGGCTTTAAAAAACTGGTTGAGTATCCGTACTTCGTACCCGCATGCTGAGAGCGAGTGGGTATTTTTATCTCGTAAGGGAAATCCGCTTTCTCGGCAACAGTTTTACCATATTATCTCGACTTCCGGTGGTAATGCCGGGTTGTCACTGGAGATTCATCCGCACATGTTACGCCATTCGTGTGGTTTTGCTTTGGCGAATATGGGAATAGATACGCGACTTATCCAGGATTATCTTGGGCATCGCAATATTCGTCATACTGTCTGGTATACCGCCAGCAATGCAGGGCGTTTTTACGGCATCTGGGATAGAGCCAGAGGACGACAGCGTCACGCTGTTTTATAGAGATAGTTGAGATACCAGGGATGGTGTTTAAAACTACATTATTCTTACGATATATCAAAAATGATTAACCATTTATTAATTGATGTTATTGTAAGTGTGATTATTAATTTTCATAATAAACATTAAGTTAACCATATCCATACAAAATACAATGGTTTATGTTCTTCAAAATAAATAAACAAAATCATTCATAAATTTACACATCACTTAAATTCTCCTGTTTCCGCACTTTTTTCTTTATTTTTTAAGCAACTGGAAGTTAATCCACTGCAATCTATTGTTATATTGAATCAAATCAATGAAAATAGATGTTGTCACATCAGTGATATTTTATTTTTGTATGATATTTAATGTAATTGACTGATAGCCACATCACTCCGTGTGTGGTTATCTTTTTATCTATTGGGCTAATTTTGACCGATTGAGGTTTCCTATAGGTATTCATTCAAATATATCTCAGTTAGGAGTACTACTATTGTGAGTAAACGTCGTTATCTTACCGGTAAAGAAGTTCAGGCCATGATGCAGGCGGTTTGTTACGGGGCAACGGGAGCCAGAGATTATTGTCTTATTCTGTTGGCATATCGGCATGGGATGCGTATTAGTGAACTGCTTGATCTGCATTATCAGGACCTTGACCTTAATGAAGGTAGAATAAATATTCGCCGACTGAAGAACGGATTTTCTACCGTTCACCCGTTACGTTTTGATGAGCGTGAAGCCGTGGAACGCTGGACCCAGGAACGTGCTAACTGGAAAGGCGCTGACCGGACTGACGCTATATTTATTTCTCGCCGCGGGAGTCGGCTTTCTCGCCAGCAGGCCTATCGCATTATTCGCGATGCCGGTATTGAAGCTGGAACCGTAACGCAGACTCATCCTCATATGTTAAGGCATGCTTGCGGTTATGAACTGGCGGAGCGTGGTGCAGATACTCGTTTAATTCAGGATTATCTCGGGCATCGAAATATTCGCCATACTGTGCGTTATACCGCCAGTAATGCTGCTCGTTTTGCCGGATTATGGGAAAGAAATAATCTCATAAACGAAAAATTAAAAAGAGAAGAGGTTTGATTTAACTTATTGATAATAAAGTTAAAAAACAAATAAATACAAGACAATTGGGGCCAAACTGTCCATATCATAAATAAGTTACGTATTTTTCTCAAGCATAAAAATATTAAAAAACGACAAAAAGCATCTAACTGTTTGATATGTAAATTATTTCTATTGTAAATTAATTTCACATCACCTCCGCTATATGTAAAGCTAACGTTTCTGTGGCTCGACGCATCTTCCTCATTCTTCTCTCCAAAAACCACCTCATGCAATATAAACATCTATAAATAAAGATAACAATAGAATATTAAGCCAACAAATAAACTGAAAAAGTTTGTCCGCGATGCTTTCCTCTATGAGTCAAAATGGCCCCAAATGTTTCATCTTTTGGGGGAAAACTGTGCAGTGTTGGCAGTCAAACTCGTTGACAAAACAAAGTGTACAGAACGACTGCCCATGTCGATTTAGAAATAGTTTTTTAAAGGAAAGCAGCATGAAAATTAAAACTCTGGCAATCGTTGTTCTGTCGGCTCTGTCCCTCAGTTCCGCAGCGGCTCTGGCCGATACTACGACGGTAAATGGTGGGACCGTTCACTTTAAAGGGGAAGTTGTTAACGCCGCTTGCGCAGTTGATGCAGGCTCTGTTGATCAAACCGTTCAGTTAGGCCAGGTTCGTACCGCTAGCCTGAAGCAGGCTGGAGCAACCAGCTCTGCCGTTGGTTTTAACATTCAGCTGAATGATTGCGATACCACTGTTGCCACAAAAGCCGCTGTTGCCTTCTTAGGTACGGCAATTGATGCTACGCATACTGATGTACTGGCTCTGCAGAGTTCAGCTGCGGGTAGCGCAACAAACGTTGGTGTGCAGATCCTGGACAGAACGGGTGCTGCGCTGGCGCTGGACGGTGCGACATTTAGTTCAGAAACAACCCTGAATAACGGAACCAACACCATTCCGTTCCAGGCGCGTTATTTTGCAACCGGTGCCGCAACCCCGGGTGCTGCTAATGCGGATGCGACCTTCAAGGTTCAGTATCAATAACCTACCCAGGTTCAGGGACGTCATTACGGGCAGGGATGCCCACCCTTGTGTGATAAAAATAACGATGAAAAGGAAGAGATTATTTCTATTAGCGTCGTTGCTGCCAATGTTTGCTCTGGCCGGAAATAAATGGAATACCACGCTGCCCGGCGGAAATATGCAATTTCAGGGCGTCATTATTGCGGAAACTTGCCGGATTGAAGCTGGTGATAAACAAATGACGGTCAATATGGGGCAAATCAGCAGTAACCGGTTTCACGCGGTAGGGGAAGATAGCGCACCGGTGCCTTTTGTTATTCATTTACGGGAATGTAGCACGGTGGTGAGTGAACGTGTGGGTGTGGCGTTTCACGGTGTCGCGGATGGTAAAAATCCGGATGTGCTTTCCGTGGGAGAGGGGCCAGGGATAGCCACCAATATTGGCGTAGCGTTGTTTGATGATGAAGGAAACCTCGTACCGATTAATCGTCCTCCAGCAAACTGGAAACGGCTTTACTCAGGCTCTACTTCGCTACATTTCATCGCCAAATATCGTGCTACCGGGCGTCGGGTTACTGGCGGCATCGCCAATGCACAGGCCTGGTTCTCTTTAACCTATCAGTAATTGTTCAGCAGATAATGTGATAACAGGAACAGGACAGTGAGTAATAAAAACGTCAATGTAAGGAAATCGCAGGAAATAACATTCTGCTTGCTGGCAGGTATCCTGATGTTCATGGCAATGATGGTTGCCGGACGCGCTGAAGCGGGAGTGGCCTTAGGTGCGACTCGCGTAATTTATCCGGCAGGGCAAAAACAAGTGCAACTTGCCGTGACAAATAATGATGAAAATAGCACCTATTTAATTCAATCATGGGTGGAAAATGCCGATGGTGTAAAGGATGGTCGTTTTATCGTGACGCCTCCTCTGTTTGCGATGAAGGGAAAAAAAGAGAATACCTTGCGTATTCTTGATGCAACAAATAACCAATTGCCACAGGACCGGGAAAGTTTATTCTGGATGAACGTTAAAGCGATTCCGTCAATGGATAAATCAAAATTGACTGAGAATACGCTACAGCTCGCAATTATCAGCCGCATTAAACTGTACTATCGTCCGGCTAAATTAGCGTTGCCACCCGATCAGGCCGCAGAAAAATTAAGATTTCGTCGTAGCGCGAATTCTCTGACGCTGATTAACCCGACACCCTATTACCTGACGGTAACAGAGTTGAATGCCGGAACCCGGGTTCTTGAAAATGCATTGGTGCCTCCAATGGGCGAAAGCACGGTTAAATTGCCTTCTGATGCAGGAAGCAATATTACTTACCGAACAATAAATGATTATGGCGCACTTACCCCCAAAATGACGGGCGTAATGGAATAACTCAGGGGGAATTTTTCGCCTGAATAAAAAGAATTGACTGCCGGGTGATTTTAAACCGGAGGAATAATGTCATATCTGAATTTAAGACTTTACCAGCGAAACACACAATGCTTGCATATTCGTAAGCATCGTTTGGCTGGTTTTTTTGTCCGGCTCTTTGTTGCCTGTGCTTTTGCCGCACAGGCACCTTTGTCATCTGCCGAACTCTATTTTAACCCGCGCTTTTTAGCGGATGATCCCCAGGCTGTGGCTGATTTATCGCGTTTTGAAAATGGACAAGAATTACCGCCAGGGACGTATCGCGTCGATATCTATTTGAATAATGGTTATATGGCAACGCGTGATGTCACATTTAATACGGGCGACAGTGAACAAGGGATTGTTCCCTGCCTGACACGCGCGCAACTCGCCAGTATGGGGCTGAATATGGCTTCTGTCGCCGGTATGAATCTGCTGGCGGATGATGCCTGTGTGCCATTAACCACAATGGTCCAGGACGCTACTGCGCATTTAGATGTTGGTCAGCAGCGACTCAACCTGACGATCCCTCAGGCATTTATGAGTAATCGCGCGCGTGGTTATATTCCTCCTGAGTTATGGGATCCCGGTATTAATGCCGGATTGCTCAATTATAATTTCAGCGGAAATAGTGTACAGAATCGGATTGGGGGTAACAGCCATTATGCATATTTAAACCTACAGAGTGGGTTAAATATTGGTGCGTGGCGTTTACGCGACAATACCACCTGGAGTTATAACAGTAGCGACAGATCATCAGGTAGCAAAAATAAATGGCAGCATATCAATACCTGGCTTGAGCGAGACATAATACCGTTACGTTCCCGGCTGACGCTGGGTGATGGTTATACTCAGGGCGATATTTTCGATGGTATTAACTTTCGCGGCGCACAATTGGCCTCAGATGACAATATGTTACCCGATAGTCAAAGAGGATTTGCCCCGGTGATCCACGGTATTGCTCGTGGTACTGCACAGGTCACTATTAAACAAAATGGGTATGACATTTATAATAGTACGGTGCCACCGGGGCCTTTTACCATCAACGATATCTATGCCGCAGGTAATAGTGGTGACTTGCAGGTAACGATCAAAGAGGCTGACGGCAGCACGCAGATTTTTACCGTACCCTATTCGTCAGTCCCGCTTTTGCAACGTGAAGGGCATACTCGTTATTCCATTACGGCAGGAGAATACCGTAGTGGAAATGCGCAACAGGAAAAACCCCGCTTTTTCCAGAGTACATTACTCCACGGCCTTCCGGCTGGCTGGACAATATATGGTGGAACGCAACTGGCGGATCGTTATCGTGCTTTTAATTTCGGTATCGGGAAAAACATGGGGGCGCTGGGTGCTCTGTCTGTGGATATGACGCAGGCTAATTCCACACTTCCCGATGACAGTCAGCATGACGGACAATCGGTGCGTTTTCTCTATAACAAATCGCTCAATGAGTCAGGCACGAATATTCAGTTAGTGGGTTACCGTTATTCGACCAGCGGATATTTTAATTTCGCTGATACAACATACAGTCGAATGAATGGCTACAACATCGAAACACAGGATGGTGTTATTCAGGTTAAGCCGAAATTCACCGACTATTACAACCTCGCTTATAACAAACGCGGGAAATTACAACTCACCGTTACTCAGCAACTCGGGCGCTCATCAACACTGTATTTGAGTGGTAGCCATCAAACTTATTGGGGAACGAGTAATGTCGATGAGCAATTCCAGGCTGGATTAAATACTGCGTTCGAAGATATCAACTGGACGCTCAGCTATAGCCTGACGAAAAACGCCTGGCAAAAAGGACGGGATCAGATGTTAGCGCTTAACGTCAATATTCCTTTCAGCCACTGGCTGCGTTCTGACAGTAAATCTCAGTGGCGACATGCCAGTGCCAGCTACAGCATGTCACACGATCTCAACGGTCGGATGACCAATCTGGCTGGTGTATACGGTACGTTGCTGGAAGACAACAACCTCAGCTATAGCGTGCAAACCGGCTATGCCGGGGGAGGCGATGGAAATAGCGGAAGTACAGGCTACGCCACGCTGAATTATCGCGGTGGTTACGGCAATGCCAATATCGGTTACAGCCATAGCGATGATATTAAGCAGCTCTATTACGGAGTCAGCGGTGGGGTACTGGCTCATGCCAATGGCGTAACGCTGGGGCAGCCGTTAAACGATACGGTGGTACTTGTTAAAGCGCCTGGCGCAAAAGATGCAAAAGTCGAAAACCAGACGGGGGTGCGTACCGACTGGCGCGGTTATGCCGTGCTGCCTTATGCCACCGAATATCGGGAAAACAGAGTGGCGCTGGATACCAATACCCTGGCTGATAACGTCGATTTAGATAACGCGGTCGCTAACGTTGTTCCCACTCGTGGGGCGATCGTGCGAGCAGAGTTTAAAGCGCGCGTTGGGATAAAACTGCTCATGACGCTAACCCACAATAATAAGCCGCTGCCGTTTGGGGCGATGGTGACATCAGAGAGTAGCCAGAGTAGCGGCATTGTTGCGGATAATGGTCAGGTTTACCTCAGCGGAATGCCTTTAGCGGGAAAAGTTCAGGTGAAATGGGGAGAAGAGGAAAATGCTCACTGTATCGCCAATTATCAACTGCCACCAGAGAGTCAGCAGCAGTTATTAACCCAGCTATCAGCTGAATGTCGTTAAGGGGGCGTGATGAGAAACAAACCTTTTTATCTTCTGTGCGCTTTTTTGTGGCTGGCGGTAAGTCGCGTTTTGGCTGCGGATAGCACGATTACTATCCGCGGCTATGTCAGAGATAACGGCTGTAGTGTGGCCGCTGAATCAACCAATTTTACTGTTGATTTGATGGAAAACGCGGCGAAGCAATTTAACGACATTGGCGCGACGACTCCTGTCGTTCCATTTCGTATTTTGCTGTCACCCTGTGGTAATGCCGTTTCTGCCGTAAAAGTTGGGTTTACCGGTGTTGCAGATAGCCACAATGCCAACCTGCTTGCACTTGAAAATACGGTGTCAGCGGCTTCGGGACTGGGAATACAGCTTCTGAATGAGCAGCAAAATCAAATACCCCTTAATGCTCCATCGTCCGCGCTTTCGTGGACGACCCTGACGCCGGGTAAACCAAATACGCTGAATTTTTACGCCCGGCTAATGGCGACACAGGTGCCTGTCACTGCGGGGCATATCAATGCCACGGCTACCTTCACTCTTGAATATCAGTAACTGGAGATGCTCATGAAATGGCGCAAACGTGGGTATTTATTGGCGGCAATATTGGCGCTCGCAAGTGCGACGATACAGGCAGCCGATGTCACCATCACGGTGAACGGTAAGGTCGTCGCCAAACCGTGCACGGTTTCCACCACCAATGCCACGGTTGATCTCGGCGATCTTTATTCTTTCAGTCTGATGTCTGCCGGGGCGGCATCGGCCTGGCATGATGTTGCGCTTGAGTTGACTAATTGTCCGGTGGGAACGTCGAGGGTCACTGCCAGCTTCAGCGGGGCAGCCGACAGTACCGGATATTATAAAAACCAGGGGACCGCGCAAAACATCCAGTTAGAGCTACAGGATGACAGTGGCAACACATTGAATACTGGCGCAACCAAAACAGTTCAGGTGGATGATTCCTCACAATCAGCGCACTTCCCGTTACAGGTCAGAGCATTGACGGTAAATGGCGGAGCCACTCAGGGAACCATTCAGGCAGTGATTAGCATCACCTATACCTACAGCTGAACCCGAAGAGATAATTGTCATGAAACGAGTTATTACCCTGTTTGCTGTACTGCTGATGGGCTGGTCGGTAAATGCCTGGTCATTCGCCTGTAAAACCGCCAATGGTACCGCTATTCCTATTGGCGGTGGCAGCGCTAATGTTTATGTAAACCTTGCGCCTGCCGTGAATGTGGGGCAAAACCTGGTCGTAGATCTTTCGACGCAAATCTTTTGCCATAACGATTATCCGGAAACCATTACAGACTATGTCACACTGCAACGAGGCTCGGCTTATGGCGGCGTGTTATCTAATTTTTCCGGGACCGTAAAATATAGTGGCAGTAGCTATCCATTTCCGACTACCAGCGAAACGCCGCGGGTTGTTTATAATTCGAGAACGGATAAGCCGTGGCCGGTGGCGCTTTATTTGACGCCTGTGAGCAGTGCGGGTGGGGTGGCGATTAAAGCTGGCTCATTAATTGCCGTGCTTATTTTGCGACAGACCAACAACTATAACAGCGATGATTTCCAGTTTGTGTGGAATATTTACGCCAATAATGATGTGGTGGTGCCTACTGGCGGCTGCGATGTTTCTGCTCATGATGTCACCGTTACTCTGCCGGACTACCCTGGTTCAGTGCCAATTCCTCTTACCGTTTATTGTGCGAAAAGCCAAAACCTGGGGTATTACCTCTCCGGCACAACCGCAGATGCGGGCAACTCGATTTTCACCAATACCGCGTCGTTTTCACCAGCGCAGGGCGTCGGCGTACAGTTGACGCGCAACGGTACGATTATTCCAGCGAATAACACGGTATCGTTAGGAGCAGTAGGGACTTCGGCGGTAAGTCTGGGATTAACGGCAAATTACGCACGTACCGGAGGGCAGGTGACTGCAGGGAATGTGCAATCGATTATTGGCGTGACTTTTGTTTATCAATAAAGAAATCACAGAACATTGCTAATGCAGGTACGCAATATTGCCTGAAGCTAAAAAACTGCACGTTAGCCCTTTGTAGGCCAGATAAGACGCGCCAGCGTCGCATCTGGCATAAACAAAGTGCACTTTGCCGACAATCCGAACAGAGCCTGCCAATGGCAGGCTCAGGTGCTCTTTTACGCTACCATGCTGATAATCAACACAATAATCAGCCCAACCACGGAGTTGACCAGCTCCAGCAGACCCCAGGTTTTCAACGTGTCTTTTACTGACAGGTCAAAGTAACCTTTGAACAACCAGAAAGATGCATCGTTAATGTGGGTGAGGGTGTTGGAACCCGCAGCCGTCGCCAGTACCAGCAGCGCCGGATTCACGCCAACCAGCTGACCAGTTGCTGGATCAAGGATTGCAGCACTGATAATCCCGGCGGCGGTCATCGCCGAAACGACACCCTGACCCGTCGCCAGACGAATTAGCACAGTGATCAGCCATGCCATAATGTAGGGCGAGATATTGCCGTGGGACATCAACATGCCGATGGTGTCGCCAATGCCGGTGTCGATGATAGTTTGCTTCAACACGCCACCCGCACCGATGATCAGAATCACCATTGCAATGCTTTTCACCGCACTTTCAAAAGCGTTCATCACCCACTGCATGTCATGACCACGTGCGGTGCCAAAGAGTACGAATGCAACCACCATCGCAATAAACATTGCAATCGGCGAGGAACCGATAAAGTTAACCACTTCCCAGGCAGGGGTATCTTTTACCAGCCAGATATTGGCGATGGTGGTAGAGATCATAATGATCGCCGGGATCAGCGGCACCAGAATCGAAACGCCGAAAGAGGGCAGATTGTTCATATCTACCGGTTGATCTGCTTTCAGGAATGATGGCGTTGGGCGCTCAAGATTGCCGAGGAACTTCGGCAGGATCAGACCTGCGCAGATTACACTTGGGATCGTCACCAGTACGCCATAGATATAAACCATCCCCATATCTGCGCCATAAGCATTCACCAGCGCCACAGGACCCGGCTGCGGTGGGAACAGTGAATGTGCGGTAGTGGCAGCTGCTACTGCCGGGATCGCCAGTTTCAGGAACGGAATTTTAGCTTCGGCGGCAATGACAATAACCAGCGGCGCTAACATGATAAAGGCCACTTCATAGAACATCGCCAGACCAAAAATCAGGCCGATGATAATCACCGACAGCTGTACATAGCGCAGACCGAGACGCGCCAGCAGCGTATGTGCTATCTGGTGAGCCGCGCCGGAGTCGACCATCAATTTACCGATGACCGCACCGAACACCACGATGATAGCCAGTTCCCCCAGCGTGTTGCCGAAGCCCGCTTTCATGGTGTGCAGCAGCGACATCAAATCCATGCCCGCCAGCATCCCGACGGACAGCGCCGCCACCAACAAAGCCACCATTGAATTGATTTTGAACTTCAAATTCAGTACCAGCATCAGACCAATGCCGAATACCACCCAGAGAATGTTAAGCACATGCATAACGTTTTACCTTACCTGGTTGAACCGTTGTTATTTTGGGCGACATGTTATGTAAATTGGTCAACCATTGTTGCGATGAATGTCACATCCTCTGATCAATAACCATCGATTACCCTTTGCTGCAATTTGCAGCAACAACCAGGAGAGTGAAATTCTTGTGATGTGGTTAACCAATTTTAGAATTCGGGTTGACATGTATTACCAAAAGGTAGAACTTATACGCCATCTCATCCGATGCAACGCCACGGCTGCGGTCTGGTTGTTCATCCGGATACCTAAACAACTCCAGGGTTCCGCGTCTCTTTGCTGTGGAACCCACTATGTGAAAGAGGAAAAATCATGGAACAGACCTGGCGCTGGTACGGCCCAAACGATCCGGTTTCTTTAGCTGATGTCCGTCAGGCGGGCGCAACTGGCGTGGTTACCGCGCTGCACCATATCCCGAACGGCGAAGTATGGTCCGTTGAAGAGATCCTCAAACGCAAGGCTATCGTTGAAGATGCAGGCCTGGTGTGGTCTGTCGTAGAAAGCGTGCCAATTCACGAAGATATCAAAACCCACACTGGCAACTATGAGCAGTGGATCGCTAACTATCAGCAGACTCTGCGCAACCTGGCGCAGTGCGGTATTCGCACCGTGTGCTACAACTTCATGCCGGTGCTCGACTGGACCCGTACTGACCTCGAATACGTGCTGCCAGACGGCTCCAAAGCTCTGCGCTTCGACCAGATCGAATTCGCTGCATTCGAAATGCATATCCTGAAACGCCCAGGTGCGGAAGCGGATTACACCGAAGAAGAAATTGCTCAGGCAGCTGAACGCTTCGCCACTATGAGCGACGAAGACAAAGCGCGTCTGACCCGTAACATCATTGCCGGTCTGCCGGGCGCGGAAGAAGGGTACACCCTCGACCAGTTCCGTAAGCACCTGGAGCTGTACAAAGATATCGACAAAGCCAAACTGCGCGAAAACTTTGCCGTCTTCCTGAAGGCGATTATTCCGGTTGCCGAAGAAGTTGGCGTGCGTATGGCTGTTCACCCGGACGATCCGCCGCGCCCAATCCTCGGCCTGCCGCGCATTGTTTCTACCATTGAAGATATGCAGTGGATGGTTGATACCGTAAATAGCATGGCGAACGGTTTCACCATGTGCACCGGTTCCTACGGCGTGCGTGCTGACAACGATCTGGTTGATATGATCAAGCAGTTCGGTCCGCGTATTTACTTCACCCATCTGCGCTCCACCATGCGTGAAGATAACCCGAAAACCTTCCACGAAGCGGCGCACCTGAACGGTGACGTTGATATGTACGAAGTGGTGAAAGCGATTGTTGAAGAAGAACACCGTCGTAAAGCGGAAGGCAAAGAAGACCTGATCCCGATGCGTCCGGACCACGGTCATCAGATGCTGGACGACCTGAAGAAGAAAACCAACCCAGGTTACTCCGCAATTGGTCGTCTGAAAGGCCTGGCCGAAGTTCGCGGTGTCGAACTGGCGATCCAGCGCGCTTTCTTTAGCCGTTAATATCCACCGGCATGGCTGCGCGCCGTGCCGGTTCCTTCTTCCTTGCCGTCACTCTCTGAAGACGGATTCTGGAGTTTACGATGACTACTATTGTTGACAGCAATCTGCCGGTTGCCCGCCCGTCATGGGATCATTCTCGTCTGGAATCACGCATTGTGCATCTCGGTTGCGGGGCGTTTCACCGTGCGCACCAGGCGCTGTACACCCATCATCTGCTGGAAAGCACCGACAGCGACTGGGGTATCTGCGAAGTTAACCTGATGCCAGGCAACGACCGCGTGCTGATCGAAAACCTGAAAAAACAGCAACTGCTGTACACCGTGGCGGAAAAAGGCGCGGAAAGCACCGAGCTGAAAATTATCGGTTCGATGAAAGAAGCGCTGCACCCGGAAATCGACGGCTGCGAAGGTATTCTCAACGCGATGGCGCGTCCGCAAACGGCGATTGTCTCTCTGACGGTCACGGAAAAAGGCTACTGCGCTGATGCGGCAAGCGGTCAACTGGATCTCAATAACCCGCTGATCAAGCACGATCTGGAAAACCCGACTGCGCCGAAGTCCGCGATTGGTTACATCGTCGAAGCCCTGCGTCTGCGTCGTGAAAAAGGGCTGAAAGCGTTTACGGTGATGTCCTGCGATAACGTGCGTGAAAACGGTCATGTGGCGAAGGTCGCGGTACTGGGGCTGGCTCAGGCGCGTGACCCGCAGCTGGCGGCATGGATTGAAGAGAACGTCACCTTCCCGTGCACCATGGTTGACCGCATCGTTCCGGCGGCGACGCCAGAAACCTTACAGGAAATTGCTGACCAGCTGGGTGTTTATGACCCGTGCGCCATTGCCTGCGAACCGTTCCGTCAGTGGGTGATTGAAGATAACTTCGTTAATGGTCGTCCGGACTGGGATAAAGTAGGCGCACAGTTCGTTGCAGACGTTGTGCCGTTCGAAATGATGAAGCTGCGTATGCTGAACGGCAGCCACTCTTTCCTGGCATACCTCGGTTACCTCGGCGGCTATGAAACTATTGCCGACACCATGACTAACCCGGATTATCGCAAAGCGGCCTTTGCCCTGATGATGCAGGAACAAGCGCCAACGCTGTCGATGCCGGAAGGTACGGACCTGAACGCCTATGCGACGCTGCTGATCGAGCGTTTCAGCAACCCGTCTCTGCGTCACCGTACCTGGCAGATTGCGATGGACGGCAGCCAGAAGTTACCGCAGCGTCTGCTGGATCCGGTGCGTCTGCACCTGCAAAACGGCGGCAGCTGGCGTCACCTGGCGCTGGGCGTGGCTGGCTGGATGCGTTACACCCAGGGCGTGGATGAGCAGGGTAATGCCATTGACGTGGTCGACCCGATGCTGGCCGAGTTCCAGAAGATTAACGCGCAGTATCAGGGCGCAGACCGCGTGAAAGCGCTGCTGGGCCTGAGCGGTATTTTTGCCGATGATCTGCCGCAGAATGCCGACTTTGTTGGCGCGGTGACGGCGGCATATCAGCAGCTGTGCGAACGCGGTGCGCGCGAGTGTGTGGCTGCGCTGTAACTAACTGATTACCCTACAGACTTACTGGTCAATCAAACTGATATTTGGTTGACCAGTTTTCGTTTTTTTGCCCACCTGTACGTGCCAACTTCCAGTGCTAATGGTATAGTTTGAGATTAACGGGTGCCGTAAAATTGCCCGTTGTAGGCCGGATAAGGCGTTCACGCCGCATCCGGCAAAAATTTGATTAACCGCACCTAACGGACACAACACCATGAAATCTGCCACCTCTGCGCAAAGACCTTACCAGGAAGTCGGGGCGATGATCCGCGATCTGATCATAAAGACGCCGTACAATCCTGGCGAACGGTTGCCGCCGGAGCGTGAAATTGCAGAAATGCTTGATGTCACGCGGACGGTGGTACGTGAAGCGCTGATCATGCTGGAGATCAAAGGGCTGGTGGAAGTGCGCCGGGGTGCCGGTATCTATGTTCTTGATAGCTCAGGCAGCCACAACACAGACAGTCCGGATGCCAACGTTTGCAATGATGCGGGTCCTTTTGAGCTGTTGCAGGCGCGACAGCTTCTTGAGAGCAACATCGCCGAGTTTGCCGCCCTGCAGGCTACCCGCGAAGATATCGTCAAAATGCGTCAGGCATTGCAACTGGAAGAGCGTGAACTGGCTTCCAGTGCGCCGGGCAGCAGCGAAAGCGGTGACATGCAGTTCCATCTCGCTATTGCCGAAGCAACGCATAACAGCATGCTGGTGGAGCTGTTCCGTCAGTCCTGGCAGTGGCGGGAAAACAATCCAATGTGGATCCAGTTGCACAGCCATCTGGATGACAGCCTGTATCGCAAAGAGTGGTTGGGCGATCACAAACAGATCCTCGCCGCGTTAATCAAAAAAGATGCCCGAGCGGCGAAGCTGGCAATGTGGCAGCATCTGGAAAACGTTAAGCAACGTCTGCTGGAATTCTCGAACGTTGACGATATTTATTTTGATGGCTATCTGTTTGATTCATGGCCGCTGGATAAAGTCGACGCCTGACTTATTATAATAAGCGCAAGGGTAAACGTTCCTTGCGCTTTCTTAAATTAAGAAGTCGCAATGAGTATTACTTTGTAAATTGCAGGGGATTGTTTAGCTATCTGTATAACCTGAATGTTAGTACTCATTCTTCCTGGTAGTTATTTACCAATATAATTCCATTCACCATTTTTTAATTCAAACAGTTCTGGAAGAGATGACGGTTGCAGAGTCATACGTTTGAGTGGTGCATTTTCATCACCCGGGATAGGCTTCTATACCAATTATTGGGTCATTACCCAACTCAATATTAGCATTAAGTAATGCGGCAAGGGCGAATCCGGAAGAATTTGCTACCCCTGTTACCGTCATTATCTGATCAATATAGATATCAATCCTTGGCTGCTCATTGGTCCATCTTTTTGCCTGAGAAGCTGGAAGGGTTGAAATATATCCTATCGTGGTTCCGGCATAACCAGGAACATTGCAACCAGGGCCTAATGTTATTTCATGAACTGTATAGTCCTCAACAGGATCGAAAGGGCCTTTCATAAATAAATTTAGCCGTAATCCTTTTGCTAACTCTGTGGCAGCATGCGCCTTTTTACATATACCACCATATATTTCGTCTAAAGCTGAGGTGATTTTCAAGTTTCGATAGAGCATACGTCCTGTTGTTGTAATACCATTGAATTCTCTGCATGTTTCTGTCACATAATTAAATGGCCAGGACTCTTTACTAATATCAAGTTTTCTAATTTCGACAACGCTTTTTCCATCGTAATTATGGTTATTGCCACGAGCAAGAGGCGGAAGATAGATATTTTCCGTATCCATGCGTGCACGTTCATGTTTACGTGTTAACTCACTGTCGACTTTTGGATGATGAAGGAAGTGATTATCTGTAATAATTTAACTCTGAAGGGCATTGCTTAATGGCATAGACATAATAGTTACCTTTATGAGTATTTCACTGATGCTTAGAAAAATAGATAAATTTTTCTGTAGTAAAAAGAGAAGTAAACAAATGACATGCATGTTTCTGTTGTAGTGATATCAACTCTACACAGTGATATTAAATGGTGGGAAACACTCTAAAGTATCAAAAAACGCTCATTTAAAATTATTTGCATGCAATTTAAAAGCATATCTTATTACTAATTGGAATTTGATGTTGCTATATTGATGTCTATATTAATAATGCCTGTGAATGGTATTTTTGATGTATTTGATATGTTATCAATTTATATTATTTACAAACTAATTGTTTTAAATAATACATAGCTGATTATGCGGAAATAAATAATTTCCCACCGGAATTAAGTAGCGGTGGTGACAAGTATTTTCATC
Organism: Escherichia sp. E.sYA108; assembly: GCF_011754335.1. NCBI lineage: Bacteria > Pseudomonadati > Pseudomonadota > Gammaproteobacteria > Enterobacterales > Enterobacteriaceae > Escherichia > Escherichia sp. E.sYA108. The sequence continues at coordinate 4,361,370 of NZ_JAAQVZ010000001.1, read as the reverse complement.
TACGTAACTATTCGGAATATTCAGAATATACTAGCGGTTTTTTTTTGAGTTTGATGATTTTTATCAAATCATGACTTTTTTCCTGAAAAGTCAGTAGATATTCATAGGCAAGTAAGGTTTTATACTTTGCTGACAGGATTCAGGCCTGTCTCAGACTGACATGGATGTAATGAACAAAAGGGAATGGCTATGGAAAATGAGCATCAATACAGTGGTGCCCGGTGTTCAGGGCAAGCCGCATATGTTGCTAAACGTCAGGAGTGCGCAAAATGATGCGCCAATCACTTCAGGCTGTTTTACCTGAAATTTCAGGCAATAAAACGTCACCGCTGCGTAAATCAGTATGCAGCGATCTCCTCACTCTTTTTAATTCTCCTCATTCGGCATTACCGTCATTACTTGTTTCAGGCATGCCCGAGTGGCAAGTGCATAACCCGAGCGACAAACATCTCCAGAGCTGGTATTGCCGTCAGCTGCGTTCTGCACTGTTATTTCATGAGCCACGGATTGCGGCGTTGCAGGTTAATTTGAAAGAAGCGTACTGCCACACTCTGGCGATCAGCCTTGAGATAATGCTGTATCACGACGATGAATCGCTAACGTTTGATCTGGTCTGGGATAATGGCGGTTGGCGCAGTGCGACGCTGGAGAATGTCAGCTAAGCACAATCTCCAGCTCGCGCAGTTCACGCCAGAAGCGTTCGGCAACTGGATTCATGCGGGTATTCATCCGGTATGCATAGGCCTGAATCGGGATCACCAGTTCGTCCCGATTCAGTACAACGAGCTGCCCGCTGCGAATTTCTTGTTGGATGGCGTATTCCGGTAGCCAGGCAATCCCACAGCCGTCGAGGGCAACCTGCTTTAAAAGCTCGCTCATCGAAGAGACAAAAAAGGTGCTGAAACTTAACTCACTGTGGCGCGTCAGGGTGCGATTAATCAATCGCCCCATGTAGGAGTTGCGGCTGTAATTCAGTAACGGAAAGTGTGGCTGCGCGAGGTTAAAAAGTGCTTCTCCGTGTTCGTCACTGGCGCAAACGGGGAACAATTGAGATTCAAATAAGCGAATGTGGTCAAACGGCGCTTCCAGCAAATCTTCGTCGTGAAAGGAAAAAATACAGTCACTTTGCCCTTCACGCAGTTTATCGACCGCTTCATCGACATCAATAGCTTCAATTGCCCAGGTAAAGAGCGGCGGCATCTGGCTGATAATGGACGGTAACAGCCCGAGGGAAAGAGAGTGTGCAGCGGCTATTTTAATTTTGCGTTGCGCGTAATCGCTGCCACCACGGAGTTCTGCAAGGTTGCTCTCTAACTGTTGCAACAGATGGCGGATCTGCGAATGGAATATTTTACCTTGTTCCGAGAGTTGCAGCGGCGTCACCTGGCGGTTAAACAATTCAACGCCAATCGCCTGTTCCAGCGCACGGATGCGGCGGCTGAATGCCGGTTGCGAGACGTTGCGACTGACTGCTGCCTGGGAAAAATTGCGGCATTTTTCCAGGGTCAGAAAATCATAAAGCCATTTAGTTTCAATATTATGCAAAACCGCACCACAGTCATCCATTACGTTTTACTCTGTCAGCCGCCCTTGCGGGCATTCTACGTCCATTCGGGCGGCTGACAACCGTTTATGCCGTTTCAAACGTTCCTTTCACGCAGGCTTTGCCGTCTTTGACCATCAGCTTGCCGCGAGCGTATACCTGCTCAATGCGTAATTCTGGCGTCATGACCAGTAAGTCTGCGTCATTGCCTGGCAGAATTTCGCCTTTCCCGCTCAGGTTAAGGAAACCGGCTACGCTACTGGTGAGCGGGCGCAGGGCATCGCTGATACTGAAATCATAATCTTTGACCAGCACCTGCACGGTTTCCAGCAACGTTTCAAAACCGGCAACACCGATATGGGTTAAATTCCCTTCGTCATCGAAGAACGGCTGGCTACCGTTGCCGTCGGAGCTGAGGGTGACGCGTGCCAGCGGAATACCCGCCTGAACGGCGCGGGCAATACCTTCGGCAGGGGCGACTGGTTCGTCAATGCTGCTGGTGATATCGATGGTGCCGCCTTTGCGCGCGAACTCCAGCGCCTGCTCAAACAACGGAACGTTGCGGTTAACGTGGGTCGGCAGCAACTTGCTAATCGGCACATCGCAGTTTTCCAGCAGGTCATAGACAGGCTGTAACGCCTTTTTGCTGTCGCCCATGTGGAACACGGTGACGCCAGGTTTACCGCCGAGCAAACCGCCAACGCGGGATTCCGCCGCCATATTAGCCAGGTGATAAACGTCCGGTGCGGCAGAACGGTGATCAGAGATGGCGCATTTCACGCCAATCACGCGATCGATAATCGCCACGTCTTTTTCCACGGAACCCGTAATAGTGCGGGAAGGGACATGATAAGCGCCGGTCAGCATCCAGGCGCTGATGCCTTCTTCATTGAGCGCACGGGTCTTGGCGAGCAGGGATTCCGGGTGGCGAGAGATAGAGTCGGTGCCCAGCAGACCAACCACTGACGTGACGCCTGCTTCCGTCAGACGACTTAACGCCACTTCCGGCGTGCGCGTCGTGGGACCTGCTTCGCCGCCACCGCCAATCAAATGGACGTGTTGATCAATAAAACCTGGGCAGAGGATCTGCCCGCTGAGATCGACAACCGTGCAGTCCGGTACAATGTCAGAAGGGATATTACTGGCAACGGCGATAATTTTGCCGTTAGCGACGAGGACATCGCAAATTCCCCGATCTTCCGGCGCATACAAATGCGCTCCCTGCAGCAGGGTAAAACCGGCTGCGGTATAATCAATCATGGTAACTCCTTGTTAAACAATAAGCTGCATAACCCAGATCGACAGCAATGCGTTAATCACGCAGACCGTAATGATATGCGGGTAATATTTGGCATTCACTTCGGCTGTCCCCAGGCAGCGACCGACATTTTGCACCGGGTTGCCCATTAAATACATCGCGGGCAGTAAAACGGTGACATCGTGACCGGTTAATGCGCCAGCGGTTGCCAGACTGGCGGCAACACCGACTGCGCCACCCATACTCATTAATGCGGCTAAAAGGACGGTTGCCGCTTCACCGGGTAATCCCCACAGCGCCATTACGGGTTCACAGATATGCCCCACCCAGTCGAGCAGGCCGGTAATTTTCAGCGCCTGAATGATGACAAACGCCATCACCACGTTTGGCAGCAGGTTGGTCGTGGCGATAGTAAAGCCACGGCGCGCACCATCGATAAACATATCCATGACGTTTTTGCGGACCTGAGTTGTCATGCTTGCGCTCCTTGCGTTGGGTTGCGACGTTCTTCGAAGTTAAGCCAGACGCGCAAAATGTTGGCTCCGACAAATTTAAACACCAGGATGACTGCTAAAGGTACGATTACGGACGTGCCCAGAAAGGCAAACACCGCGACGCCGGAAGAGAAGTAGTTGGTGATAATGGCGCTACCGCTGGTTTGATATGCGGCGAAAATCACTTTATCGCGTTCGGTAATTTCACCTTCCTGCGCCAGCTCTTTGGTCATACCTGCGGCGGCATCGGTGTTTTGCAGGTTAGCGATCAGCGCCAGCGAGCAGATCCCTGGAATGCCCAACAACGGTTTTAGCACTGGCGTCATTAACTGCTGCGCGGCGCGTAATCCGCCAAGACCATCGGTAATTGAAATAATCCCCAGAGAGAGAATGACTGACGGTGCCAGCTCCAGCGCAAAGAGAAAGCCATCTTTAGCCCCCGCGCCACCCGCGCCGCGAAACGAGGTGGTGGCTCCGTTCGCACCAGGCAGTTGCCCAAACGATCCGTTCAGAACGGAAAAATCAAAAACGCGCCACCAACTGTCTGTCCCGGAAAAAACACCGGAAAAAAAGATTATGGTGAGAAAAAAAGCCAGATACCCTTTAATGCCCACTTTTTCTGTCGCCAGCTCCCCGGCTACAGCATCCCCTTGTTGTGTCATAACAATCCCCATTGTTTTTTTGTGTTTGTGTGTTGCTTGAGCCAGGAAAATTCCTGGAGCTGAAAAACCTTATCAGCCATGTGGGTATGGGGAAAATGCAAGTATGTTTCTGACTATGCGTTTTTTGCATAGCGGTAAAATTACGCTGTGTGGAAAAGGTTCTACGCAGGATTGAGTTGCAGAAAATTCATAAACCCAGTGACAATGACATAGTAAATAAAAAACAGATAATCCAGGGACGAAAACGCGATGGCAAAGTACAACGAAAAAGAGCTGGCGGATACGAGCAAGTTTTTAAGTTTTGTCCTCCGACACAAACCGGAGGCGATTGGTATCGTACTGGACCGTGAAGGATGGGCGGATATCGATAAGCTCATACTTTGTGCCCAAAAAGCGGGCAAGCGGTTAACCCGTGCATTGCTGGATACCGTGGTTGCCACCAGCGATAAAAAGCGTTTTAGTTATTCCAGTGATGGTAGGTGCATCCGCGCGGTTCAGGGGCATTCGACTTCGCAGGTCGCTATTTCCTTTGCCGAAAAAACACCGCCACAGTTTCTCTACCACGGTACGGCAAGCCGTTTCCTTGACGAGATAAAAAAACAGGGGCTGATTGCAGGTGAGCGTCACTACGTACATCTCTCTGCTGATGAAGCAACGGCACGCAAAGTGGGAGCAAGACACGGATCGCCGGTTATTTTAACCGTCAAAGCACAGGAAATGGCGAAACGAGGCCTCCCTTTCTGGCAAGCGGAAAACGGGGTCTGGCTGACATCAACGGTTGCGGTCGAATTTCTTGAGTGGTAAGGGAAACACTCCTCATGAAGTGACCACTTGCAGCTTAAATAATTGTACTGTGCTGATAAGCGCAGCAATAAACAACGCCGCCGCGCCGCAGAGAGTGGCGCCGGCAAGCGCCGATGTTCCATTGCCGAGCATACTGGTCAGCGCCGGGCCGAGGATTTGTCCAATGCCGTAAATGAGCGTCACAAAGCCTAAAAGATTGAGATTTCCCGGTACGCTCAGTTGGCGGGCGATAGTCATCACCAGAGATGTCGTGCCCATAAAGGTACCGCCAAAACCAAGACTGCTGATGATAAGCAAGAGAGGCGAGTCGCTGGCGAGAGTAAGCAGCACACAGATAGCCTGCACCAGCAAATTCGCCGTCAGGCAGGGCAAAGCCCCCCAACGTTTTGCTGCCCATAGCCAGCCAAAGCAACCAGGCACAATTGATAAGCCGACTAACGTCCAGAGATGGGCGGTTAACAATGGTGAGCCTGCATCTTTCGCCATGAGCGGCAGGTAAGTCGCGACGATGATATAACCAAATCCCGCCAGGCCGTACAGAATAGCCAGTAACCACCAGCTCATTATCTGTTGCTCCGTTTTTGCCAATGGCATTGGTGTGATGGCGTGTTTTTTCGAGGGCATTAAAAGCGTAAGTGCAATCAGCATCATGCCAGAAAGCGCCCCGGCGCCTTGCCATAACGTTTGCGAGGAGAGGTCAAAATGCAGGCCTGCCAGAACATATTCATTGCCCAGTGCGATGCCAATGCCAACGCCAGAAAACAAAGCTGCCAGCACAAAAGGATGGCGCGTGTGCTGCATAATCAGCATCGAACCAAAAATCAGCATACCGGCGCTGGCGACACCCGCCAGGACGCGAATCAATAACACCAGAATAAATGGCAGCAACCATGCCATTGCGAGGATCAACAACCCGCTCGCCAGGGCAGAAGCCAACAGAAATGGGCGCAGGCGCGATAGCTGGTGAAATGCGCCAAACGAAAATAGCAGACTGCCAGCCAGATACCCCGCATAGTTGCCGCTGGCAATCCACGAGAGCTGGCTAAATGAAAACGATCCTTCCGCCATCATGACGGGCAACATAGGCGTATAAAGGAAGCGGCCTAAACCCATACCTAAGGTCAGAACCAGCATCCCGAAAAGCGCGGTGCTGAAAGAAAAGCGTTCTACGGGATGCGAGGGCGAAGGCATGTTTAACCTTGTTTGTCATTTTTGTTGTTAACAAGTTAATAACAAAAAGGTGAAACATGCCAGCCTGTTAATGCGATGATTGAGGGGTAAAGCGATAAAAACGATTTGGTTCGCTAACGATATAAATATTACCTGAGGCATCCATCGCAACCCCTTCGGCCTGTTTGATGTTATGCGACAAACCTCTACTGCCTTTGGTTAGTGACATTTCACCTATAACCTCGCCAGCCAGCGTTACTTCCTGGAGTGCGCGAGATTCATGAGACAGCACCAGAAGCGTATTTTTTTGTTGGTTAAATTCTGCGCCGGACACATCATCTAAAGTAAATTGCCGTTGTAGTGCCTTGTCTTTGCTGATGTGCAATTCATTGCTACTTAACAGCCCGTTAACTTTGTAGACCTCAATCGGGTTTTTCTCTTTAAAAAACCAGAAAGTGTGATCCTGGCGAGAATAGGCCAATCCTTCAAAACCGCAATTGGTTGGGGATTCCTGCAGCGGGATTTTTATTTTTTTGAGGATTTTTACTTCCGAGTTTGGGGTCAGTGAAATCACATAAATGGCATAATCGCGCTCATCGCTAATGACAAACTGATTATCGCCAATGTATTCGATCGTCTCGAGATCCTTAACAAAATCCAGAGGAATTGTGCGGATCAAATCGCCATTGGTGGTCATTTCAACAATGGCGGCAGGTTTGTTGATAGTGCTAAAAAGAGTATTGCTTTGTGCCGACCAGGTCAGCGAAGAGATATTATTCGTTATGCCTGCAATTTCTTTGCCGTCAATGGTGGCGTGGTAATTCTGAAATGATGCTGCATGATTGCTTTTACGGGCGCAAGATTGCACGAAGAAAGTACACACTGCCACAATGACAAAAAGAATCACAATAACGAAGATGCGTTTACTTAACGAAATACTTTTTGTCACGGTAATCCCTTTAAGGCAAATCAATAAGATATCGAGAAGTATACGTAGCGATCTTAATGAATCCTTAACGCGGAGAAATCCCGTAATGTGCAATGCAGCGCCAGCCACCATCCTGCTGACAATAAACTGATTCCGTATGCCCAGGGATCACCCATTGAATTTCCTCGCCAGGCGGACAGGTCAGCCAAATGCATAACCCGCAGCCGCCGCGTAAATCACGGGGAATATCGCTGACGCGAAAAGTCATGCCCGCTGCCTGCAACGCCTTGCGGGTTTGTATGACGCCGACCGTGGAGTGAAATAAAAACAGATACTCTTTCATGCGCGTTTTCTCTGCCGCTGACCGATCACCGCCGCGCCAATTGCACCAGCGAATTGCGCATCAGGGTGAGTTTGTACCGGCATTCCCAGATGGCTTTCCAGCATGTGGGTAAACCTTTGACAGTGGCTAACGCCACCAGTAAACAGAATCGGCGCTTCACAGGAGAGACGAGCAATGAAATTGGCGCTCCGCCGCGCCATCGCGTTAATCACTCCGGCGAGAATCGCTTCTGGCGCTACGCCCGCAGAGCGCAGGCTGATCACTTCTGATTCAGCAAACACTGTGCACATACTCGTGATGGCGTGCGGTATGACATTTTCGGTAATGCTGTCGAGTTGCTCGACGCTGGTGCCAAGCGTGCGCGAGATCACCTCCAGGAAACGCCCGGTGCCCGCCGCGCATTTGTCATTCATCAGGAAATCGCACAGGTTACCGTCATCATCAAGCTGAATCACTTTGCTGTCCTGACCACCGATGTCGATTACTGCGCGCGTTGCTGGCGCAAGAAACCGTGCGCCCAGCCCGTGACAGGAGATTTCCGTCACCTGTTTATCGGCAAAATCCACCAGTTGCCGTCCGTAGCCGGTGAGCGTCAGAAACGGCGTTGTTTCTAACCCTTCGCGCAGAGTTTCCCAGGCTTCAGTAATTGCTGTTGCCGGGCGAAAGGGTGTTGGAACGAGGAAACGGCGCGTAATCACGCCGTCTGCCAGTAAGATCCCTTTGGTGGCGGTTGAGCCGGAATCAATGCCAATCGAATATGCCACTGCCACTCCTTACAGCATCTCAATAAAGGCCGCGACACGGGTGCTGAGCTGCCCGATATCTGAGGTGGAGTAGTCTGTTTCAATAGCGATATAAGGAATGTTGTGCTGATGACGCACATGACGTTTAATCGCCAGCGATTCCACCGCGTAGGTATGGCACGCCTGCAAAATCACATCAACTACGCCATCGACCTGATATTCTTCAACCATCTGGCTGAGCATTTGCAGGCGCTGATCGTTCGGCGAAACACAGGAGCAGCCAATCGCCAGATATTTATCCGCCAGCGCGTCGTAGACATCGCCCGTTTCTGCCACGCATTGCTCGGTCGCTTTCGCCCCGGTGCAGTTTTCATAACCGACAACCCAGCCGCCATTCTCTTCAATTGCGCGCACCACTTTCTCTGCTGCGCCGCCAATTGGGCAGCCGGTGATTAAAATGCGCGGACGCGGGTCCAGTCGCTGGCCTTCTTCCCACTGCTGACGAACGCGGGCGGTCATTGCATCCAGTTCATTGATCAACGCCTCTTTATCGAACCGGAAGGTTGCGCCGTAGACTACTTTCAGAATGTCGCTGCCGCTAAGCGCCGGAGGATTTAACTGCCCCAAATGATAAAAGTTGGCCAGTGCGCGACGTTCGCGGTTTTTCAGCACAATGGCATCGCGTAGAGCATCTTCGCTAATCTCGTGCCCAAAACGTTCTTCTACCGTTTTATGCAAGCGCAGCATCTCGGCTTTCCATAACGCGCGTGAGGCATCGTCCTTAACGCTGTTTGGCAGTTGCATCACATGAACGGGCTTAAATTCCGCCATGTATTCATACATTTTCTTTTTGCCGTCGCAGGTGGTTTCACCGACCACCAGATCAGAAAAGTAGAAGTAGGGGCATTTATCGGTTTTGCCGAAGCCGTAGCTGCTTTTAATCAGCGGGCAGAGATTGCGCGGCAGGTCTTTTTCCGCTTCTTCAATGGTTTCATCAGAGGTGGAACAGAGTGAAACCACAACCGCACCGGCTGCCATTGGGATCTCTTGCGGCATAAAAGTACAGTAGGTACCAACCAGCGGAATGCCGCGCTCCTTGAGATCCATGACGGTGAGAAAGCCTTTCTGGCGAGCTTCAGAGAACTGATCGAAAATGGCGGGTAGATCGGTGACAAGTGACATGATTTTCCTTCCCCGTACCACGGGAGATAATGAAAAGAAGCCACATTATTACCATTCTTTTAGTGCGGTTTATTTGATCTCTCTCGCGGTTAGCCACTTAGTTTTTCATGGATTTCTAAAAATTGCCGAGGGGGAACAAAGCCGGGAGCTGCGACAGCAAATACAAAATCAGCCCAATACATCCGCCAACCAGCGTACCGTTAACACGAATAAACTGCAGATCTTTGCCGATATTTAATTCTATTTGCCGCGACATATCCCGCGCATCCCAGCTTTTTACCGTATCGCTGATGTGGCGCGTCAGGAATGCGGAAAACTCAGGCGCGACGTGGTGCGCGGCTTGTTCAAGATGACCATTTAACGACGCCCGCAAGGCATCATCGGCAATTAACGTTTCGCCAAACCATTGACCCGCTCGTGCGATGCGTTCTTTCACACGAGAATCTTCACTGTTGATATCCGCTTTCAGCCATTCCCGTAAATCCCCCCACAATTCACTGAGATAGCGGTTAAAAGCTTCATCTTCTTTCAGATAGCTTTTTACGGCATCGGTTCGCGCTGCCATTTCAGGATCGTTTTTCAGCTTGTCGATCAGGGCAAAGGTGGCGCGATCAAACGCATGGCGGATCTGATGCGCACGATCGCGACTAATATCATCAAGCAAAGAATTCACCGCGTCAGAAACCAACTCCGCGCTATGTTCGCCCAGCCATTCAGTGGGCAAAATTTTGGCTTTCAGTGGATGCTCACTCTCCAGCCAGCGAACAATCTGCTGGGCGATAAACTTGCGCGATTTATCGCGCTGGAGAAGGGCGATCAACTGTGCGATCAGCGTATCCAGCAGCACCTGATGACGATCGTTTTTGGTCATACTCTCCAGCATCAACGCACTGGTGCCGGAAAGATCGACCTTATCAATCGCCCGATGGACTGCGCGCTTAAGCAGGCGCTGAATACGCGCATCATCGGTCAGTTCAAGAAAACCACTCATGATCTGCAACAGATGCTGACCAACGCGGCGGGCGTTTTCTGGCTGACTAAACCAGTTGCCAATCAACAACGCCGGTTCGTGACGTCGAATCAATGCCACCAGCGATTGGGTATCGAGAAATTTTTCCTGCACGAACTGACCGAGATTTTCGCCAATCCGGTCTTTATTACGCGGGATAATCGCCGTATGACGAGAAATGATCGGAATCGGCACGCGGCGAAACAGCGCCACCACCGCAAACCAGTCCGCCAGCGCGCCGACCATCGCCGCTTCAGCAATCGCCTTCACGCCGCTCACCCAAAAATTGGGTGGCAAAAACAGCGTAACGACAAAGGTAGCAGCGGCGATAAGCAGTAAAGAGAGCGCCAACATTTTGGCGCGTCTGAGTTCAATGAGTTTATTCATAACGTTAAGAATAGAGCCTGACGGCAGGATCGCGCAAAAATCACCGCTCCTCCGCCAGCTCGGCAGCCTGATGCTGGCGCACGCGATTGAGCAATCCCGCCAGGGTGAAAACGACGATAACGCCCGCTACGACGGCTAACAGATGAAACGGCAAGCGACCGCCGTTAAACCACAGCCAGCGGCCGATTTCGACCGAGACAGACATCACCATCAGGATCACCATATTCAGTGATGCGGAGACGGTCCCTTTCGGTAAGTTATTGGAAAACAGCGTAAAGCGGAATAAGGTCGGGAAGATTAAACCAATCCCGAAAGCATACAGACTGGTGCCGAGCACCGACCACTGCCAGACGTGTGGCGACAGCAAATTGCCGACAATCAACAGTGCGAGGCCGGCCAGTTGAATGGGCACGGCACGCCAGATAAACCGCGGTTCGGTCGGATCTTTGATAAATCGCGCCACGATGGTGTTGGCGACAATCACCGCGCCGAATACCGGAACCTGCGTCCAGGCGAACTGCGAAGTTGTTAAGCCGCCCGCATCGATCAGGATCACCGGCGAGACAGCCACCCAGCTCATCATTGGGATATAGCTGAGGGCGATGGTTGCCGCGCCAAAGAGGAACAGCCGGTTGCAAAAGACATTGCGAAAATCGCGCAAGACGCTTTTGGCGCTAAACGGAACCGCGCCGCGCTTCACCGTCTCTGGCATCGCCAGCAGCAAGCCGACAAATGAGATAAAACCCATAACCGCAATGATGGCAAAAAGGACTTTCCAGTGCACAAAGTGCATCAGAGCTGCGCCGGAAAGCGGGCCAATAATCGGCGCAATCAGTACGATGGAGGTGATAATCGCCATCAACTTGATCCCTTTTGTCTGTCCGAACGCCTCCTGCACCGTGACATAACCAACGGTGGCAATAAAACAGATACTGGTGCCCTGAATTGCACGCGCGATAAGAAATTGTGTCATTGACGTGGTGAACATTGTCGCGGCGCAGGCAAGGGTAAAAATTAACGCCCCGGTAATCAGCACCGGCCTGCGGCCAATCCTGTCGGAAAGCGGCCCCAGCAGCCACTGCAATGCCATGCCTCCAGCGAGATAGAGACTGACGGCAGCCGGGGCCAGACTGACATCGGCATTAAAATCACGGACCACATTAATGATCCCTGGCTGGATCAGGTCCGTCGACAGATACGCAGCAAAGTCATACAAAATCAACGCCATCGGGAAAAACAGCGTGGCGGCATGGCGGGCAAAAAAACGTGGCATAACAAACAACTCCTTGTCCGGAGAATCCCAATGGGGAAAACGAAATTCAATACCGTCGGTAATGACGAAAGGCAGGCGAGACGGGCAAATGTACTGAATTTCATGTAATCAACCACACTGCCTGTGAACATACAGACAGAGAAATACCTTCTGACTCCAGGTCAGAATGTATAACGATTACAAATAGTCATCAGCACATTACACCTCTTGAATTGATGGGTTGCATAGAAAATATACACCTTAAGTGTAATTAAAATTTGCGGTTAATCAAAAGAGTGCGGTGGAAAGGGGAATATCTGCCGGGTACAGGAAATGTAAAATGCGAGCCTGTTTCCGGAAAAATGTATCGTTTGCAGAGGAACAAAAATAGCCTGGAAAGCACCTCGGGGAACGAGAAATTGCCGGGTGAGAATGGTTTTGTTAGTCGCTACAGTCGGGCCATCTTATCTACAGGTGACGGATCGCCATGACAAACTTCACGACCAGCACGCCGCATGACGCATTATTTAAATCTTTTCTCACCCACCCTGACACCGCGCGGGATTTTATGGAGATCCACTTACCCAAAGATTTACGTGAACTGTGCGATCTCGACAGCTTAAAACTGGAATACGCCAGCTTTGTCGATGAAAAATTGCGGGCGCTACATTCCGATATTCTGTGGTCGGTAAAGACCCGCGAAGGAGATGGCTATATTTATGTGGTGATTGAACATCAGAGCCGCGAGGATATCCATATGGCCTTTCGCCTGATGCGATATTCCATGGCGGTGATGCAGCGCCATATCGAGCATGATAAACGCCGGCCGCTACCGCTGGTCATCCCGATGCTGTTTTATCACGGTAGCCGTAGTCCTTACCCCTGGTCTTTGTGCTGGCTGGATGAATTTGCCGACCCGGCTACCGCACGGAAGCTTTATACCGCAGCGTTCCCGCTGGTGGATGTCACTGTCGTGCCAGACGACGAGATTGTGCAGCATCGCAGAGTCGCCCTGCTGGAGTTGATCCAAAAGCATATTCGCCAGCGCGATCTAATGGGGCTTATTGATCAACTGGCAGTATTACTGGTTACAGGGTGCGCTAATGACAGCCAGATAACCGCGCTGTTAAATTACATTTTACTGACTGGCGATGAAGCGCGTTTTAATGAGTTTATCAGCGAACTTATCCGTCGAATGCCACAACACAGGGAGCGAATAATGACGATTGCAGAGCGAATTCATAATGATGGATGGCTGTTGGGAAGGGAGAGGGGGAGGAAAGAAGGGAAAGAAGAAGGGGAAAAGAGCCTCCTCCGATTGTTGTTGCAGAATGGGGCGGATCCTGAATGGATACAACGATATACCGGACTTTCGGCAGAGCAAATGCAGGCATTAGATCAGCCCTTGCCTGAAAGCAAGCGCGATCCATGGATCGAGTACTAATCAGAGACTGATGACAAACGCAAAGCAGCCTGATGCGCTACGCTTATCAGGTCTACATAACCCATTAAATATATTTAACTTTAAAGATTTTGTAGACCTGGTAAGGCGTTCACATCGCATCCGGTATGAACAAAGCGCACTTTGCCTAAGCCATGCTGGAACGTGGCGATTACCCTGCAAAGATAAAACGAGTCACACTCTATTCGTGAGAGTAAATCAGGCGCTTCGCCACTATGTCGAATTTATTCCATTGCCCGATACACGGCCTCGCCAATTTGCTTCAGTGCTTCGCGATAGGTTTCGCTGAGCGGCAAAGCGCAGTTGGTGCGCAGACAATTACGGTATTTGCCGGAAGCCGAGAAAATCGAGCCTGCCGCCACCTGGATTTTCATGCGGCACAGCTGCCGCGCGACGCAGACCATATCGACCTGTTCAGGCAATTCTATCCACAGTAAAAATCCGCCTTTCGGGCGCGTAATACAGATTTCGCAGGGAAAATATTCCCGTATCCAGCAGGTATAAAGTGCCAGATTGCGCTGATAGATCTGCCGCATCCGCCGGATATGGCGATGATAGTGACCTTCCAGCACAAACGTTGCCGCCGCCATTTGCGTGGACGGCACATTAAAGCTGCTGATGGCATATTTCATATGCAGCAGTTTATCGTGATAGCGCCCCGGTGCGACCCAGCCCACGCGCAGGCCAGGTGCAATACTTTTACTGAACGAGCCGCACAGCAGCACTCGCCCGTCGATATCCCAGGAATGAATGGTCCGCGGGCGCGGATACTCCGTTGCCAGTTCACCGTAGACATCATCTTCAAAAATCACAATATCATGACGCTGAGCGAGAGAGAGAACGGCCCGTTTGCGCGCGTCCGGCATAATAAATCCCAGCGGATTATTACAGTTTGGCACCAGAATGATGCCTTTAATCGGCCACTGCTCCAGCGCCAGTTCCAGCGCTTCAACGCTGATGCCTGTTTCTGGATCGGTTGGGATTTCAATCACTTTCACGCCCATGCCACGCAGCATCTGCATCGAACCGTAATAACAGGGGGATTCGACCGCGACAATATCGCCCGGTTTACACACCGCCATTAACGCCAGCGACATCGAGTTATGGCAGCCGCTGGTAATGATGATGTCATCGGCGGTGACTACCGAGCCGCTGTCGAGCATCAGGCGGGCAATCTGCTCTCGCAACACTCGCTGACCGGCTAACAAGTCATAACCGAGAACGGTTTGCAGATTATGCTGCACCACCCGGCTTAGCTCCCGCCACAGCGGTTTCAGGCTGGGCGTTTCGACATCCGGCGTGCTTTTGCTTAACGGAACAATGGAACTGTCGCTATGCGCCTCCAGCATATCCAGTACCTGATCCCACTGGGTAATTTCCACCGGGCGCTGCACCGGACGCGTCATCGGCGGCACTGGCGGCTGGGCTTTACGTTGTGCGACAAAATACCCCGAACGCGGCTGCGGAGTGATGAGCTTCATCGTTTCCAGCGTCTGGTACGCCTGCTGCACGGTGCTGATGCTGACGCCGTGCTCCTGACTTAAGCTGCGCACCGACGGCAATTTCTCCCCGTGACGATACAGCCCCTGCTCAATCCGCTCGGCAAGTAGAGTCGCCAGATGTTGATAACGCGTCATGCTGTATTCCTTATTTGGACCATACAGAGAGAAAAACCGGTACAGATGAGGCTAAAAAACCGGATGCAGATGCTGTTTTAATCTGTCTGTATGTTAAATAAAACTAATATTTGCATCTGTATTGTGAACTGCCAGAAGACGGATGATGAAGCCTCTGAAAGATGAGGAGGCAGCAGATGGAATTTTACGAAAACAAAGCCAAAACGCCGTTTATCAGACTTGTGCAACTCTGGCAGGCGGTGAGGCGTTGGCGGCGGCAAATGCAGACCCGACGAGTGTTACAGCAGATGAGTGATGAGCGGTTGAGGGATATTGGGTTACGCAGGGAGGATGTGGAGTGAGGGGGAAAATTCCCCTTCCCGTGTGGGGAAGGGGAGAGAAACTTAGCGTGGCGTTTTGCTACTAATCACCCCAATAAACTCCTGCACCTGCCTTTGTTTACGCACCGACAGTTTGCACACCTGGCGCAGTGACTGCATCAGTTCGCTCTCTTCGATGGCGGGTGGTTGGGCGGTGAGGACAATACAGCCTTCCATCACTTTGACATCTACCGCCGTGCCGGTGGCAAAACCGGCGGTTTCCAGCCACTGACCTTTCAGGGTGATGGCGGGAATACGGCTGTAATCCGGGTAGCGGCTCGCATAACTCACGGTTAATTGACGGTTATTTGCCGGGGAGACTTCTGCTTCAAACGGTAGTGCAATAGAATGCGTGTCAGTCATAACTGCTATTCCCTATAAATAGTGATTGTGATGAGCGGTGCGGGTGTGCGCCAACACATCCGCATCGCGCTAAATACCTGGATATATCATCAGTAAATATGGGAAAAGTCCAGCTAAAAATAGAAAATAATAAAAGCATTACTGGAAAGATCTGGAAGGGAAATTAACGTTAATTCAGAATGGCCGGATAACAAAGTGTATCCGGCCTTCATAATTAATTTAAAGAACTCATATGGTGTTCTTTAAAATTCTCTGCCTGTGCCAGCACACCCATATAAACATCATCATTCGCTACTGGCGGGAACTTATGCTTGTGTAGAAGCAGAATAAGTTCAACTTTCAGTTTCGCTTTAATATCATCGCGTTTACTCCAGTCAGGATATTTAGATGTGTTGTCAACCACGCTTTTCATCTCTTTTGCCAGTGACAGCATTTTTTCATCGTCATAGGTGAACTGATATTTATCGCGCATATGAGCAAGAATGTCGAAAAAGGCTTTTTCTTCAATATCAATGCCTAAATCGGCCCAGGTGCCCATTTCGGTTTTAATATCATAGATAATATCGGTCATTTCCTGACTGAATGTATCGAATTCTTCACCGTTGAGTACATCATCTTCTCGCCGCTCATTATAACGATCTATAATCGCCTGGAAGCGGCGGGTGAAGTTAATCCCTTGCAACTGGTTCACTTTCTTGAAGTCGCTGATCGCTTTTTCCAGTAATTTTTGTAATAACTGGATCTTCGTTGCCGGAAGTTTGATCTTGTTAATTCGCGCCAGATAATCTTCGTCAAAAATATCGATGGATTCCGCTTTTTTATCGCCAAGAAAATAAATTTCTTCTACGCCATCAGCTTTTAACGCTTCTGCAATCATTTCACGAACGCGTGCATTCATCTGGGTAACATCCGGTGCGTCACCTTTCGTCAGTTTGAAAACAATTGAACGAACAGCAAGATAATAGTGAATATAGTCACGTTCTGTCTGTGATAATGCTTCGCTGCCGCAGCAGACGTCGTAGGCGGCTTTCATGCGTTTAACCAGTCCCATAAAACGACGTTCAACTTTCTGGGTACGCAGAACAAATTCCGCCGCGCGGTTGAGGCAGGATAATTGCGCTTGTGGCTCACCACTAAAATAATCCCGACTGTCAAATTCGTAAAAGACTTGCCCCAACAAATCGAGATGGTTTTTAACTTCTATTACCGATTGCTGAATATCTTCAAAGTTGGTGGCATCAATGCGGGAATACATTGCCAGTGCCTGGTTCATCTGACTTTTAATGCCGATGTAGTCCACCACTAACCCTTTACTTTTGCCTTCCAGTTTACGGTTAACGCGAGAAATAGTCTGGATAAGATTATGTTTTTGTAAGGGTTTATCAATATAGATGGTATCCAGTTCCGGGACGTCGAAACCGGTCAGCCACATATCAACAACAATGGCAATTTTGAAATTCGATTTAGCGTTTTTGAACTGCTTATCCAGCTCTTTGCGATATTCTTTTGTGCCCAGTAAATCATAAAGCGCCTCGTCGTCATCTTTACCGCGCGTCATGACCATCTTCACCATTTCTGAAGGCGGTAACTCTTTCTGCTCCTGTTCCGTCAGGACGACGCCATCGGGTGCTTGCTTCACTTCAAACCAGGCAGGGCGAATAGCTTTAAGCTGACGGTAGAAATCCCAGGCAATTTCACGGCTGGCACAAACAAACATGGCTTTGCCTTTTACGGTGGAACCTTCGGCTACGCGTTTTTCATAATGTTTGGCAAAATCTTCTGCGAGGGCTTTTAACCGATCTTCATCACCCAGAACCGCATTCATGGTGGCGGTGGCTTTTTTGCTTTCGTCGATTTGCCACTCATTGGTGCCTGCGTTTGCGCACTCTTCGTAATACTTTTCGACTTCTTCCAGTTTGCTGGAGTCCAGGATCACTTTAGCCGCACGGCCTTCGTACACGATGCGTACAGTGATTTCATCCTGAACGGATTCGGTCATGGTGTAACTGTCGATCACCTCACCGAAGACATCGAGCGTCGCGTCAATCGGTGTGCCGGTAAAGCCAACATAGGTGGCGTTTGGCAGTGAATCGTGCAGGTATTTCGCAAAGCCATACGTTTTGCGCACTTTTCCGCTTTCTTTATCAACGATGACTTTCTGGTCGAGGTTAACCTGGCTACGATGTGCTTCGTCCGAGATGCAAATGATATTGTTGCGTTCAGAAAGGAGTTCGGTGTCTTCGGTGAATTTATGGATCGTTGTCAGAAAGACTCCGCCACTATTGCGTCCTGCCAGTTGATTACGCAAATCTTCACGGCTGGTAACGGGAACGATGGTGTCGTCGCCAATGTAATTTTTGGCGTTGCACATTTGCGCAGAAAGCTGATCGTCCAGATCGGTGCGGTCGGTGATCAAAACAATGGTCGGGCTGGCAAACTCCACGCTCTTCATCAAAAGACGCGTTAAAAATTGCATGGTGTAACTTTTACCACAGCCCGTTGCGCCAAAGTAAGTGCCGCCTTTACCGCTACCGAAAGGTTTACGCGCTTGCTTGATGCTGTAATAGAGTTTGCGGGCGGCATAGTACTGCGGATATCGGCAGCAAATTTTTACTTCGTGCTTGGCTTTATCCGGGAAGCAGATAAAGTTTTTAATCACATCCAGCAGACGTACCGGATGAAACAGCCCCTGAATCATTGAGTGCAATGATGGAATTCCGTCCTGTTCACGGTTTTCATTACCGGTGACTTTGCGCCATGAGTAAAAGTATTCATAGGGCGCAAACAGGTTGCCCATCCGGTTATTTACGCCATCGCTAATAATGCAGAGCGCGTTGTAGATAAACAGTTGCGGAATATCCCGGCGATAGCGTTTACAGAGCTGCTTCCAGGCATCGCCAATACTGGCTTCCTGCTCGCGCACCGCACTTTTAAATTCAAAGACGACCAATGGCAGACCATTGATATAGAGAATGCCGTCAGGAATACGAGTCTGATTATCTTTGCCGGAGATTTTAAGCTGGTTAACAATCTTAATCCGGTTAAGCGGCGGATTCATATAGGAAGGCGGGAGTTCCGCCGCCTGTTGCAACGGGACATCTTCGGCGTCAAATATCTGGCGCAGTGCGGCAGGTAGATGCCGGGTGTCGAGCAATTCAATATAGAGATCTTTTTGTTGCCGATCGTCGCGTTTGAACAGAAAACCATTTGCCAGCCAGCGACAAAATGTTTTGTTGCTTTCATAAAGATCGGAGGCCGGAAGCGTGGTGAACTGTTTGATCAGTCGCTGAATCTCTTCTTCAGTAATGCCATCAGGCTGGTAGCGTGCCGCTAAATAATGACGGAGATCGTCTTCGATAATGACCTGATCGAGGCTCGAACGTGGGACATTATCGCCGATCAGGTGTTGATATCCCTGATCCTGTAACAGTTCAATGATCGCTTGTTCTAATTTTGCTTCACTGAAAGAGAGACTCATATCGCGCTCCAACCCTGGCTAATTTCTGGTAAGCATTCCCGTATCAGTAGAAAACCTTACCAGAAAGCCCCTGATTTTACAGGGGCAAAATGCGTTATGCGGCTTCTGTATCGGTGGTGAGATCCGGAAGATCTTCCAGGGATAGCTCGCCGGAGATGAGTTTCGGGAGCAAGGTGCCTCGGAGGTTGGTGAGATATTCGTTTTGAATTAATGAGTTATTCATCATCTCTCTGAAATTGCTTGTTAATTCATCAAATTTCTCAATTATATTTATTGATGGAATAATTAGAGGTAATGTACAAATATCATCAGGTTTTATAGCAGGATATGCTCCACCATCAGCAATTCTCGCTAGTTCTTCTATATTTTTATCATAGGTCACAAAGTAATAAATGAAATTTTTATATATCGTCTTTTGGGCTCTAATAACGGCAAAGCCTGTGCTACCCGTTAGACCATCAACATGTACATATGCAAATGATCTGTTAGCAGGTCTGACAAGGCCAAAAATCAGATCATCTTTTTTTAATATTCTTCGAGCTCGACTTGGAGCATCATTAAATGATAATTTTTCAATTGAGTATATTCTGCCATCTTTCGCATTAGAGAGATCTACATAATTGATATAATCTGGTTGATTTTTATTAGTCCACGATGTGGAGTTTATAAAAGCTATCTCTGGAAGCGTCCCTTCTTTCCACCCCTTTGGCACCCAACCCAACTCCGTTTCTTCAAATTCACTTGGGAAAAGCGAGCGAATTTCCGCCGGAAGCGGTTTAAAATCTGCACTATTACGTACTTTTTGACGCAATTTGGCGCGAGTTTGCAGGGCTTCCGGGATTGGATTTCCTGCATCCAGAGCGTTATCAATCACTGGATCAAAATCCACAAACCAGGATTTGAACAGGGTTTGGGACATTTGTTCCAAGGTTTGGTTCATGGATGAAAGTGTTGTGATTTTGTCATCAAAAGCTTTGAGACTCTTGACTATTAAATCTTGAACATTTAGCGAAGGAGCAGATATTTCTACATTCGCTAGATCATTGATGGTTATTTGGCTTTGAGCAGAACCGCTATCAAGATATCGTAAATTACTCTGTAGAAACAGATAATAAAAATATTCTTTTCTTACTTTTGTTTCATCCAAATTTATTTTAATGGACAAATTTGTTAAATAACAATCTCTAGTCGTTATTTTAACATCGCCAGTTCCACCAACACCTCGGGCAACAACAATTAACTCACCTGCCGAAGTATTTTTTTCAGGGTAGCTTTCTGTGTATTTATATCCTGAAAAAATGACATAGTCACCTGTACCAACAAACTCCTTTTTAGGCATTTTTCCGTATGAAAATTCAGCTATATCACCTAAGCGATATATACACCACTTACTCCCCATAACCCAGCGCCTCCAGATTCTGGCGAATCGCACGATCCAGTTCTTCCGCCTGCTTCATCTGCTCAAACAACGTCTTCGACAATTCACGCATTTTGGTCTCAAATGCCACGCCGTCTTCTTCCTGCTCGGCTGCACCCACATAGCGGCCCGGTGTCAGAACGTAGTCGTTATCTTTAATATCTTGCAGGGTCGCAACTTTGCAGAAGCCTGCCTGGTCTTCATATTTTTCCAGCTTGCTGTCACCACGCGCAATCCGTGCAGCCAGTTCTTCCGGCGTGCTGCGCCAGGCATGGTAGGTATCGGCGATTGTGGCAATATCTTCCGCCGTTAACTCTTTAGTTGTGCGGCTAATCATGGTGCCGAGGTTACGCGCATCAATAAACAGCGTCTCGCCCTGACGATCACGATAACCTTTGGCCGGGTCGGCAGCCTTCGATTTGGTCATAAACCATAAACACACCGGGATCTGCGTGGTGTAGAACAACTGTCCAGGTAGGGCGATCATGCAGTCAATCAGATCATTTTCGATCATCTGTGCACGGATCTCGCCTTCACCGCTGGTGTTAGAACTCATCGAACCGTTTGCCAGCACAAAACCTGCTGTGCCGTTAGCCGACAGCTTGGAGAGCATATGCAAAATCCAGCCGTAGTTGGCGTTACCGGTTGGCGGCATACGATAACCGGCAAAGCGTGGATCTTCGGTTAATTCGGCTTCATTGCGCCAGTCTTTCAGGTTGAACGGCGGGTTCGCCAGAATGTAGTCGGCTTTCAGGTCCGGGTGCTGGTCGCTAAAGAAAGTGTTTGCCGGGCGTTCGCCGAGGTTAGCTGAAAGACCGCGAATGGCGAGGTTCATTTTTGCCAGTTTATACGTCGTGGCTGTCAGTTCCTGACCATACAGCGCGATATCACGGCTTTTACCCTGATGGCTCTCGACGAACTTCACCGACTGCACGAACATCCCTGCCGAGCCGCAGCACGGGTCATAAATTTTGCCCTGGAAGGGTTCGAGCATTTCAGTTAACAGCGTGACCACACATTTGGGCGTGTAGAACTCTCCACCGCCTTTGCCTTCGGTTGCGGCAAACTTACCGAGGAAGTATTCGTAAACGCGTCCGACCAGGTCTTCTTTCGACAACGTTTCAACGTCAGTTTCGTGTGCCAGCGTTTCGATGTTGTCGATGGTATCAATCAGTGACGCCAGTTTTTTGGTTTCCAGATTCTGACGGCTGAAGTAGTTGTCTGGCAGCGCGCCTTTCAGGGTTGGGTTACGTTTCTCAATTGTCGAGAGGGCGGTGTCAATACGAACCGCAATATCGTCCTGTTTGGCATTTTGTTTGATAAACGACCAGCGCGCCTCTTCCGGCAGGTAGAAAATGTTGTCCTGCTGGTAGAACACTTCCATCTCAAGGAAGTCAGCTTGCCCATCGGCAATCATTTTTTTGCGGCGTGCTTCAAACTTATCGCTGATGAATTTCAGGAACACGAGGCTTAACACCACGTGCTTGTATTCGGAGGACTCAACGCTACCGCGAAGTTGGTTTGCGGTATCCCATAATGTTTCTTCAAAGCCTTTTTTTGCTTTGGCTTTTTTAGTTGGTGCTTTGGCCATGATGAACTCTGTTCAGATAAATTGGGTCGCTATTGTAATGGTTGAGGCGGCGGATTTCGCCCTTTAATCCATCTCCAGCTCATCAAACAACTGCAAATCCACATCCAGCAATTCCACTGCATTGCTGCGGCGAATGCCGACGTTATTTTCGATTAACAGTTCCAGTAAGCGATCGCCGTCGATAAGCGTAATGGGCGCGGCCCCCGGAAAGAGCGCCGCTTCTGCACATTTCGCTGCAAATTTCCCGGTGGTGATGAGCGTACCGCGAATGGCCTTGTGGTAAGGCAACGCTCCGCGCAACTGGTCGATATACGGTCGAGTGATGGTGTTCTGCATTCTTTTGACCTGCACCACTTCGGTAATAGTGGTGATGCCGACCTGCACCTGACCAATCACGTCCACACCTTTATCGCCTGAGGCTTTGGTCACTTCGACCTGCTCGTAGCCCATTGCTTCCAGTAATTGACCGACCAGTTGTTCAAATTTGTACGGGTTCATTGTGCTGATTTGTTCGCGCAGCAGCTCTTTTTGCTGCTCGTTGTAGCGTTTCACCGCTTCCAGCAGCTCTTTACGCGGATCGCTTTTTCGTGCTGGCAACGCTTTTCCAAGCCAGGCGCGTCCGGTATCGGTGATGCAATAGCTCATACCTTCGCGAGTAACCATGCCACGGTCAATAAGGTTATAGAGACGGGAGTAGAGCGTGCTTTTCACTGAACTTGCAGACGCGAATTTCGAATGCTGATGCAAAAAGGCCTGCCATTCCGGCAATAAATCGGCGCGGCGCGACATTTCTCGGCCAGCCAGCAGCTCAAGCAGTTGCAGAATGCCTTCCTGGTCATCCAGTGAACGCAGCGTTTTTTCGTCATCTTGCAGGAATTTTTGCCCGCGCGAGGTGGGCTGCCAGGTATCATCTGGCGTGCTTTCCATCAGCTCAAACTGGGGATAGTTGAGGAATAAGTAGCAGCCGTAGCTGTGGCGCGGGTTCAATATGTGATTATCTGTATCCCAAATACGACGGGCGATGTCGGCATCTTCGCCCGTTAAGCGTTCGCTGATCCACAGGTCAGGTTCCGACCAGTCAACGGGTTTTTGCGGCGTACCGGTTTGATCGCGAATGGCGGTAATCATATTGCGTACCGCTTTCAGGGAATAGCCTGAGACGGCTTTCATCATAGCTTTAACCTGTGCATAGGTAGGAAAAAGCGGGGTAATAACTTTATAGTTTTTCACGGTAATCCCTTAACGACAGCGAGGTGTTTAGTGTGCCATGTCAGGCGAGAAATTCTATTGGATGAATCAAGTCCAACTTACTCATTGTCAATTTCATGGTTGATTATCCAAAACGTGATGCTATTTCCAACATCAACGCTATAATTGCAGAATAATTGTAGATACATTTTTGTATATACAATTAGGGATGGCAACTATGCCAATGGAGTTTGAATGGGATGCAAACAAGGCCAAAAGTAATCGGGTGAAACATGGCATCCGCTTTGAAGATGCGGTGTTAGTGTTTGATGATCCACAACATTTGTCACAGCAAGATCGCATAGAAAACGGTGAGTATCGCTGGCAGACTATCGGCCTGGTTCACGGTATCGTGGTTATTCTGGTTGCGCATACCATCCGTTTCGAAAGCGGAAATGAAATTATTCGAATCATCAGTGCACGAAAAGCAGATCGTAAAGAGAGGAGCCGCTATGAGCATGGTTAAACATAAACGAGGGACACCCTCTACACTCGATGTGCAGCATGAGGCCGAACTGAAGGCACTGGCGAATAAATTCGACGAAGATATTGATTACAGTGATATCCCGCCTTCCAGCGATGAGCAATGGTCTAACGCAGAACGCGGTAAGTTTTATCGGCCATTGAAAACCCAGGCTTCGGTGCGTATTGATGCTGATGTGATGGAATGGCTGAAGCGACCTGGTAAAGGCTATCAAACTCGCCTGAACGCAATTTTACGTGAAGCGATGCTGCGCGATCAGAACAAAAAATAATTCAGGCCGCCACATGGCGGCCATCATCCATAATTACTTCCTCAACCCCGCAAACGCCGCCCGAATCTCTTCCTCCGGCAACTGAATCCCGATAAACACCATCGTGCTATGCGGTTTTTCATCGCCCCACGGGCGGTCCCAGTCGGCGCTGTAGAGGCGCTGGACGCCCTGGAACAGCAGGCGGTTAGGTTCGCCGTCAATCCACAGCATCCCTTTGTAACGCAGCAGTTTATCCGCCGATTCCAGCAGCAGGTTTTCCATCACCCGGGAAACTTCGCTGATATCTACCGGGTAATCCAGTTCCACCACAATCGACGAAATATCGTTTTGTTTATCCGCGATAAAGTGGAAACGCGGTTTGGTGCTGATGACGTTCTCTTCCAGCATAAAACCGTTGGTGTTGAACAGCAGGCCCAGGTCGATGTCGCCGTGGGTGACGGTGTAGACCGGTGCACGGGCGTTGATGCGCGCCAGGCGTTCACGCAGTTTTTCTGCTTCGCCTGCGACGTCGGTTTTAGTCAGCAGAATACGGTCGGCGTAGCCCACTTGTGACTGGGCGATGGTGAACTGGTTCATCTGCTCATCGGCATGTACCGCATCCACCAGCGCAATCACGCCGTCCAGCAGGTAACGCTGGCATAAAATCTCATGGGAGAAAAAGGTCTGAATAATCGGGCCGGGATCGGCCATGCCGGTGCATTCAATGACCAGACGGTCGAACTGAATATTGCCCTTGTCGAGATTATCCAGCAGGTCGAGTAGTGCGTCTTCCAGCTCGTTGGAGCGCGAACAGCAGATGCAGCCGTTGGTCAGCGTTTTGATCTGCGTGGCGCGGTCGCCAATCAGTTGATCATCAACGGAGACTTCGCCGAATTCGTTTTCAATCACGGCAATCTTGTAGCCGTGTTGTTCGTTAAGAATATGGCGCAGCAGGGTGGTTTTGCCTGCGCCTAAAAAACCGGTGAGTAGGGTAACTGCAATCGGGTTCATGCTCTCTCCATTAACAACAGCGCATACCGCCTTTACCATCGCCGCCGTAGCGCGCATTCTGGCGTTCGCGGAAGAATTCTTCATAGCTCATGTACGGCTTGTCGGGATGGTTGGTCTTCATATGCTCGACGTAGTTGTCGTAGTCTGGAATGCCAATCAACATCTTCGCCGCCTGGCCGAGATATTTTTTTGCCTGTCCTAAGTTACCAAACATAGTTCACTCTGATAAGAACAAAGCCCCGCCGAAGCGGGGCTAAACACGGTTAGTGGTGCGAAGAGATCTTCACGCCGCCTTCCGGGATTGGAACGTACGGTGTTTCTTTGTCAGTACGTTTGTCGCTGTTACGCACCGCAAGCCACGTTTTGAAACCGTAGAAGATGATGCTGTACACCACAATCAGGAACAGAATACTCAGGCCCGCGTTGGTGTAGTTGTTCACAACGATGTGGTTCATGTTGGCAATCTGCTGCGCCGTCAGGTCAGTACCGTTAGCAATCTTCTCTTTGTACTGGCTTGCCATGTAGAAGAAGCCTTCCATCTGCGGGTTGGTGCTGAACAGTTTCAGGCCCAGCGCCCAGGTGGTGCAGATAAGCAGCCATACAGCCGGAACAACAGTTACCCAGATGTATTGGGTGCGCTTCATCTTAATCAGCACAACGGTGCCCAGTACCAGCGCTACGGCTGCCAGCATCTGGTTGGAAATACCGAACAGCGGCCACAGGCTCTTAACGCCGCCCAGCGGATCGACCACGCCCTGATACAGCAGGTAGCCCCACAGACCCACACAGCCCGCAGTACCGATGATACCGGCAACCAGAGAGTCGGTTTTTTTCAGGAACGGGATGAAGTTACCCAGCAGGTCTTGCAGCATAAAGCGGCCAGAACGGGTACCCGCATCCAGCGCGGTCAGGATGAACAGTGCTTCGAACAGAATACCGAAGTGATACCAGAAGCCCATGTCAGCCATCGGCAGCACTTTGTGGAACACGTGAGCGATACCTACCGCCAGCGTCGGCGCACCACCTGCACGGTTCAGGACAGAAGGCTCACCAATGTCTTTCGCGGTTTGCAGGATCTGCTCTGGCGAAATCACGAAGCCCCAGGAGCTGACGGTCGCTGCCGCGTGTGCGGTAACGTCTTTCAGCTGCGCCATGATGATCGGCGCGTTCTCGCCACCCATT
The DNA here is from genome assembly GCF_011754335.1 of Escherichia sp. E.sYA108. Lineage (NCBI taxonomy): Bacteria > Pseudomonadati > Pseudomonadota > Gammaproteobacteria > Enterobacterales > Enterobacteriaceae > Escherichia > Escherichia sp. E.sYA108. The sequence goes on along the minus strand of NZ_JAAQVZ010000001.1, from coordinate 4,335,113 downwards.
TCATGCAGGTTAGGCATGGTGATGCCAAGGCCAGCAGGCGGGGTGTTCATCGCGAAGTAAAGACCCGGTTCGATGATGGACGCAGCAACCAGCGCCATAATCGCCACGAAGGACTCCATCAGCATTGCGCCGTAGCCGATGAAACGCGCGTCGGTTTCATTAGCCAGCAGTTTTGGCGTCGTACCGGAAGAGATCAGCGCGTGGAAGCCAGATACCGCACCACAGGCGATGGTGATGAACAGGAACGGGAACAGAGCGCCTTTCCACAGCGGGCCAGTACCGTCAATGTACTGGGTCATGGCAGGCATTTTCAGTTCCGGGTTCAGCACCACGATACCCAGCGCCAGGCCGACGATAACGCCGATTTTCAGGAAGGTTGCCAGATAGTCGCGCGGTGCGAGGATCAGCCACACCGGCAGCAGTGCGGAAACAAACGCATAGCCAATCAGCGCGAAGGTAATGGTGGTGTCTTTAAAGGTCAGTGCCGGACCCCAGTACGGATCGTGAGCAATCACGCCACCGAAGTAGATAGAGGCAACCAGCAGCACGATACCAATGACAGAGACTTCACCCACACGCCCCGGACGAATAAAGCGCATGTAGATACCCATAAACAGCGCAATCGGTACGGTTGAGCAAACGGTGAAGACACCCCACGGACTTTCGGCCAGGGCTTTAACCACAATCAGCGCCAGGACGGCGAGGATGATGATCATGATTAAGAAACAGCCAAACAGCGCGATAGTCCCCGGTACTGGTCCCATCTCTTCTTTGATCATCTCACCAAGAGATGCGCCATTACGGCGAGAGGAGATAAACAGCACCATAAAGTCCTGAACCGCACCGGCCAGCACGACCCCCGCCAGCAGCCACAGCGTGCCAGGCAGGTAGCCCATCTGCGCGGCGAGAACCGGACCCACCAGCGGACCAGCACCGGCGATAGCGGCGAAGTGGTGACCAAACAACACGTAACGGTTGGTCGGAACGTAGTTCAGACCGTCGTTGTTAATAACCGCAGGCGTCGCGCGCGTGGGGTCGAGTTTCATCACCTTCTGGGCGATGTACAGACTGTAGTAGCGATACGCCACCAGATACACCGATACAGAGGCGACCACGATCCACAGGGCGCTGACGTGCTCCCCCCGACGTAATGCAACTACCGCGAGGCAGAATGCACCGATGATTCCGAGAATCACCCAGGGTATGTGCTTGAATATCTTTTTAGTATCCATAGTAAAACCTGGCATGTATTGATTAATAGTTGGCCGAAGCCGTTCTAGGTTTGCGTTGCGTTTGAGGAGGTAAATTGACCGCTATCCTGTAGTGATGTTGCCAGAGTTACGCGCGCGTAAAGTAAGGTAAATAACTGAGTGGTTATTTTAGGGATGTAAGCGGTCAGTTTTGCGGTTGAGCGGCAAAGGCGTCGTTTAAGTGACGATAAATATGTGATTCATATCACATATTTATATTGTGAATAATTTATGTAAATAATGGCTTTTTAAATTCAGAGTGTGAATAAAATTACTCGGCGTAATCTCCGCGGGATATTCATAAAGTTTTTCCTTTCCAGGCCGAAAATCTTGCATCGGTCCACAGGAAAGAGAAACCATGTTAAAACGTATCAAAATTGTGACCAGCTTACTGCTGGTTTTGGCCGTTTTTGGCCTTTTACAACTGACATCAGGCGGTCTGTTCTTTAATGCCTTAAAGAATGACAAAGAAAATTTCACTGTTTTACAAACCATTCGCCAGCAGCAATCCACGCTGAATGGCAGCTGGGTCGCGTTGTTGCAGACGCGTAACACCCTCAACCGCGCGGGTATCCGCTACATGATGGATCAGAATAATATTGGTAGCGGTTCAACCGTTGCTGAGCTGATGCAGAGTGCCAGTATTTCGCTGAAACAGGCGGAAAAAAACTGGGCGGATTACGAAGCGTTGCCGCGTGACCCGCGTCAGAGCACCGCCGCAGCGGCAGAGATCAAACGTAATTACGATATTTATCACAATGCGCTGGCGGAGCTGATCCAACTGTTAGGTGCAGGCAAAATCAACGAGTTCTTTGATCAGCCGACTCAGGGATATCAGGACGGTTTCGAGAAGCAGTATGTGGCTTACATGGAACAAAACGATCGGCTCCATGATATCGCCGTCAGCGATAACAATGCCTCCTACAGCCAGGCGATGTGGATTCTGGTGGGCGTGATGATCGTCGTACTGGCGGTCATCTTCGCCGTCTGGTTCGGTATTAAAGCCTCGCTGGTAGCGCCAATGAATCGCCTGATTGACAGCATTCGTCATATTGCAGGCGGCGATCTGGTGAAACCGATTGAGGTGGATGGCTCTAATGAGATGGGGCAACTGGCAGAGAGTTTGCGCCATATGCAGGGAGAGCTGATGCGTACCGTCGGTGATGTGCGCAACGGGGCCAATGCCATCTATAGCGGTGCCAGCGAAATCGCTACCGGCAATAACGATCTCTCTTCGCGCACCGAGCAACAGGCTGCTTCGCTGGAAGAGACGGCAGCCAGCATGGAGCAACTGACCGCAACGGTGAAACAGAACGCCGAGAATGCGCGCCAGGCCAGCCACCTGGCGTTAAGTGCTTCTGAAACGGCGCAACGCGGCGGCAAAGTGGTAGATAACGTGGTGCAGACTATGCGTGATATCTCCACCAGTTCGCAGAAAATCGCCGATATTATCAGCGTAATTGACGGCATTGCCTTCCAGACCAATATTCTGGCTTTGAACGCGGCGGTTGAAGCAGCGCGTGCGGGTGAGCAAGGACGTGGTTTTGCGGTGGTTGCGGGAGAAGTGCGTAATCTGGCCCAGCGTAGCGCCCAGGCGGCTCGTGAAATTAAAAGCCTGATTGAAGACTCGGTGGGGAAAGTGGATGTTGGCTCTACGCTGGTCGAAAGCGCCGGGGAAACAATGGCGGAGATTGTCAGTGCTGTGACCCGCGTGACGGACATTATGGGCGAAATTGCTTCTGCTTCTGATGAGCAGAGCCGTGGTATCGATCAGGTTGGCTTAGCGGTTGCTGAGATGGACCGGGTAACTCAACAGAACGCCGCGCTGGTGGAAGAATCTGCCGCCGCCGCCGCCGCGCTGGAAGAGCAGGCCAGTCGCCTGACCGAAGCAGTGGCAGTGTTCCGGATTCAGCAACAGCAGCAACAGCAGCGTGAAACATCGGCTGTGGTAAAAACCGTGATGCCAGCTGCGCCGCGTAAAATGGCCGTGGCAGATAGCGGTGAGAACTGGGAAACGTTTTAATCGCCATAAAAATGCCCGATAAGCAAAATGTTATCGGGCATAGGGAGATTAATCTTTCCGTGGGTCGTTGATCGGCTGACGAACCAGGAAGATGTACGCCAGTGCCCCCGCTGCGGTGACGCAACCGCAGATGATTAGTGCCAGACGGAATGAGTGGGTGGTATCAACAATAAAACCAGTAATGATCGGCGCAAAAGAGGCGCAGATGAAGCTGGCAAAGTTCTGGATACTGCCCACCGACGCAGTCATGCGAGAAGCAACTGCGACGTGGATCAAGCCCCAGCAGGATGTTCCGGCAAAGTGAATACAGAACAGTGCCATACCAATCAGCAGAACCGCTGTCATGGATGTTGTCGCTTGCGGTACGACCAGCGTAAAGGCGGCAGAACAGAACATCCCGGCAATAATGCAGATCTTACGGCTTTTAATCGGAGCCATTCCCCCTTTGACCAGCCAGTCAGTAACGTAACCGTTGACCAGCATCCCGGCAGCCCCAAACAGGAAAGGGATAGCCGCCATCAACCCTGTGCTTTTTAAATCCAGGTTATAGGCTGTTTGCAGGTAACCAGGAAGCCAGGCCAGATACAGCCACGCAGTGTAGTTGATGCCACTGAATCCGAGCATCATTCCCCACATTGTGCGGTTACGGAACAAGCTGCGCCATTCGGCAAAACTGAGCGGATCTCGGCGGGCATTGACGCTACCTGCATTGAGATAAGCTTGTTCAACGGCAGTCAGTTCTACGTGCTCGCGGTTGCGATAGAGCATATACCAGCCGATGGCGAGAAAAATCCCCAGTACACCAATGGTAATAAACATCCCGCGCCAGCCCATCACCAGCATCATCGCCGCCAGAATCGGTGGGCTTACGGCAACGCCAATGGTAGAAGCTGCGTTGAAGAAGCCCATCGGGCGTCCGCGCTCTTTGATGTTGAACCAGTCGTTAATGACTTTTACACCGCATGGGTTCATCGGCGCTTCACCAATTCCCATACCGATACGCACCAACACGAACTGCGTAAAGCTGTGCACCATGCCAGACATTGCCTGGAACAGTGACCAGAAGAACATCCCCAGTCCCAACATCAGGCGCGGGCCTTTACGATCCAATAGTGGGCCGCAAGGAAGTTGCGCAATCCCGTAAGCGAGTGAAAACACGGAGAGCAAAGCGCCGATTTCGGTGGCACTTAATCCCAATTCTTCACGAATCGTTAAATTTGCTACCGACAGCGAACTGCGGTCGAGATAATTGATTACCGCCGCAAAAAATAATAACAACATGGCGGTGGTTTGAATGCGTTTAATTCGGGTACTGCGTTGAACTAATCCATCTGGTGGCACGGGAATATCTGCCGACGAAGATGGAGTAAATGAAGAACGCGGATCGAGGGTGATATTTTCTTTTTCCACGCCGGACTCCTGTATTTATAATTTTAATTGTTTACGTAATTGTGCATTACGCAAGGTTGACATTAACGGCAGGTTAAAGTTTTAGGACTTTACTACCGCTCACAAAAAAACATTTTTAGTCGACTGATTGTGAGCATAGGTAAGCGGGAATTTTCCGGTATTTATCTTTTGATAAAACCGTGCACCCGCTAATAGTTTGCTGTTTTTAATCCGTACTTAATGAGCATAACGCATGTTCTCATTAATGGATCGAATCATTGATTGTTTAGCTGAATTCAAATGGTTACGGAGCGCAAGGGTGGCATCAAGGTCACTGCGGCAAATCAGAGCGCTGAGAATGGTCATATGCTCATCGACGGCAATGATATTGCGCTGTTTAAGATCGCTTTCGTCCCATTGATAGTGAAAATGAAAGATGACTGATATGATCTCAAGCGATTGTTCAAAAAAGATATTGTCGGCAGCTGAAAGCAGTAAGGAGTGAAAATCTCTGTCAAGTTGCGAGAACATGCGAAAGCTATTGCCGATGTTGTCACGCAGTAGCCTGTGACGTTCGAGCATGGTTTTCGCCTGCAGCCAGCGGGGATCATGATCAGGCAGGTTGAGAAAGTGCTGAAGTGAATGTGTTTCGAGCATTTCGCGTAGCTCAAACAGCTGCTCGGCGTAGGATTGATCGAATTGCTTCATGCTCCACTGGCCGCGCTTTTCGCTTTGAATAAGATTATAACGGCCGAATTTTAAAAGATATTCTCTTACAACCACCGGGCTGACACCCGCGGCCCGAGCCAGTTGCAGTTCAGAAAAAGTTTCCCCTGGGCGTAACTGGCGCTGGTTTATCATCGTGAAAAAAGCCTGCTCAAACACTTTGTTTTGTTCACTCATTGAAGCGGTAGTACAGGCGAAACCGTCATCATGGTCAGGTTTACGCGCAATAACATAGTCGTTTCCAACCTGCGTTAAGACGCCGCATTCGCGTAAGTGGCTGAGAATATGACGCACTGTAGTGCGGCTGATGTTGTACATTTCCGCCAGCGCACTTTGCGATGGAAGTGGGGAAGGGATATGACCCCGCGCCATATCATCAATGACCTGGTTAATCACATTGTGGCGTAAATTTTGTGAACGACTCATATTTTCCTCCTTGTGAGTCCATTAAAACCCGATTTAAAACATTTTTATGCGCGTGTTTTCACAAAACAGATTTTCCGTTCCGCTGCCATTTTTCATTTTCATTGATATCTAAGGCAACAAAAAATGGAGAGCCGAATCATGTCTACGATGAATGTTTTAATTTGCCAGCAGCCGAAAGAATTAGTCTGGAAACAACGCGAGATTCCTATTCCGGGTGACAATGAAGCATTAATAAAAATTAAGTCTGTCGGGATTTGCGGTACCGATATTCATGCCTGGGGTGGAAATCAACCATTTTTTAGTTATCCACGGGTTTTAGGCCATGAAATATGTGGGGAGGTTGTTGGGCTGGGTAAAAATGTTGCTGATCTTAAAAATGGTCAGCAAGTTGCTGTGATCCCTTATGTTGCCTGTCAGCAATGCCCGGCGTGTAAAAGCGGGCGTACCAATTGCTGTGAAAAAATTTCAGTCATTGGCGTGCATCAGGATGGCGGTTTTAGTGAGTATTTGAGCGTGCCGGTGGCGAACATTTTGCCCGCAGACGGTATTGACCCGCAGGCGGCCGCATTGATTGAACCTTTCGCTATTAGCGCTCATGCGGTGCGTCGCGCAGCCATTGCTCCCGGCGAGCAGGTGCTGGTGGTCGGAGCGGGGCCAATCGGTCTGGGCGCGGCGGCAATCGCTAAAGCCGATGGCGCACAGGTGGTGGTGGCGGATACCAGTCCGGCGCGCCGTGAACATGTGGCAACGCGTCTGGAGTTGCCCGTGCTGGACCCGTCAGCCGAAGATTTTGACGCGCAGCTGCGGGCGCAGTTTGGTGGTTCGCTGGCGCAGAAAGTGATCGACGCGACAGGTAATCAACATGCGATGAATAACACCGTGAATCTGATTCGTCACGGCGGCACGGTGGTATTTGTCGGCCTGTTTAAAGGTGAGTTGCAGTTCTCCGATCCGGAATTCCATAAAAAAGAAACGACGATGATGGGCAGCCGCAACGCCACGCCGGAAGATTTCGCTAAAGTCGGTCGACTTATGGCGGAAGGGAAAATCACTGCCGACATGATGTTAACCCATCGCTATCCGTTCGCCACGCTGGCAGAAACCTACGAGCGCGATGTGATTAACAATCGTGAGTTAATTAAAGGCGTAATTACTTTCTGATAAGGCGAGATTATTAAAGTTGCCATGCAGCGTCCGGGGAAGTGTTGGGCGCTGTTTTTTTTCTGTTTCTCAATGATGTTTTGTAGGCCGGAGAAGGTGTGTAGGTCGCACCTTATGCGACCTACACATCAGTCAGGAATTACCCTTCACGTTCCACAACTTTAATTTCCACCATGCCGATCCCGAGCTTACGCGGCGAGTGTCCGAGGATATTCCCTTCGTTGGTTGAGACAGGTTCCGGCGGCACAATTACCAGTGTGTCGGCATCGGTTGGGTTATCGAAATGCAGTGTGGTGGTGGTCACTTCATTGCCCAGCACAAGAGTTTGTTCTTCATTGCCTACGCGTACCGGAATAGGACGGCTGGCGTTATTGCCGTATGCTTTGGCGGTAATCACCAGGTCAAATTTCTTCGGCAGCGGATGCTTGTACTCGATTTTTACTTCATCGCCCAGCTGCGCGTTGGACCAGCGGCCCCACGACTCCGGACGGGAAATCCCGCTAAACTGTTTCACCTCTTCTGGCGCACCGGCGACGTTAAAGATGAAACTGTCGGCTTTGTAGCGAATATCGTTATCAACAATCTTCAGCGTATCGACATTGCCTTTGTAACGCGCCATGTCGATGACCGTATCTTTAAATGCCGTCTTGCTCTTCCATGTTGTTTTGTCAACATGCTGGACAATTTGCTGACCGCCAAGCTGCCCCTGCGAGACACACCAGTCGGTGGAAAGTGCCAGTTCCGGAGCCCAGAGTTGTGCCATCTTATAGCAACGGTCAACCCAGACGAAATTGTCGCGTGGAGCGAAATCGGCCAGCTGGAAACGCAGCGGTGCTGAGTATTCGCTTTCCGGCAGCGGTTCCACGCGTTTGTCTGAAACCCGCAACAGCAGCGGCAAACGGAAATGGCTACCCGAGAAGGCAATCATGTTTTTCTGCTGGTCGATGGTGAACTCTTTCATCTCTTTAGGGAATTTCCACAGGCGGATGATATCTGGCTTCCACGTCAATGTTTTCTCTTTGATATTGAGGAAGATTTCCGACATCGACTGCCCGGATAAACTGCTACGACCAAGTCCGAGATAGTTATCGCCACCGAGAATGTCCAGCACCGTCGCGCCGTTATCCATCGTGTTACGCTTCACTGCCAGCGTCTCTTGCTGCGGCTTGTCGCCACGAATGACAAAAAACAGGTTATTGCGATCCTGCTTATTGAGGTATTTCCACGCCGTGTTGTTCATCGCTAAATGGTCAGAAGAGACGACGATGACAGTATCTTTAAACCACGGTGACGCTTTGATTTTGTTGATAAACGTCGCGATATTCTCCTGGCTGCAACTTACCGCGCTGAATGACTGATTCGGTTTACCGTCAAAATCATATTTTTTGCGGTTACAGGTACGAGAAATAAAACCATCCGGGTGATGGGTATCGACTGTCAGGGTAAACAGTGAGAATCGCTGACCTGAGCGGGAAAGCTCTTCAAACTTTTTCCACGCTTCATCGAGAACGGTATCGTCGTAGAATCCCCAGTCGTTGCGATAGTGCGGGTCGGCTACCACGCTTTTCAGCTCTTCTGAGCCGTATAAGTGGTCGAAGCCGTGCGATTTCAGGAACACATCTTTACCGGCAAAACGCAGATTTGCGCCCTGCACGAAATAGTTCTGATAACCCGAGTTTTTCAGGATATCGCCCAGACAGATGTTCTGCGGGAAGAAGCTGGAGACAGAGGCGGAGGCGTTGCCTTCAAAGGGGGCAAACAGCGGTATGCCGCACTGAGAAGCCACCATGCCCGCAATCGTGTAATCCGTTCCTGGCAGCTGCTGCGTGTGGCTGAAATCCAGGCCTTCATTTTTCAACGCGCCCAGTTCAGGCGTGAGATCCGGGAAAGCCTCGTTATCAAAATAGGTTCGCTCGAGACTTTCGCCATAGATATAAACCAGGTTGAGTTTCGGGTCAGGGATAGTTTTCGACGGCTCTTTATAATAAGCCGCAAAGTCCGGGTCGCCATCGCGTGACTGGGATTTCACCAGTTCCGTTATCTGACGAAATGCCGGGCTGGCGTCCACCGAACCCAGCGCCAGTAAGAGCGCCAGCAGGCTGTAACCAAAATGGTGCGGATGATGGCGACGACGGCGCAGGATCCAGCCCAGCGCACCGAACACCGCTGTCAGCCCCAGCACAATGCCGATACCCGGCAGGATGTATTTGCTGACGCCAGCACCGGTCAGGCTGTTGGTTAAGGTATAGAGAACCGCGTCGTTAATACCATCGCCAGTAAAATAGTCGCTGGCAAACAGGGTGATATTTAAAACGACAAATAGCCCCAGCACTGTTAATGTGGCTGCAAACCACCAGGTGTTACGTCCCGCTTTCCATGCGTAAATCAGCACAGAGGCGAGAAAAAGGGCGAAAGAGAGTAGTTCTGACAACGGGCGATCCTCACTAAACCGGGCCGTTTAGCCAACGTTTAAGCTTTTTGAGAAGCACAATGTAATGGCGTCGCCATATTGCTGCAATTCTAGTGTCAAAAAAATGCGATGTTGTTAGGAATTAGTTTATAAACAGACTTTTTTGATCGCGGTCGCTTCCCGTGTAACAGGGGGAAAACCGTCCAGGAGCAGGGAAAAGGGCAGGAGAGAGCCGCGTCAGCCGGGTAACAGCTAAAACGCGGCGTTTCGCGGTTCAGGAAATGAAGTTCAGCCCCTGCTTTAACACCAGATCGCAGGCTTTGGTTTTCACCTTTTCTGCCAGCGGAGTCGTTCCGATGTTATCCAGATTGAGTTGCTGACCATCTTTGGTTTTCAGCAAACCCTGAATGCCATCCAGATAGTTGGTGTCTTCTTTTTGCTCTTCACTGTTCAGGCCCAGCTTTTCCAGCACCTGGTTCTTGATGTTTTCGGCATCGGTTACCGAAGCCAGCTTTTGCTTCGCGCAGTATTGCAGAATGCCTGCGGCGTTGTTCATGTTATCTGCGCTTAAGGCCTGGTTCCCGCTGCTAAGCAAGTTAGTTAATGACGCGAGCGACCAACCGCCTTCCTGTGTCGTGCTGTTTTGGTTGCCAAGTTCGCTGGCGGAGCTGGAGAGCGCATCTTTCCAGGACGCAGCATGCACCCCGGTGGAAATTAATGCGCTGGCGGCAATGGCACAGCACAGAAGATGTTTAACAGTTTTCATCATCATTACTCAAGGTGGAATTGTGTCGCAGTATACCGCCAGAAACGGGGATTAATACTCTTTACCTGTTACACGGCTACGGTAGCTATCCCAGTTGAAGATCACCCACAAACTGTTACCCAGGCGCATACGGTCCATCACGCGTTCGCCCAGCAACTTGGTCATCTCTTCCATATTACTGTTGGTCAGCATCCCGGTTGGGCGTTTGGAAGAAGAGCGGCGATCGACGATCTGGTTGATGATCACTTTTTCGTATTTCGATTCGGTCTGCACGCCGATCTCATCGATCACCAGCAGATCAACGTTGCTCAGATCGTTAAGCAGTTGTTCTTCGCTGGTACCGCTATTCCTGAAGGTATCTTTCATCGCCGACATAATATCGGCCACGGTGATGATCAATACGGATTTACCGCGTAGCAGCAGCTCGTTGCAGATTGCCGCCGCCAGATGGTTTTTGCCGGTTCCTGGCTTACCAGAAAAGATGAAGCTGGCGATGTTGCCGTCAAACTCTTCGACATACTGGCGCGCTTTGCTTAACGCATTCATCTGCCCTTCACACTCAACGCGATAGTTCTCAAAGGAGCAGTTCTGATGCAGTGGACGAATACCGGAGCGGTTAAAGGTGCGCTGCATTTTCATCGCCCGATTTTCACGTTCGAGAGCGGCGGAGCGGATCGCCCCTTGTTCTTTCTGCCAGGCCAGTAGCTCTTCACCCGTTTTGAATGCAGGTTTGATATGGGCAGGCATCATTTTTTGCAGGCGTTGCATCAGGTCGCCAACGTTTTTCATCGTTACCCTCTGAATCCTGGTGGAATTTGGCTGTCAGGTTCGCTGACCGTATTCACATCTCGTTTCGGCAGTCCGCCGTTGCTGGCACGACCGATTTGCAGGCTGCGCGCCAGTTTTTGTTGCCACTGCACATGGTGAAAGACTTTACCTTCCGCCTGCCAGTAGGCAATGAATGAGGCCAGTTCTTCGGTGGTCACCGGCTCTCTTAGCGCCACGCCCCATAGCGCCGCCAGGCGGATAAAGTCGGCATCGGGTTGCCAGTCCGGATACATGGCGAATTTCCCCATGGGGACAGCAACGGGAGCGGCTTGCGGTTCCTGATAGAGTTGATCGTCCAGAGCGACATCGCTTCCCGGACGCGCCAGCTTTTCTTCCAGCGCCAGCAGTTCAGCCAGGCGTGCAGGCGTGACGGCATAAAACGCCGGGGCATTGTTAGCAAATACGGCAACCACACCGCCTTCAGCTTTTGCCAGAACGGTTTGGTGATCGTGTACCAGGGCGTCAATACCAACGACGTCCGGGGTCAAAACTCTGGAAGACATACTGTTTCTCAAATATGGAACGATGAACGAGAAGGGAGATAACTTTTATAGTAACACACGGAGGAGAGGAGGCTGTCTCTCATCCGTGTGCTTAAGCGAGGCAATTTTATACGCGAGGGCGCTTGCGGTACAACCATAATCCAGGAATGGAAAGACCGATGGATAACGCACCAACAATCGATGAAGCTGTAAGAAAGTTGGTTAACAGGGTAATCATCAACGGTTCGCTGTAACCTAACTGGCTGATTTTTACCGCCGAAATCATTGCGGTATAAGCCGATATGCCCGGGAACATAGGGATAACGGCCGCCACGGTAAACACTTTCGGATGCGCCAGATACCAGCGCGACCATTGAATACCAATGGTGCCGACCAGCATAGAAGCCATAAAAGTTGACCACTCAATATTCAGCCCGCTGGTCATTAAGATCATTCGTGAACCATGGCCAATCGCGCCAAGCAGCGCACACCAGCGTAACGCCCGCACGGGAACGTTGAACACCATCGCAAAGCCGACCGCTGGAATGGCGGCGAGGATCATATCCTGCGCCAATGCAAACAGAAACTCGATCACACCCATCCGCGTAGCCCCCAAATCGTCAGTGCCATCACCACGCCGACGCAGGTAGCCAGCGTCAGCAGACTGGCGATCGCCCAGCGTGCCAGTCCGGTATTGATGTGGCCTTTAAACATATCGGCGACGGCATTAATCAACGGAAAGCCCGGCACCAGCAGCAGAACGCTGGCGGCCATCGCAATGGTGGGTGTATCGCTGAAAGTGGGGAGTTGCAAAAGCAATCCGGAAATGGTGGTGGCGGCGAAAGCGGTAAGGCAAAAGTTGATCTGTGGATGAAGATGACGTTGTGCCAGCAGCTGGCGGATATACATCGCGGTCGTACTGGCAAAGAAGGTGATGACGGCACCATCCCAGCCACCGTTATTGAGTTTACAGAAACAGGCGCAAGAAAGGCCAACCATTAAGGCTACCAGCCATCTTGGGTAACGTAATGGCTGAATTTGGCTAAATCGTTTCTCTACGCCTTTGTAATCCAGCAGATGATGCTCCGCAAGAATCACAATGTGCTGGACTTCAGTCACCACATGCATATTAATGCCGCGATCGTGATTTTTTCGTGTCGATGTCAGGCATTGCCCATCTTTAATAGTTGTCAGCACTATGGCGTTCGAAGAGATAGAACTTTCGACGCTGTCCATTCCCAACGCCCGACCCAGTCGTGAGGAAAGCTCATCAACCAACGCGCTTTCCGCACCATGTTGCAAAAGAAATAATCCACACTGGATACAAAGCCGCGTTACGGCTCGCTGTTGCTCAGTTTGCATAACTCGCCCTTTGTCATAGACGTGCTGCGTATTGTTCAGATAATGAGAATCCATTTGTATCATGAAGCACGGTTGTTTTGAGGTAGGTTAAGATCAAAATTGCGCTGATTAATCCTGGTTATCGGGACAAGCTCGGTGATAAAAAGCGAATTATCTCTCGCCGCAAACAAACTATCACATGAATATTATCACTATAATGAATTTATTGTTTTAGCCTTTACGGGTCAGGATAATAGATAGCTGGGCGCGTTTTTTAGTGTTAACAAGTTAAAATCATCAGATTTTATTGAATAAATATTGATTGTGTGATTCCCGCATTCTGCGGGAAGGGATATCATTTAATTTATAATTAAATGAATGTGATTTCTGTTTTTCATTAAGTATTCCTAACAACTTAATGTAGATATTTTAAATGTCTCCAGGCTATTTCACCAGGTTATCATTTGATGCTAACCTTCTGACACATGCAGTGGAGTTGTTGTGCAGCAGGAGTATGCTGATATGAAAGTGAATGCTAAGGATAATTTATTCGCTTAATCTATTAATTTGCTGGAAACATTTAAGGAATGAATATCCTGAATAAACCATCATAATTTTTAGACAGTGGATGTGGAGGAAATATGTTGCCAGGATGCTGCAAAAATGGAATTGTTATCAGTAAAATACCTGTTATGCAAGCAGGGTTAAAAGAGGTCATGAGGACTCACTTCCCTGAATATGAAATAATATCCAGCGCCTCTGCGGAGGACCTTACCTTATTACAATTACGTCGTTCCGGATTAGTCATTGCTGATTTAGCCGGTGAAAGTGAAGATCCACGTTCTGTTTGTGAACATTATTATTCTTTAATCTCACAATATCGGGAAATTCACTGGGTTTTCATGGTGTCACGCTCCTGGTATTCCCAGGCAGTAGAACTGCTCATGTGCCCTACGGCGACGTTATTGTCTGATGTTGAACCCATTGAGAATCTGGTCAAGACCGTACGTTCCGGCAATACGCACGCAGAGCGTATCAGCGCCATGCTGACCTCTCCGGCAATGACTGAAACTCATGATTTTAGCTATCGCTCCGTCATTCTCACTCTTTCAGAGCGCAAGGTACTGCGGCTATTAGGTAAAGGATGGGGCATCAACCAGATAGCTTCATTGCTTAAGAAAAGTAATAAAACTATCAGCGCCCAAAAAAACAGTGCGATGCGTCGACTGGCAATTCACAGCAACGCTGAAATGTATGCATGGATAAATAGCGCGCAGGGTGCAAGAGAACTTAACTTGCCTTCTGTTTATGGAGATGCCGCAGAATGGAACACAGCCGAATTAAGAAGAGAAATGTCGCACTCATAGAAAAATGCGTCATGAGTAGTATCGGTATTGAGAGTTTATTCAGAAAGTTTGCGGGCAACCCTTATAAGCTCCATACCTATACCAGTCAGGAGTCATTTCAGGATGCCATGTCGCGGATCTCGTTTGCGGCGGTCATTTTTTCTTTTTCTGCCATGAGAAGTGAGCGCAGAGAGGGATTATCTTGCCTGACTGAACTGGCGATTAAGTTTCCGCGTACCCGGCGTTTAGTTATTGCGGATGATGATATTGAAGCTCAGCTGATTGGTTCATTGTCGCCATCACCGCTGGACGGTGTATTAAGTAAAGCGTCAACGCTGGAGATTTTTCATCAGGAACTCTTTTTGTCATTAAATGGTGTACGTCAGGCGACCGACCGACTGAACAATCAGTGGTACATTAACCAAAGCCGGACGCTAAGCCCGACGGAGAGAGAAATATTGCGCTTTATGTCGCGTGGCTACTCAATGACACAAATTGCCGAGCAGCTTAAACGCAATATCAAAACGATCCGCGCGCATAAATTTAATGTGATGTCGAAACTGGGCGTCAGTTCTGATGCAGGATTGTTGGAGGCCGCAGATATTCTGTTATGTATGCGGCATTGCGAAGCAAGTAATGTGTTGCATCCCTATTAATCCGCATGATGCCGGGTTTACTTCCCCGGCAGTGCTTTCATTTCAGCGTACAATCGCCACATTGCTGCACATCCGGTAAGCGATAACGCTGGCAGCAAGTGCGGCGCACCAGCAGGCCGTCGCGCAGTACCACGGTACGCCAGAGTGGATTATCTTCACCGTTCGTGAGCGTTTTCTCAAAAAAGATGGCATGGCGCAGCGATTCAACCGTCGCCTCGCCGAGCAGTTGCTTCATCTCAGTGAGATACCAGTTGATCAAATAACCGGTATTACTCCAGATAAGTTTGCCGTTGATCTCTCCGGTCGCTTCTAGTGCCTGCACAACCGGAACCAGCGCCTGGCTGATTAACGTTTCCATTCGCTGCTGCGGCGAATGTGGTGTTGCGTTTTTATCGTCACACACATCGACCCAGAAACAGGCGGCACGGCCGGTTTCGTGAAACTCAGCATGGAAATGTTCCGGCGACACATCTAATGCTTTTTCCTGCGTCAGTAGCGCCAGCATTAATGGTGGCACCATCAGGCCGATATACCATTGTGCCCATAGTGAGATCAGCGGTTTGTTCTCGCGGATCATCGTTGGTTGGTTGCGATAGATATGATCGGAATAGACCGCGAGTAGAGAACTTAGCGCATTCGGTGATGACCATTGCGCCAGCGTCATGGCGTTAAGCGGAGCGGGTTCATCCAGGCGGATAAACTCGAGCAAATGTTCACGATGTTTGGCGATCGTCGCACGTACGGCTTGTGCAAGCCCAGCATCCTGTGGCTGGAGATGCGTTCGCCAGATAACATCTTCATAGAGCGGTGCGGAACGATAGGCCATAATCGGGATAGTAATCTAAATGATAATGATTGCTAATCCTAGCGATAGGTTTATCCGATAGCAAGGGATTTCTCTGGCTTGCAAATGATAAAAATTATCATATGATATTGGTTATCATTATCAATGAAAGAGATGAAACCATGTTGCAACGTACGCTGGGCAGTGGCTGGGGAGTGTTGCTGCCAGGATTGCTGATTGCAGGGCTGATGTATGCGGATTTATCGCCTGATCAATGGCGGATTGTCATTCTGATGGGATTAGTATTGACGCCGGTGATGCTGTATCACAAACAGTTACGGCATTACGTTTTGCTACCATCGTGCCTGGCGCTTATTGCTGGCATCATGCTGATGATAATGAATTTGAATCAGGGATGAAAAATCAAGGAAGAAACAAGAAAGGAAGTAAAGATAATTGGTGCGAGGGGGGGGACTTGAACCCCCACGTCCGTAAGAACACTAACACCTGAAGCTAGCGCGTCTACCAATTCCGCCACCTTCGCACAGTCATCTTACTTTTTTTGATATCGCCTCGTTTGGTGCGAGGGGGGGGACTTGAACCCCCACGTCCGTAAGAACACTAACACCTGAAGCTAGCGCGTCTACCAATTCCGCCACCTTCGCCCAGTGCGAGCAATATCAACGTGGTTTTTGGTGCGAGGGGGGGGACTTGAACCCCCACGTCCGTAAGGACACTAACACCTGAAGCTAGCGCGTCTACCAATTCCGCCACCTTCGCATACCATCAATTCTTAAAAAGAATTGCTACCACGGAGGCGCATTCTAGTGGTTTTCAGCTTTTCGTCAATAGTTAATTATCGGCAGATGTGTAATTGCTGGAAAAATGTCCATCAGGAGACTAACGAGCAGGTTTTGTAGGTCGGATAAGGCGTTCACGCCGCATCCGACACGGTATTCGGGGGCAGATGCCAGATGCCACGCTGGCGCGTCTTATCTGGCCTACGAAGGATTAATGTGCAGTTGTATAAGGCGAGCACGCCGCATCCGACAAGGCTTGCGGCGGGATACTCAACCTTTCTTCGCCTGGCGGGTCATAATGGCGCGATACACCTTGAAGCGCCCGGTTTGCGCGATAACTTCATGGAAGCCAAATGTCTCATCCAGCACGTCCGGGTAAGGCAGGAAGGCGTTCGCTACAATTCGCAGCTCGCCGCCGCTATTAAGATGACGCACCGCGCCGCGAATCAGCGTTTGCGCCGCATCCAGGCTGGTTTGCATCCCATCGTGGAACGGCGGGTTGGAGATGATCATATCAAAACGACCTTTCACCTCGGAAAAGACGTTGCTGGCAAAGACTTCACCTTCAACACCGTTGGCCGCAAGCGTCGCACGGCTGGCTTCTACCGCCGGGGCAGAGACATCGCACAAGGTGAGACGAATTTTCGGTGAATGGCGCGCAAAGGCAACTGAAAGCACACCCGCGCCACAGCCGACATCCAGCACTTTACCTTTCGTGTGCGGGGTTAACGTCGAGAGTAGCAACTGGCTACCGACATCCAGACCGTCGCGGCTAAACACGCCAGGCAGCGTTTTGACCGTCAGGCCATCGACGCTGTATTCGCCCCAGAATTTATCGGCATCAAATACCGGCTGTTTTTCCAGACGACCAAAATAGAGGCCACAGCGACGAGCGCTGTCGACTTTATTCAACGGCGCATAATCTGCCAGCATCTGCTCGGCGCTGCGCACGCCGCTGCGGTTCTCGCCAACGACAAAAATATCCGTCCCCACCGGCAGCAGAGAAAGTAAATTCATCAACTGGAACTGGGCTTCCGGTTTGTTCTTCGGCCAGTAGTAAATCAGCGTATCGCAATCTGCGACGTCATCCGCCGTGGCGACCAGACTGAAACGGGCGTTATCCCCCATCTGGCGGCTTAATACCTGCCAGTGGTGGAATTGCTGGGTATGAGCACGGCTGGCCGCGGTATCTAAACGCGCGGGCAGGTCATCCTGTAAGTCTCCGGCAAACAGAATACGGCTTTGTTCGAAATCATCACTGTGACGCAGCAAGACTTCACTTGCCGGGGTAAATGCAGACATGGAATGCTCCTCAATTGATACTGGCGGCGATTATAGCCATATGTTGGCGCGGTATCGACGAATTTGCTATATTTGCGCCCCTGACAACAGGAGCGATTCGCTATGACATCCCGACGAGACTGGCAGTTACAGCAACTGGGCATTACCCAGTGGTCGCTGCGTCGCCCTGGCGCGTTGCAGGGGGAGATTGCCATTGCGATCCCGGCACACGTCCGTCTGGTGATGGTGGCAAACGATCTTCCCGCCCTGACTGATCCTTTAGTGAGCGATGTTCTGCGCGCATTAACCGTCAGCCCCGATCAAGTGCTGCAACTGACGCCAGAAAAAATCGCGATGCTGCCGCAAGGCAGTCGCTGCAACAGCTGGCGGTTGGGTACTGACGAACCGCTATCACTGGAAGGCGCTCAGGTGGCATCACCGGCGCTCACCGAATTACGGGCAAACCCAACGGCACGCGCCGCGTTATGGCAACAAATTTGCACATATGAACACGATTTCTTCCCTCGAAACGACTGATTTACCAGCGGCTTACCACATTGAACAACGCGCCCACGCCTTTCCGTGGAGTGAAAAAACCTTTGCCAGCAACCAGGGCGAGCGTTATCTCAACTTTCAGTTAACGCAAAACGGCAAAATGGCGGCGTTTGCGATTACGCAAGTGGTGCTGGATGAAGCTACATTGTTCAATATTGCGGTCGATCCTGACTATCAGCGTCAGGGATTGGGAAGGGCGCTGCTGGAACATCTGATCGACGAACTGGAAAAACGCGGCGTGGCGACACTATGGCTGGAAGTCCGTGCTTCAAACGCTGCCGCCATTGCCCTGTACGAAAGTTTAGGCTTTAACGAGGCGACGATTCGCCGCAATTACTACCCCACCACGGACGGTCGCGAAGACGCCATCATCATGGCGTTGCCAATCAGTATGTAAGACAAGGTGGAATAATGAAGTGGGACTGGATTTTCTTTGATGCCGATGAAACGCTGTTTACATTTGACTCATTCACCGGCCTGCAGCGGATGTTTCTTGATTACAGCGTCACCTTTACCGCTGAAGATTTTCAGGACTATCAGGCCGTTAACAAGCCACTGTGGGTGGATTATCAAAACGGCGCGATCACTTCATTACAGCTTCAGCACGGGCGTTTTGAGAGCTGGGCCGAACGGCTGAAAGTTGAAGCAGGCTTGCTTAACGATGCCTTTATTAATGCGATGGCGGAAATCTGCACGCCGCTTCCGGGGGCGGTTTCCCTGCTTAACGCCATTCGTGGCAACGCTAAAATCGGCATCATCACCAACGGCTTTAGCGCCTTGCAGCAAGTGCGTCTGGAACGCACGGGCCTGCGTGATTACTTCGATTTGCTGGTGATTTCCGAAGAAGTTGGCGTTGCCAAACCGAATAAGAAAATTTTCGATTATGCGCTGGAACAGGCGGGCAATCCTGACCGTTCACGCGTGCTGATGGTTGGCGACACTGCCGAGTCCGATATTCTCGGTGGCATCAACGCCGGGCTTGCGACCTGCTGGCTGAATGCGCACCATCGCGAGCAACCAGAAGGCATCGCGCCCACCTGGACCGTTTCTTCGTTGCACGAACTGGAGCAGCTCCTGTGTAAACACTGATTGCCTCCCCCCCGTTGATGGGTAAAATAGCCGCAATTTTTCGTTTTCAACAAGCGCGGCGCGATGCCGCTTACTCAAGAAGAAAGAATTATGACGTTGTCTCCTTATTTGCAAGAGGTGGCGAAGCGCCGCACTTTTGCCATTATTTCTCACCCGGACGCCGGTAAGACTACCATCACCGAGAAGGTGCTGCTGTTCGGACAGGCCATTCAGACCGCCGGTACAGTAAAAGGCCGTGGTTCCAACCAGCACGCTAAGTCGGACTGGATGGAGATGGAAAAGCAGCGTGGGATCTCCATTACTACGTCTGTGATGCAGTTTCCGTATCACGATTGCCTGGTTAACCTGCTCGACACCCCGGGGCACGAAGACTTCTCGGAAGATACCTATCGTACCCTGACGGCGGTGGACTGCTGTCTGATGGTTATCGACGCCGCAAAAGGTGTTGAAGATCGTACCCGCAAGCTGATGGAAGTTACCCGTCTGCGCGACACGCCGATCCTCACCTTTATGAACAAACTTGACCGTGATATCCGCGACCCGATGGAACTGCTCGATGAAGTTGAGAACGAGCTGAAAATCGGCTGCGCACCGATCACCTGGCCGATCGGCTGCGGCAAGCTGTTTAAAGGCGTTTACCACCTTTATAAAGACGAAACCTATCTCTATCAGAGCGGTAAAGGCCACACCATTCAGGAAGTCCGCATTGTTAAAGGGCTGAATAACCCGGATCTCGATGCAGCGGTCGGTGAAGATCTGGCACAGCAGCTGCGTGACGAACTGGAACTGGTGAAAGGCGCGTCTAATGAGTTCGACAAAGAGCTGTTCCTTGCGGGCGAAATCACTCCGGTATTCTTCGGTACTGCGCTGGGTAACTTCGGTGTCGATCATATGCTGGATGGCCTGGTGGAGTGGGCTCCTGCGCCGATGCCGCGTCAGACTGATACCCGTACCGTAGAGGCGAGCGAAGACAAATTTACCGGCTTCGTATTTAAAATTCAGGCCAACATGGACCCGAAACACCGCGACCGCGTGGCGTTTATGCGCGTGGTATCCGGTAAATATGAAAAAGGCATGAAGCTGCGCCAGGTGCGCACTGCGAAAGATGTGGTGATCTCCGACGCGCTGACCTTTATGGCAGGTGACCGTTCGCACGTTGAAGAAGCATATCCGGGCGATATCCTCGGCCTGCACAACCACGGCACCATTCAGATTGGCGACACCTTTACCCAGGGTGAGATGATGAAGTTCACCGGTATTCCGAACTTCGCGCCAGAACTGTTCCGTCGCATCCGCCTGAAAGATCCGCTGAAGCAAAAACAGCTGCTCAAAGGGCTGGTACAGCTTTCCGAAGAGGGCGCGGTGCAGGTGTTCCGTCCAATCTCCAACAACGATCTGATCGTTGGTGCGGTTGGTGTGCTGCAGTTTGATGTGGTGGTATCGCGCCTGAAGAGCGAATACAACGTTGAAGCAGTATATGAATCAGTCAACGTTGCCACCGCCCGCTGGGTAGAATGTGCAGACGCGAAGAAATTCGAAGAGTTCAAGCGTAAGAACGAAAGCCAACTGGCGCTTGATGGCGGCGATAACCTCGCTTACATCGCTACCAGCATGGTCAACCTGCGCCTGGCGCAGGAACGTTATCCGGACGTTCAGTTCCACCAGACCCGCGAGCATTAATTCTTGCCTCCAGGGCGCGGTAGCCGCTGCGCCCTGTCAATTTCCCTTCCTTATTAGCCGCTTACGGAATGTTCTTAAAACATTCACTTTTGCTTATGTTTTCGATGATATTCCGAGCGGTTTCAAAATTGTGATCTATATTTAACAAAGTAATGACATTTCTGACGGCGTTAAATACCGTTCAATGCGTAGATATCAGTATCTAAAGCCGTAGATTGTCATTCTACCGATATTAATAACTGATTCAGAGGCTGTAATGGTCGTTATTCATCACCCATCGCTTTTGTGATGGCGACCATTGACTTCTGTAGAGGGTGAAGTCTCTCCCTATTCAGCAATGCAACCTCGTGTTGCCAGGCTCAAATTACGAGCAAACTTACAGGAATAAATCGATGACTATGACAAGACTGAAGATTTCGAAAACTCTGCTGGCTGTAATGTTGACCTCTGCCGTCGCGACAGGCTCTGCCTACGCGGAAAACAACGCGCAGACTACCAATGAAAGCGCAGGGCAAAAAGTCGATAGCTCTATGAATAAAGTCGGTAATTTCATGGATGACAGCGCCATCACCGCGAAAGTGAAGGCGGCCCTGGTGGATCATGACAACATCAAGAGCACCGATATCTCTGTCAAAACCGATCAAAAAGTCGTGACCCTGAGCGGTTTCGTTGAAAGCCAGGCTCAGGCCGAAGAGGCAGTGAAAGTGGCGAAAGGCGTTGAAGGGGTGACCTCTGTCAGCGACAAACTGCACGTTCGCGACGCTAAAGAAGGCTCTGTGAAGGGCTACGCGGGTGACACCGCCACCACCAGTGAAATCAAAGCCAAACTGCTGGCGGACGATATCGTCCCTTCCCGTCATGTGAAAGTTGAAACCACCGACGGCGTGGTTCAGCTCTCCGGTACCGTCGATTCCCAGGCACAGAGCGACCGTGCTGAAAGTATCGCCAAAGCGGTAGATGGTGTGAAAAGCGTTAAAAATGATCTGAAAACTAAGTAATTCGTCGTAATTCGTCCTCCCGAACTTTGTCGGGAGGCGCGATGTGCACCACACTAAAAATATCGCATTGAGTGATTTTCACGCTCATATCAAGCGGTGACATTAACTATGGTAAAGGAGACGCTTATGTTTCGTTGGGGCATCATATTTCTGGTTATCGCGTTAATCGCCGCCGCACTTGGGTTTGGTGGTCTGGCCGGTACCGCTGCAGGCGCAGCTAAAATTGTCTTTGTCGTCGGGATTATTCTGTTCCTGGTGAGTTTGTTCATGGGCCGAAAACGACCCTAGATTTCAGACCATTAAGAAAATTTTATCCAAAGCCAGTCCAGCGGACTGGCTTTTGCGGTTTTAGCGAATAATAAATTGCGTTACTTTGTCATTCTTTCACAACAAAAACAGGAAGGCAGAGGTGGGGCAGCGAATACCTGTAACGCTTGGTAATATTGCGCCGTTGTCGCTAAGGCCGTTCCAGCCTGGACGAATAGCTCTGGTGTGCGAAGGCGGCGGACAGCGTGGAATTTTCACGGCTGGCGTGCTGGATGAGTTTATGCGCGCGCAGTTTAATCCTTTCGATCTTTATCTCGGCACATCTGCCGGGGCGCAGAACCTCTCGGCGTTTATCTGCAATCAGCCCGGTTACGCGCGCAAAGTCATCATGCGCTATACCACAAAACGCGAATTTTTCGATCCATTGCGCTTTGTCCGTGGAGGAAATCTTATCGATCTCGACTGGCTGGTGGAGGCCACCGCAAGCCAGATGCCGTTGCAAATGGATACCGCCGCGCGGTTGTTTGACAGCGGCAAATCGTTTTATATGTGCGCCTGTCGTCAGGATGACTACGCGCCTAATTACTTTTTACCAACCAAACAAAACTGGCTGGATGTGATTCGCGCCTCCAGTGCGATACCTGGCTTTTATCGTAGCGGAGTGTCGCTGGAAGGCATTAACTACCTGGATGGCGGGATCAGTGATGCGATTCCGGTTAAAGAGGCGGCAAGGCAGGGCGCTAAAACGTTGGTCGTCATCCGCACTGTGCCGTCACAAATGTACTACACGCCGCAGTGGTTCAAACGCATGGAACGCTGGCTGGGTGACAGTAGCCTGCAGCCGCTGGTCAATCTGGTGCAGCATCATGAAACCAGCTATCGTGACATTCAGCAATTTATTGAGAAACCACCGGGCAAGCTGCGGATATTCGAAATTTATCCACCGAAACCATTACATAGTATCGCGCTTGGCAGTCGGATTCCGGCGCTGCGTGAAGACTATAAACTTGGGCGTTTATGCGGTCGTTATTTCCTCGCCACGGTTGGCAAGCTATTAACTGAAAAAGCGCCGCTTACCCGCCATCTGGTGCCAGTGGTGACGCCGGAATCGATCGTTATTCCGCCTGCGCCAGTCGCCAACGATACGCTGGTTGCCGAAGTGAGCGATGCTCCGCAGGCGAACGACCCGACATTTAACAATGAGGATCTGGCTTGATTTGCCGTTTTATCGATACCCACTGCCATTTTGATTTCCCGCCGTTTAGTGGCGATGAAGAGGCCAGCCTGCAACGCGCGGCACAAGCGGGCGTAGGCAAGATCATTGTTCCGGCGACAGAGGCGGAAAATTTTGCCCGCGTGCAGGCGTTAGCGGAAAAATATCAACCGCTGTATGCCGCATTGGGGTTGCATCCGGGGATGTTGGAAAAACATAGCGATGTGTCTCTTGATCAGCTACAGCAGGCGCTGGAAAGGCGTCCGGCGAAGGTGGTGGCGGTGGGGGAGATCGGTCTGGATCTCTTCGGCGACGATCCGCAATTTGAGAGGCAGCAGTGGTTACTCGACGAACAGCTGAAACTGGCGAAACGCTACGATCTGCCGGTGATCCTTCATTCCCGGCGTACACACGACAAACTGGCGATGCATCTTAAACGTCACGATTTACCGTGCACTGGCGTGGTTCACGGTTTTTCCGGCAGCCTGCAACAGGCCGAGCGGTTTGTACAGCTGGGCTACAAAATCGGCGTAGGCGGTACTATCACCTATCCACGCGCCAGTAAAACCCGCGATGTCATCGCAAAATTACCGCTGGCATCGTTGTTGCTGGAAACCGACGCGCCGGATATGCCGCTCAACGGCTTTCAGGGGCAGCCTAACCGACCGGAACAGGCTGTGCGGGTGTTTGACGTGCTTTGCGAGTTGCGCCCGGAACCAGAAGATGAGATTGCCGAAGTGTTGCTTAATAATACGTATGCGTTGTTTAGCGTTAGTGGGTAGTTTACCCTTCGTAGGCAGCATCCGGCAGTCGGCGCATAATGCCTGATGCGACGCTTGTCGCGTCTTATCATGCCTACAAGTCTGTGCCGAACCGTAGGCCGTATCCGGCATGTCACAAATAGAGCGCCGGAAATATCAACCGGCTCACCCCGCGCACCTTTAACGCATCAGCCAACGGCTCAACGTCTTCCGGCGTGGCGCTCGCCCAGCTTTGCGCCTCGCCATACACGCCGTGGGCATGAAACGCGTTCAGGCGTACCGGAACATCGCCAAGTCCCTTGATAAACACCGCCAGTTCTTCGATGTGTTGCAAATAATCCACCTGGCCAGGGATTACCAGCAAACGCAGTTCCGCCAGCTTACCGCGCTCTGCCAGCAAACAGATGCTGCGCTTAATCTGCTGATTATCGCGTCCGGTTAATTGTTGATGACATTCGCTCCCCCACGCTTTGAGATCGAGCATTGCGCCGTCACACACCGGGAGTAATTTTTCCCAGCCGGTTTCGCTCAACATACCGTTACTGTCCACGAGGCAGGTGAGGTGGCGCAGTTGCGGATCGTTTTTGATGGCTGTAAACAGCGCCACCACAAACGGCAGCTGGGTCGTGGCTTCGCCGCCGCTTACCGTTATCCCTTCGATAAACAGCACCGCTTTGCGGATATGGCTAAGCACCTCATCCACGCTCATGGATTGCGCCATTGGCGTGGCATGTTGCGGACACATCTTCAGGCAGGTATCACACTGCTCGCAGACCACAGCGTTCCACAGCACTTTGCCGTCAACAATCTGCAACGCCTGATGCGGACACTGTGGCACGCACTCTCCGCAATCATTGCAGCGTCCCATCGTCCACGGATTGTGACAGTTTTTGCAGCGCAGATTGCAGCCCTGCAAAAACAGAGCCAGACGACTGCCTGGCCCGTCAACGCAGGAGAAGGGGATAATCTTACTGACTAAAGCGCATCTGCTGTTCATGGCTTATCACGCGCGGCTGGCGTTCCAGAATACGAGTGTTGCGTGCGGCTTCTTCGCCCAGCCAGGTGGTGTTGGTGCGTGAACCTTCGGCGCGATATTTTTCTAAATCCGACAAACGCACCATATAACCGGTAACGCGAACCAGATCGTTACCGCTGACATTGGCGGTAAATTCACGCATTCCGGCTTTAAAGGCACCGAGGCAAAGCTGTACCAGTGCCTGCGGGTTACGTTTGATGGTTTCGTCGAGGGTCAGAATGTCGCTGATGCCGGAATAATAATAAGCATGATGCGGGGCGACAGTTTGCAGATGGGTGATCGGATCTGGCTCATCGCCATACGGCAAACGCGCGCCCGGCGTGGTGCCGATATCGGAACTGATCCCCGACTGTGCGTGTAACATGGCGCGTTTTTGCCAGCCATATTTCACGGGGGTATTGGCGACAAACTCCGCCAGTTGCGCGCTGATGCGATAACCCACTTCATTTGCGGCGGCTTCTTTACCGTAGCGCGCGGCAATCCCTTCTTTCTCACACAGCAAGTTAACCGCTTCCGCCAGCCCATACATGCCAAACATTGGCACAAAACGTTCAGGGTTAATCAGCCCTTCTTTCACCAGGAAGCTATTCTCAAAGAAGTGTGATTGTTGATAGAGGAATTCACACCGCGCATCGATGATGGCGATCTGCTGCTGGCAGTAGTGCGGTAGAGTGCGCGTAAAGAAGTCATCCAGCGATTCGCTGCGCTCGGCAATGGCTTTCAGGTTAAGGCGTACCAGCGTGCTGCCACCACCCGCCAGCGGCAGTGAGTTGTAACAGCTCACAATCCCGTAGCCCCCTTTTGTGAAAATTTTATCATGCACCGGACCGTTGGCGATGTGCGGTTTGCTACATTCACAGATGTTCTTCGCCACTTCCAGCAGCAGGTCATCAGGGGTGATTTCTGGATCGTAGATAAAGGTCAGGTTCGGTGAAACCTGCTTCAACTCTGCATCTGCACGTAATATCGCACGGGTGATGGGCGAATCAGACGGGCCGATATTGGCGTGCATAAAGGCGTCTGGCAGGGTTCTGTCGAGGTAACGCCAGAAACGTTTTATTCGAATATCGATCTCGTCTTGTGTTAGAATTCTAACATACGGTTGCAACAACGCATCCAGTTGCCCCAGGTAGACCGGCATCGATGTGACCGACGGTACGTGGTGGTAAAGAATGGTCAGCAGAGAGAGTGCGTCATCAAGATCTTTCGCGCCTTCCAGCTCCAGCCATTCGGAACCGTTCGCCAGAAAACGGGCGTAATCGGGTAAGACATAGCGCGGTTTGTACGGCGCATGACCTTCAAACATATCGCAGATTACACCCTCATCCAGCGCGCGGCGGGCCTCGGCAGGCAGCTGCGGATAAGGCAGATTGTTTTCTGCTTCCAGTGCCAGAAAATGGCGCTTCTGCTCCGGGCTAAGCACTGGGCTGGTGACAATTTGCTGGCAACGTTGTTGCAGTGCATTTTCATCAGAAGTGGGCATCTTCTTTTCCTTTTATGCCGAAGGTGATGCGCCATTGTAAGAAGTTTCGTGATGTTCACTTTGATCCTGATGCGTTTGCCACCACTGACGCATTCATTTGAAAGTGAATTATTTGAACCAGATCGCATTACAGTGATGCAAACTTGTAAGTAGATTTCCTTAATTGTGATGTATATCGAAGTGTGTTGCGGAGTAGATGTTAGAATACTAACAAACTCGCAAGGTGAATTTTATTGGCGACAAGCCAGGAGAATGAAATGACTGATCTGAAAGCAAGCAGCCTGCGTGCACTGAAATTGATGGACCTGACCACCCTGAATGACGACGACACCGACGAGAAAGTAATTGCTCTGTGTCATCAGGCCAAAACCCCGGTCGGCAATACCGCCGCTATCTGTATCTATCCTCGCTTTATCCCGATTGCTCGCAAAACGCTGAAAGAGCAGGGCACCCCGGAAATCCGAATCGCTACGGTAACCAACTTCCCACACGGTAACGATGACATCGAAATCGCGCTGGCAGAAACCCGTGCGGCAATCGCCTACGGTGCAGATGAAGTTGACGTTGTGTTCCCGTACCGCGCGCTGATGGCGGGTAACGAGCAGGTTGGTTTTGACCTGGTGAAAGCCTGTAAAGAGGCTTGCGCGGCAGCGAATGTACTGCTGAAAGTGATCATCGAAACCGGCGAACTGAAAGACGAAGCGCTGATCCGTAAAGCGTCTGAAATCTCCATCAAAGCGGGTGCGGACTTCATCAAAACCTCTACCGGTAAAGTGGCTGTGAACGCGACGCCGGAAAGCGCGCGCATCATGATGGAAGTGATCCGTGATATGGGCGTAGAAAAAACCGTTGGTTTCAAACCGGCGGGCGGCGTGCGTACTGCGGAAGATGCGCAGAAATATCTCGCCATCGCAGATGAACTGTTCGGTGCTGACTGGGCTGATGCGCGTCACTACCGCTTTGGTGCTTCCAGCCTGCTGGCAAGCCTGCTGAAAGCGCTGGGCCACGGCGACGGTAAGAGCGCCAGCAGCTACTAAGTAAGATGCTTTACGCCTGATGCGCTGCGCTTATCAGGCCTACGAGACGTATCTACCCGTAGGCCGGATAAGGCGTAGACGCATCCGGCAAAAGCCGCCTCATACTCTTTTCCTCGGGAGGTTACCTTGTTTCTCGCACAAGAAATTATTCGTAAAAAACGTGATGGTCATGCGCTAAGCGATGAAGAAATTCGTTTCTTTATCAACGGTATTCGCGACAACACTATCTCCGAAGGGCAGATTGCCGCCCTCGCGATGACCATTTTCTTCCACGATATGACAATGCCTGAGCGTGTCTCGCTGACCATGGCGATGCGAGATTCAGGAACCGTTCTCGACTGGAAAAGCCTGCATCTGAATGGCCCGATTGTTGATAAACACTCCACCGGCGGCGTCGGCGATGTGACTTCGCTGATGTTGGGGCCGATGGTCGCAGCCTGCGGCGGCTATATTCCGATGATCTCTGGTCGCGGCCTCGGTCATACTGGCGGTACGCTCGACAAACTGGAATCCATCCCTGGCTTCGACATTTTCCCGGATGACAACCGTTTCCGCGAAATTATTAAAGACGTCGGCGTGGCGATTATCGGCCAGACCAGCTCACTGGCTCCGGCAGATAAACGTTTCTACGCGACCCGCGATATTACCGCAACCGTGGACTCCATCCCGCTGATCACTGCCTCGATCCTGGCGAAGAAACTGGCGGAAGGTCTGGATGCGCTGGTGATGGACGTGAAAGTGGGTAGCGGCGCGTTTATGCCGACCTACGAACTCTCTGAAGCCCTTGCCGAAGCGATTGTTGGCGTGGCTAACGGCGCTGGCGTGCGCACCACCGCGCTGCTCACCGACATGAATCAGGTACTGGCCTCCAGTGCAGGTAACGCGGTTGAAGTTCGTGAAGCGGTGCAGTTCCTGACGGGTGAATATCGTAACCCGCGTCTGTTTGATGTCACGATGGCGCTGTGCGTGGAGATGCTGATCTCCGGCAAACTGGCGAAAGATGACGCCGAAGCGCGCGCGAAATTGCAGGCGGTGCTGGACAACGGTAAAGCGGCAGAAGTCTTTGGTCGTATGGTAGCGGCACAAAAAGGCCCGACCGACTTCGTTGAGAACTACGCGAAGTATCTGCCGACAGCGATGCTGACGAAAGCAGTCTATGCTGATACCGAAGGTTTTGTCAGTGAAATGGATACCCGCGCGCTGGGGATGGCAGTGGTTGCAATGGGCGGCGGTCGTCGTCAGGCATCTGACACCATTGATTACAGCGTCGGCTTTACTGATATGGCGCGTTTGGGCGACCAGGTAGACGGTCAGCGTCCGCTGGCGGTTATCCACGCGAAAGACGAAAACAGCTGGCAGGAAGCGGCGAAAGCGGTGAAAGCGGCAATTAAACTTGCCGATAAAGCACCGGAAAGCACACCAACTGTCTATCGCCGTATCAGCGAATAACGGTATACTGATCTGATCATTTAAATTTGAAGCACTGAGTACGGAGAACATATGAAACGTGCATTTATTATGGTGCTGGACTCATTCGGCATCGGCGCTACAGAAGATGCAGAACGCTTTGGTGACGTCGGGGCTGACACCCTGGGTCATATCGCAGAAGCCTGTGCCAAAGGCGAAGCTGATAACGGTCGTAAAGGCCCGCTCAATCTGCCAAATCTGACCCGTCTGGGGCTGGCGAAAGCACACGAAGGTTCTACCGGTTTCATTCCGGCGGGAATGGACGGCAACGCTGAAGTTATCGGCGCGTACGCATGGGCGCACGAAATGTCATCCGGTAAAGATACCCCGTCTGGTCACTGGGAAATCGCCGGTGTCCCGGTTCTGTTTGAGTGGGGATATTTCTCCGATCACGAAAACAGCTTCCCGCAAGAGCTGCTGGATAAACTGGTTGAACGCGCTAATCTGCCGGGTTACCTCGGTAACTGCCACTCTTCCGGTACGGTCATTCTGGATCAGCTGGGCGAAGAGCACATGAAAACCGGCAAGCCGATTTTCTATACCTCCGCTGACTCTGTGTTCCAGATTGCCTGCCACGAAGAAACCTTTGGCCTGGATAAACTCTACGAACTGTGCGAAATCGCCCGTGAAGAGCTGACCAACGGCGGCTACAACATCGGTCGTGTTATCGCTCGTCCGTTTATCGGTGACAAAGCCGGTAACTTCCAGCGTACCGGTAACCGTCACGACCTGGCTGTTGAGCCGCCAGCACCGACCGTGCTGCAGAAACTGGTTGATGAAAAACACGGTCAGGTGGTTTCTGTCGGTAAAATTGCAGACATCTACGCCAACTGCGGTATCACCAAGAAAGTGAAAGCAACTGGCCTGGACGCGCTGTTTGACGCCACCATCAAAGAGATGAAAGAAGCGGGTGATAACACCATCGTCTTCACCAACTTCGTTGACTTCGACTCTTCCTGGGGCCACCGTCGCGACGTCGCCGGTTATGCTGCGGGTCTGGAGCTGTTCGACCGCCGTCTGCCGGAGCTGATGTCTTTGCTGCGCGATGACGACATCCTGATCCTCACTGCTGACCACGGTTGTGATCCGACCTGGACCGGTACTGACCACACGCGTGAACACATTCCGGTACTGGTTTACGGCCCGAAAGTAAAACCGGGTTCACTGGGTCACCGTGAAACCTTCGCGGATATCGGCCAGACTCTGGCAAAATATTTTGGTACTTCTGATATGGAATATGGCAAAGCCATGTTCTGATGGATTTGGGCGGAGCGTTGACTCCGCCTTTGTTATGTCACAAAAAGGATAAAACAATGGCTACCCCACACATTAATGCAGAAATGGGCGATTTCGCTGACGTAGTTTTGATGCCAGGCGACCCGCTGCGTGCGAAGTATATTGCTGAAACTTTCCTTGAAGATGCCCGTGAAGTGAACAACGTTCGCGGTATGCTGGGCTTCACCGGTACTTACAAAGGCCGCAAAATTTCCGTAATGGGTCACGGTATGGGTATCCCGTCCTGCTCCATCTACACCAAAGAACTGATCACCGATTTCGGCGTGAAGAAAATTATCCGCGTGGGTTCCTGTGGCGCAGTTCTGCCGCACGTAAAACTACGCGACGTCGTTATCGGTATGGGTGCCTGCACCGATTCCAAAGTTAACCGCATCCGTTTTAAAGACCATGACTTTGCCGCTATCGCTGACTTTGACATGGTGCGTAACGCGGTAGACGCGGCTAAAGCACTGGGCGTTGATGCTCGCGTGGGTAACCTGTTCTCCGCTGACCTGTTCTACTCTCCGGACGGCGAAATGTTCGACGTGATGGAAAAATACGGCATCCTCGGCGTGGAAATGGAAGCGGCTGGTATCTACGGCGTCGCTGCAGAATTTGGCGCGAAAGCCCTGACCATCTGCACCGTGTCTGACCACATCCGCACTCACGAGCAGACCACTGCCGCTGAGCGTCAGACCACCTTCAACGACATGATCAAAATCGCACTGGAATCCGTTCTGCTGGGCGATAAAGAGTAATTGTGTTTCGCTGAAAGGCGAACGTCGTGTTAAGCCGGAGCAGGAGACTGCTCCGGCTTTTTAGTATCTATTCATCAATAGCAACTGATTTATAGATTTACTATTATTTTTCATATGGATAGAAAATAAAATCCATTCAAGTATCTATTCACGAATCTATTCATTTATGTTCAGCCGTCATCCAGGAAGGGCATATCAGCAACTCTGGTGGACAACCATAAATTTCTGCCATTTTGCTTTTGATGTTTGAGCTAAGCCGTTCCGTCTTTTCGATCTGTTTTAGAGAATTAATCGAGATACCTAACATTTTACTTACTTCAGCAAGCGATAATTTATGCCTGATACGCACGGCGGCTAGCCAGGAAATACGCTGGCTTAACATTAAATTGATAATCTCCCGCTCCTGGTTTTCCAGATCGATCATATTCCCTTCCTTTGGTATTTTAATCAGCGAGTTACCTTACCGCCCCCGCTATCCACGTCGACAACTCCCGTAGCTCTTTTTCCTGGTCCGGGAAGTCAACCAACAGCGCTTCGCACTCTTGTTGCAGCATATCCGCGCGGTACAGGCAGCCTTGCAGTCGCCCGGCGAGGGCTTCCAGCGGCGCGGGGTTGAGGCTGTCGGTAAACACCTGGGCGCGGGTGATATGGCCTTTTTCAACGTCGAAATGCAGTTCCACGCCGCCCCAGCTAAAGCGTTCATCCAGCAGATGCGAGAATGCCGGAGCCTGACCGAAGTTCCATTCCCAGCTACTCTGACGGGCAAAGGTTTCGGCGAAGTTTGGCAAGTCTGGCGTTTTGTCCGGGGAGATGATTTCCGCTTCTACACGCTCGCCATAATGGGCGAAAAAGGCCTTGGTTATGACCTCGCAAACCTGCTCATGGGTGATCCCCGGCAGCAGCTCGGTGAGGTTGGTCACGCGGGAACGCACTGAGGTAATGCCTTTCGCCGCCAGTTTCTTTTTATCCGGATTGAGATAGTTTGCCAGGCGGCTAAGGTCGGCATTGAGCAGCAAAGTGCCGTGGTGGAAGCCACGATCTTTGGTTTCGCGATAGGCCGAGCCTGAGACTTTGCGGTCGCCTTCGACTGTTTTCACCACCAGATCGTTACGCCCGGACGCTTCGGCGCTGACGCCGAGCGCGTTCAGCGCATTGAGCACAATCGACGTAGAGATGGTTTTATCGTACTCCGGCTTGCCAGCCATAAAGGTAAAGCAGGTATTGCCGAGATCGTGGAACACCGCGCCGCCACCGCTACTGCGCCGCGCCAGGCGGACGTTATCTTCTTCCATCCGCCGGGTATTACACTCTTTCCACGGGTTCTGCGCGCGACCAATCACTACCGTGTCGGCATTGCGCCAGAGAAACAGAACGCGCTGCGTGGCGGGCATTTGGCGAAAAATACACTCTTCCACCGCCAGGTTAAACCACGGGTCGTAAGAGTCAGAGATGAGCAGGCGTAATGTGGACATAACGATTTCCTTTCTTGTAGTAATGGGTCACTCTTTTTTCTCGCTTTCTTCCTCTTCCGGCACCGGTTTGCTGGCGGTTAACAGGAAGGGCGATTGCTGCCAGCGGGTGCGTTTACCCTGTAGCAGCGTGCGGGTCAGCACTACGCCGATTGCCAGTGAGAGCAGCAACATCAGGCGTAAAATGTTAGTGGTGTTATCCACCTGTTGGGCTTCGGTGGCGAGCGTATGGGTGTCGAGTGTCAGGCGCAGATAGCCGAGCGGTCCGTTTTTACCCGCAATTGGCTCGACAATCTGCTGGTTAAAATAGCCGCCTGCTTTTTTACCGTCGAGCGCCAGCCGGTCGCGCACTTCGACGCTTTCGCCTGAACGGGCGATAAGATCGCCTTGTTCGTCATACACACCCGCGTCGAGGATGCGGCTTTCATCCGTTAACTGATCGAGGATCGCCTGAATGCGTTTTTCATCTGGTGAGTCGGTACGCATCAGCGGTGCAACGTTCAGCGTTACCTGACGCGCCAGGGTGCGGGCCAGTTCTTCCAGCTGTGGATTACGTTGTCGCTGGTGGTTTTGACTAAACCATGACGCTCCCTGCATCAGCGCCACTAACAAGGCAAGACAGAACAGGACAATCACTGCCCGATGCAGCCGGAATTTCAGTTTTGTGCGAGCCATCTTCCACCCTTTGAAAATTTGAGACTTAATGTTGCCAGAAGCAATGGATACAAGGTAGCCTCATGCGTTATTTTCCCTGCTTCGAACGATTTTACAGGAGCCTTAATGCCTAACATTACCTGGTGCGACCTGCCTGAAGATGTCTCTTTATGGCCGGGTCTGCCTCTTTCATTAAGTGGTGATGAAGTGATGCCACTGGATTACCACGCAGGTCGTAGCGGCTGGCTGCTGTATGGTCGTGGGCTGGATAAACAACGCCTGACCCAATACCAGAGCAAACTGGGCGCGGCGATGGTGATTGTTGCCGCCTGGTGCGTGGAAGATTATCAGGTGATTCGTCTGGCAGGTTCACTCACCGCGCGCGCTACGCGCCTGGCCCATGAAGCGCAACTGGATGTCGCGCCGCTGGGGAAAATCCCGCACCTGCGCACGCCGGGTTTGCTGGTGATGGACATGGATTCCACCGCCATCCAGATTGAATGTATTGATGAAATTGCCAAACTGGCCGGAACGGGCGAGATGGTGGCGGAGGTAACCGAACGGGCGATGCGCGGCGAACTCGATTTTACCGCCAGCCTGCGCAGCCGCGTGGCGACGCTGAAAGGCGCTGATGCCAATATTCTGCAACAGGTGCGTGAAAATCTGCCGCTGATGCCAGGCTTAACGCAGCTGGTGCTCAAGCTGGAAACGCTGGGCTGGAAAGTGGCGATTGCCTCCGGCGGCTTTACTTTCTTTGCTGAATACCTGCGCGACAAGCTGCGCCTGACCGCCGTGGTAGCCAATGAACTGGAGATCATGGACGGTAAATTTACCGGCAATGTGATCGGCGACATCGTTGACGCGCAGTACAAAGCGAAAACTCTGACCCGCCTCGCGCAGGAGTATGAAATCCCGCTGGCGCAGACCGTGGCGATTGGCGATGGAGCCAATGACCTGCCGATGATCAAAGCGGCAGGGCTGGGGATTGCCTACCATGCCAAGCCAAAAGTGAATGAAAAGACGGAAGTCACCATCCGTCACGCTGACCTGATGGGGGTATTCTGCATCCTCTCTGGCAGCCTGAATCAGAAGTAATTGCCTGCCCGTCATCCTGCGGGCGGCACAGCATTAACGAGGTACACCGTGGCAAAAGCTCCAAAACGCGCCTTTGTTTGTAATGAATGCGGGGCCGATTATCCGCGCTGGCAGGGGCAGTGCAGTGCCTGTCATGCCTGGAACACCATCACCGAGGTGCGTCTTGCTGCGTCGCCAACGGTGGCGCGTAACGAGCGTCTCAGTGGCTATGCCGGTAGCGCCGGGGTGGCAAAAGTCCAGAAACTCTCCGACATCAGCCTTGAAGAGCTGCCGCGTTTTTCCACCGGATTTAAAGAGTTCGACCGCGTATTAGGCGGCGGCGTGGTACCGGGAAGTGCCATTCTGATTGGCGGTAACCCAGGCGCGGGGAAATCCACGCTGTTGCTGCAAACGCTGTGCAAACTGGCCCAGCAGATGAAAACGCTGTATGTCACCGGCGAAGAGTCGCTGCAACAGGTGGCAATGCGCGCTCATCGCCTTGGCCTGCCGACTGACAATCTCAATATGTTGTCGGAAACCAGCATCGAGCAGATCTGCCTGATTGCTGAAGAAGAGCAACCGAAGCTGATGGTAATTGACTCCATCCAGGTGATGCATATGGCGGATGTACAGTCATCGCCTGGTAGCGTGGCGCAGGTGCGTGAAACGGCGGCTTATTTGACACGCTTCGCCAAAACGCGCGGTGTGGCGATTGTCATGGTTGGACACGTAACCAAAGATGGCTCGCTGGCGGGCCCTAAAGTGCTGGAACACTGTATCGACTGTTCGGTGCTTTTGGATGGCGATGCCGACTCCCGTTTTCGCACCTTGCGCAGCCATAAAAACCGCTTCGGCGCGGTGAATGAGCTGGGCGTCTTCGCGATGACCGAACAGGGGCTGCGTGAAGTCAGCAACCCTTCGGCAATTTTCTTAAGTCGCGGAGATGAAGTGACCTCCGGCAGCTCCGTGATGGTGGTGTGGGAAGGAACGCGTCCGTTGCTGGTGGAGATTCAGGCGCTGGTCGATCACTCGATGATGGCGAATCCGCGCCGCGTGGCGGTAGGTCTGGAGCAAAACCGTCTGGCAATCCTGCTGGCTGTCTTGCACCGTCACGGTGGTCTGCAAATGGCCGATCAGGATGTATTTGTGAACGTGGTCGGTGGTGTGAAGGTAACCGAAACCAGTGCCGACTTAGCGTTACTGCTGGCGATGGTTTCCAGCCTGCGTGACAGACCGCTACCGCAGGATCTGGTGGTGTTTGGTGAAGTCGGGCTGGCAGGGGAGATCCGCCCGGTGCCCAGCGGTCAGGAGCGAATCTCTGAAGCGGCGAAACACGGTTTTCGCCGGGCGATTGTTCCGGCGGCTAACGTGCCGAAAAAAGCGCCGGAAGGGATGCAGATTTTTGGCGTTAAAAAACTCTCCGACGCGCTTAGCGTGTTCGACGACTTATAATGAGAGATACGGAGGGAGATATGTCGTCATTTGATTACCTGAAAACTGCCATCAAGCAACAGGGCTGCACGTTACAGCAGGTAGCTGATGCCAGCGGTATGACCAAAGGGTATTTAAGCCAGTTACTGAATGCCAAAATTAAAAGCCCCAGCGCGCAAAAGCTGGAGGCGTTGCACCGTTTTTTGGGGCTTGAATTTCCCCGGCAGAAGAAAACCATTGGTGTCGTATTCGGTAAGTTCTACCCGCTGCATACCGGACATATCTACCTTATCCAGCGCGCCTGTAGCCAGGTTGACGAGCTGCATATCATTATGGGTTTTGACGATACCCGCGACCGCGCGTTGTTTGAAGACAGCGCCATGTCGCAGCAGCCCACGGTGCCGGATCGTCTGCGCTGGTTATTGCAAACTTTTAAATATCAGAAAAATATTCGCATTCATGCTTTCAACGAAGAGGGCATGGAGCCGTATCCGCATGGCTGGGATGTGTGGAGCAACGGCATCAAAAAGTTTATGGCTGAAAAGGGGATCCAGCCGGACCTGATCTACACCTCGGAAGAAGCCGATGCGCCACAGTATATGGAACATCTGGGGATCGAGACGGTACTGGTCGATCCGAAACGTACCTTTATGAGTATCAGCGGTGCGCAGATCCGCGAAAACCCGTTCCGCTACTGGGAATATATTCCTACGGAAGTGAAGCCGTTCTTTGTGCGTACCGTGGCGATCCTTGGCGGCGAGTCGAGCGGTAAATCCACCCTGGTAAACAAACTTGCCAATATCTTCAATACCACCAGTGCGTGGGAATATGGTCGCGATTATGTCTTTTCACACCTCGGCGGTGATGAGATCGCATTGCAGTATTCCGACTACGATAAAATCGCGCTGGGCCACGCACAATACATTGATTTTGCAGTGAAATACGCCAATAAAGTGGCGTTTATTGACACTGATTTTGTCACTACCCAGGCGTTCTGCAAAAAGTACGAAGGGCGTGAGCATCCGTTCGTGCAGGCGTTGATTGATGAATACCGTTTCGATCTGGTGATCCTGCTGGAGAACAACACGCCGTGGGTGGCGGATGGTTTACGCAGCCTCGGCAGTTCGGTGGATCGCAAAGAGTTCCAGAACTTGCTGGTGGAGATGCTGGAAGAGAACAATATCGAATTCGTGCGGGTTGAAGAGGACGATTATGACAGCCGTTTCCTGCGCTGCGTGGAGCTGGTGCGGGAGATGATGGGGGAGCAGAGATAACCGCGATGAAACGGCTCAAAGGCGAGGTATAAAATAAGTTTTTTGATGAGTTGAAAACCTTTCTGGAAGAGGCTGTCGAGATTAAACAAGGTTTGAAAAAACCTGCACGGGTGACCCGCTACGAAATTGCGGATACTAAGGCTGTTGTAGGCCGGAAAAGGCGTTCACGCCGTATCCGGCATTCGGTGCTCAATGCCTGATGCGACGCTTACCGCGTCTTATCAGGCCTGGAGATTCACAACGTATTGAAATTTCTTGGTTTGTAGGCCGGATAAGGCGTTCACGCCGCATCCGGCATTTTACGCATTACTTCGCAATACGCTTGTACTTGATACGCTTCGGCTCCAGTGCGTCTGCGCCCAGCGTGCGTTTCTTGTACTCTTCGTACTCAGTAAAGTTACCTTCGAAGAACTCAACTTTACCTTCATCCTGGTAGTCCAGGATGTGCGTGGCGATACGGTCGAGGAACCAACGGTCGTGCGAGATAACCATCGCACAGCCCGGGAACTCCAGCAGGGCGTTTTCCAGCGCGCGCAGGGTTTCGATATCCAGGTCGTTGGTTGGTTCGTCGAGCAGCAGCATGTTGCCGCCAACCTGCAGCAGCTTCGCCAGATGCAGACGACCGCGCT
Source organism: Escherichia sp. E.sYA108 (assembly GCF_011754335.1). Lineage (NCBI taxonomy): Bacteria > Pseudomonadati > Pseudomonadota > Gammaproteobacteria > Enterobacterales > Enterobacteriaceae > Escherichia > Escherichia sp. E.sYA108. The sequence goes on along the minus strand of NZ_JAAQVZ010000001.1, from coordinate 4,297,294 downwards.
CACCACCGGAAAGTTCACCAACGCGTTTACCCTGATCAACCCCTTTAAAGTTAAAGCGGCCAACGTAGGCGCGGCTTGGCATCTCGGTGTTGCCGATCTTCATAATATCCAGCCCGCCGGAAACTTCTTCCCAAACGGTTTTGCTGTTATCCATTGAGTCACGGAACTGATCAACCGATGCCAGTTTCACCGTTTCACCTAAAGTGATGGTGCCGCTGTCCGGCTGTTCCTGACCAGAGATCATACGGAACAGGGTCGATTTACCCGCGCCGTTCGGACCGATGATCCCGACGATTGCCCCTTTCGGGATCGAGAAGCTCAGGTCATCAATCAGCAGGCGATCACCGTAGGATTTACGCAGGTTGCTGACTTCCAGCACTTTATCGCCCAGACGCGGTCCAGGTGGAATAAACAGTTCGTTGGTTTCGTTACGTTTCTGATATTCGGTGCTGTTCAGCTCTTCAAAGCGTGCCAGACGTGCTTTACCTTTCGACTGGCGGCCTTTAGTTCCCTGACGTACCCACTCCAGCTCTTTCTCGATCGACTTACGACGCGCCGCTTCTTGTGAAGCTTCCTGCGCCAGGCGCTGATCTTTCTGCTCCAGCCAGGAGGAGTAGTTGCCTTCCCACGGAATACCTTCACCGCGGTCAAGTTCGAGGATCCAGCCTGCAACGTTATCGAGGAAGTAACGGTCGTGGGTAATCGCCACCACGGTGCCCTCGAAGTCGTGCAGGAAGCGTTCCAGCCAGGCCACGGATTCGGCATCCAGGTGGTTGGTCGGTTCGTCGAGCAGCAGCATGTCTGGTTTTTCCAGCAGCAGGCGGCACAACGCTACGCGACGACGCTCACCACCGGAGAGGTTAGCGATTTTCGCGTCCCAGTCCGGCAGACGTAGCGCATCCGCCGCACGCTCCAGCTGTACGTTCAGGTTATGACCGTCGTGAGCCTGAATGATCTCTTCCAGACGGCCTTGTTCAGCGGCCAGCTTGTCAAAATCGGCATCCGGATCGGCGTACAGCGCATACACTTCATCCAGGCGTTTCAGGGCGTTAACCACTTCAGAAACCGCTTCTTCAATGGACTCACGCACGGTGTGTTCCGGGTTCAGCTGCGGTTCCTGCGGCAGGTAACCAATCTTGATGTCTGGCTGCGGACGCGCTTCACCTTCGATGTCTTTATCAATGCCCGCCATAATGCGCAGCAGGGTAGACTTACCCGCGCCGTTCAGACCCAGGACACCAATTTTTGCCCCAGGGAAGAAACTCAGAGAGATGTTTTTCAAAATATGACGTTTCGGCGGAACAACTTTGCCGACACGATGCATGGTATAAACGAATTGAGCCACGTTGGACTTCGCCTCTATGTTTATCGTGATGATGAGTTTTCAAAGGCGAAGTGTAGCCTTTTTCCCCGCCTAATCCCAGTTGGTCGATCACCTTCGCAGTAAAAGTAAAAAAGTGTCCGTAACGTGGCGTAAACGGCAATGACTGGTTAGCATAAATCTATTACGCGGCATGACGCTGCATTGATGTATTTACACTTAGAGGATGCGCTTGTGGAAAAAGCCAAACAAGTTACCTGGCGGCTGTTGGCTGCCGGTGTCTGTCTGCTGACGGTCAGCAGCGTGGCGCGAGCCGACTCACTGGATGAGCAGCGTAGCCGTTACGCGCAAATCAAGCAGGCCTGGGATAATCGACAAATGGATGTGGTCGAACAAATGATGCCTGGACTGAAGGATTATCCGCTTTATCCCTACCTGGAATACCGCCAGATCACCGATGATCTGATGAATCAACCGGCGGTGACGGTCACTAACTTTGTTCGCGCTAACCCCACGCTTCCTCCCGCTCGCACGCTGCAATCTCGTTTCGTCAATGAACTGGCGCGGCGTGAAGACTGGCGTGGCTTGTTAGCCTTTAGCCCGGAAAAGCCCGGAACTACCGAAGCGCAATGTAATTACTACTATGCGAAATGGAACACCGGGCAGAGTGAAGAAGCCTGGCAAGGGGCGAAAGAGCTGTGGCTAACCGGCAAGAGCCAGCCTAACGCCTGTGACAAGTTATTTAGCGTCTGGCGTGCGTCAGGTAAACAAGATCCGCTGGCTTATTTAGAGCGTATCCGTCTGGCGATGAAAGCGGGTAACACTGGCCTGGTAACAGTGCTGGCAGGGCAGATGCCTGCCGATTACCAGACTATCGCCTCGGCAATCATTTCACTGGCGAACAACCCTAATACGGTACTGACCTTCGCGCGTACAACCGGAGCGACCGATTTTACCCGTCAAATGGCGGCGGTGGCGTTTGCCAGTGTGGCGCGGCAGGATGCTGAAAATGCACGGCTGATGATCCCGTCGCTTGCCCAGGCGCAGCAGCTTAATGAAGATCATATTCAGGAGCTGCGCGATATCGTCGCCTGGCGTTTGATGGGCAACGATGTCACCGACGAGCAGGCGAAATGGCGCGATGACGCCATTATGCGCTCGCAATCCACGTCGTTGATTGAACGCCGTGTGCGAATGGCACTTGGCACCGGCGATCGTCGCGGCCTGAATACCTGGCTGGCGCGTCTGCCGATGGAAGCAAAAGAGAAAGATGAATGGCGTTACTGGCAGGCGGATTTATTGCTGGAACGCGGACGTGAAGCTGAAGCGAAAGAGATTTTGCATCAACTCATGCAACAGCGTGGTTTCTACCCGATGGTTGCAGCACAACGCATCGGAGAAGAGTATGAGCTGAAGATTGATAAAGCGCCGCAGAATGTTGACAGCGCCCTGACTCAGGGGCCGGAGATGGCGCGCGTGCGCGAGTTGATGTACTGGAATCTCGATAACACCGCGCGTAGCGAGTGGGCCAATCTGGTGAAGAGCAAGTCAAAAACAGAGCAGGCTCAACTGGCTCGGTATGCTTTCAATAACCAATGGTGGGATCTTAGCGTTCAGGCAACGATCGCCGGGAAGCTTTGGGATCATCTGGAAGAGCGATTCCCGCTGGCTTACAACGATCTTTTCAAACGTTACACCAGTGGGAAAGAGATCCCGCAAAGCTATGCGATGGCGATTGCCCGTCAGGAGAGCGCCTGGAATCCGAAAGTGAAATCACCGGTAGGGGCCAGCGGCCTGATGCAGATTATGCCTGGTACAGCGACCCATACGGTGAAGATGTTCTCTATTCCTGGTTATAGCAGCCCTGGGCAATTGCTGGATCCGGAAACGAATATCAACATTGGCACCAGTTACCTGCAATATGTTTATCAGCAGTTTGGCAATAACCGTATTTTCTCCTCAGCAGCTTATAACGCCGGACCTGGACGGGTGCGAACCTGGCTTGGCAACAGCGCCGGGCGTATCGACGCTGTGGCATTTGTCGAGAGTATTCCGTTCTCCGAGACGCGCGGTTATGTGAAGAACGTGCTGGCTTATGACGCTTACTACCGCTATTTCATGGGGGATAAACCGACGTTGATGAGCGCCACGGAATGGGGACGTCGTTACTGATCCGCACGTTTATGATATGCTATCGTACTCTTTAGCGAGTACAACCGGGGGAGGCATTTTGCTTCCCCCGCTAACAATGGCGACATATTATGGCCCAACAATCACCCTATTCAGCAGCGATGGCAGAACAGCGTCACCAGGAGTGGTTACGTTTTGTCGACCTGCTTAAGAATGCCTACCAAAACGATCTCCATTTACCGTTGTTAAACCTGATGCTGACGCCAGATGAGCGCGAAGCGTTGGGGACTCGCGTGCGTATTGTCGAAGAGCTGTTGCGCGGCGAAATGAGCCAGCGTGAGTTAAAAAATGAACTCGGCGCGGGCATCGCGACGATTACGCGTGGATCTAACAGCCTGAAAGCCGCGCCCGTTGAGCTGCGCCAGTGGCTGGAAGAGGTGTTGCTGAAAAGCGATTGATTTTGTAGGCCTGATAAGACGCGGCAGCGTCGCATCAGGCATCGTGCACCGAATGCCGGATGCGGCGTGAACGCCTTATCCGTCCTACAATGCCTGATACACGGCATTATGAAACGGACTCAGCGCCAGGATCACCGCCTGGTGATAGACGCTGGCGCGGGTGAGTTTCCCGGCGGTAAACACGCCGATCGCCCCTTCCTTACGACCAATCTCATCAATACCGGTATAACGCGACATCACGGGGCCGAGCGCCTCGCCTTCACGCACTTTTTCCAGAATCACCGCAGGCAACGGCAAAGTAGCCGAACGCGCCTCGCCGCGCTGGCTGGCGTTTTCAATCACCACCCAACTGAAAGTGCTGTCACCATCGATGCCAGCTTCAATCGCCACCCAAAAATCAGCCTCTGGAAGTAAACGGCGGGCATTTGCTACCCGATTTCGTGCGCCAGCGCGCGTTTCCTCACTGCCAAAGGGTTGTTCCGGTACACCGCTCTCGACGGCAACGGATGCAATATGGCAGGATCCTTCGCCGAAGATCTCGTGAAATGCCTGCAGAATGGCCTGAATTTTAGCGGGATTGGTGGTCGCACAGACAACTTGGTGCATAATCAGCATTACTCAGAAAATTAACGTTACAGCAGTATACGGAAAAAAAGCATGTTACAGGTATACCTAGTCCGCCACGGTGAAACGCAGTGGAACGCCGAGCGACGTATTCAGGGCCAGTCTGACAGCCCGCTGACCGCCAAAGGTGAGCAACAGGCGATGCAGGTGGCAACCCGTGCCAAAGAGCTTGGCATTACGCATATCATCAGTAGCGATTTAGGACGCACCCGGCGTACGGCGGAAATCATCGCCCAGGCCTGCGGCTGTGACATCATCTTTGATTCTCGCCTGCGTGAATTAAACATGGGTGTGCTGGAAAAAAGACATATCGATTCTCTGACCGAAGAAGAAGAGAACTGGCGTCGGCAGCTGGTCAATGGCACCGTTGACGGGCGTATTCCTGAAGGCGAGTCAATGCAGGAGCTCAGCGATCGCGTCAATGCGGCACTGGAATCTTGCCGGGACTTACCGCAGGGAAGCCGACCGCTGCTGGTGAGTCATGGTATTGCACTGGGATGCCTGGTGAGTACGATTCTCGGATTACCAGCATGGGCAGAGCGCCGCTTACGTCTGCGTAACTGTTCTATTTCGCGCGTGGATTATCAGGAAAGCCTGTGGCTGGCGTCTGGCTGGGTTGTTGAAACCGCAGGGGACATCTCGCATCTGGACGCCCCTGCATTAGATGAGTTGCAGCGTTAACGACGGATCGGAATCAGCAGTTCACAGCGCAGATTAATTGGGCGATCTCCTGCTTTGGCATCTTCTGCCGGGTAGTATCGCTCAATATCCTGACCTTTACGGCGCGTCAGGTTAAGCATTGGCATGCATGTTCCATATACCGTCAGGATAAACTCCTGCACGCCGGTTCCCAGACCTTCATAGGTAAACATCACATATTCGCCGCCCTGCAGCATCACCGGATGCCCCGTCAGTACATAGCCATCTGCCTGATCCTGGGCTAACGCGGTGGTATAGAATACTTCTTGTTCGTCGTCTTTATCCTGACTCGGACGCGTTTCATTCAGGCCGTAGAGCACCGGCGGAATGGTCGGCGCGTTGCCGAGAAAATCGTGCCAGAACTGATAACGCATTTCATGGCGGAAATCAGAGATTTGCTCCAGCGAACAGGAGTAGCTCTGGGTAACACCAATCAGCGGCGTATCTTCCAGGGTGACAAATTTGTGCTCTGGCATAGTGAATTCACCCAGACGTAGCGGCGGGCGAATACCAAAGGCGCTCCATTCAGGAGAACGGCGGTAAAGTGCAGGAGTCTGGGCAAACTGCTTCTTGAATGCGCGGGTAAATGTCTGTTGAGAGTCGAAGCGGTATTGCAGCGCGATGTCCAGAATCGGACGCGCAGTCAGGCGTAGTGCGACCGCCGATTTCGACAAACGACGAGCACGAATATACGCGCCAATAGCATGGCCAGTGACATCTTTAAACATTCTCTGTAAGTGCCACTTGGAATAACCTGCTTTCGCCGCTACATTGTCGAGCGACAGGGGCTGATCCAGATGACCTTCCAGCCAGATTAAAAGGTCGCGAATAATGCCGGCCTGATCCATAAAATATCCTCATCCTTTCAACAACGAGCACCTGACATCAGGTAATTGGATAATAGCATTTTTTGCTGTTTTAGCATTCAGTGTTTTTTTCTTAGTAGAGTATGTTTTAGGGCTTGACGGAAATAAAAGTATTGAGATTTTGTTCTTAATCAATATGTTATTTACCGTGACGAACTAATTGCTCGTGTAATAGATAAAAATGGTAACAATATGAAATACAAGCATTTGATCCTGTCTTTAAGCCTGATAATGCTGGGGCCATTGGCTCATGCAGAGGAGATTGGTTCGGTCGACACCGTATTTAAAATGATCGGCCCGGATCACAAAATTGTTGTGGAAGCCTTTGACGATCCCGATGTGAAAAATGTCACCTGTTATGTGAGCCGGGCGAAAACCGGTGGTATTAAAGGGGGATTGGGCCTGGCAGAAGATACCTCCGATGCGGCCATTTCTTGTCAGCAAGTCGGGCCGATTGAACTGTCGGATCGTATTAAAAACGGCAAAGCTCAGGGCGAGGTAGTATTCAAAAAACGCACGTCCCTGGTCTTTAAGTCGTTACAGGTCGTGCGCTTTTATGACGCCAAACGCAACGCGCTCGCTTATCTGGCTTACTCCGACAAAGTTGTAGAAGGTTCGCCGAAAAACGCGATTAGCGCGGTTCCTGTCATGCCGTGGCGGCAATAACAGAGGCGATTTATGCAACGGGAAACGGTCTGGTTAGTGGAAGATGAGCAAGGGATAGCCGACACGCTGGTCTACATGTTGCAGCAGGAAGGTTTTGCCGTCGAGGTCTTTGAGCGAGGCTTGCCGGTGCTGGATAAAGCTCGCCAGCAGGTTCCCGACGTCATGATTCTCGATGTTGGTTTGCCTGATATCAGCGGCTTTGAATTGTGCCGCCAGTTACTGGCGCTCCATCCGGCGTTACCTGTACTGTTCCTGACGGCCCGAAGTGAAGAGGTCGATCGCCTGCTTGGGCTGGAAATTGGCGCTGACGACTATGTGGCTAAACCGTTTTCACCCCGCGAAGTGTGCGCCAGGGTGCGCACCTTACTGCGTCGGGTGAAGAAGTTCTCGACGCCGTCTCCCGTCATCCGTATTGGTCATTTTGAATTGAATGAACCCGCGGCGCAGATCAGCTGGTTTGACACGCCATTAACGCTGACGCGGTATGAGTTTTTATTGCTGAAGACGTTACTCAAGTCGCCAGGCCGCGTCTGGTCCCGCCAGCAACTGATGGATAGCGTGTGGGAAGATGCGCAGGACACCTACGATCGCACCGTCGATACCCACATTAAAACGTTGCGTGCCAAGCTGCGCACCATCAACCCCGATCTTTCACCGATTAATACTCATCGCGGCATGGGATATAGCCTGAGGGGCCTGTAATGCGTATCGGCATGCGGTTGCTGCTGGGCTATTTTTTACTGGTGGCGGTGGCGGCCTGGTTCGTACTGGCTATTTTTGTCAAAGAAGTTAAACCGGGCGTGCGAAGAGCAACGGAGGGGACGTTGATCGACACCGCAACGTTGCTGGCGGAGCTGGCGCGTCCCGATTTGCTCTCTGGGGACACAACGCATGGGCAACTGGCGCAGGCGTTTAATCAGCTACAACATCGCCCGTTTCGCGCCAATATCGGTGGCATTAACAAAGTGCGCAATGAATATCATGTCTATATGACCGATGCGCAGGGCAAAGTATTGTTCGATTCGGCAAATAAAGCCGTTGGACAGGATTATTCGCGCTGGAATGACGTCTGGCTAACGTTGCGTGGTCAGTATGGTGCGCGCAGCACGTTGCAAAATCCTGCCGATCCCGAAAGTTCGGTGATGTATGTTGCCGCACCGATTATGGACGGCTCGCGGCTTATTGGCGTTTTGAGCGTAGGCAAACCGAACGCAGCGATGGCTCCGGTCATTAAGCGTAGCGAGCGGCGAATTTTATGGGCCAGCGCCATTTTGTTGGGGATTGCACTGGTGATTGGCGCAGGCATGGTTTGGTGGATCAACCGCTCTATTGCCAGGCTCACTCGCTATGCTGATTCCGTCACTGACAATAAGCCCGTTCCTCTCCCCGATCTCGGTAGTAGCGAGTTGCGTAAACTCGCGCAGGCGCTGGAAAGTATGCGCGTGAAGCTGGAAGGGAAAAACTATATTGAGCAGTATGTTTATGCGTTAACTCATGAGCTAAAAAGCCCACTGGCGGCGATTCGTGGCGCGGCGGAAATTTTACGCGAAGGTCCGCCGCCGGAAGTGGTGGCTCGTTTTACCGACAACATTCTGACGCAAAATGCGCGAATGCAGGCACTGGTGGAAACGTTACTACGCCAGGCAAGACTGGAGAATCGTCAGGAAGTCGTTCTGACTGCTGTTGATGTGGCGGCATTATTTCGCCGCGTCAGCGAAGCGCGCACCGTGCAGTTGGCAGAAAAAAACATCACTTTGCATGTTATGCCTACTGAGGTTAACGTTGCTTCTGAACCGGCGTTACTGGAGCAGGCGCTGGGGAATTTACTGGATAACGCCATCGATTTTACTCCCGAGAGCGGTTGCATAACGCTAAGCGCCGAAGTGGATCAGGAATACGTCACCCTTAAGGTGCTGGATACCGGTAGTGGGATTCCTGACTACGCGCTGTCACGTATTTTTGAACGCTTTTACTCTTTGCCGCGTGCAAATGGGCAAAAAAGCAGCGGTCTGGGGTTGGCGTTTGTCAGTGAGGTCGCCCGTTTGTTTAACGGCGAAGTCACGCTGCGCAACGTGCAGGAAGGTGGCGTGCTGGCCTCGCTTCGACTTCACCGTCACTTCACATAGCTTCAAATTCTTCCCACATAGCCTTCGTATCCTGCTGCCATTGCAAAGGAGAAGACTATGTTGAAATCCCCCCTGTTCTGGAAAATGACCACCTTGTTTGGTGCAGTATTGCTGTTGTTGATTCCGATAATGCTGATTCGGCAGGTGATTGTCGAACGTGCCGATTACCGTAGCGATGTGGAAGATGTGATTCGCCAAAGTACCAGCGGGCCGCAAAAACTCGTTGGGCCGCTCATCGCTATTCCTGTGACCGAGCTTTATACGGTGCAGGAAGACGATAAAACCGTGGAGCGGAAAAGAAGTTTTATTCATTTTTGGTTACCTGAGTCATTGATGGTTGATGGCAATCAGAACGTGGAAGAACGCAAGATAGGCATCTATACCGGTCAGGTCTGGCACAGTGATTTAACGCTAAAAGCCGATTTCGATGTTTCGCGTCTTAGCGAACTCGACGCGCCAAATATCACCTTAGGCAAGCCATTTATTGTGATTAGCGTCGGGGATGCGCGTGGTATTGGTGTGGTGAAAGCGCCTGAAGTTAACGGTACGGCGCTGACCATTGAACCCGGCACCGGGTTAGAGCAAGGCGGGCAGGGCGTGCATATCCCTTTACCCGAAGGGGACTGGCGCAAGCAGAACCTGAAGCTGAATGTGGCGCTGAATTTAAGCGGTACCGGCGATCTTTCTGTGGTGCCTGGCGGGCGTTATAGCGAAATGACCTTAACCAGCAACTGGCCGCATCCCAGTTTTTTAGGTGATTTTCTACCAGCCAAACGGGAAGTTAGCGAGTCAGGTTTTCAGGCGCAATGGCAAAGTAGCTGGTTTGCTAATAATCTCGGTGAGCGTTTTGCTTCAGGCAATGATACCGGCTGGGAAAACTTCCCCGCGTTTAGCGTCGCAGTGACGACGCCAGCCGATCAATACCAATTAACGGACCGGGCGACTAAGTACGCCATTCTGCTGATTGCGCTGACTTTTATGGCATTCTTTGTTTTTGAAACGCTCACCGCGCAACGTTTACACCCAATGCAATATTTGCTGGTGGGGCTGTCATTGGTGATGTTTTATTTGCTCTTGCTGGCGCTTTCTGAACATACCGGTTTTACTGTGGCATGGATAATCGCCAGTCTGATTGGGGCGTTAATGAACGGTATTTATTTGCAGGCGGTATTGAAAGGCTGGCGTAATAGCATGTTGTTTACCCTCGCGCTGTTGTTGCTGGATGGTGTGATGTGGGGACTGCTCAACTCTGCCGATAGCGCGCTGTTGTTGGGAACCAGTGTACTGGTGGTGGCGCTGGCCGGCATGATGTTTGTGACCCGTAATATCGACTGGTATGCGTTTTCACTGCCGAAAATGAAAGCCAGTAAAGAAGTTACAACGGACGATGAATTACGTATCTGGAAATAAGATAGAAAAATAAAAACGGCGCTAAAAAGCGCCGTTTTTATTGACGGTGGTAAAGCCGATTAATCTTCCAGATCACCGCAGAAGCGATAACCTTCACCGTGAATGGTGGCGATGATTTCCGGCGTATCCGGCGTAGATTCGAAATGTTTACGAATACGGCGGATCGTCACGTCTACAGTACGGTCGTGCGGTTTCAGCTCACGGCCAGTCATTTTCTTCAGCAGTTCAGCACGGGACTGAATTTTGCCTGGGTTTTCACAGAAGTGAAGCATGGCGCGGAACTCGCTGCGCGGCAGCTTGTACTGCTCGCCATCAGGGCCAATCAACGAACGGCTGTTGATGTCCAGTTCCCAACCATTGAACTTGTAGCTTTCAACGCTACGACGTTCTTCGCTGACAGTACCCAGATTCATGGTACGGGACAGCAGGTTGCGTGCACGAATAGTCAGTTCACGCGGGTTGAACGGTTTGGTGATGTAGTCATCTGCACCGATTTCGAGGCCGAGAATTTTATCGACTTCGTTGTCACGGCCAGTCAGGAACATCAACGCAACATTCGCCTGCTCGCGCAGTTCACGCGCTAACAGAAGACCGTTTTTACCCGGCAGATTGATATCCATGATCACCAGGTTGATGTCATATTCAGAGAGGATCTGATGCATTTCCGCGCCATCTGTCGCTTCGAAAACATCATAGCCTTCCGCTTCGAAAATACTTTTCAACGTGTTGCGTGTTACCAACTCGTCTTCAACGATAAGAATGTGCGGGGTCTGCATGTTTGCTACCTAAATTGCCAACTAAATCGAAACAGGAAGTACAAAAGTCCCTGACCTGCCTGATGCATGCTGCAAATTAACATGATCGGCGTAACATGACTAAAGTACGTAATTGCGTTCTTGATGCACTTTCCATCAACGTCAACAACATCATTAGCTTGGTCGTGGGTACTTTCCCTCAGGACCCGACAGTGTCAAAAACGGCTGTCATCCTAACCATTTTAACAGCAATATAACAGGCTAAGAGGGGCAGGACACCCAATAAAACTACGCTTCGTTGACATATATCAAGTTCAATTGTAGCACGTTAACAGTTTGATGAAATGATCGTATCTAAATGCTAGCTTTCGTCACATTATTTTAATAATCCAACTAGTTGCATCATACAACTAATAAACCTGGTGAATCCAATTATCGAGATTTATTTTTTATAAAATTATCCTAAGTAAACAGAAGGATATGTAGCATTTTTTAACAATTCAATCGTTAGTACAGTCAGGAAATAGTTTAGCCTTTTTTAAGCTAAGCAAAGGGCTTTTCCTGCGACTTACGTTAAGAATTTGTAAATTCGCAACGCGTAATAAGTTGACAATGATCACCCTGTTCGCGGTTATTTGGTCAAGAAGAGTGGCAATATGCGTATAACGATTATTCTGGTTGCACCCGCCAGAGCAGAAAATATTGGGGCAGCGGCGCGGGCAATGAAAACGATGGGTTTTAGCGAACTGCGGATTGTTGATAGTCAGGCACACCTGGAGCCAGCCGCCCGTTGGGTCGCACATGGATCTGGTGATATTATTGATAATATTAAAGTTTTCAAGACACTAGCTGAATCGTTACACGATGTCGATTTCACTGTTGCCACCACTGCGCGCAGTCGGGCGAAATATCATTACTACGCTACGCCAGTAGAACTGGTGCCGCTGTTAGAGGAAAAATCTTCATGGATGAGCCATGCCGCTCTGGTGTTTGGTCGCGAAGATTCCGGGCTGACTAACGAAGAGTTAGCGTTGGCTGACGTTCTTACTGGTGTGCCGATGGTGGCGGATTATCCTTCGCTCAATCTGGGGCAGGCAGTGATGGTCTATTGCTATCAATTAGCAACATTAATACAACAACCGGCGAAAAGTGACACAACGGCAGACCAACATCAACTGCAAGCTTTACGCGAACGAGCCATGACATTGCTGACGACTCTGGCAGTGGCAGATGACATAAAACTGGTCGACTGGTTACAACAACGCCTGGGGCTTTTAGAGCAACGAGACACGGCAATGTTGCACCGTTTGCTGCATGATATTGAAAAAAATATCACCAAATAAAAAACGCCTTAGTAAGTGATTTTCAGCTTTTCATTCTGACTGCAACGGGCAATATGTCTCTGTGTGGATTAAAAAAAGAGTGTCTGATAGCAGCTTCTGAACTGGTTACCTGCCGTGAGTAAATTAAAATTTTATTGACTTAGGTCACTAAATACTTTAACCAATATAGGCATAGCGCACAGACAGATAAAAATTACAGAGTACACAACATCCATGAAACGCATTAGCACCACCATTACCACCACCATCACCATTACCACAGGTAACGGTGCGGGCTGACGCGTACAGGAAACACAGAAAAAAGCCCGCACCTGACAGTGCGGGCTTTTTTTTCGACCAAAGGTAACGAGGTAACAACCATGCGAGTGTTGAAGTTCGGCGGTACATCAGTGGCAAATGCAGAACGTTTTCTGCGGGTTGCCGATATTCTGGAAAGCAATGCCAGGCAGGGGCAGGTGGCCACCGTCCTCTCTGCCCCCGCCAAAATCACCAACCATCTGGTAGCGATGATTGAAAAAACCATTAGCGGCCAGGATGCTTTACCCAATATCAGCGATGCCGAACGTATTTTTGCCGAACTTCTGACGGGACTCGCCGCCGCCCAGCCGGGATTTCCGCTGGCACAATTGAAAACTTTCGTCGACCAGGAATTTGCCCAAATAAAACATGTCCTGCATGGCATCAGTTTGTTGGGGCAGTGCCCGGATAGCATCAACGCTGCGCTGATTTGCCGTGGCGAGAAAATGTCGATCGCCATTATGGCCGGCGTGTTAGAAGCGCGTGGTCACAACGTTACCGTTATCGATCCGGTCGAAAAACTGCTGGCAGTGGGTCATTACCTCGAATCTACCGTTGATATTGCTGAATCCACCCGCCGTATTGCGGCAAGCCGCATTCCGGCTGACCACATGGTGCTGATGGCTGGTTTCACTGCCGGTAATGAAAAAGGCGAGCTGGTGGTTCTGGGACGCAACGGTTCCGACTACTCCGCTGCGGTGCTGGCGGCCTGTTTACGCGCCGATTGTTGCGAGATCTGGACGGATGTTGACGGTGTTTATACCTGCGATCCGCGTCAGGTGCCCGATGCGAGGTTGTTGAAGTCGATGTCCTATCAGGAAGCGATGGAGCTTTCTTACTTCGGCGCTAAAGTTCTTCACCCCCGCACCATCACCCCCATCGCCCAGTTTCAGATCCCTTGCCTGATTAAAAATACCGGAAATCCTCAAGCACCAGGTACGCTCATTGGTGCCAGCCGTGATGAAGACGAATTACCGGTCAAGGGCATTTCCAATCTGAATAACATGGCAATGTTCAGCGTTTCCGGCCCGGGGATGAAAGGGATGGTTGGCATGGCGGCGCGCGTCTTTGCAGCGATGTCACGCGCCCGTATTTCCGTGGTGCTGATTACGCAATCATCTTCCGAATACAGTATCAGTTTCTGCGTTCCGCAAAGCGACTGTGTGCGAGCTGAACGGGCAATGCAGGAAGAGTTCTACCTGGAACTGAAAGAAGGTTTACTGGAGCCGTTGGCGGTGACGGAACGGCTGGCCATTATCTCGGTGGTAGGTGATGGTATGCGCACCTTACGTGGGATCTCGGCGAAATTCTTTGCCGCGCTGGCCCGCGCCAATATCAACATTGTCGCCATTGCTCAGGGATCTTCTGAACGCTCAATCTCTGTCGTGGTCAATAACGATGATGCGACCACTGGCGTGCGCGTTACTCATCAGATGCTGTTCAATACCGATCAGGTTATCGAAGTGTTTGTGATTGGCGTCGGTGGCGTTGGCGGTGCGCTGCTGGAGCAACTGAAGCGTCAGCAAAGCTGGTTGAAGAATAAACATATCGACTTACGTGTCTGCGGTGTTGCTAACTCGAAGGCACTCCTCACCAATGTACATGGCCTTAATCTGGAAAACTGGCAGGAAGAACTGGCGCAAGCCAAAGAGCCGTTTAATCTCGGGCGCTTAATTCGCCTCGTGAAAGAATATCATCTGCTGAACCCGGTCATTGTTGACTGTACTTCCAGCCAGGCAGTGGCGGATCAATATGCCGACTTCCTGCGCGAAGGTTTCCACGTTGTTACGCCGAACAAAAAGGCCAACACCTCGTCGATGGATTACTACCATCAGTTGCGTTATGCGGCGGAAAAATCGCGGCGTAAATTCCTCTATGACACCAACGTTGGGGCTGGATTACCGGTTATCGAGAACCTGCAAAATCTGCTCAATGCTGGTGATGAATTGATGAAGTTCTCCGGCATTCTTTCAGGTTCGCTTTCTTATATCTTCGGCAAGTTAGACGAAGGCATGAGTTTCTCCGAGGCGACCACACTGGCGCGGGAAATGGGTTATACCGAACCGGACCCGCGAGATGATCTTTCTGGTATGGATGTGGCGCGTAAGCTATTGATTCTCGCTCGTGAAACGGGACGTGAACTGGAGCTGGCGGATATTGAAATTGAACCTGTGCTGCCCGCAGAGTTTAACGCCGAGGGTGATGTCGCCGCTTTTATGGCGAATCTGTCACAGCTCGACAATCTCTTTGCCGCGCGTGTGGCGAAGGCCCGTGATGAAGGAAAAGTTTTGCGCTATGTTGGCAATATTGATGAAGATGGCGTCTGCCGCGTGAAGATTGCCGAAGTGGATAGTAATGATCCGCTGTTCAAAGTGAAAAATGGCGAAAACGCCCTGGCCTTCTATAGCCACTATTATCAGCCGCTGCCGTTGGTACTGCGCGGATATGGTGCGGGCAATGACGTTACAGCTGCCGGTGTCTTTGCTGATCTGCTACGTACCCTCTCATGGAAGTTAGGAGTCTGACATGGTTAAAGTTTATGCCCCGGCTTCCAGTGCCAATATGAGCGTCGGGTTTGATGTGCTCGGGGCGGCGGTGACACCTGTTGATGGTGCATTGCTCGGAGATGTAGTCACGGTTGAGGCGGCAGAGACATTCAGTCTCAACAACCTCGGACGCTTTGCCGATAAGCTGCCGTCAGAACCTCGGGAAAATATCGTTTATCAGTGCTGGGAGCGTTTTTGCCAGGAGCTGGGTAAGCAAATTCCAGTGGCGATGACTCTGGAAAAGAATATGCCAATCGGCTCGGGCTTAGGCTCCAGTGCCTGTTCGGTGGTCGCGGCGCTGATGGCGATGAATGAACACTGTGGCAAGCCGCTTAATGACACTCGTTTGCTGGCTTTGATGGGCGAGCTGGAAGGACGAATCTCCGGCAGCATTCATTACGACAACGTGGCACCGTGTTTTCTTGGTGGTATGCAGTTGATGATCGAAGAAAACGACATCATCAGCCAGCAAGTGCCTGGGTTTGATGAGTGGCTGTGGGTGCTGGCGTATCCGGGGATTAAAGTCTCGACGGCAGAAGCCAGGGCTATTTTACCGGCGCAGTATCGCCGCCAGGATTGCATTGCGCACGGGCGACATTTGGCAGGCTTCATTCACGCCTGCTATTCCCGTCAGCCTGAGCTTGCCGCGAATCTGATGAAAGATGTTATCGCTGAACCCTACCGTGAACGGTTACTGCCTGGTTTCCGGCAGGCGCGGCAGGCGGTCGCGGAAATCGGCGCGGTAGCGAGCGGTATCTCCGGCTCCGGCCCGACTTTGTTCGCTCTGTGTGACAAGCCGGATACCGCCCAGCGCGTTGCCGACTGGTTGGGTAAGAACTACCTGCAAAATCAGGAAGGTTTTGTTCATATTTGCCGGCTGGATACGGCGGGCGCACGAGTACTGGAAAACTAAATGAAACTCTACAATTTGAAAGATCACAATGAGCAGGTCAGCTTTGCGCAAGCCGTAACCCAGGGGTTGGGCAAAAATCAGGGGCTGTTTTTCCCGCACGACCTGCCGGAATTCAGCCTGACTGAAATTGATGAGATGCTGAAGCTGGATTTTGTCACCCGCAGTGCGAAGATCCTCTCGGCGTTTATTGGTGATGAAATCCCGCAGGAAATCCTGGAAGAGCGCGTACGCGCGGCGTTTGCCTTCCCGGCTCCGGTCGCCAATGTTGAAAGCGATGTCGGTTGTCTGGAATTGTTCCACGGGCCAACGCTGGCATTTAAAGATTTCGGCGGTCGCTTTATGGCACAAATACTGACCCATATTGCGGGCGATAAGCCAGTGACCATTCTGACCGCGACATCCGGTGATACTGGAGCGGCAGTGGCTCATGCTTTCTACGGTTTACCGAATGTGAAAGTGGTTATCCTCTATCCACGAGGCAAAATCAGTCCACTGCAAGAAAAACTGTTCTGTACATTGGGCGGCAATATCGAAACTGTTGCCATCGACGGCGATTTCGATGCCTGTCAGGCGCTGGTGAAGCAGGCGTTTGATGATGAAGAACTGAAAGTGGCGCTGGGGCTAAACTCTGCTAACTCCATTAACATCAGCCGTTTGCTGGCGCAGATTTGCTACTACTTTGAAGCTGTTGCGCAGCTGCCGCAGGAAGCGCGCAACCAGCTGGTTGTCTCGGTGCCAAGCGGAAACTTCGGCGATTTGACGGCGGGTCTGCTGGCGAAGTCACTCGGTCTGCCGGTGAAACGTTTTATTGCTGCGACCAACGTGAACGATACCGTGCCACGTTTCCTGCACGACGGTCAGTGGTCACCCAAAGCGACTCAGGCGACGTTATCCAATGCGATGGATGTTAGCCAGCCAAACAACTGGCCGCGTGTGGAAGAGTTGTTCCGCCGCAAAATCTGGCAACTGAAAGAGCTGGGGTATGCAGCCGTGGATGATGAAACCACGCAACAGACAATGCGTGAGTTAAAAGAACTGGGCTATACCTCGGAGCCGCACGCTGCCGTAGCTTATCGTGCGCTGCGTGACCAGTTGAATCCAGGCGAATATGGCTTGTTCCTCGGCACCGCGCATCCGGCGAAATTTAAAGAGAGCGTGGAAGCGATTCTCGGTGAAACGTTGGATCTGCCAAAAGAGCTGGCAGAACGTGCTGATTTACCCTTGCTTTCGCATAACCTGCCCGCCGATTTTGCTGCGTTGCGTAAATTGATGATGAATCATCAGTAACATCTATTCATTATCTCAATCAGGCCGGGTTTGCTTTTATGCAGCCCGGCTTTTTTATGAAGAAAATATGGAGAAAAATGACAGGGAAAAAGGAGAAATTCTCAATAAATGCGGTAATTTAGAGATTAGGATTGCGGAGAATAACAACTGCCGTTCTCATCGCGTAATCTCCGGATATCGACCCATAACGGGCAATGATAAAAGGAGTAACCTGTGAAAAAGATGCAATCTATCGTACTCGCACTTTCCCTGGTTCTGGTCGCTCCCATGGCAGCGCAGGCTGCGGAAATTACGCTAGTCCCGTCAGTAAAATTACAGATAGGCGATCGTGATAATCGTGGCTATTACTGGGATGGCGGTCACTGGCGCGACCACGGCTGGTGGAAACAACATTATGAATGGCGAGGCAATCGCTGGCACCCATATGGACCGCCGCCATCGCCGCGCCATAACAAGCACAATGATCATCGTGGCGATCATCGTCCGGGGCCTGACAAACATCATCGCTAAATATCAATGCCGGATTGCCATCCGGCATTATCCGGCATTATCCGGCATTGACTACAAACTTAACGTTGTTCGTAGCGTTTAAACACCAGTTCGCCATTGCTGGAGGAAGCTTCATCAAAGAAGTAACCTTCGCTATTAAAACCAGTCAGTTGCTCTGGTTTGGTCAGCCGATTTTCAATAATGAAACGACTCATCAGACCGCGTGCTTTCTTAGCGTAGAAGCTGATTATCTTAAATTTGCCGTTCTTCTCATCGAGGAACACTGGTTTGATAATCTCGGCATTCAATTTCTTCGGCTTCACCGATTTAAAATACTCATCTGACGCCAGATTTATCACTACATTATCGCCTTGTGCTGCGAGCGCCTCGTTCAGCTTGTTGGTGATGATATCTCCCCAGAATTGATACAGATCTTTCCCTCGGGCATTCTCAAGACGTATCCCCATTTCCAGACGATAAGGCTGCATTAAATCGAGCGGGCGCAGTACGCCATACAAGCCGGAAAGCATTCGCAAATGCTGTTGGGCAAAATCGAAATCGTCTTCGCTGAAGGTTTCGGCCTGCAAGCCAGTGTAGACATCACCTTTAAACGCCAGAATTGCCTGGCGGGCATTCTCCGGTGTGAAATCTGGCTGCCAGTCATGAAAGCGAGCGGCGTTGATACCCGCCAGTTTGTCGCTGATGCGCATCAGGGAGCTAATCTGCGGGGGCGTCAGTTTCCGCGCTTCATGGATCAGCTGCTGGGAGTTGTCTAACAGCTCCGGCAGCGTATAGCGCGTGGTGGTCAACGGGCTTTGGTAATCAAGCGTTTTCGCAGGTGAAATAAGAATCAGCATATCCAGTCCTTGCAGGAAATTTATGCCGACTTTAGCAAAAAAAGAGAATGAGTTGATCGATAGTTGTGATTACTCCTGCGAAACATCATCCCACGCGTCTGGAGAAAGCTGGCGACCGATCTCCGGATAACGCAACGGATCAAACACCGGGCGCACGCCGAGTTTACGCTGGCGTAGATAATCACTGGCAATGGTATGAACCACAGGCGAGAGCAGTAATATGGCGGTCAAATTGGTAATAGCCATGCAGGCCATAATGATATCTGCCAGTTGCCACATCAGCGGAAAACTTAGCAAGGTGCCGCCGATGACCGTTGCGAAGGTGCAGATCCGCAGACACCAGATCGCTTTAGGGTTGTTCAGGCGTAAAAAGAAGAAATTGTTTTCGGCATAAATGTAGTTGGCAACGATGGAGCTGAAGGCAAACAGAATAACCACGAGGGTAACAAACTCCGCACCCCAGGAACCCATTAGCACCCGCATCGCCTTCTGGATAAGCTGAATACCTTCCAGCGGCATGTAGGTTGTGCCGTTACCCGCCAGTAATATCAGCATGGCGCTTGCCGTGCAGATGACCAGGGTGTCGATAAAAATGCCAATCATCTGGACAATTCCTTGCGCTGCCGGATGCGGAGGCCAGGACGCAGCTGCCGCTGCCGCGTTTGGCGTCGACCCCATTCCCGCCTCATTGGAAAACATACTGCGCTGAAAACCGTTAGTAATCGCCTGGCTTAAGGTATATCCCGCCGCGCCGCCTGCAGCTTCCTGCCAGCCAAAAGCACTCTCAAAAATAGACCAAATGACGTGGGGAAGTTGCCCGATATTCATTACGCAAATCACCAGGCAGGTCAGTACCCAGATTATCGCCATCAACGGGACAAACCCCTGCATGAGCCGGGCGACGCCATGAAGACCGCGAGTGATCGCCAGCATAGCAAAGACAGCGAGAATAATACCTGTCACCAGCGGGGGAAAATCAAAAGAAAAACTCAGGGCTCGCGCAACGGCGTTCGCCTGAACTCCGCTGAAAATTATGGCGTAGGCGATGAGCAAAAAGACGGCGAACAGAACGCCCATCCAGCGCATCCCCAGCCCGCGCGCCATATACCATGCCGGTCCGCCACGAAACTGCCCATTGGCATCACGTTCTTTATAAAGCTGTGCGAGGGAACATTCGGCAAACGAGGTCGCCATGCCGATAAATGCGGCAACCCACATCCAGAAGACGGCTCCAGGTCCACCGGCGGTAATTGCCAGCGCAACGCCGGCCAGGTTGCCGCTACCCACGCGCGCTGCAAGACTGGTACACAATGACTGAAATGAGGTTAAACCGCCTGGCTGTGGATGAATGCTATTTTTAAGACTTTTGCCAAACTGGCGGATGTAGCGAAACTGCACAAATCCGGTGCGAAAAGTGAACCAACAACCTGCGCCGAAGAGCAGGTAAATCATTACCGATCCCCAAAGGACGCTGTTAATAAAGGAGAAAAAATCTGGCATGCATATCCCTCTTATTGCCGGTCGCGATGACTTTCCTGTGTAAACGTTACCAATTGTTTAAGAAGTATATACGCTACGAGGTACTTGATAACTTCTGCGTAGCATACATGAGGTTTTGTATAAAAATGGCGGGCGATATCAACGCAGTGTCAGAAATCCGAAACAGTCTCGCCTGGCGATAACCGTCTTGTCGGCGGTTGCGCTGACGTTGCGTCGTGATATCATCAGGGCAGACCGGTTACATCCCCCTAACAAGCTGTTTAAAGAGAAATACTATCATGACGGACAAATTGACCTCCCTTCGTCAGTACACCACCGTAGTGGCCGACACTGGGGACATCGCGGCAATGAAGCTGTATCAACCGCAGGATGCCACAACCAACCCTTCTCTCATTCTTAACGCAGCGCAGATTCCGGAATACCGTAAGTTGATTGATGATGCTGTCGCCTGGGCGAAACAGCAGAGCAACGATCGCGCGCAGCAGATCGTGGACGCGACCGACAAACTGGCCGTAAATATTGGTCTGGAAATCCTGAAACTGGTTCCGGGCCGTATCTCAACTGAAGTTGATGCGCGTCTTTCCTATGACACCGAAGCGTCAATTGCGAAAGCAAAACGCCTGATCAAACTCTACAACGATGCAGGTATTAGCAACGATCGTATTCTGATCAAACTGGCTTCTACCTGGCAGGGTATCCGTGCTGCGGAACAGCTGGAAAAAGAAGGCATCAACTGTAACCTGACCCTGCTGTTCTCCTTCGCTCAGGCTCGTGCTTGTGCGGAAGCGGGCGTGTTCCTGATCTCGCCGTTTGTTGGCCGTATTCTTGACTGGTACAAAGCGAATACCGATAAGAAAGAGTACGCTCCGGCAGAAGATCCGGGCGTGGTTTCTGTATCTGAAATCTACCAGTACTACAAAGAGCATGGTTATGAAACCGTGGTTATGGGCGCAAGCTTCCGTAACATCGGCGAAATTCTGGAACTGGCAGGCTGCGACCGTCTGACCATCGCACCGGCACTGCTGAAAGAGCTGGCGGAGAGCGAAGGGGCTATCGAACGTAAACTGTCTTACACTGGTGAAGTGAAAGCGCGTCCGGCGCGTATCACTGAGTCCGAGTTCCTGTGGCAGCACAACCAGGATCCAATGGCAGTAGATAAACTGGCGGAAGGTATCCGTAAGTTTGCTGTTGACCAGGAAAAACTGGAAAAAATGATCGGCGATCTGCTGTAATCATACTTAGCGTGACCGGGAAGTCGGTCACGCTACCTCTTCTGAAACCTGTCTGTCACTCCCTTCGCAGTGTATCATTCTGTTTAACGAGACTGTTTAAACGGAAAAATCTTGATGAATACTTTACGTATTGGCTTAGTTTCCATCTCTGATCGCGCATCCAGCGGCGTTTATCAGGATAAAGGCATCCCTGCGCTGGAAGAATGGCTGACATCGGCGCTAACCACGCCGTTTGAACTGGAAACCCGCTTAATCCCCGATGAGCAGGCGATCATCGAGCAAACGTTGTGTGAGCTGGTGGATGAAATGAGTTGCCATCTGGTGCTCACCACGGGCGGAACTGGCCCGGCGCGTCGTGACGTAACGCCCGATGCGACGCTGGCAGTAGCGGACCGCGAGATGCCAGGCTTTGGTGAACAGATGCGCCAGATCAGCCTGCATTTTGTACCAACTGCGATCCTTTCGCGTCAGGTGGGGGTGATTCGCAAACAGGCGCTGATCCTTAACTTACCCGGTCAACCGAAGTCTATTAAAGAGACGCTGGAAGGTGTGAAGGACGCTGAGGGTAACGTTGTGGTGCACGGTATTTTTGCCAGCGTACCGTACTGCATTCAGTTGCTGGAAGGGCCATACGTTGAAACGGCACCGGAAGTGGTTGCAGCATTCAGACCGAAGAGTGCAAGACGCGAAGTTAGCGAATAAAAAAATCCCCCCAAGCGGGGGGATCAGACTGATGACAAACGCAAAACTGCCTGATGCGCTACGCTTATCAGGCCTACGATCTTCTTGCAATATATTGAATTTGCACGATTTTGTAGGCCGGATAAGGCGTTCACGCCGCATCCGGCATAAACAAAGCGCACGTTGTTAACAATCTTATCCCTTCGAGCGGGGGGAGCTTAATAATTAGTGAGACTCACCAATCGGCAGAACGGTGCGACCAAACTGCTCGTTCAGCACTTCACCCATCGCCAGATAGATTGCACTGGCACCGCAGATAAGACCAATCCAGCCGGCAAAGTGGATGATCGCGGCGTTACCGGCAATGTTACCGATCGCCAGCAGGGCAAACAGCACGGTCAGGCTAAAGAAAACGAATTGCAGAACGCGTGCGCCTTTCAGCGTGCCGAAGAACATAAACAGCGTAAATATGCCCCACAGACCCAGGTAGACACCAAGGAACTGTGCATTTGGCGCATCGGTCAGCCCCAGTTTCGGCATCAGCAGAATTGCAACCAGCGTCAGCCAGAAAGAACCGTAAGAGGTGAATGCGGTTAAACCGAAAGTGTTGCCTTTTTTGTACTCCAGCAGACCGGCAAAAATTTGCGCGATGCCGCCGTAGAAAATGCCCATGGCAAGAATAATACCGTCCAGAGCAAAATAACCCACGTTGTGCAGGTTAAGCAGAATGGTGGTCATGCCGAAGCCCATCAGGCCCAGCGGTGCCGGATTAGCCAACTTAGTGTTGCCCATAATTCCTCAAAAATCATCATCGAATGAATGGTGAAATAATTTCCCTGAATAACTGTAGTGTTTTCAGGGCGCGGCATAATAATCAGCCAGTGGGGCAGTGTCTACGATCTTTTGAGGGGAAAATGAAAATTTTCCCCGGTTTCCGGTATCAGACCTGAGTGGCGCTAACCATCCGGCGCAGGCAGGCGATTTGCAGTACGGCTGGAATTGTCACGCGATAGGCACTGCCGCTGACCGCTTTAACCCCATTTAATGCTGCGCCCACAGGGCCTCCCAGACCCGCGCCGCGCAGCAAACCATGCCCAAGCACGCTCATTGCTGCGTGGGTGCGTAAAATGCGGGTCAATTGGCTGGAAAGCAAATGCGACACACCTTTTGCCAATAATTTGTCTTTCATCAGCAGCGGCAGCAGCTCTTCCAGCTCATTCACCCTGGCATCGACCGCGTGCAGAAACTCCTGCTTATGTTCCTCGTCCATTTTCTTCCAGGTATTACGCAGAAATTGTTCCAGTAACTGTTGCTCAATTTCAAACGTAGACATCTCTTTGTCGGCTTTCAGCTTCAATCGCTTTGAAACATCGAGCAAAATGGCGCGATACAATTTACCGTGTCCGCGCAGTTTGTTGGCGATACTATCGCCACCAAAATGCTGAAATTCTCCGGCAATCAGCTGCCAGTTGCGGCGGTGTCGCTCGGGATGTCCTTCCATCGATTTAAACAGTTCGTTGCGCATCAGTACGCTGGAGAGGCGAGTTTTGCCTTTTTCATTATGGGTGAGCAGCCGGGCGAAATTTGCCAACTGTTCCTCACTACAATGCTGGAGAAAATCCAGATCTGAATCATTCAGGTAATTAACATTCATTTTTTGTGGTTTCTATATTCTGGCGTTAGTCGTCGCCGATAATTTTCAGCGTGGCCATATCCGATGAGTTCACTGTATGACCGGAAAAGGTGATTTTTGAGACGCAGCGTTTGTTGTCGTTATCGCTGTTAATGTTGATCCAGTCAGTGGTTTGCTCTTCTTTTATTTCTGAAGGAATATTCAGGGTCTGACTGGCGCTTCGGGTGGCTTTGAAATAAATCGATGCACCGCTTAACTGCAAATCGCCATGGTCGGCTGAGAGTTGTATGCGTTTAACAATGCGACAAACAGGAAGTTTCAGCGCCAGATCGTTGGTTTCGTTTCGCGGCATTGCAATGACGCCGAGGATTTTATGGTCGTTTGCCTGCGCCGTGCAGCACAGCATCAGGCTAATCGCCAGGCTGGCGGAAATCGTAATAACGGATTTCATAAGGATTCTCTTGGTGGGGAGGGGTAAGGGGATGAAACTAGTTTACTGCTGATAAAGAGAAGTTTCAGGTACGTAATATTTTCTTTTTATTACAATTTTTTGATGAATGCCTTGGCTGCGATTCATTCTTTATATGAATAAAATTGTTGTCAGTTTCACGTCTTGTCCTGCCATATCGCGAAATTTCTGCGCAAAAGCACAAAAAATTTTTGCATCTCCCCCTTGATGACGTGGGTTACGACCCCATTTAGTAGTCAACCGCAGTGAGTGAGTCTGCAAAAAAATGAAATTGGGCAGTTGAAACCAGACGTTTCGCCCCTATTACAGACTCACAACCACATGATGACCGAATATATAGTGGAGACGTTTAGATGGGTAAAATAATTGGTATCGACCTGGGTACTACCAACTCTTGTGTAGCGATTATGGATGGCACCACTCCTCGTGTACTGGAGAACGCCGAAGGCGATCGCACCACGCCTTCTATCATTGCCTATACCCAGGATGGTGAAACTCTGGTTGGTCAGCCGGCTAAACGTCAGGCAGTGACGAACCCGCAAAACACCCTGTTTGCGATTAAACGCCTGATTGGCCGCCGCTTCCAGGACGAAGAAGTACAGCGTGATGTTTCCATCATGCCGTTCAAAATTATTGCTGCTGATAACGGCGACGCATGGGTCGAAGTTAAAGGCCAGAAAATGGCACCGCCGCAGATCTCTGCAGAAGTGCTGAAAAAAATGAAGAAAACCGCTGAAGATTACCTGGGTGAACCGGTAACTGAAGCTGTTATTACCGTACCGGCATACTTTAACGATGCTCAGCGTCAGGCAACCAAAGACGCAGGCCGTATCGCTGGTCTGGAAGTAAAACGTATCATCAACGAACCGACCGCAGCTGCGCTGGCTTACGGTCTGGACAAAGGTACTGGCAACCGTACTATCGCGGTTTATGACCTGGGTGGTGGTACTTTCGATATTTCCATTATCGAAATCGACGAAGTTGACGGCGAAAAAACCTTCGAAGTTCTGGCAACCAACGGTGATACCCACCTGGGTGGTGAAGACTTCGACAGTCGTCTGATCAACTATCTGGTTGAAGAATTCAAGAAAGATCAGGGCATTGACCTGCGCAACGATCCGCTGGCAATGCAGCGCCTGAAAGAAGCGGCAGAAAAAGCGAAAATCGAACTGTCTTCCGCTCAGCAGACCGACGTTAACCTGCCGTACATCACTGCAGACGCGACCGGTCCGAAACACATGAACATCAAAGTGACTCGTGCGAAACTGGAAAGCCTGGTTGAAGATCTGGTAAACCGTTCCATTGAGCCGCTGAAAGTTGCACTGCAGGACGCTGGCCTGTCCGTATCTGATATCGACGACGTTATCCTCGTTGGTGGTCAGACTCGTATGCCAATGGTTCAGAAGAAAGTTGCTGAATTCTTTGGTAAAGAGCCGCGTAAAGATGTTAACCCGGACGAAGCTGTAGCCATCGGTGCTGCTGTTCAGGGTGGTGTTCTGACTGGTGACGTAAAAGACGTACTGCTGCTGGACGTTACCCCGCTGTCTCTGGGTATCGAAACCATGGGCGGTGTGATGACCACGCTGATCGCGAAAAACACCACTATCCCGACCAAGCACAGCCAGGTGTTCTCTACCGCTGAAGACAACCAGTCTGCGGTAACCATCCATGTGCTGCAGGGTGAACGTAAACGTGCGGCTGATAACAAATCTCTGGGTCAGTTCAACCTGGATGGTATCAACCCGGCACCGCGCGGCATGCCGCAGATCGAAGTTACCTTCGATATCGATGCTGACGGTATCCTGCACGTTTCCGCGAAAGACAAAAACAGCGGTAAAGAGCAGAAGATCACTATCAAGGCTTCTTCTGGTCTGAACGAAGATGAAATCCAGAAAATGGTACGCGACGCAGAAGCTAACGCCGAAGCTGACCGTAAGTTTGAAGAGCTGGTACAGACTCGCAACCAGGGCGACCATCTGCTGCACAGCACCCGTAAGCAGGTTGAAGAAGCAGGCGACAAACTGCCGGCTGACGACAAAACTGCTATCGAGTCTGCGCTGACTGCACTGGAAACTGCTCTGAAAGGTGAAGACAAAGCCGCTATCGAAGCGAAAATGCAGGAACTGGCACAGGTTTCCCAGAAACTGATGGAAATCGCCCAGCAGCAACATGCCCAGCAGCAGACTGCCGGTGCTGATGCTTCTGCAAACAACGCGAAAGATGACGATGTTGTCGACGCTGAATTTGAAGAAGTCAAAGACAAAAAATAATCGCCCTATAAACGGGTAATTATACTGACACGGGCGAAGGGGAATTTCCTCTCCGCCCGTGCATTCATCTAGGGGCAAATCAAAAAAGATGGCTAAGCAAGATTATTACGAGATTTTAGGCGTTTCCAAAACAGCGGAAGAGCGTGAAATCAAAAAGGCCTACAAACGCCTGGCCATGAAATACCACCCGGACCGTAACCAGGGTGACAAAGAGGCCGAGGCGAAATTTAAAGAGATCAAGGAAGCTTATGAAGTTCTGACCGACTCGCAAAAACGTGCGGCATACGATCAGTATGGTCATGCTGCGTTTGAGCAAGGCGGCATGGGCGGCGGCGGTTTTGGCGGCGGCGCAGACTTCAGCGATATTTTTGGTGACGTTTTCGGCGATATTTTTGGCGGCGGACGTGGTCGTCAACGTGCGGCGCGCGGTGCTGATTTACGCTATAACATGGAGCTCACCCTCGAAGAAGCTGTACGTGGCGTGACCAAAGAGATCCGCATTCCGACTCTGGAAGAGTGTGACGTTTGCCACGGTAGCGGTGCAAAACCAGGTACACAGCCGCAGACCTGTCCGACCTGTCATGGTTCTGGCCAGGTGCAGATGCGCCAGGGTTTCTTTGCCGTGCAGCAGACCTGTCCACACTGTCAGGGCCGCGGTACGCTGATCAAAGATCCGTGCAACAAATGTCATGGTCATGGTCGTGTTGAGCGCAGCAAAACGCTGTCCGTTAAAATCCCGGCAGGGGTGGACACTGGAGACCGCATCCGTCTTGCGGGCGAAGGTGAAGCGGGTGAACACGGCGCACCGGCAGGCGATCTGTACGTTCAGGTTCAGGTTAAACAGCACCCGATTTTCGAGCGTGAAGGCAACAACCTGTATTGCGAAGTCCCGATCAACTTCGCTATGGCGGCGCTGGGTGGTGAAATCGAAGTACCGACCCTTGATGGTCGCGTCAAACTGAAAGTGCCTGGCGAAACCCAGACCGGTAAGCTGTTCCGTATGCGCGGTAAAGGCGTCAAGTATGTCCGCGGTGGCGCACAGGGTGATTTGCTATGCCGCGTTGTTGTCGAAACACCGGTAGGTTTGAACGAGAAGCAGAAACAGCTGCTGCAAGAGCTGCAAGAAAGCTTTGGTGGCCCAACCGGCGAGCACAACAGCCCGCGTTCAAAGAGCTTCTTTGATGGCGTGAAGAAGTTTTTTGACGACCTGACTCGCTAACCTCCCCAAAAGCCTGCCCGTGGGCAGGCCAGGGTAAAAACCAGGGTGCGTTGAAGATATGCGAGCACCTGTAAAGTGGCGGGGATCACTCCCCGCCGTTGCTCTTACTCGGATTCGTAAGCCGTGAAAACAGCAACCTCCGTCTGGCCAGTTCGGATGTGAACCTCACAGAGGTCTTTTCTCGTTACCAGCGCCGCCACTACGGCGGTGATACAGATGACGATCAGGGCGACAATCATCGCCTTATGCTGCTTCATTGCTCTCTTCTCCTTGACCTTTCGGTCAGTAAGAGGCACTCTACATGTGTTCTGCATATAGGGGGCCTCGGGTTGATGGTAAAATATCACTCGGGGCTTTTCTCTATCTGCCGTTCAGCCAATGCCTGAGACAGACAGCCTCAAGCACCCGCCGCTATTATACTGCGCTTTTAATTCACTTCTGTTTTATCAATTCTTTTTCTGAAGACGCCTCGCATTTTTGCGGAATAATATTTCAATACATCAATTTATTTAACTTAAATATATCCAGGGATTCACAAAAAAAGGTGTTTTCCTCTATCAAAAGTGAATGGCTAAAGGAAATTAATTATTAAAGGTTACTGTAATACTATAGAGAGACAAAGAAATACGTTCAGCAGCTAATGCTAAGTTCATCATGAAAAATGCCTATAAATCAAAGGGTGATGTTTAAAACAGACACATTTTCTGAAACACGATATCCCTCCGCCCGTTCGCAAAAGTAATCTGCGATCTTCATCACGCTTCGATAGTCATCTTTAAATATACTGGCCTGGTCATTCTTAATAAAAATGAATTGTCTGGTGTATTAATTCCTATGGAATCATAAAAACAATGAATGGAGAACATATTATATGTCTGCCAAAAGACGACTTCTTATTGCGTGTACCTTGATAACAGCTATCTATCATTTTCCTGCATATTCTTCATTAGAATATAAAGGAACCTTTGGTTCAATAAATGCGGGTTATGCAGACTGGAACAGTGGATTTGTAAACACTCACCGTGGTGAAGTATGGAAAGTGACTGCGGATTTTGGGGTAAATTTTAAAGAAGCAGAATTTTACTCATTTTATGAAAGTAATGTACTCAATCATGCTGTAGCAGGGAGAAATCATACGGTTTCAGCAATGACGCATGTCAGACTCTTTGACTCTGATATGACATTCTTTGGCAAAATTTATGGCCAATGGGATAACTCATGGGGTGACGATCTGGACATGTTTTATGGATTCGGTTACCTCGGCTGGAACGGCGAGTGGGGCTTTTTTAAACCGTATATTGGATTGCATAATCAATCTGGTGACTACGTATCAGCTAAATATGGTCAAACGAATGGTTGGAATGGTTATGTTGTTGGCTGGACAGCAGTATTACCATTTACGTTATTTGACGAAAAATTTGTTTTATCTAACTGGAATGAAATAGAACTGGACAGGAACGATGCTTACACGGAGCAGCAATTTGGCCGGAACGGGTTAAATGGCGGTTTAACTATTGCCTGGAAGTTCTATCCTCGCTGGAAAGCAAGTGTGACGTGGCGTTATTTCGATAATAAGCTGGGCTACGATGGCTTTGGCGATCAAATGATTTATATGCTTGGTTATGATTTCTAATTTTTATCAGGGAATAATTATGCAGAAAACGTTAATGGCCAGTTTGATCGGCCTTGCAGTTTGCACAGGGAATGCTTTTAGTCCTGCCTTAGCCGCAGAGGCTAAACAACCTAATTTAGTCATTATTATGGCGGATGATTTAGGTTATGGCGATTTAGCAACATATGGTCATCAGATCGTTAAAACACCTAATATCGACAGGCTTGCCCAGGAAGGGGTCAAATTTACTGACTACTATGCCCCCGCTCCTTTAAGTTCACCTTCACGCGCAGGGCTATTAACCGGCCGGATGCCATTTCGTACTGGAATTCGCTCATGGATTCCTTCAGGCAAAGATGTTGCCTTAGGGCGTAACGAACTCACGATTGCTAATCTACTCAAAGCGCAAGGGTACGACACGGCAATGATGGGTAAGCTGCATCTGAATGCAGGCGGCGATCGCACCGATCAGCCACAAGCACAAGATATGGGCTTTGATTACTCACTGGCTAATACGGCGGGCTTTGTTACCGACGCCACGCTGGATAACGCTAAAGAACGCCCGCGTTATGGCATGGTTTACCCGACAGGCTGGCTACGTAATGGGCAACCCACTCCACGAGCCGATAAAATGAGCGGTGAGTATGTCAGTTCGGAAGTCGTCAACTGGCTGGATAACAAAAAGGACAGCAAGCCTTTCTTCCTCTATGTTGCTTTTACCGAAGTGCATAGCCCCCTGGCTTCGCCCAAAAAATACCTCGACATGTACTCACAATATATGAGCGCGTATCAGAAGCAGCATCCTGATTTATTTTATGGCGACTGGGCAGACAAACCCTGGCGTGGTGTGGGGGAATATTATGCCAATATCAGCTATCTGGATGCACAGGTTGGAAAAGTGCTGGATAAAATCAAAGCGATGGGTGAAGAAGATAACACAATCGTTATTTTTACCAGTGATAACGGTCCGGTAACGCGTGAAGCGCGCAAAGTGTATGAGCTGAATTTGGCAGGGGAAACGGATGGATTACGCGGTCGCAAGGATAACCTTTGGGAAGGCGGAATTCGTGTTCCAGCCATTATTAAATATGGTAAACATCTACCACAGGGAATGGTTTCAGATACACCCGTTTATGGTCTGGACTGGATGCCTACTTTAGCGAAAATGATGAACTTCAAATTACCTACAGACCGTACTTTCGATGGTGAATCGCTGGTTCCTGTTCTTGAGCAAAAAGCATTGAAACGCGAAAAGCCATTAATTTTCGGGATTGATATGCCATTCCAGGATGATCCAACCGATGAATGGGCGATCCGTGATGGTGACTGGAAGATGATTATCGATCGCAATAATAAACCGAAATATCTCTACAATCTGAAATCTGATCGTTATGAAACACTTAATCTGATCGGTAAAAAACCAGATATTGAAAAACAGATGTATGGTAAGTTTTTAAAATATAAAACTGATATTGATAATGATTCTCTAATGAAAGCCAGAGGTGATAAACCAGAAGCGGTGACCTGGGGCTAACCTGATAATCATAATAAATGTAATGTATGCCATTTAGGGCTATGCCCGCCTGATTCAGTGCTACGCATTGAATCAGGTTCTTTTCGCGTTGAACAATATCAAGATACGGCTATTCGCAGGGAGTGGATATGTTTACCAACGTAAATGTTGATTGTTGCAAAACACCAGGATGTAAAAACTTGGGGTTGCTGAATAGCCAGGATTATGTCGCACAGGGTAAAAATATTTTATGCCGTGAATGTGGTTACTTGTTTCCAGTGATATCTGAACAGTCGCTTAATATTTATCGTAATATTGTGAATCACTCCTGGAGAGGTTTGATTTGCCAATGTTCAACTTGCGGAGGCACGTCCCTCAAAAAATATGGATATTCTGCACAAGGCCAGAGAAGAATGTATTGCCATCATTGTGAGAAAACATTTATCACTCTGGAACACGTAATTACCACACCACGAGGAGCCCAGTTAGCATTGATGATTGAGCAAGGGGAGGCACTTGCGGATATCAGAAAGTCATTACTTCTTAACAGCACTGGACTTAGCCGTGAACTGTTAAAATTAGCGCGTGAAGCAAACTATAAAGAAAGTCGACAGTGTTTCCCAGCTTCTGATATTACCCTGAGTACCCGCGCTTTTCGCGTCAAGTATAATGGTAGCAATAACTCTCTTTATGCTCTTGTTACCGCAGAAGAACAAAGCGGCAGGGTGGTTGCTATCTCAACCAATTACTCCCCATCTGCCGTAGAGCAACATTATCAATACACATCGAACTATGAAGAGCGTATGTCTCCAGGGACGCTGGCACATCATGTCCAGCGCAAAGAGTTACTTACTATGCGGCGGGATACCTTGTTTGATATTGATTACGGCCCGGCAGTTTTACATCAAAACGATCCGGGAATGTTGGTAAAACCGGTTCTTCCGGCATATCGTCATTTTGAACTGGTCAGAATACTGACCGATGAGCATTCCAACAACGTTCAGCATTACCTTGATCACGAATGCTTTATATTGGGCGGCTGCCTGATGGCTAATTTGCAGCATATTCATCAAGGTCGCTGCCATATTTCCTTTGTCAAAGAGCGCGGTGTGGCACCCGCCACCATTGATTTTCCACCGCGATTATTCCTTAGTGGTGGGGTACGAAATAATGTCTGGCGTGCATTTTCTAACCGCAATTATTCAATGGCTGTATGCAATCTCACTGGCAGTAAGAAAGTCCGCGAGATGCGGCATGCAACATTGAACAGTGCGACGCGTTTTATCCACTTTGTGGAGAACCATCCTTTCCTTATATCATTGAACCGAATGTCTCCTGCGAATGTCGTTTCTACATTAGATATCCTCAAACATCTGTGGAATAAAAAACTAGAGCATGGAACAATTTAATTATTACTTTTCCGAATAATTTCTTCAGAAATCTTGACATTAGACTATGATTAATGGGGTTTAAGGTCATCAGCCGCCGCTTTCGGGCATCAAAAACTCATCTCTCGCTGATGGCGCAATTCTTTTAATAGATCGTAAAAAGCGAGCTATTCCTACACTATAATCTGATTTTAACGATGATTCGTGCGGGGTAAAATCGTGAAAACGATCTATTCACCTGAAGAGAAATAAAAAGTGAAACATCTGCATCGATTCTTTAGCAGTGATGCCTCGGGAGGCATTATTCTCATTATTGCCGCTGTATTAGCGATGATTATGGCCAACAGCGGTGCAACCAGTGGATGGTATCACGACTTTCTTGAGACGCCGGTTCAGCTCCGGGTTGGGACACTTGAGATCAACAAGAACATGCTGCTATGGATCAATGACGCTCTGATGGCGGTATTTTTCCTGTTGGTTGGTCTGGAAGTTAAACGCGAGCTGATGCAAGGTTCGCTGGCCAGTCTGCGCCAGGCGGCATTTCCTGTTATTGCCGCAATCGGCGGGATGATTGTCCCGGCATTGCTCTATCTGGCTTTTAACTATGCCGATCCGATTACCCGCGAAGGCTGGGCAATCCCGGCGGCGACTGACATTGCCTTTGCACTTGGTGTGTTGGCGCTGTTGGGAAGTCGTGTTCCGTTAGCGCTGAAGATCTTTTTGATGGCTCTGGCTATTATCGACGATCTTGGGGCCATCATTATCATCGCATTGTTCTACACTAATGACTTATCGATGGCCTCTCTTGGCGTCGCGGCTGTAGCAATTGCGGTACTCGTGGTATTGAATCTGTGTGGTGTACGCCGCACGGGCGTTTATATTCTGGTTGGCGTGGTGCTGTGGACAGCGGTGTTGAAATCGGGGGTTCACGCAACCCTGGCTGGCGTCATTGTCGGCTTCTTTATTCCTTTGAAAGAGAAGCATGGGCGCTCTCCGGCTAAACGTCTGGAGCATGTTTTGCATCCATGGGTGGCGTATCTGATTTTGCCGCTGTTTGCATTTGCTAATGCTGGCGTTTCACTGCAAGGTGTCACGCTGGAAGGTTTGACCTCCATCCTGCCATTAGGGATCATCGCTGGTTTGCTGATTGGCAAGCCACTGGGTATTAGTCTGTTCTGCTGGTTGGCGCTGCGTTTGAAATTGGCACATCTGCCAGAGGGAACGACTTACCAGCAAATTATGGCGGTTGGTATCCTGTGCGGTATCGGTTTTACTATGTCTATCTTTATTGCCAGCCTGGCATTTGGTAGCGTAGATCCAGAACTGATTAACTGGGCAAAATTAGGTATCCTTGTCGGTTCAATTTCTTCGGCGGTAATTGGATATAGCTGGTTACGCGTTCGTTTACGTCCATCAGTTTGACAGGACGATGTACTGGGGAGCCATAAACGGCTCCCTTTTCATTGTTATCAGGGAGAGAAATGAGCATGTCTCATATCAATTACAACCACTTGTATTACTTCTGGCATGTCTACAAAGAAGGTTCTGTGGTTGGCGCAGCGGAGGCGCTTTATTTAACACCACAAACCATTACCGGGCAGATCCGGGCGCTGGAAGAGCGCCTGCAAGGGAAACTATTTAAGCGTAAAGGACGTGGTCTGGAACCCAGCGAACTGGGGGAACTGGTCTATCGCTATGCCGATAAAATGTTCACCTTAAGCCAGGAAATGCTGGATATCGTCAACTATCGCAAAGAGTCCAACTTATTGTTTGATGTTGGTGTGGCAGATGCACTTTCCAAACGTCTGGTCAGCAGTGTTCTGGATGCCGCAGTTGTGGAAGACGAGCAGATCCATCTACGCTGTTTCGAATCGACGCACGAGATGCTTTTAGAGCAGTTGAGTCAGCATAAACTGGATATGATCATCTCTGACTGTCCGATCGATTCCACTCAGCAGGAAGGGCTGTTTTCCATGAAAATTGGCGAATGTGGTGTCAGTTTCTGGTGCACTAACCCACTACCAGAAAAGCCGTTTCCTGCCTGTCTTGAAGAGCGTCGTTTACTTATTCCGGGGCGTCGCTCAATGTTGGGGCGTAAGCTATTAAACTGGTTTAACTCCCAGGGCTTGAACGTCGAAATTTTGGGTGAGTTTGATGATGCTGCGTTGATGAAAGCCTTTGGGGCGACGCATAACGCTATTTTCGTTGCACCTTCGCTTTACGCTAATGATTTCTATAACGATGACTCGGTTGTGGAGATAGGCCGTGTTGAGAACGTGATGGAAGAGTACCACGCGATTTTTGCCGAAAGGATGATTCAGCACCCTGCAGTACAGCGTATCTGCAATACAGACTATTCTGCGCTGTTTACTCCAGCTTCAAAATAAACATTTGTACTTTGCAGGCCGAATTTTGGCCTGCAGATGGATATAAAAAAACCCGCCAGAGCGGGTTTTTTTACAAAGCTGACAACAACAGGCAATTAAGCCAGTTTGTTGATCTGTGCAGTCAGGTTAGCCTTATGACGTGCAGCTTTGTTTTTGTGGATCAGACCTTTAGCAGCCTGACGGTCCACGATTGGTTGCATTTCGTTAAATGCTTTCTGTGCAGCAGCTTTGTCGCCAGCTTCGATAGCTGCGTATACTTTCTTGATGAAAGTACGCATCATAGAGCGACGGCTTGCGTTGTGCTTACGAGCCTTTTCAGACTGAATGGCGCGCTTCTTAGCTGATTTGATATTAGCCAAGGTCCAACTCCCAAATGTGTTCTATATGGACAATTCAAAGGCCGAGGAATATGCCCTTTTAGCCTTCTTTTGTCAATGGATTTGTGCAAATAAGCGCCGTTAATGTGCCGGCACTCGTTACGTAGTGATGGCGCAGGATTCTACCAGCTTGCGGGGTGTGAATACAGCTTTTCCGCGAGAAAAATTGCAGCAGGCGGTCAGT
Organism: Escherichia sp. E.sYA108; assembly: GCF_011754335.1. Taxonomy (NCBI): domain Bacteria; kingdom Pseudomonadati; phylum Pseudomonadota; class Gammaproteobacteria; order Enterobacterales; family Enterobacteriaceae; genus Escherichia; species Escherichia sp. E.sYA108. The sequence continues at coordinate 4,262,042 of NZ_JAAQVZ010000001.1, read as the reverse complement.
TTCTTCCCATGATTTGCGCCATGGCAATGAAAAGCCACTTCTTTCTGATTCCGGTACTCAATCGCCGGTTAACCTTAACCGCTGTACAAGGTATACTCGGACGATTTTCACTGTTTTGAGCCAGACATGAAGCTGATACGCGGCATACATAATCTCAGCCAGGCCCCGCAAGAAGGGTGTGTGCTGACTATTGGTAATTTCGACGGCGTGCATCGCGGTCATCGCGCGCTGTTACAGGGCTTGCAGGAAGAAGGGCGCAAGCGCAACTTACCGGTGATGGTGATGCTTTTTGAACCTCAACCACTGGAACTGTTTGCTACTGATAAAGCCCCGGCACGGCTCACCCGGCTGCGGGAAAAACTGCGTTATCTTGCAGAGTGTGGCGTTGATTACGTGCTGTGCGTGCGTTTTGACAGGCGTTTTGCGGCGTTAACCGCGCAAAACTTCATCAGTGATCTTCTGGTGAAGCACTTGCGGGTAAAATTTCTTGCCGTAGGTGACGATTTCCGCTTTGGCGCTGGTCGTGAAGGCGATTTCTTGTTATTACAGAAAGCGGGCATGGAATACGGCTTCGATATCACCAGCACGCAAACTTTTTGCGAAGGTGGCGTGCGTATCAGCAGCACCGCCGTGCGTCAGGCGCTTGCGGATGACAATCTGGCTCTGGCAGAAAGTTTACTGGGGCACCCGTTTGCTATCTCCGGGCGTGTAGTCCACGGTGATGAATTAGGGCGCACTATAGGTTTCCCGACGGCGAATGTACCGCTACGCCGTCAGGTTTCCCCGGTGAAAGGGGTTTATGCGGTAGAAGTGTTGGGCCTTGGCGAAAAGCCGTTACCCGGCGTTGCAAACATCGGAACACGCCCAACGGTTGCCGGTATTCGCCAGCAACTGGAAGTGCATTTGTTAGATGTTGCAATGGACCTTTATGGTCGCCATATACAAGTAGTGCTGCGTAAAAAAATACGCAATGAGCAGCGATTTGCATCGCTGGACGAACTGAAAGCGCAGATTGCGCGTGATGAATTAACCGCCCGCGAATTTTTTGGGCTAACAAAACCGGCTTAAGCCTGTTATGTAATCAAACCGAAATACGGAACCGAGAATCTGATGAGTGACTATAAATCAACCCTGAATTTGCCGGAAACAGGGTTCCCGATGCGTGGCGATCTCGCCAAGCGCGAACCGGGAATGCTGGCGCGTTGGACTGATGATGATCTGTACGGCATCATTCGTGCAGCTAAAAAAGGCAAAAAAACCTTCATTCTGCATGATGGCCCTCCTTATGCGAATGGCAGCATTCATATTGGTCACTCGGTTAACAAGATTCTGAAAGACATTATCATTAAGTCCAAAGGGCTTTCTGGATATGACTCGCCGTATGTGCCTGGCTGGGACTGTCATGGTCTGCCAATCGAACTGAAAGTAGAGCAAGAATACGGTAAGCCGGGGGAGAAATTCACCGCCGCTGAGTTCCGCGCCAAGTGCCGCGAATACGCTGCGACCCAGGTTGACGGTCAGCGCAAAGACTTTATCCGTCTGGGCGTGCTGGGCGACTGGTCGCACCCGTACCTGACCATGGACTTCAAAACTGAAGCCAACATCATCCGCGCGCTGGGCAAAATCATCGGCAACGGTCACCTGCACAAAGGCGCGAAGCCGGTGCACTGGTGCGTTGACTGCCGTTCTGCACTGGCAGAAGCGGAAGTTGAGTATTACGACAAAACTTCTCCGTCCATCGACGTCGCTTTCCAGGCGGTCGATCAGGATGCGCTGAAAACGAAATTTGGCGTAAGCAATGTTAACGGCCCAATTTCGCTGGTTATCTGGACCACCACGCCGTGGACGCTGCCTGCTAACCGCGCAATCTCCATTGCACCTGATTTTGATTATGCGCTGGTGCAAATCGACGGTCAGGCCGTGATCCTCGCGAAAGATCTGGTTGAAAGCGTAATGCAGCGTATCGGCGTTAGCGATTACACCATTCTTGGCACGGTGAAAGGTGCCGAGCTGGAACTGTTGCGCTTTACCCATCCGTTTATGGACTTCGATGTTCCGGCAATTCTCGGCGACCACGTTACGCTGGATGCCGGTACCGGTGCCGTTCATACCGCGCCAGGCCACGGTCCGGACGACTATGTGATCGGTCAAAAATATGGTCTGGAAACCGCTAACCCGGTTGGCCCGGACGGCACTTATCTGCCGGGTACTTACCCGACTCTGGATGGCGTTAACGTCTTCAAAGCGAACGATATTGTCATTGCGTTGTTGCAGGAAAAAGGCGCACTGTTGCACGTTGAGAAAATGCAACACAGCTATCCGTGCTGCTGGCGTCATAAAACGCCGATCATCTTCCGCGCGACGCCGCAGTGGTTCGTCAGCATGGATCAGAAAGGTCTGCGTGCGCAGTCACTGAAAGAGATCAAAGGCGTGCAGTGGATCCCTGACTGGGGCCAGGCGCGTATCGAGTCGATGGTTGCTAACCGTCCTGACTGGTGTATCTCTCGTCAGCGTACCTGGGGCGTGCCGATGTCACTGTTCGTGCACAAAGACACAGAAGAACTGCATCCGCGTACTCTCGAACTGATGGAAGAAGTGGCAAAACGCGTTGAAGTTGACGGCATTCAGGCGTGGTGGGATCTCGATGCGAAAGAGATCCTCGGCGACGAAGCTGATCAGTACGTGAAAGTGCCGGATACGCTGGATGTATGGTTTGACTCCGGATCTACCCACTCTTCCGTTGTTGACGTGCGTCCGGAATTTGCCGGTCACGCAGCGGACATGTATCTGGAAGGTTCTGACCAGCACCGTGGCTGGTTCATGTCCTCTCTGATGATCTCTACCGCGATGAAGGGCAAAGCACCGTATCGTCAGGTACTGACCCACGGCTTTACCGTGGATGGTCAGGGCCGCAAGATGTCTAAATCCATCGGCAACACCGTTTCGCCGCAGGATGTGATGAACAAACTGGGCGCGGATATTCTGCGTCTGTGGGTGGCATCAACTGACTACACCGGTGAAATGGCCGTTTCTGACGAGATCCTGAAACGTGCTGCCGACAGCTATCGTCGTATCCGTAACACCGCGCGCTTCCTGCTGGCAAACCTGAACGGTTTTGATCCGGCAAAAGATATGGTGAAACCGGAAGAGATGGTGGTACTGGATCGCTGGGCCGTAGGTTGTGCGAAAGCGGCACAGGAAGACATCCTCAAGGCGTACGAAGCATACGATTTCCACGAAGTGGTACAGCGTCTGATGCGCTTCTGCTCCGTTGAGATGGGTTCCTTCTACCTCGACATCATCAAAGACCGTCAGTATACCGCCAAAGCGGACAGCGTGGCGCGTCGTAGCTGCCAGACTGCGCTGTATCACATCGCAGAAGCGCTGGTTCGCTGGATGGCACCAATCCTCTCCTTCACCGCTGATGAAGTGTGGGGTTACCTGCCGGGCGAACGTGAAAAATACGTCTTCACCGGCGAGTGGTACGAAGGCCTGTTTGGTCTGGCAGACAGTGAAGCAATGAACGATGCGTTCTGGGACGAGCTGTTGAAAGTGCGTGGCGAAGTGAACAAAGTCATTGAGCAAGCGCGTGCCGATAAGAAAGTGGGCGGCTCGCTGGAAGCGGCAGTAACCTTGTATGCAGAACCGGAACTGGCGGCGAAACTGACCGCGCTGGGCGATGAATTACGATTTGTCCTGTTGACCTCCGGCGCTACCGTTGCAGACTATAACGACGCACCTGCTGACGCCCAGCAGAGCGAAGTCCTCAAAGGGCTGAAAGTCGCGTTGAGTAAAGCCGAAGGTGAGAAGTGCCCTCGCTGCTGGCACTACACCCAGGATGTCGGCAAGGTGGCGGAACACGCAGAAATCTGCGGCCGCTGTGTCAGCAACGTCGCCGGTGACGGTGAAAAACGTAAGTTTGCCTGATGAGTCAATCGATCTGTTCAACAGGGCTACGCTGGCTGTGGCTGGTGGTAGTCGTGCTGATTATCGATCTGGGCAGCAAATACCTGATCCTCCAGAACTTTGCTCTGGGGGATACGGTCCCGCTGTTCCCGTCGCTTAATCTGCATTATGCGCGTAACTATGGCGCAGCGTTTAGTTTCCTTGCCGATAGCGGCGGCTGGCAGCGTTGGTTCTTTGCCGGTATTGCGATTGGTATTAGCGTGATCCTGGCAGTGATGATGTATCGCTCGAAGGCCACGCAGAAGCTAAACAATATCGCTTATGCGCTGATTATTGGCGGCGCGCTGGGCAACCTGTTCGACCGCCTGTGGCACGGCTTCGTTGTCGATATGATCGACTTCTACGTCGGCGACTGGCACTTCGCCACCTTCAACCTTGCCGATACTGCCATTTGTGTCGGTGCGGCGTTGATCGTGCTGGAAGGGTTTTTACCTTCTAAAGCGAAAAAACAATAATAAACCCTGCCGGATGCGATGCTGACGCATCTTATCCGGCCTACAGATTGCTGCGAAATCGTAGGCCGGATAAGGCGTTTACGCCGCATCCGGCAAAAATCCTCAAATATAAGAGCAAACCTGCATGTCTGAATCTGTACAGAGCAATAGCGCCGTCCTGGTGCACTTCACGCTAAAACTCGACGATGGCACCACCGCCGAGTCTACCCGCAACAACGGTAAACCGGCGCTGTTCCGCCTGGGTGATGCTTCTCTTTCTGAAGGGCTGGAGCAACACCTGTTGGGGCTGAAAGTGGGCGATAAAACCACCTTCTCGTTGGAGCCAGATGCGGCGTTTGGCGTGCCGTCACCGGACCTGATTCAGTACTTCTCCCGCCGTGAATTTATGGATGCAGGCGAGCCAGAAATTGGCGCAATCATGCTTTTTACCGCAATGGATGGCAGTGAGATGCCTGGCGTGATCCGCGAAATTAACGGCGACTCCATTACCGTTGATTTCAACCATCCGCTGGCCGGGCAGACCGTTCATTTTGATATTGAAGTGCTGGAAATCGATCCGGCACTGGAGGCGTAACATGCAGATCCTGTTGGCCAACCCGCGTGGTTTTTGTGCCGGGGTAGACCGCGCTATCAGCATTGTTGAAAACGCGCTGGCCATTTACGGCGCACCGATATATGTCCGTCACGAAGTGGTACATAACCGCTATGTGGTCGATAGCTTGCGTGAGCGTGGGGCTATCTTTATTGAGCAGATTAGCGAAGTACCGGACGGCGCGATCCTGATTTTCTCCGCACACGGTGTTTCTCAGGCGGTACGTAACGAAGCAAAAAGCCGCGATTTGACGGTGTTTGATGCCACCTGTCCGCTGGTGACCAAAGTGCATATGGAAGTCGCCCGCGCCAGCCGTCGTGGTGAAGAATCTATTCTCATCGGTCACGCCGGGCACCCGGAAGTGGAAGGGACGATGGGCCAGTACAGCAACCCGGAAGGGGGAATGTATCTGGTCGAATCGCCAGACGATGTGTGGAAACTGACGGTCAAAAACGAAGAGAAGCTCTCCTTTATGACCCAGACCACGCTGTCGGTGGATGACACGTCTGATGTGATCGACGCGCTGCGTAAACGCTTCCCGAAAATTGTCGGTCCGCGCAAAGATGACATCTGCTACGCCACGACTAACCGTCAGGAAGCGGTACGTGCCCTGGCAGAGCAGGCGGAAGTGGTGCTGGTGGTCGGTTCGAAAAACTCCTCCAACTCCAACCGTCTGGCGGAACTGGCCCAGCGCATGGGCAAACGCGCGTTTTTGATTGACGATGCGAAAGATATCCAGGAAGAGTGGGTGAAAGAGGTTAAATGCGTCGGCGTGACTGCGGGCGCATCGGCTCCGGATATTCTGGTGCAGAATGTGGTGGCACGTTTGCAGCAGCTGGGCGGTGGTGAAGCCATTCCGCTGGAAGGCCGTGAAGAAAACATTGTTTTCGAAGTGCCGAAAGAGCTGCGTGTCGATATTCGTGAAGTCGATTAAGTCATTAGCAGCCTAAGTTATGCGAAAATGCCGGTCTTGTTACCGGCATTTTTTATGGAGAAAACATGCGTTTACCTATCTTCCTCGATACAGACCCCGGCATTGACGATGCCGTCGCCATTGCAGCCGCGATTTTTGCTCCCGAACTCGACCTGCAACTGATGACTACCGTCGCGGGTAATGTCTCGGTAGAGAAAACCACCCGCAACGCCCTGCAACTGCTGCATTTCTGGAATGCGGAGATTCCGCTCGCCCAGGGAGCCGCTGTGCCGCTGGTACGCGCACCGCGTGATGCGGCATCTGTGCACGGCAAATCGGGAATGGCTGGCTACGACTTTGTTGAGCACAACCGAAAGCCGCTCGAGGTACCGGCGTTTCTGGCGATTCGGGATGCCCTGATGCGTGCACCAGAGCCTGTTACCCTGGTAGCCATCGGCCCGTTAACCAATATTGCGCTGTTACTTTCACAATGCCCGGAATGTAAGCCGTATATTCGCCGTCTGGTGATCATGGGCGGTTCTGCTGGTCGCGGCAACTGCACACCAAACGCCGAGTTTAATATCGCTGCCGATCCAGAAGCGGCAGCCTGTGTCTTCCGTAGCGGCATCGAAATCGTCATGTGCGGTCTGGATGTCACCAATCAGGCAATATTAACCCCTGACTATCTCGCTACTTTGCCGGAATTGAATCGCACCGGAAAAATGCTACACGCCCTGTTTAGCCACTACCGTAGCGGCAGTATGCAAAGTGGACTACGTATGCACGATCTTTGCGCTATCGCCTGGCTGGTGCGCCCGGAATTGTTCACTCTCAAACCGTGTTTTGTCGCGGTAGAAACTCAGGGTGAATTTACCTCAGGCACGACGGTTGTTGATATCGACGGTTGCCTGGGCAAACCAGCCAATGTACAGGTGGCGCTGGATCTGGATGTGAAAGGCTTCCAGCAGTGGGTGGCTGAGGTGCTGGCCCTGGCGCTCTAATAATAAAACAAGGAAGTGTTCTATGACGTATGGAGAAGCGTATCTGGAAGGGTGGAAAAACATCTTTAATTATGAAGGTGTTTCCAATCGCTTCGAGTTCTGGTCGTTTATGATTGGTAGTGGCGTTATCTGTCTGCTTCCGCTTTTATGTTGGTGGTTAGCGGTAACAATTAACAATGACTATGGTGTTTTCATTTTTTTTGCGCTGCCCGTGTCATTTATTTTAACGTTGATTTTTGCCGTACCGGCGATAGCGTTAGCCGTCAGAAGGATGCACGATATCGGATATTCAGGGTGGTGGGTTACCATTGCCGTGTTGATCCCTGTTACGGGCGTAATTCTGCTTATACTGTGCTGCCTGCCGTCAAAGTCACAAGACCAGGCATAATGCCAGAGGGTATGACGCATCACTTTCTGCGTCATGCCTTTCACTGATATCCCTCCCTGTTTATCATTAATTTCTAATTATCAGCGTTTTTGGCTGGCGGCGTAGCGATGCGCTGGTTACTCTGAAAACGGTCTATGCAAATTAACAAAAGAGAATAGCTATGCATGATGCAAACATCCGCGTTGCCATCGCGGGAGCCGGGGGCCGTATGGGCCGCCAGTTGATTCAGGCGGCGCTGGCATTAGAAGGCGTGCAGCTGGGCGCGGCGCTGGAGCGCGAAGGATCTTCTTTACTGGGCAGCGATGCGGGCGAACTGGCCGGAGCCGGGAAAACAGGCGTTACTGTGCAAAGTAGTCTTGATGCGATAAAAGATGATTTTGATGTGTTTATCGATTTTACCCGTCCGGAAGGTACGCTGAACCATCTCGCTTTTTGTCGCCAGCATGGCAAAGGGATGGTGATCGGCACTACGGGGTTTGACGAAGCCGGTAAACAGGCGATTCGTGACGCCGCCGCCGATATTGCGATTGTCTTTGCCGCCAATTTTAGCGTTGGCGTTAACGTCATGCTTAAACTGCTGGAGAAAGCAGCCAAAGTGATGGGGGACTACACCGATATCGAAATTATTGAAGCACATCATAGACATAAAGTTGATGCGCCGTCAGGCACCGCACTGGCAATGGGAGAGGCGATCGCCCACGCTCTTGATAAAGATCTGAAAGATTGCGCGGTCTACAGTCGTGAAGGCCATACCGGTGAACGTGTGCCTGGCACCATTGGTTTTGCCACCGTGCGTGCAGGTGACATCGTTGGCGAACATACCGCGATGTTTGCCGATATTGGCGAGCGTCTGGAGATCACCCATAAGGCATCCAGCCGCATGACATTTGCTAACGGTGCGGTAAGATCGGCTTTGTGGTTGAGTGGTAAGGAAAGTGGTCTTTTTGATATGCGAGATGTGCTTGATCTCAATAATCTGTAACCATAAGATATTTATTGTGATGCAAAAATAACACATTTAATTCATTGAATATAAAGGGCTTTAATTTTTGGCCCTTTTATTTTTAGTGTTATGCTTTTAAATTTAATGCAAATGCTGAAAATTACATATTTTGTATTCTGTTTTTGTTGTTTTAATGTAAATTTTGACCATTTGGTCCACTTTTTTCTGCTCATTTTGATTTCATGCAATCTTCTTGCTGCGCAAGCGTTTTCCAGAACATGTTATATGATCTTTTTGTCGCTTAATGCCTTTAAAACATGCATGAGCCACAAAATAATATAAAAAATCCCGCCATTAAGTTGACTTTTAGCTCCCATATCTCCAGAATGCCGCCGTTTGCCAGAAATTCGTCGGTAAGCAGATTTGCATTGATTTACGTCATCATTGTGAATTAATATGCAAATAAAGTGAGTGAATATTCTCTGGAGGGTGTTTTGATTAAGTCAGCGCTATTGGTTCTGGAAGACGGAACCCAGTTTCACGGTCGGGCCATAGGGGCAACAGGTTCGGCGGTTGGGGAAGTCGTTTTCAATACTTCAATGACCGGTTATCAAGAAATCCTCACTGATCCTTCCTATTCTCGTCAAATCGTTACTCTTACTTATCCCCATATTGGCAATGTCGGCACTAATGACGCCGATGAAGAATCTTCTCAGGTTCATGCCCAAGGTCTGGTGATTCGCGACCTGCCGCTGATTGCCAGCAACTTCCGTAATACCGAAGACCTCTCTTCTTACCTGAAGCGCCATAACATCGTGGCGATTGCCGATATCGATACCCGTAAGCTGACGCGTTTACTGCGTGAGAAAGGTGCTCAGAATGGCTGCATTATCGCAGGCGATAACCCGGATGCGGCGCTGGCATTAGAAAAAGCCCGCGCGTTCCCAGGTCTGAACGGCATGGATCTGGCAAAAGAAGTAACCACCGCAGAACCCTATAGCTGGACACAAGGGAGCTGGACACTGACCGGCGGCCTGCCAGAAGCGAAAAAAGAAGACGAGCTGCCGTACCACGTCGTGGCCTACGATTTCGGTGCCAAGCGCAACATCCTGCGTATGCTGGTGGATAGAGGCTGTCGCCTGACCATCGTTCCGGCGCAAACTTCTGCGGAAGATGTGCTGAAAATGAATCCAGACGGCATCTTCCTCTCCAACGGTCCTGGCGACCCGGCCCCGTGCGATTACGCCATTACCGCCATCCAGAAATTCCTCGAAACCGATATTCCGGTATTCGGCATCTGCCTCGGCCATCAGCTGCTGGCGCTGGCGAGCGGTGCGAAGACTGTCAAAATGAAATTTGGTCACCACGGCGGCAACCATCCGGTTAAAGATGTTGAGAAAAATGTGGTGATGATCACCGCCCAGAACCACGGTTTTGCGGTGGATGAAGCAACATTACCTGCAAACCTGCGTGTCACACATAAATCCCTGTTCGACGGTACGTTACAGGGCATTCATCGTACCGATAAACCGGCGTTCAGCTTCCAGGGACACCCGGAAGCCAGCCCTGGTCCACACGACGCCGCGCCGTTGTTTGACCACTTTATCGCGTTAATTGAGCAGTACCGTAAAACCGCTAAGTAATCAGGAGTAAAAGAGCCATGCCAAAACGTACAGATATAAAAAGTATCCTGATTCTGGGTGCGGGCCCGATTGTTATCGGTCAGGCGTGTGAGTTTGACTACTCTGGCGCGCAAGCGTGTAAAGCCCTGCGTGAAGAGGGTTACCGCGTCATTCTCGTGAACTCCAACCCGGCGACTATCATGACCGACCCGGAAATGGCTGATGCAACCTACATCGAGCCGATTCACTGGGAAGTGGTACGCAAGATTATTGAAAAAGAGCGCCCGGACGCGGTGCTGCCAACCATGGGGGGGCAGACGGCGCTGAACTGTGCGCTGGAGCTTGAGCGTCAGGGCGTGCTGGAAGAGTTCGGCGTCACCATGATTGGTGCCACTGCCGATGCGATTGATAAAGCCGAAGACCGCCGCCGTTTCGACGTAGCGATGAAGAAAATCGGTCTGGAAACTGCGCGTTCCGGTATCGCTCATTCAATGGAAGAAGCGCTGGCGGTTGCCGCTGAAGTTGGCTTCCCGTGCATTATTCGCCCATCCTTTACCATGGGCGGTAGCGGTGGCGGTATCGCTTATAACCGTGAAGAATTTGAAGAAATTTGCGCCCGCGGTTTGGATCTCTCCCCGACCAAAGAGCTGCTGATTGATGAGTCGCTGATCGGCTGGAAAGAGTACGAGATGGAAGTGGTGCGTGATAAAAACGACAACTGCATCATCGTTTGCTCTATCGAAAACTTCGACGCGATGGGTATCCACACCGGTGACTCTATTACTGTAGCGCCAGCGCAAACACTGACCGACAAAGAATACCAAATCATGCGTAACGCCTCGATGGCGGTACTGCGTGAAATCGGCGTTGAAACCGGTGGTTCTAACGTCCAGTTTGCGGTGAACCCGAAGAACGGTCGCCTGATTGTTATCGAAATGAACCCGCGTGTGTCGCGTTCTTCGGCGCTGGCGTCGAAAGCCACCGGCTTCCCGATTGCCAAAGTGGCGGCGAAACTGGCGGTGGGTTACACCCTCGACGAGCTGATGAACGACATCACCGGCGGGCGTACTCCGGCCTCCTTCGAACCGTCCATCGACTATGTGGTCACCAAAATTCCTCGCTTTAACTTCGAGAAATTCGCCGGTGCGAACGACCGTCTGACCACCCAGATGAAATCGGTTGGCGAAGTGATGGCGATTGGACGCACGCAGCAGGAATCTCTGCAAAAAGCCCTGCGCGGCCTCGAAGTGGGCGCGACTGGCTTCGACCCGAAAGTGAGCCTCGACGACCCGGAAGCGCTGACTAAAATCCGCCGCGAACTGAAAGATGCTGGCGCAGAGCGTATCTGGTATATCGCTGATGCCTTCCGCGCGGGCCTGTCTGTAGACGGTGTATTTAATTTGACCAACATTGACCGCTGGTTCCTGGTACAGATTGAAGAGCTGGTGCGTCTGGAAGAGAAAGTCGCAGAAGTGGGCATCACTGGCCTGCACGCTGAATTCCTGCGCCAGTTGAAACGCAAAGGCTTTGCCGATGCGCGTCTGGCTAAACTGGCGGGCGTGCGCGAAGCGGAAATCCGCAAGTTGCGCGACCAGTATGATCTGCACCCGGTTTACAAGCGCGTGGATACTTGTGCGGCAGAGTTCGCCACCGACACCGCTTACATGTACTCCACTTATGAAGAAGAGTGCGAAGCGAATCCGTCCACCGATCGTGAAAAAATCATGGTGCTCGGCGGCGGCCCGAACCGTATCGGTCAGGGTATCGAATTCGACTACTGCTGTGTACACGCCTCGCTGGCGCTGCGCGAAGATGGTTATGAAACCATTATGGTTAACTGTAACCCGGAAACCGTCTCCACCGACTACGACACCTCCGACCGCCTCTACTTCGAACCGGTAACGCTGGAAGACGTGCTGGAAATTGTGCGTATTGAGAAGCCGAAAGGCGTTATCGTTCAGTACGGCGGTCAGACCCCGCTGAAACTGGCGCGCGCGCTGGAAGCTGCTGGCGTACCGGTTATCGGTACCAGCCCGGATGCCATCGACCGTGCGGAAGACCGTGAACGCTTCCAGCATGCGGTTGAGCGTCTGAAACTGAAACAACCGGCGAACGCCACCGTTACCACCATCGAAATGGCGGTTGAGAAAGCGAAAGAGATTGGCTACCCGCTGGTGGTGCGTCCGTCTTACGTTCTCGGCGGTCGGGCGATGGAAATCGTCTATGACGAAGCTGACCTGCGTCGCTACTTCCAGACAGCGGTCAGCGTATCTAACGATGCGCCAGTGTTGCTGGACCACTTCCTTGATGACGCAGTAGAAGTTGACGTGGATGCCATCTGCGACGGCGAAGTGGTGCTGATTGGCGGCATCATGGAGCATATTGAGCAGGCGGGCGTGCACTCCGGTGACTCCGCATGTTCGCTGCCAGCCTACACCTTAAGTCAGGAAATTCAGGATGTGATGCGCCAGCAGGTGCAGAAACTGGCCTTCGAATTGCAGGTGCGCGGCCTGATGAACGTGCAGTTTGCGGTGAAAAACAACGAAGTCTACCTGATTGAAGTTAACCCGCGTGCGGCGCGTACCGTTCCGTTCGTCTCCAAAGCCACCGGCGTACCGCTGGCAAAAGTGGCGGCGCGTGTGATGGCTGGCAAATCGCTGGCTGAGCAGGGCGTAACCAAAGAAGTTATCCCGCCGTACTACTCGGTGAAAGAAGTGGTGCTGCCGTTCAATAAATTCCCGGGCGTTGACCCGCTGTTAGGGCCAGAAATGCGCTCTACCGGGGAAGTAATGGGCGTGGGCCGCACCTTCGCTGAAGCGTTTGCCAAAGCGCAGCTGGGCAGCAACTCCACCATGAAGAAACACGGTCGTGCGCTGCTTTCCGTGCGCGAAGGCGATAAAGAACGCGTGGTGGACCTGGCGGCAAAACTGCTGAAACAGGGCTTCGAGCTGGATGCGACTCACGGCACGGCGATTGTGCTGGGCGAAGCGGGTATCAATCCGCGTCTGGTGAACAAGGTGCATGAAGGCCGTCCGCACATTCAGGACCGTATTAAGAATGGCGAATATACCTACATCATCAACACCACCTCAGGTCGTCGTGCGATTGAAGACTCCCGCGTGATCCGTCGCAGTGCGCTGCAATATAAAGTGCATTACGACACCACCCTGAACGGCGGCTTTGCCACCGCGATGGCGCTGAATGCCGATGCGACCGAAAAAGTAATTTCGGTGCAGGAAATGCACGCGCAGATCAAATAATAGCGTGTCATGGCGGATATTTTTCATCCGCTAATTTGATCGAATAACTAATACGGTTCTCTGATGAGGACCGTTTTTTTTGCCCATTAAGTAAATCTTTTGGGGAATCGATATTTTTGATGACATAAGCAGGATTTAGCTCACACTTATCGACGGTGAAGTTGCATACTATCGATATATCCACAATTTTAATATGGCCTTGTTTAATTGCTGCAAAACGAGTCATAGCCAGTCTTTTAATTTGTGAAACTGGAGTTCGTATGTGTGAAGGATGTGTTGAAAAACCACTCTATTTGTTAATCGCCGAATGGATGATGGCTGAAAACCGGTGGGTGATAGCAAGAGAGATCTCTATTCATTTCGATATTGAACACAGCAAGGCGGTTAATACCCTGACTTATATTCTGTCGGAAGTCACAGAAATAAGCTGCGAAGTTAAGATGATCCCTAATAAGCTGGAAGGGCGGGGATGCCAGTGCCAGCGACTGGTAAAAGTGGTTGATATCGATGAGCAAATTTACGCGCGCCTGCGCAATAACAGCCGGGATAAATTAGTCGGCGTAAGAAAGACGCCGCGTATTCCTGCCGTTCCGCTCACGGAACTTAACCGCGAGCAGAAGTGGCAGATGATGTTGTCAAAGAGTATGCGTCGTTAATGTCATTTCGTTGATACCGTGCGACCTGGTCGCTGGATGCGATGCTGGCGCATCTTATCCGGCCTACGGTTGCTTTACAGCCAGGTCGGATAAGGCGTTTATGCCGCATCCGACGATGTTACCGTTTCGGCGTCACATCCGTCGTCCCCTGCAAACGGGGGCGATTTTCCTCCATTTGCCTCAGTGGCTGCGTTTCATGTAACGCTGCATGACAGCGCCCGACAAGATCCTGATACTCTTTGGTATTCAACCGTTTCCAGTGTAACTCGTCGTCACTCACGCTGCGTACAGCGCGGGCTGGCGTACCCATCAACAACTGGCGTTTCTCGCCGCGAAAGCCCGCTTTGACAAAGCTCATAGCGGCAACAATGCTCTCTTCGCCAATGACCGCGCCATCCATAATCACGCTGTTCATCCCGACCAGTGCATCGCGACCAATCACACAACCATGCAGGATCGCTCCGTGCCCGATATGACCGTTTTCCCCAACGATGGTGTCAGTGTCGCAGTAGCCATGCATAATGCAGCCATCCTGAATATTGGCTCCCGCTTGCACGATCAACCGCCCGTAGTCACCACGCAGTGAGGCGAGTGGGCCGATGTAGACACCGGCTCCCACAATCACATCGCCAATCAATACTGCACTGGGATGGACAAACGCCGTCGGGTGAACAACCGGAATTAACCCCTCAAAGGCGTAATAGCTCACGGTTGTTAACGTCCTTTCCACACTGGATCGCGCTTCTCGGCAAACGCCAGCGGCCCTTCAATGGCATCCTCCGAATGCAGAACCGACGGATAGTGTTTCAACACGCCGCTGCGAATATAGCGATACGCTTCTTCTACCGGCATTTCACTGGTGGTGCGGTAGATCTCTTTCAGCGCCGCAATCGCCAGCGGAGCGCTGTTAACCAGCTGCTGCGCCAGTTCGCGGGCGTTATCCATCAGTTCCGCCTGGCTAACCACGCGGTTGACTACCCCCCAACGCAGCGCCTCTTCTGCGCCCATTCGTCTGCCGGTCATCACCATTTCATTGACGATGGCAGGCGGCAGGATCTTCGGCAGACGCAGCACGCCGCCGCTGTCAGGAACGATGCCCAGTTTGGCTTCCGGTAGGGCGAAGCTGGCGTTATCGGCACAAACAATAAAATCTGCCGCCAGCGCCAGTTCAAAGCCGCCGCCAAAGGCATAGCCGTTCACAGCGGCGATGACCGGTTTGTCGAGATTGAAAATTTCGGTTAATCCCGCAAAACCTCCCGGGCCAAAGTCAGCATCCGGTGCTTCGCCTTCTGCTGCCGCTTTTAAATCCCAGCCCGCGGAAAAGAATTTCTCTCCGGCACCGGTAATAATGGCGACACGTAATTGCGGATCGTCACGGAAATTTAGAAATACTTCGCCCATTTCAAAGCTGGTTTTTGCATCAATAGCATTCGCTTTTGGACGATCAAGGGTAATTTCCAGAATTGATCCATTGCGGGTCAGATGTAATGATTCACTCATTCCTTTTCTCCATTTTTGCTTTTTCAGGGACGACAACATCCCTGCAAAAAATGCATATTGTTTTAGAGCGTGATTATTAGCTGACAGGGTAGTTCCCTGCCGTTTCATTTATTTCAGATTCTTTCTAATTATTTTCCCCGAGCAATTACGTGGCAGATCTTTTCTGATCTCCAGATAAGAGGGCACTTTAAATTTCGCCATATTCTGTTCACAGAAGCAGAAGAATTCCTCTTCGCTCAATGTTTCACCTTCATTCAGCACCACAAATGCTTTGATGGCTTCATCGCGAATCGAATCTTTAATACCCACAACCACGATATCCTGAATTTTGGGATGGGTGGCGATGATATTTTCGAGCTCCACGCAGGAGACATTCTCGCCACCGCGTTTGATCATATTGCAGCGGCGATCGACGAAATAAAAAAAGCCCTCTTCGTCGCGGTATCCGGTATCGCCGGTATGTAGCCAGCCATCGGCTTCCAGCACTTTCGCAGTGGCTTTCGGGTTGAGAAAATACTCTTTGAAGATGGTTTTCCCTGGTACGCCTTTAATACAGATTTCACCGAGCTCACCAGCCGGGAGGGGACGATTGTGATCGTCGCGGATCTCCGCTTCGTAGCAAAAGCCCGCCCGACCAATCGACGGCCAGCGCCGTTTATCGCCAGGGCGATCGCCGATAATGCCCACAATGGTTTCCGTCATCCCATAAGACGTCAGCAAGCGAACGCTGAAGCGTTCACAAAACGCGTCTTTTTCCTGCTCCGACAGGTTGAGATAAAACATCACTTCCCGCAGGCGGTGTTGCTGATCGTTCGCTGAAAGCGGCTGCACCATCAACGTACGAATCATCATCGGAATACATTCGGTAATGGTGGCGCGGTACTTCTGCACCTGTCCCCAGAAGGCGCGGGCGCTGTATTTCTCGACCAGCACAAAGGTGGCCCCGGCAGAAAACGCCGCCATCGCCGCAGTACACTGGCAATCGATATGAAACGCAGGCATTACCGTCAGGTAGACGTCATCGTCACGCAGTGCACACTGCCAGGCGGAGTAATATCCAGCGAAGCGCAGGTTGTAATGAGTTATCACCACCCCTTTCGGTCGGGAGGTGGTGCCGGAGGTGAAGAGAATTTCCGCCGTATCGTCAGTCGATAGCGGCGGTGCATAGCACAAGGTGGCAGGTTGTTGATTTTTCAGTTGAGTAAACGAACTCACGCCATCATCAGCGGGAAGTACCATATCTGTCAGGCAAATGTGCCGCAACTGAGAGGCATCTTCCTGCTGAATCTGTTGATACATAGGATAAAATTGCGCACTGGTCACCAGCAGGCACGCCTGGCTATTTTGCAGGATCCACGTGCTTTCTTCGCGCAACAGGCGGGCGTTAATCGGCACCATAATCGCGCCAATTTTTGCCAACCCGAACCAGCAAAAGATAAATTCCGGGCAGTTGTCGAGATGTAGAGCAACCTTGTCGCCTTTGCGAATCCCCAGCGTATAAAACAGGTTTGCCGTGCGGTTAATCTCCTGATTTAACTCAAGATAACTATACCGGTTAACGACTCCGCTGCTGGATTCACAAATCAGCACCGTTTTATGACCGTAAACGTCCGCCAGATCGTCCCACATTTGACGTAGATGTTGTCCGCCAATGATATCCATTGCACCTCTATCCATTTTGTTCGTTTGTTATTGGGCGGGCGCTAGTCAGGCAAGTTGACTGACGCCACGCGTTTAGTCCTCAACTTTGGCCAGACCTTTGCTGACCAACTCCTGAATGTCGTTTTCGCTGTAGCCGATATTTTTCAAAATGGCAGCCGTGTCCATGCCATGTGAGGGCATTCCGCGCCAGATTTGTCCGGGGTTATTTTTGAATTTCGGCATGATATTCGGCCCTTTGCAGGTGCGACCATCCATCGTTTGCCACTGAGTGATTGATTCGCGAGCCACATACTGTGGATTGCTTTCCAGTTCCGGTACGGTAAGTACTTTGGCACAGGCGATATTCAGTTCGGCAAAGCGTTCTTTAACTTCTGCGATGGTATGTGCCGCCAGCCAGGCATCGAGTTTCTCTTCTACCAGTGGGCCGTAAGGGCATTCGATACGGTGTATAAGTTGAGTGCCTTCCGGAATTTCTGGCGTGCCGAGCAGATGCGCGAGGCCAATATCTTTAAAGCACTCTGCAATTTGAGTAATGCCCACCAGTTCCATCACGATGTAGCCGTCGGCGCATTTATACAGACCGCAACCGGCGTAGTAGGGATCTTTACCTTTGGTCATGCGCGGGCACATTTCGCCGCCGTTGAAGTAATCCATCATGAAGTACTGGCCCATGCGCAACATCACTTCATACATGGCGATGTCGATGCTTTCGCCTTTGCCGGTTTCACGCACTTTATGCAGTGCTGCAAGCGCCGCCGTGGTGGCGGTCAGGCCAGAAAAGTAATCGGCGGTATACGGGAAGGCAGGCATTGGCTGGTCAACATCACCGTTCTGAATCAGGTAACCACTGAAGGCCTGGGCGATAGTGTTATAGGCCGGAAGATTGGTGTACTCCTCGGTGCCATACTGACCAAAACCGGAAAGGTGAGCGATAACCAGTTTTGGGTTGTGCTGCCACAGGACTTCATCGGTAATGCCACGACGGGCAAAGGCCGGACCTTTACTGGCTTCGATGAAGATATCGGTGGTTTCCATTAATTTCAGAAACGCTTCGCGCCCTTCATCTTTGAAAATATTTAACGACAGCGCATGCAAATTGCGGCGGGAGAGCTGCGGGTAGTTCGGTTGAACGCGAATGGTGTCGGCCCAGGCGACGTTCTCGATCCAGATAACTTCCGCCCCCCATTCTGCGAACATTTGTCCGGCGAACGGCCCGGCGATTTCGATACCGGAGAAGACAACGCGTAATCCGGCCAGCGGCCCGAATTTCGGCATGGGTAGATGATCCATTATTAGCTCCTGAAAAATTTATGTAGCGCATGACTGCCGGATGCGGCGTAAACGCCTTATCCGGCCATCTTCGTGCTCCCGTAGGCCTGATAAGACGCGTCAGCGTCGCATCAGGCAGCGCACGGACTTAACGGTATTGCTTCAGCACCGCGCGACCCAGCGTCAGGATCTGCATTTCGTCAGATCCTCCGGAAACGCGGTCTACACGCAGGTCACGCCAGAAGCGGCTGATGCGGTGGTTGCCCGCAATCCCGACACCGCCCAGCACCTGCATTGCGCTATCCACCACTTCAAATGCCGCATTGGCGCAGAAGTATTTGCACATCGCTGCATCGCCAGAGGTGATGGTGCCGTTGTCTGCTTTCCACGCTGCTTCATACAGCATGTTTTTCATGGAGTTTAATTTGATCGCCATGTGGGCGAATTTTTCCTGAATCAACTGGAAACGACCAATAGCCTCGCCAAACTGCACGCGCTGGTTGGCGTAGCGCGCCGCATCTTCAAAGGCGCACATCGCCGTACCGTAGTTGGTCAGGGCTACCAGGAAACGTTCATGGTCGAACTCTTCTTTGACGCGGTTAAAGCCGTTACCTTCCCGACCGAACATGTCTTTCTCGTCCAGTTCCACGTCGTCAAAAGTGATTTCACAGCAGCTATCCATACGCAGACCGAGCTTTTCAAGTTTGGTCACTTTGATGCCCGGTTTGCTCATATCAACAAACCATTCGGTGTAGACAGGTTTGTCCGGAGAAGCCCCGTCGCGCGCCATCACCACGATGTACGGGGTGTAGGCGCTACTGGTAATAAAACACTTACTACCATTAAGATAAATCTTACCATTTCTACGGGTATAAGTCGTTTTCAGGCTACCCACGTCGGAGCCTGCGCCCGGTTCGGTAATCGCTGAGTTCCACATCTGCTTACCGGTGCCGCGGAAAGCCATGATCTTGTCGATCTGCTCTTGCGTACCTTCACGCAGGAAGGTGTTAAACCCGCCCGGTAACTGATACAGCACGTAAGTTGGCGCTCCCAGACGACCCAGTTCCATCCACACGGCGGCGAGAGTAACAAACCCCGCGTCCAGACCACCGTGCTCTTCAGGGATCAGCAGACTGTCGATACCCATATCCGCCAGGGCTTTGACAAAACGTTCCGGGTAGACGCTGTCACGGTCGCACTCGGCAAAATAGGCTTCCCAGTTTTCGCTGGCCATCAGTTCGCGGATACCGGCGACAAACAGTTCCTGCTCATCATTTAAATTAAAATCCATCTTTCAACCTCTTGATATTTTGGGGGTTAATTAATCTTTCCAGTTCTGTTTCGCGTCTTTAATAAAGGAGAGCGTCACCATGATGTTGACGAAGAACAGCGGGCATCCTCCGGCGATAATGGCGGTTTGAATCGGTTTCAGGCCGCCGAGCGCCAGCAGAACAATACCGATAATGCCAACCAGAACTGACCAACCAATGCGCACCAGCAGCGGGGGTTCTTCGCCGTCACGCACTTCGCGGCAAGTGGACATCGCCAGGGTATAAGAGCAGGCGTTAACCAGCGTAACGGTGGCAATAAAGCAGAGGATGAAGAAGCCCCACATGGTGGCGGTGCTGAGTGGCAGAGCGGCCCAGGTTTCGATGATGGCGCGCGCCACACCGTACTGTTCGATCAGATTTGGAATGTTGATGATGTTTTTATCTATCAACAGCAGAGTGTTACTACCGAGTACAGTCCACAGGATCCATGTTGACGCTGTCAGCCCCAGCACCATGCCGAAGCACAGTTCACGCACGGTACGACCACGGGAGATGCGGGCGAGGAAGATACTCATCTGGATAGCGTAAATCACCCACCATGCCCAGTAGAACACGGTCCAGCCCTGCGGGAAGCCGCCTTTAGCGATGGGATCGGTATAGAACAACATGCGCGGCAGATACATCAGCAACATCCCCACCGAATCGGTGAAGTAGTTCATGATGAAGCTGGCACCGCTGACGATGAACACCCAACCCAGCATCAGGAAGCTCAGGTAACTACGCACGTCACTGGCGATACGTACCCCTTTTTGCAGACCGCAAGCGACGCAAATGGCGTTGAGGATAATCCAGCAGGTAATGATGATAGCGTCCAGTTGCAGGGTATGCGGAATGCCAAACAACCATTGCATACACTCGGTCACCAGCGGCGTGGCAAGGCCCAGACTGGTACCCATCGCGAAGATCAAGGCGACGAGATAGAAGTTGTCGACGATAGTGCCGAACAACCCTTTGGCGTGTTTTTCACCTACCAGCGGCACCAGGGTGGAGCTGGGGCGAATCACTTCCATTTTGCGGACAAAGAAGAAGTAAGCGAAGGCGACTGAAAGGAAGCTGTAAGTGGCCCACGGCAGAGGTCCCCAGTGGAACAAGCTGTAAGCCAGCCCCAACTCTTTCGCGCCTGTTGAGTTCGGTTCTAAGCCAAACGGCGGGGTGGAGATGTAGTAGTAGATCTCAATCGATCCCCAGAACAGTACGGCAGCAGACGTACAGGAGGCGAACATCATAAAGATCCAACTGGCGGTACTAAATTCTGGTGGTTCGTTACCTAAACGCTTTTTGGCATACGGGCCAAACACCAGCCAGAACCAGCCGAAAAGCATCACCACCATATACCATTCAAATGCCCATCCCCATACATTGGTGACGTAACTGAATACAGCATTAATAACGACATTCGCCGCATCCAGATCTCTGACTGTAAGCCAACAAAGTATGCCGACGATTATTAACGGCGGAAAGAAAACCTTCGGTTCTATTCCCGTTTTTCTCTTTTCATTCTTCATGAGTTAATTCCACTGTGAAAACGAACATTTATTTTGCGTTCCCGTTTGTTTTATTTTTGTTAACATTTAATATAATTATTATTAACCTCGTGGACGCGTTAATGGCTAACTCATAATGGGTATTCAATAAGCTGCATTCTGTGATTGTTATCACATTTTTGTTTCGGGTGAATAGAGGGCATTTTTTCGTTAATTTTGATTATTAATCAGTTTGTTATGTTCTGTTGTGAGTAAAAAAATAGCATCTGACTTTCAATATTGGTGATCCATAAAACAATATTGAAAATTTCTTTTTTCTACGCCATGTTTTCAATATTGGTGAGGAGCTTAACAATATTGAAAGTTGGATTTATCTGCGTGTGACATTTTCAATATTGGTGATTAAAGTTTTATTTCCAAATTAAAGGGCGTGATATCTGTAATTAACACCACCGATATGAACGACGTTTCCTTCATGATTTCTGGAGATGCAATGAAGATTATTACTTGCTATAAGTGCGTGCCTGATGAACAGGATATTGCGGTCAATAATGCTGATGGTTCGTTAGACTTCAGCAAAGCCGATGCCAAAATAAGCCAATACGATCTCAACGCTATTGAAGCGGCTTGCCAGCTAAAGCAACAGGCAGCAGAGGCGCAGGTGACGGCCTTAAGTGTGGGCGGTAAAGCCCTGACCAACGCCAAAGGGCGTAAAGATGTGCTATCGCGCGGTCCGGATGAACTGATTGTGGTGATTGATGACCAGTTCGAGCAGGCACTGCCGCAACAAACGGCGAGCGTACTGGCTGCAGCCGCTCAGAAAGCAGGCTTTGATTTGATCCTCTGTGGCGATGGTTCTTCCGACCTTTATGCCCAGCAGGTTGGTTTGCTGGTAGGCGAAATCCTTAATATTCCGGCAGTTAACGGCGTCAGCAAAATTATCTCCCTGACTGCAGATACCCTCACCGTTGAGCGCGAACTGGAAGATGAAACAGAAACCTTAAGCATTCCGCTGCCTGCGGTTGTTGCTGTTTCCACTGATATCAACTCCCCACAAATTCCTTCGATGAAAGCCATTCTCGGCGCGGCGAAAAAGCCAGTCCAGGTATGGTCGGCGGCGGATATCGGTTTTAACGCAGAGGCAGCCTGGTCAGAACAACAGGTTGCCGCGCCGAAACAGCGCGAGCGTCAGCGCATCGTGATTGAAGGCGACGGCGAAGAACAGATCGCCGCATTTGCTGAAAATCTTCGCAAAGTCATTTAATTACAGGGGATGCTATGAACACGTTTTCTCAAGTCTGGGTATTCAGCGATACCCCTTCTCGTCTGCCGGAACTGATGAACGGTGCGCAGGCTTTAGCTAATCAAATCAACACGTTCGTCCTCAATGATGCCGACGGCGCACAGGCAATCCAGCTCGGCGCTAATCATGTCTGGAAATTAAGCGGCAAACCGGACGATCGGATGATCGAAGATTACGCCGATGTCATGGCTGACACTATTCGCCAGCACGGCGCAGACGGTCTGGTGCTGTTGCCAAACACCCGTCGCGGCAAATTACTGGCGGCGAAACTGGGTTACCGCCTTAACGCGGCGGTGTCTAACGATGCCAGCGCTGTTAGCGTGCAGGACGGTAAAGCGACAGTGAAACACATGGTTTACGGCGGTCTGGCGATTGGCGAAGAACGCATTGCCACGCCGTATGCGGTACTGACCATCAGCAGCGGCACGTTCGATGTGGCTCAGCCAGACGCGTCACGCACTGGCGAAACGCACACCGTGGAGTGGCAGGCTCCGGCTGTGGCGATTACCCGCACGGCAACCCAGGCGCGTCAGAGCAACAGCGTCGATCTCGACAAAGCCCGCCTGGTGGTCAGCGTTGGTCGCGGTATTGGCAGCAAAGAGAACATTGCGCTGGCAGAACAGCTTTGCAAGGCGATAGGTGCGGAGTTGGCCTGTTCTCGTCCGGTGGCGGAAAACGAAAAATGGATGGAGCACGAACGCTATGTCGGTATCTCCAACCTGATGCTGAAACCTGAACTGTACCTGGCGGTGGGGATCTCCGGGCAGATCCAGCACATGGTTGGCGCTAATGCGTCGCAAACCATTTTCGCCATCAACAAAGATAAAAATGCGCCGATCTTCCAGTTCGCGGATTACGGCATTGTTGGCGACGCCGTGAAGATCCTTCCGGCACTGACCGCAGCTTTAGCGCGTTGATCCACTCTGGCAGGGAGCTCTTATGTCCGAAGATATCTTTGACGCCATCATCGTCGGTGCAGGGCTTGCCGGTTCGGTTGCCGCACTAGTGCTCGCCCGCGAAGGTGCGCAAGTGTTAGTTATCGAGCGAGGCAATTCCGCAGGTGCCAAGAACGTCACCGGCGGGCGTCTCTATGCCCACAGTCTGGAACACATTATTCCTGGTTTCGCTGACTCCGCCCCCGTAGAACGCCTGATCACCCATGAAAAACTCGCGTTTATGACGGAAAAGTCAGCGATGACTATGGACTACTGCAATGGCGACGAAACCTCGCCATCCCAGCGTTCTTACTCCGTTTTGCGCAGTAAATTTGATGCCTGGCTGATGGAGCAGGCTGAAGAAGCGGGCGCGCAGTTAATTACCGGGATCCGCGTCGATAACCTCGTACAGCGCGATGGCAAAGTCGTCGGTGTAGAAGCCGATGGCGATGTGATTGAAGCGAAAACGGTGATCCTTGCTGATGGGGTGAATTCCATCCTTGCCGAAAAGCTGGGGATGGCAAAACGCGTTAAACCGACGGATGTGGCGGTTGGCGTAAAGGAACTGATCGAGTTACCGAAGTCGGTTATCGAAGACCGTTTTCAGTTGCAGGGTAATCAGGGCGCGGCTTGCCTGTTTGCGGGATCACCCACCGATGGCCTGATGGGCGGTGGCTTCCTTTATACCAATGAAAATACCCTGTCGCTTGGGCTGGTTTGTGGTTTGCATCATCTGCATGACGCAAAAAAATCGGTGCCGCAAATGCTGGAAGATTTCAAACAACATCCGGCCGTTGCACCGCTGATCGCGGGCGGCAAGCTGGTGGAATATTCCGCTCACGTAGTGCCGGAAGCAGGTATCAACATGCTGCCGGAGTTGGTTGGTGACGGCGTATTGATTGCCGGTGATGCTGCCGGAATGTGTATGAACCTCGGTTTTACCATTCGCGGTATGGATCTGGCGATTGCCGCCGGGGAAGCAGCAGCAAAAACTGTGCTTTCAGCGATGAAAAGCGACGATTTCAGTAAGCAAAAACTCGCGGAATATCGTCAGCATCTTGAGAGTGGCCCGCTGCGCGATATGCGCATGTACCAGAAACTACCGGCGTTCCTTGATAACCCACGCATGTTTAGCGGCTACCCGGAACTGGCGGTGGGCGTGGCGCGTGACCTGTTCACCATTGACGGCAGTGCGCCGGAACTGATGCGCAAGAAAATCCTCCGCCACGGCAAGAAAGTGGGCTTCATCAATCTGATCAAGGATGGCATGAAAGGAGTGACCGTTTTATGACTTCTCCCGTCAATGTGGACGTCAAACTGGGCGTCAATAAATTCAATGTCGATGAAGAGCATCCGCACATCGTTGTGAAGGCCGATGCTGATAAACAGGCCCTGGAGCTGCTGGTGAAAGCGTGCCCCGCAGGTCTGTACAAGAAGCAGGATGACGGCAGTGTGCGCTTCGATTACGCCGGATGTCTGGAGTGCGGCACCTGTCGCATTCTGGGGCTGGGGTCGGCGCTGGAACAGTGGGAATACCCGCGCGGCACCTTTGGTGTGGAGTTCCGTTACGGCTGATGTTGGTTTGATACGTAATGCCGTACTGACTCTCATTGCAAAAAAACAGGAATAACCCATGCAACCGTCCAGAAACTTTGATGATCTTAAATTCTCCTCTATTCACCGCCGCATTTTGCTGTGGGGAAGCGGTGGTCCGTTTCTGGATGGTTATGTACTGGTAATGATTGGCGTGGCGCTGGAGCAACTGACTCCGGCGCTGAAACTGGACGCTGACTGGATTGGCTTGCTGGGCGCGGGAACGCTCGCCGGGCTGTTCGTTGGCACATCGCTGTTTGGCTATATCTCCGATAAAGTCGGACGGCGCAAAATGTTCCTCATTGATATCATCGCCATCGGCGTGATATCGGTGGCGACGATGTTTGTCTCATCCCCCGTCGAACTGTTGGTGATGCGGGTACTTATCGGCATTGTTATCGGTGCGGATTATCCCATCGCCACCTCAATGATCACCGAGTTCTCCAGTACCCGTCAGCGGGCGTTTTCCATCAGCTTTATCGCCGCGATGTGGTATGTCGGCGCGACCTGCGCCGATTTGGTCGGCTATTGGCTTTATGATGTGGAAGGCGGCTGGCGCTGGATGCTGGGTAGCGCAGCGATTCCCTGTTTATTGATTTTGATTGGTCGATTCGAACTGCCTGAATCTCCCCGCTGGTTGTTACGCAAAGGGCGAGTAAAAGAGTGCGAAGAGATGATGATAAAACTGTTTGGCGAACCGGTGGCTTTCGAGGAAGAGCAGCCGCAGCAAACCCGTTTTCGCGATCTGTTTAATCGCCGCCATTTTCCTTTTGTTCTGTTTGTTGCCGCCATCTGGACCTGCCAGGTGATCCCAATGTTCGCCATTTACACCTTTGGCCCGCAAATCGTTGGTTTGTTAGGATTGGGGGTTGGCAAAAACGCGGCGCTGGGGAACGTGGTGATTAGCCTGTTCTTTATGCTCGGCTGTATTCCGCCGATGCTGTGGCTAAACACTGCCGGACGGCGTCCATTGTTGATTGGCAGCTTTGCCATGATGACGCTGGCGCTGGCGGTTTTGGGGCTGATCCCGGATATGGGGATCTGGCTGGTAGTGATGGCCTTTGCGGTGTATGCCTTTTTCTCTGGCGGGCCGGGTAATTTGCAGTGGCTCTATCCTAATGAACTCTTCCCGACGGATATCCGCGCCTCTGCCGTGGGCGTGATTATGTCCTTAAGCCGTATTGGCACTATTGTATCGACCTGGGCACTGCCGATCTTTATCAATAATTACGGTATCAGTAACACGATGCTAATGGGGGCGGGTATCTCGCTGTTTGGCTTGTTGATTTCCGTAGCGTTTGCCCCGGAGACTCGAGGGATGTCACTGGCGCAGACCAGCAATATGACGATCCGCGGGCAGAGAATGGGGTAATTTGTTCAGATTTCTCTCTTTTCTGAATCAATATTATTGACTATAAGCTGCGTGAATATATGACTACACTTTGTGGGAAAACAAAGGCGTAATCACGCGGGCTACCTATGATTCTTATAATTTATGCGCATCCATATCCGCATCATTCCCATGCGAATAAACGGATGCTTGAACAGGCAAGGACGCTGGAAGGCGTCGAAATTCGCTCTCTTTATCAACTCTATCCTGACTTCAATATCGACATTGCCGCCGAACAGGAGGCGCTGTCTCGTGCCGATCTGATCGTCTGGCAGCACCCAATGCAGTGGTACAGCATTCCTCCGCTTCTTAAACTTTGGATCGATAAAGTTTTCTCGCACGGCTGGGCTTACGGTCACGGCGGCACGGCGCTGCACGGCAAACATTTGCTGTGGGCGGTGACGACCGGCGGCGGGGAAAGCCATTTTGAGATTGGTGCGCATCCGGGGTTTGATGTGCTGTCGCAGCCGCTACAGGCGACGGCAATCTACTGCGGGCTGAACTGGCTGCCACCGTTTGCCATGCACTGCACCTTTATTTGTGACGACGAAACCCTCGAAGGGCAGGCGCGGCACTATAAGCAACGTCTGCTGGAATGGCAGGAGGCACATCATGGATAGCCATACGCTTATTCAGGCGCTGATTTATCTCGGTTCGGCGGCGCTGATTGTTCCCATTGCGGTACGTCTCGGTCTGGGATCGGTTCTTGGCTACCTGATCGCCGGCTGCATTATTGGCCCGTGGGGGCTGCGACTGGTGACCGATGCCGAATCTATTCTGCACTTTGCAGAGATTGGCGTGGTGCTGATGCTGTTTATTATCGGCCTCGAACTCGATCCACAAAGGCTGTGGAAGCTGCGTGCGGCAGTGTTCGGCGGTGGCGCATTGCAGATGGTGATTTGCGGCGGCCTGCTGGGGCTGTTTTGTATGTTACTTGGGCTGCGCTGGCAGGTCGCAGAATTGATCGGCATGACGCTGGCGCTCTCCTCTACGGCGATTGCCATGCAGGCGATGAATGAACGCAATCTGATGGTGACGCAAATGGGCCGCAGTGCCTTTGCGGTGCTGCTGTTCCAGGATATCGCGGCGATCCCGCTGGTGGCGATGATCCCGCTACTGGCAGCGAGCAGTGCCTCGACGACGATGGGCGCATTTGTTCTCTCGGCGTTAAAAGTGGCGGGCGCGCTGGCGCTGGTGGTATTGCTGGGGCGCTATGTCACGCGTCCGGCACTGCGTTTTGTTGCCCGCTCTGGCTTGCGGGAAGTGTTTAGTGCCGTGGCGTTATTCCTCGTGTTTGGCTTTGGTTTGCTGCTGGAAGAGGTCGGCTTGTCGATGGCGATGGGCGCGTTTCTGGCGGGCGTACTGCTGGCAAGCTCGGAATACCGTCATGCGCTGGAAAGCGATATCGAACCATTTAAAGGTTTGCTGCTGGGGCTGTTTTTCATCGGCGTTGGCATGTCGATAGACTTTGGCACGCTGCTTGAAAATCCGTTGCGCATTGTTATTTTGCTGCTCGGCTTCCTCATCATCAAAATCGCCATGCTGTGGCTGATTGCCCGACCGTTGCAGGTGCCAAATAAACAGCGTCGCTGGTTTGCGGTGCTGTTAGGACAGGGCAGTGAGTTTGCCTTTGTAGTATTTGGTGCGGCGCAGATGGCGAATGTGCTGGAGCCAGAGTGGGCGAAATCGCTGACTCTGGCGGTGGCACTGTCGATGGCGGCAACGCCGATTCTGCTGGTGATCCTCAATCGCCTTGAGCAATCTTCTACTGAAGAGGCGCGTGAAGCCGATGAGATCGACGAAGAACAGCCGCGGGTAATCATTGCCGGATTCGGGCGTTTTGGGCAGATAACCGGACGTTTACTGCTCTCCAGCGGGGTGAAAATGGTGGTGCTCGATCACGACCCGGACCATATCGAAACGCTGCGTAAATTCGGTATGAAAGTGTTTTATGGTGATGCCACGCGGATGGATTTACTGGAATCTGCCGGAGCGGCGAAAGCGGAAGTGCTGATTAACGCCATCGACGATCCGCAAACCAACCTGCAACTGACAGAGATGGTGAAAGAACATTTCCCACATTTGCAGATTATTGCCCGCGCCCGCGATGTCGACCACTACATTCGTTTGCGTCAGGCAGGCGTTGAAAAGCCGGAGCGTGAAACCTTCGAAGGTGCGCTGAAAACCGGGCGTCTGGCACTGGAAAGTTTAGGTCTGGGGCCGTATGAAGCGCGAGAACGTGCCGATGTGTTCCGCCGCTTTAATATTCAGATGGTGGAAGAGATGGCAATGGTTGAGAACGACACCAAAGCCCGTGCGGCGGTCTATAAACGCACCAGCGCGATGTTAAGTGAGATCATTACCGAAGACCGTGAACATCTGTCATTAATTCAACGACATGGCTGGCAGGGAACCGAAGAAGGGAAACATACTGGCAATATGGCGGATGAACCGGAAACGAAGCCCTCATCCTAATAAAGAGTGACGTAAATCACGCTTTACAGCTAACTGTTTGTTTTTGTTTCATTGTAATGCGGCGAGTCCAGGGAGAGAGCGTGGACTCGCCAGCAGAATATAAAATTTTCCTCAACATCATCCTCGCACCAGTCGACGACGGTTTACGCTTTACGTATAGTGGCGACAATTTTTTTTATCGGGAAATCTCAATGATCAGTCTGATTGCGGCGTTAGCGGTAGATCGCGTTATCGGCATGGAAAACGCCATGCCGTGGAACCTGCCTGCCGATCTCGCCTGGTTTAAACGCAACACTTTAAATAAACCCGTGATTATGGGCCGCCATACCTGGGAATCCATCGGTCGTCCGTTGCCAGGACGCAAAAATATTATCCTCAGCAGTCAACCGGGTACGGACGATCGCGTAACGTGGGTGAAGTCGGTGGATGAAGCCATTGCGGCGTGTGGTGACGTACCAGAAATCATGGTGATTGGCGGCGGTCGCGTTTATGAGCAGTTCCTGCCGAAAGCGCAAAAACTGTATCTGACGCATATCGACGCGGAAGTGGAAGGCGACACCCATTTCCCGGATTACGAGCCGGATGACTGGGAATCGGTATTCAGCGAATTCCACGATGCCGATGCGCAGAACTCTCACAGCTATTGCTTTGAGATTCTGGAGCGGCGGTAATTTTGTATATTAGAATTCCGGCATCACTGATACGTGCAGATATCCGTGTATACTAGACGTATAAATTGTACAGGAGCACGAGATCATGACTGCAAAACGTACCACACAAAGTGTGACCGTCACCGTCGACCGTGAGTTAGTCAATCGCGCTCGTGATGCAGGCTTAAATATGAGCGCCACCCTTACGGTTGCGCTCAATGCTGAACTTAAAAAACATGCAGCAACACGTTGGCGTGAAGAGAACGCAGAAGCTATCGCTGCGTTAAATCAATTGGCTGATGAAACCGGATGTTTCTCTGATGAGTACCGGAGCTTCTAGCGATGCAATTTACGGTATACCGCAGTCGCGGCAGGAACGCCGCGTTTCCCTTTGTTATTGATGTTACCAGCGACATTATTGGTGAGATTAATCGCCGTATCGTTATTCCATTAACACCTATTGAACGATTTAGCCGTATTCGCCCACCAGAACGGCTTAACCCAATCCTTTTACTGGTAGACGGCAAAGAATATGTGCTCATGACGCATGAGACTGCAACTGTTCCAGTTAACGCGCTGGGAACGAAATTTTGCGATGCCAGCGCGCACCGAACGTTGATTAAAGGAGCATTAGATTTTATGCTCGACGGGATTTAAGACGCTACCGCCTCTCCCTCACCCATATCTTTATGCCGGTTCGACGGCTGGACAAAATACTGTTTATCTTCCCAGCGCAGGCAGGTTAATGTACCACCCCAGCAGCAGCCGGTATCCAGCGCGTAAATACCTTCCGGCGTACCTTTGCCTTCCAGCGATGCCCAGTGACCAAAGGCGATGTTGTACTCTTCAGCGACGGGGCCAGGAATCGCAAACCACGGTTTCAGTGGGGCAGGGGCCTCTTCCGGCGATTCTTTGCTGTACATATCCAGTTGACCGTTTGGAAAGCAAAAGCGCATACGGGTAAAGGCGTTGGTGATAAAACGCAGTCTTCCCAGCCCCCGCAATTCCGGTGACCAGTTATTTGGCATATCGCCGTACATGGCATCAAGGAAGAAGGGATAGGAGTCACTCGACAGCACCGCTTCTACATCGCGCGCGCACTCTTTGGCGGTCTGCAGATCCCACTGCGGCGTGATCCCGGCGTGGGCCATCACCAACTTTTTCTCTTCGTCGATTTGCAGCAAAGGCTGGCGACGCAGCCAGTTAAGCAGCTCGTCGGCATCCGGCGCTTCCAGCAGCGGTGTCAGGCGATCTTTCGGTTTATTGCGGCTGATCCCGGCAAATACCGCCAGCAGATGCAGATCGTGATTACCCAGCACCAGACGTACGCTGTCGCCTAAGGATTTCACATAGCGCAGAACATCCAGCGAACCCGGGCCGCGCGCGACCAGATCGCCCGTCAGCCAGAGGGTATCTTTCCCAGGGGTAAATTCTACTTTATGCAGCAATGCGATCAGTTCATCGTAACAACCATGAACGTCGCCAATAAGGTATGTCGCCATATTCTTTTAATGAATGAGTGTGGGAACGGCGAGTCGGAATACGGGAATGTCGATGCTGAAAGGGACGCCATTTTCATCGATCATTTCGTAGTGACCCTGCATGGTGCCCAGCGGGGTTTCAATGATTGCACCGCTGGTGTACTGGTACTCTTCGCCAGGCGCGATAAGTGGCTGGACGCCAACCACTCCTTCGCCCTGGACTTCGGTTTCACGGCCATTGCCATTGGTGATCAACCAGTAACGCCCCAACAACTGCACTGGCGCTCGCCCCAGATTGCGTATGGTTACGGTATAAGCAAAAACGTAACGTTCATTATCAGGTGAAGATTGGGCCTCAATGTAGACGCTTTGAACCTGAATACACACTCGGGGCGAATTGATCATCGTTAACTCTCCTGCAAAGGCGCGTTCTCCGCCAGATAGTTCGCCATCTGGCAATATTGCGCGACAGAGATATTTTCCGCTCGCATCGCCGGGTCGATCCCCATTCCCGTTAACACCTCGACGCTAAACAGGTTGCCGAGGCTGTTACGAATGGTTTTACGACGCTGGTTAAAGGCTTCAGTGGTGATGCGGCTCAACACGCGAACATCTTTAACCGGGTGAGGCATCGTTGCATGAGGAACCAGGCGCACGACGGCGGAATCCACTTTGGGTGGTGGTGTAAAGGCTGACGGCGGTACTTCCAGCACCGGGATCACGTTGCAATAGTATTGCGCCATGACGCTTAATCGACCATACGCCTTGCTGTTCGGTCCTGCAACCAGACGATTCACCACTTCTTTTTGCAA
This sequence comes from Escherichia sp. E.sYA108, assembly GCF_011754335.1. NCBI lineage: Bacteria > Pseudomonadati > Pseudomonadota > Gammaproteobacteria > Enterobacterales > Enterobacteriaceae > Escherichia > Escherichia sp. E.sYA108. Next base: position 4,230,361 of record NZ_JAAQVZ010000001.1, on the reverse strand, counting down.
CATAAAGTGCATGTCGGCAATGGCATCAGTATAGCTAAACAGATGGAACATCAACGGCGTGGAGATGTTATAAGGCAGGTTGCCGAAAACACGCAGCGGCTGGCCCATTTTCGCGGCCAGTTCGCCAAAGTTAAAGGTCATCGCATCCTGCTGATAAATCGTCAGTTTCGGGCCTAAGAATGGATGCGTTTGCAGACGTGCCGCCAGATCGCGGTCAAGTTCGATGACCGTCAGCTGGTCCAGACGTTCGCCGACCGGTTCGGTCAATGCCGCCAGACCGGGGCCGATTTCGACCATCGCCTGGCCCTTCTGCGGGTTAATGGCAGAAACAATGCTGTCGATCACGAACTGATCGTTGAGAAAGTTTTGCCCGAAGCGTTTACGGGCTAAGTGGCCCTGGTGGACTCGATTATTCATTGGGTGTTAACAATCATTTTGATGGCGAGATTAAGCGCCGTAATAAAACTGCCGACATCGGCTTTACCACGTCCCGCCAGTTCAAGCGCGGTGCCGTGGTCCACTGATGTGCGAATAAAGGGCAGGCCCAGCGTAATGTTCACACCGCGCCCGAAGCCCTGGTATTTTAGCACGGGAAGACCCTGATCGTGGTACATCGCCAGCACGGCGTCGGCGTTATCGAGATATTTCGGCTGAAACAGGGTATCGGCAGGCAGCGGCCCGTTGAGTTTCATCCCCTGTTCCCGCAGCTCGTTGAGTACCGGAATAATGGTGTCTATCTCTTCCGTACCCATATGACCGCCTTCGCCCGCGTGCGGATTCAGCCCGCAGACCAGAATGCGCGGTTCGGCAATACCAAATTTGGTGCGCAAATCGTGATGCAAAATAGCAATCACTTCGTGCAAAAGGGCAGGGGTGATAGCATCTGCGATATCGCGCAGCGGTAAATGCGTCGTTGCCAGCGCCACGCGAAGTTCTTCGGTCGCCAGCATCATCACCACTTTTTTCGCCTGCGAACGCTCTTCGAAAAACTCGGTATGACCGGTAAACGGAATGCCTGCGTCGTTAATGACGCCTTTATGCACGGGGCCTGTGATCAGCGCAGCAAATTCACCGTTCAGACAGCCATCACACGCTCGCGCCAGCGTTTCCACCACATAGTGCCCATTTTCAACTGCTAACTGCCCCACAGTGACAGATTCACGTAGCGCGACAGGAAGTAGCGTTAATGTGCCCGCAGTTTGCGGTTGTGCAGGGGAGTTGGGGGAATAAGGGCGGAGGGTGAGCGGCAAACCGAGCATCGCTGCCCGGTCGGTAAGGAGAGTGGCATCGGCACAAACAACCAGTTCGACTGGCCACTCACGCTGTGCAAGCTGGACAATTAAGTCCGGGCCAATCCCGGCGGGCTCGCCGGGAGTGATCACAACACGTTGGGTTTTAACCATTAGTTGCTCAGGATTTTAACGTAGGCGCTGGCACGTTGTTCCTGCATCCAGCTTGCTGCTTCTTCCGAGAACTTACGGTTCATCAGCATGCGGTATGCACGATCTTTCTGTGCCGCGTCGGTTTTATCGACATTACGGGTATCCAGCAGTTCGATTAAATGCCAGCCGAATGAAGAGTGAACCGGTGCACTCATTTGACCTTTGTTCAGGCGGGTCAGGGCGTCACGGAAGGCCGGATCGAAAATATCTGGTGTAGCCCAGCCGAGATCACCGCCCTGGTTAGCAGAGCCTGGATCCTGAGAGAACTCTTTCGCTGCGGCAGCAAAAGTCGTTTTACCACTCTTGATATCGGCAGCAATCTGTTCCAGTTTCACGCGGGCCTGTTCGTCAGTCATGATCGGCGACGGTTTCAGCAGAATATGGCGAGCATGAACTTCGGTCACCGAGATATTTTTGCTTTCGCCGCGCAGGTCGTTAACTTTCAGAATATGGAAGCCAACGCCGGAACGAATCGGGCCAACAATGTCGCCTTTCTTCGCGGTGCTTAATGCCTGGGCGAAGATCCCCGGCAACTCCTGAATACGGCCCCAGCCCATCTGTCCGCCGTTCAGCGCCTGCTGGTCGGCAGAATGAGCAATCGCCAGCTTACCGAAATCAGCGCCGTTACGCGCCTGATCGACAATCGCGCGCGCCTGGCTTTCCGCTTCGTTCACCTGATCAGAGGTCGGGTTTTCCGGCAGTGGGATCAGGATGTGGCTCAGGTTCAGCTCAGTGCTGGCGTCGTTTTGGTTACCCACTTGCTGCGCCAGGGATTCGACTTCCTGCGGCAGGATGGTGATGCGACGACGCACCTCGTTGTTACGCACTTCAGAGATAATCATCTCTTTGCGGATCTGGTTACGATAGGTGTTGTAGTTCAGACCATCGTAAGCCAGACGGCTGCGCATCTGATCCAGCGTCATGTTGTTCTGTTTCGCGATGTTAGCAATCGCCTGATCCAGCTGCTCATCGGAGATTTTCACTCCCATTTTCTGCCCCATCTGCAGGATGATTTGATCCATGATCAAACGCTCCATGATTTGGTGGCGCAGCGTCGCGTCATCAGGAAGTTGTTGCCTTGCCTGAGCAGCGTTCAGTTTTACCGACTGCATTAATCCATCAACGTCGCTTTCCAGCACGACGCCGTTATTGACGACGGCTGCGACTTTATCGACTACCTGGGGGGCAGCGAAACTGGTATTCGCGATCATGGCGATACCGAGAAGCAGCGTTTTCCAGTTCTTCATACTTTTTCCATTTCAATTAACCGCACTGCGGATTACGTGGTAAATCAACAAATCACAAAGTGTTTTGATACGGCAGAATGTTCGAACGCAGCATCTCTTGCGTACCCAGACCGTAGTTGGAGCTCAGGCCGCGAAGTTCGATGTTAAAGCCGATTGCGTTGTCATATACCGCATGTTGTTTATCGTTATCCCAACCGTTCAGCTTCCGCTCGTAACCGACGCGAATCGCATAGCAGCAGGAGCTGTATTGCACACCTAACATAGAGTCGGCTTGCTTGTTCGCATTGGTGTCGTAGTAGTAGGCCCCAACAATGGACCAACGATCGGCAATTGGCCAGCTGGCGACGGCTCCTACCTGCGAAATACCATTCTTATATTGCTCAGCAGTGGAATAGTACTTAGGCAGCGTTGCCTGAATATATTCCGGGCTGGCGTAACGGTAATTCAGCTGTACCAGACGGTCTTCATCCCGACGGTATTCAATGCTGGAGTTACTGGTCGCTACGTTATCCAGACGTGTATCGTACTGAATCCCGCCACGCAATCCCCAACGATCAGAGATGCGCCAGTAAGTATCGCCTGCCCATACCAGTGAGCCCGTTTTGTCGTCATTCTCCCATGTTATGTTGTCATCGCCAGTGCGAGACTCCGTGAAATAGTAGATTTGACCAACGGAAATATTAAAACGTTCAACGGCAGCATCATCATATATGCGAGATGTGACACCGGTCGTCACCTGGTTAGCGGAGGCAATACGGTCAAGACCGCCGTAAGTCCGGTCCCGGAACAGGCCGGAGTAGTCAGATTGCAGCAGAGACGAGTCGTAGTTATAGATTTTGCTCTGATCGCGATATGGCACATACAGATACTGCGCGCGTGGTTCCAGTGTCTGGGTATAGCCCGGCGCCAGCATTTCCATATCACGCTCGAAGACCATTCTACCGTCTACCTTGAACTGCGGCATTACACGGTTAGCGGACTCTGCCAGCTTGGTCGTGTTTCTGGAGTTATACCAGTCAAGATTGGTTTGCTGATAATGGGTTGCCAGCAACTTCGCTTCAGTATTGATGCTGCCCCAGTTATTAGAGAGCGGCAGATTGATGGTCGGTTCCAGGTGAACACGAGTCGCCTCTGGCATGTCATCTCTGGTGTTAACAAAGTGCACTGCCTGGCCGTAAATACGCGTATCAAACGGACCAACATCATTCTGGTAGTAGTTAACGTCTAACTGCGGCTCTGCCGAGTAGCTACTGGTGTTCTGCTCGCTGAAGACCTGGAACTGCTTGGTTGAAACGGTGGCATTGAAGTTTTGCACCGCATAGCCAACGCTGAATTTTTGCGTTGCGTAGCCGTCGGTACTGGAACCGTATTTGTTATCGAAGTCATTGAAGTAGCTAGGATCGCTGACTTTGGTGTAGTCGACGTTGAAACGCCACACCTGATCCATGACCCCGGAGTGGTTCCAGTAGAACAACCAACGACGTGAACTGTCATCGTTCGGGTGTTCATCTTTATAGACTTTATCTGAAGGCAGATAGTCCAGTTCCATCAAGCCAGCGCCCGCCTGGGAGAGGTAGCGGAATTCGTTCTCCCACATGATGTTGCCACGACGATGCATATAATGCGGCGTGATGGTGGCATCCATATTTGGCGCGATGTTCCAGTAATATGGCAGGTAGAACTCAAAGTAGTTGGTGGTGGTGTATTTGGCGTTCGGGATCAAGAAACCAGAGCGACGTTTGTCACCCACCGGCAACTGCAAATACGGGCTATAAAAGATCGGTACCGGACCCACCTTAAAGCGGGCGTTCCAGATCTCCGCAACTTGTTCTTCGCGGTCATGAATAATTTCGCTACCTACCACGCTCCAGGTGTCAGAACCCGGCAGACAGGAGGTAAAGCTACCGTTATCCAGAATGGTATAGCGGTTTTCGCCACGTTGTTTCATCAGGTCCGCTTTACCGCGACCCTGGCGACCCACCATCTGGTAATCACCCTCCCAGACGTTGGTATCTTTGGTGTTCAGATTCGCCCAGCCTTTCGGCCCTTTGAGGATCACCTGGTTATCGTCGTAATGGACATTACCGAGCGCATCAACGGTACGTACCGGCTCCGGTTGTCCTGGTGCCTCTTTTTGATGGAGCTGCACTTCGTCGGCCTGCAGACGGCTGTTACCCTGCATGATATCCACGCTGCCAGTAAACACGGCGTCATCCGGGTAGTCCCCTTTCGCGTGGTCAGCATTGATAGTCACGGGTAAGTCATTGGTATCGCCCTGTACCAGAGGACGGTCATAGCTTGGCACGCCCAACATGCACTGTGAGGCGAGGTCGGCTGCCAGTCCCTGTTGACTATAAAGGGCGGTGGCAATCATGGTGGCCAGGAGAGTGGGGATACGTTTTTTCATACGTTGATTTTATTGTTCCATCATCGGTAACGTTGCGCGTGACAAACGGTCAGAGACTAACGTACTCGTCATCTCTACGCTAGTGTTAATCCTGTCCGAATAGCGTCTGTGGTGTTAGGCACGGCATTGAATGACAGGTATGATAATGCAAATTATAGGCGATGTCTCACAATAGACCGCAGCCAGAAATGGGTAAAAGCGCCTTTATATTGTGGGAGATAGCCCTGATATCCGTGTGTCGATTTGGGGAATATATGCAGTATTGGGGAAAAATCATTGGCGTGGCCGTGGCCTTAATAATGGGCGGCGGCTTTTGGGGCGTAGTATTGGGCCTGTTAATTGGCCATATGTTTGATAAAGCCCGTAGCCGTAAAATGGCGTGGTTCGCCAACCAGCGTGAGCGTCAGGCGCTGTTTTTTGCCACCACTTTTGAAGTGATGGGGCATTTAACCAAATCCAAAGGTCGCGTCACGGAAGCTGATATTCATATCGCCAGCCAGTTGATGGACCGAATGAACCTTCATGGCGCTTCCCGTACTGCGGCGCAAAATGCGTTCCGGGTGGGAAAATCAGACAATTACCCGCTGCGCGAAAAGATGCGCCAGTTTCGCAGTGTCTGCTTTGGTCGTTTTGACTTAATTCGTATGTTTCTGGAGATCCAGATTCAGGCGGCGTTTGCTGATGGTTCACTGCACCCGAATGAACGGGCGGTGCTGTATGTCATTGCTGAAGAATTAGGGATCTCCCGCGCTCAGTTTGACCAGTTTTTGCGCATGATGCAGGGCGGTGCACAGTTTGGCGGCGGTTATCAGCAGCAATCTGGCGGTGGTAACTGGCAGCAAGCGCAGCGTGGCCCGACGCTGGAAGATGCCTGTAATGTGCTGGGCGTGAAGCCGACGGATGATGCGACCACCATCAAACGTGCCTACCGTAAGCTGATGAGTGAACACCATCCCGATAAGTTGGTGGCGAAAGGTTTGCCGCCAGAGATGATGGAGATGGCGAAGCAGAAAGCGCAGGAAATTCAGCAGGCCTATGAGCTGATAAAGCAGCAGAAAGGGTTTAAATAAGTTTCAACGTGTAGGCCTGATAAGACGCGGCCCGCGTCGCATCAGGCAATCGGCGCAAAATTGCCGGATGCGGCGTGAACGCCTTCTCCGGCCTACCGAACTTCGCCAGCGTGACTATTAAAAATCCGCTGGTGCTTTAAATGTCATACTATTGCCATACGCCGGATGGGTAATCGTCAGCATCTCTGCATGTAGCAACAAACGTGGTGCCATTGCTCTCGCTTCTGGTGATGCATAAAAACGATCGCCGAGAATCGGATGACCCAGCGCCAGCATATGCACACGCAGCTGATGCGAACGCCCGGTAATCGGTTTTAACACCACTCTTGCCGTGTTATCCGCCGCATATTCCACCACTTCATACTCCGTCTGCGCAGGTTTACCTGTTTCGTAACAGACTTTCTGTTTCGGGCGGTTTGGCCAGTCGCAAATCAGCGGCAGATCCACCAGACCTTCCGCAGGGGATGGATGCCCCCAGACGCGGGCCACATACTGTTTTTTCGGCTCGCGCTCGCGGAACTGGCGTTTTAACTCCCGCTCCGCGGCTTTGGTCAGCGCCACTACAATCACGCCGCTGGTAGCCATATCCAGACGATGCACCGATTCTGCCTGCGGATAATCACGCTGAATGCGCGTCATCACGCTGTCTTTGTGCTCTTCCAGACGCCCCGGCACAGACAACAAACCGCTCGGCTTGTTGACCACCATAATATGGTCATCCTGATACAGGACAACCAGCCAGGGTTCCTGCGGCGGATTGTAGTTTTCCATCCCCATCTTCGGCTCCGTTACTGATGCGTCACAACGATCAAACGCAGGGCATCCAGACGCCAGCCTGCCTGATCCAGGCTTTCCATTACCTGCTGACGGTTGCTCTCAATGGCGGTCAGTTCGTCGTCACGAATGTTCGGGTTAACTGCACGCAGCGCTTCCAGACGAGACAGCTCGGCAGACAGTTTTTCGTCGGCTTCGTTACGCGCTGCATCAATCAATGCACGGGCAGATTTCTCGATCTGCGCTTCCCCCAGCTGAAGGATAGCGTGAACATCCTGCTGCACGGCGTTAACCAGCTTGCTGCCGGTGTGACGGTTAACCGCGTTAAGCTGGCGGTTAAAGGTTTCAAACTCTACCTGCGCCGCCAGGTTGTTGCCGTTTTTATCCAGCAGCATACGTACCGGCGTCGGTGGCAGGAAGCGGTTGAGCTGCAACTGCTTCGGAGCCTGGGCTTCAACCACATAAATCAGTTCCACCAACAGCGTACCTACCGGCAACGCTTTGTTTTTCAACAGTGAAATCGTGCTGCTACCGGTATCGCCAGAAAGGATCAGATCCAGACCGTTGCGGATCAGCGGATGCTCCCAGGTAATAAACTGTGCATCTTCACGCGCCAGCGCCACTTCACGGTCGAAGGTGATGGTGATGCCATCTTCCGACAGGCCAGGGAAGTCCGGCACCAGCATATGATCGGACGGCGTCAGCACGATCATGTTGTCGCCGCGATCGTCCTGATTGATACCGATAATATCGAACAGGTTCATGGCGAAGGCGATCAGGTTGGTATCGTCATCCTGCTCTTCAATGCTTTCTGCCAGTGCCTGGGCTTTTTCGCCACCGTTGGAATGGATTTCCAGCAGGCGGTCACGACCTTGTTCCAGCTGTGCTTTCAGCGCTTCATGTTGCTCGCGGCAGTTTTTGATCAGATCGTCAAAGCCTTCGGTCTCATCCGGCGAGGCCAGATAGTTAATCAAATCGTTGTACACGCTATCGTAGATAGTGCGTCCGGTCGGGCAGGTGTGCTCGAATGCATCCAGACCTTCGTGATACCAGCGCACCAGCACCGACTGAGCCGTTTTTTCCAGATAAGGCACATGGATCTGAATATCGTGCGCCTGACCGATACGATCCAGACGACCAATACGCTGCTCCAGCAGATCCGGGTTGAATGGCAGGTCAAACATCACCATGTGGCTGGCGAACTGGAAGTTACGTCCTTCAGAACCGATTTCCGAGCACAGCAGTACCTGTGCGCCGGTGTCTTCTTCGGCAAACCAGGCGGCAGCGCGGTCACGTTCGATAATCGACATGCCTTCGTGGAACACTGCGGCGCGAATACCTTCACGTTCGCGCAGTACCTGCTCCAGTTGCAGCGCAGTGGCCGCTTTGGCGCAGATCACCAGCACTTTCTGAGAGCGATGGCTGGTCAGGTAGCCCATCAGCCACTCAACGCGCGGATCGAAGTTCCACCAGGTGGCGTTATCGCCTTCAAATTCCTGATAAATACGCTCCGGGTAGAGCATATCGCGAGCGCGATCTTCCGCACTTTTACGTGCGCCCATAATGCCGGAGACTTTAATAGCGGTCTGATACTGCGTCGGCAGTGGCAGCTTAATAGTATGCAGCTCGCGTTTCGGGAAGCCTTTCACACCGTTACGGGTGTTACGGAACAGCACGCGGCTGGTACCGTGGCGATCCATCAGCATCGAAACCAGTTCCTGACGGGCGCTCTGGGCATCTTCGCTGTCGCTGTTTGCTGCTTGCAACAGCGGCTCGATATCCTGCTCGCCGATCATCTCACCGAGCATGTTCAGTTCGTCATTGCTGAGTTTGTTACCAGCCAGCAGCATGGCAACGGCGTCCGCAACCGGACGATAATTTTTCTGCTCTTCAACGAATTGCGCAAAATCGTGGAAACGGTTCGGGTCCAGCAGACGCAGACGGGCGAAGTGGCTTTCCATCCCCAGTTGTTCCGGGGTTGCGGTCAGCAGCAGAACGCCGGGCACGTGCTCTGCCAGTTGTTCAATGGCCTGATATTCACGGCTCGGCGCATCTTCGCTCCACACCAGGTGATGCGCTTCATCGACCACCAGTAGATCCCATTCGGCTTCACAGAGATGTTCCAGACGCTGTTTGCTACGACGGGCAAAATCCAGCGAGCAAATAACCAGCTGTTCGGTGTCGAACGGGTTGTAAGCATCGTGCTGAGCTTCGGCATAACGCTCATCATCAAATAGCGCAAAGCGCAGGTTGAAACGGCGCAGCATTTCTACCAGCCACTGATGCTGTAAGGTTTCCGGGACGATAATCAGCACACGTTCAGCAGCGCCAGAGAGCAGTTGCTGATGCAGGATCATCCCGGCTTCAATGGTTTTCCCTAAACCCACTTCGTCAGCCAACAGGACGCGCGGCGCGTGGCGGCGACCAACATCATGAGCGATGTTGAGCTGATGGGGGATCAGGCTGGTACGCTGACCGCGCAGGCCGCTGTACGGCATACGGAACTGTTCGCTGGAATACTTACGCGCGCGATAACGCAGCGCAAAGCGGTCCATACGGTCAATCTGCCCGGCAAACAGACGGTCCTGCGGTTTGCTGAACACCAGTTTGCTATCAAGGAAAACTTCACGCAGGGCTACGCCGGACTCTTCAGTATCAAGGCGAGTACCGATATAGGTCAGCAAGCCATTTTCTTCTTTTACTTCTTCGACTTGCATCTGCCAGCCGTCATGGCTGGTAATGGTATCACCAGGGTTGAACATCACGCGGGTCACGGGGGAATCACTGCGTGCGTACAGACGGTTTTCACCAGTAGATGGGAAAAGTAAAGTGACAGTTCGCGCATCCACCGCGACAACGGTTCCAAGTCCCAATTCGCTTTCTGTATCGCTGATCCAGCGTTGACCAAGTGTAAAAGGCATATGTGTTCGGCTCTATATCTTTAATTGCAGGCAATAACCACCCGCTACCGTGCTTATGAGGTAGTGGTGTTATTCAGGTCCAGGAATGGAAAGGGCGCTATGGTACTGGATGGCAAAGCATTCGTCACGCATCAAAATGGTATCTGGCGAACTCTTTTTTTTGCTCAAAATAGCCCAAGTTGCCCGGTCATAAGTGTAGCAAAATTATCCTCAATAAAAGGGAGTATTCCCTCCGCCACGGGTTGTAGCTGGCGGGTCAGATAGTGTTCGTAATCCAGTGGTGAACGTTGGTAGTCCAGCGGCTCCGGGCCGTTGGTGGTCCATACGTACTTAATGGTGCCGCGGTTCTGATATTGCAAGGGGCGACCGCGCTTATGGTTTTCTTCATCGGCAAGGCGAGCGGCGCGTACATGAGGCGGAACATTACGCTGATATTCGCTCAGAGGACGGCGAAGGCGTTTACGGTAAACCAGCTGCGTGTCCAGTTCGCCCGCCATCAGCTTGTCGATGGTTTCGCGCACGTATTCCTGATATGGCTCGTTGCGGAAGATACGCAGGTACAGCTCCTGCTGAAACTGCTGGGCCAGCGGCGTCCAGTCGGTGCGCACGGTTTCCAGCCCTTTAAACACCATCCGCTGTTTGTCGCCCTCCTGAATCAGTCCGGCGTAGCGCTTTTTGCTGCCGGTATCGGCCCCGCGAATGGTTGGCATCAGAAAACGGCAGAAATGGGTTTCATACTCCAGTTCCAGTGCGCTGGTCAGCCGTTGTTTTTGCAGCGTTTCCGCCCACCAGGCGTTAACGTGCTGCACCAGTGCACGACCGATTTTCGCTGCTTCTTCTTCCGAATGTGCACCTTTCAGCCAGACAAACGTTGAGTCGGTATCGCCGTAGATAACATCATAGCCCTGCGCTTCAATCAACGTTTTGGTTTGCCGCATGATCTGATGACCACGCATGGTGATCGACGATGCCAGGCGTGGATCGAAGAAACGGCAGGCGGTGGTGCCGAGCACACCATAAAAGGCATTCATAATGATCTTCAGCGCCTGCGAAAGCGGCTTATTACTCTGACGTTTGGCTTCATCGCGCCCGTGCCAGATGTTAGTCACAATCTCCGGCAGGCAATGTTTCTCCCGTGAGAACCAGGCATCGAGAAAACCTTCGGTACTGTGCTCTGGATCAGGCTGCGCCATGCCTTCCACCAGTCCGACGGGATCAATCAGAAAGGTGCGGATGATCGACGGGTACAGGCTTTTGTAGTCCAGCACCAGCACCGAATCATAAAGCCCAGGTCGCGAATCCATCACGTAGCCGCCAGGGCTGGCGTGCGGCGGCACTTCGCCGAGATTAGGCGCGACATAACCAGCGCGATGCATACGGGGAAAATAGAGATGACCAAACGCTGCCACCGAACCGCCGTGTCGATCTACCGGCAGGCCGTTCACCGTCGCCCGTTCGAGCAAAAACGGCATGATTTCAGTTTTGTGGAAGATCTGCGTCACCAGCTCGCAATCTTTCAGGTTATAAGTTGCCAGCGCAGGCTTATCTTCGGCGAAACGGCGGTCAATTTCGTCCATTCGATCCCACGGGTTATCGATAGATTTTCCTTCGCCTAATAACTCCTGAGCGACGGTTTCCAGCGAGAATGAAGAGAAATTCCAGAACGCGGATTTCAGCGCCTCGATACCGTCGATAATCAGTCGCCCTTTGGCCTGAGCAAAAAAGACGCCGTTTTTAAAGCCGTGCTCGCGCCACTCCAACTCGCTGTTATCACGCCCCAGACGCAGCGGAATACGGTAACGCTCGGCATGTTTTTGCAGCATTCGCAGATCGAACTGCACCACGTTCCAACCGATGATCACATCAGGATCATGAGTCGCAAACCAGGCGTTAAGTTTTTCCAGTAGCAGCGGGCGGCTGGCGACGTATTCCAGTTCAAAATCGAGCGCGGAGGCGTCGCCATTCTCTGGCCCCAGCATATAAACGATACGCTGCCCGCAACCTTCCAGGCCGATGCAGTACAGCTCACCGTGGCGGGTGGTTTCAATATCAATAGAAACCCACTTGAGCGGCGGACGATAGTCGGGATGCTGTTTCAGACGGGCATTAACGATAGCGCCGTTGCGCATATCACCCTCGACCCACACTGGCGAGGTGATAAACCGCTCCATCAGATAGCGTTCTGGCGGGCGCACATCGGCCTCGTAGACGGTAACGCCAGCTTCACGCAGGCGCTTTTCGTAATTCATCAACTGGCGATGGGCGCGACAGTAAAGGCCATACACCGGCTGGCGATGAAAATCCTTTAACGCCAGCGGCGTCAGGCGAAAGCCTTGCTCACCCTGCAAAATATGCTGGGCGCGGGGAACCTGATCGGCGGGAATAAACGCCACGGACTCTTGCGGCGCAAGCGTAACCTGCAACGGCCCGTTGTCCGTCGCTAACCAAAAGGAAACTTCGGTTCCTTGCGGGGTGTCCCGCCAGTGTCGGGTTAAGATAAAACCTGCCTGCGCCACGCTGAAAATCCAATAAAAAACCAGGCTTGATTATAGCCTGGTTTCGTTTGATTGGCTGTGGTTTTATACAGTCATTACTGCCCGTAATATGCCTTCGCGCCATGCTTACGCAGATAGTGTTTATCCAGCAGCGTTTGCTGCATATCCGGTAACTGCGGCGCTAACTGACGGCAGAATATCCCCATATAAGCGACTTCTTCCAGCACGATGGCGTTATGCACCGCATCTTCGGCGTTTTTTCCCCATGCAAATGGGCCGTGAGAATGGACCAGCACGCCGGGCATTTGCGCTGCATTGATACCCTGTTTTTCGAAGGTTTCTACGATGACGTTACCGGTTTCCCACTCATATTCACCGTTGATTTCTGCGTCGGTCATTTTGCGGGTGCAGGGAATGGTGCCGTAGAAATAGTCGGCGTGGGTGGTGCCGGCTGCTGGAATCGACTGGCCCGCCTGCGCCCAGATGGTGGCGTGGCGCGAGTGTGTGTGCACAATGCCGCCAATAGACGGGAATGCCTGATAGAGCAGCCGGTGAGTTGGCGTGTCGGAGGAGGGCTTTTTCGTACCTTCAACCACTTCACCGGTTTCGATGCTGACCACGACCATATCGTCAGCGGTCATGATGCTGTAGTCGACGCCGGAAGGTTTGATCACCAGGACGCCGCGCCCGCGATCAACGGCGCTGACATTGCCCCAGGTGAGCGTGACCAGGTTGTGTTTTGGCAGCGCCAGGTTGGCTTCTAATACCTGGCGTTTGAGATCTTCTAACATGTTGACTCCTTCGTGCCGGATGCGCTTTGCTTATCCGGCCTACAAAATCGCAGCGTGTAGGCCTGATAAGACGCGTCGGCGTCGCATCAGGCGGTGAATGCCGGATGCGCTTTGCTTATCCGGCCTACAAATCCGGAACGCGTAGGCCTGATAAGACGCGCCAGCGCCGCATCAGGCGGTGAATGCCGGATGCGCTTTGCTTATCCGGCCTACAAATCCGGAACGCGTAGGCCTGATAAGACGCGTCAGCGTCGCATCAGGCGTTACATACCTGATGCGGCTACTTAGCGACGAAATCCGTAATACACTTCGTTCCAGCGCAGCGCGTCTTTAAACGCTGGAAGGCGGGTATCGTTATCAATCACTGTGATTTCAATGTCGTGCATCTCGGCGAACTGGCGCATATCGTTGAGGTTCAGCGCATGGCTGAAGACGGTATGGTGCGCGCCACCGGCAAGGATCCACGCTTCGGAAGCGCTCGGCAGATCCGGTTGCGCTTTCCACAGCGCATTCGCCACCGGCAGTTTCGGCAGGGAGTGCGGTGTTTTCACCGTGTCGATGCAGTTAACCAGCAGACGGTAACGATCGCCGAGATCAATCAGGCTGGCGACAATGGCTGGACCGGTTTGAGTGTTGAAGATCAGGCGGGCAGGATCGTCTTTACCGCCAATACCGAGATGCTGAACGTCGAGGATCGGTTTCTCTTCCACAGCGATCGACGGACAGACTTCCAGCATATGGGAGCCGAGTACCAGGTCATTACCTTTCTCGAAGTGATAGGTGTAGTCCTCCATAAAGGAGGTGCCGCCCTGCAGACCGGTTGACATCACCTTCATGATGCGAAGCAGGGCGGCAGTTTTCCAGTCGCCTTCGCCCGCAAAGCCGTAGCCCTGCTGCATCAGACGCTGTACGGCCAGACCCGGAAGCTGTTTCAGGCCGTGCAAATCTTCAAAGGTAGTAGTGAAAGCGTGGAAGCCACCTTGTTCCAGGAAACGCTTCATCCCCAGCTCAATACGCGCCGCTTCCAGCACGTTCTGTCGTTTTTCGCCGTGGATTTGTGTGGCAGGTGTCATGGTGTAGCAGCTTTCGTACTCATCGACCAGCGCGTTAACATCGCCGTCGCTTATGGAGTTCACCACCTGCACCAGATCGCCAACCGCCCAGGTATTGACGGAGAAACCAAACTTGATCTGTGCGGCAACTTTATCGCCATCGGTGACCGCTACTTCACGCATGTTATCGCCAAAACGGCAGACTTTCAGATGACGGGTATCCTGTTTAGAGACCGCCTGACGCATCCAGGAGCCAATACGCTCATGTGCTTGTTTATCCTGCCAGTGACCGGTAACAACGGCATGTTGCTGACGCATACGCGCGCCGATGAAGCCGAACTCGCGACCGCCATGCGCGGTCTGGTTCAGGTTCATAAAGTCCATGTCGATGCTGTCCCACGGCAGCGCCGCGTTGAACTGGGTGTGGAATTGCAGCAACGGTTTGTTGAGCATGGTCAGGCCGTTGATCCACATTTTGGCCGGGGAGAAGGTGTGCAGCCACACCACCAGACCAGCGCAACGATCGTCGTAATTCGCGTCGCGGCAAATAGCGGTGATTTCATCCGGCGTGGTGCCCAGCGGTTTCAGCACCAGTTTGCAGGGCAACTTCGCTTCTGTATTCAGTGCATTAACAACGTGTTCCGCATGTTGCGTCACCTGGCGCAGAGTCTCCGGGCCGTAAAGATGCTGGCTGCCAATGACAAACCACACTTCATAATTATCAAAAATCGTCATTATCGTGTCCTTATAGAGTCGGAACGGCCTGGTCAGCCTGTGCCGGGGCGGAAGTTGGAAGATAGTGTTGTTCGGCGCTCATCGCCCATTGCTGATAGCGGCGATAAAGCTGTTCAAAGCGTTGTGCCTGTTCGTTGCGCGGTTGCAGGGTTTTCTCTACCGCACTGGCCATTTTTTGCTGGGCTGATGGGATGTCTGCGTGCACTTTCGCGGCGACGGCAGCGAAAATCGCCGCACCGAGCGCGCAACATTGGTCAGAAGCAACAATTTGCAGCGGGCGATTCAGCACGTCGCAGCAGGCCTGCATAATGACCTGGTTTTTGCGCGCGATGCCGCCCAGTGCCATCACGTTATTGACGGCGATCCCCTGAGCGGTGAAGCACTCCATAATTGCGCGTGCGCCAAAGGCGGTGGCGGCAATCAAACCGCCGAACAGCAGCGGAGCGTCGGTAGCGAGGTTCAGATCGGTAATCACCCCTTTCAGGCGTTGGTTAGCGTTCGGTGTGCGGCGGCCGTTAAACCAGTCGAGCACCACCGGCAGGTGATCCAGAGACGGATTTTTGGCCCATGCTTCGGTCAGCGCCGGAAGCAGTTGTTTCTGGCTGGCGTTGATTTGCTCTTTCAGTTCCGGATGCTGGGCGGCAAGCTGTTCCAGCGGCCAGCCGAGTACGCGACCGAACCAGGCGTAGATATCCCCAAACGCCGATTGGCCTGCTTCCAGACCGATAAATCCAGGCACCACGCTGCCATCAACCTGACCGCAAATACCTTTCACTGCCCGCTCGCCAACGCTCTGTTTGTCGGCAATCAGAATGTCGCAGGTGGAAGTACCGATAACTTTTACCAGTGCGTTAGGCTGTGCGCCTGCGCCAACTGCGCCCATATGGCAGTCAAACGCGCCGCCGGAAATCACCACGCTTTCAGGCAGGCCGAGACGCTGCGCCCATTCCGGGCATAAGGTGCCCACCGGAATATCGGCAGTCCAGGTTTCAGTGAACAGCGGGGAAGGTAAATGACGGTTGAGGATCGGGTCCAGCTCATCAAAGAAACTGGCTGGCGGCAGGCCACCCCAGCTTTCGTGCCATAGAGATTTATGCCCGGCGCTGCAACGTCCGCGACGAATATCCTGCGGGCGGGTGGTACCGGAAAGCAGAGCTGGCACCCAGTCGCACAGCTCAATCCACGATGCGGCAGATTGTGCCACGGCGTTGTCCTGGCGAGTTATATGCAGGATTTTTGCCCAGAACCATTCGCTGGAATAAATACCGCCAATATAGCGGGAGTAGTCAACGTTGCCCGGCGCGTGGCACAAACGGGTAATCTCTTCCGCTTCTTCAACCGCGGTGTGGTCTTTCCACAATACGAACATCGCGTTCGGGTTTTCGGCAAACTCCGGGCGCAGCGCCAGGACGTTACCGTCGGCGTCAATCGGTGCGGGCGTCGAGCCGGTTGTGTCAACGCCAATCCCGACCACAGCTGCGCGCTGTTCGACGCTAAGCTCTGCAAGCACAGTTTTCAGCGCCGCTTCCATTGACTCAATGTAGTCACGCGGATGATGACGGAACTGGTTATTCGGGGCATCACAAAATTGCCCGTTCTGCCAACGGGGATACCACTCTACGCTGGTGGCGATCTCTTCACCGGTGGCGCAGTCCACCGCCAAAGCTCGCACAGAATCACTGCCAAAATCGAGGCCAATTGCAATCGCCATCGTTTCACTCCATCCAAAAAAACGGGTATGGAGAAACAGTAGAGAGTTGCGAAAAAAAGCGTCAGGCTGGATCCGCTAATCTTATGGATAAAAATGCTATGGCATAGCAAAGTGTGACGCCGTGCAAATAATCAATGTGGACTTTTCTGCCGTGATTATAGACACTTTTGTTACGCGTTTTTGTCATGGCTTTGGTCCCGCTTTGTTACAGAATGCTTTTAATAAGCGGGGTTACCGGTTGGGTTAGCGAGAAGAGCCAGTAAAAGACGCAGTGACGGCAATGTCTGATGCAATATGGACAATTGGTTTCTTCTCTGAATGGCGGGAGTATGAAAAGTATGGCTGAAGCGCAAAATGATCCCCTGCTGCCGGGATACTCGTTTAACGCCCATCTGGTGGCGGGTTTAACGCCGATTGAGGCCAACGGTTATCTCGATTTTTTTATCGACCGACCGCTGGGAATGAAAGGTTATATTCTCAATCTCACCATTCGCGGTCAGGGGGTGGTGAAAAATCAGGGACGAGAATTTGTCTGCCGACCGGGTGATATTTTGCTGTTCCCGCCTGGAGAGATTCATCACTACGGTCGTCATCCGGAGGCTCACGAATGGTATCACCAGTGGGTTTACTTTCGTCCGCGCGCCTACTGGCATGAATGGCTTAACTGGCCGTCGATATTTGCCAATACCGGTTTCTTTCGCCCGGATGAAGCGCACCAGCCGCATTTCAGCGACCTGTTTGGGCAAATCATTAATGCCGGACAAGGGGAAGGGCGCTATTCGGAATTGCTGGCGATAAATCTGCTTGAGCAATTGTTACTGCGGCGCATGGAAGCGATTAACGAGTCGCTCCATCCACCGATGGATAATCGGGTACGCGAGGCTTGTCAGTACATCAGCGATCACCTGGCAGACAGTAATTTTGATATCGCCAGCGTCGCACAGCATGTCTGCCTGTCGCCGTCGCGTCTGTCGCATTTGTTCCGCCAGCAGTTAGGGATTAGCGTATTAAGCTGGCGCGAGGACCAGCGCATCAGTCAGGCGAAGCTGCTTTTGAGCACCACCCGGATGCCTATCGCCACCGTCGGTCGCAATGTCGGTTTTGACGATCAACTCTATTTCTCGCGAGTATTTAAAAAATGCACCGGGGCGAGTCCGAGCGAGTTTAGGGCAGGTTGTGAATAATAAGAAAGAAGGGGGGGAACCCCCTTGCTTTCTTCATCTGACGTTATTTATATATTTCACGGGGGATTAATTTTAGTTATTTTTAGTTGAATCGTTTTACCTGAATTATTTTTTTTCTTGATAAAATATCGACAACGATTTCTTTTTGTAAAAATAAAACGAAGGCTTATGTATCGGGATACCCATCATGAACATATTGTCCGGTTGCATCAGGAGAATATATCAAGCGGTTTGTTCATCGTAGGAACACCACATTGAGCGGTTATGGCAGGCACTTCACGCCACCATAAATGCCGTTCGATGTGGCAGTTGTTGAAAAAAGTACGGCATTCTATGAAAAACGCCAGTTACTCCCTCAGAGGAGAACATGGTCTGGCAAAAGTGTAGCGGCATCAGGCGCAGCTATCTTTGTAAATTCATTCATAAAATGAATTGTATACAAAAAAATATTGAAAAATAATATTTTTCCTTATTGATATTATTTGCTATACGTTTTTTTTGAGGGGAGATTGTGATGAGCAAACGTAACGATATTACTGATGGAATATTTGCAACAACGAAAAAGTATGGATTAGTTTATACCGAAGAGTTAGGTTGGATCGATTTGGGGCATGCTCAGGGACAAGATGCCAGAATATTAAAAAGAAAATTGGAGCAAGAACATTTTTCAACATATTACGATGAATTTCATGATTGGTATTTTCCTGTTGATTATCATCAGGAAATGGGAATTCGGAAAAAATATTAGGAGTAGATCTTACATTTCATACCGGTGTTTATACGAAGGTTATGGTTCGTTCATGTCTTTCACCCACTCTTAAAGCAAGAGTTGCCTTAACGTTAATGTATGGAACTGCGAAGAGGTTTGAAGCATGGCAAAACTCATTTATTTTTAACTGGTATACTGATAGCGGATTTAGTGCAGAAGATTTAGTCTCAGACTTGATTGGTTTTTATCGTGTATTTGGAACAGGCCCCGATCCACTTTTATTGGCAAAACCTTTATCTTACACAAAAGCCTTACAAATATGGGATACATATGGAGCGCCAGGGAATTTTAAAAATACTGAGTTTACGCCATTCTTATTTACAACCCATCCTCCTTTTAAAAAAAATCAACTAATAAAAAAGAAGCTTCCAGAATGGTTAAATTATATAAAGCCATTAGATGAGTCTTTTTCAACATTGTTATATAATCAATATAATAATAGACCTGTTACTAATTATTATAAAGATAAAAACAGAATAAATCATGAGTTGTATAGTTCATTATCAAGTTCGGGAGCTATAAAGTTTTCAGAATCTCCCTTTGAAAGACCGCTTTTTCTTTTCTTAAACCCTCATTATCCGCACAGGTCGTGAGTAGAGATGTCAAAATATATTTATATTTTATTATCATTTTTAGTTTTATTCTTTATATTTTTCTATGCTTATATCTCATTGATGTCAAAGGAACATCACTATACACAGCATGAACTTTCCCCATTTTTCCTTTATACGCCAGAGAGTTTGCGAAATTTGCCAAACATATCAAACGTAGCCGAGTATAGCTATTACTATAATGTTGATGATATGCAAACAAGAGTGATTGTTACATGGCGAAATATAGATAACATTTTTCTTCAGAAAGCAAAGCTAATAGATTTTTTGAAAAGAATGGGACCGAGTCTACAAAACGATTGTATATGGTTTTTTCATGATAAAAGTGATTATGCAAATAATTTCCAGCGTTATTGCGTCATTGAGCACCGTGATTCTCTGCAGGTGGAATATTTTGAGACTATCGAATGATAGGCAGAGGGTGTCTTTTGTGCCGGTTGTGAAGAAAAAGTGAATGATGTAGCCGTCAAGTTGTCATAATTGGTAACGAATCAGATAATTGACGGCTTGACGGAGTAGCATAGGGTTTGCAGAATCCCTGCTTCGTCCATTTGACAGGCACATTATGCAAGCATTGCTGGAACACTTTATTACCCAATCTACCGTGTATTCATTGATGGCGGTGTTATTGGTGGCCTTTCTGGAGTCGCTGGCGCTGGTCGGTTTGATTCTACCCGGTACGGTGCTGATGGCGGGGCTGGGAGCACTGATTGGCAGCGGCGAGTTAAGTTTCTGGCACGCCTGGCTGGCAGGGATCGTCGGTTGCCTGCTGGGCGACTGGATCTCCTTCTGGCTGGGCTGGCGTTTTAAAAAGCCGTTGCATCGCTGGTCATTTCTGAAGAAGAACAAAGCATTACTCGATAAAACCGAACATGCGCTGCATCAGCACAGCATGTTCACCATTCTGGTCGGTCGTTTTGTCGGCCCGACGCGTCCGCTGGTGCCAATGGTGGCGGGAATGCTGGATCTCCCGGTGGCAAAATTTATTACGCCGAATATTATCGGCTGCTTGCTGTGGCCACCGTTTTACTTCCTGCCGGGGATTCTGGCGGGTGCGGCGATCGATATTCCTGCCGGGATGCAGAGCGGTGAGTTTAAATGGTTGCTGCTGGCAACAGCGGTGTTTTTGTGGGTTGGAGGCTGGCTGTGCTGGCGGTTATGGCGCAGCGGTAAAGCGACTGACCGTTTGAGTCATTATTTGTCCCGCGGTCGTTTGTTGTGGCTGACGCCGTTGATTTCTGCCATCGGCGTGGTGGCGCTGGTGGTGTTAATTCGCCACCCGTTGATGCCGGTGTATATCGATATTTTGCGTAAAGTGGTTGGGGTTTAGAGGATAGCCTTGTGCGGGTTGCCTGATGCGACGCTTGCCGCGTCTTATCAGGCCTACAAAACGCACTACCTGTAGGTCGGATAAGGCGTTCACGCCGCATCCGACAGTGCATATTAACCTTTAATTCCCAACAGCGCCGAAGCACTCGCCTTACCGCTCAACAACTCATCGGTCTTACCCTGCCAGGCGATACGCCCGTCGGCGACCACCACCGAGCGCGTGGCGATCCGCGCCGCATCTTCCACACTGTGCGACACCATCAATAGCGTCATTTTTTGCTGTTGGCAGCTCGTGCTCACCAGCGTCAGCATCTCCTGACGTAGCGCCGGATCGAGCGCGGAAAACGGTTCATCGAGCAATAAAATGGGCTGTTCGCGTACCAGACAACGCGCTAACGCCACGCGCTGTCGTTGACCGCCGGAAAGCTCGCCAGGTAACCGCGCCATTAAATTATCAATCCCCATCTGGTGGGCAATCGCGTGCATTTTCTTCTGCTGCGCCGCATTTAGTTTCAACCCCGGATTTAGCCCCAGCCCGATGTTCTGCGCGACCGTCAGGTGGCTGAACAGGTTGTTCTCCTGAAACAGCATCGACACCGGACGGCGTGACGGCGGCGTCGTGGTGTGATCTACGTCGTCGATAGTCAGCAAACCGCTGGCTGGCGTCAGAAAACCGGCGATCAAATTAAGCAGGGTACTTTTACCCGCGCCGCTTGGCCCGAGGATCGCCACCTGCTCGCCGCGTTCCACCGTTAAGCTAAAACGCATCGGCAAATGCTGGTAAAGCCAGGTGATATCAGTCAGTTTTAACATTTCGCCCCGGTATTTTTTCAATCACGGTAAACAGCAGAAAACAGAGCAGCAGCAGAATTAACGCGGTGACCGCGCCGTCCTGGCTGCGATAGGAGCCAATTTGCTGGTAGAGATAAAACGGCAGGGTACGGAAATCATCGTTACCGAACAATGCCACCACGCCAAAATCACCAATCGACAGCACACAAGCAAAGGCCAGCGCCTGCGCCAGTGGACGTTTCAGGGCGCGCAGCTCCACCACTTTTAAGCGTGACCAGCCTTCAATGCCCAGCGACTGACACAACATGCTGTAGCGGGCGGTGATATCGCGCATCGGGTTTTCCAGTACTTTCAGCGCATAAGGGATTGCCATTAACGCATTGGTGAAAATCACAATGCCGTCAGCAGATTGCGGCAGGCCGATAGTGTTGTTGAGCAGTAAAAAGAAGCCCGTAGCCAGCACAATCCCCGGCATGGCGAGGATCAACATGCCGCTCATCTCCAGCGCCTGACCCGCCAGCATTTTCTGCCGCGCCCGAAGTTCGCGACTGCTCCATAGCAGCATCATGGTCAGCACTACGCACAATACGCCTGCCGCCAGCGCAATACGCAACGAGGTCCACAGCGCCTGCCACAGCACCGGTTGTGCCAGCACTTCCGGCAACTGGCGATTTACCCCATCGACGATCACCGCCAGTAACGGTGGCAGCAACAGCAGCAGCGCCAGCACAATTAACGCCGTGTCGCAAATGCGACTATGCAGACGATCGTCCGGGTCGCGCCAGCCTTGCAGCAGTGTGGTACCAGGCGCAATGGCCTTACTCAATCGCTGACTCAACAGCACCAGCCCGAGGCAGCACACCATCTGGATCAGCGCCAGCATTGCCGCGCGGGCAGGATCGTAGTCGTAACTCAGTGCCTGATAGATTGCCAGCTCGATAGTGGTCGCCTGCGGACCGCCGCCCAGCGATAGCACGGTGGCGAAGCTGGCGAAACAGAGCATAAAGATTAGTGCGGCAACCGGCGGGATTTGTCGCCGTAACCACGGCCATTCGACGAAACGGAAAAAATGCCAGCCGCGCATCCCAAGTTGGGCGGCAAGCTGACGTTGTTCGCCGGGAATGTTTTCCAGTGCCTGGAGTAATAAACGGCTAGCCATCGGCAGATTAAAAAACACATGGGCCAGCAAAATGCCTTGCAGGCCGTAGGGCGAAAAGGTCCACTCCAGACCAAGTGATTGCCAGAGCGAGGCCAGCCAGCCCTGGCGACCATAGACGCTAAGAATGCCGAAAACAGCAACCAGCACCGGGAGGATCAAGGTCATTGCGCACAGACGCAACAGCATCTGTCGCCCAGGAAAGCGCCTGCGATAGAGGGCGCGGGCGAGGAATATTGCGGGTACGACAGAGAGCTGCGCCGAGAGAAACGCCTGCCAGAAGGAGAAGCGCACCACATGCCACAGGTAGCTGTCCTGCCAGACTGCCACCCAGTCACCCTGCGGCGCGTTCCACCACAGGGCGAGAAACGCCGCCAGTGCAACCGCTACCACCAGCGTGGCGGCGCTTACGCCTGGAATTAACCAGCCGGGAATTAACGGCTGACGGCGCGTTGCCATTCGCTAATCCATGCCTGACGTTGTGCCGCCACTTCGGCGGGTGTGAACTCTAGCGTGGTGGCTGGTTTGGTCAATTGTTCAAATCCTGCAGGCAGAGTGACGTTTGCTACCGGATACATCCAGTTGCCGGTTGGGATCGCATTCTGAAAAGCCGGAGAAACCATAAACTGGAGGAATTTTTGCGCCAGCTCTGGCTGCTTGCTGGCAGCGGTGCGGGCGGCAACTTCCACCTGCAGATAGTGACCTTCGCTAAAGTTTGTGGCGGCGTAGTTATCTTTCTTCTCTTCGAGAATGTGATAAGCCGGAGAGGTGGTGTAACTCAGTACCAGATCGCTTTCGCCTTTTAAAAACAGGCCGTAGGCTTCGCTCCAGCCTTTGGTGACCGTGACAGTTTTCTTCGCCAGTTTCTGCCAGGCTTGCGGGGCGTTATCGCCATAGACTTTTTGCATCCATAGCAACAGACCCAGCCCCGGCGTACTGGTACGTGGATCTTCATAAATCACCCGCCAGTTCTGATCGCTCTCAACCAGTTCTTTCAGGCTTTGCGGCGGATTTTTCAGTTTGTTCTTGTCATAGACGAAGGCGAAATAGCCGTAATCAAACGGTACGAAAGTGTCATTATTCCAGCCGCCAGGAACGTTAACGGCTTCCGCTGCCACACCGCTTTTAGCAAACAGCCCTGTTTTGCTGGCGGCGTCTAACAGATTGTTATCCAGCCCCAGCACCACATCGGCTTTGCTGTTTTTGCCTTCCATCCGTAGACGGTTGAGCAGCGAAACGCCATCTTCCAGCGCCACCAGTTTCAGTTCGCAATTACAGTCTGCTTCAAAGGCTTTTTTGACTACCGGACCAGGTCCCCAGTCAGCGGCAAAGGAATCGTAGGTATAAACAGTCAGAACAGGTTTAGCGAAAACAGGCGCTGTGCACAGCAACAGCAGGGGAAGACATTTTTTTAACACTTTGCACCTCACAAAAGAGTGGCAAAGGACTTGAGAAGGAGCCTCAAATCCCTTCGCCGGCGTTATCCGGATCAGGTTCGACGGGTATTTTCTCAGCGCACGCGGCTGCGTGGCACCCCGTTGAGAACGGCGTTAGTGTAGTGATTTTGTTATCAACCAGCAATCATGGATCCGGTGGTGCAAACCACGCTGATTTAAAATCGAACCAGCCGAGGGTGTTCATGCGCAGGCCGCGCATACTACGTTGCCCCTGAATGATCAGCCAGTGGTGGATAAGTGGCACCATTGCTTTGCTGGCGACCAGTTGCTGGCACCAGTTCGCCAGGTTCATTTCGCCATTGCGCCAGCGGGCGGCGTCGGCTTGCCAGTCGATCGGAATACAGTGTTGGAGCAGCGGCACCTCGCACAAGTGCGCGAACAGCGAAAAATCCAGCGGCAGCGTAAAGTTGGCGCTGTTAAGCCAGATATCGCTCTCGATCTCTCCTTCATGCCACTGATCGTAGCTGATCTCTTTGATTTCCAGCGTGACCTGGTGACTTGCCAGAATCTGCTGCATGATCCCGGCAATCACCCGATGCTCGCTGTGATCCTGATAAAAGGTCAGGGTGAGGCTTTCCAGACCAGCCGGTTTTTCGCTCTTTATGGTGCGGGCATGGTGCCAACGGGGGAGCAGTCCATAAGCCGGGAACCACAGTTGCTGGTACTGTTCCTCAGCGAAATAGACCAGATTCGTCGGAGAAAGCACATAGCTTACCCAGTCTCTGACTTGCTGATTCGCCCCTCGATGGGTGCGGCTGTCGAACAGTAAATAGTAGCAACCTTCCTCCAGGCGGCTTTCAATCTCTTTTTCCTCGCCCTGTGGACCTTTTAGCATCAGCCCTCCGGCTGGCTCGTCGGCAATTTCCGGCAGAACCCAGACGTTAACTTCGTCGATTAATGCCCGGTAACCGAAGAAGTCATCGAATGCCTGAATTTTCAGTTGATTGGTGCTGTTGCGGATCACCGCATACGGACCGGTGCCGATGGGATGGCTGGCAAAGTTACTGAGGGTTTCCCATTCGCGCGGCAGGATCATTGCCGGAACTTGCCCCAGCAGTAACGGCAACCAGCGGTCCGGTTGCGTGAGATGGATATCCAGCGTCCAGGGCGTCGGCGACACAATGTTAGCAATATGCGAATAGAGCGGAAGCGTATTGATTCGTTTTAAAGAGGCGATCACATCGTCCATTTCCAGTTCACGACCATGGTGAAAATGGACTCCTGGACGCAAAAAGAAACGCCAGTGAAGCGGTGATATTTGCTGCCAGTGGTGTGCGATGTCTGCTTCCAGTTCCCCATTTTCCTCATTTATGCGCGTTAGCGAACTGAAGATTTGCCGGGCGATATGGGTTTCAGAACGGCGCAATGCGCTGCCAGGTAGCAGATTACGCAACGGACGATAGTAGAGCACGCGCAGGATGTGCCGCCCCTGGCGGAAGCTGCGGCCCAGATGAGAAACCAGCATTTGCCGCACAGTCGCTTTGTCGCCAACCAACTGCACTAGTTGGTCGATACGATCCTGCTCCAGCAGGTCTTCCGCCCGCTGTTGCTGAAGCGCCAGCCCGGTATAGAGGAATGTCAGGCGTGAACGTTTACCGCGCCCGACTTCCGCTTCCCACGTCAGCCAGCCGCGATCCTGCATGGTGTTGAGCAGGGTGCGCATATGACGACGCGAGCAACTCAGTAACGCTGCCAGTTCGTTGAGCGTGGTCTCCTGAGATTTACCCTCGCAGCA
Organism: Escherichia sp. E.sYA108; assembly: GCF_011754335.1. Taxonomy (NCBI): domain Bacteria; kingdom Pseudomonadati; phylum Pseudomonadota; class Gammaproteobacteria; order Enterobacterales; family Enterobacteriaceae; genus Escherichia; species Escherichia sp. E.sYA108. The sequence goes on along the minus strand of NZ_JAAQVZ010000001.1, from coordinate 4,204,683 downwards.
TTGCCACAGGCGGATGAACTGTTGTTGCAGACGAGCAGATGGCATAAAAGGGGAACTCCTGCGCAAAAGACAGCAATTTTATTTTCCCTATATTAAGTCAATAATTCCTAACGATGAAGCAAGGAGGTGCCCCATGCGTCAGTTTTATCAGCACTATTTTACCGCGACAGCGAAGTTGTGCTGGTTGCGTTGGTTAAGCGTCCCACAACGATTAACCATGCTTGAAGAGCTGATGCAGTGGGAGGGGAGTCATTCTGACTACTGATTTGCGGACATCATGTGTGACTGAGTATTGGTGTTAATCGCCACGCCAGCAGTGATTATCTGCTGGCTTTTTTCTTTTTGGCGATTGAGTGCCGGACGGTGTACAAACTAACGCATAAACGCCGGTTGCTTCTCTTCATAAGACGCAATAGCATCGTCGTGCTGCAGAGTCAGGCCGATGCTGTCCAGACCGTTCATCATGCAGTGGCGGCGGAAGGCATCGATGGTAAAGCGATAAGTTTTCTCTCCCGCTTTCACCTCTTGCGCTTCCAGGTCTACATCAAAATGAATCCCCGGATTGGCTTTCACCAGCGCAAACAGCTCATCCACTTCTGCATCGCTTAATTTCACCGGCAGCAGCTGGTTGTTAAAGCTATTGCCGTAGAAGATGTCAGCAAAACTCGGCGCAATCACCACCTTAAAACCGTAATCGGTCAATGCCCACGGCGCGTGCTCACGCGAGGAACCGCAGCCGAAGTTTTCTCGTGCCAGCAAAATGGAAGCGCCCTGATACTGCGGGAAGTTCAGCACGAAGTCCGGGTTTGGCTGTTGGCCTTTTTCATCCAGAAAACGCCAGTCGTTAAACAGATGCGCGCCAAAACCCGTACGGGTCACTTTCTGCAAAAACTGTTTCGGGATGATTGCATCGGTATCGACATTGGCGGCATCCAACGGAACCACCAGGCCTGTGTGTTTGATAAATTTCTCTGCCATGGTGTGCTCCTTATTTAATGTTGCGAATGTCGGCGAAATGTCCGGTCACAGCCGCGGCGGCAGCCATTGCCGGACTGACCAGATGCGTGCGCCCGCCGCGCCCCTGGCGGCCTTCAAAGTTACGGTTGCTGGTGGAGGCGCAACGTTCGCCCGGATTCAGGCGGTCGTTGTTCATCGCCAGGCACATTGAACAACCTGGCAAGCGCCATTCAAAACCAGCTTCGATAAAAATTTTGTCCAGACCTTCCGCTTCCGCCTGGGCTTTAACCGGACCGGAGCCGGGAACCACCAGCGCTTGTACGCCTGGCGCGACTTTCCGGCCTTTGGCGATTTCCGCTGCCGCGCGTAAATCTTCAATACGCGAGTTAGTACAGGAACCAATAAACACTTTGTCGATAGCCACTTCTGTCAGCGGAATACCCGGTTTCAGCCCCATATAGGCCAGCGCTTTTTCTGCCGACGCGCGTTCAACCGGATCGGCAAACGAAGCCGGATCGGGAATATTGTCGTTCACAGAAATCACCTGGCCTGGATTGGTGCCCCAGGTGACCTGCGGCGAAATCTCTTCTGCTTGCAGAGTGACAACGGTATCGAAAGTTGCTCCTTCGTCGGTTTGCAGGGTTTTCCAGTAGGCAACGGCGTCGTCGAAATCTTTGCCTTTCGGCGCATGCAGACGGCCTTTAACATAGTTAAAGGTGGTTTCGTCCGGTGCAACCAGACCGGCTTTTGCGCCCATTTCGATTGCCATATTGCACAGGGTCATACGACCTTCCATGCTTAAATCACGGATTGCTTCGCCGCAAAATTCCACCACATGCCCGGTACCGCCTGCGCTGCCGGTTTTACCAATAATTGCCAGCACGATATCTTTTGCGGTAATGCCCGGCGCGGCTTTGCCCTGGACTTCAATTTTCATGGTCTTCGCCCGGCCCTGTTTCAGGGTTTGCGTTGCCAGTACGTGTTCAACTTCGGAAGTGCCGATACCAAAGGCCAGTGCGCCAAACGCGCCGTGGGTGGCGGTATGTGAGTCGCCGCAGACAATGGTCATCCCCGGCAAGGTCACGCCCTGTTCCGGCCCCATTACGTGGACGATCCCCTGATACGGGTGATTCAGGTCATACAGCTCGACGCCAAATTCTTTGCAGTTTTTGATCAGCTCCTGCATCTGGATGCGCGCCATTTCACCGCAGGCATTAATGTCTTTCGTCTGGGTAGAGACGTTGTGATCCATGGTGGCGAAGGTTTTGCCCGGCTGACGTACCGGGCGACCGTGGGCGCGCAGACCATCGAACGCCTGCGGTGAGGTCACTTCATGCACCAGGTGGCGGTCGATATATAACAGCGGGGTTTCGTTTTCGGCTTCGTACACTACGTGAGCGTCGAATAATTTTTCGTATAACGTCTTAGCCATGATTACACCCCTTCTGCCACATAGCGGGCAATGATATCGCCCATTTCATCGGTACTAACGGCGGCAGCGCCACGGGCTAAATCCCCAGTGCGAATGCCTTCTTCTAATGCGCGGTTAATGGCGCGTTCAATGGCGGAAGCCGCATCATCGGCATCCAGGCTGTAACGCAGCAGCAGCGCCAGCGACAGAATTTGTGCAATCGGGTTGGCGATATTTTTACCTGCGATATCGGGTGCCGAGCCGCCCGCCGGTTCATACAGACCAAAACCTTGCTCGTTCAGGCTGGCGGAAGGCAACATCCCCATTGAGCCAGTGATCATTGCGCACTCATCAGACAGAATGTCGCCAAACAGGTTGGAGCACAGCAAGACGTCAAACTGTGATGGATCTTTAATCAGCTGCATGGTGGCGTTGTCGATGTACATATGCGTCAGTTCGACGTCCGGGTATTCCGTGGCGATCTCGTTAACGATCTCCCGCCATAAAATAGAGGATTGCAGCACGTTGGCTTTGTCGATTGAGGTGACTTTGTGGCGACGCTTGCGGGCAGATTCAAATGCGATGCGGGCAATACGCTCGATCTCAAAACGGTGGTACACCTCGGTATCAAACGCTTTTTCATATTGTCCGCTACCTTCGCGGCCTTTTGGCTGACCGAAATAGATGCCGCCGGTCAGTTCGCGCACACACAGGATGTCAAAGCCGTTTGCGGCAATGTCAGCACGCAGTGGGCAGAACGCTTCCAGCCCCTGATACAGTTTTGCCGGACGCAGATTGCTGAATAATTTGAAGTGTTTACGCAAAGGCAGCAGTGCGCCGCGTTCTGGTTGCTGGTCTGGCGGCAAATGTTCCCACTTCGGACCACCTACCGAGCCAAACAGCACGGCATCGGCTTGCTCACAACCTTCAACCGTCGCAGGCGGCAGCGGCTGTCCGTGGTTATCAATGGCTGCGCCGCCTACATCGTAATGGCTGGTGGTGATACGCATCGCAAATCGGTTGCGCACGGCATCCAGCACTTTCAGCGCCTGGGTCATCACTTCCGGACCAATACCGTCCCCCGGCAATACGGCAATATGGTAATTCTTCGACATCACACGGTTTCCTTGTTGTTTTCGTTGTGTTGAGCTTTGCGTTGCAACTCTTTTTCGACTTCTGCGGCACGCCAGATATTGTTCAGTACGTGCACCATGGCTTTGGCGGAGGACTCGACAATATCGGTGGCCAGGCCGACGCCGTGGAAGCGGCGACCGTTGTAGTTGGCGACAATATCCACCTGACCCAGCGCATCTTTACCGTGGCCTTTGGCGGTCAGGCTGTATTTCACCAGTTCGACGTTATAGTCAGTGATGCGGTTTATCGCCTGGTAGACGGCATCGACCGGACCGTTACCGTTGGCGGCTTCTGCTTTGACTTCTTCGCCACAGGCCAGTTTGACGGCGGCAGTGGCAATATCGTTAGAACCTGACTGCACGCTGAAGTAATCCAGACGGAAATGCTCCGGCTCTTCTTGCTGCTTACCGATGAAGGCCAGCGCCTCCAGATCGTAATCAAACACCTGGCCTTTTTTGTCCGCCAGCTTCAGGAAAGCGTCGTACAGGTTGTCTAAATTATATTCACTTTCTTTATATCCCATCTCATCCATGCGATGTTTCACCGCCGCACGCCCCGAACGAGAGGTCAGATTCAGCTGGATTTGGTTCAGACCAATAGATTCTGGTGTCATGATTTCGTAGTTTTCGCGGTTTTTCAGTACACCATCCTGGTGGATACCGGAGGAGTGTGCGAATGCGCCGCTGCCAACAATGGCTTTGTTTGCCGGGATCGGCATATTACAAATCTGGCTAACTAACTGGCTGGTGCGCCATATCTCCTGGTGATTGATGGCGGTGTGGACGTTGAGAATATCCTTACGAACTTTGATCGCCATGATGACTTCTTCAAGGGAACAGTTACCGGCACGCTCGCCGATCCCGTTCATTGCGCCTTCTACCTGCCGTGCTCCGGCATGTACCGCCGCCAGTGAGTTGCCGACCGCCAGGCCCAAATCGTCGTGGGTATGTACGGAAATAATGGCTTTGTCGATGTTGGGTACGCGTTCATACAGGCCGCTGATGATTCCGGCGAACTCAAATGGCATGGTGTAGCCCACGGTGTCCGGAATGTTGATGGTGGTGGCACCGGCATTAATCGCCGCTTCGACCACTCGCGCCAGATCGGCAATTGGGGTGCGTCCGGCATCTTCGCAAGAAAATTCAACATCATCGGTGTAATTACGGGCGCGTTTCACCATATAGATAGCGCGTTCGATCACTTCGTCCAGCGTGCTGCGCAGCTTGGTGGCGATGTGCATTGGCGAAGTGGCAATAAAGGTATGAATACGGAAGGCTTCGGCGACTTTCAGGGATTCGGCTGCCACGTCAATATCTTTTTCCACGCAGCGAGCTAACGCGCATACACGGCTGTTTTTAACCTGGCGAGCGATGGTCTGCACTGATTCAAAATCACCCGGCGAAGAGACGGGGAAACCGACTTCCATAACGTCAACACCCATACGCTCAAGGGCCAGCGCAATTTGCAGTTTTTCTTTCACACTCAAGCTTGCCTGTAACGCCTGTTCACCGTCGCGCAATGTGGTATCGAAAATAATGACTTGCTGGCTCATGGTTTGGGTCCTTGTCTCTTTTGAGCGCCTCGCTTCGGGCATAAAAAAACCCGCGCAATGGCGCGGGTTTTTGTTTGACTGCGTGCTGGCTTAATGCTGGATGCCGCTCACTCGTCTACCGCGCAAAGAAGATGCGTTTAGTAGTAGTAGACCGATAAAGCGAACGATGTGAGTCATTAAATCAGCTCCAGATGAATGCGATATGCTTTTAGAGTTACTGGATACAAAAACGGATGTCAACCCTGAAGCAATAAAAACGTCACGCCATTGTGAGTTCGGCATCCGTAAAATTAGCTAATTGTGCTGCGGTGGTTAAAACAAGCGATATTAATTTCTGCTTAACCGCCGATGCTTTTCATCGGTTGACATATTTCAGAATAATTTTTTGCATCTAATCAACGAGGGAAAGGGGGATAAAATGCACGCGTTACAAAACCTATCCTGATGATTTGTATTGAATTATATGTTTTGCGAATTTTTTGATATTCATTTGCTGAATATTATTGATCAATTAATGTTAAGAATTAATGCATTAAACATATAAATTAATTATTAAAAAACACATTTAATCCATTTTGTGGATGATTGAGTATTCGTGGTAGTTATGATTAGATTGTTTTCGCAACAAAAACATTATGGATTATTATGCTGTAGTAAATGACTCTTTGCTCGGCAGTGGATTCTGTTTTTATCAGAACCTGTATCTTTATGTTTTCCTAATTTTACTCATTTTGCTTTTTCTTATTTTATATGCATGATAAATCATATTCTCGAGGATTATTTCTCTGCATTCCAATAAGGGAAAGGGAGTTAAGTGTGACAGTGGAGTTAAGTATGCCAGAGGTACAAACAGATCATCCAGAGACGGCGGAGTTAAGCAAGCCACAGCTACGCATGGTCGATCTCAACTTATTAACCGTTTTCGATGCCGTGATGCAGGAGCAAAACATCACCCGTGCCGCTCATGCTCTGGGAATGTCGCAACCTGCGGTCAGTAACGCTGTTGCACGCCTGAAGGTGATGTTTAATGACGAGCTTTTTGTTCGTTATGGCCGTGGTATTCAACCGACTGCTCGCGCATTTCAACTTTTTGGCTCAGTTCGTCAGGCATTGCAACTAGTACAAAATGAATTGCCTGGTTCAGGTTTTGAACCCGCGAGCAGTGAACGTGTATTTCATCTTTGTGTTTGCAGCCCGTTAGACAGCATTCTGACCTCGCAGATTTATAATCACATTGAGCAGATTGCGCCAAATATACATGTTATGTTCAAGTCTTCATTAAATCAGAACACTGAACATCAGCTGCGTTATCAGGAAACGGAGTTTGTGATTAGTTATGAAGACTTCCATCGCCCTGAATTTACCAGTGTGCCATTATTTAAAGATGAAATGGTGTTGGTAGCCAGCAAAAATCATCCAACAATTAAAGGCCCGTTACTGAAGCATGATGTTTATAACGAACAACACGCTGCGGTTTCGCTCGATCGTTTCGCATCATTTAGTCAAACCTGGTATGACACGGTAGATAAGCAAGCCAGTATCGCGTATCAGGGCATGGCAATGATGAGCGTACTTAGCGTGGTGTCGCAAACGCATCTGGTCGCTATTGCGCCGCGTTGGTTGGCTGAAGAGTTCGCTGAATCCTTAGAGTTACAGGTATTACCGCTGCCGTTAAAACAAAACAGCAGAACCTGTTATCTCTCCTGGCATGAAGCTGCCGGGCGCGATAAAGGCCATCAGTGGATGGAAGAGCAATTAGTCTCAATTTGCAAACGCTAACTGAATGCAGAATAGGTCAGACATCAATGTCTGGTTTATTCTGCATTTTTTATTGAATGTAGAATTTTATTCTGAATGTTTGTGCTCTCTATTTTAGGATTAATTAAAAAAATAGAGAAATTGCTGTAAGTTGTAGGATTCAGCCGATTTATTATCAATTTCATCCTCTGTAATGGAGGATTTTATCGTTTCTTTTCACCTTTCCTCCTGTTTATTCTTATTACCCCGTGTTTATGTCTCTGTCTGCCAATTGCTTAAGCAAGATCGGACGGTTAATGTGTTTTACACATTTTTTCCGTCAAACAGTGAGGCAGGCCATGGAGATGTTGTCTGGAGCCGAGATGGTCGTCCGATCGCTTATCGATCAGGGCGTTAAACAAGTATTCGGTTATCCTGGAGGCGCGGTCCTTGATATTTACGATGCATTGCATACCGTGGGTGGTATCGATCATGTTTTAGTTCGCCATGAGCAGGCGGCGGTGCATATGGCCGATGGTCTGGCGCGCGCGACCGGGGAAGTCGGCGTCGTGCTGGTAACGTCGGGTCCAGGGGCGACCAATGCAATTACTGGCATTGCCACCGCTTATATGGATTCCATTCCATTAGTTGTCCTTTCCGGGCAGGTAGCGACCTCGTTGATAGGTTATGATGCCTTTCAGGAGTGCGACATGGTGGGGATTTCTCGCCCGGTGGTTAAACACAGTTTTCTGGTTAAGCAAACGGAAGACATTCCGCAGGTGCTGAAAAAGGCTTTCTGGCTAGCGGCAAGTGGTCGTCCTGGACCCGTGGTCGTTGATTTACCGAAAGATATCCTAAATCCGGCGAACAAATTACCCTATGTCTGGCCGGAGTCGGTCAGTATGCGTTCTTACAATCCCACGACCTCCGGGCATAAAGGGCAAATTAAGCGCGCTCTGCAAACGCTGGTGGCGGCAAAAAAACCGGTTGTCTACGTAGGCGGTGGGGCAATCACGGCGGGCTGCCATCTGCAGTTGAAAGAAGCGGTGGAGGTGTTGAATCTGCCCGTTGTTTCCTCTTTGATGGGGCTGGGGGCGTTTCCGGCAACGCATCGCCAGGCACTGGGCATGTTGGGAATGCACGGTACCTACGAAGCCAATATGACGATGCATAACGCGGATGTGATTTTCGCCGTCGGGGTACGTTTTGATGACCGAACGACGAACAATCTGGCAAAGTACTGCCCAAATGCCACTGTTCTGCATATCGATATTGATCCAACCTCAATTTCTAAAACCGTGACTGCTGATATCCCGATTGTGGGGGATGCTCGCCAGGTCCTCGAACAAATGCTTGAACTCCTGTCGCAAGAATCCGCCCATCAACCGCTGGATGAGATCCGCGACTGGTGGCAGCAGATTGAACAGTGGCGCGCTCGTCAGTGCCTGAAATATGACACTCACAGTGAAAAGATTAAACCGCAGGCGGTGATCGAGACTCTTTGGCGGTTGACTAATGGGGACGCTTACGTGACGTCCGATGTCGGGCAGCACCAGATGTTTGCTGCGCTTTATTATCCATTCGACAAACCGCGTCGCTGGATCAACTCTGGCGGCCTCGGCACGATGGGTTTTGGTTTACCTGCGGCACTGGGCGTCAAAATGGCGTTGCCAGAAGAAACCGTGGTTTGCGTCACTGGTGACGGCAGTATTCAGATGAACATCCAGGAACTGTCTACCGCGTTGCAATATGAGTTGCCCGTACTGGTGGTGAATCTCAATAACCGCTATCTGGGGATGGTGAAGCAGTGGCAGGACATGATCTATTCCGGCCGTCATTCACAATCTTATATGCAGTCCTTACCAGACTTCGTCCGTCTGGCGGAAGCCTATGGTCACGTCGGGATCCAGATCTCTCATCCGCAAGAACTGGAAAGCAAACTTAGCGAGGCGCTGGAACAGGTGCGCAATAATCGTCTGGTGTTTGTTGATGTTACCGTCGATGGCAGTGAGCACGTCTACCCGATGCAGATTCGCGGGGGCGGAATGGATGAAATGTGGTTAAGCAAAACGGAGAGAACCTGATTATGCGCCGGATATTATCAGTCTTACTCGAAAATGAATCAGGCGCGTTATCCCGCGTGATTGGCCTTTTTTCCCAGCGTGGCTACAACATTGAAAGCCTGACCGTTGCGCCAACCGACGATCCGACATTATCGCGTATGACCATTCAGACCGTGGGCGATGAAAAAGTGCTTGAGCAAATCGAAAAGCAATTACACAAGCTGGTCGATGTCTTGCGCGTGAGCGAGTTGGGGCAGGGCGCGCACGTTGAGCGGGAAATCATGCTGGTGAAAATTCAGGCCAGCGGTTACGGGCGTGACGAAGTGAAACGTAATACGGAAATATTCCGTGGGCAAATTATCGATGTCACACCCTCGCTTTATACCGTTCAATTAGCAGGCACCAGCGATAAGCTTGATGCATTTTTAGCATCGATTCGCGATGTGGCGAAAATTGTGGAAGTTGCTCGCTCTGGTGTGGTCGGACTTTCACGCGGCGATAAAATAATGCGTTGAGAATGATCTCAATGCGCAATTTGCAGCCCAACATGTCACGTTGGGCTTTTTTTGCGAAATCAGTGGGAACCTGGAATAAAAGCAGTTGCCGCAGTTAATTTTCTGCGCTTAGATGTTAATGAATTTAACCCATACCAGTACAATGGCTATGGTTTTTACATTTTACGCAAGGGGCAATTGTGAAACTGGATGAAATCGCTCGGCTGGCGGGAGTGTCGCGGACCACTGCAAGCTATGTTATTAACGGCAAAGCGAAGCAATACCGTGTGAGCGACAAAACCGTTGAAAAAGTCATGGCAGTAGTGCGTGAGCACAATTATCACCCGAACGCCGTGGCAGCTGGGCTTCGTGCTGGACGCACACGTTCTATTGGTCTTGTGATCCCCGATCTGGAGAACACCAGCTATACCCGCATCGCTAACTATCTTGAACGCCAGGCGCGGCAACGGGGTTATCAACTGCTGATTGCCTGCTCGGAAGATCAGCCCGACAACGAAATGCGCTGCATTGAGCACCTTTTACAGCGTCAGGTTGATGCCATTATTGTTTCGACGTCGTTGCCACCTGAGCATCCTTTTTATCAACGCTGGGCTAACGACCCGTTCCCGATTGTCGCGCTGGACCGCGCCCTCGATCGTGAACACTTCACCAGCGTGGTTGGTGCCGATCAGGATGATGCCGAAATGCTGGCGGAAGAGTTACGTAAGTTTCCCGCCGAGACGGTGCTTTATCTTGGCGCGCTGCCGGAGCTTTCTGTCAGCTTCCTGCGTGAACAAGGCTTCCGTACTGCCTGGAAAGATGATCCGCGCGAAGTGCATTTCCTTTATGCCAACAGCTATGAGCGGGAGGCAGCTGCCCAGTTATTCGAAAAATGGCTGGAAACGCATCCGATGCCGCAGGCGCTGTTCACAACGTCGTTTGCGTTGTTGCAAGGGGTGATGGATGTCACGCTACGTCGCGACGGCAAACTGCCTTCTGACCTGGCAATTGCCACCTTTGGCGATAACGAACTGCTCGACTTCTTACAGTGCCCGGTGCTGGCAGTGGCTCAACGTCACCGCGATGTCGCAGAACGTGTGCTGGAGATTGTCCTGGCGAGCCTGGACGAACCGCGTAAGCCAAAACCTGGTTTAACGCGCATTAAACGTAATCTCTATCGCCGCGGCGTGCTCAGCCGTAGCTAAGCCGCGAACAAAAGTACGCGCCAGGTGAATTTCTCTCTGGCGCGTTGAGTACGGGAATGGACATCAATATCCTTAAAGTAAATAAGACTATTCCTGGCTATTATTGATAAATGCTTTTAAACCCGCCCGTTAATTAACTCACCTGCTGAAATTCACAATAATTAAATGATATTGACAGCGCGTTTTTGCATTATTTTGTTACATGCAGAGATGAATTGCCGATTTAACAAACACTTTTCTTTGTTTTTGCGCAAACCTGCTGGCATCAAGCGCCACACAGACGCAACAGGGACTGTTAACCAGAGAAGATATGTCCTAAAATGCCGCTCGCGTCGCAAACTGACACTTTATATTTGCTGTGGAAAATAGTGAGTCATTTTAAAACGGTGATGACGATGAGGGATTTTTTCTTACAGCTATTCATAACGTTAATTTGCTTCGCACGTTGGACGTAAAATAAACAACGCTGATATTAGCCGTAAACATCGGGTTTTTTACCTCGGTATGCCTTGTGACTGGCTTGACAAGCTTTTCCTCCGCTCCGTAAACTCCTTTCAGTGGGAAATTGTGGGGCAAAGTGGGAATAAGGGGTGAGGCTGGCATGTTCCGGGGAGCAACGTTAGTCAATCTCGACAGCAAAGGGCGCTTATCAGTGCCTACCCGTTATCGGGAACAGCTGCTTGAGAACGCTGCCGGTCAAATGGTTTGCACCATTGACATTCATCACCCGTGCCTGCTGCTTTACCCCCTGCCTGAATGGGAAATTATCGAGCAAAAATTATCGCGTCTGTCGAGCATGAACCCGGTTGAGCGCCGTGTGCAGCGCCTACTGTTAGGTCATGCCAGCGAATGTCAGATGGATGGCGCAGGTCGATTGTTAATCGCGCCAGTACTGCGGCAACATGCCGGGCTGACAAAAGAAGTGATGCTGGTTGGACAGTTCAACAAGTTTGAGCTGTGGGATGAAACAACCTGGCATCAACAGGTCAAGGAAGATATCGACGCAGAGCAGTTGGCTACCGGAGACTTATCGGAGCGACTGCAGGACTTGTCTCTATAAAATGATGGAAAACTATAAACATTTTACGGTGCTGCTGGATGAAGCCGTTAATGGCCTCAATATCCGTCCTGATGGCATCTACATTGATGGGACTTTTGGTCGCGGTGGTCACTCACGTCTGATCCTCTCGCAGCTTGGCGAAGAGGGGCGTTTGCTGGCGATCGATCGCGACCCGCAGGCTATCGCCGTTGCGAAGACTATTGATGATCCGCGCTTCTCCATCATCCACGGACCTTTCTCCGCGCTGGGCGAATACGTTGCCGACCGCGATCTTATCGGCAAGATCGACGGCATTCTCCTCGATCTTGGCGTCTCTTCACCGCAACTTGATGATGCTGAGCGCGGCTTTTCCTTTATGCGCGATGGTCCGCTGGACATGCGTATGGACCCAACCCGTGGGCAGTCAGCCGCTGAATGGCTACAAACCGCAGAAGAAGCCGATATCGCCTGGGTATTGAAAACCTATGGTGAAGAGCGTTTTGCCAAACGCATTGCCCGCGCCATTGTCGAGCATAACCGCGAACAGCCGATGACCCGCACCAAAGAACTGGCGGAAGTCGTGGCTGCCGCAACGCCGGTGAAAGATAAGTTTAAACATCCCGCGACCCGTACCTTCCAGGCGGTGCGCATTTGGGTAAACAGTGAACTGGAGGAGATAGAGCAGGCGCTAAAAAGCTCGCTCCATGTGCTGGCCCCGGGTGGGCGGCTTTCGATCATCAGCTTCCACTCACTTGAAGACCGCATTGTGAAACGTTTTATGCGTGAAAACAGCCGCGGTCCGCAAGTTCCGGCAGGGTTACCGATGACAGAAGAGCAGCTCAAAAAACTGGGGGGGCGTCAGTTGCGAGCACTAGGTAAGTTGATGCCGGGCGAAGAAGAGGTGGCTGAGAACCCTCGTGCCCGTAGTTCAGTTCTGCGTATTGCAGAGAGGACGAACGCATGATCAGCAGAGTGACAGAAGCTCTAAGCAAAGTTAAAGGATCGATGGGAAGCCACGAGCGCCATGCCTTGCCTGGCGTTATCGGTGACGATCTTTTGCGATTTGGGAAGCTGCCACTCTGCCTGTTCATTTGCATTATTTTGACGGCGGTGACCGTGGTAACCACGGCGCACCATACCCGTTTACTGACCGCTCAGCGCGAACAACTGGTGCTGGAGCGAGATGCTTTAGACATTGAATGGCGCAACCTGATCCTTGAAGAGAATGCGCTCGGCGACCATAGCCGGGTGGAAAGAATAGCCACGGAAAAGCTGCAAATGCAGCATGTTGATCCGTCACAAGAAAATATCGTAGTGCAAAAATAAGGATAAACGCGACGCATGAAAGCAGCGGCGAAAACGCAGAAACCAAAACGTCAGGAAGAACATGCCAACTTTATCAGTTGGCGTTTTGCGTTGTTATGCGGCTGTATTCTCCTGGCGCTGGCTTTTCTGCTCGGACGCGTAGCGTGGTTACAAGTTATCTCCCCGGATATGCTGGTGAAAGAGGGCGACATGCGTTCTCTTCGCGTTCAGCAAGTTTCCACCTCCCGCGGCATGATTACTGACCGTTCTGGTCGCCCGTTAGCGGTGAGCGTGCCGGTTAAAGCGATTTGGGCTGACCCGAAAGAAGTGCATGACGCTGGCGGTATCAGCGTCGGTGATCGCTGGAAGGCGCTGGCTAACGCACTCAACATTCCGCTGGATCAGCTTTCAGCCCGCATTAACGCCAACCCGAAAGGGCGCTTTATTTATCTGGCGCGTCAGGTAAACCCTGACATGGCAGAGTACATCAAAAAACTGAAACTGCCGGGGATTCATCTGCGTGAAGAATCTCGCCGTTATTATCCATCCGGCGAAGTGACCGCTCACCTCATCGGCTTTACTAACGTCGATAGCCAAGGGATTGAGGGCGTCGAGAAGAGTTTCGATAAATGGCTTACCGGGCAGCCGGGTGAGCGCATTGTGCGTAAAGACCGCTATGGTCGCGTAATTGAAGATATTTCTTCTACTGACAGCCAGGCAGCGCACAACCTGACGCTGAGTATTGATGAACGCCTGCAGGCGCTGGTTTATCGCGAACTGAACAACGCGGTAGCCTTTAACAAGGCTGAATCTGGTAGCGCCGTGCTGGTGGATGTCAACACCGGTGAAGTGCTGGCGATGGCTAACAGCCCGTCATACAACCCAAATAATCTGAGCGGCACGCCGAAAGAAGCGATGCGTAACCGTACCATCACCGACGTGTTTGAACCGGGCTCAACGGTTAAACCGATGGTGGTGATGACCGCGTTGCAACGTGGCGTGGTGCGGGAAAACTCGGTACTCAATACCGTTCCTTATCGAATTAACGGTCACGAAATCAAAGACGTGGCGCGCTACAGCGAATTAACCCTGACCGGGGTATTACAGAAGTCGAGTAACGTCGGTGTTTCCAAACTGGCGTTAGCGATGCCGTCCTCAGCGTTAGTAGATACTTACTCACGTTTTGGACTGGGAAAAGCGACCAATTTGGGGTTGGTCGGAGAACGCAGTGGCTTATATCCTCAAAAACAACGGTGGTCTGACATAGAGAGGGCCACCTTCTCTTTCGGCTACGGGCTAATGGTAACACCGTTACAGTTAGCGCGAGTCTACGCAACTATCGGCAGCTACGGCATTTATCGCCCACTGTCGATTACCAAAGTTGACCCCCCGGTTCCCGGTGAACGTGTCTTCCCGGAATCCATTGTTCGCACCGTGGTGCATATGATGGAAAGCGTGGCGCTACCGGGCGGCGGCGGCGTGAAGGCGGCGATTAAAGGCTATCGTATCGCCATTAAAACCGGTACCGCGAAAAAGGTCGGGCCGGACGGTCGCTACATCAATAAATATATTGCTTATACCGCAGGCGTTGCGCCTGCGAGTCAGCCGCGCTTCGCGCTGGTTGTTGTTATCAACGATCCGCAGGCGGGTAAATACTACGGCGGCGCCGTTTCCGCGCCGGTCTTTGGTGCCATCATGGGCGGCGTATTGCGTACCATGAACATCGAGCCGGATGCGCTGACAACGGGCGATAAAAATGAATTTGTGATTAATCAAGGCGAGGGTACAGGTGGCAGATCGTAATTTGCGCGACCTTCTTGCTCCGTGGGTGCCAGACGCACCTTCGCGAGCACTGCGAGAGATGACACTCGACAGCCGTGTGGCTGCGGCGGGCGATCTCTTTGTAGCTGTAGTAGGTCATCAGGCGGACGGGCGTCGATATATCCCGCAGGCGATAGCGCAAGGTGTGGCTGCCATTATTGCAGAGGCGAAAGATGAGGCGACCGACGGTGAAATCCGTGAAATGCACGGCGTACCGGTCATCTATCTCAGCCAGCTCAACGAGCGTTTATCTGCACTGGCGGGCCGCTTTTACCATGAACCCTCTGACAATTTACGTCTCGTGGGCGTAACGGGCACCAACGGCAAAACCACGACTACCCAGCTGTTGGCGCAGTGGAGCCAACTGCTTGGCGAACCCAGCGCGGTAATGGGCACCGTTGGTAACGGCCTGCTGGGGAAAGTGATCCCGACAGAAAATACAACCGGTTCGGCAGTCGATGTTCAGCATGAGCTGGCGGGGCTGGTGGATCAGGGCGCGACTTTTTGCGCAATGGAAGTTTCATCCCACGGGCTGGTACAACACCGTGTGGCGGCATTGAAATTTGCGGCGTCGGTCTTTACCAACTTAAGCCGCGATCACCTTGATTATCATGGTGATATGGAACACTACGAAGCCGCGAAATGGCTGCTTTATTCTGCACATCATTGCGGTCAGGCGATTATTAACGCCGACGATGAAGTGGGCCGCCGCTGGCTGGCAAAACTGCCGGACGCGGTTGCGGTATCAATGGAAGATCATATCAATCCGAACTGTCACGGACGCTGGTTGAAAGCGACCGACGTGAACTATCACGACAGCGGTGCGACCATTCGCTTTAGCTCGAGTTGGGGCGATGGGGAAATTGAAAGTCGCCTGATGGGCGCATTCAACGTCAGCAACCTGCTGCTGGCGCTGGCGACACTGCTGGCACTCGGCTATCCGCTGGCTGATTTGCTGAAAACCGCCGCGCGTCTGCAACCGGTTTGCGGACGTATGGAAGTGTTCACTGCACCAGGCAAACCGACGGTGGTGGTGGATTACGCGCATACGCCGGATGCACTGGAAAAAGCCTTACAGGCGGCGCGCCTGCACTGTGCGGGCAAGCTGTGGTGCGTCTTTGGCTGCGGTGGCGATCGTGATAAAGGCAAACGTCCACTGATGGGCGCAATTGCTGAAGAGTTTGCTGACGTGGCGGTGGTGACGGACGATAACCCGCGTACCGAAGAGCCTCGTGCCATCATCAACGATATTCTGGCGGGAATGTTAGATGCCGGATATGCCAAAGTGATGGAAGGCCGTGCTGAAGCGGTGACTTGCGCCGTTATGCAGGCTAAAGAGAATGATGTGGTACTGGTCGCGGGCAAAGGCCATGAGGACTACCAGATTGTTGGCAATCAGCGTCTGGACTACTCCGATCGCGTCACGGTGGCGCGTCTGCTGGGGGTGATTGCATGATTAGCGTAACCCTTAGCCAACTTACCGATATTCTCAACGGTGAACTGCAAGGTGCAGATATTACCCTTGATGCTGTAACCACTGACACGCGAAAACTGACGCCGGGCTGCCTGTTTGTTGCCCTGAAAGGCGAACGTTTCGATGCTCATGATTTTGCCGACCAGGCGAAAGCTGGCGGCGCAGGCGCACTACTGGTTAGCCGTCCGCTGGATATTGATCTGCCGCAGTTAATCGTCAAGGATACGCGTCTGGCGTTTGGTGAACTGGCTGCATGGGTTCGCCAGCAAGTTCCGGCGCGCGTGGTTGCTCTGACAGGTTCCTCCGGCAAAACCTCCGTTAAAGAGATGACGGCGGCAATTTTAAGCCAGTGCGGCAACACACTTTATACGGCAGGCAATCTCAATAACGACATCGGTGTACCGATGACGCTGTTGCGCTTAACGCCGGAATACGATTACGCAGTTATTGAACTTGGCGCGAACCATCAGGGTGAAATTGCCTGGACTGTGAGTCTGACTCGCCCGGAAGCGGCGCTGGTCAACAACCTGGCAGCGGCGCATCTGGAAGGTTTTGGCTCGCTTGCGGGTGTCGCGAAAGCGAAAGGTGAAATCTTTAGCGGCCTGCCGGAAAACGGTATCGCCATTATGAACGCCGACAACAACGACTGGTTGAACTGGCAGAGCGTAATTGGCTCACGCAAAGTGTGGCGTTTCTCACCTAATGCCGCCAACAGCGATTTCACCGCCACCAATATCCATGTAACCTCACACGGTACGGAATTTACCCTGCAAACCCCTACAGGTAGCGTCGATGTTCTGCTGCCGTTGCCGGGGTGTCACAATATTGCGAATGCGCTGGCAGCCGCTGCGCTCTCCATGTCCGTGGGCGCAACGCTTGATGCTATCAAAGCGGGGCTGGCAAATCTGAAAGCTGTTCCAGGCCGTCTGTTCCCCATAAAACTGGCAGAAAACCAGTTGCTGCTCGACGACTCCTACAACGCCAATGTCGGTTCAATGACCGCCGCTGTTCAGGTTCTGGCTGAAATGCCGGGCTACCGCGTGCTGGTGGTGGGCGATATGGCGGAACTGGGCGCTGAAAGCGAAGCCTGCCATGTACAGGTGGGCGAAGCGGCAAAAGCTGCTGGTATTGACCGCGTGTTAAGTGTGGGTAAACAAAGCCATGCTATCAGCACTGCCAGCGGCGTTGGCGAACATTTTTCCGATAAAACTGCGCTTATCGCGCGTCTTAAATCACTGATTGCTGAGCAACAGGTAATTACGATTTTAGTTAAGGGTTCACGTAGTGCTGCCATGGAAGAGGTAGTACGCGCTTTACAGGAGAATGGGACATGTTAGTTTGGCTGGCCGAACATTTGGTCAAATATTATTCCGGCTTTAACGTCTTTTCCTATCTGACGTTTCGCGCCATCGTCAGCCTGCTGACTGCGCTGTTCATCTCATTGTGGATGGGCCCGCGCATGATTGCTCATTTGCAAAAACTTTCCTTTGGTCAGGTAGTGCGTAACGACGGTCCTGAATCACACTTCAGCAAGCGCGGTACGCCGACCATGGGCGGGATTATGATCCTGACGGCGATTGTGATCTCCGTGCTGCTGTGGGCTTACCCGTCCAATCCGTACGTCTGGTGCGTACTGGTGGTGCTGGTAGGTTACGGTGTTATTGGCTTTGTTGATGATTATCGCAAAGTGGTGCGTAAAGACACCAAGGGCCTGATTGCCCGTTGGAAGTATTTCTGGATGTCGGTGATTGCGCTGGGTGTCGCCTTCGCGCTGTACCTTGTCGGCAAAGACACGCCCGCAACGCAGCTGGTGGTCCCATTCTTTAAAGATGTGATGCCGCAACTGGGGTTGTTCTACATTCTGCTGGCTTACTTCGTCATTGTGGGTACTGGCAACGCGGTAAACCTGACCGATGGTCTCGACGGTCTGGCAATTATGCCGACCGTATTTGTCGCCGGTGGTTTTGCGCTGGTGGCGTGGGCGACCGGCAACATGAACTTTGCCAGCTATTTACACATACCGTATCTACGACACGCCGGGGAACTGGTCATTGTCTGTACCGCGATAGTCGGGGCAGGGCTGGGCTTCCTGTGGTTTAACACCTATCCGGCGCAGGTTTTTATGGGCGATGTAGGTTCGCTGGCGTTAGGTGGTGCGTTAGGTATTATCGCCGTACTGCTGCGTCAGGAATTCCTGCTGGTGATTATGGGGGGCGTGTTCGTGGTAGAAACGCTTTCCGTCATCCTGCAGGTCGGCTCCTTTAAACTGCGCGGACAGCGTATTTTCCGCATGGCACCGATTCATCACCACTATGAACTGAAAGGCTGGCCGGAACCGCGCGTCATTGTGCGTTTCTGGATTATTTCGCTGATGCTGGTCCTGATTGGTCTGGCAACGCTGAAGGTACGTTAATCATGGCTGATTACCAGGGTAAAAATGTCGTCATTATCGGCCTGGGCCTCACCGGGCTTTCTTGCGTGGACTTTTTCCTCGCTCGCGGTGTGACGCCGCGCGTTATGGATACGCGTATGACACCGCCTGGCCTGGATAAATTACCCGAAGCCGTAGAACGCCACACGGGCGGTCTGAATGATGAATGGCTGATGGCGGCAGATCTGATTGTCGCCAGTCCCGGTATTGCACTGGCGCATCCATCCTTAAGCGCTGCCGCTGATGCCGGAATCGAAATCGTTGGCGATATCGAGCTGTTCTGTCGTGAAGCACAAGCACCGATTGTGGCGATTACCGGTTCTAACGGCAAAAGCACGGTCACCACGCTAGTGGGTGAAATGGCGAAAGCGGCGGGGGTTAACGTTGGTGTGGGTGGCAATATTGGCCTGCCTGCGTTGATGCTGTTGGATGATGAGTGCGAACTGTACGTGCTGGAACTGTCGAGCTTCCAGCTGGAAACCACCTCCAGCTTACAGGCGGTAGCAGCGACCATTCTGAACGTGACTGAAGATCATATGGATCGCTATCCGTTTGGTTTACAACAGTATCGTGCAGCAAAACTGCGCATTTACGAAAACGCAAAAGTTTGCGTGGTTAATGCTGATGATGCCTTAACAATGCCGATTCGCGGTGCGGATGAACGCTGCGTCAGCTTTGGCGTCAACATGGGCGACTATCACCTGAATCATCAGCAGGGCGAAACCTGGCTGCGGGTGAAAGGCGAGAAAGTGCTGAACGTGAAAGAAATGAAACTTTCCGGGCAGCATAACTACACCAATGCGCTGGCGGCGCTGGCGCTGGCAGATGCCGCAGGGTTACCGCGTGCCAGCAGCCTGAAAGCGTTAACCACATTCACTGGTCTGCCGCATCGCTTTGAAGTTGTGCTGGAGCATAACGGTGTGCGCTGGGTTAACGATTCAAAAGCGACCAACGTCGGCAGTACGGAAGCGGCGCTGAATGGCCTGCATGTAGACGGCACGCTGCATTTGTTGCTGGGTGGCGATGGTAAATCGGCGGACTTTAGCCCACTGGCGCGTTACCTGAATGGCGATAACGTACGTCTGTATTGTTTCGGTCGTGACGGCGCGCAGCTGGCGGCGCTACGCCCGGAAGTGGCAGAACAAACCGAAACTATGGAACAGGCGATGCGCTTGCTTGCTACGCGTGTTCAGCCGGGCGATATGGTTCTGCTCTCCCCGGCCTGTGCCAGCCTTGATCAATTCAAGAACTTTGAACAACGAGGCAATGAGTTTGCCCGTCTGGCGAAGGAGTTAGGTTGATGCGTTTATCTCTCCCTCGCCTGAAAATGCCGCGCCTGCCAGGATTCAGTATTCTGGTCTGGATCTCCACGGCGCTAAAGGGCTGGGTGATGGGCTCGCGGGAAAAAGATACCGACAGCCTGATCATGTACGATCGCACCTTACTGTGGCTGACCTTCGGCCTCGCGGCGATTGGCTTTATCATGGTGACCTCGGCGTCAATGCCCATAGGGCAACGCTTAACCAACGATCCGTTCTTCTTCGCGAAGCGTGATGGCGTCTATCTGATCCTGGCATTCATTCTGGCGATCATTACGCTGCGTCTGCCGATGGAGTTCTGGCAACGCTACAGTGCCACGATGCTGCTCGGATCTATCATCCTGCTGATGATCGTTCTGGTAGTGGGTAGCTCGGTTAAAGGGGCATCGCGTTGGATCGATCTCGGTTTGCTGCGTATTCAGCCTGCGGAGCTGACAAAACTGTCGCTGTTTTGCTATATCGCCAACTATCTGGTGCGTAAAGGCGACGAAGTACGTAATAACCTGCGCGGCTTCCTGAAACCGATGGGCGTAATTCTGGTGTTGGCAGTGTTACTGCTGGCACAGCCAGACCTTGGTACGGTGGTGGTGTTGTTTGTGACTACGCTGGCGATGTTGTTCCTGGCGGGAGCGAAATTGTGGCAGTTCATTGCCATTATCGGTATGGGCATTTCAGCGGTTGTGTTGCTGATCCTCGCCGAACCGTACCGTATCCGCCGTGTTACCGCATTCTGGAACCCGTGGGAAGATCCCTTTGGCAGCGGCTATCAGTTAACGCAATCGTTGATGGCGTTTGGTCGCGGTGAACTGTGGGGACAAGGTTTAGGTAACTCGGTACAAAAACTGGAGTATCTGCCGGAAGCGCACACTGACTTTATTTTCGCCATTATCGGCGAAGAACTGGGGTATGTCGGTGTGGTGCTGGCACTTTTAATGGTATTCTTCGTCGCTTTTCGCGCGATGTCGATTGGCCGCAAAGCATTAGAAATTGACCACCGTTTTTCCGGTTTTCTCGCCTGTTCTATTGGTATCTGGTTTAGTTTCCAGGCGCTGGTTAACGTAGGCGCGGCGGCGGGGATGTTACCGACCAAAGGTCTGACATTGCCGCTGATCAGTTACGGTGGTTCGAGCTTACTGATTATGTCGACAGCCATCATGATGCTGTTGCGTATTGATTATGAAACGCGTCTGGAGAAAGCGCAGGCGTTTGTACGAGGTTCACGATGAGTGGTCAAGGGAAGCGATTAATGGTGATGGCAGGCGGAACCGGTGGACATGTATTCCCGGGGCTGGCGGTTGCGCACCATCTAATGGCTCAGGGTTGGCAAGTTCGCTGGCTGGGGACTGCCGACCGTATGGAAGCGGACTTAGTGCCAAAACATGGCATCGAAATTGATTTCATTCGTATCTCTGGTCTGCGTGGAAAAGGTATAAAAGCACTGATAGCTGCGCCGCTGCGTATCTTCAACGCCTGGCGTCAGGCGCGGGCGATTATGAAAGCGTACAAACCTGACGTGGTGCTCGGTATGGGCGGCTATGTATCAGGTCCAGGTGGTCTGGCCGCGTGGTCGTTAGGCATTCCGGTTGTACTTCATGAACAAAACGGTATTGCGGGCTTAACCAATAAATGGCTGGCGAAGATTGCTACCAAAGTGATGCAGGCGTTTCCAGGTGCTTTCCCTAATGCGGAAGTGGTGGGTAACCCGGTGCGTACCGATGTGCTGGCGCTGCCGTTGCCGCAGCAACGTTTGGCTGGACGTGAAGGTCCGGTTCGTGTGTTGGTAGTGGGTGGTTCCCAGGGCGCACGCATTCTTAACCAGACAATGCCGCAGGTTGCTGCGAAACTGGGTGATTCAGTCACTATCTGGCATCAGAGCGGCAAAGGTTCGCAACAATCCGTTGAACAGGCGTATGCCGAAGCGGGACAACCGCAGCATAAAGTGACGGAATTTATTGATGATATGGCGGCGGCGTATGCGTGGGCGGATGTCGTCGTTTGCCGCTCCGGTGCGTTAACGGTGAGTGAAATCGCCGCGGCAGGACTACCGGCGTTGTTTGTGCCGTTTCAACATAAAGACCGTCAGCAATACTGGAATGCGCTACCGCTGGAAAAAGCGGGCGCAGCCAAAATTATCGAGCAGTCACAGCTTAGCGTGGATGCTGTCGCCAACACCCTGGCCGGGTGGTCGCGAGAAACCTTATTAACCATGGCAGAACGCGCCCGCGCTGCATCCATTCCGGATGCCACCGAGCGAGTGGCAAATGAAGTGAGCCGGGCTGCCCGGGCGTAATTGTAGCGATGCCTTTTGCATCGTATGAATTTAAGAAGTTAATGGCGTAAAGAATGAATACACAACAATTGGCAAAACTGCGTTCCATCGTGCCCGAAATGCGTCGCGTTCGGCACATACATTTTGTCGGCATCGGTGGTGCCGGTATGGGCGGTATTGCCGAAGTTCTGGCCAATGAAGGTTATCAGATCAGTGGTTCCGATTTAGCGCCAAATCCGGTCACGCAGCAGTTAATGAATCTGGGAGCGACGATTTATTTCAACCATCGCCCGGAAAACGTACGTGATGCCAGCGTGGTCGTTGTTTCCAGCGCGATTTCTGCCGATAACCCGGAAATTGTCGCAGCTCATGAAGCGCGTATTCCGGTGATCCGTCGTGCTGAAATGCTGGCTGAGTTAATGCGTTTTCGTCATGGCATCGCCATTGCCGGAACACACGGCAAAACGACAACCACCGCGATGGTTTCCAGCATCTACGCAGAAGCGGGGCTCGACCCAACCTTCGTTAACGGCGGGCTGGTAAAAGCGGCGGGGGTTCATGCGCGTTTGGGGCATGGTCGGTACCTGATTGCCGAAGCAGATGAGAGTGATGCATCGTTCCTGCATCTGCAACCGATGGTGGCGATTGTCACCAATATCGAAGCCGACCACATGGATACCTACCAGGGCGACTTTGAGAATTTAAAACAGACTTTTATTAATTTTCTGCATAACCTGCCGTTTTACGGTCGTGCGGTGATGTGTGTTGATGATCCGGTGATCCGCGAATTGTTACCGCGTGTGGGGCGTCAGACCACGACTTACGGCTTCAGCGAAGATGCCGACGTGCGTGTAGAAGATTATCAGCAGATTGGCCCGCAGGGGCACTTTACGCTGCTGCGCCAGGACAAAGAGCCGATGCGCGTCACCCTGAATGCGCCAGGTCGTCATAACGCGCTGAACGCCGCAGCTGCGGTTGCGGTTGCTACGGAAGAGGGAATTGACGACGAGGCTATTTTGCGTGCGCTGGAGAGCTTCCAGGGGACAGGGCGCCGTTTCGATTTCCTCGGTGAATTCCCGCTGGAGCCAGTGAATGGTAAAAGCGGTACGGCAATGCTGGTCGATGACTACGGCCACCACCCGACGGAAGTGGACGCCACTATTAAAGCGGCGCGTGCAGGCTGGCCGGATAAAAACCTGGTAATGCTGTTTCAGCCGCACCGTTTTACCCGTACGCGCGACCTGTATGATGATTTCGCCAATGTGCTGACGCAGGTTGATACCCTGTTGATGCTGGAAGTGTATCCGGCTGGCGAGGCGCCAATTCCGGGAGCGGACAGCCGTTCGCTGTGTCGCACAATTCGTGGACGTGGGAAAATTGATCCCATTCTGGTGCCGGACCCGGCGCAGGTAGCCGAGATGCTGGCACCGGTATTAACCGGTAACGACCTGATTCTCGTTCAGGGGGCTGGTAATATCGGAAAAATTGCTCGTTCTTTAGCTGAAATCAAACTGAAGCCGCAAACTCCGGAGGAAGAACAACATGACTGATAAAATCGCGGTCCTGTTGGGCGGGACCTCCGCTGAGCGGGAAGTTTCTCTGAATTCTGGCGCAGCGGTGTTAGCCGGGCTGCGTGAAGGCGGTATTGACGCGTATCCTGTCGACCCGAAAGAAGTCGACGTGACGCAACTGAAGTCGATGGGTTTTCAGAAAGTGTTTATCGCGCTACACGGTCGCGGCGGTGAAGATGGTACGCTGCAGGGCATGCTCGAGCTGATGGGCTTGCCTTATACCGGCAGCGGAGTGATGGCATCTGCGCTTTCAATGGATAAACTACGCAGCAAACTTCTGTGGCAGGGTGCCGGTTTACCGGTCGCGCCGTGGGTAGCGTTAACCCGCGCAGAGTTTGAAAAAGGCCTTAACGATAAGCAGTTAGCAGAAATTTCTTCTCTGGGTTTGCCGGTTATCGTTAAGCCGAGCCGCGAAGGTTCCAGTGTGGGAATGTCAAAAGTAGTAGCAGAAAATGCTCTACAAGATGCATTAAGATTGGCATTTCAGCACGATGAAGAAGTATTGATTGAAAAATGGCTAAGTGGGCCGGAGTTCACGGTTGCGATACTCGGTGAAGAAATTTTACCGTCAATACGTATTCAACCGGCCGGAACCTTCTATGATTATGAGGCGAAGTATCTCTCTGATGAGACACAGTATTTCTGCCCCGCAGGTCTGGAAGCGTTACAAGAGGCCAATTTGCAGGCATTAGTGCTAAAAGCATGGACGACGTTAGGTTGCAAAGGATGGGGACGTATTGACGTTATGCTGGACAGCGATGGACAGTTTTATCTGCTGGAAGCCAATACCTCACCGGGTATGACCAGCCACAGTCTGGTACCGATGGCGGCACGTCAGGCAGGTATGAGCTTCTCGCAGTTGGTAGTACGAATTCTGGAACTGGCGGACTAATATGTCGCAGGCTGCTCTGAACACGCGAAATAGCGAAGAAGAGGTTTCTTCTCGCCGCAATAATGGAACGCGTCTGGCGGGGATCCTTTTCCTGCTGACCGTTTTAACGACAGTGTTGGTGAGCGGCTGGGTCGTGTTGGGCTGGATGGAAGATGCGCAACGCCTGCCGCTCTCAAAGCTGGTGTTGACCGGTGAACGCCATTACACGCGTAATGACGATATCCGGCAGTCGATCCTGGCATTGGGTGAGCCAGGTACCTTTATGACCCAGGATGTCAACATCATCCAGACGCAAATAGAACAACGCCTGCCGTGGATTAAGCAGGTGAGCGTCAGAAAGCAGTGGCCTGATGAATTGAAGATTCATCTGGTTGAATATGTGCCGATTGCGCGGTGGAATGATCAACATATGGTAGACGCGGAAGGAAACACCTTCAGCGTGCCGCCAGATCGCACCAGCAAGCAGGTGCTTCCAATGCTGTATGGCCCGGAAGGCAGCGCC
The DNA here is from genome assembly GCF_011754335.1 of Escherichia sp. E.sYA108. Taxonomy (NCBI): domain Bacteria; kingdom Pseudomonadati; phylum Pseudomonadota; class Gammaproteobacteria; order Enterobacterales; family Enterobacteriaceae; genus Escherichia; species Escherichia sp. E.sYA108. The sequence continues at coordinate 4,179,507 of NZ_JAAQVZ010000001.1, read as the reverse complement.
AATGAAGTGTTGCAGGGCTATCGCGAAATGGGGCAGATGCTGGCAAAGGACAGATTTACTCTGAAGGAAGCGGCGATGACCGCGCGACGTTCCTGGCAGTTGACGCTGAATAACGATATTAAGCTCAATCTTGGCCGGGGCGATACGATGAAACGTTTGGCTCGCTTTGTAGAACTTTATCCGGTTTTACAGCAGCAGGCGCAAACCGATGGCAAACGGATTAGCTACGTTGATTTGCGTTATGACTCTGGAGCGGCAGTAGGCTGGGCGCCCTTGCCGCCAGAGGAATCTACTCAGCAACAAAATCAGGCACAGGCAGAACAACAATGATCAAGGCGACGGACAGAAAACTGGTAGTAGGACTGGAGATTGGTACCGCGAAGGTTGCCGCTTTAGTAGGGGAAGTTCTGCCCGACGGTATGGTCAATATCATTGGCGTGGGTAGTTGCCCGTCGCGTGGTATGGATAAAGGCGGGGTGAACGACCTCGAATCCGTGGTCAAGTGCGTACAACGCGCCATTGACCAGGCAGAATTGATGGCAGATTGTCAGATCTCTTCGGTATATCTGGCGCTTTCTGGTAAGCACATCAGCTGCCAGAATGAAATTGGTATGGTGCCTATTTCTGAAGAAGAAGTGACGCAAGAAGATGTGGAAAACGTCGTCCATACCGCGAAATCGGTGCGTGTGCGCGATGAGCATCGTGTGCTGCATGTGATCCCGCAAGAGTATGCGATTGACTATCAGGAAGGGATCAAGAATCCGGTAGGGCTTTCGGGCGTGCGGATGCAGGCAAAAGTGCACCTGATCACATGTCACAACGATATGGCGAAAAACATCGTCAAAGCGGTTGAACGTTGTGGGCTGAAAGTTGACCAACTGATATTTGCCGGACTGGCATCAAGTTATTCGGTATTGACGGAAGATGAACGTGAACTGGGTGTCTGCGTCGTCGATATCGGTGGTGGTACAATGGATATCGCCGTTTATACCGGTGGGGCATTGCGCCACACTAAGGTAATTCCTTATGCTGGCAATGTCGTGACCAGTGATATCGCTTACGCCTTTGGCACACCGCCAAGCGACGCCGAAGCGATTAAAGTTCGCCACGGTTGTGCGCTGGGCTCCATCGTTGGAAAAGATGAGAGCGTGGAAGTGCCGAGCGTAGGCGGTCGTCCGCCGCGGAGTCTGCAACGTCAGACCCTGGCAGAGGTGATCGAGCCGCGCTATACCGAGCTGCTCAATCTGGTCAACGAAGAGATATTGCAGTTGCAGGAAAAGCTTCGCCAACAAGGGGTTAAACATCACCTGGCGGCAGGCATTGTATTAACCGGTGGCGCAGCGCAGATCGAAGGTCTTGCAGCCTGTGCTCAGCGCGTGTTTCATACGCAAGTGCGTATCGGCGCGCCGCTGAACATTACCGGTTTAACGGATTATGCTCAGGAGCCGTATTATTCGACGGCGGTGGGATTGCTTCACTATGGGAAAGAGTCACATCTTAACGGTGAAGCTGAAGTAGAAAAACGTGTTACAGCATCAGTTGGCTCGTGGATCAAGCGACTCAATAGTTGGCTGCGAAAAGAGTTTTAATTTTTATGAGGCCGACGATGATTACGGCCTCAGGCGACAGGCACAAATCGGAGAGAAACTATGTTTGAACCAATGGAACTTACCAATGACGCGGTGATTAAAGTCATCGGCGTCGGCGGCGGCGGCGGTAATGCTGTTGAACACATGGTGCGTGAGCGCATTGAAGGTGTTGAATTCTTCGCGGTAAATACCGATGCACAAGCGCTGCGTAAAACAGCGGTTGGACAGACGATTCAAATCGGTAGCGGTATCACCAAAGGACTGGGCGCTGGCGCTAATCCAGAAGTTGGCCGCAATGCGGCTGATGAGGATCGCGATGCACTGCGTGCGGCGCTGGAAGGTGCAGACATGGTCTTTATTGCTGCGGGTATGGGTGGTGGTACCGGTACAGGTGCAGCACCAGTCGTCGCTGAAGTGGCAAAAGATTTGGGTATCCTGACCGTTGCTGTCGTCACTAAGCCTTTCAACTTTGAAGGCAAGAAGCGTATGGCATTCGCGGAGCAGGGGATCACTGAACTGTCCAAGCATGTGGACTCTCTGATCACTATCCCGAACGACAAACTGCTGAAAGTTCTGGGCCGTGGTATCTCCCTGCTGGATGCGTTTGGCGCAGCGAACGATGTACTAAAAGGCGCTGTGCAAGGTATCGCCGAACTGATTACTCGTCCGGGTTTGATGAACGTGGACTTTGCAGACGTACGCACCGTAATGTCTGAAATGGGCTACGCAATGATGGGTTCTGGTGTGGCGAGCGGTGAAGATCGTGCGGAAGAAGCTGCTGAAATGGCTATCTCTTCTCCGCTGCTGGAAGATATCGACCTGTCTGGCGCACGCGGCGTACTGGTAAACATCACAGCGGGCTTCGACCTGCGTCTGGATGAGTTCGAAACGGTAGGTAACACCATCCGTGCATTTGCTTCCGACAACGCGACCGTGGTTATCGGTACTTCTCTTGACCCGGATATGAATGACGAGCTGCGCGTAACTGTTGTTGCGACAGGTATCGGCATGGACAAACGTCCTGAAATCACTCTGGTGACTAATAAGCAGGTTCAGCAGCCAGTGATGGATCGCTACCAGCAGCACGGGATGGCTCCGCTGACCCAGGAGCAGAAGCCGGTTGCTAAAGTCGTGAATGACAATGCGCCGCAAACTGCGAAAGAGCCGGATTATCTGGATATCCCAGCATTCCTGCGTAAGCAAGCTGATTAAGAATTGACTGGAATTTGGGTTTCGAGGCTCTTTGTGCTAAACTGGCCCGCCGAATGTATAGTACACTTCGGTTGGATAGGTAATTTGGCGAGATAATACGATGATCAAACAAAGGACACTTAAACGTATCGTTCAGGCGACGGGTGTCGGTTTACATACCGGCAAGAAAGTCACCCTGACGTTACGCCCTGCGCCGGCCAACACCGGGGTCATCTATCGTCGCACCGACTTGAATCCACCGGTAGATTTCCCGGCCGATGCCAAATCTGTGCGTGATACCATGCTCTGTACGTGTCTGGTCAACGAGCATGATGTGCGGATTTCAACCGTAGAGCACCTCAATGCTGCTCTCGCGGGCCTGGGCATCGATAACATTGTTATCGAAGTTAACGCGCCGGAAATCCCGATCATGGACGGCAGCGCCGCTCCGTTTGTATACCTGCTGCTTGACGCCGGTATCGACGAGTTGAACTGCGCTAAGAAATTTGTTCGCATTAAAGAAACTGTTCGTGTCGAAGATGGCGATAAGTGGGCTGAATTTAAGCCGTACAATGGTTTTTCTCTGGATTTCACCATCGATTTTAACCATCCGGCTATTGATTCCAGCAACCAGCGCTATGCGATGAACTTCTCCGCTGATGCGTTTATGCGCCAGATCAGCCGTGCGCGTACGTTCGGTTTCATGCGTGATATCGAATATCTGCAGTCCCGTGGTTTGTGCCTGGGCGGCAGCTTCGATTGTGCCATCGTTGTTGACGATTATCGCGTACTGAACGAAGACGGCCTGCGTTTTGAAGACGAATTTGTGCGTCACAAAATGCTCGATGCGATCGGTGACTTGTTCATGTGTGGTCACAATATTATTGGTGCATTTACCGCTTATAAATCCGGTCATGCACTGAATAACAAACTGCTGCAGGCTGTCCTTGCAAAACAGGAAGCCTGGGAATATGTGACCTTCCAGGACGACGCAGAACTGCCGTTGGCCTTCAAAGCGCCTTCAGCCGTACTGGCATAACGACATTTATACTGTCGTATAAAATTCGACTGGCAAATCTGGCACTCTCTCCGGCCAGGTGAACCAGTCGTTTTTTTTTGAATTTTATAAGAGCTATAAAAAACGGTGCGAACGCTGTTTTCTTAAGCACTTTTACGCACAACTTATCTTCATTCGTGCTGTGGACTTCAGGCTTTAATGATAAGATTTGTGCGCTAAATACGTTTGAATACGATCGGGATGGCAATAACGTGAGTGGAATACTGACGCGCTGGCGACAGTTTGGTAAACGCTACTTCTGGCCGCATCTCTTATTAGGGATGGTCGCGGCGAGTTTAGGTTTGCCTGCACTCAGCAATGCCGCCGAACCAAACGCGCCCGCAAAAGCGACAACCCGCAACCACGAGCCTTCAGCCAAAGTTAACTTTGGTCAATTGGCCTTGCTGGAAGCCAACACGCGCCGCCCGAATTCGAACTATTCCGTTGATTACTGGCATCAACATGCCATTCGCACGGTAATCCGCCATCTTTCCTTCGCAATGGCACCGCAAACGCTGCCCGTTGCTGAAGAATCTTTGCCTCTTCAGGCGCAACATCTTGCATTACTGGATACGCTTAGCGCGCTTCTGACCCAGGAAGGCACGCCGTCTGAAAAGGGTTATCGCATTGATTATGCGCATTTTACCCCACAAGCAAAATTCAGCACGCCCGTCTGGATAAGCCAGGCGCAAGGCATCCGTGCTGGCCCTCAACGCCTCAGCTAACAACAATAAACCTTTACTTCATTTTATTAACTCCGCAACGCGGGGCGTTTGAGATTTTATTATGCTAATCAAATTATTAACTAAAGTTTTCGGTAGTCGTAACGATCGCACCCTGCGCCGGATGCGCAAAGTGGTCAACATCATCAATGCCATGGAACCGGAGATGGAAAAACTCTCCGACGAAGAACTGAAAGGGAAAACCGCAGAGTTTCGTGCGCGTCTGGAAAAAGGCGAAGTGCTGGAAAATCTGATCCCGGAAGCTTTCGCCGTGGTGCGTGAGGCAAGTAAGCGCGTCTTTGGTATGCGTCACTTCGACGTTCAGTTACTCGGCGGTATGGTTCTTAACGAACGCTGCATCGCCGAAATGCGTACCGGTGAAGGTAAAACCCTGACCGCAACGCTGCCTGCTTACCTGAACGCACTAACCGGTAAAGGCGTACACGTAGTTACCGTCAACGACTACCTGGCGCAACGTGACGCCGAAAACAACCGTCCGCTGTTTGAATTCCTTGGCCTGACTGTCGGTATCAACCTGCCGGGCATGCCAGCACCGGCAAAGCGTGAAGCCTACGCTGCTGACATCACTTACGGTACGAACAACGAATACGGCTTTGACTACCTGCGCGACAACATGGCATTCAGCCCTGAAGAACGTGTACAACGTAAACTGCACTATGCGCTGGTGGACGAAGTGGACTCCATCCTCATCGATGAAGCGCGTACACCGCTGATCATTTCCGGCCCAGCAGAAGACAGCTCGGAAATGTATAAACGCGTGAATAAAATTATTCCGCACCTGATCCGTCAGGAAAAAGAAGACTCCGAAACCTTCCAGGGCGAAGGCCACTTCTCGGTGGATGAAAAATCTCGCCAGGTGAACCTGACCGAACGTGGTCTGGTTCTGATTGAAGAACTGCTGGTTAAAGAAGGCATCATGGATGAAGGTGAGTCTCTGTACTCTCCGGCCAACATCATGCTGATGCACCACGTAACGGCGGCGCTGCGCGCTCATGCGCTGTTTACCCGCGACGTCGACTACATCGTTAAAGATGGTGAAGTTATCATCGTTGACGAACACACCGGTCGTACCATGCAGGGCCGTCGCTGGTCCGATGGTCTGCACCAGGCTGTGGAAGCGAAAGAAGGTGTGCAGATCCAGAACGAAAACCAGACGCTGGCTTCGATCACCTTCCAGAACTACTTCCGTCTGTATGAAAAACTGGCGGGGATGACTGGTACTGCTGATACCGAAGCTTTCGAATTCAGCTCCATCTATAAGCTGGATACTGTCGTTGTTCCGACCAACCGTCCAATGATTCGTAAAGATCTGCCGGACCTGGTCTACATGACTGAAGCGGAAAAAATTCAGGCGATCATTGAAGATATCAAAGAACGTACTGCGAAAGGCCAGCCGGTGCTGGTGGGTACAATCTCCATCGAAAAATCGGAGCTGGTGTCAAATGAACTGACCAAAGCCGGTATTAAGCACAACGTCCTGAACGCCAAATTCCATGCCAACGAAGCGGCGATTGTTGCTCAGGCAGGTTATCCGGCTGCGGTGACTATCGCGACCAACATGGCGGGTCGTGGTACCGATATTGTGCTCGGTGGTAGCTGGCAGGCAGAAGTTGCCGCGCTGGAAAATCCGACTGCAGAGCAAATTGAAAAAATTAAAGCCGACTGGCAGGTACGTCACGATGCGGTACTGGCAGCAGGTGGCCTGCATATCATCGGTACTGAACGTCACGAATCCCGTCGTATCGATAACCAGCTGCGCGGTCGTTCTGGTCGTCAGGGGGATGCTGGTTCTTCTCGTTTCTACCTGTCGATGGAAGATGCGCTGATGCGTATTTTTGCTTCCGACCGAGTATCCGGCATGATGCGTAAACTGGGTATGAAGCCAGGCGAAGCCATTGAGCACCCGTGGGTGACCAAAGCGATTGCCAACGCCCAGCGTAAAGTTGAAAGCCGTAACTTCGACATTCGTAAGCAACTGCTGGAATATGATGACGTGGCTAACGATCAGCGTCGCGCCATTTACTCCCAGCGTAACGAACTGCTGGATGTCAGCGATGTGAGCGAAACCATCAACAGCATTCGTGAAGATGTGTTCAAAGCGACCATTGATGCCTACATTCCGCCACAGTCGCTGGAAGAAATGTGGGATATTCCGGGGCTGCAGGAACGTCTGAAGAACGATTTCGACCTCGATTTGCCAATTGCCGAGTGGCTGGATAAAGAACCAGAACTGCATGAAGAGACGCTGCGTGAGCGCATTCTGGCGCAGTCCATCGAAGTGTATCAGCGTAAAGAAGAAGTGGTTGGTGCTGAGATGATGCGTCACTTCGAGAAAGGCGTCATGCTGCAAACTCTCGACTCTCTGTGGAAAGAGCACCTGGCAGCGATGGACTATCTGCGTCAGGGTATCCACCTGCGTGGCTATGCACAGAAAGATCCGAAGCAGGAATACAAACGTGAATCGTTCTCCATGTTTGCAGCGATGCTGGAGTCGTTGAAATATGAAGTTATCAGTACGCTGAGCAAAGTTCAGGTACGTATGCCTGAAGAGGTTGAGGAGCTGGAACAACAGCGTCGTATGGAAGCCGAGCGTTTAGCGCAAATGCAGCAGCTTAGCCATCAGGATGACGACTCTGCAGCCGCAGCTGCACTGGCGGCGCAAACCGGTGAACGCAAAGTAGGACGTAACGATCCTTGCCCGTGTGGTTCTGGTAAAAAATACAAGCAGTGCCATGGCCGCCTGCAATAAAAGCTAACAGTTGAAGTAAAAGGCGCAGGATTCTGCGCCTTTTTTATAGGTTTAAGACAATGAAAAAGCTGCAAATTGCGGTAGGTATTATTCGCAACGAGAACAATGAAATCTTTATAACGCGTCGCGCAGCAGATGCGCACATGGCGAATAAACTGGAGTTTCCCGGCGGTAAAGTTGAAATGGGCGAAACGCCGGAACAGGCGGTGGTGCGTGAACTTCAGGAAGAAGTCGGGATTACCCCACAACATTTTTCGCTATTTGAAAAACTGGAATATGAATTCCCGGACAGGCATATAACTCTGTGGTTCTGGCTGGTCGAAAGCTGGGAAGGGGAGCCGTGGGGTAAAGAAGGGCAACCCGGTGAGTGGATGTCGCTGGTCGGTCTTAATGCCGATGATTTTCCGCCAGCCAATGAACCGGTAATTGCGAAACTTAAGCGTGTGTATGCCGGATAAGGCGTCACGCTGCATCCGACATTTGCATATGATGCCTGATGCGACGCTGGCTGAACTGCACCCCAAATGTTGGACATAATCTGACATCTGAAGGTGCAGTTTATGAAACATTCATTTGAAGTAAAACTTGCCGCTGTAAATCATTACCTGGCTGGTCATGCAGGCATCATTTCTACGGCAAAACTCTTTCAACTTTCTCACACCAGCCTCTCACACTGGATTAATCTTTTTCTTCTTCACGGTCCTCGGGCACTGGATTGCAGACACAAGCGTAGCTATTCTCCTGAAGATAAACTTTGCGTGGTTCTTTATGCTCTCGGGCATTCTGAGTCTCTACCCCGGGTAGCAGCCCGGTTTAACATTCCCAGCCACAACACGGTTAAAAACTGGATAAAAGGCTACCGCAAATCTGGTAATGAGGCCTTTATCAGGCGCAGGAAGGAGAAAAGCATGACCCGTTCTGATGATACCCATGAAAACGAGGCAAACATGACGCCGGAAGAGATGAAGAATGAGCTGCGTTATCTTCGCGCAGAAAATGCATATCTGAAAGCCATGCAGGAGCATCTTCTGGAAAAAAAGCGCCAGGAGCTGGAGAAAAAACGAAAGTCATCCAGAGCCTGAGGTACGGACACTGCCAGTCTGACCTGTTAAAGGCCGCAGGGCAGAAGCACGCTGTACTACCAGCTGTCACTGCAGAAGGCTAAGGACAAGTATGCTGATGTGAAACAGCTCATAGCCTCCATCTTCCATGAACACCGGGGATGTTATGGGTACCGGCGGATCCATTGTGAGCTTCAGAAAAGAGGTCTTAAGTTCAGTGGCAAAACGGTGAGAAAACTGATGCAACAGCTCGGCCTGAAGTCTCCTGTGCGCCTGAAGAAATACCGGTCTTACCGGGGAAATATGGGACTCGCTGCAGAAAATATCCTTCAGCGACAGTTCAAAGCGGAAGCTCCCTGTGAGAAATGGGTGACAGATATCACCGAATTCAGGGCTGGCGGACAAAAACTGTACCTGTCCCCGATACTTGATTTGTTTTACGGGGAAATCGTGGCGTGGGAAACGGCCTGCAGGCCTACAGAGGAGCTGGTGAAGCGGATGTTAAATAAGGGTCTGGAAAGCCTTGCTGAAGGGGAGAAACCGCTGCTCCACAGTGATCAAGGATGGCATTACCGGATAAAAAGTTATCAGTCCGCCCTGGCGGACAGAGGGTTAGTGCAGAGCATGTCGCGCAAGGGCAACAGCCTTGATAATGCGGTAATGGAGAACTTCTTTGGTCACCTGAAAGAAGAAATGTACTATCGCCGGGACTACAGAAATGTAGAAGAGCTGGAAAATGCCGTTAACGAATACATAACTTACTGGAATCAAAAAAGAATAAAACTCAGTCTTGGGGGACTCAGCCCGGTAGAATACCGGACTGAGTATCAAAAAGCCGGTTAACTGAAACTGTCCAGGTTTTGGGGTTCAGTTCATGGCGCGTTTTATCAGGCCAGCGTCGCATCAGATAGAATGTCACTGCTTTGGCTCTTCGCTCCAGTCATCGCTTTCGGAAAGATCGCTACTGCTGGGGATTCGTTTTTCTTCAGCAGCCCATTCTCCGAGGTCGATCAGCTGACAACGTTTGGAGCAAAATGGCCGAAACGGGCTGATTTCACCCCACACCACCGTTTTCCCGCAGGTTGGGCAATTCACCGTAATAGTTTCTGACATTTTTACTCCTTAGCAACAGGCCAGTTCGAAATCCAGACGTTCTGGTACCTGTCCGTTTTCACTGTCCAGCGGCATAAAACGAATGGCAAAACGGCTCTTATGACCGGAAATTTGCGGATAAAGCTGTGAATCGAGCGACAGATTCAGGCGCAGCAAGTCGGCATCGCCACCGTTATCCTGATAAAAACCATTCAGGCTGGTTTGTTTACGGAAGGGGGCCGACTGGCGAATTAAATCCAGCACCATGGTAAGTGCCTGGGTAAGTGGGTTCAGGCTGGCAATCCAGGTTTCTACCTGGCTGTCGCGCTGCGCCTGGGGTAGATGCAGCCAAATGTGCAATGTAGGTAAATCAAAGCTGCAACAGCCGCCCGGGATGCTCAGTCGCTGACGCACCAGAGCAATCAAACGATCTTCACGTAGAAATTGCCCGATACGCGGCGCGGAGATTAATACGCTCCCCGCCGCTTTTAACTGCTGAATTAATGCTTCAATACGGCTCTGGTCCACGCCGGGCACGCCAATCCAGGTCTGGAGTTTACGTTGCTGCCGGTCAAGTTCTTTCAACAGCTCAGTGCGGACTTCGCCGCGCTCGAAAACATCCAGTAATTCACTGACATTACGGAAGAAATGCAGCGCGCCAGCGTGGTCAACGATGGGTAGATTAACGGTGAGTTGCTGAATCAAAAACTCAATGCGCAGCCATGTACGCATTTTTTCATTTAGTGGATGTTCAAAAAGGACCTGGGTCTGCATTACGGTTTTTCCTGTGAGACAAACTGCGACGCAAGCTGCAAATAGTATGCGTGCAGGCGGGCAACATCCGATGCGATAGCATCCGGTGCGCCGTTATTATCAATGACGTCATCTGCCACGGCAAGGCGAGCTTCGCGCGTTGCCTGAGCAGCAAGGATTTGTTCGACATGCTCGCGAGTTACATCGTCGCGCTGCATGGTGCGCTTAAGTTGCGTTTCTGGGCTGACATCCACCACCAGCACTCGATTCGCTTTTTTATACAGTGAGTTTTCTACCAGCAATGGCACAACCCATAGTACATAGGGGGAAGTAGCTCGCTGGATCTGGTGTTGCGTCTCTTGCTGAATCAGCGGATGCAGCAGGGCGTTAAGCCAGTTTTTCTCTTCCGGGTTGGCGAAGATCCGCTCGCGCAAGGCCCGGCGCTGCAATGTTCCATCAGCAGCAATCATGTTAGCGCCAAAGTGATCAGCAATGGCATGTAGCGCAGGTGCACCTGGTTCAACCACCTGACGCGCAATAATATCGGCATCAATGACGTTAATTCCGAGATCAGCAAACGCATTGGCAACGGTACTCTTGCCACTGCCAATGCCTCCCGTTAAGGCAACTATATACCTCATAATTTATATTCCCGGGAATTCATCATGATTATCAAAACGTTAAAAATGAGCGCACGAAAGCGAAATTGATGAAACGTTCGCTCACTATTTACCAGGTAAATTTATGGGATTGTAGCGTAAAAAAAGACAATTTCGCAGTCTTGCGCCGCATTGATTAGTGCGTATGATAACGTCACTGGAGTTGCGCTCTTACCCTTATAGCCATTAACCCCAGGAATCCGCACATGCGTATTGAAGAAGATCTGAAGTTAGGTTTTAAAGACGTTCTCATCCGCCCTAAACGCTCCACTCTTAAAAGCCGTTCCGATGTTGAACTGGAACGTCAATTCACCTTCAAACATTCAGGTCAGAGCTGGTCCGGCGTGCCGATTATCGCCGCCAATATGGACACCGTAGGCACATTTTCTATGGCCTCTGCGCTGGCTTCTTTTGATATTCTGACTGCTGTGCATAAACACTATTCTGTCGAAGAGTGGCAAGCGTTTATCAACAATTCTTCCGCTGATGTGCTGAAACATGTGATGGTTTCTACCGGCACGTCTGATGCGGATTTCGAAAAAACTAAACAGATTCTCGACCTGAACCCGGCATTAAATTTTGTTTGTATTGACGTGGCGAATGGTTATTCCGAACACTTTGTGCAGTTCGTTGCGAAAGCGCGTGAAGCGTGGCCGACCAAAACCATTTGTGCAGGCAACGTAGTGACTGGTGAAATGTGTGAGGAGCTTATCCTCTCCGGTGCCGATATCGTTAAAGTTGGCATTGGCCCAGGTTCTGTTTGTACAACTCGCGTCAAAACAGGCGTCGGTTATCCGCAACTTTCTGCGGTGATCGAATGCGCCGATGCTGCGCACGGTCTGGGCGGAATGATCGTCAGCGATGGCGGCTGCACCACGCCGGGCGATGTCGCGAAAGCCTTTGGCGGCGGTGCCGATTTCGTAATGCTTGGCGGCATGCTGGCGGGCCACGAAGAGAGCGGCGGTCGCATCGTTGAGGAGAACGGCGAGAAATTTATGCTGTTCTACGGCATGAGCTCAGAGTCTGCGATGAAACGTCACGTTGGCGGCGTTGCGGAATATCGCGCAGCAGAAGGTAAAACCGTTAAGCTGCCGCTGCGAGGCCCGGTTGAAAATACCGCGCGTGATATTTTGGGCGGCCTGCGTTCAGCTTGTACATACGTTGGGGCTTCACGCCTGAAAGAACTGACCAAGCGCACCACGTTTATCCGTGTGCAGGAACAAGAAAACCGCATCTTCAACAACCTGTAATATACCAACGCTGGCGTGGAGCAACACGCCAGCGTTATCCCATTCCACTCATCGCATCGCCTAAATGGAAAATTGGCAGATACATTGCCACCACCAGCGTACCGATAATTCCTCCCGTTATGATCAGCAACGCCGGTTCCAGTAAGGCTGCGAGGTTATCCGCCAGTGCCATTGTGTTATCCCGATGATGATGGGCGAGGTTGTCTAACATGAGATCCAGCGAGCCGGATGCCTCTCCTGTTCTCACTAATTGCAAACAGAGCGGGCTAAACTCACCGGCATTTTTTAGCGCCAGCCAGATGGGGTGACCGTTACTGATATCGTGCTGGATTTGTGTCAGAAGTTGCACCCAGTACGGGCAGCGCATTGTTTCTCTGACGCTCTCAACGCCCTGTAAAAAAGAAATGCCTGCACTTTGTGTCAGTGTCAGAATCGTAAAGATCTGCGTGAGTTTTTGTCCCCGCATCAGTGAACCCATAATCGGGATGCGTAACAGCAATTTCTGCCGTGCGATAAGCCTGGTTGGGTGGCGCATCAGCAGCTTATTGGCTATCGCCAGCAGAAAGCCGAATAGCACCAGCAACCAACCCCATTCGCCACTAAAACTTGCCAGCGTCATGATCCCCTGCGTTAGCGCCGGTAGCGGAGTGTTAAAGGTCTTATAGATAGCGGCAAACTCCGGCAGTACAAAATGCAGCATTGCCACAACCACCATGATTGCCATCGCTAAAATGATAATGGGATAACGTAACGCTGATTTCACTTTGTCGGTCAACTGACGCTGGGCTTTTTGCTGACGCGCCAGTTCAAAGCAGCATTCATCCAGCTTACCGGTCAGTTCACCCGTGCGGATCATCGCCTGATAGAGCGGCGGAAATACCTCTGACCAGGGTAATAAGGCATTGGAAAAGGCAACGCCCTGTTCAAGATCGTGCGCCAGTGATTGCAGCAACGCTTGCCACTGCTTACTGGGATGCTGTTCCGCCAGCAGAGCCAGCCCTTCAGAAAGCGTTAACCCGGCTTTGAGTAGCGTCGCCAGTTGATGAATGACTTCCGCGCTTTTATCTCCTCGCCACTGCGCAGAATTGATGGCGATTCGCTTCAGGCTTAGTGGGGTAACCATCTGTTGCTGTAGTGCCATGAGCAGCAAAGCACGGCTCTCTGCCCATAGCATCCCATCTTGCGCATTGCCGTCGCCGGTTATGCCATGCCAGCGCCAGAGTTGCTTACTCGCCATGCGGCATCCCCAATACGCGGATTAACTCTTCAAAGGTGGTTAAGCCTTGCTCCACGGCCAGGCAGCCGTTTTCAAAAAGCGTTCGCATACCCGCCTGTCGGGCGTGCGTTTCCAGCGATTCAACGTCGGTATTAGCGGAAATAAGCTGACGTATGACCGGTGTTATGGGCAGAACTTCAAATAAGGCCGTGCGACCATAAAAACCGTGGTAGCAATGTACACAACCGGGTGCCTGCCAGTGGGGCAGCGGCGATGGCCATACATTGTCTGGAATATGGATGGGCTCCCCTTGCTGCCGGCGACAATGCGGGCAAAGTTTGCGTACCAGACGCTGGGCTATTACCAGCGTAAGCGCCGATGATAGCATCCAGCGGGCGACTCCCATTTGCTGTAAACGTACCAGCGTTTCGCAGGTGGAATTAGTGTGTAGGGTAGACAACACCAGGTGACCGGTTTGCGCGGCTTTAATGGCAATTTCTGCCGTTTCGCCATCGCGGATCTCTCCGATCATGATGACGTCAGGATCCTGGCGCAATAACGCACGCAAAACGCCCTGAAAGGTGAGTCCGGCACGCGAATGGATTTGCGTCTGGTTTAGTCCGGCTATGGGGATCTCAACCGGATCTTCGACGCTACAAATATTAATGTCAGCGGTATTCAGCGTTTGCAGGGCACTATAAAGCGTGACCGTTTTGCCGCTGCCTGTAGGGCCAGTTACCAGCACCAGTCCCTGTGGTTGTTGCAAGGCATGAGCAAAGTCCACCAGTTGTGACGGCTGCATTCCAAGCGTGTTAACATCCAGTGCCTGGTTCACCTGCTGTAACAACCTTAATACCACCTTTTCACCACCCCGACATGCTAAGGTCGCAATACGAAATGAGACGGCGTTTCCTGCCAGTTCGACAGTGAATTGCCCGTCCTGCGGCAGGCGATGTTCCGCAATATCCAGGTTTCCCAGCACTTTTAATCTGGCGGTTAATGCGACTCCGGCATCCGGTGAAACGTCCGGTAAAGGATGCAATACGCCGTCGATACGCAAGCGGATGCGGTAGGCATTGTCCGCTGGTTCGATATGAATATCAGACGCGCGTTGTTCTAGCGCAGATTGTAACGTTCGAGTCAGCAACTCTGCTTTGGGCTGATGCTTCTCCTGAACAGCTACGGGCAATGTCTGTTGTGTGCGACTGGCGTGACCTTCCATTTGTTGGCGCGTCCAGCAGGTGATCTCAATACGTTTGGTGGTAGCGAAATGCAATGCGTCCAGTAGCTCATGCGAAGGTGCATCGACTACCGCAACATGAACCACCTCTTCGCTGGCATCCAGCAAGACTCCCTGATAACGCAGACACAGGGCGGTGAGCTGTGGAATATTCATTGCCGCTCCTTAGTTGGCGTCATCAAAGCGGAAGACATCTTCGCAGGCTTGCTGCAATGCGCTGTCACTTTGAATAGTGCAGTTACGCGTCCAGCCGGTGACGCCGTTTGCGTTATCCCAACCCGGTGTCATGACGACGCTTAGCCCATTGAGACTTTCTTGCCCGGTCAGCGACACCACGCCCTTTGCCACACTCATGGCTGAAACATAGCGGGTGGTGGTAGGCGAAGGAATGCCATTGCTGCCACCGTCGCAGGTATTTAATCCACCATGTTCCAGCGCGCACAACTCTACGGCGGTACGGTAAGGCACAAAGGTTTGTAGCATGTCGGTGAGTGCGGCTTTGCGCAGGTAGTTTTGATAAGCGGGAATACCAATGGCGCTTAAAATGGCAATGATGCCAATAACCACCATCAGTTCGATAAGTGTAAAACCGCGTTGCTTGTCCATCTGTTTCGCTCCTTGATTGGGTTGGCGCTACTTTGGCAAACGCCATCAGCACAAGCGAGGGGCAAAAAACGAAACGGGAAAGCAGCTTCCGAGGTTTTTTATTTCGTTGCAGCGAAAGACAAGAAATTTGCGAGGCGTTACGAAGAAAGTTGGGGAAGGGGAGATTTATCCGCCCGCGATGGAGCGGATAAATCTGTCAGCAATTAGCGAAAACGCATTGAAAGGTCGAGTGCCTGTACGTGTTTAGTTAGCGCACCAACGGAGATAAAGTCCACGCCCGTTTCGGCAAATTCGCGCAGTGTTTTGTCAGTGACGTTGCCAGACACTTCCAGTAGCGCCTTGCCGTTGGTGCGTTTGACGGCTTCGCGCATCTGTTCTGTTTCGAAGTTATCCAGCATGATGATATCGGCACCTGCTTTCAGAGCTTCATCAAGTTCTTCCAGATTCTCTACTTCGACTTCTACTGGCGCATCCGGGTGCAACCAGGACGCTTTTTCGACCGCCTGGCGCACTGAGCCGGAGGCAATAATATGGTTTTCTTTGATCAGGAAGGCATCAGAAAGCCCCAGACGGTGATTCGCTCCGCCGCCGCAAAGTACCGCGTATTTCAGAGCTGAACGCAGGCCGGGTAAGGTTTTGCGCGTATCCAACAGCTGCGTGTTGGTGCCTTCCAGTAATTCGACATAGTGGCGTACCTTACTGGCAACTCCTGAAAGGGTTTGCACAAAATTAAGCGCAGTGCGTTCGCCCGTTAACAGCACGCGAGATGGGCCTTCAAGTTCGAACAAGGGTTGATTGGCGTTGATGACATCGCCGTCATCCACATGCCAGATAATGGTGACATCGTCGCCTGCCAGTTGAATAAACACCTCTTCAACCCAGCGTTTGCCGCAAAATACGCCATTCTCGCGGGTGATCACTGTGGCATGAGAGCGAGAGTTTTCCGGTAAAAGTTTTGCCGTAATGTCATTGTTGGCATCGACTGTTCCGCCTAAATCTTCCCGTAGCGCCTGGGCCACCGCGCCGGGGATATCGAGATTAATGCGTTCCAGCAGCTCGTCACGTCGGGTGTCAGGGTTATAGCGGCGAGGCGGCATGTTAAAACTCCAGATAGCTAACGAATCATAAGGTAGAAACATGCTACTCTGAACCGGGTATTAGCACCACATATAAGGAGATCCTGCATGTTGTTAGAACAGGGGTGGCTGGTTGGCGCGCGCCGCGTTCCCTCACCACATTACGATTGCCGCCCGGATGACGAAACACCCACCCTGCTGGTGGTGCACAATATTAGCCTGCCGCCAGGCGAGTTTGGCGGTCCGTGGATCGACGCATTATTCACTGGAACTATTGATCCGCAGGCGCATCCTTTCTTTGCTGAGATCGCCCATTTGCGCGTCTCCGCTCACTGTTTGATTCGCCGTGATGGTGAAATAGTCCAGTATGTTCCTTTCGATAAACGTGCCTGGCATGCGGGAGTCTCTCAGTATCAGGGGCGTGAACGCTGCAATGATTTTTCTATTGGGATTGAGCTGGAAGGCACCGATACGCTGGCGTATACCGATGCGCAGTATCAACAGCTTGCGGCGGTTACGCGGGCACTGATTGATCGCTATCCAGATATCGCTAATAACATGACGGGCCATTGTGATATTGCGCCGGATCGGAAAACCGATCCCGGCCCTGCATTTGATTGGGCACGGTTTCGTGCACTGGTCAGCAAGGAGACAACATGACGCTATTTACAACCTTACTGGTGTTAATTTTCGAGCGCCTGTTTAAGTTGGGCGAGCACTGGCAGCTTGATCATCGTCTTGAAGCGTTCTTTCGGCGGGTGAAACATTTTTCTCTCGGGCGCACATTAGGCATGACCATTATTGCGATGGGCGTGACTTTTTTACTGTTACGCGCATTGCAGGGAGTATTGTTCAACGTTCCCACGCTGCTGGTGTGGCTGCTGATTGGTTTGCTGTGTATTGGCGCAGGTAAAGTTCGTCTTCATTATCATGCTTATCTGACAGCTGCTTCACGTAATGATAGCCATGCCCGTGCCACGATGGCTGGCGAACTCACCATGATTCACGGCGTCCCGGCAGGCTGCGATAAACGTGAGTATTTGCGTGAGCTGCAAAATGCATTGCTGTGGATTAACTTTCGTTTTTATCTTGCTCCGCTGTTCTGGCTGATTGTGGGGGGAACCTGGGGACCCGTTACGCTGATGGGGTATGCGTTTTTGCGTGCATGGCAATACTGGCTGGCGCGATACCAGACGCCGCATCATCGTTTACAGTCCGGCATTGATGCCGTGCTTCATGTACTGGATTGGGTGCCGGTTCGTCTTGCGGGTGTGGTATATGCCTTGATCGGTCATGGTGAGAAAGCGTTACCGGCCTGGTTTGCTTCGCTGGGTGATTTCCATACTTCGCAATATCAGGTATTAACGCGTCTGGCACAGTTCTCTCTGGCGCGTGAACCGCATGTCGATAAGGTGGAGACGCCAAAGGCAGCGGTTTCAATGGCGAAGAAAACCTCGTTCGTGGTCGTGGTGGTTATTGCGCTACTGACGATTTACGGGGCGTTGGTGTAAAGATTATTGCCCTCACCCTGCACGGGTGAGGGCGTAGAGAGATTAATGCGCTTTTACGGCTTTGGCGGTTTTCTCTTTAAACAGATAGCCTATACCTAACACGATCAGCCATACCGGGATCAGGTATACCGAAATCGCCATTCCTGGGGTCATCAGCATAATCACCAGTACCGCCGCCATAAACAGCAGGCAGATCCAGTTACCCAGCGGATAAAGCAGGGCAGGGAAGCGAGTTACCACGCCTTGTTCTTGTTTGGCACGACGGAATTTCATATGCGCCAGACTGATCATCGCCCAGTTGATGACCAGTGCAGATACCACCAGCGCCATTAACAGTCCGAAAGCGGACTCTGGGGCAAGGTAGTTAATCAGTACGCACAATGCCGTAACCAGCGCAGACACCAGAATAGTGTTAACCGGTACGCCGCGTTTATCGACAGACGCCAGCGCTTTTGGCGCGTTCCCTTGTTGTGCCAGACCGAACAGCATACGGCTGTTGCAATATACGCAGCTGTTGTACACGGAGAGCGCAGCGGTCAGTACCACGATATTCAGCGCATTCGCTACAAAGGTATCGCCTAACTCGTGGAAGATCAGCACAAACGGACTGGTATCGGCGGTAACGCGGGTCCACGGCATTAGTGAGAGCAGAACGGCTAACGAGCCAATATAGAAAATCAGGATGCGGTAGATAACCTGGTTAGTTGCTTTCGGGATACTTTGCTCCGGGTTATCAGCTTCTGCTGCGGTGATCCCCACCAGTTCCAGACCACCGAAAGAGAACATGATAATCGCCATCATCATCACCAGACCGGTGAAGCCGTGTGGCAGGAAACCACCCTGATCCCACAGGTTGCTAACGCTCGCCTGCGGGCCGCCGTTGCCGCTGAATAGCAGCCAGGCGCCGAAGATGATCATCGCTACCACCGCGATAACTTTGATAATGGCAAACCAGAACTCCATCTCGCCAAACACTTTTACGTTTGTCAGGTTGATGGCGTTGATCACCACAAAGAACACGGCGGCAGAAACCCAGGTTGGGATTTCCGGATACCAGAACTGAATGTATTTACCCACGGCAGTCAGCTCTGCCATGGCAACTAAAACGTACAGTACCCAGTAGTTCCAGCCAGAGGCGAAACCGGCAAAACTGCCCCAGTATTTATAAGCAAAGTGGCTAAAGGAGCCTGCGACAGGTTCTTCGACCACCATTTCACCTAGCTGACGCATGATCAGAAAGGCGATAAAACCAGCAATGGCGTAACCCAGGATAATCCCTGGCCCTGCGGATTGTATTACGGAGGCGCTACCCAGGAATAGCCCTGTCCCTATCGCGCCACCCAGCGCGATAAGCTGAATATGGCGGTTTTTAAGGCCGCGCTTTAGCTGCTCGCCGTGCTGTTGACCTTCCATTATGAAACCTCGTGTTGTGTTGTTTTTTTGAACTACGCAGCAATGCGTGTGTAATTTTGTAATTCCGTTTGTTGTATTGGTTTCTTTACATTTTATGTAACTGAATTATGATGATAGTACTTTCAACTATCACAAGATAATGGTATATGCGCGAGAATGCACCTGCTTTATGTAGATGTGTTGATTTTCTGGATAAAAAAAAAGCAATTGTAAGTTTTTCATCACATTTAATAGATACTTTAAGTCTGATAACATACTGTTTTAACTAGCTATATGTCGGATTTGTCTGCCTGCTGAACACCATGCCTTAGCCACCAGCACAATAATCTTACAAAAGGTCATATAAGAATAAATAGATGTTAATAATACAATGGGGTTGTAACGCGAGTATTTAAATATAATATTGCGAGCTAAGTGAAAACGTTAAGTAATTGAAATAATTTTTCATTAAAAGCGTTTCTTATTGATCGAGAAATAAGTTTTCTATTTAATGCAAAAAAGTTAAGGATAAACGGGAATGAAATAAAGTGGGCGATATTGTTTACCTGAGAATAATCGGTGAGAAGCAGGGCGATATTTCTTCAGGCTGTGGGACGTATGCGTCGGTTGGTAATCGCTGGCAGGTTGGCCATGAAGATGAAATTTTTGCCTTTGCACTCACCAACGCCATTACCAGTACTGGTAAAGGCGTTAATCTACAGGGGCTACAATTTTGCAAACTCATTGATAAAAGCTCACCGCTACTGTCTAATGCCATCAATCAGAATGAGCGGTTATTTATTGAAATCGATTTGTATCGTATAAATAAAAGCGGGCGCTGGGAACGGTATTATTATATTCAGCTAAGAAATGCTTCATTAACTGCTATTCATGTAAACATTTCTGACAATAATCTTCCTACCGAATGTGTAAATGTTAATTATGACTACATATTATGCAAACATCTAATAGCCAATACGGAATTTGACTGGTTGGCCTTTCCTGCTGGCTATAATAGCTTATTTATTCCACCTAAAAACCCACCTGCCAGTAATCTTAACCCTGAGCCGCTACCAGTTGTTAACCTTCCACTCTCTCCACCAGCGGTTAAACCGGTCTATGCCAAATCCTGTCTGAAGGAGAAGGGATGTACAGATGCCGGAACGGCAGAAGAACCCGCTGAAAACTTCGGGCAAGTAGCGATTTTTGCTCTGCCAGTGGTTGATGACTGCTGTGGATACCACCATCCGGAGGCTAACGATGTTGGGCAACCCGCAGAAGCTCAAACCATGCTACTGTTTCCGGGTAGTGTGTTGGCGGCTCAAATATGGGGAAAATGGTCGCTCAGTGGCATACTCAGTGCAACCCGCGGCTCTTACATCGGTGCGTTGGCATCTGCTTTGTATATTCCCTCTGCGGGCGAGGGCAGTGCTCGTGTGCCTGGACGTGATGAGTTCTGGTATGAGGAAGAACTGCGCCAGAAAGCGCTTGCAGGCAGTACCGCCACTACCCGGGTGCGTTTTTTCTGGGGAACTGACATTCACAGCAAGCCCCAGGTATATGGTGTTCATACGGGTGAAGGTACGCCGTATGAAAACGTCCGCGTGGCGAACATGCTGTGGAACGAGGAGAGGCAGCGTTATGAATTTACCCCCGCTCACGATGTCGATGGCCCCCTGATTACCTGGACGCCGGAAAATCCGGAACATGGGAATGTTCCGGGCCATACCGGTAACGACAGGCCGCCGCTGGATCAGCCCACCATTCTGGTGACGCCGATTCCGGACGGCACCGATACCTATACCACGCCGCCATTCCCGGTTCCTGATCCGAAAGAATTCAACGATTATATTCTGGTTTTTCCGGCGGGATCCGGTATTAAGCCCATCTATGTTTACCTGAAGGAGGATCCGCGAAAGCTGCCTGGTGTTGTAACAGGGCGCGGCGTCCTGCTTTCACCAGGAACTCGCTGGCTGGATATGTCGGTATCCAATAACGGCAACGGCGCACCAATCCCGGCGCATATTGCTGATAAATTGCGCGGACGGGAGTTTAAAACCTTTGATGAGTTTCGCGAGGCGCTGTGGCTGGAGGTGAGTAAAGACTCAGTGTTATTGGCGCAGTTTATAAAAAGTAATCAGAATAACGTTAGTCAAGGATATTCCCCCTATGTCCCTGAGGAGGGGTATTATTACGGACCAAATGAGATAGTTAAGAAATTCCAGATACATCATGTAGTTGCTATAGAACATGGTGGTGGAGTGTATGATATTGATAATTTTAAGATTGTTACGCCCCGACTACATGATGAAATTCACTACAGGAGATAATGTATATGCGTGATTTAAAAGATAAAATATATTTTTACACAGAAGGTGAATTTCTTGAAATGCTTGAGGAGATAGTAAATGCAACTAGCAAAGATAAATCCCTAAAAGGGAAAAAATTAGAAAAATATCTCGATACCTTAGTGGATCATTTCATTAAAATTACTGAACATCCTAAAAAGGGAGATCTCATTTTCTATCCTAATTCCCAAGAAGATGGTGAACCTGAAAACATCCTGAAAATCGTCAAAGAATGGCGGCGTTCACAGGGGCTACCCTTGTTTAAAGACTCTAAATAAAGTAGATAATAAAACTATATATGAAACATCATCGCGTCTGGCTAATGCGATGATGTTAATAACATAAAATAATAATGTGGTTGCTCTTAAAAAACAGGTAAAAAATACTGAAATCATTTTATCAATTTCTCGCGTTCACCGATACCCTTTGGCTGGAGGTGAGTCAGTATCCGGAGTTGATAGCGCAGTTTTCAAGTGGTAACCAAACACGTATAAAACAAGGATTAACCGCAAAAGCACCTCTTGAAGGTTGGCATTATGGCCCTAAAGAAATCGTTAAAAAATTCCAGATACATCATCGTGTTGCAATTGAATATGGCGGCAGCGTATACGATATTGATAATTTACGAATTGTTACCCCCAGACTACACGATGAGATTCACTACAGGAGATAAATATGTTTAAAGAAAAGCTCGAAGATTATACCGAGGAGGAATTTCTTAATTTTTTAGGCGGATTGAGATCAACTATGAAAGATGGAAAGCCCTTAAAAGGTAAGGAGCTAGAAATGTACTGGGATTCATTAGTAGATCATTTTATTGAAATTACACAGCATCCGTCAGGGAGCGATCTAATTTTCTACCCTAAAAGTCAAGGAGATGATAAGCCTGAAAACATCCTGAAAATTGTCAAAGAATGGCGGCGTTCACAGGGGCTACCCTTGTTTAAAGACTCTAAACAAAGTAGATAATAAAACTATATGGAACATCATCGCGTCTGGCTAATGCGATGATGTTAATAACATAAAATAATAATGTGGGTGCTCTTAAAAAACAGGTAAAATACTGAAATCTCATTAGGTTATTTTATCAATTTCCCGCTTTCACCGATACCCTTTGGCTGGAGGTGAGTCAGTATCCGGAGTTGATAGCGCAGTTTTCAAGTGGTAATCAAACACGTATAAAACAAGGATTAATCGCAAAAGCACCTCTTGAAGGTTGGCATTATGGCCCTAAAGAAATCGTTAAAAAATTCCACATGTATCATTGTGTTGCGATTGAATATAGTGGCGAAATTTACGATATTGATAATTTAAGGAGGGCACACCTCATTTGCATGATGAAATTTATTACAGGAGATAGTTAAATGTATAATTTTAAAGATAAAATAGAAGATTACACAGAGCGGGAATTCATTGAGTTGCTTGGCGAGTTTACAAATCCAACCGGGGATAACGCTCAATTAAAAGGGGAAGAGCTTGACAAATATTGGGATGATCTAGAAGAACATCTTACCAGAATTACACAACATCCGTTGATGAGCGATCTTATCTACTATCCTGCAAAGAAGGGAGATGATAAACCTGAAAACATCCTGAAAATCGTCAAAGAATGGCGGCGTTCGCAAGGATTGCCTTTGTTCAAAGATTCAGAATGAACTCTAAACAGAATCTGTCACCTGAAAATCATCACGTTCTGGTTAAGTGATGATTTTCGCTACGAGAAGGTTACGGTGGCGATTGCAGTGATAATAAGCAATGTAAAAAGAAAACATAGGTAAATACTACCTTTCTCTCCTTCCCTGAACATTCATTTTACATATTAATTCACATAATTGAATTGTTATGCGTTTTGTTGCTTGGTGAATCGGTTCAGAGGAAATATTTTTTCGTTTCAATTCTGTTAAGGTCACCCCTTGGTGGGTAAATTTAACATTTGTGCATAGTTACAGCTTTGAAACGTTATATATGTCAAGTTGTTAAAATGTGCACAGTTTCATGATTTCAATCAAAACCTGTATGGACATAAGGTGAATACTTTGTTACTTTAGCGTCACAGACATGAAATTGGTAAGACCAATTGACTTCGGCAAGTGGCTTAAGACAGGAACTCATGGCCTACAGCAAAATCCGCCAACCAAAACTCTCCGATGTGATTGAGCAGCAACTGGAGTTTTTGATCCTCGAAGGCACTCTCCGCCCGGGCGAAAAACTCCCACCGGAACGCGAACTGGCAAAACAGTTTGACGTCTCCCGTCCCTCATTGCGTGAGGCGATTCAACGTCTCGAAGCGAAGGGCTTGTTGCTTCGTCGCCAGGGTGGCGGCACTTTTGTCCAGAGCAGCCTATGGCAAAGCTTCAGCGATCCGCTGGTGGAGCTGCTCTCCGACCATCCTGAATCACAGTATGACTTGCTCGAAACACGACACGCCCTGGAAGGTATCGCCGCTTATTACGCCGCGCTGCGTAGTACCGATGAAGACAAGGAACGCATCCGTGAACTCCACCACGCCATAGAGCTGGCGCAGCAGTCTGGCGATCTGGACGCGGAATCAAATGCCGTACTCCAGTATCAGATTGCCGTCACCGAAGCGGCCCACAATGTGGTTCTGCTTCATCTGCTAAGGTGTATGGAGCCGATGTTGGCTCAGAATGTCCGCCAGAACTTCGAATTGCTCTATTCGCGTCGCGAGATGCTGCCGCTGGTGAGTAGTCACCGCACCCGCATATTTGAAGCGATTATGGCCGGTAAGCCGGAAGAAGCGCGCGAAGCATCGCATCGCCATCTGGCCTTTATCGAAGAAATTTTGCTCGACAGAAGCCGTGAAGAGAGCCGCCGTGAGCGTTCTCTGCGTCGTCTGGAGCAACGAAAGAATTAGTGATTTTTCTGGTAAAAATTATCCAGAAGATGTTGTAAATCAAGCGCATATAAAAGCGCGGCAACTAAACGTAGAACCTGTCTTATTGAGCTTTCCGGCGAGAGTTCAATGGGACAGGTTCCAGAAAACTCAACGTTATTAGATAGATAAGGAATAACCCATGTCAGAACGTTTCCCAAATGACGTGGATCCGATCGAAACTCGCGACTGGCTCCAGGCGATCGAATCGGTCATCCGTGAAGAAGGTGTTGAGCGTGCTCAGTATCTGATCGACCAACTGCTTGCTGAAGCCCGCAAAGGCGGAGTCAACGTAGCTGCAGGCACCGGTATCAGCAACTACATCAACACCATCCCCGTTGAAGAACAACCGGAGTATCCGGGTAATCTGGAACTGGAACGCCGTATTCGTTCAGCTATCCGCTGGAACGCCATCATGACGGTGCTGCGTGCGTCGAAAAAAGACCTCGAACTGGGCGGCCACATGGCGTCCTTCCAGTCTTCCGCAACCATTTATGATGTGTGCTTTAACCACTTCTTCCGTGCACGCAACGAGCAGGATGGCGGCGACCTGGTTTACTTCCAGGGCCACATCTCCCCGGGCGTGTACGCTCGTGCTTTCCTGGAAGGTCGTCTGACTCAGGAGCAGCTGGATAACTTCCGTCAGGAAGTTCACGGCAATGGCCTCTCTTCCTATCCGCACCCGAAACTGATGCCGGAATTCTGGCAGTTCCCGACCGTATCTATGGGTCTGGGTCCGATTGGTGCTATTTACCAGGCTAAATTCCTGAAATATCTGGAACACCGTGGCCTGAAAGATACCTCTAAACAAACCGTTTACGCGTTCCTCGGCGACGGTGAAATGGACGAACCGGAATCCAAAGGTGCGATCACCATCGCTACCCGTGAAAAACTGGATAATCTGGTCTTCGTTATCAACTGTAACCTGCAGCGTCTTGACGGCCCGGTCACCGGTAACGGCAAGATCATCAACGAACTGGAAGGCATCTTCGAAGGTGCTGGCTGGAACGTGATCAAAGTGATGTGGGGTAGCCGTTGGGACGAACTGCTGCGTAAAGATACCAGCGGTAAACTGATCCAGCTGATGAACGAAACCGTTGACGGCGATTACCAGACCTTCAAATCGAAAGATGGTGCGTATGTTCGCGAACACTTCTTCGGTAAATATCCTGAAACCGCAGCACTGGTTGCAGACTGGACTGACGAGCAGATCTGGGCACTGAACCGTGGTGGTCACGATCCGAAGAAAATCTACGCTGCATTCAAGAAAGCGCAGGAAACCAAAGGCAAAGCGACGGTAATCCTTGCTCATACCATTAAAGGTTATGGCATGGGCGACGCGGCTGAAGGTAAAAACATCGCGCACCAGGTTAAGAAAATGAACATGGACGGCGTGCGTCATATCCGCGACCGTTTCAATGTGCCGGTGTCTGATGCAGATATCGAAAAACTGCCGTACATCACCTTCCCGGAAGGTTCTGAAGAGCATACCTATCTGCACGCTCAGCGTCAGAAACTGCACGGTTATCTGCCAAGCCGTCAGCCGAACTTCACCGAGAAGCTTGAGCTGCCGAGCCTGCAAGACTTCGGCGCGCTGCTGGAAGAGCAGAGCAAAGAGATCTCTACCACTATCGCTTTCGTTCGTGCCCTGAACGTAATGCTGAAGAACAAGTCGATCAAAGACAGGCTGGTACCGATCATCGCCGACGAAGCGCGTACTTTCGGTATGGAAGGTCTGTTCCGTCAGATTGGTATTTACAGCCCGAACGGTCAGCAGTACACCCCGCAGGACCGCGAGCAGGTTGCTTACTATAAAGAAGACGAGAAAGGTCAGATTCTGCAGGAAGGGATCAACGAGCTGGGCGCAGGTTGTTCCTGGCTGGCAGCGGCGACCTCTTACAGCACCAACAATCTGCCGATGATCCCGTTCTACATCTATTACTCGATGTTCGGTTTCCAGCGTATCGGCGATCTGTGCTGGGCGGCTGGCGACCAGCAAGCGCGTGGCTTCCTGATCGGCGGTACTTCCGGTCGTACCACCCTGAACGGCGAAGGTCTGCAGCACGAAGATGGTCACAGCCATATTCAGTCGCTGACTATCCCGAACTGTATCTCTTACGACCCGGCTTACGCTTACGAAGTTGCTGTCATCATGCATGACGGTCTGGAGCGTATGTACGGTGAAAAACAAGAGAACGTTTACTACTACATCACTACGCTGAACGAAAACTACCATATGCCGGCAATGCCGGAAGGTGCTGAGGAAGGTATCCGTAAAGGTATCTACAAACTCGAAACCCTTGAAGGTAGCAAAGGTAAAGTTCAGCTGCTGGGCTCCGGTTCTATCCTGCGTCACGTCCGTGAAGCGGCAGAGATCCTGGCGAAAGATTACGGCGTAGGTTCTGACGTTTATAGCGTGACTTCCTTCACCGAACTGGCGCGTGATGGTCAGGATTGTGAACGCTGGAACATGCTGCACCCGCTGGAAACTCCGCGC
Organism: Escherichia sp. E.sYA108; assembly: GCF_011754335.1. Classification (NCBI taxonomy): domain Bacteria; kingdom Pseudomonadati; phylum Pseudomonadota; class Gammaproteobacteria; order Enterobacterales; family Enterobacteriaceae; genus Escherichia; species Escherichia sp. E.sYA108. The sequence continues at coordinate 4,152,584 of NZ_JAAQVZ010000001.1, read as the reverse complement.
GTTCCGTATATCGCTCAGGTGATGAACGACGCTCCGGCAGTGGCATCTACCGACTATATGAAACTGTTCGCTGAGCAGGTCCGTACTTACGTACCGGCTGACGACTACCGCGTACTGGGTACTGATGGCTTCGGTCGTTCCGACAGCCGTGAGAACCTGCGTCACCACTTTGAAGTTGATGCTTCTTATGTCGTGGTTGCGGCGCTGGGCGAACTGGCTAAACGTGGCGAAATCGATAAGAAAGTGGTTGCTGACGCAATCGCCAAATTCAACATCGATGCAGATAAAGTTAACCCGCGTCTGGCGTAAGAGGTAAAAGAATAATGGCTATCGAAATCAAAGTACCGGACATCGGGGCTGATGAAGTTGAAATCACCGAGATCCTGGTCAAAGTGGGCGACAAAGTTGAAGCCGAACAGTCGCTGATCACCGTAGAAGGCGACAAAGCCTCTATGGAAGTACCATCTCCGCAGGCGGGTATCGTTAAAGAGATCAAAGTCTCTGTTGGCGATAAAACCCAGACCGGCGCACTGATTATGATTTTCGATTCCGCCGATGGTGCAGCAGACGCTGCACCTGCTCAGGCAGAAGAGAAGAAAGAAGCCGCTCCGGCAGCAGCACCCGCGGCTGCAGCGGCAAAAGACGTTAACGTTCCGGATATCGGCAGCGACGAAGTTGAAGTGACCGAAATCCTGGTGAAAGTTGGCGATAAAGTTGAAGCTGAACAGTCGCTGATCACCGTAGAAGGCGACAAGGCTTCTATGGAAGTTCCGGCACCGTTTGCTGGCACCGTGAAAGAGATCAAAGTGAACGTGGGTGACAAAGTGTCTACCGGCTCGCTGATTATGATCTTCGAAGTCGCGGGTGAAGCTGGCGCGGCAGCTCCGGCGGCTAAACAGGAAGCGGCTCCGGCAGCGGCCCCTGCATCAGCGGCTGGCGTGAAAGAAGTTAACGTTCCGGATATCGGTGGTGACGAAGTTGAAGTGACCGAAGTGATGGTGAAAGTGGGCGACAAAGTTGCCGCTGAACAGTCACTGATCACCGTAGAAGGCGATAAAGCTTCTATGGAAGTTCCGGCTCCGTTTGCAGGCGTCGTGAAGGAACTGAAAGTCAACGTTGGCGATAAAGTGAAAACTGGTTCGCTGATTATGATCTTCGAAGTTGAAGGCGCAGCGCCTGCGGCAGCTCCTGCGAAACAGGAAGCGGCAGCGCCGGCTCCGGCAGCAAAAGCTGAAGCCCCGGCAGCAGCTCCGGCTGCAAAAGCCGAAGGCAAATCTGAATTTGCTGAAAATGACGCTTACGTTCACGCGACTCCGCTGATCCGCCGTCTGGCACGCGAGTTTGGCGTTAACCTGGCGAAAGTGAAGGGCACCGGCCGTAAAGGTCGTATCCTGCGCGAAGACGTTCAGGCTTACGTGAAAGAAGCTATCAAACGTGCAGAAGCAGCTCCGGCGGCAACTGGCGGTGGTATCCCTGGCATGCTGCCGTGGCCGAAGGTGGACTTCAGCAAGTTTGGTGAAATCGAAGAAGTGGAACTGGGCCGCATCCAGAAAATCTCTGGTGCGAACCTGAGCCGTAACTGGGTGATGATCCCGCATGTTACTCACTTCGACAAAACCGATATCACCGAGCTGGAAGCGTTCCGTAAACAGCAGAACGAAGAAGCGGCGAAACGTAAGCTGGATGTGAAGATCACCCCGGTTGTCTTCATCATGAAAGCCGTTGCTGCAGCTCTTGAGCAGATGCCTCGCTTCAACAGTTCGCTGTCGGAAGACGGTCAGCGTCTGACCCTGAAGAAATACATCAACATCGGTGTGGCGGTGGATACCCCGAACGGTCTGGTTGTCCCGGTATTCAAAGACGTCAACAAGAAAGGCATCATCGAGCTGTCTCGCGAGCTGATGACTATTTCTAAGAAAGCGCGTGACGGTAAGCTGACAGCGGGCGAAATGCAGGGCGGTTGCTTCACCATCTCCAGCATCGGCGGCCTGGGTACTACCCACTTCGCGCCGATTGTGAACGCGCCGGAAGTGGCTATCCTCGGCGTTTCCAAGTCCGCGATGGAGCCGGTGTGGAATGGTAAAGAGTTCGTGCCGCGTCTGATGCTGCCGATTTCTCTCTCCTTCGACCACCGCGTGATCGACGGTGCTGATGGTGCCCGTTTCATTACCATCATTAACAACACGCTGTCTGACATTCGCCGTCTGGTGATGTAAATAAAAGAGCCGGCCCAACGGCCGGCTTTTTTCTGGTAATCTCATGAATGTATTGAGATTATTAGCGAATAGACAAATCGGTTGCCGTTTGTTGTTTAAAAGTTGTTAACAATTTTGTAAAATACCGACGGATAGAACGACCCGGTGGATAATGGGCGTCATAAAAAAAACGTCAGACCCGCCGGAGATAAATATATAGAGGTCATGATGAGTACTGAAATCAAAACTCAGGTCGTGGTACTTGGGGCAGGCCCCGCAGGTTACTCCGCTGCCTTCCGTTGCGCTGATTTAGGTCTGGAAACCGTAATCGTAGAACGTTACAACACTCTTGGCGGTGTTTGCCTGAACGTCGGCTGTATCCCTTCTAAAGCACTGCTGCACGTAGCAAAAGTTATCGAAGAAGCCAAAGCGCTGGCTGAACACGGTATCGTCTTCGGCGAACCGAAAACCGATATCGACAAGATTCGTACCTGGAAAGAGAAAGTAATCAATCAGCTGACCGGTGGTCTGGCTGGTATGGCGAAAGGCCGCAAAGTCAAAGTGGTCAACGGTCTGGGTAAATTTACCGGGGCTAACACCCTGGAAGTTGAAGGTGAGAACGGTAAAACCGTGATCAACTTCGACAACGCGATCATTGCAGCGGGTTCTCGCCCGATTCAACTGCCGTTTATTCCGCATGAAGATCCGCGTATCTGGGACTCCACTGACGCGCTGGAACTGAAAGAAGTACCAGAACGCCTGCTGGTAATGGGTGGCGGTATCATCGGTCTGGAAATGGGCACCGTATACCACGCGCTGGGTTCACAGATTGACGTGGTTGAAATGTTCGACCAGGTCATCCCGGCAGCTGATAAAGACATCGTTAAAGTCTTTACCAAGCGTATCAGCAAGAAATTCAACCTGATGCTGGAAACCAAAGTTACCGCCGTTGAAGCGAAAGAAGACGGCATTTATGTGACGATGGAAGGCAAAAAAGCACCCGCTGAACCGCAGCGTTACGACGCCGTGCTGGTAGCGATTGGTCGTGTGCCGAACGGTAAAAACCTCGACGCAGGCAAAGCTGGCGTGGAAGTTGACGACCGTGGTTTCATCCGCGTTGACAAACAGCTGCGTACCAACGTACCGCACATCTTTGCTATCGGCGATATCGTCGGTCAGCCGATGCTGGCACACAAAGGTGTTCACGAAGGTCACGTTGCCGCTGAAGTTATCGCCGGTAAGAAACACTACTTCGATCCGAAAGTTATCCCGTCCATCGCCTATACCGAACCAGAAGTTGCATGGGTAGGTCTGACTGAGAAAGAAGCGAAAGAGAAAGGCATCAGCTATGAAACCGCCACCTTCCCGTGGGCTGCTTCTGGTCGTGCTATCGCTTCCGACTGCGCAGACGGTATGACCAAGCTGATTTTCGACAAAGAATCTCACCGTGTGATCGGTGGTGCAATTGTCGGTACTAACGGTGGTGAGCTGCTGGGTGAAATCGGCCTGGCAATCGAAATGGGTTGTGACGCTGAAGACATCGCACTGACCATCCATGCGCACCCGACTCTGCACGAGTCTGTGGGCCTGGCGGCAGAAGTGTTCGAAGGTAGCATTACCGACCTGCCGAACCCGAAAGCGAAGAAGAAGTAATTTTTCGTTTGCCGGAACATCCGGCAAATTAAGAAGCGGCTATTCTGGCCGCTTCAGATTGTTGATAAAGTGCTCGTGGTTGATGCCGGATGCGGCGTAAACGCCTTATCCGACCTACAAAATCATGCAAATTCAATATATTGCATGGCTTGTGTAGGCCCGATAAGCTTGCGCATCGGGCGATTCGATGTTTGTCATCAGTCTTAAGCGGCTAACAACGCCGCTTTTTTACGCCTGCAATTTACCTTTCCAGTCTCCTTGCTCCACGCTCAGACAACCGTTCGCGTACCGCTGACCGTTGCTCATTATTCAATCGGGCAGTATGGTTACTGTCGTTTAGACGCTGCGGGCGGCTCTCCTGAACTTTCTCTCGAAAAACCTGACGCTGCTCAGGCGAGGCAGACTGGATACGCTGACGTGCTGCATCTCTTTGCTGTTGATTCTGCGGGTTAGTCTGCATTTTCTCGCGAACCGCCTGGCGCTGCTCAGGCGACGCGGACTGAATACGCTGACGTGCCGCCTCTCTTCGCTGCTGGTTCTGTGGGTTAGTCTGCATTTTCTCGCGAGCCGCCTGGCGCTGCTCAGGAGAAGCCGACTGATAACGCTGACGAGCGGCGTCCTTTTGTTGCTGGGTCAGTGGCTGGCGACGGCTGAAGTCGCGGAAGTCGTCATAGCTCCCATAGTGTTCAGCTTCATTAAACCGCTGTGCCGCTGCCTGACGTTGGGTATCTCGCGTAATGACGGGGGCGGCGTGTGTTCGTTGCTGAAACTGGCTTGCTGCCGCCTGACGCTGGCTGTCGCGTGTTGGAGCAGGTAGCGGCGTGGCGCTCATTCCGCCTTTAACATCGGTTTGGTGAAACCGCTTTGCCATATCCTGATCATGATAAGGCATACCATCGCGGTAATTCGGATTGTGCCGCCATGCCATATTCTTATCAGTAAGATGCTCACCGGTGATACGGTTGAAATTGTTGACGTCGATATTGATGTTGTCGCCGTTGTGTTGCCAGTCATTACCGTCACGATGACCGCCATCGTGGTGATGATAATCATCATCGTCATGATGATGATGGTCATGATCGTCATGATGATGATGGTCATGATCGTCGTCGTCCCAGTCGATGCTGCTGAATAGTGCGTATGTGGTAGCAACGCCCATGCTATAGCCGAATCCGCGCACAAAGCTGTCAACAAACGGTTCTCCGGCTGGCGGCGGCAGATAAACTGGCGGATAAGCGGTATTGGCCCAACTGCCGTAAACCACGTTTGGGTTGTAGTTCGGAATATAAACCACATCCGGATTGGCTGGCTCAATGGCTATTACTGTCGGTGCAGGTTCTGCGACGACGGGGCTGGACGTAGAAACGGTATTTGATTGTGTGGCAGGGGCGTTGGCGGGCTGATTTACCGGTACGACTTTTTTCGTTGTCGTGATGATCTTTTGTTCCGTTGATGACTTCAGCGAGCCGGTTTGTTGCGCCAGTTGCCGCAATCGCTGTACCGAGTCCATCACGTCTTGCGGCTGCGCCAGAAAAGCATCGCCCAGGTTTTGCACCCATTGCGGGTTTTCGCCCATCAATGCCATCAATTGTGGAAAGGCCACCAGTGATTTAACGCTGGCGTCCCACGGCTGGTCAGATACCGCCTGAATAGCAGCATCGCCTTGTTTAAGTGGGTTATCGTGCGACCATTGTACTGCTTGCGCAACGTTTGTCGGATAGGTTGATGCCATCAGCACCTGCGAAAGTAGGGCGTCGGGGTATAGCGCGACAGGTGCAACCCATTGATCTATTTGAGCAGTGCTGAATGCGGATTTGACGACGGCAGGTGTTACAGGAGGCACGGAAACCGTTGCAGGAAGCGTAACTGCGGAGATGTCAGGCGCAGTCTGTTGTGTCGATTGCGCTTCCACAGGCGCTTCCACTGTGCGGCTTTTTATATATAGCCCGGCAGAGGCGGCACAAAGCCCGGCACTGCAAATTAGCGCCAGCACATGGGGTTTAAACGGCAAAGTCATTTTCATAATTCGGATCTCAAGGAAATCGCAATGGTCGGCGAACTGCCACCCGCAGGTGCTGTGAATCCGAGTATAAAGAGGCGGTAGTTTAAATTTTGACTAATCTTGGGATTCGTTGAGGAAGGTGATTATCACCATGCGAATTAACGAAGTTTTTACGGAGGGAAACAATCTCTAGACCATCCTTAACGATTCAGCCACTTTTTTATGTTGCTTTTTTGTAAACAGATTAACACATCGTCAAAATCCTGCTATTCTGCCCGTTGCGGTACTGGGCATTTACCCTACAAACTGCTGTCTCACAGGAGCGTGAAGAGAATCGCCTGCCGCACTATGACAATGAGAGCGAGGAGAACCGTCGTGCTAGAAGAATACCGTAAGCACGTAGCTGAGCGTGCCGCTGAGGGGATTGCGCCCAAACCCCTGGATGCAAACCAAATGGCCGCACTTGTAGAGCTGCTGAAAAACCCGCCCGCGGGCGAAGAAGAATTCCTGTTAGATCTGTTAACCAACCGTGTTCCCCCTGGCGTCGATGAAGCCGCCTATGTCAAAGCAGGCTTCCTGGCTGCTGTCGCCAAAGGCGAAGCTAAATCCCCGCTGCTGACTCCGGAAAAAGCCATTGAACTGCTGGGCACTATGCAGGGTGGTTACAACATTCATCCGCTGATCGACGCGCTGGATGATGCCAAACTGGCACCGATCGCTGCCAAAGCACTTTCTCACACGCTGCTGATGTTCGATAACTTCTATGACGTAGAAGAGAAAGCCAAAGCAGGCAACGAATATGCGAAGCAGGTAATGCAGTCCTGGGCGGATGCCGAATGGTTCCTGAATCGCCCGGCGCTGGCTGAAAAACTGACCGTTACCGTCTTCAAAGTCACTGGCGAAACCAACACCGATGACCTCTCTCCGGCACCAGATGCGTGGTCACGCCCGGATATCCCACTGCACGCGCTGGCGATGCTGAAAAACGCCCGTGAAGGTATTGAGCCAGATCAGCCTGGTGTTGTTGGCCCGATCAAACAGATTGAAGCTCTGCAACAGAAAGGTTTCCCGCTGGCGTACGTCGGTGACGTTGTGGGTACGGGTTCATCGCGTAAATCCGCCACGAACTCCGTTCTGTGGTTTATGGGCGATGATATTCCACATGTGCCGAACAAACGCGGCGGTGGTTTGTGCCTCGGCGGTAAAATTGCACCAATCTTTTTTAACACGATGGAAGACGCGGGTGCACTGCCAATCGAAGTCGACGTCTCTAACCTGAACATGGGCGACGTAATTGACGTTTACCCGTACAAAGGTGAAGTGCGTAACCACGAAACCGGCGAACTGCTGGCAACCTTCGAACTGAAAACCGACGTGCTGATTGATGAAGTGCGTGCTGGCGGCCGTATTCCGCTGATTATCGGGCGTGGCCTGACCACCAAAGCGCGTGAAGCACTTGGCCTGCCGCACAGCGATGTGTTCCGTCAGGCGAAAGATGTCGCTGAGAGCGATCGCGGCTTCTCGCTGGCGCAGAAAATGGTAGGCCGTGCCTGTGGCGTGAAAGGCATTCGTCCGGGCGCGTACTGTGAACCGAAAATGACTTCTGTAGGTTCCCAGGACACCACCGGCCCGATGACCCGTGATGAACTGAAAGACCTGGCGTGCCTGGGCTTCTCGGCTGACCTGGTGATGCAGTCTTTCTGCCACACCGCGGCATATCCGAAGCCAGTTGACGTGAACACGCACCACACGCTGCCGGACTTCATTATGAACCGTGGCGGTGTGTCGCTGCGTCCGGGGGACGGCGTCATTCACTCCTGGCTGAACCGTATGCTGCTGCCGGATACCGTCGGTACCGGTGGTGACTCCCATACCCGTTTCCCGATCGGTATCTCTTTCCCGGCGGGTTCTGGTCTGGTGGCATTTGCAGCCGCAACAGGCGTAATGCCGCTGGATATGCCGGAATCCGTTCTGGTACGCTTCAAAGGCAAAATGCAGCCGGGTATCACCCTGCGCGATCTGGTACACGCCATTCCGCTGTATGCAATCAAACAAGGTCTGCTGACCGTTGAGAAGAAAGGTAAGAAAAACATCTTCTCTGGCCGCATTCTGGAAATTGAAGGTCTGCCGGATCTGAAAGTTGAGCAGGCATTTGAGCTGACAGATGCGTCTGCCGAGCGTTCTGCTGCCGGTTGTACCATCAAGCTGAACAAAGAACCGATCATTGAATACCTGAACTCTAACATCGTCCTGCTGAAGTGGATGATCGCGGAAGGTTACGGCGATCGTCGTACCCTGGAGCGTCGTATTCAGGGCATGGAAAAATGGCTGGCGAATCCTGAGCTGCTGGAAGCCGATGCAGATGCGGAATACGCGGCAGTGATCGACATCGATCTGGCGGATATCAAAGAGCCAATCCTCTGTGCACCGAATGACCCGGACGACGCACGTCCGCTGTCTGCGGTACAGGGCGAGAAGATTGACGAAGTATTTATCGGTTCTTGCATGACTAACATCGGTCACTTCCGTGCCGCTGGTAAACTGCTGGATGCGCACAAAGGTCAGTTGCCGACCCGCCTGTGGGTGGCACCGCCAACGCGTATGGACGCTGCGCAGCTGACCGAAGAAGGCTACTACAGCGTCTTCGGTAAGAGTGGTGCTCGTATCGAGATCCCTGGCTGTTCCCTGTGTATGGGTAACCAGGCGCGTGTAGCAGACGGTGCGACGGTGGTTTCCACCTCTACCCGTAACTTCCCGAACCGTTTGGGTACTGGCGCGAATGTCTTCCTGGCTTCTGCGGAACTGGCTGCTGTTGCGGCGCTGATTGGCAAACTGCCGACGCCGGAAGAGTACCAGACCTACGTGGCGCAGGTAGATAAAACAGCCGTTGATACTTACCGTTATCTGAACTTCGACCAGCTTTCTCAGTACACCGAAAAAGCGGACGGGGTGATTTTCCAGACTGCGGTTTAATAAGTAAGCGCACGCGCTGCGCATAAACGACACAATGCCCGGTGAATGAGATTCCCGGGCATTTTTTATTTCTAAACCATCGCCGTTCCGCTGTTTTTCTCCGGTAAGGCTGCGATAATTACATCAATGGCGCAATGCGATTTCGGCGCATTGCCGGGAGCAGAGGAACACACTATGGATTACGAATTTCTGCGCGATATTACCGGAGTGGTAAAGGTGCGCATGTCCATGGGGCATGAAGTGGTCGGGCACTGGTTTAATGAAGAGGTGAAAGAAAACCTGGCCTTGCTTGATGAAGTGGAAGACGCAGCGCGCACGCTCAAAGGCAGCGAACGATCCTGGCAGCGGGCAGGGCATGAATACACTCTGTGGATGGACGGTGAAGAGGTGATGGTTCGCGCCAATCAACTGGAATTCGCTGGCGATGAAATGGAAGAGGGGATGAACTACTACGATGAAGAGAGCTTGTCGCTGTGCGGCGTTGAGGATTTTCTTCAGGTGGTTGCGGCTTACCGTAATTTCGTGCAGCAGAAGTAAGTAAATCAGGCGGAGCCTCCGTGCTCCGCCTGAGACGTTAAACAGCGGGCATATTGCGCCCGTAATAAATCTCGCGCATTTCTTTCCACAGCGCAGCGGTAATTTCCTGGCGCTCGCTGTCGGTTAAATCTTCCGGTTTGGTGTGGAACATGTAGTGCTTAAGGTCGAACTCTTTAAGCAACATCTTGGTATGGAAGATATTCTCCTGATAGACGTTTACATCCACCATGTCATACAGCGCCTTCATATCTTCGGACATAAAGTTCTGAATCGAATTAATCTCATGGTCGATAAAGTGCTTCATACCGTTAATGTCGCGGGTAAAACCGCGCACGCGATAATCAATAGTCACAATATCGGACTCAAGCTGGTGGATCAGGTAATTCAGCGCCTTCAGCGGAGAAATCACGCCGCAGGTAGAGACTTCAATATCGGCGCGGAAGGTACATAAACCGCCTTCAGGATGACTTTCCGGGTAGGTATGTACGCAAATATGACTTTTATCGAGATGGGCAACGACCGTTTCTGGCAGTGGGCCGGGGTGTTCTGTTTTGTCGATAAGTTTCGGGTCGACCGGTTCTTCACTCACCAGAATAGTGACGCTGGCACCTTGTGGCTCGTAATCCTGGCGGGCGATGTTAAGAATATTGGCCCCGATAATGGAACAGGTTTCTGACAGGATTTCGGTCAGACGGTTGGCATTATAGAGTTCATCGATATAAGCAATATAACCGTCGCGCTCTTCGGTAGTTTTGGCGTAGCAGATATCGTAAATACAAAAACTCAGACTTTTGGTCAGATTATTAAAGCCATGCAGTTTCAGTTTTTTCAATTTCTTATCTTCTCCTTAGGACGGCTGTGAAGCCAGTGCATCTTGCAGATACTGGGGTAAGGCAAAAGCTGCCGTATGGACTGCCGGATTGTAATAACGGCATTTCAGGCCAGAAGCGAGAAAACGCGCCTGAATAATTTCGGTTGAGAGATGGCGTAAGGCGTCGTTATCTGTCGCCCATGCAAAGGTCATGATGCCGCCGTAATAGGTCGGGATCGCCGCCTGATAAAAGCCAACATCGCTGAAGTAATGGCTGAGTTTGCGATGGCTGTCGATGGCCTCTTCCTGCTGTAAAAAGCAGACGCCGTTTTGTGCGACGAAGATACCGCCAGGATTCAGGCAACGTTTGCAGCCTTCATAAAATGCAGAAGTAAACAGACTTTCGCCGGGACCGATAGGATCGGTGCAGTCGGAGATAATGACATCAAAGGTCTGGCTGGTTTGATTAACGAAATTGACACCATCGTCGATCACCAGTTTAAAGCGCGGATCGTCGTAACTACCGGCGTTATGGTTGGGAAGATACTGACGGCAGAACGACACGACACCCGCATCGATTTCCACCATCGTGATTGACTCAACGTTTTTATGTCGGGTTACTTCACGCAGCATGGCACCGTCGCCGCCGCCGATAATCAGCACATGTTTCGCGTGGCCGTGGGCCAGTAGCGGAACATGGGTCATCATCTCATGATAGATAAACTCGTCACGCTCGGTGGTTTGTACTACACCATCCAGCGCCATTACGCGACCAAATGCGGCGTTCTCAAAAATGATCAGATCCTGGTGATCGGTCTTTTCATGATACAGAACGTTATCTACCGCAAAGTACTGCCCAAACTGGTCGTGTAGCGTTTCATGCCACTGTTTTTTTTCGGCCATGGGTTGATACCTCCTTTGTTAACACCCGTAAAAAAATGGCGCAACATAATAGCTAACATTGACCGCGGATGCACGGTCAATATTTCTACAAAAAGGTATCAGGGATTATTTGACGTAGGCAAGCAGGCTTAAGGAATCGCGGGCCAGGGCTTTGCACTTTTTAGCGACGGGAATGCCAATGCCGCTGAGATCGCGGTAGCTGTCTTCACCGAGGGCTTTCATGTCGAAGGTGTCGTAATTACTGAGATCCCACTGGTTTTGCTGGGCGAAAAAGACCAGCGCGCGACGAATTTGCCCGTTAGGTAAGTTCTGGTAACCACAATCGTTCTTCAGAAAAACAAAAACTGCCGTTAAATCGGCCATATCTTCGGCTTCAGACTCGCTGAGCGCGTAACTGTTTGCGCAAACGGCCATCAGGCTGCCGAATAACACTGTTCTGAAAAACGTCTTCATTGCTTCTACCAGGGGCTTAAAGAAGATAAACGTTAGCACACTGCGAGCGAGGCGACGACCATTATTGTCGATTAAATTGTGTCTGCGGCTTGACCTTCCCGTAAGGGGAAGGACTATGCTCAACGTTTGATTTTGTTTCGCCTGCTTAAGAATAAGGAAATAACTATGCAACGTCGTGATTTCTTGAAATATTCCGTCGCGCTGGGTGTGGCTTCAGCCTTGCCGCTGTGGAGCCGCGCAGTATTTGCGGCGGAACGCCCAACGTTACCGATCCCTGATTTGCTCACGACCGATGCCCGTAATCGCATTCAGTTAACTATTGGCGCAGGTCAGTCCACCTTTGGCGGGAAAACCGCAACTACCTGGGGCTATAACGGCAATCTGCTGGGGCCGGCGGTGAAATTACAGCGTGGCAAAGCGGTAACGGTTGATATCTACAACCAACTGACGGAAGAGACGACGTTGCACTGGCACGGGCTGGAAGTACCGGGTGAAGTGGACGGCGGCCCGCAGGGAATTATTCCGTCAGGTGGCAAGCGCTCGGTGACGTTGAACGTTGATCAACCTGCCGCTACCTGCTGGTTCCATCCACATCAACATGGCAAGACCGGGCGACAGGTGGCGATGGGGCTGGCTGGTTTGGTTGTGATTGAAGATGACGAGATCCTGAAATTAATGCTGCCAAAACAGTGGGGTATTGATGATGTCCCGGTGATTGTTCAGGATAAAAAATTTAACGCTGACGGGCAGATTGATTATCAACTGGATGTGATGACCGCCGCTGTGGGTTGGTTTGGCGATACGTTGCTGACCAACGGTGCAATCTACCCGCAACACGCTGCCCCGCGTGGCTGGCTGCGCCTGCGTTTGCTCAATGGCTGTAATGCCCGCTCGCTCAATTTCGCCACCAGCGACAATCGCCCGCTTTATGTGATTGCCAGCGACGGCGGTCTGCTACCTGAACCGGTGAAGGTGAACGAGCTGCCAGTGCTGATGGGCGAGCGTTTTGAAGTGCTGGTGGAGGTTAACGACAACAAACCCTTTGACCTGGTGACGCTGCCGGTCAGCCAGATGGGGATGGCGATTGCGCCGTTTGACAAGCCGCATCCGGTAATGCGGATTCAGCCGATTGCCATTAGTGCCTCTGGTGCTTTGCCAGACACATTAAGTAGCCTGCCTGCGTTACCTTCGCTGGAAGGGCTGACGGTACGCAAGCTGCAACTTTCTATGGACCCAATGCTCGATATGATGGGGATGCAGATGCTGATGGAGAAATATGGCGATCAGGCGATGGCCGGGATGGATCACAGCCAGATGATGGGCCATATGGGGCACGGCAATATGAATCATATGAACCACAGCGGGAAGTTCGATTTCCACCATGCCAACAAAATCAACGGTCAGGCGTTTGATATGAATAAGCCGATGTTTGCGGCGGCGAAAGGGCAGTACGAACGTTGGGTTATCTCTGGCGTGGGCGACATGATGCTGCATCCGTTCCATATCCACGGTACGCAGTTCCGTATCTTGTCAGAAAATGGCAAACCGCCAGCGACGCATCGCGCAGGCTGGAAAGATACCGTTAAGGTAGAAGGTAATGTCAGCGAAGTGCTGGTGAAGTTTAATCACGATGCACCGAAAGAACATGCTTATATGGCGCACTGCCATCTGCTGGAGCATGAAGATACGGGGATGATGTTAGGGTTTACGGTATAAAAAGACCGTATTCGGAAATATGCCCGGATCTCTCCGGGCATGAACAAATCGCACGTTGTCAGCAATCTGAGCAAGCCTTACTTCACATCATCCGGCAGCGCATAAGCCACAATATAGTCGCCCATCTTCGTACCAAATGAACCGTGACCGCCTGCGGAGATCACCACATACTGCTTGCCATTCACTTCATAGGTCATTGGCGTAGCCTGACCACCCGCTGGTAAACGACCCTGCCACAGTTTTTCACCGTTGCTCATGTTGTAAGCGCGCAGGTAGTTATCTGCCGTAGCGGCGATAAACAGCACGTTACCCGCCGTGGAGATTGGCCCGCCAAGCATCGGCATACCCATATTGAACGGCACCGGTACAGGCATCGGGAATGGCATACTGTCCTGCGGCGTACCAATACGTTTCTTCCACACCACTTCATTGGTTTTCAGATCCAATGCCGAGATATAGCCCCATGCTGGCTGTTTACATGGCAGACCAAACGGTGAGAGGAACGGGTTGAGCGTGACGCCATACGGTACACCGTACTGCGGCTGGATGCCGGATTCCGTACCCGTGCCTTTGGCATCTTTCGGCTGTTCCATCGGGTTACCAGGACCGCGTGGGATCAGTTTCGAAACAAACGGCAGTGCCATTGGGTTGGCAATCGCCACTTCACGATTCGGATCAACGGAAATCCCGCCCCATTCGAACATCCCCAGGTTACCCGGGAAGACCAGCGTACCCTGTTCAGATGGCGGCGTGAAAATGCCTTCATAGCGCATCTGGTGGAACATCACGCGGCACACCAACTGGTCAAACATGGTGGCTCCCCACATATCCGCACCGCTCAAATCTTTCGTCGGACGGAAGCTCAGTTCCGAGAAGGGTTGAGTAGGGGTCACGTAATCGCCTTTAGCAGCACCTTGGGGAACCGGTTTTTCCGGGGCAGGAACCACCAGTTCACCATTACGACGATCGAGCACAAAAATGTTGCCGGTTTTCGCCGGAGCGTAAATAACCGGCACTTTCTGACCATTAACGGTGATGTCCGCCAGCGTCGGCTGTGCCGGAAGATCCATATCCCACAGGTCGTGGTGAACGGTCTGATAGCTCCACGCCAGTTTCCCGGTAGTGGCATTCAGCGCCAGAATCGAGCTGGCATAACGTTCCTGTTCCGGTGTGCGGTTACCACCCCAGATATCTGGCGTGGTGACGCCCATCGGCAGATAGACCAGATCCAGCTTCGCGTCATAGGCCGCTGGTGCCCACGAGTTTGGTGAGTTAAAGGTAAAGGTGTGTTCGTCAGACGGGATCGCATTCGGATCTTTCGCGCCCGGATCAAAAGCCCACAGCAGCTCCCCGGTGTTGACATCAAAACCACGGATCACGCCAGACGTTTCGCGGGTTGAGAAGTTGTCGGTGACTGAACCGGCCATCACGATGGTTTTATCGGTGATAATCGGCGGCGAAGTCGGTTCATACAGACCCGGTTTGGTGTCCGGCATATTGCTTTGCAGATTGAGCACGCCTTTATTGGCGAAGGTTTCGCACAGCTTGCCGTTTTCAGCGTTAATTGCAATCAGACGACCATCATTGACCGGAAGAATGATACGACGCGGGCAATCCGCCATCACTTCCGGCGAAGCAGTTTCTGCTTTGGCTTCATGATAAGAGACGCCACGGCAGGTTACATGCTGGAAGGACTCGTTGGTTTTCAGCTCAGGATCGTAATGCCATTTCTCTTTACCGCTGGCGGCATCCAGCGCAAACAGACGTTGATGCGCGGTACACAGGTAAAGGGTGTCGCCCACTTTAATTGGCGTCACTTCATTGGTGATTTCGCCCGGATCGTTCGGCTGCTTCACATCGCCAGTACGGAACACCCAGGCTTCTTTCAGCTTGTGGACGTTATCAGCGTTAATTTGCTTCAGTGGTGAAAAGCGTTGACCTTCCTGATTGCGACCATAGGCAGGCCAGTCCTGATCGGCAACGGGGGAGATGGCTTCTGCTGGCGTGGTATCGGCGCTTAAGGTGCCGCTGATTTCCTGCGGATCGTTAAATCCGGCCCAGGTCAGGATACCACCGCTAATCAGCAGTGCGACCACCAGTGCGGCAACTGCGCCGCTGGCAGGAATGACCAGGCGACGCCAGACAAACGGCAGGATCAGCCAGATGCCGAAGAAGACCAGAATGTCGCTGCGCGGAGTCAGCGCCCAGAAGTCGAAACCAACTTCCCAGACGCCCCAAATCATAGTGCCGAGCAGCAGGGCTGCGTACAGCCAAAGCGCGGCGCGTTTACTGCGCCACAGCATCCAGGCGACGCCGAGCATCACAAGGCCAGCGATAGGGTAGTACCAGGAGCCGCCAATCGCGACCAGCCAGCCTCCGCCAATGAGTAGATACAGCCCGCAAAGCGCTGCAAAAAGGGCTGTTAGCGTGACGAGTAATCGCCGCGAGCCGGTATTGTTAATTGCCATAAAGAGACACCATTTCAATTCATTAATATTTTAGTAGCAATTAATTATAGGTTTTAACATGTGTGATCGTCATCACAATTCGAGCTTTATTAACAGATTCCGCGAATGAATAGTTTTACTGGTATACTGCGTGTCTTGCGCTTTGTTGCGGTGCTGAAACCTGCCCGTGCGAAGTGATTTGTTTTTAAATCATATGGTTATAGATATGAAACATACTGTAGAAGTAATGATCCCCGAAGCGGAGATTAAAGCGCGTATCGCCGAACTGGGTCGTCAGATTACTGAGCGTTACAAAGACAGCGGCAGCGATATGGTGCTGGTGGGTCTGCTGCGTGGCTCATTTATGTTTATGGCGGACCTGTGCCGTGAAGTTCAGGTATCTCATGAAGTCGACTTTATGACCGCCTCCAGCTACGGTAGCGGCATGTCCACCACCCGTGATGTGAAAATCCTCAAAGATCTGGATGAAGATATCCGTGGCAAGGACGTGCTGATTGTTGAAGATATCATCGACTCGGGGAATACACTGTCGAAAGTGCGTGAGATCTTAAGCCTGCGCGAACCGAAGTCGTTGGCGATTTGTACGCTGCTGGATAAACCGTCCCGTCGTGAAGTGAACGTCCCGGTAGAATTTATCGGTTTCTCGATCCCGGATGAGTTTGTGGTGGGTTACGGCATTGATTACGCACAGCGTTACCGTCATCTGCCGTATATCGGCAAAGTGATTCTGCTGGACGAGTAAGTGTGAAGTTGCCGGATGTGTTGCATCCGGCATGGCGAATTTATTTGTGATTGATGTGCTTCAGCTTGAGGTTGGAGATCCCGTGACGGTAACGTTGCTCAAGGGTTTCGCGGTTAGTCGCTGTGACATCCAGATCACGCAGCAAGCCGTCGTGAATGCCGTAGGCCCAGCCGTGAATGGTAACTTTCTGCCCGCGTTTCCACGCTGATTGCATAATGGTGGAGTGGCCCAGGTTATACACCTGTTCCATGACGTTCAGTTCACACAAGGTATCCAGACGGCGCTCTTGCGGCATTTCGCCGAGCAATGAGCTATGTTTGAACCAGATATCGCGGATATGCAGCAGCCAGTTGTTGATAAGCCCCAGTTCCGGGTTTTCAACTGCGGCTTGTACGCCGCCGCAACCGTAGTGGCCACAGATAATAATGTGTTCAACTTCGAGTACATCCACTGCATACTGAACCACGGAAAGGCAGTTCAGGTCGGTGTGAATGACCAGGTTAGCAACATTACGGTGAACAAAGAGTTCGCCCGGCTCAAGACCGGTTAAACGTTCTGCAGGAACGCGACTGTCGGAACATCCAATCCATAGAAAGCGCGGTTTTTGCGCTTGTGCCAGTTTCTCAAAAAACCCGGGATCCTCTTCCACCAGCATTTTTGACCATAGTGCATTGTTGCTGATGAGTGTATCTATGTCTTTCATGGAGGTTAACGACCTGTAACCAAATAATTACGTTTGGCTAATATAGGGCAACTCCGGGACGATTTAAACCACAGATAAAGTGTAAGAACGTAAGGTAAGTAAAAATTTATGACCATTGCACTGGAACTTCAACAGCTTAAAAAAACCTATCCAGGCGGCGTTCAGGCGCTTCGTGGAATCGATTTGCAGGTCGAAGCGGGTGATTTTTATGCGCTTCTCGGGCCGAACGGGGCCGGAAAATCGACCACTATCGGTATTATCAGCTCTCTGGTAAATAAAACCTCCGGGCGGGTCAGCGTATTTGGTTACGATCTCGAGAAAGATGTCGTAAACGCTAAACGTCAGTTGGGTCTGGTGCCACAGGAATTTAACTTCAACCCGTTTGAAACCGTGCAGCAAATTGTGGTGAATCAGGCAGGGTACTACGGTGTGGAGCGCAAAGAAGCGTACATTCGCAGCGAAAAGTATCTTAAACAACTCGATCTATGGGGAAAACGCAACGAACGTGCGCGTATGTTATCTGGCGGGATGAAGCGCCGTTTAATGATTGCCCGTGCGTTAATGCATGAACCTAAACTACTGATTCTCGACGAACCGACCGCAGGCGTGGATATTGAACTTCGCCGCTCAATGTGGGGCTTTTTGAAGGATTTAAACGACAAAGGCACCACCATCATTCTCACCACACACTACCTGGAAGAAGCAGAAATGCTGTGCCGCAATATCGGCATTATTCAACACGGTGAGTTGGTGGAAAATACTTCGATGAAGGCGCTGCTGGCGAAGCTGAAATCAGAAACCTTTATTCTCGATCTCGCACCGAAAAGTCCGTTACCGAAGCTCGATGGCTATCAGTATCGACTGGTAGATACCGCCACGCTGGAAGTTGAAGTGCTGCGTGAGCAGGGCATCAACAGCGTATTTACGCAGTTAAGTGAGCAGGGCATTCAGGTATTAAGTATGCGTAACAAAGCTAACCGTCTGGAAGAGCTGTTTGTTTCACTGGTTAATGAAAAACAAGGAGATCGCACATGATGCATCTTTACTGGGTGGCGCTAAAAAGCATCTGGGCGAAAGAGATCCATCGCTTTATGCGTATCTGGGTGCAGACGCTGGTGCCGCCAGTCATCACCATGACCCTTTACTTTATTATCTTCGGTAACCTGATTGGTTCGCGTATTGGCGATATGCATGGCTTCAGCTACATGCAGTTCATCGTACCGGGGCTGATCATGATGTCGGTGATCACCAACGCCTACGCTAACGTCGCGTCATCATTTTTTGGTGCCAAGTTCCAGCGTAATATTGAAGAGCTGCTGGTAGCGCCGGTTCCGACTCATGTCATTATTGCCGGATATGTCGGTGGTGGCGTGGCGCGTGGTCTGTTTGTTGGTATTTTGGTGACGGCAATTTCACTGTTTTTTGTGCCGTTTCAGGTGCATTCGTGGGTATTCGTTGCCTTAACCCTGGTGCTCACTGCGGTGCTATTCTCCCTTGCGGGTTTGCTGAACGGCGTGTTTGCCAAAACGTTCGATGACATCAGCCTGGTGCCAACCTTTGTGTTAACGCCACTCACGTATTTGGGCGGGGTGTTTTACTCCCTGACTTTGTTGCCGCCGTTCTGGCAAGGGCTGTCGCACCTGAACCCAATCGTTTATATGATCAGTGGTTTCCGCTACGGCTTCCTCGGTATCAATGATGTTCCGCTGGTCACTACCTTTGGCGTACTGGTGGTCTTTATTGTGGCGTTTTATTTGATCTGTTGGTCGCTGATCCAACGTGGACGTGGTTTGCGTAGCTAAGGCTATTTCCTCTCCTCTGGATTTGGGGGAGAGGAGTTTTGACGGCTATCACCCTTTATCAACAATGGTCAGGGTAGACTGATTTTCGGCTAAGGAGGAAGGCGATGTTAGGTTGGGTAATTACCTGTCACGATGACCGGGCGCAAGAGATACTGGATGCGCTGGAGAAAAAACATGGGGCACTTCTTCAGTGCCGGGCCGTGAATTTCTGGCGCGGATTAACCTCTAATATGCTCAGCCGCATGATGTGCGATGCCTTGCATGAAACGGACTCTGGTGAGGGCGTTATCTTTTTAACCGATATAGCCGGAGCGCCACCGTACCGCGTGGCTTCATTATTAAGCCACAAACACTCCCGTTGCGAAGTGATTTCTGGTGTCACGTTACCGTTAATTGAACAGATGATGGCTTGCCGTGAAACCATGACCAGTTCAGCGTTTCGCGAGCATATTGTCGAACTGGGTGCGCCGGAGGTGAGTAGTCTTTGGCACCAACAACAAAAAAATCCGCCTTTCGTCCTCAAACATAATTTGTATGAGTATTAACCCGCGATTCTGATGACGCTTTTGCTACAATAAAAGCGTTGTTTCACCCTCGGTTATTTTTTCATGTACAAACAAGCTGTTATTCTCCTGCTGATGCTGTTTACCGCAAGCGTCAGTGCCGCATTACCTGCCCATTATATGCAAACCATCGAAAATGCCGCGGTCTGGGCGCAAATTGGTGACAAGATGGTGACGGTGGGGAATATTCGGGCCGGACAAATCATTGCCGTGGAGCCCACTGCCGCAAGTTATTACGTATTTAATTTTGGCTTTGGTAAAGGGTTTATCGATAAAGGCCATCTCGAGCCGGTTCAGGGGCGACAAAAAGTTGAAGATGGTTTAGGTGACCTCAACAAGCCGCTGAGTAATCAGAACTTAATAACCTGGAAAGATACGCCGGTTTATAACGCGCCGAGTGTGGGCAGTGCGCCATTTGGAGTACTGGCGGACAATTTGCGCTACCCGATTTTGCATAAACTGAAAGACAGGTTAAATCAAACCTGGTATCAGATCCGCATTGGCGATCGACTGGCCTATATCAGCGCGCTGGATGCCCAACCCGATAATGGCTTGCCGGTGCTAACCTATCACCATATTTTGCGCGACGAAGAAAACACCCGTTTTCGCCATACTTCGACGACCACCTCGGTACGCGCTTTCAATAACCAGATGGCCTGGCTGCGCGACAGGGGATACGCGACACTGAGCATGGCGCAGCTGGAAGGTTACGTGAAGAATAAGATCAATCTCCCTGCGCGAGCGGTGGTAATTACCTTTGATGATGGCCTCAAGTCGGTGAGCCGCTATGCGTATCCTGTGTTGAAACAATATGGTATGAAGGCGACGGCGTTTATTGTTACCTCGCGCATCAAACGTCACCCGCAGAAATGGAACCCAAAATCGCTGCAATTTATGAGCGTTTCTGAACTTAACGAAATTCGCGATGTATTTGATTTCCAGTCACATACTCATTTTTTGCATCGGATAGATGGTTATCGGCGGCCTATATTGCTGAGCCGTAGTGAGCACAATATTCTGTTTGATTTTGCACGTTCACGCCGCGCTCTGGCGCAATTTAATCCACATGTTTTGTATCTTTCTTATCCATTTGGCGGATTTAATGACAAAGCCGTGAAGGCAGCAAAAGAAGCCGGATTTCACCTGGCGGTGACGACCATGAAAGGCAAAGTAAAACCGGGGGATAATCCGTTGTTACTAAAACGACTTTATATCTTAAGAACGGATTCGCTGGAGACGATGTCGCGGCTGGTGAGTAACCAGCCGCAGGGATAACAATCAGGCAACCTGTACCGGAATCGCTTTCGCGGTACGTTTCATTTCGTTGTCGCCTTCAAAATAGGCGACGTTGGGTCGCCAGGTGCGAGCTTCTTCATCTGGCATGGTAACGAAGCTGGCGATGATGACAATATCGCCGACGCTGGCGCAGTGGGCCGCCGCACCGTTAACAGAAATAATTCTCGAACCGCGTTCTGCCGCGATGGCATAGGTGGAGAAACGCTTGCCGTTGGTGACATTCCAGATATCAATGGCTTCGTTTTCGAGAATACCGGCTGCGTCAAGAAAATCCTGATCAATGGCGCAAGAACCTTCATAGTGCAGGTCCGCATGAGTCACTTTCACGCGGTGGAGTTTGCCCTGCAGCATCGTGCGAATCATAACTTCTACCTTTCTACCCTGTCGTTAACGAAGCAGGCGATGCCTGCTTTGAGGAAATTCTCACGCAGTATTGCCCGATTTTTGTTTAGTGTCTACTCATCTGACGGCATTTGCAGCAGCAGTTTGCGTACCGTGCCGAAGCGTGCCATGTAACGCCTGTAACCAATTGAAATTTATCTGAACGCTGCTCGGTAAACACTAAAGAGGCGGCTGACGACGGCACACCATGACTGGATACTGCCTTCACGCAAGACCACACGGAAGGCAGGGAAGATGGATGCACCGAGTACCACACCGCATGATGCGGTGTTTAAACAATTTTTAATGCATGCGGAAACGGCTCGCGACTTTCTGGATATCCATTTGCCAGCGGAGCTACGCGAACTGTGTGACCTCGACACGCTGCATCTTGAGTCGGGGAGTTTTATTGAAGAAAGCCTGAAAGGGCACAGCACTGACGTGCTTTATTCCGTGCAAATGCAGGGCAACCCCGGTTATTTGCATGTTGTGATTGAACATCAAAGCAAGCCGGATAAGAAAATGGCCTTTCGCATGATGCGTTATTCTATTGCTGCCATGCACCGGCATCTGGAGGCTGACCACGATAAGCTGCCGCTGGTGGTGCCAATTCTGTTTTATCAGGGCGAGGCCACACCTTATCCGCTATCAATGTGCTGGTTTGATATGTTTTACTCACCGGAACTGGCGCGACGCGTCTATAACAGTCCTTTCCCGCTGGTGGATATCACTATCACACCGGATGACGAAATCATGCAACATCGGCGGATTGCGATTCTCGAACTGCTGCAAAAACATATTCGCCAGCGCGACTTAATGTTATTGCTGGAGCAACTGGTCACGCTGATTGACGAAGGGTACACTAGCGGAAGTCAGTTAGTTGCCATGCAAAACTATATGCTGCAACGCGGTCATACTGAACAAGCGGATTTGTTTTATGGTGTGCTGAGAGACAGGGAAACGGGAGGGAAGTCTATGATGACGCTGGCGCAGTGGTTTGAAGAGAAGGGAATTGAGAAGGGAATTGAGAAGGGAATTGAGAAGGGAATTGAGAAGGGAATGGAGAAAGGGATTGAGAAGGGGATTCAGCAGGGAAGACAGGAAGTAAGTCAGGAATTCGCCCTGCGTCTTCTAAGTAAAGGAATGCCTCGGGAAGACGTTGCAGAGATGGCAAATTTACCTCTTGCTGAGATTGATAAACTGATTAACTAAGTTATCTGCATTATCAGTTTTAGCCAGATAATTGTTATTGTTAACTGACCAGATAATTAAGGGAACATATGGAAATAAAGACACGGAGAGAAACCAGGCAGACGTTGGCGCAGTGGTTTGAAGAGAAGGGAAGGCAGGCGGTTAGACAGGAGGTAAGTCAGGAATTCGCCCAACGTTTTCTGAATAAAGGGATGTCTCGGGAAGACGTTGCAGAGGTGACAGCTTTATCTCTTGCAGAGATTGATAAGCTAATTAACTCTAACTAAGTTGTCTACGATATGAATAATTGCTTACAGATGACGTGGCAATGAATAACTGGCGCCATCAGCCGTAGCGCCAGTTAAGTATTACGCCAGTTCGACCATTTTGTTGTCGATCAGGCGGGCATCGCCAAGCCAGGCGGCTACCAGAATCACTGCACGTTTGCTGTTTTCAGAGACTTCCAGCAATGTGTCGGCATCGCGAATCTGAATATCATCGGCGCGGAAGCCTTTTTCATTCAGTTCTTGCCCGGCAATAGCAATAATTTCATCGAGATCCCGTTCACCAGCCTGTAATTTATCGGCAATCGAACTTAAAACCTTGTACAGACCGGGCGCAATTTTGCGTTGTTCCGCCGTCAGATAACCGTTACGGGAACTCAGCGCCAGACCGTCTTTGGCGCGCATAATCGGCACGCCGACAATCTCAATATCAAAGCCCATATCGGCAACCATTTTGCGGATCAGTGCCAGTTGCTGAAAATCTTTTTCACCGAAGCAAGCGATATCTGGCTGGACCAGGTTGAACAGCTTGCTGACAATAGTCGAAACGCCGCGAAAATGTCCCGGACGGCTGGCACCTTCCAGCATGGTGGAAAGACCGGGAACATCAACATAGGTGTGGGTTTCAGTACCGTTCGGGTAGATCTCTTTTACCGAAGGCGCGAAAACTAAATCCACTTTACGTTTGTTCAGCTTTTCGCAGTCCTCTTGCAAGGTCCGTGGATAACGTGCCAGATCTTCCGGGCGGTCAAACTGCATTGGGTTAACGAAAATACTGACGACGACCACATCGGCGCGGGCTTTGGCTTCGTCGACCAGCTTCATATGGCCGTCGTGCAGGTTACCCATGGTGGGCACCAGCGCCACGCGCTTACCTTCCATACGCAGGCGGCGGATTTGCTGACGCAGCAGCGGCAGGGTTTCGATAATTAACACAACGTCACTCCTTAATGGAAACTGTGTTCTTCGCCCGGGTAAACGCCGGACTCCACTTCAGCCATATACTGCCGCACAGCCGCGCGGATGTCGCCCGTTTCGGCGAGGAAATTTTTGGCGAATTTAGGAATATGACCGCCGGTAATGCCGAACGCGTCGTGCATCACGAGAATTTGCCCGTCAGTGACGTTGCCTGCGCCAATACCGATAACCGGGATTGCCAGTGCTTCGGTAATGCGTTTTGCCAGTTCAACCGGCACGCACTCCAGTACCAGCAGTTGTGCCCCAGCAGCTTCTAATGCCAATGCATCGCTGAGCAGTCGATCGCCCGCTTCATCGCCGCGCCCCTGGACTTTGTAGCCACCGAAAATATTCACTGACTGTGGGGTTAGGCCTAAATGACCACAAACTGGAACGGCACGTTCGGTCAGCATTTGTACGGTTTCCACCAGCCACTCACCGCCTTCAATTTTGACCATGTTGGCTCCGGCACGCATTACCGTTGCGGCGTTTTCAAAGGCTTGTTCCGGCGTGGCATACGCCATAAATGGCAGGTCTGCTAACAGAAGGCAGTTTGGCGCACCGCGGCGCACAGCGGCGGTGTGATAGGCGATATCAGCAACGGTAACCGGTAGCGTGGAGTCATGCCCCTGAACCGTCATGCCCAGTGAATCGCCTACCAGCATGACGTTAAGTCCTTCTTCGGCAAACAGTTTAGCGAAGCTGTAGTCGTAAGCGGTGATGGTCGCAAAACGCTTTTTATCCTGCTTGCATTTCTGCAATGAAGCAATCGTGGTTGGTTTCATAGCGTATCCTGATAAATGATGTTGTGCTGTCTCGCATTTTATCAGTCACATTGGTGGGGGCAATGATTTATCCGTATCGCACCGCCGTTGTCTGGCGGTGCGATAGTGTTATCAGGGGTAGGTAACCTGAAAAGTGCTGGTGGCTTTAAAATCCCCCGGTTCTATAGCAATATTACCGTCTTGTTTTAATGTAGCCTGGAAATGAAGAGGTTGTGAGGTACCGTTTCCTTTATCCGGGTAAATTCCTCCGGTAGTGTCATCTTCTGTTTCGTAATCTTTATAAACAGACGTTGAATCATTTGGTTTCAGTACCATTTGTGCACTTTTAGTGTTTTTTAAACCTTCAATCAGTACGCCAACGCCTTTTGCTGCGTCATTTCCTGTGAGTGTGTTAGCCAGAAGTTCTTTGCTTACACTACCCACCTTGTTTGACTTGAGTTTTGTTTCTATATTGCGAACACGAATACAGTTCTGTAGCGTGATATCAAAAGGAACCGCTGTTGCGCCATTTTTTATTTGTGCAGGGCTATAATCACCCATTTTAACCGTTGAACCACTTACCGATGGGCCAGTAAGTGCAGCAGTAAAACACGTTGGGTTGGATAACGTCATATTATCCAGGTCAAAATCTATTTTAAGGAAATAGCTGTGCCCGTTGATACCGCCACCAAGACCATATCCTTTGAATGAGTAGAGATAACCACCCGGCTTAGATAATGTTACCTTGTTTGTCTTTGTGGGGTCAAAGTTGGTATCGGTATAAAATTCCACCGTGAGCGACTGCCAAACTCCACCTACGGCCCAGTATTTATTAGATGAGTTTGCATTGTTACAAGACCAATATAGAGTGGCTTCACTTTCGGGGATCCACCGAAAATATTGAGTTGGAGAATCGCCGATATACATACCTGATGAACTGATATTGGTTGTGGTGTATGATGACCAAATGTTTGATATCTTTAATGTATAATACAGGCCTGGGACAGATGTTTCAAATAGTTTATGCCCGCCATAACGTTTACCCGAATCAACCATTTGATTTTCAATTGCCATAGGCTCACCGCTTGCAGTGTTACTTCTGTTGCAGTAAAGGTAACCTCCACCTGAAGCGCTATTTAACTGAGACCAGTATAATGACACACCTGTTGGTCCGAGTTGGGTTGGTTTATAAAAAACTAAGTTATTTGTGCTTGTTGAATACCTGAATTTGACAGTAATGTCTGCACTGGGGCCTGTTTCTCTCCACTTTTGGTCTCCCGGACCCACTCCGTAATCATTCCCAACAAGATAGCTGACGTTATCATCGGTGCCGGCACTTGCTGTATAACAACAAGAGCATAGTGCTAAAAAAAGAAAGTATCTGAAGAATGTCTTCATTTTTACTCCATTGTCATGCTGCAAGATAATACTTGTAGCACTTTGTCTGTTATTCGTAGTAAATATCCACTAACACATGGCTTATCAGTGGGCCAGAGGTGACATTCAGCGCTGGATCGATTTTTTGCATTCGGGTGCTAAATTTCCAGGATGAATTGTTTAGTGCTGATGACATGACCGGATAAACGGAACGTGAGCTACCAGTGGCACTAAGAACGTTGAAGGTATTTGCCGGGTCCTGAATAGAAAATATAACTACCCCAACATTTTTAGCCCCGGCGTTGTCTTCATTAGCGAATATTTGACTGGAACCTGTCGCCATTACGCCACTAAGTGCGCGAAAATTAATATGTAACTGATTTAACACATTCCCTGTGCCCTGAAGTGTGCAGTCCTGTACTGTAATAGTGAATTCTTTTCCACCGGGGTGATAATTTTCGGCTGAAATGTTTCCGGTAAAATCGCCCACGCCAACGACACCTAAATCAATATTTCCGTTGTTGCTGATTCCACTTTGGCAGGTGTTATTTTTTATATTTGCAACAATGTCAACATCCTGTCCTGCAACCACAGGGGAAGTGGCGCTGAATAGCAACGACAGAAGCAGAATTGATTTTTTCATCAGATTACGTTGAGTGGGACGCATATTTAGTTCCTGAATCAGTCTGCCTGTTAGTTATAAGTCACGGTGAATGTTGCCGGGGCAGTGAAATCACCCGCAGTGACATTTGTGACAGTTTTATCTTTTGCGACCACCAACACCGCACTCATTGGGTAATCGACAACATTGCTGCCCGTTGCATTAGCAATACTGACTTCTTCTGTTGCGGGGGTGACACAACTGAATTGTTTAGCGCCGTTCTTACCTGGCGTAGATGTGCTCCAGACCTCAACGGCGACCGCCGCTGCTTTTGCTGTTGCCGTTGATGCGTTAGCAAATCCAGGACCATTATTAGAATTACCTTCACATAATGCTCGTGTAGTCAATTTTATTTTTGCCTTTTTCCCGGGAATCCCCGCACAGTCTTTGAACTGTAATTTGAAGGTTTTAATTTTAGTTTTGGCATTAATTTCAGAAATATATACATCACCGAAATTGATGGTGGAAATTTTAGTTGTACCGTCATCAGTCAACGTTGATGTACAGGTACCCATTTCTACGTCAGTAGTAACAGTCAGGCCAATACTGTCAGTGGCTGCATGCGAAGGAATGGTAAACAGTGATGAAGCCAGAAATAGACTACCCGATAATCCATAACATAATTTTTTTAATATCATCATTGTCATCCTTGTTATTGATAGCTGAAGTTAAAAGTTGCCAGTGCGCGAAACTTGCCTGGAACACCTTGCCCTACACTTGTTTCACGCAGTGCGACAGTCATCTCAAGTCCATCGGTGCTAATTTCTGATGCACTCCAGCGTATGTATTCTGTGCTATTGGGTTTCAGAAATGTATCGCCTGAGGTCGCTTTCCTTTTAAATCCCATTCCGATATAGCTTGTAGTGGAGGTTGTATCACTGGCCAGGGGGATAATTAGCGCGGGTGAACTTCCTGATTGATTTCCTGTCAGGGTTGTATCAATCCAGCTAATTCCACTGCTGCATCCATTGGCTACCAATTTAAAGTTGGCTTCAGATTGTGCTGTTTTATTGGCTATTTTATCCATTCCCATCGAGGGAATAACTAAGGTGTACTTATCATTTCCATTATCAGTGACATTAGTTCCGGTAAGTGTAATATTACAGGTTGTTGCTTTCACGGTAGCGGTAAAATCGACATTAACATCCGTTGCAAATACCGAAGGCGATAACAATAGTCCCATGAGTATTGTTATTTTATGTGGTGTGATTTTTATCATTGGAAGTCCCTTGTAGTTACTGTATCTGACAACGAAGCCCGTTAAGAATAATAGATTGTGCTATTTTTTCTGATGTCGTGTTTTGTTGGTAATGAGCAAAACAACTGACTGGTTTGCCCTCTTCAATCCAGGTAATTCGTATATTTCCTTCCTGTTCGATGCCGCGAACAAAGGCCTGACCACCCTGACCTACGTTGCCGATGATATTGTTTTGTTCATCATAAATATCCGCTGCAAATGGAATATTTTTACCATCGCTTCGCACGATATTCATAATTGCCGATTGTCCCTGAACTGTTTCAAAATCAGCAAAGACGACGGCTCCCTGGCGCGGGACGGCGACAGTACTGGTGCTTTTCAATTCAACATCGTTTTCCAGATCGTTAATGTCCAGTGCGATACGATTTTCATGGTATGGCGAAAGGGCGCTGGTCACACCATAACCCCAGCGGTCTACGGTGCTGTTTCCGTAGTTAATACGAGCGCCTTTTGCTCCTGGCGCCTGAATGACAGCCAGAGTGTCGGAATCACTAAAACTGTCATTACTGAACGTCAGCCCGCCGCTATGTAACACAAATCCACCATCAGTATTGAGTGAGAATTGGCGACTATTATCACTACTTGCTGAGGCTGAACCTGACAGCGTTCCCCACGGCGATTCATAACTGGCATAACCGCCGATATAACTCAAATCATCACTGGATTTATTCATCATATAACCCGTGTTTACGCTGTAGCTGATGCGATTGGTATCGCTGTAACCACTACTGCTGATATTGAGTTGGTTATTACCCTTAAAGTCGCTGTTTAATTGTGTATCAATACTCTGGAAGCCGGAGCTACGGTGTTCCGTACCCAGTAAATTTTCTATTGGAATCGTGAAGCTGAGATAAATGCTATCGTCGGTTTGACCATCTTCATTCAACGAACGTTGAGCACTGATACTGTAACTGCCCCAGGACGCACTATTGCTATAACCAATAGAGTAATTAGTACTGTTTTGCCCGGAGGCCCAGTAATCTGACCAGCTTCCCGAGAGATAAAATGAACCGTAATCCTTTTTCTCAAATTTCAGCGGTTGGTTGATACTGACCGTGACCTGATTTTTCATGCGCGAGTAATTGCGCATGGATTTAGGCTCAAGATCTTGCTCAGGATGTTCTACTTCATCAATCAGCGTCAGCGCATCATTGAGGCCCAGATAATGCTGGGTGGAGTAGCGATAGGCCGCGATATTTAATGATGTACTGGTATTTTCAAATAACTTGTTCCAGGAAATACGGTAGCTTTGTCCTTGATAGGTTTTATCGTCCGGAATGCTGACATTTGAGTGAGTAACATCGACAGAAAAAGCCCCCACGGGGGTATTCATACCAAGCCCCAGCAATCCGGCGGTATAGTTATTATCAGTTAGCTGAATACCGGTATATCCTGTCAGGTAGTTATTCAAACCATAGTAGTAGCTGGCTTGAAATAAATTAGGCTCATCCTGGATACTGTCTTTTAAAACCTGACCGGCGCTAATATCCCAGCGACCAACGCCAGGGCGCAGCATTTGCACAACAGATGAAAATGGCTGGGAGAACGTCCGTTTTGTGCCATCAGCTTCTTCGATAGTCACAATGAGATCGCTGCCATAACCTGACGGGCTAAGATCGTCAATGGCAAAAGCCCCTGGCGGCACCGTCGTTTCATAGATCTTATAACCATTTTGCATAACGGTTACTTTGGCATTGGTATTCGCTACGCCATGAATGATTGGCGCAAAACTGGCTAATACCGGAGGCAGCATTCGACTGTCACTGTATAAGCGAATACCGCGAATGCTGACTGAATCGAAGGTCTCGCCGGTCGTGTAAGATTCACCAATAACCAGTTGTGAACGTAGTGACGCAAGATCGCGTTGTAAATAGCGATTCTGAAAATCGTAATCGCTATGGACATTGGTCATCCAGTTGTAGTTACCTGAGGCACGTAACCGCCACGCGCCTAAGTTTATCCCACCGTTGAATGCCGCATAGATACTGTCATTTGTTCTGCCTGGACTTTCACTGTGATATCCATTGAGGTTGTAGGAAAGCATGGCTGCATTAATGCCATTTTCCCACAAAGAGGGATCAACATAGTTTTGATAATTCTTCATAATCCATGCCTGGGGGACATCGATATCCAGGCGTTGATCGTTAACATCGTAACGAATGGATGATTGAGGGATCATTTCAGCCAGATTGAGGCAATCACCAAGATCGTCGTCTCGCTTAAGCAAAATGGCTTTTTCGCTATTCTTGTCTGGTGAACTGATATGAAATTGCAATAAATTTTTCTGCGTAATGCAGGCCTGAGCGTTCTTTTTACCTTCAATAACAGCAAAAGCAATGCTTTGGCTCATGATGGGTTGATCGTTAACATACACACTGACATCGTAAATGCCAGGTAGTGTGGGATTGCCTTCTGTATACCGACTAAGGTCGATATTTGAAGCATCCTTTCCCATCAGAAATGTATGGTCATATTCGACGAGTTCAGCGCATAAAGCACTATTGCTATACAGCAGAGCGCAAAACGTGGCGATGTGGGTAAGGTGATTAGTAGATTTAATAGTCACGTTCTGCTTCCTGCTGTGTTATATCCTTGCCAGATTAAAGGTTGGCGTTGCCTTCAATAGATCCACCAAAATCATTAATGGCGAAAAAATGCACTTTTGCAGAGCTTGTTCTGCCACTCATCCCATTTACCTTGATGACGTCGTTACTGAACGGCGCAATCATTGTCATATCCAGGGGATAGCGTTTGCCGTTGGCTTCTAAATCACCACTGCTAAAAGAGACATAGTAGGGCGTAGGGTTATCAACGCGTAATGCTGCTTTGCCTTCAGATGTTGCCCAGGACCACTTCAGAGCCAATGGTGCATCAGATGAAATTCCACTCAATCCTTCCGGGCGATAGAACAGTTTTATACGTGTGCGAAATGCCAGTTGTAGCAGGCTTTGATTTGCTGCTTTTGCTGCATCGGGTTTTGGTGGAACTTCCAGTACGTTAAACCAGAACACACTTTCTCTGTCTTTTGGCAGAGCACTACTGGCGGTGTACATCAGTTTGATTGTTTGGCCACGTTTAGCATCAATACGTGATACTGGTGGCGTAGCGGTAAAGGGGACAGTAATACTGCCTGGTTCAGCGTTATCATCTCCAGTATCTAACCAACTCTGAACCAGCAATGGGTTATTGCCTTTATTTTCCAGACGTACATTGACGCTTTTTTGTTCGCTTTTATAAACTACGCGTGTACCTGAAATTACGATGTCTGCAATAGCTGATGAGCTAAAAGCCATACAGCTCGCTAAGCACAATGCTGCGGTATGTTTAGTATTAAAAAACATAAACCATTCCTTACAGAATTAATTAAAACAGGGAATAATTATCAAAAGTAAAAATATTTGATGTTATTCCCTGTATATATTCACCCGATCAATTTAAGCGGTTGATATTTACTGGTAAGTAATGGTATATGCTGAGTTGGTTTTTACATAACCGGCAGTAGCTGCTTTGCTTGCATCCGCACGAACATAGGATGCTTTAAAATCGTAGGTTGCAGATTTAGACGTTGAATCCAGAGTTTTGCTGTAAACATCACCCGGATTATTGACCTGAACCTGTTTAATAGTAGAACCTTCAATATTGTGCAGAGCGATATTTACGCCGTCAGACGGGGTGTTAATAGACATGTCGTTGTTCAGTGTTCCTTTGCTGTTACCAAAGAAAACAGAACCGAAGGTCATTTTTGCAGTAGTACCCGGAGCCGGGTTAGCTTTGCTGCAGTCAATAGTAATGCTGAATGGTTTAGCTTTAGCACCTACAGTGGTATCCAGTACACCATCAGTAATTTCAGCAACAGTAGCGGTTTGCAGCAGGATCAGACCGTCTTTGTTACCGCCATCAACACGAGCTTCACAAGTGTTATCAACGACCAGACCGCTAATATTTAATTGACCGCCGTCCATATCGTTAGCAGCAAATGCAGTACCAGCAGCCATTGCCAACATAATACCGGACAGCGCAAAACCTAATTTTTTAGACATAAAAATCCTTGAGTAATATTCCATAAAGCAGATAACAGCATTGCATGATGATGAGATTTTGATGCAATGCCATGTAACTGAACGTTACTTTGTTAATGATGTTTGTTTGTTTTTTACTAAGTATTACATTCATTCATCATTGGGACAGCTATTTTGCATAATGCCATGACATATGCAATTTAATTTTACTAAATATGAAAATTAGTAAAATTAACTTTAAAAAATTAAGGGAGTGGTGTATGGAATTAGAATTTCGGGAAGGTATATTATATTTTCTGTGTTTTTATTTATCTTAAATATATTATTATTTGCAATAGCTTAAGGTTATTTTTCGGAATATATTTATATTCACACGAAAAATAATTACCACTTATCTAATTCATTAAAGCCTTTTGCCTGTAGAGCTTCAACTAATGATAAGCCATCAGGAAATACCAATTCCGGCGCAATTTCAAACAGTGGCCACAGCATAAAGCCGCGATTTTTCATATCGTAGTGCGGAACGGTCAGACGTTCGGTATTTATTACTTCATTACCAAACAGCATGATGTCGAGATCCAGCGTGCGCGGTCCCCAGCGTTCAGCTTTACGGACGCGACCTTGCTGCAATTCGATACGTTGTGTGTGATTGAGTAGCTCTTCAGGGGCAAGAGTGGTTTTCAGCGCGACGGCGGCATTTAAGTAATCGGGTTGATCTTGCGGCCCCAGCGGTGGGGTGCGGTAAAACGAAGAAACAGCAAGAATGCGGCTTTCTGGAATATCGCCTAATGCTTTCAGGGCAGCATTGACCTGCTCCAGCGGAGAGGCCAGATTGCTGCCTATGGCAATATACGCCACTGTCATGCGGTACCCTCACGACGCGGTGCGCGTTTGCGTGGACGACGAGTACGACGACGCGGTGACGGTTCTTCATCCAGTTCGTTAAGCATCCCTTTTTGGTCTGGTGGCGCGGAAACCTGGAACTCACCCCACCATTTCACCAGACGTTGCAGTTCAGCGTTACGCTCAACTTCGGCTCGTAAGGCCAACAGGTCGTATGCCGCACGGAACTTAGGATGCTCCAGCAGTTTCCATGCGCGTTTACCCTGACGACGGGACATACGCAACTGCAACTGCCAGATATCGCGGGTTAGCGTGGTCAGCCGTTTCGGGATCGCCAGTGAACGGCAGGCTTCGTCCAGCACGTCGTTCATCGCCAGTGCGAAAGCGTCGTGATAGGTCAGGCCGCTTTCCTGGGCGATCTTCTGTGCCGTCTCCAGCAATGGGTACCAGAACATGGCGGCAAACAGGAACGCCGGGTTCACGCGCATATCGTTATGGATACGCGTATCGGTATTCTTCAGTACCTGCTCAATAATGCGTTCCATCGGGCTGTCGCCATTTTCCGTGAAGTAGCGGGTAATGGTCGGGAACAGCGGCTGGAACAGATGATATTCACACAGCAGCTTATAGGTTTCGTAACCGTAGCCCGCTTGTAGCAGTTTAAGCGATTCTTCAAACAGGCGTGCCGGTGGGATATCGTTCAGCAGGGTAGCGAGGCGAGGGATCGGTTCTGCGGTTTCCGGGCTGATGCGCATGCCCAATTTGGCGGCAAAACGAACCGCGCGGAGCATACGTACCGGATCTTCACGGTAGCGCGTTTCCGGGTTACCAATCAGACGGATAACGCCGTCTTTCAGATCCTTCATGCCGCCAACGTAATCACGGACGGTAAAATCTGCCACGCTGTAATACAGGCTGTTGATAGTGAAATCGCGGCGCTGGGCGTCTTCTTCGATGGAGCCGAAAATGTTGTCGCGCAGCAACATGCCGTTTTGCCCGCGTTGGGAGGTCGTGCGGTCGCTGACGTTACCTTCGTGATGTCCACGGAAGGTCGCAACTTCGATAATCTCCGGGCCAAACATCACATGAGCCAGACGGAAACGGCGACCCACCAGGCGGCAGTTACGGAACAGTTTGCGCACCTGCTCTGGCGTGGCGTTGGTGGTCACGTCAAAATCTTTCGGCTTTTTGCCAAGTAACAGGTCGCGCACGCCGCCGCCAACCAGCCAGGCTTCGTATCCCGCTTTATTGAGCCTGTACATTACCTTCAGGGCATTTTCACTGATATCTTTGCGGGAAATAGCATGCTGCTCACGCGGGATCACCGTCACCTGTGGACGGGCGACTGCCTGTTCAGCCTCGCTTTCCTCGCGGCTTAGCACCTTGCGGCAAAAATTAGCGACTCGGGTAAAAATAGTACACCTCGGTAGTGTCAAACATCATTCAGGACAAAAAAATAGCGGCTAATCATAGCTCAGCATGACGCATTTGAGAATGTTGAATTTACAATTGCCGACTCAGGCACGGCGGTCAGCGTCCAGTTTTTGACGGCTGACTGAAGGATTTGCTCGACGCTGAAATCCTGCCAGTGTGTTTCTACCTGCTGACCCAGAAAATGAAGTGCCGCGATTAACACCGGGCGCGGATCGCCTTTCGGCAACGCAGGCGCATGATTCTGCTTGGAAAGTTTAGCGCCTTGTGGATTAAGCGCCAGCGGTAAATGGATGTAATCTGGCACTTTCCAGCCAAAAAGCTGGTACAGCGAGATTTGCCGCACCGTCGGTTCGATCAAATCTGCCCCGCGGACAATTTCGCTCACGCCCTGGAAGTGATCATCCACCACCACCGCCAGGTTATAGGCAAACAAACCATCACGGCGATGAATAATAAAATCTTCCCGTGCCAGTTTTTCGTCGGCGTGAATAATGCCTCGCAGCAGATCAGTAAACTGGGTGACCGGATGCTGCTGGCGGATACGTACTGCGGCGTTGTCTGGTCCATGATGCAAATCCCGGCAATGACCGTCGTAAATACCGCCAATGCTTTGAATACGCGCACGCGTGCAGGTGCAGTAATAACTTAGTCCTTGCTCATGTAACCAGGCGAGTGCTTCGCGATAGGCGTGGTGACGTTGCGATTGCCAGAGAACGTCGCCGTCCCAGTACA
Source organism: Escherichia sp. E.sYA108 (assembly GCF_011754335.1). Lineage (NCBI taxonomy): Bacteria > Pseudomonadati > Pseudomonadota > Gammaproteobacteria > Enterobacterales > Enterobacteriaceae > Escherichia > Escherichia sp. E.sYA108. The sequence continues at coordinate 4,117,866 of NZ_JAAQVZ010000001.1, read as the reverse complement.
GGCCGTAATGTTCCAGCTGGCGCAGGATAGTTTCTGCGGCACCGGGAACTTCACGAGGCGGGTCGATATCTTCAATGCGTACCAGCCAGCGACCTTGCCGGGCGCGAGCCTGCAAATAGCTGCCAAGCGCAGCAATCAGAGAACCAAAATGAAGCTCGCCGGAAGGAGAGGGGGCGAAGCGGCCAATATAGTGTGTGTCTGTCATCTCTTTGAACAAAAAATAAGGCGGGAGCATTTCCCGCCTGTGGTAAACGTGATGGAACGGCTGTAATTAGCCAGCCATCTGTTTTTCGCGAATTTCAGCCAGCGTTTTGCAGTCGATGCACAGATCGGCTGTCGGGCGCGCTTCCAGACGGCGAATACCGATTTCAACACCGCAGGATTCGCAGTAGCCGAAATCTTCGTCTTCCACTTTTTTCAGCGTCTTCTCGATCTTTTTGATCAGCTTACGCTCGCGATCGCGGTTACGCAGTTCGAGGCTGAACTCTTCTTCCTGGGCTGCACGGTCTACCGGGTCCGGGAAGTTGGCTGCTTCATCCTGCATATGTGTAACGGTGCGATCGACTTCATCCCTGAGTTGATTACGCCATGCTTCCAGAATACGACGGAAGTGCGCCAGCTGGGCTTCATTCATATACTCTTCGCCCGGCTTCTCCTGATATGGTTCCACCCCAGCGATGGCGAGAATACTCAGGGACGATGTTTTACGGTTTTGCCCTTCTTGCATGTTGCTTCTCCTTAACACGCACTATCGATCCCCATGTTCGGGGGAAAAATGAGGCCGCTATAAATAGCAGATGCTTTTCCGGATAGCAATTATCTAAACGTAACACTTGACAACTGTGTGAGGAAAAGCGTATTTGCGCACGCGACCAGAATGTAAATTAACCAGTTACTTACTCTACTACAATGTAACCGGTAGTGATTTTTTAAGAGCCATGCCTTCGGCAGAAAGTTCCGCTTTGTAAGCCAGAATTTCTACCCCCCTCTGTTGAGCTTCTGACAATAGTTGCGCGTATTTCTCATCGATGTGGCGCGCGGGTGAAAACCGTGTAATGGCTGAATGCAGCACGGCGAAAAAGATAACCGCACGCTGGCCTTCAGCCGCTACGCTCATCAACTCCCGAAGGTGTTTCTGACCTCGTTCAGTGACCGCATCGGGAAAATATCCCTGTTCGTTCTCCGCTAACGTAACCGATTTCACTTCAATATAGCAGTCTGGACGCGAATCCGCCTGCAACATAAAGTCAATACGGCTGCGTTCGGCGCCGTATTTTACTTCGCTTTTCAGCGAGCTATAGCCTGCCAGCTCTGAAATTGATTCATTAAGGATAGCCTCTTTCGTCAACCTGTTAGCCCAAAGCGTATTGACGCAAATAATTGCGCCGCTCTGGCTTTGAGTTAATTCCCAGGTGTGTGGGTATTTCCGTTTGGTGTTGTCTGAAGTCGAATACCAGACGGTATCGCCAGGCGTTGCACAACCGGTCATCGCACCCGTATTCGGGCAGTGTAGCGTTAATTCGCGACCATCGGGTGTGATCACATCGGCTAAAAAACGTTTGTAACGCTGAATTAGCGTCGCGCGCTGTAGAGGGGGAGAAAATTCCATTGCGACAATCCTTGTTATTGCGTTAGCGCCCAGCGTTTTAGCGGCGTGTAGCGTGTGCGTCCACGGGCAAACGAGGAGGCGTAAAGGGTGAACTCCGTCACCGTATACGACCAGTTAAAACCTGGCGGCGGGATTGTCACCGCCTCGCTGGCGTCGCGCAATAAGGTAATATGTGGATGAAACGGACGATTGCTTTGAAAACAACCGCTGCGGGCAGCCTGTGAGCGGAGCATATTCGCCAGCTGGATTAAGCCGCGAGGCGGCTGTCGCATCCCTAACCACACCACACGCGAACGCAGCCATTGACCGGCGTCATCAAGCGTGAGTGTGAAACCAGGTTGACGAATCCGTCCGGCTAAAAGAGAAAGCGCCTTCTCTTTCTCTGCGCTCACTTCGCCTAAAAATGCCAGAGTCAGATGCAAATTATCGGCGGCGACCGGACGTCCCGCCTCAGGTGGGAAGTGTGTGGCGCGCCAGCGGATAATCTGTTCGCGGATTTCTGCAGGTAAGTCGATAGCAAAGAACAGCCGTTGCGGTTCAGACATGTGAGGCACTCGGTTATGAATTACCGCGATGCTACAATGTGGCGCGAAGAATGTTAACCCTCTGGAGCGTTTTGTGTCGTCGTTGCCCGTTGCTGCCGTCTTACCTGAGTTACTTGCTGCCCTCGATGGTGCATCGCAGGTGTTATTAAGTGCGCCGACCGGGGCCGGGAAATCAACCTGGCTGCCGCTGCAACTGCTGGCGCATCCCGGCATTAACGGGAAAATTATCCTGCTGGAGCCGCGTCGTCTGGCGGCGCGTAACGTTGCGCAACGACTGGCGGAGCTGCTTAACGAAAAGCCAGGCGATACCGTTGGCTACCGGATGCGTGCGCAAAACTGCGTCGGGCCGAATACCCGCCTGGAAGTGATTACCGAAGGCGTGCTGACGCGGATGATCCAGCGTGACCCGGAACTGAGTGGTGTTGGATTGGTGATCCTTGATGAATTTCATGAGCGCAGCTTGCAGGCGGATTTGGCATTGGCGTTGTTACTCGATGTGCAACAAGGTCTGCGTGATGACCTTAAACTGCTGATTATGTCGGCTACGCTGGACAACGACCGCTTGCAGCAAATGCTGCCAGAAGCGCCCGTCGTCATCTCAGAAGGGCGCTCGTTTCCGGTTGAACGCCGTTATTTGCCGCTGCCCGCTCATCAGCGTTTTGACGAAGCCGTCGCGGTTGCTACCGCCGAAATGCTGCGTCAGGAAAGTGGATCATTACTGTTATTTTTACCTGGCGTCGGAGAAATTCAGCGTGTGCAGGAACAACTGACTTCACGCATCGGCAGTGATGTGTTGCTCTGCCCGCTGTATGGCGCGTTGTCGCTGAACGATCAGCGAAAAGCGATCCTCCCGGCACCGCAAGGGATGCGCAAAGTGGTGCTGGCGACCAATATTGCTGAAACAAGTTTAACCATCGAAGGTATTCGTCTGGTGGTGGATTGTGCCCAGGAAAGGGTGGCGCGTTTTGATCCGCGTACAGGGCTTACGCGGTTGATTACTCAACGCGTTAGTCAGGCGTCGATGACGCAACGTGCCGGGCGTGCCGGGCGTCTGGAGCCGGGTATCTGCCTGCATTTAATCGCCAAAGAACAAGCAGAACGCGCTGCCGCGCAAAGTGAACCGGAGATCTTACAAAGCGATCTTTCCGGTTTGCTGATGGAATTACTGCAATGGGGATGCGGCGATCCGGCGCAGATGAGCTGGCTGGATCAACCGCCAACGGTGAATCTACTGGCCGCGAAACGCCTGTTACAGATGCTGGGGGCGCTGGATGGCGAACGCCTAAGCGCGCAAGGGCAAAAAATGGCAGCGCTGGGTAACGATCCGCGTTTAGCGGCAATGCTGGTTAGCGCGAAGAACGACGACGAAGCTGCTACCGCGGCAAAAATTGCCGCCATTCTCGAAGAGCCGCCACGGATGGGCAATAGTGACCTGGGCGTGGCGTTTTCGCGCAATCAACCCGCCTGGCAGCAACGTAGTCAGCAACTGTTAAAACGCTTAAACGTACGCGGCGGTGAGGCAGACAGTTCGCTTATCGCGCCGCTACTTGCCAGAGCGTATGCCGATCGCATTGCTCGTCGCCGTGGGCAAGATGAACGCTATCAACTGGCGAACGGCATGGGGGCGATGCTCGATGCCGACGATGCGCTAAGCCGCCACGAATGGTTGATCGCACCGTTATTATTGCAGGGCAGCGCCTCGCCGGATGCGCGGATTTTACTGGCGCTGCCGGTCGATATTGATGAGTTAGTACAACGCTGCCCGCAGCTGGTACAGCAGTCTGACACTGTGGCGTGGGATGACGCGCAAGGTACGCTGAAAGCCTGGCGTCGGCTGCAAATTGGTCAGTTGATGGTTAAAGTGCAACCGCTGGCGAAACCCTCGGAAGACGAGTTGCATCAGGCGATGCTTAACGGCATTCGTGATAAAGGTTTAAGCGTGCTCAACTGGACGGCGGAAGCGGAACAGCTACGCTTGCGTTTGTTATGCGCCGCAAAGTGGTTGCCGGAATATGACTGGCCAGCGGTTGATGATGAAAGTTTGTTGGCGACGCTGGAAACGTGGCTACTGCCGCATATGACAGGCGTACATTCGCTACGCGGCCTGAAATCACTCGATATTTATCAGGCACTGCGTGGATTACTTGATTGGGTAATGCAGCAACGTCTGGATAGTGAATTGCCTGCGCATTACACTGTGCCGACGGGAAGCCGGATCGCCATTCGTTACCATGAAGATAACCCGCCCGCGCTGGCGGTGAGAATGCAGGAGATGTTTGGTGAGGCCACTAATCCGACTATCGCCCAGGGGCGCGTACCGTTGGTGCTGGAGTTGCTTTCCCCTGCCCAAAGGCCGCTGCAAATCACGCGTGATTTGAGCGCCTTCTGGAAAGGAGCGTACCGTGAGGTGCAAAAAGAGATGAAAGGGCGTTATCCCAAACATGTCTGGCCGGACGACCCGGCAAACACCGCACCGACGCGACGAACGAAAAAGTATTCGTGAAGACCAAAGCAAATTTGAGAGATATCTTCTTCTGTCTTGCAACAGAAGAACAGAAAATCGGGCTTTTGCGCCTGAATATTGCGGAGAAAAAGCATGGCCGGGAATGACCGCGAGCCAATTGGACGCAAAGGGAAACCGACGCGTCCGGTCAAACAAAAGGTAAGCCGTCGTCGTTACGAAGATGACGATGATTACGACGATTATGATGACTATGAGGATGAAGAACCGATGCCGCGCAAAGGTAAGGGCAAAGGCAAAGGGCGTAAGCCTCGTGGCAAACGCGGCTGGCTATGGCTGCTGCTAAAACTGGCTATCGTTTTTGCCGTGCTGATCGCCATTTACGGCGTTTATCTCGATCAAAAAATTCGTAGCCGTATTGATGGCAAGGTCTGGCAATTGCCCGCGGCAGTTTATGGCCGAATGGTCAACCTTGAGCCAGACATGACCATCAGCAAGAACGAGATGGTGAAGCTGCTGGAGGCGACCCAGTATCGCCAGGTGTCGAAAATGACCCGTCCTGGCGAGTTTACCGTACAGGCCAACAGCATTGAGATGATCCGCCGTCCGTTTGATTTCCCGGACAGCAAAGAAGGGCAGGTGCGCGCGCGTCTGACCTTTGATGGCGATCATCTGGCGACGATCGTCAATATGGAGAACAACCGTCAGTTCGGTTTCTTCCGTCTTGATCCGCGCCTGATCACCATGATTTCTTCGCCAAACGGTGAGCAGCGTCTGTTTGTGCCGCGCAGTGGTTTCCCGGATTTGCTGGTGGATACTTTGCTGGCGACAGAAGACCGTCATTTCTACGAGCATGATGGGATCAGTCTCTACTCAATCGGACGTGCGGTGCTGGCAAACCTGACTGCCGGACGCACGGTGCAGGGGGCGAGTACGCTGACGCAACAGTTGGTTAAAAACCTGTTCCTCTCCAGCGAGCGTTCTTACTGGCGTAAAGCGAACGAAGCCTACATGGCGCTGATCATGGACGCGCGTTACAGCAAAGACCGTATTCTTGAGCTGTATATGAACGAGGTGTATCTCGGTCAGAGCGGCGACAACGAAATCCGCGGCTTCCCGCTGGCGAGCTTGTATTACTTTGGTCGCCCGGTAGAAGAATTGAGCCTCGATCAGCAGGCGCTGTTGGTGGGTATGGTGAAAGGGGCGTCCATCTACAACCCGTGGCGTAACCCGAAACTGGCGCTGGAGCGACGTAACCTGGTACTACGTTTGCTGCAACAGCAACAAATTATTGATCAAGAACTCTACGACATGCTGAGTGCGCGTCCGCTGGGTGTTCAGCCGCGCGGTGGGGTGATCTCTCCTCAGCCAGCCTTTATGCAGCTGGTGCGTCAGGAGCTGCAGGCGAAATTAGGCGATAAGGTAAAAGATCTCTCCGGCGTGAAGATCTTCACTACCTTTGACTCGGTGGCCCAGGACGCGGCAGAAAAAGCCGCCGTGGAAGGCATTCCGGCACTGAAGAAACAGCGTAAGTTGAGCGATCTTGAAACCGCGATTGTGGTTGTTGACCGCTTTAGCGGTGAAGTTCGTGCGATGGTCGGTGGTTCTGAGCCGCAGTTTGCGGGCTACAACCGTGCGATGCAGGCGCGTCGTTCGATTGGTTCCCTTGCAAAACCAGCGACTTATCTAACGGCCTTAAGCCAGCCGAAAATCTATCGTTTGAATACGTGGATTGCCGATGCGCCAATCGCGCTGCGTCAGCCGAATGGCCAGGTCTGGTCACCGCAGAACGATGATCGTCGTTATAGCGAAAGTGGCAGGGTGATGCTGGTAGATGCGTTGACCCGTTCGATGAACGTGCCGACGGTGAATCTGGGCATGGCGTTGGGGCTGCCTGCGGTTACGGAGACCTGGATTAAACTGGGTGTGCCGAAAGATCAACTGAATCCAGTTCCAGCAATGTTGTTGGGGGCGTTGAACTTAACGCCAATCGAAGTGGCGCAGGCCTTCCAGACTATCGCCAGCGGTGGTAATCGTGCTCCGCTTTCCGCGCTACGTTCAGTCATCGCAGAAGACGGCAAGGTGTTGTATCAGAGCTTCCCGCAGGCGGAACGCGCTGTTCCGGCGCAGGCGGCGTATCTGACACTATGGACCATGCAGCAGGTTGTACAACGCGGTACGGGACGTCAGCTTGGGGCGAAATACCCGAACCTGCATCTGGCAGGGAAAACAGGGACTACCAACAATAACGTAGATACCTGGTTTGCGGGCATTGATGGGAGCACGGTGACCATCACCTGGGTCGGCCGTGATAACAACCAGCCGACCAAACTGTATGGTGCCAGCGGGGCAATGTCGATTTATCAGCGTTATCTGGCTAACCAGACGCCAACGCCGCTGAATCTTGTTCCGCCAGAAGATATTGCAGATATGGGCGTGGACTACGACGGCAACTTTGTTTGCAGCGGTGGTATGCGTGTCTTGCCGGTCTGGACCAGCGATCCGCAATCGCTGTGCCAGCAGAGTGAGATGCAGCAGCAACCGTCAGGCAATCCGTTTGATCAGTCTTCTCAGCCGCAGCAACAGCCGCAACAGCAACCTGCTCAGCAAGAGCAGAAAGACAGCGACGGTGTAGCCGGTTGGATTAAAGATATGTTTGGGAGTAATTAACGTCTAAGCGTGATATACCGGATGGCGAGCTGCCATCCGGTAAAATAACATCCCCTCCAAAGTATTAACCCTTTCTTTTCATCTGATTGTTTATTGACCCTTCAGGAATGCGCAGATTGCGTACCGCTTGCGAACCCGCCAGCGTTTCGAATATTATCTCATCTTTATAATAATCATTCTCGTTTACGTTATCATTCACTTTACACCAGAGAAATACCAATGGCACCTTCCAAAACTGCTCAGCCAAAACACTCACTGCGTAAAATCGCAGTTGTAGTAGCCACAGCGGTTAGCGGCATGTCTGTTTATGCACAGGCAGCGGTTGAACCGAAAGAAGACACTATCACCGTTACCGCTGCACCTGCGCCGCAAGAAAGCGCATGGGGGCCGGCTGCAACTATTGCGGCGCGACAGTCAGCTACCGGCACTAAAACCGATACGCCGATTCAAAAAGTACCTCAATCTATTTCTGTCGTCACCGCTGAAGAGATGGCGCTGCATCAGCCTAAGTCGGTGAAAGAAGCGCTTAGCTATACCCCTGGCGTTGCTGTGGGAACCCGTGGCGCATCTAATACTTATGATTACCTGATCATCCGCGGATTTGCGGCAGACGGCCAAAGCCAGAATAACTATCTGAATGGCCTGAAGTTGCAGGGCAACTTCTATAACGATGCGGTCATCGACCCGTATATGCTGGAACGTGCTGAAATTATGCGTGGCCCGGTTTCCGTGCTTTACGGTAAAAGCAGTCCTGGCGGTCTGTTGAATATGGTCAGCAAGCGTCCGACCACTGAACCGTTGAAAGAAGTTCAGTTTAAGGCCGGGACTGACAGCCTGTTCCAGACCGGTTTTGACTTCAGCGATGCACTGGATGATGACGGCGTTTATTCTTATCGCCTGACCGGTCTTGCGCGTTCTGCCAATGCCCAGCAGAAAGGGTCAGAAGAGCAGCGTTATGCTATTGCACCGGCGTTCACCTGGCGTCCGGACGATAAAACCAATTTCACCTTCCTTTCTTACTTCCAGAACGAGCCGGAAACTGGTTATTACGGCTGGCTGCCGAAAGAGGGGACCGTTGAGCCGCTGCCAAACGGTAAGCGTCTGCCGACAGACTTTAACGAAGGGGCGAAGAACAACACCTATTCTCGTAACGAGAAGATGATTGGTTATAGCTTCGACCACGAATTTAACGACACCTTTACTGTGCGTCAGAACCTGCGCTTTGCGCAAAATAAAGTTTCGCAAAAGAGCGTATATGGCTACGGTATGTGTTCAGATCCGCTGTATACCAAAGACCAGGAGGCACTCAAGGCGAGTCCATGTTTAAGTATCCCGCAGTCTCAATGGGGCCATACACTGACTCGTCAGTACGTTATCGATAATGAGAAGTTAGAAAACTTCTCTGTTGATACTCAGTTGCAAAGCAAATTCGCAACCGGTTCTGTGGATCACACTCTGCTGACTGGCGTTGACTTTATGCGTATGCGTAATGACATCGACTCCTGGTTCGGATATGCCGGTTCAGTTGCACCATCTGATATCTATAATTTAGACCGTAGTGACTTTGATTTTGGCGCTCACCCGAATCCGTCTGGTCCATACCGCGTTCTGCTGAAACAGAAACAAACCGGCCTGTATGTTCAGGATCAGGCGCAGTGGGATAAAGTGCTGGTTACGCTTGGCGGTCGCTATGACTGGGCCGATCAGTCATCTTTCAACCGTGATTACGGTAATAAATCTGAACGTGACGACAAAGAGTTCACCTGGCGTGGTGGTGTAAACTACCTGTTCGACAACGGCGTAACGCCTTACTTCAGCTACAGTGAATCATTTGAACCCGCTTCACAGACTGATGCGAACGGTGATCTGTTTGCACCTTCGAAAGGCAAACAGTATGAAGTCGGCGTGAAATATGTGCCAGAAGATCGCCCAATTGTGGTGACTGGCGCACTGTATCAGCTTACCAAAACTAATAACCTGATGGCGGATCCGAACGGTTCACTGTTCTCGGTTGAAGGCGGTGAGATTCGTGCGCGTGGCGTAGAGCTGGAAGCGAAAGCGGCACTGTCGGCGAGTGTTAACGTAGTCGGTTCTTATACTTACACCGATGCGGAATACACTACCGATACTACCTACAAAGGCAATACGCCTGCACAGGTGCCAAAACACATGGCTTCGCTGTGGGCTGACTATACCTTCTTTGACGGTCCGCTTTCAGGTCTGACGCTGGGCACCGGTGGTCGTTATACTGGCTCCAGCTATGGTGATCCGGCTAACTCCTTTAAAGTGGGAAGTTATACGGTCGTGGATGCGTTAGTGCGTTATGATCTGGCGCGAGTCGGCATGGCGGGCTCCAACGTGGCGCTGCATGTCAACAACCTGTTTGATCGTGAATACGTCGCCAGCTGCTTTAACACTTATGGTTGCTTCTGGGGCGCAGAACGTCAGGTCGTTGCAACCGCAACCTTCCGTTTCTAATTTCTCTTTTGGGGCACGGATTTCCGTGCCCGTTTCACAAGTTGGCTGTTATGCAGGAATACACGAATCATTCCGATACCACTTTTGCACTGCGTAATATCTCCTTTCGTGTGCCCGGGCGCACGCTTTTGCATCCGTTGTCGTTAACCTTTCCTGCCGGGAAAGTGACTGGTCTGATTGGTCACAACGGTTCTGGCAAATCCACTCTGCTCAAAATGCTTGGTCGTCACCAGCCACCGTCGGAAGGGGAGATTCTTCTTGATGCCCAACCGCTGGAAAGCTGGAGCAGCAAAGCGTTTGCCCGCAAAGTGGCTTATTTACCGCAGCAGCTTCCTCCGGCAGAAGGGATGACCGTGCGTGAACTGGTGGCGATTGGTCGTTACCCGTGGCATGGCGCGCTGGGGCGCTTTGGTGCGGCAGATCGCGAAAAGGTCGAGGAAGCTATCTCGCTGGTTGGCTTAAAACCGCTGGCGCATCGGCTGGTCGATAGCCTCTCTGGCGGCGAACGTCAGCGGGCGTGGATCGCCATGCTGGTGGCGCAGGATAGCCGCTGTCTGTTGCTCGACGAACCGACTTCGGCGCTGGATATCGCCCACCAGGTTGATGTACTGGCGCTGGTGCATCGTTTAAGTCAGGAGCGAGGCCTGACGGTCATTGCCGTGCTGCACGATATCAATATGGCGGCGCGCTACTGTGATTATCTGGTCGCCCTGCGCGGCGGTGAAATGATTGCTCAGGGAACGCCTGCGGAAATTATGCGCGGCGAAACCCTCGAAATGATTTATGGCATCCCGATGGGTATTCTGCCGCATCCGGCGGGTGCTGCACCTGTGAGTTTTGTTTATTGATGAGCGGCTTACCTCTTATTTCGCGCCGCCGACTGTTAACGGCGATGGCGCTTTCTCCGTTGTTATGGCAGATGAATACCGCCCACGCGGCAGTTATTGATCCCAATCGTATTGTGGCACTGGAGTGGTTGCCGGTGGAGTTACTGCTGGCGCTCGGCATCGTGCCTTACGGCGTGGCGGACACCATCAACTATCGCCTGTGGGTCAGCGAACCGCCATTGCCGGACTCAGTGATTGACGTTGGTTTGCGTACAGAACCCAACCTTGAACTGCTGACCGAAATGAAACCGTCGTTTATGGTCTGGTCTGCAGGATATGGCCCTTCACCAGAAATGCTGGCACGTATTGCGCCGGGGCGCGGATTTAACTTCAGCGACGGCAAACAGCCACTGGCGATGGCGCGTAAATCACTGACGGAAATGGCAGATTTACTTAACCTGCAAAGCGCAGCGGAAACGCATTTAGCGCACTATGAAGACTTTATCCGCAGCATGAAACCCCGCTTTGTGAAGCGTGGTGCACGCCCGTTATTGCTGACGACGCTTATCGATCCGCGCCATATGTTGGTCTTCGGTCCAAACAGCTTGTTCCAGGAAATTCTCGATGAGTACGGCATCCCAAATGCCTGGCAAGGGGAAACCAACTTCTGGGGCAGTACCGCCGTCAGTATCGATCGTCTGGCAGCGTATAAAGACGTTGATGTGCTCTGTTTTGATCACGACAACAGCAAAGACATGGATGCGCTAATGGCAACCCCGCTGTGGCAGGCCATGCCGTTTGTCCGCGCCGGACGCTTTCAGCGCGTACCTGCAGTCTGGTTCTATGGTGCGACGCTTTCTGCAATGCACTTTGTGCGTATTCTGGATAACGCCATCGGAGGTAAAGCGTGAGTAAACGAATTGCGCTTTTTCCGGTGTTATTGCTGGCGCTGCTGGTGGTTGCTGCTGCGGCGTTGACCTGGATGAACTTCTCGCAGGCGCTGCCGCGCAGCCAGTGGGCGCAGGCCGCCTGGTCGCCGGATATTGACGTCATCGAGCAGATGATTTTTCACTACAGCTTGTTGCCGCGTCTGGCGATTTCGCTGCTGGTGGGCGCGGGCCTGGGGCTGGTGGGCGTGCTGTTTCAGCAAGTGCTGCGTAACCCGCTGGCGGAACCGACGACATTGGGTGTTGCAACAGGCGCGCAACTGGGGATTACCGTCACCACGCTCTGGGCAATCCCCGGCGCGATGGCGAGCCAGTTTGCTGCGCTGGCAGGGGCTTGTGTTGTTGGCTTAATCGTCTTTGGCGTCGCGTGGGGGAAACGTCTTTCGCCGGTAACGCTGATCCTCGCGGGGCTGGTAGTGAGCCTTTATTGCGGTGCAATCAATCAGTTACTGGTTATCTTCCATCATGACCAACTGCAAAGCATGTTCCTGTGGAGCACCGGAACGCTGACGCAAACCGACTGGGGCGGCGTTGAGCGTTTATGGCCGCAGCTGCTGGGCGGCGTGATGCTGACGTTATTGCTACTTCGCCCGTTAACTCTGATGGGGCTTGATGATGGCGTGGCGCGCAATCTCGGGCTGGCCTTGTCGCTCGCTCGTCTGGCGGCGTTGTCGCTGGCGATTGTCATCAGTGCGCTGCTGGTGAACGCGGTGGGGATTATCGGCTTTATCGGTTTGTTCGCGCCACTGCTGGCGAAAATGCTGGGGGCGCGGCGTTTGTTGCCACGGTTGATGCTGGCATCGCTGATTGGTGCGTTAATTCTGTGGCTTTCTGATCAAATCATCCTCTGGCTGACTCGCGTGTGGATGGAAGTGTCTACCGGTTCGGTCACTGCGTTGATCGGTGCGCCGCTGCTACTGTGGCTGCTGCCGCGTTTACGCAGCATTAGCGCGCCGGATATGAAGGTCAACGATCGTGTCGCGACTGAACGCCAACACGTGCTGGCGTTTGCCCTCGCGGGCGGCGTGCTGCTGTTGATGGCTGTGGTGGTGGCGCTGTCGTTTGGTCGTGATGCGCACGGCTGGACGTGGGCGAGCGGGGCGTTGCTCGAGGATTTGATGCCCTGGCGCTGGCCGCGAATTATGGCTGCGCTGTTTGCGGGCGTCATGCTGGCGGTGGCGGGCTGTATTATTCAGCGGCTGACAGGAAACCCGATGGCAAGCCCGGAAGTGCTGGGGATTAGCTCCGGCGCGGCGTTTGGCGTGGTGTTAATGCTGTTTCTGGTGCCGGGTAATGCCTTTGGCTGGCTGTTACCCGCAGGCAGTCTCGGGGCGGCGGTGACGCTGTTGATCATTATGATCGCCGCCGGACGCGGTGGATTTTCCCCACACCGCATGTTACTGGCGGGGATGGCGTTAAGTACCGCGTTCACCATGCTTTTGATGATGTTGCAGGCAAGTGGTGACCCGCGAATGGCGCAAGTTCTGACCTGGATTTCCGGTTCGACCTACAACGCGACCGATGCGCAGGTCTGGCGTACCGGAATTGTGATGGTGATTTTGCTGGCGATTACCCCGCTGTGCCGCCGCTGGCTGACCATTTTACCGCTGGGTGGTGATACCGCACGAGCCGTGGGGATGGCGCTGACGCCGACGCGAATTGCGCTGCTGCTGTTAGCGGCTTGCCTGACGGCGACCGCGACAATGACCATTGGACCGTTGAGTTTTGTTGGTTTAATGGCACCGCATATTGCGCGGATGATGGGCTTTCGACGGACGATGCCACACATCGTAATTTCGGCGCTGGTGGGTGGTTTACTGCTGGTGTTCGCTGACTGGTGTGGGCGGATGGTGCTGTTTCCATTCCAGATCCCCGCGGGGCTACTGTCGACCTTTATCGGCGCGCCATATTTTATCTATTTGTTGAGAAAGCAGAGCCGTTAATTGAATGCCTCGCCCGGTGGGCGAGGCAAAATCATCACAACTTCGCAAACACCCGACGTGCAGCATCGATGGTGTTATTGATATCTTCCATGCTATGCGCCACGGACATAAAGCCCGCTTCAAACGCTGACGGTGCCAGGTAAACACCTTCGTCCAGCATCATATGGAAGAAACGCTTAAAGCGTTCCACGTCACAGGCCATCACATCCTGATAGCACGTCACGGACTCGGCGTCGGTAAAGAAAATACCGAACATGCCGCCAACGTGGTTTACCACCAGCGGAATTCCGGCTTCTTCTGCCGCTTCCCGCAGACCTTCTGCCAGACGTGTTGTCAGCTCATCCAGCGTCTCGTGAACGCCCGGCTGTGCGACTTCATTCAGACAGGCGAAACCAGCAGCCATCGCAATCGGGTTACCGGAAAGCGTACCCGCCTGATAGACCGGACCGGTCGGGGCCAGCGCATCCATTACATCACGACGACCACCGAATGCGCCTACCGGCATTCCACCGCCGATGATTTTGCCGAGGCAGGTGAGATCCGGTTCCACACCGTAATAATCCTGTGCGCCAGCTAGCGCTACGCGGAAACCGGTCATCACTTCATCGATGATCAGCAACGCGCCAAATTCGTCGCACAGCGCGCGCAGACCTGGCAGGAACTCTGGCAGCGGTGGAACGCAGTTCATATTGCCTGCCACCGGCTCGACGATAATACAGGCAATCTCTTGCGGGTATTGCTCAAACGCGGCGCGTACAGAGGCCAGATCGTTATAAGTACAGGTTAAGGTATGTTTGGCGAAATCTGCCGGAACGCCCGGCGAATTTGGCTGGCCTAACGTGAGTGCGCCAGAACCGGCTTTCACCAGCAGGCAGTCAGCGTGACCGTGGTAACAACCTTCAAATTTAATAATTTTGTCGCGACCGGTAAAACCACGGGCCAGGCGGATGGCGCTCATCGTCGCTTCAGTGCCGGAGTTCACCATGCGCACCATATCCATGGTCGGGACCAGTTCGGTCACCAGTTGCGCCATTTTCACTTCCATTTCGGTTGGTGCACCAAAGCTTAAACCACGCTCGGCGGCTTCAATCACGGCATTGCGGATCGCCGGATGGTTATGGCCCAGCACCATCGGCCCCCAGGAACCGACATAATCGATATAGGCTTTGCCATCAACATCGTACAGATAAGCGCCGTCCGCTTTTTCGATAAACAGTGGAGTGCCGCCCACGCCAGTAAAGGCGCGAACAGGGGAGTTCACACCGCCAGGGATCAGCTCGCGCGCTGCGCTGTAAAGATTTTCAGACTTACTCATGGAGGGTTCCTGATTCGTAGAAAAAGTGAATGGCTGCTATTCTATGTTATTCATAACAAGTTAAATACTCGTCAAACATCAGGCTGCTTGTACTGGTGCAATCCTGATTTCTTAGAGTATAAAAGTTTTGTGCATTTGAAACATTACGCTTTGCAAAGGATTTTCATGGAACGTGCGAGTAAAATGCCGTCATCTTATTTGTATGACCAATAAGTGATCATTGGATGAAAACTGATACTCCCTCTTTAGAAACACCGCAGGCCGCGCGCCTGCGACGCAGACAACTGATTCGCCAACTTCTTGAGCGCGATAAAACCCCGTTAGCCATTTTGTTTATGGCGGCAGTCGTCGGCACGCTTGTCGGGCTAGCTGCGGTTGCTTTTGACAAAGGTGTCGCCTGGTTGCAGAACCAACGTATGGGGGCACTGGTACATACTGCTGATAATTATCCGCTTCTGTTAACCGTCGCTTTTCTCTGTTCGGCGGTGCTGGCGATGTTCGGCTACTTTTTGGTGCGCAAATACGCGCCGGAAGCAGGTGGTTCGGGGATCCCGGAAATTGAAGGGGCGCTGGAAGATCAACGTCCCGTTCGCTGGTGGCGTGTGTTGCCGGTGAAATTCTTTGGCGGGCTGGGAACACTCGGCGGAGGCATGGTGTTGGGGCGCGAAGGGCCAACCGTGCAGATAGGCGGCAATATCGGGCGGATGGTACTTGATGTTTTCCGCCTGAAAGGTGACGAAGCTCGTCATACGCTGTTGGCAACCGGTGCTGCTGCGGGGCTGGCTGCGGCCTTTAACGCGCCGCTGGCGGGTATTTTGTTTATTATCGAAGAGATGCGTCCGCAGTTTCGCTATACGTTAATTTCGATTAAAGCGGTATTTATTGGCGTCATTATGTCGACCATTATGTACCGGATTTTTAATCATGAAGTTGCGTTGATTGACGTCGGTAAACTTTCTGATGCGCCGCTTAATACGCTGTGGCTTTATCTGATCCTCGGTATTATTTTTGGCATTTTCGGCCCTATTTTTAATAAATGGGTGCTGGGGATGCAGGATTTGCTGCACCGTGTGCACGGTGGCAATATTACCAAATGGGTACTGATGGGCGGTGCGATTGGCGGTCTGTGTGGATTGCTGGGGTTTGTGGCACCAGCAACTTCGGGCGGCGGTTTTAACCTGATTCCTATCGCTACCGCGGGGAATTTCAGCATGGGAATGCTGGTGTTTATCTTCGTCGCGCGGGTCATTACCACTTTACTCTGCTTCTCTTCCGGCGCGCCGGGCGGTATTTTTGCCCCGATGCTGGCGCTGGGTACTGTGCTGGGAACCGCTTTCGGAATGGTTGCCGTTGAGTTGTTTCCGCAATATCACCTTGAGGCGGGGACGTTTGCTATTGCCGGAATGGGGGCGTTACTGGCGGCATCTATTCGCGCGCCGTTAACGGGGATCATTCTGGTTCTGGAAATGACCGATAACTACCAGCTCATTTTGCCAATGATTATTACCGGTCTTGGCGCAACACTATTAGCACAATTTACCGGTGGGAAACCGCTATACTCGGCGATTCTTGCGCGCACGCTGGCAAAACAGGAAGCTGAGCAACTGGCGCGAAGCAAGGCCGCATCAGCCCGCGAGAATACTTGAACGAAATACCAGGGTATTAGATAATGGCGATTATTATTGGGTTAGAATTTGCCCAATTGCCGATGTCGTTTGGAGCAAAATATGAGTGATGACGTAGCACTGCCGCTGGAGTTTACCGACGCAGCAGCCAACAAAGTTAAAAGCCTGATCGCTGACGAAGATAACCCGAATCTGAAATTACGCGTGTATATCACCGGTGGCGGTTGCAGCGGCTTCCAGTATGGTTTCACCTTTGATGATCAGGTGAACGAAGGCGATATGACCATCGAAAAACAGGGCGTTGGCCTGGTGGTTGATCCGATGAGCCTGCAATATCTGGTCGGCGGTTCCGTTGACTATACCGAAGGTCTGGAAGGTTCTCGTTTCATCGTGACCAACCCGAACGCGAAAAGCACCTGTGGTTGCGGTTCTTCCTTCAGCATATAATCTGTTGTTCATGTGCCGGATAAACTATCCGGCACATCTTCTCTCTTCAACGCCCATTCTCATCCAGCGCAAACGTCGGTAGCTTAAGATGCCAACGAATAGCCGCCAGCCGAATCAATAGCGTCACGACCATGCCCATCATACTGGCTGTTTCCAGTGGTACGGAAAATGTGTAATAAGCCGTAGCGTGGACAATACCGCCGATAATACAGGCAGTTGCGTAGATTTCTGTACGTAAAATCATGGGGATTTCGCGGGCCAGTACATCACGAATGATCCCGCCGCCAACGCCAGTAATGACGCCCATACAAACCGCGATTAACGGACCGGCTTCCGCATTAAAGGCTTTATTCACGCCAATGCCGACAAACACCGCCAGACCAACGGCGTCCAGCACCGGCAACATCCATTTTGGTAAGCGTCTTGGCTGGCGCACCAGCACGATGGTCAGCATGCTGGTGACCATTGCAACGACCAGATCGGTGGGATCTTTCACCCAAAATACCGGGCCGTGATCCAGCGCCATGTCGCGAATTGTTCCGCCGCCTACTGCGGTTACCACGCCCAGTACCAGAACACCAAAAGGGTCCATACGCAATTTTCCGGCTAACAAAACGCCGGAGATGGCAAATACCGCTGTGCCGACTATATCCAGCCAATAGACGAGCATTGTTCAATCCCCACTGAGCACCTGAAAAGGTCAGGCGCTAATCTACCTGTGAAAGCGCATTACAGAGCTGTTGTGCAGCGAGGATAATACGTGGGCTTGCACGTTCAAACCAGTCACTCGTGAGAGGAATAACGGGAATTTTGAGCTGTTCACCCCAGTATTGTTTGATTTTAGGAATTTGGTCCGGTCCGCCTGTAATGACAATCGCCTGTGGCGAGCGTGCTAACACCTGTTCGCGGCTAACTTGCGGCCAGGGAACCCGGCTGTCTTTAAAGATGTTTTCTCCGCCACAAACTTCGAGTACCTGGTTCTGAATCGACTCTTTTCCACTGGTAAATGGCGGATTAATGCCGAATTGCAGAAAAACACGTTTTTTAGGTTTATCAGCATATTGCGCTTTCAATTGCGCGTACTGATCCAGCAGGGATTGCGCGGCTTGTTCGGCCTTATCCGGTTGCGGACTCCAGGGGGCCAGTTGACGTAACGCATTGGCAATTTGTTCAATGCTTGTCGCATCGACCCACATCACTTTTATTCCCAGCGAAGCCAGCTGGTCAACCTGCCGCTCGGCATTACCTCCACGCCAGGCAATCACCAGATCGGGTTTCAGCGCGACAATGCGTTCCAGATTCATCCCCTGCCAGGTGGAAACCTGCTCAATCTTTTGCGCTTGTAGAGGATAGTCGGAATAGCTGCTGACCCCAACCGGCGTGATCCCGGCGGCAAAGGCAAGTTCAGTGTTGGCGGGAGAAAGCGTGATGACGCGCGGCGCGGCATTGAGCCACAGCGGCGCGAGAAAAGACAGGGCGACCAGCGCCCTGAACAGTGACTTAGCCATGTGCCAGTTTCTGCACCAGTGACTCAACCATCAGGCTGGACTGTTTAGCGGCAACAGCCAGGAACTCATCGAAGCTAAGATGAGACTGTTGATCGGCCACGTCGGAGATGGCGCGTACGACGACAAACGGGACGTTGAAATTGTGGCAGACATGGGCGATTGCCGTCGCTTCCATCTCTACAGCAATGGCCTGTGGGAAGTTGTGGCGGATTTTCGCCAGACCAACAGAACCGTTGATGAAAGCGTCGCCGCTAACAATCAGGCCACGTACAGCGTTAAGATTCAGTTCGGCAATGCAGGCCTCAGCGGCAGCGATCAGTTTATCGTCAGCTTTGAAGCCTGCCGGGCAGCCTGGTAACTGACCGTATTCATAACCAAATGCCGTGACATCCGCGTCGTGATAACGCGCTTCGTCCGAGACAACGATATCGCCCACTTTCAGCGTTGGTGCCAGGCCACCGGCAGAACCGGTGTTAATAATCACATCTGGCTTGCAGTGTTCCAACAGCAAAGTGGCACCCAGCGCCGCAGCGACTTTACCGATGCCCGATTTCAGAAGCGCAACCTCGGTTCCATTCAGTTGGCCGGTATAGATTTCGCAACCGCCCAGACTGATAGTTTGACGGTTTTCGATTTTGTCACGCAGCAGCGTAACTTCTTCTTCCATTGCACCAATGATGCCGATTTTCATAGATTTACTCGCGATAAGCCCGATTTGAAGGCATAGTTTACCATGCGCTTACGGGGAAGCGTATTTCTCACGCGGGAGAGGACATGGCACAGATTGATTTCCGAAAAAAAATAAACTGGCATCGTCGTTACCGTTCACCGCAGGGCGTTAAAACCGAACATGAGATTCTGCGGATCTTCGAGAGCGATCGCGGGCGTATCATCAACTCTCCGGCAATTCGTCGTCTGCAACAAAAGACCCAGGTTTTTCCACTGGAGCGCAATGCCGCCGTGCGCACGCGTCTTACCCACTCGATGGAAGTCCAGCAGGTGGGGCGCTACATCGCCAAAGAAATTTTAAGCCGTCTGAAAGAGCTTAAATTACTGGAGGCGTATGGTCTCGATGAACTGACCGGGCCCTTTGAAAGCATTGTTGAGATGTCATGCCTGATGCACGATATCGGCAATCCGCCGTTTGGTCATTTTGGCGAAGCGGCGATAAATGACTGGTTTCGCCAGCGTTTGTACCCGGAAGATGCCGAAAGCCAGCCTCTGACTGACGATCGCTGCAGCGTGGCGGCACTACGTTTACGGGACGGGGAAGAACCGCTTAACGCGCTGCGGCGCAAGATTCGTCAGGACTTATGTCATTTTGAAGGTAACGCACAGGGTATTCGTTTGGTGCATACATTGATGCGGATGAATCTCACCTGGGCACAGGTTGGCGGTATTTTAAAATATACCCGTCCGGCGTGGTGGCGTGGCGAAACGCCTGAGACACATCACTATTTAATGAAAAAGCCGGGTTATTATCTTTCTGAAGAAGCCTATATTGCCCGGTTGCGTAAAGAACTTAATTTGGCGCTTTACAGTCGTTTTCCGTTAACGTGGATTATGGAAGCTGCCGACGACATCTCCTATTGTGTGGCAGACCTTGAAGATGCGGTAGAGAAAAGGATATTTACCGTTGAGCAGCTTTATCATCATTTGCACGAGGCGTGGGGCCAGCATGAGAAAGGTTCGCTCTTTTCGCTGGTGGTTGAAAATGCCTGGGAAAAATCACGCTCAAATAGTTTAAGCCGCAGTACGGAAGATCAGTTTTTTATGTATTTACGGGTAAACACCCTAAATAAACTGGTACCCTACGCGGCACAACGATTTATTGATAATCTGCCTGCGATTTTCGCCGGAACGTTTAATCATGCATTATTGGAAGATGCCAGCGAATGCAGCGATCTTCTTAAGCTATATAAAAATGTCGCTGTAAAACATGTGTTTAGCCATCCAGATGTCGAGCAGCTTGAATTGCAGGGCTATCGGGTCATTAGCGGATTATTAGAGATTTATCGTCCTTTATTAAACCTGCCGTTATCAGACTTTACTGAACTGGTAGAAAAAGAACGGGTGAAACGTTTCCCTATTGAAACGCGCTTATTCCACAAACTCTCGACGCGCCATCGGCTGGCCTATGTCGAGGCTGTCAGTAAATTACCGTCAGATTCTCCTGAGTTTCCGCTATGGGAATATTATTACCGTTGCCGCCTGCTGCAGGATTATATCAGCGGTATGACCGACCTCTATGCGTGGGATGAATACCGACGTCTGATGGCCGTAGAACAATAACCAGGCTTTTGTAAAGACGAACAATAAATTTTTACCTTTTGCAGAAACTTTAGTTCGGAACTTCGCGCTATAAAACGAATCTGAAGAACACAGCAATTTTGCGTTATCTGTTAATCGAGACTGAAATACATGAAAAAAACCACATTAGCACTGAGTGCACTGGCTCTGAGTTTAGGTTTGGCGTTATCTCCGCTCTCTGCAACGGCGGCTGAGACTTCTTCAGCAACGACAGCCCAGCAGATGCCAAGCCTTGCACCGATGCTCGAAAAGGTGATGCCTTCAGTGGTCAGCATTAACGTAGAAGGTAGCACAACCGTTAATACGCCGCGTATGCCGCGTAATTTCCAGCAGTTCTTCGGTGATGATTCTCCGTTCTGCCAGGAGGGTTCTCCGTTCCAGAGCTCTCCGTTCTGCCAGGGGGGCCTGGGCGGTAATGGCGGCGGCCAGCAACAGAAATTCATGGCGCTGGGTTCCGGCGTTATCATTGATGCCGATAAAGGCTATGTCGTCACCAACAACCACGTTGTTGATAACGCGACGGTGATTAAAGTCCAACTGAGCGATGGTCGTAAGTTCGACGCGAAGATGGTTGGCAAAGATCCGCGCTCTGATATCGCGCTGATCCAGATCCAGAACCCGAAAAACCTGACCGCAATTAAGATGGCGGATTCTGATGCGCTGCGCGTGGGTGATTACACCGTAGCAATTGGTAACCCGTTCGGCCTGGGCGAGACAGTAACTTCCGGGATTGTCTCTGCGCTGGGACGTAGCGGCCTGAACGCTGAAAACTACGAAAACTTCATCCAGACCGATGCAGCGATCAACCGGGGTAACTCAGGTGGTGCGTTGGTTAACCTGAACGGCGAACTGATCGGTATCAACACCGCGATCCTCGCACCGGACGGCGGAAACATCGGTATCGGTTTTGCTATCCCGAGCAACATGGTGAAAAACCTGACCTCGCAGATGGTGGAATACGGCCAGGTGAAACGTGGTGAGTTGGGTATTATGGGCACTGAGCTGAACTCCGATCTGGCGAAAGCGATGAAAGTTGACGCCCAGCGCGGTGCTTTCGTAAGCCAGGTTCTGCCGAATTCTTCCGCCGCGAAAGCGGGCATTAAAGCGGGTGATGTGATCACCTCACTGAACGGTAAGCCAATCAGCAGCTTTGCCGCACTGCGTGCTCAGGTGGGCACTATGCCGGTAGGTAGCAAACTGACCCTGGGCTTACTGCGCGACGGGAAGCAGGTTAACGTGAACCTGGAACTTCAGCAGAGCAGCCAGAATCAGGTTGATTCCAGCACCATCTTCAACGGCATTGAAGGCGCTGAGATGAGCAACAAAGGTAAAGATCAGGGCGTGGTGGTGAACAACGTGAAAACGGGCACTCCGGCTGCGCAGATCGGCCTGAAGAAAGGTGATGTGATTATTGGCGCGAACCAGCAGGCAGTGAAAAACATCGCTGAACTGCGTAAAGTTCTCGACAGCAAACCGTCTGTGCTGGCACTGAACATTCAGCGCGGCGACAGCACCATCTACCTGTTAATGCAGTAATTTCCCTCAACCCCTTCCTGAAAACGGGAAGGGGTTCTCCTTACAATCTGTGAACTTCACCACAACTCCATACATCTTCATCATCCTTTGGGCATTTGCACAATGCCGTACGTTACGTACTTCCTTATGCTAAGCCGTGCATAATGGAGGACTTATGGCTGGCTGGCATCTTGATACCAAAATGGCGCAGGATATCGTGGCACGTACCATGCGCATCATCGATACCAATATCAACGTAATGGATGCCCGCGGGCGAATTATCGGCAGCGGCGATCGTGAGCGTATTGGTGAATTGCACGAAGGAGCATTGCTGGTACTTTCACAAGGACGAGTCGTCGATATCGATGACGCGGTGGCACGTCATCTGCACGGTGTGCGGCAGGGGATTAATCTACCGTTACGGCTGGAAGGTGAAATTGTCGGCGTAATTGGCCTGACAGGTGAACCAGAGAATCTGCGTAAATATGGCGAACTGGTCTGCATGACGGCTGAAATGATGCTGGAACAGTCGCGGTTGATGCACCTGTTGGCGCAGGATAGCCGTTTGCGGGAAGAACTGGTGATGAACCTCATTCAGGCTGAGGAGAATACTCCCGCACTTACTGAATGGGCGCAACGGCTGGGGATCGATCTCAATCAACCGCGAGTGGTGGCTATTGTTGAGGTCGACAGCGGTCAGCTTGGTGTGGACAGCGCAATGGCGGAGTTACAGCAACTGCAAAATGCGCTGACTACGCCCGAGCGTAATAATCTGGTGGCGATTGTCTCGCTAACCGAAATGGTGGTGTTGAAACCGGCGTTGAACTCTTTTGGGCGCTGGGACGCAGAAGATCATCGTAAGCGAGTTGAACAACTGATTACCCGCATGAAAGAGTATGGCCAGCTGCGTTTTCGCGTTTCGCTGGGCAACTATTTTACCGGTCCTGGCAGTATTGCCCGATCCTATCGTACGGCGAAAACGACGATGATGGTGGGTAAACAGCGGATGCCAGAAAGTCGCTGCTATTTTTATCAGGATCTGATGTTACCTGTGTTACTCGACAGTTTGCGTGGCGACTGGCAGGCCAACGAACTGGCGCGACCGCTGGCACGGCTGAAAGCGATGGACAATAACGGCTTGCTGCGGCGAACGCTGGCGGCGTGGTTTCGCCACAATGTGCAACCGCTGGCAACGTCAAAGGCGTTGTTTATTCATCGTAATACTCTGGAATATCGGCTTAATCGTATATCGGAACTGACCGGGCTTGATTTGGGCAATTTTGATGACAGGTTGCTGCTGTATGTGGCGTTACAACTGGATGAAGAGCGGTAGGTCGATTACAAAATTACAGCCGGGTGAGACTTTACCCGGCCACAGAATGGCATTATTTACGCGTCAGTTTTTCCAGATCGGCTTCAATCTCGCTGATCTTATTGGTTACTACTGACTCCAGGTGACGTAAGTCGTCGAGGATCTTACGCTTAAGATCAACTTCGCTGCGGTCACGCTGGCAGATTTGATCAAGCTCATCAATGATATACCGTAGATTCGGGCTAATTTCCTGGACTTCTTTATAACCCTGACCCACACCATCAGCGACGACCGTTTTACGCTGACGCGGGTATTTAAACTTCACGCTCTTGGCGAAAAACTCGCCTTTGTCTTTCTGGAAATAGATTTTCAGAATATCGTTGTTGGCTTCCTGCCGGAGGCTGTAACGATCAATTTCTTCAGGATTGGTAATACCCAGACTTTTCAGATTGTCGTACATAGCGTTACCTCAAAATGAGTCAGTAAATTGTGCTTATTTTAGCATTTGGCCTGGCCCGCCCGGCTCGACTGTGATCGCAGAAAGCCTTTTTCTTCCAGACTTCTATCATGGCGTAAAAATCAAAAAATTACCTGCTTTATTGTGGTGATATTCTATGGGATGGATTAGCACATTTATCTTCATTTTGCGAATTACATGACAGTCCGAAACAAGATGAAAAAGTATTTAAAAAAAAGGGGGAAAATGAGTAGGACGAATTATTCTGAGCCAGAAAGCAATCGGGCAGCGTCGTGCTGCCCGTGTACATACTTTTAGTCGATGGTACGCAGCAGTTCGTTAATACCAACTTTGCCGCGAGTTTTCGCGTCAACTTTCTTAACGATAACTGCACAGTAGAGGCTGTATTTGCCATCTTTCGACGGCAGATTACCTGAAACAACCACAGACCCTGCCGGAACGCGACCGTAGTGGATTTCGCCGGTTTCACGGTCATAAATACGGGTGCTCTGACCAATGTATACGCCCATAGAGATGACGGAACCTTCTTCGACAATCACCCCTTCAACCACTTCAGAGCGTGCGCCGATGAAGCAGTTATCTTCAATAATGGTCGGGTTAGCCTGCAGCGGCTCCAGCACGCCGCCGATACCCACGCCACCGGAAAGGTGGACGTTTTTACCAATCTGCGCACAGGAACCGACGGTCGCCCAGGTATCAACCATGGTGCCTTCATCAACATATGCGCCGATGTTGACGTAAGACGGCATCAGCACGGTGTTACGGGCAATGAACGCGCCCTGACGCACTGCCGCTGGTGGCACGACGCGGAAGCCTTCTTTCTGGAAAAGTGCTTCATCGTAGTTAGCGAATTTCATCGGCACTTTGTCGAAGTAGCGGCTTTCTGCCCCTTCGATCACCTGATTATCATTAATACGGAAAGAGAGCAGCACCGCTTTTTTCAACCACTGATGCGTCACCCACTGACCGTCAATTTTTTCCGCTACACGCAGTGCGCCGGAATCCAGCAGGGCGATCACCTGATTTACCGCTTCGCGGGTAACGGTGTCTGCATTGGCTGGCGTGATCTCGGCACGGCGTTCAAAAGCGGTTTCAATAATGTTCTGTAACTGCTGCATTGTTAAACTCTTTTCATATCAGTAAACACATCACCCTTTATCGTTTGGATTGAGGGCCTCTGTCAACCGCTGATGCACTTCCTGCTGCAACTCGTTATTAAGCGCACGCCGGTCAGCGGTGGCAATTATGAATAAATCTTCTACTCGCTCGCCAATGGTTGTAATTCGGGCGCCATGAAGCGAAATTCCCAGATCGGCAAAAATTTTCCCGACTCGCGCCAGCAGTCCAGGTTGGTCGAGGGCGATCAGTTCGAGGAACGATTTGCGGTCGGTATGGGTCGGCAAAAACGTCACTTCGGTTTCAACAGTAAAATGGCGCAATTTAGCGGGTTGGCGACGGGGCTGCGGTGGCTGCCAGCTACTTTGTGTCAGTACTTGCTCCAGACCAAACCGAATAACCTCATGACGATCTGCGGATAGCGGGCTACCATCGGGTTCCAGCACTATAAAGGTATCCATCGCCATACCGTCGCGAGTGGTGAAAATTTGTGCGTCGTGAACACTTAAATTGCGGCGGTCTAATTCGGCACAGACGGCGGCAAACAGATAGGGGCGGTCCGGGCTCCAGATAAAAATCTCGGTGCCTCCACGCGTAGCCTGCGGGCTAAGCAGTACCAGCGGTTTGCCTAAATCATGCTGTAATAAATGGCGTGCGTGCCAGGCCAGTTGATTTGGGCTATGGCGGACAAAATAGTTAGCGCGACAGCGTGACCAAATTTGGTGCAGCGCCTCTTCGTCGATGTTATCCATGCGCAGTAGTGCCAGCGCCTGGAGTTGGTGATGGCGAACCCGTTCGCGCATATCCGGCGTGTTTTGCATTCCGCGTCGTAGCTGCTTTTCGGTGGCAAAATAGAGTTCGCGCAACAGACTTTGCTTCCAGCTATTCCACAGTGTTTCGTTGGTGGCGCAAATGTCAGCCACTGTCAGGCATACCAGATAGCGCAGACGATTTTCCGTTTGAACTTCTTCGGCAAACTGCTTGATGACTTCCGGGTCCTGAATATCGCGGCGCTGAGCGGTCACCGACATCAGCAAGTGCTGGCGAACCAGCCAGGCGACCAGCTGTGTTTCGCGTGAGTTCAGCCCGTGGAGTTCGGCAAAATGCACTACATCCTGAGCACCGAGAATGGAGTGGTCGCCGCCGCGTCCTTTGGCGATATCGTGAAACAGCGCGGCGATGAAAATCAGCTCAGTTGACGGCAGGCGCGGCCAGACGTCCACACACAACGGATGGCGCTGGCGCGTTTCTTCACTGGCAAAACTCTCCAGTTTCAGCATCACGCGGATAGTATGTTCATCCACCGTGTAGGCATGGAACAGGTCAAACTGCATCTGCCCGACGATATGCGACCATTGCGGCATATACGCGCCGAGCACGCTATGGCGATGCATTGGCAATAGCCCGCGCCGCACCGCTCCGGGGTGACGCAGAATGCTCAAAAACAGTTTTCGCGCTTCCGGAATATTACACAGAGGTTGTTGCAGATGGCGACGGGCGTGGCGTAACTGGCGTAGCGTGGTGGAGTAAATGCCGGTGATCGCGCTGTTGCGCACCATGGTGTAGAACATACGCAAGATGGCTTCCGGCTGGCGCATAAATAGTGTTTCATCACGCAGGTCGATCAGCGTTCCGCGTAGCTGAAACTCATCGTCGATTGGACGTGGTTTTTCGTCGGCGGGAAGGGCGAGGATGGCTTCATCGAACAGTTGCAGCAGCATCTGGTTGAGTTCACTGACGCGGCGTGTAACGCGGAAGTAATCCTTCATCATCCGCTCGACCGGTTCGTTACCTTCACCACTGTAATTCAAACGCTGGGCGACGCTAAGCTGGCGATCGAATAACAGGCGATTATCGTAACGACTGACGACCAGATGCAGGGCAAAGCGAATGCGCCACAATATATGCAGGCATTCGTTTAATTCCGCTCGCTCCGCAGAGGTTAAGAAGCCAAACCCTACCATTTCATCCAGCGATGTTGCGCCAAAATGACGGCGGGCCACCCATTGCAGAGTGTGGATATCGCGCAAGCCGCCGGGGCTACTTTTGATGTCTGGTTCAAGGTTGTAGCTGGTGCCGTGGTAACGCTGATGGCGCTGGTTCTGTTCTTCAACTTTCGCCGCGTAGAACTTGTCGGAAGGCCAGAATCCTTCGCTAAAAATATGTTTTTGCAGTTCGAGGAACAGTGCAACATCGCCAATTAATAAGCGGGATTCGATTAAATTAGTGGCGACGGTTAAATCCGATAACCCTTCCAGCATGCACTCTTCAAGCGTGCGCACGCTATGACCCACTTCCAGCTTTACATCCCAGAGCAGCGTTAACAGCTCGCCCACTTTTTGCGCCTGATCGTCCGGGAGCTTTTTACGGCTTAAAATCAGTAAATCGATGTCAGAAAGTGGATGCAGCTCGCCACGACCGTAGCCACCGACGGCGACCAATGCCAGGTCGGCAATCTGGCTGAATCCCGCTTCAATCCATAATCGTTGAAGAAGCTGGTCGATAAACTCGGTACGCGCCTCAATCAACTGTTCTGCGGAGATACCATTGTCAAAGGCATCACCCAGCCAACGCTGGAAAGTATCGATATGGGCTTTTATCCCACCGACGGTTAATTCATCACGGGGCCAGGCGCATGGATTTTGCGGTTGACCGTGCAGGGTGGGGAGAGCGGTGTTTGCGTACTGTTCTGGAAGGGTATTCATTGTGCGCCACCCATAAGATTAAATTATTGCATTAAAAAAGCCGGCATTCGCCGGCTTCATTTTATTCGTCGTGCGAGATTATCGCCGGGATGGTGTCATCCTTGCGTAGCGTCAGAATTTCGCAGCCGTTATCAGTCACCACAATAGTATGCTCATATTGTGCAGACAAGCTGCGATCTTTGGTTTTTACCGTCCAGCCATCTTTCATGGTGCGGATCTCTTTTTTACCCGCGTTGACCATTGGCTCGATGGTGAACGTCATCCCCGGTTTCAGCACGACGTTGGTTTCACGGGAGTCATAGTGCAGCACCTGCGGTTCTTCGTGGAAGCCGCGACCAATACCGTGTCCACAATATTCACGAACGACGGAGAAGCCTTCTGCTTCGACAAATTTCTGAATTGCCGCACCGATTTCGCGCAGATTAATGCCAGGTTTTACCATGCGTAGCGCCAGGTACAGGCTTTCTTGCGTGATGCGGCACAGACGTTCGCCCATGATGGTCGGCTTACCGACGATAAACATTTTCGAGGTATCGCCGTGGAAACCATCTTTGATTACGGTGACATCAATGTTAACGATATCGCCATCTTTCAGCAGCTTGGCGTCGTCCGGGATACCGTGGCACACCACTTCATTAATAGAGATGCAAACGGATTTCGGATAGCCGTGATAGCCGAGGCAGGCAGAAACCGCGTGTTGTTCATTAACAATGTAATCATTACAGATGCGATCCAACTCGCCGGTGCTGACGCCCGGTTTAACATATGGTTCGATCATCTCCAGCACTTCGGCAGCCAGTCGGCCAGCGACGCGCATTTTTTCGATATCTTCTGGGGTCTTGATTGAGATAGCCATTAATTCTGTCCATCAGCGTCGGTGATACCGACAATATATATGTAAGTGCCGTCAATGGTATCACACCCGGGCAAATTGAGAATCATTCTGAATTTCGCCAAACGTGCCACTGAAGGTTTTCTATAATAGAAAATTCAACGTCTGATGCTGTACACAGCGCCAACAATTATTGGTGTCCACGACGTATTTGTGGTATAAAGCGCGCCGGACTTCCGATCCATTTCGTATACACAGACTGGACGGAAGCGACAATCTCACTTTGTGTAACAACACACACGTATCGGCACATATTCCGGGGTGCCCTTTGGGGTCGGTAATATGGGATACGTGGAGGCATAACCCCAACTTTTATATAGAGGTTTTAATCATGGCAACTGTTTCCATGCGCGACATGCTCAAGGCTGGTGTTCACTTCGGTCACCAGACCCGTTACTGGAACCCGAAAATGAAGCCGTTCATCTTCGGTGCGCGTAACAAAGTTCACATCATCAACCTTGAGAAAACTGTACCGATGTTCAACGAAGCTCTGGCTGAACTGAACAAGATTGCTTCTCGCAAAGGTAAAATCCTTTTCGTTGGTACTAAACGCGCTGCAAGCGAAGCGGTGAAAGACGCTGCTCTGAGCTGCGACCAGTTCTTCGTGAACCATCGCTGGCTGGGCGGTATGCTGACTAACTGGAAAACCGTTCGTCAGTCCATCAAACGTCTGAAAGACCTGGAAACTCAGTCTCAGGACGGTACTTTCGACAAGCTGACCAAGAAAGAAGCGCTGATGCGCACTCGTGAGCTGGAGAAACTGGAAAACAGCCTGGGCGGTATCAAAGACATGGGCGGTCTGCCGGACGCTCTGTTTGTAATCGATGCTGACCACGAACACATTGCTATCAAAGAAGCAAACAACCTGGGTATTCCAGTATTTGCTATCGTTGATACCAACTCTGATCCGGACGGTGTTGACTTCGTTATCCCGGGTAACGACGACGCAATCCGTGCTGTGACCCTGTACCTGGGCGCTGTTGCTGCAACCGTACGTGAAGGCCGTTCTCAGGATCTGGCTTCCCAGGCGGAAGAAAGCTTCGTAGAAGCTGAGTAATAAGGCACGCTCGTACGAGCCCTTATAGACCAGGTAGTACACGTTTGGTTAGGGGGCCTGCATATGGCCCCCTTTTTCACTTTTATATCTGTGCGGTTTAATGCCGGGCAGATCACATCTCCGAGGATTTTAGAATGGCTGAAATTACCGCATCCCTGGTAAAAGAGCTGCGTGAGCGTACTGGCGCAGGCATGATGGATTGCAAAAAAGCACTGACTGAAGCTAACGGCGACATCGAGCTGGCAATCGAAAACATGCGTAAGTCCGGTGCTATTAAAGCAGCGAAAAAAGCAGGCAACGTTGCTGCTGATGGCGTGATCAAAACCAAAATCGACGGCAACTACGGCATCATTCTGGAAGTTAACTGCCAGACTGACTTCGTTGCAAAAGACGCTGGTTTCCAGGCGTTCGCAGACAAAGTTCTGGACGCAGCTGTTGCTGGCAAAATCACTGACGTTGAAGTACTGAAAGCACAGTTCGAAGAAGAACGTGTTGCGCTGGTAGCGAAAATTGGTGAAAACATCAACATTCGCCGCGTTGCTGCGCTGGAAGGCGACGTTCTGGGTTCTTATCAGCACGGTGCGCGTATCGGTGTTCTGGTTGCTGCTAAAGGCGCTGACGAAGAGCTGGTTAAACACATCGCTATGCACGTTGCTGCAAGCAAGCCAGAATTCATCAAACCAGAAGACGTATCCGCTGAAGTGGTAGAAAAAGAATACCAGGTACAGCTGGATATCGCGATGCAGTCTGGTAAGCCGAAAGAAATCGCAGAGAAAATGGTTGAAGGCCGCATGAAGAAATTCACCGGCGAAGTTTCTCTGACCGGTCAGCCGTTCGTTATGGAACCAAGCAAAACTGTTGGTCAGCTGCTGAAAGAGCATAACGCTGAAGTGACTGGCTTCATCCGCTTCGAAGTGGGTGAAGGCATCGAGAAAGTTGAGACTGACTTTGCAGCAGAAGTTGCTGCGATGTCCAAGCAGTCTTAATTATCGAAAAGGAGCCGCCTGAGGGCGGCTTCTTTTTGTGCCCATCTTGTAAATTCAGCTAACCCTTGTGGGGCTGCGCTGAAAAGCGACGTACAATGTCGCTAGTATTAATTCATTTCAATCGTTGACAGTCTCAGGAAAGAAACATGGCTACCAATGCAAAACCCGTCTATAAACGCATTCTGCTTAAGTTGAGTGGCGAAGCTCTGCAGGGCACTGAAGGCTTCGGTATTGATGCAAGCATACTGGATCGCATGGCTCAGGAAATCAAAGAACTGGTTGAACTGGGTATTCAGGTTGGTGTGGTGATTGGTGGGGGTAACCTGTTCCGTGGCGCTGGTCTGGCGAAAGCGGGTATGAACCGCGTTGTGGGCGACCACATGGGGATGCTGGCGACCGTAATGAACGGCCTGGCAATGCGTGATGCACTGCACCGCGCCTATGTGAACGCTCGTCTGATGTCCGCTATTCCATTGAATGGCGTGTGCGACAGCTACAGCTGGGCAGAAGCTATCAGCCTGTTGCGCAACAACCGTGTGGTGATCCTCTCCGCCGGTACAGGTAACCCGTTCTTTACCACCGACTCAGCAGCTTGCCTGCGTGGTATCGAAATTGAAGCCGATGTGGTGCTGAAAGCAACCAAAGTTGACGGCGTGTTTACTGCTGATCCGGCGAAAGATCCAACCGCAACCATGTACGAGCAACTGACTTACAGCGAAGTGCTGGAAAAAGAGCTGAAAGTCATGGACCTGGCGGCCTTCACGCTTGCTCGTGACCATAAATTACCGATTCGTGTTTTCAACATGAACAAACCGGGTGCGCTGCGCCGTGTGGTAATGGGTGAAAAAGAAGGGACTTTAATCACGGAATAATTCCCGTGATGGATAAATAAGGGTAAGATTCCGCGTAAGTATCGCGGGGGATCTTACCCGTAATATGTTTAATCAGGGCTATACTTAGCACACTTCCACTGTGTGTGACTGTCTGGTCTGACTGAGACAAGTTTTCAAGGATTCGTAACGTGATTAGCGATATCAGAAAAGATGCTGAAGTACGCATGGATAAATGCGTAGAAGCGTTCAAAACCCAAATCAGCAAAATACGCACGGGTCGTGCTTCTCCCAGCCTGCTGGATGGCATTGTCGTGGAATATTACGGCACGCCGACGCCGCTGCGTCAGCTGGCAAGCGTAACGGTAGAAGATTCCCGTACTCTGAAAATCAACGTGTTTGATCGTTCAATGTCTCCGGCCGTTGAAAAAGCGATTATGGCGTCCGATCTTGGCCTGAACCCGAACTCTGCGGGTAGCGACATCCGTGTTCCGCTGCCGCCGCTGACGGAAGAACGTCGTAAAGATCTGACCAAAATCGTTCGTGGTGAAGCAGAACAAGCGCGTGTTGCAGTACGTAATGTGCGTCGTGACGCGAACGACAAAGTGAAAGCACTGTTGAAAGATAAAGAGATCAGCGAAGACGACGATCGCCGTTCTCAGGACGATGTACAGAAACTGACTGATGCTGCAATCAAGAAAATTGAAGCGGCGCTGGCAGACAAAGAAGCAGAACTGATGCAGTTCTGATTTCTTGAACGACAAAAACGCCGCTCAGTAGATCCTTGCGGATCGGCTGGCGGCGTTTTGCTTTTTATTCTGTCTCAACTCTGGATGTTTCATGAAGCAACTCACCATTCTGGGCTCGACCGGCTCGATTGGTTGCAGCACGCTGGACGTGGTGCGCCATAATCCCGAACACTTCCGCGTAGTTGCGCTGGTGGCAGGCAAAAATGTCACTCGCATGGTAGAACAGTGCCTGGAATTCTCTCCCCGCTATGCCGTAATGGACGATGAAGCGAGTGCGAAACTTCTTAAAATGATGCTACAGCAACAGGGGAGCCGCACCGAAGTCTTAAGTGGGCAACAAGCCGCTTGCGATATGGCTGCGCTTGAGGATGTTGATCAGGTGATGGCAGCCATTGTTGGCGCTGCTGGGCTGTTACCTACGCTTGCTGCGATCCGCGCGGGTAAAACCATTTTGCTGGCCAATAAAGAATCACTGGTTACCTGCGGACGTCTGTTTATGGACGCCGTAAAGCAGAGCAAAGCGCAATTGTTACCGGTCGATAGCGAACATAACGCTATTTTTCAGAGTTTACCGCAACCTATCCAGCATAATCTGGGATACGCTGACCTTGAGCAAAATGGCGTGGTGTCCATTTTACTTACCGGGTCTGGTGGCCCTTTCCGTGAGACGCCATTGCGCGATTTGGCAACAATGACGCCCGATCAAGCCTGCCGTCATCCGAACTGGTCGATGGGACGTAAAATTTCCGTCGATTCGGCTACCATGATGAACAAAGGTCTGGAATACATTGAAGCTCGTTGGCTGTTTAACGCCAGCGCCAGCCAGATGGAAGTGCTGATTCACCCGCAGTCAGTGATTCACTCAATGGTGCGCTACCAGGACGGCAGTGTTCTGGCGCAGCTGGGTGAACCGGATATGCGTACGCCAATTGCTCACACCATGGCATGGCCGAATCGCGTGAACTCTGGCGTGAAGCCGCTCGATTTTTGCAAACTAAGTGCGTTGACATTTGCCGCACCGGATTATGATCGTTATCCATGTCTGAAACTGGCGATGGAGGCGTTTGAACAAGGCCAGGCAGCGACGACAGCATTGAATGCCGCAAATGAAATCACCGTGGCTGCTTTTCTTGCGCAACAAATCCGCTTTACGGATATCGCTGCGTTGAATTTATCCGTACTGGAAAAAATGGATATGCGCGAACCACAATGTGTGGATGATGTGTTATCTGTTGATGCGAACGCGCGTGAAGTCGCCAGAAAAGAGGTGATGCGTCTCGCAAGCTGAGGATAATCCGGCTACAGAGAGTCGCGCTATTTGTTAGCGTAGGGCTTCAGTGATATAGTCTGCGCCATCTGATCGTAAGTAGTTGGCTTTATAAGGTCAGGTATGCCGTGGTTTTACACGGCTTTTTTTTGTATAGGCTTCAGTATTCCTGAGTACCGTAAACCCTGTCAGGGAATAAGAAACGCGTGATGTTGTCTGCTACTCAACCACTTAGCGAAAAATTGCCAGCGCATGGCTGTCGTCATGTTGCGATCATTATGGACGGCAATGGTCGCTGGGCAAAAAAGCAAGGGAAGATTCGTGCCTTTGGGCATAAAGCCGGGGCAAAATCCGTCCGCCGGGCTGTCTCTTTTGCGGCCAACAACGGTATTGAGGCGTTAACGCTGTATGCCTTTAGTAGTGAAAACTGGAACCGACCAGCGCAGGAAGTCAGTGCGTTAATGGAACTGTTTGTGTGGGCGCTAGATAGCGAAGTAAAAAGTCTGCACCGACATAACGTGCGTCTGCGTATTATTGGCGATACCAGTCGCTTTAACTCGCGTTTGCAAGAACGTATTCGTAAATCTGAAGCGCTAACAGCCGGGAATACCGGTCTGACGCTGAATATTGCGGCGAACTACGGTGGACGTTGGGATATAGTCCAGGGAGTCAGGCAACTGGCTGAAAAGGTGCAGCAAGGAAACCTGCAACCAGATCAGATAGATGAAGAGATGCTAAACCAGCATGTCTGTATGCATGAACTGGCCCCTGTAGATTTAGTAATTAGGACTGGGGGGGAGCATCGCATTAGTAACTTTTTGCTTTGGCAAATTGCCTATGCCGAACTTTACTTTACAGATGTTCTCTGGCCCGATTTCGATGAACAAGACTTTGAAGGGGCGTTAAATGCCTTTGCTAATCGAGAGCGTCGTTTCGGCGGCACCGAGCCCGGTGATGAAACAGCCTGATGGGGGTCGCTTTTGCTGAAGTATCGCCTGATATCTGCTTTTGTGTTAATACCCGTCGTCATCGCGGCGTTGTTTCTGTTGCCGCCGGTGGGGTTCGCCATTGTAACGCTGGTGGTCTGTATGCTGGCAGCGTGGGAATGGGGACAGCTTAGCGGTTTTACCACTCGTTCGCAGCGAGTATGGTTGGCGGTGTTATGCGGGTTATTGTTGGCGCTGATGCTTTTTCTGTTGCCGGAATATCACCGAAATATTCATCAACCGCTGGTTGAAATCTCACTTTGGGCTTCGCTGGGTTGGTGGATTGTCGCGCTATTGCTGGTGCTGTTTTACCCAGGTTCCGCAGCAATCTGGCGTAACTCTAAAACATTGCGCATTATTTTTGGCGTGCTAACCATTGTTCCCTTCTTCTGGGGCATGCTGGCGTTACGGGCCTGGCACTACGACGAGAATCATTACAGTGGCGCAATATGGCTGCTCTATGTCATGATCCTGGTATGGGGCGCTGACTCTGGCGCATATATGTTTGGCAAATTGTTTGGTAAACATAAACTGGCACCGAAGGTTTCTCCGGGTAAAACCTGGCAAGGCTTTATCGGTGGACTCGCGACCGCAGCGGTAATCTCATGGGGTTATGGCATGTGGGTGAATCTCGACGTCGCTCCCGTCACCTTACTCATTTGCTCTATTGTCGCAGCGTTAGCCTCAGTGCTCGGCGATCTGACCGAAAGTATGTTTAAGCGTGAAGCAGGAATTAAGGACAGCGGTCATTTAATTCCAGGACACGGTGGTATTTTAGATCGTATTGATAGCCTGACGGCTGCGGTACCGGTCTTTGCTTGCTTGTTGTTACTGGTATTCAGGACGCTTTAACGGAAGGTAATATGCTGAGTTTTCTCTGGGATTTGGCTTCGTTCATCGTTGCACTGGGTGTACTTATCACCGTGCATGAATTTGGTCATTTCTGGGTTGCCCGGCGTTGTGGTGTTCGCGTTGAGCGTTTCTCAATAGGGTTTGGTAAGGCGCTCTGGCGGCGAACTGATAAGCTCGGCACCGAATATGTTATCGCCCTGATCCCGTTGGGCGGTTATGTCAAAATGCTGGATGAGCGCGCAGAACCGGTCGTTCCGGAACTCCGCCACCATGCCTTCAATAATAAATCTGTCGGCCAACGAGCGGCGATTATTGCCGCAGGTCCGGTTGCAAACTTCATTTTTGCTATCTTTGCCTACTGGCTGGTTTTTATTATTGGTGTGCCTGGCGTACGTCCCGTGGTTGGTGAAATAGCAGCCAATTCGATAGCTGCGGAAGCACAAATTGCACCAGGTACGGAACTAAAAGCCGTAGATGGTATCGAAACGCCTGATTGGGATGCCGTGCGTTTGCAGTTGGTCGATAAAATTGGCGATGAAAGCACCACCATTACGGTAGCGCCATTTGGCAGCGACCAACGGCGGGA
Organism: Escherichia sp. E.sYA108; assembly: GCF_011754335.1. Taxonomy (NCBI): domain Bacteria; kingdom Pseudomonadati; phylum Pseudomonadota; class Gammaproteobacteria; order Enterobacterales; family Enterobacteriaceae; genus Escherichia; species Escherichia sp. E.sYA108. Next base: position 4,081,850 of record NZ_JAAQVZ010000001.1, on the reverse strand, counting down.
TGTAAAGCTCGATTTACGTCACTGGGCGTTTGAGCCTGATAAAGAAGATCCGGTATCTTCGTTGGGGATTCGTCCTCGTGGGCCGCAAATTGAACCTGTACTGGAAAATGTGCAGCCAAACTCGGCGGCAAGCAAGGCAGGTTTGCAAGCAGGCGACAGGATCGTTAAAGTCGATGGTCAGCCCTTAACGCAGTGGGTGACCTTTGTGATGCTTGTCCGGGATAACCCGGGTAAATCCTTAGCGTTAGAAATCGAAAGGCAGGGGAGTCCCTTGTCTTTGACATTAATCCCGGAGAGTAAACCGGGTAAGGGTAAAGCGATTGGTTTTGTCGGTATTGAGCCGAAAGTCATTCCTTTGCCAGATGAGTATAAAGTTGTACGCCAGTATGGGCCGTTCAACGCTATCGTCGAAGCCACGGACAAAACGTGGCAGTTGATGAAGCTGACGGTCAGTATGCTGGGAAAATTGATCACCGGTGATGTGAAACTGAACAACCTCAGTGGGCCGATCTCTATCGCCAAGGGGGCTGGGATGACAGCGGAACTCGGGGTAGTTTATTACCTGCCGTTTCTTGCGCTTATTAGCGTGAACTTAGGGATAATTAACCTGTTTCCGTTGCCCGTACTTGACGGGGGGCATCTGCTGTTCCTTGCGATCGAAAAGATCAAGGGCGGACCGGTATCCGAGCGGGTTCAAGACTTTTGTTATCGCATTGGCTCGATTCTGCTGGTGCTGTTAATGGGGCTTGCACTTTTCAATGATTTCTCTCGGTTATGAGAGTTAGTTAGGAAGAACGCATAATAACGATGGCGATGAAAAAGTTGCTCATAGCGTCGCTGCTGTTTAGCAGCGCCACCGTATACGGTGCTGAAGGGTTCGTAGTGAAAGATATTCATTTCGAAGGCCTTCAGCGTGTCGCCGTTGGTGCGGCCCTCCTCAGTATGCCGGTGCGCACAGGCGACACGGTTAATGATGAAGATATCAGTAATACCATTCGCGCTCTGTTTGCTACCGGCAACTTTGAGGATGTTCGCGTCCTTCGTGATGGTGATACCCTTCTGGTTCAGGTAAAAGAACGTCCGACCATTGCCAGCATTACTTTCTCCGGTAACAAATCGGTGAAAGATGACATGCTGAAGCAAAACCTCGAGGCTTCTGGTGTGCGTGTGGGCGAATCCCTCGATCGCACCACCATTGCCGATATCGAGAAAGGTCTGGAAGACTTCTACTACAGCGTCGGTAAATATAGCGCCAGCGTTAAAGCTGTCGTGACCCCGCTGCCGCGCAACCGTGTTGACCTAAAACTGGTGTTCCAGGAAGGTGTGTCAGCTGAAATCCAGCAAATTAACATTGTTGGTAACCATGCTTTCACCACCGATGAACTGATCTCTCATTTCCAACTGCGTGACGAAGTGCCGTGGTGGAACGTGGTAGGCGATCGTAAATACCAGAAACAGAAACTGGCAGGCGACCTTGAAACCCTGCGCAGTTACTATCTGGATCGCGGTTATGCCCGTTTCAACATCGATTCTACCCAGGTCAGTCTGACGCCAGATAAAAAAGGTATTTACGTCACGGTGAACATCACCGAAGGCGATCAGTACAAGCTTTCTGGCGTTGAAGTTAGCGGCAATCTTGCCGGGCACTCCGCTGAAATTGAGCAACTGACTAAGATCGAGCCGGGCGAGCTGTATAACGGCACCAAAGTGACCAAAATGGAAGATGACATTAAAAAGCTTCTTGGTCGCTATGGTTATGCCTATCCGCGCGTACAGTCGATGCCTGAAATTAACGATGCCGACAAAACCGTTAAATTACGCGTGAACGTTGATGCGGGTAACCGTTTCTATGTGCGTAAGATCCGTTTTGAAGGTAACGATACCTCGAAAGATGCCGTCCTGCGTCGCGAAATGCGTCAGATGGAAGGTGCATGGCTGGGGAGCGATCTGGTCGATCAGGGTAAGGAGCGTCTGAACCGTCTGGGCTTCTTTGAAACTGTCGATACCGATACCCAACGTGTTCCGGGGAGCCCGGATCAGGTTGATGTAGTTTACAAGGTGAAAGAACGTAACACCGGTAGCTTCAACTTCGGGATTGGTTACGGTACTGAAAGTGGCGTGAGCTTCCAGGCTGGTGTGCAACAGGATAACTGGTTAGGTACGGGTTATGCTGTTGGTATCAACGGGACCAAAAACGATTACCAGACCTATGCTGAACTGTCGGTAACCAACCCGTACTTCACCGTAGATGGCGTAAGCCTCGGTGGTCGTCTCTTCTATAATGACTTCCAGGCAGATGACGCCGACCTGTCCGACTATACCAACAAGAGTTATGGTACAGACGTGACGTTGGGCTTCCCGATCAACGAATATAACTCGCTGCGTGCAGGTCTGGGTTATGTACATAACTCCCTGTCCAACATGCAGCCGCAGGTTGCGATGTGGCGTTATCTGTACTCTATGGGTGAACATCCGAGCACCTCTGATCAGGATAACAGCTTCAAAACGGACGACTTCACGTTCAACTATGGTTGGACCTATAACAAGCTTGACCGTGGTTACTTCCCGACAGATGGTTCACGTGTCAACCTGACCGGTAAAGTGACCATTCCGGGATCGGATAACGAATACTACAAAGTGACGTTAGACACGGCGACTTATGTGCCGATTGATGATGATCACAAATGGGTTGTTCTGGGTCGTACCCGCTGGGGTTATGGTGATGGTTTAGGCGGCAAAGAGATGCCGTTCTATGAGAACTTCTATGCCGGTGGTTCCAGCACCGTGCGTGGCTTCCAGTCCAATACCATTGGTCCGAAAGCAGTTTACTTCCCGCATCAGGCCAGTAATTATGATCCGGACTATGATTACGAATGTGCGACTCAGGACGGCGCGAAAGATCTGTGTAAATCGGATGATGCTGTAGGCGGTAACGCCATGGCGGTTGCCAGCCTCGAGTTCATCACCCCGACGCCGTTTATTAGCGATAAGTATGCTAACTCGGTTCGTACTTCCTTCTTCTGGGATATGGGTACCGTTTGGGATACAAACTGGGATTCCAGCCAATATTCTGGATATCCGGACTATAGTGATCCAAGCAATATCCGTATGTCTGCGGGTATCGCATTACAATGGATGTCCCCATTGGGGCCGTTGGTGTTCTCCTACGCCCAGCCGTTCAAAAAGTACGATGGAGACAAGGCAGAACAGTTCCAGTTTAACATCGGTAAAACCTGGTAAGTGTTCTCCACAAAGGAATGTAGTGGTAGTGTAGCGATGACTTTAGGCGATCAATATAAGATCGCCGGGCCACGCAAAGAACTGCACCCTCCGGTGCAAATGGGATGGTAAGGAGTTTATTGTGAAAAAGTGGTTATTAGCTGCAGGTCTCGGTTTAGCACTGGCAACTTCTGCTCAGGCGGCTGACAAAATTGCAATCGTCAATATGGGCAGCCTGTTCCAGCAGGTAGCGCAGAAAACCGGTGTTTCTAACACGCTGGAAAACGAGTTCAAAGGCCGTGCCAGCGAACTGCAGCGTATGGAAACCGATCTGCAGGCTAAAATGAAAAAGCTGCAGTCCATGAAAGCGGGCAGCGATCGCACTAAGCTGGAAAAAGACGTGATGGCTCAGCGCCAGACTTTTGCTCAGAAAGCGCAGGCTTTTGAGCAGGATCGCGCACGTCGTTCCAACGAAGAACGCGGCAAACTGGTTACTCGTATCCAGACTGCTGTGAAATCAGTTGCCAACAGCCAGGATATCGATCTGGTTGTTGATGCAAACGCCGTTGCTTACAACAGCAGCGATGTAAAAGACATCACTGCCGACGTACTGAAACAGGTTAAATAAGTAATGCCTTCAATTCGACTGGCTGATTTAGCGCAGCAGTTGGATGCAGAACTACACGGTGATGGCGATATCGTCATCACCGGCGTTGCGTCCATGCAATCTGCACAAACAGGTCACATTACGTTCATGGTTAACCCCAAATACCGTGAGCATTTAGGCTTGTGCCAGGCGTCCGCGGTTGTCATGACCCAGGACGATCTTCCTTTCGCGAAAAGTGCCGCGCTGGTAGTGAAGAATCCCTACCTGACTTACGCGCGTATGGCGCAAATTTTAGATACCACGCCGCAGCCCGCGCAGAACATTGCACCCAGTGCGGTGATTGACGCGACGGCGAAGCTGGGTAACAACGTATCGATTGGCGCTAACGCGGTGATTGAGTCCGGCGTTGAACTGGGCGATAACGTGATTATCGGTGCCGGTTGCTTCGTAGGTAAAAACAGCAAAATCGGTGCAGGTTCGCGTCTCTGGGCGAACGTAACCATTTACCATGAGATCCAGATCGGTCAGAATTGCCTGATCCAGTCCGGAACAGTGGTAGGCGCAGACGGCTTTGGTTATGCTAACGATCGTGGTAACTGGGTGAAGATCCCACAGATTGGTCGCGTAATTATTGGCGATCGCGTGGAGATCGGTGCCTGCACTACCATTGATCGTGGCGCGCTGGATGACACTGTTATTGGCAATGGTGTGATCATTGATAACCAGTGCCAGATTGCACATAACGTCGTGATTGGCGACAATACGGCAGTTGCCGGTGGCGTCATTATGGCGGGCAGCCTGAAAATTGGTCGTTACTGCATGATCGGCGGAGCCAGCGTAATCAACGGGCATATGGAAATATGCGACAAAGTGACGGTTACGGGCATGGGTATGGTGATGCGTCCCATCACTGAACCAGGCGTCTATTCCTCAGGCATTCCGCTGCAACCCAACAAAGTCTGGCGCAAAACCGCTGCACTGGTGATGAACATTGATGACATGAGCAAGCGTCTGAAATCGCTTGAGCGCAAGGTTAATCAACAAGACTAACGTTCCATCTTTTGTTCGCCAAACTTTACGGCCTGTCTCATTCTTACGATTGCGGCAGGCCGTGTTATTATTGTCGTTTCTTATATTTTGACAGGAAGAGTATCTTGACTACTAACACTCATACTCTGCAGATTGAAGAGATTTTAGAACTTCTGCCGCACCGTTTCCCGTTCTTACTGGTGGATCGCGTGCTGGATTTTGAAGAAGGTCGTTTTCTGCGCGCAGTAAAAAATGTCTCTGTCAATGAGCCATTCTTCCAGGGCCATTTCCCTGGAAAACCGATTTTCCCGGGTGTGCTGATTCTGGAAGCAATGGCACAGGCAACAGGTATTCTGGCGTTTAAAAGCGTAGGAAAACTGGAACCGGGTGAGCTGTACTACTTCGCCGGTATTGACGAAGCGCGCTTTAAGCGCCCGGTCGTGCCTGGCGATCAAATGATCATGGAAGTCACTTTCGAAAAAACGCGCCGCGGCCTGACCCGTTTTAAAGGGGTTGCTCTGGTCGACGGTAAAGTAGTTTGCGAAGCAACGATGATGTGTGCTCGTAGCCGGGAGGCCTGATACGTGATTGATAAATCCGCCTTTGTGCATCCAACCGCCATTGTGGAAGAGGGCGCGTCGATTGGCGCGAACGCTCACATTGGTCCTTTTTGTATCGTTGGACCCCATGTCGAAATTGGTGAGGGTACCGTACTGAAATCTCACGTTGTCGTGAATGGTCATACTAAAATTGGCCGCGATAATGAGATTTATCAGTTCGCCTCCATCGGCGAAGTTAACCAGGATCTGAAATATGCTGGCGAACCGACCCGCGTGGAAATCGGCGATCGTAACCGCATTCGCGAAAGCGTCACCATTCATCGTGGCACAGTCCAGGGCGGTGGATTGACGAAGGTGGGCAGCGACAACTTACTGATGATCAATGCGCACATTGCGCACGATTGTACGGTAGGTAACCGCTGCATCCTCGCCAACAACGCAACGCTGGCGGGTCACGTATCGGTTGACGACTTCGCGATCATCGGCGGCATGACCGCAGTCCATCAGTTCTGCATCATTGGTGCGCATGTGATGGTTGGCGGCTGCTCCGGTGTGGCGCAGGACGTCCCTCCTTATGTCATTGCGCAGGGTAACCACGCAACGCCGTTCGGTGTCAATATCGAAGGGCTGAAGCGCCGCGGATTCAGCCGTGAGGCGATTACCGCTATCCGCAATGCGTATAAGCTGATTTATCGTAGCGGTAAAACGCTCGATGAAGTGAAACCGGAAATTGCTGAACTGGCGGAAACATATCCGGAAGTGAAAGCCTTTACCGATTTCTTTGCACGCTCAACGCGCGGTCTGATTCGTTAATGACTGAACAGCGTCCATTAACGATTGCCCTGGTCGCCGGAGAAACCTCCGGCGATATCCTGGGGGCCGGTTTAATCCGCGCTCTGAAAGAACGTGTGCCCAACGCCCGCTTTGTTGGTGTTGCCGGGCCACGAATGCAGGCTGAAGGCTGCGAAGCCTGGTACGAAATGGAAGAACTGGCAGTGATGGGCATTGTTGAAGTGCTAGGTCGTCTGCGTCGCTTACTACATATTCGTGCCGATCTGACAAAGCGTTTTGGCGAATTGAAGCCAGATGTTTTTGTTGGTATTGATGCGCCTGACTTCAATATTACTCTTGAAGGTAACCTCAAAAAGCAGGGTATCAAAACCATTCATTACGTCAGCCCGTCCGTCTGGGCGTGGCGACAGAAACGCGTTTTCAAAATAGGCAGAGCCACCGATCTGGTGCTCGCATTTCTGCCTTTCGAAAAAGCGTTTTATGACAAATACAACGTACCGTGCCGCTTTATCGGTCATACCATGGCTGATGCCATGCCATTAGATCCAGATAAAAATGGTGCCCGTGATGTGCTGGGGATCCCTTACGATGCCCACTGTCTGGCATTGTTGCCGGGCAGCCGTGGTGCAGAAGTCGAAATGCTTAGTGCCGATTTCCTGAAAACGGCCCAGCTTTTGCGCCAGACATATCCGGATCTCGAAATCGTGGTGCCGCTGGTGAATGCCAAACGCCGCGAGCAGTTTGAACGCATCAAAGCTGCAGTCGCGCCAGACCTGTCGGTTCATTTGCTGGATGGAATGGGCCGTGAGGCGATGGTCGCCAGTGATGCGGCGCTACTGGCGTCGGGTACGGCAGCACTGGAGTGTATGTTGGCTAAATGCCCGATGGTAGTGGGATATCGCATGAAGCCTTTCACCTTCTGGCTGGCGAAGCGACTGGTGAAAACTGATTATGTCTCGCTGCCAAATCTGCTGGCGGGCAGAGAGTTAGTCAAAGAGTTATTGCAGGAAGAGTGTGAGCCGCAAAAATTGGCTGCGGCGCTGTTACCGCTGTTGGCGAACGGGAAAACCAGCCATGCGATGCACGACACCTTCCGCGAGCTGCATCAGCAGATCCGCTGCAATGCCGATGAGCAGGCGGCACAAGCCGTTCTGGAGTTAGCACAATGATCGAATTTGTCTATCCGCACACGCAGCTGGTTGCGGGTGTGGATGAAGTCGGACGCGGGCCGTTAGTTGGCGCGGTCGTCACCGCTGCGGTGATCCTTGACCCGGCGCGCCCAATTGCCGGGCTGAATGATTCCAAAAAGCTGAGCGAAAAACGCCGTCTGGCGCTCTGTGAAGAGATCAAAGAGAAAGCGTTGAGCTGGAGTCTGGGCCGCGCGGAACCCCACGAAATCGACGAACTGAACATTCTTCATGCGACCATGCTGGCGATGCAGCGCGCCGTCGCGGGGCTGCATATTGCGCCGGAATATGTGTTGATTGATGGTAACCGCTGCCCAAAATTACCGATGCCTTCGATGGCAGTGGTGAAAGGCGATAGCCGCGTACCGGAAATCAGTGCTGCGTCCATCCTGGCGAAAGTGACGCGCGACGCCGAAATGGCGGCGCTGGATATTGTTTTCCCGCAATATGGTTTTGCCCAACACAAAGGGTATCCAACCGCTTTTCATCTGGAAAAACTGGCTGAATATGGCGCGACTGAACATCATCGTCGTAGCTTTGGGCCTGTCAAACGCGCACTGGGACTTGCGTCCTGATTCTTGTGTCGAGATTAAGTAAACCGGAATCTGAAGATGTCTGAACCACGTTTCGTACACCTGCGGGTGCACAGCGACTACTCGATGATCGATGGCCTGGCCAAAACCGCGCCGCTGGTAAAAAAGGCGGCGGCGTTGGGTATGCCAGCACTGGCGATCACCGATTTCACCAACCTTTGCGGTCTGGTGAAGTTCTACGGAGCGGGACATGGCGCAGGGATTAAGCCCATCGTCGGGGCAGATTTTAATGTCCAGTGCGACCTGCTGGGTGATGAGTTAACCCACCTGACGGTGCTGGCGGCGAACAATATCGGCTATCAGAATCTGACGTTGCTGATCTCAAAAGCGTATCAGCGCGGGTACGGTGCCGCCGGGCCGATCATCGATCGCGACTGGCTTATCGAATTAAACGAAGGGCTGATCCTCCTTTCCGGCGGGCGCATGGGCGACGTCGGGCGCAGTCTTTTGCGTGGTAACAGCGCGCTGGTAGATGAGTGCGTTGCGTTTTATGAAGAGCACTTCCCGGATCGCTATTTTCTCGAGCTGATCCGAACCGGCAGGCCGGACGAAGAAAGTTATCTGCACGCGGCAGTGGAACTGGCGGAAGCGCGCGGTTTGCCCGTCGTGGCGACCAATGACGTGCGCTTTATCGACAGCAGCGACTTTGACGCTCACGAAATCCGCGTCGCGATCCATGACGGCTTTACTCTCGACGATCCCAAACGCCCGCGTAATTATTCGCCGCAGCAATATATGCGCAGCGAAGAGGAGATGTGCGAGCTGTTTGCCGACATCCCCGAAGCCCTTGCCAACACTGTTGAGATCGCCAAACGCTGTAACGTGACTGTGCGTCTGGGTGAATACTTCCTGCCGCAGTTCCCGACCGGGGACATGAGCACCGAAGATTATCTGGTCAAGCGTGCAAAAGAAGGCCTGGAAGAGCGTCTGGCATTTTTATTCCCTGACGAGGAAGAACGTCTTAAGCGTCGCCCGGAGTATGACGAGCGTCTGGATACTGAACTTCAGGTTATCAACCAGATGGGCTTCCCGGGTTACTTCCTCATCGTTATGGAATTTATCCAGTGGTCGAAGGATAACGGCGTACCGGTAGGGCCTGGCCGTGGTTCCGGTGCAGGGTCACTGGTGGCCTACGCGCTGAAAATTACCGACCTCGATCCGCTGGAATTTGACCTGCTGTTCGAACGTTTCCTTAACCCGGAACGTGTCTCCATGCCTGACTTCGACGTTGACTTCTGTATGGAGAAACGTGACCAGGTTATCGAACACGTGGCGGACATGTACGGTCGCGATGCGGTATCGCAGATCATCACCTTCGGTACGATGGCGGCGAAAGCGGTGATCCGCGACGTAGGTCGTGTACTGGGGCATCCGTACGGATTTGTCGATCGTATCTCGAAACTGATCCCGCCCGATCCGGGGATGACGCTGGCGAAAGCGTTTGAAGCCGAGCCGCAACTGCCGGAAATCTACGAAGCGGATGAAGAAGTTAAGGCGCTGATCGACATGGCGCGCAAACTGGAAGGGGTCACCCGTAACGCCGGTAAGCACGCCGGTGGGGTGGTTATCGCGCCGACCAAAATTACCGATTTTGCGCCGCTTTATTGCGATGAAGAGGGCAAACATCCGGTTACCCAGTTTGATAAAAGCGACGTTGAATACGCCGGGCTGGTGAAGTTCGACTTCCTTGGTTTGCGTACGCTCACCATCATCAACTGGGCGCTGGAGATGATCAACAAGCGGCGGGCGAAGAATGGCGAGCCGCCGCTGGATATCGCCGCGATCCCGCTGGATGACAAGAAAAGTTTCGACATGCTGCAACGCTCTGAAACCACGGCGGTATTCCAGCTTGAATCGCGCGGCATGAAGGATCTGATCAAACGTCTGCAACCTGACTGCTTCGAAGATATGATCGCACTGGTGGCGCTATTCCGTCCCGGTCCGTTGCAATCAGGGATGGTGGATAACTTTATCGACCGTAAACATGGTCGCGAAGAGATCTCCTATCCGGATGTGCAGTGGCAGCATGAAAGCCTGAAACCGGTACTGGAGCCAACCTACGGCATTATCCTGTATCAGGAACAGGTCATGCAGATTGCCCAGGTGCTTTCTGGTTATACCCTCGGTGGCGCGGATATGCTGCGTCGTGCGATGGGTAAGAAAAAGCCGGAAGAGATGGCCAAGCAGCGTTCTGTATTTGCTGAAGGCGCAGAAAAGAACGGGATCAACGCCGAACTGGCGATGAAAATCTTCGACCTGGTGGAGAAATTCGCCGGTTACGGATTTAACAAATCGCACTCTGCGGCCTATGCTTTGGTGTCATATCAAACGTTATGGCTGAAAGCGCACTATCCGGCGGAGTTTATGGCGGCAGTAATGACCGCCGATATGGACAACACCGAGAAGGTGGTGGGCCTGGTGGATGAGTGCTGGCGGATGGGGCTGAAAATCCTGCCACCAGATATAAACTCCGGTCTTTACCATTTCCACGTCAACGACGACGGCGAAATCGTGTATGGTATTGGCGCGATCAAAGGGGTAGGTGAAGGTCCGATTGAGGCGATCATCGAAGCCCGTAATAAAGGCGGCTATTTCCGTGAACTGTTTGATCTCTGCGCCCGTACAGACACCAAAAAGTTAAACCGGCGAGTGCTGGAAAAACTGATCATGTCCGGGGCGTTTGACCGTCTTGGGCCACACCGTGCGGCGCTGATGAACTCGCTGGGCGATGCGTTAAAGGCGGCTGATCAACACGCGAAAGCAGAAGCCATCGGTCAGGCCGATATGTTCGGCGTGCTGGCAGAAGAGCCGGAACAAATTGAACAATCCTACGCCAGTTGCCAACCGTGGCCGGAGCAGGTGGTGTTAGATGGGGAACGTGAAACGTTAGGTCTGTACCTGACGGGACACCCTATCAACCAGTATTTAAAAGAGATTGAGCGTTATGTCGGAGGCGTAAGGCTGAAAGACATGCACCCGACAGAACGTGGTAAAGTCACCACGGCTGCGGGGCTCGTTGTTGCTGCGCGGGTTATGGTCACCAAGCGCGGCAATCGTATCGGTATCTGCACGCTGGATGACCGTTCCGGGCGGCTGGAAGTGATGTTGTTTACTGACGCCCTGGATAAATACCAGCAATTGCTGGAAAAAGACCGCATACTTATCGTCAGCGGACAGGTCAGCTTTGATGACTTCAGCGGTGGGCTTAAAATGACCGCTCGCGAAGTGATGGATATTGACGAAGCCCGGGAAAAATATGCTCGCGGGCTTGCTATCTCGCTGACGGACAGGCAAATTGATGACCAGCTTTTAAACCGACTCCGTCAGTCTCTGGAACCCCACCGCTCTGGGACAATTCCAGTACATCTCTACTATCAGAGGGCGGATGCACGCGCGCGGTTGCGTTTTGGCGCGACGTGGCGTGTCTCTCCGAGCGATCGTTTATTAAACGATCTCCGTGGCCTCATTGGTTCGGAGCAGGTGGAACTGGAGTTTGACTAATACAGGAATACTATGAGTCTGAATTTCCTTGATTTTGAACAGCCGATTGCAGAGCTGGAAGCGAAAATCGATTCTCTGACTGCGGTTAGCCGCCAGGATGAGAAACTGGATATTAATATCGATGAAGAAGTGCATCGTCTGCGTGAAAAAAGCGTAGAACTGACGCGTAAAATCTTCGCCGATCTCGGTGCATGGCAGATTGCGCAATTGGCACGCCATCCACAGCGTCCTTATACCCTGGATTACGTTCGCCTGGCCTTTGATGAATTTGACGAACTGGCTGGCGACCGCGCGTATGCAGACGATAAAGCTATCGTCGGTGGTATCGCCCGTCTCGATGGTCGTCCGGTGATGATCATTGGTCATCAAAAAGGTCGTGAAACCAAAGAAAAAATTCGCCGTAACTTTGGTATGCCAGCGCCAGAAGGTTACCGCAAAGCACTGCGTCTGATGCAAATGGCTGAACGCTTTAAGATGCCAATCATCACCTTTATCGACACCCCGGGGGCTTATCCTGGCGTGGGCGCAGAAGAACGCGGTCAGTCTGAAGCCATTGCACGCAACCTGCGTGAAATGTCTCGCCTTAGCGTACCGACTATCTGCACTGTTATCGGTGAAGGTGGTTCTGGCGGCGCACTGGCAATTGGCGTGGGCGATAAAGTGAATATGCTGCAATACAGCACCTATTCCGTTATCTCGCCGGAAGGTTGCGCGTCCATTCTGTGGAAGAGCGCCGACAAAGCACCGCTGGCGGCTGAAGCGATGGGGATCATCGCTCCGCGTCTGAAAGAACTGAAACTGATCGACTCCATCATCCCGGAACCGCTGGGCGGCGCTCACCGTAACCCGGAAGCGATGGCGGCGTCTCTGAAAGCGCAACTGCTGGCGGATCTGGCCGATCTCGACGTGTTAAGTACTGAAGATTTAAAAAATCGTCGTTATCAGCGCCTGATGAGCTACGGCTACGCGTAATCGGCAAATGTTCTGAAAGGGGTCACTTCGGTGGCCCTTTTTTATCGTCACGGTTTGAGCAGGCTATGATTAAGGAAGGATTTTCCAGGAGGAACACATGAACATCATTGCCATTATGGGACCGCATGGCGTCTTTTATAAAGATGAGCCCATCAAAGAACTGGAGTCGGCGCTGGTGGCGCAAGGCTTTCAGATTATCTGGCCACAAAACAGCGTTGATTTGCTGAAGTTTATCGAACATAACCCACGAATTTGCGGCGTGATTTTTGACTGGGATGAGTACAGTCTCGATTTATGTAGCGATATCAATCAACTTAATGAATATCTCCCGCTTTATGCCTTCATCAACACCCACTCGACGATGGATGTCAGCGTGCAGGATATGCGGATGGCGCTCTGGTTTTTTGAATATGCGCTGGGGCAGGCGGAAGATATCGCCATTCGTATGCGTCAGTACACCAACGAATATCTTGATAACATTACGCCGCCGTTCACGAAAGCCTTGTTTACCTACGTCAAAGAGCGGAAGTACACCTTTTGTACGCCGGGGCATATGGGCGGCACCGCATATCAAAAAAGCCCGGTTGGCTGTCTGTTTTATGATTTTTTCGGCGGGAATACCCTCAAGGCGGACGTCTCTATTTCGGTCACCGAGCTTGGTTCGTTGCTCGACCACACCGGGCCACACCTGGAAGCGGAAGAGTACATCGCGCGGACGTTTGGCGCGGAACAGAGTTATATCGTTACCAACGGAACATCGACGTCGAACAAAATTGTGGGTATGTACGCCGCGCCATCCGGCAGTACGCTGTTGATCGACCGCAATTGTCATAAATCGCTGGCGCATCTGTTGATGATGAACGATGTAGTGCCAGTCTGGCTGAAACCGACGCGTAATGCGTTGGGGATTCTGGGTGGGATCCCGCGCGGTGAATTTACTCGCGACAGCATCGAAGAGAAAGTCGCTGCCACCACGCAGGCACAATGGCCGGTTCATGCGGTGATCACCAACTCCACCTATGATGGCTTGCTCTACAACACCGACTGGATCAAACAGACGCTGGATGTCCCGTCGATTCACTTCGATTCTGCCTGGGTGCCGTACACCCATTTTCATCCAATCTACCAGGGTAAAAGTGGTATGAGCGGCGAGCGTGTTGCAGGAAAAGTGATCTTCGAAACGCAGTCGACCCACAAAATGCTGGCGGCGTTATCGCAGGCGTCGCTGATCCACATTAAAGGTGAGTATGACGAAGAGGCGTTTAACGAAGCCTTTATGATGCATACCACCACCTCGCCCAGTTATCCCATTGTTGCTTCTGTTGAGACGGCGGCGGCGATGTTGCGTGGTAATCCGGGCAAACGGCTGATTAACCGTTCAGTAGAACGAGCTCTGCATTTTCGCAAAGAGGTCCAGCGGCTGCGGGAAGAGTCTGACGGCTGGTTTTTCGATATCTGGCAACCGCCGCAGGTGGATGAAGCCGAATGCTGGCCCGTTGCGCCTGGCGAACAGTGGCACGGCTTTAGCGATGCGGATGCCAATCACATGTTTCTCGATCCGGTTAAAGTCACTATTTTGACACCGGGGATGGACGAGCAGGGCAATATGAGCGAGGAGGGGATCCCGGCGGCGCTGGTGGCAAAATTCCTCGACGAACGTGGGATCGTAGTAGAGAAAACCGGCCCTTATAACCTGCTGTTTCTCTTTAGTATTGGCATCGATAAAACCAAAGCAATGGGATTATTGCGTGGGTTGACGGAATTTAAGCGCTCTTACGATCTCAACCTGCGGATCAAAAATATGCTGCCCGATCTCTATGCAGAAGATCCCGATTTCTACCGCAATATGCGTATTCAGGATCTGGCGCAAGGGATCCATAAGCTGATTCGTAAACACGATCTTCCCGGTTTGATGTTGCGGGCATTTGATACCTTGCCGGAGATGATCATGACGCCACATCAGGCATGGCAGAGACAGATTAAAGGCGAAGTAGAAACCATTGCGCTGGAACAACTGGTCGGTAGAGTATCGGCAAATATGATCCTGCCTTATCCACCCGGCGTACCGCTGCTGATGCCGGGAGAAATGCTTACCGAAGAGAGCCGCACGGTACTCGATTTTCTACTGATGCTTTGTTCCGTAGGGCAACATTACCCCGGTTTTGAAACGGATATTCACGGCGCGAAACAGGACGAAGACGGTGTTTACCGCGTACGAGTCCTAAAAATGGCAGGATAACTTGCCAGAGCGGCTTCCGGGCGAGTAACGTGCTGTTAACAAATAAAGGAGACGTTATGCTGGGTTTAAAACAGGTTCACCATATTGCGATTATTGCGACGGATTATGCGATGAGCAAAGCTTTCTACTGCGATATTCTTGGTTTCACGCTGCAAAGCGAAGTCTATCGCGAAGCGCGCGACTCGTGGAAAGGGGATTTGGCGCTTAATGGGCAATATGTGATTGAGCTTTTCTCATTTCCGTTCCCGCCGGAGCGCCCCAGCCGACCGGAAGCTTGCGGCCTGCGTCATCTGGCTTTTAGCGTTGATGATATCGATGCGGCAGTGGCGCACCTTGAAAGCCATAACGTGAAGTGTGAAGCCATCCGTGTCGATCCCTACACGCAAAAACGCTTCACGTTCTTTAACGATCCGGACGGGCTGCCGTTGGAACTGTATGAGCAGTAAGGCTTGTCATCGCCGCATTTGCCCGGTAACGTGCCCGGCATTGCTACTGTAAAATCGCACCATCATGACACTCACGCTCAATAGACAACTTCTCTCCTCACGCCAGATTCTGGTGGCCTTTAGCGGCGGCCTTGATTCTACTGTCTTACTGCATCAACTGGTGCAGTGGCGGACGGAAAATCCGGGCGTCACTCTGCGCGCTATCCATGTGCATCACGGTTTAAGCGCCAATGCTGATGCATGGGTGAAACATTGTGAAAACATCTGCCAACAGTGGCAGGTGCCGCTGGTGGTCGAACGTGTGCAGCTTGCGCAAGAGGGGCTAGGTATTGAGGCTCAGGCTCGGCAGGCGCGTTATCAGGCATTTGCCCGCACCTTGTTACCCGGCGAAGTGCTGGTTACAGCGCAACATCTTGACGATCAATGTGAAACCTTTCTGCTGGCGCTAAAACGCGGTAGCGGCCCTGCCGGGCTTTCGGCTATGGCGGAAGTTTCGGAGTTTGCCGGAACACAGCTTATCCGCCCGTTGCTTGCCCGCACGCGGGGGGAACTGGAGCAGTGGGCGTTGGCGCATGGTTTACGCTGGATTGAAGACGAAAGTAATCAGGATGATAGCTACGATCGTAACTTTCTGCGCCTGCGCGTAGTGCCGTTATTGCAGCAGCGTTGGCCGCATTTTGCCGAAGCAACAGCGCGCAGCGCCGCACTTTGCGCTGAACAAGAGAGCCTGTTAGATGAACTGCTGGCGGATGATTTAGCGCACTGTCAAACTCCGCAGGGGACGCTGCAGATTGCGCCAATGCTGGCGATGAGTGATGCCCGTCGCGCGGCGATTATCCGCCGCTGGCTAGCAGGGCAGAATGCACCGATGCCTTCCCGCGACGCGTTGGTGAGGATCTGGCAGGAAGTGGCGCTGGCGCGGGAAGATGCCTCCCCCTGTTTACGTTTGGGCGCGTTTGAAATCCGCCGCTATCAGTCGCAACTATGGTGGATTAAATCCGTTGCCGGGCAAAGCGAAACCATTCTGCCGTGGCAGACGTGGCTACAACCGCTGGAATTACCGGCGGGGCTGGGAAGTGTACAGCTTACTGCGGGAGGCGATATTCGCCCTCCGCGTGCAGATGAAGCGGTCAGCGTGCGTTTCAAAGCGCCAGGACTGCTGCATATTGTCGGGCGCAACGGCGGACGTAAGCTGAAGAAAATCTGGCAAGAGTTAGGCGTTCCGCCGTGGCTACGTGATACCACGCCACTGCTGTTTTATGGCGAAACGCTGATTGCGGCGGCAGGGGTATTTGTGACGCAAGAAGGTGTGGCTGTAGGTGAGAATGGCGTCAGTTTTGTCTGGCAGAAAACGCTTAGTCAAGTGAAAGCCGGATAAGACGCATCAAACGTCGCATCCGGCGAAAGTCAATCAGGACTCGCTCACCACCACCGTACCGATTTCCGGGTGGCTAAAGCTGGTAATTTTATCCAGACGCAGCTCGCGGGTTGCACCAGCGGCCTCGACGACCAGATACTCCACATTTTTGCGGGAGACTAAATCGCTGGCCTTCGCCTGCAATTTTTCGCCATCTTTCAGCTCAAGTGTCAGCATTAAATGATGCTGGCAGGCGAGCTCAAGATTATCGTAATCATCACAATTGATTGGTTGATACGTATCATTCATTGACATAATCGCTCACCAGTAAGTTTGCCGCAGCGTATGCTGCTTTTTCCCTGACAGCCTCAGAAAGGGTGTCGTCGGCAGCCATTTCATTCAGCACTTTCAAAACGCAGCCCAGCGCGTCCGGAACGTATCCTAAGTCTCCGCTGGCGATTTCCGCGTACCGCTTGCGTATTAACTCACAATATTTTTCCACATGCCCTCCTGTCAGCACTCTGACTTAACCGTGGATGCAAGTCTAAGCCTACGAAGATAAACTCTGTTTCGCAAGGTGACTATACCACACTCATTTCTGCAATATCAGCGCCGCAACTGCACGTATTCCGTTACAATGGCCTCCTGATTCGAAAGGAGTTTTCTTATGGCGCTTAAAGCGACAATTTATAAAGCGACGGTTAATGTGGCCGATCTCGACCGCAACCAGTTTCTCGATGCCTCTCTGACGTTGGCGCGCCATCCTTCAGAAACCCAGGAGCGTATGATGCTGCGCCTGCTGGCGTGGCTAAAATATGCCGATGAACGTCTGCAATTTACCCGTGGTTTGTGTGCCGATGATGAGCCGGAAGCGTGGCTGCGTAACGATCATTTGGGTATTGATTTGTGGATTGAGCTGGGGCTGCCGGATGAGCGACGGATTAAGAAAGCCTGCACCCAGGCCGCAGAAGTGGCGCTGTTTGCCTATAATAGTCGGGCGGCGCAAATCTGGTGGCAGCAAAATCAGAGCAAATGTGCGCAGTTTGCCAATCTTTCCGTCTGGTATCTGGACGACGAGCAGCTGGCGAAAGTGAGCGGCTTTGCCGATCGTACCATGACGCTGCAGGCAACGATTCAGGATGGTGTTATCTGGTTATCGGATGATAAGAATAATCTGGAAGTGAACTTAACCGTCTGGCAACAACCTTCATGATTGTGATTTCCCGACATGTTGCTATCCCTGATGGCGAGTTTGAGATCACCGCCATTCGTGCGCAGGGCGCGGGCGGGCAGCATGTTAATAAGACCTCAACGGCTATTCATCTGCGTTTTGACATTCGGGCGTCCAGCCTGCCAGAGTATTACAAAGAGCGTCTGCTCGCCGCCAGCCATCATTTGATCAGCAGTGACGGAGTGATTGTCATTAAGGCACAGGAATACCGAAGTCAGGAACTGAACCGCGAAGCGGCGCTGGCCCGGCTGGTGGCAGTGATTAAAGATTTAACAACAGAACAAAAAGCCCGAAGACCTACGCGGCCCACCCGTGCATCGAAAGAGCGCAGGCTGGCATCGAAAGCACAAAAATCAAGCGTGAAGGCGATGCGCGGCAAAGTGCGCAGCGGTCGGGAATAAAAAGAAGGAATGGATGGTGAAAAAAGCGATAGTGACAGCGATGGCTGTAATCAGCCTCTTTACTCTGATGGGATGTAATAATCGGGCCGAAGTCGATACGCTTTCTCCGGCGCAGGCTGCCGAATTGAAACCGATGCCGCAAAGTTGGCGCGGCGTGCTGCCGTGTGCTGATTGCGAAGGAATCGAAACCTCTCTGTTCCTCGAAAAAGACGGAACCTGGGTGATGAATGAGCGTTATCTGGGGGCTCGTGAAGAACCTTCCTCCTTCGCTTCCTACGGTACATGGGCGCGAACCGCTGACAAGCTGGTATTAACCGATAGCAAAGGTGAAAAGTCATATTATCGCGCGAAAGGAGATGCGCTGGAGATGCTCGATCGTGAAGGTAATCCGATTGAATCGCAGTTCAACTACACGCTGGAACCGGCACAATCCAGCTTACCCATGACGCCGATGACCCTGCGGGGCATGTATTTTTATATGGCTGATGCGGCGACCTTCACTGATTGCGCGACCGGAAAACGTTTTATTGTGGCGAATAACGCAGAGCTGGAGCGTGGCTACCTGGCTGCGCGCGGTAACAGTGAAAAACCAGTGTTACTGTCAGTTGAAGGTCACTTTACGCTGGAGGCTAATCCCGATACCGGTGCGCCGACTAAAGTATTAGCGCCCGATACGGCAGGTAAATTTTACCCAAACCAGGATTGCAGTAGTTTGGGGCTGTAACCCGTCTTGAGACAGAAACAAATGAAATATTGCCTCATGCGCTGCGCTTATCAGGCCTAAAGCATACAATGCAATATTTTGAATTAGCACGATTTTGTAGGCCGGATAAGGCGTTTGAACTGAACCCCAAAACCTGGACAGTTTCAGTTAACCGGCTTTTTGATACTCAGTCCGGTATTCTACCGGGCTGAGTCCCCCAAGACTGAGTTTTATTCTTTTTTGATTCCAGTAAGTTATGTATTCGTTAACGGCATTTTCCAGCTCTTCTACATTTCTGTAGTCCCGGCGATAGTACATTTCTTCTTTCAGGTGACCAAAGAAGTTCTCCATTACCGCATTATCAAGGCTGTTGCCCTTGCGCGACATGCTCTGCACTAACCCTCTGTCCGCCAGGGCGGACTGATAACTTTTTATCCGGTAATGCCATCCTTGATCACTGTGGAGCAGCGGTTTCTCCCCTTCAGCAAGGCTTTCCAGACCCTTATTTAACATCCGCTTCACCAGCTCCTCTGTAGGCCTGCAGGCCGTTTCCCACGCCACGATTTCCCCGTAAAACAAATCAAGTATCGGGGACAGGTACAGTTTTTGTCCGCCAGCCCTGAATTCGGTGATATCTGTCACCCATTTCTCACAGGGAGCTTCCGCTTTGAACTGTCGCTGAAGGATATTTTCTGCAGCGAGTCCCATATTTCCCCGGTAAGACCGGTATTTCTTCAGGCGCACAGGAGACTTCAGGCCGAGCTGTTGCATCAGTTTTCTCACCGTTTTGCCACTGAACTTAAGACCTCTTTTCTGAAGCTCACAATGGATCCGCCGGTACCCATAACATCCCCGGTGTTCATGGAAGATGGAGGCTATGAGCTGTTTCACATCAGCATACTTGTCCTTAGCCTTCTGCAGTGACAGCTGGTAGTACAGCGTGCTTCTGCCCTGCGGCCTTTAACAGGTCAGACTGGCAGTGTCCGTACCTCAGGCTCTGGATGACTTTCGTTTTTTCTCCAGCTCCTGGCGCTTTTTTTCCAGAAGATGCTCCTGCATGGCTTTCAGATATGCATTTTCTGCGCGAAGATAACGCAGCTCATTCTTCATCTCTTCCGGCGTCATGTTTGCCTCGTTTTCATGGGTATCATCAGAACGGGTCATGCTTTTCTCCTTCCTGCGCCTGATAAAGGCCTCATTACCAGATTTGCGGTAGCCTTTTATCCAGTTTTTAACCGTGTTGTGGCTGGGAATGTTAAACCGGGCTGCTACCCGGGGTAGAGACTCAGAATGCCCGAGAGCATAAAGAACCACGCAAAGTTTATCTTCAGGAGAATAGCTACGCTTGTGTCTGCAATCCAGTGCCCGAGGACCGTGAAGAAGAAAAAGATTAATCCAGTGTGAGAGGCTGGTGTGAGAAAGTTGAAAGAGTTTTGCCGTAGAAATGATGCCTGCATGACCAGCCAGGTAATGATTTACAGCGGCAAGTTTTACTTCAAATGAATGTTTCATAAACTGCACCTTCAGATGTCAGATTATGTCCAACATTTGGGGTGCAGTTCAGTTCACGCCGCATCCGGCATTTTGCGCACGAGGCTGGCTTTTATCACTGAGTCAGTCCAACAAAGCGACTTGCTTTAATATAAATCCCTGGCTTCAGGTGCCCAATATACTGTAACTGCGTTTCTGGTTTAAATGCAGAGACATCACCACTACGCATATGCATCAGATCGGCAGGGCTAATCCAGCCTGATTGCGCCAGCGTAAGCGGATGCCCGGCTTTGGCAAATGCATCAGTGACAAATTCCGAACAAAACCACGACTTTTTGTCTCCTTCGCCCACACTGCTTAACTGCGCTTTCGCCAGGCCGCTGACGCACTGTTGACGAAAATCCTCGGAGAACGGATTTAGTGAGCACATCTGGCGAATCACCATAAATGGAATAAATTCGACAATGCCGCGATAGTTATAACCGCTATCTTTGATTTTATTGGCGAACGCGGTGATTTCTGTGGCTTGTTGCGGGGTAAGGTCCGGGACTCGTAAGACGAAAAGCTTATCACTATGCTTCATGGCTTTTTTAAGGGAAACAATCTGGACGCCAGCGCCTGTCGCTTCGGCAACGTTGTTATCTCCCAAATAGATTGCAACGTGACTCACAGAGGAAGTGCTGAATACGCGGATACCAAATGAGGTTACCCCAAGGCTTGAGGAGAAAAGCAAATCGCCGGGTTTGAGATCTGGTTCCGTTATTTCTTTTATTGATTGTTCGGTGAAAGAGCTTTGATGCTGGAATTTAACAGCCCATGTTTTCGCCTCGGCATTTACCACTGTGGCTGATGAGTCTGGCTGGCTGATATCAACGGTACAGGACGAAAGTAAAAGAAAGCAGGGGAGAAGCAGGCGGCAGTACGCCTTTGGTTTATCCATTTTATACAATCCATGTAAAAAAGGGCCCCGAAATTCAGGACCCTTTCTGGCATCAGCCTTTAATCTGTTTCACCAGATAATCGACGATGTCACCAGTCTTAATTAACTGTTTCTCGCCGTTACGACGATATTTATATTCGATATCATCGTTGTCGAGGTTACGGTCGCCCAGCACAATAGTGTGCGGAATACCGATCAGTTCCATATCAGCAAACATCACGCCCGGGCGCTCTTTGCGGTCATCCAGCAGCACTTCGATACCTTGTGCGCGCAGTTCGCTGTACAGTTTCTCAGCAAGTTCCTGTACGCGGAAGGATTTGTGCATGTTCATTGGCAGAATCGCCACCTGGAACGGCGCGATAGCGTCAGGCCATACGATGCCGCGTTCGTCGTAGTTCTGCTCAATCGCCGCAGCTACCACACGCGTTACGCCGATACCGTAGCAACCCATCGTCAGGATTTGGTTACGGCCATCTTCACCCTGTACGGAGGCTTTCAGTGCTTCGGAGTACTTGGTACCCAGCTGGAAGATGTGACCGACTTCGATACCACGTTTGATCAGCAGCGTACCCTGACCATCCGGGCTTGGATCGCCAGCCACCACGTTGCGGATATCAGCAATTTCCGGAGTAGCGACATCGCGATCCCAGTTGATACCGAAGTAGTGTTTACCATCGATGTTAGCACCAGCAGCGAAATCACTCATCGCCGCAACGGTACGGTCAATCACCACCGGAATCGGCATGTTTACCGGACCCAGTGAACCCGGACCGGCTTTAACCACGGCACGAATTTCTTCTTCGGTCGCAAAAGTCAGCGGGCTGGCAACCTGCGGCAGTTTTTCTGCTTTAACTTCGTTCAGCTCGTGGTCACCGCGCACCAGCAGCGCAACCAGCGGGAAGCTACTGCCTTCAACGGCTTTAACCAGCAGAGTCTTAACCGTTTTCTCAATCGGCAGATTGAACTGTTCAACCAGTTCCGCGATGGTTTTCGCGTTCGGCGTATCAACCAGCGTCATTTCCTGGGTAGCAGCAGCGCGCGGTTCTTTCGGCGCGATAGCTTCTGCCAGTTCAATGTTCGCTGCGTAGTCAGAAGTATCGGAGAAGACCACATCGTCTTCACCGCTCTGCGCCAGCACCTGAAATTCGTGAGAGGCGCTACCGCCGATAGAACCGGTATCGGCCTGTACGGCGCGGAAATCCAGCCCCATGCGGCTGAAGATTTTGCTGTAGGCCGCATACATTGCATCGTAGGTTTCCTGCAGGGAT
Organism: Escherichia sp. E.sYA108; assembly: GCF_011754335.1. Taxonomy (NCBI): domain Bacteria; kingdom Pseudomonadati; phylum Pseudomonadota; class Gammaproteobacteria; order Enterobacterales; family Enterobacteriaceae; genus Escherichia; species Escherichia sp. E.sYA108. The sequence continues at coordinate 4,059,314 of NZ_JAAQVZ010000001.1, read as the reverse complement.
TCCTGAGAAGTATGGAAAGAGTAAGCATCTTTCATCAGGAATTCGCGGGAACGCATGACGCCAAAACGCGGACGCACTTCGTCGCGGAACTTGGTCTGGATCTGATAGAAGTTCAGCGGCAGCTGTTTGTAAGAGCTCAGCTCGTTACGAATCAGGTCTGTAATCACTTCTTCATGAGTTGGGCCGAGTACGAACGGACGGTCACCACGGTCAGCAATACGCAGCAATTCCGGGCCATACTGTTCCCAACGACCACTCTCTTGCCACAGTTCAGATGGCTGAACCACCGGCATTAACACCTCGATCGCACCGGCGTTGTTCATCTCTTCACGCACGATGTTTTCGACTTTTTTCAGAACGCGCACGCCGGTCGGCAGCCAGGTATATAACCCGGAGGCCAGCTTGCGGATCATCCCGGCGCGCAGCATCAGCTGATGGCTGATCACCTCGGCGTCGGCAGGTGTCTCCTTGAGAGTGGAGAGCAGGTATTGGCTAGTACGCATGTTGTTACGGTTCCAGTTGGAAGGTAGAACAGGCTCAAGGCGAGCCTGGGACAAAAAAAGTGATTTAGTTTACCAGTGCAAAAGAAATGTCAAAAGAGAAGGGCGTGAATTTAACGCGGTTCCAGCGCAAAGACTTCAAAACCTGCGTCGGTGACGCGCCAGCGAACGTTAAAATCATGCAGCCAGACGGCATAGGTTTTGCCCGTTTCCTCACCTTTACGATAGGCCGGGCGCGGGTCCTGCGCCAGTACTTCGCGGATAAACAGCGTTAACTGCGGATAACGCTTCTCCAGCGTCAAAAGCTGCTTTTCGACCTCTGCGGTAAAACACACCGCCATTTCTGCCGCTGGCGCACTTTGCGCATAGCTGGCACTGGCATCGGGAAGCGATTCAGCAAAGGGGAGATACGGTTTGATATCCACTACCGGCGTACCATCGACCAGATCCAGACTGCCGAGCTTCAGAATCACGCTGTCTTTATGGCAAACAACCTCCTTCAGCTCTACCAGCGACATACCAATCGGGTTAGGGCGGAAAGTGGAGCGCGTAGCGAAAACACCCATTCTGGTATTACCGCCAAGACGAGGCGGACGCACAGTCGGACGCCAGCCGCCTTCCATCGTTTGATGAAAGACGAAAAGGATCCATAAATGGCTGAATGCTTCCAGGCCGCGAACGGCGTCGGCCTGGTTGTAGGGAGCAATGAGATGTAGTTCGCCGTTGGCGCTTTTTACCAGACCTGGCTGGCGCGGAACGGCGAATTTTTCTTTATAGGGCGAGCGAATAACGCCTATTTGCTCGAACTGAAAACTGCTCATTTCGCCGTGATGTTAAGCGCAGAACCGATACATACAGCCTGACGATAGCAACCTGGCGTACCGCTGGTAACTTCGCAGCTATGCAGTAATACCGCATTGGCTTTCATTTTCGAGGCGTTGATTTGCATCCGCTTACGTGCGGTTGGAATGCTCGGCGGAGAGTCCTGATTAGAGGCCTGGCAAGAGTCGCCACTGACTTCACCGAGATCGCGGAACGGTTTGCCGACTAATTCTTCTGCATTGGTATAAATTCGGACCGGCGTGGCGCGCGGCGCTTTCGGTTTTGCAGGCTCCGCTTTCGGCTGGGGTGCAGTGCTTTGAACGGGTTCGACAGGGGATCTGCTTAACATGGAACAGCCGCTTAGCATGAGTGCTACTAAACAGATCGGTAAAGCACGCATAGTATTTCCTCAATGTATGATCAAAACGTCAATATTGAATCAGGCGCTTGTAAAAATGACAAGACGGGCAAGCGCCCGTCCTGAATGATATTACAAATTGTGGAAACAGCCTAAATATTACCAGCCTTTAACAGCGCCGCCGTTAAACACTTTGTTTGCTGCTTCGTAAACTTCGTCAGACTGATAAGCCTGAACGAATTTCTTCACGTTTTCGGCGTCTTTGTTGTCTTCACGCGTTACGATCAGGTTTACGTACGGGGACTCTTTATCTTCGACAAAGATACCGTCTTTCGCTGGAGTCAGGCCAATCTGGCTGGCATAGGTGGTATTGATAACTGCCAGAGCGATTTGCGCGTCGTCCAGAGAGCGCGGTAGCTGCGGTGCTTCCAGTTCAACAATTTTCAGATTTTTTGGGTTCTCAACAACATCAAGAACGGTCGGCAGCAGGCCAACGCCATCTTTCAGTTTGATCAAGCCCACTTTTTGCAGCAGCAGCAGTGAACGACCAAGGTTAGTTGGGTCGTTTGGCACGGCAACCTGCGAACCATCCTGCAGTTCATCCAGTGATTTGATTTTCTTGGAGTAACCAGCAATCGGATAAACAAATGTGTTGCCTACTGCGACCAGTTTGTAGCCACGATCTTTCAGTTGCTGATCAAGGTACGGTTTATGCTGGAAGGCGTTGGCGTCGATATCGCCTTTGCTCAATGCTTCGTTTGGCAGAACATAGTCGTTGAAGGTTACCAGCTCAACGTCCAGGCCATATTTGTCTTTCGCAACTTTCTGCGCGACTTCTGCAACCTGCTGTTCGGCACCAACAATCACGCCGACTTTAATGTGGTTTGGATCTTTTTCATCCTGACCGCAGCCTACCAGTGCCAGTGATCCAATCAGGGCTCCCACTGCCGCAAAGGTTTTGAATTTGAACGCCATACCTTATTCCTTCTTCAATTATTTATGTTGTGTTGAACGTTACTTGCGAGTGACAGCCCGGACGATGCGGTCGCCTGCGAACTGAATTAAATAAACCAGAATGACCAGCAATACCAGTACCGTATTCATCACCGTCGCGTTGTAGCCGATGTAGCCATACTGATAGCCAATCTGACCTAAACCACCGGCACCGACTGCACCACCCATCGCGGAATAACCAACCAGGGTAATCAGGGTGATAGTTGCCGCATTCACCAGACCCGGCAACGCTTCCGGTAACAGCACTTTACGGACGATCTGCATTGGCGTGGCCCCCATTGCGCGGGAAGCTTCAATTAACCCGGTTGGGATCTCCAGCAGAGCGTTCTCGACCATACGGGCAATAAACGGTGCTGCACCAACGGTTAACGGAACAATCGCTGCCTGCAATCCAATCGATGTACCGACAATAACGCGGGTAAACGGAATCATCCATACCAGCAAGATAATGAACGGGATGGAACGGAAAATGTTCACAATCGCAGAAATGGTACGATACAACTTCGCGTTAGCAATAATTTGCCCCGGACGCGTGACATAAAGCAGAACGCCAACCGGCAGACCAATCACAAAGCCAAAAAAACCGGATACGAAGGTCATTGCCAGCGTTTCCCATACGCCACGAACCAGCAGCCACATCATCGGCTCAGACATAACCCAGTACCTCTACTTTTACATGGTGTTCCTGCAGCCAGGCAATGGCGGCTTGCGTATCTTGTTGTGTGCCGTGCATTTCAGTCAGCATGATGCCGAACTTAACGCCACCGGCGTAATCCATCTGCGCGCTAATAATGTTGTTGTTGACGTTGAAACGACGCGCGGTTTCAGAAAGCAGTGGGGCATCGACCGATTGACCGGTAAACTCCAGACGCAGCATCGGCACGCAGTCAGTAAATGGCTCCGCTTGCAGACGTTCCTGGTAATCTTCCGGGATATCCAGATGCAGGGTCGACTGAATAAACTTCTGCGCCAGCGGCGTTTTCGGATGCGAGAACACTTCACTTACCGTGTCCTGCTCGATCAGTTCGCCATTGCTGATGACCGCCACGCAATCACAAATGCGCTTCACAACGTCCATTTCGTGAGTGATCAACAGAATCGTCAAACCCAGACGGCGGTTGATGTCTTTCAGCAGTTCGAGAATAGAACGTGTCGTTGCCGGGTCCAGCGCGCTGGTGGCTTCATCACACAGCAATACTTTGGGATTGCTGGCTAATGCACGGGCAATCGCCACACGTTGTTTCTGCCCACCGGAAAGATTCGACGGGTAGCTATCATGCTTATCGCCAAGACCAACCAATGACAGCAATTCCGTCACGCGACGTTTGATCTCGTCTTTCGGTGTGTTGTCCAGCTCCAGCGGCAGAGCCACGTTGCCAAAAACAGTACGCGAAGAGAGCAGGTTAAAATGCTGGAAAATCATACCAATCTGGCGACGAGCTTTGGTCAACTCGGATTCTGACAGCGTGGTCAGTTCCTGGCCATCGACCAGCACGCTACCCTCGGTTGGGCGCTCCAGCAGGTTTACACAACGTATAAGCGTACTCTTACCCGCGCCTGAGGCACCGATAACGCCATAAATTTGTCCAGCTGGCACATGCAGGCTGACGTTGTTCAACGCCTGGATGGTGCGGGTGCCCTGGTGGAACACTTTGGTGATATTCGAAAGTTTTATCATTGATTATTTATTATCGTCATTAAGTTAGTCGTGGCATTTCGAATGCCTGGAACGGGCAACGCCGTCAATGAAATGGATGTTAAGGCATCCAGACGTCTAAATCAATCAGGTTTATGCGAAGAGCACTTTCTTGCAGGTCGAAACATGCGATACTAGCGTCACATGCCTTATTAAGGAGCTATAAAAGGTGGCGAAGAGCGTACCCGCAATTTTTCTTGACCGTGATGGCACCATTAATGTTGATCACGGCTATGTCCATGAGATCGACAACTTTGAATTTATCGACGGTGTTATTGACGCCATGCGCGAGCTAAAAAAAATGGGCTTTGCGCTGGTGGTAGTAACCAACCAGTCTGGCATTGCTCGCGGTAAATTTACTGAAGCACAGTTTGAAACGCTGACCGAGTGGATGGACTGGTCGCTTGCGGACCGCGATGTCGATCTGGATGGCATCTATTATTGCCCGCATCATCCGCAGGGTAGTGTTGAAGAGTTTCGCCAGGTCTGCGACTGCCGCAAACCACATCCGGGGATGTTTTTGTCAGCACGCGATTATTTGCATATTGATATGGCCGCTTCTTATATGGTGGGCGATAAATTAGAAGATATGCAGGCAGCGGCTGCGGCGAGCGTGGGAACGAAAGTGCTGGTGCGTACGGGTAAACCTATTACGCCTGAAGCAGAAAACGCGGCGGATTGGGTGTTAAATAGTCTGGCAGACCTGCCGCAAGCGATAAAAAAGCAGCAAAAACCGGCGTGATGATTAAAAGATGAGCGGTTGAAATAAAAATGCATTTTTCCGCTTGTCTTCCTGAAACGACTCCCTATAATGCGCCTCCATCGACACGGCGGATGTGAATCACTTCACACAAACAGCCGGTTCGGTTGAAGAGAAAAATCCTGAAATTCAGGGTTGACTCTGAAAGAGGAAAGCGTAATATACGCCACCTCGCGACAGTGAGCTGAAAGCCGCGTCGCAACTGCTCTTTAACAATTTATCAGACAATCTGTGTGGGCACTCGAAGATACGGATTCTTGACGTCGCAAGACGAAAAATGAATACCAAGTCTCAGGAGTGAACACGTAATTCATTACGAAGTTTAATTCTTTGAGCATCAAACTTTTAAATTGAAGAGTTTGATCATGGCTCAGATTGAACGCTGGCGGCAGGCCTAACACATGCAAGTCGAACGGTAACAGGAAGCAGCTTGCTGCTTTGCTGACGAGTGGCGGACGGGTGAGTAATGTCTGGGAAACTGCCTGATGGAGGGGGATAACTACTGGAAACGGTAGCTAATACCGCATAACGTCGCAAGACCAAAGAGGGGGACCTTCGGGCCTCTTGCCATCGGATGTGCCCAGATGGGATTAGCTAGTAGGTGGGGTAAAGGCTCACCTAGGCGACGATCCCTAGCTGGTCTGAGAGGATGACCAGCCACACTGGAACTGAGACACGGTCCAGACTCCTACGGGAGGCAGCAGTGGGGAATATTGCACAATGGGCGCAAGCCTGATGCAGCCATGCCGCGTGTATGAAGAAGGCCTTCGGGTTGTAAAGTACTTTCAGCGGGGAGGAAGGGAGTAAAGTTAATACCTTTGCTCATTGACGTTACCCGCAGAAGAAGCACCGGCTAACTCCGTGCCAGCAGCCGCGGTAATACGGAGGGTGCAAGCGTTAATCGGAATTACTGGGCGTAAAGCGCACGCAGGCGGTTTGTTAAGTCAGATGTGAAATCCCCGGGCTCAACCTGGGAACTGCATCTGATACTGGCAAGCTTGAGTCTCGTAGAGGGGGGTAGAATTCCAGGTGTAGCGGTGAAATGCGTAGAGATCTGGAGGAATACCGGTGGCGAAGGCGGCCCCCTGGACGAAGACTGACGCTCAGGTGCGAAAGCGTGGGGAGCAAACAGGATTAGATACCCTGGTAGTCCACGCCGTAAACGATGTCGACTTGGAGGTTGTGCCCTTGAGGCGTGGCTTCCGGAGCTAACGCGTTAAGTCGACCGCCTGGGGAGTACGGCCGCAAGGTTAAAACTCAAATGAATTGACGGGGGCCCGCACAAGCGGTGGAGCATGTGGTTTAATTCGATGCAACGCGAAGAACCTTACCTGGTCTTGACATCCACGGAAGTTTTCAGAGATGAGAATGTGCCTTCGGGAACCGTGAGACAGGTGCTGCATGGCTGTCGTCAGCTCGTGTTGTGAAATGTTGGGTTAAGTCCCGCAACGAGCGCAACCCTTATCCTTTGTTGCCAGCGGTCCGGCCGGGAACTCAAAGGAGACTGCCAGTGATAAACTGGAGGAAGGTGGGGATGACGTCAAGTCATCATGGCCCTTACGACCAGGGCTACACACGTGCTACAATGGCGCATACAAAGAGAAGCGACCTCGCGAGAGCAAGCGGACCTCATAAAGTGCGTCGTAGTCCGGATTGGAGTCTGCAACTCGACTCCATGAAGTCGGAATCGCTAGTAATCGTGGATCAGAATGCCACGGTGAATACGTTCCCGGGCCTTGTACACACCGCCCGTCACACCATGGGAGTGGGTTGCAAAAGAAGTAGGTAGCTTAACCTTCGGGAGGGCGCTTACCACTTTGTGATTCATGACTGGGGTGAAGTCGTAACAAGGTAACCGTAGGGGAACCTGCGGTTGGATCACCTCCTTACCTTAAAGAAGCGTACTTTGCAGTGCTCACACAGATTGTCTGATGAAAATGAGCAGTAAAACCTCTACAGGCTTGTAGCTCAGGTGGTTAGAGCGCACCCCTGATAAGGGTGAGGTCGGTGGTTCAAGTCCACTCAGGCCTACCAAATTTGCACCGCAAATTTGAAGAGGTTTTAACTACATGTTATGGGGCTATAGCTCAGCTGGGAGAGCGCCTGCTTTGCACGCAGGAGGTCTGCGGTTCGATCCCGCATAGCTCCACCATCTCTGTAGTGATTAAATAAAAAATACTTCAGAGTGTACCTGCAAAGGTTCACTGCGAAGTTTTGCTCTTTAAAAATCTGGATCAAGCTGAAAATTGAAACACTGAACAACGAGAGTTGTTCGTGAGTCTCTCAAATTTTCGCAACACGATGATGAATCGCAAGAAACATCTTCGGGTTGTGAGGTTAAGCGACTAAGCGTACACGGTGGATGCCCTGGCAGTCAGAGGCGATGAAGGACGTGCTAATCTGCGATAAGCGTCGGTGAGGTGATATGAACCGTTATAACCGGCGATTTCCGAATGGGGAAACCCAGTGTGTTTCGACACACTATCATTAACTGAATCCATAGGTTAATGAGGCGAACCGGGGGAACTGAAACATCTAAGTACCCCGAGGAAAAGAAATCAACCGAGATTCCCCCAGTAGCGGCGAGCGAACGGGGAGGAGCCCAGAGCCTGAATCAGTGTGTGTGTTAGTGGAAGCGTCTGGAAAGGCGTGCGATACAGGGTGACAGCCCCGTACACAAAAATGCACATATTGTGAGCTCGATGAGTAGGGCGGGACACGTGGTATCCTGTCTGAATATGGGGGGACCATCCTCCAAGGCTAAATACTCCTGACTGACCGATAGTGAACCAGTACCGTGAGGGAAAGGCGAAAAGAACCCCGGCGAGGGGAGTGAAAAAGAACCTGAAACCGTGTACGTACAAGCAGTGGGAGCCTCTTAATGGGGTGACTGCGTACCTTTTGTATAATGGGTCAGCGACTTATATTCTGTAGCAAGGTTAACCGAATAGGGGAGCCGAAGGGAAACCGAGTCTTAACTGGGCGTTAAGTTGCAGGGTATAGACCCGAAACCCGGTGATCTAGCCATGGGCAGGTTGAAGGTTGGGTAACACTAACTGGAGGACCGAACCGACTAATGTTGAAAAATTAGCGGATGACTTGTGGCTGGGGGTGAAAGGCCAATCAAACCGGGAGATAGCTGGTTCTCCCCGAAAGCTATTTAGGTAGCGCCTCGTGAATTCATCTCCGGGGGTAGAGCACTGTTTCGGCAAGGGGGTCATCCCGACTTACCAACCCGATGCAAACTGCGAATACCGGAGAATGTTATCACGGGAGACACACGGCGGGTGCTAACGTCCGTCGTGAAGAGGGAAACAACCCAGACCGCCAGCTAAGGTCCCAAAGTCATGGTTAAGTGGGAAACGATGTGGGAAGGCCCAGACAGCCAGGATGTTGGCTTAGAAGCAGCCATCATTTAAAGAAAGCGTAATAGCTCACTGGTCGAGTCGGCCTGCGCGGAAGATGTAACGGGGCTAAACCATGCACCGAAGCTGCGGCAGCGACACTATGTGTTGTTGGGTAGGGGAGCGTTCTGTAAGCCTGTGAAGGTGGCCTGTGAGGGTTGCTGGAGGTATCAGAAGTGCGAATGCTGACATAAGTAACGATAAAGCGGGTGAAAAGCCCGCTCGCCGGAAGACCAAGGGTTCCTGTCCAACGTTAATCGGGGCAGGGTGAGTCGACCCCTAAGGCGAGGCCGAAAGGCGTAGTCGATGGGAAACAGGTTAATATTCCTGTACTTGGTGTTACTGCGAAGGGGGGACGGAGAAGGCTATGTTGGCCGGGCGACGGTTGTCCCGGTTTAAGCGTGTAGGCTGGTTTTCCAGGCAAATCCGGAAAACCAAGGCTGAGGCGTGATGACGAGGCACTACGGTGCTGAAGCGACAAATGCCCTGCTTCCAGGAAAAGCCTCTAAGCATCAGGTAACATCAAATCGTACCCAAAACCGACACAGGTGGTCAGGTAGAGAATACCAAGGCGCTTGAGAGAACTCGGGTGAAGGAACTAGGCAAAATGGTGCCGTAACTTCGGGAGAAGGCACGCTGATATGTAGGTGAAGCGACTTGCTCGTGGAGCTGAAATCAGTCGAAGATACCAGCTGGCTGCAACTGTTTATTAAAAACACAGCACTGTGCAAACACGAAAGTGGACGTATACGGTGTGACGCCTGCCCGGTGCCGGAAGGTTAATTGATGGGGTTAGCGGTAACGCGAAGCTCTTGATCGAAGCCCCGGTAAACGGCGGCCGTAACTATAACGGTCCTAAGGTAGCGAAATTCCTTGTCGGGTAAGTTCCGACCTGCACGAATGGCGTAATGATGGCCAGGCTGTCTCCACCCGAGACTCAGTGAAATTGAACTCGCTGTGAAGATGCAGTGTACCCGCGGCAAGACGGAAAGACCCCGTGAACCTTTACTATAGCTTGACACTGAACATTGAGCCTTGATGTGTAGGATAGGTGGGAGGCTTTGAAGTGTGGACGCCAGTCTGCATGGAGCCGACCTTGAAATACCACCCTTTAATGTTTGATGTTCTAACGTTGGCCCGTAATCCGGGTTGCGGACAGTGTCTGGTGGGTAGTTTGACTGGGGCGGTCTCCTCCTAAAGAGTAACGGAGGAGCACGAAGGTTGGCTAATCCTGGTCGGACATCAGGAGGTTAGTGCAATGGCATAAGCCAGCTTGACTGCGAGCGTGACGGCGCGAGCAGGTGCGAAAGCAGGTCATAGTGATCCGGTGGTTCTGAATGGAAGGGCCATCGCTCAACGGATAAAAGGTACTCCGGGGATAACAGGCTGATACCGCCCAAGAGTTCATATCGACGGCGGTGTTTGGCACCTCGATGTCGGCTCATCACATCCTGGGGCTGAAGTAGGTCCCAAGGGTATGGCTGTTCGCCATTTAAAGTGGTACGCGAGCTGGGTTTAGAACGTCGTGAGACAGTTCGGTCCCTATCTGCCGTGGGCGCTGGAGAACTGAGGGGGGCTGCTCCTAGTACGAGAGGACCGGAGTGGACGCATCACTGGTGTTCGGGTTGTCATGCCAATGGCACTGCCCGGTAGCTAAATGCGGAAGAGATAAGTGCTGAAAGCATCTAAGCACGAAACTTGCCCCGAGATGAGTTCTCCCTGACTCCTTGAGGGTCCTGAAGGAACGTTGAAGACGACGACGTTGATAGGCCGGGTGTGTAAGCGCAGCGATGCGTTGAGCTAACCGGTACTAATGAACCGTGAGGCTTAACCTTACAACGCCGAAGATGTTTTGGCGGATGAGAGAAGATTTTCAGCCTGATACAGATTAGATTAACCGGCGACAAGCGGGTTAATGAAACAGAATTTGCCTGGCGGCCTTAGCGCGGTGGTCCCACCTGACCCCATGCCGAACTCAGAAGTGAAACGCCGTAGCGCCGATGGTAGTGTGGGGTCTCCCCATGCGAGAGTAGGGAACTGCCAGGCATCAAATTTAGCAGTAAGCTGGTCATAAAACCGGTGGTTGTAAAAGAATTCGGTGGAGCGGTAGTTCAGTCGGTTAGAATACCTGCCTGTCACGCAGGGGGTCGCGGGTTCGAGTCCCGTCCGTTCCGCCACTTATTAAGAAGCCTCGAGTTAACGCTCGAGGTTTTTTTTCGTTTGTATTTCTATTATTGCCAAAATCGCAAAAATCCTCTGCGTTTTACGCCATTTTTCCACAACAGTCTGAAGCCCATAATCACCTCAGTTAACGAAAATAGCATTAAAAGAGGCATATTATGGCTATCCCTGCATTTGGTTTAGGCACTTTCCGTCTGAAAGACGACGTTGTTATTTCATCTGTGAAAACGGCGCTTGAACTTGATTATCGCGCAATTGATACCGCACAAATCTATGATAACGAAGCCGCAGTAGGTCAGGCGATTGCAGAAAGTGGCGTGCCACGTCATGAACTCTACATCACCACTAAAATCTGGATTGAAAATCTCAGCAAAGACAAATTGATCCCGAGTCTGAAAGAGAGCCTGCAAAAATTGCGTACCGATTATGTTGATCTGACGCTAATCCACTGGCCGTCACCAAGCGATGAAGTCTCTGCTGAAGAGTTTATGCAGGCGCTGCTGGAAGCCAAAAAACAAGGGCTGACGCGTGAGATCGGTATTTCCAACTTCACGATCCCATTGATGGAAAAAGCGATTGCTGCTGTTGGCGCTGAAAACATCGCTACTAACCAGATTGAACTCTCTCCTTATCTGCAAAACCGTAAAGTGGTCGCCTGGGCTAAACAGCACGGTATCCATATTACTTCCTATATGACTCTGGCGTATGGCAATGCACTGAAAGATAAGGTTATTGCTCGTATTGCAGCTAAACACAATGCGACTCCGGCTCAAGTGATTCTGGCGTGGGCTATGGGGGAAGGTTACTCAGTAATTCCTTCTTCTACTAAACGTGAAAACCTGGAGAGTAATCTTAAGGCACAAAATTTACAGCTTGATGCCGAAGATAAAAAAGCGATCGCCGCACTGGATTGCAACGACCGCCTGGTTAGCCCGGAAGGTCTGGCTCCTGAATGGGATTAAGCCTCTCTGACAGCTCCTCCGGGAGCTGTTTTTACATGCTCGCTAAGGAAATCGATAAAAGCCCGGATGCGCGTACTTACCGCACGGTCGCTGTAATAGACTGCACTGAATGGCATTTCCACTGGCAACACTTTATCTGCCATTAACTCCACCAATTCTCCGCGAGCGATTTCTTTGTCGATCATGTAGTCGGACAAACACGCAATCCCGTTGCCACTCAGGCAAAGCTGTTTCAGTGTTTCCCCACTATTGGATGACAAACCGTACTTCACCTCATGTAATTGTCCATCGCTACAGGCTATCGGCCAGGTATTGAGGGAAGCGGGTTCAGTGAATCTCAGGCAAATATGTTGCTTTAAATCGTCGATCGTTTCTGGCTTCCCGTAGCAGGAAATATAATCGGGGGAGGCGATAATTTTTCGATAACTGTTAAATAACGGCCTGGCACGTAAGCTGGAATCCGTTAACGTACCGGCGCGTATCGCGACATCCACTTTTCTTTCGATCAAATTAATAATCGTTTCGGAGGAGACTAGCGATAAAGTGACTTCCGGATAGCGTTCACGAAAAGGCTTAATCAACGGCATCAGAAAGTGCAGCACCACTGGAGTTGCGGCATCGATCCGTAACAGTCCACGCGGTGTATTACGCGTCTCCATAATTTCTGATTCTGCCGCTGCCATCTCCTGCAAAATTGACTGTACGCGACGAAAATAACGCTCGCCTTCTTCCGTCAGGCTAAGTTGCCGCGTGGTCCGATTAAGCAGGCTAACGCCAAGTTTCATCTCCAGCTTTTTCACCGCCCGGCTTACCGCTGAGTTTGCTTGCCCTAATTGTTCCGCTGCCCGGCTAAAGCTGCCGCTTTCGACGACTGAAACAAAAATGGCGAGTTCTTCCGACGTGGCTTTCATTTTTGCTCCTGTTGCAAAATAGAAGAGATATTTTGAATTTATTTGTCATTAAACCATCAGGATGCGAGATATGCCATCCGATTTAATGTTCTCAATAATGAGCAAAATCCTGACCGGTGTAAGCACTTGCTTACATAACAATATACAATTGCTCGTTGAAAGAGTGAGCTAAAATCCCTATAACAGTAGAACCCTCCCGAGTGCGGAAGGGTTGACGTGATAGAGGTTTCAAAGTCAAAAGTGCGAAAAAACACCTATGCCATGCGCTATGTTGCCGGACAACCTGCGGAAAGGATCTTACCGCCGGGGTCTTTTGCGAGCATCGGCCAGGCATTACCACCTGGAGAACCGTTAAGTACCGAAGAGCGTATTCGGATCCTGGTGTGGAACATATACAAACAGCAACGCGCTGAATGGTTGTCGGTATTAAAGAACTACGGCAAAGATGCACATCTGGTGTTATTGCAGGAAGCGCAGACAACGCCAGAGTTAGTACAGTTTGCGACCGCTAACTATCTTGCCGCCGATCAGGTACCCGCTTTCGTACTGCCACAACATCCTTCTGGCGTAATGACCCTTTCGGCGGCGCATCCAGTGTATTGCTGCCCGTTACGTGAACGAGAACCCATTTTGCGTCTGGCGAAGTCGGCCCTGGTGACGGTCTATCCCTTACCTGACACTCGCCTGTTGATGGTGGTTAATATACACGCCGTCAATTTCAGTCTGGGCGTGGATGTCTATAGTAAGCAGTTACTTCCTATTGGCGATCAGATAGCTCACCACAGCGGCCCGGTCATTATGGCGGGAGATTTCAATGCCTGGAGCCGTAGAAGGATGAACGCGTTATATCGCTTTGCGCGGGAAATGTCGCTGCGCCAGGTGCGTTTTACTGATGATCAGCGCCGTCGGGCGTTTGGCCGCCCGCTCGATTTTGTTTTCTACCGTGGTCTGAACGTCAGCGAAGCTTCTGTACTGGTTACGCGCGCTTCCGATCACAATCCGCTACTCGTTGAATTCAGTCCCGGCAAGCCTGATAAATAAGGTATGTCAGGTCTGCCACAGGGCAGACCAACGTTTGGCGCTGCCCTTTTATACTCAAATAACAAAAGGACAGCGCAATGACAACACAATCCCACCATGACCACGTAGAAAAGCAGTTTAGCTCTCAAGCCAGCGAATATCTGACCAGTACCGTACATGCATCCGGACGAGATTTACAGCGCCTGGCGGTGCGTCTGGCTGATTATCCTGATGCAAGTGTACTTGATATGGGCTGCGGAGCAGGGCATGCCAGCTTTGTCGCTGCGCAAAACGTGAGCACGGTGGTGGCGTATGACTTATCTGCCCATATGCTGGATGTCGTGGCACAAGCTGCCGAAGCCCGGCAACTGAAAAATATCACCACCCGCCAGGGTTATGTCGAAAGCCTGCCATTTGCCGATAACGCATTTGATATTGTTATCAGCCGTTATTCTGCCCATCACTGGCATGATGTTGGTGCAGCACTGCGTGAAGTGAACCGGATATTGAAACTTGGCGGTAAGCTGATTGTGATGGACGTAATGTCTCCGGGCCACCCAGTGCGCGACATCTGGTTACAGACGGTAGAAGCATTACGCGATATATCTCACACACGGAACTACGCCAGCGGTGAGTGGTTGACGTTAATCAGTGAAGCCAATCTGATAGTTGATAATTTAATTACAGATAAGTTACCGCTGGAATTTTCTTCATGGGTAGCGAGAATGCGTACGCCAGAAGCGTTAGTAGACGCTATTCGCATTTACCAACAGAGCGCATCGACAGAGGTGAAAACGTATTTTGCCTTGCAGAATGATGGCTCTTTCACCAGTGATATCATCATGCTAGAAGCACATAAAGCGGCATAAATAAAAAAGGCACCGGGGGAATCGGTGCCTTTTTTATTATCTGGTTTGTCAGGAATCTGGCATGTTGTTGTTTTTCACAAACAACGTCAGCTTATCGCCTGGTTGCAGATTCGCAGTGTCGCTGTTCCAGCGCATTACATCTTTGATGTTCACGCCGTGGCGTTTAGCAATGCTTGAAAGCGAATCGCCTTTGCGCACACGATACGTAATGCTATCGCTGTTGTTTGCCAGTCGCTGTGCGCTACTGCCTGCACCAATCGTCAAACTTTGGCCTGGCTTCAGCTTAGATCCGCGCAGTTTGTTCCACTGCTGCAAATCTTTGGTGCTTACGCCGAGACGTGAAGCGATACTTGAAAGCGTGTCGCCAGAGCGTACGGTGTAAACACGGCTGTTAAGCGGCGTATTGTCGGCAACCAGCGTCGACTGTACAGCAGCAATTTCGCCTGAAGCCAGAGATTCACGCAGTTGATCTGCATGCTTCTTTGGCACCATCACGTACTGCGGACCACTTGCGCCCAGCGTGGAGCCTTTCACGCCTGCGTTGAATGTCTTCAGCTTGCTGACGGAAATCCCCGCCATATCTGCAACCTTCGCCATTTCAACCGGGCTGCTCAGGTGCACACGCGCCAGAGCACGGCTTTCATCGGTCGTTGGCAGACGTACGCCATAACGCTTGCTGTTTTTGAGAATATCACTCAATGCCAGCATTTTAGGCACGTACTGCTTCGTTTCCTGCGGCAACGGTAACGACCAGAAGTCCGTGGATTTCCCACGCGCTTTGTTCGTTTTAATTGCCTTCATGACCCGACCTTCGCCGCTGTTATAAGCCGCTACGGTCAGAAGCCAGTCGCCGTCAAACATCTTGTTCAGACGCTGCATCATGTTCAGCGCGGCAGTTGTTGAAGCAACAACATCGCGACGCGCGTCATAATTGCGTGTCTGTTTCAAACCATAATTGCGCCCCGTGCTCGGAATGATCTGCCAGATGCCCGCGGCATTGGCGCCAGACGTTGCGTGAGGATCAAAAGCGCTCTCCACTATGGGTAGTAGTACCAGTTCCATAGGCATGTTACGTTTTTTAACTTGCCCGGCTATCCAGTACATATACGGCTCTGCCCGTAAAGTTACATCGTGGAGATAGCTCTTATTGCGTAAATATTTCTGTTTCTGTTCGCGAATCCGGTCGTTTTCCGGAATTCCCATCTTTAGCTCGTCGCCAATGAAAGCCCACAAGTCACCATCTGGCGCGATAGACGTCCCATCGTCCATCCATCGTGCCTGACTTGTAAACTTTGCTGCTTCCCCTTGACCAGCTGCAGAAAGGCTCTGTGCGTGCTGTTGAACGTTGCCGGTACTCTGGCAACCCACGAGCAGGACAGAGGCGAGTAATATCGCTTTTGCCTTCATGTGTGTGTCAATAGTTGCTTAAAAGACGACCGATCATAACGGCGAACGGAGCCGATGACAAGAAAGTTTTATCAGAACCTATCTTTCTTTGACCTTAACCATGCAAAACGTTCTTCAGGTTGTTGCAATAATGTTTCTTCATTAATTACATTAATTAAATCAATATCTTCCGTTCTTAAAAAAACATTAATTTGCCGCTCATTTTTCAGAATTACGGGTAGTGTTATTTGATTTTTTGCCCGTAACTCCTTAACTTTACGATAATAATCATTTATGGACAAATCGTGCGGAAGAATACTCAAAGCAAACTTCATATTTGATAAGGTATATTCATGAGCACAACATACCAATGTATCGTCAGGTAACGCACTTAACTTTTTAAGTGATTGATACATTTGTGATGGTGTCCCTTCAAACAACCGACCACACCCACCAGAAAACAGCGTGTCGCCGCAAAATAGATAAGGTTTACTGAAGTAACAGATATGTCCTAAAGTGTGACCCGGTGTGGCAATTACACTAAATTCATGCCCCAAAACGAAGGCAGTTTCGCTATCTTTGACTACCTGTGTTGTTCCCTTATCTTGTGTCTCTTGTGGACCATACACCACAATTTGCGGAAACTTTTTCACCAGTTCTTTTACGCCGCCAACGTGATCGTGGTGATGGTGGGTGAGAAATATGGCCTCCGGTTGCCAGTTATTGGCGGCAATGGCGTTTAATACTGGCTCTGCGTCTCCGGGATCGACAATCAGGCAGCGACCTGCTTCATCATTCAAAACCCAGATGTAATTGTCATCAAAGGCGGGAATACTGTTAAGATTCATAGATTACCTCTCAGTGTGAAACGGAAGGTTGTGATGAAACCGGCAAGAGTCCCTCAAACTGTCGTGGCTCCTGATTGCTGGGGCGATTTGCCCTGGGGAGAGCTTTATCGCAAGGCGCTGGAGCGTCAGCTCAACCCGTGGTTCACTAAAATGTATGGTTTTCATCTGCTTAAGATTGGCAATTTAAGCGCAGAAATCAATTGCGAAGCGTGCGCGGTTTCTCATCAAGTGAATGTTTCTGCGCAAGGAATGCCCGTCCAGGTGCAGGCGGATCCACTTCATCTTCCTTTTGCCGATAAATCCGTTGATGTTTGTCTACTGGCACATACATTGCCGTGGTGCACTGATCCGCATCGTTTATTGCGTGAAGCCGATCGGGTACTGATTGATGATGGCTGGCTGGTGATTAGTGGCTTCAATCCCATCAGTTTAATGGGATTACGCAAACTTGTGCCGGTATTGCGCAAAACATCGCCCTATAACAGCCGGATGTTCACTCTGATGCGGCAGCTGGACTGGCTCTCTTTGTTGAATTTTGAAGTGCTACACGCCAGCCGTTTCCACGTTCTTCCGTGGAACAAACACGGAGGAAAACTATTGAATGCGCATATTCCTGCGCTTGGTTGCTTACAACTTATTGTTGCCCGGAAACGGACTATTCCTTTAACGCTAAATCCGATGAAACAGAGCAAGAATAAACCGCGAATTCGCCAGGCGGTTGGTGCCACCCGGCAATGTCGTAAACCACAGGCTTAAACTTCGACTTGATAGCCTGTATCTTCCAGTGTGGGATTCATTGCCGCAGCACGAGCCAGTTCATCACAGCGTTCGTTTTCCGGGTGTCCGGCATGGCCTTTAACCCATTCCCATTTGATTTGATGCTGCCCCAGAGCAGCATCAAGACGTTGCCAGAGATCGACATTTTTTACTGGTTTTTTGTCTGCTGTTTTCCAGCCACGTTTTTTCCAGTTATGGATCCACTTGGTGATACCCTGGCGGACATACTGGCTGTCGGTACTCAAAATGACTTCGCAATGTTCTTTTAACGCCTCCAGCGCGACAATAGCGGCCATCAACTCCATACGGTTGTTGGTGGTGCGGGTGTAGCCAGCGCTAAAGGTTTTCTCGCGTCCGCGATAGCGTAAAATAGCGCCGTAACCCCCAGGTCCTGGATTACCCAGACACGAACCATCGGTGAAAATTTCTACCTGTTTAAGCATCTCTGGTAGACTTCCTGTAATTGAATCGAACTGTAAAACGACAAGTCTGACATAAATGACCGCTATGAGCACTGCAATTACACGCCAGATCGTTCTCGATACCGAAACCACCGGTATGAACCAGATTGGTGCGCACTATGAAGGCCACAAGATCATTGAGATTGGTGCCGTTGAAGTGGTGAACCGTCGCCTGACGGGCAATAACTTCCATGTTTATCTCAAACCCGATCGGCTGGTGGATCCGGAAGCCTTTGGCGTACATGGTATTGCCGATGAATTTTTGCTCGATAAGCCCACGTTTGCCGAGGTAGCCGATGAGTTCATGGATTATATCCGCGGCGCGGAGTTGGTGATCCATAACGCAGCGTTTGATATCGGCTTTATGGACTACGAGTTTTCGTTGCTTAAGCGCGATATTCCGAAGACCAATACCTTCTGTAAGGTCACCGATAGCCTTGCGGTGGCGAGGAAAATGTTTCCCGGTAAACGCAACAGCCTCGATGCGTTATGTGCCCGCTACGAAATAGATAACAGTAAACGAACGCTGCATGGGGCATTACTCGATGCCCAGATCCTTGCGGAAGTTTATCTGGCGATGACCGGTGGTCAAACGTCGATGGCTTTTGCGATGGAAGGAGAGACACAACAGCAACAAGGTGAAACAACAATTCAGCGCATTGTGCGTCAGGCAAGTAAGTTACGCGTTGTTTTTGCGACAGATGAAGAGCTTGCAGCACATGAAGCCCGTCTCGATCTGGTGCAGAAGAAGGGCGGAAGCTGCCTCTGGCGGGCATAAATACCTGTAAAAGGCGCTAAAAATAGCGACTTGGGCGATTTTTGCAGCAAACGATTCAAAAGATGAGAAAAACCGTTGACGAAGGGTGAGGCAATCCGTAATATTCGCCTCGTTCCCAACGGAACACAACGCGGAGCGGTAGTTCAGTCGGTTAGAATACCTGCCTGTCACGCAGGGGGTCGCGGGTTCGAGTCCCGTCCGTTCCGCCACTATTCGAGGCCATGCTGTTGATTAGCATGGCCTTTTATATGCTTGTTTTTTCGGTATGCCATCCAGTATGCCATTGCCGTCCGGCTTGCACTGGCTCACCTGAAATAGCTTCAGACAACTCACTCACCTCTCATCTCGCTGGCAGTGCTCCCGGATTGGTGTCGGGCGATGATGTTGTTCAGCTTATCAATCAGCTCAGGTCGCTTGAATACGATTTGTGCAGTTCCCTTCTGAAAATACTTAATCACAAACATCTCATCCTCATAGTGGTTGCTGTGCCGGTTTTCATGAATATGGTCTCCCAGCCGACGGGTAACGTCAGCGCGGTTGTCGGGAACAGGCTTCCCGTCAAGGATCATCAGCATTCGCTCAAGGTCTGCTAACCGGTCACGCTGTCAGCCATGGTTAAGCCCGAATCCCCACCGGTCGAATTTGACCAGTCCCGTCACAATGATTTTCGCTCCAAACCCGCAGGGCGAATTCGTCTTAAAATTCCAGCTTAATCCTTTGAAAACGTTAATGACGCCACGCTAAAACACCTCACCCTTGTTCAAATGCAGTTGCTTAAAGGTGCTCAGAATATTCGCTTCGCTGACCACCGGAATATCATCCTTTTCTAGGCTGTTGTACCACTGGTTACGGGCCTGAGCGTCCATAATCGACAGCATCCCTGAGCGTTTCATTAAATCCCGCCATTTACCGCGATCGAGATTGCGGGTAATGGCTTTCATCGCTGTTTCAGGCTTCTCCATAAGCCAGCAACCACAGCGAAAATCCTGTTTCATGACCCAGTCCAGGGCGGTTTTTCCGCCGATACTGAGGGTTTGTGTCGAAATATCGTTAATCTGGTGGAGCAATGCTTCAATCTGTGTCAGCGCCGCATTACGTCCGGTGACGATGCGTTCAATACTGGTGGAGCAAATCACATCGGTATGATCGGTTAATACTTCGGGGTTGGTGAGAGTAGGTTCTGACATTATTTATTTCCTTTATACAAAGCAAAGCGCCAGCCGGTGGGGGCTGGCACGTGTATGTGTGTAATGAGTACGGACAGGGAGTTAATCTGTACGGGTCTTTTGCAGACGTTGAAACTGACACAGCTCGCGAACGTCCTGACATGCACGTTCAATCCAGGGAAACAGTACTGCCGAATCTGTTTTATCCTCATCGTTGTCAAAGATAATTCCCGATTCGCAGTCGATATTGTTCGTAAGCGTAAAGCCAATGCCGTCTGTAACTCCTGATCCTTGCAGACTAAATTAGAGCTCCTTCTAAATTAGACGGAGTTCTATTGATGGATAAACCTACAGACTGGCGCTCTGGGACGCGCCGGATATTTTCTAATGAATTTAAGCTTCATATGGTTGAACTGGCTTCGAAACCAAATGCCAATGTTGCACAACTGGCCCGGGAACATGGCGTTGATAACAACCTGATTTTTAAATGGCTACGTCTCTGGCAAAGAGAAGGACGTATTTCTCGTAGAATGCCTCCAACTATTCCATTACGGTAAAATGACACTGGGAAATCCTTCACCAGAGCTGCTCACGGTGTTGATCCGTGAACTGACCGGGAGGGGAAGATGATCTCACTCCCATCAGGTACCCGCATCTGGCTCGTGGCCGGCGTTACCGATATGCGTAAATCCTTCAACGGTCTGGGAGAACAGGTACAACATGTGCTGGATGAGACCCCCTTCTCAGGTCACCTGTTTATCTTTCGTGGCCGACGGGGTGACACTGTTAAAATACTCTGGGCCGATGCTGATGGTCTGTGCCTGTTCACCAAACGCCTGGAGGAAGGCCAGTTTATCTGGCCTGCGGTGCGTGACGGTAAGGTATCCATTACCCGCTCGCAACTGGCAATGCTCCTCGATAAGCTGGACTGGCGTCAGCCAAAAACATTCCGCCTTAACTCACTGACAATGTTGTAAAAAATGCCTGGCCGCATTATAAAAACGGCCATGAGTCAGAAATACCTCATTCGCATTGCAGAACTGGAAAGCCAGCTCCGTCAGAAAGACCAGCAACTGAGTCTGGTTGAAGAGACGAAGACCTTCCTGCGCTCTGCACTGGCACGTGCCGAAGAAAAGATCGAAGAAGATGAACGGGAAATAGAACATCTGCGGGCTCAGATAGAAAAACTGCGCCGGATGCTGTTCGGTACCTGTTCTGAAAAACTGCGTCGTGAAGTTGAACAGGCTGAGGCCCTGCTGAAACAACGCGAACAGGACAGCGATCGTTACAGTGGGCGGGAAGACGATCCACAGGTTCCCCGCCAGTTGCGGCAGTCGCGCCATCGTCGTCCGTTCCCGGCACACCTTCCCCGTGAAATACACCGTCTGGAGTCTGAAGAAAGCTGTTGCCCGGAGTGTGGCGGTGAGCTGGATTATCTGGGGGAAGTCAGTGCAGAACAACTGGAACTGGTGAGCAGCGCTCTGAAAGTGATCCGCACAGAACGGGTAAAAAAAGCCTGTACAAAATGTGACTGCATCGTTGAAGCACCGGCGCCGTCCCGCCGCGATAGAGCGTGGTATCGCGGGCCCCGGATTACTTGCCCGCGTGTTTACGGGAAAATACTGCGAACACCTGCCACTGTATCGTCAGAGTGAAATCTTTGCCCGACAGGGTGTCGAACTGAGCCGTGCATTACTCTCCAACTGGGTTGACGCGTGCTGCCAGTTAATGACGCCGCTGAATGATGCCCTGTATCGTTATGTGATGAATACCCGCAAGCTTCACACTGACGACACACCGGTAAAGGTACTGGCACCGGGCCTGAAAAAGACGAAAACAGGGCGCATCTGGACGTATGTCCGGGATGATCGCAATGCGGGTTCGTCATCTCCTCCGGCGGTCTGGTTCGCGTACTCACCGAACAGGCAGGGGAAACACCCGGAGCAACACCTCCGCCCCTTCCGGGGTATCCTGCAGGCGGATGCGTTCACAGGTTACGACAGGCTGTTCAGTGCAGAACGCGAAGGTGGTGCGCTGACAGAAGTTGCGTGCTGTGCTCATGCCCGGAGAAAAATCCACGATGTATACATCAGCAGCAAAAGTGCGATGGCAGAAGAAGCCCTGAAGCGAATCAGTGAACTGTACGCCATCGAGGATGAAATACGGGGATTACCAGAGTCAGAGCGTCTTGCAGTCAGGCAGCAGCGAAGCAAAGCGTTACTGACGTCGCTGCATGAATGGATGGTGGAGAAGAATGGCACGCTGTCGAAAAAATCCAGACTGGGCGAAGCGTTCAGCTATGTACTGAATCAGTGGGACGCCCTCTGTTATTACCGTGATGACGGTCTGGCGGAGGCGGACAATAACACAGCGGAAAGAGCGCTTCGTGCAGTCTGTCTCGGAAAGAAAAATTCTTATGACCTTTGTCAAATATTAAGCCCAAAAAGACCTTACGCAGCTCCGGGAGCTTCGTTATATCGCGGATTAAAGAACCTGAAACAGTCAGACTGTATCTTGGATTTTACAAACTCTTATTCGGGGATTTTAGCCCCATGACGATTTACGCAGTGAGCTGGCCTCTTTCTACGTGCAGGTATTAGCGCATTCTGGCTTCCCTGAATTCTTTTACGAGGATCACTCATTCCGTGTCTGACTGCTTCAGGGTTTAATTTTGCTTCTGCTGACTGAATGATGATTGGGCAGCAAGTGCAATATCCCACATAAATCCAGTCAACTCACGAGCCACCGCCGTAATGGCTACTTGTGATTTTTTCCCTTTTGCTGTCAGACTTCGGTAACGAGAACACAATCGTTGTTGAGCTTTCCATGCAATATCTTTGGAATATTGTGTTACAGAGTCCGGTCGGTAATATATAAGCCATGCCCCAACTTTTGCAGGTGTACGATAAGACCAGGCGGCTTCGTAAAGCAGACGTCTCAGTTCGCTGTTTCCAACTTTTGTTATTCCTCTGGGACGAATACTGTTTCCACTGGAATATTCACCTGGCACCAGTCCCAGAAAAGCCATGAGCTGTTTGGGATTGGAAAATCGCGAAAAATCACCCAGTTCAGCAACCAGAGTTATTGCAATTAGCTGACCAACACCTTTAAGAGCCTGCAACTGGCAGACCAGATTGCACAGAGACCACTCAGGTAACAGGCGAGATATTTCCTGGTCGAGTTGAAGTATGCGATCTTCAATCTGCTCCAGACTTTGACAATAGTGTTGAAAAGCAATCTGTTGAGATGGCTGACTAAATGATTGATTAGCTAACCAGGTTCGATGTTTTCCTGTCCAGTGCTTTCCTGCATAATGTTTGTCTGTTCGCAATAGCATGCTCAGAATTCGCTGTCGGGCAACTCTGCTGTCTCGTTTAGCTGCTGCACGGGCTCTGATTAGATCCCGCATAGCTTCATGAGTCAGGTCAGGGATCCAGACAGGGGTAAGTTCTCCAGCCCGCAGTAACCTGGCGAGAGAAATTGCGTCCCGATGATCATTTTTGATTCTGTCTGTCGGTGATTTTGGTATGCGGGAAGGGGCAATAACCTGGCATTTTATATTCATCGCTGTGAGTTGATGATATAGCCCAAAACCACAGGGGCCAGCCTCATAGCAGGAAAGAATGTTTCCGTAAAGTCCCTGCAATTTCTGAAATAATCGACGTACAGCCTGGGCTTCGTTGTTAATCGTACCATAATAACGAACTTCGCCAAGCCGTTCAGGTGCAGCAATAGCAACCGCCAACGTTTCTTTATGCACATCCAGCCCGACGTAAGCCGCAATATTTTCCGAATGCATGATGACCTCCTCTGGAATATCCCACCAATGCTATAGTGAGTATATAAAGGTCATATCATCTACGTGTTCTTCGGTAGCGATCACGGCGGCGAGCGTGGAGCACTGCTGTACGGGCTGATCGGCACCTGCCGTCTGAACGGTATCGATCCGGAAGCGTATCTGCGCCATATTCTGAGCGTACTGCCGGAATGGCCCTCCAACCGTGTTGACGAACTCCTGCCATGGAACGTAGTTCTCACCAATAAATAAGCGTCAATACGGTGCTCCGTTGACGCTTACTATTGTTCTGCAGCTAAATAGCTGCGCGGAATAGTAGATCACTTTGAGGGAACTCAGCCCGGATTGTGCGATCTGATCAATCGCCAAATCAAAACAAATCACCAACCGGACTGAGCAATGCCGATCATAGCACCAATTTCCCGTGACGAACGACGCCTGATGCAGAAAGCCATCCATAAAACACACGATAAAAATTATGCCCGCAGACTGACTGCCATGCTGATGCTGCACCGGGGCGACCGTGTCAGCGACGTTGCCAGAACGCTCTGCTGCGCCCGTTCCTCTGTTGGACGCTGGATTAACTGGTTCACGCAGTCGGGTGTTGAGGGACTGAAATCATTACCTGCCGGGCGTGCCCGTCGCTGGCCGTTTGAGCATATCTGCACACTGTTACGTGAGCTGGTAAAACATTCTCCCGGCGACTTTGGCTACCAGCGTTCACGCTGGAGTACAGAACTGCTGGCAATAAAAATCAATGAGATAACCGGTTGCCAGTTAAATGCCGGAACCGTTCGCCGCTGGTTGCCGTCTGCGGGGATTGTGTGGCGAAGGGCTGCGCCAACTCTGCGTATCCGTGACCCGCATAAAGATGAAAAGATGGCAGCAATCCATAAAGCACTGGACGAATGCTGCGCAGAGCATCCGGTCTTTTATGAAGATGAAGTGGATATCCATCTTAATCCCAAAATCGGTGCGGACTGGCAACTGCGCGGACAGCAAAAACGGGTGGTCACGCCGGGACAGGTAAAGCCAGCTATGTGGGCGGCAACAGCAAAAGTTCGGCGCTGTTCATCAGCCTGCTGAAACGGCTTAAAGCGACATACCGTCGGGCGAAAACCATCACGCTGATCGTGGACAACTACATTATCCACAAAAGCCGGGAAACACAGAGCTGGCTGAAGGAGAACCCGAAGTTCAGGGTCATTTATCAGCCGGTTTACTCGCCATGGGTGAATCATGTTGAACGGCTATGGCAGGCACTTCACGACACAATAACGCGTAATCATCAGTGCCGCTCAATGTGGCAACTGTTGAAAAAAGTTCGCCATTTTATGGAAACCGTTAGCCCATTCCCCGGAGGCAAACATGGGCTGGCAAAAGTGTAGCGGTATTAAGCGCAGCTATTTAGGCAATCAGAATTTCCAGCGCCGTTTCCGTGATTAATGATGTCATGTCGTTCCTAGTTACCAGTCGAAAGTGGGCAGGCCCGGCAGACATCCTGCACTGGCAGCCAGATGAATGAGACCGACGCCATAACACCGGATGAGAGTGACAACCAGACGACGGAACGTTTTTGACAGGCCAAGACGTTTAAGCCGCAGAACCGGATACGACCACGCATCAGTACGTAACAGATAACCGGTACCTGTAAAATGAATCCATTCTGATTCGCCGAAGTCATTCGTCTGATGTGACAGTGAGTACAGCCAGGCGTTGTCCTTTTCCGTGATATGTGCGGTACTGCAACGAACGTATGTCGGTAAGGGCAGTAAACGGTGGTGGAGAGTCGGTTGTCTGCTGTTCGGGAGCATCCACCACGCGGAGTGAATAACCGTTTTCAGCGACCTTATTATTCAACTC
This sequence comes from Escherichia sp. E.sYA108, assembly GCF_011754335.1. Taxonomy (NCBI): domain Bacteria; kingdom Pseudomonadati; phylum Pseudomonadota; class Gammaproteobacteria; order Enterobacterales; family Enterobacteriaceae; genus Escherichia; species Escherichia sp. E.sYA108. The sequence continues at coordinate 4,033,742 of NZ_JAAQVZ010000001.1, read as the reverse complement.
AGCGGGGTCAATACCATCGACGTCAACGACAATTCGCCCCATGTTCAGTGCCTGCACGTTAACGCTGTCTGCTTCGAGCGTCAGAGTCAGTTTCATCGTTTCGCCTCCGAATGTTCACCCCGGATGATGTCGTTCACCATTCTGTAGTTGCTGCGGGTCATCAGGCCGGTTGCCCGGCGGGCCCGGAGGATATCAATACTGTTTATTAACTGAGAACGGGTACAAGCGCTGAATCCTGGCTGGTCGGTACGTACCAGTGCGTATTTTTCAACGAGAAAGTTCACCGCATCGCACAGTGAAATGCCTGCCTCAATATGCTGCTCAATCACACGTTCATCAGCGAACGGTGTGTCATTCAGTGTGAGGCCGTAATGCTGGTCCAACAGTTGGGTGAGCAGTGTCTGCCAGATGGTGACGGGAGACGGGCAGCGCGATGCCTCCCGTACGTGTGTGTCAGGTAATGTTTTCATCTTAAGTTCTCTGTAACTGGTAGTGCTAAAGGTGAGATATTCGGGGTTATGAGGTGGTTGCGGGTGCCAGTGTCGGATAAACAGCCATATAAACGTAACCACAGCTGCCGAGGGTGTCGGCTTCGCAGGTCAGCCCTCTGGCATACAGCGTGACGGTATGCTGATGGCGGGGATTCAGTTCACCGATGGTGAGCATGAGTTCCAGTTGTTTCATCAGCAGTGGAAAAGCCTGGTCCAGATGGTATGCATCCGCGTCGCTGAACTGCCCTCTGATACCGGCGCGGTCGGCAAGGTAATGCAACTGATTGCCCTCCTGCACCAGACGTGCCCCGAAACAGGGCGTCACGGTGCAGGGTAGCCCCCACCAGGGGCGGTCGTTGTTGTCGTCGGGATAATTTGTTTCATGGAGCGTGTCTGACACGATAAAGTCCTCACAGAAAATCGGTGAATGATAGTTTAACGATGACAGGTCAGCCGGCGTGGAGACCGGCTTCGGTGAAGGTGTATTCGTTGATGAGCAGGGCCTCATCCACAGCGGCGTCTGAGGTCAGCCAGTCGTACTCGTTTTCCAGCTGGCGGTACAGCCAGAAGGCCAGGTCGCGCAGGGCTTCGCTGACAGCGGCTTCCGCATCGGCTGTCAGTGCCTGACCAGTCGGACTGTTCCGGGTGACGGTGATATCCATGCTGTACGGATGGCAGTAACGTCCCCGGTGACTGATTTCAGCCTGTAACTGCCAGAAGTTACGCTTCTGTACCGCCTGCAGGGCATCCGCGATACGATGAAGCTCACGGTCCTGAGGGGCATATTCCCTGATTTTCCGGGGTGTCGCTGGCTGCCAGTGCCAGCGCCCTTCAAAACAGGCTCCGTCCCCCTGGCTGCAGAATCCGCTGAACCAGATGCACGGCTCTTCCATAAACCTGCCGTTGCTGAGCCGGAAAACGCGCTGGCGGAGGTCAATTCCGAAAATGCCACAGACCTCCCTGAAGTCCTCATACACGTTTTCATACCAGTTGCTGTCAGCATGATGCTGACGGTACCAGTCGCGGGCTTTTTCCTGTGCGGTGGAGGATAGCTCATGCAGTGTATACACGGTGGTGGTGATAATTCTGCTCATCAGAATGCCCTTACTGACTCAGTTCAGAGTGACGCTCATCAGCCGGACATACGGGCCAAAACTGTCCTTACGGCGTTCAGCAAACACGGCCAGCACACCGGGAATATCCTGCACTTCACGACCGGTATACGTTTCAGTGCTGCCGTGCCAGCGGTATTTGCCGGTACAGAACGGAAAAAGACGGGATGCAGGATGCTGTTGGTGAATACGCATGGCTTCACCACGGGTGATGATTTTCATAATGGGATACCTCTGAAGACAGAAGATAAAAGTGAAAACAGGTGTGATGTGGTTGTGACGGGTTAAAGCAGACCATGTTCGGCAAAGGAGAAAACCTGGCTGCCACCGACTATCAGATGGTCCGGCACCCGGATATCCACCAGGCCCAGTGCCTGTACCAGACGTTCCGTGATAAGCCGGTCTGCCTTGCTGGGTGTGACTTCACCGGACGGGTGATTATGTGCCAGCACCACGGCTGCGGCATTGTGATACAGGGCGCGTTTAATCACTTCCCGGGGATGGACTTCCGTGCGGTTGATGGTGCCGGTGAAGAGGGTTTCACCGGCAATCAGCTGATTCTGGTTATTCAGATACAGCACCCGGAACTCTTCACGCTCCAGTCCCGCCATGTTCAGAATCAGCCATTCCCGTGCCGCACGGGTGGAGGTGAAGGCCACGCCGGGTTCATGAAGATGGCGGTCCAGGGTTTTCAGGGCCCGCAGAATGAGGCTGCGCTCTCTGGTTGTCATTTCTCCGGGCAGAAAGGAAAGCTGCTGCATTGTCCCTGCCTCCATTCAGTCGATGATGCGCATAATGGCGCTGCATTCCGGATGCTGCAGGGCGTAATCCCGCAGACGGTAATAATGAACCGTCATGGCATAACACTCCGTACGGCAGGCGTGATGACTGTACGTCATCAGACAGGCGGCAATGCCGGCGGCTTCCGGGCTCATTTCAGCGCGGTTACCGTTCATGGCATTGAACAGTACCCATGTTTCGTCATCATCGTCATCCGGTTCAGGGGCCATAAATGCCCCGCCGTTGTTCAGGGTGTACAGATTCCAGATACCACCGCAGTAGTTTTCGCACAGACGGTCCATCCAGCCGAAGACACGGGGCTCCAGGGTCACCCACTGTGGAATGAGGCCAAAATGCTGCGGCCAGAAGCTGATGCGCTGTTCATCAGGGACTATGGTGGCAACCAGTTGTTGCAGGCCAGTCTCCGGTGCACAGGCCGAAGAGGTGGTGTTCTGAGACAATGTTTTCATGTATGAAATCCTTGTAATGTGAATAAATGAGAGGGAGTAAAGGTCGGGAGCTGGCAACATCACGTTCATCACTGACCGTGATGACCCGGTAATATCAGGGATGAATGATATTCGGCTGAAATTCCGGACAGCCGTACGCGTAACCGTTCCGGTCACAGACGGATGGCCAGATGCCATTGCCTGTATACTCAGTCTGCACAGACTGATTTCTCCGGGACGGTAAAGCAGACGGGTACACCAGGCGCACAGGTCATCATCAGAAATGGAACGACACCCCGGCAGCGCCTCCGGGGCGTCGGGTGATTCTGGTGCCTGAATCACGCCTTCAGGGACATGCTGCATCAGCGCTGGCTCTCCAGCAGCGTTTCTGCCATTACCCACAATGCGCGGTTGAGCTTAATATCGGTGTCGATGCTGTGAATGGCACGGGTGTGGATACGTTTTCCTTTTGCACTGCGACCGGAAATCCCGCCTTTCAGCATATTCTCCTGGATGGTCTGATAAGTACTCCACAGGTCCTTACCGTAATCCTCCCGGCGTCGTGGCGTCAGAATGTCGGCGGTGGTGACGGGCCGATGTTCGTCACCATAACGGTAAGTCAGTGCCGCCTGTGCCAGCGCCTGGCGTGCCGGTGGCGGCAGAATCAGCGACTGCATGGCATCACGCATCTCCTCTATCCGGTCAAACACGCCCACCACCTCGTAAGCCCCTTCAATGACTCTGTCCACCACATTTCCCCGGTGCGGAACACGCACTTCCCCCAGAGACTGACCACAGACGCATCCGTTCTGGCAGACGAACCTGAAGTAACCCGGCAGCATCTGGTAGCTGGAGGTACCGTCATGAGAGTTGAGCAGAATAATTTCAGGGACATGTTCTCCGTTTATCTCTCCGTTACGGCGCAGGCGCAGCATGTGTTTTGTGTATCCCCGGCGGCCCGGGTCGCGCACACAGGTCTGGCAGGCGAAGAATGGCTGAAAGCCTTCCCGCTGCAGGCTTTCCAGTACGGTGATGGTGGGGATGTACGTATAGTTCTGGCTTCGGGACGTGTGTTTCTCTTCCCCGAAAATCCCCGGCACATGGTGCATCAGCTCTTCATGTGTCAGTGGACGGTCACGGCGTATCTGGTTCGCAGCATAACCAAAACAACTGGCTAATCGCATACTTTGCTCCTTATCGGTGGTTAAGATTTACTGGTGTAATAAATGAAAAAGCCACGTCTCCCGGAGAAGACGCAGCCTGATGGGTGAAATGAATGACGTTTATTGTCTTAGAGGACCGTCACTGGCGAGCCGCGTATTAAGCACCTTTCCGGCATCGGGTTCAGAATTCCGGCAGCGCCAGCGTCGCTGACCTTCCGCGTTGCGGATAACCCAACGGAAATGCATTCCCGGGTCATCCTGGATAAACACATTGCGGTAAGCTGTTATGACAGCAACCTCCTGTTCGCGTAAGAAAGGGGCTTCGGAAAATAAGAGTAATGTACAGCCCCTCATGTGTTTTCACCTGAAAATAAAAAGCCCCAGCCATAATGGCAGGAGCGAATTTACTATTGATTTTAATAATGCGCAGATAAGACGCATAATTCCTTTAATAGTTTTGTTCGTTATGGATTATTCGAGTGGATAGTCGCGATAGTGCCAGTATTTACCATCAACATAAAAGGTCACCTTACCGCGACGTTTACCCTCCCTATAAAACGTATCGAAATTCCAGGTAACATTCTTGCCAGTTGAATAGCTGCCACCAACGACAACATCACCAACCATTATTGCATGAACAACCACGCCATAAGCGTTAAGTCTGCCTTTACCATTGGGGGAATTGAAAGGGATTCGGACAACGCTTGCTGCACCCCAGGGGTCAGTTTGTTCAACAAAGCAGAGACCTTTAAAGCGTAAACGTGCATTACATGGGAACTGGTTACGGTTTTGCGCGAACTCCACATATTCCGGGAACGGTGCACGACCTTTCTCAGGACGCTTTACTAATGCGGCGTCGCTATCAGGTACGATAGTCATGAACAGGAAAGCAACAAAGAACGTTAAAATGTGTCGGTGTTTCATGATAAAAATCCTTCTTAAATTATTCGATACCACGGCTTACGGAATACGACCGATTAATTCGGCGTTATGGCAGAAATCCATGGTCGTATAATTATCCGCGGCCAGTAGATGAATGCTGGCAGACATGACTTCTGGCGGTTCGCAAGCGATGTCCATTAAACGTGGACAGGCTTTGGCTTTTTATCGCTAATAACTAGCCCAGTGCAGGTATCCCCCTGCATCAGTTTATACACTTCGTGTTTACTGAAGCTATATATTAACACCGGTGACTCGTCCGGGTTAATAATTACAGATTCTTCAGTTGGTTCGCAGTGACGGATATCCGAACCACCGAGTGCATAAGTGTCGGTGATGCCAATTTCACAGAAAAGAATGATAGTATAAAGTATAGTTTTGATTTTCATTTCACTCACAGTTGCGAAAAGGTTGAATACTTACAGCTCCATTCTGGCAAGATATTGTTTGAAATCTTCTTGCGCTTTCATTAGATCACGACGTTCGGACTTATTCATTCTGCTGAGGATCGCATCATTCACACATTGCGCAGGCAGGCGGAGTAAGACATGAGTCTTATGTTTTTGTCTGATCTCTTTTACTTTACGATCCGATTCACCAACACCATGAGTATCGAGCACCCCGGTTCGAAAGAACTCGTCAAGTTCGTTACTTTGCGCAAGGTATTGAGTATCGACAAAGACGTAGTGACACGAGTTTTTGTTCTCAGCCCAATACCCGATCTGAATATCAGACCATAAGGCGTCCTTGTTGTTTAGCAAGTAGAAAGTCCTGGTTTCGTTGTCAGCGACGAAAATTATGCTGCTGTTTTTACTACGGTAAATCGTGTATCTGTTACCCGGATAATTCGCAATTTCTTCGGCCTTATAGAGGAGACTGTTTAAATATTCTTTTTTATACCCGGTTTCGTTTTTCCAGCCTGCTTTTTCTTTGTAAAACCATACTCCCTGCGGAAAACCGGTGATATCCTCTTCAAACTGACCCAGCGATTCGGCAGTCGCGGTGATGGAAATGAGTAAACCGATAACCAGAATTAAAAAATGTTTCATTTCATGCACTCCTTAAATAAATCGAGGGCCAGGAAGTCCCCCTCTCCTGTAATCGTTATTCGTACCAGGTATTCCAGCACGACTGGATAAAGTTATTATCCATCACTTTCTTAACGTTTTTGGCAGACGGGTTAAACGTCGCAACTTTCTTCTCGTTTATGTACAGTTCAAACCCGGTTGCAGTGCTTATTGCTTTTACAAAGCTAACCCAGGCGTTATCGTTCATACGGGTACCGTCAGGAACCACACCCCAGAATTCTTCACCGTCAATAACGAAACTAATATTTTTTTCTTCCGAGTTTGCGACCACCTTATCTCCTTTGTAAATATAGATTGTGTGCGCCAGCACATTGTTTTCGTTGGGGTTACCTGTGCAACTGATATTGATACCCCACTTACCGTTATCAATACTGAACTCAGTAACGCCCATCGTGAAGCCACTGCCCCACATATTTGGAATAGCGTGTGCTACAGATACGGTCACAGTTAAAACTACAGCCAGGAAAATATTTGACAGTCTCATAATTTTCTCCCCAAAATTAAATAAATCAATCTTAACCATCGTCCGGGTAATATATATCTGAAAATATTTTCAATAACACCAGCCAGGAAAAACACCACCACAGGCGGTGGCGTTTCTTTGGGGCGTCTTTATTTAATCCGGGCCATCGCGTTTCTCAGTGCCAAATCTGCCTCTTCCGTTTTCTCCAGACTTTTCTGCAACACCGCCTCTGACCGGGTCAGTGCCTGACGCGCCTCCAGTGGTTTCCGGATATGCTCCATCGCCAGCATCGTGTCTTCATAGCCCTGCTGACGCCAGGTGTCGATATGTGCCGATGTAAAACTGAGCAGACCGCCACTTTTGCCTTCTTCCCCTGTTTGTTTCAGCTTTTTCCGGGGACGGATTTCAAGGATTGTGGTGTCCGGAAAAGCCCGGCGATCCCATAAAGAACCGTCACTCAGATGCGACACAATCACCATATTGCATCCGGCATCCACCAGTGGCGTCACAGGGGTATTCCCCTGCATATTTTGCCATCCGCCCATACCACCATCACCGTACATTTTTCCCTGTACCTCACGGGGACGGAACAGCAGGGGCAGTGCTGCTGACGCCAGTAAGGCTTCTTTCTGCTGCCCGTGGGGCAGGCTCTGGATATGCTGAAAAACGGAGTTTTTTGTAGTTCCGGTACCCAGTTCAGCACGAATGCAGTCGATAATATCCTGCATTCCCCCTTCCGTGGGGTACAGCGACACATACAACGGTAGCCCGTCAGCCAGATCATCAGTATCAAGATAATGATCCATCAGCACTGTCAGGGGCCCATCTGACAACAACGGCTGAGTCATCAGATTGTCAAACCTGTTGATTGTCGATATATGGTGAAGAAGCGTCGTAAGCAGTGCGCCCGCACGTCCGGGGAGCTGGCAGAGGTTCATGGCCGGGAGCAGTTTTTTCAGCAATGAAAAGTAAACCAATCTGTTTACCGACAGCACCTGATTATTCCCCAGATGATCCCAGAGCGCCTCCAGGCGTACGGCAGCTTCTGACAGATCGGGAGAGGCCGCGATAATGGCACCATTGAATGCGCCAATGCTGGCCCCTGAAACCATGCTGATCTGTGTACCACACTCTGCCAGTGCCTTAACCACTCCCGCCTGATAAGCGCCCACCGCCCCGCCACCGGACAGCACCAGCCCCGTTTTCATTTCTGTACTCATGCAGCCCCCTTCTGAAATATTTCATCGACCATACTTTCAGAGAGGCGTTCTGCAGAGCAGAGGCGAGGCATGCGAACCGGTAAGTGTTCTGCAGCCTGCGTGGTTGACCAGATCACCGGATGCTGCTCTTCACTGCACCAGTCTCCCAGCCAGTTAATCGCGTCATGCCACTCGTTATCTGCCTGCTCCCGGCCCTGACCACCAAGCCAGTCCAGAGTGTTCAGACGCACGGTTGCACTACCGCCACTCTCCTGTGCCATCTGCGTTAATGCTTTATGTCTGAGAATATCCAGTAGCTGGTTAACCTGGCCTGTTTCGCCCTGACGTATCACATCACCAAACGCGCCCCAGCGAAGCTCTTCAAGTGCCACATAACAACGTCCGGCAGGGGAAAATGACGCGTATCGCCCGGCGCTCCACCATGAGAATATCTGCTCAAGATGTAACTGCGCCCGCTGAACCTGGTCAACACGGTGGAGTTTTTCTTCAAGATGATTCAGTTTATGGTGAACCTGATCGGCCAGGATGAGTAACTGCTCCCGTGTATCTGCGGAATAATGCGCCAGCCTGGCAGTATCACTGACCAGTGAACTGACCCTGTCGTTTACCCGGGTAATCGCGTAGTTTGTGGTGGCAAGTGACGTTGTCAGCTCCGTCAGCCAGCGCAGGGACGCCTCAACGCCCTGTGCAAGCGAAGCATTGATGGCATTCTGCCGTGCAGCGCCTTCGCCGGTCAGTCCCTCTTTTAAACGCCGGAAGAACGTGCGCTCTCTGGCCGTGCGGATATGCTCCTGTGCAACATCGATTCCGTTTGCGAAATCAACCACAAATTTTTCAGGAAGACAGGTGAGTACCTGACATACCCGGTTATCAGCAATTTGTTGAATAAATGGTGAAGTCACAGCATTGTCTCCAGCTCTTCCCTCAGCGCCTTACTGTCAGTAATGAGCTCAGGAACCCTTTCATTTAATGCCTGAAGTCTCCCGGTAAGCCGTTCCTGTGCCTGCTGATCGCGTTTATGATCTTCAGAGCTCTGAATCAGCGTGTTACGCAGTTGTTCAACTTTCTCCCTGAATGCGCAGAAAAAGGCATCGATTTCCTGGCGGACGGGCTGGTTAATATCCTGCTCAATGGATGCCTGCAGCTCCCCGAAATATGCCCGGGTCAGTGACATAACTTCCTCTCTGACCTTGTTGATATTGATCACGCTGCGACTCACATCCTCGTCATAGTTTTCCCAGCCCAGGTCACTGGTGCCAAACCATCGACAAACGGTTCCCCATACGCCACTCTGCCGACGGCGACGGGTGACGGTCTCCGTTCTTTCCTCCATAAGCGCACTCAGATTTGTTTTTACCGCGAGCCGGGTCTGTAACTGACTGACTGCCGGAAAACTGATTTTTACGGTAAAGCCCTCATCCTCCAGGCGGGCATTGATGCGACCGGCAATGTTTTCTGTGGCGTACAGGGCCGTGCCACGAAAACCTGTTTCAATCCCGCTGACGATTTTCTCCAGCTCAGGCCGGAACTGTGCTTCAGCCTCACGGTGCAGGCTGGTCACAGTTGACTCAATTTCCTCTATATATTCAATTGCTTCCCTGCGATTATTTAGTGTTATCTCGGGGTTTTCCGGGTCAAAGTCTCGTTTCCTGTAATCTTCCCAGCCCGGGTTGTTGATACCGGACCATTGAGAAATCTTTCCCCATAATCCGGACCGGGACCTTCGTTGTTCTGCGTCTTCTTCCTCCAACATTTGCTGTTCTTTGCGTTTACCAGTTCTGAAATAGTCATTCAGCTCCTCTTCCAGTGAGGTGCAGACCCCCGTCAGTAATTCCCGGGTTCTGGCATCGATCTCCTCCATGGCCATTCTGACATCAGCGGTCACCTGCTCCTGACAGTCCGCGATTTTCCGGATATCCGCAAGCAGGCTGGTGATATTCGCCTGCAGTGACTGAATGCTTTGCTGCAGCCCCTGATGGCGTAATGACAGATATTCGCTGACATTTTCTGCATTCTGCATCAGTTTTGCGGCAGCAGAATCAACCGCCAGTGCCGCCGCTCTGGAGTGTGAACTCAGTATGACTTCCGTTATCAGTTGATCGATAAGTGAGCCTTCCCACAGGTCTGTCGCCCCTTCAGTTGCCAGTTCGCTGTCTTTACAGACGTAATCTTTTTTCATGCGACCGAAGGCTTCCCTGACAAAATCATCGACCCAGGCTTCATCAACAGGAAGGGTTCCGTTTTTCCGTAACTCATGAAGCGCACGGTTAGCCAGGTATGCCTGGCGTGAGGATCCGGGATAAACGCGGGAGGCGGGCAGCACATCGCTGTTCAGCATTGCCGGAACTTTCTGGCGTACGGCATCTGCCCCATCGCCATTGCGGTCTTTCTCATCAAATTTATTGACCAGTACAAACAGGCGGCCGGCTGATACGTCAGCAATGGCATTAAGCTCTTTACGGACGTCTTCATCCGCTTTTGAGTTCATCTGGGTGTAATCCATCACAGCCAGAACCGCAGAGGCTTTCTGCAGTTGATCCCGCATCATCACTTCCATCTGCGGTTGTCCGGCCTCATTAGGGCCGGGGGTATCCAGCAGTGTGAGTGTTCCCTGGCATGCATCCATCCCCACCAGATGGCTGAATTCCACGTCGATCACCGGCAGTTTCTGCACTTCTGCGTATTCATCAAAAGGAAATTCAGTCCCCATTGCCGCAGCAAGACGAACCAGATCGTTTAACGATGCCAGTCCGGTAAAGATTTCCTCCTCCCCGTGGTATTCATTTTTGAGCCAGCCATCATCCGTCAGAATATCCAGCAGTTCGCGGGTATCCCCGGTTTGCTGCAGGGTCTGTGCGACCTGCTGTCCTGCCGGGGTGGCGAGTTTTTCCTGCAGTGTGATTAATAAATTGCGGACAGGCTGAATATGTTCCAGATGGAGAACCGGCTCAGTTTTTCCGGGAACGTGGCGGATGAGCGTCGGTACAGAGGTCATGGGGCGGTTACGGTTAGGCAGAATTTCCTGCCCCACAATGGCGTTGATGGTGGTTGATTTGCCTGCTTTCATCGTGCCGACAACAGCCAGCACCATCTCCCTGCGGGCGGTTTTGATTTGTTCGCCCTCCAGCTCCTCAATTCTTTTCAGTGCTTTCTGTTTATCAAAAAGCAGTCTGTTTTCGTTCTTACTGTCAGATAACACATCTGGCTCCTCAACCATTTGCCGGAGCAGATTAATGTTCAGTTGCAAAAGTCGGTCGGCTTCATCACAAAGCAGGGCGATGTTCTTTTCGTGCATTATTTAACCTTCCTGAGACGCATTTTCATGACAACCACGGAGGAGGTCATTTACTACAAACGATCGTTTATAACGATCGATATGATAGTAACGATCGATGTATTCTATTAACTTGGGAAGCACAACGCAAGGGGACACCCCGGGTATGGCTGCGTTTGCATAGTGTTTTCATGGAGTTAAAAATCTGTAACAACAGCCTGGTACATCACCACCGGGTTCAGAAGAAAATCCAGTTCCATACCGCGCGGGCAACAGAGACCACCGTGTCACGAACTGCGCGCAGGGCCGTACGGACAACAGAGGCAACACAGACACTCTCCGCCGTGTCAAATATCCGGTCCACCGCACCGGTAAACTGTTCACGGGTCTGAGTGCGGACAGACTCCGTGCGCAGTTCGTCCTGCAGGCGTGTCATCAGAGGGATGGCGGCATGTCCGGGAAGCGCTGTCATGAGTGCACTGACCGGGGTGACCTCCCCCTGAAACAGTGCATTACAGAGTGAGGATTTACCGGCCCCGCTTTTACCCATAATGCCAGGCACGGGTTCGTGGCTGGTGAGTTTGCGCAGATGTTCCAGGATGTGACGGGAAAGTGAGTAAGGCAGGGAGGAGAGCGGTTTTTCAATTGCCTCAATGGCATCAGACGGATTCATACATGTATTCCCGGTGAAAAAAGACAAAACCCCGCGCACCGGAAAGGTGGCGGGGGGATTCACGGAGATAATATCTGCCTGAAATTATTTGGAATGCAGGTATATGTGGCTGATTTGTATCAGCTAATGAGTACAGGTCTGAATCTAATCTGACAGTCCGCTCTGTGCCAGGAGCGGACTGTCCAACCCATCCCTGAAGAGCCTAGATTATGTATGGTAATTCAGTCATCAAAATAACGTTGGTCACCATCACAAAATTCACATCCTCGGATATGGCTCAGTTCAGGAACGCTATCGCTCAGGTGACCGCAACAACCACATACATGAAGCTCGGTGTAATAGATGAAACACTGAGTGCAAAGATAGCCGTCTCCAAATTTACATACGCTTTCAGGAGTCATGCAATTGGTACATCCAGCAGGAAATACGGAGAGTAGCTGTTCATCCACACTGTGGAACAACTCCTCATCCAGCAGTTTATACCTATCCGAAGTGTAGTCGCAGTGTTCGCATTCAAAATCACTATCTCCCTCAGGTAGCAATTGAGGTATTTCGCAGTCTGGACAAACTAGGGTAATTTGCCTTACAGCACTGGTGCAAACCTTACACCGCGTAACTTCAAGCTTACGGTTTTCATTACCGGTCGTTTCAGTCCCTGTTACCGTCGCATGCTGATGGCACTCATTGCAGTTACCGATTTGAATATTCTTTTCAGAGAGCTGCTCGAGTTCAGGCTTAACCTGTTTAAACCGCACCTCGGCATAAAATTTGTTTCCCCTAATCAGACGAGTTTCACCGAAAGCCAGCTTCCAATTATGTTTGACACCGAAGATAACTTTCCATTCATCCCTTAATAACCGGTTCAGGGCAAACCAGGCGTCAGCTTGTTCTTTGAGTATTTGACGTTGTTCAGCCTCGGTGAAAGTGGGGTGGTAGAAATGAACTACGCGGTTGCGGTGCTTTCTGACCTTATCAAAAGCACTGTCCGTTTCTCTGTCTAGGGGTCTTTCAAGTACGTCCTTAAGCCTTTCACGGGTTTCTTCGTAGGTCACCGACTGAAAATCACCGGCTAGGTAAGCCTGCTTTTTTATTGGCTTTTTCGGGCTGCAGACCAACGACCAGTGTTCGTGCGCCAGCGGAACTTTCAGTAAAATCTCGACCGCAGTCCAGAAACTGACGACGGAGAACTTCGGCTTCGAGGCCTCCAACTCTTCACGGGCTTTATCCAGAAAATCCAGACCATTGTTGATCAGCGCCTGCACATCCTGACTGAGTTCACGGGGGGCGGGAGTATCGGGTGCAGTATCGTCAACATCGAACATCATTATCTCCTTTAATCAGCTTCCACCACGCAGTTGCTACAGCGCGTTAGTTGTATCCAGTGTAAACTGGACTTGGTAGCTGGCAGCCACATCGAGCGCAAAAAACCGTAAATTAACTTCTGTAGACTCGTACTTTTCGTGACCCATGCGTACCCGCAGGATCTTCGGGTGCACGTGACCATAAAGCAGGTGCCTACCAAAGCTGTGGCGATTCAGATCCCTAAACTGATGGGGTCCCAAAAAGTATGCCATAGCAAGTGTAAGTATCCCTAAAATCTGCACTATTCTCTTTTTATAAATCCTCTGACATGTGAATTAGATTGCCCTAAAGTGAGCTTCCGCGCCTCGCTCATAAGGACAACCATACTCAAATCTCCCACATTGCAGGAGATTTGAGTATGAACACGTCACCGTGGAACAAAGACCGTATCATAGGCCAAAAAAGACCACTTCAGATATCTCATATCTGGGGTATCCGAATCCGACTTGAACTGGAAGGTAAAACACGCGATTTAGCTCTGTTCAACATGGCCTTGGACAGTAAGCTTCGAGGCTGTGATCTAGTCAAACTCAAAGTATCTGATGTTGCATATGGTAGCTCTGTTTCAAGCAGAGCTACGGTTCTACAACAGAAAACCGGCAGCCCTGTCCAATTTGAGATAACCAAAGGGACAAGAGAAGCTGTTTCTGCATTGATAAAGCTTGGCAATTTACGCAGTAAAGACTATTTGTTCCGATCTCGGGTCGGTACTAACCAACACATATCAACCCGGCAATACAACCGAATTTTTCATGGGTGGGTAGCAAAACTTGGTCTCGAAGATTCGCTTTACAGTACACATTCCTTGAGAAGAACAAAACCTTACCTGATTTACAAGAAAACTAAGAATCTCAGGGTGATCCAACTTCTGTTAGGCCATAAGAAACTGGAAAGCACAGTCCGTTATCTGGGCATTGAAGTCGATGATGCGTTAGAGATCTCTGAATCGATTGAAGTCTAAGGTTGCCAGGGCTGCAACAGCAGTCCTGTGCCAGATGCGGACGTTGCTCTATTCATGTAAGATTAATAGAATGTCTTTCGATAAATTTTTGACTTAATCTTAAATAAGAATGACTTTTTTGCATGTCAGCGTTTTACTTTGCATTCAGAAATAAATAGAATTTTGAAAAAATAAGAGAGAAATCATGATACACTCCAAAAAAATTAAAAAACAAAAAGAGAGGAACTATGTCACATCCCCCTAAAAAACTTAAAAAATCATTAATTACTGTTTTTTTGAGTGGTATTCTTGCTGTTCTTGGATATTTTGTTGCATTGAACGGAGTGTTTGATTTATATCAACATATCGCAGATAATTTTTTGCAAAAAAAAGCAGAGGATAATCTTCATGTGATTTACACCGGAGCGTCAATAAAGTACATCGAGTCAATTTTTGGCCCTCCCGTGAAGGAAGAACATTCTGAGGATGGGAGGGTTCATGAGTATATTTACTCTTTCAAAAAGTTCTATCTGCAAGTGGTTTATGATAATAATAACACAGTGATACTCTATTCCGTAACCAGCAAGGATGAGAATTTTCATCCTGAAGTACCATATCTGAGAAAAACCCTTGGACATAAGTTCAAAGATTTTGGAAGTGATATTGATTATTTACAGTCGAGCTATTCTTCGAAGTTCTATCAATATGAAGAAGGGCATTATTTAGGAAATCCTGGCAACTATAGAAATTTTTACCTTGCCTATAACCCTGCTGGAGTTGATTATTTTGAGTTAGATCCACTTCCAGATCTCTCTAATGACGACAAATCGCCTCCAAATAAAAATGATCTTGAAAAATTCAGAAATAATAATGCTCCAAATACATTTGGGGTTGGCGATATCCACGGAGGTCCTGAGGGGCTTGAGTTAAGCTTTGGACTTGGGATTGATTATTACGATGCGAGAGATATTCCAGATAAAGATTAGTGATCATGTATCATACCATTTTTATATCGTTTCAAATTAGGTAGTCACAATTAGACTAGTTAATCTAACCAGCACTGAGGTCCGCTCCTCGCTCAGAGCGGACGGCCTTCGTGAAAGTTAGTCTTGTTGTGGTGGCTCTTTCCAGCGCCATTGCAAGACATTCTCATCGCTGAGAATAAACAGTCCTGACCAAATTGCCGTCCAAAACTGGATATTCAGACACCATGGGCGTGTCATAAACCAGCGTAACGGTTTTGCTTCAAACAGATGAATACCTTTTCGCGATGGTGAATATAACGGGGGGCGTCCCACTAACGGCAGACAAAAGCCCCATTTCCAATATTCAGCAATACGCCTTCGGGCACATTCAATTGCATTACAGTTCCAGATGATACCCCAACGCCGTTTCCATGTATCATTGAGACACCAGTTTTGCATTAGCGAATATTTGGGCGAATTGTCAATAGATATACTTTCACCAGTCATTAATTTTATCGTGCAATATTTTAACTGGTACTGTTCAACCGTAAATGCGAATCCATCATCTAGAATAAGTACATCAAGTGTAGGAATATTTGAAAGCGTTAATATTATCGGTGAGTTATTTACATCATGAATGCATAGTGTTTCTTGGTAGCGTAAGCCACTGCCAATGGCTTCAAAAACAAGTTCAACTTGTTGCAGTCGTTCCTCTTTGCTTCTGAAAGCAATACGTGAACAACGAGGTTCTTTATCTGTCAACTGAGCAAATCGTAGACTGTACTCCAAATAATTCCCTAAGGAATGCCAGCTCGCCCCTAGCCTGTGTCTCACTGCCCAGCGCTCATGTGAGAGTTGATAAGTTTTTATCAGCATTATCTGGGTAAGAGTAGACCAGCATTTCTTCACTACTGTAACAATTGCACCAAAAGGAACAGGAAGTGACATTACTAAACCCCTACAAATATCAGATAATTAGGTTTTATATCATTTCAGTCAGTGTAATCAAATGATAATCAGGATTGGGGCTAATCTTGAACGCCACTAAAGATCGGCAACAATGGGGATCCAATGTTTCGTTAGTGATTTTTCGCATTAGCAGATACATGCTTACTTCCGCTCCTCGCTCTCAGCGGACCTTCAGCTCAGTGATATCGTCCGCTCTGTGCCAAAGGCGGACGCTCAAGTAGATACTGTCCTGACAGTATGCGGTAATCAGAGTTGTTATATATTACTTGCGTCCAAACCAGCTTTCTGACAACCCGGCCGCTCCTGCTTTCAACAACGCGCCGCCATACTTTTATGCTGCAAAGAGCGGAGACAGAAGGTTAGCGTAATTTGTAAATAACTTACATTCACGTGTGATCTGGATCATAATTTTGCCTATGCACCGATCGTAATATAAATATTTACATAACGATCAGTGATTCATGAAAACTCAAATAACTTTCGCTGCGCTTTTGCCAGCATTAGCGTCTTTCATACCGCTTCATGCTCATGCCTCGTCTACTTCTGAAGATGAAATGATTGTCACGGGCAACACCGCCGCCGACACCACCGATTCTGCCGCCGGTGCCGGTTTCAAAACGAACGATATAGATGTCGGCCCGCTGGGAACGAAATCCTGGATCGAAACACCATATTCCAGCACCACTGTAACTAAAGAGATGATTGAAAATCAGCAGGCGCAAAGCGTCAGCGAGATGCTGAAATACTCTCCCAGTACGCAAATGCAGGCGCGCGGTGGAATGGATGTCGGGCGTCCGCAAAGTCGGGGGATGCAGGGCAGCGTGGTGGCCAACAGCCGTCTGGACGGGCTGAATATCGTTTCAACAACCGCGTTTCCGGTGGAAATGCTTGAGCGCATGGATGTGCTTAACAGTTTGACCGGCGCGCTGTACGGCCCGGCGAGCCCAGCAGGGCAGTTTAATTTCGTGGCGAAGCGCCCAACCGAAGAGACGCTGCGTAAAGTGACGCTGGGCTATCAAAGCCGCAGTGCGTTTACCGGCCATGCCGATCTGGGTGGCCATTTTGATGAAAACAAACGGTTTGGCTATCGCGTGAACCTGCTTGATCAGGAAGGGGAAGGCAATGTGGATGACAGCACGCTGCGTCGCAAACTCGTTTCCGTTGCGCTCGACTGGAATATTCAGCCGGGCACTCAGCTACAGCTCGACGCCAGCCATTACGAATTTATCCAGAAAGGCTATGTCGGTAGCTTTAACTATGGGCCGAACGTCAAACTGCCGTCTGCGCCGAATCCGAAGGACAAAAATCTGGCGCTCAGCACTGCGGGCAACGACCTCACTACCGATACCATCAGCACTCGCCTGATCCACTACTTTAACGACGACTGGTCCATGAACGCTGGCGTGGGCTGGCAGCAGGCTGACCGCGCGATGCGTAGTGTTTCCAGTAAAATACTCAACAATCAGGGCGATATCTCTCGTTCGATGAAGGATTCCACCGCTGCCGGACGTTTTCGCGTCCTGAGCAACACCGCCGGGCTGAATGGTCATATTGATACCGGCTCTATCGGCCACGATCTGTCACTTTCTACCACGGGATATGTCTGGTCGCTTTATAGTGCCAAAGGAACAGGTTCCAGCTATAGCTGGGGTACAACAAATATGTATCACCCGGATGCGATAGATGAGCAGGGCGATGGCAAAATCCGCACCGGCGGGCCGCGATACCGCTCCAGCGTAAATACTCAGCAGAGCGTTACGCTCGGCGATACGGTGACATTTACGCCGCAGTGGTCGGCAATGTTCTATCTCAGCCAGAGCTGGCTGCAGACTAAAAACTACGATAAGCACGGTAATCAAACGAACCAGGTTGATGAAAATGGTTTAAGTCCGAACGCCGCGCTGATGTATAAAATTACCCCTAACACAATGGCCTACGTTAGCTATGCCGATTCGCTGGAGCAGGGCGGTACCGCACCGACGGATGAGAGCGTAAAAAATGCCGGTCAAACGCTAAACCCGTATCGCAGCAAGCAGTATGAAGTGGGGCTAAAATCGGACATCGGCGAGATGAATCTAGGCGCCGCGCTGTTCCGACTGGAACGTCCGTTTGCCTATCTTGATACGGATAACGTGTATAAAGAGCAGGGTAACCAGGTTAACAACGGCCTTGAGTTAACCGCTGCCGGGAATGTGTGGCAGGGGCTGAATATTTACAGCGGCGTGACCTTCCTCGACCCGAAACTGAAAGATACGGCGAATGCCTCAACCAGCAATAAACAGGTTGTCGGCGTGCCGAAAGTGCAGGCCAATCTGTTGGCGGAATACAGTTTGCCGTCCATACCGGAATGGGTTTACAGCGCTAACGTCCATTATACGGGCAAACGCGCGGCGAACGATACCAACACCTCTTACGCCAGCAGCTATACCACATGGGATTTGGGAACGCGTTACACCACGAAAGTGAGCAACGTCCCAACCACTTTCCGCGTGGTGGTAAACAACGTGTTTGATAAACATTACTGGGCTTCTATCTTCCCATCGGGTACCGATGGCGATAACGGTTCCCCAAGTGCGTTTATCGGCGGCGGCCGCGAAGTGCGTGCATCCGTCACCTTCGATTTCTGATGGATAAATGATGAAACTCTCCCGTTTATTTCCGCTGCTGGCGCTGCTGCTGGCGGCCAGCCTGCACGCAGAAAATACGCACAAGGAGGTGCGTATCGCGTCACCGTGGCCGGCGCAAAATACCATTATTGCCATGCTGGGGTACGGCGATAACATTGTCGGAACCTCGATGATTGCAAAAAGGATCCCCCTGTTTCGCCAGAGCCTGCCGCGCATAGAGAAAGTCGCAGCAGTTAGCGTAAACAGCGGGCATGAAATCAATCCCGAACAGATTATCGCGCTGGGGGTCGATATGCTTTTTGTACCGCAGAATATGGTAGTGCCTCAACAGGCGTTGCTGAAACAGGCTGGGGTGCAGGTGCTGGCGTTTGAGGCGAATTCACTGCGGGCGTTAACGCAGCGCGTACAGCAAACGGCAGCGGTGCTGGGGCCCGATGCGCAGCAAAAAGCGCTCGCCTATCAACGCTACTTCGATCGCAACGTGGCCCTGGTCACCGGGCGCCTGAAAGATCTTCCTGCGTCACAGCGCGTGTCGCTCTATCACAGTATGGGCAATCCGCTGACCACCACCGGTAGACCCTCGCTAAACCAGGACTGGATTGACCTGGCCGGCGGCAAAAATATCGCTGAAAATTGGTTTGGCGAGCATCAACAAAACCGTTCGGGTGAAGTCGCGCTGGAGAAAATTGTCACTGCCAATCCGGCGGTTATCATCGCGATGAACAAGCGCGACGCGGATGCCATTCTGAGTTCTCCGCAGTGGGCAAGCGTGGACGCGGTCATTCATCATCGCGTTTACGTTAATCCGAAAGGAATGTTCTGGTGGTGCCGTGAAACCAGCGAAGAGGCGCTGCAATTTTTGTGGCTGGCGAAAACGCTTTATCCTGCGCGATTTGCTGATGTGGATATACGCAAAGAGACGCGTGAGTTTTATCGGCAGTTCTTTGGCCTGACGTTAAGCGATGCGCAGATGAGCGATGTGCTCAATCCGCCGCGCTAACGGAGGCTGTGAAAAACCATGACTGTATTGGAAAGTACGCTGTCGGTCGAGAACCGCTATCGCCAGCTTTTTCGCCAGCGTCTGGTAATACTGGCGGTTATTTTTATCGCTATCATTGCTTCGCTGCTGCTCGATTTCACCCTCGGCCCCTCAGGGCTCCCTTTACATTCGCTGATAAAGACTTTGATGCATCCGTCCGGGGCGACTAACGGCATGCGGGTTATCGTTTGGGACATCCGTTTGCCCTATGCGCTGATGGCGCTCCTGGTAGGAATGGCGCTGGGTTTGGCCGGGGCAGAGATGCAAACTATTCTGAATAACTCCCTCGCCAGCCCGTTTACGCTTGGCGTTTCGTCGGCGGCGGCCTTTGGCGCAGCGCTGGCGATTGTTCTGGGCATCGGTATTCCCGGCGTTCCCGAAAGCGGGTTTATACCGGCAAACGCTTTTCTTTTTGCGCTCCTGTCCGCCCTGCTGCTCGATAGTCTGACCCGCTGGACGCGCGTGCCGACGTCGGGCGTTGTGCTGTTTGGGATTGCGCTGGTGTTTACCTTCAATGCGCTGGTGTCCATTATGCAGTTTGTCGCCGATGAAGATACTTTGCAGGGCCTGGTGTTCTGGACGATGGGCAGCCTGGCTCGCGCATCATGGGAGAAACTGGCGGTGCTGGCGGCGGCGATGGCGATTGTTTTACCCTGGTCGCTGCGTCGTGCCTGGCAGCTTACCGCGCTACGCCTCGGCGAAGAGCGGGCGATGAGTTTTGGCATTGATGTTCGCCGTTTGCGCCTGGGTTCCCTGCTGCGCATCAGCCTGCTGGCGGCCCTTTCGGTTGCGTTTGTGGGGCCAATTGGCTTTATTGGCCTGGTTGCACCGCATATTTCCCGCCTGTTGCTGGGAGAAGATCATCGCTTTTATTTGCCCGGAAGCATCCTTATCGGTGGGCTGGTGCTATCGCTGGCCTCGGTAGCGTCGAAGAACATCATTCCCGGTGTCATTTTACCGGTAGGAATTGTTACCTCGCTGGTAGGCGTTCCGTTCTTTCTGAGCATTGTAATGCGTCATCGAGGGAGTATGTCATGAGCGGGCTTACGATTAATGCGCTGTGCGCCGGTTACGGCAAACGGCGGATTATTGAGCATCTGTCGATTTCTACGCTGCCGCGCGGCGAAGTCACTGTACTGCTGGGGCCTAATGGCTGCGGTAAATCAACGCTACTGCGCGCCCTGGCCGGGCTAAATCGCGCCAGTGGCGAAGCCTGGCTGAATGAAGAGAATCTCTTATCGCTGCCGTTTGCTCGTCGGGCTGAAAAAGTTGTGTTCCTGCCGCAGTCCCTGCCGCAGGGCGTGCATTTACAGGTGCTGGAGTCGGTGGTTGTCGCCCAGCGCGCCTCCGGCGCCGGGCAAAATCAGGCGCAGGCTATAGCGCTGCTCGAAGAGCTAGGCATCGCACATCTGGCAATGAACTACCTCGATAGCCTGTCCGGCGGTCAGAAGCAGCTGGTGGGGCTTGCACAGTCGCTTATTCGCCGCCCCGCATTATTATTGCTGGATGAACCACTGAGCGCGCTGGATCTCAATTATCAGTTCCATGTGATGGATGTTGTATCGCGCGAAACGCGAAGACGCAATATGGTTACGCTGGTCGTCTTACACGATATCAATATCGCACTGCGGCATGCCGCCCAGGTCATCATGCTGAAAGAGGGGAAACTTATCGACAGCGGCGACCCGCAAACGGTGATCCATGCAGAGAGCCTTGCGCAGGTATACGGCGTACGCGGGAGAGTTGAACGTTGTGCTCAGGGAAGATCGATGGTGATAGTGGATGGTGCAATCGAAAAATAGTCGGATTAACGTGGTTGCTTCAGCCTCAGGTAAAGATCAATAGGAAGTCTGTAATGCAACATATAGACCGCCTTAATGTCATTAAAGCACTTGTGCTTCTAGAAGATGAGCAGATTGTTCGTTTTAACATCGCTGCGAACGATAACGCCTCGCAGATCCACATGCTCGTTGACGGTCTGGGCGTCGGGCTGACACATGAGCCTGTCGCTGCCGGAATGATTTCGCACCGGACAGCTTGTCACCGTTCTAGGCAACATGACAGACCTGCGCATTCCTATTTCTATTATCTATCCGCCTACCAAGTTGCTTAATGTCAGGCTAAGGCCCTTTAATGACTGGATTTCAGACCGATTTTCTGGACAACCGAGCGGGTAAATCGCAGTACACTGACAGCTAGACAATAAAGCTCCGGTTCATGTTTGAACCATGTGTAGTGAATGTCCGCTGTTCGCTCACAACGGACCTTCAGCTCAGCCGTTCCGGCCGCTTCATGCCATGAATGTACGCAGCCAGTCAGAATATTAAGGTGCGGATTTCAGTTCACTTGCCAGCCCAGTGATACAGGACAGTAATGACCAACAATTTGGTATTGATACAACAAGCTGCGGCCCCGGTTCGTGGGGGAGATGAAACGAAGGTAGCTGAAGTTACTGAAATGAAGAATTCAGAGAGACTGAATGATATGCCTCACCTTTAGTGAATAGTGTAAAACGGGAGACTCTCACCCGGGATTATCCACTCATGCTCAATGTATAATTTTCGTGCCCCTCACAGGTAAGAGCCGGATACATTCGTTGTGTATGCTGCAGAATTGGTAACCGGGGCCCTGCAGTCTTTAACTCCGAGTCTTGTGCTGCTCATTTGCCACAAAATCCTGGTACGCCAGCTCAATCATTTCATTCAACAGTTTTTTTGGGGGGCACCACGACTTCGGGCAATACTTTCAGGCTGTTTGTGGATTTTTCCGGACAGTTTCAGCGGAACGGAACCATCAGCACGTTCATCACGCCTTTTTTGTTGCTCCCGGGCACTTTTCAGTTCATCCACAATATAGCTGCTCTTCTCGCATTTTTGCCGATTTTAAAAATGCGAACAAAACATCCGTACATGATGTACAGATTAAACTGCCAGGGACTGGTGTCAGAAAGCCTCCGGTTAGCCTGCTCTTTCCGGAATGTGCCGGTTATGAAAAACCGGAAATTCAGTCTCTGTTGTAAGATGTACCCTCTGATACTACGTTTTCGTTTTCTCTGTGTATTTAACTCACTGTATTTATTGTCTTTTTAAGCCTGACTGATATTCTCCGGTCATAGTGTGCTGGATAGACATCCCGTAACCTTCTCATTTTTATATAAAAATACCTGCACTGTCTTCAGCGCATCTGTCTCCTTTAAGTAAAAAATGTTTTCACGTATTGCTGTAAATTCATTTTAAATCAGTATGTTATCCTGATATTGCTGTCTCCTGGTTTGATGCGTAATCGTTCTGCCTTTCTGGATGATTCTGGTGCTTCCGGGTGCATTCTCCTCTGCACATGCAACAGTTCGTCATCGCCACGTGCCCAAAAAGCATATAAAAACGAATCGAATCTGATCGTTTTTTCAATCGTTTTTCACAGGAATTTCGTAGGGTGTTCTCCGCTATAGCCTCCATATTTGCTGTCTTTTTCTTCATAAATCGTATGCAATATAACCAGTCTGTCAAGACATCTTCCCTGCTGTTGAGGTGACGATCTCATTTCTGGTCTTTTCCGGGAGAGAGACGGTCAGATGAGCGAGCCGGATTTACTGCCAGAGGTACTCCCCGCGGCAGAAAATAGTGCTCCTGTTTCCGCAATCCGGGATCGGCAACGTCCCATGGTTAATGCCACTTGCAGCGTCAGGCACTGCAGGTTTACGTCGTGATCTGATTTCTTCTGCACTTATCCCGATCACGGAAGTTCCCCCTGCGCAGACATCGGTTCCTGCCGACATTTCACAATACCGCCAGGCTGTCATGCAGTAACACCCGCAATGCGGTCTGCGGTTTTAAGCGCACTCTCCTGTTTTCAGTGCACCGATAAGCGTTATAGAAAGTCTGGGGTGAGTTACTGAATGTCTGTTAAGTGGTGCCGTGGGTGGAGACTGCTTACTTTTCCACAGCAACTGCAGTCATTCAGGATGCTCAGGAGAGAATATGTCAACGCCACGAGCCGGGCCATTTTCATGCCAGCCAGTATATTTTCTACACTGATGCAGTCTGATTTTCACCATTCCATCCTCACTGATTGTCGTGTTGTTTTGGGTCATCACCACAGCTTTCCGTTTCTCTTTTAATCGGTAACGCTCTCCTTTGATATTCAGCGTGGTTGAGTGATGCAGCAGTCAATCCAGGAGCGCTGTTGTCCGGCAACCACCATATCAACTTCTTCCCGGCGTGCCGGCGCTGGTATCCAGGCCGGGTTTCGAAGCGAAGCGTTCCTGACGGACTCATTGACATCCGGGCCGGATGTAGTCATGCAGCATGGAACGTCCGCCCGTATACACTGACGGCGTCCGGCCGTGTACAGAGATCGGTAAAATTCGTTACTACAACTGTTCCTGAATATCTGACGAAGAAACATTCAGCCATAACATCCGGCCGTGTACATCTCTTTTGCGGTGCAGGGAGTGCTGTCGCCATGTACTTATTGTCACCAGGGTGAGGCATGTACCGCAGCATGCCAGCTCAGCAATGACAGGATGCCCTTAAGACATCCGTCATGGCTCAGTATGATGACGACGAACACGCTCTGCAGGTGAGCATGCAGGGCCGGGGGTATCATCATTTCCGTATTTTGCCGCACCTTCCGGAAACAACCGGCATCAGTTACGGTTACCGTCAACCGTTGTGCGGTATGCCAGGAGCACGTACTGATCCATCAGATCCGTCAGTGCTGCGTTCTGCTTCTGACGGTCGATGATCCATTCCCCCAGCTCTTTTTCTGATTTCCGTTTCAGGTTCTCCGTCCAGTCGTCAAGGCTGTTTCCGGTCATTAAATCAAGCCAGCAAAGCCAGACCAGTTTGAGGCGCAACTCCGTGCCACCAAACTGACGGAAGAGGCTGATCAGTTTATTTGCCAGAGAACGCTGCCTCAGACGTTCACATTCAGACAGCAGAATCCCTTCCAGCATCGGATGATGAACCAGCAGATGTTCGCTGGTGCATAAGTTCACCACCAGATCATCATCCAGGGGCGGCGTGGCCCGTTTGTCAGAGCCATAAATCAGCCGGTGCAGACTCCGGGGTACGATGGCAATCTTCGGTTTTTCACCATTGAATGACACCCACCCGGGCGTCAGATTCTGGAAGTAGTGGATATTCGGATGACACACGCCCCAGGATACGGCGTGCCGGGTGAAGCCGGTCAGCCATTTCTGGTAGCTTTCGTGGAGCAGCTCGTAACGGGTCTGATACTGTGGTTTCATTTTCATATTCCTCACGGGGGATAACAGGCAGCAGAGTGCCGCCGGCAGGCCGGAGATTGCGTCTGCTGTGGGCGAAGGGCCAGTGGTTAAAAATTACGGACGGGACTGTGCAATACGCGCCTGCAGCCAGGCTTCCACTTCACTTTTCAGCCAGCGGGAGCTGCGGCCGAGTTTGATGGGTGCCGGAAAGGCCCCATCCTTGATGAGCTTGTAAAACCACTTATCGGTCAGGCCGGTCAGCTGAGTGATAAACGTCATATCGACCATCTGGTCATCCATCAGCGAAACTGGGGTGGTCATAAAAATCTCCTCCGGATGTTGTTAATCTCAGCCGGCGTTGATGATGAAAACAACGCACCACCTTCACCGGCATAACAACCGGGGAGAAACGTAAAAAATCAGTAGGGGAATATTCCTGCCAGGAGAGAAACTGTTGTGTACAGGCAATACAGGTTGTCTGTTTTGTCAGTGAAGCCGGTATAAACGGAAGATGATTTTGTGTTGCCGGAATATGGGATGGCGTTTTGCCGTGACGGGATCAGTATTTTCAGTGATGATTATTACTGTGCAGGGGAGTACCGGAGATAAACCACGCCCTGTACCTGCCAGAGCGGAGGTTTGTATTTACTGAACGGAAGATAAAGCGAGGTAAACACTGTTGCGGTGAGCGGAGAAGACTGAGATTATTCTCTGTAATTACAAACAACAGTGATCTGATCCGGTTTTTTTACCGTTACGGGTTTCCGGGGATCAATTTTATAGACCGGGGTAATGACCACGCCGGAATTTATGGAGAAAAGCGGGATCCAGCAATAAACGTCCGGATATTTCTGTGTCTCCGGAATACCTTTTGCGCCAGAGGCCATCAGATCTTTAACGCTCACGAAAAATGACTGCCGCAGATCAAAAAAGTACTCGTCATATATCACGTCTTTTGCCAGCAGGATGACTGCATTACCAACAGCCGCTTTTACAGGTGTCCCACCGGATGGATTATCGTGATTGTATATTGTTCTTTCAATATAAATAAAACAGGCATATTTTGCCTTCTCCCCGGACAGTTGCATCTGGTATTCGCAAATGTCTTTGATACGCCGGCTTTCAACCCGTCCAATCATCTTATCCCGGCGATAGTGTCTTTTATGTTTCAGCGCGTACAGAACACCATTTGAACTGTCAAACTCCAGGATTCTTTTGGTGAAAAGTTTGTTTTCCCAGATCTCCAGACAATACTTCTCTGCACTGACGACATTGCGTTTGTGAGGAAGATCCCGTTGATACACTCCATTTAATAAGCGTGACTGCAGTTTGCCTGCAAGTTGATAATAACAGTTAATATCGTTAAGGACAGGTGCTGTGGCGCTGAGTAATGCGTCGATTACCTTAGAGCGCGAAAGTTTGTGGGTATGACAGTACTCATCCACAATTCGCAGCGTCTCATCACTGGTCATATTGAAAGTTATACGTGTTGTCATGATGAAATTTTCTGTTAATCATACTGGTTGATATGCATAACATTTCATAAAAAATACTTTTAATTCATATAATTGATTTTTTGACTGGTTTTATCCTCGTGTGGTGGAAAGTAGTGTTACTGCCACTGTAGTCAGCATAACTCTATCACACAGAACCACCGAAAATGAAGCATTGCTCAGGGGGGAAGCTGCCACTCGTACGAGTTTTCTGAGCAATGATAACCAGTATTTTTCGTTTTGGGCGATTTGTTTATCGTTACAGCTAAAAACAGTTCATGTACCATTAAAAAATAATAAAGGTTAATTAGTATTATTTATAGAAGTATGTTTATGTAATTCTACCGTGTAAATGAACTCTGTCATTGTACCTTGTAATTCTATCCTGTAATTCTACCTCGTAAATACACCTTGTAACCAAGTCCTGCAGAAGTCTGTCTCATCGAACAATATTCCTGTGCAGCGATATTCTCTGTAGTAGTACTTGTAACTCTGCCCTTAACTCTCTCTTCAGTAATGTAGTCCCGCCACACCTGAATATAAATCTGTAATGTTCACACACTGACTGTAACGTGCTTTGTTAAGTAATGTCTGCTATTTTTTTCTGTTATTTTTCCTGTTGTTTTCTGTATTTTGTTGTATGGTGTAATAACTATTCTGAACCCGTCATCACCTTTATAGCTAAGAGTATGACTTCGCCAGTGTTGATACTGTGGATAACGGTGATTAAGGAATTACTGTTAATGATCTGTTCCTGCAGCTCACCTGATGAGTTTTGGTAGTAATACGTAAAAGAGTATGCCTCATGTCATTAAAAAGTCTTCCGGAGTGTTGTTTAACCCTGTACCTCTATTACTCATGTAGTACGTTGCGGAAAGCTACGTTAATTGTAATATCTGGTTATGGCGTTATGCCTTCAGTATTAAAAACATCTTTTACCGGAGAAACAGGGAAGTGGAAAGGCTTTCGGGATAACGTCAGGCCATTATGACGATATTACGTTAATCACAGTACAAGATAACGAGAGGGTAATGGAATTTTAAACCAGAGTAGTTCCACTGTTGTTCACTGGAAAAAGTGATTTCCCACGCGCGTTATAAGCTTACTCCAGAGGAGATGGAAGCCTTCAACTCTGCGGTCGATCACCGGCTGGCAGAACTGACCATGAACAAACTTTACGATCGTGTTCCCGCTTCAGTCTGGAAATATGTTACCTGATAAATGTTTCTGATGAAGTACAGTCGTCACAATGACATCACTTCAGATATTATCTGCGCTGTGATTGACTGTCACGTATGCCGTTCTCTGTATGGTTCTGATACCCGGGTGTGGTCCCACTTTCTCTGTGGCGCCCGGGGAGTTGTGAACCTGCACGTCTTCGTGTGATAACGTTTTCTTCAAAAATTACGCCAGCGCTTCTTCCTGTGTTACAGAACACGAGGAAGAAACATGAAGACTTACAACACCAATCCCGGTTACGAAATGGATCCCCAGCTCCTGACACACTTTAACCAGCATCTGGATTCATTATTCGGGGTATATTCGAAACTGTTACCGTTCAGAATGGATTTTGCTTACCGAAAAAACACCCTCAGCTACAGGTGTGCCTGCAGGTACGCCATGTGTGCGGAGATACTGCGACTGATTAACGAAGTGGGAGAGAAACTGGTCGGGTATGCCTGGGTAATGGAATATACGGAACGTAAAGGGCTTCACATTCATTTTGTGGGCTATCTGAACGGTCAGAGCCACAGGAGTTCGTATCTGGTATCCAGATTGATGGGAGATATCTGGAGGCGGGTTACCGGGGGGGATGGTTACTACCACTGGTGCCGGTTTAATAAAAATTATCCGGTAAACATTAACCACGTCATTCACTATTCAGATCACAAAGCGGTGAATGCCTTACGCTATGCCCTCAGCTACCTGGCCAAACGAGAACAGAAAGAATGTGGCATCATCCTGAAATGCAGCGGGCTTCCTGAAAAAAGTAACCGGGGTCGACCGCGACTGGGCAGCACCCTGCCGGAGACTTATTCTCTGGTGTAAGACCCTGAACGACAACTACGGGCTGGCGCTAATTGTTACGGTCGGTTCCGGAGGCCACTTCAGGGACTCTGCGCATTTTTTACGACATGGCTATTCCGTATGAACCATACGGAGATTTAACCATGGCACATTCTTTACCATTCCTTCCGGCAACCGATACAGCGCATCCCCCGATGTCCATCCCTGCCTACTGACAGTTTTTTACGCCGGTGGGCCATTGTGTGACAACCACAGTGCTGTAACAGCAACCAGCCTGCTTTACCCAAACTCCAGTCCAGATTTTAACTGAACCGCCATTCACCCCCTGACCACACTGCCCGTACCGGGACAGCTGTTGCCTGCGTGTCGTCTGGCGGCTGAGGAATATGACGATGTACGCAAAATCCTTTATTGCATTTGATGGCAATGGGCGTCTGACGGGTGCCCGTACCGCACAGACTGCACCTTACGATCGCTACACTTGCCACCTTTGCGGCAGTGCGCTCAGATACCACCCGCAATACGACACTGAGCGTCCCTGGTTTGAACACACTGACGACGGGCTGACGGAGCACGGTCAGCAGTGCCCTTATGTCAGACCGGAACGCAGGGAGATACAACTGATTAAGCGTCTGCAGCAATTCGTACCGGATGCCTTACCCGTGGTGCGTAAAGCCAGCCGGCACTGCAGACAATGTCATCACGATTATTATGGGGAGCGGTACTGCACGCACTGCCATACCGGGCACTTCAGTGAGGAGGGGGTGGCAGAATGAACGGTATAAAAACGGGGCTGGGGATCACGCCGGGTGAACACATAATCAGTGCTGATTCTGCACTCAGCAGAAATATCCGGCAGTGTTTCTGCCTTTCCTGTCATGGCCGGTTGATTTTGCAGACAGATGCTCAGGGGGCATGGTTTGAGCATGATTTATATGCCCTGAGCGAGCAACAGAAGGCAGCCTGCGTGGTGCTGAATCCGGAAAAGTCCCACCCTTACATTGAGGATATGGAGATGTTTTTATCGCCATTACCGGTCGTGCTGGAGTGGCATTGTATGATGTGTGAGCAGTTTTTTCATGGGAAGAAATTCTGTGAGGCCTGTGGTACGGGGATTTATTGCAGAGCGGTATGTACGAAGTCTGTTTACAGCTACCAGCCAGACTTGTTTCAGGACTGCGGAGGTGCGAGTACTTAATCCGAAATGCCCGACCTGCTCAGGGCGTTCAGAGGTATCGGAACCTGCATTTTATCTGGTGTTTCGCACCCACCCCGTTCGTGACACAAAGGCGCGACACCGGATATCCGCAGTCCTGCTTACCTGAATAAAACCCGGGGTATTGATTGTGTACTGTGGTGCGAAATCGCACCGTGATCGCGGATTCGCCGAATCCGCACTGTGGTGTCAACCAACCATACGCGAGAGTCCTCTCCGTATTTATCAGTGCCTCAGGACGATTTCTGCATAGTTAATCCAGGGGGCTGCATTGTTTATTTCCCTGCTAATGGACGTGACATCCAGGATATTCATGATCCTGATTTCCCTGAGCAGTATCAGCGCTTATTGGAGCGTCTGGATTATCAGACGATGCCCGGTACTAAAGCATCAGGCCAGCGTAACTCTGGCTACAGCGGTTTTTGACCTGTTGTAACTGTAAGGTGATTTATTATGTATACAGAATCAAATGTTAAGCTTTCCTGTAACGCCCTCTGGCAAAAGTGTGTCCTTGCAACTCTGTATCGGGCTGCAGCCACACATCCTGAAATTAAATTATTACAATTTAAATTAATACCAGGGCAGGGTATTAATAAGGCCATTCCCTCTCTGATGGCTGATTTTACTGGTGAACTGCATAGACTCATTTCTGAATATTTGCAGTGTAAGCGACGTAAAGATCAATCTGTTGAGCCCACCCCTTTATATTATCTCTGGAGTAGGGAAGCTGTGGCTAACGATACCACTCCTTATCTTATGGTGCTGCTACTTAATAACGATGTCTGGTGTAAGAGTCGTGAGGTGGTGGTTCTCAGAAATCTGATTGAGCAGGCGTGGGGAAAAGTATTGGGTGAAGATAACTCCATTACACATCTGGTTGTGTATCCTGAAGTGCTGTCGTTGGTATTTGATGCAGCTAACACATACAACGCTGAGCCTGGTGTACTGGAACAGACGGCCCGGGCTTACATTGAATCACATGGTACCATTGAACGTCATCTTGGGTGTAGTGACTTTTAACGTCAGGTGACGCATTGTCACTTCTGACCTGCTACCTGTACGCCGGAATATAATGGTCAGAGAGGCATATTTCGACGCCCCTAATCTGGGGCGTTTGATTCAGGATGTCTGGAATAATCCGGGCTTTGTGTCACCGGGCGCATCAAAGCAGTACCACCCGGGATGTGGCGCTGGATCGTCATTTACCGGACTGCGAAGACATACTTAAAGAGGTGATATGGGCGTTCAGTGATTTTGTCCGCGATCATCGAGGTGTGTATGATCCGGAAGCCCGTTACCTCGCCGGTAATCCCTGGTATCCCGTAACAGGCCAGTTCTGAAAGCACAGCTCAGCAGATTCCCCGCATTCGCACAATCTTCATAAATCTCACAGGGGACATTCTGACCGTGTTGACTACAACAAGCCACGACAGCGTATTTCTGCGTGCCGATAATTCCCTGATCGACATGAACTATATCACCAGTTTCACCGGTATGACTGACAAATGGTTTTACAAGTTGATCAGTGAAGGCCATTTCCCTAAACCCATCAAACTGGGGCGCAGCAGCCGCTGGTACAAAAGAGAAGTGGAGCAGTGGAAGTGAAGTAGAGCAGTGGATGTAGCAACGAATCGAGTGATCAAGGGGGGGGGCTGCAGTATTGTTCAGGATTAGTATACCTCTGGTAAAACTATATTGTTTGGTAAAAGAAAGGTCTGCTGAAACGTTTAATTTCCATTACAACAGTAAACTTATACTCAGATTATGTAATATCGACATTTGAGATAAATTGTGAAGATAAAAGAGAAGCCATATTTATTATATATGGCTTCTCATAATAACTCATCTATCTAATAAATTTTTAACGTAATTAACCAATTCTTTATCTTTACTATTATTAAAGAAGCATTTCTGGAATTTTTCGCCACCAAGAGCTTGTTTAAGTAACTCCGGATCGATGGCCTGGAGAGCATCCATGAGTGGCTTACTAACTGCTTCTTTCATATTACTCAGTATAATGGCATTCGCATTTTGTGATTCACGACGTTCTGCCGGATAGCCTAATCCCTTTTCGCCATCAAATGCTTTTTCAAAAATATAGCGCATGTTTAATTCTGCCCCCCAGCCAAAACCCTTTGCAAATGGCAAGGACAGTGCATTCCCATTATTTACCTGTGCAAACAGGTAGGCATCTGTTGGTTCGATGCAATAACCACAAGTAACTCCCGGGAATGTGTTCAGTGCCATCAATGCCCCCTGTCCTGTACCACAGCCAGTAATAACGAAATCAACAGATCTGCTGTTTAACAAGATAGCCGAAATAATGCCGAGATGAACGTAAGTCAGACGATGATCATTGTCATCACACATTCCTACATTGAAAATAGTATGGCCTTGATGTGCGCTTGCTGCAACTAACTCATTAAAAATTATTGCGTTTTTAGATGCCTGGCTAAATTCATTCATCAATGCGATTTTCATACGAATTCCTCATTTAAAATCATACTGTTAAACTTCATAGCATAACAACATGAACGATATGATAATACATTACAAACATTACTTGCAACATTGTATTTGAAAATTCAAAACATCATTTCATTTTTATTGTTGTGTGCTCTCGATCACGGTTTGCTGCACTTTTGAACGCTATATTGGATGCTAACGAAACGATAGAAACGATATGATGAAGTATTGTCATTCTTATAAAGGATAAGATTATATGGCTAAGGGTGATATTAAAAAGTTGAAGTTTGAATCTTTCTACGATAGTGAATCGAATAACGAAGTTATTCGATTAACGCCAACAGATATTCTTTGCCATCGCAATTATTTTTATCAAAAATGTTTTACAAATGATGGTAAAAAATTGATTTTCGCTGCTGAGTTTGATTGTAACCGGAATTATTATCTTATGGATTTGGTAACTCAGACAGCGAAACAACTCACTGAAGGAGCTGGAGATAACACCTTTGGTGGCTTCCTGTCCCCTGATGATAATTATCTTTTTTATGTGAAGAATGAAAAACATTTGCAGCGTGTTGATTTGACCACATTAGAAGAAGTTACCATATACACAGTACCGGATAATTGGGTGGGGTACGGAACATGGGTTGCTAATACTGATTGTACGGAAATCGTCGGAATCGAAATCAGTAAAACTGACTGGACCCCGCTTAGCGACTGGAAAATATTTCTGGAATTTTATCATAAGAATCCACGATGCCGTTTAATTACGATTGATCTGGAAACCGGAAACGCTGAAGTGATATTGGATCGTAATACTTGGTTAGGGCATCCAATTTTTCGTCCGAATAATAACGATACTATCGCCTTTTGCCACGAAGGGCCCCATGACCTGGTGGATGCAAGAATGTGGATGATTAACCGTGATGGGACAAATGAGCGTAAAGTGCATGAGCACCAACTTGGTGAAAGTTGTACACACGAGTTCTGGATCCCTGATGGATCTGCACTGGCTTATGTTTCCTATATGAAAGGACAGCAACAGCGTTATATTCGCAAATATAATCCTGATACTGATGAAGATTCATTAGTGATGGAAATGCCGGCATGTTCCCATTTAATGAGTAACCATAATGGTATTCTCTATGTTGGTGATGGTTCAGGTAGTCCGGTTGATGTTAAAGATACCTGCAGTTATAAAATTGAAAATGATCCCTGGATTTACATTCTTAGCAGTAAAAATAAAAAAATACATAAATTGGTGAAACATAATAGTTCCTGGAGGGTACAGAAAGGAGACCGGCAGGTAACGCACCCGCATCCATCATTTTCTCCAGATAATAAGTACGTTTTATATTCTTGCGATGCCGAAGGTGAACCAGCACTATATATGGCTAAAATTCCTGAGGAAATCTTAACCCAGCAATAACTGACAAATTTTTCACTATTGGAGTTTTTATGGATTTCATCAATATGTTCTCTCTTAAAGGTAAAAATGCTTTAGTCACTGGAGCATCATATGGTATTGGTTTTGAGATCGCTAAAGCACTAAGTAACGCTGGTGCAACGATCATTTTTAATGATGTAATAGAAGAAAACATTAAAAAAGGCCTGGCAGCATATAAAGAGAACAACATCAACGCACATGGTTATTTATTTGATATTACAGATGAACAGTCTGTGAAGGAAAATATCAAAAAAATAGAGAGTGACGTAGGCATTATTGATATTCTGGTAAATAATGCAGGGATTATTCAGCGTAAACCTATGCTAGAAACTACAGCAGCTGATTATCGCAAAATAATAGATATTGATCTGACAGGTCAGTTTATTATGGCTAAGGCGGTATTGCCTTCAATGATTAAAAAAGGACATGGCAAGATCATTAATATCTGTTCCATGATGAGCGAATTGGGTCGCGAAACCGTTGTAGGCTACGCTTCGGCAAAAGGCGGCTTAAAAATGCTGACTAAAAATATCTGTTCTGAGTTTGGTGAAAAAAATATTCAGTGTAATGGTATTGGTCCAGGCTACATTGCTACACCTCAAACAGCACCGTTACGTGAAATTCAACCAGATGGCAGCCGCCATCCATTTGATCAGTTTATTATATCAAAAACGCCAGCTGGACGCTGGGGTAAACCAGATGATCTTGCTGGTGCAGCTATATTTTTAGCATCGGATGCTTCAAACTTTATCAATGGTCATATTTTATATGTCGATGGTGGCATTCTGGCCTACATTGGCAAACAGCCTTAGTTATATTCAGTCATAACTGTATGTACTACTTTAAATATTTTCAGAGAGGTGGTGATGTTTGTATTTAATGAAGATACAGCAATAGAAGATTTAGGCAACGGGGTCAAAAGAAAAGTTTTGGCTCATGGTGGCAATATGATGGCAGTAGAGGTCCATTTCTCTAAGGGGGCTATCGGCTCTTTACATCACCACCAACATGAACAGTTGACGTATGTCTTATCAGGTATTTTTGAATTTACCATCGGCGATGAAGTGCGTACAGTAAAAACTGGTGATACTTTATATAAGCAGCCCAACATTGTGCACGGGTGCAAATGTCTAGAAAAAGGAGTTTTGCTTGATATATTTACACCTCAACGTCAGGATTTTTTAAAGTAAATACCCAGTATTAATATGAACTAAAATGGTAGCGCATAAAATGCGCTACATATTGATATAGTTAACTAATTATCTATTGTTTTTCTTTCTGCCATAGACAGCTTTAATCTGAAAAATATTATCTTTTAAATGGAAATTTTAGAAATAATAGAATCTGATTATCCGGATATTTAGTTGAATTCTATAAAGTCGAGTGAACATATTGTTGTATCAATATAGTTAATTTAAATAATTCAGGAAAAACACATATACAGTGAGACTCTATAAATTTACTTTATAAATAACAGTGTAATGTTACTTCAATAATATACTCCATCTTTTCCAGGAGATGGAAATGGACTTTTGTTGTGGAAGAGGTATCATAAATGACTGAAGAAAACAGAAGAATAAAAGCCATAACTCGTTTTTCATATGGTAGTGGAAATCTTATCGGCAGTGGAGCTCTGGCTATTAGTGGAGCATGGTTACTTTATTTCTACACTACATTTTGTGGATTGACAGTTTTTCAGGCCACTGTAATATTTTCCATTGCTACTTATCTGGATGTCATCCTGAATCCACTAATGGGGTTTATTACGGATAATTTTTATCAGACAAAACTCGGTCGTCGCTTTGGTCGTCGTCGCTTCTTCATATTAATTGCCATTCCATGTATGATTATCTATCCATTGCTTTGGGTAAATGGTATGAGTTTTTGGTATTATCTTTCTACTTATATCATTTTTGAAGTGGTATATACTATGATTATGATACCGTATAATACCTTACCTGTTGAAATGACAAAGGATTTCAATCAAAGGACCTATTTGACAGGTTCTAAAGCTATGTTTGGTAAAGTAGCTAATTTCTTAGCAGCCGCTATTCCTGGTATCTATTTTTACTTCTTCAATAAAGATTCAGCCACCCCATTTTTCCTGACCGGTTTAACTTATGCTATTATTATGATCACTTCATTAATAATGCTCTATTTCAACAGTTGGGAACGTCCAACTGATGATGTAGTTGATGAATCAACGCATGGTTTTATGGAGGGCTTTAATAAACTTTTTACCGATCTTTTCTCAACCTTTAAGCTAAAAACCTTCAGAACCCATCTTGGTATGTATCTATTTGGTTTCGGCGCTGAATGGCTATTTACAGCGACATTTACCTATTTCATTGTTTTCAACCTTGAACAACCGAGAACATTTGTTTCTGAGATGAACTCATTAAGCAGTATTTGTCAGTTCTTCTCTACAGCATTCTTTATGATGTGGTGTGCCAAACGAGGATTTAAACGCCCATTTATCATTGCTATCTTAATTGTTGTATCTTCAGTGATTGGTTATGTTGGTGTGTACTATCTTAATATTCCCCATCTGACCTGGCTCATTATTGGCATCACTATCTGGTTTGGTCTGGGGACGGGGGGGGTATATTACATTCCGTGGAGTGTATATGTATTCCTTGCCGATGTTGATGAGGTCTTAACTGGTCGTCGTCGTGAAGGTCTTTATGCTGGTGCAATGGTTATGGCCGGTAAGTTAATGAGAGCCACTGTAGTATTTTGTCTGGGGGTTGTCCTCAGTCTGTTTGGTTTTGAGTCAGGCATTCATCATCAATCAGCCAGTGCAGTAAATGCAATTAATGGCGTCATGATATTTGGTGTGGCTGGTATGGCGTTAATAGGTATCTATTTCTCTGTAAAAATGAAATTAGATAAAGCATCTCACGCCGAAATAACTAAAGAATTAGAGCGTCTGAAAAAAGGTGGCAGAAAAGAAGATGCTACACCGGAAATTCGTAAGCTTGTTAAGCAACTGACTGGTTATGAATATGACCAGTGCTTCGGTAATAACAATGTTGGCTTTAAATTTGAAAACAAAGCAGGGGCATTCTAGAATGAATAAGCACACACTATTACTGACTGTTCTTTTTCTGAATTTGATTTGTACTCCCGTTTTTGCTCAAAACTGGCAGGTGGCGACGTTTGGTCAGTCTACGGATCTCAACTTTTCATCGCTGATAGATTCGGCCAAGATCGGACGGAATAATGCCTGGCTTGCAGGAAACAATAATTTTCTTGAAGCTGGAAAATTTTACACTTTACCAACAGATTTTTTTATTGAAAGCCGTGGGGGAAAAATTGCTAACTCCCATGACGGTATGACCGTCTTTTATACTATTGTTCCGGTTACTCAGACATTCCGACTGGAGGCTGATTTGACATTAGAACAGATTGGTCCGGAGGTGAATGGAAAATCACCAGCGGGACAGGAGGGAGCTGGATTGTTTGTCAGAGATATTATCGGTCCTCAGCGACAGGAACCTCAGTCAGCTGGAACAGAAGAATATCCCCAGGCCTCTAATATATTGATGAATGCCTTTATTACACAGAATAAAAAGAATGATAACTTAGTACAGATTACTTCAATTGTTCGTGAAGGAGTAATAAAAACATGGGGTAATGAAGGTATTACAATTAAGAAACAGCCGATCATTGAGAATATAAACTTTACGCAAAAAAGAAATATTCATATGACGATCGAGCGACTACCAGAGAAGTTCATCCTGACCGCTTTTGATACCGATCGTAAAGAAAATCAGTCATGGCAATTTTCTGATTACTCAGGCTTTATGAATCAACTGGATAATAATAGTTTAGCTATTGGTTTTTTTGCCGCACGAAATGCGAAACTAAGGGTGAAAAATGCATCATTTAAACCGGGCAAGCCACTGGTTGATTACAAACAATTAACTTCACGTCAATTCAGTCGTGTCCGGCATAAAGCCCCTGAACTTTTTCTTGCTTCACCTCAATCCGTTGTAAGAAACTCAACAACTCTTCAATTTTTGGCCAATCAGGCTGGAATAGTCAGTATTGATAATGATAAGCAGACTAAGCAGGTGCAGGCGGGTGAACTGGTACAGTTTCCAGTTACTTTGCAAAAAAAACATAATGACTTCACCGTCAACTTTAACGTTGATGGGAATATATCAAAAAAAGCTATACGCATAGAGCAGGTTAAATCAAACCTGACTGATCCTTATGAGATTTACGTATGTAGTGATTGTCGACAGGGGGCCAGAGGCAGCAAAAATGACCCTGTAGATTTACAGACAGCCGTAAAATTTGTCGCACCCGGCGGTAATATATACCTTAACGATGGTCAATATCATGGAATTACCTTAGATCGGGAATTAAGTGGAATACCTGGCAAGTATAAAACAATTTCTGCCATTAATCCACATAAAGCCATTTTTATAAACAAGACATTCAATCTGGATGCAAGTTACTGGCATCTAAAATCCGTGGTCTTTGACGGCAATGTGGATAATGGAAATAATAAACCAGCATATTTGCGTATAGCTGGTAGCTATAATATTATTGAGCATGTGATAGCCAGAAATAATGATGATACGGGAATTTCTATTTCAGCGAAAGATAAAAACCGTTTTTTCTGGCCAGCTCATAACTTAGTTTTAAACTCAGATTCATATAATAATCTTGATTTATCCGGGATTAATGCCGATGGTTTTGCTGCAAAATTAGGTGTCGGACCGGGAAACATTTTTCGAGGATGCATTGCACATAATAATGCAGATGATGGTTGGGACCTATTTAACAAAATTGAAGATGGTCCAAATGCATCTGTTACTATTGAGAATTCTGTAGCCTATGAAAATGGCCTGCCATACAATAAAGCGGATATCCTAAAAGGGAGTATTGGCAATGGCTTTAAATTAGGTGGTGAAGGTCAACCAGTAAATCACAAAGTTATTAATTCCATTGCTATTAATAATAATATGGATGGATTCACTGATAATTTTAATACTGGGTCATTGATAGTTAGAAATAATATAGCAATGAACAATGCACGCTATAATTATATTTTAAGAACTAACCCATATAAATTCCCATCATCTATCCTTTTTGATAATAATTATTCAATCAGAGATGATTGGGAAAATAAAATAAAAGACTTCTTAGGTGATACAGTTAACAGTGTGAATTATAAATTGCTTGTTTCACATGAAACAGGACCGGTACAAAAAGATTTATTTTTCACACGAGATGATAGTGGAAATATTATCTATCCTGATTTTTTTCTTAATATCATTAATAAATTTAATTAGACAATGCCCATTAACCTGCTGCCTACCGGAAGCAGGTTATTCCAGAATGGACACTGGCAGTAATATATCTTTGTTGACAAAAATATAAAATTTTGTTATGGGATTTTATGATGTTGAAGAAAACGATATTTATATTAACGTTATTCTCTGGCAACGTAATTGCTGCAACTGTAGAATTAGGTTTTGAAAATGAGCAATATAATTATGCTTATCGTTCTGCAGATGTCTTCATGCCGTATATTAAGAGTAATTTCAACCCTGTTACTGATTCTGCTTTGAATGTGTCACTCACCTATATGTATCAGGATCAATATGGGAAAAAACATAAAAAAACATCTGAGGACAGATTTAAAACCAATCGCGATCGCATAGAGCTCTATCTTAAAGGTTATACTTTAAATAGGGGAGCATATTCTTTTTCTCCTTCCGCAGGTTTCCGTTATGAGTCATGGGATGTAAACTACGATAATCCGAAAAAGCAGGATAAGTGGAAACTGGAACTACGCTTTTATCCTAATATGACTTATAAACTCAATGACCAGTTAAGCCTATATATGAATGGTTTTGTTGCCCCTGTATTTTTTAAAACACAACAAGAGTCGAGAAAAGATAACAATTATGTAAAGGGTAAGTTAGGGGCGAAACGTTATAACAACGATTATTATCAGGAACTCCAGATTCTGGGTGTCAGATATAAATTTAATAATGATAATACGCTCTGGGCATCAGTCTATAATGAAAGAAAATATAATCAACATTCCTCAAAATATGATCGCTGGCAATTGCGTGGAGGCTATGATTTTAAAGTTACAGAGGAGTTTGTTTTGAGTCCATTCATAAGATATGACCTCTCTTATAGAGAAAAAAACCTCGAAAGCACAAGTAATAATGGTTTATCAAAAAATAATAAAGAAATTCGAACTGGAGCCAGCTTTTCCTATAAAATTATCCCTTCTGTAAAACTGGTAGGAGAAATATACAGGCAAACAACCAACATTGAAAACTATTATGGAGAGCATTCTGAAGACAAAAACCGCATGTTCTACAAACTTGGTATAAACAAAACATTTTAAAGCCATATAAAGATATTTTAATATAAATATATTATATAAGTCTTATCATAATTATAATGTGTTTATGGGAGATATTGCAGTAACAAACCTTCATATATTACTATTAGTATAGATTTTTCATGTCAGTCTGGTTCAGTCAGTGTAATATCAGGCACATATTTTGAGAGAGTTAAATATTATATTAATGAAGCGCCTATAGCAGGTGCTTCATTATATCATAAGAGATGATGGCTACCTTGTGTTGATAAGATACAGCATAATAACGATTCCATTTCATTTTTGTTGTAGGGTTGTTTAACAAAAAATCTTGCTAACGGGCTTAATTGATATAAGCCAGATATTGTATTCCTGCTATGGCTACATTCATCGCGATGTGAAGTAATATAGGCATTAATAGGCCATTCGACTTTATTTTTGCACTAATAAGAACTAACGATACCAGAAATAACATCAAAAATGTACGAAAGTATGTATATTGTAGATGCAATGCAGAGATTATAACTGATGTTACAATTGCAGGGATATAAATATTATCATGGAACCAGAGTTTAAAAGAGTTAAAAAGACACCCTCGAAATACAATCTCTTCATATACAGGAACAAGAAATACAGAAGAAAATATTTTAATCCATAAAATTGCCCCAGAAAAAGACATTTGCGAAACTATCCACTCTTCCGTTTTCCTTACTCCCAGAAGATAAGGGACAAATAATTGAATAATTATTAAAGAGAGGAGTGTAAAAAACATACAGTCGAAAAGAACCTCTTCCTAATTCTTCTCTTTTTCGGAAGAAAATAAAATGCAGTGAAACAAGAATTAGAAATTCAGCAAGAAATAATGCTGGAACAAGAAGCCCCCTGGATATAAGTTCCTGTTTGTTTGTAATGAATGCAGAAATAAGAGTAATAGCGAATAATAAAGTAAACATTGAAAAACAGCTGGTTGATGACTGTTTTTTATAGTTGCATTTTTAATTTTTGTTGTTTTTATTTATATTCCCTTACTTGTCTTCTTAAATTCTTTTATATAACAGGAAGAGGAGACCATAGCATGAACGTTTCTTCTCCGGTATCAGAACAGCTATAACTTTTATTTTATAGTTGTTATCAGTGAATGAATGCAAACTAATAGAACAATGAGAAAAAGAATGGAGAAAAAGCGACGGACCGGACGCCATAGTTCATATTCTCGTGTATCAGCCTCACGTATCAACCTTTCTGAAATGGTTTCGGTTTCCTTTCCTCGCACCAGAATATGCCTGTAATATTTCCTCATGACATATACCGAAAACTGAAACCAGATTAATATGGATGGACACACAACACATAAACTTCTGATGATATCACCCGGGAAAGTATCTTGGGCGGGTAAAAGAAAGTCATATACTCTGAATAAAATCATCATCGAGATAAATGAGACGCCAGCACCTATCCAGTATTCGATATGAGAAGATGCAGCATTATATGTGTCAGTAAAATTTTTCTTTCTTAATGAAGGTGGAAGTGCTGAAAGTTCAGGAATGCTTTTTCTTGTCCAGTATATTTTCATATAGCAACTCATATAAAAAGTGTTCTACTA
Organism: Escherichia sp. E.sYA108; assembly: GCF_011754335.1. Taxonomy (NCBI): domain Bacteria; kingdom Pseudomonadati; phylum Pseudomonadota; class Gammaproteobacteria; order Enterobacterales; family Enterobacteriaceae; genus Escherichia; species Escherichia sp. E.sYA108. The sequence continues at coordinate 3,992,353 of NZ_JAAQVZ010000001.1, read as the reverse complement.
TGACGATTTATAAAAGGCTTATAATGACTACTTCCCCTTTCATTCTCGAATATCACGATAATGATAGAGATAATCATTATCAATTGATTTCGTCAGTAATTTTGACTTATATCACACTTTTATAATTTAATCAGGTGATTTATTTAATAAAAAGAGAGTGTTTGTGGGTGTCTTGTGTATATGTCTTACTGGGCATCTGTTCTTACATTAACTAATGTATTTTCTGATATCATACTCAGTCTGAATTTATAATATTAACAAATATATTACTATTTAAGTTTTGGTTGTATTGCCAGTAACATTCTTTTGGTTAATTTAGTTATTATTCCTCACTGATTAATTGTCCTTCCGTTATTATTGTTTGTAACTTGTGTTTGTATCGTACCTTTCAGGTGTTGATGCGCGCTTTACTGTGTCTGCACCGGCTTAACAAAATTCAACAGGGTTTGAAAAGGAACATTTCGTGCAAATAACCGAAGCATTAATTTCAGAGCCGGGAGACATCCAGCGTTTTATTCAACAGGCTGTAGATCACTGACTGCGTCTGTTGGCCGTCCACTTCACGCGTCATTCGACCAGAGTAAATATTGATGATTACTAGATTCGTGTATTTTATCAGGCATTTTACTTGCGAATAAATCCCCTTGTTATCCAGCGAAACCACACAGGTAGCTATTACCATATGTCGTAATGCACTAGTTACAGGAAAAACATGCAGGTTCCGCAATACGTTGTGTGTTGCTGCTTAGTCAGGATCTTTTCTTCCATGCGAGATACGACAACACTTTTGAAGAAGGATGTTCGTAACTGGTAGAGTTACTACAACAGGCATGGGAGGCTCCGGCTCTGACAGACATTGTACTGTGGAATGTTGTTACAGGTTGGGGCGGCAACCGTGCCAGGAGACCATGAGCCGTTCACGGCATTAAAGGCCACACTTCAGTCGTTTACATTCCCTGTGGTGGCAGGCATCTTCCGTTAAGGCGTCAGAGCGTTACCAACGTTATGTTGTCATGGCTCACCTTTCATAGTCGATGCTTATCTGGTGACTGAAACTAGCCGCAGATAAAGAGTGTGAAGTTTATACCATGGAGTGGAGTGACGTGCAGGCAGGAGATTCGCTCTATGCAGGGTTGTGAGATGAATTCAAACCGGCTGTCAGCGCCAGTGATATTTGAAGATTCGTCCGGTTGTTATCCAGTGTGCATTAAAAACCCAGACATTATGGACAATACAACGGCTTCCATAACAGGGAGGAGCCTGTTTATTATCCGGGCGTAATGACTCACCCTTGTGGGCTTTTTCCCGTCGCGCTTTTAACGTTGAAGGCATTTTCTGCCTGCCGATTCAGGACAGCGACAAAAGCCATATCAGACTATTGGTCAATGATGACCAGCGTCTGGAGTAGATGATAAGCCAAATTGATAAGCTGGAATATGTGATGAAAGTGCAACGTAATCAGTCCAATCCGACGATGTTTAACAAGAGTACGGTGTTTTTTCAGTAAGTCATTCGTCTTCTGAATCAGGTGTAATGACCTTTACAGAAGCATTCCGGCAGTGCGTAACATAATCTGCCGGTAACGGACGATCGCTAATCAGAACATCAAATGCAGAGAGCGGTGCGAGGCTGGCAGAGGCTACTTCATCGAACAAGGCGTGGCGGGCGAGCAAAATTTTCCTTAGTCCACGGGCCATCGCTTTACGCTTAGTGGCAAGATCTTCGGGATTAAACCAGCTGACGCCAAAGTGATCATGTACACCGCTGGCGGAAATAAATATTTTTCGCGGATTGAGAGAGTCTAATGGCGAAGAGTTACTGGCATCGTAAAAAGCATCACTTCTGGCACGATACGTACCACCACAAAGTATTGCTGTCACATTAGGTTTTTCATTCAACGCAACAAAGACACGATGTGAGTAACAGATGCCAGTGAAGGTGATTGCATCCGGGATCATGCTTATAACGAGCGGTATCTCCTGGCCATTATCAAAGAAGATCAGATCATTTTCATTAACCATTCCGGCGGCCAGAATTGCAATAGGTAAGTCATCACGATGATTTCTCGGAACGTCCTGGATTACTGGCATGGATGGTGCGGGTTTATGCACCATTACAATATAGCCACCCAGTAGGGTCAGTGGCAGAGGTTCATCTTCCTGATGGAGATCGCGACGAATAGTCATTACAGAAACTTCCAGCATTCGTGCCGCGTCTTTCAAATGGATTCTGTCGGTTTTCTTAAGTATTTCAATCAAACGTCGGATACGCTCTTTTTGCTTCGTTTCCATCAACTCTCTCTCCGTAAAAATGTTATAAAAATAACATTATGGCATTAGTAAACATTGTTTTAGTTACCATACTATACGACCGACCCTTTGAAATGAAAAGGGTATAGACTGCTGAATTTTCGGTATTAATCCTGTTAGGTTGCTTATGATTAGATAGTGTTGGCCTGAGTGATAAGACTGGAAGTCTATTAAATAAACATCGGGTTGATGTGCTAATCGCGATCTCAGTCACAAATGATGCAAAAGTAACATGCTAATGTTATTTAAATACCATTGTTATGCGAAAGTTTATAAGAGGTAGTGAAATGGACATTGCAGTTATTGGTTCCAATATGGTGGATCTCATTACTTACACGAATCAGATGCCTAAAGAAGGAGAAACTCTGGAAGCACCTGCCTTCAAAATCGGATGTGGTGGGAAAGGTGCTAATCAAGCGGTGGCGGCGGCTAAATTGAATTCAAAAGTCCTGATGCTGACTAAAGTAGGTGATGATATTTTTGCGGATAATACTATTCGTAATCTCGAATCATGGGGAATTAATACCACTTATGTTGAGAAGGTCCCCTGTACCAGCAGTGGTGTTGCACCGATCTTTGTTAATGCCAACTCGAGCAATAGTATATTAATAATTAAGGGAGCGAATAAATTTCTTTCCCCGGAAGATATCGATCGAGCTGCAGAAGATCTGAAAAAATGCAAATTGATCGTTTTACAACTGGAAGTTCAACTGGAAACAGTTTACCACGCGATTGAGTTTGGTAAGAAAAATGGTATTGAAGTGTTATTAAATCCGGCTCCGGCATTGCGTGAGTTAGATATGTCTTATGCCTGCAAATGTGATTTCTTTATCCCGAATGAAACAGAACTGGAAATATTAACCGGTATGTCGGTTGATACTTATGATCATATTCGTTTGGCCGCACGTTCGTTAGTTGATAAAGGGCTGAACAATATTATTGTTACCATGAGCGAAAAAGGCGCATTATGGATGACCCGTGATCAGGAAGTCCATGTTCCTGCATTCAAAGTAAATGCTGTTGATACTAGTGGCGCTGGTGACGCATTTATTGGTTGCTTTTCCCATTATTATGTTCAAAGCGGTGATGTTGAAGCCGCTTTGAAAAAAGCCGCTCTCTTTGCCGCTTTCAGCGTCACAGGGAAAGGTACGCAATCATCTTATCCGAGTATTGAACAATTTAATGAATTTTTAACCTTAAACGAATAATCATCCTGCACAGTTAAAGGTAGCACTATGAACGATAAAAACATCATTCAGATGCCTGATGGGTATCTGAATAAGACTCCCTTGTTCCAGTTTATTTTGTTATCGTGTTTATTCCCGCTATGGGGATGCGCAGCTGCATTAAATGACATATTAATCACTCAATTCAAAAGTGTATTTTCGCTAAGTAACTTTGCTTCAGCATTGGTGCAGAGCGCATTTTATGGAGGTTATTTTTTAATTGCAATACCAGCATCCCTTGTGATTAAAAAGACCAGTTATAAGGTGGCAATTTTAATTGGCCTGACGCTGTATATTGGTGGTTGTACACTTTTTTTCCCTGCCTCACATATGGCAACCTACACTATGTTCCTTGCAGCTATTTTTGCGATTGCGATTGGCCTGAGTTTCCTTGAAACTGCAGCGAACACATACAGTTCAATGATCGGTCCAAAAGCCTATGCCACATTGCGGCTCAATATCAGCCAGACCTTTTATCCGATTGGTGCTGCGTCTGGTATTTTATTGGGCAAATATCTGGTTTTCTCCGAGGGGGAAAGCCTTGAAAAGCAGATGTCAGGAATGAACGCCGGGCAAATTCACAACTTTAAGGTGCTGATGTTAGAGAACACCCTTGAACCGTATAAGTATATGATTATGATTCTGGTTGTGGTCATGGTGTTGTTCCTTTTAACCCGCTTCCCAACCTGTAAAGTGGCACAGACAAGTCACCATAAACGCCCGTCAGCAATGGATACGCTGCGCTATCTGGCTAGAAATCCGCGCTTTCGTCGCGGTATTGTGGCGCAGTTCCTTTATGTGGGTATGCAGGTCGCAGTATGGTCATTTACCATTCGTCTGGCGCTGGAGTTGGGCGATATCAACGAACGTGATGCTTCAAACTTCATGGTCTATAGCTTTGCCTGCTTCTTTATTGGCAAGTTTATAGCCAACATCCTTATGACGCGTTTTAATCCGGAAAAAGTATTGATTCTCTATTCCGTTATAGGGGCGCTGTTCCTGGCATATGTTGCACTGGCTCCAAGTTTCAGCGCGGTCTATGTCGCCGTCCTGGTAAGTGTTTTGTTTGGCCCTTGCTGGGCGACGATCTATGCAGGAACACTGGATACAGTTGATAACGAACATACAGAAATGGCAGGAGCAGTCATTGTTATGGCTATTGTCGGTGCCGCGGTGGTTCCAGCAATTCAGGGATATATTGCAGATATGTTCCACTCACTACAGCTTTCATTCCTGGTTTCTATGCTCTGCTTTGTCTATGTCGGAGTCTACTTCTGGCGTGAAAGCAAAGTACGTACCGCACTGGCTGAAGTCACAGCGTCCTGAGGAGAACCGTTATGAGTACGCGTATTAATTTGTGGCGGGCGCTTTTTGGCGAGAAACCTCGTATCTTGCTGGAAAATAGTGATTTTACTGTCACGTCTTTTCGCTATGACAGCGGTGTCGAGGGGCTTAAAATTGCAAACAGTCGTGGACATTTGATTATTCTTCCCTGGATGGGGCAGATGATTTGGGATGCGCAATTTGATGGACACGGCCTCACCATGTGCAATATGTTTCGCCAGCCTAAACCGGCGACAGAGGTGATAGAGACCTATGGCTGTTTTGCTTTTCATTCAGGTTTGCTGGCTAATGGCTGCCCATCTGCGGAAGATACTCATCTGCTACACGGTGAAATGGCCTGTGCCGCGATGGATGAAGCATGGCTGGAATTAGACGGAGATATGTTACGCCTTAACGGGCGTTACGAGTATGTAATGGGTTTCGGTCATCATTATCTGGCTCAACCAACAGTGGTCCTTCACAAATCCTCTACACTGTTCGATATTAAGATGGCCGTAACCAATCTGGCTTCTGTAGATATGCCACTACAATATATGTGCCACATGAATTATGCATATATACCAAATGCTACATTCAGCCAGAATATCCCGGACGAAATATTAAGATTGCGTGAATCAGTGCCTTCGCATGTTAATCCCACCGCTCAGTGGCTGGCGTTTAATCAACGGATTATGCAGGGAGAAGCCTCTCTGTCGACGCTGAGTCAACCGGAATTTTATGATCCAGAAATTGTCTTCTTTGCAGACAAACTGGACGCTTATACAGATCAGCCAGAGTTTCGCATGATCTCTCCCGATGGCACTACGTTTGTTACTCGTTTCTACAGTGCTGAACTAAATTATGTGACACGCTGGATCCTTTATAACGGAGAGCAACAGGTAGCCGCCTTTGCATTACCTGCAACCTGTCGGCCTGAGGGGTATCTTGCCGCGCAACGTAATGGCACGCTGATTCAGGTTGCACCGCAGCAAACGCGCACTTTTACAGTCACCACAGGAATTGAATAACCACTCAAGGCCTGAACAGCGGCGCGCTTATCGTTAAGGTAAGCGCGCTTTTTTACCCGCCAGGACAAGACTATGATAGCGTTGCCCTTATAGACGATCACATTATCGTCCACTCCAAATTTGCGCAACTACTGTAGAGTGGTGTACTCCACAGCTTCTTTGAGGATCTCAACTTCCATTGTTTTCTTACCGAGCAAGCACTGCAACTCTTTTATTTATTTGTAGTGGTCAACAAAAACTGGTCACAATTTCAGTTTTTTTCCAGTATCTATTTTCCGATTCGTTCGGCGGTAATCCACCGTTATATTCATGAGGCCGGAGTGCACTATAAAAGTGTATGCGTAAACCGACTGCTGTATGTAGCCATTAAGCCAGTATTGGTAACATAGGTACCCACCTTTTCAACTAGTGGACACCTGTTATGGAACAAAAAACATTATCAGCTGAACCCCGCAGGTCATTTTCAAATGAGTTTAAACTTCAAATGGTTACACTGGCTTTACAACCAAGGGGTTCTGTTGCCCGTATTGCCCGGGAGCATGATATCAATGATAATCTTCTGTTCAAATGGCTCAGGCTCTCGCTGATCAAAGGGCGTATATCACGGCGTCTTCCGTTAACGAACTCTTCTGGCATTGGCGTTGAATTATTACCTGTGGAGATGACGCTGGGATGAGCGGCCTTACCCCGTTTTTTACGCGAGGTAATTATGAAGATCAATGACTAGCCGTCGAACCGTGTGCATGAACTGCTGCACTGAAACTTCTCAGCTGTAAAATAATCCTTACGCTACGTACTTCTCGGAGCGCTTACAATTAATCGGATGCAGTCCTGACTGGAAGAAAGAAAAATGGAGAAAACAAGAGGAATTAATATCCTCCACGTTCCTGAAATCCTGGAGGATATTAATGTCATCAAAATATTAGCGAACGATAATCCCTAACAAAATACCCAGTGCGCCAAAGTCAGCATCACTGAAGGTGGTGTTAGCAAAACCAATATCACCCAGCACCGGCAATAAGAATACTGGCAGGAAGGTAATAAGCAAGCCTTGAGCGAAGGCACCCAAAATCGCACCACGACGTCCACCCGTTGCATTACCGAATACCCCTGCAGCTGCACCTACGAAGAAGTGCGGCACCACACCAGGAATAATCACGATCATGTTCAGCAGATACAACGTGAACATACCGATTAAACCTGCAGCAAAGCTACTCAGGAAACCAACCAGTACAGCGTTAGGTGCGTAAGGGAAGACGACCGGGCAATCGAGAGCAGGTCTGGCATTCGGAACCAGCTTGTCTGAAATACCTTTGAATGCCGGGACAATCTCCGCAATCACCATGCGCACACCCTGCAGAATGATGTACACGCCAGCTGCGAAGGTAATGGATTGCATGATAGAGAACATGAACCAGTTTTTACCACCGCTAAGCTCTTTCACCGCATCTGCACCCGCAAACAGGCACGTCACCAGGAAAATTATGCTCATGGTAAAAGAGATAGCAACCGGCGTGTCGCGCAAGAACAGCAGACTTTTCGGCACATTCATGTCTTCAGTCGAGTGCTCTTTATTACCAAACTTGCTGCCGATGAAACCGGCCAATACATAAGATAATGTTGAGAAGTGGCCGATGGCAACGTCATCAGAACCGGTCACTTTCTTCATGTACGGATGCGCAATAGCCGGGAAAAAGACCATTGCCACGCCAACAACCAAAGAGCCAACGGCTATAAGCGTAACGCCGGTCATGCCTGCTGTTGCCAGAATTACCGCTACCATCATCGACATAAACAACGTGTGATGACCGGTCAGGAAGATAAATTTCCACGGTGTGAAACGGGCAATCATAATGTTGATAACCATCGCAAAGAACATAATCATCGCCATTTCTTTCCCGAAGCTTTTCTGCGCTACGGAAACAATGGCTTCATTGTTCGGCACGACACCCTGAATACCAAAGGCATGCTGGAAAATGTTTGCGAAGTCACCCAGTGACGACACAACTAAACCCGCCCCTGCGCCTAAAATCACAAACCCCATAATGGTCTTGACGGTACCTTTAATGCATTCGGTTACCGGTTTTTTCTGTGCAATCAGGCCAATCAGGGCGATTAAACCGACCAGCACCGCGGGTTCGGAAAGTACATCGCTCATCAAAAAACGAAAGAAATCCATATCGCCCCCAGCTTACAGTGCGCCTAATTCGGTTAATGCCACGGACAAACGTTCTCTCATGGCTTTCTTATCAATCATATTTTCCAGGGCGACGATTTTGCCTGCGACAGACTGCGCGACTAACTGCTCGGCAATATCTTTGGTGCCGACATAGATATCACTCGGCGTCCCTTTCGCGGAGCCCAGGTCGACATGATCAACATCAGCGCTGATGGACAAATCCTTCAAAATGCTTTTAATGCTCATTTCCATCATCAGGCTGGTGCCTAAGCCGTTACCGCAAACCACTGTAATTTTCATAAATGTTCCTCAGAATTAATAGCGCGCAATAACAGACAAAATGTCCTGCGTCGTTTTGGCCGTCAAAATAGCCTGTATGTCTTTTTCGTTATCGAATAACTTGGCGAGTTGAGAAATCGCTTCAATGTGGCTGGTACTGTCGGTTGCAGCCAGCACAATCAGTAATTTCACTGGATCGTTTTCATCGGCATCAAAATTCACACCTGAAGGGATCAGGGTCAGTGCTAATGACAGCTTGTTAGCCCCCTCTTCCGGGCGCGCATGAGGCATCGCAATACCAGGGCCAACCACATAGTACGGACCGATAGTGTCGTGCGAGTGATAGATCGCATCAACATAACGCGGTTCGATAGAACCGTTTTCAATCAACGGTCGGCATGAAATCGCCACGGCTTCCCGCCAGTCTTTGACCTGTTCCACGACCTGAACGACCTCTGTATTTAATAGATTTTTTAACATACGACTGATAACTCCCGATGATAATTAACAGGAGAGTAGATATTTTACGCATTAATTAATGTGATGATTGTCGCATTTGATAGCGCTATCTGATAACGCTACCAATCTTTGTGATAGCGCTATCATTTCTCTGCCGCCATGCTTTGGCTATATTCGGTTCCTGCATATACAATGCAACAGGATATTTGCTACCGTGGGCAAAAACTGGAAAGAGTAATGGTAAAATAAAAGTAATGAAAACAGCTGGTTGTAATTATCCATGGAGTCGAAATGGAAAAAACACGTAAGCGCCGTGGTACCGGACGGGTGACGCTGCAGGAGGTCGCTAACTTTGCAGGTGTCGGAACCATGACCGTCTCCCGCGCGCTGAGAACACCGGAACAGGTTTCTGACAAGCTGAGGGAAAAGATAGAACAGGCCGTAGAAGAGTTGGGTTATATTCCCAACAGAACTGCTGGCGCCCTTGCATCTGGTCACAGTCATACAGTCGCCGTACTGGTTCCTTCCCTGACAGATAAAGCCAGCTCCCGCTTTATGCAGTCGTTGCAGCAGGTGCTTAATAAAAATGAATTCCAGCTACTGCTTGGGTGTCATGAGTATAATCAGCTCAAAGAAGCTGAAATTCTGATGACGCTTCTTCAAGGCAACCCGGCGGCGTTAGTTATTTTTGGTTCTCAGTTGGCTGATAAAACTCACCAGATACTCGAGAAAACAAATATACCTACCGTTAACGTTGTCGGTTCCCCTTTCAGTCCGGCTCAAATTACCATCGAAACAGCATTTTTTGAAGCATCACATAAACTGACCGAACATCTGCTGGAGCAGGGTTATAAGAATATCGGATTTATCGGTGCGCATATGGAAAACCGCCTGCAACGTCAGCAACTGAACGGCTGGCATAAAGCAATGCTGAGCCATTACCAGAACACTGATCTTGTTATCACAATGCCGGATGCCGCAAGTCTGCAATTGGGGCGTTACGCATTAAACGAGATATTACTGCGACAACCAGAGCTGGATGCTGTGATTTGCAGCCACGAAGAGATTGCGCTGGGTATCATGTTTGAGTGTCAGCGGCGTTTGTTAAAAATCCCTGGAAATATCGCTGTAGCTTGTCTTGACGGTTCAGACAGTTGCGATCAAACACACCCAACCTTGACATCCATCCGTATTGACTACAAAAAAATGGGGATAGAGACGGGTAAGTTACTGATTGGACTATTGAATAATAATCATGATGAATCAGAAGAGTCGCGTATCGTGCAATTCAACTACCAGATAGAATTACGTCAGAGTACATGAGCCTAAAAGGGCACTATTGCAAAGTTAGCTATTGTGGTAGGGATAGCCGTTTCCGGCTATTCCCCGCGCAGATCCGGATGTGTGCTGCTAACGCATCCATTCCTACTTCAGGTATTTGGCGTAGAAGCGGATGCTAAAAACTTGCCGTAAAACCGCAATATCAGCCCGCAGTGTCGCTCTCCAGATTATCCATTCCTATATTGATGACAACGACACGTAAGACTGTGACTCACCAAACTTGGATGTTTTTCTGAGCTTAAAGCTCGTTGCGTGAATAAGGCGAGAGTCAGCGAATCTCATCGAGGCCCGCAGCACCGGCTGCAATAGGGATATAGAGCAGCAATCTACCGTCAACGTCAAAAACACGGAAGCCTTGCAAACGGGATGCGTTCATATAAACAACATGGAGCAGCAACAATACGATGCCTGTTGTTGCTCAGTCAGGACCTTTTCTGCCATGCGCGAGCCAGCGTCACGATTGATGAAGAATGTTCTCAACTGATTAATTTACTGCAACAGACGTGGCTGGTAATAAGCGCTGGCGGACAATGCAGGGTGAAAGGCTGTTTTCGGGTTGTCCGGCCTGATACATCAGAGCAATACGTTGCGTTAAAAACGGCTGTTCAGTCTCTGATGCCACGGGGTATTGCAACAATCATCCGGTGATGGACGGGAGAAATATCGACTCTTCCGTTAGTTTTTACAGACTGATAAAGTTTTGCCAGCTGAATCTTTATACGGAATGCTCTTCAGTATGCATATACGAATTGACTATCTGGCGGATAAAAACTGCTTTACAGAACTGAATGAATCTCCACGCCTTCGCCGGCAGTGGCAGGATGTTCTGGAGGAGTGCCGGCAGACAGAGGCCGGGCCAGAAGAACGGCTGCGTATTGCTCTGCTGAATGTGGATTACGTCACCAGTTTTGAACTGCCTTTTCGCTTGTTGCTTACTCGTACACCACAACTGATTGCCGCGCTGCGTGAAGAATGGGACATCAGCCAGAAAAATGTGGTGTTCAACGATAAACGCTTTGGCTGCGTGTACAACCTGAAGGCCAGCCTTTCGGGTGGGCCGGATACATTCCGGTATCATCTGTCTCACCGTATTCGGCGGGTGGTTGCGAATGAAAACACATCATCGCCATACCAACTGATTGCCCGGGAAGTGAAAGCGCCCCGTCAACGGCTGAAGTATGCGCTGGAGACAGGATTGCAGGTGAGCGCACTGGACGGCCTGTTCTGGTTCGGCAGCCAGCGCATTGCGGCAGATATCCTGAGGCTGAGAAAGTACGGGATGCGGATTGCGACGGCTTCTGTGGACGTGTATGACAACATAACCGGAACAACTCGTCATATCCCTGTATATTACTCCTGACGCAAAATAGTCTGTGGGGGCCGGAGCATGACCGGTAACCGGAACAGGGTTTTGCCCTCGTCACAGCCAAAAATACGTCCTTTATCACATTTCTTCGATTTTTCCTGATATTTTACCGGGTTACTGTTCAAAAATGCTTCTCTTCTGATGTAAATTTCTTTACTGACACTTTTTGACATGAATTTACACTGGCATCACACAGGCCAGAATACGGGGAGAACATGCAGCACCGGCAGAAAAACATTCTGACGAAAACGTCCCTTTTATCCCGTGCGTTGTCTGTCCCCTGTTGTGATATGTTCCGGCGCGGCTCTCCGTGGATATGCTATCTCTCCCTCTCCGTTTTTTCTGGTTGTTTCATCCCCGCATTTTCGTCTCCGGCAGCCATGCTGTCTCCGGGTGACCGCAGTGCAATTCAGCAGCAACAGCAGCAGTTGCTGGATGAAAACCAGCGTCAGCGTGATGCGCTGGAGCGCAGTGCGCCGCTGACCATCACGCCGTCTCCGGAAACGTCTGCCGGTACTGAAGGTCCCTGCTTTACGGTGTCAAGCATTGTTGTCAGTGGGGCCACCCGACTGACGTCTGCAGAAACCGACAGACTGGTGGCACCGTGGGTGAATCAGTGTCTGAATATCACGGGGCTGACCGCGGTCACGGATGCCGTGACGGACGGCTATATACGCCGGGGATATATCACCAGCCGGGCCTTTCTGACAGAGCAGGACCTTTCAGGGGGCGTACTGCACATAACGGTCATGGAAGGCAGGCTGCAGCAAATCCGGGCGGAAGGCGCTGACCTTCCTGCCCGCACCCTGAAGATGGTTTTCCCGGGAATGGAGGGGAAGGTTCTGAACCTGCGGGATATTGAGCAGGGGATGGAGCAGATTAATCGTCTGCGTACGGAGCCGGTACAGATTGAAATATCGCCCGGTGACCGTGAGGGATGGTCGGTGGTGACACTGACGGCATTGCCGGAATGGCCTGTCACAGGGAGCGTGGGCATCGACAACAGCGGGCAGAAGAGTACCGGTACGGGGCAGTTAAATGGTGTCCTTTCCTTTAATAATCCTCTGGGGCTGGCTGACAACTGGTTTGTCAGCGGGGGACGGAGCAGTGACTTTTCGGTGTCACATGATGCGAGGAATTTTGCCGCCGGTGTCAGTCTGCCGTATGGCTATACCCTGGTGGATTACACGTATTCATGGAGTGACTACCTCAGCACCATTGATAACCGGGGCTGGCGGTGGCGTTCCACGGGAGACCTGCAGACTCACCGGCTGGGACTGTCGCATGTCCTGTTCCGTAACGGGGACATGAAGACAGCACTGACCGGAGGTCTGCAGCACCGCATTATTCACAATTATCTGGATGATGTTCTGCTTCAGGGCAGCAGCCGTAAACTCACTTCATTTTCTGTCGGGCTGAATCACACCCACAAGTTTCTGGGGGGGGTCGGAACACTGAATCCGGTATTCACACGGGGGATGCCCTAGTTCGGCGCAGAAAGCGACCACGGGAAAAGGGGAGACCTGCCCGTAAATCAGTTCCGGAAATGGTCGGTGAGTGCCAGTTTTCAGCGCCCCGTCACGGACAGGGTGTGGTGGCTGACCAGCGCTTATGCCCAGTGGTCACCGGACCGTCTTCATGGTGTGGAACAACTGAGCCTCGGGGGTGAGAGTTCAGTGCGTGGCTTTAAGGATCAGTATATCTCCGGTAATAACGGCGGTTATCTGCGGAATGAGCTGTCCTGGTCTCTGTTCTCCCTGCCATATGTGGGAACTGTCCGTGCAGTGGCTGCACTGGACGGCGGCTGGCTGCACTCTGACAGCGATGACCCGTACTCGTCCGGCACGCTGTGGGGTGCTGCTGCCGGGCTCAGCACCACCAGTGGCCATGTTTCCGGTTCGTTCACTGCCGGACTGCCTCTGGTTTACCCGGACTGGCTTGCCCCTGACCATCTCACGGTTTACTGGCGCGTTGCCGTCGCGTTTTAAGGGATTATTACCATGCATCAGCCTCCCGTTCGCTTCACTTACCGCCTGCTGAGTTACCTGGTCAGTGCGATTATCGCCGGGCAGCCGTTGTTACCGGCTGTGGGGGCCGTCATCACCCCACAAAACGGGGCCGGAATGGATAAAGCGGCAAATGGTGTGCCGGTCGTGAACATTGCCACGCCGAACGGGGCCGGGATTTCGCATAACCGGTTTACGGATTACAACGTCGGGAAGGAAGGGCTGATTCTCAATAATGCCACCGGTAAGCTTAATCCGACGCAGCTTGGTGGACTGATACAGAATAACCCGAACCTGAAAGCGGGCGGGGAAGCGAAGGGTATCATCAACGAAGTGACCGGCGGTAAGCGTTCACTGCTGCAGGGCTATACGGAAGTGGCCGGCAAAGCGGCGAATGTGATGGTTGCCAACCCGTATGGTATCACCTGTGACGGCTGTGGCTTTATCAACACGCCGCACGCGACGCTCACCACGGGCAAACCTGTGATGAATGCCGACGGCAGCCTGCAGGCGCTGGAGGTGACTGAAGGCAGTATCACCATCAATGGCGCGGGCCTGGACGGCACCCGGAGCGATGCCGTATCCATTATTGCCCGTGCAACGGAAGTGAATGCCGCGCTTCATGCGAAGGATTTAACTGTCACTGCAGGCGCTAACCGTGTAACTGCAGATGGTCGTGTCAGAGCCCTGAAGGGCGAAGGTGATGTGCCGAAAGTTGCCGTTGATACCGGCGCTCTCGGTGGAATGTACGCCAGGCGTATTCATCTGACCTCCACTGAAAGTGGTGTCGGGGTTAATCTTGGTAACCTTTATGCCCGCGATGGCGATATCACCCTGGATGCCAGCGGCAGACTGACTGTCAACAACAGTCTCGCCACGGGGGCCGTCACTGCAAAAGGTCAGGGCGTCACCTTAACCGGCGACCATAAAGCGGGAGGTAACCTGAGCGTCAGCAGCCGGAGAGATATCGTTCTCAGCAATGGAACGCTTAACAGCGACAAGGACCTCAGCCTGACCGCCGGCGGCAGAATCACTCAACAGAATGAAAAACTGACTGCCGGCCGGGATGTAACGCTTGCCGCGAAAAACATCACACAGGATACCGCCAGCCAGATTAACGCGGCCCGCGATATCGTGACTGTCGCCAGTGACACGCTGACAACACAGGGACAGATAACCGCCGGGCAGAATCTCACGGCCAGCGCCACCACGCTGACGCAGGACGGAATATTGCTGGCGAAAAGTCATGCGGGACTCAATGCCGGTACGCTGAATAACAGTGGCGCCGTTCAGGGAGCTACCCTGACGCTCGGCAGTACAACGCTCAGCAACAGTGGCTCCCTGCTCAGTGGCGGTCCCCTGACCATGAATACCCGCGACTTTACCCAGAGCGGCCGCACTGGCGCGAAGGGCAAAGTGGATATCATGGCCAGTGGGAAACTGACCAGTACAGGTTTGCTGGTGAGCGATGATGCACTGGTGCTGAAGGCGCAGGATGTGACACAGAACGGTGTGCTGTCCGGCGGCAAAGGGCTGACGGTCAGTGCGCAGACGCTGAGCTCCGGTAAAAAATCGGTCACCCACAGCGATGCTGCGATGACGCTGAATGTGACAACAGTGGCGCTGGACGGGGAAACCAGTGCCGGTGACACCCTCCGGGTTCAGGCAGACAAACTGAGTACCGCAGCGGGCGCACAACTTCAGAGCGGCAAAAATCTCAGCATCAACGCCAGAGATGCACGTCTTGCAGGTACGCAGGCAGCACAACAGACCATGGTGGTGAACGCCAGTGAAAAGCTCACCCACAGCGGGAAAAGCAGTGCCCCGTCGCTCAGCCTCAGTGCGCCGGAACTGACCAGCAGCGGCGTACTTGTTGGTTCCGCCCTGAATACACAGTCACAGACCCTGACCAACAGCGGTCTGTTGCAGGGGGAGGCCTCACTCACCGTTAACACACAGAGGCTTGATAATCAGCAGAACGGCACGCTGTACAGTGCTGCAGACCTGACGCTGGATATACCGGACATCCGCAACAGCGGGCTTATCACCGGTGATAATGGTTTAATGTTAAATGCTGTCTCCCTCAGCAATCCGGGAAAAATCATCGCTGACACGCTGAGCGTCAGGGCGACCACGCTGGATGGTGACGGCCTGTTGCAGGGCGCCGGTGCACTGGCGCTTGCTGGCGACACCCTCTCACAGGGTAGTCACGGACGCTGGCTGACGGCGGACGACCTCTCCCTCCGGGGCAAAACACTGAATACCGCAGGGACCACGCAGGGACAGAATATCACCGTGCAGGCGGACAGATGGGCGAACAGTGGTTCCGTGCTGGCAACCGGTAACCTTACTGCTTCGGCAACCGGTCAGTTGACCAGTACCGGCGATATCATGAGCCAGGGTGACACCACGCTGAAAGCAGCCACCACGGACAACCGGGGCAGTCTGCTTTCGGCCGGCACGCTCTCCCTTGATGGAAATTCACTGGATAACCGCGGCACTGTCCAGGGTAACCATGTCACGATTCGCCAGAACAGTGTCACCAACAGTGGCACGCTCACCGGGATCGCCGCACTGACGCTTGCCGCCCGTATGGCATCCCCTCAACCTGCGCTGATGAATAACGGAGGTTCATTGCTGACCAGCGGCGATCTGACAATCACCGCAGGCAGTATTACCAGTTCCGGACACTGGCAGGGCAAACGGGTGCTGATCACCGCAGACAGTCTGGCAAACAGCGGGGCGATCCAGGCGGCTGACAGCCTGACTGCACGTCTGACGGGTGAGCTCGTCAGCACAGCGGGCAGCAAAGTCACCTCGAACGGTGAAATGGCGCTCAGTGCACTGAATTTAAGCAACAGCGGACAATGGATTGCAAAAAATCTGACCCTGAAGGCGAACTCACTGACCAGTGCGGGTGACATCACCGGTGTGGATACTCTCACGCTCACGGTGAATCAGACGCTGAACAATCAGGCGAACGGAAAACTGCTCAGTGCAGGTGTGCTGACGCTGAAGGCAGACAGTGTCACAAACGACGGGCAATTACAGGGAAATGTCACCACCATCACGGCAGGACAACTCACAAACGGCGGGCATCTGCAGGGCGAAACGCTGACGCTGACAGCCTCCGGTGGCGTGAACAACCGTTCCGGTGGTGTTCTGATGAGCCGGAATGCACTGAATGTCAGTACTGCGACCCTGAGTAACCAGAGCACGATACAGGGTGGAGGCGGGGTTTCCCTGAACGCCACAGACCGTCTGCAGAACGACGGCAAAATCCTCTCCGGCAGTAACCTCACGCTGACGGCGCAGGTGCTGGCGAACACCGGCAGCGGACTGGTACAGGCTGCCACCCTGCTGCTGGATGTGGTGAATACTGTCAACGGCGGACGCGTACTTGCCACCGGCAGTGCCGACGTTAAAGGAACCACGCTGAATAATACCGGTACGCTTCAGGGTGCGGACCTGCTGGTGAATTACCACACATTCAGCAACAGCGGTACCCTGCTGGGAACCTCCGGGCTTGGCGTCAAGGGCAGTTCACTGCTGCAAAATGGTACAGGGCGGCTGTACAGTGCAGGCAACCTGCTGCTTGACGCTCAGGACTTCAGTGGTCAGGGGCAGGTGGTGGCCACCGGTGATGTCACACTGAAACTGATTGCTGCCCTCACGAATCATGGTACCCTGGCCGCAGGGAAAACCCTTTCCGTCACGTCGCAAAATGCCATCACCAACGGCGGTGTCATGCAGGGTGATGCCATGGTGCTCGGTGCCGGAGAGGCATTCACCAACAATGGAACGCTGACTGCCGGTAAAGGCAACAGTGTTTTCAGCGCACAGCGTCTTTTCCTTAACGCACCGGGTTCACTTCAGGGCGGTGGCGATGTGAGTCTGAACAGCCGGAGTGATATCACCATCAGTGGTTTTACCGGCACGGCAGGCAGTCTGACAATGAATGTGGCCGGTACCCTGCTGAACAGTGCGCTGATTTATGCGGGGAATAACCTGAAGCTGTTTACAGACCGTCTGCATAACCAGCATGGTGATATCCTGGCCGGCAACAGTCTGTGGGTACAGAAGGATGCTTCCGGCGGTGCAAACACAGAGATTATCAATAATTCCGGGAATATTGAGACGCATCAGGGCGATATTGTTGTAAGAACCGGGCATCTTCTGAACCAGCGGGAGGGATTTTCTGCCACAACAACAACCCGGACTAACCCCTCATCCATTCAGGGAATGGGAAATGCTCTGGTTGATATTCCCCTTTCCCTTCTTCCTGACGGCAGCTATGGCTATTTCACCCGTGAAGTTGAAAATCAGCACGGTACGCCCTGCAACGGGCACGGGGCATGCAATATCACAATGGATACGCTTTATTATTACGCGCCGTTTGCTGACAGTGCCACACAGCGCTTTCTCAGCAGCCAGAACATCACAACAGTAACCGGTGCTGATAATCCGGCAGGCCGCATTGCGTCAGGGCGTAATCTTTCTGCTGAGGCTGAACGACTGGAAAACCGGGCGTCATTTATCCTGGCGAATGGGGATATCGCACTCTC
Organism: Escherichia sp. E.sYA108; assembly: GCF_011754335.1. Lineage (NCBI taxonomy): Bacteria > Pseudomonadati > Pseudomonadota > Gammaproteobacteria > Enterobacterales > Enterobacteriaceae > Escherichia > Escherichia sp. E.sYA108. The sequence goes on along the minus strand of NZ_JAAQVZ010000001.1, from coordinate 3,974,272 downwards.
GGGCAGAGAGTTAAGCAATCAGAGCTGGCAGACGGGGACAGAGAATGAATATCTGGTATACCGCTACGACCCGAAAACGTTTTACGGTAGCTATGCAACAGGCTCTCTGGATAAACTGCCCCTGCTGTCACCGGAATTTGAAAACAATACCATCAGATTTTCACTGGATGGCCGGGAAAAAGATTACACGCCCGGTAAGACGTATTATTCCGTTATTCAGGCGGGCGGGGATGTTAAGACCCGTTTTACCAGCAGTATCAATAACGGAACAACCACTGCACATGCAGGTAGTGTCAGTCCGGTGGTCTCTGCACCTGTACTGAATACGTTAAGTCAGCAGACCGGCGGAGACAGTCTGACACAGACAGCGCTGCAGCAGTATGAGCCGGTGGTGGTTGGCTCTCCGCAATGGCACGATGAACTGGCAGGTGCCCTGAAAAATATTGCCGGAGGTTCGCCACTGACCGGTCAGACCGGTATCAGTGATGACTGGCCACTGCCTTCCGGCAACAATGGATACCTGGTTCCGTCCACGGACCCGGACAGTCCGTATCTGATTACGGTGAACCCGAAACTGGATGGTCTCGGACAGGTGGACAGCCATTTGTTTGCCGGACTGTATGAGCTTCTTGGAGCGAAGCCGGGTCAGGCGCCACGTGAAACGGCTCCGTCGTATACCGATGAAAAACAGTTTCTGGGCTCATCGTATTTTCTTGACCGCCTCGGGCTGAAACCGGAAAAAGATTATCGTTTCCTGGGGGATGCGGTCTTTGATACCCGGTATGTCAGTAACGCGGTGCTGAGCCGGACGGGTTCACGTTATCTCAACGGACTGGGTTCAGACACGGAACAGATGCGGTATCTGATGGATAACGCGGCCAGACAACAGAAAGGACTGGGATTAGAGTTTGGTGTGGCGCTGACAGCTGAACAGATTGCTCAGCTTGACGGCAGCATACTGTGGTGGGAGTCAGTCACCATCAACGGACAAACAGTCATGGTCCCGAAACTGTATCTGTCGCCGGAAGATATCACCCTGCATAACGGCAGCGTTATCAGCGGGAACAACGTGCAACTTGCGGGCGGCAATATCACCAACAGCGGCGGCAGCATCAACGCACAGAACGACCTCTCGCTCGACAGTTCCGGCTATATCGACAACCTGAATGCGGGGCTGATAAGCGCGGGCGGTAGCCTGGACCTGAGCGCCATCGGGGATATCAGCAATATCAGCTCAGTCATCAGCGGTAAAACCGTACAACTGGAAAGCGTGAGTGGCAACATCAGCAATATCACCCGGCGTCAGCAATGGAATGCGGGCAGTGACAGCCAATATGGTGGTGTGCATCTCAGCGGTACGGACACCGGTCCGGTTGCGACCATTAAAGGCACTGATTCACTTTCGCTGGATGCAGGGAAAAACATTGATATTACCGGGGCAACGGTCTCGTCCGGTGGAGACCTTGGAATGTCTGCGGGTAATGATATCAACATTGCCGCAAACCTGATAAGTGGGAGCAAAAGTCAGTCCGGTTTCTGGCACACTGATGACAACAGTTCATCATCCACCACCTCACAGGGCAGCAGCATCAGCGCCGGCGGTAACCTGGCGATGGCTGCAGGCCATAATCTGGATGTCACGGCATCCTCTGTTTCTGCCGGGCACAGCGCCCTGCTTTCTGCAGGTAACGACCTGAGTCTGAATGCAGTCAGGGAAAGCAAAAACAGTCGCAACGGCAGGTCAGAAAGTCATGAAAGCCACGCAGCTGTGTCCACGGTGACAGCGGGCGATAACTTCCTCCTTGTTGCCGGTCGTGATATTGCCAGTCAGGCTGCCGGTATGGCTGCGGAAAATAACGTGGTCATCCGGGGCGGACGTGATGTGAACCTGGTGGCAGAGTCTGCCGGCGCAGGCGACAGCTATACGTCGAAGAAAAAGAAAGAGATTAACGAGACAGTCCGTCAGCAGGGAACGGAAATCGCCAGCGGTGGTGACACCACCGTCAACGCAGGACGGGATATCACCGCTGTTGCGTCATCCGTTACCGCAACCGGCAATATCAGCGTGAATGCCGGTCGTGATGTTGCCCTGACCACGGCGACAGAAAGTGACTATCACTATCTGGAAACGAAGAAAAAAAGCGGAGGTTTTCTCAGTAAGAAAACCACCCGCACCATCAGTGAGGACAGTGCCACCCGTGAAGCAGGCTCCCTGCTGTCGGGGAACCGCGTGACCGTTAACGCCGGTGATAACCTGACGGTAGAGGGTTCGGATGTGGTGGCTGACCGGGATGTGTCACTGGCGGCGGGTAACCATGTTGATGTTCTTGCTGCCACCAGTACAGATACGTCCTGGCGCTTTAAGGAAACGAAGAAATCCGGTCTGATGGGTACCGGCGGTATTGGTTTCACCATTGGCAGCAGTAAGACAACGCACGACCGGCGCGAGGCCGGGACAACGCAGAGTCAGAGTGCCAGCACCATCGGCTCCACTGCCGGTAATGTCAGTATTACCGCGGGCAAACAGGCTCATATCAGCGGTTCGGATGTGATTGCGAACCGGGATATCAGCATTACCGGTGACAGTGTGGTGGTTGACCCGGGGCATGACCGTCGTACTGTGGACGAAAAATTTGAGCAGAAGAAAAGCGGGCTGACGGTTGCCCTTTCCGGCACGGTGGGCAGTGCCATCAATAATGCGGTTACCAGTGCACAGGAGACGAAGGAGAGCAGTGACAGCCGTCTGAAAGCCCTGCAGGCCACAAAGACAGCGCTGTCTGGTGTGCAGGCCGGACAGGCTGCGACAATGGCCTCCGCAACCGGTGACCCGAATGCGATGGGAGTCAGCCTGTCGCTCACCACCCAGAAATCGAAATCACAACAACATTCTGAAAGTGACACAGTATCCGGCAGTACGCTGAATGCCGGGAATAATCTGTCTGTTGTCGCAACCGGTAAAAACAGGGGCGATAACCGCGGAGATATTGTGATTGCCGGAAGCCAGCTTAAGGCCGGTGGTAACACAAGCCTGGATGCCGCGAATGATATTCTGTTGAGTGGCGCCGCAAACACACAAAAAACAACGGGCAGGAACAGCAGCAGTGGCGGTGGCGTGGGTGTCAGTATCGGTGCCGGTGGTAACGGTGCCGGTATCAGCGTCTTTGCCGGCGTTAATGCGGCAAAAGGCAGCGAGAAAGGTAACGGTACTGAGTGGACTGAAACCACAACAGACAGCGGTAAAACCGTCACCATCAACAGTGGTCGGGATACGGTACTGAACGGTGCTCAGGTCAACGGCAACAGGATTATCGCCGATGTGGGCCACGACCTGCTGATAAGCAGCCAGCAGGACACCAGTAAGTACGACAGTAAACAGACCAGCGTGGCTGCCGGCGGCAGTTTTACCTTTGGCTCCATGACCGGCTCAGGTTACATCGCTGCCTCCCGGGATAAGATGAAGAGCCGCTTTGACTCCGTTGCTGAACAAACCGGAATGTTTGCCGGTGATGGTGGCTTCGACATTACAGTGGGCAGACATACCCAACTGGATGGTGCGGTGATTGCCTCCACTGCCACACCGGATAAAAACCACCTGGATACCGGAACGCTGGGGTTCAGTGACCTTCACAACGAAGCGGATTATAAAGTCAGTCACAGTGGAATCAGTCTGAGCGGTGGTGGCAGCTTCGGGGATAAATTTCAGGGTAACATGCCGGGTGGCATGATATCCGCCGGAGGTCACAGCGGACATGCGGAAGGAACGACTCAGGCCGCAGTGGCAGAAGGCACTATCACCATCCGGGACAGGGACAATCAGAAGCAGAATCTGGCGAACCTGAGCCGTGACCCTGCGCACGCTAATGACAGTATCAGCCCGATATTTGACAAGGAGAAAGAGCAGAGGCGTCTGCAGACAGTGGGGCTTATCAGTGACATAGGCAGTCAGGTGGCGGATATTGCGCGTACACAGGGAGAACTGAATGCGTTGAAGGCCGCGAAGGAAGCAACCGGCGAAACACTTCCTGCTAATGCAACAGAGAAACAACGTCAGGAATATCTTGCGAAACTGCGTGACACGCAGGCTTACAGGAATGAAATGGCGAAGTATGGTACCGGCAGTGAAATTCAGCGGGGTATCCAGGCCGCGACAGCGGCGCTTCAGGGGCTGGCGGGGGGTAATTTAGCAGGTGCTCTGGCCGGAGCTTCAGCACCGGAACTGGCACATCTGCTGAAATCAACAGAAAAAGACCCGGCAGTAAACGCCATTGCTCACGCCATTCTGGGCGGCGCAGTGGCGGCAATGCAGGGTAATAATGTCGCTGCCGGTGCAGCAGGCGCAGCAACGGGAGAGCTGGCAGCCAGAGCGATTACCGGAATGCTGTATCCTGGCGTGAAGCAGTCAGACCTCAGTGAAGAGCAGAAGCAGACGATAAGTACGCTGGCAACTGTGTCAGCAGGGCTGGCCTGCGGTCTTACCGGAAACAGCACCGCATCAGCAGCAGTGGGAGCACAAAGCGGGAAGAATGCTGTTGAGAATAACTCACTCAGTGATGGCTGGAACAATATCCTGCCATCAGGAACACAGGATTACGGACAGGCCGTAGCCTCGTGGAATCAGTATGCTCAGGACAATAATCTGACACCGGAGCAGGTTCAAGAAGGGATGAATCGTATAGCTATTGGTGAAGGGCCTTCTTGGGGGACAACATATAAAGTACACCCGGTAGTTCAGGCTGGCGGTGATGTTAGCTTTATCCGGGGTTATACTTTAAGCGGAACTATAGATGACAATCATATTTCAGTTAATCAAGGGGATATTTATAGTATAGGTGCTCATGGCGGAGCCTCGATCGGATTATCCTTTGGCCCGTATTTCCCGGGATTAATAAATTCAAATGATAACGATTATTCGATAAATGGTGGTTTTGGCGTTGGTGCAGTGGGGCTTTCTACGGGTAAAGATGGTGTTAGTTTCACTTTTGGTTTTGGCCCAAGTTGGGGTTGGAGTGCAACTGAAATTAAAGGCGTTGACGTTAATGGCACTTCAACAAGTGAGGTTTATCGATATGATTTTAAATAATTTTTATAGTTTACTATTTTTATTGATGCTTGCGCTGTCAATATTTTCCTTCACAGTGCTATTTGCTTTGTTTATATATAAAGATCTCGGTGGTGTAAAATTTGCCCGGGACTCTTTTTTGTTTTTTGATTATATATTTTTTAGTTCTGACATGAGAGCAAATGCCTCTGCACTATCGGTTATCTGTGTTTTTATATTTGGATTGGCTTTTGATCATAATCGTAATCCACTTGTTAAGAATTACTTGGTCGATATAGTATGGTTTTTAGGTGTTGTTTTATTTTTTATACACTGTCGTTTTTTTTCTAATCTGGAATATGGTAAGACAAAAATTATTTTTGTAAGAGAGCTTTTTTTCAACCTAAAAATAAAACTAAGGTTAATATTTTTATGGTTGTCACGATTATTATTCATCATATTGATATTAAATCGTTTTTATCGTTGATTTGTTGTTGAGAATAATTTACTTGGCGGTAGTGAATATGCTCATGCTGCGTGGATACGCCAGCATGGTATCGACATGGCGACATGTACAGAAAACTCTTCCGGTGCCGCCTGCCAGAAAGCAATGAATGAGAGGGATGCTGTAGGGCTGGCTTTGGCAACAGGTACTGTGGCACTACTCCCCGGTAGTGCTCAGGTAATGTGGGGACTTGGAGCAAGTGCGAATGCTGGTATCAGTTATCTGGCTGATGGTACTGTAGATCCGGCAAACGCAGCCATTGCAGGCTGGGGGAATGTGTTCAGCATGGGTAATGGCCTGGCGGGGACTGTGGGCTGGAATGCTGCAGGTGGTGCGCTGGGTAACTGGATCGGCAACAAAGATCCTCTGTCTGGTGCAATTTCAAATGGTATCGGTTCTGCTGCTGGGTATGGTATCGGTAAAGGTATTACTTAGGGGACAGATAAGATTACGAATGCTGTAGGAAAATGGGTGACAAATGGCTGGGATCCTAAGTACGATCCAACATGGATAAAATATGCTGAAGTAAATCGTAACGATATCATTCGAGAAGGCATGAAACCGAGCAATATTCCTGGAACTGCTGGAGATATTGGCGGTTCTATAGGATCCGAGCTAGGTGGAAAAGTAACAGATAAAGTATCTGAGGAACTCAAGAAATGAAATATTCTTTTCGAGTGGTAATAGGTAAGTTTATTATATGCAGTTCAATTCTCTTATTGTGTTTTATTGGCATGATCTTAGCGGCCATAATAACTAAACTAACGTTTGTAGCGTTAGCATGGTTTCAAAGCGGGATTTTTGAAGTTTTGTGGAGCGATATTGTTTATGCTGCTCAGTTGGGTGGTCTGGGGGGGGGGCATATTAGGTTTTTGTTGGGTTTTGTTATATCTTTTTAGGGCAAAGGGCTTTAGTTGAGAATAACTACCTGAGCGTGTCTGAAAAGACAGAACTTGAGATAGCAAAACAGACGCTTAAAAACAGTAAAGATCCGGCAGAACGTGAAAAGGTACAGCAGAAATATGATGCATTGCTTGAAAAAGATATTGCCAGTGATAAGGAGGTTATTGCTGCCTGCAGTAATGGTAATGCGGGGAGTTCAGCGTGTGCTAGCGCAAGGCTGAAAGTTATTGCGTCGAAAGAAGGGTACGAAGATGGCCCTTATAAGAGACTGTAATTAAAATTGTGTAATTGCCTGTTTTTGATATGTTCACTCCAACAACGGAGACAGGCAAACGATGGACGAAAAGAAACTTAAAGCCCTTGCGGCTGACTGGCCAAAGGCCTTAAAACCGAAGCCGACCTCAACCAGTTTTCACGCATGTTGACAAAGCTTACCGTCGAAACGGCGCTCAATGCAGAACTGACTGACCATCTCGGTCATGAGAAAAATGCTCCTAAATCAGGCTCTAATACCCGTAATGGCTACTCGTCAAAAACGGTATTGTGCGATGATGGCGAGATCGAACTTAACACGCCGCGTGACCGTGAAAATACCTTCGAACCGCAACTAATTAAGAAGCATCAGACACGCATCACCCAGATGGACAGCCAGATTTTGTCCCTGTATGCCAAAGGCATGACTACGCGGGAAATCGTTGCCACGTTCAAAGAAATGTACGACGCCGATGTCTCGCCCACGCTGATATCCAAAGTGACCGATGCGGTTAAAGAGCAGGTCTCTGAATGGCAAAATCGACCGTTGGATGCACTGTATCCCATTGTTTATCTTGACTGTATTGTGGTTAAGGTTCGTCACGGCGGGAGTGTCATTAACAAAGCGGTGTTCCTCGCGCTGGGCATCAATACCGACGGTCAGAAAGAGCTGCTGGGTATGTGGCTGGCAGAAAATGAAGGTGCAAAGTTCTGGCTGGGTGTACTGACTGAGCTGAAAAATCGTGGCCTTCAGGACATCCTGATTGCCTGCGTGGACGGCCTGAAAGGCTTCCCGGAAGCGATAAATAGCGTGTACCCGCAGACGCATATTCAGCTCTGCATCATCCATATGGTGCGCAACAGCCTGAAATTCGTGTCGTGGAAGGATTACAAAGCCGTCACCAGCGGGCTGAAAGCGGTATATCAGGCCCCGACAGAGGAAGCGGCGTTGATGGCGTTGGATAAGTTTGCAGGCGTCTGGGATGAAAAATACCCGCAAATCAGCAAGAGCTGGCGCACACACTGGGAAAATCTCAACACCTTCTTCGGTTACCCACCGGATATCCGCAAGGCCATCTACACGACGAATGCCATCGAATCGCTGAACAGCGTCATTCGGCAGGCGATAAAGAAGCGCAAGGTGTTCCCAACGGACGACTCGGTGCGAAAAGTGATTTATCTGGCGATACAGTCGGCGTCAAAAAAATGGAGTATGCCAATCCAGAACTGGCGGCTGGCAATGAGCCGTTTTATTATCGAGTTTGGTGACCGCCTTAGCGAGCACCTTTAATACGGCGGCAGTTACACAGAATTATTTACAGGGTCGACTGGGAACATATTCAGGCAGTGTATCTGAATCCAGAAAAGAAACAGCATAATGTAATTTTATTACAAAAGGCGACAATTAGCTTGAAAAACGCCGTTATTGGGTGTTCTACTACCATGAAAATACGCATTTTTCACACCGCACATTACGAAACTCGCATCACGGAGAATGAAAGCTATCAGACACTGGTTGCTATTTTTGACCACAGAAGGTAGTGCTGTTTACCGCCAGAGCTGTGCTGGCGGGGAGCGAATCCGAACCATGTCGATAATTGTCACCGGCCAGAGAACTATGTGGCATCAATTTTGCTGAAAAATACTGCAGCAATCAGAGGACTGACGCCCGGGATTTTTAAACAAATTCAGTTTTCATCGTAGTATCACTTTATCAGCCAAGTCATAAAGTTCAGCTGTATTTTGGGAGGTAAAGCGATATTATGATTATATTTTATGTTTGATAGAAATATTTCAGGGCAGATACAATACCATGGGTATAATTCAGTTTTTTCAGACACAAACAAAAATAACTATTGGATACATTATTTCTGTCACAGCTTTCTTGTTTTGAGTAACCATAAACCAAATATTCTCTAAGAGCCACTATTGTTTTTTCACTTCTGATTGGTGATATTTCAATCAGAAGCGAAAAGTGCTCATCATTTACACTTGCTCGTTGTAATCCTGAATTATATGTTTTTTTTGCATAAGAAGAATAACGCATATACACACTCACCAACTTGTATTTATAAAATCATTTTGTAATTCATTATGTAATGAAATCACCTTACTCCCCTTCAAGTTATAAGACATGAAAGAATAATTTTTTTGCAATGTAAGTTTTTACAAAACATGAATAATATATTCATGGCTCATACAGAACTACCATAAGAAGGATGATTAAGAAAATACTGTTTTATATTTTAAGAATCTCTGAGAAAGGCTGCCTTCCGGCAGCCTTTCCCCCACATCAGAACATATACCGGAAATTTGCGTTTACCGCATTATCCACGTTATATTTACCAAAGGCTGACTTCTCAAACTCCAGACCAAAGCGCATATTGTCCTTTATCTGCGCATTCATACCAACATTAAACAGCATCCGGCTGTCTTTCTCGCCTTTTATCCGTTTCTCCCCGGACGCATCACGCAGTACCGTCTCACCATTATTCAGTAGGTCAAACTGCCAGCTGGTCCCGGCACGGGCCGTCACACTCCAGTCCTTACCACTGAAGGTCTTGCCCAGTTCAATCCCTGTTCTTCCAATCAGCGGACTGAAGTCCCTGTTCTTCATGCTCAGGTCCATATCACCGTCTTTCCAGCGGAATGTTTTCCCGGACACGGCGCCGTAAACCAGTTCAGCCTGCGGCTCAATGAACGTTTCCTCTGTCAGGTGATAGCGGTAACCCGTTTCAGCACCGGCATACCAGGAATGGGTGTTGTAGTGTTTCGTTCCCAGACCGGCAAAGTTACCTGTGTAATCATTGTCATGGTGAATATATTTACCAATCAAATCGATATAGGCACCGGACTCAAACAATGCTGAAGCATACAGACCGCCCCCCACCGATTTCGTCTTGCCGCTGAACGCATGGCTGTCTGCACTGCTGTCGGTATAGGTCATCGTGACACCGGTAAACAGGTCCACTCCGTCCAGTTCATGTTTTTTGTCAAAGCCGACCTGAACATGGGTGTAATTATCACTGTAACCACCGTCTGCAGAACCGGCACCACTCATGATGCGCGCCCAGGCTCCGGCATCACCGTTTGTGTCACGCAGGTCACCCATACGTTTGTTCAGATTGTTGACTTCCGTCATGAAGTTTTTATACCCGGCATTCATGAAACTGTCAGCCTTCGCGGCAGCGGCTTTATCAGCCTCCGCTTTAAAACCGTCCAGTATCCACTTCGTATTGCCACCACTGGTGTCAACATGCAGGGTTGGAGTCACCCGACTGAAACCTATCATCCGGGTGCCGGCCTTAAACATCTCTGCTGAAGTTCCCGCCGGTGCCGTGACCAGAGGAATATTCAGGGACTGTCCCTGAGCCGGATCCTTCATAAAGCTGACGTTCAGGCTGTTATCTGAACCCGTGGCTTTTTCAGTCACATTAATTTTATCGGCATTTTTCAGGTCCGTACGCAGAACAAAATCACTGCCTGTTGCATCCAGTTTATTCACCGTCAGGGTACGGAAAGTACGGTCTCCTTCAGAACTGATACGGCTGTTTCTGACGGTAAGAGTGTGGATGGCGGAGTCCCCACCCAGAGTCCACAGTGCATTATGCATACTGACATCAGCCCTGCCACCGGTTATGGCACCATTGAATGCTGCGTTATAGCCCTCAAGAAGACTGCCGGCAAACGCCGATGCAGTCGTTTCCGCAGAAGCCAGTTCTGCCGGCGTGTCAGACCCGATGGTAACTGTTGATGCCGCAGAGGCATGAATATCACCGGAAGCATGTGCTCCACGGGTAATTTCCAGTGTTGCGTTATCGCCGGTCAGGTCATATCCGTCCGTCAGATATACAGCAGGGGCATACTGGTTAGCCGTATCTTTAACCGGTGTACCGCTCAGGGTGATTTTGCTGTTCTTACCGGCCTGAATATGCCCGTCGCTGAAAAGACCGTTCAGTGCTGTAAGATGACCGCCATCATGCACTGTCAGTGAACTGCCGGCAAAAGCACCCGGGGCTGTTAACAGGACGTCCGGAGAGGTGATACTGACGGCACTGTCATAAGCTTCAATCCCTCCGGTGAACCGGCTGCCGATATCCAGGGTTGAGTTATGGTCCAGCGTAATATTCCCTTCATACTGGCTCCTGTCATTCACGGTGTCCGGGACAGAGGTACCTTCCTCCAGAATGACATAATTTCCTGTTCCGTCATTTTTATCCACAAATACCCTGTCACTTCCCAGTGTGATATGGCTGTTATCCGACTTAATGTCACTGTTCAGCGAGGCGTTACGTGAAAGATGGAAGTCAGCATCTTTCAGCGACAGTGTTTTCATTATGAACTGGCGGTTTTCCCAGTCTTTCTGGTTCAGGCTGACCGGCGCACTGCCACTGACGGAGGCGTGGATAACCGGATGCCCCTGGAATATCAGGGTGCCACTGTCCTCACTCAGGGTACCTTCCGGCAGGTTCACGCTACCATCAAGGATGACCTTTCTTCCCCCCGGCAGCTGTGGAATGGTGACATCCATATTCCCGGTCAGCTGACCATGAAAGATAACGGGTTGTTTTGCCCGCCCGGCCAGGATCCGGTCTTTTACTGTCTGAACTGCTTTGTTTTTGTCCGTGCCAACAAATTCCCACTGAGCCGGGTCATTCAGGCTGTTCCCCCACAGGGTGTTACCATAGCTGGCAGATTTCAGAATATAGAAGCGGGTCTGGCCGTTGAGTATCATGCTGTATAGGTTTCCCGGTGTGCCGGTACCGCCAAAGGGGGATATACTGCCAATCGGAACACTGACATTTGTATCCTGAGCCTTAAGATCCAGTAAAAGCCGGGATTTTTGCTGTGCATTATTTGTAATCACCGCCCCGTAATCGGCAGCCTGCAGTCGGGTGAAGGTAACGGCATTACCATTAAGGTCAAGCTTACCTCCCCGGTATCCCCATGAAATGTTATCCGGATTGACCTGACGGGCATCTCCGAGCACCACGGTCGGTCGTCCGCTGGCGAGGTTCACGGAACTGAAGGCCTGAACATTACCTGCAGTGTCTGCCTGCTGGTTAAGTACAACGGTACCGTCTCCCGTTTTCAGTCCTCCCGGGTTTACACCTGTTCCGTTTATGGTCAGGGTTCCTTCCCCCAATTTATGCAGGTTGTCACCGGCAACCCCGTTGACCTTCCAGGTCACATTCGTCCCCTTGTCAGTAATAATGCCGGCACCCGTCCAGGTTTTTCCGGATTCAGCAGATACGGTGTAACTGTCTTTAAATTCGAGATAACCGGCCCCCTGAGTCACACTGTCTTTCAGGACAATTGCACCGTTCTGCCCGCTGAATACCAGATTTTTACCGGCATTGAGATCATTGTCTTTCTGCCCGTGCATGGTCCAGTTTTTACTGCCCTGGCTCAGGGTGCCTGTGCCTGATGTTTTGTCGTATGTCCAGTTCAGGGGGGGCAGTCCGGAAACAAAGTCCACGGGGGCATCGAAATCGTCCTGCATAACCTGGTTCAGATAATCTGTTGGTATGACATTCCACCAGTTCGTAGCACCATTAATACCTGCATATGCTCTTAATACAGCAACAATAACCCATTTTTTTTGTTGTTCATCATAAGCAAACAAAGGAGAACCACTGTCCCCAGGGGCACCATAGTCAGGTAAAGGTCCGTTTACAGGATTATAGGTTTGCCCGGGATTAGAGACTATTGTTGCATCAGATATCAGAGGAACTCCTGTGGTTCCTCCTGTTTTAAAAGCATATCCGCCGGCAACCTTAACTAAATTTCCGTCCTTGTCCTTAGTGTACTGCGTACCACTACCCACCCGATAAAAAGCGGTGTAACGTTCAGTGTCTTTATAAGCATTGGCTTTGGTTCCTTCTGATGTTATCGCTGAGGGAATAACTTCTGTAACCAGTTTATTCAGACGTGGAGCATGGAAGTCAACAGAAGAGTGGTTATTACGGTCAACAAGGGAATATGTATTTTTCCCATTACCAAAGCTCACACTCTGATATCCTCCGTTATGCTTTACGCTGACGATATATTGAGGTGATACAAGCGTAGCAACGCCATTTGAGCTCACACTGCTGAAATCGGCCATTGGGGCTTTATCCAGTCTCCCCACAAGTTTTCCGTCCTTATCATATACCGGAATATCTGTGGCACCAGGTACAAAAAGCCCTTTGTTTTCAGCGAAATCACGATAAATCTGATAGGCAATATCGGAACGGACAATGCCCGCCTGGGATATCTGAGGGTAATACAGATAGACTGCTGGAATGCCAGCCAGAAGAATATGCGTTAATCTTCGGCATGTCTTTTTTATTACCCTGCTGGCAAGTTCAGAGACAACAATAAGTCCCCCGGTGACAGGGCAATATTTAAGAGAATAAACTTTATTCACTGCGGACTCTCCATGATGTTTAAGTACTAATGATAACCAGACGTTATCACCCGGGCGGAAAATATAGTGACTGCATTAATGTATTTTTGTGATGTCTGTTACATAGTGAAATACTTTTCGTTTGCTTACAAAATTACCGCTCCTGCAATTTTTTTCACATATGCGGTATTGTTTTTATATGTTTTTATTACTGCCACCATTAATTATACTCGTGATTTTTACTTATAAAAAATAAACATAACCCATCTAATTTTATAACATTGTTACCCTGGGTATTTACTTAAGAGTATTACCAGAGGGTGATTTTATCCGGATATGACAAGTATAGGTTGCCTCATTCAGTATTCATAAATTATGTTTACCACGGAGTACCCGACTTCCTCATCGATTGTCCTCGGATGACTATTTTTATTGTAAATGTAATTGAGATACTACAGCATTTTGTTTAAATGCCATTCTGTTCATAATCACTTGTGCGATGTGCATAACACCTTAAGTTTTTAACGACTTTCTCGCTGAAATACTATTTTAAAACTTCATTTTATGTCTATATCTTTTAATGGGGTAATGTTAAATAAAAATTTATTTTTTTATTGGTGATAAAGAATGAAAATGCATGCAACAACCGGCTTTTATTGTCATTGTCATTTGTAAGATTCAAAAAAATCGGACATTTCTTATAATTTCCCAGTGATAATAATAAGAAATAATAAATATTTTATTATTGTTACCTTCTTTTGTTGTGATGAGCATCACAATTTATTCCTGAATCAATTCATTATGTATTTGAATTAGTTAAAACGTGCGCTTAACGCGCAAGCTTTCCGTTTCCAAGACTGCCTGGGTATGGTGAATCAGGTCTAACGGCGCTTGCAAGGCCAACAATCAACGAATTAAGCGCCAGACGTATGGTCAAAAGTAGTGGAGTAGAAAAGGGGGAATTATTTGTTGGAGTGCAAATTCGCCAGCTGGTACTCCCTTTCCCTCTGGAAGCTCCCTTGTGCGTACCTCTCCGCCTTTCTCCCTTCGGGAAGCGTAGCGCTTTCTCATAGCTCACGCTGTTGGTATCTCATTTTGGTACAGGTCGTTCGCTGCAAGCTGGGCTGTGTGCACGCTCCGTTCGCAAGCTTGCCTGCTGGTTATACCTGATGATGAAATTATTCTGACTCAGAATGTGTTATCTTTGTTACAGAAATATTGCTCTCATTAATAAGCAGCGGTGTCCAGCTAATCACTAGAACTTTGCGGTATTACTCTGTTTCCTGCGTGGTCCTAGATTTGTTCCGGATAAAAACAATTCTCCTCTCTGTGGAGTTGTATCCAGGATGAGATATACGTCTCCGTCCTGAAAAAGCAAGTAATTAATCAAAAATGTATTTTGGTTCCATACATATAGTATGTAATATCATTCAGACGCTTACTTAACTTATTTTTAGCATGCGGTATACTCTACCGCGATAATGCAACCGTACAATATTGTGATTGTGCGCTTCCCAAACGCTGCTCTGTGACTATCTCATCATTATTTGTCAACGACGGATGAAAAGTAGCTCTTCCGCAACCTGGGTGGAAGAAAATGGATGAAACTTTCTGGTGAACAAGGATCTAAGCTGTTTTCAGTTATGGGCAACGCAATGCACTCTCTTAAGACACTTCTACAGTTACCTTGCGGATGGTAATGCAGTCGACAAATTATTAGATCTGACGGTATAACCCTCCATCTCCGCGGAAAACGCAAAACAGCGCAATGTCCTGAATGCTTTAAGCGTAGCGATTCTGTTCATAGTTGTCCCCGGCGCCGGATACAGCATCTACCCTGCACAGGCCAGACGCTATGGCTTGTATTTTCCGTCCGCCACTGGTACTGCCGTAACCCGGCTTGTTCACGTAAAATTTTTGCCGGGTCGCTTGCTCCCTTAGCCAGTTCACACCAGCAGTCTTCACAGTCGTTACAAAATTTACAGCGTCAGATGGGATTAATAGCCGGAGGTGAGGCTGGAAAACGGGCAGCAACGACAGTGGGTCTCCGTTGCAGTGCAGATACTCTTCTTCGCAGGCTTATAATACCCTGGAGACGAAACTGTCAGGCTCGCCCCATGTCGGTATTGATGAGTGGCGTGGCATCGGGGCCACTGCTGCGGTATGTTAATAGTCAATCTTGATACTCACCGTCCCCTCGTCCTGTTGCACGGTCGCGATCAGCATACGCTGGCGACCTGGTTCAGAAAATATCCGGAAATACAGGTTGTCTCGCGTGATCGCTGCGGAATCAATGCGACAGCAGCACGTGAAGGTGCACCTCAGGCCAGACAGGTAGCTGAACGATGGCTTCTGCTAAACAATATTGGCGATGCGCCTGAACGAATGATGTACAGACATATGACTCTGATACGTCTTGTTACCAGTTAGTTGTCACCAAAGGAATAACCCGGGGCAAAACCATCTGTGCCTGCAGTATCGCTCCGTCGTCCGGAACGCCTTAAACAGCAAACCCGCAAAAAACGGCATCAGCTTTGGACAGAGGTTATGGCCCTGCATAACAAGGGATGTAGTTTCAGGGAAATATCCCGTATTACAGGCCTGTCGCGTGTGACAGTCAGTCGCAGGGGGCGTTCAGGAACATTCCCTGAAATGTCAACCCGGCCTCCAAAGCGAGGGCTTCTGGACCCATGGAGGGAGTGGTTAAAAGAGCAACGAGAAAGTGGTAATTATAACGCCAGCAGGATATGGCGGGAAATGGTGGCCAGGGGGGTACAGGCAGTGAAACCATCGTCAGGGATGCTGTTGCCAAATCGCGTAAAGGCTGGATCCCACCGGTTACTACTGCCGTCAGACTTCCTTCAGACTTCCTTCAGTGTCCCGGGTAAGCCACTGGTTAATAATCAGGGGTGAAGAAAATTATGCTTCCCGATTTATTAGTCTGATGTGTGAAAAAGAACCGGAGCTGAAAATAGCGCAGCAACTGGTACTCGAGTTCTACCGTATTCTGAAAACCCAAAATAAATCACAGCTAAGCAGCTTGTTCACTCGAGTCCACGAAAGCGGCTCAGCAGAACTTCGGTGCGTGGCTGCGGGGATGGAAGCTGATGCTGCGGCTATATGTGAGGCAATCAGCAGTCGCTGGAGTAATGGTGTTGTCGAAGGTCATGTAAATCGCCTGAAGATGTTGAAACGCCAGATGTATGGTCGAGCCGGATTTGAACTACTCAAACAGAGGGTAATGAGTCCACTGGCATGAGAATCTCCACCCAGGTTGCAGAAGAGCCACTTTTCCAGTTCTGCATCAGTAAGTGGAGGTGTTTTTTGAGATTTTGTCATGTCTTTGCTCCGGCCTGGTTTTATGTTCAGAAGACCTTCTTCACCCAGTGCCGGATAACGGATTCATTTGAGATATTAAACCGTGCAGCGGCCTCGCGCGTGGTAAGTTCTTCACTCAGAGACTTCAGGACAACCGTCAGTCGAAACTCAGGAGTGTGGAGGTCATTTTTCCATGTGATACGATCAATATCGTGGAGTTACCAGTCTCTTACCTTACCCAGCAGATGTTTTTTCAACACCAAAACGTTTAGCGATACGACGTGCGCCATCGTGTCTGGAAAGATAATGATTAACTACAACCAATCTGGTTTCGAGAGAATATTTTGGCTTTGCCATAAAAATTGCACATTAATCAGTTGGGTCTCCAAGTTTTGGGGTGCAGTCCACGTACAATAAATTTTTATATCCACCCCCCCTTTAATCACTACCGCCTTGGTCGCTACATGATGGATAACAATAATATCTATAATATAGATATTATCTGCATATAAAAATTGATTTTTACCAAAAAAATGCCCATTTGTTTTATTTTATAAATAATTTTTTGTTTTGAGATTTCACTTTTTTTAGATAAAAACCCTACAGAGAAGTAATTTTTTAGATGTAATCTCTAGTATTATTGGTTTTATTGGTTTTAAATTTCATTTAATGGTTTTTTGATTGAGGGCAAAAAAATTTGATGCAAACAAATATGTATTTATAATGTGAATCAATAATAAATTAAACATTGAATAATGTGTAATGGTATAGCAGATCATATACAGCGGAATACGCTAACTCATTATCGATTTAATGTAAAACCAGCTATAAATAACATTTCAAATGAACACTTCTGGTTACTAATAGAATTATCTGGAATTCGAAGTGATAAGATCATTATGTCATTAAGAGAGCACTTAGTAGATGGTTTTACAAAACGAGAAGTATGTGAAAGAAACGATGTTTCACTGAGTTATTTTTCTATTAGCTTAAAGAAAATATCTCATATACATAATGTCTGCGCATTGCTAAGTGAATATTATAATAATAGTTTTTAGTGCAAAAGCACGGACAATCACGTTATTAATATTTTAAATAAAAATCATAAAAATGAAGCGTAAACATTTGTTATTATTATTGTTGTTTTCATTTTCCACTAACAGTGCGCCTCTTTACTCCTTAATTAGGGAGGCAGTTATGCACGATCCCATAGTAATGGAAGCCCGGGCGGAGTTAACTTCGGCACAATCCCGCATAGAGCAGGCAAGCTCTGCACATTGGCCAGTTGTCACAGCTACAGGAAGTAAACTCCTTTCACAAAGTCACCGTTATTCCTACGATTATGACACTGAAGATATTTTACCCGGTATTCGTGGTGAAGTGAATATATTTGCTTCAGGGGCTATTGAGGCGGATGTGCGTCGGAGTGAGTCAGAAGCCGAATATTATCATTATAAAATGGAAGAAACAAAAGAGGAAACAATTCACTCTTTTGTTTCATTATATCTTGATGCACTCAGGGAAAAACAATCCATTGCGGTACTTGAACAGAGCCTTTCCCGGCATAACGCAATTCTTAATGACCTGAATACCATCAGTATTCATGATACCGGGCGGGAGTCTGAGCTTGTTCAGGCCGAAGCCAGAAGGTTGATGGTTCGGCAGCAGATAAATTCTAGGAGCAGAGTACTTAAAACCACGCTGGGAAAACTGTCCACTTGGACAAAAAATCCGGTAACCGAAGCTGATCTTGAAAATCCTTTTTCTAGGATGACAGAGGCCAAATTATTAACTGATTTTACACAGGCTCCACAGAAAGGTAACCCGTCGTGGCTTGCCAGCCAAGCTGATGTTGAGAGTAAAAAAGCGGCACTGAAAGCACAGGAGCTTGCCCGGTACCCTCGGGTGGATTTAACGGGGTCTGTAACCCGGGATGACCAGCAGATAGGGGTCAATCTGTCTTGGGACCTCTTTAACCGTAATGCCAGTTATGGTGTTACAGAAAAAGCTGCGCAAATAGTGGCAGCTACCGGACGACTGGACTCTGTCGCCCGAATGATTGATGAAACCGGGCGATTATCTCTGATAACAGTCAGACAAAGTCGAGGGGAAATGGAAACGCTCAGACGTCAGGAACAGGCTTCAGCCAGAGTTGTGGACTTTTATCGTCTTCAGTTTCAGGTGGCAAGAAAAACACTGATTGAATTACTGAATGCTGAAAACGAACTGTACAGTGTCGGACTCTCCCGGGTTCAGACGGAGGATCAGATGCTCCACGGTATGCTGGATTATCTGTATTCCCAGGGAATGCTCCTGAAATGGAGCGGAGTGAATCTTTCTGGTGAAGAAGAAAAATAACGGGGTTGAAGGGTTGGTAATTAAGTGAAGAGTATTTTTGAAGGATTATCACAGATAACGGCGTTACTGGGTACACCTGTATCTGCTGAGACTCTGGCTGCCGGTACTGTCCGTACAGATGTATCCGGGATTGATTTTCGTTCTGTTGGCGAGTTTCTTCGTAGTGAAGGATTTGATAATCATCTTTCCCGGCGATCTCCGGAAGATATCCCGTCACTTGCGGTTCCGGCGCTTCTTTTATTGAACGCTCAGGAAGCTATTGTGGTAGTGCGTATTGAGGGGGCCGGTCTGGCAAGACAGTATCATGTGCTTCAGCCTGGAGGTCTCCGTAAGACACTTTCTCACGATGCATTAATGGCCGTTTATTCTGGTTATTGTTGGTTTGTTCAGCCACAGGCAAAGCAGGATCGTCGCTCGGAGCTGCCAGAGTATGACATGAGCGGGGCATGGTTCTGGCGGGTACTGTGGCGATTCAGGGCATATTACGGACAGGTTATTGTTGCGAGTTTTATCATTAACTTTCTTGCTCTGGTCAGTTCCCTGTATGTAATGAACGTCTATGACCGGGTTATACCTAATCGTTCCTGGGAAACGTTATGGATGCTGAGTATCGGGGTGATTACAGCAATTCTGTTTGAGTGTGCTGCAAAGTTAATCCGGAGTTATCTGACGGATGTTGCGGGTAAGAAGGCAGACCTGATTATCAGCTCTGCTCTGCTACGTCGGGTGATGGCGGTAAAAATGTCTGACAGGCCGGCATCCTCTGGTTCATACGCCAGCAATTTGCGGGAATATGAGTCTGTCAGGGAGTTTATGACCAGCGCTACGTTACTGGCTTTTGTTGATCTGCCTTTTATTCTGCTTTTCATCAGTGTTATCGGGCTCGTGGGAGGCTGGCTTGCGGTTGTACCTCTTACGCTGGTCCCGCTGGTTATTCTGGCAGGAATATTACTGCAGCGACCGCTTTCCCGTCATATTAATGCCTCCATGCGGGAATCATCGCAGCGTCAGGGATTACTTGTGGAGGCTCTGGACGGAATAGAAACCCTGAAGCTGAATAATGCTGTTAACTGGGTTCAGCGACGCTGGGATGGATATACTGCAAGTGTCGCCCGTTCGTCCATTCGGGTAAAAAATACCAGTAATGTCATAATCAGCTTTTCCACAGCAATTCAGCAAATTAATACTGTTCTGCTGGTCATTCTGGGAACGTACCTTATTCACAGTGATGACCCACATAACCGTATCACCATGGGGGCACTGATTGCAGCCGTTATTCTTTCCGGCCGCGCGCTTGCACCGCTTGGCCAGATAGCATCACTGGCCACCCGTTTCCAGCAGGCCCGTCTGGCTATGCAGGGGGTGAATGAAATAGTTCGCCGCCCGGTGGAACGGGAAAGTCAGACACATTATCTGACCGTGAAGGATATCCAGGGGGAATTCCATTTCAGCGCAGTCACGTTTTTCTATAAGCCTGAATTACCTGCAGCCTTGAAAGGTATGTCTGTCTGTATCCGGCCCGGAGAAAAGGTGGGCATTATTGGCACTATCGGATGTGGTAAATCGACGCTACTGAAAATGATGGTAGGGCTATACCGTCAAAATAAAGGACAAATTACCCTTGACGGGGTTGCTATGCAGCAACTGGATCCCTGTTTTGTTCGGGATAAGGTTTTCCTGCTTGAGCAGAATCCCCGGCTTTTTCTGGGAACTCTGCGTGAAAATCTGCAGCTTTCGCGTCTTCCGGGAAGCCTGTCGGATGTGGATATGATTAATGCAGCCGGACGTTTCGGGTTTGACCGTTTTATTCGTCATCACCCATGCGGGCTTGATATGCAGATAGGGGAAGGAGGTCAGGGGCTGTCAGGAGGACAGCGTCAGATGGTCGCTCTGACGAGAATGGTACTGGGTTCTCCCCGGGTAGTTCTGCTTGATGAACCCACGACGGGTCTTGATCTGCAGACAGAGAACATTGTTCTGAAAGGGCTGAATCACTGGAGCCGTGGACGCACAATGGTGGTGGTGACGCATCGTCTGCAGGTGCTGAATATTGTTGACCGTATTATCGTGATGAATGAAGGCCGGGTAATGATGGATGGTCCCCGCGATGAAATACTGAAAAAACTGTCAGGGAAACAGCAGAGTGGGGAGAGCAGAGCGATAACTTCATGAGCGTCAAGCGGATAAGAAATAAAGAGCATATATGTTTAACAGTTTGTGGACCGCAGGGGTATGACAGAAAAAACGGAACGGAATAAAGCGTCGTCAGAGGTGGTTAGGCAGTCAGACCTGGCCCTGTTGACAGATGTACAGGCAGCCCTTCAGCAGGAAAAGCATCATGCCCTTTTCCTGATGGTGATTTTTCTGCTGGTACTGGTAGTGACGTTTGTTATCTGGGCATGGAACAGTCCTCTGGATGAAGTGACCCGTGGTCAGGGGAGTATTATTCCCGGCAGCAGGGAGCAGGTTATACAGACCCTTGACCCGGGTATTTTGAAAACACTTGAGGTCAGGGAAGGAGATATTGTTGAGAAAGGTCAGGTACTGCTGACACTGGATGATACCCGAAGCTCTGCCATGCTGAGGGAAAGTGAAGCCCGGGTGAATAACCTGGAAGCAGTCAGGGCAAGACTCCGTGCAGAAGCTTATTCCGAATCACTGACATTTCCGGATGACGTGCCTGCAGATTTGAGGGAGAGGGAAAGTACTGTTTATCGACTACGAAAGACTGAACTGGCACAAAGCATCGCCGGCCTTAAGCAGAGTAAGGCTCTGCTGGATAAGGAAATAGCAATGACCCGGCCAATTGTGCGTGAAGGGGCGATGTCGGAAGTCGAACTGTTACGTATGCAGCGTCAGTCAGCGGAGCTGCAGTTACAGATGGATGAGAAACAGAATAAATACCTGACGGAAGCTGGAGCTGAACTAGTGAAGACAGAAGCAGAGCTTGCACAGGCAAAAGAGAATATGGCTGGCAGAGCCGACCCGGTTGAGCGTTCACGTATCAGGGCTCCCCTGAGAGGCATCGTAAAAAATATTCGGGTAAATACTTTGGGAGGCGTGGTTTCTGCAGGACAGGACATAATGGAAATTATTCCGCTGGAAGACCAGTTGCTGATTGAGGCTTATATAAATCCACGGGATGTTGCCTATGTCAGAACAGGGATGCCGGCACTTGTAAAACTGACGGCTTATGACTATGCCATTTATGGTGGTCTTGACGGAGTGGTGACACTGGTAAGTCCGGATACTTTACGTGACCAGAAACGGCCGGGAGATTTAAAACTGGATCCAAATGAAGCATATTATCGAGTACTGGTTACTACCAGTAATAATTATCTGACAGACAGGAACGGAAAAATATTGCCAGTTATTCCTGGCATGATAGCCAGCGTGGATATAAAAACAGGTCAGAAAAGTGTATTTCAGTACCTGATTAAACCAATCACCAGAATGAAACAAGCTCTTCAGGAACGATGATTTATTATATTATTAATATCATGGCTCCGTAATACAGACACTCAACAGGAAGTCTGTATCGTATCGCAATGAAAAAATAATTTTATTAAATTTAAGGAGAATAAGTCACGTATAGAAATTATTATTTTTCCACCTCTGGAAATGATTAATTTATTTTATATTGATAATCGCAGGTTTTAATTAGCCTAAGGATTTTATATGAAAATGATTTTTACCGGTAAGGTCAGCGGAGAAAAAACCGTGCTGACTGTCGGAGGTCGTCATACAGTTAAAGCACAGCCCGGGGAGCAGTATGGACTGATCGATGAGGTGACCGGCCTAGTGCCTGACGGTGTTGAGGCGGATCGCTCCGGTGATGATTTAATTCTGCGTAAAAAGGAAGAAGATACTGAGGTCCGGATAGAGGGATTCTGGGAAGAATGCCAGCCCGGGGAAACACAGTGTACGGCGGTATTTAATATTGTTGGGGAAGATGGACAGGTCACCGAAGCCGTACTGACTCAGGATGGCCCGGTGCTGGATGATATTACTGCCGGACAATCGGGAACCTTGTCAGATGATGATCGTGGCGGTTTTATATGGTTGGGCGGTCTGGCATTTGGTGGGGGACTGGCTGCTATGGCTTTAGCTGCAGGTGGCGGTGGAAGCAAACATAGACATGAAAATGATGACTCTGATACTACAGCCCCATCGTCACCAGCACTGAAGGCAGAGGATGACGGTTCTGTTTCTGTTGAGCTGCCGGGTGATGCCAATAAAGGCGATACCGTGGATGTCACCTTTGAAGATGAAAAAGGTGGTAAGCACACCGTGACGCTGGAGAAAGGGGATAACGGCTGGACATCCAGTGATCCGACGCTGATCCCGGACAGCACTGGCGATAAAGCGACCATTCCGGCAGATAACGTGAAGGATAACAGTGAAGTTACCGGGGTTGCCAAAGATCCGAGCGGTAATGAAAGTGACCCGTCAACCGTGACGTCAAAAACTGATGGTGTGGCAGATGCCCCGGTTCTGAGCATTCCTGAAGTGACTGACGGTTATGCCAATGCTGATGAGCTGAAAGACGGTTTGCAGGCAGAGGTCACGTTGCCGGCAGGCACGGCAGAAGGTGCAGTTATTACACTTACCGTGACCCGTCCGGACAAAACCACGGAGAACGTGACACATACCGTGACTAAAGATGAAGTGGCTGCCGGTAAAGTATCCATGGATATTCCGAAGGATGCGGTGATTGACGGGCAGAACAGCGTCAGTGTCACTCTGACTCAGGGCAGTAACCCGGCGAAACCCGGGAATGTGGTTGATTTTGCTGCCGATACCCAGATCCCGGGGGATACCGATGGTGATGGTGCAACAGATGCAACACCGGTAGTTGCCATTCCGGAAGCGGCAGATGGTGTGAATGCCGAAGAGCTGAAGGATGGTGTACAGACCGAAGTCACGGTACCGAAAGGCAGCGCTGCCGGTGATACCCTGACGCTGACGGTCACCAAACCGGACGGCACGACGGACACGGTGGAGCACACGCTGACCGCAGATGAAGTGGCTGCAGGTAAAGCTGATGTGACCATTCCGGCGGATAAAGTGACGGCAGATGGTCAGTATTCTGTAACCGCGGAAATCACAGACCCGGCAGGTAACACCAGTGGCCAGGGCCAGCCGGCTGACTTCGCAGTGGATACAGTGGCGCCGTCGGCACCGGTATTAAAAGCAGAGGATGATGGTTCTGTTTCTGTTGAGCTGCCGGGTGATGCCAATAAAGGCGATACCGTGGATGTCACCTTTGAAGATGAAAAAGGTGGTAAGCACACCGTGACGCTGGAGAAAGGGGATAACGGCTGGACATCCAGTGATCCGACGCTGATCCCGGACAGCACTGGCGATAAAGCGACCATTCCGGCAGATAACGTGAAGGATAACAGTGAAGTTACCGGGGTTGCCAAAGATCCGAGCGGTAATGAAAGTGACCCGTCAACCGTAACCTCAAAAACTGATGTGTTACCAACAGTGAGTATTAGCGTTGAGACAACATCAACAGATGTCAATGGTGATGGTTTTACTGGTATAGCTAGTGTCAATGGGACCGTAATGGATGTTCCCGCAACTATTGAAGATAAGGATGATTCCACTGGACTGGTTTATACGGTTTCTCTGAATCATGTCACTACAACAGATGTAACAGTTACAGTTACATTGGGTAGCGGAGCTGGGCATTCTGATGCTGCTGACTATTCTGATATTGGTGGAGCACAGCATAACGGGAAAATTGGCCTTCATGGTGATACTGGAAAAGTAACCTATGATGGTGCAACAACCGTAACAATTGTTATTCCTGCCGGTTCAAAAAGTGTTTCATTTATAGTTGATCCAACGCTTGAGGCTAACCAAGATGCCTTTAATGCCGAGGGTATGGAAAAAGTTGTTGCGACCATTACGGGAACATCTGATAACGTTACGGCAGCTACTGACATCGTTGATAATGCGGGAGCATCCGCAACAGGTGTTATTTATGATGGTAATGCCATTTCATTACGTAATCTGGACGGTGATTTTACACTGAAATATTCACTATCATCTTCTATCGCCGAAAAAGGGGACTTTGGGTATACCATTGGCGCGAATAGTGGTGAAAATGATCCAATGGTAACAACAGATTACAATGATACGGTTTATGTTGGTTATTACCAGAGTGGTAAAGAAACAACATCGTATAGTAATGTTGCTAACTCACAGGATAATGGGCCAGACGGAACAAAAACCGATGGCAATCAAAGCATTACGACTGTTGATTTAGGTGCTGGTGATGATCTAATGGTCATTCGTGGTAACATGCTGGCTAATACAAGAGTATATACTGGTGAGGGTAACGATACTTTTACTATGGATGGTATGAATACTGCATTACGTGTTATGTATGCGGGTAGTTATATCTTTACTGAGTCTGGCGATGATATTGTTACGATCAAACGTACTGGTGTAACAAATGCCGGACAGATTTATCTTGGTTCAGGTAGTGATACATTTATCCAGGGGGATGCTACTGACAATAACGATACAACATTATCTGGTTTATTGGATCTTGGTAGTGGTACAAAAGATATATCTAATATGCCTAAGGAATATCTTTCTGTTTATCAGGATGGCAGTAATTTAAGCTTGGGTAACGACAACAATATTGACACTGCCACAGATGTTAATACCGTCACTATTTATGGCTCTGTGTCTGGTGAAATTTTAGGCGGATACGGCAGTGATAATATTACGGTAACTAAAAATCTGACCGGTAATATTTCTGTCGGTGACAATGCGGATACCTTAACGGCCGGATGGATTTATGGTGGCAGTACTGTCTCTATGGGGGACGGCAATGATACTGTTACCATCACAGATGGTGCATATAACACGACTATTTCACTGGGGGCGGGAGATGATGTATTTGATGCAACTTCTGGTGTAATGGGGGATTCTGCTTATGCCACTGTCGTTAATGGTGAAGACGGCAATGATACCTTTAAATTAGGCACAATTGCCAAAAACCTGACCATTGATGCCGGTGCCGGTGATGATATTGTTGTTCTGACAAAAGACTATGACTCCACCTCCTCCGGTAATCAGGGCTATATTAACGGCGGGGAAGGCAGTGATACCCTGGTTCTGACAGGTACCATTTCTGTCAATCTAGCGGCCGGTAAAAATGAAGGTATTGCCGGCTTCGAGAAAGTGGATATGACTGTTGGTAGCGATCTGAAAGCTGACAATGCAGCTCAGTTAGTCAAGTTAACGGCATCGGATGTATTGGGTATAAATGACAATTCAACGATTTATATTTCCGGTGATGCCAATGACAAAGTTGATTTGGGGGCTGACGGAGCGGGAAGTCTGGGTACATTTACGGCAACGGCAACAACTGTTAAAGCAACTGCGTTAGATGGTATTGAGCATACTTATACGTTATACAGCAGTGTAAGTGGCGCAAATGTGTATATTGATAACAATATTATTGATGCGAATGGTGTAATTTAATAGTTGTCTTATTCATGTGGGAGGGAAACTTCCCACATTTTTGAGTGTTATAGAAACAACTTAATAATTTGCAAATGAGTCAATATGACATTTATATACTTCTTGTAGAAGGCATAATGTATGAATATAATGATTGTTACGCACAATAAATATCTTGAGTTAGGTTTGAAAAAATTATTGAGCAGGCATTCTATTACTATTGGTGCTGATTTTTTTATACCAGATAATCGTGAGCATATAATAAACAATAATATTTTTGTCATTCTCTGTGATAAAAAAACAGTATGTTAATGAATTATATTTTTAACGGTTATAGATTTTACTTATTACCAGTAGAATCAATAAGTAGCCTGTCATCGATTTATGAATGTATGTTTAGTGGCAGGTTGTTGTTTGGGAACTCTCCACATAAATTAACCATGAATGAGATGATTATACTATTCTATTATGTTTTCCATGGGTGGAATGTAGCAAGTATTGCTTATCAGTTTGGTATGAGTTCAAAGACTGTGTATACTCATATATATAAAGCAAAGAAAAAAAATGGAATATCAGGAAAAAATCTCAAATATAAATGTGCTTATGAAAGGCTTGTCTGTTAATTGAAGTGTTGGTCGCTTTATATGAAAGTTATATGTGATAATCGTTATTTCCTTATTGGGATCAACAAAACAATTGAAGATGTCATCCAGAAAAATAAAATTAATGGCGTAAAAAATATTATTATAATATCATCCCCTAAAACGTCAGATGTTTTTTGTTTTTTACAGTTCAATAACATTGATTTTAGGTGTTCGGATACCATTTTTTATGCTCCCCCTGAAACCTTTGATTTTCTCAGGGATATTATCCACGCCCCTATTTGCAATATAAAGGATTTAACTAAAAACAATCCACTTAATAACACACATTATATTTATAGAGTAAAGAACTCTCATTATAAGCTTTCTTTATCTGGAAGGCAGAAGGAGGTCCTGCTGATGTTTTTATATGGTTTAAGTGGAAAAGATATTGCTAATAACCTCGGCGTTTCAATAAAAACTGTTTCGAGTTATAAAAAGTCTTTAATGAATAGACTGTATGTCAGTAATGATATACAGTTATTTTACAAAGGTCTATTATTATGTAGATAAGTGCTAATTGAACGCGTTTGATATTAACGACTTCAGCCCAGTCTGTTACCAGTTGAGCATGGTGATAACGTGCACCATCCAGAATGATGTTGACTGTTTGATTATAATCAGGATAAACCTTTCTTATCTCATTGAAAAACCGGGATATGCTTAACGCATTAATGGTTGGGTACTCACTGATGAGTGGGCGTTCCGGAGACTTCAGATTTAGCGCACCCATGATATTCAGCCGTGTACGGCTACCTGTTGTTTCTATTGCTTTCCGGTGCCCTTTTCGTATCCAGCCATAACTGATTTTGGTGGCCTGAGTGGGGTGGACAGCATCTATAAAAAGAACAGGTTCATCGCCTGCTTTTTCTTTCAGGTCTTCATAAATTCAATGAATTGCGCCTGCCTCTCTTCGCTGAATTTATGAGGCGTTCCAGCCGGTTTTTTGTAAGAGAAGCCGTTACGATGCAACCATTTGTTCATACCGGCAACGCTGAACAAAATTCCCCATGTGTGGAGAACAAAGGCGATAATTTCATGAGTATGGTGAAACAAATTATCAGATAAATGTTTGATTAAGAGTGATGTTTGTTCAGCACTGAGTTTACTGTCTGAACCACCGTTTTCGGGCTTTAACTTCCCTTTATTCATAAACTCATGGATATGATGATCAACGGTGGTCTGATGCAGGCGCAGAGCCTGAGCAATCATGACTGAACTCCAGCCTTCAGAAGCCAGAAGAATGGCTTTAATACGATCGCAGACCCGCTTGTTACGACTGGTATCGTGAAGGCGTTCCAGCTCTGCTTTTTGTAGATCGGAGATGAAGATTTTCATGTTGCGTAGCATGATCCTCTGTCATGACAAAATCAAGCATCTTCAATGATCACGGGTATAGCATCATTATTCTATAACATGAATAAACGGATTGAATGTATTATGTTAAAAATGAGTTTATACGTAATAATATTGTTATTTTCCTTTCAGATTAGTGCAGCCATTACTAGCAAGGAAAGTGAGGCTGTTTCACCATTATTAATGGATGTTAATTCTTCACTAACAATGGAAATATTTCTGAATATTCCACATCATCGGAACCATCGCAACAGGGCGTATTTCCTGTAATATGTACTCGACTTCATCCTAGATCCGTAATGAAACGCCAGTTATTAACCTGCTAGGGGCCTGTTTTTATAATTGGTGATGATCCTTTTTCTCTGCGCTGGATGAGTGAACATCTGGAGATCCTTAAATCGCTAAATACCCTTGGTTTGGTTGTTAATGTTGAATCAGTAGAACGAATGGAGGTATTACAGAAGCGGGCTGATGGGTTATTGTTATTGCCAGTTATCTGCGATAATTTCGTGCAAATGCTGCAATTAAATGCTTATCCGGTATTGATCACAGAGATGGAAATATCACAATGATTAATAACATAATTACTGCTAATAATATCGTAATTTTGAAAGTGGTAATCCTGTTCACGGCACTATAATTAGAGTTATGTCTTGTATCCGTTCAGTATAATTTCACGAATGCTTTATTAACCGGATGCGTGAATGTCATTCTTCAGATGACAAAGACGTCATCGCGATTGATGGAAAAGCACTTCCACACTCCTATGATAAAAGCCGTCGCAGGAGAGCGGGCTTTCGTAGTCTTACCCCGACTCTCCCCGGCCCTAAACGCAACACCCACTCACAGCAACCTAAACTCATCCGCATCCCGCCATGCCGGAAACTTTTCTCTATATTCCCTTAATACAGCCATCGACAACTCCGCATCAATGCGCGTTGCCTGATGCGCGTCGGCAGTAGCGATAATCTCGCCCTGTGGATTAATCACCCGGCTGTCACCGCGATAATGGCAGCCGTTGCCATCGCTGCCGACGCGATTGCATCCCGCTACATACGTCTGATTCTCAATCGCGCGGGCCGTCAGCAATGCCTGCCAGTGCAGAGAGCGCGGAGCAGGCCAGTTGGCGACGTACAGGGCGAGGTCATAATCGTTGAGATTGCGCGACCACACTGGAAAACGTAAGTCGTAGCACACCAGCGGCAAAATACGCCAGCCGCGCCATTCCACAATCACTCGCGCATTGCCCGCTTTATAATGTAGATGCTCATCTGCCATGCGGAACAGATGACGCTTATCATAAAAATGTACCGTGCCGCCCGGCTCAACCAGCAAAAAGCGGTTAACCGAACCAGACTCCGTTTGTAATGCAACACTGCCTGCAATCAGCGCATTGTACTGCTGCGCTTTGGCTGTCATCCAGTTCACTACGTCATCTTGTGCTAGCGACGAAGCTGCCGCTTCCATGGCAAAGCCGCTGGTAAACATTTCCGGTAGAACGATCACATCGCGCCCGGTAATACCTTCCAGTTGACGATCAAAATGGCGCAGATTGGCAGGGCCATCCATCCACACCAGTGGTTGCTGCAAAAGCGTAATCTTCAAACCAGGCACGGTGTACAACTCCTTTATGCGAAGGGTTTTATAACTTTAACACCTTATCAGGCAGTTGCCTTAGCGCAGAATAAATTGATAACAAATTCTGATATTGGAAATATCTGATTTGCAAATTATCGTGTTATCGCCAAGCTTTAGGAGGTTAATAACATGGGCAGGATAAGCCCGGGAGGAATGATGTTTAAGGCAATAACGACAGTCGCCGCTCTGGTCATCGCCACCAGTGCAATGGCGCAGGATGATTTAACCATTAGCAGCCTTGCAAAGGGCGAAACCACCAAAGCTGCTTTTAATCAGATGGTGCAAGGGCATAAGCTGCCTGCCTGGGTGATGAAAGGCGGTACGTATACTCCCGCACAAACCGTAACGTTGGGAGATGAGACGTATCAGGTGATGAGCGCGTGCAAACCGCATGACTGTGGCTCGCAACGTATCGCTGTGATGTGGTCCGAGAAATCTAATCAGATGACGGGGCTGTTCTCGACCATTGATGAGAAAACGTCGCAAGAGAAACTCACCTGGTTGAATGTGAACGATGCGCTTTCTATTGATGGTAAAACGGTGCTGTTCGCGGCGTTGACCGGCAGCCTGGAAAACCATCCGGATGGCTTTAATTTTAAATAATTAGCGGATAAAGAAACGGAGCCTTTCGGCTCCGTTATTCAATTACGCGGCTTCAACTTTCCGCACTTTCTCCGGCAGCTTTACCGGCTTCGTCGCCAGCTCTTCTGGATCAAAGTCATCAACGTTAATACTACGCAGACGGCTTTCTTCAGCTTTCACCAGAATAGCGGCTTCATCTTTATCAATCAGCCCCTTCGCCAGTGCGTTGTGCGCCAGTTCATCCAGACGGGTAAACGGCAGGTTTTTACCCAACTCTTTACAGATCCGCTGATGAATCGGGTCGGCGGCAATCACATCCACCAGCGCCTCTTCCAGTAAACCAACCGGGTTATGCTTGCTCAGTGTCAGGTACTGACCGCGACCAATACGTGAACGGGTGGCATTCGGCACTTGTAAAATCTTCGCCACTTTATGATCCAGCTTGTCAGACGGTGCCAGGTAATGACGTCCGGTCGGGAAGATCACCACATTCAGCAGCCCGGCAACCACGCGGTTCGGGAAGTTTTGCAGTAAATCGTCCATCGCCTGTTCTGCCTGATACAGCGCATCCTGTACACCCCAGTGCACCAGCGGCAGGTCGGCTTCATTACGGCCTTCGTCGTCATAACGCTTCAGAACGGCAGAGGCGAGGTAAAGCTGACTTAAAATATCCCCCAGACGTGCCGAGATACGCTCACGACGTTTCAGGCTGCCGCCCAGCACCACCATCGAGACATCAGAAAGCAGGGCGAGGTTGGCGCTCAGGCGGTTCAGGTGCTGATAGTAGCGTTTAGTGGCATCGCCGGTTGGTGTGCTGCTGGTTAAACCGCGCGTCAGGCCCAGCCAGAAGCTGCGAACTTTGTTGCTACCGACGTGACCGATATGTTTAAACAGGAGTTGATCGAACGCGTTAACGTCATTGTTCTTCGCCGCTTCCATCTCTTCCAGCACGTACGGATGGCAACGAATCGCTCCTTGTCCGAAGATCATCATGCTGCGGGTCAGAATGTTGGCCCCTTCAACGGTGATGGCAATCGGTGCGCCCTGGTAAGCACGGGCCAGGAAGTTGCTTTGCCCGAGCATAATGCCTTTACCACCAGTGATATCCATCGCATCAATAATCGACTGCTGCCCGCGGTGGGTACAGTGATACTTAACGATAGCCGACAGCACGGCAGGTTTTTCACCGAGCATAATGCCGTAGGTAATCAGCGATGCCGCAGCATCCATTACATAAGCGTTTCCGGCAATACGCGCCAGCGGCTCTTCAATCCCTTCCATCTTACCGATAGAGATTTTGAACTGCCGACGAATGTGCGCATACGCGCCCGTTGCCAGCGCTACCGATTTCACGCCGCCGGTTGAGTTGGAAGGCAGGGTGATGCCGCGGCCTACCGAGAGGCACTCCACCAGCATCCGCCAGCCTTGCCCGGCCATTTTCGGCCCGCCGATGATGTAATCGATCGGCACGAACACATCTTTACCGCGCGTCGGTCCGTTCTGGAACGGTACGTTCAGCGGGAAGTGGCGACGACCAATTTCCACACCCGGCGTGGTGGTCGGGATCAGCGCACAGGTAATACCTAAATCTTCTGCACCACCGAGTAATTTCTCCGGGTCGGAGAGTTTAAACGCCAGACCAAGCACGGTCGCAATCGGTGCCAGCGTAATGTAGCGTTTGTTCCAGGTCAGACGCATCCCCAGCACCTGCTGGCCCTGCCATTCGCCCATGCAGACAATCCCGGTATCCGGAATCGCGCCCGCATCGGAACCCGCTTCGGGGCTGGTCAGTGCAAAGCAAGGGATCTCCTGACCACGCGCCAGACGCGGCAGATAGTGATTTTTCTGCTCGTCAGTGCCGTAATGTTGCAGCAGCTCGCCCGGGCCTAATGAGTTCGGCACGCCGACGGTAATCGCCAGGATCCCGCTCACGCCGGAGAGTTTTTGCAGCACGCGAGACTGGGCATAAGCCGAGAACTCCAGCCCGCCGTACTCTTTTTTGATGATCATCGCGAAGAAACGATGCTCTTTAAGGTACGCCCACAACTCCGGCGGCAGGTCCGCCAGCTCATGAGTAATCTGGAAATCATTCGCCATCCGGCAGGCTTCTTCTACCGGACCGTCGAGAAACGCTTGCTCTTCAGTGGTCAGGCGCGGCTGCGGATAGTTATGCAGCTTTTTCCAGTCCGGCTTGCCCTGGAACAAGTCGCCCTCCCACCAGGTGGTGCCCGCGTCGATCGCTTCTTTCTCGGTGCGCGACATCGGCGGCATCACTTTGCGGAATCCACGAAACACTGGCGCAGAAATCATCGATTTACGCATAGGGGCAAAGTTAAACGGTATGAGGATAATGGCCAGAGGCACTAGTACCCACGCCGACCACAGACCAGCAACGCCGAGGACGGCTGTCCAGGCGAGCAAAATCAGACTGCTGATAAATAAGCTCACGCGGTGATAGAACAATGCGCCGAGCAGGACAACCGTAGCGAGAATACTCAAAATCATCATAACGAAAAGCCCCTTACTTGTAGGAGGTCTGACCACTTGTGATGATATGGTTGTAGTGGATGTAAAAACATTTAGCAATGTGTTTACAATATAATTACAACAAAGCTCACATTGTTGCTGTTTTTATCCGCACTTCAGGTCAAAAAGTCCTGGTCATAGCACCTGCCCGTACTTCTCGCTTTTGGCGGTATCCGGTACACTGCATTTTGTCTATTACATTTATGCTGAAGGATATCCTCATGTACCAGGATCTTATTCGTAATGAACTGAACGAAGCGGCGGAAACGCTGGCTAACTTTTTAAAAGATGACGCCAATATTCACGCCATTCAGCGCGCGGCGGTCCTGTTAGCAGACAGCTTTAAAGCCGGTGGTAAAGTGCTTTCCTGTGGCAACGGCGGCTCCCATTGCGACGCCATGCACTTTGCCGAAGAGTTGACCGGTCGCTACCGTGAAAACCGTCCGGGCTACCCGGCGATTGCCATTTCTGACGTTAGTCATATTTCCTGCGTCGGTAACGATTTTGGTTTCAATGATATTTTCTCGCGTTACGTTGAAGCGGTAGGTCGCGAAGGCGATGTACTGCTGGGGATCTCCACCTCCGGTAACTCTGCAAACGTGATCAAAGCGATCGCAGCGGCGCGTGAGAAGGGGATGAAAGTGATCACCCTGACGGGTAAAGACGGCGGCAAAATGGCTGGCACGGCGGATATTGAAATTCGCGTTCCGCACTTTGGTTATGCCGACCGCATTCAGGAGATCCACATTAAAGTGATCCATATCCTGATCCAGTTAATTGAAAAAGAGATGGTTAAGTAAGTCTGGCGTAGGCCAGATAAGGCGTTTACGCCGCATCCGGCATTTGTGCTCTGATGCCTGATGCGACGCTGACGCGTCTTATCATGCCTACAATCTGCACCCGAACCGTAGGCCGAATAATGCGTTCACGCCACATCCGACCTGAAAATTCTTAAATCAATCTTCGCCGGGGGCCATGCGCTCCCGCTGTTGTGGAGGTTACCCATGTGCGAATTGCTCGGGATGAGCGCCAACGTCCCTACCGATATCTGCTTTAGTTTCACCGGACTTGTACAGCGTGGTGGTGGAACCGGGCCACATAAAGATGGCTGGGGCATTACCTTTTACGAAGGTAAAGGCTGTCGCACATTTAAAGATCCGCAACCCAGCTTTAATTCCCCCATCGCCAAACTTGTCCAGGACTACCCGATAAAATCCTGTTCGGTGGTGGCTCATATTCGCCAGGCTAATCGGGGCGAGGTGGCGCTGGAAAATACTCACCCGTTTACCCGCGAGTTATGGGGGCGTAACTGGACTTATGCCCATAATGGACAACTGACGGGCTACAAATCACTGGAAACCGGCAACTTCCGCCCGGTCGGTGAAACCGATAGCGAAAAAGCCTTTTGCTGGCTCCTGCATAAATTAACGCAGCGTTACCCGCGCACACCGGGCAACATGGCGGCAGTGTTTAAATATATCGCCTCACTGGCGGATGAACTGCGGCAGAAGGGCGTTTTCAACATGCTGCTTTCTGACGGGCGCTATGTAATGGCGTATTGCTCGACTAATTTACACTGGATCACCCGCCGCGCGCCGTTTGGCGTGGCAACGTTGCTGGATCAGGATGTGGAAATCGACTTCAGCTCGCAGACCACACCGAATGATGTGGTCACGGTGATTGCGACACAGCCGCTGACGGGCAATGAAACCTGGCAAAAGATTATGCCAGGTGAATGGCGCTTATTTTTCCTCGGGGAGCGTGTAGTTTGATGCCAGTTGTGGCTGCACAACTTCGTGGCTTAACGGCTTGCTGACCACGTAACGGCCATTGACCACAGAAACGGTCGGTGGCTTACGGGTTTGCTCAAAGTAGTCGTAGCCCGGCTTCAGTTGCTCCCAGAAGTCCTTAAAGTTGGAATATTTATGGCGCTTCATATTGGCGTCGGTCATACGGAACGGGTAAATACTCACTTGCACGCTCGGCTGACCAAACACCAGCGCACCAGTAACGAACTGGAAGATCTCATCAATACCCTGATTGGTCATCGCGTAGCAGCCGATGGAAACACAATCGCCGTGAATCATCAGGTATTTCCCTTCATAACCATGCGCACGGTCATAGGCGTTTGGGAATCCAATATTAATCGCTTTGTAGTAACGGCTGTCTGGTTTTAACTGATTACGCTGGACGCTATAAAACCCTTCCGGGCTTTTGAAATCGCCCTGACGCTGTTTTGGCCCTAATCCGCCGGAATATTTACAGATTTTATAGCTGTCGAGCAGTTGATATTGCTCGCCCATTTTGACGTAGAGATCGAGCGTACGTTCTTCCTTGAAGATCTGGATGTAGACAGGGGATCCCATCAACTGCTGCTTATACTCTTTGCTCACTGGCGTGGTCGAGCTACTGCTGCCCAGCAAACCGGCAAACGAAACGCACGGGATCAACAACATCGCAAGAATTAATGCGATTTTACGCATACTGCTTATTCCTTGATAAAACGGTTACACACGCCAGGACGGCAAAATGAATCCCAAATCGGAATAGTCTGGATTTGGAAGGCTCACATTATCACCAAAAGAGTTTTACGCAAGCCTGTCGGCGCAGGGTTTACAAATTTAGCACAGGGGCAGTTTTCAAGAGTCCGAAAAGCGCATGGATTGTAGATTTATTTCTTATTTCCTAAGATTATGAAACCGCAATAGTAATATGCAAATAAGCAATTAATAATCCCGTTTACTCCTCCGGTCTTTTAAAATTCTCACCTTCATTCAGCTGGTTTATGTCCTTCATGTCTTCGTTCTTGCACGGCAGATTTCTGCATCCAGGCGTGTTTTCGTTATGCGTTTTGCTCCCTTTACTCGCCAGCGCCACCACATCACATATCTCTTTTAGCTACGCCGCCCGCCAGCGGATGCAAAACCGTGCGCGTTTATTAAAACAGTACCAAACCCATCTGAAAAAGCAGGCCAGCTATATTGTGGAAGGCAATGCCAAAAGCAGAAGGGCGCTGCGCCAGCATAATCGGGAGCAGATAAAACAGCATCCAGAATGGTTTCCTGCGCCGCTCAAGGCGAGTGACAGACGCTGGCAGGCGTTGGTGGAGAATAATCATTTCTTAAGCAGCGACCATCTACATAACATCACCGAAGTGGCGATTCACCGCCTGGAGCAGCAGCTAGGTAAGCCTTATATCTGGGGGGGCACGCGGCCTGATAAAGGCTTCGACTGTAGCGGGTTGGTTTTTTATGCCTACAACAAGATCCTTGAGGCTAAGCTCCCGCGCACGGCCAATGAGATGTACCACTACCGTCGGGCAACGATTGTGGCGAATAACGACCTGCGCCGGGGAGATTTGCTGTTTTTCCATATCCACAGTCGTGAGATAGCCGACCATATGGGCGTATATCTTGGAGACGGTCAGTTTATCGAGTCACCGCGCACCGGGGAAACCATTCGGGTAAGTCGGTTAGCCGAACCTTTCTGGCAGGACCATTTTTTAGGCGCGCGACGGATTTTGACGGAAGAGACGATTTTGTAGGCCGGATAAGGCGTTCACGCCGCATCTGGCGGTTGTGCGCCGGTGTCTGATGCGACACTACGCGTCTTATCATGCCGACAAAACCGCACTCACCAGTAGGCCGGATAAGGCGTTCACGCCGCATCCGGCGGTTGTGCGCCGATGCCAGATGCGACGCCACGCGTCTTATCATGCCGACAAAACCGTGCTCACCCGTAGGCCGGATAAGGCGTTCACGCCGCATCCGGCGGTTGTGTACCGGTGCCAGATGCGACGCAGACGCGTCTTATCATGCCTATATCAGCGCCCCCATTATCTTCAACTCCAGCTCATCCGGCACTTCGTTATACGACAGCACATGCAGCCCCGGCGCAAACAACCTTGCGTAGCGCGCCAGCAAGGGGCGCAGCTGCGGCGGCACCAGCAGCACCGGATCTTTCCCCGCCGCTTTCATCTGCTCCTTCACCTGAGGCATCGTGCTCTGGAACTGGTTGAGCATATTCGGATCCACTGGCACGCTATCAAGCATCACTTTGCCGGCCTGTTGCGCCTGATTCACCACGTTGGTCAGCAGATTTTCCAGCTCATTATTCAGCGTATACACCGTCAGCTCCTGCTTGCGAACGAACGGATGGGTAATGCTGCGCCGCAGCGCCAGGCGCACATCGGCCGCCAGCAGAATATGATCTTTAGTCACCGCACTACTGGCGACCAACACGGTGGCGATGGTGACGATATCGCGCAGGGAAACGCCTTCAGTCAGTAGCGCCCGGTACACTTTCAGCAACTGGCTGTAATTGAGCGCCGCGCTCAAATCTTCCGCCAGTCGCGGTGCCATCGACGACAAACGGTTATGCAGCTGAGTAATATCGTCATAGTTAAACAAATCAGGAATATAGCTGCGCACAATCTTATTCACATGGGTGGCAATTACGCTGGCGCTGTCGATCACCTGATACCCCATATTCAGCGCCTTCGCTTTCTGCGCGGGCTGAATCCAGGTGACCGGCATCCCGTACGCCGGGTCGTTCCCCAGCACGCCGTCTATCTCGCCGTAGGTTTCGCTGGAGGGCAGGGCCATCAGTTTATCTGCCGGAATATCCGCTTCATCAGCCTTAATGCCGTTGATGAAAATGGCGTACTGGCTGGGCTTGAGGCGGAAGTTTTCCCGAATACGGATCTCCGGCAGCAGCACGCCGTTGCCGTCGGAAATCACCTGACGTACGCCGCGAATACGCTGGGTGAGCGGGTTGCCCTGCGCTTTATCCACCAGCGCCACCAGTTTGTAGCCGAGGCTTAAACTGATAGGTTCGATCAGCGGAATAGTTTCCCAACTGACCTGTTGCTCGCTGGTTTCTGTCATCGTACGGGTTAGCGTTTCGAGGCTTTTCTCTTCCGCCTCCGCCGCTTGCGGGCGCTTGCTCATCCGCCAGCCGGTAAAACCAAGCAGGGCGCTGAACATCAGGAACGGGAAATGCGGCATTCCCGGCACCACCGCCAGCACGAACATAATTCCAGTGGCGGTGTAGAGAACCGACGGGCTTGCCAGCAACTGATTACGCACGTCATGGGCGATATCACCGTTATCGCTGACGCGGGTGACGATAATCGCCGCCGCGGTGGAGAGCAGCAGGGAAGGGATTTGCGCCACCAGCCCATCGCCGATAGTCATCAGCACATATTGCTGGAAGGCGGCGTCGGCGCTCAGGTTGTATTTGAAGATGCCGATACAGACGCCGCCGATCAGGTTGATTGCCAGAATCATCATCCCGGCGATGGCGTCCCCGCGCACAAATTTTGATGCCCCGTCCATTGCGCCGTAGAAATCGGCCTCGCTGGCGACATCTTTACGCCGGGTTTGCGCCTGCGTCTGGTTGATCAACCCGGCGTTAAGATCGGCGTCAATCGCCATCTGTTTGCCGGGCATCGCGTCCAGGGTAAAGCGGGCAGAAACCTCGGAAATACGCTCGGCCCCCTTGGTGACGACGATAAAGTTGATTGTCAACAGCGTCAGTAAATCCGAGCGTGAAAGCATTATCGCCGCGCTGCACGGGCAGTCGATTTTCAATGGTGGCGGGCTGTCGCCGTTAAATAAAATCAGCCCGTCTCATCCGCCAAAACCTGCCACCGTGGCGGTGCCGGAAGAGACGGAGAAAAAAGCGCGCGACGTCAACGAGAAAACGGCGCTGCTGAAGAAGAAATCCGCCACCGAGCTTGGCGAGCTGGCAACCAGTATCAATACCATCGCCCGTGATGCGCATATGGAAGCGAATCTGGAGATGGAGATTGTTCCCCAGGGATTACGCGTGCTGATTAAAGACGACCAGAACCGCAATATGTTTGAACGCGGCAGCGCGAAGATTATGCCGTTCTTTAAAACGCTGCTGGTGGAGCTTGCGCCGGTGTTCGACTCTCTCGATAACAAAATTATTATTACCGGGCATACCGATGCGATGGCCTACAAAAACAATATCTACAACAACTGGAACCTTTCGGGCGATCGCGCGCTTTCGGCTCGTCGGGTGCTGGAAGAGGCCGGAATGCCGGAAGATAAAGTGATGCAGGTAAGCGCAATGGCGGACCAGATGTTGCTGGATGCCAAAAATCCGCAAAGCGCGGGCAACCGGCGCATTGAGATTATGGTGCTGACCAAAAGTGCGTCCGATACGCTGTATCAATACTTTGGTCAGCATGGGGATAAAGTGGTGCAGCCGCTGGTGCAAAAGCTGGATAAGCAGCAGGTGCTTTCGCAGCGAGCGCGTTAAATGCTGAATCTTTACGCATTTCTCAACCCCTGAAATTACTGTATACTTTACCAGTGTTGAGAGGTGAGCAATGCGTAAAATCATTCATGTGGATATGGACTGCTTTTTCGCAGCGGTGGAGATGCGCGATAATCCCGCCCTGCGCGATATCCCTATTGCTATTGGCGGCAGCCGCGAACGACGGGGGGTGATCAGCACCGCCAATTATCCCGCGCGTAAATTTGGCGTACGTAGCGCTATGCCGACAGGGATGGCGCTCAAATTATGCCCGCATCTCACCTTGCTTCCAGGGCGCTTTGACGCCTACAAAGAAGCCTCAAATCATATCCGCGAAATTTTCTCGCGCTATACCTCGCGCATTGAACCGTTATCACTGGATGAAGCCTATCTCGATGTCACCGATAGCGTCCATTGCCACGGTTCTGCGACCCTCATCGCCCAGGAAATCCGCCAGACGATCTTCAACGAGCTGCAACTGACGGCGTCTGCGGGCGTTGCGCCGGTCAAGTTTCTCGCCAAAATTGCTTCCGACATGAATAAACCCAACGGTCAGTTTGTGATTACGCCGGCAGAAGTTCCGGCATTTCTGCAAACCTTACCGCTGGCAAAAATTCCCGGCGTCGGCAAAGTCTCGGCGGCAAAACTGGAAGCGATGGGGCTGCGGACCTGCGGTGATGTGCAAAAGTGTGATCTGGTGATTCTGCTTAAACGCTTTGGCAAATTTGGCCGCATTTTGTGGGAGCGTAGTCAGGGGATTGACGAGCGCGACGTTAACAGTGAACGGTTGCGAAAATCCGTCGGCGTGGAACGCACGATGGCGGAAGATATTCATCACTGGTCTGAATGTGAAGCGATTATTGAGCGGCTGTATCCTGAACTTGAACGCCGTCTGGCAAAGGTAAAACCTGATTTACTGATTGCTCGCCAGGGGGTGAAATTAAAGTTCGACGATTTTCAGCAAACTACTCAGGAGCACGTCTGGCCGCGGCTGAATAAAGCTGATCTAATCGCCACCGCGCGTAAAACCTGGGATGAACGTCGCGGCGGGCGCGGTGTGCGACTGGTGGGGCTGCATGTGACGTTGCTTGACCCTCAAATGGAAAGACAACTGGTGCTGGGATTATGAATAACATACAAATAAGAAACTATCAGCCTGGTGATTTTCAGCAACTATGCGCTATTTTCCTTCGAGCTGTTACGATGACGGCGAGTCAGCACTATTCTCCACAGCAAATTGCCGCCTGGGCGCAGATTGACGAATCTCGCTGGAAGGAGAAACTCGCGAAATCACAAGTGCGGGTTGCAGTTATTAATGCACAACCGGTTGGTTTTATTACCCGCATTGGACATTATATCGATATGTTATTTGTTGAACCGGAATACACCCGACGCGGAGTTGCCAGCGCTTTGTTAAAACCATTGATTAAGTCTGAATCCGAACTTACGGTGGACGCCAGCATAACCGCAAAACCCTTTTTTGAACGTTATGGTTTTCAGACAGTTAAGCAGCAGCGCGTTGAATGCCGGGGAACGTGGTTTACTAATTTTTATATGCGATATAAACCGCAACATTAAATCCAGCTTGCAATGAAAATAACGCCCGTCTAGTATGTGCGCGTTTTCTTATTCCACAAACTGCAAGGAGGTAAATCATGACAAATCCTTTATCAATGACTCTTTGCAGACCTTTCCAGGATTAATTCTTTTTTCTTGCCCTGGATTCGTCTGCCATTTCCTGATTTTTATTCATAAATGGAATGGTACATGGGCAAATATATTCGTCCCTTATCCGATGCGGTATTTACCATCGCATCTGATGACCTGTGGATCGAGAGTTTAGCGATCCAACAATTACACACCACGGCAAATTTACCCAACATGCAGCGCGTTGTGGGGATGCCAGATTTACATCCCGGACGCGGCTACCCGATTGGCGCAGCGTTCTTCTCTGTTGGTCGTTTTTACCCGGCACTGGTCGGCAATGATATCGGCTGCGGCATGGCGCTATGGCAAACAGATATTCTCGCTCGCAAATACAACGCCGATAAGTTTGAAAAGCGATTATCAGATCTGGATGACGTTGCTGAAGAAAGCTGGCTGGAGGAAAACCTGCCGTCAGCATTTGCACAGCATCCGTGGCGCAACTCGCTTGGCTCCATCGGTGGCGGTAACCACTTCGTAGAACTGCAACAGATTGATCAAATTATCGACGCGGAACTGTTTGCACTGGCTGGTCTGGATGCGCAGCATCTGCAACTGCTGGTTCATAGCGGCTCGAGGGGATTGGGGCAG
The DNA here is from genome assembly GCF_011754335.1 of Escherichia sp. E.sYA108. Classification (NCBI taxonomy): domain Bacteria; kingdom Pseudomonadati; phylum Pseudomonadota; class Gammaproteobacteria; order Enterobacterales; family Enterobacteriaceae; genus Escherichia; species Escherichia sp. E.sYA108. Next base: position 3,932,702 of record NZ_JAAQVZ010000001.1, on the reverse strand, counting down.
TCTATTTTACAGCGGCATATTGCCTCGTTTTCGCATCATGGTTTGCCTGAAGGCAGTGACGACGCGCTACGGTATATTGCGGAACATGACGATGCGCTGGCGTTTGCGCGTATTAATCGCCAGCTGATCGCTTTGCGCATAATGCAACAAGTTAAGGCCACCGGAAGTCCGGTTCTGGATGTGGCGCATAACTTTGTTAGCGCGTGCCAAATCGGCGATCAACAGGGCTGGTTGCATCGTAAAGGCGCCACGCCGGATGACAACGGTCTGGTGATTATTCCCGGTTCACGCGGCGATTACTCCTGGCTGGTTAAACCTGTTGCGAACGAAAAAACGCTCCACTCGCTGGCGCATGGGGCGGGGCGTAAATGGGGGCGCACCGAGTGTAAAGGGCGTCTGGCAGCGAAATACACGGCGACGCAACTCTCGCGGACTGAACTTGGCAGTCGGGTAATTTGTCGCGATAAACAACTCATCTTTGAAGAAGCGCCACAAGCCTATAAATCGGCTGAAAGCGTGGTGCAATGTCTGGTGCTGGCTGGGTTAATTATTCCTGTCGCGCGACTGCGCCCGGTGCTGACGCTCAAAAACAGTGGAGGGAAAAAAGGATGATCTTGCTACAACTCTCCTCTGCTCAGGGGCCGGAAGAATGTTGTCTCGCAGTGAGAAAAGCACTGGACAGGCTGATTAAAGAAGCTACCCGACAGGACGTCGCGGTAACGGTGCTGGAAACAGAAACGGGTCGCTACTCTGACACACTGCGTTCGGCGCTGATTTCTCTGGATGGCGATAACGCATGGGCTCTAAGCGAAAGCTGGTGCGGCACTATTCAGTGGATTTGTCCGAGTCCGTATCGGCCTCATCATGGGCGCAAAAACTGGTTTCTGGGCATTGGGCGTTTTACCGCTGATGAGCAGGAACAATCGGATGCAATCCGTTATGAGACGCTGCGTTCGTCGGGGCCGGGCGGTCAACATGTCAATAAAACCGACTCGGCGGTACGCGCCACGCATCTGGCATCCGGTATTAGCGTGAAGGTTCAGTCAGAGCGCAGTCAGCATGCTAACAAACGGCTGGCGCGATTACTGATTGCCTGGAAGCTGGAACAACAGCAACAGGAAAATAGCGCGGCGCTGAAATCGCAGCGGCGAATGTTCCATCACCAGATTGAACGTGGCAACCCGCGACGAACGTTTACAGGGATGGCCTTTATCGAAGGGTAATGAAGGATGAAACTGCCGGAAGGCGATTAAACGCCATCCGGCAGCAAATCAAATAATTACTTCGCCGGAATTTCTTTCAGCAGTTCAGTCAGCAGTGTCCAGTAATGGCCAACGCTTTCGATATGAACTTGCTCATCCGGAGAGTGTGGACCGGTGATGGTTGGCCCGATAGACACCATGTCCATTTCCGGATACGGTTTTTTGAACAGACCACATTCCAGGCCCGCGTGGATAATCTGGATGTTCGGCGTCTTGTTGAACAGACGCTGATAGGTTTCACGTACCAGATGCATTACCGGAGAGTTAGCGTCCGGCTGCCAGCCAGGATATGCGCCTTTTGCTTCTGTTTTCGCACCTGCCAGTTTACCCAGTGAATCCAGCATGCTCACTACGTAGTCTTTACCGCTGTCGATCAGAGAACGGATCAGGCAGTGAATTTCTACGTTATTGTCGGTCATGGTCACCACACCGACGTTCAGGGAGGTTTCGACCACACCTTTTGCCACGTCGGAGTTGCGGATCACACCGTTCGGGGTTGCGTTCAGCAGACGAATAAAGGTATCGCGAGATGTCGCCGTTAATGCAGCTTTGTCGTTCGCTACGGAGTCCAGCAGCAATGCCAGATTCTTCTCTTTTTCTGCCAGTTCGTTTTTCAGGATCTCCTGATAGGTATCCACCAGAGATTTCAGGGCGTCGACTTTATCAGCTGCGACAGCAATGGTCGCAAAGGCTTCACGCGGGATGGCGTTACGCAGTGTGCCGCCGTTGAAATCAATAAGGCGCAGGTCCAGTTCTTCTGCATGACCCGCCAGGAAGCGCACCAGCAGTTTGTTGGCATTACCCAGGCCAACGTGGATTTCACCGCCGGAGTGACCGCCTTTCAGACCTTTTAAGGTTAACTTGAAGGTTTCAAAACCAGCTGGAACCGCTTCACGATCTAAATGCAGGTTGGAGGTGAAGTCGATACCTCCCGCACAACCCATGTAGATTTCACCTTCTTCTTCGGAGTCGGTGTTAATCAGAATATCAGCCTGCAACCAGTTGCTCTGTAAGCCAAAAGCACCGTCCATACCGGCTTCTTCGGTCATGGTCAGCAGCACTTCCAGCGGGCCGTGAACCACGTTTTCGTCAGCCAGAACCGCCAGTGCAGAGGCCATACCAATGCCGTTATCCGCACCCAGCGTGGTGCCGCGTGCTTTAACCCATTCGCCATCAATATAAGGCTGGATAGGATCTTTAGTGAAGTCATGCACGGTGTCGTTGTTTTTTTGCGGCACCATATCGAGGTGGGCCTGCAAGACGACCGGTTTACGATTTTCCATACCTGCGGTAGCAGGTTTACGAATCAGGATATTACCTACCTGATCGCGTTCGACATGGAAACCTTTCTCTTTTGCCCAACCAACAATGTATTCAGCGAGTTGCTCTTCATGATAGGACGGGTGAGGAATAGAACAGATTTTGGCAAAAATATCCCACAGCGGCTGTGGAGATAATTGAGACAGTTCAGACACGTTAAGTCTCCTTGTCGATCACCCGCAAAACAGTATTGCAGGTCACAGGGTTAGCAGAAAATGTTGTCAACACAAGACAGGCTTGCGAGATATGTTTGAGAATACCACTTTATCCCGCGTCAGGGAGAGGCAGTGCGTAAAAAGACGCGGACTCATGTGAAATACTGGTTTTTAGTGCGCCAGATCTCTATAATCTCGCGCAACCTATTTTCCCCTCGAACACTTTTTAAGCCGTAGATAAACAGGCTGGGACACTTCACATGAGCGAAAAATACATCGTCACCTGGGACATGTTGCAGATCCATGCACGTAAACTCGCAAGCCGACTGATGCCTTCTGAACAATGGAAAGGCATTATTGCCGTAAGCCGTGGCGGTCTGGTACCGGGTGCGTTACTGGCGCGTGAACTGGGTATTCGTCATGTCGATACCGTTTGTATTTCCAGCTACGATCACGACAACCAGCGCGAGCTTAAAGTGCTGAAACGCGCAGAAGGCGATGGCGAAGGCTTCATCGTTATTGATGACCTGGTAGATACCGGTGGTACTGCGGTTGCGATTCGTGAAATGTATCCAAAAGCGCACTTTGTCACCATCTTCGCAAAACCGGCTGGTCGTCCGCTGGTTGATGATTATGTTGTTGATATCCCGCAAAATACCTGGATCGAACAGCCGTGGGATATGGGCGTCGTATTCGTCCCGCCAATCTCCGGTCGCTAATCTTTTCAACGCCTGGCACTGCCGGGCGTTGTTCTTTTTAACTTCAGGCGGGTTACAATAGTTTCCAGTAAGTATTCTGGAGGCTGCATCCATGACACAGGCAAACCTGAGCGAAACCCTGTTCAAACCCCGCTTTAAACATCCTGAAACCTCGACGCTAGTCCGCCGCTTTAGTCACGGCGCACAACCGCCTGTGCAGTCGGCCCTTGATGGTAAAACCATCCCTCACTGGTATCGCATGATTAACCGTCTGATGTGGATCTGGCGCGGCATTGACCCCCGTGAAATCCTCGACGTCCAGGCGCGTATTGTGATGAGCGATGCCGAACGTACCGACGATGATTTATACGATACGGTGATTGGCTACCGCGGCGGCAACTGGATTTATGAGTGGGCTACCCAGGCGATGGTGTGGCAACAAAAAGCCTGTGCGGAAGAAGATCCGCAACTCAGCGGTCGACACTGGCTGCATGCGGCTACGTTGTACAACATTGCTGCCTATCCTCATCTGAAAGGAGATGACCTGGCCGAGCAAGCGCAGGCTTTGTCAAACCGCGCCTATGAAGAGGCCGCTCAGCGTCTGCCGGGCACGATGCGGCAGATGGAGTTTACCGTACCCGGCGGTGCGCCCATCACCGGCTTTTTGCATATGCCGAAAGGCGATGGCCCGTTCCCGACAGTATTAATGTGTGGTGGTCTGGATGCGATGCAGACGGACTATTACAGCCTGTATGAACGTTATTTTGCGCCGCGCGGCATTGCTATGCTGACTATTGATATGCCGTCGGTGGGCTTTTCTTCAAAATGGAAGCTCACCCAGGACTCCAGCCTGTTGCATCAGCACGTTTTAAAGGCGCTGCCTAACGTACCGTGGGTGGATCACACTCGCGTCGCGGCCTTTGGTTTCCGTTTCGGCGCTAACGTTGCCGTGCGTCTGGCATACCTTGAATCGCCGCGTCTGAAAGTGGTTGCCTGTCTTGGTCCGGTAGTTCATACCCTGTTGAGTGATTTTAAGTGCCAGCAACAGGTGCCGGAAATGTATCTTGACGTTCTGGCCAGTCGTTTAGGGATGCATGATGCTTCCGATGAAGCGTTGCGAGTGGAGTTGAATCGCTATTCATTAAAAGTGCAAGGATTGCTGGGACGTCGCTGCCCAACGCCAATGTTATCAGGCTACTGGAAGAACGATCCGTTCAGCCCGGAAGAGGACTCACGCTTAATCACGTCGTCATCTGCTGACGGTAAATTATTAGAGATCCCATTTAACCCGGTGTATCGGAATTTTGACAAAGGCCTTCAGGAAATCACAGACTGGATCGAAAAACGGTTGTGTTAAAAATTTGCTAAATTTTACCAATTTGGTAAAACAGTTGCATCACAACAGGAGATTGCAATGACGTTACCGAGTGGACACCCGAAGAGCAGATTGATCAAAAAATTTACCGCACTAGGCCCGTATATTCGTGAAGGTAAGTGCGAAGATAATCGATTCTTTTTCGATTGTCTGGCTGTATGCGTCAACGTGAAACCGGCACCGGAAGTGCGTGAGTTCTGGGGCTGGTGGATGGAACTGGAAGCGCAGGAATCCCGTTTTACCTACAGTTACCAGTTTGGTCTGTTCGATAAAGCAGGCGACTGGACGAGTGTTCGGATAAAAGATGCCGAAGTGGTTGAACGATTGGAGCACACCCTGCGTGAATTTCACGAGAAGCTGCGTGAGCTGCTGGCGACGCTGAATCTGAAGCTGGAACCGGCAGATGATTTTCGTGATGAACCGGTGAAGTTAACGGCGTGAATGAAATGTGCCGGATGCATCACATCCGGCAATATCCATTAAAACTGATAGGTCATGCCAACCGCGACAATATCATCATTATTAATATTCAATTTGTTATCGCTATCCAGTTGGTTGATTTTATAATCAACAAACGCTGACATATTTTTGTTGAAATAATACGTAGCACCAACATCGACATAATTGACCAGATCTTCATCACCGATGCCCTCAATATCTTTCCCTTTCGATAAGACATAACCCAGCGATGGACGCAGACCAAAGTCAAACTGGTATTGAGCGACCGCTTCAAAGTTCTGCGTCTTATTGGCAAAGCCGCCAGAGATTGGCGTCATTTTACGTGTTTCAGAATAGAAAGTTGCCAGATAAATATTATTGGCATCGTATTTCAGACCTGTTGCCCATGCTTCTGCACGCTTGCCTGTGCCACGGCTTTGCAGGTTCTGCTCGTTGGTACGATCAGAGTTGGTATAGGCTCCACTGATGGCGAAATCGCTGCCACCAAAGTCATATGTCAATGACGTGCCGAAGCCATCGCCGTTTTGCTTTTTAACGTCGCGGTTTTCGTTTTTCCCTTGATATTGCAGGGTTAAGTTCAGGCCATCGATAACGCCGAAGAAGTCGGTGTTCCGATACGTCGCCAGACCGCTGGCGCGTTTGGTCATAAAGTTGTCGGTCTGCGCCGAGGAGTCGCCACCAAATTCCGGGAACATATCGGTCCAGGCTTCCACGTCATACAACGCGCCCAGGTTACGACCATAATCGAAAGAACCCAAATCTTTATATTTCAACCCGGCAAAAGCGAGACGCGTTTTTTGCTGTGCAGTATCACTCTCCGCTTTATTACCGGCAAACTCAGCTTCCCAACGACCATAACCAGTCAGTTGATCGTTAATTTGTGTTTCGCCTTTAAAACCAAAACGGATATAACTCTGGTCGCCATCTTTACTGTCATTATCACTCATATAATGCATGGCTTTAACTTTGCCATAGACATCCAGTTTATTACCGTCTTTGTTATATATTTCTGCGGCCTGTACGGATACAGATGCCACAATGCCCATCACCACTAATGCCAGAGTGCTCTTTTTCATTTTCATTCCTGATTTTAATTAACGCGCGAATATTCAGCGGGAGAGTCCCGTTGAAAACAGGAAAGTTTTTAACCTGAGATTGTTAAAGATATATTACAGATTAATAATATTCTTAAAATGTGGTAATTTATTAAATCTGTAATAAAAGCGTAAACAACTGCCGCTACGCTTGCTGATCCCGCGCAACAAAACGCCATGCTTTGCTCGCAGATGGTTGGCAACCGACGACAGTCCTGCTAAAACGTTCGTTTGATATCATTTTTTCCTAAAATTGAATGGCAGAGAATCATGAGTGACAGCCAGACGCTGGTGGTAAAACTCGGCACCAGTGTGCTAACAGGCGGATCGCGCCGCCTGAACCGTGCCCATATCGTTGAACTTGTTCGCCAGTGCGCGCAGTTACATGCCGCCGGGCATCGGATTGTTATTGTGACGTCGGGTGCGATTGCCGCCGGACGTGAGCACCTGGGGTACCCGGAATTGCCAGCGACTATCGCTTCAAAACAGCTGCTGGCGGCGGTAGGGCAGAGTCGACTGATTCAACTGTGGGAACAGCTGTTTTCAATTTACGGCATTCATGTCGGGCAGATGTTGCTGACCCGTGCTGATATGGAAGATCGTGAACGCTTCCTGAACGCCCGCGATACCCTGCGTGCGTTGCTCGATAACAATATCGTTCCGGTAATTAATGAGAACGATGCTGTCGCTACTGCAGAGATTAAGGTCGGTGATAACGATAACCTTTCTGCGCTGGCGGCGATTCTGGCGGGTGCCGATAAACTGTTGCTGCTGACCGATCAAAAAGGTTTGTATACCGCTGACCCGCGCAGCAATCCGCAGGCAGAACTGATTAAAGATGTGTACGGCATTGATGACGCACTGCGCGCGATTGCCGGTGATAGCGTTTCAGGCCTCGGAACTGGCGGTATGAGCACCAAATTGCAGGCCGCTGACGTGGCTTGCCGTGCGGGTATCGACACCATTATTGCCGCGGGCAGCAAGCCGGGCGTTATTGGTGATGTGATGGAAGGCATTTCCGTCGGTACGCTGTTCCATGCCCAGGCGACTCCGCTTGAAAACCGTAAACGCTGGATTTTCGGTGCGCCGCCTGCGGGTGAAATCACGGTAGATGAAGGGGCAACTGCCGCCATTCTGGAACGCGGCAGCTCCCTGTTGCCGAAAGGCATTAAAAGCGTGACTGGCAATTTCTCGCGTGGTGAAGTCATCCGTATTTGCAACCTCGAAGGTCGCGATATCGCCCACGGCGTCAGTCGTTACAACAGCGATGCATTACGCCGTATTGCCGGACACCACTCGCAAGAAATTGATGCAATACTGGGATATGAATACGGCCCGGTTGCCGTTCACCGTGATGACATGATTACCCGTTAAGGAGCTGGCCGATGCTGGAACAAATGGGCATTGCCGCGAAGCAAGCCTCGTATAAATTAGCGCAACTCTCCAGCCGCGAAAAAAATCGTGTGCTGGAAAAAATCGCCGATGAACTGGAAGCACAAAGCGAAAGTATCCTCAACGCTAACGCGCAGGATGTTGCAGACGCGCGTGCCAATGGCCTTAGCGAAGCGATGCTTGACCGTCTGGCACTGACGCCCGCACGGCTGAAAGGCATTGCCGACGATGTGCGCCAGGTGTGCAATCTCGCCGATCCGGTGGGGCAGGTAATCGATGGCGGCGTACTGGACAGCGGCCTGCGTCTGGAGCGCCGTCGCGTGCCGCTGGGGGTGATTGGCGTGATTTATGAAGCGCGCCCGAACGTGACGGTTGATGTTGCTTCCCTGTGCCTGAAAACCGGTAACGCGGTGATCCTGCGCGGCGGCAAAGAAACCTGTCGCACTAACGCTGCAACGGTAGCGGTGATTCAGGACGCCCTGAAATCCTGCGGCTTACCGGCGGGTGCCGTGCAGGCAATTGATAATCCTGACCGTGCGCTGGTCAGTGAAATGCTGCGTATGGATAAATACATCGACATGCTGATCCCGCGCGGTGGGGCTGGTTTGCATAAACTGTGCCGCGAGCAGTCGACAATCCCGGTGATCACAGGCGGTATAGGCGTATGCCATATTTACGTTGATGAAAGCGCAGAGATCGCTGAAGTATTAAAAGTGATCGTCAACGCGAAAACTCAGCGACCAAGCACATGTAATACGGTAGAAACCTTGCTGGTAAATAAAAACATCGCCGATAGCTTCCTGCCCGCATTAAGCAAGCAAATGGCGGAAAGCGGCGTGACGTTACACGCAGATGCTGCTGCGCTGGCGCAGTTGCAGACAGGCCCCGCGAAGGTGGTGGCGGTTAAAGCCGAAGAGTATGACGATGAGTTTCTGTCATTAGATTTGAACGTCAAAATCGTTAGCGATCTTGACGATGCCATCGCCCATATTCGTGAACACGGCACGCAACACTCCGATGCGATCCTGACCCGCGATATGCGCAACGCCCAGCGTTTTGTTAACGAAGTGGATTCCTCCGCTGTTTACGTTAACGCCTCTACGCGTTTTACCGACGGCGGCCAGTTTGGACTGGGGGCGGAAGTTGCGGTAAGCACACAAAAACTCCACGCGCGCGGCCCAATGGGGCTGGAAGCACTGACCACTTATAAGTGGATCGGCATTGGTGATTACACCATTCGTGCGTAAATAAAACCGGGTGATGCAAAAGTAGCCATTTGATTCACAAGGCCATTGACGCATCGCCCGGTTAGTTTTAACCTTGTCCACCGTGATTCACGTTCGTGAACATGTCCTTTCAGGGCCGATATAGCTCAGTTGGTAGAGCAGCGCATTCGTAATGCGAAGGTCGTAGGTTCGACTCCTATTATCGGCACCATTCTAACGTCTCCCCAAGTCTACTCAAGTATTTAAAAACCTCTTATAATCAGTATATTAATGCCCCTTTTAGTCTTTTGACGTCTATTTAAGTACCCCAAACTCTACAAGCAATTGAGGGGATTTGCTGTTCAGTTTAGTGGAGATACCCCCAAGTGAAACTCAATGCCCGTCAAATAGACACTGCCAAGCCAAAAGAGAAGGCTTACAAGTTGGCTGATGGTGGTGGTCTGTACCTCCTGGTAAAACCTGGTGGAGGAGAATATTGGCGTCTCAAGTATCGTGTAGCTGGTAAAGAGAAGCTGTTAGCACTAGGTGTGTATCCTGAGGTCACCTTAGCTGATGCTCCTGCAAAACTTGAAGAAGCTAAAAGAGGTATCTCTGGGGGAATCGATCTGATGGAAGTGAAGCGAGAGGAAAAGATTGCCCGGGAAACGCAGTTAAACAACACCTTCAAAGATATTGCCCTTGAGTGGCACAGTAACAAATTATAATCACAATAATAGTGTATATAATTATACATTGTATGCTTGGTAATCATATAATGATAAAAGCTTCCGATAATCAGTATGAGATTTGTCCTTAAACTCCTGGACATGCTTTTCTAAATCTTCCAATGGTATATGTCCATTTATACAAATAAAATTCTAGTGATAAATACCTTCAGGTATGATTAGACAACATCTTTATTCGATGGGGGTTAATCTATATTTGATATCTTTCTTTTAAATAACAACGCCATTAAAAACGCTTTGTTTAATGACGTTTTTTTATTGTTTCCTATATAAAGCCTAACCAGCATAAACATTGGTGGCTCTTATGCTCATTGTAATTAAATGAGAGTGTGATTAATGTCTTTATATATTCTGGTAGTTATTCTCTCCAGAAGAATACATTGTAAGAAGATGACTGCTAGTATGTTTTAACATCAATTAACATTAAGGTTTGATAATAATTTTTTGTTGGCGAGTTCAAATGTTTTCATTTCATCATCTGATAGCCCGCTCCAGATTTTCTTTAGCATTACATTTTGAGTGTTTATTAGTTTTTGAGCAAGTGTAACTCCGTCAGGGGTTAAGCAAATACTTTTGCTTCGACGATCGTTTTTATTATTAATTCTTTTGGCAATATTCTTTTTTTCTAATTTGTCTATGATGTGTGTGATGTTTGTTTTGGAGAATTGTAACTCCTTGTAAATATCAGAAGGGGACTGACAATAATCATCAGACATATATAATGAAACTAACACCATAAATGTTGAGGTGTTTATTCTATACTCGCTCAATTCATTTTCTATAATACTCTGGATTTTGTCATTTACTCTAATATATAAGTGTATTAACAGACTCTCCTGAGCCGGGTATGCCGGATTTTTGATTTTTTTGTAGTTTGTTATAGTTTTTAATAAATCTATATTATTCATAATTCCACCACACGGCAAAAGAAAACTCATGAAGATTACTCAACCTGAGTGTTACATGAAGTATCGTGAACGCCGGAAAATCTAAGTTCCAGCCTGTACCGTAATCAGATAATCGCAGCAAAGGGACAAAGCAATAGTCCCTTTGCTGCACAGCATCAGAATGAATAACGAATATTAGCGTTTATCGCATCATCTGTGTTGTATTTACCGAATGCAGAGCGTTCAACTTCCAGCCCCAGACGCGTATTGTCGCCAAACCGGGCATTTAACCCCACACCGTAAAGCATACGACCGTCTTTTCTGCCATTAATCTGATGTTCTCCCGCTGCATCCTTCAGGTGAACGTCAGCACTGTCCGTCAGATCGAACTCATAATGCAGGCCGGCACGGGCTGTCAGACTCCAGTCCTTACCACTGAAGGTTTTACCGGAAACAACGCCGGTTCTGCCTACCAGAGGATTAACGCTGTTACGACGCATTGAGACATCCATTCCACTGTCGTTCCAGTTAAATGTTTGGCCCTGCAGTCTTCCCCAGACCAGTTCCGCCTGAGGTTCAACAAACGTCGTATCTGTCAGATGATAACGGTATCCGACTTCTGCACCTGCATACAGTGAATGGCTGCGGAAGTTCTGTTTACCAGCTCCGGCAAAGTTCAGGTCATATTTGTTTTCATTGTGAATATATTTGGCAATCAAATCAAAGTAAGCGCCGGACCGGAACAGACCACTGGCATAGAAACCACCACCCCATGATTTTGTTTTACCGCTGTACAGGCCTGCTGACGCATCTGTGTCAGTGTAGGTGGCCATCACGCCGGTAAACAGGTCCATACTTCCCAGTTCGTGCTTACGGTCAGCCCCCATCTGCAGCAGGGTATAGTGGTCAGTGAAACCGCCATCAGCAGAGCCGGAACCGTTCAGCAGACGCACCCACGTACCGGCTTCGCCGTTAATATCCCTCAAATCGCCCATGCGTTTGTTCAGGTTGTTAACTTCAGTGATGAAGTTGTTATAGCTGATGTGCATGAATGTGGCGGCAGCCTTACCCTGGCCGTCGTTACGTGCAACCTGGTAACCATCGAGGACCCACTCTTTTTTCCCGTCCTCTTTTCTGACACTAAGGGTGGGGGTGACATCACTGAATCCCACAACCCGTGTTGATGCCCTGAACAGATTATCAGCTGTCGCTTCAGGTGCGCTGACCAGTGGAATATCAAGCGTGTCCTTGTCAGAGGGTTTTTTCAGGAAGTTAACCCAGATGCTGTTGTCATGACCTGTTGCCGACTTGTTTATCACCAGTTTGTCTGCCTTGTTAAGGTCTGTACGCATGACAAATGCTGACTGAACCGCGTCCAGATTATCTGTTGTCAGTGTCGTGAACGATGATGTTCCCCCGTTAAAACCGACTATTGTCCGGTTAAGTTTCATATTTCCTGCCGTGGAGTTTCCGTTCATCGACCACTGGGTGTCTGTCATGCTGACGGTGGCATCCGGTGCATTCAGGCTCCCGCTCCAGGTATTGCGGTACCCGTTAAACAGGCTGTACAACATCTGATTCTGAAGAGTCAGGTCAGGACTCAGTTCCCCTTCCCCTCCGAGGGTGACAGTCCCTTTATCCTGAACATTGATATTACCTGACAACATACTGTACGGCCCCACGTTCAGGCGGGCATCGTCTCCCTTCAGGTTCCATGAACCGGCATAATCGTATACAGGTAAAAGTGTGTGAGATACCTCATCAGGACGGCTGTTCAGACTCAGGGTGGCATCAGAAATATTCACCGGACCGTCAGAAACAAAACTCTGACTGGCCAGAACATTTGCTCCCTTGTTCAGATTCAGGGCGGTACTGGTCAGCGTTGAGTTCTCCAGAACGGCACTGTCTGAGGAGATATTCACGGTACTGTTGTTCGCCTGTATTCCGCCATTGAATATCTCATTGATATTCAGCACTGACTGATTATCCAGGTTGACGGTGCCGTTGAAGACGCTTTTATCTGCATCTTTAGTTGCAACAGATGTGCCTTCTTCAAGGGTAAATGCTGTTCCCTGGCCATCTTTTTTGTCGATAAATACCCGACTGTCGCCCAGCGTGACGCTGGAGTTATCTGCCTGGATGGTTGTGTTCAGTGTGGCATTGCGGCCCAGACCAAAGTCTGTATCTTTTAACACGAGCGAACCAAAGCTGAACGTCCTGTTCTCCCAGTCATCCTGTGTAAATGAGGTGGGCTGTGTCAGAACGGAATTGTCGCCCAGAGACGAGACTGTATTTGCAATACTCTGAGACGTTGAAGCATGGATAACCGGGTGGCCCTGAATGGTCAGACGACCGTTTTCCTGAGTAAATGTACCGGACATATTCGCTGAGCCGTCCATAACCAATGCGCCGGTTGTACCCGGGGTTGCTTTATTTGAGAAATTAATATTTCCCAGCAACTTGCCATGATACAGATACCCTTTATTATTAATTCTGTTTGCAAGCAGTGCCTGTGCACTGTTCTGGTCATGTCCGACATATTCCCAGTGCTCGTTACTGACCTGACCGGTAGGGAACCAGCCATAACTACTTGTTTTCAGGATAAAATAATCGACGGTATGAGTATAGGGATTATTATAAATATATAATGAACCTACTGTTCCCCTGTTTGATGATGACCATTCATTAACTTTTACGTCTGCCGGACGCGTCTGATAATCCAGAGTGATATTAGCCGTTTTATCACTGCTGTTACCGAGAGTTGCGCCATAATCGGCGGCATTCAGCTTATGAAATGTCAGGTCATTCCCGTTAACATCCAGAACCCCCCCCCGGTAGCCCCAGGATATATTGTCCGGATTAACCTGCTGGTTGTCTGCCAGCACGACTGTCGGGCGGCCGCTGGCAATATTCACGCTACTGAATGCCTGAACGTGTCCTGAACTGTCAGCCTGCTGATTGAGGACAACGGTCCCATCCCCGACTTTCAGGCCGCCCTCATTAACACCGGTTCCCTGTACAACCAGGGTTCCTTCGCCGATTTTATGCAGGTTGTCACCTTTCACACCATTAACCTGCCAGTTTACGGAGGCATCCTTGTCCACAATAATACCGGCCCCGGTCCAGGTACTTCCGTTTGAAGTGGTGACAGTGTAGTCATCAGTAAATGTCAGTGAACCGGCACCCTGCGTGACAGAGTTTTCCAGGTCAATCTGACCATTATGTCCCAGGAATGTCAGATTTTTACCTGCGTTCAGGTCAGAACCTTTTTGCCCGTGCATGGCATATTCATCGGAACCCTGTTTCAGAGAGCCAGTGCCGGTGCTGCTGTCAAATTTCCATTGCAGGGGGGCGCCGGATGAGGCATTAAAAAAGACGGGAGCGTCATTATCCTCTGAATAGATCTGTGAGAGAAAACTCTGAGGAATAAGAGAATATATCAAATTGGTCCCCCCTCCTACTCCCGAGTAAACACCGACCAGTTCCCACTGCCCTTTGGCCGTATTCCAGCCAAATAATGGAGAACCACTGTCGCCGGCCTCTCCAAAAGAGGGCAGGATGCTATGATCATGTATGTTGCCCCCCATATACAGCTGAATGCCGTCTGAGCCGTGATAAAAGAATGATGTCGGGAGTATTCCTCCTGTCAGATAACCATACCCACCTGTTACCCAATGTCGCTTACCCTGACTATCCTGAATATACTGACTTCCCGAACCAGCCCTGTAGAATGCCGAGTATTTTGAAGGGTTCAATATATCAGCTGTTGATGAGCTGGTTACGGTAGCCGGAGCAACCTCAGTTACGAGCTTATCAAGTCTTGGTGTGTGGAGATCAGATGAACTGTGTTCATTACGATCCACAATATGGTAACTGTTCTGACCATCACCGAAGCTGACGCTCTGATATCCTTTATTATGTTTTACACTGGCTATATATTGCGGGTTAATTAATGTTGCAACGCCGGGATTTGAGCTTACATTCACACTGCTAAAATCAACCATGGGCGCTTTATCAAGATGTCCTACTAATTCCCCTTTATTATTAAAAATAGGAATGTTTGTTGCGCCAGCCTGAAACTGCCCTTTGTTTTCTGCAAAGTCGCGGTATGTCTGGTAAGGATTGTTGCCACCAACCGTTGATGCACCAGCAACGGTTGGGAGTAATGCAGATAGTGCCAGAGAGGTAAGTACTGAAAGTCTTTTTCCTCTGCGGGTACTCCCTTTACATACCCTTCGGGCTAGTTCAGAGACAACCTTTACTGTGTTAGTAATATAACAATATTTTAGAGCGTATATTTTATTCATAGTAAATGATTCCGGAACGTATATTCCAAAGTTACATTAATAACCATAGACAATTTCAAACGAAAGTATTGTTGAATTGCGCGCTAATTATTAATTAGCTATATAATTATAAATGTGATATATGTCACATTTATTTTTGCTTAAAACTACAATATTTTGTAGTTGCACGCATTCTTTGTCTGTGGTTTTCGTTGGTGGTAATGAAAATGTTGTTTGCTTTTTCTCAGGTGTTTTGACTTATGACTTAAAGTCATAAAATATGCGACGCTAATACAACTACAGAAAAATGGTATATATGGATATCGACGATATTTGTTGATTTTTATTTTAAATTGCGTGGCGGTTCAGAGCGGATATATATATCACCATACCATCATCTGTTTTTCTGAAGTTCAGATTAGTTTTAACACACTGTTTTCCATCTTCGTTGATTACAACAGTCTTTTTAATGTATTTACGAATGGCATCATTCGACGTTCTAACGGATTTAGTCGATGGTGGGGTAATTAATAAAACATTTGCTGTAATCAAAAACGGTAATGTCTTCAATTGATAGAAGTTTCTGGTAATCTACTGGTATTTAAGGTTTTCCATGGCTACCGTTACTGTTCATTGTCCGCGCTGTAATTCCGATAAAGTTTATCGACATGGTCGTAGTTGTTCCCAGCATGAGCGTTTCCGTTGTCGTTCATGTAAACGTGTTTTCCAGCTCACTTACTCTTATGAAGCCAGAAAACCCGGCTTTAAGGAGCTGATCGTTGAAATGGCGCATAATGGCACAGGGGCCGTGATATCGCCAGAACACTGAAAATCAGCATCAATACCGTCATACGGACATTAAAAAGCTCTCGCCCCAGCGGATAACATCTGCGTCAGTCAGCTCACGCTGATGTTGCCCTTATCTGTGAACTTGATGAGCTGTGGAGCTTCGTTGGCAACAAGGCGCAACAACACTGGCTCTGGTATGCATAGAACACTAAAACTGGCGGTGTGTTGGCTTACACTTTCGGGCCACGGAATGATGAGGCCTGTCGGGAATTGTTAGCCCTGTTGACTCCGTTCTGTATCGGCATGGTGGCCGCGATGACTGGGGCAGCTACGCCAGAGAAGTGCCGAAGGAGAAATACCTGACCGGCAAAATCTTCACGCAACGTATTGAACGTAACAACTTGACCCTCCGCACCCGCATCAAGCGGCTGGTAAGTAAAACAATCTGCTTCTCGCGTTCCGTTGCAATCCACGAAAAAGTCATCGGTTCCTTCATTGAAAAGCACATGTTCTACTGATTGGAAGCACTACCCAACGTTCAACTTATCATCATAAGTATAAAAATCACAAAATGGGAGGTAAGAGTCTTTACCTGGATTGTCTCGAAATGCAAAGTGTGCTTGCTTTACAACTAAATCTGGGGGTATCTAATGATTGCGTAATAGTTTTTTTATATACATATCAATGTCTTGCTTTTTACAATCTGTTTATATTATCCATTTTAAATCAATAGGTTACACATCGTTAATACCTTCCTTATTTTTTGATTGGGACAGATTTGGGACCGATGGGTTCAGGATCGAATCTATTTACCGTGCGTGTTCGGTAAGGTGATTAGGTGCGAGATGAGCATATCGACGAACCATTTCGAGAGTTTCCTATCCGCTCATTTTTAAGTGCAAGCAGGGAAACACCGGACCAAACCAATCAGCTGTTCGAAAATGGCAAGCGGATTAATATGCCATGGCGGCTTTGAGCCGCACGCATGGGGTGTGGCAAGCCTGATGGATGTTACTGTGCTTGTGGTGGCGTCTTTGCTGGTCTGGTTGTTGGTTAATCGCGAAAATCATTATGCCTGAGGAATACCACAGGACGTTCAGGTTTTGCATAAAAAAGCCCACCATTAAGGTGGGCAAAAGGAATGATTTATATTCTCTGAGAGAAACATTACATTTCTCCTTGTCACTTCTAACATAAAAATATGGAGAAATAATGGAGCTTATATTAATTGGCGATTAGGTAACCATGTGGTTATACAAAACAATACAGTTCTTTACATTTGCCTTGTTTTATGAATACTCCTAAAGAGGTGTATAACATAATGGTACAAGCAGGGTAGATATGAATATATTTGAACAAACTCCACCAAACCGCAGACGTTATGGTCTTGCTGCATTCATTGGGCTGATTGCTGGCGTTGTTTCCGCATTTGTTAAGTGGGGGGCAGAAGTTCCATTGCCACCACGTAGTCCGGTTGATATGTTTAATGCAGCGTGTGGTCCGGAATCATTAATCAGGGCTGCAGGCCAAATTGATTGCTCCCGTAACTTTCTCAATCCTCCGTACATTTTTCTTCGGGATTGGTTGGGACTGACAGATCCAAATTCGGCTGTTTATACCTTCGCCGGGCATGTCTTTAACTGGGTTGGTGTAACGCACATAATCTTTTCGATAGTTTTTGCCGTTGGTTACTGTGTGGTCGCCGAAGTATTTCCGAAAATTAAACTTTGGCAGGGCTTACTGGCAGGTGCTTTAGCGCAACTTTTTGTTCATATGATTTCATTCCCTCTCATGGGACTTACACCACCTCTCTTTGATCTTCCGTGGTATGAGAATGTCTCTGAAATTTTTGGACATTTAGTCTGGTTCTGGTCTATTGAAATTATTCGCAGAGATTTACGAAACAGAATTACCCATGAGCCAGATCCTGAGATCCCTTTAGGCTCAAATAGATAATGCTTTGAATGATAAAAATGGCGCAAATATAGCGCCATTTTTATAGGTTAAAAACGTTGCTTTTCATATTCTGATGCGGACAGTCAGTGATCATATCGCGCTACTTCAGGATGATGTAGATCCGGAGAACGCTACAGAAGAAGAGGCATTGTTGCTGGAAAATGGAAGAAGTTTCAGGTTTTGTTGTCCCTGAAAAACGAAGCCCCGCTATTACAGCTGGCGGGGCAATGCAATTAATTATTGTATATTTATAACGGTGTTAGCCCGTATTTAGCTCTTGCACGATTGCAAGCCTCATTGACTTCTCCGTTCTCACCAGACATGGCGAATTCTCTGCATGTGGACGATCGATTTTCATATATCGTGCAGCAGGCATTTTGGCCCGGTGTTCCTGCAAGGGCAATACATCGGGGATTTTTCTGATTAGTACCGCTCATGCATCGGTGAAAAGGGGATATTTGTTCAGTGAGCCTGGCGGGAATGGTACCGCCAGCATCGTCGGCTTCGGCCCAGTAAAAAGAGATGCGGAAAAATGCACAACAGGCACCACACGTCATGCATGGATTCAGATTGCTCATAATTCACCAGTACAGCTATAAATCGTAAAGAGAACTGCGGTACGTCGTATGCAGGGACGTATCGCGGTTGGCTGGTGTACTTTCGATAGTGTGAGTATTGAATGATTTCCAGCCGTTACCGATTTTACGTCCTAATTAGTGAAGAAACCACTCGTTAGCAGGCCGCCTGGTACCTTTCCGTGTCTCCTGAACACTGTGGTGTGCATATGAGAAAGCTCATCGGTGACATTGACGATCGCTTCCACATCATTTAAACGATTTTTGAGTCTCTGAGGTGGAATTCTTCCCTCGTCCGATGGATAAGTCTTAGTCCGCCGAAGGGGGCTTAGCCGGACAGGAATCGCTAATCTTAATGAATTTGTCGTTATAGACCAGATAGTGATTCCCCGGCTGACGTAACTCAGGCTGATGAACCACGTCTCCCGGACGTAGATACCAGGCATCGCCTTCCTCTTCGGTCGAATCACATCCTGGTTTAATCAGTAGCTTAAACCACGTGTTGCCGGTGTTACTTACCGTTCCGGTCACCTGATCGAAGGACCATTTAAACTGAACCTGACGTGGTCGTACTACCAGAATGGTATCCATCACCACCACCGGCTCCGTGCTGACCTCACCGCCGCTTGGGCTGCGTTTTGTCAGGTTACGAGTGGGGACCTCGCGAAATGAGACCCGGTAGTAGCGCTCGCGGTTATCCCGTGGACCATGATAGTAAAATTTAAAATACTCGCTCTCACCAGCCTGCAACGCCAGCTGGCGGGGGGCGAAAAGTAGTTCACCATCCACCGGTCGGGTGCGCAATTCACTGCTGCCCGGGCTATCAATAGCACTGATGGCAATACGGTATATCCGTGCGCTTTTGTTGTTATTCACGACACGTTTGCTGACAAAGTCAGTCTCGGACGGCAGTGAAAAAGTCAGATTGCCGACCGAAATCGCCTGTGTCAAAGGTGCCGCCAGCATACAGACCACTGTCAGCAGGGCCTTAGTTAATGTTACGCCACGTCGCCTGAACATGAATCTCTCCTGAAGCGCTGACTTCGCCAAACCAGCCGTTATCATCTACCGTACGCAGAGAAATGGCGTTATCCATTGGAATCGAAAATTTGACTGTGGTCTTATCCATCTGCCCCACTTCGCCAGAGATATCAGTCCACGGTGTGGTCAACCACAGCGCATCGGTCATATCCCGCCAGCTATCATCGCACCCGGCATCGTAGGTTTTTGTAGCTCCGTTGCGGGTAATAAAGGAAAGTGTCGCCGGGAACGGTACTTTCGCCTTACCGTCATCGGAGCTGAAGACACAATAGGAGCGCCCGCCAATCACCTGCGCGGGTCCGGTCACCTTGATCAGCACTTCGTCGGCAGCTGTTTTACCGCTGGTGGTTACGATATAGCCGAAATCGAGTGCCGACTCGCCGCTGCCAACATATCCCTCCCGCGACGGTGTCTGAGTATATTCATCGGAGATAATACTGATGCTGAAATCACGGGGTTTGATAATCAGCGTGTTGGAGGTAGAAAATTCATACCAGCCAGACTCCGGTGATGTGGTGTTCTGAAAGCGAAAGTTGAATAGATCTTTGGTGTTGATATCGCTGATCCCGAGGTTCACCATCTGCTTAAAGAAGTTGCTCGAGAAGAACACATAGATCGAGTCTGCGCTCTTCATCTCGTTGAAGGTGTAGTAATAGGCAGTATTGCTCACCGGTTTCCATGAACTGCCATTCAGACTGAACTGCATATCGTACGCCCCGACGGCCGAGGCTAACGACGAGTTGGCGATCGCCGGGAATATATGGATTGAGGTGTTGCTGAGTCCGTTCGTTTGCAGGGTATAGTTAACCATCTTACAACTTAATCCTGAACGGCTGCCGATGGTTTGCGTCCGGCAGTCGGCATTCCCTTCGCCCAGAGTCGGTACTCCGTCGCTGTTGATAAATACTTCCGCCAGCGAGTGGGTATTTATCAACCGCAGATTTGCTGCTTTCGTATGGGTGACGTTGCGAACATACCAGTTGCCGGAGGCCTGATCCTTACAGCGTGCGCCGCTGCTGGCGTCATAGTTCACAGAGGTCTGGCAGGCATTGATGGTCATTGTAAAGCTGCTGCCGACGGGCATTTGTTGCAGATACTGGTAAAACGCGTCTGACAACATGCCGTGCATCCATTTCGCGCCGCCGCTGGTCACCGTCGCGCCATAAAATCCACTGGCGTCGGTGGTTTGCGGCAGGATAAGACTGGTGGTCATATTACACCCTGCGTACCAGTTGATGCAGCGCAAGCCAGTTAAAGGAGATGAAACTGGTGAATTTTCCAGCCACATATCAAACTTCCAGTTGGTATAAAGGCCGGTGTTGTAACCGTTATCAATGTAGCCGAGGCTTTGCTGATAGATGGTTCCTGAACCATTGTATTTTAAACCGGTCCAGCGGTTGGCACCGGTCAGGCGCGGATCCAGCGCCCCGCCAGGAGTGACGAAAAAGTTGTCGTCTGAGTTGTTTTCGACAAACACAAACTCGCGTGCCGGAGCATCCGCCCAGGTTGTTTTGCTCACTGCCGCTCTGAGCGCGGTTGCAGGCCAGATTAGCGCAAAGATTATCATCGCTATCAGTAGGTTAACTCTCATTCTCTTCTCCTGTCTGCGTCACCGCCGCCCACGATGAGAGGCCGCTGCAGACCACATCACCGACCCAGACGGCACCGCGCGCCTGGTTGAGTTCCAGTGCCACTTCGCAGGTTTTATTGCCACTGTAGCGAAAATCGATAGTGGGGTATTTCTTATCCACGTCCATGACAAACTCGCCGTTTTCATCGGTTCGGGTTCGGCCGATATGGTTGTTAATCCGTGCGTTAGCCAGTAGTGTGCCGTCTTCCGCACGGATACGACCGGAGACGGTAACCATCTGCTTCACCTCTGGCTCAATGACAGCGACATTGCCTGGATAGAGAGTCAGATGACTTTTGCGACCGCTGACGATATCGTAACTGTCGAGTGAGTTTTTGCTGTTCTGCAACTCCACCTCATATCTTCCATAGGGAGAGAGCGGGAGATAGTTACGCTTGCCGTTAAGCGGGAAAATCCGCCCGTTGATTTTGGCGCTGATCTGACCATCGTTCTCCAGGCCAGTGTCGAATATCACCCCAGCGTTGCCATCGGTCCGCCCGCTGGCAGCGATGTTTTTACCCTGCCAGCCGACGCTGCCGTTGGCGGTCAAATTGGTATTGATGTAGCCGTCCGCCGCGCTATTGACGTTCAGCGTTCCGCTGGCGTAACGAGCGTCGAACTGTGCATACGCCCCACCGCTGAGGGTTTTGTCATCACCGGTATCGCCGGAGATGGCTCGTGACAGATTGGCACCAACAGTGCGAATGGTTCCTTCATCAAACTGTTTGCGTGCTGACAGGTTTGCCATGGTGTAGCCGTTTTGATGGGTCATCCCTGCGCTAAACCAGTTGCCCAGTGGTAGCGAGAGATCGAGAGCGATATATTTCCCTGTATTGGCGCTGCTGTCGCCGTTGTTATAGCGCTGAATACCGGCCCGCAGGCCAAGCGAACCAAAGGTACCGCTGTAGACACTTTGATAGTAATCTGCCGTGTAATAATGGCTGTTGTAGCGGCGGTCATCATTGTAGCTGATGCTGAACGTACCCAGCTTCGACCACAGTGAGTTCAGGTTGAGTGTGCCGCCGATTGCACGGTTGTCGGCATCGCTACGTCGCAATTGATTGCCAATGCGGGTTTTTTCCTGGTTAACCCACAGCGAACTGAAGCCTCCAGGTAGAGTGGCGCTGATGCCGGCGATGTTGCTCCATGAGCTGTCACTGGCCAGCATGTTTTGCAGGTTAACGTTGATCGCCCCCCCAAGCGGCAGCGTCAGACGGGTTTCACCCACCGCCTGATTATCGTATCCATATCCCGTTGCCGCCCAGCTAAACGTACTCAGTGAGCCGGAGGTCGAGGCACCTGCCAGCCAACTCTCTTTGGCTGGTCGCGTCTTTTTCCCGTTTTCCGACCAGCGATCCATATGAAAGCTACCGCCCCATATCTGCCACGCCAGCGGTGCACCGACGCCACGTCCCCGGCTAAACAGCTTATTGACCCGCTGGGTGCGTTTGCTGATCACGCGACCGTTAACGATTACCTCAACTTCCACATCGTAAATACCGTACGGTAGACCCCGGGTATCCACTTCATGATTGCCCATGGTGAAGTTCTGAACGCTTAGTAGTCGCCCATCACGGGTGAGATGTACTTCGCCCGCCGCCGGTAAAAAGGCGATCACTGGCGTGGCCGATTGGCTGCTGTCGAAGATGGTGGAGCTGGCCTGGTTTCCCCAGGAAAGGCCGTAAATCTTCCCTGCTGAAATGGCGGTCATCGGCCCTAAGGACTGCAAGTTCCAGGTGTCGAGCATTCCACCGGCAAATCGGTGACCAGCAAAATCGCGTTCATACATCGCTTTATATAATTCACTGTCCTGTTGACCGCTACCAATCCCGTACAGTGAGCCGTCGAGCACCACGTGATGTTCGCGCAGCGCAGTAACGTTATTCAGCGACAGATAGCTGGAGGTGTTGCTCCCGCCGTTACGCAACTGGTTGTTATAGACGCCGAAGTTATAGCTCAGATTACTGCTGAGGGTGTTAACACTGGACTGCCCGATGTCTTCGCTACGTGAGCGTAGTACGGTGCCCAGCGCTTCGCGCTTGACCACCAGCTGCAGCAGCAGTTGGCGCAAGCTGAGATCCAACTGCGCGTTGTCAGTCAGGGGGATGGTAAGGGCCTCATTGAACGGGGCGTTGGCCAGAGTCGTCAGCTGCTGTCGAGTTTGTTCGCTGACACTGGCGTTATCTTCACTCTCTTCCAGCTGTATTTTTCGGATGCGTAACTGTCCATCATCCAACCAGATAAAAGCGCTGCCGATTCGCTGATCGTCCTGGCGACCCTGGCTACCGGCGAGATGAATATAGAGCGGGACGCTCATGCCGTCCTGAAGCGCCTGACTGAAGGCCTGCGGAATAATCACCCCACCTATTTGCTGCGCACTTATGTCAGCAGCGCTGGCATCGGGCTGAACGAACAAAAAGACCATGCCGAAGGCAAACTGGGCTTTCAGTCCTGGGGAGAACCGTCGTAAAGGCATTGTCGTTATCCATCTGCACAGCTATCTATTTCACGGGAATGAACTTATCACCCTGCCAAAGTGCAACCCGTCCTTTGTTATCCGCCGTGTCCACGCGGGTAAAACGACGCGACTTGCCCGGCATCAGGTAGTAATTCTCTTTACACTCCTTACCATTGGCGGCTTTCAGGCAGGGGCCGTAGGCGAGGATCCGCAACGTCGCATTTCCTGTATTTGTCAGGGAGCCGTTGGCGTACTGAAAGTGGTAGTTCGCCTGGCGGGGTGCGACGACCAGAATGGTGCCGATGCGGGCGGAAGCAGTGGCCACAGCGCTACGGTTGGCATTATCGCGCTGCGCATCACTGAGGGCCTGATCAAACCAGACAATGCGGTAGTAGCGCTCTTTTTCATCTGCTGGTCCCTTATAGAAGAAGCGGATCACTTCGCTGGCTTGGGCGGGTAGCAGCAAGCTGGCGGGAGTGAGTAGCAACTCATCCGGCTTGTCCATTGCGATAACCTGCCCGTCGTCAAGCGGTGAAGAGAGCCGTTCGAGACGGATATTGATGAGGCGGCCACTGTCGGTACTGTTTTGGATCGTTTTGCTCAGCGTGCTGCTGTCACTGTTCATAAACGATGATATATCGCCGACATCCAGCGCCTGGGCCGGTGATATTCCGGAAAACAGCAGAGCGAGAGGCAGAAGGTGCTTTTTCATAACAATTCCGTCCAGGAATAAAGCAGGGGGGTACCCCTGCTGGTACATCAGAGAGATTAACTGGTCCAGGTAGCGTCGAACTGTACGCTAACGTCGCCGCTCCAGATGCCTTCCGGTAGAGTGCTGTAATCGGTTACTGCGGTGGTACCATTGGTGGTGCCGCTGATGATGGAGAAAGTGAAACCATCCTGTGCGGTGGTACGATTGCTGGCATTGTAACCGTTAGCCAGTGGGCTAAGGTTGCCGCCCAGTACGCCGTTGGCGGTATCGATCATCACGGTATCGCCAGTTTTTTCGACTGCCGCGCCGTTATAATCCACGCCCACATTCAGTGTGGAACCTGAGGTATCCAACTGGGTTAAGGTGTTGGTGATAAGGCGTGAGGTCAGTTTAAAGGCGGTAGCCGTTGAGTCACCCTCGATAGCCACGTCAAATAGACCTTTTTGTGAGTTAAAACCTTTAATGCCTTCGGCATACTGGAACGCCAGGCTACCGAGTGGCGTCACAACCAGCTTACTGGTGGTGTCTTTTTTGGCTGTTGCTGACCAGGTCGCTACAGCCTGAGCTGTTACGTCAGCAGCCTGCGCTACACCTGTACCGGTAAACACCGTTACCAGAGCTATTGCCAGAACCTTTTTTTTCATTGCTTTTCTTCCCGAGTTGAATTGAGGACATGAAGTCCCGGTGAGTCATTTTTTAAAACTAACTTGCCTGGAGTTTACTGAACCAACTTATATAATTTTGAGTACAGCTTGGCCTCTGCATTCCGCCGATGGGTATACACTGTCTTCACACTACAATTTTCAATTCTGGCAATCGATTTAGGCAGCATTCCCTGAGCCGTCATGCGGATAATTTCCATTTCCCGGTCAGTGATTTTATCTTTCTTAATATCTTTTCTCAGGAACCTGCCATTAATCACATAGGCCAGTTCTTTTCTAATATCACGACTCAGTCCAGCGTATACCACGCCCCTAATATTGCTGTTGTAATACCAATAATTTGCTAAGGCTTCTGACTTTCTGGCCGCAATCAATACGACCTGTTTCCCCTTTACCGCGGATAACCACTCATTATCACGGTTTATAAACTCAGTTAAAGAATCCGTATTGAGATTGATAAACACGAAATCTTTTCTGATTTTCTCCAGCGATAGATAAATTAATCTGTCGATATCCACAATCAGTTCAGATAGTCCTTTATAGAAGTAGGCGTCATGGGGAGACCAGATGTATTTATCAGAACGGTTTTGACATTCCATATGGTTTTTAACCTCATAGTCCCTGCTGTAATCATTTTGCCATGTCACTACTTTCCAAACCTGTAATTTTTACAGGTACATTCAGTTTCTTTAGTAAATCGGAAGTAAATAAGATACGTAGCACATATCAATATAGGTTAAACGAGATTAAGTTTTAATTATTTCGATTAGGTTTAAATTTATGTTTTTTTCCTGATGAGTGTCAATATGTGAACAGAAAATGAATTCCATGGTTAAGTCAATATTTACAAAAAATGAAAATATTGCTTTTTTGATAAGAAGAAAAAGACATTCAGTTTCATAAGGTTATTGGCAATATAACGTTCAATTCTTACTTGCATTTTATATTAGCCAGGAACTTTGCCCTGAGGTGTTAGGAATAGTCTTAATGTGTTGTGTAATGGACTAGTAAAAAAACAAGTTTAAATGATAAGAAATAGAATATAAAACTATCATAAGTCATAATTAAAGATGATTTGCCAATCAGTAAGGTGTTTTAATGGATTAACATGCCGCACAAAATGGTTATGGGTGTTCATCCCAATAAGTGATGAAAAATTAAACAGGTGTAAGTACGTCATCTGTCCGGTAAGCCCCCCAAGAGCCAAATTAAGTGAAGTTAAACGAAGACTGCCAGTTGTCACAGGAACGATGGCCTCTTTGCCAGGGCACTGCATTCAGTCATCTGTACGCGTTACTCTAACTGGCACTCGAACGTCGGCGATGGGGTTACCGATGGATCTGGCCGTTCCTGTGGCGTAAACGTTTTTATGTCAGTACCAACAGATTTACCACATTTATCATCTTAACAGTTTGAGTGTAAATGCAGGCTGCGTCGCAAAGGGAGGAAACTGAGTGGCGTGTTCAGTCTAAAATAGAGTTGATGCCAGCATACAGGGCGCAGCTGGTCAACAAGTCAACATTAATATAATGGAATATTCGGAGAGAAACGTCAGGCAGTTGACCTTAAATGAACAGGAAGATACATCCCCAGGAAAATTAATGCTGGTGTAATAAATACACCAACATTAATCCGGTCTGATTATTAATCAGACAAATATCGTTAATTCGTCGAATTTTAAATCAACGTTTTTTCTTACGACCCTGAACGGCCTTAAAACGTGGATTAGATTTACAAATCACATACAGCCGTCCTTTTCGCTTCACAATCTGACAGTCTGGATGGCGTTCTTTTGCGGTACGCAGAGAGTTAAGGACTTTCATCATGCCCCCTTTTTCGTGCTAACAAAACGACCAAAACGTTGGGTGAACCGTGCAACATTTCCTTCTGATGCCACTGTTCTCAGCTTCCCTGTATAGAACGGGTGCGATTTCGAAGAGACATCAATTGTTACGTACGGATACGTTACGCCATCCAGCTCAATCTCACGGTCTGTTTTGATAGTCGAGCCGATTTTAAAGTACTCATCAACGCTGGTGTCGTGGAACACCACAGTACGATACTCAGGATGGATATTGGGTTTCATCATTTTTACCTGTTATGTTATAACATAACCGTAAAGATACATGCTCATCCGGATCATTTCAACACCCAATCACTGTGACTATTTGTGGGATGTGGAATTTCCGCAACGGGGAAGTCTGGCATTGTTAGCAGCCATTGGCGACGCTCCCATAAACGCCTGGATGAGTGATTGATGATGGTTTCGCTGAGAGTATGGATTTTTCGAGAATGGAGGCTATCTCCACTTTACTGGCCGATGATTTATTGCAGCATGATTGATTACCTGACAATGTGTATTCCTCTCCCACGGATATAATAATTACTTACAAAAAAGGGAGAGGATGCATATTTTAAATATCACTGAAGTGAACAGTTTATTGCCGTTATTAATAGAAATGGAGAAATAAATAGGCGTATTCTACAATTGCGACAAAAACAACGATATTAATCAGTTTATGACTGATTTGCTGTACTTTATTCTCTTTCATTGGTACTTCCTCGCTTTAAAAAAGAGTGCACTTCGTAAGTGCCCTTATATAAATAACGAGTTTGGTCAACCAATTTTTTGACATGTATCACAAATTTGAATAGATGTATTACATCGGCTATCTTTTATTGCCCCAATGTCATTGATATATGTCGCCTGAAATCAGTTACGGGAATGAGTCTGATCTCAAGACTGGCCCAGTCCTGGCGTTGATTGGCGCTGAGGAGCATATCGCATCTCATCGTAACGTCGTATCTCCTGGGGTGTTATACAAGATATCGTTGTAGGTAACCAGGGAGAGGAATTGAGTCTATTAAACCGTCAACTATGCCGGATACATACTGGATTACACTGCAGGCACGCCTTACGAGAGAACGTGCCGCAGTGACGGGTTAATTATCTGAAAGAATTTGCGAGGCTGTATCGGTTACTCATTGATTTGATAGTTTTACTCTCGGGAGAGTAATCGATATTTAATCCATTAACGGAAACCAGCCAGTTCCTTTCGATGCCTGAATTTGATCCCATAGTTTATCCGGAATGGTTAATTCAGGAACGCGTTGTGGATTAAGGGCTGTTTGAATTTCATGACTTCTACCTGATTCAGCTAAAGTCACCCATTCTGGATTTATCACCAGCCCTTTACCGATCGCAACAAGTGGCAGGCCAGCGGAAATTGCTTCTTGAGCCTGAGACGGTGTGCGTATTTTACCTGCGGCGATTACCGGCACTCTGCCTGCAATATGATTTAAAATCAATTCAATAGTTCGGGGGCCATTTGGCGACTCAACAGGGTAGCTATCGTTAATACTGACCAGCGAGGTATGTATATACGAAATACCGGATGAAATGAGCCGATCAAGGAGTTTATAAGTATCCTCTATCCGCAGCCCCCCTGTTACAGATTCTTCAGGAGATATTCTGTAACCGATAGCAAAGGGCTTTGTCGCATATTCATAGACTACATTTTTTACTTCCTGTAATACGGCCAGCGGGAAGCGCATACGTCCTTCAAGATCTCCTCCCCATCGGTCATTACGCTGGTTAAATAGAGGGGAGAAGAAATTCTGCAGAAGGAATCCGTGCGCACCATGAAGTTCAACGCCATCAAAACCTGCTTTAATCGCCCTTTTTGTGACATCTCCGAATGCTCTAATGGTTTCCTGAATTTCGTTTTCAGTCATTTCCCTGCTTTGTACCACTCTCTTCATAAAGTCACCAGATTTTACGCTTGATGCGCTGGCACTAATAACATCGTTATTTGGCACAAGCTCCGGGATGGCTTTATTACCGGCGTGGAAAATCTGCAAAATAGCCGGAGCACCGCCACTTTTGGCTGCAGCTGCTAACTTTTCAAGGCTGTTAATGAAACGGTCGTCATACGCGGCAAATTCATGAGTAAACCCAATGCCGCTTGGCGTGACATAGGTACATCCTGTTATTACTAAACCAACATTTTGTGAGCGACGTTTATAAAATTCGAGTTCTTGCTCAGAGATGGTTCCATCAGGATTAGCTGACCAGGTTGTCATAGGAGCCATAACGATACGATTACGTAGCTTTATTTTTTCTGTCAGCATAAAAGGAGAAAACAATGATGGGTGTTTATTTGTCATAACAATACCTCAAATGTTTATCTGATTTTAATGCGTATAATCTTAATAAGTTGAGTTGCTGCTTTTTGATGCTTTTTTCTTTAATAGAATTCTTTTTGAGTAATTTCATTATTGTCGTGTAGTCAATAAAGGATAAATGTCAGGGAGATAATGAATCTCCCTGCAAGGTTATTACAAATGTGTTTTGTAAAAAGGAATTAATTTATCGAGCGCCTGTTTCACAGGTTCTGGCTTATCATACAGGTCGTAATGTGAATAACCTTCAACCACGACCAGTTCTTTATGTTTTGAGGCTGCACGACCAATAATTTCGCAGCCGTCACGATAGGCACCAAAAGCGCCCACTCTATCGCCCACTACAACCATTAGTGGTTGAGTTAACAGGACTTCTGCAAGATGAAAAGCATCCCAGCCCACGGCAACAGTCTGATGTGAAAATAGCGAACGATTTACCCCATTAGGCGCACAGCCTCGTGGCGAACGATAATATTCTGTTGCTTCAAAAAGGTCTATTTCTGTTAATCCCGCTTCAAGAGCTGCTTCCGGAGAAGAAGGGAGCAAATCATCTACGCGAAGTTTTGCGCCGTTAGCTTCGTCTGTTCTTTGTTGCGCCATTGCTTCGAGTGCTCCGATAGGATTAAACGCTGTAAATCCCTCACGCATAAGACGCCCGTAGTTTGCACCCGTGACAGTACCAATGGCTTTAATCCGACGTTCTGTCATTGCGGCATTAATGGCATATCCACCTCCACCACAAATACCCAGTACACCAATACGCCCGGCATCAACGTAAGGTAAGGTGGTAAGGTAATCAACGACAATGCTGAAGTCTTTTACTCGCATTGTTGGATCTTCCAGATAACGCGGTTCTCCACCGCTGCTTCCCTGAAAACTGGCATCAAAAGCAATGACGATAAAGCCAGCTTTTGCCAGGGCGGCACCATACACACTACCCGATGTCTGTTCTTTGCAGCTTCCAATTGGATGGGCACTGATAATGGCAGGATACTTTTTTTCACTATTAAAATCGTCAGGGAAATAGATATCAGCAGCTATATCCCAGTAAGTGTGTTTTATCGAAACAGTTTTCATTTCAAGCTCCAGGGATTTGCCTAAACAGATTTAAATATCATTTCTATTATCCGCAACTGGCATTCGTGTTCATATCGCGAACGGCGTAATAGTATGACTTGTATTGGTTATCATCAATGGTCTAATATCTATCACAGTGTTAAGTTAAGGTTTACAATGATGAAAATAGAGCCTTCAATTTTGCCTTCTCTTGCCTGGTTTGCGCTGATTGTTCGTGCCGGCAGTTTTTCCAGAGCAGCCTCTGAAATGGGTATTACGCGGGCCGCATTGTCCCAGAATTTAAAATCTCTTGAGGAACGTCTTAACACCAAGCTGATATACCGTACGACCCGCAATATGTCGCTTACTGAGGAAGGACAGCATCTGTATGAAGTGCTGGTGTCGGCTTTGGGGCAAATTGATGATGCGTTGAAAGATGTCGGTGATACCCAACTTGAACCTACAGGACTGTTGAGAATAAATTCCTCCCGTGTTGCAGCAAGGATGCTTGTTGAACCTCATATTGGCGAGTTTCTTACTCGTTACCCCAAAACAAAGATAGAACTCATTATGGATGACGGTTTATCTAACATTATTGCGGACGGCTGTGATGTGGGCATACGTCTTGAGCAAGGACTGGATGAGCATATGACTGCCGTTCCTGTTTCTCCGCTTATTAAACTGGTTACTGTGGCATCGCCAGATTATTTAAAAGAACACGGTATTCCTGAAACTCCTCAGGAATTGAGTAACCATAATTGTCTTCGGTTGCGGCATAAAAGTAGCGGTGCACTCTCAGCATGGGAGTTTTCGAATGTTGTGGGGGGTAATGAAGAGTTCGAAATAGAGGTGTCAGGTAAGTATATTTCTAATGATGACGAAAGCATGATACGAATGGCGCTGAATGGAACGGGTATCATTCAACATCTGGATTTTGCAATCGCTGAACATATCAATGCGGGCAAGTTACAGCCGATTCTTGAGGATTGGGCCGTTTCATTTCCTGGATTTTATATATATGTTTCATCACGGGTGAGAATGCCCTCTAAAGTTCGTGCTTTTATTGATTTTATGGTGGAGAAAAGAGTAAAAATAGAAAGTTAATGATGTGTGTCAGAATATCGGTAAGAAGAATGGCGCAATCGTGAGGATACGTTTATTCATAATAAATCTCCTGAAAGTTTAGAATTATTTTCGATACAGCCAGATTATCATTGTTACTAATAATGTGGTTAAAATAATAGCATCTATGCCCCCCTTCATGAGTGTCTGTGAAGAGGATGCTTCTACAAGGAAATCGCCAATGCTCAAAGAAAACTTCAACGAACTGCAAATCTTTCTTGTGGTGGCAAGAGAGCGAAGTTTTACCAAAGCAGCGGGCAAACTCGGCGTCTCTCAGTCTGCACTTAGCCATGCAATGAAGGCTCTGGAGGAAAGGCTCAATATCCGCCTCCTGACACGGACTACCCGCAGTGTGGCTCCCACAGAAGCGGGGGAGAGAATCATTGCCTGCCTTGAACCGCGTATTGACGAGCTTGAACAGGAACTGGAATCACTTATTCAATTGAACGGCATGCCCTCCGGGAATATTCGGTTATCTGCCGGGGAACATGCCGCGCGAAGTCTGGTCTGGCCGAAGCTAAAACCTTTTCTCAGAGAGTATCCCGAAATCAATGTCGAACTGGTGGTGGATAATGGTTTTGTCGATATTGTTGAAGGCCGTTTTGATGCCGGGATACGACTGGGTGAAAATGTTGATAAAGATATGGTTGCAGTCAGGATTGGACCAGATATGCGGATGGCTGTGGTGGGAGCTCCGGCGTATTTTGCTGCAAACCCTGCGCCTGAAACGCCTCATGAGCTACAAAATCATCGCTGCATCAACATGCGTTTGCCAACTGCCGGTGGGCTTTACCACTGGGAGTTCGAGCGAGAAGGGAAACCGCTTCGCGTTAAGGTTGATGGGCAACTGACGTGTAGTCCATTGCCAGAAAGAATTGATGCCGCGTTATCAGGGTTTGGGATCGCTTGTGTCCCTGAAGACATGGTTCAGGAGTATATAGAGTCAGGCAAGCTTATTCAGGTGTTACAGGAGTGGTGTCCAACTTTTCCTGGGTATTATCTTTACTACCCCAGCCGCAAGCAGCATCCGCCAGCTTTTGCGTTGTTGATCGATGCGCTTCGCTACACCGAATAACGGGTCCTTTATCCTGGACCCGTTTGGGTATTAGCGGCCTACGCGTGCCTGATGTTCAGGC
Source organism: Escherichia sp. E.sYA108 (assembly GCF_011754335.1). NCBI lineage: Bacteria > Pseudomonadati > Pseudomonadota > Gammaproteobacteria > Enterobacterales > Enterobacteriaceae > Escherichia > Escherichia sp. E.sYA108. The sequence goes on along the minus strand of NZ_JAAQVZ010000001.1, from coordinate 3,900,504 downwards.
GAGTAACGTTCACCGACGATTTTAATTGTTTCCAGCGCCTCGCTTATCTGCTGCGTATCTTTCTGCGAAAGAACAATGTCAGCAGCGGCCAGGTTTTCTTCCAGCCGGTGCAGTTTAGTGGTGCCAGGGATGGGAACAATCCACGGCTTTTGTGCTAATAGCCATGCCAGTGCGATTTGTGCAGACGTTACCCCTTTCTCCGCAGCCAGTTCACCTAACAAGGTGACCAGTTTTTCATTGGCTTCAATGGCTTGTGCTGCGAAACGCGGTACGGTGCTGCGGTAATCATCTTTGCCGAAAGTGGTTCCCGGCTTAATCGCCCCTGTCAGGAAACCTTTACCTAGTGGGCTGAAGGGGACAAAACCAATTCCCAGTTCCTCAAGCAACGGCAGAATTTCCTGTTCAGGCTCACGCCACCACATGGAATATTCGCTTTGCAGGGCGGTGACAGGTTGTACCGCATGTGCACGACGAATGGTTTGTGCTCCTGCTTCAGACAGGCCGAAATGTTTGACCTTACCTTCTGCGATGAGGTCTTTCACCGTTCCTGCAACATCTTCAATAGGAACATCTGGATCAACACGGTGTTGATACAGCAGGTCAATAACATCTGTTTTCAGACGACGTAATGATCCTTCAACGGCTTCACGGATATGTTCCGGACGGCTGTTTAAAATCTGCTGCTTATTATCATTGCCGAAGGTAAAACCGAATTTAGTGGCAATTACCACGCGGTCACGAAACGGTTTTAAGGCTTCGCCGACCACTTCTTCATTCAGATACGGACCATACACTTCGGCGGTATCGAAGAAGGTGACGCCACGTTCAACCGCAGCACGAATAAGTTCGATAGCCTGACGGGTATCGGTCGCCGGGCCGTAGCCGTGGCTTAAGCCCATGCAACCGAGCCCAAGGGCGGAGACTTCGAGTCCGGATTTACCCAGATAACGTTTTTGCATTGAATGAATACCTCTTTTATCGCGGCTTAAACATCAAGTTTGCGGCCAGTCAGCCATTCCACCATTGCGGGATCGCGGTGAGAGAAGAACGCGCTGGTTGCGGTATCCAGGGCGGTAATTTGCAGCATATCTTCAGGGCTGAGTTCAAAATCGAGAATGTTGATGTTCTCTTCCATGCGTTCTTTTCGCACTGATTTTGCCAGTGAAACAATGCCTCGTTGGTAGATCCAGCGCAGAACAACCTGGCCCACGCTTTTGCCATACTTCTCGCCAATTGCCGTGAGAACAGGATGCTGGAACAGACCATTTTTCCCTTCCGCAAACGGTGCCCAGGCTTCTGGCTGAATGCCACGACTTTGCATCCAGGGAACGGCCTGTAGCTGCTGATTGAAAGGGTTAACTTCAACCTGGTTTACCGCCGGAACGACGTTATTAAAAGCGATAAGGTCTGCCAGTCGGTCAGGATGGAAGTTACTGACGCCAATAGCGCGAATTTTACCGGCCTGTTGCAGCTCTTCCATGGCACGCCAGGCTCCGTGGACATCGCCATATGGCTGGTGAATCAAGTACAGGTCAACGTAATCAAGTTGCAGTCGATTCAGAGAGCGTTCGAACTGGGCTTTGGCCCCTTCGTAACTGGTATCCTGCAACCAGAGTTTCGTGGTGACAAAGAGTTCGTTACGGGCGATACCGCTTTGTTTCAGTGCGTTCCCGACCTGGATTTCATTTTGATAAGAGGCGGCGGTGTCAATCAGTCGATAACCGCTGTTAATAGCGTCAATGACCGCTCTTTCGCATTCGGCGGCATCGGTCATCTGAAATACACCAAAGCCCAACAGGGGCATTTCAATACCGTTGTTCAGTTTTACTTTTTGCATGGTGTTATCCTTCCGTTATCGTTCATGAGAAGCATAACGTAAAGGGAAGAGCTCGATTAGACGGCAGGATTTGTCAGGGGTTATGAACAAAATTCATAAATCTGTTTGAGGGTTGAGATTAGTCGTGCAAGTTCGATATCCCCGGAATTTACAGTCCGATGAATAAAAATGAATGTCCATAAAAAATATATTGGTTTATCCCAGCGTATATACTTACTTCGACGTACTCCCAATAGCAGTTAATTAAAGGCGGGTCATTATTATTCACTCTGAATAATGAATTATTCACTGCCCGCAGAGTAAGAAATATAACTTAAGTATCTATTTAATGACTTGCACAAAAAGCTAAATTTTTACCCATAAATAAAAATATAATCCCGCGCCCAACCACCTGATGAGTGGCTACAGACACTGGATATATTAGGTGGCGGTGTACTTTCTTACATAAAGGTATTTCCTTTTCTGTGGAAAAGGAAACCGGGAAATCCCCGGTTTTTCTGACAAGCAGACGCCATTATTTGTGTCTGCCTATGTTCGTTAATTCGTTCATCAGGAAATTATCTCAATGTCACGTTATAAAACAGACAATAAACAGCCACGATTTCGTTATTCAGTTCTGGCCCGCTGCGTGGCGTGGGCAAATATCTCTGTTCAGGTTCTTTTTCCACTCGCAGTCACCTTTACGCCAGTAATGGCAGCACGTGCGCAGCATGCGGTTCAGCCACGGTTGAGCATGGAAAATACTACGGTAACTGCTGATAATAACGTGGAGAAAAATGTCGCGTCGCTTGCCGCTAATGCCGGGACATTTTTAAGCAGTCAGCCAGATAGCGATGCGACACGTAACTTTATTACCGGAATGGCCACCGCTAAAGCTAACCAGGAAATTCAGGAGTGGCTCGGGAAATACGGTACTGCGCGCGTCAAACTGAATGTCGATAAAAAATTCTCGCTGAAGGACTCTTCGCTGGAAATGCTTTATCCGATTTATGATACACCGACAAATATGTTGTTCACTCAGGGGGCAATACATCGTACCGACGATCGTACTCAGTCAAATATTGGTTTTGGCTGGCGTCATTTTTCAGAAAATGACTGGATGGCGGGGGTGAATACTTTTATCGATCATGATTTATCCCGTAGTCATACCCGCATTGGTGTTGGTGCGGAATACTGGCGTGATTATTTGAAACTGAGCGCCAATGGTTATATCCGGGCTTCTGGCTGGAAAAAATCGCCGGATGTTGAGGATTATCAGGAACGCCCGGCGAATGGCTGGGATATTCGTGCTGAGGGCTATTTACCTGCCTGGCCGCAGCTTGGCGCAAGCCTGATGTATGAACAGTATTATGGCGATGAAGTCGGGCTGTTTGGTAAAGATAAACGCCAGAAAGATCCACATGCGATTACCGCTGAAGTGAATTACACGCCAGTGCCTCTTCTGACCCTGAGTGCCGGGCATAAGCAGGGCAAGAGTGGTGAGAATGACACTCGCTTTGGCCTGGAAGTTAATTATCGGATTGGCGAACCTCTGGAAAAACAACTCGATACAGACAGCATTCGCGAGCGTCGAATGCTGGCAGGCAGCCGCTATGACCTGGTTGAGCGTAATAACAATATCGTTCTTGAGTATCGCAAATCTGAAGTGATCCGTATTGCTCTGCCTGAGCGTATTGAAGGCAAGGGCGGCCAGACGGTTTCCCTGGGGCTTGTGGTCAGCAAAGCAACTCACGGTCTGAAAAATGTGCAATGGGAAGCGCCGTCTTTGCTGGCCGCAGGCGGAAAAATTACGGGGCAGGGCAATCAGTGGCAAGTGACGCTCCCGGCTTATCAGGCAGGCAAAGACAATTATTATGCGATTTCAGCGATTGCCTACGATAACAAAGGCAATGCCTCGAAACGTGTGCAGACAGAAGTGGTTATTAGCGGAGCTGGTATGAGCGCCGATCGTACGGCGTTAACGCTTGACGGTCAGAGCCGTATTCAAATGCTTGCTAACGGTAATGAGCAAAAGCCGTTGGTGCTGTCTCTGCGCGACGCCGAGGGGCAGCCAGTCACGGGCATGAAAGATCAGATCAAGACTGAACTAACCTTCAAACCGGCTGGAAATATTGTGACTCGTACCCTGAAGGCCACTAAATCACAGGCAAAGCCAACACTGGGTGAGTTCACCGAAACTGAAGCAGGGGTGTATCAGTCTGTCTTTACTACCGGAACGCAGTCAGGTGAGGCAACGATTACTGTTAGCGTTGATGACATGAGCAAAACTGTCACTGCAGAACTGCGGGCCACGATGATGGATGTGGCAAACTCCACCCTGAGCGCTAACGAGCCGTCAGGTGATGTGGTTGCTGATGGTCAGCAAGCCTACACGCTGACACTGACAGCGGTGGACTCCGAGGGTAATCCGGTGACGGGAGAAGCCAGCCGCCTGCGACTTGTTCCGCAAGACACTAATGGTGTAACCGTTGGTGCCATTTCGGAAATAAAACCAGGGGTTTACAGCGCCACGGTTTCTTCGACCCGTGCCGGAAACGTTGTTGTGCGTGCCTTCAGCGAGCAGTATCAGCTGGGCACATTACAACAAACGCTGAAGTTTGTTGCCGGGCCGCTTGATGCAGCACATTCGTCCATCACACTGAATCCTGATAAACCGGTGGTTGGCGGTACAGTTACGGCAATCTGGACGGCAAAAGATGCTAATGACAACCCTGTAACTGGCCTCAATCCGGATGCACCGTCATTATCGGGCGCAGCTGCTGCTGGTTCTACGGCATCAGGCTGGACGGATAATGGCGACGGGACCTGGACTGCGCAGATTTCTCTCGGCACTACGGCGGGTGAATTAGACGTTATGCCGAAGCTCAATGGGCAGGACGCGGCAGCAAATGCGGCAAAAGTAACCGTGGTGGCTGATGCATTATCTTCAAACCAGTCGAAAGTCTCTGTCGCAGAAGATCACGTAAAAGCCGGTGAAAGCACAACCGTAACGCTGGTGGCGAAAGATGCGCATGGCAACGCTATCAGTGGTCTTTCGTTGTCGGCAAGTTTGACGGGGACCGCCTCTGAAGGGGCGACCGTTTCCAGTTGGACCGAAAAAGGTGACGGTTCCTATGTTGCTACGTTAACTACAGGCGGAAAGACGGGCGAGCTTCGTGTCATGCCGCTCTTCAACGGCCAGCCTGCAGCCACCGAAGCCGCGCAGCTGACTGTTATTGCCGGAGAGATGTCATCAGCGAACTCTACGCTTGTTGCGGACAATAAAACTCCAACGGTTAAAACGACGACGGAACTCACCTTCACCGTGAAGGATGCGTACGGGAATCCGGTCACCGGGCTGAAGCCAGATGCACCAGTGTTTAGTGGTGCCGCCAGCACGGGGAGTGAGCGTCCTTCAGCAGGAAACTGGACAGAGAAAGGTAATGGGGTCTACGTGTCGACCTTAACGCTGGGATCTGCCGCGGGTCAGTTGTCTGTGATGCCGCGAGTGAACGGCCAAAATGCCGTTGCTCAGCCACTGGTGCTGAATGTTGCAGGTGACGCATCTAAGGCTGAGATTCGTGATATGACAGTGAAGGTTAATAACCAACTGGCTAATGGACAGTCTGCTAACCAGATAACCCTGACCGTCGTGGACAGCTATGGTAACCCGTTGCAGGGGCAAGAAGTTACGCTGACTTTACCGCAGGGTGTGACCAGCAAGACGGGGAATACAGTAACAACCAATGCGGCAGGGAAAGTGGACATTGAGCTTATGTCAACGGTTGCAGGGGAACTTGAGATCGAGGCCTCGGTGAAAAACTCTCAGAAGACGGTCAAGGTGAAATTCAAGGCGGATTTCAGTACCGGTCAGGCGAGCCTGGAGGTAGACGCCGCTGCTCAAAAAGTGGCAAACGGCAAAGATGCCTTTACGCTGACGGCAACGGTTAAGGATCAATACGGCAACCTTCTTCCTGGCGCTGTGGTCGTCTTTAATCTGCCTCGGGGCGTCAAACCGCTTGCAGACGGTAATATCATGGTGAACGCCGACAAGGAGGGTAAAGCGGAACTGAAAGTGGTTTCCGTGACTGCCGGAACCTATGAGATCACGGCGTCAGCAGGAAATGACCAGCCTTCGAATGCGCAGTCTGTAACGTTTGTGGCTGATAAGACTACGGCGACCATCTCCAGTATTGAGGTGATTGGCAACCGTGCAGTGGCGGACGGCAAAACCAAACAGACGTATAAAGTTACGGTGACTGATGCCAATAACAACCTGCTGAAAGATAGCGAAGTGACGCTGACTGCCAGCCCGGAAAATTTAGTTCTGACTCCCAATGGGACGGCGACAACGAATGAGCAAGGGCAGGCTATTTTCACCGCCACGACCACTGTCGCAGCGACATATACACTCACGGCGAAAGTGGAACAGGCCGACGGTCAGGAATCGACGAAAACTGCCGAATCTAAATTCGTCGCGGATGATAAAAACGCGGTGCTCGCTGCATCTCCAGAGCGTGTAGATTCTCTGGTGGCGGACGGGAAGACTACTGCAACACTGACGGTTACTCTGATGTCGGGTGTCAACCCCGTAGGAGGAACCATGTGGGTCGACATTGAGGCTCCGGAAGGGGTGACAGAGGCGGATTATCAGTTCCTGCCGTCGAAAAATGACCATTTCGCGAGCGGGAAAATCACGCGTACATTTAGTACCAACAAGCCAGGTACATACACATTCACATTCAACTCTTTGACATATGGAGGGTATGAAATGAAACCAGTGACTGTGACAATTAACGCCGTTCCTGCAGATACTGAAGGCGCTGAGGAGAAATAAAAACGACGATGTAATAAATAATAATGGCGTTGACATGCGCAGCGCCATTATTTACTGAATACCTACCCTGGCACCGATTAGACGGTGGCAGGGTAGGGTAAATCTTATGTGATGGAGTTACAGGCTAAACCGGGCGAACGGGGATAAAAATTTCGCAAACAATGTTATTGCTATCAATTTCGACGAAGTTTTCATTGTAATAAAATCGCTCAATATCACTGCCGTTCACTCTGGCTAACCCCCTGGCAGGTAATTCCATCAGATAGAGGTTTCGCGCCCATTCAGGGTAGTGCTCCCACTCACCTTCATAGCGGAAAGAGACATACAGTCCTCGGTTAATTGTCCACTCTTTCGGCATCTCTGAATCGGTTTGTTTGCATACCGTACCGGCAAAAGTTTCAACTGTGAGCAAATCGACCGATTTTGTTGATGGTTCGAACGTGGAGACGAAATAGATATCCGTCTTAAAATTCTTCATACATCTGACTAAATGATGACGTCGCAGTTTGACTTCTTCATCCGGTAATTTATTCGACACTTCAATATCATATTTAAATGAATTGCCAAAAATAGGTGTCTCAGGAAAGTTGACTAATCTACACTCCGTCTTTTGCTGTTGACGTATTAAAAAAGAAGGGAAGATATTTGCGAGATCCCAATAATCACGGTGGCGGTATTCACGGGGAGAGCAGCCGAATAACTTTTTAAATTCGCGGCTGAATGACTGCTGTGAATCAAAATGCAAAGAGAGTGCAATATCAAGCATAGATTTCGCGGAGAGCCGGACAAGAATGGCGGCACGACAAAGCCTTCGTTTGCGAATGTATTCTCCCAAAGGCACATGCATGAAATTTCGGAACAGAAGCTGGATGTTGCGTCTGCTGTAGCCAGATTTCTGTGCGATATCTTCGATTGAAATAGGGTGCTCAAGATTGCACTCAATCCACTCCAGGAGCTGCTGTAGAATCTTCTGCCTGATCATCACATACTCCGTTAATTCTTTGTCATATCGCACATTTTCGTTATGTCCTGGGCCCTAAGTGTATCAAAAACAGCAAGTCCCAAGGCAAAAGCACTGATAGCGTCTGCTTCATTGCCCCAAAAATAGAGAGGTTTCAGTCCTACATTATTAATGAATTTTTTGCATAAGTGATATCAAAATCCACATACTAATTTGAGGTTACGTTTTAACGTAGACTCATTGTTCATACCTAATGGAGGGACTGACAGTGGAATTTTCCGTATTAAGTAACAATCTGAAAATGCCGATGATGGGATTTGGTGTTTTTCAGGTTACCGATAAAGACGTGTGCAAACAGTCAGTGTTGAATGCTATCCGCACGGGTTATCGACTCATCGACACTGCAGCGGTATACGGTAATGAAGATGCCGTCGGTGAAGCCGTTCGTGAAGCCATATCTGAAGGTTTATGTACCCGAGAAGAGTTATTTATAACGTCTAAATTGTGGGTGCAGGATATGTTGAATCAGGATATTGCAGCAGCAGGTATTGAAGCATCATTAAAAAAATCGGGGCTAGAATACTTCGATCTCTATTTATTGCACCAGGCCATGCGCGATTATTTTAGTGCGTGGCGTGCACTCGAAGATGCCTATGAAGAGGGCAAATTAAAAGCGATTGGGGTTTCCAATTTCTACCCTCATGTTCTGGCGAACTTTTGTGAAACGGTAAGAGTTAAACCGATGGTCAACCAGGTCGAGTTGCATCCCTATTTTGCCCAACCAGAGGCGCTGGCAACCATGAAGTATTATAACGTGCAGCCTGAAGCATGGGCTCCGTTAGGTGGTGGACGACATAAACCCTTTGAAAATAATCTGCTTCAGAGTATTGCAGATGCCCATCAAAAATCGATTTCTCAGGTCATTCTGCGTTGGAATATTCAACGGGGAGTGGTCGTTATTCCGAAATCGACACATCAACAGCGTATCGAAGAAAATTTTGCTATTTGGGATTTCTCACTGACAGAGAAAGAAATGGCGCAAATTAGTTCGCTTGATTTGGGTTATGTTGGGGAATCGGTAAAACATTTTAATCCTGAGTTTGTTCGTGGTTGTCTTGCTGTAAAAATACATGATTGATATTAATCACTTATTTTACCTGAGACGACAAGAATCTTTTAATAGGGGAGTGATATTGACCTTCACTCTGTCATATCTCCGGTAATATGGCGTCAGGCTTCATCATCAGAAAGGGAGCCTGACGCCTGAAAAAGTGAACAACAGACAGTGTTCGGATTATCAATATTCAGTTTTTAACGTTGAACTGGATTCATTACTGCGTTGTTTAAGAATATCCCGCGCCGAATCTGCCATTATCATGACAGCACCTGCCAGCATCAGAGTATCTTTCAATACCAGACGACCAGCACCGGATAAATAAGGGAAACCATGATGAGCGTCACCCAATGCGGGTACCCATGCCTCCGGGGTGGTGATTAAAAATGAGAGTGTTACCAGCGGCGTGGTAAATGCCATCAGCCCACCCAATAAACCTAACCAGCGATTGACAGGATTAGCCAAAACCAGCAGAGCAATAATCACCTCCACGACGCCAAGACCGTTGGAAAAACCATAGGTATTATTAGCCGTTTGCCATGCTCTTGCTTCTGGTTTGTATTCGCCTTCGTGAGTCAGATGCTGTTTATAGTCTTCCGGGTGTTCATAAAAGAACGACATTAGTGGACTGTTTGCGACGAATGGTGTAATGCTGTCTGCCTCGTAAGGGACAAACTTTAATAACCCAATCCACATAAAAACAATCGCAATACTCAGACGAATCAATGTCAGGCCAATTTTATCTCCCCGACTTAACAGGTGCAGGTATCTTTCCATTGTAAACATCCTTATTTATACAATACTGCTGTTGCGGTTGAATTATTATCAATTCGCATCGATGTAACTTTCCAGGATGAAGCATTATATTTTCTGGCCATATCAGCAATGGCATTCTCAAGAACTGTCGGTGATGCTGATACTGATGAGACGCTGATATGTTTCAGAATTATTTTATCATCTGCATTGGTGGAAAATGCCATAACGCCAGATAATAGTGTTGCAAATAAAACAGATTTTTTAAACATATAAAATACCATCAATGAAGTGATTAAGAAGTTATAAAGTAACAGGGAATTAATAAGATTCTTTTCTCTGAGACGCCAGAATATTTGTTCTGGCGTCTGATTTTGAGTTTATTTGACTAATGAAAATAGATCATTGAGTGATTCGCTCATCGACGGATGAGTAAATATCTGATCGCGTAATATGCTATAAGGCAGCCCGGCATCCATCACCATTTTCACTATATTGATCATCTCGTGGGAGTCAACACATAGCAGTGATGCCCCTAATATACGTTGGGTTTTATTATCAACAATCGCTTTTAATACCCCACGAGTATCATTCATCACTCTGGCACGCGGAATTGCAGCTACAGGCAATGTCACCACCTGAATATCAGCACCACTCTCTCTGGCCTGTTCTTCTGTCATACCAACCCTGGACAGTGGCGGTGTCATGAATACGGAATAAGGCACATTTTTCCGATCATCAGTACTACGTCTGCCTTCTCCCAGCAATTCATCACGCACAATGCGGTAATCATCCAGTGAAATGTAAGTAAATTGCAGCCCGCCGGTAACATCTCCCATCGCCCAAATATTGTTTGCGGTGGTATGTAATTGCTTGTCAACGACAATTGCCCCGCGCTCGTTTACTGCGATACCTGCATTTTCTGGATGTAACGAAGCGGTAGCCGGTTGACGACCGGAAGCTATTAACAGTGCATCCACCGCCAGTTGGGCGTGCTCGCTATGCACTTGCACTTGATTTTCATGGTGACTGATTCGCTCCACATGGGCATTGAGGATTATATCGACACCCTGATCGCGTAAAATCGTCGCGATATTATCAGCAATATCCCGATCTTCCCGAGGCAAAAACAGCGAAGCTGCCTCTAAAATGGTTACTTTGCTGCCAAAATTAGCGAACATAGAGGCGAACTCAACGCCAATATATCCGCCGCCCAAAATACCTAAATGCCCAGGCAATTCTTTTAGATTAAGTAATCCGGTGCTGTCATATACACCAGGCGTGGTGGTAATTCCAGGAATTGGCGGAACCACGGCTTGTGCACCGGTATTAATAAAAATTTTCTCGCCATGAATCTCCAGATTTCTCCCAGGCCGATGAACACGCAGGCTATGATTATTGATAAACTCCGCCTGGCCGTCGATCACGTCGATATTGGGCATATCCGCAAGATTATGAAAATTCTTATTACGTAAAAAATTAACCACTTCATTTTTACGCTGTATGGCACGGACAAAATCTGTGTGCTGCTGTGCGTCATGAACCAATGTTTTGGTTGGGATACAGCCGATATTAATACAGGTCCCGCCATACATTGCATTTGATTGTTCGATGAGAGCCACACGCCAACCTGCTTTTGCCAGCGTGACGGCTAATGTTTTTCCAGCCTTGCCAAAACCAATAATAACTGCCTGATATTTATTCATGATGATTTCCTGTCGAAACGCGTTCATTTGACATCATGACTATAGACGCAAAAGAGCAAATAACATTTCTTCACAACGCTTGATATTTTGTCTTATCGTCTGGTATTTTCTTTTTCTTAATCAGAATCACAAAACAAAAATCATGATTAACTATTTGATGGTATTAGATTAATTATTGACTAAGATTGTTGGTGTTTGTAATCAAAAAACCACTCAGGAGTCTGATATGGATGCTCTTAGCCGTTTGTTGATGCTTAACGCTCCACAAGGAACGATCGATAAGAATTGCGTGTTAGGAAGTGACTGGCAACTTCCACATGGTGCCGGGGAATTGTCGGTTATTCGTTGGCATGCGTTAACGCAAGGAGCGGCGAAGCTGGAAATGCCGACGGGAGAGATTTTTACATTACGCCCGGGAAATGTGGTCCTGCTACCACAAAATTCAGCTCATCGCCTGAGTCATGTCGATAATGAATCGACCTGTATTGTCTGTGGCACTATTCGACTGCAACATTCGGCGCGTTATTTTTTAACGTCTTTGCCGGAAACGCTGTTTGTAGCACCAGTGAACCATAGCGTGGAATATAACTGGCTGAGGGAGGCGATCCCGTTTTTACAACAGGAATCCAGATCGGCAATGCCGGGAGTGGATGCTCTGTGTAGCCAGATCTGCGCTACATTCTTTACCCTCGCGGTGCGTGAGTGGATTGCACAGGTTAATACAGAGAAAAACATTCTCAGTTTGCTTCTGCATCCACGTCTTGGTGCGGTAATACAGCAAATGCTGGAAATGCCAGGACACGCCTGGACCGTCGAATCGCTGGCCAGCATCGCCCACATGTCCCGGGCAAGTTTTGCCCAGCTTTTCCGTGATGTTTCCGGAACCACGCCGCTGGCTGTATTAACAAAGTTGCGTCTACAAATAGCGGCCCAGATGTTTTCCCGGGAAATGCTCCCTGTTGTGGTGATCGCTGAGTCAGTAGGCTATGCCAGCGAATCATCTTTTCACAAGGCGTTTGTCCGCGAGTTTGGTTGTACTCCGGGAGAATATCGGGAAAGGGTCAGACAGCTTGCACCCTGAATAAAACCGCCAGAAATCAGGGCAAAGATAATCCGCATTCCGGGAGTTGTGAGCCTTTCAACTATTTCTATTTCCAACGGTGGTTTTGGGTTTTATATATTTTTTTGATGGACTCTAGCTCAGTTTTTAAATAAAAATGCAAACTAAATTTCTTCAATTAAATAAAATCCCGACTATTACTTGATACGTGATTATTGTCGGTGATTTTTTTGTACACCATCAGTGTATATCTCAATAACCCCTGAATAAGTAGCTCTGAATAGGTATAAGGGATGTAGCCTTTTTAAATGGATTTCTTATGCCAAAAATGATCGTCGATTTCCCTATAAAATGTGAGCGATGCCGAAAGAAATAAAATTAGTTATTGCATTTGAAGTTTAGATGAAAGATTATCATTTGTCATACAAATGAGGGGTGGTATGTTGCTAGCCAATTAAAAAAGAACGCCATATTTATTGATGATTGATCCCCCGGAAGGGGGGAACCATCGGGCATAAATGGGCATGAAGTAATGGAGTATTAGTTGTGAATGTCAATTTCTTTGTCACCTGTATTGGTGACGCCCTGAAATCAAGAATGGCACGAGACTCCGTGCTGCTACTGGAAAAACTCGGCTGTCGCGTAAATTTCCCGGAGAAACAGGGATGCTGCGGTCAGCCTGCGATCAATAGTGGTTATATCAAAGAAGCGATTCCAGGGATGAAAAATCTGATCGCCGCACTGGAGGATAACGACGATCCCATTATTTCACCGGCTGGCTCTTGCACCTATGCCGTAAAAAGTTACCCGACGTATCTGGCGGATGAACCTGAATGGGCATCACGTGCCGAAAAGGTTGCCGCGCGTATGCAGGATCTCACCTCTTTTATTGTTAATACATTAGGGGTAGTCGATGTAGGTGCCAGTTTGCAAGGGAGAGCGGTGTATCACCCATCTTGTAGCCTGGCCCGTAAGCTGGGGGTGAAGGACGAACCACTTACGCTGCTGAAAAATGTGCGTGGACTGGAGCTGTTGACCTTTGCTGAACAGGATACCTGCTGCGGATTTGGCGGCACGTTCTCGGTCAAAATGGCCGAAATATCCGGCGAGATGGTGAAAGAAAAGGTTGCGCACCTGATGGAAGTCCGCCCTGAGTATTTAATTGGTGCTGACGTGAGTTGCCTGCTGAACATCAGTGGACGATTACAACGGGAAGGGCAGAAAGTCAAAGTGATGCATATTGCTGAAGTGCTGATGAGCCGCTGAGGATATAAAGATGTCGATCAAAACCAGTAATACAGATTTTAAGACACGCATCCGTCAGCAAATTGAAGATCCGATCATGCGTAAAGCGGTGGCAAACGCGCAGCAGCGTATTGGGGCAAATCGGCAAAAAATGGTCGATGAATTGGGGCACTGGGAGGAGTGGCGCGATCGGGCCGCCCAGATACGTGATCATGTTCTGAGTAATCTCGACGCTTATCTGTACCAGCTCTCAGAAAAAGTGACACAAAACGGCGGTCACGTCTATTTTGCAAAAACCAAAGAAGACGCCACCCGCTACATTTTACAGGTTGCCCAACGCAAAAATGCCCGGAAGGTAGTGAAATCTAAATCGATGGTGACCGAAGAGATTGGTGTCAATCATGTGTTGCAGGATGCCGGGATTCAGGTGATTGAAACCGATCTGGGTGAATACATTCTCCAGCTGGATCAAGATCCGCCCTCTCATGTTGTGGTCCCGGCAATTCATAAAGATCGCCATCAGATCCGTCGAGTGCTACACGAACGTCTGGGCTATGAGGGGCCGGAAACGCCTGAAGCGATGACCTTATTCATTCGGCAAAAAATCCGCGAAGATTTCCTCAGTGCTGAAATAGGTATTACCGGCTGTAATTTCGCGGTGGCAGAGACCGGTTCGGTATGCCTGGTGACCAATGAAGGTAATGCGCGAATGTGTACCACGCTGCCTAAAACGCATATTGCAGTGATGGGAATGGAGCGTATTGCTCCCACGTTTGCAGAGGTAGATGTATTGATCACCATGCTGGCGCGCAGTGCCGTTGGTGCACGTTTGACGGGATACAACACCTGGCTGACAGGACCGCGCGAAGCGGGGCACGTTGATGGTCCTGAAGAGTTTCATCTGGTTATTGTCGATAACGGGCGTTCTGAGGTGCTGGCCTCTGAATTTCGGGATGTGCTGCGCTGTATTCGTTGCGGGGCTTGTATGAATACTTGTCCGGCATATCGCCATATTGGCGGTCATGGATATGGCTCTATTTATCCAGGGCCAATTGGTGCGGTGATTTCCCCGTTACTTGGCGGCTATAAAGATTTTAAAGATTTACCCTACGCCTGCTCTTTATGCACCGCTTGTGACAGCGTGTGTCCGGTGCGTATTCCGCTGTCAAAACTGATTTTGCGTCATCGTCGGGTGATGGCTGAAAAAGGGATCACCGCAAAAGCAGAGCAACGGGCGATAAAAATGTTCGCTTATGCCAATAGTCATCCAGGATTGTGGAAAGTTGGGATGATGGCTGGTGCTCATGCGGCAAGCTGGTTTATCAATGGCGGCAAAACACCACTCAAATTTGGCGCGATTAGCGACTGGATGGAAGCACGCGATCTTCCTGAAGCTGACGGAGAGAGTTTCCGTAGTTGGTTTAAGAAACATCAGGCGCAGGAGAAAAAGAATGGATAATCGGAGCAAATTTTTGAATAACGTTGCTCAGGCACTGGGGCGCCCGCTGCGACTTGAACCGCAAGCAGAAGATGCGCCGCTTAACAACTATGCTAACGAGCGGCTTACCCAACTTACCCAACAGCAGCGCTGTGACGCGTTTATCCAGTTTGCCAGCGATGTTATGTTGACGCGCTGTGAACTGACCAGCGAGGCGAAGGCGGCAGAAGCTGCAATACGTCTGTGTAAAGAGCTGGGAGATCAGTCGGTCGTGATTAGTGGTGACACGAGGCTGGAGGAATTGGGGATTAGCGAACGTTTGCAGCAGGAATGCAATGCCGTTGTTTGGGATCCGGCGAAAGGTATTGAGAACATATCACAAGCAGAGCAGGCTAAAGTGGGCGTCGTATATGCTGAATATGGTTTAACCGAATCGGGAGGCGTGGTTCTTTTTTCCGCCGCCGGGCGCGGGCGTTCATTGAGCCTGCTCCCGGAATCTTCTCTTTTTATCCTGCGTAAAAGCACAATCCTGCCGCGTGTAGCGCAACTTGCAGAAAAATTGCATCAGAAAGCGCAGGCCGGCGAACGAATGCCGTCATGTATTAACATCATCAGTGGTCCCAGTTCAACGGCGGACATTGAGCTTATCAAAGTCGTCGGGGTTCATGGTCCGGTGAAAGCGGTGTATCTGATTATTGAGGATTGCTGAGAGAGATATGTAGTCTGGACATAAACCTGAAGGCGGTATACGAGGTTGTGAATAACGTTAAGGACAACCTGACTTAACCCCGTTCCGTCATGGTTATGCTGCTTTTCTGTAAATATCCTGACATTAATAATGCCAGGATATTTACAGTTAAAAAGACAGGAATCCATTCCTGAAGACGGGCTCCCTTCCCGGTCACTGTCACTATAGTTTTATACAGGCACTCTCTGTCAGAATGCTGTTTATTACTGCCCAGAGTTTTGTTGGTATTCATCTACCATTTTTTTGACAAGGCAAAACATTACAGAAATCACAATACTTAGAAAAAATCCCAGAGCCAGGCAAATGGCAGCAGGGTATTTATTTTTTATTTCTGGTGAGCTTATAGTGACACAGCCATCACCGTTCGGATACAGTGACCAGTTCCTGGTCAGGTATATCATTTTTGTATAAAGCTCACTGTTAATTGCTGAAGGCGTTTGTATCTCATCGAGAACTTGCCTGCCATTATGGTATTCTGACGTATACCATTTAATGATAGACGCCTGCACGCGAGATATTTCCGCTTCAGCAGTTGGTAAATCTCTCTTATCTCCTGACCATTCCAGCTTTATTTCTCTGTTCTTGACATCTGGGCTGGTCTGAAAAAATGTAGTAATTCGCTGAATAACATCTTCAGTCATTGTGGTCTGACAGGCAAAGTTATTATTGCTATCACAGCTAACAAGTATGCCTGGTGTTGTCTGATTTATTTTTAGGCTGTAACTCACTTTTATATTATCTTTATTGATATACAGAAACAACAGCACCATTACCATACAGATAGCTATAATAAAAAGGATAACACGAATCTTTTTCTTCAGATAAAATAAAATCTCAATCAGATCGATATCCTGTTTGATTTGTTCATTCATAATATATCCAGAAAATGAAATCTGTCGCAGATAAGATTGTATTAATAGTCTGTATCAGGAATGTTCAGGGTAAATATCAGCAAAAAGCCAGCATCATGAATACTGGATATTTATAGCCTGCAGGCAGCATACTGCTGCCTGCAGGGGGTATAACAGTCGACAGGGGAACCGACTGCTTTATTCTTACCAGGTCACATTGATACCAACTACACCCTGTAGCGGGTTCTCAATGTCGTCACCTTTGGTGTAGTCAAGGCTTGCATATGCTCCCATGTTTTTGGTGATATCAGCTTGTACACCTGCACCCACGCGGAATGCTGCACCGTCAATGCTGGCATTGACAGACTCATCACCCAGACGGACTTTGTTGCCATCAGAGAATTCGTTCAGTGCGGCCAGATTCAGATAAGGTTTAACGGTCGCGTTGCCCACAGCGAAGTCATAACCCACGCGCGTACCGGCCTCACCCAGCACAGAGTTATAGCTGTCAGAATGAACGTCCACGCCGTTGAGTTGATAATCCACACCTTCCAGAGTCAGAGCAGACAGTTTGGCATATGGCTGAATAAACAGGCCATTACCGTCTTTCCATGTGTAACCGCCTTTAACCATCGCACCAAAACCATTGGTGTTAAAGTCAGCTTTGATGGTACCGCCACCATTCATCAGGCGAACATCTGCCGTGTTGCTGTAGTGACCAAACTGTGCAGCAGTATCAATGAAGATACCGTTGTTATACTGGCGGCTCAGGTAAGCGTGGAAGCTGTAACCTTCAGTGTCACCTTTGCTCTGCATGGTAGTCATGTCACCTTTCGCAGAAGACATCGCCACACCGGCCAGCCAGCTACCATCTTCAGTCATGAAGCGGGTATCACCACCCAGCATTACACCATTTACATCCAGGTCATAGGATGCATTTCCCGCGGTGGTATGTTTCTGTTTACCGCCAAAGTACTGAATCCATACGCCACCCTTGTCATTTTCGCTCAGACGGACAGCATCCTGACGGGCGGAGAGCGTGTCAGCCTGCAGATTAGCGACGTTAGCCGGAGCAGCTGCCATTGCCTGAATCACGGAGCTGGCGTTGGATGCTTTATGCGTGTTTTTTACGAAATAAAAGTTACCATCAGCTCCCTGTGTCAGGTCATATTGATACAGACCACCTTCCGTTGTGCCTGTGGCTTTTAGAGTGCTGTCTTTGCCGGTAGAAATAAATGCCGTTTGTTCATTGATAAGATCCAATGAACCCGCACTGTAAACACGCAAGTCACCGCTCGCTTTACCGCTGATATCCAGAGTGTTTTCAGAAGAGGCATCAACAATCAGAGTGCCGTTTTGAGAAGCAAACGTGCCAGTATTGACTGTAGCCTTCGTGATATTAACCGTACTGTCTTTTACTGCCAGAGCATCAACAGTTGAGGAACCCGTAACATTCCAGACAGACCCGTTTTGCAGAGATACACTGGCATCTCCTGCCCCTGAAACTTTGCCTTTCCAGACTGAACTATCGGAAAGATTTATATCCAGATCACTACCCGCTTTATCGCCGCTATTGAAGGTATAAGCATTACCTTCCCAGTAAGAGCGGGCAACGTTCATATTTACATTTGTTGTGGTACTGGCTGAATTCTCGCTTTCAGAAAGGGCCAGGACATCAGAGTAGATGGTTGAATCAGCAACAGACAAATTTAAATTTTGCGTTGCTGAACCTGCGCCTTGTGCCGAAGCAGAGGCATAAATTGTTTGTTTATTATTAGCCGCCCCAATTACTGAGCCATCCTTAATATTCAGGTTGACTGTATGAATTCCCGTCTTATTCCCGGCAGTAACTATTGTTTCAATCCCGCCATTAATAATATTTGAGTCAGCAAGGGTGATGTTGTCGGTTGCATCACCGTCAAAACCCTGCAACAAATTACCCTTTTGAGCAAAAATTGCCGTAGAGCCGTTGCTGTAACTCTTATTACCTTGAGCATTTATGGTTGTACCATTGAGCGTTAAATTATTTCCCGTGGTCGCTTCCAGAGATATCCCTGTCGCACTACCTTTTTCATTTTTTGCAACGAAATTACCGCCATTAACAACAACATCGCCAGTTGAATCAATGACCATTGCAGTCCGGACATAGGTGCCTTCACCTTGAGCTGTGATGGTGGAGTCTGTAGCATTAATCACAACATTTTTGTTACCACTAACTTTTACACCTTCAACGAAATCTTGGTTTACCGTTGATGCGGCGGTAATATCGTGACCGCCAAAAGTAACATTAAGGTCTTTATCTGAATCTGACGTTTCAATTGTTACGGCTGTAATCTTGTTATCACCGTTAATAACAACATCTTGATCCAGAGTCGTCTTCTCTGTATTCAGCGTAACCGGATCAGTTGATACCGTGCTATCAGTAGCGAATGCTGGTGCAGAAAGAGCCATAACAATAGCTGTCGCTAATGCGCTGCGGTAAAATACCTTACTGTTTTTCATGAAGAAATTCTCCATTCTGGTAACTAATTTCAATTTCCCACTTATTTATATTTATGCAGAGATAAAGCCTGCGTCCCTGCATTTACCACCACGGAATACCTGTTGGTATTTCCGTTTTCACGCAATGTCATGGCATTCGTTGTTTCCAATGCATTTCCATCACCGTGAAAATTATTGCTGCTCAGCAGCAGGGCTTCCCGCAATGACATGCTGTCCGGTATTCCCCAACGCTTTTTTAGCGACTGCTCGGCAAGCCATATCTGTCTTATCCCCGTTTTGAGAAACTGCGCACTGTATTCCCAGCTGTGTCCGGCAAGAAGTAACGACAACACCTTCTTTTGCTTTTCCGGGAAGCGTTCTGACATGACGATTGTCTTTGTGCAGTTATTCACCTCTTTCATAAAGACAGAGTAACTGTCCATAACTGGCAAAATTTCTGCATGCTTCAGCCCTGAAAACCCACCAGAGGCATTTGCAATACTGATGACACGCTCTACTGACATTCCTGGTTTCAGTAACCTCAGGTTTTTGAGAACGCCAGAAATACTCACATCCGGTGGCAGAAAAAAGGGCGCGACGCACAACACCACCACGAATGAGTGATCCCGATAAAATCGGAACCACATTTCAGCGCATTCGGCAGGTCGCCCTGCCGATATCACGACACTCTGTGGCCTGTGCCGCAATTTATTGCGTAACTCCTCTTCTGTTCTGATGCAGGTAACATTGCCGACAGAACCGGTTGATAGAGCTGCGAACTGCGCTGGTACAATTCCTGAGGGACAGAAAAGAACGAAACGCATCCTTCCCTCACAGATGTCAGTACGCCAGCACGCTGTACAGGCTGTACAGCGTGCCTCCCAATCCTGCAGCCCAGAACAGTAGAAATATTTTGGCTCCTACACTGTAGCGAGTCCGTATGCGCCGCAGTGGGTGGTAGTAACAACGCTGCTGTGTCATAACAATCCTGGTCTTTTTTTAGATATATTTTTTCTTTGTCCGGAAAGTACTTTTCCGGAAATGGCGTCAGAATTTATTGATTCACCAACGGCAACTTTCTCTGGATAAAGGATTCCGGATACCATGTTCTGCACATACTGAGTGAGTCGATGAGCGGAATGTTGTCCGATATATTTTGCATGTAGCCGTATATTCCGTTTCACTCTGCTGTCACCGCATCCCGTATAGAGCAGCCTGAAATCGCTCAGTGTTCCCAGTCCAAGTTTCATTAAAGCCCGTGTGGCAATCGCATGCAGGGTCTTTGAACTGCGTTGTTCATAACGGGCAATCTCACTGAAACTCATACCCTGCATCAGAATCTTAAGCACGCTCAACTCCCGTGCAGTCAGGAGCCAGAAATCGCTCATATCGCCGGGCAAAGGACGCAGTAACCAGCGGATAATTTGATTCTGATAACGACTCGCTGTCAGCATGGTGCCGATGCGTGGGAAGCCGTTATACAGACTTGCAGCAGGAGCATTATCGAACCAGTCGGAGTCACCGGTCAGGCAGACCTGCCATTGCCCGGCATCACTCCGCAAACGGGCGAGACAAGCCAGAAGAACCAACTCCCCTGAAGGAAGCGAAGGGATATCAGCTAACAGGTAGCCACAGGAGGTCTTTAAAACGAATTCAACCTCTGTAGTGACGTTGCTGTACACCCGCACGATATACCTGTCCGTTGGGATGAGAGACTCCAGTGCCAACCTGGTGAACTGACAGGCACTGATAATAACCAGAGGCTTCTTCATTCAGACTCGTCCACGCCATTGCTACAAAACCTGACATTTTGATTCAAAATGTCAGGTTTGGTTTAATAGCCTGAATATTTAATTTTCTTGGAATATAAATCTAATTTGTTTGGTTTTTATTGTTTTTAATTTTGTGTTATTTAACAATATGGGCGAAAGTTAATCACTGGTATGACCTTTGTGATTAATCATTTTAAATCATGGGGTTATTTTAATTTAGCTAGAAATATCAACATGTTATGTGTTTTATTTAATTGAATGGGCTGTTTTTTTATGGAAGAATTGAGGAAAACGTAGGAATCTGACATTTTGAATCAGAAGGTACTGTTTTAACGAGGCTTTTTTTTCCACACCCCTTTAAAACGAGCAGCATTACTGGCTGTGTATCTGACAGTATGCTGAATATTTCGATGACCCAGATAATCCTGAAGTAGTCGGGTATCGACACCATTGTCAGCCAGAGCAAAACCACAGGCATGACGTAACATATGAGGATGTGCTTTTACAGCTAATCCTGCACGTTTTCCAGCCTCACGAATGATAGAAAAAAAATGTTGTCTGCTGATAGGGCGGCGTTTCCGGGAGAGAAAAAGCCAGTCTCCTTCAACTCCGTTTTCAATTAACTTCCTCTGCTTAAGCCACAACTTGATCAAATTATATTCATCAGGAAGAAGAGGATGTGTTGTCGAGAAACCATTTTTAATACGCCGAATATTAAGTTGTTTTCCAGATGCATCAATATCGGATAAACGTAAATCAAGAAGTTCACTGGCCCTAAAACCGTGAATGAAAGCCATCATAATCAGACAGCGATTTCTTTCAGGAAAGGACATGCTCTGGGCTGCATCCATCAGCCTGTAGACTTCATCCTGTGTGAGATATTTTCTCGTCATACGCCACCGTGTACAGTTGTAAAAAAAAGAGAGGCACACCCAGATAAGTATGCCTGCAATCAGAACGTTATCGATGTAATCTCATTATCTCATTAATAAGATTTTTTGAATAGTAGTTCTACGCAACAGATTAAATATGAACTATTTATTGTGCAGCTTTTCTACAAGTCATTTTTAATGCGTGTTTTTATCTACTATAATGTGAAAAAATAAATATTAAAACTATGAGTGACAGGTCGTGTGGGATGTGTATTACGTCTAACGTTTTAGTAATTTTTTATTAGTTATGAGATATTTAACATCATTTCCTGTGAGATTGTCTTGTTGTGTATCCAATTGATTTTACTTTTGTTTTTTTGATGCATAAATTTGGAGGATAGAAAGTAAGATTAGCTTAATATCAATGATATGAATTTGTAAATACATATTGTTGCAAGGTGTTCTTTACTTTTTTGGTCGTGAGTAAATCATTGTTAATGGGTTCTACTCATAAATTAAAAATATTCATTTAAATGATTTTTACTTTTTGTATATCTCAATTTGTTTATTTTGCATTCATTTGATGGAGAGTATTCCAACACTTTTTATTTTTCGCAAAAAACTTATTAACAACTTTTTATTATCAATTGAAAATTAATGTAAACTAAAATGTTAGCGAAGCGATAATCTTGTGCTAAAAAATATTTAAGCATGATGATTAATTAAAGAAGAGTAAAAATAAATCACTGCTAATAAATTATACGAATCGTGTTTAAAGCTCCATGTGGTTTTGGTCTGACTTATTTTTGTACTCGTTACAAGAACCCTTTTCGTATATGCTAACCGTGAGCGGGAATGAACAGGTAACCATAGCCAGGAACATTAGCGGCGTAATTCTTAAGCTGAGTGGTATTTCATCTGTAGTTTATCTGTGTATGCATAGCACCTTCATCAGCCAGATTGAGCAAGTCAGCTTAGAATTTGCTGGCGAGATTGTCACGATGAAGCATGAGAGTTACCTCAGTGTTTTATATAAGGATTCGGTCCTCATAGTAGAACGGTAACTCTCAATCTGATCGGTTCCTGAGTCAGTTCACATCACGACTCATTTTTTCGCTCTCACCGGCATCCCATTTGCCACAAAATATCCCGCCGTGCTCCTCGGCAACGCTTCCTTCCCACGAATCATATCCGCTATTTTCTCGCCAATCATAATCGTCGTGGCGTTCAAATTGCCGGTGATAATTTGCGGCATAATTGACGCATCCACCACGCGCAGGCCTTCCAGCCCGTGTACGCGGCCTTCGCCGTCAACCACAGCCATCTCGTCATAACCCATTTTGCAGGTACCGCACGGATGAAACGCGGTTTCGGCGTGGTTACGCACGAACTCATCGAGCTGCTCATCCGTCTGGCATTCGACACCAGGGCTGATTTCGCGGCCACGGTATTGATCCAGCGCGGGTTGATGCATGATCTCGCGGGTGATGCGAATTGCGTCGCGGAACTCCTGCCAGTCCTGCTCGTGCGACATGTAGTTAAACAGAATTCCCGGATGCTGGTGCGGGTCGCGGGATTTAATCCGCACATGCCCACGGCTTGGCGAGCGCATCGATCCGACATGGCATTGGAAGCCGTGCTCTTTCACTGCGTTCGAGCCGTTATAGTTAATCGCCACTGGCAGGAAATGGTACTGAATATTCGGCCACGCAAATTCCTCACGGCTGCGAATAAATCCGCCTGCTTCAAAGTGGTTGCTGGCACCAACGCCGGTGCCGCCAAACAG
The DNA here is from genome assembly GCF_011754335.1 of Escherichia sp. E.sYA108. NCBI lineage: Bacteria > Pseudomonadati > Pseudomonadota > Gammaproteobacteria > Enterobacterales > Enterobacteriaceae > Escherichia > Escherichia sp. E.sYA108. The sequence continues at coordinate 3,877,064 of NZ_JAAQVZ010000001.1, read as the reverse complement.
CCACTCCGCACCGATTCTCGGCTGATTCCACCACTGCAGAGCAGGGTAGAGGGAAACCGGTTCTTTGCACTCGTATTGCAGATACATCTCCAGGTGATCCTGAAGATTTTCGCCGACGCCGGGTAATTCATGCACCAGCGGAATATCAAACTCCGCCAGCAGTTCAGCGTTGCCGACGCCGGAGCGTTGCAGGATCTGCGGTGAAGCAATCGCGCCTGCACATAACAGCACTTCTTTATTCGCCGCCGCGCGGGTCGGAATGGTGCTGTCGCCTTCCAGCCACTCGACGCCCACCGCGCGTTTGCCGTCAAAAATGATGTGATCGGTCATGGCGTGAGTACGAATGGTCAGGTTAGGGCGCGATTTGGCCTGATCGAGATAGCCACGCGCGGTGCTGGCGCGACGGCCATGCGGCGTGACGGTGCGATCCATCGGGCCAAAACCTTCCTGCTGATAGCCGTTGAGATCGTCCGTGCGCGGGTAGCCTGCCTGCATGCCCGCTTCAATCATCGCTTCAAACAGCGGATTGACGCCGGGTTTGGAGGTGGTGACGCTCACCGGGCCATCGCCACCGTGGTAATCGTTCTCGCCCACATCGCGAGTCTCGGCCTTGCGGTAGTAGGGCAGGCAGTCGAGATAACTCCAGTTCTCCAGACTAGGTTCTTGTGCCCAGTTATCGAGATCCAGCGCATTGCCACGGATGTAGCACATACCGTTGATCAGCGATGAACCGCCCAGACCTTTGCCGCGTCCGCACTCCATGCGGCGGTTGTTCATAAACGGTTCGGGTTCCGTCTCATAGGCCCAGTTATAGCGTTTGCCCTGTAGCGGGAACGCCAGCGCGGCGGGCATCTGGGTGCGGAAGTCAAAGCGATAGTCCGGGCCGCCTGCTTCAAGCAGCAGCACGGTTGTGTTCGGATCTTCAGTCAGACGGGTAGCGAGAACGTTGCCGGCTGAGCCGGCACCAATAATGATGTAGTCAAATTGCAAATAAACCTCCTGGTTAGAATATGGACTGGAATTTAGCCATCTCAACCTGGATGGACTTCACCTGGGTGTAACTCTGGAGCGTCATCACGCCGTTCTCGCGACCAATGCCGGAGTGTTTGTAGCCGCCAACGGGTATCTCTGCCGGGGATTCGCCCCAGGTGTTGATCCAGCAAATACCCGCTTCCAGCTGATGAATGACGCGATGCGCGCGGTTCAGGTCCGCCGTCACGATACCCGCCGCCAGACCGTAGTCGGTATCGTTAGCGCGGCGAATGACTTCGTCTTCCGACTCGTAGGTCAGAATGGACATCACCGGCCCGAAAATCTCTTCGCGCACAATGGTCATATCGTCGCTGCAATCGGTGAACACGGTCGGTGCAACCCATGCGCCGTTATCGAAGCTATCCCCCTTCAGTACATTGCCGCCGCACAGTACGCGCGCGCCTTCCTCTTTGCCTTTGGCGATATAGCGCAGCACGTTATCGCGATGCGGGAAGCTGACCAGCGGGCCGAAGTTAGTTTGCGGATCGAAAACGTCGCCCGCGCGAATGCGCTCAACGCGCGCCAGAACCTTTTGTTCAAATGCGGCTTTGCATTTCGTCGGAACGAAGACGCGAGTGCCGTTGGTACACACCTGACCGGAGCTGAAGAAATTCGCCATCATGGCGATATCGGCGGCGAGATCGAGATCCGCATCGTCGAAAACGATCAGCGGTGATTTACCGCCCAGCTCCATGGTCACTTCTTTCAGGGAGGAAGCTGCCGAGTTAGCCATCACTTTTTTGCCGCTGGCGACGCCGCCGGTAAATGACACTTTGGCAATGCCCGGATGATCGGTCAGATATTGCCCGGTCTCCGCGCCCACGCCCGGCAACACGTTAAATACACCGTCCGGCAGGCCCGCTTCGCTGTAAATTTCAGCCAGCTTTAACGCGGTAAGCGGGGTGACTTCGCTCGGTTTGAAGATCATCGCGTTACCCGCCGCCAGCGCGGGGGCGGATTTCCACAAAGCAATCTGGATCGGGTAGTTCCATGCGCCAATCCCCGCCACTACGCCCAGCGGTTCGCGGCGGGTATAAACAAATGACGTCTCACGCAACGGGATCTGGCTGCCTTCCAGCGCCGGGATCAGCCCGGCATAGTACTCCAGCACGTCCGCACCGGTAACGATATCGACGGTTGAGGTTTCCGAATATGCTTTTCCGGTGTCGAGGGTTTCCAGTTTTGCGAGTTCGTCATTGCGTTCACGCAGAATATCAACGGCCCGACGCAGAATACGCGAGCGTTCCATAGCGGTCATCGCCGCCCAGATTTTTTGCCCTTGTTGGGCACTCTTCACGGCGCGATCGACATCCTCACGCCCGGCGGCCTGCACGGTCGCCAGCACGTTACCGTTGGCCGGGTTAATGGTCTCGAAGGTGCGACCGCTGGTGGCGGAGGTATAACCACCATGTATATAAAGCTGCTGTTCTGCCATTCGGGACATCACGTCTCCTCGGTTAATCGGTGGGTAAATGCTGAGTAATAAAGTGACGGGTCAGCGAGTGTGCGAGAGGTTTATCCAGCGGTTTGCCGCTCAGTGCCGCGCGCAGCCATAATCCGTCAATTAGCGCGGCAAGGCCGTAGCCCGCTTCCTGTGCCTGTTGGCGCGGTAACTCGCGGCGAAATTCGCTCACCAGATTCGACAATAAGCGGCGGCTACTGACCTGCTGCAAGCGATAGAGCATCGGCTGATGCATACTGCTGGCCCAGAAGGCCAGCCAGGCTTTCATCGCCGCACTGCTCACCTGGGTTTCATCGAAGTTTCCGCCAACAATCGCCTGTAATCGCCGCTCTGCACTGCCCTGCGGAAGTGCATGTAATCGATTCAAAACCGCGTCACGCAGCTGACTGGTGATATCGCGCATGGTTGCTTCCAGCAGACCATTTTTGTCCCTGAAATAGTGGCTGATGATCCCCGTAGAAACGCCTGCACGGCGGGCGATCTGCGCGATCGTTGCATCGTGCATGCCCACTTCATTTATTGCTTCCAGCGTGGCGTCGATCAGTTGTCTGCGCCGGATCGACTGCATTCCCAATTTGGGCATTTTCGCCACTCCATTCATCAGCGTTGTTTATCTATTAAAGCGGTTATTGATTGGACGTTCAATATAAAATGTGTCTTAATTGTTACTAATTTGATTTTAAATGGTAACAGTAACAGTGGGGATACTGGATGACAGACCTTTCACACAGCAGGGAAAAGGACAAAATCAATCCGGTGGTGTTTTACACTTCCGCCGGACTGATTTTGTTGTTTTCCCTGACAACGATCCTGTTTCGCGACTTCTCGGCCCTGTGGATTGGCCGCACGCTGGACTGGGTTTCTAAAACCTTCGGTTGGTACTATCTGCTGGCGGCAACGCTCTATATTGTCTTTGTGGTCTGTATCGCTTGTTCGCGTTTTGGTTCGGTGAAGCTCGGGCCAGAACAATCAAAACCGGAATTCAGTCTGCTGAGTTGGGCGGCGATGCTGTTTGCTGCCGGGATCGGTATCGACCTGATGTTCTTCTCCGTAGCCGAACCGGTAACGCAGTATATGCAGCCGCCGGAAGGCGCGGGACAGACGATTGAGGCCGCGCGTCAGGCGATGGTCTGGACGCTGTTTCACTACGGCTTAACCGGCTGGTCGATGTATGCGCTGATGGGCATGGCGCTCGGATACTTTAGCTATCGTTATAATTTGCCGCTCACTATCCGCTCGGCGCTGTACCCGATCTTCGGTAAACGGATTAACGGGCCGATAGGTCACTCAGTGGATATTGCTGCGGTGATCGGCACCATCTTCGGTATTGCCACTACGCTCGGTATCGGTGTGGTGCAGCTTAACTATGGCTTGAGCGTGCTGTTTGATATTCCCGATTCGATGGCGGCGAAAGCGGCACTGATCGCCTTGTCGGTGATCATCGCCACTATCTCGGTGACATCCGGTGTTGATAAGGGCATTCGCGTGTTATCGGAACTCAACGTTGCGCTGGCGCTGGGATTGATTCTGTTCGTGTTGTTTATGGGCGACACCTCGTTCCTGCTTAATGCACTGGTGCTGAATGTTGGCGACTATGTGAATCGCTTTATGGGCATGACGCTCAACAGTTTTGCCTTCGACCGTCCGGTTGAGTGGATGAATAACTGGACGCTCTTCTTCTGGGCATGGTGGGTGGCATGGTCGCCGTTTGTCGGCTTGTTCCTGGCGCGTATCTCGCGTGGGCGTACCATTCGCCAGTTCGTGCTGGGCACGTTGATTATTCCGTTTACCTTCACGCTGTTATGGCTCTCGGTATTCGGCAATAGCGCGCTGTATGAAATCATCCACGGCGGCGCGGCATTTGCCGAGGAAGCGATGGTCCATCCGGAGCGCGGCTTCTACAGCCTGCTGGCGCAGTATCCGGCGTTTACCTTTAGCGCCTCCGTCGCCACCATTACTGGCCTGCTATTTTATGTGACCTCGGCGGACTCCGGTGCGCTGGTGCTGGGGAATTTCACCTCGCAGCTTAAAGATATCAACAGCGACGCCCCCGGCTGGCTGCGCGTCTTCTGGTCGGTGGCGATTGGCCTGCTGACGCTAGGCATGCTGATGACCAACGGGATATCCGCGCTGCAAAACACCACGGTGATTATGGGCCTGCCGTTCAGCTTTGTGATCTTCTTCGTGATGGCGGGGTTGTATAAATCTCTGAAGGTAGAAGATTACCGCCGTGAAAGTGCCAACCGCGATACCGCACCGCGACCGCTGGGTCTTCAGGATCGCCTGAGCTGGAAAAAACGTCTCTCGCGCCTGATGAATTATCCGGGCACGCGTTACACTAAACAGATGATGGAGACGGTCTGTTATCCGGCAATGGAAGAAGTGGCGCAGGAACTGCGGTTGCGCGGCGCGTACGTGGAGCTAAAAAACCTGCCGCCGGAAGAGGGACAACAGTTGGGGCATCTGGATTTGTTGGTGCATATGGGCGAAGAGCAGAACTTTGTCTATCAGATTTGGCCGCAGCAATATTCAGTGCCGGGCTTTACCTACCGCGCACGTAGCGGGAAATCGACCTACTACCGGCTGGAAACCTTCCTGTTAGAAGGCAGCCAGGGCAACGACCTGATGGACTACAGCAAAGAGCAGGTGATCACCGATATTCTCGACCAGTACGAGCGGCACCTTAACTTTATCCATCTCCATCGTGAAGCGCCGGGCCATAGCGTGATGTTCCCGGACGCGTGATTGTTATTGCATAAAACCGCGCCATGTCTGCATATGGCGCGGTTTCTCTTACCTCTTGATACGTTATATCTGTACAGTTAAGCCCTTAGTATCGATTGATGATTGCCAGGCAACAGATAATAAAAAAGAAAAGAACTATTGAAGCCCAAAAACTACGTTTGGACTGTTGTGAATGTTCAATAAGCTTAGTCTTATTTAATGTAAATATTGGTGCTAATTTGAAATGACGCTTTATTCATGGGGAACGCGTAGCGCAAATCAACTAAAATCAATGTAACCGTTTGTTGTTTAAGGTTTAATTGTCTGTGTCTGATATTTTATTGATTGTTTTAAATATTGTTTTTATTGTCATTGTTATAATGTTGGCTATCTATTGCTGAATGGATTCAGTCTTAAAAAGCAGGTTGTTAAGGGATAGGCATGGAGTAATGACGTGTATGCATAACCAACATCTTTACTCATTATGTCATTGAATGTTGACGCTATGTGTTTATGAGGTTGAGGTATTTTCAGTTGATCTGGATTGTTAAATTCATATAATGCGCCTTTACTCATGAATGGGCGTCAATACGTAGTGGGAAATTATAAATATCGAAATAGTCCAACTACTTCTTTATTACCAAAAATGAGTATCTGAATTTTAATATTGCATTCTTGCGTGATTATCTCCTGAGTTTGACTTGTGATTACCTTTTTAAGGTATTTAGCGTAACTGTTTTTGAGCGAGCATCAGAGGTAAAGATAATCTTCTTGATAGTGATGTGGGATGTTATACGTATGGCATCGCTAATGTTTATGGTTACCCCTTATGTGTGCTCAGGAATCCACAGGTAATCACTCATACTGAACAGCGATAAAAGATAAAAGGTGTGTTCATGAATTCATGTGATTTTCGTGTTTTTCTGCAAGAGTTCGGTACAACGGTTCATTTGTCATTGCCTGGTAGCGTATCCGAGAAAGAACGACTGCTACTCAAGCTGCTGATGCAGGGAATGTCTGTAACAGAAATATCACAGTACAGAAATCGCAGTGCAAAGACCATTTCACATCAAAAGAAACAGCTCTTTGAGAAACTGGGGATTCAGAGCGATATTACTTTCTGGCGGGATATTTTCTTTCAGTACAATCCGGAGATCATATCCGCCACGGGTAATAATAGTCACAAATATATTAATGATAATCACTATCACCATATCGTCACGCCTGAAGCCATCAGTCTGGCGTTGGAAAACCACGAGTTTAAACCGTGGATCCAACCGGTTTTCTGCGCGCAGACTGGGGTACTGACGGGCTGTGAAGTGCTTGTCCGCTGGGAACATCCACAAACGGGAATGATCCCACCGGATCAGTTTATTCCTCTGGCGGAGTCATCCGGTCTTATTGTCATAATGACTCGCCAGCTGATGAAACAGACTGCGGATATTCTGATGCCGGTAAAACATTTGCTGCCGGACAATTTCCATATTGGTATCAACGTCTCGGCGGGCTGTTTTTTGGCTGCGGGATTTGAAAAAGAGTGTCTGAACCTGGTTAAGAAATTAGGTAACGATAAAATCAAGCTGGTTCTTGAGCTGACGGAACGTAATCCTATTCCGGTAACGCCAGAAGCCAGAGCGATATTTGACAGCCTTCATCAGCACAATATTACTTTTGCGCTGGATGACTTTGGTACGGGTTATGCGACCTATCGTTACTTGCAGGCGTTCCCGGTCGATTTTATTAAAATTGACAAGTCGTTTGTGCAAATGGCGAGTGTCGATGAAATCTCCGGTCATATTGTGGACAATATTGTCGAACTGGCGCGTAAGCCTGGTCTGAGTATCGTGGCGGAAGGGGTAGAAACCCAGGAGCAGGCGGATTTAATGATCGGTAAAGGCGTTCACTTTTTACAGGGCTATTTGTACTCTCCGCCAGTACCGGGTAATAAATTTATCTCTGAATGGGTAATGAAAGCAGGTGGTTGATGTAAACCGCTATTCACAGCGCATCGGGAGGTTGGCAGCGATTAATTCTCCCGATGCAGTAAATCCTGATAGATCCCCGTTAATATGCCATTTGGCGCAAATTGTTTTTTAATCCACTGCGTCACCTGACCGGTGGCAGAGTGCTGGGTTGCGAGTAACATGCGTGAATCCTGGCGCGGGTTATGGATTTGTCGGGTAACCAGCAAGGATTGCGCCATCGCCTCACGGACCATGTAATCCGGCAAAAAACCAATTCCTTCACCTAAAATCTGGCACTGACATTTGGTGTTGAAATCTGGCACCAGAATTGACTCCTGCCCATGCAGCAACCAGCCCACTTTTTTATTAATCGTATGCGCGGTGTCCTCCACCATGATATTAGGGTAGAGACGCAGCTGGCTTTCGGCGATCGGCTCCGGCACAAAGGCTAATGGGTGATCCGGGGCGATGGCAAAAGCCCAGCGAATCGCGCCAATCTCCGTGTAATCAATGCCGCCACCGTCCAGCAGCGTGTCGGGGGCGCCGATAGCGATATTTGCCTGATTATTAATAATCGCATCCCAGACGCCGTTATACACTTCGGTGGTGACGGTAATCTGGCAGGTAGGAAACTGCTTTTTCAGCACCTGTAATAAGCGTGCGGTGTGTTTGGGCGTATAAAGCAGCTGATTAATACAAATGCGCACACGCGCTTCTATGCCCTGCGAAATAGTATCGATACTGCGTTTAATGGCATGAAAATCATTCAGCAGGTCGGTAGCTTTGCGGAAAAAATAACGCCCGGACTCCGTTAACTCAATGCTGCGGGTACTGCGAGTGAACAGCACCACATCCAGCCCCGTCTCCATACGTTTAATGGTGTAGCTAATGGCGGAAGTGGTTAAACCCAACTCTTCTGCGGCTTTACTGAAGCTGCCAAAACGCGCAGCGGTAGTAAATGCCAACAGATTCTCTTCGGTAAAAATTGAGTTCATTGACCCGCTCCCGCCATTTTCGATTCTGAATTTCTCCAGCCATGACTGTAGAGGTATCCATTAAAGATGGATAATCATTTTTGAATAACTTTTAATACCCGTCGCTTTTGGTCGTCGCTTCGCTTAATTTTTGTCCGCCGTATTCTGAAATTATCCCCACGCAGTTACCCGCCAGAAAACCCAGTAATGTCACCGTCCAGTTCATCCCGCTGGCAAAAAATAGCGTCATGCCGAGAAAGCCTCCGGGAATAAAAGACAGTAACCAGAAACGCCCTTGCCAGACCACCACCGCCGAGAAGGGTACAGTCGTAATCACGCTCGCCCAGAACGCGGACAGTCCACTCACCGGGGCCAGCCAACCGGCAGCCAGCGCGGCGAAAAACGCCCACACCATCCCGGAATAATTAACCGCCAGGCTTTTGATAAACCCCGATTTACCGCCGCCTGCGGCATAAAAACTGCAAAAGGCGACGAAGCCAATGGTTCCTAATAATTCCCATCCCTGAGAGAGCCCGACATGTGAAGACACTAACTGCCAAAGCCCTGCACAAATACCGACGGTGACACCCGTTGCCGTGAGTCCGTTCATCTTGTTCCCCTCTGGTTAGACATGGACGAAAGCTACTCTTACATGTGCAGACTATAGAGAAATAAAACCTGATTGAGTGAAAGGGTATCGGGTCAAAGAAACAAATATTGCACTACCGCACACGGCGAAAAGATTGTTGAACATCATTCAACAAAAAGGCGAAATACGGCGAATTAAATTTAAGCGGGTTCTTTTATCAGATTATCGTTGCTATTCTCAATTCATCGAAAACAGCCACAAAAACCAGGGGAATGTGAATGACTATAAAAAATCTACCTGCCGACTATTTATTGGCTGCACAACAGGGCGATATCGATAAAGTAAAAAACTGCCTTGCGCTGGGTGTCGATATTAATACCTGCGATCGCCACGGGAAAACGGCAATTACGCTGGCAAGTTTATATCAGCAATATGCTTGCGTTCAGGCATTAATTGACGCCGGAGCGGATATTAATAAACAAGATCATACCTGTTTAAATCCTTTTTTAATTAGCTGTCTGAACGATGATTTAACGCTACTACGAATTATTTTACCGGCTAAACCCGATCTTAATTGCGTAACCCGTTTTGGCGGTGTCGGCCTGACGCCTGCCTGTGAAAAAGGCCATTTAAGTATTGTAAAAGAGCTTTTGGCAAATACGGAGATTAACGTTAACCAGACTAACCATGTTGGCTGGACACCGTTGCTGGAAGCGATTGTGCTTAACGATGGCGGGATTAAACAGCAGGCGATTGTCCAGTTATTGCTGGAACACGGTGCCAGCCCGCATCTGACCGATAAATATGGCAAAACGCCGCTGGAACTGGCGCGGGAACGGGGCTTTGAAGAGATTGCGCAGTTGCTGATCGCCGCAGGTGCATAAACCGGGAGGCTTGTTATCAACACACCAGAAAAACGGTGTGTGTGGGCGCTAACTGCGGATGCTGATTTTCTGGCGCAGCGGGGGCAAGGACAGGTTGAACAGGTCTTTGCCAGAGCGGTAAATATCGTACTCCCGGCTCGCCAGCAGTTGCTGACGCTGCTTTGTGAAGAGTACGACAATGCGCCTAACAGTTGTCGGTTGGCACTCACTCACTTTAATGGTCTGTTCCGGCATGGTGATAAGGTTCAGTTTGACGATCAAGGCATTACGATTGGTCAACATCATCATATAGAGATGAGTCATTGCCAGCGTTGGCTGTCCCCAACCATGCAAATGACCGCTCTGAATTTTCACCTTATCGCCTGGCAACAGTGGCACGACATTATTCATCAGCACCTGGGGGAAAATGAAACCCTGTTTAATTATCGCGGCGATAATCCGTTTTATCAGGCGTTAAATAAAGAACTACATATTAAACGTCGGGCAGTTATTCAGGCCGTAAACGATAAACAAAATATCGCCGTAGCGGTCGCCAGTATGATGGGCTTAGGGATTGGCCTTACGCCATCAGCCGATGATTATCTGACCGGACTGGTACTTATTTTATTTATTTCCGGACATCCGGCGGAAAAATACAAAGAGGAATTTTATCTCGGTTTGCAACGCGGCAGAAATAATACCACGTTATTAAGTGCCATCACGCTGGAAGCCGCATTACAACAACGCTGCCGGGAAAATATTCATCGTTTTATTCACAACATTATTTATGACATCCCTGGGAACGCAACTCAGGCAATAGAAAAAATTAAACATATTGGCTCCAGTTCCGGCTGCGACATGCTGTATGGCATGGCCGATGGTTGTGCGCTGAGCCAAACTTACGGAGGGAATTATGTCAGTTAAAATAGTCATTAAACCGAATACCTATTTTGATTCTGTCTCGCTGATGTCTATCTCCACGCGTGCAAATAAACTCGACGGCGTCGAGCAGGCATTTGTGGCGATGGCGACCGAAATGAACAAAGGCGTGTTGAAGAATTTAGGACTGCTGACGCCGGAGCTGGAGCAGGCGAAAAACGGCGACCTGATGATTGTCATCAATGGTAAATCGGGTGTGGACAACGAGCAGTTGCTGGCGGAGATTGAAGAACTGTTCAACACCAAAGCGCAAAGCGGCTCGCACGAGGCGCGTTACGCCACTATTGCCAGCGCCAAAAAGTATATCCCGGAAAGTAACCTGGCAGTGATTTCGGTCAACGGTCTGTTTGCCGCTCGCGAAGCGCGTCAGGCGCTGCAAAATGACCTCAACGTGATGCTGTTTTCCGATAATGTCTCAGTTGAAGATGAACTGGCGCTCAAACAGTTGGCCCATGAAAAAGGGCTGCTGATGATGGGGCCAGACTGCGGCACGGCGATTATCAACGGCGCGGCGCTCTGCTTTGGTAACGCCGTGCGTCGCGGCAACATCGGTATTGTTGGCGCATCTGGCACCGGCAGCCAGGAATTGAGCGTCCGTATCTATGAATTTGGTGGCGGCGTTTCACAACTGATCGGCACCGGCGGGCGCGACCTGAGCGAGAAAATCGGTGGCCTGATGATGCTCGATGCCATCGGGATGCTGGAAAACGATCCGCAAACTGAAATCATTGTGCTTATCTCCAAACCGCCTGCGCCTGCGGTGGCCCGCAAAGTGCTGGAACGCGCACGCGCCTGCCGCAAGCCAGTGGTGGCCTGCTTCCTCGGTCGTGGCGAAACGCCAGTGGATGAGCAGGGGCTACAGTTTGCTCGCGGCAGCAAAGAGGCGGCATTGAAAGCGGTGATGCTCTCCGGCGTGAAACAAGAACATCTCGACCTGCATACGCTTAACCAGCCGTTGATTGCGGATGTGCGTGCGCGTCTGCAACCGCAGCAGAAATACATTCGTGGTCTGTTCTGCGGCGGTACGCTGTGTGACGAAACCCTGTTCGCGGTGATGGAAAAACATGGCGATGTCTACAGCAATATCCAGCCCGATCCTGAATTCCGCCTGCAAGATATCAACCGCAGCATCAAACACACCTTCCTCGATTTTGGCGATGATGACTTCACCAACGGCAAGCCGCATCCAATGATTGACCCGACCAACCGTATCAGCCGCTTGATCGAAGAAGCGCGCGATCCAGAAGTGGCGGTGATCGTGATGGATTTTGTGCTCGGATTTGGATCGCATGAAGATCCGGTCGGTTCCACCATCGAGGCGATCAAAGAAGCGAAAGCGATCGCCGCTGCCGAAGGACGCGAGTTGATCATTCTCGCCTATGTGCTGGGCACCGATCTCGATACGCCATCATTAGAACAACAAAGCCAGATGCTGCTTGATGCCGGAGTGATTCTGGCGAGCAGCAGCACCAATACCGGATTGCTGGCGCGTGAATTTATCTGCAAAGGGGAGGAAGCCTGATGAGCCAGTCACTGTTTAGCCAACCGTTGAACGTTATTAACGTCGGTATCGCCATGTTTAGCGATGATCTGAAAAAGCAGCATGTAGAAGTGACCCAACTCGACTGGACGCCGCCGGGGCAGGGCAATATGCAGGTGGTGCAGGCGCTGGATAACATTGCCGATTCGCCGCTGGCAGACAAAATCGCCGCCGCGAATCAGCAGGCGCTGGAGCGCATTATCCAGTCGCATCCGGTGCTGATTGGTTTTGATCAGGCGATTAACGTGGTGCCGGGCATGACGGCGAAAACCATTCTTCACGCCGGGCCGCCGGTCACCTGGGAAAAAATGTGCGGCGCGATGAAAGGCGCGGTCACCGGAGCGCTGGTGTTTGAAGGACTGGCGAAAGATCTCGACGAGGCGGCTGAGCTGGCGGCTTCCGGGGAGATCACCTTCTCGCCGTGCCACGAACACGACTGTGTGGGATCGATGGCGGGCGTCACCTCGGCCTCGATGTTTATGCACATCGTGAAAAACAAAACCTATGGCAACATCGCTTATACCAACATGAGCGAGCAGATGGCGAAGATTTTGCGTATGGGCGCTAACGACCAGAGCGTGATCGACCGCCTCAACTGGATGCGCGATGTGCAGGGACCCATGCTGCGCGACGCGATGAAAATTATCGGCGAAATCGATCTGCGCTTAATGCTGGCGCAGGCGCTGCATATGGGCGATGAATGCCATAACCGCAATAACGCCGGGACGACGCTGCTGATTCAGGCGCTGACGCCGGGGATTATTCAGGCAGGTTATTCCGTCGAGCAACAGCGCGAAGTGTTTGAGTTTGTCGCCAGCAGCGACTACTTCTCCGGCCCGACGTGGATGGCGATGTGTAAAGCGGCGATGGATGCGGCGCACGGCATCGAATACAGCACCGTGGTGACCACTATGGCGCGTAACGGCGTCGAGTTCGGCCTGCGGGTCAGCGGCCTGCCGGGGCAGTGGTTTACCGGCCCGGCGCAGCAGGTCATCGGCCCGATGTTTGCCGGTTATAAGCCGGAAGATTCGGGGCTGGATATCGGCGACAGCGCCATCACCGAAACCTACGGTATTGGCGGATTTGCGATGGCGACCGCGCCCGCGATCGTCGCGCTGGTGGGCGGCACGGTGGAAGAGGCTATCGATTTCTCCCGTCAGATGCGTGAAATCACCCTTGGCGAAAACCCCAACGTCACCATTCCGCTGCTCGGTTTTATGGGCGTGCCGTCGGCAATCGACATCACCCGCGTGGGTAGCAGCGGCATTCTGCCGGTGATCAACACCGCTATTGCCCATAAAGATGCGGGCGTCGGCATGATTGGCGCGGGCATTGTGCATCCACCCTTCGCCTGCTTCGAGAAAGCCATTCTTGGCTGGTGCGAACGTTACGGCGTCTGAGTTACATGTTTATGCCGGATGCGACATGAATGTCTTATCCGGCCTACGAATGGCGCGGAAATCTGTAGGCCTGATAAGCGTGGCGCTTCAGGCATTGGCCACCACAGCCGGATGCGGCGTGAACGCCTTATCCGGCCTACGAATGGCGCGGAAATCTGTAGGCCTGATAAGCGTGGCGCTTCAGGCATTGGCCACCACAGCCGGATGCGGCGTGAACGCCTTATCCGGCCTACGAATGGCACGGGAATCTGTAGGCCTGATAAGCGTAGCGCATCAGGCAGTCTGGCGTTGGTCATAACCCCATCACCCTCTGTCGCGGACATAACAACATGAAAGAACTTGTGGTCGTTGCCATTGGTGGCAACAGCATTATCAAAGATAACGCCAGCCAGTCGATTGAGCATCAGGCGGAGGCGGTGAAAGCCGTGGCCGATACGGTGCTGGAAATGCTGGCTTCCGATTACGACATTGTGCTGACCCACGGCAACGGGCCGCAGGTCGGGCTGGATTTACGCCGCGCGGAGATTGCCCACGAGCGCGAAGGGCTGCCCTTAACGCCGCTGGCGAACTGTGTGGCGGATACGCAAGGTGGCATTGGCTATCTGATCCAGCAGGCGCTGAACAACCGACTGGCGCGTCACGGCGAGAAAAAAGCCGTCACCGTGGTGACTCAGGTAGAAGTGGATAAAAACGATCCGGGGTTTGCCCATCCCATCAAACCCATTGGCGCATTCTTTAGTGAAAGCCAGCGTGACGAACTACAAAAGGCAAACCCTGACTGGCGTTTTGTTGAAGATGCCGGACGGGGCTATCGCCGCGTGGTCGCCTCGCCGGAACCGAAACGTATTGTCGAAGCACCTGCCATTAAGGCGCTGATCCAACAAGGCTTTGTGGTGATTGGCGCGGGCGGCGGCGGAATTCCGGTAGTGCGTACTGACGCGGGGGATTACCAAAGCGTGGACGCGGTTATCGACAAAGATCTCTCTACCGCGCTACTGGCTCGCGAAATTCACGCCGACATTCTGGTGATCACCACTGGCGTCGAAAAAGTGTGTATTCACTTTGGCAAACCGCAGCAGCAGGCGCTGGATCGCGTAGATATTGCCACCATGACCCGCTATATGCAGGAAGGGCATTTCCCACCTGGCAGCATGTTGCCAAAAATCATCGCCAGCCTGACGTTCCTGGAACAGGGCGGCAAAGAAGTGATTATCACCACGCCGGAATGCCTGCCTGCGGCGCTACGCGGCGAAACGGGCACCCATATTATTAAAACCTAAGGACGTAAGATGAAAGAAAACAATAGCCGCCGTGAATTTCTGAGCCAGAGCGGTAAGATGGTCACCGCCGCCGCGCTGTTTGGTCCCTCAGTGCCGCTCGCCCATGCGGGGGTAGCTGGCACCCTAAACTGCGAAGCGAACAACACCATGAAAATCACTGACCCGTATTACTATCTCGATAACGTGCTGCTGGAAACCGGTTTTGACTACGAAAATGGCGTGGCGGTACAGACCCGCACGGCGCGCCAGACCGTGGAGATTCAGGACGGTAAAATTGTTGCCCTGCGCGAGAACAAGCAGCATCCGGACGCCACGCTGCCGCACTATGACGCTGGCGGTAAGCTGATGCTGCCCACCACCCGCGACATGCATATTCATCTCGACAAAACCTTCTACGGCGGGCCGTGGCGCTCGCTCAATCGTCCGGCAGGCACCACTATCCAGGACATGATCAAACTCGAGCAGAAAATGCTGCCGGAACTGCAACCGTACACGCAGGAACGGGCGGAAAAACTGATCGATTTATTGCAATCGAAAGGCACCACCATTGCCCGCAGCCACTGCAATATCGAACCGGTTTCCGGCCTGAAAAATCTGCAAAATTTGCAGGCGGTGCTGGCGCGACGTCAGGCGGGCTTCGAGTGTGAAATCGTCGCCTTCCCGCAGCACGGTTTGCTGCTGTCGAAATCGGAACCCTTAATGCGCGAAGCGATGCAGGCGGGGGCGCATTACGTCGGCGGGCTGGACCCGACCAGTGTTGATGGCGCGATGGAAAAATCCCTCGACACCATGTTCCAGATTGCGCTGGACTATGACAAAGGCGTCGATATTCACCTGCACGAAACCACGCCGGCAGGCGTGGCAGCCATCAATTATATGGTTGAAACGGTAGAGAAAACGCCGCAGCTAAAAGGCAAGCTGACCATCAGCCACGCCTTTGCGCTGGCAACGCTCAACGAACAACAGGTAGATAAACTGGCGCACCGGATGGTGGCGCAGCAAATTTCTATCGCCTCGACGGTGCCGATTGGCACGTTGCATATGCCGCTCAAACAGTTGCACGACAAAGGCGTAAAAGTCATGACCGGCACCGACAGCGTTATCGACCACTGGTCGCCTTACGGCCTGGGCGACATGCTGGAAAAAGCCAATCTGTACGCGCAGCTCTATATTCGTCCTAACGAACAGAACCTCTCCCGCTCGCTGTTTTTAGCCACTGGCGATATATTGCCGCTGAATGAAAAAGGCGAGCGTGTGTGGCCTAAAGCGCAGGATGACGCCAGTTTTGTGCTGGTGGACGCCTCCTGTTCCGCCGAGGCGGTGGCGCGTATTTCGCCGAGAACGGCGACGTTCCATAAAGGGCAACTGGTGTGGGGAAGTGTGGCAGGTTGATATGCATTTAATATGTCTGCAACGGTGAACAGTAAGAGATTTAAGCCCCAGGGAGTGGGGCGGCCTGAGTATGAGTGTGTTGGCAGAAATGGACATTATCTTTGAAGAATATGCCCTTATTGACGTTGTGTAGATAACTATTTGTCTACGTGAAAATATCATCAGTTTTGCCGATTTTTGTCTTTTACGGATAGCAAATATCACACTTATAGGCGCTCGCCTTATGGGGAACGTTGCTGCTCTGTTTCATTCAGGCTCGCGGCATGTTGGGGCTGGATCGGGTGGTTTAAATATTGGCTATATTCAATGGACGCGTTTTGCCGCGATGACATATCAGGCATCGCCAAATACACATAGCTAATCAGGAGTAAACACAATGAAGATCAAAGCTGTTGGTGCATATTCCGCTAAACAACCACTTGAATCGATGGATATCACCCGGCGTGAACCGGGACCGCATGATGTCAAAATTGAAATCGCTTACTGTGGCGTCTGCCATTCCGATATCCACCAGGTCCGTTCCGAGTGGGCGGGGACGGTTTACCCCTGCGTGCCGGGTCATGAAATTGTGGGGCGCGTGGTAGCCGTTGGTGATCAGGTAGAAAAACATGCGCCGGGCGATCTGGTTGGTGTCGGCTGCATTGTCGACAGTTGTAAACATTGCGAAGAGTGTGAAGATGGGCTGGAAAACTACTGTGATCACATGACCGGAACCTATAACTCGCCGACACCGGATGAACCGGGCCATACTCTGGGCGGCTACTCACAACAGATCGTCGTTCATGAGCGATATGTTCTGCGTATTCGTCACCCGCAAGAGCAGCTGGCGGCGGTGGCTCCTTTATTGTGTGCAGGAATCACCACGTACTCGCCGCTACGCCACTGGCTGGCCGGGCCGGGTAAAAAAGTGGGCGTGGTCGGCATCGGCGGTCTGGGACATATGGGGATTAAACTGGCCCACGCGATGGGGGCGCATGTGGTGGCATTTACCACTTCTGAGTCAAAACGCGAAGCGGCAAAAGCCCTGGGAGCCGATGAAGTTGTTAACTCACGCAATGCCGATGAGATGGTGGCTCATGTGAAGAGTTTCGATTTCATTTTGAATACAGTAGCTGCGCCACATAATCTCGACGATTTTACCACCTTGCTGAAGCGCGATGGCACCATAACGCTGGTTGGTGCGCCTGCGACACCGCATAAATCGCCGGAAGTTTTCAACCTGATCATGAAACGCCGCGCGATAGCTGGTTCTATGATTGGCGGCATTCCAGAAACTCAGGAGATGCTCGATTTTTGCGCCGAACATGGCATCGTGGCTGATATAGAGATGATTCGGGCCGATCAAATTAATGAAGCCTATGAGCGAATGCTGCGTGGTGATGTGAAATATCGTTTTGTTATCGATAATCGCACACTAACAGACTGAAAAAATTAATAAACATCCTGTGGTTTAACATATTAACTTCGCTCCACTTAACTTTTTAGTTAAGGAGAGCGAAATAATATCAAAGTAGTGGTAAACCTATAGCGTAAATTCAGATTGTTAAATTAACTTCACTACTTTACACGTTAGTTATGAGCGATTTCTGATAGTGTCTGGTTTTATCAGAGCTTTATTATCTGCGACGTTTATTTTTATTTAAGAGAGCCACCTGCAAGTTGTTATTCCACCAGAGAGTGAATCGCAAAGCAGGTCATCATTTCATCTGTATATCTGTATGCCAAATGGCATTCCCCCTCCTTTTTCGCCGATATTTTGTTGTGAACGGCGGAGTTTCGCTTAAAAAAGCACCAGTAGTGGTTTCGCAGCTATATGGTGTATAAAAAATGTTCTCATACAGATGTTTTGTGAATGTGTGGGTTGACATTCATATGAAAAAAATCATAATTCCATCATGTTTGTGTGGGGTCTTTTCTGTATATTACGCATCGCACTCAAGCCTGACAGAAAATATGTTGTAAGGCTCATATCAAAAACCGCCATTAGCTCATCAGGAAGAGCAGACGACAACCAGGATTGTTGTATGGTACGGGGTTCGAGGCCTCGATGGCGGTCCAACTTTTCAAAACTTTTCTGAATCAGATCCCCTTATTATCATCCCTGCAAAGTGGAACATTGCCATTGTTTGGCTATTCAAGACGGGTCAGACCAATGAAAAAGCCCACACAGGGGAGAGTGGCTGAAATGGGAAGCTAAAGACTCAAGTAAACTTATCGGAAATAAGGACCACGCATTACGGGGGCTATCATCGCCGATGGTTGGGATTCGGCAAATCAGGTTGATTACGTAGAGAGTAAATTATCTGCTCACCGCTGCGTCACCCCTTCGTAAATCAGGCGTAGCGCGAATACACCAATAATTGCACCAATAACCCAACTGGCAACGCGTTGCATACGCCCATAAGCACGACGCACTGCGGGCAAAGAAAACGCCTGACTAAGAAAGACTCGCCAGATAATTGATGCGAGCACAATCCCCGCCCAGGCCATTAATCGTGCCCATGTTGGTGTTTCGGCATGTAATGTTACTGAGAAAATACTGATAAAAAATAAAACGGTTTGCGGGTTAGAGAGATCGGTAATTAATCCACGGCGGAAAAAGACATACCAGGGGGCGCTAATCGGTTGTTGTAGTGTGCTCATTTGCGGTGTTGAGTGGCGGCGCATGCTACTACACCACGCAAACCATAAGAGATAAGCGCCGCCGACGATTCTGATAAGCGAAAAAATCTCCCCACACTGCGTAATTAGCGTTGCAAGACCAAACAAACCCAACCCGGAATAAAATGCATCGCCCAGCGCCACGCCCAGCCCGGTCAACACCCCTGCGCGTCGACCGGAAGCCATGCTGGTTTGTACTACCACAAAGAGATTGGCTCCCGGATTAAAAAAAGTAATCACGAACAATCCTACGGTCAGGTAAACGGCGTGCAAAGGATCCATAGTGATTTCATCCATAAATAAGTGAAGTAACTTCATCATATTTCTACCAAAAATAATCGGGTGCGAGAGAGATCACAAAGTGTCTTATTTCCGGTTACTGGCGTTTATGCCCTGACTGAACTAATTATTAATCAACCCAATAATGTGGGTGGGTGATAGTGTGATAACAACTCTGGAGCCGTAATATGAAAATAATCTCTAAAATGTTAGTCGGTGCGTTAGCGTTTGCCGTTACCAATGTCTATGCCGCAGAATTAATGACCAAAGCGGAATTTGAAAAGGTTGCATCGCAATATGAAAAAATAGGTGATATTTCAACCAGTAATGAAATGTCGACCGCAGATGCGAAAGAAGATTTGATCAAAAAAGCCGATGAAAAAGGGGCTGATGTGTTGGTACTGACCTCTGGTCAAACTGACAATAAGATCCACGGCACGGCAAATATTTATAAGAAGAAGTAATTCTGAATCCTATGTAAACATCCCCGATGCGTAAGTTTATCGGTGATCATCATCTATCGAAATTTATGCCGGATAAAGCGTTCGCGCTGCATTCGGCAGTTCAGCTTTTCAGCCGCCGCCAGAACGTCGTCCGGCTGATACCTAAATAATTCGCCGCTGCTGTCTTATCGCCATTAAATTTCTCCAGTGCCTGTTGTGCTGTCAGCAAGCCTGGAATGGGAGTCTTCGCCGACTCGCGCGCCAGTTCCGGCAGTAGCAGCTGCAAAAATTGCGGCGTTAAATCCGGCGTCGGTTCCACACTTAAAAATAACGCCAGTCGTTCCATCATATTGCGCAGTTCACGAATATTGCCCGGCCAGTCGTAGAGCAATAATACAATCTGACAGGTCTCTAATCCCTGACGTAATGCGGCAGAAAAAGGGACAGAGAGTGCCGCCAGAGACATTTTCAAAAAGCTTTCCGCCAGCGGCAGAATATCCGCCACCCGCTCGCGTAGCGGCGGCAGTTGCAGGCGTAAAATACTCAGCCGATAAAACAGGTCACGGCGAAACTGCCCTTGCTGCATATCTTCTTCCAGATTGCAGTGAGTGGCGCTAATGACCCGCACATCTACCGGAACAGGCTGATGCCCGCCGACGCGGGTGACCTCTTTTTCTTCCAGCACCCGTAACAGGCGAGTCTGCAACGGCAGCGGCATTTCGCCAATCTCATCCAGAAACAGCGTACCGCCGTGGGCAATTTCGAACAGCCCGGCGCGACCTCCGCGTCGCGAGCCGGTGAACGCCCCTTCCTCATAGCCAAACAGCTCTGCTTCCAGCAGCGATTCGGCAATCGCCCCGCAGTTGACGGCAACAAACGGATGTGACTTTTTGCCCTGTCGCACATCGTGGCGGGCAAAATATTCTCGATGAATCGCCTGGGCCGCCAGCTCTTTGCCCGTCCCCGTTTCCCCCTCAATCAACACCGCCGCACTGGAGCGGGCATACAGCAAAATAGTCTGCCGCACCTGTTCCATCTGTGGTGATTGACCGAGCATATCGCCCAGCACGTAACGAGTACGCAGGGCGTTGCGGGTGGCATCGTGAGTGTTATGGCGTAACGACATGCGCGTCATATCCAGCGCATCGCTAAATGCCTGGCGCACGGTGGCGGCAGAATAGATAAAAATTCCGGTCATTCCGGCTTCTTCTGCCAGATCGGTAATCAGCCCCGCGCCGACCACCGCTTCGGTGCCGTTGGCTTTTAGCTCGTTAATCTGCCCGCGTGCGTCTTCTTCGGTAATGTAGCTACGTTGGTCGAGGCGCAAATTAAAGGTTTTTTGAAACGCTACCAGTGCCGGAATGGTTTCCTGATAGGTGACAACGCCGATAGAAGAGGTGAGTTTTCCGGCTTTTGCCAGCGCCTGTAACACATCGTAGCCACTCGGTTTTATCAGAATCACCGGTACCGACAGGCGGCTTTTCAGGTACGCACCGTTAGAGCCAGCGGCAATGATGGCGTCGCAGCGTTCGCTGGCCAGTTTTTTGCGGATGTAGGCCACCGCTTTTTCAAAGCCAAGCTGAATAGGGGTGATGTTCGCCAGATGATCAAACTCGAGGCTGATATCGCGAAACAGCTCGAACAGCCGCGTTACAGATACCGTCCAGATAACCGGTTTGTCGTCATTCAGCCGTGGTGGATGTGCCATAGCGCACCGCAAAGTTAAGAAACCGAATATTGGGTTTAGTCTTGTTTCATAATTGTTGCAATGAAACGCAGTGAAACATTGCCTGAAACGTTAACTGAAACGCATATTTGCGGATTACTTCATGACTTTATCTTTAACTCATTGAAATTAAATGTTTAATTTTATTAAGGCAATTGTGGCACACTCATTGCTTTGTCTTTATCAACGCAAATAACAAGTTGATAACAAAGGATGGGCTATGTCTCTACACTCTCCAGGTAAAGCGTTTCGCGCTGCACTTAGCAAAGAAACCCCGTTGCAAATTGTTGGCACCATCAACGCTAACCATGCGCTGCTGGCGCAGCGTGCCGGATATCAGGCGATTTATCTCTCCGGCGGTGGCGTGGCGGCAGGATCGCTGGGGCTGCCCGATCTCGGTATTTCTACTCTTGATGACGTGCTGACAGATATTCGCCGTATCACCGACGTTTGTTCGCTGCCGCTGCTGGTGGATGCGGATATCGGTTTTGGTTCTTCAGCCTTTAACGTGGCGCGTACGGTGAAATCAATGATTAAAGCCGGTGCGGCAGGATTGCATATTGAAGATCAGGTTGGTGCGAAACGCTGCGGTCATCGTCCGAATAAAGCGATCGTCTCGAAAGAAGAGATGGTGGATCGGATCCGCGCGGCGGTGGATGCGAAAACCGATCCTGATTTTGTGATCATGGCGCGCACCGATGCGCTGGCGGTAGAGGGGCTGGATGCGGCGATCGAGCGTGCGCAGGCCTATGTTGAAGCGGGTGCCGAAATGCTGTTCCCGGAGGCGATTACCGAACTCGCCATGTATCGCCAGTTTGCCGATGCGGTGCAGGTGCCGATCCTCTCCAACATTACCGAATTTGGCGCAACACCGCTGTTTACCACCGACGAATTACGCAGCGCCCATGTCGCAATGGCGCTCTACCCGCTTTCAGCGTTTCGCGCCATGAACCGCGCCGCTGAACATGTCTATAACATCCTGCGTCAGGAAGGCACACAGAAAAGCGTCATCGACACCATGCAGACCCGCAACGAGCTGTACGAAAGCATCAACTACTACCAGTACGAAGAGAAGCTCGACGACCTGTTTGCCCGTGGTCAGGTGAAATAAAAACGCCCGTTGGTTGTATTCGACAACCGATGCCTGATGCGCCGCTGACGCGACTTATCAGGCCTACGAGGTGAACTGAACTGTAGGTCGGATAAGACGCATAGCGTCGCATCCGACAACAATCTCGACCCTACAAATGATAACAATGACGAGGACAATATGAGCGACACAACGATCCTGCAAAACAGTACCCATGTCATTAAACCGAAAAAATCGGTGGCACTTTCCGGCGTTCCGGCGGGCAATACGGCGCTCTGCACCGTGGGTAAAAGCGGCAACGACCTGCATTACCGTGGCTACGATATTCTTGATCTGGCGGAACATTGTGAATTTGAAGAAGTGGCGCACCTGCTGATCCACGGCAAACTGCCAACCCGTGACGAACTCGCCGCCTACAAAACGAAACTGAAAGCCCTGCGTGGTTTACCGGCTAACGTGCGTACCGTGCTGGAAGCCTTACCGGCGGCGTCACACCCGATGGATGTTATGCGCACCGGCGTTTCCGCGCTCGGCTGCACGCTGCCAGAAAAAGAGGGGCACACCGTTTCTGGTGCGCGGGATATTGCCGACAAACTGCTGGCGTCACTTAGTTCGATTCTTCTCTACTGGTATCACTACAGCCACAACGGCGAACGCATCCAGCCGGAAACTGATGACGACTCTATCGGCGGTCACTTCCTGCATCTGCTGCACGGCGAAAAGCCGTCGCAAAGCTGGGAAAAGGCGATGCATATCTCGCTGGTGCTGTACGCCGAACACGAGTTTAACGCTTCCACCTTTACCAGCCGGGTGATTGCGGGCACTGGCTCTGATATGTATTCCGCCATTATTGGCGCGATTGGCGCACTGCGCGGGCCGAAACACGGCGGGGCGAATGAAGTGTCGCTGGAGATCCAGCAACGCTACGAAACGCCGGGCGAAGCCGAAGCCGATATCCGCAAGCGGGTGGAAAACAAAGAAGTGGTCATTGGTTTTGGGCATCCGGTTTATACCATCGCCGACCCGCGTCATCAGGTGATCAAACGTGTGGCGAAGCAGCTCTCGCAGGAAGGCGGCTCGCTGAAGATGTACAACATCGCCGATCGCCTGGAAACGGTGATGTGGGAGAGCAAAAAGATGTTCCCCAATCTCGACTGGTTCTCCGCTGTTTCCTACAACATGATGGGTGTTCCCACCGAGATGTTCACACCACTGTTTGTTATCGCCCGCGTCACTGGCTGGGCGGCGCACATTATCGAACAACGTCAGGACAACAAAATTATCCGTCCTTCCGCCAATTATGTTGGACCGGAAGACCGCCAGTTTGTCGCGCTGGATAAGCGCCAGTAAACCTCTACGAATAACAATAAGGAAACGTACCCAATGTCAGCTCAAATCAACAACATCCGCCCGGAATTTGATCGTGAAATCGTTGATATCGTCGATTACGTGATGAACTACGAAATCAGCTCCAGAGTAGCCTACGACACCGCTCATTACTGCCTGCTTGACACGCTCGGCTGCGGTCTGGAAGCTCTCGAATATCCGGCCTGTAAAAAACTGCTGGGGCCAATTGTCCCCGGCACCGTCGTACCCAACGGCGTGCGCGTTCCCGGAACTCAGTTTCAGCTCGACCCCGTCCAGGCGGCATTTAACATTGGCGCGATGATCCGTTGGCTCGATTTCAACGATACCTGGCTGGCGGCGGAGTGGGGGCATCCTTCCGACAACCTCGGCGGCATTCTGGCAACGGCGGACTGGCTTTCGCGCAACGCGATCGCCAGCGGCAAAGCGCCGTTGACCATGAAACAGGTGCTGACCGGAATGATCAAAGCCCATGAAATTCAGGGCTGCATCGCGCTGGAAAACTCCTTTAACCGCGTTGGTCTCGACCACGTTCTGTTAGTGAAAGTGGCTTCCACCGCCGTGGTCGCCGAAATGCTCGGCCTGACCCGCGAGGAAATTCTCAACGCCGTTTCGCTGGCATGGGTAGACGGACAGTCGCTGCGCACTTATCGTCATGCACCGAACACCGGTACGCGTAAATCCTGGGCGGCGGGCGATGCTACATCCCGCGCGGTACGTCTGGCGCTGATGGCGAAAACGGGCGAAATGGGTTACCCGTCAGCCCTGACCGCGCCGGTGTGGGGTTTCTACGACGTCTCCTTTAAAGGTGAGTCATTCCGCTTCCAGCGTCCGTACGGTTCCTACGTCATGGAAAATGTGCTGTTCAAAATCTCCTTCCCGGCGGAGTTCCACTCCCAGACGGCAGTTGAAGCGGCGATGACGCTCTATGAACAGATGCAGGCAGCAGGCAAAACGGCGGCAGATATCGAAAAAGTGACCATTCGCACCCACGAAGCCTGTATTCGCATCATCGACAAAAAAGGGCCGCTCAATAACCCGGCAGACCGCGACCACTGCATTCAGTACATGGTGGCGATCCCGCTGCTGTTCGGACGCTTAACGGCGGCAGATTACGAGGACAACGTTGCGCAAGATAAACGCATCGACGCCCTGCGCGAGAAGATCAATTGCTTTGAAGATCCGGCGTTTACCGCTGACTACCACGACCCGGAAAAACGCGCCATCGCCAATGCCATAACCCTTGAGTTCACCGACGGCACACGATTTGAAGAAGTGGTGGTGGAGTACCCAATTGGTCATGCTCGCCGCCGTCAGGATGGCATTCCGAAGCTGGTCGATAAATTCAAAATCAATCTCGCGCGCCAGTTCCCGACTCGCCAGCAGCAGCGCATTCTGGAGGTTTCTCTCGACAGAACTCGCCTGGAACAGATGCCGGTCAATGAGTATCTCGACCTGTACGTCATTTAAGTAAACGGCGGTAAGGCGTAAGTTCAACAGGAGAGCATTATGTCTTTTAGCGAATTTTATCAGCGTTCGATTAACGAACCGGAGAAGTTCTGGGCCGAGCAGGCCCGGCGTATTGACTGGCAGACGCCCTTTACGCAAACGCTCGACCACAGCAACCCGCCGTTTGCCCGTTGGTTTTGTGAAGGCCGAACCAACTTGTGTCACAACGCTATCGACCGCTGGCTGGAGAAACAGCCAGAGGCGCTGGCATTGATTGCCGTCTCTTCGGAAACAGAGGAAGAGCGTACCTTTACCTTCCGCCAGTTACATGACGAAGTGAATGCGGTGGCGTCAATGCTGCGCTCACTGGGCGTGCAGCGTGGCGATCGGGTGCTGGTGTATATGCCGATGATTGCCGAAGCGCATATTACCCTGCTGGCCTGCGCGCGCATTGGTGCTATTCACTCGGTGGTGTTTGGGGGATTTGCTTCGCACAGCGTGGCAACGCGAATTGATGACGCTAAACCGGTGCTGATTGTCTCGGCTGATGCCGGGGCGCGCGGCGGTAAAATCATTCCGTATAAAAAATTGCTCGACGATGCGATAAGTCAGGCACAGCATCAGCCGCGTCACGTTTTACTGGTGGATCGCGGGCTGGCGAAAATGGCGCGCGTTAGCGGGCGGGATGTCGATTTCGCGTCGTTGCGCCATCAACACATCGGCGCGCGGGTGCCGGTGGCATGGCTGGAATCCAACGAAACCTCCTGCATTCTCTACACCTCCGGCACGACCGGCAAACCTAAAGGTGTGCAGCGTGATGTCGGCGGATATGCGGTGGCGCTGGCGACCTCGATGGACACCATTTTTGGCGGCAAAGCGGGCGGCGTGTTCTTTTGTGCTTCGGATATCGGCTGGGTGGTAGGGCATTCGTATATCGTTTACGCGCCGCTGCTGGCGGGGATGGCGACTATCGTTTACGAAGGATTGCCGACCTGGCCGGACTGCGGCGTGTGGTGGAAAATTGTCGAGAAATATCAGGTTAGCCGCATGTTCTCAGCGCCGACCGCCATTCGCGTGCTGAAAAAATTCCCTACCGCTGAAATTCGCAAACACGATCTTTCGTCGCTGGAAGTGCTCTATCTGGCTGGAGAACCGCTGGACGAGCCGACCGCCAGTTGGGTGAGCAATACGCTGGATGTGCCGGTCATCGACAACTACTGGCAGACCGAATCCGGCTGGCCGATTATGGCGATTGCTCGCGGTCTGGATGACAGACCGACGCGTCTGGGAAGCCCCGGCGTGCCGATGTATGGCTATAACGTGCAGTTGCTCAATGAAGTCACCGGCGAACCGTGTGGCGTCAATGAGAAAGGGATGCTGGTAGTGGAGGGGCCATTGCCGCCAGGCTGTATTCAAACCATCTGGGGCGACGACGACCGCTTTGTGAAGACGTACTGGTCGCTGTTTTCCCGTCCGGTGTACGCCACTTTTGACTGGGGCATCCGCGATGCTGACGGTTATCACTTTATTCTCGGGCGCACTGACGATGTGATTAACGTTGCCGGACATCGGCTGGGTACGCGTGAGATTGAAGAGAGTATCTCCAGTCATCCGGGCGTTGCCGAAGTGGCGGTGGTTGGGGTGAAAGATGCGCTGAAAGGGCAGGTGGCGGTGGCGTTTGTCATTCCGAAAGAGAGCGACAGTCTGGAAGACCGTGAGGTGGCGCACTCGCAAGAGAAGGCGATTATGGCGCTGGTGGACAGCCAGATTGGCAACTTTGGCCGCCCGGCGCACGTCTGGTTTGTCTCGCAATTGCCAAAAACGCGATCCGGAAAAATGCTGCGCCGCACGATCCAGGCGATTTGCGAAGGACGCGATCCTGGGGATCTGACGACCATTGATGATCCGGCGTCGTTGGATCAGATCCGCCAGGCGATGGAAGAGTAGGTCGGATAAGGCGCTCGCGCCGCATCCGACACCGTGCGCAGATGCCTGATGCGACGCTGACGCGTCTTATCATGCCTACAGGCCTGAACCGTAGGTCGGATAAGGCGCTCGCGCCGCATCCGACACCATGCGCAGATGCCTGATGCGACGCTGACGCGTCTTATCATGCCTACCCACTGTTTTTACACAGATAAGTTTCCCCCGCCTTTTTGCACTCATTCATATAAAAAATATATCCCCCTACGAAAACGATTGCTTTTTATCTTCAGATGAATAGAATGCGGCGGATTTTTTGGGTTTCAAACAGCAAAAAGGGGGAATTTCGTGTCGCAAGATAACAACTTTAGCCAGGGGCCAGTCCCGCAGTCGGCGCGGAAAGGGGTATTGGCATTGACGTTCGTCATGCTGGGATTAACCTTCTTTTCCGCCAGTATGTGGACCGGCGGCACTCTCGGAACCGGTCTTAGCTATCATGATTTCTTCCTCGCAGTTCTCATCGGTAATCTTCTCCTCGGTATTTACACTTCATTTCTTGGTTACATTGGCGCAAAAACCGGCCTGACCACCCATCTTCTTGCTCGCTTCTCGTTTGGTGTTAAAGGCTCATGGTTGCCTTCACTGCTGCTGGGCGGCACCCAGGTTGGCTGGTTTGGCGTTGGCGTGGCGATGTTTGCTATTCCGGTGGGCAAGGCAACCGGGCTGGATATTAATTTGTTGATTGCCGTCTCCGGTTTACTGATGACCGTCACCGTCTTCTTTGGCATTTCGGCGCTGACAGTTCTTTCGGTGATTGCGGTTCCGGCTATCGCCTGTCTTGGCGGTTATTCCGTGTGGTTGGCCGTTAACGGCATGGGCGGCCTGGACGCATTAAAAGCGGTCGTTCCCGCACAACCGTTAGATTTCAATGTCGCGCTGGCGCTGGTTGTGGGGTCATTTATCAGTGCGGGCACGCTCACCGCTGACTTTGTCCGGTTTGGTCGTAATGCCAAACTGGCGGTGCTGGTGGCGATGGTGGCCTTTTTCCTCGGCAACTCGTTGATGTTTATTTTCGGTGCAGCGGGCGCGGCGGCACTGGGGATGGCGGATATCTCTGATGTGATGATTGCTCAGGGCCTTCTGCTGCCTGCGATTGTGGTGCTGGGGCTGAATATCTGGACCACCAACGATAACGCGCTCTATGCGTCGGGTTTAGGTTTCGCCAACATTACCGGTATGTCGAGCAAAACCCTTTCGGTGATTAACGGTATTATCGGTACGGTCTGCGCATTATGGCTGTATAACAATTTTGTCGGCTGGTTGACCTTCCTTTCGGCAGCTATTCCTCCGGTGGGCGGCGTGATCATCGCTGATTATCTGATGAACCGTCGCCGCTATGAGCACTTTGCGACCACGCGTATGATGAGTGTCAATTGGGTGGCGATTCTGGCGGTCGCGCTGGGGATTGCCGCAGGCCACTGGTTACCGGGAATTGTTCCGGTCAACGCGGTATTAGGTGGCGCGCTGAGCTATCTGATCCTTAACCCGATTTTGAATCGTAAAACGACAGCAGCAATGACGCATGTGGAGGCTAACAGTGTCGAATAACGCTTTACAAACAATTATTAACGCCCGGTTACCCGGCAAAGAGGGGCTGTGGCAGATTCATCTTCACGACGGAAAAATCAGCGCCATTGATACGCAATCTGGTGTGATGCCCGTAACTGAAAACAGCCTGGATGCCGAACAAGGTTTAGTTTTACCGCCGTTTGTGGAGCCGCATATTCACCTGGACACCACGCAAACCGCCGGACAACCGAACTGGAATCAGTCCGGCACGCTGTTTGAAGGCATTGAACGCTGGGCCGAGCGCAAAGCGTTATTAACCCATGACGATGTGAAACAACGCGCCTGGCAAACGCTGAAATGGCAGATTGCCAACGGCATTCAGCATGTGCGTACCCATGTCGATGTCTCCGACGCAACGCTGACTGCGTTGAAAGCGATGCTGGAAGTGAAACAGGAAGTTGCGCCGTGGATTGATCTGCAAATCGTCGCCTTCCCGCAGGAAGGGATTTTGTCGTATCCCAACGGTGAAGCGTTGCTGGAAGAGGCGTTACGCTTAGGGGCAGACGTTGTTGGGGCGATTCCGCATTTTGAATTTACCCGTGAATATGGCGTGGAGTCGCTGCATAAAACCTTCGCCCTGGCGCAAAAATACGACCGTCTCATCGATGTTCACTGTGACGAGATTGATGATGAGCAATCACGCTTTGTCGAAACCGTTGCTGCCCTGGCGCACCGTGAAGGCATGGGCGCGCGAGTCACCGCCAGCCATACTACGGCAATGCACTCCTATAACGGGGCGTATACTTCGCGCCTGTTTCGTTTGCTGAAAATGTCCGGTATTAACTTTGTCGCCAACCCGTTGGTCAATATTCATCTGCAAGGACGTTTCGATACGTATCCAAAACGTCGCGGCATCACGCGCGTTAAAGAGATGCTGGAGTCCGGCATTAACGTCTGCTTTGGTCACGATGATGTCTTCGATCCGTGGTATCCGCTGGGAACGGCGAATATGCTGCAAGTGCTGCATATGGGGCTGCATGTTTGCCAGCTGATGGGCTACGGGCAGATTAACGACGGCCTGAATTTAATCACCCACCACAGCGCCAGGACGTTGAATTTGCAGGATTACGGCATTGCCGCCGGAAACAGCGCCAACCTGATTATCCTGCCGGCTGAAAATGGGTTTGATGCGTTGCGCCGTCAGGTTCCGGTACGTTATTCGGTACGTGGCGGTAAGGTGATGGCCAGCACACAACCGGCACAAACCACCGTATATCTGGAGCAGCCAGAAGCCATCGATTACAAACGGTAATCGGCTGGGCTACCGCGAGCGTAGTTTATGCCGGATGCGGCGTGAACACCTTATCCGGCCTACGTAGATCACTGAAATTGTAGGCCTGATAAGCGGAGCGCATCAGGTAATTTTGCTTATTTAAACTGAAGACTCAACTTTAAAATCTTTGAAATAATATTGCTTATCCCGGTCGTTTATTTCGCGAATAACCCGACAAGGAACGCCAGCAGCCACGACGTTTGGTGGAATGTCTTTTGTGACGACACTACCCGCGCCAATAACAGAATTATCCCCGATGGTGACGCCTGGATTAATAACCACATGACTTCCGATCCAGACGTTATTGCCAATCGTTATCGGAAAAGAGTACATCTCTCCGTTTTTTCTCAATTCATGGTGTACCGGGTGTCCCGTAACGGAAAGAGTAACGTTGGGTGCAATCAGTACGTTATCACCGATCGTTACCGTGTAGTCGTCGACAATGGTTAAATTGAAATTTGCATAAAAATTGCGGCCTATATGGATGTTGGAACCGTAAGAGAAATAGACGGGGGGTTCTACCCAGGCGTTTTCCCCTACCGTGGCAAACATTTCTTTAATCAGACTTTCCCTTTTTTCAAATTCTGATGGATGCGAGTGATTAAACTCATACATTAACGTTTTTCCACGAAGTCTTTTTTCAGGTAAGCCTTCGCACATATCGGTAAATAGCTTGCCTGCTTTTATTCTTTCTGTCATCGACATGTTCATTGCGATCATTCCGCCCTGATATGTTGGTCGGATAAGGCGCTCGCGCCGCATCCGACATTGATTGCTTAAGCGACTTCATTCACCTGACGACGCAGTAGAGAAAGCGGGCCGGGGCCGCTAAGCGTGAACACGGAAATTAAGGTGAAGCCCAGCGCCACCAGACCCAGCACCAGATAAGCGCCCTGGAAACCGATGCTTTCATACATATTGCCCGCCAGTACAGACATAAAAATCATCGCCAGTTGCTTAAAGAAGCAGAAACAGACCAGATAAATCGTCGCTGAAAAACGCACTTCAAACTGGCTGGTAATATATTTAAAGCAGCCCACCAGCAGGAACGGTACTTCAAACATATGCAGCGTTTTCAGAATAACTACTTCCAGCGCTGAGGTGGCGAACGATGAGCCAATAATACGTACAGACATAATAGTGCCAGCCAGCAGCAGGGCATTTTTCCCACCGATGCGATTAATGATCAGTGGCGCAAAGAACATAATCGAGGCGTTAAGTAATTCGCCCATTGTCGTGACGTAGCCAAATACCCGCGTACCCTGTTCACCGGTAGCAAAGAACGAAGTAAAGAAATTAGCAAACTGTTGGTCAAAAACATCGTAGGTGCAGGAAACGCCAATAACATACAGTGACAAAAACCACAGTTTTGGCTGTCTGAACAGTTCCAGCGCCAGCTTAAGGCTAAATGCCGAATGGTTGGCACCTACCGCATTGGCAACCGTGGCTGAAGAGGGCGCATCCGTTTTGGCGAAAAAGAGTAAAACGGCGAGGATGAGTGCACAGCCAGAACCCAGCCAGAAAACAAACTGATTATTGATGGTGAACATGATGCCGACAATCGAGGCACACAGCGCCCAGCCAACACAGCCAAACATCCGCGCGCGACCAAATTCGAAATTACTGCGACGGCTGACTTTCTCGATAAATGCCTCTACTGCTGGCGCACCGGCGTTAAAACAAAAGCCAAGATAAATACCACCAACAATCGATCCTACTAAAATGTTGTATTGTAACAGTGGTCCGAAGATAAAAATAAAGAACGGCGCAAACATCACTAACATGCCGGTAATAATCCACAGCAGGTATTTGCGCAGCCCGAGTTTGTCAGAAAGCAGACCAAACAGCGGTTGGAATAATAGCGAGAACAGAGAAATAGCGGCAAAAATAATACCCGTATCACTTTTGCTGATATGGTTGATGTCATGTAGCCAAATCGGGAAAAACGGGAAGTAGGCCCCCATGATAAAAAAGTAAAAGAAAAAGAATAAACCGAACATCCAAAAGTTTGTGTTTTTTAAATAGTACATAATGGATTTCCTTACGCGAAATACGGGCAGACATAGCCTGCCCGGTTATTATTATTTTTGACACCAGACCAACTGGTAATGGTAGCGACCGGCGCTCAGCTGGAATTCCGCCGATACTGACGGGCTCCAGGAGTCGTCGCCACCAATCCCCATATGGAAACCGTCGATATTCAGCCATGTGCCTTCTTCCGCGTGCAGCAGATGGCGATGGCTGGTTTCCATCAGTTGTTGTTGGCTGTAGCGGCTGATGTTGAACTGGAAGTCGCCGCGCCACTGGTGTGGGCCATAATTCAATTCGCGCGTCCCGCAGCGCAGACCGTTTTCGCTCGGGAAGACGTACGGGGTATACATGTCTGACAATGGCAGATCCCAGCGGTCAAAACAGGCTGCAGTAAGGCGGTCGGGATAGTTTTCTTGCGGCCCCAGGCCGAGCCAGTTTACCCGCTCTGAGACCTGCGCCAGCTGGCAGGTCAGGCCAATCCGCGCCGGATGCGGTGTATCGCTTGCCACCGCAACATCCACATTGATGACCATCTCACCGTGCCCATCAATCCGGTAGGTTTTCCGGCTGATAAATAAGGTTTTCCCCTGATGCTGCCACGCGTGGGCGGTTGTAATCAGCACCGCGTCGGCAAGTGTATCTGCCGTGCACTGCAACAACGCCGCTTCGGCCTGGTAATGGCCCGCCGCCTTCCAGCGTTCGACCCAGGCGTTAGGGTCAATGCGGGTCGCTTCACTTACGCCAATGTCGTTATCCAGCGGCGCACGGGTGAACTGATCGCGCAGCGGGGTCAGCAGTTGTTTTTCATCGCCAATCCACATCTGTGAAAGAAAGCCTGACTGGCGGTTAAATTGCCAACGCTTATTACCCAGCTCGATGCAAAAATCCGTTCCGCTGGTGGTCAGTTGAGGGATGGCGTGGGACGCGGAGGGGAGTGTCACGCTGAGGTTTTCCGCCAGACGCCATTGCTGCCAGGCGCTGATGTGTCCGGCTTCTGACCATGCGGTCGCGTTTGGTTGCACTACGCGTACCGTTAGCCAGAGTTGTCCGGCGCTCTCCGGCTGCGGCAGTTCAGGCAGTTCAATCAACTGCTTACCTTGCGGGCCAACATCCAGAGGCACTTCACCGCTTGCCAGCGGCTTGCCATCCAGTGCCACCATCCAGTGCAGGAACTCGTTATCGCTATGACGGAACAGGTATTCGCTGGTCACTTCGATGGTTCGCCCGGATAAACGGAACTGGAAATACTGCTGTTGGTGTTTTGCTTCCGTCAGCGCCGGATGCGGCGTGCGGTCGGCAAAGACCAGACCGTTCATACAGAACTGGCGATCGTTCGGCGTATCGCCAAAATCACCGCCGTAAGCCGACCACGGGTTGCCGTTTTCATCATATTTAATCAGCGACTGATCCACCCAGTCCCAGACGAAGCCGCCCTGTAAACGGGGGTACTGACGAAACGCCTGCCAGTATTTAGCGAAGCCGCCAAGACTGTTACCCATCGCGTGGGCATATTCGCAAAGGATCAGCGGGCGCATTTCTCCAGGCAGCGAAAGCCATTTTTTGATGGACCATTTCGGCACCGCCGGGAAGGGCTGGTCTTCATCCACGCGCGCGTACATCGGGCAAATAATATCGGTGGCCGTGGTGTCGGCTCCGCCGCCTTCATACTGTACCGGGCGGGAAGGATCGACAGATTTGATCCAGCGATACAGCGCGTCGTGATTAGCGCCGTGGCCTGATTCATTCCCCAGCGACCAGATGATCACACTCGGGTGATTACGATCGCGCTGCACCATCCGCGTTACGCGTTCGCTCATCGCGGGTAGCCAGCGCGGATCATCGGTCAGACGATTCATTGGCACCATGCCGTGGGTTTCAATATTGGCTTCATCCACCACATACAGGCCGTAGCGGTCGCACAGCGTGTACCACAGCGGATGGTTCGGATAATGCGAACAGCGCACGGCGTTAAAGTTGTTCTGCTTCATCAGCAGGATATCCTGCACCATCGTCTGCTCATCCATGACCTGACCATGCAGAGGATGATGCTCGTGACGGTTAACGCCGCGAATCAGCAACGGCTTGCCGTTCAGCAGCAGCAGACCATTTTCAATCCGCACCTCGCGGAAACCGACGTCGCAGGCTTCTGCTTCAATCAGCGTGCCGTCGGCGGTGTGCAGTTCAACCACTGCACGATAGAGATTCGGGATTTCGGCGCTCCACAGTTCCGGATTTTCAACGTTCAGGCGTAGTGTGACGCGATCGGCATAACCGCCACGCTCATCGATAATTTCACCGCCGAAAGGCGCGGTGCCGCTGGCGACCTGCGTTTCACCCTGCCACAAAGAAACCGTCACCCGCAGTTCATCGCGCAGCTCGCCGTACATCTGAACTTCTGCCTCCAGTACCGCGCGGCTGAAATCATCATTAAAGAGAGTGGTAACTTGGAAATCGCTGATTTGCGTGGTCGGTTTATGCAGCAACGAGACGTCACGGAAAATGCCGCTCATCCGCCACATATCCTGATCTTCCAGATAACTGCCGTCACTCCAGCGCAGCACCATCACCGCGAGGCGGTTTTCTCCGGCGCGTAAAAATGCGCTCAGGTCAAATTCAGACGGCAAACGGCTGTCCTGGCCGTAACCGACCCAGCGCCCGTTGCACCACAGATGAAACGCCGAGTTAACGCCATCAAAAATAATTCGCGTCTGGCCTTCCTGTAGCCAGCTTTCATCAATATTAAATGTGAGCGAGTAACAACCTGTCGGATTCTCCGCGGGAACAAACGGCGGATTGACCGTAATGGGATAGGTCACGTTGGTGTAGATAGGCGCATCGTAACCGTGCATCTGCCAGTTTGAGGGGACGACGACAGTATCGGCGTCAGGAAGATCGCACTCCAGCCAGCTTTCCGGCACCGCTTCTGGTGCCGGAAACCAGGCAAAGCGCCATTCGCCATTCAGGCTGCGCAACTGTTGGGAAGGGCGATCGGTGCGGGCCTCTTCGCTATTACGCCAGCTGGCGAAAGGGGGATGTGCCGCAAGGCGATTAAGTTGGGTAACGCCAGGGTTTTCCCAGTCACGACGTTGTAATACGACGGCCAGAGAATCCGTAATCATAGTCATAGCTGTATCCTGTGTGAAATTGTTATCCGCTCACAATTTCACACAACATACGAGCCGGACACATAGAGTGTAAAGACTGGGGTGCCTAATGAGTGAGCTGACTCACATTAATTGTGTTGCGCTCACTGCCCGCTTTCCAGTCGGGAAACTTGTCGTGCCAGCTGCATTAATGAATCGGCCAACGCGCGGGGAGAGGCGGTTTGCGTATTGGGCGGAAGGGTGGTTTTTCTTTTCACCAGTGAGACGGGCAACAGCTGATTGCCCTTCACCGCCTGGCCCTGAGAGAGTTGCAGCAAGCGGTCCACGCTGGTTTGCCCCAGCAGGCGAAAATCCTGTTTGATGGTGGTTAACGGCGGGATATAACACGAGCTGTCTTCGGTATCGTCGTATCCCACTACCGAGATATCCGCACCAACGCGCAGCCCGGACTCGGTAATGGCGCGCATTGCGCCCAGTGCCATCTGATCGTTGGCAACCAGCATCGCAGTGGGAACGATGCCCTCATTTAGCATTTGCATGGTTTGTTGAAAACCGGACATGGCACTCCAGTCGCCTTCCCGTTCTGTTATCGGCTGAATTTGATTGCGTGTGAGATATTTATGCCAGCCCGCCAGACGCAGACGCGCCGAGACAGAACTTAATGGGCCTGCTAACAGCGCGATTTGCTGGTGACCCAATGCGACCAGGTGCTCCACGCCCAGTCGCGTACCGTCTTCATGGGAGAAAATAATACTGTTGATGGGAGTCTGGTCAGAGACATCAAGAAATAACGCCGGAACATTAGCGCAGGCAGCTTCCACAGCAATGGCATCCTGGTCATCCAGCGGATAGTTAATGATCAGTCCACTGACGCGTTGCGCGAGAAGATTGTGCACCGCCGCTTTACAGGCTTCGACGCCGCTTCGTTCAACCATCGACACCACCACGCTGGCACCCAATTGATCGGCGCGAGATTTAATCGCCGCGACAATTTGCGACGGCGCGTGCAGGGCCAGACTGGAGGTGGCAACGCCAATCAGCAACGACTGTTTGCCCGCCAGTTGTTGTGCCACGCGGTTGGGAATGTAATTCAGCTCCGCCATCGCCGCTTCCACTTTTTCCCGCGTTTTCGCAGAAACGTGGCAGGCCTGGTTCACCACGCGGGAAACGGTCTGATAAGAGACACCGGCATACTCTGCGACATCGTATAGCGTTACTGGTTTCACATTCACCACCCTGAATTGACTCTCTTCCGGGCGCTATCATGCCATACCGCGAAAGGTTTTGCGCCATTCGGCGGGGCTGACGCCGAAGTGAGATTTAAAATGCTGACGCCAGGTCACAGGTGAGAGAAAACCCACGCCAATACACCTACGGCGTTTACAGGTATACTCGCTAAAAATTATTCAGTGGGTTTGGAAACAAAGATGGCAAAACTTACCTTACAAGAGCAGTTGCTCAAAGCGGGACTAGTCACCAGCAAAAAAGCGGCGAAGGTCGAGAGAACAGCGAAAAAATCGCGTGTTCAGGCGCGTGAAGCTCGGGCGGCGGTAGAAGAAAATAAAAAGGCACAGCTTGAGCGTGATAAACAGCTTAGCGAGCAGCAAAAACAAGCGGCGTTGGCGAAAGAATATAAAGCCCAGGTGAAGCAGCTCATTGAAATGAACCGAATTATCATTGCCAATGGCGATATTGGTTTTAACTTCACTGACGGCAATCTGATTAAGAAGATTTTTGTTGATAAGCTCACGCAAACGCAGTTGATTAATGGTCGTCTGGCGATTGCTCGCTTGTTGGTCGATAACAATAGCGAAGGTGAATACGCCATTATTCCCGCCAGCGTTGCCGATAAAATTGCTCAGCGTGATGCCAGCAGTATTGTGTTGCACAGCGCGCTCAGCGCCGAAGAGCAGGATGAAGACGATCCGTATGCCGACTTCAAAGTGCCTGATGATTTGATGTGGTAAACATAGATAAATCGTGTGCAGATGCCTGATGCGACGCTTTGCGAGTCTTATCATGCCTACGGTTTATGGGCGAAGTGTAGGCCGGATAAGGCGTTCACGCCGCATCCGGCAGCCGTGCGCAGATGCCTGATGCGACGCTTTTCGCGTCTTATCAGGCCTACGGCTTACGGGTGAAATGTAGGCCGGATAAGGCGTTTACGCCGCATCCGGCATGCGTGCGCGGATGCTCAACGCATATTCAGTTTATTGGCGTGGTACGCAATATGCTCGCCAATAAAACTGGAGACAAAATAATAGCTGTGATCATAACCCTCGTGATAACGGATTAACGTCTTGATATTCATCTCCTGGCAGATCTTTTCAAGATTTGAAGTCCGCAGTTGTTCTGCGTAAAAATCATCACTCAACCCCTGATCAACCATGATTTCCGCAACGCGTTGACCTTGTGAAATAAGACTCACCGGGTCGTAATCCAACCAGGCATCTTTATTTTCACCAAGATATGCGGCAAAGGCTTGCTGTCCCCACGGTACTTGCGATGGGGAGACAATGGGCGAAAACGCCGAGACGCTGGCATATTCATCTGGGTTACGTAACGCCAGCACCAGCGCGCCCAGCCCGCCCATAGAATGACCTGAGATAGACTTTCTGGCCGTTGCTGGAAAATGATGCATCACTAAATTCGGCAGCTCGTTGCGGATATAGTCATACATTTTGTAATGTTCATTCCACGGCGCTTGCGTCGCGTTCAGGTAAAACCCGGCACCTTGCCCGAGATCGTAACGGTCAGCATCTGCGACATGACTGCCTCGCGGACTGGTGTCCGGCGCAACAACAATAATGTTGTGCTCAGCCGCGTAACGCTGCATCCCCGATTTAGTAATGAAATTCTGCTCGTTGCAGGTCAGGCCTGAAAGCCAGTACAACACCGGCAATTTTTCATTCTCGGCTTTTGGTGGGAGATAGACGCCGACATTCATTTCACATTTCAGTGATTGGGAATAATGCCGATACACATTTTGCCAGCCGCCAAAGCTGGCATGTTTTTCAATGAGTTCCATCAGTCATTATCTCACGGTTAATCCCCCGGACGGCTGCCCGGGGAGAGTATTAAGAACCCCATCTGAACTGGACGGGGTAAACCAGCGGGAAATCAGTAACGAATTACGGTTCGAATGGATTTACCTTCATGCATCAGGTCGAAGGCGTCATTAATTTCATCCAGGCTCATGGTATGCGTGACAAACGGTTCCAGATCGATATCACCTTTCATCGCATCTTCAACCATACCCGGTAACTGGGAACGACCTTTCACGCCGCCAAACGCGGAACCTTTCCATACGCGACCGGTGACCAACTGGAATGGACGGGTGGAGATTTCCTGACCAGATCCTGCGACACCGATGATCACCGATTGACCCCAGCCGCGGTGCGCACTTTCCAGCGCCGCACGCATCACGTTGACGTTACCGATGCATTCAAAGGTATGGTCGATACCCCATTTGTTGATATCCAGCAGGACATCTTTAATCGGTTTGTCGTAGTCATTCGGGTTAATGCAGTCGGTGGCACCGAAGCGACGCGCCAGTTCGAATTTCTTCGGGTTGGTATCGATAGCGATAATCCGTCCCGCTTTCGCCTGACGCGCGCCCTGAACCACTGCCAGACCAATCGCGCCAAGACCAAACACGGCAACAGAATCACCTGGCTGGACTTTAGCTGTGTTGTGTACCGCGCCAATACCGGTGGTCACGCCACAGCCCAGCAGGCAGACGTGTTCATGGTTCGCTTCTGGATTAATTTTGGCCAGAGACACTTCCGCTACCACGGTGTATTCACTGAATGTTGAGCATCCCATGTAGTGATAAAGCGGCTGCCCGTTGTAAGAAAAACGGGTGGTGCCGTCTGGCATCAAGCCTTTGCCCTGCGTTTCGCGAACCGCGACACACAGGTTAGTTTTGCCAGAACGACAGAACTCACACTCGCCGCACTCTGCGGTGTAAAGCGGGATCACATGGTCGCCAGGTTTGACGCTGGTTACCCCTTCACCGACTTCAACTACAACCCCGGCCCCTTCGTGACCGAGAACCACCGGGAAGACACCTTCCGGGTCATCGCCGGAGAGGGTAAATGCGTCGGTATGGCAAACACCGGTATGGGTGACTTTAATCAGCACTTCACCTTTTTTCGGTGGTGCAACGTCAATTTCAACGATTTCCAGCGGTTTACCGGGAGCAAATGCAACGGCAGCACGTGATTTCATCTCTCGCTCTTCCTCAATATGGTAATAGATTCAGCTATTTAAGATAGGCACGAACCAGTTCAATAGTGTCGTCAACGGATTGGCTGACTTCGCGGCTGTAGCAGTCATTTCGGTCAAACGTTTCCCGGATATGGCTTTCAAGCACTTCTGCCATCAGCCCGTTAGCCGCGCCCCGAACGGCAGCGATCTGTTGGAGTATGGCACGGCATTCGGCATCACCCTCCAGCGACCGTTCCAGAGCATCAATCTGCCCCCGAATACGACGAACTCGAGTAAGGACCTTTTTCTTCTCTTCCGGAGTACTGGGCATTTCGCACCTCATCATCTGCATGCAATATACTATAGGGGGGTATGCTATATGTCAATGCATACCCCCCTATAGTATATAACACTGGAGAATAAAATTTATCCGGTGAATGTAGTCGGAAAACAAAGAGGAAAGGGGGGGGCTAATCTGCAGGGAAGGCCGCCCCGGATAGCGGGCGGCAGAAGGAATCAGAATTTCCAGGTCAGATGGGCTGCAAGTTGCAGACCGTTATAATCATCGGTTGGGGTGTCGTACCACACTTTACCTGCCGTCAACCCGAGATTAAGTTGCTCAGTCAGCGGTTGAATACGTTGCAAACTGATGCTCTTCATGCTGCCGTAGCGTGTTTCTGGCGTCCAGTCGTAGGTGTAAGCACCTGTTCCGCGGCTTAGCCATAGTTGCGTGTAACCAGTGCCGCGCGGGTCATTCAGACGCACGGAAATCATATTGCTGTAACTACCACCTGCATCGCTGGAGTCATAGTGGGTATAGCGATAGCTGGTGATCACCGGGCCAGTATAGAGTGATATGCCGCCTTGCCAGGCATCGACTTCGACATCATCGTAATATTTAGTGTAGCGATAACCGGTCGTGAAAAGCGTTTTTGGCAACAGGGCCAGGCTAATATCCTGACGAAAATCCTGGCAGGCAAAGACCGGCGTATTATCCGCAAAGGCAATACTCGTTCGGGTTGTCAGCCAGTTATTCCATTTGTACCAGACTGCACCCTGGCCGCGAGTGGCATTGAAATGTTCAGTTTCATAATCACGACGCCCCTGGGAAAGATTAAAAAGCAGCGTTGCGTTTTCAACTTTCGCCACCAGTTCAGCATACGCTAAATTACGGTTGCCATGATCGCCAGAATAATCGGTAAAATCGTAGCCCGCGGTAATGGAAGTTAACCCGGCATAAACGGGTAATGCGCTAAAAATTGCCGCCGCTAATAACGTCCGTTTTATCATTTTAATCTCCTGTACGGATAAGTTCTTGTCGGAGTGAATAAGTTCCGGTAGGTAAATTACGTTCTACAATCACGCGCGGGCCAAGTTGCGTGTTCGGGGAAATAATTCGCCCAGGCAAAATAATAACTTGTACGCCAAGGCGTGAACGCTGCCCGATATAACAACCTAATTTATCGCATCCGGTAGCGATAATTCCATCTGGAGTTCGAACAGACACGGGCTGTTCATCCAGACGATGATTACTGGTTCGTACTTGTGCGCCCAAATATGCCTGGTTTGCAACTACCGAGTCGGCAATAAAGCATTGCGGACCAATCGTTGCTTCCGCTTCAATAACCGCATTTTTAATTTCGGTGGCAAAACCAATTTTTACGCCATTGCTGATTATTGTGCCAGGACGAATAAACGCATAATTACCTATCAGGCAGTTTGCGCCAATCACTACCGGACCCTGAATAACGGCACCGTGGCAAATACGGGTATTCGCGCCGATAACAACCTCACCGGCACTTTCATCAATAATCACCTGGTCTGCAATCTGAATATTTTTCTCTTTAACATTAAGCTTCAGAAAGTTTTTCAGTTCCTGTGACAGAAGGGTGGGAATAAGCGGTTGACGCTTCCACCAGTGCGGAATAGCGGGTGGGTTTGTCGCGCTGAGGTTCGCGTCCAGTAAAAAAGGCAATAAGTCCATAAATAATCCAGATGGCATAAGCTAATAATACATACACAACGGAAAGCGGTGCTAAAGGCACCAACAACCAGCAACGATGAAACCAGGCGCTAAATGCACCAATAACACAAACTACGCCGACCCAGATAAGCGGGAACATTGCCAACACCACACCATGTGGCCCGGTGGTGATGAATTCATTAAACCAGGTAGTGAGATAAATCCCAACGCCATAAAGCACAACCAACAGCATAGGAAATATACTGAAGATACCGAAGCGGCTAAATAAAAGTCTTTTATGCAGGCGCATACAGACCGCGTAGCCCACAATCCAACGCCGCCAGCGACGCCATTCCTCACGCGGGCTGTTGCATTCCTGTGGGTATACGATGCAGCGATTCGCCTGCCGAATACGATAGCCGTTTGCCACCAATGTCCAGGTGAGATCAAGGTCTTCGACTTTAGTACGATCCGAGAAACCGAACTTACGCAATACATCAGTACGGAACATCCCGCAGGCACCGCTGATGATAAACGGTGCGCCGCCCAGAAGCTGCTGTAGCGTGCGCTTCATAACAATCATCGGCAACTTTACGGTCGCGCGGATGTGTGGTAACAGACCCGCGCCTTTCAACGCAGTAGAGGGAATGCCGCCTACGGCATCAGCGCCACGCTCAATTTCCGCCAGCATATAGCCCATTCCGTCTTGATCGGGCGGAACATAGGTGTCGGCATCACTTAAAAAAACCTGATCGCAGGTGGCGTAATTGAGGCCATTCATCAGCGCACCACCTTTACCGGTATTTTTTTGCGTGACGGCAACAAAGCGGTCGCCCCATTTGCGTTTGACTTCCGCCATGACCGCTTCGGTATTGTCCGTGGAGCCGTCGTTAACGCAAATTACCCGGCAAAAATAAGGGTTACGCAGCAGATTATCCAGTGACTGCGCCAGACACGGGCCTTCGTTATAAGCAGGTATAATGGCGTCAATACAGCCTTTCTTTTGGCTGGGCTTACGCCTTAACGTACTCAGAAACCATAGCAATATTGCTACGGCCAT
Organism: Escherichia sp. E.sYA108; assembly: GCF_011754335.1. Taxonomy (NCBI): domain Bacteria; kingdom Pseudomonadati; phylum Pseudomonadota; class Gammaproteobacteria; order Enterobacterales; family Enterobacteriaceae; genus Escherichia; species Escherichia sp. E.sYA108. Next base: position 3,834,700 of record NZ_JAAQVZ010000001.1, on the reverse strand, counting down.
ACATATAAAGATCCAGGTTTTCATGCAATTTGCTCAAAGAATCATTTTATGAATAACAAAACCTTCACCCAGATCGCTATTGACCTGTTGCCCGCGAAATTGAGCAACTGCACGCAGACGCTCCGGGCGCATATAATCTCGCTGGCTCTGACTTTTATGTTTTTTTAACGCAGTCAGTTTAAGAGAAAAATATTCTTCTTTCACGGATTCAAAAACCTGAGGCATAAATGAAAGCCAGGTACTTGGTGTTTCATAGCCGAGAATTTGCGGAATAGCGCGACAGGCAACCATTGAGGCTTGATAGACTGCAAGATGATCCTGATGGCGGTCAGCATCATGCATGGTATATACACGTATAATTTCAACATCAGAGGGAATTTGATTTTTTATGATGTTTTCCAGGGCAGAAATCATATCATTGAGCTGTAAATGAGCGCGGGTGTCAGCAAAATTAAGATGAATAGTTTGGTGGCACCCTAATATCTTTAGAGCGTTGCGTGATTCTTCGTGGCGATCGATTATTCCATCTACGCCAGAATTACCGGTAGTCATCACCACGGTAGCAATATAAATTCCTTTTTGCGCAAGGCGAGCTAGCGATGCGCCACAGCCTAATTCTATATCGTCAGGATGCGCGCCAATGGCAAGGATACCCTTTCTTTTATTTGCCGAAGAAAGGATCGCTGAATCTAAAACCTTATCCACTTTATGACACTCCATTTTATTTATTATACTACAAGCACAACGACGCCCCCAGAGACGTAACCTCTGACGCAGACAGATGCTAATTTTTAAGTGTTAAAAATAGCTGATAGCTGAAAAACAAGGGGCTGTCAGGTACGGGGATAAGAGTGTGTAATCTTTTATGTAGTTCATATGTTAAGTGTTTGTGTGTTTGGTTTGTATGGTTATTTTGTTTTATATATTGTATTTAAATGTGATTTAGTTTGTCAATTAATTGCATATTAAAAATATGTTCTATGCACAAATATTGATTATATACATTATGTGAATACATTATGTGGTTGATTGAGAATGATACATTTATATATGCAATGTGAATATAATGGTTTCATTATATGTGTTGCTGTTAATAAAATAACAGACATTAGAACCTGCTTGTTTATGCATTAATAAAATGAAGTGCAGTAATTTACTGAGTTATCAGAGTGGGCGTAATTGCATATTTAATCTTTCCTTTGCCGCTTTTTTGCTAAGAATAAAATCATCTGTACGATAACGACTAATTCTTTTAATGAATGTTTTTATTCCTGAATACTGCTCCCATAACAAGACGGGGGAGCAGACAATCATGGCAATTTCATCGCGTAACACATTTCTTGCCGCACTGGCATTCATCGCTTTTCAGGCGCAAGCGGTGAACGTCACCGTGGCGTATCAAACCTCCGCCGAACCGGCGAAAGTGGCTCAGGCCGACAACACCTTTGCTAAAGAAAGCGGAGCAACCGTGGACTGGCGTAAGTTTGACAGTGGAGCCAGCATCGTGCGGGCGCTGGCTTCGGGCGACGTGCAAATCGGCAACCTCGGTTCCAGCCCGTTAGCGGTTGCAACCAGCCAACAGGTGCCGATTGAAGTCTTCTTGCTGGCGTCAAAACTGGGTAACTCCGAAGCGCTGGTGGTAAAGAAAACTATCAGTAAACCGGAAGACTTGATTGGTAAACGCATCGCCGTACCGTTTATCTCCACCACCCACTACAGCCTGCTGGCGGCGCTGAAACACTGGGGTATTAAACCTGGGCAAGTTGAGATTGTGAACCTGCAGCCGCCCGCGATTATCGCCGCATGGCAGCGGGGAGATATTGATGGTGCTTATGTCTGGGCACCGGCGGTTAACGCCCTGGAAAAAGATGGCAAGGTGCTGACCGATTCTGAACAGGTCGGGCAGTGGGGCGCGCCGACACTGGACGTCTGGGTCGTGCGGAAAGATTTTGCCGAGAAACATCCTGAGGTCGTGAAAGCGTTCGCTAAAAGCGCCATCGATGCTCAGCAACCGTACATTGCTAACCCAGACGCGTGGCTGAAACAGCCGGAAAACATCAGCAAACTGGCGCGGTTAAGCGGCGTGCCGGAAGGTGACATTCCGGGGCTGGTGAAGGGGAATACCTATCTGACGCCGCAGCAGCAAACGGCAGAACTGACCGGACCGGTGAACAAAGCGATCATCGACACCGCGCAGTTTTTGAAAGAGCAGGGCAAAGTCCCGGCTGTAGCGAATGATTACAGCCAGTACGTTACCTCGCGCTTCGTGCAATAAAAGGAGGCGCAGATGCTGCAAATTTCTCATCTTTACGCCGATTATGGCGGCAAACCGGCACTGGAAGATATCAACCTGACGCTGGAAAGCGGCGAGCTTCTGGTAGTTCTGGGGCCGTCTGGCTGCGGCAAAACTACGTTGCTGAATTTGATTGCTGGTTTTGTGCCTTATCAGCATGGCAGCATTCAACTGGCGGGTAAGGGTATTCAGGGACCGGGAGCAGAGCGTGGCGTAGTTTTTCAGAATGAAGGGTTGTTACCGTGGCGCAATGTACAGGACAACGTGGCGTTCGGCCTGCAACTGGCAGGTGTAGAGAAAATGCAGCGACTGGAAATCGCACACCAGATGGTGAAAAAAGTCGGGCTGGAAGGCGCAGAAAAACGCTACATCTGGCAGCTTTCCGGTGGTCAACGTCAGCGGGTGGGGATTGCCCGCGCGTTGGCGGCAAATCCCCAGCTGTTATTACTCGACGAACCGTTTGGTGCGCTGGACGCCTTCACCCGCGACCAGATACAAACCCTGCTGCTGAAACTCTGGCAGGAGACGGGAAAGCAGGTGCTGTTGATTACCCACGATATAGAAGAAGCGGTGTTTATGGCGACTGAACTGGTTCTGCTTTCACCCGGCCCAGGCCGCGTGCTGGAGCGGCTGCCGCTCAACTTCGCCCGCCGCTTTGTTGCGGGAGAGTCGAGCCGCAGCATCAAGTCCGATCCACAATTCATCGCCATGCGCGAATATGTTTTAAGCCGCGTATTTGAGCAACGGGAGGCGTTCTCATGAGTGTGCTCATTAATGAAAAACTGCATTCGCATCGGCTGAAATGGCGCTGGCCGCTCTCGCGTCAGGTGACCTTAAGCATTGGCACGTTAGCGATTTTACTCACTGTATGGTGGGTAGTCGCGGCGCTGCAACTGATTAGCCCGCTGTTTTTGCCGCCACCGCAACAGGTACTGGCAAAACTGCTCACCATTGCCGGGCCGCAGGGATTTATGGACGCCACGCTGTGGCAGCATCTGGCAGCCAGCCTGACGCGCATTGTGCTGGCGCTACTCGCGGCGGTGTTGATCGGTATTCCGGTCGGGATCGCCATGGGGCTAAGCCCGACGGTGCGCGGCATTCTGGATCCGATAATCGAGCTTTATCGTCCGGTGCCGCCGCTGGCTTATTTGCCGCTGATGGTGATCTGGTTTGGTATTGGCGAAACCTCGAAGATCTTACTGATCTATCTAGCGATTTTTGCGCCGGTGGCGATGTCGGCGCTGGCGGGGGTGAAAAGCGCGCAGCAGGTTCGCATTCGTGCCGCCCAGTCGCTGGGTGCCAGCCGTGCGCAGGTGCTGTGGTTTGTCATTTTGCCCGGCGCGCTGCCGGAAATCCTCACCGGATTACGCATTGGTCTGGGTGTGGGCTGGTCTACGCTGGTGGCGGCGGAGCTGATTGCCGCAACGCGCGGTTTAGGATTTATGGTTCAGTCAGCGGGTGAATTTCTCGCGACTGACGTGGTGCTGGCGGGGATCGCGGTGATTGCGATTATCGCCTTTCTTTTAGAACTGGGTCTGCGCGCGTTACAGCGCCGCCTGACGCCCTGGCATGGAGAAGTACAATGAGTGAACGTCTGAGCATTACCTCGCTGGGGCCGTATATTGGCGCACAAATTACGGGGGCCGACTTAACGCGCCCGTTAAGCGATAATCAGTTTGAACAGCTTTACCATGCGGTGCTGCGCCATCATGTGGTGTTTCTGCGCGATCAAGCTATTACGCCGCAGCAGCAACGCGCGCTGGCCCAGCGTTTTGGCGAGCTGCATATTCACCCTGTTTACCCTCATGCTGAAGGGGTTGACGAGATCATCGTCCTGGATACCCATAACGATAATCCGCCGGATAACGACAACTGGCACACCGATGTGACATTTATTCAAACGCCACCCGCAGGGGCGATTCTGGCGGCGAAAGAGTTACCCTCGACCGGCGGCGATACGCTCTGGGCCAGTGGTATTGCCGCATATGAGGCGCTCTCTGTTCCCTTCCGCCAGCTGTTGAGCGGGTTGCGTGCGGAGCATGATTTCCGTAAATCGTTCCCGGAATACAAGTACCGCAAAACCGAGGCTGAGCATCAACGCTGGCGTGAGGCGGTCGCGAAAAATCCACCGTTGCTACATCCGGTGGTGCGAACGCATCCGGTGACCGGTAAACAGGCGCTGTTTGTGAACGAAGGTTTTACCACACGAATTGTTGATGTCAGCGAGAAAGAGAGCGAAGCCTTGTTAGGTTTTTTGTTTGCCCATATCACTAAACCGGAGTTTCAGGTGCGCTGGCGCTGGCAACCGAATGATATTGCGATTTGGGATAACCGCGTGACTCAGCACTATGCCAATGCGGATTACCTGCCACAGCGGCGGATTATGCATCGGGCGACGATTCTTGGGGATATTCCGTTTTATCGGGCGGGGTAAGGGGGAAATGCCGGGTTGGATAACCCGGCATAATGATCATTAACGCAGAATCTTCTTCTCAGCCAAATCCAGCGCAAAGTAGCTGAAAATCAGATCCGCACCCGCACGCTTAATCGAACCTAAGCTTTCGAGCACGACTTTCTCTTCATCTATAGCACCCGCCAGCGCGGAGAACTTAATCATCGCGTACTCACCGCTCACCTGATACGCGCCAATCGGCAATTCAGTACGTTCACGCAGCTCACGCACGATGTCGAGGTATGCTCCGGCAGGTTTAACCATCAGGCAGTCTGCGCCCTGGGCTTCATCCAGCAGCGACTCACGAATCGCCTCACGACGGTTCATTGGGTTCATCTGATAGCTTTTGCGGTCGCCTTTTAATGCGCTTCCGGCAGCTTCACGGAACGGGCCATAAAAGGAGGAGGCGAACTTGGTCGAATACGACATAATCGCCGTATCTTTAAAGCCCGCAGCGTCCAGCGCCTGGCGAATCGCCTGTACCTGACCATCCATCGCGGCAGAAGGGGCGATGAAGTCTGCGCCTGCAGCAGCTGCAACCACAGCTTGCTTGCCTAAATTTTCCAGAGTCGCGTCGTTGTCGACGCCATGCTCGCACAGAACACCGCAGTGACCGTGAGATGTGTATTCACAGAAGCAGGTGTCTGACATAACGATCATTTCTGGCACGGTCTGCTTGCAGATGCGCGACATACGCGCCACCAGTCCATCTTCCCGCCAGGCATCGCTGCCGGTTTCATCGGTATGGTGAGAGATGCCGAAAGTCATCACGGAACGAATACCGGCGTTGGCGATGCGTTCAATTTCGCGTGCCAGATGTTTCTCTGGAATGCGCATCACGCCTGGCATGGCTTCAACGGCTTTGTAGTCGTCAATTTCTTCTTCAACAAAGATCGGCAACACCAGGTCGTTAAGGCTAAGTGTTGTCTCTTCAAACATAGCGCGCAGCGCAGGAGATTTGCGCAGGCGACGAGGGCGTTGGATTAAATCTGTCATGGTCTGCCTGATGTTTGTGGAATCGAGGAGCATAGTATACCTGAAGCAGGCTGGGTGTGTTTTACGAAAGTTGTCGCGATGTTGACAAAAAGAGAATGAAAAAGAGGTCAGGACATCTTTGTAATAGAAATAGCAATAATTTCATATTCACTGAAAATATTTTTAATTTTTATTTATAGCCATAGATTATTGTTTTTGGGGATTTGGTGACGTTTCCAAAAAGTGAATAGCTTAAAGTTCATTGCTTATTGATACATTATTTGTCTGTTTTTGTTGTTTTATATTTTCATGGTCTATGTTTTAAAATTAACGCTTTCATTAACGTATTGAAATATTGTGTTTTTGTTATTTCTTTCTTTGTGTGTGTTCACGTGCTTTATATATGTCCGCAATCGGACTTAGGGGAAAGAATAATTGAACCATTCCTCTATAACGCCGCATAATCGTAAACGCGAAACATAATATGTTTTCTATGCATTGATAATTGATGGATCAACTTATTACGTCCCTGAGGAGGGATGACAAATGCACTCCTGGAAAAAGAAACTTGTAGTATCACAATTAGCATTGGCTTGCACTCTGGCTATCACCTCTCAGGCTAATGCAGCAAACTATGATACCTGGGGGTATCATGACAACACCACGACCGATTTAGTTTGGCCGTATGACACTGACAATGATGGAATTGCCGATGCTGGCGGCATGGACCCGATGGGTTCAGACGGTAACTACGTAACTTACAATGGTTTTGTTTACTATAACAATGCCAATGGCGATTTCGATACTGTCTTTAAAGGCGATACCGTTAACGGTACCATTTCTACTTATTACTTGAATCATGATTACGCTAGCGGTTCTGTTAACCAGGTAGATATCAGCAATTCAGTAATTCATGGGGCAATCACCTCTGAACTGCCATTTGGTTATTACAGCATTACTCCTGCAGAAGTTAATGCTAAAGGTGAAGTTGTAACTCCACAGACCTATAATGGCTATAATTTCTATAACGGAATCACTACTGACCTTGACTACAATTGGTACGATGGTGACGTATTCACTCTGAACGTATCCAATTCCACCATTGATGATGACTATGAAGCTCTTTACTTCACTGACACATATCTTGATGGTGATAAATCTAAGTCAACCAATGAAACGTTCTATACCGCTCTGGGTGTTGCAGTAAATCTTGATGTTGAAAGCAATATCAATATTACTAACAACTCCCGTGTAGCTGGTATTGCGCTGTCTGAAGGCAATACAAGCAACACGACTTATACTAGCGAATATCATCAGTGGGACAACAACATTAATGTGTCTAACTCCACTGTAACTTCAGGGTCACAGACTCCGCTGGAAGAAAGCAATGGCTTCTTCGGTAAATCTGCTGAACCAAGTGATTACGCTGGTAATGGTGGCGAAAATGACGTAGCTCTGTCATTCTCTGACAATGCTGGCTCAAATTATTCCATGAAAAACAATGTAAACTTTGACCATTCAACCCTGTTGGGTGATGTCGAGTTCACAAGCCACTGGAATAACGATGGCGTATTCTTCTATTCAACCGGCCATGACAGCAATGGTGACGGTGTCCTTGATACCAACGGTGGTTGGGTAGATGATGCTCAGAACGTTGATGAACTGAACATTACTCTGAACAACGGTAGTAAGTGGGTTGGCTCAGCAAACATGAGTGCTGAAGTAATTGCTCCGGCAGATATGTATGATGTTGCGCCGAACAGCCTGACCCCTGGTGCCACTATCGAAGCTAACGATTGGGGTCGTATTATTGACAACAAGGTATTCCAGAGCGGCGTATTTAACGTAGCACTGAACAATGGTTCAGAATGGAATACCGTTAATAGTTCAGTAATTGATACATTAGCTGTAAATAATGGCTCTCAGGTAAATGTTACTGATTCCTCTCTGGTCTCAGATACCATTGGTTTAACCAACGGCTCCTCACTGAATATTGGTGAAGATGGTTTGGTTGCTACAGACCACCTGACTGTTGATAGCTACAGTACCGTTTGAAGTGGTTTACTGAATTTGGCCACCTGAACAGAGGTGATATGCTCACCTCAGAACAACACAGGTGCCATAATGAAAAAAAGAAATTTCAGCGCAGAGTTTAAACGCGAATCCGCTCAACTGGTCGTTGACCAGAATTACACCGTGGCAGATGCAGCCAGCGCTATGGATGTCGGCCTTTCCACAATGACGCGATGGGTGAAACAATTACGTGATGAGCGGCAGGGAAAAACACCAAAAGCCTCCCCTATTACCCCGGAACAAATTGAAATCCGTGAGCTCAGGAAAAAGCTACAACGTATTGAAATGGAAAATGAAATATTAAAAAAGGCTACCGCGCTCTTGATGTCAGACTCCCTGAACAGTTCTCGATAATCGGGAAACTCAGGGCGCGTTATCCTGTGGCCACTCTCTGCCATGTGTTCGGGGTCCATCGCAGCAGCTACAAATACTGGAAAAACCGTCCTGAAAAGCCAGACGGCAGACGGGCTGTATTACGCAGCCAGGTACTTGAACTGCATGGCATCAGCCACGGCTCTGCCGGAGCAAGAAGCATCGCCACAATGGCAACCCAGAGAGGCTACCAGATGGGGCGCTGGCTTGCTGGCAGACTCATGAAAGAGCTGGGGCTGGTCAGCTGTCAGCAGCCGACTTACCGGTATAAACGTGGTGGTCATGAACATGTTGCTATCCCTAACTACCTTGAACGGCAGTTCGCCGTGACCGAGCCAAATCAGGTGTGGTGCGGTGATGTGACCTATATCTGGACGGGTAAGCGCTGGGCGTACCTCGCCGTTGTTCTCGACCTGTTCGCAAGAAAACCAGTGGGCTGGGCCATGTCGTTCTCGCCGGACAGCAGGCTTACCATGAAAGCACTGGAAATGGCATGGGAAACCCGTGGTAAGCCCGTCGGGGTGATGTTCCACAGCGATCAAGGCAGTCATTATACGAGCAGGCAGTTCCGGCAGTTACTGTGGAGATACCGGATCAGGCAGAGTATGAGTCGGCGTGGAAACTGCTGGGATAACAGCCCAATGGAGCGCTTCTTCAGGAGTCTGAAGAACGAATGGGTGCCGGCGACGGGCTATGTAAGCTTCAGCGATGCAGCTCACGCAATAACGGACTATATCGTTGGATATTACAGCGCACTAAGACCGCACGAATATAATGGTGGGTTACCACCAAACGAATCGGAAAATCGATACTGGAAAAAACTCTAACTCGGTGGCCAGTTTTTGTTGACCACTTCAGTTAATTTAACCGAATCTACTGGCTGGAATAACTATTCTAACCTGTATGCCAATACCATCACCGTAACTAACGGTGGTGTACTGGATGTGAACGTTGATCAGTTTGATACTGAAGCTTTCCGTACTGACAAACTGGAACTGACTAGCGGCAACATCGCTGACCACAACGGCAATGTAGTTTCTGGTGTGTTCGATATCAACAGCAGCGATTATGTTCTGAACGCTGACCTGGTGAACGACCGTACTTGGGATACCGCTCAGGCTAACTACGGCTACGGTGTTGTTGCTATGAACTCTGATGGTCATCTGACTATCAACGGTAACGGCGACGTAGACAACGGTACTGAACTGGATAACAGTTCTGTAGACAACGTTGTTGCGGCAACCGGTAACTACAAAGTTCGTATCGACAACGCAACTGGCGCTGGCGCAATCGCTGATTACAAAGATAAAGAAATTATCTATGTAAACGACGTCAACAGCAACGCGACCTTCTCTGCTGCTAACAAAGCTGACCTGGGTGCATACACCTATCAGGCTGAGCAGCGTGGTAACACCGTTGTTCTGCAACAGATGGAGCTGACCGACTACGCTAACATGGCGCTGAGCATCCCGTCTGCGAACACCAATATCTGGAACCTGGAACAAGACACCGTTGGTACTCGTCTGACCAACTCTCGTCATGGTCTGGCTGATAACGGCGGCGCATGGGTAAGCTACTTCGGTGGTAACTTCAACGGCGACAACGGCACCATCAACTATGATCAGGATGTTAACGGCATCATGGTCGGTGTTGATACCAAAATTGACGGTAACAACGCTAAGTGGATCGTCGGTGCGGCTGCAGGCTTCGCTAAAGGTGATATGAATGACCGTTCTGGTCAGGTGGATCAAGACAGCCAGACTGCCTACATCTACTCTTCTGCTCACTTCGCGAACAACGTCTTTGTTGACGGTAGCTTGAGCTACTCTCACTTCAACAACGACCTGTCTGCAACCATGAGCAACGGTACTTACGTTGACGGCAGCACCAACTCCGACGCTTGGGGCTTTGGTTTGAAAGCCGGTTACGACTTCAAACTGGGTGATGCAGGTTACGTGACTCCTTACGGCAGCGTTTCTGGTCTGTTCCAGTCTGGTGATGATTACCAGCTGAGCAACGACATGAAAGTTGATGGTCAGTCTTACGACAGCATGCGTTATGAACTGGGTGTAGATGCAGGTTATACCTTCACCTACAGCGAAGACCAGGCTCTGACTCCGTACTTCAAACTGGCTTACGTCTACGACGACTCTAACAACGATAACGATGTGAACGGTGATTCCATCGATAACGGTACTGAAGGGTCTGCGGTACGTGTTGGTCTGGGTACTCAGTTCAGCTTCACCAAGAACTTCAGCGCCTATACCGATGCTAACTACCTCGGTGGTGGTGACGTAGATCAAGACTGGTCCGCGAATGTGGGTGTTAAATATACCTGGTAATATTCTTCACTCCGAAGAAATAGGTAATTTAATCTAAATAATGCCCGTCAAGGATTTGACGGGCATTACTGCAAAGGACGCGCAAATGTTATCTGTAGTTAAACCTCTTCAGGAATTTGGTAAGCTCGATAAATGTTTGTCCAGATACGGTACGCGCTTCGAGTTTAATAATGAAAAGCAAGTTATATTTTCCAGTAATGTCAATAGCGAAGATACTTTCGTTATTTTAGAGGGCGTTATCTCTTTGCGTAGAGAAGAAAACGTACTTATCGGTATTACACAGGCTCCTTATATTATGGGGCTGGCTGATGGTTTAATGAAAAACGATATACCATACAAATTAATATCAGAAGGAAACTGTACGGGATATCATTTGCCAGCCAAACAAACCATTACTCTTATTGAACAAAATCAACTCTGGCGAGACGCTTTTTACTGGTTAGCCTGGCAAAATAGAATTCTGGAATTACGCGACGTTCAGCTCATTGGGCATAATTCCTACGAACAAATCCGCGCGACGTTATTATCAATGATTGACTGGAATGAAGAATTGCGATCACGTATTGGCGTGATGAATTATATCCATCAACGTACACGTATATCGCGTTCTGTCGTTGCGGAAGTTCTTGCTGCTTTGCGTAAAGGCGGCTATATCGAAATGAATAAAGGCAAACTGGTCGCTATCAACCGTTTGCCTTCAGAGTATTAATCAGGATGCGGGGATAACCAACGGTTTATTCCCGCTTAGCTCGGTCACCAGGTCATTGATGCCATCGCTCATATTTTTAAAGCGCGTCAACGGCGAACGAGTGACCACCACAAACGCGCCAATATTCTTCTGCGGGATCATCGCCATATAGGTAATGAAACCGCCACCACCACCTGTCTTCTGAATAATCCCCGGACGACCCTCTTTCGGGGCCATATATACCCAGCCTAAACCAAGCGCATCCGCTTTGCCGGGGACATCCATGCCAATCACTTTTGTAAACTGCGCGCGCTGATAAATCAACGTCTGCATGCGATCAGCCTGGTTACTGCGCTGATAAAAATCAGATGACAAATACTGCTGCATCCAGCGCATCATATCGCCTGGCGTGGAATAGACGCCGCCGCTGCCAATTGCCGCCAGCGTGTTATTGCACGGACTGGCACCGCGCTCAGCAACCATTAAACGGCGGCACTGATCCGGTGAGGGGGTGTAGGTGGTGTCTTTCATCCCCAACGGACGGGTAATCTGCTCTTCAAACAACTGGGTATAAGGCTTGCCGGACGCATTCGCCAGTGCATCTGCCAGCAGATCGAATGCGAGGTTGGAGTACGCGGCCTGGCTGCCCGGCGCGGCTTTTAGTTTGGCAGTGGAAAGGTATTTCCAGCGTTGCTCGCGCGTTGGCCAGACAAATACCGGACGATGTGCCGCGCCACCGGGCTGTTCACGGGGCAGGGCGCTGGTATGGGTTGCCAGATTCACCAGCGTAATGGGCGTCCCATTGTAGGTCGGTACGCGTGCGCCTGGCGGAGCATATTTACTTAGCGGATCGTTTAACTTCACGGTCCCCTGGTCGAGCAATTTCACCAGCATCTCACTGGTCATTAACTTGGTGAGGGAAGCAATACGTATGACGGAATCCAGCTGCGGGCGAACGTTATTACCAGGTCGCGTTTCGCCATAACTGCGAAAGACGCGCTGGTTACCGTCGATAACAACCAGCGCCATCCCCGTGGCACCGCTGCCGTAAAAAATATGATCGGCATAACGATCGACAATATCAGAGGCAAACTCCGGTTCAGTGATCGGCTGCGCCGCATGGACGGAGGTCAATGACGCCGCATACAGCACGGCAGAAAAAAGCAGACTACGTTTCAACGGTGGTGTCCATAGATTGAATGAAGGTAACTGAGCGTATTTATACTACTCATTGATGGATTGCAAAGGGCGAATTAGTGCAATAATAGTGTTAAAAACGTAACGGCGCGTAAACACGATCTTTTTCCTGCTCACCAATGCCTGCATTTGTGATCCTGCGCGTGTTAATCCGCTTATGTAAACAATCTTTGGTTTGTGAAACCCGTCGAAACAATTCTTATGGTCAGGCTGGCGAACTAAGCGCCTTGCTATGGGTCACAATGGGCAGTTTCATTTGGCTGACGCTTTGTAGCGGTCATGCGGTTAATACACAGCAGTTGTTAAAACGATAAGAAGTTAGCAGGAGTGCATATGTTTAAGTCTTTTTTCCCAAAGCCGGGAACGTTTTTTCTCTCGGCCTTTGTTTGGGCATTGATTGCCGTTATCTTCTGGCAAGCCGGTGGGGGTGATTGGGTGGCGCGTATCACCGGCGCTTCCGGGCAGATCCCGATTAGCGCCGCGCGTTTCTGGTCGTTGGATTTCCTGATTTTTTACGCTTACTACATTGTTTGCGTAGGACTTTTTGCATTGTTCTGGTTTATCTATAGCCCGCACCGTTGGCAATACTGGTCAATACTCGGTACTGCGCTGATTATCTTCGTCACCTGGTTTTTGGTGGAAGTCGGGGTTGCCGTCAACGCCTGGTATGCGCCGTTCTATGATCTGATTCAAACGGCGCTAAGTTCGCCGCATAAAGTCACCATCGAACAATTTTACCGCGAAGTGGGCGTCTTTCTGGGGATTGCGCTGATCGCGGTGGTGATCAGTGTGCTGAACAACTTCTTTGTCAGTCACTACGTGTTCCGCTGGCGTACGGCGATGAACGAATATTACATGGCGAACTGGCAACAACTGCGTCATATCGAAGGGGCCGCGCAGCGTGTGCAGGAAGACACCATGCGTTTTGCTTCAACGCTGGAGAATATGGGCGTCAGCTTTATCAACGCTATCATGACGTTGATCGCCTTCCTGCCGGTGCTGGTAACGCTCTCCGCACATGTGCCGGAGCTGCCGATTGTCGGGCACATTCCGTATGGTCTGGTGATTGCCGCTATCGTCTGGTCGCTGATGGGGACCGGATTACTGGCAGTGGTAGGGATCAAACTGCCGGGGCTGGAGTTTAAAAACCAGCGTGTAGAGGCTGCCTACCGTAAAGAGCTGGTTTATGGTGAAGACGATGCCACGCGCGCGACGCCGCCTACGGTACGCGAGCTTTTTAGCGCCGTACGGAAAAACTATTTCCGCCTCTATTTTCACTATATGTATTTCAATATCGCCCGCATTCTCTATTTGCAGGTCGATAACGTTTTCGGTTTGTTCTTGCTGTTTCCGTCAATTGTTGCCGGTACGATTACACTCGGCCTGATGACGCAGATTACTAACGTTTTTGGTCAGGTTCGCGGTGCTTTCCAGTACCTGATTAACTCATGGACCACACTGGTTGAGTTGATGTCTATCTACAAACGTCTGCGCAGCTTTGAACATGAGCTGGATGGTGACAAAATTCAGGAAGTAACCCATACCTTGAGCTAAAAAGGAGAAGTAATGTCGCGCGTCAATCCTCTATCTTCGCTGTCATTGTTGGCGGTTCTGGTTTTAGCGGGGTGTAGTAGTCAGGCTCCGCAACCGTTGAAAAAGGGCGAAAAAGCGATAGATGTGGCGAGCGTCGTGCGGCAGAAGATGCCTGCGAGCGTGAAAGACCGCGATGCCTGGGCGAAAGATCTCGCCACCACCTTTGAAAGTCAGGGGCTGGCACCGACGCTGGAAAACGTCTGCTCGGTGCTGGCGGTGGCGCAGCAGGAGTCAAATTATCAGGCAGATCCGGCCGTTCCGGGCTTAAGCAAGATCGCCTGGCAAGAGATTGACCGTCGTGCTGAACGGATGCACATTCCTGCTTTTCTGGTGCATACCGCGCTAAAAATCAAATCGCCAAACGGCAAAAGCTATAGCGAACGGTTAGATTCGGTGCGTACAGAAAAGCAATTGAGCGCGATTTTTGACGATCTGATCAGCATGGTGCCAATGGGGCAGACGCTGTTTGGTTCGCTCAATCCGGTGCGCACCGGTGGGCCGATGCAGGTCAGTATTGCTTTTGCCGAACAGCATACCAAAGGGTATCCGTGGAAAATGGACGGTACAGTCCGTCAGGAAGTCTTCAGTCGCCGCGGCGGGTTGTGGTTTGGTACTTACCATTTACTGAATTATCCCGCCAGCTATAGCGCGCCGATATACCGTTTTGCTGATTTTAACGCTGGCTGGTACGCCAGTCGTAATGCCGCGTTTCAGAACGCGGTCAGTAAGGCCAGCGGCGTGAAGCTGGCACTGGACGGTGATTTAATTCGTTACGACAGTAAAGAGCCCGGGAAAACCGAACTGGCAACGCGCAAACTGGCGGGAAAACTGGGGATGAGCGACAGCGAAATTCGCCGTCAGTTAGAGAAAGGGGACAGCTTCTCTTTTGAGGAGACGGCGCTGTACAAGAAAGTTTATCAACTTGCCGAAGCGAAAACCGGTAAATCACTACCCCGCGAAATGTTGCCTGGCATTCAACTGGAAAGCCCGAAAATCACCCGCAATCTGACTACGGCCTGGTTTGCGAAGCGCGTAGACGAACGGCGGGCGCGTTGTATGAAACAGTGATCAAACAGGAATGTCACGCCAGATAAGGCGTTTTAGGCAGCATCTGGCAACGTAAATCTTACTGGCGGCGATGTCGCCAGTGCAGCCATAGCGCCACTACTGCAAAAATGAGGCAGCCTACTAAAAACGGGATCAGCCCAAAAATGGTGCCGACACCTAAACCAATTTCCACCCGTGGGCGACCTGTTTCCTGGACCTGCATTAAACGCTCATAGACGCCGGGCGCATGCACTAGCAGGTTCAGCAATTGCGCCCCAGCCCAAAAGCAAAACAGCACAAACAACGCATAGGCAATATTGCCAGGCGTTGAAGATGCATTGCGATATTTTCCGCTAAACAGCGATTTTGACAGGGTGAAATCAGCCATAAAAACCTCCGGAAGTCATCTGCTTCTCTTCTGGTGTGATACCAGCGGCTTATGGCAAGTCTGACAGGTCATTTCGATTGTCAATATCAGAATCATGGTAAATTGATGTTGGGAATATTCCCGAAGCGTGAATCTTCGTTGTGAGTCACAAAATAGCAACCTTAAGTTAAATTTATTAACAATTGCGAAAGTGTTGTCTACACCACAGACAGTTGTTACAGAATATGCAAGGATGTTGTTTTTCGTTAACGGAGCTGCCATGAATCTGCCTGTAAAAATCCGCCGTGACTGGCACTACTATGCGTTCGCCATTGGCCTTATATTCATTCTTAATGGCGTGGTGGGGTTACTGGGATTTGAAGCAAAAGGTTGGCAGACCTATGCCGTCGGTCTGGTGACGTGGGTGATTAGTTTCTGGCTGGCGGGGTTGATTATTCGTCGTCGCGATGAAGAAACTGAAAACGCCCAATAAGAATATTACCGGGCGTTTGAATATTACATTGTGGTTTTCAGTGCGTTATCCGCAGCGTGACGCTCCAGCGCCAGCTCAATCAAACGCGTGATCAGGTCGGTGTAACCCAGACCGCTGGCTTGCCACAGCTTCGGATACATACTGATGTTGGTGAAGCCAGGCAGGGTGTTGATCTCGTTGATCACTACTTCGTTCTCTGGGGTTAAAAACACGTCTACACGCGCCATGCCTGCGCATCCCAACGTCTGATAAGCCTGAACGGCAATCGCCCGGATCTTATCGTTGATTTCTGGCGCAATGGCTGCTGGAACTACCACTTTCGCGCCATCTTCGTCAATGTACTTGGTGTCGTAGGCATAGAAATCGCTGGTGAGTACGATCTCGCCACAGGTGCTTGCTTGCGGGTTATCGTTGCCAAGAACTGCGCATTCGATTTCACGACCTTTGATCCCTTGCTCAACGATCACTTTATGATCGAACTCGAACGCCAGATCGACGGCAATTGTGTACTGTTCTTCACTGGTTACTTTGCTGACACCAACAGAAGAGCCCTGATTAGCCGGTTTTACAAACAGCGGTAACCCCAGTTTAGACTCCACTTCGGCAAAACTGATGTTGTGACGATTAGCGCGCGTCAGGGTAATAAATGGCGCAATGTTCAGCCCGGCATCGCGCAGCAGACGTTTGGTGACATCTTTATCCATACAGGCCGCTGAAGCCAGAACATCAGAACCTACAAACGGTAAATTGGCGACCCGCAGCATTCCCTGCAAGGAACCATCTTCGCCCAGCGTACCGTGGACAATCGGGAAAATGACATCCACCGTCGGCAACGGCTGACCGTTTTGTGCGTCGATAAGCTGATGCTCATGTTTACCTGGCACCTGCGCAAGGCTGGTCGCCGAAGGACGCAACGCAATATGGGCAGGATCGTCTGCATTTAGCAGATAATTGCTGGCATCGCTGACGTGCCATTGCCCTTGTTTATCAATGCCCAGCAGCACAACATCGAAGCGACTTTTATCAATGGCATCGACAATGTTTTTTGCCGATTGCAGAGACACTTCATGTTCCGCTGATTTACCACCAAAAACGATTCCTACCCGCAGTTTTTCCATCTTAAAAACCTATCCCGTCTAACACAAAGTGCATACATTACCATGACAAAACGGGGGATTCGCGGCCTTCTGACAGAATGTTGCAATCTTCTGCTGACAAAGCGAGCAACGTACTGGTGAAGAAAGTGCGTTATCTCAAAGATGTGTGCAAGATCACAAAAATGATGAACGGGAAGCTAATTTATTCCTGGCTTAAATGACCATGTGGTGAGTTTTTTCTCTTAATTATAAGATAACGAAGAGAATATATTTCATAACTTTTATTTATAATAAAGGTTGATAATTAAAGGCCTGTATTTTATGTGGGTAATTATTTAAATAAGAGAAACGTTTCGCTGGTAATCAAACAAAAAAATATTTGCGCAAAGTATTTCCTTTGTCATAAAAATAATACTTCCAGACACTATGAAGTTGTGAAACATAATGTTAACTTCTCCATACTTTGGATAAGGAAATACAGACATGAAAAATCTCATTGCTGAGTTGTTATTTAAGCTTGCCCAAAAAGAAGAAGAGTCGAAAGAACTGTGCGCGCAGGTAGAAGCTTTGGAGATTATCGTCACGGCAATGCTTCGCAATATGGCGCAAAATGATCAACAGCGGTTGATTGATCAGGTAGAGGGGGCGCTGTACGAGGTAAAGCCCGATGCCAGCATTCCTGACGACGATACGGAGCTGCTGCGCGATTACGTAAAGAAGTTATTGAGGCATCCTCGTCAGTAAAAAGTTAATCTTTTCAACAGCTGTCATAAAGTTGTCACGGCCGAGACTTATAGTCGCTTTGTTTTTATTTTTTAATGTATTTGTACATGGAGAAAATAAAGTGAAACAAAGCACTATTGCACTGGCACTCTTACCGTTACTGTTTACCCCTGTGACAAAAGCCCGGACACCAGAAATGCCTGTTCTGGAAAACCGGGCTGCTCAGGGCGATATTACTGCACCCGGCGGTGCTCACCGCTTAACGGGTGATCAGACCGCCGCTCTGCGTGATTCTCTTAGCGATAAACCTGCAAAAAATATTATTTTGCTGATTGGCGATGGGATGGGGGACTCGGAAATTACTGCCGCACGCAATTATGCCGAAGGTGCGGGCGGCTTTTTTAAAGGTATCGATGCCTTACCGCTTACCGGGCAATACACTCACTATGCGCTGAATAAAAAAACCGGCAAACCGGACTACGTCACCGACTCGGCTGCATCAGCAACCGCCTGGTCAACTGGTGTCAAAACCTATAACGGCGCGCTGGGCGTCGATATTCACGAAAAAGATCACCCAACGATTCTGGAAATGGCAAAAGCCGCAGGTCTGGCGACCGGTAACGTTTCTACCGCAGAGTTGCAGGATGCCACGCCCGCTGCGCTGGTGGCGCATGTGACCTCGCGCAAATGCTACGGTCCGAGTGCGACCAGTGAAAAATGTCCGGGTAACGCTCTGGAAAAAGGCGGAAAAGGATCGATTACCGAACAGCTGCTTAACGCCCGTGCCGATGTTACGCTTGGCGGCGGTGCAAAAACCTTTGCTGAAACGGCAACCGCCGGTGAATGGCAGGGAAAAACGCTGCGTGAACAGGCACAGGCGCGTGGTTATCAGTTGGTGAGCGATACTGCCTCACTGAATTCGGTGACGGAAGCGAATCAGCAAAAACCCCTATTAGGACTGTTTGCTGACGGCAATATGCCAGTGCGCTGGCAAGGACCGAAAGCAACGTACCACGGTAATATAGATAAGCCCGCAGTCACCTGTACGCCTAATCCGCAACGTAATGACAGTGTACCGACCCTGGCGCAGATGACCGACAAAGCCATTGAATTGTTGAGTAAAAATGAGAAAGGCTTTTTCCTGCAAGTTGAAGGTGCGTCAATCGATAAACAGGATCACGCAGCGAATCCTTGTGGGCAAATTGGCGAGACGGTCGATCTCGATGAAGCCGTACAACGGGCGCTGGAATTCGCTAAAAAGGATGGTAACACGTTGGTCATAGTCACCGCTGATCACGCCCATGCCAGCCAGATAGTTGCGCCGGATACCAAAGCTCCGGGCCTCACCCAGGCGCTAAATACCAAAGATGGCGCAGTGATGGTGATGAGTTACGGGAACTCCGAAGAGGATTCACAAGAACATACCGGCAGTCAGTTGCGTATTGCAGCGTATGGCCCACATGCCGCCAATGTCGTTGGACTGACCGACCAGACCGATCTCTTCTACACCATGAAAGCCGCCCTGGGGCTGAAATAAAACCGCGCCCGGCGGTGAATTTTCGCTGTCGGGTGGTTTTTTTGCTGTTAGCAACCAGACTTAATGGCAGATCACGGGCGCAAACGCTCATGGTTAAAACATGAAGAGGGATGGTGCTATGAAAATAACATTACTGGTTACCTTGCTTTTCGGACTGGTTTTTTTAACCACCGTCGGCGCTGCCGAGAGAACCTTAACCCCGCAACAACAGCGTATGACCTCCTGTAATCAGCAGGCGACGGCGCAGGCGTTGAAAGGGGATGCTCGTAAGACCTACATGAGTGATTGCCTGAAGAACAGCAAGTCTGCGCCTGGTGAAAAAAGTTTGACGCCACAGCAGCAAAAGATGCGCGAATGTAATAATCAAGCAACGCAACAATCTCTGAAAGGTGATGATCGTAATAAGTTTATGAGCGCCTGCCTCAAGAAAGCCGCCTGATACCTGATAGTGCTAACGGGTGAGCTACGAAAATGGCTCACCCGAAATTTCATACTTCTGCCTTTAGCCCCGTCTCTATAATTTGGGAAAATTGTTTCTGAATGTTCCCAAAAATAATGAATGATGAAAACTTTTTCAAAAAAGCGGCGGCGCATGGGGAGGAACCTCCTTTAACTCCTCAAAACGAACATCAGCGATCCGGGCTGCGCTTCGCCCGTCGCGTCAGACTACCCCGCGCGGTTGGCCTGGCTGGCATGTTCTTACCGATTGCTTCAACGCTGGTTTCGCACCCGCCGCCGGGCTGGTGGTGGCTGGTGTTGGTCGGCTGGGCGTTCGTCTGGCCGCATTTAGCCTGGCAGATAGCGAGCAGGGCCGTCGATCCGCTTAGCCGGGAAATTTACAACTTAAAAACCGATGCAGTATTAGCGGGAATGTGGGTAGGCGTAATGGGCGTAAACGTGCTGCCTTCCACCGCGATGTTGATGATTATGTGTCTGAATTTGATGGGGGCAGGCGGCCCCCGTCTGTTTGTCGCGGGTCTGGTGTTGATGGTGGTTTCCTGCCTTGTCACCCTCGAACTGACGGGCATCACCGTGTCGTTCAATAGTGCGCCGCTGGAATGGTGGCTCTCCCTTCCCATTATCGTCATTTATCCTCTGCTGTTTGGCTGGGTCAGCTACCAGACGGCGACTAAACTGGCGGAACATAAACGCAGGTTGCAGGTCATGAGTACCCGCGACGGTATGACGGGCGTGTATAACCGACGTCATTGGGAAACTATGTTACGCAATGAATTTGATAACTGTCGGCGGCATAACCGCGATGCGACATTACTGATTATCGATATCGACCATTTCAAGAGCATCAACGATACCTGGGGCCATGATGTGGGCGATGAAGCGATTGTGGCGCTTACCCGACAGTTACAAATAACCCTGCGCGGTAGCGATGTGATTGGTCGGTTTGGCGGCGATGAGTTTGCGGTAATCATGTCCGGTACGCCAGCTGAGAGCGCCATTACCGCCATGTTACGAGTGCATGAAGGGCTAAATACATTACGTCTGCCGAATACGCCACAGGTAACTTTACGGATTAGTGTGGGGGTTGCGCCGCTGAACCCACAAATGAGTCACTATCGTGAGTGGTTGAAATCGGCAGATTTGGCGCTTTACAAAGCAAAGAAAGCCGGACGTAACCGCACCGAAGTGGCGGCCTGACGTCCGGCAAAAGTCATCAGGATTTACTGAGTTTTTCTGATTTTTCCATACACTTCGTCATCGCTTCGATCACTGCGGCACGGAAGCCTTTCTCTTCCAGTACGCGTACCGCCTCAATGGTGGTGCCTCCCGGTGAGCAGACCATATCTTTCAGTGCCCCTGGATGTTCTCCCGTTTCCAGCACCATTTTTGCGGAACCCATTACCGCCTGAGCGGCAAATTTATACGCCTGGGCGCGTGGCATCCCGCCCAGCACGGCGGCGTCGGCCATCGCTTCGATAAACATAAAGACGTAGGCTGGCGAAGAACCGCTCACACCGACCACCGGGTGGATCATCGGCTCGGCAATTACTTCCGCTTCGCCAAAGCAGCGGAAAATATTCAGCACATCAGCGGTATCTTCTGGGGTTACCAGCGCGTTTGGCGTTACGGAGGTCATCCCGGCATTAACCAGCGCGGGAGTGTTCGGCATGGCGCGGATAATTTTCCGGTCATGGCCCAGCGCGCGGGCAAGCTGGTCGAGTGTGATACCTGCAGCAATAGAAACGACCAGAGAGTCTTTATTCAGGCTGGAGGTGATTTCGCTAAGCACTTTAATCATGATGCCAGGTTTAACGGCGGCAAAAATGATGTCGGCGATTTGCGCTACTTCTTGCGCCGATTCTGCGGCGTTGATGCCGAACTGGTCATGCAGGGCGGCGACTTTATCCGGGGAGGGGGTATATACCCAGATTTGCCCTGGAAGCACCTGACCGCTGGCAATCAGACCGCCGAGAATGGCTTTTCCCATATTGCCGCAGCCAATAAAACCGATTTTCTTTTCCATTGCCTCACTCCTGCCGTGAAATTCATTGTTTTGATAATCGCTGGCAGAAGCATAAACAGAACTATGCCGGAAGGCAAAAGCGCGACACAATAGAGGATTACCCAACAAAGGATGACTTTATGACAATTTGGGTGGATGCCGACGCGTGTCCCAATGTAATTAAAGAGATTTTGTATCGCGCGGCGGAACGTATGCAGATGCCGCTGGTACTGGTAGCAAACCAGAGTTTACGCGTGCCGCCATCGCGATTTATTCGTACGCTGCGCGTCGCGGCAGGTTTCGACGTTGCCGATAACGAAATTGTCCGGCAGTGTGAAGCGGGCGATTTGGTGATCACCGCAGATATACCTTTGGCTGCTGAAGCCATCGAGAAAGGCGCGGCGGCGCTTAATCCTCGCGGCGAACGTTACACGCCAGCGACCATTCGTGAGCGCCTGACGATGCGCGATTTTATGGATACCTTACGTGCCAGTGGGATCCAGACCGGAGGACCAGATAGTCTTTCACAACGTGACCGCCAGGCCTTTGCTGCGGAGCTGGAGAAGTGGTGGCTGGAAGTGCAACGTAGTCGTGGCTAAATGTAATTTATTATTTACACTTCATTCTTGAATATTTATTGGTATAGTAAGGGATGTATTGAGATTTTCACTTTAAGTGGAATTTTTTCTTTACAATCGAAATTGTACTAGTTTGATGGTATGATCGCTATTCTCATGACACCGGCTTTCGCCGCATTGCGACCTTTTGGGGAAAACCCACGATGACACAACCTCTTTTTCTGATCGGGCCTCGGGGCTGTGGTAAAACAACGGTCGGAATGGCCCTTGCCGATTCGCTTAACCGTCGGTTTGTCGATACCGACCAGTGGTTGCAATCACAGCTCAATATGACGGTCGCGGAGATCGTCGAAAGGGAAGAGTGGGCGGGATTCCGCGCCAGAGAAACGGCGGCACTGGAAGCGGTAACTGCGCCATCCACCGTTATCGCCACGGGCGGCGGCATTATTCTGACGGAATTTAATCGTCACTTCATGCAAAATAACGGGATCGTGGTTTATTTGTGTGCGCCAGTATCAGTCCTGGTTAACCGACTGCAAGCTGCACCGGAAGAAGATTTACGGCCAACCTTAACGGGAAAACCACTGAGCGAAGAAGTTCAGGAAGTGCTGGAAGAACGCGATGCGCTATATCGCGAAGTTGCGCATATTATCATCGACGCAACAAACGAACCCAGCCAGGTGATTTCTGAAATTCGCAGCGCTCTGGCACAGACGATCAATTGTTGATTTTCGAGCGCCTATACTTAACGTTCATCCCGTGAAATAAGGAAGAACGATGCCAACGAAACCGCCTTATCCTCGTGAAGCATATATAGTGACGATTGAAAAAGGAAAGCCAGGACAGACGGTAACCTGGTACCAACTCAGAGCCGATCATCCTAAACCAGACTCGTTGATCAGTGAACATCCGACCGCTCAGGAAGCGATGGATGCGAAAAAACGCTATGAGGACCCTGACAAAGAGTGACCGCATCAGACTGCTCGGAAGGGATTCTGAGTGCCGCCACAAGGGATCTGCGTCACATTTTTCACAATTCATGTTTTTCAAATAATTAGAATATTAAACAATAACAATCCATTACTGGAATCATTTGGAATCTTTACATTATGCAGTGCAGGTCTGCTGCTACGCTTTTTGTCATTTGTAGCACAAGTAAGTGTCAGCAGTGGTGCTTAACACTTGCCCGGTAATTAACGACGAAATAAAAGTAAGGTGGAAGAACAATGAGTGCGTCGTTGGCGATCCTGACTATCGGCATTGTACCTATGCAGGAAGTTTTGCCGCTCCTGACAGAATACATTGACGAAGATAATATTTCCCATCATAGCCTGCTGGGGAAGTTAAGCCGCGAAGAAGTGATGGCGGAGTACGCGCCAGAAGCAGGCGAAGACACAATTCTCACATTATTAAATGACAACCATCTGGCCCATGTTTCGCGTCGCAAAGTGGAGCGAGACCTGCAAGGTGTGGTTGAAGTGCTCGATAATCAGGGTTACGACGTCATTATATTAATGAGTACAGCAAACATTAGTAGTATGACCGCGCGTAATACGATCTTTCTTGAGCCGTCGCGGATATTGCCACCGCTGGTTTCCTCTATTGTTGAAGATCATCAGGTGGGGGTTATCGTACCGGTTGAGGAGTTGCTGACCGTTCAGGCGCAAAAATGGCAAATTTTGCAGAAACCGCCAGTATTTTCATTGGGTAACCCCATTCATGATTCGGAACAAAAAATCATTGATGCCGGGAAAGAATTACTGGCAAAAGGTGCAGATGTCATCATGCTGGATTGTTTGGGATTTAACCAGCGTCATCGCGATTTACTGCAAAAACAGCTCGATGTTCCTGTCTTGCTCTCTAACGTATTGATTGCACGGCTGGCTGCGGAATTACTGATGTAATTTTGCGTGACAGCCAGCGCCTCTGGCCCCTATAGTGAAGTAGATGTTCAACTACCAGACAGGGCCAGTTTATGCTTCAAAGTAATGAGTACTTTTCCGGCAAAGTGAAATCGATCGGCTTTTCCAGCAGCAGCACTGGTCGCGCCAGCGTGGGTGTTATGGTTGAAGGTGAATACACCTTCAGCACCGCTGAGCCTGAAGAGATGACGGTAATCAGTGGCGCGCTGAATGTGTTACTGCCTGACGCGACCGACTGGCAAGTGTATGAAGCCGGTTCGGTGTTTAATGTTCCCGGTCACAGCGAGTTTCATCTGCAAGTTGCCGAACCCACCTCTTATCTGTGCCGCTATCTGTAATTCCTCGCCTTCCCCTTGAACGGGAGGGCATTTTTCTGAAATGTCCTCTCTTTAACCCATAATAATATTTCCTTTGCTGGGATTTTTTCGATTTCCGATATATTCATAATTCATCAAGGTTGATATAAATATCAGCGAAGATCTCCAGATATTGTTGCGGAACTGGCGACGATAAAAGATAAATCAGATGATGAATGGTGGCGTGCATTGCTGCAAAGTCGCAATGATCATTTGCGCCAAACGGCATTGCACAACGCACATACCCCGGTGTTGTTGTTAACGACATTGACTGAGCCTCAGGAGCGGTCGCTGGCTATTAATAATTCACAGCTGGCTGCCGATGTGAAAACGGCGTGGTTAAAAGAGGAGCCATCATTACTCTTATTTGTCGAACAACCCGATCTTTCGCTGTTACGTGATTTAGTGAAAACCGGGGCAACGCGGAAAATTCGCAGTGAAGCGCGTCACCGGCTTGAGGAAAAACAATGACACAACGCCCCTGGAGCAAGTTACAGCATAAAACGCATAATATTGCTGCGCTAAGAATTATTGCCCGCTGTAGCTAACGATTATATTCCTGGTGTGGCTTCGTACGCCGGATAAGACGCGGCAGGCGTCGCATCCGGCATTAAAGGTAAATCAGCAATTAACGTTGTGCTTCGCCACCTAATCCTTCAATCAGGTTTTGAATTAACGCTGCCAGTTCACCAGTCATCAGGATGAAATCGGCATCAAAACGCTGGGCGAAATCTTCACGGTCGATATCTTCGTTTTGATCGCGCAGCTCGTCGCAGAACTTCAGACGCTTGAGCGAACCATCGTCGCACATCACAAACTGAATGCGCTGCTGCCAGTCGAGCGCCAGTTTAGTCACCACTTTTCCGGCTTCAATGTGGTTGGTGATCTCTTCGCTGGTCAGATCTTGTTTCTTCGCGCGGATCACGCCGCCATCTTCCAGCAACGATTTCAGCTCGGCTTCATCAAGCAGCTGGAAGCCCTGTGCCGTGCTGCCGGAACGTACCCATTCGGTCAGCGTCAGTTCAATCGGGTTTTCCATGCTCAATGGTACAACCGGTAACGACCCCAGGCTTTTACGCAACAGTGCCAGCGTATCTTCCGCTTTTTTGGCGCTGGCGCAGTCCACCATAATCAAACCGTTAACCGTGTCGATCCACATCATTGTCTGGCTAAAACGGCTGAAAGCACGCGGCAGCAGAGAGTGCAGCACTTCGTCTTTCAGCGAATCTTTTTCGGTTTTCTTCAGCTTACGCGCCTGTTCTGCTTCCAGTTTGGCGATTTTCGCTTCCAGCGCCTGTTTAATCACCGGGGACGGGAGGATTTTTTCTTCTTTGCGCGCACAGATAACAATTTGACCATTGGCAACGTGCGTTAACGCATCGCTGTGCGATCCCATCGGAGGTACCCAGCCCATCTTCGCCATGTCCTGGCTGCCGCATGGGGTAAATGCCATCGAGGCTAGCTGTTTTTCCATCTCTTCTGCACGCAGCGAAATCTCGCGGCTAAGACGGTAAACCATTAAATTTTTGAACCACAGCATGATAATTTCCACGGCCTTGTCGTTAAATTTAGCGGGCATGATAACGAATTGTCGGCGGCCTTGCATTGCCAATCCGGTTGTCCGTCTCTACGCTATTGATATTGAAAAAAATAAGGAGAGTACCGTGCGTATAGGTATCGATTTAGGCGGCACCAAAACTGAAGTGATTGCATTGGGCGATGCAGGGGAGCAGTTGTACCGCCATCGTCTGCCCACGCCGCGTGATGATTACCGGCAGACTATTGAAACGATCGCCACGTTGGTTGATATGGCGGAGCAGGCAACAGGGCAGCGCGGAACGGTAGGTATGGGCATTCCTGGTTCGATTTCGCCCTACACCGGCGTGGTGAAGAATGCCAATTCAACCTGGCTCAACGGTCAGCCATTCGATAAAGACTTAAGCGCGCGGTTGCAGCGGGAAGTGCGGCTGGCAAATGACGCCAACTGTCTGGCGGTTTCAGAAGCGGTAGATGGCGCGGCAGCGGGAGCGCAGACGGTATTTGCCGTGATTATCGGCACGGGATGCGGCGCGGGCGTGGCATTCAATGGGCGGGCGCATATCGGCGGCAATGGCACGGCAGGCGAGTGGGGACACAATCCGCTACCGTGGATGGACGAAGACGAACTGCGTTATCGCGAGGAAGTCCCTTGTTATTGCGGTAAACAAGGTTGTATTGAAACCTTTATTTCAGGCACGGGATTCGCGACGGATTATCGTCGTTTGAGCGGACATGCGCTGAAAGGCAGTGAAATTATCCGCCTGGTTGAAGAAAGCGATCCGGTAGCGGAACTGGCATTGCGTCGCTACGAGCTGCGGCTGGCAAAATCGCTGGCACATGTCGTGAATATTCTCGATCCGGATGTGATTGTCCTGGGCGGCGGAATGAGCAATGTAGACCGTTTATATCAAACGGTTCCACAGTTGATTAAACAATTTGTCTTCGGCGGAGAATGTGAAACGCCGGTACGCAAGGCGAAACATGGTGATTCGAGCGGCGTACGCGGCGCTGCATGGTTATGGCCACAAGAGTAAAAAAACCAGGCAATTGGCGTATCATGCCTGATGCGACGCTTGCCGCGTCTTATCAGGCCTACAAAGTGAGCCGTCCGGTAGGCCGGATAAGGCGCTCGCGCCGCATCCGGCAACAAATAACGCGCACAGTGGCGGCAACCCCCCGGTGCTCCGATGCCTGATGCGACACTGGCGTGTCTTATCAGGCCTACAAAATGAACAGTCCCGTAGGCCGGATAAGGTGTTCACGCCGCATCCGGCAATAAGCAACGTGCACCGTGGCTGCAATCTACCCCACTGGTTTCGCCAGCACCGGACTATCCGCCGCTTGCTGGCGCTTATAGCGACCATACAGCAGCAACGACGACATCGCAGCAAACGAAAGCAGGGCGGCAGGTAGCGCCACGTAATTATATGCCAGCCCCAGCGTCAGCATCATACCACCGCAATATGCGCCGACGGCGCTACCGAGGTTAAACGCTATTTGCCCACCTGCGGCACCTAATAACTCTCCGCCTTTGGCATTTTGCAGTAACAATATTTGCAGTGGTGCTGAAAGGGCAAATAATCCCGCGCAACAAATAAATGCAAAAATAAGCGACGTTGTTTTCATGCCGCCGAAGAAAAAGAGCATCAGCAGTGCCAGCACAATAATAAAGTCAGTTACTGCCGCAATGCGCAGTGGTGAATAACGTCCTGAAATCCGGCCACTTAGCACATTCCCCAGCACCATCCCTAGCCCCACTAACATCATAATAAAGGTCATTGCCGTTTCCGAAAAACCGGAAATAAACATCATGTATGGCTTTACGTAGCTGAACCAGGCAAATACACCTGCGTTGCCAAACATGGTGGCGGCGAAAATTAACCACGGGGCAGGGCTGCGTAAAAAGTGAAATTGTTCGCGTAGTTTTCCTTTCGCCTCGTCGCGAATATCCGGCACCCAAAAATAGACCGATGCCATCACCGCAATATTAAAAACAGCGATCAACAAAAAGGTGTAACGCCAACTAAATTCCTGACTTAAATACGTTCCCAGTGGAATGCCCAGCAAATTGGCGACTGTCATCCCGGAAACCATCCCTGCCACGGCGGCGGTGACTTTGCCGGGTTTGATAATTTTTGATAACACGATCGCGCCGACGCCAAAAAATGCACCATGCGGAAAGCCGGAAACCAGCCGACCAATGGCGAGCATCAGGTAAGACGAAGAGAGCGTGAACATGGCGTTGCCAATGACGCACAACGCCACCAGAAACAACAAGATATGTTTGAGTGAGTAGCGGCTGGAAAAAAGCGCGATTATAGGCGCACCGACCACCACCCCCAGCGCATAATACGAGATCATATGCCCGGCGGCAGGAATCGAAATTCCTACGTTATGCGCCAGCTCCGTGAGCACGCCCATAATGCCAAATTCGGCCATCCCCAAACCAAACGTGCCCAGAGCCAAAGATAAAATAACTTTTTTCATACCACCATCACAACCACCAGAACGGCTACCAATCACCGTAGCCAATAAAGTGATAGATTGCAGGATAACGACCAGCGAGGCCAAGAGATAATTCGCCCCTCTGTATTCATTATCCTGCTGAATAGTTATTTCATTGCAAACGCACTTTCCAGTTTGCTGTAGCCCAGTCCATTGATCTTCTTCACTTTGATCTGCACCGGAATACGCTCTTTCATCGCCTCAACGTGGCTAATCACCCCGATGGTTTTGCCACTGGCATTCAGGGCATCCAGCGCATCAAGGGCGGTATCCAGCGTTTCGCTATCCAGTGTGCCAAAACCTTCATCAAGGAACAGCGAGTCAATACGCGTTTTATGGCTGACCAGATCTGAAAGCGCCAGTGCCAGCGCCAGACTGACGAGGAAACTTTCGCCGCCGGAAAGGGTACGGGTATCGCGTACCGCATCAGCCTGCCAGGTATCAACAACCTCAACTTCCAGCGCTTCGCTGGCTTTGCGCTGTAACAGATAGCGCCCGTGCAGCCGGGTAAGTTGCTGATTAGCGAGATGGACTAAATTATCCAGCGTCAGCCCTTGGGCAAACTTGCGGAATTTATCGCCCTCTTTGGAACCTATTAGCGAATTCAGATATCCCCAGTCCTCAACCTGCTGCGTCATTTGAGCAATTTGCTGCATTAAGGTTTGTTGTTGCTGACGGTTATCTGCATCCTGCTTCAGCTGCTGGCGAATCTCGCCTTGACTCGTGGTGTTTTCACGCAACTTTTGGTGAGTTTGCGCTAACTCTTGCTGAATCTGCTCCACCGTCACAGTGAGAGATAACCCGCCAGGTCGGTGTTGCTGATGCTGTGTCAGCGTTTCTGCTGTCTGAGTGACCAGCGTTTGCGCCTGACGGCGCTGGTTTTCCAGATTCTGCTTGAGCTGTTCCAGCTGCGTTAGTGTTTGTTCATCCATTAGCGCCGCAAGGAACGCCTGCTGATCGTCAAAGACGCTCGCCTGTAGCGCGGTGTCAAACTGCGCCTGGGCTTTTTGCAGACTTTGCGCCGCCAGAACATCCTGTTGCTGTAACGTCTGCTGCTGGCTGTGTAATGCGAGACATTGTTCATGAACCTGCCGCCAGTTTTCCAGCACCACAGTTTCTTCGCTGTGCGGGAGTTCATCACTTTGCGGCAACGTTTCCAGAATCGGCGTCAGTTGCTGAATACGGTTTTGCAGCGCGGTTAATTCGTTCTGGCGATGCTGCCAGCTCTGCGCTTCTTGCTGACGCGTCGCCAACCAGCTCTCTTCTTCATCTTCCTGTGGCAATGTCAGTGCATAACCCGCCAATGCCGTTAAGAGCTGCTGCTGGCGTTGTTCAATTTGCTGTTGATACTGGATAATTTGCTGATTATGCGCGGCAATCTGCCCTTGTAATTCATGCCGTTGGCTGAGTAACCGCAGCTGGCGTTCGTGCTCATCTTGTGCATCTAGCCACGGTTGAATATCGTCCTGTGGCTGCAAGGTGATATTGAGGCTGGCCGTGACGGCTTGCCATTGTTGAGTAAGTGCTTGCTCATCTTGTCGGAGGCTTTGCGCTTCGTTTTCATCACGCTGAAGTTGCTTTGTTAAGGCGTCCAGTTGCCCACGTAGCGTCGCACCTTCTTCACCGAGCTTTTTAACTTCGTTTTCCAGCGCCAGTAATCGAGACTGATTAACGCCAGGCTCCAGCGCCTGATACGCCTCGACCGCCGGGTGGCTGGTGGAACCACAAAGTGGACAAGGCTGACCCGCCTGTAACTGTGCACGTTGAGCTTCCAGCGTTTTGATGCGCGCTTCCTGCTCGCAAATGGTTTTCACATCGGCAAGTTGCTGCGTCTTTTCTTTATAACGCTGGCGCATTTCGTTAAGTGCGGCGTTACGTTGCGTCTGTTCTTGCGTGACATTCTGGATAGTGACCTGTAATTGCGCCAGGCGTTTTTGTTGGGGAACAATCTGTCCATGCAGCGCGACCAGGCGCTGACGCAGCGTGCGTTGCTCAGCATGTTGCGCCAGGGCGCTAGCAACTTCATCGGCGGTTAACGTCAACGTAATCGCCGCAAGCGCATTAAGTTTTTGCTCTGCATGGGTTAACTGTTGCTGCCATTGCCGCAGATGCTCGCGATCGCTGGTTTGTTGGGAGAACTGCGCACGCCAACCCGCCAGTTCGTTGTTCCACTGACGGAAGCGGTCGTGTTCCTGTAGCCAGGCATTCAGACTTTGTTGCTGCTGCTGTAATTCTGCTGACTGCTTCGCCGCGTGGTGGCGAATGCTCGCCCGAAGCGCCATTGTGCTCTGTAAGCGAGTATTTACTTCTTCAATCTGCTGGCGAGTATGCGCCAGCGCCGCGCTGTGTTCTGCGATGCGTTCCCAGTGTGGACGAAGATTTCGTGCCGGTTGTGCCAGACTGAGCGCCGCCAGTTGAGGTTGCGCTTTTTCTTCTTCGGCTAACGCCTGTTGCAATGCCTGTTGACGGCGGCTGGCTTCTTGCTGCAATTCGTCCAGACGCGTTAACCAGTTTAGTGATTGTTGTTCTTGCTGCTGCGCGGTAAGTAACTGTTTTTCTTCGTCAGTAAGTACCTGCAAACTCGCTGTCAGCGATTGCACTTGTTCTGGCGTGAGCAACGCGACGCCGCTGGCCTGCGCTTGCAGCTTCTCCAGCTCTGTGCGGGCCGATTTGTGCTGCTCAAAAACCATCGCCGAGATTTTCCCGTAGATTTCAGTGCCGGTTAACTCCTCGAGCAATTCCGCGCGTTCTTTGGGTTTGGCATTCAGGAAGGCAGCAAATTGCCCCTGCGAAAGCAGCATCGAACGGGTGAAGCGCCCGTAATCCAGTCCGGTTAACGTCGCCGTCAGTTCCAGCTTATCTTTCACTTTGTCGGCGAGAATTTTGCCGTCTGCGCAGCGCGCCAGCTCTACGCGTGGCACCTGCAAATTACCGTCCGGCTGGTTACGCGCCCGATTCTGGCTCCAGAACGCGCGATACGCTTCACCTTTGACTTCAAACCCCACTTCCGCCAGACATTCGGCGGTATCGCGAGTCATGAGATCATTTTGCGATTGTGAAACGTTAGAGAGGCGCGGGGTTTCGTGATACAGCGCCAGACAAATGGCGTCCAGCAGGGTGGTTTTCCCCGCACCGGTTGGGCCGGTAATAGCAAACAGCCCGTTGCTGGCGAACGGCTCGCGGGTGAAATCAATCTTCCATTCGCCTTTTAATGAGTTCAGGTTTTTCAGGCGCAGGCTGAGAATTTTCATGCTTCGTGTTCTCCGGCGAGGCTATGCAATGTCGTGGCGAAAAGATGCTGCAGACGTTGCTGCTGCGATTCATCCAGTTCTTCCAGTGCCAGACGGCGATTGAACACCTCTTCGACGCTGAGTTCGCTGAGGGTTTCACGCTGTTGGCTGGCTAACACACGCTCGCGCTGTTCACGACTCCGGCGTACCAGCAATACTTCGACAGGCAATGATTCGGTTAATGCCTGGATTTTGCGCTGAATATCATGCAGATACTCATCAGTAGTGATTTCGATATCCAGCCAGACAGGCGGCTCCAGTGATACATCGCGCCACTGTTCCAGCTGTGCGGTAATCGACGCCAGATCGCCTTTCAGCACCGCCATGGGTTGCGTTACCGGTACGTTCAGGTTTTCCACGCTCTCTAATTTGCCGTTTGAAAATGTCACCAGATGGACATATTTACTCTTACCGCATTCATCAAAACTCAGTGGAATGGGGGAACCGCAATAGCGAACATGTTCCATGCCGCCAATAATCTGCGCGCGGTGAATATGCCCGAGCGCGATGTAGTCGGCTGGTGGAAAGTTTTGTGCCGGAAACGCGTCCAGCGTGCCAATATAAATGTCACGCACGGCGTCACTTTTACTGGCACCCACGGTCGTTAAATGTCCAGTGGCGATGATGGGCAGAGGCTGATCGCCGCGCAGTTTGCAGGCATCGGCATAGTGTTGTTGATAATAATCAGTAATAGCCGCCAGCAAATGCTGCTGTTTTTCAATACCGTTAAGCCCCGCCTGGCTGGTAATAATGTCACGCGGGCGTAAAAAAGGTATGGGACACAGCACTGCGCCTGGCGTCCCGTCGCGACGAGGCAAGATTTGCGGCGTATGTCCGGCGCTGGCGACCACGGTAGTATTGAGGAACGCCATGATATCGCGCGATTCATTCAGCGTGGCGACCGAGTCATGGTTTCCTGCCAGTACCACCAGATGACAGCCAGTTTGCTGTAAATTGACAACAAAACGGTTATATAAAGTACGGGCGTAACTGGGCGGCGAGCCGGTATCGAAAACATCACCGGCAACAATAATCGCATCCACCTGATGGGCTTGTGCTGTCTCCAGCAGCCAGTCAAGAAAAGCCTGATGTTCAGCTTCGCGGCTTTTACTGTAGAAGTTCTGGCCGAGATGCCAGTCTGAGGTGTGAAGGATGCGCATAACGGTTCCCTGGCGAAAAAGCATGGGCGCGATTATACCCAAACAGATGTGCCATTTGCTTTTTTCTGTGCCACGGAAATCAATAACCTGAAGATATGTGCGACGAGCTTTTCATAAATCTGTCATAAATCTGACGCATAATGACGTCGCATTAATGATCGCAACCTATCTATTACAACAGGGCAAATCATGGCGAGACGTATTCTGGTCGTAGAAGATGAAGCTCCAATTCGCGAAATGGTCTGCTTCGTGCTCGAACAAAATGGCTTTCAGCCGGTCGAAGCGGAAGATTATGACAGTGCTGTGAATCAACTGAATGAACCCTGGCCGGATTTAATTCTCCTTGACTGGATGTTACCTGGCGGCTCCGGTATCCAGTTCATCAAACACCTCAAGCGCGAGTCGATGACCCGGGATATCCCAGTGGTAATGTTGACCGCCAGAGGGGAAGAAGAAGATCGCGTGCGCGGCCTTGAAACCGGTGCGGATGACTATATCACCAAGCCGTTTTCTCCGAAGGAGCTGGTGGCGCGAATCAAAGCGGTAATGCGCCGTATTTCGCCAATGGCGGTGGAAGAGGTGATCGAGATGCAGGGGCTAAGTCTGGACCCGACATCTCACCGGGTGATGGCGGGCGAAGAACCGCTGGAGATGGGGCCGACAGAATTTAAACTGCTGCACTTTTTTATGACGCATCCTGAGCGCGTGTACAGCCGCGAGCAGCTGTTAAACCACGTCTGGGGAACCAACGTGTATGTGGAAGATCGTACGGTCGATGTCCACATTCGTCGCCTGCGTAAAGCACTGGAGCCCGGCGGGCATGACCGCATGGTGCAGACCGTGCGCGGTACAGGGTATCGTTTTTCAACCCGCTTTTAAGGCCTTGCTCATCGGACGTAGAGCAGGGCTTATGATTTCTTAACTGGAGTATCTTACGTGCTGGAACGGCTGTCGTGGAAAAGGCTGGTGCTGGAGCTGCTACTTTGCTGCCTCCCGGCTTTCATCCTGGGTGCATTTTTTGGTTACCTGCCCTGGTTTTTGCTGGCATCGGTAACAGGACTGCTTATCTGGCATTTCTGGAATTTATTGCGCCTTTCATGGTGGCTGTGGGTGGATCGTAGTATGACCCCGCCACCGGGGCGTGGTAGCTGGGAACCGCTACTATACGGCTTACACCAGATGCAGCTGCGAAATAAAAAACGCCGCCGTGAACTGGGCAATCTGATTAAACGCTTTCGTAGCGGCGCGGAGTCGCTGCCCGACGCGGTGGTGCTGACCACGGAAGAGGGCGGTATTTTCTGGTGCAACGGTCTGGCGCAACAGATTCTTGGCTTGCGCTGGCCGGAAGATAACGGGCAGAACATCCTTAACTTGCTGCGTTACCCGGAGTTTACGCAATATCTGAAAACGCGTGATTTCTCTCGCCCGCTCAATCTGGTGCTCAACACCGGGCGGCATCTGGAGATTCGCGTCATGCCTTATACCCACAAACAGTTGCTGATGGTGGCGCGAGATGTCACGCAAATGCATCAACTGGAAGGGGCGCGGCGTAACTTTTTTGCCAACGTGAGCCATGAGTTACGTACGCCATTGACCGTGTTACAGGGTTACCTGGAGATGATGGATGAGCAACCGCTGGAAGGCGCGGTACGTGAAAAAGCGTTGCACACCATGCGCGAGCAGACCCAGCGGATGGAAGGGTTGGTGAAGCAATTGCTGACGCTGTCGAAAATAGAAGCCGCACCGACGCATTTGCTCAATGAAAAGGTTGATGTGCCGATGATGCTGCGCGTCGTTGAGCGCGAGGCTCAGACTCTGAGTCAGAAAAAACAGACATTTACCTTTGAGATAGATAACGGCCTCAAGGTGTCAGGCAACGAAGATCAGCTACGCAGTGCGATTTCGAACCTGGTCTATAACGCCGTGAATCATACGCCGGAAGGCACGCATATCACCGTACGCTGGCAGCGAGTGCCGCACGGTGCCGAATTTAGTGTTGAAGATAACGGACCGGGCATTGCACCGGAGCATATTCCGCGCCTGACCGAGCGTTTTTATCGCGTTGATAAAGCGCGTTCCCGGCAAACCGGTGGTAGCGGATTAGGGTTAGCGATCGTGAAACATGCGGTGAATCATCACGAAAGTCGCCTGAATATTGAGAGTACAGTAGGAAAAGGTACACGTTTCAGTTTTGTTATCCCGGAACGTTTAATTGCCAAAAACAGCGATTAATTCGCCTTTGTCATCTTTTATTGCCATAAGCCAGCCGATGCTGGCTTATTTTCTTTGCAGTCGAAATACGGGCGTTAGATTTTACAACGGTTGGTGATTTTTTGTTCGCATGATTAGCCATGTCTTTTTCATTGAAATAGTGTTTTATACTGGTTGGTGATTTCTTATCGCTATATACCTCTGGTTTTTAGATCCCTTCTTGCTTTAAAACGTTATAAGCGTTTAAATTGCGCTTCAGGTGCTGTCATACTGACTGCATTTACGCGGTAAATCGAAAAACTATTCTTCGCCGCGCCTGGTTGGGAGTATTTCCCGCTAAAATTGTTTAAATATACCGCTGTATCATCCCCAGGGATTGGCACAAAAATTTAACGTTACAACACCACATCCACAGGCAGTATGATTTATGACCCATCAATTAAGATCGCGCGATATCATCGCTCTGGGCTTTATGACATTTGCGTTGTTCGTCGGCGCAGGTAACATTATTTTCCCTCCAATGGTCGGCTTGCAGGCAGGCGAACACGTCTGGACTGCGGCATTCGGCTTCCTCATTACTGCCGTTGGCCTACCGGTATTAACGGTAGTGGCGCTGGCAAAAGTTGGCGGCGGTGTTGACAGTCTCAGCACGCCAATTGGTAAAGTCGCTGGCGTACTGCTGGCAACAGTTTGTTACCTGGCGGTGGGGCCGCTTTTTGCTACGCCGCGTACAGCTACCGTTTCTTTTGAAGTGGGCATTGCGCCGCTGACGGGTGATTCCGCGCTGCCGCTGTTTATTTACAGCCTGGTCTATTTCGCTATCGTTATTCTGGTTTCGCTCTATCCGGGCAAGCTGCTGGATACCGTGGGCAACTTCCTTGCGCCGCTGAAAATTATCGCGCTGGTCATCCTGTCTGTTGCCGCAATTATCTGGCCGGCGGGTTCTATCAGTACGGCGACTGAGGCTTATCAAAACGCTGCGTTTTCTAACGGCTTCGTCAACGGCTATCTGACCATGGATACGCTGGGCGCAATGGTGTTTGGTATCGTTATTGTTAACGCGGCGCGTTCTCGTGGCGTTACCGAAGCGCGTCTGCTGACCCGTTATACCGTCTGGGCTGGCCTGATGGCGGGTGTTGGTCTGACTCTGCTGTACCTGGCGCTGTTCCGTCTGGGTTCAGACAGCGCGTCGCTGGTCGATCAGTCTGCAAACGGTGCGGCGATCCTGCATGCTTACGTTCAGCATACCTTTGGCGGCGGCGGTAGCTTCCTGCTGGCGGCGTTAATCTTCATCGCCTGCCTGGTCACGGCGGTTGGCCTGACCTGTGCTTGTGCAGAATTCTTCGCCCAGTACGTACCGCTCTCTTATCGTACGCTGGTGTTTATCCTCGGCGGCTTCTCGATGGTGGTGTCTAACCTCGGCTTGAGCCAGCTGATTCAGATCTCTGTACCGGTGCTGACCGCCATTTATCCGCCGTGTATCGCACTGGTTGTATTAAGTTTTACACGCTCATGGTGGCATAATTCGTCCCGCGTGATTGCTCCGCCGATGTTTATCAGCCTGCTTTTTGGTATTCTCGACGGGATCAAGGCATCTGCATTCAGCGATATCTTACCGTCCTGGGCGCAGCGTTTACCGCTGGCCGAACAAGGTCTGGCGTGGTTAATGCCAACAGTGGTGATGGTGGTTCTGGCCATTATCTGGGATCGTGCGGCAGGTCGTCAGGTGACCTCCAGCGCTCACTAAATCACTGAACATTTGTTTTAACCACGGGGCTGCGATGCCCCGTGGTTTTTTATTGTGTTGATGGGTTAGGAATTGATGGAAAGTAAGAACAAGCTAAAGCGTGGGCTAAGTACCCGACACATACGCTTTATGGCACTGGGTTCAGCAATTGGCACCGGGCTGTTTTACGGTTCGGCAGATGCCATCAAAATGGCCGGTCCAAGCGTGTTGTTGGCCTATATTATCGGTGGTATCGCGGCGTATATCATTATGCGTGCGCTGGGGGAAATGTCGGTACATAACCCGGCAGCCAGCTCTTTCTCGCGTTATGCGCAGGAAAACCTCGGCCCGCTGGCAGGTTACATTACCGGCTGGACCTACTGCTTTGAAATCCTTATTGTCGCCATCGCCGATGTGACCGCTTTTGGTATCTATATGGGTGTCTGGTTCCCGACGGTGCCGCACTGGATTTGGGTACTGAGTGTGGTGCTGATCATTTGCGCCGTAAACCTGATGAGCGTGAAGGTATTCGGTGAGCTGGAGTTCTGGTTCTCGTTCTTTAAAGTCGCCACTATCATCATCATGATTGTCGCCGGTTTCGGCATCATCATCTGGGGGATTGGCAACGGCGGGCAACCGACCGGTATTCATAACCTGTGGAGCAACGGCGGCTTCTTCAGTAACGGCTGGCTTGGTATGGTGATGTCGTTGCAAATGGTGATGTTTGCTTACGGTGGGATCGAAATTATCGGGATTACCGCCGGTGAAGCGAAAGATCCTGAGAAATCGATTCCGCGTGCGATTAACTCCGTGCCGATGCGTATTCTGGTGTTCTACGTCGGTACGCTGTTCGTCATTATGTCTATCTACCCGTGGAATCAGGTTGGCACTGCCGGTAGCCCGTTTGTGCTGACGTTCCAGCATATGGGCATTACCTTTGCCGCCAGCATTCTTAACTTTGTTGTGCTGACCGCTTCGCTGTCGGCAATTAACAGTGACGTATTTGGTGTAGGCCGTATGCTCCACGGTATGGCAGAGCAGGGCAGCGCGCCAAAAATTTTCAGCAAAACCTCGCGTCGCGGTATTCCGTGGGTTACGGTGCTGGTGATGACTACCGCGCTGCTGTTTGCGGTGTATCTGAACTACATCATGCCGGAAAACGTCTTCCTGGTGATCGCTTCGCTGGCAACCTTCGCCACGGTGTGGGTGTGGATTATGATCCTGCTGTCGCAAATCGCCTTCCGTCGCCGTTTGCCGCCAGAAGAAGTTAAGGCGCTGAAATTTAAAGTGCCGGGTGGGGTCGCAACCACCATCGGCGGTTTGATTTTCCTGCTCTTTATTATCGGGTTGATTGGTTATCACCCTGATACGCGTATCTCGCTGTATGTTGGTTTCGCGTGGATTGTTGTGCTGTTGATTGGCTGGATGTTTAAGCGCCGCCACGATCGTCAGCTGGCTGAAAACCAGTAATCCTTGCGTTCTGTAAGCCGGTTCAGGAGGAAATCCTGATCCGGCTATTCCGAAAGTTATCCGCCCCCGTCCTCCTCCCCCAAATATCCTTCAGATGATGAGTGATCCTGCATTAGGCTATGGCAAGGTGATCAGATTTTCATCACAGGGGAATTATGATGTTAAATGCATGGCATCTGCCGGTGCCCCCATTTGTTAAACAAAGCAAAGATCAACTGCTCATTACACTGTGGCTGACGGGCGAAGACCCACCGCAGCGCATTATGCTGCGTACAGAACACGATAACGAAGAAATGTCAGTACCGATGCATAAGCAGCGCAGTCAGCCGCAGCCTGGCGTCACCGCATGGCGGGCGGCGATCGATCTCTCCAGCGGACAACCTCGGCGGCGTTATAGTTTCAAATTGCTGTGGCACGATCGCCAGCGTTGGTTTACACCGCAAGGCTTCAGCCGAATGCCGCCGGCACGACTGGAGCAGTTTGCCATCGATGTACCGGATATCGGCCCACAATGGGCTGCGGATCAGATTTTTTATCAGATCTTCCCTGATCGTTTCGCCCGTAATCTTCCTCGTGAAGCTGAACAGGATCATGTCTATTACCATCACGCAGCCGGACAAGAGATCATATTGCGTGACTGGGATGAACCGGTCACGGCGCAGGCTGGCGGAGCAACGTTCTATGGCGGCGATCTGGACGGGATAAGTGAAAAACTGCCGTATCTGAAAAAACTTGGCGTGACGGCGCTGTATCTCAATCCGGTGTTTAAAGCTCCCAGCGTGCATAAATACGATACCGAGGATTATCGCCATGTCGATCCGCAGTTTGGCGGTGATGGGGCGTTGCTGCGTTTGCGACACAATACGCAGCAGCTGGGAATACGACTGGTGCTGGACGGCGTGTTTAACCACAGTGGCGATTCCCATGCCTGGTTTGACAGGCACAATCGTGGCACGGGGGGAGCTTGTCGCAACCCCGAATCACTCTGGCGTGACTGGTACTCGTTTAGTGATGATGGCACGGCGCTCGACTGGCTGGGCTATGCCAGCTTGCCGAAGCTGGATTATCAGTCGGAAAGTCTGGTGAATGAAATTTATCGCGGGGAAGACAGTATTGTCCGCCACTGGCTGAAAGCGCCGTGGAATATGGATGGCTGGCGGCTGGATGTGGTGCATATGCTGGGGGAAGCGGGTGGGGCGCGCAATAATTTGCAGCACGTTGCCGGGATCACCGAAGCGGCGAAAGAAACCCAGCCGGATGCGTATATTGTCGGCGAACATTTTGGCGATGCACGGCAATGGTTACAGGCCGATGTGGAAGATGCCGCCATGAACTATCGCGGCTTCACATTCCCGTTGTGGGGATTTCTTGCCAACACCGATATCTCTTACGATCCGCAGCAAATTGACGCCCAAACCTGTATGGCCTGGATGGATAATTACCGCGCAGGGCTTTCTCATCAACAACAATTACGTATGTTTAATCAGCTCGACAGCCACGATACTGCGCGATTTAAAACGCTGCTCGGTCGGGATGTTGCGCGCCTGCCCCTGGCGGTGGTCTGGCTGTTCACCTGGCCTGGTGTACCGTGCATTTATTACGGTGATGAAGTGGGACTGGATGGCAAAAACGATCCGTTTTGCCGTAAGCCGTTCCCCTGGCAGGTGGAAAAGCAGGATTCGGCGTTATTCGCGCTGTACCAGCGAATGATTGCGCTGCGTAAGAAAGGTCAGGCGTTGCGTCGTGGCGGCTGTCAGGTGCTGTATGCGGAAGATAACGTGGTGGTATTTGTCCGCGTGCTGAATCAGCAGCGTGTACTGGTGGCAATCAACCGTGGCGAAGCCTGTGAAGTGGTGCTACCCGCGTCACCGTTGCTTAATGTCGCGCAATGGCAACGCAAAGAAGGTCACGGGCAACTGACGGACGGGATTCTGGCTTTGCCTGCCATTTCGGCTACGGTGTGGATGAATTAACGTCTTATAACGCCTTGCGTGACGCCTGCTCCATCATCCGCGGATAAAACTGCCAGAAGCGGGTTTCGAGAGCATCGTAATGGGCGTCTAAATCGTACCAGGAGTCACGCAGGGCATCCAGACGTGGGCGACGGCTTGCCATGCCGTTTAACACGCTCTGGATGAAATCCATATCGCGATAGCGCACCAACCACTGCTCTGACCATAAGTAGTTGTTCAGATTGATAAAGCGTTGCGGTGAGTCTGGAAGAATAGTCATCACTTGCTCCCGGGCATAACAGGTAAATTCCTGTAGCGGAAAATCGGGCGACAGCTGCGACCAGTGGCGGGACAGAAAGTGATCCCACATCACATCCAGCGTAATAGGCGCGACACGGCGCGTTTCATTACGAAACCACTCCCGCGCTTCGCGGACTTCTGGCAGATTGTCGGTTAATACGTCGATTCGCCGATGCATATGAATGCCAGCCACGACGTCGGGCGGAAAACTTTCTTCAGGATTTCCGCGTACGAAATCAGCCAGTAAATTGCCGGAAAGCGAGCTTTCCGCGAGATGGGCTAAATGCAGGTGAGCTAAAAAATTCATATACACTTCATCCTTCAAACTGCCTCTTCGTTGGCTGCCTTCACTCACCCCAGTCACTTACTTAATGTAAGCTCCTGGGGACTCATTCAGTTGCCATCTCGATGCATCTTGAATGATTTTGTGTATAGATTATGTCATCCATCAAGGAGGGTAAAGGTTGCAGGGAGAGCGCCCCGGCACTAGACTACCCGCCTCTTATTTTAGTCTGAGTCAGTGTCATGCGCGTTACCGATTTCTCTTTTGAATTGCCCGAATCCCTGATTGCCCACTATCCCATGCCTGAACGCAGTAGCTGTCGTTTACTGTCGCTGGACGGGCCGACGGGCGCGCTGACGCACGGTACTTTCACCGATTTACTCGATAAGCTCAACCCCGGCGATCTTCTGGTTTTTAATAATACCCGCGTGATCCCGGCGCGTCTGTTTGGGCGTAAAGCCAGCGGCGGCAAGATTGAAGTGCTGGTTGAGCGGATGCTCGACGACAAACGCATTCTTGCGCATATTCGCGCCTCGAAAGCGCCAAAACCTGGCGCAGAACTGCTGCTGGGCGATGACGAAAGTATTAACGCAACAATGACCGCGCGCCACGGCGCACTGTTTGAAGTCGAATTTAATGATCAACGTTCGGTGCTGGATATTCTCAACAGCATCGGCCATATGCCGCTGCCGCCGTACATCGACCGTCCGGACGAAGATGCAGACCGCGAACTTTATCAAACGGTTTATAGCGAAAAACCCGGCGCGGTAGCAGCACCGACCGCCGGACTGCACTTTGACGAACCTTTGCTGGAAAAATTACGCGCCAAAGGCGTGGAGATGGCGTTTGTGACGTTGCACGTTGGTGCGGGCACCTTCCAGCCGGTGCGCGTCGACACCATTGAAGATCACATCATGCACTCGGAATACGCTGAAGTGCCGCAGGATGTGGTAGACGCGGTATTGGCGGCGAAAGCGCGCGGTAACCGGGTGATTGCGGTTGGTACCACCTCAGTACGTTCGCTGGAAAGTGCGGCTCAGGCAGCGAAAAACGATCTCATTGAACCGTTATTTGACGATACCCAAATCTTTATCTATCCGGGCTTCCAGTACAAAGTGGTCGATGCGCTGGTGACGAACTTCCACCTTCCGGAATCGACGCTGATTATGCTGGTTTCGGCATTTGCTGGTTATCAACACACCATGAATGCCTATAAAGCGGCGGTAGAAGAGAAATATCGCTTTTTTAGTTACGGTGATGCGATGTTTATCACGTACAATCCGCAGGCAATTAATGAGCGCGTTGGGGAGTAATTCCGCGGCGCTGGTTTAAACGTTGGACTGTTTTTCTGACGTAGTGGAGAAAAAATGAAATTTGAACTGGACACCACCGACGGTCGCGCACGCCGTGGCCGCCTGGTCTTTGATCGTGGCGTAGTGGAAACGCCTTGTTTTATGCCTGTTGGCACTTACGGCACCGTAAAAGGGATGACGCCGGAAGAAGTTGAAGCCACTGGCGCGCAAATTATCCTCGGCAACACCTTCCACCTGTGGCTGCGCCCGGGCCAGGAAATCATGAAACTGCACGGCGATCTGCACGATTTTATGCAGTGGAAAGGACCAATCCTTACCGACTCCGGCGGCTTCCAGGTCTTCAGCCTTGGTGATATTCGTAAAATCACCGAACAGGGCGTTCACTTCCGCAACCCGATCAACGGCGACCCGATTTTCCTCGACCCGGAAAAGTCGATGGAGATTCAGTACGATCTTGGTTCGGATATCGTCATGATCTTTGATGAGTGTACGCCGTATCCTGCTGACTGGGATTACGCAAAACGCTCCATGGAGATGTCTCTGCGTTGGGCGAAGCGTAGCCGTGAGCGTTTTGACAGTCTCGGAAACA
This sequence comes from Escherichia sp. E.sYA108, assembly GCF_011754335.1. Lineage (NCBI taxonomy): Bacteria > Pseudomonadati > Pseudomonadota > Gammaproteobacteria > Enterobacterales > Enterobacteriaceae > Escherichia > Escherichia sp. E.sYA108. The sequence goes on along the minus strand of NZ_JAAQVZ010000001.1, from coordinate 3,791,796 downwards.
AAAATGCGCTGTTTGGTATCATTCAGGGCAGTGTTTACGAAGATTTACGTGATATTTCTGTTAAAGGTCTGGTAGATATCGGTTTTGATGGCTACGCTGTCGGCGGTCTGGCTGTGGGTGAGCCGAAAGCAGATATGCACCGTATTCTGGAGCATGTATGCCCGCAAATTCCGGCAGACAAACCGCGTTACCTGATGGGCGTTGGTAAACCAGAAGACCTGGTTGAGGGCGTACGTCGCGGTATCGATATGTTTGACTGCGTAATGCCAACCCGCAACGCCCGAAATGGTCATTTGTTCGTGACCGATGGCGTGGTGAAAATCCGCAATGCGAAGTATAAGAGCGATACTGGCCCACTCGATCCTGAGTGTGATTGCTACACCTGTCGCAATTATTCACGCGCTTACTTGCATCATCTCGACCGTTGCAACGAAATATTAGGCGCGCGACTCAACACCATTCATAACCTTCGTTACTACCAGCGTTTGATGGCGGGTTTACGCAAGGCTATTGAAGAGGGTAAATTAGAGAGCTTCGTAACTGATTTTTACCAGCGTCAGGGGCGAGAAGTACCACCTTTGAACGTTGATTAATATTAATAATGAGGGAAATTTAATGAGCTTTTTTATTTCTGATGCGGTAGCGGCAACGGGTGCACCGGCGCAAGGTAGCCCGATGTCTTTGATTTTGATGCTGGTGGTATTCGGTCTGATTTTCTATTTCATGATCCTGCGTCCACAGCAGAAGCGCACCAAAGAACACAAAAAGCTGATGGACTCCATCGCTAAAGGTGATGAAGTGCTGACGAACGGTGGCCTGGTCGGTCGCGTAACCAAAGTAGCGGAAAACGGCTACATTGCTATCGCACTGAATGACACCACTGAAGTAGTTATTAAACGTGACTTCGTAGCTGCCGTTCTGCCGAAAGGCACCATGAAGGCGCTGTAATTAAAATTTTTCCCTAAGGGAATTGCCGTGTTAAACCGTTATCCTTTGTGGAAGTACGTCATGCTGATCGTGGTGATTGTCATCGGTCTGCTGTATGCGCTTCCCAACCTGTTTGGTGAGGATCCGGCTGTTCAGATCACTGGTGCGCGCGGAGTCGCCGCCAGTGAGCAAACGCTGATCCAGGTCCAGAAAACGTTACAAGAAGAAAAAATAACTGCTAAGTCTGTGGCACTGGAAGAGGGCGCTATTCTTGCGCGCTTCGACTCCACTGACACCCAGCTGCGCGCTCGTGAAGCATTAATGGGCGTTATGGGTGACAAATACGTCGTGGCGCTTAATCTTGCCCCGGCAACGCCGCGCTGGCTGGCAGCCATTCATGCTGAGCCGATGAAGCTCGGCCTTGACCTGCGTGGCGGCGTTCACTTCCTGATGGAAGTGGATATGGACACCGCGCTTGGCAAACTCCAGGAACAAAATATCGATAGCCTGCGCAGCGACCTGCGTGAAAAGGGCATCCCGTATACCACCGTTCGTAAAGAAAACAACTACGGCCTGAGCATCACTTTCCGCGATGCTAAAGCTCGTGATGAAGCCATTGCGTATCTGAGCAAGCGCCATCCGGACCTGGTGATTAGCAGCCAGGGCAGCAACCAGCTGCGTGCGGTAATGAGCGATGCTCGTCTGAGTGAAGCGCGTGAATATGCGGTGCAGCAGAACATCAATATCCTGCGTAACCGTGTAAACCAACTTGGCGTGGCGGAGCCGGTGGTTCAGCGTCAGGGTGCTGACCGTATCGTTGTTGAACTGCCAGGTATTCAGGACACTGCGCGTGCGAAAGAGATTCTGGGTGCGACGGCAACGCTGGAATTCCGTCTGGTAAACACCAACGTTGATCAGGCCGCTGCGGCATCCGGTCGCGTACCGGGCGACTCTGAAGTGAAACAGACCCGCGAAGGTCAGCCGGTTGTGCTGTACAAACGCGTAATTCTGACCGGTGACCATATCACCGACTCCACTTCCAGCCAGGACGAATACAACCAGCCGCAGGTTAACATCTCGCTCGATAGCGCGGGTGGTAACATCATGTCTAACTTCACCAAGGACAACATCGGCAAACCGATGGCAACTCTGTTTGTGGAGTACAAAGACAGCGGTAAGAAAGATGCAAACGGTCGTGCGGTTCTGGTGAAACAGGAAGAGGTGATTAACATCGCCAACATCCAGTCTCGTCTGGGTAACAGCTTCCGTATTACTGGCATCAATAACCCAAGCGAAGCGCGTCAGCTTTCACTGCTGCTGCGTGCCGGTGCGTTGATCGCGCCGATTCAGATTGTTGAAGAACGTACCATTGGCCCAACCCTGGGTATGCAGAACATTGAGCAGGGGCTGGAGGCTTGCCTTGCCGGTCTGCTGGTTTCTATTCTGTTCATGATCATCTTCTATAAGAAGTTTGGTCTGATTGCGACCAGTGCTCTGATTGCCAACTTGATCTTGATTGTCGGTATTATGTCGCTGTTGCCAGGCGCAACGCTGAGTATGCCAGGTATCGCGGGTATCGTCTTAACCCTTGCGGTAGCGGTCGATGCGAACGTACTGATCAACGAACGTATTAAAGAAGAGTTGAGCAACGGACGTACTGTTCAACAGGCAATTGATGAAGGTTATCGTGGCGCATTCAGTTCCATCTTCGATGCGAACATCACCACGCTGATTAAAGTCATCATCCTGTATGCAGTGGGTACCGGGGCAATTAAAGGGTTCGCGATTACTACCGGTATCGGTGTGGCGACGTCGATGTTTACCGCGATTGTCGGTACGCGTGCCATCGTAAACCTGCTATATGGCGGCAAGCGCGTCAAGAAGCTGTCAATCTGAGGAGTGCGATGTGGCACAGGAATATACTGTTGAACAACTAAACCACGGCCGTAAAGTCTATGACTTTATGCGCTGGGACTACTGGGCTTTCGGCATCTCTGGTCTGCTGTTAATCGCCGCTATCGTTATTATGGGCGTGCGCGGCTTTAACTGGGGGCTGGATTTTACCGGTGGTACGGTTATTGAAATTACGCTCGAAAAACCGGCTGAAATTGACGTAATGCGTGATGCATTGCAAAAAGCCGGTTTTGAAGAGCCGATGCTGCAAAACTTTGGTAGCAGCCACGACATCATGGTCCGTATGCCGCCTGCTGAAGGCGAAACCGGCGGTCAGGTGCTGGGCAGCCAGGTTCTGAAGGTGATTAACGAATCCACCAATCAGAATGCGGCAGTGAAGCGTATTGAGTTCGTCGGTCCGAGCGTGGGGGCAGACCTTGCGCAAACCGGTGCGATGGCGTTGATGGCGGCGCTGCTGTCTATCCTCGTGTACGTAGGTTTCCGCTTTGAGTGGCGACTGGCGGCAGGGGTTGTTATTGCGCTGGCGCACGACGTTATCATTACGCTGGGTATTTTGTCGTTATTCCATATCGAGATTGACCTGACCATTGTGGCATCGTTGATGTCGGTTATCGGTTACTCGCTTAACGACAGTATCGTGGTATCGGACCGTATTCGTGAAAACTTCCGCAAGATCCGTCGCGGTACGCCTTACGAAATCTTTAACGTGTCCTTGACCCAGACGCTGCACCGTACCTTGATCACATCCGGTACTACCTTGATGGTTATCCTGATGCTGTACCTCTTCGGTGGTCCGGTACTGGAAGGCTTCTCGCTGACCATGCTTATCGGTGTTTCCATCGGTACTGCATCTTCCATCTATGTGGCATCTGCGCTGGCTCTGAAACTGGGTATGAAGCGCGAACACATGTTGCAGCAGAAAGTGGAAAAAGAAGGGGCGGATCAGCCGTCAATTCTGCCTTAATCAAGTTTCAGCTGATGTTGAAAATCCCGGTCAGAAGATCGGGATTTTTTTTGATGTAAGGTGATTGCGAAAATCCCCGCATCTTGGGAAACTGCGCGTAACCCTACATTTCATCCAGGTAACTTTTTCATGGCTATCATCCCAAAAAACTATGCGCGGTTAGAAAGCGGCTATCGCGAAAAAGCATTAAAAATCTATCCGTGGGTCTGCGGTCGCTGTTCCCGCGAGTTTGTTTATTCCAACCTGCGTGAACTTACCGTTCACCACATTGATCACGACCATACTAATAACCCGGAAGATGGCAGTAACTGGGAATTACTTTGTCTCTATTGCCACGATCATGAGCATTCGAAATACACCGAAGCGGATCAGTATGGTACGACCGTTATCGCAGGGGAAGATGCGCAGAAAGATGTCGGTGAAGCGAAGTACAACCCATTCGCTGATTTGAAAGCGATGATGAACAAGAAGAAGTGATAAAAAATGCCGGATATGAAATCCGGCATTCTCACAATTAGAAGTTGTAACCTACTACCAGATAACCACCCCAGCCGGTAGAGCGAACGTTGAAGTTGCCGTTGCCGAAGTTCAGTTCTGCATCGTCATTCCACTGACCACCGTTATGCCAGTAACGGGCAACGACAGAGTAGTGCCAGTGATCGTAATTCAGCGCCAGAATATGGCTGGACGCAATAGAGTTATTGGTACGTGTTTTAATACCGTTGTTCGCATAACCGCTGTCATCGCCCAGGTCGGAACCCCAGTCGAAGTTGGTGAAGCCGATGTAGCTCAGCTGGCCGCCCCACAGATCGGTAATCGGCACAAAGTACTTCACTTTGAAACGGTAACCGTCCCACTCGTTTTCGTTCGCTGCGCCGTAGTTCTGCCACTGGTATTTCGCATAGACGTTCATGGACAGGCTCATCGGCAGACCAGTATCGATGTCGGTACCCAGACCCATGTACCAGGTGCTCTGGCGGCCATCTTTATTACGACCCATGTCGTAAATGTAGTTGTTCGCGAAGTACCACTCTTTGAACGGACCAAAGCTAAGGTCAGTATTGGTCAGCTTGTCGATGGAGAAACGCGGTTCGATTTCCATAAACAGCGGAGAACCGTGGTTCCAGATACCTTTTGCATCGGAGTTACCGCCGAAGAATACCGGCGCATCCGCATAACCATAGAAGTCGAACCAGTCTTTTTTAGCGAATGCTTCGTACTCAAGGTAGGTATCGTTGCGGAGCTGCGGTCCGAAACGGGTGTGATAGCTTCCGACAACGTTAACGCTCTGGTGCCACCAGTCGGAAAGATACTGCGGTTTGTCGTTTTCAGCTGCGTTGACAGTAAAAGACGAAGAGAGCGCCAGTACCGCACCGGCTGCCAGTAATGTTTTTTTCATATGTATGCCACTGTTTGAAAATCCCTTGCGGGAGTGAAAAAGGCGCAAATTGCGTTTCTAAATATTTCGTATACAGAGGAGCCTATTATAAAAATCATTGCTCACAAAAATATGTTTCGTTTCACAGTTCTATCATTTACGTAATCGATTGCGTTCACGTTTACACACATTCGGGCGGGGATTGTACTGACTTTCACCCTTGTTGCAAACTTTTACTATCAATCCAGGTGATGTAAGCGGAGTAACAAAATGACGGAGAAAGATGTTGCGGGACGCACAATATCGCCCCGCAATACGTTTACTGCATAACAGGTTGAATGTCGTGGATACGTACAAAGCCTAACTGATCCACAGACATACCCTTTAACTGTAACGGAATATCAACATCGCTGGGGGCGAGGACGCTGGCAGGTGCGTTAATCAATTGATTCTGCACATTGATTTCCTGAAAGTTGTCTATTGTTCCCTGAATTTGCCCATATTCAACGGTTCCGCTAAATGCGGGTAAAGGGTCATTGGATTCGCCCTGAATACGTAGCGTCAGGGTGGTGCCATCTGTATCAGGCGTAATATTCACCAGCGACATACGTAAAGTACCGATCTGGCTTTCCAGTCTTGCTGGTGTTTTTGCTCCAGGCAGAAGGTAAACCCCACTGCTGGATTTTGCATTCAGCCTGTTTTGCTGAGTGATTTTGACCGTTTCTTTATTGAGCTGCGTCATCTCCTGGTTCAGCGTGCTGACGCTGTGTTTCATCTGTCGCACTTCACTTTGCTGCACACAGGCGCTAAGGCTGAACAGGCTTCCCAGCAGGAGCAGTCGAAAAACGTTAGTATTCATAGGTCGTCCCTTTCTCGTCGCAATTAGCCTAGTGGTAGAGGGTAAAAGCAGTGAAAGCATCGATCCTTTATCTCAAAAGCGTTGCGCCTTTGTTGTATCGTCAGTTCAGGGTAAAATAGATTTCTGTTAACCACCTGGTCAGGACGCCGTATGCATTGCCCATTCTGTTTCGCCGTGGACACTAAGGTAATTGACTCTCGTCTCGTGGGCGAGGGTTCATCCGTACGCCGCCGTCGGCAGTGTCTGGTGTGTAATGAACGTTTCACCACCTTTGAAGTGGCGGAGCTGGTTATGCCGCGTGTTGTAAAAAGCAACGACGTGCGTGAACCGTTTAATGAAGAGAAATTACGTAGCGGAATGCTGCGGGCGCTGGAAAAACGTCCGGTGAGTTCCGATGACGTCGAAATGGCAATCAATCATATAAAATCGCAGCTGCGCGCCACCGGTGAGCGCGAAGTGCCGAGCAAGATGATTGGCAATCTGGTGATGGAGCAATTGAAAAAGCTCGATAAAGTCGCCTATATCCGTTTTGCCTCTGTCTACCGCAGTTTCGAAGATATCAAAGAATTTGGCGAAGAGATCGCGCGCCTGGAGGACTAAGCCGTGCAGGACGAGTATTACATGGCGCGGGCGCTAAAGCTGGCGCAACGAGGACGTTTTACCACGCATCCCAACCCGAATGTCGGGTGCGTCATTGTCAAAGATGGCGAAATTGTCGGTGAAGGTTACCATCAACGCGCGGGTGAGCCGCATGCCGAGGTACACGCGTTGCGCATGGCCGGCGAAAAAGCCAAAGGCGCAACGGCGTATGTCACACTCGAACCCTGTAGCCATCATGGTCGTACGCCACCGTGTTGTGATGCATTAATTGCTGCGGGCGTGGCGCGCGTGGTTGCTGCAATGCAAGACCCCAATCCGCAGGTCGCTGGACGTGGACTTTACCGTCTGCAACAGGCTGGCATTGACGTCAGCCACGGGCTGATGATGAGTGAAGCTGAGCAATTGAATAAAGGCTTTCTCAAGCGGATGCGCACCGGCTTTCCTTATATTCAGTTAAAACTTGGCGCATCGCTTGATGGTCGCACGGCGATGGCGAGTGGCGAAAGCCAGTGGATCACTTCACCTCAGGCGAGGCGCGACGTACAACGACTGCGCGCACAAAGTCATGCCATTTTAACCAGCAGCGCCACGGTGCTGGCGGATGATCCAGCCTTAACAGTGCGTTGGTCTGAACTGGATGAACAAACTCAGGGGCTCTACCCGCAACAAAATCTCCGTCAGCCGGTACGTATTGTGATTGATAGCCAAAATCGCGTGACGCCGGAACATCGCATTGTGCAGCAGCCCGGCGAAACCTGGTTCGCGCGTACGCAGGAAGATTCTCGTGAGTGGCCGGAAACGGTGCGTACCTTGCTGATTCCAGAGCATAAAGGTCACCTGGATCTGGTTGTACTAATGATGCAACTGGGTAAACAGCAGATTAACAGCATCTGGGTGGAAGCGGGGCCAACGCTCGCTGGCGCATTGCTACAGGCGGGTTTAGTCGATGAGCTGATTGTCTATATCGCACCTAAACTATTAGGCAACGACGCCCGTGGATTATGCACGCTGCCAGGGCTTGAGAAATTAGCCGACGCTCCCCAATTTAAATTCAAAGAGATACGTCATGTAGGCCCGGATGTTTGCCTGCATTTAGTGGGTGCATGATCTCCCGGCTCGAAAGGGAAGCAGCGCACGAAATATTATGCTAAAATCCGCCCCCCTGCGGGGCCATACTCGAACCCGAAGGAAGAAAATGAACATTATTGAAGCTAACGTTGCTACCCCGGACGCTCGCGTCGCCATCACCATCGCGCGTTTCAACAACTTTATCAATGACAGCCTGCTGGAAGGTGCAATTGACGCACTGAAACGTATCGGTCAGGTAAAAGATGAAAACATTACCGTTGTTTGGGTGCCAGGTGCCTATGAGCTGCCGCTGGCGGCGGGTGCACTGGCTAAAACCGGTAAATACGACGCGGTGATTGCGCTGGGTACGGTTATTCGTGGTGGCACTGCCCACTTTGAATATGTCGCTGGTGGTGCAAGCAACGGCCTGGCGCATGTTGCCCAGGACAGCGAAATTCCGGTTGCTTTTGGGGTTCTGACCACTGAAAGCATTGAACAAGCGATCGAACGTGCTGGCACCAAAGCTGGCAACAAAGGTGCAGAAGCTGCACTGACCGCGCTTGAAATGATTAATGTATTGAAAGCCATCAAGGCCTGAAATTAGTAAGGGGAAATCCGTGAAACCTGCTGCTCGTCGCCGCGCTCGTGAGTGTGCCGTCCAGGCGCTCTACTCCTGGCAGTTGTCCCAGAACGACATCGCTGATGTTGAATACCAGTTCCTGGCTGAACAGGATGTAAAAGACGTTGACGTCCTGTACTTCCGTGAGCTGCTGGCCGGGGTGGCGACTAACACCGCATACCTCGACGGACTGATGAAGCCGTACCTGTCCCGTCTGCTGGAAGAACTGGGCCAGGTAGAAAAAGCAGTACTGCGCATTGCGCTGTACGAGCTGTCTAAACGTAGCGATGTGCCATACAAAGTGGCCATTAACGAAGCGATCGAACTGGCGAAATCGTTCGGCGCAGAAGACAGCCATAAGTTCGTCAACGGCGTACTCGATAAAGCAGCACCTGTGATTCGCCCTAACAAAAAGTAATATCCAGGCCGGTAGATTCACGGAAGACCGTTCCGCGATCGCCGGCCTTTTCTTTTTTATCTGCTGAGGCGTAACGTATGGCATGTGGCGAGTTCTCCCTGATTGCCCGTTATTTTGACCGTGTAAGAAGTTCTCGTCTTGATGTCGAACTGGGCATCGGCGACGATTGCGCTCTTCTCAATATCCCCGAGAAACAGACCCTGGCGATCAGCACTGATACGCTGGTGGCGGGCAACCACTTCCTCCCTGATATCGATCCTGCTGATCTGGCTTATAAAGCACTGGCGGTGAACCTAAGCGATCTGGCAGCGATGGGGGCCGATCCGGCCTGGCTGACGCTGGCATTAACCTTACCGGACGTAGACGAAGCGTGGCTTGAGTCCTTCAGCGACAGCTTGTTTGATCTTCTCAATTATTACGATATGCAACTCATTGGCGGCGATACCACGCGTGGGCCATTATCAATGACGTTGGGTATCCACGGCTTTGTTCCGATGGGACGAGCCTTAACGCGCTCTGGGGCGAAACCGGGTGACTGGATCTATGTGACCGGTACACCGGGCGATAGCGCTGCCGGGCTGGCGATTTTGCAAAACCGTTTGCAGGTTGCCGATGCTAAAGATGCGGACTACTTGATCAAACGTCATCTCCGTCCGTCGCCGCGTATTTTACAGGGGCAGGCACTGCGCGATCTGGCAAATTCAGCTATCGATCTCTCTGACGGTCTGATTTCCGATCTCGGGCATATCGTGAAAGCCAGCGACTGCGGCGCACGTATTGACCTGGCATTGCTGCCGTTTTCTGATGCGCTTTCTCGCCATGTTGAACCGGAACAGGCGCTGCGCTGGGCGCTCTCTGGCGGTGAAGATTACGAGTTGTGTTTCACGGTGCCGGAACTGAACCGTGGCGCGCTGGATGTGGCTCTCGGACACCTGGGCGTACCGTTTACCTGTATCGGGCAAATGACCGCCGATATCGAAGGGCTTTGTTTTATTCGTGACGGCGAACCTGTCACGTTAGACTGGAAAGGATATGACCATTTTGCCACGCCATAAAGATGTCGCGAAAAGTCGCCTGAAAATGAGTAATCCGTGGCATCTGCTTGCTGTCGGATTCGGAAGTGGATTAAGCCCGATCGTTCCTGGCACGATGGGGTCGCTGGCGGCGATTCCCTTCTGGTATCTGATGACTTTTTTGCCCTGGCAGCTCTATTCGCTGGTGGTAATGCTGGGGATCTGTATCGGCGTCTATCTTTGTCATCAAACGGCGAAAGACATGGGCGTGCACGATCACGGCAGTATTGTCTGGGACGAATTTATTGGTATGTGGATTACGCTCATGGCGCTGCCGACCAATGACTGGCAGTGGGTTACCGCCGGATTTGTGATTTTCCGTATTCTGGATATGTGGAAGCCGTGGCCGATCCGCTGGTTTGATCGCAATGTACATGGCGGCATGGGGATCATGATTGACGATATTGTCGCCGGGGTGATCTCCGCTGGCATCCTGTATTTTATCGGTCATCACTGGCCGCTGGGTATTCTGTCGTAGTTGTGCACCGATGCCTGATGTGACGCTTGTCACGTCTCATCAGGCCTGCATACCTATTTAAATCCTACGACCGGATGCGGTTTATACGGCGTTTCCAGCTCGGCGATCTGTTCCGGCTTCAAGGTGATATCCACCGCGTTTAGCAGTTCATCAAGCTGTTCCTCCCGAGAAGTTCCGATAATCGGTGCGGCAATGCCCGGTTTACTCAACAACCAGGCCAGCGCAACTTGTGCTCGCGTTGCACCAAGTTCTTCACTGACGCCCGTTAAGCGTTCTGCAATTTGTGCGTCATTTTCATTGCTTTCTTGGTAGAGATTTTTCCCCACTTCATCCGACACCAGCCGTGCGGTGGTTTCTCCCCAAGGACGCGTCAGACGGCCCCGCGCCAGCGGGCTCCATGGAATCACCGCCACGCCTTCCTGATAACACAGCGGCAGCATCTCGCGCTCTTCTTCACGATAAATCAGATTGTAGTGATCCTGCATACTGACAAACTGCGCCCAGCCGTGCTGTTTTTGTAGTTCCAGTGCCTGAGCAAACTGCGAAGCGTGCATGGATGACGCGCCGATATAACGCGCTTTCCCGGCTTTTACCACGTCGTTCAGGGCTTCCAGCGTCTCTTCGATCGGCGTGTTGTAATCCCAGCGATGAATTTGCAGGATATCGACATAATCCATGCCGAGACGGCGCAGGCTGTCGTCGATAGAGCGCAAAATTTGTGCACGGGATAATCCTTCCGGTAAATCACCAACGCGATGGAACACTTTGGTCGCAACGACCACGTCTTCACGACGGGCGAAATCCCGCAGTGCGCGACCGACGATCTCTTCGCTGCTGCCATCGGAATAGCTATTGGCGGTATCAAAGAAATTTATGCCGCCTTCCAGCGCACGTTTAATGATGGGACGGCTGCTCTCTTCCGGCAGTGTCCATGCGTGATTACCGCGATCTGGCTCGCCAAAGGTCATACAGCCGAGGCAAAGTCGGGAAACACGAAGGTCGGTTTTTCCTAAGGGGTTGTATTGCATGCTGCCACTCCTGCCATGAATAATTTCTTAAGCATAGCAGGAGTAGAGTAGGGATTATGCCAGCCAGGCTTTGATTTTGGCTTCCATACCGGTGGCATCGAGGCCGAGTTCGGCGCGCATTTCTTCCTGAGTTCCTTGTGGAATAAAGAAGTCCGGCAGACCAATGTTCAGCACGGGTACTGGTTTACGATGGGCCATCAGCACTTCGTTCACGCCGCTGCCTGCACCACCCATAATGGCGTTTTCTTCTACGGTAACCAGCGCTTCATGGCTGGCGGCCATTTCCAGAATTAACGCTTCATCAAGCGGTTTCACGAAACGCATATCGACCAGCGTAGCGTTCAGCGATTCAGCGACTTTCGCCGCTTCTGGCATCAGCGTACCAAAGTTAAGGATCGCCAGTTTCTCACCACGACGCTTCACAATGCCTTTGCCAATTGGCAGTTTTTCCAGTGGCGTCAGTTCCACGCCAACTGCGTTGCCGCGCGGGTAGCGCACCGCGGACGGGCCATCGTTATAGTGATAGCCGGTATAGAGCATCTGGCGACATTCGTTTTCATCGCTCGGGGTCATAATGACCATTTCCGGTATGCAGCGCAGGTAAGAGAGATCAAAAGCGCCCTGGTGGGTTTGACCGTCAGCACCAACAATGCCCGCACGGTCGATGGCGAACAGGACCGGAAGCTTTTGAATCGCCACGTCATGCAGCACCTGATCATAGGCGCGTTGCAGGAAGGTGGAGTAGATCGCAACAATGGGTTTGTAGCCTCCAATCGCCAGACCCGCAGCAAAGGTCACTGCGTGTTGCTCGGCAATTGCCACGTCGAAGTAGCGATCCGGGAATTTACGTGAAAACTCGACCATGCCGGAACCTTCACGCATCGCCGGAGTAATCGCCATCAGCTTGTTATCTTTCGCTGCGGTTTCGCACAACCAGTCGCCAAAGATTTTTGAATAGCTTGGTAAACCGCCGCTACTTTTCGGCAGACAACCGCTGGAGGGATCAAATTTAGGCACGGCGTGGAAGGTGATTGGGTCTTTTTCTGCCGGTTCATAACCACGACCTTTTTTGGTCATGATATGCAGGAACTGCGGGCCTTTCAGGTCGCGCATGTTCTTAAGCGTGGTGATAAGCCCCAGCACATCGTGACCGTCCACCGGGCCGATGTAGTTAAAGCCCAGCTCTTCAAACAACGTGCCAGGCACTACCATGCCTTTAATATGTTCTTCGGTACGTTTGAGCAGCTCTTTAATGGGTGGCACGCCAGAGAAAACTTTTTTTCCGCCTTCGCGCAGTGAAGAGTAAAGCTTACCGGAAAGCAGCTGCGCCAGATGGTTGTTGAGCGCGCCAACATTTTCGGAAATCGACATTTCATTGTCGTTGAGAACCACCAGCATATCAGGACGGATATCGCCCGCGTGATTCATCGCTTCAAACGCCATGCCAGCAGTAATCGCGCCATCGCCAATGACACAGACGGTGCGGCGATTTTTGCCTTCTTTCTCGGCAGCAACTGCGATCCCAATTCCGGCACTGATGGAGGTTGATGAATGCCCGACGCTTAATACGTCATATTCGCTTTCGCCGCGCCACGGGAACGGGTGCAGGCCACCTTTCTGACGGATGGTGCCGATTTTGTCGCGGCGCCCGGTCAAAATTTTATGCGGATAAGCCTGATGCCCCACATCCCAGATTAACTGGTCAAACGGGGTATTGTAGACATAGTGCAGCGCCACGGTCAGTTCGACCGTGCCCAGCCCGGAGGCGAAGTGCCCGCTGGAACGGCTCACGCTGTCGAGTAAATAGCGGCGCAGTTCGTCGCAGAGTTTCGGTAAACTCTCTTTCGGCAACAGTCGTAACTCCTGGGTGGAGTCGACCAGTGCCAGGGTCGGGTATTTGGCAATATCAAAACTCATCAGGGGCCTATTAATACTTATTGTTTATTTATTACGCTGGATGATGTAGTCCGCTAGCGCTTCCAGTGCCGAGGTATCGAGTGACTGTTCAGTCAGTTGTTTCAGCGACTGACGGGCATCGTCGATCAGATCCCGGGCTTTCTTCCGGGCTTGCTCAAGACCCAGAAGTGCAGGGTAGGTACTTTTACCAAGTTGCTGGTCGGCACCCTGGCGTTTTCCCAACGTTGCAGTATCTCCCACCACATCCAGGATGTCATCCTGAACCTGGAAGGCAAGGCCGATGCTCTCTGCGTACTTGTCGAGTACTGGCAGTGCATTTCGTCCTTTATCTCCGGCGCTTAATGCACCAAGGCGAACGGCGGCGCGAATCAATGCGCCGGTTTTATGACGATGAATACGCTCAAGCGCGTCCAGAGGTACGTGTTTGCCTTCAGCGTCTAAATCTAATGCCTGACCACCGCACATTCCGGCAATACCGCTGGCGCTCGCCAGCTCAGAAATCATCGAAATTCTGTCGCGATCTGACACTTCCGGCATATCGGCATCGCTTAGAATCGAGAACGCCAGCGTTTGTAAAGCGTCACCAGCGAGAATCGCGTTTGCTTCGCCAAACTTCACATGGCAGGTCGGCAAACCGCGACGCAGATCGTCATCATCCATCGCCGGTAAATCATCATGAATTAATGAGTAAGCGTGGATACACTCTACGGCGGCAGCGGGTGCGTCCAGTGTGTTTATGCTAACGCCGAACATATGACCAGTGGCATAAACCAGGAAAGGTCGCAGGCGCTTACCACCTAATAATGCGCCATACTGCATGGTTTCGACCACGGGAGTGTTCTGAAAGGGCAGTGGGGCGATAAAACGGCTCAGCGCCTGGTTGGCCTGCTTAACGCAGGCTTCGAGTTGCTGCGGAAAGTCCATTACTCATTGTCCGGTGTAAAAGGGGTTAGAGAGGCGTCTTCATTGTCAGACAGCAGAATTTGTACGCGCTGTTCGGCTTGTTGTAATTTGGCCTGCCCCTGACGTGCCAGCTGCACGCCGCGTTCGAACTCGTTCAGCGCCTCTTCCAGCGGTAGGTCGCCACTTTCCAGACGGGTTACAATCTGTTCCAGCTCGCTCAGCGCCTTTTCAAAGCTGGCGGGAGCCTCATTTTTCTTCGGCATAATGAATGTCTGACTCTCAATATTTTTCGCCCCGTCATGGTAACGGACTCAGGGCAAATAGCAAATAACGCGCAATGGTAAGGTGATGTGCGCAGCAAAGCGATGTTAGTGGTATACTTCCGCGCCTGGATGCAGCCGCAGGTGTGGGCTGCTGTATTTTTCCCTATACAAGTCGCTTAAGGCTTGCCAACGAACCATTGCCGCCATGAAGTTTATCATTAAATTGTTCCCGGAAATCACCATCAAAAGCCAATCTGTGCGCTTGCGCTTTATAAAAATCCTTACCGGGAACATTCGTAACGTTTTAAAGCACTATGATGAGACGCTCGCTGTCGTCCGTCACTGGGATAACATCGAAGTTCGCGCAAAAGATGAAAACCAGCGTCTGGCTATTCGCGACGCCCTGACCCGTATTCCGGGTATCCACCATATTCTCGAAGTCGAAGACGTGCCGTTTACCGACATGCACGATATTTTCGAGAAAGCGTTGGTTCAATATCGCGATCAGCTGGAAGGCAAAACCTTCTGCGTACGCGTGAAGCGCCGCGGCAAACATGATTTTAGCTCGATTGATGTGGAACGTTACGTCGGCGGCGGTTTAAATCAGCATATTGAATCCGCGCGCGTGAAGCTGACCAATCCGGAAGTGACTGTCCATCTGGAAGTGGAAGACGATCGTCTGCTGCTGATTAAAGGCCGCTACGAAGGTATTGGCGGTTTCCCGATCGGCACCCAGGAAGATGTGTTGTCGCTCATTTCCGGTGGTTTCGATTCCGGCGTTTCCAGTTATATGCTGATGCGTCGCGGCTGCCGCGTGCATTACTGCTTCTTTAACCTCGGCGGCGCGGCGCATGAAATTGGCGTGCGTCAGGTGGCGCATTATCTGTGGAACCGCTTTGGCAGCTCCCACCGCGTGCGTTTTGTCGCCATTAATTTCGAACCGGTCGTCGGGGAAATTCTCGAGAAAATCGACGACGGTCAGATGGGCGTTATCCTCAAACGTATGATGGTGCGTGCCGCATCTAAAGTGGCTGAACGTTACGGCGTACAGGCGCTGGTCACCGGCGAAGCGCTCGGCCAGGTGTCCAGCCAGACGCTGACCAACCTACGCCTGATTGATAACGTCTCCGATACGCTGATCCTGCGTCCGCTGATCTCTTACGACAAAGAGCACATCATCAACCTGGCTCGCCAGATTGGCACCGAAGACTTTGCCCGCACGATGCCGGAATATTGCGGCGTGATTTCCAAAAGCCCGACGGTGAAAGCGGTTAAATCGAAGATTGAAGCGGAAGAAGAGAAGTTCGACTTCAGCATTCTCGATAAAGTGGTGGAGGAAGCGAATAACGTTGATATCCGCGAAATCGCCCAGCAGACCGAGCAGGAAGTGGTGGAAGTGGAAACCGTCAATGGCTTCGGCCCGAACGACGTGATCCTCGATATCCGTTCTATCGATGAACAGGAAGATAAGCCACTGAAAGTCGAAGGGATTGATGTGGTTTCTCTGCCGTTCTATAAACTGAGCACCAAATTTGGCGATCTCGACCAGAGCAAAACCTGGCTGTTGTGGTGTGAGCGCGGGGTGATGAGCCGCCTGCAGGCGCTCTATCTGCGCGAGCAGGGCTTTAACAATGTGAAGGTGTATCGCCCGTAATATGTGGTTGTAACGTCGCATCTGGTCAGATGCGACGTTTACCGCATCCGACACTACTCGTAATAATTATAAATCCCTGCCGCCATCACCAGTTGTGATGCCACTTCATGGGCTTTCTCGCGCCCAACCAGCAGGTCGATAATTTTCAGACCAAAGTCGATAGCTGTACCTGGCCCCTGGCTGGTCAGCAATTTTACCCGTGCATCCCAGACGACGCGCTTGTCCTGCCATTGTTCGGCGGGTATTTTGTCTTTCAGCGTCGGGAAGCCGGTCATATTGCCAATCGGGAAGATATCGTGCGGGACCAGCACGGTGGCTGGCGCGGCGCAAATAGCCGCGACGATACGCCCGGAACGGTGGAACTGTTTAACGGTTTCAACCAGCAGGGTGCTATCGCGAAAACACTCTGCGCCTTTGATGCCACCAGGCAGCACAATCACGTCATATTCGCCATCAGCCACTTCAACCAGCGGCGCATCCGCCAGCAGCTTCACGCCGCGCGAGCAGGTAATCGCCAGGTTACCATCGCTGGCGACGCTGGCAGTGGTGACTTTGATACCGCCGCGAACCAGCAGATCGATAGTGGTGACGGCTTCAGTCTCTTCACTACCAGGGGCGAGGCAAACCAGTGCCGATGCGCTCATATTCACTCTCCTTTCTTTTTACCATTTCAAACAGGCGGGTGTTTTCCGGTACGGCAATCCCATGCGCGCGGGCGCGGCGTAAGAGAAAACCATTGATATAGTCGATTTCGGTGTGGCGCAGCGCGCGGATATCCTGCAACATCGACGAGATATTTTCCGCTGTTGCATCAATCACCTGCATCACGTAATCACGCAAATCTTCTGCTGAAGTATGATGCCCTTCGCGTTCGATCACTGCCGCGACTTCTTCGCATATCTGTATAATTTCTTGCGGATGATGACGTAATTCACCATTCGGGCAATTCCAGGTGGCGGTCAGTGGATTAATCACACAGTTGACTGCCAGCTTGCGCCACAGCTCGGCGAGAATATTGTTATGCCAGGCAACGTCAGGCAATACGGTTTGCAAAATATCCGCCAGATAACTGTAATCGCCGTCCTGTTGCCGTGCCGGACCAATATGCGTGATACCGTTTGCCACATGAATAATGACATTGCCGTCGCGGCGGGCGGCATGGGTGGTGGTGCCCATCAGTAATGGCTGCTGAATGTTTTGCAACTCTTCGATGGTGCCCATGCCGTTGTGAATTAACAGTATTGGCGTGGTTACAGGCAGTGTGGACGCGAGGCTTTTGACGGCATCGGAAACCTGCCATGCTTTCAGCGTCACCAGGAGCAGATCGCTGGTGGCGAGAAAATCGGGATCGTTGGCGGTCAGCGATTCGTTAAATATCGAACCATCTGTCTCAACCAGATTCACACTACAATAAGGTTGCGGTACGCGCAGCCAGCCCTGAACGTCGTGACCCTGTTTACAAAGTGCTGTAAGCCATAATTGCCCTAAGGCACCGCATCCCAATACGGTAATTTTCATTGTTCCTCCTCACCCGCAACCACTCCGGGTGTTCAATAAGGCTATCCCTTAATTGTGCATGCTGTTGCGACTATGCACAATTAAGGGATACGTCCTGGTGCAGGACTGTTGGTTATTTAACTTTGCAGGTATTATGCTTCGCATCAAAAATGAAGGGAGAGGAAAAGATGCCATCTTTCGATATTGTCTCTGAAGTTGATCTTCAGGAAGCACGTAACGCGGTCGATAACGCGAGCCGCGAAGTGGAGTCCCGTTTTGACTTCCGTAACGTTGAAGCCTCATTTGAGCTGAATGACGCCAGCAAAACCATCAAAGTGTTGAGCGAGTCCGACTTCCAGGTCAATCAGTTGCTGGATATTCTGCGTGCCAAGTTGCTGAAGCGCGGCATTGAAGGCAGTTCACTGGATGTACCGGAAAATATCGTTCATAGCGGTAAAACCTGGTTTGTGGAAGCGAAACTGAAACAGGGCATTGAGAGCGCGACTCAGAAGAAAATCGTCAAAATGATCAAAGACAGCAAACTGAAAGTGCAGGCGCAAATTCAGGGCGATGAGATCCGCGTAACGGGTAAATCTCGTGATGATTTACAGGCTGTCATGGCGATGGTACGTGGTGGCGATCTCGGTCAGCCGTTCCAGTTCAAAAACTTCCGCGATTAATCGCGACAACCTGCGCTTTGTTCATGTCAGATGCGGCATGAACGCCTGATTCGGCCTACAAAGGTTTGTAACTCAGGAACTTAGTAGGCCTGATAAGCGTAGCGCAGCAGGCAATTTCGCCTCGCTTTTATGCCTGGCGAATTGCCTGTTCAACCTCAAAGCGATTCGTCACTTTGCTGTCGATTTTCACATAAGCTGAATGTTCTTCTTCTGCAATCAACACTTCTTTGATGCCTTCAGTTTCCAGCAAACGCACTTTTAACGCCTCGTTTGCGGCAATGTTCGCCGGGATTTCAATGCGCAAGCTGCTGACATACGGCGGTTCTTTCATGGTACTGGCGACTGCCAGCCACACTGCGGCCAGCATTGCGCCAGCGAGAAATACGCCCTGACCGTCAAACATGCCGTCAATCCAGCCGCCCAGCGAACCGCCAATCGCCACGCCAAGAAACTGGCTGGTGGAGTAAACACCCATCGCCGTACCTTTGTAACCTGCTGGCGACTCTTTACTGATAAGTGAAGGCAGAAGGGCTTCCATCAAATTAAACGCCACAAAGAAAAGCTGCACGCCGACCACCAGTTGCCAGAACTGCGTTTGTGCGTTCCACAACACAATTTCCGCAACCACGATCAACCCGACGCAGAAGACAAAGACTTGCTTCATTTTGCGCTTAACTTCAGCGTAGATAATGAAAGGCACGACCGAGCCAAAGGCGATTAACATCGTTGCCAGGTAGACCTTCCAGTGTTCAGCCGCCGGTAACCCCGCATCAGCCATCTGTCCGGGCAGGGCAACAAAGGTCGACATCAGCAAAATATGCAGACACATAATGCCAAAGTTGAGTTTCAGCAGCCGCGGTTCCGCCAGCACTTTACTGAAACTGCCTTTCACCATTCCGGACTCACGATTAAGTACGTGAGTGCTACTGTTGGGCACAACCCAAATGGTCAACGCAATGCCGGTTGTTGCCAGAATAGCGATCATCCAGAACAGCGCGTGCAGCCCAAGTTTGTGAGTGATGATCGGGCCAAGCACCATCGCAATGGCAAAGGTAATGCCAAAGCTCACGCCGATAAACGCCATCGCTTTGGTGCGGTTTTGTTCGCGCGTGAGATCGGAAAGCAGCGCCATAACGGCAGCGGCAATCGCACCGGAGCCTTGTAGCGCCCGACCCAGAATAATTCCCCAGATGGAGTCAGAGAGCGCAGCGATAACGCTACCGGCGGCAAACACCGCCAGCCCACCGACAATTAATGGTTTGCGACCAATGCGGTCTGAAAGCAGGCCAAACGGAATCTGAAAAACGGCCTGAGTCAGACCATAAATACCAATGGCAATACCGATTAATGCTTCGCTGGCACCTTGCAGAGCCATGCCGTACGTGGTCAGAACCGGCAGAACCATGAACATGCCCAGCATGCGCAACGAGAAAACGGTGCCTAAACCCCAGGTCGCGCGCCGCTCACCTGACGTCATTTTATAATCGTTCATTACCACCTCTGTTTTAAATCCGCGACTAGTGTAAAGCGGCAAACGAATGGGGTAAACATGCGGATTTTTTAGTAAATATTTCGAGAGGGATATGATTCTAATGCTAAGAAAAAAGGTGCCGTAGCACCTTTTTAACTGAGAGGTTGTGTTACCACACAGCAGCCAGCAGCGTATGCGAGTCCGGCACCATAAAATCAACGGACATCATCACCGAGAGGGCAGTGATGGCGATGATAGAGAAACCGAACAGCTTGCGTGCCCAGATTCTGTCATCAGCAACTTTATAGCCGCGCAGAGCCATGCCTAACCACCAGACGCTCACCGCAGCGGCGACCACCAGATATTTATACCCAGCGTAGCCGCCAAGAGAGAGCATCAGCGTGGCAACGGCAAAGGCGATGATATACAGCGTGATGTGATTCTTCGCCACCGAAATGCCTTTCACCACCGGCAGTACCGGAATGTTTGCTGCCTGATAATCCTTAAAGCGGAAAATGGCTATGGCATAAGAGTGAGGCATCTGCCACAGGCTGAAGATAGCCAGCAGGATCGCTGCGCCGCTATCGAACTCGCCGGTTACCGCACAGTAACCGATCACCGGAGGCGCAGCGCCGGAGAGCGAACCAATCAAGGTGCCGTAGACAGAATGACGTTTCATGTACAGGCTATAAACGCCGACATAAACCACAAAGCCCATCACCCCCAGCCAGCAGGCCAGCGGATTCGCGCCAAACCACAGCAGCATAAAGCCAGCAATACCCAGCAAGGTGGCGTACACCAGCGAGACAGCAGGAGAGATCAGGCCTTTAACCAGCACCCGATTCTTCGTCCTTTCCATCTTTCTGTCGATATCCCTGTCGATGTAGTTGTTAAACACACAACCCGACGCCACAACCAGTGACACCCCAACCAGCGTGTAGATAAACAGGGGATAATCAATGCTGCCCTTTGAGGCCAACAGGAATCCCCCAATCACCGAGATCAGGTTGCCAAAGATGATGCCTGGTTTCGTTACTTGCAGGTATTGCTTAAACATCATAACCGCCGCTCTTAGTGCATCATCATGTTGTAGTTGAGGTTCCACATAATCCAAATGGAGCCCACAACCAGGATGGCGATGATTAGCACGGTGAAGACAAATGCCGTCATATTCCAGCCTTCATCTGATTTGGTATTCATGTGCAGGAAGCACACCAGATGCACCAGAATCTGTACCACTGCCATTGCCAGGATTGTTCCCAGAATTACGGCCGGAGAGGCAGCCCCTGTCATCACCATCCAGAACGGAATCACCGTCAGAATGATCGACAGGATAAAGCCTGTCATGTAGGTTTTTACGCTGCCATGGGACGCGCCGCCGCTCACGTTAGAATGACTCATTACATCGCCCCCATCAGATAAACAACAGTGAACACACAGATCCAAACCACATCCAGGAAGTGCCAGAACAGGCTCAGACACATGATGCGGGTACGGTTAGTGCTGGTCAGGCCGCGACGGGCGATTTGCACCATCAGCACCGCCATCCAGATAAGACCGGAAGTGACGTGCAGACCGTGCGTGCCGACCAACGCAAAGAACGCTGACAGGAAGCCGCTGCGATCCGGACCCATGCCGTTAACAATCAGGTGATGGAATTCATAGATTTCCATCCCGATAAATCCGGCACCAAACAACCATGTCAACGCCAGCCAGGAGATCACCTGGCTTTTGTTGTTTTTGTACATGGCGATAGCCGCCATGCCATAGGTGATGGAGCTGAACAACAGCAAGAAAGTTTCAACCAGAACGAACGGCAGTTCGAAAATGTCCTTACCTGTCGGGCCGCCTGCGGTGCCGTTCACCAGAACGGCATAGGTAGCAAACAAGATAGAGAACAGAATGCAGTCGCTCATCAGGTAGATCCAAAATCCGAAAATTTTGGTTCCGCCTGCATCGTGGTGCCCGTGTTCGTGCGCGTGGGCAGTCGCGTGCGTCAAAGTATCAGTTGCCATTTTTCAGCCCTGCCTTAGTAATCTCATCGAAATGCTGGTTTTCCAGTTTTTCGATTTCTGCCACCGGCACGTAGTAATCCACGTCCTCGTCGAAGCTTTTCACGATCCAGGTGATGATCATGCCTGCGAAGCCAACAATCGCCAGCCACCAGATATGCCAGATCATGGCGAAACCGAAGATGGTGGAGAAAGCCGCAATGACGATACCGGCACCGCTGTTTTTTGGCATATGAATTTCTTCATAGTGGTCAGGCTTTTTGTACGCTTCGCCTTTCTCTTTCATTTCCCAGAATGCATCACGTTCGTGAACGTGCGGCACAACGGCAAAGTTATAGAACGGAGGCGGGGAAGAGGTTGCCCACTCCAGCGTACGGCCACCCCACGGGTCGCCAGTCAGGTCACGGTTCTGGTCGCGGTCGCGAATAGAAACGTACATCTGAATAACGAGGCAGAGAATACCCAGCGCAATCAGTACCGCACCGCTGGCTGCAATCATCAGCATGGTGTGGAACTGCGGGTCAATCTGCTGGCTCAAACGACGGGTCATCCCCATAAAGCCCAACGCATACAGCGGCATAAAGGCAACGAAGAAGCCGATGATCCAGAACCAGAACGCGCGTTTACCCCAGGTTTCGTTCAGTTTGAAACCGAACGCTTTAGGCCACCAGTAGGTCATCCCTGCGAAGCAGCCGAAGACCACGCCGCCGATGATCACGTTATGGAAGTGTGCAATCAGGAACAGGCTGTTATGCAGAACGAAGTCTGCGCCAGGTACTGCCAGCAGCACGCCTGTCATACCGCCCACCGAGAAGGTGACGATAAAACCGATGGTCCACAGCATCGCAGAATGGAACACGATGCGGCCCTGATACATGGTGAACAGCCAGTTGAAGATCTTCACCCCGGTTGGGATGGCGATAATCATGGTGGTGATACCAAAGAAGGCGTTTACGTTCGCGCCCGCACCCATCGTAAAGAAGTGGTGCAGCCAAACGATGAACGACAGCACGGTGATACAGACGGTTGCCCATACCAGCGAGGTATAACCAAACAGACGTTTACGCGAGAAAGTTGCCGCAATTTCGGAGAACACACCGAATACAGGCAGGATCAAGATGTAAACTTCCGGGTGGCCCCAGGCCCAAATCAGGTTGATATACATCATCATGTTGCCACCCATATCGTTGGTAAAGAAATGGGTGCCCAGATAGCGATCCAGGGTCAACAACGCGACGGTAACCGTCAGAATTGGGAAGGAAGCAATAATCAGTACGTTTGCGCACAGTGATGCCCAGGTAAATACTGGCATCTTGAACATGGTCATGCCCGGTGCGCGCATCTTCAGAATGGTAACGAAGAAGTTGATACCGGTAAGCGTCGTACCTATACCGGATAGCTGGAGACTCCATATCCAGTAATCGACACCGACTCCCGGACTGTACTCTATTCCCGATAGCGGTGGATAGGCCAGCCAGCCGGTCTGCGCAAATTCGCCCACGCCGAGAGAAACGTTAACCAGAATCACACCAACAACGGTAAACCAGAAGCTTAAGTTGTTGAGGAACGGGAACGCAACGTCACGCGCGCCGATCTGCAGCGGAACCACCAGGTTCATCAGACCGATAACGAAAGGCATCGCCACGAAGAAGATCATAATCACGCCGTGCGCGGTGAAGATCTGATCGTAGTGGTGAGGTGGCAGGAAACCCGCTTCGCCCGCCGAGGCAAGAGCCTGCTGGCTACGCATCATAATGGCGTCAGCAAAACCACGCAGTAACATCACAATCGCCACGATGATATACATGATACCGAGGCGTTTATGGTCGACGGAGGTCAGCCACTCTTTCCACAGGTAGGTCCACTTACCGAAGTAAGTGATCAGGCCAACGAGCGCCAGACCTCCCAAAATAATGCCAGCGATCGTAACCATGACGATAGGTTCATGGAACGGGACTGCATCAAGTGATAATTTTCCGAACATCTTTATTCTTCCTCAACCCCTTTAATGGGCGGATTCCGCGTGGCTCATGTCCATGCCTTCCATACCTTCGTGTGCACTGTGCTCACCTTCTGGCTGGGTCATGTCCATGCTCTTACCGTGAGCCATAAACTTGTTAATCACATCAGCAAACAAGTCTGGTTTCACGTTGGAGAAATATTCCACCTGGTTGTATTCGCTAGGCGCGGCCAGTTTTTCGAACGCTGCCATGTCAGACATGGTGTTCGGCGACTGTTTCGCTTTTGCGACCCATTGGTCGAATGCGGCGCGATCCGGTGTTGCAATAGCTTTGAACTTCATGCCTGAGAAGCCCGGGCCGCTGTAGCTGGCGGAGATACCGTCATAAGTACCGGGTTCGTTGGCGATCAGATGCAGGCGAGTCTGCATACCGGCCATGGCATAAATCTGGCTACCCAGACGCGGAATGAAGAAGGAGTTCATCACGGAGTTGGAGGTCACTTTGAAGTACACCGGAGTGTTCGCCGGGAAAGCGATTTCATTCACGGTAGCAATGCCCTGTTCCGGGTAGATGAAGAACCATTTCCAGTCCATGGAAACCACTTCGATGGTAATGGGCTTCTCGTCGTGTGCCAGCGGCTTGCTAGGCTCAAGAGCGTGAGTGGTTTTCCAGGTCAGTACCGCAAGGAAGATGATGATTAAGATAGGTACCGTCCAGACCACAGCTTCCACTTTATTGGAGTGTGACCAGTTCGGGCTGTACTTAGCATCTTTATTGCTCGCACGGTACTTCCAGGCGAAACCAACAGCCATCAAGATTGCGGGAATAACGACAATCAACATCAGGCCAAATGCCGTCAGTATCAGTGAACGTTGCTCCAGACCAATCTGTCCTTTGGGATCTAACAGCGCAGAATTACAGCCACTGAGCAATACAGTGCCTGCAAATAATGACAACCATCCCAAACTTTTATTGTATTTCCTGAGTCTCATTTAACGACCTCAATTCCACGGGATCTGGTGGCGTTTAAAGTGTGTGGGCATTTTACGGGAAGGTTACATTACTGTAAACATGATTAAATTCCTGTTACTTGGATTTGGCTGTCAGGTCACATATGTTGCAAAACATATCAAGTTGATTTTAAGAAGCTGTTGCAAAAGGGCGTTATAACGAAAGGGGAGTGCAGAAGGAGTTTGGGCGGGCAATTGGTATAATCAATATAAAATAAAACAATTATTTAACAAATAATTATCATTGAGGTGACAACTGGGTGGTGAGAAAATAAGGACTCATTAGCTGAATCGTGTAAGAAAAATAGAATTCATAAATTGCGTCAATAATTTCCAAACGCTAAGCCGCACAAAAGAACAAATATTAATAAGCGATGCTGATGTTTATTTAGCCGTAATAATTACGGCGAGTGATTACTACAGCTAAATAATATTACAGATTACATCAGATGTGTTTTTCGTAGCGCCAGATAATCCAGCAAACCACCAAGCACAACGCCAGAAAGGGCGACTAAAACCCCGACTTCCAGCAGCGCAGGCAGGAAAGAGAAGTGCGTCAAATCCAGCGCGTCCATTGTCAACAGCAGTAACCACACGGCCAACAGGCTGATGCCCGCCGCCAGTGTCCACATGGCAAAGGCATAACCTGCAGGATATTCGGTACGGGAGATAAAGTTGTCATTTACTCGTGTATATTCAAGCGTCTGGCGGCAAACCAGCAGCAAAATAAGCCCTGGTACGGCAGCGGCGACGGAGAATAGATAGAATGTCGACCAGCCGTGTGCTTCAACAAACCAACCCGCCACGGGGCCGACATAAACTCGCCCTACAGCAGAAAGCGCTGAGAGCAGGGCAAATTGAGTAGCGGAAAATGACTTATTACACAGCGTCATTAACAGCGCGACAAAGGCTGATGTACCCATCCCGCCACAGAGGTTTTCGAAAAAGACGGCTGCACCCATGCTGTAGAGATGCTTATCAGTAATCGACAGCAGCCAGTAACCGGCGTTAGATGCACCTTGTAAAATGCCGAAAATCAGCAGTGCACGGAACAGCGACAGGCGCTGCATCAAAATCCCACCGTACAATGCGCCAACAATGGTCGCCAGTAAGCCAAGCGTTTTGTTAACCACGCCTACTTCACCCGCATCAAACCCGACGCCGCGAATCAAAAACGTGGTTGTCAGGCTCATAGCGAATGCGTCGCCCAGCTTATACAGCACGATAAGAAGCAAAATAAGCCAGGCATTATTGCGACCAAAGAAATCTCGCAGAGGTGCAACAACCGCTTGTTCCAGCGTTTTGGGCACAGGAATGGTGTCGGTGGGTTCTGGTGCAAGCAACGTCGCGATAATACAGGGGATCAACAGCGCCGCCATCAACCAGTACATGCCCTGCCAGCCCAGCCATTTATCTGCCAGCCACAGGGCTAAGCCGCCGGAAACCAGCATCCCTAAACGGTAACCCAGCACGCTGATTGCCGCGCCCGCACCACGTTCTTCTGCCGGGAGCACATCGGTTTTCCACGCATCGAAGACAATATCCTGGGAGGCAGAGCAAAAAGCGATCACCACCGCCAGTGCCGCCATCCAGCGGAGCTGGGTGCCTGGTTCGAGAAAACCCATCGCCGCAATGGCGACTAATAACAGAATTTGCGTGGCGAGCAGCCAACCGCGCCGCCGCCCGAAAAATGGGGGCGTGTAGCGGTCCATCAGTGGTGACCAGAGGAATTTAAAAACGTAAGCCTGGCCTACCAGAGAGAAGAAACCAATGGTTTTGAGATCGATATTCTCGACCGTCATCCAGGCCTGTAAGGTGCCGGACGTCAGGGCGAGCGGTAGCCCGGAAGCAAAACCCAGGATCAGCAATATGGCTGAACGCGGCTGTTGAAAAATACGTAAATATTGACTGGACATGGGTGTCTACAGGCCCGGCTTGCACCGGGCCAGAGGGCAGAAATTAACGCGCGTTCTGCTTGATGAATTCGTGGATGCTGGTGTCCTGAGACATATCAGCGATGGTATCGGTCAGCACACTGTTAACCGCATCGGCGATATTTTTGTTGGAGGCCTGGAATGCACCTTCAACGTTGTAGCTGGCACGATAGTTTTTGGTCATTTTGTTGCCATTCTGCGCGGTAGCGATGATGGCGATATCCGCTTTGGTCGCGATGTTGTAGCGCACGTTGCCCTGGGACACGTCAGCATACAGTTGGCTAACGATGATTTGCAGATTAACCGGGCCATTCGGACCAACCATGTATCCACGGGCGGTCATCTGTTTTTCCAGCACTTCTTGCAGCAGGAAACGCAGATCGCGGGAGGCGGTCAGGGTAACGATTTGATTATCGCGGGTGACTTTTGCCAGCGCCTGATCGGTACGCTGATCGGCACCATTAATGCTTACGGTGACGCCCATCAGGCTTGGATCCTGCTGTGGCAGTGTAATCGTCGGGGAAACTTCGATAGTTGTTGGCGGTTTTGCGCATCCTGCAAGCATAAACAGAGCAACTAACGGGAAGAGGATTTTTTTGAACATGTTCGGGCTCTCAGAGACTCTTAAGCGTGTTTGGTAAAAATTCCCGCCATCATAACATTGCCAACGGCGAGGGGAAGTGGGTAAGGCATGTAAATTCATCATGTTGACGAAATAATCGCCCCTGGTAAAAGAAACGCTGATGCGAGGCCTGTGTTTCAATCTTTAAATCAGTAAACTTCATACGCTTGACGGAAAAACCAGGACGAAACCTAAATATTTGTTGTTAAGCTGCAATGGAAACGGTAAAAGCGGCTAGTATTTAAAGGGATGGATGACATCTCAGCGTTGTCGGAGGAGATATTTCATGATGATACGTGAGCGGATAGAAGAAAAATTAAGGGCGGCGTTCCAACCCGTATTCCTCGAAGTAGTGGATGAAAGCTATCGTCACAATGTCCCAGCCGGCTCTGAAAGCCATTTTAAAGTTGTGCTGGTCAGCGATCGTTTTACGGGTGAACGTTTTCTGAATCGTCATCGAATGATTTACAGTACTTTAGCGGAGGAACTCTCTACTACCGTTCATGCGCTGGCTCTGCATACTTACACTATTAAGGAGTGGGAAGGGTTGCAGGACACCGTCTTTGCCTCTCCTCCCTGTCGTGGAGCAGGAAGCATCGCGTAAAAACGCATTTGCAACTGTCGGCGCTTTTCCAGTATGTTGCTAAAGATTTTATGAAAAACGGCCTGCGGGCCGTTTTGTTTTGTCTGGATTTTGCGCTTTTTGCCCAGCATTCAGACGAAAATCGCCCGGGAATTGTGAAAAAATACGCGACAGCGCGCAATAACCGTTCTCGACTCATAAAAGTGATGCCGCTATAATGCCGCGTCCTATTTGAATGCTTTCGGGATGATTCTGGTAACAGGGAATGTGATTGATTATAAGAACATCCCGGTTCCGCGAAGCCAACAACCTGTGCTTGCGGGGTAAGAGTTGACCGAGCACTGTGATTTTTTGAGGTAACAAGATGCAAGTTTCAGTTGAAACCACTCAAGGCCTTGGCCGCCGTGTAACGATTACTATCGCTGCTGACAGCATCGAGACCGCTGTTAAAAGCGAGCTGGTCAACGTTGCGAAAAAAGTACGTATTGACGGCTTCCGCAAAGGCAAAGTGCCAATGAATATCGTTGCTCAGCGTTATGGCGCGTCTGTACGCCAGGACGTCCTGGGCGACCTGATGAGCCGTAACTTCATTGACGCCATCATTAAAGAAAAAATCAATCCGGCTGGCGCACCGACCTATGTTCCGGGCGAATACAAGCTGGGTGAAGACTTCACCTACTCTGTAGAGTTTGAAGTTTATCCGGAAGTTGAACTGCAGGGTCTGGAAGCGATCGAAGTTGAAAAACCGATCGTTGAAGTGACCGACGCTGACGTTGACGGCATGCTGGATACTCTGCGTAAACAGCAGGCAACCTGGAAAGAAAAAGACGGCGCTGTTGAAGCAGAAGACCGTGTGACCATCGACTTCACCGGTTCTGTTGACGGCGAAGAGTTCGAAGGCGGTAAAGCGTCTGATTTCGTACTGGCGATGGGTCAGGGTCGTATGATCCCGGGCTTTGAAGACGGTATCAAAGGCCACAAAGCTGGCGAAGAGTTCACCATCGACGTGACCTTCCCGGAAGAGTACCACGCAGAAAACCTGAAAGGTAAAGCAGCGAAATTCGCTATCAACCTGAAGAAAGTTGAAGAGCGTGAACTGCCGGAACTGACTGAAGAATTCATCAAACGTTTCGGCGTTGAAGATGGTTCCGTAGAAGGTCTGCGCGCTGAAGTGCGTAAAAACATGGAGCGCGAGCTGAAGAGCGCCATCCGTAACCGCGTTAAGTCTCAGGCGATCGAAGGTCTGGTAAAAGCTAACGACATCGACGTACCGGCTGCGCTGATCGACAGCGAAATCGACGTTCTGCGTCGCCAGGCTGCACAGCGTTTCGGTGGCAACGAAAAACAAGCTCTGGAACTGCCGCGCGAACTGTTCGAAGAACAGGCTAAACGCCGCGTAGTTGTTGGCCTGCTGCTGGGCGAAGTTATCCGCACCAACGAGCTGAAAGCTGACGAAGAGCGCGTGAAAGGCCTGATCGAAGAGATGGCTTCTGCGTACGAAGATCCGAAAGAAGTTATCGAGTTCTACAGCAAAAACAAAGAACTGATGGACAACATGCGCAATGTTGCTCTGGAAGAACAGGCTGTTGAAGCTGTACTGGCGAAAGCGAAAGTGACTGAAAAAGAAACCACTTTCAACGAGCTGATGAACCAGCAGGCGTAATTTACGTAGCATAACGCGCTAAATTCGCACAAAGGCCCGTCACCGCCAGGTGGTGGGCTTTTTTTTGTCATGAATTTTGCATGGAACCGTGCGAAAAGCCTCTTTCGGTGTTAGCGTAACAACAAAAGATTGTTATGCTTGAAATATGGTGATGCCGTACCCATAACACAGGGACTAGCTGATAATCCGTCCATAAGGTTACAATCGGTACAGCAGGTTTTTTCAATTTTATCCAGGAGACGGAAATGTCATACAGCGGCGAACGAGATAACTTTGCACCCCATATGGCGCTGGTGCCGATGGTCATTGAACAGACCTCACGAGGTGAGCGCTCTTTTGATATCTATTCTCGTCTACTTAAGGAACGCGTCATTTTTCTGACTGGCCAGGTTGAAGATCACATGGCTAACCTGATTGTGGCGCAGATGCTGTTCCTGGAAGCAGAAAACCCAGAAAAAGATATCTATCTGTACATTAACTCTCCAGGCGGGGTGATTACTGCCGGGATGTCTATCTATGACACCATGCAGTTTATCAAGCCTGATGTCAGCACCATCTGTATGGGCCAGGCGGCCTCGATGGGTGCTTTCTTGCTGACTGCAGGGGCAAAAGGTAAACGTTTCTGCCTGCCGAATTCGCGCGTGATGATTCACCAGCCGTTGGGCGGCTACCAGGGCCAGGCGACCGATATCGAAATTCATGCCCGTGAAATTCTGAAAGTTAAAGGGCGCATGAATGAACTTATGGCGCTTCATACGGGTCAATCATTAGAACAGATTGAACGTGATACCGAGCGCGATCGCTTCCTTTCTGCCCCTGAAGCGGTGGAATACGGTCTGGTCGATTCGATTCTGACCCATCGTAATTGATGCCAGAGGCGCAACTGTGCCGCTATACTTATCCAGGGCGGCACAACGCTGTAAGCGGCTTGCGCCTGAGAATGGCATTTGCGTCGTCGTGTGCGGCACAAAGAACAAAGAAGAGGTTTTGACCCATGACAGATAAACGCAAAGATGGCTCAGGCAAATTGCTGTATTGCTCTTTTTGCGGCAAAAGCCAGCATGAAGTGCGCAAGCTGATTGCCGGTCCATCCGTGTATATCTGCGACGAATGTGTTGATTTATGTAACGACATCATTCGCGAAGAGATTAAAGAAGTTGCACCGCATCGTGAACGCAGTGCGCTACCGACGCCGCATGAAATTCGCAACCACCTGGACGATTACGTTATCGGTCAGGAACAGGCGAAAAAAGTGCTGGCGGTCGCGGTATACAACCACTACAAACGTCTGCGCAACGGAGATACCAGCAATGGCGTCGAGTTGGGCAAAAGTAACATTCTGCTGATCGGTCCGACCGGTTCCGGTAAAACGCTGCTGGCCGAAACGCTGGCGCGCCTGCTGGACGTTCCGTTCACCATGGCTGACGCAACCACGCTGACCGAAGCCGGTTATGTGGGCGAAGACGTTGAAAACATCATTCAGAAGCTGTTGCAGAAGTGCGATTACGACGTACAGAAAGCGCAGCGCGGGATTGTCTACATCGATGAAATTGACAAGATTTCTCGTAAGTCAGACAACCCGTCCATTACCCGAGACGTTTCCGGTGAAGGCGTACAGCAGGCACTGTTGAAACTGATCGAAGGTACGGTAGCTGCTGTTCCGCCGCAAGGTGGGCGTAAACATCCGCAACAGGAATTCTTGCAGGTTGATACCTCTAAGATCCTGTTTATCTGTGGCGGTGCGTTTGCCGGTCTGGATAAAGTGATTTCCCATCGTGTAGAAACCGGTTCCGGCATTGGTTTTGGCGCGACGGTAAAAGCGAAGTCCGACAAAGCAAGCGAAGGCGAGCTGCTGGCGCAGGTTGAACCGGAAGATCTGATCAAGTTTGGTCTGATCCCTGAGTTCATTGGTCGTCTGCCGGTTGTCGCAACGTTGAATGAACTGAGCGAAGAAGCTCTGATTCAGATCCTCAAAGAGCCGAAAAACGCCCTGACCAAGCAGTATCAGGCGCTGTTTAATCTGGAAGGCGTGGATCTGGAATTCCGTGACGAGGCGCTGGATGCTATCGCTAAGAAAGCGATGGCGCGTAAAACCGGTGCCCGTGGTCTGCGTTCCATCGTAGAAGCCGCACTGCTCGATACCATGTACGATCTGCCGTCCATGGAAGATGTCGAAAAAGTGGTTATCGACGAGTCGGTAATTGATGGTCAAAGCAAACCGTTGCTGATTTATGGTAAGCCGGAAGCGCAACAGGCATCTGGTGAATAATTAACCATTCCCATACAATTAGTTAACCAAAAAGGGGGGATTTTATCTCCCCTTTAATTTTTCCTCTATTCTCGGCGTTGAATGTGGGGGAAACATCCCCATATACTGACGTACATGTTAATAGATGGCGTGAAGCACAGTCGTGTCATCTGATTACCTGGCGGAAATTAAACTAAGAGAGAGCTCTATGAATCCTGAGCGTTCTGAACGCATTGAAATCCCCGTATTGCCGCTGCGCGATGTGGTGGTTTATCCGCACATGGTCATCCCCTTATTTGTCGGGCGGGAAAAATCCATCCGTTGTCTGGAAGCGGCGATGGACCATGATAAAAAAATTATGCTGGTCGCGCAGAAAGAAGCTTCAACGGATGAGCCGGGTGTAAACGATCTTTTCACTGTCGGGACCGTGGCCTCTATATTGCAGATGCTGAAACTGCCTGACGGCACCGTCAAAGTGCTGGTCGAGGGGTTACAGCGCGCGCGTATTTCTGCGCTCTCTGACAATGGCGAACACTTTTCTGCGAAGGCGGAGTATCTGGAGTCGCCGACCATTGATGAGCGGGAACAGGAAGTGCTGGTGCGTACTGCAATCAGCCAGTTCGAAGGCTACATCAAGCTAAACAAAAAAATCCCACCAGAAGTGCTGACGTCGCTGAATAGCATCGACGATCCGGCGCGTCTGGCGGATACCATTGCTGCACATATGCCGCTGAAACTGGCTGACAAACAGTCCGTTCTGGAGATGTCCGACGTTAACGAACGTCTGGAATATCTGATGGCAATGATGGAATCGGAAATCGATCTGCTGCAGGTTGAGAAACGCATTCGCAACCGCGTTAAAAAGCAGATGGAGAAATCCCAGCGTGAGTACTATCTGAACGAGCAAATGAAAGCTATTCAGAAAGAACTCGGTGAAATGGACGACGCGCCGGACGAAAACGAAGCCCTGAAGCGCAAAATCGACGCGGCGAAGATGCCGAAAGAGGCAAAAGAGAAAGCGGAAGCAGAGCTGCAGAAGCTGAAAATGATGTCTCCGATGTCGGCAGAAGCGACCGTAGTGCGTGGATATATCGACTGGATGGTACAGGTGCCGTGGAATGCGCGTAGCAAGGTCAAAAAAGACCTGCGTCAGGCGCAGGAAATCCTTGATACCGACCATTATGGTCTGGAGCGCGTGAAAGATCGTATCCTTGAGTATCTTGCGGTTCAAAGCCGTGTCAACAAAATCAAGGGACCGATCCTCTGCTTGGTAGGGCCGCCGGGGGTAGGTAAAACCTCCCTGGGTCAGTCCATCGCCAAAGCCACCGGGCGTAAATATGTCCGTATGGCGCTGGGCGGCGTGCGTGATGAAGCGGAAATCCGTGGTCACCGCCGTACTTACATCGGTTCTATGCCGGGTAAACTGATCCAGAAAATGGCGAAAGTGGGCGTGAAAAACCCGCTGTTCCTGCTCGATGAGATCGACAAAATGTCTTCTGACATGCGTGGCGATCCGGCCTCCGCACTGCTTGAAGTGCTGGATCCAGAGCAGAACGTAGCGTTCAGCGACCACTACCTGGAAGTGGATTACGATCTCAGCGACGTAATGTTTGTCGCTACGTCGAACTCCATGAACATTCCGGCACCGCTGCTGGATCGTATGGAAGTGATTCGCCTCTCCGGTTATACCGAAGATGAAAAACTGAACATCGCCAAACGTCACCTGCTGCCGAAGCAGATTGAACGTAATGCACTGAAAAAAGGTGAGCTGACCGTCGACGATAGCGCCATTATCGGCATTATTCGTTACTACACCCGTGAGGCGGGCGTGCGTGGTCTGGAGCGTGAAATCTCCAAACTGTGTCGCAAAGCGGTTAAGCAGTTACTGCTCGATAAGTCATTAAAACATATCGAAATTAACGGAGATAACCTGCATGACTACCTCGGTGTTCAGCGTTTCGACTATGGGCGCGCGGATAACGAAAACCGTGTCGGCCAGGTAACCGGTCTGGCGTGGACGGAAGTGGGCGGTGACTTGCTGACCATTGAAACCGCGTGCGTTCCGGGGAAAGGTAAACTGACCTATACCGGTTCGCTCGGCGAAGTGATGCAGGAGTCTATTCAGGCGGCGTTAACAGTGGTTCGTGCGCGTGCGGAAAAACTGGGGATCAACCCTGATTTTTACGAAAAACGTGACATCCACGTCCACGTACCGGAAGGTGCGACGCCGAAAGATGGTCCGAGTGCCGGTATTGCCATGTGCACCGCGCTGGTTTCTTGCCTGACCGGTAACCCGGTTCGTGCCGATGTGGCAATGACCGGTGAGATCACTCTGCGTGGTCAGGTACTGCCGATCGGTGGTTTGAAAGAAAAACTACTGGCAGCGCATCGCGGCGGGATTAAAACAGTGTTAATTCCGTTCGAAAATAAACGCGATCTGGAAGAGATTCCTGACAACGTAATTGCCGATCTGGACATTCATCCTGTGAAGCGCATTGAGGAAGTTCTGACTCTGGCGCTACAAAATGAACCGTCTGGCATGCAGGTTGTGACTGCAAAATAGTGACCTCGCGCAAAATGCACTAATAAAAACAGGGCTGGCAGGCTAATTCGGGCTTGCCAGCCTTTTTTTGTCTCGCTAAGTTAGATGGCGGATCGGGCTTGCCCTTATTAAGGGGTGTTGTAAGGGGATGGCTGGCCTGATATAACTGCTGCGCGTTCGTACCTTGAAGGATTCAAGTGCGATATAAATTATAAAGAGGAAGAGAAGAGTGAATAAATCTCAATTGATCGACAAGATTGCTGCAGGGGCTGATATCTCTAAAGCTGCGGCTGGCCGTGCGTTAGATGCTATTATTGCTTCCGTAACTGAATCTCTGAAAGAAGGGGATGATGTAGCACTGGTAGGTTTTGGTACTTTTGCCGTTAAAGAGCGTGCTGCCCGTACTGGCCGCAACCCGCAGACCGGTAAAGAGATCACCATCGCTGCTGCTAAAGTACCGAGCTTCCGTGCAGGTAAAGCACTGAAAGACGCGGTAAACTAAGCGTTGTCCCCAGTGGGGATGTGACGAAGTTCAAGGGCGCATCTACTGATGTGCCTTTTTTATTTGTATTCGGTGACTTTCTGCGTCTTGTGGGCTGACAATTGCCCCCGTTTCTTGTCACAATAGGCCTTTGCGCGCATCGATACGTTGCGTGAGGTACACAGTCATCTACAGCGGAGTGTTGTTACACCATGATGGACAGCTTACGCACGGCTGCAAACAGTCTCGTGCTCAAGATTATTTTCGGTATCATTATCGTGTCGTTCATATTGACCGGCGTGACTGGTTACCTGATTGGCGGAGGCAATAACTACGCCGCAAAAGTGAATGACCAGGAAATCAGCCGTGGGCAATTCGAGAACGCCTTCAACAGCGAGCGTAATCGCATGCAGCAACAGCTGGGCGATCAATACTCCGAGCTGGCAGCGAACGAAGGCTATATGAAAACCCTGCGTCAACAGGTGCTGAATCGTCTGATCGACGAGGCGCTTCTGGATCAGTACGCTCGTGAGCTGAAACTGGGTATCAGCGATGAGCAGGTTAAACAGGCGATTTTCGCGACCCCAGCCTTCCAGGTTGACGGCAAATTTGATAACAGCCGCTATAACGGTATCCTCAACCAGATGGGGATGACCGCCGATCAGTACGCCCAGGCGCTGCGTAACCAGCTCACTACCCAACAGCTGATTAACGGCGTTGCCGGTACCGATTTTATGCTGAAAGGTGAAACCGACGAGCTGGCGGCACTGGTAGCTCAACAACGCGTGGTGCGTGAAGCGACTATCGATGTTAACGCGCTGGCGGCGAAGCAGCCTGTGACCGAACAGGAAATTGCCAGCTACTACGAACAAAACAAAAACAATTTCATGACGCCGGAACAATTCCGCGTGAGTTACATCAAGCTGGATGCCGCGACGATGCAGCAACCGGTTAGCGATGCGGATATCCAGAGCTACTACGATCAGCATCAGGATCAATTCACCCAGCCGCAGCGTACCCGTTACAGCATCATCCAGACCAAAACTGAAGATGAAGCGAAAGCGGTACTTGATGAGCTGAATAAGGGCGGTGATTTTGCTGCATTAGCCAAAGAAAAATCTGCCGATATTATCTCTGCCCGCAACGGCGGTGATATGGGTTGGTTAGAAGATGCCACTATCCCGGACGAACTGAAAAATGCTGGTCTGAAAGAAAAAGGCCAACTGTCTGGTGTTATCAAATCTTCGGTCGGTTTCCTGATTGTGCGTCTGGACGACATTCAGCCAGCGAAAGTGAAATCGTTAGACGAAGTACGTGACGACATTGCGGCGAAAGTGAAACACGAAAAAGCCCTCGATGCGTACTACGCGCTGCAGCAGAAAGTGAGCGATGCGGCAAGCAACGACACCGAGTCTCTGGCCGGTGCAGAGCAAGCTGCCGGCGTTAAAGCCACTCAGACGGGTTGGTTCAGCAAAGATAACCTGCCGGAAGAGTTGAACTTCAAGCCAGTTGCCGACGCTATCTTCAACGGCGGTCTGGTAGGTGAAAACGGCGCGCCGGGCATCAACTCTGACATCATCACCGTAGACGGCGACCGCGCATTCGTGCTGCGCATCAGCGAGCACAAACCGGAAGCGGTGAAACCGTTGGCAGATGTTCAGGAACAAGTTAAGGCACTGGTTCAGCACAACAAAGCTGAACAACAGGCGAAAGTGGATGCTGAGAAACTGCTGGTTGATTTGAAAGCCGGCAAAGGTGCGGAAGCTATGCAGGCTGCCGGTCTGAAATTTGGCGAGCCGAAAACCTTAAGCCGTTCCGGTCGTGACCCGATTAGCCAGGCTGCGTTTGCACTGCCACTGCCAGCGAAAGACAAACCGAGCTACGGTATGGCGACCGATATGCAAGGTAATGTGGTTCTGCTGGCGCTGGATGAAGTGAAACAAGGTTCAATGCCGGAAGATCAGAAAAAAGCGATGGTGCAGGGTATCACCCAGAACAACGCACAAATCGTCTTTGAAGCTCTGATGAGTAACCTGCGTAAAGAGGCGAAAATCAAAATTGGCGATGCGCTGGAACAGCAATAATCCTGAAGCCGCCTCGCAAAAAAATGCTTTGCAGCTGTAACAAGAAAAGGTCGCTTTCGCGGCCTTTTCCATTTCTGAACATTGCCATTTGTTTACTGTTTTCACTGCCGTTAAGGTGATTCCACTGTTAACAAACAAGGAGAAAACAGTATGAAACACGGAATTAAAGCACTGCTCATTACCCTGTCCCTGGCCTGTGCCGGAATGTCTCATAGCGCGCTGGCGGCAGCTTCTGTGGCGAAACCGACAACAGTAGAAACCAAAGCGGAAGCTCCTGCAGCACAAAGTAAAGCAGCAGTACCGGCGAAAGCCAGTGACGAAGAAGGCACCCGGGTCAGCATTAATAATGCCAGCGCGGAAGAGTTAGCCCGCGCGATGAATGGCGTTGGCCTGAAGAAAGCGCAGGCGATTGTCAGTTATCGCGAAGAGTACGGTCCGTTTAAAACGGTGGAGGATCTAAAGCAGGTGCCGGGGATGGGCAATTCGCTGGTGGAACGTAATCTGGCGGTATTAACCCTGTAATTAATTTGCATAGTGGCAATTTTTTGCCAGACTGAAGAGGTCATACCAGTTATGACCTCTGTACTTATAACAGTTCTTATAACAACAACGTAAGGTTATTGCGCTATGCAAACACAAATCAAAGTTCGTGGATATCATCTCGACGTTTACCAGCACGTAAACAACGCCCGCTACCTTGAATTTCTCGAAGAAGCCCGCTGGCATGGGTTGGAAAATAGCGACAGTTTTCACTGGATGACGGCCCATAACATCGCCTTCGTCGTGGTCAATATCAATATTAACTATCGCCGCCCGGCGGTATTAAGCGACCTGTTAACCATTACCAGTCAGTTGCAGCAATTAAACGGTAAAAGTGGCATCTTAAGCCAGGTCATTACACTGGAGCCGGAAGGACAGGTGGTAGCG
This sequence comes from Escherichia sp. E.sYA108, assembly GCF_011754335.1. Taxonomy (NCBI): domain Bacteria; kingdom Pseudomonadati; phylum Pseudomonadota; class Gammaproteobacteria; order Enterobacterales; family Enterobacteriaceae; genus Escherichia; species Escherichia sp. E.sYA108. The sequence goes on along the minus strand of NZ_JAAQVZ010000001.1, from coordinate 3,754,018 downwards.
GATGCGCTTATTACGTTTGTTTGTATTGATCTTAAAACGCAGAAAGCATTAGCTCTGGAAGGGGAATTGCGCGAAAAGCTGGAGCAGATGGTTAAGTAAACGTTTTGTGGTGCCGGATGCTCAAGCCGCATCCGGCGACACCCGGAATAATTACTTCAACCCGGTTTTCTGCTTCATCGCTGCCATCACCGTCGGTTTATCGGCCAGATAATGATTCAAACCGTTGGCACGTAAATTACACGCCGCACAATGACCGCAACCGTCGCCTTTAATGCCGTTATAACAGGTCAGCGTTTCGTTACGGACTAAATCCAGCTTGCCGTAATAATCTGCCAGCGCCCAGGTTTCCGCTTTATCAATCCACATCAGCGGCGTTTCAAAACGAATATCTTTCGCCATGCCCAAACTGACGGCATGGTTTAGTGCTTTCACAAACTCATCGCGGCAATCCGGGTAGCCGGAGAAATCCGTTTCGCAGACGCCGGTAATTACGGCTTCTGCTTTTACCTGATACGCATATATTGCCGCCAGTGTCAGGAACAAAATATTACGCCCTGGGACAAACGTATTCGGGATACCATCGGCTTCAGGTTCATAATCAGGCACCGGAATGCTGTCACGCGTCAGGCTGCTGACCGCCAGCTCGTTGAGCAGCGTTACATCAAGCACCTTATGCGCGCGTGCCCCCAGTTTCAGCGCCAGTTCGCGTGCCACGTCGATTTCTGCGCGATGGCGTTGACCGTAATCGAACGTCACGCAATGGACTTCATCATATTGTTGTAATGCCTGCACCAGACAGGTGGTGGAATCCTGGCCTCCACTGAACACAACGACAGCACGTTTCATAGATAATCCTGCTTGAACAATAAAAACGTTATGGTAACGCCTGCGATTAACCCGGACCAGCTATTCATTGCGACGGCGCGGGAAGCCAGGCTTCGGTAAATTCAAACCAGCCGCGCGGTGTCAGTCGCACACCGTTCACGCCGGGAGGGGCGCTAATGCGATAGTGATAGTTGAACAGCGGCGTCAGCGTCGCATCTGCCATTAACTGGCTAAAAACCGCTTTCAGGGCATTAAATCGGTTTTCCTCATCAGGCATTACTTGCACTGCGTCCAGTGTCGATTGCAAATGTGCATATGCTGGAGCGTCGAAAACATGTGGCCACAGTGGATCGCAACGCAGCCATTGCTCCAGGGTATATTCCGGTGCTTCGCCAATTAATCTGTCGCCCATCATGAGGTCTGCGTGTGCCAGTAGGGTCGTGTCGTCCCAGTTTTTTGCGTTATGAAAAATAATTGTGAGTTCACAGCCTTCCGCTGCCAGTGTCGCCTGTAGGCGTTCTGCCATGGTATGAAGTTCTATCGGTAGGTGATAAACCAGCGTCAAGGTTTTCGGTAGTTTAACTTCATCCGGTACTTGCCAATGCGGAATAGTCCAGCCTGGCAGTAATGCATGACTGGCAGTGATCAGGTTTTCTCCGACTTCTAACGTTTGTAATAAACCGGATTGATGAATAATGGAGATTACTTTTCGCGCCTGCCAGAGGGACAGTCGGAGACTTTTGCGCAATGTTAAATAGCAAAAACCTAAACTGATGCCGCTACTGACCTGGCTGACCCGTTGCAGCTCCTCCGGTTTGCCAATGGTGATTTGCACGGGATGCCGACAACTGGTTCCCATATCTTTTTCGAAAAGCGGCGGAGTTATCCAGTACTCAACCGCTTTAAGCAGCGGATGACGTAAATGGTAATAATCATGGCTCTCCAGGCGCACCAGTTCCGCTGTGAATTGTGTTAAGCGAAAAGGACCTGTGCCGATCAGTGGGAATTGCGGATGCGCCAGATGGCTGCAATAGCTCGCCAGTCGGTGCGCAAGCCAGTAATCGGGGCGATGTAAAAAGAAGGTCAGACACTGCGGATGGGTGACTTCAATACGCTTCACGCTAATAAATAATTGATCCAGTGCTGGCAGTTGTAACAGCATCAATAACCGCTGGTGTAAGTGGGAGGCTTTTACTGCATCGCCGTTATGTCAGTGTAAGGTTGAGCGAAGATAAAAATCCCAGCGTAACCCGTCAGTAGAGGTTTCCCAGTGATGCGCTAAATCGCCAATCGGGCGCTGGGTATTATTATCGAAGCGGGTCAGGCCGGAAAATATCTGCCCGGCCAGATGCTGCTCGGCACGGCCGGGCAAAAAGCCCGGTTGTAGCGGTTCGAGCGGGCGATAGTAGGGAATACGCAACGTGGGCGTATCGTTTTGCCATTGTCCGCCCATAAACGGCTGTAACAGAGTGCGCAACTCACCTGGGGCCAGTTGCGCCAGCTCCAGCACATCTTGCTGCTTTCCGGTTTCCAGCGCCTGTTCCATCATCGCATTGCGTAGCGATTCTGGCGTGACCAGAAAGCGCAGTTGACCGCGCTTTCCGCGTCCTGACTGCGCCTGCCACTCCAGCCATCCCGCCTCCTGTGCCTGGCGTAACAGCGTACGAACATGGCGTTCGCTGCAAAAACAGCGTTCGGCCAGTTCGCTGACGGTGACGGTTTGCGGCTTTCCGGCGGAAGGTTGCCACAGACGTTGATACTGGTTAAGACGGTTGAGCAGTCGCATATAAACCCGGAACAATATTATTTAACTATTCACTATTACTTCCGTATATATCAGGTGATACTCAATCACCATTAACCGTGTCACAGAGTGGAGAAAGAAATGGCTCGTCTGGCAGCATTTGATATGGATGGCACTTTATTGATGCCTGACCATCATTTAGGTGAGAAAACCCTCTCTACTTTGGCGCGGCTGCGTGAACGCGACATTACCCTCACTTTTGCCACGGGGCGTCATGCGCTGGAGATGCAGCATATTCTCGGGGCGCTATCGCTGGATGCATATTTGATTACCGGCAACGGAACGCGCGTGCATTCTCTGGAAGGTGAACTTTTACATCGTGATGATTTACCTGCGGATGTCGCGGAGCTGGTGCTGTATCAGCAATGGGATACCCGAGCCAGCATGCATATCTTCAATGACGATGGTTGGTTTACCGGGAAAGAGAACCCTGCGTTGTTGCAGGCATTTGTCTATAGCGGTTTTCGTTATCAGATAATCGATGTCAAAAAAATGCCACTCGGCAGCGTCACCAAGATCTGCTTCTGTGGCGATCACGACGATCTTACACGCTTGCAGATCCAGCTATACGAAGCATTAGGCGAGCGTGCACATTTATGTTTTTCCGCCACGGATTGCCTCGAAGTGCTGCCGGTGGGTTGCAATAAAGGCGCTGCATTGACGGTGCTGACCCAACATTTAGGTTTATCGTTACGCGATTGCATGGCCTTTGGTGATGCGATGAACGATCGCGAAATGTTAGGCAGCGTCGGTAGCGGATTTATTATGGGCAATGCGATGCCGCAACTGCGCGCGGAGCTCCCGCATTTACCGGTGATTGGACATTGCCGAAATCAGGCTGTCTCTCACTATTTGACGCACTGGCTGGACTATCCACATCTACCTTATTCCCCCGAATAACGAGATCCCTTCCAGCACCGGGCAATTGCCCGGTTTTTTTTGCGTTGAATTTGTCATTTTGTGCCGTGATGCTTAAACCGCACAGAATAAATTGTCGCGATTTCACCTTTAAAATAGAATTAAAAGAGAAAAAAATTCTCTGTGGAAGGGCTATGTTAGATAAAATTGACCGTAAGCTGCTGGCCTTGCTACAGCAGGATTGCACCCTCTCTTTGCAGGCACTGGCTGAAGCCGTTAATCTGACAACCACCCCCTGCTGGAAGCGTCTGAAACGGCTGGAGGACGACGGTATCCTTATCGGCAAAGTCGCCCTGCTGGATCCGGAAAAAATAGGCCTCGGCCTGACCGCCTTTGTGCTGATAAAAACGCAACATCACAGCAGCGAATGGTATTGCCGCTTTGTCACGGTGGTTACCGAAATGCCAGAAGTGCTGGGGTTCTGGCGCATGGCTGGTGAATACGATTATCTGATGCGCGTCCAGGTTGCCGACATGAAACGCTACGACGAGTTTTATAAGCGTCTGGTAAACAGTGTACCGGGGCTGTCGGACGTCACTTCCAGCTTCGCGATGGAACAGATTAAATACACCACTTCTTTACCCATCGAATAAATATCCAGAATCAAGTCAGGACACAACGCGTGCGATTATTTGCTCAATTAAGCTGGTATTTCCGTCGGGAATGGCGTCGCTATCTCGGGGCTGTCGCCTTGCTTGTCATTATCGCGATGCTGCAACTGGTTCCGCCAAAAGTGGTTGGTATTGTTGTTGATGGCGTGACAGAACAACACTTTACTACCGGGCAGATCCTGATGTGGATCGCCACCATGGTGCTGATTGCCGTTGTGGTTTATCTCCTGCGTTACGTCTGGCGCGTATTGCTGTTTGGTGCGTCTTATCAACTGGCTGTTGAACTGCGTGAAGATTATTACCGCCAGCTAAGCCGGCAGCATCCTGAGTTTTACCTGCGTCATCGCACGGGTGACCTCATGGCTCGTGCGACCAATGACGTCGATCGCGTCGTGTTTGCCGCCGGAGAAGGGGTGCTGACGCTGGTGGATTCACTGGTAATGGGCTGCGCTGTGTTGATTATGATGTCTACGCAAATTAGCTGGCAGTTGACCTTATTTGCCCTGTTGCCGATGCCAGTGATGGCGATCATGATCAAGCGCAACGGCGATGCCTTGCATGAACGCTTTAAGCTGGCACAGGCGGCGTTTTCCAGTCTTAATGACCGCACCCAGGAAAGCCTCACCAGTATTCGCATGATCAAAGCCTTTGGTCTGGAAGATCGTCAGTCGGCGTTATTTGCCGCGGATGCCGAAGATACCGGCAAAAAAAACATGCGGGTGGCGCGTATTGATGCTCGTTTCGACCCGACCATCTATATCGCGATTGGTATGGCGAACTTGCTGGCGATTGGCGGCGGTAGTTGGATGGTGGTACAGGGCAGTTTAACGCTGGGCCAGCTCACCAGTTTTATGATGTATTTAGGTCTGATGATTTGGCCAATGCTGGCGCTGGCATGGATGTTTAACATTGTGGAACGTGGCAGCGCGGCGTATAGCCGAATTCGTACCATGCTGGCCGAAGCGCCAGTCGTTATTGATGGTAGTGATAAGGTGCCAGAAGGTCGTGGTGAACTGGATGTGAATATTCGCCAGTTTACGTATCCGCAGACTGACCATCCTGCGCTGGAAAACGTCAATTTCGCCCTGAAACCCGGTCAGATGGTAGGTATTTGCGGGCCGACTGGTTCCGGCAAAAGTACCCTGTTGTCGCTCATTCAGCGTCATTTCGACGTCAGCGAGGGGGATATCCGCTTTCATGATATTCCTCTGACGAAGTTACAACTCGATAGCTGGCGTAGCCGCCTGGCGGTAGTTAGCCAGACACCGTTCCTTTTTTCCGACACCGTAGCGAACAACATCGCGTTGGGTTGCCCGAATGCCACCCAGCAAGAGATTGAGCATGTCGCGCGGTTAGCCAGCGTGCATGACGATATTTTGCGTTTACCGCAAGGTTACGATACAGAAGTGGGCGAGCGCGGCGTGATGCTTTCCGGTGGGCAAAAACAGCGTATCTCCATTGCTCGTGCGTTATTAGTCAACGCGGAAATCCTCATCCTTGATGATGCGCTTTCAGCGGTGGACGGACGCACAGAGCACCAGATCCTGCATAACCTGCGTCAGTGGGGGCAGGGAAGAACGGTAATCATCAGTGCCCATCGCCTTTCTGCACTGACGGAAGCCAGTGAAATTATTGTGATGCAGCACGGACATATCGCCCAGCGTGGCAATCATGATGAGCTGGCGCAACAAAGTGGCTGGTATCGCGATATGTATCGCTATCAACAACTGGAGGCGGCGCTCGACGACGCTCCGGAAATTCGCGAGGAGGCCATCGATGCGTAGTTTTAGCCAACTGTGGCCGACTCTCAAGCGCCTGTTAGCGTACGGTTCGCCGTGGCGTAAACCGTTGGGGATTGCGGTCCTGATGATGTGGGTTGCGGCGGCGGCAGAAGTCAGTGGGCCGCTGCTTATCAGCTATTTTATCGACAATATGGTAGCGAAAAATAACCTGCCGTTGAAAGTGGTTGCAGGGCTGGCTGCGGCGTATGTTGGGCTGCAACTGTTTGCCGCCGGGCTACATTACGCGCAGTCGCTGCTGTTTAATCGGGCGGCAGTAGGCGTAGTGCAACAGTTGCGTACCGACGTGATGGATGCTGCGTTACGCCAGCCATTAAGCGAGTTTGATACCCAACCCGTCGGGCAGGTGATTTCCCGCGTCACTAATGACACTGAAGTGATCCGCGATCTCTACGTTACCGTAGTGGCAACTGTCCTGCGTAGCGCCGCACTGGTGGGCGCGATGCTGGTGGCGATGTTCAGCCTCGACTGGCGAATGGCGCTGGTGGCGATAATGATTTTCCCGGTGGTGCTGGTGGTAATGGTGATATATCAGCGTTACAGCACGCCGATTGTCCGTCGTGTGCGCGCTTATCTGGCGGATATCAACGACGGCTTTAACGAAATCATCAATGGCATGAGCGTTATCCAGCAGTTCCGTCAGCAGGCGCGATTTGGCGAACGTATGGGTGAGGCCAGTCGTTCACACTATATGGCGAGGATGCAAACCCTGCGCCTCGACGGTTTTCTGCTGCGTCCGCTGCTGAGTCTGTTTTCATCGCTCATTCTTTGTGGCTTGTTGATGCTGTTTGGTTTCTCCGCCAGCGGCACCATTGAAGTGGGCGTGTTGTATGCGTTCATCAGTTATTTGGGGCGACTTAACGAACCCTTAATCGAACTGACCACGCAGCAGGCGATGCTGCAACAGGCTGTTGTTGCTGGTGAGCGCGTTTTTGAGCTGATGGACGGACCGCGCCAGCAATATGGCAATGATGATCGCCCGTTGCAGAGCGGCACCATCGAAGTCGATAACGTGTCATTTGCTTATCGCGATGACAATCTGGTGCTAAAGAACATTAATCTCTCTGTGCCTTCGCGCAACTTTGTGGCGCTGGTCGGGCATACCGGCAGTGGCAAAAGCACCCTCGCCAGTTTATTGATGGGCTATTACCCGCTAACGGAAGGTGAGATTCGCCTTGATGGTCGTCCATTAAGTTCGCTAAGTCACAGCGCGCTGCGCCAGGGCGTGGCAATGGTGCAGCAAGATCCGGTGGTGCTGGCGGATACCTTCCTCGCCAACGTGACGCTGGGGCGTGATATCTCCGAAGAACGCGTCTGGCAGGCGCTGGAAACCGTGCAACTGGCGGAGCTGGCGCGTAGCATGAGCGACGGTATTTACACGCCGCTTGGCGAGCAGGGGAATAATCTCTCAGTCGGGCAAAAGCAACTGCTGGCACTGGCACGCGTGTTGGTGGAGACGCCGCAAATCCTGATCCTTGATGAGGCAACAGCCAGCATTGACTCCGGTACTGAACAGGCGATTCAACATGCTCTGGCGGCGGTGCGTGAACATACTACGCTTGTGGTGATTGCTCACCGCTTATCAACTATTGTTGATGCCGACACCATTCTGGTGCTTCATCGTGGGCAAGCTGTGGAGCAGGGCACTCACCAGCAACTGCTGGCGGCCCAGGGACGCTACTGGCAGATGTATCAACTGCAACTTGCGGGCGAAGAGCTGGCAGCCAGCGTGCGTGAAGAGGAATCATTGAGCGCCTGAATAGCGCAATATTTCATCGTTGGTGCAAAAATGTAACGCACTGTGCACTGTCATAGTGCGTTTTCATTTTCAATCTTCTTAACTTCCTGCTCTCTTTCTCGTTTTTCATTTCTGGCACACCGCTTGCAATACCTTCTTCGTGTAGCAGAACCATTACCGAATTCTGACCGGAGGGGATCTATGAAGCTGGTGACCGTGATAATCAAACCATTCAAGCTGGAAGACGTTCGTGAAGCGTTATCTTCCATTGGTATTCAGGGCCTGACCGTCACCGAAGTGAAAGGTTTCGGGCGTCAGAAAGGGCATGCCGAGCTGTACCGGGGGGCGGAATACAGCGTCAACTTCCTGCCAAAAGTAAAAATTGATGTGGCGATTGCTGATGACCAACTCGATGAAGTGATCGATATCGTCAGCAAAGCGGCTTACACCGGAAAAATTGGCGACGGCAAAATCTTCGTCGCTGAATTGCAACGCGTCATTCGTATTCGTACCGGCGAAGCCGACGAAGCGGCGCTGTAATCTCTGGCACACAGCAACAGGAACGAAAAATGAAGATAGCAACGATAAAAACTGGGCTTACTTCACTGGCGATGCTGCCGGGACTGGTAATGGCTGCACCTGCGGTGGCCGATAAAGCCGACAATGCGTTTATGATGATTTGTACTGCGCTGGTGCTGTTTATGACCGTTCCGGGGATTGCCCTGTTTTATGGAGGGCTGATTCGTGGCAAAAACGTGCTGTCGATGCTGACGCAGGTGACCGTGACGTTTGCACTGGTCTGTATTCTCTGGGTGGTTTACGGCTACTCGCTGGCGTTTGGCGAAGGCAACAACTTCTTCGGCAACATTAACGGGTTGATGCTGAAAAACATTGAACTGACGGCGGTGATGGGCAGCATTTATCAGTATATCCACGTGGCGTTTCAGGGATCGTTTGCCTGCATTACCGTAGGCTTGATAGTTGGGGCGCTGGCGGAACGAATCCGCTTCTCAGCTGTGTTGATTTTTGTGGTGGTATGGCTGACGCTCTCTTACATTCCGATTGCGCATATGGTCTGGGGCGGCGGTTTGCTGGCTTCTCACGGGGCACTGGATTTCGCGGGTGGCACGGTGGTGCATATTAACGCCGCAATCGCCGGTCTGGTGGGCGCGTATCTGATAGGCAAACGCGTGGGCTTCGGTAAAGAGGCGTTTAAACCGCACAACCTGCCGATGGTCTTCACCGGGACTGCTATTCTCTATATCGGTTGGTTTGGCTTTAACGCCGGGTCAGCGGGCACGGCGAATGAAATCGCGGCACTGGCATTTGTGAATACTGTGGTCGCAACTGCGGCGGCAATTCTTGGCTGGATCTTCGGTGAATGGGCGCTGCGTGGTAAGCCTTCACTGCTGGGAGCGTGTTCTGGCGCGATTGCCGGTCTGGTCGGCGTGACGCCAGCCTGTGGTTACATTGGGGTTGGCGGCGCGTTGATTATCGGCGTGGTAGCTGGTCTGGCGGGCTTGTGGGGCGTTACCATGCTCAAACGCTTGCTGCGGGTGGATGATCCCTGCGATGTCTTCGGTGTGCACGGCGTTTGTGGTATTGTCGGCTGTATCATGACCGGGATTTTTGCCGCCAGCTCGCTGGGCGGTGTGGGCTTCGCTGAAGGTGTGACGATGGGCCATCAGTTGCTGGTACAGCTGGAAAGCATCGCCATTACGATTGTCTGGTCTGGTGTGGTGGCATTTATCGGCTACAAACTGGCGGATCTGACGGTTGGTCTGCGTGTACCGGAAGAGCAGGAGCGAGAAGGGCTGGACGTCAACAGCCACGGCGAGAATGCCTATAACGCGTAACAAGCACTGCAAAAAACAGCCGGACGGTTTTCACCTCCGGCTATTTTTTTAATTGTGATTACGCATCACCCCTTCCTGAACGGTCGAGGCAACCAGCACGCCGTCCTGGGTATAAAACTCACCGCGCACAAAGCCGCGTGCGCTGGACGCCGAGGTGCTTTCCACGCTATACAGCAGCCATTCATTCAAATTAAACGGGCGATGGAACCACATGGAATGGTCAATGGTGGCAATCTGAATCCCCGGTTCGAGAAAACCGATGCCGTGCGGCTGTAGAGCTACCGGCAGGAAATTAAGATCAGAAGCATAACCGAGCAGATACTGATGAACGCGCAGATCATCCGGCACGCTACCATTTGCGCGGATCCACACCTGACGATGCGGTTCTGCGACGTGCCCTTTCAGTGGGTTATGAAACTCCACCGGACGGACTTCAAGCGGACGATCGCTGATGAATTTATCTTTCAGCACTGGCGGCAGCAGGTGCGCCAGCGATTGGGCGATTTGCGTTTCTGAAGGCAGGCCATCAGGCGCTGGCGCGGACGGCATTGTTTTTTGATGTTCGAAACCCGCTTCTGGTGCCTGGAAAGAGGCAGTCATATAAAAAATCGGTTTGCCGTTTTGAATAGCAGAAACCCGGCGGGCGCTGAAGCTGTTACCGTCACGCAGCGTTTCGACATCATAAATAATCGGCTTCTTACTATCGCCAGGGCGAAGAAAGTAGCTGTGAAAAGAATGTACCAGCCGCTCGTCAGGGACGGTCTCTTTTGCAGCATACAAGGCCTGACCCACGACCTGGCCGCCAAATACCTGGCGTAAACCTAAATCTTCACTCTGGCCGCGAAAGAGTCCTTCCTCAATTTTTTCCAGATTTAACAATGTCAGTAAATTTTTTAGCGCCTGACTCATATAACTCTCCAGTAACAAAGCTGCCGCAGCAAGCCAAAGTGAGTTGAGTATAACGCAAATTTGCCACTGGTCCGATGGGTGCAATGGTCTGAATTACGGGCTAATTACAGGCAGAAATGCGTGATGTGTGCCACACTTGTTGACGTTACTATTTTGTTAACCACTCTTCCGGCGAGGAAAGTTAGCCCGCTGGTGCATTGATAATAAGGAGAAGTGAATGAAACTCGTGCACATGGCCAGTGGTTTAGCGGTTGCGATTGCGTTGGCGGCTTGCGCAGATAAAAGCGCGGATATTCAGACGCCAGCACCGGCTGCAAATACGTCTATTTCAGCAACACAACAACCTGCTATCCAGCAACCGAATGTCTCCGGTACCGTTTGGATCCGTCAGAAAGTCGCACTGCCGCCTGATGCCGTGCTGACCGTGACACTTTCTGACGCGTCGTTAGCCGATGCGCCGTCGAAAGTGCTGGCGCAGAAAGCGGTGCGTACCGAAGGTAAACAGTCACCATTCAGCTTTGTTCTGCCATTTAACCCGGCAGATGTTCAGCCGAACGCGCGTATTCTGTTGAGTGCGGCGATTACCGTGAATGACAAACTGGTATTTATTACCGATACCGTTCAGCCGGTGATCAACCAGGGCGGAACTAAAGCCGACCTGACATTGGTGCCGGTGCAGCAAACCGCCGTGCCGGTTCAGGCTAGCGGTGGCGCAACGACTACCGTACCTTCAACTTCACCAACCCAGGTGAATCCGTCTTCGGCAGTTCCAGCTCCAACGCAATATTAAGCGAAGTTAACCCTCTCCGCCCGGAGAGGGTTAGTAGTTCCAGCGATAAAGCTGCAAGTCGATTTGCCCGCTTCCCGACACCATCACACCTTCTGCCAGTAATGCCTGTCGCTGACGCTGTAAATCCGGTCCGGTCAGTGAAATGGTGCCGTGGCGATTAACCACCCGGTGCCATGGCAAGGTGCTGCCTTCGGGGAGACGCTTTAACACACCGCCTACCTGGCGCGCGGCGCGCGGCGATCCCGCCAGTTTCGCCACATCACCGTAAGTGGTGACATAGCCTTCGGGAATAGCGGCTACGATTTGCCAGACGCGCTGGGGAAATGAATCTTCTTTTTCCATCTTTTCTTCCTGAGGTAATTTTTCAGCATAATCTGGAAAAACGCCCGAGTGAAGCCGCATTGCGCAAGAAACCAGCATCTGGCACGCAATGGGTTGCAATTAGCCGGGGCAGCAGTGATAATGCGCCTGCGCGTTGGTTCTCAACGCTCTCAATGGGGGCTCTGTTGGTTCTCCCGCAACGCTACTCTGTTTACCAGGTCAGGTCCGGAAGGAAGCAGCCAAGGCAGATGACGCGTGTGCCGGGATGTAGCTGGCAGGGCCCCCACCCATTTCTGCCTCCCACCGTTTCGTCAAAAAATCCCAACATGGCTAAACTTTAACCACAACTGACGTCGCAAGAATTGTCTGGCTGCGCAGTACGCTTCGGAGGTATGTCTGATGAAGTATGTTGATGGTTTTGTTGTTGCCGTTCCTGCCGATAAAAAGGATGCCTATCGGGAAATGGCCGCTAAGGCCGCGCCATTATTTAAAGAGTTCGGTGCGCTTCGTATTGTCGAATGCTGGGCCAGCGATGTACCGGATGGTAAAGTGACCGATTTTCGTATGGCGGTGAAAGCGGAAGAGAATGAAGAAGTTGTCTTTAGCTGGATTGAATACCCTTCAAAAGAGGTCCGCGACGCTGCTAATCAAAAGATGATGTCGGACCCACGGATGAAAGAGTTCGGCGAGTCCATGCCGTTTGACGGCAAGCGAATGATCTATGGTGGATTCGAATCAATCATCGACGAGTAGGTAGCGTGACGGGCTGTGCGGCGTGCCGTCAGCCCTAAAATTCACAAATGTTGCTCGGCCCAGCGTAAGAAATCCTCTTTCGGTAATGCCTTGCTGTAGAGCCAGCCCTGACCGTAGTGCACGCCATGCTGGCGTAGCCACTCTTCTTGTTTACTGGTTTCGATTCCCTCCGCAACCATTTTCAGTTTCAGTGTTTTTGCCATTTCGATGATATGCGGCGTGACATTTTTATATTCCAGCGCATCAACGAAAGATTTATCGATCTTCAGAATGTCGACATCCAGATCCTGTAAATAGCTTAAACTTGAATACCCTGTACCAAAATCATCGAGATAAATTTCATGGCCCGCCTCCCGGTAGCGAGAAATTATCGGGGCGCTGGTTTTCGGATCGGCAAACTCGCGTTCAGTGAGTTCAAGCGCGATCTGTCTGGGATTAACCTGATAGTGATTGATCATTTCACGCAGCAATTGCGGGATTTTTTCCGAGGTGAGCACGGTGGATTCAAGATTGATCGAAATATGCTGCTGAGGATGCTGACGCAGCCAGTCGCCCATATCTTCAAAGACGCTTCTTATAATCAGTAGCGTCAATGGCTCAGAAAGGCCCGTTTGCTGTGCCAGCGGAATAAAACTATCTGGTGACAACCAACTACCGTCTGTCTGCGGCCAGCGCGCCAGTGCCTCAGCACCGACAATTTTGCCATTGGCTAAGGAGACAATCGGCTGATAGTGCACGCAAATATCACGATTTTCGATAGCATCCTGCAGCCGATGATGCGGTGACTGGATACGGCGCAAAATACGCAGCACAAACATCGCTGCCAGCAGGCCAATCACCAACCCGAGCGGTAACCAAATAAAGACTTGCCGATGCCAGCCTTTCTGCAACATTTTCGTTGAAGCCCAGGTGATGATCGAAATATTCATCTCCGGTAAGGGCAGGATATCGTAAATGATTCCATTATTTTCGATATGCTCACCGGGTGTTTTTTGTAGCCTGGTAATAATTCCCTGAGCAATTTTATCGCTGCTGGTTATGACAACGTTATGGGCATTGCCAATAATGGCGGCATCAATTTGCCATGAGCTATAGGGAATGACATCAATAAAGGAAGCAGGGTCGATCATGACGACATAATGTGCCGTTCCCATGGCGACCATATAACGGATAATGCCTAAATCGCTATGCGATGTTAACCAGACACGATAACCATCTTTCGAAATTTTACCTGGCTCGGGGAAGGTATCGGGCGGGCTTTCATGCTCCAGAGACGAACACTGGGGAACGTTGTTATCGATATAAACCACTTCCTGAATATAGCGATAACTGTAAGATACCCGACGCATTTCCATGAGATGGGCTTCGCTACAGGCAGCGCCTTGCCATCTTTCCAGCTCTTGCAGCGCATCTTTCCCTTGTGTCGCCACCTTATTGGCCCGAATAGCGACGCGGGAGGAATACGTATTCAGCTCTTCAATAAATGATGTTTCTACCTGCTGATGGGCCAGCCAGATGCTTAAGCCGACAGGCAGCAATACTGAAAGAATCAGTACTCCCGAAATAAGGCTGACCAGATGTCGTGTTCTCACCAGCATATCCTTATTAACACAGTGTAGGGAAAGTATATCTGATTGTGGAAAAAGGCTGGCAGGAGATAAGGAGGTAGAGCTGGTATTTCCTGAAGTGATGGGTGGAAGCGATCGTTGTCATTTGACCAGGCGTAGAGCTTTACGCCTGGTATGTACCCCTAACTTAAGATGTTGATTCGGCGCGAGCGAGGGTAAAAATATCGTAAAAAGATAGTTCACCTTTACGGACGATCATTTTTTGCAGTTGTTCTTTATGAACATCCGTGACACGCGGAGAGTTCAAGATGGCTTCAACCAGCGCGGCAGGTACAAAGCGCGTGTTGTACCATTCGCCGTTATAGCAAACGCGGAAATCCAGCACGTCGATATCTTCATAGCGGTAGCGTGGGTAGACATCGAAAAAGAAGAAACCATTAAGCAGGATAAATAATACAACCAGTAGCCAGACAGAGCCTGAAAGCGTTTCGGACTGCAACATCACCGCCAGGGTGGCAAAAAAAGCAACGTACATACCGATAAACAGCCCCGGATGTTTACGGATAAAACTGATACTAAAGCGGGGTTTGTTGTCGCGTTTTTCGCGGGTATTCAGAGACTCAATCGTTTCGGTCAGCAGGCGTTGTATTTCGGTCATCGTTTGCCTTCGTGATATCTGCAACTTTCCAGGGAACACCCTATTTTAACGTGGGAATAGTAGAGGGGAAGTAACAGATTTGCCACGATTTTGCATAACAGTTGAGAAAAGCTGGTTACAATTTTTTAATGATTCTGGCTGGATTACCGCCCACGACAACGTTGTCCGGGACATCTTTTGTGACAACTGCACCTGAGGCTACCACGACGTTATCACCAATGGTCACACCAGGGTTAATGACTGCACGTCCGCCAATCCAGACGTTATTACCGATGGTGACGGGTTTCCCCAGTTCAGCACCGCTATTACGTGCTACAGGGTCGATGGGATGTGTTGCCGTGTAGATATGAACGCCTGGTGCCAACATACAGTTATCACCAATGCGAATAGGGCAGACATCAAGCATCACGCAATCGAAGTTGGCGAAAAAATTATTGCCGAGAAAAATGTTATAGCCATAGTCACAGCGAAACGTTGGCTCAATATAAGCCTCTGTCACCTGACCGAATAAATCAGCAAGAATTTGCTGGCGTAATGTGTGCTCTTCCGCCAGGGAATGATTGTATCGGTGAATAAGCCGACGAGCTCGCAGGCGATCGCGAGATAACGCCTCATCTGCCGAGTGATACAACTCACCAGCAATCATCTTTTCTTTTTCTGTGCTCATTACTGACTTCCGGTTGCTGAAAATGCGGCAACACAGTAAGACGAAAAGTCAGTGAAGAGAACGTTCCCATTACATCTGTGTGATGAAGATCACATAGGGTATGTCTTCATGGCGAAAAAAGTGCAAAATTCTTAATAAACAGCCAGTTATAGCTCCGAAAGTGAGTTATTTATTAGCGAATAAATTTCCATACTGAGGAAGGGATCTTGTCGTACAGTTTATTCATGGTCAATTCGGCGAGGCGGTGATCTGCGGCTGAGTAAAATACCGCCAGTTCATTATCTGATAATTCGTATTTATTTTTCTCGATAACACGCTCCAGCGTGTCAATTGTCTGGCAACGACGTAAACGCATTAAATAATCGGTTTTCGTTAAAGGTTTTTCGGACATACTTCTACCCATGGTTGTAATAATTCTAACAAGATAAACTCGCAGGATTCTCTTTCGTCGCATTGACAAAACAACGGAATAGTCGATTACCTGACTTCCGCCATTTCTGAAGATCCTGCATATTAATACCATAACTACTGAACAACATAAAGGTGTCATCCAGATATTCGTCGATCTGCTCAATGAGCTTATTGTCTTCATTATACTTAATTTTGTAATTAAGTGCGAAGGTCGCAATATGCTCAATCAGTTCATTCAACTGGAGGTTGATCGCCGAGGTTGGGTCGTTAACCCAGCCATGATTGCTTTCTTCAAGGTTTGCAAGGCAGTCATGATACAGGGTTTCACAGAGAAACTTAAGCTGTGCGATATCATGTCTTTTGGGTGAGTATTCATCCATAACGCGTCCCCTTCTTAGCGGTTGAACTAACGGACACCTTTCGGGATGGAAAAAACTTACTGACCTGGACTTGCCCTCTCGTTTGTTAGCTTAACTATAAGCCACTCTTTGTAGGTTTTCATCGCATTATTACGAAAAATTACAATTAGGAAGGAAGCGGGACAGGACTCACTTTTTCATGCTAGCACCAACCCGCAGCAGGTAAAAGCAGTTTGCTCGAACTGTTCATAACATTTCAGAATTATCGCCAGAAGAAATTGGTGACACTAATACCAGGATTGCTCTGAATATGACGTAATAACCGAGGAATGAATAAAGAATTACCGCAAATAATTAAGAATAGCCTCTAAATGGTTATGGATTATTAAATCTATTAGCGCTACTTAATATAAATTAACTAACAATCAGTATTTTTTATGAATTTTATACGTGGTTAATACTGGTTTTCGTATGAGATCCTGAGTTGGTGGTTCAATACTCCTTAATGTTCGTAGGTTATGCATAAAAAAGGCCGCTTGCGCGGCCTTAGTGATTACACGTTGTATCAATGATGATCGACAGTATGGCTGTGCTCGATATCTTCATTCTTGCGGCTAAAGCGGCGGCGAACCACCACAAAGAATACCGGAACGAAGAAGATTGCCAGTACCGTTGCGGTCACCATCCCGCCCATTACACCGGTACCTACTGCGTTCTGCGCGCCGGAACCAGCACCAGTACTGATAACCAGCGGCATAACGCCGAGGATAAACGCCAACGAGGTCATCAGGATTGGGCGTAAACGCATCCGCACCGCATCAAGCGTCGCTTCAATCAGACCTTTACCTTCTTTATCCATCAAGTCTTTGGCGAATTCGACGATAAGTATCGCGTTCTTCGCCGACAAACCAATGGTTGTGAGCAGGCCTACCTGGAAGTAAACGTCATTGGTCAGGCCACGGAAGGTGGCAGCCAGCAACGCACCGATAACCCCCAGCGGAACGACTAGCATAACGGAGAACGGAATCGACCAGCTCTCGTACAGCGCAGCCAGACACAGGAACACGACAATCAACGAAATCGCGTACAGTGAAGGTGCCTGGTTGCCGGAGAGACGTTCCTGATAGGACATTCCCGTCCAGTCATAGCCAACACCGGTAGGCAGTTTGCTCGCCAGTTGTTCCATCAGCTCCATTGCTTCACCGGTACTTTTACCCGGTGCCGCCTGGCCTAAGATTTCCATAGATGGCAGGCCGTTGTAACGTTCCAGACGCGGCGAACCGTACTCCCAACGAGAAGAGGAGAACGCCGAGAACGGCACCATCTGACCATCAGCAGCACGAACATACCAGTCGCCGATATCATCCGGCAGCATACGGTATTTCGCTTCTGACATGACGTAAACTTTCTTCACACGACCGCGGTCGATAAAGTCGTTCACATAGCTACCGCCCCATGCAGCGCCCAGAGTGGTGTTAATGTCGTTGATAGAAACACCCAGCGCCTGCGCTTTTTCCTGGTCGATATCAATCTTAAACTGCGGGGTATCTTCCAGACCGTTTGGACGTACGCTGGTCAACATATCAGGGTGCTTCGCTGCTTCTGCAAGCAACTGGTTACGCGCCTGAGTCAGTTTTTCGTGACCAAGGCCTGCCTGGTCAATCAGCTCAAAGTCAAAGCCGGTTGCGGTACCCAGTTCCACGATTGCGGGCAGGTTAAAGGCGAAAACCATCGCATCTTTGATTTGCGAGAAAGCACGTGTTGCACGCATGGTAATCGCTTCAACTTTGTTTTCTTCGCCCGGACGATCGGCCCAGTCCTTCAAGGAAACGAACGCAATACCGGTATTCTGACCACGTCCCGCAAAGCCGAAGCCGTTAACGGCGAACACCGACTCAACGTTGTTCTTTTCTTTGGTCAGATAGTAATTCGTTACCTCATTGAGCACTTTCTGCGTACGTTCCTGCGTTGCACCTGCTGGCAGCTGAACCATGGTCATAAATACGCCCTGGTCCTCATCTGGCAAGAAGGAGCTTGGCAGACGCACGAACAGATAGGCCATACCGACCACGATGATCAGATACAGCACCAGGTAACGCCCCGTACTGCGCAGAATACCGCCTACGCTGTCGGTGTAGTGGTGCGTGCTCTTCTCGAACATGCGGTTAAACCAGCCGAAGAAGCCTTTTTTACCTTCCCCGTGATCGCCTTTGGCAATCGGTTTCAGCATGGTGGCACAAAGAGCCGGAGTCAGGATCAACGCCACCAGTACCGACAGCGCCATTGCTGAAACAATGGTAATAGAGAACTGACGATAGATAGCACCAGTAGAACCGCCAAAGAAGGCCATCGGTACGAATACCGCCGACAGTACCATCGCGATACCGACCAGAGCGCCCTGAATCTGCCCCATCGACTTACGGGTGGCTTCTTTTGGCGGCAAACCTTCTTCCGCCATCACACGCTCAACGTTTTCTACCACAACGATGGCGTCATCCACCAACAGGCCGATGGCGAGCACCATCCCGAACATTGTTAGCGTGTTTATCGAGAAGCCAAAGGCGGCAAGGACGGCAAAGGTCCCGAGCAATACCACCGGTACGGCAATGGTCGGAATCAACGTCGCGCGGAAGTTCTGCAAGAACAGATACATTACCAGGAACACGAGGATGATCGCTTCGACCAGCGTTTTAACCACTTCGTGAATAGAGATTTTCACGAACGGTGTGGTGTCATACGGGTAAACAATTTTCAGACCCGACGGGAAGAACGGTTCCATCTTCGCCAGTTCAGCACGGATTGCCGCAGCGGTATCCAGCGCGTTCGCACCGGTCGCCAGCTTGATCCCCAGACCGGAAGCCGGTTGGCCGTTAAACTCTGCGATGATGTCGTAGTTCTCACCACCCAGCTCAATTTTCGCCACATCACGCAGTAGCACGCGGGAACCATCCTGATTCACTTTCAGCAGGATTTTGCCGAACTCTTCAGTAGAGGTCAGACGCGTCTGAGCAATAATAGAGGCGTTAAGCTGTTGGCCTTTCACCGGCGGCGTACCACCGAGCTGACCAGCTGCAACCTGAGCGTTCTGTGCTTTGATGGCGGTAATGACATCAACCGGCGTTAGCTGGAATTTGTTCAGTTCATTCGGGTTCATCCAGATACGCATCGCGTACTGTGAACCGAACAACTGAACGTCACCCACGCCCGACGTACGGCTGATGGCATCTTTCATATTCGCTGCCACGTAGTCAGAGATATCCTCCTGCGTCATAGTGCCATCGGTGTTGATAACCCCGACAACCATCAGGAAGCTGCTGGATGATTTCTCAACGCTCACCCCTTGCTGCTGAACTTCTTGCGGCAGCAACGGCATCGCCAGCTGCAGTTTGTTCTGCACCTGAACCTGCGCGATATCCGCATCAGTACCAGACTCAAAGGTCAGGGTGATCTGCACGGTACCCGTGGAGTCACTGTTAGAGGACATGTACATCAGGTTATCGATACCGTTCATATTCTGTTCGATAACCTGTGTCACCGTGTCCTGCACTGTTTTCGCATCAGCGCCAGGGTAGGAGGCGGAGATCGTTACTGCCGGCGGTGCAATCGTAGGATATTGCGCCACCGGCAGTTTGAGGATCGCCAGCCCCCCTGCCAACATGATGATAATGGCGATCACCCACGCAAAAATCGGGCGATCGATAAAGAAATTAGGCATGTCTTAACGGCTCCTGTTTAAGTTAAGACTTGGACTGTTCAGGCTGAGCACCGCTTGCGGCTTGCTGGTTATTATCAGCGGTAACTTCTTGTGCTTTTACCTGGACACCAGGACGCACTTTCTGCAGCCCACTTATTACTACGCGATCGCCTGCTTTCAGACCTTCTGTCACCAGCCACTTATCGCCGATAGCCTGGCTTGCAACGATCGGACGGGTTTCCACTTTGTCATCCGCGCCAACCACCAGTACGGTGGCATCGCCACGCGGCGTACGGGTTACGCCCTGTTGCGGGACTAAAATAGCGTTTGGATTAAGCCCTTCTTCCAGACGTGCACGCACGAACATACCCGGCAGCAGAGTGTGATCCGGGTTCGGGAAGATAGCGCGTAGGGTGATAGACCCAGTGGTCTGATCAACGGTAACGTCAGAGAATTCCAGCGTACCGTCCTGCGGGAACTTAATGCCGTCACTGGTGATCAGCGACACTTTGGCTTTGCCGTTCTCTTGTTTCAGCGTGCCATTCGCCAGTTCCTGTTTCAGGCGCAGGAAGTCGTTGCTGGACTGGGTCACATCAACGTAGATCGGATCAAGTTGCTGCACGGTTGCCAGCGCAGTCGCCTGACCGTTCTGTACCAATGCGCCTTCCGTCACGTTTGACTTACCAATGCGACCACTAATCGGAGAGGTAACTTTGGTGTAAGCCAGATTGATTCGCGCAGTTTCAACGGCAGCTTTCGCCGCAGTTACCGCAGCATTCGCCTGTTGCGCATCAGCCAGAGCCTGATCGTACTCTTGCTTACTGATGTACTGAGTACCGAGCAATTTCTGATAACGATTCACCGTCAATTGCGCGATATTGGCTGCAGCCTGGGCTTTCGCCAGATCACCTTTCGCACTGTCGTATGCCGCCTGATAGGTCGCAGGATCAATCTGATAGAGAGAGACACCTGCTTCGATGTCGCTACCTTCTTTGAAATTACGCTTCAGGATAATCCCGCTAACTTGAGGACGAACTTCTGCGATCCGGTAGGCACTGGTGCGACCCGGAAGCTCGGTTGTGATCTGCAGAGGTTCAGTTTTGACTGTTACTACGCCAACGGCGGGCATCTGCTGGCCACCTTGTTGGGCCTGTTTGTCGTCACATCCTGTTAGGGCTAAGCTGCCTGAGAGCATCAGAACGACCGCCAGAGGCGTAAACCCTCTGTTTTTGTTCATATGTAAACCTCGAGTGTCCGATTTCAAATTGGTCAATGGTCAAAAGTTAATAAACCCATTGCTGCGTTTATATTATCGTCGTGCTATGGTACATACATTCACAAATGTATGTAAATCTAACGCCTGTAAATTCACGAACATATGGCACGAAAAACCAAACAAGAAGCGCAAGAAACGCGCCAACACATCCTCGATGTGGCTCTACGTCTTTTCTCACAGCAGGGGGTATCATCCACCTCGCTGGGTGAGATTGCAAAAGCAGCTGGCGTTACGCGCGGTGCAATCTACTGGCATTTTAAAGACAAGTCGGATTTGTTCAGTGAGATCTGGGAACTGTCAGAATCCAATATTGGTGAACTCGAGCTTGAGTATCAGGCAAAATTCCCTGGCGATCCACTCTCAGTATTAAGAGAGATATTAATTCATGTTCTTGAGTCCACGGTGACAGAAGAACGGCGTCGATTATTGATGGAGATTATATTCCACAAATGCGAATTTGTCGGAGAAATGGCTGTTGTGCAACAGGCACAACGTAATCTCTGTCTGGAAAGTTATGACCGTATAGAACAAACGTTAAAACATTGTATTGAAGCGAAAATGTTGCCTGCGGATTTAATGACGCGTCGCGCAGCAATTATTATGCGCGGCTATATTTCCGGCCTGATGGAAAACTGGCTCTTTGCCCCGCAATCTTTTGATCTTAAAAAAGAAGCCCGCGATTACGTCGCCATCTTACTGGAGATGTATCTCCTGTGCCCCACGCTTCGTAACCCTGCCACTAACGAATAACCCTGAATCTGACTCCAGGAATTTTCCTGGACATTTTCGTCGTTGCTATTCTGGTTCACTGCGTCGTGATATTCTTGCGGTTTGACTTTTTCAGGTCGTTCTTCAGGTTCAGAAACCTTCATTCATCATGACTATGTTCCAGTATTACAAACGATCACGGCATTTTGTTTTTTCAGCATTTATTGCTTTTGTTTTTGTCTTGTTATGCCAGAACACGGCGTTTGCACGGGCGTCATCGAATGGTGATTTACCGACAAAAGCGGACCTGCAGGCACAACTTGACTCACTGAATAAACAAAAAGATCTTTCTGCTCAGGACAAACTGGTGCAGCAGGATCTGACAGATACATTAGCCACCCTCGATAAAATCGATCGCGTAAAAGAAGAGACAGTTCAGCTACGGCAAAAAGTCGCTGAAGCGCCGGAAAAAATGCGCCAGGCGACAGCGGCGTTAACAGCACTTAGTGATGTCGATAACGACGAAGAAACGCGCAAAATTCTGAGCACGCTTTCGTTGCGCCAGCTGGAAACTCGCGTTGCCCAGGCGCTGGACGATTTGCAAAACGCACAAAATGATCTGGCCTCTTATAACAGCCAACTGGTTTCGCTACAGACGCAGCCCGAACGCGTACAAAATGCGATGTATAACGCTTCGCAGCAGCTGCAACAAATTCGCAGTCGTCTGGATGGGACTGATGTCGGCGAGACTGCCTTACGTCCCAGCCAGAAAGTGTTAATGCAGGTCCAGCAGGCTTTGCTGAATGCCGAGATTGACCAGCAGCGTAAAAGCCTGGAAGGGAACACTGTCTTGCAGGATACCTTGCAAAAGCAGCGTGATTACGTGACGGCGAACAGCGCCCGTCTGGAGCACCAGTTACAACTGTTGCAAGAAGCGGTAAACAGCAAGCGCCTGACTTTAACCGAAAAAACGGCGCAGGAAGCTGTCTCCCCGGATGAAGCCGCGCGTATTCAGGCTAATCCGCTGGTGAAGCAGGAACTGGAAATTAACCAGCAGTTAAGTCAGCGTCTGATTACCGCGACTGAAAACGGTAATCAGTTGATGCAGCAAAACATTAAAGTCAAAAACTGGCTGGAGCGTGCGCTGCAATCGGAACGTAATATTAAGGAGCAGATTGCCGTTCTGAAGGGCAGTCTGCTGTTGTCACGTATCCTGTACCAGCAACAACAAACACTCCCCTCGGCAGATGAACTGGAAAACATGACCAACCGCATCGCGGATTTGCGTCTCGAACAGTTTGAAGTCAACCAGCAGCGTGACGCGCTGTTCCAGAGCGATGCGTTCGTCAGCAAACTGGAAGAAGGTCACACCAACGAAGTCAACAGCGAAGTTCACGATGCATTATTGCAAGTAGTTGATATGCGTCGCGAATTGCTGGATCAGCTTAACAAACAGTTGGGTAACCAGCTGATGATGGCCATTAACCTGCAAATCAACCAGCAGCAGTTAATGAGTGTGTCGAAAAACCTGAAATCCATCCTGACGCAGCAAATTTTTTGGGTGAACAGTAACCGCCCGATGGACTGGGACTGGATTAAAGCGTTCCCGCAAACGCTGAAAGATGAATTTAAGTCGATGAAAATCACGGTGAACTGGGAAAAAGCCTGGCCCGCCGTATTCATCGCCTTCCTCGCTGGTTTGCCGCTGCTGTTGATTGCCGGGCTGATCCACTGGCGTCTGGGCTGGCTGAAAGCGTATCAACAAAAACTGGCTTCCGCTGTGGGTTCCCTGCGTAACGACAGCCAGCTCAACACACCAAAAGCGATCCTTATCGACCTGATCCGCGCACTGCCGGTGTGCCTGATTATTCTCGCTGTCGGCCTGATTCTGCTGACTATGCAGCTCAATATCAGCGAGTTATTGTGGTCGTTCAGCAAAAAACTGGCGATTTTCTGGCTGGTATTTGGCCTGTGCTGGAAAGTGCTGGAGAAAAATGGTGTTGCCGTGCGTCACTTTGGTATGCCGGAACAGCAGACCAGCCACTGGCGTCGGCAAATTGTCCGCATCAGCCTCGCGTTGCTGCCGATCCATTTCTGGTCTGTGGTGGCAGAACTCTCCCCGCTGCATCTGATGGATGATGTGCTGGGGCAGGCGATGATTTTCTTCAACCTGCTGCTGATTGCCTTCCTGGTGTGGCCGATGTGCCGCGAAAGCTGGCGTGATAAAGAGTCGCACACCATGCGACTGGTCACCATTACCGTGCTGTCGATTATCCCGATTGCGTTGATGGTGCTGACCGCCACGGGTTACTTCTACACCACGCTGCGCCTCTCCGGGCGTTGGATTGAAACCGTTTATTTGGTGATCATCTGGAACCTGCTGTACCAGACGGTATTGCGCGGCTTAAGCGTAGCGGCGCGGCGTATCGCCTGGCGTCGTGCACTGGCGCGTCGGCAGAATCTGGTGAAAGAGGGCGCAGAAGGTGCCGAACCGCCGGAAGAACCCACCATTGCGCTGGAGCAGGTTAACCAGCAGACGCTGCGTATTACCATGTTGCTGATGTTTGCGCTGTTCGGTGTCATGTTCTGGGCAATTTGGTCTGATTTGATCACCGTGTTCAGCTATCTCGACAGCATTACGCTCTGGCATTACAACGCTACTGAAGCTGGTGCTGCGGTGGTGAAAAACGTCACCATGGGCAGTCTGTTGTTTGCGATTATCGCCTCAATGGTGGCCTGGGCGTTGATTCGCAACCTGCCTGGTTTGCTGGAAGTGCTGGTGCTCTCGCGACTGAATATGCGCCAGGGCGCGTCGTATGCCATTACTACTATCCTTAACTACATCATTATTGCCGTTGGTGCGATGACGGTGTTCGGATCGCTGGGCGTCTCGTGGGATAAACTCCAGTGGCTGGCGGCAGCATTATCCGTAGGTCTTGGTTTTGGTTTACAAGAGATCTTCGGTAACTTCGTTTCCGGTTTGATCATTCTGTTCGAACGTCCGGTGCGCATAGGCGACACGGTAACCATTGGTAGCTTCTCGGGTACGGTCAGCAAGATCCGTATTCGTGCGACAACGATTACCGATTTCGATCGCAAAGAAGTGATTATCCCGAACAAAGCGTTTGTTACCGAGCGTCTGATCAACTGGTCGTTGACTGACACGACTACGCGTCTGGTGATCCGTCTCGGCGTGGCCTATGGCTCCGATCTGGAAAAAGTGCGTAAAGTGTTACTGAAGGCGGCGACTGAGCACCCAAGGGTGATGCACGAACCAATGCCGGAAGTCTTCTTTACGGCGTTTGGTGCCAGCACGTTGGATCATGAGCTGCGTCTGTATGTGCGTGAACTGCGTGACCGTAGCCGTACTGTCGATGAGCTGAACCGTACTATCGATCAGCTGTGCCGTGAAAACGACATCAACATTGCCTTTAACCAGCTTGAAGTGCATCTGCACAACGAGAGGGGCGATGAAGTGACGGAAGTGAAACGCGACTACAAAGGCGACGATCCGACGCCAGCGGTAGGGTAATAACCAAAGGGGGCGACATTTAGTTGCCCCGAGATTACTAACAAAGTGCGCGTTGTTCATGCCGGATGCGGCGTGACCGCCTTATCCGGCCTACGAAACCGCAAGAATTCAATATATTGCAGGAGCGGTGTAGGCCTGATAAGCGTAGCGCATCAGGCAGTTTTGCGTTTGCCCACAATCTTAGGGGACATTTAGCGGCCCCATTTATTTCTCACTTTTCCGCCTCATCATCGCGCGTTAATTTCTTTTCATAATCGCGTTTTACAATATCCAGCGCGCGCAGCACGGTGCGGGCTGGGATCTGATTTTCTTCCAGTAGCACAATCAAATCGACGGCCAGTTTGACATCGTCAGGGGCATTTTCCAGTGACATACTCTCTCCATTGCTAGCGGGTTAAACGCGCTAACCTGTTTTCGATTTTTTCCAGCGCATGGCGGCAGCGTGCCAGGCGCGCTTCATAGGCTTCCACTTCACGATGCAGCGTCTGCTGTTCCACGAGAGCGGTCGCTCGCGCCAGACGGGCTCTACGTTCGGCAACCATCTCACGTAGCCGCCGCTCAAAATCCTGATGCTGAATACGTTTACGCTGCCAGCGGGCAATTTTCGGTGGTGCGCTATCCCACTCGCGTAGCGACCAGGCTGTGGCTTCACGCGCTATAGCCTCCAGTTGCGCCGCCAGATGTTCTGCCAGCCAGGCGACTTGCGGCAGCTGTTGCTGCTCAACCGCATGACGAAGCGCAGCCAGGTTATCGCCCGCCTCATCGAGACAAGCCTGTAGTGTTGTCGCACGGGTCTGAAAAAGGTGCCTGTCAAAACGGGCACTTAGCGTGGCAAATTGCGCTACCGGGGCACAACGCTGACGCAGCGTGGCGAGCTGTCCTTCCAGTTTTTCCAGTAGCAGGGTGGTTTTCACGATAAGACCTCAATGAAAATGATAATTGTTATGCTAAAGTAGCCACTCTGTAAGCTGACAACACTCAATATGCAACGAATCATTTTAATCATCATTGGCTGGCTGGCGGTAGTGCTGGGTACGCTGGGCGTGGTATTACCGGTATTACCGACGACGCCGTTTATCCTGCTGGCGGCCTGGTGCTTTGCCCGTTCTTCCCCGCGCTTTCACGCCTGGTTGCTGTACCGCTCATGGTTTGGCAGTTATCTACGTTTCTGGCAGAAACATCATGCGATGCCGCGCGGCGCAAAACCACGGGCGATTTTGCTTATTTTGATTACGTTTACGATTTCGCTGTGGTTCGTCCAGATGCCGTGGGTGCGCATCATGTTGCTGGTAATTCTCGCCTGTTTGCTTTTTTATATGTGGCGAATTCCGGTGATTGATGAAAAGCAAGAAAAGCACTGAAGCACAACAATCGCAGTTGCAATTATTGCGTACAGCCAGTACATTCTGGCGTTTTCGAGCACAGGCGCAGGCGGTCAAAGGTTAAACAACTGTTACTTTTGATACGTTCAAAACGCGCCGTGAGTACCACCGTAACAAGCAGGCATACACTTATGACCGCGACTGCACAGCAGCTTGAGTATCTCAAAAATAGCATCAAAAGCATTCAGGACTACCCAAAACCCGGCATTCTTTTCCGCGATGTCACCAGCTTACTGGAAGACCCGAAAGCTTACGCTCTCAGCATCGACTTGCTGGTTGAGCGTTACAAAAATGCGGGCATTACCAAAGTGGTCGGCACCGAAGCGCGTGGCTTCTTGTTTGGCGCTCCGGTAGCTCTGGGTCTGGGCGTTGGCTTTGTACCGGTCCGTAAACCGGGCAAACTGCCGCGTGAAACCATCAGTGAAACTTACGACCTGGAATACGGCACCGATCAGCTGGAAATCCACGTTGATGCCATCAAACCGGGCGACAAAGTTCTGGTGGTGGACGATCTGCTGGCAACCGGCGGCACTATCGAAGCGACCGTTAAACTGATCCGTCGTCTGGGTGGTGAAGTAGCTGACGCTGCGTTCATTATCAACCTGTTCGATCTCGGCGGCGAACAGCGTCTCGAAAAACAGGGCATTACCAGCTACAGCCTTGTCCCGTTCCCGGGCCATTAATTATCGTCAGTCTTGCGCTGCTCACGCTACGGGCAGCACAAGATGTGCATTCAGCCTCGCCGTTCTGACGGGGCTGTGTTAGCATTCCCCCTTCGTGAATCCACCTTCCAGCGTTTCAGAGCCTGCCAATGAGTTATCAGGTCTTAGCCCGAAAATGGCGCCCACAAACCTTTGCTGACGTCGTCGGCCAGGAACATGTGCTGACCGCACTGGCGAACGGCTTGTCGTTAGGGCGTATTCATCATGCTTATCTTTTTTCCGGCACCCGTGGCGTCGGAAAAACCTCTATCGCCCGACTGTTGGCGAAGGGGCTAAACTGCGAAACCGGCATTACCGCGACGCCGTGCGGCGTGTGCGATAACTGTCGTGAAATCGAGCAGGGGCGCTTTGTCGATCTGATTGAAATCGACGCCGCCTCGCGCACTAAAGTCGAAGATACCCGCGACCTGCTGGATAACGTTCAGTACGCTCCGGCGCGTGGTCGTTTCAAAGTTTATCTCATCGACGAAGTGCATATGCTGTCGCGTCACAGCTTTAACGCACTGTTAAAAACCCTTGAAGAGCCGCCAGAGCACGTTAAGTTTTTGCTGGCGACGACCGATCCGCAGAAATTGCCGGTGACGATTTTGTCACGCTGTCTGCAATTTCATCTCAAGGCGCTGGATGTCGAGCAAATTCGCCATCAGCTTGAGCACATCCTCAACGAAGAACATATCGCTCACGAGCCGCGGGCGCTGCAATTGTTGGCACGCGCCGCTGAAGGCAGCCTGCGAGATGCCTTAAGTCTGACCGACCAGGCGATTGCCAGCGGTGACGGCCAGGTTTCAACCCAGGCGGTCAGTGCGATGCTGGGTACGCTTGACGACGATCAGGCGTTATCGCTGGTTGAAGCGATGGTCGAGGCCAACGGCGAGCGCGTAATGGCGCTAATTAATGAAGCTGCTGCCCGTGGTATCGAGTGGGAAGCGTTGCTGGTGGAAATGCTTGGTCTGTTGCATCGTATCGCGATGGTACAACTTTCGCCTGCTGCTCTTGGCAACGACATGGCCGCCATTGAGCTGCGGATGCGTGAACTGGCGCGCACCATACCGCCGACGGATATTCAGCTTTACTATCAGACGCTGTTGATTGGTCGCAAAGAATTACCGTATGCGCCAGACCGCCGTATGGGTGTTGAGATGACGCTGCTGCGCGCGCTGGCGTTCCATCCGCGTATGCCTCTGCCTGAGCCAGAAGTGCCACGCCAGTCCTTTGCGCCCGTTGCGCCAACGGCAGTAATGACGCCAACACAGGTGCCGCCGCAACCGCAATCAGCGCCGCAGCAGGCACCGACTGTACCGCTCCCGGAAACCACCAGCCAGGTGCTGGCGGCGCGCCAGCAGTTGCAGCGCGTGCAGGGAGCAACCAAAGCAAAAAAGAGTGAACCGGCAGCCGCTACCCGCGCGCGGCCGGTGAATAACGCTGCGCTGGAAAGACTGGCTTCGGTCACCGATCGCGTTCAGGCGCGCCCGGTGCCATCGGCGCTGGAAAAAGCGCCAGCCAAAAAAGAAGCGTATCGCTGGAAGGCGACCACTCCAGTGATGCAGCAAAAAGAAGTGGTCGCCACGCCGAAGGCGCTGAAAAAAGCGCTGGAACATGAAAAAACGCCGGAACTGGCGGCGAAGCTGGCGGCAGAAGCCATTGAGCGCGACCCGTGGGCGGCTCAGGTGAGTCAACTTTCGCTACCAAAACTGGTCGAACAGGTGGCGTTAAATGCCTGGAAAGAGGAGAGCGACAACGCAGTATGTCTGCATTTGCGCTCCTCTCAGCGGCATTTGAACAACCGCGGCGCACAGCAAAAACTGGCTGAAGCGTTGAGCACGTTAAAAGGTTCAACGGTTGAACTGACTATCGTTGAAGATGATAATCCCGCGGTGCGTACGCCGCTGGAATGGCGTCAGGCGATATACGAAGAAAAACTTGCGCAGGCGCGCGAGTCCATTATTGCGGATAATAATATTCAGACCCTGCGTCGATTCTTCGATGCGGAGCTGGATGAAGAAAGTATCCGCCCCATTTGATCGTAAGCACAGCTTACGTTCGTCATCCTTAACGTGATTGAGAGAGAAACCTATGTTTGGTAAAGGCGGTCTGGGTAACCTGATGAAGCAAGCCCAGCAGATGCAAGAAAAAATGCAGAAAATGCAGGAAGAGATCGCGCAGCTGGAAGTCACCGGCGAATCTGGCGCAGGTCTGGTAAAAGTGACCATCAACGGTGCACACAACTGCCGTCGCGTAGAGATCGACCCGAGCCTGCTGGAAGACGACAAAGAGATGCTGGAAGACCTGGTGGCTGCAGCATTCAACGACGCAGCACGTCGTATTGAAGAAACGCAGAAAGAAAAAATGGCCTCTGTATCCTCCGGAATGCAGCTGCCGCCTGGCTTTAAGATGCCATTCTGATGCAAACCAGCCCGCTGTTAACACAGCTTATGGAAGCACTGCGCTGTCTGCCGGGCGTTGGCCCGAAGTCGGCGCAGCGTATGGCGTTCACGCTGCTTCAGCGCGATCGTAGCGGCGGGATGCGTCTGGCGCAGGCGCTCACCCGGGCGATGTCGGAAATCGGTCACTGCGCCGATTGCCGCACCTTCACCGAACAGGAAGTCTGTAACATCTGTTCGAATCCACGTCGTCAGGAAAACGGTCAAATCTGCGTGGTGGAGAGTCCGGCGGACATTTACGCCATTGAGCAGACGGGGCAGTTTTCAGGTCGTTATTTTGTGTTGATGGGACACCTGTCACCGCTGGACGGCATCGGTCCTGATGATATCGGGCTTGATCGTCTGGAACAGCGTCTGGCAGAGGAAAAAATCACTGAAGTGATCCTCGCCACCAACCCCACGGTTGAAGGTGAAGCTACCGCTAACTACATTGCCGAGCTTTGTGCGCAATATGACGTGGAAGCCAGCCGAATCGCTCATGGCGTACCGGTTGGCGGCGAACTGGAAATGGTCGATGGCACCACGCTGTCACACTCCCTTGCCGGGCGTCATAAGATTCGTTTTTAAGCAAACGAGAGCAGGATCACCTGCTCTCGCTTGAAATTATTCTCCCTTGTCCCCATCTCTCCCTCATCCTGTTTTTAACCTTAAAATGGCATTATTGAGGTAGACCTACATGAAAGGACAAGAAACTCGTGGTTTTCAGTCAGAAGTGAAACAGCTTCTGCACCTGATGATCCATTCTCTCTATTCCAATAAAGAAATCTTCCTGCGTGAGCTTATCTCTAACGCCTCCGATGCGGCGGACAAGCTGCGTTTCCGCGCGCTTTCTAACCCGGACCTGTACGAAGGTGATGGTGAACTACGCGTTCGTGTCTCTTTCGATAAAGACAAGCGCACGCTGACCATCTCCGATAACGGCGTGGGGATGACCCGCGACGAAGTGATTGACCATCTGGGGACTATCGCTAAATCCGGCACCAAATCATTCCTCGAATCCCTGGGTTCTGACCAGGCGAAAGACAGCCAGCTGATCGGTCAGTTTGGTGTTGGTTTCTACTCTGCGTTTATCGTGGCTGACAAAGTGACCGTGCGTACTCGCGCGGCAGGCGAAAAACCAGAAAACGGCGTCTTCTGGGAATCGGCTGGCGAAGGTGAATACACCGTTGCCGACATCACTAAAGAAGATCGTGGTACTGAAATCACCCTGCATCTGCGTGAAGGCGAAGACGAGTTCCTCGATGACTGGCGTGTGCGTTCCATCATCAGCAAATATTCCGACCATATCGCGCTGCCGGTAGAGATCGAAAAACGCGAAGAGAAAGACGGCGAAACCGTTATCTCCTGGGAGAAAATCAACAAAGCGCAGGCGCTGTGGACTCGTAACAAGTCGGAAATCACCGATGAAGAGTACAAAGAGTTCTACAAACACATCGCCCACGACTTTAACGATCCGCTGACCTGGAGCCACAACCGCGTTGAAGGTAAGCAGGAGTACACCAGCCTGCTGTACATTCCGTCTCAGGCACCGTGGGATATGTGGAACCGCGATCATAAACACGGTCTGAAACTGTATGTTCAGCGTGTGTTCATCATGGACGACGCAGAACAGTTCATGCCGAACTATCTGCGCTTCGTGCGTGGTCTGATTGACTCCAGCGATCTGCCGCTGAACGTTTCCCGTGAAATCCTCCAGGACAGCACGGTAACGCGTAACCTGCGCAATGCGCTGACCAAGCGTGTGCTGCAAATGCTGGAAAAACTGGCGAAAGACGACGCGGAAAAATACCAGACCTTCTGGCAACAGTTTGGCCTGGTACTGAAAGAAGGTCCGGCGGAAGATTTCGCTAACCAGGAAGCGATCGCCAAACTGCTGCGTTTTGCTTCTACCCATACCGATTCTTCTGCGCAGACCGTGTCTCTGGAAGACTACGTTTCCCGCATGAAAGAAGGGCAGGAGAAAATCTACTATATCACCGCAGACAGTTACGCGGCAGCGAAGAGCAGCCCGCACCTGGAACTGCTGCGTAAGAAAGGCATCGAAGTTCTGCTGCTTTCCGACCGCATCGATGAGTGGATGATGAACTATCTGACTGAGTTCGACGGTAAACCGTTCCAGTCTGTGTCTAAAGTTGACGAGTCGCTGGAAAAACTGGCTGACGAAGTTGATGAGAGCGCGAAAGAAGCGGAGAAAGCACTGACTCCGTTCATCGACCGTGTGAAAGCCCTGCTCGGCGAGCGCGTGAAAGATGTCCGTCTGACTCACCGTCTGACCGATACGCCAGCGATCGTTTCGACCGACGCGGACGAAATGAGCACTCAGATGGCGAAACTGTTCGCTGCGGCGGGCCAGAAAGTGCCAGAAGTGAAATACATCTTCGAACTGAACCCGGATCACGTACTGGTGAAACGTGCGGCGGATACTGAAGATGAAGCGAAGTTCAGCGAGTGGGTAGAACTGCTGCTGGATCAGGCGCTGCTGGCAGAACGCGGTACGCTGGAAGATCCGAACCTGTTTATTCGTCGTATGAACCAGCTGCTGGTTTCCTGATGTCATGCCGGATGACCTTCGTGTCATCCGGCATTTTTCTTTTCTTCATCTGCACTTTCCGCAAATTATCTTGCCATTAACCGTTTCAGCCTCAGGTGCCTTTCTTGAGGCAATCGCCTGTTGGTGGTATCGTTTATCGCTTTTTCAAAAAATTCGACACATTTTAAGGGGATTTTCGCAATGCGTATCATTCTGCTTGGCGCTCCGGGCGCGGGGAAAGGGACTCAGGCTCAGTTCATCATGGAGAAATATGGTATTCCGCAAATCTCCACTGGCGATATGCTGCGTGCTGCGGTCAAATCTGGCTCCGAGCTGGGTAAACAAGCAAAAGACATTATGGATGCTGGCAAACTGGTCACCGACGAACTGGTGATCGCGCTGGTTAAAGAGCGCATTGCTCAGGAAGACTGCCGCAACGGTTTCCTGTTGGACGGCTTCCCGCGTACCATTCCGCAGGCAGACGCGATGAAAGAAGCGGGCATCAATGTTGATTACGTTCTGGAATTCGACGTACCGGACGAACTGATTGTTGACCGTATCGTAGGCCGCCGCGTTCACGCGCCGTCTGGTCGTGTTTATCACGTTAAATTCAATCCGCCGAAAGTAGAAGGCAAAGACGACGTTACCGGTGAAGAACTGACTACCCGTAAAGACGATCAGGAAGAGACCGTACGTAAACGTCTGGTTGAATACCATCAGATGACTGCACCGCTGATCGGCTACTACTCCAAAGAAGCTGAAGCGGGTAACACCAAATACGCGAAAGTTGACGGCACCAAGCCGGTGGCTGAAGTTCGCGCAGCTCTGGAAAAAATTCTCGGCTAATCAAGCCGCCGCAGATCTGCTCTCGGGCAGGTCTGCTCATCCTCCTCAGGCAATACCTCTTACAGCAATTAGTTCTTCTTCTTCACTTTTCCGCTACAATTATCAACAAGTTGAATCGATAAGAGGCGGTAATGCGTCAAACTAAAACCGGTATCCTGCTGGCAAACCTGGGTACGCCCGATGCCCCCACACCTGAAGCGGTAAAACGCTATCTGAAACAATTTTTAAGCGACAGACGCGTGGTTGATACCTCACGGTTGTTATGGTGGCCGTTGCTGCGCGGCGTGATTTTGCCGCTGCGTTCGCCGCGTGTGGCGAAGCTGTATGCCTCTGTCTGGATGGAAGGTGGCTCGCCGCTGATGGTTTACAGCCGCCAGCAACAGCAGGCGCTGGCGCAACGTTTACCGGAGACGCCCGTGGCGCTGGGAATGAGCTACGGCTCGCCATCACTGGAAAGCGCCGTAGATGAACTTCTGGCAGAGCATGTAGATCATATTGTGGTGCTGCCGCTTTATCCGCAATACTCCTGTTCAACGGTCGGTGCGGTATGGGATGAATTGGCACGCATTCTGGCGCGCAAACGTAGCATTCCGGGGATATCGTTTATTCGTGATTACGCCGATAACCACGATTATATTAATGCACTGGCGAACAGCGTACGTGCTTCTTTTGCCAAACATGGCGAACCGGATCTGCTGTTGCTCTCTTATCATGGCATTCCCCAGCGTTATGCAGATGAAGGCGATGATTACCCGCAACGTTGCCGCACAACAACTCGCGAACTCGCTTCCGCACTGGAGATGGCACCGGAAAAAGTGATGATGACCTTTCAGTCGCGCTTTGGCCGGGAACCCTGGCTGATGCCTTATACCGACGAAACGCTGAAAATGCTCGGAGAAAAAGGCGTGGGTCATATTCAGGTGATGTGCCCGGGCTTTGCTGCGGATTGTCTGGAGACGCTGGAAGAGATTGCCGAGCAAAACCGTGAGGTCTTCCTCGGTGCGGGCGGGAAAAAATATGAATATATTCCGGCGCTTAATGCCACGCCGGAACATATCGAAATGATGGCTAATCTTGTTGCCGCGTATCGCTAAAGCTGAGCGGTAAAGAACTGAGCGCCGTCGCGAAGAGCCTCGTCGGCGGTTTTCATCATCCGTGAATAATGCAAAAAGGCGTGCAGCGTGCCTGGGTAGAGTTTGAACTCACAGGGCTGCTGATGCGCCGCTAACGTCTGGTAAAGCAGACGGCTGTCATCCAGCAGTGGATCGAACTCCGCCCCGGCAATAAAACAGGGCGGAACTTCGCGAGTGAGATCATTATTAAACAGGCAGTAATATGGCGACTCGCGGTCCGCGTCGTTGCTTAAATACGCCTCTTCATACATCTGCAAATCCTGTTGCGTTAAGCCATCCCAGACACCACCCAACAGACGACGAGTCACGGAATCCCGTAATCCGTAAAGCCCATACCACAGCAAAACGCCCGCAACTTTACCGCAATCGATCTGTTTATCGCGCAACCACAACGCACTGGCGAGCGCCAGCATGGCACCTGCGGAATCACCGGCAAAACCAATGCGGGACATATTGATTTGATAATCCTCCGCCTGCTGGTGGAAATAACAACAGGCAGCCACAATTTCCTCTATCGCTTGCGGAAAACGCGCTTCAGGTGAAAGGGTGTAATCAATGCCAATCACCGTACATTGGCTGTAGCTTGCCAGCAGGCGCATGATGCGATCGTGGGTATCGAGATTGCCGAGAATAAAACCGCCTCCATGCAAATAAAATAGCGTCGCCGGCCTATCTGGCTGCGGATAAAAGATACGTGTTTTCACCTGCCCATATTTTGTTGGAACCCTGTAAGCTCTGGTTGCCATTTCTGGAGCGCCCACATTCCAGAATCGGCGCTCAAGCGTGTAATACTGTCGTTGCTCAGCAATCGTTCCCGTTGCAGGCCAGGGCGGTAAATCCGGCTGAAGAGTATTCACAACGGTCTTCATTTCAGCAGAGATAAGGTCCAGAACGGGTAATTTGTTTTCCGGCTTCATGCAAAAACTCCTTTCAAATTACGTCATTGTAAGGAACCACTGCCATGAAAATGCGATCCCGCCTGCTGATATTGAAACTGGCTGTGTCTCGCGCGCTCCCGTCAGATTGTGTTAACATTCGCCGCTCAGTTAACCACCCGTAAAAACAACCATGAAATTTCCCGGTAAACGTAAATCCAAACATTACTTCCCCGTAAACGCACGCGATCCGCTGCTTCAGCAATTCCAGCCAGAAAACGAAACCAGCGCCGCCTGGGTAGTGGGTATCGATCAAACGCTGGTCGATATTGAAGCGAAAGTGGATGATGAATTCATTGAGCGTTATGGATTAAGCGCCGGGCATTCATTGGTGATTGAGGATGACGTTGCCGAAGCGCTTTATCAGGAACTAAAACAGAAAAACCTGATTACCCATCAGTTTGCGGGTGGCACCATTGGTAACACCATGCACAACTACTCGGTGCTCGCGGACGACCGTTCGGTGCTGCTGGGCGTCATGTGCAGCAATATTGAAATTGGCAGCTATGCCTATCGTTACCTGTGTAACACCTCCAGCCGTACCGATCTTAACTATCTACAAGGCGTGGATGGCCCAATTGGTCGTTGCTTTACGCTGATTGGCGAGTCCGGGGAACGTACCTTTGCTATCAGCCCCGGCCACATGAACCAGCTGCGGGCTGAAAGTATTCCGGAAGATGTGATTGCCGGAGCCTCGGCTCTGGTTCTCACCTCTTATCTGGTGCGTTGCAAGCCGGGTGAACCCATGCCGGAAGCAACCATGAAAGCCATTGAGTACGCGAAGAAATATAACGTACCGGTGGTGCTGACGCTGGGCACCAAGTTTGTCATTGCCGAGAATCCACAGTGGTGGCAGCAATTCCTCAAAGACCACGTCTCTATCCTTGCGATGAACGAAGATGAAGCCGAAGCGTTGACCGGAGAAAGCGATCCGTTGTTGGCATCTGACAAGGCGCTGGACTGGGTAGATCTGGTGCTGTGCACCGCCGGGCCAATCGGCTTGTATATGGCAGGCTTTACCGAAGACGAAGCGAAACGTAAAACCCAGCATCCGCTGCTGCCGGGTGCTATAGCGGAATTTAATCAGTATGAGTTTAGCCGCGCCATGCGCCACAAGGATTGCCAGAATCCGCTGCGTGTCTATTCGCACATTGCGCCGTACATGGGCGGGCCGGAAAAAATCATGAACACTAATGGAGCAGGGGATGGCGCACTGGCAGCGTTGCTGCATGACATTACCGCCAACAGCTACCACCGTAGCAACGTACCAAACTCCAGCAAACATAAATTCACCTGGTTAACTTATTCATCGTTAGCGCAGGTGTGTAAATATGCTAACCGTGTGAGCTATCAGGTACTGAACCAGCATTCACCTCGTTTAACGCGCGGCTTGCCGGAGCGTGAAGACAGCCTGGAAGAGTCTTACTGGGATCGTTAAGTTATCGTCGGTTCGTAGGCCAGATAAGGCGTTCACGCCGCATCTGGCATTTTGCTTTCAATGCCTGATGCGACGCTGGCGCGTCTTATCAGGCCTACATATCCGCGCCTATTATCCGGCAACCACCGTTTACCTCGTCACCACCTCACCCGCCGGTGGCGTTTCCAGCAGTTCCAGCATAGTACGGGCAATTTCACGCTCACCCATCACTACCTGATTCGCACCACGTTCGGTGATATACGCCACTTCATCGTCATAATGGGCGCGGGCAATAATCTCAATATCCGGATTTTTCGCGCGGGCAGATGCCACAATCTCGCCCGCTTCATAGCCGTTGGGAATCGTCAGGATCAGCCATTTTGCACATTCCAGATGCGCCAGTTGCATAATTTCTTCGTTCGCCGCATTGCCCAATACTGCGCGGACCCCGCGCTCGCGCAGCTCATCAACACGAGTTCGTGACGTCTCAATCACCACCAGCGGAATATCAGAGGCGAGCAATTTCTCCCCCAGCAGGCTGCCTACACGACCGTAACCCACCAGTAGCGCATGGTTGCAAATATCCACTGGGATCTGCTTCTCTTCTTCGATTGCCTCTTCCAGCGTCTGCTCTTCCAGCGTTTCGGTCTTCGCCAGATATTTTTCCAGTAGTGCGAACAGTACCGGGTTGAGCATAATCGACAGGATCGCCCCTGCCAGTACCAGGTTTTGTCCGGCCTGCGGCAGTAAATTCAATGCCATTCCTAGTCCCGCCAGGATAAACGCGAACTCACCAATCTGCGCCAGGCTGGCGGCGATGGTTAACGCCGTGCGCTGGGAGTGACCAAACAAACGCACAAGGAACAGGGCCGCGACCGATTTACCAAACAGAATAATTGCCAGCGTCGCCAGTACTGCCAGCGGTTGCTGAATCAGAATTAACGGATCAAACAACATCCCGACGGAGACAAAAAACAGCACCGCAAACGCGTCGCGCAATGGCAGTGTATCGTGGGCGGCACGGTGACTCAGTTCAGACTCGTTCAGTACCATCCCGGCAAAGAACGCACCGAGTGCAAAGGAGACATCAAACAGCTCTACCGCACCAAAGGCAATCCCTAACGCCAGCGCTAGCACCGACAGGGTAAACAGCTCGCGGGAACCGGTTGCTGCGCTGCGTGCCATAATCCACGGCACCAGACGGCGACCTACCAACATCATAATGGCGATAAATGCGATCACCTTGCCGATGGTGATCCCCATATCGACTGCAAGAGTGGCAAAGCCCACATCGCCCTGTTCCATCATTCCTGCTACCGCGGGTAGCAATACCAGCGTCAGGACCATCACCAGGTCTTCCACAATCAACCAACCGATGGCGATTTGCCCACGCTGACTGTCAATTAATTGCCGTTCTTCAAGTGCGCGCAGTAACACCACGGTACTGGCGGTGGAAAGACATAAGCCGAACACGATACCGGTCATTAACGACCAGCCCAGCACGGCGGAGAGCGCCATACCCAGCAGCGTCGCCACGGCTATCTGGGCGATCGCGCCGGGAATGGCGATGGACTTTACCGCCATCAAATCCTTGAGCGAAAAATGCAAACCGACGCCGAACATCAGCAAAATAACGCCCAGTTCAGCCAGTTCCGGCGCAAGCTTGGTATCGGCAACAAAGCCCGGAGTGAATGGTCCTGCCAGCACACCCGCTAACAGATATCCCACCAGAGGAGAAATACGTAGTTTATTGGCCAGCATGCCGAGGATAAAGGCGAGCACAAGGCCGCCAACAATGGTGGTGATAAGCGGGGTGGCGTGATGCATTCCGTCTCCTTTTCCTGGTGGTTATTGTCCATTTTTGGCCGGGAAAACCAAAATTACAGGTAATAGTTTATGACAATTTCATTGATGATGTTTATGAATAATTGTTGAATTTTGCAGAAAAATGGAATTAGCTGCAAAAAAAGCACGGATCGGAAAACAGAAGGCGGTTTAACAGAGGAAAGGCTTATGGCGACTGTAAAACGATGCAGCCAAAGTTTGCCTTTGGCTGCAATGAAATCAGTCTTTATGCCGGTTATCAGGCAGGAATATGGTCAACATCCCCAATAGTGGCAGGAAAGCACAGATTTTATAGACTAACTCTATGCTGGTGTGGTCGGCGATAAGCCCCAGAACTGCCGCCCCCAGACCTCCCATGCCGAAAGCAAAACCGAAAAATAGTCCAGAAACCATACCGATACGTCCCGGAAGCAGCTCCTGGGCATAGACCAGAATGGCAGAGAATGCCGAAGCGAGGATAAATCCAATAATCACCGTTAAAACCCCCGTCCAGTGCAGGCTGGCGTAGGGTAAAATCAGCGTAAACGGCGCAACGCCGAGGATAGAGCCCCAAATCACATATTTCCGTCCAATTTTATCCCCTACAGGCCCGCCAATCACCGTACCTGCCGCAACGGCAAACAGGAAGGCAAACAAATGAAGCTGAGCATTCTGGATAGATAATCCGAATTTTTGCATCAGATAAAAGGTGTAATAGCTGCTGATGCTCGCCATATAGAAATATTTCGAGAAAATGAGGATTAACAGAATGCTGACCGCCAGAACAACTTTATTGCGCGGCAGTGGATTGATAATCGTCGCTTTGGGTTTTCCTTTATTCATTCGGTGCTGTGCCGAGTACCAACGGCTGATTTGCGCCAACACCACGATCGCCAGCAGTGCCGCAAGCACAAACCAGGCAACGTTGCCTTTGCCATAAGGCGCGATAATCACCGCCGCCAGCAAGGGGCCCAGGGAACTGCCAAAGTTGCCGCCGACCT
Source organism: Escherichia sp. E.sYA108 (assembly GCF_011754335.1). Classification (NCBI taxonomy): domain Bacteria; kingdom Pseudomonadati; phylum Pseudomonadota; class Gammaproteobacteria; order Enterobacterales; family Enterobacteriaceae; genus Escherichia; species Escherichia sp. E.sYA108. The sequence continues at coordinate 3,714,590 of NZ_JAAQVZ010000001.1, read as the reverse complement.
GAAATATAGATTGCGCCAGGCCATGACGCCCGCCGGAAGCCATACGGGCCACGCGAGAAGATTCCGGATGAAAGACCGATGAACCGGTACCGACCAGCGCCGCTGCCAGCAGAACTGCGCCGAAACTGCCCGCCAGCGCCAGCAGCACCAGACCACTTAAGGTAAAGCACATGCCAATCGGCAACGACCACGGCATCGGATATTTATCGGTCCAGTAGCCGACCACCGGTTGCAGTAACGAAGAGGCGAGCTGGAAGGTGAGGGTTATCATGCCAATCTGCATAAATGTCAGAGAAAATTCTGACTGAAGCAGTGGATAAATCGCCAGAATCAGCGATTGGATCATGTCGTTCAGCAGATGTGAGAGGCTGATAGCACCTAAAATACCAAACGATGTTCGGGCCTTAGTCGTTGACGCAGCCGCGCCCGCCACAGGCTGGGTTTGTTCACTCATTGCCATAGGAAAGTCACTTTTTCAGGGTTGCGATGTAAAGAATGATCTTATTTGTGATTATTACCCGACTAACATACCTGTATGCGCTGCCTGAAGGAAGTCTCAACGCGGAATACAGAATTTCTAATCTGGATGCAGATTTATCTTCACCGGACGCAGACTTGTTTATGATGTCGCGTCATACTATTTTTCAACACGTTGAAATCAGGTCAGGGAGAGAAGTATGAAATTATTGCAGCGGGGCGTGGCGTTAGCACTGTTAACCACATTTACACTGGCGAGTGAAACTGCTCTGGCGTACGAGCAGGATAAAACCTACAAAATTACAGTTCTGCATACCAATGATCATCATGGGCATTTTTGGCGCAATGAATATGGTGAATATGGTCTGGCGGAGCAAAAAACGCTGGTGGATGGTATCCGCAAAGAGGTTGCGGCTGAAGGCGGTAGCGTGCTGCTACTTTCCGGTGGCGACATTAACACTGGCGTGCCCGAGTCCGACTTACAGGATGCCGAACCTGATTTTCGCGGTATGAATCTGGTGGGCTATGACGCGATGGCGATCGGTAATCATGAATTTGATAACCCGCTCACCGTATTACGCCAGCAGGAAAAGTGGGCTAAGTTCCCGTTGCTTTCCGCCAATATCTACCAGAAAAGTACCGGCGAGCGCCTGTTTAAACCATGGGCGCTGTTTAAGCGTCAGGATCTGAAAATTGCCGTTATTGGCCTGACGACGGATGACACAGCCAAAATTGGTAATCCGGAATATTTCACTGATATCGAATTTCGTAAGCCCGCTGATGAAGCGAAGCTGGTGATTCAGGAGCTGCAACAGACAGAAAAGCCAGACATTATTATCGCGGCGACCCATATGGGGCATTACGACAATGGTGAGCACGGCTCTAACGCACCGGGCGATGTGGAGATGGCACGCGCGCTGCCTGCCGGATCGCTGGCGATGATCGTCGGTGGTCACTCGCAAGATCCGGTCTGTATGGCGGCAGAAAACAAAAAACAGGTCGATTACGTGCCGGGTACGCCATGCAAACCGGATCAACAAAACGGCATCTGGATTGTGCAGGCGCATGAGTGGGGCAAATACGTGGGACGGGCTGATTTTGAGTTTCGTAATGGCGAAATGAAAATGGTTAACTACCAGCTGATTCCGGTGAACCTGAAGAAGAAAGTGACCTGGGAAGACGGGAAAAGCGAGCGCGTGCTGTACACCCCTGAAATCGCTGAAAACCAGCAAATGATCTCGCTGTTATCACCGTTCCAGAACAAAGGTAAAGCGCAGCTGGAAGTGAAAATAGGCGAAACCAATGGTCGTCTGGAAGGCGATCGTGACAAAGTGCGTTTTGTACAGACCAATATGGGGCGGTTGATTCTGGCAGCACAAATGGATCGCACTGGTGCCGACTTTGCGGTGATGAGCGGAGGCGGAATTCGTGATTCTATCGAAGCAGGTGATATCAGCTATAAAAACGTACTGAAAGTGCAGCCATTCGGCAATGTGGTGGTGTATGCCGACATGACCGGTAAAGAGGTGATTGATTACTTGACCGCCGTCGCGCAGATGAAGCCAGATTCAGGTGCCTACCCGCAATTTGCCAACGTTAGCTTTGTGGCGAAAGACGGTAAACTGAACGACCTGAAAATCAAAGGCGAACCGGTCGATCCGGCGAAAACTTACCGCATGGCGACATTAAACTTCAATGCCACCGGCGGGGATGGCTATCCGCGCCTTGATAACAAACCGGGCTATGTGAATACCGGCTTTATTGATGCCGAAGTGCTGAAAGCGTATATCCAGAAAAGCTCGCCGCTGGATGTGAGTGTTTATGAACCGAAAGGTGAGGTGAGCTGGCAGTAATCCGAAAGTGCCGGATGTTCGCATCCGGCACAATGCTTAATCGCGACGGGCGATATCAGCAAATTTGGCATCGAGTATCTTTGCCAGGTCGCTTGCCGCCAGTTCGATATCCAGACCGCGCTTGCCGCCGGAAACATAAATAGTGGCAAATTCTTGTGCGGGGGCGTCGATAATCGTTGGCAGACGTTTTTTCTGCCCCAGTGGGCTAATCCCTCCAACCAGATATCCCGTCGAACGCTGCGCGACCATCGGATCGGCCATCTCAACTTTCTTGGCACCCAGCGCTTTTGCTACTTTTTTAAGATCCAGTTGACCTGCGACCGGCGTAACGGCCACGGCAAGGTGTTTCATATCACCGTTCACTGCGACCAGCAGCGTTTTGTAGACCTGATCCGGATTCAAACCTAATTTTTTGACGACTTCATCGCCAAAATTGGTTTCAGCCGGATCGTGCTCGTAGGTATGGATTTGAAACGAAATCTTGTTTTTTTCGAGTAATTTAACTGCGGGTGTCATGGTAATTTTCCTGCCTTAAACAAAAAAACGAAGCAAGCATACGCCTGATGGCGGTCCAAAAAAAAGAGTCATCTTGCCTAAGAGTATTGGCAGGATGGTGAGATTGAGCGACAATCGAGTTACACCGTCGCTTAAAGTGACGGCATAATAATAAAAAAATGAAATTCCTCTTTGACGGGCCAATAGCGATATTGGCCATTTTTTTAGCGCAACATCTGCGGCAAATTCCCTTCTCCATACAGGTGTAGTGCACCGACTGCGACCACATAGCGCCCCGGCGGCATGGCGCGTAATTTATCCCGCCAGGCGAGATTTCGCTGATGCATCAGCACATCGTACAGCGACTGACTGAACGTATTGGGCAGCGTTATTTCATTATTTTGCGGCGGCGCATTCAACCACCAGCTCATCATTTGTTGCAGCAACCGTGCATTGGTGTGCCAGTGGGTCAGCGTGTCGTCCAGCAGCGCCAGTCCGTTGTCAGGGAGCTGGAGCAACATGGCAATCTGGTTTTCAGCCCCTTCCAGTTCAATCACGGGTTTATGTTGTTGCTTCGCCGCCTGCAATAGCTGGTAATCGATACCGTATTCTGCCCGCAGCCCCAGTTTTTGTGCCTGCGTCGCCTGAAGAACCATCGCGATTTGCCACAGCGGTTGAGTAGAAAAGAGCGACGGAGAAATGCCCATCTCCTGGCTAATATGCTGCAGATTTTGGAGTTGCTCCTCGCTAATGCGCTCTTCCAGCGTCTCGCAGGCAGGCAAATTAGCAAAAGGCGTATCGCTGGTGGAAACATCCGCCTCGACGATCAGCGCATCGGCGTTTTTGAGCTTTTTGAGCAAACGGGTGGGCAGGGGAGCCATATCGTGGCTACCCATATGAATACTGCCGATCAGATGAAAATGGCGATTGCCGGGAAGAGAGATATCGATAGCAGGCCAGGTGTAATGATTACCGCGCAGCGCGGCCCAAAGCGTTTTTACCCGGTACAACAGATCCATACGACCTCCCTTTGTGAAATATCATGCTAGCGCGCGGGGAGGGATGGCGCAAATGGAGTTGATTGTTGCACTTGTGCACAGTGCTTGTGTGCATTACAATGATTAAATAATGGACAAGGAGATGAGAGAGGAATGGCTCAAAAGAAAAATATAAGGAGTTTTCGTGATGCCTGGTTGGCTGATTTTTTGTCCATTCAACGCCACATCGAAAGATCCCTGCTGAAATCCATACCACGTTATCACGAAAGTTGGACATCATTAATGCTGCCACTTCTCATCGGGATTTACGCTCCCCTCCGGGGAACCGATACGAAGAGTTATCCGGGAAATTACAGGAATACTCCTCCATTAGAGTGAATAAACAGTACCGACTGATTTTTAAATGGGTTAATGGCAAGGCCGAAGAATTGTTTTTAGACCCACACAACTACTAAAACATAGCTGTCGTATTGACGAGAAAGGTAAAACTATGAAACAGGCAACAAGAAAACCGACGACACCCGGAGATATTCTTCTCTATGAATATCTGGAACCGCTCGATTTGAAAATCAATGAGTTAGCAGAGTTGCTGCATGTTCATCGTAATAGCGTCAGTGCACTGATCAATAACAATCGTAAACTCACCACTGAGATGGCATTCCGTCTGGCGAAAGTTTTTGATACCACAGTCGATTTTTGGCTAAACCTCCAGGCGGCAGTTGATCTTTGGGAAGTTGAAAACAACATGCGTACCCAGGAAGAATTGGGACGGATTGAAACAGTGGCTGAATATTTGGCACGCCGTGAAGAGCGTGCAAAAAAGGTCGCGTAGAATAATTTCCCTATAACGGATGCGCCACCCTAAAGCAGCGCATCCGCAATGATGTACTTATTCCTTCGGTTTAAACCGCAGCAATCGGTTGGCGTTACTCACTACGGTGATCGACGAGAGCGCCATTGCCGCTCCGGCAACCACCGGGTTAAGCAGTGTTCCAGTGAACGGCCACAAAATACCGGCGGCGACCGGAATACCAATGCTGTTGTAGATAAACGCACCGAGCAGGTTCTGCTTCATGTTGCGCAGCGTTGCGCGGGAAATTGCGAGCGCATCCGCAACACCCATCAGGCTATGGCGCATCAGGGTAATCGCCGCGGTTTCAATGGCAACATCACTGCCGCCACCCATCGCAATACCGACATCCGCCTGAGCCAGCGCTGGCGCATCGTTAATGCCGTCGCCCACCATTGCCACCTGACGTCCTTCACTTTGCAGACGTTTGATCGCTTCGGCTTTACCGTCTGGCAGCACGCCGGCTATCACCTCATCAATCCCGGCTTCTTTAGCGATCGCATTGGCGGTGGTCGGGTTATCCCCGGTTAGCATCACCAGGCGATATCCCGCTTTATGCAGGCGTTGCAGCGCCGCCACGCTATCACTACGCAACGGATCGCGTACAGCCAGCAGGGCTACTGCTTTCCCGTCAACCGCCAGCAGCACAGGCGTTGCCCCTTGCGATGCCTGAGCTGAAATATCTGCTTCAATTGCTTTGGTATCGACCTGTTGGTCATTTAACAGCGCCTGATTGCCCAGCAATAACGCATGACCTTCAGCTTCACCGCTCACGCCCAGCCCGCGCAATGTGCGGAAACCGTTGACCTGCGGTAGCTGCATATCACCTGCTTTATCGAGGATCGCCCGTGCCAGAGGGTGGCTGGAACCTTGCTCCAGCGCCGCCGCCAGACGCAATGCTTGCGCTTCATCAATATCAGCAAATGTTTTTACTGCGACAACCTGCGGCTTCCCTTCGGTCAGCGTCCCGGTTTTATCGAACACTACGGTGTCGAGCGTACTGGCGCGTTGCAGCGCGTCGGCGTCCCGTACCAGCACGCCAAACTCAGCCGCCCGCCCGACGCCGGAAATAATCGACATCGGCGTCGCCAGCCCCAGCGCACACGGACAGGCAATAATCAGCACCGTGGTGGCAATCACCAGAGTATAGACAATCTGCGGTGCCGGACCAAAGAAATACCAGATTGCCGCACTGATCAGCGCAATCACCACCACTACCGGCACAAATACGGCTGAGATTTTATCCGCCAGCTGACCGATTTCTGGCTTACTGCTCTGGGCCTGGCGCACCATACGAATAATCCGCGACAGCGTAGTATGGCTGCCAACCGCACTGGCGCGAAACAGCACGCTACCGTCCTGCACCACTGTCCCGGCATGGACGCTATCGCCTTCGCCTTTTTGCTGCGGTATAGGTTCGCCCGTCAGCATCGCTTCATCCAGCCATGCTTCGCCCTGGGTAATCTCGCCATCTACTGGCACGCGATCGCCGGTCGTCAGGCGCAGCAACATACCTGGTTGCACTTCCGCCAGCGGCACGCTTTTTTCACCTTCGTCAGTAACCAGGCGCGCCGTCGGCGGAGTTAAATCGAGTAATTTCTCCAGCGCCTTTGAAGAACGCTGACGTGCGCGCGCTTCCAGCATATGACCGAGATTAATCAGACCGATAATCATCGCACTGGCTTCATAGTAAAGATGCCGTGCTTCCATCGGGAACCACTGCGGCCACAGGTTGACGCTCATCGAATAGAGCCACGCAACACCCGTTCCCAGCGCCACCAGCGTATCCATCGTCGCCGCACCGTTCAGCAGGCTTTTCCATGCGCTGCGGTAAAAATGCCCGCCGGCGAAAACCATTACCGCCAGGGTTATCAGGCCGATAACTAACCACAGGCTGCGGTTGTCAGCGGTGACCATCATGTTATCGCCGATCATCCCCCAGACCATCACCGGGATACCCACCACCAGCGCGACAATTGCCTGCCAGCGGAAGCGCTTCATCGTAGCGACGGCGGTTTCTTGCTGGCGCTCGCGGCGTTTAGCGTCATCTTCAATCGCTTCCGCGCCGTAGCCCGCTTTTTCCACCGCCTGCACTAAATCTTGTGGGGAGGCACTGCCCATCACCAGCGCAGTACGCTCCGCCAGGTTTACCCGTGCCTGAGTGACGCCCGGTACGCTTTGCAACGCATTTTGTACGCGGGTGACACAGCTGGCGCAGCTCATGCCGCTCAGCAGCAACTGCTGGCTGTCATCGTCATCGGCGGTCGCTGCCGGAAGCGCCTCAGAAACCGCTGTCAGTGCTTCCGACGGGATTGATGACTCCGCCAGCGGTTTAGCCTTTGGGTGGCTTACAGATGCGTCATAACCCGCTTGTTTGATGGTTTCGATTAGCTGTTCTGCACTGGCAGTCCCGGTAACGTGCGCTTCAGTGATAGACACATCCGCCTGTTCAACATCCGGGCGCTGTTCGAGACTTTCTTTCACGCGTTTAACGCAGTGACCGCAGGACAGGCCGTCCAGGGTCAGGTCGATAGTTTGTGACATAAAACACTCCTTTTAAGACAGTTTTGACTGGCTGTGATAAAGGTTAAACCTTCCAGCAAGGGGAAGGTCAAGAAATTAATAAACCAGGCGGGTAAAAGTCCGTAAAGATTAAAAAATCGGCTCGATTTGCATCAGGATTAGACATTTATCTCTTTGTTTTCCTGTAGTTAAGTTGCGGGTGCTAAGTTAAATCAGGATGCATGAAAATCGGCACCGGGGTGAGGAATTACCTCCCGCATCTATAAAAAGGAGTTAACAAAAGATGTTAGATGCAAACAAATTACAGCAGGCAGTGGATCAGGCTTACACCCAATTTCACTCACTTAACGGCGGACAAAATGCCGATTACATTCCCTTTCTGGCGAATGTCCCTGGTCAACTGGCGGCAGTGGCTATCGTGACCAGCGATGGCAACGTCTATAGTGCGGGTGACAGTGATTACCGCTTTGCGCTGGAATCCATCTCGAAAGTCTGTACGTTAGCCCTTGCGTTAGAAGATGTCGGCCCGCAGGCGGTACAGGACAAAGTTGGCGCTGACCCGACCGGATTGCCCTTTAACTCAGTTATCGCCTTAGAGTTGCATGGCGGCAAACCGCTTTCGCCACTGGTAAATGCTGGCGCTATTGCCACCACCAGCCTGATTAACGCTGAAAATACTGAACAACGCTGGCAGCGAATTTTACATATCCAACAACAACTGGCTGGTGAGCAGGTAGCGCTCTCTGATGAAGTCAACCAGTCGGAACAAACAACCAACTTCCATAACCGGGCCATTGCCTGGCTGCTGTACTCCGCCGGATATCTCTATTGTGATGCAATGGAAGCCTGTGACGTGTACACCCGTCAGTGCTCCACGCTCATCAATACTATTGAACTGGCAACGCTTGGCGCGACGCTGGCGGCGGGTGGTGTGAATCCGCTGACGCATAAACGCGTTCTTCAGGCCGACAATGTGCCGTACATTCTGGCCGAAATGATGATGGAAGGGCTGTATGGTCGCTCCGGTGACTGGGCGTATCGCGTTGGTTTACCGGGCAAAAGCGGTGTAGGTGGCGGTATTCTGGCGGTCGTTCCTGGCGTGATGGGAATTGCCGCGTTTTCACCACCGCTGGACGAAGAAGGCAACAGTGTTCGCGGTCAAAAAATGGTGGCATCGGTCGCTAAGCAACTCGGCTATAACGTGTTTAAGGGCTGATCATGATGAACACGGAAGGTAATAACGGTAACAAACCCCTCGGTCTATGGAACGTCGTTTCCATCGGCATTGGGGCAATGGTGGGGGCGGGGATCTTCGCGCTGCTGGGGCAGGCTGCGTTGCTAATGGAAGCCTCGACCTGGGTCGCCTTTGCTTTTGGCGGTATTGTGGCGATGTTTTCCGGTTATGCCTATGCGCGTCTGGGGGCGAGCTATCCCAGCAATGGCGGTATTATCGACTTCTTTCGTCGCGGATTAGGCAACGGCGTTTTTTCGCTGGCGCTCTCGTTATTGTACCTGTTGACGCTGGCGGTGAGTATCGCCATGGTCGCCCGTGCTTTTGGCGCTTATGCCGTGCAGTTTTTGCATGAAGGCAGCCAGGAGGAGCACCTTATTTTGCTCTACGCATTGGGGATCATTGCGGTGATGACGCTTTTCAACTCCTTAAGCAACCATGCGGTAGGGCGGCTGGAAGTGATCCTCGTCGGCATTAAAATGATGATCCTGTTATTGCTGATTATTGCCGGTGTCTGGTCGCTGCAACCGGCGCATATTTCCGTTTCTGCGCCCCCCAGCTCCGGGGCGTTCTTCTCCTGTATCGGGATAACCTTCCTTGCCTATGCGGGCTTTGGCATGATGGCGAACGCGGCGGATAAAGTGAAAGATCCGGAGGTCATAATGCCACGGGCGTTTCTGGTGGCGATTGGCGTTACCACGTTGCTTTATATCTCGCTGGCGCTGGTTTTGCTTAGCGATGTATCGGCATTAGAGTTAGAAAAATATGCCGATACCGCCGTAGCGCAGGCTGCTTCTCCGCTCCTCGGGCATGTGGGGTATGTGATCGTCGTCATCGGCGCTTTACTGGCGACGGCTTCAGCCATCAACGCAAACCTGTTCGCCGTGTTTAACATCATGGACAACATGGGCAGCGAACGCGAACTGCCGAAGCTAATGAATAAACCTCTGTGGCGGCAGAGTACCTGGGGCAACATCATCGTCGTGGTGTTGATTATGCTGATGACGGCGGCGCTGAATTTAGGCTCACTCGCCAGCGTTGCCAGCGCCACCTTTTTGATCTGCTATCTGGCGGTGTTTGTGGTGGCGATCCGCCTGCGTCATGATATTCACGCCTCGTTGCCGATTCTTATCGTTGGTACGTTGGTTATGTTGTTGGTGATCGTTGGCTTTATCTACAGTCTCTGGTCCCAGGGCAGCCGTGCGCTGATATGGATTATTGGCGCACTCTTACTCAGCCTTATTGTGGCAATGGTCATGAAGCGCAATAAAACCGTATAACATCTCTCTGTGCGCAGTACTTCCTGTATTATTGTGGTGGCGGTCGATATTCGCACTGGCAAAAAAACGTGCTTGAATATTTGTTGAAACCCTTTAACAAAGCACAGGAGGCGTTGCGCGAACGATGAACATTAGCGATGTAGCAAAAATTACCGGCCTGACCAGCAAAGCCATTCGCTTCTATGAAGAGAAGGGGCTGGTGACGCCGCCGATGCGCAGCGAAAACGGTTATCGCACCTACACGCAGCAGCATCTCAACGAACTGACCTTACTGCGCCAGGCACGCCAGGTGGGCTTTAACCTGGAAGAGAGCGGCGAACTGGTAAATCTGTTTAACGATCCGCAGCGTCACAGCGCCGACGTCAAACGTCGTACGCTGGAGAAAGTAGCGGAGATCGAACAGCATATCGAAGAACTGCAATCCATGCGTAACCAGCTGCTGGCGCTGGCGAATGCCTGCCCCGGTGATGACAGCGCCGACTGCCCGATTATCGAAAATCTCTCCGGCTGCTGTCATCATCGGGCGGGGTGATTAAGGCTTGCGAAAATAGTCGTCCATTATTTTCGTCAGCTCCGGACGTTCCCCGTCATCATTGATGGCAAAATCCAGAAAAAAAGCATCTGCTTGCGGCGTTCGGTTTTGCGCCATCAACCGGAAGGTGAGGGGGCGATAAATGGCGTATGCCGGATGGCTGATAACGAATCGGGCAAAGTCAATAAAAAGCGGCGAGTGTGTGGAAAACAGCGCCTGCAAAATAATATCAGCCTTTTCATCCTCCCCCAAACCTTGTTGGATCATGCTCTTAATACGAGTTTCGCTCAAATTCCCGGCCTCAACAATTTGCCAGGCTTGATCCAGCGAGGGGTACCGACTGACGCTCTGCTTTAACTCTTCTGACCAGGTTTCGGATGGGCTGATGTGCTTATCAGGGCCGAAACTCTCCCATGCGCTGGGCGGTAATGTTTTGCACGCGGTGAGTTTTGGTATGTGGTATTGCAGCTCTGTTTTGTGCAGACATTCCCCGCCAGGAAATACCAGGGTTTGTTGCTCATCATTAAAATGGGTTGCCGTGCTGAGCACCAGTGTTTTGAGCGGTCGCCCTTCCAGCGCGGCGGCAGTAGCCTTATGGTGTCCGTCGAGCAGAACGCAGAGATAGGAATCAGGGAGATACCAGGCCAGAGCGCGGGCGTCCGGTTTATCGCGATAAAACGTCGCACGCTCAGGATTAAAATGTGATGGCGGCTGGCCGGGTAGAAGAAAGCAGGGCGCGGTGTCACTGAAAGAGCAATATTCAGGATCCCAGACGGCAACGGTTGCCGGATTACTGGAACTATGGTCCGTTGCCGCCCAAAAGAAATGCCCGTTGCCATCCGTCGGGTAAAGTTCACGATCTTCCAGCAAATAATAACCATCAGCCATGCATGAGAACAGCGGTGTCAGCGCGGCAAAAGCGTCCGTTATGCCAGACCACGGGCGATTCCAGTTTTCGAGAGCAGACAAAAACCGGGCGGCTCCCTGTTCATCCTCCGCAAAACCGCTGTAGACAAATTCCGCACAGGTAGGGCATCCAGCCTCGGACCAGAAACGTATTAACGGGACATCCTGCCAGCAGAGCGAATGGATAAGACCGTGCGAGTGCGGATCGTAAATCACACATTGACGCAGAAATCCTTTCCCGGACTTCACCGAAAAAATGACGCCCGCAGCAGTATTTTTCAGCAGACGTACTTCAGGTTTTCGAAAGGGGGAAAACATGGCTACTCCTTAGCCGAACATTCAATTAACACTATGTAGGGGGCTATATGCCGGATGCGGCGTAAACGCCTTATCCGGCATGGGGTTTGGTACAGATTTCCAGGTGTGATAAGACGCATCAGGCGATGACCGCACGGATGATCAGCGTTATCCCTTCTATCGCAATGACTTCAACATGCGTACCAGCGCCGAGATCCTCGCTGGCGCTGACAGGCCATGAACTGTCACCGACGCGCATATGACCGCGCCCGTTGACCAGTGGAGATTCCAGCACAAAACGTCGGCCAATCAGCTGCTGCCCGCGCTGGTTTAAATGACTGTCGCTGTGCTTTTGTTCGCGCACCCGCCGCGACAGCCATTTCCACCACAACCAGGCGGCGAGCAGTGTCAGAATGGCAAACATCACCCCTTGCCACTCCCAACCCAGCGGCACCAGCCAGACCACCAGGCCGGTAATCACCGCTGCCACGCCGCTCCACAACAGATAACCATTGCCGCCCAACATCTCGGCTGCCAGCAGCAACCCGCCGAGACTGAGCCAGAAAATATGTGGATGAACGACCATTAACTCCATCATGGCTGAGTCCGTTTGTTGGCGCTGTCTTTCACCAGCTCGGCAATCCCGGCAATCGACCCCATCAGGCTGCTGGCCTCTAATGGCATCATCACTACTTTGCTGTTACTGGAGGAACCGATCTGCTGTAACGCTTCGGTGTATTTCTGTGCTACGAAGTAGTTCACCGCCTGAATATCGCCGGAGGCAATGGCTTCAGACACCATTTTGGTGGCGCGGGCTTCCGCTTCGGCAGAACGTTCACGCGCTTCGGCCTGTAAGAATGCCGACTGACGTTCACCTTCCGCTTTCAGGATTTGCGACTGTTTTTCACCTTCGGCTTTGAGGATTTCCGCTTGACGGATCCCTTCCGCTTCAAGGATGTAAGCGCGTTTGGTACGTTCCGCTTTCATCTGCGCGTTCATTGAAGAGATAAGCTCTGCCGGTGGGCGCACGTCGCGAATTTCAATACGGGTGACTTTAATCCCCCACGGGTTGGTGGCCTCATCGACAATACGCAGCAGGCGTGAGTTGATGCTGTCGCGCTGAGAGAGCATTTCATCAAGTTCCATTGAACCCAACACGGTACGGATGTTAGTCATGGTCAGGTTGATGATCGCCAGCTCCAGATTGCTGACTTCATAAGCGGCGCGCGGGGCATCAATCACCTGAATAAAGCACACGGCGTCGATGGTAACGTTGGCGTTATCTTTCGAGATAACTTCCTGGGAAGGGATGTCGAGCACTTGCTCCATCATATTGATCTTGCGACCAATGCGATCCATAAACGGCACCACCAGACTGAGCCCCGGCTGTAACGTTTTGGTATAGCGACCAAAACGTTCTACCGTCCATTGATAGCCCTGCGGCACGATTTTGACGCCCGCGCCGACAATGACCAGCGCGACAAAAATGAGAATAGGGATAAAGATAAGCATCGGAAAAACCTCCTGTTGTACCGTCCATAATCAGCAAAATTGCTGCTTGATTAAACAAATTATACCTGATTACTGAAAGAGAGTTCCCCCCTATTCCTGCGAAGGATAAACTGTTTTTAGTAAAAATCAGAAAAAGGGAACAGTGATGCAGGAAAATAGTCCTTTGCTTCAGCTACAAAACGTAGGATATCTGGCGGGTGATGCGAAGATTCTTAATAACATCAATTTTTCGCTGCGTGCTGGCGAATTTAAGTTAATTACCGGTCCTTCTGGTTGTGGCAAAAGTACGCTGCTAAAAATAGTTGCTTCATTGATCAGCCCAACCAGCGGAACGTTACTGTTTGAAGGTGAGGATGTCAGCACACTAAAGCCAGAAATCTACCGCCAGCAAGTCTCTTACTGCGCCCAGACGCCGACGCTGTTTGGCGATACGGTATACGATAATCTGATCTTTCCCTGGCAGATCCGTAACCAGCAGCCTGACCCAGCCATTTTTCTCGATTTTCTCGAACGCTTCGCTTTGCCGGACACCATTTTGACGAAAAATATCGCCGAGCTATCTGGGGGTGAAAAACAACGCATCTCATTGATTCGTAACCTGCAATTTATGCCGAAGGTTTTATTGCTGGATGAAATCACCAGTGCGCTGGATGAAAGTAATAAACATAACGTTAATGAGATGATCCATCGTTATGTGCACGAGCAAAATATTGCCGTGCTGTGGGTGACACACGATAAAGACGAAATTAATCATGCGGATAAAGTGATTACACTGCAACCGCATGCCGGAGAAATGCAGGAAGCACGCTATGAACTCGCATAATATTACTAACGAATCATTGGCACTGGCATTAATGCTGGTGGTGGTGGCAATCTTAATTAGCCATAAAGAAAAACTGGCGCTGGAGAAAGATATTCTCTGGAGCGTCGGGCGCGCGATAATTCAGCTGATTATTGTCGGCTATGTGCTGAAGTATATTTTCAGCGTGGATGATGCCAGCCTGACATTATTGATGGTGTTATTTATCTGCTTTAATGCGGCGTGGAACGCGCAAAAACGCAGTAAATATATTGCTAAAGCTTTTATCTCATCGTTTATTGCCATTACGGTCGGGGCGGGAATTACTCTGGCGGTGCTGATTTTATCGGGATCGATTGAGTTTATCCCGATGCAGGTGATCCCTATCGCCGGGATGATAGCCGGTAACGCCATGGTAGCGGTGGGGTTGTGTTACAACAATTTAGGGCAACGGGTCATTAGCGAACAGCAACAGATTCAGGAGAAACTGAGTCTTGGCGCGACGCCGAAACAGGCTTCAGCGATATTGATTCGCGACAGTATTCGCGCGGCTTTAATTCCGACGGTCGATTCAGCAAAAACGGTAGGCTTAGTGAGTTTACCAGGAATGATGTCCGGGCTGATATTTGCCGGGATTGATCCGGTGAAGGCGATTAAATATCAGATTATGGTGACCTTTATGCTGCTCTCAACCGCCAGCTTGTCGACCATTATTGCCTGCTATTTAACCTATCGTAAGTTTTACAATTCGCGCCACCAATTGGTGGTGACGCAATTGAAGAAGAAATGATGCGATGCCGGATGCGCAGCATCGCATCCGGCGTTGTGGTTCATGTGCCGATCAACAAAACATCAATACAACAACGCATACAGCTGGCGGCGATACTTCGACGCCAGTGCATCACCCGTACCCAGCGCAGCGAGGATCTCCTGGAATGTTTTACGTGTCTGACCATCTGCGGCGGTGAGATCTTTACGCAGATGCCCAAACAGTAACTCCAGCGCCTCTTCATTGCGCCCAACCTGGTGCAGTTGCAGTGCCAGTTGCGTCGCCAGTGCGGCATCTTCAGGATTCTCCGCCACCTGCTGTTGCAACTGTTGAATTTCCGGCGTATCAGCCGCCTGCTTCAGCAGTTCGATTTGCGCCACCAGCCCCTGATAGCGGGTGTCCTGATCCTGCAACGGAATGGTTTTCAGCACGGCTTCTGCATCTTCAGAACGGTTCAGCGCAATCAGCGTTTCTGCCAACAGCAGGCCGATCTCCCCGTTCTGATTCGACAACTGCCAGGCGTCTTTCAGCAATGGCAGGGCGTCGGTGTGATTGCCTTCCTGCATCAGTTGCATCGCCTGCTGCGCTTTCAGCTCTTCTTCACGCGGCAGCACTTTATCCAGCAGGGCGCGGATCGCCTCTTCCGGTTGCGGCCCCTGGAAACCGTCTACTGGTTGCCCGTTCTGGAACAGATATACGGTCGGAATCGCGCGCAGACCAAACTGGGCGGCAATCATCTGCTCCGCGTCGCAGTCCAGCTTCGCCAGAATAAATTGCCCGTTGTACTGCGCCGCGAGGCTTTCCAGAATTGGGGTTAACTGCAAACAGTGCTGGCTACGTTCAGACCAAAAATAGAACAGCACCGGAGTGGTCATCGACTGTTCAAGAACCTGTTGCAGGTTAGATTCGTTAATGTTGACAATATTTTCTACGGACATGGAGTCGCTCTCTGTTGTCGATATTTTCTTTGACATGGGGGCTTAAGCGCGCGCTTCAACTCACCCCTGCAATATTTTGTCCATCACGCGCCCCGGCAGCAGGCGCTTAAGCACCATTACTGCCCAGGTCACCAGCGTTACCGGATAGCGCATCTTCGGCTTCTCGCTAATAAAAGCATGGCGCACTTTGTCGACCACCGCTTCCGGTCCCAACGTAAAGCGGGCGGCGATGCCAGGATTTTCGACTGGTTTATCACTTTGCGTCTGATTGACGTTGTCGGTGAAGCGAGTACGAATGGGACCAGGTTCGATCAGGCTGACTTTAATTCCGCTGTGGCGCAGCTCCATGCGCAGTGCGTCTGACCACGCCTCCAGCGCATATTTACTGGCCGCGTAAGCGCCACGACCCGGTGTGGAGATTAATCCCATCACCGATGAGGTCATCACAATACGCCCTTCACCGTGCGGCAACATCGCGGGTAACAGGCGCATGGTGAGCTGGTGTGCGCCGAAAAAGTTGGCGGAAAACTGCTGTTCCATCTGCGCACGGCTGATGGTGGAAAGGGGGCCATACATGCCGAATCCGGCATTGTTAAAGATCCCATACAGACAATTATCGGTCAGGGCGATCACTTCGTCGGCTGCGCGATCAACACTTTCTGGCGAATCCAGATCGATCAACACGCCGGTAAATCCCATGCTGTTCATGCGCTCAACATCATCCGGTTTCCGGCAACCTGCCAGCACATGAAAACCCTGGCGTTTTAATTCGAGCGCGCTTTCCAGGCCAATACCACTGGAACATCCGGTAATTAAGACCGATTTTTGCATAACTTTACCTGTCAGGATCTCCGTTGCTTTATGAGTCATGATTTACTAAAGGCTGCAACTGCTTCGCCATCCAGTCGGCAATAAACGGCTGGGCGTCGCGGTTGGGATGAATACCGTCATCCTGCATCCATTGTGGCTTGAGGTAGACCTCTTCCATAAAAAAGGGCAGCAGCGGAACATCAAACTCTTTGGCGAGTTTGGGGTAAATGGCGCTAAAGGCTTCATTATAACGGCGACCATAGTTTGCAGGCAGACGTATTTGCATTAACAATGGTTCAGCGTTGGCGGCTTTGACATCCTGCAAAATCTGGCGCAGCGTTTGCTCGGTTTGCTGTGGTTGAAAACCACGCAAACCGTCATTGCCGCCCAGTTCAACCAGCACCCAGCGCGGCTGATGCTGTTTCAGCAGAGCCGGAAGGCGCGCCAGCCCTTGTTGCGAGGTGTCGCCGCTGATGCTGGCATTGACTACCGACGTTTTACTCTGCCACTTATCATTCAACAAGGCAGGCCAGGCCGCGCTGGCAGACATTCGATACCCGGCGCTCAGGCTATCACCCAGAATCAATAACGTGTCCGCTGCAGCGGCACGGAAGGTTAACAGGACCAGGAACAGGAAGGGCAAATGCCAGCGGAAAACATTGTTGAAGTTCATCATCTTAAGAAGTCCGTCGGTCAGGGGGAGCATGAACTCTCCATCCTCACCGGAGTTGAGCTGGTTGTCAAACGTGGCGAGACCATCGCACTGGTGGGTGAGTCGGGATCGGGTAAGTCAACCTTGCTGGCGATCCTCGCCGGGCTGGATGACGGCAGCAGTGGCGAAGTGAGTCTGGTGGGACAACCGCTACATAATATGGACGAAGAAGCGCGGGCAAAGTTGCGCGCGAAGCACGTAGGCTTTGTTTTTCAGTCATTTATGTTAATTCCTACCCTTAACGCGCTGGAAAACGTCGAGCTTCCGGCGCTGCTGCGCGGTGAGAGTAGCGCAGAAAGTCGTAACGGGGCGAAAGCGTTGCTCGAACAGTTAGGGTTGGGTAAACGTCTTGATCATCTTCCGGCACAGCTTTCTGGCGGCGAACAGCAACGAGTGGCGCTGGCGCGAGCCTTTAATGGTCGATCTGATGTGCTGTTTGCCGACGAACCCACCGGCAACCTTGACCGCCAGACGGGCGATAAAATTGCCGATCTGCTTTTTTCCCTCAACCGTGAGCATGGCACCACGTTGATTATGGTGACCCATGACCTGCAACTGGCGGCACGCTGTGACCGCTGCTTACGGCTGGTGAACGGGCAGTTGCAGGAGGAAGCATGATTGCACGTTGGTTCTGGCGCGAATGGCGCTCGCCGTCGCTATTAATTGTCTGGCTGGCGTTAAGCCTGGCGGTGGCCTGTGTGCTGGCGCTGGGCAATATTAGCGATCGCATGGAGAAAGGTTTAAGCCAGCAAAGCCGTGAGTTTATGGCGGGCGATAGGGCGTTGCGCAGTTCGCGCGAAGTGCCGCAAGCGTGGCTGGAGGAAGCGCAAAAGCGCGGCCTGAAAGTCGGCAAGCAGCTGACTTTCGCCACAATGACCTTTGCAGGCGACACACCGCAGCTGGCGAACGTCAAAGCGGTGGATGATATCTACCCGATGTATGGCGATCTGCAAACTAATCCCCCTGGCCTGAAACCGCAGGCGGGCAGCGTATTGCTGGCCCCACGCCTGATGGCACTGCTTAACCTGAAAACGGGCGATACCATTGACGTGGGCGATGCCACCTTGCGGATTGCCGGAGAAGTGATTCAGGAACCGGATTCCGGTTTTAATCCTTTCCAGATAGCCCCACGCCTGATGATGAATCTGGCGGATGTTGATAAAACCGGAGCCGTGCAGCCGGGGAGTCGGGTCACCTGGCGCTATAAATTCGGCGGCAGCGAGAACCAGCTCGACGGCTATGAGAAATGGTTGTTACCCCAGCTTAAACCCGAACAACGCTGGTACGGTCTGGAACAGGACGAAGGCGCGCTGGGGCGATCGATAGAACGTTCGCAACAGTTCCTGCTGCTTTCGGCGCTTCTGACCTTGCTGCTGGCGGTGGCGGCGGTCGCGGTGGCGATGAATCATTACTGTCGCAGTCGCTACGACTTGGTGGCGATCCTCAAAACGCTGGGGGCAGGGCGAGCGCAACTGCGTAAGTTAATCGTCGGTCAGTGGTTGATGGTGCTGGCGCTTTCAGCCGTTACCGGTGGGGCGATAGGCCTGTTGTTCGAAAACGTGTTGATGGTGCTGCTCAAGCCCGTGCTACCTGCCGCTTTACCTCCTGCCAGCCTCTGGCCGTGGCTGTGGGCGCTCGGCACCATGACGGTCATCTCGCTGCTGGTGGGGCTGCGACCATACCGCCTGTTGTTGGCAACGCAGCCTTTACGCGTGTTACGTAATGATGTGGTTGCAAACGTCTGGCCGCTGAAGTTTTATCTGCCGATTGTCAGTGTGGTGGTTGTGCTGCTGCTCGCCGGACTGATGGGCGGCAGTATGCTGCTCTGGGCGGTGCTGGCGGGCGCGGTAGTACTGGCTTTGCTGTGCGGTGTGCTGGGCTGGATGCTGCTGAATGTACTTCGCCGCATGACGCTGAAATCGCTACCTCTGCGCCTGGCGGTTAGCCGCCTGTTGCGTCAGCCGTGGGCGACGTTAAGCCAGCTTTCGGCATTTTCGCTCTCCTTTATGCTGCTGGCACTGTTGCTGGTGTTGCGTGGCGATCTGCTCGACCGCTGGCAACAGCAGCTACCGCCAGAAAGCCCGAACTACTTTTTAATCAACATCGCTACGGAACAGGTTACGCCGCTGAAAGCGTTTCTCGCGGAACATCAGATAGTCCCGGAATCGTTTTATCCGGTGGTGCGGGCGCGGTTGACGGCGATTAACGACAAGCCGACAGAAGGCAATGGAGATGAGGCGCTCAACCGCGAGCTGAATCTCACCTGGCAAAATACGCGGCCTGATCATAACCCGATCGTCGCCGGTAACTGGCCGCCAAAAGCCGATGAAGTGTCGATGGAAGAGGGGCTGGCGAAACGCTTAAACGTTGCCCTCGGCGATACCGTGACTTTTATGGGCGATACCCAGGAGTTCCGCGCTAAAGTGACCAGCCTGCGCAAAGTGGACTGGGAAAGTCTGCGGCCTAATTTCTATTTTATTTTCCCGGAAGGGGCATTAGACGGGCAACCGCAGAGCTGGCTTACCAGTTTCCGCTGGGAGAATGGCAACGGCATGTTGACGCAACTCAACCGCCAGTTCCCGACCATTAGCCTGTTAGACATTGGCGCGATTTTAAAACAGGTCGGTCAGGTGCTGGAGCAGGTAAGTCGGGCGCTGGAAGTGATGGTGGTGCTGGTCACCGCCTGCGGCATGTTGCTGTTGCTGGCGCAGGTGCAGGTGGGAATGCGTCAGCGTCATCAGGAGCTGGTGGTGTGGCGCACACTTGGTGCGGGGAAAAAACTGCTGCGCACGACATTGTGGTGTGAGTTCGCCATGCTCGGGTTTGTATCCGGCCTGGTGGCCGCAATCGGTGCGGAAACGGCACTGGCGGTACTGCAATCGAAAGTGTTTGATTTCCCGTGGGAGCCAGACTGGCGATTGTGGATTGTGCTGCCGTGCAGCGGTGCGCTACTGCTGTCGCTTTGCGGCGGCTGGCTGGGTGCGCGACTGCTTAAGGGTAAGGCGCTGTTCAGGCAGTTTGCGGGGTGATGACAGGTGTTAGATTGCCTGATGCGCTACGCTTATCAGGCCTACGAAGATCGTGCAATATATTGAGTTTTCGAAATTTTGTAGGCTGGATAAGGCGTTCACGCCGCATCCGGCATGAACAGCGTGCACAGAATCCCCCATCACTGCGCCTTAACCCATTCCGCCACTTCCGCCCACTCACCGCGAAAGACAACTTTTTCCGCTTTTTTCTCAAGCTGATAGCGATACATCGGGTCGTAATATTCTTCAAGTAACGGCACCAGCCAGGCCAGATGACCGTCGGTGCTGCCGGTGGTGAGTTGCGTTGTCAGCGCCGCATCCAGCCTTGCAGCCAGTTCGTTATAGCGTTGTAGTCCCAGCCGACGTTTAATCGCCGAAAGCCCGTGATGCAGGTATTCGCAATACTCCTGCCAGCCCTGTTCGTCGCCATAAGCGTGGGTAAAATCATGATGCATACGCAAGAAATACTCTTCGTTCAGGCGTTCAAGACGGATCTCAAACGGATCTTCTACCACCGCAATCGTCGCCTGAGTCATTCGTTCGCGCAGACATTCCGGCAGGTGATTCGAACCGATCATCCGGCTTTCATCTTCCAGCACCCACAGGCGCAAATCCTGATGGGCGTCGGTTTTTAGCATTTCGGCAGCCAGCATGTTTTCAAAACTCGCCTGGCTAAGTTGTGGTTGTAACGTGCGACCAAAAGCAGAACCGCGATGGCGCGCCAGCCCTTCCAGATCAACACCGTTCGGCTGTTGTTGTACTAACAGCGTTTTGCCGCTGCCGGTACAACCGCCAATCAGCACTATCGGTTTTTGTGCCAGTTCAATGGTTGCCTGAATCGCGGTCTGGCGCAGTGCCTTATAACCGCCTTCCACCAGCGGATAATCAATCCCCGCGTCATGCAGCCAGCGTTGCACAATATGCGAGCGTTGACCGCCACGGGCGCAGCAGAGAATACCGTGCGGATTTTGCAGGCACGCTGCCCGCCAGGCGTCCATGCGCTGCTGACGAATTTCACCCGCCACCAGTTTATGCCCCAGTGCCAGCGCCGCGTCTGACCCTTGCTGTTTATAGCAGATGCCAACGGCGGCGCGTTCATCGTTATTCATTAACGGCAGGTTGATAGCGGCGGGCATTGCGCCTTGCTCAAACTCGATGGGGGCGCGAACATCAATAATGGGCGTATCAGCAATCAGCAGGGCACGATAGTCCTGTTCCGTGTGTCTCTCTTGCATAGTAAAAAGTGAACCTCAAATCAGCTTGCGCGCTATTTTACGCGCCAACGCGCAAGGAAACTTGATTTTTAACTGCGTGGGTTGCCGAAAATTTCTAAAAATCCGCTGATTTCCGGCCTGCGCTGGGTAAACAAGGTCACAATATCTTCTACCGCTTTGCCGCTGCCAAATTTGCGCCATGCCAGACTCAATGGCGAAGGAGGGCGCATCGTTGGGATTACCCGGCTGACCAGTTGTTGATTATCGAGCATTGACTGGCAAAGTGATTTTGGCAAAAAACCAATGCCCACGCCCGCCAGATGGGCGGCGATTTTCGTTTCCATATCGGGAACAATAATCTCTTTTTGCCCCGGCAATCGCCAGGCGACGCGTTTGGTTAAGGTGCGGGCGCTGTCTTCAATATTGACCGCCGGAAAGCGCCGCAACTGTGCTTCTGTTAGCGGCTCTTCAACGTTCGCCAGCGGATGATCCGCCGCCATGACAAAGCGCCATTGCACCGATCCTAAGGGATCAAGACTAAAGGTATTTGCCAGCGCCTCGGTTCCCGTGACGCCGATAGCCAGTGAAAAACCTTCGTACAATAGCGAGTCCCAGACGCCCATATAGATTTGTCGGGAGATGTGAAATTGGGTAAACGGGTAACGTTCATTTAGCCACGCCAGCAGCCTGGCAACGGCCTGAGGGTTATAGAGCAGGTTGTTGATGACGATATTCACCTGGCGTTCCACGCCATCATTCACCTGTTGTAACTCGCTGGGCATACTTTCCAGCCAGCTCAGCCAGTCTCTGGCCTGACAAAGTAGATGCTCGCCAGCCGCCGTCAACGTCACGCTGCGAGTCGTGCGGAAAAACAGCGCCACTCCGGTATTCTCTTCCAGAAGTTTAATGCGATAACTGATCGTCGCCGTGGTTTTACATAATCGTTCTGCCGCTTTTGAAAAACTTCCTGTTTCAGCAACCGCAATGAAAGTCCGCAAGGTTTCTGGATCGAACATCTTCAGGTATCCCCTTTTAAATCCGCAAGTTGCGTGATTTTCTTATCCTCTGATTTATCAGTATTTTTACATGATAACCCTGTTCAATTTGTGGACTAAATCTAGTTTTGGAAAAATATTCCAACTTTTGTGTTGATGTTGTTCTCTTAAGGTTTTAGATTGCCTGTTATTGAAACCAAGCTGACCGGTCGGCGGTGGTTGAACGGAATTATGTTACAAGGACAAAAAGATGAAACTTCAGGTATTACCGTTAAGTCAGGAAGCCTTCTGTGCTTATGGCGACGTAATCGAAACGCAGAAACGGGATTTTTTCCATATTAACAATGGCCTGGTGGAGCGCTATCACGATTTAGCGCTGGTTGAGATTCTTGAGCAAGACCGTACGCTTATCAGCATTAACCGCGCGCAACCGGCGAATCTGCCGCTGACCATTCACGAACTCGAACGTCATCCGTTGGGCACTCAGGCCTTTATCCCGATGAAAGGTGAAGTGTTTGTGGTAGTCGTGGCGTTAGGTGACGACAAACCAGACCTGTCAACCCTGCGGGCGTTTATTACCAACGGCGAACAGGGAGTGAATTACCATCGTAACGTCTGGCATCACCCACTTTTCGCCTGGCAGCGCGTCACCGATTTTCTGACCATCGATCGCGGCGGCAGTGACAACTGTGATGTTGAAAGTATTCCTGAACAGGAACTCTGTTTTGCGTGACGCCTGCAACCGACTTGCATAAGATAAACGAATTGTTCATTGTTTATGCTCATTTGTAGGTCGGAGTTAACGTAGGTATGACGGAAGTTAGACGGCGCGGCAGGCCAGGACAGGCGGAGCCTGTGGCACAGAAGGGTGCACAGGCGTTAGAGCGGGGAATTGCGATTCTGCAATATCTGGAAAAAAGTGGGGGAAGTTCGTCGGTTAGCGATATCTCTCTCAATCTGGATTTGCCGCTCTCCACGACCTTTCGCTTGCTGAAGGTTTTACAGGCAGCGGATTTTGTCTATCAGGACAGTCAGTTAGGCTGGTGGCATATAGGATTAGGTGTCTTTAACGTCGGTGCAGCGTACATCCATAACCGCGATGTACTCTCCGTCGCCGGGCCGTTTATGCGCCGCCTGATGTTACTTTCCGGCGAAACGGTCAATGTCGCGATCCGTAACGGCAATGAAGCGGTATTAATTGGTCAGTTAGAGTGTAAATCGATGGTCAGGATGTGTGCGCCGCTGGGCAGTCGTCTGCCGCTGCATGCTTCCGGAGCGGGCAAGGCGCTGCTTTATCCGCTGGCGGAAGAAGAGTTGATGAGCATCATTCTGCAAACCGGTTTGCAGCAGTTTACGCCAACGACGCTTGTGGATATGCCCACCTTGCTGAAGGACCTGGAACAAGCGCGTGAACTGGGCTATACCGTAGATAAAGAAGAGCATGTTGTCGGCCTGAATTGCATAGCTTCAGCAATTTACGATGATGTAGGTAGTGTTGTTGCCGCTATCTCCATCTCCGGGCCTTCATCAAGACTGACAGAAGATCGTTTTGTCAGCCAGGGTGAGCTGGTCAGAGACACCGCCCGCGATATCAGCACGGCGTTGGGACTGAAAGCACATCCATAGTGTCTGTCGTATCCCGCTCTGCGGAGCGGGTTTTTTTGACAAAATTTGAGAGTTGGAAAATTTTTCCAATTAATAGAGGTAGGAATAAAATGGCAAAAATGAGAGCCGTTGACGCGGCAATGTATGTGCTGGAGAAAGAAGGTATCACCACCGCCTTCGGTGTTCCGGGAGCTGCAATCAATCCGTTCTACTCAGCGATGCGTAAGCACGGCGGTATTCGTCACATTCTGGCGCGTCATGTGGAAGGTGCTTCGCACATGGCGGAAGGTTATACCCGCGCAACGGCAGGGAATATCGGCGTATGTCTGGGGACTTCCGGTCCTGCGGGCACGGACATGATCACCGCGCTCTATTCCGCTTCTGCTGATTCCATTCCTATTCTGTGTATTACCGGCCAGGCTCCGCGCGCCCGTCTGCATAAAGAAGATTTCCAGGCCGTTGATATTGAAGCAATTGCTAAACCGGTCAGCAAAATGGCGGTTACAGTTCGTGAAGCGGCGCTGGTGCCTCGTGTGCTGCAACAGGCGTTTCACCTGATGCGTTCTGGTCGCCCGGGTCCGGTACTGGTGGATTTACCGTTCGACGTACAGGTTGCGGAAATCGAGTTTGATCCTGATATGTATGAACCGCTGCCGGTCTACAAACCTGCTGCCAGCCGTATGCAGATCGAAAAAGCTGTAGAAATGTTAATCCAGGCCGAACGTCCGGTGATTGTTGCCGGAGGCGGGGTAATCAATGCTGACGCAGCTGCACTGTTACAACAGTTTGCTGAACTGACCAGCATTCCGGTGATCCCAACGCTGATGGGCTGGGGCTGTATCCCGGACGATCATGAACTGATGGCCGGGATGGTGGGCCTGCAAACCGCGCATCGTTACGGTAATGCAACGTTGCTGGCGTCCGACATGGTGTTTGGTATCGGTAACCGTTTTGCTAACCGTCATACCGGTTCGGTAGAGAAATACACTGAAGGGCGCAAAATCGTTCATATCGATATTGAGCCGACGCAAATTGGCCGCGTACTGTGTCCGGATCTTGGCATTGTCTCTGATGCTAAAGCGGCGCTGACGCTGCTGGTTGAAGTGGCGCAGGAGATGCAAAAAGCCGGTCGTCTGCCGTGTCGTAAAGAGTGGGTCGCCGACTGCCAGCAGCGCAAACGCACTTTGCTGCGCAAAACCCACTTCGACAACGTGCCGGTGAAACCGCAGCGCGTGTATGAAGAGATGAACAAAGCCTTTGGCCGCGATGTTTGTTATGTCACCACCATTGGCCTGTCACAAATCGCTGCGGCACAAATGCTGCATGTCTTTAAAGACCGCCACTGGATCAACTGTGGGCAGGCAGGCCCGCTGGGCTGGACGATTCCGGCGGCGCTGGGGGTTTGTGCCGCTGATCCAGAGCGCAATGTGGTGGCGATTTCCGGTGACTTCGACTTCCAGTTCCTGATTGAAGAATTAGCCGTTGGCGCACAGTTCAACATTCCGTACATCCATGTACTGGTCAATAACGCCTATCTGGGTCTGATTCGCCAGTCGCAACGTGCCTTTGATATGGATTACTGCGTACAGCTCGCGTTCGAAAATATTAACTCCAGCGAAGTGAACGGTTATGGCGTCGACCACGTAAAAGTAGCGGAAGGTTTAGGTTGTAAAGCTATTCGCGTTTTCAAACCGGAAGATATTGCACCAGCCTTTGAACAGGCAAAAGTCTTAATGGCGCAATATCGGGTACCGGTAGTCGTGGAAGTTATTCTCGAGCGTGTGACTAATATTTCGATGGGCAGTGAACTGGATAACGTCATGGAATTTGAAGATATCGCCGATAACGCAGCGGATGCACCGACTGAAACCTGTTTCATGCACTATGAATAAGGGAGATAAATAATGTTACGTTTCTCTGCTAATTTATCGATGTTATTTGGTGAATATGATTTTCTCGCCCGTTTTGAGAAAGCTGCGCAGTGTGGTTTTCGCGGCGTTGAATTTATGTTCCCTTATGACTACGACATTGAAGAATTAAAACAGGTGCTGGCGAGTAATAAACTCGAGCATACGCTGCACAATTTACCAGCGGGTGACTGGGCGGCGGGCGAGCGGGGTATTGCCTGTATTCCTGGCCGTGAAGAAGAGTTTCGGGATGGCGTAGCAGCAGCGATTCGTTATGCTCGTGCTCTGGGTAATAAAAAAATTAACTGTCTGGTCGGTAAAACGCCGACTGGTTTCAGCAGTGAACAGATTCACACAACGCTTGTAGAAAACCTGCGTTATGCCGCGAATATGCTGATGAAAGAAGATATTTTATTACTGATTGAACCTATTAACCATTTTGATATTCCTGGTTTCCATCTCACCGGAACCCGGCAGGCACTGAAACTGATTGACGATGTTGGTTGCTGCAATTTGAAAATTCAGTATGACATTTATCACATGCAGCGGATGGAAGGTGAATTAACTAATACCATGACTCAGTGGGCCGATAAAATTGGTCACCTGCAAATTGCTGATAATCCGCATCGCGGCGAACCGGGAACCGGAGAAATTAATTACGAATATCTCTTTACGGTAATTGAAAATTCTGACTACAACGGTTGGGTTGGCTGTGAATATAAACCCCAAACCACCACGGAAGCCGGTTTACGCTGGATGGATCCGTACCGTTAAAACGTAACGCTATTCAGACAATGCTTTTTTAGGCCGCTAAGTTGGCAGGGGATCGTGTTGTCTGAATTCAGGAAAAGCGAAATTTAAAAGAGGTTAATTATGAAACTGGGATTTATTGGCTTAGGCATTATGGGTACACCGATGGCCATTAATCTGGCGCGTGCCGGTCATCAACTGCATGTCACAACCATTGGTCCGGTTGCTGATGAATTACTGTCACTGGGCGCCGTTAGTGTTGAAACTGCGCGCCAGGTAACAGATGCATCGGACATCATTTTTATTATGGTGCCGGATACGCCACAGGTTGAAGACGTTCTGTTTGGTGAAAATGGTTGTACCAAAGTCTCGCTGAAGGGCAAAACCATTGTTGATATGAGCTCCATTTCCCCGATTGAAACTAAACGTTTCGCTCGTCAGGTGAATGAACTGGGCGGCGATTATCTCGATGCGCCAGTCTCCGGCGGTGAAATCGGCGCGCGTGAAGGGACGTTATCGATTATGGTTGGCGGTGATGAAGCAGTATTTGAACGTGTAAAACCGCTGTTTGAACTGCTCGGTAAAAATATCACTCTCGTGGGCGGTAACGGCGACGGTCAAACCTGCAAAGTGGCAAATCAGATTATCGTGGCGCTCAATATTGAAGCGGTTTCTGAAGCCTTGTTGTTTGCTTCAAAAGCCGGTGCGGACCCGGTACGTGTGCGCCAGGCGCTGATGGGCGGCTTTGCTTCCTCACGTATTCTGGAAGTTCACGGTGAGCGCATGATTAAACGCACCTTTAATCCAGGTTTCAAAATTGCGCTGCACCAGAAAGATCTCAACCTGGCACTGCAAAGTGCGAAAGCACTGGCGCTGAACCTGCCAAACACCGCGACCTGCCAGGAATTGTTTAATACCTGTGCGGCAAACGGTGGCAGCCAGTTGGATCACTCTGCATTAGTGCAGGCGCTGGAATTAATGGCTAACCATAAACTGGCCTGATACCCGCAATAAAAATGGCCGATATCAGAAAATGAATCGGCCAGCAATATTAAAAAAAGAAAGCAGCCAAAGATGTTGCTTCAGTATTAAAAATAATATTTTTATTTTATTTGTTCCTCATAGCTAGATTAAAACAACGTTATTCGATACGTGAAATTAAGAGGGATTTATGGAACATCAGAGAAAACTATTCCAGCAACGCGGCTATAGCGAAGATCTACTGCCGAAAACGCAAAGTCAGCGGACCTGGAAAACATTTAACTATTTTACCTTATGGATGGGTTCGGTTCATAACGTTCCCAATTATGTGATGGTTGGCGGCTTTTTTATTCTCGGCTTGTCTACCTTTAGTATTATGCTGGCAATTATCCTCAGTGCCTTTTTCATTGCCGCGGTAATGGTATTAAACGGTGCTGCGGGCAGTAAATACGGCGTACCGTTTGCCATGATCCTGCGTGCTTCTTACGGCGTACGTGGTGCACTGTTTCCCGGATTATTAAGAGGCGGTATTGCTGCCATTATGTGGTTTGGCCTGCAATGTTACGCGGGGTCACTGGCCTGCTTGATTCTGATTGGCAAAATCTGGCCGGGATTTTTGACTCTCGGTGGCGATTTCACGCTGTTAGGCCTTTCTCTACCGGGATTAATTACTTTTTTACTCTTCTGGCTGGTTAACGTTGGTATTGGTTTTGGCGGCGGAAAAGTTTTAAATAAATTCACTGCCATTCTTAACCCGTGCATCTATATCGTTTTCGGCGGTATGGCGATTTGGGCGATTTCGCTGGTCGGGATCGGTCCAATCTTTGACTACATTCCGGGCGGTATTCAGAAAGCAGAAAACAGTGGCTTCCTGTTTCTGGTGGTGATAAACGCGGTGGTTGCGGTCTGGGCGGCACCGGCGGTGAGCGCATCCGACTTTACGCAAAACGCCCACTCGTTTCGTGAGCAGGCGCTGGGGCAAACGCTGGGTTTAGTTGTGGCCTATATTCTGTTTGCGGTCGCCGGGGTATGTATTATTGCCGGAGCCAGTATTCATTACGGCGCTGACACCTGGAACGTGCTGGATATTGTTCAGCGTTGGGACAGCCTGTTCGCCTCGTTCTTTGCGGTACTGGTTATTCTGATGACGACTATCTCTACTAACGCCACCGGTAATATTATTCCGGCTGGTTATCAGATTGCCGCCATTGCACCGACGAAACTGACCTATAAAAACGGCGTACTGATTGCCAGTATTATCAGCCTGCTGATCTGCCCGTGGAAATTAATGGAAAATCAGGACAGTATTTATCTGTTCCTCGATATTATCGGCGGAATGCTTGGTCCGGTAATTGGTGTGATGATGGCGCATTATTTTGTGGTGATGCGTGGGCAAATTAATCTTGATGAACTGTACACCGCACCTGGCGATTATAAATATTACGATAACGGTTTTAACCTCACCGCGTTTTCAGTAACTCTGGTGGCCGTTATTTTATCTCTTGGCGGTAAGTTTATTCCCTTTATGGAACCGTTATCACGTGTTTCATGGTTTGTCGGCGTCATCGTCGCCTTTGCGGCCTACGCCTTATTAAAGAAACGTACAACAGCAGAAAAAACAGGAGAACAAAAAACCATAGGTTAATTAATCACGATATTGAACATTGAGTTAAAAACCAATCTGTATTTTACAAGGAGTTTGTTATGTCTTTTGATTTAATCATTAAAAACGGCACCGTTATTTTAGAAAACGAAGCTCGCGTTGTAGATATCGCCGTTAAAGACGGAAAAATTGCTGCTATCGGCCAGGATCTGGGCGATGCAAAAGACGTTATGGATGCGTCTGGTCTGGTGGTTTCGCCGGGCATGGTTGATGCGCACACCCATATTTCTGAACCGGGTCGCAGCCACTGGGAAGGTTATGAAACCGGTACTCGCGCAGCAGCAAAAGGTGGTATCACCACCATGATCGAAATGCCGCTCAACCAGCTGCCTGCAACGGTTGACCGCGCCTCAATTGAACTGAAGTTCGATGCCGCTAAAGGAAAGCTGACTATCGATGCGGCACAACTCGGTGGCCTGGTGTCTTACAACATTGACCGTCTGCATGAGTTGGATGAAGTGGGTGTTGTCGGTTTCAAATGCTTCGTTGCGACCTGTGGCGATCGCGGTATCGACAACGACTTCCGTGACGTCAATGACTGGCAATTCTTCAAAGGCGCGCAGAAGCTGGGTGAACTAGGCCAGCCGGTGCTGGTGCACTGCGAAAACGCGCTGATCTGTGACGCACTGGGCGAAGAAGCGAAGCGTGAAGGTCGCGTAACTGCCCATGACTATGTGGCTTCGCGTCCGGTATTTACCGAAGTGGAAGCGATTCGCCGCGTACTGTACCTGGCGAAAGTCGCTGGTTGCCGTCTGCACGTTTGCCACGTCAGCAGCCCGGAAGGTGTTGAGGAAGTGACTCGTGCACGTCAGGAAGGTCAGGATGTTACTTGTGAATCCTGCCCGCATTACTTTGTGTTGGATACCGATCAGTTCGAAGAAATCGGTACTCTGGCGAAGTGTTCACCGCCGATCCGCGATCTGGAAAACCAGAAAGGCATGTGGGAAAAACTGTTTAACGGTGAAATAGACTGCCTGGTTTCCGACCACTCTCCATGCCCGCCGGAAATGAAAGCCGGTAACATCATGAAAGCGTGGGGCGGTATCGCTGGTCTGCAAAGCTGCATGGACGTGATGTTCGATGAAGCGGTACAGAAACGCGGAATGTCTCTGCCAATGTTCGGCAAATTAATGGCGACTAACGCAGCAGATATTTTCGGTCTGCAGCAAAAAGGCCGTATCGCTCCAGGAAAAGATGCCGACTTCGTCTTCATTCAGCCGAATAGCAGCTATGTTCTTACCAATGACGATCTGGAATATCGCCACAAAGTCAGCCCGTATGTTGGCCGTACTATTGGCGCGCGTATCACGAAAACCATCTTACGTGGTGATGTGATTTACGATATCGAACAGGGCTTCCCTGTTGCGCCGAAAGGTCAATTTATCCTTAAACATCAGCAGTAATCTGGCCCTGCAATGCCCGTCCTTGTGGCGGGCATTCTCCGGTTAAGGTGTGTTTATGTTCAATTTTGCTGTGGGCCGCGAAAGCCTGTTATCAGGATTTCAGTGGTTTTTCTTTATTTTTTGCAACACGGTTGTGGTTCCTCCTACGCTACTTTCTGCTTTTCAGTTGCCGCAAAGTAGCCTGCTTACGCTCACGCAATATGCTTTTCTTGCTACCGCACTGGCCTGCTTCGCTCAGGCGTTCTGCGGTCATCGTCGCGCTATTATGGAGGGGCCGGGCGGCCTGTGGTGGGGAACCATCCTGACTATCACCCTTGGCGAAGCATCGCGCGGGACACCGATCAACGATATCGCTACCAGTCTGGCGGTGGGGATTGCGCTCTCCGGCGTGCTGACGATGTTGATTGGTTTTAGCGGATTAGGCCATCGCCTGGCACGGTTATTTACGCCGTCTGTGATGGTCTTGTTTATGTTGATGCTGGGTGCGCAACTGACCACTATCTTTTTCAAAGGTATGCTCGGGCTGCCGTTTGGCATAGCCGACCCGAATTTTAAAATTCAATTACCGCCGTTCGCGCTCTCGGTGGCGGTGATGTGCCTGGTACTGGCGATGATTATTTTCCTGCCACAACGTTTTGCCCGTTACGGCCTGCTGGTCGGTACAATAACCGGCTGGTTGTTGTGGTACTTTTGCTTTCCTTCTTCGCATTCGCTCTCCGGTGAGTTGCACTGGCAGTGGTTCCCGCTCGGCAGTGGCGGTGCTTTGTCGCCGGGGATTATTCTGACGGCGGTGATTACAGGTCTGGTAAATATCAGCAATACCTACGGTGCGATTCGGGGCACGGATGTTTTTTATCCGCAGCAGGGCGCGGGGAATACGCGTTATCGTCGCAGCTTTGTGGCGACCGGATTTATGACACTGATAACCGTGCCGCTGGCAGTAATTCCATTTTCACCGTTTGTTTCATCCATTGGTTTATTAACCCAGACTGGCGATTACACGCGGCGTTCGTTTATTTATGGCAGCGTTATTTGCCTGCTGGTGGCACTGGTTCCGGCACTCACGCGACTGTTTTGCAGTATCCCTTTACCCGTGAGTAGCGCGGTCATGCTGGTTTCTTATCTGCCTTTACTCTTTTCCGCGCTGGTGTTTAGCCAGCAAATAACGTTTACCGCTCGCAATATTTATCGACTCGCATTGCCGTTATTTGTCGGCATATTTTTAATGGCATTACCGCCTGTGTATCTGCAAGACCTTCCATTAACGCTTCGTCCTCTGCTCAGTAACGGCTTACTGGTCGGAATTTTACTGGCTGTTCTTATGGATAATCTTATTCCGTGGGAACGCATCGAATAATTTGTTGAAAAAGGATTGATAATGAAGATTGTCATTGCGCCAGACTCTTTTAAAGAGAGTTTAAGTGCAGAAAAATGTTGTCAGGCAATTAAAGCCGGGTTTTCGACCATATTTCCCGATGCGCACTATATCTGTTTGCCGATAGCGGATGGCGGCGAAGGGACGGTGGATGCGATGGTCGCCGCGACGGGCGGCAACATCGTGACGCTTGAAGTCTGCGGGCCGATGGGCGAAACAGTGAATGCTTTTTATGGCCTTACCGGCGACGGGAAAACGGCGGTGATTGAGATGGCGGCGGCAAGCGGCCTGATGCTGGTCGCGCCTGAAAAGCGTAATCCGTTGCTGGCGTCAAGTTTTGGCACCGGAGAGCTGATTCGTCATGCGCTGGATAACGGCATTCGCCATATTATTCTCGGCATTGGCGGCAGTGCGACGGTCGACGGCGGTATGGGCATGGCGCAGGCGCTCGGTGTGCGTTTCCTTGATGCTGACGGT
Source organism: Escherichia sp. E.sYA108 (assembly GCF_011754335.1). NCBI lineage: Bacteria > Pseudomonadati > Pseudomonadota > Gammaproteobacteria > Enterobacterales > Enterobacteriaceae > Escherichia > Escherichia sp. E.sYA108. The sequence goes on along the minus strand of NZ_JAAQVZ010000001.1, from coordinate 3,682,209 downwards.
CAGGTGCTGGCGGCTAACGGCGGCAATTTAGCGCGCGTGGCAAGCATTGAGATGGATGAATGCGATCCGCGTCTGGCGAACTGCCATATTGAAGTAGCATGTGATGTTGATAACCCGCTGGTAGGGGCACGCGGCGCGGCGGCGGTGTTTGGTCCGCAAAAAGGGGCAACGCCGGAAATGGTCGAAGAACTGGAACAGGGGCTGCAAAATTACGCCCGTGTTTTACAACAGCAAACTGAAATTAATGTCTGCCAGATGGCGGGCGGCGGCGCTGCGGGCGGTATGGGCATTGCGGCGACGGTATTCCTCAATGCGGATATTAAACCGGGTATTGAGATTGTGTTGAATGCGGTCAATCTGGCGCAGGCGGTGCAGGGTGCAGCACTGGTGATCACCGGGGAAGGGCGCATCGACTCGCAAACGGCAGGCGGTAAAGCGCCGCTGGGCGTGGCGTCGGTGGCGAAGCAGTTTAATGTCCCGGTGATTGGGATTGCTGGCGTATTGGGTGATGGCGTGGAAGTGGTGCACCAGTACGGCATTGATGCGGTATTCAGCATTTTGCCACGTCTGGCACCTTTAGCCGAAGTGCTCGCCAGCGGTGAAACCAATCTCTTCAACAGTGCGCGAAATATTGCCTGCGCCATTAAAATAGGTCAGGGAATTAAAAACTGACTATTACCTTTAAAGCGGATGCGATTTATATCGCATCTTTTTTTACCTGAATTGACTACAAAAAAAGCCACGGAATAAACCGTGGCAAAATCCAACATAGCTAAAAATAATCAGGCGAGTGGTATGACTTAAATCTCTACGTCGCGGTTGCAATCTTTCGAGTAAATATAGCTGAACGCTTCACCACGCCCCACGCCATAACCGGCCTGTAAGGAATAAGCGCCCATAAAGATGTAATCGCCTTTTTTCACCGGGATCCAGTTATTGTCGAGGTTATAAACCCCCTGACCGGAAAGAATATAGGCACCGTGTTCCTGAACGTGTGTTTCGATATAACCATGGCTGGCACCTGGCGCAAAAGAGAGGATATGCATGTTCATATCAAAACCTAACTCTTTGGGCAGAAAATCCAGCAGAATAACATCGTCCATGCCTTCATAATGAATGCGTTCCAGTTCGCTGGCATTGCCAGAAACCAGCCACGGCGCATGACCTTCTACCGGAATATAGCGACGCTTATATAAAAAGATTTGGCTGTCTTCGGCCTGGGCGTTAACAAACGTCATTAAGGAGCCTGGCGGGCAATAAAGATAGCCACCTTCGCTTAAGGCAAATGTTTTCCCTTCGGCTTTGGCAGTGATATTTCCAGAGATCACATACAGGAACGTTTCAATGCCTTCGCCACCGAAGCCCTGTTGGTTGCCGCCGTTTTGATGCAGTGTGACCAGATAATCAACAAAAGAGGCACCCAGCTTTGGCGTGGAGAGGATTGTCGCGTCACAATTTTCAAAGCCCGGAATAATATTTTTTACCAGACCGTCTGGTGTTAACAGTGCGAAATTACCGTGTTTAACAATCGCACGGTTAGCCAGTAAATCTTCGCGGTAACCGGTGACGTTATTTAAATATCCCATTTATAACTCCTTATTTCTGCCAGGCAAGTTGATAAAGCATGAGTGCCAACGTTTTGACCCCTTCGGCAAGGTCGGTAATATTGGTGCGTTCCGCCGGGTTATGGCTGATCCCGTTGATGCTGGGAATGAAAATCATGCAGGTCGGCACGCGAGGCGCGAAAATTTGCGCGTCGTGCCCGGCACCACTGTGCATCACCCGGTAATTCAGTTTTTCGCTTTCACACAATTCTGTCAGGGTGGCGACCAGCTCCTTATTCATCGGCACGGGTTCTTCGTCCATCCATAAATCGATATCAATACCAATATCCATTTCATCGCAAATCGCCCGCATGTCGTTTTCTAACTGTTGGGTGAAATCGCGCAGCACGGTAGCGTCGGTATGACGACAATCAATGGTGAACGTGGTTTTACCCGGCACTACATTCACCGTATTCGGGCGCGGCTCTACTTTGCCAAAGGTCAGAACCAGCGGGTCGCCCATCTTTTTCGCTTTTTCGACAGACTGATGGCAAATGCGACTGAAAGCGTAAACCGTATCACGACGATAACCCATCGGCGTGGTGCCTGCATGGTTTGATTCGCCATTCAGCGTCACCGTATAACGACGCTGCCCGACAATTGCATTCACCACGCCAATTGATTGCCCATTACTTTCCAGCACACAGCCCTGTTCGATATGCAGTTCGACAAAGGCTTTAATATCCTGACGCGGAGTTAGTGGGGCGTTCGGCAGAGTAAATCCGCAAGCCTTCATCGCATCGACAAAACTATTTCCTTTGGCATCACAGATATTCCGCACGTCGTCAGGATTCGCCAGCCCAAAAATATTTTTACTGCCCCAGAAAACATACGGGAAGCGGCTGCCTTCTTCTTCTGCCATCGCCACCACTTCGACCGTACGTAACGGCGCGCCGTATTGCGTTTTCAGCCAGTCAATAGCCAGCCACGCCGCCAGCGCACCGAATTGCCCGTCGAGGTTACCGCCGTTAACCACGGTATCGATATGCGAACCGCTCAGAACCACTTCCTGTGGATATTCGGTGCCACTCAGGCGACCGTATAAATTCCCCACTTCATCGAAACGTGTTTCCAGCCCGCTTGCTACCATTCTTTTTTTAAACTGCTGCTGGGTTTCCAGCCATTCCGGCGAATAAAGTAAACGGGTCATCCCACCCGCTGGGTCAGCGCCAAAAGAGGAAAGCCAGGGCAGCGTTTCTTCTATAGCTTGACGGAAATGTGTAATCATAAGAAAGTCCTGTCTCAATAATTATTGCGCAAAGGGATTTTTCGTTTCGTATGACGTGTTATAAAGCGCGTCGGAAATTAAATACTGGTAAATATCATCAACAATTTCGATGCCTTCGACGGCGGCTTTGCGTTGTTTAATATCCTGATCCTGTCCGGGATAATAAACCTGATTAAAACCGGGCGCGGGGGTAATGGTATTTAATTCGCGCATGGTCTGGCTAAGATGTTGACGGAATAATTCGCTGGAGGAGAAAAAGTTCGGGTTAATAACTATATGTAATTGCCCCAAATTACGCCCGGCGTGTAAATCGTCATACATCGAACTAACCTGTCGCCCGAACGGTAAGCCGAGTAAGACGCCTGAGAGGACGTCAATCATCATCATCAGGCCATACCCTTTCGGCCCAGCGGCGGGGAGCAGAGCATGTACCGCGAACGGATCGGTTGTTGGTGCACCGTTTTTATCGACTGCCCAGGTATCCGGGATAGACATATTGCGCGAGCGGGCGTCGAGCACTTTTCCCCATGCCTGTACGGTAGTCGCCATATCAAAGGTAAGGATCTCGTCGCCTTCTCCCGGCGCGGCAAAGGCCAGTGGGTTAGTGCCGTAGTAAATTTCCGCGCCGCCAAACGGCACCACCATTGGATCGGACTGGCACAGCGAAATGCCAATTAATCCGGCGCGGGCTGCCTGCTGCACAAAATAAGAGATTGCGCCGCTGTGACCCATCCGGCTGATACCGACCACCGCAACGCCTTTTTGCTGGGCGGTTTTGATGGCATGTTCCATACCCATTTTCGCTGCGACCTGTCCGGCGGCATTGTCGGCATGTAAAATTGCCGAGCACGGTCCGGTTTCCTCAAGACGAAACTCCGGTTCGCGGTTGGTGCCGCCTTTTGAAATACGTTCGGCGTAGTATTCAACGCGCACCGCGCCATGAGAGTGGATCCCTCTGGCATCGGCGTAAACCAATACTTCAGCCACGGTTGCAGCGTGCTCACGTTTTAACCCAGCCTGGCAGAGTTTATTCTCGATTAGCTGGTGGAGTGTTTCCCGACTGATTTTCATCTGTCTTCCTTTTTAACGACGGTGTGAAGCATGACTGCAATTAACATACAGGGAAAATATCTGGATTATGTGATCCAGACAGGCAAAAAAATATAGTTAGAATTTATTTGATAATCTTCGTGCTTTTAACCTGGTTTTTAAAACAACCATGCTTATTAAAAAATAACGCGTAATAGTCTGGCGGTTATTTGAATTCTTTTGTTAATAATTCCCGTGTGATATTCATCACCTTATTTACTCGTTGTCATCGATACCGTAATCGCCACATTAACACTGCTCGTGCAATTGCCATGGGTGCAATTTTTAAGGAGTTGTTATGATCCACGCCTTTATTAAAAAAGGGTGTTTTCAGGATTCGGTCAGTTTAATGATTATTTCACGAAAACTCAGCGAATCAGAAAATGTTGATGATGTTTCCGTAATGATGGGTACGCCCGCCAATAAAGCGTTATTAGATACTACAGGTTTCTGGCATGACGATTTTAATAACGCCACGCCGAACGATATTTGCGTGGCAATTCGTAGCGAAGCGGCGGATGCGGGGATCGCGCAGGCGGTTATGCAGCAGCTTGAAGAGGCGCTAAAACAACTGGCGCAGGGTTCAGGCAGCAGCCAGGCGTTGACGCAGGTGCGTCGCTGGGACAGTGCCTGTCAGAAATTACCCGATGCCAATCTGGCGCTGATTTCAGTGGCTGGTGAGTATGCGGCGGAGCTGGCGAACCAGGCGCTGGATCGCAACCTCAACGTGATGATGTTTTCCGATAACGTCACGCTGGAAGATGAAATCCAACTTAAAACCCGCGCGCGGGAAAAAGGCTTGCTGGTGATGGGGCCAGACTGCGGTACGTCGATGATTGCCGCCACGCCGCTGGCTTTTGCTAACGTGATGCCGGAAGGCAACATTGGCGTCATAGGCGCTTCCGGTACCGGGATTCAGGAGCTGTGCTCACAGATTGCGCTGGCAGGGGAGGGAATTACTCACGCGATTGGTCTTGGCGGGCGCGATCTCAGCCGTGAAGTGGGCGGCATCAGTGCGCTAACGGCGCTGGAAATGCTCAGTGCAGACGAGAAAAGCGAAGTGCTGGCATTTGTTTCAAAACCACCTGCCGAAACTGTGCGTCTGAAAATTGTTAATGCCATGAAAGCAACTGGCAAACCGACGGTGGCGCTGTTTTTAGGTTATACCCCGGCGGTGGCCCGCGACGAGAATGTCTGGTTTGCCTCCTCGCTGGATGAGGCCGCTCGTCTGGCTTGTCTGCTTTCACGCGTCACTGCGCGACGTAACGCGATAGCGCCTGTCAGCAGCGGATTTATTTGCGGTTTGTATACCGGCGGTACGCTGGCTGCTGAAGCGGCGGGATTACTTGCCGGACACCTTGGCGTGGAAGCCGACGATACCCATCAACATGGCATGATGCTGGACGCCGACGGACATCAGATCCTCGACCTGGGCGATGATTTTTACACCGTCGGGCGTCCCCATCCGATGATCGACCCGACCTTACGCAACCTGTTAATTGCCGATCTCGGCGCTAAACCGCAAGTGCGCGTGTTGCTGCTTGATGTCGTGATTGGCTTCGGTGCGACCGCCGATCCTGCCGCCTCGCTGGTGAGCGCCTGGCAAAAAGCCTGTGCCGCGCGTTCAGACAATCAACCACTGTATGCCATTGCCACGGTGACAGGCACTGAACGTGACCCGCAATGCCGCTCGCAGCAAATCGCCACGCTGGAAGATGCGGGGATCGCGGTAGTGAGTTCGCTGCCGGAAGCCACCTTGCTGGCGGCGGCGTTAATTCATCCGCTCTCGCCTGCCACACAGCAACACACACCGTCATTACTGGAAAACGTCGCCGTGATTAACATCGGATTACGCAGCTTTGCGCTGGAGCTACAAAGCGCCAGCAAACCGGTTGTGCATTACCAATGGTCGCCAGTCGCCGGCGGCAATAAAAAACTGGCTCGTTTATTAGAACGTTTGCAATAAGGGGTTCCCATGTTTACATCAGTGGCGCAAGCCAATGCTGCGGTTATTGAACAAATTCGTCGGGCTCGTCCACACTGGCTGGATGTGCAACCGGCTTCTTCACTTATCAGCGAACTAAACAAGGGCAAAACACTGCTTCACGCCGGGCCGCCAATGCGCTGGCAGGAGATGACCGGGCCAATGAAAGGTGCATGTGTGGGCGCATGTCTGTTTGAAGGCTGGGCGAAAGATGAAGCGCAGGCACTGGCAATGCTGGAGCAGGGGGAAGTGAACTTCATTCCTTGTCACCATGTGAATGCTGTCGGGCCAATGGGCGGCATTACTTCTGCCAGTATGCCGATGCTGGTGGTCGAGAACGTGACCGACGGCAACCGGGCGTACTGCAACCTCAACGAAGGTATCGGCAAAGTGATGCGTTTTGGCGCTTACGGCGAAGATGTCCTGACTCGCCATCGCTGGATGCGCGATGTGTTAATGCCAGTATTAAGCGCGGCGCTGGGGCGCATGGAGCGCGGCATCGATCTCACGGCAATGATGGCGCAGGGCATTACCATGGGCGATGAGTTCCATCAACGCAACATTGCTTCCTCTGCACTGTTAATGCGTGCGCTGGCCCCACAAATTGCTCGCCTCGATCATGATAAACAGCACATTGCGGAAGTGATGGATTTCCTCAGCGTGACCGATCAGTTCTTCCTTAACCTCGCGATGGCTTACTGCAAGGCGGCGATGGATGCAGGCGCGATGATCCGCGCAGGCAGCATCGTTACGGCTATGACCCGCAACGGCAATATGTTCGGGATTCGGGTCAGCGGGCTGGGTGAACGCTGGTTTACGGCGCCTGTAAACACTCCGCAAGGTCTGTTTTTCACCGGCTTCTCGCAGGAGCAGGCGAACCCGGATATGGGCGACAGCGCGATTACCGAAACCTTTGGTATTGGCGGAGCGGCGATGATCGCAGCGCCTGGCGTAACGCGCTTTGTCGGTGCGGGTGGCATGGAAGCGGCCAGAACCGTTTCTGAAGAGATGGCGGAAATTTACCTTGAGCGCAATATGCAGTTGCAGATCCCAAGCTGGGATTTTCAGGGCGCGTGCCTGGGGCTGGATATTCGTCGCGTGGTAGAAACCGGCATTACGCCACTCATCAATACCGGTATCGCCCATAAAGAGGCGGGGATCGGGCAGATTGGTGCAGGCACTGTGCGGGCACCGCTGGCGTGCTTTGAACAGGCGCTGGAAGCACTGGCTGAAAGCATGGGGATTGGTTGAGGAACGCACAATGACGATCATCCATCCTCTACTTGCCAGCCGTAGCGCACCGAATTATCGCCAGTCCTGGCGGTTAGCGGGAGTGTGGCGGCGGGCGATTAACCTGATGACGGAAAGCGGCGAACTGTTAACGCTGCATCGTCAGGGGAGTGGTTTCGGCCCCGGCGGATGGGTGCTTCGCCGCGCGCAATTCGATGCGTTATGCGGTGGATTATGCGGCAATGAACGACCACAGGTTGTGGCACAAGGGATTCGCCTCGGGCGTTTCACGGTTAAACAGCCACAGCGTTATTATCTGCTGCGTATTACGCCGCCTGCGCATCCTCAAGCGCTTGCCGTTGCATGGATGCAACGCGCGGAGGAAACCGGGCTTTTCGGGCCACTGGCATTGGCGGCAAGCGATCCGCTGCCTGCTGAATTACGCCAGTTTCGTCACTGTTTTCAGGCCGCGCTCAATGGCGTTAAGACCGACTGGCGGCACTGGCTGGGTAAAGGCCCCGGATTAACGCCAAGTCATGATGACACGCTGAGCGGAATGCTGCTGGCGGCCTGGTATTATGGGGCTTTAGATGCGCGCTCCGGTCGCCCGTTTTTTGCCTGTTCCGACAATCTTCAACTCGTTACCACTGCGGTGAGCGTCAGTTATTTACGTTATGCCGCGCAAGGATATTTCGCCTCGCCACTCCTGCACTTTGTTCATGCTCTGAGTTGCCCGAAACGTACCGCAGCGGCGATCGATTCGCTGCTGGCGCTGGGGCATACGTCAGGGGCCGATACGCTGCTGGGGTTCTGGCTTGGCCAACAATTATTACAAGGAAAACCATGAAAACACTGGTTGTGGCTCTTGGGGGCAACGCCTTACTCCAGCGCGGTGAGGCGCTGACGGCAGAAAATCAATATCGCAATATTGCCAGTGCTGTGCCCGCGCTGGCGCGCCTGGCCCGTTCTTATCGGCTGGCGATTGTTCACGGCAACGGGCCGCAGGTGGGGCTGCTGGCGTTACAGAATCTGGCGTGGAAAGAGGTAGAACCGTATCCGCTGGATGTACTGGTGGCGGAAAGCCAGGGGATGATTGGCTATATGCTGGCGCAGAGCTTGAGCGCACAGCCGCAGATGCCGCATGTCACGACGGTGCTGACGCGCATTGAGGTTTCGCCTGATGATCCGGCGTTTTTGCAGCCAGAGAAGTTTATTGGTCCGGTTTATCAGCCAGAAGAACAAGAGGCACTGGAAGCGACTTACGGCTGGCAGATGAAACGTGATGGTAAATATTTGCGCCGGGTGGTGGCGTCTCCGCAACCGCGTAAAATTCTCGACAGCGAAGCCATCGAGTTGTTGCTCAAAGAGGGGCATGTGGTGATTTGCAGTGGCGGCGGCGGTGTGCCTGTGACGGAAGACGGGGCAGGGAGTGAAGCGGTGATTGATAAAGATCTCGCCGCTGCGTTGCTCGCCGAGCAGATTAATGCCGATGGACTGGTGATCCTCACCGATGCTGATGCGGTATATGAAAACTGGGGAACGCCGCAGCAACGTGCCATTCGCCATGCCACACCGGATGAGTTAGCGCCATTTGCCAAAGCCGATGGTTCGATGGGGCCGAAGGTAACGGCGGTGAGTGGCTATGTCAGAAGCCGTGGTAAACCCGCGTGGATTGGGGCGTTATCGCGGATTGAAGAGACGCTGGCGGGCGAAGCGGGGACTTGTATTTCGCTGTAGTGATGGGCACCAGGCAATTGGCACATCTAGCCTGATGCGATGCTGGCGCGTCTTATCAGGTCTACAGGCGGTGTCGGAACGGTAGGCCGGATAAGGCGTTTACGCCGCATCCGGCAAGAAAATGAGCATCAATTAACTGAACTTGCTCTGCGCCCACATCACGCCGCTGGCATACTCCGGCGGCAGCAGTGGGATTAAGGCTTCCAGCGTCGCGGTCAGACGCGATGTGTCGCTGTCGGTCAAATTCAAATGCCCCACTTTACGGCCCGGACGGACTTCTTTGTCGTACCAGTGCAGATGCACAAGCGGCAGTTTCAGCCAGTCATAATTCAGATCGCTACCAATCAGATTGATCATCACCGACGGATTATTCACTACTGGTTGCGGTAACGGCAGATCGGTAATTGCCCGCAGATGTAGCTCAAACTGGCTGATGCTGGCACCGTTTTGCGTCCAGTGACCGCTGTTATGCACACGCGGAGCCAGTTCGTTGATCAGCAGACCTTGTGGGGTGACAAAACACTCCATTGCCATCACGCCTACATAGCTCAGCTCCTGCATAATCGCCGACAACATCTCTTCAGCTTGCGCCTGCAGCTGTGCGTTGGCCTGCGGGAAAGCGACGCTGGTGCGCAAAATGCCGTCCTGATGCAGGTTATGCGTCAGCGGATAAAACACGGTGCTGCCATCAAAACCGCGCGCGCCAACCAGCGACACTTCACCAGAGAAGTTTATGCCCTGCTCGACAATACATTCGCCGTAGCATTCAGCAGGTAACTGTTCGGTTTCATCGGCGCGTAAACGCCATTGACCGCGTCCGTCATAGCCACCAGTGCGGCGCTTAACAATCGCCAGCTCACCTAAACGATCAAACACCGCAGGCCACTCGCTGCGTTCGGAAAGTAACTGCCACGGTGCGGTCGGCAGGTGGAGCTTATCGAAAAGCTGCTTCTGAGTCAGACGGTCGGCAATAATCGGGAACACATCGCGGTTCACAAAGGCCGGATGGCGCGCCAGCTCGCGGGTTAATGCAGTTTCCGGCCAGCGTTCGATCTCAGCGGTAATCACGCTTTGTTGAAAAGGCACCGCCGCCGGTTCAGCGTCCAGCCCGACCGGCCAGACAGCAATGCCTAACGGTTCGCCTGCCTGACGCAGCATACGGCCTAACTGCCCGTTCCCGAGGACGCAAACCTGTTTCATGCCGCACCTCGCGGGTCCGGGTTTTCCAGCACTTCATCAGTTTGTGCTTTGCGCCAGTCATTCAGACGCTGGTGCAGTTCTTTATCATGATTCGCAAGAATTTGTGCTGCCAGTAACGCCGCGTTTGCCGCGCCAGCTTTACCAATCGCTAGCGTACCCACCGGAATGCCGCGCGGCATTTGTACGATGGAGTAGAGGCTATCGACACCGCTCAGTGCGGCGCTCTGTACTGGCACGCCCAGCACCGGCACCAGCGTTTTGGCGGCAATCATGCCAGGCAGGTGCGCTGCGCCGCCTGCGCCCGCAATAATCACCTGATAACCGTTCTCTTCGGCGCTTTCGGCGAAGCTGAACAGTTTATCGGGGGTGCGGTGAGCAGAAACCACTTCAACGTGGTGCGGGACATTCAGGATTTCGAAGATTTCGGCGGCGAACTGCATGGTAGCCCAGTCGCTTTTGGACCCCATCACGATGGCGACACGCGCCGGATTATTGCGGGAAGACATGCGTCTTAAAACTCCTGTGGTGCACAACTCTCGGCTTTAGAGGGCACAGAGAATAGCACGGAAAGAGTGCAAGGAAAACGGTTGCGTAGGCGGAATTAACCGTCAGTTGTTGAGTTTTTAATTTGTTCTGCGTGTTGATTATGCGCTCTGGCTGAACTGGCAAAGAATGCCCATATCAACACAATGCTCCATGGAAAAAAGCAAATACCGACAATCAATATAAATCTTTCTACAAAACGTTGGTTATGGGGGCGGGTGAGTACTAAATAAATGAGCCAGAAATAGACTATCCAGGAAATGACCGCCGCAGCTACCAGTGACAATGCGCCAAAATAGAAGCCGACAAGACCGAACCAGCTAATACACAGTGGCGCTCCTGCCGTAAGGGCGATGCCAGAAATCAAAAATCCGTTGCAGCGTTGCATAATAATATTCCCTGTTGTTATTTCACTCAGAGATTATTACCTTGCTGATTTTAAAAAAGATATACAGGTTGCGTTAGTTCGGTGCTTTTTCAGAATCTGTCCATTCGTGGTCAGAAAGGAAAATGGATTAGCTCAACGTCATCCGCCGTGACTTTCACCATCGAACCTTCTGTATGCCAGGCACCCAGTACCACGCGAAAAGCCGTTTGCTGATTGGCGATAAGTTCATGCACCGCCGGGCGATGGGTATGCCCGTGGATCAGCCATTGCACTTGATGTTTTTCCATCGCACTGACCACCGCGTTTTGGTTAACGTCCATGATCGCCAGCGATTTACTGCTGTTGGCTTCTTTACTGTTCGCGCGCATTCGCGCGGCAATGCGTTTGCGCACAAACAACGGCAGGGCGAGGAATAGCGTTTGCAGCCAGGGTTTGTGGACTTTGGCACGAAAAGCCTGATAACCCGCGTCATCGGTGCACAGCGTGTCGCCATGCATAATCAACACCCGACGACCATAAAGTTCGAGCACCTTTTCTTCCGGCAATAACGTCATGCCGCTTTCACGGGCAAAGCGTTTGCCGAGCAGAAAATCACGGTTGCCATGAATGAAATAACAGGGAACGCCGGAATCGGATACCGCTTTGATTGCTGCGGCCATCTGGTGATGAAGTGGGTTGGGATCGTCGTCGCCGATCCAGGCTTCAAACAGATCGCCAAGAATATACAGCGCATCGGCCTTGCGGGCCTCCCCCGCTAAAAAACGCAGAAAACCGGCGGTGATCGCCGGTTCTTCCGCGCAGAGATGAAGATCTGCAATAAAGAGTGTCGCCACGATTACTCGCTAACGGTCACGCTTTCAATGATAACGTCTTCTTTTGGCACGTCCTGGTGCATACCGCTACGACCGGTTGCAACACCTTTGATTTTGTCTACCACGTCCATGCCTTCAACCACTTCAGCAAATACGCAGTAGCCCCAACCTTGCAGGCTTTCGCCAGAGAAGTTCAGGAAGTCGTTATCAACCACGTTGATGAAGAACTGGGCAGTTGCAGAGTGCGGTGCCTGAGTACGGGCCATTGCCAGCGTACCACGGGTATTTTTCAGACCGTTGTTGGCTTCGTTTTTGATCGGTTCTTTGGTGGCTTTTTGTTTCATGCCCGGTTCAAAACCGCCGCCCTGAATCATAAAGCCGTTGATAACACGGTGGAAAATGGTGTTGTTGTAAAAACCTTCGCGGCAGTAGTCCAGGAAGTTTTTAACTGTTTCAGGTGCTTTATCGTCAAAAGTTTTGATGACAATATCGCCGTGATTGGTGTGGAAAGTAACCATTTTTGCATCCTGTTCCGTTTGATTGGTGCTTCAACCCGGTTCGGGTCATATATAGGGTGGTGTTATAGCATAACCGCACGATCGGATCATCTCGCAATGTATGCTGATTCGCGCGGGAAATATGGGTATTATACGCAACTCAATTACCCACACATGTCTAAACGGAATCTTCGATGCTAAAAATCTTCAATACTCTGACACGCCAAAAAGAGGAATTTAAGCCTATTCACGCCGGGGAAGTCGGCATGTACGTGTGTGGAATCACCGTTTACGATCTCTGTCATATCGGTCACGGGCGTACTTTTGTTGCTTTTGACGTGGTTGCGCGCTATCTGCGTTTCCTCGGCTATAAGCTGAAGTATGTGCGCAACATTACCGATATCGACGACAAAATCATCAAACGCGCCAATGAAAATGGCGAAAGCTTTGTGGCGCTGGTGGATCGCATGATCGCCGAAATGCACAAAGATTTTGATGCTTTGAACATTTTGCGCCCGGATATGGAGCCGCGCGCGACGCACCATATCGCCGAAATTATTGAACTCACTGAACAACTGATCGCCAAAGGTCACGCTTATGTGGCGGACAACGGCGACGTGATGTTCGACGTCCCGACCGATCCGACATATGGCGTGCTGTCGCGTCAGGATCTCGATCAGCTGCAGGCAGGCGCGCGCGTTGACGTGGTCGATGACAAACGTAACCCGATGGACTTCGTTCTGTGGAAGATGTCGAAAGAGGGCGAACCGAGCTGGCCGTCTCCGTGGGGCGCGGGCCGTCCTGGCTGGCACATTGAATGTTCGGCAATGAACTGCAAGCAGCTGGGTAACCACTTTGATATCCACGGCGGCGGTTCTGACCTGATGTTCCCGCACCACGAGAACGAAATTGCCCAGTCCACCTGTGCGCACGATGGCCAGTATGTGAATTACTGGATGCATTCCGGTATGGTGATGGTTGACCGCGAGAAGATGTCTAAATCGCTGGGTAACTTCTTCACCGTGCGTGATGTGCTGAAATACTACGATGCGGAAACTGTGCGTTACTTCCTGATGTCGGGTCACTATCGCAGTCAGTTGAACTACAGCGAAGAGAACCTGAAACAGGCGCGTGCGGCGCTGGAACGTCTCTACACTGCGCTGCGCGGCACAGACAAAACCGTTGCGCCTGCCGGTGGCGAAGCGTTTGAAGCGCGCTTTATTGAAGCAATGGACGACGATTTCAACACCCCGGAAGCCTATTCCGTGCTGTTTGATATGGCGCGTGAAGTGAACCGTCTGAAAGCAGAAGATATGGCAGCGGCGAATGCAATGGCGTCTCACCTGCGTAAACTTTCTGCCGTATTGGGCCTGCTGGAGCAAGAACCGGAAGCGTTCCTGCAAAGCGGTGCGCAGGCAGACGACAGCGAAGTGGCTGAGATTGAAGCGTTAATTCAACAGCGTCTGGATGCCCGTAAAGCGAAAGACTGGGCGGCGGCAGATGCGGCGCGTGACCGCCTTAACGAGATGGGGATCGTGCTGGAAGATGGCCCGCAAGGGACCACCTGGCGTCGTAAGTAATTGCGCTATTGCCGGATGCGAGTTTTCGCATCCGGTTATCGCCTGCGCCACCACAACATTCCCATCAGTAGCATCCCCGGCAACCACACCCACATCAATTCAGAAATAATCACCTGATGCCCGTACGGCGTGGTGTAACGAGACAATGCAAACGGCGCGACTTTAATCACCTGCCAGGGAGCGAAAAAGCGTTCATCTGACCACGGCCATATCCAGCCAACGCCTTTACCACCAGTGGTTACCGAATCCAGCAAGCTGTGCGATAGCAATGAGACGGTTAAAAACAGCCAGCAGCGAATCAGCCCAGCCCTGAACCATCGACGTCCAATCAGCACACATAACAGCGGGACAACAAACGCAAACACCAGCGAATGGGTAAACCCGCGATGACCAAAAACGTTGCCGTAAGCAACGCCAAATTTAAACGATAATACGTCGGCATCAGGCAACATCGCCAGGACGATTCCGGCAAATAACAGACGCGGTGGGATGGCTTTCTAACCCAACCCTAAACCAATGCATAGGGGAACGGCGGCGTGCGTAATAACGGTTGGCATGATGGTCGCTTCGGCAAAATGTCGATGCTATCAGCATGGATGAACGGGGCGTAGAGGGCAAAAGTCTGAAAAGAGAACCGGCCTGTTGATACAGGCCGGGAAAGGGATCAGGCAACAACCTGTACGGTGTGACCTGCAAAACTCACTGTCTGACCGGCGACAATTTTGCAGCGTTTGCGCGTTTCAACCGCACCGTCGACTTTCACCTGGCCTTCGGCAATCGCGATTTTCGCCTGCGCGCCGCTTTCGCTCCAGCCTTCCAGTTTCAGCAAGTCGCACAGCTCAACGTGCGGATGTTTACCTAAAGAAAATGTCGCCATGTTACTCACCCTGTGGATCATGATATTCAACGCACGCCTGTAGCGTGTTTTCAATCAGCGTGGCAACCGTCATCGGGCCAACGCCGCCCGGAACAGGCGTAATGTATGAGGCGCGTTTAGCCGCGTCTTCAAACACGACGTCGCCCACAACTTTGCCATTTTCCAGACGGTTGATGCCGACATCAATCACAATTGCGCCTTCTTTGATCCAGTCACCAGGAATAAAGCCCGGCTTGCCGACGGCAACGATCAGTAGATCGGCATTTTCTACGTGGTGACGCAGATTTTTAGTGAAACGGTGGGTCACGGTAGTGGTGCAACCTGCCAGCAGCAGTTCCATGCTCATTGGGCGACCGACGATATTCGATGCGCCAATCACCACGGCGTTAAGGCCAAAGGTATCAATGTTGTAACGCTCAAGCAGCGTGACGATACCGCGCGGGGTGCAGGGACGCAGACGTGGCGCGCGCTGGCACAGGCGACCGACGTTGTAAGGATGGAAACCGTCCACGTCTTTGTCCGGATGAATACGTTCCAGCACTTTGACGTTATCAATACCCGCCGGTAACGGCAGTTGAACCAGAATGCCATCAATGGTGTTGTCGGCATTCAGCGCATCGATAAGCTCCAGCAGCTCCGCTTCGCTGGTGGTTTCCGGGAGGTCATAAGAGCGGGAGACGAACCCGACTTCTTCACAAGCCTTGCGTTTGCTTGCGACATAAATTTGCGATGCAGGGTTGCTACCCACCAGCACAACGGCCAGTCCTGGCGCCCGCAGTCCGGCTGCAATACGCGCCTGAACTTTTTGAGCAACTTCAGAGCGCACCTGCTGCGCAATCGTTTTACCGTCAATAATCTTTGCTGCCATCAGAGAGAGGATTCCATCTGTTACGTAGGTCGAAGGGGATGTGTCTATTTTGTCAGAAGCGTGGCGCGCTGTCAGTTTTCGTTTTCTGAAAAGTAAAACCTTCTGTACCTGGCTGATTCACACCTATCATGATAACCGTCGTTGGTTTGCCGCCATAGTGAGCTACATCAGATGCGGTCGTACACTTGTTCAGCAACTGGTTCAAAAGCCATTGACTCAGCAAGGGTTGACCGTATAATTCACGCGATTACAGCACACCGTGGTATCAATGCGCCCTTAGCTCAGTTGGATAGAGCAACGACCTTCTAAGTCGTGGGCCGCAGGTTCGAATCCTGCAGGGCGCGCCATTAAAATTCAATCAGTTACGCCTTCTTTATTTCTTCTATAATTCCAGAGTGGGACATTATCACCAAAAATGTCGTCTATTTTCCTCGCGTGCTCAGTCAAATGATTAGGCGCAAGGTGAGCATATCTACGAACCATTTCTCTGGACTCCCATCCGCCCATTTCCTGAAGCACTGATAATGGGACGCCTGACGGAATCAACCTGCTTGTCCGGGTATGCCAGAGGTCATGGAAACGGAAATTTTCAACTCCTGCACGACGACAAGCTGATAGCCATGCTGTCTTGCTGTCAATGCGCATCTTCCTGAGCGCAGGCATTGATGTTCCATCTGCTCGCTTAGCCGCCCTGGTATGTACACCCACATTTGTGATGCTTGCCTGTTTGATCATGCAGCACTTTAGAGGCGGTATCGTTCAGCGCCACACCAATGGCGCGATTTGATTTGCTATCTTCTGGATTCACCCTGGCAACTTGTCGCTGCATGTCAATCTGTTGCCACTCCAGATTTATGATGTTCGACTTTCTCAGAACAGTTACCAGCGCAAACTTGACGACAGATTTCAGTGGCTTGGGGCTCTCATCAATCAGGCGTTTTTCCTGATTCTTTTGTAAGTCTCTTGTGCCATTCCACCTCATACAGGTTTGCCTGCAAACAGTACTGATATTGCACTGCCAGATATTCCGGCTGGCTTCGTGGTTGTTTTCAACAGTGATGAGGCATCGTGGCATCTCGTTGAAGACCATCGGGGTAAAACGGTTTATGACGTGGCATCAGGGGACGCGTTATTTATTTCTGAGCTCGGTCCGTTACCGGAAAATGTTACCTGGTTATCCCCGGCAGGGGAGTTTCAGAAGTGGAACGGCACATCATGGATAAAGGATACGGAGGAAGAAACCTCGTTGCTGGAAGCCTGTAAGATGTATCGGGTGTTGCTGAACCGAGTTGATACATCAACTGCCCCTGATATTGAGTGGCCTGTGAACCCTGTCAGAGAGTAATCATTGGGATTATGCCGCAGCACGTCGTGCGCAAGAACGTGCTGCGGCTGGATGCTATTTTTTCCCTGAAGCGGAAAACATTACTACAGTACCTTTAACCTTGGTTTTAACATTCTCGAAATGCTCTGAGAGTATATGTGTTAAGCCTTCTTCGGAATCTTTTGTGTTTGAAAAGATGCCTTTCTGATTGTAAATGCGCATCAGTTTTTGACCGAAGCTATTGTGCACAACGCCGTCACCAAGAATTGTGGCTCCGTATAGAGTTCCATCGTCAGTTAAGGCCTGCGCCGCATTGCGTATTACACAGCTTTTTGTAGATATATTTCCAGGCAGGCAGTGAAGAAGGTAAAACATGGAAATGGAATCAAATTGACCATGTAACGCCGCGGGATAAGGATCAAAAACATCATGGCTAATTTTATGTTTAATTTTTGATTCCCCAGCCCTTGTCGATGCCGCGTTCAGGCTAGCTTCGTTCAAATCCATTAAAGATATCAGACTACTCTCAGGTACGTGAGTAAGGTAAAACCCAGTTCCAACGCCAATATCCAGATGGTTGTTACCTAAATGTTCCAGAAAGTGTGGAAGAAGGTGTTCCTTTGTAGGACATCCCCATGCAAGCCGATTTGATACTCCCAAAACCCACCAGTCATAAAGCTTTAGGGTAAGTGGTGTGTAAATTTTAGCCCCATCATCTGTGTTTTTTTTCATTAGTTTCACCGTGTTATAGTTTTATTTGTGAATTAAATCAATTATAGAGATGAATTACAAGGGGTTAAATGATGCCACGGCATAACGAATTTGAATATATTGGGTCTTGTGTTGCGGTAAGAGGTTACACGCCAGGACGCAGGTTAAATGCTTACAATATTAGGGGATATTGTTTGCTTTTAACGGTAAACAAATTCCCCGGGGCTATACAATACCACCGGGGAGAAAATCTATTTAACGTTGTTAAAAGGTGTACTTAAGACCAGCAGTAGTGATGAAGTTATAGTTTTCTATGCCTGCACCATTTTTGCTGTAGTCAGAAGTGTTATCATTGTGATCATAAAGTGAAGTATCACCTTTTTTATTCGTAACCCGATTCCATGCGCCTTCAATATAAACTTTTGCATTAGGCGTTACGTAATAACCTGCATTGACTGCAACAGAATAGTAATTTTGGTCTTTGACTTTACTGCGATAAGTGATTCTTTTTCCTGGGTCATAGTGTTCATCGTTATCAAATGCTTCCACCCAGCCGCTGTATTTAAATGTACCACCTAGCTCAAAATCTTCATAACGATAACTTCCAGTCAAGCCAATGTAGGGCATTTTAAAACGTTGTTTGTAGCCGATTGCTCTTTCTCCATTCGGGAAGGAGCCGATATCATCTCTGAATCCCTCCTCAGAACTGTAGATATAGGAACCCCCTCTGGCTGTAAAGCTATAACGGCTTTCCTGATATCCGGCCATGAGTCCCAGGCGGTAATTGGGTTCGTTGAGGAGCCAGCCTTTGATATTCAGATCAAATTCGTTGGCATAATTGAGTTGTGTATCAGGGTGTCTACTTTCATCCGTCCAGGTTCCGGGGTTACTGGAATCCATCCAGTCCCGATCGACCATATTGCCACCTCGGCTACCGAGAGTTGTCCAGCCAGCAGCCCCGATAGATATCTGGGGCATCAAATCCCAATTAATTGCACCTTTAATAATTGCAGCGTTATTGAATTTCCAGTCAAGTTGACTGACTTTTCGGCCTCCTTCTTCGGCTAGATAAACACGCTCTTTTGTTTTTCCGCTCAGAGTTCCAAGACTAATGTCCGCATTTATGTTGTCAGGAGTAAACGATAAAGTCTCGGTAGAAGCAAAAGAGCTGATCGCAATAGGGGTTGTCAGGACTATTCCCAGAAGTTTCGCCCGCATAAAAGGTCTCCATTCAATCGTTTTAATGATTGAGTATGTATTTTTTATATCTAACTTAATGAGTCAATTGTATATTGCCCCACTGTTTATATTTTGTTTAACATTGAATTTTTGTCACAATGCGCTGTCAGTTTTTTAGTTTAATTGTCTGTTTGTGTTTTGTATTGTGGTTTTATGGGCTAATTATTTTTTTCTTTGTGGAGTTTTTATCTATTCAAGTGCCATGCCTTTAGATGCATATTAGCGATAATAGCATGAGGTTTATCCTCAATTGCTGTGTTTTTTAGTATAAAAAAGAGGAACAAAACTGAGACACATAAGGCCTCGCAATGGCTTGCAAGGTTTTACATATTTTGAGGTGGTGGAACGTGTGAACGCAGAGATGGCGCGGTAATTTGTTGATTTAAAATGTCGTTCTTGGAGTTTCTAAGTCGTGGGCTACAGGTTCGAATCCTGCAGGGCGAGCCATTTCCTCGCCATTTATTTGTTCCCTTTTACAAATTACACCATCACTTTGTTGTCGCGGTTTTGCTAAATAATTGGAACACGTCAGACGAATAAAATGAAAACAGAAATTCTGCTAAACAATTCATCTTGCCAGGATTTTGATTAGGAAAGTGAAAAGGAAAGGAGCAAGCTAAGTTGCTCCCTTTAATCATTAATACTCAAGGATACTCTGCGCGGCGGGCAAATAGCGCAGAGAGAAATAGAGCGTGTCTTTACCGCAAGAGGAACGTTTCGCTAACAGCGAGGCAATTTCTGCGTTCGGTTTCGGTTTCGCTGTAAACGTTTTACCTTTACCAGCGACAAACAGTTCATAAACAATGCCGCTTGCTGGGGCGGAACTTTGGCAATCGGCGCTGGCCTGTAGATAACGTTCACGCTGTTCAGCGGTCAGTTTATCCACGCCGCTGCCATCCTGTACCCAGACATTAACACCGGTTGCTTTAACTTGTTCCAGCAGTTGGCGATAGCCATCTGGCGACATGTTTCCGGCGAAAAAACTACTGATATAAACCGGTTTTGCTGAAACATCGCTAATCAACCGCTGCGCGTTGTTTAACCATGTTAGCAAAGGCTGACGGGCGGCTTCGCTGCGCCAGTTCAGGTCGTCAATTTCCGCGCTGATGTACCAGCCATCCGGCGTTACGCCAGGCACGGCGCTCCATAATCTGGCTTGCTGGAGATCGGCAGCCAGCAGGCGATTAAGATAGCTTTCCAGCGCTGCGGACGACTGTTTCTGGTGCATAAAAAATTCCGGATCGGCGTTCAGCCCGACAATCAGCTTCAGGCCAGCCTGTTGCGCAGCTGTAGCACGCTTAAACAATAACGCGCGCTGTTCTGGCTGGGTGAATGCATCGCCGTAACGGGTCCATTGCAAAACCAGGGTATCGAAGCCTTGCAAACGTAACTGACTCATCAGCCCCTGCCACTGGGTATCGGTAACCTGACTATCACGGTTTTGTGGTTGCCAGATAATACCTTTCATCGCAAAGGAAAAAGGGCTGACCAAAAGCAGTGTCAACAATACGAAAATGAACTTACGCATTTACCAGTGCACTCCAATGGTGAGAAACGCGTTGTTGCGCTCTCCGTTACGTTGATTAATCGCCTTAAAGGTATGTTGATATTCGACGCCGAGACTGACTTTGTGCGGCCAGGCGTCGTAGTGCGTCTCGCCGGTCCAGATATTCCAGCGGACCCCGACACCGCCAAGCTGCGCGCCCTGAGTGCCTTTATCACGATAACCGTTGTCCTGAACGTGAGCGTAAGGCTCAATAGTCTGTCCGTTCGCCACCTTCTGATGCCAGCTTACGCGATAATCTGCCGTCCACGCCTGAATATCCTGGCGGACATATTGCGCCGCATCGAGGTACAGGTTTTGGGCAAACCAGCCTGAACCGTTCGGGTGCCATTCGTCGCTGTATTTGCCGCCATTAAAGAATGAGGCGCTGGCGCGCAGCATGGTATCGGATGCGCCATTTTGCCCGTTCAGCGGCAACTGCTGTTCGACGGCGAGGAAAAAGATCTGATCGCGCAGCGGCTTCCAGCGCAGACCGGTGCCGGACATCGGATTTTTCACCGGCATCATCACCCCGTTTTCTCCGGTATCGGCAAAGACGCGGCTATAAACTGAGAGCAGGTCGCCTTCCAGCAGCATATTGCGTCCGAGGCGGTACTCGGCTTCCAGTTGCCCGTAGCTACGATAGCTTTTCCCTGGCGCTGCGCCGCCGACATTATTGTTAGCGGTACTCATTGCGCCGGAACGCAAGCCGATAGAAGAATCGAAACTGAACGTCCAGCGGCGACCGACCTCCTCATGCAGACGGCGGAAATTGAAGCGTTGCTGATTTTGCTCTGGAGTCAGTGGGGTTATCAGCGCCTGATTATCAATGTCATCAATCACCAGCCGGGCGTAGTGCTGCGTCGCAGGCATGTCATCCAGACGCTGGTTCACGTAGGCCAGTTGTCGGATAAGTGCCGGATCGTCCGGTAGCCCTTTATGCGCCTGTTCGAGCATTTCCCGCGACTGTGCGATATCACCGCTATCCCACAAGGCGTAACCGAGCGCTGCCTGGGTGTTGCTATTATTCGGTTCCAGTTCCAGCGCGGCGCGCAAATCACTCACCGCCGCCGGGACATTATGACGTTGGCGATAAATTGTCGCCCGCGCAACGTAAGCGTTGGCAGAAGGCGCAATATTGATTGAGCGCGTGAGATCGTTCAGTGCAAGTTCCGGCTGACCAGGAATGTAACGTTGCGCATGCAGCCACCAGTAGAGGGCATTGTTTCCCAGCCCACGTTGTTCTGCCTGCTGAAGCCAGCGATCGCGAGCCGCACCATTTCCTGCCGCCTGGGCGGTATTGGCAGCAGCAAGCAGATCCTCATTGCTCATGTCGTGAAGACTGATTTTCTGCCAGGCCGCCAGTGCGGTGGCGTAGTCCTCAACCTGATACGCCTGATAGGCTACCGCACGATGTTGCCAGGCGTCCGGTTGTCGTTGTTCGGCCTGAAGCCATGCATACAACGCCACACCGGGTAGCGTGTCCCGATAACACTTTGCCAGACGGTTCCAGGCGGCGGCATCGTAGGAAGGCGACATATCGCCCAGCAAGCGAACTATTGCCGGGCAATTATCTGCAATACCCGGCAACTGACTTTGCCACTGACGTTGCTCCGCCAGCGGTAAGGGTTTCGATAAAATCGCCACCTTCGCCGGCGTTGCCAGGTAAGGATGACTTTCCAGCAGAGACGCCAGTCGCGCCATTAAAGTCTGGCTGACACGCGCATCGCCCTGGAAAGGATAGCGTTGCAGCAATAAATCGGCAGCTTCGCGTGACTGTTCGTTCTGCATCAGTTGCCAGGTCAGTTGATCCAGGCGGGTAAGATTTGCCGGTTCTTGCTGATACAGCAATCGTGCCAGACGCAGAGCTTCAGCCTTGTTATGGGTCGCTACGCTAACGGTATAACGCTCCTCAAGCATTTCATTGGCGGGGAGGGTGGCGAGCAGTTTTTGCGCTGCGCCGTACTGACCTTCTTTTAACAGCACCGGTAGCGTCGCGCCAACAACATACTGGCGGTTGTCGGCAAACTGTACCGTATAATTCGCCAACGCCTGAACGGGGTTGCCGCTGTATTTAGATAACAGATAGAGCCAACTTTTCTCTTGTGCGTCCGTGGTAAATAGCGGCGTATTTTCAATGAGATAATGCTGGAGGCGTGCTTTTTCGCCACGATAAGCCAGCGCGGTCGCGTAAGTAATATATGACTGAGGATCGGTGAAGATCCCCTGTGATTGCAGCGCCAGGATCCGATCGTCCAACTGCCCGGCAAGAAGCACGTCAAACCACTGACGGCGTTCTGCCGCGCTTAATGTGTTCTGCTGGCGTGCTTCATTGTATAGCGTATCTGCCTGGGACCATTGTTTCAGGTAGATTGCGCGTTGCAGCAGATCGGTTCGCAGCGTTTTTCCTTCCGGCGATGCAGCAAACGTCGCATCGTTCAGTTGCGCTCTGGCGACAGGTAATTGTGCCAGCCGCAGGGCATTCTGCCCGACTTCACTGCGACAACGCAGGGTCGGCGCAGCATCGCACGCTTTTTGCTGGGCAAGCAGTTCTTCAACAGTCGTAACGCTTTTCACTTCAACAGGAATAGCCGCCAGACTGCGCTCAAGCCGATCATCTCCAGGGTGACGTTTCAGTTGATCCTCAAGCAACAGCCGCGCCCGGTCATCATGACCAAAATGGCGATAGGCTTCCGCAAGGTATAAAGTCAGCGGAATATTATCCGGCACCTGCTGGTGTATATATTCAAATTCGCGGATGGCGGTTGCTTCGTCGTTATTTTTCTGTGCCTTCAGCGCCTTATCGAGACGGGGATAAATAACAAAATGGCGATAATCGCTCAGCCCCAGCTCTTCTGCGCTGGTGCCGATATTGTCTGCGAGTGCGCTGGTACTCAATAAAGATGTCAGCAGTAAACCAGACCATCCGATGACGCGATTAAGGTTATTCTCCTTCATTTTCGGACTCCAGTTGTGCAACCTGTTCAGTGTTTAAACCTGCTTTGAGTAATAGTGATTGCATCGAAACTTGTAATTCGCGTTGAATTGTCAGGACGCGATCCAACGTTTCCTGGCTGATAACGCCTTCGGTGACCAAAAACTTGCCGAGCGGCAGAGAACTGCGTTCATGGCGCAATAACAACACGTTAATTGCTGAACGATTAATATGACCGAGCGTGGTCAGTATTTCGGCGAACAGGAACTGATGCGGCACATATTGCCGCCAGATTTCACCGGCCTGCTGTTCCGTGAGCCACTGATGCTGAACTGCATTGTACAACATTGCCCGCGGATCGTGACCGCGTCGGCGTGCATACCAGTGGCGTAATCCGGTGACAATTTGTCCCCGCAGAACAATGACGTAACGCACTTTGCGTCCGACTTTACGCGTCAGGGCCGCCAGCGAAACCGGGTCAATACCATCTTCACTGCCGACAATTAACTCATCATTGTCCAGACGCAGCGGCAGTACCGCATAATGCAGCGCCACGGAGGCCGGCATTTCGGCAATCAGCGAGGAAGGGATCTGCCAGGCATCGATGGATTCCCACGCCACGCCGTTTTGCTCTGCCAGCGCCTGTGCCAGTTGCTCGGCGCTAATCAGCCCCTGCATCAGCATTGAACCGCCCAGGCGTAGACCTTCGACGCGATTACGCAGTGCTGTATCGAGTTGTTCTTCAGTGATGACCTGATTTTCCAGCAGGATTTGACCTAACGGACGCAACGAGCGGGTATCGCCAGTCACGCTGGGGAAGTCATGCGTTGTTTTATCCCACGCGACGCGACGTGGATCGCCGTGTTGAAGTACCTGTTTTAACGCGCGCCAGTTGGCCATGAAGTTAATCAGGTTGCCCCAGAAAAGACGCAGGACAGATAGCAGCCCCTGCGTCAGGCCGTAGTAGCCAGTAACGAAAATCACCCGCTGCACGATGCGGTTAATCATCAAGCCAAAGTTTAGCCACAGCAGAGTCATTAACCATGCGCTGCCGCTGAAAATAGAAAGGAAATGCCAGGCATCGGGCCACAAACTTTCATACGCCAGCAACAGCAAAAGCTGGATCATCACCAGCATCGCGAGGAAGCTGACAAAGTTACTGATTGCCCCTTTGCGGTCGCGCCAGAGAAAGTAGTTCAGCGTCAGGCTGGAGGTCCATTTGTGGGTTTTAAAGCCCTGGAAAACAATGCCGATGATCCAGCGAGATTTTTGCCGAACCGCAGTCGAAAAGGTATCGGGGAAATATTCGCGCACGCAGATCATGTTTGACGTCCGTGCATGCTGTAAAAATTTACGCTGCTCGCGTTCTTTGGCTTCGTCCACCACCGGAAAACGGACAAAAATTTCCGTCATACCTTTCTCTTTCAGGCGGAAGCCAATGTCGTAATCTTCAGTCAGACTCTGCACGTCGAAAGCAATACCGTCACCGTCAGCTAACAGTGCGGTCACGGCGCGGCGGCTGAAACAGGTGCCGACGCCTGCGCTGGGCACCTGTCCGGCGAGGGCTTCACGCACCGGAACATCTTTGCCATGCAGTTCTGAAAACTCATCAATGTAGGTCATGCTGGTGAAGTGCGTCCATTCGCGTTCGAACGGATACACTGGGATCTGAATCAGATCTTTACGCTCGACCAGATAGTTGAACAGACGCAATTCCATCGGTGAAATCACATCTTCGGCGTCATGCAGAATAAAACCAGCAAAAGCGAAATTGGCGCTACGTTCAAATTGGGTGATGGCGTCCAGCACGTTGTTCAGACAGTCGGCTTTGCTGGTGGGGCCAGGACGCGCGCAGACTACCTTATGCACGTTCGGGAAGCGAGCGCACACTTCGTCAACATCACGCTGAGTATCGGGGTCGTTGGGGTAGGTGCCAACAAAGATATGATAGTTTTCGTAGTCGAGCGTGGTCGCCGCCAGCTCGGCCATATTGCCGATGACGCCCGTTTCATTCCACGCCGGAACCATAATCGCTAACGGTTTTTCATCTGGTTTATACAGTTCGCGGTAACTCATTCGCGGGTAGCGGCGATAAACACTCAACTTGCGTTTAATGCGGCGTACCCAGTAGACGACATCAATAAAAAAATCGTCCAGCCCGCTGATGAACATAATGACCGCTAACGTTATCGCGATTACTTTTAAGCCGTAGAGCTAGGTAGCAAAAACATCAAGAAGCCAGTCCACACAAAAACCTTACATTAACGCTGGTTATGTTTAGGGTGGCGTATATTAAGGTTTTTTATGAATTGTGACAGCTTTTTATCATTAATAGGTATTACTATTGCGGCATGTTATTTTTACACTGGTTATAAAAGTTGCCGTTTGCTGAAGGATTAAGCGGGTAATATGATAACAAACCTTGTCCCCCGCACATCTGACGTTACTGCAACTGTGCCTTTATGCGCGACAACAATCGATTTCACTATCGCCAGGCCAATGCCGCTACCTTCGCCTTTTCGCTGGCGGGAAGGATCAACGCGGTAGAAACGGTCAAACAATCGCGGTAAGTGTTCGGGCGCAATGGGCGTACCGGGGTTTTCGACGGTAACTTGCACCAGGTGATCGACCGTCTGGCAGCGCACAACAATTGTCTCTCCGGTTGGCGTATAACGCAGGGCATTAGAAAGCAGGTTGCTTAACGCCCGACGCAGCATCAGCGGATCGCCCGCAACCTGACACTCGTCGCCAACAAACCGCAGCTCCACGCCGCGATCTTCTGCTAACGCCTCGAAAAAATCGAACACTTTGCCGACTTCATCCGCCAGGTTGAGCATTTTCTTTTCGGGGATTAGCTGGTTGTTATCGGCCTGAGCGAGAAACAGCATATCGCTGACCATTTTCGCCATTCGCGTCAGCTCTTCGAGATTAGAGTAGAGCACATCTTCCAGCTCCTTCTGGCTGCGCGACTGGCTGAGGGCGATTTCCGTTTGCGTAATGAGATTAGTAATAGGTGTGCGAATTTCGTGGGCGATATCCGCTGAGAAATTGGACTGGCGGGTAAAGACATCCTCAATACGCTCGATCATATGGTTGAACGACAGTACCAGCTGTTCCAGCTCAATGGGCACGGTCTGCGGGTCAAGGCGAACGTCGAGATCTTTCGAGGTGATATTCTGGATTTGACGGCTGACGCTGCGGATCGGCGCGTGACCTTTATGTACCGCCAACAGCACGATAAAGACGATCAGGATGCTGATTACCGATGCGGTCATAATAAGTTTATTCATCAAATCATTGATGTAATGAAGATGAAAATCGATCGAAAGCGCAATGTAGAGCGTATAAATCGGTTTGCCGTCAACCAGCGGGCCAACCGGCAAGTTAATCATCCGCCAGTTGCTGTGTTCCATATGCCCGTGACCGTGCCTTGGCATCATCATCGTTGGGCCGGAAAGGAGATACACCTCGCCGCCCTGCGCGTCTTTATCGGGTATGGCGTCACGCGTAAACTCGCGGATATCCGGCGCACCGGGGGAGTGATACACCGTTTTACCGTGGCTATCTGCCAGAGAGATCAACACATTGGAATAACCACTGACGATATCTTCCAGCGTCATTAAGCGTCGGGCTTGCGTTTCGTCAGGGTGATTAAGTACCCGTTCAAGGGTGGCGCTAATCTCTTTTAAATCATTAATATCCTGCTCGGCAAAATGCACTTTTACCGAGTGGATCATGATCCATGCAAAGGCGAAAAACGCCGCGATGGTGGCGAGGCTGATAAAAAAGGTCAGGCGAGTTGCCAGCGAAAACGGGCGCTGAAATGGTTTACTGACCATCCGGCACCTCTAGCATGTAACCCACGCCGCGCACGGTCTGAATCAACTTTGGCTCAAAGTCGTTGTCGATTTTGCCGCGCAGCCGCTTCACCGCCACATCAATGGCGTTGGTATCGCTGTCAAAATTCATGTCCCATACCTGCGAGGCGATAAGCGAGCGGGGCAGCACTTCGCCCTGATGGCGGAGGAAAAACTCCAGCAGAGTAAATTCTTTACTGGTCAGAGTGATGCGCGTGCCGCTGCGGGTGACTTTGCGGCTGACGAGATCGACCATCAGATCGGCAACCTGAAACTGACTTTCGATAATCACCGCCGCCCCGCGCCGCAGTAGAGTGCGCACCCGCGCCAGCAGTTCAGCAAAAGCGAACGGCTTCACCAGATAGTCATCCGCCCCCAACTCCAGCCCCTTGACGCGATGTTCAATGGTGCCAAGCGCGGTAAGCAACAGAATCGGCATCCCCTTATTGGCGGAACGCAACATGCGCACGATATCCCAGCCGTTCACGTCCGGCAGCATAATATCGAGGATTATCAGATCATAATCACCGGTCATCGCCAGATGGTAGCCATTCAGCCCGTTGTCGGCCAAATCGACCACAAAACCGGCTTCGGTTAACCCTTTGGTCAAGTATTCTCCGGTTTTCTTTTCATCTTCGACAATCAACAGTTTCATATTTCCTCCGCATGTTGCCCGGGCAATTCTAGAGTAGCGGGATCAGATGGCAATCGCTTATTGGCAAAATGACAATTTTGTCATTTTCCTGTCACCGGAAAATCAGAGCCTGGCGAGTAAAGTTGGCAGCATAAAATCACCAGAAATTATGAGCCTATGTCTCCTTGTAAACTTCTGCCATTTTGTGTGGCCCTTGCGCTAACCGGTTGTTCACTGGCACCGGATTATCAGCGTCCGGCAATGCCCGTGCCGCAGCAGTTCTCACTCAGCCAGAACGGCCTGGTTAACGCAGCAGATAACTACCAGAACGCGGGCTGGCGCACCTTTTTTGTTGATAATCAGGTGAAGACGCTGATTAGCGAGGCGTTGGTGAATAACCGGGATTTGCGCATGGCGGCGCTGAAAGTGCAGGAAGCGCGGGCGCAATATCGTCTGACCGATGCCGACCGCTACCCACAGCTCAATGGCGAGGGCAGCGGCAGCTGGAGCGGCAATCTTAAAGGCGATTCAGCCACGACGCGGGAGTTCTCGACTGGCCTTAACGCCAGCTTTGATCTCGATTTTTTCGGGCGCTTAAAGAACATGAGCGAAGCCGAGCGCCAAAATTATTTAGCCACTGAGGAAGCTCAGCGCGCGGTGCATATTTTGCTGGTTTCTAATGTCGCGCAAAGCTATTTCAATCAGCAACTGGCGTATGCGCAATTGCAAATAGCCGAAGAAACGCTGCGTAATTATCAGCAGTCATATGCGTTTGTCGAAAAACAACTGTTGACCGGTAGCAGCAATGTTCTGGCGCTGGAACAGGCTCGCGGGGTGATAGAAAGTACCCGCAGCGACATCGCTAAACGTCAGGGGGAACTGGCGCAGGCAAATAATGCATTGCAACTGTTATTGGGAAGCTACGGCAAGCTGCCGCAAGCGCAGACAGTAAACAGCGACAGCCTGCAAAGCGTTAAATTACCGGCGGGCTTGCCGTCGCAAATCTTATTGCAGCGCCCTGATATTATGGAAGCTGAACACGCGTTAATGGCGGCTAATGCCAATATTGGTGCTGCGCGTGCGGCATTTTTCCCGTCTATCAGCCTGACCAGCGGAATATCAACCGCCAGCAGCGATCTGTCGTCATTATTTAACGCCAGCAGCGGGATGTGGAATTTTATTCCTAAAATTGAGATCCCCATTTTTAATGCCGGACGCAACCAGGCCAATCTGGATATCGCCGAAATTCGCCAGCAGCAGTCGGTGGTGAATTATGAACAGAAAATCCAGAACGCCTTTAAAGAAGTGGCAGATGCGCTGGCATTACGTCAAAGCCTGAACGATCAAATCAGCGCCCAGCAGCGTTATCTTGCGTCGCTGCAAATTACTTTGCAACGGGCGCGGACATTATATCAGCACGGCGCAGTCAGTTATCTGGAAGTGCTGGATGCCGAGCGTTCTTTATTTGCAACCCGACAAACTTTACTTGACCTGAATTATGCCCGTCAGGTTAACGAAATTTCTTTATATACCGCCTTAGGGGGCGGTTGGCAGCAATAATTTTTAACTCCAGGAGAGAATAAATGAAAAAAGCACTGCAAGTCGCAATGTTTAGTCTGTTTACCGTTATTGGCTTTAATGCCCAGGCTAACGAACATCATCATGAAACCATGAGCGAAGCACAACCACAGGTTATTAGCGCCACTGGCGTGGTAAAAGGTGTTGATCTGGAAAGCAAAAAAATCACCATCCATCACGATCCGATTGCTGCCGTGAACTGGCCGGAGATGACTATGCGCTTTACCATCACCCCGCAGACGAAAATGAGCGAAATTAAAACCGGCGATAAAGTAGCGTTTAATTTTGTCCAACAGGGCAACCTTTCTTTATTACAGGATATTAAAGTCAGCCAGTAACCCAGGTTTAATGAGATGAAAAAAATCGCGCTTATTATCGGCAGCATGATCGCGGGCGGTATTATTTCTGCGGCAGGTTTTACCTGGTTTGCAAAGGAGGAACCGCCCGCAGAAAAAACGTCGACCGCAGAACGTAAAGTCTTATTCTGGTACGACCCGATGTATCCCAATACGCGGTTCGATAAACCAGGGAAATCGCCGTTTATGGATATGGATCTGGTGCCGAAATATGCCGATGAAGAGAGTTCTGCGTCTGGTGTGCGCATTGACCCGACTCAGACGCAGAATCTGGGGGTGAAAACGGCGACCGTCACGCGCGGGCCGCTGACTTTTTCCCAGAGTTTCCCGGCGAATGTCAGTTACAACGAGTATCAGTATGCCATTGTGCAGGCCCGCGCCGCCGGGTTTATCGACAAGGTGTATCCGCTTACCGTGGGCGATAAAGTGCAAAAGGGCGCGCCGCTTCTCGACCTGACCATTCCCGACTGGGTGGAAGCGCAGAGTGAGTATTTACTGCTGCGCGAAACCGGCGGTACGGCGACCCAGACTGAAGGCATTCTTGAGCGACTGCGACTGGCGGGAATGCCGGAGGCTGATATTCGCCGCCTGATCGCCACGCAAAAAATCCAGACTCGCTTTACGCTCAAAGCGCCCATTGATGGCGTGATCACCGCGTTTGATCTGCGCGCGGGAATGAATATCGCCAAAGATAACGTGGTCGCGAAAATTCAGGGTATGGACCCGGTGTGGGTCACTGCTGCGATCCCGGAGTCCATCGCCTGGCTGGTGAAAGATGCCTCGCAGTTTACGCTCACCGTTCCGGCGCGACCTGATAAAACACTCACCATCCGCAAATGGACGCTGCTACCTGGCGTGGATGCTGCGACCCGCACGCTGCAACTGCGTCTGGAAGTCGACAACGCCGACGAGGCGCTAAAACCGGGCATGAACGCCTGGTTGCAACTCAATACCGCCAGCGAACCGATGCTGCTCATTCCGTCACAGGCGCTGATTGATACCGGCAACGAACAGCGGGTGATTACCGTTGATGCTGACGGGCGCTTTGTACCGAAACGCGTTGCCGTTTTCCAGGCATCGCAAGGCGTCACCGCGTTACGCTCTGGTCTGGCGGAAGGTGAAAAGGTGGTTTCCAGCGGCCTGTTCCTGATTGATTCTGAAGCCAATATTTCTGGCGCACTGGAGCGGATGCGCTCTGAAAGTGCTACCCATGCGCATTGAGGGAATAGCCAATGATTGAATGGATTATTCGTCGCTCGGTGGCGAACCGTTTTCTGGTGCTGATGGGCGCGTTGTTTCTGAGTATCTGGGGCACCTGGACTATCATTAACACGCCAGTGGATGCACTGCCGGATCTTTCCGATGTGCAGGTGATTATTAAAACCAGCTATCCCGGTCAGGCACCGCAAATCGTTGAAAATCAGGTGACTTATCCGCTAACCACCACCATGTTGTCGGTGCCTGGCGCGAAGACTGTGCGCGGTTTCTCGCAGTTTGGCGACTCTTATGTGTATGTCATTTTCGAAGATGGCACCGATCCGTACTGGGCGCGCTCGCGGGTGCTGGAGTACCTCAACCAGGTACAGGGTAAGCTGCCTGCGGGAGTCAGCGCCGAGCTGGGGCCAGATGCCACGGGTGTTGGCTGGATCTATGAATATGCACTGGTGGATCGCAGCGGTAAGCACGATCTGGCCGATTTACGCTCATTGCAGGACTGGTTTCTCAAATATGAGCTAAAAACCATCCCTGACGTTGCGGAAGTGGCGTCGGTGGGCGGTGTGGTGAAAGAGTATCAGGTGGTTATCGATCCTCAGCGCCTGGCGCAGTATGGCATCAGTCTCGCCGAAGTAAAAAGCGCGCTGGATGCTTCAAACCAGGAAGCGGGCGGTTCGTCGATCGAACTGGCGGAAGCGGAATATATGGTGCGCGCCAGCGGCTATCTGCAAACGCTCGACGACTTTAATCACATCGTTTTAAAAGCCAGTGAAAATGGCGTGCCCGTTTATCTGCGTGATGTTGCGAAGGTCCAGGTTGGCCCGGAGATGCGCCGGGGCATTGCCGAACTGAACGGCGAAGGCGAAGTGGCGGGCGGGGTGGTGATCCTGCGTTCCGGCAAAAACGCCCGTGAAGTGATCGCCGCCGTGAAGGACAAACTGGAAACGCTGAAAAGCAGTCTGCCGGAAGGCGTGGAGATAGTTACAACATACGATCGCAGTCAGCTCATTGACCGCGCCATTGACAACCTCAGCGGCAAGTTGCTGGAAGAGTTTATTGTGGTGGCGGTAGTCTGTGCGCTGTTTCTCTGGCATGTGCGCTCGGCGCTGGTGGCGATTATTTCGTTGCCGCTGGGGTTGTGTATTGCTTTTATTGTCATGCACTTTCAGGGACTGAACGCCAATATTATGTCGTTGGGTGGCATTGCGATTGCCGTCGGGGCGATGGTCGATGCCGCTATCGTCATGATCGAGAATGCGCATAAACGGCTGGAAGAGTGGCAGCACCAGCATCCTGACGCCACGCTGGATAATAAAACGCGCTGGCAGGTGATCACCGATGCATCTGTTGAAGTGGGGCCGGCGCTGTTTATCAGTCTGCTGATTATCACGCTGTCGTTTATCCCGATTTTCACCCTGGAAGGGCAGGAGGGGCGTCTGTTTGGCCCGCTGGCGTTCACCAAAACCTATGCGATGGCGGGCGCGGCGCTGCTGGCGATCGTAGTGATCCCGATCCTGATGGGCTACTGGATCCGTGGCAAAATTCCGCCAGAAAGCAGTAACCCGCTCAATCGCTTTTTGATTCGTGTTTATCATCCGCTGTTGCTGAAAGTACTGCACTGGCCGAAAACCACGCTGTTGGTGGCAGCGCTTTCGGTGCTGACGGTTCTCTGGCCGCTCAATAAAGTTGGCGGGGAATTTTTACCGCAGATCAATGAAGGCGACTTGTTGTATATGCCATCGACGCTGCCGGGGATTTCCGCAGCGGAGGCGGCGAGTATGCTGCAAAAAACCGACAAGCTGATTATGAGCGTACCTGAAGTGGCGCGGGTATTTGGCAAAACCGGGAAAGCGGAAACCGCCACCGATTCTGCTCCGCTGGAAATGGTAGAAACGACCATTCAGCTTAAGCCGCAGGATCAGTGGCGGCCTGGCATGACGATGGACAAAATCATTGAGGAACTGGATAACACCGTGCGTCTGCCGGGGCTGGCGAATCTGTGGGTGCCGCCAATTCGTAACCGTATCGATATGCTCTCGACTGGCATTAAAAGCCCTATCGGCATTAAAGTTTCCGGCACTGTGCTGGCGGATATCGACACGATGGCGGAGCAAATTGAAGAAGTGGCGCGAACGGTGCCAGGCGTGGCTTCTGCGCTTGCTGAGCGTCTGGAAGGTGGGCGCTATATCAACGTTGAGATTAACCGTGAAAAAGCCGCGCGTTACGGTATGACGGTGGCGGATGTGCAGTTGTTTGTGACTTCTGCGGTGGGCGGGGCGATGGTTGGCGAAACGGTGGAAGGGATTGCTCGTTATCCAATTAATCTGCGTTATCCGCAAAGCTGGCGCGATAGCCCGCAGGCACTGCGCCAGTTGCCGATCCTCACGCCGATGAAGCAGCAAATCACTCTGGCGGACGTGGCCGACGTTAAAGTCTCTACCGGACCGTCGATGCTGAAAACCGAGAATGCGCGCCCGACGAGCTGGATTTATATCGATGCCCGCGATCGTGACATGGTGTCGGTGGTTCACGATCTGCAAAAAGCGATAGCTGAAAAAGTGCAGTTAAAACCGGGCACCAGCGTGGCATTCTCCGGGCAGTTCGAGCTACTGGAGCGCGCCAACCATAAGCTGAAACTGATGGTGCCGATGACGCTGATGATCATCTTCGTGCTGTTGTATCTGGCGTTCCGTCGGGTGGGCGAAGCGTTGCTGATTATCAGCAGCGTACCGTTTGCGCTGGTGGGCGGCATCTGGTTGCTGTGGTGGATGGGCTTTCATCTTTCCGTGGCGACGGGCACCGGTTTTATTGCCCTTGCCGGGGTCGCCGCCGAATTTGGCGTGGTGATGCTGATGTATTTACGTCACGCCATAGAGGCCGAGCCGTCGTTGAATAATCCGCAAACATTCAGCGAGCAGAAGCTGGATGAGGCGTTATATCACGGCGCGGTACTGCGCGTGCGCCCGAAAGCGATGACGGTGGCGGTGATTATCGCTGGTCTGCTGCCGATTCTGTGGGGAACAGGAGCAGGGTCAGAGGTGATGAGCCGGATTGCCGCGCCGATGATTGGCGGCATGATCACCGCGCCTTTGCTGTCGCTGTTTATTATCCCGGCGGCGTATAAGCTGATGTGGCTGCACCGACATCGGGTACGGAAATAAAAGCAGGATACCCCGTTTAACCGTGTGGATTGTGTCTTGCGACGATGGGCACTAAATGTTAAAAGGTGCCCCTCAACAAAAAAGACACACAGGGGAAAGGCGTGAAAAACGCGTCAACCGTATCGGAAGATACTGCGTCGAATCAAGAGCCGACGCTTCATCGCGGATTACATAACCGTCATATTCAACTGATTGCGCTGGGTGGCGCAATTGGTACTGGTCTGTTTCTTGGCATTGGCCCGGCGATTCAGATGGCGGGTCCGGCTGTATTGCTGGGCTACGGCGTCGCCGGGATCATCGCTTTCCTGATTATGCGCCAGCTCGGCGAGATGGTGGTCGAAGAGCCGGTATCCGGTTCATTTGCCCACTTTGCCTATAAATACTGGGGACCGTTTGCGGGCTTCCTCTCTGGCTGGAACTACTGGGTAATGTTCGTGCTGGTGGGAATGGCAGAGCTGACCGCTGCGGGCATCTATATGCAGTACTGGTTCCCGGATGTTCCAACGTGGATTTGGGCTGCCGCCTTCTTTATTATCATCAACGCCGTTAACCTGGTGAACGTGCGCTTATATGGCGAAACCGAGTTCTGGTTTGCGCTGATTAAAGTGCTGGCGATCATCGGTATGATCGGCTTTGGCCTGCGGCTGCTGTTTTCTGGGCACGGCGGTGAGAAAGCCAGTATCAATAACCTCTGGCGCTACGGCGGTTTCTTTGCCACCGGCTGGAATGGATTGATTTTGTCGCTGGCGGTAATTATGTTCTCCTTCGGCGGTCTGGAGCTGATTGGGATTACTGCGGCTGAAGCGCGCGATCCGGAAAAAAGCATCCCTAAAGCAGTGAATCAGGTGGTGTATCGCATCCTGCTGTTTTATATCGGTTCACTGGTGGTTTTACTGGCGCTCTACCCGTGGGTGGAAGTGAAATCCAACAGTAGCCCGTTTGTGATGATTTTCCATAATCTCGACAGCAACGTGGTAGCTTCTGCGCTGAACTTCGTCATTCTGGTGGCATCGCTGTCGGTGTATAACAGCGGGGTTTACTCTAACAGCCGCATGCTGTTTGGCCTTTCTGTGCAGGGTAATGCGCCAAAGTTTTTGACTCGCGTCAGCCGTCGCGGCGTGCCGATTAACTCGCTGATGCTTTCCGGAGCGATCACTTCGCTGGTGGTGTTAATCAACTATCTGCTGCCGCAAAAAGCGTTTGGTCTGCTGATGGCGCTGGTGGTAGCAACGCTGCTGTTGAACTGGATTATGATCTGCCTGGCGCATCTGCGTTTTCGTGCAGCGATGCGTCGTCAGGGGCGTGAAACACAGTTTAAGGCGCTGCTCTATCCGTTCGGCAACTATCTTTGCATCGCCTTCCTCGGCATGATTTTGCTGCTGATGTGCACGATGGATGATATGCGCTTGTCAGCGATTCTGCTGCCGGTGTGGATTGTGTTCCTGTTTGTGGCGTTTAAAACATTGCGTAGGAAAGTGAATTAAGCTGATGTGAGGCTGATTTGCCCGATGCGCAAGCTTATCGGGCCTACAATTTGTAACGATTCTGTAGGTCGGATAAGGCGTTCACGCCGCATCCGACAAAATGATGTCAACCATCCGAAACCGCTCTCATCCATTCGATGAGAGCGGTTTTTTTAATTACTGCTTAAATGCACCCGCCAGAGAGCGAATATCATTGCCGGTTGGCGACTGATGAAGTCGCAGACCAAACTCTTCGACAATCGCAAATATGTGATCGAATATATCAGCCTGAATGCTTTCATATTCCAGCCACACCACGGTGTTGGTAAACGCATAGATCTCAAGCGGTAAACCGTTATCACCAGGAGCCAGTTGGCGTACCATTAAGGTCATATCTTTGCGAATCCGCGGATGATTCCGCAGATATTCGTTCAGATAGGCACGAAAGGTTCCAATATTGGTCATTCGGCGCAGGTTTAATACCGACTCCGTAGAACCTTGCTGGCGATTCCACTCATTAATTTCCTGATGGCGGCTGGTTAAATAAGGCTTTAACAAATGCGCTTTATTCAGACGTTGCATTTCGTCTTCATCAAGAAAACGAATACTGGTGACATCAATACTGATACTGCGCTTAATACGTCGCCCGCCAGATGCTGACATCCCGCTCCAGTTTTTAAAGGAGTCAGAAACCAGAGACCAGGTGGGAATAGTGGTAATGGTATTGTCCCAGTTACGTACTTTGACGGTGGTTAACCCAATATCGATCACCGCGCCATC
Organism: Escherichia sp. E.sYA108; assembly: GCF_011754335.1. Lineage (NCBI taxonomy): Bacteria > Pseudomonadati > Pseudomonadota > Gammaproteobacteria > Enterobacterales > Enterobacteriaceae > Escherichia > Escherichia sp. E.sYA108. Next base: position 3,645,776 of record NZ_JAAQVZ010000001.1, on the reverse strand, counting down.
CGCGCCGTATTTCGGCATCTCCAGCCAGTCGCCCAGTTTCAGCATATCGTTCGCGGAAAGCTGAATACCTGCCACCAGACCAAGAATCGGATCTTTAAATACCAACATCAGCACGGCAGCCATTGCACCAAGACCGCTGATCAGAATCGCTGGCGACTGACCAATCAGCAGCGAGATCATCAAAATGCCGACCAGAATCGCGCCGATCAGTTTAATCCCCTGAAAAATCCCTTTCAGCGGTAACTGAGATGCCGCCGGGAATTTCTGCGCCAGATTCAAAATCACATCCAGCAACGAGAAGACTGAAAGCAGCGCATACATCATGATCCACAACTGCGCGCAGGTAGTCAGAATATCTGCCGCTTCGGTGCCTTTTTGTAGCCAGAATACCGCCTGAATATTGACGATAATCCCCTGCAAGGTAAAAGCTAAACGGTGGAAGAGTTTATTCTGGGTAATGATTTGCAACCAAAGCCGTGAACTGGCGATGGCGCGTTTTTCGAAGGTCCGCAGTACCACCCAGTGCAAAAAAATATGCACCACGACGGCGGTCAGAAAAATAATACCGAAAATCATCACCATCGAGGTGGTGTGATCAATCTCAATACCCGCTAAATCTTCAACCTGGGATATTAAATCCTGCATAACGTCTCCTTTATACAACAGCAGCCTATGATGACGGCTGAAACAGGGTTATGCAAATCAGGAGAATCTGAGGGGAAATAGCCGGGCAGATGCCCGGCAAGGGAGAATTACACTTCGGTTAAGGTAATGTTCTGCGGCAGACGAGATTTCGGCAGCGTAGCGTTAAAATCTTCAACGCTGTGATGACCCACCGGAACAACCACCAGACTGGTGTAGCCTTTCTCTTTCAGACCAAATTCTTCATCGAGGATGGCGGCGTCAAAACCTTCGATGGGCACCGCGTCCAGACCCAGCGCCGCCACGCCCAGCAGGAAGTTACCGACGTTGAGATAAACCTGTTTTGCCATCCACTCTGCATCATCATGCAGATCTTTACGGTGCATATCGGCGAAGAACTTGCGACCTTTATCGTTCGCGGCTTTCGCTTCCGGCGTGGCAAAGCGGCCATCGGCATCTTCCTGGTCAACAACCAGCTTCAGCCAGGCATCGTCCATCGCGGTTTTTGCACAGAACACCACGACGTGCGAGGCATCAAGCATTTTACGCTCGTTGAACACGTAATTATCGGCAGCGGATTTGGCAACACGCGCTTTACCTTCTTCCGTGCTGGCAACAATAAAATGCCACGGCTGGGAGTTGGTGCTGGATGGGCTGTATTGCAGTAGAGTTTTGATCTGCTCGGCCTGTTCCGGGGTAAGTTTTTTGCTGGCATCAAATGCCTTAGTGGAATGACGCTTTAAGGCGACAGAAATGATATCCATAAAGACTCCATGTGAAAGTAATTTTGCGTGCCAGCAGATTACAAGGATCGAGATGAAATGGTAAGCGAGAAAAATGCGCTATTGATTTACGGTTGAGTCAGGACGCAGTCGTTTTTGATCGCGTTTAGCCAGACCATCAACCACCAGATTCCACGAATCGTTGATCAGATCGCGAAGTAACGCTTCGGAGATTTCCTCGCCGGGATACACTGAAATCCAGTGCTTTTTATTCATGTGATACCCAGGCTTGATGCTTGGGTATATTTGCTGATTTAGCAGGGATTTTTGTGGATCGGACTTCAGATTGATAAAGGGGACGCCGCGCAGCTCCGACGACAGCATAAAAATCTTGCCGCCAATTTTAAAAACATCGAACTCCGGGCCAAAAGGCCAGCAAAGCTCGACAAAGGGTAACTCAAGAGCCAGGCGTTTCGCCGTTTCGTGCAGTGATTGCTTATCCATAAATGTTCCTTTAGGCGAAGGAGAATAAGCAAAGTATGCCGCGAAGTTCGGCGATAATCGACGTTTAATCCGCCAGCGAGAACCAGCGTCGCCAGATAAAGCGTAGAACAAAATACTCAATAGCGCCCAGCACTAAAAACCACAGACAAAACAATAAAGTGTAAAGCTGGCTAAGATCCATCAGATGGAACGTGGTCACCAGTTTTTGTGCCAGCGTTAGCCCCAGTGCGGGGGCGGGCAGCAGCAGGCAAGAGAGGAAAGCCATCAGCAAAATGCCTGCTGCGGTGGTCAAGGTTTCTAAAGGGTGTTTCATAACATTGTTAAATGTAAGTTAAAACACCATTGTCAGGGATATTCTTCTGTAAGGCAATTCCCGACTTATTCTCCGGCCCAGATCTCACAATGCTTTTTCACCAGCCCAATTAGCGAGCCACCATCGGCGACGAAATCACGCATTAGCTGCGCTTCATTCAGACCACTGACGACCTGACGGTGCAGTGCTTCAATTGCGCTCGATGCGCCAATTTTATGTGCAGAAGGGGTGATTTTTTCCAGTAAACGCAAGGTGGCTTCCGTTAGTGACCGACGATCGCCAGTATGCGGATCGGTAATGACGCCTTCCAGCCCATAGCGACAGGCCTGGAAACGGTTGAATTTATACAGCAGGTAATCTTTCTCCTGATGTTTAAACGGGCGTTCCGTCAGTAACCAGTGGGCGGTGGCCTGAATTAATCCCGCCATATTTACCGCGTGGCTAAGGGTTAACGGGGTATCCATCACCCGAACTTCCACCGTACCAAAATGGGGGCTGGGGCGAATATCCCAGTGCAGATCTTTAATGCTGTCGATCATCGTGGTGTAACTCAGGCAGCGAAACAGGGCTTCAAATTGTTGCCAGTTACTGACCCACGGCATCGGGCCATTATCAGGAAAGGCGGAAAAAATATTCGGTCGTGAGGAGGCAAAACGCGTATCCGTTCCTTGCATATATGGCGACGCGGCGGAAAGGGCGATAAAGTGCGGCACAAACCGTGACAAGCCGTGCAGCAAATAAATGGCGTCATCGCCACTGGCGCAGCCAACATGGACATGCTGACCAAAAACGGTCGCCTGCTGGATGAGATAGCCAAAGTTTTGCAGCGTTCGTTGATAGCGTTCGTTATCGCACACCTCCTGACGCTGCCATTTCTGAAACGGATGCGTGCCACCGCCGCAAATTTCCAGATGATGATCTGCGGCTGCCTGCAATACGACTTTCTGCATCGCTGAAAATTGCCCGGCAGCCTGGTTGATATCACGGCAAACATCCGTCGCCAGCTCCAGCATACTTTCGGTGATATCGTGCTTTACCTCTCCGGCCGTGATCTTATTTTTAACCGCGTCAATCAGCATTGAAGAGTCCTGGCTTAAGTCATAGCCCGGCGGATTAACCACCTGCATTTCCAGTTCAATACCGAGGGTAAAAGGTTCAGAAACATGAAAATCGGGTAATGGCATAGGTTTCTCTTATGTTGGCGTTTTCTATTCAGTATAGAAGTCGGAGCGGCTGGGCGAGATGCGGAAGTTCTGGAATGTTTCTTTTTTGGGTATGGTGAACTGATTGCTACTGAAGCAATTTGGCTACTTTTGCAATGTGCCAAGTTATGGCAGAGCTGGCTGGCTGCGAAGAATTTTGACGATTGCGGCATGCAGAAAAATACGGGTTCAGCTTCAGTTGATCAAATGAGGAGAGAGAAGTCCGAAACAGGACTTACTGTATAAATAAACAGCTATTTTGCTGAAGAAGGGTAAGATAACGGCGGGTGCCTGAAGCTTTCCGGTTTCAGGTTTACTCTGAGGTCTGGAAGGATGAAGCCCCAGGACGATATTTCTATCAACCCTGGGGCTACCTACCCAAACCTGAACAATTTGGATGGTAGTCCCTTCTTCGCATGGAGGCAATATAAACATGCTGACAAAATATGCCCTTGTGGCAGTCATAGTGCTGTGTTTAACGGTGCTGGGATTTACGCTTCTGGTCGGAGACTCGCTGTGTGAGTTTACCGTAAAGGAACGTAATATTGAGTTTAAGGCTGTTCTCGCTTACGAACCGAAGAAGTAGCCGTTGTGCGGGGAGCAATCCCCGCATATCCGGTTGTCAGGTCAGGGTGGTAAGGCACCTGCTTTACACTTTCGCCCGCGGTCAGTGATGGCTGCGGGCGAATCGTACCAGATGTTGTCAATTAATCGTGTTGGCACAGCGTTATGACTATTTTTTCTTTTATCTGCCAGTGCACAGCAAACATCTCATTCTCACGATGAATTATGACCTGTTGTTTATTCCGGCTAATTATCTGATAGTCCAGAAAATCTGCATCAGTTTGGATTTCACTTGCCTTAAATGCGCTCTCTTTGGCGGAAAATGCCAGTGTCAGCGCCAGAGGAAAGGCTAAACCGCAGTCTGCAAGTCGCTTGTGTTCCGCTGGTGTAATAATGTTGTCTGTCAATTCTCTTGCGGTTTGTGCAGAGAAAATCTCTTCAATATCAATGCCAATCGGTTGACGGGAAACCACGGCTAATGCCGTAGTCCCACAGTGACTAATGCTGCCGTATACCCCCGCAGGCCACACAGGTTGGCGTAGCTCGCCGATTGCAGGCACACATTTATAGCCATATTCCCGCAGCGCATAAATTGCAGCGATCCGCCCGGCTAAATGCTCTGTTTTACGTTTACGTCCAGCGTGTTGAAGTTGTGCGTAGTGCGGCAGCCAGAGTAAATCCTGCTCGCGAAAACTCGCCGGATCAAACTCAACAAAATGCAGCGTATGTCCTGCAAAGGGGAGGGAGGTATGCGTAGTTTTCATGTCAACCATATTAGAGAATGATGACAAACGCAAAACTGCCTGATGCGCTACGCTTATCAGGCCTACGTGGTCCTGCAATATATTGAATTGGCAAGATTTTTGTAGGCCGGATAAGGCGTTCACGCCGCATCCGGCATGAACTACGCGCACTTTGTCAACAATCTGACGTTAGCTTCAGAAGTGAGTATTAATGCTCATATACCACGTACGTCCCGGCTCGTTATAGGTATACGCACCGGCACCGGCGATATAGTTGGCCCCTGCCAGATCGCCCGTGGTCTGGGCATTACCCGCACGCCACAAACGTTTGTCGAACAGGTTGTCCACGCCGCCGGTCAGACTGACATTCTTCGTCACATCCCAGGTCGCGCTCAGGCCAACAATGCTGTACGGACTGATTTCTTTGGTTTCCGGTCCAACCGCTGGCTGACCTTTATAGTTGTACTTCTTCGGCTGCTGTTTGCCGTACCAGGTGAAGGTCGTTTGCATCGACAAATCTTCCCGTGCCTGCCAGCTCAGCGTTGAGTTCAACGTATACTCCGGGATGATCGACAAACGGTCGCCCGTGGTTTTGTTTTCACTCTTCAGCATATAAGTGATGTTATTGGTCCACATCACCGTTTCGCTAACCGGTACGTTTAACGATCCTTCCAGACCTTCAACCACCGCTTTCGGTACGTTATCCCACTGATAGAGATCGGTGCCGACTGCGTTTTGCCCTACAGCCACATAGCCCGCTTCAATCTTATTGCGATAATCGTTACGGAACCAGGTCACGCCCGCCAGCCAACCGTCGCGTTTGAACTCCAGACCAATCTCCTTGTTGATGCTGGTTTCTGCTTTCAGGTCATCATTACCTTGCAGATAGCAGCCGCCCGCGCTGGCATAGCAGCCCTGACCTTTACTGTAGAGAATGTAGTTTGGGTTAGTCTGGTACAGGCTCGGCGCTTTATAGGCGCGGGCGATGCCCATTTTCAGCGTGAAGTCATCGCCTAAACCTTGCGATATGTTCAGCGCCGGGCTCCAGTTATTGCCGACAATACTGTGATGATCGAAACGCAGCCCCGGCGTTACGATGGTGCTGTCAGTCAGCTCCATATTGTTTTCGGCAAACAGCGAGAAAATTTCTGCTTTTGAATACGGGCTACGGTCGGTGGCACTCACACCATCAATAGCACCGCCGGTATTCGTCCCGGTCAGCGCCTGGGTGTTGGAACTTAAGTCCTTCATCCGTTGCTGATTCCACTCTGTACCCAGCGTCAGCGTTTGGTTTACGAGGAAATCAATCGGCAGGTTAACTTCGCTGTGCAGCATCACGTCATCAAGATCGATATCTACAAAATCCTGTGCCGCTTTTTCGTTAAATTTCCCTTCGGTACCGCCCGCCAGACCTTCCGGAATACGCGAGTTACGGGTGTGTTCGTACTGCACCCAGTTGCTGGTGGTCACGCCGTTATCCCAGCCACCGTTCCAGGTCAGCGAGTAGTTCTGGCGATACAGGCGGTTGGTTTCATCGCCATATTTCGATCGAGTGTAAGCGTCAGAGTTGGTGTTCTGCGTATCACCCGCATACAGGTTACCCTGGCGGCTGTAGCCCGCTTCCAGTTCGAGTGACTGCAGAGGCGCGAAGTCCCAGCGCACCACGCCATTAATATCTTTGTTGATCACCCCTTCGCGCCCGGCTGGTAACGTCGTGGCATACGTTCCGGCACGCGCGGACTGATGGCCCTGGTTGATATCCCACGCGTCAGCCTGGGTTTTGTCGAGGTTGCCATACAAGCGGAAGCTGAATTCGTCGCCCAGCGGACCGGTCAGGCTGAAGTTGGTGCGTTTGGTGGCACCTTCCTCTTTATGTTCTGGCGCATTGAAATAAGCATCCCAGGAGCCGTGCCACTCACCGCTGCCTTTTTTGGTAATGATGTTAACCACGCCGCCCGCCGCGCCGTTGCCATAACGCGCAGCTGCCGGACCACGCAGAACTTCAATACGTTCAATCATTTCAGGCGGCACCCAGGAGGTATCACCACGGGTATCGCGCTCGCCACGCCAGCCCTGACGCACAGAGTTACGGCTGCTTACCGGCTTGCCGTCAATCAAAATCAGCGTGTTTTCCGGACCCATGCCGCGAATATCAATCTGGCGGTTATTACCACGCTGACCACTGGTGGAGTTACCGGTCAGGTTAACGCCAGGCATGGTACGAATGATCTCCGATACATCGCGGGCAACCGGGTTTTTGCGGATTTCATCTGCGGTAATGGTCGAAACGCCAGGCGCCTGCAAGTTCTGCTCGGCGGCGGTAACGACAATGGTATCGTCATGTGAAACAGGAGTATCGGTCGGCTCTTGTGCCTGTGCTACCCCATAAATCCCCAGATTGACCAACAAGGCCAGGGAATGAATCTTCTTGTTCATTGTTTTATTCCTGCATTTTTGCCACGAATTGCAACTGTCGGGCATGGTCGCCATCAACACGACGCATCCCGCTACCGCGAAAACCTTTGATCCTGAAAGACACGCAGTGCAGCTGATTAATTAATGTCCGCGCTTCCCACGGCGCGCCATTACGCTATTGCAAATGCAAATAGTTATCAATAATATTATCAATATATTTCTGCAATCAATAAAAAATTGCACAGTAAACATGGGGTTATGGTGTGACGGCGTTAAAAGTAGGAAGTGAGAGCTGGTGGCAGTCGAAACATGGCCCGGAATGGCAACGTCTGAATGACGAAATGTTTGAGGTCACTTTCTGGTGGCGTGATCCCCAGGGTTCTGAAGAATACTCGACGATAAAGCGCGTATGGGTCTATATCACTGGCGTGACCGATCACCATCAGAACAGCCAGCCCCGGTCGATGCAGCGAATTGCAGGAACCGATGTTTGGCAGTGGACGACACAACTCAATGCCAACTGGCGCGGCAGCTACTGCTTTATTCCTACTGAACGCGATGACATTTTTTCTGCACCATCCCCCGATCGCCTCGAATTACGCGAAGGCTGGCGAAAACTATTACCCCAGGCGATAGCCGATCCGCTGAATCCACAAAGCTGGAAAGGCGGGCGAGGGCACGCTGTTTCTGCACTCGAAATGCCGCAAGCGCCTCTGCAACCGGGATGGGATTGTCCGCAAGCGCCAGAAACGCCTGCCAAAGAAATTATCTGGAAAAGTGAACGGTTGAAAAATTCACGCCGTGTATGGATTTTTACCACCGGCGATGCAACAGCAGAAGAACGCCCGCTGGCAGTTTTGCTTGATGGCGAATTTTGGGCGCAGAGTATGCCCGTCTGGCCTGCGCTGACTTCGCTGACCCATCGTCGGCAACTTCCGCCCGCCGTGTATGTGTTGATCGACGCTATCGACACCACGCACCGCGCCCACGAACTGCCGTGTAATGCGGATTTCTGGCTGGCAGTACAGCAAGAGTTATTACCCCAGGTGAAAGCTATTGCCCCTTTTAGCGATCGCGCCGATCGCACCGTGGTCGCCGGACAGAGTTTTGGTGGGCTTTCCGCGCTGTATGCCGGACTGCACTGGCCTGAACGCTTTGGCTGTGTATTAAGCCAGTCAGGTTCGTACTGGTGGCCGCATCGGGGCGGGCACCAAGAGGGCATGTTACTTGAACAGCTAAATACTGGTGAAGTTAGCGCCGAAGGTCTGCGCATTGTGCTGGAAGCGGGTGTTCGCGAGCCGATGATCATGCAGGCCAATCAGGCGCTGTATGCGCAATTACACCCCCTAAAAGAATCCATTTTCTGGCGTCAGGTTGACGGCGGACATGATGCGCTTTGTTGGCGCGGTGGCTTGATGCAGGGGCTAATCGACCTCTGGCAACCACTTTTCCATGACAGGAGTTGAATATGGCATTCAGTAATCCCTTCGATGATCCACAGGGAGCGTTTTACATTTTGCGCAATGCGCAGGGGCAATTCAGTCTGTGGCCGCAACAATGCGCCTTACCGGCAGGCTGGGACGTTGTGTGTCAGCCGCAGTCACAGGCGTCCTGCCAGCAGTGGCTGGAAGCCCACTGGCGTACTCTGACACCGGCGAATTTCACCCAGTTGCAGGAGGCACAATGAGCCAGCATTTACCTTTGGTCGCCGCACAGCCCGGCATCTGGATGGCAGAAAAACTGTCGGATTTACCCTCCGCCTGGAGCGTGGCGCATTACGTTGAGTTAACCGGAGAGGTTGATGCGCCACTACTGGCCCGCGCGGTGGTTGCCGGACTAGCGCAAGCAGATACGTTGCGGATGCGTTTTACGGAAGATAACGGCGAAGTCTGGCAGTGGGTCGATGATGCGCAGACGTTCGAACTGCCAGAAATTATCGACCTGCGAACCAACATTGATCCGCACGGTACTGCGCGGGCATTAATGCAGGCGGATTTGCAACAAGATCTGCGCGTCGATAGTGGTAAACCACTGGTCTTTCATCAACTGATACAGGTGGCGGATAACCGCTGGTACTGGTATCAGCGTTATCACCATTTGCTGGTCGATGGCTTCAGTTTCCCGGCCATTACACGCCAGATCGCCAACATTTACTGCGCATTGCTGCGTGGCGAACCAACGCCTGCTTCGCCGTTTACGCCTTTCGCTGATGTAGTGGAAGAGTATCAGCAGTACCGCGAAAGTGAAGCCTGGCAGCGTGATGCGGCATTCTGGGCGGAACAGCGTCGTCAACTACCACCGCCCGCGTCACTTTCTCCGGCACCTTTACCGGGGCGCAGCGCTTCGGCAGATATTTTGCGCCTGAAACTGGAATTTACCAACGGGGAATTCCGCCAGCTGGCTACGCAACTTTCAGGTGTGCAGCGTACCGATTTAGCACTTGCGTTGGCAGCCTTGTGGCTGGGGCGATTGTGCAACCGCATGGACTACGCTGCCGGATTTATCTTTATGCGTCGACTGGGCTCGGCGGCGCTGACGGCTACCGGACCCGTGCTCAACGTTTTGCCATTGGGTATTCACATTGCGGCGCAAGAAACGCTGCCGCAACTGGCAACCCGACTGGCAGCTCAACTGAAAAAAATGCGTCGCCATCAACGTTACGATGCCGAACAAATTGTCCGTGACAGCGGGCGAGCGGCAGGAGAGGAACCGCTGTTCGGTCCGGTACTCAATATCAAGGTATTTGATTACCAACTGGATATTCCTGGTGTTCAGGCGCAAACCCATACCCTGGCAACCGGTCCGGTTAATGACCTTGAACTGGCCCTGTTCCCGGATGAACACGGTGATTTGAGTATTGAAATCCTCGCCAATAAACAGCGTTACGATGAGCCAACGTTAATTCAACACGCTGAACGCCTGAAAATGCTGATTGCGCAGTTCGCTGCGAATCCGTCGCTGTTGTGCGGCGATGTCGATATTATGCTGCCAGGTGAGTATGCGCAGCTGGCGCAGATCAACGCCACTCAGGTTGAGATTCCAGAAACCACGCTGAGCGCGCTGGTGGCAGAACAAGCGGCAAAAACACCGGATGCTCCGGCGCTGGCAGATGCGCGTTACCAGTTCAGCTATCGGGAAATGCGCGAGCAGGTGGTGGCGCTGGCGAATCTGCTGCGTGAGCGCGGCGTTAAACCGGGCGACAGCGTGGCGGTGGCTCTACCGCGCTCGGTCTTTTTGACCCTGGCGCTACATGCGATAGTTGAAGCTGGTGCGGCCTGGTTACCGTTGGATACCGGCTATCCGGACGATCGCCTGAAAATGATGCTGGAAGATGCGCGTCCGTCGCTGTTAATCACCACCGACGATCAACTGCCGCGCTTTAGCGATATCCCCAATTTAACCAGCCTTTGCTATAACGCCCCGCTTACACCGCAGGGCAGTGCGCCGCTGCAGCTTTCACAACCGCACCACACGGCTTATATCATCTTCACCTCAGGTTCCACCGGCAGACCAAAAGGGGTAATGGTCGGTCAGCAGGCTATCGTTAACCGCCTGCTATGGATGCAAAACCATTACCCGCTTACAGGCGAAGATGTTGTTGCCCAAAAAACGCCGTGCAGTTTTGATGTCTCGGTGTGGGAGTTTTTCTGGCCGTTTATTGCCGGGGCGAAACTGGTGATGGCTGAACCGGAAGCGCACCGCGACCCGCTCGCTATGCAGCATTTTTTTGCTGATTATGGCGTAACGACCACGCACTTTGTGCCGTCGATGCTGGCGGCATTTGTTGCATCGCTGACGCCGCAAACCGCTCGCCAGAGTTGCGCGACGTTGAAACAGGTTTTCTGTAGTGGTGAAGCCTTACCGGCTGATTTATGCCGCGAATGGCAACAGTTAACCGGCGCGCCGTTGCATAATCTATATGGCCCGACGGAAGCGGCGGTAGATGTCAGTTGGTATCCGGCTTTTGGCGAGGAACTGGCAGAGGTGCGCGGCAGCAGTGTGCCGATCGGTTATCCGGTGTGGAATACGGGCCTGCGCATTCTCGATGCGATGATGCATCCGGTGCCGCCGGGTGTGGCGGGAGATCTCTATCTCACCGGTATTCAACTGGCGCAGGGGTATCTTGGACGACCCGATCTGACCGCCAGCCGCTTTATTGCCGATCCTTTTGCCCCAGGTGAACGGATGTACCGTACCGGCGATGTGGCCCGCTGGCTGGATAACGGCGCGGTGGAGTACCTCGGGCGCAGTGACGATCAGCTAAAAATTCGCGGGCAGCGTATCGAACTGGGCGAAATTGATCGCGTGATGCAGGCGCTGCCGGATGTCGAACAAGCCGTTACCCACGCCTGTGTGATTAACCAGGCGGCAGCCACTGGTGGTGATGCGCGTCAGTTGGTGGGCTATCTGGTGTCGCAATCAGGTCTGCCGTTGGATACCAGCGCATTACAGGCGCAGCTTCGAGAAACATTGCCACCACATATGGTACCGGTGGTTCTGCTGCAACTTCCACAGTTACCACTTAGCGCCAACGGCAAGCTGGATCGCAAAGCCTTACCGTTGCCTGAACTGAAGGCACAAACGCCGGGGCGTGTGCCGAAAGCGGGCAGTGAAACGATTATCGCCGCGGCATTCTCGTCGTTGCTGGGTTGTGACGTGCAGGATGCCGATGCTGATTTCTTTGCGCTTGGCGGTCATTCGCTACTGGCAATGAAACTGGCAGCGCAGTTAAGTCGACAGTTTGCTCGTCAGGTGACGCCGGGGCAGGTGATGGTCGCGTCAACTGTCGCCAAACTGGCAACGATTATTGATGGTGAAGAAGACAGCACCCAGCGCATGGGATTCGAAACCATTCTGCCGTTGCGTGAAGGTAATGGCCCGACGCTGTTTTGTTTCCATCCGGCATCCGGTTTTGCCTGGCAGTTCAGCGTGCTCTCGCGTTATCTCGATCCACAATGGTCGATTATCGGCATTCAGTCGCCGCGCCCTCATGGCCCCATGCAGACGGCGGCAAACCTGGATGAAGTCTGCGAAGCGCATCTGGCAACCTTACTTGAACAACAACCGCACGGCCCATATTACCTGCTGGGTTATTCACTTGGCGGTACGCTGGCGCAGGGCATTGCGGCGCGACTGCGTGCCCGTGGCGAACAGGTGGCATTTCTTGGCTTGCTGGATACCTGGCCGCCAGAAACGCAAAACTGGCAGGAAAAAGAAGCCAATGGTCTGGATCCGGAAGTGCTGGCGGAGATTAACCGCGAGCGCGAAGCCTTCCTGGCGGCACAGCAGGGAAGTACCTCAACGGAGTTGTTTACCACCATTGAAGGCAACTACGCTGATGCTGTGCGCCTGCTGACGACAGCTCATAGCGTACCGTTTGATGGTAAAGCGACGCTATTTGTTGCCGAACGCACGCTTCAGGAAGGTATGACTCCTGAACAGGCCTGGGCACCGTGGATTGCTGAGCTGGATATCTATCGTCAGGATTGTGCGCATGTGGATATTATTTCCCCGGAGTATTTTAAAGAAATAGGACCACTAATAAATACACAAATTAATAACTAACCGTACGTTAGTAAAGAACTTGCCATAACCTCATGTAAAACCATAATCCGACTAAATGATTATGGTTTTTTTATTCTTAAAATTTATTTATTTTTCTGAGAGCAGCGTCATTGCTGGGGTTGCTAAGTTTGTTATTCATTTTGAGAATAATAATAGTGAAAGAGTGCTTTCGGATAAATCTCAGTTCCTGTTAGAATGCTATGTACATCGTTGTGCTTTACGGACTAAAACCTCAGGTTTCACTACATGTCATCACTGAATATTAAACAGGGAAGTGAAGCTCATTTTCCCGAGTATCCTCTGGCGTCGCCCAGTAATAATGAAATTGATTTACTTAATCTAATCGAGGTTTTATGGCGGGCAAAAAAAACGGTCATGGCGGTCGTTTTTGCGTTTGCCTGCGCAGGCTTGCTGATCTCTTTCATCCTGCCGCAAAAATGGACTAGCGCGGCGGTTGTCACGCCTCCAGAACCTGTTCAGTGGCAAGAGCTGGAGAAAACATTCACTAAGCTTCGTGTGCTGGATCTGGATATCAAAATTGATCGTACAGAAGCATTTAACCTGTTTATCAAGAAATTTCAGTCTGTTAGCTTGCTTGAGGAGTACCTGCGTTCATCACCTTATGTGATGGATCAATTAAAAGAAGCGAAAATCGACCCACTGGATCTGCATCGCGCCATTGTTGCATTGAGCGAAAAAATGAAAGCGGTTGATGACAATGCCAGTAAGAAAAAAGATGAGTCTGCATTGTATACTTCCTGGACGCTAAGTTTCACCGCACCCACCAGTGAAGAGGCACAGAAAGTGTTGGCCGGGTATATCGATTATATCTCTGCGTTGGTGGTGAAAGAGTCGATAGAAAACGTCCGTAATAAACTGGAGATCAAAACCCAGTTTGAAAAAGAAAAACTGGCTCAGGATCGCATTAAAACGAAAAATCAACTTGATGCAAACATTCAGCGCCTCAATTATTCACTTGACATTGCCAACGCGGCAGGAATTAAAAAGCCCGTATACAGTAATGGTCAGGCCGTTAAAGATGACCCCGATTTCTCTATTTCTCTCGGTGCAGACGGTATTGAACGCAAACTGGAAATTGAAAAAGCAGTCACTGACGTTGCGGAATTGAACGGTGAATTACGTAATCGTCAGTATCTAGTCGAGCAATTAACAAAAACAAATATCAACGATGTGAATTTTACACCGTTTAAATATCAGTTGCGTCCGTCATTACCCGTAAAAAAAGACGGTCAGGGTAAGGCGATTATTGTGATCCTTTCTGCGTTGGTCGGCGGGATGGTGGCTTGTGGTGGTGTGTTGTTGCGTCATGCGATGGCATCCAGAAAACAGGATGCCATGATGGCAGACCACTTAGTTTAAATCTTTGCGGTTGAAGGTGCCGTTCGTCCGAGCGGCACCACGAGCGGCGTTCCGGCAACCGGATCGTCAATAATCATGCAGCGCAGACCATAAATGCGCTCGATCAGTTCAGCAGTGACAATCTCCTTCGGTGCTCCCTGAGCAACAATTTTCCCTTCCCGCAATGCAATCAAATGGCTGGCGTAACGACAGGCCTGATTAAGATCGTGCAGCACCGCCGCCAGGGTATAGCCTTTCTCGCGGTTCAGTTCGCTTAACAGTTCCAGCAAATCAATCTGATGACTGATATCCAGCCAGGTCGTGGGTTCATCGAGCAGCATAATTGCCGTTTCCTGGGCCAGCACCATCGCGATCCACGCTCGCTGGCGTTGTCCGCCAGAAAGGGTGTCCACGCTTTGATCCGCCAGATGAGTTATTCCCGTGGCCTGCATCGCTTTTGTTACCGCGTCTTCATCTTCTTTGCGCCAGCGGGTAAACAGCGGTTGATGCGGGTAACGCCCACGCGCCACCAGCTCCTGCACGGTGATATCGCCCGGTGTGGTAGCATTTTGCGCCAACAGACCAATCCGGCGTGCAACCTCTTTACTGGCGTAATGTTGAATGTGCTCGCCATCCAGCCAGACATGCCCGTGAGCAGGCGTCATCAGGCGGCTTAAGGTACGCAGTAACGTGGATTTACCGCAGCCATTTGGCCCGATAATTGCCGTGAAGTGACCATCAGGTATTTCTACAGTCAGATTTTCCGCAACGGTATATTTGCCATATCCGAGGGTTAACTGTTCGCCGCGCAAACGGGCTACTGATTCGGTCATTTTTTGCGAGACTCCTGAATTAACAAGACGATAAGGTAAATACCGCCGAGGCTGACGGTAACGACGCCAACCGGAAGTTGATACGGCATAAACAGTTGTTGGGCGCAGAGATCGGCCACCAGCAGTAACAACGCCCCGCACAGCGCCGCCTGGGTCAGCCCCCAGCGAGCGGTGCCACTGATGCGGCGGGCAATGTGTGGCGCGACTAAAGCAATAAAGGAAATTGGCCCCGCCAGGGCAGTGGCAGCTGCGGTAAGCACTACGGCGACCAGCATCATTAACAGTCGCGAACGTTCGACGCTGACGCCCAGCGCACATGCGGTATCATCGCCCATTTCCAGCAAGCGCATTCGCCGCACCAGCAAGGCGGCGGCAATTAACATTAATATAATGATGGGTGCGGAAGGCGAGGTTTTTGCCCACGTCAGGCCATTGAGCGATCCGGCATTCCACAAACCCGCTGTTAGCGCCGTTTCTAAAGACGCTTTCAGCAACAGCCAGGTATTAAAGGCCACCAGCATGGCGCGAACACCGATACCGATAATAATCAACCGAAAGGTGTCGATACCGTTACGCCAGGCGAGCAGCCAGACCAACAGCGAAGTGACAATGCCGCCCACCATTGCTGCCAGCGCGATAGCCGTCAGGTCCTGACCAAACAGCACCATCGCCACCAGCACGCCGCTCCACGCCCCGGTGTTAAAGCCCATTACGTCAGGGCTGCCGAGCGGGTTACGCATCAGCGACTGAAAAATCGCGCCGCTGACGCCCAGCGCCGCGCCAATCAACAGCGCCATCAGCACGCGTGGTAAACGCCATTCGGTGACCACCATCGTCATACTGCGCGGCGTGTCGCCCATCAACGCGGCGAATACCTGCGAAGTTTCCAGCGTGACGGCACCGCTACGTAATCCCCACACGCCTGCCATCACACAAGCTATTAGCAACAGCAGACAGGTGATAATTAATCGGCGAGAGACGTAAATCATGCGCCACCTCGCGTTTTACGTCGTACGAGGAAGATCAGCACTGGTGCGCCAATAAAGGCACTGACTACAGAAACGCGCAGTTCGCCGGGAACAATCACCCGCCCAATGATATCGGCAAACAGCAGCAGGGCAGGGGTAGCGAGTAGCGTGACGGGCAGCGACCAGCGATGATCGGCACCTACCAGCCAGCGCGCCATGTGCGGCATCATCAGGCCAATAAAGGCAATCGGGCCAACTACCGCCGTCGCACTACCACAAAGCACGGTAATTGCCAGCAGACCAATCAACTGTGTGCGCGCTACGCGACTGCCCAGTGCCGTCGCGGTGTCACTGCCAAGGCTTAAACTGTTCAGCGCGCGGCTCAGTAATAGCGCAGTTGCTCCAGCGGTAAGCACCGGGATCAGCACCACTTTTAAGGTATGTAGATTGCGAATATCCAGCGAACCGGCTTGCCAGAAACGCAGTTGATCGTAGACGTCAGGATTAAGCAGGGCGATGCCGCTGGTCAGCCCTTCCAGCACCGCCGCCAGCGCCACGCCCGCCAGGGTTAAACGCACCGGACTTAACTGCCCGCCGCCCTGGCTGCCGGTAAAGGCAACAATCAACGAGGCCACCAGCGCCCCGGCGAAGGCCATCGCCAGTTGTTCCTGTGCGGAAGAGTAACCAAACAGCGCCGCACCCAGCACAATGGCAAAACTGGCACCGGCGTTCACGCCAAGCAAACCAGGATCGGCAAGTGGGTTTCGGGTGAGGGTTTGCATTAACGCCCCGGCAAGGCCAAGCGCACCGCCTGCCAGTAAACCGGCAAGGGTGCGCGGCAGTCGTGCGTCGAGCACGATGGTGCAGTCGGCGCTCTGGCAGGTGCCGGAGAAGGCCTCCAGCACTACGGAAGCGGGGAGTGATTTTGCCCCAATGAGCAGGCTTAATGCCGTCGCGATAATCAGTAATAACAGCAATCCGGGCACGGCAATGGCGCGTGTCACGGCAACAGAACCAGACATACGAACTTCCATGATAATGAAATTAATTATCGTTATCGATCTTATTTGGATATGTTAGCATGTGCAGCCTAAGAATAGGTATTTAAAATATTTGATGGCAAGGCATTGTAATGAATAAACAATCCTGGCTGCTTAACCTCAGCCTGTTGAAAACGCACCCGGCGTTTCGCGCAGTATTCCTCGCTCGTTTTATCTCAATTGTTTCTCTGGGTTTGCTCGGCGTCGCGGTGCCGGTGCAGATCCAGATGATGACGCATTCCACCTGGCAGGTGGGGCTTTCGGTGACGCTGACCGGCGGCGCGATGTTTGTTGGCCTGATGGTCGGCGGTGTGCTGGCGGATCGCTATGAGCGTAAAAAAGTGATTTTGCTGGCGCGCGGCACCTGTGGCATTGGCTTCATTGGACTGTGCCTGAACGCGCTGCTGCCGGAGCCGTCATTGCTGGCAATCTATTTACTTGGTTTATGGGATGGTTTTTTCGCATCACTTGGCGTTACGGCGCTACTGGCGGCGACACCTGCACTGGTAGGGCGTGAAAACTTAATGCAGGCCGGGGCGATCACCATGTTGACCGTGCGCCTGGGGTCGGTGATTTCGCCCATGATTGGCGGTTTACTGCTGGCGACTGGCGGTGTGGCCTGGAACTACGGGCTGGCGGCGGCGGGCACGTTTATTACCTTGCTACCGTTGTTAAGCCTTCCGGCGTTACCACCACCACCGCAGCCGCGTGAGCATCCGTTGAAATCATTACTGGCAGGATTTCGTTTTCTACTCGCCAGCCCGCTGGTGGGAGGGATTGCGTTGCTGGGGGGTTTATTGACGATGGCGAGCGCGGTGCGGGTACTGTATCCGGCGCTGGCTGACAACTGGCAGATGTCGGCGGCGCAAATTGGCTTTCTCTATGCGGCAATCCCGCTCGGTGCGGCTATTGGCGCGTTAACCAGTGGAAAACTGGCGCATAGCGTACGGCCAGGTCTGTTGATGTTGCTCTCCACATTGGGGGCGTTCCTCGCCATTGGTCTGTTTGGCCTGATGCCGATGTGGATTTTAGGCGTGGTTTGTCTGGCACTGTTCGGCTGGCTGAGTGCGGTTAGTTCGTTGCTGCAATATACAATGCTGCAAACGCAAACCCCGGAAGCGATGTTAGGGCGGATTAACGGTTTGTGGACGGCGCAAAACGTGACGGGCGATGCCATAGGCGCGGCGCTGCTGGGCGGTTTGGGAGCGATGATGACACCGGTTGCTTCCGCAAGCGCGAGCGGTTTTGGTTTGTTGATTATCGGCGTGTTGTTGTTGCTGGTGCTGGTGGAGTTGCGACGTTTTCGCCAGACGCCGCCGCAGGTGACAGCGTCCGACAGTTAATGCTTAAAACAGCGCCTTAAGTCTATCCAGCACTTGCATGGCGCTGTAGTAATCCAGACGGAACGTCTCGGTTCCCAGCGCATAAACCTGCTTGTTTTGTACTGCAGGCAGGTGCGCGAGCAGCGGATTAGCATAAATAGCATCGGCGTCTTTCTGATCACCGGCGAACAGGAATAGTGACTCGCCATTTAACCCTGCAGCCAGATTTTCTCCACCAAGCTGAATGATGTCATGGCGTTTGCCCTGGCTTTGGCTGGCGTTTAACCCTGCGGGCAACTTCGCCAGCGTAAAGCCGAGTTGTTCCAGCATCTGCCCTTGTGCTGATTCCGGCGTCCAGAGATTGGCACTGTGTGCAGCGGCGGTATAGACGATGGCAGTGACCGGCTGCGGCGGTAATTTGATTTGCTCTTTCGCCGCCGCCAGTTGCTTATCAAACTGTGCAATCCGCTCTGCCGCTTGTTTCTCATGCCCGGTAATTTCGCCAAGCTGCGTTAACAGCGACTGCCAGCTTTTGTCGTCGTAATTGATGATTAATGTTGGGGCGATGGTAGAAAGCTGATCGTACAGCGCCAGCGCCGAATCGCCGCCGGTTGCGCTAATTAAAATCAGATCCGGCATTTGCGCGGCAACGGCTTCTGCACTCGGTTCGCCGATATAGAGCCGTTGCAGTTTGCGTTCTTTCGCCACCTTGCTCCACTGGCGTAAAAAGCCCTGGTCATCCGCGACGCGGTTATTTGGCGTGGTCGCGCCGCTGGCGATCACCGGAGCATCAATCGCCAGCAGTGAGCCGGTCAGGGTGACGCTGGTGGAAACTATACGCTGCGGCTGGCTTTCCAGGGTATGAGTGCCACGGCTGTCAGTAATCTGACGCGGCCAGTCGGCGGCCTGAACTGCGGCTATTCCTGAAAGCAAAAGTCCTGTTAATAGAAGGGCGTTGCGGTAGAGCGGGGCGAGTCTCACAAGTCAGCTTCCTGTTATTAATGAAGTTAATGCTTCTCATTTTCATTGTAACCACAACCAGATGCAACCCCGAGTTGCAGATTGCGTTACCTCAAGAGTTGACATAGTGCGCGTTTGCTTTTAGGTTAGCGACCGAAAATATAAATGATAATCATTATTAAAGCCTTTATCATTTTGTGGAGGATGATATGGATACGTCACTGGCTGAGGAAGTACAGCAGACCATGGCAACACTTGCGCCCAATCGCTTTTTCTTTATGTCGCCGTACCGCAGTTTTACGACGTCAGGATGTTTCGCCCGCTTCGATGAACCGGCTGTGAACGGGGATTCGCCCGACAGTCCCTTCCAGCAAAAACTCGCCGCGTTGTTTGCCGATGCCAAAGCGCAGGGCATCAAAAATCCGGTGATGGTCGGGGCGATTCCCTTCGATCCACGTCAGCCTTCGTCGCTGTATATACCTGAATCCTGGCAGTCGTTCTCCCGTCAGGAAAAACAAGCTTCCGCACGCCGTTTCACCCGCAGCCAGTCGCTGAACGTGGTGGAACGTCAGGCCATTCCGGAACAAACCACGTTTGAACAGATGGTTGCCCGTGCTGCCGCACTTACCGCCACGCCGCAGGTCGACAAAGTGGTGTTGTCACGGTTGATTGATATCACTACTGACGCCGCCATTGATAGTGGCGTATTGCTGGAACGGTTGATTGCGCAAAACCCGGTTAGTTACAACTTCCATGTTCCGTTGGCTGATGGTGGCGTTCTGCTGGGGGCCAGCCCGGAACTGCTGCTACGTAAAGACGGCGAGCGTTTTAGCTCCATTCCGTTAGCCGGTTCCGCGCGTCGTCAGCCGGATGAAGTGCTCGATCGCGAAGCGGGTAATCGTCTGCTGGCGTCAGAAAAAGATCGCCATGAACATGAACTGGTGACTCAGGCGATGAAAGAGGTACTGCGCAAACGCAGTAGTGAGTTACACGTTACCTCCTCTCCACAATTGATTACCACGCCGACGCTGTGGCATCTCGCAACTCCCTTTGAAGGTAAAGCGAATTCGCAAGAAAACGCACTGACTTTGGCTTGTCTGCTGCATCCGACCCCCGCGCTGAGCGGTTTCCCGCATCAGGCCGCGACTCAGGTTATTGCTGAACTGGAGCCGTTCGACCGCGAACTGTTTGGCGGCATTGTGGGTTGGTGTGACAGCGAAGGTAACGGTGAATGGGTGGTGACCATCCGCTGCGCGAAGCTGCGGGAAAATCAGGTGCGTCTGTTTGCCGGAGCGGGGATTGTGCCTGCGTCCTCACCGTTGGGTGAGTGGCGCGAAACAGGCGTCAAACTTTCTACCATGTTGAACGTTTTTGGATTGCATTAAGGAGCGAGGATGAGCATTCCATTCACCCGCTGGCCGGAAGAGTTTGCCCGTCGCTATCGGGAAAAAGGCTACTGGCAGGATTTGCCGCTGACCGACATTCTGACCCGTCATGCCGCAAGCGACAGCATCGCGGTCATCGACGGCGAGCGGCAGTTGAGTTACCGGGAGCTGAATCAGGCGGCGGATAACCTCGCCTGTAGTTTGCGCCGTCAGGGCATTAAACCTGGTGAAACCGCGCTGGTACAACTGGGTAACGTCGCTGAACTTTACATTACCTTTTTCGCGCTGCTGAAACTGGGCGTTGCGCCGGTGCTGGCGCTGTTCAGCCATCAGCGTAGTGAACTGAACGCCTATGCCAGCCAGATTGAACCGGCGTTACTGATTGCCGATCGCCAACATGCGCTATTTAGCGGGGATGATTTCCTCAACACATTTGTTGCAGAGCATTCTTCGATTCGCGTGGTGCAGCTGCTCAACGACAGCGGTGAGCATAACTTGCAGGATGCGATTAACCATCCGGCTGAGGATTTTACTGCCACGCCATCTCCTGCTGATGAAGTGGCCTATTTCCAGCTTTCCGGCGGCACCACCGGCACTCCGAAACTGATCCCGCGCACTCATAACGACTACTACTACAGCGTGCGTCGTAGCGTCGAGATTTGTCAGTTCACACAACAGACGCGCTACCTGTGCGCGATCCCGGCGGCTCATAACTACGCCATGAGTTCACCGGGATCGTTGGGGGTATTTCTCGCTGGCGGCACTGTCGTTCTGGCTGCCGACCCCAGCGCCACGTTTTGCTTCCCATTGATTGAAAAACATCAGGTGAACGTCACCGCGCTGGTGCCGCCAGCAGTCAGCCTGTGGTTGCAGGCACTGGCTGGAGGCGAAAGCCGGGCGCAGCTTGCCTCGCTGAAACTGTTACAGGTCGGCGGCGCCCGTCTTTCTGCCACCCTTGCGGCGCGTATTCCCGCTGAGATTGGCTGTCAGTTGCAGCAGGTGTTTGGCATGGCGGAAGGGCTGGTGAACTACACCCGTCTTGATGATAGTGCGGAGAAAATTATCCATACCCAGGGTTACCCAATGTGCCCGGACGATGAAGTATGGGTTGCCGATGCCGAAGGAAATCCACTGCCGCAAGGGGAAGTTGGACGCCTGATGACGCGCGGGCCGTACACCTTCCGTGGCTATTACAAAAGCCCGCAGCACAATGCCAGCGCCTTTGATGCTAACGGTTTTTACTGTTCCGGCGATCTGATCTCTATTGATCCAGAGGGTTACATCACTGTGCAGGGGCGCGAGAAAGATCAGATCAACCGTGGCGGCGAGAAGATCGCTGCCGAAGAGATCGAAAACCTGCTGCTGCGCCATCCGGCGGTGATCTACGCCGCACTGGTGAGCATGGAAGATGAGCTGATGGGCGAAAAAAGCTGTGCTTATCTGGTGGTAAAAGAGCCGCTGCGCGCGGTGCAGGTGCGTCGTTTCCTGCGTGAACAGGGTATTGCCGAATTTAAATTACCGGATCGCGTGGAGTGTGTAGATTCACTTCCGCTGACGGCGGTCGGGAAAGTCGATAAAAAACAATTACGTCAGTGGCTGGCGTCACGCACATCAGCCTGAAGGAGAGAACACGATGGCTATTCCAAAATTACAGGCTTACGCACTGCCGGAGTCTCACGATATTCCGCAGAATAAAGTCGACTGGGCCTTTGAACCGCAACGTGCCGCGTTGTTAATCCATGATATGCAGGACTATTTTGTCAGCTTCTGGGGTGAGAACTGCCCGATGATGGAGCAGGTGATCGCGAATATTGCGGCACTACGCGACTACTGCAAACAGCACAATATCCCGGTTTATTACACCGCCCAGCCGAAAGAGCAGAGCGATGAAGATCGGGCGCTGTTGAATGATATGTGGGGGCCTGGCCTGACCCGTTCGCCGGAACAGCAAAAGGTGGTGGATCGCCTGACGCCAGATGCCGACGACACGGTGCTGGTGAAATGGCGCTACAGCGCGTTTCATCGTTCCCCGCTGGAGCAAATGCTCAAAGAGAGTGGACGTAACCAGCTGATTATTACCGGGGTATATGCCCACATTGGCTGTATGACCACCGCAACGGACGCATTTATGCGCGATATTAAACCGTTTATGGTGGCGGATGCGCTGGCCGATTTCAGCCGTGACGAGCATTTGATGTCGCTGAAATATGTGGCCGGACGTTCTGGTCGGGTGGTGATGACCGAAGAATTGCTGCCAGCACCTATCCCCGCCAGCAAAGCGGAGCTGCGTGAGGTGATCCTGCCGTTGCTGGACGAGTCCGATGAACCCTTCGATGACGACAACCTGATCGACTACGGTCTGGATTCGGTGCGCATGATGGCGCTGGCGGCGCGCTGGCGCAAAGTGCATGGTGATATCGACTTTGTCATGCTGGCGAAAAACCCGACCATCGACGCCTGGTGGAAGCTACTCTCCCGCGAGGTGAAATAATGGATTTCAGCGGTAAAAATGTCTGGGTAACTGGCGCGGGGAAAGGTATCGGCTATGCCACGGCGATGGCATTTGTTGAGGCGGGGGCGAAAGTTACAGGTTTTGATCAAGCGTTTACTCAGGAGCAATATCCTTTTGCGACCGAAGTAATGGATGTTGCCGATGCTGCGCAGGTGGCGCAGGTATGTCAGCGACTGTTAGCTGAAACGGAGCGACTGGACGTGCTGGTCAATGCGGCGGGAATTTTGCGCATGGGTGCGACCGATCAGCTCAGTAAAGAGGACTGGCAGCAGACTTTTGCGGTCAACGTCGGCGGTGCGTTTAACCTGTTTCAGCAGACCATGAACCAGTTTCGCCATCAGCGGGGCGGGGCGATTGTTACTGTTGCGTCCGACGCCGCACACACGCCGCGCATTGGCATGAGTGCTTATGGCGCATCGAAAGCGGCGCTGAAAAGCCTGGCGTTGAGCGTCGGGCTGGAACTGGCGGGTAGCGGCGTGCGCTGTAATGTGGTTTCGCCGGGCTCCACCGACACTGATATGCAACGCACGCTGTGGGTGAGCGATGACGCCGAAGAGCAGCGTATTCGCGGCTTTGGCGAGCAGTTTAAACTCGGCATTCCGCTAGGGAAAATCGCCCGTCCGCAGGAGATCGCCAACACGATTTTGTTCCTCGCCTCTGACCTCGCCAGCCATATTACCCTACAGGATATTGTGGTCGATGGCGGCTCAACGCTGGGGGCATAAGCATGATCTGGAAACGCCATTTAACGCTCGACGAGCTGAACGCCACCAGCGATAACACAATGGTGGCGCATCTGGGAATTGTGTATACCCGTCTGGGCGATGATGTACTCGAAGCCGAAATGCCGGTTGATACCCGTACTCATCAGCCGTTTGGCCTGCTGCATGGCGGCGCGTCGGCGGCGCTGGCGGAAACGCTGGGATCGATGGCCGGATTTATGATGACCCGCGACGGACAGTGTGTGGTGGGCACGGAACTTAACGCCACACATCATCGCCCGGTGTCTGAGGGAAAGGTGCGCGGTGTCTGCCAGCCGCTGCATCTTGGACGACAAAATCAGAGCTGGGAAATCGTCGTTTTCGATGAACAGGGGCGGCGTTGCTGCACCTGTCGGCTGGGCACAGCGGTTTTGGGATGAACCCGACAGAATAAAATGAGATTGCAGGAAAATTCGGTTAACGGAGTGATCGAGTTAACATTGTTAAGTTAAATATTGGTTTCAACTCCGATTTGCATGGTTGCTGTGTTGTTAAATTGTACAAAGATGTTATAGAAACAAAATGTAACATCTCTATGGACACGCACACGGATAACAACTATGAACAAATCAGGGAAATACCTCGTCTGGACAGTGCTCTCTGTAATGGGAGCATTTGCTCTGGGATACATTGCTTTAAATCGTGGGGAACAGATCAACGCGCTGTGGATTGTGGTGGCGTCGGTCTGTATCTATCTGATCGCTTACCGTTTTTATGGGCTGTATATCGCCAAAAATGTGCTGGCGGTTGACCCGACGCGTATGACGCCAGCGGTGCGCCATAACGACGGGCTGGACTATGTGCCGACGGACAAAAAAGTGCTGTTCGGTCACCATTTTGCGGCCATTGCCGGAGCAGGTCCGTTGGTTGGGCCGGTACTGGCGGCGCAAATGGGTTACCTGCCAGGGATGATCTGGCTGCTCGCAGGGGTGGTTCTCGCCGGTGCGGTGCAGGATTTCATGGTGCTGTTTGTTTCCACGCGCCGTGACGGTCGCTCGCTGGGTGAGCTGGTCAAAGAAGAGATGGGGCCAACCGCCGGGGTGATAGCGCTGGTGGCCTGCTTTATGATCATGGTCATTATCCTTGCCGTGCTGGCGATGATCGTGGTTAAAGCCCTGACTCATAGCCCGTGGGGAACGTATACCGTTGCGTTCACCATTCCGCTGGCGCTGTTTATGGGGATCTACCTGCGCTATTTGCGTCCGGGGCGTATTGGCGAAGTGTCGGTGATTGGTCTGGTGTTCCTTATTTTCGCCATTATCTCTGGCGGCTGGGTGGCAGAAAGCCCGACGTGGGCACCGTACTTTGACTTTACCGGCGTGCAGCTGACCTGGATGCTGGTGGGTTACGGTTTTGTGGCGGCGGTGCTGCCGGTGTGGTTGCTGCTGGCTCCGCGTGACTACCTCTCAACCTTCCTGAAAATCGGGACTATCGTCGGTCTGGCGGTGGGCATTTTGATTATGCGCCCGACGCTGACCATGCCTGCGCTAACTAAATTTGTCGATGGCACTGGCCCGGTATGGACCGGTAACCTGTTCCCGTTCCTGTTTATCACCATCGCCTGTGGCGCGGTGTCTGGCTTCCATGCACTGATCTCTTCCGGCACTACACCGAAGATGCTGGCGAACGAAGGGCAGGCGTGCTTTATCGGCTACGGTGGGATGTTGATGGAATCCTTCGTGGCGATTATGGCGCTGGTTTCCGCCTGTATCATCGATCCGGGTGTGTACTTCGCCATGAACAGCCCGATGGCGGTGCTGGCTCCGGCAGGGACGGCGGATGTGGTTGCTTCTGCCGCGCAGGTGGTGAGTAGCTGGGGCTTTGCGATTACCCCGGATACGCTAAACCAGATTGCCAGCGAAGTGGGTGAACAGTCGATCATTTCCCGTGCGGGCGGAGCGCCGACCCTGGCGGTGGGGATGGCCTACATTCTGCACGGTGCGCTGGGCGGCATGATGGATGTGGCGTTCTGGTATCACTTCGCCATTCTGTTTGAAGCACTGTTTATTCTGACGGCGGTGGATGCGGGTACGCGTGCTGCGCGCTTTATGTTGCAGGATCTGCTGGGCGTGGTGTCTCCGGGCCTGAAACGGACCGATTCACTGCCTGCTAACCTGCTGGCAACGGCGCTGTGCGTGCTGGCGTGGGGCTACTTCCTGCATCAGGGCGTGGTCGATCCGCTGGGCGGTATTAACACTCTGTGGCCGCTGTTTGGTATTGCCAACCAGATGCTGGCAGGGATGGCGCTGATGCTCTGTGCCGTGGTGCTGTTCAAAATGAAACGTCAACGTTATGCCTGGGTGGCACTGGTACCAACGGCCTGGCTGCTGATTTGTACCCTGACCGCAGGCTGGCAGAAAGCGTTTAGCCCGGATGCGAAAGTCGGCTTCCTGGCCATTGCTAATAAGTTCCAGGCAATGATCGACAGCGGCAATATTCCGTCGCAGTATACTGAGTCACAGCTGGCGCAACTGGTGTTCAACAACCGTCTGGATGCCGGGTTAACCATCTTCTTTATGGTGGTCGTGGTGGTTCTGGCACTGTTCTCGATTAAGACGGCACTGGCGGCATTGAAAGAGCCGAAGCCAACGGCGAAAGAAACGCCGTATGAGCCGATGCCGGAAAATGTCGAGGAGATCGTGGCGCAGGCGAAAGGCGCGCACTAAAGTCAGAGTGAGGGGGAATGTGCTGAGCGTTCCCCTTACTCTCAGCCCGAGCGTGTTGATAGCAGTTAAGCCCTCTTAATTCAGGAGGGCATTTGTATTACTGGAGGTTTAGATGTTTGATTCACTGGCAAAAGCCGGAAAATATTTAGGTCAGGCGGCGAAACTGATGATTGGTATGCCTGATTACGACAACTATGTCGAACATATGCGGGTTAACCATCCCGATCAAACGCCGATGACCTACGAAGAGTTTTTCCGTGAGCGGCAGGACGCGCGCTACGGTGGAAAAGGCGGCGCGCGCTGCTGCTAAATATGTACGTCAGGCTTTAAACGATTCCACTTTTTCGAACGCTGCACGCAACGTATCTGGTGTCAGCGTGACCGGCAGGTAATGAATGGATTCCACCGGACGCAAGGTGTGGGCAATCACTTTGTCGATCTCCGCCTGATTATTGATATCCACTTCCAGCTCCGCCAGCGTAGTCGGCAGATGAAAACGCTGATACGCTCCAGTTAATTGCGCCAGCACATCATCCTGACCCAGCAAGGCGCTTTGCACCAGAATTCCGTAGGCGACTTTGGTGCCGTGGAGAAACTTCTCGGTTTGCGGCAGCACGGTCAGACCGTTATGCACGGCATGAGCTGCCGCCACACGCGTAAAACGATCGCCCAGACCACCAACCATCCCACCACCAGCAATAATGGCATCCACCACATCGCAAAATGATTGCGTTAACTGGTGATTTTGCTGATCGCTCAGCGCCTGTTCGCTACTGTTTAACAAGACGTCGCGAATAGCCTGCGCATTATTGATCCCTAGCCGCACGGTTAGCGGCAACGTTTCTGGTTGCGGGGCCAGCACCACCGCTTCATACCATTTCGCCAGCGTGTCACCGATCCCCGCCAGCAGATATTGTTGCGGCGCGTTGAGGATAATCTCCGGTTCCACCAGCACCATAAAATTGGCGTCGTCGAAAATCTCATAATGCAGCGCTTGTCCGGCATCGTTATACCAGACAGAGAGCGGTGTCCAGGCGGCGCAGGTAGCGGCGATCGTCGGAACGGTAACAAACGGCAGACCGAGACGGCGGGCGAGGGCTTTCGCGGTGTCGAGTAGTGCGCCGCCGCCGACGCCAATCACCACGCTGCGATCGTCACCGGACTCCGCCGCCAGTTGTTGCACATCGCTTTCGCTGCAATGACCACGAAACAAAATATGCTTTACCCCTGGCAGTTCAAACGCAGGCGGCAGTTTGGTTTGTGCCGCAGCAATGGCGCGTTCGCCGTAGATCCACACCGCGCGAGAAAGTTGTTCATCAGTGAAAAAATCGTGCAGGTGATTGAAACTTCCGGGATGTGAAAAGTAGTTAGCCGGGCCGACGACCACGCGGATAGGATTGTGAGGCATGTTGTGTTGTCCTTATTGTTTTATTTAGACATCTAAACGTCTTGATTGCCAAATACTAGCATCGTGTTATAGTGCCTTCAACACGCAACTTCGTCAGGTACAATAAAAATGACAAATAACCCTCTGATTCCACAAAGCAAACTTCCACAACTTGGCACCACTATTTTCACCCGGATGAGCGCGCTGGCGCAGCAACACCAGGCGATTAACCTTTCGCAAGGCTTTCCTGATTTTGATGGTCCGCGCTATTTACAGGAGCGGCTGGCGTACCACGTTGCCCAGGGGGCAAACCAATACGCGCCCATGACCGGCGTGCAGGCCTTGCGCGAGGCGATTGCTCAGAAAACGGAACGTCTGTATGGCTATCAACCGGATGTCGACAGCAATATCACCGTGACGGCAGGGGCGACGGAGGCGTTATACGCGGCGATAACCGCATTGGTGCGCAATGGCGACGAAGTGATTTGTTTTGATCCCAGCTATGACAGTTACGCCCCCGCCATCGCACTTTCGGGGGGAATAGTGAAACGTATTGCACTGCAACCGCCGCATTTTCGCGTTGACTGGCAGGAATTTGCCGCATTGTTAAGCGAGCGCACCCGACTGGTGATCCTCAACACCCCGCATAACCCCAGTGCAACTGTCTGGCAGCAGACTGATTTCGCCGCTCTGTGGCAGGCGATCGCCGGGCACGAGATTTTTGTCATTAGCGATGAAGTCTACGAGCACATCAATTTTTCACAACAGGGCCATGCCAGCGTGCTGGCGCATCCGCAATTGCGTGAGCGAGCGGTGGCGGTGTCATCGTTTGGCAAGACCTATCATATGACCGGCTGGAAAGTGGGTTATTGCGTTGCGCCTGCGCCCATCAGCGCCGAGATCCGCAAAGTGCATCAGTATCTGACCTTTTCGGTGAATACCCCGGCACAGTTGGCGCTTGCCGATATGCTACGTGCAGAACCTGAGCATTATCTTGCGTTACCGGACTTTTATCGCCAGAAGCGCGATATTCTGGTGAATGCCTTAAATGAAAGTCGGCTGGAGATTTTACCGTGCGAAGGTACATACTTTTTGCTGGTGGATTACAGCGCCGTATCTACGCTGGATGATGTTGAGTTTTGCCAGTGGCTGACGCGGGAGCACGGCGTAGCGGCGATTCCGCTGTCGGTGTTTTGCGCCGATCCCTTCCCACATAAACTGATTCGTCTCTGTTTTGCCAAGAAGGAATCGACGTTGCTGGCAGCAGCAGAACGCCTGCGCCAGCTGTAGTTATTTAACCGTCCAGGCGCGGGAAAATTGACGGTCGGCAAACAACTCTTGCAGGCCGTTAATTTGCTTCAGGCGCAACACTTCGTCGCTGTCCATTCCCAGCTCTTTGCCAATTTTATTATCGTCCCATCCCAACTGGCTGAGTTCTCGGACGATTTCTGACATGGCAGTGATTTGGTGACGTCCACGAGCGCGATTATGACGAATAGTCGCGGCGATGCGTTGATTACGCGTACCTTCCAGACAGGTCACCGGCAAATAACCTTTTAAGCGTAATTTTAACGATGATGAGCCTTTACCAATTTCATGGCGGTGAAAACCATCCACGATTTCCAGAGCATTTTTATCCGTATGCGTGACTACAATGGGTTGGGTAAAACCATCTATTTCAATGGATTTTTTCAGCAGTTTTTTTTCGGGTGGTGCCACGTTGTTTGGGTTGTAATCATTAGGCATAAGTTGGCTGTTTTTAACCCACAGAACGCAATCCACTGGCTCTTCACGAAAGGGGCTAACCTGATGGATCGCCATGCGGATTTCATTAATCGCTTTGATGCGATCATCTTCCGGCAAGCTGGCGAGAAATTGGGTTAAATCCTGCGTTAATCGTTGTTGCATAGTATCCCCCATTCCTGACGTTTTCCTTTTATCCGTTCGTTATAACGCTGATAGTTCTTCGCTTTCGTAGGACTAAATGATAATGCCCGGCACCAGTAATCGTTATTGAGTAAAACTTTGCATATTCGCCGCCAGGAGGGGATATCTTTCGCGCCAATGTCCCCGTGCTGGGTCTGTGGCACCTCGACACCTTTTTTCTGATACCAATGCAAGTAAATGGCAATTTTGTTGCGGTAATGCTCAGCGGTTTTCTCCGGCATGCTATCAAGCAGCAATAATGCATACTCTTGCCAGTCTAAATGCTCTGGTTTGAGGATTTTCCGATGACCATAAAAATGATTGTCATGTCCGGCGTAAATGCCGCCACTTTTTACCCCGCTGACTCGTGCGCACATAGCAGCCCAGCGATCCGGTTCGATAACGTGATAGAGCCATAATCCTTGTCGTTGCTCCGGGCCAAAAGGTTCGCAAATTCGCATATGACGCAGAGGGACGCCTGCCTGATACATTATATTATACAGTGGGTTACAGAGCTGTTGATGGTTAGCATACCAGGTCCAGATATCAGCCACTTTCCAGTCGTAGATGGGGTAAATGTACCAGCTATGACCGCCTGGTGCGGCAGTAGTCCAGGGCTTATCATCGGCAAAACGTTGTTTATTTAAACTGGCGATGGCGACAAAACGGTTGAAGGACTCATCTGCACGGATGCCGATCATCATCGCCGCCGGACGTTTTTGTGAAAACCATTCAGCAAACTCACGCACAAATTGTTCGAAGGTCATGCCAGGCTGGTAAAAGGAGAAAAAGTCAGGATCGGTTATCGCATCTTGCGGGGGCTGACGCACCCATTCGACATCAGGTTCCCAGCACTGCCATTCGGGTTGGTATTGAGAAAGGGAATTTTGCGTCGTAAGCGGGAGCGCAACCCAGTAAAACTCTTCGATGACATCGGCGTAAAACTCACGTAATGACTGAACATAGTTAATAGTGCATGAGAACTGCGCTTCCCAGTCGATAAACAAAACGCAGATTTTTTTGCCCATTTGTCGGGCAATTTCGGCTGTCAGATGCAGCATTAATCCGGAATCTTTACCACCCGAAAAAGAAACACAGATACGGGGTAGGGTATTAAGTGTCCAGGTAATACGTTCTTTTGCAGCTTCCAGAATATTCAGTGGAAGCGGGATTTTATAAATAGACATCTAAAAACGCTCTCTGAACGTTACGGGGTGATTCGTGAGATGAATCCGCTAATTATAGGATAAACGAAGCAAGATAGAGCACATTATTTTATATTCACACAATGAATTAATTGATGCGTAATATATTATTTGTCAGTGGTAATGAATCAGAAGCTATCATTTAAACGATCTATGAATCGGGAGAAGACAAGGTTGTTCAACGAAGCCTTGTTATAGGATATATAAAGTTTAACCGCAGGAAGAGGTTGTTCCAGTTTTATTTCTTTTAACTTCAAAAAGTCACGATGTAAATCGTACAGTTCGGTGGGCACAATGCCTAATAAGTCAGTAACAGAAATACTATTAATTATAGTCATCAAAGAAGAACTGCGAAATGAAACTTTACGGTTCATAAAACGTTCATCTATGTCCATTTGAATTTCGTCAATCCCTGCTGATTTAGATATCAACAGGGTGAATTCTTCGGCGATAATTTGTTCATAGTTACTGGTATCAGTAATACGAGGATGTTTGTTGCTACATATAAGGGAATTGCGAATAGTGTGTAACGGCATGCAGATGACAGAGCGACTAATTACTGGTTGCAGCGTAATTGCCAGGTCAGTTTTGCGTTGAACCAACAGTTCTTCGGCATTTTCAGCTGAAAGCAGTATGTCATGGCATTCTATATCGATTGAAGTATCTTGTCTAAGACAGCGGATTAGCATGTTGTTATTAGTACAAGAAATAAGCTGAGGACCGTAGATAATAAAATTTTTCTTTAGTTCAGACTTATTAACGATATTGATCGTTTGTTCAAGGCCTCTGAGATTTTTCTCAAGATGGTGATGCAGGTTTAACCCTGTTGTAGTCGGCGCGATACCTTTCCCTGAGCGAATGAATAACGGGTCATTAAATTGCGCACGTAAACGTTGTAACGACTGACTAACAGCAGAGGGCGTTATATATAATGATTCTGCCGCTTTACTAATGCTGAGATGTTGATAAATACATTCAAATATGACCAGTAAATTGAGGTCAAATTTTTTTAGATCATAAAGATTAGCCATAACATACTCCGTTGTATTGTCTCTTCCATAAATCATTCACTTGTTCAATAATGTTGTTGTATTTATATGTATTATGTTTTTCTGCTTAACTTTGGATTAAGATTTTCTAAAATAGCATAGCTGTCAGGTGGGTTACGAGCAATTCATGCGTTTTTAGGATGGTTGAAAAGCAGAGAGAGATTTCAACCATCGATGAATTATATTCTATTTATTCCCCATAATGATATTAAGTGTTTTCTGATCGGGTAATCCGACGGCTTGTTGCAGGGTATTTTCCTTACTCATGTAATAGATAGCTGGTGTGACATTTGCCCCCAGATCGTCCATGAGTTTCTCGTTGTCGCTTAACACTTTCATTTGCTCTGTGCTTACGTTTGCAGGCACGCTTAGCTTAAGCTTGCCACCAGAGGCTTCATATTGTTGCCAGGTTTTTGCGGGATCTTTGGAGGCAAGAATTGCCGCTGCTGTCGCCGGGCTTTCTGGCTTGATAACCCCAACCAACAATGTTCTCAATTGCACTTTGCCAGAATCTACCCACGGACGAGCCTGCTGCCAGAACTGTTTACAATATGGGCAGAACGGATCGGCGAAGACGTAGACAATGACCGGCGCGTCTTTTTTACCGTCGAGGAGCCAGTGGGATTGTTCCATCCGTTGCCACATTTCACGTCCGGCGGGTGCGTAAATTTCTTTTTCGATAAGCGTGTTACTCAGGTTTTCACCTTTTTCGTTGTACATGTAACCAGAGATAGCGTGCTTACCATCTGGAGTCAGGTAGATGGTGACGCCCATATCCTGATACTTACCGAGATAACCTTTCATTCCTCCAGGGGCATCGAACGTTTTGATGATTGTAATACCCTGTTTTTCAATCGCTTTTACTGGGGCAGGAAGTTCCTCTGCGAAGGCGATTGCAGGAAGCAGAGCCAGTAAAAGTATCTTTTTTAACATTAATTTGTCCTTTTCAGTCAGTGCAAAAGTCGAGTAAAAGGCATAACCTATCACTGTCATAGGTAAGAGCTTAGATCAGGTGATTGCCCTTTGTTTATGAGGGTGTTGTAATCCATGTCGTTGTTGCATTTGTAAGGGCAACACCTCAGCCTGCAGGCAGGCGCTGAAGATACCAAAGGGTAGTTCAGATTACACGGTCACCTGGAAAAGGGGCCATTTTACTTTTTATCGCCGCTGGCGGTGCAAAGTTCACAAAGTTGTCTTACGAAGGTTGTAAGGTAAAACTTATCGATTTGATAATGGAAACGGATTAGCCGAATCGGCAAAAATTGGTTACCTTACATCTCATCGAAAACACGGAGGAAGTATAGATGTCCTTGATTAACACCAAAATTAAACCTTTTAAAAACCAGGCATTCAAAAACGGCGAATTCATCGAAATCACCGAAAAAGATACCGAAGGCCGCTGGAGCGTCTTCTTCTTCTACCCGGCTGACTTTACTTTCGTATGCCCGACCGAACTGGGTGACGTTGCTGACCATTACGAAGAATTGCAGAAACTGGGCGTAGACGTATACGCAGTATCTACCGATACTCACTTCACCCACAAAGCATGGCACAGCAGCTCTGAAACCATCGCTAAAATCAAATATGCGATGATCGGCGACCCGACTGGCGCCCTGACCCGTAACTTCGACAACATGCGTGAAGATGAAGGTCTGGCTGACCGTGCGACCTTCGTTGTTGACCCGCAGGGTATCATCCAGGCAATCGAAGTTACCGCTGAAGGCATTGGCCGTGACGCGTCTGACCTGCTGCGTAAAATCAAAGCAGCACAGTACGTAGCTTCTCACCCAGGTGAAGTTTGCCCGGCTAAATGGAAAGAAGGTGAAGCAACTCTGGCTCCGTCTCTGGACCTGGTTGGTAAAATCTAAATTTCCTTTGTCTTTCGCGCTACTAACTCCGGCGCGAGATACTTCGGAAATTCACCTAATTCTTCGGGTGCTGCGGCACCCGATTTTCTTCCCCGCACCATGATGCAAGCTGCATCCAGCTAGCCGCAGAGGCCGCTTGCATGATGATGTTTAAAGCCCAGGAGATAAACATGCTCGACACAAATATGAAAACTCAACTCAAGGCTTACCTTGAGAAATTGACCAAGCCTGTTGAGTTAATTGCCACGCTGGATGACAGCGCTAAATCGGCAGAAATCAAGGAACTGTTGGCTGAAATCGCAGAACTGTCAGACAAAGTCACCTTTAAAGAAGATAACAGCTTGCCGGTGCGTAAGCCGTCTTTCCTGATCACCAACCCAGGTTCCAACCAGGGACCACGTTTTGCAGGTTCCCCGCTGGGCCACGAGTTCACCTCTCTGGTACTGGCGTTGTTGTGGACCGGTGGTCATCCGTCGAAAGAAGCGCAGTCTCTGCTGGAGCAGATTCGCCATATTGACGGTGATTTTGAATTCGAAACCTATTACTCGCTCTCTTGCCACAACTGCCCGGATGTGGTGCAGGCGCTGAACCTGATGAGCGTACTGAACCCGCGCATCAAGCACACTGCAATTGACGGCGGCACCTTCCAGAACGAAATTACCGATCGCAACGTGATGGGTGTTCCGGCAGTGTTCGTAAACGGGAAAGAGTTTGGTCAGGGCCGCATGACGTTGACTGAAATCGTCGCCAAAATTGATACTGGCGCGGAAAAACGTGCGGCAGAAGAGCTGAACAAGCGTGATGCTTATGACGTATTAATCGTTGGTTCCGGCCCGGCGGGTGCAGCGGCAGCAATTTACTCCGCACGTAAAGGCATCCGTACCGGTCTGATGGGCGAACGTTTTGGTGGTCAGATCCTCGATACCGTTGATATCGAAAACTACATTTCTGTACCGAAGACCGAAGGCCAGAAACTGGCAGGTGCGCTGAAAGTTCATGTTGATGAATACGACGTTGATGTGATCGACAGCCAGAGCGCGAGCAAACTGATCCCGGCAGCGGTTGAAGGCGGCCTGCATCAGATTGAAACAGCTTCTGGCGCGGTACTGAAAGCACGCAGCATTATCGTGGCGACTGGTGCAAAATGGCGCAACATGAACGTTCCTGGCGAAGATCAGTATCGCACCAAAGGCGTGACCTACTGCCCGCACTGCGACGGCCCGCTGTTTAAAGGCAAACGCGTAGCGGTTATCGGCGGCGGTAACTCCGGCGTGGAAGCGGCAATTGACCTGGCGGGTATCGTTGAGCACGTAACGCTGCTGGAATTTGCGCCAGAAATGAAAGCCGACCAGGTTCTGCAGGACAAACTACGCAGCCTGAAAAACGTCGACATTATTCTGAATGCGCAAACCACGGAAGTGAAAGGCGACGGTAGCAAAGTCGTAGGTCTGGAATATCGCGATCGTGTCAGCGGCAATATTCACAACATCGAACTGGCCGGTATTTTCGTCCAGATTGGTCTGCTGCCGAACACCAACTGGCTGGAAGGCGCAGTCGAACGTAATCGCATGGGCGAGATTATCATTGATGCGAAATGCGAAACCAACGTCAAAGGCGTGTTCGCAGCGGGTGACTGTACGACGGTTCCGTACAAGCAGATCATCATCGCCACTGGCGAAGGTGCCAAAGCCTCTCTGAGTGCTTTTGACTACCTGATTCGCACCAAAACTGCATAAGAAGAAGTAAGATTCACCTGTAATTGCTTAGCCGCCGGGGTCAAACCTGGCGGCTTTTTTATTGCATTAAAAAGCCCTGCAGGGATGGCTCCGGGCAGGGCGGGAGACTTATTCTGGCAATTAACGCACAACCAGCACCGGCAAATTGGCGTGGCGGATTACGCTCGAGGCGTTAGAACCCAACAGATGAGTTGAAATTGATGGGTTACGCGAACCAATCACTACTACATCTGCATCAAGTTCTTTCGCTAACTCGTTAACTTCATCCCGCACACTACCAAAACGGACATGTTGCTTAATGCGGGAAGGATCGATGGTGAAGTGGCTGACCATCGTTTGCAGACGTTCTTCTGCTTCATGTTGCAGATGCTCTTCAAAACGACGTACATCAGCGGCAAAACGGTGCAGGCTCAGGCTGGCTGACCCCGGTAGTACGTGAAGTAGATGAATAACTCCGTCATCCTGGGCGAGGAATTCAGCGTGGCGAATCGCTTTGTCGCTCAATTCCATTTCGAAAACATCCACTGGCATGATGATTGTTTTGTACATAAGCATTCTCTCCTTGTTTTTGCATGTATACATAACAGCACATTATTGGTTATGAATCTATAATTTGCGAGGCTGATTTGATCTGAATTTGCTATTGAGCTGGAAAATAAATAAAAACCAGGCGCTACCAGCGTTGTTCAAGGTATAGCACTGCAGCAACAATAATTGCTGCTATGAATATATAAAATGCAGTGATACCGAGAGCTTCGCTCATATGAGGTTCCGCAGATGAATAACCAGTTCAGATTAGAATGCTGCGCTTAAGAGCAAAATGATAAATCTGGTTGATATTTGAGCGGAAAGAGGATGCGAGTGCATCCTCTGGGCAAAGCGAGTTATCGCTTGTGCAGATGGGATTAAAGCAGGTAATCGCCAGCAGCTTCTGGCTGGTATTCGAGTTCCAGCACTTCAAGGTGGGTTGCAACGCCGCCCGGCAGTTCCCAGTGAATGGAATCGCCAACGCGCAGCCCCAGCAGTGCGGCACCTACCGGAGCCATAACGGAAAGCTGAGTATTGCTGTCGGTCATTTTTGCCGGATACACCAGCGTGCGCACACGCACTTCGCCATCGCTAAGATTGCGGAATTTAACCCGGCTGTTCATTGTCACCACGTCGTGTGGCATCTCTTCTGGCGAACACATTTGGGCGCGATCCAACTCTGCGTTTAACGCGTCGGCGATTGGCAAACCAGCATAGGCGGGTTGCTCCAGCAGAATATCGATGCGTTCGGCATCCAGGTCGTTAATGATGATAGTTGGTCTGGACATTTTTACTCCATGTCGTCGGTACTGCGAGTGTCGCAGATAAACATACCCAAAAGAAAACCCTCACCGTCAGGCGGCGAGGGTTTAACTCACATGATGATACTGACTGTTGCTCACTCTTTGAAGTGATTTGCGTCACATTCAGGGAATTCCTCAATGTAGCGCATTATGTATAAATCTTAATCGTCATGGTTTATGGAAGACGAATTAGCGTGTTTTGTAAATCAGAGGATTAATAACCTGCTTTATCAATCACAAAGGTTTTGCCACAGTTGCCTGGGTGTGGTTGTGGCAAGAATGAGTTGGCAGAAAGCGGAGCGTTGATGGCGTCAGCTTTGATCGAGATCTGAATTTCAGTCAAATACGCAGGGTTACCCTGGCACGTTAGCTTAACTGCTTTCACGTTCTCTTTTCCCCAGCTTTTGGCAAAGGCGGCATCAAAGTCACGGCGGCTCACTGTTTTACCGTAGTTATCCGCAAGGAATTTTCCGGCTTCGCTCTCTTTAATTTCTTGATTCAGGCGTACCATCGTGCCGAAGTATGCGTCTGGATCAAAACCAAAGCAGGCACCGTGTTTGGCATATTCGTAGCGTTCCAGGCAGGAACGTCCGCCAGCTCCTGGCATGACTTCACTTAGTTTAGCGGCCGTTTCCAGTGATAACCCGGTTTCCGGCGATGAACACATTCGGCTGGCGCGCGCTTCTGGTAGATTCGGGATTGGGCGAGTAGCGCAACCGAAGCGCATCCAGCGGCGTTCATCAACACCACGGGCAGCAACCGATTTAGGCAATCCTGGCCACAGACCATGTACGGTCAGAAAATCAGCTTTGTTGGTCGTTTCGGTTTGCAGGCGACATTCATCTCGTTCGTTACGATTTCGATCGTGTTGACTCTGGCAAAATCCGGTTTGCCAGGAGAGGGCCAGGACATAGCGATCAAAATCGCCATACTGTTTTGCCTGCAACGCCACGGCGTTGGCAGAAGAGAAGGGAAGCAGAGAAACCGCGAGCAACGCGGCGTTACGCCAGAATGCTTTCATAATGGGTGTGGAACTCATACATACACTGAATATTATCTATTAAATCATAAAAAAGCCCGCCTGGTGGGCTTACCTGGCGGGCGTGATGATTTATTCAGCGTTTGGCGAACGTATTAGTTCCACATGGCGAGAATCGGCCAGCCAACCAACAGCAGCATAGAGATGTAAATCACCCCGAAGATTGCGCCAAGACGCCAGTAATCTTTTGATTTCACATAGCCACAGCCGTAAATAATCACCCCAGGACCGGTTGCATACGGCGTCAGACAGCCCATGATACCGATAGACAGTACCAGCAGGATACACAGTTGTTCCATTGGTACGCCCGGAATCCCTTTACCGACGGCCAGAATAACCGGCAGCATGGTTGCGGTGTGCGCAGACAGGCTGGCAAACAGGTAGTGTGCAAAGTAGAACACCAGAACCAGTACAATCACCGTTGCGTTTGGTGAGAAGCCTTCCAGGTGTGTACTCATCGTGTTGGCGAACCAGTCGATAAAGCCAGAACGGGTCAGGCCATTCGCCATAACAACCAGCGTTGCCAGGTTGACCAGCGTGTTCCATGCGCTGTTATAGCGAGTAATGTCTTTCCACGGCACAACGTGCAGCGCCAGCATCAGCGAAACTGCCAGCAGACCTACCGCAGTAGCATTAATGACTTCACTGCCAAATACCCACAAACCTAAGCTGAGCAATACAAGGCCAATCAG
Source organism: Escherichia sp. E.sYA108 (assembly GCF_011754335.1). Taxonomy (NCBI): domain Bacteria; kingdom Pseudomonadati; phylum Pseudomonadota; class Gammaproteobacteria; order Enterobacterales; family Enterobacteriaceae; genus Escherichia; species Escherichia sp. E.sYA108. The sequence goes on along the minus strand of NZ_JAAQVZ010000001.1, from coordinate 3,607,067 downwards.
CGTCCACTCTCTGCGCGTCAGCGCACCCATGGTTTTTAGTTCATCACCCGCCCAGGTTGCCACTTCTTCACTGTGTGTGATTTCCGGTTTGTACAGCACGTAGGAAAGCCACGGCGCAATGATAAGCAAGATAACCCCAACCGGCAGGAAGCAGAGGAACCACTGCAACCAGCTAATCTGGATACCGGCAATTTTGCTGACGAACTCCAGACCCAGCACGTTTGGTGCCGCACCGGTGACAAACATGGACGAACTCAGACTGGTACTAATGACCATCATCCACATCAAATAGCCGCCAATACGACGCGCGGACGGATCGTTCGGGAATGATTTAAACAGCGGCGGCAGGTTTTTAATGACCGGAAAAACCGTACCCCCGGTACGCGCGGTGTTGGACGGTGTAAACGGTGCCAGCAGAATGTCGATAATGACAATCGCATAACCCAACGTCAGCGTGCGTTTGCCCATGAATTTCACCAGGAAAAGGGCAATGCGACGACCTAACCCGGAAACTTCATACCCTAATGCAAAAATAAATGCGCCAAATACCAGCCATACCGTGGTGCTGGAAAAACCAGCCAGACCCCATTTCAGCGCCTGTTTTTGCGCATTAAACGCTGGGTCAGCTAATTCTTTGGCATCAAAGAGCAGGTAATTACTGCCAATAACGCAAATAGTAACCGCAATAAAACTGATCGCCGTTGCCGGAATTGGCTCGAGGATCATGCCGACAATCATTGCCACAAACACTGCAAAGTAATGCCACGCCTGCGGCGGCATACCGTCAGGTACAGGGATAAGAAACATGACACCCATCACCACCAGGGGCGCCAATAATTTCCATATATTATCTTTTGCTAAAGACATACGGGTTCTCCGAAAATTAATATTTCCAAATTTATCAAGTGCTTAAATAATTAAATCTGTGCTAAAAACCAGGTAAGAATCAGCAGGTCGGCACTGCCGCCTGGACTGATATTTCGTTCGATACACTCCCTGTCGAACTGCCGGAGATAATCGAGATCGGCGGGGGTTCGGATGCCCCCATTGTTTAATAATGTTTGCGCCTCGCGCTGTAGCCAGCGCAGGCCCCCCTCGCCACCGCGCGATGCAACGTTGGTATCGCCGTTGGTAGCCATCAGTAGGAGCAAGGTATCGAGCAATGCCAGCTCAGGATCTAACCCCTGATCCAGCAGAGTGAGGTAATGCGGCAAGGCGTGGTTGATCACCAGTGGATAACCCGCTTCGGCTTCACCGCGTGCGCCGGTAAGGCCAAGCTGCTGGTACAACCGTTGACCTGCCGTCAGTTGTGAATTATTGGTACGCAGTTCGCGATCGGTCAGGCCACGGCAGAAACTTGCCGCCGTCGCACAAATTGTTATTGGCGTTACCGACTGGTTGAGTTGAAGCAAACGGCCAATTGCCGCACACAGTAGCCCTAAAGAAAAAATGCTGCCTTTATGCGTGTTTACGCCCGCAGTGGCGCGGAACATATCACCTTCGCAAGCCATACCAATTGGGCGTAATCCGTTGAGTACCGCTTCCGGTGCCATTTCTGCACTACAGGCACCAAATTCAATGAAACGGGGTAACCAGCCCTGAATCGCCAGCGCGCTGCGGTGGAAATCTTCCAGCGCCATATCTTTGTGCGCACCGCAGTTAATGCGATCCACGAGGCCTGGTTTCGGTGACAGGTTGACTTCAGTCAGCATGGCGCGCCAGCCCAGCAGGGCGTACTCATCGATTAATGACGTCGCAAGCTTTGTGGTTTTAGTTGACGTTGCAGGCATCGACATCGTTCAGCAGCGCCTCCATGCGGTTGAGTAAATCGGTCAGTTGATGGGTTTTTCCACGCGCGCAAACAGCTGCGCTTTGCTCGCACAACAGGCAGCGGCGAGGCGGCAGTGAATAATCGCGGCGGGAGAGAATGTCGCCTTCGGGCGTCAGGACATCGATATCCCATAACCGCCCGAGAGGATGACTATGTTCAAGCTCAATGGTGGCGAGCTTGAGGTCGCGAGCCGGGGCGGCAATGCTCAACATGCCCTCCGGCCCGCTGGCGGAAACCAGTGCAGCCTGCTCCTGAATTTGCCAGCCCTGTTTTGCGGCTAAGGCACGCAAGGCTGTCACGCCATGATTAAAAATTCGGCGTGTGACCTCGCTGTCTTTAATCGGCCCAGGCGCAACCACGGTAAAGGAGACCAGTGGAACAGGATGGCGCTTGAGCCAGGCGTGTTGCCGTGCTTGCCTTTCATCCCGGCTGACGAGCAGCTCGGGAATTGACACCGCATGGTGGCTGGCGAGTTCAGGAAGCAGGTGCATGGCTTATTCCTTCACCTGATGCACAACATCGATCACCGAGCCATCGCGGTAACGCACAACGGCAACGACGCGGTCGGTGAATTCAATCGGCTGTGGTTCACCGGTCAGCAGACGCGCACGTTCACGCAGCCACTCAATAGAAACCACTTTGATCCCCGCTTCCTGCAGACGTTCTGCCAGCTCCGGACGTGCCGGGTTAACAGCGATGCCGTGGTCTGTGACCAGAATATCGACACTGGAGCCCGGGGTGATGCAGGTCAGCACGTTATCCACCAGCGTCGGAATACGACCGCGTACCAGCGGCGCGACGATGATGGAAAGCGCAGAAGCAATCGCGGTATCGCAGTGACCACCGGAAGCACCACGCAGTACGCCGTCAGAGCCGGTCAGCACGTTAACGTTGAACTGGGTGTCAATTTCCAGCGCGCTCAGTACCACCACGTCGAGACGATCAACCGCTGCGCCTTTCGACCCCCAGTTAGCGTACTGGTTGGCGCTGATTTCGATGTGATTGGGGTTACGGGCCAGCGATTGCGCAGCATGGCTGTCAAAGCTCTGCACATCCAGCAGTTTGCGGATCAAACCTTTTTCGTGCAGATCAACCATCGTTGCGGTAATACCGCCGAGGGCGAAGTCGGCGCGAATATCGCGGCTACGCATTTTGTCTTCCAGGAAACGGGTTACCGCCAGCGAAGCGCCGCCGGTGCCGGTCTGCATGGAGAAACCTTCTTTGAAGTAGCCAGAGTTAACAATCACATCCGCAGCGCTACGGGCAATAAGCAGTTCGCGCGGGTTAGTGGTCATACGGGTAGCACCAGCGCCGATTTTTGCAGCATCGCCAACGCGATCAACTTTGACGATCAGATCAACCTGATCTTGCTCAATGCTTGCCGGATTATGCGGATAAGGCAGCAGTTCTTCGGTAAGCATCACGACCTGTTTTGCGTTGTCGGCATCAACCATTGCATAGCCGAGGGAGCCGCAGCAGGCTTTACCGGAGTAGCCGTTGGCATTACCGAATTCATCACAGGACGGGACGCCGAGGAAAGCCACATCGATATTCAGTTCGCCGCTCTGTACCAGATGCACACGTCCGCCGTGAGAGTGGATTTGCACCGGTTCCGCCAGCAGACCACGGGAGATTTCTTCCGCCAGTGGACCGCGCAGGCCAGAGGTATAAATGCGGGTAACCACGCCCTGGCGAATGTGTTCTACCAGTGGCGCATGGCAATCACTCAGGGAGCTGGAGGCCAGAGTCAGGTTTTTAAAGCCCATCTTCGCGATGACGTCCATCACCATATTGACGGTCAGGTCACCGCCACGGAAAGCGTGATGGAAGGAAACCGTCATGCCGTCCTGTAAACCAGAGCGACGAATCGCTTCTTCCAGGTTGGCGCACAGTTTGCGATCGCGCGCTTTTTCAGCCTGGTAGGTTTGCTTTGGCGAGTTCTGGAAAGCGGCAAGATCGCATTCAGCGCGACGATTCCAGGCCGCTACCCGTTCTTGTCGTTGAGATTGTTCAATTTTCTGCGTCATTTTGATTGCCTTATTCTTCGCGGATGCCGGAAAGTTCTGCGCGGGAGAGCACCAGACGGGCGCGATCGATAACCGGACCGTCCACCATCTTGCCGTTCAGGGAAACCACGCCGAGGCCTTCGCGAGCGGCGGCTTCAGCGGCTTCTACGACGCGGCGGGCGTGATCCACTTCTTTCTGGGTCGGTGCGTAGAGGTTGTGCAGCAGATCAATCTGACGCGGGTTGATCAGCGATTTGCCGTCAAAGCCCAGCTGTTTGATGTGGGCGGCTTCTTGCAGGAATCCGGCTTCGTTGTTAGCGTCGGAATAGACGGTATCGAACGCCTGAATACCCGCAGAACGCGCGGCCTGCAAAATGGAGCAGCGAGCGAACAGCAGTTCAGTTCCTTCCGGGGAGCGTTCTGTACGCAGGTTGCGCACATAGTCTTCTGCACCGAGGGCGATACCGATCAAACGCTCGGAAGCGTGAGCGATTTCTACCGCGCGGGTAATGCCCAGCGGAGATTCAATCGCCGCCAGCAGGCCGGTACTGCCGGGTTCACGACCACAGGCTTTTTCGATACGCAGGATCTCTTTTTCGATATCCAGAACATCCTGAGCGGTATCGGTTTTCGGCAGACGCACAACGTCCGCACCACCGCGAACGACGGCTTCCAGGTCGTTAACACCCCATTCGGAATCCAGCGCGTTTACACGCACAATGGTTTCAATATCGCGATAAAGCGGATGTTGCAGCGCGTGGTAAACCATGCGGCGGGCGGTGTCTTTTTCACGCAATGCAACGGAGTCTTCGAGGTCAAACATCAGGGCATCAGCCGGGTAGATGAAGGAGTTGCTGACCATCGCGGCATTAGCACCAGGCACAAACAACATACTGCGGCGGGTGCGAGTTTTACGTTGTTGCAGCGAAGCGGAAATCATTGGCAATCCTCCCATGGCAGAGCCGGGATACCGCTGGCGCGTGCCAGCAGGGCTTCCAGTCGTGCACGTAAAATGCAGTCCAGTGCGCCTTTGTCATCGACATTCAGCTGTACGCCGCGCACGTTGTAGCGGGCGAGAACTTCCAGAATGGTGGTGCGAATTGCATCGCCAAACTGTTTCTCAACGCTGCTGTTGATTTGCAGGTCGATATCCTGCGTATCGAGTGGGGCGATGCGTATCATCACATCCCCAGACTCAAGGGTGCCTGCAACGGCGGGCTGGTTTATTTTCATTTTTCACCTGTTTCTCATGCGGGGGTCTTTTGACGAGCTGCCGCGTCCTGGCGGGAGTGCTCAAGCAGGTTCTGCAAATAATGCAGCGTGACTGCAGGGACCAGCGGCGCGATAGCCGTGAGATCGTTTTTTGCCAGCAGTTGACGTACCCGGGAAGCGGATATCGGCATCTCCTGGTAACGCAGCCGCTCAATTTCAACCAGTTCGATGGGCGGTGCGGAGATAGTCGGTGTTTCCAGCCAGTAGCGCATATCCTGGTTGTACTGGGCAGTAACGCGACAAAAGGGTTCAGTACCGACAAAGCGGTGAGTTACACCCAGCGCGGGAGCGAGGTACTGACGGAAAATCTTCAGATCAATTTCGGTGTAACAATGGTTAATGACGCTCTGTTCTTTAATGAAGTAGCAAGGGAACGTAGCGCGGGAGATGATGTATTCGGAGCCGCGATGCACAGTCAGGCGTGGAATATCGGCGGTGCCTTTTAACACCAGATCCAGCCGGTCTTCATAGGGGAAGCGTGAAGAATCTTCTTTGACTAAAAACAGATGCAACCAGTCGCACTGTGCCGCAGCCTGTTGAATCAGATAACGGTGACCATTCGTAAAGGGATTGGCGTTCATCACAATGCAGCCAATCTTGTTCCCTGGATGACGAAATTTTTTCAGCGATTCGGCATAGCGTTTCAGTCGCGTGGCGCTGTTTTCCATCAGCACCATCACGCCGGGTACGCTGGTCAGCGTGGAAAAACCGCACTGGCGGAACAGCGCCTCGTATTCGGTTTTGGTATAAATAAACAGATGCGTGCTATGCCGCTCATAGGCGAGGTTTATCAGTTCAGTGGCTAATGTCAGCGCCAGTCCTTCACCGCGAACGGATTCACTGATAGCAACGCATTTAATAATATTTCCGGCAATTCCACCGCACGCGATAAGCTTTTCATCGCGGGTTACGGTAATAAATACTTCGACTGTGGTGTCAACGCTCAAATCATTTTCATGCAGGAATTGGGCGATTTCCGCCATTTTTTTATTTTCTGAACGTTTTACGCGGGTGAAAATATCATTGCCGAACATAATAAATAGTATCCTGAAGGTGCATGTTGTTATCGATTTGCAACGAATGTTGTTCAATGTTGCAAATTGATAACCTTTTATTTTCACTTGGGAGAAAGGGGGGCGATCGAGGTATATCTTTTTCTCCTTTCGCTATACATCCTAAGGAGTATTTCGGCGTGAAATTTTGATTTATTTCACATAGAGTTAGTGGTTTTTTATTTATTTAATGGTTTTAAGTTTTTTAACTAATGTAATTACGAAATAACCCGCAGGTTTAAGTGATTTAATTGATTTAATGAATAAAATTTGCCACGATCATATTTAATATCTATGTATTTTGATTCAACATTTTAATTACATCCGTCAAAGAGGCTCGGGACAACCCGCAAGGAAAACAATGTTGCAGCTTAAAGAGAATAAACAGTTTGCATTTTTCCAAAGACTGGCATTTCCGCTGCGTATCTTTTTGCTGATTCTGGTGTTCTCAATATTTGTCATTGCAGCCCTGGCGCAATATTTTACAGCCAGTTTTGAGGACTATTTAACGCTTCATGTGCGCGACATGGCAATGAATCAGGCAAAAATTATTGCTTCTAATGACAGTATCATCAGTGCAGTGAAAACGCGTGACTACAAGAGGCTGGCGACCATCGCTGACAAATTACAAAGAGATACTGATTTCGATTATGTGGTGATTGGCGATCGGCACTCGATTCGTCTTTACCATCCTAATCCGGAGAAAATTGGTTATCCTATGCAGTTCACCAAACCGGGCGCGCTGGAGAAAGGGGAGAGCTACTTCATCACCGGGAAAGGGTCAATTGGCATGGCGATGCGTGCCAAAACGCCAATCTTTGATGACGATGGAAAAGTCATCGGCGTGGTGTCGATTGGCTATCTGGTGAGTAAAATCGATAGCTGGCGGGCTGAGTTTTTATTACCGATGGCAGGCGTGTTTGTCGTGCTGTTAGGGATTTTGATGTTGCTGTCGTGGTTCCTGGCCGCGCATATCCGTCGGCAGATGATGGGCATGGAGCCAAAGCAAATCGCTCGCGTAGTCCGTCAGCAAGAGGCGCTGTTTAGTTCGGTTTATGAAGGGCTGATTGCGGTGGATCCGCACGGGTACATTACCGCCATCAATCGTAACGCAAGAAAGATGCTGGGGCTGAGTTCCCCCGGACGGCAATGGTTGGGTAAACCCATTGCTGAAGTGGTCAGGCCCGCCGATTTCTTTACCGAACAGATTGATGAAAAACGTCAGGATGTGGTGGCGAACTTTAACGGTCTGAGCGTTATTGCCAACCGGGAAGCTATTCGTTCTGGCGATGATTTACTGGGGGCCATTATTAGCTTTCGTAGTAAAGACGAAATTTCCACCCTCAATGCGCAACTGACGCAAATTAAACAATACGTCGAGAGCCTTCGTACATTGCGACACGAGCATCTCAATTGGATGTCGACGCTCAATGGTCTGTTGCAGATGAAAGAGTATGATCGCGTGCTGGCGATGGTGCAGGGGGAGTCTCAGGCCCAGCAACAGCTTATTGACAGCCTGCGTGAGGCGTTTGCCGATCGCCAGGTGGCGGGGCTGCTTTTTGGTAAAGTGCAGCGCGCCCGCGAACTGGGGCTAAAAATGGTCATCGTCCCCGGTAGCCAGCTTTCGCAACTGCCGCCAGGACTGGACAGCACCGAGTTTGCAGCCATTGTTGGCAATTTACTTGATAACGCCTTCGAAGCAAGCCTGCGTAGCGATGAAGGAAACAAGAGCGTTGAATTATTCCTCAGCGATGAAGGCGATGATGTGGTGATTGAAGTCGCCGATCAGGGCTGCGGCGTTCCAGAGTCTCTACGAGACAAAATATTTGAGCAGGGTGTCAGTACGCGTGCTGACGAGCCCGGTGAACATGGCATTGGGTTGTACTTGATTGCCAGCTACGTAACGCGCTGCGGTGGTGTTATCACTCTCGAAGATAATGATCCCTGCGGTACCTTATTTTCAATCTATATTCCGAAAGTGAAACCTAATGACAGCTCCATTAACCCTATTGATCGTTGAGGACGAAACGCCGCTGGCAGAGATGCATGCGGAATATATTCGTCACATTCCCGGATTCAGTCAGATATTACTGGCGGGAAACCTGGCGCAGGCCCGAATGATGATCGAGCGTTTTAAGCCGGGGCTAATCTTGCTCGATAACTATCTTCCTGACGGTAGAGGGATTAATTTACTGCATGAACTGGTGCAGGCGCATTATCCCGGCGACGTGGTGTTTACCACTGCAGCCAGCGATATGGAAACGGTGTCTGAAGCCGTACGTTGTGGTGTATTTGATTATCTCATTAAGCCCATTGCCTATGAACGGTTGGGGCAAACGCTAACCCGTTTCCGCCAGCGTAAACATATGCTGGAAAGTATTGATAGCGCCAGCCAGAAGCAAATTGATGAGATGTTTAATGCCTATGCTCGCGGTGAACCCAAAGACGAACTGCCGACCGGCATTGACCCCTTGACGCTAAACGCGGTGCGAAAACTGTTCAAAGAGCCTGGTGTGCAACATACGGCAGAAACGGTGGCGCAGGCACTGACCATCAGCCGCACCACTGCCAGGCGTTATCTTGAATATTGCGCCAGCCGCCATCTGATTATTGCTGAAATTGTTCACGGCAAAGTTGGCAGACCGCAACGCATATACCACAGTGGGTGACATGATAAAGCCGGAGGAAACTTGCCTCCGGCATTACTATTTACTTGCCTGTGACCGCTGCTGCCGTTCCTGGCACCATCAGCTCTGTAGCAACGATAACAATCACCAAACCAACAAGCACCGGCACCGAGGTGCGTTTTACGACTTCAAACGGCGAGATCTTCGCCATCCCGGCAACCGCAACGACTACGCCAGAAACGGGTGATAGGGTACGACCCAGGTTTGACGCCTGCAGCATCGGGATAGTCAAATACGCCGGGTTAATGCCGGAGGAGTGCGCCAGTTTCGGGATCATCTCAACAAACGCATAAAACGGCGCATTGCCTGAACCGGTCGTGACTGCCGCCAGCATTGTCAGGATCACCAATACCAGCATCAGGATGATACTCGCCGAACCAAACGAGGTAGCGATAGAAATCAGACTTTGAATAAAGCCGATGGTGCTAAGCCCCTGAGCGAATACCCCAGCGGCAACCAGCAGCATCACCACGTTAGCAAATGCATCTGCCATACCGCGATAAGCCACTTCCAGACCAGAGAAAACTTTCTGGGTATTAAAGCTGCGGATGAACTCCAGAATGGAGGCAATTAGCATACAAATCACCAGAATAGTGATGATGTGTAATTGCGGACCCCATTTGCCGTCAAAAATCAGTACTCCGATGATCGGCGTGAACGGCAAAATGGCATAAAACGCAGGGGCAGTGGTGGTGATTTCACTGACATCTAACATTTCATGAGAGATGTGCTCTTTTTTATCCAGATAACGTTGCCAGAAGAAGTGGGCGATCGCCATGCCGATAATTGCAGCAATTGAGATAGGCAGCGTTGTTTTGAAGGCGAAGTCAATCAGCGACATTTCGGAAGCCTGCGCCGCCAGCACCACATCCCCTGAAGTCGGTGCGAGAATAATCGCCGCCGGGGAGGCACAAATGGCAGCAGCTGCGCCACGACTGATACCAACGTTTACCATCACCGGAAACAGGGTTGCCATCAGCAAAACACCCAGACCGGTTGCGGAAGAGACGGCCAGTGACATCAGACAGGCAACAAAATAGGCGGCAATCATCAGAAGGTAAGGGGAGTTAATATACTGCAATGGTTTTGACGCCAGCTTGACCACCATATCATTCGCGCCGATATGGGTCATGTAAGCGGCAAAGCCACACAGCATCATAATCATCATGCCGAGGTCGCCGCCGCGGCTCATTAGCAATATTTTAACGTATTCAACGATATCCGTGGCGCTGTAGCCTGTTGAAGCCTGGCTGGACGGTAACACTTTGTGCCCCATAATGGCACTGATAATCAGCAATAACAGGCCACCGACAAATAACACGCCAGTGGCAGAATACCCTTTAATGATGTAGCGAGCTACACCCACAATAACCACAACCCCAATAAGGAGTTCAATGAATGTCAGCATAATTTTTCCTGTCTCCAGGCCCCAAAGTAAATAATAAAAAATTCCTAAAAGTTAAGGAAAAAATATGCCCAATAAATTGGCGGTGAATGCTGATTAAAATCAAGAAAAACTGCCATTAAGACATTGAAGTTGCTGTTTTTATACGTAGATAACAAAACGCATATTTAGCGGTTGGCAAATATCACATAATAATGTGTGTAAATTGATGGTGGATTGATGCAAATTTGTTAATTGTAAGGTGTTAGCTGCGGTTGTGTGCTCAAAAAATAATCTTCCATGAGCATGAGTTGACGATACATAATATATTTTTCGTTAAGATATTTTTTATATCTTATTAAAAAATAAAGTAATTTTTATCGGTTGTATTTTGTTATCAGAAACGACTTGGTTTTTCTTTTATGACTATTCCCATCGCAGAAAACGATGCGTCGTCTTTAATCGATGCGCGGAAATATTTATCTTGAACTAGCGGAAATAAATAGGGCAGCTATTCATATTATTCTTCATGTTGGGGCTATTGAGGTTATGTTAATTGTAGCTTTGCTATGTTAGTAGTAGATTTTTGATAAATGTTTAATGGTCACAAATGAACGTGAGTAAATATGTCGCTATATTTTTCTTTGTTTTTATTCAGTTAATCAGTGTTGGTAAAGTTTTTGCTAACGCTGATGAGTGGATGACAACGTTTAGAGAAAATATTGCACAAACCTGGCAACAGCCAGAACATTATGATTTATATATTCCTGCCATCACCTGGCATGCACGTTTTGCTTACGACAAAGAAAAAACCGATCGCTATAACGAGCGACCGTGGGGCGGCGGTTTTGGTCAGTCGCGTTGGGATGAAAAAGGAAACTGGCATGGCCTGTATGCCATGGCATTTAAGGACTCGTGGAACAAATGGGAACCGATTGCCGGATACGGATGGGAAAGTACCTGGCGACCGCTGGCGGATGAAAATTTTCATTTAGGCCTGGGATTTACCGCTGGCGTAACGGCGCGCGATAACTGGAATTACATCCCTCTTCCGGTTCTACTGCCATTGGCCTCTGTGGGGTATGGCCCCGCGACGTTTCAGATGACCTACATTCCGGGTACCTACAACAATGGCAATGTGTACTTTGCCTGGATGCGCTTTCAGTTTTGAGACAAATGAAGTTTTAGTAAATCCTTTAAAATCAACCAGTAAAATAATTAACATCAAAAATAACGCGACTTTTATCACTTTTTAGTAAAGTTGCACTGGACAAAGCGTACCACAATTGGTGTACTGGTAACCGACACAGCATTTGTGTCTATTTTTCATGTAAAGGTAATTTTGATGTCTAAGATTAAAGGTAACGTTAAGTGGTTTAATGAGTCCAAAGGATTCGGTTTCATTACTCCGGAAGACGGCAGCAAAGACGTGTTCGTACACTTCTCTGCAATCCAGACTAATGGTTTTAAAACTCTTGCTGAAGGTCAGCGCGTAGAGTTCGAAATCACTAACGGTGCCAAAGGCCCTTCTGCTGCAAACGTAATCGCTCTGTAAGATACGTCAGCAAGAATTCAAAACCCGCTTAATCAGCGGGTTTTTTTTGGTTTTTAGTGTGCGGTTGAGGCCGAAAACAGCCAGAAAGCCAGTGCGGTCATAGCAAAAGACCCCAAAAGATTGACGAAAACGTTCAGTAACGCCCAGCCAAAGCGGCCCTCTTGTAACAAAAACACCACTTCTGCCGAAAATGTTGAGAAGGTTGTTAGACCGCCACAAAATCCGGTGGTGATTAATACTTTCCACACTGGATCAATGTTCGTCATCCTGCTGAACCAGGCGAATCCCATTCCTATGATGAATGCCCCAATCAGGTTTGCTGCCAGCGTCCCCAACGGAATCGCCTGATGCAGCGGGTTAAATCGCATACTTAACAGCCATCTCGCCACGCTTCCCGTACCACCGCCAATAAAAACTGCTAAAAGAAGTTGTAACACTGCAAAATCCTGCTATTTGATTTGTATGAGTGATAAGTGTAACGCCGAATAATCGCCGTTGGCGAATTTTACGACTCTGACAGGAGGTGGCAATGCTGGTTGCCGCAGGACAGTTTGCTGTTACATCTGTGTGGGAAAAGAACGCTGAGATTTGTGCCTCGTTGATGGCGCAGGCGGCGGAAAACGAGGTTTCGCTGTTTGTCCTGCCGGAAGCATTACTGGCGCGTGATGATCATGATGCGGATCTTTCGGTTAAATCAGCACAGCTGCTGGAAGGCGAATTCCTCGACCGTTTACGGCGAGAAAGTAAACGTAACATGATGACGACAATTCTGACGATTCATGTTCCTTCAACACCGGGGCGCGCGTGGAATATGCTGGTGGCGCTACAGGCAGGAAACATCGTCGCCCGTTATGCCAAACTGCATCTCTATGATGCATTTGCCATTCAGGAATCACGCCATGTTGATGCTGGTAATGAAATAGCTCCGTTACTGGAGGTGGAAGGGATGAAGGTCGGTCTGATGACCTGTTATGACTTACGCTTTCCAGAGCTGGCGCTGGCACAGGCATTACAGGGAGCTGAAATCCTGGTACTTCCTGCCGCCTGGGTTCGTGGGCCGCTCAAAGAGCATCACTGGTCAACGTTGCTTGCCGCTCGTGCGCTGGATACCACCTGTTATATGGTGGCGGCGGGGGAGTGCGGGAATAAAAATATCGGGCAAAGCCGGATTATAGATCCCTTTGGCGTCACCATTGCGGCAGCGTCAGAAATGCCTGCACTCATTATGGCGGAAGTGACGCCCGAACGTGTGCGTCAGGTACGCGCGCAACTGCCCGTCTTAAACAACCGTCGCTTTGCGCCGCCGCAATTATTATGATGTTTTTTTACTCGGCGCTTGATTCACCTTGTTACAGATTGCTATTGTGTGCGCGCGTCGAATGACCGTTAATATTCTCTGGTTTTTAAGGCGCGTTCTGTTGCCGGTTATATGTCAAGAAGGTATCTATGGGTGAGATTAGTATTACCAAACTGCTGGTAGTTGCGGCGCTGGTCGTTCTGCTGTTTGGGACTAAGAAGTTACGTACGCTGGGCGGAGACCTTGGAGCGGCCATTAAAGGGTTCAAGAAGGCGATGAATGATGACGATGCTGCGGCGAAAAAAGGCGCAGACGTTGATCTTCAGGCTGAAAAGCTCTCTCATAAAGAGTGACGTGGCGAGCAGGACGCTCCCTCAATATCTTGTTCGATACAAAAACCCGCTTCAAAAAGCGGGTTTTTTATCAGACAGATGTAAGTAATTATTACAGGATTACTTAACTTCCATCCCTTTCGCCTGCAAATCGGCGTGGTAAGAAGAGCGGACAAACGGACCGCATGCAGCATGGGTAAAGCCCATCGCCAGCGCTTCGGCTTTCATTTCGTCGAACTCATCCGGGCTAACGTAACGTTGAACCGGCAGGTGATGGCGGCTTGGCTGCAAATATTGCCCCAGCGTTAGCATCGTCACACCATGACGGCGCAGGTCGCGCATTACCTCAATAATTTCTTCATTGGTTTCACCCAGTCCCACCATCAGACCAGACTTGGTCGGTATTTCCGGATGCGCTTCTTTAAAGCGTTCCAGCAGCTTAAGCGACCAGTTGTAATCTGCACCAGGCCGTACCTGACGGTAAATACGCGGTACGTTTTCCAGGTTATGGTTGAACACATCTGGTGGCGTTGCAGTCAGAATATCCAGAGCACGATCCATACGACCGCGGAAATCCGGCACCAGAGTTTCAATTTTGATTTGCGGGCTTTTTTCCCGAATGGCAGTAATGCAATCCGCAAAGTGCTGGGCACCGCCATCGCGCAGGTCATCACGGTCAACGGAGGTGATAACCACATAACGCAGCGCCATATCGGCAATGGTCTGCGCCAGTTTCACTGGTTCATTGGCATCAGGAGCTACCGGGCGACCGTGGGCAACGTCACAGAACGGGCAACGGCGGGTACAAATAGCGCCGAGGATCATAAACGTTGCTGTGCCGTGGTTAAAGCATTCCGCCAGGTTAGGGCAGGAGGCTTCCTCGCAGACAGAATGCAGGCCATTTTTGCGCATTGCGGCTTTGATGCCCTGGATACGTGTAGAGTCCGCTGGAAGCTTGATTTTCATCCATTCCGGCTTGCGCAGCAGGGCTTCGCGCTCTGTTGCCACGTTTTTAACCGGGATAAGGGCCATCTTATCGGCATCGCGGTATTTAACACCGCGTTCCATCACAATGGGTTTACTCATAGCGTGCGTGTTCCAGTTGCGAATTACGAAGGAAAGCGTTTCAATTCAATAGATTGTTGTAATTATCAACTATTTTTGAATTAACGACTGGCAGTATATCATTGAAACGGACCTGAAAGCAGCCAAAGCGGTCGCGAAAATGTAAAATTGTTGTTGGATTGTGCCATTTTATCGTTCTGCGCTGTGATCTGGCTGTAACAATACTTTTTCAAAATGCATTACGGATAACATCTATGGTCCTGTGCAAAACATGTTATCGGTGATGAGATCGGTTTGAAACTGACTGAGTTGGTTTTCCGCGCCGCTGATGGGCGGGTTGCGCAGTAAAAGCTGTGGATAGTGAGTTTTAATCGCCCGATAGATGACAGGAAGGACCAGGGCTCCGACCGAGGGGGGGCAGATTAAGCACTTTCGCTGCATTAACGATTCCTTTATGGACATATGCAACTTCAAAATAGTCAGAAGAGTAAGATCAATATTTCGTAAGGTTGTAAATATTTGTGGTTTACCTTCTGACGATTTTCTACTTAAACAGGGTTCAATTTGATTATTACTATCCACGCACTTACTCAAATTTTATTCATGGAAAAATAATATTTATAAAAATCACAATAATCTTATGTCTAATTGGGACGGAACGCTTTTGCTCACCATGGTAATTATTTCAATGAGTTAACCAATTGGGTGAGCTACGGAGCAAGGCGTAGCATCGCATTTCTGCAAGTGATAAAGAAAATATACAAACGCGAAGGAGATGTAAAGCATTAGCAGGTATTATGAGTAATGACCCAGTGTAAATTGGGCCATTGATGTATGGAATTAAGCGGTAATATATTCGAAGTCAGGATTGTTTAGTAGCGCTAAAATATTTTCCAGTAAACGTGGTGCAATATTATTAGTCGTCGCTTCGGGTTTCCATTGTGATATTTTAGCCATTTCCATTCCTGCATACCCACAAGGATTAATACGTAAAAATGGTGAAAGATCCATATTGACGTTTAATGCCAGACCGTGGAATGAACAACCGCGTCGAATACGTAAACCCAGTGAGCAAATTTTCTTTTCCCCGACATAGACACCAGGCGCGTCAGCCCGAGGATGCGCTTCTATACCCAGTTCAGCCAGGGTATTCACCACTGTTTGCTCAAGCAAGGTCACCAGTTCACGCACACCGAGTTTACGGCGTTTCAGGTTAAGCAACACATACATCACCTGTTGCCCCGGCCCGTGATAAGTCACCTGCCCACCGCGATCGCTCTGGATCACCGGAATATCACCCGGCATTAAAATATGCTCCGCCTTTCCTGCCTGCCCTTGGGTGAATACCG
This sequence comes from Escherichia sp. E.sYA108, assembly GCF_011754335.1. Taxonomy (NCBI): domain Bacteria; kingdom Pseudomonadati; phylum Pseudomonadota; class Gammaproteobacteria; order Enterobacterales; family Enterobacteriaceae; genus Escherichia; species Escherichia sp. E.sYA108. The sequence goes on along the minus strand of NZ_JAAQVZ010000001.1, from coordinate 3,591,237 downwards.
GATAGTGCTCGACCAGCCAGATTTCATCAAGGGTACTATCATCGCGGGTATCGGTGAATTCATGCATAGCCTGGGAGATTGGCTCGTAAGGCTGAAGACCGAGCTGGCGGACAAGAATTTTATCCTGATACAAAACGGCATCTCCGTGGAGAATGAGTAAAAGTGGGGGAAAAGTATATCACAGCGAGGAGAGGGGAGTTACCCGACCAGGAGCCGGGTAACGGAGAAGCGAGTTACAGAACCATGCGGACAATATCGATTTTGCCCAGTTCTTCATACAGTGTTTCAACCTGCTCGATATGAGTGGCGTTGATAGTGATAGATACCGAGTGGTAGTTGCCTTTGCTGCTTGGTTTTACCGTTGGGGTGTAGTCACCTGGCGCATGGCGCTGTACCACTTCAACCACCTGATCAACCAGCTCAGGTAACGCCTGCCCCATAACTTTGTAAGTAAAAGGAGTAGGGAATTCAAGCAGTTCGTTAAGTTTGGTTTTCATGTCAGCTCCGGCGTAACGTAATTAAATAGCAACTCCCGCCAGAAGGCGGGAGTTTTTTACTGATGCTTAGTATATGGGGACGGAAATTACACTTTCAAGTGTTCAATTTTTAACCAAACCAGTGATGGAACATTAATTTAATGTAATCAATGATTTTGCCGAAGAAGTTACCTTCCGGTATTTCTTGCAGCACAACCAGCGGGCGTTGTTCGATCGTTTTGCCATCAAGCTGGAAGTTGATAGTTCCGACGACCTGATTCTTTTGCAGCGGCGCATGCAATTCACTGCTGTTCAGCACATAGCTGGCTTTCAGATCTTTCATGCGACCACGCGGAATGGTCAGGTACACGTCTTTATCAACCCCTAACGAAGCGCGATCAGAATCACCAAACCAAACCGGTTCAGAGGCGAACTCTTTACCTACTTTCAGTGGGTTAACGGTTTCGAAGAAACGGAAGCCCCAGGTTAGCAATTTTTTACTTTCGGCTTCACGGCCTTTAAAAGTACGTCCGCCCATCACCGCAGAGATCAAGCGCATCTGGCCTTCAGTCGCAGAAGCAACAAGGTTGTACCCTGCTTTGTCAGTGTGTCCGGTTTTGATGCCGTCGACATTCAGGCTGTTATCCCATAACAGGCCGTTACGGTTCAGCTGGCGAATACCGTTAAACGTAAATTCTTTTTCTTTATAGATCGAGTATTCATTCGGTACGTCACGGATCAACGCCTGGCCGATCAGCGCCATATCTCGCGCGGAGCTGTACTGACCATCAGCATCCAGACCGTGTACCGTCTGGAAGTGGGTATTTTTCAGGCCCAGGGCGTTAACGTAGCTGTTCATCAAGCCAACAAAAGCGTCCTGGCTACCAGCGGCAAAATCGGCCATGGCGACACAAGCATCGTTACCCGATTGCAGGTTAATACCGCGGATCAGCTGAGAAACCGGAACCTGCATGCCCGGTTTGAGGAACATCAGCGAAGAACCTTTAAACACCGGGTTACCGGTGGCCCATGCGTCGTTGCCGATAGTGACTAAATCAGTTTCTTTAAATTTACCGGCTTTCATTGCCTGGCCGATAACGTAACTGGTCATCATTTTGGTCAGGCTGGCAGGATCGCGGCGGACATCAGCGTTCTGTTCGGCGAGTACTTTGCCGGAGTTGTAGTCAATCAGGATGTAGGACTCCGCGTCGATCTGCGGTACACCCGGGATCATGGTTTTGATATTCAGGTCATCGGCATGTGCAGCAGAGATAAAGGCTGTGCAAAGAGCCGTGGTGAGCGCCAGGCGCTTCATGATACGAGCGGAAAAAATGGTATTCATGGTCTGAACTACGACATCCGTGATGGAATTAAAAAAAGTGCCCTACTATAGCAAATGCACTACCGGCAGGCATCTGACTTTCCGCGTGACTTTGTTAACGTCATTTACAGAAATTGACACATCAGATGCCTGCTTTACGCTACTGCGCGGTGGTAATAAATGACTGTAATTGGGCTTCGGTTTGCAAACGTTGCTGCAAGGTACTGGCTTCGGCTTTGCTGGCGAATGGGCCAAGCTGGATCCGCCAGACCGCGCCATTTTGAGTTACGCGACCGGGGACGCCGAACTTCTGTCCCAGTTGCTGTTGGTACTGTTGCGCACGAGCCTGATCGCTAACGGCCCCGACTTGCACCATAAAGTTGCCGCTGGCGCTTTGCGAGGCGGCTTGCGGTGTCACCATTGCAGGTGAGGTTGCAGGCGTTGTCGACGGAGCTGTAACAACGGGCTGTGGCGCAGGCGTCGGTTCGCTGCCTTCCAGTACACCAGGCGCTAAGGTCGTTGGTGCGCCGAGGAAACCGCTGCTGGTTACCGGCGCGCCGGTCGGATCTTCGCTTTTTAGCGTCGAATTACTGACCGGAAGAATGTCACCCTGCGGGACAGGCACTGAACTTGTTCCCGCGCCACCGCTTAAATCGGGAGGTGCTGGCAGGGCGTAAGCCTGTTTGGCGACTGTGGTACAAGCCATACCAGGACCAGAAAGCGAACCATCCTGGGCGACAATAATCGGATCGATACGAACTTTGGTGTTGTTTGACGTGTTAAGACGGTCAGCTGCCGCGCGAGAAAGCGAAATCACGCGGTCGTTGCCATAAGGGCCGCGATCATTAATGCGCACCACGATCATTCGCCCGTTAGCCAGGTTAGTGATTCTGGCGTAGCTGGGGATTGGAAGCGTTGGATGGGCCGCCGTCAACTGTGTCGGATCGAAAGCTTCGCCAGAGGCCGTCAGGTTACTGCCGGGTTCGGCATCATAGATTGCCGCCAGTCCCGCCTGGCTAAATCGAGACGGATCCTGCACGATTTTGTAGCTTTTACCGTCGCGCTGGTAATCCTGATTTGCCGTCGCGTTCAGTGGTTCGAAACGCGGGTCTGCCCCGCTAATTTCAACTATGGGGCCGTTACATACCGCAGGCTGCGGTACACTTACCGTCTGTTGCTGACCATCATCGCTTGTACATGCCGCGAGCATTCCTGCCGCGATGCAGATCCCGAGCCACTGCTTACGCATTGCGCACCTCTTACACGCTTTTCGACAACATTTTCCTGTGGGTGTGGATTGACATTACAATCCCGAACCCAGCCATCAGCACAATTAGCGCCGATCCTCCATAACTGACCAGTGGGAGCGGAACCCCTACAACCGGCAGAATACCGCTTACCATACCAATATTTACGAAGACATAAACGAATAATATCAGCATTAAGCCGCCAGCCATGACGCGACCAAAGGTGGTTTGCGCTCTGGCGGCTATCCACAGCCCGCGCATGATCAGCAGAATGTAGAGAGCGAGCAGAATCAAAATGCCCACTAATCCCAGCTCTTCCGCCAGTACCGCGAAGATAAAGTCGGTATGGCGTTCGGGGAGAAATTCAAGCTGTGACTGAGTGCCGTGCAGCCAGCCTTTGCCGCGTAATCCGCCGGAGCCAATAGCAATTTTAGACTGAATAATGTGATAGCCTGCGCCGAGTGGGTCTGATTCCGGGTCCAGGAGCATCATTACGCGCTGGCGCTGGTAATCATGCATCAGGAAGAACCACAGAATCGGAATGAACGCCGCTACCAGCACTACTGCGACGCCAATCAGACGCCAGCTAAGGCCAGAGAGGAACAGTACAAACAGGCCGGAAAGCGCAACGAGGATTGATGTTCCCAGGTCAGGCTGTGCAGCCACCAGCAGCGTGGGCATAAATATCAGCACCAGCGCGATAGCTGTATTCTTCAATGAAGGTGGGCAAACGTCGCGGTTGATAAAGCGTGCAACCATCAACGGTACGGCTATCTTGGCAATTTCCGACGGTTGAAAACGAACAATACCGAGGTCCAGCCAGCGTTGAGCGCCTTTAGAGATGGCACCGAAAGCATCTACCGCCACCAGCAAAATAATACAGATGATATAGAGATAGGGGGCCCAGCCTTCATAAACGCGTGGAGGAATTTGCGCCATCACCACCATGATGACCAGACCCATCGTAATCTGGCCGATTTTACGCTCCATCATGCCAATATCCTGACCGCTGGCGCTCCAGATAACCAGGGCGCTGTAAACCAGCAATGCCAGTAAGATCAGCAGCATTGTGGGATCGAGATGGACTTTATCCCAGAATGTTTTTTTATTCGGATTATCCGTCATGATTAATGGTCCTCCGCTGCGGCAACCGCTGGATTTTCCGCAGGCAGATCGGTGTTGTTATCACCCAGCATAATGTGGTCGAGGATCTGGCGCATCAGCGTACCAACCGCCGGACCCGCGCCACCGTTCTCCAGAATCATGGCGACAGCCACTTGCGGATTGTTGTATGGCGCAAAGGCGGTCATCAGTTTGTGGTCACGTAAACGCTCGGCAATTTTGTGCGCATTATAGGTTTCGTTCGCTTTCAGACCGAAGACCTGAGCGGTACCGGATTTCGCCGCAATTTTGTACGGTGCGCTGGCAAAATATTTATGCGCCGTACCGTTAGGGCGGTTAGCAACACCGTACATACCGTCTTTCGCCAGCTCCCAGTAACCGGAATGAATATCGCCGACGGGCGGTTCATGCGGTTGTACCCATGGCACCTGTTTGCCGTCTTCGGCGGTGCTCATCAGCAAATGCGGAACCTTCACGATACCGTCATTAATCAGGATCATCAGTGCCTTACTCATCTGGATAGGGGTCGCCGTCCAGTAACCCTGACCGATACCAACCGGAATGGTGTCACCCTGATACCACGGTTTTTTAAAGCGTTTTTGTTTCCATTCGCGGGTTGGCATGTTACCGGAACGTTCTTCCGCCAGGTCGATACCGGTGTAATGACCATAACCGAATTTCCCCATCCATTCGGAGAGGCGATCGATCCCCATATCGTAGGCCACCTGATAGAAGAAGGTATCCGCAGATTCTTCCAGCGATCTTGTGACATTCAGACGCCCGTGGCCCCATTTTTTCCAGTCACGATAACGTTTTTCCGAACCTGGAAGTTGCCACCAGCCGGGGTCAAACAGCGTCGTATTGCGCGTGATCACCCCGGCACTCAATGCCGAAACCGCAACATAGGGTTTAACTGTAGACGCGGGAGGATAAACCCCCTGTGTGGCGCGGTTCACCAACGGTGTATTCGGGTCGTTCAGCAAGGCGGAATAATCTTTGCTGGAGATACCGTCAACAAACAGGTTTGGGTCATAACTAGGCGTGGAAACCAGCGCCAACACCCCACCTGTACGCGGATCGGTGACTACCACAGCTGCGCGGCTACCCGCCAGCAGCGTTTCAATATATTGCTGGAGTTTGAGATCCAGCGTCAGGTAAATATCGTGTCCGGCTTGCGGTGGTACTTCTTTTAACTGGCGGATAACACGCCCACGGTTGTTAACTTCAACCTCTTCATAACCGGTCTGACCGTGCAGCACGTCTTCATAGTAACGTTCAATGCCCAGCTTACCGATATCATGCGTTGCCGCATAGTTGGCCAGTTTGCCGTCATTATTCAGGCGTTCGACGTCTTTATCGTTGATTTTCGACACATAGCCGATGACGTGGGTCAACGCTGAACCGTAAGGATAGTAACGACGTTTATAGCCTTTAACTTCGACGCCAGGAAAACGGTACTGGTTGACGGCAAAGCGAGCTACTTGTACTTCGGTCAGGTTAGTTTTCACCGGAATAGAGGTGAAACGGTGTGAACGTGCGCGCTCTTTTCGGAATGCAGCAATATCATCATCGGTCAGATCAACCACGCTGCGCAAAGCGTCCAGCGTTTGCTGCACGTTATCGACTTTCTCCGGCATCATTTCTATCTGGTAGATAGTGCGGTTGAGAGCCAGAGGGATACCGTTACGGTCGTAGATAATGCCGCGGCTGGGTGCGATAGGCACCAGCTTAATGCGGTTTTCATTAGAGCGGGTCTGGTAGTCGGTAAAGCGAACAATTTGCAGATTATACAGGTTGGCGATAAGCACGCCGGTCAGCAGCAAAATCCCCAAAAAGGCGACCAGCGCCCGGCGCACAAACAGCGCGGACTCTGCCGTATAGTCGCGAAAAGAGTTCTGTAGTTTCATCCGCTGCGTTTTCTACTCAAAGCTCACTTATCACTCACGGTGATAAGGATGGTTGGTGGTGATGCTCCACGCCCGGTACAGACTCTCTGCGACCAGCACGCGAACCAGCGGATGGGGAAGGGTAAGTGCCGACAGCGACCAGCTCTGCTCCGCCGCCGCTTTACAGGCAGGCGACAACCCTTCAGGCCCGCCAATCAGTAGACTGACGTCGCGACCATCCAGCTTCCAGCGTTCCAGCTCAGCGGCTAACTGCGGCGTATCCCAGGGCTTGCCTGGAATATCGAGGGTGACAATGCGGTTTTTGCCTGCGGCCGCCAACATCTGCTCACCCTCTTTGTCGAGTATGCGCTTGATGTCCGCATTCTTGCCGCGTTTTCCGGCCGGAATTTCAATCAGCTCGAAGGGCATATCTTTCGGAAAACGACGCAGGTACTCGGTAAAACCGGTTTGTACCCAGTCCGGCATTTTCGTTCCCACGGCGACAAGTTGCAGCTTCACGCATTAACTCCAGAGTTTTTCCAGTTCATACAGGCGACGGCTCTCTTCCTGCATGACATGGACAATCACATCGCCCAAATCCACGACAATCCAGTCGGCGCTGTTTTCACCTTCTACGCCGAGCGGTAACAGGCCCGCTGCGCGAGACTCCTGCACAACGTGATCAGCAATGGACATAACATGGCGGCTGGACGTACCCGTACAGATGATCATGCAGTCGGTGATGCTGGATTTGCCCTGAACGTCTAAGGCGATGATGTCCTGACCTTTGAGGTCATCAATTTTGTCGATAACAAAATCCTGGAGTGCTTTACCCTGCAAGTTTTCCCCCTGGGTGAATCAAATAGATAAAAATGGTCTGTCAGTATACCTGAACCAGAGGCGATTTCGGGACAATTGTCGCCGAATCGGCTTTCGAAAGTGGGCTATCATCCCACCCCGCGCCGCAGATTGCATCGCCATTTTTGTAAAACAATTTCTACAAAGTCGTGTCTGGCGGAAAAAGTCTGGCTGCGGAGAATATCAGCCTGCCCGGGGCTGTCAATGGTCGTTGCGGCTTACCCGTAAAAAAACAGAAAAGTCATGCATTCTCGACCCAGATGGCACGGCTATTGAGGACGCGTAGCGTCGCGAATTTTTGGTTGATATCAATGGCGCTCCAACACCCCTGGTCAACGCGGAAATGCCACATAGACTCGGCAGGCATGCCAATTAAACGAGCAATTAACAGACTCAGTACGCCCTGATGGCTGACGACTAAAATATTCTGATAGTGCTGATATTCACTAAGCCTTGCGATAAATCGTTCCACACGTTGCGAAAATGCCTGAAATCCTTCACCGTTCGTGGGGATAGCATGCTGCCAGTCATTGCACCACGCGCTATAGTTTTCGGCATCTTCTTGCATGAGGTCACGATGATGTCGCATCTCCCAGTCGCCAAAAAACATTTCATTGAGTTCAGGGATGATATGAACGGGGTGCTGGCGGTCACTGAGAACCCGTCGCGCGGTATGCTGTGCCCGTTCCAGTTCACTGCATAAAACCAGGTCAAAGGAAACATCATGTAGCAGCGTATGCAGATTTTGCGCTTGCTCAATACCGCGCGCGGTCAGGGGTGTGGGCGCATGACCGCTGTACAGACCATCGACATTCGCTTGCGTTTCACCATGACGAATTAACCACAGTCGCATCATGCCCTCCTTAACGACAGGTATCAGCGATACAAGCCTTGTTGGTTAATGTAAGTCAGTACCGGTTCCGGTAATAAATCCTCACACGATTCACCATTTTGCAAACGTTCGCGGATGATGGTCGCCGAGATGTTAAACCACGGCGTTTCAGCCAGATAAATTTTACCGGCAGGCTGAAGGTGAAGATCTTCCGGGTTATGTGTCAAATGATCCTCCAGCCATTGCTGATATTGTGGTTGTGCCATTTCAAGTGGGTAACCAGGACGCCGACAGACGATCAAATGTGCATTGTCGAGTATCGTTTCGTATTCGTACCAGGTCGGAAAGGTCAGCAATGAATCCTGACCAATAATAAACGCCAGCGGCACGTCCGGTCCTTGCTCCTGCCGCCACTCTTTCAGTGTTTGCGCAGTGTAAGAGGGGGCATTGCGCTTTAGCTCGCGTTCATCAAGAGTAAATAATGGCTTGTCGGCAATCGCCAGTTCAAGCATGTGTTTACGCTGCATGCTGTTTGCTTCCGGCTGGGGACGATGCGGAGGAACATTATTAGGGATGATTGTGACCCGCGTCAGACCAATCAAATTCGCCAGCGTTTCCACGGGTTTAAGATGACCATAGTGCACCGGATCAAAGGTGCCGCCAAACAGAGCCTGTAAAGATTTCATATCAACCGTCGATAAATACGTCCGCCAGGGGTTTATGGCACAACAGAAGAGATAACCCTTCAAGCTCTGCCCACACTGACTGACCGTAATCTTGTTTGAGGGTGAGTTCCGTTCGTGTCAGGAGTTGCACGGCCTGACGTAACTGCGACTGGCTTAAGCGATTTAACGCCTCGCTCATCATGCCCCGGCGGTTCTGCCATACCCGATGCTTATCAAACAACGCACGCAGTGGCGTATGGGCAGACTGGCGTTTCAGGTTAACCAGTAACAACAGTTCACGTTGTAATGTGCGCAACAAAATAACCGGTTCGCTGCCTTCCAGACGCAGTTGCTGAAGAATATGCAACGCGCGCTTACTTTTTCCCATCAACAAAGCATCAACCCAATGAAAAGGGGTGAAATGCGCGGCATCATTCACCGCCTGTTCAACGCGCGGTAATGTCAGTTTGCCGTCCGGCCAGAGTAGCGATAAACGCTCCAGTGCCTGGGCCAGCGCCAGCAGGTTACCTTCATAACAGTAGCAGAGCACCTGATTTGCAGCGTCATCCAGTTCTAAGTTGAGCTGTTTTGCGCGCGCAGCAACCCAGCGGGGCAGCTGAGCCTGCTCCGGTGTCTGACAGGTCACCTGCACGCTGCGATTCGCAAGAGCAGTAAACCAGGCGGCATTTTCTTGCGCTTTGCTTAATTTATTACCGCGGACGATCAACAGTAGATCGTCATGCAGAAGTCCGGTGAGTGTGAGAAGTTGTTCATTGATCGCCGCATTCGGTCCGTTTTCGGGTAACAACAGCAATAGCGTTTGTCGACTGGCAAACAGGCTCATGGCCTGGCATAACGAAAAAATCGCATTCCAGTCGGTGTTGGGATCAATGGAAAAAGTGTGGTGTTCTTCGAACCCTTGAGCCGCAGCGACCTGACGAACAGCGTCCTGGCTTTCCTGCAATAACAGAGGATCGTTACCAAGTAAAAGATACGCCGCGCGCAGCCCTTCATTGAGCTGCGCGCGGAGTTGTTCCGGGTACAACCGAATCATCAGTTACCCAGCGTGGTGGAGACGCGTGCAGGCGTTGCCGGAGTATCCGTTGTGGTCGACGTCTGTTCTTCGTCGGAACGAATATCCGCAGCACGGATGCTTGGCAGCTTACGAATCAGCTGTTCGGCAGCACGGTCGTACATCTCTTTTACGATCATGTCTTGTTCGTTATCTTTCGCTAACGCCATTTGCGGGTTATCGAAGAACGAACGGAAGACTTTGGCGCTAATCGGGTAGATATCACGGCCGGGGATCAACACGGTCGCATTCACCGTCATGATCATCTGATACTCTGCTGTTTGACCGTTACGGAATACCGATGCGGTATCTTTCGCGATGCTCACTTTACCCAAACGCAAGGATGGAACGTCCTTACGCGTGGTTTCTTTATCAAGCAACTCGACACCATTCAGACGTAACTGATTACGCACCGCACGGCTTAATGGCCCGTTCGGATCGCCTGAGTCCAGGATCATGACCTTCATAGTGGAAGGAACCTGCGTGGTGTCACGCAGATGCCAGCCACACCCGGCGGTGATTAACACCGCCAGAGATAACAACAATGTTGCCAGATATCGCACGCTTCCTCCCGCGCTTAGCCAACGACCAGATTGAGGAGTTTACCGGGTACGTAAATCACTTTACGTACAGTAACGCCATCAAGATATTTTGCTACCAGATGTTCCTGGCCAGCACGTTCGCGAACCTGTTCTTCCGTTGCGTCCACCGGAACGGTGATTTTTGCACGGACTTTACCGTTAACCTGCACCACGACCAGCGTGGAGTCTTCCACCATCGCTTTTTCGTCAGCAACCGGCCACGGCGCGTTGTCGATATCGCCTTCGCCTTTCAGTTCCTGCCACAGCGTGAAGCAGATGTGCGGGGTGAACGGGTTAAGCATACGGACTACCGCCAGCAGCGCTTCCTGCATCAGGGCGCGATCCTGCTCGCCATCGGTCGGTGCTTTCGCCAGTTTGTTCATCAGCTCCATAATCGCCGCAATTGCGGTGTTGAAGGTCTGACGACGGCCGATATCATCGGTTACTTTAGCGATAGTTTTATGCACATCGCGACGCAGCGCTTTCTGATCTTCAGTCAGCGCATCGACGTTCAGTGCCGCAACATCACCTTTTGCTGTGTGCTCGTACACCAGTTTCCAGACACGTTTCAGGAAGCGGTTAGCCCCTTCCACGCCGGATTCCTGCCATTCGAGAGTCATATCAGCCGGAGAAGCAAACATCATAAACAGACGAACGGTGTCCGCGCCGTAACGTTCAACCATCACCTGCGGGTCGATACCGTTGTTCTTCGACTTGGACATTTTGCTCATGCCGGTATAAACCAGTTCATGGCCTGCCGCATCTTTCGCTTTCACGATACGGCCTTTCTCGTCACGTTCAACGATAGCATCAACCGGGGAAACCCAGTTACGTTCGCCGTTTTCACCAACATAGTAGAAGGCATCTGCCAGCACCATACCCTGACACAGCAACTGTTTCGCTGGTTCGTCAGAGTTCACCATGCCTGCATCACGCATCAGTTTGTGGAAGAAGCGGAAGTAGAGCAGGTGCATAATGGCGTGTTCGATACCACCAATGTAAATATCCACCGGCAGCCAGTAGTTAGCCGCTTTGGAATCCAGCATACCTTCTTTGTACTCCGGGCAAGTGTAGCGCGCATAGTACCAGGAGGACTCCATAAAGGTGTCGAAAGTGTCGGTTTCACGCAGTGCTGGCATACCGTTAACGGTAGTTTTTGCCCATTCCGGATCTGCTTTAATCGGGCTGGTAATGCCGTCCATCACCACATCTTCCGGCAGGATCACCGGCAGCTGGTCGTCCGGGGTCGGCATTACGGTACCGTCTTCCAGCGTCACCATCGGAATCGGCGCGCCCCAGTAACGCTGACGAGAAACACCCCAGTCGCGCAGGCGGTAGTTCACTTTACGCTCGCCAACGCCCATCGCAGTCAGTTTATCGGCGATGGCGTTGAAGGCCGCTTCATGGTCAAGACCATTAAACTCGCCAGAGTTGAACAGCACGCCTTTTTCAGTCAGGGCTTGCTGAGAAAGATCTGGCTCAGAGCCGTCAGCTGCCAGGATAACCGGTTTGATGTTCAGGCCGTATTTAGAGGCAAACTCGTAGTCGCGCTGGTCGTGACCCGGAACTGCCATAACTGCGCCCGTGCCGTATTCCATCAATACGAAGTTTGCTGCCCAAACGGGAATTTCTTCGCCCGTTAATGGGTGAACCGCTTTAAAGCCAGTATCGACGCCTTTTTTCTCCATCGTCGCCATTTCAGCTTCGGCAACTTTGGTGTTACGGCATTCGTCAATAAAGGCGGCCAGTTCAGGATTATTTTCCGCCGCTTTCTGTGCCAGCGGATGACCCGCAGCCACCGCCAGGTAGGTACAACCCATAAAGGTGTCCGGGCGGGTAGTGTAAACGGTCAGCGTGTTGTCATAGTCGTTAACGTTGAAGGTGATTTCCACGCCTTCGGAACGACCGATCCAGTTACGCTGCATTGTTTTAACGGTGTCTGGCCAGTGATCCAGTTTATCCAGATCGTTGAGCAGCTCGTCAGCGTAAGCAGTGATTTTGATAAACCACTGCGGGATCTCTTTACGCTCAACTTTGGTATCGCAGCGCCAGCAGCAGCCGTCGATAACTTGTTCGTTCGCCAGTACGGTCTGGTCGTTCGGGCACCAGTTGACCGCAGAAGTCTTCTTATATACCAGGCCTTTTTTATACAGTTCGGTGAAGAATTTCTGTTCCCAACGGTAGTATTCCGGCGTACAGGTCGCCAGCTCGCGGCTCCAGTCATAACCAAAGCCCAGCATTTTGAGCTGGTTTTTCATATACGCGATGTTGTCGTACGTCCACGGTGCTGGCGCGGTGTTGTTTTTCACCGCCGCGCCTTCCGCAGGCAGACCAAATGCGTCCCAGCCGATTGGCTGCAGGACGTTTTTGCCCAGCATGCGCTGGTAGCGGGCGATCACGTCACCGATGGTGTAGTTGCGAACGTGGCCCATGTGTAGTCGACCAGAAGGATAGGGAAGCATAGACAGGCAGTAATACTTCTCTTTGCTCTCGTCTTCGGTTACTTCAAATGTGCGCTTCTCATCCCAGTGAAGCTGTACTTTGGATTCTATCTCTTCCGGGCGGTATTGCTCTTGCATGGCAGCCAGTGGTCCTGTTTTCAATACGGCTACAAATGTAGCGTTGATGTGGTTTTTCAGATCCGCATAGCATAGCCCAAACGCCCGCGTCAAAACAGCCTTTCGCGCACTCGACGTTGAAATGATGCCCGGATTATTCATACATTAATTTACAGAGTTTGTGGGCGTATTAGCAAAGCAAGGAACAAAGAACGTCTATTATTATAGTCAGTTAACGACCCGGGAGATGAAACGATGAACAAGGTTGCTCAATATTACCGTGAACTGGTCGCGTCACTGAGCGAACGCCTGCGCAATGGCGAACGTGATATCGACGCACTGGTGGAACAGGCGCGCGAGCGCGTAATAAAAACAGGGGAGTTAACGCGAACCGAGGTCGATGAGCTGACGCGAGCTGTCAGACGTGACCTGGAAGAGTTCGCCATGAGCTATGAAGAGAGCCTGAAAGAAGAGTCTGACAGCGTCTTTATGCGGGTGATTAAAGAAAGCTTGTGGCAGGAGCTGGCAGACATCACCGATAAAACGCAGCTTGAATGGCGCGAAGTTTTCCAGGACCTCAATCATCACGGGGTTTATCACAGCGGAGAAGTGGTAGGGCTGGGAAATCTGGTCTGCGAGAAATGTCACTTCCATCTCCCGATCTATACACCGGAAGTGCTGACGCTATGCCCGAAATGTGGTCATGATCAGTTCCAGAGACGCCCGTTCGAGCCGTAATGAAATGAGTGGCGCCGGATGGCGTGATGTCATCCGGCGAGTGATTAAGCGTAAAATTTCAGACGATCAGCTAGTAAATCAACAAAGCCCTGACGATCAACATCGACCATTACGGTGGCATTCGGTTTATTGCCAGTCAGATAATAATAATCAACAACTGTCATACCCTGGGTATATTTCCCTTGTGTTTCCACGCCAACCCAGCGCTCAACAGTGGTAAACAACTCCGGTTTCAACAGCCAGGCGATGGTGCATGGGTCATGCAGTGGTGCGCCGACAAAGCCCCATTTTTCGTCTTTGTGATATTCGAGGAAGAAATCCAGCAGTTCGGCAACAATGGTTGAAACAGGGTTGCCAATCGCGCGGAAACGCTCAGTGTCTTCAACGTGGATTTGTGCTTTGTGAGTAACATCCAGACCGGCCATCACCACCGGAATTCCTGACTGGAAGACAATTTCTGCCGCTTCCGGGTCAACGTAAATATTAAATTCAGCCGCAGGCGTCCAGTTACCAAGCCCCATTGCGCCGCCCATAATCACGATACGGGCAATTTTGCTATGCAGTTCCGGGTGGCTATTGAGCAGCAAGGCAACGTTAGTTTGCGGTCCGGTAGAAACAATGGTGACAGGTTCCTCACTTTCACGCAGCGTTTTCGCCATCAGCTCCACCGCCGTACAGTTTTGCGGTGCGAACGTCGGTTCCGGTAATGCCGGGCCGTCGAGACCGCTTTCGCCGTGCACGTTGTCCGCAATAATCAAATTACGCATTAACGGTTTTACCGCACCGCTTGCTACCGGAATATCGGTGCGATTAAGCAAGGTCAGCATACGCAGAACATTGCGTAAGGTTTTTTCTGGTGTCTGGTTTCCGGCGGAAGACGTAATTGCTTTGACATCAAGCTCTGGTGAGGCGAGGGCGAGAACTATTGCGATAGCGTCGTCATGACCTGGGTCGCAATCTAACAGAATTGGCAGTGCCATTGTTGCTCCTTGTTGTGTGTTTCTTTGCGACAAGGGTAACGCCGGGATGTAACAGATACGAGGGACGAAACGAGAAAGCGTGAGATGGCGCGCAATTGAGTATGCGCGCCAGAGTGATTAATGCAGGATTTTTGCGAGGAAGTCTTTTGCGCGGTCCGATTTTGGATTATCGAAGAAAGCGCCTTTCGGCGAGTCTTCGATAATTTTACCCTCGTCCATAAAGATCACCCGATTCGCCACTTTACGGGCAAAGCCCATTTCGTGGGTCACCACCATCATCGTCATTCCTTCGTTCGCCAGTTCGACCATCACGTCCAGCACTTCGTTGATCATCTCCGGATCCAGCGCCGACGTTGGTTCGTCGAACAGCATGGCAATAGGATCCATGCACAATGCGCGAGCGATCGCCACACGCTGCTGCTGACCGCCGGAAAGCTGCGCCGGAAACTTATTGGCATGTGCGGAAAGCCCGACGCGCTCCAGCAATTTCAATGCTTTTTCACGAGCCGGCGCTTTATTGCGTTTAAGCACTTTCACCTGCGCCAGGGTCAGGTTTTCGATAATCGACAGATGGGGGAACAGCTCGAAATGCTGAAACACCATCCCGACGCGGGAACGCAGTTTCGCCAGATCGGTTTTCTTGTCGTTAACCACGATGCCATCGACGGTGATTTCACCTTGCTGCACCGGTTCGAGGCCGTTGACTGTTTTAATCAGCGTTGATTTACCGGAACCAGACGGGCCGCAAACCACCACAACTTCGCCTTTTTTCACTTCGGTTGAGCAGTCGGTCAGCACCTGAAAGTGACCATACCATTTTGAAACATTTTTCAGGGTAATCATTATGCTGTCCTTCTTTTCAAGTAGCTGACCAACAACGACGCGCTAAGGCTAATAACGAAATAAACAAATCCGGCAAACAGGATCATCTCAACCTGCGTACCATCACGCTCACCAATGGTTGAGGCGGTACGGAAGAAATCGGCCAGAGATAACACATACACCAGTGAGGTATCCTGAAACAGTACGATGCCCTGAGTGAGCAACAGCGGCACCATCGCGCGGAACGCCTGCGGCAGAATAATCAGTTTCATCGACTGCCAGTGAGTCATTCCCAACGCCAGCGCGGCGCTCGACTGACCACGAGAAATACTTTGAATACCAGCACGGATAATCTCTGAATAGTAGGCCGCTTCAAACATCGAAAACGCCACCATCGCCGAAATTAAACGGATATCATTTTTGGGTGATAATCCCAGCACGTTTTGCAGAAAACCCGGTACGATCAGGTAAAACCACAGCAAAACCATAACTAAAGGAATCGAGCGGAATACGTTAACGTAGGCTTTGGCAAACCACGCTACGGGCGCAAAGCTGGACAAGCGCATCACCGCCAGCATGGTGCCCCACAAAATACCAATCACCACTGCCGTGACGGTGATTTTCAGCGTGATCACCAGCCCGTCGAGCAGATATGGCAGGGAAGGAACAATGGAACTCCAGTCAAACTCGTACATTATTTGCCCCCCATGTTGCCGGGCAGGCGAACTTTACGTTCAACCAGCGTCATCACCAGCATGATAAAAGCGTTAATCAATACATACGCCAGCGTGATGGCGGTAAACGACTCCCAGGCGTGGGCCGAGTAATCGAGCAATTTACCCGCCTGCGCCGCCATATCCACCAGACCGATAGTCGAGGCGATGGCCGAGTTTTTCACCAGGTTCATCATCTCGGAGGTCATCGGCGGGACGATAACGCGATAAGCATTAGGCAGCAGTACGTAGCGGTAAGCCTGCGGTAGCGTCAGACCCATCGCCAGCGCGGCATTTTTTTGCCCACGCGGCAGCGACTGAATAGCGGCGCGTACCTGTTCGCAAACACGGGCGGCGGTAAACAGCCCCAGGCAGAGCATGGATGAAAGGAAAAATTGAATATTAGGGTCCAGCTCGGCCTTAAACCACATGCCGATTTTCTCTGGCAGCAGCTCCGGGATCACCAGGTACCAGGTAAAGAATTGCACAATCAACGGCACGTTGCGGAACAGTTCGACATACAACGTACCCAGACCGGAGAGAAAACGGTTTGGAACGGTACGTAAAATGCCGAAAAATGAACCGACGAGGAAAGCGATAATCCAGGCGCAGATCGACAAAGCGATCGTCACCTGAAAGCCACTCCAGATCCAACCAAGATAGGTGGTGTTGCCGAACGGGGCTTGTTGTAAAAAAATACCCCAGTTCCAGTCTATAGACATAAATCTACTCCAGAAAAAAGAGGGTAGCAGCGTTAACTGCTACCCTCGAAGATTGTTACCCAGCGTATTGCGGTTTTCTGGCCCGATGGGGAACGACCACCAGGCGTATAGTCTGTCCGTGCTACGTAACAATCGAGAGGGCTGGAATTTCCGCCCCTGGTTCTTGTAATTAGTTCAGTGCCTTGTCATTCGGTTCTTTGAACAGTGCTTTCATTTCGTCTGACAGTTCGAAATTCATGTTCAGGTTTTTCGGCGGAATTGGATTTTTGAACCACTTATCAAACCATTTTTCCGCTTCACCGGAGGTCTGCACCTGAGCGATGGTGTCATCCATCAGCTTTTTGAACTGCGGATCGTCTTTACGCAACATGCAACCGTAGGCTTCCTGAGACTGCGGCTTGCCGACGATTTCCCAGTTGTCTGGTTTCTTCGCTTTCGCACGTTCACCAGCCAGCAGAGCATCATCCATCATAAAGGCAACGGCACGACCGCTTTCCAGGGTACGGAAAGAGTCACCGTGATCTTTGGCGCTGATAATTCGCATATTCATTTTTTGCTCTTCATTCAGTTTGTTGAGCAAAACTTCAGAGGTGGTGCCGGAAGTGACGACTACGGCTTTGCCTTTCAGGTCGGCAAAATCTTTGATATCGCCGCCCTTTTTGGTCAGCAGGCGCGTACCGACCACGAAAATAGTGTCAGAGAAAGCCGCCTGTTTTTGGCGTTCGGCATTGTTGGTGGTAGAACCGCATTCAAAATCGAAAGTGCCGTTTTGCAGCAGTGGAATACGGTTTTGTGAGGTGATCGGAATCAATTTCACCTGTAAGTCTGGTTTGTTGAGTTTCTTTTTCACTGCTTCAACAATGGCGTTGGAGTAATCCTGCGAGTAGCCCACCACTTTTTGCTGATTGTCGTAATAAGAGAAAGGTACTGAAGATTCACGGTGACCGACGACAATCACGCCGTTTTTGGCGATTTTGTCCAGCGTGCTGCCTGCTGCCGGGGCGGCGTCATCTGCCTGTGCCAGTCCTGCGGAAAGCGCCAGGGCCAGGATTGCTGTGGCAGGTTTACGTAATTGCATATCCAACTCCTTTATCTTCTGCGTTAAAAACGCATGGATACCCGTTGTGAGTGTTTGTGTTGTTATCATCTGCGACTTTATTGTGCAGTGTTGTGTTTGTTAGGTAACATTTAGTTTGGATAAATGTAAAGATATTGCTGTTTTATTGTTTATTTTTGCGAGGTGCGCCGCACCATTCCGAAGCAAAATTCTTAAACCGCACCTTTTTGGTGCTACCGCTGATTTGTGGTGGTGCAACCCGTTTGCGTTGCGGCTGATTTCATTGCTTACACAGTAAATAAAGCAACTTACATGCCAAAAAATACTTAGGGGTGAATTAATTACGATTGTAATTTCAGTTTGAAAAAGTCATATTTCGGACAGTGTTAACTTTTCGGTGTGGGACGTTTGCCGGGATGATAACTACACACGGGAAAATGCTTTTTACTAGTCTTTTCAAGGAAGAATCACCTTATGTCTGCATCTTCGGTTAAGCCGTTAAATGTTCAATTACCCGCAATAACCCTGATCCTTTTTGCGCTCTGTGTTGGGATATTTTGTTACCTCGCACAATGGATGAGTTACGAAGAAGTCGATCAATCCGCACTCATCCATCTCGGCGCTAACGTTGCTTCTCTCACGTTGTCGGATGAATCCTGGCGCTTATTGAGCAGTGTTTTTCTGCACAGTAGTTTTTCCCATTTGCTGATGAATATGTTTGCACTCCTGGCGGTGGGGACAGTAGCGGAACGGATACTGGGGAAATGGCGACTCCTGATTATCTGGTTATTCTCCGGCATCTTTGGTGGGCTGATCAGCGCCTGTTATGCGTTACGCGAAAGTGAGCAGATAGTCATCAGCGTTGGGGCATCCGGGGCAATTATGGGAATAGCGGGCGCTGCGATAGCAACACAGCTTGCTTCAGGTGCGGGCACACACCATAAAAACCAGCGGCGAGTATTTCCTCTGTTGGGTATGGTGGCGCTGACACTGTTGTATGGTACCCGGCAAACAGGAATAGATAACGCTTGCCACATTGGCGGCCTGATTGCGGGGGGCGCGTTGGGTTGGCTGAGTGCGCGTTTAGTTGGGCAAAATCGGCTCGTTACGGAAGGCGGGATTGTTGTTGCGGTCACTCTTCTTCTGACCGGGACTATCTGGTTTGTGCAGCAGCAGATTGATGAATCAGTTTTACAGGTCAGGCAAAGCCTGCGTGAAGCGTTTTATCCGCAGGAGATTGAACAAGAGCGACGACAAAAAAAGCAGCAGTTAGTGGAGGAGCGCAACGCCCTCAGGGAAACATTATCCGCTCCGGTAAGTCGTGAGCAGGCCAGTGGTGATTTACTCGCTGAGATTGCCGATATCCATGATATGGCGATCAGTCGGGATGGTAATACGTTGTATGCCGCAATTGAAAACACGAACAGCATTGTTGTTTTCGACCTCGGACAAAAGAAAATCCTGCATACCTTTACAGCGCCCATAGCGAAAGAAAAGTCAGTCAAACATTGTGGTGGCTGTAAAGATCAGGGCGTCAGATCGCTGGCATTAAGCCTGGATGAAAAGTTGATTTATGCGACTTCATTTGAAGCGAATGCGTTATCGGTCATTAACGTGGCGACGGGGGAGATTATTCAGTCGATTACCACCGGCGCACATCCTGACAGCTTTATCCTCTCGCGTGATGGCACAAAAGCCTGGGTGATGAATCGCACCAGTAATAGTGTGTCAGCGATTGATCTGGTGGCTTATCAGCATGTGGCGGATATCCCGCTGGAGAAATACGACGGGACGGGGATGAGCGGTAAACCAGGCGCCTGGGTTATGGCACTTTCCCCGGATGAAAAAACATTACTGGTTCCGGGAGCAGGCAGAGGTAACATCGTGCGGATCAATACCATCACGCATCAGAAAGAAGACTTTCCCGCAGGTAATGCGCGTGGTGTCGTTTCTGCGATGGGATTCCGACCAAAAAATGGTGAGATTATTTTTGCCGATAGCCAGGGGATTTCACGTATAAGAGCTGAGGATCAACAAGCCAGCATTATGACGCAATGGTGTAGCAGGAGCGTTTATTCCGTTGAGGGTATTAGCCCGGACGGTCAGTATTTAGCGTTGGTGTCATATGGCCTGCAAGGTTATGTCATCCTGCTCAATATTAATGCCGGGCAGATTATTGGCGTTTATCCTGCCAGCTACGTTAATAATCTTCGTTTTTCAGCGGATGGTAGAAAGATATTTGTTATGGCGAAGAACGGGCTAATACAATTGGACAGAGAAAGTTCACTTGATCCGCAGGCAATTATTCGTCATCCCCAATATGGCGATGTGGCTTGTATCCCTGAACCGTAAGAAAAAAGGGCATGATAATCATGCCCCACAACTCAATGAGAAAGTATGTTTTGTTCATGCCGGATACATCAGGCACATTAATGTTTACGTGCTCGCAGACTCATCAGTACAGCGGCAAAACCAAACAGCGCCGTCAGCACCCACAGCGGCCAGTTGCCGGTTCGTGCGTACGGTGTGAGTCCGGTGGTTGGTGTCACGTTAGTGGTCAACACCTCGCGGGTGAACTGCGGGATCATCGCCTGAATCTCACCCTGCGGGCCAATCACCGCCGTAATGCCGTTGTTGGTGCTGCGCAACAGTGGGCGCGCCAGCTCCAGCGCACGCATTCGCGCCATCTGGAAGTGCTGCCATGGACCAATAGACTTACCAAACCACGCATCGTTGGAGATAGTCAGCAGATAGTCGGTATCCGGGCGGAAGTTATCGCGCACTTGCTCGCCGAGAATGATTTCGTAGCAAATGGCCGCAGTAAGTTGAATGCCATTCAACGACAGCGGTGGCTGAATATATGGTCCGCGGCTGAATGAAGACATCGGCAAATCAAAGAACGGTGCTAACGGACGCAGTATCGACTCCAGTGGGACAAACTCGCCAAACGGCACCAGATGGTTTTTGTTATAGCGATCGGCTGATTCATAGCTGTACGGTGCGCCTTTACCCAGTGTGATGATGGTGTTGTAGGTATCGTAGCGGTTCTGTTTATTGAGACGCGCGTCGACAATCCCGGTGACCAGCGAGCTACCTTTATCGCGCAACTCACCGTCCAGAGCTTTGAGGAACGGTTGCTGATTAATTTCCAGATCGGTTATCGCCGACTCCGGCCAGATAATCAACGATGATTTGCCCATCAGCGGTGCCGTTGCGTTGTAGTAAATCTTCAGCGTATTAAGTAGCTGGTCTCCGTCCCATTTCAGCGATTGCGGAATATCGCCCTGAACCATCGAAACCTGAATAGTTTTTTCCGGTTGCGGGGTAAACCACTGGATGTAACGCAGCGGGAAGGGAAGGGCAAACAGCACGACGGCCACCACCAGCGGACGCCAGTTGCGTTTGACCAACGCCAGTGCCAGCAGGCCGCTAACCATCATCAGCAGGAAGTTAATGGCTTCCACGCCCATTATCGGTGCCAGCCCTTTTAACGGGCCATCAATCTGGCTATAGCCGAACTGTAACCACGGGAAGCCTGTTAGTACCCAACCGCGCAGAAACTCGGTCACTTGCCAGAGAGCAGGGGCGGCAATCGCCACGCGCAGCCAGGTGGTTTTCGGCCACAGACGCGACAGCACGCCAGCAAACAGTCCGGTATACAGCGACAAATACGCCGCCAGCAGTACCACCAGGAAGATGTTAACCGGGCCAGGCATTCCGCCAAAGGTCGCGATGCTGACATAGACCCAGTTAATACCGCTGCCAAAGAGGCCAAATCCCCAGCAAAAGCCAATAGCGGCAGACTGGAGTGGACGGCGGTTAAAGGTCAACGCCTGAAGCCCCATCAGCGAAATAATCGCCGCAGGCCAGACGTCGTAAGGAGAGAAGGCCAGCGTTCCGCAGGCACCGAATAATAACGCCAGCAGCAGGCGAATGCGCTGGCGTTCAATTAATGAGGCAAAAGCCATGTAGTTATCTATCCAGTTTCGGTTTTATTCATCCAGCTTCGGCTGGGGTGAGTCATCCGGGATTTTGACATGAACCTGAATAATACGCCGACTGTCGGCCATCGCCACTTTGAACTGGTAACCGTCGATGTCGATGGTTTCGCCACGCGCCGGAAGATGCCCAAATGCCTGCATCACCAGACCACCGATAGTGTCAACCTCTTCATCGCTAAAGTGGGTGCCGAACGCTTCGTTGAAGTCTTCAATAGAAGCCAGTGCGCGCACGGTCCAGGTATGACGACTCAGCTGACGGAAGTCGATATCATCTTCTTCGTCATACTCGTCTTCAATCTCACCAACAATCAGTTCCAGGATGTCTTCAATGGTCACCAGACCGGAAACCCCACCGAATTCGTCAATGACGATCGCCATGTGGTAACGCTGAGAGCGAAACTCTTTCAGCATCCGGTCTACGCGCTTACTTTCAGGAACGACAACCGCCTGACGTAACACTTTGTCCATGCTGAAGGCTTCAGCATCGCTGCGCATAAACGGCAGCAAGTCTTTCGCCATCAGAATCCCTTCAATGTGATCTTTGTCTTCGCTAATCACCGGGAAACGTGAGTGGGCGGACTCAATGATGACATCAAGGCATTCGTCCAGCGTCTGGTTGCGTTTCAGGGTAATCATCTGGGAGCGGGGGATCATGATGTCGCGAACGCGTTGGTCTGCGATGTCCATCACCCCTTCGAGCATATCGCGCGTATCTTCGTCGATAAGGTCGTTCTGCCCGGAATCACGGATCAGCGCCAGCAGTTCGTCACGGTTTTTCGGTTCACCGTGGAAAAGTTGGCTGAGTAACAGGGAGAAAAATCCCTTCTTGTTGCTTATCGTGTCACTACTGTGTGAATTGTCGTCGCTCATGGCGTCGTATGGGTTCTCATGTTAGTTAATCAAAACGCCGTCGTTAATCACCAACGGCGGGGACGTCTGCCAGTCAAATGCCTGGCAAATTATTCTTTCTCGGCAATGTACGGATCCTCATAGCCCAGAGCAAGCATAATCTCTGTTTCGATGGCTTCCATTTCTTCTGCTTCGTCATCTTCGATGTGATCGTAACCTAACAAATGCAGACTGCCGTGCACCACCATATGCGCCCAGTGCGCCTCCAGTGGTTTGCCTTGCTCCTGAGCTTCCTTCTCAACCACCTGACGGCAGATAACCAGATCGCCCAGTAGCGACATTTCCATGCCAGGCGGTACTTCAAACGGGAAGGAGAGCACGTTGGTCGGCTTATCCTTACCGCGATAGGTCAGATTCAGACTGTGGCTTTCGGCGGTATCGACCACGCGAATAGTCACTTCCGATTCTTCCTGAAACTGCGGGATCACCGCATTCAGCCATGTCTGAAACTGGCTCTCTTCCGGTAACCCGGAATTATCTTCACATGCCAGTTGTAAATCGAGGATCACCTGACTCATTTTTGTTCCTGTTCTTCGCGCTTGCGTTCTGCTGCCAGCGCCGCTTTACGTTTTTGTTCGGCTTCTTCCCAGGCTTCATAGGCGTTAACGATACGCGCCACCACCGGGTGACGAACCACGTCTTCGCTGTGGAAGAAGTTAAAGCTGATCTCTTCGACATCAGCCAGCACTTCGATGGCATGACGCAAACCAGACTTGGTATTACGCGGCAGGTCGATCTGTGTGACGTCGCCGGTGATAACCGCTTTTGAGTTAAAACCGATACGGGTCAGGAACATCTTCATCTGTTCGATGGTGGTGTTCTGGCTTTCATCAAGAATGATAAACGCGTCGTTCAGCGTACGACCACGCATATAGGCCAGCGGTGCGACTTCAATAACGTTGCGCTCAATCAGTTTCTCGACTTTCTCAAAGCCCAGCATTTCAAACAGCGCGTCGTACAGCGGGCGCAGATACGGGTCTACTTTCTGGCTTAAATCGCCAGGCAGGAAGCCCAGTTTCTCACCGGCTTCGACCGCCGGACGAGTCAGCAGAATACGGCGAATTTCCTGACGCTCCAGGGCATCAACTGCCGCAGCCACTGCCAGGTAGGTTTTACCCGTACCCGCCGGGCCAACGCCGAAGGTAATGTCATGGTCGAGAATATTGGCGATGTACTGCGCCTGGTTTGGCGTGCGCGGCTTAATTACGCCGCGTTTGGTCTTGATATTGACCGCTTTGCCGTACTCCGGCACGCTCTCCGCGCTTTGCTCCAGTACCCGCGCTTCTTTAATCGCAAGGTGGATCTGTTCCGGTTCGATATCCTGAATCTGACCACGCATCGGGGCAGTATCGACATACAGGCTACGCAGAATGTCTGCCGCAGCGGTGACGCAAATCGGACGGCCGGTCAGTTTAAAGTGGTTATCGCGGCGATTGATCTCGATGCCGAGACGGCGTTCGAGCTGCTTGATGTTGTCATCAAACGGGCCGCACAGGCTCAACAGACGCGCATTGTCTGCTGGCTCCAGGGTGATTTCGCGAGTGTCTATGTTCAAACCGTTCCTCTTATCTGTATGCCGCCGGAAGCTGAACATTCACCGGCCTATAAGGAAATTATTCACGCCACAGGAAAAAGGCGCAAGCATTGCGATAAAGATGGGGATAAAGAGAGAAAAAACAAGGCCCACCGGAACGGCGGGCCTGAGAATTACGGCTGATAATAACCCACGCCAAGGTCGTTTTCTTTGCGGGTACGGGCAATCACCGATTCCGGTGTTTCTGCCACGCGCAGACCCATTTCATCTTCAGTTCGCACCACTTTACCGCGCAGAGAGTTCGGGTAGACGTCGGTAATTTCTACATCGACGAATTTACCGATCATATCCGGTGTGCCCTCGAAGTTAACCACGCGGTTATTTTCAGTGCGACCGGAAAGCTCCATGATGCTCTTACGTGAAGTCCCTTCTACCAGAATGCGCTGGGTGGTGCCGAGCATCCGGCGGCTCCATGCCATCGCTTGCTGATTAATGCGCTCTTGCAGAATATACAGACGCTGCTTCTTCTCTTCTTCCGGAACATCATCAACCATATCGGCGGCTGGTGTACCCGGACGTGCAGAGAAGATAAAGCTGTAGCTCATGTCGAAATTGACGTCGGCAATCAGCTTCATCGTTTTCTCGAAGTCTTCGGTGGTTTCGCCAGGGAAGCCGACGATGAAGTCAGAGCTGATCTGAATATCCGGGCGCGCCGCACGCAGTTTACGGATGATCGCTTTGTACTCCAGCGCCGTATGGGTACGTCCCATCAGGTTCAGAATGCGATCGGAACCGCTCTGTACCGGCAGATGCAGGAAGCTCACCAGCTCCGGCGTGTCGCGGTACACTTCGATGATATCGTCGGTGAATTCGATCGGATGGCTGGTGGTAAAGCGAATACGATCGATCCCGTCGATCGCCGCAACCAGACGCAGCAGATCGGCAAACGATCCGGTGGTGCCGTCGTAGTTCTCACCGCGCCAGGCGTTCACGTTCTGGCCGAGCAGGTTAACTTCACGCACGCCCTGAGCCGCAAGCTGGGCAATCTCAAACAGAATATCGTCGGACGGACGGCTTACCTCTTCACCACGGGTGTAAGGCACTACGCAGTAGGTGCAATATTTATTGCAGCCTTCCATGATGGAGACAAACGCGGTCGGCCCTTCGGCGCGCGGTTCCGGCAGACGGTCAAACTTCTCGATTTCCGGGAAGCTGATATCTACAACCGGGCTGCGGTCGCCGCGCACGGAGTTGATCATCTCCGGCAGGCGGTGCAGCGTTTGCGGCCCAAAAATAATATCGACATAGTGGGCGCGCTGGCGAATGTGCTCGCCTTCTTGCGATGCCACGCAGCCGCCGACGCCGATAATCAGGTCTGGATTCTTCTCTTTTAACAGTTTCCAGCGACCCAACTGATGGAAGACTTTTTCCTGAGCCTTCTCGCGGATTGAGCAGGTGTTCAGCAGCAGCACATCCGCTTCTTCCGCCACGTCGGTCAGTTGATAGCCGTGGGTGGCATCCAGCAGATCGGCCATCTTCGATGAATCGTACTCGTTCATCTGACAGCCCCAGGTTTTAATATGGAGTTTTTTGGTCATCGACTTGCTCTTGCGAAATAGTAGCCAGGAATGCAGGGCGCATAGTGTAATGCTTTGCTGCCGTTGTGACCAGTATGAGCGTTATCAGCCCTTGGGGGTAAAAATCCTGTAAACTTAAAGCATATTGCTAACAGGATTATTGACCATGACAAATCAACCAACGGAAATTGCCATTGTCGGCGGAGGAATGGTCGGCGGCGCACTGGCGCTGGGACTGGCACAGCACGGGTTTACGGTAACGGTTATTGAACATGCCCAGCCTGCGCCGTTTGTTGCGGACAGCCAGCCGGACGTGCGGATCTCGGCGATCAGCGCGGCTTCGGTATCATTGCTTAAAGGGGTAGGGGCCTGGGATGCAGTACAGGCTATGCGTTGCCATCCTTACCGCAGACTGGAAACGTGGGAGTGGGAAACGGCGCATGTCGTGTTTGACGCCGCTGAACTTAAGCTACCGTTGCTTGGCTACATGGTGGAAAACACTGTCCTGCAACAGGCGTTGTGGCAGGCGCTGGAAGCGCATCCGAAAGTAACGTTACGTGTGCCAGGCTCGCTGATTGCACTGCATCGCCATAATGATCTTCAGGAGCTGGAACTGAAGGGCGGTGAAACGATCCTCGCGAAGCTGGTGATTGGTGCCGACGGCGCAAATTCGCAGGTGCGACAGATGGCGGGAATTGGCGTTCATGCCTGGCAGTATGCGCAGTCGTGTATGTTAATTAGCGTACAGTGTGAGAACGATCCCGGCGACAGCACCTGGCAGCAATTTACCCCGGACGGACCGCGTGCGTTTCTGCCGTTGTTTGATAACTGGGCATCGCTGGTGTGGTATGACTCTCCGGCGCGCATTCGCCAGTTGCAGAATATGAATATGGCGCAGCTACAGGCGGAAATCGTGAAGCATTTCCCGTCGCGTCTTGGGTATGTAATACCGCTTGCCGCTGGCGCGTTTCCGCTGATACGTCGCCATGCGTTGCAGTATGTGCAGCCGGGGCTTGCGCTGGTGGGCGATGCCGCGCATACCATCCATCCGCTGGCGGGGCAGGGGGTGAATCTTGGTTATCGTGATGTCGATGCCCTGATTGACGTTCTGGTGAACGCCCGCAGCTACGGCGAAGCGTGGGCCAGTTATCCTGTGCTCAAGCGTTACCAGATGCGGCGTATGGCGGATAACTTCATGATGCAAAGTGGTATGGATCTGTTTTATGCCGGATTCAGCAATAATCTGCCACCGCTGCGTTTTGTGCGTAATCTTGGTTTGATGGCGGCGGAGCGTGCTGGCGTGTTGAAACGTCAGGCGCTGAAATATGCGTTAGGGTTGTAGCCTCACAACATTGCTGGATGCATGCCAACCGTAGGTCGGATAAGACGCGGCAGCGTCGCATCCGACTTTGAAGGATAAGACGAGTCAACATCGCATTCGGCATTGAATATACGCAGAAAAGCAAAAAGCTCGCCGAAGCGAGCTTTTTTAATGTGGCTGGGGTACGAGGATTCGAACCTCGGAATGCCGGAATCAGAATCCGGTGCCTTACCGCTTGGCGATACCCCAACTGGGTGCACTTACAAGGTAAGCGTCTTGAATAAATTGGCTGGGGTACGAGGATTCGAACCTCGGAATGCCGGAATCAGAATCCGGTGCCTTACCGCTTGGCGATACCCCAACAAATTGGTTTTTGAATTTGCCGAACATATTCGACACATTCAGAATTTGGTGGCTACGACGGGATTCGAACCTGTGACCCCATCATTATGAGTGATGTGCTCTAACCAACTGAGCTACGTAGCCAGATTGTTTCTTCGATGGCTGGGGTACCTGGATTCGAACCAGGGAATGCCGGTATCAAAAACCGGTGCCTTACCGCTTGGCGATACCCCAATAACCGGGCGGTGAACCGCTTATTCGAAGAATATGGCTGGGGTACCTGGATTCGAACCAGGGAATGCCGGTATCAAAAACCGGTGCCTTACCGCTTGGCGATACCCCATCCGTACAACGCTTTCTGGTGAATGGTGCGGGAGGCGAGACTTGAACTCGCACACCTTGCGGCGCCAGAACCTAAATCTGGTGCGTCTACCAATTTCGCCACTCCCGCAAAAAAAAGATGGTGGCTACGACGGGATTCGAACCTGTGACCCCATCATTATGAGTGATGTGCTCTAACCAACTGAGCTACGTAGCCATCTTTTTTTTCGCGATACCTTATCGGCGTTGCGGGGCGCATTATGCGTATAGAGCCTTGCAGCGTCAACCTCTTTTTCAAGGAAAATTGCTCGAAAGTGACTGTTTGGTTAGGTTGCGAACAGCATGGCGCTATATTCGTCAATTATTGTTTACTTTGTGTTTTTTCCCCACCCTACAGCCATTCTTTTGTCATACAGGATGAAATTCGGAATTCAACAATAGTGGTGGGAAATTAATCTATGAAATACTGGCCTACAGTAATGAGTTGTCAAACATCGATGTGGCAAACCCGGAACATTTCCTTACTGCATATCAGAATCAACAAGCGCCCCAGTAACTGAAATTGCCCCGGATTTCTCCGGGGCAATATTACACGTCTTATTTATATGCCGACTGGTGAACGCCAACCGCGCGACCAGACGGATCGTCCATTTTCTTGAACGCTTCATCCCACTCAATCGCTTTAGCGGAAGAACAAGCGACGGAAGGACCGCCCGGCACGCACTCAGCGGCGCTCGGAAGCGGGAACAATTCTTCAAAGATCTCCCGGTACAGATACGCTTCTTTTGAGGTCGGCGTGTTGAACGGGAAGCGGAAGCGGGCAGTTTCCAGCTGTTGATCAGAAACCTGCTGCGCTGCCACTTCTTTCAGGGTGTCGATCCAACTGTAACCGACGCCATCGGAGAACTGCTCTTTTTGCCGCCAGGCCACGCTTGCAGGCAGATACGCTTCAAAACATTCACGCAGGATGTGTTTTTCCATTTTGCCGTTACCGCACATTTTATCCTGTGGGTTAATGCGCATCGCCACATCAAGGAATTTTTTGTCGAGGAACGGAACGCGTGCTTCCACGCCCCAGGCTGACATCGCTTTGTTGGCACGCGCGCAGTCATACATATGCAGGGCCAGCAGTTTACGCACCGTCTCTTCATGCAACTCTTTAGCGTTCGGCGCTTTGTGGAAGTATAGATAACCGCCAAACACTTCGTCAGAACCTTCACCGGACAGCACCATTTTAATGCCCATCGCCTTGATCTTACGCGACATTAAATACATCGGTGTTGAAGCGCGAATAGTGGTCACATCATAAGTTTCGATGTGGTAAATCACGTCGCGGATGGCATCCAGACCTTCCTGTACAGTGAAGTGAATTTCGTGATGCACCGTGCCCAGATGGTTTGCCACTTCCTGGGCTGCTTTCAGATCCGGTGAGCCCGGCAGACCTACAGCAAAGGAGTGCAACTGCGGCCACCAGGCTTCAGAGCGTTCCTGATCTTCCACGCGACGGGCGGCGTATTTCTTGGTGATAGCGGAAATAATTGAGGAATCCAGACCACCAGAAAGCAGCACACCGTAAGGCACATCAGACATCAGATGGCTTTTAACGGAATCTTCCAGTGCCTGACGCAGCTCGTTTTTGTCGGTCACGTTATCTTTCACCGCATCGTAGTCGAACCAGTCGCGATGATAATAAGAACGGATTTCGCCGTCCTGACTCCACAAATAGCTCCCCGCCGGAAACTCTTTAATCGTGCGGCAAACTGGCACGAGGGCTTTCATTTCTGAGGCCACATACAGCTGACCGTGTTCGTCATAGCCCATATACAGTGGGATGATCCCCAGATGGTCGCGACCAATCAGATATGCATCTTTTTCGCTGTCGTACAGGGCAAAGGCAAACATGCCCTGCAAGTCGTCGAGAAATTCCGGCCCTTTTTCCTGATACAGCGCGAGGATCACTTCACAGTCAGACCCGGTCTGGAACTGGTAACGATCGCCATATTCAGCGCGCAATGCCTGGTGGTTGTAGATTTCACCGTTTACTGCCAGCACATGAGTTTTTTGTTGGTTGTAGAGAGGTTGCGCCCCCGCGTTAACGTCAACAATTGACAGACGTTCGTGGGCGAGAATGGCGTTATCGCTGGCATAAATACCGGACCAGTCCGGGCCACGATGACGCATCAGGCGTGACAGCTCGAGTGCTTTCTTACGCAGCTCAACTGCGTCTGTTTTGATATCGAATACGCCAAAAATAGAACACATAACCTTCTCCGTTAACCTGGTGTTTACTGCGTGTTGTGTTTGCTTGTTAAAAAAATGCCGCAAAGCAGCACGGTGCGCAAGCGATTTGGCAGTGGAAAAATAAAAAACGTAATGGCGATTGCTGATTGATGAAAAAGGGGAGGGCTTTTGGGTATATTTATTGATGGATCGATAATTTTTGACGGGTTTTATTGAATGGGGTGATTTTAATGATGGGTAAAAATAAGAAACCACGCCCTGAGGCGTGGTTGCTATTCAGATAACGTCGATTTCAGCGACCGATGGGTAAATCCAACTTGGGCGGAACGGCATACTGTCGATATCGTCGAGTGACGAAACACCAGAAAGCACCAGAATCGTCTCCAGACCGGCCTGGAAGCCCGCCAGAATATCGGTACGCAAGTTATCGCCGACAATCACCGTTTCTTCCGAATGCGCCTGCATTTTGTTTAATGCCGCGCGGATTATCCACGGACTCGGCTTACCAACATAGAACGGTTTACGTCCGGAGATTTTCTCGATCCCCGCACACAGCGCGCCACAGGCCGGATAAAAACCGCGCCCGTGGGTATCCGGGTTGGTGGCGATAAAGCGTGCACCGTTAGCGACGAAATAGGCTGCTTTATGCATCATGTCCCAGTTGTAGGAACGCGTTTCGCCAACAATCACAAAATCAGGGTTCACATCGGTAATAGTGAAACCGGCTTTGTACAGTTCATGAATCAGTGCGCCTTCGCCCACCACATACGCTTTCTTGCCTTCCTGGCGACGCAGGAAATCGGCGGTCGCCATCGCGGAGGTATAAAACACGCTATCCGGTACATCGACACCGGCAGTGGCAAAGCGATTCGCCAGATCTTGCCCGGTCTGCGAAGGATAGTTGGTCAGCAACACCAGCGGCAGGCCTTTATCCATAATCCCGTGCAAAAATTCCGCTGCACCCGGTACGGCGACGTTATCGTGCATCAGCACGCCGTCGATATCGCAAATTACATTTTTAATGGTCATGGACTACCCAGAATATTGACAACAATAAGCGCCACTATAAAAGCACATTAATTTTCCAGCAAATGCTGGAGCAAAATACCGTTGAGCATGGCGCGTTTTACCAGCGCAAAAGCGCCGATTGCCGAGCGGTGATCCAACTCAGAACGTACCACCGGTAGATTAGTACGAAACGCCTTCAGCGCCTGGGTATTAATGCAGCTTTCAATAGCAGGGAGCAGCACTTTATCGGCTTCGGTGATTTCTCCAGCAATAACAATTTTTTGCGGATTAAATAAGTTGATAGCAATGGCGATGGTTTTACCCAGATGACGACCGACATATTCAATCACTTCCGAGGCCAGGCTATCGCCTTTGTTCGCGGCTTTGCAGATAGTTTTGATGGTGCAGTCGTCCAGAGGCACACGGCTCTGGTAGCCCTGCTTTAACAGATTCAACACCCGTTGTTCAATGGCAGCATTGGCGGCGATAGTTTCCAGGCAGCCAAAGTTGCCGCAGTGGCAGCGTTCACCCAGCGGTTCGACCTGAATATGGCCAATTTCACCGACGTTGCCGTTGCGCCCGATAAAAATTCGCCCGTTAGAGATAATCCCGGCCCCGGTTCCGCGATGGACACGCACCAGAATGGAGTCTTCGCAATCCTGACTTGCACCGAAGTAGTGCTCTGCCAGCGCCAGACTGCGGATATCGTGGCCGACAAAACAGGTCACTTTAAAACGCTCTTCCAGTGCTTCAACCAGCCCCCAGTTTTCTACCTGAATATGCGGCATGTAATGAATTTTGCCGCTGTCCGGGTCTACAAGCCCTGGCAGGATCACCGAAATCGCGATCAGCTCGCGTAGCTTGCGCTGGTAGCTATCAATAAACTGAGCAATGGCATTCAGCAGGGCATGTTCCAGCGTCTGCTGGGTACGTTCCGGGAGCGGGTAATGTTCTTCTGCCAGCACTTTGCTGCTGAGATCAAACAAGGTGATGGTGGCGTCGTGACGACCAAGCCGTACGCCGATTGCGTGGAAATTGCGGGTTTCGGTGACGATGGAGATAGCGCGGCGGCCCCCGGTGGAGGCCTGCTGATCAACTTCTTTGATCAGCCCGCGTTCGATAAGCTGACGCGTAATTTTGGTTACGCTGGCGGGGGCAAGCTGACTTTGCTCGGCAATCTGAATCCGCGAGATTGGCCCGTACTGGTCAATCAGGCGATAAACTGCCGCGCTGTTAAGCTGTTTTACGAGATCAACATTACCTATCTGAGCTTGTCCGCCTGGTGTCATACTTTCTCTTATTGAGTTACGACCTCGTTACCGTTAACGATGGTCCTGGTGATTTTAAAATCAGGTGTGAATGCAGTCAGGTTGGCTACTTTACCTGCGGCGAGCGTGCCGAGACGTTTCTCTACGCCAATCGCACGTGCCGGATAGAGCGTCGCCATACGCAGCACTTCATCCAGTGCGATACCACAATGTTCGACCAGATTACGCACGCCTTCAATCATGGTTAAGGATGAACCGCTTAACGTACCGTTCTCATCCACACAAAGTCCGTTACGGTAGTATATTGTTTTACCCGCAAAAATGAACTGTTCAATGTTGGCACCTGCTGGCGCGGTGGCATCGGTAACCAGACACAATTTGTCGCCTTTCAGACGTTTAGCGTTACGAATGTTGGCGTAATCAACATGCAGGCCATCAGCAATAATACCGCAATAAATGTCAGCTTCGTCGAGGATCGCGCCCGCCAGGCCCGGTTCACGACCGGTAATATACGGCATCGCGTTGTACAGATGGGTGGCAAAGGTAATCCCCGCGCGGAAACCGGCTTTCGCTTCTTTCAACGTCGCGTTGGAGTGACCAGCAGAAACCACAATCCCGGCATTTGCCAGTTTGCTGATGACTTCCGCTGGAACCATTTCCGGTGCCAGAGTCACTTTGGTAATCACGTCGGCGTTCTCACACAGGAAATCGACCAGCGCGGCATCAGGCTTACGCACAAAATTCGGATTATGGGTGCCTTTTTTTACCAGATTCAGCCACGGACCTTCCAGATGCAGACCTAACGCCTGGTTCGGATGTTTTGCCAGGTACTCGCGCATAACGCGCACGCCCTGTTTCATCAGCTCATCGCTGGTGGTGATAAGCGTCGGCAGATAGTTAGTACAGCCTGATTTCTCATTGGCTTTCTGCATGATTTCCAGCGTTTCCACGCTGACCGCTTCAGCGGTGTCGTTAAACTGTACGCCGCCGCAGCCGTTTAACTGCACATCGATAAAACCGGGGGAGAGAATGGCCCCGTTCAGTGAACGTTGTTCGATCTCTGGCGGCAGTTCCGCTACCGGACAGACGCTTTTAATCAGGCCATCAGCGATAACAACCGCGTGGTCATCAAGAAATTCGTGGCCGGTAAAGATCCGGCCCTGGGTTAATGCATACATTCTGACCCCCGATTTTAAAAAATAATGCCCTGAGCAAGGAGCCAGGGCAGGGATAACAATTACAGACCCTTGATATTTTCTGCTTCTAATTCATTGAAATATCTTAAAGTCTTAACTTTCAGCTCCATGGTGGAAGGTTCATCGCACACCATGATCGCTTTTGGATGCAGTTGCAGACAACTGATGGTCCACATGTGGTTCACGCAACCTTCAACGGCGGCCTGCAGTGCCAGTGCTTTCTGACTACCCAGCACCAGAATCATCACTTCTTCGGCATCCAGCAATGTACCAACACCGACAGTCAGGGCATATTTTGGCACCTGATTAACATCGTTATCAAAGAAACGAGAGTTCGCGACGCGAGTGTCATGAGTCAGGGTTTTGATACGAGTACGAGAAGCCAGAGAAGACGCCGGTTCGTTAAATGCAATATGACCGTCGTTACCTACACCGCCCATAAACAGATGAATTTTTCCGTAAGAACGGATTTTTTCTTCATACTGGCGGCATTCGGCTTCGATATCCGGGGCGTTGCCGTTGAGAAGGTTGATATTTTCTGCTGGAATATCAACGTGATCGAAGAAATTACGGTGCATAAAGCTGTAGTAGCTTTCCGGATGCTCTTTCGGCAGACCGACATATTCGTCCATGTTGAAGGTGACAACGTGCTTAAAGCTGACCTGGCCTGCTTTATGCATTTCGACTAACGCTTTATAGGTGGTCATCGGCGTGCCGCCAGTCGGCAGGCCCAGTACAAACGGACGATCGGCAGTCGGTTTGAACGCATTGATACGATTGACGATATGGCGAGCAGCCCATTTGCCGACCTGTTCAGCGGTAGTCAGGGGGATCAGTCTCATTATTCACCTCAATAAGTAAAATGTAAGCCGTTGGCGGATTAGGCATCTTTAAGCGTAACCTGGATTTGCGCAGACAGGCGTCAATCCGACCTGATTTTTTGAATGATAAAATAAGTTTTCTGGTTTAGCCAGTAAAAGGGAGTGATGATAACGATATTTGGTGACAAAACTCACAAAAGACACGCGTTTAATTTGCGATACGAATTAAATTTTCACACACTCTGTAGCAGATGATCTAACAATCTGATTACAGAACATCGGCAGTACAATTTGCAGCAAAATAAAAATACGGCTTTAAACGAGCCAAATAGGGTTCTCGTAGGGGGAATAAGATGAATATTTTAGGTTTTTTCCAGCGACTCGGTAGGGCGTTACAGCTCCCTATCGCGGTGCTGCCGGTGGCGGCGCTGTTGCTGCGATTCGGTCAGCCAGATTTACTTAACGTTGCGTTTATTGCCCAGGCGGGCGGTGCGATTTTTGATAACCTCGCATTAATCTTCGCCATCGGCGTGGCATCCAGCTGGTCGAAAGACAGCGCAGGTGCGGCGGCACTGGCGGGTGCGGTAGGTTACTTTGTGTTAACCAAAGCGATGGTGACCATCAACCCAGAAATTAACATGGGTGTACTGGCGGGTATCATTACCGGTCTGGTTGGTGGCGCAGCCTATAACCGTTGGTCCGATATTAAACTGCCGGACTTCCTGAGCTTCTTCGGCGGCAAACGCTTTGTGCCGATCGCCACCGGCTTCTTCTGTCTGGTGCTGGCGGCCATTTTTGGTTACGTCTGGCCGCCGGTACAGCACGCTATCCATGCAGGCGGCGAGTGGATCGTTTCTGCGGGCGCGCTGGGTTCCGGTATCTTTGGTTTCATCAACCGTCTGCTGATCCCAACCGGTCTGCATCAGGTGCTGAACACCATCGCCTGGTTCCAGATTGGTGAATTCACCAACGCGGCGGGAACGGTTTTCCACGGTGATATCAACCGCTTCTATGCCGGTGACGGCACCGCGGGGATGTTCATGTCCGGCTTCTTCCCGATTATGATGTTCGGTCTGCCGGGTGCGGCGCTGGCGATGTACTTCGCAGCACCGAAAGAGCGTCGTCCGATGGTTGGCGGGATGCTGCTTTCTGTTGCTGTTACTGCGTTCCTGACCGGTGTGACTGAGCCGCTGGAATTCCTGTTCATGTTCCTTGCACCGCTGCTGTACCTCCTGCACGCACTGCTGACCGGTATCAGCCTGTTTGTGGCAACGTTGCTGGGTATCCATGCCGGCTTCTCTTTCTCTGCGGGGGCTATCGACTACGCGTTGATGTATAATCTGCCGGCCGCCAGCCAGAACGTCTGGATGCTGCTGGTGATGGGGGTTGTCTTCTTCGCTATCTACTTCGTGGTGTTCAGTTTGGTTATCCGCATGTTCAACCTGAAAACGCCGGGTCGTGAAGATAAAGAAGACGAGATCGTTACTGAAGAGGCTAACAGCAATACTGAAGAAGGTCTCAATCAACTGGCAACCAACTATATTGCTGCGGTTGGCGGTACTGACAACCTGAAAGCCATTGACGCCTGTATTACTCGTCTGCGCCTTACCGTGGTTGACTCAGCTCGCGTCAACGATGCGATGTGTAAACGTCTGGGTGCTTCTGGGGTAGTGAAACTGAACAAACAGACTATTCAGGTGATTGTTGGCGCGAAAGCAGAATCCATCGGCGATGCGATGAAGAAAGTCGTTGCCCGTGGTCCGGTAGCCGCTGCGTCAGCTGAAGCAACTCCGGCAACTGCCGCTCCTGTAGCAAAACCGCAGGCTGTACCAAACGCGGTATCTATCGCGGAGCTGGTATCGCCGATTACCGGGGATGTTGTGGCACTGGATCAGGTTCCTGACGAAGCATTCGCCAGCAAAGCGGTGGGTGACGGTGTGGCGGTGAAACCGACAGATAAAATCGTCGTATCACCAGCCGCAGGAACAATCGTGAAAATCTTCAACACCAACCACGCATTCTGTCTGGAAACCGAAAAAGGCGCGGAGATCGTCGTCCATATGGGTATCGACACCGTAGCGCTGGAAGGTAAAGGCTTTAAACGTCTGGTGGAAGAGGGCGCGCAGGTAAGCGCAGGGCAACCGATTCTGGAAATGGATCTGGATTACCTGAACGCTAACGCTCGCTCGATGATTAGCCCGGTGGTTTGCAGCAATATCGACGATTTCAGCGGCCTTATCATTAAAGCTCAGGGCCATGTTGTGGCGGGTCAAACACCGCTGTATGAAATCAAAAAGTAATCTGCTTTATGTCTGATGCGACGCGGCAGCGTCGCATCCAACAATAAAAAGCGGCAGGGATCTTCTCTGCCGCTTTTTTTGTCTGAGATTACATTGGGAAGATAAAAACAGCGCCTGCACAAAGCGCCAGAATGCGGATGAGATACATTGGTACAGAGAACACCCAGAATTCGGGAAGTTTGTATTTCCCCATTCCGAGGATCATGGCTGGCATTCCGTCAATAGGCATATAGCCGCCATTCCAGCCAGAAATCACCACCGCAATCGCGGCAGCGGTCGGGTTAAGCCCAAGGCTAGTACAGGCGGCAATGGCGATGGGGGCAAAAATATATACTGACCCCATATTCGAACCCGTGAAGGTGGCGCAGGTACTGGTAAGCAAAGCAAAGGCGACAATAAATACAAACGGTGAGACGCCAGAACCGAGCACACCTGCAACGGCATCGCCAACCATCGCCGTAAAGCCGGTGCCCGCCAGTGCATCAGCTACACCGATCACCCCCGCCATCATTAAAATGACCGGAGCCCCCATATGATCGCGAACTTCTTTGAAGTCCAGTACATCGATCATCAGAACAAACGCACCCGCAAGACCCGGAATAACGAAGGCGATATTTCCCAGAATGTTCATTAGCATCATGCCGATAACGCTGACAGCGAATGCGGCAATAGTGCAATATTCTTTCCAGGCAGGAAGGGCGTTAAACGTTTCCTCGCGTGCCGCCAGCGCATCCTCGGAAGCATCCGCAATGGGATGATCCGGAAGAAAACGGTAGGCAATAAGACTCCATGCGAGGAAAGCCGCTGACATGATGAGATTCACCAGCGCAAAGCGCCCCATCGAAATCTCCTGATGAAACCCCGCGGTTTCGAGTACGGTCGCCGTAACGCCAAAGAGAAGCGCGAGATTGATAGGAAGAAGCGGGTGGTTGGTGGCAAATCCCAGGGGCATCATTAATTTCGATGTTGGTAGCTTTTTACTGTACGGAATGGTGGATACCAGCGACAGAATTAGCACGTAATAACCGGTCGCTCCGGTGCCGGCAAGACTGGCACCCAGCATAACAATGACTAACAACAGCCCATAGCTGCGGTAACTGCCTTTATTGACCAGGCTTATCATCGCAGATTTAACGTTGCTGATAAGCCGGGTTTTTTGTAGCGCCGCCATGACCACCATAAACCCTGCAATCATCACCACGCTTGGATTGACGAATCCGGCAAAAGCCTGTTGAACGGTCGAAAGTCCCGATACAACCAGCAATAAACACGCAAGCAGTGGCGGTGCGCCAAAAGGCATTTTGTCCGACATGATCAGCACGATCATCAGGACCAGTATTCCTAATGCCAGGATCATTTCCATTGTCATTTTTTCTCTCCTTTTAGGCTTCCAGCATGTCGCGCGGTACTTTAAAGACCGCTTTGCGTATTGAAGTAGCCGTGCCAATTGCGCACAGCGCCTGGTGAGGTTCCTCAGGCATAAAGACGGCGAAATCACCGGCGTGTAGGGTGATGGCGACACTGTTTTCAGGGGATGGGGCGATAAACAGATCGGGCTTACGTTCTTCATCGTTTTCGCGAGCGATGGGCCGCGTTCCCGCATTAATGCCCTCACAACCAGTAATCACCACCTGTATATCGGCCCATAGATGGTGATACTCCGTATGGCGGAGTTCGGCGGGTTGCGTGTCTGAAGTTCCCAGCGTGCAGAACCACCGACATCCTTCAGGTTGCCAGCGACCGTCCTCTCTGGTGGATAACGCCGATAACGAACACTCCGGGCGCAGCAGAATATTTCTCACCCAGGCAGGAAGCCCCGCCAGCGACAAATGGTTGAGATTACCGATAATCATGATGCCTGCCCCTTAACCCACTCGGGGGAGATGCGTACGTACTTGATGGCCTGACGCCACCAGGTGTAAGCGATATGTAGCGTACCGTCCGGGCTTTGTTTGATGCTGGGGTAGGAGAACTCACGATTTAGCTTTTCCAGGGAATTGTTGGTCATGCAGTAGCCGTCGCCTTCATCGAGATTGCGCCGCCACGGCCAGCTTTTCCCACCATCGGCAGAAATCGCTACCGTCATCGGCGCGCGTGGGGCCCCCCAGAAAGCGGAGCGTCCGACGGCTGTCGGTTCTTTGCGGCTGTCGTCGCCATCGTCGATTTCGTCATAAAGCGACGCGCGACGTTCTACTGCGCCTGCCGCACTCATCGCGTTGTACACCAGCGCCAGTTCGCCGCTGGCAAGTGTCGTTACCTGAATAGACGAATTGTTGTTGGGCAATTCGGTTGCTTGCGGTACTGACCAGCTCTCGCCGTTGTCCGCGGAATGGCTGATATAGATGTTGTCTGCCCAACGGCTGCGAAAGAGAGCAACCAACGTACCGTTGTGCAGCATTGTGATATTCATATGAACACAGCCAAGACTTTGCGGCACCTCGACATCGCGCCAGGAGTGACCACCGTCAGCGGAAATTTTCACTGCGCTGATATCATCATTGCCGACCCATTTTTCGCCGGGTTGGGTACGGCAATAAAAGACGGGCAGCAGCCAGTTGCCGTTATCAAGCACCGTGATTGGCTGTCGAATGAACGTACCGGGTTTATCAAGCAGGGTGGCAATCTCGCCCCAGGTTTGTCCGAGGTCGTCTGACTTACGGTAGCGGACGATGGCGGTGTCCTGATTACCGGATATTTGTGCGGTCCATAGGAGCCACAGCACGTTATCCGGCGCGAGAAACAGCACCGGGTTTTGCTCTGAACGCGTGTCATCGTGGGAAAGTTTGACCGCATCGCTCCACTGCATTCCGCCAGCGGGCAATCGCGATCCCCAGACAGAAATATCGGCAATACCTTCCTGCGTTCCCGCAAACCAGACGCACATTAACGCGCCATCCGGCAAAGGCAGAATATTCGCCGCGTGGTTTTGCGGGCAGGACGAGGGCAGCATGGCGGTAAGCACATGCGAATCGTTTTCGGATGGACGGATGACGCCGTCACGAATAAGGGCTACAGACATAGTTAGACTCCATCTTAAAGTTGGTAATAGATTTATTAATGCGAGTGCGATTCATGCGTTTCGAGCAATGTCGAAACTTTTTTATTTTTTCTTTCACGGATAATATTGAGTGTCTCAACACTTAATGAGAAAAATATCGCGAAGTAGAGATACTCTTTGGCAATATGAATGTTGAGACTATCGGCAACCAGCAATACACCGACAAACAATAAAAAGGTTAACGCCAGTATTTTTATTGACGGCGTGGCGTTAACGAAATCACCAATTGTTTTCGCCGCAAACATCATGACACCGACGGCAATCATTACGGCGGCAATCATGATAAATATATGCTGAGAAAGGCCGACGGCGGTGATCACCGAATCCAGGCTAAACACGATATCGAGCAGCATTATCTGTACAATGGCACCGCACAACGACAGTTGCCGCGATCCGCTGCCATGTTCGTCTTCCTGCGCGGGCGACAGCT
This sequence comes from Escherichia sp. E.sYA108, assembly GCF_011754335.1. Lineage (NCBI taxonomy): Bacteria > Pseudomonadati > Pseudomonadota > Gammaproteobacteria > Enterobacterales > Enterobacteriaceae > Escherichia > Escherichia sp. E.sYA108. Next base: position 3,551,260 of record NZ_JAAQVZ010000001.1, on the reverse strand, counting down.
CTTCGCGTATCTCCTGTATCGCTTTATAAATCAGGAACAGCCCGCCCCCGAGCAGAATCAAGGTGCGGAACGAAATCTCCAGCGTCAGCACGGTAAAAAGCGGCTGGGTAATATGTGAAAGCCACGCAATGGATATCAGCAATAATATCCGCATAATCATCGCGCAGCTTAAACCCAGTTTACGCGCCATATTTTGTTGTGATAACGGAAGTTTTGCCACCACCAGTGAAAGAAAAATAATATTATCCACCCCAAGAATAATTTCCAGAAAGGTGAGGGTAATTAAAGTGAGCCAGATATCTGGCTGCATAAACCACAAAAACATGGGGTAATCCTTTATTCTCTTTATCTAAACTTTATAGCGGGCTGGATAATAGAGTTAATTTAATTAATGTTATAATGACGAATAATTTGTTGAATCTCGCTGATCTGTTCAGGCGTGAAATTAACCGCGTAGCGGCTATCACCAACATCATGCCCCATAAGCTGCAACGCTTTTTTCACCGCAGCCGGGGAGAATGCTACTTTATAAAGATCGGTACGCAGGCCCGTTACACTCTCCTGTGCTTCATAAGACCCTTCAATATCACCGGCATGGAAGCGAGACCAGATGGCATTGATTTCTCGCGGCGCGATGTTGGCGAGCCCAGAGATACAGGTTGAACATCCCTCGACAAACCCTTTATGGATCAGCGAATCCGGGCCGTTGAGCACATTAAAGCCGTCAATGTCGCGCACCGCATCGAGAAAACCCTTCAGGCTTTCGTCGCTTCCGGCGCTGTCTTTAATCCCAATGATATTGGGGTGCGACGCCAGAGCACGCGCGGTTTCTGGCTGGATCGTATTGCCAGTGCGGGCCGGGATGTTATAGAGAAACATCGGAATGCTCAGTGCGTCGGCAATTGCGCTGTAATGCGCAATCAACTCTTCCTGTTTCAGCGGTACGAAGTAAGGGGCAATGACCGACACGGCATCTACGCCAAGTTTTTCAATCTGCTGACCCAGACGAATCGTTTCGCGCGTAGAGATCTCGCCAATGTGTGCCACGACCGGCGCACGACCAGCCACTTCATCCACGCAGGTTTGCGTAACGCTGAGCTTCTCCTGTTCATTCAACACAAAAAACTCGCCGTTGGTGCCGCCGCAAAAAATCGCGTTACCCGCTTCCAGTTGACGATTCACCTGCACTTTTAACGCCGGGATATTCAGACTGCCGGTCGCGGTAAACGGGGTGACAATGGCGGTTAATACACCTTCAATGGTTTTCGGCATGATTTACTCCTTAAATGGATGTTGCGGAAACAGTGTTTGGTAAATGGCCTGTACGTCCTGTAGATCAATTTGGCACGGCACATTGTTCATAAGGCGCTTCACGTTCAGTGCCGCCTCGCTCAGAGAGGCAATATCCTCTGGCGGTACGCCGAGAGCCGCGAGATTGTTGGGTAGCTTGAGTTGATTGACTAATGCCTGTAACCAGGTCACCAGGGCATGAGATTTTTCTTCCGCGCTCAGGGCGGTTTCCGCATCGGGAATGCAATCCCAGACCCGGGCAAATTTCTCGACCGCCCAGGGGCGAACAAACGCCATGCACGGCGCCAGCAAGATGGCATTCGCGACGCCATGCGGCAGATGATATTTGCCACCTAACGGGTAGGAGAGCGCATGAACGAGATGCGTGCCCGCATGGGTTATCGCTACGCCGCCATAGTAAGACGCCCACAGCATTTCCAGTTTTGCGCGCAGATCCTGAGGATCGTTCACGGCGGGTTGAATGTGCCGGAAAAGTTTACTTAACCCAGTCAGCGCCGCGTTATCGCTGACCGGATTTGCCACGGTCGCGGTAAAACACTCCAGTAAGTGGCAAAGAGCATCAATGCCCGTGGACGCCGCAATATGCGCGGGCATGCTGGTGGTCAGTTCCGGGAAAAGCGCCACATAGTCTGGTAACAGCACCTGGGAAATAATACCCACCTTCGTGCTTTGCTCAGGGATTGCCAGAATCGCATTCGGCGTGGCTTCTGAGCCGGTTCCGGCGGTTGTAGGAATCAACCATGATTGCACCCGCTGAGTCGGTTTTTCACCCGCAAGCAGCGCATCCAGCCCCGGTGATTGTGGATGGCAAAGCACCGATAGCAGCTTCGCCACATCCAACACGCTGCCACCGCCGATCCCGACCACCACATCAAAAGAGGCATCGCCAGGGGCATCCATTAGCTGGCGCACATCATGATGCGTGGGCTCTGCGGGCACATTATCGATAACGTTAACCTGCGGGCAGTGCTTTTCCAGTAAGGCGCGAATCTGCTGCACACCGTCGAGCTGCGCAATATTACGGTCAGTGACCAGCAGCATTTTTCTGATGTCGGGTAAGAGCGACGTCAGGGAAGGGATAGCGCCTGCGCCGCTCAGTATCGTGCTATTGATAATTACCACAAATAACCTCTCTTCTGTTGATTGAATTCAATCATTCAAAATGCCGTAGCCTACGTAATATGGTCTAATTTTATAATTTATTCGAGTGATTAATAACTTGAGCTTGCTCACATTTAATCAATTGTGATTGAATATAATCATTGTTATCATAAAACAACCTGGAGTGATGATGGAAAAGGGAATCACTAAGCCGAGCATTCTCGTCGTTGCCGATGATTTCACGGGAGCCAACGACGCGGGGGTAAGCCTGGCGCAGGTGGGGCATACAGTTGATGTGGCCTTTGAAATGCATTATCGCGGTGATGCCAGCGTATGGGTGATTAACAGCGACAGTCGGGCGATGGATCCTAAGCTGGCGGCGATGAAAATAACCTCGCTGATGAGTCATCTCCCTCTGGCGAATAATCCGCCGCTCGTGATTAAAAAGATAGATTCCACGCTGCGAGGCAATATCGGCGCAGAAATTGAAGCCCTGATGAAGGCATGCGGTATAACGGGCGCAGTGGTTGCCCCCGCATTTCCTCAGGCGGGAAGGACCACAGTGGCCGGTGAGTGTTGGGTAAACGGTGTGCGGATAACGGAAACCGAGTTTGCCAGCGATCCGAAAACCCCGGTATTGAGCGCCCGAATTGCGGACATCATCCGGTTGCAGACGGCCATTCCATGCCAGCCCGTTACGGTTTCTCAGCTCAGCCATTTGTCTTATGAGCAACCGTGGATTAGCGTGATAGATGCGCAGACGGACAGCGACCTGGATCGCATCGCTGCCGCTGTGATGCAGGCTAAACAACCGCTGCTGCTGGTCGGCTCCGCTGGTATTTGTGATGCCGTTGCCCGGCGCTCCGCGATTATGCCGCCACCCACCGTGCTGGCCATTATTGGTTCAATGAGCGAAATCGCTCAACGGCAGATCGCCACACTTCATTCACACCCATGTATCACACAGATATACGTCGATGTTGAACACATTCTGGCAGGCAATGCCAGTGACTATGACGCGCGTATTGTGCAGGCCTTGCAGAAAGGCGACCACTGCATTGTCCACACCTGTAACGATTCTGTAGCAAGGCATCAGATCGACACCCTTTGCCAGCGTTGGCAGATGAGTCGCGCTGCACTTGGGGAAAAAATTTGTCGGTTTCTTGGCGAACTTACCCGGCAAGTTCTGCTTCGCACAATGCCCGATGCGCTTTATCTCTCTGGTGGTGATGTCGCAATGGCAACAGCCAGTGCGTTAGGCGCGACCGGATTTCGTATTACGGGGAAGGTGGCGCAATGCGTTCCATACGGTCACTTTCTGGGCGGTGTCTGGTCCCGTTCGGTGATGACGAAAGCCGGTGGGTTTGGCGATGAGACCACGTTGCATCAGGTTCTGAATTTTATCGAGGAGAAGTGTAGTGAATAATATTATTGCGGTAACGATGGGTGACCCGGCGGGTATTGGCCCGGAGATCATTATTAAATCCCTGAGCGAAGCCGGGCTTGCTGGTGCCCCGGTGGTGGTGGTGGGCTGTGTGCGCACGCTGCGACGTATTATGGCGATGAATATCACGCCGCAGGCAGAGTTACGCGTCATTCAAAAGGTGTGCGACGCCCATTTTGCTCCCGGCGTGATTAACGTGATGGATGAGCCGCTGGCTAACCCCGATGCGCTGACACCCGGAGTGGTACAGGCTGCGGCAGGCGATTTAGCGTATCGCTGTATCAAACGTGCAACGGCTCTGGCCTTATCAGGCGAGGTGAAAGCCATAGCCACTGCGCCGCTGAATAAAGAAGCGCTGCATCTTGGCGGGCATAACTATCCGGGGCATACGGAATTGCTGGCCCATCTTACCGGCAGCAAAGAGTACGCGATGGTGCTCTATACCGATAAGCTCAAGGTTATCCATATTTCGACTCACATCTCACTGCGTAAATTCCTGGATACCTTGAATGGTGAAAGGGTCAAAACGGTTATTCGTGTTGCGAACCACTTCCTGAAACGTGTTGGTATTGAACGTCCGCGTATTGCCGTGGCGGGTGTAAATCCACATGCAGGGGAACATGGTTTATTCGGCACTGAGGAAATCGAGATTATCGCGCCTGCGATTGAAGCAATGCAGGCCGAAGATATTGATGTTACTGGCCCGTGCCCGCCAGATACCGTGTTTATGCAATGCCATGAAGGGCTATTCGATATGGTAGTGGCTATGTACCACGATCAGGGGCATATCCCTTTAAAACTGCTTGGATTTTATGATGGGGTGAATATCACCGCCGGGTTGCCATTTATTCGCACTTCTGCCGACCACGGCACCGCGTTTGATATTGCCTGGACAGGAAAAGCCAAGTCTGAGAGCATGGCAGTTTCCATCCAGTTAGCAATGCAGATTTCGCGAGAATAAAATGAAGGGATATAACCGGTTAGAGCAGATCATGGATTACCTGAAAAGCCATAATCTGGTCACCGTTGATGAGCTGGTGGCGGTAACCAATGCGTCGCCGGCTACGATTCGTCGAGACCTGATAAAACTCGATGAGCAGGGTGTTATCAGCCGTACACATGGCGGTGTGACCCTCAACCGGTTTATTCCTACCCAACCGACTACCCATGAGAAAATGCAGCGCAGCCTGGCGGAAAAACATGCCATCGCCAGCGCAGCGGCGTCAATGGTCAAAGCGGGGGATTCCGTCGTCCTTGATGCCGGTACGACAATGATTGAACTTGCGCGGCAGATTACACATTTACCGCTTCGCGTGATCACCAGCGACCTGCATATCGCGCTTTTTTTGGCTGAATTCAAGCAAATTGAAGTGACGATTATCGGCGGACGTATCGACGACTCCAGCCAGTCCTGCATTGGCGAACATGGTCGTAAATTGCTGCAAAATACCTGGCCGGACGTGGCATTTTTAAGCTGTAACAGCTGGGATCTTGAAAAGGGTATTACAGCACCCACGGAAGAGAAAGCCGCACTAAAACGCGATCTTATCGCGCATGCTTCGCGCAAAATTCTCCTGGCTGACAGCTCAAAATACGGTTCATGGTCGCTGTTTAATATCGCGCATCTTAATGAACTGACAGAGATTATTACGGATAGTCAGCTTGATGGGCAGACGCGTAGAACGCTTGCGTCCTTGTCGACGCGTTTAATCATAGCCGACTAATCTATGACTCTGCGGCCAGCTCATCCGGCAATTTAATAAATGCGTCAGGCTGGCGACGTTTGGCCTTACGTTTCCAGCGCGAGGATCTGCTGGCAGTAGCGCAGAAAACGCCCCAATATCTTACGCAAAACCATTTTTTCGCTAACTAACAGTTGTCAGCCTGTCCCGCTTATAAGATCATACGCCGTTATACGTTGTTTACGCTTTGAGGAATCCACGATGAGTGAGGCAGAAGCCCGCCCGACTAACTTTATTCGTCAGATCATCGATGAAGATCTGGCCAGTGGTAAGCACACCACAGTACACACCCGTTTCCCGCCGGAGCCGAATGGCTATCTGCATATTGGCCATGCGAAATCTATCTGCCTGAACTTCGGGATCGCCCAGGACTATAAAGGCCAGTGCAACCTGCGTTTCGACGACACTAACCCGGTAAAAGAAGATATCGAGTATGTCGATTCGATCAAAAACGACGTAGAGTGGTTAGGTTTCCACTGGTCTGGTAACGTCCGTTACTCCTCCGATTATTTTGATCAGCTCCACGCCTATGCGATCGAACTGATCAATAAAGGCCTGGCGTACGTTGATGAACTGACGCCGGAACAGATCCGCGAATACCGCGGCACCTTGACGCAGCCGGGTAAAAACAGCCCGTACCGCGATCGCAGCGTTGAAGAGAACCTGGCGCTGTTCGAGAAAATGCGTACCGGCGGTTTTGAAGAAGGTAAAGCCTGCCTGCGTGCGAAGATCGACATGGCTTCGCCGTTTATCGTGATGCGCGATCCGGTGCTGTACCGCATTAAGTTTGCTGAACACCACCAGACTGGCAACAAGTGGTGCATCTACCCGATGTACGATTTCACCCACTGCATCAGCGATGCGCTGGAAGGTATTACGCACTCTCTGTGTACGCTTGAGTTCCAGGACAACCGCCGTCTGTACGACTGGGTACTGGACAACATCACCATTCCTGTTCACCCGCGCCAGTACGAATTCTCGCGCCTGAATCTGGAATACACTGTGATGTCCAAGCGTAAGCTGAACCTGCTGGTGACCGACAAGCACGTTGAAGGCTGGGATGACCCGCGTATGCCGACCATTTCTGGTCTGCGTCGTCGTGGTTACACTGCGGCTTCTATTCGTGAGTTCTGCAAACGCATTGGTGTGACCAAGCAGGACAACACCATTGAGATGGCGTCACTGGAATCCTGCATCCGTGAAGATCTCAACGAAAATGCGCCGCGCGCAATGGCGGTTATCGATCCGGTGAAACTGGTTATCGAAAACTACCAGGGCGAAGGCGAAATGGTTACCATGCCGAACCATCCGAATAAACCGGAAATGGGCAGCCGTCAGGTGCCATTTAGCGGTGAGATTTGGATCGATCGCGCCGATTTCCGCGAAGAAGCTAACAAGCAGTACAAACGTCTGGTGCTGGGTAAAGAAGTGCGTCTGCGTAATGCTTACGTCATTAAGGCAGAACGCGTGGAGAAAGATGCCGAAGGCAATATCACCACCATCTTCTGTACTTATGACGCCGACACCTTAAGCAAAGATCCGGCAGATGGTCGTAAAGTCAAAGGTGTTATTCACTGGGTGAGCGCGGCACATGCGCTGCCGGTTGAAATCCGTTTGTATGACCGTCTGTTCAGCGTGCCGAACCCTGGTGCTGCGGATGATTTCCTGTCGGTGATTAACCCGGAATCGCTGGTGATCAAACAGGGCTTTGCTGAACCGTCGCTGAAAGATGCGGTTGCGGGTAAAGCATTCCAGTTTGAGCGTGAAGGTTACTTCTGCCTCGACAGCCGCCATTCTACGGCGGAAAAACCGGTATTTAACCGCACCGTTGGGCTGCGTGATACCTGGGCGAAAGTAGGCGAGTAAGTTTACGTTGTCGGATAGAGCGTTTACGCCGCATCCGGCAAGAAATATGCAAATTATCCCAAACGCCGCGCTCTGCGGCGTTTTTTTCTGCTTTTCTTCGCGAATTAATTCCGCTTCGCAATTTATCCATAAAATAAATTTAAAATCACAAAACATAATTAAATAAAATGTAACCGCTTTCATCTTGCTGGAATTTCACGTTTTTATTCTTCTGCAAGCCTTTCAACTGCAAACTTAAGCCTTGTAACAAAAATCATCAAAATATGTGCGGTTGCTCATGTTCTTACATTCTGGTTACAGAAAGAGATTGATAATTCGCGTCGCGAAAAATAGTCTGTTCCTGTAGTCAGCGAGACTTTTCTCAACGCTACTTTTTTAATTTTTATTTTTTTCGCTGTTCACCTTTGGTGCAGCAATTTATACGTCAAAGAGGATTAACCCATGCGTGCGTTTAGTGGCAAACGTAGTACGCTGGCGCTGGCTATCGCCGGTGTTACAGCAATGTCGGGCTTTATGGCAATGCCGGAGGCTCGCGCCGAAGGATTCATCGACGATTCAACCTTAACCGGCGGTATCTATTACTGGCAGCGTGAACGCGACCGTAAAGATGTTACCGACGGCGACAAATACAAAACCAACCTTTCTCACTCCACCTGGAATGCCAACCTCGATTTTCAGTCCGGTTATGCTGCTGATATGTTCGGCCTTGATATTGCTGCGTTTACGGCGATTGAAATGGCGGAAAACGGCGACAGCTCTCACCCGAACGAAATCGCGTTTTCAAAAAGTAATAAAGCCTATGACGAAGACTGGTCCGGCGATAAAAGCGGTATAAGCCTGTATAAAGCAGCGGCCAAATTTAAATACGGTCCGGTTTGGGCGAGGGCAGGTTACATTCAGCCAACTGGTCAAACGCTGTTAGCGCCGCACTGGAGCTTTATGCCGGGTACTTATCAGGGGGCGGAAGCCGGGGCGAATTTTGATTACGGCGATGCTGGTGCGTTGAGTTTCTCCTACATGTGGACCAACGAATACAAAGCACCGTGGCATCTGGAAATGGATGAGTTTTATCAGAACGATAAAACCACCAAAGTTGATTATCTGCACTCCATCGGTGCGAAATACGACTTCAAAAATAACTTCGTACTGGAAGCAGCATTTGGTCAGGCGGAAGGGTATATCGATCAATATTTTGCCAAAGCCAGCTACAAATTTGATATCGCCGGTAGCCCGTTAACCACCAGCTACCAGTTCTATGGCACGCGCGATAAAGTTGACGATCGCAGCGTCAACGATCTTTATGACGGCACCGCCTGGCTGCAAGCATTGACCTTTGGTTACCGGGCGGCTGACGTAGTGGATTTGCGCCTCGAAGGCACCTGGGTTAAGGCTGACGGTCAGCAGGGATACTTCCTGCAACGTATGACTCCAACCTACGCTTCTTCCAACGGCCGCCTGGATATCTGGTGGGATAACCGTTCCGACTTCAACGCTAACGGCGAAAAAGCGGTCTTCTTCGGTGCGATGTATGACCTGAAAAACTGGAATCTTCCAGGCTTCGCCATCGGCGCTTCCTACGTTTACGCATGGGATGCAAAACCTGCGACCTGGCAGAGCAATCCGGATGCGTACTACGACAAAAACCGGACTATTGAAGAGTCTGCCTACAGCCTGGATGCGGTCTACACCATTCAGGACGGTCGCGCCAAAGGCACGATGTTCAAACTGCACTTCACCGAATACGACAACCACTCCGACATCCCAAGCTGGGGCGGTGGTTACGGCAACATTTTCCAGGATGAGCGCGACGTGAAATTCATGGTAATCGCACCATTCACCATCTTCTGATGCCCGACGCGGCAGGTTTTGTGCCTGCCGCACGTTTGAGGAATTTGCTATGAAAAAACTGATTCTCATCGCCATGATGGCATCGGGGCTGGTAGCTTGTGCGCAATCAACCGCACCGCAGGAAGACAGTCGTCTGAAAGAGGCTTACAGCGCCTGTATCAACACCGCGCAAGGTTCGCCGGAAAAAATTGAAGCCTGCCAGAGCGTGTTAAACGTGCTGAAGAAAGAGAAACAACATCAGCAGTTTGCCGAGCAGGAAAGTGTCCGCGTACTGGATTATCAGCAGTGTATTCAGGCAACGCAAACCGGAAATGATCAGGCGGTGAAAGCCGATTGTGATAAGGTCTGGCAGGAAATTCGCAGTAATAACAAATAAGTGAGAGCTGTAACTCTCGCTTTTCTTATTTCCCTTGTATAAAAAAGCCAACCTGCAGGTTGGCTTTTCTCGTTCAGGCTGGCTTATTTGCCTTCGTGCGCGTGCTCATCTTCGCGGCAATCGCCTTCGGCACAGTGACCGTAAAGATAGAGACTGTGGTTAGTCAGGCGAATGCCATGTTTTGCGGCGATTTCACGCTGACGCGCTTCGATGGAATCATCACTAAATTCGATAACCTTACCGCAGTCGAGGCAGATCAGGTGATCGTGGTGATGTTGCTGTGTCAGTTCAAATACGGATTTACCGCCTTCAAAATTGTGGCGGGTGACGATACCAGCGTCGTCAAACTGGTTCAGTACGCGATATACCGTAGCCAGACCAATTTCTTCACCCATATCGATCAGACGTTTGTATAAATCTTCCGCACTGACGTGATGGTTGTCCGGCTCCTGAAGAACTTCCAGGATTTTCAAGCGAGGAAGCGTTACTTTCAGGCCAGCTTTCTTTAGGGCGGTATTGTTATCAGTCATGCGGAATCTGTCCTGTTACTAAGCGGTTCACTTCATTAGAAGAAGTGACAGAATTTGCTCTTGAGATAATGCGTATCATTATAGAATTGCCACGCCTAAATGAAAACCACAAGTCCCTGGCAAATATTGTTAATAAAAACGTGGCACAGCTTACATTTACAACAGCAAGGCCACTTGAACACTGGGACATTGTACAGGTACAACAGCAAAAGTTACAAATTTGTAGCAATTATTTTGATTGGCATTATCTATTAATACGGCGTAGACATGAGTCTACGCCGCATCACATCAGGCATTGAGAATTTCGTCGAGATGCAGCTCTTCAGAAATTTGTTTAACCCATTTTTCTACGCGTTCAGCGGTCAGTTCCGGCTGACGATCTTCGTCGATAGCCAGACCGACAAAGTGGTCATCATCAGCCAGACCTTTTGACGCTTCGAAGTGGTAGCCCGCGGTTGGCCAGTGACCAACGATAGTTGCGCCGCGCGGTTCAATGATGTCGCGGATGGTGCCCAATGCATCGCAGAAGTATTCTGCGTAATCTTCCTGGTCGCCACAACCAAACAGCGCAACCAGTTTACCATTAAAATCAATCTCTTCGAGAGTCGGGAAGAAGTCATCCCAGTCACACTGCGCTTCGCCGTAATACCAGGTTGGGATGCCCAGCAGCAGAATGTCATATGCTTCCAGATCTTCTTTGCTGCTTTTTGCAATGTCATGGACATCGGCAACGTCTTTACCAAGCTGTTTTTGAATCATTTTTGCGATATTTTCGGTATTACCGGTGTCGCTGCCGAAAAAGATGCCAGTGATAGCCATGAGTGAAATAACCTCTTGAAACTTATTGAAATGGGGGTGGAAAATTGCCCACGGATAAAGGCAATCATAGCAGAACAGGCAGTCTTGCGGAATCAGCAAACGAGCAGGACTGCACACTGTGCTACATGAAAGTGGAAATTTAAACGATGCCCTGACTACGCAGCGCCGCCAGTTGCTGCATTAACATCTCTTCGATCAGCTCGCTACGGCTCATATTGCGCGATTCCGCCAGCTCGTTCAGTGCCTCGACAGCTTCCGCGTTCAGCTTCAGTTCGACACGCTTAAGGCCACGTACTTTGTCGCGTTTTAGTTGGTTGCGTTTATTAATACGCAGCTGCTCATCGCGCGAAAGCGGATTAGTTTTCGGTCGTCCCGGTCGACGCTCGTGCGCGAACAGATCTAATGTCGTACGGTCCGTTTGTTCTTTGGCCATGATCTTGGTGACTTCGGGGGAAACAATCAGCCAGGCGCCTGCCCGGATGGATAGCGCGCCATAATACATCAGCGCGATGAGTCACGCCAACGTCCACGCGCGGAAAGCGACGCGGACGCTGGGTTTTTAATCAGTTGCGTTAATCATTGAGATAGCGACGGATAGCGCGTAATACCGCATCCGGTTTTTCAGCATGAACCCAGTGACCCGCGCCTGCAATCACATGAGCCCGAGCCTGTGGAAATTGTGCCAGTAAATCATCACGGTACTGCTCGCTAACATACGGAGAATTGCCGCCAGGGATAAATAGGGTAGGATGATCCCATGCCGGGATTTTCTCCCAACCCACAATATGCGGATACTGATCCCACAATACTGGCACGTTAAAGCGCCACTCCCCATCAACAAAAGATTTCAACAGAAACTGAATCACCCCTTCTTCATTAAGATGCTGGCGCATTATTGCCGCTGCTTGCTGGCGTGTTTGTGCGTCTGATTCACTGACTGCGTTGATGGCCGCGAAAATCTCATCATGACGGCGAACGTGATAATCGACCGGCGCAATATCAATCGCCACCAGCTTGTCAATGCGATCGGGGGCTAGTGCAGTAAGAGCCATTACCGCTTTACCACCCATGGAGTGACCGATAAATGTTGCTTTGTCGATCTGCTGTGCATCCAGGGTATCAACAAGATCCTGCGCCATCGCCGGGTAATTCATTACCGGATCTCTCGGTGAAAGACCGTGGTTACGCATATCAACCTGGATGATATTGTGATCGTTTACCAGATCGCGAGCCAGTACGCCAAGGTTGTCGAGGCTGCCAAATAGACCATGGACAAGAACGATGGGAGAATTATTGTGCTGGTTTTGTGCAGTTTGCGCGCGGATATTCAATTTCATGGCAAAGTTCTTTTTTTCGCGTTGTCGGGTTAGGGTATTATGTTGACCATTGTGCCACAGGGCTGCAACAAATAAGGTTTATTCCGAGTTTTTCTGCAAGCCAGGCTTGACGCTATCCGCTGCCGGGATTTATTCATATACTCCTGGCGACTTGTATTCAGCTAAGACACTGCACTGGATTAAGATGAAAACGATTGAAGTTGATGATGAACTCTACAGCTATATTGCCAGCCACACTAAGCATATCGGCGAGAGCGCATCCGACATTTTACGGCGTATGTTGAAATTTTCCGCCGCATCACAGCCTGCTGCTCCGGTGACGAAAGAGGTTCGCGTTGCGTCACCTGCTATCGTCGAAGCGAAGCCGGTCAAAACGATTAAAGACAAGGTTCGCGCAATGCGTGAACTTCTGCTTTCGGACGAATACGCAGAGCAAAAGCGAGCGGTCAATCGCTTTATGCTGCTGTTGTCTACACTATATTCTCTTGACGCCCAGGCGTTTGCCGAAGCAACGGAATCGTTGCACGGTCGTACACGCGTTTACTTTGCGGCAGATGAACAAACGCTGCTGAAAAATGGTAATCAGACCAAGCCGAAACATGTGCCTGGTACGCCGTATTGGGTGATCACCAACACCAACACCGGCCGTAAATGCAGCATGATCGAACACATCATGCAGTCGATGCAATTCCCGGCGGAATTGATTGAGAAGGTTTGCGGAACTATCTAAAACGTTGCAGACAAAGGACAAAGCAATGGCAATCCACAATCGTGCAGGCCAACCTGCACAACAGAGTGATTTGATTAACGTCGCCCAACTGACGGCGCAATATTATGTACTGAAACCAGAAGCAGGGAATGCGGAGCACGCGGTGAAATTCGGTACTTCCGGTCACCGTGGCAGTGCAGCGCGCCACAGCTTTAACGAGCCGCACATTCTGGCGATCGCTCAGGCAATTGCTGAAGAACGTGCGAAAAACGGCATCACTGGCCCTTGCTATGTGGGTAAAGATACTCACGCCCTGTCCGAGCCTGCGTTCATTTCCGTACTGGAAGTGCTGGCAGCGAACGGCGTTGATGTCATTGTGCAGGAAAACAATGGCTTCACTCCGACACCTGCCATTTCCAATGCCATTCTGGTTCACAATAAAAAAGGTGGCCCGCTGGCAGACGGTATCGTGATTACACCGTCCCATAACCCGCCGGAAGATGGTGGTATCAAGTACAATCCGCCAAATGGTGGCCCGGCTGATACCAACGTCACTAAAGTGGTGGAAGACAGAGCCAACGCACTGCTGGCTGATGGCCTGAAAGGCGTGAAGCGTATCTCCCTCGACGAAGCGATGGCATCCGGTCATGTGAAAGAGCAGGATCTGGTGCAGCCGTTTGTGGAAGGGCTGGCCGATATCGTTGATATGGCGGCGATTCAGAAAGCGGGCCTGACGCTGGGCGTTGATCCGCTGGGTGGTTCCGGTATCGAATACTGGAAGCGCATTGGCGAGTATTACAACCTCAACCTGACCATCGTTAACGATCAGGTCGATCAAACCTTCCGCTTTATGCACCTCGATAAAGACGGTGCGATCCGTATGGACTGCTCCTCCGAGTGTGCGATGGCGGGCCTGCTGGCACTGCGTGATAAGTTCGATCTGGCGTTTGCTAACGACCCGGATTATGACCGTCACGGTATCGTCACTCCGGCAGGTTTGATGAATCCGAACCACTACCTGGCGGTGGCGATCAACTACCTGTTCCAGCATCGTCCGCAGTGGGGCAAAGATGTTGCTGTCGGTAAAACGCTGGTTTCATCTGCGATGATCGACCGTGTGGTCAATGATTTGGGCCGTAAGCTGGTAGAAGTACCGGTAGGTTTCAAATGGTTTGTTGATGGTTTGTTCGATGGCAGCTTCGGCTTTGGCGGCGAAGAGAGTGCAGGCGCTTCCTTCCTGCGTTTCGACGGCACGCCGTGGTCCACCGATAAAGACGGCATCATTATGTGTCTGCTGGCGGCGGAAATCACCGCTGTCACCGGTAAGAACCCGCAGGAACACTATAACGAACTGGCAAAACGCTTTGGTGCGCCGAGCTATAACCGTTTGCAGGCAGCAGCGACTTCCGCACAAAAAGCGGCGTTGTCTAAGCTGTCTCCGGAAATGGTGAGCGCCTGCACCCTGGCAGGTGACCCGATCACCGCGCGTCTGACGGCGGCACCGGGTAATGGCGCTTCTATCGGCGGTCTGAAAGTGATGACTGACAACGGCTGGTTCGCCGCGCGTCCGTCAGGCACGGAAGACGCATATAAGATCTACTGCGAAAGCTTCCTTGGTGAAGAACATCGCAAGCAGATTGAGAAAGAAGCGGTTGAGATTGTTAGCGAAGTTCTGAAAAACGCGTAAACATATCAAATAAGAAAAAGGGCGGTCGGAAGATCGCCCTTTTTTGCTTTGCTTAATTAACCGTGTTTATTTTTCAGTTCAAAGCGTGGTGAGACCAGACCATACAGTGTCCAACCGAGGAAGGTCACGATGGAACCGTATAGCATGGCTTCTTCCCCGGATGAGTACAGCGCATAAAAGCTGTACATCGCGCCAACAAAAGCAACAAAGTTTGCAACTTTCGCTTTTGAGGGGGGCACATTAGCGACCTTCTGAATAATGACTAATGCCGCCATTGACAGAATATACGGAATGATATTGGTCACCACGGCCAGGTTAACCAGCACGTTGAACTGACTGTTTAGCGACGGGCTAATCGTCATCAGCGCCAACCCGCTCTGGATAATCACAATGGTCAACATTCCCTGCACCGGTGCATCCACTTTGGTTACACGGGAGAAAATTTTAGGGAAGTAGCCTTCATCAGATGAAGATTTAAACACCTGGGCAATGGTGAACTGCCAGCCAAGCAGCGAACCGCAGCAGGACATCACCATCAGCGCCATAATGACTTTACCCACTTCCGGCGTGAACATCTGCGCGAAGGCCAGACCAAATGGTGCCGTTGAATTTGCCAGCTCCATATTTGGCACAATCCCGGCAATCACGTTGGTGGAGACGATATAAATCACCGCCGCACCTAACGTACCGCCGAGTACCGCGATTGGCACATTACGTTCCGGGTTTTCCACTACATCAGTATTCGCACACGCAGACTCCAGACCAAGAAAAGCCCACAGCGTCATAGCGATGGAAGAACCTACCGCACTGAAGAACGGTGCATGATGCGGATTCCAGGAATCAACGTAAAGTGTCGGGCTAAACCAGAACCAGCCGATAATGCACAGGCCTACCACCGGAATAATGACCCCCCACACGGTAATGCTACTGATTTGCCCGGTAATGCGCGCACCACCAAAGTTAGCCACGGTACAAATCCACAGCACCCCGATGGTCGCAAGACCAATCTGCACTGGCGACAAACTCGCGCCGAGCAGTTCGGTGCCGTAACCAACCGCCGAAATAGCAATCGCGACGTTAGCAATCAGCAGCGAGACGCCGTAGGTATAGTTCGCCATAAAGTTACCGGATTTACCGAAAGCATACTCGGCATAACCGCCCATACCTCCTGATTTACGGCTGAACATACCGCATTTTGCGAATGCCCATGCCAGTGCCATTGAGCCTACGGCTGTCACCAGCCAGGAGATAATTGAGATTGTCCCGACTTCGGCAAGCTTTGTCGGCAGCATGATGATACCGGAGCCCATCATGTTGACCATCGTCAGTATGGTTAACTGAACGACACCCATTTTGTTCGATTTCGCCTGACTCATAATTTTTCCCCTTTCAACAGGGTGCTTTGCGCATCACGAGGCTTGATGACATAGCACCAAACTTGCTTACGACCATCATGTTCTTCGATATAGACACCCTGCAGCTCCGGTGCAAAACCTGGCAGCAGGTTGATGCCTTCTTCCAGAGCGCTGAAGTAACGCAAAACAGCACCACCCCAGATTTCACCAGGAACAACACACAGCACACCCGGAGGATAAGGAAGCGCACCTTCGGCAGCGATACGGCCTTCTGCATCCGGCAGACGAACCAGCTCCACTTCACCGCGTAAGTAGGCGTAGTTGGCTTCTTGCGGATTCATGCTGACGCGAGGGAAGTGTTCCTTACGGAACATCTCTTTTTGCAGTTGTTTCACGTTGTGACGGGCATACAAATCATGCATTTCCTGGCACAACTGACGCAGGGTATAACCGGCGTAGCGCTCTTCATGCTGTTTGTAGATGGAAGGCAGTACTTCCGCCAGAGGCGCATCAGCTTCCAGTAGTTTTTCGAAGCGTACCAGCAGGGCAACAAGTTGCTGCAGTTTGGCCATATCTTCTGCCGGAGTCAGCAGGAAGAGGATGGAGTTAAGATCGCATTTTTCCGGCACTACGCCATTTTCGCGCAGGAAGTTAGCAAGAATCGTTGCAGGTACACCGAACGCTTCATATTCGCCGTTACGTGCATCAATACCTGGAGTTGTCAGCAACAGTTTGCACGGATCGACAAAGTATTGGTTCTCTGCGTAGCCTTCAAAAGAATGCCAGTGCTCACCGGGTACAAATTTAAAGAAGCGCAGATCAACCGCAATTTGCGCTGTTTCATACGACTGCCAGGGTTTACCATCCACCAGTTCAGGAACGAACGGGCGAATGTGCTGGCAGTTATCGAGGATCAATTTGCGGGCATTAATACCGTTAACCACACAATCCATCCACATATTACGACCGCTGACACCTTCATGCATTTTGGCGTTGATATCCAGTGCGGCAAACAGCGGATAGAACGGGCTGGTGGAGGCGTGCATCATAAAGGCGTTGTTCATGCGTTTGTGCGGTACATAACGCTGTTGCCCTTTGATATGGCTGTCTTTTTTATGAATTTGTGAAGTCTGAGAAAAACCAGCCTGTTGTTTATGCACAGATTGCGTAACCAGAATACCCGGATCGTTCTCATTAAGCTCCAGCAGCAGCGGCGAACAGTCCGCCATCATCGGAATAAACTGTTCATAGCCGACCCATGCTGAGTCAAACAGGATGTAGTCACACAGATGACCGATTTTATCCACCACCTGGCGGGCGTTATAAATAGTACCGTCGTAGGTGCCTAACTGAATCACAGCGAGGCGGAACGGACGCGCTTCTTTTGCCCGTTGCGGTGCAACTTCTGTAATCAGTTCACGCAGATAACTTTCTTCGAAGCAGTGCGCATCAATGCCACCGATAAAACCATACGGGTTACGTGCTGTTTCCAGATAAACCGGTGTTGCACCAGCCTGTAGCAAGGCCCCGTGATGGTTAGACTTATGGTTATTGCGGTCAAACAGCACCAGATCACCCGGTGTCAGCAGGGCGTTTAAAACCACTTTGTTGGAGGAGGAGGTGCCGTTTAAAACAAAGTACGTTTTATCGGCATTAAACACTTTAGCCGCATGTTGCTGTGCAATGCATGGCGCACCTTCATGAATCAGAAGATCACCCATTGCAACGTCGGCATTACACAAGTCGGAGCGGAAGAGCATTTCGCCAAAATATTCCACGAACTGATTGCCTGCCGGATGGCGACGGAAAAACTCACCTCCCTGATGACCCGGGCAGTCAAAAGCGCTATTGCCCTGATTGACATAATCGACCAGTGCGCGGAAGAAGGGCGGGCGCAGTTGCGTTTCATAATGGCTGGCAGCGGTTTCTAACTGACGTCCATAAAACTCTTTCCGTGATTCGCAATGCTCGAAGACACCAGAAATACGTGGCAGATATTCTGCTGGTACACGTTCTTCATTTTCCGTTGCAATAAAAACAGGAATGCCATAGCCAGTAGCGTCTATTTCATCGAGTTTTCCACGTTCAACATCATTGACTGATAAAATAATAGCGGCAACGTCAATATAATTACTTTTGTCAATATTCACGCATTCACGATGAGTGGAAAAGCAATCCGGGCAAGAACGGCTAACGGCAATTTTTAATTCTGACATTTTGTTCATCTCTTTATTTCAGGTAATAGCAGGTCCTCAATTTCTCAAAGGAGAAATTGATCACGCCGGAAAAAAGCAAAACCCCACCGCTGATAAATAAATCAGTAGTTTGCTTTTTGCAGATGCAATAACCCAGACCAGCCCGGTAACTGGCTATACTCGTCATACTTCAAGTTGCATGTGCTGCGACTCGAATTATTTAGAGTTTGAAAGGGTTAGCAGTATATGAGCACCGAGGGATACAGGTATTAACCTGTAATGCTTAAAGTCAGGGAGACCTGTACGCAGGGGTGCCCTTTAGTCAGAAGACTAGCGGGCATTAAAGAAATGAAAGTCAAAACTATTACGATGGGCAAACTTCATGATATGGGTTGTCCGCCTTATATGAGGCATTAAGCGGTTATTATTTTCCATTTACCTTTACCTTTTTCTGTGTCAGTTGAAGGTAGGGTTATTCTATCCATGAAATAGCTATAATCTGTGAAGAAGATCAACAAAAAACGATCATATCCCAAATAATAAATCATTAATGATGAATAGCGCCATATTAGATGCTGTTTTGTTGTTTAAATGTTGCAATTTTGTGGGTTGTATTTTCATTAAGAAATTAAACCTGCCAAATAATAATTTTCGGGGCAGGTTTAATAATAAATTAATAATTATTTAAGCGTATTTATTGAATAATAATTCATGGCATAAACCGATACCCAATACCGGTTTCAGTAATAAAATGGCGGGGACGGGCGGGATCTTGCTCCAGTTTTTGTCGCAGATGCCCCATATAAATACGCAAATAGTGGCTGTGTTCGACCGCGTTTGGTCCCCACACCTGATTGAGTAACTGGCGCTGGGTGAGCACTTTTCCGGCGTTGTTGAGCAGCACGGCCAGCAGGCGGAACTCAATCGGTGTGAGATGCACCTCTTCCTCGCCGCGGTGGATAACGCGGGCGGCTAAATCGACGGTAACATCAGAAAATTTCACCAGCGGATCGGGCGTGGTGGTGGCGGAGTGGCGGCGTAATGCGACGCGCAGACGGGCCTGCAATTCGCCAATGCCAAACGGCTTACTCAGATAATCATCCGCTCCGGCATCCAGCGCGGCGATTTTATCGCTCTCTTCGCTGCGTGCGGAAAGCACAATCACCGGCACCGCGCTCCACTGGCGCAGGTCGCGGATAAACTCAATCCCATCACCGTCGGGCAGGCCGAGATCGAGAATAATCAAATCTGGCTTACGGGTTGCCGCTTCCAGCAAGCCGCGTTGCAGCGTTTCGGCCTCAAAGACGCGCATACCGTCGCCCTCCAGCGCCGTGCGCAGAAAGCGACGAATAGCCTGTTCATCTTCAACAATCAGAACGTTTGTCACATATCCTCATGAAATTCTTCAAGTTCAGGGGCTGTTTGCTGGGGAAGTGTAACACGAAAACAGGCACCACCTTCCGGTCGGTTGAATGCGGTAATGGTGCCGCCGTGTACATCCACTATCGCCCGACAAATTGCCAACCCAAGCCCTACACCCGGTACCGCCGACTCTTTATTCCCGCGAGCAAACTTATCAAATATCGTCTGCTCCTGGCCTGGTGGAAGACCGGGGCCGTTATCCCAGACATCCAGTTGTAGATTTTCGCCCTCAACGTGGGCATTGATACCAATTTCGGCCTGCGCCCCCGCATATTTCACCGCGTTCTCTAGCAGGTTAATCAGCACCCGTTCAAAGAGTGGCCCGTCAACGTGGATTAAGGTCAGCGGCTCTGGCAGAGAAAGATTGATGGGCGACGATAAACCCGGTTCCAGCATTTGCAGCGCGCTGCCGACCACTTCTTCCAGCGTTAACCACTCTTTCTTCAAATTAAAGCCGCCGGACTGAATTCGCGCCATATCCAGTAGATTATTCACCAGTCGGGTGGTGTTCAGCACATGCTGACGAATCTCGCTGGCCTGGCGGGCGTGGGGCGATCCTTCGCTTGCCAGATCGAGCGTTAAGATTTCTGCCTGACCGAACAGCACCGTAAGCGGCGTGCGTAAATCATGCGAAAGCGCCGCCAGCAGGGCGTTGCGGATCTGTTCACGTTCGCTTGCCATCCGCGCCTGTTCTTCGCTGGCGGTTAGTGTCAGTCGCTCAAGGGCATTGGCGACTAACAGCGTAAACGTCTCCAGCAGGCGCTGCTGTTCCGGGATCATCAACTGGCGCAGATTCCCCGGTTCCACCACCACCAGTCCGTAGGTTTTCTCGCCGCTTTTTAGCGGCAAAATCTGGTACGGTACACCGGGTAACGTGTCGGTGCCCGCGCCCGCAGGCAGGCCTTTATCAAAACTCCACTGCGCGATGGCATCGTCCCACGGCGTCATTCCTTGCGGATGTGTTAAAGGCTGCAATTTACCGTTGTCATCAGGCAGCAACACCTGGCTACGGGCATGAAACGTGGAGGCAATAAACTGTTCGCTGGTGGCGGCGATATCCTGCGAACTACGGCCCACAGCCAGAGCTTTGGACATTTCATATAAGTGCCGTGTGCGTTGTTCGCGGTAACGGGCTACCCGCGCCTGATAACGCACGCCAGCAGTAAGGTTCCCGATCACCAGCCCGACGGTTAACATCACCGCGAAGGTCAGCAGATATTGCACATCAGAGACGGCGAGCGTGCCGCGTGGGGCGATAAAAAAGAGATCGAAACTCACCACATTAATGACGGTGGCAACCACCGAAGGCCAGCGTCCGTAAAATAGTGCCACCACCACGACGCCAAGCAGATACAGCATCACCAGGTTGGCGGCATCAAACGCCATCAGCCACTGCATGGCAATTAAGGTGATAACGGCGCATAACGCGGCGGCAACCACGCATCCCTGAATCTGTACCCGCCACTTGTCTTTAAAAGAGCGGCTATCCGGCGCGTTGTTAATCGTGCGGGCGGGTGGTTCATCAAGCGCGACCAGCACCTGATCGAGATCGGGGGCGATGCGTGCCAGCCGGTCAGCAAATGTTTCCCGACGCCACCAGCGGCGCGAAGCCGGGCGACCGAGAATAATCTTGCCGAGATTATGTTCACGGGCATAACGCACTACCGCTTTCTCTTCCGCTGGATCAGAAAGTGTTGCCGTCTCCGCGCCCAGCTCCTGCGCCAGACGTAAGGCGCTGAGAATTGCCCGACGTTTTTTCTCCGGTAAGCGATGCAGGGCAGGGGTTTCAACATACACCGCGTGCCAGACACTGCCCAGGCGCGAGGCCAACCGCGCCGCCGTGCGGACCAGTTTCTCACTGCCGGTGTTATGCCCGATGCATAAAAGGATCGCGTCGCGTGTGTGCCAGACTTTCTCTTCGCCAGGATGCCCCCGCCAGGCGCGCATTTGCTCATCTACGCGATCGGCAGTACGGCGCAGTGCCAGTTCGCGCAGGGCGATCAGATTACCTTTGCGGAAAAAATGTTCAATGGCGCGCTCCGCCTGCCCGGCAATATAGACTTTGCCTTCTTTCAGTCGCTGGCGCAGATCGTCCGGGGGCAAGTCCACCAGTACTACGTCGTCGGCGGCATCAAAAAAAGGATCGGGCACGGTCTCCCGTACCTGAATTCCGGTGACGCCGCTGACCACATCATTCAGACTTTCCAGATGCTGAACGTTGACGGTAGTGAAAACATCAATGCCAGCTTCCAGCAGCTCTTCGATGTCCTGCCAGCGTTTAGGATGACGTGAACCTGGCGCATTACTGTGCGCCAGTTCGTCCATTAAGATCAGTGCCGGACGGCGGGCGAGGGCGGCATCGAGATCAAACTCGCTGATGTGCCGCCCACGGTACGCCTGGCGTTTTAACGGCAGAACAGCCAGACCTTTCAGCATGGCGGCGGTATCTTTCCGACCGTGGGTTTCTACCACGCCAACCACAATATCCAGCCCTTGCGCCCGCAGTCGCTGGGCTTCCGCCAGCATCGCCCAGGTCTTCCCGACGCCTGCGCAGGCACCGAAGAATACTTTCAGCTTCCCCCGATGCGGCGCGGCAGCTTGTTCCAGCAGACGATCGGGGTCGGGACGTAAGGGTTCGTTATTCATCAAGCTTATCCAGTGCCAGATTGAGTTCGACAATGTTGACGACCGGCTGGCCGATATATTTCACCAGCGGTTGTTGGCTGTATTTTGCGATCAGTTGCGTGAGCTGTTCAACGCTGAGATTACGCGCTTTCGCCACGCGTGGGATCTGCCAGGCCGCCGCTTGCGGGGTGATGTTATTGTCCAGCCCGCTTGCTGACGCCGTCACCAGTTCAACCGGAACGTTCGTGCTGGCATCCGGGTTAGCAGCCCGTAATGCGGCAACGCGTGCGGCTATCTGTTTATCCAGCTCCGGGTTACTGACTGCCAGATTGCTCCCGCCAGAAGCCTGTGGATTATAGGGCATTTCTGCTGTTGCCGACGGGCGACCATGAAAATAGCCGTTGCCGGTAAAATTTTGCCCGATTAATGCCGAACCGCGCACCGTATCACCTTCACGAATCAATGAACCGTTGGCCTGCCAGGGAAACCACCATTGCCCCAGTGCGGTGGTCAGCAGCGGGTAAACGCCGCCAGTAATCAATAACAGAAAGAGAAATGTCGATAATGCCGGACGTAATCCACGCATGGTAAACCTCACACCAGACCGCAAACGGTTAGCAGTAAATCAATGACTTTGATACCAATAAACGGCACCAGCAGCCCACCCAGACCGTAAATCCATAAGTTACGGCGCAACATGGCAGAAGCGGTAAGCGGTTTATAACTCACGCCTTTTAACGCCAGGGGAATCAAAAAGACGATAATCAAGGCGTTGAAAATGACCGCACTGAGAATGGCGGAGTCGGGCGAATGCAGGCGCATGATGTTCAGCGCATTTAACTGCGGATACGTTGCCGCGAACGCCGCTGGAATAATGGCGAAGTATTTCGCCACATCGTTGGCAATGCTGAAGGTGGTCAACGAGCCACGGGTCATCAGCATCTGTTTGCCAATGTGCACTACCTCGATCAACTTGGTCGGGTTGGAGTCGAGATCCACCATATTGCCCGCTTCTTTCGCCGCCTGGGTGCCGGAGTTCATCGCCACCGCAACATCGGCCTGTGCCAGCGCCGGAGCATCGTTGGTGCCATCGCCGGTCATCGCCACTAAACGGCCTTCCGCCTGATACTGACGAATCAGTGCCAGCTTGGCCTCCGGTGTTGCTTCGGCGAGAAAATCATCGACACCCGCTTCCGCAGCTATCGCGGCGGCAGTCAGGCGGTTATCGCCGGTAATCATCACCGTTTTAATGCCCATTTTACGCAGCTGGGCGAAGCGCTCTTTAATACCGCCTTTGACGATATCTTTCAGCGCAATAACGCCCAGCACACGAGAACCTTCCACCACCACCAGCGGCGTGGCTCCCTGACGCGCAACCTGATCGACTTTTTGATCAACATCGGCAGGGAAGTGACCGCCGTTAGCCTCAACATGGCGGCGAATGGCATCGACAGAACCTTTACGGATCATGCGGTTGTCGATGTTGATCCCGCTCATCCGGCTTTGTGCAGTAAACGGTACAAAGGTGGCATGGAGCGACTGCACATCGCGCTCGCGCAGGTTAAAACGCTGCTTGGCGAGGATCACAATACTGCGGCCTTCCGGCGTTTCATCAGCCAGCGAAGCCAGTTGTGCGGCGTCGGCCAGCGCTTTTTCCTCCACGCCTTGTGCGGGGATAAACTCTGACGCCTGACGGTTACCGAGGGTGATGGTGCCGGTTTTATCCAGCAGCAGAACGTCAACATCACCCGCTGCTTCAACTGCTCGCCCGCTGGTGGCAATAACATTCGCGCCCAGCATCCGACTCATCCCGGCGACGCCAATCGCTGACAACAGGCCGCCAATAGTGGTTGGGATCAGACAGACCAGCAGTGCCACCAGTACCGTTACGCTGACTGCATTACCGCCCCACGCGGAAAACGGCCACAGCGTGGCGGTTGCCAGTAAAAAGACGATAGTCAGGGCAATCAGGAGAATGGTCAGGGCAATCTCGTTCGGCGTTTTACGTCGCTGCGCACCTTCCACCATCGCGATCATCCGATCCAGAAATGTCTCGCCGGGGTTAACGCTGCACTCAATCACCAGCCAGTCAGAAAGAATACGCGTGCCGCCAGTGACGGAGGCAAAATCACCGCCGGATTCACGGATCACCGGTGCTGATTCCCCGGTGATGGCGCTTTCATCGACCGATGCGCCGCCTTCAATGACTTCACCATCGCAGGGGATAATATCGCCAGCTTCTACCAGCACGATGTCACCTTTACGCAGTTGATCAGCAGGAACTTTGTCCGCCGCAGCGCCATATTTCGGTTCGCGCAGTTTGCGAGCAAAAGCGGTTTTTTTCACCCCTTTCAGACTGTTGGCCTGCGCTTTACTGCGGCCTTCTGCCAACGCCTCGGCGAAATTAGCGAACAGTACGGTGACCCACAGCCAGCCGCTAATTGCCGCGCTAAACAGCGCATTGCCAGGCATCACACCGCTTGCCATCGCGATGCTAATACAGGTGGTCAGCAGACTTCCGATCCAGACGATAAACATCACCGGATTGCGCCATTGCGCCTGCGGGTTTAATTTTTTCACCGCTTCTTTCAGCGCCTGAACGACAAGTGTTGGTTCGAATAGCGCCAGTTGTTTACGACTCATATTCAGTGCTCACTCAATATCATCAGGAGAGATATTCCGCCACCGGACCAAGCGCCAGGGCAGGGATAAAGGTCAGTGCGCCAACCAGCAACACGGTGCCGATTAACAGGCCAACAAACAGCGGGCCGTGCGTTGGCAATGTGCCGGAGCTGGCGGGTTGGCTCTTTTTACTCACCAGCGAACCGGCAATTGCCATCACCGGGATAATCACCCCGAAGCGCCCGACAAACATGCACAACGCCAGTAAACAGTTCCAGAATGGAGAGTTGGCGCTTAATCCGGCAAAGGCGCTGCCGTTGTTGTTAGCGGCGGATGACACGGCGTACAGCACTTCGCTAAAACCATGCGGGCCAGGGTTGAGCATGGCGCTACGTCCGGCGTCGGTCATCATTGCCAGCGCCGCGCCCATCAGCACCAGCGTCGGGGTGACCAGAATCGCCAGTGCAGTCAGTTTCATCTCGCGTACGTCGATTTTTTTACCCAGATATTCCGGTGTACGACCAATCATCAGCCCGGCAATAAACACCGCCAGCAGGACAAACAGCATCATGCCGTAAAGGCCGGAACCGACGCCGCCGAATACCACTTCACCAATTTGCATCAACCACATCGGCACCATGCCACCAAGAGCGGTAAACGAATCATGCATCGCAATCACCGCGCCGCAGGAAGCCGCCGTAGTCACGACCGCAAACAGGCTACTGACCAGCACGCCGAAACGGCTCTCTTTACCTTCCATATTGATGCTGCTGTCCGCGCCGAGCGCCAGCAGATGCGGATTACCCTGAACTTCTGCCCACATCACTACGCCTGTGCAGATGACAAAAATCACCGACATCGCCCACAGCAACATGCGCCCCTGGCGACGATCGCCCGCCACTTCACCAAAGGCAAAGCACAGCGCTGTTGGGATCAAGAAAATCGCCAGCATTTGCACGAAGTTGGTCAGTGCGGTTGGGTTTTCAAACGGATGCGACGAGTTGGCATTAAAAAAGCCACCGCCGTTAGTTCCGAGCATTTTGATCGCTTCCTGAGAAGCTACTGGCCCCATTGGTAACAGCTGTTGCGATCCTTCAATGGTCGTCACAGCCTGATAAGGCAAAAAGTTTTGCAGCGCACCTTGTTGTATAAAAAACAGTGCGATCAACAATGCCACAGGGGCTAACACCCATAACGTGATGCGTAGCAGATCGACCCAGGCATTACCGAGCGTGCTCATGCTCTGGCGGGTAAACGCGCGAATAAGCGCAAAAATCACCGCAATCCCGCTGGCGGCAGAAAGAAAGTTTTGCACCGTTAAGCCCGCCATCTGGCTGAAATAGCTCAACGTGGTTTCACCGCTATAAGATTGCCAGTTGGTGTTAGTGACAAAGCTGACGGCGGTATTGAGCGCCAGATCCCACGACAGCCCCGGCAACTGCTGTGGATTAAGCGGCAGATAGTGCTGACCGAGCAACATAAAAAACAGCACCGCCAGCCCCAGTATATTCAGGCCAAGAATGGCTGAGAGATACTGCTTCCAGTTCATCTCGCGGTCAGAGACGCCAAGCGCGCTAAAGAGTACGCGTTCAACGCCCGTCGTACCAGGAAGAGGTATATCATTAATCAGCCGCGCCAGCCCGCTACCTAAGGGACGCGCCAGCACCATTAATACCAGTAAAAACGTGGCAATCAGTAAGAACCCTTGCGCAGCCATCAGAACGCCTCCGCATTGATCAGGGCATAAACCAGATAACCCAGTAATAAAAACACCAGCAACACGCCGGCTATCACGCCTGCACTCACAGTGCACCTCCAGTGGCCTAAAAGTGATACCGGAAGGGTAGAGTTCTGGCTGCAAAGATTTCGCAAAAATCTGCGGGCGGGGTGTAAAAAAAGTATAAAAATGGCAAAAGCCATGATTTAACTAATGTTTAGTATTAATTTAACTTTTATGTAACTTAATTACACAGTGAATGTAAATAAACCATCAATAAGCAAAAATAAGTGGTCGGATGAGTAGTAAAATTACACAAACAGCGGTACTATTTTCATCAGATAAACGAATTCATTTTTCCGGTGCTATTCACCGGGTAGATACAAAAGGGGGAGAAAAGTATGGAACTCTACAAAGAATATCCTGCATGGCTTATCTTTTTACGCCGTACTTGTGCGGTTGCAGCGGGCGTTCTGGCGCTGCCTTTCATGCTTTTCTGGAAAGACCGCGCCCGCTTTTATAGCTACCTGCACCGCGTCTGGTCGAAAACCAGCGATAAACCGGTGTGGATGGATCAGGCCGAAAAGGCAACCGGTGATTTTTACTGATTGCCAAACATGACGTTTAAAGAAAACCGCCGGTGGAAACGCTGGCGGTTTTCTTTTTTCGGCGTCTACACTTACTCCTGTAAACCGTTCAGGAGCAGTAATGAATCAACAACTTTTTGATGACAGCACCCTTATCCGCATTTTTGCTTTGCATGAGTTACACAATCTCAAAGATCGAGGACTAACGCGCGGGGCGCTTCTCGATTATCACAGCCGCTATAAACTCGTCTTTCTGGCACATTCTCAGCCGGAGTACCGCAAACTTGGCCCGTTTGTGGCTGATATTCACCGGTGGCAAAGTCTGGATGACTATTACAACCAGTACCGCCAACGCGTAATTGTTTTGCTTTCTCACCCTGCCAACCGGCGTGATCATACTAACGTTTTGATGCACGCTCAGGGATATTTTCGCCCACATATTGATTCCACAGAACGCCAGCAGCTGGCGGCGCTTATCGACAGTTATCGCCGTGGCGAGCAACCGCTTCTTGCGCCGCTGATGCGTATCAAACACTATATGGCGCTTTATCCTGACGCCTGGCTTTCAGGGCAGCGTTATTTCGAACTTTGGCCGCGTGTGATTAACTTGCGCCATGCAGGAGTTTTATGACTACCCATCTGGTCTGGTTTCGCCAGGATTTACGTCAGCACGATAATCTCGCGCTGGCTGCCGCCTGCCGCAATTCGTCTGCGCGCGTGCTGGCGTTGTATATCGCTACACCACGCCAGTGGGCGGCGCATAATGTGTCGCCGCGTCAGGCTGAACTTATCAATACACAACTTAATGCGCTACAAATCGCGCTGGCGGAAAAAGGCATTCCTTTATTGTTCCGTGAAGTGGATGACTTTGCCGCCAGCGTCGAAATAGTTAAACAGGTGTGCGCGGAATACCGCGTTACTCATCTTTTTTATAACTATCAGTATGAGGTGAATGAGCGGGCGCGGGATGTGCAGGCTGAGAGGACGCTGCGTAACGTGGTGTGTGAAGGATTTGATGACAGCGTGATCCTGCCGCCGGGGGCGGTGATGACTGGCAATCATGAGATGTACAAAGTCTTTACGCCTTTTAAAAACGCATGGTTGAAACGGCTGCGGGAAGGGATGCCGGAGTGCGTCGCTGCACCAAAAGTTCGTAGTAGCGGATCGATAGAGCCCGCGCCATCCATTACGCTGAATTATCCTCGTCAGTCTTTCGATACTGCGCATTTCCCGGTGGAAGAAAAAGCGGCGATTGCGCAATTACGCCAGTTTTGCCTGAACGGTGCCGGAGAGTATGAGCAACAACGAGATTTTCCGGCAGTGGAAGGCACCAGTCGTTTGTCCGCCAGCCTGGCAACGGGCGGGTTATCGCCTCGCCAGTGTTTACATCGCCTGTTGGCGGAACAACCGCAGGTGCTGGAAGGCGGACCGGGGAGCGTCTGGCTTAATGAGCTGATATGGCGCGAGTTCTACCGCCATTTGATGACGTATTATCCTTCGCTGTGTAAACATCGTCCGTTTATTGCCTGGACGGATCGTGTACAGTGGCAAAGCAATCCCGCCCATTTAAAGGCCTGGCAGGAGGGCAAAACGGGATACCCGATTGTCGATGCTGCCATGCGTCAGCTTAACAGCACTGGCTGGATGCATAACCGGCTACGGATGATTACAGCCAGTTTTCTGGTGAAAGATTTGTTGATCGACTGGCGCGAAGGCGAGCGATATTTCATGTCGCAGTTGATTGATGGTGATTTGGCAGCTAATAACGGTGGCTGGCAGTGGGCTGCTTCTACGGGTACTGATGCAGCGCCGTATTTTCGTATTTTCAACCCGACAACTCAGGGCGAGAAATTTGACCGCGAAGGCGAATTTATCCGCCAGTGGCTACCGGAGCTGCGCGATGTACCGGGGAAAGCGGTGCATGAGCCGTGGAAGTGGGCAGAGAAAACAGGTGTGACGTTGGATTATCCGCAACCGATAGTCGATCACAAAGAGGCAAGGCTGCGAACGCTGGCAGCGTACGAAGAAGCGAGGAAAGGAGCCTGATAAAACGCAGCGAGCGTTTTATCAGGCATGGTGCTGGCTTATTAAGACTCCAGCGCCAGCGCGCGGTTTCTGAACTTAAGCGCCTGATACAGCCAAATCATCAGTACCAGTCCTACACACGCCAGTGCGCCCCAGGTAATTTGATCAAATACTTCAATATATGCATTGATGGAGTAGTTGATCGCCCCGGAAGCATCAAACGAAGCCTGCGACGTCTGATCGGCAATCACGCCCGCCAGATAGTTCGCAATCGCGCCGGAAAGCAGCATATAAATGCCGGTTAATACGCCGGTCACGCCGGGGATTTCAATGCGCGTAATCTGCGACATAGCAACCGGATCGATAAACAGTTCCGCAAAGCCCATCACCGCCAGGCCTAACACCATCAGTGGCAGAGAAGAGTGACCATACATTGCGGACCAGCGGGCGCTTAAGGTCAGAATGCAGAATCCGGCGCTCATCAGGCCAAGGCCAAGAGCAAATTTTCCCCAGATGCGCACGGTACGATTACCTGCGACGCTTTCTTTAACCACCCACGCCAGGAACACACCGCACAGCATAACTGCGAAGGCATTAATCGACTGGAACATAGCAGTCGGAACGGTATAACCAAACATATCGCGGTTAACGAAGCGGTCGATATAAAGGC
Organism: Escherichia sp. E.sYA108; assembly: GCF_011754335.1. Lineage (NCBI taxonomy): Bacteria > Pseudomonadati > Pseudomonadota > Gammaproteobacteria > Enterobacterales > Enterobacteriaceae > Escherichia > Escherichia sp. E.sYA108. Next base: position 3,521,272 of record NZ_JAAQVZ010000001.1, on the reverse strand, counting down.
TAATCGAGCTACCCCCCTGTTGTGCGAATGCCCAGAACAACATGCTGAAGAAGGTGAGGGTAACAATCAGCCCCAGCTCCTTACGCTGTTTTTGGTTTTCTGCTTTGCGATAAATTTTTGCCAGAACCCCAAGGCCAATGATCGTCGCGACAATCAAGGCGTATACCGACCACTCTTTCCAGAACAACACGGTAATCAGCGCAGGCGTTGCCACCAGCAGAACCAGTAGCCATCCCCAGTTGGGCAGGAGAAAGTTTGTCGCACGCAGTACCTTTTTGTTAACGCCGCGGGTATGTGTGAAATGACGATTGCCACATAAGAAAATGACCAGACCCGCGATCATACCCACCGCCGCCAGGCCAAAGCCCATCGCCCAACTGTACTCTTCCTGGGCGAAACCACAGGCGATAGGTGCGATAATAGACCCCACGTTACCCGCCGCATACATCAGCGAGAAACCGCCATCACGACGTGGATCGGTTGGCTCATACAGCTCGCCGAGCAGGCAACTGACGTTGGATTTAAACAGACCATAGCCGCAGACGATAATCGCCAGGGACAGATAGAGGAATGACGGATGGATCTCACTGGCACCCAGCACCACATGACCGATCGCCATCAACAACGCCCCCAGCATCACCGCCATGCGATTGCCGAGAACTTTATCCGCCAAAAAGCCACCGAGGATTGGCGTGACATATACCAGCGAACAGTAGGCGCTAAATAACTCGTAGGCGTGATTATCGCTATATTTTAGTTGATTGGTGAGATAGAGGATCAGCAGGGCACGCATGCCGTAAAAGCTAAAATATTCCCAGATTTGCAGCGCAACGACATAGTAAATAGCGCGCGGTTGTGATGCGTGTTTATTCATAATAATTCCACAATTGACTGCAACGTCACGTAATAGTTGCGCGGCGTGCTTGTGTTTCCTTAAAGTTAAAACTTTGATACAGATCTGATTATTTATGCAATATGCTGTCTGATTGCATAAATATACATTAGCTGAAGCGTGATGATATAAACAATTTGCGTCTTTTGGCGTCGGGTTTGTTTCTTAATATGTCAAAAGATTGGCTATCGACGAACAGGCGAGGTAACGCTATGTTAACGGTGTAGCTATCAGAATACGGAAGGCGCGAAGATGAAAAACACCGAACTGGAACAACTGATTAACGAAAAACTGAACAGCGCGGCGATTAGTGATTACGCGCCGAATGGTTTGCAGGTGGAAGGCAAAGAGACGGTGCAAAAAATTGTTACCGGTGTCACTGCCAGCCAGGCTTTGCTCGATGAGGCAGTGCGTCTGGGCGCGGATGCGGTCATTGTGCATCATGGCTACTTCTGGAAAGGCGAATCTCCGGTCATTCGCGGAATGAAGCGTAACCGTTTAAAAACGTTGCTGGCGAATGATATCAACCTGTATGGCTGGCATCTGCCCCTGGACGCGCATCCGGAGCTGGGTAATAACGCACAACTGGCGGCGTTACTGGGGATCACGGTCATGGGCGAAATTGAGCCGTTGGTGCCGTGGGGCGAACTGACCATGCCTGTGCCGGGACTGGAACTGGCCTCCTGGATTGAAGCGCGTCTGGGACGTAAGCCGTTATGGTGTGGCGATACCGGGCCTGAGGTGGTCCAGCGCGTCGCCTGGTGCACGGGGGGCGGGCAAAGTTTTATCGATAGCGCCGCGCGTTTTGGCGTGGATGCTTTTATTACTGGCGAAGTTTCTGAACAGACCATTCATTCAGCCCGTGAGCAGGGATTGCATTTTTATGCTGCGGGTCACCATGCCACTGAACGCGGTGGTATTCGCGCATTGAGCGAGTGGCTGAATGAAAATACCGATCTTGATGTGACCTTTATTGATATTCCTAATCCTGCATAACGAATAATCAGAGGGATCGAAAGTGCAACGAGCGCGTTGTTATCTGATAGGTGAAACGGCGGTAGTACTGGAACTGGAACCGCCGGTGACGCTGGCTAGCCAGAAACGGATCTGGCGACTGGCACAGCGTCTGGTGGATATGCCGAATGTGGTTGAAGCCATTCCTGGCATGAACAATATCACAGTGATTTTGCGTAATCCTGAGTCGCTGGCGCTGGATGCCATAGAGCGTTTGCAACGCTGGTGGGAGGAGAGTGAGGCGCTGGAGCCGGAGTCTCGCTTTATTGAAATTCCGGTGGTTTACGGTGGCGCAGCCGGACCGGATTTGGCGGTGGTCGCGGCGCATTGTGGATTGAGCGAAAAACAGGTTGTTGAATTGCACTCCTCCGTGGAATACGTGGTCTGGTTTTTAGGTTTTCAACCGGGCTTCCCGTATCTCGGGAGTTTGCCGGAACAACTACACACGCCACGGCGCGCAGAACCGCGCTTGCACGTTCCGGCAGGTTCTGTTGGGATCGGCGGGCCGCAGACCGGTGTTTATCCGCTGGCAACGCCGGGTGGCTGGCAGTTGGTTGGTCATACCTCACTCAGCCTGTTTGATCCGGAGCGTGACGAACCCATCTTATTACGTCCGGGAGACAGCGTGCGCTTTGTACCCCAGAAGGAGGGAGTATGCTGAAGATTATTCGTGCGGGCATGTACACCACCGTGCAGGATGGCGGCCGTCACGGCTTTCGTCAGTCTGGTATCAGCCACTGTGGCGCACTGGATATGCCTGCGCTGCGCATTGCTAACCTGCTGGTGGGTAATGACGCCAACGCCCCCGCGCTGGAGATCACGCTCGGTCAGTTAACGGTTGAGTTCGAAACTGATGGGTGGTTTGCCCTGACGGGTGCCGGTTGCGAAGCGCGGCTGGATGATAACGCCGTCTGGACCGGCTGGCGATTGCCAATGAGAGCAGGCCAGCGTTTAACGCTTAAACGCCCGCAGCACGGGATGCGCAGTTATCTTGCGGTCGCGGGTGGTATTGATGTTCCGCCGGTAATGGGATCATGCAGCACCGATCTCAAAGTGGGGATTGGCGGGTTGGAAGGCCGTTTACTGAGGGATGGTGACCGACTCCCGATTGGCAAAGCGAAGCGTGATTTTATGGAAGCGCAGGGCGTTAAACAGCTGCTGTGGGGCAACCGCATTCGCGCCTTGCCGGGGCCGGAATATCATGAGTTCGATCGCGCCTCGCAGGATGCATTCTGGCGTTCGCCCTGGCAGCTTAGCTCGCAAAGTAACCGCATGGGCTATCGCTTACAGGGGCAAATTTTAAAACGCACCACCGATCGCGAACTGTTATCTCACGGTTTGTTACCAGGTGTGGTGCAGGTGCCGCATAACGGGCAGCCCATTGTGTTGATGAACGATGCGCAAACCACCGGTGGTTACCCGCGTATTGCCTGTATCATTGAGGCTGATATGTACCATCTGGCGCAAATTCCGCTCGGTCAGCCGATTCATTTTGTCCAGTGTTCACTGGAAGAGGCACTGAAAGCACGGCAAGATCAACAACGTTATTTCGAACAATTAGCGTGGCGGCTGCACAATGAAAATTGACCTGAACGCCGATCTGGGCGAAGGCTGCGCCAGCGACGCAGAACTATTAACGCTGGTTTCCTCTGCCAATATTGCCTGTGGATTTCATGCAGGCGATGCGCAAACCATGCAGGCTTGCGTGCGTGAAGCAATAAAAAATGGTGTCGCGATTGGCGCTCACCCGAGTTTTCCCGACAGGGAAAATTTTGGTCGCAGCGCCATGCAGCTGCCGCCAGAAACCGTTTTCGCCCAGACGCTGTATCAAATTGGCGCGCTGGCAGCGATTACCCGTGCGCAAGGTGGCGTAATGTGTCATGTCAAACCGCACGGCATGTTATACAACCAGGCGGCGAAAGAGGCACAACTGGCAGACGCTATCGCCAGAGCGGTATACGCTTGCGATCCGGCATTGATTCTCGTCGGGCTGGCAGGAAGCGAGCTGATTCGTGCAGGCGAACGATATGGCCTGGTAACGCGCGAGGAAGTGTTTGCCGATCGTGGTTATCAGGCAGACGGTTCGCTGGTGCCGCGAAGCCAGCCAGGCGCGTTGATTGAAAACGAAGAACAGGCGCTGGCGCAAACGTTGGAGATGGTGCAACACGGCAGAGTCAAAAGTATCACCGGCGAATGGGCAATGGTCACGGCGCAAACGGTCTGCCTACATGGCGATGGCGAGCACGCACTGGCGTTCGCCCGCCGATTACGAGCTACATTTGCTGAAAAGGGGATAGTTGTCGCAGCATAACCCCGCTTAATAAAGAATGAAAAAAGGATATCACCATGCCTGAAGGCCCGGAGATCCGCCGTGCAGCGGATAACCTGGAGGCGGCGATCAAAGGCAAACCACTAACTGATGTCTGGTTTGCCTTCCCGCAGTTAAAATCTTATCAATCACGACTTATCGGTCAACACGTTACCCATGTGGAAACGCGTGGTAAGGCGTTGTTAACTCATTTTTCCAACGACTTAACGCTCTACAGCCATAATCAGCTTTACGGCGTCTGGCGCGTGGTTGATACCGGCGAAGAGCCGCAGACCACGCGAGTACTGCGGGTAAAACTGCAAACGGCTGACAAAACCATTCTGCTTTATAGCGCCTCGGATATTGAGATGTTGACTCCGGAACAACTGACCACGCATCCGTTTTTACAACGCGTTGGTCCCGATGTGCTGGATCCGAATCTGACGCCGGAGGTGGTAAAGGAACGATTATTGTCGCCGCGCTTTCGTAACCGCCAGTTTGCTGGATTACTGCTCGATCAGGCGTTTCTGGCAGGACTTGGCAATTATTTGCGGGTGGAGATCCTCTGGCAGGTTGGGTTGACCGGAAATCATAAAGCGAAAGATCTCAATGCGGCGCAACTGGATGCACTCGCACACGCGTTACTGGATATTCCGCGACTTTCTTACGCTACGCGGGGCCAGGTGGATGAAAACAAATATCATGGGGCGCTGTTTCGCTTTAAGGTTTTTCATCGTGATGGCGAACCGTGCGAACGCTGTGGCGGCATCATTGAGAAAACCACGCTGTCATCGCGCCCGTTTTACTGGTGCCCTGGCTGCCAGCACTAGGCCGAACGCTTCGGCGCATAGGTTGAAATAAACCGTGCGATGGCAGGCCCCGTCAGCAAAATACTGAACAGGCGCAGGGTTTGCATCGCCATGATGAGCGCCATATCGGCATTGCTCCCTGCGGCGATGACCGCCACGGTATCAAGCCCGCCGGGGCTGGTGGCGAGGTAGGCGGTCATAAAATCAATATGCATAAACCGGGTCAGCCCCCACGCCATACCCGCACAAATAGCCAGCAGAGCAAAAATCGACAGCAGGATTTGCGGTAGCGGGCGCAATGCCCGCAGTAATATTTGCTTATCGAAACCAAGACCAATCCGCCAGCCAATTGCCATATATGCCATCGCCAGCAGCCATTCCGGGAGTTCGATGGTGATGAGCTGACCAGACTGGAGCACTGCGCCCGCCAGCATCGGGATGAGCATCGTGCCGGAAGGAAGACGTAGCAAGCATCCCGCCGTACCGGCAACGACCGCGAGCAAAATCGTAAGCAGGAGATTAATGCTCACTGGCGGGAACCAGACGATCTGCTGGTTAACCGCTTCAGCGTTATCGCCCAGCATCATGCGGGTGACCAGAACAGCGGCTCCTGCGACGAACAGCACTCGCAGATATTGCATAAACGCCACCAGACGAATATCTGCGCCGTAATCTTGCGCCATTGCGACCATTGCCGCCGCGCCGCCAGGAGAAGAACCCCAGGCCCCGGTATTTCCTGGCAGCGAGCTATAGCGCACCAATAACCAACCCACGATGGCGCTGGAAAGCAGCGTCACCAGTAAAATCGCAAGCACGATCGGCCAGTTGACGGCCAGCGTGGTGAGAATCGAACCAGTGAGGTTTTGTGCAATCATGCAGCCAAGAATGGCTTGGGCAGCGAGAAAAGCGGAGCGGGGAAGTTGCAGAGTGACTCCGCGCATACTGAAGATGATCCCCGCGATCATCGGGCCAAGCAGGAGTGCCGCCGGGAGATGTAAAGCGAGGAAGCCAATAGAAAGGAGAAGTGACAGAACACATAACATTCCCCACTGCAATACAGGCATTCTTCGCTTCCTCATTATTTTATCTTTGGTGTATCGATACAGCATAAAGAAAGCTGGGTCTGGAAAAAATAACGGTAATCAAGGAAAAGGGGAAAATCAGCAATAATCTGAATACGTTGCCCTTTCCGGCTGAAAAGGGCGTCGTGTTAAATCAGTTATAGTTAATCTTAAAAAGTACCACTGTATCGAAGGGACCCGCCGCGATGGGAGTGCCAGGTGTGGACGATAATTCAGCCGTATAGGTTTTTTCGTAGATCAGCATATCACTGGTGAAATCGGCGTATTAAGCATATTTATTGAATGTATAAGGCGAGGCGTTTTCATCCAGTATACGTAGCTTCAGACCATTACCAATCAACAATGCTTTATCTTCTTCAACCAACGTTTTTTCGGTATAAAACGAGGAGCTGACCTTAAATCCGTCGGTACACTGGTCATTTTGCGATTTTGTTGTCTTGATACTGAATGTTTTCGACATTGTGTGGCGGCGAATATCCAGTAAGTTAAATTTACCCAAATCAATCACCAGTGTTTCCGGTGAAATATTTTTTCACCATTATTAATGGGTATTTGCATCTGGTTTAATTTTTACAATTTTTTATGTTCAGCCATATAAAAAGAACCCGCTCTATTAAAGGCGGGTCCGGAAAGTGAACGGCTTAGCAATCAACCATTAACGCTTGATATCGCTTTTAAAGTCGCGTTTTTCATATCCTGTATACAGCTGACGCGGACGGGCAATCTTCATACCGTCACTGTGCATTTCGCTCCAGTGGGCGATCCAGCCAACCGTACGTGCCATAGCGAAGATCACGGTGAACATAGAAGACGGAATACCCATCGCTTTCAGGATGATACCAGAGTAGAAATCGACGTTCGGGTACAGTTTTTTCTCGATAAAGTACGGGTCGTTCAGCGCGATGTTTTCCAGCTCCATAGCCACTTCCAGCAGGTCATCTTTGGTACCCAGCTCTTTCAGAACTTCATGGCAGGTTTCACGCATTACTGTGGCGCGCGGGTCGTAATTTTTGTACACGCGGTGACCGAAGCCCATCAGGCGGAAAGAATCATTTTTGTCTTTCGCACGACGAACAAATTCTGGAATGTGTTTAACGGAGCTGATTTCTTCCAGCATTTTCAGCGCCGCTTCGTTAGCACCACCGTGCGCAGGTCCCCACAGTGAAGCAATACCTGCTGCGATACAGGCAAACGGGTTCGCACCCGAAGAGCCAGCGGTACGCACGGTGGAGGTGGAGGCGTTCTGTTCATGGTCAGCGTGCAGGATCAGAATACGGTCCATAGCACGTTCCAGAATCGGATTAACTTCATACGGTTCGCACGGCGTGGAGAACATCATATTCAGGAAGTTACCGGCGTAGGAGAGATCGTTGCGCGGGTAAACAAATGGCTGACCAATGGAATACTTGTAACACATCGCGGCCATGGTCGGCATTTTTGACAGCAGGCGGAACGCGGCAATTTCACGATGACGAGGATTGTTAACATCCAGCGAGTCGTGATAGAACGCTGCCAGCGCGCCGGTAATACCACACATGACTGCCATTGGATGCGAGTCGCGACGGAAAGCATGGAACAGACGGGTAATCTGCTCGTGGATCATAGTATGACGGGTCACCGTAGTTTTAAATTCGTCATACTGTTCCTGAGTCGGTTTTTCACCATTCAGCAGGATGTAACAAACTTCCAGGTAGTTAGAATCGGTCGCCAGCTGATCGATCGGGAAACCGCGGTGCAGCAAAATACCTTCATCACCATCAATAAAAGTAATTTTAGATTCGCAGGATGCGGTTGAAGTGAAGCCTGGGTCAAAGGTGAACACACCTTTTGAACCGAGAGTACGGATATCAATAACATCTTGACCCAGCGTGCCTTTCAGCACATCCAGTTCAACAGCTGTGTCCCCGTTGAGGGTGAGTTTTGCTTTTGTATCAGCCATTTAAGGTCTCCTTAGCGCCTTATTGCGTAAGACTGCCGGAACTTAAATTTGCCTTCGCACATCAACCTGGCTTTACCCGTTTGTTATTTGGCTCGCCGCTCTGTGAAAGAGGGGAAAACCTGGGTACAGAGCTCTGGGCGCTTGCAGGTAAAGGATCTATTGATGACGAATAAATGGCGAATCAAGTACTTAGCAATCCGAATTATTAAACTTGTCTACCACTAATAACTGTCCCGAATGAATTGGTCAATACTTCCACACTGTTACATAAGTTAATCTTAGGTGAAATACCGACTTCATAACTTTTACGCATTATATGCTTTTCCTGGTAATGTTTGTAACAACTTTGTTGAATGATTGTCAAATTAGATGATTAAAAATTAAATAAATGTTGTTATCGTGACGCAGATCACTGTTCGGGATAAAACCCGACAAACTATATGTAGGTTAATTGTAATGATTTTGTGAACAGCCTATACTGCCGCCAGGTCTCCGGAACACCCTGCAATCCCGAGCCACCCAGCGTTGTAACGTGTCGTTTTCGCATCTGGAAGCAGTGTTTTGCATGACGCGCAGTTATAGAAAGGACGCTGTCTGACCCGCAAGCAGACCGGAGGAAGGAAATCCCGACGTCTCCTGGTAACAGAAAGTTAACCTCTGTGCCCGTAGTCCCCAGGGAATAATAAGAACAGCATGTGGGCGTTATTCATGATAAGAAATGTGAAAAAACAAAGACCTGTTAATCTGGACCTACAGACCATCCGGTTCCCCGTCACGGCGATAGCGTCCATTCTCCATCGCGTTTCCGGTGTGATCACCTTTGTTGCAGTGGGCATCCTGCTGTGGCTTCTGGGTACCAGCCTCTCTTCCCCTGAAGGTTTCGAGCAAGCTTCCGCGATTATGGGCAGCTTCTTCGTCAAATTTATCATGTGGGGCATCCTTACCGCTCTGGCATATCACGTCGTCGTAGGTATTCGCCACATGATGATGGATTTTGGCTATCTGGAAGAAACATTCGAAGCGGGTAAACGCTCCGCCAAAATCTCCTTTGTTATTACTGTCGTGCTTTCACTTCTCGCAGGAGTCCTCGTATGGTAAGCAACGCCTCCGCATTAGGACGCAATGGCGTACATGATTTCATCCTCGTTCGTGCTACCGCTATCGTCCTGACGCTCTACATCATTTATATGGTCGGTTTTTTCGCTACCAGTGGCGAGCTGACATATGAAGTCTGGATTGGTTTCTTCGCCTCTGCGTTCACCAAAGTGTTCACCCTGCTGGCGCTGTTTTCTATCTTGATCCATGCCTGGATCGGCATGTGGCAGGTGTTGACCGACTACGTTAAACCGCTGGCCTTGCGCCTGATGCTGCAACTGGTGATTGTCGTTGCACTGGTGGTTTACGTGATTTATGGATTCGTTGTGGTGTGGGGTGTGTGATGAAATTGCCAGTCAGAGAATTTGATGCAGTTGTGATTGGTGCTGGCGGCGCAGGTATGCGCGCGGCGCTGCAAATTTCCCAGAGTGGCCAGACCTGTGCGCTGCTCTCTAAAGTCTTCCCGACCCGTTCCCATACCGTTTCTGCGCAAGGTGGTATTACCGTTGCGCTGGGTAATACCCATGAAGATAACTGGGAATGGCATATGTACGACACCGTAAAAGGGTCGGACTATATCGGTGACCAGGACGCGATTGAATATATGTGTAAAACCGGGCCGGAAGCGATTCTGGAACTGGAACATATGGGCCTGCCGTTCTCGCGTCTTGATGATGGTCGTATCTATCAACGTCCGTTTGGCGGTCAGTCGAAAAACTTCGGCGGCGAGCAGGCGGCACGTACTGCGGCGGCTGCCGACCGTACCGGTCACGCACTGTTGCACACGCTTTATCAGCAGAACCTGAAAAACCACACCACCATTTTCTCCGAGTGGTATGCGCTGGATCTGGTGAAAAACCAGGATGGCGCAGTGGTCGGTTGTACCGCACTGTGCATCGAAACTGGTGAAGTGGTTTACTTTAAAGCTCGCGCGACAGTGCTGGCGACTGGCGGGGCAGGGCGTATTTATCAGTCCACCACCAACGCCCACATTAACACTGGCGACGGTGTCGGCATGGCTATCCGTGCAGGCGTACCGGTACAGGATATGGAAATGTGGCAGTTCCACCCGACCGGTATTGCCGGTGCGGGCGTACTGGTCACCGAAGGTTGCCGTGGTGAAGGCGGTTATCTGCTGAACAAACATGGCGAACGCTTTATGGAACGTTATGCGCCGAACGCCAAAGACCTGGCGGGCCGTGACGTGGTGGCGCGTTCCATCATGATCGAAATCCGTGAAGGCCGCGGCTGTGATGGTCCGTGGGGGCCACACGCAAAACTGAAACTTGACCATCTGGGGAAAGAAGTTCTTGAATCCCGTCTGCCGGGTATCCTTGAACTCTCCCGCACCTTCGCTCACGTTGATCCGGTGAAAGAGCCGATTCCGGTTATCCCAACCTGTCACTACATGATGGGCGGTATTCCGACCAAAGTGACCGGTCAGGCGCTGACTGTGAATGAGAAAGGCGAAGATGTGGTTGTTCCGGGGCTATTTGCCGTTGGTGAAATCGCTTGTGTATCGGTACATGGCGCTAACCGTCTGGGCGGCAACTCGCTGCTGGACCTGGTCGTATTTGGTCGTGCGGCAGGTCTGCATCTGCAAGAGTCTATCGCCGAGCAGGGCGCACTGCGCGATGCCAGCGAGTCTGATGTAGAAGCGTCTCTGGATCGCCTGAACCGCTGGAACAATAACCGTAACGGTGAAGATCCGGTGGCGATCCGTAAAGCACTGCAAGAATGTATGCAGCATAACTTCTCGGTCTTCCGTGAAGGTGATGCGATGGCGAAAGGGCTTGAGCAGTTGAAAGTTATCCGCGAGCGTTTGAAAAATGCCCGTCTGGATGACACTTCAAGTGAGTTCAATACCCAGCGCGTTGAGTGCCTGGAACTGGATAACCTGATGGAAACGGCGTATGCAACGGCTGTTTCTGCCAACTTCCGTACCGAAAGCCGTGGCGCGCATAGCCGCTTCGACTTCCCGGATCGCGATGATGAAAACTGGCTGTGCCACTCCCTGTATCTGCCAGAGTCGGAATCCATGACGCGCCGAAGCGTCAACATGGAACCGAAACTGCGCCCGGCATTCCCGCCGAAGATTCGTACTTACTAATGCGGAGACAGGAAAATGAGACTCGAGTTTTCAATTTATCGCTATAACCCGGATGTTGATGATGCTCCGCGTATGCAGGATTACACCCTGGAAGCGGAAGAAGGTCGCGACATGATGCTGCTGGATGCGCTTATTCAGCTGAAAGAGAAAGATCCCAGCCTGTCGTTCCGCCGCTCCTGCCGTGAAGGTGTGTGCGGTTCCGACGGTCTGAACATGAACGGTAAGAATGGTCTGGCCTGTATTACCCCGATTTCGGCACTCAACCAGCCGGGCAAGAAGATTGTGATTCGCCCGCTGCCAGGTTTACCGGTGATCCGCGATTTGGTGGTAGACATGGGACAATTCTATGCGCAATATGAGAAAATTAAGCCTTACCTGTTGAATAATGGACAAAATCCGCCAGCTCGCGAGCATTTACAGATGCCAGAGCAGCGCGAAAAACTCGACGGGTTGTATGAATGTATTCTCTGCGCATGTTGTTCAACCTCTTGTCCGTCTTTCTGGTGGAATCCCGATAAGTTTATCGGCCCGGCAGGCTTGTTAGCGGCATATCGTTTCCTGATCGATAGCCGTGATACCGAGACTGACAGCCGCCTCGACGGTTTGAGCGATGCATTCAGTGTATTCCGCTGTCACAGCATCATGAACTGCGTCAGTGTATGTCCGAAGGGGCTGAACCCGACGCGCGCCATCGGCCATATCAAGTCGATGTTGTTGCAACGTAATGCGTAAACCCAGGCCTGATAAGACGCGCAAGCGTCGCATCAGGCAACCAGTGCCGGATGCGGCGTGAACGCCTTATCCGGCCTACAAAAGAAATGCAGAAACCGTAGGCCTGATAAGACGCACAAGCGTCGCATCAGGCAACCAGTGCCGGATGCGGCGTGAACGCCTTATCCGGCCTACAAAAGAAATGCAGAAACCGTAGGCCTGATAAGACGCGCAAGCGTCGCATCAGGCAACCAGTGCCGGATGCGGCGTGAACGCCTTATCCGGCCTACAAAAGAAATGCAGAAACCGTAGGCCTGATAAGACGCGCAAGCGTCGCATCAGGCAAACAGCGCCGGATGCGGCGTGAATGCCTTATCCGGCCTACAAAAGAAATGCAGGAAATCTTTAAAAACTGCCCCTGACACTAAGACAGTTTTTAAAGGTTCCTTAGCGGACGCAGAAAACACGACAAGTCCGCAACAAGTGAACCCCGGCACGCACATCAGATATGAAATGTGCGTGGTAGTATCCACGGCGAAGTAAGCATAAAAAAGATGCTTAAGGGATCACGATGCAGAACAGCGCTTTGAAAGCCTGGTTGGACTCTTCTTACCTCTCTGGCGCAAACCAGAGCTGGATAGAACAGCTCTATGAAGACTTCTTAACCGATCCTGACTCGGTTGACGCTAACTGGCGTTCGACGTTCCAGCAGTTACCTGGTACGGGAGTCAAACCGGATCAATTCCACTCTCAAACGCGTGAATATTTCCGCCGCCTGGCGAAAGACGCTTCACGTTACTCTTCAACGATCTCCGACCCTGACACCAATGTGAAGCAGGTTAAAGTCCTGCAGCTCATTAACGCATACCGCTTCCGTGGTCACCAGCATGCGAATCTCGATCCGCTGGGATTGTGGCAGCAAGATAAAGTGGCCGATCTGGATCCGTCTTTCCACGATCTGACCGAAGCAGACTTCCAGGAGACCTTCAACGTCGGTTCATTTGCCAGCGGCAAAGAAACCATGAAACTCGGCGAGCTGCTGGAAGCCCTCAAGCAAACCTACTGCGGCCCGATTGGTGCCGAGTATATGCACATTACCAGCACCGAAGAAAAACGCTGGATCCAACAGCGTATCGAGTCTGGTCGCGCGACTTTCAATAGCGAAGAGAAAAAACGCTTCTTAAGCGAACTGACCGCCGCTGAAGGCCTTGAACGTTACCTCGGCGCAAAATTCCCTGGCGCAAAACGCTTCTCGCTGGAAGGCGGTGACGCGTTAATCCCGATGCTTAAAGAGATGATCCGCCACGCTGGCAACAGCGGCACCCGCGAAGTGGTTCTCGGGATGGCGCACCGTGGTCGTCTGAACGTTCTGGTGAACGTGCTGGGTAAAAAACCGCAAGACTTGTTCGACGAGTTTGCCGGTAAACATAAAGAACACCTCGGCACGGGCGACGTGAAATACCACATGGGCTTCTCGTCTGACTTCCAGACCGATGGCGGCCTGGTTCACCTGGCGCTGGCGTTTAACCCGTCTCACCTTGAGATTGTAAGCCCGGTCGTTATCGGTTCTGTTCGTGCCCGTCTGGACAGACTCGACGAGCCGAGCAGCAACAAAGTGCTGCCAATCACCATTCATGGTGACGCCGCAGTGACCGGGCAGGGCGTGGTTCAGGAAACCCTGAACATGTCGAAAGCGCGTGGTTATGAAGTTGGCGGTACGGTACGTATCGTTATCAACAACCAGGTTGGCTTCACCACCTCTAACCCGCTGGATGCCCGTTCGACGCCGTACTGTACTGATATCGGTAAGATGGTTCAGGCACCGATTTTCCACGTTAACGCGGATGATCCGGAAGCCGTTGCCTTTGTTACCCGTCTGGCGCTCGATTTCCGTAACACCTTTAAACGTGATGTCTTCATCGACCTGGTATGCTACCGCCGTCACGGCCACAACGAAGCCGACGAGCCGAGCGCAACCCAGCCGCTGATGTATCAGAAAATCAAAAAACATCCGACGCCGCGCAAAATCTACGCTGACAAGCTGGAGCAGGAAAAAGTCGCGACGCTGGAAGATGCCACCGAGATGGTTAACCTGTACCGCGATGCGCTGGATGCTGGCGATTGCGTTGTAGCAGAGTGGCGTCCGATGAACATGCACTCTTTCACCTGGTCGCCGTACCTCAACCACGAATGGGACGAAGAGTACCCGAACAAAGTTGAGATGAAGCGCCTGCAGGAACTGGCTAAACGCATCAGCACGGTGCCGGAAGCAGTTGAAATGCAGTCTCGCGTTGCCAAGATTTATGGCGATCGCCAGGCGATGGCAGCCGGTGAGAAACTGTTCGACTGGGGCGGCGCGGAAAACCTCGCTTACGCCACGTTGGTTGACGAAGGCATTCCGGTTCGCCTGTCGGGTGAAGACTCCGGTCGCGGTACCTTCTTCCACCGCCACGCGGTGATCCACAACCAGTCTAACGGTTCCACTTACACGCCGCTGCAACATATCCATAACGGCCAGGGCGCGTTCCGCGTCTGGGACTCTGTACTGTCTGAAGAAGCCGTACTGGCGTTTGAATACGGTTATGCCACCGCAGAACCACGCACCCTGACCATCTGGGAAGCACAGTTCGGTGACTTCGCCAACGGTGCACAGGTGGTTATCGACCAGTTCATCTCCTCTGGCGAACAGAAATGGGGCCGGATGTGTGGCCTGGTGATGTTGCTGCCGCACGGTTACGAAGGGCAGGGGCCGGAGCACTCCTCCGCGCGTCTGGAACGTTATCTGCAACTTTGCGCTGAGCAAAACATGCAGGTTTGCGTACCTTCTACCCCGGCACAGGTTTACCACATGCTGCGTCGTCAGGCGTTGCGCGGGATGCGTCGTCCACTGGTCGTGATGTCGCCGAAATCCCTGCTGCGTCATCCGCTGGCGGTATCCAGTCTCGAAGAACTGGCGAACGGCACCTTCCTGCCAGCCATCGGTGAAATCGACGAGCTTGATCCGAAGGGCGTGAAGCGCGTAGTGATGTGTTCTGGTAAGGTTTATTACGACCTGCTGGAACAACGTCGTAAGAACAATCAACACGATGTCGCCATTGTGCGTATCGAGCAACTCTACCCGTTCCCGCATAAAGCGATGCAGGAAGTGTTGCAGCAGTTTGCTCACGTCAAGGATTTTGTCTGGTGCCAGGAAGAGCCGCTCAACCAGGGCGCATGGTACTGCAGCCAGCATCATTTCCGTGAAGTGATTCCGTTTGGGGCTTCTCTGCGTTATGCAGGCCGCCCAGCCTCCGCCTCTCCGGCGGTAGGGTATATGTCCGTTCACCAGAAACAGCAACAAGATCTGGTTAATGACGCGCTGAACGTCGAATAAATAAAGGATACACAATGAGTAGCGTAGATATTCTGGTCCCTGACCTGCCTGAATCCGTAGCCGATGCCACCGTCGCAACCTGGCATAAAAAACCCGGCGACGCAGTCGTACGTGATGAAGTGCTGGTAGAAATCGAAACTGACAAAGTGGTACTGGAAGTACCGGCATCAGCAGACGGCATTCTGGATGCGGTTCTGGAAGATGAAGGTACAACGGTAACGTCTCGTCAGATCCTTGGTCGCCTGCGTGAAGGCAACAGCGCGGGTAAAGAAACCAGCGCCAAATCTGAAGAGAAAGCGTCCACTCCGGCGCAACGCCAGCAGGCGTCTCTGGAAGAGCAAAACAACGATGCGTTAAGCCCGGCGATCCGTCGCCTGCTGGCTGAACATAACCTCGACGCCAGCGCTATTAAAGGCACGGGTGTGGGTGGTCGTCTGACCCGTGAAGATGTGGAAAAACATCTGGCGAAAGCCCCGGCGAAAGAGTCTGCTCCGGCAGCGGCTGCTCCGGCGGCGCAACCGACCCTGGCTGCACGTAGCGAAAAACGTGTGCCGATGACTCGCCTGCGTAAGCGTGTGGCAGAGCGTCTGCTGGAAGCGAAAAACTCCACCGCCATGCTGACCACGTTCAACGAAGTCAACATGAAGCCGATTATGGATCTGCGTAAGCAGTACGGTGAAGCGTTTGAAAAACGCCACGGCATTCGTCTGGGCTTTATGTCCTTCTACGTGAAAGCGGTGGTTGAAGCCCTGAAACGTTACCCGGAAGTGAATGCGTCTATCGACGGCGATGATGTGGTCTACCACAACTATTTCGACGTCAGTATGGCGGTTTCTACGCCGCGCGGCCTGGTGACGCCGGTTCTGCGTGATGTCGATACCCTCGGCATGGCAGACATCGAGAAGAAAATCAAAGAGCTGGCTGTTAAAGGCCGTGACGGCAAGCTGACGGTTGAAGATCTGACCGGTGGTAACTTCACCATCACCAACGGTGGTGTGTTCGGTTCCCTGATGTCAACGCCTATCATCAACCCACCGCAGAGCGCAATTCTGGGTATGCACGCTATCAAAGATCGTCCGATGGCAGTGAATGGCCAGGTTGAGATCCTGCCGATGATGTACCTGGCGCTGTCCTACGATCACCGTTTGATCGATGGTCGCGAATCCGTGGGCTTCCTGGTAACGATCAAAGAGTTGCTGGAAGATCCGACGCGTCTGCTGCTGGACGTTTAGTAGTTTAAGCTTCACCTGCACTGTAGACCGACGTGGATAGGGTGTCGGTCTACGGTTTAAAAGATAACGATTACTGAAGGATGGACAGAACACATGAACTTACATGAATATCAGGCAAAACAACTTTTTGCCCGCTATGGCTTACCAGCACCGGTGGGTTATGCCTGTACTACTCCGCGCGAAGCAGAAGAAGCCGCTTCAAAAATCGGTGCCGGTCCGTGGGTAGTGAAATGTCAGGTTCACGCTGGTGGCCGCGGTAAAGCGGGCGGTGTGAAAGTTGTAAACAGCAAAGAAGACATCCGTGCTTTTGCAGAAAACTGGCTGGGCAAGCGTCTGGTAACGTATCAAACAGATGCCAATGGCCAACCGGTTAACCAGATTCTGGTTGAAGCGGCGACCGATATCGCTAAAGAGCTGTATCTCGGTGCCGTTGTTGACCGTAGTTCCCGTCGCGTGGTCTTTATGGCCTCCACCGAAGGCGGCGTGGAAATTGAAAAAGTGGCGGAAGAAACTCCGCACCTGATCCACAAAGTTGCGCTTGATCCGCTGACTGGCCCGATGCCGTATCAGGGACGCGAACTGGCGTTTAAACTGGGTCTGGAAGGTAAACTGGTTCAGCAGTTCACCAAAATCTTCATGGGCCTGGCGACCATTTTCCTGGAGCGCGACCTTGCGCTTATCGAAATCAACCCGCTGGTTATTACCAAACAGGGCGATCTGATTTGCCTCGACGGCAAACTGGGCGCTGATGGCAACGCACTGTTCCGCCAGCCTGATCTGCGTGAAATGCGTGACCAGTCGCAGGAAGATCCGCGTGAAGCACAGGCTGCACAGTGGGAACTGAACTACGTTGCGCTGGACGGTAACATCGGTTGTATGGTTAACGGCGCAGGTCTGGCGATGGGTACGATGGACATCGTTAAACTGCACGGCGGCGAACCGGCTAACTTCCTGGACGTTGGCGGCGGCGCAACCAAAGAACGTGTAACCGAAGCGTTCAAAATCATCCTCTCTGACGACAAAGTGAAAGCCGTTCTGGTTAACATCTTCGGCGGTATCGTTCGTTGCGACCTGATCGCTGACGGTATCATCGGCGCGGTAGCGGAAGTGGGTGTTAACGTACCGGTCGTGGTACGTCTGGAAGGTAACAACGCCGAACTCGGCGCGAAGAAACTGGCTGACAGCGGCCTGAATATTATTGCAGCAAAAGGTCTGACGGATGCAGCTCAGCAGGTTGTTGCCGCAGTGGAGGGGAAATAATGTCCATTTTAATTGATAAAAACACCAAGGTTATCTGCCAGGGCTTTACCGGTAGCCAGGGGACTTTCCACTCAGAACAGGCCATTGCATACGGCACTAAAATGGTTGGCGGCGTAACCCCAGGTAAAGGCGGTACTACCCACCTCGGCCTGCCAGTGTTCAACACCGTGCGTGAAGCTGTTGCTGCTACTGGCGCTACCGCCTCTGTTATCTACGTACCAGCACCGTTCTGCAAAGACTCCATTCTGGAAGCTATCGATGCAGGCATCAAACTGATTATCACCATCACTGAAGGCATCCCGACGCTGGATATGCTGACGGTGAAAGTGAAACTGGATGAAGCAGGCGTTCGTATGATCGGCCCGAACTGCCCAGGCGTTATCACCCCGGGGGAATGCAAAATCGGTATCCAGCCGGGTCACATTCACAAACCGGGTAAAGTGGGTATCGTTTCCCGTTCCGGTACGCTGACCTATGAAGCGGTTAAACAGACCACGGATTACGGTTTCGGTCAGTCGACCTGCGTTGGTATCGGCGGCGACCCGATCCCTGGTTCTAACTTTATCGACATCCTCGAAATGTTCGAAAAAGATCCGCAGACCGAAGCGATCGTGATGATCGGTGAGATCGGCGGTAGCGCTGAAGAAGAAGCAGCGGCGTACATCAAGGAGCACGTTACCAAGCCAGTTGTGGGTTACATCGCTGGTGTGACTGCGCCGAAAGGCAAACGTATGGGTCACGCAGGTGCGATCATTGCCGGTGGTAAAGGGACTGCGGATGAGAAATTCGCTGCTCTGGAAGCCGCAGGCGTGAAAACCGTTCGCAGCCTGGCGGATATCGGTGAAGCACTGAAAACTGTTCTGAAATAAATATCTGTAATAAGAAATAGCCCTCGCCGCTTCCCTCTACAGGAGGGGCGAAGGGCTGTCGGTTTCGACATGGTTGGCCATCTTATGATGGCCTTTTTTATTCGGGCACTAATCTGAAAAGTTTGCCCACTGCTTTTCTCCCATCTTCTGCGCAATAATGCCCGGCAAAATATCCCCTCTCCGTTCTGTAAAAGCATTTATACAAGAAGAAAATTGTTCTGCCGGTTGCTCTGGCCCTGATGGGTGTAAATTCGGACGTTTATGCGGCCGATGTAAATATCGATATTTTAAGTGCGACAGTGAAAGATAAACGCATTGAGGGAGTATCGGTGACGCTGCAACGCAATGGCGCACAATCTGTTTCTGGAACCACAAATGCATCGGGCAGCGTTAATCTGGGTTCTACATTTGCTGATGATCAAGATGCTTTATTGATCGTCAAAAAAGAGGGCTATTCTAATCTGGTGGTCAAATGTTCGTGTGCTGGCATGACTTATGCGATTAGTCCGGCAATGACTAGTCTGGATGGCATGCGTGTAGTTTTGAGCTGGGGCGAAAAGCCTTTTGATCTTGATTCACATTTGATCTTCTCTGGCGGACATATCTATTTTGATAGTAAAGAGGGGACTGATGCTAATCTGGATGTTGATGATACGGATAGCTATGGACCAGAAACTGTCACTATCAGCAAAAAGCATTTTGGCGAAAGTTACATCTATGCCGTGCAGGACTATAGCAATAAAGGGTTGCCCAACAGTAATTATCTCTCTGCCAGTAAGGCAAAAGTGTTTGTTTATGTAGGGAGCTCCCTGGTGCGTAGTTATAGTGTCCCTGCTGGAAAACGAGGGAACATCTGGACCGTGTTTAAACTCAATCCAAACGGCGAGTTTGAAGATATCAACTCTGTTACCAGCGCCAATTTTAACGACACCACATTAGACGTCAGGGATTTAGCCACTGTGATAATGCCTGCGACGGACTCTTCAGCTCCGGCTTCGCCTGCGATGCAAAACAGTGGAGATACTCAACTGGCAAGAAAATATAATCGCGAAGGTGAAGCTGTTTATAAAACCGGTCAACTTGAGCAAGCCATTCAACTCTTCCAACAGGCAACAGAATTAGACGGCAATTACGGACAGGCATTTAGTAACCTGGGGCTGGCGTATCAGAAAAATGGCAACATAGCGGAAGCAATTTAGGCAAATCGTAAAGCGATCTCGTTAGCCTGTGGAGCAAATGCGGCGACAACGCGCGCTAACTCCTATTATAACATTGCCAAAATTTATGGAACTGCTGGACAGGACGCTGATGCATTGCAGCATTATCAACTCGCTCTTCACGATGCCATTTTATAACAATGAAAGTGGAATCATATTTTTAAATTTTATATTCTTGCTTGTTTTTCTGGTGAAGTTATCCATCATTCACTGTTCTATTATCTTAAGGATGATGGAAATAGAAGGTTTTTTAATGATAATAAAACATATTCTTATGTTATTTAATCACGAATTTTTTAATATGATTATGTATCAATACATTATATTACCCGATGTGTTACTGAATTATCGACTATTACTTTAATATTTAGTGATCGTAAACATGGTTCTCCAGATTACTAAATTTCTGGCATCTTACAATATCATCATCTTCAAATAGTTAAATTAAGATTATTGCACTGCCAAAACAGATAAATTGAAGCAGTCTGGTAGATATTGCAGAACAACCTTGATTCCAACGGCGAAATCGTATTTATCCTCCAGGTTGCCGTCCATATGGAGTTGAATATCATTCAGTCCACGCTTGATGAGTCGATATCGCTATATCCATAGACAGGGTAGCTTTTTACACGAGAGTGTCCGGTGTTTTCTAACGGCTGGCAATCATTCCGTTTTGTTGTTTCGTATCACTGCTATAACAATTTCTCTTGATTTTCAATCTTTGAGCTAATCATTGAATACAGATCGGGAAATATTAATACCATATATGTTTTATTTTGAAAATCCTTGTTCCATCTGACTATACCTAAGGTATCTATTTCTTCTTGTGATTATTACCAATGAAACAATAAGTGACGGATTTACAGTACGTTGCTCATAAAGACAACAATCAATTAACGTTGATAAAAATATGTTATGTAAAATGGCAATAAAGTAGCTACTCTAACTAATTAGTATTATAAAAAGTCGATAAAGCGGCTCTGTTAAATAAAATACTGGTTTTTTATCTATATATTTCCATGTGGGTAATTTTACTGTGCTATTTTGTTACAATAAATTAACAATAAAGTTACCAGTGGCTCATGATTCACACATAATTAACATATGTGGTTGATTTTGATATAAATCAATTTTTAATTCTTGAAAAAAATCTGCAAAACACGATAAATTGTTGTAGATCAAATTGGTGAGATCGTGACAATTTCGCTATAAATTGATCACTGTCGAAAAATGCAAATTTGCTCAATAAAAACCTGTTTATTGTAAGGATTTTGCGGCGTAATATAATTACGGGATCAATTTGGTTTATTCATTAACACATTTGTAACTTTTTTATCATTGTCTTTTCCTCTTTTGATGAAATGGCAACGATAGAGGCGAGCAAATAATTTTGTATTGGGGCATGCGTGTGACCCTTTCTAACGGGGTTCACTCTCGGAGTCTTCATGCGATGAGCAAGGAGTCATGATGTTAGATATAGTCGAACTGTCGCGCTTACAGTTTGCCTTGACCGCGATGTACCACTTCCTTTTTGTGCCACTGACGCTCGGTATGGCGTTCCTGCTGGCCATTATGGAAACGGTCTACGTCCTTTCCGGCAAACAGATTTATAAAGATATGACCAAGTTCTGGGGCAAGTTGTTTGGTATCAACTTTGCTCTGGGTGTGGCTACCGGTCTGACCATGGAGTTCCAGTTCGGGACTAACTGGTCTTACTATTCCCACTATGTAGGGGATATCTTCGGTGCGCCGCTGGCAATCGAAGGTCTGATGGCCTTCTTCCTCGAATCCACCTTTGTAGGTCTGTTCTTCTTCGGTTGGGATCGTCTGGGTAAAGTTCAGCATATGTGTGTCACCTGGCTGGTGGCGCTCGGTTCAAACCTGTCCGCACTGTGGATTCTGGTTGCAAACGGCTGGATGCAAAACCCAATCGCGTCCGATTTCAACTTTGAAACTATGCGTATGGAGATGGTGAGCTTCTCCGAGCTGGTGCTTAACCCGGTTGCTCAGGTGAAATTCGTTCACACCGTAGCTTCTGGTTATGTGACTGGCGCAATGTTCATCCTCGGTATCAGCGCATGGTATATGCTGAAAGGTCGTGACTTCGCCTTCGCTAAACGCTCCTTTGCTATCGCTGCCAGCTTCGGTATGGCTGCCGTTCTGTCTGTTATTGTTCTGGGTGATGAATCCGGCTACGAAATGGGCGACGTGCAGAAAACCAAACTGGCTGCTATCGAAGCCGAGTGGGAAACGCAACCTGCACCTGCTGCCTTTACTCTGTTCGGCATTCCTGATCAGGAAGAGGAAACGAACAAATTTGCGATCCAGATCCCTTACGCGCTGGGCATCATTGCAACGCGTTCCGTGGATACTCCAGTTATCGGCCTGAAAGAACTGATGGTGCAGCATGAAGAACGCATTCGTAACGGGATGAAGGCGTACTCTCTGCTCGAACAACTGCGTTCTGGTTCTACCGACCAGGCCGTTCGTGACCAGTTCAATAGCATGAAGAAAGATCTCGGTTACGGTCTGCTGCTGAAACGCTATACGCCAAACGTGGCTGATGCGACTGAAGCTCAGATTCAACAGGCAACCAAAGACTCCATTCCGCGTGTAGCGCCGCTGTACTTTGCGTTCCGTATCATGGTGGCGTGTGGCTTCCTGCTGCTGGCAATCATTGCGCTCTCTTTCTGGAGTGTCATCCGCAACCGCATTGGCGAGAAAAAATGGCTGCTGCGCGCCGCGCTGTACGGTATTCCGCTGCCGTGGATTGCTGTAGAAGCGGGCTGGTTCGTGGCTGAATATGGCCGCCAACCGTGGGCTATCGGTGAAGTGCTGCCGACAGCTGTGGCGAACTCGTCACTGACCGCAGGCGATCTCATCTTCTCAATGGTGCTGATTTGCGGCCTGTATACCCTGTTCCTGGTGGCAGAATTGTTCTTAATGTTCAAGTTTGCACGCCTCGGCCCAAGCAGCCTGAAAACCGGTCGCTATCACTTTGAGCAGTCTTCCACGACTACTCAGCCGGCACGCTAAGACAGGAGTCGTCAAATGATCGATTATGAAGTATTGCGTTTTATCTGGTGGCTGCTGGTTGGCGTTCTGCTAATTGGTTTTGCAGTCACTGACGGTTTCGACATGGGGGTGGGCATGCTCACCCGTTTCCTCGGTCGTAACGACACCGAGCGTCGAATTATGATTAACTCCATCGCACCACACTGGGACGGTAACCAGGTTTGGCTGATCACCGCAGGCGGCGCACTGTTTGCTGCCTGGCCGATGGTCTATGCCGCTGCGTTCTCCGGCTTCTATGTGGCGATGATCCTCGTGCTGGCGTCTTTGTTCTTCCGTCCGGTCGGTTTTGACTACCGCTCCAAGATTGAAGAAACCCGCTGGCGTAACATGTGGGACTGGGGCATCTTCATTGGTAGCTTCGTTCCGCCGCTGGTGATTGGTGTAGCGTTCGGTAACCTGTTGCAGGGCGTACCATTCAACGTTGATGAATATCTGCGTCTGTACTACACCGGTAACTTCTTCCAGCTGCTTAACCCGTTCGGCCTGCTGGCAGGTGTGGTGAGCGTAGGGATGATCATTACTCAGGGCGCAACCTATCTGCAAATGCGTACCGTGGGCGAACTGCACCTGCGTACCCGTGCAACGGCTCAGGTGGCGGCACTGGTGACGCTGGTCTGCTTCGCACTGGCTGGCGTATGGGTGATGTACGGTATCGATGGTTATGTCGTGAAATCGACAATGGACCATTACGCAGCCTCTAACCCGCTGAATAAAGAAGTGGTTCGTGAAGCTGGCGCATGGCTGGTTAACTTCAACAACACGCCAATTCTGTGGGCTATTCCGGCACTGGGTGTGGTTCTGCCGCTGCTGACCATCCTGACTGCACGTATGGATAAAGCCGCGTGGGCGTTTGTGTTCTCCTCCCTGACGCTGGCCTGCATCATCCTGACTGCCGGTATCGCAATGTTCCCGTTTGTGATGCCGTCCAGCACCATGATGAACGCAAGTCTGACAATGTGGGATGCAACTTCCAGCCAGCTGACGCTTAACGTCATGACCTGGGTTGCGGTGGTTCTGGTACCGATCATTCTGCTCTACACCGCCTGGTGTTACTGGAAAATGTTCGGTCGTATCACCAAAGAAGATATTGAACGTAACACCCACTCTCTGTACTAAGTAAGGAGCTAAAAATGTGGTATTTCGCATGGATTCTGGGAACGCTTCTTGCCTGTTCGTTTGGGGTAATCACCGCGCTGGCGCTTGAGCACGTCGAATCAGGCAAAGCCGGTCAAGAAGACATCTGATGAGTAAGATTATCGCAACCTTGTATGCGGTAATGGACAAGCGCCCCCTGCGGGCGCTTTCCTTCGTGATGGCACTTCTGTTAGCAGGATGTATGTTTTGGGACCCATCACGTTTCGCCGCGAAGACCAGTGAACTGGAAATCTGGCATGGTTTACTGCTTATGTGGGCCGTCTGTGCTGGTGTGATTCACGGCGTGGGCTTTCGTCCGCAGAAGGTTCTCTGGCAAGGGATTTTTTGCCCATTGCTTGCCGATATTGTTCTCATTGTCGGGCTGATTTTCTTCTTCTTTTAAATCAGAATTCTCTTTAAAAATTTATGGGCCGAGTCAGGCCCATAAATTTTTACGCTCCCTTAACTTGCCCTCATTCCCAAACCTCAATCGCGCGCGTATAGTAGCAGCGTTTAAAAGCTCTAACTTTTGTTGCATTACCGGGATGTAAAGTGAATACAACGCTGTTTCGATGGCCGGTTCGTGTCTACTATGAAGATACCGATGCCGGTGGTGTGGTGTACCACGCCAGTTACGTCGCTTTTTATGAAAGAGCACGCACAGAGATGCTGCGTCATCATCATTTCAGTCAACAGGCGCTGATGGCTGAACGCGTTGCCTTTGTGGTACGTAAAATGACGGTGGAATATTACGCACCTGCGCGGCTCGACGATATGCTCGAAATACAGACTGAAATAACATCAATGCGTGGCACCTCTTTGGTTTTCACGCAACGTATTGTCAACGCCGAGAATACTTTGTTGAATGAAGCAGAGGTTCTGGTTGTTTGCGTTGACCCACTCAAAATGAAGCCTCGTGCGCTTCCCAAGTCTATTGTCGCGGAGTTTAAGCAGTGACTGACATGAATATCCTTGATTTGTTCCTGAAGGCTAGCCTTCTGGTTAAACTTATCATGTTGATTTTGATTGGTTTTTCAATCGCATCCTGGGCCATTATTATCCAGCGGACCCGTATTCTTAACGCAGCGGCGCGCGAAGCCGAAGCGTTTGAAGATAAATTCTGGTCTGGAATCGAACTCTCTCGCCTCTATCAAGAGAGCCAGGGGAAACGGGATAATCTGAGCGGTTCGGAACAAATCTTTTACAGCGGCTTCAAAGAGTTTGTGCGCCTGCATCGTGCCAATAGCCATGCGCCGGAAGCCGTAGTGGAAGGGGCGTCGCGTGCGATGCGTATTTCCATGAATCGTGAACTTGAAAATCTGGAAACGCACATTCCTTTCCTCGGTACGGTTGGCTCCATCAGCCCGTATATTGGTCTGTTTGGTACGGTCTGGGGGATCATGCACGCCTTTATCGCCCTCGGGGCGGTAAAACAAGCAACACTGCAAATGGTTGCGCCCGGTATCGCAGAAGCGTTGATTGCGACGGCAATTGGTTTGTTCGCCGCAATTCCGGCGGTAATGGCTTATAACCGCCTCAACCAGCGCGTAAACAAACTGGAACTGAATTACGACAACTTTATGGAAGAGTTTACCGCGATTCTGCACCGCCAGGCGTTTACCGTTAGCGAGAGCAACAAGGGGTAAGCCATGGCCAGAGCGCGTGGACGAGGTCGTCGCGATCTCAAGTCCGAAATCAACATTGTACCGTTGCTGGACGTACTGCTGGTGCTGTTGCTGATCTTTATGGCGACAGCGCCCATCATCACCCAGAGCGTGGAGGTCGATCTGCCAGACGCTACTGAATCACAGGCGGTGAGCAGTAACGATAATCCGCCAGTGATTGTTGAAGTGTCTGGTATTGGTCAGTACACCGTGGTGGTTGAGAAAGATCGTCTGGAGCGTTTACCACCAGAGCAGGTGGTGGCGGAAGTGTCCAGCCGTTTCAAGGCCAACCCGAAAACGGTCTTTCTGATCGGTGGCGCAAAAGATGTGCCTTACGATGAAATAATTAAAGCACTGAACTTGTTACATAGTGCGGGTGTGAAATCGGTTGGTTTAATGACGCAGCCTATCTAAACATCTGCGTTTCCCTTGCTTGAAAGAGAGCGGGTAACAGGCGAACAGTTTTTGGAAACCGAGAGTGTCAAAGGCAACCGAACAAAACGACAAGCTCAAGCGGGCGATAATTATTTCAGCAGTGCTGCATGTCATCTTATTTGCGGCGCTGATCTGGAGTTCGTTCGATGAGAATATAGAAGCTTCAGCCGGAGGCGGCGGTGGTTCGTCCATCGACGCTGTCATGGTTGATTCAGGTGCGGTAGTTGAACAGTACAAACGTATGCAAAGCCAGGAATCAAGCGCGAAGCGTTCTGATGAGCAGCGCAAGATGAAGGAGCAGCAGGCTGCTGAAGAACTGCGTGAGAAACAAGCGGCTGAACAGGAACGCCTGAAGCAACTTGAGAAAGAGCGGTTAGCGGCTCAGGAGCAGAAAAAGCAGGCTGAAGAAGCCGCAAAACAGGCCGAGTTAAAGCAGAAGCAAGCGGAAGAGGCGGCAGCGAAAGCGGCGGCAGATGCTAAAGCGAAGGCCGAAGCGGATGCTAAAGCTGCGGAAGAAGCAGCGAAGAAAGCGGCGGCAGACGCGAAGAAAAAAGCAGAAGCAGAAGCCGCCAAAGCCGCAGTCGAAGCGCAGAAAAAAGCCGAGGCTGCTGCTGCGGCGCTGAAGAAGAAAGCTGAAGCGGCAGAAGCAGCTGCAGCTGAAGCAAGAAAGAAAGCGGCAACCGAAGCTGCTGAAAAAGCCAAGGCAGAAGCTGAGAAGAAAGCGGCTGCTGAAAAGGCTGCAGCTGATAAGAAAGCGGCAGCAGAGAAAGCGGCAGCCGACAAAAAAGCAGCAGAAAAAGCGGCTGCTGAAAAGGCAGCAGCTGATAAGAAAGCAGCGGCAGAAAAAGCCGCCGCAGACAAAAAAGCGGCAGCGGCAAAAGCAGCAGCTGAAAAAGCCGCTGCAGCAAAAGCTGCCGCAGAGGCAGATGATATTTTCGGTGAGCTAAGCTCTGGTAAGAATGCACCGAAAACGGGGGGAGGGGCGAAAGGGAACAATGCTTCGCCTGCCGGGAGTGGTAATACTAAAAACAATGGCGCATCAGGGGCCGATATCAATAACTATGCCGGGCAGATTAAATCTGCTATCGAAAGTAAGTTCTATGACGCATCGTCCTATGCAGGCAAAACCTGTACGCTGCGCATAAAACTGGCACCCGATGGTATGTTACTGGATATCAAACCTGAAGGTGGCGATCCCGCACTTTGTCAAGCTGCGTTGGCAGCAGCTAAACTTGCGAAGATCCCGAAACCACCAAGCCAGGCAGTATATGAAGTGTTCAAAAACGCGCCATTGGACTTCAAACCGTAATCGCGATGTTGACTGTTCCGACGGTCAACATCAGGCACCGGTTGCCACGGGGTTCTGGTAGTTTTGTGTATTTTAGTTTGTTAACATTCTGCTAAATTATCGTGGGCCATCGGTCCAGATAAGGGAGATATGATGAAGCAGGCATTACGAGTAGCATTTGGTTTTCTCATACTGTGGGCATCAGTTCTGCATGCTGAAGTCCGCATTGTGATCGACAGCGGTGTAGATTCCGGTCGTCCTATTGGTGTTGTTCCTTTCCAGTGGGCGGGGCCTGGTGCGGCACCTGAAGATATTGGCGGCATCGTTGCTGCTGACTTGCGTAACAGCGGTAAATTTAATCCGTTAGATCGTGCTCGTTTGCCACAGCAGCCGGGTAGTGCGCAGGAAGTACAACCAGCTGCATGGTCCGCGCTGGGCATTGACGCTGTGGTTGTCGGTCAGGTCACTCCGAATCCGGATGGTTCTTACAATGTTGCTTATCAACTTGTTGACACTGGCGGCGCACCGGGTACTGTACTTGCTCAGAACTCGTACAAAGTGAACAAGCAGTGGCTGCGTTATGCTGGTCATACCGCCAGTGACGAAGTATTTGAAAAACTGACCGGTATTAAAGGTGCGTTCCGTACCCGTATTGCCTACGTTGTTCAGACTAACGGCGGTCAGTTCCCGTATGAACTGCGCGTATCTGACTATGACGGTTACAACCAGTTTGTCGTTCACCGTTCACCGCAACCGCTGATGTCTCCGGCGTGGTCACCAGACGGTTCTAAACTGGCTTATGTGACCTTCGAAAGCGGTCGTTCCGCGCTGGTTATTCAGACGCTGGCAAATGGCGCTGTACGTCAGGTGGCTTCATTCCCGCGTCACAACGGTGCACCTGCATTCTCGCCAGACGGCAGCAAACTGGCATTCGCCTTGTCGAAAACCGGTAGCCTGAACCTGTACGTAATGGATTTGGCTTCTGGTCAGATCCGCCAGGTAACTGATGGTCGCAGTAACAATACCGAACCGACCTGGTTCCCGGACAGCCAGAACCTGGCATTTACTTCTGACCAGGCCGGTCGTCCGCAGGTTTATAAAGTGAATATCAACGGCGGTGCGCCACAACGTATTACCTGGGAAGGTTCGCAGAACCAGGATGCGGATGTCAGCAGCGACGGTAAATTTATGGTAATGGTCAGCTCCAACGGTGGGCAGCAGCACATTGCCAAACAAGATCTGGCAACGGGAGGCGTACAAGTTCTGTCGTCCACGTTCCTGGATGAAACGCCAAGTCTGGCACCTAACGGCACTATGGTAATCTACAGCTCTTCTCAGGGGATGGGATCCGTGCTGAATTTGGTTTCTACAGATGGGCGTTTCAAAGCGCGTCTTCCGGCAACTGATGGACAGGTCAAATTCCCTGCCTGGTCGCCGTATCTGTGATAATAATTAATTGAATAGTAAAGGAATCATTGAAATGCAACTGAACAAAGTGCTGAAAGGGCTGATGATTGCTCTGCCTGTTATGGCAATTGCGGCATGTTCTTCCAACAAGAACGCCAGCAATGACGGCAGCGAAGGCATGCTGGGTGCCGGCACTGGTATGGATGCGAACGGCGGCAATGGCAACATGTCTTCCGAAGAGCAGGCTCGTCTGCAAATGCAACAGCTGCAGCAGAACAACATCGTTTACTTCGATCTGGACAAGTACGATATCCGTTCTGACTTCGCTCAAATGCTGGATGCACATGCAAACTTCCTGCGTAGCAACCCGTCTTACAAAGTCACCGTAGAAGGTCACGCGGACGAACGTGGTACTCCGGAATACAACATCTCCCTGGGTGAACGTCGTGCGAACGCTGTTAAGATGTATCTGCAGGGTAAAGGCGTTTCTGCTGACCAGATCTCCATCGTTTCTTACGGTAAAGAAAAACCTGCAGTACGGGGTCATGACGAAGCGGCGTATGCCAAAAACCGTCGTGCGGTACTGGTTTACTAAGAGAATTGCATGAGCAGTAACTTCAGACATCAACTATTGAGTCTGTCGTTACTGGTTGGTATAGCGGCCCCCTGGGCCGCTTTTGCTCAGGCACCAATCAGTAGTGTCGGCTCAGGCTCGGTCGAAGACCGCGTCACTCAACTTGAGCGTATTTCTAATGCTCACAGCCAGCTTTTAACCCAACTCCAGCAACAACTCTCTGATAATCAATCCGATATTGATTCCCTGCGTGGTCAGATTCAGGAAAATCAGTATCAACTGAATCAGGTCGTGGAGCGGCAAAAGCAGATCCTGTTGCAGATCGACAGCCTCAGCAGCGGTGGTGCAGCGGCGCAATCAACCAGCGGCGATCAAAGCGGTGTGGCGGCATCAACGACGCCGACAGCTGATGCTGGTACTGCGAATGCTGGCGCGCCGGTGAAAAGCGGTGATGCAAACACGGATTACAATGCAGCTATTGCGCTGGTGCAGGATAAATCCCGCCAGGATGACGCAATGGTGGCATTTCAGAATTTCATCAAAAATTACCCTGATTCAACTTACCTGCCAAACGCCAATTATTGGCTGGGTCAGTTAAACTACAACAAGGGTAAAAAAGATGATGCGGCGTATTATTTTGCTTCGGTAGTGAAAAACTATCCGAAGTCACCGAAGGCTGCAGATGCGATGTTTAAAGTCGGCGTCATCATGCAGGACAAAGGTGACACCGCAAAAGCGAAAGCCGTATACCAGCAGGTTATCAGTAAATACCCTGGTACTGATGGCGCTAAACAGGCGCAAAAACGTCTGAACGCGATGTAATGCATAACACACGACCAGAAGTCGCATTATTTCTGGTCGTGTCGTGCGAATCATAAGCAGTTGAGTGATCTGCATCGAAATTTTTGTTGCGCTCAAGTCTGAAATCAGTAATATATGCCGCCGTTGCCACGGGATATCAAACAAACCGAAAGCAACGAAAAAGTGGGTCGTTAGCTCAGTTGGTAGAGCAGTTGACTTTTAATCAATTGGTCGCAGGTTCGAATCCTGCACGACCCACCACTAACATAGTTAGTTGTAGTATCCAGCGTAGTATCGGGTGATTAGCTCAGCTGGGAGAGCACCTCCCTTACAAGGAGGGGGTCGGCGGTTCGATCCCGTCATCACCCACCACCGGGTCGTTAGCTCAGTTGGTAGAGCAGTTGACTTTTAATCAATTGGTCGCAGGTTCGAATCCTGCACGACCCACCACTAATTACTGTGGGTTCGGTGGAAGTAGTTTGTAGTATCCAGCGCAGTATCGGGTGATTAGCTCAGCTGGGAGAGCACCTCCCTTACAAGGAGGGGGTCGGCGGTTCGATCCCGTCATCACCCACCACTCGGGTCGTTAGCTCAGTTGGTAGAGCAGTTGACTTTTAATCAATTGGTCGCAGGTTCGAATCCTGCACGACCCACCAATTTTAAACATTGGTTCCGAGTAGAAATCTTTCAGGTAACACCCGTATGGGTCGTTAGCTCAGTTGGTAGAGCAGTTGACTTTTAATCAATTGGTCGCAGGTTCGAATCCTGCACGACCCACCATCCTGAATGATTAAAGCAGCATAATCCCGCAAGGGGTCGTTAGCTCAGTTGGTAGAGCAGTTGACTTTTAATCAATTGGTCGCAGGTTCGAATCCTGCACGACCCACCAATGCAAAAAAGCGCCCTAAAGGCGCTTTTTTGCTATTCAGGCATCTCTCAATTTCAATTCTTGACCCTGATGACATACTCCGCGTTTGCTGCGTAAACAACTCTACGTCGGAGGAATAAGACGCAAAGTGTGGCATTCGGCATCTCATACGTAATTCGAGTGACTTTTCTCCACCATTCGACTATCTTGTTTAGCATATAAAACAAATTACGCCGATAATAGCGAATATCACGCTTAAGTCGGTTTTAACGTTAAGCCTGTAAAACGAGATGGTAAGATGAGCGTGATGTTTGATCCAGACACGGCGATTTATCCTTTCCCCCCGAAGCCGACGCCGTTAAGCATTGATGAAAAAGCGTATTACCGCGAGAAGATAAAACGTCTACTAAAAGAACGTAATGCGGTGATGGTTGCCCACTACTATACCGATCCCGAAATTCAACAACTGGCAGAAGAAACCGGTGGCTGTATTTCTGATTCTCTGGAAATGGCGCGCTTCGGTGCAAAGCATCCCGCTTCTACGTTGTTAGTTGCTGGGGTGAGATTTATGGGAGAAACCGCCAAAATTCTCAGTCCGGAAAAAACAATTCTGATGCCGACACTTCAGGCTGAATGTTCACTGGATCTCGGCTGCCCTGTTGAAGAATTTAACGCATTTTGCGATGCCCATCCCGATCGTACTGTCGTCGTCTACGCCAACACTTCTGCTGCGGTAAAAGCGCGCGCAGATTGGGTGGTAACTTCAAGCATTGCCGTCGAACTTATTGATCATCTGGATAGTTTGGGTGAAAAAATCATCTGGGCACCTGACAAACATCTGGGGCGTTACGTGCAAAAACAGACGGGCGCAGACATTTTATGCTGGCAGGGTGCCTGCATTGTGCATGATGAATTTAAGACTCAAGCGTTAACCCGCTTGCAAGAAGAATACCCGGATGCTGCCATACTGGTGCATCCAGAATCACCGCAAGCTATTGTAGAGATGGCGGATGCGGTCGGTTCCACCAGTCAACTGATCGCTGCTGCGAAAACATTGCCACATCAGCGGCTTATCGTGGCAACCGATCGGGGCATTTTCTACAAAATGCAGCAGGCGGTGCCAGATAAAGAGTTACTGGAAGCACCAACCGCGGGTGAGGGCGCAACCTGTCGCAGCTGCGCGCATTGCCCGTGGATGGCCATGAATGGCCTTCAGGCCATCGCAGAGGCATTAGAACTGGAAGGAAGCAATCACGAGGTTTATGTTGATGAAAGGCTGCGAGAGAGGGCGCTGGTGCCGCTCAATCGTATGCTGGATTTTGCGGCTACACTACGTGGATAATTGATAATAAGGCGTCACATTACGCTTTGGGGGAACGATGGATTTTTTTAGTGTGCAGAATATCCTGGTACATATACCAATAGGGGCAGGCGGTTATGATCTCTCATGGATCGAAGCGGTAGGCACGATCGCCGGGTTGCTGTGTATTGGCCTTGCCAGTCTGGAGAAGATCAGTAACTACTTCTTTGGCCTGATCAACGTCACTTTGTTTGGCATTATTTTCTTTCAGATTCAGCTGTATGCCAGCCTGTTATTACAGGTGTTTTTCTTTGCCGCGAATATTTACGGCTGGTATGCGTGGTCGCGACAAACCAGTCAGAACGAGGCGGAGTTGAAAATTCGCTGGTTGCCATTGCCGAAGGCGCTAAGCTGGCTGGCGGTTTGCGTTGTTTCGATTGGTCTGATGACGGTATTTATCAATCCGGTGTTTGCATTTTTGACCCGCGTGGCAGTCATGATCATGCAAGCATTAGGATTACAGGTTGCGATGCCTGAACTACAGCCGGACGCTTTCCCGTTCTGGGATTCATGCATGATGGTGTTATCTATCGTGGCAATGATTCTGATGACGCGTAAGTATGTGGAAAACTGGCTGTTGTGGGTGATTATTAACGTGATTAGCGTCGTTATTTTTGCACTTCAGGGCGTTTACGCCATGTCTCTGGAGTACATCATCCTGACCTTTATTGCCCTCAACGGCAGCCGGATGTGGATCAACAGCGCACGCGAAAGAGGTTCACGCGCGCTGTCCCATTAATGGTGATGATGTGAATGGCCAGACACCCCTTCATTCAGGTGGCAGTCTGGCCCATGACAAGGTTGATATTCCATCTGAATAGTGGCGTGCTCAATCTGATAGTGATCCATCAGGTAGTGTTGGATCTGATCTAACAAGGCATCGTGATCGTGTGGCGGGATCACCTGCACATGCAGCGTCATCACCGGCTTCTCGCCTACCATCCATACATGCACATGGTGCACATTGCGGACTTCCGGGATTTCCCGGCACAAGCGACGCTTCAGTTCAGCGATATCCAGCGATACCGGTGCACCTTCAAGTAATTCATTCACACTATCTTTCAACAGTCGCCACGCGCTACGCAGAACCAGAAGCGACACCAGTATGAGTGTGAGTGCGCCATGACGAGTCATCCCTTAATTATTCTCACTTAACTTTATGACATCATACTGCTTTTAGAAGGGAAAAATTAAAAGGGAGAGACTCCGCTCTCCCATTATTGGCTATTTCGCAGGGTTACTGCGTGGTACCGTCGGTTTTGGTATCGACATCATTGTTGATGCCATCACCGGTTTGGACTTTTTTATTGATATCCGGGCAGCGACCATCTTTGCACATGGTGTTCTTGTGCTCTTCATCTTTGGTCATGCCGTCATTGTTCATTGAAGAACCATCCGGATGCAGCATTGTGCCGCCAGAACCGGTATTTACCCCGTTATTGTCGACGTTATTTGGCGCGACATTTTCACGGGCATCAGGGGCTACCTGGCCCGCATCAGCTGCGGCGTTTGCCTGGCCGTTATTGCTTTGCGCTCCGCTATCGGCAGCCAGTGCGGCACCGCTGGCAAGGCTTAGAGTGGCAGTCAAAAATAGTGTGGCCAGTTTTGTCATTTTCATAGGATGCTCCTGTTATGGTCGTTATGTCGGATAACCTCTTCCAACAGTGCATTTGCAGGTGAATATAAGGCAATGGTTTAAGATTTCAGCCAGGCAAAGATACCCAGCAGAGAATCTTGAAATAATTAACAAACAAAGGAGTTACAGTTAGAAATTGTAGGAGAGATCTCGTTTTTCGCGACAATCTGGCGTTTTTCTTGCTAATTCCAGGATTAATCCGTTCATAGTGTAAAACCCCGTTTACACATTCTGACGGAAGATATAGATTGGAAGTATTGCATTCACTAAGATAAGTATGGCAACACTGGAACAGACATGAATTATCAGAACGACGATTTACGCATCAAAGAAATCAAAGAGTTACTTCCTCCTGTCGCATTGCTGGAAAAATTCCCCGCTACTGAAAATGCCGCGAATACGGTCGCCCATGCCCGAAAAGCGATCCATAAGATCCTGAAAGGTAATGATGATCGCCTGTTGGTGGTGATTGGCCCATGCTCAATTCATGATCCTGTCGCGGCTAAAGAGTATGCCACTCGCTTGCTGACGCTGCGTGAAGAGCTGCAAGATGAGCTGGAAATCGTGATGCGCGTCTATTTTGAAAAGCCGCGTACTACGGTGGGCTGGAAAGGGCTGATTAACGATCCGCATATGGATAACAGCTTCCAGATCAACGACGGTCTGCGTATTGCCCGCAAATTGCTGCTCGATATTAACGACAGCGGTCTGCCAGCGGCGGGTGAATTCCTGGATATGATCACCCCACAATATCTCGCTGACCTGATGAGCTGGGGCGCAATTGGCGCACGTACCACCGAATCGCAGGTGCACCGCGAACTGGCGTCTGGTCTTTCTTGTCCGGTAGGTTTCAAAAATGGCACTGATGGTACGATTAAAGTGGCTATCGATGCCATTAATGCCGCCGGTGCGCCGCACTGCTTCCTGTCCGTAACGAAATGGGGGCATTCGGCGATTGTGAATACCAGCGGTAACGGCGATTGCCATATCATTCTGCGCGGCGGTAAAGAGCCTAACTACAGCGCGAAGCACGTTGCTGAAGTGAAAGAAGGGCTGAACAAAGCAGGCCTGCCAGCGCAGGTGATGATCGATTTCAGCCATGCTAACTCGTCAAAACAATTCAAAAAGCAGATGGATGTTTGTACTGACGTTTGCCAGCAGATTGCCGGTGGCGAAAAGGCCATTATTGGCGTGATGGTGGAAAGCCATCTGGTGGAAGGCAATCAGAGCCTCGAGAGCGGGGAACCGCTGGCCTACGGTAAGAGCATCACCGATGCCTGCATTGGCTGGGATGATACCGATGCTCTGTTACGTCAACTGGCGAGTGCAGTAAAAGCGCGTCGCGGGTAAAGTTTAATTGTCGGATGCGCCGTCAGAGTGGCGTATCCGATTAATCACCGGAGGCCTGATAAAACGCGCAGCGTCGCATCAGGCAATGTGCTCCATTGTTAGCAACGACAAACAAAAAAGCCGACTCACTTGCAGTCGGCTTTCTCATTTTTAAACGAATGACGTTTACTTCGCTTTACCCTGGTTAGCAACCGCCGCTGCTTTCGCCGCGATCTCGTCAGCATTACCCAGATAATAGCGTTTCAGCGGTTTGAAGTTCTCGTCAAACTCATAAACCAGCGGCACGCCGGTCGGGATATTCAGCTCAAGAATCTCTTCTTCGCTCATGTTATCGAGATATTTCACCAGCGCACGTAACGAGTTACCGTGTGCGGCGATGATGACGCGCTCACCGCTCTTCATACGTGGCAGAATGGTTTCATTCCAGTAAGGGATCACGCGGTCAATGGTCAGCGCCAGGCTTTCCGTCAGCGGCAGCTCTTTCTCGCTCAGTTTCGCGTAACGCGGATCGTGCCCCGGATAACGCTCATCATCTTTAGTCAGTTCCGGCGGAGTCACCGCAAAACCACGACGCCACTGTTTCACCTGCTCGTCGCCATACTTTTCAGCGGTTTCCGCTTTGTTCAGACCCTGCAACGCACCGTAGTGACGTTCGTTCAGTTTCCAGGATTTCTCAACGGGCAGCCATGCCTGATCCAGTTCGTCCAACACATTCCACAGGGTATGAATAGCGCGTTTCAGCACAGAGGTGTAAGCAAAGTCAAAGCTGTAACCTTCCTCTTTCAGCAGCTTACCTGCTGCTTTTGCTTCGCTTACGCCTTTCTCAGACAGATCCACGTCGTACCAACCGGTGAAACGGTTTTCTTTGTTCCACTGACTTTCGCCATGACGAACCAGAACCAGCTTAGTTACAGCCATATACTTACTCCTCAAATCATCTTTTAATGATAATAATTCTCATTATATTGCCGTGACGAAGCAACAGCAATGCTTACGCATAACCATAGCGAAAATAGTGTCGCAGTGTAAGGTTGTTGTGAATATTGAGTTGCAAATATGTCGGTGTTTGCTGGTGATTTGAACAATATGAAGATAAAGCCCTCATGACGAGGGCTTAACATTACTGAGCAATAAACTGATATTCCGTCAGGCTGGAATACTCTTCGCCAGGACGCAGGAAGCAGTCCGGTTGCGGCCATTCAGGGTGGTTCGGGCTGTCCGGCAGAAATTCGCTTTCCAGAGCCAGCCCTTGCCAGTCGGCGTAAGGTTCGGTTCCCCGCGACGGTGTGCCGCCGAGGAAGTTGCCGGAGTAGAATTGCAGAGCCGGAGCGGTGGTGTAGACCTTCAGCTGCAATTTTTCATCTGCTGACCAGACATGCGCCGCCACTTTCTTGCCATCGCCTTTGGCCTGTAACAAGAACGCGTGATCGTAACCTTTCACTTTGCGCTGATCGTCGTCGGCAAGAAACTCACTGGCGATGATTTTGGCGTTGCGGAAATCAAAAGAGGTTCCGGCGACAGATTTCAGGCCGTCGTGCGGAATGCCGCCTTCATCAACCGGCAGATATTCTTCCGCCAGAATCTGCAACTTGTGATTGCGCACGTCAGATTGCTCGCCGTCAAGATTGAAATAGACGTGATTAGTCATATTCACCGGGCAAGGTTTATCAACTGTGGCGCGATAAGTAATGGAGATACGGTTATCGTCGGTCAGACGATATTGCACCGTCGCGCCGAGATTACCCGGGAAACCCTGATCGCCATCATCTGAACTCAGGGCAAACAGCACCTGACGATCGTTCTGGTTCACAATCTGCCAGCGACGTTTGTCGAACCCTTCCGGGCCGCCATGCAATTGGTTGACGCCCTGACTTGGTGAAAGCGTCACGGTTTCACCGTCAAAGGTATAACGGCTATTGGCGATGCGGTTGGCATAACGACCAATAGAGGCCCCCAGAAATGCGGCCTGATCCTGATAGCATTCCGGGCTGGCGCAGCCAAGCAGCGCCTCGCGGACGCTGCCATCGGAAAGCGGAATACGGGCGGAAAGTAAAGTCGCACCCCAGTCCATCAGCGTGACTACCATCCCTGCGTTGTTACGCAAAGTTAACAGTCGGTACGGCTGACCATCGGGTGCCAGTGCGGGAGTTTCGTTCAGCACTGTCCTGCTCCTTGTGATGGTTTACAAACGTAAAAAGTCTCTTTAATACCTGTTTTTGCTTCATATTGTTCAGCGACAGCTTGCTGTACGGCAGGCACCAGCTCTTCCGGGAACAACGCGACGATACAGCCACCAAATCCGCCGCCGGTCATGCGTACGCCACCTTTGTCGCCAATCACAGCTTTGACGATTTCTACCAGAGTGTCAATTTGCGGTACGGTGATTTCGAAATCATCGCGCATAGAGGCATGAGACTCCGCCATCAACTCGCCCATACGTTTCAGGTCGCCTTGCTCCAGTGCGCTGGCAGCTTCAACGGTGCGGGCGTTTTCAGTCAGGATATGACGCACGCGTTTCGCCACGATTGGGTCCAGTTCATGCGCAACAGCGTTGAACTCTTCAATGGTGACATCGCGCAGGGCTGGCTGCTGGAAGAAACGCGCACCGGTTTCGCACTGTTCACGACGGGTGTTGTATTCGCTGCCAACCAGGGTACGTTTGAAGTTACTGTTGATGATGACGACAGCCACACCTTTGGGCATGGAAACTGCTTTGGTCCCCAGTGAGCGGCAGTCAATCAGCAAGGCATGATCTTTCTTGCCGAGTGCGGAAATCAGTTGATCCATGATTCCACAGTTACAGCCTACAAACTGGTTTTCTGCTTCCTGACCATTAAGCGCGATTTGTGCGCCGTCCAGCGGCAGATGATAAAGCTGCTGCAATACGGTTCCGACCGCGACTTCCAGTGAAGCGGAAGAACTTAACCCTGCACCCTGCGGCACATTGCCGCTGATCACCATGTCCACACCGCCGAAGCTGTTGTTACGCAGTTGCAGATGTTTCACCACGCCACGAACGTAGTTAGCCCATTGATAGTTTTCATGCGCGACAATGGGCGCATCGAGGGAAAACTCGTCGAGCTGATTTTCATAATCGGCTGCCATTACGCGAACTTTACGGTCATCGCGTGGCGCACAGCTGATCACGGTTTGATAATCAATCGCGCAGGGCAGAACGAAACCGTCGTTGTAGTCGGTGTGTTCACCAATCAAATTCACGCGGCCAGGCGCCTGAATGGTGTGAGTGGCAGGGTAGCCAAATGCGTTGGCAAACAGAGATTGTGTTTTTTCTTTCAGACTCATTTCTTACACTCCGGATTCGCGAAAATGGATATCGCTGACTGCGCGCAAACGCTCTGCTGCCTGTTCTGCGGTCAGGTCTCGCTGGGTTTCTGCCAGCATTTCATAACCAACCATAAATTTACGTACGGTGGCGGAGCGCAACAGAGGCGGATAAAAGTGCGCGTGCAGCTGCCAGTGTTGATTCTCTTCGCCATTAAATGGCGCGCCGTGCCAGCCCATAGAGTAGGGGAAGGAGCACTGGAAGAGGTTGTCATAACGACTGGTCAGCTTTTTCAACGCCAGTGCCAAATCGCTGCGCTGGGCGTCGGTCAAATCGGTGATCCGCAAAACGTGGGCTTTGGGCAGCAGTAGCGTTTCGAACGGCCAGGCAGCCCAGTAAGGTACAACGGCTAACCAGTGTTCGGTTTCGACAACGGTACGGCTACCGTCTGCCAGCTCGCGCTGAACATAATCCACCAGCATTGGCGATTTCTGTTCGGCGAAATATTCTTTTTGCAGACGGTCTTCGCGCTCAGCTTCGTTAGGCAGGAAGCTATTTGCCCAAATCTGTCCGTGCGGATGCGGGTTAGAGCAGCCCATCGCCGCGCCTTTGTTTTCAAAGACCTGCACCCATGGGTACGTTTCCCCCAGCTCTGCGGTTTGCTCCTGCCAGGTTTTGACGATTTCCGTCAATGCCGCAACGCTCAGTTCTGGCAACGTTTTACTGTGATCCGGTGAAAAGCAGATCACCCGGCTGGTACCGCGCGCGCTCTGGCAACGCATTAGCGGATCGTTGCTTTCTGGCGCATCTGGCGTGTCAGACATCAAGGCCGCAAAGTCATTAGTGAAAACGTAAGTCCCGGTGTAATCGGGGTTTTTATCGCCTGTCACCCGCACATTACCTGCGCAGAGGAAGCAATCTGGATCGTGCGCAGGTAACACCTGTTTGGCTGGCGTTTCCTGCGCCCCCTGCCAGGGGCGCTTAGCGCGGTGCGGTGAAACCAGAATCCATTGCCCGGTGAGCGGGTTGTAGCGGCGATGTGGATGATCAACGG
The DNA here is from genome assembly GCF_011754335.1 of Escherichia sp. E.sYA108. Lineage (NCBI taxonomy): Bacteria > Pseudomonadati > Pseudomonadota > Gammaproteobacteria > Enterobacterales > Enterobacteriaceae > Escherichia > Escherichia sp. E.sYA108. Next base: position 3,481,432 of record NZ_JAAQVZ010000001.1, on the reverse strand, counting down.
GATTAAATTGCGTCATGGTCGTTCCTTAATCGGGATATCCCTGTGGATGGCGTGACTGCCAGTGCCAGGTGTCCTGCGCCATTTCATCGAGTGTGCGCGTTACGCGCCAGTTCAGTTCACGGTCGGCTTTGCTGGCGTCCGCCCAGTAGGCCGGAAGGTCGCCCTCGCGACGCGGTGCAAAATGATAATTAACCGGTTTGCCGCAGGCTTTGCTGAAGGCATTAACCACGTCCAGCACGCTGCTGCCTACGCCAGCGCCGAGGTTATAGATGTGTACGCCTGGCTTGTTCGCCAGTTTTTCCATCGCCACGACGTGACCGTCCGCCAGATCCATTACGTGGATGTAATCGCGCACGCCAGTACCGTCTTCGGTCGGATAATCGTTACCAAAAATCGCCAGCGAGTCGCGACGGCCTACAGCAACCTGGGCGATGTATGGCATCAGGTTATTCGGAATGCCTTGCGGATCTTCGCCCATATCGCCCGACGGATGCGCGCCAACTGGGTTGAAGTAGCGCAGCAGGGCAATGCTCCAGTCCGGCTGGGCTTTTTGCAGATCGGTGAGGATCTGTTCCACCATCAGCTTGCTTTTGCCGTAAGGGCTTTGCGGTGTGCCGGTCGGGAAGCTTTCAACATATGGAATTTTGGGCTGATCGCCATAAACGGTGGCGGAGGAGCTAAAGATAAAGTTTTTGACGTTAGCGGCGCGCATGGCGCTAATCAGGCGCAGGGTGCCGTTGACATTGTTGTCGTAATATTCCAGCGGTTTTTGTACCGATTCGCCAACGGCTTTCAGCCCGGCGAAGTGGATCACGGTGTCGATAGCGTGATCGTGCAGGATCTCGGTCATCAACGCTTCGTTACGAATATCGCCTTCAACAAACGTTGGATGTTTGCCGCCTAAACGCTCGATAACAGGCAGTACGCTGCGCTTACTGTTACAGAGGTTATCAAGAATGATGACATCATGACCGTTTTGCAGTAATTGCACACAGGTATGACTTCCAATGTAACCGCTACCACCGGTAACCAGAACTCTCATAATTCGCTCCATTAGGCTTATGGTATGAAATAACCATAGCATAACAAAGATGCGAAAAGTGTGACATGGAATAAATTAGTGGAATCGTTTACACAAGAATTTAGCCGTTTTTAATGTGCGATTAAGTGATTATAAAACAGAGGGTTTATGAATGATTGCGCTTTTTATCTGAAAAAAAGACGCGGTTTCATGCCTGCATGCGTCAAACCGTTGGCCGGATAACACGTTTACGCCGCCTCCGGCACGGTCAGCACTACCGACTCAGTTTATTTTTGTCAGCGCATAGCGATAAAAGTCACCGTCCGGCACGAACTCAAGACGATGGGTAATACAGGCAGGCGCATCTTCAGCGTGGTGCGAAACAAACAACAATTGCGTTTCACCTTCGCTAATCAGCACATCAACAAACCGGCGGATAAGCTGGCGATTGAGCGGATCAAGCCCCTGTAGTGGTTCATCGAGAATAAGCAACGTCGGATGTTTCACCAGCGCGCGGACGATCAGCGCCAGACGCTGCTGTCCCCAGGAAAGACTATGGAACGGAGCGTCAGCCGTGCGTTTATCAATGCCGAGAACATCCAGCCACTGCTGCACCAGTTTTTGCTGGCGATCCGAAACGGCCTGATAAATGCCAATCGAATCAAAATAGCCAGAAAGGATCACATTACGCACAGTAGTGCTGACCCGGTAATCCAGATGCAAACTACTGCTGACGTAACCGATATGCTTTTTGATATCCCAGATGGTTTCGCCGCTGCCGCGACGTCGTCCGAAAAGCGTCAAATCGTTGCTGTAACCTTGCGGATGATCGCCAGTAATCAGGCTTAATAACGTCGATTTTCCCGCGCCATTTGGCCCGACAATTTGCCAGTGTTCGCCTGGATTCACCTGCCAGCTAAGGTTATTAAGAATGGGGCGTTCGTTATAAGAAACCACGCCATTGTTCAGCACAATGCGCGGTTCGTTGGCGGGTAAGGCGTGACGTGCTGAAGGTTCATCCGGCTCCGGCAGTTGCACACCTTCAAGCTGTTCGCTATGCGCCAGTTGCGCAACGAGTGCTTGTTGGAGCAGTTCTTCTTTAGCGCCAGTTTCCGCTAACGTGCAATCCGCCAGCACGCCAGCAAACTGGACAAATTCTGGGATCTCATCGAAGCGATTGAGCACCAATACCAGAGTAATACCGGACTGATGTAACGAGGCGAGTAGCTCAGCCAGCTGCTGACGTGAGGCAACATCCAGGCCATCGAACGGCTCATCAAGAATCAACAAGTCAGGCTCCGACATCAGCGCCTGACACAGCAGGGTTTTTCGCGTCTCGCCAGTGGAAAGGTATTTAAAGCGTCGGTCGAGGAGGGCGGTAATACCGAACTGCTGCGCCAGTTGCATGCAACGCGGAGTATCCTTTACTTCATCCTGAATGATCTCAGCCGTGGTACGCCCGGTGTCATCTTCGCCAGGGCCGAGCATATCGGTGTTATTCCGCTGCCATTCGTCGCTGACGAGCTTTTGCAATTGCTCGAAGGAGAGACGAGTGATGTGGGAAAACTGGCTTTGCCGTTCACCTTTCAAAAGCGGAAGTTCCCCCGACAGCGCGCGGGCCAGCGCCGATTTCCCGCTTCCATTCGAACCGACAAACGCCCAACTATCACCCGCGTTTAACGTTAGCCGAGGCAATTGCAGCGTTTTTGTGTTGCCAAGACGAAACGTGCCTTGCAAAATTTGCAACGATGACATTTTATATCCCATTTTGTGCAGCGATTACTGACAGGGATACGTGTTTCATAACAAATTGTCAACACGCTTAGCACAGCGTGGCGATAATCACGCTGTCGGCATTAAAGTAGGCCGTGACATTCTGTCCTTGCTGAAGAGAAGTCGCTTCATTTACCGGCACTGTGGCGCACAGTGTTTGCCCGTCGGGTAGCGCCATTAATACTTCGCACTGCTCTGCGCCGCGCTCAATATGACTAATAATACCTGGTAATTGGTTGTCAGCGTTTTGCGCGACCGCATCGTCCTGAGTAATACCTACCCACGGCGCTTTTAGCAATATCAACACTTCTTTGCCTTCATCCAGCCCCAGACGCGCGCCGCTTTGTGCGGTAACTGCGACTTTCAGGCGTGTTTTTCCATCAGCCAGTAAGACATCAACATGCTGTTGAACGTCATCATGATCGCGGGCGGTGATGGTACCGAACCACTGGTTACGGGCGCTGGTTTGCAGTGAAAAACGTGAGATCGCGGCCAGCAGGCTGTTCAGCGGCAGGGCGTCATCGTCACTTAACACATCAAAGGCTTTTTGCTGGATTTGCGCCAGTAAGTCATAGAGTTGAATCAGTCGCTGACCATAGCGGGTCAGTACTGCGCCGCCTCCACCTTTACCGCCTGTTGCGCGCTCAACCAGAATATGCTCACTTAACTGATTCATCTCGTTAATGGCATCCCAGGCGCTTTTATAGCTGATACCGGCATCTTTCGCTCCCTGGCTAATGGAACCGGAAAGCGCAATGTGTTTTAGTAGCGAAATGCGGCGCGGGTCGGCGAATAATTTTTGTTGGAGCTTAAGGGTGAGAAGGATTTCGGCCTGCATAACAATGTCCTGGCAAAAGTCTTATTGTGACGGAAAACGAACGCCACGCAAAGCTGACCGCACAAAAGGGGAGTGCTTTTCTGTGCTTAGCGGTTAGAATAGTCTCATGACTATATCTGGAGTTGACCATGTTAGAGTTATTAAAAAGTCTGGTATTCGCCGTAATCATGGTACCTGTCGTGATGGCCATCATCCTGGGTCTGATTTACGGTCTTGGTGAAGTATTCAACATCTTTTCTGGTGTTGGTAAAAAAGACCAGCCCGGACAAAATCATTGATTCCCTGAATGCCCGCTTAGTCGGGCATTTTCTTTTTCTCAACTTCCTGCTTTTTCTGCCGATATTTTTTCTCATCTACCTCACAAAGGTTAGCAATAACTGCTGGGAAAATTCCGAACTTGCCGTTATATTGACGCCTACATAACGTTAGATTAAGGGGTTACCAATGGCTCGTAAATGGTTGAACTTGTTTACCGGGGCGGCACTCTCTTTCGCTGTTGCTGGCAATGCACTGGCAGATGAAGGGAAAATCACGGTGTTCGCCGCCGCATCACTGACTAACGCAATGCAGGACATTGCTACGCAGTATAAAAAAGAGAAAGGCGTGGATGTAGTTTCTTCTTTCGCTTCGTCATCTACTTTGGCCCGTCAGATTGAAGCGGGTGCGCCTGCGGATCTGTTTATTTCTGCCGATCAGAAATGGATGGATTATGCGGTTGATAAAAAAGCGATCGATACGGCTTCGCGCCAGACACTGCTCGGCAATAGCCTGGTCGTTGTAGCACCGAAAGCCAGCGAGCAGAAAGATTTCACCATCGACAGCAAAACCAACTGGACTTCGCTGCTGAATGGCGGTCGCCTCGCGGTTGGTGATCCGGAACATGTCCCTGCTGGCATTTATGCGAAAGAAGCACTGCAAAAACTGGGCGCATGGGATACGCTCTCCCCGAAACTGGCTCCGGCGGAAGATGTTCGTGGCGCGCTGGCGTTGGTCGAACGCAATGAAGCGCCGCTGGGTATTGTTTACGGTTCTGACGCAGTTGCCAGCAAAGGGGTAAAAGTGGTTGCCACCTTCCCGGAAGATTCACATAAAAAAGTGGAATATCCGGTTGCTGTTGTGGAAGGGCATAACAATGCGACAGTGAAAGCATTTTACGATTATCTGAAGGGGCCGCAGGCTGCGGAAATCTTTAAACGTTACGGATTTACAACCAAGTAATGATACTGACCGATCCAGAATGGCAGGCAGTTTTATTAAGCCTGAAAGTTTCTTCCCTGGCTGTGCTGTTTAGCCTGCCGTTTGGGATCTTTTTTGCCTGGTTACTGGTACGTTGCACGTTTCCGGGCAAAGCTCTGCTCGACAGCGTACTGCATCTACCGCTGGTGTTACCGCCCGTGGTCGTCGGTTACCTATTATTAGTTTCGATGGGACGGCGCGGATTTATCGGTGAACGTCTGTATGACTGGTTTGGTCTTTCTTTCGCGTTTAGCTGGCGTGGTGCGGTTCTCGCTGCCGCTGTCATGTCTTTTCCGCTGATGGTGCGGGCGATTCGTCTGGCGCTGGAAGGTGTTGATATCAAACTGGAGCAGGCCGCAAGAACACTGGGGGCCGGGCGCTGGCGCGTTTTCTTTACTATCACGTTACCGCTGACCTTACCGGGAATTATTGTTGGTACGGTGCTGGCATTCGCTCGTTCGCTCGGTGAATTTGGCGCAACCATCACCTTTGTTTCTAACATTCCTGGTGAAACGCGAACCATTCCTTCTGCCATGTATACCCTGATCCAGACCCCTGGCGGGGAAAGTGGCGCGGCGAGACTGTGTATTATTTCTATTGCGCTGGCGATGATCTCCCTGTTGATTTCAGAATGGCTGGCCAGAATCAGCCGTGAGCGGGCGGGGCGCTAATCATGCTGGAACTGAATTTTTCCCAGACGTTGGGCAATCATTGCCTGACGATTAATGAAACGCTGCCCGCCAATGGCATCACCGCTATTTTTGGTGTCTCTGGTGCCGGAAAAACCTCGCTGATTAACGCCATCAGTGGGCTGACACGTCCGCAAAAAGGGCGGATTGTCCTCAATGGTCGGGTACTAAATGACGCCGATAAAGGTATCTGCCTGACGCCAGAAAAGCGTCGCGTAGGCTATGTGTTTCAGGATGCGCGGCTGTTTCCGCATTATAAAGTGCGTGGCAATTTGCGCTACGGCATGGCGAAAAGCATGGTCAATCAGTTCGATAAGCTGGTGGCGCTTTTAGGCATTGAACCGTTGCTTGATCGTTTACCAGGCAGCCTGTCCGGAGGCGAAAAACAGCGCGTGGCGATTGGTCGGGCTTTGCTGACAGCACCGGAATTGCTGTTGCTGGATGAACCGCTGGCGTCACTGGATATTCCGCGTAAACGCGAACTGTTGCCTTATCTGCAACGTCTGACGCGGGAAATCAACATTCCGATGTTGTATGTCAGCCATTCGCTGGATGAGATCCTCCATCTGGCAGACAGAGTGATGGTACTGGAAAACGGTCAGGTGAAAGCCTTTGGCGCGCTGGAAGAAGTCTGGGGTAGTAGCGTGATGAATCCGTGGCTACCGAAAGAGCAACAAAGTAGCATTCTGAAAGTGACAGTACTTGAGCATCATCCGCATTACGCGATGACCGCGCTGGCGCTGGGCGATCAGCATTTGTGGGTCAATAAGCTGGAAGAACCGCTGCAAGCTGCGCTACGCATCCGCATTCAGGCTTCCGATGTCTCGCTGGTTTTACAACCGCCGCAGCAAACCAGCATTCGTAACGTATTGCGGGCAAAAGTTGTTAATAGTTATGACGACAACGGCCAGGTGGAAGTGGAGCTGGAAGTCGGCGGTAAAACGCTGTGGGCGCGTATCAGCCCGTGGGCCAGGGATGAACTGGCGATCAAACCTGGCCTGTGGCTGTATGCGCAAATTAAAAGTGTGTCGATAACCGCCTGATTAAATCAGGTAGCTATAAATGAACTGGGCAATGCTGTCGGTGGTGTTATCACCAATCACAATGTTGGCGCGCGCTTTTACTGCGTCATCGGCGTTGCCCATCGCCACGCCTGTACCAGCGGCTTCCAGCATACTAATATCATTGAAGTTATCGCCGAACGCCACGACGTTTTCCATCGACCAGCCTTGTGCCTCAACCCATTTCGTCAAACGTTTACCTTTGCTGTTGCCGCCGCGTGCAATATCAACCTGATCGTGCCAGGACCATTCACACTCCAGTCCCAGTTCATGTTCGACATGCTTACCAAAATGCTGCAATTGCGGCAGGTCATCGTGCGTCAGGGCGAACTTCCATACGGCGTTAACTTGTTGCGCCGTTTCAGCCAGAGAAGCGACTTGTGTGAAAGTCGGACGCTGTTCCGGCGGCAGGGTTTGCGCCCAGTTAGACGTGCGAATGACATGCCCGGTCGGGTGCTCATAGACCATTGCATCATCGACATACATCAGACCGTGAATGTGGTGTTCATTCAGCATCTCAATGAGTTGCAGGGCTTTATTAACGGGCATTGGGTCCGCTTCCAGCACGGTTTTTGCATGATAATCATACAAATAGGTGCCATTACAGCAAATAGCAGGTGTATCCAGCGCCAGCGCCTGATAAAAAGGATGAATAGCGACGTGATGGCGACCTGTGACGATGATTAATTGATAGCCTGCTTCGCGAGCGCGGGCCAGGGCTTCTATCGATGATGGAAGCAAGGTCTTTTTCGGGGTCAATAAGGTGCCGTCTAAGTCGAGAGCAATCACGCGTGTGGTCATGGCGTATTCCAGATTAAGGTTAAGAATTTTCGTCTGCGCGAATGGTACACCGATACCACTATCGGACAAAATTCTGCGTTTTAATTCAGCATTCACCGCCAAAAGCGACTAATTTTAGCTGTTACAGTCAGTTGCTAAATGCAAAGGAGCATTCATGAAGCAAACAGTTTATATCGCCAGCCCTGAGAGCCAGCAAATTCACGTCTGGAACCTGAATCATGAAGGCGCACTGACGCTGACACAGGTTGTCGATGTGCCGGGGCAGGTGCAGCCGATGGTGGTCAGCCCGGACAAACGCTATCTCTATGTTGGTGTTCGCCCTGAGTTTCGCGTCCTGGCGTATCGTATCGCCCCGGACGATGGCGCGCTGACCTTTGCTGCAGAGTCTGCGCTGCCGGGTAGCCCGACGCATATTTCCACCGATCACCAGGGGCAGTTTGTCTTTGTCGGTTCTTACAATGCGGGTAACGTGAGCGTAACGCGTCTGGAAGATGGCCTGCCAGTGGGCGTCGTCGATGTGGTCGAGGGGCTGGACGGTTGCCATTCCGCCAATATCTCACCGGACAACCGTACGTTGTGGGTTCCGGCATTAAAGCAGGATCGCATTTGCCTGTTTACGGTCAGCGATGATGGTCATCTGGTAGCGCAGGACCCTGCGGAAGTGACTACCGTTGAAGGGGCCGGCCCACGCCATATGGTATTCCATCCAAACGAACAATATGCGTATTGCGTCAATGAGTTAAACAGCTCAGTGGATGTCTGGGAACTGAAAGATCCGCACGGCAATATCGAATGTGTCCAGACGCTGGATATGATGCCGGAAAACTTCTCCGACACCCGTTGGGCGGCTGATATTCATATCACCCCGGATGGTCGTCATTTATACGCTTGCGACCGTACCGCCAGTCTGATTACCGTTTTCAGCGTTTCGGAAGATGGCAGCGTGTTGAGTAAAGAAGGCTTCCAGCCAACGGAAACCCAGCCGCGCGGCTTCAATGTTGATCACAGCGGCAAGTATCTGATTGCCGCCGGGCAAAAATCTCACCACATCTCGGTATACGAAATTGTTGGCGAGGAGGGGCTACTGCATGAAAAAGGCCGCTATGCGGTTGGGCAGGGGCCAATGTGGGTAGTGGTCAACGCGCACTAACCGCTGATTTAACCGGCGCAGTCTCTCCTGCGCCGGTGTATTAACCTATCTCCTGTAACGCATGTCTCTGGCGTTCGACGATATTGGTCCACAAATTGTCTTTATCGTCAGTCCACAAATTAATCAGCAAGGCAAAAAAGCGTTCAGCTGCCGGAGAAAGCACGGCATCTTTGCGGCGAATAATCCCCAATGTCCGACGTATAACGGGTTCCACCAGTGGGATACCAATAATCGAAGAATAGGGCGCATGGGGCATTGCCAGACCAGGAAGCGCCGAAATCCCCAGTCCCGCCTCCACCAGCCCTAATGACGTCGAAAGATGACGCACTTCGTAAAACCAGTCCAGCTTCCAGGGCTTGTCGGCTAGCTGTTGTTCTATCAATAGTCGGTTGCCGCTGGAGGAGCGTACGCCAATCATTTTGTAACCCACTAACTCCTGCCATTCTACAAGCTGCTTTTTGGCCAATGGATGGTCACGCCGACAGGCCAGCACGAACGGCTCGTTGACCAGTGGGGTAAAATCAATGGATGAATTTGTGACGTTGTTCATGTTTATGCCAAAGTCTGATTCGTTACACAGCACCGATTCCATGCAATTATTCGTGCCTTGTTCCAGAATCCGCACTTTAATATTGGGATACAGCTCATTAAATTTACCGATTGCCAGCGGTAAAAAATAAAATACTGCGGTCGGAATACACGCTAACGTCACCATACCACGATGATAAGCATTCATATCACGAATATTAAAAAGCGTTTCATCGAATTTTTTTATTAATTCCCGCGCCTCCGGGAGCAACCTTTTTCCTGCTTTTGTTAACGTAACCTTGCGAGTTGTACGCTCAAATAGTTGAATGTGTAAATCTTCCTCCATTTTTTTTATTCTTCGCGTTAATGCAGGTTGCGTAATATTGAGTAATTTAGCAGCATTGTTAAATGAACTGGACTCTGCCAGTATGACAAATGCCTTCATACTTGATAATTCATGCTTCATTATTACTCCGGAAAATGGAAGCGACGATTTTGGGTGACTGGCAGTTAAAAATTTTAACTGCATTTAGCCAACTTAAATTAATGAAAAAATGTTATTAATCGTTGAGCTAAAGTCATTAGAGATGCTTTGCCCTTAATGTAACCATATCGCAATAAGTTATGTTTTTAAATTGAGGGCATTATTATGAAAAAAATACCCTGCGTGATGATGCGAGGTGGAACCTCGAGGGGCGCGTTCCTGTTAGCGGAACATCTACCCGAAGATCAAACGCAGCGCGATAAAATATTGATGGCAATTATGGGTTCCGGTAACGATCTGGAAATTGACGGTATTGGCGGCGGTAATCCGCTGACCAGTAAAGTCGCCATTATTAGCCGCTCCAGCGATCCGCGTGCAGATGTCGATTATCTGTTTGCTCAAGTTATCGTCCATGAGCAACGTGTCGATACCACGCCTAACTGCGGCAATATGCTGTCTGGCGTTGGGGCATTCGCCATTGAAAATGGTTTGATTGCAGCGACTTCGCCAGTTACCCGCGTACGTATCCGCAACGTCAATACGGGTACGTTTATCGAAGCTGATGTGCAAACGCCAAATGGTGTTGTCGAGTACGAGGGTAGCGCCAGAATTGACGGCGTACCGGGTACTGCCGCACCGGTTGCGCTCACTTTCCTGAATGCCGCCGGAACGAAAACCGGAAAAGTCTTCCCGACTGATAATCAGATTGATTATTTTGACGATGTCCCGGTGACCTGTATCGATATGGCGATGCCAGTTGTCATTATTCCTGCTGAATATCTGGGAAAAACAGGCTATGAATTACCGGCAGAGCTGGATGCCGACAAAGCATTATTAGCCCGCATTGAATCTATCCGTCTACAAGCGGGTAAAGCAATGGGCTTAGGCGATGTCAGTAATATGGTTATCCCTAAACCTGTACTTATTTCTCCAGCGCAGAAAGGCGGGGCAATTAATGTGCGTTATTTTATGCCGCATTCTTGCCATCGCGCTTTGGCGATAACCGGTGCTATTGCTATTTCCAGTAGTTGTGCATTGGAAGGTACCGTCACCCGACAAATCGTCCCTTCTGTAGGATACGGCAATATCAATATTGAACACCCCAGTGGTGCGCTCGACGTTCATTTAAGTAATGAAGGTCAGGATGCCACGACGTTACGCGCATCTGTTATTCGGACGACCAGAAAAATATTTTCCGGTGAAGTTTATCTTCCCTGAAAAATTTTGTTGTCGTGATAATGATACTCAATAAAGGAATTCTGTATGAGTCATACAGAAAGAACAGGATATTAAATGAATAAAAAATCGTTATGGAAGCTAATTCTGATATTAGCGATCCCATGTATTATTGGCTTTATGCCAGCTCCGGCAGGATTAAGCGAACTGGCGTGGGTGCTTTTTGGTATTTACCTGGCGGCCATTGTGGGGCTGGTTATCAAGCCTTTCCCGGAACCTGTCGTACTGTTAATTGCCGTCGCCGCATCGATGGTAGTGGTGGGTAACTTATCAGGTGGGGAATTTAAAACCACCGCCGTATTAAGCGGTTACTCTTCCGGTACCACCTGGCTGGTGTTTTCTGCGTTTACTTTAAGCGCCGCGTTTGTAACCACAGGCTTAGGTAAACGTATTGCCTATCTGCTGATTGGTAAAATTGGTAGCACTACCCTGGGTCTGGGTTACGTTACGGTATTTCTCGATCTGGTACTGGCTCCGGCAACACCGTCTAACACCGCGCGTGCGGGCGGCATCGTGTTACCGATCATCAACAGCGTGGCAGTGGCTTTGGGATCAGAACCGGAAAAAAGTCCGCGTCGTGTTGGACATTACCTGATGATGTCCATTTACATGGTCACTAAAACCACCAGCTATATGTTCTTTACCGCAATGGCGGGGAACATTCTGGCGCTGAAAATGATCAACGACATTCTGCACCTGCAAATTAGCTGGGGTGGATGGGCGCTAGCCGCCGGATTGCCGGGCATCATTATGCTGCTGGTCACCCCGCTGGTGATTTACACCATGTATCCACCAGAAATTAAGAAGGTGGATAACAAAACCATCGCTAAAGCGGGCCTTGCCGAACTGGGACCGATGAAAATCCGCGAAAAAATGCTGCTCGGTGTCTTTGTGCTGGCGCTGCTGGGCTGGATTTTCAGTAAGTCTCTGGGGGTTGATGAATCCACCGTGGCAATCGTTGTTATGGCAACTATGCTGCTGCTGGGTATCGTTACCTGGGAAGACGTGGTTAAAAATAAAGGCGGCTGGAATACCTTAATCTGGTACGGCGGTATTATCGGCTTAAGCTCCTTATTATCGAAAGTTAAATTCTTCGAATGGTTAGCTGAAGTCTTTAAAAATAACCTGGCATTTGATGGTCACGGTAACGTTGCTTTCTTCGTTATTATTTTCCTCAGCATCATCGTGCGTTATTTCTTCGCTTCTGGTAGTGCCTATATCGTTGCCATGTTACCGGTATTTGCCATGCTGGCGAATGTCTCCGGCGCACCGTTAATGTTAACCGCGCTGGCACTGTTGTTCTCTAACTCCTATGGCGGCATGGTTACTCACTATGGCGGCGCGGCAGGTCCGGTCATCTTTGGCGTGGGTTACAACGATATTAAATCCTGGTGGTTGGTCGGTGCGGTACTGACGATATTAACCTTCCTGGTACATATCACCCTCGGCGTGTGGTGGTGGAATATGCTGATCGGCTGGAACATGCTGTAAATATACTCGTCATACTTCAAGTTGCATGTGCTGCGTCTGCGTTCGCTCACCCCAGTCACTTACTTATGTAAGCTCCTGGGGATTCACTCGCTTGTCGCCTTCCTGCAACTCGAATTATTTAGAGTATATCCATTTATTATCTTTCTGCGCACTTCACGGTGCGCAGATATCTGGAGCATTTGATGATCAAGTTATCTGAAAAAGGCGTGTTTCTCGCCAGCAATAACGAAATAATTGCCGAAGAACATTTCACCGGCGAAATAAAAAAAGAAGAAGCAAAAAAAGGCACTATTGCCTGGTCTATTCTCTCTTCTCATAATACGTCCGGAAATATGGATAAACTTAAAATTAAGTTTGATTCATTAGCCTCTCACGATATTACCTTTGTTGGTATTGTACAGACCGCTAAAGCGTCCGGTATGGAACGTTTCCCGCTGCCGTATGTGCTGACCAACTGCCATAACTCACTCTGTGCTGTGGGCGGCACCATTAACGGTGATGACCATGTTTTTGGTTTATCGGCGGCCCAGCGTTATGGCGGTATTTTTGTGCCACCGCATATTGCGGTCATCCATCAATATATGCGTGAAATGATGGCGGGCGGCGGCAAAATGATCCTCGGGTCAGACAGCCATACCCGTTACGGTGCGTTAGGGACAATGGCGGTTGGCGAGGGCGGCGGCGAGTTGGTAAAACAGCTGCTTAATGACACCTGGGATATCGACTATCCGGGCGTGGTTGCGGTGCATCTGACCGGAAAACCTGCGCCGTATGTGGGGCCGCAGGATGTGGCGCTGGCTATCATCGGTGCTGTGTTCAAAAACGGTTACGTCAAAAACAAAGTGATGGAGTTCGTAGGTCCCGGTGTTGCAGCGCTCTCTACCGATTTCCGTAACAGCGTTGACGTGATGACCACTGAAACGACCTGTTTAAGTTCTGTCTGGCAAACCGATGAAGAAGTCCATAACTGGCTGGCGCTGCACGGTCGCGGCCAGGATTACTGCCAACTTAACCCTCAACCAATGGCGTACTACGATGGCTGCATCAGCGTTGATTTAAGCGCCATCAAACCAATGATTGCGCTGCCATTCCACCCGAGCAATGTGTATGAAATCGACACGCTGAACCAGAACCTGACCGACATTCTGCGTGAGATTGAAATTGAGTCCGAACGCGTGGCGCACGGTAAAGCCAAACTCTCGCTGCTGGATAAAGTGGAAAATGGTCGCCTGAAAGTGCAGCAGGGGATTATCGCGGGCTGTTCTGGCGGTAACTACGAAAACGTCATCGCGGCGGCGAATGCGCTGCGCGGTCAATCCTGCGGCAATGACACCTTCTCGTTAGCGGTTTACCCGTCATCACAGCCGGTGTTTATGGATCTCGCCAAAAAAGGTGTGGTAGCAGATTTGATCGGCGCAGGCGCAATCATCAGAACCGCGTTCTGCGGCCCATGCTTTGGCGCGGGCGATACGCCAATCAACAACGGTTTGAGTATTCGCCACACCACGCGTAACTTCCCGAACCGCGAAGGCTCTAAGCCAGCTAATGGGCAGATGTCAGCGGTGGCGTTGATGGACGCTCGTTCTATCGCTGCGACTGCGGCAAACGGTGGCTATTTAACCTCTGCCAGCGAACTCGATTGCTGGGACAACGTGCCGGAGTACGCCTTCGATGTAACGCCGTATAAAAACCGTGTTTATCAGGGCTTTGTGAAAGGGGCGACCCAGCAACCGCTGATTTACGGACCGAACATTAAAGACTGGCCAGAATTGGGTGCGCTGACTGACAATATCGTCCTCAAAGTGTGCTCGAAGATCCTCGACGAAGTGACCACCACCGACGAACTGATTCCTTCCGGTGAAACCTCTTCATATCGTTCAAATCCGATTGGTCTGGCGGAGTTTACTCTGTCACGCCGCGATCCAGGTTATGTTGGCAGAAGTAAAGCGACTGCTGAGCTGGAAAATCAGCGTCTGGCGGGAAATGTCAGCGAGCTGACAGAGGTGTTTGCGCGCATTAAGCAGATTGCTGGTCAGGAGCATATTGATCCGCTGCAAACTGAAATTGGCAGTATGGTCTATGCGGTGAAACCAGGCGATGGTTCTGCGCGTGAACAGGCGGCGAGTTGTCAGCGTGTGATTGGCGGTCTGGCGAATATTGCCGAGGAGTACGTGACTAAACGCTATCGTTCTAACGTCATCAACTGGGGGATGTTACCGCTGCAGATGGCGGAAGCGCCAACCTTTGAAGTGGGGGATTACATTTACATCCCTGGCATTAAAGCGGCGCTGGATAATCCTGGAACGACGTTTAAAGGTTATGTGATCCATGAAGATGCACCGGTAACGGAGATTACGCTCTATATGGAAAGTCTGACTGCTGAAGAGCGCGAGATTATCAAGGCAGGTAGTTTGATTAACTTCAATAAAAACCGTCAGATGTAAAAAGCGCCATGTGAATGTAGGTCGCATCCGCAGTTATTGTCGGATGCGATGCCGACGCATCTTATCCGACCGACAAATCGTATCGAACTGTAGGCCGGATAAGGCGTTTACGCCGCATCCGGCACATAGTTAACAGCTCCTACTTCTTCGCCTCTGCAACCACTTTGCTACCCACGCCGCGGTTATTGTATTCCCACATGCGGTTGTAGTTAGTGTCATTCAGATTGCGCTGTACTTCGTCGTTATCATCAACGCTGCCGGTGTTACCCGCAAATGGACGATTAGAGATCACCGCATCAGCCCACGGTTTGGCTGTGTTAAAACCTTCGTTGATGGCGCTATCACGGATCACTACCTGACCGTTGGTATTGGCATCAACATCCAGCGAGCGGCCCAGTTGCGCCACGCCATCACCGGAAGCATTGAAACGGCTGTTTACGGCGAGGAAACCGTAGTAAATGTTGGACAGCGTAGCCGGTGCAAACACATACGCTTCTTGCTGGGTACGGGAGTTCACCACGCGGAATTCGGTGTTATCGAACACCACTGCGCCGCGACCAGAAACGATATCCACATCCCCTTCAATATAGCTGTTGGTCACCAGCGTACGTGGCTGACGATTCGTTTCCAGACGGTTCTGCACACCGCTGTTGGTGACAAAGAAGGTGTTCTGACGACCGAGAATGTTGACGTTATTGATCTGCACTTTGTCGCCATCAGTACGCAGTGCCACCGCCGGATGGTTACCCGCATCTACGCTATCGCCCAGCGTGTTTTCGATGGTCAGGTTTTGCAGTTGCAGGCCATTGTTTTGTGACCAGAAGACCGCAGAGCAGAGAACACCGATACTGTCGCTGCGTTTACTCTGGCAGCTATCGTACATATACCACGCCGGTTTACCTGGCATATATTTGCCGCGCGGGTTGACGTCGTGACGCCAGTCGGCAGGGCTCATGCCACCATCAAGGGAAAGCCCAATCTTCACATCAATCGGTTTTTCACCCGTACCGTACAGAGTAATTCCACCCGGAGCGGCAGGGACATACACCGTTCCCTGATACTCACCAGGCATCACGGCAATATACTGGCGCTTGTTGGTACGCTTGATAATTGCCGCATCTACCGCCGCCTGAATCGTGGTATGCGTTACACCTTGAGTACCCGCCGGGCCGACAACAAAGTCAGGTTGCGCAGGCAGGGTAATCGGGGAAGGATTCCACGCTGCCGCACCTGGTGTCAGGGATGCAAAATAGTGTTGAGCATCGAAATTCTGCGCTTCTTTTGCCGACAGAATCGGGCGCGAAGAGGTACCAGGCGCGGTTTGATCAGAAGGACGTTGATCGGGCGGTGTTGAGCTACAGGCGGTCAGCGTCACGCCAAAAGCCAATGCCAGCGCCAGACGGGAAACTGAAAATGTGTTCACAGGTTGCTCCGGGCTATGAAATAGAAAAATGAATCCGTTGAAGCCTGCTTTTTTATACTAACTTGAGCGAAACGGGAAGGTAAAAAGACAAAAAGTTGTTTTTAATACCTTTAAGTGATACCAGATGGCATTGCGCCATCTGGCAGAGTGATTAACTAAACATCGCAGTAATCGAGGCACTCGCCAGAGAGTGAAAATGAACGTTAAACCCGACCATCGCGCCGCTGGCACCTTCATCGACATCAATACGTTCTACATCCAGCGCGTGAACGGTAAAAATGTAGCGATGGGTTTCGCCTTTCGGCGGCGCTGCGCCATCGTACCCGGTTTTACCAAAGTCGGTACGCGTCTGCAAAACGCCGTCTGGCATAGCTACCAGACCAGAGCCAAACCCTTGCGGTAATACGCGGGTATCAGCGGGTAAATTAACAACTACCCAGTGCCACCAGCCGGAGCCGGTTGGCGCATCCGGGTCATAGCAGGTGACAACAAAACTTTTCGTTCCCACAGGAACATCATCCCACGCCAGATGCGGTGAAATATTATCGCCATCGTAACCCATGCCGTTAAAGACATGACGATGCGGCAGCTTATCGCCATCGCGCAGATCGTTACTGATGAGTTTCATTAGAATGCCTCCGGGAAACCTCGGCCTTCAGACCGGGGAGGAAAGGAGGCGGTTTTCCGACTAACTGTACTTTGCATAATCACATTTTCCTCTTTAGTATGTGAACACATGAAACGCGCATATAAATACCGGTTTTACCCGACAACTGAGCAGGCTGAGCTTTTAGCTCAGACGTTTGGCTGTGTGCGCTTCGTCTACAATTCCATCCTTCGTTGGCGTACCGATGCGTACTACGAGCGAAAAGAAAAGATCGGTTATCTACAGGCCAACGCTCGCCTTACGGCGCTCAAAAAAGAGCCTGAATACATATGGCTGAATGATGTTTCCTGCGTTCCCCTCCAGCAGTCGTTGCGCCACCAACAAGCCGCCTTTGCTAACTTCTTTGCCGGACGAGCTGCATATCCGGCTTTCAAAAGCAAACGGCACAAACAGGTGGCTGAGTTCACTGCCAGCGCGTTTAAACACCGTGACGGCGAGTTGTATATAGCAAAGAGCAAGTCGCCGCTGGATGTTCGCTGGAGTCGAGAATTACCATCTGCGCCGTCAACCGTTACCATTTCCAGAGATAGCGCTGGCAGGTACTTTGTTTCCTGCCTGTGTGAGTTTGAACCTGTATCAATGCCTGTTACCGCTAAAACGGTCGGCATTGATGTGGGCTTAAAAGATTTATTCGTCACCGATACCGGATTCAAAACCGACAATCCCCGCCACACCGCTAAATATGCGAAGCGATTAACGCTGCTACAGCGACGTTTAAGCAGGAAGCAAAAAGGCTCAAGAAACCGTATTAAAGCCCGCTTAAAGGTCGCCCGACTCCACGCGAAAATCGCCGATTGCCGGATGGACAATCTGCACAAGTTGTCCCGCAAACTGATTAACGAAAACCAAGTTGTTTGCGTCGAATCCCTCAAGGTGAAAAACATGATCCGCAACCCGAAGCTGTCTAAAGCAATAGCTGACGCAGGCTGGAGCGAACTTGTTCGCCAGCTCCAGTACAAAGGCAAATGGGCCGGGCGGTCAGTGGTCGCCATTGACCAGTATTTACCGTCCTCAAAATGCTGTAGTTGCTGCGGTTTCACCATGCAAAAAATGCCTCTTAATGTTCGTAAATGGCACTGCCCTGAATGCGGCGCAGACCATGATCGCGACATTAACGCGGCACGTAATATTAAAGCTGCCGGGCTGGCAGTGTTAGCCCACGGAGAGCCTGTAAACCCTGAATCGCAGCACGCGGCTTAGGTTCGGCTCGTTGAAGTGGGAATCCCCGTCATTCAGGGCGGGGAGCCGTCAAGAGCCCTCCTTTCTTGTTTGCAGAAAGTGTAGCCAGAAACCCTCACGCTGACTTCCCGTTATTGGCAAAAAAATGTTTCATCCTGCACCGCACGGTTAACCGCTGCGGTCAGACGCTGCAACTGTTGCGGGAGAATAATATAGGGCGGCATCAGGTAAATCAGTTTGCCAAAAGGCCGGATCCAGACACCCTGTTCGACAAAGAATTTTTGCAGCGCTGCCATATTCACCGGACGAGTGGTTTCGACCACGCCGATTGCCCCCAGTACGCGCACATCGGCAACCATTTCGGCGTCACAGGCGGGGGCAAGTTGCTCGCGTAGCTGCGCTTCAATAGCCGCCACCTGATGCTGCCAGTCGCCAGATTCAAGAATCGCCAGGCTGGCGTTTGCTGCTGCGCAGGCCAGCGGATTGCCCATAAAAGTTGGCCCATGCATAAAGCAGCCGGCTTCGCCGTTACTGATGGTTTCCGCAACCTCGCGCGTGGTGAGCGTGGCGGAAAGGGTCATTGTGCCGCCGGTTAAGGCTTTACCGAGACACAAAATATCCGGCGCGATTTCTGCATGTTCACAGGCAAACAGTTTGCCGGTACGACCAAATCCGGTGGCGATCTCGTCGGCAATCAGCAAGATACCTTCGCGATCGCACATTTTGCGGATTCGTTTTAACCATTCCGGATGGTACATGCGCATCCCGCCTGCGCCCTGGACAATCGGTTCAATGATCACCGCCGCGATTTCATGACGATGCGCTGCCATCAGGCGGGCAAAGCCCACCATATCACGCTCATCCCATTCGCCATCCATGCGGCTTTGCGGGGCGGGAGCAAACAGGTTTTCTGGCAGATAGCCTTTCCACAGGCTGTGCATTGAGTTGTCCGGATCGCACACCGACATCGCGCCAAAGGTATCGCCATGATAACCATTGCGGAAGGTTAGAAAACGCTGGCGCGCTTCGCCTTTGGCCTGCCAGTACTGCAACGCCATTTTCATCGCCACTTCTACCGCTACGGAGCCGGAGTCCGCGAGAAAAACGCACTCCAGCGGTTGCGGCGTCATTGCCACCAATTTGCGGCACAGCTCAATGGCGGGCGCATGGGTGATACCGCCAAACATCACATGCGACATAGCATCAATTTGCGACTTCATCGCCGCATTAAGCTGCGGGTGATTGTAACCGTGGATCGCCGCCCACCAGGACGACATACCGTCAACCAGGCGTCTGCCGTCAGACAAAATTAGCTCGCAACCTTCGGCGCTTGCCACCGGATAAACCGGCAGCGGGGAGGTCATGGATGTGTATGGGTGCCAGATATGGCGTTGGTCAAAGGTAAGATCGTCCGTTGTCATAATCGACTTGTAAACCAAATTGAAAAGATTTAGGTTTACGAGTCTACACCGAATTAACAACAAAAAACACGTTTTGGAGAAGCCCCATGGCTCACCGCCCACGCTGGACATTGTCGCAAGTCACAGAATTATTTGAAAAACCGTTGCTGGATCTGCTGTTTGAAGCGCAGCAGGTGCATCGTCAGCATTTCGATCCTCGTCAGGTGCAGGTCAGCACTTTGCTGTCGATTAAGACCGGAGCTTGTCCGGAAGATTGCAAATATTGCCCGCAAAGCTCGCGCTACAAAACCGGGCTGGAAGCCGAGCGGTTGATGGAAGTTGAACAGGTGCTGGAGTCGGCGCGCAAAGCGAAAGCGGCGGGATCGACGCGTTTCTGTATGGGCGCGGCGTGGAAGAATCCCCACGAACGCGATATGCCGTACCTGGAACAAATGGTGCAGGGGGTAAAAGCGATGGGTCTGGAGGCGTGTATGACGCTGGGCACGTTGAGTGAATCTCAAGCGCAGCGCCTGGCGAATGCCGGGCTGGATTACTATAACCACAACCTCGACACCTCGCCGGAGTTTTACGGCAATATCATCACCACCCGCACCTATCAGGAACGTCTTGATACGCTGGAAAAAGTGCGAGAAGCTGGGATTAAAGTCTGTTCAGGTGGCATTGTGGGCTTAGGCGAAACGGTGAAAGATCGCGCCGGATTATTGCTGCAACTGGCAAACTTGCCGACGCCGCCGGAAAGCGTGCCAATCAACATGCTGGTGAAGGTGAAAGGCACGCCGCTGGCGGATAACGACGATGTCGATGCCTTTGATTTTATCCGTACCATTGCCGTAGCGCGGATCATGATGCCGACCTCTTACGTACGCCTTTCTGCCGGACGCGAGCAGATGAACGAACAGACTCAGGCGATGTGCTTTATGGCTGGCGCAAACTCGATTTTCTACGGTTGCAAACTGCTGACTACGCCGAATCCGGAAGAAGATAAAGACCTGCAACTGTTCCGCAAACTGGGGCTAAATCCGCAGCAAACTGCCGTGCTGGCGGGCGATAACGAACAACAGCAGCGTCTGGAGCAGGCGCTGATGACCCCGGACACTGACGAATATTACAACGCGGCAGCACTATGATCTGGCAGGAGAAAATCGACGCGGCGCTTGATGCGCGGCGTGTTGCTGATGCCTTGCGTCGCCGTTATCCGGTGGCACAAGGAGCCGGACGCTGGCTGGTGGCAGATGATTGCCAGTATCTGAACTTTTCCAGTAACGATTATTTAGGTTTAAGCCATCATCCGCAAATTATCCGCGCCTGGCAGCAGGGCGCGGATCAATTTGGTGTCGGTAGCGGCGGTTCCGGTCACGTCAGCGGTTATAGCGTGGCGCACCAGGTGCTGGAAGAAGAACTGGCCGAATGGCTGGGCTATTCGCGGGCGCTGCTGTTTATTTCTGGTTTTGCCGCTAATCAGGCTGTCATTGCCGCGATGATGGCGAAAGAGGACCGTATTGTTGCCGATCGGCTTAGCCATGCCTCATTGCTGGAGGCTGCAAGTTTAAGCCCGTCGCCGCTTCGCCGTTTTGCTCATAACGATGTCACTCATCTGGCGCGACTGCTTGCTTCCCCCTGTCCGGGGCAGCAACTGGTAGTGACAGAAGGTGTGTTCAGCATGGACGGCGATAGTGCGCCACTGGAGGAAATCCAGCAGGTAACGCAACAGCACGATGGCTGGTTGATGGTCGATGACGCCCACGGCACGGGCGTTATCGGGGAGCAGGGGCGTGGCAGCTGCTGGCTGCAAAAGGTAAAACCAGAATTGCTGGTGGTGACGTTTGGCAAAGGATTTGGCGTCAGCGGGGCAGCGGTGCTTTGCTCCAATACGGTGGCGGATTATCTGCTGCAATTCGCTCGCCATCTTATCTACAGCACCAGTATGCCGCCCGCTCAGGCGCAGGCATTACGTGCGTCGCTGGCGGTCATTCGCAGTGATGAGGGGGATGCACGGCGCGAAAAACTGGCGGCACTCATTACTCGTTTTCGTGCCGGAGTGCAGGATTTGCCGTTTACGCTTGCTGACTCATGGAGCGCCATCCAGCCATTGATCGTCGGTGATAACAGCCGTGCGTTACAACTGGCAGAAAAACTGCGCCAGCAAGGCTGCTGGGTCACGGCGATTCGCCCGCCAACCGTACCCGCTGGTACTGCGCGACTGCGCTTAACGCTAACCGCAGCGCATGAAATGCAGGATATCGACCGTCTGCTGGAGGTGCTGCATGGCAACGGTTAATAAACAAGCCATTGCTGCGGCATTTGGACGGGCAGCCGCACACTATGAGCAACATGCCGATCTACAGCGCCAGAGTGCTGACGCCTTACTGGCAATGCTCCCACAGCGTAAATACACCCACGTACTGGATGCGGGTTGTGGACCAGGCTGGATGAGCCGCCGCTGGCGAGAGCGTCACGCGCAGGTGACTGCGTTAGATCTCTCTCCGCCAATGCTTGTTCAGGCACGCCAGAAGGATGCCGCAGACCATTATCTGGCGGGAGATATCGAATCCCTGCCGTTAGCGACTGCGACGTTCGATCTTGCATGGAGCAATCTCGCGGTGCAGTGGTGCGGTAATTTATCCATGGCACTCCGCGAGCTGTATCGGGTGGTGCGCCCCGGAGGCGTGGTCGCGTTTACCACGCTGGTGCAGGGATCGTTACCCGAACTGCATCAGGCGTGGCAGGCGGTGGACGAGCGCCCGCATGCTAATCGCTTTTTACCGCCAGATAAAATCGAACAGTCGCTAAACGCCGTGCATTATCAACATTATATTCAGCCCATCACGCTGTGGTTTGATGATGCGCTCAGTGCCATGCGTTCGCTGAAAGGCATCGGTGCCACGCATCTTCATGAAGGGCGTGACCCGCGAATATTAACGCGTTCGCAGTTGCAGCGATTGCAACTAGCCTGGCCGCAACAACAGGGGCGATATCCTCTGACGTATCATCTTTTTTTGGGAGTGATTGCTCGTGAGTAAATGTTATTTTGTCACCGGAACGGATACCGAAGTGGGGAAAACTGTCGCCAGCTGCGCGCTTTTACAAGCCGCAAAGGCAGCAGGCTACCGGACGGCAGGTTATAAACCGGTGGCCTCTGGCAGCGAAAAGACCCCGAAAGGCTTACGTAATAGTGACGCGCTGGCGTTACAGCGCAACAGTAGCCTGCAGCTGGATTACGCAACGGTAAATCCTTACACCTTCGCAGAACCCACCTCGCCGCATATCATCAGCGCGCAAGAGGGCAGGCCGATAGAAGCATTGGTAATGAGCGCCGGATTACGCGCGCTTGAACAACAGGCTGACTGGGTGTTAGTGGAAGGTGCTGGCGGCTGGTTTACGCCGCTTTCTGACACTTTCACTTTTGCGGATTGGGTAACACAGGAACAACTGCCAGTGATACTGGTTGTGGGCGTGAAACTCGGCTGTATTAATCACGCGATGTTGACTGCGCAGGCAATACTACACGCCGGACTGACTCTGGCGGGGTGGGTGGCGAACGATGTCACGCCTCCGGGAAAACGTCACGCTGAATATATGACCACGCTCACCCGCATGATTCCCGCGCCGCTGCTGGGCGAAATTCCCTGGCTTGCAGAAAATCCAGAAAATGCGGCAACCGGAAAGTACATCAATCTTGCCTTAATGTAGTCATCCTGTGCTTGGTTAAATTGTGAGCGAGATCGCGTCTCCGATTGACTGCAATTTAACCAATTAAATTCTAAAAAAATCACGAAAAAAATTTTACCTCCGCATCATGCGGTGAATGTGGGAATTGCCCAGGCGGCGGGGGATAGGGGCTGCAGACAGTTATCCACTATTCCTGTGGATAACCATGTGTATTAGAGTTAGAAAACACGAGGCAAGCGAGAGAATACGCGGCTTGCACGCAAATTGGCGTTAAAGACGGCTCAAAGAAATATCTTTTATTTTTTAACAGGTTAGATAATTGCAATGGCAGTCACTGAACAGGCATCTCTTGCCATAAAACTGTCATCAATCATCTTGACAAATGTTAAAAAAGCCGTTGCTTTGGGGATAACCCGGTAAGGCCGGAGTTTTATCTCGCCGCAGAGTAAATCTTGTTCATGATTGACAGCGGAGTTTACGCTGTAACAGAAATATTATGGTGATGAACTGTTTTTTTATCCAGTATAATTTGTTGGCATAATTAAGTACGACGAGTAAAATTACATACCTGCCCGCCCAACTCCTTCAGGTAGCGACTCATGAGTAAACCGTTCAAACTGAATTCCGCTTTTAAACCTTCTGGCGATCAGCCGGAGGCGATTCGACGTCTCGAAGAGGGGCTGGAAGATGGCCTGGCGCACCAGACGTTACTTGGCGTGACTGGCTCCGGGAAAACCTTCACCATTGCCAATGTCATTGCTGACCTTCAGCGCCCAACCATGGTACTTGCGCCCAACAAAACGCTGGCGGCCCAGCTGTATGGCGAAATGAAAGAATTCTTTCCGGAAAACGCGGTGGAATATTTCGTCTCCTACTACGACTACTATCAGCCGGAGGCCTATGTACCGAGTTCCGACACCTTCATTGAGAAAGATGCCTCGGTAAACGAACATATCGAACAGATGCGTTTGTCCGCCACCAAAGCGATGCTGGAGCGGCGTGATGTGGTTGTGGTGGCGTCTGTTTCCGCGATTTATGGTCTGGGCGATCCTGATTTATATCTCAAGATGATGCTCCATCTCACGGTCGGTATGATTATCGATCAGCGCGCGATCCTGCGCCGACTGGCGGAGCTGCAATATGCTCGTAATGATCAAGCATTCCAGCGTGGTACTTTCCGTGTTCGTGGCGAGGTGATTGATATCTTCCCGGCAGAATCGGATGACATTGCACTTCGCGTGGAGCTGTTTGACGAGGAGGTGGAACGATTGTCGTTATTTGACCCGCTGACCGGGCAGATTGTTTCCACTATTCCACGTTTTACCATCTACCCGAAAACGCACTACGTCACGCCACGCGAGCGCATCGTCCAGGCGATGGAGGAGATCAAAGAAGAGCTGGCCGCCAGACGTAAAGTGCTATTGGAAAACAACAAACTGATGGAAGAGCAGCGGCTGACCCAGCGTACCCAGTTTGATCTGGAGATGATGAACGAGCTAGGCTACTGTTCGGGGATTGAGAACTACTCGCGCTTCCTCTCCGGTCGTGGACCGGGTGAGCCACCGCCGACGCTGTTTGATTACCTGCCTGCTGATGGGCTGCTGGTGGTCGATGAATCTCACGTCACCATTCCACAAATTGGCGGCATGTATCGCGGTGACCGGGCGCGTAAAGAGACACTGGTGGAGTACGGCTTCCGCCTGCCATCAGCGCTGGATAACCGTCCGCTGAAATTTGAAGAGTTCGAAGCATTAGCGCCGCAAACCATCTATGTTTCGGCGACGCCGGGTAATTACGAGCTGGAAAAATCCGGTGGCGATGTGGTGGATCAGGTGGTGCGTCCAACAGGCTTACTCGACCCGATTATCGAAGTGCGGCCAGTGGCAACACAGGTGGATGATCTTCTTTCGGAGATTCGTCAGCGAGCGGCAATTAACGAACGCGTACTGGTTACAACTCTGACCAAGCGGATGGCGGAAGATCTCACTGAATATCTCGAAGAACACGGTGAGCGCGTGCGTTATCTTCACTCAGATATCGACACCGTCGAACGTATGGAGATTATCCGCGACTTGCGTCTGGGTGAGTTCGACGTATTGGTAGGGATCAACTTACTGCGCGAAGGTCTGGATATGCCGGAAGTTTCGCTGGTGGCGATCCTCGACGCTGACAAAGAAGGCTTCCTGCGTTCCGAACGTTCGTTGATCCAGACCATTGGTCGTGCGGCACGTAACGTTAACGGTAAAGCGATTCTCTACGGCGATAAGATCACCCCATCAATGGCGAAAGCGATTGGCGAAACCGAACGTCGCCGCGAGAAACAGCAGAAGTACAACGAAGAACACGGCATTACGCCGCAAGGCTTGAACAAGAAAGTGGTCGATATCCTGGCGCTGGGGCAGAACATTGCCAAAACCAAAGCGAAGGGCAGAGGAAAATCGCGCCCGATTGTTGAACCGGATAATGTGCCGATGGATATGTCGCCTAAAGCGTTACAGCAGAAGATCCATGAACTGGAAGGGTTGATGATGCAACACGCGCAGAATCTGGAGTTCGAAGAAGCGGCGCAAATTCGTGACCAGTTGCATCAGTTGCGTGAGCTGTTTATTGCCGCGTCGTGACAAGATGACGAAGCCGGAATATTCTTCCGGCTTCGTGTTAACCTAAAGCCTGTAATGCCTTTTCCAGCGCGCTATGCAACAACTGGCGGTCATGACGATACGGAATATCGCTGGCCTCCAGCACTTCCTGAATCACAATCCGCTCTTTCACCGCCGAGACATCCACTTTGGGCCCGACGATGACCGCATCAATTACCTTTTTACCAACATATTGCTCCATAATTGCCAGCTTGCTTTCCAGCTTCAGATTAGCCGCAGGTAAACTCAATTCACGCCCCAGATTGCCGATATAGACCATCGGCGCTGGCGTGCGGCGTAATGCCTGTGCGATTTCCTTCAGCAGCAGAATTGGCATCAGGCTGGTGTAAAAACTGCCAGGCCCAATAATGATGAGATCCGCTTCACTGATAGCGTGAACCGCCTCACGCGTTGCGGGTACATTCGGCGTTAACAATAACTCTTGAATCGGCGTAGTTAACTGGTCGATATTGACCTCGCCGTAAACTTCATGCCCCTGATCGTCAATCGCCATCAGATCAACAGGATGCTCCGACATCGGAATCAAATGTGCGTCCACTTTCAGCAGATTTCGAATCAGATTGATCGCTTCAAGAGGTCGCACGCTAAGGTGATCCAGTGCCTTCAGCATCAGGTTTCCAAGGTTGTGTCCGGAAAGTTCGCCATTACCGCCGAAACGATATTCAAACATTGCGGAAGCGACGCTGGGTTCAGTTATCAGCTGGTTGAGGCAGTTACGCATATCGCCCCAGGCAATACCGCCTTCTGAGCGGCGAATACGCCCCGTCGAGCCACCGTTATCGGTGGTGGTGACGATACCCGTTAAACGAGAACCCAAAGACGAAAGTGATGAGAGAACGCGTCCCAGTCCATGCCCTCCGCCGAGAGCAACGACACGATCAAGATCAGCCAGCGTACGATTGCGCATATAGTTTCCTGGAGTCAGATTATCCGCGCTACAGTAGCGCAAATTGCGAGGAAACAGCAATTAACCTGCCAATATTGAGGATACAAACTATTTTCTTCTACCTCTAAAGGACGATGCACGCTATGCCTCCCTGATGATGTATATCAAAGTAAAACCGCCATTTTCCCTTATTCTGTAGCGAAATAGCACGATCATGACGCTATATACATGATTACATAGCGAAAGTGTGGATGGTAAAAATCTCATTTACACGCTAGTATCGGCTTAACCACTAAACACTCTAGCCTCTGCACCTGGGTCAACTGATACGGTGCTTTGGCCGTGACAATGCTCGTAAAGATTGCCACCAGGGCGAAGGAAGAAATGACTTCGCCTCCCGTATCTGGAAAGGTGTACATGGCTTCACAACTGACTGATGCATTTGCGCGTAAGTTTTACTACTTGCGCCTGTCGATTACTGATGTGTGTAACTTTCGTTGCACCTACTGCCTGCCGGATGGTTACAAGCCGAGCGGCGTCACCAATAAAGGCTTTCTGACCGTCGATGAAATTCGCCGGGTTACGCGCGCCTTCGCCAGTCTGGGCACCGAAAAAGTCCGTCTGACAGGTGGTGAGCCATCTTTACGCCGCGACTTTACCGATATCATCGCCGCTGTGCGAGAAAACGACGCTATTCGCCAGATAGCGGTCACCACCAATGGTTACCGTCTGGAGCGCGATGTGGCGAACTGGCGCGATGCTGGACTTACTGGCATCAACGTCAGCGTCGACAGTCTGGACGCTCGCCAGTTTCATGCCATTACCGGGCAGGATAAATTCAACCAGGTCATGGCAGGAATCGATGCTGCATTTGAGGCCGGTTTTGAGAAGGTCAAAGTCAATACCGTGCTGATGCGTGATGTTAATCATCACCAGCTCGACACCTTTCTGAACTGGATCCAGCATCGTCCCATCCAGCTGCGTTTCATCGAACTGATGGAAACGGGCGAGGGCAGCGAGCTCTTCCGTAAGCATCACATCTCTGGTCAGGTTCTGCGTGACGAGCTACTGCGTCGCGGCTGGATCCACCAATTACGTCAACGCAGCGACGGTCCCGCGCAAGTCTTTTGTCATCCGGATTACGCCGGAGAGATTGGCCTTATCATGCCGTATGAAAAAGACTTCTGCGCCACTTGCAACCGCCTGCGCGTTTCCTCCATTGGTAAACTCCATCTCTGCCTGTTTGGTGAAGGCGGCGTTAACCTGCGCGATCTGCTGGAAGACGATACCCAGCAACAGGCGCTGGAAGCGCGTATTTCAGCGGCGCTGCGGGAGAAAAAACAGACCCATTTCCTGCATCAAAATAACACCGGTATTACGCAAAACTTATCGTACATTGGTGGCTAAAACGTCAAAAGGAGAGATCAGATGAGTCAGGTAAGCACTGAATTTATCCCGACCCGTATTGCTATTCTTACGGTTTCTAATCGTCGCGGTGAAGAAGACGATACCTCCGGTCACTATCTGCGCGACTCGGCGCAAGAAGCGGGCCATCACGTTGTCGATAAAGCCATTGTGAAAGAAAACCGCTACGCTATTCGCGCTCAGGTATCTGCGTGGATCGCCAGCGACGATGTACAAGTGGTGTTGATTACGGGTGGTACTGGCCTGACGGAAGGAGATCAGGCTCCCGAAGCGCTGCTGCCGTTGTTCGACCGTGAAATTGAAGGTTTTGGTGAAGTGTTCCGGATGTTGTCGTTCGAAGAGATTGGCACTTCCACGTTGCAATCTCGTGCGGTAGCGGGCGTCGCTAACAAAACGCTGATTTTCGCCATGCCGGGTTCGACCAAAGCGTGCCGTACCGCATGGGAAAATATCATTGCGCCGCAGCTGGATGCCCGTACGCGTCCGTGTAATTTCCATCCACATTTGAAGAAATAAGTATGTCGCAACTGACCCATATCAACGCCGCTGGCGAAGCGCACATGGTGGATGTCTCCGCCAAAGCGGAAACCGTGCGTGAAGCGCGCGCCGAAGCCTTTGTCACCATGCGCAGCGAGACGCTGGCGATGATTATTGATGGTCGCCACCACAAAGGCGACGTATTTGCCACTGCGCGTATCGCCGGTATTCAGGCGGCAAAACGCACCTGGGATCTGATCCCGCTGTGTCACCCGCTGATGCTCAGCAAAGTTGAAGTCAATTTACAGGCCGAGCCGGAGCACAATCGGGTACGTATAGAAACCTTATGCCGCCTGACCGGGAAAACCGGTGTCGAAATGGAAGCGTTAACCGCGGCCTCCGTGGCGGCGCTGACCATTTATGACATGTGCAAAGCGGTGCAAAAAGATATGGTGATTGGTCCGGTACGTTTGCTGGCGAAGAGCGGCGGCAAGTCGGGTGACTTTAAGGTGGAAGCGGATGATTAACGTTCTTTTTTTCGCCCAGGTGCGCGAGTTGGTGGGAACAGATGCAACCGAAGTGGCTGCGGATTTCCCAACCGTTGAAGCGTTACGCCAACATCTGGCTGCGCAGAGCGATCGCTGGGCGCTGGCGCTGGAAGATGGCAAATTGCTGGCTGCTGTCAACCAGACGCTGGTGAGTTTTGACCATTCGCTGACTGACGGCGACGAAGTGGCTTTCTTCCCGCCGGTAACCGGAGGTTAAGATGGCAGAAACCAAAATTGTTGTCGGCCCGCAGCCGTTCAGCGTAGGAGAAGAGTACCCGTGGCTGGCTGAGCGTGACGAAGACGGTGCGGTAGTCACCTTTACCGGTAAGGTGCGCAACCATAACCTGGGCGACAGCGTCAAAGCATTAACCCTCGAACACTATCCGGGAATGACAGAAAAAGCACTGGCAGAAATCGTTGATGAAGCGCGTAACCGCTGGCCGCTGGGGCGCGTCACGGTAATTCACCGCATTGGTGAATTATGGCCGGGCGATGAAATTGTTTTTGTCGGTGTTACCAGTGCGCATCGCAGCAGTGCGTTTGAAGCCGGGCAGTTTATTATGGATTATCTCAAAACCCGCGCACCGTTCTGGAAGCGCGAAGCCACGCCGGAAGGCGACCGTTGGGTCGAAGCTCGGGAGAGCGATCAGCAGGCGGCAAAACGCTGGTAGTTTATTGTTAGCCGGATAAGGCACCGCTGCGTCCGGCAATTTCACCGCTCAGTACATGCGTTTACGCTGCGTCGATGCACAGCCTCATCATTTTGCAGTATCCTTAAGATATTCCTTATATCTTCAGGAGAAAGTCATGGACAGATTCCCACGTTCTGATTCAATTGTACAACCCCGGGCTGGCTTGCAAACTTATATGGCGCAAGTCTATGGCTGGATGACCGTTGGCTTGTTGCTGACCGCATTTGTTGCCTGGTATGCGGCTAACTCCGCGGCCGTGATGGAGCTGTTGTTCACTAACCGTGTCTTTTTAATCGGTCTGATCATCGCGCAATTAGCATTGGTTATTGTGTTATCAGCGATGATTCAAAAGCTGAGCGCAGGTGTGACGACGATGCTCTTTATGCTTTATTCGGCGCTGACGGGTCTTACGCTTTCCAGTATTTTCATTGTCTATACCGCTGCTTCTATCGCCAGTACTTTCGTCGTTACTGCCGGGATGTTTGGCGCAATGAGCCTGTACGGTTACACCACGAAGCGCGATCTAAGCGGCTTTGGCAATATGCTGTTTATGGCGTTAATCGGCATTGTGTTGGCATCGCTGGTCAACTTCTGGCTGAAAAGCGAAGCATTGATGTGGGCAGTTACCTACATCGGCGTGATTGTCTTTGTCGGATTGACGGCGTATGACACTCAGAAATTGAAAAATATGGGTGAGCAGATTGATACCCGCGACACGTCGAACCTGCGCAAATATTCCATTCTTGGCGCGTTAACCTTGTATCTGGACTTCATCAACCTGTTCCTGATGTTGCTGCGGATCTTCGGCAACCGCCGTTAATTCTTTTTCACCATCAATATCCCGGCCATGTGTCGGGATTTTTTTTCTTACTAAAAACGACACTTAACAAGTACCAGGTATAAAATATGCCTTATGGACGAGCGGAAGCGTTTTCTGTATCCATAAATGCAAAAGTATTTTGTATGCGTGGTTTTAAATTTATTGATGGTGAATATTAATGTTTTTTCTAAGGACAACTAAAAGAATGGAATCATACTCGCAAAATAGCAATAAATTAGATTTTCAGCACGAAGCCAGGATATTAAACAGCATATGGCTCATTACCGCTTTGGGTTTGGTGGCAACCGCAGGGCTGGCCTGGGGCGCTAAGTATCTCGAAATTACGGCAACAAAATATGATTCACCGCAAATGTATGTTGCTATAGGATTATTATTACTTTCTATGTATGGCTTGAGTAAAGATATCAACAAGATAAATACCGCCATCGCGGGCGTAATATATTTGTTTTTAATCTCTTTGGTGGCGATTGTCGTTGCGAGTTTAGCGCCTGTATCTGCCATTATCGTCGTGTTCAGCACTGCGGGATCGATGTTTTTAATCAGTATGCTGGCAGGTCTATTGTTTAAATTTGATCCTGGTTCTCACCGTTTTATCATTATGATGACGTTGACAGGGTTGGCCCTGGTAATCATCGTGAATGCCACATTAATGAGTGAACGACCCATTTGGGTAATAAGTTGCTTAATGATTGTCTTATGGTCAGGCATTATCTCGCATGGACGAAATAAGCTCCTTGAACTGACAGGAAAAAGCCATAGTGAAGAATTATGGAGTTCGGTTCGTTGTGCTTTTATAGGTGCATTAACACTCTATTACTATTTTATCGGCTTCTTTGGGATTCTTGCCGCTATAGCTATAACGCTTGTCTGGCAAAGGCATACGCGGTTTTTTCATTAGCCGTAAATGCACATACTAAAGAACTTAACTATACTTCACATCGCCGCTTCATTTTTCGCCCGTAGCTTCTTCGCCTGGCTTTCCAGCAACAGGTAACAGATCAGCGCCAGCAGCAGTGGGATAAAGTAATACAGCACACGGTAAGCGAGCAGGGCGGCGATAATTGTGCCTTTGGAGGTATGCTCCCCAGCCAGTAGCGCGATAAACACCGCTTCCAGCACACCAATTCCCGCCGGAATATGCACGATGACGCCAGCAATACTACTAACCAGCAACACGCCCAGTACAAAGAAATAGTTCACGCTTTGACCAAGTAACAGCCAGATAATCGCTCCCATTACCATCCAGTTAACGCTGGAAATCAGCATCTGGGTGAGGGCGAATTTCCACGAAGGCAGCACCAGCTTTTGCCCTTTGATGGTCATATGGCGGTGCTTCGCGAAAGCGCAAAACCACAAATAAACCGCGATAATCATCAGTAAGCCAATACCGAGAATACGCAGCGTAGTTTGATCGACATACCAGTGATCCGGCAACTCCACCACGCCTGCGGTAAAGATAACCCCCGCTAGCAAAATATAGCCTAGCCAGTTGGTGGTAATACTGAGCGAAAAAATCCGCGTAATAGTGCTGCCCGGTAACCCCAGTCGGGAGTACAAACGATAGCGCATACCAATGCCGCCGACCCAGGTACTGAGTGTCAGGTTGAAGGCGTAGCAGATAAACGACACCAGCATCACCTGGCGCTTCGCCAGTTTGTGACCGCAGTAGAAACGGGCGAGCAGGTCGTAGCAACCGTAAATCAGATAACTGACGACCACCAGCCCGACCGCACTAAGCAGCGCAACGCGATTGTAGTCGCGGATGACCTTCCAGACCTCTTCCCAGTCCACTTTTTTGGCGTAGACCACCAGCAACACAATCACCGCGATAAAAAACAGCCAGGTGAGGAGTTTCTTTGCTAAGCGCCAGCGCGGGTGTGATTTACTCATCAGGGTTTTACCCCCGTGTTTTCAGTTTCTACCCGATCCTGCGTTTCCATTGTCGGTTGTGCGGGGGGACCAACCTGCGCCAGACGTGGCGTGTGCGCCGGAAGCCAGCCCACCAGCGCCGGGAAGTGGCGTAAAAAGTGGAACGCCAGCACGCTTTTGGTCAGGTTCCACCAGGTGCGTTTCGGCAGCATGGTCTCATCGACCTGCTGACAATCTGCGGCGATAATGCCGTTCAGATTATCGCGCAGCGTCTGGTTAAAATTACGATCGTGGATGATGACATTTGCTTCGAGATTCAGTGACAAACTGAGCGGATCGAGATTACTGGACCCTACTGTCGCCCAGTGATCGTCCATCAATGCCACTTTGCCGTGGAGCGGGCGGCGGCGGTACTCAAACACCTGAACGCCGCCTTTAACCAGATAGTTATACAGCAAACGTGCGCCGACTCTGACAATCGGCATATCCGGTTCGCCCTGAATGATCAGTTTGATCCGCACCCCGCGCCGTGCCGCTTTACGCAAGGCGTGTAAAAAACGATAGCCGGGGAAGAAGTAGGCGTTGGCGATAATCACTTCCCGCCGCGCCTGAGTGAGCATTTTCAGATAGTGACGTTCGATATCATCGCGATGTTCTTCGTTATCGCGCCAGACCAGCAATACCTGCGCTTCTCCCGGCTGGCGGTTCTCTTCCGCTTTATGATGACGTCGCCACCAGCGTCGCGCCGCGCTCTGTCCTGGCAGGTTTTCCAGCTCAAACTGGAGAATATCTTCGACAATCGGCCCTTCGAGGCGAACCGCGTAATCCTGTTTGGCCTCCGGGCCGTAGCTGGACATATGCTCGGCGGAGTAATTCAGCCCGCCAATAAAGGCGATACGCGCGTCGATCACCACAATTTTGCGATGCATCCGGCGAAACACATTGGTGCGCATACCAAAAAGGCGAGGGCGGGGATCGTAGTAGCGGAACACCACGCCAGCTGCCGTCAGTTCATTGACAAACTCATCGCTGAGATCCGGCGAACCGTAGCCATCCAGCAAGACTTCCGCTTTTACCCCGCGTTGCGCTGCTGCCAATAGCGCCGCATGCAGCTGTTTGCCGACGTCATCCTCAAACCAGATAAACGTTTCAAGAATGATGCGTTCTTGCGCCTCGCCAATCGCCTTAAACACCGCGGGATAATATTGCTCGCCGTTTTCCAGCAACTGGATCTTATTGCCTTCGCGCCAGCTACATTTCATAAATGAATCTCCGCACTTAAAGGGGCATGATCAGAAAGGTGTCGCCATGTCCGCAGCGGCAACGCGGTTGGCGCGCTGGCGCTGGCATTTTTGACGTAGATCCTGTCCAGTCGTAGTAGAGGAAATTGCACCGGAAACGTGCGCGCCGGGCGTCCGTGGGCGCGGGTAAAAATCTCATCCAGCCCGGCCTGCACTTTTAACGGATGATTAGCTTTTTGCCGCCAGTCGTTGAAATCACCCGCTACCAATACCGGTTCGCCGTCCGGTAGCTCATTCACCCATTCGGCGAGCATCGCAAGCTGCGCCTGACGGTGCGCCTCACGCAGGCCCAGATGTACGCACATCACATGAATCGCTTTCCCGGTCATCGGCGGCACAATGCGGCAGTAGAGCACGCCGCGCTTTTCCGCACCATCGACCGAAACATCACGATTCTCATAATGTTCAATGGGATAACGTGAAAGAACGGCGTTACCGTGATGTCCTTCCGGGTATACGGCATTGCGACCGTAGGCGAAATCGCTCCACATGGTGTCGGCGAGAAACTCGTAGTGCGAGGTATCGGGCCAGTTTTCCACATGCAGCGGATGAACTTCGTGCGCGCCCATCACTTCCTGCAGGCAAACAATATCGGCGCTGACGGTACGCACGGCGTCGCGAAGTTCCGGCAAAATGAAGCGTCGGTTAAACGCGGTAAAGCCTTTGTGAATATTGATGGTGAGCACCTTGAACGAAAATTGTTGTGTTTGATCGGGCATAATTTTCCTGTCTTTGCCTCTTATCTCATTGAAATAGTGTAGTCGGCGTCACAAAAAGGTGCGGTCTTACGGAATTTTCCGTAAAGTTCGGTACTCTGAATAAGTAGAGATAAATTCTTCAGGAGAGAAGCCATGAAGTGGCAACAACGTGTTCGTGTCGCAACTGGCCTAAGTTGCTGGCAGATTATGTTGCATTTACTGGTAGTGGCGCTGCTGGTGGTGGGCTGGATGAGTAAAACTCTGGTTCACGTCGGCGTAGGATTATGCGCACTGTATTGTGTCACGGTAGTGATGATGCTGGTGTTTCAGCGCCACCCCGAGCAACGCTGGCGTGAGGTGGCAGACGTGCTGGAAGAGCTGACCACGACCTGGTATTTTGGTGCAGCGCTGATTGTGCTGTGGCTGTTGTCCCGCGTACTGGAAAACAACTTTTTGCTGGCAATTGCAGGGCTGGCAATCCTTGCCGGCCCGGCGGTGGTGTCTTTGCTGGCGAAAGATAAGAAGTTACATCACCTTACGTCTAAACATCGCGTACGCCGCTGACCCTGTCGTGGCCGTTATCACCAGTAGCGGCCACAAACTATTCCACACAATATCCAGACTCGCATCCTTCAAATAAATCTGCTTGGTAATGTCCGTAAAGTGGCGAATAGGGTTAATCCACGTCAGATTTTGCAGCCACATTGGCATGTTTTCCACCGGCGAAACGTAACCGGAAAGGAGAATGGCGGGCATCATAAAGACAAACACGCCGATAAACGCCTGCTGTTGTGTTGAACAGAGTGATGAAATCAACAGACCGAATCCCACCAGTGATAAACCGTAAACCACCATCGTAAAGTAGAACAGCGCCAGCGATCCGGCGAAGGGAATTTGATACGCCCAGATACCAATCGCCAGCACAATGGTGGCCTGGAAGGTGGCGACAATTAATGCCGGTACGGCTTTGCCGATGAATATCTGCCAGGTGGTGAGCGGCGAAACCAGTAACTGATCGAGCGTACCTTGTTCACGTTCGCGGGCGACGGAAAGTGAAGTGACGATCATTACGCCGATAGTGGTGATCATGGCGATCAGCGACGGCACCACAAACCATTTGTAGTCGAGATTCGGGTTATACCAGTTGCGTACCACCAGCTCGCTGTTGTTGGGTTTCGGTTTTCCTTCCAGCAGCTCCTGCTGATAATTTTTGACGATCTGTTGCAGGTAGTTGGCGGCAATTTGCGCACTGTTGGAGTTACGCCCGTCTAGGATCAACTGTAACGGCGCGGTCTGGAAGGTATCCAGTTTGCGCGAGAAGTCAGCCGGGAAACGCACCAGTAGTAACGCCTTTTGTGTGTCGATGGTCGGGCGGATCTCCTGCGGGCTTTTCAGCAGCAGCACATGGGTAAAGGCGCTGGCGCGGGCAAAACGTTGAGTAAGTTCCACCGAATGCTCGCCGTTATCTTCATCGTAGATGGCGATGGTGGCGTTGGTCACTTCCAGCGTGGCGGCGAACGGGAACAGGATCACCTGAATCAGCACGGGTAAAATCAGAATTGCGCGGGTTTGCGGTTCGCGCAGCAGCGACTGCAACTCTTTGCGGATTAACGTCCATAAGCGATGAAACATGCTCTTCTCCCTAATCCAGCCGACGTTTGGTTTTCAGCCACGTCAGGCCGATAAACATCACCGCCGAAGCGATCAAAAACAGCACGTTCACCACCAGTACCACCGGAATATTCCCGGCGAGGAACAGGCTTTGCAGGGTGCTGACGAAATAACGTGCGGGAATAATGTACGTCACCGCGCGGATCACCGCGGGCATACTGTCTATCTGAAATATAAAGCCGGAAAGCATAATCGACGGCAGAAAAGCCGCGTTCAGGGCGACCTGAGCGGCATTGAACTGGTTGCGGGTAATCGTGGAAATCAGCAGCCCCATTCCCAGGGTACTGAGTAAAAACAGGCTGGAGATAAAAAACAGAATCAGCAGCGACCCGCGATACGGCACGCCGAGAATAAACACCGACACCAGCATACACAGCAACATCGCCAGCATCCCGAGAAAGTAATAAGGGATCAGCTTACACAGCAGCAGTTCCGTGCGGGTAATCTCTGTGGAGAGTAACGCCTCCATGGTGCCGCGTTCCCATTCTCGCGCCACCACCAGCGAGGTGAGGATCGCGCCGATGACCGTCATGATAATGGTCACCGCACCGGGGATAATAAAGTGCTGGCTTATTGCCGCCGGGTTAAACCAGTAGCGGGTT
The DNA here is from genome assembly GCF_011754335.1 of Escherichia sp. E.sYA108. Taxonomy (NCBI): domain Bacteria; kingdom Pseudomonadati; phylum Pseudomonadota; class Gammaproteobacteria; order Enterobacterales; family Enterobacteriaceae; genus Escherichia; species Escherichia sp. E.sYA108. Next base: position 3,444,651 of record NZ_JAAQVZ010000001.1, on the reverse strand, counting down.
TGTACATCAATAAGCGGTTCAAAAGTCTGCCCGTTGTCCTCCGCTCGCTGCATTTGCCAGATCTGCCAGATCCCTTCGACATACCCCTGCACAAAGTTAGCGGTATTCGGCTCACTGCCGTCGGTGATCACCTGAATCGGTGCGGTGGCGTTGGCGCGCTCCATCTGTTCGGCGAAATCCACGGGAATAACCACCAGACCGCGAATTTTCCCCGCCTGCATTTTGGCGATCAGTTCCTGACGGTTATCGCTGATGGTGGCGTCGATGTAGGGCGAACCGGTCATGGTGTGGGTGAAATCCAGCGCCGCTTCGCTACGCTGTTCCAGTAAAATCCCGACGCGCAGCTTGCTGGAGTCGAGGTTAATGCCGTATCCAAAAATAAACAGCAGTAGCAGTGGGATCACTACCGCAATCAGCCAGCTACTCGGATCGCGAACAATCTGCCGCGTCTCTTTGACGCACAGCGCCCGCACGCGACGCCAGGACAGGATCGGATTACTCATTGCTATGCTCCTTATCCCAGTCGTGGATCAACTGAATAAAGGCTTGCTCCATCGTGGGATCGGGTTGCTCATCGTTGGCCGACTGCGCTTTCAAATCGTCCGGTGTGCCGCTGGCGATTAATTTCCCGCGGTACACCAGGCCGATGCGGTCGCAATATTCCGCTTCATCCATAAAGTGGGTGGTGACCATCACCGTGACGCCTTTCTCTACCATACTGTTGATATGTAGCCAAAATTCACGGCGGGTGAGGGGATCAACGCCGGACGTCGGTTCGTCGAGAAACAGAATGTCCGGTTCATGCATCAGCGAACAGGCCAGCGCCAGCCGCTGTTTAAAACCTAATGGCAGTTCATCGGTCGCGTGGGAGGCGATACTTTTCAGGCCGAACGCCTCGCTCATACGGGAGATTTTTTCGTTCTGCGCCCGACCGCGTAAGCCATACACACCAGAGAAAAAGCGTAAATTCTGTTCGACCGTCAGGTTGCCGTAGAGCGAAAATTTTTGCGCCATATAGCCGAGATGCTGGCGCGCTTTACCGGAACTCTCTTTCAGATCCATGCCCAGCACCAGCGCCTGACCAGAGGTCGGTACCAGCAAACCGCACATCATCTTAAAGGTGGTCGATTTACCCGCGCCGTTTGGTCCCAGTAAACCAAAAATCTCCCCGCGTTTAACGGCAAAGTTGACGTGATCGGTGGCGGCAAAATCACCAAATTTCTTGGTTAGTTCCTTCGCTTCGATCACCGTCTCGCCAGGTGTACCTCCTACCGTATGTAATATTGCGCCCAGCGGCGATTCCGAGGTTCCGGCACCGCCCAGCAAATCAATAAATGCATCTTCAAAACGCGGCGTAGTTTCGTTAATGTTGATTTCCGGCATCCCGTCGGCATGGCGAATATCGTCTGGTGTAGCCTCTTTTTTGAGGATCAGACGTACCGATTTCCCCTGAATCATGCCGTCGCTGACCTGCGGCAGTTTCAATGCCCGTTGCAACAGTTTGCGGTTGCCCTCGTGCGGGCTGGTCATCAGAAAGCTGCGTCCGGCCATGGTTTGAGTCAGGGCCGTCGGTTCTCCCTGATACAGCAGCTCGCCTTCGTTCATCAGTAACACGTCACGGCACTGCTCGGCTTCGTCGAGATACGAGGTACTCCAGAGGATTAACATCCCTTCGCCCGCCAGCTCATGCACCATCTGCCACAGTTCGCGCCGTGAGATAGGGTCAACGCCGACGCCGGGTTCATCGAGCAGCAACACTTTCGGTTCGCCTACCAGGGTACAGGCCAGGCCGAGTTTTTGTTTCATCCCACCGGAGAGCTTGCCCGCCAGGCGTCCGGTAAACGGGCCAAGAGATGTAAACTCCAGCAGGCGAGCAAAAGTCTGCTTCCGTGCCTCGCCGGTGACGCTGCGCAAATCCGCGTACAGATTGAGGTTCTCCATCACCGTCAGATCTTCATACAGGCCGAATTTCTGCGGCATATAGCCGAGCACGGCGTGCAGCGCGCCGTCGTTTTTGATCGGATCAAAGCCAATCACCGTGGCACTGCCGCTGTCGGGTTTCAGTAATCCCGCCAGCATCCGCATCAGCGTGGTTTTGCCCGCACCGTCCGGCCCAACCAGCCCCGTCACATAACCGGCGTGAATGGTGCAGTCGAGCGGTGCGACGGCGGGCTTGTCCATGCCCGGAAAGCGTTTTTCCAGGCCGTTCAGCGTGATAACGGCATCATTCATGTCCTGCCTCGTCACCGAATTGCACCGTTACCGGCATTCCCTGGCGTAACGCATCATCGGCGTCGGTCACCACAATACGCAGGCGATAGACGAGGTCGGTACGCAGATCCGGTGTTTCGACGGTTTTCGGGGTAAATTCAGCAGTCGGCGAAACGAAACCAATCTGCCCGTGATACGGTTTGTTCGGACGACCATCGGTATAAAGCAGCACTTTGCGCCCCGGCTGGGCCTGGTCAAGATTACGTTCATCAACATAGGCGCGTACCCACACCGGACGCGTCAGCGAGACGGTAAATACCGTGCCACCTTCATTAAGCACCGTGCCTGGCTCTACCGCGCGCGTTAACAGCGTGCCATCAGACGGAGCGACCAGCGTCGAATCCTGCAAATTCAGCTCCGCCTGCGCCAGTTGCGCCTGCGCTTGTTCGAGGCTGGCTTTCGCCTGGGCGATGTCCTGTTCGCGGTTACCGGAACGGTACTGACGCAATTTATCCTGCGCTGATTTCAGCGTGGCCTGCGCCTGGTCGCGCGAGGAGCGGGCATTTTCCAGATCATTTGCCGAAATGGTGCGGCTTTTCCACAGTCCTTGCTGGCGGTTATAGAAGTTCTGCGCATAGTCATAGGCAGCTTGCGCCTGTTTCACCGCTGCGGCGGCCTGAGCGATTTCTTCGTCGCGATACCCGGCAAGCATCAGGTCATACTGCGCCTGAGCCACCGAAACGCCCGCTTTCGCCTGCATCAGGGCAATCTCATACGGCTTGTGATCCAGTTCGCCCAGCACCTGGCCCGCTTTGATCGCATCACCTTCGTCCACCGCCAGCGACTCAACGCGCCCCCCAACACGGAAACTAAGATTCACCGTACGAATATCCACGTTGCCATACAGCGTCAGGCCGTTATCCTGGCGGCTTTGATACCACCAGTAGCCTCCGGCAACCACGGCGGCAAGTACTACTACCGCCAGTCCGATCACGACAGGTTTTTTCATCACTACAAACTCCTTTGCGATAATCCTTGCAAAATCAGGTCAATATGACAGGTCACCGTCTGGTTAATCAGTTCGGTCTTTTCTTCATCGAACGCGGTCCAGCCGGTACGTAACAAAATGGTTTCTTTGCCAAGACGAAATGCCAGAATCTCACCAATCAACGCATGGGTATGAAGGATCATGCGGGTGTCATTGGCGTCGCAGCCGGTCCAGGCGGCAATCAGGCGTGTAAGGTGGCTGTGTAGCGGACTAATTACCTGTTCGTGCACCAGGTGATAGGCTGCCGTGGGAGAGAGCTGCTCACGGGAGATAAATTTGCTGAGGTTGACGGTGTCATCCTGGGTGAGCAGCTTAATCATGTTCTTGCAGGCGCGAAGGATCAGTTCGCGGATGGCAGCCCGATCCGGCTGTGGTTGTGCGAACAAGCGTTCGGCTTCTTCAGCGTGCGGACGGAACTGCTCGCCAATAAAATCGGCAATCCACTGGGCGCAGGCGAGATACAAATCTTCTTTCGAACCGAAGTAGTAGGTGATGGCAGCGATATTCTGCCCGGCCTGGGCGGCTATCTCGCGGGTGGTGGCGTTCATTCCATATTCACCAAACTGTGCCAGTGCCGCAGCAATCAGCTGTTTTTTCGCCTGTTCACCCTTGATTGTCATGGCAGGATTATTCATCGCACAGTCCATTCTTAATCAAATGATTGATTAAGATTATGACTCCATAGGGGAGTTGTCCAGTATGGCTAAGAATTTTAGCTACGCCAGTCACAGGGATAATTTATGCGCTGCGTCACAAAAACTGCTACACTCCGCTCCCTCATGACATTGTGGTTTTTGTCATTTTCCTTTTCAGTATCTCCCTGAAAACTACACCGGTAACGGTCGGGGCGGTTCGGAGTAGTTATGTCTTTCGATTCTTTGGGTTTAAGCCCTGATATCCTGCGCGCCGTTGCCGAGCAGGGTTACCGTGAACCCACCCCTATTCAGCAGCAGGCGATCCCTGCGGTGCTGGAAGGCCGCGACCTGATGGCCAGCGCCCAGACCGGTACCGGCAAAACAGCGGGCTTTACGCTGCCGTTGTTGCAACACCTGATCACTCGCCAGCCGCACGCCAAAGGGCGTCGTCCGGTACGCGCGCTCATTCTTACCCCGACCCGTGAACTGGCGGCGCAGATTGGCGAAAACGTCCGTGATTACAGCAAATATCTGAACATTCGTTCGCTGGTGGTGTTTGGCGGTGTCAGCATTAACCCACAAATGATGAAGTTGCGCGGCGGCGTTGATGTGCTGGTGGCAACGCCGGGACGTCTGCTGGACCTGGAACATCAAAATGCAGTGAAGCTGGATCAGGTTGAAATCCTCGTCCTTGATGAAGCTGACCGCATGCTCGACATGGGCTTTATCCACGATATCCGTCGCGTGTTAACAAAACTGCCAGCGAAGCGCCAGAACCTGTTGTTCTCCGCGACCTTCTCTGACGATATTAAAGCCCTGGCGGAAAAACTGTTGCACAACCCGCTGGAAATCGAAGTGGCACGCCGCAATACTGCGTCTGATCAGGTGACCCAGCACGTTCACTTTGTCGATAAGAAACGCAAACGCGAATTGCTGTCGCATATGATTGGGAAAGGGAACTGGCAGCAGGTGCTGGTGTTTACCCGTACCAAACATGGCGCTAACCATCTGGCTGAACAGCTTAATAAAGATGGCATCCGTAGTGCGGCGATCCACGGTAATAAATCGCAAGGTGCGCGTACTCGTGCGCTGGCCGATTTTAAATCGGGCGATATTCGTGTACTGGTGGCAACTGACATCGCTGCGCGCGGCCTGGATATCGAAGAGTTGCCGCACGTCGTCAACTATGAGTTACCAAACGTACCGGAAGATTATGTTCACCGTATCGGGCGTACTGGCCGTGCGGCGGCAACTGGCGAAGCATTGTCGCTGGTGTGTGTTGATGAACACAAACTGCTGCGTGATATCGAAAAACTGCTGAAAAAAGAGATCCCGCGCATTGCGATTCCGGGGTATGAGCCGGACCCGTCAATCAAAGCCGAACCGATCCAGAACGGTCGCCAGCAACGTGGCGGCGGTCGTGGACAGGGCGGTGGTCGCGGTCAACAGCAACCACGCCGTGCGGAAAGTGGTGCGAAGTCTGGTAACGCGAAGCCCGCAGAAAAACCGTCTCGTCGTCTCGGCGATGCCAAACCGGCAGGCGAACAACAACGTCGCCGCCGTCCGCGTAAACCTGCCGCTGCGCAGTAATCTTTTATGCCGGGCTATGCCCGGCATGAGACTGATGACAAACACAAAACTGCCTGATGCGCTACGCTTATCAGGCCTACGTGAACTCTGCAATATATTGAATGTGCATGTTTTTGTAGGCCGGATAAGGCGCTCGCGCCGCATCCGGCATTTCACAACAAGCACTTGTCAGCCATTTGCGAGCGCGGCAAAAAGATTTCTCTGTTTTAACGCCCACAAGCCACCCGATGCGTTACTTCTCCGCAGCCAATTGTCCGCGCAACGCCATTAAAAGGTACCCCAGGCGATTCTTGCCCTGACCATTACCGCCATCTCCCCAGTAAGCATCATTTTGCGTATGCTCAACCAGTTTTGCGGACGCGGTTGCCAGCAAGAGTGTACGCAGTTCTGCATGTTGTTCGAATTTAGCGCGAAGCGCTTTACGCATCATCCTGCTGGTTATTGCGAGCCGCTTTCCAGAAACAGAAAAACCATTACCCCTGAAAACCGAAAAATGCCACAATATTGGCTGTTTATACAGTATTTCAGGTTTTCTCATGGCATTAACCGCCGCGCTTAAAGCGCAAATTGCCGCCTGGTATAAGGCGCTTCAGGAACAGATCCCCGACTTTATTCCCCGTGCGCCGCAGCGGCAGATGATTGCGGACGTCGCCAAAACGCTGGCCGGAGAAGAAGGGCGGCATCTGGCGATTGAAGCCCCTACCGGCGTTGGGAAAACGCTCTCCTATTTGATCCCCGGCATCGCCATTGCCCGCGAAGAGCAAAAAACGCTGGTGGTAAGTACCGCCAACGTGGCATTGCAGGATCAGATCTACAGCAAAGATTTACCGCTGCTGAAAAAGATCATTCCCGATCTTAAATTCACTGCCGCTTTTGGGCGTGGGCGCTACGTTTGCCCGCGTAATCTGACAGCGCTCGCCAGCACTGAGCCCACGCAACAGGATCTGCTGGCGTTTCTTGACGACGAACTGACGCCGAACAATCAGGAAGAGCAAAAACGTTGTGCGAAGCTGAAGGGCGATCTCGACACTTATAAATGGGATGGCCTGCGCGATCATACTGATATCGCTATAGATGATGATCTCTGGCGTCGTTTGAGTACCGACAAAGCCAGCTGCCTCAACCGCAACTGTTACTACTATCGCGAATGCCCGTTTTTTGTCGCTCGTCGGGAAATTCAGGAAGCGGAAGTGGTGGTGGCAAACCATGCGCTGGTGATGGCGGCGATGGAAAGCGAAGCGGTATTGCCTGACCCGAAAAATTTACTGCTGGTGCTGGACGAAGGTCATCACCTGCCGGATGTGGCGCGGGATGCGCTGGAGATGAGCGCCGAAATCACTGCGCCCTGGTACCGGCTCCAACTGGACCTGTTCACCAAACTGGTCGCCACCTGCATGGAGCAGTTTCGCCCGAAGACCATCCCACCGCTGGCGATCCCTGAACGTTTGAATGCGCATTGTGAAGAGCTGTATGAGCTTATCGCCTCGTTAAACAACATTCTCAATCTCTACATGCCTGCCGGGCAGGAGGCAGAGCACCGTTTTGCGATGGGCGAACTGCCTGATGAAGTGCTGGAGATCTGCCAGCGGCTGGCAAAACTCACCGAGATGCTGCGTGGTCTGGCGGAGTTATTTCTTAACGATTTAAGTGAGAAAACCGGCAGCCATGACATTGTACGCCTGCATCGGTTGATTTTGCAGATGAACCGCGCGTTGGGGATGTTCGAGGCGCAAAGCAAACTCTGGCGGCTGGCGTCTCTGGCGCAATCTTCCGGTGCGCCGGTGACCAAATGGGCGACGCGGGAAGAGCGCGAAGGGCAGCTACATCTGTGGTTTCACTGTGTGGGTATTCGTGTTAGCGACCAACTGGAAAGGCTGCTGTGGCGCAGTATTCCGCACATTATTGTTACCTCCGCAACCTTGCGTTCGCTGAACAGTTTTTCGCGTTTGCAGGAGATGAGTGGGCTGAAAGAGAAAGCGGGCGACCGTTTTGTGGCACTGGATTCCCCCTTTAACCACTGTGAACAGGGCAAAATTGTTATTCCCCGGATGCGCGTTGAGCCTTCCATCGACAACGAAGAGCAGCACATTGCTGAAATGGCGGCCTTTTTCCGTGAGCAGGTGGAGAGCAAAAAACATCTCGGTATGTTGGTGCTGTTTGCCAGCGGGCGTGCGATGCAGCGCTTTCTCGACTATGTGACGGATTTACGCCTGATGTTGCTGGTGCAGGGCGATCAGCCACGTTATCGCTTAGTTGAACTGCACCGCAAACGCGTTGCCAACGGTGAGCGTAGCGTGCTGGTGGGCTTACAGTCCTTTGCCGAAGGTCTTGATCTGAAAGGCGATCTGCTCAGCCAGGTGCATATCCACAAGATCGCTTTTCCGCCCATCGACAGCCCGGTGGTGATCACCGAAGGTGAATGGCTGAAAAGCCTCAACCGCTATCCGTTTGAGGTGCAAAGCCTGCCGAGCGCTTCGTTTAACCTGATTCAGCAGGTTGGGCGACTGATTCGAAGCCACGGTTGCTGGGGGGAAGTGGTTATCTACGACAAACGCTTGCTGACAAAAAATTATGGCAAGCGACTACTGGATGCATTACCGGTATTTCCGATAGAGCAACCGGAAGTCCCTGAAGGTATAGTTAAAAAGAAAGAAAAAACGAAATCCCCACGCCGTCGGCGGCGTTAATGATGTGAGTCAGGTAAGGAGTCGTAAATGGACTATCGCAAAATCATTAAAGAGATCGGGCGCGGGAAAAACCACGCGCGCGATTTAGACCGGGATACTGCGCGCGGTCTGTATGCCCATATGCTCAATAGTGAAGTCCCTGACCTTGAGTTGGGCGGCGTATTGATTGCGCTACGTATCAAAGGGGAAGGGGAAGCAGAGATGCTCGGCTTTTACGAAGCCATGCAAAATCACACCATCAAGCTGACGCCGCCTGCAGGCAAGCCGATGCCGATTGTCATCCCCAGTTACAACGGCGCGCGTAAACAGGCCAACCTGACGCCGTTGTTGGCGATTCTCCTGCACAAACTCGGTTTTCCCGTGGTGGTTCACGGGGTTAGCGAAGATCCAACCCGCGTGCTGACAGAAACCATTTTCGAACTGATGGGTATTACGCCAACGTTGCACGGCGGGCAGGCGCAGGCGAAGCTCGACGAACATCAACCGGTGTTTATGCCTGTCGGCGCGTTTTGCCCGCCGCTGGAAAAACAACTGGCGATGCGCTGGCGGATGGGCGTGCGTAACAGTGCACATACCCTGGCGAAACTGGCGACGCCATTTGCCGAAGGTGAGGCACTGCGTCTTTCCAGCGTTTCGCATCCGGAATACATTGGACGCGTCGCGAAGTTCTTTAGTGATATCGGCGGGCGGGCGCTACTAATGCATGGTACTGAAGGTGAAGTGTATGCTAATCCGCAGCGCTGCCCGCAGATCAATCTCATTGACCGTGAAGGGATGCGGGTACTGTATGAAAAACAGGACACTGCTGGTAGCGAGTTACTGCCACAAGCAAAAGATCCGGAAACCACGGCGCAGTGGATTGAGCGTTGCCTTGCTGGCAGCGAACCGATTCCCGAATCGCTGAAAATCCAGATGGCTTGCTGCCTGATGGCTACGGGTGAAGCGGCAACTATCAGCGACGGCCTGGCGCGCGTTAATCAGGCATTTTAATTTTTATCTCAGCCGGATGAGCCATGTCATCCGGCTTTTACCCCACCGCAATATGAAATTCCTGCATCTTTATTGACCTTCCCGCGCCCGGCGTGCAGCATAAAAAAACAACAAACACATAACATAAACAGGAGTTAACCATGGTAAGTGGTCATCGCTTTGATGCTCAGACGCTGCACAGTTTTATTCAGGCTGTATTTCGTCAGATGGGTAGTGAGGAACAAGAAGCGAAATTAGTCGCCGATCATTTAATCGCGGCAAACCTGGCAGGGCATGATTCACATGGTATTGGCATGATCCCAAGCTATGTGCGCTCCTGGAGTCAGGGGCATCTGCAAATTAACCATCATGCCAAAGTCGTTAAAGAAGCGGGGGCGGCGGTCACGCTCGATGGCGATCGCGCATTTGGTCAGGTCGCGGCACACGAAGCGATGGCGCTGGGGATTGAGAAAGCGCGTCAGCACGGCATTGCCGCCGTGGCGCTACATAACTCGCATCATATCGGTCGTATCGGTTACTGGGCAGAACAGTGCGCGGCGGCGGGGTTTGTCTCTATCCACTTTGTTAGCGTGGTCGGTATTCCAATGGTCGCGCCGTTCCACGGTCGCGACAGCCGCTTTGGCACCAATCCGTTCTGTGTGGTTTTCCCTCGTAAAGATAATTTCCCGCTGTTGCTCGATTACGCCACCAGCGCCATTGCATTTGGCAAAACCCGCGTCGCCTGGCATAAAGGCGTCCCCGTGCCGCCAGGTTGCCTGATTGACGTTAACGGCGTGCCGACGACAAATCCGGCGGTAATGCAGGAGTCGCCGTTGGGTTCGCTGTTGACCTTTGCCGAACATAAAGGCTACGCCCTTGCAGCGATGTGTGAAATTCTTGGCGGGGCGCTTTCTGGCGGTAAAACGACGCATCAGGAAACGTTACAAACCAGTCCTGATGCCATTCTTAACTGCATGACTACTATCATTATCAACCCGGAACTGTTCGGCGCGCCGGATTGTAGTGCACAGACCGAAGCCTTTGCCGAGTGGGTGAAAGCCTCGCCGCATGATGAAGATAAACCGATTTTGCTACCGGGCGAGTGGGAAGTGAACACGCGTCGCGAACGGCAGGAGCAGGGGATTCCACTGGATGCGGGAAGCTGGCAGGCCATTTGTGATGCAGCGCGGCAGATTGGTATGCCGGAAGAGACGTTGCAGGCTTTCTGTCAGCAGTTAGCCAGCTAAAAAAAGCCCGTCCAGTGGCGGACGGGCAAACAAGGGTAACATAGGATCAATGAGGGTTAGAGCATATGCGTCTGTCGGCAAACAGACAGGGAAATACTTGTGCTGAACGTAGCGTAAACGCCTGATCCAGCCAACGGTTCGGATTTTGTAGGTCTGATAAGACGCGGTAGCGTCGCATCAGGCATCTGTTGCCGGATGCGGCGTAAACGCCTTATCCGTCCTACGAATTACTTATAAATTACCGCAGTACCGCTTAATTTATTGTTGTTGGTGGCAGAAGTGATGCTGTATCCACTGGCACCGGCCGCCGCGGCTTTCTCAGCCAGTTTCGCTTCCAGGGCATCGAGGGTGGATGCGCCATCGGCAGAAACCACGCCGATTTTATTCATGTTCTGTGCCTGGGATGCCGTTACCGGTTCCGCCGCGAACACACCAAATGACAGAGTTGAAAGAGCCATAGCAGCAACAACAGTATTGATAGTTTTCATAATTAATCTCTCGCAGGTGATTTTTGTATAAGTGACGTTGTTTCGTCGATGTGATGAGTATCACGTTTTTTTACGAGAGATAAAATCGAAGAGAATTGACCGCCTTGTTCAAATAAATTGATTGATATCTAACATACTGATAAACCATTTATTTGTTGTATTTATGAATCCGTTTTGTACCGCGTGGTGCTCACGGCAGCGTTAAAGGCACGGAATGCCACGCAAAATACAAATTACACTCACTAAACATCCCGTCAGTTGCAGTTAACGTAACTGGCTGTCTTTCGAACCTCTGCGATTATATCCTGTATAAGCTGGTTTTTGTAAATCTTTCTCCTGTTGGCAATGAATGCATAAGCGCACGCCAGGAATGGCTTCCCGACGGGCCTGCGGGATAGGGGCACCGCACTCTTCACATTCATACAGGCTTTCGCCACGCGGAATTTCACCCCGAGCGCGGGCAATCGCATCTTCAATTGTACTGTTGATCTGTTCGTTGACGGCGTCATCATTAGCCCAACCGGATGCCATATCGTCCTCCCCATATCAATGCTTGTACAGTTAAGTGTAGCTAATATAGGGACGAACTCGGGCAGTTCAAGCGTCAGATCTCCGACCATTCCCGCAGCAGATTATGATAAAGATTGAGCAGCGACAGGATCTCTTCACTTTCGCCGTAGTGGCTTTTCAGCGACTGAATATTGTTGTCCAGTTCAAACAGCATGGCGCGCTTTTTATCATCGCGGATCATCGACTGGATCCACATAAATGATGCCACTCGCACGCCGCGGGTTACGGGTGTCACGCAATGCAGGCTGCTGGAGGGATACAACACCAGATCGCCTGCCGGGAGTTTTACCCGATGTTGCCCGAAGGTGTCATTAACGACCAGTTCGCCGCCGTCGTAGCTTTCTGGATCGCTTAAAAACAGCGTGGCAGAAAGGTCAGTGCGCATCCAGCCGTTTTGTGGATGGCTGCGTACTGCGCCATCCACATGAAAACCATAGGTTTCATTGTTCTGATAGCGATTAAACAGCGGCGTGGAAAGGGTACGCGGCAAGGCCGCGGCAAAGAACAAAGCATGTTGGTTAACCGCGTTCAGCACCTCATTTTGCAGGGCGGCGTACAGGGCGCTGCGGGTGTCTACTTGTTGATTGTTCTTAACTTGCGCACCTTGTGCGCCGGTGGTGACGCGCCCATCCACCCATTCGGCTTGTTCCAGGTGTTCGCGAAAACGGGCGACGTCCTGTGGCGATAACACGCCGGGAATGTGGTACATCATACAAGTTCTCCAAAAAGTGGGGCCTGCGCCCCACACCGATTTTTAACAGCAGGCAATGGTGCTCAGGTGCCGGATGCGGCGTGAACGCCTTATCCGGCCTACCAAATGATGTGAATTCAGTGTATTGCACAACCTTGTAGGCCTGATAAGCGCAGCGCATCAGGCAGTCCTGCTCTCGCCATCAACATTAGTGAGCCTTGCGCCCCACATCTGAATCAGAAATGCATATTAGCTGTGAGCAAGAAGGTTCTTGGCTCGCCCGGGTGATAACGGTAGCCGCTCTTATTGATTGAGGCGACGTAATCGGTATCAAACAGGTTGTAGACGTTTAGCTGGAAGTCGAGATTGCGATTAACCCGATACCCCAGTTTGGCGTCGGCGACCCAATAACCTTCGGTAAATGCTGGCGTCCCCACCGCGCCGTCTGAACCTTTATGCATACTGCCGATATACCGTGCGCCCGCACCAACAGAAATATCATCGGTTGCCTGATACTGGCTCCATAAGGTGAAGGCGTGTTCCGGGGTATACGGCAGCGATGAGGAACCATCCTGGGCAACATCTTTGCCGTTTTTGATAGTTGCTTTTTGCTGGGTATAGCCGCCAATCATCTGCCATGCGGGGGTGATATTCCCGGCCACGGATATCTCGTAGCCTTCGACACGTTTCTTACCATATTGCGAATAAGTCCCGTCATCATTTTGCTCAACTTCATTTTCAATATCAGTACGGAACAGCGCGGCGGTAAGTAGCAGGCGTTTATCCAGAACCTGCCATTTGGTGCCAATCTCGCTGGTGTTGGCTTTTTGTGGTTTAAAATCGGTGCGGTTGGCACTGTTACCGCTGCCAGACTGCGCAAGGGCGAAGTTGTTGCCGCCCGGCGGCTGCTGGGAAACGGCATAGTTAATATAGACATTGCCGTTTTCCGTCAGGTGATACAGCGCCCCGGCTTTCCAGTTCACCAGATTGCCCGACTTGGCGGTGTCGACGGTGGTGACCGGAGAACCTTTTGCCACGCCAGCAGGGCAGGTGATGGCACCGCGCCCGCTGCCGCCGCAGGCGGTAGCACTGTCATATTCAGTATGATAATTATCCAGACGGATCCCGCCGTTCAGCTCAAAATCACGGGTGATTTGCAGCGTATCGAAGGCATAAATTGCGAAGGTATCCGTCTGACCATTGGCGTTTGCGCCGTTGCGCGTCAGGCCGCCGGGATGAATGCTGCTGTCAGGATGATAAATATTTACCGCCGGTAACGTCACCGGATTAACGCCATAGTTAGTCTGTGTTTCGCGGGTAAATTCCACGCCGGTACTGAGATCATGACCGATAGCGCCGGTATAGAACGTCGAGGTCAGGTTGGTCTGGTTGGTGAGAATTTTGTTACTCACATCTTTGGTATTCGCCGTGCGTGACCACGTCCAGCTATTCACATCGCTGGTGGGCTGGGTAATATTCGACGCTCCACCCATAATCGCCGTCATCAGGTAATCCTGCTTTACGCGCGACCAACGCGTAGTGTTGCGAATGGTGGTGTTATCGTTGATGTCGTGCTCAAAACGCATGGTAGCGGTGTCGGTGGTCGAATCGTCGTAATCGGAATCTGTGCCGTAAAAGTTATGAGTATCAACTTTTCCGGAATGATTCAGGGCTGCTGTTCCCGCAGATGGGGCAGAATAACCCGGTAAACCGATGGTCGGAATGCCGCCGTCTGGCGTGTTGTGCTGGGTGACATGCAGATAATTAAGATACAAACGATTCGCTGTACCAAGGCCAAAAACGACAGAAGGGGCGACGCCGTAACGCTCATTTTTGACTTTGTCGCGTCCGGCATCGTGCGTTTTTTCGCCCATTACATTCAGGCGCACCGCAGTGGTATCACCAATGACCTGATTGACGTCCAGCGTGCCGCGGCGGAACCAGGCGCTGCCAATACTGGCGGAGGCGTCAATGCCGGAATCATTGCGCGGCTGTTTGCTGATCATATTGATCGAGCCTGTCGGTGCGCTGCGCCCGTAGTCGGTGCCGGACGGCCCTTTAATTACTTCGACCTGCTCGGTATTGAAGGTGTCGCGCGAGACGCTGCCGATATCGCGAATGCCATCGATATAAATACTGTTAGAGGTATCGGCACCGCGCATATAAATGGCGTCGCCAGTGGTGGAGTTACCGTTCTCACCCGCAAAAAACGCACCCACGCCGGGGACGTTTTTGAGCGCGTCGGTAAGGTTGGTTGCACCCTGATCTTTAATCACTTGTTCAGAAATCACCGTCATCGTGCGGGTAGTATCCGCTACCGGACGCGAGAATTTCGGATCGGCAGATTGTTGTGGCGCATAAAGCGAAGGCGTTGATGCTTCGACAACCAGCGTGTCATCCGCGTTAGCTTGCCCTTCGGCAGCGAGTGCCTGTGCCACAGGCGTAATACCAATACAAAGACCGGCAAAGAACGTGAGCGAATGAAATTGTCTGGCAGGGAAATTGCGATTGTTTTCCATTTTGCAGGTGACTTTTTCTTATATGGTGAAATTTTCACTGTCACGAGAAAGCATCTCTGCGGATGCGATGCCACTGTTAATCCCGTGATAGCGTACGTGCAAGTGATAATAATTTTGATAAGCATTATCACTTGGCGCGATTTTCTATCACCCATTGCGCGAAAAAGAAATACATTTATTTACATTGCGTTCATATTTGATGTTTTTTGCTTACAAATCGGACGAAAACTGCATCCAGAGACGAATGCAGTTACGTTGGTGGGGTTATTTGTAGATGATTGCAGTACCGAACATCTGGTCATTTCCGCCTGCGGAATTAATGACATAACCTTTCGCGCCTTGTTCGCGCGCTTTTTCTGCCAGTTTATCCTCCAGATCGCTTAGGTTTGATGCGCCAGTTGCCGAAACGGTACCGGCGGGCCGTAGTTGACCTCTGTCCAGGTTACTCATCGGTTGCGCGGCATAAGCCGTGAGAGAGATTCCGCTCAGGACGGTGGCAATCAGTAGTGTGAGGCACTTTTTCATAATGACATCCTCATAAATACAACGGGTAGTGCCAGATAAGTGTAGGTCGCCTGCGCGATGAAAATGACGTAAAAAATTGACAGAGATGTGCTTATTTTTTGAACGATATATTTTTACAAAATAAGACAAATCAATGACATGCATGATGATGATTTTTATGGTGAATTGCCATAAACCATAGCCATGTGAAGGTTTTTAGAAATGATAAACGCAGCCAGATATTTACCCTGTCGCGTTATGCGGGTATCTTACGCCGCTGCTTAAAGGAGAATGCTATGTCCGCCCAGAAACCGGGGTTGCATCCGCGCAACCGTCATCACAGCCGCTACGATCTCGCCACGCTTTGTCAGGTCAATCCTGAACTCAGGCAATTCCTCACGCTTACACCCGCCGGGGAGCAAAGCGTAGACTTTGCCAATCCGCTGGCGGTGAAGGCGCTCAATAAGGCGTTGCTGGCCCATTTTTACGCCGTAGCGAACTGGGATATCCCGGACGGTTTTCTCTGCCCACCAGTACCGGGCCGGGCGGATTATATTCATCACCTTGCCGATTTACTGGCCGAAGCAAGCGGAACAATTCCAGCTAATGCCAGCATTCTGGATATCGGCGTTGGTGCGAACTGTATTTATCCGCTGATTGGCGTACATGAATATGGCTGGCGTTTTACCGGTAGTGAAACCAGCAGCCAGGCGTTAAGCAGTGCGCAGGCAATCATCAGTGCTAATCCGGGGCTTAACCGCGCCATTCGTCTGCGTCGGCAAAAAGAGAGTGGGGCGATTTTTAACGGCATCATCCATAAAAACGAGCAATACGATGCGACCTTGTGTAACCCGCCATTCCACAATTCCGCCACTGCGGCACGGGCAGGTAGTGAACGTAAACGCCGTAACCTGGGGCTGAACAAAGACGATGCACTGAACTTTGGTGGTCAGCAACAGGAGTTGTGGTGTGAAGGCGGTGAAGTCGCCTTTATTAAAAAGATGATTGAAGAGAGCAAAGGCTTCGCGAAGCAGGTGATGTGGTTTACCTCGCTGGTATCTCGTGGTGAAAACTTACCGCCGTTGTATCGTGCTTTGACGGACGTAGGTGCGGTGAAGGTGGTAAAAAAAGAGATGGCCCAGGGGCAAAAGCAGAGCCGCTTTATAGCCTGGACCTTTATGAACGACGAGCAGCGCCGCCGTTTTGTCAATCGCCAGCGTTAAAGCGTTGGCTCCCCCGGCGGCAACGGTTCAGCCGGGGCCGCGCCCGGAGCTGGCAGCACCTGATAAGTCTGTACCGGCGCGCGAACACCCGCCAGGTCGAAATGTTTTTTCACCTGGCTGTCGAGGGCAAAGCGGACCGTCCACTGTTTGAGTGGCAGCGTGGTGAACGAAACACGCAGTGTAAACGCGGTATTGCTTAAGCCGACAATCCCGGCAAAGTTCGGTTCACCAATAACCAGCCCGCGAATTTCTTCGTTTTCCATCAATTCTGCTACCGCATCTTTCAGTGCCTGATTGGCTTTATCAGCATCTTCATGGCGATCAACATCGTAGTTTGCCACTACCGAACCAATACCGCGGACGAAGTTAGCAAAGGTGGTTATCGAAGACCACGGAATGATGTGATACGCCCCGGTATCCTGGCGCACGCCCACGGAGCGAATCGACATCCGTTCCACAGTGCCGGTCAACGGCCCGATAGTCACCAAATCTCCAGTGTTCATGCCGTTTTCAAACTGAATAAATACTCCGGTAATAATATCTTTCACCAGCGTTTGCGAACCAAACGAGATAGCCAGACCTAATGCCCCGGCACCTGCCAGCAATGGCGCGATATTGACGCCGATTTCCGACAACACAATCATGATGGTGATGGTACTGATAATCACCGCCAGCGCGTTACGGAACAGCGTCAGCAGGGTTCGCGTACGGGCGCTGGGTAGCGGGCGGCCATGAATATCCGAAGCCAGCCGGTTTTCTATCAAACTGGCGAGCACCGTCCAGCCAACCGCCGAGAAGAAAAGAATGAGTGCGATACGGATCAGGATATCTACGGTTTTCTGCCCCGCTCCGTTTTGCAGCCAGTTCCAGAAATCGAACAATCCCCATGCGCTCAACAGCAGCATTACCGCCACGCAGACTGTCAGAATACGCGCTGTTTTCAGTGCCGCCGAAAGCCATCCATTCAGCCGTTTTTGCAGCTCGGGATAGTTACGCTGAGTATGTGGCGAGAGGGTGATGGTTTTCGCCAACCAGCGGGAAAACATACCGGAAACAAATGCTGCGATACCAATAATCGCCAGGCTGCGCACCGTTGCACCCATCATAAATTTCAGGCTGTTGCCCGGATCGAACAACGAAAAGAAAAACAGCACGATAAAATAGGCGCTTGCCAGCCAGTGCCACACCAGCGCAAAGGCGCGGATAAACAGGCTGAAAAAGGCCAGCGAATGCTCCGCAAAGTTGAGCAAATGCTGGGTGATCTCTTTTTTATTACGAAAAATCAGGTACAACGCCCAGACGGTCATGCACAGCATAATGATGACGTTCGCCAGTGCACCTATCTGTACATTCACCTGATTAGAGATAATCGGCACAGCCACAATCAGACCATAGCCAATCAGGCTGCTTAACCAGCTCAGGCGACGACTCCAGTAACGGGCGGTCTCGTCATGAATCGTGAACGGGCGCAGTTCAGCCACGTTTGGGCAAAAAATCAGGCGTAGTACGGCTTTGAAAAATTCAATCAGGGCAAAGGCGTTGAGAAACAAACTTTGTTGGAAAGCGATGGTGCGACTGCCCGCATTCAGGTTGTCGCTTAAAACCTGACCGACAAATAATGTCAGTGCCAGTAACAGCAGGTCGATAATAAACGCCCCGATAATCATCGCCGGAAGCTGCAACCAGTTACTGCGCTCACGATTTTTTTGCCGCGCCCACTGGCCCATTTTGCGATACAGCGGAAGTGCGCACAGGCGAATCAGCCAGTAAAAACCAAACACTAATACCGCTAACATTGAAAAATGGGTCAACGCATTGCTGAAGGTTTGTGGATTAAACGGCTTATGCGGGGAGCCGGTGATATTGCGATAAAGTTGTCCGAAGCGGGCGGAAAGGGCTTCACCATAATGGCGGCTGACTTCGGTGACTTTTTGCAGCACGGTTTGCTCTTCAACCAGCGTCGGCGGCACGATCTTCGGTACGGGTTCCGCAGGGGGCGTCGCGGCGACGGTGCGCAACTGGTCGATCAACTCTTTACGCGAGGTGTCATTATCCAGCACATCCGCCAGTGCGCCATAGGCCGCTTTTTTTTGTTCGATATCCGATTCCGGGGCCGGTTCAGTCGTTGAGTCCGTTGTCGTTGTGGTTGTAACGCCGGGTATGGATACCGCGTGGGCAGGTGCGCCCAACAGGCAGAAGAGGATGAACAGGATCCACCGCATGACTCCTCCAGTGAGAAAACAGAGCAAAAAGATAAGTATAGATGCTGGAGGCTGGGCGATTTTAAATGAGAGGAATCTGGTGTGCCTCCCTTTCGGGGGAAAGGGAGGCAGAGAAGTTAAGAGACGTGCTGCAAAAATTCCTGCAAGCGCTGGCTCGGCGGGTTCTTGATCAACACCTGCGGATCGCCATCTTCTGCAATCCGGCCTTTGTCGATAAAGATCAGGCGCGAAGCTACTTTCTCGGCAAAACCGATTTCGTGGGTCACGATCACCATCGTCATCCCTTCTTCAGCCAGATCCTGCATAACCTTCAGCACTTCATGGCGCAGTTCCGGGTCAAGAGCGGAAGTCGGTTCATCAAACAGCATCATTTTCGGCTTCACCGCCAGCGCGCGGGCAATCGCCACACGCTGCTGTTGACCACCAGAAAGTTCGGAAGGGTAGTGATGTGCACGCTCTGCCAGACCGACTTTCGCCAGCAGCTCACGCGCCAGTTTTTCCGCCTCTTCTTTGTTCGCGCCACGCACGCGTAGCGGGCCAAACATGACGTTTTCCAGCGCCGTCAGATGCGGGAAGAGGTAAAACTGCTGGAACACCATACCCGCTTCCTGGCGAATCAGGCGCTCATCAACTTTCGGATCGTTAACCTTCAGGCCATCGACAATCAGATCGCCGGAGGTGATTTCTTCCAGTTTGTTGATGCAGCGCAGCAGGGTCGATTTACCGGAACCGGACGGCCCGATAATCACCACGACTTCGCCCTGAGCAATGTTCAAATCGATATTGTGCAGCACCTGGGTTGGACCAAAATGCTTGGAGACGTTTTTAAATTCAATCACAGGATTTTCATCCTTCTTTCCAGACGACGCAGAATAAAGCTCAGCACCAGGGTAATAATCAGATAGAACACCGCCACGGCGCTCCAGATCTCAAGGGCGCGGAAGTTACCGGCAATAATTTCTTGCCCCTGACGGGTCAGTTCCGCCACGCCGATAACAATAAACAGCGAAGTGTCTTTAATGCTGATGATCCACTGGTTACCCAGCGGCGGCAGCATACGACGCAGTGCCAGCGGTAAAATGACGTAGCGAATGGTTTCCCAACGTGAAAGACCGAGCGCCAGTCCTGCTTCACGAAAACCTTTGTGAATAGACAGCACCGCACCACGCGTGATTTCCGCAATGTACGCGCCGGAGTTGATCATGATGGTGACCACCGCCGCAGTAAACGGGTCGATGCGTAAATCGTTAAACGCCATCGGCAGGGCGAAATAGATAAACATCACCTGGACGACGATAGGTGTGCCGCGGATCACTTCAATAAAGACCAGCGCGACGTGGTTGGCTATCCAACCACCGAAGGTGCGTGCAAAACCTGCCAACAATCCGATCACCAGACCGCCAGCCAGACCGAGGACCGAAATCCACAGGGTCATTTTGGCACCTTCAATCAGAAGCGGAATGGCAGGCCAGATGGCACTCCAGTCAAACTGCATATGTTGTTCCTGTTACCGTGGTGTAAATAATCAAATTCAGGGTAATTAATGGCCCCGGAGCGGGTTTGCGCCCTTCACCCTAATCCTCTCCCCGGCGGGGAGAGGGAACTGCCAGTGCGCTTTACAGGCGCAGCGTTATTATTTCGGTTCAGTACCGAACCATTTTTTGTAGATTTCGTTGTAAGTTCCGTTCTCGCGCAGGGTTTTCAACGCGCCGTTGACTTTGTCACGCAGCTCGTCGCTACCTTTCGGGAACGCAATACCGTATTGCTGTGCTTCCAGAGAGTCACCTACCGCTTTGAACTGACCGTTACCGGCGGTTTTGATGAAGTACAGAATGTTTGGCGTATCGTGCAGAACGGCGTCTGCGCGGTTGGTGCCCAGTTCCATATAGGCGTTATCGATGTTCGGGAACTGACGCAGATCTTTAGTTTTGATGTTTGCTTTCGCGTAATCAACGGAGCCAGTTCCGCTCTTCACAGCAACCACTTTCCCGTCGAGATCTTTCACGCTTTTCACATCGTTATTGTTAGCTTTCACCATCACTAACAGGCCGCTTTTGTAGTAGCCGTCAGAGAAATCGATCGCTTTTTTACGCTCGTCGGTGATGGTAATGCCCGCCAGCGCCAGATCGACGTTTTTGGTTTGCAGTGCCGGAATGATCCCACTGAAATCCATCGGCTTCAGTTCGTAATCCAGCTTCAGTTCTTTAGCGATGGCAGCCCACAGATCAACGTCAAAGCCCACGTATTTATCGCCCTGTTTAAATTCAAACGGAACGAAGGCAGTATCCGTCGCGACAACTAATTTTTTATCCGCGGCATGAGAAGAAACCGCAAAAGCCAGGGTCAGTGCAGCCAGTGAAACTTTTAATACAGACTTCATAGCATTTCCTTTTTTCTATCCACGGGACGATCCCCTGCGTGACATTCACATATATGAAAAAATCGTGCCAGTTTTGCAACTCATTGATTTTTCGAGATGCGGCAAAAACGTGATGCACGATTTATAGGGCAATACCCTGAAGATGCACCATTCTGGGGCACCAAACTGGTGCGCTAAAATTGTGCACTCAACACAGTGATTATTTAGCGTAAAACATGATGAAAAAACAATCTTTATGTAACGATTGTGTGATGATGTGGATACAAAAAATTTACTTAACCAGCTGGGGATAGCAGATGGATGCACTAAATAAGTGCGTTGAGGCGGGCTACAAAACAAAACGGCCTCCTGTCAGGAAGCCGCTTTTATCGTGTACTAAAGTTCTGCACCATCAGCGATGGATTTATTCGATGTTAGACTCGATAAACCACAGGAATTTATCCAGGTCGCGAGACGCGGCGGTCAGGATATCTGCGGTGTCGTCATCTTTCGCTTCGTCAATCGCTTTGCGTACGTCATTAGCGACGATTGCGTAACGGTCAGCCAGCTCTTTCAGGTGATCCTGAACGTTGTGGATGTCCAGCGGGTAACT
The DNA here is from genome assembly GCF_011754335.1 of Escherichia sp. E.sYA108. Classification (NCBI taxonomy): domain Bacteria; kingdom Pseudomonadati; phylum Pseudomonadota; class Gammaproteobacteria; order Enterobacterales; family Enterobacteriaceae; genus Escherichia; species Escherichia sp. E.sYA108. The sequence goes on along the minus strand of NZ_JAAQVZ010000001.1, from coordinate 3,423,075 downwards.
TTTCAGCGGAGTTTTGCTGTTGATAACTTGAGTGGTCCCCAGAGCTACACCGCCCAGCTGCACTGCACGTTCTGCCATGGTATCCAGATGATCGATCAGTGCAGTGCGGAAGCCATCCAGCATTTCATGTACGGCAATGAAGTTAGCGCCGCGCATGTTCCAGTGCGCTTGTTTGGTAATCAAAGAAAGATCAATAAACTGGATAACCTGGCGATTCAGCAACTCTACTGTTGCTTTTTTCTCGCTGTCAGAGACATCGTTGCGGGTATAAAGCAGATTGGTCGCTTTTGATTTAACTAATTTAGCGGTACTCATAATTTCATATCCTCTTGATGTTATGTCCCAGTAATTAACGAGACTAAGTATAGCACCAGCTATGTGTTCCGCTATTCTGGCTGTTCCTATCACACTAATAGTGGTAACAAGCGTGAAAAAACAAAACCAATAAAAAACTCAATGAGTTAGATATATTAATAAGAACAATTCTTATTTATTTGCTCGCCAGGAATTTTCGGAATAAATATGCTTTTGCATAATTCGATATATAAAGACGGCGTAGAGGAAAAGTAGCGAGAAAATCTGCATGGTTATGCATAACCATGCAGAAATGTAAATTTAATTTATGTCTAATTCTTTTATTTTGCTCTCTTTGCGTACTGTCAGCGTAGAACCCATTGAAGCGGCGATGATAGCGCCGAGCGCCAGCAGCTGTATGGGTGTCAGTGTTTCTCCGAGGAAAATCATCCCGGAAACGGCAGCCAGCGCAGGTTCCATGCTCATTAGCGTACCAAATGTGCGTGTTGGCAAACGGGTGAGGGCAATCATTTCCAGCGAATAAGGCAGAGCGGTCGAGAGAATAGCGACAGCCAGACCCAATGGAATAACCGACCAGTGCCAGAGTGCTTCACCAGCCTGAAGCGCTCCAATTGGCACGAAAATTAACGCTGCAATCAACGAACCAATTGCCACCGTCGCAGGGCCATGTTCCGCTCCTGCGCGTTGCCCACTTAAAATGTAAATAGCCCAACAAGCCCCGGCCCCCAGTGCCAGCGCACAGCCGGTTAAATCGACATGGGAAACGTCTTGCCCCAGCGGTAGCAGGAACCACAGACCAAGAACCGCCAGCACAACCCAGACGAAATCTACCGGGCGACGAGAAGAGAACAGTGCCACCGCCAGTGGTCCGGTGAACTCCAGCGCCACCGCAATACCCAGCGGTACCGTCTGAATAGAAAGATAAAAAAGATAATTCATTCCACCCAGCGAAACGCCGTAAAACAACAGCGGTAATCGTTGCTCTTTGGCAAAGCGCAGTCGCCATGGCTTAAAGAACGCGATGAGGATCAGCGTGCCTAATGCCAGACGCAGCGCAGTGACCCCCGGTGCGCCCACCAGAGGAAAAAGTGACTTAGCTAACGAGGCTCCACCCTGAATAGACGCCATGGCAACGAGCAATATGACTATTGGTAACCAGACCGGCATTTTACGTAATGAACCAGGCATCCTTTCTCCCACAAATATCTAAACCTAAGTAAAGCGTGGAGTGTACTGGATATACCCAATGCTGGTTGAGCATTTGTTGAAAAAATTTTCCCCCGTTTTGACTAAAATGCGCCAGGATTGATGGAATCATTAGTCTGGTGATTAGGAATAATCTGGATGAATGACAGGGAAAACATGCGTAATACTTACGCAGTTCTCTGAAAAAGTGATTTAAATTTAGATGGATAGCGGTGTATGGAAACGTTCTGTTACATGAAATGGCCCGTTAGACATCATAAATCGCGAAGAGTTTCCCATTAATTTTTGATATATTTAAAACTTAGGACTTATTTGAATCACATTTGAGGTGGTTATGAAAAAAATTGCATGTCTTTCAGCACTGGCCGCAGTTCTGGCTTTCACCGCAGGTACTTCCGTAGCTGCGACTTCTACCGTAACTGGCGGTTACGCACAAAGCGACGCTCAGGGCCAAATGAACAAAATGGGCGGTTTCAACCTGAAATACCGCTATGAAGAAGACAACAGCCCGCTGGGTGTGATCGGTTCTTTCACTTACACCGAGAAAAGCCGTACTGCAAGCTCTGGTGACTACAACAAAAACCAGTACTACGGCATCACTGCTGGTCCGGCTTACCGCATTAACGACTGGGCAAGCATCTACGGTGTAGTGGGTGTGGGTTATGGTAAATTCCAGACCACTGAATACCCGACCTACAAACACGACACCAGCGACTACGGTTTCTCCTACGGTGCTGGTTTGCAGTTCAACCCGATGGAAAACGTTGCTCTGGACTTCTCTTACGAGCAGAGCCGTATTCGTAGCGTTGACGTAGGCACCTGGATTGCCGGTGTTGGTTACCGCTTCTAATCACTTCGGTGATATAAAAAATCCGCCTCTCGGGGCGGATTTTTTTGTTTTAAGGTTTCGGGTCGAAAATATCGGTTCCGAGATGGTTGTAATCCACCTTCTGTAACTGGAAGTTGGTGATGTATATCGGCCCGGCTTTCTTCTCAGATATAAACGGGTATTTGATATTTATTTCCTTCGCTTTAATTCCCGTCCACTGCGAGAAAAAGCCTAAGAAGTCATTGGCCGAGCGGCGGGCTTTAATCACCCGATGCGCTTTATCGTCGCTGGAAATGACCATAAAAGGCACCTGGAAATTTTGCTGATACTTATCATCATGGGCAAGGTATTGCACGTCTTTGCCGCGCTCTTTAAAGGCCAGACCGTGGTCGGAAAAGTAAACCAGCGAGAAGCTGCTGCCGCTGTTGCGTAACTGATCGTACAGCTTGCGCAGTAAATCGTCTGTTTGCGTCATGGTATAGAGATAGCACGACGTTTCTTTCGATTGCACAAAGGTTTCGTATTTGCCTTGTGTCCGGTCGCAGGCCTGCGGATGCGAGCCCATCAGATGTAGAACAATCAGCTGCGGTTGCGAGTGCTCTTGCGCCAGCACTTGAGCGGTCATATCCAGTAACGCTTCGTCTTTCGTGTTTTTATCTGCTTCAAAATTACCTTCTTTCAGGAAGTACACTTCATCTGCTCGTTTGGCGATGCTGGCGATGGCGGTATCGTATTCGCCGATTTGACCCTGGTTGGAAAACCACCAGGTCTGGAAGCCCGCGCGATTTGCCAGGGTGACAAAGTTATCCTGAAACTGTGGTTTGCCATCGACAACGCGATTGAGCGTTAAGCCAAGCGATTTCTGCGTGGAGCCACTGGCGGCAATGTAGTCAGCAAATATCAAACCGTTAACGCTGCTGGCAAACGGGGTATTGTCCCAGTGACCGCCAAAGGCACCGAGGGCATCGCGACGCGCGCTTTCTCCGATCACCACCACATAGGTCTGATACTTCGGCTTAACGGCAGTGACCGTCCAGGTATCTTTCATTCCGGAAAGTTTTGCCATCCGTTCTTGCTCTTCAATCACCTCGTTATTATTGACGATGACATCCTTAGCAAAACGAAATACCGGATAGCCAGTATCTTTCAGTTTAAATACGCCGCCCCAGGCCAGGTTTTGCACGGGAGCAACAAAAAATGTCGCCACACTGAATACCAGGCACAGGCTGTCGAAGGTATTCCAGCGCGCTTTTTCACTCTCTTTTTTTCGCCTGATTGCTATTACGCCGAGCGCAAAAATAAATATGCCGACCAGGTAGCTGTACCACGGAAAAATCGTCAGGATTTCGGTCGACTCTTCCATATTGGTGGAGTGCAATGCCAGCAATGTATTGAAGTTAGGCGCGCCGTAGGCCTGAGCAAAAGGGAAATAACAAGCCGCCACCAGCGAACTGATACCGACCAGAACTTTTTGTACGCGAGGCAATGTTCGCCATAGCAAAAGCAAAATAGCCGTAAACGCAGCGGTGTAGAGCAAACTGAAGGGGTAACCTAAGCCGAGGTTAATTAATAGCGACTGTAAAAAGTAGAACGCAGTCCACGGGCTAAATACCCGGCTACGGGTAACAAGCGATTCTTTGAGGGTTAAATTCATATGCCACTATCGTAACAAACGCCATGTGCTTACCCTGGCGTCAAGGGTCAATACCTGCAAGAGTGCGTGAAGAGGGGAAAGGGGTCCGCATCCGCGAGCCGCAATATACGCAGGGCTGCAAGAAGATAGAGCGAGCTGCTGTTCAGGTCAACTACCGACGAACAAATCTTTTGCGAAGGGGATTGCAAATCCGACAAAAAGTGGGGTTTTTCAGACCAAAACGCGTTGTGCCTGCATAAAAGCAGGAGTGAAGCGGCGTACCGCGACGCCGCTATTTATCGGAAGGTTTATCCTGCTGCGGTTTGTTGTTGACCATATCGCACAACATAGAGAGCAGCATTAACCGTACTTTAAAGGGAGAATGACTAAACACGCGCATACACCTCTTGAACTCATTCATAAGACCTCCTGACTTGCTAATCCCATCGATCCTTGAGGAATGATTGCATTACATACAGATATAGCACAGGCTATATTATATAGCTATTGCTAAAACGTTAATTTTTTGTACCTTCGCAACTCTGGTTTACAATGTGCGCACGAAATGAGAACGCTATGTATGCGTCACCATAATGAGGAAGCACAATGAGTCGTCGCGCAGGTACGCCAACAGCAAAAAAAGTGACGCAGTTAGTGAACGTGGAAGAGCACGTTGAAGGGTTCCGCCAGGTCAGAGAGGCGCATCGGCGCGAGCTGATTGATGATTACGTTGAGCTGATTTCTGACTTGATCAGGGAAGTGGGGGAAGCTCGTCAGGTGGACATGGCTGCTCGTCTGGGGGTTTCGCAACCGACGGTGGCTAAAATGCTTAAGCGACTGGCAACCATGGGGCTGATTGAAATGATCCCCTGGCGTGGCGTGTTTTTAACGGCAGAAGGAGAGAAGCTGGCGCAGGAAAGCCGCGAGCGACATCAGATAGTCGAAAATTTCTTGTTGGTGTTGGGCGTCAGTCCGGAAATCGCCCGTCGCGACGCGGAAGGTATGGAGCACCATGTTAGTGAAGAGACGCTGGATGCCTTTCGTTTGTTTACCCAGAAACACGGTGCCAAATGAGCCTGCCTTTTTTACGCACGCTGCAAGGCGATCGTTTTTTTCAGTTATTAATTCTTGTTGGCATCGGATTAAGTTTTTTCGTTCCCTTTGCACCGAAATCCTGGCCTGCTGCTATCGACTGGCACACCATCATCACCTTAAGCGGCCTGATGCTGCTGACCAAAGGTGTCGAGTTAAGCGGTTATTTTGATGTGCTGGGGCGCAAAATGGTGCGCCGTTTTGCTACGGAGCGTCGGCTGGCGATGTTTATGGTACTGGCGGCAGCGCTGCTTTCTACCTTTCTGACCAACGATGTCGCACTGTTTATAGTTGTTCCGCTGACTATCACGCTAAAAAGACTGTGTGAGATTCCGGTTAATCGGCTGATTATTTTTGAGGCGCTGGCAGTCAACGCTGGTTCGCTACTGACGCCAATTGGCAACCCGCAAAATATTCTTATCTGGGGACGTTCTGGTCTTTCGTTTGCCGGATTTATTGCCCAAATGGCACCGCTGGCTGGCGCAATGATGCTGACACTCCTGCTGTTGTGCTGGTGTTGTTTCCCTGGAAAGGCGCTGCAATACCATACGGGGGTGCAAACGCCGGAGTGGAAACCGCGGCTGGTGTGGAGTTGTCTGGGGCTGTATATCGTCTTTCTGACGGCGCTGGAGTTAAAACAAGAGCTGTGGGGACTGGTGATTGTGGCGGCGGGCTTTGCGCTGCTGGCGCGTCGTGTGGTGCTCAGTGTGGACTGGACGCTGCTGCTGGTGTTTATGGCGATGTTTATCGACGTCCATTTACTAACCCAACTGCCAGTTTTGCAGGGGGTGTTAAGTAACGTGAGTCATTTATCCGAACCCGGATTATGGTTAACGGCGATCGGTTTATCGCAGGTGATCAGTAACGTGCCGAGTACCATTTTGCTGCTCAATTATGTGCCACCGTCTTTATTACTGGCATGGGCGGTAAACGTGGGGGGCTTTGGTTTATTACCCGGATCGCTGGCAAATTTGATTGCGTTACGGATGGCGAACGATCGCCGTATCTGGTGGCGTTTTCATCTTTATTCGATACCGATGCTGTTGTGGGCGGCGCTGGTGGGATATGTTTTGTTGGTTATGATCCCGGCGGGATAAGGTCTGGCAAATTAAAAAGGCGGATTATGAGTCCGCCTTTGTTTTACGTTTTGACGATTAATTCAGACGAACCGGCATCCCGGAACGATTTTTGATCGCTTCATCAAGAACAACCTGGTCAACATCTGGCTGACCGGTCACTGTCTGCACGCTCTTCGTCAGGGTAATTGGCACAATTTCCTGACCTTCAAACTGGGCTTCGGTGGTAGACAGCGGGTTATGGACTTCAATGTAACGGCTGCCGTCTGGTTCGGTAGTCGCTTTCACCGGCTCATCAATAAACTGCACGCGAGTACCGACAGGCACTTTCTCGAACAGGAATTTAATGTCTTCGTTACGCAGACGCACACAGCCATGACTTACACGCAGGCCGATACCGAAGTTGGCGTTGGTGCCATGGATAGCGTACAGGCGACCGATGTAGAGTGCATACAGACCCATCGGGTTATCCGGACCTGCTGGAACGACAGCCGGAAGCGGTTCGCCCGCAGCGCGGTACTCTGCGTGCATTTTGGCGGTCGGCGTCCAGGTCGGGCCTGCTTTTTTACGCTCAACTTTGGTGGTCCAGTTGATAGGCGTGTCTTTGCCTAACTGACCAATGCCGATCGGCAGCACGATAACGGTGTTGGTTCCTTTCGGATAGTAATACAGACGCATCTCTGCACTGTTAATGACGATGCCTTCATGAACGGTATCCGGCAGGATCAGCTGCTGCGGAATGTTCAGTACAGTACCGCCTTTCGGCAGGAAGGTATCCACACCCGGGTTCGCTTCCATCATATTGGAAAGTCCCATCTGGTACTCGGCGGCAAAATACTCCAGCGGCTGAGTGTTACCTTCAGGAATGGTGATCACCTGATTCTGACCAACCAGGCGACTCCCGTCGGTTGGCAGAGGATAAGTTACCGCAGAGGCGGTACTGCAAAAGCCGACAACAGCGAAGGCCGCTGCGAATAATGTTTTCAATTTCATATTCATGTTAAGCGAGATTTTGTGCCTGGCAGGCCATTGGGTTGAGAATATTAGAGTATTGGAAGCGCATTATAAGTTCATTCCAGCTCACAGTGAAATCAGATGTGTACGAAATCACATTTTTTGCCTTTGGCTTGAGTGTAGACCTTAAGCGAGGAGCAGGATCTTCTTTCAGATTTATGGCATAATGCGCGGTTTGTCATATCTCTTTTCAGGATACGCCTGTGTTAGTTTCCAGTAACGTCACCATGCAGTTCGGCAGTAAGCCGTTGTTTGAAAACATTTCCGTCAAATTTGGCGGCGGCAACCGTTACGGCCTGATTGGCGCGAACGGTAGTGGTAAATCCACCTTTATGAAGATCCTCGGCGGCGACTTAGAGCCGACGTTGGGTAACGTTTCCCTCGATCCCAACGAGCGCATTGGTAAGCTGCGTCAGGATCAGTTTGCCTTTGAAGAGTTCACTGTGCTGGATACGGTGATCATGGGGCATAAAGAGTTGTGGGAAGTGAAGCAGGAACGTGACCGCATCTATGCTTTGCCGGAAATGAGTGAAGAAGACGGCTATAAAGTGGCCGATCTGGAAGTGAAATACGGCGAAATGGACGGTTACTCTGCGGAAGCTCGCGCTGGTGAACTGTTGCTTGGCGTGGGAATTCCAGTGGAACAGCACTACGGCCCGATGAGTGAAGTTGCTCCTGGCTGGAAGCTGCGTGTGCTGCTGGCGCAGGCGCTGTTTGCTGATCCGGACATTCTCCTGCTCGACGAACCGACCAACAACCTCGACATCGACACCATTCGCTGGCTGGAACAGGTGCTGAACGAGCGTGACAGCACCATGATCATCATCTCGCACGACCGTCACTTCCTTAACATGGTTTGTACCCACATGGCGGATCTGGATTACGGCGAGCTGCGCGTTTATCCGGGCAACTACGATGAGTACATGACGGCGGCGACTCAGGCGCGTGAACGTCTGCTGGCTGATAACGCCAAGAAGAAAGCGCAGATTGCTGAGTTGCAATCTTTCGTTAGCCGCTTTAGCGCCAACGCCTCGAAATCTCGCCAGGCAACTTCGCGCGCGCGCCAGATTGATAAAATCAAACTGGAAGAGGTGAAAGCCTCCAGCCGTCAGAACCCGTTCATCCGTTTTGAACAGGATAAGAAACTGTTCCGTAACGCGCTGGAAGTGGAAGGTCTGACTAAAGGGTTTGATAACGGTCCACTGTTTAAAAATCTCAACCTGCTGCTGGAAGTGGGTGAAAAACTGGCGGTACTGGGTACCAACGGCGTCGGTAAATCAACGCTGCTGAAAACGCTGGTGGGCGATCTGCAACCGGACAGCGGCACCGTAAAATGGTCTGAGAACGCGCGCATTGGTTACTACGCCCAGGACCATGAATATGAGTTCGAAAATGATCTGACCGTGTTCGAATGGATGAGCCAGTGGAAGCAGGAAGGCGATGACGAGCAGGCGGTACGCAGCATTCTCGGTCGTTTGCTGTTCAGCCAGGACGACATCAAAAAGCCTGCGAAAGTGCTTTCCGGTGGGGAAAAAGGGCGGATGCTGTTTGGTAAGTTAATGATGCAGAAGCCGAACATTCTGATCATGGACGAACCGACCAACCACCTGGATATGGAATCCATTGAGTCGCTGAACATGGCGCTGGAACTGTATCAGGGCACGCTGATCTTTGTTTCTCACGACCGTGAGTTTGTAAGCTCCCTGGCGACCCGTATTCTGGAAATCACCCCGGAACGCGTGATCGACTTTAGCGGTAATTACGAAGATTACCTGCGTAGTAAAGGGATCGAGTAAGTTATTATCAGTAGCCCTGATATGGTCAGGGCTACTGAAACTGATGACAAACGCAAGATTGCCTGGTGCGCTACGCTTATCAGACCTGGCAGTGTATCGCAATATATTGAATTTTCATGATTTTGTATGCCAAATAAGGCGGTCACGCCGTATCCGGCATAATGACATGCACTTTCTCAATAAACTGAATTGGCGATAATCAAAGATTAAACGGCGGTTTATTTTCCAGCACCGCCTGAATCACATTCAGCGTGCCTTCATGATTATTATCATCGGTAGCGTAACGGGCGATTTGTTTAATGTTTTCCGCAGCATTGCTCATCGCAAAGGAATAACGCGCCATTTTCAGCATCTCCGCATCGTTACCGCTGTCGCCAATCGCTACCACATTTTGCGGTGACAGATCCCAGCGTTTCAGTAACCGCGAAATACCGTTTGCTTTATGTAGACCGGGAATAATCAAGTCGATAAAGCTAAAACCACTGGTGACGGGTTTCATAATGCCATCCAGCGCTATGTGCAGTTTGTCGATCACTAACGGGATTTGTTCATCCGGCAGGTTGAGCGAAAACTTGAACAGTACGTCGTCAATCTCCTGATAATCTTTTACAGGTTTCAGGCGATGGTAGTGTTTTGCCATCAGTGCGACGAATGCTTCGGGGGCATTTTCGCTGACATATGCACTTTGCAGACCGCAGGCGACAAAATTGAGTTGCTTATCTTTTAGCAACTCGCCAATAACAATCCGCGATTCATGTCGGGTCAGTTCGCCGTGGAACAACTGCTTGCCATGTTCGTAAACCAGTGCGCCGTTTTCCGCGACAAAAGAGATCTCATCCTTTAGCTCAGGAAAGAACGAAATAAGCTGGTAATACTGATTACCGCTGGCGACAACGAACTCAATGCCGCGCTTTTTCAGTTCCTGATATTGCGCCATAAAACGTGGTTGGTTGTACGTTTTGGCGTCGTTAAGAAAAGTACCGTCCATGTCTGTGACGATAACTTTTACGCTCATAGGTGTGCTCCTGGCTCGAAAATGAAACCGTAACAGTGTAATAACAATGTGACGCAGAGCACAAATTATATTTCGAATGAAAGCGAGGCTGAAATTGATGATGTGAATGATTTGGCCCGGCGACGACGACGCCGGGCTGAGGGGATTACAGCATGTGTTCGGTACGGGCGATGATATCGTCCTGTGCGTCTGGAGAGAGCGCGGTGAAGAAGGCGGAATAACCCGCTACGCGTACCACCAGATCGCGGTATTGATCCGGATGTTTCTTCGCCTCCAGCAATGTTTCGCGGGAAACGATGTTGTACTGAATATGCCAGCCTTTATGCACTTCAAAGAAGGTACGCAGCAGGATCATCAGTTTCTGCTTGTCAGATTCATTCTCCAGCGTTGCCGGATTCAGTTTCTGGTTGAGCAGCACGCCGCCGAGAATTGCTGCCGTAGGCAGTTTACCCACCGAGCCAATGACCGCAGTAGGGCCGAGATGGTCAGTACCGGAGGCCGGACTAGCGCCTTCTGCCAGCGGGGTATGTGCTTTACGTCCGTCCGGCGTTGCCATAGTCTGCGCGCCAAACGGTACGTTAGCGGAGATAGACGATGTGCCCGCATAATAGTTGCCGCCAATCGGACCACGACCGTAGCGCGGGTTATGGTACTGCTTCAGTTCGTCGATATAGGTCTGATAAGCGCGAGCCAGCAGCGTATCGACAGTATCATCGTCGTTGCCGTACTTCGGCGCACCGTTAATCAGCCGCTGACGCAGCTGCTCGTGAGTCAGGCCGTCGAAGTCATCCGCCAGTGCGGCAGCCAGCTGTTGCTGACCAATCGCGCCCTGTTCAAATACCAGTTTCTTCACTGCCGCCAGGCTGTTGCCGAGGTTAGCAATGCCGACCTGCAGGCCAGAAACCCAGTCATATTTCGCGCCGCCTTGCTTGATACTTTTCGCTCGCTCAATACAGTCATCGACCAGCGCCGAGCAGAGAATATCGTGTACGTTCTCTTCCAGCATGGTATCGACGACATATTCGATTTCGATTGATTTACGCGTGTAGTAACGGATTTGCGTATCCCATGCGTCCATTACTTCATCGAAGTTGTTGAAGTTACCCGCTGACAACGCTTTTTCTTGTGGCAGGAACACTTTGCCGCTGGTGGCATCACGACCGCCTTCCAGCGCCGCCAGCATCACGCGGGCGAAGTTGATAAAGCTCATGCCGGTACAGCGATAGCCCCATTTGCCACCGACGGCGGTTTCGATACAACCAATCGCTGCATAGTCGTAAGCGTCCTGCGGTTCAATACCGAGTTTAATAAATTCCGGGATGACGATTTCGTCGTTGTTGAACGCCGGCATCCCGAAGCCGCAGCGGATCACCTGAACACAGGCGTCGAGGAAATCGTTACTCATACCCGCATGGTAACGCACGCTGAGGTTAGGCTGAGTCGAACGCAGGCGACCGCAAGATTCGAGGATCGCATAAGAGAGTGGATTTACCGCGTCCATCGGTTGACCATCAACCAGATTTTGCCCGCCAATGGTGACGTTCTGATACAGCGGACTTCCCGCAGAGGCTTTTGAGTGTGAGCCGGAGCGGATTTTGTTCACTTCCAGCAATTTCAACCAGCAGCTATGCAGCATCTCGATGGCGTGTTCGCGATCCAGTGTCTGGTTCAGTTCAACGTCACGGCGATAGTATGGATAGAGATACTGGTCCATACGACCAAACGATACCGAGTGACCGTTAGATTCGATCTGCAAAATCAACTGGATGAAGTAACATAGTTGCAGCGCCTGCCAGAAAGTCTGCGGCGGCTGGTGGGCGATAAGATCGCAGTTTTCTGCTATCGTCAGCAGTTCATCGCGACGGCTTTCGCGGGTTTCGGTCGCGGCCATTTCACGCGCCAGGGCAGCGAAACGTTCAATGTGTTCACTGACTGCCACCAGCACGATATCAATCGCTTTCAGGAATTGCTCGCCGTGCAGATCTTCCAGAACCGTCAGATTGATGCGCGAGCGACGTTCCGCCACTTTCTCACGCAGACCATCAAGACCTTTTTCCAGCAGTAGCGGGAAATTGACCGCCAGGTGCGCATCGCCGGAGGTCATATTGCCCTCCGCTTTAATGATTCCGGTCGCCAGCAGACCTTTTTGCTCATCGGTAAACATGCCGTAGCAGCGATCCTGTACGGTCTGACCGCGCCACCACGGGCACACTTCATGCAGAACGCGTTTGTTCTCTTCGCTCACCGCAAAACCAGCACCGGGACGATCTGCCAGATCATCAATCTCTTTTTCGATCCACGAGACGGTATATTCCGGGAAGATCGGCGCGGCGCGAACTTCGCTTGCCTGGTTGCCAATGATCAACTCATCGTGCTTGATCCAGATGGTGCGATTCGCCAGGTGATGCGCCAGTGCCAGCGCGCGACGTACCGGGATTGGCTTATCGAGATGTTGTTGATACATCTCGGTATAGTGTTGTGCTCGTTCGGTACAGACCGGCGGTTTCACAATATGCACCAGCGCATTTTTGTGCGCTTTAATGCGGTCGCTGAGCGTATCCAGTTTTAGTGTTGTCATGATTGTTATCCTCGTAAGGTCGCGGTTAACCCTTTCTGGCAGGCATACTGCTGGGCAAAGTCGAGCAGTTCTGGCGCATCAAGCGGTTTTTCCGGGGCGTCATAGGGCAGATTAAGTAAGTGATATTTGTTGATGCCCAGTGTGTGGTAGGGCAGAAAATGAATTTCGCTAACGTGCAGCTCGTCGGCGGCAAAATCGGTAATGGCTTTCACAGAAGTTTCGTCGGCATTAAAGCCCTGAATCAGTGGCACGCGGATAATGATTTTTTTGCCGGCTGCGGCGAGTTTTTTCAGGTTATCCAGCACCCTGGCGGCGTTACCGTCGGTCCACTGTTTAAACGGCGCGTCGGCAACGTGTTTTAAATCGGCAAGAAACAGATCGATATAGGGCAGAGAAGGGGCGATATATTTCCACGGCACATGCAGACAGGTTTCTACCGCAGTATGAATGCCGGCCTCGTGGCTGGCTTGCAGCAGCGCCGTCGCCATTTCCGGCTGCATAAACGGTTCACCGCCAGAAAGCGTTAAGCCGCCGCCGCTGCGATCGTAAAACGGTTTATCGCGCAAAACGGTTGCCATGATCTCCTCAACGCTTTTCACTTCACCACACACGGTTAACGCCTGTGTCGGGCAGCAGTCGGTTAGCGCCGTAAAATGCTCCGGGGTTAACTTTTCCCGATGAATAAGCAAACCATTCAACGCGCGCTCAATCACTTCCGGTGCGGTCTTAGCGCACAGCTTACAGCCTTCCAGACAGAGTCGTGGGTCATACAGCAGATCCTGCGTGCGGGCGCGGCTTTCCGGGTTCTGACACCAGCGGCAGCCCAGCGAACAGCCTTTAAGAAATACGACCGTGCGGATACCGGGGCCATCATGGGTCGAGTAGCGTTGAATATTGAAAATCATAGTTGCCTCTCTGTTTCGTTCAAACATTAAAATACTTTCGAATGAAAGTTAGATTGATGTGCGTCAACTGTTCAGAGAGTTTTCCCGTGATAGTCTACATTCAGACAAAAAGTACATTTTGAGGATGGTTATGGAACTGTATCTGGATACTTCAGACGTTGTTGCGGTGACGGCGCTGTCACGTATTTTTCCGCTGGCGGGTGTGACCACTAACCCAAGCATTATCGCAGCGGGTAAAAAACCGCTGGAGGTTGTGCTTCCGCAACTTCACGAGGCGATGGGCGGTCAGGGGCGTCTGTTTGCCCAGGTAATGGCTACCACTGCTGAAGGGATGGTTAATGACGCACGTAAATTGCGTTCTATTATTGCGGATATCGTGGTGAAAGTTCCGGTGACCGCTGAGGGGCTGGCAGCTATTAAGATGTTAAAAGCGGAAGGGATTCCGACGCTGGGAACCGCGGTATATGGCGCAGCACAAGGGCTACTGTCGGCGCTGGCAGGTGCGGAATATGTTGCGCCTTACGTTAATCGTATTGATGCTCAGGGCGGTAGCGGTATTCAGACTGTGACCGACTTACACCAGTTATTGAAAATGCATGCGCCGCAGGCGAAAGTGTTAGCCGCGAGTTTCAAAACCCCGCGTCAGGCGCTGGACTGCTTACTGGCAGGATGTGAATCAATTACTCTGCCGCTGGATGTGGCACAACAGATGATTAGCTATCCGGCGGTTGATGCCGCTGTGGCGAAGTTTGAACAGGACTGGCTGGGAGCGTTTGGCAGAACGTCGATTTAACCGGACGTTCTGCATCCTCATAAATTGCTGATGACGTGGCGGAGTGCCGCGTCTCATCCGGCCTGGAGGTGGCAGTTACTGCCCGCACACCTCACACCCCGGATTACGCATCAGTTTCATTTCGCGAAACTGACAGGTCATCGCATCGTACATCACGATTTTTCCGCTGGCCGGTTTGCCATAACCTGCCAGCAGTTTGATCGCTTCCATTGCCTGCAACGAACCAATCACCCCGATCAACGGTGCCATCACGCCTGCTTCTACGCAGGTTAACGCGTTCTCGCCAAACAAACGGCTAAGGCAGTGATAGCACGGTTCGCCGTCCTGATAAGTGAAGACCGTGATTTGCCCTTCCATACGAATTGCCGCGCCGGAAACCAGCGGCACCTTCGCGGCAAAACAGCCTGCGTTCAGTTGATTACGTACTGCAACGTTATCCGTACAGTCGAGCACCAGATCGTGTTTTGCAATCATCGCAGCAAGTTCAGCGTCATCAAGCAGCGCATTGACTGGCGTAATCGCGATATGTGGGTTGATCCGCGTCAGGGCGTCACGGGCGGATTCCACCTTTGGTTGCCCGACCGTGGCATCACTGTGCAGCGTCTGGCGTTGCAGATTGGAGAGCGAAACCGTGTCGAAGTCGAGCAGCGTCAGGTTGCCGACACCGGCGCTTGCCAGATACTGCGAAGCTGCGCAGCCGAGGCCACCAAGCCCCACCACCAACACGCGAGAATCCTTCAGCGCCTCCTGACCGTCAAAATCAAAACCGCGCAGAATGATTTGCCGGTTGTAGCGCAGCATCTCCTGATCGCTGAGTTCCGCCATTACAGGCCTCCGAACAACGCGTTAAACGGTTCTACTTCCACCCATTCGCCCACTTCCACATTGCCGCGATCGCGTTCCAGCACGATAAAGCAGTTGCCGAGGCTAAAGGAGCTAAATATATGTGAACCCTGATGTCCGGTGGTCGTCACTTCCAGTTCGCCATCGGCGTTGCGTTGCAGCACGCCGCGCTGGAAATCAAGGCGTCCTGGCGTTTTTTTCAGGCGGGACGCTGTGCGTACACGCTGGCGCGCGGGCAGGCCACTGGCGGTATTGCCGCTTAGTTTTGCCAGCAAAGGCTGTACCAGTTGATAGAAGGTCAGCGTCGCTGAAACCGGGTTGCCCGGCAGGCCGCAGAACCAACTATTAGAAAGTTTACCGAATGCGAACGGTTTACCCGGTTTAATCGCCAGTTTCCAGAAGGCAATCTCCCCCAGCTCTTCAAGAATCGTTTTGGTGTAATCCGCTTCACCCACTGAAACACCGCCGGAACTGATCACCACATCCGCTTGGCTGTCGGCTTCAATAAATGCGGCGCGCAGGGCATGGGGATCGTCGCGGATAATCCCTAAGTTGATTACCTCGCATCCCAACTGTTCTAACATCAGGTGTACGGCGAGACGGTTGGTATCGTAGATTTGGCCGTCGCCCAGCGGCTGACCGGGCAACTGGAGTTCATCACCGGTAGAAAAAAGCGCTACACGCACTTTACGAATCACCGGAACTTCGGCAATCCCTAGCGAAGCAATCACTGGCAGTTCAGCGGTAGTCAGGCGAGTCCCCGCCGGGAAAACAACCGCACCTGCAGAGATATCTTCACCGCGACGGCGAATATTTTGCCCGCTACGCGCTTCAGCAGTAAAACGCACGCCATTGTCCGTTTGTTCAGTCTGCTCCTGCATCACCACCGCTTCGCAGCCTTCCGGCACCGGCGCACCGGTCATAATACGAATGCAGGTACCCGCAGGCCATTCACCATGGTACGGCTGACCGGCAAAGGATTTACCGGCAACGGGCAGCGGTTGCCCGGAGGCAATATCGGCTAAACGCACCGCGTAGCCGTCCATAGCGGAGTTATCAAACCCCGGGACATCCAGTGGCGAAACGACATCGCTCGCCAGAATACGGCCAAAACACTGAACCAGTGGCAGCGTTTCCTGGGCGGTCAGTGGGGTAACGCGAGAAAGCATCTCATTAAGCGCGGTGTCGAGCGACATCAATCCGGTGGTAAATTCCATGAAAACACTCCTGCGGAGGCAAAATCGAATTTGCCTATTATGTCAGAAAAACGCCACAGACTGTATGCCACCTCGGGCGTAGCGCTGGCTCCTGCCTTTACATGCCATATCCATCTTTCTATATTCAAAAATTGAATGAGTCATTCATAAAAATTCTGATATTTATAGCAAAAGTGGCGAGCCACCCTTAATGGACGAATACTATGGGCAAAGCAGTCATTGCAATTCATGGTGGCGCAGGTGCAATTAGCCGCGCGCAGATGAGTCTGCAACAGGAATTACGCTACATCGAGGCGTTGTCTGCCATTGTTGAAACCGGGCAGAAAATGCTGGTAGCGGGCGAAAGTGCGCTGGATGTGGTGACGGAAGCGGTGCGTCTGCTGGAAGAGTGTCCACTGTTTAACGCCGGAATTGGCGCTGTCTTTACGCGTGATGAAACCCATGAACTGGACGCCTGTGTGATGGATGGTAACACCCTGAAAGCCGGTGCGGTGGCGGGCGTTAGTCATCTGCGTAATCCGGTTCTTGCCGCCCGACTGGTGATGGAGCAAAGCCCGCATGTGATGATGATTGGCGAAGGGGCAGAAAATTTTGCGTTTGCTCATGGCATGGAGTGCGTCTCGCCGGAGATTTTCTCCACACCTTTGCGTTATGAACAACTAATGGCAGCGCGCGAGGAAGGGGCAACAGTCCTCGACCATAGCGGTGCGCCACTGGATGAAAAACAAAAAATGGGCACCGTAGGGGCCGTGGCGTTGGATTTAGACGGCAATCTGGCGGCAGCCACGTCCACGGGCGGAATGACCAATAAATTACCCGGACGAGTTGGCGATAGTCCCTTAGTGGGGGCCGGATGCTATGCCAATAACGCCAGTGTGGCGGTTTCCTGTACCGGTACGGGCGAAGTCTTCATCCGCGCGCTGGCGGCATATGATATCGCCGCGTTAATGGATTACGGCGGATTAAGTCTCGCGGAAGCCTGCGAGCGGGTAGTAATGGAAAAACTCCCTGCGCTTGGCGGTAGCGGTGGCTTAATCGCTATCGACCATGAAGGGAATGTCGCGCTACCGTTTAACACCGAAGGAATGTATCGCGCCTGGGGCTACGCAGGCGATACGCCAACCACCGGTATCTACCGTGAAAAAGGGGACACCGTTGCCACACAGTGATGAACTTGATGCCGGTGATGTGCTGGCGGTTGAAAATCTGAATATTGCCTTTATGCAGGAGCAGCAGAAAATAGCTGCGGTCCGCAATCTCTCTTTTAGCCTGCAACGCGGTGAGACGCTGGCAATTGTTGGCGAATCCGGCTCCGGTAAGTCAGTGACTGCGCTGGCATTGATGCGCCTGTTGGAACAGGCGGGCGGTTTAGTGCAGTGCGATAAAATGCTGTTGCAGCGGCGCAGTCGCGAAGTAATTGAACTTAGTGAGCAGAGTGCTGCACAAATGCGCCATGTGCGCGGGGCGGATATGGCGATGATATTTCAGGAGCCGATGACATCGCTGAACCCGGTATTTGCTGTGGGTGAACAGATTGCCGAATCTATTCGTCTGCATCAGAACGCCAGTCGTGAAGAAGCGATGGTCGAGGCGAAGCGGATGCTGGATCAGGTACGCATTCCGGAGGCACAAACCATTCTTTCACGTTATCCGCATCAACTCTCTGGCGGGATGCGCCAGCGAGTGATGATTGCGATGGCGCTGTCATGCCGCCCGGCGGTGCTGATTGCCGATGAGCCAACCACCGCGCTGGATGTCACTATTCAGGCGCAGATCCTGCAATTAATCAAAGTATTGCAAAAAGAGATGTCGATGGGCGTTATCTTTATCACTCACGATATGGGCGTGGTGGCAGAGATTGCCGATCGGGTACTGGTGATGTATCAGGGCGAGGCGGTGGAAACGGGTAGCGTCGAACAGATTTTTCATGCACCGCAACATCCTTATACCCGTGCGCTGTTAGCTGCTGTTCCGCAACTTGGTGCGATGAAAGGGTTAGATTATCCCCGACGTTTCCCATTGATATCGCTTGAACATCCAGCGAAACAGGAGCCACCCATCGAGCAGAAAACGGTGGTGGATGGCGAACCTGTTTTACGGGTGCGTAATCTGGTCACCCGTTTCCCTTTGCGCAGCGGTTTGTTGAATCGCGTAACGCGGGAAGTGCATGCCGTTGAGAAAGTCAGTTTTGATCTCTGGCCTGGCGAAACGCTATCGCTGGTGGGCGAGTCTGGCAGCGGTAAATCCACCACCGGGCGGGCGTTGCTGCGCCTGGTCGAATCGCAGGGCGGCGAAATTATCTTTAACGGTCAGCGAATCGATACCTTGTCACCCTGTAAACTTCAGGCATTGCGCCGCGATATTCAGTTTATTTTTCAGGACCCTTACGCTTCGCTGGACCCACGTCAGACCATCGGTGATTCGATTATCGAACCGCTGCGCGTACACGGTTTATTGCCAGGTAAAGAAGCGGCTGCACGCGTTGCGTGGTTGTTGGAGCGCGTGGGCCTGTTACCGGAACATGCCTGGCGTTACCCACATGAGTTTTCCGGCGGTCAGCGCCAGCGCATCTGCATTGCTCGCGCGTTGGCATTGAATCCAAAAGTGATCATTGCCGACGAAGCCGTCTCGGCGCTGGATGTTTCTATTCGCGGGCAGATTATCAACTTGTTGCTCGATCTCCAGCGTGATTTCGGCATTGCGTATCTGTTTATCTCCCACGATATGGCCGTGGTTGAGCGGATTAGTCATCGTGTGGCGGTGATGTATCTCGGGCAAATTGTTGAAATTGGTCCACGGCGCGCGGTCTTTGAAAATCCGCAGCATCCTTATACGCGTAAATTACTGGCGGCAGTTCCGGTCGCTGAACCGTCCCGACAACGACCGCAGCGTGTACTGCTGTCGGACGATCTTCCCAGCAATATTCATCTGCGTGGCGAAGAGGTTGCAGCCGTCTCGTTGCAATGCGTCGGGCCGGGGCATTACGTCGCACAACCACAATCAGAATACGCATTCATGCGTAGATAACATTCAGGCGGAGAATAAAATGGCAAGAGCTGTACACCGGAGTGGGTTAGTGGCGCTGGGCATTGCGACAGCGTTGATGGCATCTTGTGCATTCGCTGCCAAAGAGGTGGTGGTGGCGGTGGGATCGAACTTCACCACGCTCGATCCGTATGACGCAAATGACACGTTATCTCAGGCCGTAGCGAAATCGTTTTACCAGGGGCTGTTCGGTCTGGATAAAGAGATGAAACTGAAAAACGTGCTGGCGGAGAGTTATACCGTTTCCGATGACGGCCTTACTTACACCGTGAAACTGCGGGAAGGAATTAAATTCCAGGATGGAACCGACTTCAACGCAGCGGCGGTAAAAGCGAATCTGGACCGGGCCAGCGATCCGGCGAATCATCTTAAACGCTATAACCTGTATAAGAATATTGCCAAAACGGAAGCGATCGATCCGACAACGGTAAAGATTACCCTCAAACAGCCATTCTCAGCGTTTATTAATATTCTTGCCCATCCGGCGACCGCGATGATTTCACCGGCAGCGCTGGAAAAATATGGCAAGGAGATTGGTTTTCATCCGGTGGGAACCGGGCCGTATGAACTGGATACCTGGAATCAGACCGATTTTGTGAAGGTGAAAAAATTCGCGGGTTACTGGCAGCCAGGATTGCCCAAACTGGACAGCATAACCTGGCGTCCGGTGGCGGATAACAACACCCGCGCGGCAATGCTGCAAACCGGTGAAGCGCAGTTTGCTTTCCCCATTCCCTACGAGCAGGCCGCACTGCTGGAGAAAAACAAAAATATCGAGTTGATGGCCAGTCCGTCAATTATGCAGCGTTATATCAGTATGAACGTGACGCAAAAGCCGTTCGATAACCCGAAGGTCCGTGAGGCGCTGAATTACGCCATTAACCGCCCGGCGCTGGTGAAAGTGGCCTTCGCGGGCTATGCAACGCCAGCTACTGGTGTGGTACCGCCGAGTATCGCCTACGCGCAAAGTTATAAACCGTGGCCTTACGATCCAGTGAAAGCGCGCGAATTACTGAAAGAGGCGGGATATCCCAACGGTTTCAGTACCACGCTGTGGTCGTCACATAACCACAGCACCGCGCAGAAAGTGCTGCAATTTACCCAGCAGCAGTTAGCGCAGGTTGGGATTAAAGCCCAGGTGACTGCGATGGATGCCGGACAGCGGGCGGCAGAAGTTGAAGGTAAAGGGCAAAAAGAGAGCGGCGTGCGGATGTTCTACACTGGCTGGTCGGCTTCAACCGGCGAAGCCGACTGGGCTCTATCGCCGCTGTTTGCCTCGCAGAACTGGCCACCAACGCTGTTTAATACCGCGTTTTACAGCAATAAACAGGTGGATGACTTCCTGGCTCAGGCACTGAAAACTAATGATCCGGCGGAAAAGACCCGCTTGTATAAGGCGGCGCAGGATATCATCTGGCAAGAGTCGCCGTGGATCCCGCTGGTGGTAGAAAAACTGGTGTCGGCACACAGTAAAAACCTGACCGGTTTTTGGATCATGCCAGACACCGGCTTCAGCTTTGAAGACGCGGATTTGCAATAAGCAACGCAGGGAGTGGAATGCTTAATTACGTTATCAAACGCTTACTGGGGTTGATTCCGACGCTGTTTATCGTCTCGGTGCTGGTGTTTTTATTTGTCCACATGCTGCCCGGCGATCCGGCGCGATTAATTGCCGGGCCCGAAGCTGATGCGCAGGTTATAGAACTGGTGCGTCAGCAGCTGGGGTTGGATCAGCCGCTATATCACCAGTTCTGGCACTATATCAGCAATGCTGTGCAGGGGGATTTTGGCCTGTCGATGGTGTCGCGTCGTCCGGTTGCCGATGAGATTGCCAGCCGCTTTATGCCAACGCTGTGGCTGACCATAACCAGTATGGTCTGGGCGGTGATATTTGGTATGGCGGCGGGAATTATCGCCGCCGTCTGGCGTAACCGTTGGCCGGATCGATTGAGTATGACTATTGCGGTGTCGGGGATTTCGTTTCCGGCATTTGCTCTGGGGATGCTTTTAATTCAGGTATTCTCTGTTGAACTGGGCTGGCTGCCTACCGTGGGAGCAGACAGTTGGCAGCACTACATTTTACCCTCCCTGACGCTCGGCGCGGCAGTGGCCGCCGTGATGGCGCGCTTTACCCGCGCGTCGTTTGTCGACGTTTTAAGCGAAGATTATATGCGTACCGCGAGGGCGAAAGGGGTGAGCGAAACCTGGGTTGTCCTCAAACACGGGCTACGCAACGCGATGATCCCGGTAGTGACCATGATGGGCTTACAGTTTGGCTTCTTGCTCGGTGGTTCCATCGTGGTGGAGAAAGTTTTCAACTGGCCCGGACTTGGACGCTTACTCGTTGACTCCGTAGAAATGCGCGATTACCCAGTGATTCAGGCGGAAATTCTGCTTTTCTCGCTGGAATTTATTCTTATCAACTTAGTGGTGGATGTGCTTTACGCCGCCATTAACCCGGCTATCAGGTACAAGTAAGGATGCGACTATTTAACTGGCGACGTCAGGCGGCGTTAAACGCCATGCCACTGGTCAAACCTGACCAGGTACGTACACCGTGGCATGAATTCTGGCGACGATTTCGCCGTCAGCATATGGCGATGACCGCCGCATTGTTCGTTATTTTATTGATTGTGGTGGCCATTTTTGCACGCTGGATCGCTCCCTATGACGCCGAAAATTATTTTGATTATGACAATCTGAATAACGGACCTTCTTTGCAGCACTGGTTTGGTGTCGATTCACTGGGGCGCGACATTTTCAGCCGTGTCCTGGTTGGTGCGCAAATATCGCTGGCGGCGGGCGTGTTTGCCGTGTTTATCGGTGCGGCGATCGGGACGTTGCTGGGCTTGCTGGCTGGATATTATGAAGGCTGGTGGGATCGGCTGATCATGCGCATTTGCGATGTGTTGTTTGCCTTCCCGGGTATTTTACTGGCGATCGCTGTTGTTGCGGTGTTGGGAAGCGGCATTGCTAACGTGATTATCGCAGTCGCCATTTTTTCCATCCCCGCGTTTGCCCGGCTGGTGCGCGGCAACACGCTGGTGTTGAAACAGCAAACCTTTATCGAGTCAGCACGCAGTATTGGTGCCAGCGATATGACCATTTTGTTGCGTCATATCTTGCCTGGGACCGTCTCTTCTATCGTGGTGTTTTTCACCATGCGCATTGGCACCTCGATTATCTCTGCCGCCAGCCTGTCATTTCTCGGCCTCGGTGCGCAGCCGCCGACACCAGAGTGGGGGGCAATGCTCAATGAGGCACGAGCGGATATGGTTATCGCGCCGCATGTCGCTGTTTTTCCGGCCCTGGCTATTTTTCTGACCGTACTGGCGTTCAATTTGTTGGGCGATGGTTTACGCGATGCGCTGGATCCGAAAATTAAAGGATAGTTACGTTTGAATATTGCTTGAAAGGGTAATCACCTCACAGGAAATTATTGCCCTAAGCAAGTGTTGTAACTTTCTGCTGATTTTGTAGAATCGGGTAATTTGGTTAAAAAGCCGCAGCAAGGGACTATTTTGCAGCGGCACAGCGTTCAGATAGTTATTTTGTTAAATGTATTAACATGCTGAGTTTATACGAAAAGATAAAGATAAGGCTGATAATTTTATTTTTATTGGCAGCACTGTCATTTATTGGTCTTTTTTTCATCATTAACTATCAACTGGTATCGGAACGCGCGGTAAAACGTGCCGATAGCCGCTTTGAACTTATTCAGAAAAACGTTGGCTATTTCTTTAAAGATATTGAACGTTCGGCCCTGACATTAAAGGACTCACTGTATTTATTAAAAAATACAGAGGAGATTCAACGCGCCGTAATTCTGAAAATGGAAATGATGCCATTTTTAGACTCGGTGGGACTGGTACTTGATGATAATAAATATTATCTCTTTTCGCGGAGGGCGAATAATAAAATCGTTGTTTATCATCAGGAACAAGTAAATGGACCGCTTGTCGACGAGTCAGGGCGGGTTATTTTTGCCGATTTTAACCCATCGAAACGACCGTGGTCGATGGCTTCAGATGACTCTAACAACAGCTGGAACCCCGCATACAATTGCTTTGATCGTCCGGGTAAAAAATGTATCTCTTTTACGCTACACATCAACGGCAAAGATCATGATTTGTTAGCGGTAGATAAAATTCATGTCGATTTAAACTGGCGATATCTGAACGAGTATCTTGATCACATCAGCGCTAATGATGAAGTTCTATTTTTAAAGCAAGGTCATGAGATCATTGCTAAGAATCAACTCGCTCGTGAAAAATTGATTATTTATAATAGCGAAGGTAATTATAATATTATTGATTCTGTCGATACGGAATATATTGAAAAAACATCAGCGGTGCCAAACAACGCATTATTCGAAATCTATTTTTATTATCCTGGTGGTAATTTATTGAACGCATCAGATAAACTTTTTTATCTGCCGTTTGCTTTCATTATTATCGTATTGCTGGTGGTTTATTTAATGACCACTCGAGTGTTCCGTCGGCAATTTTCTGAAATGACAGATTTGGTCAATACGCTGGCGTTTTTGCCCGACTCTACGGATCAAATCGAGGCTCTGAAGATTCGTGAAGGCGATGCGAAAGAGATTATCAGCATCAAAAATTCGATCGCGGAAATGAAAGATGCTGAAATTGAACGGGCAAATAAATTGCTCTCGCTGATCTCTTACGATCAGGAAAGCGGTTTTATTAAAAATATGGCGATTATTGAGTCCAACAATAATCAGTATCTGGCTGTGGGGATCATCAAACTGTGTGGTCTGGAAGCTGTGGAAGCGGTGTTTGGTGTTGATGAACGCAATAAAATCGTCAGGAAATTGTGTCAGCGAATTGCCGAGAAATATGCGCAATGCTGCGATATCGTGACATTTAATGCCGATCTCTATTTACTCCTGTGCCGGGAAAATGTACAGACGTTTACCCGTAAGATAGCGACGGTAAACGATTTTGACAGCAGTTTTGGCTACCGCAATCTGCGCATCCATAAGTCTGCTATTTGTGAACCTTTGCAGGGGGAAAACGCCAGGAGTTACGCAGAAAAGCTGAAACTGGCGATTTCCAGTATCCGCAACCATATGTTCTCAGAGTTTATTTTCTGTGATGATGCGAAACTCAACGAAATAGAAGAGAATATCTGGATTGCGCGTAATATTCGCCATGCAATGGAAATTGGCGAACTATTCCTGGTCTATCAACCGATTGTTGATATTAACACCCGCACCATTTTGGGCGCGGAGGCGTTGTGCCGTTGGGTGTCTGCGGAGCGGGGGATTATTTCACCGCTGAAGTTCATTACCATTGCTGAAGATATCGGGTTTATCAATGAGCTGGGCTATCAAATTATTAAAACCGCGATGGGTGAATTCAGACATTTTAGTCAGCGTGCGTCGCTGAAGGATGATTTCTTACTGCATATTAATGTTTCGCCCTGGCAGTTAAACGAACCACACTTTCATGAGCGTTTTACTACCATCATGAAAGAAAATGGCCTGAAGGCGAACAGCCTTTGTGTTGAGATCACCGAAACCGTGATCGAGCGAATTAATGAACATTTCTATCTCAATATTGAACAACTGCGTAAACAAGGGGTACGGGTATCGATTGATGACTTTGGCACCGGTTTGTCAAACCTGAAACGTTTTTATGAAATTAATCCAGACAGTATAAAGGTGGATTCGCAATTTACCGGCGATATTTTCGGTACTGCAGGAAAAATTGTGCGCATTATTTTCGATCTGGCACGCTATAACCGGATCCCGGTGATTGCGGAAGGCGTAGAGAGCGAAGACGTTGCGCGTGAATTAATCAAATTAGGATGTGTTCAGGCTCAGGGGTATCTGTACCAGAAACCCATGCCATTCTCCGCCTGGGATAAAAGTGGAAAATTAGTAAAAGAGTAGTTTACGTATGTCCAGAATCAATAAATTCGTACTTACAGTCAGTCTGCTGATTTTTATCATGATTTCAGCAGTTGCCTGCGGGATCTACACTCAAATGGTAAAGGAACGGGTGTATGGCCTGAAACAGTCCGTTATTGATACTGCTTTTGCGGTGGCAAATATTGCTGAATATCGGCGTAGTGTGGCAATTGATCTCATCAACACGCTAAATCCTACGGAGGAACAGCTGTTGGTTGGCTTACGCACAGCTTACGCCGACTCGGTTTCACCCTCTTATTTGTACGATGTCGGTCCTTATCTGATTTCCAGTGATGAATGTATTCAGGTAAAGGAGTTCGAGAAAAATTATTGTGCAGATATTATGCAGGTTGTTAAGTATCGACATGTCAAAAATACAGGGTTTATCTCTTTTGATGGTAAAACTTTCGTCTATTACCTCTATCCGGTAACTCACAATCGTAGTCTGATATTTTTGCTTGGTCTGGAACGTTTTTCTTTACTGTCAAAATCGCTGGCGATGGATAGCGAGAACCTGATGTTCTCCCTGTTCAAGAACGGTAAATCGGTGACCGGTGATGAATATAACGCTAAAAACGCCATCTTCACCGTTTCGGAAGCAATGGAGCACTTCTCCTATTTGCCGACCGGGTTGTACGTATTTGCTTATAAAAAAGACGTTTATTTTCAGGTATGTACATTGATTATTTTCTTTGCCGCATTGGTGGCAGTGATATCGGGTGCCAGTTGCCTCTATCTGGTACGCAGAGTGATTAATCGTGGTATTGTGGAGAAAGAAGCCATTATTAATAACCATTTTGAACGCGTACTGGATGGCGGGCTTTTCTTTTCGGCTGCCGATGTCAAAAAACTCTACAGTATGTATAACTCGGCATTCCTGGACGATCTGACCAAAGCGATGGGCAGAAAATCCTTTGACGAAGATTTAAAAGCGCTGCCGGAAAAAGGCGGTTATTTGTGCCTGTTTGACGTCGATAAATTCAAAAACATTAACGACACCTTCGGTCATTTGCTGGGCGATGAAGTGTTGATGAAAGTGGTGAAAATCCTTAAATCACAGATCCCGGTAGATAAAGGTAAAGTCTACCGCTTCGGAGGTGACGAATTTGCGGTGATTTATACTGGCGGCACGCTGGAAGAGTTGCTATCGATTCTAAAAGAAATCGTTCATTTCCAGGTGGGAAGCATTAATTTAAGCACCAGTATCGGTGTAGCGCATTCAAATGAATGTACTACCGTTGAACGTTTGAAAATGCTGGCGGATGAGCGGCTGTATAAGAGTAAGAAAAACGGCAGGGCGCAGATTAGCTGGCAGTAATCATTATTCGCAGGCCGGACAAATGATTTTGCCCGGCCTGAATTAATTAAACCCGGCTACCCCACAAATCGTACTCATCGGCGTGCTCGACTTTCACTCGCAGGATATCACCCGGCTTAACGTTGGTTTCACCATTGAGATAAACCGCGCCGTCGATTTCCGGTGCATCTGCCATGCTGCGACCAATCGCGCCTTCTTCGTCCACTTCGTCGATAATCACCAGAATTTCACGGCCCACTTTCTCTTGCAGGCGCTCGGCGGAAATTTGCTGCTGCAACTGCATGAAACGGTTCCAGCGTTCTTCTTTCACTTCTTCCGGAACCTGGTCAGGCAGGGCATTGGCGTCTGCACCTTCAACCGGGCTGTATTTAAAGCAGCCAACGCGATCCAGACGTGCTTCTTTCAGGAAGTCGAGTAGCATCTGGAAATCTTCTTCCGTCTCGCCAGGGAAGCCAACAATAAAGGTTGAGCGTAGGGTCAGTTCCGGGCAGATTTTGCGCCACTGTTTGATGCGCGCCAGTTGGCGATCTACAGAACCCGGACGTTTCATCAGTTTGAGAATGCGCGGGCTGGCGTGCTGCAACGGAATGTCCAGATACGGCAGGATTTTGCCCTCTGCCATCAGTGGGATGACGTCGTCCACATGCGGATAAGGGTAAACGTAGTGCAGACGTGTCCAGATCCCCAGTTTCGATAACTGTTCGCACAGGCTGACCATGCTGGTTTTTACCGGCTCGCCGTTGTGGAAGCCAGTACGATGTTTAACATCGACGCCATACGCGGAAGTATCCTGCGAGATCACCAGAATTTCTTTAACGCCCGCATCAACCAGACGTTTCGCTTCACTTAACACTTCGCCAATCGGACGGCTCACCAGATCGCCGCGCATAGACGGAATAATGCAGAAGGTGCAGCGGTGATTACAGCCTTCAGAAATTTTCAGATAGGCATAATGACGCGGCGTCAGTTTCACACCTTGTTCTGGCACCAGGCTCAGGAATGGGTTGTGTTTCGGTTTTGGCACGTAGTGATGAACGTGCTCCAGAACCTGCTCATAGCTATGAGGCCCGGTGATTTCCAGCACTTTCGGGTGGACTTCGCGGATCTGATCTTCTTTTGCCCCCAGACAACCGGTCACAATTACCTTGCCGTTTTCATTCAACGCTTCACCAATGGCTTCCAGTGATTCTTGTACCGCGCTGTCAATAAAGCCGCAGGTGTTGACGATCACCATGTCCGCATCATCATAGCTCGGTACCACGTCATAACCTTCAGTGCGTAGTTCGGTGAGAATACGCTCTGAATCGACAAGGTTTTTCGGACAGCCAAGGGAAACAAAGCCGATTTTCGGCTGGGGAGTTACTTTGCTCATAGCTTAAAAAATATTCAGTTACAGGAAAGGTCAGGGCAGGGATTCTACAGAGTTCTGGATAAAATTTGTATCGCAATCTCATTCGCTGGCGGAGTTGAAGGAAATGTAAATTTTGTTAATTCGGCGTGAAGAATTGCTCCTGGACAGCATTTTGCTCAAAAAACAGCCATACTATTTAGTTGCAACAAGGCTGGAAAGAGGAGGATCGAAGTATGTTCGTTGACAGACAGCGAATCGATATGCTGAACCGGTTGATCGACGCACGCGTTGACCTCGCCGCATACGTGCAACTGAGGAAGGCAAAAGGATACATGTCCGTCAGCGAAAGCAATCATCTACGAGATAACTTTTTTAAACTGAATCGCGAACTGCACGATAAATCGCTGCGGTTGAATCTTCATCTGGATCAGGAAGAATGGAGTGCTCTTCATCATGCTGAAGAAGCATTAGCGACAGCCGCAGTATGTTTGATGAGTGGGCACCATGATTGCCCGACTGTTATTACCGTCAACGCCGATAAGCTTGAAAATTGTCTGATGAGCTTAACGCTGAGTATCCAGAGCCTGCAGAAGCACGCCATGCTTGAGAAGGCCTGAAAACTAAGGGGGAGAAAGCGTCTCCCCCTTCATGTTTAAGTTTTTGTAAAAATGAATTTGTTATCTCCTCCACTGACTACGCTTTAAGCCAGAGTCAATCCGGAGGCGTTATGCATCGACAATCCTTTTTCCTTGTGCCCCTTATTTGTCTTTCTTCCGCTCTCTGG
Source organism: Escherichia sp. E.sYA108 (assembly GCF_011754335.1). NCBI lineage: Bacteria > Pseudomonadati > Pseudomonadota > Gammaproteobacteria > Enterobacterales > Enterobacteriaceae > Escherichia > Escherichia sp. E.sYA108. The sequence goes on along the minus strand of NZ_JAAQVZ010000001.1, from coordinate 3,394,330 downwards.
GCAGCTCCTGCAACGGTAAATGTCGAAGTACTGCAAGACAAACTCGACCATCCCTGGGCGCTGGCCTTTTTACCCGATAATCACGGTATGTTAATCACTCTGCGCGGCGGCGAGTTGCGTCACTGGCAAGCAGGAAAAGGATTATCTGCGCCGCTTTCCGGAGTGCCGGACGTTTGGGCGCACGGGCAGGGCGGCCTGCTGGACGTGGTTTTAGCGCCCGATTTTGCTCAGTCGCGCCGCATCTGGTTAAGTTATTCCGAAGTTGGCGATGATGGCAAAGCCGGAACTGCTGTGGGTTATGGCCGCTTAAGTGATGATCTCTCAAAAGTGACCGACTTCCGCACCGTCTTTCGTCAGATGCCAAAACTGTCTACCGGTAACCATTTTGGCGGGCGGATGGTATTCGACGGTAAAGGTTATCTTTTTATTGCTCTGGGCGAAAACAATCAGCGCCCGACGGCGCAGGATCTGGATAAATTACAGGGCAAACTGGTGCGTCTGACCGACCTGGGAGAAATCCCGGATGATAATCCTTTTATAAAGGAATCCGGTGTGCGCGCCGAGATCTGGTCTTATGGCATTCGTAATCCGCAAGGAATGGCGATGAATCCGTGGAGTAATGCACTATGGCTGAATGAACATGGCCCGCGCGGTGGTGATGAAATTAATATTCCGCAAAAAGGCAAAAACTACGGCTGGCCGCTGGCAACCTGGGGAATCAACTATTCGGGCTTTAAGATACCGGAAGCGAAAGGGGAGATCGTCGCCGGGACCGAGCAACCTGTTTTTTACTGGAAAGATTCGCCCGCCGTGAGCGGCATGGCCTTCTATAACAGCGACAAATTCCCCCAGTGGCAGCAAAAATTATTTATTGGCGCGCTGAAAGATAAAGATGTCATTGTGATGAGCGTCAACGGCGACAAAGTGACAGAAGATGGCCGTATTTTAACGGACAGAGGGCAGCGAATTCGTGATGTTCGCACTGGACCCGACGGTTATTTATACGTTCTCACCGACGAGTCCAGTGGGGAATTACTTAAAGTTAGCCCACGCAATTAGCTAACGGGAATCATCACCACTTTGCGCACTGCGGGGCGTTCAGTGAGTTGCTGATACCAGCGTTGCAGATTTGGACGCGGTGTCCAGGTCAGGCCAACGTTAAACAAATTGTAGATGAACGGTGCGATAGCGATATCGCCCACACCAAACTCGTCGCCTGAGAACCATTTTACTTTTGCCAGTTCCGCATCGAGCAGGGCAAACAGGGCGTCGCACTCTTTGCAACTGGCATCAATGGCGGCCTGATCGCGCTCTTCCGGTGGTGTTCTGACTAATCCCATCAGGATCCCGCGATGAGCATTACTGAGCGTCTGGTTTGCCCAGTCCATCCATTTTTCTGCTTCCGCACGACGTGCCGGTGAGTCGATCCACAGGCGTTTTTGCCCGTACTGTGCCGCCAGATAGCGGACAATGGCGTTTGATTCCCAAAGAATGAGATCACTTTCGTCGTCACGCAACAACGGCACCAGCCCGTTAGGGTTCATCGCCAGAAAATCAGCATCGTGATTTATCCCAAACTCACGGCCCGCGAGAATTTGCTCATAAGGTAGTTCCAGTTCTTCGAGCGTCAGCAATACTTTTTTTACGTTGGTTGAATTATTCCGACCCCACAGCGTAATCATACTCACCCCTTTTCCGACAGGCAGCCACAGGCTGAACAGGACTCCGATGGTGAAGTAAAGTTAACTTTTAAGCAACAGCTGGCAAAAAAATGACACCAGAAGCAGCGAAGCGGCAGGATATTGCATAAACTTTAAAAACTTTACCAACTTACGGTTTCTTTAAGTTTGTGTGTGCGTTATTAATCACCGAACTTATCATACGGCGATATAACGTATTTTTTTTGAATGGATACTCGGGTGGCATTTATGACGCAATACTCCTCTCTCCTTCGTGGTCTTGCAGCGGGTTCTGCATTTTTATTCCTTTTTGCCCCAACGGCATTCGCGGCGGAACAAACCGTTGAAGCGCCGAGCGTGGATGCGCGTGCATGGATTTTAATGGATTACGCCAGCGGTAAAGTGCTGGCAGAAGGCAATGCGGATGAGAAACTGGATCCCGCGAGCCTGACTAAAATTATGACCAGCTATGTGGTTGGGCAGGCGCTTAAGGCCGATAAGATTAAACTCACCGATATGGTGACGGTCGGTAAAGATGCCTGGGCGACGGGAAATCCGGCACTGCGTGGTTCATCGGTAATGTTCCTCAAACCGGGCGATCAGGTTTCGGTGGCAGACTTGAACAAAGGTGTGATTATCCAGTCCGGTAATGACGCCTGTATTGCGCTGGCTGATTACGTTGCCGGGAGCCAGGAGTCATTTATTGGTTTGATGAATGGTTATGCCAAAAAACTGGGTCTGACCAACACTACCTTCCAGACGGTGCACGGCCTGGATGCGCCGGGGCAGTTCAGTACCGCGCGCGATATGGCATTGCTGGGTAAAGCATTGATCCACGATGTGCCGGAAGAGTACGCCATTCATAAAGAGAAAGAGTTCACCTTCAACAAAATTCGTCAGCCTAACCGTAATCGTCTGCTGTGGAGCAGCAATCTGAATGTTGATGGCATGAAGACAGGAACCACGGCAGGCGCGGGATATAATCTGGTTGCTTCGGCTACCCAGGGCGATATGCGTTTAATCTCCGTAGTGCTGGGGGCGAAAACTGACCGTATCCGTTTTAATGAGTCTGAGAAATTATTGACCTGGGGCTTCCGTTTCTTTGAAACCGTGACGCCAATTAAACCTGATGCCACATTTGTGACTCAGCGCGTCTGGTTTGGTGATAAGAGCGAAGTGAATCTCGGGGCAGGCGAAGCGGGCTCAGTGACCATACCGCGTGGGCAGCTGAAAAACCTGAAGGCGAGTTATACGTTAACGGAACCGCAGCTTACCGCACCGCTGAAAAAAGGTCAGGTTGTCGGCACCATTGATTTCCAGCTTAACGGTAAATCCATTGAGCAGCGTCCGCTGATCGTGATGGAAAATGTGGAAGAGGGCGGATTCTTTGGTCGGATGTGGGATTTCGTGATGATGAAATTCCATCAGTGGTTCGGCAGCTGGTTCTCTTAATCTTCTGATAACCGGATGGCGCGAAACGTCATCCGGTTATACGTCATTAATACATCAACTTAATACGCTGCGTCTGCGCGTACTTCACATACTCATCTTCCGGGCAACAATCGCTCACAACAATATCAAAGCGTTTCAGGTCACCCATGCGCGCCGGACGCACCTTGCCAAATTTACTGTGGTCGACAACCAGCACATGCTTTTGCGCCATCGACATGGCCCAGTGTTTTACCGGCAACTCTTCAAGATTAAAGCAGGTAGCGCCTTTACTGACATGCACGCCCGCAGCGGAATAAAAAGCGATATCCGGGCAAAAATTATTCAGCGTTTGCTGAAAATCGATGGGTTTGAAAATGGCGTTGCTGGCGTGAAATTCACCACCGCAAAGAAACGCGCGGCAATGGGGTTTCTCTTTCAGCGCCAGAAAGGTATTTAGCGAATAACAAACGGCGGTAAAAGGGATTTCATTATCAATTGCTTCAATAATCCACGGCGTGGTGGTGCCACAGTCAAAAAAGAGGGTCTGATCGGGTTCTACCAGCGTCGCAGCCAGTTTTGCCGCCCGGCGTTTTTCTTCCACCAGGCGGGATTTTTGATCGCTTAACAGGTAATGGCTGGCGCTGCGTGGTTCCAGAACAATATAGCCGCCGAGCAAAACGACGGGCGCACTGTGGTTGTTCAGATCGCGACGAATCGTCATCTCCGAAACCCCAAGCAGGGCGGCGGCGTCTTTAAGATGTAACTTATCACTGCGTTTTAATTCTTGCAGCAGCTGCCCGATACGCTCTTCGCGACGTGTTTCCATAATCCCTCTGAATAGTTATTGAAGCGAGCCGCTCAATACTACACTTTTTAGCAGAGATCAGTCACGCACCCAGCCTTTGCGGATCGGTAATGCAAAACAGAAGCGATACCACGATTGCAGACGTTGATAGAGTTTATGCCCCATCGCTTGCCAGATAATCTGGGCGCTAAGGCAGCCAATCATACCTGCCAGCAATCCACCGAGCATATCCAGCGGCCAGTGGACGCCAAGATAAACGCGCGACCAGGCAATGACGACGGCCAGCACCATTAAAAGTGAGCCGGACCACAGGCGATGCCAGCATAAAAATGCCAGTGCAAAGGTGAAAATCACCGTACCGTGATCGCTCGGGAATGAGTCATCCGCCGCATGATGCAGGAAGTTATAGCCGATATTTTCGACAAAGGGTCGGTCGTGCGGAAAAAGATGTCCCATCGTCCAGGACACAAACAGGCTGACCGCCAGCGCGATAGCGATTTTTATCACCAGTTGCCGTTGTGCTGTAAGCCCCCACAACCAAAGTACTGCGGCCAGCAACGGCACCACGGTAATCAAATCTTTAGCAATAAAAATCGCCAACGAGATCATCCACGGCGCAGAGTCTGGCGTTGCGTTAATAAGAGAGAATAGAGAGAGATTCAAATTTTCCAGCATAACTTCCCGACGCAAAGTGATTAAAAGGGAGCCAATACAGGCAAGTCGTTGAGAATAAAGTGCAGGTTAAACTGGGTAAAGCGGCATCGTCTTATTTCCCTCAAGCGGCCTGTTTACGGTAGGTGATTGTAACGGGCAAAGGTTAAATAAAACTTAAAGAAAGCGTAGCTATACTCGCAATAATGTAAGAATGTGCTTAACCGTGGTTTCAGCTACAAAATTCGCTTTCTCGTTAGCTGCGCTTTTATTAAACTTTGCGCGATTATTATTGGCGAAGAAATTGCATGCAAAATAAATTAGCTTCCGGTGCCAGGCTTGGACGTCAGGCGTTACTTTTCCCTCTCTGTCTGGTGCTTTACGAATTTTCAACCTATATCGGCAACGATATGATTCAACCCGGTATGTTGGCCGTGGTGGAACAATATCAGGCGGGCATTGATTGGGTTCCTACTTCGATGACTGCGTATCTGGCGGGCGGGATGTTTTTACAATGGCTCCTGGGGCCGTTGTCGGATCGTATTGGCCGCCGTCCGGTGATGTTGGCGGGAGTGGTGTGGTTTATCGTCACCTGTCTGGCAATATTACTGGCGCAAAACATTGAACAATTCACCCTGTTGCGCTTCTTGCAGGGCATAAGCCTCTGTTTCATTGGCGCTGTGGGATACGCCGCAATTCAGGAATCCTTCGAAGAGGCCGTTTGTATCAAGATCACCGCGCTAATGGCGAACGTGGCGCTGATTGCTCCACTACTTGGTCCGCTGGTGGGCGCGGCGTGGATCCATGTGCTGCCCTGGGAGGGGATGTTTGTCTTGTTTGCCGCATTGGCAGCGATCTCCTTTTTCGGTCTGCAACGAGCTATGCCTGAAACCGCCACGCGTATAGGCGAGAAACTGTCGCTGAAAGAACTCGGTCGTGACTATAAGCTGGTGCTGAAGAACGGCCGCTTTGTGGCGGGGGCGCTGGCGCTGGGATTTGTTAGCCTGCCGTTGCTGGCGTGGATCGCCCAGTCGCCGATTATCATCATTACCGGTGAGCAGTTGAGCAGCTATGAATATGGCTTGCTGCAAGTGCCTATTTTCGGGGCGTTAATTGCGGGTAACTTGCTGTTAGCGCGTCTGACCTCGCGCCGCACCGTACGTTCGCTGATTATTATGGGCGGCTGGCCGATTATGATTGGTCTGTTGGTCGCTGCTGCGGCAACGGTTATCTCATCGCACGCGTATTTATGGATGACCGCCGGGTTAAGTATTTATGCTTTCGGTATTGGTCTGGCGAATGCGGGACTGGTGCGATTAACCCTGTTTGCCAGCGATATGAGTAAAGGTACGGTTTCTGCGGCGATGGGGATGCTGCAAATGCTGATCTTTACCGTCGGTATTGAAATCAGCAAACATGCCTGGCTGAACGGGGGCAACGGACTGTTTAATCTCTTCAACCTTGTCAACGGCATTTTGTGGCTGTCGCTGATGGTTATCTTTTTAAAAGATAAACAGATGGGAAATTCGCACGAAGGGTAAAAAAATGCCTGATTGCTTTGTGCGATCAGGCATTCTCGAATTAATGGTGATGGTCGTCAATCTGGTGTTCGATAACCATCCCTTCACCTACGCTGGCAAGATGGCGAACATAAGGATGCGGGCGGTAAGCCGGAGCTGGCGCAGGAGCCGCATAGACGGTTTGCGGCACAGTCGCGACGCTGACCGCTTGTGGAACGCTGACTGAATCAGGAACCACAACCACTTTGTATCCACTCGGCACATAGACGGTGACACTTTGTGCCATCGCCACACCAGTAAAGCCCATTAAAAGCGCGCCCAACAGTAGACAATTTTTCATAATCATTTCGCCTGAAATAATGCAGCGGGTTAATTTCCGCGAATTATGCAGCCTTCATTCAGGTATTGTGTTGCCGGGCGTGCTGCCTTTTTTATTGCTTAAATGGCGCTTCGTGTTTAAGCACTTTATCGATCACATCCAGTACGCCTTCACGGTTATTGGAGCCTGCCCGGTATTTTGCCGCTGCGACGACCGCGCTGCCGGCATTTTCCATTGCAAAACTAAAGCCTGCCTGACGCAGCATCTCAATATCGTTACCACCATCGCCAAAGACCACCACTTCGCTGTCGTCTATTCCCCATAATTTCTGCAGTTGGCGAAGGCCATTGGCTTTATGTACACCGGGGATAATCAGATCGATGCTGCCGTTGCCGGTATGGACCGGTACCATGATATCGCCGATGGCCTCATGTAATGCTTTTTGCACTTGTGGGATCAGTTCGTCAGAGAGATTAAGGCCAAATTTAAAGAAGATATCTTCTAAGTTGTCAAAGTTATCGACGTATTCCAGACGGTGATAATACATTTCCGCCACCGTTTTCATGGCATCGTCATATTTTTTGAGGGTATAGGCGCTATTTTTTCCGCAGGCAATAATTTCCACTTCCGGGCGCGTCAGCAAATGTTCCACGACAGTAGCAAACGCATCCTTCGACAGCTCGCCATTAAAAACATCTTTGCCTTCGCTCACTACCCAGCCGCCGTTTTCAGCCACAAAGGCTATTTCATTAGCAATTTCAGGGAAGAAAGAGATCAACTGATAATATTGATTCCCGCTGGCGACCACAAAGCGAATGCCTTGTGCTTTCATTTGCTGATACTGAGCCATAAACCGCTCACGGTTATAGGTTTTTTGATCGCTTAAGAAAGTACCATCCATGTCTACCGCAATTAATTTAATGCTCATCAACTATTCTCCATCGCCGTCTGCGTTTTGGTATCGGGTTTGGCGACGGCTTTCGCGACAATAGCCGCGAGAATAACCAGCGCCAGTACAACCAGCATTGCACTACGTAATCCATAATGTTCGCCGAGATAGCCCAGCAGCGGCGGCCCGACGAGGAAAGCCAGATAACCGGTCGTAGCTACCACGCTGACGCGGGTTGGTGCATCGGGGCCGGTATCGCTGGCGGCAGAAATGGTCAGCGGGAAGCCCAACGAGGCACCCAGTCCCCAAAGTACAACAGACACCCCAGCGACCCAGGCGCTATCGACAAAAATAATCAGCCCAATACCCAACGCCCCCATTAGTGCACTGGCCCGAACCACGGCAACGCGACTGTAATGGTCAATGAACCAACCGCCGATAAAGCGTCCAACGGTCATCCCCAGGGTAAAACCGGCATAAATCAGCGAGCCGGAAGTAGGGCTAAAACCGTGACCATCAACCATTAATAAGGGTAACCAGTCGTTGGCAGAACCTTCGGCAAAGGCCATCGCCAGCACCACAACACCAATCAGCAGCAACTGGATATCGCGATAAAAAGGTACGCCTTTTTCACCATGCTGGGTGCCATCGGCAGCATTTTTGCCCGTACCGTCAGGGATTGCCTGAATGGCGATATAAATAGGCGCGATGCCTACCAGCGCCGCCAATAAAATGTGCACCGTTGCCGGAACGCCAAAGGCCGTCAGTGCCATCCCGACACCAGCGCCTGCCAGCGTGCCCAGGCTATAAAAACCGTGCATCATCGGTAAAACCGTCTTATTCATTTCTCTCTCAACGGCGGCACCTTCAACGTTTATCGCCACTTCCGCAGAACCAAAACTAGCCCCAAAGACGCCGAGACCAACGGCAAAGAGCAAGGGCGATGTCAGCCAGAGTGCCAGACTTAGTATCATCATCCCAATCAATGCGCAGGACATCGTGACAAGGATGACATTACGCGTCCCAAAGCGTTTCACTAACCACGCTGAGCAGAGAATACCGCTCATCGAACCGATCGACAGACCAAAGAGAACACCGCCCATTTCAGCGATCGAGACAGAGAGAATATCGCGGATAGCAGGCGTACGGGTTGCCCAGGACGCCATTAACAGGCCTGGCAAAAAGAAGAACATAAACAGCGCCCAGGTTCGGCGTTTCAATGCATTACGTGAAGAATTTACGGTCATAGACCACGTCAAAATAAGAAGAGGGAAGACAACATTAGCAAGACTGTGTACATTTGTACACAATTGCAGAGAGAGGAAATGACATGCGTCGCGCTAACGATCCGCAACGGCGAGAAAAAATTATCCAGGCCACGCTGGAGGCGGTGAAACTTTACGGAATACATGCTGTTACACACCGCAAAATTGCTGCCCTTGCCGGGGTGCCGTTGGGATCGATGACCTACTATTTTTCAGGAATTGATGAGTTGTTGCTGGAGGCGTTCAGCCGTTTTACTGAGATCATGTCCCGGCAATATCAGGCATTTTTTAGCGATGTTAGTGATGCTCCAGGCGCATGCCAGGCTATCACCGATATGATCTACAGCTCACAGGTCGCAACGCCGGATAATATGGAGCTGATGTACCAGCTCTACGCGCTGGCTAGCCGAAAACCGCTCTTAAAAACGGTAATGCAAAACTGGATGCAGCGCAGTCAACAAACGCTCGAACAATGGTTTGAACCCGGAACCGCCCGCGCGCTTGATGCGTTTATTGAGGGGATGACGCTGCATTTTGTCACCGACCGTAAGCCGCTATCACGCGAGGAGATTTTGAGGATGGTTGAGAGGATTGCTGGGTAGTAGATAAATTTCAGGCAACAAAAAACCCATCAACCTTGAACCGAAATGGCGGGGTTGATGGGCTCCACAAAATGGGGACATCAAAGAAAAGCAGTGGCACTAATTAAGACTGATGCCCTGCGGAAAAGTTCTGCGGTTGTGCAAAAAAATTTCATTTTCAGGGCAACTTCAGTTTTATCCTAATCCTGGCCATACCATGACGATGATTGTCCCTGCCAGCGTCAGCAGGACGTTGGCGATTGCATAGGTGCCCGCATAGCCCAGCGCCGGGATGTTACTGCGAGCTGTATCACTGATGATCTCCATTGCCGGCGCGCAGGTGCGTGCGCCCATCATTGCGCCGAACAACAGTGCGCGGTTCATTCGCAATACATAAGCACCGAACAAGAAACAGATAACCACTGGCACAAGACTGACAATCAATCCGGCAATCAACATCTGACCGCCAATCGCGCCCAGGCCGTTATTAATACCGCTACCGGCGCTCAGACCAACGCCTGCCATAAACACCATTAAGCCGAACTCTTTCACCATGCTTAATGCACCCTGCGGAATGTAACCGAAGGTCGGGTGGTTAGCGCGCATAAATCCCAGCATAATTCCGGCGAATAACAACCCGGCAGCGTTCCCCATGCCGAAACTGAATGTGCTGAACTGGAAGGTGATCATCCCGATCATCAGCCCAATAACAAAGAAGGCGCAGAATGCCAGCAAGTCAGTGACCTGGCTGTGAATCGAGATAAAGCCGATGCGATCGGCGATGGTTTTTACGCGACGGGCATCGCCGCTGACTTGTAAAACGTCACCTTTGTTAAGCACGACGTTGTCATCTATCGGCATCTCAATCTGGCTACGAATGACGCGGTTAAGGAAGCAACCGTGATCGGTCAACTTCAGTTGTGCGAGACGTTTGCCCACGGCGTTATGGTTTTTAACGACCACTTCTTCAGTGACGATACGCATGTCGAGAAGGTCACGATCGAAAACTTCTTTGCCGTTACGGAAGCTGGGATCGAGTCGTGCGTGGGCGTCGGGATAGCCTACCAACGCTATTTCATCTCCCATTTGTAGCACAGCATCACCGTCTGGATTCGCCAGAATCCCGTTACGTCGAATACGTTCAATGTAGCAGCCAGTTTGTCGATAAATACCCAGTTCACGCAGATTTTTGCCGTCGGTCCAGGCCACCAGCTCCGGGCCGACGCGGTAGGCGCGGATCACCGGTAAATAAACCTTACGGTTGGCATCAGTGTCCAGGCCACGTTCGCGGGCGATTTGCTGGGCGCTGGTCTGTAAGTCCTGATGCTGCAATTTCGGCAAGTAACGCGCACCAACAATCAAACTCACCAGACCGATTAAATAGGTTAAGGCATACCCGAGGCTCAGATTATCCAGTGCCAGTGAGAGCTGCCTGCTTTCCATGCCGGAATGACGCAGTGTATCGCCAGCACCGACCAGAACCGGTGTCGACGTCATAGAGCCAGCTAACATACCGGCCGTCAGGCCAATATCCCAGCCAAACAGCTTACCTAACCCTAAGGCGATCACCAGCGCACTGCCAACCATCACCAGTGCTAACATTAGGTAATTTTTCCCATCGCGAAAAAAAATGGAAAAAAAGTTCGGTCCGGCTTCGACCCCGACGCAGAAAATAAACAGCATAAAGCCAAGATTAAGCGCGTCGGTGTTAATGCTGAAATGTTGTTGGCCTAATAACAGCGATACGACTAAAACGCCAATGGAATTACCCAGTTGGATCGAACCAAGTCGTAATTTCCCGAGACATAGCCCAAGCGCGAGGACCACAAATAATAACAGAATGTAATTCCCATTTAACAATTCGGCGACGTTTATATTCACGGAGGCTAACTTCTTGTTTACTAGTAAGCTGTTGAAAGAAATGGTAATTTACGATAATGTTTTTTACCAGAATTCAGGGCGCAGATTCATTCAGCGCACCTAAACGATAGTAAAGTAACAATATATTTTACTAGTGTAATCACATTAGGTATCAACGGCTATATGAATTGCGTTGGCCTATATTAGCATGGAATGCGAAGCGGCTTTATCTTACTGAACGCCACACTGGCGAAAAATGTGTTCGATAGACGCAGTGTCAGGAGGAACGAGTGAAACATAAACAACGTTGGGCGGGGGCAATCTGCTGTTTTGTCCTCTTCATTGTGGTGTGTCTTTTTCTGGCGACGCACATGAAAGGCGCTTTTCGGGCTGCCGGGCATCCTGAAATCGGTTTGCTATTTTTCATTCTTCCTGGTGCAGTTGCCAGCTTCTTTTCACATCGTAGAGAAGTCCTGAAACCTCTGTTTGGCGCAATGCTGGCGGCACCCTGTTCGATGCTCATTATGCGGCTGTTTTTTTCACCGACGCGCTCATTCTGGCAAGAGCTGGCATGGTTATTAAGTGCGGTGTTCTGGTGTGCGCTGGGGGCATTGTGTTTCTTATTTATCAGTAGTTTGTTTAAACCACAGCACAGAAAAAATCAATAAAGCCCTCAACGCGAGGGCTTGTCAGACGATCAGGCGTCCAGATTCTCTTTCACCCATGCAGCAAAATCGGTATAGCCGCCGATATGTTGCTGATCGACAAAAATCTGCGGCACGGTTTCTACGGGTTTACCTGCCTTTTGTTGTAGATCTTCTTTAGTGATCCCTTCCGCACGAATATCTACATACTGATACTGGAAATCATCGCGCTCATTGCTCAATTTCTCGGCCAGATCTTTGGCACGCACACAGTAAGGGCAACCCGGACGACCAAAAATAACGGTTTGCATTATTTCTCTCCTCATAGATTTATGCCTGTAATGATCACGCTAAAATGTATTCGCTGAAAGTAGGTTTAACCTGTTGCATTAATTGCTAAAAGCTATAACTGTTAAACACAATGCAGTGAAAAGTTTTAGACTGAAGGCTCACTTTGCAGAGGGAAGCGTATGCGCGCGATCGGTAAATTGCCTAAAAGCGTGTTGATACTGGAATTTATCGGAATGATGTTGCTGGCGGTGGCGCTGCTGTCGGTAAGCGACTCCCTGTCGCTACCTGAGCCATTTTCTCGGCCAGAAGTGCAGATTCTGATGATTTTTCTCGGTGTTTTGCTCATGATTCCCGCTGCGGTGGTGGTTATTCTTCAGGTGGCAAAACGTCTTGCCCCACAGCTGATGAACCATCCACCGCAATATTCACGTTCAGAAAGAGAAAAAGATAATGACGCCAACCATTGAACTTATTTGTGGCCATCGCTCCATTCGCCATTTCACTGATGAACCCATTTCCGAAGCGCAGCGTGAGGCGATTATTAACAGCGCCCGTGCGACGTCCAGTTCCAGTTTTTTGCAGTGCAGTAGCATTATTCGCATTACCGACAAAGCGTTACGTGAAGAACTGGTAACGCTGACCGGCGGGCAAAAACACGTAGCGCAAGCGGCGGAGTTTTGGGTGTTCTGTGCCGACTTTAACCGCCATTTACAGATCTGTCCGGATGCTCAGCTCGGCCTGGCGGAACAACTGTTGCTCGGTGTCGTTGATACGGCAATGATGGCGCAGAATGCATTAACCGCAGCGGAATCGCTGGGATTGGGCGGGGTATATATCGGCGGCCTGCGCAATAATATTGAAGCGGTGACGGAACTGCTGAAATTACCGCAGCATGTTCTGCCGCTGTTTGGGCTGTGCCTTGGCTGGCCTGCGGATAATCCGGATCTTAAGCCGCGTTTACCGGCCTCCATTTTGGTGCATGAAAACAGCTATCAACCGCTGGATAAAGACGTACTGGCGCAGTATGACGAGCAACTGGCGGAATATTACCTCACCCGTGGCAGCAATAATCGCCGGGATACCTGGAGCGATCATATCCGCCGAACAATCATTAAAGAAAGCCGCCCATTTATTCTGGATTATTTGCACAAACAGGGTTGGGCGACGCGCTAAAACTGCCACGTCGATGTATGATACGCGGGCTTTTGACCAGGTCTGACAGAGAGGTGCAGGGTGAAAATTGCCATATTGTCCCGGGATGGAACGCTCTATTCGTGTAAGCGGCTGCGTGAAGCCGCTATACAGCGCGGTCACCTGGTTGAAATTCTTGATCCGCTTTCTTGCTACATGAACATAAATCCTGCGGCGTCTTCTATTCACTACAAAGGCCGCAAGTTACCCCATTTTGACGCAGTGATCCCGCGTATTGGCACCGCCATTACCTTTTATGGGACGGCGGCACTGCGCCAGTTCGAGATGCTGGGGAGCTATCCGCTCAATGAGTCGGTCGCCATTGCCCGGGCGCGTGACAAATTGCGTTCCATGCAACTGCTGGCGCGTCAGGGCATCGACCTGCCTGTCACGGGCATTGCGCATTCGCCGGATGATACCAGCGATTTAATCGACATGGTCGGTGGTGCGCCGCTGGTGGTCAAGCTGGTTGAAGGCACGCAGGGAATTGGCGTCGTGCTGGCGGAGACGCGTCAGGCGGCGGAAAGCGTGATTGACGCTTTCCGCGGTCTGAACGCGCATATTCTGGTGCAGGAATATATCAAAGAGGCGCAAGGGTGCGATATCCGCTGTCTGGTTGTTGGCGATGAAGTAGTCGCTGCGATTGAACGGCGGGCGAAAGAGGGCGATTTTCGTTCCAATTTGCATCGTGGCGGCGCGGCAAGCGTCGCCAGTATCACACCACAGGAGCGTGAAATCGCGATAAAAGCCGCGCGAACGATGGCGCTGGACGTTGCTGGTGTGGATATTCTGCGTGCTAATCGCGGGCCGTTGGTGATGGAAGTGAATGCGTCGCCAGGGCTGGAAGGAATAGAAAAAACCACCGGTATCGACATCGCGAGTAAAATGATCCGCTGGATCGAACGCCACGCTACGACAGAATATTGCCTGAAAACGGGTGGTTAGTCGCAATCACATTACTGATCATGGTTTTGCCTGCGCTTTTTGCGTAAGCTGTGCCGGTCTTTTTATCGGAAGAGGTTGTACAAAATTATGACATCGCTGGTCGTTCCTGGTCTGGATACGTTGCGTCAATGGCTCGATGACCTGGGGATGAGTTTTTTTGAATGTGATAACTGTCAGGCTCTGCATCTGCCCCATATGCAGAATTTCGACGGTGTCTTTGATGCTAAAATCGATCTGATCGATAACACGATCCTGTTTTCTGCCATGGCGGAAGTCCGACCTTCAGCCGTATTGCCGCTGGCGGCGGATTTATCAGCCATCAATGCCAGTTCGCTGACCGTGAAAGCATTTCTTGATATGCAGGATGATAATCTGCCAAAGCTGGTGGTTTGCCAGTCTTTATCCGTTATGCAGGGCGTAACCTATGAGCAGTTTGCATGGTTCGTGCGTCAGAGCGAAGAGCAGATTTCGATGGTCATTCTTGAAGCTAATGCCCATCAACTGCTGTTACCGACTGACGATGAAGGGCAAAATAACGTTACCGAAAACTATTTCCTCCACTGATAACTCCTTTCGAGCACGCAGTCGCTGCCGCAGTGACTGCGTGCCGCAAAATTATCCGCTGTTTTTAACCTTTTATTAAAGATTAATTCACTTCTCTTGTGCCGATTTGGCTTTATCACATAGAGCAAATACGCATAAAATTTGTTAAATACCGTTTTTTAATCCGAGCTATAGTCTCAAACCCTGGCTAAAGTTATTCTTGCGATGCTTTTATATAGTGAGCAGTGCAGGCCGGGAGAGAGTTCTCTTTTCTTACACCGCGCCGATAAAAATATGCACGTTTATTGCATATCTTTCAGTGTGACAACTTTTGTTCGTTTGTTAACGAATTTTCAGAAGGAAAGAGATATGACCGCCTTAAATAAAAAATGGCTATCGGGTCTGGTTGCGGGGGCTCTGATGGCTGTCTCTGTCAGCACGCTCGCGGCTGAACAAAAAACACTCCACATTTATAGCTGGTCTGATTATATCGCCCCGGACACCGTGGCCAACTTTGAAAAAGAAACCGGTATTAAAGTCGTCTACGATGTTTTCGATTCTAACGAAGTACTGGAAGGCAAATTAATGGCGGGGAGCACCGGCTTTGATCTGGTGGTGCCGTCAGCAAGCTTTCTTGAGCGCCAGCTGACAGCGGGAGTTTTCCAGCCGCTGGATAAAAGCAAATTGCCGGAGTGGAAGAATCTCGATCCGGAGCTGCTGAAGTTGGTCGCCAAACACGATCCCGACAATAAATTTGCTATGCCCTATATGTGGGCGACGACCGGGATTGGCTATAACGTCGATAAAGTTAAAGCGGTGCTGGGCGAAAACGCGCCCGTCGATAGCTGGGACTTGATCCTCAAACCTGAAAATCTGGAAAAACTGAAAAGCTGCGGTGTCTCTTTCCTCGATGCGCCAGAAGAAGTGTTTGCTACCGTGCTGAATTATCTCGGCAAAGATCCTAACAGCACTAAAGCGGATGATTACACCGGACCGGCTACCGATCTGCTGTTAAAGCTGCGCCCGAACATTCGTTATTTCCATTCATCCCAATACATCAATGATCTGGCGAATGGTGACATCTGTGTCGCTATTGGCTGGGCGGGCGATGTCTGGCAGGCGTCAAACCGCGCGAAGGAAGCGAAGAATGGCGTGAATGTCTCGTTCTCGATTCCAAAAGAAGGGGCGATGGCGTTCTTTGATGTATTCGCCATGCCTGCGGATGCCAAAAACAAAGACGAAGCCTATCAGTTCCTGAATTACCTGCTGCGTCCTGATGTGGTGGCACATATCTCTGACCATGTGTTCTATGCTAACGCCAATAAAGCAGCCACGCCGCTGGTGAGTGCGGAAGTCCGTGATAACCCGGGTATTTATCCGCCTGCGGATGTTCGTGCGAAGCTGTTCACTCTGAAAGTGCAGGACCCGAAAATCGACCGTGTGCGCACCCGCGCGTGGACCAAAGTGAAGAGCGGAAAATAATCCGCAGCCGTAGATGCCGGACGGGCGCACCACACCCGCCGGCAATTCGCACCATCATGGTGCGCTTGCACACATTCAATGCCGGAGAGCAGCCGTGAATGACGCTATCCCTCGCCCGCAGGCGAAAACCCGTAAGGCGCTGACGCCGCTATTAGAAATCCGTAACCTGACCAAATCCTACGATGGTCAACATGCGGTGGATGATGTCAGCCTGACCATCTACAAAGGTGAAATCTTCGCGCTGCTGGGCGCATCCGGCTGTGGCAAGTCCACGCTGCTGCGTGTGCTGGCAGGTTTTGAACAACCTTCGGCCGGGCAGATTATGCTCGATGGCGTCGATTTGTCACAGGTGCCGCCTTACCTGCGGCCCATCAATATGATGTTTCAGTCTTACGCGCTGTTTCCGCATATGACCGTGGAACAGAACATCGCTTTTGGCCTGAAACAGGACAAACTACCGAAAGCGGAAATTGCCAGCCGGGTCAATGAGATGCTTGGGCTGGTGCATATGCAGGAGTTCGCCAAACGCAAACCGCATCAGCTTTCCGGTGGTCAGCGTCAGCGTGTGGCCCTGGCCAGAAGCCTTGCTAAGCGCCCGAAACTATTACTGCTCGATGAGCCGATGGGCGCGCTGGATAAAAAGCTGCGTGACCGGATGCAGCTTGAAGTGGTGGATATTCTGGAGCGCGTCGGTGTGACCTGCGTAATGGTTACTCACGATCAGGAAGAGGCGATGACCATGGCGGGGCGTATCGCCATTATGAATCGTGGGAAATTTGTCCAGATTGGCGAGCCGGAAGAGATCTACGAGCATCCGACCACTCGCTACAGCGCTGAATTTATCGGTTCGGTTAATGTCTTTGAAGGTGTACTCAAAGAGCGTCAGGAAGATGGTCTGGTACTTTATTCGCCGGGACTGGTGCATCCACTGAAAGTCGATGTGGATGCTTCGGTTGTCGATAACGTGCCGGTGCATGTGGCGCTTCGCCCGGAAAAAATCATGCTTTGCGAGGAACCGCCCGCCAATGGTTGTAACTTCGCGGTGGGGGAGGTGATACACATTGCCTATCTCGGCGATCTTTCGGTGTATCACGTTCGTCTGAAAAGTGGGCAGATGATTAGCGCCCAGCTACAAAACGCCCATCGTCATCGTAAAGGGTTACCGACCTGGGGCGACGAAGTGCGTTTGTGCTGGGAAGTGGACAGCTGTGTGGTGCTGACGGTTTAAGGAGCAAATATGAGTACACTTGAACCTGCTGCCCAGCCAAAACCCTTTAAGCTGTGGTTGTCGCAGCTGCAAATGAAACATGGGCGCAAACTGGTTATTGCGTTGCCATATATCTGGTTGATCTTGCTGTTTCTGCTGCCATTTCTGATCGTCTTTAAAATAAGCCTGGCGGAGATGGCGCGCGCTATTCCACCTTATACCGAATTGATGGAGTGGGCTGACGGGCAACTTTCTATCACTCTTAATCTCGGTAATTTTCTGCAACTGACCGACGATCCGCTCTATTTTGATGCTTATCTCCAGTCGTTACAGGTGGCGGCGATTTCGACTATTTGCTGTTTACTGATCGGCTATCCGCTGGCGTGGGCGGTGGCGCACAGTAAGCCTTCGACCCGTAATATCTTATTACTACTGGTGATCCTGCCGTCGTGGACCTCGTTTCTGATTCGTGTCTACGCCTGGATGGGAATATTAAAAAACAACGGTGTGCTGAATAATTTTCTGCTGTGGCTGGGGGTTATCGATCAACCGCTGACCATTCTGCATACCAACTTTGCGGTTTATATTGGCATTGTTTACGCCTACGTGCCGTTTATGGTGCTGCCGATTTACACCGCGTTGATTCGTATTGATTATTCGCTGGTGGAAGCGGCACTGGATCTCGGTGCACGACCGCTGAAAACGTTCTTTACTGTGATCGTGCCGCTGACTAAAGGTGGGATTATTGCCGGATCGATGCTGGTGTTTATCCCGGCTGTGGGCGAGTTTGTGATCCCGGAACTGCTCGGTGGCCCGGACAGCATCATGATCGGGCGCGTGCTGTGGCAGGAGTTCTTTAACAACCGCGACTGGCCGGTGGCCTCAGCGGTAGCGATCATCATGTTGCTGCTGCTAATTATGCCGATAATGTGGTTCCACAAACATCAGCAAAAAAGCGTGGGAGAACACGGATGAATAATTTACCGGTGGTTCGTTCGCCCTGGCGGATTGTGATTTTGCTGTTGGGCTTCACCTTTCTCTACGCGCCAATGCTGATGCTTGTTATCTATTCGTTTAACAGCTCGAAGCTAGTGACGGTGTGGGCCGGCTGGTCAACGCGCTGGTATGGCGAATTATTGCGCGATGACGCGATGATGAGTGCGGTTGGTTTAAGTCTGACAATTGCGGCCTGTGCGGCGACGGCGGCGGCGATCCTCGGGACTATTGCGGCGGTCGTGCTGGTGCGCTTTGGCAGGTTTCGCGGATCAAATGGTTTTGCCTTCATGATCACCGCACCGCTGGTAATGCCAGATGTCATCACGGGTTTGTCGCTGTTGTTGTTATTCGTCGCGCTTGCTCATGCTATTGGCTGGCCTGCGGACCGCGGTATGCTCACCATCTGGCTGGCGCATGTCACTTTCTGTACGGCTTATGTGGCAGTCGTTATTTCGTCGCGTCTGCGGGAACTGGATCGCTCGATAGAAGAAGCCGCGATGGATCTCGGTGCGACGCCGCTGAAAGTGTTTTTTGTCATTACGCTACCGATGATCATGCCCGCGATCATTTCTGGCTGGTTACTGGCTTTTACTTTGTCGCTTGATGATCTGGTGATCGCCAGCTTTGTTTCCGGGCCGGGAGCCACCACTTTACCGATGCTGGTCTTTTCCAGCGTGCGGATGGGGGTGAATCCGGAAATCAACGCCCTGGCAACATTGATCCTCGGCGCGGTCGGAATTGTCGGATTTATCGCCTGGTATCTGATGGCGCGCGCAGAAAAACAGCGGATACGCGACATCCAGCGTGCAAGACGTGGCTGAAGACACTAAAATTTGCCAACCTGGCTACATAATGCCGCGCATGTCGCGGCATTGTTTTCATGGAAGACGAAACGTTGGGATTTTTTAAGAAAACATCTTCATCTCATGCTCGCCTGAATGTGCCTGCGCTGGTGCAGGTGGCGGCGCTCGCCATTATTATGATCCGTGGCCTCGACGTGCTGATGATTTTCAATACGCTGGGCGTGCGCGGTATTGGCGAGTTCATTCATCGCAGCGTACAAACCTGGAGTTTAACGCTGGTCTTTTTGAGCAGTCTGGTGCTGGTTTTCATTGAGATCTGGTGTGCGTTTTCACTGGTGAAAGGGCGTCGCTGGGCGCGCTGGCTGTATCTGTTGACACAAATCACAGCCGCAAGTTACTTGTGGGCGGCTTCGCTGGGGTATGGTTATCCGGAACTGTTCAGCATTCCCGGTGAATCAAAACGTGAAATCTTCCATAGCCTGATGCTGCAGAAGCTGCCGGATATGCTCATCCTGATGCTGCTGTTCGTTCCCTCGACAAGTCGGCGGTTCTTCCAGTTGCAATAATGTGTATAATCGTCGCCCCTGATGATGTGAAGGTCAATGTATGCAGTGCGCACTTTACGACGCGGGTCGCTGTCGTTCCTGTCAGTGGATAACGCAGCCGATTCCAGAGCAACTCTCCGCTAAAACCGCCGATCTTAAAAATCTGCTCGCTGATTTTCCGGTTGAGGAATGGTGTGCGCCGGTGTCAGGCCCGGAACAAGGGTTTCGTAATAAAGCCAAAATGGTGGTGAGTGGTAGCGTTGAAAAACCACTGCTCGGTATGCTGCATCGAGATGGTACACCGGAAGACCTTTGTGACTGCCCGCTTTATCCAGCCTCATTTGCGCCCGTTTTTGCGGCGCTAAAACCGTTTATCGCCCGTGCGGGGTTAACGCCCTACAACGTGGCGCGTAAACGTGGTGAACTGAAATACATTCTGCTGACTGAAAGCCAGAGCGATGGCGGCATGATGCTGCGTTTTGTACTGCGTTCTGATACCAAACTGGCGCAACTGCGTAAGGCGCTGCCGTGGTTACAGGAACAATTACCGCAGCTGAAAGTTATTACCGTCAATATTCAGCCGGTACATATGGCGATTATGGAAGGGGAGACGGAGATCTACCTGACCGAACAACAGGCACTGGCAGAGCGTTTTAATGACGTACCGCTGTGGATCCGTCCGCAAAGTTTCTTCCAGACTAATCCGGCGGTCGCCAGCCAGCTGTACGCCACCGCGCGCGACTGGGTACGACAGCTGCCGGTTAAACATATGTGGGATCTGTTCTGCGGTGTGGGTGGCTTTGGTTTACACTGCGCGACGCCTGACATGCAGTTAACCGGGATCGAAATTGCACCAGAGGCCATTGCCTGTGCGAAGCAGTCAGCCGCTGAACTGGGCTTAACGCGTTTGCAATTTCAGGCGCTGGACTCTACGCAGTTTGCCACCGCTCAGGGGGAAGTGCCGGAGCTGGTGCTGGTTAACCCGCCGCGCCGCGGCATCGGTAAACCGCTGTGTGATTATCTCTCAACGATGGCACCGCGTTTTATTATCTACTCCAGCTGTAACGCCCAAACTATGGCGAAAGATATCCGCGAACTGCCTGGTTATCGCATCGAACGGGTACAGCTTTTTGATATGTTCCCGCACACCGCGCACTATGAAGTGCTGACGCTGCTGGTGCAGCAATAAAAAAGCCGCAGGTGCGGCTTTCTGAATCTTACTGTGGGAACCACTGGTCATTGATTTTCTGATATGTACCGTCAGCTTTAATTGCTGCCAGCGCGTTATTCAGTTTTTCCAGCAGAGCTTTGTTATCCGGACGTACAGCGATACCCAGGCCGGTGCCGAAGTATTGCGGATCGGTCACTTTTTCAGTAGCAACGCCCAGTTGCGGATTGGTTTTCAGCCATTCGTTTACCACTGCGGTGTCACCAAATACGCCATCAATACGGCCATTTTTCAGATCTATAAAGGCATTCTGATAACTGTCATAGGAGACAGTTTTTACTTCCGGGTGCTGATCCTGAATATATTTCTGGTGCGTGGTGCCGTTTTCCATCCCAATACGTTTGCCTTTCAGATCGGCAAACGTTTTGTAGGTATCTTTTTTGGCAATCACGACGGCTGAGTTTTCGTAGTAGGGCGTGGTAAACGATACCTGTTTGCTACGCTCCGGCGTGATATCCATTCCGGAGATTACGGCGTCATATTTTCTGAATTTCAGTGACGGGATCAGGCTGTCGAACGCGTGATTAGTAAAAGTACATTCTGCCTGCATTTGTTTGCACAAGGCTTTTGCCAGATCGATATCAAAGCCGACAATCTCATTATTAGCACCTATAGATTCAAAGGGTGGATAGGTGGCTGAAACGCCAAAATTGATTTTCTCTGCGGCAGAAGCACCGAAAGTAAAGGAAGCAAGTAAAGCGGCAAGAACTAACTTTTTCATGATGGAACTCCCGTCTGTCAATCTTATGATTTTTGGCCGTGTCTGCGGCATGGGATAACAATGCCATCAAGTGAATTTATATGCAATAAATATGAGTAAATAATTTGTATGAAATAAAAAAAGACGGACAACTTAGTGGGTTGGCCGTCTTCATTATAAGAATTTATGCACTGTGCAGGTCGGGTAAGGCGTCCACGCCGCATCCGGCATCAGCATGCAGCTACATTAATTCCGCCGTTCGAATGCCAGTGCTTTACGCTCGATCAGACGCATCATCAGCGTCAGCAGGCCGTTGACGACCAGGTAAATAATCCCCGCCGCGCCAAATACCATTACATCGTAGGTGCGTCCGTACAATAACTGGCTGTATCCCATCACTTCCATGAGCGTAATGGTGTAAGCCAGAGAGGTACTTTTGAACACCAGCACCACTTCGTTGGAATAAGAAGAGAGCGAGCGTTTAAACGCGTACGGCAGCAGGATCGCCAGCGTATCTTTTTTGCTCATTCCCAGGGCGCTACAGGACTGCCATTGACCTTCCGGGATCGCGCGAATCGCACCGTAAAACAGCTGCGTGGTGTACGCCGCACTGTTCAGCGACAACGCAATCAGCGCACATAACCACGGTTCTGACAACAAATGCCACAGTGCCGGATACTCCTGCAACGTTGGGAACTGGCCCGGTCCGTAATAAATCAGGAAGATCTGCACCAGCAGCGGCGTACCGGTAAACAGCGTGATATAGCCCCGCACCAGCCACACCAGCACCGGCGTTTTCAGCGTCAGGATGATGGTAAAAATCAATGCCAGAATCAGTGCCACAATCAGCGAGGCAACGGTTAGCGTCAGGCTGGTGTGCAACCCTTTCATCAGTTCGGGTAAATACTCAAACATTAGCTGGGCCTCCGCTCAAAACGTGTCGCGCGCAGGTCAATGCGTTTGAGAATGTACTGACTGAGCAGGGTGATCACCAGGTAAATCGCCGCCGCCACAATGTACCAGGTAAACGGTTCTTGGGTACGGGTAGCGATGCTTTTGGTTTGTAGCATTAAATCATTCACACTAATCAAACTGACCAGCGCGGTATCTTTCAGCAGCACCAGCCACTGGTTACCGAGACCCGGCAGCGCATGACGCCACATCTGCGGCATCACCAGACGGAAAAAGATAGCCGATTTCGACAGCCCCAGCGCCTGACCGGATTCCCACTGACCCACCGGCACCGCTTTTAATGCACCACGCAGCGTTTGCGAGGCATAGGCGGCATACAGCAGTGACAGTGCGATGACACCACAAAGGAACGGGCTAACGTCGAAGTTCTCAATGTCCATCTGCACCGGGATCTGCACGAACCCAAGATTGATAGTGAAGCCATCCGAAAGCGTCAGCAGCAGCTGCGAGGAGCCAAAATAGATAAACAGCACCACCAGAATTTCTGGCAGGCCACGCAGAATGGTTACCAGCGCTGAACCTGCCCACGCGACAGGACGCCATTTCGCAGACTCCCATACCGCAAAGAACATCGCCAGCGCCAGCCCGACAATCAATGCACAAACGGCAAGGCCGACGGTCATCCCGGCGGCGCTTGCTAAAGGAAAAAATTCATTCATCAGGAATTACTTCTGGAACCATTTGTTGTAGATGGTTTCGTAAGTGCCATCTTTCTTCACTTTTTCCAGCGCAGTGTTGAGTTTCTGCTGCAGTTCAGTGTTGCCCTGGCGTACTGCGATGCCGAGGCCAGTACCGAAGTAATCTTTATCGGTCACTTTATCGCCCACTGCCGCCAGTTTCGGGTTATCTTTCAGCCATTCGGTTACCACTGCGGTGTCACCAAATACGCTGTCGATACGACCGTTTTGCAGATCCAGTTTTGCGTTCTGGTAACTGTCATATGGCACGGTAGTGATTTCCGGATGCTTATCCATAATGAACTTCTGGTGTGTCGTCCCGTTCTGAACGCCGACTTTTTTGCCTTTCAGCTGATCAACACTGGTGTATTTGCCTTGCTGACCCACAAACAGGGCAGAGTTGTCATAGTACGGGGTGGTAAACAGCACCTGCTTTTCACGCTCCGGAGTGATATCCATGCCCGCCATCACTGCTTCTACGCGACGGAATTTCAGGCTTGGGATCAGGCTGTCAAACGCCTGGTTAGAGAAAGTGCAGGTTGCATCAATCTCTTTACACAATGCCTGCGCCAGGTCGACATCAAAACCAACGATCTGGTTGTTTGCATCAATCGATTCAAACGGAGGATAGGAGGCTTCGGTGGCAAAACGAATGGTTTCGGCTGCTGTGGCGGAAAGACTAAAACCTGCAATTAACGCGGCAATCAGAACTTTTTTCATTGTTGTTATCCCGAATCTTAGTGAGAGAGATAGTTTTTAAATGCTTCGGTTTGCGGCTCGGTAAAGCAGCTCGCGTCGCCTTGTTCTACGATATGACCGTTTTCCATATACACCACTCGGCTGGCGGTTTTACGCGCCACTTCAACTTCGTGGGTGACGATCACCTGGGTAATATTCGTTTCTGCCAGCTCACGAATGATGCTGACGATTTGTGCCGTAATTTCGGGGTCCAGTGCGGCGGTCGGTTCATCGAACAGCAGTACCTGCGGTTCCATCATCAACGCACGGGCAATAGCAACACGCTGCTGCTGACCACCAGAAAGATGCAGCGGGTAACGATCGCTATAAGGTTTGAGACGCAGACGTTCCAGCAGTTTTTCTGCACGGGCCAGCGCCTGATCTTTACTCAACCCCAGTACACGACAGGGCGCTTCAATCAGGTTTTGCTGCACGGTCAGATGCGGCCACAGGTTGTATTGCTGAAACACCATGCCAACGTTACGACGCAAATCGCGAATCGCTTTGTCAGAGGGGGTTTTGGTGAAATCGAAATGGTTGCCTGCAATGTTGAGCGTACCGGAGCGCGGCATCTCAAGCAGATTGAGTACACGCAGCAGCGAGCTTTTACCCGCGCCGCTGGGGCCAAGTAACACCAGCGTTTCGCCCTGTGGGCAATCCAGCGTGATATCGAACAGCGCCTGATGCGCGCCGTAGAAGCAATTAATGCCGTTTAATTGAATACTCATTGACACTCGTATACTGGCAGTCTGATAGCTATTGAGGTCGAAGATAGTACCTTTGACAGAATAATTATGCAATATTTCTGCTTTAAAAGTTAAAAGCAAAGCGCATTATTCAATAAACATAGCACAAAATAACGGGGGCGGTGGTCGGCGAGCATAAATGTCGGCATTCCTCACGAAATGCCGGACAATTTACGGGGTTTATTGGTTGATCAAGACGTTAGCGATTCTCGATGGACTGACGGAGCGTACCCGCCGTGGCATGAACGCTACCGCCTAAGTAGCGCACATCGTCGATGACCCAACACTGGCCTTCCTGAATCATTAACACTTCATCCTGCCAGCCCTGGTCACCCTGCTTGAGATCCACGCGCAATGGAATGTTACGGGCATCACGATTAGGGATAGTAGATGCACTGGCAACGTGGGCGCTGTCTGGCAAGGTGGTTCGACTGGAGAACGGATCGCTGCTTAACAATTCACGATGACTATTATCGCGGCTGGCATCGCTAAGTAGGGTTGCCAGTTTGTCACTCAAATAGGGGCGCAGAGCGGTAATGTCATTGCCGCGATGTTGAATGCGGTAGTCATAGAACTGTTGAGCCACGCTATCAGGCCCCCCCTGGACACAGGAACCGGTGCGGGGGCCGTTATCTTTATAAGCTGGCGTGACGGTGGTACAGGCACTGAGTAGCAGTGCGCAAGGGATAAGCATGGTCAATTTGCTATAGCGCATGATGATTTCCTTATAAGCGAACACCTTGAAAGCGTTCTACGATAATAATGATATCCTTTCAATAATAGCGTATCAGTCCGATAATGCTTTGAAGATCGAAGGCTTAGCAAACAAGGAGATCGATCATGCAATTTTCTACAACCCCAACTCTGGAAGGCCAGACCATCGTTGAATATTGCGGTGTGGTGACTGGCGAAGCGATTTTAGGCGCGAATATTTTCCGTGATTTCTTTGCCGGTATCCGCGATATCGTTGGCGGACGCTCCGGTGCCTACGAAAAAGAACTGCGTAAAGCGCGGGAGATTGCCTTTGAGGAGCTCGGCTCCCAGGCGCGAGCGCTGGGGGCTGATGCCGTCGTCGGTATTGATATCGACTACGAAACGGTCGGGCAAAACGGCAGTATGCTGATGGTTAGCGTCAGCGGTACGGCGGTGAAAACGCGTCGATGAGAAGAGTCTTCTGGCTGGTCGCTGCCGCTCTGTTACTGGCAGGGTGCACAGGCGAAAAAGGCATTGTCGAGAAAGAGGGATATCAGCTTGATACCCGACGCCAGGCGCAGGCGGCGTATCCGCGCATTAAAGTGCTGGTGATCCACTACACCGCAGATGATTTTGATAGCTCGCTGGCGACACTGACCGATAAGCAGGTCAGCTCGCATTATCTGGTCCCTGCGGTGCCACCGCGATACAACGGTAAACCGCGCATCTGGCAACTGGTGCCGGAACAAGAACTGGCCTGGCATGCGGGGATTAGCGCCTGGCGCGGGGCAACGCGCCTTAACGACACCTCTATTGGCATTGAGCTGGAAAACCGTGGCTGGCAAAAATCGGCGGGAGTGAAATATTTTGCCCCGTTTGAACCGGCACAGATTCAGGCGCTTATTCCGCTGGCGAAAGATATTATTGCCCGTTATCACATCAAGCCGGAAAACGTAGTAGCACATGCGGATATTGCGCCGCAGCGCAAAGACGATCCGGGGCCATTATTCCCCTGGCAGCAACTGGCACAGCAGGGGATTGGTGCATGGCCGGATGCGCAGCGGGTGAACTTTTACCTTGCCGGGCGCGCGCCGCACACACCGGTAGAGACCGCGTCATTGCTGGAGCTTTTGGCGCGTTATGGTTATGACGTAAAGCCTGATATGACTCCGCGCGAGCAGCGGCGCGTGATTATGGCGTTCCAGATGCATTTCCGCCCGACGTTATATAACGGCGAAGCGGATGCAGAAACTCAGGCGATTGCCGAAGCGTTGCTGGAGAAATACGGGCAGGATTAGCGCGGCAGTTTTCCGTGGTCGCGTAGCCAGGCGGCAGTTTTCTCGATACCTTCATCCAGGGTGAGGACTGGTTGATAACCTAACTCTTCCTGCGCACGCGTAATATCCAGCGTAAAGTCAAAATTCAACTTGGAGACGCCGTAGTGGGTCAGCGGCGGCTCTTTTGCTGACTTGCGGCCTAAACGCTCCATGCTGCGGGCGATCATATCCAGCATCGGGTAAGGGACGGAACGAATACGACAGTCAATATTCAATTCGTCTATCAGCTTCTGCACGATGCTGCGCAGTGTGCGATGCTCGCCGTTGGTGATGTTGTACACACGCCCGGAAGGTAGCTTATCGCAGGCTTCCTGGCTTGCCAGCCACATGGCGTGCACGGCATTTTCATAGTAGGTCATATCGACCAGCGCACTGCCGCCATGCGGTAACAGAATACTGCCGTAGTGATGCATCATATGCGCCAGACGAGGGATAAAGACTTTATCGTGCGGTCCGAACAGACTTTGTGGGCGCAGAATAGTAAAGCGCGTTTGTGGATTCGCCTGCGAAAGCATATTGATCACTTCTTCACTAGCTGCTTTGCTGCGGGCAAACTCGTTGGCGAAGCGGTGAGGGCGAAAATCTTCTTTAATATCGCGATGGTGGTGATAATCGAAGTACAGGGAGGGAGAAGAGATATGAATAAAGTTACGCACACCCCAGGCGACAGCCCATTCACCCAGGCGGCGAGTGGCACGAACGTTAGCCAGATCGAAAGCCTGTTGTGTCCCCCAGGGCGAGGTAAAGCTGGAGCAGTGCCACAGCGTATCAATGCCTGCGAGCATCACTTTAGCTTGTGATGAGACCAGCTCGGTCAGATCCGCCGGAACAAACTCTGCGCCCATTTTTTCCAGCAATTTACCCATTGCCTCGTTGCGACCGGTCGCTCGCACGCTGATGCCTTTCTGGCATAAAAACTCTACCGCGTTTCGACCTAAGCCGCTGGTGGCGCCGGTAACCAGTACCTTCATATCAATCCACTGTTGTTGAGAAAATAACGTGCGCATTCTTCCGTGATTTCCTCCATGATGCAATGGGAAACATGAAAGAATAACGCAGGTTTTGTCGATTAATCTGTGCTTTGTTCTGCCAGTCTGGCGATTCGTTTTGCCATTCCGCGAAAAATAAACAGATGCGCGGGGATCATCAATAACCAGTAAAACAACCCTGGCATACCGTGCGGATGCCAGAATGCGCGAACATCGATAGTACGATAGTCACCTTTATCTTCCAGGGTAAAACACAGTCGTCCCAGCCCCGGCGCTTTCATGCCAAATAACAGCGTAAGTTGTTTTTGCGGTTCAACGACAATCACTTTCCAGCTATCCACCGCATCTCCGGTCTGCAAATATTCACGCTCCGGGCGGCCTTTCGCCAGCTTATGACCGATCGCGCGGTCCATCAACGCCCGGGTTTGCCACAAAATATTGCCAAAGAAATAACGCTCTTTACCGCCGATTTGATTCACCACCTGCCATAAAGCCGCAAGGCTGGCGGACGTTTTAACGGTAAACCCCGCCTGTTTGGCGAAATAACCGTACTCCGGTCGCCAGCGGGCAAAGGCCTGAGCGTCGTAGCCCCAGTCGCTGGAGTTGACCAGCTTTTCTTCCTCTTTCAACGTGCTACGTACCGCGTCATCGAAAGCGATCAGCCGTTGTGGGATGAGCGCACGTAGCGCGGTGTCATCCGCCAGCAGATCGTGTTTCAGCCCCTGAATCAACGCCCTGGCGGTGGTGGGCGGTACTGAAGTAATCACATTAAGAAACCACACCGAAATCCAGCGGGTGGGGAGGGGGATGGGGAGCAACCAGCGGCGCTTACCGCTCACCGCCATAAAATGTTCAAACTGTTGCTGATAACTGAGCACTTCTGGTCCGGCGGCTTCGAAGATGCGGTGTTCGCAGGCCGGATGATCTAACAGCGCCACCAGATAGTGCAGCAAGTTTTCCAGCGCGATGGGCGTTGTGCGTGAACGGACCCAGCGTGGCGGCGTTAACACTGGCAGGTTGTAGACCATATCGCGCATGACTTCGAACGCCGCTGAACCTGCACCAACGATTATTCCGGCACGCAATTCGGTCACCGGGACACCCGCTTCACGAAGAATATCCGCCGTAGCCTGACGGGCGCGCAGATGGTCCGACTGCTCATGTGGCGGGGCCTGCAACGAACTGAGAAAGATTAATTGCTTTACCGGTACTTCGCGCAGCGCATCGCGGACGTTGAGAGCCACCTGGCGCTCCTGAGCGATAAAATCACCGCCTTCTCCCATGCTGTGCACCAGAAAATAGACCGTATCGATATCCTGCAACAGGGCCGGAAGGTTATCCGGCCAGCTGAGATCGACTTTATGGCAACTGACATTTGCCAGTTGCAGCTTTGCAAGCCTGTCGACATGACGTGCCGCCGCCAGGATCTGATGCCCCTGCTGGCTGAGTGTTCGCACCAGATGCTGACCAATGTAGCCACTGGCACCGAGAACTAAAATGCGTTGCGGCACGTCTCCCTCCTTAACGCGCCAGGAATGCGCGCCAGTGGGCGGCGACTTCCGCCAGCTGAGCGCGCGAGACGTCAAGATGCGTCACCAGGCGGACAATCGGCGAGGCGTTAATCAGTACGTTTCTCGCTTTCATGTATTCGCCTAACGCGGCAGCATTTTCTTCCCCGACGCGAACAAACAGCATATTGGTGTCCTGACGCATCACATCCGCGCCTGCTTCACGCAGTTGCTTCGCCATCCAGGCGGCGTTGTCGTGGTCTTCCTGCAAACGTGCGACGTTATTTTTCAGCGCATACAGCCCGGCGGCAGCCAGAATGCCGGACTGGCGCATCCCGCCACCTGTCATTTTCCGCCAGCGAATGGCACGTTTAATGTAATCACGATTACCGACGAGTAATGAACCGACTGGCGTCCCAAGACCTTTCGACAGGCAAATGGTGAACGAGTCACAATATTGTGTGATCTCTTTCAGTTCGCAGCCGTAAGCCACCACGGCATTAAAGATGCGCGCACCGTCAACATGCAGCGCCAGATTGCGCTTGCGGGTAAATTCCCATACCTCTTTTAAGTATTCACGCGGCAGCACTTTGCCGTTGTGGGTGTTTTCCAGACTGAGTAATTTGGTGCGGGCGAAATGGATATCGTCGGGTTTGATTTTCATCGCCACTTTATCCAGCGGTAGCGTGCCGTCGGCAGCTGCGTCGATGGGTTGCGGCTGAATACTGCCCAGCACTGCTGCGCCACCGGCTTCAAACAGATAGTTATGCGCGGCCTGACCGACGATATACTCTTCGCCGCGTTCGCAGTGACTGAGCAGAGCGACCAGGTTGGCCTGAGTGCCGGTAGGCAGAAAAATGGCGGCTTCTTTACCGGAAAGCTCGGCTGCATAGTCCTGCAGAGCATTAACGGTAGGGTCGTCTCCGTAAACGTCGTCCCCAACCGGGGCGGCCATCATCGCTTCGAGCATGGCGCGGCTCGGTCGGGTAACGGTATCACTGCGTAAATCAATCATGGCATGTCCTTATTATGACGGGAAATGCCACCCTTTTTACCTTAGCCAGTTCGTTTTCGCCAGTTCGATCACTTCATCACCGCGCCCGCTGATGATTGCGCGCAGCATATACAGGCTGAAACCTTTGGCCTGTTCAAGTTTGATCTGCGGTGGAATGGCTAATTCTTCTTTGGCGACCACCACATCCACCAACACCGGACCGTCGATGGAGAAGGCGCGTTGCAGAGCTTCATCGATTTCAGACGCTTTTTCTACACGAATACCCGTAATGCCGCAGGCTTCGGCAATTCGGGCAAAGTTGGTGTCGTGCAGCTCAGTACCGTCTGTCAGGTAGCCTCCGGCTTTCATCTCCATCGCCACAAAGCCCAGCACGCTGTTATTAAAGACGATAATTTTCACTGGCAATTTCATCTGCATTACTGAGAGGAAATCGCCCATCAACATACTGAAACCGCCATCGCCGCACATGGCGACCACCTGACGTTCCGGCTCGGTTGCCTGCGCACCCAGCGCCTGCGGCATGGCGTTAGCCATCGAACCGTGGTTAAACGAACCTAACAGACGACGCTTGCCGTTCATTTTCAGATAACGTGCCGCCCACACCGTTGGCGTACCAACGTCACAGGTAAAGATGGCGTCATCGGCGGCAAAATGACTAATTTGCTGCGCCAGATATTGCGGGTGAATGGCTTTCTCGCTCGGTTTAGCTAAATCATCCAGCCCTTTGCGGGCGTCGCGGTAATCTTCCAGCGCTTTATCCAGAAACTTGCGATCGGTTTTTTCTTCCACCAGTGGCAGCAATGCCCGCAGGGTTGATTTGATATCGCCGACCAGCGCCATATCTACCTTGCTATGCGCGCCGATGCTGGCTGGGTTGATATCAATCTGAATAATTTTGGCATCGGTCGGGTAGAACGCGCGGTAGGGAAATTGCGTGCCGAGCAGCACTAACGTATCGGCATTCATCATGGTATGGAAACCTGACGAGAAGCCGATTAATCCCGTCATTCCGACATCATACGGATTATCGTATTCGACATGCTCTTTACCGCGCAGGGCATGAACTATAGGCGCTTTAATTTTCCCGGCAAACTCAACTAACTCTTTATGCGCCCCCGCACAGCCGCTGCCACACATCAGGGCGATATTGCTGGAATAACGCAGCAGTTGCGCCAGTTTGCGTAACTCTTCTTCTTCCGGTGTTACTACCGGCTGTGGCGCATGATACCAGTGGGTAGTTGCCCCTTCTGGCGCAGGTTTTAACGCCACGTCGCCCGGTAACACAACAACGGAAACGCCACGGTTAAGCACCGCTTTGCGCATAGCAATTGCCAGCACTTGTGGGATCTGCTCTGGGCTGGAAACAAGCTCGCAATAGTGACTACATTCGCGGAATAGCTCTTGTGGGTGGGTTTCCTGGAAATAGCCGCTGCCAATTTCGCTGGAGGGAATATGAGCGGCAATCGCCAGTACCGGAACGTGATTGCGGTGGCAATCGAACAGGCCGTTGATTAAGTGCAGGTTGCCGGGACCGCACGATCCGGCACAGACCGCCAGTTCTCCGCTAAGTTGTGCTTCAGCGCCAGCGGCAAACGCCGCCACTTCTTCATGCCGGGTGGACATCCACTCGATGGTGCCCATGCGATTAAGACTGTCACTAAGACCGTTCAGAGAGTCGCCCGTGACTCCCCAGATGCGTTTCACGCCTGCCGATTCGAGTGTTTTGGCGATATAAGCTGCAACCGTTTGTTTCATGGTTCTCCATCTCCTGAATGTGATGACGGTAACAAGTTTAGTTCATCTGACGGAGGGGGAAGGGATGGGAGAAAAAGGAGGCACTAACGGTTAAATAGCCCGATGAAAGGAATATCATCGGGCATCAGGCGATTATGCGAGAACCAAATCCCCCTGCGGATGGCAGGAGCAGGCCAGTACGTAACCTTCAGCGATTTCGGCGTCGGTCAGCGTCATTGTGCTGCTCACCGTATATTCACCGGAAATCACTTTCGTCTTACAGCAGCCGCAAACACCCGCACGACAGGCGGCGACAACCGGAACGTTATTGCTTTCCAGCGCCTCCAGTAGCGTGGTGCCAACCGGAGCGTAAAATTCTCGTGCCGGTTGCAGTTTGGTGAATTTCAGACCGCTGGTCGCCGCTTCCGCTACTGGGGTGAAGAATTTCTCTTTAAAGAAACGCGTCACGCCGAGCGCTTTCACTTCCTGCTCTACCCAATCCATATATGGCGCAGGGCCACAGGTCATCACGGTACGTGAGGCTAAATCAGGGACACCTGCCAGCAGTTCGCGAGTGAGACGACCAGCGATAAAGCCTTCGGTAACGTTATTTTCCGCCACCAGCGTTACCGGATAGTTACGCCACTCATCGGCGAAAATCACATCCTGCGGCGTACGCACGTTGTAGATCACCTGCACATCGGCCTGTGGACGGTTCTTCGCCAGCCAGCGACGCATCGACATAATCGGCGTAACGCCGCAGCCTGCCGCCAGCAACAGGAATTTATCTTCTGCTTTATCGTCGCAGGTAAATTCCCCCATCGCGTCCGAAAGCCAGAGATAATCACCGCGTTTTACATCGCGCGTCAGCCACCGAGAGC
This sequence comes from Escherichia sp. E.sYA108, assembly GCF_011754335.1. Classification (NCBI taxonomy): domain Bacteria; kingdom Pseudomonadati; phylum Pseudomonadota; class Gammaproteobacteria; order Enterobacterales; family Enterobacteriaceae; genus Escherichia; species Escherichia sp. E.sYA108. The sequence continues at coordinate 3,361,465 of NZ_JAAQVZ010000001.1, read as the reverse complement.
CGACACCGTCATCAATCCGCCGCACGGTCAGGGTGATGTATTCACTCACGCCTGGCGTGGAGGAAATGGTGTAAGCACGCAGCGTTTCCGCTGAGTTACGCACGCTGACCAGCGCATATTGCCCGGCGCGATACGGGTAGTAATCGTGGCAAATCAGGGAAATCGTCCACACATCCGGCGTTTCTTGCGTAATGTGATGAACCTGCATCCGCCACGGGCATTGATTCGTTGGCATCGTCATCGACAAACTCCTTACGCGCTCAACAGTTGCTTCATGTCTTCTTCAACAGTGGTGATAGAACGCAGGCCGAATTTCTCGTTCAGCACCGCCAGCAGGTCTGGTGTCAGGAAACCAGGTGCAGTTGGGCCGGTGACGATATTTTTCACACCCAGAGAAAGCAGCGTCAGCAGAATGACAATCGCTTTCTGTTCAAACCAGGAGAGCACCAGCGACAGCGGCAGATCGTTCACCCCACAGCCCAGTTTCTCTGCCAGCGTTACCGCCAGAATAATTGCTGAGTAAGCATCGTTACACTGACCAGCATCTACCAGACGCGGCAGACCTTCGATATCGCCAAACTCAAGTTTATTAAAGCGATATTTACCGCAAGCGAGGGTCAGGATCAGGCAGTCATCCGGCACGCTGGTGGCGAAATCGGTGAAGTAGTGACGCTCGCCGCGTGCGCCGTCACAGCCGCCAAGCAGGAAGATATGACGCAGTTTTTCACGGCTCACCAGATCAATCAGCGTATCGGCTGCGCCAAGCAGTGTCTGGCGACCAAAGCCCACGGTGATCAGGTGCGGAATTTCGCTGTACGGGAAGCCCGCCATCTGTTGCGCCTGGGCAATGACCGCAGAGAAATCTTCGCCATCCAGATGACGCACACCCGGCCAGCCAACGATGCTGCGGGTCCAGATACGATCGTCATAAGCGCCTACGGTTGGGTCGATGATGCAGTTCGAGGTCATCACGATGGGGCCTGGGAAACGAGCGAACTCCACTTGCTGATTCTGCCAGCCGCTGCCGTAGTTACCGACCAGATGCTTGAATTTACGCAGCTCCGGGTAACCATGCGCAGGCAGCATTTCGCCGTGGGTGTAGACATTAACGCCCGTGCCTTCGGTCTGTTCCAGCAGGTTGTAGAGATCTTTGAGATCGTGACCGGAAATCAGAATGCATTTACCCGCCGTCGCTTTGACGTTGACCTGGGTTGGCGTCGGGTGACCGTATTTACCGGTTTCGCCTGCATCCAGAATGCTCATCACTTTGAAATTCATCTGGCCGATTTCCATTGAACACTCAAGAAGCGCGTTCATATCGGCAGGCCAGGTCCCCAGCCACGCCATGATTTTATGGTACTGGGCATAAATATCGTTGTCGTATTGACCGAGAACATGCGCGTGTTCCATATAGGCCGCCGCACCTTTCAAGCCATACAGGCACAGCAGACGCAGGCCGAGAATGTTTTCGCCAATCGCCGCTTTATCTTTGTTAGGGGTAAATTCTGCTGCCTGACGTTGCAGCTCGCCGAGATCGTCGCTCACCAGTTGCAGGTCAGCCATCGGGTTATCGACGCGGGCGTTGGCATCTACAGCCAGGCATTGTGCTTTCAGCGCCTCGCGCAGGGCAATCGCTTCACGAGCGTAGCCGACAATACGCGGAGAATCGAAGTTAACGTTGGTCAGGGTTGAGAAAAAGGCACGTGGCGCAAAGCTGTCTACATCGTGGTTGATGATGCCGTATTCACGTGCTTTCACTGCCCAGGCCGAAAGCCCTTGCAGCGTCGCGATGAGTAAATCCTGAAGGTCAGAGGTTTCCGCCGTTTTGCCACACATCCCCTGCGCGTATGAGCAGCCGTTTCCTGCCGGAGTACGGATAGTTTGTTCACATTGCACACAAAACATGATCACACCTTTTAAAGTTATATTTAATATACATGTTTAAGGTTAAGACGCTTAACGCGGGGATAAAAGAGATTTTTAATGCAACTTTAAGGGAGATTGATTTAGCGCAATTTTGGCGGCAGAGATCTACCGCCAGAGAGGTATTATGCAGAGAAAAAGGCGATGAGAATCGGCACTAACAGACTAAGAATAAAACCGTGAACAATCGCCGCCGGGACCATATCCAGCCCGCCTGTACGTTGAAGAACGGGCAGGGTGAAATCCATCGACGTCGCACCGCATAAGCCCAGTGCAGTAGAGCGGCTACGGCGAATCAGCCCAGGGATTAACATAATAGCAATCAGCTCACGGGCCAGATCATTAAAAAACGCCGCGCTCCCGATTACCGGACCAAAGGATTCGGTCAATAAAATACCGGAAAGAGAATACCAGCCGAAACCGGAGGCCATTGCCAGCGCGGTATTGATGGGAAGATCAAGAATAAAGGCGTTAATTAAACCACCAATTAATGAACTGGCAACCACCACCACGGCGACAATCATTCCCCGGCGATTAAGGACAATCTGCTTTAAGGTCATGCCATTATTGCGCAACTGAATACCGACGAGGAAAAGTAGCAGAATTAAGGTGTATTCACTGGCTTCGGTCGCGTGTTGTAAGAAAGCCAGTCCACTCAGACCAATGGCAAAACCAATCACTACTACGCCGCACAGTTTTAGCGACTCCAGCGCCATCGCAATACGCGACGGGAGTTTTTCTTGATGATGGTGGTTGCGCCATGGCAGGCCGCGCTCCAGCCACATCAGGGCGGCAATATTACACAGTAAAATAACGGTAATACTGACGGCAGAATAATGCAGAATTGCCAACAAGTTACTGGCGAGGTTATCGAGAAACGCCAGACTGATACCCATAAAAAAGAGAATAAGGTAAACCATCCAACTTAATAGCTGATTAATAACTCTTAATGCAGCTTTTTGGCGAAGCGGAATGAGGTAACCCACAATCAGGGGAACCAGAATGATTAACAGCCCAGAAAACATGAAAAACCAGTCCTTGCAAAGAAGATTCGAAATGCGCGATGACACACTACTGAAAGCGGAAGGACGAGTAAAGTTGCAATTAAAAGGAAATGTTATGCATAAGGATCGGTAGGGTATTCATTTTCATTTAAAGATATTCTTGCGCTTTAATTACAAACCGCACCGGTGTTGGTGGCGTCAAAATCGCCGAGGCGTTCCCTGAAGGCCGGGGCAGCCCACATGGATGTGGGCTGAGGGCGCGTTTTACAGGGATGTTACCTCGCGCCCGACCCGGTAGCCGTAAGGGATAAGTCGAGGGCACCGCGCAGCGGCGATTTTGTTCGCCAGAGCCCGGGGGTGCAGGGGGCGGCGGCGATTGGCCGCCCCCTGCACGCTCCTTGCGCCAGTGGCAATATGTGGCTTAGCTCATGAAAGGAGCGCAACAAGATGATGAATCAACATATAACAACATCTTAAAAAAAGGCCTGACATTGCGCCAGGCCTTCTGCGTTAATTAATCGCGTTTTTCCAGTAGAGTCCGGTAAATCAGACCACCGATAATACCGCCGACAATTGGCACCACCCAGAAGAACCACAGTTGTTCTAATGCCCAGCCGCCCTGGAAGATAGCAACCGCAGTACTGCGCGCCGGGTTAACGGAAGTGTTAGTCACCGGAATACTGATTAAGTGAATCAGGGTTAAGGCCAGACCAATGGCAATTGGCGCAAAACCAGCAGGAGCGAATTTGTCAGTTGCGCCGTGGATCACCAGCAGGAAACCTGCACTCAATACCAGTTCAACTACCAGCGCGGAAAGCATGGAATAACCGCCTGGTGAATGCTCGCCATAACCGTTAGAAGCAAAACCGCTGGCTGCCGCGTCAAAACCCGTTTTACCACTGGCAATTAAATACAGCAGCGCCGCCGCAACAATACCGCCGACAACCTGGGCAATTACGTAGCCAACGACTTCTTTTGCCGGGAAACGTCCGCCAGCCCATAAACCAATAGTGACCGCCGGGTTAAAATGACCACCAGAAATATGACCAACAGCAAAGGCCATTGTCAGAACGGTCAGACCGAACGCCAACGCCACGCCGGCAAAACCAATGCCTAATTCCGGGAAGCCTGCGGCCAGTACGGCACTACCACAGCCGCCAAAAACAAGCCAGAAAGTACCAAAACATTCAGCTGCTAATTTTCTGAACATATCCACCTCAATTAAAAATTGACCCTGTGAAAAATATGGTCGTTTTATAGGGTCGTCGTAAAAAAGTGACGACGGAAATGATGCGCGGCTATTTTAAAAACGAAGGCAAGTCATTCACCAGATAAATAAATCCAGTAAATTTGATTTAAGGCAACAGCGGGTTGCCCCATATAGTCATTTGTCTGATTGACAGTGTAGTGCAAGCGAAAGATTTAATCCTTTAGGCGTAATAAAAAATAATTTATCATGCTAATTATTTGATTTTGTTGTTTTTGCAGACTTGTCAGCAAGAGGGAGTATAACGCGATTATTCGCTCATTTTTCAGACATTTGCCATGCTTAAATGTGATGTCATCACGTATTAGCATGGCCTTTCCCGTTATACTGCCAGCGTAAAGGATAAGTCACATATTTCTGGAGGGGATATGATTCTTGAGCGCGTTGAAATTGTGGGTTTTCGCGGTATCAACCGTTTGTCGTTGATGCTGGAACAAAACAACGTCCTGATTGGGGAGAACGCGTGGGGTAAATCCAGCTTGCTGGACGCCTTAACCCTGCTGCTATCGCCAGAATCAGAACTCTACCATTTTGAGCGCGACGATTTCTGGTTCCCGCCGGGAGATATCAACGGGAGAGAACATCATCTGCATATTATTTTGACCTTCCGCGAGTCGCTGCCAGGCCGACATCGGGTTCGCCGCTATCGGCCGCTGGAAGCGTGCTGGACGCCATGCACCGATGGTTATCACCGTATTTTTTATCGTCTGGAAGGGGAGAGTGCGGAAGACGGCAGCGTGATGACACTGCGCAGTTTTCTCGATAAAGACGGACATCCGATTGATGTTGAGGATATTAACGATCAGGCTCGTCATCTGGTGCGTTTAATGCCGGTGCTGCGCTTGCGTGATGCCCGTTTTATGCGCCGTATTCGTAACGGCACGGTGCCAAATGTCCCCAATGTGGAAGTCACCGCGCGCCAGCTCGATTTCCTCGCCCGTGAATTATCCTCACATCCGCAAAATCTCTCTGATGGGCAGATTCGTCAGGGACTTTCCGCAATGGTGCAACTTCTTGAGCATTATTTTTCTGAGCAGGGGGCCGGACAGGCGCGATATCGTTTAATGCGGCGGCGAGCCAGCAATGAGCAACGAAGCTGGCGCTATCTGGATATCATCAACCGGATGATTGACCGACCTGGAGGGCGCTCGTATCGGGTTATTTTGCTCGGCCTGTTTGCTACTTTATTGCAGGCAAAAGGCACATTGCGACTGGATAAAGACGCCCGTCCATTGTTGCTGATCGAAGATCCAGAAACCCGTTTGCACCCCATTATGCTTTCAGTTGCCTGGCATCTGTTGAACCTTCTGCCATTGCAGCGCATCGCTACTACCAACTCGGGAGAGTTGCTTTCGTTAACGCCGGTAGAGCATGTTTGCCGACTGGTACGAGAGTCCTCTCGCGTTGCCGCCTGGCGTCTGGGACCGAGTGGCTTGAGTACCGAAGATAGCCGACGCATCTCCTTTCACATTCGTTTTAACCGTCCGTCATCGCTGTTTGCCCGCTGTTGGCTGCTGGTGGAAGGGGAAACGGAAACCTGGGTTATCAATGAACTGGCGCGTCAGTGCGGACATCATTTTGATGCCGAAGGGATCAAGGTCATTGAGTTTGCCCAGTCCGGACTAAAGCCACTGGTTAAATTTGCCCGGCGAATGGGGATTGAATGGCATGTACTGGTCGATGGCGATGAAGCAGGGAAGAAATATGCCGCTACGGTACGCAGCCTGTTGAATAACGATCGGGAAGCCGAACGAGAACATTTAACGGCGTTACCGGCGCTGGATATGGAACATTTTATGTATCGCCAGGGATTTTCCGATGTGTTCCACCGCGTGGCGCAAATCCCGGAAAATGTACCGATGAATCTGCGCAAAGTTATCTCGAAAGCGATCCATCGCTCTTCCAAACCCGATCTTGCCATTGAAGTGGCAATGGAGGCCGGACGTCGTGGTGTGGACTCCGTACCGACGCTGCTGAAAAAAATGTTCTCACGCGTGCTGTGGCTGGCGCGCGGTCGGGCCGACTAACTACAAAACATCGTGGCCATTTGTGGCTGAATAGCGTCGAGCATCTCATAGCGCCGACGGTATTCAGCCCGTTTTTTACTGGCGATTTCGGCAATCTCTTTTCGTGCTATCTGTGCTGGAAGGCGGTAATGGCGTTCAGCATCACATACGCCGCCAACCGATTCCCAGAAAGCGTTGTAATCGGCATGGATCTTGCCTTCTTTATCGCGATAACGCAGGCTGCGGTAAATATGCGTTTCATTGCTGACGGCAATAATCTGCTCTACCTGCAAACGTTGGGCAAACAGACAGGCCGCTTCCATCACGAGGCGTTTGGGAAATAGCCCGTGGCAGGCTTTCGTCGCATTCTGGATTTCCTGGTGTGGAATTTCCCATTTTGCGCCTTGCAGTCCGCCAATAAACATCGTCCTTTTCCCCTGATATTCACACAGGGTAAAAGTGAGCTCTGCCAGAGGAATACCTTCGCTGTTGCGGAACAGGATGGTGCTGTCACCTTCTTTATCCATTGAGATCATCATGGTCAGCTCAAGCGTGAACTGCTCGCCGTTTTTGCCTTCCAGCTTCGCCAGTTGCAGCCCGGGGGTATTCAAATATAAGCTGAATTCTTCCGCCGACATACACCCGCGGAGTAACGCATAATGGTAACGTAACGCCTCCAGCAATTGCTTACGGCTAAGATTCGCCGCAAGGTAAGGGCGATGCAGACGTACAGGCAGTCGCGGCTGGCGCGTTAACAACACATTGAGATTAGGCCAGTGGGAAAGTTCGTTCATCCACTCAACGCTTAAACGCGGCATAATCAACGAGCGCAGCAAAAATTTCTGGCGAAAACTACGGCGATGCCAGAATTTACCCGGCCGACACTGTCCTCGTGCCAGACTAAGAAAAAGTGACAGGCTGCTGAGAGATTCAGATGGCGTAAAGGTCCGTTCAGTTAGCTGCGACATATTCATGAAATCAATGGTTATACATGACGTCGATTTAACCATTGCGTATCTTAACCAAACATCAATAGTGTGATTATTAACGTAAATTTTAGTGTTTTGTTGATATTTCGTTGAAGTTAATGACCCGGATTGGCATATGGAGTATTCAGAATATTTATGAAAAAGCGGAAAACCGTGAAGAAGCGTTACGTTATTGCGATGGTGATAGTCATCGCCGGGTTGATTACGTTATGGAGAATTCTTAACGCACCCGTGCCGACTTATCAGACGCTGATTGTGCGCCCCGGTGATTTACAGCAAAGCGTGCTGGCGACCGGAAAGCTGGACGCGCTGCGTAAGGTTGACGTGGGCGCGCAGGTCAGCGGTCAGTTGAAAACGCTGTCGGTGGCGATTGGCGATAAAGTAAAAAAAGACCAGCTTTTAGGGGTTATTGATCCTGAACAGGCTGAAAACCAGATCAAGGAGGTGGAAGCAACGCTGATGGAGCTACGCGCGCAGCGGCAGCAGGCGGAAGCGGAGCTGAAACTGGCGCGGGTGACGTATTCCCGTCAGCAACGTCTTGCACAAACGCAAGCGGTTTCACAGCAGGATCTCGATAACGCCGCGACGGAGATGGCTGTGAAACAGGCGCAAATTGGCACCATTGACGCGCAAATCAAGCGCAATCAGGCCTCTCTCGATACGGCTAAAACCAATCTCGATTACACCCGCATCGTTGCCCCGATGGCCGGGGAAGTCACGCAAATCACCACTCTGCAAGGCCAGACGGTGATTGCCGCACAACAAGCACCGAACATTCTGACGCTGGCAGATATGAGCACCATGCTGGTAAAAGCGCAGGTTTCTGAAGCGGATGTAATCCACCTGAAGCCGGGGCAAAAAGCCTGGTTTACGGTGCTTGGCGATCCACTGACGCGCTACGAGGGGCAAATCAAGGATGTGCTACCGACGCCGGAAAAGATTAACGACGCTATTTTCTATTACGCCCGTTTTGAAGTACCCAACCCCAATGGTTTACTGCGGCTGGATATGACCGCGCAAGTGCATATTCAGCTCACCGATGTGAAAAATGTGCTGACGATCCCTCTGTCGGCGTTAGGCGATCCGGTTGGCGATAATCGTTATAAAGTCAAATTGTTGCGTAATGGTGAAACACGCGAGCGTGAAGTGACGATTGGCGCACGTAACGATACCGATGTTGAGATTGTCAAAGGGCTGGAAGCGGGCGATGAAGTGGTGATTGGTGAGGCCAAACCAGGAGCTGCGCAATGACGCCCTTGCTCGAATTAAAGGATATTCGTCGCAGCTATCCTGCCGGTGATGAGCAGGTTGAGGTGCTGAAGGGCATCAGCCTCGATATTTATGCCGGTGAGATGGTGGCGATTGTCGGCGCTTCGGGTTCCGGTAAATCGACCCTGATGAATATTCTCGGCTGCCTGGATAAGGCCACCAGCGGCACCTATCGCGTCGCCGGTCAGGATGTTGCCACGCTGGACGCCGATGCGCTGGCGCAACTGCGCCGCGAGCATTTCGGCTTTATTTTCCAGCGTTACCATTTGCTTTCGCATTTAACCGCCGAGCAAAACGTTGAAGTACCCGCCGTCTATGCCGGTCTTGAGCGGAAACAGCGGCTGCTTCGCGCCCAGGAGTTACTGCAACGACTGGGGCTGGAAGACCGTACAGAGTATTACCCGGCACAGCTTTCGGGTGGCCAGCAACAGCGCGTCAGCATCGCGCGGGCATTGATGAACGGCGGTCAGGTAATTCTTGCCGATGAACCGACCGGCGCACTGGACAGCCATTCTGGCGAAGAGGTGATGGCGATCTTGCATCAGCTGCGCGATCGCGGGCATACGGTGATTATCGTCACCCACGATCCGCAGGTTGCTGCTCAGGCCGAGCGGGTGATCGAAATTCGCGACGGCGAAATTGTGCACAATCCTCCCGCCGTTGAAAAAGTGAATGCTACTGGCGGGACGGAACCTGTTGTCAACACGGCGTCTGGCTGGCGGCAGTTTGTCAGCGGTTTTAACGAGGCGCTGACGATGGCATGGCGGGCGCTGGCAGCGAATAAAATGCGTACTTTACTGACCATGCTGGGGATTATAATCGGTATTGCGTCGGTGGTTTCCATTGTCGTGGTGGGCGACGCCGCCAAACAAATGGTACTGGCGGATATTCGTTCTATTGGTACGAATACTATTGATGTCTATCCCGGGAAAGATTTTGGCGATGACGATCCGCAATATCAGCAGGCGCTGAAGTACGATGACTTAATCGCCATCCAAAAACAACCGTGGGTCGCTTCAGCCACACCTGCCGTCTCGCAAAACCTGCGCCTGCGTTATAACAATGTTGATGTTGCTGCCAGTGCCAATGGCGTGAGCGGCGATTATTTTAATGTCTATGGCATGACCTTCAGTGAAGGAAACACCTTTAATCAGGAGCAGCTGAACGGTCGTGCCCAGGTCGTGGTTCTCGACAGTAATACTCGCCGCCAGCTTTTCCCCCATAAAGCAGATGTGGTTGGCGAGGTGATTCTGGTCGGCAATATGCCCGCCAGAGTCATTGGTGTGGCGGAAGAAAAACAGTCGATGTTTGGTAGCAGTAAAGTGCTGCGTGTCTGGCTACCTTACAGCACGATGTCCGGGCGAGTTATGGGCCAGTCGTGGCTTAACTCCATTACTGTCAGGGTGAAAGAAGGATTTGACAGCGCCGAGGCGGAACAGCAACTCACGCGTTTACTTTCACTGCGCCACGGTAAGAAGGATTTCTTTACCTGGAACATGGACGGCGTCTTGAAAACCGTTGAAAAGACCACACGTACTTTACAACTGTTTCTGACGCTGGTGGCGGTGATTTCGCTGGTAGTGGGCGGTATTGGTGTAATGAATATTATGCTGGTGTCAGTGACCGAGCGGACGCGGGAAATTGGCATTCGCATGGCTGTAGGTGCGCGAGCAAGCGATGTTTTGCAACAGTTCCTGATCGAAGCCGTACTGGTTTGCCTGGTCGGTGGCGCGTTGGGAATAACACTGTCACTGTTAATTGCTTTCACCTTACAGCTTTTCTTACCCGGCTGGGAGATTGGTTTTTCACCGTTGGCGCTGCTGCTGGCGTTTCTCTGCTCGACGGTCACCGGGATTTTATTTGGCTGGTTACCCGCACGAAATGCGGCACGACTGGATCCAGTAGATGCTCTGGCACGAGAGTAATTTTTGAGATAAAAATGCCAGCCGATCGGGCTGGCATTTTGCCTTTAGGATGTACACAATGAGACAGAAGAGCTATGCGACTGCCGCTTCTACTTCGACGGGCACAATAACACTGGCGTGATTGCCTTTTGGCCCCTGGTGGACATCAAACTGAACGGATTGTCCAGCTTTTAGCGTTCTGTAACCATCCATCTGAATGGTAGAATAATGAGCGAAAATATCTTCGCCGCCGCCTTCAGGGCAGATGAAACCAAACCCTTTGGCATTGTTGAACCACTTAACAGTACCCTTTTCCATGCTTCGACATCCTTCGCAAATCTTATACAAGTAAGATGGAATAAACCGGGGTCAGAGAGGGGGCTGTTCAAAACCTCGCCAACTCTAGAAATACAATTTAGAGAATTAGGGCGAGCCGTCAAGCATTTGACAGGGGCCAGGGGGCAGGTATGAATCAAAAATTTGAAGCAGTTAACGCTATTGACAGGAATGTGACAGATGTCGCTGATGCTAACGATAGATGATAGTTATCTATCATGTGGAGTAAATTGGTCAGGCAAATAAGCTCTTGTCAGCGGCAGGGCGTTCTGCCGATAACCGTAACCGAAGATGATAACTGACAATGGGTAAAACGAACGACTGGCTGGACTTTGATCAACTGGCGGAAGAAAAAGTTCGCGACGCGCTAAAACCGCCATCTATGTATAAAGTGATATTAGTCAATGATGATTATACTCCGATGGAGTTTGTTATTGACGTGTTACAAAAATTCTTTTCTTATGATGTAGAACGTGCAACGCAATTGATGCTCGCTGTTCACTACCAGGGGAAGGCCATTTGCGGAGTCTTTACCGCTGAGGTTGCAGAAACCAAAGTGGCGATGGTGAACAAGTACGCGAGGGAGAATGAGCATCCATTGCTGTGTACGCTAGAAAAAGCCTGAATGCAGGCATAAAAATTGGGGGAGGTGCCTATGCTCAATCAAGAACTGGAACTCAGTTTAAATATGGCTTTCGCCAGAGCGCGCGAGCACCGTCATGAGTTTATGACCGTCGAGCACTTGTTACTGGCGCTGCTCAGTAACCCATCTGCCCGGGAGGCGCTGGAAGCGTGTTCTGTGGATTTGGTTGCGCTCCGTCAGGAACTGGAAGCCTTTATTGAACAAACCACACCCGTTCTGCCTGCCAGTGAAGAGGAGCGCGACACACAGCCGACGCTGAGTTTTCAGCGTGTACTGCAACGTGCGGTCTTCCATGTCCAGTCCTCCGGTCGCAATGAGGTTACCGGTGCAAACGTTCTGGTCGCTATCTTTAGCGAACAGGAGTCGCAGGCGGCATATCTGTTGCGCAAACATGAAGTCAGCCGTCTCGATGTGGTGAACTTTATCTCTCATGGCACGCGTAAAGACGAGCCGACACAGTCTTCTGATCCTGGCAGCCAGCCAAACAGCGAAGAACAAGCTGGTGGGGAGGAACGTATGGAGAATTTCACGACGAACCTGAATCAGCTTGCGCGAGTGGGCGGAATCGACCCACTGATTGGTCGTGAGAAGGAGCTGGAGCGTGCTATTCAGGTTCTCTGCCGTCGCCGTAAAAACAACCCGCTGCTGGTGGGGGAGTCTGGTGTCGGTAAAACCGCGATTGCGGAGGGGCTTGCATGGCGAATTGTTCAGGGCGATGTGCCGGAAGTGATGGCTGACTGTACGATTTACTCTCTCGATATCGGTTCTCTGTTAGCGGGCACAAAATATCGCGGCGACTTTGAAAAACGTTTTAAAGCGTTGCTCAAGCAGCTGGAGCAAGACACTAACAGCATCCTGTTTATTGATGAGATCCACACCATTATCGGTGCGGGTGCAGCGTCTGGTGGCCAGGTCGATGCGGCTAACCTGATTAAACCGTTGCTCTCCAGCGGTAAAATCCGCGTAATTGGTTCGACAACCTATCAGGAGTTCAGCAACATTTTCGAGAAAGACCGTGCTCTGGCGCGTCGCTTCCAGAAAATTGATATTACTGAACCGTCAATCGAAGAAACTGTTCAAATCATCAATGGCCTGAAACCGAAGTATGAAGCGCACCACGACGTGCGTTATACCGCAAAAGCGGTGCGTGCTGCGGTAGAGCTGGCGGTGAAATACATTAACGATCGTCATCTGCCGGATAAAGCGATTGATGTTATCGACGAAGCGGGCGCTCGCGCACGTCTGATGCCGGTAAGCAAACGCAAGAAAACCGTTAATGTGGCGGATATTGAATCCGTGGTGGCCCGTATTGCACGCATTCCAGAGAAGAGTGTTTCTCAGAGTGACCGCGATACCCTGAAAAACCTCGGCGATCGCCTGAAAATGCTGGTCTTCGGTCAGGATAAAGCCATTGAGGCGCTGACTGAAGCCATTAAGATGGCGCGTGCAGGTTTAGGTCACGAACATAAACCGGTCGGTTCGTTCCTGTTTGCCGGCCCTACTGGGGTCGGGAAAACAGAGGTGACGGTACAGCTTTCGAAAGCGTTGGGCATTGAGCTTCTGCGCTTTGATATGTCTGAGTATATGGAACGCCATACCGTCAGCCGTCTGATTGGTGCGCCTCCGGGATACGTTGGTTTTGATCAGGGCGGTTTGCTGACTGATGCGGTCATCAAGCATCCACATGCGGTGCTGCTGCTGGACGAAATCGAGAAAGCGCACCCGGACGTGTTCAACATCCTCTTGCAGGTGATGGATAACGGTACGCTGACCGATAACAACGGACGCAAAGCGGACTTCCGTAACGTGGTGCTGGTGATGACCACTAACGCGGGGGTACGTGAAACCGAGCGCAAATCCATTGGTCTTATCCACCAGGATAACAGCACCGATGCGATGGAAGAGATCAAGAAGATCTTTACACCGGAATTCCGTAACCGTCTCGACAACATTATCTGGTTCGATCATCTGTCAACCGACGTGATCCATCAGGTGGTGGATAAATTCATCGTCGAGTTGCAGGTTCAGTTGGATCAGAAAGGTGTTTCTCTGGAAGTGAGCCAGGAAGCGCGTAACTGGCTGGCCGAGAAAGGTTACGACCGGGCAATGGGCGCTCGTCCGATGGCGCGTGTCATCCAGGACAACCTGAAAAAACCGCTCGCCAACGAACTGCTGTTTGGTTCGCTGGTGGACGGCGGTCAGGTCACCGTCGCGCTGGATAAAGAGAAAAATGAGCTGACTTACGGATTCCAGAGTGCACAAAAGCACAAGGCGGAAGCAGCGCATTAATCTGATTGTCAGGTAGGTTGGTCAAGTCCGTAATCTCGAAAGAGGTTGCGGACTTTTTATTTATGGGGTGGAACGGTGAAAACCCTATTTTTGGAGGTGAAGGTAAGTTGTTGATAATTAGTGCTGCTGGAAAAGGTAAGGATAAAAAAGGGTGACAGCAGGAAAATGAGATGGTTTTGCTTTATTAACAACGGACTAAACGTGTAGTATTTGAGTTCACTGCCGTACAGGCAGCTTAGAAAGGAACAATCTTGCAAAGGCTGTGAAAGTTGGCGTTCACTGCCGTACAGGCAGATAAAATGCGAAAAAAACTCGTACTTTCGTACGAGCTCTTCTTTGAATATGGCGGTGAGGGGGGGATTCGAACCCCCGATACGTTGCCGTATACACACTTTCCAGGCGTGCTCCTTCAGCCACTCGGACACCTCACCAAATTGTTTTGCTACCAAACCTCATGGGTGGCAACGGGGCGCTACTATAGGGAGTTGGAGTAAAACGGTCAAGAAGAATTTTAATGATAATTATTGTTTGCTCATACTGTAAACAAGTTGTGCAGTATATCTACATCGAGACAAGTTATGGACTTATACTTCCAAAGTACTTCATACATATCACAAAATAAAAAGGCCGGTTAAACCGACCTTTTACTCGTTCTTTCTCTTCGCCCATCAGGCGGTAAAACAATCAGCGACTACGGAAGACAATGCGGCCTTTGCTCAGGTCGTACGGGGTCAGTTCAACAGTCACTTTGTCGCCCGTCAGGATGCGGATGTAGTTTTTGCGCATTTTACCGGAGATGTGTGCAGTAACCACGTGACCGTTTTCTAACTCTACGCGGAACATGGTATTAGGCAACGTTTCAAGAACGGTACCTTGCATTTCAATATTGTCTTCTTTGGCCATCTAATCCTCTGGGGTATCACTACCGTAATTTGAACCGGCAAGATAATGCCGAAGTTCTGTAAATAAGTAAAGATTTGCGCGCTAAATCGCAACAAACAGGTTCGGCACATTACTCCGAAAACACACGGCTAAGCCGCACCAAAAGCGCAACGTATAAGGGAGCGGTGAGATAAACGATAGGCGTTACCTGACGCGAAAAATTCCTTATCGGCAGCGGGGTAATGAGCGTAACCAACTCTGCGACCGCAATTATAACACTCTGGGGAGAAATGTGCCGAAAACATTCATTCTTGTGGTGAAAACAAGCACCGTGGTACCCAGAAATTATTCGGCAATCGTCCGAGGCGCATTTGATTGAGATAATTTAGATAATCCCGGCGGGGAATTTCGCAGGCACCAAGCGAAGCTGTGTGATCGTTAAGGACCTGGCAGTCGATAAGTTTACCGCCATGACCAATAAATTCCTCACAGAAGACCAGTAGCGCCGTTTTGGACGCGTTTTCCATCCGGCTGAACATGGACTCGCCACAAAATAGCGTTCCCTGGGCCACACCGTACATACCGCCAACAAGCTCATCTTCACACCAGACTTCGATGGAGTGGGCATGACCGAGTTCGTGAAGACGATGGTAGGCTTCGACCACGCCACGCGTGATCCAGGTTCCTTCTTCGCGATCGCTGGCACAGCCTTCAATGACCTGACCAAAGGCGTAATTCATCGTGACACGATAGGGCGAGCGTTTATGAAATCGTTTCATACTACGGCTGATATGCAGTGATTCTGGCCATAGCACCGCGCGGGGATCGGGCGACCACCAGAGGATGGGGTCGCCTGGAGAAAACCACGGGAAAATACCACGCTGATAAGCCATTAATAGGCGCGCAGGGCTAAGATCGCCCCCCAGTGCCAGCAGGCCGTTAGGCTCACGTAATGCGCCTTCCGGGGAAGGGAAGGCTATTGAATGGCGAGAAAGCTGAACCAGGCGCATGACCGCAAAACTCCACGCAAGTCGGATCGTTCAATAATAGCTTACAAACCCTGCTTAAACTGGTAATAACGCCCCTGTCTGGCAAGCAGTTCTGCGTGAGTACCTTGCTCAATAATTTGCCCGTTGTCCATCACTATTATTTGTTGGAAACGAGAGAGTCCGCGAAGTCGATGGGTGACCATTAACACCGTTTTCTCGCACATCATTTCTGCAAGCAATTCAAGGATCTGACTTTCGGTTGTGGCATCTAAGCCTTCTGTAGGTTCATCCAGCAATACCAGCGGCGCATCATGTAACAGCGCACGGGCGATAGCCAGACGGCGCAGTTCACCACCGGAGAGCTGGCGTCCGCCTTCACCTAACCAACTGTTGAGACCTGCATCCTCGAGCAGCTTCTCCAGACCAACGCGACGCAAGATCTCCGCCAGAGCCTCATCACTACTACCAGGCGAGGCGAGTAACAGATTATCACGCAGCGTGGCGCTAAACAGATGCACTCGCTGGGGAACAACGCTGATGGTCTGTCGTAGAGCCGCTTCATTCAGGCTGGCTATGGGACTATCGTTAAGCAAAATCTCGCCCTGTTGCGGGTCCCATGCGCGGGTCAGCAGTTGTAACAGTGTTGATTTGCCGCATCCGGTTCGCCCGAGAATCGCAATATGTTCCCCGGCGTTTACCTGAAGATAAATCCCTTTAAGTGCCTGTTGGGATTGCTCCGGATAAGTGAACTGAACATCCCGTAATGTCAGCGAAACGCGATCGGCAACACGAGTTTGGGTATCAGGGAAGGTGACTTCCGGTTTTTGATCCGTTAAATCAGTGATCCGTACGGCAGAGGCAATGACTTGCCCCAGATGCTGAAATGCACCCGTTACTGGTGCCAGCGCTTCAAACGCGGCTAACGCGCAGAAGACAAACAGGGCAATTAACGCGCCGGGTTGAGCATTGCCGCCAACGCCGCCGGACGCCATCCACAGCATCAGGATCACCGCTAACGCGCCAATGAGCAGCATTATCGCTTGCGACAATGCGGTCAGTTCAGATTGACGGCGTTGCGCTTCCAGCCACTGAATTTCGGTATTCTCTAATTGCGTGCGATAACGATCGCTGGCACCAAAAATGGTCAGCTCAGCTTGCCCTTGCAGCCAGGCCGTCAGTTGTTGGCGATACTGCCCGCGAAGATGAGTCAGATTTTGCCCGGTGCTTTTTCCCGCACGATAAAACAGCGGTGGCATCAGGAAAAGCGTCAGTAACATAATGCCGCCCAGCGTAAAGGCGAGGGTGAAATCAAGGAAACTTAACCCGATTGTCACCACCATAATCACCACAAAAGCGCCCACCAGCGGCGAGATAACGCGCAGGTAAAGATGATCGAGCGTATCAACATCCGCCACCACGCGGTTGAGTAATTCGCCCTGACGATAGCGCGCCAGTCCGGCAGGGGAGAGGGGCAGCAATTTGCTGAAGGTGTATATGCGCAGATGCTGCAACACGCGGAAAGTCGCGTCGTGACTTATCAGACGTTCAAAATAACGCCCGGCAGTACGGGTGATTGCTGCGCCACGCACGCCCGCAGCGGGTAGCATATAGTTGAAGCTGTACAGTCCGGCAACCCCCGCAACCGCTGAGGCGGAGAGGAACCAGCCCGAAAGTGTCAACAGACCGATACTGGCGAGCAGCGTGACAATTGCCAGCACGATACCAAGACTTAACATCCATTTATGACGTTTATACAGTGCCAGATAGGGTAGCAAAGCGCGCATTTAAATCTCCTCCTGACGATGGGCCAGTAATGTGGCGAATGGGCCGCCAGCCACACTTAATTCCGCGTAACGTCCTTGCTCAATAATCTGACCATCCTGCATTACCCAAATGACATCCCAGTCAGCAAGATCTTCTAACTGGTGGGTGACCATTAACGTTGTCTGGCGCAGAGAGGCGGCATTCAGCGCCTCCATTACGCGCTGTTCACTGTGAGCATCAAGGCTGGCAGCGGGTTCATCCAACAGTAATAGCGAACAGGGATTTAGTAACGCACGGGCCACCGCCACGCGCTGCGCCTGCCCCACGGAAAGGCGGGCAGCCTGGTCGCCAACAGGCGTATCAACCCCTTGCGGCAGGAGCGGTAGAAACTCACTGACCCAGGCGTTATCCAGCGCTGTTTGTAACTCTTGTTCGCTGGCATCAGGTCGCGCCAGTAGTACGTTATCCCGTAATGTTGCTGCCGGTAATTGTGGGTTTTGCCCAACCCAGGAGAGATGTTTACGCCATGATTCCGGTGATAAATCGCGTAATTCTATCCCGTTGATTCGTAGCGATCCCTGATATGAGAGAAAACCAGAAAGCGCGTTCAGCAGTGAACTTTTACCTGAACCGCTGCGACCAACCAACACTGCTCGTTGGCCTGCTGGCAAAGTAAAATTCAGCGGTCCGGCCAGCGTTTTACCTTCCGGCGACGTGATAAACAGATCCTCGGCTTCAATGGTCACCGGATCGGTCGATGCTAATTCCGCCTCACCGCGCTGCGGATGGGCGAGCGGGGTTTCCATAAACGTTTTCAAACTGTCAGCTGCACCAACAGCCTGGGCTTTAGCATGATAAAACGTACCGAGATCGCGTAATGGCTGGAAAAACTCTGGCGCAAGGATCAGGGCCAGAAAACCCGCAGCCAGCGTCACGCCAGTATCGTAGTGACCAAAATCCAGCTCGCCGAGGTAGGAAAAACCAAAGTAGACCGCCACCAGAGCAATCGACAGCGAGGTAAAAAATTCGAGAATGCCGGAGGATAAAAACGCCAGCCGTAGCACTTCCATTGTCCGTTGGCGGAAATCTTCCGAAGCAGAACGAATACTTTCAATTTCAGCTTCACCACGACCAAAAATACGCAATGTTTCCATGCCGCGCAGGCGATCGAGGAAATGCCCACTTAAGCGAGCAAGAGCGAGAAAGTTACGTCGGTTAGCATCGGCAGCCCCCATTCCAACCAGCGCCATAAATAACGGAATTAGCGGTGCAGTGCCCAGCAGAATGAGCGCCGCGGCCCAGTTAGAGGGGAAGATAGCCACCACAATCAGCAGCGGCACCGACACTGCCAGCGCCATTTGCGGCAGGTAGCGTGCATAGTAATCATGCATATCGTCAATTTGCTCGAGTACCAGCGTCGCCCAGCTCCCCGCTGGTTTACCCTGAATCCACGCTGGCCCTGCTTGTTGCAGACGGTCGAGAACCTGACGGCGGATGGCAAAGCGGATATGCTGCCCGGCGTGATAACCCACC
The DNA here is from genome assembly GCF_011754335.1 of Escherichia sp. E.sYA108. Classification (NCBI taxonomy): domain Bacteria; kingdom Pseudomonadati; phylum Pseudomonadota; class Gammaproteobacteria; order Enterobacterales; family Enterobacteriaceae; genus Escherichia; species Escherichia sp. E.sYA108. Next base: position 3,342,667 of record NZ_JAAQVZ010000001.1, on the reverse strand, counting down.
CGTTCGCGTAACCAGACCACCCATGCGCGCAGTACAAAGGTCAGAAACAGTAACGTAAAGGGAAGCAGCAGGGCTTCACGGGGAATATTCTCCATAATCATATGTTGCAGAATTCGCGCCATGAACCAGGCCTGGGCAATGATCAATATGCCGCTCACAAAGCCCAGCAGACGAGAAATATTCAGCCAACGTTGGGAGATGACGCTTTGCTGTTTTAACCAGCGGGTTAATTCTTTTTGACGGGATTTATTCATTGCACGCTTAGCAGGTGAGTTATCAGAATTATTTGCAGAGCAATGTTACAACGGGGAAAAAATAAAGGCGACCCATAGTCGCATGGTGTCGCCTTCTTTACTTTTGTTACTGATTTGTAAAATTATTTTGCGTCAGCTAAACCGTCGAGGTAGCGTTCCGCATCAAGAGCTGCCATGCAGCCTGTACCAGCAGATGTAATGGCCTGGCGATAAATGTGATCCATCACGTCGCCTGCGGCAAAGACGCCAGGGATGCTGGTCTGGGTGGCATTACCATGAATACCCGACTGTACTTTGATGTAGCCGTTTTCCAGTTCCAGCTGCCCTTCGAAAATGGCAGTATTCGGGCTGTGACCGATAGCAACAAACAGACCGGCAACGTCGAGTGACTCGATGTTATCGCTGTTTTGCGTATCGCGCAGACGAACGCCAGTGACACCCATCTGATCGCCGGTCACTTCTTCCAGCGTACGGTTGGTGTGCAGAATAATGTTGCCGTTCTCCACTTTATCCATCAGACGCTTAATGAGGATTTTTTCCGCACGGAAACCATCTCGGCGGTGAATCAGATGAACTTCCGAAGCGATGTTAGACAGATACAGCGCCTCTTCAACCGCGGTATTGCCGCCGCCGATGACCGCAACTTTCTGGTTGCGATAGAAGAAACCGTCGCAGGTTGCACAAGCAGAAACTCCACGGCCTTTAAAGGCTTCTTCAGAGGGCAGGCCGAGATAGCGTGCAGAAGCTCCGGTGGCAATAATCAGCGCGTCGCAAGTGTATTCGCCGCTATCGCCAGTCAGACGGAACGGACGATTCTGCAAATCAACTTTGTTGATGTGATCAAAGATGATTTCAGTTTCAAATTTGGTGGCATGTTCGTGCATGCGCTCCATTAATAACGGACCGGTCAGATCGTTTGGATCGCCAGGCCAGTTTTCCACTTCCGTGGTGGTGGTCAGTTGGCCGCCTTTTTCCATGCCGGTAATCAGCACAGGTTGCAGGTTGGCGCGCGCCGCGTAGACAGCAGCGGTGTATCCCGCTGGGCCTGAACCCAGGATAAGCAGTTTACTGTGTTTGGTCGTGCCCATGAGATCCCCATAGTTGTTGGCAGACAATGGCAGGATTGTAGGGAATTTACAGACGTAAAAAAAGAGTATGACGATTTTGTTAACAATTTGTGCAATCGGCAGCATCGATAAGCAGGTCAAATTCTCCCGTCATTATCACCTCTGCTACTTAAATTTCCCGCTTTATAAGCCGATTAAATGATGAATAAACGCCCCTGTTAATGAATATCTGGCATGTTGTACTAAAAATCGATGTTTTGCTTTGACAATCCCCTGGTGTTTTGCGAAAACATTCGAGGAAGAAAAAAAACAGTATTCTTATATGCGCATAACCATGCATGTAAATACCATGTTTACCGTGCTAGTGAAATCTACGTATGGCGTGGACAGACGCCATTCGTGATGTCGATAGCTGCCACAAGGCAACGGTCTTCTCACCGTAGACCCAGGCATTGCGCGCCGTGAATCTTCATGATTTCGGTCTATCGTGACGGGTAGCGACTCTGAACAGTGATGTTTCAGGGTCAGACAGGAGTAGGGAAGGAATACAGAGAGACAATAATAATGGTAGATAGCAAGAAGCGCCCTGGCAAAGATCTCGACCGTATCGATCGTAACATTCTTAATGAGTTGCAAAAGGATGGGCGTATTTCTAACGTCGAGCTTTCTAAACGTGTGGGACTTTCCCCAACGCCGTGCCTTGAGCGTGTGCGTCGGCTGGAAAGACAAGGGTTTATTCAGGGCTATACGGCGCTGCTGAACCCCCATTATCTGGATGCATCACTTCTGGTATTCGTTGAGATTACTCTGAATCGTGGCGCACCGGATGTGTTTGAACAATTCAATACCGCTGTACAAAAACTTGAAGAAATTCAGGAGTGTCATTTAGTATCCGGTGATTTCGACTACCTGTTGAAAACACGCGTGCCGGATATGTCTGCTTACCGTAAGTTACTGGGGGAAACCCTGCTGCGTCTGCCTGGCGTCAATGACACACGGACATACGTTGTTATGGAAGAAGTCAAGCAGAGTAATCGTCTGGTTATTAAGACGCGCTAACACGGAACAGGTGCAAAATCGGCGTATTTTGATTACACTCCTGTTAATCCATACAGCAACAGTACTGGGGTAACCTGGTACTGTTGTCCGTTTTAGCATCGGGCAGGAAAAGCCTGTAACCTGGAGAGCCTTTCTTGAGCCAGGAATACACTGAAGACAAAGAAGTCACATTGACAAAGTTAAGTAGCGGCCGCCGTCTTCTGGAGGCGTTGCTGATCCTTATTGTCCTGTTTGCCGTCTGGTTGATGGCTGCCTTACTAAGCTTTAACCCTTCGGACCCCAGCTGGTCGCAAACGGCCTGGCATGAACCTATCCATAATTTAGGTGGGATGCCCGGTGCGTGGTTGGCAGATACGCTGTTCTTTATTTTTGGCGTGATGGCTTACACCATTCCCGTCATTATTGTCGGCGGTTGTTGGTTTGCCTGGCGTCATCAGTCCAGCGACGAATACATTGATTATTTTGCCGTTTCGCTACGCATCATTGGCGTTTTGGCGCTCATCCTTACCTCCTGTGGTCTGGCGGCAATCAACGCTGACGATATCTGGTATTTTGCCTCCGGTGGCGTCATTGGCAGCTTACTAAGCACTACGCTACAACCACTGCTACACAGTAGCGGGGGAACTATTGCGCTGCTCTGCGTTTGGGCAGCGGGCCTGACGCTGTTCACCGGTTGGTCATGGGTGACCATTGCTGAAAAACTCGGCGGCTGGATTTTAAATATTCTTACCTTCGCCAGTAATCGTACCCGTCGCGATGATACCTGGGTCGATGAAGATGAGTATGAAGACGACGAAGAGTATGAAGATGAAAATCACGGCAAACAGCATGAATCACGCCGTGCCCGTATTCTTCGCGGCGCGCTAGCGCGTCGTAAACGGTTGGCGGAAAAATTCATTAATCCGATGGGGCGGCAAACAGATGCTGCGCTGTTCTCCGGTAAGCGGATGGATGATGAAGAAGAGATTACCTACACTGCACGCGGTGTGGCTGCTGACCCTGACGACGTCCTGTTTTCGGGCAATCGTGCAACGCAGCCAGAATATGACGAATACGATCCATTATTAAACGGTGCGCCAATTACCGAACCTGTTGCTGTAGCAGCTGCTGCTACCACGGCGACACAAAGCTGGGCTGCACCGGTTGAACCTGTGACTCAGACGCCGCCAGTTGCCTCTGTTGATGTTCCACCTACGCAACCTACAGTAGCCTGGCAGCCTGTACCGGGGCCGCAAACGGGAGAACCGGTTATTGCACCTGCACCGGAAGGTTACCCACACCAGTCACAATATGCGCAGCCTGCAGTGCAATATAATGAGCCGCTGCAACAACCTGTACAGCCACAGCAGCCGTATTATGCGCCTGCGGCTGAACAACCTGTGCAACAACCTTACTACGCTCCTGCGGCGGAACAACCTGTTCAGCAACCGTATTACGCCCCTGCGCCAGAACAACCGGTGGCAGGTAACGCCTGGCAAGCCGAAGAGCAGCAATCCACTTTTGCTCCACAGTCTACATACCAGACGGAGCAAACTTATCAGCAGCCAGCTGCTCAGGAGCCGTTGTACCAACAGCCGCAACCCGTTGAACAGCAGCCTGTTGTGGAGCCTGAACCCGTTGTAGAAGAGACAAAACCCACGCGTCCGCCGCTTTACTATTTTGAAGAAGTGGAAGAGAAGCGAGCCCGTGAACGTGAACAACTTGCGGCCTGGTATCAACCGATTCCAGAACCGGTTAAAGAACCGGAACCGATCAAATCTTCGCTGAAAGCACCTTCTGTTGCAGCAGTACCTCCAGTAGAAGCCGCTGCCGCTGTTTCTCCGCTGGCATCTGGTGTGAAAAAAGCGACACTGGCGACGGGGGCTGCCGCAACCGTTGCCGCGCCAGTCTTCAGTCTGGCAAATAGCGGTGGACCGCGTCCGCAGGTCAAAGAGGGGATTGGCCCGCAGTTGCCACGACCGAAACGCATCCGCGTGCCAACTCGTCGTGAACTGGCGTCTTACGGTATTAAGCTGCCCTCACAGCGTGCGGCAGAAGAAAAAGCCCGCGAAGCCCAGCGTAATCAGTACGATTCTGGCGATCAGTACAACGATGATGAAATCGATGCGATGCAGCAGGATGAACTGGCACGTCAGTTCGCCCAGACGCAGCAGCAACGCTATGGCGAACAGTATCAACATGATGTGCCCGTGAACACAGAAGATGCAGATGCTGCGGCAGAGGCAGAACTGGCTCGTCAGTTTGCTCAAACTCAACAACAACGTTATTCCGGCGAACAACCGGCTGGGGCGAATCCGTTCTCGCTGGATGATTTTGAATTTTCGCCAATGAAAGCGTTGCTGGATGATGGTCCACACGAACCGCTGTTTACGCCAATTGTTGAACCTGTACAGCAGCCGCAACAACCGGTAGCACCGCAGCAGCAATATCAGCAGCCGCAACAACCGGTAGCACCGCAGCCGCAGTATCAGCAGCCGCAACAACCGGTTGCACCGCAGCCGCAGTATCAGCAGCCGCAATATCAACAGCCGCAACAACCGGTTGCACCGCAGCAGCAATATCAGCAGCCACAACAGCCGGTTACACAGCAGCCGCAGTATCAGCAGCCGCAACAGCCGGTTGTACCACAGCCGCAGGATACCCTGCTTCATCCGCTGTTGATGCGTAATGGCGACAGCCGTCCGTTGCATAAACCGACGACGCCACTGCCTTCTCTGGATTTGCTGACACCGCCGCCGAGCGAAGTGGAGCCGGTAGATACCTTTGCGCTTGAACAAATGGCGCGCCTGGTAGAAGCGCGTCTGGCTGATTTCCGTATTAAAGCCGATGTTGTCAATTACTCTCCGGGGCCAGTTATCACTCGCTTTGAATTGAACCTGGCACCGGGCGTAAAAGCAGCGCGCATTTCTAACTTGTCACGTGACCTTGCCCGTTCACTTTCGACGGTGGCGGTGCGTGTCGTTGAAGTTATTCCTGGCAAACCCTATGTAGGTCTGGAGTTACCGAATAAAAAACGACAAACCGTTTATCTGCGCGAAGTTTTGGATAACGCCAAATTCCGCGATAATCCGTCGCCATTAACCGTGGTGCTGGGTAAAGATATCGCCGGTGAGCCGGTGGTTGCCGATCTGGCGAAAATGCCGCACTTGTTGGTTGCGGGGACTACCGGTTCCGGTAAGTCTGTCGGGGTGAATGCGATGATCCTGAGCATGCTTTATAAAGCACAGCCAGAAGATGTACGTTTCATCATGATCGACCCGAAAATGCTGGAGCTTTCGGTTTATGAAGGCATTCCGCACCTGTTAACGGAAGTTGTTACTGATATGAAAGATGCCGCCAACGCGCTGCGCTGGTGTGTTAACGAGATGGAGCGTCGTTATAAACTGATGTCTGCGCTGGGTGTGCGTAATCTGGCGGGTTATAACGAAAAAATTGCTGAAGCCGATCGCATGATGCGTCCGATTCCAGACCCGTACTGGAAGCCGGGTGATAGTATGGATGCGCAGCATCCGGTGCTGAAAAAAGAACCATACATTGTGGTGTTGGTGGACGAATTTGCCGACCTGATGATGACGGTAGGTAAAAAAGTGGAAGAGCTGATAGCACGTCTGGCGCAAAAAGCCCGTGCCGCGGGTATCCACCTCGTACTGGCAACGCAGCGTCCATCGGTTGATGTTATTACTGGTCTGATTAAAGCGAATATTCCGACCCGTATCGCCTTTACCGTATCCAGTAAGATTGACTCACGTACCATTCTTGATCAGGCTGGTGCGGAATCACTGCTGGGTATGGGGGATATGCTCTACTCTGGGCCGAACTCCACGTTGCCGGTACGTGTCCATGGTGCTTTTGTTCGCGATCAGGAAGTTCATGCCGTGGTGCAGGACTGGAAAGCGCGTGGTCGCCCACAGTATGTTGATGGCATCACCTCCGACAGTGAAAGCGAAGGTGGCGTGGGCGGTTTCGATGGCGCTGAAGAACTGGATCCGTTGTTCGATCAGGCGGTGCAGTTTGTCACTGAAAAACGCAAAGCGTCAATTTCTGGCGTACAGCGTCAGTTCCGCATTGGTTATAACCGTGCAGCGCGTATTATCGAACAGATGGAAGCGCAGGGGATTGTCAGCGAACAGGGGCACAACGGTAATCGTGAAGTGCTGGCCCCACCGCCATTTGACTAATTAATGCAACGTAGACCGGATAAGACGCGATAGCGTCGCATCCGGTATTCTATCAACTGAAAATTCAGTATTTTCTTCTTTCCTCAAGCTGATTATTAGCCTGGAATAGAGAGTAGAGGGAACTCCCGATTGGGAGTGACGTAATTTGAGGAATAATGATGAAAAAAATTGCCATCACCTGTGCATTACTCTCAAGCTTAGTAGCAAGCAGCGTTTGGGCTGATGCCGCAAGCGATCTTAAAAGCCGCCTGGATAAAGTCAGCAGCTTCCACGCCAGCTTCACACAGAAAGTGACTGACGGTAGCGGCGCGGCGGTGCAGGAAGGTCAGGGCGATCTGTGGGTGAAACGTCCAAACTTATTCAACTGGCATATGACTCAACCTGATGAAAGCATTCTGGTTTCTGACGGTAAAACACTGTGGTTCTATAACCCGTTCGTTGAGCAAGCTACGGCAACCTGGCTGAAAGATGCCACCGGTAATACGCCGTTTATGCTGATTGCCCGCAACCAGTCCAGCGACTGGCAGCAGTACAATATCAAACAGAATGGCGATGACTTTGTTCTGACGCCGAAAGCCAGCAATGGCAATCTGAAGCAGTTCACCATTAACGTGGGACGTGATGGCACAATCCATCAGTTTAGCGCGGTGGAGCAGGACGATCAGCGCAGCAGTTATCAGCTGAAATCCCAGCAAAATGGGGCTGTGGATGCAGCGAAATTTACCTTCACCCCGCCGCAAGGCGTCACGGTAGATGATCAACGTAAGTAGAGGCACCTGAGTGAGCAATCTGTCGCTCGATTTTTCGGATAATACTTTTCAACCTCTGGCCGCGCGTATGCGGCCAGAAAATTTAGCACAGTATATCGGCCAGCAACATTTGCTGGCTGCGGGGAAGCCGTTGCCGCGCGCTATCGAAGCCGGGCATCTGCATTCTATGATCCTCTGGGGGCCGCCGGGTACCGGCAAAACAACCCTCGCTGAAGTGATTGCCCGCTATGCGAACGCTGATGTGGAACGTATTTCTGCCGTCACCTCTGGTGTGAAAGAGATTCGCGAGGCGATCGAGCGCGCTCGGCAAAACCGCAATGCAGGTCGCCGCACTATTCTTTTTGTTGACGAAGTTCACCGTTTCAACAAAAGCCAGCAGGATGCATTTCTGCCACATATTGAAGACGGCACCATCACTTTTATTGGCGCAACCACTGAAAACCCGTCGTTTGAGCTTAATTCGGCACTGCTTTCCCGTGCCCGTGTCTATCTGTTGAAATCCCTGAGTACAGAGGATATTGAGCAAGTACTAACTCAGGCGATGGAAGACAAAACCCGTGGCTATGGTGGTCAGGATATTGTTCTGCCAGATGAAACACGACGCGCCATTGCTGAACTGGTGAATGGCGACGCGCGCCGGGCGTTAAATACGCTGGAAATGATGGCGGATATGGCCGAAGTCGATGATAGCGGTAAGCGGGTCCTGAAGCCTGAATTACTGACCGAAATCGCCGGTGAACGTAGCGCCCGCTTTGATAACAAAGGCGATCGCTTTTACGATCTGATTTCCGCACTGCATAAGTCGGTACGTGGTAGCGCACCCGATGCGGCGCTCTACTGGTATGCGCGAATTATTACCGCCGGTGGCGATCCGTTATATGTCGCGCGTCGTTGCCTGGCAATTGCTTCCGAAGATGTCGGCAATGCCGACCCACGGGCGATGCAGGTGGCAATTGCGGCCTGGGATTGCTTTACTCGCGTTGGCCCGGCGGAAGGTGAACGCGCCATTGCTCAGGCGATTGTTTACCTGGCCTGTGCGCCAAAAAGCAACGCTGTCTACACTGCGTTTAAAGCCGCGCTGGCCGATGCTCGCGAACGTCCGGATTATGACGTGCCGGTTCATTTGCGTAATGCGCCGACGAAATTAATGAAGGAAATGGGCTACGGGCAGGAATATCGTTACGCTCATGATGAAGCAAACGCTTATGCTGCCGGTGAGGTTTACTTCCCGCCGGAAATAGCACAAACACGCTATTATTTCCCGACAAACAGGGGCCTTGAAGGCAAGATTGGCGAAAAGCTCGCCTGGCTGGCTGAACAGGATCAAAATAGCCCCATAAAACGCTACCGTTAATGTTATCGTTGCGGTAATGTTGTTAATGTATCCCTGTGGTCGCAGGCTGTGGCCACATCTCCCATTTAATTCGATAAGCACAGGATAAGCATGCTCGATCCCAATCTGCTGCGTAATGAGCCAGACGCAGTCGCTGAAAAACTGGCACGCCGGGGCTTTAAGCTGGATGTAGATAAGCTGGGCGCTCTTGAGGAGCGTCGTAAAGTATTGCAGGTCAAAACGGAAAACCTGCAAGCGGAGCGTAACTCCCGATCGAAATCCATTGGCCAGGCGAAAGCGCGCGGGGAAGATATCGAGCCTTTACGTCTGGAAGTGAACAAACTGGGCGAAGAGCTGGATGCAGCAAAAGCCGAGCTGGATGCTTTACAGGCTGAAATTCGCGATATCGCGCTAACCATCCCTAACCTGCCTGCAGATGAAGTGCCGGTAGGTAAAGACGAAAATGACAACGTTGAAGTCAGTCGCTGGGGCACCCCGCGTGAGTTTGACTTTGAAGTTCGTGACCATGTGACGCTGGGTGAAATGCACTCTGGCCTCGACTTTGCAGCCGCAGTTAAGTTGACTGGTTCCCGCTTTGTGGTAATGAAAGGGCAGATTGCTCGCATGCACCGCGCACTGTCGCAGTTTATGCTGGATCTGCATACCGAACAGCATGGCTACAGTGAGAACTATGTTCCGTACCTGGTTAACCAGGACACGCTGTACGGTACGGGTCAGCTGCCGAAATTTGCTGGCGATCTGTTCCATACTCGTCCGCTGGAAGAAGAAGCAGACACCAGTAACTATGCGCTGATCCCAACGGCAGAAGTTCCGCTGACCAACCTGGTACGCGGTGAAATCATCGATGAAGATGATCTGCCAATTAAGATGACCGCCCACACCCCATGTTTCCGTTCTGAAGCTGGTTCATATGGTCGTGACACTCGTGGTCTGATCCGTATGCACCAGTTCGACAAAGTTGAAATGGTGCAGATCGTGCGCCCGGAAGACTCAATGGCGGCGCTGGAAGAGATGACCGGTCATGCGGAAAAAGTCCTGCAGCTGCTGGGCCTGCCGTACCGTAAAATCATCCTTTGTACCGGCGACATGGGCTTTGGCGCTTGCAAAACTTACGACCTGGAAGTATGGATCCCGGCACAGAACACCTACCGCGAGATCTCTTCCTGCTCCAACGTTTGGGATTTCCAGGCACGTCGTATGCAGGCACGTTGCCGTAGCAAGTCGGACAAGAAAACCCGTCTGGTTCATACCCTGAACGGTTCTGGTCTTGCTGTTGGTCGTACGCTGGTTGCAGTAATGGAAAACTATCAGCAGGCTGATGGTCGTATTGAAGTACCAGAAGTTCTGCGTCCGTATATGAACGGACTGGAATATATTGGCTAATACCCAATTTTTCTGAATCTAAAAAGCGCCTGCGGGCGCTTTTTTTGTCTCCCTTTGATACCGAACAATAATTACTCCTCACTTACAAGTAATACTACTTTCGAGTGAAAATCTACCTATCTCTTTGATTTTCAAATTATTCGATGTATACAAGCCTATATAGCGATCTGCTATAGAAATAATTACACAATACGGTTTGTTACTGGAATCAATCGTGAGCAAGCTTGAGTGAGCCATTATGAAAACGAAAATCCCTGATGCGGTATTGGCTGCTGAGGTGAGTCGCCGTGGTTTGGTAAAAACGACAGCGATCGGCGGCCTGGCAATGGCCAGCAGCGCATTAACATTACCTTTTAGTCGGATTGCGCACGCTGTCGATAGCGCTATTCCAACAAAATCAGACGAAAAGGTTATCTGGAGCGCCTGTACAGTTAACTGTGGTAGTCGCTGCCCGCTACGTATGCACGTAGTGGACGGTGAAATCAAATATGTCGAAACGGACAATACCGGCGATGACAATTACGACGGCCTGCACCAGGTTCGCGCCTGTCTGCGTGGGCGTTCCATGCGTCGCCGTGTCTACAATCCGGACCGCCTGAAATATCCGATGAAACGAGTCGGGGCGCGCGGTGAAGGCAAATTCGAGCGCATTAGCTGGGAAGAAGCCTACGACATCATCGCGACCAAAATGCAGCGCCTGATCAAAGAGTACGGCAACGAGTCTATCTATCTGAACTATGGCACCGGTACGCTGGGCGGCACCATGACCCGCTCGTGGCCGCCGGGAAATACCCTGGTCGCGCGGCTAATGAACTGCTGCGGCGGTTATCTGAACCATTATGGCGACTACTCCTCCGCGCAAATTGCGGAAGGTCTGAACTATACCTACGGCGGCTGGGCAGATGGTAACAGCCCGTCGGATATCGAAAACAGTAAACTGGTAGTGCTGTTTGGTAATAACCCTGGCGAAACGCGAATGAGTGGCGGTGGGGTGACTTACTATCTTGAACAGGCGCGCCAGAAATCTAATGCTCGCATGATCATCATCGATCCGCGCTATACCGACACCGGTGCCGGGCGTGAAGATGAGTGGATCCCTATTCGTCCGGGAACAGATGCCGCACTGGTTAACGGTCTGGCGTATGTCATGATCACCGAAAACCTGGTAGATCAGGAATTCCTCGATAAATATTGCGTTGGCTACGACGAGAAAACCCTGCCAGCCAGTGCGCCGAAAAATGGTCACTATAAAGCTTATATTCTGGGTGAAGGACCCGATGGCGTGGCTAAAACACCGGAATGGGCCTCGCAAATCACCGGTGTTCCGGCAGACAAAATCATCAAACTGGCTCGTGAAATCGGCAGTACCAAACCGGCGTTTATCAGCCAGGGATGGGGCCCGCAGCGTCATGCTAACGGTGAAATCGCAACCCGTGCTATCTCGATGCTGGCGATTCTGACCGGTAACGTTGGTATTAACGGGGGGAACAGCGGCGCGCGCGAAGGTTCATACAGCTTACCGTTTGTCCGTATGCCGACTCTCGAAAACCCGATCCAGACCAGCATTTCTATGTTTATGTGGACCGATGCCATTGAACGTGGCCCGGAAATGACGGCGCTGCGTGATGGTGTGCGCGGGAAAGATAAGCTGGATGTGCCGATCAAAATGATCTGGAACTATGCCGGTAACTGCCTGATTAATCAGCATTCTGAAATCAACCGTACCCATGAAATCCTTCAGGATGATAAGAAGTGCGAGCTGATTGTGGTTATCGACTGCCACATGACCTCATCGGCGAAATATGCTGACATCTTGCTGCCTGACTGCACCGCTTCCGAACAGATGGACTTTGCACTGGATGCATCCTGCGGGAATATGTCTTACGTTATTTTCAATGATCAGGTCATTAAACCGCGCTTTGAATGTAAGACTATCTATGAGATGACCAGCGAACTGGCAAAACGTCTTGGCGTCGAACAACAGTTTACTGAAGGTCGTACTCAGGAAGAGTGGATGCGGCATCTGTATGCCCAGTCGCGGGAAGCGATTCCTGAACTGCCAACGTTTGAAGAGTTCCGTAAGCAGGGGATCTTTAAAAAGCGCGATCCGCAAGGGCATCACGTTGCTTACAAAGCCTTCCGTGAAGATCCGCAGGCTAATCCATTGACCACGCCATCGGGCAAAATTGAGATCTATTCACAGGCGCTGGCTGACATTGCCGCTACCTGGGAATTGCCAGAAGGTGATGTGATCGATCCACTGCCGATCTATACGCCGGGCTTTGAAAGTTATCAGGATCCGCTGAACAAACAGTATCCGCTGCAGCTTACGGGTTTCCACTATAAATCTCGCGTTCACTCAACTTACGGCAACGTTGATGTGCTGAAAGCAGCTTGCCGTCAGGAAATGTGGATCAACCCGCTTGATGCGCAAAAACGCGGTATCAGCAACGGCGATAAAGTCAGGATCTTTAATGATCGTGGTGAGGTTCATATTGAGGCGAAAGTGACGCCACGAATGATGCCGGGTGTGGTCGCACTGGGTGAAGGTGCCTGGTATGACCCGGATACAAAACGTGTCGATAAGGGCGGTTGTATTAACGTACTGACCACTCAACGTCCGTCTCCTCTTGCCAAGGGGAATCCATCACATACGAACCTTGTTCAGGTTGAAAAGGTGTAAGGAGTAACCGATGACAACCCAGTATGGATTTTTTATTGATTCCAGCCGTTGCACCGGTTGCAAAACCTGCGAGCTGGCTTGTAAAGACTACAAAGATTTGACGCCAGAAGTCAGCTTCCGCCGCATTTATGAATATGCTGGTGGCGACTGGCAGGAAGATAACGGTGTCTGGCACCAGAACGTGTTTGCCTACTATCTGTCGATTTCATGTAACCACTGCGAAGATCCGGCTTGTACCAAAGTCTGCCCAAGCGGTGCGATGCATAAACGTGAAGATGGTTTTGTCGTTGTCGATGAAGATGTGTGTATTGGCTGTCGTTACTGCCATATGGCCTGCCCGTATGGCGCACCGCAGTACAACGCAACCAAAGGTCATATGACCAAATGTGATGGTTGCTATGACCGCGTCGCAGAAGGTAAAAAACCGATCTGCGTCGAATCTTGCCCGCTACGGGCGCTGGATTTCGGACCTATCGACGAGCTGCGTAAAAAACACGGCGATCTGGCGGCTGTTGCGCCGTTGCCGCGTGCGCACTTCACCAAACCGAATATTGTGATCAAACCTAACGCCAATAGCCGCCCAACCGGGGATACCACTGGCTATCTGGCAAACCCGAAGGAGGTGTGAGATGGGAAGTGGATGGCATGAATGGCCGCTGATGATCTTCACGGTTTTCGGGCAATGTGTAGCGGGTGGTTTTATCGTTCTGGCTTTGGCGCTGCTCAAAGGCGACCTGCGAGCAGAAGCCCAGCAGCGTGTTATCGCCTGCATGTTGGGTTTATGGGTGCTGATGGGCATTGGCTTTATCGCCTCTATGCTTCATCTTGGTTCACCGATGCGCGCTTTTAACTCGCTCAATCGGGTAGGGGCTTCAGCACTCAGTAACGAAATCGCCAGCGGTTCGATCTTTTTTGCTGTAGGCGGCATCGGCTGGTTGCTGGCAATGCTGAAAAAGCTTTCACCGGCATTGCGTACGCTTTGGCTGGTGGTGACGATGGTTCTTGGCGTAGTCTTTGTCTGGATGATGGTGCGTGTGTATAACAGCATCGATACAGTACCCACCTGGTACAGCATCTGGACACTGATGGGCTTCTTCCTGACGATGTTTATGGGCGGCCCGTTACTGGGTTACCTGTTGCTGAGTCTGGCTGGTGTCGATGGCTGGGCGATGCGTCTGCTGCCAGCCATTTCTGTTCTGGCACTGGTAGTGAGTGGCGTGATGTCAGTGATGCAGGGCGCAGAGCTGGCGACTATTCATAGCTCTGTGCAGCAGGCCGCAGCGCTGGTGCCGGACTATGGTGCGCTGATGTCCTGGCGGATTGTGCTTTTGGCCGTTGCCCTGTGCTTGTGGATTGCACCACAGCTAAAAGGTTATCAGCCTGCGGTTCCGCTACTTTCTGTATCATTCATTCTGCTTCTGGCAGGGGAATTAATCGGTCGTGGCGTATTCTATGGTTTGCATATGACCGTGGGGATGGCTGTCGCAAGTTAATCAGTAACAACCGGGGTTTCGGCCCCGGTTCGCTTTTATTTCTGCTTCGTTAACGTGTCATAACTGGTCATCAAGTTACGATAATCAGGAATGTGGTTAGAGAACAACGTCGCCAGTCCTTCAATATCATTACGCCAGTCGCGATGCAGCTCGCACGCCACGCCGAACCATGTCATCAATTGCGCACCAGCTTGCGACATGCGATCCCATGCCGAATGCCGGGTAATTTCATTAAAGGTCCCTGACGCATCAGTCACGACAAAGACGTCAAACCCTTCTTCAATGGCTGAAAGCGCCGGGAATGCCACGCAAACTTCGGTTACCACACCGGCAATAATTAACTGTTTTTTACCTGTCGCTTTGACAGCTTTTACAAAATCTTCGTTATCCCAGGCGTTAATATTTCCCGGGCGAGCAATGTAAGGTGCATCGGGGAATTGTGCTTTCAGTTCTGGAACTAATGGGCCGTTAGGACCGGTTTCAAAACTGGTGGTAAGAATAGTTGGTAAGTTGAAATACTTAGCCAGGTCACCCAGCGCCAGCACGTTATTTTTAAACTTATCGGGTTCGATATCCCGTACAAGGGAAAGTAAACCAGCCTGGTGATCAACAAGCAAAACGGCAGCATCATTTTTATCAAGACGAACATACGGTTTGGTCATCCTCTTCTCCTTTCGAGAGTCAGTGGTACGTCTAAATCGGTCAGACGTGATGCATTGCTCTGAAAGCATAGACGGGAAATATGAGTTTGCTGTGACCATGAAATTTTTCGACTGAACGAAGCGTATGAAATTTGTGTTAGATCAATAAAAACAATCAGATGAGATTAATCGTCTCTTCAGCATTAGCGTTATGAATGAGTAATATAAATCGATAATACCGCCGCTGCGATATGCGCGTATTTTCACCCATTGACAATGTTTTTGGCGGTGGCATGATGCGCATGAAATTTGAACTTCCTCACGGTTTTAATTCATGTCCACGTATACCCGGCCTGTCATGCTTTTGCTGTCTGGCCTGCTTTTGTTGACTCTGGCGATTGCGGTGTTAAATACACTCGTGCCGCTTTGGCTCGCCCAGGAACACATGTCTACATGGCAGGTAGGCGTTGTCAGCTCATCCTATTTTACCGGCAACCTTGTCGGTACATTGCTGACAGGGTATGTCATTAAACGCATTGGCTTTAACCGTAGCTATTATCTGGCCTCCTTCATTTTTGCCGCTGGCTGTGCCGGCCTTGGCCTGATGATTGGATTCTGGAGTTGGTTGGCGTGGCGTTTTGTCGCGGGCATCGGCTGTGCCATGATTTGGGTGGTTGTTGAGAGTGCGCTGATGTGCAGTGGGACGTCGCGTAACCGCGGGCGGTTGCTTGCTGCGTATATGATGGTTTATTACGTCGGAACGTTTTTAGGCCAGTTACTGGTCAGCAAAGTCTCAACCGAGTTGATGAGTGTATTGCCGTGGGTTACAGGTTTGACGTTGGCAGGAATCTTACCGCTGTTGTTTACGCATGTCCTGAATCAGCAGGCTGAAAACCATGATTCGACGTCAATTACGTCAATGCTAAAACTCCGTCAGGCGCGGCTTGGCGTGAATGGCTGCATTATCTCAGGAATCGTGCTGGGATCTCTATATGGCCTGATGCCGCTGTACCTCAATCACAAAGGGGTGAGCAATGCCAGCATTGGTTTCTGGATGGCGGTACTGGTCAGTGCGGGTATCCTCGGGCAATGGCCGATTGGACGTCTGGCGGATAAGTTTGGTCGACTGCTGGTGTTGCGTGTTCAGGTCTTTGTCGTCATTCTCGGCAGTATTGCGATGCTTAGCCAGGCGGCGATGGCCCCAGCGTTATTCATCCTCGGTGCCGCTGGCTTTACGCTATATCCGGTGGCGATGGCCTGGGCTTGTGAGAAAGTTGAACATCATCAACTGGTAGCGATGAACCAGGCCTTACTGTTGAGCTATACCGTGGGAAGCCTGCTTGGCCCGTCATTTACCGCTATGCTAATGCAGAATTTCTCCGATAATTTATTATTTATCATGATCGCCAGCGTATCGTTTATCTATTTGCTGATGCTGCTTCGTAACGCCGGTCATACGCCGAAACCCGTGGCTCACGTGTAAATGAATTCAAGCAGAGTGTGAACTTACTGTTTCACACTCTGCTTTTCTGTGCACAAAAAAGCGGCAACTTAATAAAGTTGCCGCTTTACGGGGAAATTAGAACATGACCTTATGACCGTACTGCTCAAGAATGCCTTTCACGCGTTCCATGGTCTCTTTCTTCGGTGGTTTAACACCATCGAGTTTGTATTCTTCACCCATTGCCACCCATTTGTGTTTGCCCAGTTCGTGGTAGGGGAGGAGCTCGATTTTCTCAACGTTGCCCATATCACGGGTAAATTCACCAAGGCGATGCGCTGAATCGTCATCGTCAGACCAGCCTGGGACAACAACATAGCGGATCCACACCTTCACATTTTTGTTCGCCAGATATTTAGCGAACTCCAGCGTGCGGTGGTTGGAAACTCCAACCAGATTTTGGTGGATCTCGTCGTTCATCTGTTTGAGATCGAGCATTACCAGGTCGGTTACTTCCAGCAGTTCATCAATCACCGGATCGTAACGACGAACAAAACCGTTGGTGTCCAGACAGGTATGAATGCCTTCTTTTTTGCAGGCGCGGAACCAGTCACGAACAAACTCAGCTTGTAGGATTGCCTCACCGCCGGATGCGGTAACGCCGCCGCCGGAAGCGTTCATAAAGTGGCGATAGGTCACCACTTCCTTCATCAAATCTTCAACGGTAACTTCTTTACCGCCATGCGTATCCCAGGTGTCGCGGTTATGACAATACAGGCAGCGCATCAGGCAGCCCTGGAAAAAGGTGATAAAGCGAATACCCGGGCCGTCTACGGTTCCACAGGATTCAAAGGAGTGAATGCGACCAATAACTGACATTGCGGTGTTTCTCCAGATGTGGCCCATCTGAGGCCGTGTTGGTGCGCAGCTCGAAGGCTACGTCGAGTCTGTTTTGGCAGTCACCTTAAAGTATAGATAGCTGACAAAAAAGGCTCTCGTGCTAAAAAAGGCCCCACTTTCGTGGAGCCTTTATTGTACGCTTTTTACTGTACGATTTCAGTCAAATCTAATTACATAGATTGAGTGAAGGTACGAGTAATAACGTCCTGCTGCTGTTCTTTAGTCAGCGAGTTGAAACGTACTGCGTAGCCAGATACACGGATGGTCAGCTGCGGATATTTTTCCGGGTTTTCCATCGCGTCGAGCAGCATTTCACGGTTCATCACGTTAACGTTCAGGTGCTGACCACCTTCGATGGATGCTTCGTGGTGGAAGTAACCATCCATCAGACCAGCCAGGTTGGTCTTACGAACTTCGTCGTCTTTACCCAGTGCGTTCGGAACGATAGAGAAGGTGTAGGAGATACCATCTTTAGCGTAAGCAAACGGCAGTTTAGCAACGGAAGTCAGAGACGCTACAGCACCTTTCTGGTCACGACCGTGCATCGGGTTAGCACCCGGTCCGAACGGCGCGCCAGCACGACGACCGTCTGGGGTGTTACCAGTTTTCTTACCATACACAACGTTAGAAGTGATGGTCAGAACAGACTGAGTCGGGATAGCGTCACGGTAGGTGTGCAGTTTCTGAATTTTCTTCATGAAACGTTCTACCAGGTCAACAGCCAGGTCATCTACACGCGGATCGTTGTTACCAAACTGCGGGTATTCGCCTTCGATTTCGAAGTCGATAGCCAGACCGTCTTCGTCACGAATCGGTTTAACTTTCGCATATTTGATTGCAGACAGGGAGTCAGCAGCAACGGACAGACCAGCGATACCACACGCCATGGTGCGGATAACGTCACGGTCGTGCAGCGCCATCAGAGAGGCTTCGTAGCTGTACTTGTCGTGCATGTAGTGGATGATGTTCAGTGCAGTGATGTACTGTTTAGCCAGCCAGTCCATGAAGTGATCCATGCGCTCCATCACTTCATCATAGTTCAGGACATCGCCTTTGATCGGTTCAGACTTCGGACCAACCTGCATTTTCAGTTTTTCGTCAACGCCGCCGTTGATTGCGTACAGCATGGTTTTCGCCAGGTTTGCACGCGCACCGAAGAACTGCATTTGTTTACCAACGATCATCGGGCTTACGCAGCAAGCAATAGCGTAGTCATCGTTGTTGAAGTCCGGACGCATCAGGTCATCGTTCTCATACTGCAGAGAAGAGGTGTCGATGGACACTTTAGCGGCGAATTTCTTGAAGTTCAGCGGCAGTTTTTCAGACCACAGAATGGTCATGTTCGGTTCCGGAGACGGACCCATGGTGTACAGGGTGTTCAGGAAACGGAAGCTGTTTTTGGTAACCAGGGTACGACCGTCGAGGCCCATACCACCGATAGATTCGGTTGCCCAGATCGGGTCGCCAGAGAACAGTTCATCGTATTCCGGAGTACGCAGGAAGCGAACCATACGCAGTTTCATGACCAGGTGGTCAACCATTTCCTGCGCTTCTTGTTCGGTGATCTTGCCAGCTTTCAGGTCACGTTCGATGTACACATCCAGGAAGGTGGAGGTACGACCGAAGGACATTGCAGCACCGTTCTGAGACTTAACAGCAGCCAGGTAGCCGAAGTAAGTCCACTGGATAGCTTCCTGAGCGTTGGTAGCCGGACCAGAGATGTCGTAGCCGTATTTCGCAGCCATTTCTTTCATCTGACCCAGAGCGCGGTGCTGTTCAGCGATTTCTTCGCGCAGACGGATAGTCTGTTCCAGGTTTACGCCGTTTTCCAGATCAGCCTGCAGAGAGGTGAACTGTGCAAGTTTGTCTTTCATCAGGTAGTCGATACCGTACAGCGCAACGCGACGGTAGTCACCGATGATACGACCACGGCCATAAGCATCTGGCAGACCGGTCAGAACACCGGATTTACGGCAACGCAGGATGTCCGGAGTGTAAACGTCGAACACGCCCTGGTTGTGAGTTTTACGGTATTCAGTGAAGATTTTTTTGATCATCGGGTCCAGTTCGCGGTTGTACGCTTTGCAGGAACCTTCGATCATTTTGATACCACCGAACGGGATAAGAGCACGTTTCAGCGGAGCTTCAGTCTGCAGACCAACGATTTTCTCAAGCTGCTTGTTGATGTAACCAGCGTCGTGAGAGGTGATGGTGGAAGCAACAGCGGTGTCAAAGTCAACTGGCGCGTGAGTGCGGTTTTCCAGTTTAACGCCTTCCATTACTTTGTCCCACAGGGTGGTGGTCGCTTCAGTAGCGCCAGCCAGGAAGGACTCGTCACCCTCGTACGGAGTGTAGTTTTTCTGAATGAAGTCACGGACGTTTACTTCATTCTGCCAGTCACCTTTGGTAAAACCTTCCCAGGCTGTGGCTAACTTTTCATTAAGCTCGGACATGTAACACCTACCTTCTTAAGTGGATTTTTTATTTACTGCGTACTTCGACAACCATTAATGGTGATCGTTTTCACGCAGGTAAATGACCCAGTATGTCAACCCAACCAACAAACCACCGCCGATAATATTACCGATCGTAACCGGAATCAGGTTATCAGTGATGAAATTCATCACGGTCAGGTGAGAAAAATTTTCCGGTGCAGAACCGACAGCGGTCCAGAATTCCGGAGATGCGAAGTCGCGGATTACAATACCCATCGGGATCATAAACATGTTTGCGATACTGTGCTCAAAACCGCTGGCAACAAACATCGCGACCGGCAGCACCATAATGAACGCTTTGTCCATCAGGCTGCGGCCAGAATAACTCATCCATACTGCCAGACATACCATCAGGTTTGCCAGGATACCAAGACAGACGGCCTCAATAAAAGTATGGTGCACTTTGTGGTCGGCGGTTTGTAGGACGTTTAGTCCCCATTGACCATTTGCGGTCATATACTCGCCGGAAAGCCACATTAAAAGTACAAACAGCAGTGCGCCGACCAGGTTGCCAAAATAAACATTTAGCCAGTTTTTCGCCAACTGACCCCAGGTGATGCGCCCACTCGCCTTGGCAACAACAATCAACACTGTGGAAGTAAAGAGATCGGCTCCGCAGACAACACAAAGAATCAACCCCAGAGAGAAGCAAATGCCGCCAACCAGTTTTGCCATGCCGAAGGGCATTGTACCTGTGCCAGTGGTTGCTGTGATATAGAAGACGAATGCGATTGAGATGAAAACACCGGCGGTAATCGCCAGATAGAAAGTCTTAAGCGGATGTTTCGTTGCTTTATAGACACCTGCCTCTTCGGCCACTTTGGCCATTGCAGCAGGAAGTAAAAGATCAAAAGGGTTGTCAGCTTTCACACTAACTCTCTCTTTATTAAGTCGGCGACGAGATACTAACAAAGCATTATAGATGAGAAATTGATATAGATCATATCTCGCCTGGCTTATAGGCCCGTAACTCGCATGGTTTTTATGCAAATACGGAGTAAATATTTGATTATCCAAATAAAAATAAATTTTAAAAATTAACAAATGAGTTGAATTTTTTCCGCATCCTCCGCTAAAACAGTTAATTAAAAGGGAGCACCTGGCGAATAAAGTAACAATATCGATCGTATTTATTAAATACAAATTACCGATATTTAACCTTATAATTACAATTATTTTATTAATGCAAATATATGTGAAGCGGGGCATTAAAAAAACGCCCCGTAATATAACTCAGACGAATCATTAAGCCTACATTGCGTAGGCTATTTGATTTTATTTTGCCCAGAATGCTGCTTTGGCGCGTTGCAGCTTTTCGTAGGCCTTCAACAACGACTGATGTGCAGCAAACGCGTGCAGATCGCTATCTACTGGTTGCAAGCCATAAAACGCCGCTTCGCCGCTCATTGCCGCACTGGCGGCTTCCACGGCATCTGCGCCGTACATGCGAACAAACGCATTCAGATATTGCAGCGGCTGGCGATCTTCTTCCTGCGCCAGTAATAACAACGTTTGCAGGCAGCGATAATAATTGGCGCGTTCCGGGCTGAATACTGATGAGTTAAACTCCATCGTCCATTCGGTCCAGACCAGAGCCTGTTCCAGATCGCCACCAGCCAGCGCCAGCATGGCTTTTAATTCACCGATACGCAGAGTGTACCAGCCGTTATCCGACCCGGTCGCCAGACCCAACAGTTCACGCACGCGGGTAAAGTCATCAAAACCTTCTTCATCCAGTTGCTCGATGAGGTTCAGGTAATCTTCCTTTTCCCACTCGCTACCTGGTAGCGAAAGAATCGTTTCACGTAAATGGCTGCCCATACTGTTATTCGCCAGCCACAGATCTTCAGCCGGATAAATATCGGACATGCCAGGCACGATAATACGGCAAGCGTAGACACCCAGATGCTCGTAATCGGCAATATAAACTTCTTTATCTTCCTTTTTGAAGATAGCCATCAGCGTGGCGAACTCTTCTTCCGTGGTGCCGGAGAAGCTCCAGTCAACAAACGGATAATCGGCATCCTGCTTGAACAGGTCCCAGGAGATTAAACCGCTGGAATCGATAAAGTGCGTTTCGAGGTTGGTATGTTCAGCGACTTCTTCATCATCGAAGGTTGGTGGAGTAAACACATCCAGATCTTTCAGGCCACGACCTTGCAGCAGCTCGGTCACGGTACGTTCCAGTGCAACGCCAAAATCAGGATGCGCACCGAATGAGGCAAAGCAGGTACCGTTAGCAGGATTGAACAGTACCACGCAAATCACCGGATACTGGCCGCCAAGCGAACCGTCATAAGCGAAGATCGGGAAACCTTCCGCTTCCAGCGTTTCGATCGCTTCAACTACTGCTGGATAACGTGCCAGCACGTCTGCCGGGATTTCCGGCAAGCTGATGCTTTCAGCAATAATGCGGTTTTTCACGTAACGTTCGAAAACTTCGGACAACCCCTGAACGCGTGCTTCGTTACGGGTATTGCCAGCAGACATACCGTTAGAAACGTACAAGTTACCAATGATATTCATCGGAATATAAATGGTCTGATTGTCGGACTGGCGCGTAAACGGTAGACCGCAAATACCACGATCTTCGTTACCGGATTGCAGGTCAATCAGCATACTACCGGTCAGTTCATTCTCCGGATCGTAAAATGCGCGCAGACGGTCATCGAGCAGCCCTTCTGGTACATCGTCATTTTCGGTCAGTGGGAACCATTTTTCGTTGGGATAATGCACGAATGGGCCGTTGGCGATGGTTTCGCCCAGCCAGAAGTCCGCAAAAAAGTAGTTGGTTGAGAGACGCTCGAAATATTCACCGAGGGCAGAAGCCAGCGCCGCTTTTTTGGTTGCGCCTTTACCGTTGGTAAAACACAGTGCGCACTCTTTGTCGCGAATATGTACAGACCAGACGTTAGGCACCGGATTCAGCCAGGAGGCCTCTTCAATCTGAAAACCGAGGTCTGAAAGTTTTTGCTGGAAGCGTGCGATGGAATCTTCCAGAGCGGCATCTTTGCCGGGGATAAATGTTTGCGTCATGAAAATCACTTTAGTCGTACGGAAAGCGCACAATAATACGGGTTTTATCTCAAAGGCGCTATTACCGCCGCCATGCCGATGAACTGTTGGCTATGCTTTTAGCGGATAAACCACGATAAGAGCATAAAAATGAAGGCGTTCGATCTCCACCGTATGGCATTTGATAAAGTGCCTTTTGATTTCCTTGGCGAAGTTGCACTACGTAGTCTTTATACCTTTGTACTGGTTTTTTTGTTCCTCAAAATGACCGGAAGACGCGGTGTGCGGCAGATGTCGCTGTTTGAAGTGTTAATCATTCTGACACTGGGTTCAGCGGCGGGAGATGTGGCGTTTTATGATGATGTGCCGATGGTCCCGGTACTTATCGTCTTTATTACTCTGGCGTTGTTATACCGCCTGGTAATGTGGTTGATGGCGCACAGTGAAAAACTGGAAGATCTTCTGGAAGGCAAGCCGGTTGTCATTATTGAAGATGGCGAGCTGGCCTGGTCGAAACTCAATAACTCCAACATGACGGAATTTGAGTTCTTTATGGAGCTACGATTGCGCGGTGTAGAGCAGTTGGGGCAGGTACGTCTGGCGATTCTCGAAACCAACGGGCAAATCAGTGTTTATTTCTTTGAAGATGACAAGGTGAAACCGGGGTTACTTATTTTACCCAGTGACTGTACTCAGCGTTACAAAGTGGTGCCGGAGTCGGCGGACTATGCCTGCATCCGTTGCAGTGAAATCATTCATATGAACGCGGGGGAAAAACAATTATGTCCGCGCTGTGCAAATCCAGAATGGACGAAGGCAAGTCGGGCTAAACGGGTGACCTGACAGCCAAAACATCGGTTTTTTGAAAATAATCCGAGAGATTCTTTTGTGTGACGCGTGCCTCATTTTTGCCCTCAACGGTTTTACTCATTGCGATGCGTGTCACTGAATGATAAAACCGATAGCCACAGGAATAATGTATTGCCTGTGGTCGCAATTGATTGACCGCGGGTTAATGGCAACGCAACGTGGTGAGGGGAAATGGCTCAAATCTTCAATTTTAGTTCTGGTCCGGCAATGCTACCGGCAGAGGTGCTTAAACAGGCTCAACAGGAACTGCGCGACTGGAACGGTCTTGGTACGTCGGTGATGGAAGTGAGTCACCGTGGCAAAGAGTTCATTCAGGTTGCAGAGGAAGCCGAGAAGGATTTTCGCGATCTTCTTAACGTCCCCTCCAACTACAAGGTATTGTTCTGCCATGGCGGTGGTCGCGGTCAATTTGCTGCTGTACCGCTGAATATTCTTGGTGATAAAACCACTGCAGATTATGTTGATGCGGGTTACTGGGCAGCAAGTGCTATCAAAGAAGCGAAAAAATACTGCACACCAAATGTGTTTGATGCGAAAGTGACCGTTGATGGTCTTCGCGCAGTTAAGCCAATGAGTGAATGGCAACTCTCTGATAATGCTGCTTATATGCATTACTGCCCGAACGAAACCATTGACGGTATCGCTATCGATGAAACACCAGACTTCGGTAAAGACGTGGTGGTCGCCGCTGACTTCTCTTCAACCATTCTTTCCCGTCCGATTGATGTCAGCCGTTATGGTGTAATTTACGCTGGCGCGCAGAAAAATATCGGCCCGGCTGGCCTGACAATCGTCATCGTTCGTGAAGATTTGCTGGGCAAAGCGAATATCGCCTGCCCATCGATTCTGGATTACTCCATCCTCAACGATAACGATTCCATGTTCAACACGCCGCCGACATTTGCCTGGTACTTATCTGGCCTGGTCTTCAAATGGCTGAAAGCGAACGGCGGTGTGGCTGCAATGGATAAGATCAATCAGCAAAAAGCAGAACTGCTGTATGGGGTGATTGATAACAGCGATTTCTACCGCAATGATGTGGCGAAAGCTAACCGTTCGCGGATGAACGTGCCGTTCCAGTTGGCGGATAGCGCGCTTGATAAATTGTTCCTCGAAGAGTCTTTCGCTGCGGGCTTACATGCGCTGAAAGGTCACCGAGTGGTCGGCGGAATGCGTGCGTCTATTTATAACGCCATGCCGCTGGAAGGTGTTAAAGCACTGACAGACTTCATGGTTGAGTTCGAACGTCGTCACGGCTAATGTCGAAATTTTGCATAATCCCCACAGCCAGCCTGTGGGGTTTTTATTTCTGTTGTAGAGAGTTGAGTTCATGGAATCCCTAACGTTACAACCCATCGCTCGTGTCGATGGCACTATTAATCTGCCCGGTTCCAAGAGCGTTTCTAACCGCGCTTTATTGCTGGCGGCATTAGCACACGGCAAAACAGTATTAACCAATCTGCTGGATAGCGATGACGTGCGCCATATGCTGAATGCATTAACAGCGTTAGGGGTAAGCTATACGCTTTCAGCCGATCGTACGCGTTGCGAAATTATCGGTAACGGTGGTCCATTACACGCAGAAAGTGCCCGGGAGTTGTTCCTCGGTAACGCCGGAACGGCAATGCGTCCGCTGGCGGCAGCACTTTGCCTGGGTAGCAATGATATTGTACTGACCGGTGAACCGCGAATGAAAGAACGCCCGATTGGTCATCTGGTGGATGCGCTGCGCCAGGGCGGGGCGAAGATCACTTACCTGGAACAAGAAAATTATCCGCCATTGCGTTTACAGGGCGGCTTTACTGGCGGCAACGTTGATGTTGATGGCTCCGTTTCCAGCCAGTTCCTCACCGCACTGTTAATGACTGCGCCTCTTGCGCCGGAAGATACGGTGATTCGTATTAAAGGCGATCTGGTTTCTAAACCTTATATCGATATCACCCTCAATCTGATGAAGACGTTTGGTGTTGAAATTGAAAATCAGCACTATCAACAATTTGTCGTAAAAGGGGGGCAGTCTTACCAGTCTCCGGGCACTTATTTGGTTGAAGGCGATGCATCTTCGGCTTCTTATTTCCTGGCAGCAGCAGCAATCAGAGGCGGCACTGTAAAAGTGACCGGCATTGGACGCAACAGTATGCAGGGTGATATTCGCTTTGCTGATGTTCTGGAAAAAATGGGCGCGACCATTTGCTGGGGCGATGATTATATTTCCTGCACGCGTGGTGAACTGAACGCCATTGATATGGATATGAACCATATTCCCGATGCGGCGATGACCATTGCCACCGCGGCGTTATTTGCAAAAGGCACCACCACGCTGCGCAATATCTATAACTGGCGTGTTAAAGAGTCCGATCGCCTGTTTGCGATGGCAACAGAACTGCGTAAAGTCGGTGCGGAAGTCGAAGAGGGGCATGATTTCATTCGCATTACGCCACCGGAAAAACTGAAATTTGCTGAGATCGCCACTTATAATGATCACCGGATGGCGATGTGTTTCTCGCTGGTCGCATTATCAGATACGCCTGTGACGATTCTTGATCCAAAATGTACCGCTAAAACTTTTCCAGACTATTTCGAGCAATTGGCGCGGATAAGTCAACCCGGCTGAATGAATAACGGGCGATAACATAGACAATCCTTTCTTTTCAAAGACGTCGGCACATTGCCGGCGTTTTTTTTCGGACCTTGTGGGGTATTTTTATTAATGGTAGCGTTAATTATCAATGTAACTTGTTGATACATAATGTTTATATATAATTAATCAACGGATGATTCACATGAAGAATACTAAATTATTGCTGGCGATTGCGACCTCTGCAGCCTTACTGACAGGATGTCAGAATACGCACGGTATTAATACCGATTTGGCTATCAGCTCAGGTCTGAATGCTTATAAAGCCGCAACATTAAGCGATGCTGATGCTAAAGCAATCGCCAATCAGGGCTGTGTCGAAATGGACAGCGGCAATAAAGTGGCAAGCAAATCCAGCAAGTACGGGAAACGTCTGGCAAAAATCGCCAAAGCATTGGGTAACAATATTAATGGCACGCCAGTCAACTATAAGGTTTATATGACCAGCGACGTCAACGCATGGGCGATGGCGAACGGTTGTGTTCGTGTCTACAGTGGCCTGATGGACATGATGAACGACAACGAAATTGAAGGCGTTCTGGGCCATGAACTGGGCCACGTCGCGTTGGGTCACTCGCTGGCTGAAATGAAAGCTTCTTATGCGATCGTGGCCGCACGCGATGCCATTTCAGCTACCAGCGGTGTGGCTTCCCAGCTTTCCCGTTCACAATTAGGTGATATCGCAGAAGGCGCTATCAATGCTAAATACTCCCGTGATAAAGAATCCGAAGCAGATGATTTCTCTTTTGATCTGTTGAAGAAACGTGGCATCAGTACCCAGGGGCTGGTTGGTAGCTTTGAAAAACTGGCCAGCCTGGATGGCGGTCGCACCCAGTCCATGTTTGATTCTCACCCACCATCAACAGAGCGTGCGCAACACATCCGTGATCGTATCGCCTCTGGTAAGTAAATCATTGTCATCTTTCGGGCTGGTCTTCTGCCAGCCCGCTATAATTGCGCAATAAATCCCCATCTGAATACAGACAAAACTGGTTTTTGCACACAACGTTAACGATTTGTGGCGTCGGCGCGTATAATGCGCGCGGTTATGTTAACGGTACGCCTGTTTTAAGGAGATAAAGATGACGGCAATTGCCCCGGTTATTACCATTGATGGCCCAAGCGGTGCAGGGAAAGGCACCTTGTGTAAGGCTATGGCGGAAGCGTTGCAATGGCATCTGCTGGATTCGGGTGCAATTTATCGCGTACTGGCACTAGCGGCATTACATCACCATGTTGATGTTGCATCGGAAGATGCGCTGGTGCCGCTGGCATCCCATCTGGATGTACGTTTTGTGTCAACCAACGGTAATCTGGAAGTGATCCTCGAAGGGGAAGATGTCAGCGGCGAAATTCGTACTCAGGAAGTGGCGAATGCTGCTTCACAAGTCGCGGCATTCCCACGCGTTCGTGAAGCATTATTGCGTCGCCAACGCGCGTTTCGCGAATTACCAGGCCTGATTGCCGATGGCCGCGACATGGGAACGGTGGTATTCCCTGATGCGCCAGTGAAAATTTTCCTTGACGCCTCCTCGGAAGAACGTGCGCATCGCCGCATGCTACAGTTGCAGGAGAAGGGCTTTAGTGTTAACTTTGAGCGCCTTTTGGCCGAGATCAAAGAACGCGACGACCGCGATCGTAACCGAGCGGTAGCGCCACTGGTTCCGGCAGCCGATGCTTTAGTGTTGGATTCCACCACCTTAAGCATTGAGCAAGTGATTGAAAAAGCGCTACAATACGCGCGCCAGAAATTGGCTCTCGCATAAGCGACCGAATTTGCAGTACCCCCGTTGCAATGGAATGACAGCGGGTATGTTAAACAACCCCATCCGGCATGGAGCCAGGTGGACGTTAAATATAAACCTGAAGATTAAACATGACTGAATCTTTTGCTCAACTCTTTGAAGAGTCCTTAAAAGAAATCGAAACCCGCCCGGGTTCTATCGTTCGTGGCGTTGTTGTTGCTATCGACAAAGACGTAGTACTGGTTGACGCTGGTCTGAAATCTGAGTCCGCCATCCCGGCTGAGCAGTTCAAAAACGCCCAGGGCGAGCTGGAAATCCAGGTAGGTGACGAAGTTGACGTTGCTCTGGACGCAGTAGAAGACGGCTTCGGTGAAACTCTGCTGTCCCGTGAGAAAGCTAAACGTCACGAAGCCTGGATCACGCTGGAAAAAGCTTACGAAGATGCTGAAACTGTTACCGGTGTTATCAACGGCAAAGTTAAGGGCGGCTTCACTGTTGAGCTGAACGGTATTCGTGCGTTCCTGCCAGGTTCTCTGGTAGACGTTCGTCCGGTGCGTGACACTCTGCACCTGGAAGGCAAAGAGCTTGAATTCAAAGTAATCAAGCTGGATCAGAAGCGCAACAACGTTGTTGTTTCTCGTCGTGCCGTTATCGAATCCGAAAACAGCGCAGAGCGCGATCAGCTGCTGGAAAACCTGCAGGAAGGCATGGAAGTTAAAGGTATCGTTAAGAACCTCACTGACTACGGTGCATTCGTTGATCTGGGCGGCGTTGACGGCCTGCTGCACATCACTGACATGGCCTGGAAACGCGTTAAGCATCCGAGCGAAATCGTCAACGTGGGCGACGAAATCACTGTTAAAGTGCTGAAGTTCGACCGCGAACGTACCCGTGTATCCCTGGGCCTGAAACAGCTGGGCGAAGATCCGTGGGTAGCTATCGCTAAACGTTATCCGGAAGGTACCAAACTGACTGGTCGCGTGACCAACCTGACCGACTACGGTTGCTTCGTTGAAATCGAAGAAGGCGTTGAAGGCCTGGTACACGTTTCCGAAATGGATTGGACCAACAAAAACATCCACCCGTCCAAAGTTGTTAACGTTGGCGATGTAGTGGAAGTTATGGTTCTGGATATCGACGAAGAACGTCGTCGTATCTCCCTGGGTCTGAAACAGTGCAAAGCTAACCCGTGGCAGCAGTTCGCGGAAACCCACAACAAGGGCGACCGTGTTGAAGGTAAAATCAAGTCTATCACTGACTTCGGTATCTTCATCGGCCTGGACGGCGGCATCGACGGCCTGGTTCACCTGTCTGACATCTCCTGGAACGTTGCAGGCGAAGAAGCAGTTCGTGAATACAAAAAAGGCGACGAAATCGCTGCAGTTGTTCTGCAGGTTGACGCAGAACGTGAACGTATCTCCCTGGGCGTTAAACAGCTCGCAGAAGATCCGTTCAACAACTGGGTTGCTCTGAACAAGAAAGGCGCTATCGTAACCGGTAAAGTAACTGCAGTTGACGCTAAAGGCGCAACCGTAGAACTGGCTGACGGCGTTGAAGGTTACCTGCGTGCTTCTGAAGCATCCCGTGACCGCGTTGAAGACGCTACCCTGGTTCTGAGCGTTGGCGACGAAGTTGAAGCTAAATTCACCGGCGTTGATCGTAAAAACCGCGCAATCAGCCTGTCTGTTCGTGCGAAAGACGAAGCTGACGAGAAAGATGCAATCGCAACTGTTAACAAACAGGAAGATGCAAACTTCTCCAACAACGCAATGGCTGAAGCTTTCAAAGCAGCTAAAGGCGAGTAATTCTCTGACTCTTCGGGATTTTTATTCCGAAGTTTGTTGAGTTTACTTGACAGATTGCAGGTTTCGTCCTGTAATCAAGCACTAAGGGCGGCTACGGCCGCCCTTAATCAATGCAGCAACAGCAGCCGCTTAATTTGCCTTTAAGGAACCGGAGGAATCATGACCAAGTCAGAATTGATAGAAAGACTTGCCACCCAGCAATCGCACATTCCCGCCAAGACGGTTGAAGATGCAGTAAAAGAGATGCTGGAGCATATGGCCTCGACTCTTGCGCAGGGCGAGCGTATTGAAATCCGCGGTTTCGGCAGTTTCTCTTTGCACTACCGCGCACCACGTACCGGACGTAATCCGAAGACTGGCGATAAAGTAGAACTGGAAGGAAAATACGTTCCTCACTTTAAACCAGGTAAAGAACTGCGCGATCGCGCCAATATTTACGGTTAAGTTTTTACTCAAACTTGAACGCGAGAAAAGCACCTGTCGGGTGCTTTTTTCATTTCTCTAATCTGGAACTGGAAGCTGCCTCGCAGAGTTTTGAGCAGTTTTCACCCTATCGTTAAATTCTTCTGAACGTGCCTCGGGGAACGCAAAACTCCCACCAGACAACCGTTCAACAAAGTTGCACACTTTCTATAAACAGGGAGGGTGCATGAAAATAACGACAGTCGGCGTATGCATAATTTGCGGAATTTTTCCGTTGCTGATTTTGCCCCAATTGCCTGGGACAGTAACCCTTGCGTTTCTGACTCTCTTCGCCTGTGTACTGGCATTTATCCCTGTTAAAACCGTCCGTTATATCGTGCTGACGTTGCTGTTTTTCGTTTGGGGCATATTAGCAGCAAAGCAAATTTTGTGGGCAGGAGAAACCTTAACTGGCGCGACGCAGGATGCAATTGTTGAGATCATTGCTACTGACGGCATGACCACTCATTACGGTCAAATTACTCATCTACAAGGTCGACGTATATTCCCTGCGCCAGGCCTCGTACTGTATGGCGAATATCTTCCGCAAGCGGTTTGTGCCGGACAAGTATGGTCAATGAAACTCAAAGTTCGTGCAGTTCATGGTCAACTTAATGATGGCGGCTTTGATAGCCAGCGTTATGCCATTGCCCAGCATCAACCGCTCACCGGCCGTTTTCTGCAGGCAAGTGTCATTGAACCGAATTGTAGCCTGCGTGCACAGTATCTGGCGTCACTACAAACAACGCTGCAACCCTATATGTGGAACGCGGTTATTCTTGGATTAGGTATGGGGGAACGGTTATCCGTCTCCAAAGAAATCAAAAATATCATGCGTGATACTGGAACGGCGCATTTAATGGCGATATCAGGATTGCACATCGCTTTTGCGGCGTTGCTGGCTGCAGGACTCATTCGCGGTGGGCAAGTTTTTCTGCCTGGGTGCTGGATCCACTGGCAAATGCCATTAATTGGTGGAATCTGCTGTGCTGCTTTTTATGCCTGGCTTACGGGAATGCAACCTCCTGCATTGCGTACCGTGGTGGCGCTTGCCATTTGGGGAATGCTTAAGTTAAGTGGACGACAATGGAGTGGCTGGGATGTATGGATATGTTGTCTGGCGGCAATTTTGCTGATGGATCCTGTTGCCATTCTCTCGCAAAGTTTATGGCTATCTGCCGCTGCGGTCGCGGCACTGATTTTTTGGTATCAGTGGTTTCCCTGTCCGGAGTGGCAGCTGCCGCCGGTATTGCGCGCGGTTGTTTCCCTCATCCATCTGCAACTGGGAATCACCCTCCTGCTTATGCCCGTGCAAATTGTCATATTTCATGGCATTAGTCTGACCTCGTTTATTGCAAATCTTTTTGCAATTCCCCTGGTGACATTTATCACGGTTCCGTTGATTCTCGCCGCGATGGTTGTGCATTTAAGCGGGCCGTTTATTCTGGAACAAGGGTTATGGTTTCTTGCCGACCGGTCTTTGGCTTTACTTTTCTGGGGGTTAAAGAGTTTGCCGGAAGGGTGGATCAACATTGCTGAACGTTGGCAATGGCTAACATTTTCCCCATGGTTCTTACTGGTGGTATGGCGATTAAACGCCTGGCGAACGTTGCCAGCAATGTGTGTGGCTGTAGGCTTGCTGATGTGCTTGCCGCTGTGGCAAAAACCTCGACCTGACGAGTGGCAAGTGTACATGCTTGATGTCGGGCAAGGGCTGGCAATGGTCATTGCGCGAAACGGCAAAGCGATTCTCTATGACACGGGACTGGCCTGGCCCGAAGGGGATAGTGGGCAACAACTGATTATCCCCTGGCTCCACTGGCATAATCTTGAACCGGAAGGCGTTATTTTGAGTCATGAACATCTGGATCACCGGGGAGGGCTGGACTCAATATTGCACACATGGCCGATGTTATGGATCCGAAGTCCGTTAAACTGGGAACATCATCAGCCCTGTGTGCGTGGCGAAGCGTGGCAATGGCAAGGATTGCGTTTCAGCGCGCACTGGCCTTTACAAGGTAGCAACGATAAAGGAAATAACCATTCCTGTGTGGTTAAGATTGATGACGGGACGAATAGCATTCTTCTAACCGGTGATATTGAAGCCCCCGCTGAACAAAAGATGCTAAGCCGTTACTGGCAGCAAATGCAGGCAACATTACTTCAGGTACCTCACCATGGCAGTAATACCTCATCATCGTTGCCATTAATTCAGCGAGTGAATGGAAAAGTGGCACTCGCATCGGCATCGCGCTATAACGCATGGCGACTGCCCTCAAGCAAAGTTAAACATCGCTATCAACAACAGGGTTATAAGTGGCTTGATACTCCACATCAGGGTCAAATAACGGTCAATTTTTCAGCGCAAGGCTGGCGGATTAGCAGCCTCAGAGAGCAAATTTTACCTCGTTGGTATCATCAGTGGTTTGGCGTGCCAGTGGATAACGGGTAGAATATGCGGCTATTTCAACAAATGCTGGTTTTTTGAATGCATAACGACAAAGATCTCTCTACGTGGCAGACGTTCCGCCGACTGTGGCCAACCATTGCGCCTTTTAAAGCGGGTCTGATCGTGGCGGGCGTAGCGTTAATCCTCAACGCAGCCAGCGATACCTTCATGTTATCGCTCCTTAAGCCACTTCTTGATGATGGCTTTGGTAAAACAGATCGCTCCGTGCTGATGTGGATGCCGCTGGTGGTGATCGGGCTGATGATTTTACGTGGTATCACCAGCTATATCTCCAGCTACTGTATCTCCTGGGTATCAGGAAAGGTGGTAATGACTATGCGTCGCCGCCTGTTTGGTCACATGATGGGAATGCCGGTTTCATTCTTTGACAAACAGTCAACGGGTACGCTGTTGTCACGTATCACCTACGATTCCGAACAGGTCGCTTCTTCTTCTTCCGGCGCACTGATTACTGTTGTGCGTGAAGGTGCGTCGATCATCGGCCTGTTCATCATGATGTTCTATTACAGTTGGCAACTGTCGATCATTTTGATTGTGCTGGCACCGATTGTTTCGATTGCGATTCGCGTTGTATCGAAGCGTTTTCGCAACATCAGTAAAAACATGCAGAACACCATGGGGCAGGTGACCACCAGCGCCGAACAAATGCTGAAAGGCCATAAAGAAGTATTGATTTTCGGTGGTCAGGAAGTGGAAACGAAACGCTTCGATAAAGTCAGCAACCGAATGCGTCTTCAGGGGATGAAAATGGTTTCAGCCTCTTCTATCTCTGATCCGATCATTCAGCTGATCGCCTCTTTGGCGCTGGCGTTTGTTCTGTATGCGGCAAGCTTCCCAAGTGTCATGGATAGCCTGACTGCCGGTACGATTACCGTTGTTTTCTCTTCAATGATTGCACTTATGCGTCCGCTGAAATCGCTGACCAACGTTAACGCCCAGTTCCAGCGTGGTATGGCGGCTTGTCAGACGCTGTTTACCATTCTGGACAGTGAGCAGGAGAAAGACGAAGGTAAGCGCGTGATCGAGCGTGCGACTGGCGACGTGGAATTTCGCAATGTCACCTTTACTTATCCAGGACGTGACGTGCCCGCATTGCGTAACATCAACCTGAAAATTCCGGCAGGGAAGACGGTTGCTCTGGTTGGACGATCTGGTTCAGGTAAATCAACCATCGCCAGCCTAATCACACGTTTTTACGATATTGATGAAGGCGAAATCCTGATGGATGGTCACGATCTGCGCGAGTATACCCTGGCGTCGTTACGTAACCAGGTTGCTCTGGTGTCGCAGAATGTCCATCTGTTTAACGATACGGTTGCCAACAACATTGCTTACGCAAGGACTGAACAGTACAGCCGTGAGCAAATTGAAGAAGCTGCGCGTATGGCCTACGCCATGGACTTCATCAATAAGATGGATAACGGTCTCGATACAGTCATTGGTGAAAACGGCGTGCTGCTCTCTGGCGGTCAGCGTCAGCGTATTGCTATCGCTCGAGCCTTGTTGCGTGATAGCCCGATACTGATTCTGGACGAAGCTACCTCGGCGTTGGATACCGAATCCGAACGTGCGATTCAGGCGGCACTGGATGAGTTGCAGAAAAACCGTACCTCTCTGGTGATTGCCCACCGCTTGTCTACCATTGAAAAGGCAGACGAAATCGTGGTTGTCGAGGATGGTGTCATTGTGGAACGCGGTACGCATAACGATTTGCTTGAGCACCGTGGCGTTTACGCGCAACTTCACAAAATGCAGTTTGGCCAATGATCGAAAAAATCTGGTCTGGTGAATCCCCTTTATGGTGGCTATTGCTGCCACTCTCCTGGTTGTATGGCCTGGTGAGTGGCGCGATCCGTCTTTGCTATAAACTAAAACTGAAGCGCGCCTGGCGTGCCCCCGTACCGGTTGTCGTGGTTGGTAATCTCACCGCAGGCGGCAACGGAAAAACCCCGGTCGTTGTCTGGCTGGTGGAACAGCTGCAACAGCGCGGTATTCGCGTGGGGGTCGTATCGCGGGGATATGGTGGTAAGGCTGAATCTTATCCGCTGTTATTGTCGGCAGATACCACCACAGCACAGGCGGGTGATGAACCTGTGTTGATTTATCAACGCACTGGCGCGCCTGTTGCGGTTTCTCCCGTGCGTTCTGACGCGGTAAAAGCCATTCTGGCGCAACACCCTGATGTGCAGATCATCGTAACCGACGATGGTTTACAGCATTATCGTCTGGCGCGTGATGTGGAAATTGTCGTTATTGATGGTGTGCGTCGCTTTGGCAATGGCTGGTGGTTGCCGGCGGGGCCAATGCGTGAGCGAGCGGGGCGCTTAAAGTCGGTTGATGCGGTAATCGTCAACGGCGGTGTCCCCCGCAGCGGTGAAATCCCCATGCATCTGCTGCCGGGTCAGGCGGTGAATTTACGTACCGGTACGCGTTGTGACGTTGCTCAGCTTGAACATGTGGTGGCGATTGCGGGGATTGGGCATCCGCCGCGCTTTTTTGCCACGCTGAAGATGTGCGGCGTACAACCGGAAAAATGTGTACCGCTGGCCGATCATCAGTCTTTGAATCATGCGGATGTCAGCGCGTTGGTAAGCGCCGGACAAACGCTGGTAATGACTGAAAAAGATGCGGTGAAATGCCGGGCCTTTGCAGAAGAAAATTGGTGGTATTTGCCTGTAGACGCACAGCTTTCAGGTGATGAACCAGCGAAACTGCTTGCGCAACTAACCTCGCTGGCTTCTGGCCACTAGTTACGCCGCGGCAGCGTTCGATTGATGGAGTCATGAATGTCGCTGCCGCACCTCTCCCTTGCTGATGCGCGTAATCTTCACCTTGCCGCGCAAGGCCTGTTAAACAAACCCCGCCGTCGAGCGTCGTTGGAGGATATTCCGGCAACGATCTCCCGCATGTCCTTGCTGCAAATCGATACCATCAATATTGTTGTCCGTAGCCCATATCTGGTGCTTTTCAGCCGTCTGGGAGATTATCCTGCGCAGTGGCTGGATGAGTCTCTGGCGCGTGGAGAATT
The DNA here is from genome assembly GCF_011754335.1 of Escherichia sp. E.sYA108. Taxonomy (NCBI): domain Bacteria; kingdom Pseudomonadati; phylum Pseudomonadota; class Gammaproteobacteria; order Enterobacterales; family Enterobacteriaceae; genus Escherichia; species Escherichia sp. E.sYA108. The sequence continues at coordinate 3,306,916 of NZ_JAAQVZ010000001.1, read as the reverse complement.
AATGGAATACTGGGCGCATGAAGCCTGCTTTATGCCGCGTAGCGATTTTCGTCTTATTCGCCACCGCATGCTGGCACCTGAAAAAATGGGCTGGAAATATAAAGACGCCTGGATGCAGGAACATGCGGCGGAAATTGCACTGTTAATTCAGCATATTCATGATAAGGGGCCGGTACGTTCAGCCGATTTTGAGCATCCTCGTAAAGGGGCGAGCGGCTGGTGGGAGTGGAAGCCGCATAAACGACATCTGGAAGGTTTATTTACTGCCGGAAAGGTGATGGTGATTGAACGGCGCAACTTCCAGCGCGTTTATGATTTAACTCACCGTGTCATGCCTGAGTGGAATGATGAGCGCGATCTCGTTTCGCAAGCAGAAGCAGAAATCATCATGCTGGATAACAGTGCGCGTAGCCTGGGAATATTTCGCGAACAGTGGCTGGCAGATTACTACCGGCTAAAACGTCCGGCACTGGCGGCGTGGCGTGAAGCGAGGGCTGAACAGCAGCAAATCATTGCTGTGCATGTTGAAAAATTGGGTAATCTTTGGCTGCATGCTGATTTGCTGCCGCTACTCGAGCGTGCGCTCGCCGGAAAGCTCACTGCAACGCACAGCGCGGTACTTTCGCCTTTTGATCCTGTTGTCTGGGATCGCAAACGCGCGGAGCAGCTTTTTGATTTTAGCTACCGGCTGGAGTGCTATATCCCAGCGCCGAAACGCCAGTATGGCTATTTTGTTCTGCCGTTATTACATCGTGGGCAATTAGTTGGGCGAATGGATGCCAAAATGCATCGCCAGACAGGCATCCTTGAAGTTATCTCTCTGTGGTTACAGGAAGGCATTAAACCGACGACAACGCTGCAAAAAGGGTTACGTCAGGCGATTACTGATTTCGCTAACTGGCAGCAGGCAACGCGGGTGACATTAGGACGCTGCTCGCAAGGCCTCTTTACTGATTGTCGCGCCGGCTGGGAAATAGACCCCGTCGCATAAATGATTATGATAAGATTTATGCATTCATAACCCGATCCATCTGGAGGAACTATGGATCATCGTCTGCTTGAAATCATTGCCTGCCCGGTTTGCAACGGAAAACTTTGGTATAACCAGGAAAAACAAGAGCTTATTTGCAAACTGGACAACCTGGCTTTCCCGCTGCGCGATGGCATTCCAGTGTTGCTGGAAACGGAAGCCCGCGTGTTGACTGCTGATGAGAGTAAATCATGAGTTTTGTGGTCATTATTCCCGCGCGTTACGCGTCCACGCGTCTGCCCGGTAAACCATTGGTTGATATTAACGGCAAACCCATGATTGTTCATGTTCTTGAACGCGCGCGCGAATCAGGTGCCGAGCGCATCATCGTGGCAACCGATCATGAGGATGTTGCCCGCGCTGTTGAAGTCGCTGGCGGCGAAGTATGTATGACGCGCGCCGATCATCAGTCAGGTACAGAACGTCTGGCGGAAGTTGTCGAAAAATGCGCATTCAGCGACGACACGGTGATCGTTAATGTGCAGGGTGATGAACCGATGATCCCTGCGACAATCATTCGTCAGGTTGCTGATAACCTCGCTCAGCGTCAGGTGGGTATGGCGACTCTGGCGGTGCCAATCCACAATGCGGAAGAAGCGTTTAACCCGAATGCGGTGAAAGTGGTTCTCGACGCCGAAGGGTACGCACTGTACTTCTCTCGCGCCACCATTCCGTGGGATCGTGATCGTTTTGCAAAAGACCTTGAAACCGTAGGCGATAACTTCCTGCGTCATCTTGGTATTTATGGCTACCGAGCAGGCTTTATCCGTCGTTATGTTACCTGGCAGCCAAGTCCGTTAGAACATATCGAAATGTTAGAGCAGCTTCGTGTTCTGTGGTACGGCGAAAAAATCCACGTTGCTGTCGCCCAGGAAGTTCCTGGCACAGGTGTGGATACCCCTGAAGATCTCAAGCGCGTTCGCGCCGAAATGCGCTAATTTCACTTCACGACACTCCAGCCAATTTTGGGAGGAGTGTCGTACCGTTACGATTTTCCTCAATTTTTCTTTTCAACAATTGATCTCATTCAGGTGACATCTTTTATATTGGCGCTCATTATGAAAGCAGTAGCTTTTATGAGGGTAATCTGAATGGAACAGCTGCGTGCCGAATTAAGCCATTTACTGGGCGAAAAACTCAGTCGTATTGAGTGCGTCAATGAAAAAGCGGATACGGCGTTGTGGGCTTTGTATGACAGCCAGGGAAACCCAATGCCGTTAATGGCAAGAAGCTTTAGTGCGCCCGGAAAAGCCCGACAACTGGCATGGAAAACCACCATGCTGGCAAGAAGTGGGACTGTCCGTATGCCGACTATTTATGGTGTGATGACGCACGAAGAACACCCCGGCCCCGATGTCCTGCTACTGGAGCGAATGCGTGGTGTTTCGGTGGAGGCACCAGCCCGAACACCAGAACGCTGGGAACAACTCAAAGATCAAATCGTTGAAGCCTTACTGGCCTGGCACCGTCAGGACAGTCGTGGTTGCGTCGGCGCGGTCGACAATACTCAGGAAAATTTCTGGCCCTCATGGTACCGGCAACATGTTGAAGTGCTATGGACCACGCTCAATCAGTTCAATAACACCGGTCTAACGATGCAGGATAAGCGGATCCTGTTTCGCACTCGCGAATGTCTCCCGGCATTATTTGAAGGCTTTAACGACAATTGTGTACTGATTCACGGTAACTTCTGTTTACGTAGCATGCTGAAAGATTCGCGCAGCGATCAGTTACTGGCGATGGTCGGACCGGGACTAATGCTTTGGGCACCGCGAGAATACGAACTGTTCCGACTAATGGATAATTCTCTGGCGGAAGATTTGCTCTGGAGTTATCTGCAACGCGCGCCAGTGGCGGAGTCGTTCATCTGGCGGCGTTGGTTGTATGTGTTATGGGATGAAGTTGCGCAACTGGTTAATACCGGACGATTTAGTCGGCGCAACTTCGATCTGGCATCAAAATCACTCTTGCCGTGGCTCGCCTGACGAACCTTTTAGCCACTGCCAGATGCGGCCAAGCGTTTCATAGCCAACACGATCGCTATGCATCAACCAGACCGGAGAAGGGATTGCCCGTTCCCACGGATTAAGCGGCGAGTCGATGGCCAACTGATTCGCCGGGGCTGGTAGCGGATTTAACCCTTCCTGCTGAAAAAAGATCATCGCCCGCGGCAGATGTGATGCGGAGGTCACCAGCAGGAAAGGTGCGTCACCAATCGCCTGTTTCACTGCTGCAGCTTCTTCTTCGGTATCTTTTGGCAAATCCAGGGTGATAATTTGCTCGCGCGGCACGCCCAGCGATTGCGCAACTCTGGCACCTACTTCCGCTGTGCTCACCGTATTGGTTTTAGCTACGCCTCCCGTAAAGATCAGTTTTGATCCCGGATTTTCGCGCCATAAGCGAATACCTTCATTCAGGCGTGGCAGACTGTTATTGATTAAATTAGAGCTCGGCGCCCACTGCGGGTTCCAGGTATAACCACCTCCGAGCACCACGATATAGTCCACTTTTTGCGAATTATTCCATGTCGGATAAGTGCTTTCGATGGGACGCAACAGGCGGTCGGCTATCGGTTGCAAACTCAATAACAAGAGCGCCAGCCACCCAATGCTAATAAAAATCTTCCCGGTTTTTTGAAAACGGCTAAACCACAGCAGCGCCAGGCCAGCGCCAATAATCAACAACATCAGCGGAAGTGGCAGCAACATATTGCCAATCACTTTTTTCAGTGTAAAAAGCATCCTTTCTGGTTCCTTTTTTGACCATATAGCAAGGGATCGCCAGCGATATTACACCAGACGGGTTCATTCTCGCCGTGGCTGTGACAAAATAGCGTCTTTATCAGAAAACGTCTTAGCCAACCGGTGGAGAAAGCAATGCAGGATCGCAATTTTGATGATATTGCGGAAAAGTTTTCCCGTAACATTTACGGCACCACCAAAGGGCAGCTTCGACAGGCTATTCTGTGGCAGGATCTCGATCGCGTGCTGGCGGAAATGGGCCCGCAAAAACTGCGTGTGCTGGATGCTGGCGGCGGAGAAGGGCAGACCGCAATCAAAATGGCCGAGCGCGGGCATCAGGTCATTTTATGCGATCTTTCTGCGCAGATGATCGACCGCGCAAAACAGGCGGCAGAAGCAAAAGGTGTGAGCGACAACATGCAATTTATACATTGCGCCGCTCAGGATGTTGCTTCGCATTTGGAAACGCCCGTTGATCTGATATTGTTCCATGCGGTGCTCGAGTGGGTGGCCGATCCCCGCAGCGTATTACAGACCCTGTGGTCAGTGTTGCGTCCAGGCGGCGTATTGTCGTTAATGTTCTACAATGCGCATGGTTTGTTGATGCATAACATGGTCGCCGGGAATTTTGATTACGTGCAGGCGGGAATGCCGAAAAAGAAAAAACGGACGCTTTCGCCAGATTATCCACGCGACCCGGCGCAGGTTTATCTGTGGCTGGAAGAAGCTGGTTGGCAAATTCTGGGTAAGACAGGCGTTCGCGTGTTTCATGATTATCTGCGCGAGAAGCACCAGCAGCGCGACTGCTATGAAGCATTACTTGAATTAGAAACGCGTTATTGCCGTCAGGAACCGTATATTACCTTGGGGCGTTATATTCATGTCACCGCGCGCAAACCGCAGAGCAAGGATAAAGTATGAGTGAATTTTCCCAGACAGTCCCCGAACTGGTTGCCTGGGCCAGAAAAAATGACTTCTCCATCTCGCTGCCGGTAGACCGACTCTCTTTTCTGCTGGCGGTTGCCACGCTGAACGGCGAGCGTCTGGATGGTGAGATGAGTGAAGGCGAGCTGGTGGATGCATTCCGCCATGTGAGTGATGCGTTTGAGCAAACCAGCGAAACCATCGGCGTGCGCGCCAACAACGCGATCAACGACATGGTGCGTCAACGTCTGCTGAACCGCTTTACCAGCGAGCAGGCGGAAGGGAACGCAATTTACCGTCTGACGCCGCTCGGCATCGGCATCACTGACTATTACATTCGTCAGCGCGAGTTTTCTACGCTGCGCCTTTCTATGCAATTGTCGATTGTGGCGGGTGAGCTCAAGCGCGCAGCAGATGCCGCCGAAGAGGGCGGTGATGAATTTCACTGGCACCGTAATGTTTATGCGCCACTGAAATATTCGGTAGCAGAAATTTTCGACAGTATCGACCTGACGCAACGTCTGATGGATGAACAGCAGCAGCAGGTGAAGGATGATATCGCCCAGTTGTTGAACAAAGACTGGCGGGCGGCGATTTCCAGCTGTGAATTGTTGCTTTCAGAAACTTCCGGAACGCTGCGTGAATTGCAGGATACGCTGGAAGCGGCAGGCGATAAATTGCAGGCCAACCTGTTACGCATTCAGGATGCGACGATGACCCATGACGACCTGCATTTTGTCGATCGTCTGGTGTTCGATCTTCAGAGCAAACTCGACCGTATTATCAGTTGGGGCCAGCAATCCATCGACTTGTGGATTGGCTACGACCGCCACGTACACAAATTTATTCGTACTGCGATCGATATGGATAAAAACCGCGTCTTTGCTCAGCGGTTACGTCAGTCGGTACAAACCTATTTTGATGAGCCGTGGGCGCTAACTTATGCCAATGCCGATCGTCTGCTGGATATGCGTGACGAAGAGATGGTACTGCGCGATGAAGAAGTGACTGGGGAACTTCCTGAGGATCTGGAGTACGAAGAGTTTAACGAGATCCGCGAACAGCTGGCGGCGATCATCGAAGAACAACTTGCCGTGTACAAAACCAGACAAGTGCCGTTGGATCTTGGTCTGGTGGTACGCGAATATCTGTCACAGTATCCGCGTGCACGTCACTTTGACGTTGCGCGCATTGTTATTGATCAGGCGGTACGTCTTGGCGTAGCGCAAGCAGATTTCACCGGACTGCCAGCGAAATGGCAGCCGATTAATGATTACGGAGCCAAGGTACAGGCGCATGTCATCGACAAATATTGAACAAGTGATGCCGGTTAAGCTGGCGCAGGCGCTGGCGAATCCGTTATTTCCGGCGCTGGATAGCGCCTTACGTTCAGGCCGTCATATTGGCCTCGACGAACTGGATAATCATGCATTCCTGATGGATTTTCAGGAATATCTGGAAGAGTTTTACGCGCGTTATAACGTTGAGCTTATTCGTGCACCGGAAGGGTTCTTCTATCTACGCCCACGTTCCACCACGCTGATCCCTCGTTCCGTCTTGTCGGAACTGGATATGATGGTCGGGAAAATCCTCTGTTATCTCTATCTCAGCCCGGAACGGCTGGCGAATGAGGGGATTTTTACTCAACAGGAACTGTACGACGAACTGCTCACCCTGGCCGATGAAGCGAAACTGCTGAAACTGGTGAACAACCGTTCAACCGGTTCAGACGTTGACCGTCAGAAGTTGCAGGAAAAAGTACGTTCTTCGCTCAACCGTCTGCGTCGTTTAGGCATGGTGTGGTTTATGGGCCACGACAGCAGCAAGTTCCGCATTACCGAATCGGTGTTCCGCTTCGGAGCCGATGTGCGTGCTGGCGACGATCCCCGTGAAGCACAGCGTCGCCTGATTCGTGATGGTGAAGCAATGCCGATTGAAAATCATCTGCAACTCAACGATGAAACCGAAGAGAGTCAGCCAGATAGCGGAGAGGAAGAATAATGATTGAACGCGGTAAATTTCGCTCACTGACGCTGATTAACTGGAACGGCTTTTTTGCCCGAACTTTTGACCTTGACGAGCTGGTCACGACGCTTTCTGGCGGTAACGGGGCGGGTAAATCCACCACCATGGCGGCGTTCGTTACGGCGCTTATCCCCGACCTGACCCTGCTGCATTTCCGTAACACTACGGAAGCCGGGGCCACCAGCGGTTCGCGCGATAAAGGTCTGCACGGTAAGCTGAAAGCGGGTGTCTGTTATTCGATGCTCGACACCATTAACTCGCGCCACCAGCGTGTAGTGGTCGGTGTGCGTCTGCAACAGGTTGCCGGACGCGATCGTAAAGTGGATATCAAACCATTTGCCATTCAGGGCCTGCCGATGTCGGTGCAGCCGACACAACTGGTGACCGAAACTCTGAACGAACGCCAGGCGCGCGTGCTGCCGCTTAACGAGCTGAAAGACAAGCTCGAGGCGATGGAAGGCGTGCAGTTTAAACAGTTCAACTCCATTACCGATTACCACTCGCTGATGTTCGAGCTGGGCATCATCGCGCGTCGTCTGCGCTCAGCGTCTGACCGTAGTAAATTCTATCGTCTGATCGAAGCCTCGCTGTATGGCGGGATCTCCAGCGCCATTACTCGTTCTCTGCGCGACTACCTGTTGCCGGAAAACAGTGGGGTGCGGAAAGCGTTCCAGGACATGGAAGCGGCGCTGCGTGAAAACCGCATGACGCTGGAAGCGATTCGTGTCACCCAGTCGGACCGTGACCTGTTTAAGCATCTGATCAGCGAAGCCACCAACTACGTGGCGGCGGACTACATGCGTCACGCCAACGAGCGCCGTGTTCATCTCGATAAGGCCCTGGAGTTTCGTCGCGAGCTACATACTTCGCGTCAGCAACTGGCGGCTGAGCAGTACAAACACGTCGACATGGCGCGAGAGCTGGCTGAGCACAACGGTGCCGAAGGCGATCTGGAAGCGGATTATCAGGCGGCCAGCGATCACCTGAACCTGGTGCAAACCGCACTGCGTCAGCAGGAGAAGATCGAACGCTACGAAGCGGATCTCGATGAGCTGCAGATCCGTCTGGAAGAGCAAAACGAAGTGGTGGCAGAAGCCATCGAACGCCAGGAAGAGAACGAGGCTCGTGCGGAAGCTGCCGAACTGGAAGTGGACGAGCTGAAAAGCCAGCTTGCTGACTACCAGCAGGCGCTGGACGTCCAGCAAACGCGCGCGATCCAGTATAACCAGGCGATTGCTGCGCTTAATCGTGCCAAAGAACTGTGCCATCTGCCGGACTTAACCGCCGACAGCGCTGCCGAATGGCTGGAAACCTTCCAGGCGAAAGAGCTGGAAGCGACCGAAAAAATGCTCTCTCTTGAGCAGAAAATGAGCATGGCGCAAACCGCGCACAGCCAGTTTGAGCAGGCTTATCAGCTGGTGGTGGCAATCAACGGCCCGCTGGCGCGTAACGAGGCGTGGGATGTCGCTCGCGAACTATTGCGCGAAGGGGTCGATCAGCGTCACCTGGCAGAGCAGGTTCAGCCGTTGCGGATGCGCTTAAGCGAACTGGAACAGCGTCTGCGTGAGCAGCAAGAAGCTGAGCGTCTGCTGGCAGATTTCTGCAAACGTCAGGGCAAGAATTTTGATATTGATGAACTGGAAGCTCTGCATCAGGAGCTGGAAGCACGCATTGCCTCTCTTTCCGATAGCGTCTCTAACGCCCGAGAAGAGCGGATGGCACTGCGCCAGGAGCAGGAACAGCTGCAGTCTCGCATTCAGAGTTTGATGCAGCGTGCGCCGGTTTGGCTGGCAGCGCAAAACAGTCTCAACCAGTTGAGCGAACAGTGCGGCGAAGAGTTCACCTCCAGCCAGGATGTCACCGAATTTCTGCAACAGTTGCTGGAGCGCGAGCGCGAGGCAATTGTTGAACGCGATGAAGTAGGCGCGCGCAAAAACGCCGTCGATGAAGAGATCGAACGTTTAAGCCAGCCAGGTGGTTCTGAAGATCAGCGTCTGAACGCGCTGGCGGAGCGTTTTGGTGGTGTGCTGCTGTCAGAAATTTATGACGACGTTAGCCTGGAAGATGCGCCGTACTTCTCAGCACTGTATGGCCCGTCACGCCACGCCATCGTGGTGCCAGATCTGTCACAGGTAACCGAACACCTGGAAGGCTTGACCGATTGCCCGGAAGATCTCTATTTGATCGAAGGGGATCCGCAGTCATTCGATGACAGCGTGTTCAGCGTTGATGAGCTGGAAAAAGCGGTGGTGGTGAAAATCGCCGATCGTCAGTGGCGTTATTCACGTTTCCCGGAAGTGCCGCTGTTTGGTCGTGCTGCGCGTGAAAGCCGTATTGAAAGCCTCCATGCCGAGCGGGAAGTGCTTTCCGAACGCTTCGCCACGCTCTCCTTTGATGTACAGAAAACCCAGCGTCTGCATCAGGCGTTCAGCCGCTTTATCGGCAGTCATCTGGCGGTGGCGTTTGAGTCTGACCCGGAAGCAGAAATCCGTCAACTGAACAGCCGTCGCGTCGAACTGGAACGGGCGTTGAGTAATCATGAAAATGATAACCAGCAGCAGCGTATTCAGTTTGAGCAGGCGAAAGAGGGCGTTACGGCGCTGAACCGCATTCTGCCGCGTCTCAACCTGTTGGCTGATGACAGCCTGGCGGATCGCGTCGATGAAATCCGCGAACGTCTGGATGAAGCCCAGGAAGCCGCGCGTTTTGTTCAGCAGTTTGGCAATCAACTGGCGAAACTGGAACCGATCGTTTCGGTATTGCAGAGCGACCCGGAACAGTTCGAACAGTTAAAAGAAGATTACGCGTACTCTCAGCAGATGCAGCGCGATGCCCGTCAGCAGGCGTTTGCCCTGACGGAAGTGGTGCAGCGTCGTGCGCACTTTAGCTACTCTGACTCGGCAGAAATGCTTAGCGGTAACAGCGATCTCAACGAAAAACTGCGTGAACGTCTGGAACAGGCGGAAGCGGAGCGTACCCGCGCTCGTGAAGCGTTGCGCGGACACGCAGCGCAGTTGAATCAGTACAACCAGGTGCTGGCTTCGCTGAAAAGTTCGTATGACACCAAAAAAGAGCTACTTAACGATCTGCAACGTGAATTGCAGGATATCGGCGTGCGTGCTGCTAGCGGGGCAGAAGAGCGGGCACGTATTCGCCGTGACGAGTTGCACGCGCAACTGAGCAATAACCGTTCACGACGCAATCAACTGGAAAAAGCGCTTACATTCTGCGAAGCGGAGATGGACAACCTGACCCGTAAACTGCGCAAGCTGGAGCGGGATTACTTTGAGATGCGCGAGCAGGTAGTGACCGCCAAAGCGGGCTGGTGTGCGGTGATGCGCATGGTGAAAGATAATGGCGTTGAGCGTCGCTTACACCGTCGTGAGCTGGCTTATCTCTCCGCTGATGATTTGCGTTCCATGTCGGATAAGGCGTTAGGTGCGCTGCGTCTGGCGGTGGCAGATAACGAACATCTGCGCGACGTGCTGCGGATGTCGGAAGATCCAAAACGTCCGGAACGTAAAATTCAGTTCTTCGTGGCGGTTTATCAGCATCTGCGTGAACGTATTCGTCAGGATATTATTCGTACCGATGATCCGGTGGAAGCTATCGAACAGATGGAGATCGAGCTTAGCCGTCTGACCGAAGAATTAACCTCCCGTGAACAGAAACTGGCGATCAGTTCCCGCAGCGTGGCGAACATCATTCGCAAAACCATTCAGCGCGAGCAGAACCGTATCCGTATGCTCAACCAGGGGTTGCAGAACGTATCGTTTGGCCAGGTGAACAGCGTACGTCTGAACGTGAACGTACGTGAAACGCACGCCATGCTGCTGGATGTGCTCTCTGAACAGCACGAGCAGCATCAGGATCTGTTTAACAGCAACCGCCTGACCTTCTCAGAAGCGCTGGCGAAACTGTATCAACGTCTTAACCCGCAGATTGATATGGGGCAGCGCACGCCGCAGACCATCGGTGAAGAACTGCTGGATTACCGCAACTATCTGGAAATGGAAGTTGAGGTTAACCGTGGTTCCGATGGCTGGTTGCGTGCAGAGTCTGGTGCATTGTCGACCGGTGAGGCGATTGGTACCGGTATGTCGATTCTGGTGATGGTGGTACAAAGCTGGGAAGATGAATCTCGCCGCCTGCGCGGTAAAGATATCTCTCCTTGCCGCCTGCTGTTCCTCGATGAAGCAGCGCGACTGGATGCTCGTTCTATCGCCACGCTGTTTGAATTGTGTGAACGTTTGCAAATGCAGCTCATCATCGCAGCGCCGGAAAATATCAGTCCGGAAAAAGGCACCACCTATAAACTGGTGCGTAAAGTCTTCCAGAATACCGAACACGTTCACGTCGTCGGCCTGCGAGGATTTGCGCCGCAACTCCCTGAAACGCTTCCAGGAAGTGACGAAGCGCCTTCCCAGGCGAGTTAAAATGAAGGCGGCAGCAATGCCGCCTTTTCTTTTTCCGAAAACTCCGTTTCTGCACTAAAAAAGTGGCACATTACGGCGCGCTTTTCTTTAAACTTCTTTACATTAGGTTATGTAAAAACGTATCGGCGTTTATATACTGAAGATAAGCCTGATGAGTAACAGGCTTGCTCGTCATACTTTCGTGAGTATTGGCGTTGTACAGGCAAGTCGTAAAATAACAGCCTGGCTATTCAGAGTATGATAAAAACAGGGGGCAAGGGATGTTGCTTAATATGATGTGTGGTCGTCGGCTGTCGGCAATCAGTTTGTGCCTGGCCGTAACATTCGCTCCACTGTTCAATGCGCAGGCCGATGAGCCTGAAGTAATCCCTGGCGACAGCCCGGTGGCTGTCAGTGAACAGGGCGAGGCACTGCCGCAGGCGCAAGCCACGGCAATAATGGCGGGGATCCAGCCATTGCCTGAAGGTGCGGCAGAAAAAGCCCGCACGCAAATCGAATCTCAATTACCCGCAGGTTACAAGCCGGTTTATCTTAACCAGCTTCAACTGTTGTATGCCGCACGCGATATGCAACCCATGTGGGAAAACCGTGATGCTGTTAAAGCCTTCCAGCAACAGCTGGCAGAGGTGGCGATTGCCGGTTTCCAGCCGCAGTTTAATAAATGGGTAGAGTTACTGACCGATCCTGGTGTTAACGGGATGACACGCGACGTGGTGCTCTCTGATGCGATGATGGGCTATCTCCATTTCATTGCAAATATTCCGGTCAAAGGCACTCGCTGGCTATATAGCAGTAAACCTTATGCGCTTTCAACGCCGCCGCTTTCGGTGATTAACCAATGGCAGCTGGCGCTGGATAAAGGTCAATTGCCGACGTTTGTTGTAGGATTGGCACCGCAGCATCCGCAATATGCGGCGATGCATGAATCGTTACTGGCCTTACTCAGTGACACCAAACCGTGGCCCCAACTGACCGGCAAAGCAACGTTGCGCCCAGGACAGTGGAGTAACGACGTACCGGCGTTGCGCGAAATATTGCAACGTACAGGCATGTTGGACGGGGGACCGAAAATTACGCTACCTGGCGATGACACGCCAACTGACGCGGTAGTCAGCCCATCCGCTGTTACTATTGAAACAGCAGAAACTAAGCCGATGGACAAGCAAACTACGTCTCGTAGTAAACCTGCGCCTGTCGTTCGTGCCGCCTACGATAATGAACTGGTGGAAGCCGTTAAACGTTTTCAGGCATGGCAAGGATTGGGGGCAGATGGTGCTATTGGCCCGGCAACGCGTGACTGGTTAAACGTAACGCCCGCCCAGCGTGCTGGCGTGTTGGCACTCAACATCCAGCGATTGCGCTTGCTGCCAACAGAGCTTTCTACCGGGATCATGGTTAACATTCCGGCCTATTCGCTGGTCTACTATCAGAACGGCAATCAGGTGCTGGATTCGCGAGTCATTGTCGGTCGCCCCGATCGCAAAACGCCAATGATGAGCAGTGCCCTTAACAACGTAGTGGTAAACCCGCCGTGGAACGTCCCACCAACTCTGGCACGCAAAGATATTCTGCCGAAAGTGCGCAACGATCCGGGATATCTCGAAAGCCATGGCTATACGGTGATGCGCGGCTGGAACAACAGAGAAGCGATTGACCCATGGCAGGTTGACTGGTCTACAATCACGGCCTCGAATTTACCGTTCCGCTTCCAGCAGGCTCCAGGCCCACGGAACTCGCTGGGGCGCTATAAATTCAATATGCCGAGTTCAGAGGCCATTTATTTGCATGACACGCCGAACCACAATCTGTTCAAGCGTGATACACGCGCATTGAGCTCAGGCTGTGTACGAGTGAATAAAGCTTCCGATCTGGCGAATATGCTGTTGCAGGATGCAGGCTGGAATGACAAACGTATTTCTGATGCGCTGAAGCAGGGCGATACGCGTTACGTCAATATTCGGCAGTCGATTCCGGTGAATCTCTACTATCTGACGGCCTTTGTTGGTGCAGATGGTCGTACCCAGTATCGTACAGATATTTACAATTATGATCTGCCTGCGCGATCCAGCTCGCAAATCGTATCGAAAGCGGAACAATTAATCAGGTAAATGAAGCAGTTCGGGGAAATCAGTTGTCGTAATAATTAGCATGATCGGGGGCGATTCTCTGCAGCCCCCGTCACTGCTGGGGTTGAGTCATCTTGACGTCTGCTTTACGGGCGGTTAAGGTGCCTCTTGTGCGCCAGAAGTGCATATAAACGATAACATTGACCTGTAGACTTGATTATCATGGACAAATTCGACGCTAATCGCCGCAAACTGCTGGCGCTTGGTGGCGTTGCACTCGGTGCCGCCATCCTGCCGACCCCGGCGTTTGCAACACTCTCTACCCCACGCCCGCGCATTTTGACACTCAATAATCTTCATACCGGAGAGTCAATCAAAGCGGAGTTTTTCGATGGCAGAGGCTATATTCAGGAAGAATTGGCAAAACTTAACCATTTTTTCCGCGATTACCGCGCGAACAAAATAAAGTCCATCGACCCAGGATTATTCGACCAGTTGTATCGCCTGCAAGGGTTGTTAGGCACCCGCAAACCGGTGCAACTCATTTCCGGTTATCGTTCCATTGATACCAACAATGAACTACGCGCCCGCAGCCGTGGAGTAGCGAAGAAAAGCTATCACACTAAAGGCCAGGCGATGGATTTCCACATTGAAGGTATCGCGTTAAGCAATATTCGCAAAGCCGCGTTATCTATGCGCGCAGGTGGTGTAGGATATTACCCACGTAGTAACTTTGTGCATATTGATACCGGGCCAGCACGGCACTGGTAGTAATCGCTTAACGAAACAGGGGCAGTATGAACTATCGTATTATTCCGGTCACCGCATTCTCCCAGAACTGTTCATTGATCTGGTGTGAACAAACCCGTCTGGCCGCACTGGTCGATCCTGGCGGCGATGCGGAAAAAATCAAACAGGAAGTTGATGCCAGCGGCCTGACACTGATGCAGATCCTGCTGACTCATGGTCATCTGGACCACGTTGGCGCAGCGGCGGAACTGGCGCAACATTACGGCGTGCCGGTTTTTGGCCCGGAAAAAGAAGATGAGTTCTGGCTGCAAGGCTTGCCTGCGCAAAGTCGTATGTTTGGTCTGGAAGAGTGCCAGCCGCTGACGCCAGATCGTTGGCTGAACGAAGGCGATACCATCAGCATAGGGAATGTGACTTTACAGGTGTTACATTGCCCTGGGCATACGCCGGGTCATGTCGTGTTTTTTGATGATCGGGCAAAGCTGCTGATTTCTGGCGACGTTATTTTCAAAGGTGGAGTAGGGCGCAGTGACTTCCCGCGTGGCGATCATAATCAACTGATTTCTTCAATCAAAGATAAATTGCTGCCACTGGGGGATGACGTGACATTTATTCCGGGTCACGGACCATTATCCACACTTGGTTATGAGCGCCTGCATAATCCCTTCCTGCAAGACGAAATGCCCGTCTGGTAAAGGTGCATAAAAAAGCCCGCTTTCAAGCGGGCTTCATCGGTTTTAACGCTTACAGCACTGCCACAATCGCTTCGCACAGCGGCGCCATGTTATCTGGTGTCATCCCAGCTACGTTTACGCGACCAGAAGCAACAGCATATACGCCAAACTCTTCGCGCAGACGCAGCACTTGTTCTTTTGTCAGGCCACTGAAGGAGAACATGCCGTTCTGTTTGATGATAAAGCTGAAGTCGCGATTTGCGCCTTTTTCCTGCAGCGTATTGACGAACAACTGACGCATACGCTGAATACGCTGGCGCATATCAGTCAGTTCTTGTTCCCAAATCGCACGTAACGCATCGTTGCTCAGGATGGTGGCAACAACAGAAGCGCCGTGTGCTGGTGGGTTAGAGTAGTTAGCACGAATCGCCGCTTTCATTTGGCTGAATGCGCGTTCAACAGTTTCACTGTCAGCAGCAACCAGAGTACAAGCGCCAACACGCTCGTTGTACAGGCCAAAGTTTTTAGAGTAGGAACTGGCAACAATCAGCTCCTTATGCAGAGCCGCGAAAGCGCGCAGTCCTTCAGCATCTTCTTCCAGACCACGGGCAAAACCCTGGTAAGCGAAGTCAAACAGCGGTAACCAGCCTTTCTCAACGGAGAGTTGTGCCAGTGTCTGCCATTGTTCCAGCGTAGGGTCGATGCCGGTTGGGTTATGGCAGCAGCCATGGAACAGCACTACGTCGCCAGCCTGAGCTTCGTTCAGGCTGTTAATCAGTGCATCGAAGTCAAGAGTGTGATTTTCCGCATCATAATAAGCGTATTCACGAACTTCCAGACCTGCAGAGTTAAAGACGCTCTTATGGTTCGGCCAGCTTGGGTTGCTCACCCACACACGCTTAACGCTGGTATTTTTTGCCAGGAAATCGGCAGCCACGCGTAGTGCGCCAGTGCCACCCGGAGTCTGTGCCGTGCGAGCACGTTTGTCATTGATCAGGGCGCTACCTTTACCAAACAGCAGTTCCTGAGTGCAGCGACCAAATTCAGGGAGGCCGTCAATGCCGAGGTAATTTTTGGTGGTTTCATTTTCGAGCAGATACTGTTCAGCCTTTTTCACGCTGGTCAGTACCGGGGTTTTACCCGTCTCATCTTTATAGACACCAATCCCGAGGTTAATTTTGCCGGGACGTTCATCGGCACGAAACAGATCGGCCAGGCCCAGAATCGGGTCGGCAGGAGCGGCGGTAATGTTCTCAAACATGACGAGGTTCCATTATGGTTACAGAAGGGAAGTCCGCTATCAGGGTAACGGGAGATTTACAAAATTCCAACTATTACTGATGAAAACGCAGGCTGTTTTTGCAAGACGTGAGATTGCTCTGGAAGGCATAAAAAAAACAGGACCAAAGTCCTGTTTTTTCGGCATTTAACAAAGAGGTGTGCTATTAGAACTGGTAAACGATACCCACAGCAACGGTGTCGTCAGAACCTACGCCCAGTTTGTTGTCAGAATCGATCTGGTTGATGATGTAGTCAACATAGGTGGACATGTTTTTGTTGAAATAGTAGGTTGCGCCCACTTCAAAGTAGTTCACCAGATCAACATCACCGATACCTTCTACGTCTTTCGCTTTAGATTTGGTGTAAGCGATGGACGGACGCAGACCGAAATCAAACTGGTATTGCGCAACTAACAGAACGTCTTGCGTTTTGTTGGCGAAGCCGCTGGTGTTTGTAAATTTATTAGTGATCGGCGTAGCGTTACGGGTTTCACCGTAGTTCGCTGCCAGGTAGATGTTGTTCGCGTCATACTTCAGACCAGTAGCCCACTGTTCAGCTTTTTTGCCTTTGCCAAGGGAAGACTCTTCCTGCAGGTTGGTACGGTCAGCGGCACCATAAGCACCAACGATACCAAAGCCTTCGTATTCGTAGCTGATAGAACCGCCAACACCGTCGCCGTTAGAGCGGCGTGCAGTGTCACGCTCGTTTTTACCCAGGTACTGAACAGCGAAGTTCAGACCATCAACCAGACCAAAGAAGTTGGAGTTACGATAGGTAGCAACGCCGCCAACACGACCAACGAAGAAATCATCGCTGTATGCAGTATCACCACCAAATTCTGGCAGCATATCGGTGTAACCCAGTGCATCATAAACCACACCGTAGTTACGGCCGTAATCGAAAGAACCAACGTCAGCGTATTTAAGACCCGCGAATGCCAGACGCGTTTTGTTACCAGTTTGAGCGTCAGCGCCCTCAGAGTTGTTACCCTGGAAGTTATATTCCCACTGACCATAACCGGTCAGATCGGAATTGATTTGAGTTTCCCCTTTAAAACCAAGACGGGCATAGGTCATGTCGCCATTGCCACCGTAACTGTTTTCACCGTTACCCTTGGAGAAATAATGCAGACCGACAGCTTTACCGTACAGATCTACTTTGTTGCCATCTTTGTTATAGATTTCTGCAGCGTTTGCAGTACCTGCTACTAACAGAGCAGGGACGATCACTGCCAGAATATTGCGCTTCATCATTATTTATTACCCTCATGGTTTTTTTTATGACACCTGCCACTGCCGTCAATAAGTTCTGTCAATAAAAATTTACGGAACTATTGATGAGAGTTTGGTGTCTTTATGTGTCTGCAGGCATCTTTCCATTCAAACTAACGTTTCGCTACCGTGAAAGTGCTACAAAGATAAAGATTTAGTTTCAAAAAGAAAAAGTATGTGACAAAAAGTAAAAATTAAGGAACTTTGTGAACACCGTCATATTTCCATAGAAGCGTGATGATATTTACAGCAATTTTTATCTATTTATATGATTTTCTTATATTTAAATTAACTAAACGGAAATTTTGTTTCTGATGGAAACTTTATCGACCAGGCACAAAATCTTCTTTCAGACATCCAGAATGCCAAAAATTTGTATGAAAATTGTGCTATCAGCTAAGAAAAAACTAATCCGCAATAAGAATGCAGATTATTTTTTGTGCGTAAATGTTGCAGCGTAATATTCCGTAACAGGATGATCGTTATGGCGGGGTTGCAAATAGATTGCTTGACTTAACAAACAGATAACTTGACAGAAAGGATAAAAAAAGAGCCAGCGGGCGCTGGCTCTTGAAGACGCTAAATTAGAAGCTGGCGTTACGCGGAGTACGTGGGAACGGAATAACATCACGTACGTTTTGCACGCCAGTTACGTAAGCAATCAGGCGTTCAAAACCAAGACCGAAACCTGAATGCGGAACAGTACCGTAGCGACGCAGATCGCGATACCACCAGTAATCTTCTTTGTTCAGGCCCATTTCAAGCATACGCTCGTCCAGCACGTCCAGACGTTCTTCACGCTGGGAGCCACCAATGATCTCACCGATGCCCGGAGCCAGAACGTCCATAGCCGCAACGGTTTTACCGTCTTCGTTAAGGCGCATATAGAACGCTTTAATATCTTTCGGATAGTTTTTAACCACTACTGGTGCTTTAAAGTGTTCTTCCGCCAGATAACGCTCATGCTCAGAAGAGAGATCGACGCCCCAGTAAACCGGGTTTTCAAACTTCCTGCCGCAGTTTTCGAGAATGGTCACTGCGTCGGTGTAATCCACCTGCGCGAAATCGGCCTCAATGAAGCGTTCCAGACGTGAAACGGCATCTTTATCTACGCGTTCAGCGAAGAATTTCATGTCGTCAGCGCGTTCTTCGAGAACCGCTTTGAAGACATATTTCAGCATGGCTTCAGCCAGACCTGCGATATCGTTCAGGTTAGCAAACGCCACTTCCGGCTCCAGCATCCAGAATTCCGCCAGGTGACGGCTGGTGTTGGAGTTTTCAGCACGGAAAGTCGGGCCGAAGGTATAAATTTTGGACAATGCGCAAGCGTAGGTTTCGCCGTTCAACTGGCCAGATACGGTCAGGAAAGACTCTTTACCAAAGAAGTCTTTGTCGAAATCCACTTTGCCCTGATCGTTACGCGGCAGGTTTTCCAGATCCAGCGTAGAAACACGGAACATTTCGCCTGCACCTTCGGTATCAGATGCGGTAATCAGTGGCGTTGAAACCCAGAAGAATCCCTGCTCGTTAAAGAAGCGATGCAGCGCCTGCGCCAGCGTATGGCGAACGCGCGCGACGGCACCAATCAGGTTTGTGCGCGGACGCAGGTGAGCGACTTCACGCAGATACTCAATGCTGTGGCGTTTTGCCGCCATCGGGTAAGTGTCTGGATCTTCAACCCAACCAGCAACTTCAACCTTGCTGGCCTGAATTTCAAATTGTTGCCCCTGGCCCGGCGACGCCACGACTTTACCCGTCACAATGACCGAGCAGCCGGTGGTCAGACGCAGGACGTCTTCATTGTAATTGGGCAGAGAATTATTGATGACAGCCTGTACAGGATCAAAGCAGGAACCGTCATAAACGGCGAGGAAGGAGATGCCAGCTTTTGAATCTCGGCGGGTACGTACCCATCCGCGCACGGTGACTTCGCTGTCAACGGCTACGCGGCCCTGGAGTACGTCGGCTACAGGCACAACGCTCATAATATTCTCTCTGTTAATAGTCGGAAAAAATAAACACTTGTCCACCCGTAAATGGGGGGATACCTATGTTACCTGGCATCTGCAATCAGACAAGCAGAATTCGCAAATGCAGCGAAAGATTTCGGAATTAAAGGTAAAAAAAGGGAGCCGATTAGCTCCCTGATGATATTAACTGGCTTTTTTAATATGCGGAAGGTCGAACGCTTTGCGCAGCGCCCGAACAAACGCTTTATCGTGGCAGATAGTTTTGCCAGGGCTGTCAGAAAGTTTCGCCACCGGTTTACCGTTACACTCTACCAACTTAATGACAATATTCAGGGGTTTTACCTGGGGGATATCGCAGGTCAGGCGAGTCCCAATACCAAAACTTAATTGCACGCGGGAAGAGAAGTGGCGGTATAGCTCAACCGCTTTGCGTAAATCCAGATTGTCAGAGAAAACCAGCGTTTTACTCTGTGGATCAATTCCCAGCTTTTCATAATGTGCAATGGCTTTTTCACCCCATTCAACCGGGTCGCCAGAGTCATGGCGCAGGCCCTGATAGCGACTGGCGAACTCGACACCGAAATCACGCAGGAAAGCATCCATAGTGATGCAGTCGGTTAATGCAATGCCAAGTTGGTCGGGATACTCTTCCAGCCAGGCAGCAAGTGCAGCTCGCTGGCTGTTGGCTAGATCCGGGCTGATTTGCTGATGCGCCTGGAACCATTCGTGTGCCTGTGTTCCCATCGGCGTGAGGGAAAGCCGACGCGCCAGATCGTAGTTGCTGGTGCCCACGAACCAGGATTCCTGGTGCAGACGTTTCACGATGGTTTCTTGTACTTCGCGAGAAAAACGGCGGCGGGTGCCAAAATCCATCAGATGGAAGCGCGACATATCAAGACCGGCGGTTAATGCCGAGAAGTCGACTAATTTGTTTTCCAGCGTGTCGAGGGCTTGCGCAACGTCGGCCTGCGGTGAGCGATAGCGATGTACCATTTCACTGATAACCGCCAGCAAAGGAACTTCCCAGAGGATGACTTCACGCCACGGGCCGCTTAAACGAATATCCAGCTTGCCATTATCGTTGGACACGGTGACTTGTTCCGGGTTAAAGCGGAACTCGCGTAGCCAGTTAAGATAGTCGGCCTTAAAGAAAGGCAGGGCAGAGAGCCACTGATATTCATCATCCTGCAGGCGCAGGTGCTGCATCGCCTGAACCTGTTCACGAATAGCATCGGCATAAATACCCAGCAGATCGTCACCTCGGCAACGAAACTCCGCCGCGACATGCACATCGTAATAGTGATGAAACACGGCTTGCTGCATATGCAACTTATAAGCATCTGTATCCAGCAACGAGTGCAGAACAGGAGAAGCGAATTGTGTCATAGGTGCGCAGTAGCGTCCTCGTACAGGAGCGTTTAGTACAATAAACATCTTCAGGAACTGCTGGAGTATACCTTGTTTCGCAATTTATTGAACCCCGATCACACCATATGCCACCTTTCTGGTCGATGGCATAACGCGGTGTATGTTATAAAAATGTAGCAATAAAGGCGTTTGTACCTGAAAAGATGAAGATTCTGCATAGCGCGATTTACGCAACAGGAATAGACTGAACACCAGACTCTATAAAAGATGCTAAAGGTTATTTATGACTCAACAGCCACAAGCCAAATACCGTCACGATTATCGTGCGCCGGATTACCAGATTACTGATATTGACTTGACCTTTGACCTGGACGCGCAAAAGACGGTCGTTACCGCGGTCAGCCAGGCTGTCCGTCATGGTGCATCAGATGTTCCGCTTCGTCTCAACGGCGAAGACCTCAAACTGGTTTCTGTTCATATTAATGATGAGCCGTGGACCGCCTGGAAAGAAGAAGAGGGCGCACTGGTCATCAGTAATTTGCCGGAGCGTTTTACGCTTAAGATCGTTAATGAAATTAGCCCGGCGGCGAATACTGCGCTGGAAGGGCTTTATCAGTCAGGCGATGCGCTTTGCACCCAGTGTGAAGCCGAAGGTTTCCGCCATATTACGTATTATCTCGACCGCCCGGATGTGCTGGCGCGTTTTACCACCAAAATTATTGCCGATAAAACCAAATATCCCTTCCTGCTTTCCAATGGTAACCGCGTTGCGCAAGGTGAACTGGAAAATGGACGTCATTGGGTACAGTGGCAGGACCCGTTCCCGAAACCGTGTTACCTGTTTGCGTTGGTGGCTGGTGATTTTGATGTACTGCGCGATACCTTCACTACCCGCTCTGGCCGTGAAGTGGCGCTGGAGTTGTATGTCGATCGTGGCAACCTTGATCGTGCGCCGTGGGCAATGACCTCGCTGAAAAACTCCATGAAATGGGATGAAGAACGCTTCGGCCTGGAGTATGACCTCGACATCTATATGATCGTCGCGGTGGATTTCTTCAATATGGGCGCAATGGAGAATAAGGGGCTGAATATCTTTAACTCCAAATATGTGCTGGCCCGCACCGACACCGCCACCGACAAAGATTACCTCGATATTGAACGCGTTATCGGCCATGAATATTTCCATAACTGGACCGGCAACCGTGTCACCTGCCGCGACTGGTTCCAGCTCAGTCTGAAAGAAGGTTTAACCGTCTTCCGCGATCAGGAATTCAGCTCTGACCTTGGTTCCCGCGCGGTAAACCGTATCAATAATGTGCGCACCATGCGCGGATTGCAGTTTGCAGAAGACGCCAGCCCGATGGCGCACCCAATTCGCCCGGATATGGTCATTGAAATGAACAACTTCTACACCCTGACCGTTTACGAGAAGGGCGCGGAAGTGATTCGTATGATCCACACTCTGCTTGGCGAAGAAAATTTCCAGAAAGGGATGCAGCTCTATTTCGAGCGTCATGATGGTAGCGCAGCGACCTGTGACGATTTTGTGCAGGCGATGGAAGATGCGTCGAATGTCGATCTTTCCCATTTCCGCCGTTGGTACAGCCAGTCCGGCACGCCGGTTGTGACCGTCAAAGACGACTACAATCCGGAAACTGAGCAGTACACCCTGACCATCAGCCAGCGCACGCCAGCTACACCGGATCAGGCAGAAAAACAACCACTGCATATTCCGTTTGCCATCGAACTGTATGACAACGAAGGCAAAGTGATCCCGTTGCAGAAAGGCGGTCATCCGGTGAATTCCGTGCTGAACGTCACCCAGGCGGAACAGACCTTTGTTTTTGATAATGTCTACTTCCAGCCGGTGCCTGCGCTGCTGTGCGAATTCTCTGCGCCAGTGAAACTGGAATATAAGTGGAGCGATCAGCAACTGACCTTCCTGATGCGTCATGCGCGTAATGATTTCTTTCGCTGGGACGCGGCGCAAAGTTTGCTGGCAACCTACATCAAGCTGAACGTCGCCCGTCATCAGCAAGGGCAGCCGTTGTCTCTGCCGGTGCATGTGGCTGACGCTTTCCGCGCGGTGCTGCTCGATGAGAAGATTGATCCGGCGCTGGCGGCAGAAATCCTGACGCTGCCTTCCGTCAATGAAATGGCAGAACTGTTCGATATCATCGACCCGATTGCTATTGCCGAAGTACGCGAAGCACTCACTCGTACTCTGGCGACTGAACTGGCAGATGAGCTGCTGGCTATTTACAACGCGAATTACCAGAGCGAGTACCGTGTTGAGCATGAAGATATTGCAAAACGCACTCTGCGTAATGCCTGCCTGCGCTTCCTCGCTTTTGGTGAAACGCATCTGGCTGACGTGCTGGTGAGCAAGCAGTTCCACGAAGCAAACAATATGACTGATGCGCTGGCGGCGCTTTCTGCGGCGGTTGCTGCACAACTGCCATGCCGTGACGCGCTGATGCAGGAGTACGACGACAAGTGGCATCAGGACGGTCTGGTGATGGATAAATGGTTTATCCTGCAAGCCACCAGCCCGGCGGCGAATGTGCTGGAGACGGTACGTGGTCTGTTGCAGCATCGCGCATTTACCATGAGCAACCCGAACCGCATTCGTTCGTTGATTGGTGCGTTTGCGGGCAGCAACCCGGCAGCGTTCCATGCCGAAGATGGCAGCGGTTACCAGTTCCTGGTGGAAATGCTTACCGACCTCAACAGCCGTAACCCGCAGGTGGCTTCACGCCTGATTGAGCCGCTGATTCGCCTGAAACGTTACGATGCCAAACGTCAGGAGAAAATGCGCGCGGCGCTGGAACAGTTGAAAGGGCTGGAAAATCTCTCTGGCGATCTGTACGAGAAGATCACCAAAGCACTGGCTTGATACTTTTGAGCCAAAATGCTTGACGCGTCTTATCAGGCCTACAAGTCCGTTGAAATTGCTGGTTTTGTAGGCTGGATAAGGCGTTCACGCCGCATCAGGCAGTCGTGCCCAACTGCCTGATGCGACGCTTGACGCGTCTTATCAGGCCTACAATCCCGTTGAAAATGCTGGTTTTGTGCGCCACATCCGGCATATTAACCATGACGTCGAATCGGTTGTTCAGAGTGCCCACGTTGCATCACCCGCTGCAACACTTCCGCTTCCAGCTCTGCTAATCGTACCGACCCTAACCGGCGCGGACGGGGGATATCCACCGTCAAATCCAGACCAATTTTTCCCTCTTCAATTAACAACACCCGGTCAGCCATCGCCACCGCTTCGCTCACATCATGCGTCACCAGCAAAACGGTAAAACCGTGCTTCAGCCAAAGCGACACAATCAAATCCTGCATCTCGAGTCGCGTTAAAGCGTCCAGCGCACCGAGTGGTTCATCAAGCAACAATAAACCTGGTCGATGAATCAGCGCCCTTGCCAGCGCCACACGTTGTTTCTGCCCGCCAGAAAGTGCGGCAGGCCATTCCCCCGCGCGATTCTCCAGTCCTACCGCAGCCAGAGCCTGACGCGCCGCATCGCGCCACTGGCCTTTAAGGCCTAACCCAACGTTATCAATCACCGATTTCCACGGCAGCAGACGCGCGTCCTGAAACATCATTCGCGTATCATCCTGAATCTCAGCCAGCGGTGTGGTGCCCGCTAACACGTCGCCTGCGGTTGGCGTTTCCAGACCTGCCAGCAGGCGCAGCAGAGTACTTTTGCCACCGCCGCTGCGGCCCACCACCGCCACAAACTGACCTGCCGGAATATGTAAATCCAGTTGGTTCAGGACGATATTTTCCGCGTAATGTTTGCTTACTGCATTGAGCAACAATGGTGTGCCCTGGTTCAGACGAGCCGTATTCATACCGTGGCCTCCTTCAAATGATAAGCCGGGTTCCAGCGCAACCAGAGACGTTCTAACAGCTGCGCGCTGACGTCAGCAAGTTTGCCGAGCAGGGCGTAAAGAATAATAGCGACTACCACCACGTCCGTTTGCAGAAACTCCCGCGCATTCATCGCCAGATAACCAATGCCGGAATTGGCAGAAATAGTTTCGGCAACGATCAGCGTCAGCCACATCAGGCCCAACGCAAAACGCACACCGACCATAATTGAGGGCAGGGCACCAGGCAGGATCACATGGATAAACAGCGGTATGCCGGATAATCCATAGCTACGTGCCATCTCCACCAGCCCACGGTCGATATTACGGATGCCATGCCAGGTGTTGATATAAATGGGGAATAGCGTACCGAGCGCCACCAGAAAGATTTTTGCGGATTCATCAATGCCAAACCACAAAATCACCAGCGGGATCAGCGCCAGATGCGGCACGTTGCGCAACATCTGAATGGAGGTATCCAGCAGTCGCTCACCCCAGCGTGACAGCCCGCTAATCAGCCCCAGAATTAATCCCAGCGATCCGCCAATTGAAAAACCAATCAGCGCACGCCAGGAGCTGATCGCCAGATGCTGCCACAATTCGCCGCTGGCAGAGAGCGTCCAGAACGCCATCACCACTCCTTCCGGTGAGGGCAAAATACGCGTCGATAACCAGCCAACCGAGGAGGCCAGTTGCCACACCGCCACGATGCCCACCGGTAAAAACCAGGGGGCAACGCGCAATAACCACTTCTTCACTGGCGTTGCCATCATCGTGTTCCTTAGCTTTGCGCGACGTTACGGGGGATAAAATCATTCGCCACCGCTTCGCCTTGTGGATTCAGCGGTTGTGGCTGGGGAATTTCCGGGATGGCGACATCCAGATGTGGGAACAGTAACTCGCCGACCCGATACGCTTCTTCCAGATGCGGGTAGCCCGAAAGCACAAAACTGTCGATGCCAAGTGCAGCGTATTCGTTGATTCGCGCGGCGACCGTAGGACCATCGCCCACCAGCGCCGTCCCGGCACCGCCGCGCACTAAGCCAACACCCGCCCATAAATTGGGGCTGATCTCCAGATTGTCGCGCTTGCCGTTATGTAGCGCCGCCATTCGCTGTTGTCCTACGGAATCCGTTCGGGCGAATGCGGCCTGTGCTTTGGCGATAGTTTCATCATCAAGACGCGAGATTAACCGCTCGGCGGCCTGCCACGCTTCGTCGTTGGTTTCACGAACAATCACATGCAGACGAACACCGAAACGAATTTTGCGTCCATGCGCGGCAGCTTTCGCCCGCACGTGTTCGATTTTCTCTTTTACCAGTTCCGGTGGTTCGCCCCAGGTAAGGTAGAGATCAACTTGTTCTGCCGCCAGCTCCTGGGCGACATCTGACGATCCGCCAAAGTAAAGCGGAGGATACGGCTGTTGAATCGGCGGGAAGAGCAGTTTGGCTCCGCGTACATGAATATGTTTGCCGTTGAAATCCACAGTCTCGCCAAGCAACAACCGCCGCCAGACCTGGGTAAATTCTGCCGAGGCTTCGTAACGCTCGCTATGATCAAGGAACACGCCGTCGCCTGCCAGTTCTTGTGGATCGCTGCCTGTGACCAGGTTAAACAACGCACGTCCGTTAGAGAGACGGTCAAGCGTGGCGGCCTGACGGGCGGCAACGGTAGGTGAGGTTACGCTGGGGCGCAGGGCGACAAGAAACTTCAGCCGTTGTGTCACCGGGATCATCGACGCCGCCACCAGCCACGCATCTTCACACGATCGCCCCGTCGGGATCAGCACACCGGTATAGCCCAGACGATCCGCCGCTTGCGCAATTTGTTGCAGATAACCGTGATCAACCGGACGTGAACCTTCTTCCGTTCCCAGATAATGCCCGTCACCGTGGGTCGGTAAAAACCAGAACATATTCAGACTCATAATTGTTTTCCTTCCAGTTGAGTGGGCTGCCAGATGCGCTGGCGAATATCGACTTTTTTCGGCACCAGACGGTTTTCATAAAACAGATCTGCCGTTTGCTGCTGTAAGGCGGCAACTTCAGCGCTCAACGGTTTGATGGTGGTGGGAGGACGATGATCCAGATACGAAGCAATAACCGGTGCCGGTAAGCCCATCGTTTTTGCCAGTAAAGCGATGCTTTGTTCGCGCTGGCTGCGGGTTAACGCATCGGCCTCACTAAAGGTTGTCAGCACACCCTGAATAAAAGCGCCGTTTTTTTCTGCATACGGACGAGCTGCCAGATAAAACGATCCAGTTTGATTGAGATCGGTGCCGTCTTTCAGCACCCGCACGCCGCCCTGTAATAATGCAGCGGAGTAGTAGGGATCCCAGATAGCCCAGGCGTCAACGTTACCTTGCTGGAACGCGGCGCGGGCATCGGCAGGCGTCAGGTAAGTGGGCTGAATATCCGTGAATTTAAGCCCGGCCTGGCGAAGGGCTCGCAGTAAAAGATTGTGCGAACTGGAACCTTTCTGAAAGGCAACTTTGTGACCTTTAAGATCGGCTACGGTTTTGATCGGGCTGTTTTCTGCCACCAGAATCACTTCGGCTTTGGGTTTCGGTGGCTCGACGCCCACGTATACCAAATCAGCCCCGGCAGCCTGGGCAAAGATTGGCGGAATATCCCCGGTACTGCCGAGATCGATACTGCCAACGTTTAACGCCTCCAGCATCTGTGGGCCAGCGGGGAACTCCACCCAGGAGATTTTTGTTTGCGGATAGCGTTTTTCCAGTAACTGGTGGCTTTTTGCCAGCACCATACCAATACTGCCTTTTTGATAGCCTATACGTAACGCCTCTGGCGAAGACTCCGCGGCAACAGCAAGTGTAGAGACGCTAAGTAAACCCGCCAGCGCCAGTTTAATGATCTTACGCATGGGCATTACCTCGCAGAGACAGAAGGTCAGGAACCTGAACATCGCGGCGGTGCAACGCCTGCCAGAAAGTTTCTAGCGCGGTATCAAGACGAGTTTGCAGATTTGGCGTGAACTGGGGTTTGTGTTGGTAATCAATTAATTGCGAGTCATCGGCAAACACGCCGTGCAGGATCTCCTGGGCTTTCAGCGTACTTAAAACTGGCTTAAGGGCATAATCGACCGCCAGCAGATGGGCCACGGTGCCGCCTGTCGCCAGCGGCAGCACCACTTTGCCTTGCAACGCACGTTCTGGCAGCAGGTCGAGCAGGGTTTTCAGTGCACCGGAATAGGCGGCTTTATACACAGGCGTGGCGACAATCAGCCCATCGGCCTGTTGCAGCTGTTCGGTGAAGGTCTTGAGTGCCGGACTATCGAAACGAGCATAAAGCAGATCTTCCGGGACGAAGTTTTGCAAATTCCAGTGATAAACCTCTACATCCAGGCCATTTAGTTTTTCCCGCGCATATTCCAGCAAGGAGCTGGAGCGAGAAGGAAAGCGAGGACTACCCGCCAGGGTGATGACACGCATACTCTCTCCTTATAACCAATTGTTCTTGTTTTGTTAACATTGATAACAATTCGGTCAGTCTGACAGAGGGCGTCCGCGAGTCGAAATGATTTATCTGAGGAAGAAAAGCCAAAAAAAGCATAAAAAAAGCGCAATAAGAAAACGTTTGCTATTTATTGCCGCAGGTCAATTCCCTTTTGGTCCGAACTCGCACATAATACGCCCCCGGTTTGCACACCGGGAATCCAGGAGAGTTCATGTACTACCCCTTCGTTCGTAAAGCCCTTTTCCAGCTCGATCCAGAGCGCGCTCATGAGTTTACTTTTCAGCAATTACGCCGTATTACAGGAACGCCGTTTGAAGCACTGGTGCGGCAGAAAGTGCCTGCGAAACCTGTTAACTGCATGGGCCTGACGTTTAAAAATCCGCTTGGTCTGGCAGCCGGTCTTGATAAAGACGGGGAGTGCATTGACGCGTTAGGCGCGATGGGATTTGGATCCATCGAGATCGGTACCGTCACGCCACGTCCCCAGCCAGGTAATGACAAGCCGCGTCTCTTTCGTCTGGTAGATGCCGAAGGTTTGATCAACCGTATGGGCTTTAATAATCTTGGCGTTGATAACCTCGTAGAGAACGTAAAAAAAGCCCATTATGACGGCGTTCTGGGTATTAACATCGGCAAAAATAAAGATACGCCGGTGGAGCAGGGTAAAGATGACTATCTGATTTGTATGGAAAAAATCTATGCCTATGCGGGATATATCGCCATCAATATTTCATCGCCAAATACCCCAGGATTACGCACACTGCAATATGGTGAAGCGCTGGATGATCTCTTAACTGCGATTAAAAATAAACAAAATGATTTGCAAGTGATGCACCATAAATATGTGCCGATCGCAGTGAAGATCGCGCCGGATCTTTCTGAAGAAGAATTGATCCAGGTTGCCGATAGTTTAGTTCGCCATAATATTGATGGCGTTATTGCAACCAATACCACACTCGATCGTTCTCTGGTTCAGGGAATGAAAAATTGTGATCAAACCGGTGGCTTAAGTGGTCGTCCGCTTCAGTTAAAAAGCACCGAAATTATTCGCCGCTTGTCACAGGAATTAAACGGACGCTTGCCGATTATTGGTGTTGGCGGCATTGACTCGGTTATCGCTGCGCGTGAAAAGATTGCTGCGGGTGCCTCACTGGTGCAAATTTATTCTGGTTTTATTTTTAAAGGTCCGCCGCTGATTAAAGAAATCGTTACCCATATCTAATTATTTCTTCAAATTCCTCTTTATAAGATAATCAGGGCTTTATTTTCAGCCCTGGTTGTTTTATATTCATCGCTGTTGCTTATTTAGACATTTTGTACTTTTATTGTTGAGGTTATTAAGCGAAGCGACAATGGATTGTGTCGCTGCGGTTTTATAAGGTTGGGGAGTGGCAGATGCGAATTAAACCAGACGATAACTGGCGTTGGTATTACGATGAAGAGCACGATCGAATGATGCTCGATTTAGCCAATGGTATGCTATTTCGCTCACGTTTTGCGCGCAAAATGTTGACTCCAGATGCCTTTTCTCCCGCAGGTTTTTGCGTTGATGACGCCGCGCTCTATTTCTCTTTTGAAGAAAAGTGCCGCGATTTTAATTTATCTAAAGAACAAAAAGCCGAACTGGTGCTGAATGCACTGGTAGCAATTCGTTATCTCAAACCGCAAATGCCGAAAAGCTGGCATTTTGTATCTCATGGTGAAATGTGGATGCCCATGCCGGGCGATGCGGCCTACGTTTGGTTGAGCGACACTCATGAGCAAGTGAATTTACTGGTCGTTGAATCTGGCGAGAATGCCGCGCTATGTCTACTGGCACAACCCTGCGTTGTTATTGCGGGTCGCGCGATGCAGTTGGGCGACGCCATTAAAATCATGAACGACAGGCTGAAACCGCAGGTTAATGTTGACAGCTTCAGCCTCGAACAGGCAGTCTAACGCGCCAGCTTAAGCGCAGTCTTCGGTACACAACTACAGCAAAGAATAGTGCCATCATCGCCTATTGCTGATTTTTTTAGCGGCGTGACTTCGCCTTCTAAAAGCTGAACACGGCAACTTCCACAAATGCCCGCGCGGCAAGAATAAGGGATACGAATTCCCTGATTTTCTAATTGCTCCAGCAGCACCTGTTGGTTATTTCCACGAAATGCCTGTCCCTGCCAGTCAATATCTACGTTTGCGTCCGGTTGTTGCGTGGTGTTGGCAGTATCATCAGCGGCACCTGCGCCGTAAATTTTAGCCGGAGCCGTTGCCAGAATTTCCACCTCGTCGCCAACGCGAATCACGCCGCTATTACGGGCAATTAAATTCTGACCAAAATCGACATCGCCGTTATCCTGGGCAGTACGGAAAGATTGCAGCGTTTTTAATGGTTCGCCTGCCGGATGTTTTTGCCCTTTTTCTGGGCTGACGGTGGTGAAAATACAGCGGCTACAAGGCTTAACCACATCAAACACGACATCACCAATGCGAATCACTTTCCAGCTATCTTCTTCCCAGGCCGATGCACCGGAAACCACCAGATTGGGGCGGAATTGCTCCATTTTTACACTGGCCGGACAACGTTGTTGGAGATCACGTAACGAGGCCTCGTTAGCAAGAAGGTAAGGATAGCCATCAGCAAATGACAGGGGTACAGTGTTGTGGCGTTTCACGCGCCGGGTCATTTGTGGCCCCACCCAGCGTAATTGCACTTCGCGGGAGAAAAATCCACTTAGCCATTTGTTGATCGCGTCTGGCGCAATTCGCGCGGTAAAATGTGTGCCCCAAACTTCGGTTGGTGCGTCTTGTGTGGCGAAATCAGCAAAACGAACATATGCACTACTGCCATCTGGTGCGGTGAGATGCAAGCCATCATGCACGGGTGAAGGAGTAAACCGTACCATTAGCGGAAACTGGCGAGCGGTAATAAACGTACCGTCAGGTTCCGTGATCATAAAGATGCGATCGAAGGCCAGACCACTGACATCTGCCAGGGTATGTGTAAGACCAATGCCGCGCATCGATTTAACAGGATGAATAAAAAGCCGGGTTAATGTCGCCACGGTGCGGTCCTCAAATGAAAATAAGCCCTCAACTTTATGACATGACGCGCTTATTAGCTATAATGCGCAACAATTTTCTTAGAGTAAAAGTGACAATATGAATTCTCTGTTTGCCAGTACGGCCCGTGGGCTGGAAGAGCTGTTAAAAACTGAACTGGAAAACCTGGGGGCCGTTGAATGCCAGGTGGTTCAGGGTGGGGTCCATTTCAAGGGCGACACACGGCTTGTTTACCAGAGCCTGATGTGGAGCCGCCTGGCCTCGCGTATTATGTTGCCGCTGGGCGAGTGTAAGGTTTACAGCGATTTAGACCTCTATCTCGGTGTTCAGGCGATCAACTGGACAGAGATGTTTAATCCTGGCGCGACCTTCGCTGTCCACTTCAGTGGTTTGAATGACACCATACGCAACAGTCAGTACGGTGCGATGAAAGTGAAAGACGCGATCGTCGATGCTTTCACGCGGAAAAATCTGCCGCGTCCAAATGTTGATCGCGATGCGCCGGATATCCGCGTTAACGTCTGGCTGCATAAAGAAACCGCCAGTATCGCCCTTGATCTCAGTGGTGATGGTTTACATCTGCGTGGCTATCGCGATCGTGCTGGCATTGCGCCGATCAAAGAAACCCTGGCAGCCGCTATTGTGATGCGATCCGGCTGGCAGCCAGGAACACCGCTGCTCGATCCAATGTGTGGTTCAGGTACGTTGCTGATTGAAGCGGCTATGTTGGCGACCGACCGCGCACCGGGCTTGCACCGTGGGCGTTGGGGCTTTAGCGGCTGGACGCAGCATGATGAAGCTATCTGGCAGGAAGTGAAAGCGGAAGCGCAAACTCGTGCCCGTAAAGGCCTGGCGGAGTATAGCTCCCATTTCTACGGTTCGGACAGTGACGCACGGGTGATTCAACGTGCGCGCACTAACGCCCGTCTTGCGGGGATTGGTGAACTGATCACCTTTGAGGTGAACGATGTCGCGCAACTGGCCAATCCGCTGCCGAAAGGGCCGTACGGTACAGTGTTGAGCAACCCGCCATACGGTGAACGTCTGGACAGCGAACCGGCGCTGATTGCGCTGCATAGTCTGCTGGGCCGAATCATGAAAAACCAGTTCGGTGGCTGGAATCTCTCTTTGTTTAGTGCCTCGCCGGATCTGCTAAGCTGCCTGCAGCTGCGTGCAGACAAACAGTACAAGGCGAAAAACGGCCCGCTGGACTGCGTACAGAAAAACTACCATGTTGCCGAAAGCACACCAGACAGCAAACCGGTAATGGCAGCGGAAGACTACGCCAACCGTCTGCGTAAGAACCTCAAAAAATTCGAGAAGTGGGCTCGCCAGGAAGGAATTGAATGTTACCGCCTGTATGACGCCGATCTGCCGGAATATAACGTTGCCGTTGACCGTTATGCCGACTGGGTGGTGGTGCAGGAGTATGCGCCGCCAAAAACTATTGATGCGCACAAAGCGCGTCAGCGTCTGTTCGATATTATCGCTGCAACCATTTCGGTACTGGGGATTGCGCCAAACAAACTGGTGCTGAAAACCCGTGAACGCCAGAAGGGCAAAAATCAATACCAGAAACTGGGCGAGAAGGGCGAGTTTCTGGAAGTTACCGAATATAACGCTCACTTGTGGGTGAACCTGACGGATTACCTCGATACCGGTCTGTTCCTCGATCACCGTATCGCCCGTCGTATGCTCGGTCAGATGAGCAAAGGCAAAGATTTCCTCAACCTGTTCTCTTATACCGGCAGCGCCACCGTGCATGCGGGATTAGGCGGTGCACGCAGCACCACCACCGTGGATATGTCGCGTACTTATCTGGAGTGGGCAGAACGCAACCTGCGTCTGAATGGCCTAACCGGGCGTGCGCATCGCCTGATTCAGGCCGATTGCCTGGCGTGGCTGCGTGAGGCAAATGAACAGTTTGATCTGATCTTTATCGATCCGCCAACCTTCTCTAACTCAAAACGAATGGAAGATGCGTTTGATGTTCAGCGCGATCATCTGGCGCTGATGAAAGATTTGAAACGTCTGCTGCGTGCAGGTGGGACGATCATGTTCTCGAACAACAAACGCGGCTTCCGTATGGATCTCGACGGCCTGGCGAAACTGGGACTGAAAGCACAAGAAATTACGCAAAAAACGCTCTCCCAGGATTTCGCCCGTAACCGCCAGATCCACAACTGCTGGCTGATTACCGCAGCCTGAAAGGAATAGTAATGTCATTAATCAGTATGCATGGCGCATGGCTGTCGTTCAGCGACGCGCCGCTTCTCGATAACGCAGAACTGCATATCGAAGATAACGAACGTGTTTGTCTGGTGGGGCGTAACGGTGCAGGCAAATCAACGTTAATGAAGATCCTCAACCGTGAACAGGGGCTGGATGACGGTCGCATTATTTATGAGCAAGATTTGATTGTAGCTCGTCTGCAACAGGATCCGCCGCGTAACGTTGAGGGTAGCGTTTATGATTTCGTTGCCGAAGGCATTGAAGAACAAGCGGAATACCTGAAACGCTATCACGATATTTCGCGCCTGGTGATGAACGACCCGAGCGAGAAAAATCTCAACGAACTGGCGAAGGTTCAGGAACAGCTGGATCACCACAACCTGTGGCAGCTGGAAAACCGCATCAACGAAGTGCTGGCGCAACTGGGATTAGATCCTAATGTTGCGCTGTCGTCGCTTTCCGGCGGCTGGTTGCGTAAAGCGGCATTAGGACGCGCGCTGGTGAGCAATCCGCGCGTATTGCTGCTCGACGAACCGACTAACCACCTGGATATTGAAACCATCGACTGGCTGGAAGGGTTCCTCAAAACCTTCAATGGGACAATTATTTTCATTTCCCACGACCGTTCGTTTATCCGCAATATGGCGACGCGCATTGTTGATCTCGATCGCGGCAAGCTGGTGACCTATCCAGGGAATTACGACCAGTACCTGCTGGAAAAAGAAGAAGCCCTGCGCGTGGAAGAATTACAAAATGCCGAGTTCGATCGCAAACTGGCGCAGGAAGAGGTGTGGATCCGCCAGGGGATCAAAGCACGTCGTACCCGTAATGAAGGCCGCGTACGCGCCCTGAAAGCAATGCGTCGCGAGCGTGGTGAACGTCGCGAAGTAATGGGTACCGCAAAGATGCAGGTGGAAGAAGCCAGCCGCTCCGGTAAGATCGTTTTCGAAATGGAGGACGTTTGCTACCAGGTTGACGGTAAGCAACTGGTGAAAGATTTTTCTGCCCAGGTTCTACGCGGCGACAAAATTGCCCTGATTGGTCCGAATGGGTGCGGCAAAACCACGCTGCTGAAACTAATGCTCGGTCAGCTTCAGGCGGACAGCGGGCGTATTCACGTTGGCACCAAACTGGAAGTGGCTTATTTCGATCAGCACCGTGCGGAACTGGATCCCGATAAAACGGTGATGGATAACCTTGCTGAAGGTAAGCAAGAGGTGATGGTTAACGGCAAGCCACGTCATGTTTTGGGCTATTTGCAGGACTTCCTGTTCCATCCAAAACGGGCGATGACGCCGGTACGTGCGCTTTCTGGCGGTGAGCGTAACCGCTTGTTGTTGGCGCGTTTGTTCCTCAAACCAAGCAACTTATTGATTCTTGACGAACCGACCAACGATCTTGATGTCGAAACGCTGGAACTGCTGGAAGAACTGATCGACAGCTATCAGGGCACGGTATTGCTGGTTAGCCACGATCGTCAGTTTGTCGATAACACCGTTACAGAATGCTGGATCTTCGAAGGCGGCGGTAAAATTGGTCGTTATGTCGGCGGTTATCATGATGCCCGTGGTCAGCAAGAACAGTATGTGGCGCTCAAACAGCCTGCGGTGAAAAAAAGCGAAGAAGCCGCCGCGCCAAAAGCAGAAACTGTAAAACGCAGCAGTAGCAAACTAAGCTATAAATTGCAGCGCGAACTGGAGCAGCTACCGCAATTGCTCGAAGATCTGGAGGCGAAGCTGGAAGCCCTACAGACGCAAGTGGCGGATGCTTCCTTCTTCAGTCAGCCCCATGAGCAGACACAAAAAGTGCTCGCCGATATGGCTGCTGCAGAGCAGGAGCTGGAGCAAGCCTTTGAACGCTGGGAGTATCTTGAAGCGTTAAAAAATGGTGGCTGATCGCAAAATAGTCGATTTAAACAGAGACAGCTGACAACGGTAAAATTGCCTGATGAACTGGGTTTATCAGGCATGAAAACCAACACTTTGTTCGTCATCTGTAAAATAGCGCATCATTAAGGAGTACCAATGTGCGAACATCATCATGCCGCGAAGCACATCCTGTGCTCGCAGTGTGACATGCTGGTGGCGTTACCGCGCCTTGAGCATGGTCAGAAAGCGGCATGTCCCCGGTGTGGCACAACGTTAACCGTGGCGTGGGATGCCCCTCGGCAGCGTCCCACCGCCTATGCGTTGGCTGCACTGTTCATGCTGTTGCTGTCCAACTTGTTTCCTTTTGTGAATATGAACGTTGCAGGAGTTACCAGTGAAATTACATTACTGGAAATTCCCGGCGTGCTTTTTTCTGAGGACTACGCCAGCCTCGGCACCTTTTTCCTGTTGTTTGTGCAACTGGTTCCCGCGTTTTGTCTGATAACCATTCTGTTACTGGTGAATCGCGCGGAATTACCGGTCCGTTTAAAAGAGCAACTGGCACGGGTGCTTTTTCAACTCAAAACCTGGGGAATGGCGGAGATTTTCCTCGCGGGTGTGCTGGTCAGTTTCGTGAAACTGATGGCTTACGGCAGCATTGGGGTAGGCAGCAGCTTTCTCCCCTGGTGTTTATTTTGTGTCCTGCAACTGCGCGCTTTTCAGTGTGTTGATCGTCGCTGGTTATGGGACGACATCGCCCCGATGCCAGAACTGCGCCAGCCGCTAAAACCAGGTGTCACGGGGATACGTCAGGGGCTGCGT
Organism: Escherichia sp. E.sYA108; assembly: GCF_011754335.1. Classification (NCBI taxonomy): domain Bacteria; kingdom Pseudomonadati; phylum Pseudomonadota; class Gammaproteobacteria; order Enterobacterales; family Enterobacteriaceae; genus Escherichia; species Escherichia sp. E.sYA108. Next base: position 3,271,064 of record NZ_JAAQVZ010000001.1, on the reverse strand, counting down.
TCGTGCTCCTGTTGTACGGCAATCCTTCCTGCTGATGAACCCGTGTGCCCGCGTTGTAGTACCAAAGGGTACGTTCGGCGTAGAAACAGCCTGCAGTGGACACTCGCGCTGCTTGTAACGTCCATCATGCTGTATCTTCCGGCTAATATTTTGCCCATCATGGTGACGGATTTATTAGGCTCGAAGATGCCGTCGACGATTCTCGCTGGGGTCATTCTGTTATGGAGCGAAGGCTCTTATCCCGTCGCTGCGGTGATTTTTCTGGCCAGTATTATGGTGCCAACGTTAAAGATGATCGCCATTGCGTGGCTGTGTTGGGATGCCAAAGGACACGGCAAGCGCGACAGTGAAAGAATGCATTTGATTTATGAAGTTGTTGAGTTTGTAGGCCGCTGGTCGATGATTGACGTTTTCGTTATCGCGGTGCTCTCGGCGCTGGTGCGTATGGGAGGTTTAATGAGTATTTATCCGGCAATGGGTGCATTAATGTTTGCTTTAGTCGTCATAATGACAATGTTTTCTGCTATGACGTTTGACCCGCGTTTGTCGTGGGATCGTCAACCTGAATCAGAGCATGAGGAGTCCTGACAGTATGGAATCTAATAATGGGGAAGCCAAAATCCAGAAAGTGAAGAACTGGTCTCCCGTGTGGATATTTCCTATCGTCACGGCGCTCATTGGGGCCTGGGTTCTTTTTTATCATTACAGCCATCAGGGACCGGAAGTGACCCTGATCACCGCGAATGCGGAAGGAATTGAAGGTGGCAAAACCACCATTAAAAGCCGTAGCGTTGACGTCGGCGTGGTTGAAAGCGCCACACTGGCTGATGATTTGACGCACGTTGAAATCAAAGCGCGGCTGAATTCCGGTATGGAAAAGTTGCTGCATAAAGATACCGTCTTTTGGGTGGTGAAACCGCAGATTGGTCGAGAAGGGATTAGCGGCCTGGGAACACTGCTGTCTGGGGTTTATATCGAACTGCAGCCAGGCGCGAAAGGCAGCAAAATGGATAAATACGATTTGCTGGACTCGCCACCGTTGGCCCCACCTGATGCGAAAGGTATCCGTGTGCTTCTCGATAGCAAAAAAGCCGGGCAGCTCTCGCCAGGAGATCCGGTGCTGTTCCGTGGCTATCGGGTAGGTTCGGTTGAAACCAGCACTTTCGATACGCAAAAACGCAATATCAGTTATCAACTGTTCATCAATGCACCTTATGACCGACTGGTGACCAGCAATGTTCGTTTCTGGAAAGATAGTGGCATTGCGGTTGATCTGACGTCAGCGGGAATGCGTGTGGAGATGGGCTCATTGACAACGCTGCTTAGTGGCGGTGTCAGCTTTGATGTGCCGGAAGGTCTGGATTTAGGGCAGCCAGTGGCACCGAAAACAGCTTTCGTTTTGTATGATGATCAGAAGAGCATTCAGGATTCGTTGTACACCGATCACATTGATTATCTGATGTTCTTTAAAGATTCGGTACGCGGTCTGCAACCGGGAGCTCCGGTAGAATTCCGGGGTATTCGCCTGGGTACCGTAAGCAAAGTGCCATTCTTTGCGCCGAATATGCGTCAGACATTTAACGATGATTACCGTATTCCGGTACTGATTCGTATCGAGCCAGAGCGGCTGAAAATGCAGCTTGGCGAAAATGCGGATGTTGTTGAGCACCTTGGCGAATTGTTGAAACGTGGTTTACGCGGATCGCTGAAAACCGGAAACCTGGTCACTGGCGCACTGTATGTTGATCTCGATTTCTATCCAAATACGCCTGCAATAACCGGTATTCGTGAATTTAATGGTTATCAGATTATCCCGACCGTTAGCGGCGGTCTGGCGCAAATCCAGCAACGACTGATGGAAGCGTTGGATAAGATCAACAAACTGCCATTGAATCCGATGATTGAACAGGCAACCAGTACGCTTTCTGAAAGTCAGCGCACAATGAAAAACCTGCAAACGACGCTGGATAGCATGAACAAGATCCTTGCCAGCCAGTCGATGCAGCAGTTACCGACGGATATGCAGTCAACGTTGCGTGAATTGAATCGCAGCATGCAGGGCTTCCAGCCTGGTTCCGCAGCCTACAACAAGATGGTGGCGGATATGCAGCGCCTTGATCAGGTGTTGCGAGAACTGCAACCGGTGCTGAAAACGCTCAACGAGAAGAGTAACGCGCTGGTATTTGAAGCGAAGGGCAAAAAAGATCCAGAGCCGAAGAGGGCGAAACAATGAAAAAGTGGCTAGTGACGATTGCGGCACTGTGGCTGGCCGGATGCAGCTCCGGCGAAATTAATAAAAACTATTACCAGTTACCTGTGGTGCAGAGCGGTACACAAAGCACCGCCAGCCAGGGTAATCGCCTGTTATGGGTTGAGCAGGTCGCTGTTCCTGACTATCTGGCGGGGAATGGTGTGGTTTATCAAACCAGTGATGTGAAGTATGTGATTGCCAACAACAACCTGTGGGCCAGCCCGTTGGATCAACAGTTGCGCAACACCCTGGTTGCCAACCTGAGTACGCAACTACCCGGCTGGGTGGTTGCCTCCCAGCCTCTGGGAAGCGCCCAGGACACGCTCAATGTTACCGTCACGGAGTTTAACGGTCGCTATGATGGCAAGGTCATTGTCAGTGGTGAGTGGCTGTTGAACCACCAGGGACAACTGATCAAACGTCCGTTCCGTCTGGAAGGAATGCAAACTCAGGATGGTTACGATGAGATGGTTAAAGTGCTGGCCAGTGTCTGGAGTCAGGAAGCCGCTTCTATTGCGCAAGAGATAAAGCGTCTACCTTAATCATAAAGATTTGTAAATATAACCGCCTCCGGTATGTTGCCTGAGGCGTTTTTTTGTTTCTAACGTGCGGAAAAAGTTGTTCCTCTTCACATTTTTTGTACAACCGACATGCCCGTGTAGCTCACAAATATGACAGTGGCGTGAATTTTGCGCATTGACGGCAGTTATGATTCGCGGTATTGCTTAACTGTGATTGCATATTTAGTAATCACTGTTTTCTTTTCCACCAGAAACCAGTATGAGGGAAACGAGGCATGAAGAGACAAAAACGAGATCGCCTGGAACGGGCACATCAACGTGGTTATCAGGCCGGCATCGCCGGACGCTCAAAAGAAATGTGTCCCTATCAGACGCTGAATCAAAGGTCACAATGGCTGGGAGGCTGGCGAGAAGCCATGGCGGACAGGGTAGTAATGGCCTGATTCTGTCTCTTTAAAAAGAAACCTCCGCATTGCGGAGGTTTCGCCTTTATATACTCTGTCTGATTAAAATCAGAATGCAGACGTATCCTGGAACAGACCGACTTTCAGGTCGTTGGCGGTATAGATCAAACGACCATCAACCAGCACTTCGCCATCAGCCAGGCCCATAATCAGACGACGGTTAACTATGCGTTTAAAGTGAATACGATAGGTCACTTTTTTCGCCGTCGGCAGCACCTGGCCTGTGAATTTCACTTCACCTACGCCCAGCGCGCGACCTTTACCTTCGCCGCCCAGCCAGCCGAGGTAGAACCCTACCAGCTGCCACATTGCGTCCAGGCCCAGGCATCCCGGCATAACCGGATCGCCGATAAAGTGGCATCCGAAGAACCACAGATCCGGATTGATATCCAGCTCTGCTTCAACATACCCTTTGTCGAAGTTACCACCCGTTTCGGTCATTTTGACCACACGGTCCATCATCAGCATGTTTGGTGCTGGCAATTGCGGGCCTTTAGCGCCAAACAGTTCACCGCGACCAGAGGCAAGAAGGTCTTCTTTTGTATAGGATTCGCGTTTATCTACCATGTTCTCTGTAAGCCTTATTTTATTGAAGCACGCAGGATAGCTAACACGTGTACGCTGAACAAGTCCGATCAGTTCGGAATAAACCAGTTCAGCCAACGTAATGGCCATGGAAAACGGTGACGTCCTTCCTGTTGCGATGCTTGTGCGATACGTTCCTGGATGGTTTGCATCAGCGTCGTTTGGCCTTCGCCATCCCACACCAGATTTAATAATAACGGCAGTGCGTCAGTCACATCGTCTACTGCCCAGATGGTGAATTTGTCTTCTTCTACCGCTTTCACCAGTTCACTGTGAAGACTTAAATGGCGAACGTTAGCTGTGGGGATAATGACACCTTGTTTCCCCGTTAACTCACGTTGCTGGCAAATAGCAAAGAAGCCTTCGATTTTCTCATTTAAACCACCGACTGGCTGGGCGCGACCGAACTGATCGACTGAACCTGTGATAGCGATACTCTGATTCACCGGCACATCGGCGAGGGCGCTTATCAGGGCGCAGAGTTCAGCCATCGAGGCACTATCGCCATCCACTTCACTGTATGACTGCTCAAATGTCAGCGATGCTGAGAAGGGGATCTGTTGCTCAAGCTGTAGTTCCGACATCAGGAACGCTTGCATGATCATCATCCCTTTCGCATGGATATTGCCGCCAAGCTCCGCTTTGCGTTCGATGTCGGTGAATTCACCATCGCCAATATGCACAACGCAGCTAATGCGAGAAGGTTCGCCAAAAGCGCGTGGATGACCCGGAAATTCAATGACCGAAAGGGCGTTAATTTGCCCGATGCGTTCGCCTTCGGTTTCAATCAGGATTTGCTCCTGAAGGATCTCATCCTGCATGCGTTCAGCGAGGAAACCTTCGCGCCATTCACGCTGCTGTAGCATTAAGTTTAGCTGCTCGCCGGAGAAGGTGTCGCCATCACACAGGGAGGCGACCTCTTGACACTGGCGGAGGATCCACTGCGGGCTAAGCGGAAGTGTTTCTTGTTCACCAGTGTAGCGTGCTGCTTCGCGGATAAGTACCGGCCAGGCATCCGCTCCCGGTGCTGGTAAGTGATTATGTTTGGCGGTAAATGTCACCCAGCGACACCACTGGCTTACTGACTCCGCATCGACAATCTGCAGAGTATCTTCAAATTCGCTATAAATAGTCTGCTCTGAAAGCTCTGGCTCCATCTCCTGGAAATCAGCCAATGATTCGCGTTCGCCTACCAGAATGACTTTCAGCTTCAATGGCATCGAAGGCACAGAGACGGGGAGAGGGCGCGACTCATCAAACGCAACCCAGTCAAAACGCTCGCGGTTAACGATATTTTTCAGCCGCATCCACAGCAGAGGTTGCGCCAGCAGTGTACGCAAAGAGATGATGAGAATACCGCCATTTGCCTGATGCACCAGACCAGGCTGCAGGGTAATGTCGCCATTAAACTGACGCAGGCAGCCAAAGAGTTGCTCTGCTTCTACCCAGTCGGCAGCGACAACTTGCGTTAAAGTCGCAAAATTATCATCTGCACTCACTGCGTGACGTAAGCGGATGGTGTGGCCGGAAACCTCATAGTGACCGCCCACCAGTTGGCCTGCATCGCTTTGTAGCGTACGCGCGGCATCAGCAATAAGATTCAGATACTCAGACTCTTCCGGGGCCTTCGCCAGCATAAAAGAGGAGGATGCTCGCGTATGCAGCAACTGCTCCAGCGCAAATTGCAGTCGCGGTTGAGTATCACTGAATAAAGGATCGTTTTCGTCAATCAAATGTGGCTGAGCAAATATTTCCTGATAGCTATCGGTATCAGGAACCAGGTCACGCCATGCAAGTTTCGTAATGGTCAAAGTTGATGTTTTTTAGTCTGTTGTCAAAGCCGCGATTATACCGTAACCGGCACTGCAGCACACGTAGAAAGCAACGACAATACTCCTGGCATGGGCGTTAAAGCTCACAGGATGGAGATTCTTTTCTTCACTGGCCTAAAAAGCTGATATTCTGTAAAGAGTTACACGGTAACATTGAGATCGCTATGAAATATCAACAACTTGAAAATCTTGAAAGCGGTTGGAAATGGAAGTATCTGGTGAAGAAGCACCGCGAAGGGGAGTTAATCACCCGTTACATAGAAGCCAGTGCCGCCCAGGAAGCCGTCGATGAGTTGCTCTCGCTGGAAAATGAACCCGTGCTGGTAAATGGTTGGATTGACAAGCATATGAATCCGGAACTGGTCAATCGCATGAAGCAGACCATTCGGGCCAGACGGAAGCGCCATTTTAATGCAGAACACCAGCATACGCGCAAAAAATCGATCGATCTGGAATTTATCGTCTGGCAACGTCTGGCTGGCCTTGCGCAGCGTCGCGGTAAAACGCTTTCTGAAACGATTGTTCAGCTGATTGAAGATGCGGAAAACAAAGAGAAATACGCGAATAAAATGTCTTCTTTGAAGCAGGATCTGCAGGCATTGCTGGGTAAGGAATAACTGTCAAAAGTCAGTTCAATTTACTAAAGGCGAAAAAAAAACCCCGCAGCTGCGGGGTTTTTCTACCAGACGAGAACTTAAGCCTGCGGCTGAGTTACAACGTCTTTGATGCCTTTAACTTCGATCTCTACGCGACGATCCGGAGCCAGGCAATCGATCAGTGCAGCACGCTGTTTCACGTTGTCACAGGTGTTGCCAGTAACCGGGTTGGATTCGCCCATACCACGTGCGGAGATTTTGTCTGCCGGGATACCTTTAGAGATCAGGTAATCAACAACGGACTGAGCACGACGCTCGGACAGAGCCTGGTTATAAGCGTCAGAACCGATGCGGTCAGTGTAACCCAGAACAACTACGGAACCGTCTTTCGGATCCAGGTTGCTCAGCTGGCTGTACAGCTGATCCAGAGCAGCCTGACCTTCCGGTTTCAGGGTTGCTTTGTTGAAGGTGAACAGAACGTCAGACTTCAGAGTGAAGTGCTTGGTCTGTACTTCCGGTGCCGGAGCTGGAGCCGGAGCAACTACTGGAGCTACTTCGCCCTGACCGAAACGGTAGGAAACACCCAGGCTCAGCATGCCGTTGTCCGGACGAGTGCCGATGGTGTGTGCGTCACCGATGTTGTTGGTCCACTGGTATTCCAGACGGGTAGCGATTTCAGGAGTGATCGCATACTCAACACCGCCAGCGAAGACCGGAGAAACGCCGGTGTCGTGGTCTTTAAAGGATGCGCCACCAGGTACGTTAGCCTTGGTGTCTGCACGCCATACCATACCACCCAGACGAGTGTAGATGTCCAGATCGTCAGTGATTGGGTAACCCAGTTTAGCGGTCAGCTGAACGCCCTGAGCTTTGTATGCGCCGTTGATGTTGTCGCCTTTGTACGGCATACGACCTAACCAGTCGTAACCCATTTCAAAGCCAACATACGGGTTAACCTGGTAACCACCAAAAGCACCTGCACCCAGTTGGTTTTCGTGGGTCGGACCATTGTTAGGAATAAAACCAGTGTCATGGTACTGGGACCAGCCCAGTTTAGCACCAGTGTACCAGGTGTTATCTTTCGGAGCGGCCTGCGCTACGGTAGCGAAACCAGCCAGTGCCACTGCAATCGCGATAGCTGTCTTTTTCATTTTTTGCGCCTCGTTATCATCCAAAATACGCCATGAATATCTCCAACGAGATAACACGGTTAAATCCTTCACCGGGGATCTGCTCAATATTAACTCTACCGATATCTTCGGCTTATGCCGAGCACCCCTGGCGATGTAAAGTCTACAACGTAGTTGAAAACTTACAAGTGTGAACTCCGTCAGGCATATGAAAAAAAAGTCTTGTATAAGGTACGTTTAATCTTTTTTGTCAGCGACAATTTACAGAAGAAAATCGCGGAAACCGCTTCAGACAAGCCTCCGCAAGGAAAATTAGTCACGACTGAAAGCATTGGCTGGGCGACAAAAAAAGTTCCAGGATTAATCCTAAATTTACTTAATGATACAAATTAGAGTGAATTTTTAGCCCGGAAAGTTGTCTCGTTGCGTGAGAGGATGCGCTTACCGGACGCATAATAAACCCCATAGCGTTACCTTCATTTGCCGCATCAACAAGTTCAGCATGCTCTTCTGCAGTCAAATCATCTGCCAACCAACCGATCACCACGCTGTAATTGCCCGTGCGTAAAGCGCGAACCATTGACTCCACGGTGTGGCAAGGGGAGAGCTGGCTAATCTGCATTACTTTCGTTAAGGGTAGCCCAGATGCCTGAACCCATTCGCGACTCAGTTTTTGTTGCGGTGTTAACCAGAGTTGCCAGCGCGATTGCTGACCGAGTTGCTGTAACAATGGCAACAGTAGAAGTTGCGTCATCATGGGCTGATCTTCGCGATAGACAACTTCACTGATAAGCCCGGCTGTAGTGTTTTCCGTAGAGACACGCGCAATTTTACTTGCTGCGGATGAGAACGACGAAGAACGATGTGCATAGCCTGAAGTGTACATAATCAATCCAGCCCCTGTGAGTTACTGTATGAATGTACAGTACATCCAGTGACGACAAAGATCAACTCTATTTTCGGAAAGAGCCTCGCAAATTTTGTCGTTGGTGACGGGAAAACATAAATTAATCTTGCCCCTTAAGAATAAGTTGCCTATTTTCGTAGTTAACGGATCCGTTAATGTGAATCATTCTTTTATGTTATGATTTTAAAAGGAATTTTATGAAAAGCCTCTCCTATAAGCGGATCTATAAATCACAAGAATACCTGGCAACGTTGGGCACAATTGAATACCGATCATTGTTTGGTAGTTACAGCCTAACCGTTGACGACACGGTGTTTGCGATGGTTTCTGATGGTGAGTTGTATCTTCGGGCTTGTGAGCAAAGTGCACCGTACTGTGTAAAACATCCGCCTGTCTGGCTGACATATAAAAAGTGTGGCCGATCCGTTACCCTCAATTACTATCGGGTTGATGAAAGTCTATGGCGAAATCAACTGAAGCTGGTGCGTCTGTCGAAATATTCTCTCGATGCAGCGCTGAAAGAGAAAAGCACGCGCAATATTCGGGAAAGACTGAAAGATTTGCCCAATATGTCTTTTCATCTGGAAGCGATTCTCGGGGAGGTGGGGATTAAGGATGTACGGGCGTTACGTATACTTGGGGCAAAAATGTGTTGGTTGCGACTGCGGCAGCAAAACAGTCTGGTGACAGAAAAGATTCTGTTTATGCTTGAAGGGGCCATTATCGGCATTCATGAAGCTGCGCTCCCGGTGGCACGCCGCCAGGAGCTTGCAGAATGGGCTGACTCTCTTACGCCGAAACAGGAGTTTCCTGCGGAACTTGAGTAATCTGGCGTTGCAGACGACCAATCTCTGGCAGTAATGCAATCAATAACCCAACTTGTTGTACGACCAGAGGTTCTTTGCTGTCTGCCCGTGGTTCAAGTTGCTGCATCCGCTGTTTCAGGCCAGCTAATGCCTGATTGACGCGTTCTTCATCAGCAGGTTGATGATGTAGCGCGTCATCAACATAGCAAACTGCGTCATCAAGAAACGCCAGAATTTCAGGATTAGTTAACTGCTCCCGGTGAGCACCGAGGGCTGAGATATAGCTGGTAAACGTATGGTTAAGGCACAGCAACCGAAACGCGGCCTCGCGAATTTGCGGGGTAACGTTCGGCTCGCTGGACATATTTGATACCACCGACGCCAGTTCAGCATCACGGTTGTGTGCATCGCGGCGGGCAATACGATACGCCAGACGGTTATCACGCCCCTGATGGTATTGCTCCAGTATGGCATCGAGATAGCGACAGTTGGCCTCGGTGGCACGTTCGAGCATGCGCGGCAGATTGCGAAACTTCCAGTCAGGCCAGATGTAGCTCACCGCCGCCCACGCAATGGCACAACCAATCAGCGTATCGATTACGCGAGGTAACGCCACTTCAAAACCTTCACCCAGCAAGTTAAAACAAAGTAGCACCAAAAGTGTGATGAACATCGTTGCATGGGCGTATTGCACGTTACGGAAGGCAAAAAAGAGCACGCCGGTAATAACCAGTAGCACCAGTTGCCCTTCCAGTGACGGTACAAACCACAGCACAGGAATGCCAATTGCGATACCTACCAGCGTACCAATAATCCTTAACTTCAGGCGGTGGCGCGTGGCGTTATAGTTTGGCTGGCAGACAAACAAACTTGTCAGCAAGATCCAATACCCGTGATGCATTCCGGTTATCTGAATGATGGCGTAGCCGAAGCACAACACCAGCGACATTCTTACCGCATGACGGAAGAGGGCGGATTCCGGCGTGAAGTGACGGCTAAGACGCAGCCAGATATCACTCAATCCGTGCGGGCTGTCATCAGCGAGCTCATTTTCGTCATTATTATGGGGCAGTGCCTGGGCCTGTTCTGATTCAATTGTTGCCAGTTGGGCATCAATGGCACGTAAATTGTTCAGTAAAAATCCCAGTGTTTTGAGTAAATCAGCAGGAGCGCCGTTATCGCGCATCCGCTCCAGCGCAGCATCAATATGCGTAAAAGCGCGCTCAAAATGCGGATCATGTTGATAAGGCTGACGCAGCAAAATACAGCGTGACAGTTGCTGGCACGCCTGGCCCTGCATCGACATCAGCCGCTGAAAACGGAACAGCACGTCGCTGTGGCGAAAATGTTCACGCAATGTTTGATATTGAATATGAGAAGAGCTGGCACGCTCGTGAATATCCTGTGCGACAAAGTAATAATGCAGTGTGCGACGCGTTCCCCGTTGACCACGATCGCCACGTAAGCGGGTCAGCAGCGAGAGTTTCGTCTGATTCAATGTCGCCATCAGCTGACCGTTGGCGAGAGCCAAATCGTACAGCGGTGCCTGGCTTTCATCTTCAATATCAGGATCAAACATGCGCGACTTGAGCTCAAGATAACGCGCCAGTTGTTCATAGCAACGCGCCAGGTTGTCCTGCAGCGGGCGGACCGGGAACAGCAGATGACCAATAAGTGTCAGGACGTTGTACCAGACGGCACCGGCCAGAAGATACATCGGCTGCTGATACCAGTGCTCATACAGTGATGTTCCCAACATAGTGTAAATGGCGATCAGCAATGCACCGAAGGCAATTGTTGCATAGCGTTGACCCAGACCGCCGAGCAAAATGAAGCCGCTGGTAGAGAGCGTTAAGCCAATCGCAAATAGCCAGGGCCAGGGAAACAGCAATTCTACTGAGGCCGAGGCGATAAAAAAGCAGAACAGCGTAATGATGAGGTTACGCAAACGTCCCGCCAGTCGGTCATCGAGATCGGTCAGCGCCGCTGCCACCATCCCAAGCGTCAGCGGAATCGTCAGTTTTACATCACCCAGCCACCACGGAAACGCTGTGGTTCCACAAAGCGCAATAAAAATACGCGCGTAATACAGCCAGGCGCTGTTCCAGGTATAGCGTTTGAGCAAAGGACTTAGCATAAAGGCCATATTAGTGGATTATTGGAAACGACGACGTGCATTGGCTTCGCGCGCAGCTTGCGCTGTTTCTACCGATACCACGCGACGACCGACCGGCCATAGTGCAATAGCGGCAATTTTAAAGTTCGCAATACCGACAGGAATGCCAATGATGGAAATACATTGTGCGATGCCCGTTGCAATGTGCATCAGGCATAACCACCAGCCAAAGAAAATCAGCCAGAAAATATTCAATACCGTACCGCCAGTATTTAGCAGCACATTTTTGCCAGCCGGGTTCAGTTCATCGACATGAATAGCTTCATTGCCATAAGGCACCAGAGACAGTTTAGTGATCTCCCAGCAGGATCGTGTCAGCGGTAAGGTAAAAATCAGCACAATACTGACCAGAGTCGCCAACAGCCAGCCCAGAGTGGTGGCAAATCCGCCAAGCACAAAGTTCAGAATGTTCAAAACGGTACGCATAAAACCTCGCTTTACTGTGGTTTTCAGTAATGGGCGGCAATTGTAACGTTTTTTTGGGCTGGAGCACGTTTTCTCTGACGGTTACACTGATAAGAAATAATTTCGTGTGGATCTACAGAGTCATGGAACTGAAAGCGACAACGCTTGGAAAACGTCTGGCACAGCACCCTTACGATCGGGCGGTGATCCTCAATGCCGGGATTAAAGTCTCCGGCGATCGCCACGAATACCTTATTCCTTTCAATCAATTACTGGCGATTCACTGTAAGCGCGGTCTGGTATGGGGCGAACTGGAGTTTGTACTGCCGGACGAAAAAGTGGTGCGTCTGCACGGTACCGAATGGGGCGAGACGCAGCGTTTTTACCATCATCTTGATGCTCACTGGCGGCGGTGGAGTGGCGAGATGAGCGAAATTGCGTCTGGCGTTTTACGTCAGCAACTGGATTTGATTGCCACGCGCACCGGAGAAAATAAATGGCTGACGCGTGAGCAAACCTCTGGTATGCGGCAACAAATCCGCCAGGCTTTGTCGGCGTTACCATTGCCGGTTAACCGACTGGAAGAATTCGATAACTGCCGTGAGGCGTGGCGTAAATGTCAGGCCTGGTTGAAAGACATTGAAGGCGCTCGGTTGCAGCATAATCAGGCGTATACCGAAGCCATGCTTATCGAGTATGCGGATTTTTTCCGCCAGGTCGAGTCTTCACCGCTGAATCCGGCGCAGGCCCGGGCAGTCGTTAATGGCGAGCATTCTTTGTTAGTGCTGGCTGGTGCAGGAAGCGGAAAAACGTCGGTGCTGGTGGCCCGTGCAGGCTGGTTGCTGGCGCGTGGTGAAGCGTCCCCTGAGCAAATTTTATTGCTGGCGTTTGGTCGCAAAGCCGCTGAAGAGATGGACGAGCGTATTCGAGAACGACTACATACCGAAGACATTACCGCACGCACGTTTCATGCGCTGGCGCTGCATATTATTCAGCAGGGCAGCAAAAAAGTTCCGATAGTCAGCAAACTGGAAAATGATACCGCTGCCCGTCATGAACTTTTTATTGCTGAGTGGCGCAAGCAATGCAGCGAAAAGAAAGCGCAGGCGAAGGGCTGGCGGCAATGGCTGACGGAAGAAATGCAGTGGTCAGTGCCAGAAGGTAATTTCTGGGATGATGAAAAATTACAGCGTCGTCTTGCCTCTCGCCTCGATCGCTGGGTAAGTCTGATGCGGATGCACGGTGGTGCACAGGCAGAAATGATTGCCAGTGCACCCGAAGAGATTCGCGATCTGTTCAGTAAACGTATCAAGTTGATGGCCCCGTTATTAAAAGCCTGGAAAGGTGCGCTGAAGGCAGAAAACGCTGTCGATTTTTCGGGCCTTATTCACCAGGCGATTGTGATTCTGGAGAAAGGTCGCTTTATCAGCCCGTGGAAGCATATTCTGGTTGATGAATTTCAGGATATCTCGCCGCAGCGCGCAGCGTTGTTAGCGGCATTACGCAAGCAAAACAGTCAGACGACGTTGTTCGCCGTTGGTGATGACTGGCAGGCGATTTATCGCTTCAGCGGTGCGCAAATGTCGCTCACCACCGCTTTCCATGAAAACTTTGGTGAAGGTGATCGCTGCGATTTAGACACGACTTACCGTTTTAACAGTCGTATCGGTGAGGTGGCAAACCGGTTTATTCAGCAGAACCCAGGCCAGCTGAAAAAGCCGCTAAACAGCTTAACCAATGGAGACAAAAAAGCCGTCACGTTATTGGATGAGAGCCATCTTGACGCTTTGCTGGATAAGCTCTCTGGTTATGCCAAACCGGAAGAGCGCATTCTGATCCTGGCGCGTTACCATCACATGAGGCCTGCCAGCCTGGAAAAAGCGGCAACACGCTGGCCGAAGTTGCAAATCGACTTTATGACCATTCATGCCAGCAAAGGGCAACAGGCGGATTACGTCATCATCGTTGGCTTGCAGGAGGGGAGTGATGGTTTTCCGGCTGCGGCGCGGGAGTCGATTATGGAAGAGGCGCTACTGCCACCGGTTGAGGATTTCCCGGACGCTGAAGAACGGCGGTTAATGTACGTGGCGCTGACCCGGGCACGCCATCGGGTATGGGCACTGTTTAACAAAGAGAATCCCTCTCCATTTGTCGAAATACTGAAAAATCTGGATGTGCCGGTGGCGAGAAAACCGTAAGAAACAGGTGGCGTTTGCCACCTGTGCAATATTACTTCAGACGGTCCGCGAGATAACGCTGATAATCGGGGATCAGAATATCGACCGCGTCGTTGAAATGCGGCGACTGGATAATGAAGTCTGCCGTTGCCACGTTGGTGGCAACCGGAATGTTCCATACCGTCGCCAGACGCAGCAAGGCTTTCACGTCAGGGTCGTGCGGCACGGCGTTTAGTGGGTCCCAGAAGAAAATCAATACATCAATTTTCCCTTCTGAGATCAATGCGCCAACCTGCTGGTCACCCCCCATTGGGCCACTCAACATCGCGTTGACGTTCATGCCGGTCGCGCGGGAAATTAAGTTACCGGTAGTGCCTGTTGCATACAGTACGTGTTGTTCCAGTAACGGTTGATGCCGTTCCACCCAGCTCATCAGCATTTGTTTGCAGTGATCGTGTGCCACCAGCGCAATATGTTTCCGCGAAGGTAAAGTGCGAGTCGTCAGTTCCATAATGTACATCCGTAGTTAACTTTCCTACAGATTACTGTAAGTACTTATCGCTGCAAGATAAAGACTGAAAAAGCCTGCGCACAGGCACAAAAATCTCAGGAGGATGGTTGTTTTTCCGCCCATTGCAGGAAAGTATTTCGCGTTTGTGGGTCAGCCAGTTTAAACCAATACTTCAGCCGTTGTTCTGTGAGCACCTGAGACTGCGGCGGAATAGCATCCAGCTCGGAAACACCCGAAAGCAGCGTACTGTCATCTGCCATCATCGTGGCAAATTGCGGTAGTGAAGCGCGTTTCGCGGATTTGTTATAGCGTTCAACCTCGACCTCATAATCAATCGTTTTTGCAGTTGAGGTAATGGCGAGAATATCCAGCTTTACCGGAATCGGCGTCGCATCGCCATCCAACAATTCAAGGCGCGGCGCGGCATCAAAATGGTTAGCTTCCCGCTCATTCTCCAGGCGAGGCAGGCGAAAATTGACCTGGTTGATGAGCTGGGTATTAAAACTAACCACCAGTGGAGGGGAGATATAGAGCCGTTCTTCACTATTGGAAAGATGAATCGTCTTCTCAACGCGAAACACTAACTGATGCGGTCCATTGTCCAGTTCAATGCTGTCCGCACCGCGCAGCAGAGAGCTGGAAACCTTCTTACCGTCGAGTACCAGAAGATCGACATCAGTAGAAAGCCGCAGCGTGGTGGCAAAAACGGATACCGGCAAACATAATGCAATCAAGGTGGTCACGATGCCGGTTTTCATAGATAGCTCCTGTTAAAAGACCGCCCGAATAATAATGTGTCAAAATTTTTCTTTAATCATACTTACTAACATATAGACATATTTCCCGCTTTTGCTCTCATTCATTCGTATTAGCTGCATGGTTGGCATGTCGGCTTTGTCGTACACTTTGTTAAACAGTCTGGAGGAAATAATGAAAGAAACCGATATTGCAGGCATTTTAACGTCCACTCACACCATTGCGCTGGTGGGGGCAAGCGACAAACCCGATCGTCCCAGCTATCGTGTGATGAAATATCTACTCGACCAGGGGTATCACGTCATTCCGGTTTCGCCAAAAGTTGCTGGCAAAACACTGCTGGGCCAGCAGGGGTATGGCACGCTGGCAGAAGTTCCTGAAAAAGTCGATATGGTCGATGTTTTCCGGAATTCAGAAGCGGCGTGGGGCGTAGCGCAGGAAGCGATCGCCATCGGCGCGAAAACCCTCTGGATGCAACTGGGGGTGATTAATGAGCAAGCGGCAGTACTGGCTCGGGATGCCGGATTAAATGTAGTGATGGATCGCTGCCCGGCTATTGAGATCCCTCGCCTGGGCCTGGCCAAATAAAAAATCCCCGGAAGGCAAAAACCTTCCGGGGATTTGTTCAGGGATTAGTTACGCAGACGCGGGGCCTGGAGTTGTTTGCGGATGGTCTGCGCCAGCTCATCCATGGATGGCTGTTCAGGATGTTCATCCTGCAATTCGCTACTTAGCTGGGCTTCAGCCAGGTAGGTATGAACCGGTAGGCCGTTATCATCCTCCATCACCACGTGATACCACGGAGCGGCGCGAAGCTCGTCATTCACCGCCAGCTCATCAGGCGACGGTTCAGAGAGCGAATAAACCGGGTCGATATCCACGACCACTCCGAGATAACCTAACAGGGAATGGCGGACCTGCTGGCCGATACCGAATTTGCTGGCAATCATAGTCACCTCCCGGGAAATCTTTACCTTTGATATAAGGGTAAAATTCCACATTTCAAGTTACATGACGCGACAGGCAAACCCTTTCAGATATAGCCCTTCCGGGTAGGTAGCGATCACCGGATGATCGGCTGCCTGACGGAACTGCTCTATAAATTGTACATCACGACCGGCATCAATTGCGGCATCCGCGATGATTTTCTGAAATAAATCGCTGGTCATCAGACCGGAACAGGAGAAAGTCAGGAGAATACCGCCTTCATTCAGCAACTGAATCGCCAGCATGTTGATGTCTTTATAACCACGACACGCGCCCATCAACTGGCTTTTATTCTCAACAAACTTCGGCGGGTCCATCACGATAACATCAAATTTTTCACCGCGATCGCGATAAGTACGCAGCAATTTAAAGACATCATCACGGACAAACTCTGCCTTGCTCAGATCCAGTTTGTTCAGCTCAACGTTCTGCCGTGCAATATCCAGCGCTTCGTGGGAGGTATCAACGCTGACAACCTGGCTGCAACCGCCCATCAATGCCGATACGGCGAAACCACCGGTATAGGAAAAACAGTTAAGTACGCGTTTATTTTCGACGTAGCGGCGGGTAGCCAGGCGGCTGTCACGCTGGTCCAGGTAGTAGCCCGTTTTGTGTCCGTGCTGAATATCCACCAGCAGTTTCATGCCGTGTTCTTCAATCGGCAGCAGGGCAGGCGGCAACTCGCCGGTGATGGGGCCCTGAGTCAGCTCCATCCCTTCTTTTTTACGTACCGCGACGTCGCTGCGATCGTAAATAGCACATTCCGGGTACAGCGTTTGCAGGGCGCTAATTAATGCCGCGCGCTGATACTCTGCGCCAGCACTCAGCAGTTGCAGCACCAGAAAATTACCGAAACGATCGATAGTAATACCCGGCAGGCCATCAGATTCTCCGGCGATTAAACGATAGCTGTCGAGGCCATCTTTTTGCGCCAGCCAGTCACGCCATTTTTGTGCTTGCTGCAAACGGCGGGTAAAAAAAGCAATGTCGATAGACTCTGACGGGTCAAACGTCCAGACGCGCGCCCGGATTTGCGAAGCTGGCGAATAAGCGCCGCGTGCTAACCATTTTCCCTGATGATCAACAATATCGATGGTTTCACCGAGGCTGGCTTTACCTTCCATGCGGGCAACGGCCCCGGAAAAGACCCACGGATGGCGACGAAGTAATGATTTTTCGCGCCCTTTGGCTAACACTAAACGTACACTCATAATTTACTTTTCTGTCGATGCAAAGAAATGGGCGTCATTGTCCGGAGTTTTCCATGGATTTGCAACGCGTCCATTAAGGATAAGGAGAGCAGCAATGTCGAAAGTCTGCATAATTGCCTGGGTTTACGGGCGAGTTCAGGGCGTAGGATTCCGCTACACCACGCAGTACGAAGCGAAAAAACTGGGACTAACCGGGTACGCCAAAAATCTTGACGATGGCAGCGTGGAAGTGGTTGCCTGCGGTGACGAAGGGCAGGTGGAAAAATTAATGCAGTGGTTAAAAAGTGGCGGCCCGCGTTCAGCGCGTGTGGAACGGGTGCTTAGCGAGCCGCATCATCCCTCCGGGGAGTTAACGGATTTTCGTATCCGTTAAATGCATTTTACCGGTTTAGGCAGGCCAGCAATTTTGGTGGCTTGCTTTGCCGGACCTTTCGGGAACAGTCGGTACAGATAGCGGCTATTGCCTTTCTCTTCGCCAAATTTATTCGCCATCGCTTTTACCAGCATACGAATCGCCGGAGAAGTATTGAATTCCAGATAGAAATCACGCACAAAACGCACCACTTCCCAGTGTTCTGGCGACAGCGCAATCCCTTCGTTCTCTGCAATCACCACCGCCAGTGGCTCACTCCACTGGCTGCTTTCTTTGAGATAGCCTTCGGTATCCGTTTCTATCTCTTTACCTTCGAAGATCAGCATAATTCTTTACTACCTTAATCAGACTGGCGGCAGTGTAACAAAAAACAAAGCCCCGCATAAAGCGAGGCTATGAAAGTGTTAGCGGGTGAGATTAATCGCGGCTGGCGAAGCCCAGAATGCTCAGCAGGCTGACGAAGATGTTGTACAGCGAAACATACAGGCTAACCGTGGCACGAATATAGTTCGTTTCACCGCCATGAATGATGTTGCTGGTTTCAAACAAAATAGCGCCAGAGGAGATCAGAATGAAGACCGCGCTGATCGCCAGATGCAGGGCAGGCAGCTGCAGGAAGATATTAGCAACCATACCAATCAGCACCACCACAATACCCGCCATCAGCATACCGCCAAGGAACGACATATCTTTGCGGGTGGTCAGCACATACGCAGAGCAGCAGAAGAACACCAACGCCGTTCCGCCCAGTGCCATAGCGATTACGTCACCCATTCCAGCAGACAGGTAGGTGTTCAGAATTGGTCCGAGGATATATCCCAGAAAACCGGTAAAGGCGAATGCGGAGATAATCCCGGTCGGCTTATTCGCCGTTTTGTAGGTCAGGAACATCAAACCATACATACCCACCAGCGTCAGAATCAGACCCGGAGATGGCAGCATCAGCACCGTACTGGCAGTTGCGGTAATCGCCGAAAAGGCCAGCGTCAGGCTCAGCAGAAAATAGGTATTACGCAGCACCTTATGGGTGCTAAGCAGCGATGTACGGTCATGTGAAGAACTAACTATACGATCCATTGAGTCACTCTCTATGACAGATGTAATTAATTAAGCAGCATAATGATAATGTGGGAAGGTACACAGAAGTTTTACCCATCTTTACGCATTTGATCTGGAACAGGTTTAACAGCGGATTATCAGGTCATTAAGCAAATATAACGCCCTGAGAATTTCGACAGGCAAAAGAAAAAGGGGTTAGCATTTAGCTAACCCCTTATCTTATTTGGCGGAAGCGCAGAGATTCGAACTCTGGAACCCTTTCGGGTCGCCGGTTTTCAAGACCGGTGCCTTCAACCGCTCGGCCACACTTCCGGAATGACGCGCACTATAAACATCCCGATGCGGCGTGTAAACCCCTAATTTGTTTGTTTGCCTGAAAAACAGCCAAAAGTGCATTGTTAGCGTGAAATAACAGCAGATTGATCATTTCATCACCATGAATTCCTTCTCTTTTACTCGTTTAGCAACCGGTTAAACATCCTCACCGCCCGGCAAAAAGAAAAATAGGTCCATTTTTATCGCTAAAAGATAAATCCACACAGTTTGTATTGTTTTGTGCAAAAGTTTCACTACGCTTTATTAACAATACTTTCTGGCGACGTGCGCCAGTGCAGAAGGATGAGCTTTCGTTTTCAGCATCTCACGTGAAGCGATGGTTTGCCTTGCTACAGGGACGTCGCTTGCCGACCATGTGCGCCCGGTGTCCTGCCGGTGTCGCAAGGAGAAGAGACGTGCGATATGAATAACGAGGAAACATTTTACCAGGCCATGCGGCGTCAGGGCGTTACCCGGCGCAGCTTTCTCAAATATTGTAGTCTGGCTGCCACGTCGCTGGGATTAGGCGCGGGAATGGCACCAAAGATTGCCTGGGCGCTGGAGAATAAACCGCGCATTCCGGTGGTATGGATCCACGGTCTGGAATGCACCTGCTGTACCGAATCTTTTATCCGCTCCGCTCACCCACTGGCGAAGGACGTCATCCTTTCCCTGATTTCCCTCGATTACGACGATACTTTGATGGCTGCCGCCGGAACCCAGGCGGAAGAAGTCTTTGAAGACATCATCACGCAATACAATGGCAAATATATCCTCGCCGTTGAAGGTAATCCGCCGCTGGGCGAGCAGGGGATGTTCTGTATCAGCAGCGGTCGACCGTTTATTGAGAAACTCAAACGTGCCGCTGCCGGAGCCAGTGCGATTATCGCCTGGGGAACCTGCGCGTCCTGGGGCTGCGTGCAGGCCGCGCGACCCAATCCGACGCAGGCAACGCCTATCGACAAAGTCATCACCGACAAACCTATTATCAAAGTACCTGGCTGCCCGCCGATCCCGGATGTGATGAGCGCCATCATTACTTACATGGTGACCTTTGATCGCTTGCCAGATGTCGACAGGATGGGCCGTCCGTTGATGTTCTATGGTCAGCGTATCCACGATAAATGCTATCGCCGTGCTCACTTCGACGCCGGAGAGTTCGTCCAGAGTTGGGATGATGACGCTGCCCGCAAAGGTTACTGCCTGTACAAAATGGGCTGCAAAGGGCCTACCACCTATAACGCCTGTTCCTCCACACGCTGGAACGATGGCGTTTCCTTCCCGATCCAGTCAGGTCACGGCTGCCTGGGTTGTGCGGAAAATGGTTTCTGGGATCGCGGTTCGTTCTACAGCCGCGTGGTCGATATTCCACAAATGGGTACCCATTCCACCGCCGACACCGTCGGTTTAACCGCGCTTGGCGTGGTGGCAGCGGCTGTTGGTGTGCACGCAGTCGCCAGCGCCGTTGACCAGCGCAGACGTCATAACCAGCAACCTACAGAAACCGAACATCAGCCAGGCAATGAGGATAAACAGGCATGAGCACTCAGTACGAAACTCAGGGATACACCATCAACAATGCCGGACGCCGCCTGGTGGTCGACCCGATTACGCGCATTGAAGGCCACATGCGCTGCGAAGTGAATATTAACGATCAGAATGTGATCACCAATGCCGTCTCCTGCGGCACCATGTTTCGCGGGCTGGAGATCATCCTGCAAGGGCGTGACCCGCGCGATGCGTGGGCGTTCGTTGAACGTATCTGCGGCGTCTGTACTGGCGTACACGCCCTGGCTTCGGTTTACGCCATCGAAGATGCCATCGGTATTAAAGTGCCGGACAACGCCAATATCATCCGCAACATTATGCTGGCAACGCTCTGGTGCCACGATCATCTGGTGCACTTCTATCAGCTTGCCGGGATGGACTGGATCGATGTGTTAGATGCGCTGAAAGCCGACCCGCGGAAAACCTCCGAACTGGCGCAAAGCCTCTCCTCATGGCCGAAATCATCCCCTGGCTATTTCTTCGACGTACAAAACCGCCTGAAGAAATTCGTTGAAGGCGGGCAGTTGGGGATCTTCCGCAATGGCTACTGGGGGCACCCGCAGTACAAACTGCCGCCAGAAGCCAACCTGATGGGCTTTGCCCACTATCTCGAAGCTCTCGATTTCCAGCGTGAAATTGTCAAAATCCACGCGGTCTTTGGTGGTAAAAACCCGCATCCAAACTGGATTGTCGGAGGGATGCCTTGCGCCATTAACATTGACGAAAGCGGCGCAGTCGGGGCGGTCAATATGGAACGCCTGAACCTGGTGCAGTCGATCATTACCCGTACGGCGGACTTCATTAACAACGTGATGATCCCCGACGCCTTAGCCATCGGCCAGTTCAACAAACCGTGGAGCGAAATCGGCACGGGTCTTTCTGATAAATGTGTCCTCAGCTACGGCGCATTCCCGGATATTGCCAACGACTTTGGCGAGAAAAGTCTGCTGATGCCTGGCGGCGCGGTGATTAACGGCGACTTCAACAATGTGCTGCCAGTGGATTTGGTTGATCCGCAGCAGGTGCAGGAGTTTGTCGACCACGCCTGGTATCGTTATCCCAACGATCAGGTCGGGCGTCATCCGTTCGATGGCATCACCGATCCGTGGTACAACCCCGGCGATGTCAAAGGCAGCGATACCAACATTCAGCAGCTGAATGAACAGGAACGCTACTCGTGGATCAAAGCGCCACGCTGGCGCGGTAACGCGATGGAAGTGGGGCCGCTGGCACGCACGTTAATCGCTTATCACAAAGGCGATGCTGCGACCGTTGAGTCGGTCGATCGTATGATGTCGGCGTTGAAACTGCCGCTTTCCGGCATCCAGTCAACGTTGGGCCGCATTTTGTGTCGCGCGTACGAAGCGCAGTGGGCCGCAGGTAAGTTGCAGTATTTCTTCGATAAGCTGATGACCAACCTGAAAAACGGCAATCTTGCCACCGCTTCCACGGAAAAATGGGAACCAGCAACCTGGCCGACAGAGTGCCGTGGTGTCGGTTTTACCGAAGCGCCGCGCGGGGCGTTAGGCCACTGGGCTGCCATTCGCGATGGCAAGATTGATCTCTATCAGTGCGTGGTGCCGACCACCTGGAACGCCAGCCCGCGCGATCCCAAAGGGCAGATTGGCGCTTATGAAGCGGCGCTGATGAACACCAAAATGGCGATCCCCGAGCAACCGCTGGAGATCCTGCGTACTCTGCACAGCTTTGACCCGTGCCTCGCCTGTTCAACACACGTGCTGGGCGATGACGGTAGCGAGCTTATCTCCGTGCAGGTGCGTTAACAGCGAAGGAGAATCATCATGCAACAGAAAAGCGACAACGTTGTCAGTCACTATGTCTTTGAAGCACCCGTGCGGATATGGCACTGGCTGACAGTGTTATGCATGGCGGTGTTGATGGTCACCGGTTACTTTATCGGCAAGCCGCTACCTTCCGTCAGCGGCGAGGCGACGTATCTGTTCTATATGGGCTACATCAGGTTAATTCACTTCAGTGCCGGGATGATTTTTACCGTGGTTTTGCTGATGCGGATCTACTGGGCTTTTGTTGGCAATCATTACTCCCGCGAGCTGTTTATCGTGCCGGTATGGCGTAAAAGCTGGTGGCAGGGCGTGTGGTATGAAATCCGCTGGTATCTGTTTCTGGCAAAACGTCCGAGTGCCGATATAGGCCATAACCCCATCGCCCAGGCGGCGATGTTCGGCTATTTCCTGATGTCAGTTTTTATGATCATCACCGGCTTTGCGCTGTACAGCGAACACAGCCAGTACGCTATTTTTGCGCCGTTCCGTTATGTGGTGGAATTTTTCTACTGGACGGGTGGCAACTCAATGGACATTCACAGCTGGCATCGGCTGGGGATGTGGCTGATTGGCGCGTTTGTGATCGGTCATGTCTACATGGCGCTGCGTGAAGACATCATGTCCGACGACACGGTGATCTCCACTATGGTCAACGGCTACCGTAGCCACAAATTTGGCAAAATAAGTAACAAGGAGCGTTCATGAGCGAGCAACGCGTGGTGGTAATGGGGCTGGGCAACCTGCTGTGGGCCGATGAAGGCTTCGGCGTGCGGGTGGCGGAACGGCTGTATGCCCATTACCACTGGCCCGAGGATGTGGAGATTGTCGATGGCGGCACCCAAGGACTGAACTTGCTGGGGTATGTCGAAAGCGCCAGTCATCTGTTGATTCTCGATGCCATTGATTACGGGCTGGAACCCGGAACGCTACGAACGTATGCCGGAGAACGCATTCCGGCTTATCTCAGCGCGAAGAAAATGAGCCTGCACCAGAACAGTTTCTCCGAAGTGCTGGCGCTGGCAGATATCCGCGGACATCTGCCAGCACATATTGCCCTCGTCGGTTTGCAACCCGCGATGCTCGACGACTACGGCGGCAGCCTGAGCGAACTGGCGCGGGAGCAACTGCCCGCCGCGGAACAGGCGGCGCTGGTACAGCTGGCGGCCTGGGGAATTGTGCCGCAACCGGCTAATGAATCGCGCTGTCTCAATTATGACTGTCTGTCGATGGAAAATTACGAAGGCGTTCGCTTGCGTCAGTACAGGATGAGGCTGGAGGAACAGGGATGAGCAACGACACACCATTTAATGCGTTGTGGCAACGAATGCTGGCACGTGGCTGGACGCCGGTCAGTGAATGCCGTCTTGACGACTGGCTTACGCAAGCGCCAGACGGCGTGGTGTTATTAAGCAGCGATCCGAAACGCACGCCAGAAGTCAGCGATAACCCGGTAATGATTGGCGAATTACTGCGCGAGTTTCCCGACTATACATGGCAGGTAGCGATTGCTGATCTTGAGCAGAGCGAAGCCATCGGCGATCGCTTTGGCGTCTTTCGCTTTCCCGCCACATTAGTGTTTACCGGCGGAAACTATCGCGGCGTGCTGAATGGTATTCACCCGTGGGCGGAACTGATAAACCTGATGCGCGGGCTTGTCGAACCGCAACAGGAGCGTGCTTCATGAGCGAAACTTTTTTCCATCTGCTGGGGCCAGGAACGCAACCGAACGATGACAGTTTCAGCATGAATCCACTGCCGATCACCTGTCGGGTGAATGGTGAACCGAGTATGGCTGCCCTGGAGCAATGTGCTCACAGCCCGCAGGTGATTGCGCTGTTAAACGAGTTACAACATCAACTAAGCGAACGCCAGCCGCCGCTGGGTGAGGTACTGGCAGTCGATCTGTTAAATCTCAACGCCGACGATCGTCACTTTATCAATACGCTTCTCGGGGAAGGGGAAGTGTCAGTGCGCATTCAGCAGGCTAACGACAGTGAAAGTGAAATTCAGGAGGCGATCTTCTGCGGATTATGGCGGGTGCGCAGACGTCACGGCGAACAGTTGCTGGAAGACAAACTGGAGGCTGGCTGCGCACCGCTGGCGTTGTGGCAGGCGGCAACGCAAAACGTCTTGCCGACAGATTCGCTGTTACCGCCGCCCATTGATGGCCTGATGAATGGCCTACCGTTGGCCCATGAATTACTGGCACATGTACGTAACCCCGACGCGCAGCCGCACAGCATTAATCTGACTCAATTACCCATCAGCGAAGCTGACCGGCTTTTTCTCTCACGTCTCTGTGGGCCGGGAAATATTCAGATTCGTACCATTGGCTATGGCGAGAGCTATATCAACGCCACGGGGTTACGCCATGTCTGGCATTTACGCTGTACGGACACCTTAAAAGGCCCGTTACTGGAAAGTTATGAAATCTGCCCAATACCGGAAGTGGTGCTGGCAGCGCCAGAAGATTTGGTCGACTCTGCGCAGCGGCTTAGCGAGGTATGCCAGTGGCTGGCGGAGGGGGCACCGACGTAAAAAGACGGTAAGTATCGCTTTCAGGCTTATGAATATCGCAATCGGCGAATACCTCTGGTCGTAGAGTTTCAGGATAAAGAGGGAGATCTACCATTAACGGGTTATTTTTCTCTCTTCGCATACAGGAGTGCGCATGTGGGATGTCATTGATTTATCGCGCTGGCAGTTTGCTCTGACCGCGCTGTATCACTTTTTATTTGTACCCCTTACCCTGGGGCTGATTTTTTTGCTGGCTATCATGGAAACCATTTACGTGGTCACCGGCAAAACAATCTACCGCGATATGACGCGCTTCTGGGGTAAGCTCTTCGGTATCAACTTTGCTCTTGGCGTGGCTACCGGCCTGACCATGGAGTTTCAGTTTGGTACTAACTGGTCATTCTATTCCAACTATGTGGGCGATATTTTTGGCGCACCGCTGGCGATGGAAGCATTAATGGCCTTCTTCCTCGAATCCACCTTTGTCGGGCTGTTCTTCTTCGGCTGGCAGCGGCTGAATAAATACCAGCACCTGCTGGTGACGTGGCTGGTGGCGTTCGGTTCAAATCTCTCTGCGTTGTGGATATTGAATGCCAACGGTTGGATGCAACACCCGACTGGTGCGCATTTTGATATCGACACCCTGCGTATGGAGATGACCAGTTTCAGCGAGCTGGTCTTTAACCCGGTCAGCCAGGTGAAATTTGTGCACACCGTAATGGCGGGATACGTGACCGGGGCCATGTTTATTATGGCGATCAGCGCCTGGTATTTACTGCGCGGACGGGAGCGCGATGTCGCATTACGCTCGTTTGCCATCGGTTCCGTCTTCGGTACTCTGGCGATTATCGGTACGCTGCAACTCGGAGACAGTTCTGCGTATGAAGTCGCGCAAGTACAACCGGTAAAACTGGCGGCGATGGAAGGTGAGTGGCAAACAGAACCTGCACCTGCACCGTTCCATGTGGTTGCCTGGCCGGAACAGGATCAAGAGCGTAACGCCTTTGCCATCAAAATTCCCGCGCTGCTAGGGATCCTCGCCACTCACTCATTAGATAAACCCGTGCCGGGTCTGAAGAATTTGATGGCTGAAACCTACCCACGCTTGCAACGCGGACGTATGGCGTGGCTGTTAATGCAGGAAATATCGCAAGGCAATCGTGAGCCGCATGTGTTGCAGGCATTCCGGGAGCTGGAAGGCGACCTGGGTTACGGCATGTTGCTCTCCCGCTATGCGCCGGATATGAATCATGTCACAGCCGCACAGTACCAGGCGGCGATGCGTGGCGCGATACCTCAGGTTGCGCCGGTATTCTGGAGTTTCCGCATCATGGTGGGCTGTGGTTCCCTGCTGCTACTGGTGATGCTGATTGCGCTTGTCCAGACGCTGCGTGGCAAAATCGACCAGCATCGCTGGGTGCTGAAAATGGCGCTCTGGAGTTTGCCGCTGCCGTGGATTGCGATTGAAGCCGGATGGTTTATGACCGAGTTTGGTCGTCAGCCGTGGGCGATACAAGACATCTTACCGACATACTCCGCGCACTCCGCCTTAACCACAGGACAACTGGCTTTCTCACTGATCATGATCGTAGGGCTTTACACCCTGTTCTTAATCGCCGAAGTCTACCTGATGCAGAAATATGCCCGTCTGGGGCCGAGCGCGATGCAGAGTGAACAACCGACGCAGCAACAGGGGTAAAGGAGAAAATCATGTTTGATTATGAAACATTGCGCTTCATCTGGTGGCTGCTGATTGGCGTGATCCTGGTGGTCTTTATGATCTCCGACGGATTTGACATGGGGATCGGCTGTCTGCTGCCGCTGGTGGCGCGTAATGATGATGAACGTCGGATAGTGATAAACAGCGTTGGCGCGCACTGGGAAGGTAATCAGGTCTGGTTGATCCTCGCAGGTGGGGCATTATTTGCCGCCTGGCCCAGAGTGTATGCAGCGGCGTTTTCCGGCTTTTATGTGGCGATGATTCTGGTGCTGTGCTCGCTGTTCTTCCGCCCGCTGGCCTTTGATTATCGCGGAAAAATCGCCGATGCACGCTGGCGTAAAATGTGGGATGCCGGACTGGTCATCGGCAGTCTGGTGCCGCCGGTAGTCTTCGGTATTGCATTCGGCAACTTGCTGCTCGGCGTGCCGTTTGCTTTCACACCGCAATTACGCGTGGAATATCTCGGCAGCTTCTGGCAACTGCTGACGCCATTCCCTTTATTGTGTGGATTGCTCAGTCTTGGGATGGTGATTTTGCAAGGTGGCGTCTGGTTACAACTGAAAACTGTTGGTGTGATTCATCTGCGTTCACAGCTGGCGACCAAACGCGCCGCACTACTGGTGATGCTGTGCTTTTTGCTGGCGGGTTACTGGCTGTGGGTTGGTATTGATGGCTTTGTACTGCTCGCCCAGGATGCTAACGGTCCTTCCAATCCGTTAATGAAACTGGTGGCAGTGCTACCTGGTGCCTGGATGAATAATTTCGTCGAATCGCCCGTTTTGTGGATCTTCCCGCTGCTGGGGTTCTTCTGCCCATTGCTGACGGTGATGGCGATTTCTCGTGGTCGCCCGGGTTGGGGATTTTTGATGGCGTCATTGATGCAATTTGGCGTGATTTTCACGGCAGGCATCACGCTGTTCCCCTTTGTCATGCCGTCAAGCGTGAGTCCGATCTCCAGCCTGACGTTGTGGGACAGCACTTCCAGTCAGCTGACGCTGAGCATTATGTTGGTAATCGTGCTGATATTTTTGCCCATTGTGTTGCTCTACACTCTCTGGAGCTACTACAAAATGTGGGGGCGCATGACGACAGAAACTCTCCGCCGTAACGAAAACGAGCTGTACTAAGGAGCAGGAACAATGTGGTATTTACTTTGGTTCGTCGGCATTTTGTTGATGTGTTCGCTCTCCACCCTTGTGTTGGTATGGCTGGACCCGCGTCTGAAAAGTTAACGAAGGTAAGCCTGATGAGGCGCATTAGCGTCGCATCAGGCAATCAATAATGTCGGATATGAAAAGCGGAAACATATCGATGAAAGCGATCTTGATCCCATTCTTATCTCTTCTGATTCCGTTAACACCGAAATCTGCATTCGCTCAGAGTGAGCCGGAGCTGAAGCTGGAAAGTGTGGTGATTGTCAGTCGTCACGGTGTGCGTGCACCAACCAAGGCCACGCAACTGATGCAGGATGTCACCCCAGACGCATGGCCAACCTGGCCGGTAAAACTGGGTTGGCTGACACCGCGCGGTGGTGAGTTAATCGCTTATCTCGGACATTACCAACGCCAGCGTCTGGTAGCCGACGGATTGTTGACGAAAAAGGGCTGCCCGCAGCCTGGTCAGGTCGCGATTATTGCTGATGTCGACGAGCGTACCCGTAAAACAGGCGAAGCCTTCGCCGCCGGGCTGGCACCTGACTGTGCAATAACCGTACATACCCAGGCAGATACCTCCAGTCCCGATCCGTTATTTAATCCTCTAAAAACTGGCGTTTGCCAACTGGATAACGCGAACGTGACTGACGCGATCCTCAGCAGGGCAGGAGGGTCAATTGCTGACTTTACCGGGCATCGGCAAACGGCGTTTCGTGAACTGGAACGGGTGCTTAATTTCCCGCAATCAAACTTGTGCCTTAACCGTGAGAAACAGGACGAAAGCTGTTCATTAACGCAGGCATTACCATCGGAACTCAAGGTGAGCGCCGACAATGTCTCATTAACCGGTGCGGTAAGCCTCGCATCAATGCTGACGGAGATATTTCTCCTGCAACAAGCACAGGGAATGCCGGAGCCGGGGTGGGGAAGGATCACCGATTCACACCAGTGGAACACCTTGCTAAGTCTACATAACGCGCAGTTTTATTTGCTGCAACGCACACCAGAGGTTGCCCGCAGTCGCGCCACCCCGTTATTGGATTTGATCATGGCAGCGTTGACGCCCCATCCATCGCAAAAACAGGCGTATGGTGTGACATTACCCACTTCAGTGCTGTTTATTGCCGGACACGATACTAATCTGGCAAATCTCGGCGGCGCACTGGAGCTCAACTGGACACTTCCAGGTCAGCCGGATAACACGCCGCCAGGTGGTGAACTGGTGTTTGAACGCTGGCGTCGGCTCAGCGATAACAGCCAGTGGATTCAGGTTTCGCTGGTCTTCCAGACTTTACAGCAGATGCGTGATAAAACGCCGCTGTCATTAAATACGCCGCCCGGAGAGGTGAAACTGACCCTGGCAGGATGTGAAGAGCGAAATGCGCAGGGCATGTGTTCGTTGGCAGGTTTTACGCAAATCGTGAATGAAGCACGCATACCGGCGTGCGCTCTCCATCAAGATAAATAAACATTTGCCGCTGTTGGTCCACGCAGGCCATTTACGCGGCAAAATTCCACGCGTAATCCTGGTATAAGCACTTCTGCGTCGCGGGGAGTGAATGCGGAAATATGGACCTGGACTTCTTTACGACCGTCGGAGGGGATAATGAATCCTTTGCCGCTTTTGCGATCAAAGGTTTTGACAATTCCTGTCATTTTACGGGACAAACAAATTCCTTACTGAAAATACTGCGCTGCACTATACGGGGTTAATAAAATAAAGCCAGCGATATTTAAGACCGCCGGACGGCTAAAATAAAATTTGCTTAATCTCAATTATCATGCGTTAATAGCTGCGTCGGTTTGAAAGACAGACAGCATACAAAGTAGTTTACTAAAGCAGTTCTCATTATCAGGCATTATCCCCTTCTTTTGAGTCTCTCTCCTGAACACTAAGTAGTTTCTGTATTAAAGCCCTGTTTGCCGAAAGGCCCAAAATGAAGGAAGTAAAATATGTCTAATAAAATGACTGGTTTAGTAAAATGGTTTAACGCAGATAAAGGTTTTGGCTTTATCACTCCTGATGATGGCAGCAAAGACGTTTTCGTCCATTTCACTGCCATCCAGAGCAATGAATTCCGCACGCTGAACGAAAATCAGAAAGTTGAATTTTCTATTGAGCAGGGGCAACGTGGTCCCGCGGCAGCGAACGTTGTTACGCTCTAAGGTTGCCGTTATTACTCAACATCTCCATTTCCGCTGTCCATGTTGCCATGGTTCACAGTACCGCACATCGGCATTCGATGTGACGGAGCGAAATCCTTTAGGAGCAAAGTGCATTTTTTGTAAATCGACGATGATCACCTTTGATAACGTCGCGCTGCAAATACGCACTGACCATGCGCCGCTGGATTTCACAAAATAATATCAGGCTCCCTCGTGGAGCCTTTTTTATATCTGCCTTATTTTTCTTCAACGCTGTATGTATAGTAAGCGATAACCTGTTGATTATTGAATCTTTCGGGGAGATGGCTTATAACATTTCTTACCTGACCAGGGTACCGGGAACCAACACCTTACTGGCGTGTTGCTGTCTTTTAAGACCAGAAGAGGTTAACAGTGAATATTGAAGAGTTAAAAAAACAAGCCGAAACGGAAATCGCCGACTTTATCGCGCAAAAAATCGCCGAGCTGAACAAGAATACAGGGAAAGAAGTCTCTGAAATTCGCTTCACCGCACGAGAAAAAATGACCGGGCTTGAAAGTTATGATGTCAAAATCAAAATAATGTGATTTTGTGAACATCACCCCGTGCGAGGTGATGTTCCGCTTGTTGCTAATTTAGTGACCAATCATTGGCGATTGCGGAATTAAGCGTTGGTACAATTCCTCCGGCACCGGGCTTTGCCATACTCCCGCATAGATTGCGTAACCAATCGCCGCAAACATAATCCCCATAACCAGTAGCGTCATTAACCAGCCAGACAACGCAAAGGCTTTTTTATTTGCCGCAGGTTTTTGCAGTGAAAAGGTCAATGTTGAGGCTACCGGACATGACTCTACGCAAGTCATACAGCCGGTACATTCCACTGTTCGTACCTGAATTAATTTATCGACCGGGATCCGTGATGGGCAACTTTTTGCGCATTTGCCACAATCGATACAACTTTCGGCATTGCGACGAATCTTAAACGGCGATAATAGCGAAACCACGCCCATCAGCGCGCCATATGGGCAAAGATAACGACACCAGGCATGGCGAATAAACAGGCTGGCAATCAGCAAAACGATCATGCTGATTAATGTCGCGGTCCCCATATGACGAAAGAAATCGAGCATTTTAACGTCCATCACCACGCTGTAGGGCGACAACATAAAATAGTGAATCGCCTGAGCGGGCATCAATAACGCGATATAGAGAAAAAAACTCAACAGCAAATACTTCACGCCGCGCAGAGGAATATCCAGCCAGCGGGGAAGGACAAATTGCCGACCAAACAGTTTGTTACCGAGATCGCCGATTAATTCCGAAAGCGTACCAACCGGGCATAACCATGAACAAAAGGCCTTTTTGAGTAATAGACTGATGACGATAAAAGCGACCAATAACAGCATCGCGGCGGCGTGGACGGACGGTAACTGACCTGTTGCAAGGCTATATTTCAGATTCATCAGACCGGCAATCGGTAGCCAGCCTTCGATACCTCCCGGTCTGGCGACAAATGTCGTACTACCTGCCGTTTCGTAATAGCGCACCCAATACCAGAACGTGATGGCAATATAAATATTAATTGCCAACAGTAATAATTGCGTCGCTTTACGCCAGGTCGTGGCATTGCGCCAGTCATTCCACGGTAATTTGCCGCCCGTCGTGCCTGGCCGCCGCTGCCAGCGGGTTCTTTTTTTCTCTGCCATGATTTTGCCAGTCCGTTAAGTTGCATACCAAATGCCACTATTCTAGTTGTTCTTAACTGGCTGATATTGATTCAAATTGCGTTCAGGTCTTTCTTATTAACCATGCTTCCAGAGCGGCAACACTGCGTGTAATTTCTTCGTGTGGAAGGGGGGCAGATAATGGCTGCTGCTCCAGTTGTGCGCATTGCTGGCTGGCGCTACGCATTCCCAGACTCGAGCAACTGCTTTTTAGCTGATGTGCGGCACGCTTTATTTTCTCGTTATCCTGACTGGCGCGGGCAATGTCGATTTCATCGAGAAGCGGCAGGGCATGTTGTTTAAATAATATCAGCCATTCGTGGATCTTCTCCGCCCCCATTAAATGAGCATCTTCATTGAGTTGCGATACATCCAGTGGTTGATCGTTATTGACTTGCAGTTGGAGATAGTGCGCCAGTAATTGACCGAGCACTTCACGCGGCACCGGTTTAGGGATAATCCCGCGAAATAGCGAGCTGGTACGCTGTCGCAGTGTTTCGTCAATGACATGGGCGCTAAAGCCAATCAAAACCAGTGACGGATATTGCTGTGCCAGTTGCCGGGCAAGGGTAATGCCGTCGATATCCGGCAGATCAAAATCCACCAGTGCGGCAGCAAACGGTTCGCTATTTTGCAATGCCTCTATTGCCTGCGCGGCATTTCCTACTGCAACGACCTGCGCACCACTGGTGTTCAGCATTTCGACAGTAATTCGCTGGGTGAGCGGGTTATCTTCAATTAACAGCAAACGCAAATCGTCCAGACGTACCGCCTGATTGACTGTTTTGGGCACGGGTGCAGTGGCAATACGTAACGGCAAGCGTAAACAAAAACAGCTTCCAACCTCCGGCGTGCTGGTGGCGCTCAGTTCGCCACCCATCGCCTGGGCCAGACGGCTACTGATAGTCAGCCCCAGCCCGGTGCCGCCGCGTTTGCCGCTAACCTGAACAAATGGCTGGAAGATTTCAGCCAGTTTCGCGGGATCAATACCGCAGCCGCTGTCTTCCACTTCGACCAGCCATTGTTCGCCATCAGTGCGACTACGCAGAATAATGTGCCCTTCGTCGGTGAAACGCAGGGCGTTGCTCAACAGGTTGGTAATGACCTGACGAATACGCCGCGGATCGCCCATTAACGCAGTCGGTACATCGTCGGCAATTTCTGTTGCCAGGCGAATCGGGCGACCTTTCACCCTTCCGCTCATTAATTGCAGGGTACTTTCCAGCAGCGGGCGCGGTTCAAAGGGTTCATCGCTGACCGAAACATTCTTGCCGCCTGCTTCGATAGCCGAATAATCGAGAATATCGTTGAGGATGGTCAGCAACGATTCACCAGAGTCGGTAATCGCCCGCAAATCATCGCGCTGGGCGTTAAGTGCGGGGTTATCTGCCAGCAGTTGCGCGGTGCCGAGAATACCGTACAGCGGTGTGCGGATCTCATGGCTCATCGCCGCCAGAAACGCCGATTTTGCCTGGCTGGCTTTTTCTGCTTCCGCCCGTGCCTGTCGGTGTTCTATCACCAGTTCCTGCAATTCAGCTGTACGCGCTTTGACCTGCGCCGCCAGCTGTTCGCGGTGGCGATTCAGTGCATGAACACTGCTGCGAAACGCATCCATCAGCCGCCCGATGGTGTCCAGTTCCCGCACGCCAGCGGTTTCCGGGAAAGGGGAGTCGATATCACCATCCAGCAAGCGTTGCAGCGCCTGCGTTTGTTCTGCAAGAGGGCGCGTGACTGAGCGATAAACCACGCGCCAGAGGATCAGAATCAGTGCGCAAAGAGAAACTAATCCCAGCAATAACAGGCTGTATTGCCCGCGTGCACTGGCTTTTTCCAGATGTGCCAGCCCGTGCTGATTACGCAGCTCAATGGTGTCGACCAGCTGACTGACTTCGCTACTAAACTGCGCGAATTGGGCGATGTTATTTTGGGCGAGAGTTTGCAGGTGATTGCTGATTTCACTGTCCTGCTGATACAGCGCCAGCAAATCGCTATATTGGCTAACGGTAGTTAACGTTGTTGCTACCTGAGTACGAACACCCGGATCTTCAATGCGTATTTGCCGACGTTGCAGAATTTTCACCGCATTATTGAGCTGCTTTTCCAGCGTTGGCGCATTTTTCTGGATCTGTTCCAGCCCCAGATTCATCACCATTTGCTGCACCCGCAGGGCGCTAAGGCGCAGTTCATTCATCTGGTTAACATACTCAAGATCGATATCAATCAGCCGATCGAGTGCACTTTCTGCGGCCTGACGCTGATGTTGTTCGATCAAATCGTAAATCCCGGCCTGGGTCGCTCCGGCGGAGGTTGCCGCATTATTCGCCTGACCTTGCGCCAGGCGTGCGATTTCATCGGCGGCGGCGACTATCTGCTGACTGAGTTGCTGTTGTTGCTGGCGAAGTTGCAAACGCTGCCCCACCAGTTCCCCTTGCTGACGTAACGAACGGGAGATCTCCTGCTCCTGTTGTTCAATAGCGGTGGTGTCAAAACCTTGTTCCCGTAACGCTTGCAGCAACGCATTAATCTTCAGGCTTTGTGCGGTGAGCATTCGCCCCTGCGCCTGCCACATCTTTTCGTTATCGGCACTGGTCAGGTTCTGCGCGGCGAAAAGTTCCCAGGCGCTGGCTTCGCTCAACTGGCGCGCCATATTCATGGTAGGAATCAATGCCTGAGTGTTGTCTTTTTCCACCTGGCTGATAAAGCGCAGGTTGTACCATCCCACCAGGGTACTGGTCAGGGTTAACAGCGCCATCAGGGCAAAGCCCATCCAGAGTCTTCGGGTCAGGGTTAAATTCACGGTCGGTGCACTTTAGGTGAAAAAGGTTGAGTCGCAAAGCAGAATGCATCTAGCATAAAGCCTTATTATTGATGAGGCTATCATGCGCGTACTGCTATTTTTACTTCTTTCCCTTTTCATGTTATCGGCATTTTCGGCTGATAACCTGTTGCGCTGGCATGATGCGCAGCATTACACGGTGCAAGCCTCTACGCCGCTTAAAGCCAAACGCGCATGGAAACTGTGCGCGCTTTATCCCAGCCTGAAAGATTCATACTGGTTATCGTTGAACTATGGTATGCAGGAGGCTGCTCGCCGCTACGGTGTGGATTTAAAAGTGCTGGAGGCAGGCGGCTACAGCCAGTTGGCTACGCAGCAAGCACAAATCGACCAGTGTAAACAGTGGGGCGCAGAGGCCATTTTGCTCGGTAGTAGCACGACGTCATTTCCCGATCTGCAAAAGCAGGTAGCAAGTCTGCCGGTGATCGAACTGGTGAATGCTATTGATGCTCCCCACGTGAAAAGCCGCGTTGGTGTGCCCTGGTTTCAGATGGGCTATCAACCAGGACGATATCTGGTGCAATGGAGCCACGGTAAACCACTGAACGTGCTGTTGATGCCCGGACCCGATAACGCCGGGGGCAGTAAGGAGATGGTCGAGGGTTTTCGCGCAGCCATTGCCGGAAGCCCGGTACGTATTGTTGATATTGCGCTTGGCGATAACGATATTGAAATCCAGCGTAACCTGTTGCAGGAGATGCTGGAGCGCCATCCAGAAATCGACGTCGTTGCCGGAACGGCCATTGCGGCAGAGGCGGCAATGGGGGAAGGGCGTAACCTGAAAACACCGCTTACCGTGGTGTCGTTTTATCTTTCACATCAGGTGTATCGCGGGCTGAAGCGGGGAAGAGTGATTATGGCTGCCAGCGATCAAATGGTCTGGCAGGGGGAACTGGCGGTTGAGCAGGCCATCAGGCAATTACAGGGGCAATCGGTGTCTGATAATGTCAGCCCACCGATTTTAGTTCTGACGCCGAAAAATGCCGACCGCGAACATATCCGCCGCTCGCTGTCACCGGGGGGATTTCGTCCGGTCTATTATTATCAGCACACATCAGCGGCTAAGAAATAACCTTCGCCATGTTGTGTCACCAGTAAATCCGCGCTGAGTTTATGGCGTAAACGACGAATTAACACATCGACGGTGCGCAGGTCAGGGTTTTCCACCCGACGCGCAGAAAGCATACGCAGCAGACGTTCACGGCTGAGAATTTCGCCCGGATTAGTCACAAATGCCACCAGCATTTCATACTCTGCGCGGGTCAGTTTAATCGGCTCGCCATCCCGCTCCAGCGTATGGCGCGACACATTCAGGCAATAACCGGCAAAGCGATAGCAGTTGTCCTGAGTGTGCGGTTGCGCCTGTCGCGCGAGGTCGATTCGCCAGAGCAAATTTTTCACTCGTACCACCAGTTCGCGCAGCTCCAGCGGTTTGGTGACGTAATCGTCTGCGCCCATTTCCAGCCCAACAATACGGTCAATCCGATCGCTGCGTCCGGTAACCAGAATAATCCCCACCGTTGAGCGTTCTCGCAGGGCGCGGGTTAACATCAGGCCATTTTCATCGGGCAAATTGATATCCAGCAGAATCAAATCCACCGGCTGATTCTGCATAATTTCCCGCAGCCCGGCACCGCTCGCCGTAACGGAAACGGTATACCCCTCCTGAGTGAAGTAAGATTGTAATCGCGCCTGGGTAACCGGCTCATCTTCAACAATAACAATGTGATGTGGCATCAGAGGGTTTTACTCATTCTGTTCATATCTGTTCATATTCTGCCGTAAGCCGTTCATCCTGACCAGTGCCGCTGTTCATATTTGCTCATTAAGATCGCTTCACTAAACCATAATTTTACAGGGGCTATTATGCGGAAACTCTGGAACGCGTTACGCCGACCCAGTGCTCGTTGGTCGGTACTGGCGCTGGTCGCTACTGGGATTGTGATTGGCATTGCGCTGATTGTATTGCCACACGTTGGGATCAAAGTCACCAGCACAACCGAATTTTGTGTCAGTTGCCACAGTATGCAACCGGTGTATGAAGAATATAAACAGTCGGTGCATTTCCAGAACGCCTCCGGCGTGCGAGCTGAATGCCATGACTGTCATATTCCGCCGGATATTCCAGGCATGGTGAAGCGCAAACTGGAAGCGAGCAACGACATTTACCAGACCTTTATTGCCCACTCCATTGATACACCTGAGAAATTTGAAGCCAAACGCGCGGAACTTGCCGAGCGTGAATGGGCGCGAATGAAAGAAAACAACTCGGCAACCTGCCGCTCCTGCCATAACTACGATGCGATGGATCATGCGAAGCAGCATCCTGAAGCGGCGCGTCAGATGAAGGTGGCAGCGAAAGATAATCAATCTTGCATCGACTGTCATAAAGGTATTGCCCACCAGTTACCTGATATGAGTAGTGGCTTCCGTAAGCAGTTCGATGAGCTGCGCGCCAGTGCTAATGATAGTGGTGACACGCTGTACTCCATTGATATTAAGCCGATTTATGCGGCGAAAGGCGATAAAGAAGCGTCTGGTTCTCTGCTGCCTGCTTCGGAAGTGAAAGTCCTTAAACGTGACGGCGACTGGCTGCAAATTGAAATCACTGGTTGGACGGAAAGTGCAGGACGTCAGCGTGTACTCACCCAATTCCCAGGTAAACGCATCTTTGTTGCCTCGATTCGTGGTGATGTGCAGCAGCAGGTGAAAACACTGGAGAAAACCACCGTTGCCGACACCAATACCGAGTGGAGCAAGTTGCAGGCTACTGCGTGGATGAAGAAAGGCGACATGGTGAACGATATCAAACCGATCTGGGCTTATGCGGATTCTCTGTACAACGGCACCTGTAACCAGTGCCATGGCGCACCGGAAATCTCCCACTTTGACGCTAACGGTTGGATCGGCACGCTCAACGGCATGATTGGCTTTACCAGCCTCGATAAACGTGAAGAACGCACCTTGTTGAAATATCTGCAAATGAATGCGTCTGACACCGCAGGTAAGGCTCACGGCGATAAGAAGGAAGAAAAATAATGAACAATAACGATCTCTTTCAGGCATCACGTCGGCGTTTTCTGGCACAACTCGGCGGCTTAACCGTCGCCGGGATGCTGGGGACGTCATTGTTAACGCCGCGCCGTGCGACTGCGGCGCAAGCGGCGACTGAGGCTGTCATCTCGAAAGAGGGCATTCTTACCGGGTCGCACTGGGGGGCTATCCGCGCGACGGTGAAGGATGGTCGCTTTGTGGCAGCAAAACCGTTCGAACTGGATAAATATCCGTCGAAAATGATCGCCGGATTGCCGGATCATGTACACAACGCGGCGCGTATTCGTTACCCGATGGTACGCGTGGACTGGCTGCGTAAGCGCCATCTGAGCGACACCTCCCAGCGCGGTGATAACCGTTTTGTGCGCGTGAGCTGGGATGAAGCCCTCGACATGTTCTATGAAGAACTGGAACGCGTACAGAAAACTCACGGGCCGAGTGCCTTGCTGACCGCCAGTGGTTGGCAATCGACGGGGATGTTCCATAACGCTTCGGGGATGCTGGCGAAAGCTATTGCCTTGCATGGTAATAGCGTTGGTACGGGCGGAGATTACTCTACCGGTGCTGCGCAGGTGATCTTGCCGCGCGTGGTTGGCTCAATGGAAGTGTATGAACAGCAAACCTCCTGGCCGCTGGTATTGCAGAATAGCAAAACCATTGTGCTGTGGGGCTCCGATTTGCTGAAAAACCAGCAGGCGAACTGGTGGTGCCCGGATCACGATGTTTATGAATATTACGAGCAGTTGAAAGCGAAAGTCGCCGCCGGTGAAATTGAGGTCATCAGCATCGATCCGGTTGTTACATCCACCCATGAGTATCTGGGGCGCGAGCATGTGAAGCACATTGCGGTTAACCCGCAAACTGACGTGCCGCTGCAACTGGCGCTGGCGCATACGCTGTACAGTGAAAACCTGTACGACAAAAACTTCCTCGCTAACTACTGTGTGGGTTTTGAGCAGTTCCTGCCGTATCTGCTGGGTGAGAAAGACGGTCAGCCGAAAGATGCCGCATGGGCAGAAAAACTGACCGGCATTGATGCCGAAACCATTCGTGGGCTGGCACGGCAGATGGCGGCGAACAGAACGCAGATTATTGCTGGCTGGTGCGTACAGCGTATGCAGCACGGTGAACAGTGGGCGTGGATGATTGTCGTTCTGGCGGCGATGCTGGGGCAAATTGGCCTGCCAGGTGGTGGTTTTGGTTTTGGCTGGCACTATAACGGCGCAGGCACGCCGGGGCGTAAAGGCGTTATTTTGAGTGGTTTCTCCGGCTCTACGTCGATTCCGCCTGTTCACGACAACAGTGACTACAAAGGCTACAGCAGCACCATTCCGATTGCCCGTTTTATCGATGCGATCCTCGAACCGGGGAAAGTGATCAACTGGAACGGTAAATCGGTAAAACTGCCGCCGCTGAAAATGTGTATTTTTGCCGGAACTAACCCGTTCCATCGCCATCAGCAGATCAACCGCATTATTGAAGGCTGGCGCAAGCTGGAAACGGTTATCGCCATAGATAACCAGTGGACCTCAACCTGCCGCTTTGCCGATATCGTGCTGCCTGCGACCACGCAGTTTGAGCGTAACGATCTCGACCAGTACGGCAACCACTCCAATCGTGGCATCATCGCCATGAAACAGGTCGTGCCGCCGCAGTTCGAGGCGCGCAACGACTTTGATATTTTCCGCGAGCTGTGCCGCCGCTTTAATCGCGAAGAAGCCTTTACCGAAGGGCTGGACGAGATGGGCTGGCTGAAACGCATCTGGCAGGAAGGTGTACAACAAGGCAAAGGACGCGGCGTTCATCTGCCAGCGTTTAATGACTTCTGGAATAACAAAGAGTACGTCGAGTTTGACCATCCGCAGATGTTTGTTCGCCACCAGGCATTCCGCGAAGATCCGGATCTCGAACCGCTGGGCACGCCGAGTGGCCTGATTGAGATCTACTCAAAAACCATCGCCGACATGAACTACGACGATTGTCAGGGGCATCCGATGTGGTTTGAGAAAATCGAACGCTCCCACGGTGGGCCTGGCTCGCAGAAGTATCCGTTGCATCTGCAATCTGTGCATCCGGATTTCCGACTTCACTCGCAGTTATGTGAGTCGGAAACTCTGCGTCAGCAATATACCGTAGCGGGTAAAGAGCCAGTATTTATTAGCCCGAAGGATGCCAGCGCGCGCGGTATTCGTCACGGTGATGTGGTACGCGTCTTTAACGTTCGTGGTCAGGTGTTGGCTGGAGCAGTGGTTTCTGACCGTTATGCACCCGGCGTGGCGCGAATTCACGAAGGGGCATGGTACGATCCGGACAAAGGCGGCGAGCCAGGGGCGCTGTGCAAATACGGTAACCCCAACGTGTTGACCATCGACATCGGTACTTCGCAGCTGGCGCAGGCGACCAGTGCGCACACTACGCTGGTGGAAATTGAGAAGTACAACGGAACAGTGGAGCAGGTGACGGCGTTTAACGGCCCCGTGGAGATGGTGGCGCAGTGCGAATATGTTCCCGCGTCGCAGGTGAAATCATGACCACGCTGACAGCACAACAGATTGCCTGTGTTTACGCCTGGCTGGCGCAGTTGTTCTCCCGTGAACTGGACGATGAACAACTGACGCAAATCGCCAGTGCGCAGATGGCTGAATGGTTTTCGTTGCTGAAAAGCGAACCTCCGCTCACTGCGGCGGTGAATGGGCTGGAAAACAGTATTGCCACTCTGACAGTACGTGACGATGCCCGTCTGGAACTGGCCGCTGACTTTTGCGGCCTGTTTCTGATGACCGACAAACAAGCGGCGCTGCCGTATGCATCGGCCTACAAACAGGACGAGCAAGAGATTAAACGCTTGTTAGTTGAGGCAGGGATGGAGACCAGCGGCAATTTCAACGAACCGGCAGATCATCTGGCGATCTATCTCGAGTTGTTGAGTCATCTGCATTTTTCGCTGGGAGAGGGGACCGTTCCTGCGCGAAGAATCGACGGTTTGCGGCAAAAAACACTGACGGCTCTGCGGGAATGGTTACCAGAGTTTGCTGCGCGTTGTCGACAGTATGACCGCTTTGGTTTTTACGCGGCACTAAGCCAGTTATTGCTGGTGTTAGTGGAGTGTGACTACCAAAAAAGATAATGCCGTTTGTAGGCCTGATAAGACGCGGCAGGCGTCGCATCAGGCATTAGTGCGCAGTTGCCGGATGCGGCGAGAACGCCTTATCCGGCCTACGGGAACAGTGCTTTTTGTGGGCCTGATAAGATGCGTTAAGCGTCGCATCAGGCATTATGGCGCAGTTGCCGGATGCGGCGAGAACGCCTTATCCGGCCTACGGGAACAGTGCTTTTTGTGGGCCTGATAAGATGCGTTAAGCGTCGCATCAGGCATTATGGCGCAGTTGCCGGATGCGGCATAAACGCCTTATCCGGCCTACGGGAACAGTGCTCTTTGTAGGCCTGATAAGACGCGTTAAGCGTCGCATCAGGCAACAAACTCACGGGTGAGCCACAAACCGGGAAAGCCGCTGGCGCAGCAGGCGGTTTTCCTGCTTCAGGTGCGCAATATCATCCATTAACGTCAGCGCCACCGCGATCCCCGGCCAGTCCAGAGCCAGTTCATGACGCAGGCGTACCGCGCGTTGCACCACAATGGCGGCATGGTCGTCAAATACCCAGGTTGTCTCCTGGATCTCACTCGGTTCAACCACCCCCAAACCGACAATTTCATTCAACTCCTCTTCAGAGATGCCGGTATGCAGGCAAAATTCGGTAATAGTAAAAGTCACCGTAACATTAGCCATTATGCTTTCCCCCAATCTTTACGTGGATCAAAAGACGACTGGGCGTCTGCCAGTTGCTGCCACAGCGCGGCAGTGTTTTCATCCGGTTTCGGCGGCATCACGATTTTCAGTACCGCATACAGATCGCCGGTCTGTTTTTTGCTCACCAGACCTTTGCCTTTAACGCGCAATCGTTGCCCGGCCTGGCTGCCAGGCGGGATAGTCAGCAAAATGCTTTCTTTCAGTGTTGGAACGGTGACTTTAGTACCCAGCGCCGCTTCCCACGGGCTAACCGGCACCACTATTTCCAGATCCTGGCCGACAATATCAAACAGCGGATGTGGCGCAATGTGAATCACCAGCCACAGGTCGCCATTTGGACCGCCGTTTTCGCCCGGCGTCCCCTGGCCTTTCAGGCGGATGCGTTGACCATTGCCGACGCCCGCCGGGATCTTCACATTCAGCGTTTTCGGGATTTCCTGTTCGATCATGCCAAAGGCGTTATAAACCGGCAGGTTATAGCTGATGGTACGCTTATGCTCAGTAAGCGTTTCTTCGAGGAAAACCGCCACTTCGATTTCAATATCGTGGCCGCGTGTGGCGGGGCGTTGACGGCTCTGGCGGGCATGCTGACCGAAAATTGACGAGAAGATATCGTCAAAATCTTCGGCGTTAAAACTCTGACCGTCGCCATGATGGAACTGACGGTTAAATTGCGGATCGTTGCGATGTTGCCACATCTGATCATACTCAGCGCGACGTTGTTCATCACTTAACACTTCCCAGGCTTCAGCGACCTCTTTGAAGCGGGCTTCGGCATCCGGTTCTTTGCTGACATCAGGATGGTATTTGCGGGCCAGTCGACGATAGGCGGTCTTGATTGTCTTGAGATCGTCCGTCGGTTTCACGCCCATGATGGCGTAATAATCCTTTAATTCCATAGCGTTATCTCGCGTAAATCAACACAAATTGAAGGAACCCCTGTAAGGTAACTCCTATAAGTGTAGGGTAATCCTCAAAATTTCATATGCCAACACAGAATATGTTATTGAAATCATCGCGGAGGGGAGGTCGCCTCAAGGTGGGAGGAACATATTTTATTTACCTCACTCCTGAACTTTTGGCTCATGCTTACAAGTTAAACAATAAGGAAAGGAATGCACAACTCGACTATTTAAATCGTTATGCAATTTAATGATAAAGACATGTGCTAAAAACCATTGCTATTAGTCTCACATTCTTTTTTTATTGGTAATGGTAACGCCGCTGATTTTCTTTATAGCTACTGATGTAATCATTAGCGGCGTAAACGAGGCCGGGGCTAATCAGGCATAGTTTGCGTCAAAACTTGCCTGTTTTTAAAGGGGAATATAGAAAAACAGGCGTTCAACGAGCCATTTTGCGAACCTGTTCCCGGAAAAATGACATATTTCTGTCACACTCTTTAATTATTGATAACAAAAGAGGTGTGAGGAATGAACAAAACGCTAATCGCCGCAACTGTGGCAGGGATAGTTTTACTCGCTTCAAATGCTCAGGCACAAACCGTACCGGAAGGCTATCAGCTACAGCAAGTCCTTATGATGAGCCGTCATAACTTACGTGCGCCGCTGGCGAACAATGGCAGTGTGCTGGAGCAGTCGACGCCGAATAAATGGCCTGAATGGGACGTCCCCGGTGGGCAGCTCACCACTAAAGGGGGCGTGCTCGAAGTGTATATGGGCCATTATATGCGTGAATGGCTGGCAGAACAGGGGATGGTGAAATCAGGGGAATGCCCGCCACCGGACACCGTTTATGCCTATGCCAATAGTCTGCAACGCACCGTCGCGACCGCGCAGTTCTTTATTACTGGCGCATTCCCTGGGTGTGATATTCATGTTCATCACCAGGAAAAAATGGGCACTATGGACCCCACCTTTAACCCAGTGATCACCGATGATTCCGCCGCATTCAGTGAACAGGCGGTGGCGGCAATGGAGAAAGAGCTCAGCAAACTCCAGCTTACCGACAGCTACAAGCTACTGGAACAAATCGTTAACTATAAAGATTCCCCTGCCTGTAAAGAGAAGCAACAATGTTCGCTTGTAGATGGCAAAAATACCTTTAGCGCGAAGTATCAACAAGAACCGGGCGTTTCCGGGCCGCTGAAAGTTGGCAACTCGCTGGTAGATGCGTTTACTTTGCAATACTACGAAGGT
This sequence comes from Escherichia sp. E.sYA108, assembly GCF_011754335.1. Taxonomy (NCBI): domain Bacteria; kingdom Pseudomonadati; phylum Pseudomonadota; class Gammaproteobacteria; order Enterobacterales; family Enterobacteriaceae; genus Escherichia; species Escherichia sp. E.sYA108. The sequence goes on along the minus strand of NZ_JAAQVZ010000001.1, from coordinate 3,227,527 downwards.
TTTCCGATGGATCAGGTTGCCTGGGGAGAAATTAAATCTGACCAGCAGTGGAAGGTGTTGTCGAAGCTGAAAAACGGTTACCAGGACAGCCTGTTTACCTCACCGGAAGTGGCGCGCAATGTTGCGAAACCGCTGGTCAGTTATATCGACAAAGCCCTGGTCACCGATCGCACCAGTGCACCGAAAATCACGGTATTAGTTGGGCACGACTCCAACATTGCCTCTCTGTTAACGGCGCTGGATTTCAAACCGTATCAGTTGCATGACCAGAACGAACGCACGCCGATTGGCGGCAAAATCGTTTTCCAGCGTTGGCATGACAGCAAAGCCAATCGCGACCTGATGAAAATTGAATATGTGTACCAGAGTGCGGAACAGTTACGTAATGCCGATGCGTTAACCCTGCAGGCACCTGCGCAGCGCGTGACGCTGGAATTAAGCGGTTGCCCGATAGATGCCAACGGTTTTTGCCCAATGGATAAGTTTGATCGCGTATTGAATGAAGCGGTGAAATAACAGAAAACTCCCCCGCGTGAAGCGGGGGAGTCGCTGGTTAAACGTTTTTACGTTCGATGGTCTGTTCGCCCCAAAAAAGCGAATCTTTATCGGTCTTAGCAAAGGCTTTGACTAACACTTCATCGCTACCTTCTTCCCAAATCTTTTCCGCCATTTTTTCGTCGTACCCGGCGACTTCGAAAATGGCCTCGGCTATTTCCGGCGACGTATTGCGCAGAGATGCCCATTCACCGACGTGATGAGCTTTCGCTTCTTGAGTTGGCATGCGTATCCTCCTGTTGAAGATTAGCCGTTAAGTTTAACTGCCAGACCTGCGACATATTCCCCTTGATAACGAGCAATAGACAGTTCTTCCTGGCTGGGCTGGCGTGAACCGTCACCGCCTGCGATGGTGGTTGCGCCGTACGGCGTACCGCCGCGAACCTGTGAAACGTCAAATAATTCCTGCGCTGCGTAGCCAATGGGGACAATCACCATGCCGTGATGCGCAAGGGTCGTCCAGGTGGATGTGATGGTTTGTTCCTGACCGCCGCCAGTACCGGTGGAACTAAAGACGCTCGCCAGTTTTCCGTATAGTGCGCCGGAAGCCCACAGGCCGCCCGTCTGGTCGAGGAAGGTACGCATTTGACCGGACATGTTACCAAAGCGGGTAGGTGTACCAAAAATAATGGCGTCGTAATCGGCCAGTTCTTGCGGGGTTGCAACCGGTGCAGTTTGCGTTTTACCGCCTGCTTTTTCAAATAATTGCGGCGGCATGGTTTCCGGTACACGCTTAACGACAACTTCTGCGCCATCCACTTTGCTTGCACCCTCAGCAACTGCGCGTGCCATCGTTTCAATATGTCCGTACATGGAATAATAAAGCACCAGAACTTTAGCCATTTCTAACCACTCCTCGTGTTATCTCTATTCCGTAGCGATTCGCTACCACTTATTTAAAGATAAGACGTCCTTTTCAGAGTGCAAATTTCACAACCACTTATTTGATTTATAACAACTTTCACAAGCACGTAATTTTGTCGCAAAATGACACATTTTTATCTCATCGCGTTTTTTTAATCATAAGAGCGGCTTATGGATAATTATTGGAGATGATATCTATTCTCGCTAAGAAGCTGTTGCAGGATATTACCAAACGCGGGTCTGCCCGCGTCAGTTCACTAAGCTTAGTCCCACGTAGCGAAAATATGGCAGCCGCCATACGCCGCGTTAATTCTATGCAATATGATGTCTATACCCAGACGGAGGTCAGTAATGGCAAACCATCGAGGCGGTTCCGGCAATTTTGCAGAAGACCGCGAAAGAGCATCAGAAGCAGGTAAAAAAGGTGGACAGCACAGCGGGGGTAATTTCAAAAATGACCCGCAGCGCGCATCTGAAGCAGGTAAAAAAGGTGGCAAGAGCAGTCACGGTAAAAGCGACAACTAGCCGGGCTAATCAATGACGCATGCATTTTTGTCTGTAGCTCGTCAAAACGCCATCACCGCCGGTTACCCCGGCGGTTTTCTGTTTATGGCTCCTGATGAACAACTTCTGGCGGTGGAACGTCAACCAACCTTCTGCTTAACAACGCATTGAGTAAAATCGCGCCAAAGGTGGCTGTACCGATCCCTCCCAACGTAAAACCGCCCAGTGTGAGAGCAAAATCACCCGCACCCAGCACTAAGGTTACTGCGACCATAATCAAATTACCGTTCTGGCTTAAATCCACACGGTTTTGTACCCAGATCCGTGCGCCTGCGACGGCAATCAGCCCGAACACAACAATTGATGCACCACCAATCACCGCGGCCGGAATAGTATGGATCAGCGCGCCAAATTTCGGCGAAAAGCCCAACAGCATGGCGATGACGGCAGCGGCAACAAACACCAGCGTCGAGTAGACTTTTGTCACGGCCATCACACCAATATTCTCGGCGTAGGTGGTTACGCCGCTACCGCCGACAGAGCCAGAAAGCATCGTCGCCAGCCCATCGCCTACGAATGCCCGCCCCATATACGGGTCCATATTGCGTCCGGTCATCCCGGCGACCGCCTTGAGATGACCTAAGTTTTCCGCCACCAGAATCACCGCCACGGGCGCAATCAGCATCATTGCCTGACCATTAAAAGCAGGAGTGGAAAAATGTGGCAGACCGAACCAGGCAGCATGGCTGACGAGAGTAAAATCGACGGCTTTTCCCAGCCCTAAAACGTTGGTCATCACGCCATACAGCAGACAGGCGACAATTAATCCTACGAGAATCAATAATCGCTGGATCATGCCACGGGTAAATACGGCCACCAGCCCAATACACAGCACCGTCATTACCGCCATCCAGCTATCAAAGGCCGAAGCCGATACATTTTTCACTGCGATAGGCGCTAAGTTCAGGCCAATCGCCATCACTACCGCACCCGTCACAACCGGCGGCATTAGTCGTTCAATCCAGCGCGTACCGATTTTCATCACCACCAGGCCAATGACGGTATAAACCAGCCCACAGGCGATAATCCCGCCCAGCGCGATGCTGATATTCGGATTAATTCCCTGACCATTAAAGCCCGTTGCGGCAATCACCACGCCGACAAAAGCCGCGCTGGAACCGAGATAACTGGGCACGCGCCCGCCGGTAATAAAGAAAAACAGTAACGTGCCGATCCCCGACATAAAAATGGAAAGATTGGGATCCAGCCCCATCAGAATCGGCATTAACACCGTCGCGCCAAACATCGCCACCGCGTGTTGAACGCCCATTACTGCCGTCTGAGCAAACGGCAATCGTTCATCCGGCGCGACCACGCCGCTCTCTGTAGAGGTCGATTTTAACTGCCAGTGAGGAAAACCGAACATTGCCATCAGCTGTCTCCTTAAGGAGGTTAACAAGCAGGGCGCATCAGCGCGTGATAACTGCGATCGAACCACACCAGCCCGTAGGGTGTGGCGTGACGATGAATCGCTTCGATGGCGCAAAACAAAATGTCGTGGGTGCCGACGCTCACCACCTGGCTGATACGGCAGTCAAACGAAACCAGTGCCTCTTCCAGTTGCGGGCATCCGGTCACACCAGTCTGCCAGCGGGCGGCGGCAAAGCGGTGTTCCATGGGCGTTTTGCCGCCAAAAAGGTTTGAAAGCGACTCCTGCCCGGCGCTAAGTGTATTTACACACAGCGTTCGATTTTCATTGAATACCGGCCAGACGGACGCCCCACGATTCAGGCACACCAGTAATGTGGGCGGCGTGTCGGTCACGCTGCAGACGGCGCTGGCGGTGAACCCGGCGCGCCCGGCTGGACCGTCCGTAGTGATGATATTGACCGCCGCGCCCATACAGGACATCGCATCGCGAAAGGTTTGTTGATCGACAATGTTCATTGTTTGCTCCTTACAACAGCCCGCAGGCTTCTTCAAAGGACAGACGTGGCAGGCGCGCAAAAAGTTTGCTGGAATCGCCATAGCCGATATTAATCAGCAGATTGCTCTTCAGCGTGCTGCCCGCAAAAAAGGCGTCGTCAACGTATTGACGGTCAAAGCCCGACATCGGGCCGGTATCCAGCCCCAGCGCACGGCAGGCGACGATCAGATAGGCCGCCTGCATGGAACTGTTGCGAAACGCTGTTTCTTCGGCAAGTTGTGGACTGGAGGTAAACCAACTGCGGGCATCGCCGTGAGGAAACAGCTGTGGTAACCGTTCATAAAATTCACTGTCCCAGGCGACGATAGCGGTGACGGGCGCGGTCAGGGTTTTTTGCAGATTGCCGCTGGAAAGCGCCGGGCGCAGACGTTCTTTTCCTTCTGCAGTGCGGATAAACACGATCCGTGTCGGAGAACAGTTAGCAGATGTCGGCCCCCATTTCATCAGGGCATAAATCTCCCGTAACGTCTCATCGCTGACGGGTGTCTCCCGCCAGCCGTTGTGAGTGCGGGCATCGGTGAACAGGGTGCTAAGCGCACCTGGGCTAACGGCTTCGTTCATAGCAATTCCTTACAGGGCGGCTTCACGGTGATGTAACAGGCTGGCAAGCCCGTTGAGTAACAGAGCATTAAACGTTTCGGGATCGGTCACGTTGCAGGCGTGTCCGCCATAGCGCATCACCATTTTCTGGCTATCGGGCAGAGCGGCATGAAGTTCACTGGAACATGCTGATGGCACCAGCAGATCATCACTGGCGCAGATGATTTGCACCGGGCAGCGGATACGATCCGCATGGCGACTAAAGTCAGCGCGTTTGAGGGCGTTAAGTCGACGCAGTAAATTATTTTTGCCCTGAAAATGCGCCAGTGCCAGCGCGCCTTCTGCCTCAAGGCGAGGTGCGCGGGCCGCCATCCAGTCGGCGGGATAGAGGAACAACGGCTGCGCTTCCACCCATGCCTGCGCGCCGCCGCTATGTAGTAACTGTTCGCGAACCTGAAAACAGCGGCGCGTATGGGCGTTTATTCGTAGCCAGCCGTTAACGCTGACCAGCACAGTTACCGACGCGGGATAATCCAGCGCCAGCTGCATTCCCACCAGCGCACCGAGCGCATGGCCGACCACCGCGTAACGCTCAATCCCTGCGGCTACCAGCGCCTGATGCAGTTCCGCTGCCATCTGGGCGATACTGTAATCTTCTGCCAGCGTGTCGGGATTATTGCCGGTGCCGCGCTGGTCGTAACAGACTACCTGATACTCCTGATCCAGCACCGCCAGTTGCGGTAACCAGTAACTGCCGCTACCGCCAAGACCCGAAATCAACACCACTACGGGCGCATCAGCATAAGGGGGAGGTGAGAGTGAAAGTTTCATCGCGGTCTCACTTGGCGATATGCGCAATTGTGGCGATTTCCACCAGCGCGTCAGGTTTTACCAGTCCGCACTGAATGCAGAATCGCGCCGGTTTGTCACCCGGGAAAAACTCGGCGTAGATTTCGTTAATCGCGGCGTAATTTTTCCAGTCGGTAATAAAGATGCTGTTGAAGGTCACATCCGCCATCGTGCCACCCGCCGTCTCGATGACCTTGCGGATGGTTTCCAGAACGTGGCGGGTTTGCGCCTTTGGGTCATCGGCAAACAGCACGTTGTTATGTTGATCAAAAGCCAGCGTACCGGAGACATACACCACGCCATCAGCCAGCGTGCCGGGAACGAAGGGGGCCAGCGGTGCGCTGCTGCCAGCAGGAATAATTACGGATTTTGGCATCGTTAAACTCCTTAAGCGATACGAGCAAAGGACGTGGAAGAAAGCGCGTCGCAGAACGTTTCGACGTCGCTGACCCAGCCAAAAAAGGTTTCGATATTGAACAACGCGGCTTTCTGTGCAAATTCCGGCCCCGCCTGGTGTGTTGCGTCTTCCAGCACCACGCCGAAATACTCCAGAAAAAAGCCGTCGCGTAGCGTCGATTCGACGCAGACGTTGGTAGCGATACCGGTGAAAACCAGATGGCGTATTCCACGGCTGCGCAAAATGCTGTCCAGCGGCGTATTGAAGAAACCGCTGTAGCGCGGCTTCGGCAGCACAATATCGCCAGGCTGCGGCACCAGTTCATCCACCAGTTGATAATCCCAGGAGCCTTTCGCCAGCAATTTCCCCTGCAGCTGCGGCTGATTACGCATGGTTTTCAGGGCGTTCGATTTATGAAAATTCGGTGAGCCGGGGCCGCCAGCCTCGACATACTGTTCATCCCAGCCATTTTGAAACCAGATGATCAGCATCCCTGCCGTTCGCGCTGCGGTCACGGCGGTTTGAATGTTGGCAATGACCGGGCGAGTGGTTGAGACATCAAACCCGGCGAGATCTAAGTAGCCGCCTGGCGTGGCATAGGCATTTTGCATATCCACCACGATCAGCGCAGTTTGCTGCGGATCGAAGGTAATGGCTTCCGGTCGTGCGGTTAAGGTTGTCATCATGCCACCTCCTGAGTCAGCGCAGGGAGATGGGCGCGGCACAGCATCAGTGGTTGAATGCGCTCGCCGAAGGTTTCGATTCCCGACAGAAAATCATCGAAGGTCAACAGCACGCCTTCGGCACCAGGCACGTTTGCGACTTCATCTAACATGCGCGCGACACTGGCGTAAGAACCGACTAACGTCCCCATATTGATGTTTACCGCCGAAGTGGGATCGGCCATCTGACGGACGTTGGTGTCAGTACCTGAGCGGGTATCTTTCTGACTTTGTTCAGTTAGCCAGCTTAACGCCTCTTCATCCGCGCCCGCTTTGTAGTGTTCCCATTTTGCACGAGCGGCATCGTCGGTTTCGTCGGCAATCACCATAAACAACACATAAGAGCCAACGTCGCGTCCGGTTTGCTCTGCGGCCTGTTTCATCCGCGCAGCGGTCGGGGCGAAAGCCGTGGGTGTATTTACGCCTTTGCCGAAACAGAAGTTAAAATCGGCATACCGGGCGGAGAACGCCATGCCAGCGTCGCTTTGCCCGGCGCAGATCACTTTCATGGGGACACTCGGTTGCGGACTGACGCGACAATCATCCATAGTGAAAAAATCGCCTTTAAAATCGCTTTTCCCCGAGCCCCACAGGTCGCGCAGCACCTGAACATATTCGGTGAGATAGTCGTAACGACGGGAGAAATAGTCATCGCCAGGCCAGATCCCCATCTGCTCATACTCGGGCTTCTGCCAGCCAGTCACGAGGTTGACGCCAAAACGCCCGCCAGAGATGGAGTCGATGGTTGCGGCCATACGGGCGACGATTGCCGGAGGTAACGTTAAGGTGGCAGCTGTCGCGTATATCTGAATGCGTGAGGTGACGGCTGCCAGCCCCGCCATCAAGGTGAACGACTCAAGGTTGTGATCCCAGAACTCAGTTTTGCCGCCAAAGCCACGCAGTTTGATCATCGACAGGGCGAAATCGAAATGGTAGTGCTCCGCTTTTTGCACAATGGCTTTATTCAGTTCAAATGTCGGCATGTACTGCGGCGCGTGGGTCGAAATGAGCCAGCCGTTGTTGCCAATAGGTACGAATACGCCAATTTTCATCATCAACCTCTCTTCGTCTCGTAAAGTGAAAGTCAGACGGGGCGCTGCATCCTGCATATCCTTTTCAGCCGCGTAATGGCTTGTTTGCAAAGCGGATGCCAGTTTTTAAAAAGTGAATGTTATTAATGTGTTAATGTTAAGTTGTCTAAAATGCCTGAAAAAAAGTGGACTAAACGGTCAAAACAGTTGCACATAAAACATGCATTCGTGCGCGATGAGAGTGCAGAAGGTCGAGGCCGGGCGGGGGTTTTGCTATCCTGTTGCCAATCAACAAGAGGGGAGAGCGCATGACGCAAGGCGCAGTGAAAACAACGGGTAAGCGTTCGCGCGCAGTAAGCGCGAAGAAAAAAGCGATTCTTAGCGCAGCACTGGACACTTTTTCACAATTCGGTTTTCACGGCACAAGGCTGGAGCAGATCGCGGAGTTGGCGGGTGTTTCAAAAACCAATCTGCTGTATTACTTTCCGTCAAAAGAGGCGCTGTATATAGCCGTACTGCGGCAGATTCTCGATATCTGGCTGGCACCGTTAAAAGCGTTTCGAGAAGATTTCGCCCCGCTGGCGGCGATCAAAGAATACATCCGTCTGAAGCTGGAAGTTTCCCGCGATTATCCGCAGGCTTCGCGCCTGTTCTGTATGGAGATGCTGGCAGGTGCACCGCTGTTAATGGATGAACTGACGGGCGATTTGAAGGCATTAATTGATGAGAAATCGGCGCTCATTGCCGGTTGGGTTAAAAGCGGCAAACTCGCGCCGATTGACCCGCAGCATTTGATTTTTATGATTTGGGCTTCCACTCAACATTACGCCGATTTTGCCCCTCAGGTGGAGGCGGTGACAGGCGCGACGTTGCGCGATGAGGTGTTTTTCAATCAAACGGTTGAAAACGTGCAGCGGATTATTATTGAGGGGATTCGACCACGTTAAAGATGCCGGAGGAGGTTGTAACATCCTCCGGCTACCTGTTTAACCGATCGTCATTAAACTGGCGTTACCGCCAGCAGCAGCGGTATTCACACTCAGCGAACGCTCGATATACAGCCGTTCCAGAAGGATATTGCTTTCGCCACGGGCAAAACCCTGCACCGAAACAATTGCACCATCCCGCGCGGCAACGGCTTCACACAATGCGCGAAGCTGATCCGAATCACCGTGGAAGATCACCGCATCAAATGGTTGAGCGGTTATATTTTCCGCTTTCGCCAGTTGAATACGTTCGCTGACTGCCGATGGCAATGCCTTCACTAACTGACGATGTAGCGCATCATCCGGCCACAGCATCTGGCTACCCACTGCCAGCACGGCGGCGAGCTGAGTCAGCGCATCCTGTTCATCATCCGCAATACACAACACGCGCTCACGCGGCAGCAGCGTCCAGGTGTTGCGTTCACCCGTCGGCCCTGGCAACAATCGTTGTGTTCCTGCCTGCGCCAACTCGCCATATTGCGTACATAACGCCTGCAATTCTGGACGGTTTGCCGCCCATTCCCGCAGTGCATTTAGCGGCTGAGTCAATGCGGCTTTCAACTGCGCATCGACCGGATACTCCGCATCCTGACGCGCGAGCGTCACTGCCAGTGCACTTTCCGGGCGATTCGCCAGCAGACGGTAGAGATAGAGCGGACCGCCTGCTTTCGGCCCGGTGCCAGACAACCCTTCGCCGCCGAACGGTTGCACCCCAACCACCGCGCCCACCATATTACGGTTAACGTACAGATTACCGACCTGGGCCGAGCCAGTGACCTGGGCAATGGTTTCATCAATACGCGTATGAACGCCAAGCGTCAGACCATAGCCGGAAGCGTTAATCTGCTCGATCAGCTCTGGGAGCTGGTTACGGTTGTAACGCACCACATGCAGCACCGGACCAAAGACCTCTTTTTGTAATTCGGCAAAGTCATCCAGTTCGATCAGCGTCGGAGCGACAAAGGTGCCGCTTTGCCATTCACGGGCATCTTCGCTGTTTTCCCGCACCGCCTGGAACACCTGACGGCCTTTACTACGCATGGTCTGAATATGACGCTCGATATTGGCTTTCGCTTCGCTATCAATCACCGGACCGATATCGGTGGTCAGGCGACCCGGATTACCCATCCGGCATTCGGCCATTGCGCCGCGCAGCATTTTCAGCGTGTGGTCGGCAATCTCATCTTGCAGGCACAGCACGCGCAGTGCCGAACAACGCTGACCTGCACTGTCAAACGCCGAGGCCAGCACATCTATTACGACTTGTTCGGTCAGTGCTGAAGAATCGACAATCATCGCGTTCATGCCGCCGGTTTCAGCGATGAGCGGAATAGGGCGACCCTGAGCGTCCAGGCGGCTGGCGATATTGCGCTGCAGTAACGTAGCGACTTCGGTTGAACCGGTAAACATCACCCCGCGCACGCGATCATCACCCGTCAGTTGCGCGCCCACGGTTTCACCCCGACCTGGCAGCAATTGCACCACGCCTGGCGGTACACCCGCTTCCAGCAAAATGGCGATCCCTTGCGCGGCAATCAGCGGCGTTTGTTCTGCCGGTTTTGCCAGCACGCTGTTACCTGCCGCCAGTGCGGCAGCGATCTGTCCGGTGAAAATAGCCAGCGGGAAGTTCCACGGACTGATACATACCACAGGCCCTAATGGACGGTGGGTTTCGTTAGCGAAATCATCCCGCACCTGTCCGGCATAGTAGTGGAGAAAATCGACCGCTTCGCGCACTTCGGCAATGGCGTTACTGAAGGTTTTTCCGGCTTCACGCACCAGAATACCAATCAGTTGCTGCATCTGGCTTTCCATTAGCACGGCAGCGCGATGCAAAATCGCCGCGCGTTCAGCCGGAGGAGTGGCAAACCAGATTGGCGCGTTATTAACCGCACTTTCCAGCGCCTGTTCTACTTCACGCGGCGTGGCTTCACGCACATAGCCCACAATATCTTTCGGTTCCGCAGGGTTAATAACGGGCGACATCTCACCAGCCGCGACCGGTTGTTCCAGCATTGGCAAGGACTGCCATTTTTGCAGTGCACTATTGAGCAGGGCTGAAGAGAGCGAGGCCAGACGGTGTTCGTTAGCGAGATCCAGCCCTGCCGAGTTGTCGCGCCCGTGACCGTAAAGATCGCGCGGCAGGGGAATTTTCGGATGCGGTAATCCAGTTTGCCCTTCCTGTTGCGCCAGTTTTTCTACAGCAGTGACTGGATCGGCGACCAGTTCATCCAGTGGCAAAGAGGTGTCGGCAATACGGTTAACAAACGAGGTGTTAGCACCGTTTTCCAGCAGGCGGCGCACCAGATATGCCAGCAGCGTTTCATGTGTACCGACCGGAGCATAAATACGACACGGACGGTTAAGTTTGCCGTCGGCAACTTTCCCGGTGACCTGCTCATACAGTGGCTCGCCCATACCATGCAGGCACTGGAACTCGTACTGACCCGGGTAGTAGTTTTGACCCGCCAGTTGATAAATTGCCGCCAGCGTATGGGCGTTGTGCGTCGCGAACTGCGGGTAGATTAGATTTGGCACCGCCAGCAGTTTTTTCGCACAGGCAAGATAAGAAACGTCGGTATACACCTTGCGGGTATAAACCGGATAACCTTCAAGGCCGTCCATCTGTGCACGCTTGATTTCACTATCCCAGTACGCGCCTTTCACCAGGCGAATCATCAGACGGCGACGGCTGCGGGTGGCGAGATCAATCAGGTAATCGATCACCAACGGGCAGCGTTTTTGATAAGCCTGAATAACAAAACCGATGCCGTTCCAGCCTGCCAGTTCAGGCTCGAAACAGAGTTTTTCCAGCAGATCGAGGGAGATCTCCAGACGATCGGCCTCTTCGGCATCGATGTTAATACCAATATCGTACTGACGCGCCAGCAGGGTGAGTGATTTCAGACGCGGGTAAAGCTCTTCCATTACCCGGTCATACTGGGCGCGGCTATAACGCGGATGTAGCGCCGACAGCTTGATTGAAATGCCCGGACCTTCATAGATGCCACGACCGTTAGACGCTTTACCAATGGCGTGAATCGCCTGCTGATAGGAAACCATATACGCTTGTGCATCTGCGGCAGTCAGTGCGGCTTCGCCCAGCATATCGTAAGAGTAACGGAAACCTTTCTCTTCCAGTTTGCGGGCATTGGCTAACGCTTCCGCGATGGTTTCGCCCGTGACGAACTGCTCGCCCATCAGGCGCATCGCCATATCCACACCTTTGCGGATCAGCGGTTCACCGCTCTTACCGATAATGCGGTTCAGCGAGCGGGAGAGGCTGGCTTCGTTATGGGTGGAAACCAGTTTGCCGGTAAACAGCAGCCCCCAGGTAGCGGCATTAACAAACAGGGACGGGCTACGACCAATGTGTGACTGCCAGTTACCGTTACTGATTTTGTCGCGAATTAACGCGTCACGGGTGGCTTTGTCGGGAATACGCAACAACGCTTCCGCCAGACACATCAGCGCCACGCCTTCCTGCGATGACAACGAAAACTCCTGCAATAACCCCTGAACCATACCTGCGCGACCACTGGCGTTTTTTTGATTACGCAGTTTATCGGCCAGTTGATACGCCAGTTTGTGCGCCTGTTCAGCTACTGGCTGCGGCAGGCGAGCTTGTTCCAGCAGCATAGAAACCGCTTCGGTTTCCGGGCGGCGATAGGCGGCGGTGATGGCGGCGCGGGAAACCGACTGGGGCAATATTTGCTCGGCAAAGTCGAGGAAAGGCTGGTGTGGTTCCTCTGCCGGAGTCGGTGCTTCATCGCTCTCATTGGCCGCGCCAGAAAGCAGCGCTGGTAGCTCCGGGAGAGTATCGCTGTTTTCCAGTTGTTCAAGATAAGAAAAAATCGCCTGTTTAATTAACCAGTGTGGTGTGCGATCGATACGTGTCGCGGCAGACTTAATACGCTCACGCGTCGCGTCGTCCAGCTTAACCCCCATGGTGGTGGTTCCCATGCCATTACTCCTGTTGTTCTGAAAGGTGCAACTTAACGTTATCGTGAAATATCTATGATGTTGCAACTTTGTGCAACCGTGTTAAATGTGACCTGCGTAGCAAGCTTAAAAATGAATGAAATGTTAATAAACGAAATCGATATGACAGGGATTAAAAAAATAACTCAGACTTTTTCTCTGCGGCAGTTAACATTTTTGAAAGGTGCAACCGCAAAAAATGTGAGAGAGTGCAACCTGATGAAAAATAGTGTCGCTGAGCACTAAAATTTAATGTAAATGGTGTGTTAAATCGATTGTGAATAACCAGCGCTTCCGGCAGGATACGGTCGCCCTGGTAAAACATAAACTCTGTTACCCCGTTCCGGTGGCAGATATAACGGCAAGTTTCGACATTGCCGATAATAATTTTTTGGAGACTTTAGATGGCTATTAGCACACCGATGTTGGTGACATTTTGTGTCTATATCTTTGGCATGATATTGATTGGGTTTATCGCCTGGCGATCAACGAAAAACTTCGACGACTATATTCTGGGCGGTCGTAGTCTTGGGCCATTCGTGACGGCATTATCGGCGGGTGCGTCGGATATGAGCGGCTGGCTGTTAATGGGGTTGCCAGGCGCTGTTTTTCTTTCCGGGATTTCCGAAAGCTGGATCGCCATTGGTCTGACATTAGGCGCGTGGATCAACTGGAAGCTGGTGGCCGGGCGGTTGCGTGTGCATACCGAATACAACAATAACGCCTTAACATTGCCGGATTATTTCACCGGGCGCTTTGAAGATAAAAGCCGCATTTTGCGCATTATCTCCGCGCTGGTTATTTTGCTGTTCTTCACCATTTATTGCGCTTCAGGCATTGTGGCAGGCGCGCGTCTGTTTGAAAGTACCTTTGGCATGAGCTACGAAACGGCTCTGTGGGCGGGGGCTGCGGCGACGATCCTTTACACCTTTATTGGCGGTTTCCTCGCGGTGAGCTGGACTGACACTGTACAGGCCAGTCTGATGATTTTTGCCCTGATCCTGACGCCAGTTATCGTCATTATCAGTGTCGGTGGCTTTGGTGACTCGCTGGAAGTAATCAAACAAAAGAGCATTGAAAACGTGGATATGCTCAAAGGGTTGAATTTTGTCGCCATTATCTCGCTGATGGGTTGGGGGCTGGGTTACTTCGGGCAGCCGCACATCCTGGCGCGTTTTATGGCGGCAGATTCTCACCACAGCATTGTCCATGCGCGTCGTATTAGTATGACCTGGATGATCCTCTGCCTGGCAGGGGCGGTGGCTGTCGGCTTCTTTGGTATCGCTTACTTTAACGAGCACCCGGCGGTAGCAGGTGCGGTAAACCAGAACGCCGAGCGCGTGTTTATTGAACTGGCACAAATTCTGTTTAACCCGTGGATTGCCGGGATTTTGCTGTCGGCGATTCTGGCGGCGGTAATGTCAACGTTAAGTTGCCAGCTGCTGGTATGTTCCAGTGCGATTACCGAAGATTTATACAAAGCGTTTCTGCGTAAACAGGCCAGCCAGAAAGAGCTGGTGTGGGTAGGGCGAGTGATGGTGCTGGTGGTGGCGCTGGTGGCGATTGCGCTGGCGGCAAACCCGGAAAACCGCGTGCTGGGCTTAGTGAGCTACGCGTGGGCAGGCTTTGGCGCAGCGTTTGGTCCGGTGGTGCTGTTCTCGGTGATGTGGTCACGCATGACGCGCAACGGTGCGCTGGCGGGGATGATCATCGGTGCGCTGACGGTTATCGTCTGGAAACAGTTCGGCTGGCTGGGTCTGTACGAAATTATTCCGGGCTTTATCTTCGGCAGTATCGGGATTGTAGTGTTTAGTTTGCTGGGTAAAGCGCCATCAGCGGCGATGCAAAAACGCTTTGCCGAGGCCGATGCGCACTATCATTCGGCTCCGCCGTCACGGTTGCAGGAAGGGTAAGGGAAGGCGTTTTACCGAAAATTTCACGTCATAACCGGAAGCAGGCAGAGGGCAATCAGTGATTGCCCTCTGCGTTTTTTCTCAAAATATTTTTACATCTTCTCATCATTATCACTACATTCCACTTGTATTTTTCTTCATCGTAATGATAATCGCTATCACTGCGATTTACTTTTCTTTGCATAGATTGACTCAGAAAAACGTTTAAGGGTGGGTGGCATGTTTGTTCCGTTTCTCATTATATTGCGCGAAGGACTTGAAGCCGCGCTGATTGTCAGTTTGATTGCCAGCTATCTTAAGCGTACCCAGCGAGGCCGATGGATTGGTGTAATGTGGATTGGCGTGTTGCTTGCCGCTGCGTTGTGTCTGGGCTTGGGTATCTTCATTAACGAAACCACCGGCGAATTTCCGCAAAAAGAACAGGAACTGTTTGAAGGCATTGTGGCGGTGATCGCCGTGGTGATCCTTACCTGGATGGTTTTCTGGATGCGCAAAGTGTCGCGCAACGTCAAAGTACAACTGGAGCAGGCGGTCGATAGCGCATTGCAGCGTGGAAATCATCATGGCTGGGCGCTGGTGATGATGGTCTTTTTTGCCGTTGCAAGGGAAGGGCTGGAGTCGGTCTTTTTCCTGCTGGCGGCATTTCAACAAGATGTCGGGATCTGGCCGCCGCTGGGTGCAATGCTTGGTCTTGCTACAGCCGTGGTGCTTGGCTTCCTGCTCTACTGGGGCGGTATTCGCCTCAATCTTGGTGCATTTTTTAAATGGACCAGTCTGTTTATTCTCTTCGTCGCCGCAGGGCTGGCAGCTGGTGCCATTCGCGCATTTCATGAAGCCGGATTGTGGAACCACTTTCAGGAAATCGCCTTCGATATGAGCGCGGTGCTCTCAACTCACTCGCTGTTTGGCACACTGATGGAAGGGATTTTTGGCTATCAGGAAGCACCGAGCGTCAGCGAAGTCGCCGTCTGGTTTATTTATCTCATCCCGGCGCTGGTGGCATTTGTTCTGCCACCACGCGCAGGGGCGACTGCGTCCCGCTCCATGTAGCAAATACGACGCAAACTCTTGCTTAGTTACAACATACTTTAAAGGGATAGTCTCGTCATGACCATTAACTTCCGCCGTAACGCATTGCAGTTGAGCGTGGCTGCGCTGTTCTCTTCTGCTTTTATGGCTAACGCCGCTGATATTCCGCAAGTCAAAGTGACCGTGACGGATAAGCAGTGCGAGCCGATGATCATTACGGTTAACGCCGGGAAAACACAGTTCATTATTCAGAACCACAGCCAGAAGGCGCTGGAGTGGGAGATCCTCAAAGGCGTGATGGTGGTGGAAGAGCGGGAAAATATCGCCCCTGGTTTTAGCCAGAAAATGACGGCGAATTTACAGCCTGGCGAATACGATATGACCTGCGGTCTGCTGACTAACCCGAAAGGGAAGTTGATCGTCAAAGGTGAAGCAACGGCGGATGCGGCGCAAAGTGATGCGCTGTTAAGTCTTGGTGGTGCAATTACTGCATATAAAGCGTATGTCATGGCGGAAACCACGCAACTGGTGACCGACACCAAAGCCTTTACCGACGCTATTAAAGCAGGCGATATCGAAAAAGCGAAAGCACTGTATGCGCCGACGCGCCAGCACTATGAGCGCATTGAACCGATTGCTGAACTGTTCTCCGATCTGGATGGCAGCATTGACGCCCGTGAAGATGATTACGAGCAAAAAGCCGCCGATCCAAAATTCACCGGTTTCCACCGTCTGGAAAAAGCATTGTTTGGCGATAACACCACCAAAGGGATGGATAAGTATGCTGACCAGCTTTATACCGATGTGGTCGATTTGCAAAAACGCATCAGTGAACTGGCTTTCCCTCCTTCAAAAGTGGTCGGCGGTGCAGCCGGACTGATTGAGGAAGTGGCGGCCAGCAAAATCAGCGGTGAAGAAGATCGCTACAGCCACACCGATCTGTGGGATTTCCAGGCTAACGTTGAAGGCTCGCAGAAAATTGTCGATCTGCTGCGTCCACAACTACAAAAAGCGAATCCGGAACTGCTGGCAAAAGTCGATGCCAACTTCAAAAAGGTCGATACCATTCTGGCGAAATACCGTACTAAAGACGGTTTTGAAAATTACGACAAACTGACCGATGCTGACCGGAATGCACTGAAAGGACCGATTACTGCGCTGGCGGAAGATCTGGCGCAACTTCGCGGTGTGCTGGGGCTGGACTAAGCGTTATGCAGTATGAAGATGAAAACGGCGTGAATGAACCGTCACGCCGACGTTTACTGAAAGGGATTGGTGCGCTGGCGCTGGCGGGAAGTTGTCCGGTCGCTCATGCACAAAAAACGCAAAGTGCGCCGGGTACGCTTTCACCGGATGCACGCAATGAGAAACAGCCGTTTTATGGTGAGCATCAGGCAGGGATCCTGACACCACAACAGGCTGCAATGATGCTGGTGGCGTTTGATGTGCTTGCCAGCGATAAAGCCGATCTTGAACGGTTGTTTCGCTTGTTGACTCAGCGTTTTGCTTTTCTGACTCAGGGCGGAGCGGCACCAGAAACGCCAAATCCGCGCCTGCCACCACTCGATTCCGGCATTCTTGGCGGCTACATTGCGCCCGATAATCTCACCATCACGTTATCGGTGGGTCACTCATTGTTTGATGAGCGCTTTGGCCTTGCGCCACAGATGCCAAAAAAGTTGCAGAAGATGACGCGTTTCCCTAACGACTCGCTGGATGCGGCGTTATGTCATGGTGATGTGTTGCTACAAATTTGCGCCAACACCCAGGACACGGTGATCCATGCGCTGCGCGATATCATCAAACACACGCCGGATTTGCTCAGCGTGCGCTGGAAGCGGGAAGGGTTTATTTCCGACCACGCAGCGCGTAGTAAAGGCAAAGAGACGCCGATAAATTTGCTGGGCTTTAAAGACGGCACCGCCAATCCCGATAGCCAGAATGATAAGTTGATGCAAAAAGTGGTGTGGGTGACGGCAGATCAGCAGGAGCCTGCGTGGACAATCGGTGGCAGCTATCAGGCAGTACGCTTGATTCAGTTTCGAGTGGAATTTTGGGACAGAACGCCGCTGAAAGAGCAGCAGACGATATTTGGTCGTGATAAGCAAACCGGTGCGCCGCTGGGCATGCTGCATGAGCATGATGTTCCCGATTACGCTAGCGATCCGGAAGGGAAGGTGATTGCGCTGGACAGCCATATCCGGCTGGCGAATCCCCGCACGGCGGAGAGCGAGTCCAGCCTGATGCTGCGTCGTGGCTACAGTTATTCGTTGGGCGTCACCAATTCCGGGCAACTCGATATGGGGCTACTGTTTGTCTGCTACCAACACGATCTGGAAAAGGGCTTCCTGACAGTACAAAAAAGGTTGAATGGCGAGGCGCTGGAGGAATATGTCAAACCTATCGGTGGCGGCTATTTCTTTGCGCTGCCGGGTGTGAAGGACGCGAACGATTATCTCGGAAGCGCATTATTGCGGGTTTAATGTTTTTAGGCGGATAAGGCGTTTACGCCGCACCAGGCGTTCGTACACTGATGCGACGCTTGCGCGTCTTATCATGCCTACAATCGGTGCGGGTCGGTAGGCCGGATAAGGCGTTCACGCCGCATCCGGCAAGCTTTTACCAGTACTGCGAATCCTGCTGAAAGCACACAGCTTTTTTCATCACTGTCATCACTCTGTCATCTTTCCAGTAGAAACTAATGTCACTGAAATGGTGTTTTATAGTTAAATATAAGTGAATATATTGTTGCAATGAATGCGAGATCTGTTGTAATTATTAAGTAGCAGCGGAAGTTCCCGGCAGTGATAGTCAGTCACTATGGAGATCGCGGATGGTAACGTCCTGTTCTGGACAATGTTTTGTTAAGCAACGCTCCACCACTTGCGGAGATTTCTCCTCCGGTAGCAACTTCGTCACTCTGTATTTTTCTCACTTCCTCTCTTTACTCGTGTTACCGACGCCGCAAACGGTGTGCGTAGCCGTTTTTCGGCATTTTATCCAAAAGCAAACTATGGCTTACAAGGAAGCCAACCCTCTGATGTTCGTGCGCATAATCGCGCTGCCAACGGCGCGTGTGATGAATACAAACAACTCAAGGTGCTCTCCATGGGAAGACAAAAAGCAGTGATCAAAGCTCGTCGCGAGGCAAAACGTGTGCTGAGACGGGATTCGCGCAGCCATAAGCAGCGTGAAGAAGAATCGGTCACCTCGCTTGTGCAGATGAGCGGCGTAGAAGCCATTGGTATGGCCCGCGACAGTCGCGATACCTCGCCCATCCTCGCGCGAAATGAAGCGCAATTGCACTATCTGAAGGCTATTGAGAGTAAGCAGCTGATATTCGCCACGGGCGAAGCCGGGTGCGGAAAAACCTGGATCAGCGCAGCAAAAGCGGCAGAGGCCCTGATACATAAGGATGTCGACAGGATTATCGTCACCCGTCCAGTTCTGCAAGCCGATGAAGATCTTGGCTTCTTACCTGGAGATATCGCAGAAAAGTTTGCTCCCTATTTTCGTCCGGTCTACGACGTGCTGGTCCGGCGCTTAGGGGCTTCCTTTATGCAGTACTGCCTGCGACCGGAAATAGGGAAGGTGGAAATTGCGCCGTTCGCCTATATGCGTGGACGTACCTTTGAAAATGCAGTCGTCATTCTTGACGAGGCGCAGAATGTGACTGCCGCGCAAATGAAAATGTTTTTAACCCGCCTCGGGGAGAACGTGACGGTTATCGTCAACGGTGATATCACGCAATGCGATTTGCCTCGCGGCGTGCGCTCCGGATTAAGTGACGCGCTGGAACGTTTCGAAGAAGATGAAATGGTCGGGATCGTCCGATTCGGTAAAGAGGATTGCGTACGTTCGGCACTTTGCCAACGTACGCTACATGCATACAGTTAAGTGTATTATCGGCGCAGAGCCCGGGCGAACCGGGCTTTGTTTTGGGTGTTTACGCCCGGACTAGCGCTTTTTCTGAAACCACCATTTTTATTTGCCCCTGGCTGGTGAAGTGTACGCTCATCCTGTGGCTTTTTTGTAGTTGCTGATAGAGCTCATCAGGTATTGCTAAGCTCTCAGCATATTCTTGCGGCGTATATTGGTAGGCTGCATGATGCTGCTGTTTTTGAAAACGTAGCTTATTGTACAGCGCCCAGACAATTAACACGACGGCATTCGCCACTGCCAGCAAAAAATAGAACTGAAGTCGGCTTCTGGCCTCGCTTTGCCAGTAATAACCCGTCAGCAGATCCATTGCGAATAAGAATATGAACAAAGCAAATAATGTCCATAAGATGGTTGTGGCAACATAATCAACCATTAAACGTACTGGCGATTGTCGGGTCGTAATAATTAAATTGTTCATATTAACCTCTCAGAATCCCGCGATCGGGACTTACCCAACGGGCGCGTTGCTTTTTAGGCATCAACATGACTCGTGTAAATGATACCAATGTCGTTGCCAGACTCAGCATCCAGAAAATAACCGGGAACCAAATAATCCAGAAAAGCGATGAAGTCAGATTATGCTCATAGCGATTCTCGATCATCAGGCTGACAATAAATTGCAGTAAACATAACGTACACAATAATATTCCGGCAGTATGTGTCGCAGCGATATGTGTCAATTCAATATTTAACGGTACACCGGCAAGTTGGACTGCGTAAATAATGAAACCGACCAGGCAAGTGAAGGCCCATATTGTCGTCAGGCAGTATTCAAAAAACAGCGGCCACATTCGAAAGTTTTCTTTGCGCCACAACCTTGTCATATTTTTGAGGAATACTTCTGCACCGCCCTGAGCCCAGCGCAGGCGCTGTTTCCACAGCCCTTTTAACGTTTCAGGCATTAATATCCAGCACAGCGCCCGTGGCTCGTAAAAAATCGCCCACTGATTCAACTGCAGCTTCCAGCTAATATCAATATCTTCGGTGATCATATCGTCACTCCAGTAACCCACTTCTGCCAGGGCGCTGCGACGAAATGCGGCAATAACACCGGAAACGGTAAATACGTTTCCATAGATACGCTGGGTTCGCTTGATCAAACCAATAATTGAGGAATACTCGCCAACCTGAATTTTACCCACCAGGGTAGAACGTGTTCGAATACGAGGATTACCGGTTACGGCACCCACACGCGGGTTGTACAACATCGGTTCCACAATATATGCCGCCGCATCGCGGTCTAATAACGCATCGCCATCAATGCACACCAGATATTCACTTTTCGCCGCGGCAGCTCCGGTTTTAAGCGCAATGGCTTTCCCCTGGTTTTGCGCCAGATGAATGACCCGCAGGTGGGGAATTTGTGCAGCCATGCGATCCAGGATGGCACGGGTTTTGTCTGTTGAACCGTCATTTACGGCAATAACTTCAATGTTCTCATAACGCTGTGCTAAAGCGGCGTGTATGGTTTCCTCAACGTTTTTCTCCTCATTAAAACAGGGAATGATAATGGAGATAGACGGATTATCTTTCAACTGGGGGGCTGGTGCGTTTTCTCCCCACGGCCAGTGGCGTTCACGATAGACCCAGAAATAGACGCCGCCAACAATCCACATAATAGACATAAAAAACGGCCAGAAGAAAACGAACCTCATCATCAGTTCACCAGAGTGAAAGTACGCTACGCATAGGGGGATGCATAACACCAGACATAATATAAAAAACGATACGATGCGATTAATCATTTTTCGGATACCAGGCTGTTGAAAACTCAGGACGAATAACGTCTATTTCAGGTTGGTTATGCAGAAAATTGTCGGGATAATAACCATAGTTTTTCCCTCCATTCAGTTGTAATAGGCTCATCCAGTGAGCGAGTTGTTGCGAAGAAATAGCCTGATGCTGACCATTTTTCTGCCAGTTTTGTGCCTGTAATTCTAAAATAGATTTGTCTTTAGCCTGAGGGATGTTTTTAATTTGATTGGTCAATTGTATTAACCATTGGTCAGCCGATTTTTCTGCGACACCTTCCATATAAGGCATAGCCATAATAGCGGTCCAGTCATAGCTTTTTAGGAAATCAGCATAATTCTGTGCAAACCACGCTTCACTTTCAGGTTGTATTACCGGAAGTGCAAAAATATTTCGTGCAGTTTTAACATGTGGACCGCGAATGGCTTTTACGCGCGCACTAAGTTCTAAAGTGAAGTCAGTTAACGCACGACTTTTAAAACGGGTCCACTGTTTAAATTGCTCCGGGTTTTGTCGAATTTCGCTCAGACTCCCGCTAAAGCCTGCTTGCTGATAAGCCGTGATAGCCGGTGCACTGGCATCTTCATAATCTGAAAGCAAAGCATCATCGTGGAACAATATGCCATCAAAAGCAGCATGTCCGGCAAGATCTTCATATAACATGCCAACTTGTGCTCTGACTCTGTCATCGAAAGGAGAGAGACGGCGATATTGTTCAGGATGAATTTGTGCTTTTTTCTCCCCAGTCGGTAAGTATTTTACTCGCGTTAATGTGGGATCTAAATCCCAGCTTAATACCGGCATCCACGCATAGATGTTTACACCTGAGCGGGTACGTAATTGCCAGGCAACCCGACTAAAAATATCTGCTTTCATTGGTAGCAAACGATTTGGAAACCAGACCTCTTTGACCAGCCCATCACCATCGGGATCAGCAAATGCCTGCAAATACACGGTTGATATTTGCATATCTTTCACCCGCTGAATTAGCACATCAATATTGCGATCCATTTGCTGGTGGTTTTCGTCATAAACGTAATCAAGATCGATATGCATTATCCGTTGTGGTGATTTTTCCTGTACGGTAATAATTTGCTGGGCAAACTCTTTTAATGAGGGATTATTGGCGATTAATACTCGCGGAATGGAATCCAATTGTGACGCATTTGCCAAACCTGATTCAAGGGTGAAGAACATGTCATAACCGAGTTTTTTTAATTCCTCTATCGCTATGCCATTCGCTTCGCCATAAGGCCAAACAAAAACGTGTGGATTTACCTTAGCCTTTGTACGCAGGTATTCCGTCATTTTTACAGCATCCAGACGAATTCTTTCCCGGTATTCTGCTGCGGTTTCATACCGTGCGTGGTCAGTAAAATATGCACGATTTACATATACAGGCAATAAGCTGCCGGTGGCATTAGCCTGAATACCGTAGTGAGAATTCCATGTATGAGAAGCGACCTCAACGAGCCGGGAACGCGCAACTTCTCGCACTTGTTGCCACGTGGCAAAATATTCTCGATCGACCATCTCATCGCCAAATTTTACTTGTTCATCCGCTGGCGTATCGACCCAACTGCCGACGGGGGCCCATACAGCAGGCCACTGGAAGGCCTGAAGAATTGGGAAGACGCGGGTATAAAAACTCTGGTAGCCGTCATCAAAAGTCAGCACTACTGCTTTTTCCGGTAGCGGTTTTCCTCCTCGATGTGCTTCACGAATTTGAGCAATACTGACCGGTTGATAACCGTTCTCGCGCAGCCAGGCAAATTGTTCACGCAGTGCTGATGTCCGCACTGACATAAAACGCTGGTCGGCAGCTTCGTCTTCAACGTTATGCCATGAAATCGCCACAAAACCATTATGCGGCCACGGTTGCTCGGCGAGTAAAGATTCGCGATCCTGTGGCGGTATAAATGATGTTCTTGACTGGCTAATGCACGCAGTGAGCATAATTATACTCACCAGCATCAGGATATATTTATTTCCATTACGTAACATATTTATCCTTAAAATCTGAATGTCATATCGAATTCAACGTATAAGTTGTGTTCTCTGTCACCGTCATAAGGTCGTTTTTCCCAGCGTAGCGTTGCGCCAGCATCAATCACGTCATTCCAGCTAATACGTTGCCCGTAGCCGAGTTGGGTGACGACATCCGTGCCATAATGTTTTTGCCAGGAGGCACCAACACCTGCGCTGAAGATTTGCTCCCAGCTATTTTCATAGCTTCGCCATAACAAATGACTTGCCTCAAATGCCGGAACAATATCGAACGTTTTTATAGGGTTGTAGTATGGAGTGTCGTGTTCTGTATTTTGTTCGTAATACAGATTGGGTAGGAAATCGACAATCAAATATGGTGAAGACCAGATGCGTTCCTGACCCTCAAGTGAGACTTCCTGACGCTGGTTACTGTCGGAAAAATCAGTGAAAGCCCAGGAGACACCGTACTTACGCCGCTCATTTTGATACCAGCGAACATAAGCCTGAGCACTGTTGCCTGTAACACCATTTTTCATTGCCCGTAATGGAACGCGGTGAGAGAGGCGTTCCAGTTGCGAACCAATACGCCAGTTATCATTAAAATCATACCAGCCAGACAGGCGCGCGCCGGGTTTATGCTCATGATTGAAAACGCGTTCAGCGTACTCCGCCTCGAGCCAGATATTACGTGACCGCCACTCAACACCCGCCAGCCAGTCGCGAACAATCCCTTTTCCTTCGCTAAATTGTCCATCGGCATAACCGAATCCAGCAAAACCGCGCCAGTTATCCTTCAGCGGTGGTGAATAAACGATGGTGGTTAAGTCGACATCATGTTTACCACTATCCGGGCCTTCGGCATCAATTCCTGTTGAACCAGCTATACGAAGCTCTGCAAGATTATGTACATCAACCGCACGTTTTAAACGTACAACGCCGGGATCTTGCGGTTCACGTTCGACAACATCGTGCGTTAAGACAGCTGCCTGCTGCCATTCTTGTAACGTTAATGCTGTCCATGCTTGTTCAACCTCCAGATTAATATTACGTGGCTCGATCACTTCTGCTTTTTTTAATTCATTTTCTGCTGCACGATGCCAACCGCGGGCTTGTAACACACTCGCGTAATCAATGCGCAGTCCCTGATTTCCTGGTGCGTTATAAGCAAGCTCTCTGGCTATCATTTCAGCCTGAGGAAGATCATTACTATATTTTGCTACGGTTGAGAGAAACGAATGCCCCTGTAACCAGGTATCATTCGGGATGCTCGTAGGCGTGCCCATTAACCGAAGGAAAGGCGGCGAAGTATTAATGGTATGTTGGGTGACAGTTAGCGCGCCGGGATAATTTTCACTCTCCAGGTGGCTGTAAAAGAGATCCGCAAGTTCTTCATCGGATAAATCCGGGGCAATGGTCTCCTTGTGATAAAAGAGCTCTGTCATTATTGACTGTGCTTTTTTTGGCTGCTGTTCTTTGAGATAAGCCGACGCAACCCAATATTGCGCCCAGGGCGGAATAATTTGCCTCGTATTTTTTAAACGCTGATAGTGAGAAATAACGTCTTTATAACGATCGCGAGTTAATAACGCGCCAAGATGATCAACCTGAATACGCTGGTACTGGGCAGTGCGGTCTGAGTTATCATGCCACAGAATTTCTAATGCAGCGTATTGGGCGAGGGCGCGATCGGCAATGGCATAACGTTCACTTTCACTGCGCGTAGGCATAAACGACAGTCTGACCAGTTCGGCATGAATATCAGCGCGAATATCTGGCGTTAAATTGGCATCGTCAATCGCGGCAGCAAGTTGATTATTCCGTAATGCCTGCACGTATTCTGTGGGATATTGTTGCGTTAAGGCATTTTCAGGTAATGACCCTGTCATCGCCCGTAATTCATCCTCATGCCGCCCCGCCAGTTTATAGATATAGGCTTCTGCGAGTAAATTAGCTTTGTCCGGTGCTCCAGAGTTAAGCTGCTTAAGTTTAACCAGCGCAGAATCATAGTGACCCGCATCTGCCAGGGTTAAAATTTGTCCCCGTTGATAATCCTTATTTTGCGACTCCAGAGAGAGTGCCTTTTGCCACAGTGTAAGCGAGTTTTGCCATTGTTGCAGGTTACGATAAGCGACGGCGACAGCTGCATAACCACGCGCTGGTAATTGCTGATGACGGTAGCGGTTGTAAACGGTAATAACCTGTTTATCTTGCCCGGCCCATAAGGCAATCTGTAACCAGTCAGCAATTTGGTTATTACTGAGTGCTGATTTTTGTGCAAACCATAACAAAGCTGGCTGAGTATTTCCCTTGCGAGCTTCGATAATTAATGCATCATAGGCGTTATTAACAGCACTCTTCGCCGCGGGACTCGCTGCTAAAAATGCGGCAGTAAGAAGTTTCAAAGCCCATTTGGTTTTCGGGCACCTTTTTCTGCTACTTGAATACATCCTGTATTACTCCATGTATTGCCAAAATCTCTCTCTATATCTAATTACAGGTAACTGAAAAGAAAGATATTTTTGCATCTCATAATCCGTTATTAAACGCGGAAGAGACACGTGAATTGTTGATGATGAGAAGAAGAAATGATGAGCAGATTGTCCATATAAAATCCTTTTCTCGCCCGAAAATCCATTCCAATGATGAGGATCTTCAGGAATACGGCATAAATCCCAATGCCTTTTTCAAAATAAATTAGGATTAAAATAATTAAATCAGTAAATTCCGATGCATAATTTCGGATTTTTCGAAAGTCCTGATGAAAGGCAGCGCTACTGCACTCACGAATTTAATTGTTATTCCTAATGTATCTATTAATTAATGCTTTATAATGATTTTATTATAATCCTTTATAAGTATTTGCAAGCCTGCCTTGCAGCAAAAAATATATAAAGCATTAAAGTGATAATAATTGCATTCTGCAACTATCATCATCGGTATTGTTTGTGGGTGGATTTTCATATTGACAACAGTACAGTTCTTATATCTATTAATAATAAAAAGGGATCTACAACCTACAGGTTGGTGTAGCTTTATGGAAAAAGACTATTTGGGAATTAGTAGTACTGTATTAGTGAGCTTATTGTTTGGGCTTGCATTGGTTTTGGTTAATAGTTGGTTCAATCAGCCAACCGTTGAGGAAGTTGTTCCACGATCAACCTATCTGATGGTTATGATTGCTTTATTTTTTATCGATACTGTTGCATTTATTTTTATGCAGTTGTATTTCATTTATGACCGTAGGCAATTTTCAAACTGTATACTTAGTTTGGCTTTTCTAAGTTGTTTGATTTACTTTATTAAAACCGTCATTATCATTCAGCAAATTATTGAGGGGCGTTTGACAAGCAGTGTTGTTCAAAATGACATTGCAATCTATTATTTGTTTCGTCAGATGAGTTTGTGCATATTAATATTTCTGGCATTGGTGAATAAAGTTAGTGAAAACACAAAACAGCGCAATTTATTTTCCAAAAAAATGACTTTGTGCATAAGTTTGTTTTTTGTTGTTGGGGGGCCGATAGTTGCTCACATACTTTCTAGTCATTATGAGAGCTACAATTTACACATTGCCGAGTTAACCAATGAAAATGATCAGGTGGTTTGGAAAGCCTCATATGTTACCATAATGATTTTCATGTGGTTAACCTTGCTTTCAGTTAATCTATACTTTAATGGTTTACGCTGTGATATCTGGAATGGAGTGACGGTGATTGCTTTTTGTGCCGTACTGTACAATGTCTCTCTTTTATTTATGAGCAGGTATAGCGTGTCCATTTGGTATATTAGTCGCACTATTGAAGTAGTCAGTAAGTTAACCGTTATGGTAATATTTATGTGCCATATATTCAGTGCGCTACGAGTAACAAAGGACATTGCACATCGCGATTCCTTAACCAATATATTTAACAGAAATTATTTTTTTAATGAACTGACAGTTCAATCAGCATCGGCCAAAAAAACGCCTTATTGCGTCATGATTATGGATATCGACCACTTCAAAAAAGTCAACGACACCTGGGGGCATCCGGTTGGCGATCAGGTGATAAAAACAGTGGTGAGTATCATTGGGAAAAGCATACGGCCAGATGACCTTTTTGCGCGCGTCGGCGGCGAAGAGTTTGGCGTCTTGCTGACGGACATCGATACTGAACGTGCGAAAGCTTTAGCGGAAAGGATTCGGGAAAATGTTGAGCGTTTAACTGGTGATAATCCTGAATACGCCATACCACAAAAAGTGACGATTAGTATTGGCGCTGTTGTAACGCAGAAAAATGAGTTAAACCCTAAGGAGATCTATCAACTGGCTGATAACGCACTTTACGAGGCGAAAGAGACCGGGCGTAATAAGGTGGTAGTAAAAGAGGCAGAAATTCTTATCAACCGCAAGGATGATGAATGAGTCTGTCGCTAGTTGTCGACCTCCGCCTGGGGCTTCTCATCCCCCCGGTCTATGCAATATACGAAAAAAAAGCTCGTACTTTCGTACGAGCTCTTCTTTAAATATGGCGGTGAGGGGGACCGCCTGAAATAAATCTGACTTAATCCAGGGGGGTTATATAATTTCATTATAAACAATGTATTACACTTTTTGTTGTCCGATATTATCTAATGTATTCTTAGTGAAGCGAGAGACTAATGGCATACTGGATGGCATACCAGAGTGACGGGAATTAGCGTATGGCAGTATTGACGGATACGAAAGCAAGACATATCAAACCTGATGACAAACCATTGCCCCATGGGGGAATTACCGGACTGACCCTTCATCCTTCTTCAGTAAAGGGGCGGGGGAAATGGGTTTTTCGTTATGTAAGTCCGGTGACACAAAAAAGACGTAATGCTGGATTGGGAACTTACCCAGAGGTCAGTATTGCTGAAGCTGCACGTACTGCCCGGATAATGCGAGAGCAACTTGCTGCAGGTGATGATCCTCTGGAGATTAAAAAGGCTGAATCTGAGAAAGTCGTTATCCCAACATTTGCCGATGCAGCCAGGCGTGTACATGCAGAACTGTCTCCTGGATGGGAAAATCCAAAGCATGTAAGGCAGTGGTTATCGACGCTTGAGAATTACGCGTTTCCTCAACTGGGAGCAAAAACGCTGGATTCGATTACGGCTGCGGACGTGGCAGAAACACTGCGTCCAGTCTGGTTAACCTTGTCAGAAACGGCAAGCCGGGTTAAACAGCGCATTCATGTTGTTATGCAGTGGGGATGGGCGCACGGTTTTTGTGTGGCAAATCCTGTTGATGTGGTTGACCATTTGCTTCCTCAGCAGACAAGAGGACGTGATGAACACCAACCCGCAATGCCCTGGAGGCAGTTACCGCTTTTTGTGGCGACCAGTGTGTATAGTGATGAACCTTATAATGTTACCCGCGCACTGTTATTAATGGTGATACTTACAGCAACTCGCTCGGGCGAAGCCAGGGGAATGCGCTGGGCTGAAATTGATTTTCATAAGCGGGTATGGACTATACCTGCAGAAAGAATGAAAGCTAGGCTACAGCATCGTGTTCCTTTATCCCGGCAGGCTATTTACATTCTGGAAAATATACGTGGCCTGCATGATGAACTGGTGTTCCCTTCACCCAGAAAGCAGCAGATCCTTTCCGATATGGTGTTGACAAGTTTTCTGCGTAAAAAGAAAGCCGTCAGTGACATTCCGGGGCGAGTTGCCACAGCACATGGTTTTCGCTCAACATTCAGGGACTGGTGTAGTGAACAGGGGTATTCGCGGGATCTGGCGGAAAGGGCGCTCGCTCATACGCTGAAAAATAAGGTTGAGGCGGCATATCATCGTACTGATCTACTGGAGCAGCGTGTACCGATGATGCAGGCATGGGCGGATTATGTGATGTCTCAAATTGTGAATAAATAATAGTGAAAATGTATATTGTACGATCATGATTTGATATGTGATCGTGGCAGTAGTAATTAAGGAACCGCTTTTATGTCAAATGTATTGAGCTGATAATTATCAGATCGTCAGGAAAGCGTATTTTTATAAACAGGGGATTACTCAACAATCTCCTGTTTATAAAAAACAATTTGCCTGTTTTAACGTTTCACTCCTGCTGAGACTGAATTATTCCTAGTGCGTCATAAATCAGTCTTCTGCGTAGTTTATTGTTTTTATCTGCACCATATAACATAAATATATTTTCAACTTTTTCTTCAGGTGTTCTGAGATAATGGATAAGAAAGGTTATCATTCCAACACAATGGAATAAAGTGAATCCATCAAACAGGCTTATCAGGTTTCCTTTTTTTTCCCGTGCTGTAAGTATTTTTTCGCGGGTAAGAATATTTGCCAGTTCATGGGGGGCTGATATGTTTCTGCTGTCTATAATGTTATTTATTTTACCAAGGGCTATATCAACTTCCTGTAATAGGTTATTTATCATAGCTGAGTGAATGTTATTGGTTTCATGTTCCTGACAGTTTATGAACTTATAAATCATTGAGTTATACAGAAATATTACTCTTCCTAATAAATATGTGTTTGTGTCATTTTGAAGACAGGACTCTGGGTATTCGTGATCCAGTGAAATAAGGTTAATGGACTCGCCCTGATAAGTCATAAAATAATTGATGTCATTTAATAATGCTCGGATATTTACATGATTTTTACTGAATTTTATTTTAAATGCTATCTTTAGTATAGCAAACGCGGCAATGATAAATCCAAAAGGTAATTTCTCATAGTTCAGTTTATTGATGGTGCGATGAACACTTTCAGTCTTTCCTGAAGTAAGTTGTATCAAACAGTTAACAAATTCCGTATAGCCATTTAAGACATAATGGCATGAAGAATCTTTTAAAGTGTTTTCTATGTTTTGTAATGTGACGCCGTTGTTCAATGTATAAATGTAACCGCCAAAGACAATGTTTTCAATCTCAACGACACAATTTATTGTTTTTTGTTCAGGATAAAGATAAATATCAGAAATACTATAGTCTCGTATTGCGTCAATGGCCTCCCACGATAATGCACTGTCAATTTTCAGTGTATAAAATGGTGAGTTCTCATTAGGAAAGTAATATATGTATTTGTTCAGTGTATTCATTACATCTATTGGGTTGGTTAAATATAATAACTGGCATTCATATTCTGAAACTTCTCTTTCGCTTATCAGCATTTTATATAAAGTTGCCAGGGCGCTTGTTAATGAAGTTCGTCTTTCGAAAGCCAGTAATATAGTGAGATAATAACATGCAACTTGAATTTTATCTAAGTCAGAAATTATTTTTTCCTTGTCTTCATTACTTAAATAAAGCAGATGTTTACAGGTTTCTTTGCATGTGTTGATAGTTGCGGTAAGTTTTGTTTTTCCTGGTGTACTGTTTTTGCGAATATTACGAATGAATTCATATACGCCATCAAAGATATATTTGAAATGCGCATTCGCTGGTGTGTATCCGGATAAACATAACTTAACGTAATTTCGCTGATATGTCCTTGCAGCATGATATATATCATCCTCATTATCCGGTATCTGAGTGAGAAAAGAATGAATATGATAGTAAAATGCCATCTCATTATCCGGGCGATATGTGTTCCTGATGTCGAGTGCGAGAATCATTGGTACAATGTCATTAAAATATTTTTGTTTTATTATTTGATGTGTTTTGTCTGTAAAAACAGAATAGTGCATTAGCTTAACATAGAGATCTTCATATCTCCTAAATATAACTTTTCGTTGTTCTGTACTCAATACTTGTTCTTTATCAATAATGTTTATTAATTCATCAAACATGTCGCCCAGTGAATGTTGATGTGAGGAAAAATTTTTAATATTTCGGATGTCACGGGTATTCTGGTTTTTAGCCAGAACACCAAAATATGAAAAGACATCATACATTATAGTGATAAAATTATACATAACATTCTCCTTTTATTGCACTATATAAAATTTTAACATTATATCATTTTGCTTTTCTGTTAACTGGTTTTCATTTTTGAATCAATATTTTCTGAACAGGGTAATAGTACACGTATTAACAGATTATGTCAGAAGGCCCCGGTGATGCCTTCTGACGATAGATTAATGTGGTATTCTATTGGTATCTGGAGACCATATGGCAACAGTTACAGTACATTCTCCCCGCTGTAATTCCTATAAAGTGTACCATTATGATCACAGCACCTCAGATCATGAGCGTTTCCAGTGCTAATCCTGCAAACGTGTGTATTTCAACTGAATTACATCTACGAAACCCGAAAACCAGGCATTAAAGAGCAAATTGTTGAAATGGTTCATAACGGAGCCGGGGTTCGCGATAGCTCCAGAACGCTGAAGGTGGATATCAACACCGTCATTCTCACTTTATAAAACGCTCACCACGCAAAGTAACCACATCTCCAGTCGCCAGTGCCGATGTGACGCTTATCTGCGAACTTGATGAACAATGGAGTTTTGTCGAAAACAAAGCTCGTCAGCAGTGGCACTGGTATGCGTATACCACCAAATCTGGAGGTGTGCTGGCTTACACTTTTGGTCCTCGCACTGATGAAACATGTCGTGAGTTGCCGGAACTCCTGAAGCCATTCTCCACAGGCATGATAACCAGAGACAACCGGAGCAGTTATACCAGAGAAATGCCACAGGATAAGCATCTTGTCGGCAAGATATTTACCCGGCGCATTGAGCGCAACAATCTGACACTTCGTACTCACATCAAACGACCAGCCCGGAAAACGATTTGCTTTTCACGCTCCCTGGAAATTCACGAAAAGCCATTGGTTCATTTATCGAAAACACTGTACTACTGACTGGAGTCATTACCAGGGCCTCTTTTGCTGTTTTTTTACCAATGAATGATAATGAGAATCGACAGCGATAAGGGGAAAGTAAAATAACAATAATGCTGTTGTTTTCTATCGTATTGATTTTTAATTATTTATTGTCTTTTTGCTCAGCCCACTTTTTTACGCAGACAAATTTACCCGGGGAATACAAACTGTAACGACAGTTCACCACACTATGGGGGATAAAATGCCAGATCAATCCGGATACTGCTGGACTCCTTCACGCATCTTACGGATGCCTGAACTGAGCCAATTGTTAGGTATATCTCGTTCGACAATTTACGAAAAAATGAATCCGTTATCGAAATACTACGATGCAACCTTCCCCAGGCCGGTACGTCTTGGTAGTGGTTCTGTGGGCTGGCGTTCATCAGCTATTGACGAATGGCTTACTTTACATACTGTACCTGCCAGATCAGCAGTCAAAGGTGTTAATGACGAAGTGCGACATACGCTTTCTTCAGATATGACCATGAGCAGATAAGTTTTTGTCATCACGTGATCACCTCAGGAGGAAAAAGAAGCATAAGAACAATTTAGCCAGAAGTTTAATTGATAAACAGAATTTCCAGCATTCATTGTTGAAAGAGCAGCTATTGTCGCTATTGTAGCGGTAATTGCTGCTATAACCGAAACGTATTACGAAAAAGGAAGCATTTATGTCTTACATCAAACCGGATATGCCGTATTCAGTATATGCGTGACCATCAATGATAGGGAAGGCAATAATTAAAGCTCAATACAATAAACAAGTACCTCTGACTCTGGTTGCAATGTCAGTATTAACAGCGATGTCAATTGCCTGTCAGAATCAGGTTGACGTATGCAGTCCCGGAAATTTACGTGGGGCCGTTAATATTTACACTATGGTTCTGGAGAAAGGGAAAAGACCGGGGGAAAGGTATTAGTGAAATAATTTCTGGAGGTATTAAGAATGAGAAATATGAATGATATTTCGTGGTAAATAATACAGTCTGCACTGAATTAACCTTATCGGTTTATTAAACATAAGATCTACAAATGCTCTGTATTTCTCAGAGCATCAGGTCTGAATAGCAGCTATTTTCGCTATTGTAGCGGGAGTTGCTGCTATTTTACTAACCCATTAATGAAAAGAGAGGCTTTTATGTGCTTACTTGCACCAGAAAATCCTTATCCGATATATGCACTACCACCGCTGGTGAGAAATGCAATAATTGAAACTCAAAAAAATACACAGGCACCTTTGGCTATGGTGGCAACATCCGCATTAACAGCGACCTCAATTGCCTGTCAGAATCAGGTTGACGTGTGCAGACCTGGAAATTTACGTGGGCCTGTTAATCTTTACTCTCTGATTCTGGCTGATTCCGGTGAAAGGAAAACGACCGTGGATAAAGTGTTTATGAAAGCATTTTATCTCAGGGATGAAGCCCTGGCGGAAGAATACGCGAAACTGGTTGAGAATTACAGTACAGAAAAGGAAATATGGGAGCAAAAACAAAAAGCGCTGGAATCAAAATTTCATAAAGAGATTCGTGCCGGTAAAGATTACAAGGCAACAGAATCAGAGCTTGAAACGCATCTGAATAAGTCTCCTGTTCCGCCGCAGATACGTCGAACAATTTTTAATGAGACAACGATAGAGGGAATGTTAAAATATTACTCCGATAGCAATCGTTCTTTTGCTCTTGTATCCAGTGAAGGGGGGGTAATTTTTGACAGCCGGGCCATGAGTAAACTGGGAATTATTAACACTTTGTGGGATGGAGGTTCTCTTTTCATCGACAGGAAATCATCTCCCGGAATTAATTTGAAGGAGCCAAGACTGACGATGTCGGCGATGATTCAGCCTGATGTTTACCACAAAGGTTTTTGTACGCGAAAAAAAGAACTTGTGAAAACGTCAGGACATCATGCAAGGTTTTTGATGTGTCAACCAACATCAACGCAGGGGACAAGGATAATAACCGGAGATAATTATTCATCACAGTATCAGGAGTTATTTGATAAGAGGATCAATGAACTTATTGATGAAAGTCTGGCTATGAGTGGTGAACGACGTTGCCTTCACTTTTCTCCTCAGGCTGCCAGAATCTGGACGGATTATTACAACGATGTGGAATCGAAGCTGGGGGGATTGGGGCCTTTAAGACATTGTCGGGAATATGCTGCCAAAAATGCAGAGTATATGGCAAGACTGGCAGGACTTCTTCACCATTTGAGCAGTGAGGAGGGGGACATTTCCCCTTACACTGCAGAAATGGGGAGAGAATTAGCAATATGGTACGGTAATGAGTATATGCGGTTGTCTAATCCGTTAACTTTTGACAACACTGCTCAAAACGAGACTATGCGACTCATTCCAGAGGAGCTTGAACTTTTCAACTGGATAAAAAGCTATTGCATTGAGAAGGGGATCCCCTGTATGAAAAAAAATGACATTTTACAGCGTGGTCCGAACCGTTTCCGGAAAAAGGATAAAATCAACTGGTTACTGGATTTACTGTATGAACAAAACAGAGTTGTACCGGTTATTGAGGGAAAAACGTTGTGTGTCGCACCTAACTTTGACCTCTTAATGACTTAATCGTTGAGTAACATATAATCTCCTCTGCTACTTGCGGAGGAGACTAATGCCTTTACCATGTCAGCGTTGTATTAGAAAACTCTGGTACAGGTCAGTCAGTAAATATAACTGGTGTAACCACTATTTACTATTGGATAGAGTGTTGCTCAGGATATTGTCGGCTTTAGTCTGAGGTGAGGTGGGACCTTCATTGTTTTCGTGTTCAATAAATAATTTAGGTTAATTAGTATTATTAATGGGAGTTATGTTATCTGTTATGTTGTCTCTTTTTATCGTAATGTCACTCCTCTTTATGCTGGGTATTCTGTATGTGCGTAATGCGTCTATCCCCATATACTACAGTGTGGTGGTGTATGGGGTTTAGTTATGTGTAAATTATGTTACTACACTCATAGCGTAATATTGAAAAAGTTAATCCACTGAATGTA
Organism: Escherichia sp. E.sYA108; assembly: GCF_011754335.1. NCBI lineage: Bacteria > Pseudomonadati > Pseudomonadota > Gammaproteobacteria > Enterobacterales > Enterobacteriaceae > Escherichia > Escherichia sp. E.sYA108. The sequence continues at coordinate 3,192,675 of NZ_JAAQVZ010000001.1, read as the reverse complement.
TGTCTGGTTTGTATTTAACACTAGTTACGTACCAGAACACTATTAGAGTATATTGTCTTTAGTTCGTACGTTATAGCTCCGTTACAGTTTATAAGTATGGGTAAATATAATCTTTTCTGTATGAAATAATCTTCTTATTGTGAGGTTAAATATCTGTAGGCTCTCTCTGCAGAGTCTCTGTTTTTACTTAATGGTACGGCAATACTAATAGCGATGTTGCCTGTGGCTATTCGATAGCTGACTTTTGTGAAGATCAGATTACTTCCTGTAAGTGATTGAATGGTGCTTTCTTAAACTCAATTATATTGAGGTGTGTTTTTGCCATTGTAATTCTTACTGGTCCTCTGTTTAAGAGAGCCTCACTGTATTCTGAAGTATTACCCCCATTACTGTAATGAGGTAATACGAAACAGTTTTATCAGGTTGTCTGCATACTGGTTACCCAGTTTATTAATGCCGTGGTACGACGTTTCTGTATCCTCAGCATTTACGTAATTTCCTCTTCCTGTGAGTTTTATAAAGTAAGGACTATAAAATGTATAATGCTAACCCCAATTACGAAATGAATTTCACGATTCTGAAAGATGTGAATGAACACATGGAAGGTCTGTTTCAACGTTTTTCTAAACTGTTACCTTTCAGAATTGATTTTGCCTACAGGAAAGACACGCCCAGTTTCGGGCATTCCTGTAAGCACAGTATGTGTATTGAAATATACCGTTTACTTAGCGAAACCCAGACGATGTTGGCAGGATATTACTGGGTAATGGAATATACACCAGACAAAGGGCTTCATATTCATTTTATCGGCTATCTGGATGGGCAACGTCACAAGAACTCTTATCAGATATCCAGGCAACTGGGGGATATCTGGAGGCGGATCACGGAAGGGGAGGGTTATTTTCACCTTTGCCGGGCTAAAGACAAATACCCGGTGCGTATCGATCACGTGATTCACTATAGTGATAAATCTGCGGTAGACGACTTACGTTACGCCCTTAGCTACCTGGCTAAACAGGATCAGAAAGAACACGGTATTATTCTGAGGCGTAGCAGGCTTTCCGAAAAAAGCAACCGGGGCCGACCACGACTGAACAGTATCCTGCCAGGGATATGTTCTCAGCTGTAATGTTCTGAACAACAACTACGGGCTGGCTCTTTTTTGCCCGTCAGGGCGTCAAGCTGAGCCGTGCATTATTCTCCAACTGGGTGGACGCATGCTGCCAGTTAATGGCTCCGCTGAATGATGCCCTGTACCGTTATGTGATGAACACCCGCCTGGGAACCATCCACGGCACGTCGGTCGGCGAACTGCTGGCGTGGATCAAAGAAGATGAAAACCCTAGCAAAGGCGAGATGGTGCTGATTATTGAAGGCCATAAAGCCCAGGATGACGAACTGCCCGCCGATGCGCTGCGTACGCTGGCGCTGTTGTAGGCTGAGGTGCCGTTGAAGCAAGCGGCGGCGTTGGCAGCAGAAATCCACGGAGTGAAGAAGAATGCGTTGTATAAGTATGCGCAGGAACAGCAGGGGGACTAAGCCCCTGCTGCCGGTTTTGCCGGGTGGCGCTTGCGCCTTACCCGGTCTACTTATTGGGACAAGCGTTTAGTTAATGGTCACCGCCTCAAACACCAGCGTTTCCAGCGGCTGCAACGTAATCACCGTCGCGTTTTTATACTCAACGGGCACTGTTTTATTGCTGCCGTATACCGCTTTCAGACTAAACTGCGCCGCGTTTCCTGCCGGTATTTCGAAATCCTTCGCCAAATCCAGATAGTAGGTCTGTGGCTTATCCGATGGGTTGCGCAAACCGAGAATGGCTTTGTCTTTGCTCCAGGATGCCCAGCCGTACACGGCAAGCGCCGTTGGGTCGCCGCCAATCCAGTGGGTATCAACCAGCACGCTGGCATTTTCCTTCGACCATTTTGCAGCCTTCGCCAGCGTATCCCACTTCACCTTGTTCAGCATGGACGGGGTAATATACAGCTCCTGCAGCTGGGTGCCGGTCGCGAAGTAGCTCCAGACCTGATCGGCAAAGTCGCTGTCCGTTTGCACCTTCTCTAACCCGTAATAGGCATTCTCGGCGCTGACTATCCCGTGGTACATCAGCGAGTTCAGCGGGAATAGCGGGCCTTTACGTACAATAGAGCGGTATGTCTCGGCATCACGATATGTTATCCACTGCTGCACCGGCGTGCCGGGGCCATACAGGTTTATATCATCCCCCTGACGCCAGATAGAATCAGCATAGAACAACCAGGACGGGCTGGCGTTGGTGCCGGTGGTCAGGTTGATAAATAGATTCGGGTTTGCTCTGCGCATATTGTGCAGCAGAGCTATTGACGCATCAAAATCCGAGGCGAACGGGCTACCCTTTATATGTGAACTGGCGTTCCCCATTCCGTCGAGTTTAAACGAGGTAATGTGTTCATTTTTGATAAGATTAATGATCTGCTCATTGAAGTTTTTAAAGTAGTTCGCTCCCGAAAGCGCCAGCTTGCCGTCCACGGTTTCGAACCCATACTCTTTTGCATGCGAAACGCGAACGTCGCGCGGCTTATTGTAACCCCCCCACGGTGAAAGCCATAGCCCAACGGAGCTGTGCAGGCTATCGGCTTTCTCTCGTACTTTGCTAAAACCGTTGCTGAATGCCGGGCCAAATAACCAGCGTCCGGTAAGATCGTCCCAGCCATCGTCCAGCAGAAAAGCGTCTAACGCCACTCCGCGGCCGCTAATGAATTCCTTGTTCCATTCGTCCATGCGTCCCAGAACATCCTGTTCGGTGTACGGAGTGAAAAAGCCGATATCCATCCAACTGTTGTAATGCAAATAAGGCTTGTACGGACGTGGACGTACGGCATTAATAAACTGGTTCACACTGCGTCGCAACTGGCTGGTTTCCGGGAAAGTACCGAACCAGGTGGTAAAGCTAACCGGCGTCTCTGGCTGAATTGGAGTTTTCAGTTCTACGTTGAGATTGGTTGTTGCTTCATAGGCGTAGGTATTCACGATCGGTTTATTCGGCAGGATAAAGAACGAGTCCGCAATGATCGGTGAGCTAGTGATTGCGCCGTCTACGTAAGGAGCCTGAAACTGTTTTTTGGTCGGGAAGAAGGTAATCTTGGCGACGTCTCGTGGTTGCCCAACGGCGGCAATAGTGTAGTCGATGCTGGCATATTTTCCCTTCACAAGGTTCAACTGCACTGTTACGTTAAAATCTGGGCGCGTAAAGTCGATGACAATCGCATTGTCCTGTTTTTTGATGTGCTTGATTTTGAAATCTGCGGTGTGGATTTTTGTCTCATCCGGTAGTGTCAGAAAGAACAATTCCTGTGGTGTGATCGGATGGTTAGTTCTACGGTCCTTCAGCACAATCGTCGAGTTTGTATCATCAAACGAGAGGGCAATATTATCGTTATTGAACGTATAGTTTGCTGCTACTGCACTATGAGACACACACAGAGCCAGTAGTGAGAGAGTGAGCACTTTCTTCATTGGTGTAAGATCCTTATCTGTAATGTTACTGCATTCGGTTGGTGGATCGCTCCAGCCAGTAGCGCTGAGAGCCAAAATTAATCTGTAGGTAGTTTTCACCGTTTTGTACATAGTGGCTGCCGTCTTCTATGACCACGCCTGCTTGCCGTGCGAAATGTTGGGTTAGCTGCGTTGCGCTACTCTCATCCGCGCTTACGTCTATCCACGCCAGATACGACGATTCCGGGGTCATCATCTTCCACGCCGGGAAGTGGGTCTGGAGGGCATCCGCCAGATACCGGGCGTTGCCTTGCAGATAATCGTTCAGCGCGTCGAGCCAGGGCAGACCGTGTTGATAGGCCAGAATGATTCCCCATACCCCGAACAAATTGGGCGAGGTAATGGAGTTCTTCTCAAGCTGCTGGCGGAAGCGCTGGCGCAGCGAGTCGTCTGGAATCATGGAGTAGGAGGTTTTCAGCCCGCCCAGCTTTAACGCTTTGTTGGGCGATGTGAGCACGATCAGGTTGTCCTGGGCGGCACAGCCAGAGGTGAGACAACTGACGAATTTGCCATCCAGAATGTGTTCAGCGTGAACCTCATCGACCACCAGAATCGTGCCGTAGCGTTGACAGAGATCGGACACCTGGCGTATTTCTTCCTCGCGCCAGATCCTGCCGGACGGGTTATGCGGCGAGCAGAAGAACCACAGCGTTGGACGGTAGGTTTTGAGCTGTTCTTCTATCAGATTAAAATCAAGCTGATAGCGGTTTTCCTCCACGCGCAGCGGGTTAGCCAGTACCTGCACGCCCTGGCGCTGTGCCGCCATCGCAAAAGGATCGTAGACCGGCGTGTTCATCATCACGCTGTCACCCGGTTTGCAGTACGCCTGAATCGTGTAGTGCAGCGTGGATACCGTGCCGTAGGTCAACGTGATCCACGATTTTTCCACCTCAACCTGATGACGTTTGCGCTGGAAGGCGATGACTGCGTCGTAGAATTCGTCAAAGCACCAGGTATAACCAAAGGTGCCGTGCTCCACGATGCGCCGGAAACCGTCAATCACCGCAGGCGGTGAGGTGAAATCCATATCGGCTATCCACAGGGGGATAAAGGACTCCGGGACGTCACCGAAACGCGAGCAAACAAAGGCATGGTCCCATTTACGGCACTTATCACTTTGACGCTCAATGATTTTGTCGAAATCAAACATCACTCCTCCTGTTAAATTAAGGCTTCAATGCCGGTTTTGACGCTCTGTACCTGCGCTCCGATGATCACCTGCACGCTATGCGCATCAAGCATCGATCATCGCGCTGCGTACGCCGGCGTGAACCTTACGGCGAATGTCATCCAACGATTCGTGATGATCGAGATGCAGTGCTAGCGGCATGTCGTAAGTGATCGAATACGCACTGCACAGGGCGTAGATCTCTTCCAGGGCAATATGTTTGAACGAGCCGGGGGGGCCCCGCGAGGAGCACGGGCGAGCGCATTTCGCTGCACACTTCGAGGATCGCCTGGATCGTTTCGGCGTTGTGGATGTTAAACGTCGGTACGGCGTAGGCGTTGGCCTGCGCATCCTGCAGAAGATATTTCGTTGAGATAATGCTCATAAGGGGAGCCTCTTAAGCCCGCTATGGATGAATAATCACACCTTGCACCACACGGTTAATCGTGCCGCTGGCAGAGGGGAGATCTGGCGTATTGCCAACATGAATCGACTGAGCCAGCGCAAAGACCTGGGCGTACATCAGGAAGCAGAACGCCTGTTCCATGTCGATAAACGAACGGGAAGGAGGCAACAGGATATGCGGGCCCGCTTCGATGATGGCATCCGTTTCCACCGCAATTGCGATCACGCGCATTGCCTGACGATCGCGGCGCAGTTCTGTCAGCAGACCCAGGTCGTACTGGCGCGTGTAAGGGTGGCTGGAGATGTACACCACGATAAGCGTTTCGCTATCGACCAGCGATTTTGGTCGCAGATGATCACCACCCAGAATCAGCGCATCCTGGGGGAAATTCAACGAGTCGGCGAGCTGACAAACAAAGCCGCGAAAATCGGCGGGCGTCATTCCGGTATAACCGCTGAACTGGTCCACCTGATTGGAGGTTGCTTCAATCAGTAACGGCGTTTGGTTTGCACTGGCGTAGCGGATTGCAGCTTCCAGCACCAGCGGATGTGCGGAACAAACGGCATAAATCCCATTTGTTTTGCCCGCTTTGTGCTGCCTCACCATTTCTGTCAGATGTTTCACTTGCCTCTCCAGTTCCGATTACTGCGATATTAATCTTTCGTTTTGTTTCAGTTTATACTGCGTCATGGTGAGATAAAAACAAAACGAAAGTTGCGGGTTTTCTGATCTGATTCACAAAAGAAACATAATGAAAGTCACTAAAACGAGAGTAGCTTGCGCCAATGGGCAGTGTGGGCTTGCATTTGCTTAATAGAAAGGCGTTAATAGGCAAAACGAAATGAAACGAAAGTTTTACGAAAGGACTTACTATGAGTAATACCGACGCTTCAGGTGAGAAGCGAGTGACAGGCACCAGCGAGCGACGAGAACAGATCATTCAGCGTCTGCGACAGCAAGGGAGTGAGCAGGTTAACGATCTGTCGGCATTGTATGGCGTATCTACTGTGACGATCCGCAACGATCTGGCGTTTCTGGAAAAGCAGGGGATCGCTGTGCGTGCCTATGGTGGCGCGTTGATCTGCGATAGCACGACGCCGTCAGTCGCAATCTTTTTACGGTGATCAGGCTGAGCAATCGCTGCAAAATTACCACTTCGATATGCTGTTTCTTGGTGTAGATGCGATCGATCTGGAGTGCGGCATCAGCACGCATAATGAAGATGAAGCCCGTTTAAACCGTCGGATGTGCGAAGTTGCGGAACGGATCATCGTGGTCACCGATTCCAGTAAGTTCAATCGTTCCAGTTTACATAAGATCATTGATACTCAACGTATCGACATGATCATTGTTGATGAAGGCATTCCTGCGGATAGTCTGGAAGGCCTGCGAAAGGCTGGGGTTGAAGTGATTCTGGTCGGGGAGCTCGCGTCTTCGCTGTGATTCACTATGCCCGATAAACAAGCGTTATCGGGCATAATACAACTTGATGTATGAAGAGAATATCAGACCACCGGTGCCGGGTTAAACACTGCCAGCTGGTTATGCAATCCCCATTGATCCGAGAAGGTTTTCTTCTTCCCGCTGGCGACGTCGAGAATAAAGTGGAACAACTTCCAGCCCACCTCTTCAATGGTCTCTTCGCCGGTAGCGATAGTGCCCGCGTTAATATCCATTAAATCAAACCAGCGGTTCGCCTGCCCGGTGCGGGTCGCCATTTTAATGACGGGTACCGCCATCAGGCCGTACGGCGTACCACGGCCGGTCGTAAACACTTGCACGGTGATACCCGAAGCCACCTGTTGCGTGCCACAGATAAAATCGCTGGCTGGCGTCGCGGCGTAAATTAATCCGCGTTTAGTCGGGTGTTGACCGGGCGACAGCACTTCAGCAATTGCGGTTTTACCCGATTTAGCAATGGAGCCGAGTGCCTTCTTTACCACGTTGGCGAGGCCGCCCTTTTTGTTGCCCCGCGAAGGGTTGGCGCTGCGGTCGGTTTTGCCCATATCGGGATAGTTATCGTATCAGGCCATCTCTTCGAGCAGACACCTGCCCACTTCTTCATTGATGGCGCGCGGCGTTAACAGATGAATGGCGTCGTGTACATCAGTGACTTCGGAGAACATCACCGTTGCGCCGCAGCGCACCAGCAGGTCAGAGGCGTAGCCGACAGCGGGGTTAGCGGTAACGCCGGAGAACGCGTCGCTGCCACCGCAGTGCATGCCCACCACCAGCTCGGAGGCCGGGCAGGTGACGCGCTGGCCTGGTTGAGTTTTTCCAGATGGTGTGCGGCAGCCTGCAGGATATCGTCGACCATTGATTTAAAGCCAACGTGCTGTTCGTCCTGTAGGCGTACGATGCTGGCTCTGTCGACCGGGATGCTCTGCACATCTTCCGTTCCTTTCTGCAGGCGCTATGGCTGTAGCTTTTCGCAACCGAGACCCACCACCATCACTTCGCCACCGAAGTTTGGGTTCAGCGCAATATTATGGATGGTGCGAATTGGCACCACGGCGGTCGGTGCATTAATCGCTACGCCACAGCCGTAGAGGTGGTTCAAGTCGACCACTCCGTCGATGCTCGGGTATTTCGGCAGCAGGTTGCGTTCGATAATTTTAACCACGTAGTTCACAACGTCTGCCATGCAGTGCACGCTGGTGGTAATACCCAACAGGTTTTTGGTGCCCACGCTGCCGTCGGCGTTGCGGTAACCTTCAAAGGTGTAATCTTCCAGCGGCGGCAGCGGCTCCGGCACTTTGGTCGCCCGAGGCAGGGGGTTAAGCGGCGGCGCTTTCGGCAGCGTGACCGTGGATTTGTCGATCCAGCTGCCTTTGGCGACATCGCGTACCGCGTAACCGATAACTTCGCCATAGCGAATGATTTCACCATTCTGAGGAAGGTTGTTATCCCTTTTCTGGCGTATTCGTCATTCCATTCGTATCCCCGGTACCGGATGTTTATATCGTACTGTGCCGGTGCTTGCGTGCTTTCCTGCAGGTCTGCACCGATTTAACAAACAAAACTTAACAGAGTCTGAAGGAGTAGTATTTCGTGCAAATAACCGAAGCGTTATTTTCAGAGCAGGGAGACATCCGGCGTTTTGTTCAGCAGGCGGTGGACCACTGGACGCATCTGCTGGCAGTCCACTTCACACTCCATTCGGCAGAAGGAAATATCAACGGGCAACAGATTCATGCATTCTGTACTTCCTTTTATGAACGTATTACTGAGCGTAATCACACGACCAGTCCATCATCGCCGCTGGTATTACGCTGGTTGCGGGAACAACTACATGGAGGAGCAACAATACGATGCCTGTTGCTGCTCAGCCAGACGAGCATTTGCCATCCGCGAGCCAGTGTGACAGGTGATGAAGCATGTTCACAACTGGTGGATTTACTGCAACAGACCTGGCGGGTGATAAGTGCTGGCGGACAATGTCGGGTGGAAAGTTTTTTTTCGGGTTGCCCGGCCTGATACATCAGAGCAATACGTTGCTTTAAAAACTGCTGTTCAGTCTCTGATGCTATGGGTTATTGCAACAATCATCCGGTGATGGACGGGAGAAATATCGACTCTTCCGTTAGTTTTTACAGGCTGATAAAGTTTTGCCAGCTGAATCTTTATACGGAATACTCTCCAGTATGCGTAAGAGAATTTGCTTTTTGGAGGGGGGCGACAACCAGATGGTAAACAAAAGAATGGTTGAATGTGGATGAGGTTCATATTCATTGATTCAGATTTTTTGAAGAATCACCACATGGGATGTCCATGTGGTTGTATAACTCAGGGCCAGCGCTTAATGATGATGGATGTATTAATGCCGCCAAAGGCAAAGTTGTTACTCTGCAAAAACTCACAATCAACCTTTCGGGCTTCATGCATGATGTAATCCAGCGCGCCACAGTTCGGGTCTGGTTTATTCAGGTTTAGCGTAGGCGCAAACCAACCTTCGCGCATCATTTGCAGACTCATCCAGGCTTCGAGCGCGCCACAGGCACCAAGCGTATGACCAAAATAACTTTTCAGCGAGGAGACCGGCACATTATCACCGTAAATGGTTGCTGTCGCCAGACTTTCTGCCATATCACCGCGATCGGTCGCCGTACCATGCGCTGAAATATAGCCGATATCTTGTGCACTTAACCCGGCGATTTTCAGCGATTGCTCCATACAATACTGCATGGTTTCGCGCTGTGGCTGGGTAATATGTGCCGCGTCGCAGTTAGTCGCAAAGCCGACGATTTCACCGTAAATGGTCGCGCCGCGCGCTTTGGCGTGCTCCAGTTCTTCGAGGATGAGCGTACCTGCGCCTTCACCAATCACCAGCCCGTCGCGGTTTTCATCGAACGGTGAAGGTGTGGTTTTCGGCGCATCATTGTGCTGGCTGGTGGCAAAAAGCGTATCAAATACCGCTGCTTCTGAAGGGCATAACTCTTCGGCACCACCGGCAACCATCACCGTTTGATAACCATGGCGAATGGCTTCCCACGCGTAGCCGATAGCCTGACTACCTGACGTGCAGGCGCTGGAGGTCGGAATCACCCGCCCGCGCAGTCCAAAAAACAGCCCGGTGTTAACGGCAGTAGTGTGCGGCATCATCTGCACATAGGTGGTGCCAGTGATGTTGTTCGTGTGCTTTTCCGTCAGCATGGTGGCGAACTCGCTTACCGGGCCGGTACTGCCGGTCGATGAGCCGTATGCAATGCCCGTTTCGCCGCTGGTTAATATCGGATCGCCAATCAACCCTGCCTGCTCTAACGCCAGCTCGCTGGCACGGGTCGACATTTGCGACACGCGGCCCATCGCACGGATACGCTTGCGGGTGTAGTGCTCCGGCAGCGTGAAATCATCAACAGGCGCGCCAAGCAGGGTGTGCAGGCCGTCGTAAACCTGCCACTCCGGCATTTTGCGCACCGCATTTTCATACGCCAGTAAGCGTGCAGAAACGTCCTGCCAGTTTTCACCAAAGGCAGTCACGCCGCCCATTCCTGTAATCACTACGCGACGTGTCATAACATCCCTCCATTGATGGAAATAACCTGGCGGGTGACGTAACCCGCAATATCAGACATTAAATAGCTGGCAAGCCCGGCAACTTCTTCCGCTTGGCCCATGCGTTTCATGGGGATCATCGACATTGCCTCTTTCAGAGCGCTCTCTTCCATTTCGATCATCCCGGTATCAATAAGCCCTGGCGCGATGCAATTGACGGTGATTTTGCGCTTCGCGAGTTCGATAGCCAGTGCTTTTGTTGCGCCGATAATTCCGGCTTTGGCAGCGCTGTAGTTCACCTGGCCGCGATTGCCCATTACGCCGGAAACCGAGGACAGCGTGATGATGCGCCCACCCTGGCGTGCGCCGATCATCGGCATAATGCACGGCTGAATGACGTTGTAGAAACTGTCGAGGTTGGTGTGGATCACCGCATCCCAGTCGTCATTGCTTAAAGCCGGAAAAGCGGCATCGCGGGCGATCCCGGCGTTACTGACCACGCCGTACCAGGCACCATGTTGCGCGATCTCGTGCTCCAGCACTTCCCGACACTGTTCGCGGTTTGCGACGTCGAAACTGAGCAAACGCCCGTTACCCCCGTTGGCGACAATGGCGTTCAGCGTTTCCTGAGCGCCCGCGGCGTCACGGTGATAGTGAACGCCAATGTTAAAGCCGTCTGCCGCCAGTTGGCAGGCGATGGCGCGACCAATGCCTTTGCTGGCACCGGTAACCAGAACTGAACGACTCATCAGGACGCTCCTTGTTGAAACAGGGTGGTAAGTTCTTCCGCGGTCGGCTGGAAGGTGTTAATGCGGCCCGTCGCCTCGCCGTCGTTGATGCTGCACTCAAAACTGCCGAAGCGATCGTCCTGCATCAGCAGCTTGACGGTAATAGTCAGCGTCTGGCCTGCGGGCAGAATGCCAGCGGTGCAAAGCAATTCACGCGCGCCCAGTATCATCCCTAACTCAATACTGTTTTTGCCCTGCTGGTGGCGATGCCAGCCAGACCAGACGCCGACGGTTTGCGCCATCAGTTCAAGGGCAAACCAGCCAGGGAGATTGCCGTCCGGGTCGAGAAACGGTGCCAGTACGCTACTGGGCGAAACCGTCACGCGGCACACCGCGCTGTCATCGCTGACGCTCACCACGTCTTCCAGCAGTAACATGGGCGCGTCGTGGGGCAGATAAGCGCCGGGGGATAAATAGTGGCTCACGAAACCCTCCCGAGCAGAATGCTGGCGTTATTGCCGCCAAAGGCGAAGGAATTGGACAGGATCACCGGACGTGCCAGCGGCTGCGGTTTTTCGATAATGCCACACGGTGGCAGCGTGGGATCGCGCGGCGACAGACTGAAGTCCTGAGCGGGCAGCGGTAAATCACGCTGTAAAATCAACATACTAATTGCTGCCTCGGTAATGCCCGCTGCGCCCAGCGTGTGTCCGGTCAAATGTTTGGTGGAGCTGCACGGTACGCGTTCGCCAAACAGGGCGTTAACCACCATTGATTCAATCTGGTCGTTGAGCTGTGTGGCGGTGCCGTGCAGGTTGATATAGCCGACGTCATCCGGCGTAAGCTGCGCATCGGTCAGCGCCTGATTAATAGCGCGGATCGCTCCTTCGCCCTGCGGATGCGGGGCTGAAATATGGTAAGCGTCGCTCGATTCACCAACGCCCAGCAACGCGATGGGCTGCGGTTCCCGGGTCAGCAGCATTAGCCCCGCCCCTTCACCAATGGTGATACCTGCGCGGTCACGACCAAACGGCTGACATAAGGTTGGCGACAGCGATTCGAGGCTGTGAAAACCGTTAATCGGCATCCGGCTCAGGGTGTCTGCGCCACCCACAATGGCGGCATCGACCAGCCCCGCTTCGATAAGCCTGCGCCCGCTGATTATCGCTCTGGCGCTGGAAGAGCAGGCGGTTGAAAGGGTATAGGCCGGGCCGTCGAGCGCCAGCCAGTGGCTGAGAAAACGCGACGGATCGCCGAGTTCCTGTTGCGCGTAGTGCCATGTGGTGCTCGGCTGCCCGTGGGTGCGCAGGTTAACGTGCGTGTCGCCTTCATGCAGGCCGGAGGTGCTGGTGCCAAGTACAATCGCGATGCGCTCGCGACCATATTTCGCTATAGCGTCATCAACCTGCGGCTGGAGCTGCGCCAGCGCCGCCAGCAGGATCTGATTGTTGCGCGAGCGGTGCGCAGCGAATTTTTCCGGGATAAGCGGAAGCTCGCCATCCACGCCAGCCAGGACCGCCTGCGGATGCCCCTGCAACCAGCCTGCGCGCGGGCGCATTCCGGGAGCAACACCGCGAGTCAGGTTGGTTGCGATTTCGTCAAGGTTATTTCCCAGGGCGTTGATCATGCCGACGGCGGAAATATAAATCATATCAGTCACCTAAGTATTGAATGGTGATGTGGTATTTAAAGACATGCTGCTCAATGCTGATTGGCACGCGTTTTCCCTGGCGATTCAGATAGGTGATTTCCGTGACCAGTTTGCCGCTGGCGTTACGCAGCTCGCGTTTGTCGCCGTTGTCGCGAAGCGTCCAGCCTGTGGGAAGTTGCGGTTGCCAGGCGCTAATCGGCCAGTGGCTGAGCATCACGTCAGCCAGTACCTGACTTGCGGGCGGTAACTGTGGGACGACGATGGATTGCTCGGCGCGTAGCCCTTTTGCATCGTAGGTCACCAGAAACAGGCGAATGCCGACCGACGACAGCCCGGCAAGGGTGATTTTCTGATCTTCGGCATTAAGCATCACTAGCAGAGACTGGGTTTTGCCGTTGAAGCTGCCGGTCAACAGTTGCTGGGAATTGACTGCGGGTGAAATCCCCGGCGCAGGCAGCGTGATGAGCGTACCAGGTTGCAGCCACGCCTGCGGGCGGCCTTCCTGTTCCGGTTGCGAGTGGCTACAGCCAGTGAGGATAAGCGTAGCGGTCAGGGCGAGCGCTCGCCAGAATGTGGATTTGATCATTTTTTTGTTCTCTTTTTATCGGGCATCGCCAGCGGCGAAAGCAGGAAGGCGGTGAAAATACCGCTCACCAGCACAATGCCAAAACTGCTGATGGCCTGGGTGGCGCTGAATACCAGCATTCCCAGCGTCAGCAAGGTGGTGAGCATTGCCAGCGTGATCGCCAGTAGGGAAGTTAACGGTGTACCGCGCGGATTACTGAAAAACAGCGTGTAATTGATGCCGATGCCAAGCACCAGCACCAGCGCCAGCAGCGAAAAGAGATTCACCGCCTGCCCGCTAATCGCCAGCACAGCCAGACCGCAGCCCAGCGAAAGCACCGAAGGCACCAGGCTGATAAACCCTTTGCGCCAGCCGAGGCGGGCCACTGCGCCGCAGGCAATTACTGCCAGCGCCACCAGCAACAAGCCGGTTAACACATAACGGTAAAGTGCGAACAATTCATCAAAGGTGTTTTTGCGATCAACCCAGGCAATGCCACAAGGGTAATAGCTGGAGATTTCCTGTAGCGCCGCGCTATTTTTAACCCCTTCAACCGGCACCAGCACGCCGCTTGCGCCATTTTCCAGCGTCAGCCACAGCAGACGCCAGCCTTCACTGGCGGGGCTTGCCAGCCATTCATCAACCTTCACCGGCATGGCGTTGAGATCCGGGTTCACTGTTGTCAGCCCGGCATTTTGCAGTGCTTTTGTTACTGTCGGGGCCGCTGTTGTCAGCAGATGTAAATCTTCCTCCTGCCGCGCAAGGGAGTTCAGTGGAATGGTGCGGTATTTGCTGATAAGCCCGTCTTTTTTCGCCTTCTCCAGCGAGGTGGTAAATTTCTCCAGTCGCCGTAATGTTTGCTGTGGGGAGTCGCCGTAAACCACGAACCATTTTTGATCGACGCTCTGCCCGGTCAGGGCGGTAATGGCTTTCTCCTGCGCCAGAATATGCTGCGGCAGCGCCTGTAACTGCGAGATATCGTCATCGACGCGTAGCATTGACATCCCCGCCAGCGAAAACAGCGCCAGCGCGACGGACAGACCCCGCGACAGTTTTTTATTGCGCCGCCACGCTGCCAGCCAGCGTAGCATCAGCGCCATCGCCGGAACCGGACGCACCGGCAGGCCACGGCACAGCCACGGATGCCAGAACAGGACGGTCAGACAGGAGGCGCTCAACCCGATGGCGGCAAAAATCGCCATCTGGCGGATACCGGGGAAGGGGGCGAGCATCATAATCAGATATGCCGCCACGGTGGTGAGCAGCGCCAGCAGCAGGGCATTGCGTACTTTCGCCAGGCTTTGCCACGGCGAAACGTCGTTGCCGTGCACCATCCGCTCGGTGAGATAATAGAGCGTGTAGTCAGCGGAAATGCCGATAACGCTCATGCTCATCACCAGCGTCATCAGGTGTAATTCACCGAAAATCAATAAAGTGGCGACCGTTCCCGCCAGCGCGCCGATGCCGATGGAAATCACGCAAAGCAACAATGGGCGCAAAGAGCGGAACACCGCCACAATCAGTAATATCACCCCCAGCAGCGTTGCCACGCCCAGGGTTGAGATATCCTGCTTCGCCTGTTGACTGGCGTAATCGCTGTAAAATACCGTGCCGCGCGAGAGCAACTGCGCCTGTGGGTAACGCGTTTTCAGATCCTTTTCCAGCGTATTCAGGGTCGTGATGAGCTGGTGGGTTTGCTGCATATCAAACGACGATCCCGCCAGTTCACCGTGCAGCAGATACCAGTAGTTGCCCTGGGGATCCTGCGTCACCAGCCAGCCGTCCATCAGCCGCAAACGCTGGCCGTTTTTCGCCATCGCCAGCTGCGAGCCGCGCATTAACATCAGCGGATCGTTTTGCAGCTCCTTGCCGCTTACCCCGGAGAATGCGGAATAAAGCTGGGAGAGGATCCACTGCGCCTGCGCTTCGCCGCCGTTTTGCAGGCGGGCGCGGGTGTCGGGGTCAATCAGGCCGTTGCGGTGCTGCCAGAAAAACGCTCCCCACGATTGCTGGCTGGCGGCATCCATTGGTCCTTTAACGTCGCCGAGCGCAGCGGATTTTTGCAGCAGCGTCAGCCACTCCTGAGCGACCCTGGGATTAGCCTCTTTACCGGGGCTGACCAGCCACACCAGTTGGCGGTCCAGACGCTGCATAAAGCCGTCATTCAGCGCTGGGGGAATATCGCCCATCACCTGTTTGGGTAACATAGCCAGCACGCTACTGTTCAGCCGTGATTGCGGCAGCAGGATCAGCAACGCCGCCGCCATGACCAGGCAGACTAGCCCCCATAACAGCGCGGGGCGTTTACTGGGCGGCAAAACGTTGGTGTTCGTCATCGGTCAGTTGCGCTGGCGTCAGTTGATGTTGGGTAAGAGCAATATCGGTGCGATCGCCCTGTTTATCATTAAGTTGAATGCTCTCCAGATAGGTTTTCCCGGCGAGATCGATGGTGTTGAAAATTTTATCCAGCGGCGTGGTGGTCGGCGTCAGGCGCAGCGTCCAGCGGCCTTCGCCTTTGTCAGCAAATTCGACGCGGAAGTTTTGTTCCAGCACTTTGCGATCGGCCTGGAACAGCGCGCGCAGCAGGTGGTTAAACTGGAACATCTGCGGGTTGTTTTCTGCCGTGATGATTTGCGGCGGCTGACCGTTGATCACCTGCACCATGCGTTTATCATCCAGCAATAGCTGCATGGGGAACGGTGAGGTTTGATCCCACAATAACCCCTGGTCGCGGGCGATCAACATCTGACCCTGAGATCGCAGCGGCTGCGGCAGATCTTTAATCGTCCGGGTTTGATCAAAATGGGCGCGGATCACCGGTTGTTCGGTAAAGCGTTGCTGAAGATCGTCCAGGGTCAGGGCGCTCACAAACGGGCTAATCAGCAGCGCCAGCAGCGGTAAAAATTTCATGGTTTGACTCCCATGCGTTCAAACAGAATATCGGGGCTGACAAAGCACAGTTCGCGACTTTGCTCGTCGACCGCGACCTGAATGGTGTATCCGGTGGTGGCGCGTTTGCCCGTTTCGGCATCGAAAATCTGATAGCCAATCCGCAGACGGTTTTCGAACTCTTCGATATGCGCACGCACGCGGATGCGTTGCTCAAAGGTGAGGGCGTGGCGATATTTCACCCGCGCATCGACCACTGGCCACAAATAACCGGACTCTTTCATCTGCCGATAGCCGTAATTGAACTGGTTGAGCAGCGCCTCGCGGGCCACTTCAAAGTAGCGAAAATAGTTACCGTGCCAGGCCACGCCCATCATATCGACGTCGTGAAAGGGAATGGTCAGCTCGACTTCAGCGGTAAATCGGGGATCGTTAAGCACCCTTTACTCCTTGTCCTGAATTTCCGGCAGTTGCCAGAAATCGAAAAAATTAAACCAGTCGAGGGGCGACTGGAGCGCGTAATGTTCCAGACGCGCGGCGTAGTGGTCGATAGCGTTTTGCAGCGCCTGTTGGCGTTCGCCACGCGGCAACAGCAGCGGGTCGGCAAAGGTTTCGCAGTGAATATGCAGCTTGCCGTGCTGGCGTAGGGCGAAAATCAGATTCACCGGGCAGCGCAAAATAGACGCGAGAATAAACGGCCCCTGTGGGAAAGGCGCAGGCTGGCCCATAAACGGACTCCAGCAGACGCGCCAGTCGCCGCCGCGTTGCGGGTTGACGGCGATGCGGTCACCGACAATCGCCACCCATTCGCCGTTATCCAGCTTCTCTTTCAGCAGGATGGCGGTTTCCGGGCCGATATCTGTTACCGGCATCAGGTTAATGCCTGCCTGAGGAGCCATCTCCTGCATTATCTGTTTAAAGCGTTGGGCGTTTTCGCTAAACACCAGCGCGTTAATGGTTTTGTAGCCCTGAATTTTTGCCAGCGCCCGGCACACTTCCACATCGCCAAGATGCGAGGCCAGCAGCAATTTGCCGCGCGGATCGCGGACGTCAAGCGCCGCTTCTGCGCCTGGCGCAAACAGCACATCACGCCCCAGTTGTAGCTCGCCGCGCCAGCTGGCGATTTTGTCGAGCATGGCATTACCGAAACGTAGAAAGTGCTGATAGCTGTTGATTTTTGCTGCCTGTGGTTGTTGTTGGCGCACACGGGCGAGCCAGTCTTGCGACGCTTTACGCGCACGAGCAGCGGTGAGCCAGTAGACGCCCACCACCGGGTAAAGCAGCGCGGTAAACGCCGTTCTTCCCAGCAGACGCCAGACCAGCAGCATCAGGCGCATTCCCCATAACCCTTTAACTTCACTCTGCCGCGCCCAGTGGCTGGAAGAGTGGCACATCAGCAGTGAAGGAATACGCGGCAACATGCCGAAAAACAGACGCGTGTGCATGAGCGAGATGCGGACGTTATCTTTCAGGGCATCAAAATGCGAAAGCCCGTCCAGCGGATAGGTGACGCGGGTCGGCACGAAATAGCTGGTATTTCCCTGCCAGTAGAGGCGCACCATCACTTCGGTGTCGAAATCCATCCGCTTGCCGATGGTGGCGCGTTTTGCCAGTTGCAGCGTCGGCGCAACCGGATAAACGCGAAAACCGCACATGCTGTCTTTCAGTTGCAGGGAGAGCGTTTCGATCCATACCCAGACGTGGGTGATCCAGCGCCCGTACAGCCGTGAGCGGGGAATGGAGTCATCGTAAATTGGCTGACCGGAGATCAGCGCCGCAGGGTGTTGTTCAGCGAGTGCCAGCAGTTTGGGGATATCTTCAATCGCATGTTGACCGTCAGCATCCACTTGCACCGCATGGCTGAACCCTGCGTCTGCCGCTGCCTGCAAGCCACGCATCACCGCTGCGCCTTTACCTGCGTTTTCTGCCAGGCGAATTAAGGTCACGCCAGGCTGTTCGCTAACCAGATTATCCAGTTGCTGTTGCGTGGCGGCATCGCTGCCGTCATCCACCACA
This sequence comes from Escherichia sp. E.sYA108, assembly GCF_011754335.1. Classification (NCBI taxonomy): domain Bacteria; kingdom Pseudomonadati; phylum Pseudomonadota; class Gammaproteobacteria; order Enterobacterales; family Enterobacteriaceae; genus Escherichia; species Escherichia sp. E.sYA108. The sequence goes on along the minus strand of NZ_JAAQVZ010000001.1, from coordinate 3,174,723 downwards.
ATACAGGGCAGATTAAATGGCTTAAGACGCGCCAGCACGCCCGGCATCATCGCGCCGTGGTTGTAGCAGGGGATCAACACGCAGGGAGAAAAGTTTACCGACATAGGCGGATCTTCCCGCTACTGGCGGTGTGGCGGGCGTCACCGTCGTGACGCTGATAGCAGAAAGTGAGTACCTGACTTGTTTCCTGCCATGTTAATTGCAGGGTAACAGTCGTCTCAGGTATAAGTGGCGCCAGAAATTTAACATTCTGGATACTACGAAAACGCCAGCCCGGAGCAAGCAGCGTGGTAGCATAATGCATTACCCAGTCCAACTGGGCCACGCCTGGTAACAGAGGCTGTACGGCAAAATGACCATTAAACCAGTAGAGCATCGGGTCAAGGTATAGAACGATTTCCATCTCCTGCGGTTGAACCAGATGGCGCTCAATTTCATGGCGTATCATGAAATAACTCCTGTAATTGCGCATAGACACGCTTATTCATATTGTTTACTGGTATTTCATCAATAATGCGCCAGTAACGAGGTACTGCAACAGGTTCAAGCCATGGTAATAGTGCTTTGCGCCAGGACAACTCCAGAGTTTTCCCTCCGGAGCATTGCCATATTTGACGGGCCTCTTTATTTGGTACAACCACGACACCGATAGCCTGGCGACCATTGCGTATTAATGGTATTGCAGCGACATCCATAATACCGTCAAGTGCCAGAAGTCGTTGTTCGATTTCAACCAGTGATATCCGCTTCTCCTCTATTTTTACCACTCGACCACGTCGTCCGATCAGGTGGAACTGACCGTTTTCATTGAATTGCAACATATCGTCAAGCACCAATCCTTCAGCAGGGATTAGTGGCGAAAAGACACGAACCCCCTCACTTTCCTGTGAAAGATGAACATCAGAAAAAGTAAACCAGGGGATATTATCCTGTTGACGGTAACGCCATGCGAGAATACCTGTTTCGGTACTACCATAGATTTCATCGGGCCATATATTCAGCCAGGTGGAAGTTTTCTCTACATCCTGCCATGGTAGCATACCGCCGGCAGAGAGAATCATTTCCACTGGGGGAGGCGTCAGATGAAGGTCGAGTCGCTTAAGGAACGCCGGGCTGCTGACAAAGGCATAGCGGTAGGTATGGCTTAATGCGGCAAGTTGCTCAGAATACCAGAGCATTGCGGCATGCAATGGCAGGCCAAGTGCCATGGGTAAAAAAATACGGAAAGTCAGCCCATACAGGTGCTGAGGCATCACGGATGCTACAAAACGACAGCCCAGTAGTCGGTCTGCAAAGTGAGTTGCCAGCATGTTTGCTTCTTGATCAAGGCTGATAAGAGGTTTTGCAATTTGTTTTGGTTGTCCGGTTGAACCCGATGTGAAAAGTTCAATAAACGCGTCAGAAGCAATATCATCAAAGGCTATCGTGCTGGTCGTCATCTGGTGAGATGTGCTTACAACAAACTGTGGACCGTTCCAGCCCAGCCTTTTATCACTCAGGACGCAATCAAACAAGGAGCGTTGTACATTTAACAAAGCGGCGCGATTATGGCCCGGGATTACCGGGATTTTACCTGAGTGTAGCGTGGCCAACAACGCTACAATAAAAAGATAGCTGTTTTCAAAACAAAGTGCCCAGCGATTGCCTGGCTGGTCGCGTAAATGGTCGATCAAAAGCGCTACATCATGCCGCAGATGCCCCAGTGTCCAGGTATATTCCCCAAGCCAGGCAACAGGAGTTGTTACAGGGCGAGAGGCTGTCAACCACTGTGAAAGAGAGAGAGTCTGATTCATGGTGTTTTCCGTTTGATCATCTTACGACGTATCAGCCATTCCCCTGCAGTCAGGAAACCTATCAGAAGGTAAGCAATGATACCGTTCCAGGCTGTCCACAAGGGCATGTTGCCATACAAGGTGGTAAATAACGCAATACTGCCATTGAAAATAAAAAACAGGCACCAGACCTGCGTTACGCGGCGGGTATATCGCACGGCCTTTTCCGGGAGGTCTGGCTCCTGCAAACGTGCCAGCCGCTCAACTATCGGCATTGTCGACCGCAGCGAACCGCCAAAAACCGCCAGCATGACTGCGTTAACCACTACCGGGTAAAACAGCAGTAACTGGTACGTTTTCAACAGAAAACTGGAGACACACAATACAATGCCCACAACAGCAACGATTTTTGTGACGACCTGGAGCGGCCCCGTCTGGCGACGGGGCTGGCGCAGGCGCAATAAAAGCAACAGCGCCATCAGCGGCAACAGCCAGTGCAGGCTGTTATGCACCAAACCTAGCCAGATTAAAAAAGGCCAGACGAGCAGCAATAATCCGGTCAGCAACTTAATCATCGGTAGCGAGCGAATGCCCGACATCAAATTAGCCTTCTTGTAGCAGGCGTTCTACAGCCTCGACAACATCCTGGACTGTACGCACTGCTTTAAACTCTTCCGGCTTGATTTTCTTACCGGTTTTCTTTTGCAGGTGCACAATCATGTCAACGGCGTCGATGCTGTCCAGTTCCAGATCTTCGTACAGTCGCGCTTCAGGTTTGATGTCCTGCGGATCGATTTCAAACAGCTTAACCAGCAGGGCTGAGACTTCCTGATAAATGGTTTGTTGGTCTGTCATGATGGTTTTCCTCAGGCACGTTGCGCAGCAATGAAAGAGGCCAGAGTGGCGACGGAGAAAAAGTGCTGACGCATTTCTTCGCTTTCCGCAGAGAGCACGATGCCGTACTCATTTTTTACTGCCAGTCCCAGTTCCAGTGCATCGATAGAGTCCAGCCCTAAACCGTCGCCAAACAGTGGCGCATTGATATCAATATCATCAGGAGTCAAGTCGTCCAGATTGAGGGTGCTGATGATGAGGTTTTTAATTTCCAGATAAAGCGCTTGCATTATTTATTCCTGATAGAGGTAAACAACCTTGCTGTAATTGAAGCAAAAGATGCCGGTTTAACTGTCTTGCAGCCAGCGTCGGCTCTTGTGAAGTTGCATCGTAAAATTTATTGATTTCTACCCGCCCATGGACTTCAACCGTAAAAAACGGCCTGGCAGGCGGGACGTCATACCACTTACTTTGTTTATCCAGCAGATGCTCGCTACAGCCGATCGTCACGATGCGTAAATCGCTGGTGCAGCGCACGGCAATATTCGCTGCACCGCGCTGTAACGTCATTTTTTCACCGGGCTTCGTTCGTGTGCCTTCGGGGAAAATCAGGATAGTGTCACCCTGTGCCAGTCGCTGTTGGCAGCGGGGTAACAGGGTTTCTGCTTCGCTGTTGATTAAATAATCTGCCGCTCGCACGACGCCGCCAAGAAAAGGATTTTTTAACAGCGCGCTTTTCACCAGGCAGTCAGTTTCTGGCATGACTGATGCCAGCAGCACGTAATCGATCAGCGTGGGATGATTGGCTACGACGAGGCAACCGCGTTCCTGACGTAAAATTTCAGCGCCATCAATACGATAATCCAGCACGCCAAGCCCTTTCGCGACAGTTAAAAACAGGCGAAAACTGGCGGCAATGCTGCGACGTGCCAAACGACGGCGGCGGGAAGTATCCCACACTAAAACTAACAATATGTTAAACCACACGACTGAAAGCAGCAGGCCGCCGAGACCAAACAGGACAAAACATAACCCGGTCATGACCAGTCGCCATGCCCATCCCAGGCGCGACATCAGCTTACTCATCTGCGGCTCCAGCGCCATTGCACGCGCTCGCCAGGCAGTGAAAAAGCATCTGCATTTTGTAAATAGTGCTGTAAAAACAACATGCTTTGCGGCAGTGTTGTTTCATTTACCGCAATGGCTTGCTGCGTTTCACATTGCCAGTCATCGCCAGCTTCAATCACCAGCGCGACGGCGTACGGCCAGGTAGGCATTTCTGCGGGCAGTTGCGGGTGATAAAACTCAGGTAGAAAGCCATCAAAATCGACCATCAACACGCGCTGGTATCCCGCTTGTAGCAGGCTAAGCACTTCACACAAACCTTGCTGGAAACTGTCGCGACCAGCCGAAAGCGATGACGAAACGATCGGCTGTTTGGCCACAATGGTCAGGTTACCCACGGAAGAGTTGTGTACGGAAAGCGCGAAGTCCGTCGGAGAAAGCGCCTGTTCGGTTGCCAGTGCATGAACAATGCGGTAATTGCGCTCCAGTTCGCCATGACGACTGGTATACAAAACAGCGTCTGGCTGATGGCGGCGTAGCATTGTCAGACCGCATTCAACAGCCAGTTTGCTGCCTGAACTGAGACGACGAGCGGTCATCATTGGCAGTTCACTTAATTTTGCCAACGGCGCGGCAGGGTCAATCGCCCACGGCTGGCGCGACCATGCTTGCCATTGCTGCACATCGCTAAGTCCAGGCGCCAGTGCCTGCCAGTTGGTAATATTTAATGCAAATTTCATCAACGCGCGCCCGCGGTAAACCAAAATTATTAAGTGACGATTATTTCTTTTGGCATATCAAAAGTGTATGCCCAACGCCTAAATTATTGTGACGCTCTGCTACCTGGAATCCTGCTTTATTCAGATAGTCGTAAAATTTCTCTGCACTATAGAAACGGCTGTTACCGTTTGCCATGCAGGTAAAATAAAGTGAGGATGCATTCAGGCTAAACGATGTCGCTTCAAACCGCTGTGCATCCCAGAACAACTCCATGATGCAAAGTTTTGCGCCAGGCTTCATTACGCTGGCAATTTTGCTGAGTATGCTAATTATTTGTTCGGGTGAAAAACAGTCTAAAAATTGGCTCATCCACCAGATATCAGCCTCGCCTGGTAATGGTGCATCGCTTAGCATATCCACCGCATGGAAATCTATGCGATCAGAAAAACCTGCATTCGCGATATTTTCTTTCGCCAGTACGATTTGTTGTGGCAGATCTAATAACGTAACGGCGATGTTTTCATTGAATTTGCAGCAGCGCAAAGCCCACTTACCCGTATTGCCACCCACATCGTACAAGGTTGTGGGGTTGTTGGCGAATACATAAGGCAGTGCGGCGTTAAATGCGCCATCTGAATAGTAATGATCAAACGCAAACCAGCTATCACGTGCGGCGTCTGGTAATTGCGAAAGTGCCGGATATATCGTCGGCCAGTCGCCAAATACTTTTAACCCGGAAGGTTTTCCTTCATTGAGTGAATCGGCAAGGAAGAAGAGCCCCTGGTAACAGACATCCTGGGTGAAATCCATATTCACGCGAGTCATAGTGTCATGCAGGAGGTAATGACCGATTTTCGCCAGGTAATAAATTCCCTCTTTACAGGTAATAATTCGCCCGCTTAAGCCCATATCCAGTAACACACCCACGGCATATTCATTCAGGACTGTGTGCTCAGTAATCGCATTAAGGGGAGCTCCCTGTTTACCCTGTTGATCCAAATAATCTAATATTCCTGCATTGCGCAGGCACAAAGCTGCCTGGAAAAGCATAGGAGCAAAGGCAATCCGCTGTGCTTCGGTGATGGCATCCAGTGCGCTGAGCGTGTCCTGTTCGTACATATATAACCATTCTTATAGAGAAAGTTAAATACTATCGGGCCATTCCAGCCCGATATCAGCATCACTATAACGTTGCTCCTGTAGATAAGTTAACCTGTATATCTTTATCCAGGTTACGCACCCAGCGGTTATAGTTTTTATGAATTTTTCCATCAGAAGCCTGCAGATTCAGGCTACTGTCATATTTGATGTTATAGTAGGTAGCTGTATATGTAATACGAACCTCTGCAACGTGATTTCGTGTTTGATAGCGAGCTTTAATAACTCCAGGGGACACTTGCGTCATAATCCACTTGCGCTGCGCACCTGCTTTCAAAATGGCATTTTTAACCTGCTCCTGAGTATGACCCACACTGACAGTGGTGCTTATCTGTTGCACTGGGGCCGTACGGACACAGGCACTCAACATACTGATAAAAATTGTGATGGCAAACCATTTTATATAACGTTTCATTAGTGCCTCTTATGTATGCAATACAATTATATAATTAAATAGTAATAACAGACAGTATATCTGTATAAATCCCAGACTTCTTACCCGAAATATATTTGGGGTTATATTGGATTGTCAATGTCTGGTTGTGACAGGGACCAAAGATATGCCGGTATCATTTTTGTAAATGGCTTGTGAGGTGGAGAGCCCTCTGCGGTAAGCTCCCTCGACATTCCTTTTTTATTTATCCGCAGATATTCTTATTCTGATATTGATAAAACACGGGGTATGGATTGAGACTGAACAGCTTGTTGTGCCCGGTTTTAATGGTAAATGCATATGTGTCCCAGAATTGATATTGACTTCCTGGTACTCAATATTCTGAAAAGCTGAAGAAAGATCACGTTTTTGACATTTTTTTGATGTCTTGTCATAAAACTGTTTCATGACAGACTTTTTCAGGTGTAAATTTTCTCGCTGACACTTTTTGACATGAATTTACACTGGCATCACACAGGCCAGAATACGGGGAGAACATGCAGCGCCGGCAGAACAACATTCTGACGAAAACGTCCCTTTTATCCCGTGCGTTGTCTGTCCCCTGTTGTGATATGTTCCGGCGCGGCTCTCCGTGGATATGCTATCTCTCCCTCTCCGTTTTTTCTGGTTTTTTTATCCCCGCATTTTCGTCTCCGGCAGCCATGCTGTCTCCGGGTGGCCGGTACCCTGCTGAACAGTGCGCTGATTTATGCGGGGAATAACCTGAAGCTGTTTACAGACCGTCTGCATAACCAGCATGGTGATATCCTGGCCGACAACAGTCTGTGGGTACAGAAGGACAGCAGCGGGACGGCAAACAGCGAAATCATTAACCGTTCCGGTAATATTGAAACCATGCGTGGCGATATCACCATGAATACGGCGCATCTGCTGAATTCATGGGATGCCATTTCGGCCAGCCATGAGGTCATTCCGGGCAGCAGCCGCGGGGTGATTTCACCGGTTCCGGAAAATAACCGGTGGTGGGGTGTTGTCCGGCATGATGGTGTGGAATATCTGGCCGTGTACTGGGGTAAGGGTGCCACGGTACCTGATGAATACCGTATCCGTACGGGAGATACGGATACGGTGACAGTCAGTGCCACCGGCCATGCTGCCAGGATATCCGGCGGCGCTGATATGCATATCCGTGCAGGACGACTGGATAATGAGGCATCGTTTATTCTCGCCGGTGGCAGTATGACCCTGAGTGGCGACACACTGAACAATCAGGGCTGGCAGGAGGGGACCACCGGAAAGGAAACGGTCTGGCGGCTTGCCTCCGACTCACTCCCCAAAGCGTGGTTTACTGAGCCATGGTACAGGGTCTATCGCCAGGTCTCGCCGGATGCGACAGAAGCCAGTGGCACCTCTCCGGTAGGTCAGTACCGTGCGGTTATCAGCGCTGCCGGTGATGTGTCTGCCAGCTTTGCCACTGACACCGGTAATACCACTGTCATGCCCCGGGCAGGTGGTTCAGGTAACACGATAACGGTGCCTTCGCTGAACTCCCTGACACCACCGACGGTCAGTCAGGGGGTGAGCGGTGAAGCCCTGCTGAATGAAAGCGGTACCGGGATAACCGGCCCTGTATGGAATGACGCGCTGCCGGATACGCTGAAGGATATCCCGGGTGCGCTGTCGCTGTACGGGGCAAGTGTAAGCAGCTATCCCCTGCCATCCGGTAACAATGGTTATTTTGTCCCGTCCACGGACCCGGACAGTCCGTATCTGATTACGGTGAACCCGAAACTGGATGGTTTCGGAAAGGTGGACAGCAGTCTGTTTGCCGGACTTTATGACCTGCTCAGGATGCAACCCGGAGAGGCACCACGTGAAACAGACCCGGTGTATATCGATGAAAAACAGTTTCTGGGCTCATCGTACATTCTTGACCGTCTTGGCCTGAAACCGGAAAAAGATTACCGCTTTCTGGGGGATGCGGCTTTTGATACCCGGTATGTCAGTAACGTCATACTGAACCAGACGGGCTCACGTTATATCAACGGCACAGGCTCTGACCTGACGCAGATGAAATACCTGATGGACAGCGCGGCAGCACAACAGAAAGCGCTCGGACTGACCTTTGGTGTGTCGCTGACCGCCGGGCAGGTTGCACAACTGACCAGAAGCATACTGTGGTGGGAGTCCGTCACCATCAACGGACAGACAGTCATGGTTCCGAAACTGTATCTGTCTCCGGAAGATATCACCCTTCATAATGGCAGCGTTATCAGCGGGAACAACGTGCAGCTTGCGGGTGGCAATATTACCAACAGCGGCGGCAGCATCAACGCACAGAATGACCTCCTGCTCGACAGCACAGGTAGTATCGACAACCTGAATGCCGGACTGATAAACGCCGGTGGTGCACTGAACCTGAAGGCCATCGGGGATATCAGCAATATCAGCTCAGTCATCAGCGGTAAAACCGTATCCCTGGAAAGCGCCACCGGAAACATCAGTAACCTAACCCGGACAGAACAGTGGGCGATGAACAACGGATATAACCATTTCAGCGGAACGGATACCGGTCCGCTGGCTGCTGTCAGGGCAACGGACTCACTGTTTATGGGCGCAGCCGGGGATATCAGTATCACCGGTGCCGCCGTTTCTGCCGGTGACAGCGTGTTACTGTCCGCCGGTAATGACCTGAACATGAACGCGATACAGGCCGGAGAACGTCGTCGCTATGGCGGGTCCGGGTGGTATGAAACTCATGCCGTGGCCCCCACGGTCACTGCCGGGAACAGTCTGATGCTTTCCGCCGGTCGTGATGTGAACAGCCAGGCTGCCGGTATTACGGCTGAAAACAGTATGGATATCCGCGCCGGACGGGATGTGAACATGGCTGCGGAGTCCACAGGCGCAGGTGACCACGACAGCACTTTCAGCATGAAGACGGTTCATGATTCGGTCCGGCAGCAGGGAACAGACATGACCAGTGGCGGTGACATCACGGTTACTGCCGGACGGGATATCACCTCAGTTGCGACTGCTGTAACGGCAAAGGGCGATATCCGTGTGAATGCCGGTCATGACATCGTACTGGGTACTGCCACGGAAAGTGATTATCACTACAGTGAATCAGGGGAAACCCGCAACCGTCTCCTCAGCCATCAGACCACCCGGACCATCACGGAAGACAGCGTCACCCGTGAGAAGGGCTCTCTGCTGTCGGGGAATCGCGTGACCGTTAACGCCGGCGATAACCTGACGGTAGAGGGTTCGGATGTGGTGGCTGAGCCGGGATGTGTCACTGGCGGCGGGTAATCATGTTGATGTTCTTGCTGCCACCAGTACAGATACGTCCTGGCGCTTTAAGGAAACGAAGAAATCCGGTCTGACGGGTACCGGCGGTATTGGTTTCACCATTGGCAGCAGTAAGACATCGCACGACCGCCGCGAAGCCGGGACAACGCAGAGTCAGAGTGCCAGTACCATCGGCTCCACTGCCGGTAATGTCAGTATTACCGCGGGCAAACAGGCTCATATCAGCGGTTCGGATGTGATTGCGAACCGGGATATCAGCATTACCGGTGACAGTGTGGTGGTTGACCCGGGGCATGACCGTCGTACTGTGGACGAAAAATTTGAGCAGAAGAAAAGCGGGCTGACGGTTGCCCTTTCCGGCACGGTGGGCAGTGCCATCAATAATGCGGTTACCAGTGCACAGGAGACGAAGGAGAGCAGTGACAGCCGTCTGAAAGCCCTGCAGGCCACAAAGACAGCGCTGTCTGGTGTGCAGGCCGGACAGGCTGCGACAATGGCCTCCGCAACCGGTGACCCGAATGCGATGGGAGTCAGCCTGTCGCTCACCACCCAGAAATCGAAATCACAACAACATTCTGAAAGTGACACAGTATCCGGCAGTACGCTGAATGCCGGGAATAATCTGTCTGTTGTCGCAACCGGTAAAAACAGGGGCGATAACCGCGGAGATATTGTGATTGCCGGAAGCCAGCTTAAGGCCGGTGGTAACACAAGCCTGGATGCCGCGAATGATATTCTGTTGAGTGGCGCCGCAAACACACAAAAAACAACGGGCAGGAACAGCAGCAGTGGCGGTGGCGTGGGTGTCAGTATCGGTGCCGGTGGTAACGGTGCCGGTATCAGCGTCTTTGCCGGCGTTAATGCGGCAAAAGGCAGCGAGAAAGGTAACGGTACTGAGTGGACTGAAACCACAACAGACAGCGGTAAAACCGTCACCATCAACAGTGGTCGGGATACGGTACTGAACGGTGCTCAGGTCAACGGCAACAGGATTATCGCCGATGTGGGCCACGACCTGCTGATAAGCAGCCAGCAGGACACCAGTAAGTACGACAGTAAACAGACCAGCGTGGCTGCCGGCGGCAGTTTTACCTTTGGCTCCATGACCGGCTCAGGTTACATCGCTGCCTCCCGGGATAAGATGAAGAGCCGCTTTGACTCCGTTGCTGAACAAACCGGAATGTTTGCCGGTGATGGTGGCTTCGACATTACAGTGGGCAGACATACCCAACTGGATGGTGCGGTGATTGCCTCCACTGCCACACCGGATAAAAACCACCTGGATACCGGAACGCTGGGGTTCAGTGACCTTCACAACGAAGCGGATTATAAAGTCAGTCACAGTGGAATCAGTCTGAGCGGTGGTGGCAGCTTCGGGGATAAATTTCAGGGTAACATGCCGGGTGGCATGATATCCGCCGGAGGTCACAGCGGACATGCGGAAGGAACGACTCAGGCCGCAGTGGCAGATGGCACAATCACCATCCGGGACAGGGACAATCAGAAGCAGAATCTGGCGAACCTGAGCCGTGACCCTGCGCACGCTAATGACAGTATCAGCCCGATATTTGACAAGGAGAAGGAGCAGAGGCGTCTGCAGACAGTGGGGCTTATCAGTGACATAGGCAGTCAGGTGGCGGATATTGCGCGTACACAGGGAGAACTGAATGCGTTGAAGGCCGCGAAGGAAGCAACCAGCGAAACACTTCCTGCTAATGCAACAGAGAAACAACGCCAGGAATATCTTGCGAAACTGCGTGACACGCAGGCTTACAGGAATGAAATGGCGAAGTATGGTACCGGCAGTGAAATTCAGCGGGGTATCCAGGCCGCGACAGCGGCGCTTCAGGGGCTGGCGGGGGGTAATTTAGCAGGTGCTCTGGCCGGAGCTTCAGCACCGGAACTGGCACATCTGCTGAAATCAACAGAAAAAGACCCGGCAGTAAACGCCATTGCTCACGCCATTCTGGGCGGCGCAGTGGCGGCAATGCAGGGTAATAATGTCGCTGCCGGTGCAGCAGGCGCAGCAACGGGAGAGCTGGCAGCCAGAGCGATTACCGGAATGCTGTATCCTGGCGTGAAGCAGTCAGACCTCAGTGAAGAGCAGAAGCAGACGATAAGTACGCTGGCAACTGTGTCAGCAGGGCTGGCCTGCGGTCTTACCGGAAACAGCACCGCATCAGCAGCAGTGGGAGCACAAAGCGGGAAGAATGCTGTTGAGAATAACTCACTCAGTGATGGCTGGAACAATATCCTGCCATCAGGAACACAGGATTACGGACAGGCCGTAGCCTCGTGGAATCAGTATGCTCAGGACAATAATCTGACACCGGAGCAGGTTCAAGAAGGGATGAATCGTATAGCTATTGGTGAAGGGCCTTCTTGGGGGACAACATATAAAGTACACCCGGTAGTTCAGGCTGGCGGTGATGTTAGCTTTATCCGGGGTTATACTTTAAGCGGAACTATAGATGACAATCATATTTCAGTTAATCAAGGGGATATTTATAGTATAGGTGCTCATGGCGGAGCCTCGATCGGATTATCCTTTGGCCCGTATTTCCCGGGATTAATAAATTCAAATGATAACGATTATTCGATAAATGGTGGTTTTGGCGTTGGTGCAGTGGGGCTTTCTACGGGTAAAGATGGTGTTAGTTTCACTTTTGGTTTTGGCCCAAGTTGGGGTTGGAGTGCAACTGAAATTAAAGGCGTTGACGTTAATGGCACTTCAACAAGTGAGGTTTATCGATATGATTTTAAATAATTTTTATAGTTTACTATTTTTATTGATGCTTGCGCTGTCAATATTTTCCTTCACAGTGCTATTTGCTTTGTTTATATATAAAGATCTCGGTGGTGTAAAATTTGCCCGGGACTCTTTTTTGTTTTTTGATTATATATTTTTTAGTTCTGACATGAGAGCAAATGCCTCTGCACTATCGGTTATCTGTGTTTTTATATTTGGATTGGCTTTTGATCATAATCGTAATCCACTTGTTAAGAATTACTTGGTCGATATAGTATGGTTTTTAGGTGTTGTTTTATTTTTTATACACTGTCGTTTTTTTTCTAATCTGGAATATGGTAAGACAAAAATTATTTTTGTAAGAGAGCTTTTTTTCAACCTAAAAATAAAACTAAGGTTAATATTTTTATGGTTGTCACGATTATTATTCATCATATTGATATTAAATCGTTTTTATCGTTGATTTGTTGTTGAGAATAATTTACTTGGCGGTAGTGAATATGCTCATGCTGCGTGGATACGCCAGCATGGTATCGACATGGCGACATGTACAGAAAACTCTTCCGGTGCCGCCTGCCAGAAAGCAATGAATGAGAGGGATGCTGTAGGGCTGGCTTTGGCAACAGGTACTGTGGCACTACTCCCCGGTAGTGCTCAGGTAATGTGGGGACTTGGAGCAAGTGCGAATGCTGGTATCAGTTATCTGGCTGATGGTACTGTAGATCCGGCAAACGCAGCCATTGCAGGCTGGGGGAATGTGTTCAGCATGGGTAATGGCCTGGCGGGGACTGTGGGCTGGAATGCTGCAGGTGGTGCGCTGGGTAACTGGATCGGCAACAAAGATCCTCTGTCTGGTGCAATTTCAAATGGTATCGGTTCTGCTGCTGGGTATGGTATCGGTAAAGGTATTACTTAGGGGACAGATAAGATTACGAATGCTGTAGGAAAATGGGTGACAAATGGCTGGGATCCTAAGTACGATCCAACATGGATAAAATATGCTGAAGTAAATCGTAACGATATCATTCGAGAAGGCATGAAACCGAGCAATATTCCTGGAACTGCTGGAGATATTGGCGGTTCTATAGGATCCGAGCTAGGTGGAAAAGTAACAGATAAAGTATCTGAGGAACTCAAGAAATGAAATATTCTTTTCGAGTGGTAATAGGTAAGTTTATTATATGCAGTTCAATTCTCTTATTGTGTTTTATTGGCATGATCTTAGCGGCCATAATAACTAAACTAACGTTTGTAGCGTTAGCATGGTTTCAAAGCGGGATTTTTGAAGTTTTGTGGAGCGATATTGTTTATGCTGCTCAGTTGGGTGGTCTGGGGGGGGGGCATATTAGGTTTTTGTTGGGTTTTGTTATATCTTTTTAGGGCAAAGGGCTTTAGTTGAGAATAACTACCTGAGCGTGTCTGAAAAGACAGAACTTGAGATAGCAAAACAGACGCTTAAAAACAGTAAAGATCCGGCAGAACGTGAAAAGGTACAGCAGAAATATGATGCATTGCTTGAAAAAGATATTGCCAGTGATAAGGAGGTTATTGCTGCCTGCAGTAATGGTAATGCGGGTAGTTCAGCGTGTGCTAGCGCAAGGCTGAAAGTTATTGCGTCGAAAGAAGGGTACGAAGATGGCCCTTATAACTCGAAATACAGCCAGCAATACGCTGATGCGTATGGCCTTCTGCCAGCGCTCGTTTTTCCAGAGCGTGCCATTCAGCTCCAACTCGTGTCAGGCGTAGTTTACGCAGGCTGCGTTCAAGGTGATGGATATTGCTCACTGCGAACCTCCCTTGCCACGCAGTAGTTGCTCATAACTGCTCAGGTTATGCTGTATCACATTGACTACTGGCAACGCCTTTTCCTTTATACCCAGGAAGCGCATCAGCCGGTGCAGATCCACGTTTCCCGGGGGATTCAACATCTGCTCCATACCTTTTGCCACGACTGAGATATCGTCGTATCCTGCAGCCAGTTTCAGGGCATGTACCATCAGCCTTCCTGCCATGTCGGACTCCAGATGATTACATAAGCGACGCCACAGCCTCCGCAATTCATCGTCTGGCAGGATGTCATTTCTCAGCGTTGCATGGCAGAACGCACCGGGCTTTTTTGCCAGACTGTCGATCACATGTCGGAAGTCGATACGACGGGCCCGCGTCTTCCCTTTTTCTGGTCTGACACGAGGGCAGCTCATGACCTCGCTGCTGCCAACGTAACGGCTCAGACGATCGTCCCATAACCGGACCCGTAACAGTTGACCTACAAGCCGGGAAGGTACGCTGTAGACGATGTGCTTCACATTGATGGTACTGCTGCGGCTAACCCTCACAGTCAGCACTGCGACGAAGCGGCAGCGGTTTCAGATGAAGACGTTCTTCCTTGATCAGATCATGATTGTTACGGTTGTGCCGCATAACCTGCTGAGTGATGAAGGCCTGATATTCTTCTATGGTGCTGAAGTCGTTACTGCCCCGCAGTATCAGCGCCTGACAGATACGCCTTTTCAGATGCCCGTGGGCACTTTCAACCGAGCCATTTTCGTGGCCCCGACCGGAATTATTATGTACGCCCTGCATTCCGTAGTGCTGACAGATAGCAGTATAACGCTCAGTCAGCTCGCGGCGTCCATCTCCGCCCAGTTGTCCGAGGGCTTCCTGCAGACCTTCAGCCAGAGCAGAGAAGCTCTTACCACCCAGCACAACCCGCATCCAGCTCCAGTGGCTCCATTCCAGACGGAAGTGATACAACTTACCGACGATGGTGACAACTACACCTTTCAGTTCAGTAAAGTCCGACAGGCCTCGCAGACCGGGCTGATGTCGCTGGCGGAACATGACCTCCTGCTCTGCACTATACTGTAGCTTCCATTCGCGAACCCGCCGTTGCATTGTTCTTCGAAGGCTGTTGGGATACTGGCCGGGATATTTATCCTGTAGCATCTCCAGCAGAGTTGTTGGTGTCAGAGCCGGCCTCTCTTTCAACAGAGGAACAAGCATGCTGTCCCACATAGCTTCCAGAGGAAGCTTTGCGTGTGCGCCAGTGCCGAACACTGTTGTTTTCCCACTCTCCTTTTTCGATCCGACGACCAGAATGGACTGAGATACCAGCCTTCATGGCCGAGATATGCGGTCGGTCAGGTGGTATTTGAAACCAGACTGAAGCCCACGGTCGTCATCGGGACGCAGGCCGCCGCCGTGCATGGTATCAGTGAGCAGGCACTCTGCGGAGCACCATCATGGACTGATGTGGTGCGGCAACTGCGTCATGCAATCGGGGACCGACCAGTAATTATCTTTAATGCCCGGTTCGACATCCGCATTCTGAAAAAGACTGCTGCCGCACATAGCGATCCGGCTGACTGGCTGGAAGAACTGACGGTATATTGTGTGATGGAGCTGGCTGCAGGATATTATGGAGCCTCCAACCGCTATGGCACTATTTCACTGGCCTGTGCTGCCAGCCAGACCGGACTGAACTGGGAAGGGCAGGCACACTCAGCGATCGCTGACGCACGGATGACGGCAGGGGTGGTAAACGCTATTGCTGCATATCATCTGGAACTGCTGCAGGAACAGGCACGGCTGAAAACCTGACTGCCTGGCCTGTATACCGCAATCATTTACGTTATCCAGACGTAAATATATCAATAAATAGCAATCCCCCAGATACCTAATGTAGTTCCAGCAAGCACGGCCGGGCAGCTTGTTCTGCCTGCGTTTTCTTCAATTGAGCAGTAGACCATTTAGCTGTGGCATGAATGGCTGCAGAACTTTCACTGTTGCTACCTCCAGTTCCACCACCGCTGCCAGAGCCACTCCCGTCTGGATTATCATTCAAAAGAGTAATGATTACCTGCCCCTTATCATCATAAGGAACACCATCTTTATAGTACGCTACAGCTGTTTCCATTATAAAATCCTCTTTGACATTAAAAACAATCAGTTAAAAATAAGTACTGCATATATAATTACTGGTTTTATATACAGCATAAAAATTACGCCGCTGCGTTTTCCCTGTCAACCCTGTGGATTTTCATTTTTGTGAAAACGATCAAAAAACAACTACTCACAATTCGACAGTCCCGCCAGATACCGCAAAACCGGCCAGACGTTACCGTTTTCCGGGACCATGATATGAGCCCCGTTGGGGAGGGTATGGAGTTGCTGAAAATGACGGTCAGATTGAGTTCACCGTTTTATTGTTACAGGAGGCCAGGGCTTGTCTGCTACCGGTCCGGACGAGAGGGATACCGGGAATTTGAATCCGGTTAACTGAGCCGGACATACGGTAAATAAGGAATGCAGGCAGAACGGGAGTCACTGCAGGATGAGACCGGCACTACAGCAGAAAAACAGGTGATTCTGGTACGGCTCAGCCACTAAACACAGTTGGAAACTGATGATAAGATAGTCAGCGGTTATATAACTCACTGAGTAAAAAGATATAAAGGTAAGGAGACACTCATGAGTCGTTCCGGTAGCACACTGTATCTTATCGCCCTGCTGACAGCGGCAACGGTCCTGACAGCCTGCACGCCAAAGGGCAGTATGGAACAACATACCCGGCATTACGTTTATGCATCAGATGACGGTTTTGATCCTAACTTTTCCACCCAGAAGGCCGACACAACACGAATGATGGTGCTTTTTTTCGGCAGTTCTGGGATATGGGAGCTAAAGATAAAGCGACAGGAAAATCATGGAGTGATGTGCAACAACGCCTTCAGCAGTTTCACAGCCAGGAATTTTTAAACTCACTCCGGGGCACAACTCAATTTGCGGGTACCGATTACCGCAGCAAAGACCTTACCCCAAAAAAATCCAGGCTGCTGGCTGACACCATTTCAGCGGTTTATCTCGATGGTTATGAGAGCTGACAGTGACGGGGAACGTTGCGGGGGAATAAAGATATTGGGGGTAGGCTGAGCCCCAGAATATGGTACCTCCCTGCCCCTCCAATATTCGGTGATGGCCGGACAAGGAGTCCAGGAGAGGGGGATTAGTGGTGGATCTGCGCCAGGTCGTCTTCAGTCTTTATGACGCTATTACGGTCAATGCCGTTCTGCAGCATGGTACGGGTAATTTTCAGAGTGGCTTGGAGCTCACTTTCTGAACGACTTATTAGCGTGTGCTCCGGTGATTTGCACATGCGCAAATCTTTCAGCCCAAAGGAGGCTAATCATCACGGCGATTACGTTCAAATCCCCCGCGCCCTCTTGCTGCCAATTCAGCATTGAGTACCACGTAACGCTCCCAGCGTTCACGCAACTGTGCGAGCTTTAGCGGTAATTCTTTGGTGACAAAGGCTTCCTGTATTTCAAAGTCATCAAGATGCCCTTGCAGATATGCATGTACGCCTTCCAACACATCAGTCAGAGTGATGTTGTTACTTTGTTGCCTTTCAACAAGCGGCCCCTGCCAGCTATGCCAGAAGGCCTGATGGCGCAGACAGCTTTCGTCATTCGCGAGCAACCACAAATCCATAAAGATTCCTCGTGCAACTTTGAACGGCTATTTGTCAACGACGGATGAAAAGTGGCTCTTCCGCAACTTGGGTGGAGATTTTCATGCCAGTGGACTCATGACCCTCTGCCTGAGTAGTTCAAATCCGGCTCTACCATACATCTGGCGTTTTAGCATCTTCAGGCGATTTACATGACCTTCGACAACACCATTACTCCAGCGGCTACTGATTGCCTCACATATAGCTGCAGCATCAGCTTCCATCCCCGCCGCCACGCGCCGAAATTCTGCTGAACCGCTTTCGTGGACTCGAGTGAACCAGCTACTTAGCTGTGATTTATTTTGGGTTTTCAGAATACGGTAGAACTCGAGTGCCAGTTGCTGCGCTATTTTCAGCTCCGGTTCTTTTTCACACATCAGACTAATAAATCGGGAAGCATAATTTTCTTCATCCCTGATTATTCTCCAGGGCATCAACCAGCGCCTTACCCGGGACATTGAAGGAAGTCTGACGGCAGTAGTAACCGGTGGGTTCCAGCCTTTACGCCATTTGGCAATAGCATCCCTGACAATGGTTTCACTGCCTGTAAACCCCCGGACCACCATTTCCCGCCATTATCCGGCTGGCGTTATAATTCCCACTTTCTCGTTGCTCTTTTAACCACTCCCTCCATGGGTCCAGAAGCCCTCGCTTTGGAGGTCGGGTTGACATTTCAGGGAATGTTCCTGAACGTACCCAGCGACTGACTGTCACACGCGACAGGCCTGTAATACGGGATATTTCCCTGAAACTACATCCCTTGTTATGCAGGGCCATAACCTCTGTCCAACGCTGATGCCGTTTTTTGCGGGGTTGCTGTTTTAGGTGTTCCGGACGACGGAGCGATGCTGCAGGCACAGATGGTTCTGGATCAGGTGATTTCTTTGGTGACAACTCACTGGCAACAAGACGTATCAGAGGCATATGTCGGTACATCATTCGTTCAGGCGCATCGCCAATATTTTTTAGCAGGTGCCATCGATCGGCCACCTGTCTGGCCTGAGGTGCACCTTCACGTGCTGCTGTTGCATAGACTCCACTGCGATCACGCGAGACAACCTGTATTTCCGGATATTTTCTGAACCAGGTCGCCAGCGTACGCTGATCACGGCCGGGAAGCAGGACGAGGGGACGGTGAGTATCAAGATTGACGATTAACGTACTGTAACGGTGGCCCCGATGCCACGCCCACTCATCAATACCGACATGAGGCGCGCCTGACTGTTTCGTCTCCGGGGTATTGATAACCCTGCGAAGAAGAGTATCAGCACTGCAACGGAGACCCACTGCCGTTGCAACCCGTTTCCCGGCCTCACCTCCGGCTATTAATCCCAGTTGACGTTGTAAATTTTGTAACGCCTGTGAAGACTGCTGGTGTGAACCGGCGAAGGGAGCAAGCGACCCGGCAAAAATTTTACGTGAACAAGCCGGGTTACGGCAGTACCAGTGGCGGACGGAAAATACAAGCCATAGCGTATGCCCTTAGCAGGGTAGATGCTGTATCCGGCGCCGACGACAACTATGAACAGAGTCGCTACGCTTAAAGCATTCAGGACATTGTGCAGTTTTTCGTTTTCCGTGGAGATGGAGGGTTATACCGTCAGAGCTAATAATTTGTCGACTGCATCGCCATCCGCAAGGTAACTGTAGAAGTGTCTTAAGAGAGTGCATTGAGTTGCCCAAAACTTAAAACAGCTTAGATCTTTGTTCACCAGAAAGTTTCATCCATTTTCTTCCACTCAGGTTGCAGAAGAACCACTTTTGCACCGTTCGTGACATTAATCTTTAAAACGGCAAGGTCAATACCCAGTTGTTCCGCCACTATTGTGATAACAGCCTTCGGGGGGAGCTTTTCTGTACGCAGTGTGCGACCGAGAGCACGGACAAGTGCAAGCTGAATGGCAAAACCAAGACGGTTATGAGACCGCCGCTGAGCTCTGGCAAATGCAATATTTTCGCAGGAGAGTGCTCATCGGGGAATTAAAGTTCAGGTAATCCAAAAAGCGTATCGTGCGAGTTTGTCACGCAAGAAATCACAGATTTATAGATTCAATTTTCTTCAACTGTAGGACCTTACGGAAAACAAGTGATTTCAAGGTGAAAAGGCTTAACGTGAGTTATCGCAGAAATGGTTACGGAACATCCTGTATTGTCAAACATGCATTAAATGATTATCATTATCAATTAGTGTGTGCAATAGATGGTTAAGAATAGAACTTTCAGGAGATACAATGCAGTCAGTCAGTAAATCAATCTACCGAGGGAAGTTGCTTAGCAGTTTACCTGCTGTGGGCGAGATTCATAAAGAAATCGCAGTATCAGAAGAAACCGTAACATGGATCTCTCTGCAACGAGAGATTATAGCGAATATTTTGCTGGGAAAAGATCCTCGCTTGCTTGTGATTGTTGGTCCATGCTCAATCCATGACGTTCAGGCTGCCGTTGAATATGCGAAACGATTGTCCGTATTACAGAATAAGTACTTATCGCAAATGTACATTGTAATGCGCACTTATTTTGAGAAACCTCGAACTCGTAAAGGCTGGAAAGGAATAATGCACGATCCTGATCTAAATGGAAGCTATAATGTTGAGAAAGGGATACGATATGCTCGCCAGTGTTTGTCCTCAATCACAACAATGCGTGTCGCAACCGCTACAGAATTCCTCGATCCTTTCCTTACTCCCTATATTGCTGATTTAATATGTTGGGGGGCTGTTGGTGCCAGAACTACTGAATCACAAACGCATCGTCAACTTGCGTCTGGTTTACATTGTCCTGTTGGATTTAAAAACAGCACTGATGGAAATATTAACTTAGCTATTGATGCTATTCTTGCAGCCCGTGAACAACATGTTGTATATATGACATCTTTAACAAAATGTATATCTACCCTATTAACCGATGGCAATCCACATGGACATCTCATATTACGTGGTGGTAGAGAGCCGAACTATGGTTTGTCGGATATAACGAAGGCAGTGAAATTAATGCATGATGAAGGTATCAATCATCGTCTGATAATTGACTGTAGCCATGGTAATAGTGGTAAAGTGGCTGAACGGCAAATCTCTGTTGCTCGTGAAGTCATTGATAATCGGAAAAAGATGCCGGGATATGTAGCTGGAATTATGCTGGAAAGCTTTTTACAAGGTGGAAAACAATCAGACAGCCTTCCGCGAGAGTATGGTCAGTCTGTTACTGATGAGTGTCTTTCATGGCAACAGACAGAACAATTATTATCAACTCTGGCAGCACAACTTTAATTTCAACTATTCAGTATCATTTTTTAAGGGAAAAATGAAATTATTTATCTTAATACACCCAATCTGGGCATCAAAGAAACAGATGTTTTATCTGTACAGTTCATTGTTGGAAGGGAAATAAAATATGACATGAATGGCAGAAGTGTTATCACTCTGACATTAATATTTTTATTAGGAGTTGCAGTATTTCTAATATACCATCTCCAATGGATGTATCTTCCAGGGTATTATCTGTGGGGCCTATGTGTATGTATATTGTCAAACCAGTTAGCTCTTATGCTTCATTTCCTAGCCCTTCTTGGCAAATGATACTGTACTTGCGTAGGTGTCATCTGTGACATGGTTGCGGTGCTATTTTGTCTCTGTTGGCTTAAAAAGAGTAATTAAGACTATGATAAAAAGTTAATTTCCAAAGAACACGATAGGGCGCTAATCAATAATCGGATGCATGCTAAATCATATTTTATAATATGTCTGTGGAGATGATGCTAAAGTCATCAATAGTTCTTGAGGAATTCATTATGACTATCATTGGTATCGTTCTTGCCAGAAACGTCTTCGCTGTTCACAATGTTGCGTTAAATGAGAAAATGTTCTGGTAAACCCCCGGAGAGCACATGCAGTGCTGCCAGCCCTGATTGTACTTTTACCTCCCTGAGTTATGGGTACCTTGCTAAGGGAGTATTCACCAGTGAACAACATAATACAAAGTAGCGTAAACCTTTTGTTCAAGGTCAGTCAGGGTATCTCATCGGAATGGTGTGCAATTTAACATCGCTGCCCAGCATGAGTTGATAGGCGTGACCGTGATCCGTACCGTGGGATGTGAGTTTCATACAGGTAATATGATCCTACCCACGTAATGTGGACACGGTCCTAAGCGAGATTATGGTTTTCAAATTGTTCCGGGCTGAGACCGCCACAGGCACTGTGACGACGCCAGCGATTGTAATCACACTCGATATAATTAAACACCGTTGCCCGCATTATTTCCCGGCTGCTAAAGCGTTCCCCGTGGATATATTCCACCTTCAGCGAATGAAAGAAGCTTTCCACACAGGCATTGTCATAACAGTAGCCTTTCGCACTCATACTGCCACGCAGGTTGTGTCGCTTCAGCAGCGCCTGATAATCCCCTGAACAGTATTGACCACCACGGTCCGTATGAACAATGACGCTTTCCGGGCGTCTTCTCCGCCACAACGCCATTTGCAGTGCATCACAGGCCAGTTGTGCTGTCATTCGCAGTGACATCGACCAGCCAATGACGGCGCGTGACCACAGGTCGATGACTACTGCGAGATACAACCAGCCCTCATCGGTACGCAAGTACGTGATGTCACCCGCCCACTTCTGGTTCGGGCCGCTGGCGCTGAAGTCCTGCTCCAGCAGATTCTCCAATACGGGCAGGCCATGTGCACGGTAGCTGACCGGGCTGAACTTCCGGCTGGCTTTCGCCCGCAGCCCCTGACGACGCAGGCTGGCGGCAATGGTTTTAATATTGAACTCCGGCATTTCGTCAGCAAGGCGGGGAGCACCGTATCGCTGCTTTGCCTCAAAGAATGCCTTATGGACAGCGGCATCGCAGGTGAGCCGAAACTGTTGGCGCAGGCTCATCTGGTGACGACGCCAGAGCCAGACATACCAGCCGCTGCGGGCAACCCGAAGTACACGACACATCGCTTTGATGCTGAACTCTGCCCGATGATTTTCGATGAAGACATACTTCATTTCAGGCGCTTCGCGAAGTTGTCGCGGCCTTTTGGAGGATGGCCAGTTCCTCAGCCTGCTCCGCCAGTTGTCATTTAAGGCGGACATTTTCAGCGGCCAGTTCGCTTTCGCGCTCTGACGAACTCATTTGTTGCTGCTGTTTACTGCGCCAGGCATAAAGCTGAGATTCATACAGGCTGAGTTCACGGGCTGCGGCGGCCACACCGATGCGTTCAGCGAGTTTCAGGGCTTCGTTACGAAATTCAGGCGTATGTTGTTTACGGGGCTTCTTGCTGATTGATACTGGTTTTGTCATGAGTCACCTCTGGTTGAGAGTTTACTCACTTAGTCCTGTGTCTACTATTGGTGGGTAAGATCAAAACCCATTCATACCTATAGAAAAATAGGTTGTTTTTTCTAACGATTGTTGAAGGGGAGGTGGATCTGATGAAAATGCAGCGGATGTTAATATTAACATCATACTTATTATAATCTTTTTCGTAAGATACATACTTTCCCCTTTGGTTTTCCATCGATAAATGTTCAGATAAACAATATATGTTTTTTCTTGTTAATGTTTATATCGATGGTTTTATAACATGAAATATTCAGCATAATAATCAACAGGCTTGTACCTGATCAGGTATCAGTTTGCAAAAATGTTTGTTATAGGTCATGACCGCAACCAGGACACATAATTTCACCACAACCACAAATATAATCGGCATCATAGTCATGTGTTACTATACCGGAAGCCGACTTATTATTTGTGATACAGTGTGTCTCCTGCTCTACGGAGGATTCTACCTCTATAGGAAAATTATCGTGTTTTCGTCTTGAATTGTCTTGCTTGTTGCCTTTATCAAAGGTAACAATGAATTCTTCATTTCTGTGATTATTATCACAATTCATTCTTATGCCTCCTCACATTTCCCGATGTATGACCGTCAGTGCTATTAGTGTGCGTTCAAGTCTCAGGTTATACATGAGCGACAACCATGAGATCCTGACTAACAATTGCATCAGTGACATAACGTAAAATACCTCTTGACTTTATATGGACAATATGACACTTTTTTTGAAAAGTAAATAACAATCATTCTCTTTTGTCTTTGTCTGGGTGAGGTCAGGTAAGATGGAATTTGCTACAAACAGAGTTTCTGTAAATGACAGTCGGTCAGCACTGTCATCAACTTTGCTGTTATCTTTGATCATGAGCGCCACTCTACTGGAATATTCTTTATCGATGACCTGACTCTCCTGACTGAGGTGCTAAGATTTGGTAACTTTTCATAATGAAAATAAAGCAACAGGTAGGTATTAATGAGTTATAAAAAACTGTCCCAATTGACGGCTATATTCAGTTTACCTATTACTATCTTATTGGTTTCACTTTCATCCCTTCGGATTGTTGGCGAAGGGAATTCTTATGTTGACGTTTTTCTAAGCTTTATAATATTTCTTGGTTTTATTGAGCTGATTCATGGGATTCGAAGGATTCTGGTCTGGTCAGGCTGGAAAAACGGAAGTTAAATATGATGGAGTTTATATGCGAGAAATAACAGAATCACAGTTAAGATATATTTCCGGGGCGGGAGGTGCGCCAGCGACTTCAGCTAATGCTGCAGGTGCTGCAGCTATTGTTGGAGCTCTCGCCGGAATACCTGGTGGTCCACTTGGGGTTGTAGTTGGAGCCGTATCTGCCGGTTTGACAACAGCAATTGGCTCGACCGTGGGAAGTGGTAGTGCCAGTTCTTCTGCTGGTGGCGGTAGCTAATTATATTTTTATTTATTTTACAGGTACTTTTTCGGTAGTACCTGTAAAATATATCCTTTTTGTTTAAAACAGATAGAAGATCCATTTATAAGTGTGTTTTTATGTTCAACACTTTACTGATGAAGATATGATTTACAGTCGTTGATAAATAATTTTTTAATTTATGTGTAATTAATAGAGTTTTATTGTAATAAGGAAGAAGCTGTCAGGACACTTACTTGCTCTTTTATGAACACTCTTTTATGAAAATTGAAACGGAGAATACTGCCAGATGAGTCATCAGTGTTCACTTTCTGAACTGAATGAAAACCTGGTGCCTTTCACTGCCAGGCAGATCAAGTCCTCATTAATCTGGTGTGCAGAGGATGTCAGAAATCCAGACGAGCTGCAAAATGCCTGCAGTTATATTATCGATCCTGGCAGTACAGCTTCTGCCAAAGTGTTCCATGCAGAGCGCTATGGTGGCAGTGGTATTCAGCGTAATGGAGGTGGTGCACGTTGTGGGTTTGATGGTAACTACCAGGTTAAAGGAATAGGAAGTAATCCGTTGGTTGGCGAAGGTACTGACGAACGTCATTCTAATGGTGCACTCGGCGCTGTTCATGCAATATATGAGGCTTTGTGGGGAGAAGTACTGGCTCAAATATTACCTTATAGTGCTGTGCGGGTTCGGGCGGTTTTACTTACAGATCTCTATACTGAAAAGGCATTTGAGCGCTCCGGTAGGAAATCACGAAGAGCCCTGTTGGTACGTGAGCCTGTTGTTCGCCCGGCGCATTTTGAACGGGCACCTTACTTCCAAGTAAAACCGGAGTATTCCAGTCTGTTAATTCACGATGCCTGTCGGGTTAGATCTGTGATCCACAAGCTGCCAGGATATCTACCTGTACCACCGGAAGAAATTGATGCTGAAGCACGAACTGATCCCCGGATTTATTGCATTGAGGGGTTATGTGAACTGGCACGTCGTGAGGCCTGGCAAATGGCATTTTGTCGAACACGTTTCCTGAGATTGACAACTTCTCCTTCTAATATTGCAATGGATGGCAGATTAATGGATTTTAACGGACTCAGTTGTCTGTTTCCGGGAGATTCCCCAGCTGATTTTGGGTATAAACTAAGATTAGCTGAACTGGCAAAAGAACCGATGGTACTTATGCAAGGGCTGTCTGATCTCTGCTTGTATATCGGAAAATATATGTTTGACCCTGACTTCACTCTTGCAGCCCGTTTGAAGGTTGAGGAGATATTTCAGAAAACTTTTCATGAAGCATGTTATTACTGTTATCTAGAACTGTTGGGTATTCCTGGAGAATTTATAACACAAAAAGAGATACCTGATATATTGAAAGAACTGGTTAACAGTTTTGTTGCATTACTCAATAAATACTACGAGAAATCACATGCCCAAGATATTGTCAATCAGGATGGTTCACCATTGCAAAAGTTGGTTGTGACGCTAATCCATCATAGGCATAATCAAAAGCAGGCACTGAATAGTAGCATCAAGAATGATGTTTATTTCACCGTTGCACAACAGTGTTTTTCCCAGGCCATCCACTGGCTGACGCAAGGCAGTACCAGACGTCAGATAAATGCCTCATTACTCCTGAAAGAAATTGAACATCATACCATGAAAAGGCTGCAACCCAGGGAAGAGCTGAGGAAAGAGAATATGTGCGAAAAAATTGCCATCCTGCTGGATAATCATGGCGATGATCCCCTTTTTTTACAAGAAGCAATTTCTGATATGAAAAATTTTATGCTTAAGTTTTCCAGAGATGCATTTGGATATCTTGAACCGATAAGAAACACAGTGTAATAAATATATAAGGGAAATAGTAATCATGTCTTATATAAGGGAAACCATCAGAGGAAAAGATGAATGGACTGTTTATGAACAGATCGGTTTTGCGGTCAGTTGTATGCTCTACAATCGTAATTACAGTCTGTATCCGGTGTTAACCATTCAATACTGGACTGAATATGCGATACAGCATAATCAGATTAAATTCCTGTTTGATTCACGAGGTTTTCCACTGGCGTATATTACCTGGGCATATCTTGAGGCTGATACAGAAGCACGCCTGCTCAGGGATCCAGAATTCAGGTTGCATCCGTCTGAATGGAATGAAGATGGAAGGATCTGGATTCTGGATTTCTGTTGTAAACCAGGCTTTGGTCGAAAAGTTATTGACTATCTCATACAGCTTCAGCCATGGGGAGAAGGAGAAGTACGATGGTTAAGCAGGCGAAAGAAAATTGTGACATACATCCCTGAGCGGCTGCATAAAACGTAGTACCTCTGAAGATACAGAGATAATTGTAAATTACGGGGTAAATGCATCGCTGATACTATTTTGACAGGACTCTGTATTTTCTGGCTTTGATTATAGCATTTCGGTTAACCAGTGAAGGTATTACAGGAAAAGTGTGAGTAAGAGGAGCTATTTTGTTTCGTCAGGATGCTTTAGAAAACAGAAAAATGAAGTGGCAGGGACGGGCAATATTACTTCCCGGAATACCACTATGGTTAATCATGCTGGGAAGCATAGTGTTTATTACGGCATTTCTGATGTTCATTATTGTTGGTACCTATAGCCGCCGTGTTAATGTCAGTGGTGAGGTCACAACCTGGCCAAGAGCTGTCAATATATATTCAGGTGTACAGGGATTTGTTGTCAGGCAGTTTGTTCATGAAGGACAGTTGATAAAAAAAGGGGATCCTGTTTATCTGATTGACATCAGTAAAAGTACACGTAGTGGTATTGTCACTGATAATCATCGTCGGGATATAGAAAACCAGCTGGTTCGTGTGGACAAGATTATTTCCCGTCTGGAAGAAAGTAAAAAAATAACGCTGGATACCCTGGAAAAACAACGCCTGCAATACACAGATGCGTTTCGTCGCTCATCAGATATTATACAGCGTGCAGAGGAAGGGATAAAAATAATGAAAAACAACATGGAGAATTACAGAAACTATCAGACAAAAGGGCTGATTAATAAAGATCAGTTAACTAACCAGGTGGCATTATATTATCAGCAACAAAACAATCTTCTTAGCCTGAGCGGACAGAACGAACAGAATGCCCTGCAGATAACCACTCTGGAGAGTCAGATTCAGACTCAGGCAGCAGATTTTGATAACCGTATCTACCAGATGGAACTGCAACGGTACGAGTTACAGAAAGAACTGGTTAACACTGATGTGGAGGGCGAAATCATTATCCGGGCGTTGACTGACGGGAAAGTTGACTCCCTGAGTGTCACTGTCGGGCAAATGGTCAATCCCGGAGACAACCTTCTGCAGGTTATTCCTGAGAACATTGAAAATTATTATCTTATTCTCTGGGTCCCGAATGATGCTGTTCCTTATATTTCGGCTGGTGACAAAGTGAATATTCGTTATGAAGCCTTTCCGGCAGAAAAATTTGGGCAGTTTTCTGCTACGGTTAAAACTATATCCAGGACTCCTGCATCAACACAGGAAATGTTGACCTATAAGGGAGCACCACAGAATACGCCGGGCGCCTCTGTTCCCTGGTATAAAGTCATTGCGATGCCTGAAAAGCAGATTATCAGATATGACGAAAAAAACCTCCCTCTGGAAAATGGAATGAAAGCCGAAAGTACACTATTTCTGGAAAAAAGGCGTATTTACCAGTGGATGCTTTCTCCTTTCTATGACATGAAACACAGTGCAACAGGACCGCTCAATGACTAACGGGAATTTCAGACAAATTATAAATCAGCTTGATATGCGCTGGCGACGTCGTGTTCCGGTTATTCATCAGACGGAGACCGCTGAATGTGGACTGGCCTGCCTGGCAATGATATGCGGTCATTTTGGTAAGAATATTGACCTGATATCTCTTCGTCGTAAGTTTAATCTCTCGGCCCGTGGAGCAAACCTTGCAGGAATCAATGGAATAGCGGAGCAGCTGGGGATGATCACCCGGGCTCTTTCACTGGAGCTGGATGAACTTGGTGCCCTCAAAATGCCGTGTATTCTCCACTGGGATTTCAGTCACTTCGTCGTGCTGGTCAGCGTAAAGCGTAACCGTTATGTACTGCATGATCCGGCCAGAGGAAGAAGATATCTCGGTCGGGAGGAAATGAGCCGGTATTTTACGGGCATTGCACTTGAGGTCTGGCCCGGAGGTGAATTCCGGACGGAAACCCAGCAAACCCGCATAAGTCTCCGTTCACTGATTAACAGTATTTACGGTATTAAAAGAACACTGGCGAAAATTTTCTGTCTGTCAGCTGTAATTGAAGCAATCAATCTGGTAATGCCGGTGGGAACTCAGCTGGTTATGGATCATGCGATTCCGGCGGGGGACCGAGGGCTGCTGACGCTTATTTCTGCTGGCCTGATGTTCTTTATATTGCTCAGGGCCGCGGTGAGTATGCTGCGTGCATGGTCCTCACTGGTTATGAGCACGCTCATCAATATACAGTGGCAGTCGGGTCTGTTTAACCACCTTCTCAGACTGCCGCTGGCATTTTTTGAACGCCGTAAATTAGGTGATATCCAGTCGCGTTTTGGCTCCCTTGACACTTTGAGGGCCACCTTTACCACCTGTGTGGTTGGGGCAATCATGGACAGTATTATGGTTGTGGGTGTTTTTGTGATGATGCTGTTATATGGAGGATATCTTACCTGGATAGTTCTCGGTTTTACCATGGTTTACGTTCTTATTCGTCTGGTGACATACGGCTATTACCGGCAAATATCGGAAGAAACTCTTGTCAGGGGGGCCCGGGCCAGCTCCTATTTTATGGAAAGCCTGTATGGTATTGCCACGGTAAAAATCCAGGGTATGGTCGGGATCCGGGGAACACACTGGCTTAACCTGAAAATAGATGCGATCAATTCAGGTATTAAGTTAACCAGGATGGATTTGCTCTTCGGGGGAATAAATACTTTTGTTGCCGCCTGTGATCAGGTGGCGATTTTATGGCTGGGTGCAAGCCTTGTGATCGATAATCAGATGACAATAGGGATGTTTGTGGCATTTGGTTCTTTTCGTGGGCAGTTTTCGGATCGGGTTGCTTCGCTGACCAGTTTTCTTCTTCAACTGAGAATAATGAGTCTGCATAATGAGCGCATTGCAGATATTGCACTACATGAAAAGGAAGAAAAGAAACCGGAAATTGAAATCGTTGCTGACATGAGCCCGGTTTCACTGGAAACCACTGATTTAAGCTACCGGTATGACAGCCAGTCAGCACAGGTATTCAGTGGTCTGAATTTGTCTGTGGCTCCGGGAGAAAGTGTGGCTATAACTGGTGCCTCCGGTGCCGGAAAAACCACATTAATGAAAGTATTATGTGGACTGTTTGAACCAGATAGTGGAAAAGTACTGGTTAATGGCACGGATATACGTCAACTTGGAATAAATAATTATCACCGTATGATAGCCTGTGTTATGCAGGACGACCGGCTATTTTCAGGATCAATTCGTGAAAATATCTGTGGGTTTGCAGAAGAAACAGACGACGAATGGATGACAGAATGTGCCAGAGCAAGTCATATTCATGATGTGATAATGAAAATGCCAATGGGGTATGAAACGTTAATAGGTGAACTGGGGGAAGGTCTTTCCGGCGGTCAAAAACAGCGTATATTCATTGCCCGAGCTTTATACCGGAAACCTGGAATATTATTTATGGATGAGGCTACAAGTTCTCTTGATACAGAAAGTGAACGTTTCGTTAATGCTGCCATAAAAAAAATGAATATCACCCGGGTGATTATTGCACACAGAGAAACTACGTTGAGAACTGTTGACAGGATTATTTCTATTTAAAATCCACTGGTGTAACTTTGTAAGGAGTTTTGTCGATGGGGGAGGTCAAGAAGGATATAAAAATAACAGTGATTGCTTTTGTTATCAATTATCTGTTCTTTTATATTCCGGTGTCATTATATCTTAGTTATTACTATGGATATAATTTTTTTAATCTATATATGTTTTTTTTATCACTTGTAGTTACATTTTTATCGTTGTGGTTAAACGTGAATTTTTACTTCTTCACAAATCTTATAGCGAAGGTGTTGAAATGAGAAAACTATCTGAAAATGAAATAAAACAAATATCTGGAGGTGACGGGAATGACGGGCAGGCAGAATTAATTGCTATTGGTTCACTTGCTGGTACGTTTATTAGCCCGGGATTTGGTTCTATTGCAGGGGCTTATATAGGTGATAAAGTACATTCATGGGCAACGACTGCGACGGTTAGTCCCTCCATGTCTCCCTCAGGTATAGGATTATCATCCCAGTTTGGATCCGGCAGAGGTACATCAAGTGCCTCTTCGTCTGCGGGGAGTGGAAGTTAAACCTTATATTGTTAATGAAGCACCTGTTACAGGTGCTTCATTATATGATAATGGTGCCTATGTAACGCTTTAAGTTAGGCTCCTCCGAACGTTTATTATTTTATGCATACCGCATAGTAACAATGCCAGTCCGTTTAATTTTTATCATATGAGATTGTAACAGAAAATGCTCTGTTAATGAGTATAACTGATAGAAGCCAGATATTGTATTCCTGCTATGACTGCATTCATCGACATGTGAAGTAATATGGGCATTAACAGGCCATTCGACTTTATTTTTGCACTAATAAGAACTAACGATACCAGAAAGAGCATCAAAAATGTATGAAAGTCAGTATATTGTAGATGTAATGCAGAAAATATGACTGATGTTACAATAGCAGAGGTGTAAATATTGTCATTAAACCAGAATTTAAAAGAGTTAAAAAGACACCCTCGAAATACAATCTCTTCATATACAGGAACAAGAAGTACAGAAGAAAATATATTAATCCATAAAATGGCTCCGGAAAAAGACATTTGCGAGATCATCCATTCTTCCGTTTTCCTCACTGCCAGCAGATAAGGGACAAATAACTGAATAATCATTATTAAAGAGAAAAGAGTAAAAAAAACATCCAGTCGAAAAGAACCTCTTCCTAATCCTTCTCTTTTTCGGAAGAAAATAAAATACAGTGGAACAAGAATTAGAAATTCAGCAAGAAATAATGCTGGAACAAGAAGTCCCCTGGATATAAGTTCCTGCCTGTTTGTAAGAAATGCAGGAATAAAGGTAATAGAAAATGATAAAGTAAACATTGAAAAGCAGCCGGCTGATGACTGTTTTTTTATAGTTGCATTTTTATTTTTTGTCATTTCCATTTATATTCCCTTACTTGTTGTTTAAAATTCTTTTATATAACAGGAAGAGGTAACCATAGAATGAACGTTTATTTTCCTGTATCAGAACAGCCATAACTTTTATTTTATAGTTGTTATCAGTGAATGAATGCAAACTAATAGAATAATGAGAAAAACAATGGAGAAAAAACGATGGACCGGACGCCATAGTTCATATTCTCGTGTATCAGCCTCACGTATCAACCTTTCTGAAATGGTTTCGGTTTCCTTACCTCGTTCCAGAATATGTCTGTAATATTTCCTCATGACATATACCGAAAACTGAAACCAGATTAATATGGATGGACACACAACACATAAACTTCTGATGATATCACCCGGGAAAGTATCTTGGGCGGGTAAAAGAAAATCATATACTCTGAATAAAATCATCATCGAGATAAATGAGACGCCAGCACCTATCCAGTATTCGATATGGGAAGATGCAGCATTATATGCGTCAGTAAAATTTTTCTTTCTTAATGAAGGTGGAAGTGCTGAATGTTCAGGAATGCTTTTTCTTGTCCAGTATATTTTCATATAGCAACTCATATAAAAAGTGTTCTACTTTACTATGATGATGACGATTTATAAAAGGCTTATAATGACTACTTCTCCTTTCATTCTCGAATATCACGATAATGATAGAGATAATCATTATCAATTGATTGTGTCAGTAATTTTGACTTACATCACACTTTCATGGTTTAATCAGGTGATTTATTTAATGAAAAGAGTGTGTTTGTGGATGTATTGTGTATATGTCTTACCGGGCATCTGTTCTTACATTAATTAATATATTGCTATTTAAGTATTGGTGGTATTGTCAGTAACATTCTTTTGGTTAATTTAGTTATTATTCCTCACTGATTAATTGTCCTTCCGTTCTTATTGTTTGTAACTTGTGTTTGTATCGTACCTTTCAGGTGTTGATGCGCGCTTTACTGTGTCTGCACCGGCTTGACAAAATCCAACAGGGTTTGAAAAGGAAGATTTCGTGCAAATAACCGAAGCCTTAATTTCAGAGCCGGGAGACATCCGGCGTTTTGTTCAGCAGGCGGTGGACCACTGGCCGCATTTGCTGGCATTTTACTTCACACTCCATTCGGCAGAAGGAAACATCAACGGGCAACAGATTCATGCATTCTGTACTGCCTTTTACCGACAGGTGCAAGAACATATTACTGAGCGTAATCACACTGCCAGTCCAGCACCGCCGGTGGTATTACGCTGGTTGCGGGAACAACATGGAGGAGCAACAATACGATGCCTGTTGCTGCTCAGCCAGGCGAGCATTTGCCATCTGCGGGTCAGTGCCACAGTTGATGAAGAATGTTCGCAAGTGGTGGATTTACTGCAGCAGGCCTGGCGGGGGATAAACGCTGGCGGACAATGTCGGGTGGAAAGGTGTTTTCGGGTTACCCGGCCTGATACATCAGAGCAATACGTTGCGTTAAAAACAGCTGTTCAGTCTCTGATGCCACTGGTTATTGCAACAATTATCCGGTGATGATCGGGAGAAATATCAACTCTTCCGTTAATTTTTACAGACTGATAAAGTTTTGTCTGCTGAATCTTTATACGGAATTCTTTTCAGTATGTGTACACGAATTGACTCTATGGCGGATAAATACTGTTTTACCTTGGCGGAATTAATCCTCACGTCTTCGCCAGCAGTGGCAGGATGTCCTGGAGGAGTGTCGGCAGACTGAGGCGGGGCAGAAGAACGGCTGCATATTACATTGCTGAATGTGGATTACGTCACCAGTTTTGAACTGCCTTTTCGTCTGCTTTTAACCCGGACGCCACAGCTGATTGTTACACTTCGGGAAGCATGGGATATCAGCCAGAAAAATGTGGTGTTCAACGATAAACGGTTTGGCTGCGTGTACAGCCTGAAAGCCAGTCTTTCTGGTGTGCCGGATATATTCCGGTATCATCTGTCTCATCGTATTCGCCGGATGGTTGGGAGTGAAAATACATCATCGCCATGGCAGCAAATTGCCCGGGAAGTGAAAGCGCCCCGTGAACGACTGAAGTATGCGCTGGAAACGGGATTGCAGGTGATCGCACTGAACGGCCTGTTTTGGTCAGACAGTCAGCGTCTGGTGGTGGATATTCTGAGGCTAAGCGCCAACAGACGTGATACAGGAAATCGTCCGCATCCCCATTTACCGTCTTATATCACTGGCGCTGACACTGAAAGCATGGTCGTCAGAGACTCTGTCTGGCAACCAAGGGAGCAGAGGCCGGAGGTAATTGACAGGAGCCTTGCGCCGGGTTACGTATGTTCTCCCCGGACAGACAGTCTCAGTTCGTAGAATCTATAAATTACTGCTACTGATGCTGCCGGGGAAAGGCGTAACGAAAAAACAGCCTCCGTTACCGGATAGCAAGGAGGCTGAATGGAGTTTACAGGATTTGCTTTTGTATAATGTCTGGCCATGCAGTAAAACCGGACAGGTTTTATTATCATGTGAGGTATTCTGACATAAAATGCTGGATTTTTATTTTGTGACGAATGCTGCAAAATTGAATCTGCACTCTGATGTAACTTTTATCTGTTTCAGTGAAGCATGCCCACAAACTGAGTTATTAAGTTGTGGAAGAACAGCTCTGTCCCGCCTGCATCTCTCCTTTCAGAAACCAGTATGTTGCCATGCCTCGTCTTAACGGAGAGCGCTGAACCATACCTTCTTTTTCCAGTAATAACAGGTAATAGCGTGCCTGGTAATCCGTTACCGCCAGCGCCTCCGCAATTTCTGCGGTTTTCCCTCCATTATGTCTGCTCAGAAAACCCATTATTTCATTCTGCATATCATCATCCTCTCTATATAAGCAAAAGGATAATAAGTGGCTGACTTGTTTTTGACAATTCAAATGTGATCATCATGTTTTTATATTGTATTTGGTGTATTTACTTAATATGCGAAACATATTCACGATTGGATTTCTATCACATTATTTTTATAGTTTTTTCAATGGTAAGGAACGTTGCAAAAAACGATTTTAACGATCTTTTATACTGAATATTCATTCTTATACAGCATTAATCACTAAGGCACCAATCCACTGCAAGATATAACCCTAAAAATAAACAGCTTTACAGATCAAAAGATCGTCAAAATACATGTTTACAACATAAAAAACTAAATATATCTTAAGGAGCCAGGCCCTCCTGTATGGGGGATGAATATTAAGGCAGCCCTGTAGGTGGCGGGGTGGGGAGTATCGAATGGCACAGCATGAAGTTATTACCCGGGGAGGGGATGCTTTTTTACTAAAATTACGTGAGAGCGCGCTGTCATCCGGCTCCATGTCTGAAGAACAATTTTTTTTACTGATAGGTATTTCCTCTATTCACAGTGACAGAGTTATTCTCGCTATGAAGGATTATCTGGTCAGTGGTCATTCCCGTAAAGATGTCTGCGAGAAATACCAGATGAATAATGGATATTTCAGTACAACGCTTGGGCGCCTTACCAGGTTGAATGTCCTCGTTGCCAGACTTGCTCCTTATTATACTGATAGTGTATCAGCTATAGCTGAAGCTGCTTCCCTGTAAAATACGGACAATAAAAAACGCCGGGGCAATACATAATACGCGAGAAATATAAGCCTGCAGTCAAATGAGAGTGCGGGTATTATCAACGAGGCATGCTTTCATTCTCTGCTTTTGCTAAAGCATTCAGTGTGGAGACAGGAGTGCTAACTCATAGCTTATCATCCAGGGAATCTTATCTATAGAGAAGATTCCTGTCGGTTAACCGGAAAATATTATCGGGAGATAATGTCATAAATGCTGCCTGAGTGTATTTCTCACATTGCATTTATGAAGTTCTCCTGAAAAAAGATTCCCGTCGTTCGGGATATTGATTGTGTCTGTTGTGATGACAGATACGGTGTGCGTAGTTCAATTAAAAACAGGAATTAAATATGAAGTTAAAATTCATCTCCATGGCTGTATTTTCAGCTCTGACCCTGGGTGTTGCGACAAATGCGTCTGCTGTCACCACGGTTAATGGTGGTACAGTTCATTTTAAGGGTGAAGTGGTTAATGCTGCATGTGCTGTAAACACTAACTCATTCGATCAGACGGTTAATCTTGGACAGGTTCGTTCCGAAAGATTGAAAGTAGATGGAGCTAAAAGCAATCCAGTTGGATTTACAATTGAATTAAATGATTGTGA
Organism: Escherichia sp. E.sYA108; assembly: GCF_011754335.1. Classification (NCBI taxonomy): domain Bacteria; kingdom Pseudomonadati; phylum Pseudomonadota; class Gammaproteobacteria; order Enterobacterales; family Enterobacteriaceae; genus Escherichia; species Escherichia sp. E.sYA108. The sequence continues at coordinate 3,139,040 of NZ_JAAQVZ010000001.1, read as the reverse complement.
CTCGCAGGTGTCTGCTGGTGCAGGAATTGTCTTTTCAGGCCCAGCAGTTACTGGTAAAACAGATGTTCTTGCTTTACAAAGTTCTGCAGCGGGTTCTGCAACAAACGTCGGCGTTCAGATTACTGACCATACCGGCAAGGTTGTACCTTTAGATGGAACTGCAAGCTCAACGTTTACATTAACTGACGGAACCAACAAAATTCCATTTCAGGCGGTTTACTACGCAACTGGACAGGCCACTGCTGGTATTGCCAACGCCGACGCCACCTTTAAAGTTCAGTACCAGTAATATCAGAACAGTGTAACGGATATATACCCGGCCAGGGAGGGCTGTTTTTATCCATGCGGGTGTGAGATTAATGAAAATATCGAAAATGGCAATAATGTTATTTTTGCTGTCTCCCGCTGCACTGGCCGGAAACCACTGGCATGTCATGCTTCCGGGAGGAAACATGCGCTTCCAGGGAAAAATAATTGCTGAAGCATGCAGTCTTGCCCTGTCAGACAGGCAGATGACTGTGGATATGGGGCAACTTAGCAGCAATCGATTTCACGCCGCCGGTGAGTATGGGGACTCTGTGGGCTTTGATATTCACCTTCAGGGCTGCAGCACTGTCGTCAGTCAGCGGGTGGGGATTTCCTTTTATGGCGTGTCAGATATTCACGAGCCGGAGTTGCTGTCGGTGGATGAGGAGAATGATGCCTCAGACGGAATCGCTATCGCTTTATTTAATGAAAGCGGAGAGCTGGTAAAACTTAATCAGCCTCCGGAGAACTGGGTGCATCTTACCCGCGGAGATATGAAACTGCATATGCAGGCGAGGTATAAGGCCACACATTATCCCGTCACCGGGGGAAAGGCAAATGGACAGGTATGGTTTTCTCTGACCTATCTGTAACTGGCAGATATAACGCCATTTAATTAAGGCTGTTAATAACATGATGAAGCACATGCGTATATGGGCCGTTCTGGCATCATTTTTAGTCTTTTTTTATATTCCGCAGAGCTATGCCGGGGTTGCTCTGGGGGCCACCCGTGTGATTTACCCTGAAGGGCAAAAACAGGTACAACTGGCGGTAACAAATAATGATGATAAAAGTAGTTACCTTATTCAGTCATGGATTGAAAATGCTGAGGGAAAAAAGGATGCCCGGTTTGTAATTACTCCTCCGTTATTTTCCATGCAGGGAAAGAAAGAGAATACCCTGAGAATTATTGATGCCACAAACGGACAGATGCCGGAAGACAGGGAAAGTTTGTTCTGGGTGAATGTCAAGGCCATCCCGGCCATGGATAAGGCGAAAACCGGCGAGAATTATCTGCAGTTTGCAATTGTCAGCAGAATTAAACTGCTCTACCGTCCACAGGGACTGGTTATTCCGCCAGAACAGGCACCGGGTAAATTAGAGTTCACCCGTGAAAACGGAGGGCTGACTCTGTTTAATCCGACGCCGTATTATCTGACAGTGACTGACTTAAAGGCCGGAAATAAAAGTCTTGAAAACACCATGGTACCCCCACAGGGAAAGGTCACTGTGAATATCCCTGGAGGATACACCGGAGGAGATATTACTTATAAAACAATTAACGATTATGGTGCTCTGACTGAACAGGTGAAGGGTGTTGTGAAGTAACTCAGTTATTTCTGGTACTGGTTGTGTTTGGCTGCTGATTTTATTTTTTCGCTCAGTGTGGGGGCTGACATGTTTTTCGGAGATGGCGGACAGCTCCTGTCTGATAAATCACTGACCGGCTCTGCTGGCGGGGGTAATAACAGAATGAAATTTAATATACTGCCGCTGGCATTTTTTATCGGGATAATTGTTTCTCCGGCCCGGGCTGAGCTCTATTTTAATCCGCGTTTTCTGTCTGATGACCCGGATGCGGTTGCGGACCTGTCTGCATTTACACAGGGGCAGGAGCTTCCGCCAGGCGTGTACCGGGTGGATATTTATCTGAATGATACGTATATCTCAACCCGTGACGTGCAGTTTCAGATGAGTCAGGACGGGAAGCAACTTGCCCCCTGCCTGAGTCCGGAGCATATGAGTGCGATGGGGGTAAACCGTTATGCCGTGCCGGGTATGGAGAGACTGCCGGCTGACACCTGCACATCACTGAATTCCATGATTCAGGGTGCCACATTCCGGTTTGATGTCGGGCAGCAGCGATTGTACCTGACCGTTCCTCAGTTATATATGAGTAATCAGGCCCGTGGTTATATTGCGCCGGAATACTGGGATAACGGAATTACAGCGGCATTGCTGAATTATGACTTCAGTGGTAATCGGGTGCGCGACAGCTATGGTGGCACCAGCGATTATGCCTATCTGAATCTGAAAACAGGACTGAATATCGGGAGCTGGCGTCTTCGGGACAACACCAGCTGGAGTTACAGTGCCGGAAAGGGGTACAGCCAGAATAACTGGCAGCACATTAACACCTGGCTGGAGCGGGATATAGTTTCCCTGCGCTCCCGTCTGACGATGGGGGACAGTTATACCCGGGGGGATATTTTTGACGGTGTAAATTTCAGGGGGATTCAACTGGCCTCTGATGACAATATGGTTCCGGACAGCCAGAGAGGGTATGCACCGACAATTCACGGTATTTCCCGGGGAACATCCCGGATTAGTATCCGCCAGAACGGGTATGAAATTTACCAGAGTACGCTACCTCCAGGCCCGTTCGAGATAAACGATATTTATCCGGCCGGGAGTGGAGGTGACTTACAGGTAACCCTGCAGGAAGCTGATGGCAGTGTACAGCGATTTAATGTGCCATGGTCTTCGGTGCCTGTACTGCAACGTGAAGGGCATCTGAAATATGCTCTCAGTGCCGGAGAGTTTCGCAGTGGCGGACATCAGCAGGATAATCCCCGTTTTGCTGAAGGAACGCTGAAGTATGGTCTGCCGGCAGGCTGGACGGTGTATGGAGGAGCCTGGATAGCTGAACGCTACCGTGCCTTCAATCTGGGGGTGGGTAAAAACATGGGCTGGCTGGGCGCTGTTTCACTGGATGCCACCCGTGCGAATGCCCGGTTACCGGATGAAAGCCGGCATGACGGTCAGTCATATCGTTTTCTGTATAACAAGTCACTGACGGAAACAGGGACAAATATCCAGTTAATCGGATACCGCTACTCCACACGGGGCTATTTCAGCTTTGCTGATACCGCCTGGAAGAAAATGAGTGGTTACAGTGTTCTTACCCAGGACGGAGTGATACAGATACAGCCGAAGTATACGGATTACTACAATCTGGCTTACAACAAGCGGGGAAGGGTGCAGGTGAGTATCAGCCAGCAGACGGGGGAATCGTCAACGTTGTATCTGAGTGGCAGCCACCAGAGTTACTGGGGAACGGACAGGACGGACCGTCAGCTTAATGCTGGCTTTAACTCATCTGTGAATGACATCAGCTGGTCCCTGAACTACAGCCTGTCCCGGAATGCATGGCAACATGAAACTGACCGGATACTGTCATTTGATGTCAGCATTCCGTTCAGCCACTGGATGCGTTCGGACAGCACATCTGCATGGAGAAACGCCAGTGCCCGTTACAGTCAGACCCTGGAGGCTCACGGACAGGCTGCCAGTACAGCAGGGCTGTATGGCACATTGCTGGGGGACAATAATCTGGGATACAGCATCCAGAGTGGTTATACCCGGGGAGGGTATGAGGGGAGCAGTAAAACAGGATATGCCTCTCTGAATTACAGAGGGGGATACGGTAATGCCAGTGCAGGATACAGTCACAGTGGGGGCTACCGGCAACTGTATTATGGGCTGAGTGGCGGTATTCTGGCACATGCCAATGGTCTGACACTGAGCCAGCCTCTGGGAGATACGCTGATTCTTGTCCGTGCACCAGGTGCATCTGATACGCGCATTGAAAACCAGACGGGGGTGTCTACAGACTGGAGGGGGTATGCTGTACTGCCTTATGCAACAGACTATCGTGAAAACCGGGTGGCACTGGATACCAACACCCTTGCAGATAATGTTGATATAGAGAATACCGTGGTCAGCGTCGTGCCCACGCATGGTGCCGTTGTGCGGGCTGACTATAAAACCCGTGTGGGTGTGAAAGTGCTGATGACGCTGATGAGAAACGGGAAAGCAGTTCCTTTTGGCTCTGTCGTTACGGCCAGAAACGGGGGGAGCAGTATCGCCGGAGAGAATGGTCAGGTTTATCTGAGCGGAATGCCTCTGTCAGGACAGGTTAGTGTGAAATGGGGGAGTCAGACCACGGACCAGTGTACTGCAGATTATAAATTACCGAAGGAAAGCGCCGGACAGATATTAAGTCATGTCACGGCTAGTTGCAGGTAAAGAGGCAGGGAAATGGTGAAGGATATTATTAAAACAGTGACATTCTCCTGCATGCTGGCCGGCAGTATGTTCGTTACCTGTCATGTCTGTGCAGCGGGTTCTGTGGTGAATATTACAGGCAATGTTCAGGATAACACCTGCGATGTTGACATTAACTCCCGAAACCTTGATGTCAGTCTGGGAAGTTATGACAGCCGACAGTTTACCGCAGCTGGTGATACCACACCTGCGTCGGTATTTCATGTCGGGTTAACCTCCTGCGGCAGTGCTGTCAGTGCAGTGAAGCTGACATTTACGGGCACACCAGATAATCAGGAGGCGGGGCTTATTCAGATTAACAGCATAAATGGAGCGCGGGGTGTGGGGATTCAGCTTCTTGATAAGGATAAACATGAGCTGAAAATTAATGTGCCGACAACAATTGCGTTAATGCCGGGAACACAGACCATAGCGTTTTATGCCCGTCTGAAAGCCACTTATCTTCCGGTAAAGGCCGGTAATGTTGATGCGGTGATTAATTTTGTACTTGACTATCAGTAAATATAACACAGAGGAAAACAGATGAAACTGAAAGCTATTATATTGGCCACCGGTCTTATTAACTGTATTGCATTTTCAGCACAGGCAGTGGATACGACGATTACTGTTACAGGGAGGGTATTGCCACGTACCTGTACCATTGGTAATGGAGGAAACCCAAACGCCACCGTTGTTTTGGATAACGCTTACACTTCTGACCTGATAGCAGCCAACAGCACCTCTCAGTGGAAAAATTTTTCGTTGACATTGACGAATTGTCAGAATGTAAACAATGTTACTGCCACCTTTGGTGGAACCGCAGAAAATACAAATTATTACAGAAATACAGGGGATGCTACTAATATCATGGTTGAGCTACAGGAACAAGGTAATGGTAATACCCCCTTGAAAGTTGGTTCAACAAAAGTTGTTACAGTGAGCAATGGGCAGGCGACATTCAATCTTAAAGTCCGTGCCGTAAGCAAAGGTAATGCTGGTGCGGGAAGTATTAATTCACAAATTACTGTCACCTATACCTATGCGTAAATATTATCCCCTCTTTAAGAAAAGCACCGTCCTCGAGGGCTGTGTTTTATTCACATTTATAATGGCATATTCCCAGCCATCGTTTGCACTGTTGTGCAGAAATAACCAGACAGGGCAGACTTTTCAGTCTGGAGACAGTCGCTTCAATATCACTCTTTCCCCAACAGTTCAGTATGATAAAGCCATTACAGTTCTGGATTTAAATCAACTGGTGTTATGTCAGAATGAAGATGCCTCTGGTCAGAACTATGACTATCTCAGGGTCAGACAGGGAACCGGTTTTTCTCCTTCATTAGATGCTAAAACATACGGAAGGCTGGACTTTACAAACAGGCTTTCTGGGTATAGTCAGACGTTACCGCTGCAGCAAGACACAAAGCCAACAGAAGCTTACTGGCAATATGGTGTATGGAAACCTTTCCCGGCAAAAATGTACCTTTATCCTGAGCCGGGCGTTTTCGGGAAACTGATACATGCCGGAGAATTAGTGGCCACAGTTTATGTTAATAAGTTTTCCACCATGGGGCAGGAGGCAGGGGAGAGAAATTTCACCTGGCGTTTCTATGCAACGAATGATGTCTATATCCAGACAGGTACATGCAGGGTCTCATCGAACAATGTCAAAGTTGACCTTCCGTCCTATCCCGGAGGGCCGGTAACAGTCCCTCTTACTGTACGTTGCGACCAGACACAGTCGGTCAGCTATACCCTGTCAGGTTCTGTAACAGGAAGTGGTAATACTGTATTCGCAAATACGGCAACATCAGGGGCCGGCGGTGTGGGTGTACAGTTGTCGGACAACGCGGGGCTGGTTCCGGCCGGACAACCGAGGTCTCTGGGACAGGTAGGCAGCTCTCCTGTGAGTCTGGGGCTGAAGGCCTCTTATGCTCTGACCGGTCAGGCAAGTCCGACGCCCGGTGCTGTCCAGTCAGTGATAAATGTGACTTTTAGCTACAACTAGAATGCAGTTGTGGCGGTAATGATATTACTGCTCTTTATATCCAGTTTTTCATTTAATGTATCACTGTTTGTGGAGAAAAATAGCTGATAATAGTATTGTTTCCGGTGTTGTGACGGAACGAGTCTGTCATATGGTCTTTGTCAAAGATAAACAGAACCAGTATGAGCCGTATATCTGGTTCTGAGCGTTGTCAGTAATCATAAAGATAATGGTAAATCTGAGGGTTTAAAAATCAAATCAGAAGAACTGCGCTTATCCAGCCAGACCTTCTGGTCGGGAGGGGCTCATATTTCCGGAGGAGTAATGTCAGGGGCAGTTAACAGTATACTGGAGGTGAAATCAGGCAGAACAGAATATATCCTCTCACCGGTTTTTGAGCCTGTATGGAATCAGACCGGGAAAATATTTGCTTTTGAAATGCTCTCGGATATCCGTTCAGCAAAAGACGGGAGGAAAATCTGCGCATCTGTTTTTTTCAGAAGTGCACCTCCGGATATTCAGTACAAAATACTCATCAGTCAGTTGAAGACTGCGGAAACGCTTCATAAATGGTGTCTGCAGAAGAAAATAATGCTGAGTGTCAATATTTCCCGGGTGGTAGCCCTGTATCTGAGAAAACATGGCATCCCGGGGCGGCCGGGAACACATATCAGGCTTGAGGTCAGTGAGGACTTTCCGGCAGTGGCGTTAAAACCCGGTGATGACCCCCTGTTACGTTTTTTGTCAGAACGTTTCACCCTCTGGCTGGATGATTTCGGCTCAGGAAATGCAGGCTTAATGTGGGGACTGTCCGGGATGTTTGAACGGGTAAAAATAAGTCATGAGTTTTTTCATTATGCCCTGAAAAACAGGTGTGCAATGTCGCTTCTCCATGCTGTGGCAGACTCTGTTGCCTGTCATAACCGGGGCGTGATACTTGAAGGTGTTGAAAATGAAGCGTTGTTCCGTATTGCCAGAGACATGAATGTCCAGGGCTGTCAGGGATGGCTCTACAGGCGTGTGGAAGCTGATGAATTATCCGCGATTACTGAGCTGCATGGATAATCCTTTTTCACAGACTTGTCAGCAGCCAGCATTTATGTTCTTTTATCTGAGGGAATTTATCTGTCCGCTGTGCCGGGATATCTCAGTTATACAGAAATCAGGCAGGAATAAATTGTAGTGGAAAGTCGATGTTTACCGGATGACTGATGCGCGCTTGTACACAGACAGTGTGTTTCAGTAATATGGAGAATAATGAAATGAATAACACAGACACATTAGAAAAAATAATCAGACACCAAAAAAACAAAGACCCCGCATATCCCTTTCGGGAGCATTTGTTGATGCAACTCTGTATTCGCACAAATAAAAGAATGCAGGATAATATATCTGAATTTCTGGGGGTGTATGGAATAAATCACTCAGTATATATGGTTCTCACCACATTATTCGCAGCGGAGAGTCATTGTCTGTCACCTTCAGAGATAAGCCAGAAACTTCAGTTTACCAGAACTAATATTACCCGCATTACAGATTTTTTAGAAAAAGCCGGATATGTAAAAAGGATGGATAGCAGGGAGGATCGCCGTGCTAAAAAAATCAGTCTGACATCTGAAGGTATGTTTTTTATTCAGAGGCTCACTCTTGCACAAAGCATGTATCTGAAAGAAATCTGGGGTTATCTGACCCATGATGAACAGGAACTGTTTGAAGTCATTAATAAAAAATTACTGGCGCATCTTGATGATGTCAGCTCATAAAGTGTGAAATGCCTGACTTGTTGAAAGCAGTAGTGTTGCAGAAAGACCTGGTGATGCTGATCTTATATACATAAGCAGCGCCCGTGTCTGAAATGCAGGTTAGAAACAATGTGAACACTATCCGTTAGAAATTGTGACAAAATTCCCGATGATCGACAAGAGCACCGATTTTCCAGTGGCAACATCAGTACAAAAGATGAACGGTACTGACTTTGCCGGAATGAGTCAAAAAGAAAGCTGAACTGGCACTACTGGCAGTGCTTCAGAAATTTATTTGACTGAAGTACAATGAAATAAAAAACATATGTTATATACTCAATAAACCTCAAGATGCGGGTGTGAGCACCTGAAAGTGATCGTTAATTCGGGATGTCAGTGAGTCCGCTATATCCGGCAGTGTCTGGTTAAAAAAGACAGATATTGCTTCCCTGAACTCTCGCGTACTGCTGAAGTAGCGATTATTCCGGGCATGTTCGTTCATTAATTTCCACATTCTTTCTATCGGATTCAGGTTTGGACTGTAAGGGGGAAGGTAATGCAGCCTGATATTTACCACTTCCGCCCAGTCTTTCACTAACTGTGAACGGTGGTAACCTGCTCCATCCAGAATAACGTGGATTTTTTGGTTATAATCAGGATAAACCTTTCGTATCTCATTGAAAAAACGGGATACATTATATTCATTAATGGTTTTATATTCGCAGATTAGCGGTGACGTCAGTGCTTTCAGATTCAGCGCCCCCATGATATTCAGGCGTGTGCGGCTGCCTGTTGTTTTTACTGCTTTTTTCTGGCCTTTGCGTATCCAGCCATAGCTGATTTTAGTGGCCTGAGTCGGATGGACTCCATCAATAAAAAGAATCGGCTCATCACCCACAGTTGTTTTCAGTTCCTTATAGTATTCAATGAATTGCCTTTGTTTCTCTTCACTGAATTTATGGGGGACGCCTGACGGTTTTTTGTAGGTGACACCATTACGATGCAGCCACTTATTCATCCCCGGAATGCTGAAAATGATGTTCCATGTCCGGGTGACAAACGCAATAACATCGCGGGTATGGTGAAATAAATTATCGGATAACTGGCTGATTAAAAAGGCCGTTTGTTCAGCACTGAGTTTGCTGTCTGAGCCGCCGTTTTCGGGCTTCAGTTTTCCTTTATTCAGGAATTCGCTGATATGGTGATCAATCGTTGTCTGATGCAGGCGTAAAGCCTGAGCAATCATGGCAGAACTCCAGCCTTCGGAAGCCAGAAGAATGGCTTTAATACGATCTCTGACTCGCCCGTCACGACTGGAATCATGAAGGCGTTCAAGTTCAGCTTTTTGTTGCTCAGTAATGAATATTTTCATGTTGGACAGCATGATCTTCTGTTGCTGAAAAATCAAGCATCTTCAATGATCACGGGTATATATCAATTTGATATTTATGAAAAATCAATAGATTTATCTTGTGAGGGATTGCTTTTTCTTTTGCTAAATGATATTAATTATCATTCTTATATAAAAACAATAATGGCAGTAAGAAATATCTGGCAAGGATGTGAGCTTAACGATCAAACATTTTAAGTTAGGCATTTATTAGGGAATAGGAATGAGAATTAACAAAATCCTCTGGTCGCTAACTGTGCTCCTAGTTGGGTTGAATAGCCAGGTATCAGTAGCCAAATACTCCGACGATGATAATGACGAGACTCTGGTGGTGGAAGCCACCGCTGAGCAGGTATTAAAACAGCAGCCGGGCGTGTCGGTTATTACCAGCGAGGATATTAAAAAGACCCCTCCGGTAAACGACCTTTCAGATATTATTCGTAAAATGCCTGGTGTTAATCTTACCGGCAATAGCGCCTCGGGCACACGCGGTAATAACCGCCAGATCGATATTCGTGGTATGGGGCCGGAAAACACCTTAATTTTAATTGATGGTGTACCGGTGACGTCACGTAACTCCGTGCGTTATAGCTGGCGTGGGGAGCGTGATACCCGCGGTGACACCAACTGGGTGCCACCGGAACAGGTTGAGCGTATTGAAGTGATCCGCGGCCCTGCGGCGGCGCGCTACGGTTCGGGGGCCGCCGGGGGGGTGGTGAACATCATTACCAAACGTCCCACCAACGACTGGCACGGTTCGCTGTCGTTATACACCAACCAGCCGGAAAGTAGCGAAGAGGGCGCTACGCGTCGCGCCAATTTCAGCCTTAGTGGGCCTCTGGCTGGTGATGCTCTTACCACGCGTTTGTATGGTAACCTGAATAAAACGGATGCTGACAGTTGGGATATTAATTCTCCGGTCGGTACGAAAAACGCAGCCGGGCATGAAGGGGTACGTAACAAAGATATTAACGGCGTTGTCTCGTGGAAATTAAATCCGCAGCAGATTCTCGATTTCGAAGTCGGATATAGCCGCCAGGGGAATATCTATGCGGGCGATACGCAGAACAGTTCTTCCAGTGCAGTTACCGAAAGCCTGGCAAAATCCGGCAAAGAGACGAACCGCCTGTACCGACAGAATTATGGCATTACGCATAATGGTATCTGGGACTGGGGACAAAGTCGCTTTGGTGTTTATTACGAGAAAACCAATAATACCCGCATGAATGAAGGATTATCCGGCGGTGGTGAAGGACGTATTTTAGCGGGTGAAAAGTTTACGACCAATCGCCTGAGTTCCTGGCGAACCAGCGGTGAGCTTAATATTCCTTTGAATGTGATGGTTGATCAAACGCTGACCGTTGGTGCAGAGTGGAACCGCGATAAGCTCGATGATCCTTCCTCTACCAGCCTGACGGTGAATGACAGAGATATCAGCGGTATTTCTGGCTCTGCTGCGGATCGCAGCAGTAAAAATCATTCTCAAATCAGTGCGCTGTATATTGAAGATAACATTGAGCCGGTTCCTGGCACGAATATCATTCCCGGCCTGCGCTTTGATTATCTCAGCGACTCCGGCGGGAACTTCAGCCCCAGTCTGAATCTTTCGCAGGAATTGGGCGATTATTTCAAAGTCAAAGCAGGGGTTGCCCGAACCTTTAAAGCCCCAAACCTGTATCAATCCAGTGAAGGCTATCTGCTCTACTCGAAAGGCAATGGCTGTCCAAAAGATATTACATCAGGCGGGTGCTACCTGATCGGTAATAAAGATCTCGATCCGGAAATCAGCGTCAATAAAGAAATTGGACTGGAGTTCACCTGGGAAGATTACCACGCAAGTGTGACCTACTTCCGCAATGATTACCAGAATAAGATCGTGGCCGGGGATAACGTTATCGGGCAAACCGCTTCAGGCGCATATATCCTCAAGTGGCAGAATGGCGGGAAAGCTCTGGTGGACGGTATCGAAGCCAGTATGTCTTTCCCACTGGTGAAAGAGCGTCTGAACTGGAATACCAATGCCACATGGATGATCACTTCGGAGCAAAAAGACACCGGTAATCCTCTGTCGGTCATCCCGAAATATACTATCAATAACTCGCTTAACTGGACCATCACCCAGGCGTTTTCTGCCAGCTTCAACTGGACGTTATATGGCAGACAAAAACCGCGTACTCATGCGGAAACCCGCAGTGAAGATACTGGCGGTCTGTCAGGTAAAGAGCTGGGCGCTTATTCACTGGTGGGGACGAACTTCAATTACGATATTAATAAAAATCTGCGTCTTAATGTCGGCGTCAGTAATATCCTCAATAAACAGATCTTCCGATCTTCTGAAGGGGCGAATACCTATAACGAGCCAGGCCGGGCTTATTATGCCGGAGTTACCGCATCATTCTGATCGTAGTGTTTCAGGCGCACTGCCCGCGTAAAAGCGGGCAGTGTTTAGTGGCTTAACTCATGACAACCTGCTGTGTAATTTGCGTTTTCACCACTGATATCTAACAGTGCCTGGCGAAAGGAGGCATTGAACATCGGCCCGTGTCCCAGGTTGGGGAAATCCCAAAATACGGCATTGACGCCTTTATCTTTCAGTATAGTGAGGGTGGTATGAATTTTCGACAGCACCCCGACAGCATGCGTTTCCCGGTTATCACCCTGTGTCGCCGAGCCTTCCATTATCGCCAGGTGTTTGGTGCAGAATTGCAGAGGCTCAACCGCCGTAACGCGGCTTAGCAAAGCATCATAACCTCTGCCCAACGACGGGCTGGCGCTGTAGTACGACCGGAAGTAAGAGGAGGACAGCCAGGAATCCAGCACGAAGAGGCCGCCGTAGGAGTGCCCCCATAAGCCGCGGCGTTGCCGATCGATATTCAGTCCCTGTTCCACTTTTGGGGCAATACGCGTTTCCAGTAACTGGCGGAAGTTGTTGCTGCCACCACTCTTACGGCTAAAACGCCCTGAGTGGAGATCTGTTTTTCTGCTTTCTGCTGCTGGCGTATAGTCGTAAGCCCTGCTGTTGAGATCGAAAGGGAGGTTGGTCTGATACCCGACAGCCACGATCACTGGCGGTGTTTTTTCTGACAATTGTTTGAGCAGTTCGTCATCCAGGCGGTCCATAACTGCGTTACCGTCAAGCATATATAAAATCGGGTAACCCGATGCCGGTGCGGTTGTATTCGGCACGGCCGTCCATACCCGATAATGGCGTGTGCCATCGACAGAGTCGAAAGAGGTGGCGCTGAAATGGTAAAACACGGAGCCTTTATCGGCTATATTCGGCCCCAGTGGCCGCATATCCGGCTTCGCATAAACTTGCGCACTACAGATAAGGGTGAGGCAAGAAAGATGAAAGAAAATCGCTTTATGCGGGCGTGTTGAGCGATACTCGCGGGCATACATCTGATGATTATTCCTTTTCCGCAGGTGACAATTTGATTTATTCAGGAAGTCTGTACCGTTTCCTGAAAGTGTTTGTGGGTCAACTCAACCCTGTAGTAAACCAATCCCGTCAATCAGTGCACCGCGCCACCATGCGTAATCGTGACCACCGGTGTAGATTGCGCAATGGCTTTCGACGCCAGCGGTAATCAGCCGCTGGTGAAGTTGCTGAACGTGAGGAACTGTCGAACCTTCCAGCGATCCCACGCACAGGCTGATACGCACGCCCTGCGGTGGGGCAGAAAGCAGATGCTCACTCACCCATGAGGTATCGGTTTCGCTGAACAAGCCTGGTCGACTGGTTCTTTCTGGCGTCCACCACATTGAAGGAGAGTGGCTGAGCACCAGACCGAACGTTTCCGGTGCGTAACGAGCCCCCATTAGCGCACTGATCCCGCCGAGGCTCTGCCCGGCCAGCACTGTGCGCGAACGGTCTGCCCACTGACGCTGCGGTTGTTCAGCGCGGATCATCGGCAGCAGATGCCCTGCGATATCCTTTATCAGCTTGCTGCGCCCGCCGAGTATCTCAGTGCGTTCATGTTCATTAATGTTGTCAATGCCCAGTACAGCCACGGGCACGATGCGCCTGTTATTTATGGCGGCGTCAATTGCCGCGCATACGCCAAGGTGATCAAACCAGGTTTCACCATCGGGCAGCACGACCAGCCCGAGGGGCTGAGAAATATCAATGTCCGGAATATAGAGCCGAACCTGGCGAGATTTCCCGGCGATAATGCGCATGGAGGTAAGCAGTTGTCCGGTGTGGAAGCCGCCGTTCCATTCCGACAGGGCGGGAGCTTTATCAAGTGTCAGCACTGATTCCTTTGCGTTTCCCCGAACGTTGATCTCCGGCATTTTGTTTAGCGGATCGGCCTTTCCGGCGAGGGTGGCAAAACGGCCTCCGGACAGTGCAATCGTCTCAGCCGTAGTGCCGGGGGGGATTTCCAGCAGCGAATAGGAGCCGCAGTAACTTGCGGGTAAACGCAGTGTCAGTGTCCAGATATCCGTTTCGGGAAGGGCGCTCATCATTCCTTTTTCTACGTGCTCTTTATCCGTCACCCGGTTCAGACGCAGATAAACGCCCTGCAGGGGATGTCGGGCGCGCCACAGAAAGGTCACTTCTCGCTCATCTTCCGCTCCTTCGACTGGCGTCACAAGAGGAACATTCAGCGACTCAGCTTCGCGCCAGAAGTCAGTAAGGTTAGCAATGTGGCCCGCTGCCAGTTGGTTGCGCAGGCTGGCGATAGCAGAGGGATGTTGTTGCATGTTCAGCATTCATACTCTTTAAAAATTAAGGATGTCAGTATAAATAATTAAAGCGGCTATTCACGGTACCGCCGCTTCTGACTGTGTTTTTAATACATTACGTGTCCAGTAACTATCCCGGGGTTTCCTCCTTCATGTTGTGCTGGCGATGGAGCGCAGTACTGCTGACGCTGTCATGCCATAAGCGGGTATAGAGGCCGCCTGCAGATAACAGCTGTTCGTGGGTTCCGTATTCCGCAAGTAACCCCTTATCAATAACGGCAATCAGATCGCAGCGTTGCGCGGTGGTCAGACGATGTGCAACAATCAGCGCCGAGTGCTTCCCGGCATGCACGACATCTGTTAACGATGACATCAGTCGTTCTTCGGATGTGCGATCCAGACATGACGTGGCTTCGTCGAGCAGCAGGATGTGAGCATTCGCCAGTTGCGCGCGGGCCAGCGCAATCAACTGGCGCTGACCTGCGGACAGATCGGCTCCGCCGTTATTCACCGGTGTCCGGAATCCCTGCGGCAGATTGCACACCATCTCATACAGCCCTGCCCGCTGTGAGGCAATTTCAACGTCTTCATTGGTGGCGGATGGCCGTGAATAACGAATGTTTTCTGCAATATCACTACTAAACAGTGCTACATCCTGATCGACAAGCCCAATCTGGCGACGATACTCAGTGAGCGAGGCATCATCGAGCATTTGCACACCGATTCTGATGTTGCCGTGCGTGGGGAAATACAACCCGGCAATCAGCTTAATCAGCGTCGACTTACCCGCACCGCTGCGACCGACGACCGCGACAACCATTCCCTCAGGGATCGTCAGGGTAAGTTTGTTCAGAGCTGGCTCGTGACTGTCGGGATAACTGAACGTGACCTCATCAAGATGCAGTGCACCGGTGACAGGGAGGACCGAAGAGGACCCGAGGTTCTCAGTGCCTTCTGTCGCCAGTAGTTCATCAATATGTTTGCCGCTGGCTGTCGCCTGCTGCCAGGCGTCGACAATCCCTGATAACTGCTGCACTGGCCCATAGAATTGCCCCAGCAACAGGAAGAAAGCCGCCAGTACCCCGGCAGTCATTTCTCCAGCGGCGACCTGCGAAGCTCCCACTAACAGAACGGCGGCATAGGAGGCCTCGGTGCAGAATGTCAGGAACGGAAAATAGACTGCAAGGTATTTTTGTGCTCGCACACGGGTTGCGCGGAAACGCTCCGATAACGCGCGCAGCCGGGCGCCCTCCAGTTCCTGCTGACCATGCGATTGCACGACACGCAGGCCGGAGACTTTTTCCTGCAGGGTGCTGTTGACTTTGCCTATTTCCAGCCGTGCTTGTGCATAAGCAGGGGTACTGAGGCGGCGATAAATCATGGTTGCCAGTGCGGCCACTGGCACTGCGCTTAATGCCGTCAGCGCCAGGATCGGGTCGAGCCAGAACATGGTGGCGGCGATTGCGAACATCGTCACCAGACTGGTGGCCGCACCGGCAAGGCCGTTTTGCAGAAAGCGGGCGAGAGAGTCCACATCAACGGTCATGCGGGTCAGACGCGAATCGGCATGCTTTTCGTGCCAGGGGAGTCCAAGACGCAGCATATGGCCGAAGCTACGCAAGCGCACCGAATGCTGAACTGATTCCGCCGCTCTGGCGGCGAAGACCGTCTGCAGAGAATAACTGCACCAGCCCACAATGACTAGGCACAGGGCGAGCAGGGCACAGAGGCCGATGGTCGACATATCGCCTGCGGCGACACCGGAGTCAATGCCGTGCTGCAACAGTATCAGCACCCCTACGCCTGCTGCAGAATCGAGTGCGATCAGCAGAGCGGCGATGACGAACATCCATGCCACAGGCTTCAGTAGTGACGTGACTTTGCGACCTTTACCGGCCAGCGCCTGCTGTACTGCATTTTCCGGTACGCGGGTCATACGGGCGACAAAACCTTTATCCCCCGTATCCGTTACATCGTCTTGTGTCGCTGGTTCAGCCGGCCACAATTCGTTGTGGCTATTGTGGGACGTGGCCAGAAAATCGCTGTCGCCGGTCATCAGTGCGCGGAACGCCGGACAGCGCGCTTCAAGTTCTGCCGGGGTTCCGGTATCCACCATACGGCCCTTATCCAGCACCACAACCCGGCTGGCTAGCTGAAGCGTTGAACGCCGTCGGGCAATCACCAGCAGCATATGCCCTTCGTCAGCATAGCGACCCAGCGCGGTATTAATCTCCGCTTCCGTAACAGCATCAACCGCTGAGGTGGTATCATCCAGGATTAACACGTCCGGTGCAGTAATGAGCGCCCGCGCCAGCGCTATTCGCTGCCTCTGCCCGCCGGAAAGATTCGTACCCCGTTCGGTTAACAGGCTATCGAAGCCTTTCGGCAGGGCGTTGATAAAATCGCTGGCTCCTGCAGCAGCTGCCGCACGGCGAATGTCGTCCGCCGTTGCCTGAGGGTGGCCATAGGCGATATTTTCCGCCACCGTACCGGCAAACAGAAAAGCATCTTCAAATACGATGCCTACCCGGCGACGAAGCGCCTCCAGTCTGATATCGCGAAGATTTTGTCGGCCTTCGCTGGTGTTGAGCCATATCTTTCCGGAGCAGGGATCATAAAAACGCGCCAGCAGCATCAACAGGGTCGATTTTCCTGAACCCGATGCGCCCACCACCGCCACGGTTTCCCCAGCGCGCAGGGAAAAGGAGATATCGCTGAGGATATGTCTGTCGCCATGGTGGTAGTCAAAGCTCATATTCTCCAGTTCCAGTCCGACAACCTGACTGTTAATCGACTCCGTCCCGTCCTCCATCTGTGAACGGGTGTCGATCAGTGCAAACACCCGCTCCACGGACGCCTGAGTGCGCTGTGCGATAACCAGAAACGATGCCAGTACGCGGGTTGGCCCGGTCAGCATCGCGAGGAAGCTGGCGAATGCAACGAAGGTACCGAGATCGATCCGCCCGTGCATGACCGACCACCCGCCGTAGCACAGCAGGACGATTTGCCCGAGCACCGGTAGCGCCAGCATAGTGGCCCCAGGCATCGCCTGCGAGATAACCGCACCGATGCGTACACGCACAATCTGCCGCGACTGCCTATCGAGCCAGTGCGTTTCACGCATCTCTGCCACACAGGATTTTACCACTGAGATCTGTGCCAGCACCTCGCGTATATGTTCGGTGAGATTCGCCAGTTGGTCCGAGGCCATTCCGGTTTGCGCGAAGACCCTACGACGCGCACGAAGCGCGGTGATCGCCAAGCATACCAGTACGCACACGACGATAAGCGTCATGGCAGGGGACATCCACAGCATCACGGCAATGCCGGCAATGTAATAAGTGAACACTGCCAGCGGCACCGGGCACATCTGCAGCAGGGTATGCACCTGCTGCAGATCGCTGTTGGTCCGTGAAATCACCTGCCCGGTGCGCAGCGCATCCTGGCCTGCGCCGTCAAGTTTTTGAATACTGTCGAATACCCGTCCTCTGAGGGTATGCTGCACCCAGAGTGAGAGCATCCCGGCATAACCACGGCGCACATAGTTACCGATGAA
Source organism: Escherichia sp. E.sYA108 (assembly GCF_011754335.1). Classification (NCBI taxonomy): domain Bacteria; kingdom Pseudomonadati; phylum Pseudomonadota; class Gammaproteobacteria; order Enterobacterales; family Enterobacteriaceae; genus Escherichia; species Escherichia sp. E.sYA108. The sequence continues at coordinate 3,121,323 of NZ_JAAQVZ010000001.1, read as the reverse complement.
ATCAAAAAAAGCGATCAACAGTAACCCGCAGGCCAGCCACGGCAGGCGGGCCGGATTGCCCGCCAGTGCGTCATTCACAGCCTGTCTTGTCAGCAGTGGCGTCAGCGCAGCCAGCAAAATAGTCGATACTGACGCTACCACCACGATGACACTAAGTTTCTTACGTTCCCAGCACACGCGCGCCAGGCGAACTATCCATGACTGAGCCGGTGTGGGAGTGTGATTCGCAGGCATTAAGCCTCCTCCGTCTGTAAAATACGATCCACTGGCCGGATCGTTCCGCAAAAAAGCCAGCACACTCCGGTCCCGCATTGTTATGGATGCATGACTCCTGGATGGGGGCTGGCAAATGATTATCATGAAGGTGTAGTGGCTACCCTTTCTGTACCATTGTGATCAGGCTTTTCGCCACTTCACCAGGGCAGGGTTGCGCCGCCATTTCCGCTGCTACCTCTTCAGAGGCTTTGCGAAGTGAGCGATTGTTGAGGAAAGCATTGATCATGTTACTCGACAGGCCGACGTCGCCGGGGATAATCCCGCAGCCGCGTTCGGCAACAACGCGGGCATTTACCGGGCGATCGGCTCCCTGGCCGAAGACTATTTGTGGAATACCAGCGTGTAGCGCTGTCAGGGTATTGCCTGCTCCGCCATGATGAATGAAACCATCTGCGCCGTTGAGGAAGACACCCATGGGTATCCAGTCAACCAGGCGAACATTTGATGGCAGCGAGCGCAAATCGGACCGCGCATTGGCTGAAATATGCAGGATGATCTCGGCATCGACCTCACTGGCAGAATCCATAACCCAGGCGATTAGATCAAGGCCGTCAACCATCGGTTTGACAGTGCCGAGACTCACCAGAAGACGTTTACGATCGGGCCTTCTCTCCCACCATGGTTCCCACACCGCACCACCGTTATATGGGACGTACTGCATCGGAATAATGGGTTCACCGTCGTTTTCCAGAATGCTCATACTCGGCGGTGTTACGTCGATCCAGGCCATATCGCGTGGTGTGGCCCCGACATTGTGGCGACGATAGGCGTCCGTGAGCGAACGCGTTACACCCCTGATATGCCAGGGGGTATGGCCGAAGCCTACGGTTTGCATCACGACCGGTATATCATATTTGGCGGCAATCAGCGGCCCGATGACTCCGAGTGGAGGGTAGATGATGAGGTCAGGCCGCCAGTGTCCGGCAAACTCCACCAGATGGTCTGCCATTTCTTCGCTGAAGAATGAGAAGTTGCCCATTTGGGTTCCGATGTTACTTTTTTTCCGCTGTGCCTCATGGTGGCGGTAACCAGCTTCGGAATCCAGACCGGGGGCAGCGTCAAACACCACCAACCCGGCCTCTGCCGCTTTTTGTGCGAATTGTCCTCCGCTGGCGATCAGTACTTCATGACCGTTAACGCGAAATGCCTGCGCCAGGGACAGCACAGGATACAACAGCCCATAGAGAGGCGGGCCTACAAACAAAATACGCATGAGAAAATCCCTCTCCGCTTGACGATCTAAATCAGGCAGTCGACGCACTCATATGCCAGCAGCAGGACACGACTTTTCGTTAAACCTGCTTTACCAGATGCTGCGCCATTTGTGCTTCACCAGCGTTATGGACAGATCAGTCAGAGACTTTTCCGTGACATACACAGGTGAACAGGGAACTCCGTATCCCCACTTCCATTAACGCTTACGCGCCATTGTCCTGTTGAACATCCCGGCGTCAGACAGCTACGCCGGGATGTTCTTACGCATTTGTGCAGTGTTAGACCGACAATGAATCTGGAAAGATCCGTGACTTTTTAGACACACGGCTTGCATCATCCTGATAGTCTCGCCTTCGCTGGCCTGTAAGTAAAATGACCTTGTACTGGCGATGCGTGTTCCCTTTCAGCCTTACCAGAGACAACGTTAGCGCAAATGCTAATGATAATAATTACCAATATCATTAAGGTATTGCAACGATAATTAAAAACTTAATGAAAAGGGAAGCACTCAGAGGACTATCCGGGGGTATTTAAATTGAAACCTACGCTGCTCCAGACCGTGGAGAATATTTGCCTGCAAATTCTGTTCGTGCTGTTCCTGTTCACCGGAACGCTGATAGACGTTGAGGCATTGGTGAGCTGTTCTTCCGTTGCCAAAAATGTACAGAGAACTCCGGCCAGCAGCGTTTCATCCTCTGTCTATAGCGCAAGCGTGTCGAGAACTGCTGCTGATATTATGCTGTTGTCGAATAATCCGCTTTTTGCTCCGGGTCAGGTGAGTTTTTTCGGCTGTTCGTTGGCAGCGTCAGGTATTCACGTCACCATTCTGGAGTAATGCCAGTCAATTAAGCAACTGACTGGCTCTTTTTGTGCACAGAAAACCCCCAGCTAGGCTGGGGGTTCCGGAAAGCTTTCAGCTTTGAGCCAGTTATTAAAACCCCTTTTGATTTGTTAAAACACCTTGCGGTCTGGCAACTGCAAGTGTCAAACAAGAAATCAAAAGGGGGTCCCAATGGGGAACGAAAAGAGCTTAGCGCACACCCGATGGAACTGTAAATATCACATAGTATTTGCGCCAAAATACCGAAGACAGGTGTTCTACAGAGAGAAGCGTAGAGCAATAGGCTGTATTTTGAGAAAGCTGTGTGAGTGGAAAAGTGTACGGATTCTGGAAGCTGAATGCTGTGCAGATCATATCCATATGCTTGTGGAGATCCCGCCCAAAATGAGCGTATCAGGCTTTATGGGATATCTGAAAGGGAAAAGCAGTCTGATGCCTTACGAGCAGTTTGGTGATTTGAAATTCAAATACAGGAACAGGGAGTTCTGGTGCAGAGGGTATTACGTCGATACGGTGGGTAAGAACACGGCGAAGATACAGGATTACATAAAGCACCAGCTTGAAGAGGATAAAATGGGAGAGCAGTTATCGATTCCCTATCCGGGCAGCCCGTTTACGGGCCGTAAGTAACGAAGTTGGATGCAAATGTCAGATCGTGTGCGCCTGTTAGGGCGCGGCTGGTAAGAGAGCCTTATAGGCGCATTTGAAAAACCTCCGGCTATGCCGGAGGATATTTATTCGGGGCTGTGGGGTATTTCTAGGGCCTCTCCTTTACCACTCTCGGGAAGGCCGTTTCCCTTCTTGTCGGTAATTTCACAAGTTGTCCCATACTTGCAAGATCGCGCATCAGCTCCGGTATACGTCCCGGTGAAGCGCCCTGCAATGTCATCAGCATTCTCATCACCATTCCGCATGATTCTGAGAAACTCAGTTGATTCGGCCAGTAACCTTTCAGATGTTCCGCCATTTTAATCATCTGATATCTCACCAGATTATAAGCCAGTAAGACACCCCACAGCTCTTGCTCCACAAGCTCCGGCTTTTTACTTCTCAGCGTCAGCCTGCTCAGTTGCATCGTCTGTTTTATCTCTCTGTATCCCTGGTCAGGTTGACGGGGCACTAGTGGTTTCAGCGGTTAATCGTCGAACAGGCGCGAGACAATATTCGCATTCAACAAAATAACAAACGCAACACTGATCGTTTTGTTGAGAGGATAACTCTTTTTCAGGGTTATGGGTGAAAGGCCTGAAAATTTGCGATTATCTTTAAGAGAGTCACAAATACACTCCAAAACCAAAACCCGCTCTCTCATTCTTTAGACTGAACTTAGCGTAGCTCACCATGTCAAAATGTTTGAAACTGCTCTGGTGTGGGAAGTGTTCGAAAACTCGTAGATTGTTATTTCAATCAGTGCGCAAAAGAGTGTCTTACTGAAAAATGAATATAGATATTCATCTGGCGATTCGAGACGAAAAGATTTCTTTCATCCGCAGTTATGCGCATGGTTAAGAGGTGACGATTGAAGAAGTCCTGATCTTACTGAAGTTACGCGGATAGTGGGTAATGCCGCGAGATTGATGGAACTTTAAAAATTATCTCTTAACGTTTTACGGATATAAAAAGTTTATTTTTTGTTAAGAGAGATTACTTCACCAGACAACTTGAACTCGCTGCAGGGCGTTTTTTATGCCCGAAAAGCTGCACAGTACGTTAAATATGCTGGTGATTGTGCAGTGAGTTTCTCCAAGCCTGATGTGACTTGACTGAATGATATCACATTTGTAATGTAAAATAAATCAATGTTTTTAAGTTGCTAGGTGCTTGTTTCTATAGCTGGGGCACTTCCTTTTACTATGGCTTTCCATGGTGGGGGGCGGAGCTGGTGTTGATGATGTGGCCAGAAGCCTGTTTTATGCTGTTACAGTCATCGTTATATTCCTTATTGGATGGGGAGCAGGTATTGTTTTCTTTCTGGGAATTAAACAAAAAACAATATGAAGGATTTGAGTTTTATCAGATTTTTTCTGGCAATATTGTTGCTTCTTGTTCCTCCTGCTCTGGAGTTTCCAGTAATTCATCGGCACATTACGCCAGGTGCACTGACTTTATGCGTCATTACAGCCTTAATAATTACGCTGCTTGCCAGCTTGGGCGGCAGGCTTGTCTCAGTTAAATGTATTTCGGAGATTTCGTTTATTCGTCGTCACCGGATTGAGTGCATGATGGCGGGATTTATGATTTATTTCTGGACATTCTCTCTTATTGCTGGTTGGTACAAGCCCCAGTTTAAGAAGGAATATCAGACACTCCACTATGAGAATGCTAGGTATTACGTTCTTGCACGCTATGACGGTCGTTTGGTTTTATCACAATCGTACAGGAGCGGGAGTAGGAAGTTTGTTATAATCAATGGCGGACATAGACTTTGAGATTAATGTAGTCAGAGTGCGTTAAAATTCCCTTAGAAATCGGGAATAGGTAGTACTAGATACGCAGGATTTAATCAGTCGTATTGAGATGGAATTGCAGAGTTAAACTGGCATGGATTATTTTGTACCCAGCCCTTAAGAACAATGGTGAGAGATAGTAACTCATAATCGCCAATTCACTGTTTTAAATTTAGTAAGGGCCGCTATCCGCCACTGGCTCATCGGGAAAGAGCATCAGCCTTCTAAGTTGACTGTGCGAGGTTCGAGTCCTCGGTGGCGGTCCAGTACTGATTTAGCTCAGTAGGTAGGGAATTGCCTTGTAATCAGTAGGTCACCAGTTCGACTCTTGCTGTCTCGCCCCATATTCCAATAGGCTCGCTTTGACGGGGCTTTTGTATGTCGCTTGCGATATGTTACAGTACCGTTATCAGTCTGTAGAAAATACACACAGGAGTGAAATGTTAAATTACCCACAACTCAGAGAGCGGAGTGTTGTCCTGTTAGTGGGGAATTTGTTAAAAGAATCCAGCATGGTGAATCTCCCTGTGCGGCTGTCTCTTGATCAGATCTCCTGATCAAGAGACTTCATCACCGGATAACCCTCAACCATATCCTGAAGTCTGAACCAGCCATCCCACATAACTACCCAACCAGGGCGGCCTGTGCGTTTGCTGTCATGCCATCGCCCCAGTTTCAGACAGGCCCATTTCAGTGTCGGCGTCTGTGACGGAAGCTGTTTTCCTTCCAGCTTAACCCACAGCAGTTTCCACTCTGTCGGCGTCAGTATTTTCTTACAGCTGTCATTTTGTGTTTCTTCACTGATACCTTCCTGCCGCAGGCCCAGCATCCGTACCGCGATAAACGCCTTGATAACCACCATGCGCTCAAGGTTATCCCGGGTCTGCATTCGCAGTGATTCCACACATGTACCACCACTTTTCCACGCCTTGTGGTATTCCTCTATCAGCCAGCGTCGCTCGTAATGGCTGACGATACGTCGCGCATCGGCGGCACTCGCCACTTTTTCTGATGTCAGCAGATGCCAGCAGGCACCGTCCTCTGACTGCTCCCGGCAACAGACATACGTGAGCGGGAGCGCCTGGCCGCTGTTGTCGCGATTTTTATGCTGACTTCGCTGTACCTGATGAACATCCGGGCCTGGCGGGCTGCCCGCCCTCCTTTTTGCATCACATTCAGCGTGTGGCTTCCCGCGGTTGCCAGGACTTCCGGCAGTTCGAAGAGCTTGCCGGGTGCTTCTTCCAGCCGGCTATTCTGTGCAGTACGCACCACGAAGCGCTGTCCGTGGCTGACTTTATAATGCAGGTAATGCCAGATATCCGCTTCCCGGTCACAGACAGTGATTACCCGTTTCTGTATCTCCCCCAGCCGTTCGGCCATACGCTCCGAAGCCTGCTGCCAGCGGTAACTTTCTTTTTCTTCACAGGGACGTTCTTTTCGCTGGTGCTTAACACCGTAGGTGTCCGTGACCCGACTCCAGCGCTGCTGTTCGATAAAACCGACTGGCAGGGCGCTGTCAGGGGCGTACATCAGGACAGAGTGAGCCAGCAGCCCGCGCGTCTTCGGGTTAGTGGTGGTATTCCCCTGGTCATCAGATGCCGTACTGTGGCTGAAGTTAATGGTGGTGGTGTCTTCCAGTGCGAGGAGCAGCGGATGAGCCTCACATGCCCTTACAGTGGCGGTAAATCCGGCTTCGGCAATGGCTTGCGGGGACACAGACGGGTTACGTATCAGGCGGTACGCACCTTCAACCTGAGCAGTGGACTGGGATGATTTCACAATAGAAAGACCTGCATGCTGAGCGAGAGAAGAGGTCAGTGACACAAGGCGTCGTGTACGACGCGGATCACCGAGACGGGCATGTCCAGACTGCTCGTTATCCCATGAATAACAATCAGAAAGTACCATAACAGACCCGAAGAAAATGAAATATAAGAAAAGATCAACGAGTGAAGAAAAAGTTCAAAAAATGGCTGCCGGGGAGGAAGGAAAGTACCGGATGGAAAGAGTCCCCCCTAAAGCAGACTGACAGACATAACAAATCCCCGGGGGGATTTGTGTATAAGAGACAGTACTTATCTGGAGGTAATTGCAATATCTCTGTGAACTTACACAGGGTGGGCTTACCGCATACACTGACACTTAGCGGATCGACAGAACATTATTAACAGAGCATCACTGAACGCTACATAATCAGAGTTGCATAAATAAAATGTTATGATATAACATCACAATCACAACATTTGTTTTCGAATGTATATGAATGTAATCAGAACTGTCATTTGTACATTAATTATACTTCCGGTGGGATTACAGGCAGCGACCAGTCATTCTTCTATGGTTAAAGATACAATCACCATTGTCGCGACAGGAAATCAGAACACGGTATTTGAAACGCCGTCGATGGTCAGTGTCGTCACGAATGACACACCGTGGAGTCAGAATGCGGTTACATCGGCCGGCATGCTGAAAGGTGTTGCCGGTCTCAGCCAGACTGGTGCAGGACGGACCAATGGGCAGACCTTTAATTTACGCGGCTATGACAAAAGCGGGGTACTTGTTCTTGTTGACGGCGTTCGCCAACTCAGTGACATGGCAAAAAGCAGTGGCACTTATCTGGATCCGGCACTCGTCAAACGTATCGAAGTTGTCCGCGGGCCAAACTCCAGTCTGTACGGCAGTGGCGGGCTGGGAGGTGTAGTGGACTTCAGAACTGCCGATGCAGCAGATTTTCTTCCCCCCGGAGAGACAAACGGTTTAAGTCTGTGGGGAAATATCGCCAGTGGTGACCACAGCACAGGCTCGGGGCTCACCTGGTTTGGTAAAACTGGAAAAACAGATGCGCTCCTTTCTGTCATTATGCGTAAAAGAGGTAATATCTATCAAAGTGATGGTGAGCACGCACCTAACAAGGAAAAACCTGCAGCCCTGTTTGCGAAAGGCTCTGTCGGTATAACAGACAGTAACAAAGCAGGTGCCAGCTTGCGTCTCTACCGGAATAACACCACTGAACCGGGCAATTCCACTCAGACACATGGTGACAGCGGCCTGCGTGACAGAAAAACAGTACAAAATGACGTACAGTTCTGGTACCAGTACGCTCCTGTGGATAACAGCCTCATCAATGTAAAGTCAACGTTATATCTCAGTGATATCACTATCAAGACAAACGGTCACAACAAAACGGCAGAATGGAGAAACAACAGAACCTCCGGTGTTAATGTTGTCAACAGGAGTCATACTCTGATTTTTCCGGGAGCCCATCAGTTAAGTTATGGCGCTGAATATTACCGTCAGCAGCAGAAGCCAGAAGGCTCTGCCACACTATATCCGGAAGGAAACATTGACTTTACATCGTTGTATTTCCAGGATGAAATGACAATGAAAAGCTACCCGGTTAACATTATCGTCGGTTCCCGCTATGACCGGTACAAGAGCTTCAATCCCCGTGCCGGAGAACTGAAAGCCGAACGCCTGTCCCCAAGGGCGGCGATTTCAGTCTCACCGACAGACTGGCTGATGATGTACGGCTCCATATCCTCTGCATTCCGAGCGCCCACAATGGCAGAAATGTACAGGGATGATGTACATTTTTACCGCAAGGGTAAACCCAATTACTGGGTTCCTAACCTTAATCTGAAACCAGAAAATAACATCACCCGTGAGATTGGCGCAGGTATTCAACTGGATGGCCTGCTTACAGACAATGACCGGCTGCAGTTAAAAGGCGGATATTTCGGAACGGATGCCAGAAACTATATTGCCACACGCGTGGATATGAAACGGATGCGTTCTTATTCTTATAATGTATCCCGGGCCCGTATCTGGGGATGGGATATGCAGGGTAATTACCAGTCTGATTATGTTGACTGGATGCTTTCTTATAACCGGACGGAAAGTATGGATGCCAGCAGCAGGGAATGGCTGGGCTCCGGCAATCCTGACACACTTATCAGTGACATCAGCATACCTGTTGGTCATAGAGGCGTTTATGCCGGATGGCGTGCTGAACTTTCAGCATCAGCCACGCATGTGAAAAAAGGCGATCCCCATCAGGCTGGTTATACCATACATTCCTTTTCACTGTCTTATAAGCCTGTAAGTGTTAAAGGCTTTGAGGCGTCAGTAACTCTGGATAATGCCTTCAACAAGCTTGCCATGAATGGCAAAGGTGTGCCGCTTTCAGGCAGAACTGTCAGTCTTTATACCCGTTATCAGTGGTAACCTCGCAGGAAATAAATCATGATGAAAAATACAGGCTATATCTTAGCTCTTTGTCTGACAGCATCGGGGCATGTCCTAGCCCATGATGTCTGGATTACAGGTAAACAGGCAGAGAACAACGTTACCGCAGAGATTGGTTATGGTCATAATTTCCCCTCAAAGGGGACAATTCCTGACAGAAGGGATTTCTTTGAAAATCCCCGGCTTTATAACGGGAAAGAGACAATAACACTGAAGCCAGCGTCCACGGATTATGTCTATAAAACTGAGTCTGCAAGCAAAGATAATGGTTACGTTCTGTCAACGTATATGAAACCGGGATACTGGTCGAGAACCTCGTCAGGATGGAAACCGGTCAGCCGGGAGGGCAGAAATGATGTGGCTTACTGTGAATTTGTCACTAAATATGCAAAATCTTTTATTCCTGGTGAACAGCAGATGCCAGCACAACTCTATCAGTCTCCAACAGGGCATGAGCTTGAAATCATTCCGTTATCCGATATAAGTCGTTTCAGTGAAAATGTGAAGCTGAAAGTTCTGTATAAAACGTCCCCGCTCGCCGGAGCTATCATGGAGCTTGACTCGGTCAGTTATCTGACATCATCCCGTCATACTCATGCAGTTGAGCACAAACATCCTGTTCATAAAGCAGAACTCACCTTTGTAACTAATGAGGATGGTATCGTCACAGTACCTTCTCTTCATATCGGACAGTGGCTGGCGAAAGTCCAAAATAAGAAAAGTTTTCAGGACAAAAGCCTGTGTGATGAAACTGTCGATGTGGCAACCTTAAGCTTCTCCCGAAATTAATGATACTATTCCTGCCCTGTATTTTACGGGCAGGGTATATCAACCGGAAATAGCCTACTGACATCCATGTAAAAAAACTCATAATTATTTTGTTGATGTATCTTACCTAATACATTGATAGCTCCAGTTTTTATACCAGAGCATTCTCGTTGTCCCTATGTACTTGTCTGCAATATCACTGATATGCAGGAATAATATTCTTGGCATGGAGTCAGTTCCCCGTCATCTTAGGTATCACTTTAACTCACAGGTGTCCAGTAAATATGAACAGGATCCCAGTAATCATTATCAATGGTTTCCTTGGCGCAGGAAAAACCACTCTTATGAAAAACCTGCTCACACAGGCAAACAGGAATCACTTAGCTGTATCTGTCATTGTCAATGATATGAGCGATCTGGATGTTGATGGTGTACTTATTGCAAATACAGAAATCGTTAATATTGCGAACAATAATTTCGTGAGTATCACATCTGATAGTATCAGCAGCCAGAGTGGGATTAAGACGGTCGACAAGGCAATTAAAAATATGCTCAGGCATTATTTGCCTGACGTTATATTTGTCGAAACATCCGGAGGTAGCCACCCACTGCCATTAATTAAGTATCTGCAGACTCATGAGCGATTACAGCTAAAATCACTTTTATCACTTGTCGATACCGTTATGCTCAATGATGACTATAACGGAGGGAAAGCACTGATACCTGCATTTCAGGAGAATCTTTTCCATGGCAAGCGCAGAATAGAGAATTTACTGGCTGAGCAAATCATGTTTTGTAGCACTTTGCTGTTAACCAAAAAGGATCGACTGTCATTCGACATTGTCACCGATGTGGCGAAAGCAATCCATCCTCTGAATCCTTACGTAAATGTGATAGCTGTGTCATGGGGGAACCTTAAACTAGCAGAGTTACTAACCCTTCCGGATTACGATTTTAACCGGGTCGGATTACTTATCAGAGAACTGGAAGACACAATCACAGTAGAAGAAGCAAAAATTTCAGCCCAAAATGGCGAAATAATTTCGCGAGTGATTAAAGATGACAGGCCATTCCACCCACAAAGATTATGGGAAACCTATCATTATTTTATGGGAATGGGTATTTATCGTAGTAAAGGCTTTTTCTGGCTACCAGGAAGACCTGACATGGCTCTGCTCTGGAACCAGGCCGCAGGAAGTATCAATCTGGAGTTTATCAGCTACTGGAATTCCGGTGTATTGGCAGACCCTGATAATCACCTGACCCACGAAGAGCGCTCTGTTTTGCAGAAAAAAGTCAATAAAACTATGGGGCGGTTTGGAGACAGGAGATGCCATTTAACGATTATAGGGCGTTCTGATGAAGTCCATGATTTTACCTCCGCCTTAATTAACTGTTTTCTTTCTGAAGAAGAAATTGTCTGGTGGCAATCAGGTGGCGTTTTCGCGGATCCCTGGCCCGTTAATATATCCCGGCTGAACTGATGATTAACGCGATATTGCAAATATGGCATATGAATCGATCGTAGTTTGGCATTCGAATCGATCATGATTTGGGTAAACGTTCACGGAGCGCCGTATTGACGTTTATTTATTGGGTGAGTACGACGTTCCATGGCAGGAGTTCATCAACACGGTTAGAAGGCCATTCCGGCAGGACGTTGAGGATATGGCGCAGATACGATTCCGGATCGATACCGTTCAGTCGGCAGGCGCCGATCAGCCCGTACAGCAGCGCACTACGCTCTCCACCGTGATCGTTGCCGAAGAACATGTAGATGATATGACCTTTATATACTCACTATAGCATTGGTGGGATATTCCAGAGGAGGTCATCATGTATTCGGAAAATATTGCGGCTTACGTCGGGCTGGATGTGCATAAAGCCCCCTAGCAGTTGCTATTGTTGCATCTGAACGACTTGGCAAGGTTCGTTATTATGGTATGGTACGATTAACAACGAAGCCCAGTCTGTACGTCGATTATTTCAGAAATTGCAGGGACTTTACGGAAACATTCTTTCCTGCTATGAAGCTGGCCCCTGTGGTTTTGGGCTATATCATCAACTCACAGCGATGAATATAAAATGCTAGGTTATTGCCTCTTCCCAGATAGTAAAATCACCGATAGACAGGATCAAAAATGATCATCGGGATGCAACCGCTACCGTTTGCCTCGTTCTGGAAATAACCTTGCTGATGGGGGTATGGTTTGGTACGTTGTGGGGATTTGTATGTGGTTTTCTTCATGGAAAGACAGTGGTATGCAACCGGGCGTTGCATTTGTCTCAAGCATAGTCGCAGGCATTTGCTTTGGTGTTCTCATGGCTGTGTACCATTAGTGTCGAAAGGTAGTTAACAATCTTCCAGACTGGGACAGTCTGGAGTAAAGATCGTTGTAGAGGCTATATACTTTTTAAATGGACTGGGGGTGAGATGGGAAAAATAAAATATTGGCTAATAGTAGGATTTATTATACTTTTTGCGATTTTTTACATTGCTATTAGTGACAGGGATTCTACGCTTTCTAGGTTGAAATCAGCAGGTGAAAACGGAGATGTAGAAGCTCAGTATGCTTTGGGGCTCATGTATTTGTATGGAGAAATTCTGGATGTTGATTATCAGCAGGCAAAGATTTGGTATGAAAAAGCCGCTGACCAAAATGATCCGCGTGCGCAGGCCAAACTCGGTGTGATGTATGCAAATGGTCTCGGGGTAAATCAGGATTATCAGCAATCAAAATTATGGTATGAAAAGGCGGCTGCGCAAAATGATGTTGATGCGCAATTTTTGCTTGGGGAGATGTATGACGATGGTCTCGGGGTAAGCCAAGACTACCAGCATGCAAAGATGTGGTATGAAAAAGCGGCTGCTCAAAATGATGAGCGTGCTCAGGTCAATCTCGCTGTTCTATACGCAAAGGGTAATGGTGTTGAACAGGATTATCGACAGGCCAAAAGCTGGTATGAAAAGGCTGCAGCTCAAAATAGTCCTGATGCGCAGTTCGCTCTTGGAATTCTGTATGCCAATGCTAATGGTGTAGAGCAGGACTATCAGCAGGCAAAAGACTGGTATGAGAAAGCAGCAGAACAAAATTTCGCCAATGCTCAGTTTAATCTTGGTATGCTCTATTACAAAGGTGAGGGTGTTAAACAAAACTTTCGGCAAGCCAGAGAATGGTTTGAAAAAGCCGCATCTCAAAATCAGCCGAATGCCCAATATAATTTAGGTCAGATTTATTACTACGGTCAGGGTGTGACTCAGAGCTATCGACAGGCGAAAGACTGGTTTGAAAAAGCGGCAGAGAAAGGTCATGTCGATGCTCAATATAATCTCGGTGTAATATACGAAAATGGTGAAGGTGTGAGTCAGAACTATCAACAGGCAAAGGCTTGGTATGAAAAGGCAGCCTCACAAAATGATGCGCAGGCGCAGTTCGAACTTGGCGTTATGAATGAACTGGGTCAGGGTGAAAGCATAGACCTGAAACAAGCAAGACATTACTATGAGCGGTCATGTAATAATGGGCTTAAGAAAGGTTGTGAACGGTTAAAAGAGTTATTATACAAATAGATATTATAATATTTATTATATGAGGTTGTGAATTAATGGCAATCCCTGAACGTATGATCCCCGTAAAAGTCAGCAGCAAAAAAATAAGAGAATTAGCACAGAAAGCTAAAGAGATACTTGCAGCTATTGATAGTGGAGCAAGTGAAGAAGATGCTTTTTTAAAGGACATGATCGATGACTGGAACAGTCAGGTAGTATGTCCATGTGAGTTTTCAGATTTTAGAGATTATTCCTCTTGGACAAATGCAAATGAATTTACACGAATAGCTTTTAATTTGGAAAAGTTCTACGAGGATTTTACTTGGGAGGAACTGGTTCAAACGATAAGCTGTGTATGTGATCAAAAGTCAAACGAATCGGAAAAAATTTTTGCTCTTTTGTTGCTTGAAAAGAATTTTCATGGAAATCCATCCGATCTTATATTCTGGCCCGATGAATGGTTTCAGGATCCAGATATGTTAGATGTTGAACTGAGTGTTGAAGAGATTGCATGCTATTTGATGGTTCGATCCGGTAGGCAACTAGTTGATGCACCTGAAATCGACCTGAAATATCAAATACCCCAGTCTGACGAATAAAAAATTAATATAAGTGTAGATAAATAGTTATGAGCAATTACAGGAAAAACAAGTGTGAAAAAAACTGATATTGCCCTGTAAATTTAATTAATTATAATGTCCCACACTTACATGGTGGAGAATATCATTGGGGGCGGAGTAAGAATAAAAGAGTTAATTCTGAGCATCCATACATTTTACCTATGTCAGGTAAAATAAACTATGGGCTTGATTATTCACCATTATTCATGTTTCTACTAAGAAAAACAGGTGAAAAATCGGATCAAGTTTATAGTGAAGCGATTCTACGACTCGATCTGCCTGATCCAACCTTCTTTCTAGTTGCTCTACACGAAACAGACCAAAGAAATTTTGTTCGGTGCGGCAAATCCAGTTATTACAATGGGCTGTATGTTGATGAGAATGGTTACTTGAAATGTTTTCTCCAGATTTAAAGGCATCAGGCATACCAATATTATGTAAGTGCTGTACTTACACTCTAAACGGGAAATTATTAAATGAATAAGTTGAAATTTTTCTGACCTTATTAACTTAAAGAATAGACGCATCAATTGTTTTATTTCAGGGCGTTAAACACATTGTATTTATAATTATGCAAAATTTACCAATGTTTTAACAGATCCGATAGTAGCTATTGTTGTTTTCGGAGTTTGGCCCTGAGCTGTCCATGCCTTTTTAGAATTATCAGTATCAATAGATGGTAATACCTCCAATTAGTTGAATTAGGGGTATAATAGTCGCTTTTAAGGTTCTTCCATGGTCACAGTTAACCTTCATTGTCCCTGTTGCCAGCCCGTTCAGGTTTACCGTCCAATAGAGTTATACTTAGCTGAACCTAGATTTTTAGCTTCGGGTATTTAAAAATAGGTATTAAGAAGATTGCTAACTTTATTGATAATAACTTAAACTGTTTTTAGGGAGCATAATTAAATGTAATTTTAGGTTTGTAATTTATTATGTTTTTTTGATATGCAAAAATATAATGCGAGTAGAGGTACGATAAATAATATACAAAACATTAATACGAATAAGAATAAATTCCTTGATGATCCAGTATCACTAAAAAATCTATCCCAGGATTTCTTTGGTATTATCTTTTGCGCTGATATTTCTAAAGCATAATATGCAAACGGGTATGCTACAGCACCAATAGCAAGGTATGCTGCAACATAAGGTATATAAGGAATATAAGAAGGAAATATCTTTCCATCCTTTAAATCAGTCAAAATGTTGTAAACCAAAGAGCCACAACCGACTAAGCCCCATAAACAATGTCTGAGATAGTATCTAAATGTCATATTATATACCTTAATGATATGAAATAGGGTACATATGGATTCAAGTAGGCAGTTTCCGCAAACTGAAAGCCATTAACTCTGATAGGCCGCTATGAGTGGGCCATTTGGGTTTTGCCCATGATCACAGTCATAGTTCTGGAAAATGGCTGTGCTCTTTAAATAAATGTCTTTAACTCCTCAGTGTTTATATTCGCCAGCATTGAAGCCTTTAAATGTGGGAATGTACGAGGTATCTGGAAATCAGTTTAAAACCTTTGGTATATTCCAGCCATCTTGGCAAGTCCCCGGTTCCGAACAACCAAGCGTTACAATCGTAATCAGTACTATACCAGTTTTCAAGCAAATGCAGCCTGTACGGTTGAACAATATCTGATGTGAGTTTTTCTCTGGGGTCAGGTTCACCAGCAAAAAGCTCAAGCGAAAAGTGCCCTGCAAGCCCTTCAGAGACTATGACTTCTCCTAAAGTTGAGCCGTATCTCGGCCCATCTAACAGCACGATGCAGTTCATGTGCAAACATTCGAGCAATGGAGTGCGCATAATTTTTGCAAAATTATGGATTTTCTGGAGCTACTGTTCTATAGACAACTCCAGCTTCAGGGTAAAAACCATGATGCCCTTTCTCCGGGAGGACAAGTTTCCCTACTTTAACCACCACGTCCAGTGAAGGAATCGGCATTAACCTTTTAACTAGTTCGTAGGTATCAGTCAGGTTGATTTGAAGCCATTCATAGTGAGCAGTGAGTTTCTTTTGGGTATTAAGAAAATAGAGGGGCATTTGAGACATAACGGTACCACTCAAAAGAGTCAGTAAATCGCTACATGTTAACACACAACGTAAATGTTGTGGTGTAAGCACAGTAGTAGAGGACCAGACTGTTACCCATCATACCTGCTCTTAGGGCAGAGCAAACCCAAACCATCAAAATAGCTCTGGCTTTTGTGTCATAGCTGTCTCAGGTTAAGTCTGAGCTAATATATTAATTAAAACAGTCCATTCGCCATGTATTATTAAATAGTTAGTTACCATTTGATAATTAATATGAAATTACTTCACAGGAATCTCTCTATTATTATTTATTCGTTTTTATCCTTCAGGTAATAGGTCTTCATATAGGTCAAGCGATGACCATTAAACATATAGCCTGGGTTAATAAAGTAATAGTTCTGTATCATGGTCTCTGCAATAAACTTCTTGTCAGCAAGTTCTTTCATGCCTTTGAAATATTTTTTCTGGATCTTTTTACAACATCTTGATCGACAATATTCCATATAGCTGGAAAAATTTTCGCTGATAAAACGGTTGAAAAGTGCGCCCAAAATGTACTGTTTAAAATCCCATCCGTCGACAGACCCTCTGACATCATTGACCATTTGCCCTATCAGGTGTTGCAGCCCTGCTCGTTATTGAATGCCTGTCATTTTTAATTCGTTTTCCTGGTTCAGGTATGAATCATCAGGGGCTATTCTACAGCAAACGCGTGGCTCAGGTAGCCCGTAAGTAAGTCGGTGGACTCCGGGTTATTCATGGCAGGGAGGCGTGGCCGAATACTTCTCTCCTTTGCTGTATGTCTGGCACATCCTAAATAATTTCAGACAGATATTATCTCCGTGAATCCCCCGCCACCTTTCCGGTGCGCGGGGTTTTGTCTTTTTTTACCGGGAATACATGTATGAATCCGTCTGATGCCATTGAGGCAATTGAAAAACCGCTCTCCTCCCTGCCTTATTCACTTTCCCGTCACATCCTGGAACATCTGCGCAAACTCACCAGCCACGAACCCGTGATTGGCATTATGGGGAAAAGCGGGGCCGGTAAATCCTCACTCTGTAATGCACTGTTTCAGGGGGAGGTCACCCCGGTCAGTGATGTTCACGCTGGCACCCGGGAAGTGCGGCGCTTCCGTCTGAGTGGCCACGGTCACAGCATGGTTATCACTGACCTGCCCGGGGTGGGCGAGAGCCGGGACAGGGATGCAGAGTATGAAGCCCTGTACCGTGACATTCTGCCAGAACTGGACCTGGTACTGTGGCTGATTAAAGCCGATGACCGTGCCCTGTCTGTGGATGAGTATTTCTGGCGACACATCCTGCACCGGGGACATCAGCGGGTACTGTTTGTGGTGACGCAGGCCGATAAAACGGAGCCCTGCCATGAATGGGATATGGCCGGTATTAAGCCTTCTCCCGCACAGGCACAGAATATTCGCGAAAAAACGGAGGCGCTATTCCGTCTGTTCCGGCCCGTACATCCGGTTGTTGCCGTATCGGCCCGCACCGGCTGGGAGCTGGATACGCTGGTCAGTGCGCTCATGACAGCGCTTCCCGACCATGCCGCCAGTCCCCTGATGACCCGCCTGCAGGACGGGCTGCGCACGGAGTCTGTCCGCTCTCAGGCCCGTGAACAGTTTACCGGTGCGGTGGACCGGATATTTGACACAGCGGAGAGCGTCTGTGTTGCCTCTGTTGTCCGTACGGCCCTGCGCGCTGTTCGTGACACCGTGGTCTCTGTTGCCCGCGCGGTATGGAACTGGATTTTCTTCTGAACCTGTTGTAGATGATGCCCTCCCTGCCTCTGAGCCATCTCACAAAAAGCGCGGTTTTCATTGCCACCTTTCTTGTCCGTGCAACAATCAGGTAATAGAATAAAACGATCGATAACTATTTAATCGATCGTTTATATCGATCGTTATGCTAATAATAACACCCGTTAGCAATGTATGCAGACACACAGACATGAGATTCAGGGAACAACAGAGCCACACGTCAGAAACTTCCATCAGCCGGATCTGCGGCACTGTAACCCTTCACCTGCAGGTATCCACATTTGTGGATACCGGCTTTTTATTCACCCTCACTCTGATAAGGAAATGCTGATGAAACGACATCTGAATACCAGCTACAGGCTGGTATGGAATCACATTACAGGCGCTTTCGTGGTTGCCTCCGAACTGGCCCGTGCACGGGGGAAACGCGCCGGTGTGGCGGTTGCACTGTCTCTTGCCGCTGCCACGTCACTCCCGGCGCTGGCTGCTGACTCTGTTGTACCGGCAGGAGAAACCGTGAACGGTGGAACGCTGATAAATCACGACCGCCAGTTTGTCTCAGGTACGGCTGATGGAATGACTGTCAGCACCGGACTGGAGCTGGGGGCGGACTCTGATAACAACACCGGCGGTCAGCAGATAGCCCGGGGTGGAACAGCCAGAAACACCAGAGTCACCGCAAACGGTCTACAGGATGTCATGGCAGGTGGCAGTACCTCGGATACGGTTATCAGTACCGGGGGAGGGCAGAATTTGCGTGGGAAGGCTTCCGGTACTGTCCTTAACGGCGGTGATCAATGGATACATGCAGGCGGCAGGGCATCCGGAACGGTGATTAACCAGGATGGTTACCAGACCATTAAACATGGCGGACTGGTAACCGGAACCATCGTCAACACCGGTGCAGAAGGTGGTCCGGATTCTGAAAATGTGTCCACCGGTCAGATGGTCGGGGGGATTGCTGAATCCACCACCATAAACAAAAATGGCCGGCAGGTTATCTGGTCTTCGGGGATAGCCCGGGACACTCTCATTTACACAGGAGGTGACCAGACGGTACACGGAGAGGCACATAACACCCGACTGGAGGGAGGGAACCAGTATGTGCACAAGTATGGACTTGCACTGAACACGGTAATTAACGAGGGGGGCTGGCAGGTTGTTAAGGCCGGTGGTACTGCCGGTAACACCACCATAAATCAGAACGGCGAGCTGAGGGTTCATGCCGGCGGTGAAGCGTCTGATGTCACCCAGAACACGGGAGGTGCACTGGTTACCAGCACTGCTGCAACTGTCACCGGTACAAACCGCCTGGGAGCATTCTCTGTTGTGGAGGGTAAAGCTGATAATGTCGTACTGGAAAATGGCGGACGTCTGGATGTGCTGAGCGGACACACAGCCACCAGAACCCTTGTGGATGATGGCGGAACGCTGGATGTCCGCAACGGTGGTACCGCCACTGCCGTATCCATGGGAAATGGCGGGGTACTGCTGGCCGATTCCGGGGCCGCTGTCAGTGGTACCCGGAGCGACGGAACGGCATTCCGTATCGGGGGCGGTCAGGCGGATGCCCTGATGCTGGAAAAAGGCAGTTCATTCACGCTGAACGCCGGTGATACGGCCACGGATACCACGGTAAATGGCGGACTGTTCACTGCCAGAGGGGGCTCGCTGGCGGGCACCACCACGCTGAATAACGGTGCCACGTTTACCCTTGCCGGGAAGACGGTGAACAACGATACCCTGACCATCCGTGAAGGTGATGCACTCCTGCAGGGAGGCGCTCTCACCGGTAACGGCAGGGTGGAAAAATCAGGAAGTGGCACACTCACTGTCAGCAACACCACACTCACCCAGAAAGCCGTCAACCTGAATGAAGGCACGCTGACGCTGAACGACAGTACCGTCACCACGGATATCATCGCTCATCGCGGCACGGCCCTGAAGCTGACCGGCAGCACAGTGCTGAACGGTGCCATTGACCCCACGAATGTCACCCTGACATCCGGTGCCACCTGGAATATCCCCGATAACGCCACGGTTCAGTCGGTGGTGGATGACCTCAGCCATGCCGGACAGATTCATTTCACCTCCGCCCGCACAGGGAAGTTCGTTCCGACAACTCTGCAGGTGAAAAACCTGAACGGGCAGAATGGCACCATCAGCCTGCGTGTACGCCCGGATATGGCGCAGAACAATGCTGACAGACTGGTCATTGACGGTGGCAGAGCAACCGGAAAAACCATCCTGAATCTGGTGAACGCCGGCAACAGTGGTACGGGTCTGGCGACCACCGGTAAGGGTATTCAGGTGGTTGAGGCCATTAACGGTGCCACCACGGAGGAAGGGGCTTTTGTCCAGGGGAATATGCTGCAGGCCGGGGCCTTTAACTACACCCTCAACCGGGACAGTGATGAGAGCTGGTATCTGCGCAGTGAAGAACGTTATCGTGCTGAAGTCCCCCTGTACGCCTCCATGCTGACACAGGCAATGGACTATGACCGGATTCTGGCAGGCTCCCGCAGCCATCAGACCGGTGTAAACGGTGAAAATAACAGCGTCCGTCTCAGCATTCAGGGCGGCCATCTCGGTCACGATAACAACGGCGGTATTGCCCGTGGGGCCACGCCGGAAAGCAGCGGCAGCTATGGCTTCGTCCGCCTGGAGGGTGACCTGCTGAGAACAGATGTTGCCGGTATGTCTGTGACCGCAGGGATATATGGTGCTGCAGGCCATTCTTCCGTTGATGTTAAGGATGATGACGGCTCCCGTGCCGGCACGGTCCGGGATGATGCCGGCAGCCTGGGCGGATATATGAACCTGACACACACCTCCTCCGGCCTGTGGGCTGACATAGTGGCACAGGGAACCCGCCACAGTATGAAAGCGTCATCGGGCAATAACGACTTCCGCGCACGGGGCCGGGGCTGGCTGGGCTCACTGGAAACCGGTCTGCCCTTCAGTATCACTGACAACCTGATGCTGGAGCCACGGCTGCAGTACACCTGGCAGGGGCTTTCGCTGGATGACGGTAAGGACAACGCCGGTTATGTGAAGTTCGGGCATGGCAGTGCACAACATGTGCGTGCCGGTTTCCGTCTGGGCAGCCACAACGATATGACCTTTGGTGAAGGCACCTCATCCCGTGCCCCCCTGCGTGACAGTGCAAAACACAGTGTGCGTGAACTGCCGGTGAACTGGTGGGTACAGCCTTCCGTTATCCGCACCTTCAGCTCCCGGGGTGATATGCGTGTGGGGACCTCCACCGCAGGCAGCGGGATGACGTTCTCTCCCTCACAGAATGGCACTTCACTGGATCTGCAGGCCGGACTGGAAGCCCGTGTCCGGGAAAATATCACCCTGGGCGTTCAGGCCGGTTATGCCCACAGCATCAACGGCAGCAGCGCTGAAGGTTATAACAGTCAGGCCACACTGAATGTGACCTTCTGATAATTCTGCATTGCCTCTCTGTGGTCCCGGTCATCATGACCGGGACCCGGACGGGGGAAAACGTTTCAGTGCCACATTCACTGACATTCACAATAACATGATATTCATCACGGAGTGACTATGTTACAGATAGTCGGCGCGCTGATTCTGCTGATCGCAGGATTTGCCATTCTTCGCCTTTTGTTCAGAGCATTAACCAGCACAGCGTCTGCGCTGGCAGGGTTCATATTGCTGTGTCTGTTCGGTCCGGCTTTACTGGCTGGCTATATCACTGAACGCATAACCCGGTTATTCCATATTCGCTGGCTGGCAGGCGTATTTCTGACGATTGCCGGAATGATCATCAGCTTCATGTGGGGACTTGATGGTAAACATATCGCACTGGAGGCTCATACTTTTGACTCTGTAAAATTTATTCTGACCACCGCTCTCGCCGCTGGTCTGCTGGCTCTTCCCGTGCAGATAAGAACCATTCAGCAGAACGGGCTCACACCTGAAGATATCAGCAAGGAAATTAACGGGTATTACTGCTGTTTTTATACTGCTTTTTTCCTTATGGCGTGTTCTGCATACGCACCATTGATCGCATTGCAGTTCGATATTTCACCCTCACTGATGTGGTGGGGCGGGTTGTTGTACTGGCTGGCTGCATTAGTGACGCTGCTATGGGCGGCCAGCCAGATCCAGGCGCTGAAAAGACTGACCAGTGCCATCAGCCAGACACTGGAAGAACAACCGGTGCTCAACAGTAAATCGTGGCTGAGCAGTTTGCAAAACGATTACAGCCTTCCTGAAACGCTGACGGAGCGCATCTGGCTGACACTCATTTCACAACGGATTTCCCGGGGAGAACTGAGGGAATTTGAACTGGCAGACGGAAACTGGCTACTGGACAATGCCTGGTATGAAAGAAACATGGCGGGTTTCAACGAAAAGCTGAGAGAGAGCCTGTCATTTACCCCTGATGAACTGAAAACCCTCTTCCGGAACCGCCTGAATTTATCACCGGAAGCGAATGACGATTTTCTCGATCGTTGCCTGGACGGCGGTGACTGGTACCCCTTTTCAGAAGGCCGCCGTTTTGTATCATTCCACCACGTGGATGAGCTTCGTATCTGTGCCTCCTGCGGGCTGACAGAAGTACATCATGCCCCGGAAAATCATAAGCCGGATCCGGAATGGTACTGCTCCTCTCTTTGTCGCGAAACAGAAACACTGTGTCAGGACATTTATGAACGTTCTCACACCGGTTTTATTTCCGATGCAACGGCGAATGGTCTGATTCTCATGAAACTGCCGGAAACCTGGAGTACAAATGAGAAAATGTTTGCTTCCGGAGGGCAGGGACATGGGTTTGCCGCTGAACGGGGAAACCATATTGTCGACAGAGTCCGTCTGAAAAACGCACGGATCCTCGGTGATAATAATGCCAGAAATGGAGCAGACAGACTGGTCAGCGGAACAGAAATCCAGACGAAATATTGTTCAACTGCAGCCCGTAGCGTCGGTGCGGCATTCGACGGACAGAACGGACAGTATCGTTACATGGGAAATCATGGTCCCATGCAACTGGAAGTCCCCCGTGATCAGTATGCCGGCGCTGTGGAAACCATGAAGAATAAGATCCGCGAAGGTAAAGTACCCGGTGTAACCGATCCCGAAGAAGCGTCCCGGCTGATTCGTCGGGGACATCTGACTTATACCCAGGCCCGTAATATCACCCGGTTCGGGACCATCGAATCGGTCACTTATGATATTGCCGAGGGGTCGGTTGTCAGTCTGGCGGCCGGAGGGATCAGTTTTGCCCTGACGGCATCGGTCTTCTGGCTCAGCACCGGCGATCGCGATGCTGCCCTGCAGACAGCTGCTGTCCAGGCAGGAAAAACCTTCACCCGCACACTGGCTGTCTACGTCACAACCCAGCAACTTCACCGGCTCAGTGTTGTTCAGGGTATGCTGAAGCATATTGATTTTTCGACGGCCAGCCCGACTGTCCGGCAGGCGCTTCAGAAGGGGACCGGTGCAGGAAATATCAGTGCCCTGAACAAAGTGATGAAGGGTACGCTGGTGACATCTCTGGCACTGGTAGCTGTCACAACCGGCCCTGACATGATCAAAATGTTGCGGGGACGGATCTCCGGTGCGCAGTTCATCAGGAATCTTGCCGTGGCATCTTCCGGTGTGGCAGGTGGAGCTGTCGGGTCAGTGGCGGGCGGGATATTGTTCAGTCCACTGGGACCATTTGGTGCACTGACAGGGCGTGTGGTTGGTGGTGTTCTGGGGGGAATGATTGCCTCCGCTGTATCAGGAAAAATTGCCGGAGCGCTGGTTGAAGAAGATCGCGTCAAAATTCTGGCAATGATTCAGGAGCAGGTGACATGGCTTGCCGGCAGTTTCCTGCTGACCGGACATGAGATTGAAAATCTGAACGCGAATCTGGCCCGTGTTATCGATCAGAATGCTCTGGAGATCATTTTCGCCGCCGGTATACAACAACGGGCCGCGACCAACATGTTAATCAAACCACTGGTGGTCAGTATCATCAGGCAACGCCCCGTCATGGAATATGATGCATCCCATCTCGGCAATATGGTTAACCGACTGGAAGAAACATTACCCCCGGAGTTACCGGCATAACGGCTATTCTGCGCCTTTTACGTTTTATCACCTGATTTGTCAGTGTCATCGTCATGACTCAGAGAGGTAAATACCATGATTCACCTGTTCAAAACCTGCATGATTACCGCCTTCATTCTGGGGTTAACGTGGTCTGCCCCACTCCGGGCACAGGATCAACGTTACATCAGTATACGCAATACAGATACGATATGGCTCCCGGGAAATATTTGTGCTTACCAGTTCCGGCTGGATAATGGCGGAAACGATGAAGGATTTGGCCCCCTCACCATCACTCTGCAACTCAAAGACAAATATGGTCAGACGCTGGTGACCAGAAAAATGGAAACGGAAGCCTTTGGTGACAGTAATGCCACGCGAACCACAGACGCATTTCTGGAAACGGAGTGCGTGGAAAATGTCGCCACAACCGAAATCATTAAAGCAACTGAAGAAAGTAACGGCCATCGTGTCAGTCTGCCGTTATCGGTTTTCGATCCCCAGGACTACCATCCACTGCTGATTACCGTTTCCGGAAAAAACGTTAACTGATCCCTGAAGTCAGTTTCATGCTTCAGCCTCTGTCACAACGCGTGGCAGAGGCTTTTTATTTATCAGGAGAAAACAGATATGCCGGGTTACACAGAGTATGTCCTGGCTGAAGGATCTTTCTCATACGGGCAGGCGGTTGCTGTCATAACCGCTTACCGCAATGTGTTTATCCAGGATGACCCGGGAATGCATTTCCGTCGGGTTATCCGCAACGCGGAAGGTCAGCGACGCTGGCGCTGCCGGAACTCTGAAGCTGATGCCGGAAAACAGCTTAATGCGTGGCTCGCCAGTGGAGGGCTTCTCAGACAATAAACCTCATTGATTTCATCCATCAGGCCGCGTCTTCTCCGGGAGACGCGGCTTTTTTCATTTATTGCACCAGTAAATCTTAACCACCGATAAGGAGCAAAGTATGCGATTAGCCAGTCGTTTTGGTTATACTGCAAACCAGATACGTCGTGACCGTCCACTGACACATGAAGAGCTGATGCACCATGTGCCGGGGATTTTCGGGGAAGAGAAACACACGTCCCGAAGCCAGAACTATACGTACATCCCCACCATCACCGTACTGGAAAGCCTGCAGCGGGAAGGCTTTCAGCCATTCTTCGCCTGCCAGACCCGTGTGCGCGACCCGGGCCGCCGGGGATACACCAAACACATGCTGCGTCTGCGGCGGGCCGGAGAGATAAACGGAGAGCATGTCCCTGAAATTATTCTGCTCAACTCTCATGACGGTACCTCCAGCTACCAGATGCTGCCGGGTTACTTCAGGTTCGTCTGCCAGAACGGCTGCGTCTGTGGTCAGTCTCTGGGGGAAGTGCGTGTTCCACACCGGGGAGACGTAGTGGAGAAAGTTATTGAAGGGGCTTACGAGGTGGTGGGCGTGTTTGACCGGATAGAGGAGAAGCGTGATGCCATGCAGTCGCTGGTCCTGCCGCCACCGGCACGCCAGGCGCTGGCACAGGCGGCACTGACTTACCGTTATGGTGACGAACATCAGCCCGTCACCACCGCCGACATTCTGACGCCACGACGCCGGGAGGATTACGGTAAGGACCTGTGGAGTGCTTATCAGACCATCCAGGAGAATATGCTGAAAGGCGGGATTTCCGGTCGCAGTGCAAAAGGAAAACGTATCCATACCCGGGCCATTCACAGCATTGATACCGACATTAAGCTCAACCGTGCATTGTGGGTGATGGCAGAAACGATGCTGGAGAGCCTGCGCTGATGCAATCTGTCCCTGAAGGCGTGATTCAGGCACCAGAATCACCCGACGCCCCGGAGAGCTCAGTCTGTGCAGACTGAGTACAGGCAATGGCATCTGGCCATCCGTCTGTGACCGGAACGGTTACGCGTACGGCTGTCCGGAATTTCAGCCGAATATCATTCATCCCTGACATTACCGGGTCTCACGGTCAGTGATGAACGTGATGTTGTCAGCCCCCGGCCTTTACTCCCTCTCATTTATTCACATTACAAGGATTTCATACATGAAAACATTGTCTCAGAACACCACCTCTTCGGCCTGTGCACCGGAGACTGGCCTGCAACAACTGGTTGCCACCATAGTCCCTGATGAACAGCGCATCAGCTTCTGGCCGCAGCATTTTGGCCTCATTCCACAGTGGGTGACCCTGGAGCCCCGTGTCTTCGGCTGGATGGACCGTCTGTGCGAAAACTACTGCGGTGGTATCTGGAATCTGTACACCCTGAACAACGGCGGGGCATTTATGGCCCCTGAACCGGATGACGATGATGACGAAACATGGGTACTGTTCAATGCCATGAACGGTAACCGCGCTGAAATGAGCCCGGAAGCCGCCGGCATTGCCGCCTGTCTGATGACGTACAGTCATCACGCCTGCCGTACGGAGTGTTATGCCATGACGGTTCATTATTACCGTCTGCGGGATTACGCCCTGCAGCATCCGGAATGCAGCGCCATTATGCGCATCATCGACTGAATGGAGGCAGGGACAATGCAGCAGCTTTCCTTTCTGCCCGGAGAAATGACAACCAGAGAGCGCAGCCTCATTCTGCGGGCCCTGAAAACCCTGGACCGCCATCTTCATGAACCCGGCGTGGCCTTCACCTCCACCCGTGCGGCACGGGAATGGCTGATTCTGAACATGGCGGGACTGGAGCGTGAAGAGTTCCGGGTGCTGTATCTGAATAACCAGAATCAGCTGATTGCCGGTGAAACCCTCTTCACCGGCACCATCAACCGCACGGAAGTCCATCCCCGGGAAGTGATTAAACGCGCCCTGTATCACAATGCCGCTGCCGTGGTACTGGCGCACAATCACCCGTCCGGTGAAGTCACACCCAGTAAGGCAGACCGGCTTATCACCGAACGTCTGGTACAGGCACTGGGCCTGGTGGATATCCGGGTGCCGGACCATCTGATAGTCGGTGGCAACCAGGTTTTCTCCTTTGCCGAACATGGTCTGCTTTAACCCGTCACAACCACATCACACCTGTTTTCACTTTTATCTTCTGTCTTCAGAGGTATCCCATTATGAAAATTATCACTCGTGGTGAAGCCATGCGTATTCACCAACAACATCCGACATCCCGTCTTTTCCCGTTCTGTACCGGCAAATACCGCTGGCACGGCAGCACTGAAGCGTATACCGGTCGTGAAGTGCAGGATATTCCCGGTGTGCTGGCCGTGTTTGCTGAACGTCGTAAGGACAGTTTTGGCCCGTATGTCCGGCTGATGAGCGTCACTCTGAACTGAGTCAGTAAAGGCATTCTGATGAGCAGCATTATCACCATCACAGTGTATACGCTGGATGAACTTTCCTGCCCGGCACGGGGAAAAGCCCGCGACTGGTACCGTCAGCATCATGCTGACAGCAACTGGTATGAAAACGTGTATGAAGACTTCAGGGAGGTCTGTGGCATTTTCGGGATTGACCTCCGCCAGCGCGTTTTCCGGCTCAGCAATGGCAGGTTTATGGAAGAGCCGTGCATCTGGTTCAGCGGATTCTGCAGCCAGGGGGACGGAGCCTGTTTTGAAGGGCGCTGGCACTGGCAGCCAGCGACACCCCGGAAAATCAGGGAATATGCCCCTCAGGACCGTGAGCTTCATCGTATCGCGGATACCCTGCAGGCGGTGCAGAAACGTAACTTCTGGCAGCTTCAGGCTGAAATCAGTCACCGGGGACGTTACTGCCATCCGTACAGCATGGATATCACCGTCACCCGGAACAGTCCGACTGGTCAGGCAATGACAACCGATGCGGAAGCCGCTGTCAGCGAAGCCCTGCGCGACCTGGCCTTCTGGCTGTACCGTCAACTGGAAAACGAGTACGACTGGCTGACCTCAGACGCCGCTGTGGATGAGGCCCTGCTCATCAACGAATACACCTTCACCGAAGCCGGTCTGTGCACCGGCTGACCCGTCATCGTTAAACTATCATTCACCGATTTTCTGTGAGGACTTTATCGTGTCAGACACGCTCCATGAAACAAATTATCCCGACGACAACAACGACCGCCCCTGGTGGGGGCTACCCTGCACCGTGACGCCCTGTTTCGGGGCACGTCTGGTGCAGGAGGGCAATCAGTTGCATTACCTTGCCGACCGCGCCGGTATCAGAGGGCAGTTCAGCGACGCGGATGCATACCATCTGGACCAGGCTTTTCCGCTGCTGATGAAACAACCGGAACTCATGCTCACCAGCGGTGAACTGAATCCCCGCCATCAGCATACCGTCACACTGTATGCGAAAGGACTGACCTGCGAAGCCGATACCCTGGGCTCCTGTGATTACGTTTATCTGGCTGTTTATCCGACGCCCGAAATGAAAAATTAACTCTCCAGAATAGCCTTCTGCTACGGCCTGGTGTTTTCACCACGCCACTTTTCCATTTTTATATCTGCATATCAGGAAAATCTTCAGTATGAAAACATTACCCGACACACACGTACGGGCGGCATCGCGCTGCCCGTCTCCCGTCACCATCTGGCAGACACTGCTCACCCGACTGCTGGACCAGCACTATGGCCTCACGCTGAATGACACACCGTTCGCTGATGAACGTGTGATTGAGCAGCATATTGAGGCAGGGATTTCACTGTGTGACGCGGTGAACTTTCTCGTTGAAAAATACGCGCTGGTACGTACCGACCAGCCGGGATTCAGCGCAGGAGCCCCGTCGCAGTTAATCAACAGCATTGATATTCTCCGGGCTCGCAGGGCGACCGGCCTGATGACCCGGAACAATTACAGAATGGTAAATAACATTACCCAGGGCAAGCATCCGGAGGCAAAACGATGAAACTGGCCCTGACGCTGGAAGCTGACAGCGTTAACGTACAGGCACTGAACATGGGGCGAATTGTCGTTGACGTCGATGGTGTTGAGCTTGCCGAACTGATTAACGTGGTCTGCGATAATGGCTACTCCCTTCGTGTTGTTGATGAATCTGACCGGACCTCAACAGACAGCACCCCCCCCTCTGCTGCCCTGAGCGGTATACGCTGTAGTACCGCGCATATCACGGAAACAGACAACGCCTGGCTGTACTCGCTGTCGCATCAGACGAATGACACCGGCGAATCAGAATGGATTCATTTTACAGGCAGCGGATATCTGTTACGTACCGATGCGTGGTCATACCCGGTTCTGCGGCTTAAACGCCTGGGCCTGTCAAGAACGTTCCGTCGTCTGGTCGTCACTCTCACCCGGCGTTATGGCGTCAGTCTCATTCATCTGGACGCCGGCGCAGAATGTCTGCCGGGTTTACCCACTTTCGACTGGTAATCAGGACAAAAGACACTGGATGAAATTATTAACCACAGAAACGGCGCTGGATATTCTGATTGCGTGGCTGCAGGACAATATTGACTGCGAATCAGGGATTATCTTCGACAACGATGAGGATAAAACGGATTCGGCAGCACTGTTGCCCTGTATTGAACAGGCTAGGGAGGATATCCGTATCCTGCGCCAACTGCAGTTTCTGCAACAAAACCGGTGAGTCTCACTCACCATACTTCATTCCACTGACGCCAGCCTGAACAGGGCTGGCGTTTTCATTTATCTGCGAAAAGGAATATCGATTATGTCTGCAATCACAGTCTCCCGTCCGGAAGTGGTCAACGGGCATACGGACGTTATCTGCTCAACCAGTATCCGCCACATTCTGGCTGTACGAAAGAGTACACTGCTGCAAATCGACACACTTATCCGGCAACTGGCTGAAATCTCATCAATGACAGAAAGTATTGGCGGTAAAACCGCACTGGACTGGGCCATGAAACAGGATTTTCGCTGTGGTTGCTGGCTGACTGAGAAACCGGAAACCGCAATGAAAGCCATTACCCGCAACCTTGACCGTGAAATCTGGCGTGACCTGATGCAACGCTCCGGGATGCTGTCATTAATGGATGCGCAGACCCGTGATACATGGTACCGATCACTGGAGTACGATAATTTTCCGGAAATCAGTGAAGAGAATATTCTGAGTACGTTTGAGCAGCTACACCAGAATAAGGATGAAGTGTTTGAGCGAGGAGTGATCAACCTCTTCAGAGGGTTGAGC
Organism: Escherichia sp. E.sYA108; assembly: GCF_011754335.1. Lineage (NCBI taxonomy): Bacteria > Pseudomonadati > Pseudomonadota > Gammaproteobacteria > Enterobacterales > Enterobacteriaceae > Escherichia > Escherichia sp. E.sYA108. Next base: position 3,091,363 of record NZ_JAAQVZ010000001.1, on the reverse strand, counting down.
TGGAATTACAAAACCAATTGCCCCTGTAAATTTGGCAATAAAATTATCGTCAACAATCTGGTGAGGTGGGACCGGTGGGGATTGCATCTTATCACCGGGCAACAGGCAGATAGACTTGCCGACCTGGAAAGAATGCTGCATCTGTTCAGCGGCAAACCGATCCCCGACAACAGGGAAAACATAACTATTCATCTGGACGATCACATCCGGTCTCTTCAGGGAAAAGAATGCTATGAAGATGAGATGTTCATTATTAAATACTTTAAGAAGGGCTCTGCGCACATCACGTTCAGGAAGCCAGAACTGGTTGACAGACTGAATGATATTATCGCAAGAACACTATCCTGACATGCTGGCAGTATAGCTTTGCCAGTATGCTCAAAGCTCGGAAATTGTCCGATAAGATATGATCGTGGGGCATATAAACCGGTTTCAGATGGCATACCCGGTGGCATACTGTCTGGAAGGATAAATAAAAAAGCGCATGTTAAACAATAACATGCGCTTGTAATCTGGCGGTGAGGGGGGGATTCGAACCCCCGATACGTTGCCGTATACACACTTTCCAGGCGTGCTCCTTCAGCCACTCGGACACCTCACCAAATTGTTGTTCCTGTCTTGCTGGAACGGGCGCTAATTTAGGGAAATCATGACCTGAGGTCAACAAACTTTTTTAAAAAATCGCGCGTTTATTCAAACTTCAATCAATATGCAGTTTTAATAAGCGAAATCTGCTTTTTTTGCCACCGACCACGGATTTGTTATGCTGGTGGCCTTTGTAGATCATAACGATAAGTGCGAATAAATTTTGCGCAACGCTTTTCGGGAGTCAGTATGGACATCATCTTTTATCACCCAACGTTCGATACCCAATGGTGGATTGAGGCACTGCGCAAAGCTATTCCTCAGGCAAGAGTCAGAGCATGGAAAAGCGGAGATAATGACTCTGCTGATTATGCTTTAGTCTGGCATCCTCCAGTTGAAATGCTGGCAGGGCGCGATCTTAAAGCGGTGTTCGCACTCGGGGCCGGTGTTGATTCTATTTTGAGCAAGCTACAGGCACACCCTGAAATGCTGAAGCCTTCTGTTCCACTTTTTCGCCTGGAAGATACCGGTATGGGCGAGCAAATGCAGGAATATGCTGTCAGTCAGGTGCTGCATTGGTTTCGACGTTTTGACGATTACCGCATCCAGCAAAATAGTTCGCATTGGCAACCGCTTCCTGAATATCATCGGGAAGATTTTACCATCGGCATTTTGGGCGCAGGCGTACTGGGCAGTAAAGTTGCACAGAGTCTGCAAACCTGGCGCTTCCCGCTGCGTTGCTGGAGTCGAACCCGTAAATCGTGGCCTGGCGTGCAAAGCTTTGCCGGACGAGAAGAACTGTCTGCATTTCTGAGCCAATGCCGGGTATTGATTAATCTGTTACCGAATACCCCTGAAACCGTCGGCATTATTAATCAACAATTAATCGAAAAATTACCGGATGGCGCGTATCTCCTCAACCTGGCGCGTGGTGTTCATGTCGTGGAAGATGACCTGCTCGCGGCGCTGGATAGCGGGAAAGTTAAAGGCGCAATGTTGGATGTTTTTAATCGTGAACCCTTACCGCCGGAAAGTCTGCTCTGGCAACATCCACGCGTGACGATAACACCACATGTCGCCGCGATTACCCGTCCAGCTGAAGCTGTGGAGTACATTTCTCGCACCATTGCCCAGCTCGAAAAAGGGGAGAGGCTCTGCGGGCAAGTCGACCGCGCACGCGGCTACTAATAAAGCATCTGGTTTCCTGCTATCCTTGGCGGGAATTGAATACAGGAGAGAGTTATGTATCCCGTCGACCTTCATATGCATACCGTTGCCAGCACGCATGCATATAGCACATTGAGTGATTACATTGCCCAGGCCAAACAAAAGGGCATTAAACTTTTTGCGATCACCGATCATGGCCCGGATATGGAAGATGCGCCGCATCACTGGCACTTCATTAACATGCGTATCTGGCCGCGAGTGGTTGATGGGGTTGGGATCCTACGCGGCATCGAAGCTAACATTAAAAATGTTGACGGTGAAATTGACTGCAGTGGCAAAATGTTTGATTCGCTGGATCTGATTATTGCCGGTTTTCATGAGCCGGTGTTTGCGCCGCATGACAAAGCGACCAATACGCAAGCGATGATCGCCACTATCGCCAGCGGCAATGTGCATATAATAAGCCATCCCGGAAATCCGAAATATGAAATAGATGTTAAAGCCGTTGCTGAAGCAGCCGCGAAACATCAGGTGGCGCTGGAAATCAATAATTCCTCTTTTTTACACTCACGTAAGGGAAGTGAAGACAATTGTCGTGCGGTAGCCGCAGCGGTACGTGACGCTGGAGGTTGGGTGGCATTAGGCTCGGATTCTCACACCGCGTTTACCATGGGTGAATTTGAAGAGTGTCTTAAAATCCTCGACGCGGTAGATTTTCCGCCAGAGCGCATTTTGAATGTTTCTCCGCGCCGCTTACTGAACTTCCTTGAATCTCGCGGTATGGCACCGATTGCGGAATTTGCAGACCTTTAATTACTAGTAATGGAAATATATTAATGAACGAGTTTTCTATCCTCTGTCGTGTGCTGGGTTCGCTCTATTACCGCCAACCGCAAGATCCTTTACTGGTGCCGCTGTTTACCCTGATTCGTGAGGGGAAACTGGCTGCGAACTGGCCACTGGAGCAGGATGAGTTACTGACGCGTTTACAGAAAAGCTGTGATATGGCGCAAGTCTCTGCCGATTACAATGCGTTGTTTATCGGCGATGAATGTGCTGTGCCGCCATATCGTAGCGCATGGGTTGAGGGCGCGACGGAAGCGGAAGTGCGCGCTTTTCTTTCCGAACGGGGGATGCCATTAGCGGATACGCCAGCCGATCACATCGGCACATTGCTGCTCGCGGCTTCCTGGCTGGAAGATCAGTCAACGGAAGATGAGAGCGAAGCACTGGAAACACTGTTCAGTGAGTATCTGTTACCCTGGTGTGGTGCGTTCCTTGGCAAAGTGGAGGCCCATGCAACTACGCCTTTCTGGCGCACCATGGCACCGCTAACCCGCGATGCTATTAGTGCAATGTGGGACGAGCTGGAAGAAGATTCTGAAGAGTAAATGTGATCTGCATCACTCATAACTGCAACAGATAATTTGTTGTTGCATAAAATGTGTGCTCGATCTCATTCATGGCCGCGTTTTCTGCTATCATGCGCGGCATGAACATACTTCTCTCTATTGCAATCACAACAGGCATTCTCTCCGGTATCTGGGGATGGGTGGCTGTTTCCCTGGGCTTACTAAGCTGGGCGGGCTTCCTGGGCTGTACGGCCTACTTTGCCTGCCCGCAAGGTGGGCTGAAAGGGCTGGCGATCTCCGCTGCAACCCTGCTTAGTGGCGTGGTGTGGGCGATGGTCATTATTTACGGTAGTGCACTGGCACCACATCTGGAAATTCTCGGTTATGTCATAACCGGTATTGTCGCGTTTCTGATGTGTATTCAGGCCAAACAGCTGCTGCTTTCATTTGTTCCGGGAACGTTTATAGGCGCATGCGCGACGTTTGCCGGGCAGGGTGACTGGAAACTGGTGTTACCTTCGCTGGCGCTCGGGTTGATATTTGGTTACGCAATGAAAAACAGCGGCCTGTGGCTGGCGGCGCGTAGTACGAAGACCGCTCACCGTGAGCAGCAAATCAAAAATAAAGCGTGAGGGGCACTCACGCTTTCGCTTAAACAGTAAAATGCCGGATTATTAATTCCGGCATTTTTATCTATCAGGATTCCGGTGGAACCGACATATGGCGGTATTTCACCAGAATGTCATTCTGCCGTTCTGCTTTGTTCTGCAAATCCCACAGACCACGGTCAATACCATCATTAATCAGGAAAATGACCCCTGTTTCGATAGCCGACATCAGGCACAGCATAACGGGTTCGTTCGAGGTGTAACCCACTTCCCCTTCCAGCAAGCGCTGGTAGTCAATAAAGCGGAAAACCCCGGCCTGAACTTCATAGGAAAGTATCGTCTTACTGGTGTTCACCGAGGAGAGGATCTCACCGGTACTCACATTGACGACACGCAGGTTCACGGCAATCTGATCAAGCTGGTATTGCGTGTCTGCACCGATCCCAAAATATCTTGCCCCAACACCGCCCGATTTAACGTTGCTTTCATAACCGATAATTGAACCTTCAACCATGATATTTGCCGCCGTTAAAGATTGCAGCGGGATTCGGTTATTAATGGCAACCGTGCCGTTTTCTTGTGCCGCACGAATAATCTTGCGCTCGTTAAGCAGATTTTGTAAGCCCTGGCGCTCCAGCGGTATAAACCAGCGAGAATCTTTCAATGCCGTGACCAGCATTGCCGTGGCGCTTTGCGGAACAGCAGTGGAGAAGTTACTTGCCGGGTAGGGTTTAAATTGCCCGGTTTCGTCCTGAATGTTGTATACCGAAACAAAGATCTTACCCGTCGGCGCTGGCAGATGGGTCAAATCTTTGTAGCTCTGAGCACGAGGCATTAATGTCGGTCTGGCGGCTTCTTTAGGCGGGGCGGTTAAGCATCCGCTCAGTAACATGACGGCAACCAAAAGAAATAAGCGCTGCATGATTATTTTCCTTATGAAGCTGGGGCTTAAAAATCGGTTGAGTTATTTTGTAAACCCGAAACCTGGATGGTCGAGGTTTGTCCGGTTTTACGATCTGTCACGTTCAACTGCAATTGACCATCGCGGTTAGCAATATCAACAATATAATCGTTGGTCACCATGCGGCCCGGTTTACCGGTATTAATATTCGACAGTAGCCCACCCAAAATTTGTGACTGGATGGCCTGAGTAAAGTTATCTAACGCCGAGGGCGTTTCAATACCAAAGTCATCGTTATAGCTCGGATCTTTATAAGAGTTTTGGGCCTGAGCGCTATTTAACAAAAAAGCGCCATTATTTGGGTTACCACCAAAGTTTGGATTACGGAACTGGAAAGTCATGGTTCCAGCCCAACTTAATGGCGAAATAAGCATGAGTAGAACTACTGCATGTTTGACACGCATTGCAGCCTCCGAACAATTTTTTATTTAAAATTCATCATGCGCCAAATCGCCCGTACTTAATAACGCCTGGTTTATCTGGCGACGATTTAGTGCTTCTTCAGTTTGAATCAGTGCAAAGACGACAGTTTTCTCGAAGTCTCTTTTCAACGGAAATAAAAAAGTCTGGAAAATAACGTCCTGATTCACCGTTATTGTGATCCAGCTTCCCCATCGTGCACTGGGCCTTTCATTAATCGTTAAGTTACCCGTATAGTCACTTTCCCATTTATCACTAAAGGCTCGGTAAAAATCATGGCCAATAGATGAAACAGTATGGTCAGTTAACAATCCCGGGACTTCTACCTCAACGGCGTGAAGATTCCCTGCGGCGAACAGAAATTCTGCCGCCACAATCCAGCGTAAATAACGTTTCATGGCTTTATCGCCTGAGGTTATCGTTTGCCCAGGAAACCGCTTGTGTCCGGTTTTTTACGGCTATCTTCTTGAAAAGATTATAAAGATGCGTTTTAACCGTATTTTCGCTGATGAACAACGAACGAGCGATCTCGTTATTAGACGCGCCGATACGCAGCTTATTCAGGATCTCTTTTTCCCGATGAGTAAGGAGGGCTGATTCCGTGCTGTTATAACGATAGTTACCTGAATGCGTAATCAGGTAACTGGCAAGCTTTTGCGTAAAGTAGCATTCGCCGCGCAGGACGCCTTGCAACCCATTGACAACACGTTCTTGATCCTCCATGGCATAAAAAACGCCGTTGATATGAGGCCAGTTTTCAATGTCGCGGTACGGGTAATCTTCAGGCGTATTTAGCAACAATATTTTGATATTGTTGTTTTTCCTGCTCAAAGTATCCTGCCAATAATGGATAAGCTTTTTATCCGCTTCCATCATATCCAGAAGAATAATAGAGCCTGAAGATATATCGTCCAGAGAACGTTGAATATTATGTAATTTTCCTGTAATTGCCAGCGATTGTTTAAGGTGCTGCAAGAGAGCTGTCGCCTGCAAAGAAGGTTTAGTGATCAACAATAATGTATGACCATGAATACTATGGACTTCATTAAACATGATGAAACCCCGCTTTTTTTATTGATCGCACACCTGACAGCTGCCTCTAAAATAGAAGCACCAGAAGTACTGACAGATGTTGCACTGCTGTGTGTAGTAATAAATCAGCCCTAAATGGGTAAAATATAAAACTAATGGATTACATCTGATTTCAATCTAGCCATTACAAATCTTAAATCAAGTGTTAAACATGTAACTAAATGTAACTCGTTATATTAAAATGTTAACCTTAAGGTTTTATTAAGTTTATAAATGATAGAAAAGTTGTACATTTGGTTTTTATTGCACAATTTTAAAAAATCATACAAATGGTGCTAACTTACTAATAATGCATATAAAAAATATTTCGCTGTAGTCCTTTCGTCATGAAAAACGTTCTTGTTTTTTCTCCATACCACCGTGGACAATTTTTTACTGCAAAAAGACGAGGTTTGTCACGGCTTGTGCGCAAGACATATCGCAGCAATCAGCGACGGGCAAGAAGAATGACTGTCTGGTGATTTTTGATAGCGGAAAACGGAGATTTAAAAGAAAACAAAATATTTTTGCGTAGATAACAGCGTATTTACGTGGGTTTTAATACTTTGGTATGAACAAAAAAAGAAAAATACAACGTGCGGGTGAGTTATTAAAAATATTTCCGCAGACATACTTTCCATCGTAACGCAGCGTTAACAAAATACAGGTTGCGTTAACAACCAAGTTGAAATGATTTAATTTCTTAAATGTACGACCAGGTCCAGGGTGACAACATGAAAAACAAATTGTTATTTATGATGTTAACAATACTGGGTGCGCCTGGGATTGCAGCCGCAGCAGGTTATGATTTAGCTAATTCAGAATATAACTTTGCGGTAAATGAATTGAGTAAGTCTTCATTTAATCAGGCAGCCATAATTGGTCAAGCTGGGACTAATAATAGTGCTCAGTTACGGCAGGGAGGCTCAAAACTTTTGACGGTTGTTGCGCAAGAAGGTAGTAGCAACCGGGCAAAGATTGATCAGACAGGAGATTATAACCTTGCATATATTGATCAGGCGGGCAGTGCCAACGATGCCAGTATTTCGCAAGGTGCTTATGGTAATACTGCGATGATTATCCAGAAAGGTTCTGGTAATAAAGCAAATATTACACAGTATGGTACTCAAAAAACGGCAATTGTAGTGCAGAGACAGTCGCAAATGGCTATTCGCGTGACACAACGTTAATTTCCATTCGACTTTTAAATCAATCCGATGGGGGTTTTACATGAAACTTTTAAAAGTAGCAGCAATTGCAGCAATCGTATTCTCCGGTAGCGCTCTGGCAGGTGTTGTTCCTCAGTACGGCGGCGGCGGTGGCAACCACGGTGGTGGCGGTAATAACAGCGGTCCGAATTCAGAGCTGAATATTTACCAGTACGGTGGCGGTAACTCTGCTCTTGCTCTGCAAGCTGACGCCCGTAACTCTGATCTGACCATTACCCAGCACGGCGGCGGTAATGGCGCAGATGTGGGCCAAGGTTCTGATGACAGCTCAATCGATCTGACTCAGCGTGGTTTCGGCAACAGCGCTACTCTTGATCAGTGGAATGGTAAAGATTCTACTATGACTGTTAAACAGTTCGGTGGCGGTAACGGTGCTGCTGTTGACCAGACTGCATCTAACTCCAGCGTTAACGTCACTCAGGTTGGCTTTGGTAACAACGCGACCGCTCATCAGTACTAATACATCATCAGTATGAAAGAAACAGGGCGCAAGCCCTGTTTTTTTTCGGGAGAAGAATATGAATGCGTTATTACTCCTTGCGGCACTTTCCAGTCAGATAACCTTTAATACGACCCAGCAAGGGGATATGTACACCATTATTCCTGAAGTCACTCTTACTCAATCTTGTCTGTGCAGAGTACAAATATTGTCCCTGCGCGAAGGCAGTTCAGGGCAAAGTCAGACGAAGCAAGAAAAGACCCTCTCATTGCCTGCTAATCAACCCATTGCTTTGACGAAGTTGAGTTTAAATATTTCCCCGGACGATCGGGTGAAAATAGTTGTTACTGTTTCTGATGGACAGTCACTTCATTTATCACAACAATGGCTGCCCTCTTCAGAAAAGTCTTAATTTGTTGAAATATCGAGCATAAGATGAACCTGGAGAGAATGGTCTGCTGCGAATCAGCCAACCTGAAAGTATGGATAACACAACCCTCAAGGATGATTAATCATTGAGGAAATAGAATAAATGTTCAGACCTTTTTTAAACTCTCTTATGCTCGGCAGTTTGTTTTTTCCTTTTATTGCCATTGCAGGAAGCAGCGCGCAAGGGGGCGTGATCCATTTTTATGGCCAAATTGTGGAACCGGCATGTGACGTCAGCACCCAGTCATCACCCGTAGAAATGAACTGCCCACAGAATGGTTCTGTTCCGCGTAAAACCTATTCCAGCAAAGCGTTAATGAGCGGCAATGTTAAAAACGCGCAAATAGCCTCAGTAAAAGTGCAGTATCTTGATAAACAGAAAAAGCTGGCTGTAATGAACATCGAATATAACTAAGTTTCTGAACAACTCACGTTGCTGAGCAGAAAAATGCGATTTAACCAAAAAGCCTGCTGTACACTTAGGAAACAAGAAGGTGTAAGGAGGCGTTATGAAAACGCGTATTCATGTTGTGCAGGGTGATATTACTAAACTGGCCGTTGATGTGATTGTGAATGCGGCTAATCCGTCATTAATGGGAGGCGGCGGCGTCGATGGGGCCATTCATCGCGCAGCGGGTCCGGCCCTGCTGGATGCCTGTTTAAAAGTCAGGCAGCAGCAGGGCGATTGCCCTACGGGGCATGCCGTTATTACGCTTGCAGGCGATCTTCCCGCTAAAGCCGTAGTGCACACCGTCGGGCCAGTCTGGCGTGGTGGTGAACAAAACGAAGACCAGCTTTTGCAGGATGCCTATCTCAATAGCCTACGACTGGTGGCGGCAAACAGCTATACGTCAGTGGCTTTTCCTGCAATCAGTACTGGGGTTTATGGTTACCCCCGTGCGGCAGCGGCTGAAATCGCAGTAAAAACCGTTTCAGAATTTATTACCCGTCACGCTTTACCCGAACAGGTATACTTTGTCTGTTATGATGAAGAAAACGCCCACCTCTACGAAAGACTCCTTACCCAACAAGGAGATGAATGATTTGCCTCAGCTGGCGAGCGCGGTGCTGCCACTGTGTTCGCAACATCCCGGTCAGTGTGGACTTTTTCCTCTGGAGAAAAGTCTGGATGCGTTTGCCGCCCGGTATCGTCTGGCTGAAATGGCAGAGCATACACTGGATGTTCAGTATTACATCTGGCAGGACGATATGTCGGGTCGGTTACTGTTTTCCGCCCTGTTAGCCGCAGCAAAGCGTGGCGTTCGCGTACGTTTGTTGCTGGACGACAACAATACGCCCGGACTTGATAACATTTTACGCTTGCTTGACAGCCATCCACGCATTGAAGTCCGGCTTTTTAATCCTTTCTCGTTTCGCTTGCTACGTCCGCTTGGTTATATCACCGACTTTTCCCGTCTCAATCGCCGTATGCACAATAAAAGTTTCACTGTCGATGGCGTGGTGACGCTGGTGGGAGGACGAAATATTGGTGATGCCTATTTTGGTGCAGGGGAAGAGCCACTTTTTTCGGATTTAGATGTCATGGCAATAGGACCCGTGGTAGAGGACGTTGCCGATGATTTCGCCCGCTATTGGTATTGCAAATCGGTTTCCCCCTTACAGCAGGTGCTGGATGTCCCGGAAGGTGAAATGGCGGATCGCATCGAGTTACCGGCATCCTGGCATGACGATGCCATGACGCATCGTTATTTACGCAAAATGGAATCCAGTCCGTTTATAAATCATCTGGTTGATGGAACGTTGTCGCTTATCTGGGCGAAAACACGTTTATTAAGTGATGATCCGGCGAAAGGGGAGGGCAAGGCAAAACGGCATTCACTGTTACCGCAGCGCCTGTTCGATATCATGGGCTCACCCAGTGAACGCATCGATATTATCTCTTCCTATTTTGTACCGACACGTGCAGGTGTGGCGCAACTCTTACGGATGGTGAGAAAAGGGGTAAAGATTGCGATCCTAACCAATTCTCTTGCCGCTAACGATGTTGCTGTCGTCCATGCAGGATACGCGCGCTGGCGCAAAAAATTGCTCCGCTATGGGGTGGAATTATATGAACTCAAGCCGACGCGTGAACAAAGTAGTACGTTACACGATCGCGGCATAACCGGTAATTCAGGGGCCAGCCTGCATGCTAAAACCTTTAGTATCGATGGTAAAACGGTGTTTATCGGCTCTTTCAATTTCGATCCGCGTTCAACGTTGCTCAATACTGAAATGGGCTTCGTGATAGAGAGCGAAACGCTGGCACAGTTAATTGATAAACGCTTTATTCAGAGCCAGTATGATGCGGCCTGGCAGCTCCGTCTGGACAGGTGGGGACGGATCAACTGGGTTGATCGTCATTCAAAGAAAGAGATTATTCTCAAAAAAGAACCCGCCACCAGTTTCTGGAAGCGGGTTATGGTCAAACTGGCGTCGATATTGCCCGTGGAATGGTTATTGTAAACGCGGCTTAACGGGCTGGTGCTTTATCGTTCTCACGCTTAACAACCGGTTTACCAGAGAACAAAAACTTCAATAATGGGATGCGTAAATGAATTTCATACAGAATTATCGCAATCCCTACTACGAATATCAGGCCACAGAGAAAACCAAGCCAGTTGGAGGTGATGTGTGGTGTAATGTATGCGCCGAAAAACAGCGTTAACGGGTGGTGAACCAGATAGATAAACAGCGATGCGTTAACAAAATAAGTCACCCGCGCTGACTGGAAGTTAAGCAAACGGTGGCCAAAGGAGAAGACCACATTCACCATCCACAGACCGAGGACCATAGTGATCACCGACTCGGTTTCATACATCCAGGCATCGCCACTGCCATAGCGCTGGTTGAGTAAATAAGCGACAAACGCCAATGCTGCTGCAAGGGTACAGCCACGAGACGGCGTGGTAAACAAGGCTTTAAGATGAGGGAAAATGAAAGCCAGTGCGCCGAGGATAAAGAACGGCAAATAAAATAACGTTTGCATGACAATAAAATTGAACATGCCGTTACTCAGAATGGGTGGATACACAATAAAAATCGTTCTTCTTATTACCGCATAACCGATGCCGAGGCACAAAAAAATCACCGATAATTTTACCATCGAGAATTTTTTATTCGTTTTATCAGAATTTTCTAAATTATTTCTGATGCGTTTAAATATCCATACGCACAGCGTCGTCATGACCACTAACACCAGTAAAAACCACAGGTGTGATATTAATTCCCAGGCCAACGTATTATATTTGTCATACAATGACAGCCCAGGCCAACTTTCCGCTTTCCCTTTGACGTATTGCAGCATAATAAATTGCGGCAATGTCAGTAAGGGGATGGCTGTTAACATCGGGATCCCTACACGTTCGACACGTACTTTCCACCATTTTTTCAAGGGATAGCGTAAAAAAAGCATGTAGGAAAAGTACCCGGATATAACGAAAAACACCTGCATGCGGAACGAGTGGATGAAGTCATTAAAAAGGGTCAGCCACAATGACGGTTCGGCGCTATTCACATGCCATGTATGGCTCGAATAGATTAAAGAAATATGAAAAGGGATCCCTAACAACATCAGCCAGGCGCGGATAGAGTCGAGGAAATATTCACGTTGCGCGGGTACTGGATTCATATATGGTTAACTAATCTCGGATTTTTCGTCTTATCCCTGTCGGGTTATGCCTTTAGGCTTGTTGCCATAGCGACACCGACCTGACCGCGCCAGGCGCAGGCTTCAAGGTTTTTATGCATAGCATCATCGCTACCACTAACCAGAATGGAAGCGTCTGTAAGACGGTTGATAAATAAATTTGCTGGCAAACCCTACACGAAGTCGATGCTTCTGTCTTTAGGAGAAGCACGGAAAGTGAAAACGGTTGCAATCAGGTGCTTAATCCATGAGCCAGTGTGCTGAACGATACCGGGATTCTGTTGTCGGAATGGCTGGTTATCCATTAAAATAGATCGGATCGATATAAGCACACAAAGGGGGAAGTGCTTACTAATTATGAAACATAAACTACAAATGATGAAAATGCGTTGGTTGAGTGCTGCAGTAATGTTAACCCTGTATACATCTTCAAGCTGGGCTTTCAGTATTGATGATGTCGCAAAGCAAGCTCAATCCTTAGCCGGGAAAGGCTATGAGGCGCCCAAAAGCAACTTGCCCTCCGTTTTCCGCGATATGAAATACGCGGACTATCAGCAGATCCAGTTTAATCATGACAAAGCGTACTGGAACAATCTGAAGACCCCATTCAAACTCGAGTTCTACCATCAGGGTATGTACTTCGATACCCCGGTCAAAATAAATGAAGTGACTGCCACCGCAGTCAAACGAATCAAATACAGCCCGGATTATTTCACTTTCGGCGATGTTCAGCATGACAAAGACACGGTAAAAGACCTTGGTTTTGCCGGTTTCAAAGTGCTTTACCCGATCAACAGCAAAGATAAAAACGATGAAATCGTCAGCATGCTCGGGGCCAGCTATTTCCGCGTGATTGGTGCAGGTCAGGTTTATGGCCTTTCTGCACGCGGCCTGGCAATTGATACCGCCTTGCCATCGGGTGAAGAATTTCCACGCTTCAAAGAGTTCTGGATCGAGCGTCCAAAACCGACTGATAAACGTTTAACCATTTATGCATTGCTTGACTCGCCGCGCGCGACAGGTGCTTACAAATTCGTAGTTATGCCAGGACGTGACACGGTTGTGGATGTGCAGTCGAAAATCTATCTGCGCGATAAAGTCGGCAAACTGGGGGTTGCACCGTTAACCAGTATGTTCCTGTTTGGGCCGAACCAACCGTCGCCTGCAAATAACTATCGTCCGGAGTTGCACGACTCTAACGGTCTGTCTATCCATGCTGGTAATGGCGAATGGATCTGGCGTCCGTTGAATAACCCGAAACATTTAGCGGTCAGCAGCTTCTCGATGGAAAACCCGCAAGGCTTCGGTCTATTGCAGCGTGGTCGTGATTTCTCCCGCTTTGAAGATCTCGATGATCGTTACGATCTTCGTCCAAGCGCATGGGTGACTCCGAAAGGGGAGTGGGGCAAAGGCAGCGTTGAGCTGGTGGAAATTCCAACCAACGATGAAACCAACGATAACATCGTCGCTTACTGGACGCCGGATCAGTTGCCGGAGCCGGGTAAAGAGATGAACTTTAAATACACCATCACCTTCAGCCGTGATGAAGACAAACTGCATGCGCCAGATAACGCATGGGTGCAACAAACGCGTCGTTCAACGGGGGATGTGAAGCAGTCGAACCTGATTCGCCAGCCTGACGGTACTATCGCCTTTGTGGTCGATTTTACCGGCGCTGAGATGAAAAAACTGCCAGAGGATACCCCGGTCACAGCGCAAACCAGCATTGGTGATAATGGTGAGATAGTTGAAAGCACGGTGCGCTATAACCCGGTTACCAAAGGTTGGCGTCTGGTGATGCGTGTGAAAGTGAAAGATGCCAAGAAAACCACTGAAATGCGTGCTGCGCTGGTGAATGCCGATCAGACGTTGAGTGAAACCTGGAGCTACCAGTTACCTGCCAATGAATAAGACAACTGAGTACATTGACGCAATGCCCATCGCCGCAAGCGAGAAAGCGGCATTGCCGAAGACTGATATCCGCGCCGTTCATCAGGCGCTGGATGCCGAACACCGCACCTGGGCGCGGGAGGATGACTCCCCGCAAGGCTCGGTAAAGGCGCGTCTGGAACAAGCCTGGCCAGATTCACTTGCTGATGGACAGTTAATCAAAGACGACGAAGGGCGCGATCAGCTAAAGGCGATGCCAGAAGCAAAACGCTCCTCGATGTTTCCCGACCCGTGGCGTACCAACCCGGTAGGCCGTTTCTGGGATCGCCTGCGTGGACGCGATGTGACGCCGCGCTATCTGGCTCGTTTGACCAAAGAAGAGCAGGAGAGCGAGCAAAAGTGGCGTACTGTCGGTACCATCCGCCGTTACATTCTGTTGATCCTGACGCTCGCGCAAACTGTTGTCGCGACCTGGTATATGAAGACCATTCTTCCTTATCAGGGGTGGGCGCTGATTAATCCTATGGATATGGTTGGTCAGGATGTGTGGGTTTCCTTTATGCAGCTTCTGCCTTATATGCTGCAAACCGGTATCCTGATCCTCTTTGCGGTACTGTTCTGTTGGGTGTCCGCCGGATTCTGGACGGCGTTGATGGGCTTCCTGCAACTGCTTATTGGTCGCGATAAATACAGTATATCTGCGTCAACAGTTGGCGATGAACCATTAAACCCGGAGCATCGCACGGCGTTGATCATGCCTATCTGTAACGAAGACGTGAACCGTGTTTTTGCTGGCTTGCGTGCAACGTGGGAATCAGTAAAAGCCACCGGGAATGCCAAACACTTTGATGTCTACATTCTGAGTGACAGTTATAACCCGGATATCTGCGTCGCAGAGCAAAAAGCCTGGATGGAGCTTATCGCTGAAGTCGGTGGCGAAGGTCAGATTTTCTATCGCCGCCGCCGCCGTCGCGTGAAGCGTAAAAGCGGTAATATCGATGACTTCTGCCGTCGTTGGGGCAGCCAGTACAGCTACATGGTGGTGCTGGATGCTGACTCGGTAATGACCGGTGATTGTTTGTGCGGCCTGGTGCGCCTGATGGAAGCCAACCCGAACGCCGGGATCATTCAGTCGTCACCGAAAGCGTCCGGCATGGATACGCTGTATGCGCGCTGCCAGCAGTTCGCGACCCGCGTGTATGGGCCACTGTTTACAGCCGGTTTGCACTTCTGGCAACTTGGCGAGTCGCACTACTGGGGGCATAACGCGATTATCCGCGTGAAACCGTTTATCGAGCACTGTGCACTGGCTCCGCTGCCGGGCGAAGGTTCTTTTGCCGGTTCAATCCTGTCACATGACTTCGTGGAAGCGGCGTTGATGCGCCGTGCAGGTTGGGGGGTCTGGATTGCTTACGATCTCCCGGGTTCTTATGAAGAATTGCCGCCTAACTTGCTTGATGAGCTAAAACGTGACCGCCGCTGGTGCCACGGTAACCTGATGAACTTCCGTCTGTTCCTGGTGAAGGGTATGCACCCGGTTCACCGTGCGGTGTTCCTGACGGGCGTGATGTCTTATCTCTCCGCTCCGCTGTGGTTTATGTTCCTCGCGCTCTCTACTGCATTGCAGGTAGTACATGCGTTGACCGAACCGCAATACTTCCTGCAACCACGGCAGTTGTTCCCGGTATGGCCGCAGTGGCGTCCTGAGCTGGCGATTGCACTTTTTGCTTCGACCATGGTGCTGTTGTTCCTGCCGAAGCTATTGAGCATTTTGCTTATCTGGTGCAAAGGAACGAAAGAATACGGCGGCTTCTGGCGCGTTACATTATCGTTGCTGCTGGAAGTGCTGTTTTCCGTGCTGCTGGCTCCCGTACGCATGTTGTTCCATACGGTCTTCGTCGTCAGCGCGTTCCTTGGCTGGGAAGTGGTGTGGAATTCACCGCAGCGTGATGATGACTCCACTTCCTGGGGTGAAGCGTTCAAACGCCACGGCTCACAGCTGCTGTTAGGGTTAGTGTGGGCAGTTGGTATGGCGTGGTTGGATCTGCGTTTTCTGTTCTGGCTGGCACCGATTGTCTTCTCGTTGATCCTGTCACCGTTTGTTTCGGTGATTTCCAGCCGTGCCACCGTTGGTCTGCGAACCAAACGCTGGAAACTGTTCCTGATCCCGGAAGAGTATTCACCGCCGCAGGTGCTGGTTGATACCGATCGGTTCCTTGAGATGAATCGTCAACGCTCCCTTGATGATGGTTTTATGCACGCGGTGTTTAACCCGTCATTTAACGCTCTGGCAACCGCAATGGCGACCGCGCGTCACCGCGCCAGCAAGGTGCTGGAAATCGCCCGTGACCGCCACGTTGAACAGGCGCTGAACGAGACGCCAGAGAAGCTGAATCGCGATCGTCGCCTGGTGCTGCTAAGCGATCCGGTGACGATGGCCCGTCTGCATTTCCGCGTCTGGAATTCCCCGGAGAGATATTCCTCATGGGTGAGTTATTACGAAGGGATAAAGCTCAATCCACTGGCATTACGTAAACCGGATGCGGCTTCGCAATAAAAACGTAGTTGCCTGATGCGCTACGCTTATCAGGCCTACATCGTTCCTGCAATTTATTGATTTTGCAAGATTTTGTAGGTCGGGTAAAGCGTTCACGCCGCATCCGGCAAAAACAACGAGCC
This sequence comes from Escherichia sp. E.sYA108, assembly GCF_011754335.1. Classification (NCBI taxonomy): domain Bacteria; kingdom Pseudomonadati; phylum Pseudomonadota; class Gammaproteobacteria; order Enterobacterales; family Enterobacteriaceae; genus Escherichia; species Escherichia sp. E.sYA108. The sequence continues at coordinate 3,074,884 of NZ_JAAQVZ010000001.1, read as the reverse complement.
AATAAAAATACCGGCGTTATGCCGGTATTTTTTACGGAAGAGGTATCAAATGCGTTTAATTGTGATGAGCATAATGGTGACCTTGCTGAGTGGCTGTGGCAGCATCATTAGTCGCACTTTACCGGGGCAGGGGCATGGCAACCAATATTATCCCGGTGTGCAATGGGACGTGCGTGACTCCGCCTGGCGTTACGTCACGATCCTTGATCTGCCATTCTCCCTGGTTTTCGATACTTTACTGCTGCCGATCGACATACATCATGGCCCGTATGAGTGATTAACGTTCATCCCACTCATCAGCTGCAGTGCGTCCTTCCTCGGTATCCAGCGGTGGCTCAAGCTGAAATTCCCCCTCGTCCCATTCATGTAATGTATTCTCATCTTGCCACTCCTGGCGGATCTCAATCTCATCATAGTCGCCGTCAAAGACACTTTGCGCAGCTTCACCGCTAAGCATGGGTAAACATTCACCTTCTTCCCCTTCGTCGGCAAAAAACTCAACTTGCCACATGATGTCGCCGTCCTGCAAAACGTATTTTTGGGCATTGAACTGTTGCACATTCGCGTTTTCGGCGTCGATGCCGGGGTTGTCTGCAAGAAATTCTTCGCGTGCAGCGTCAATGGCTTCTTCAAGCGTTGCGTACATGGTCATCACGATTCTCCCTTTGAGTTGATGAGGTTTCAGGGAAAAGGATAGCTGATTCTCCGCTTTTGCAAGTATGAAAGGCGAAAAATCAGTTCGATATCTGGGGGATTCGACGACGACGTAGACTGTTCCATGAATAGACTGCGTTGAATAACACTACGCCAGCGGTGACGAGAAATACCGCCCTGAAACCGTAGTTCGCTGAAATCGCTGCTCCCATCAATGGTCCGGTAACGTTGCCAATATCACGAAACGATTGGTTATAGCTGAAGATACGCCCGGCGATCTGGTTGCTCGAGTTATAAACTAATAGTGTCTGTACGGCGGGGAGTAGTGCACCATCGGCGGCACCGAGCAAAAAACGTAAAATCCCAAGTTGTAATGGCGTCTGAACGTAAGACATTGGGATCAACAGCAGTACAGAAAAGATCAGCGCCGTAATCAGGATCTTTTCGGGGCCGATTCGATCGCCAAGTTTGCCGAGTCGTGGTGCACTTAGCAGAGCCGCCACGCCTGGCACCGAGGCGATCATGCCACTGATAAAGGCGACGTTACTGACGTTACCCGCCAGTTCGCGGACATACAGCGTCAGAATGGGGGCAATTGAGCCCGTCGCCACCTGGATGATTAACGTGGTGACAAACAGGCTGAGTACCAGTTTCGGGTTTTTAAGTGATGTCACCACTTCCCGCATATGCAGCATCTCTTTTTTGCTGACCGGCTGGAATTTTTCTCTGATGCAAAACAGGGTGACGAAAAAGCAGAGTATGAGCACACTGGCGGTAATAAAGAATACCGGACGTAAGCCGTAGCTATCGGCGAGCAAACCGCCAGCCATTGGGCCGAGCAACGCGCCGCTAACGCCGCCTGTGGAGAGCGTACCCAGCGCCCAGCCGCTTTTATTACGCGGTACTTGTGTGGCGATAAGAGCATTAGCGTTGGGGACAAATCCGCCAAGTAAACCAAGAAGCGCCCGCAGGATCAAAAACTGCCAGATATTTTGTGCCAGTCCCATCAACACCATCACGATGCCCATGCCGAGAGCAGAGCGTAATAGCATGATTTTTCGGCCTTTACGGTCGGCGAGTCCACCCCAAAACGGTGAGGCGATGGCCGAAAATAAAAATGTAATGCTGAAGACAATACCGGACCACATATTCAGGGCGGAGTGGCCGGTAACGCCAAGCTGCTCAACGTAGAGGGGTAAGAAGGGCATTACCAGGCTGAAGGCGGCACCGGTAAGAAAACAGCCTAGCCAGGCGACGATCAGGTTTCGTTTCCAGTTTATAGGGGTGTCATTTTCACAGGGTGACATAGCAATCCGCTGTTGGTGCGCCAGGCGCGGTGAACATAAGAAGAAAAGATAAGCACACTAATTATGCGCCCGACTTCCAGGGGGCGCAATCCAGAGAGCTTTTATCGCTAAATCAGGGGGATTTTCTGTGGTAATGCCGGATGCCATTCTGAAGCATCCAGCATGGAAGATTTAATAGCGTGAAGGAACGCCTTCCGGGCGTGTTTTAAAGCGACGGTGTAACCACATATACTGCTCTGGTGCCATCATGATGCATTTTTCGACCACTTTGTTCATCCACGCGGCGGTAGTTTCGGCATCATCCAGCGGCGGAGAACACTCTGGCGGCAGTATAATCAACTGATACCCTTTGCCATCTGGCTTACGGCGTGGAACGAAGGGCACCAGACATGCGCCGGACATCCGTGCCAGCATCCAGGTTCCGGTCGTGGTCGCAGCCTGCTCAACGGCAAACAACGGGACGAAAACGCTTGAGCGCGGGCCGTAATCATGATCCGGTGCGTACCAGACCACTTCGCCTTTTTTCAGGGCTTTAATCATGCCTTTTAAATCTTTGCGGTCGAGCATCGATTTATTTGAGCGCAAACGGCCCCAGGTTTGTAGCCAGTCAATCAGTGGATTATCGTTCGGGCGGTAAACGCCAATCCCCGGTTCCTGCATACCAAACTGCCGCGCACCCAGCTCCAGTGTCAGAAAATGGATGCCAACTAACAGGATGCCGCGTTTTTGCGCCTGCACGTCACGAATGTGTTCCATGCCGATCACTTCCGTCCAGCGGGCGATTCGGCGGTCCGGCCAGAACCACGCCATGCCGGTTTCCATCAGGCCCATGCCAACGGATTCGAAATTCTTCACCACCATTTTACGGCGTTCTTGTTCGCTCATTTCCGGGAAGCACAGTTCCAGGTTGCGATGCACAATTTTTGCGCGTCGTTTCATAAAACGTAACGCCAGTTTTCCTAATCCACAACCGAGGCGGTAGATAACCGGGTAGGGCAATTGCACGACCAACCAAAGTACGCCAATACCCAACCAGGTTAACCAATAACGCGGATGAAGCAGTGCGGTGGAGAACTTGGGTAGATTCGTCATATCAATCCTGTTTTTCAACCTATACGGGCAATTGTATGTATTGTCGCATTTTTTCGTCCGCAACCAAAATTTGTGACTGAAGACTGGGCGAAATTGCCGCGCTTGTAAATAACAAATAATTTTTAATGCTAAAATGTAGCGTAAAATGTGTGGATGTTAATTATCGATAATTGCTATATCATGCCGCGGATTTTTACTTTCCCATCTCGCAGGAACCGTACACCATGCCAGTGTTACACAACCGCATTTCCAACGACGCGTTAAAAGCCAAAATGTTGGCTGAGAGCGAACCGCGAACCACCATTTCGTTTTATAAGTATTTCCACATTGCCGATCCTAAGGTGACCCGTGACGCTTTATATCAACTGTTTACCGCGCTGAATGTTTTTGGGCGAGTGTATCTGGCGCATGAGGGCATTAACGCGCAAATCAGCGTACCTGCGAGCAATGTTGAAACATTTCGCGCGCAGCTCTATGCCTTCGACCCGGCTTTAGAGGGTTTACGCCTGAATATCGCGTTGGATGATGACGGGAAATCCTTCTGGGTACTGCGTATGAAGGTACGCGATCGCATTGTTGCCGACGGTATTGACGATCCTCACTTTGATGCCAGCAATGTTGGTGAGTATCTGCAAGCAGCGGAAGTGAACGCCATGCTTGACGATCCCGATGCATTGTTTATCGACATGCGTAACCACTATGAGTATGAAGTGGGGCACTTTGAAAACGCGCTGGAAATACCGGCAGATACCTTCCGTGAGCAGCTGCCAAAAGCAGTTGAGATGATGCAGGCACATAAAGATAAAAAAATCGTCATGTACTGCACCGGCGGCATTCGTTGTGAAAAGGCCAGTGCCTGGATGAAACATAACGGATTCAACAAAGTCTGGCATATCGAGGGCGGAATTATTGAATACGCCCGTAAGGCGCGCGATCAGGGCTTGCCGGTGCGTTTTATTGGCAAAAATTTTGTTTTTGACGAGCGGATGGGCGAACGTATATCTGATGAGATTATCGCGCACTGCCACCAGTGCGGTGCGCCGTGCGACAGCCATACCAACTGTAAAAATGATGGCTGCCATCTGCTGTTTATTCAGTGTCCAGTATGTGCGGAAAAATACAAAGGTTGTTGTAGTGAGATTTGCTGCGAAGAAAGCGCGTTACCGCCAGATGAACAGCGACGTCGTCGGGCAGGACGTGAAAATGGCAATAAGATCTTTAATAAGTCTCGTGGACGTCTGAATACAACACTGGGCATTCCTGATCCAACAGAATAAATATCATTGCCGGATGCGTGCCATCCGGCAACATTTCACTCTTACTTCTGCTGTACGCCTTCCACTGAAATAATCAGATCCACTTCCTGAGACGCTGGACCTAAATCTGTCTTGATATTGAAGTCTTTGAGCTTAATTTTGCCTTCGGCCTCAAAGCCTGCACGTTTACCGCCCCACGGGTCGTCACCCTGACCAATTAATTTCGCTTCCAGTGTGACGGGCTTGGTTACACCATTCAGCGTCAGATCGCCGGTAATATCCAGTTCGTCACCGTCTTTCTTCACGCTGGTGGAGGTGAATGTTGCCTGTGGATATTTTGCGGTATTGAGGAAATCCGCACTGCGAAGATGTTTATCGCGTTCGGTGTGATTAGTATCGACGCTGGTGGTGTTAATTGTCACATTCACTTTATCGGCAGCTGGATTTTTTTCATCAAAGGTAAAAGTACCGTCGAAATCTTTAAAGGTGCCATATAACCAGCTATAGCCAAGATGCTGGATGCGGAAGTTAACAAAGGCGTGCTGACCTTCTTTGTCAATTTTGTAATCGGCGGCAACCGCTGAACCGGCAGAGAACATCAAGGAAGCGAAGGTTAAACCAAGCAGGCTTTTTTTCATTTTTTATACTCCATAGTCAGATGACGACTTTCCCAGCATGCGCTTCAGAGTGTCGTCTTTATCGATGAAATGATGCTTCAGGGCCATAAATCCGTGCATAACGGACAGTACTACAACGCTCCACGCGAGCCAAAAATGCAGGGCACCGGCAAAGTCAGCCTGTGCGCCAGCGTCGGAGAGGATCGCGGGGACGTCAAACCAGCCAAAAACGCTGATCGGTTTACCATCGGCAGTTGAGATCAGATAGCCGCTGATGCCGATGGCGAACAGCAATAGGTACAATGCGAGATGTCCAGCTTTTGCTGCAAGACGAGTCATGGGCGAATAACTCGGCAGCGGACCCGGCGGTGGAGATATGACACGCCACAGAACGCGAATAACCAGCCCCATCATTAACAAAATGCCGATGCTTTTATGCAGTTCCGGTGCCTGGTGATACCAGCCATCGTAATAACTGAGCGTGACCATCCACAGACCTAAAGCAAACATGCCATAGACAATAATTGCGCTTAGCCAATGTAAGGCCGCAGATATAACACCATAGCGTTCAGGGGTATTTGTGAATGACATAAGTGCATCCAAAACGAATTTGCGAGAGAAAGAAAATGGCGTGTCGGAGAATGAATTGCAACACAAAAATAACAAATTGAATGATATTTATTTTTATTTCAATAATTTTGAATTAATAATGAAAGAATCTTCATAAGTTTAGTGGGTTCAGCATCTGGAAGGTCTAGTGAGTGCTGTAGAGGCAGGAAGAATCTCATTCAATTTTTCACGCTAAATGAAAGGGAGATTAAATATTTGTCAGTTTATGTCAGTGCGGAAAAACTAAAAATAAAACACGTAGATTAGGTCCATAATTGCTAATAGTCCCCAGAGAAAAAGATAAAGCATCAGATGCTCGCGAATATTAATGAGATAGTTCACCAACCGACGCATTAAATACCCCTGTAAAAACGGCCTCATTCTGGAGGCCGTAATGATGATTATTGGAAGCGGGAAAGCCTGAATGGCGTCAAATCAAAATCGCTTTTTTTGTCTTGCGCAAAATCGGCAGCTATTTCCCCTAAAACTGACGCAAATTTAAAACCGTGCCCACTCAGGCCGGTAATAAGCAGGGTATTATCGTGGGCGGGTAAGGTATCGATAATAAAATCCTCGTCAGGCGAATTATCATAGGTGCAGGCAGCGCCGTACAGGCAGCAGCCGATACCCGGCAACACATTGCGCAAGAACGGGAAGGCTTCCGAACCATCGCTGACCACTTCCGCAAACGGAACACGTTCATCCGCTGAATGGATAACCTGGCCTCCGTTATGTTTGCCAATCTTCAACGCGTCGTTTTCTGCCGGAAAACCATAATATTGATCGCCATTGGGCAGTTCACCGGTAAACGCCGGGAATTTATTCTTCACGCTATAGCGACCATCGGCCTGATACCAGGCAAATACTTTGCGTACGGGCTGGACAGGCAGCTCCGGGAGTAGGTCTTTTACCCATGTTCCCGCGCAGACAATCGCTTTTTTCGCCTGATACTCACCGTCAGCCGTTTCAATAGTTACGCCATCATCGTCATGACGAATTGCGGTGACCGGGCAGTTGAACAGCTGCGCACAGCCCGCTTCCTTCGCCAGTTGGATCCAGGTTTTAATCGCCAGTTCGCTGCGCAAAAAACCGGAATCAGTTTCAAATAAACCGATGTAGTTGTCCGGGACGCGTATTTCTGGCCAGCGGGCCATAATCCCTTGCGCGTCGAGCTTTTCAACGTTGAGTTGCCACTGTTCGGCGCTGTGGGCGACGTTGGCGAGAAATGCGGAGTCAGCCGGACCGAGGTTAATGACACCAGAGCGTACAAAAATGGGATCATCTTCGTTGTGGCGGGAAAGTTCATCCCACAGCATTTGCGCGCGGAGGACCAGCGGGACATACTTTTCGCCTTCACCATAAGCATGGCGAATTAATCGCGTATCGCCGTGGTGGCTGCCGTGTTGATGCGGTGGCATATGGGCGTCGGTCATTAGCACGTTTAAACCGGCGCGGGTTGCATAATACCCGGCGGCAGCGCCTACGGAACCGCTGCCAATAATGATGAGATCGTATTTCATTTTTTTTCTCTCTGCTCTCATGGTTTAAGCAGAGTAATTAACTGAATGCAGATATACAACCCAGAAATGGTAAAGGCACCGGTGAGGTGCCTTTTGGGTGGATGGTCATGTCATGTTAATGACGCCGATACTCGTTTACCTGGAAATCACCGGATTCAATTTTGGCGATTCCTGCTTCTAATATCGAAATAAATTGTCTGGCAACATCAGTGGTTAACCAGAGCGTCTGACCAACTTCAGTCCCTTCCTGCTCGGACTTATTTGGGGTCTGGTAGTGCAAACGCAACATCAGCGCATCATAGCTATCAACGGTGCTGATGTCCCACCCTACGAGCGGATGAGTCTGAATGACTTCATTATTTTTTTCCATCATGGCCCCCTAATTCGTGTTACTAGACAACGTTATTCGAGGTTCAATGCGTTTTTATCTGAAGCAACTTCAGTATACCAATAAGTAAGGGTATTCACCGAATTTTTAAAGGGGGGAGCAGATAAATTTCTGCTTTTAAGATTTATATGAACAATAAAACAGCATGTCATTCATATTTTTTTAGCATATTGTGCAATTATTTTGAGGAAGTGTAGAAATTTTGTACTCACAATTCGCAAGTAAAATAAAAAAGCCGGGGCGACCCGGCAAAAACAAAAATCACTGCATATTATTCGCTGACAAACCAGTCATCGGCGCTTTCCCACGTTTCCTGGAGAATTTCGCTAATGCGCTGTTTATCTTCTTTTGTCGCGCCAATAACCGATAAATTATTTGCTGCGGCATAACGTACCGATACGTGGCCTTCATTATCAGGAAACGCATACTGAATACGGCGGGAAAGTTCGCCAGCCAGGGCGTCAATAGCCCCAGCTGGCAATGGAGAAGTTTTCGCTATGGTGACTTCAATTCGCATAATAGCCCCCTGTTGAATATACTGGTTATTTATACAGGTAAAATAACCTAATGACAACAGGAAGCTACGATTTTTATTGTTTAACGGACCAGCGTACCGTTTCTCCGGCGAGGAATGGCACCAGCGTGTCATCAGTCAGTGCGATGCTTTCAGCAACCTGTTGCTCTTCACGTACCAGTTCGATGAATGTGTCGTTGACCGGCAAGCCATAGAACTGCGGGCCGTTTACAGAACAGAATGCTTCAAAGTGCTGCAAAGCATTCATCTCTTCAAAGACGGTAGCGTAACTGCCCAGCGCGGTTGGGGCGTTGAAACAGCCCGCGCAGCCGCAGCTGCTCTCTTTGCGATGACGTGCATGTGGCGCAGAATCCGTTCCGAGGAATACACGATTAAAACCGCTGGCGACCAGTTCACGCAATGCCTGTTGGTGGATATTGCGTTTGAGGATGGGTAGACAATACAGGTGCGGACGCACGCCACCAACCAGCATATGGTTGCGGTTAAACATCAGATGCTGCGGAGTGATGGTGGCAGCCAGCCGTTCATTTCCGTCACGGACATAGTCGGCAGCGTCTTTGGTGGTGATGTGCTCAAAAACGACTTTCAGTGCAGTCAGGCGCTGGCGCAGCGGTTCCATCACGCTTTCTATAAAGCGCGCTTCACGATCAAAAATGTCGATATCTGCATGTGTTACTTCACCATGCACCAGTAGCGGCATACCGATTTTTTCCATGCGCTCAAGTACCGGCATGATTGCGTCAACTGACGTAACGCCGTGGCTGGAGTTAGTGGTTGCGTTTGCCGGATAAAGTTTTGCAGCGGTGAACACGCCTTCGTTAAATCCGCGCTCCAGCTCATTAGGATCCAGCGAATCTGTTAAATAACAGGTCATCAGCGGGGTGAAATCGTGCCCGGCAGGTACGGCGTCAAGAATGCGCTGGCGATACGCCACGGCAGCCTCAACGGTGGTCACGGGCGGAGCCAGATTGGGCATTACGATAGCCCGTCCATAAATTTCGCTGGTATACGGCACGACAGTTTTTAACATGTCGCCATCGCGGAGGTGAAGGTGCCAGTCGTCTGGGCAGCGGATCTTTAATACCTGGGATGGTGCAGTCATTAATCTCTATGCTCCGGCTGAAGGGATGTTTTTGCCGGACACAAAGGATAAGCGGAAACGTTTTCCTTTGCACGAAAAATAAAGGGCGCGAATGCGCCCTCGTGATTAATCAGTAAACGGAATGACAATTTCGCCTGGCTTCACTTCAATGCCTTTCGCCAGTTTCTTCGCCATTGCTTCGCCCTGGCTGCCATCTTCGCGCAGGACGTAAGCAGGTTGCTGGTTAAAGTAATTGCGTAATGCCTGGTTTAAATAGGGAAGCAACGTTTGCATCACCGTTTGCATTTTTCCCGGTTGTACCGTCGCATCGACCACTTCCATCTCTTTCAGGAAGATCGCGCCTTTTTCTTTATCAAACACGGGCAGCGCTTTCAGCTTCAGTTTCATGGTCGCTTTCTGGCTACCGAACAGGGAGTTCATGTCCAGATTGGCGTCTCCGGTTAGGGTAACCTTATTCGGCTCTTCGCGACCAATTTGGCTGGTCAGGTTTGTCAGAACAATATGGGCGTCAGCCACGCCGGGTAAACCGATATCTTTTGAGAAATTATTATGTTTCGCAAGCGACTGGTTAATTTCTTGTTCGGTGATGGTGTATTGGGTGAGTTGATTACAGCCAACGAGCAGGCCACTGACGATCAATGCAGCGGCAAATAAAAACTTGTTCATGGTAGTCCTCGACATGAAATCTGCGTCAATATCCTGACACAACGCAGCATGTGTCACCAGCGATAAACGCGCCAGCAGAAAAAACTGAAAACGGCGGCAACCCGCGAATACAGGCTGCCGCGGCGGGTCAGGATTAAATCGCCATTGATGATAACAAATTGATTTGTGTCTGTTTCGCCATATTATCGCGGTAATCAGCAACGCGGCTTGGCCAGTTGATTCCGGCTACTAGCGTCAGATTACGCAGGAGCGGAAATAGCTGAATATCATCTTCCGAAAGTTCGCCATTCACGGCGTTCGGTTTGACGATCAGTTTGTCCAGCGCACGTAAATCATCGCTGATATTCTTAATCAGACCGTCAGAGTGGGCCAGCAGGTCGGCAAAATTACCCGCGCTGGCCTCTTTCTTGTCGACGAAATATTTGCGCGCGGCAGGAGTAGAAAACTCATCAAATGCCGATTTGGCAAAACGCGGCAACAGCAGTTTGTTGGCGTAGCCATTGACCTTGCGCAGCCACTCTTCAATGGCAGGGGAACGTTTGCCGGTCAGTAACGGTTTGCCGTCGAGTTTATCGACATAGTGAACGATGTCCATGCTTTCTGGCATATAGCGGCTGTCATCTTTTTGCAGAATGGGAACCTGTTTTTGACCGACCATCCGGGTGGGTGTTTCTGCGTCGTCGTTGAGCAGAACATGTAATTCGACGGGGATATTTTTCAGGCCGAAAATCATGCGGGCTTTGAGGCAGTAAGGGCAGTGATCGTAAATGTATAGCTTCACGTGACTCCTCCATTTGGCTATCAGTTCACTTTCAGTATGGAGGAGTCAGGGGGGAGTATCAAATCAGGCGTCGCGTTCAAGCAAACGACGCGCGGCGCGTTTCTGGCTAAACTGCCAACCCAGCGCAAGGAAAGTGAAGATGCCAATAATGCCCAGCATCATCCACGGAAGCTCTGGCTGGTGCGCCGATTTGCCCAGATCAAACAGCCAGCCGCCACCGATATAACCAATAGCGCCGCCAATCGCCAGACCCAGACGGCTAAACCCCATATAGCTGCCGCGAGCTCTTGCGTCTGCCAGCGAAGCACTTAAGGTTTCACGCGCAGGCTCGGCAATGATCGACCCGATATAAAACAGACAAATCAGGGTGAAAAGTTGTTGCAGGCCGCTGACCATGCCCACTGGCATCATGCTTAATGACATTATCAACAGCCCAGCCATTAACCGGTGTTCCAGACGAAAATGCTTTTCACTCCAGCGGGCGATAGGGTAGAGCAACGTTAACGACAGACACGCTTCAATGGCATACATCCATTTAACGGCAGAGGGCGCGCCAGCCACGTCGTTGACCATAATTGGCAGCATCAGCATCACTTGTACAGCCAGCATGTAGTAACCCGCCAGCGTCAGGACATAGGTGACAAAACGCTTGTCGCGCATCACGCGGGTCATGCCTTCGCGAACGGGCGTGCGCACGGTGGAGAGTTTCCATGCCGGTAACAACCACGCATTGAACGCTGCACACAGCACAAACAAAACTGCCCCTGTGGCGCAGACCAGGCGAAAGTCGTATTGCAACAGCCAGCTCCCCAACAATGCGCCAATGACCGCACCGGCACTGTCCTGCATCATCAACAGCGAGAAAAAACGACCACGCTGCTGTGGACGGATTAATTTCACCACCAGCGCCGAACGCGGAGGATCAAACAACGTGCCGCCGAGTCCCGAAAGCAGGCATGAAAACCACAGTAGCCACGGTTCGTGGGCGATACCCATTGTGGCGAATCCGGCGGCACGCATCAGCATACCGGTGACAATCATCGGTTTGGCACCAAAGCGGTCGGCAATTGCGCCGCCGAAAATACCCAGACCTTGCTGAATAAACTGGCGTAGACCGAGGGCAATACCGACCATGACGGCGGCCCAGCCCATTTGATCAACGAAGCGGATAGAGATCAGCGGGAAGACAACAAAGAACCCCAGCACGACCAGCATATTATCGATGAGCAGGAAATATTTACCCAGGTTCCTCGCCTGCGACACGCGGGACATTTCCCCTCCCGGGAAATAAAAGATGAGCACTTTCTATTCTGCATTGCCGCTAAGACTTTTCCCATCACTTCGGGGACAATATTTTTTTATCAAAACGTCGCTTTGATAGAGAGTTTTTATCAAATATGTGAATAATGCAGAAAATGGCATTCTGGACTTTTCACAGGGTCTGGTTGCGCAGGTATAGTAATACTTACAGCGTATTAAAGACGTTACGGGAAGGAGTAGGTATAGAATGTTTGGCTATCGCAGTAACGTGCCAAAAGTGCGCTTAACCACAGACCGACTGGTCGTGCGTCTGGTGCATGATCGTGATGCCTGGCGTCTGGCGGATTATTACGCAGAGAATCGCCATTTCCTCAAGCCCTGGGAGCCAGTGCGCGACGAAAGCCACTGTTATCCATCAGGCTGGCAGGCCAGGCTAGGGATGATTAACGAATTTCATAAACAAGGTTCAGCTTTCTACTTTGGCTTATTCGACCCGGACGAAAAAGAGATTATTGGCGTTGCCAATTTTTCCAATGTTGTTCGCGGCTCTTTTCATGCCTGCTATCTCGGTTATTCGATTGGGCAAAAATGGCAGGGCAAAGGACTCATGTTTGAAGCTCTGAGCGCAGCCATTCGTTATATGCAGCGCACCCAACATATTCATCGCATTATGGCTAATTATATGCCGCACAATAAACGCAGCGGTGATTTACTGGCGCGACTGGGTTTTGAAAAAGAAGGCTATGCGAAAGACTATCTGTTGATTGATGGACAATGGCGCGATCACGTACTGACGGCATTAACTACCCCAGACTGGACGCCCGGCCGCTAAGGAGAATCTCATGAAATATCAACTTACTGCCCTGGAAGCTCGCGTGATTGGTTGCTTGCTGGAAAAACAGGTGACCACGCCGGAGCAATACCCGCTCTCAGTCAATGGTGTAGTCACGGCCTGTAATCAGAAAACGAACCGTGAACCGGTCATGAATCTGAGTGAATCCGAGGTGCAGGAGCAACTGGATAATCTGGTCAAACGCCATTATCTGCGCACGGTGAGTGGCTTTGGTAATCGGGTCACCAAATATGAACAACGTTTTTGTAATTCAGAATTTGGCGATCTGAAACTGAGCGCCGCAGAAGTGGCGTTAATCACCACGTTGTTATTGCGTGGTGCCCAGACGCCGGGTGAACTGCGCAGCCGCGCCGCGCGAATGTATGAATTCAGCGATATGGCGGAAGTGGAGTCGACGCTGGAACAACTGGCAAATCGCGAAGATGGTCCTTTTGTGGTGCGTCTGGCCCGCGAACCGGGTAAACGTGAAAGCCGCTACATGCATCTTTTCAGTGGTGAGGTTGAAGATCAGCCGGCGGTGATGGATATGTCGAACGCGGTTGACGGTGATTTACAGGCACGCGTCGAAGCCCTGGAAATCGAAGTGGCAGAACTGAAACAGCGTCTTGATTCGTTGCTGGCCCATCTGGGAGATTAAAGTGAAAAAATTACGTATCGGCGTAGTGGGGTTAGGCGGCATCGCGCAAAAAGCGTGGTTACCGGTGCTGGCGGCAGCGTCTGACTGGACGTTACAAGGTGCGTGGTCGCCTACGCGCGCCAAAGCCTTGCCAATTTGTGACAGCTGGCGCATTCCTTATGCTGATTCGTTATCCAGCCTTGCCGCCAGTTGCGATGCGGTTTTTGTGCATTCCAGCACCGCCAGCCACTTTGACGTGGTCAGTACGTTACTCAATGCGGGGGTACATGTCTGTGTCGATAAACCGCTGGCAGAAAATCTGCGCGATGCTGAACGGCTGGTGGAACTGGCGGCGCGGAAAAAACTAACGTTGATGGTCGGTTTTAACCGTCGTTTCGCACCACTCTACGGTGAGTTAAAAACGCAACTCGCCACCGCAGCCTCGCTAAGAATGGATAAACATCGTAGCAATAGCGTCGGGCCACACGATCTTTATTTCACGTTGCTGGATGATTATCTGCATGTGGTGGATACCGCGCTGTGGTTGTCGGGCGGCAAAGCCTCTCTGGATGGCGGTACGCTACTGACTAACGACGCTGGCGAAATGCTGTTTGCCGAGCACCATTTTTCGGCCGGTCCTTTGCAGATCACCACCTGTATGCATCGCCGTGCCGGAAGCCAGCGTGAAACCGTGCAGGCCGTGACTGACGGTGCGCTCATCGACATTACGGATATGCGCGAATGGCGTGAGGAGCGTGGGCAGGGTGTAGTGAATAAACCGATTCCTGGTTGGCAGAGTACGCTTGAGCAACGTGGATTTGTCGGCTGTGCGCGGCACTTCATTGAATGCGTGCAAAATCAGACAGTTCCGCAAACCGCCGGCGAACAGGCAGTGCTGGCGCAACGTATCGTTGACAAGATCTGGCGCGATGCGATGAGTGAATAAACCCTGTAACATCTGGCGGTAGCAATTCACCATAATCCAGGTAGACTATTCGCCTCTTTCAGCGCCTGCCTTGCAGGCGTTTTGCCCGTGGGTCTGGATTAGAACACCGATGAATTTATTAAAATCGCTGGCCGCCGTCAGCTCGATGACCATGTTTTCGCGTGTGCTTGGCTTCGCACGTGACGCAATTGTCGCCAGAATCTTTGGCGCAGGGATGGCAACCGACGCCTTTTTCGTCGCTTTTAAACTTCCTAACTTGTTACGCCGTATCTTTGCCGAAGGGGCATTTTCCCAGGCATTTGTACCGATTCTGGCGGAATATAAAAGTAAGCAGGGTGAAGACGCCACGCGGGTCTTTGTCTCTTATGTTTCTGGCCTGCTGACACTTGCGCTGGCGGTTGTGACGGTCGCTGGCATGCTCGCCGCACCGTGGGTGATCATGGTGACCGCGCCAGGCTTCGCTGACACAGCTGACAAATTTGCCCTGACCAGCCAGCTACTAAAGATTACCTTTCCCTATATCTTGCTGATCTCCCTGGCGTCGCTGGTGGGAGCGATTCTGAATACGTGGAACCGCTTCTCGATTCCGGCGTTTGCTCCAACACTGCTTAACATCAGCATGATTGGTTTCGCGCTGTTTGCCGCACCGTACTTTAACCCACCGGTGCTGGCGCTGGCGTGGGCTGTTACGGTCGGCGGCATCCTGCAGCTGGTGTATCAGCTACCTCATCTGAAGAAGATCGGCATGCTGGTTTTGCCACGCATTAACTTCCACGATGCCGGAGCAATGCGTGTGGTGAAACAGATGGGACCGGCAATCCTTGGCGTCTCTGTGAGCCAGATCTCCTTAATCATCAACACCATTTTTGCCTCGTTTCTTGCTTCCGGTTCGGTGTCGTGGATGTATTACGCCGACCGCTTAATGGAGTTTCCGTCCGGTGTGCTGGGCGTGGCGCTTGGCACCATTTTGCTACCGTCGCTGTCGAAAAGTTTTGCCAGTGGCAATCATGATGAATACAACCGTTTGATGGACTGGGGGCTGCGTCTTTGTTTCCTGTTGGCGCTGCCGAGTGCGGTTGCGTTGGGCATTCTTTCCGGTCCGTTAACCGTTTCGCTGTTCCAGTACGGTAAATTTACCGCCTTTGATGCGCTGATGACCCAGCGGGCGTTAATTGCCTACTCGGTGGGTTTGATTGGCCTGATTGTAGTGAAAGTGTTGGCTCCTGGCTTTTATTCCCGCCAGGACATTAAAACGCCAGTGAAAATTGCCATCGTTACGCTGATTTTAACGCAATTGATGAACCTGGCGTTTATTGGTCCGTTGAAACATGCCGGGCTGTCACTTTCTATTGGTCTGGCGGCGTGTCTGAATGCTTCGCTGCTTTACTGGCAGTTGCGTAAGCAGAAAATCTTTACCCCGCAACCCGGCTGGATGGCGTTTCTGTTGCGTCTGGTGGTGGCGGTACTGGTGATGTCTGGCGTGCTTTTAGGTATGTTACATATCATGCCGGAGTGGTCATTGGGTACCATGCCCTGGCGTTTACTGCGTTTAATGGCGGTCGTGCTGGCGGGGATTGCCGCGTACTTCGCTGCACTGGCGGTACTGGGCTTCAAAGTTAAAGAATTTGCCCGCCGGACGGTGTAACGATACATTCCGGCCTGCAGTGCAGGCCGGAGTTAATCTTCAGATCGAAATCTTTTTACTGCCGCGATGGGTTGTTGAGGTCTGACCGTTCGCCCCATACAGCGTCGGTTCCTGATGCGGTTTCAACATTTCCAGCGCCTGTTGATTGCGTTCAATCTGTCCTTCCAGTAACCAGCCGTTATGTTGATTCATTTGGCGTAGTTGCTGCGTTTTCACAGTAATTTCCTGCCAGCGTTGACTAATATCAACGCTATTTGCTGAATTGGGTTCTTTCCTGCGTAACTGTTCGAGGTAATCCAGCGTCGCCAGCAGAGAGCTTTTTTGTTCTGTAATCCATTGCAACTGGCTGCCGTTGATCTGCCCCATAGAGAGATGTTGCTGCTCTTGATCCATTACCGTTTTGAGATCGTTAAGCACAGCGGACATCTGGTCGAGGATCTCTGCAAGACGCGTCATACGATCAGTTACTCTGCAAGTCTTGCTGCGCTTCGTTGATCAGCGCATCGGCAATTTTGCCGGTGTCCATTTTTAGTTCACCGTTACGAATCGCCAGCTTTAACGCTTCGACACGTTCAAGATTGATATCACTGCTGCCGGGTTGCATCAGTTTTGCTTGCGCGTCGCTTAACGTCACACTGGTGCTGGTGGAGGCGGTTGTTTTTGCCGCCCGGGTGTTTGTTACCGGCGCGTCAGTGGTTTCGCGCGGTTGAACGGTGCTTACGGGCTTCAGAGGCGAAGTGCGATCAATACTCATGGTTTATTCCTCATTGAGGGCGCTTTTATCATGTGTTGCTTATTTATCGGCAAGGGATGGGTTATCTTTAACAGCTTACAGGTTTATAAGAATATTCCCATCTGCATCAACAACGCCGCTGACCACCTGTCCCGATACCATGCGCACCCGCGCATTCTGTGCGACGGCAGCATTGTTCAGCGCCTGACCTTCTGCGTTGGCGCTAACCCCATAACCGCTGGCGATCACGTTGACGCGTTGTCCCGCTTTTACCCGCCATGCCTGGCGAAACTGGGTTAACTGGATAGGTTGATCGGGTGATAGATCGCGCAGGCTAACGGCATCAACAAGTTGATTGATATCCAGCACCGTACGCGGTGGCAGGGTGTCCAGCCGTCCGCGTTTCAGTTTGACATTGCCAGCTTCCAGCTTTTCTCCCCGCACAATGGGCATTGCGGCAACCACATAATTTCCTGTGGCCTGCACATTAACCTGTAAATATCGTTTGTCGTTACCGCAGCGTGCCAACACATTCACATTGCCCCACAGGCGGGAATTATTGCTCATCGAAAGCAATGGCTGCTCGCACGGCGGCAGTAGATTGGGCGCTGTACGAATAGAAACACGAACCTCATCACTTACCCCCGCGAGCTGGGCGCTAAAAAAGGTGTGCAATTGCGATGTGAGATTGCTCGCCGCACTTAACGGACTGAACAGTATCGCGATGATCGCCACGCGACGTTTTATTGCCAGCATTTTCGCCCCCCAGCCATTTCTACAACGTGAATTGTACCTGTCCGCAATGACCATCAACGGCATAAATAGCGACCCATTTTGCGTTTATTCCGCCGATAACGCGCGCGTAAAGGCATTTAAGCTGATGGCAGAATTTTGATACCTGCGGAGGAGATATGCTCGATAAGCTCGACGCCGCCTTACGTTTTCAACAAGAGGCGCTCAATCTGCGCGCCCAGCGTCAGGAAGTGCTGGCAGCAAACATCGCCAATGCCGATACCCCTGGTTATCAGGCTCGCGATATCGATTTTGCCAGTGAACTTAAAAAAGTCATGCAACGTGGACGGGATGCAACAAGTGTGGTTGCACTGACGATGACCTCAACGCAACACATTCCGGCGCAGGCGCTGACGCCTCCTACCGCAGAACTGCAATACCGTATTCCGGACCAGCCTTCGCTTGACGGTAATACCGTCGATATGGATCGCGAACGCACCCAGTTTGCCGATAACAGCCTGCAATACCAGATGAGCCTTAGCGCGTTGAGCGGGCAGATCAAAGGCATGATGAACGTTTTACAGAGCGGAAATTAACGGATGGCACTGCTGAATATTTTTGATATCGCCGGGTCGGCGTTAACTGCCCAGTCCCAGCGCCTGAACGTGGCGGCCAGTAATCTGGCGAATGCTGATAGCGTGACCGGTCCCGATGGACAGCCATATCGGGCAAAACAGGTGGTATTCCAGGTTAACGCTGCGCCAGGTGCTGCGACAGGCGGCGTAAAGGTTGCCGATGTTATAGAAAGTCAGGCTCCGGACAAACTGGTTTATGAACCGGGTAATCCGCTGGCGGATGCAAAGGGCTACGTGAAAATGCCAAACGTTGATGTCGTCGGGGAGATGGTTAACACCATGTCGGCGTCACGCAGTTATCAGGCCAATGTTGAAGTGCTCAACACGGTGAAAAGCATGATGCTGAAAACCCTTACGCTCGGTCAATAAAGGAGAAAGCTATGTCTATTGCGGTAACCACCACCGATCCGACGAATACCGGCGTCAGTACCACCAGCAGTAGTTCGCTCACGGGCAGCAACGCCGCAGATTTACAAAGCAGTTTTCTGACTTTGTTGGTGGCGCAGCTGAAAAACCAGGACCCGACCAATCCAATGGAAAACAACGAGCTGACGTCGCAATTGGCACAAATCAGCACGGTCAGTGGGATTGAAAAACTCAATACCACGCTCGGATCTATTTCCGGACAGATTGATAACAGCCAGTCGTTACAGGCCAGTAACCTGATTGGTCACGGCGTGATGATCCCCGGTACCACTGTTCTTGCGGGAACCGGCAGTGAAGAAGGGGCTGTGACCACGACCACGCCGTTTGGTGTTGAGTTGCAACAGGCAGCAGACAAAGTGACGGCCACCATCACCGATAAAAACGGCGCGGTCGTCCGTACCATTGATATCGGTGAACTGACTGCCGGAGTCCACAGTTTCACCTGGGACGGTACGTTGACTGACGGCAGCACTGCGACGAACGGTTCTTACAATGTAGCGATTAGCGCCAGTAACGGTGGTACACAACTGGTTGCCCAACCGCTGCAGTTTGCTCTGGTGCAGGGGGTGATCCGCGGCAACAACGGTAATACGCTGGATCTCGGCACTTACGGCACCACTATCCTCGACGAAGTACGGCAGATAATTTAAGCCTTCACATTTCAGGAGTCAGTCATGGCCTTTTCTCAAGCGGTTAGCGGATTAAACGCTGCCGCCACCAACCTCGATGTTATTGGCAACAATATCGCCAACTCCGCCACCTACGGCTTTAAATCAGGCACGGCCTCTTTTGCCGATATGTTTGCCGGTTCGAAAGTGGGACTGGGGGTAAAAGTTGCTGGTATCACTCAGGACTTTACCGATGGCACGACCACCAACACCGGGCGTGGTCTGGACGTTGCTATCAGCCAGAACGGTTTTTTCCGTCTGGTAGACAGCAACGGTTCGGTATTCTACAGCCGTAACGGACAATTTAAGCTGGATGAAAACCGTAACCTGGTGAATATGCAAGGTTTACAGCTGACGGGGTACCCGGCAACCGGTACGCCGCCGACTATTCAGCAAGGGGCGAATCCGACCAATATTTCGATCCCGAATACCCTGATGGCAGCGAAAACTACCACCACGGCGTCGATGCAGATCAACCTGAATTCCAGTGATTCGCTTCCCTCTGTTAACGCATTTGATGCCAGCAATGCGGATAGCTATAACAAAAAAGGTTCGGTGACTGTTTTCGATAGTCAGGGTAATGCTCATGATATGAGCGTGTACTTTGTGAAGACCGGGGATAATAAGTGGCAGGTCTACACCCAGGATAGCAGTGATCCAACAGGTACAGCTGAGCCTGCAATGACGCTGGTGTTTAATGCCAATGGCGTTCTGACCTCAGATCCAACAAAGGATATTACCACCGGCGCAATTAACGGCGCAGATCCCGCCACGTTTAGCCTGAGCTTCCTCAACTCCATGCAGCAAAATACCGGCGCTAACAACATTGTGGCAACCACCCAGAACGGCTACAAACCGGGCGATCTGGTGAGTTATCAAATCAATGATGACGGTACGGTTGTCGGCAACTATTCCAACGAACAAACCCAACTGCTGGGGCAGATTGTACTGGCGAACTTTGCCAACAACGAAGGTCTGGCATCCGAAGGCGACAACGTCTGGTCCGCTACGCAATCTTCTGGCGTGGCGCTGTTGGGGACAGCCGGGACGGGCAACTTTGGCACACTGACCAACGGTGCGCTGGAAGCGTCCAACGTCGATCTCAGTAAAGAACTGGTCAATATGATCGTTGCCCAGCGTAACTATCAGTCTAACGCCCAGACCATCAAAACCCAGGACCAGATCCTCAACACGCTGGTTAACTTACGCTAATCGCTGACGGGATAGCTCAATGGATCACGCAATTTATACCGCGATGGGAGCAGCCAGCCAGACGCTGAATCAACAGGCGGTAACCGCCAGTAATCTGGCCAATGCCTCTACGCCCGGTTTTCGCGCGCAGTTAAACGCCTTGCGCGCAGTGCCGGTGGAAGGGCTTTCACTGCCCACGCGCACGCTGGTAACGGCGTCAACACCGGGTGCAGACATGACACCCGGCAAGATGGATTACACCTCGCGCCCGCTGGACGTTGCGTTGCAGCAGGATGGTTGGCTGGCCGTGCAGACCGCTGACGGCAGTGAAGGGTATACGCGTAATGGCAGCATTCAGGTTGATCCCACCGGGCAACTGACAATTCAGGGACATCCGGTGGTAGGCGAGGCGGGGCCAATTGCTGTGCCGGAAGGGGCGGAAATCACTATTGCTGCCGATGGCACAATCTCGGCGCTGAATCCGGGCGATCCGGCAAATACGGTTGCGCCAGTGGGGCGTCTGAAGCTGGTGAAAGCCACGGGCAGCGAAGTCCAGCGCGGTGACGATGGCATTTTTCGTTTAAGCGCAGAAAGCCAGGCTACGCGTGGGCCGGTACTGCAGGCAGATCCAACCTTGCGTGTGATGTCGGGGGTTCTGGAAGGCAGTAACGTCAATGCCGTTGCGGCAATGAGCGACATGATTGCCAGCGCACGGCGTTTTGAAATGCAGATGAAGGTGATCAGCAGCGTCGATGATAACGCAGGCCGTGCCAACCAACTGCTGTCGATGAGTTAATTGAAAGGATACATGACAAGTATAAGTTGCCCTATGCGCAAGTTTATCGGGTCTATGGGGGCAATCGCAATTTATCGATTTTGCGAGCTCTTGTAGGCCGGATAAGGCGTTTACGCCGCATCCGGCAAGAAGACATATGCACTTTGTCACTAATCCACTACAGGACATTTTATGATCAGTTCATTATGGATCGCCAAAACGGGCCTTGACGCCCAGCAAACCAATATGGACGTCATTGCCAACAACCTGGCAAACGTTAGTACCAACGGTTTTAAGCGTCAGCGCGCGGTGTTTGAAGATCTGCTGTATCAAACCATTCGCCAGCCGGGGGCACAGTCTTCCGAACAAACCACCTTACCCTCCGGATTACAAATCGGTACGGGGGTACGCCCGGTCGCCACGGAACGTTTACACAGCCAGGGCAACCTGTCGCAAACCAATAACAGTAAAGACGTCGCGATTAAAGGGCAGGGCTTTTTCCAGGTGATGTTGCCAGATGGCTCATCAGCCTATACCCGTGACGGCTCTTTCCAGGTGGATCAGAACGGGCAGCTGGTGACGGCCGGTGGTTTTCAGGTGCAGCCAGCGATCACCATTCCGGCGAATGCGTTAAGTATCACCATCGGTCGTGATGGCGTGGTCAGCGTAACCCAACAAGGCCAGGCAGCTCCGGTTCAGGTTGGGCAGCTCAATCTCACCACCTTTATGAATGACACCGGACTGGAGAGCATTGGCGAAAACCTCTACACCGAAACGCAATCCTCCGGTGCACCGAACGAAAGCACGCCGGGCCTGAACGGCGCGGGACTGCTGTATCAAGGGTATGTTGAAACGTCTAACGTCAACGTGGCGGAAGAACTGGTCAATATGATTCAGGTGCAACGCGCTTACGAAATCAACAGTAAAGCGGTGTCCACCACCGATCAGATGCTGCAAAAACTGACGCAACTCTAAGGCTTAACCGGTGGCAGGTTCACCGGTTTACTGATTTTTGAAGATGATAGCCATGCAAAAAAACGCTGCGCATACTTATGCCATTTCCAGCTTGTTGGTGCTTTCACTAACCGGCTGCGCCTGGATACCCTCCACGCCGCTGGTACAAGGGGCGACCAGTGCACAACCGGTTCCCGGTCCGACGCCCGTCGCCAACGGGTCTATTTTCCAGTCTGCTCAGCCGATTAACTATGGCTATCAACCGCTGTTTGAAGATCGTCGACCACGCAATATTGGCGATACGCTGACCATCGTGTTGCAGGAGAACGTCAGCGCCAGCAAAAGCTCCTCTGCGAATGCCAGCCGTGACGGTAAAACTAATTTTGGCTTTGATACTGTGCCGCGCTATTTGCAGGGGGTGTTTGGTAACGCTCGTGCCGATGTCGAAGCCTCCGGTGGTAACACGTTCAACGGAAAAGGCGGGGCCAATGCCAGCAATACCTTTAGCGGTACGTTGACGGTGACGGTTGACCAGGTACTGGTCAACGGCAACCTGCATGTGGTGGGTGAAAAACAGATCGCCATTAATCAGGGTACCGAATTTATTCGCTTCTCTGGCGTGGTTAATCCACGCACTATCAGCGGCAGCAATACCGTACCATCTACTCAGGTGGCGGATGCGCGCATTGAATACGTAGGCAATGGCTACATTAACGAAGCGCAAAATATGGGCTGGTTGCAACGTTTCTTCCTTAATCTGTCGCCAATGTAAGTGAGGCTGTGGTGATTAAATTTCTCTCTGCATTAATTCTTCTACTGGTTACGACGGCGGTTCAGGCTGAGCGTATTCGCGATCTCACCAGTGTTCAGGGGGTAAGGCAAAACTCACTGATTGGCTATGGCCTGGTGGTGGGGCTGGATGGAACCGGTGACCAGACAACCCAGACGCCGTTTACCACACAAACGCTTAATAACATGCTCTCACAGCTGGGAATTACCGTTCCGACGGGCACCAATATGCAGCTAAAAAACGTCGCTGCGGTAATGGTGACGGCGTCACTTCCGCCGTTTGGACGCCAGGGGCAAACCATCGATGTGGTGGTTTCTTCCATGGGTAATGCCAAAAGCTTGCGTGGCGGTACGTTGTTGATGACACCGCTTAAGGGCGTTGACAGTCAGGTGTATGCTCTGGCGCAGGGCAATATTCTGGTTGGCGGCGCAGGAGCCTCTGCTGGCGGTAGCAGTGTTCAGGTGAACCAACTGAACGGTGGACGGATCACCAATGGTGCGGTTATTGAACGTGAATTGCCCAGCCAGTTTGGCGTCGGGAATACCCTTAATTTGCAACTTAACGACGAAGATTTCAGCATGGCGCAGCAAATCGCTGACACCATCAACCGCGTGCGTGGATATGGCAGCGCCACCGCGTTAGATGCGCGGACTATTCAGGTGCGCGTACCAAGTGGCAACAGTTCCCAGGTCCGTTTCCTTGCCGATATCCAGAATATGCAGGTTAATGTCACCCCGCAGGACGCTAAAGTAGTGATTAACTCGCGCACTGGCTCGGTGGTGATGAATCGCGAAGTGACCCTCGACAGCTGCGCAGTAGCGCAGGGGAATCTCTCGGTTACGGTCAATCGTCAGGCCAATGTCAGCCAGCCAGATACACCGTTTGGTGGTGGACAGACTGTGGTTACTCCACAAACGCAGATCGATTTACGCCAGAGCGGCGGTTCGCTGCAAAGCGTACGTTCCAGCGCCAGCCTCAATAACGTGGTGCGCGCGCTCAATGCGCTGGGCGCTACGCCGATGGATCTGATGTCTATTTTGCAATCAATGCAAAGTGCGGGATGTCTGCGGGCAAAACTGGAAATCATCTGATGATCAGCGACAGCAAACTACTGGCAAGTGCGGCCTGGGATGCGCAATCACTCAACGAACTAAAGGCGAAAGCGGGCGAAGATCCAGCGGCAAATATCCGTCCGGTGGCCCGCCAGGTGGAAGGGATGTTCGTGCAGATGATGTTGAAAAGCATGCGCGACGCTTTACCAAAAGATGGCCTGTTCAGCAGCGAGCACACTCGCCTGTATACCAGTATGTATGACCAGCAGATTGCCCAACAGATGACGGCGGGCAAAGGTCTGGGGCTTGCAGAGATGATGGTTAAACAGATGACGCCAGAACAACCATTGCCAGAGGAGCCCACGCCAGCAGCACCGATGAAATTCCCGCTCGAAACTGTGGTGCGTTATCAAAATCAGGCGCTTTCTCAGCTGGTGCAAAAGGCCGTACCACGTAACTACGATGATTCGTTGCCGGGTAACAGTAAAGCATTCCTCGCGCAACTCTCACTGCCCGCCCAACTGGCAAGCCAGCAAAGCGGTGTGCCACATCATTTGATCCTCGCTCAGGCGGCGCTTGAATCTGGCTGGGGGCAACGGCAAATCCGCCGCGAAAACGGCGAGCCTAGTTATAACCTGTTTGGCGTCAAAGCCTCTGGCAACTGGAAAGGGCCAGTCACTGAAATCACCACGACTGAATATGAAAACGGCGAAGCGAAGAAAGTAAAAGCGAAATTTCGGGTCTACAGCTCGTATCTGGAAGCATTGTCGGATTACGTTGGGCTGTTAACGCGTAACCCGCGCTACGCCGCCGTGACGACCGC
Organism: Escherichia sp. E.sYA108; assembly: GCF_011754335.1. Taxonomy (NCBI): domain Bacteria; kingdom Pseudomonadati; phylum Pseudomonadota; class Gammaproteobacteria; order Enterobacterales; family Enterobacteriaceae; genus Escherichia; species Escherichia sp. E.sYA108. The sequence continues at coordinate 3,050,258 of NZ_JAAQVZ010000001.1, read as the reverse complement.
CGCGAGTGCGGAGCAGGGGGCGCAGGCCCTACAGGACGCGGGCTATGCCACCGATCCTCACTATGCCCGCAAACTCACCAACATGATTCAGCAGATGAAATCGATAAGCGACAAAGTGAGCAAAACCTACAGTATGAACATTGATAATCTGTTCTGAATAACTCAAGTCCGGCGGGTCGCTGCCGATAATACTCTGTAATTGAAGGCTTATAAGGAACCTCCATGTCCAGCTTGATCAATAACGCCATGAGCGGACTGAACGCGGCCCAGGCGGCGTTAAATACGGCAAGTAATAATATCTCCAGCTATAACGTTGCCGGATATACCCGCCAAACCACTATTATGGCGCAGGCCAATAGCACGTTGGGCGCTGGCGGCTGGGTTGGCAATGGCGTCTACGTTTCTGGTGTGCAGCGTGAGTATGATGCGTTTATTACCAACCAGTTACGTGCGGCGCAGACGCAAAGTAGCGGCCTGACTGCCCGCTATGAGCAGATGTCGAAAATCGACAATATGCTCTCCACCAGTACCTCTTCGCTGGCAACACAGATGCAGGATTTCTTCACCAGCCTGCAAACGCTGGTAAGTAACGCGGAAGACCCGGCAGCGCGCCAGGCGCTGATTGGGAAATCAGAAGGGTTGGTGAATCAGTTTAAAACCACCGATCAATATCTGCGCGACCAGGACAAACAGGTCAATATCGCGATAGGTGCCAGCGTTGATCAGATCAACAATTACGCTAAACAAATCGCCAGCCTGAACGATCAAATCTCGCGTCTGACAGGCGTGGGGGCAGGGGCGTCACCTAACAATCTGCTGGATCAACGCGATCAACTGGTGAGTGAATTAAACCAGATTGTTGGCGTAGAAGTTAGCGTTCAGGATGGTGGCACTTATAACATCACGATGGCCAATGGCTACTCACTGGTTCAGGGAAGTACGGCGCGGCAGCTGGCGGCAGTTCCTTCCACCGCCGACCCTTCGCGTACGACTGTCGCTTATATTGATGGGACGGCTGGCAATATTGAGATCCCGGAGAAATTACTGAATACCGGGTCGCTGGGCGGCATTCTGACATTCCGTTCTCAGGATCTGGACCAGACGCGTAATACGCTTGGACAACTGGCGCTGGCATTTGCCGAGGCTTTCAACACCCAACACAAAGCCGGATTTGATGCTAACGGCGATGCTGGTGAAGATTTCTTTGCTATCGGTAAGCCCGCGGTACTGCAAAACACGAAAAACAAAGGTGACGTTGCGATCGGTGCCACGGTAACTGATGCCTCCGCGGTACTGGCGACAGATTACAAAATCTCGTTCGATAATAATCAGTGGCAGGTCACCCGCCTTGCCAGCAATACCACTTTTACGGTGACGCCGGATGCCAACGGTAAAGTGGCATTTGATGGTCTGGAGTTGACGTTTACAGGAACGCCTGCCGTTAACGACAGCTTCACGCTGAAACCGGTAAGTGACGCCATCGTCAACATGGATGTATTAATCACCGACGAAGCAAAAATCGCCATGGCGAGCGAAGAAGATGCGGGTGATAGCGACAACCGCAACGGTCAGGCCCTGCTGGATCTGCAAAGCAACAGTAAAACGGTGGGCGGTGCGAAATCCTTTAACGACGCTTATGCCTCATTAGTGAGTGATATCGGGAATAAAACCGCGACGTTGAAAACCAGTAGCGCCACGCAAGGTAATGTGGTGACGCAGCTTTCCAATCAGCAGCAGTCGATTTCCGGTGTCAATCTCGATGAGGAGTACGGAAATCTGCAACGTTTTCAGCAGTATTACCTGGCGAATGCGCAGGTTCTGCAGACGGCAAACGCGATTTTTGATGCGCTGATTAACATTCGCTAAGGGGAGATAAAATGCGTTTCAGTACCCAGATGATGTACCAGCAAAACATGCGTGGCATCACCAATTCTCAGGCAGAATGGATGAAGTACGGCGAACAGATGTCGACGGGTAAGCGAGTCGTTAACCCTTCAGATGATCCCATTGCTGCATCACAAGCTGTTGTTCTCTCCCAGGCACAGGCACAAAACAGCCAGTACACGCTGGCGCGTACTTTCGCCACTCAAAAAGTGTCACTGGAAGAGAGTGTGCTTAGCCAGGTCACCACTGCTATCCAGAATGCTCAGGAAAAAATTGTCTACGCCAGCAATGGCACCTTGAGTGACGATGACCGGGCCTCGCTGGCTACGGATATTCAGGGGCTTCGTGACCAGTTACTGAATCTGGCGAACACCACTGACGGTAACGGGCGCTACATTTTTGCCGGTTATAAAACAGAGACTGCGCCGTTTAGTGAGGCTGACGGTGATTATGTCGGCGGAACAGAAAGTATTAAACAACAGGTCGATGCTTCGCGTTCGATGGTGATAGGACATACGGGCGACAAAATTTTCGACAGTATTACCAGCAACGCGGTAGCGGAACCAGACGGTAGCGCTTCTGAAACCAATCTTTTTGCCATGCTGGATAGCGCCATCGCAGCCCTGAAAACGCCGGTCGCGGATAGCGAAGCGGATAAAGAAACCGCCGCTGCGGCACTGGATAAAACCAACCGCGGACTGAAAAACTCGCTGAACAATGTGCTGACTGTTCGCGCGGAATTAGGCACGCAACTGAACGAACTGGAGTCGCTGGATTCATTAGGTAGCGATCGCGCTTTAGGGCAAACGCAGCAGATGAGCGATCTGGTTGATGTGGACTGGAATGCAACTATTTCATCTTACATCATGCAGCAAACGGCATTGCAGGCATCGTATAAAGCATTTACCGATATGCAGGGATTGTCGCTCTTCCAGCTCAACAAATAAGCTCGCTTTAAAACATATCATGAAACTGGGTATGTTTTGTCTGCCCGCTCTGGGATCGCCGGGGCGGGCATTTTTTTGCCTATTTTGTATTGTTGGTTAGCAAGGATGCCATTTGATGAATTTTAATATGTTGACTCAAAGATGAAATAAAAAAGCCCTGGCAGTTACCAGGGCTTGATTGCTTGAGCTAATTATTACTCAACAGGTTGCGGACGCGCAGGAGCGGCGGAGGCATGATGCGTTGCCGTATGACCACCTGCGGCACCTTTGCCTTCGAAGGTAAAAGTAGGGCGCTGCCAGTCACTGTGACGCGGTGCTTCCGGAACATATTCCGGTGCCGGAGCGCGCGTCATCGGCGCGGTAGCGTGGTTATGCTCAACGGTGACCTCAGGTTCAACCGCAGCTACCGTTTCAACTTCTGCTGTGACTTCAGCGACGACTGGCGCGGCAGGTTGAGCAACAACTTCAGGTTCAGCAACCACAACCTCAGCAGTTTCGGCAACTTCTTCAATATCTGCCGTCTCTTCCTGCGGTTCAACCACCGGTTCTGCGTGTTCTGCAACTTCCTGGGCTACGGCAACATCAGATTCGGTAATCACCTGCGGCTGTTCAGTTACCGCGGCAGCAATCACTTCAGGATGCGTCGTTTCAACCACTTCCGGTTGCGGTTCGGCAACCTGAACGGGGGCTTCTACGACTTCAGCCACTTCTTCAACAACTGGCGCGCTAACAACAGGTTCGGCAGCGGCGGCGACAGGGACCTCAGTCACCATCGGCTGCACTTGTACTTCTTCCTGTTCGCGCTGCTCTTCAACCTGTACATCTTGCGGACGTACAATTGGATAGCGGATCCAGACTTTGCCAGAGGCCAGTTCCGGAGACGCGCACGCTACGGTCAACGGCATTGGCGACTGGGTTGGATAACGCTCGTCACGATAGCGACGACGACGCTGACCACTTACGCGCAGGTGACGAGGCGAGCGGCGAGAACGACGCGGCATGCCACCGTTGTCACGGTTATCAGCATTGTTCTCTTCTGGCTGTTCTGGTGCAGTTTGCGCTACGACTGGCAGCGGGACTTTCACCAGTTCTGTGCGTGGGGCTGGTGCTTCCTGAACAATTGGTTCGGCTGCGACAGTTTCTTCAACCACCGGTGCGACTACCGCTTCTTCGGCTACGCTTTGCTCGTAACGCACTTTCTGATTGAGCTGACGCTGTTTACGACGTGGCTGAACCGGACGTACACGTTCTTCCTGTTCGGTTTCCTGAACAGATTGCTCTTCAACATTCAGCGCCTTCACTTCTTGTTGCGCCTGACGTTTATCATCGTTACGGCGGCGGCTACGTTCACGACGCGGCGTTTGCTGCTCGTCGGTGGTACGCGCTTTTTCCGTTACCTCTGCCTGCTGACGGCTCTCACGCGTCTCGGCAGTCTGCTGCTGTGCCTGGCGACGATTACGACGGTTTTCTTCGCGATTATCGCTGCCTTCAGTACGTTCACTACGAGGGTCGCGGCGCTCATTACGGTCACGGCGGTTGTTCTGACGAGGCTTGCGACGATCCTGTTGACGTTCCGGTTTCGCTTCTGCTTTCGGTGTTGGTTGCTCGGACGGTTTGGTTTCTTCACCACCGCTGAACAGCGCTTTCAGTGCGCCGAAGAAGCGGCTCAACAGCCCAGGTTGGGCAGGAGCGGCTGGTGTTGCCGGTGCAGATTTAGGTGCTGGGGCTACGACAGGCGCGGCAGGTTCAGCTGGCGTTGGTGCTGGCGGCACATCCGGCATGGCAAAGGTTGCCAGCGCAGGTTGTTCCGGACGCTTACGTTCAGCGAACTCTTCTTCAGACGGCAGCGCCATCGCTTCTTCATGCAGCTTCGGCAGCATGTAGCTTAAGGTTGGGGTTTCTTCCCCTTTGCGCACGCGCAGCACATGGTAGTGCGGGGTTTCCATCTGATCGTTTGGCACAATCACACAGCGTACGCCGTCCTGACGAGTTTCAATCGCATTTACCGCAGAACGTTTTTCATTCAGCAGGTAAGAAGCAATTGGCACAGGAACAATGGCGTGAACTTCCTGGGTGTTCTCTTTCAGCGCTTCTTCTTCGATCAGACGCAGAATAGAGAGCGACAGCGATTCGTTGTCACGAACGGTACCGGTACCGGAGCAGCGCGGGCAGACGTGATGGCTGGATTCACCCAGTGATGGGCTCAGGCGCTGACGGGACATTTCCAACAGGCCAAAGCGAGAAATATGGCTGATTTGAATACGCGCACGGTCCTGACGCACCGCTTCACGCAGACGGTTTTCTACCGCACGCTGGTGGCGTACAGGCGTCATGTCGATGAAGTCGATAACAATCAGGCCGCCGAGGTCACGCAGGCGCAGCTGACGAGCAATCTCATCGGCAGCTTCGAGGTTAGTGTTAAACGCGGTTTCTTCGATATCGCCGCCGCGGGTCGCGCGTGCGGAGTTGATGTCGATGGCCGTTAACGCTTCGGTGCTGTCGATAACAATCGAACCACCGGATGGCAGACGAACTTCACGCTGGAAGGCGGACTCGATCTGCGACTCGATCTGGTAGTGGCTGAACAGCGGGATCTCGCCGGTGTACAGTTTGATTTTGCTGCTGAAATCCGGGCGGCCTAATGCAGCGATATGCTGACGTGCCAGTTCGAGCACTTTCGGGTTATCGATAAGGATTTCACCGATGTCCTGGCGTAAGTAATCGCGGAATGCGCGAACGATTACGTTGCTCTCCTGATGAATCAGGAACGGAGCCGGGCGGCTTTCAGCGGCTTTTTTGATGGCTTCCCAGTGTTTCAGACGGAAGCTTAAATCCCATTGCAGCGCCTCAGCAGATTTGCCGACGCCAGCGGTGCGCACGATAAGCCCCATGCCTTCCGGCAGTTCAAGGCTTGCCAGTGCTTCTTTTAATTCGGTACGGTCGTCGCCTTCGATACGACGAGAAATACCGCCCGCGCGCGGGTTGTTCGGCATCAGAACCAGATAGCTACCCGCCAGACTGATAAAGGTGGTTAATGCCGCGCCTTTGTTGCCGCGCTCTTCTTTATCGATCTGAACAATGACTTCCTGACCTTCACGCAACACATCTTTAATGTTGGGACGACCATGAGCACTGTAGTTAGCAGGGAAATATTCGCGGGCAATTTCTTTTAGTGGGAGGAAACCGTGACGTTCAGCGCCGTAATCAACAAAAGCAGCTTCCAGACTCGGTTCAATGCGGGTGATTTTACCTTTGTAGATGTTTGCCTTTTTCTGCTCGTGCCCTGGACTTTCGATATCCAGGTCATACAGACGCTGCCCATCTACAAGGGCAACGCGCAACTCTTCCTGCTGAGTTGCGTTGATTAACATTCTTTTCATCGTAACTTACTCATTATTCTTACATTGACGACTAAGCTGCGGGCAAAGTAACGCCTTTCCGGGTGTGAACCGATGGCCTCGTGTCTAGTCGCGTCGCCAACCTCACGGTTATCGTCAGCTCAAAGAGGCGCAGAGTGTCGGTTGCCCGTTTTTCATGCGGAAAAACAGCGCAATTATCAGAGAAACAGACTGGGTATTACTCTCCAGAAATATTTCCATCTACCGGTAAGGACTGCAACCCGCAGCCCGCTAACTGCCTGAAAGATCAATACGTCTTACGCCATTGCTGCGTGGATGATCGGTCGGGCAAAATGGGTTATTCCGTAAAATTTCTTGTTTTAACAAGGATGGACACGGAAACGGCCTCATTATTCCACTGCAAGCCTTGTTATAGCAAGATGACTTTTACCATTTATCACCCGCTTACTCACAGTTTTTTCACTTCTTGCTGGTGATTGGTTTAATAACCATCAATAAAGTGATCACCTAGTGAAGTAATAAGGTGCAAAACTAAATATAAGCATAGAAAAATGAGTGGCGCGAATCCTGTTGGCTAATTAGAATCGCCCACCATGAAAACAGAGACTCCATCCGTAAAAATTGTTGCTATCACCGCTGACGAAGCGGGGCAACGTATCGACAACTTTTTGCGTACCCAATTGAAAGGCGTACCAAAAAGTATGATTTACCGTATTTTGCGTAAAGGCGAAGTGCGGGTGAACAAAAAACGTATTAAGCCTGAATATAAACTCGAAGCGGGTGATGAGGTGCGTATCCCACCGGTTCGCGTTGCTGAGCGGGAAGAAGAGGCGGTTTCGCCACATCTGCAAAAGGTGGCGGCGCTGGCGGACGTCATCTTATATGAAGATGATCATATCCTGGTGCTGAATAAACCTTCCGGTACGGCGGTACATGGCGGCAGTGGTTTAAGCTTCGGCGTTATTGAAGGTTTGCGGGCGTTGCGCCCGGAAGCGCGGTTCCTTGAACTGGTTCATCGTCTTGACCGGGACACCTCAGGTGTGTTGCTGGTAGCGAAAAAACGCTCGGCGTTGCGTTCTCTGCATGAGCAATTACGTGAAAAAGGGATGCAAAAAGATTACCTGGCGCTGGTGCGCGGTCAGTGGCAGTCGTATGTGAAGAGCGTTCAAGCGCCGTTACTGAAAAATATTCTGCAAAGCGGCGAACGTATCGTGCGTGTGAGTCAGGAAGGCAAACCGTCGGAAACACGCTTTAAAGTGGAAGAACGCTATGCATTTGCCACCCTGGTGCGTTGTAGCCCGGTAACAGGGCGTACTCATCAGATCCGTGTGCATACACAATATGCGGGTCATCCGATTGCCTTTGACGATCGCTACGGTGACCGTGAATTTGACAGACAGCTCACTGAAGCAGGCACGGGATTAAATCGCCTGTTCCTGCACGCCGCAGCGTTGAAGTTTACTCATCCGGGGACCGGTGAGGTGATGCGTATTGAAGCGCCGATGGATGAAGGTTTGAAGCGTTGTTTGCAAAAGCTGCGTAACGCGCGCTAATACAAGCATATAAACCTGATAATGGGCGGTTGGCCTGATAAGGCGTTTACGCCGCATCAGGCCGCCAGCACCGATTGCCGGATGCGAAGTAACCGCATCCGGCGCAAAAAACTATCCCATCAGCGGGTTTTTCCCTTCCCGACGTAACATCTGACACAGCGCGATTAGCGGTAAACCAACCAGCGTGTTAGGATCACGCCCCTCTAAACGCTCAAACAGCGTAATGCCAAATCCTTCACTCTTAAAGCTACCCGCGCAGTGCAGGGGATGCTCTTTACGCACGTAATTATCAATCTCCGCCTCGCTCAGGTGACGGAAATGGACGTCAAAAGGCTCCACTTCTGTTTGTAGATGCCCATTCGCCGAATTAAACAACGCCAGTCCAGTATAGAAGGTGACGATATTGCCGCTGGCTTTGCGTAATTGCAGACGGGCATTTTCTTCCGTTAACGGTTTACCGGTGATTTCGCCATCAAGAACACATACCTGGTCTGAACCAATAATTAAATGATCCGGATAACATGACGCCAGAGATTGCGCTTTTTCTTGTGCCAGTCGAAGCACCAACTGTCGCGGTGATTCGTCGCTGCGTGGAGTTTCGTCGACCTCGGGTGCTGCACATTCAAAAGAGATTTGCAGTTTTTCCAGAAGAGCGCGACGCCAGGGCGAGGTGGAGGCTAAAATAAGTTTAGGCATATTTTTTTCCATCAGATATAGCGTATTGATGATAGCCAATTTAAACTATGCGCTTCGTTTTGCTGACTGGCAACTTTGCCAGCACTGAACGAAAATAAGGCTGTAACCCGCAATGTGTGCGAATTATTGGCAAAAGGCAACCGCAGGCTGCCTTTTTCTTTGACTATACGACGTTACGAAGTTAATATGCGCGCCCTATGCAAAAGGTAAAATTACCCCTGACTCTTGATCCGGTTCGTACGGCTCAAAAACGCCTTGATTACCAGGGTATCTATACTCCTGATCAGGTTGAGCGCGTCGCCGAATCCGTAGTCAGTGTGGACAGTGATGTGGAATGCTCCATGTCGTTCGCTATCGATAACCAACGTCTCGCAGTGTTAAACGGCGATGCGAAGGTGACGGTAACGCTCGAGTGTCAGCGTTGCGGGAAGCCGTTTACTCATCAGGTCTACACAACGTATTGTTTTAGTCCTGTGCGTTCAGACGAACAGGCTGAAGCACTGCCGGAAGCGTATGAACCGATTGAGGTTAACGAATTCGGTGAAATCGATCTGCTTGCAATGGTTGAAGATGAAATCATCCTCGCCTTGCCGGTAGTTCCGGTGCATGATTCTGAACACTGTGAAGTGTCCGAAGCGGACATGGTCTTTGGTGAACTGCCTGAAGAAGCGCAAAAGCCAAACCCATTTGCCGTATTAGCCAGCTTAAAGCGTAAGTAATTGGTGCTCCCCGTTGGATCGGGGATAAACCGTAATTGAGGAGTAAGGTCCATGGCCGTACAACAGAATAAACCAACCCGTTCCAAACGTGGCATGCGTCGTTCCCATGACGCGCTGACCGCAGTCACCAGCCTGTCTGTAGACAAAACTTCTGGTGAAAAACACCTGCGTCACCACATCACTGCCGACGGTTACTACCGCGGCCGCAAGGTCATCGCTAAGTAATCACGCGTCTGCGTGATGAAGCTTAGTGAGGATTTTCCCCAGGCAACTGGGGAAAGACCAAACCGGGCGGCGACGATACCTTGACACGTCTAACCCTGGCGTTAGATGTCATGGGAGGGGATTTTGGCCCTTCCGTGACAGTGCCTGCAGCATTGCAGGCACTGAATTCTAATTCGCAACTCACTCTTCTTTTAGTCGGCAATCCCGACGCCATCACGCCATTACTTGCTAAAGCTGACTTTGAACAACGTTCGCGTCTGCAGATTATTCCTGCGCAGTCAGTTATCGCCAGTGATGCCCGGCCTTCGCAAGCTATCCGCGCCAGTCGTGGGAGTTCAATGCGCGTGGCCCTGGAGCTGGTGAAAGAAGGTCGAGCGCAAGCCTGTGTCAGTGCCGGTAATACCGGGGCGCTGATGGGGCTGGCAAAATTATTACTCAAGCCCCTGGAGGGGATTGAGCGTCCGGCGCTGGTGACGGTATTACCGCATCAGCAAAAGGGCAAAACGGTGGTCCTCGATTTAGGGGCCAACGTCGATTGTGACAGTACAATGTTGGTGCAATTTGCCATTATGGGCTCAGTTCTGGCTGAAGAGGTGGTGGAAATTCCTAATCCTCGCGTGGCGTTGCTCAATATTGGTGAAGAAGAAGTAAAGGGTCTCGACAGTATTCGGGATGCCTCAGCGGTGCTTAAAACAATCCCTTCTATCAATTATATCGGCTATCTTGAAGCCAATGAGTTGTTAACTGGCAAGACAGATGTGCTGGTTTGTGACGGCTTTACAGGAAATGTCACATTAAAGACGATGGAAGGTGTTGTCAGGATGTTCCTTTCTCTGCTGAAATCTCAGGGTGAAGGGAAAAAACGGTCGTGGTGGCTACTGTTATTAAAGCGTTGGCTACAAAAGAGCCTGACGAGGCGATTCAGTCACCTCAACCCCGACCAGTATAACGGCGCCTGTCTGTTAGGATTGCGCGGCACGGTGATAAAAAGTCATGGTGCAGCCAATCAGCGAGCTTTTGCGGTCGCGATTGAACAGGCAGTGCAGGCGGTGCAGCGACAAGTTCCTCAGCGAATTGCCGCTCGCCTGGAATCTGTATACCCAGCTGGTTTTGAGCTGCTGGACGGTGGCAAAAGCGGAACTCTGCGGTAGCAGGACGCTGCCAGCGAACTCGCAGTTTGCAAGTGACGGTATATAACCGAAAAGTGACTGAGCGTACATGTATACGAAGATTATTGGTACTGGCAGCTATCTGCCCGAACAAGTGCGGACAAACGCCGATTTGGAAAAAATGGTGGATACCTCTGACGAGTGGATTGTCACTCGTACCGGTATCCGCGAACGCCACATTGCCGCGCCAAACGAAACCGTTTCAACCATGGGCTTTGAAGCGGCGACACGCGCAATTGAGATGGCGGGTATTGAGAAAGACCAGATTGGCCTGATCGTTGTGGCAACGACTTCTGCGACGCACGCTTTCCCGAGCGCAGCTTGTCAGATTCAAAGCATGTTGGGCATTAAAGGTTGCCCGGCATTTGACGTTGCAGCAGCCTGCGCAGGTTTCACCTATGCATTAAGCGTAGCCGATCAATACGTGAAATCTGGGGCGGTGAAGTATGCTCTGGTCGTCGGTTCCGATGTACTGGCGCGCACCTGCGATCCAACAGATCGTGGGACTATTATTATTTTTGGCGATGGCGCGGGCGCTGCGGTGCTGGCTGCCTCTGAAGAGCCGGGAATCATCTCCACCCATCTGCATGCCGACGGTAGCTATGGTGAATTGCTGACGCTGCCTAATGCTGACCGTGTGAATCCAGAGAATTCAATTCATCTGACGATGGCGGGCAACGAAGTCTTCAAGGTTGCGGTAACGGAACTGGCGCACATCGTTGATGAGACGCTGGCGGCGAATAATCTTGACCGTTCTCAACTGGACTGGCTGGTTCCGCATCAGGCTAACCTGCGTATTATCAGTGCAACGGCGAAAAAACTCGGCATGTCGATGGACAATGTCGTGGTGACGCTGGATCGCCACGGTAATACCTCTGCGGCCTCTGTCCCGTGCGCGCTGGATGAAGCTGTACGTGACGGGCGCATTAAGCCGGGACAGTTGGTTCTGCTTGAAGCCTTTGGCGGTGGATTCACCTGGGGCTCCGCGCTGGTTCGTTTCTAGGATAAGGATTAAAACATGACGCAATTTGCATTTGTGTTCCCTGGACAGGGTTCTCAAACCGTTGGAATGCTGGCTGATATGGCGGCGAGCTATCCAATTGTCGAAGAAACGTTTGCAGAAGCTTCTGCGGCGCTGGGCTACGATCTGTGGGCGCTGACCCAGCAGGGGCCAGCTGAAGAACTGAATAAAACCTGGCAAACTCAGCCAGCGCTGTTGACTGCATCTGTTGCGCTGTATCGCGTATGGCAGCAGCAGGGCGGTAAAGCACCGGCAATGATGGCCGGTCACAGCCTGGGGGAATACTCCGCGCTGGTTTGCGCTGGTGTAATTGATTTCGCTGATGCGGTGCGTTTGGTTGAGATGCGCGGCAAGTTCATGCAAGAAGCCGTACCGGAAGGCACGGGCGCTATGGCGGCAATCATCGGTCTGGATGATGCGTCTATTGCGAAAGCGTGTGAAGAAGCTGCAGAAGGTCAGGTCGTTTCTCCGGTAAACTTTAACTCTCCGGGACAGGTGGTTATTGCCGGTCATAAAGAAGCAGTTGAGCGTGCTGGCGCTGCCTGTAAAGCTGCGGGCGCAAAACGCGCTCTGCCGTTACCAGTGAGCGTACCGTCTCACTGTGCGCTGATGAAACCAGCAGCCGACAAACTGGCAGTAGAATTAGCGAAAATCACCTTTAACGCACCAACAGTTCCTGTTGTGAATAACGTTGATGTGAAATGCGAAACCAATGGTGATGCCATCCGTGACGCACTGGTACGTCAGTTGTATAACCCGGTTCAGTGGACGAAGTCTGTTGAGTACATGGCAGCGCAAGGCGTAGAACATCTCTATGAAGTCGGCCCGGGCAAAGTGCTTACTGGCCTGACGAAACGCATTGTCGACACCCTGACCGCCTCGGCGCTGAACGAACCTTCAGCGATGGCAGCGGCGCTCGAGCTTTAAAAGAGGAAAATCATGAATTTTGAAGGAAAAATCGCACTGGTAACCGGTGCAAGCCGCGGAATTGGCCGCGCAATTGCTGAAACGCTCGCAGCCCGTGGCGCGAAAGTTATTGGCACTGCGACCAGTGAAAATGGCGCTCAGGCGATCAGTGATTATTTAGGTGCCAACGGCAAAGGTCTGATGTTGAATGTGACCGACCCGGCATCTATCGAATCTGTTCTGGAAAAAATTCGCGCAGAATTTGGTGAAGTGGATATCCTGGTCAATAATGCCGGTATCACTCGTGATAACCTGTTAATGCGAATGAAAGATGAAGAGTGGAACGATATTATCGAAACCAACCTTTCATCTGTTTTCCGTCTGTCAAAAGCGGTAATGCGCGCTATGATGAAAAAGCGTCATGGTCGTATTATCACTATCGGTTCTGTGGTTGGTACCATGGGAAATGGCGGTCAGGCCAACTACGCTGCGGCGAAAGCGGGCTTGATCGGCTTCAGTAAATCACTGGCGCGCGAAGTTGCGTCACGCGGTATTACTGTAAACGTTGTTGCTCCGGGCTTTATTGAAACGGACATGACACGTGCGCTGAGCGATGACCAGCGTGCGGGTATCCTGGCGCAGGTTCCTGCGGGTCGCCTCGGCGGCGCACAGGAAATCGCCAACGCGGTTGCATTCCTGGCATCCGACGAAGCAGCTTACATCACGGGTGAAACTTTGCATGTGAACGGCGGGATGTACATGGTCTGACCGCGATTTGCACAAAATGCTCATGTTGCGCGCAGTCTGCGTGGTTATGAGTAATAATTAGTGCAAAATGATTTGCGTTATTGGGGGGTAAGGCCTCAAAATAACGTAAAATCGTGGTAAGACCTGCCGGGATTTAGTTGCAAATTTTTCAACATTTTATACACTACGAAAACCATCGCGAAAGCGAGTTTTGATAGGAAATTTAAGAGTATGAGCACTATCGAAGAACGCGTTAAGAAAATTATCGGCGAACAGCTGGGCGTTAAGCAGGAAGAAGTTACCAACAATGCTTCTTTCGTTGAAGACCTGGGCGCGGATTCTCTTGACACCGTTGAGCTGGTAATGGCTCTGGAAGAAGAGTTTGATACTGAGATTCCGGACGAAGAAGCTGAGAAAATCACCACCGTTCAGGCTGCCATTGATTACATCAACGGCCACCAGGCGTAAGTGAACATCTCCAGGCGGTCGTTCGACCGCCTGAGTTTTATCTTTTGTCCCACTAGAATCATTTTTTCCCTCCCTGGAGGACAAACGTGTCTAAGCGTCGTGTAGTTGTGACCGGACTGGGCATGTTGTCTCCTGTCGGCAATACCGTAGAGTCTACCTGGAAAGCTCTGCTTGCCGGTCAGAGTGGCATCAGCCTAATCGACCATTTCGATACTAGCGCCTATGCAACGAAATTTGCTGGCTTAGTAAAGGATTTTAACTGTGAGGACATTATCTCGCGCAAAGAACAGCGCAAGATGGATGCCTTCATTCAATATGGAATTGTCGCTGGCGTTCAGGCCATGCAGGATTCTGGCCTTGAAATAACGGAAGAGAACGCAACCCGCATTGGTGCCGCAATTGGCTCCGGGATTGGCGGCCTCGGACTGATCGAAGAAAACCACACATCTCTGATGAACGGTGGTCCACGTAAGATCAGCCCATTCTTCGTTCCGTCAACGATTGTGAACATGGTGGCAGGTCATCTGACTATCATGTATGGCCTGCGTGGCCCAAGCATCTCTATCGCGACCGCCTGTACTTCCGGCGTGCACAACATTGGCCATGCTGCGCGTATTATCGCGTATGGCGATGCTGACGTGATGGTTGCAGGTGGCGCAGAGAAAGCCAGTACGCCGCTGGGCGTTGGTGGTTTTGGCGCGGCACGTGCATTATCTACCCGCAATGATAACCCGCAAGCGGCGAGCCGCCCGTGGGATAAAGAGCGTGATGGTTTCGTACTAGGCGATGGTGCCGGTATGCTGGTACTTGAAGAGTACGAACACGCGAAAAAACGCGGTGCGAAAATTTACGCTGAACTCGTCGGCTTTGGTATGAGCAGCGATGCTTATCATATGACGTCACCGCCAGAAAATGGCGCAGGCGCAGCTCTGGCGATGGCAAATGCTCTGCGTGATGCAGGCATTGAAGCGAGTCAGATTGGCTACGTTAACGCGCACGGTACTTCTACGCCGGCTGGCGATAAAGCTGAAGCGCAGGCGGTGAAAACCATCTTCGGTGAAGCTGCAAGCCGCGTGTTGGTAAGCTCCACGAAATCTATGACCGGTCACCTGTTAGGTGCGGCGGGTGCAGTAGAATCTATCTACTCCATCCTGGCGCTGCGCGATCAGGCTGTTCCGCCAACCATCAACCTGGATAACCCGGATGAAGGTTGCGATCTGGATTTCGTACCGCACGAAGCGCGTCAGGTCAGCGGAATGGAATACACGCTGTGTAACTCCTTCGGCTTCGGTGGCACTAATGGTTCTTTGATCTTTAAAAAGATCTAAGTTGTCATTTCCCACCCTTATAAAAGGTCCGCTTGCGGGCCTTTTTTCTTAGCTTTTATTCCGACTTGTTCCGTAGTGAACATGCTGCCACACTAACAATTCTCTGATAAGGAGCTGGTATGTTCTTAATTAACGGTCATAAGCAGGAATCGCTGGCAGTAAGCGATCGGGCAACGCAGTTTGGTGATGGTTGTTTTACCACCGCCAGAGTTATCGACGGTAAAGTCAGTTTGTTATCGGCGCATATCCAGCGACTACAGGATGCTTGTCAGCGGTTGATGATTTCCTGTGACTTCTGGCCTCAGCTTGAACAAGAGATGAAAACGCTGGCAGCAGAACAGCAGAATGGTGTGCTGAAAGTCGTGATCAGTCGCGGTAGTGGCGGGCGAGGGTACAGCACATTGAACAGTGGACCGGCAACGCGGATTCTCTCCATTACGGCTTATCCTGCACATTACGACCGTTTGCGTAACGAAGGGATGATGTTGGCGCTAAGCCCGGTGCGGCTGGGGCGCAATCCTCACCTTGCAGGTATTAAACATCTTAATCGGCTTGAGCAAGTATTGATCCGCTCTCATCTTGAGCAGACAAACGCTGATGAGGCGCTGGTCCTTGACAGCGAAGGGTGGGTTACGGAATGCTGTGCGGCTAATTTGTTCTGGCGGAAGGGCAACGTAGTTTATACGCCGCGACTGGATCAGGCAGGTGTTAACGGCATTATGCGACAATTCTGTATCCGTTTGCTGGCACAATCCTCTTATCAGCTTGTCGAAGTGCAAGCCTCTCTGGAAGAGGCGTTGCAGGCAGATGAGATGGTTATTTGTAATGCGTTAATGCCAGTGATGCCCGTACGTGCCTGTGGCGATGTCTCCTTTTCGTCAGCAACGTTATATGAATATTTAGCCCCACTTTGTGAGCGCCCGAATTAGTCATGAAAAAAGTGTTATTGATAATCTTGTTATTGCTGGTGGTACTGGGTATCGCCGCTGGTGTGGGCGTCTGGAAGGTTCGCCATCTTGCCGACAGCAAATTGCTTATCAAAGAAGAGACGATATTTACCCTTAAGCCAGGGACCGGACGTCTGGCGCTAGGTGAACAGCTTTATGCCGATAAGATCATCAATCGCCCACGGGTTTTTCAATGGTTGCTGCGTATCGAACCGGATCTTTCTCACTTTAAAGCCGGGACTTACCGCTTTACACCGCAGATGACCGTGCGCGAGATGCTGAAATTGTTGGAAAGCGGTAAAGAAGCACAGTTCCCGCTGCGACTGGTAGAAGGGATGCGTCTGAGCGACTACCTCAAGCAATTGCGTGAGGCTCCGTATATCAAGCACACGCTGAGCGACGATAAGTACGCCACCGTAGCGCAGGCACTTGAACTGGAAAACCCGGAGTGGATTGAAGGTTGGTTCTGGCCAGACACCTGGATGTATACCGCCAATACCACCGATGTCGCGTTACTCAAGCGAGCGCACAAGAAAATGGTGAAAGCGGTCGATAGCGCCTGGGAAGGGCGTGCGGACGGTCTGCCTTATAAAGATAAAAACCAGTTGGTGACGATGGCATCAATTATCGAAAAAGAAACCGCCGTTGCCAGTGAACGCGATCAGGTTGCCTCAGTATTTATCAACCGTTTACGCATTGGTATGCGCCTGCAGACCGACCCGACCGTGATTTACGGGATGGGAGAGCGTTATAATGGCAAACTTTCTCGTGCAGACCTGGAAACGCCGACAGCGTATAACACCTATACCATTACCGGTCTGCCGCCAGGTGCGATAGCGACGCCGGGGGCGGATTCGCTGAAGGCTGCTGCGCATCCGGCAAAAACGCCGTATCTCTATTTTGTGGCCGATGGTAAAGGTGGTCACACGTTTAATACCAATCTTGCCAGTCATAACAAGTCTGTGCAGGATTATCTGAAAGTGCTTAAGGAAAAAAATGCGCAGTAAGTATATCGTCATTGAGGGGCTGGAAGGCGCAGGCAAAACTACCGCGCGTAACGTGGTGGTTGAGACGCTTGAGCAACTGGGTATCCGCGACATGGTTTTCACTCGGGAACCTGGCGGTACGCAACTTGCCGAAAAGTTAAGAAGCCTTGTGCTGGATATCAAATCGGTAGGCGATGAAGTCATTACCGATAAAGCCGAAGTTCTGATGTTTTATGCCGCGCGCGTTCAACTGGTAGAAACGGTCATCAAACCTGCGCTGGCTAACGGCACCTGGGTGATTGGCGATCGCCACGATCTCTCCACTCAAGCCTATCAGGGTGGAGGACGAGGTATTGACCAACATATGCTGGCAACACTGCGTGATGCTGTTCTCGGGGGGGTTCGCCCCGACTTAACGCTCTATCTCGATGTTACCCCGGAGGTTGGCTTAAAACGCGCGCGTGCGCGCGGCGAGCTGGATCGTATTGAGCAAGAATCTTTCGATTTCTTTAATCGCACCCGCGCCCGCTATCTGGAACTGGCAGCACAAGATAAAAGCATTCATACCATTGATGCCACCCAGCCGCTGGAGGCCGTGATGGATGCAATCCGCACCACCGTGACCAACTGGGTGAAGGAGTTGGACGCATGAGATGGTATCCATGGTTACGACCTGATTTCGAAAAACTGGTAGCCAGCTATCAGGCCGGAAGAGGTCACCATGCGCTACTCATTCAGGCGTTACCGGGCATGGGTGATGATGCTTTAATCTACGCCCTGAGCCGTTATTTACTCTGCCAACAACCGCAGGGCCACAAAAGTTGCGGTCACTGTCGTGGATGTCAGTTGATGCAGGCTGGCACACATCCCGATTACTACACCCTGGCTCCCGAAAAAGGGAAAAATGCGCTGGGCATTGATGCGGTACGTGAGGTCACCGAAAAGCTGAATGAGCACGCACGCTTAGGTGGTGCGAAAGTTGTCTGGGTAACCGATGCTGCCTTACTAACCGACGCCGCGGCTAACGCATTGCTGAAAACGCTTGAAGAGCCACCAGCAGAAACGTGGTTTTTCCTTGCTACCCGCGAGCCAGAACGTTTACTGGCAACATTACGTAGTCGTTGTCGGTTACATTACCTTGCGCCGCCGCCGGAACAGTACGCCGTGACCTGGCTTTCACGCGAAGTGACAATGTCACAGGATGCACTACTTGCCGCATTGCGCTTAAGCGCCGGTTCGCCTGGGGCGGCACTGGCGTTGTTTCAGGGAGATAACTGGCAGGCTCGTGAAACATTGTGTCAGGCGCTGGCATATAGCGTGCAATCGGGCGACTGGTATTCGCTGCTGGCGGCCCTTAATCATGAACAAGCTCCGGCGCGTTTACACTGGCTGGCAACGTTGCTGATGGATGCGCTAAAACGCCATTATGGCGCTGCGCACGTGACCAATGTTGATGTGCCGGGGCTGGTCGTCGAACTGGCAAACCATCTTTCTCCCTCGCGCCTGCAGGCTATACTGGGGGATGTTTGCCACATTCGTGAACAGTTAATGTCTGTCACAGGTATCAACCGCGAGCTTCTCATCACCGATCTTTTACTGCGTATTGAGCATTACCTGCAACCGGGCGTTGTGCTACCGGTTCCTCATCTTTAAGAGAGACATCATGTTTTTAGTCGACTCACACTGCCATCTCGATGGTCTGGATTATGAATCTTTGCATAAGGACGTGGATGACGTTCTGGCGAAAGCCGCCGCACGCGATGTGAAATTTTGTCTGGCAGTCGCCACAACATTACCGGGTTATTTACACATGCGGGATCTGGTAGGCGAACGCGACAACGTCGTATTTTCTTGTGGCGTGCATCCACTCAACCAGAATGATCCCTACGATGTAGAAGATTTACGTCGTCTGGCGGCAGAAGAGGGCGTTGTAGCGCTGGGTGAAACCGGGCTGGATTATTATTACACGCCGGAAACTAAAGTACGTCAGCAAGAGTCCTTCATCCATCATATCCAGATTGGTCGTGAACTGAACAAGCCGGTTATCGTCCACACCCGTGACGCCCGCGCCGATACGCTGGCAATTCTGCGCGAAGAAAAAGTGACGGATTGCGGTGGCGTACTACACTGTTTTACAGAGGACAGAGAAACGGCGGGCAAATTACTGGATCTCGGATTTTACATCTCCTTTTCCGGCATTGTGACCTTCCGTAATGCGGAGCAACTGCGCGATGCTGCGCGTTATGTCCCCCTGGATCGGTTACTGGTGGAAACTGACTCACCTTACCTTGCGCCAGTACCGCATCGAGGAAAAGAGAATCAACCTGCGATGGTTCGTGACGTTGCAGAATACATGGCTGTGTTGAAAGGTGTTGCCGTTGAAGAACTGGCGCAGGTAACCACCGATAACTTCGCCCGTCTGTTTCACATCGACGCTTCCCGCCTTCAATCCATCCGTTGAATGAGTTTTTTTAAAGCTCGTAATTAATGGCTAAAACGAGTAAAGTTCACCGCCGAAAATCGGGCGGTGAATAACCACGTTTGAAATATTGTGACATATGTTTTGTCAAAATGTGCAACTTCTCCAATGATCTGAAGTTGAAACGTGATAGCCGTCAAACAAATCGGCACTGAATTATTTTACTCTGTGTAATAAATAAAGGGCGCTTAGATGCCCTGTACACGGCGAGGCACTCCCCCCTTGCCACGCGTGAGAACGTAAAAAAAGCACCCATACTCAGGAGCACTCTCAATTATGTTTAAGAATGCATTTGCTAACCTGCAAAAGGTCGGTAAATCGCTGATGCTGCCGGTATCCGTACTGCCTATCGCAGGTATTCTGCTGGGCGTCGGTTCCGCGAATTTCAGCTGGCTGCCCGCCGTTGTATCGCATGTTATGGCAGAAGCAGGCGGTTCCGTCTTTGCAAACATGCCACTGATTTTTGCGATCGGTGTCGCCCTCGGCTTTACCAATAACGATGGCGTATCCGCGCTGGCCGCAGTTGTTGCCTATGGCATCATGGTTAAAACCATGGCCGTGGTTGCGCCACTGGTACTGCATTTACCTGCTGAAGAAATCGCCTCTAAACACCTGGCGGATACTGGCGTACTCGGAGGGATTATCTCCGGTGCGATTGCAGCGTATATGTTTAACCGTTTCTACCGTATTAAGCTGCCTGAGTATCTTGGCTTCTTTGCCGGTAAACGCTTTGTGCCGATCATTTCAGGCCTGGCTGCCATCTTTACTGGCGTTGTGCTGTCCTTCATTTGGCCGCCGATTGGTTCTGCAATCCAGACCTTCTCTCAGTGGGCTGCTTACCAGAACCCGGTAGTTGCGTTTGGCATTTACGGTTTCATCGAACGTTGCCTGGTACCGTTTGGTCTGCACCACATCTGGAACGTACCTTTCCAGATGCAGATTGGTGAATACACCAACGCAGCAGGTCAGGTTTTCCACGGCGACATTCCGCGTTATATGGCGGGTGACCCGACTGCGGGTAAACTGTCTGGTGGCTTCCTGTTCAAAATGTACGGTCTGCCAGCTGCCGCAATTGCTATCTGGCACTCTGCTAAACCAGAAAACCGCGCGAAAGTGGGCGGTATTATGATCTCCGCGGCGCTGACCTCGTTCCTGACCGGTATCACCGAGCCGATCGAGTTCTCCTTCATGTTCGTTGCGCCGATCCTGTACATCATCCACGCGATTCTGGCAGGCCTGGCATTCCCAATCTGTATTCTTCTGGGGATGCGTGACGGTACGTCGTTCTCGCACGGTCTGATCGACTTCATCGTTCTGTCTGGTAACAGCAGCAAACTGTGGCTGTTCCCGATCGTCGGTATCGGTTATGCCATTGTTTACTACACCATCTTCCGCGTGCTGATTAAAGCACTGGATCTGAAAACGCCGGGTCGTGAAGATGCGACTGAAGATGCAAAAGCGACAGGTACCAGCGAAATGGCACCGGCTCTGGTTGCTGCATTTGGTGGTAAAGAAAACATTACTAACCTCGACGCATGTATTACCCGTCTGCGCGTCAGCGTTGCTGATGTGTCTAAAGTGGATCAGGCTGGCCTGAAGAAACTGGGCGCAGCGGGCGTAGTGGTTGCTGGTTCTGGTGTTCAGGCGATTTTCGGTACTAAATCCGATAACCTGAAAACCGAGATGGATGAGTACATCCGTAACCACTAATCCGTAAGACGTTGGGGAGACTAAGGCAGCCAGATGGCTGCCTTTTTTACAGGTGTTATTCAGAATTGATACGTGCCGGTAATGCTGAAATTACGCGGTGCGCCGTAGACGATAGAACCTTCCACGTTGGTATCGTAGGTTTTGTCGAACAGGTTATTGACGTTCCCCTGTAACGAGAAGTTTTTCGTCACCTGGTAGCGGGTGAAGAGATCCACCAGCGCGTAGCTACCTTGCTCGGCGCGGAAGGTGCCATACGGTGTCACGGTGTCGGTATACACGCGATTTTGCCAGTTAACACCACCGCCGACCGTCAACTCTGGCATGACAGGCAACCGGTAGCTGGTGAACATTTTAACCGTGGTGCGTGGCAGATTAGGATTAACGGCGTTTCCTTCGTTATCTTCTGCAATATAGCGCGTTGCGCCAAACGTCAGCTGCCAGTTGTCGGTAATTGCGCCGTTGAGTTCAAATTCCACACCTTTACTGACTGTCCCATCCACCGCTTTATAGGCGGTTTCGCCGTTGCTGCCGGGGATAGGTGTACCGGTGGACTGAGCGACATTATCCTGCTCAATACGGAAGATGGCTAACGTGGTGGTCAGACGGCTATTCATCCAGTCCGATTTCAGACCCAGCTCGTAGTTGTTACCGGTGATTGGAGTCAGATATTTGCCTGAACTGTCACGATCATTTTGCGGCTGGAAAATAGAGGTATAGCTGGCGTAGGTCGACCAGTTGTCATTGATGTCAAACACCAGACCAGCGTAAGGCGTGGTGTGGTTTTTCTCCATGCTGTAAGTCAGCGTATCAACCCGCCAGTTGGTATAACGTGCGCCGAGGATCAGATGCAGCGGATCGGCAAGGGTGACACGAGTGGCAGCATATAACGATTTCATATGTGTGGTATCGTCCTGCGCCAGGCTCTGTGGTGACCAGTCGGTTTGTGGGAAATTGCCATTAAAGTTGTAGAAACTGCCAATTTCATCCGGGAAGATGTTGGCCCATGAACTGAAGTAACGATTGTTTTGTTTGCTGTAACTGCCACCAAACATTAGATTGTGCTGACGACCAAACAATTCATAACTACCGTCAGCGAACAAATCCAGCGCATCAACTTTACGTTTGCCGCTGTTCCAACCGGTGCCGCCGACATAATCAAAACCAGGTCCATAATTACTGTATGGCCCAACCAGCATACCATCCGCTTTGTTTACATAGGCATCGACATACATCATTTTGCTGTCAAATTCGACTTCAGAGTGGGTGGCATTCAGCGTCGCTTGCCAGGTATCAGCAAACCGCTGCTTCAGGGTCATAAAGACCTTGTTGATCTCTTTATCGTTGTACGCCCAGTCAGGTGCGGTACTGCGTGCGCGATCGTAACTGTTGCTGCTGCCATCAGTATTCCAGCGCGGTAAACCACCCCAGGTTGGGCTATTAACATCAATACGCTGATATTCGTAACCGGCTGAAAGCATCGTAAGATCGCCTAAATCAGCATCGACAATGCCGGAGAAGAAGGTCTTTTCACTGTTGTAGCGGTCCAGCCATGAGTCGTTATTCTGGTAGCCGCCGACAATTCGTGCGCGGATTTTACCATCTTCGGTGAGTGGGCTTTGTAAATCCGCCACATACCGTTCTTTGTTCCAGCTACCGTATTCCGCCGAGACATCGCCTTTAAATTCACGACTGGTCGCGTGTTTTCGAACCATATTAATTGCCGCAGATGGATTACCCGTCCCGGTCATGAGGCCTGTCGCGCCACGCACTACTTCTACGCGTTCAAACAGTGCCATATCAGAAAGTGCGTCGCCCAGATTCCAGCGCGATTCAAAATAGGTGGGGATACCATCAACCATATAGTTATCGATCTGGAATCCGCGGGAATAATAAAGAGCACGATCGGAATCCGCCTGACTTTTGCTGATCCCCAGCGTGTTTTCCATCACTTCGCCCAGCGTTTGTAACTGCTGATCTTCCATCCGCTGCTGGCTAACAATAGTGACCGACTGAGGAATATCACGTTGAGTCATCTGCATTTTTGTACCCGCAGAGGTAGACGTTACGTTGTAATCATTTTCGCCATCATCTGGGGCTGTGGCTGAACCCTCAACAATCACCGTTTCTTCAGTGACTGGTGCAGCAAAAGCGGCGGAAGGTAATAGTGCCAGTGCTATGCAACCGGCAAGGAGTGACGGTTTGATGATAGCTTGATGTTGATTATCCCTGTTAAATTGTGTCGAAAGCATTTGAAATCTCTTGGTTTATGTTGGCGTCAGGCTCATGCCGGAGCAGGGTGATGAGCGGTTATATTTAGTGTGCGAATAATTTTATATGTAAATGCAAATGAGAAATATACGCATTCATATTTAGTGTGTAAACCAAACAGAGAATGTCTTTTCAGCGCATTCGCAGGCAGAAATGGGAATAATGGCGATATATACGGCAGCAAAACGATTTTTTGCTTAAGAAATCGTTAGTTAAGGTTGAAAGAGCAGGTTTAACTCGACCATACTCTATACTCGCAGTGTGGCGCGGCGTAGCATGGCGCAACGCATGGCTATTTGAAAAAGGAAAATGTCGTGGCAGAAGAAACTATATTCAGCAAAATTATTCGTCGTGAGATCCCCTCCGATATCGTCTACCAGGATGATCTGGTAACGGCGTTTCGCGATATTTCGCCGCAAGCGCCAACGCATATTCTGATCATTCCGAATATCCTCATTCCGACAGTGAACGACGTGTCAGCTGAGCATGAGCAGGCGCTGGGACGCATGATCACCGTAGCGGCAAAAATTGCTGAGCAAGAAGGTATTGCCGAAGATGGCTATCGTCTGATCATGAACACCAACCGCCATGGCGGACAAGAGGTTTACCACATCCATATGCATTTGTTGGGTGGCTGTCCGCTGGGACCAATGCTGGCGCATAAAGGTCTGTAACGATGAGAAAAGGATGCTTTGGGCTGATGTCTCTGGCGTTGTTAGTGCTGGTGGGCTGTCGTTCACATCCGGAAATTCCGGTGAATGATGAGCAATCGCTGGTGATGGAGTCATCTTTATTAGCTGCGGGCATCAGTGCAGAAAAGCCCGTCCTTTCGACATCTGATATTCAACCTTCAGCATCCTCAACGCTTTATAACGAAAGGCAAGAACCCGTTACCGTTCATTATCGTTTTTACTGGTATGACGCCAGAGGGCTGGAGATGCATCCTCTGGAAAGGCCACGCAGCGTTACCATTCCCGCACATTCGGCGGTCACGCTGTACGGCAGCGCCAATTTTCTGGGGGCGCACAAAGTCAGACTTTATCTATATTTGTAAGGGGTGAATCTTGATGACAAAAATGAGTCGCTACGCCTTGATTACCGCGCTGGCGATGTTTCTTGCCGGGTGTGTGGGGCAACGTGAACCTGCACCGGTAGAAGAAGTGAAACCAGCGCCGGAACAACCTGCTGAGCCACAACAGCCTGTCCCCACAGTGCCATCGGTGCCGACGATACCGCAGCAGCCAGGCCCAATTGAGCACGAAGATCAAACTGCACCGCTTGCGCCGCATATTCGCCATTATGACTGGAATGGCGCAATGCAGCCGATGGTCAGTAAGATGCTTGGGGCTGACGGCGTGACTGCGGGTAGCGTCCTGCTGGTTGATAGCGTTAACAACCGTACTAACGGTTCGTTGAATGCCGCAGAAGCGACCGAAACGCTGCGAAATGCGCTGGCTAATAACGGTAAATTTACCCTGGTTTCCGCCCAGCAGCTGTCGATGGCTAAGCAACAATTAGGTTTATCGCCGCAGGACAGTTTAGGCACCCGTAGTAAAGCCATAGGCATTGCCCGCAATGTTGGCGCTCATTACGTGCTGTACTCCAGCGCCTCTGGCAACGTTAACGCTCCGACCCTACAAATGCAGCTGATGCTGGTGCAGACGGGCGAAATTATCTGGTCAGGTAAAGGTGCCGTTTCGCAGCAATAATCCCCTCACGCGCGACGAATTGCTGTCGCGCTTTTTCCCGCAGTTTCATCCCGTCACGACGTTTAATAGTGGGCTTAGTGGCGGGAGTTTTCTCATTGAACATCAGGGCCAGCGTTTTGTTGTGCGTCAGCCGCACGATCCTGATGCGCCGCAGTCCGCGTTCTTGCGACAGTATCGGGCTTTATCACAACTACCCGCATGCATTGCACCGAAGCCGCATTTATATCTCCGTGACTGGATGGTGGTTGACTATCTGCCCGGCGAGGTAAAAACGTATTTGCCGGATACCAACGAACTGGCAGGCTTGCTGTATTATCTACATCAACAACCGCGTTTTGGCTGGCGAATAACGCTGTTGCCGTTACTGGAACTGTACTGGCAGCAAAGCGATCCGGCGCGGCGGACAGTGGGTTGGCTGCGAATGTTAAAACGTCTGCGCAAAGCGCGGGAACCACGGCTTTTACGCTTAAGTCCATTGCATATGGATGTCCACGCCGGAAATTTAGTGCATAGCGCGTCAGGGTTAAAACTCATCGACTGGGAGTATGCCGGAGATGGTGATATCGCGCTGGAACTGGCGGCGGTGTGGGTGGAAAATACTGACCAGCATCGGCAATTGGTCAATGACTATGCCACTCGCGCGAAGATTTATCCGGCGCAATTATGGCGTCAGGTCAGGCGATGGTTTCCCTGGCTGCTGATGCTCAAAGCAGGGTGGTTTGAGTACCGCTGGCGACAAACCGGCGATCAACAATTTATCAGGCTGGCCGATGACACCTGGCGGCAGCTATTAATAAAACAATAAGGAGAGCAGTGTGGGTCCAGTAATGTTGGATGTCGAAGGTTACGAACTGGACGCGGAAGAGCGTGAAATACTGGCGCATCCGCTGGTGGGAGGGCTGATTCTCTTTACGCGAAACTATCATGATCCTGCCCAGTTACGTGAACTGGTGCGCCAGATCCGCGCAGCATCGCGCAATCATCTGGTGGTGGCGGTAGATCAGGAAGGTGGACGCGTGCAGCGTTTTCGTGAAGGTTTTACCCGCTTGCCAGCGGCACAATCATTCGCTGCGCTGTTGGGAATGGAAGAAGGCGGAAAACTGGGGCAAGAGGCAGGTTGGTTGATGGCCAGCGAAATGATTGCTATGGATATTGATATCAGCTTTGCGCCAGTGCTGGACGTCGGGCATATCAGCGCGGCGATTGGCGAGCGTTCTTATCATGCCGATCCACAAAAAGCTCTGGCAATTGCCAGCCGTTTTATTGATGGTATGCATGAAGCGGGAATGAAAACTACCGGGAAACACTTCCCAGGTCACGGTGCAGTAACGGCAGACTCACACAAAGAAACACCGTGCGACCCACGTCCGCAAGCGGAGATTCGCGCTAAAGATATGTCGGTCTTCAGTTCCTTAATCCGCGAAAATAAACTCGACGCCATTATGCCTGCGCATGTGATCTACAGTGATGTTGATCCGCGTCCGGCGAGCGCTTCTCCCTACTGGCTGAAAGCCGTTTTGCGTCAGGAATTGGGTTTTGACGGCGTGATTTTCTCTGACGATTTATCGATGGAAGGCGCAGCGATTATGGGCAGTTATGCCGAGCGTGGACAGGCATCACTGGATGCAGGTTGCGATATGATCCTGGTCTGCAATAATCGTAAAGGGGCCGTCAGCGTGTTAGATAATCTGTCACCGATCAAGGCAGAACGTGTTACACGTTTGTATCATAAAGGTTCATTTTCGCGACAGGAACTGATGGACTCGGCTCGCTGGAAAGCGATCAGCGCCCGTCTGAATCAGTTACATGAACGCTGGCAGGAAGAGAAGGCAGGTCATTAACCCTGGCTTATGTGAGGAAGCGATGATTATCTATTTGCACGGTTTTGACTCTAACAGTCCGGGTAACCACGAGAAAGTCTTACAATTGCAGTTTATTGACCCGGATGTACGGCTAATAAGCTACAGTACGCGGCATCCGAAACATGATATGCAGCATTTGCTCAAAGAAGTGGACAAAATGTTGCAACTGAACGTCGACGAGCGCCCGCTCATTTGTGGTGTTGGTCTGGGCGGTTATTGGGCTGAGCGGATTGGTTTTCTCTGTGATATCCGCCAGGTGATCTTCAACCCCAATTTGTTCCCTTATGAGAACATGGAAGGGAAGATTGATCGCCCGGAAGAGTATGCCGATATTGCCACTAAGTGTGTGACCAACTTCCGTGAGAAGAATCGCGATCGTTGCCTGGTGATTTTGTCGCGTAATGATGAAGCGCTTAACAGCCAGCGGACATCTGAAGAGTTGCATCATTATTACGAGATTGTCTGGGACGAAGAGCAGACGCACAAATTCAAGAATATCTCCCCGCATTTACAGCGCATTAAAGCGTTCAAAACCCTCGGGTAAATGCCCTCGTCGCATCAGGTAACCTTGCCGGTACCTGATGCGCTCCGGATTCTGTGGGTTGGATAAGGCGTTCCGCCGCATCCGACAGTCGAGCATCAATGCCTGATGCGCCTCTTATCAGGCCTACCGAATGCCCTCCATACACACCTCACTCTATATCACTCTCACAAATCAGCTCAAATAATAAACAACAAACTCTGTTTTTTGATCTCACCCGGTAAAGTCGCCTATCTTTTCAGCAACAAAACTTGATTAACATCAATTTTGGTATGACCAATGCACCATTCATGTTATTCTCAATAGCGAAGAACATTTTCATTGCTGTAACCTGTTGTTAATTAAGAGCTATGTTAATAACCATTAATTAACAATTGGTTAATAAATTTAAGGGGGTCACGTTGACTACGCCATTGAAAAAAATTGTGATTGTCGGCGGCGGTGCTGGTGGGCTGGAAATGGCAACACAGCTGGGGCATAAGCTGGGACGCAAGAAAAAAGCCAAAATTACGCTGGTCGATCGTAACCACAGCCACCTGTGGAAACCGCTGCTGCACGAAGTGGCGACTGGCTCGCTTGATGAAGGCGTCGATGCGTTGAGCTATCTGGCCCATGCGCGCAATCATGGTTTCCAGTTCCAGCTGGGTTCCGTAATTGATATTGATCGTGAAGCGAAAACAATCACTATTGCAGAACTGCGCGACGAGAAAGGTGAACTGCTGGTTCCGGAACGTAAAATCGCCTATGACACCCTGGTAATGGCGCTGGGTAGCACCTCTAACGATTTCAATACACCAGGTGTCAAAGAGAACTGCATTTTCCTCGATAACCCGCACCAGGCGCGTCGCTTCCACCAGGAGATGCTGAATCTGTTCCTGAAATACTCCGCCAACCTGGGCGCGAATGGCAAAGTAAACATTGCGATTGTCGGCGGCGGCGCGACGGGTGTAGAACTCTCCGCTGAATTGCACAACGCGGTCAAGCAACTGCACAGTTACGGTTATAAAGGTCTGACCAACGAAGCCCTGAACGTAACGCTGGTAGAAGCGGGCGAACGTATTTTGCCTGCATTGCCGCCACGTATCTCTGCTGCGGCCCATAGTGAGTTAACGAAACTTGGCGTTCGCGTGCTGACGCAAACCATGGTCACCAGTGCTGATGAAGGCGGCCTGCACACTAAAGATGGCGAATATATTGAGGCTGATCTGATGGTGTGGGCAGCCGGGATCAAAGCGCCTGACTTCCTGAAAGATATCGGTGGTCTTGAAACCAACCGTATCAACCAGCTGGTGGTGGAACCGACGCTGCAAACCACTCGCGATCCAGACATATACGCTATTGGCGACTGCGCGTCATGCCCGCGTCCGGAAGGGGGCTTTGTTCCGCCGCGCGCTCAGGCCGCACATCAGATGGCAACCTGTGCAATGAACAACATTCTGGCGCAGATGAACGGTAAGCCGCTGAAAAATTATCAGTATAAAGATCACGGTTCGCTGGTATCGCTGTCGAACTTTTCCACAGTCGGTAGCCTGATGGGTAACCTGACGCGCGGCTCAATGATGATTGAAGGACGAATTGCGCGCTTTGTATACATCTCGCTGTACCGAATGCACCAGATTGCGCTGCATGGTTACTTTAAAACCGGATTAATGATGCTGGTGGGGAGTATTAACCGCGTTATCCGTCCACGTTTGAAGTTGCATTAATCGGCTTGTACTGGCGGATGCGGCGTAAACGCCTTATCCGCCCTGGACAAATGGTACGAGCGGTAGGCCTGATAAGACGCGTTAAGCGTCGCATCAGGCATTCCTTCAGACTCCTCCGAATCCCTAAGTATTTCCAGCCATTCCCGCGCTTTTCATCTTCTGTCTGATAGCTGCTTTTCTCCTTCGCTTGCATGATTGGCATAACAGCAAAGAAGGAGGTATTCCCGTGAATAAGTCAATGTTGGCGGGTATCGGGATTGGTGTCGCAGCTGCGCTGGGCGTAGCGGCAGTGGCCAGTCTGAACGTGTTTGAACGTGGCCCGCAATACGCTCAGGTTGTTTCTGCAACCCCAATCAAGGAAACGGTTAAAACACCGCGTCAGGAGTGTCGCAACGTCACAGTGACCCATCGTCGACCGGTGCAGGATGAAAATCGCATTACCGGGTCGGTGCTCGGCGCTGTTGCTGGCGGCGTGATAGGGCATCAGTTTGGTGGTGGTCGCGGTAAAGATGTCGCCACTGTTGTGGGGGCGCTGGGTGGTGGATATGCCGGTAACCAGATCCAGGGCTCTCTCCAGGAAAGCGATACTTACACGACTACGCAACAGCGTTGTAAAACGGTGTATGACAAGTCAGAAAAAATGCTCGGTTATGATGTGACCTATAAGATTGGCGATCAGCAGGGCAAAATCCGCATGGACCGCGATCCGGGTACGCAGATCCCGCTAGATAGCAACGGGCAACTGATTTTGAATAACAAAGTATAACAAGGCTGTACTCTGCAATTTGGCCCCTTATTCGCTCAGGCTGAGGGGCTTTTTTTGCGACTTATTTCACCAGTTCGGGCCATAAACGCAAAGTCGTTCCGGCAATCTGCATCAGTTTTTCCAGCGATGCACCTTCGCGTGCGCTGATCGACATCCCCTGAATAATACAATTAAGGAATTCTGCCAGATGCGTCACGTCACAGTGGGTCGGGATTTCCCCGCGCGCTTGTCGTTGACATAAAAACTGCTGCAAAGTGCGCTCTTGCATCGCATGGCGTGATTTCAGCGTATTGGCGATATCTCCTGAATCCGGGGAGAGGGTGGTGCAGTTGTTGATCATGAAGCAGCCTGCCGGGGTGTCTTTGCTGGTAAAGCAGTTGGCGATGGCAGCAAAATAGTCAGCCAGCGCAGACTCCACGCTTTTCTCTTCACAAAACAGCTGTGCTTCATGCTTAGCGGCAAAGCGATCGATATAACGGTCGAGTACGGCGCGAAATAACCCCTCTTTGTTGGTAAATTCCGCGTATAGCGTGGGCGCTTTGGCTCCGGTCGCTTCGACGAGGTCCGCAAGAGAAGTCGCTTCATAACCGTGCTGCCAGAACAATTTCATGGCCTTATCAAGCGCGGCATCCCTGTCGAACACTTTTGGGCGGCCGCGGCTTTTTTTTACACATTGTGTTGAGTCAGTTGCCATGATGCCGTTGTACCTGGTGACTGTGAATGAAAGGTTATTATAAAAATAATCATCTCCGTTCACCAGTCCACAAACCATAAAAATAATTGCTTTCTATTTAACTGAAATTTAAAGATTTTTAAATTAATTAATGATTGTTATAAAAAATATCTTGTATGTGATCCAGATCACATCTATCATTTAGTTATCGATCGTTAAGTAATTGCTTGCGACGTCATTCATCTGCATAAGGCCACTATTATGAAAAACGTAAAAACCCTCATCGCTGCGGCGATTTTAAGCTCAATGTCATTTGCCAGCTTTGCGGCTGTCGAAGTTCAGTCAACGCCAGAAGGCCAACAAAAAGTCGGTACTATCAGTGCTAACGCGGGGACAAATCTGGGATCGCTGGAAGAGCAGCTGGCGCAAAAAGCGGATGAGATGGGCGCAAAATCTTTCCGTATTACTTCTGTAACCGGTCCGAATACCCTCCATGGAACAGCAGTAATTTATAAATAAGCATTAACCCTCATTAATGCCTGCTACTGCTGATTTTTTCCCCGCGACATGCTGTGTCGCGGGGATTTTTTTATCCGAGCTTTACAGAGTTTGTGGGCTCACTTGATGACGGCGGACATCCACCGGCATCCCGGAACGGACATCCATCACATGTTGCATCACTTCAGCGTCAGTTTGTGCTGCATCTTTAAATGATTGCATTGCGCTATTCAGCGTAATTGGCAGCAGCTGCGGATCGTCATCAATCTTCTCTGACAGCGGCTGATGTACTTCAACCAGACGCGCACCGTTTGGTTCGGCAGAGATTTTAATCGGGGTGTTGATGATATTCACTTTGGTGCCTGGGGTGACCTGGCTAAAGAGTGTTTTGATATCGTCATCCCGCAGACGAATACAGCCAGAACTTACCCGCATGCCAATGCCGAAATCAGCGTTCGTACCGTGAAGCAAATAAACGCCGCCATAGGCCGCCAGACGAATCGCATGATGGCCCATTGGGTTATCCGGTCCAGCCGGAACTACCGCAGGCAACTCAATTCCCTGTGCCTTATACCGCGCGCGAATGTTTGCCGTTGGCGTCCAGGTTGGGTTTGCACGCTTGTCAGAAACAGTGGTCACCATTGTCGGTGTCAGCGTGTCACCACCTAACTGACCAATGCCGATGGGATATACGGTTACCGAATTTTTTCCCGGCGGATAATAATAGAGACGCAGCTCCGCAATGTTGATCACAATGCCTTCGCGCGGCGCGTCTGGAAGTAGGGTTTGCAACGGGATCGTTAACACGCTACCCGCGCGCGGTACGTAAGGATCAACGCCGGGGTTAGCCTGTAACAGAGCGAGAAAGCCGACGTTATATTTTTTGGCGATCGCTTCCAGAGAACCACCGTCATTTTCCACCACATGAAATTTGTTTTCACCAACCAGACGACTGTCCGCTGACGGCAGCGGCCAGGTGTTGGCTTTTGCCGGTAGCGCCAGCGCCACGGCAGCGGCGAACGTAAAAAACGTTAGCCAGCGAGAAAAACGCGTTTTGATCATCACCAAAGTCAATAATAAATATAAGGTTATTGTAATAAAAAAGTAAGTCTGAATTATGGAGGGTGACAGTGTCGGATAATGCAGGGAAGTGCAAAGAATTTGTAAATATTGCAGATGGGGGCGCAGAGACGCCCCCGATTTACCATCAAGCGATCGCGTTCTCTTCCAGTTCACGCATAAACTGGCGTACCCATTCGATACGCGTTTTCCGCTCGCTCAAATCCTGAATAAACTTCAGACGCGTCGGACCATCAAGGCGGTAATGCTGCGGCTGTTTTTGCAGCAAACCAATCAACCAGGCTGGATTAACGTGATTCTTCTCGGCAAATTCGATCACGCCGCCTTTCTCATTACCTTCCAGCTTCCTGATCCCCAGTTTCTGCGCTTGCTGGCGCAGACGGGCAATATCCAGCAGGGTACGCGCCGGATCCGGCAGCAGGCCGAAGCGATCGATAAGCTCGACTTTGATCTCTTCCAGTTCGTTTTCCGTTTTGGCGCTGGCAATACGTTTGTAGAACGACAGACGCGTGTTCACGTCAGGGATGAAATCATCTGGCAATAGCGACGGCATCCGCAGGTCGACTTCTGTTTGCTGGCTGGTGAGATCTTCCAGCGACGGCTCGCGTCCGGCTTTCAGCGCATCGACGGCGTTTTCCAGCAACTCCATATACAGCGAGAAACCGATGGTTTCCATTGAGCCGCTTTGTTCTTCGCCAAGCAGTTCACCTGCGCCGCGGATCTCCAGATCGTGCGTTGCCAGCGCAAAACCTGCACCGAGATCTTCCAGCGAGGCAATCGCTTCAAGACGTTTTTGCGCATCGGTAGTCATCGCTTTTGGATGCGGCGTCAGTAGCCATGCATATGCCTGGTGGTGAGAACGCCCGACGCGACCGCGCAACTGGTGCAACTGTGCCAGACCGAAGTGATCCGCGCGTTCAATGATAATGGTGTTGGCGGTAGGAATGTCGATCCCGGTTTCGATAATGGTGGTACAAACCAGCACGTTGAAACGTTGATGATGGAAATCATTCATCACCCGTTCCAGTTCGCGCTCACGCATTTGCCCGTGACCGATGGCAATCCGCGCTTCAGGTACCAGTTCTGCCAGCCGTTCGGCGGCTTTCTGGATGTTTTCCACATCATTGTAGAGATAATAAACCTGTCCTCCGCGCAAAATTTCACGCAGGATCGCCTCCCGGACCACCAGACTGTCATACTCACGGACAAAGGTTTTAACTGCCAGACGACGGGCGGGCGGCGTGGCGATAATCGACAGATCGCGCATTCCGCTCATTGCCATATTCAGCGTACGTGGGATCGGCGTTGCGGTAAGCGTCAGAATATCCACGTTCGCGCGCATCGCTTTAATGCGCTCTTTATGACGCACCCCGAAGCGGTGTTCTTCATCGACAATCAGCAGGCCTAAATCTTTAAACTTGACGTCACTTTGCAGCAGTTTGTGCGTACCGATCAGAATATCGATTTTCCCTTCCGCCACTTCCGCAAGGATTTGCGTCTGCTCTTTGGCGCTGCGGAAACGGGAGATCATTTCGATACGTACCGGCCAGTTGGCGAAACGGTCGCGGAAGTTGTCGTAATGCTGCTGCGCGAGAAGGGTGGTAGGCACCAGCACCGCCACCTGTTTGTGGTTATCTACCGCCAGGAAAGCGGCGCGCATCGCCACTTCTGTTTTACCAAAGCCAACATCGCCGCACACCAGACGATCCATTGCCAGCGGCTGACACATGTCGCTAAGCACCGCATTAATGGCCTGCGCCTGATCCGGCGTGGTTTCAAACGGGAAGCTGTCGCAGAATAACTGATACTGCTCGCGATCGTGTTTAAACGCGAAGCCCTCTTTGGCGGCGCGTTGCGCGTAGATATCCAGCAATTCCGCCGCCACATCACGCACTTTTTCCGCCGCTTTCTGCCGTGCGCGTGACCAGGCATCGCCACCAAGTTTATGCAGTGGTGCGTTTTCTTCTGCGCCACCCGCGTAACGGCTAATCAGATGCAGTGACGACACCGGAACATACAGTTTGGCGTCGTTGGCATAGGTGAGCATCAAATACTCGCCAGTAATGCCTCCAGCTTCGAGCGTGGTCATTCCGGCATAACGACCGACGCCGTGCTCCAGATGGACCACCGGCTGACCAATATGCAGCTCCGCAAGGTTACGGATCAGTGTATCGGGGTTGATGGCGCGGCGAGAATCCTGACGACGACGGGCAACGCGTTCACCGAGCAGATCGCTTTCGCAAATCAGCGCCAGGTTACGCATCGTATCGACAAAACCATGTTCGGCAGCGCCAATCATCAGATAACGCCCACGGTCGCTGGCTTCATCAAGACGCATAATGCGTTGCGGAGCAATTTTAATTCGCGCGAGCAGTTCACCCAACGCTTCACGGCGGCCTTCACTTTCTACCGAGAACACCACCGGACCGTCGAAAGACTCGAGGAACTTACGCAGCGCATCCAGCGGCGCTTTTTGTTGTGCCTGAATGGCCAGGTCTGGCAGTTTCTGGAAACCTAAATTGGCATTCGCTGCTTTTGTCGGTAAATGTTCAGTTTTTAGCTGCACACGGGGCCAGTTTTTCAGCTCTGAGAAGAGCTCATCCACCCGCAGCCAGAGCGATTGTGGTGGCAACAGTGGGCGCATTGGGTCGACGCCGCGATTCTCAAAACGCGCCAGCGTGTCAGCCTGGAAACGTTCGGCACTGTTTTCCAGATCGCCAGTATTCACCAACAGCGTATTGGCAGGGAAATAACTGAACAGTGGCGGCAGCGGTTCGCTGAAGAATAGCGGCTGCCAGTACTCGATCCCGGCAGGTAATGTGCCTTTACTCACTTGCTGATAAATATGTTCCGGGTCGCGCTTCACTTCGAAGGTATCACGCCACTGGCTGCGGAACAGTTCAATTGCCGCTTTATCGGTAGGAAATTCGTGCGCGGGAAGCAGATTGATCTCTTCTACTTCCTCCAGCGTGCGCTGGCTATCGACGTCAAACACCCGCAGGCTGTCGATTTCATCATCAAAGAAATCAAGACGATAAGGCAGCTCACTCCCCATCGGGAAGAGATCCAGCAACGCGCCGCGCGTGGCGTATTCGCCGTGCTCCATCACCTGGTCAACATGGCGATAACCGGCGCTGTCCAGTTGGGTTCGTAATGCATCTCGTGACAGGCGCTGACCTTTTTTCATCACCAGCGCATGACCGTGGAGAAAGCTGTGCGGGCAAACGCGCTGCATAAGCGTATTCACCGGAACAATCAGTACGCCACGCTGCATGGTCGGTAGCTGGTAAAGGGTGGAAAGACGCGAGGAGATAATGTCCTGATGAGGCGAAAAACTGTCGTAAGGGAGGGTTTCCCAGTCCGCCAGATTCATCACCATCTGATCGGTGAACTGGCTGATTTCATCATGCAAACGCAGAGCATTTTGCATATCTGGTGCAATGAGTACCACCGGACCGGCGTGACGTTCGGCAATTTCCGCTACCAGCGTCGCGCAGGCAGCGCCGGTTAACTCGCCCAGCAGACGCTGCTCACCCGCTTTGACGGGCAGCGTATAACGATATTGTTCAGGCATAACGGTTGTCAGATTCTCGTTAGGATATGCCTCAACATATGAGGGCATATCTCTGATAAGCAATGCTGTTCATTATCCGTAATCGGCATGGTTTAGCAAATTGAATCGCCCCGGCTGGGGCGATGGCTTAGCGGGAGTAACTGACGGTAGCGGGCAGAGAAGGCGGGGAGAACAACAGATCGCTGAATGCGCGCTGTGAAAGTTTTCTTACCAGCAAGCCCGCAACAGTACAAATCAACAAACTGACAAAGGGGTAAATCAGCAGGAGCGTCAGTTCGACTTGCGGCGACCAGCGTACCGCGTTCATTTGCGGAATCAGGCTTAAGCTGAATATTTCTACCAGAATGCGATGGGTGGTATAGATAGCAATGGTGTTGGAGCCAATCACATTCAGCAGGCTGGAGGAACGCATACCGAAACGCTGCTCGTACTGATAAAATAGCTTCATGATTACCACAATCGATACCAGCGACAACAGCAGCGAGATATTAAACAACCAGGCACCGACCGCCAGAACGGTCAGCAAAGAAGCCATCAGCAGATGGCGGCGCAACGGTACCGCTTTAACACAGGTCATTAATGTTGCGCCAAACCATGCGCCAAGGCTGTAATAAGGCAAATTGCGGATCACACTGTTCATTCCCCACCACGGTGTGGGTACGAAATTAACAGCCACACTCATCAGTACAAACAGAACAAATAACGGCAGGGCCAGGCGGTTAAAAATTTTACATATCACGAAATAGACAATTAACGCATACAGATACCACAAGCTGGTGCTGGCGGTGATCATCCCGTGCAGGAACTCACCGGTGGAATCGGCATAAGCGGCATTGGAGGCATTGCTTAAATCGCGCTCAGGTGCCAGCCACTGGTTCAGCGCACTTAACGCCAGCCACTGCACCACGCCCCAAAGCGCCAGCACCCAGAAGATGTTCCAGATGCGTTTATCGAGACAATTTCCCCACGGTACGCTGTCGATATAGCGGCGAATCAAATAGCCAGAGATAAAGAAAAAAACCGGCATACGAAAGGGTGCAAGGTAAAGATTGAAATAGATCCAGCATTTGCTCAGGACTTCTGATAACGGATGCTGGAAAGTGGTCAGATGCGGATAAAAGGTAATGACCGAGTGATAAATCACCACCAGACAAATACATAACCCTTTGATCTGGTTAATCCATAGCTCTTTTTGTTTCATCAGGACAACACGCTCTTTTTATTTAACATGCGGTTGATCCTGCGGGGCGAGTCGCGTGGTGTAATGCGTATCTGTCTGTATTTGGTTATTTTTCAGATAAAGATCAGGCCACATGGCCGATGATAAAATGAGGCACTTTAGCCGATTGATTTGCCGGTACTTTTCAGATTAGCCCTGACGATCACTTACAGTTCAGACGTTTACCCATCCTGCTTTCGCTTATATACTCGTGTCTTTGCTACAGCAACCAGACGGATTTCATGTACCAACCTGTCGCTCTATTTATTGGCCTGCGTTACATGCGTGGGCGTGCAGCGGATCGCTTCGGTCGTTTCGTCTCCTGGCTTTCTACCATCGGCATTACCCTCGGGGTGATGGCGCTGGTCACAGTATTGTCAGTGATGAACGGCTTTGAGCGCGAGCTGCAAAACAACATCCTTGGCCTGATGCCACAGGCAATTCTCTCTTCTGAGCATGGCTCTCTTAACCCGCAGCAACTCCCGGAAACGGCCGTCAAACTGGACGGCGTTAATCGCGTCGCACCTATTACTACCGGTGATGTGGTACTGCAAAGCGCGCGCAGCGTGGCGGTCGGGGTGATGCTGGGTATCGACCCGGCGCAAAAAGATCCACTAACGCCGTATCTGGTCAATGTGAAACAAACTGACCTCGAGCCGGGGAAATATAATGTCATCCTCGGTGAACAGCTTGCCTCACAGTTGGGCGTCAATCGCGGTGATCAAATCCGCGTGATGGTGCCATCTGCTAGCCAGTTCACGCCGATGGGGCGTATTCCAAGTCAGCGCCTGTTCAATGTGATTGGCACTTTCGCCGCCAACAGTGAAGTCGATGGCTATGAAATGCTGGTGAATATTGAGGATGCCTCGCGTCTGATGCGTTATCCGGCAGGCAATATTACCGGCTGGCGTTTGTGGCTGGATGAGCCGCTGAAAGTCGACTCATTAAGTCAGCAAAAACTGCCTGAAGGCAGCAAATGGCAGGACTGGCGTGACCGTAAAGGCGAGCTGTTCCAGGCCGTACGCATGGAAAAAAATATGATGGGCTTGCTGCTGAGCCTGATTGTCGCCGTTGCGGCGTTTAACATTATTACCTCGCTGGGGTTAATGGTGATGGAGAAGCAGGGCGAAGTGGCCATTCTTCAGACTCAGGGGCTGACTCCGCGTCAAATCATGATGGTCTTTATGGTGCAAGGGGCCAGCGCTGGGATTATCGGTGCGATCCTCGGAGCGGCGCTTGGCGCACTGCTTGCCAGCCAGTTGAATAATCTGATGCCGATAATCGGCGTCCTGCTTGATGGCGCGGCGCTGCCGGTCGCTATCGAGCCTTTACAGGTCATTGTTATTGCGCTGGTGGCGATGGCTATCGCGCTGCTGTCTACGCTTTACCCTTCCTGGCGCGCTGCCGCCACTCAACCCGCTGAGGCTTTACGTTATGAATAAGATCCTGTTGCAATGCGACAACCTGTGCAAACGCTATCAGGAAGGCAGTGTGCAAACCGATGTACTGCACAATGTCAGTTTCAGCGTGGGCGAAGGTGAAATGATGGCGATCGTCGGCAGCTCTGGTTCCGGTAAAAGCACCTTGCTGCACCTGTTAGGCGGGCTGGATACGCCAACCTCCGGCGATGTGATCTTTAACGGTCAACCGATGAGCAAACTGTCGTCGGCGGCCAAAGCGGAACTGCGCAACCAGAAGCTGGGATTTATTTATCAGTTTCACCACCTGCTGCCGGATTTTACCGCCCTGGAAAACGTGGCTATGCCGCTGTTGATTGGCAAGAAAAAGCCCGCTGAAATCAACAGCCGTGCGCTGGAGATGTTAAAAGCGGTGGGGCTGGAGCATCGTGCGAATCACCGCCCATCTGAACTTTCTGGCGGCGAACGCCAGCGTGTGGCGATTGCCCGTGCGCTGGTCAATAACCCGCGGCTGGTACTGGCGGATGAACCTACTGGTAACCTCGATGCACGTAACGCCGACAGCATCTTCCAGTTGCTTGGGGAATTGAATCGCTTGCAGGGCACCGCCTTCCTGGTGGTTACTCACGACCTGCAACTGGCGAAACGTATGAGCCGCCAACTGGAAATGCGTGATGGACGTCTGACGGCGGAACTGAGCCTGATGGGGGCGGAGTAATGGCGATGCCTTTATCGTTATTGATTGGCCTGCGTTTTAGCCGCGGACGGCGACGCGGCGGCATGGTGTCGTTGATCTCCGTCATTTCTACCATTGGCATTGCCCTCGGCGTGGCGGTATTGATCGTCGGCTTAAGCGCGATGAACGGCTTTGAACGCGAACTGAATAACCGCATTCTGGCGGTAGTACCGCACGGTGAAATTGAGGCGGTAGATCAGCCGTGGACCAACTGGCAGGAAGCACTGGATAACGTGCAGAAAGTGCCGGGCATTGCCGCCGCTGCGCCGTATATCAATTTCACCGGGCTGGTGGAGAGCGGCGCGAATCTGCGCGCAATCCAGGTGAAGGGCGTTAACCCGCAACAGGAACAGCGTCTGAGCGCATTACCCTCGTTTGTTCAGGGGGATGCCTGGCGCAATTTTAAAGCGGGCGAACAGCAAATTATCATCGGCAAAGGCGTGGCGGATGCGCTGAAAGTGAAGCAGGGCGATTGGGTGTCGATTATGATCCCAAATTCGAATCCCGAGCATAAACTGATGCAGCCAAAACGTGTGCGTTTGCACATTGCCGGTATTTTGCAGTTGAGTGGTCAACTCGATCACAGTTTTGCCATGATCCCGCTGGCCGATGCTCAGCAATATCTTGATATGGGTTCCAGCGTGTCAGGTATTGCCCTTAAAATGACGGATGTTTTCAACGCCAATAAGCTGGTACGCGATGCGGGGGAAGTGACCAACAGCTATGTTTATATTAAAAGCTGGATTGGTACTTACGGCTATATGTATCGCGATATCCAGATGATCCGCGCCATTATGTATCTGGCGATGGTACTGGTGATTGGTGTGGCCTGTTTCAACATCGTCTCCACCTTAGTGATGGCGGTGAAAGACAAGAGTGGCGATATCGCAGTATTAAGAACGCTGGGGGCGAAAGATGGTTTAATTCGCGCCATCTTTGTCTGGTATGGATTGCTGGCAGGGCTGTTCGGCAGCCTGTGTGGTGTGGTTATCGGCGTGGTGGTTTCACTTAAACTTACCCCGATTATTGAGTGGATTGAAAAGCTGATCGGTCATCAGTTCCTCTCCAGCGATATCTATTTTATTGACTTCTTGCCATCGGAATTGCACTGGCTGGACGTCTTCTACGTACTGGTCACAGCATTGTTGCTGAGTCTTTTGGCAAGTTGGTATCCGGCGCGGCGCGCCAGTAATATTGACCCTGCGCGAGTCCTTAGCGGCCAGTAAAGGCAGTACATTAAAACAAGGAGCGGCAATGTATTACGGGTTTGATATTGGTGGAACAAAAATTGCGCTTGGCGTGTTTGATAGCGGTCGGCAGTTGCAGTGGGAAAAGCGGGTGCCGACACCGCGTGACAGCTATGACGCATTTTTAGATGCAGTGTGTGAGCTGGTAGCTGAAGCTGACCGGCGTTTTGGCTGTAAAGGTTCTGTCGGCATCGGTATTCCGGGAATGCCGGAAACAGAAGATGGTACGCTGTATGCCGCCAATGTCCCTGCTGCCAGCGGTAAACCGCTGCGTGCCGACCTGAGCGCACGTCTTGATCGCGATGTACGCCTTGATAACGATGCCAACTGTTTTGCCCTTTCTGAAGCATGGGATGATGAATTTACTCAATATCCACTGGTGATGGGGTTGATTCTCGGCACCGGCGTTGGCGGCGGGCTGATTTTCAACGGTAGACCAATTACCGGTAAAAGCTATATTACCGGCGAGTTTGGCCATATGCGTCTGCCGGTTGATGCGTTAACCATGATGGGGCTGGATTTCCCGTTACGCCGCTGCGGCTGTGGTCAGTATGGCTGCATTGAAAATTATCTGTCTGGTCGCGGTTTTGCGTGGCTGTATCAACACTATTATCATCAACCGTTGCAGGCTCCCGAAATTATTGCGCTTTATGATCAAGGCGATGAGCAGGCAAGGGCGCACGTTGAGCGTTATCTGGATTTATTAGCGGTTTGTCTGGGAAATATCCTGACCATTGTTGACCCTGACCTGGTCGTCATTGGTGGTGGCTTATCGAATTTCCCGGCAATCACAACGCAACTGGCGGAAAGGTTGCCTCGTCATCTCTTACCTGTAGCTCGTGTTCCGCGCATTGAACGCGCGCGCCACGGTGATGCGGGAGGAATGCGTGGTGCGGCCTTCCTACATCTAACCGATTAAACAACAGAGGTTGCTATGCTGTCGCGTCGGGGTCATCGGTTAAGTCGTTTTCGTAAAAATAAACGCCGCCTGCGCGAGCGTTTGCGTCAGCGTATTTTTTTCAGAGATAAAGTGGTGCCGGAAGCAATGGAAAAACCAAGAGTACTCGTACTGACAGGGGCAGGGATTTCTGCGGAATCAGGTATTCGTACCTTTCGCGCCGCAGATGGCCTGTGGGAAGAACATCGGGTTGAAGATGTGGCAACGCCGGAAGGTTTTGATCGCGATCCTGAACTGGTGCAAACGTTTTATAACGCCCGTCGTCGACAGTTGCAGCAGCCAGAAATTCAGCCTAACGCTGCACATCTTGCGCTGGCGAAACTGCAAGATGCTCTCGGCGATCGCTTTTTGCTGGTGACGCAGAATATCGACAATCTGCATGAACGCGCAGGCAATACCAATGTGATTCATATGCATGGGGAACTGCTGAAAGTACGTTGTTCGC
This sequence comes from Escherichia sp. E.sYA108, assembly GCF_011754335.1. Taxonomy (NCBI): domain Bacteria; kingdom Pseudomonadati; phylum Pseudomonadota; class Gammaproteobacteria; order Enterobacterales; family Enterobacteriaceae; genus Escherichia; species Escherichia sp. E.sYA108. Next base: position 3,008,414 of record NZ_JAAQVZ010000001.1, on the reverse strand, counting down.
AAAGTGGCCAGGTCCTCGACTGGACCGGAGACGTTACGCCAGAAGATAAATGCCATTGTTGCCAGTTCCCGGCACCCTTGCGCCCGCACGTAGTGTGGTTTGGCGAAATGCCACTCGGTATGGATGAAATTTATATGGCGTTGTCGATGGCCGATATTTTCATTGCCATTGGTACTTCGGGGCATGTTTATCCGGCGGCTGGGTTTGTTCACGAAGCGAAACTGCATGGCGCGCACACCGTGGAACTGAATCTTGAACCGAGTCAGGTTGGTAATGAATTTGCCGAGAAATATTACGGTCCGGCAAGCCAGGTGGTGCCAGAGTTTGTTGAAAAGTTGCTGAAGGGATTATAAAGCGGGAAAAATTGCCTGATGCGCTACGCTTGTCAGGCCTGTGAAGGGGCGCAATTAATTGAATTTGCGGGTTTTGTGGGCCGGATAAGGCGTTCGCGCCGCATCCGGCATAATACATGCGAACTTTACTGCCTCTTTTACCGTTTACTCGTCCATAGTAACGCGGCAATAAACGTACAGACACCAATCAGCCCTGCCCAGAGTGGCGATATTCTGGTAATCGCAAAGCTGTTATCGATATACAAACATAAAGCCTGATACCCCATATTGGCAACAGCCATCGCCACTGCAAATTTTAACGCATAATAAAGGCGCGTTGTGTAGTTAAAAAATGCAGCAAAGACGATGAATGCAACTGCCCAGGCAAAAAGGCCTAATGTCGTGGTACTGCCGGGTGGATCATTTTCATGCTGTTGTCCGGGATGCGGATAATATGTCAGTGGTGGCGTCGGTTGTTTTAATATCTGTGCTTGTAAAACAGCCAATGCATTATTGATACCCTGATACCAGAGATCCGCATGTAAATAAGCCAGCGTGTGATTTTCTACCAGAAGGCCGAGATGTTTATCGTCCATACTGCTTTCGACCTGGCCGTTGGTTATCATAATTAACCGTGGCTCGCGGGTAGTAAAGAGTAACAGAACACTTCCTTTTACATTACTCATTGAAGATGCCGCATGCGCCAGCATCGCTTTGCCATTTTGCCTGAGACTGGCTTCATTATTAATGTCGGGTAAAACCACAATAAACGGTGCAACTCCGGTTTGTTGGCGAAAAAGTTCGGCTTTATGCGCGATCTCTTCAGCATCTGGTACAGTACCGGTAACATCTGTAAAAAGAGTCTTCATTATTGGAATTAAGGGCTTACTGATTGCCGTCAGAGGCAGGAACATCAGTAAACTGAGCAGTATCATGATTTTTTTCATGGGCGGGACTTCCGTTTCCTGCGTGTCTTTTTAGAGGAGGGCATACTGATTAATAAACCGACGGAGATAAAAATAACGCCCATAATGCCGATAAACCCCCATTTAAAAAAATTAACCCACGGGTTATTTATCTCAGCCTTTTCAGGATGTCCTGGAGAATAATAAACATTAACTTTATCGCCTTCGCTGTCTTCATAAAAATCGCTGCCGATACTCGAATTGAAAATTAGCGTGTAATCTGGCGTCGGTCGAAAGGCAACGACGGGATACCACGAACCATTTTTACCCGTGCGATGAGAATGACTGGAGTGCCAGACGGTATCAACAATGACGCCTTCAGTATGAATCGCGTCTTTGCTATAGGTGAACTGGTTATAAAAGATAACAACAGAAATGAGGATCAGTACCAGACCGATACCGAAGAATATACGAAAGAAAACTCTACTGTCCTGGCTCATTAGCCACATCCTTGCTAAATAAAAAACGGGCGGTAATACCACCGCCCACTTGCTGAATTAACGTCCTGCTTTCAGCTTCTGATAATACTCTTCATAAATGCTGCTGGCGGAGCCTACGTCATTTTGCCATTCACCATTTTTAATGGTTTCAGCATCCGGGTAGAGCGTTTTATCGTTCGCCACTTCCGGACTTAACAGCTTACGCGCCGCAAGGTTTGGCGTTGGATAACCGATAGTTTCAGCAACCTGTTTTGCCACATCCGGGCGCAGCAGGAAGTTGATCAATTTCAGCGCGCCTTCTTTGTTTTTGGCATTTGCCGGGATCGCCAGGCTGTCCATCCAGAAAATGCCGCCTTCTTTCGGCCATACCACATCAATTGGCGTACCCGCCTGGCGTGCAACGAAAGCAGAACCGTTCCAGATCATGCCGAGGTTAACTTCGCCTTCCATATACGGGTTAGCGGGGTTATCGGAGTTAAACGCCGCGACGTTTGGCATCAGTTTTTTCAGCTCGTTGTATGCAGCTTCAATCTCTTTCGGATCGGTGGTGTTACCGGAGTAGCCCAGCTTACGCAGCGCCATCTGGAACACTTCACGGGCATCGTCGGTCAGCAGCAGGCTGCCTTTGTACTCAGGCTTCCACAGATCGGCCCAGCTGGTGACAGATTTCGGATCCACCGCATCACCGTTAACGCCAATCGCCGTTGCACCCCAGATATACGGAATGGAATAGTCGTTATTCGGGTCAAACGGCTTGTTGAGCATGTCTGGATCGAGGTTGCTGAAATTGCTTAACTTCGACTTGTCGATCTTCTGGATCATCCCTTCTTTACGCATTTTATCGACGTAATAGGTTGAAGGAACCACCAGGTCATAGGCACCGTCTTTGTACGTTTTCAGCTTCGCGTACATGGTTTCGTTCGACTCGTAAGTCGAATAGATAACCTTAATACCGGTTTCTTTGGTGAACTGTTCAAGCAGTCCTGGCGGCACGTACTCGGTCCAGTTGTAGAAATACAGCGTGTTGTTGTCATCGGCGTGAGCGGCGCTCATGCCCAGTGCCAGAGCACCCGCCGCGAGCAGGTGGCGTGACCATTTTTTCATTTAACGTCCCCTGTGTTACCTTTCGTTTTATCACGAGCAATAAGCTGGCTGGCAATTACCATCACCAGCGACAGCACCAGTAATATGGTTGCCAGCGCGTTAACTTCCGGCGATACGCCGACTTTGACCATCGAATAAATTTTTAACGGCAGAATTTCATAACTCGGCCCGGTGACAAACGAAGAAACCACCACGTCGTCCATCGACAGGGTAAAGCTTAACACCCAGCCCGCCGCTACCGCTGGCATTGCCAGAGGCAGAATGATTTTTCGCAGAATGGTAAATTCGCTGGCACCGAGATCTTTCGCCGCTTCCAGCATTCGCACGTCAAAACCTTTCAGGCGCGAATACACTGTCACCACCACAAATGGCAGGCAGAAGGTGATATGCGAGAACAGCAGCGACCAGAAGCCAAGCTGAATACCCAGCAGCATAAACAGCACCAGCAGCGAAATCGCCATCACGATATCTGGTGACATCATCACCACAAACAGCATTCCGCTAACGAACGGCTTACCACGAAAGCGATAACGGTACAGCGCAACTGCCGTCAGTGAACCGATAAGCGTAGCAAACGTCGCCGAAAACACCGCCATTGTTAGTGAATGCTGCGCTGCCTGTAACAGGCTGTCGTTGTTCATCAGCAGGCTATACCATTTGGTGGTAAAACCCTGCCAGTTGATGCCAAAGCGCGAGCTGTTAAAGGAGTTCACAATCAAAATAATGATTGGGATATACAGGTACGCGTAGATAGCGGTCATAAAACCGCCGCGAAGCAGTCGACCGATCATTCGAGTTCCACCTTCTTATTCATAAGGCGGGATACTTTCAGGATTTTGAATTTATTCAATTTTTTCCTTTCTCCAAAATCTCTCCAAAACGTTTCCCCAAAACTAGGCCACGCATTTTACAACACTTTTTTCCTGAGATGGTGACGGATATTCCATATGGTGTTTGTCAAATAACCAACTTAACCCATTCCTGACCTCGAGTATCGTTATAGCGATCGGTGGTTGCCTGGACTTTATGTCCTAGTAATGTTTTTGTATCGATACCCTGTGCACGGTACAGCCGTTCTGATAGAGAGCGTTGTTCATGAAATGTTGGCGGAGTTTTTCCTGCTGGTGGAATTATCCCAGCCAGATCCCGTGCTTTGGCAAAGTAGTCGCTCAGGTTGTCTTTACTCATCGGCTTCGGTTGTTTCTGGTGCCGACTATGGATTAGATATGGACTTAATATTCTGTCTCGGCACCCATCAATAACTTCTTTTAACGTTATCCCAATGGCATCACAGCGTAGTGTAAGCGGTAACGCCAGACGCATTCCGGTTTTTCCCTGGGTGATATGCAAGTGTTCGTTCCACACATCTGAAAAACGCATGTGGCAAATGTCATCACGGCGCTGACCAGTAACAATCGCAAGAAGCATTGCGTTACGGATAAAGTGTTTTTCAGGCGTTGCATTGTAAATTTTTTGCCAGTCTTCCATGGTGAGCCTGGCTCTGGTTACTTTAGGGATCGGTTTACGGGTAGCCTCCGGAGGATTCCATCCAGGAGGAACTTCCCCTGCATGCTGTGCTTCTTTATAAATATCAACCCATAATCCACGATTTACTCTCGCTGTGCTGACCATGTCTTTATCCAGCCACTCATCCAGTATTAATGCAAAGTCTCTTACTTCCAGTTCTTTCAATGGGTGGTTTCCCAGACGGGAAACCAGGTATGCAGCCATTCGAGTTTTTTCTTTGTGAGTTGTAGCTGCAATATCTCCATTTTTCAGTCGCGTGTCCTGTATTTTCAGATATCGATCAACCCATGCCTTTAATCTGATACCCCGACGTTTTGTTGCTGACGGACTTTCATCAATTTTGCGCATGAAATATTCAGCTTCTGCTGCAGCTATTCGCTGATTGGCTGTGGAAGCGATTTTTTCTGCCTTACCTTTGTCTGTTCCGAGTCCGTGAAATTTTCCAGTCACAGGATTTTTATACTGGTAGTAAACTCTGCCAGTTCTGCGATCAAACTTTTCGTAAAGACCGGCTACGTCAGTGCTGTTTTTTCGTGGCCTCGGTGACATGAGTTAAAATCTCCTTCAGTGCATCATCATCGCCAGTATGAATTTCCGGCGCAATTCCCGTTTCACCAGGCCCAACAAATACTGCTCGGCGATCTATCAGCCAACGCCCACGAATTTTTTGTGGTCTTGGAACGATGTATCCTAGTTTTCCGTATTTCACCAGGGTAGTGTTTGTTATTGGGAGACTGAACCGTTTTGGTTTCCACTCGTCGAGCGTTATCAGGTACTGTTCGCTCATGGCTATCACTCCGGAACGCGCCAGTTGCAGAATATCAACGACAACTGGCGACGGTTGAACATTAAAAATCAGCCTGACTCGGGATCAGTTTTTGCCAGATAACTGAAACGTATTTTGCCTGGTAACGGGCGTCATCAAGTGCATTATGGCGCTCACCTTCGAATGGAATAGCCGTTCTGGCATCGAAGTCTATGGCTTTCCCCAGCTCAACGATTGTGCGTACATCTCGATCGTTGTAGTAACGCCACGGGCAGGGGATCCCCTGCCGTTCGTATGAACGGCGCAAAATCGTGTTGTCGAAGTTGGCTCCATTTCCCCAGACCTGAACAAAAAATTCACCGGAGTTTTCGTCGATAAATTCCCGCAATTGTAACAGTGCATCATCTAACGGGATTTCATCGGTCATAATGGCAGATTGCGCTTCGCGTGATTGCTTAAGCCACCATTTAATGGTGTCCCGATCAATGACCCCGCCAGCAGTTTCCAGATCGATAGTCTTACTAAATTCCGGTCCCATATCTCCGGTTTGCGGATCGAAAAATATTGCACCTATTGAGATGATCGGGGCATCAGGATTTTTTCCCATGGTTTCAAGGTCGATCATTAGATGGTCACACGTCCTGCTGGTGGATGTGATAACATGATGACCGTTCACCGTAATTAAGGGATCTGCCGTCTCGCCAGTTTCACTATCGCTGGCGTGATCCTGAGCGCTGCCAGCATTCTCCTTGTGTGGATGTTCAGCGCCTTCCATTTCCTTCGGATCATTTTCCTGAACTTCAACCTGATTCTCTTCATCGAATGTTTCCTGGTATGTTGCGTCGCCCATCACCGCGCCACAATCAGGGCAGTTGCCGCCGCCGGTCTGACCGCAGGCGGTGCAGATCTTTTCCGGTTCCTGTTGCACTACTGGTTCAGGTTGTTTCGTTTCTGGCTCGTTTTGTAACGCATTTGGGCTGTTTTGTTCCGCTTTCTGGTCGTTCTGTTCCGATTCTTGCTGGTTCTGGTTTACAGAATCGCGGGTTTCAATCCCCTTTACCCATTTCGGATCATTCGGGTCGCTAATCCCTGCAACAAATTCTCCGCGAGAGGCAGCAAGCAACTTATCGGCGTCAGGCTGGCTGATATTGGCTGCCTGCATAATTTTGTTTACTTCGTCAGCGGTAACTTTTACCTGTGACTTGTCATCCAGCGGCTGCGGGTCCTGATGATGTTCAACTGTATCCGCTGCCATTGTTTCAGCCGTTGCCTGTTCATCTGCCATTGCGCCAGATGGTTGCGGGTTATCTTCATCATTTTTTTCTTCTTCTGTTTTGCACTCAGCAGCCAGTCCGCCGTTAATTTCTTCCAGGATATCTTTTTCCGGTGTATGCCGGGCAGCCATGAGCGTTTCAGCTGTGGGATTCTCGTGATCAGTTTCTGTCAGGTTGGCATTGATATACCCCTGAAGGCGCCCCGGGTAGTGATAAAACTCAGGGTGGGCGCTTCGGATAAGTGCAAAAATAGCTGCGCGGGAATAGTCCAGGATACCAGGGGTTGCGCGAAGTGCTGCGGACCATTCCCTGAACGGACTTTCTTTTTTCAGGACGATTTCTTTTGCGCGACGATAAACGCTGCCCGGAATTTCATAAATATTAAAATCCATCGGAAGTGTGGCTGCTGCAATCTCCACATCCAGCGCATCGAAGGTGTGTACTAAATTCGGATTGCGATCGGTTTTGTTCCCGCCACCGGCATTTGCACCGGAAGCCGTACGGGTGATACGCGAAACACGATTTCCTTTCATCCACTCTTTTGTCAGCAGACCCCGATCAGTGTAATCAGCGTCCAGGTATGCCTCGAAAAAAGCAGTTATCAGTCCCAGGTCTGAATTACCGGGATTAGGGAAAACTTTGTCAGTGTCGCGTACCAGTTTGTGAAGGTCGCGAATCTCCAGCGGGTCGAGCAGCTTTGTTTTGTGAGAAATGGCCAGGGCAGTAACAGCCGGCAGTTCTTCCGCCCGTGCTATATGTAATGCCTGAAGTTCTTCCCGTGCAACGTGCGTTACTGGTTTTTCGCTGCTGTGTTGCGCAAGCCAGCGAATGGGCAGCTCCTGACCAGAAACCGGCAGGAGCATATTCTCCTCAATCTCCGTCATGTCTTCGCCGTTGACGTTGGTATTGTCAGTACTGGCTGGTTTCTCCTGCACGGAGGGAGAGGGCGCGATAAATACCATTGTAATGCCATCTTCCCCGCCTTTTTCGTATCGGTTGCAGAATTCGGTATCAAACACGCCTTCAGGTGGAAGGTCATTCACAACGGGTAAATGGACGCGAACGGGTTTTTTAAAGTCGTCTTCATCATAATCGTTGTCATCCATTGCGGTAATGCAGCGGGAGATGGCAACAGATAATTTTTTTGCTGTAGTCCAGTAAAAACCACCTTTAATTCCCAGACGTTTTCTGACTTTGTCATTTTTTGCTTCGCAATATAGCGCAAATTCTTCTTTATCAGTGCTCATTGATAAACCTCATTACAGATTTAAGGGTGAACAAATCCCTGCCATTGCTGGCATTTTTAATCCGTTGGTATGGTGTTAATATGGCTGGAGGGTTATCCAGCCGGTGTTTCGTTATTCAGGTACAGCGATACTTTTTTTACCGGGAGGCATTCACCAGAAATTTTTTGCTCGTCTCTTGCCTGGAGGCAGGATTCTTTACTGGCATAAATTCCGGTAATCACATTCTGTGATTCACCCGTTATAAGAAAAACCGTCATCATCAGTGCAAATGCTGAAGTCATTGACGCTCTCCGAAAATACCAAGTTCAAGAAGAGCAATTCGGGAAAGTATGGAATTATCATTGAGCAGATAAGGCTCATATTTCCTCATATTAATGGCATCTTCAGTAAACTCCCGGTTACTGAGCAGAACACCAATATCAAAACAACCTTCAGACGTATTAACGTTTGGTAATAACGTTTCCATTATCGCGTCCTCAACAATGAATTTTGTGATGCAGTGCCTGGTGCCTCCAGGTGACGTTAACCAGTTAACAATTAACGCCGGGTTAGTTGATGCTCGTTACGCCAGTAAAAGACCGCCTTACTGCTTTAACTGTTCCGCGTGCGCTCAGCCGCATTCACCGCATCACAAAATTCACTTTAAAAAGGGCGGCAGAGCAGTCACGGAGTAAAACTGATACCGCCAAACGTCACCAGAAAATTGATAACAGAGGGCGTTGCAGCGGGGTTGTCACTTAAGCGTATGGTCAACCTGACAACCCGGTGTCCTCAACGGGGGAAGGAATAACCCCGCCATACTTACCGCCGCGCCATTTCGCGGATTGCCACAACCGGAAGCGCACGGTCGACGAAAATTTAACGACAGGCTATCTATGAACCAGCTACCTCGCCGTACGCTTTCGCGTTATGGTCTGACTTTTCAGGGAAATATCCTTTCAGTAAACTGTCAGTGCCGGATTCTTATCCGTGTCCGGCGCACGACCACACGCTGTCACGAGAGGTCTCCATTCTCAACCAGTAACCTCAATGGAGGATAAAATGTCAGAGCAGGAGTTAAAACTTGGTGCATGTTATTGTGTTCTCAAGGAGCTGGTACACATGCTTCCATCTACTCAGTATCAACAGTTAGTTGGCAATTTAAATCAGCGAATCGAAGCTATGTTAAAATCTGATGGTTTTAATAACGTAGAAACGCTGATGCTAAAAAGATATCTTGATGGATTAATCAGATAACATTTTTTTACGGCGTTCATATTCGTTAATATTTATGAAGCCTGTTGCCAGAAGCAGTTCGTTAATTTCATGGTTGTTTGGCTGTTTCTGGCTCTTTGAACTGGGATCTTCCACTTCTTTTTCTGCAAATTGTTTTGCTGTATCCTCTGTGCCATGGATATTTAAAGCTGTATCTGAAAACAGCCCAGTAAACGCATCGCGCACATTGCGAGCCATATTATCAGTGTCTTTTTTTGTTACCGATTCCAATTCAAGTTCGTTCAGACGATGACGAAGTGTGTGTGCTGCAATCTCCTGGATTGAAGGAGGTAAATCTTTAAATTCCATCGTCAACCTCATCAGTCAGTGTTTCTTGCTAACCAGCGATGCGCACCAGCTGCGGTTTTAAACGTTTTACTTTTGGTATACGTCATCGCGGTGAAGGTGCCGTCCTGGTTAGGGAACACACCGCATACCAGAGATTCGTTGTTGCCAAGATTGAGCGTATCCATGTTGACCTCATTTCCCCTTAACGCCGGGGTAGCGGAACAAAAAACCTGCTGCGCTGTTATACAAAGTGTTCCCGCCGTCATGTTCATACGCCTCGGGCTGGCTACTTAACCCCTGACCACTGCCGGGTAACTCGAAGTATTTCCCTGCGTTCTGTGGGGCGGGGTGGGTTGGTATTTTTAGTTTAATAAACATTAAACTTAAGTCAAGTAAAAACTAAACCGCGGGGCATAACAAACACAACGCTTTTGATAAAGTCGTTGCGGTTGTTATGTTTCTATTGGTAGTGAAAGTTAGGGAAACTGGCGTCTTGCGTGGATCACGTTTACTACTTCAACGCTTGATGTTGTTACGCGGTATAGAATTATATAGTTAGGGTGGGCTACAATCTCACGCAAGCCAGGTACTCTGTCGCTTGGTGGGTATAAATACGGATGTTCGGATAACGGCAGCACACAACCCCTTAATCGCTGCCATAAGCGTTCAGCCGCATCTATGTCGAAACGAGCAATATAACTAGTTATATCATCTAGGTCGGTATCTGCGCTTTCAAGCCATAACACGGGTAACATTTTACTGCTTGCTCCGTTCCTTACGCATCTTAGCAAAGCGTTCTGCCATTCTGCGCTCAACTTCGTCATGGGGAATTGCTGGGCGCGGATCTGCAAGGCTCGTTGCTACTTTCGCACGCAGCCATTCGTTGTAACTGTTTTCTTGTTCAATGGTTTCAAATTCAGAAACCATTGGTGAAAGGGCTCTATTCATGTTTCCTCCGGTTTTATAACTCAGGCGCGGCGGCATTTTTGCGCCGCAATCCATCTCGCTATGAGATCTTCCATTGATTCTTTTTTCTGCTTTAACTCGCTGATTATCTGGCGTTGCTCATCCTCAGGGAAGGCTGAAAAAATCTGCAATAATTCCAGTTGATTAGACGTTAACCCTGCATGTGGTGGAGAAACCCCCGGTTGTTCTGCGTATTCCGCATCCAGATACCCTTCCGGCATCCCGTATGTTTGCTCTATTCTTCTGGCAGCCTTTTCTCCAAACGAGGCTCTCCCACTCATTAGTTGAGATAGGTAGCTCTTCTCTTTGGGTGGCAGAGTTTTATCTTTAAACCACTCCTTGAGACGTAAACGGCGAATTTCTTTTTTTTGCATGTGGTAATTATCTTTAGTAATCACTAAACAAGCAAATACTTGACTTAATGGTTTATTAAACACTAAACTCGCAAAAAAACACTAAACCGAGGAAGGTATGACATTAAAAGAGTTTATTAAATCATTAAGGGTTGGTGATGCTAAGAAATTCGCGGCCAGACTTGGTGTATCGCCATCTTACTTATCGCAAATGGCGTCTGGACGAACAGCTATATCTCCAACCCGCGCCCTTATGATCGAATCTGCGACGGAAGGCCAAGTAAGTAGGGCGGAGCTACGACCCCATGATTGGGAGCTTATTTGGCCTGAGTATGCGAGCGGCATTCGTTTGGGGCAAACACATGTAGTTCATGCTGAAGGTGATTGTAGTACATGCTTATCTGATGGAGTTGATTCATGAAAATCAAGCATGAACACATCCGCATGGCGATGAATGTCTGGGCGCATCCGGACGGCGAAAAAGTACCGGCTGCGAAAATTACCAAAGCGTATTTCGAGCTGGGAATGACGTTCCCGGAACTGTATGACGACAGCCATCCGGAAGCCCTGGCCCGTAATACCCAGAAAATTTTCCGTTGGCTGGATAAAGACACCCCTGATGCTGTTGAAAAAATGCAGGCTCTGTTACCGGCGATCGAAAAGGCGATGCCGCCTTTGCTGGTGGCCCGTATGCGCAGCCACAGTTCTGAATATTACCGTGAGATCGTCGAACGGAGGGATCGGCTGGTGAAGGATGTCGATGATTTTGTTGCGTCAGCGGTTGTTTTGTATGACCAGATGAATCGCGGCGGCCCGGCAGGGAATGCTGTGGTGATGCACTAAAAGCACGGTGTTCGGGGGTTTTATGAGCAGCAAGCTTCATGGTCTTGTCTGGGAAGGGTGCGCCTTCACCGGCATGATCTTATCCAGGGTGGCGGTTATGGCCCGTCTTGCAGACTACAGCAATGACGAGGGTGTGTCATGGCCTGCCATTGAAACTATCCGGCGTCAGATCGGTGCAAGAAGTGAATCCACAGTGAAATCGGCTATTGCAGAACTGGCGAAAGAGGGCTGGCTGACGAAGGAAGAGCGTAAGGTCGGTGGGCGTAATGTAAGCAATATCTATCGGCTTAATGTGGAAAAACTCGAAGCAGCTGCGGCGGCGGCGCGTGAGTCATATAAACCGAAAAGAAAAATTAGCCCGGCAAAAAATGACCCGTTAACAGTTGACCCGTCAAATATTGACCCCTCAACGGTTGACCCGTCAAATTTTGATGGATCAACTGTTGATAAAAAACTGCCGATTAGGGGGGCGATGATTGACCCCGATCCGTCAGTATTAAAACCTGATCCGTCAGATAAAAGATCTTCTTGTCCGGACGCTTCGCAACCGGACCCGCAGACGGCTGAACAGGATTTTTTAACCCGACACCCTGACGCGGTTGTGTTCAGTGCGAAAAAACGCCAGTGGGGAAGTCAGGAAGATTTGGTGTGCGCACAGTGGATCTGGGGACGAATCGTGAGTCTTTACGAGCAGGCGGCCAGCTATGATGGCGAGATCACTAGACCGAAAGAACCCAACTGGACAGCATGGGCCAATGACGTTCGCACAATGCGGATGCTGGATGGCAGAACTCACAGACAAATTTGTGAAATGTTTGGGCGTCTCCAGCGGGATTCGTTCTGGGTAAAAAACATCATGAGTCCGGCAAAACTCCGGGAAAAATGGGATGAACTGGTTATCCGCCTGGGGCGTTCGCCTGCGCAGCGTTGCGTGAATCACATTTCTGAACCGGACACTGAAATACCGCCGGGATTCAGGGGGTGACGTGTCATGAAAAACATTGCGGCAGTTGGGGTTCTTGAACGTATTCGCAGACTTGCACCACAGGGGTCGGTTCCACCGTACCGGACGGTGGAGGAGTGGCGGGAATGGCAACTTGCTGAAGGACGAAAACGCAGCGAGGAGATTAACCGCCAGAATCGCCAGTTGCGGGTGGAAAAAATCCTGAATCGTTCGGGCATCCAGCCTCTGCACAGCAAATGCTCGTTTGCAAATTATCAGGTGCAGAACGACGGGCAAAAATACGCGCTGAGCCAGGCCAAATCCATAGCTGACGAACTGATGACCGGGTGCACGAATTTTGTGTTCAGCGGTAAAACCGGCACCGGGAAAAATCACCTTGCAGCGGCGATGGGCAACCGGCTGATGGTGAAGGGGCGCAGCGTGATTATCGTCACCGTGTCTGACGTCATGAGCGTGTTGCATGACAGTTACGACAACGGCAAATCCGGGGAAAAATTTTTACAGGAGCTTTGCGGGGTTGATTTGCTGGTCCTGGATGAAATAGGCGTTCAGCGGGAGACGAAAAACGAGCAGGTGGTATTGCACCAGATAATTGATCGCCGGACAGCATCACTGTGCAGTGTCGGGATGTTAACAAACCTGAATCATGCCGCAATGAGTACGCTTCTTGGTGAGAGGATTATGGACCGCATGACCATGAACGGTGGTCGATGGGTGACGTTTAACTGGGATAGCTGGCGTCCAAATGTCAGCAATATGAGGGTTGTGAAGTAATTTTGTCCGGAGGAAATTTTAATGGAAACCGTATCTGACGCACTGAAAGCACTGAAAAAAGCCTCTTCACATGTGGTGGCAGCTCGCCTTGGAATCAGTCGTGAAGAGGCTGTCAACGAGCTGTGGGAACTCAAAAGAAAAGGCGTCGTTGATAAAACTGGTCACACCTGGTTTCTAGCTGGCGAAGGTGAATCCCGGGTAACCGAAGAGCGGCCAGTAAAATCTGAAGCACAGGATATGCTGACCGGGGAGGTCGAACAAAAAGTTACCGCAGACATGATGATTGAGTTTATCGGTCAGGATGGGGCTAAAACGTGTGAGGAACTGGCGGGTAAGTTCGGTGTCAGTACTCGCAAGGTTGCTTCCACGCTGGCGGTGGTAACCGCAACGGGGCGGCTGGCACGCGTTAATCAGAACGGTAAATTTCGTTACTGCATGCCGGGCGATAATTTACCAGCAGAGCCGAAAGCCGCTCTGGTAACGGAAAGTGATGGTAAGGCCTTTCCTCAGCCAGCAGGTGCTGCGTTACCAGTCCGGGAAGCCGCAACACAGGAAGAAATTAAAACAGAAACTGTGGCGGACATTGTGCAGCCGTTGCCATCGTTTACCGAAACGCAAGCAGATGAGCTGATTTTTCCGTCCCTTCGCAGGGCAAACCTGGCGCTGCGCAGGGCGAAAAGTGATGTTCAGAAGTGGGAGCGAGTCTGCGCCGCGCTGCGGGAGCTGAACAAGCACCGGGATATTGTTCGACAGATTACTGATTCTTCCCGCCGTGTTGTATCGGAAAAGTGATTGCCGGAGGCGCTTATGGCAAAAGTATTTACACAAGAAGAGCGGGAAAAAATTAAAGGGCAGGTTGTTGAACTTGTACGTCTGAGCGGTCGCGAGACGTTGCGGCAACTGGAAGCCAAGACAGGTGCGACAAGATATCTGATGAGTGTTCTCGCCAGAGAGCTGGTTGCCAGTGGCGATGTATACAACTCTGGTTACGGGTTATTCCCGTCTGAACAGGCGCGTAAGGACTGGCAAAACGCCCGCAAAAAACTCTCAAGGGCAAATCTGAAGAAACCATCTGTGGTTGATCCTGACCTTATCTGGTCATTACCAGACGGAGAAATACGCCGCTACGACAGGCGTTAAAACATAATCTGTAGCGAGTGCCGGAAGAGCGAAGCTATGCAGCGTGTACTGGCTTTCTATCAGGGTAATTTTCAGAAGGTGCTGTTGTGAGCCAAATTAACAATCGGAACTTCGTGAAGAGAAAGCATAATCCAAATCTGAATAATTAAGTTCAGCACTGTAAATAAAATTTAATCCTTAACTGGAGGTATATCTATGTCAAATACACAGAAAATTATTAACACTGAAAAATATAACGAGTGGGTGAAAAAATTCTCTGAGCAGATTTTTAAAATTACTGGCGACGAGAATGTGGCAAAAAATGAATTAGAACCGTGGACACCTGAAGGAAACGCACCAAATTATTGCTGGTGGGAGGTTGATCCGGTTGATGCTGCAAATGAAGCCATGAGTTACCACAACGATTAATGTCGGGAGGCCGCCCGAAAGGGCGGTAAGAAATGACTACATTATTCAGAAAAGAATATCCGCAAAAAAGTAGGGCAACAGAATTTTTGTTTCTCATTCTGTTTATCGTATTGATGATACCGATATCCCCTCTAATTTTTGTCTGGGCAATCGGGAAAATAATTGAGCCAGTTACTGAATTGTATACCGACGTTGTATGGGCGTCGTTCAACACACTGCACAATAAAATTAATCCGTATAAGGAAAACTGATATGGCAACTTTGACAAAAAAAGAACGGGCATGGTTGAACGAATTACAGGAAGTTCTTGATCGCTGTCCATCACCGAAAAAAATTGGCTTTTACACCATTGGCGATAAAAGCATTTACCTGTATGACCTACGCCGCATGGATGAAATCATGGAGGCTCTTGATAATCGTTCGTCGATGGATTGGTGTGTTGCTGTTCATGATATGAATGCAGGGTTTGATGAAAAGATTTTGTTCCCCTCATCAGTTGAAAGCACTGCGGGTTAAGGAGTAACACATGACCACTATTACCAAAGAACGTATTGAATTGTTCATTAAATTTTCAGGAGGCGGTACTGTGAGTGAAATTAGCTATCAGGCTTCAATTACCGCTGGCATTCGCATCAAAGGAGAGGAGCATGGAAATAAAACCAGAGGATGAGTTAAGCAATATCGTTTTATTTCCGGTAAAAGAGGATGACCCTCGTAATCAGGTTAATTTTCTTTATGAGCCATCGGAAAGACCATATTGTCATCACGCCTCTGTCCGGGTTGACGAAAAAGAGCGTCAGGTCCGCTGTAAAATCTGCGGTGCAGTTGTGGAGCCATTTGACTGGATGCTCTCTGTGGCGAAAAGAGAAACCAGACTGGCAGATGATGTAAGGCACTTGCGCCAGGAGGAGCGGGAAAGGCGAAAAAATATAGAAAAGCTAATTCAGATTGAGCGTAACGCGAAAGCGCGGATACGCAGGGCGACAAAATCCAGAACTGAATAATTAAATTTAGCTCTGTTAAAAATTTAATCCTTAACCGGAGGGATTTCTGCACCCTCAGAACATCAGGAGGCCGCCCGAAAGGGCGGTAGTTAAATGCGAAAGTTTAAAATAATTATTGAAACGGGAATAGCCGGTGGAGATTTCGAGGATGAATTCGAAGTGGATGATGATGCGACGCCTGATGAAATACATGACGAAGCAAAAGATATTTTCTTTAACTACTGCAATTACTCATATCACGAAATAAAAGACGAAGAGGAAGAGCAAAATGGCTGATTTTGGTTCAACTAAATACAACGTCAGTTTTGAAGCATGGCATGAACTGTTAATGGACTATGCAGAGTTACGTGGTGGCAGTGCTGCTGATGCTGAAGCATGGCGTGATGATTATGAAGCAGGAAAAACTCCGGTCGAAGCATATTGTGATGAGTGGGGCGATGAATGAGCGAGATTAATTATCAGGAAGGGCATGAAACGGCAGGGCAGGCAAAACCAGTTGCATGGCGATATCGCTACGTGAAAAAAGACGTTACAGACTTTCAGGGGAAGCCGTGGGCTGGTGACTGGAAATATGTACCGACAAAAGAGGATTGTAACGACAGGCCGAACTATGAAATTCAGGCCTTATTCATCGGCCCGCCAGTCCCGGTGACATCAGAAGGACTGGTTAAAGCCGTGCGCTTTTATGAACAGGTAAAGCGTGAGAATCCGCCAGTCGAAACAGGAGCATGGAAGGATGCTGTTGACTGGGTGCTCAGAGAGGCCTGCTGCGCTGCCATTCTGGGTAAGCCGACAATCCACCAGCATCCGGCAATCAGGTTAGCGAATTAACAATGTGGGTTAAACGACTGGTCAGTCAACTGAAAAAAGCTCAGCCGGACTGCAAATTACCGGAGAAGGCGATGGATTACCTGAAACGAAATGGACTGATAAGCGTGGAGGATGTTTTACGATGAATATTTAGACTAAAGAGTTTGTAACGCTATGTAAGTGATTTTTTCTGGTTTAGATATTTATATGTCCGGCCAAATTGAGGTGTGTTTAAATGTTATTGCACATTGATTGTAGGGGGAATAATGAAAAACGCATTGCAGTTTTTGTTTGTTGCGTTCTGGTTGTTCGCATCATGTATGCCCATCATCTTCACAGCAAGGTATATGGAAAAAATTGATGTTTTGATATTAATGTTTGGACATATAAATGCCCTTTTTTTAGGGGTGTTCATGGCGGTCATGTGCATTGAATACTGGCGGTAAATACAGCGAACGCCATTGGTTTAGTTGGATATTTACTGTGCCGGACAAAAACGGTTTGCGGGGAAATCTTAGTTAAGTAGAATGACTGCGGGTGCTTGAGGCTATCTGTCTCAGGCATGAACACCAAAAGGCAGATAGAGAAAAGCCCCAGTTAACATTACGCGTCCTGCAAGACGCTTAACATTAATCTGAGGCCATATCTATGCGACACATAGAGATTAGCCTCTTACGGACCGAAAGGTCAAGGAGAAGCAGGCTATGAAGCAGCAAAAGGCGATGTTAATCGCCCTGATCGTCATCTGTTTAACCGTCATAATGACGGCACTGGTAACGAGGAAAGACCTCTGCGAGGTACGAATCCGAACCGGCCAGACGGAGGTCACTGTCTTCACAGCTTACGAACCTGAGGAGTAAGAGACCAGGCGGGGGAGAATCCCTCGCCACCTCTGATGTGTCAGGCATCCTCAACGCACCCGCACTTAACCCGCTTCGGCGGGTTTTGTTTTTTCCTGGCATTCTGGTTTACAATTCGCACGCCAGCCTGAACAACTGGCACCTGCTGCGCCAGCAGAGACAACCGATGGCGCACGATACCAAATTACACAATTCTGATGATTCTGCCGTCTTTGCCAGCAGGCACGGGCGGTGTTCCCGCACTTTCAAATCTGACTGGTTCCAGCATCCCCCATGCACTGAAGAACAGGCCGAGTGGCTAATTCAGTGCTACCGCAGACACGGATACGAGATTAAGAAAGCCCTCAGCCTCGATTATCGTCACTGGATAATCTCCGTCAGGCTTCCTTACTCCGAACGCCCACCGCGTCCGTCCCGCACATTCCAGCAACGCATCTGGAGGTAACGTGCGGGTATTACTTCGATCTGTTCTGGTACCGGAACTCGGGCTGGTGATCGTTAAGCCGGGCCGTGAATCCATGCCGGTATTCCACAATACCCGGTTACTGGTGGAGCCGGAACCGAAAAGCATGCGTAATCTGCCGTCCGGGGTCGTTCCTGGCGCTCGCCAGCCGCTGGTGGAAGACAAAACATTGCTGCCGTTTTTCAGTAACGCACGGGTGATTCGTGCTGCTGGTGGTGCTGGTGCATTGTCTGACTGGCTGTTGCGCCATATTAAATCCTGCCAGTGGCCACACGGCGATTATCATCACAGCGAAACCGTCATTCACCGTTATGGTACCGGCGCAATGGTGTTGTGCTGGCACTGCGACAACCAGCTGCGTGACCAGACATCCGAATCACTCGAGCAACTTGCTCATCAAAACCTGTCAGCATGGATGATTGACGTCATCGGTCACGCAATAAGCGGTACGCAGGAGCGTGAATTATCTCTGGCTGAATTATCCTGGTGGGCGGTCCGCAATCAGGTGGCGGACGCGCTACCGGAAGTGGTATTACGTCGTTCGCTGGGGTTGCGTGCGGAAAAAATCCGCTCAATGTACCGTGAAAGCGACATCGTACCGGGAGAGCAGACCGCCACCAGCATACTGAAACAGCGCACAAAAAATATTGCGCCGCTGCCTCACGCCCACCAGCAACAGAACCCACCACAGGAAAAGACGGTGGTCAGCATTGCCGTTGATCCTGAGTCTCCGGAATCTTTCATGAAACGACCTAAACGTCGCCGCTGGGTTAACGAGAAATACAAACGCTGGGTGAAGACACAGCCGTGTGCGTGTTGTGGTAAGCCAGCCGACGATCCCCATCACCTGATTGGTCATGGTCAGGGCGGAATGGGGACAAAATCTCACGATATTTTCACGCTACCGCTGTGTCGGGAGCATCACAACGAGCTTCATGCGGATCCTCTGGCGTTCGAACAAAAGCATGGTTCTCAGGTTGATTTAATTTTTCGTTTTCTTGATCACGCCTTTGCAACTGGCGTGCTTGGGTAAAAGAGGTGACTGATGCTCATAGATTTGGTTTTACCTTACCCGCCGACGGTGAACACTTACTGGCGACGCCGTGGCAGCACATATTTTATCTCGGAGGAGGGAAAGCGTTATCGCCGGGCTGTGGCGCTTATTGTTCGCCAGCAGCGGCTGAAATTAAGCCTGTCCGGAAGGCTGGCGATAAAGGTGATTGCAGAGCCACCGGATAAGCGTCGTCGCGACCTGGACAATATCCTGAAAGCACCGCTGGATGCGCTGACGCATGCGGGAGTGTTAATGGACGATGAGCAGTTTGATGAAATCAATATTGTAGGTGGTCAGCCAGTATCTGGTGGACGGCTGGGTGTGAAGATTTACAAAATTGAGAGTGAGTGAGCGTAAATATGATATATCCGGAAATTACAGGCAAAAGCGGCGAGCATTTACGTCTAAAAACGCTGGAAGCAGTCTGGATCCAGGGGAAATTACGGATGTGGGGGCGGTGGTCGTATATTGGCGGCGGTAAGACGGGAAATATGTTCAACCAATTACTGACCTCTAAAAAGCTGACAAAAACGGCAATTAACGAGGCGCTCCGGAGGATGAAAAAAGCTGGTCTGGACAAACCTGAACTTGAGGCTTTTTTGCGGGATATGATCAACGGCAATCAAAAAAGCTGGCTGGCACATTGTACCGATTCAGAGGCGTTAATAATCGACAGGGTTATTGGTGAAGTCCTGGCAGGCTATCCCGGGCTGCTCAATGTCCTGAGTCAGCGTTATGTGGGGCGGGGGATGACTAAGCGCAAAATGGCTGAACTGCTGAATGATGCACACCCGGAATGGAGTTTAAGAACCTGTGAAAGACGCATTGAGCATTGGCTAAAGGTGGCAGAATTTATTTTGTACAAACCAATGGTTATGGCTTTTGGTATAGAGAAAAAAGTTATTGCTTTTTGACGTAAAAACTGCTTCAATTCCGGTACGCTTCGCAAAGCTGTACCACGAGGCGAATAGCAGACATGGACATTTGAAAGAGCCCGCTTTTTGCGGGTTTTTTTATGCCTGAAAAACGGCACAGAACATTAAACGCGCTGGTGGTTGCGAATACCGGTCTTTCAGCTTGCTGGCTTTTCCGACTAGAGTTATTGGTATGTTACGTTAACCAGAAAAGGGAAAAAGACATGCTAAAACAGCAGGATATGACCGAAACCGCCAGAGTGGTGTTTAATGAGTTAAGCGTCACCGAACCGGCGACAGTCGGGGAGATTGCACAGAATACTTACCTTTCACGCGAACGCTGCCAGTTAATACTGACCCAGCTTGTTATGGCGGGTCTGGCAGACTATCAGTTTGGTTGTTACAGACACCTTCAGTCCTGAAGGCTTTTTTATTTGTGGTAAATGGGCGGCTGGTGGGTGTGGTGGTTGTTGCTTTCCCGTTGCTGAAAAAGAAAACGCCAGACTGTTAGCCGGGTATCAGTTATCTGGAGAAATTTTTAAATACCTCACAATTCAGGCGGTTGACTGTTGTCTGGTTTGCGGGGAGTTTGTTAAAAGAAACTGGCATGGTGAATCCCCCTGTGCGGAGGGGCAATCAGCAACTGGTGTTTTGTCACCGACCCTTATCCTTTCTGTGCGGGTTCAGGTGCTGATACTGAACTCACCGGGAGGCACCCGGCATCATGCAATGGCACATAGCGCCACTCTCCAGCCCCTCTCCGGAGGGGCTGTTTATATTGATTTTGTCAGATGTGAGTAAACTCCTTATGGACTTTGTTGTTTTAGTCCATAAGGACATATTTGCAGAGTGCAACGGTTATTAAAGCATTCATTCAATACGTTATCTGTATTTGTAGGACATTCCTGGCTGTTTTTGATTAAATTCCAGAATGTTTTATTGAATGGTACTACGTTGTAAATGGTTAAAGGTAGCACTTTGTTATTGAGCATGATACCTGTGTGAGTCAGTGTAAATATACTTTCAGGAGGTAAGAAAGCATCCGATTGATACCAGATTATTAATTTTATTTTACTCCATATGACTGAAAAAGATATTCCGCATGATGGCTGGATAACTGTATCAATCACAATCCACTTCATTTAGTTTCCTTGTTTATGTCTTGCTGGTGATGTTCTGAAAAGTATAAATGATATTTTTGAATGTAAACCATAGAGCAGAATTATTTTTCTGATGTTGTTTATTGTTTATTTAAATGCAGGGTGGTTTATATCTCGTCTTGTAGTTTATCCATGCATATCTGCTTGATGATGAGGTTTTTATTTAAGGTATGGTTTTGTGTTTTTTCTGTATTACATGTCAGGTATTTTAAAGAATTATTTTTCAGATGGTGGAAAGAACCATGGCATTTAAACACTATGATGTTGTCAGGGCGGCATCGCCGTCAGACCTTGCGAAACGACTGACACAAAAACTGAAGGAGGGGTGGCAGCCATTTGGCAGTCCGGTGGCCATCACGCCTTATACCCTGATGCAGGCCATTGCGGCGGAAGGTGATGTCACCACACCTGTGGTGGTGAAGCCGTCGGATGGAGAAGGCGCAGTTATCAGCACCACCAGCAACCCGGAGTATTACTTTGTTGTTGCCCTGGCCGGGCAGTCAAACGGTATGGCGTATGGTGAAGGGCTTCCGCTGCCGGAGACATATGACCGTCCGGACCCGCGTATTAAACAGCTGGCGCGTCGCAGCACTGTCACGCCGGGTGGTGCGTCCTGTAACTACAATGACATTATTCCTGCGGACCACTGCCTGCATGATGTTCAGGATTTGAGTAAGTTTTCACACCCGAAAGCCAGCGCAGCTCAGTATGGATGCGTGGGGCAGGGATTACATATCGCGAAGAAATTGTTGCCGTTTATTCCGGCGAATGCCGGTATTCTTCTGGTTCCGTGCTGCCGTGGTGGTTCTGCATTTTTGGCTGGCGATGAAGGTACCTTCAGCGAATCCACCGGCGCAAGCGAGACCTCGGCACGCTGGGGTGTTGATAAGCCACTGTACAAGGACCTGCTTACCCGTACTCAGGCCGCACTGAAGGCCAACCCTAAAAATATTCTGCTTGCAGTGGTCTGGATGCAGGGCGAGTTTGATTTGAAACAGGGTGCATACGCCACTCAGCCGGGGCTGTTTGATTCCATGGTGGAAAAATATCGTTCTGACCTGTCGGAATTCGGAGGTCAGTGTCTCGGGGGCTCTCCGTCATCGGTTCCCTGGATTTGTGGCGACACGACCTACTACTGGAAGCAGACTTATTCTTCGCAATACGATGTGGTGTATGGTGCATACAAGACGAAATCCGCAAAAAAAATCTTCTTTGTGCCGTTTATGACGGATGAAAACGGGCGAAATGTGGGTACCAACGAGCCGTCAGAAGATCCGGATGTTGCGGATATTGGGTATTACGGAGCCGGTGGTCGAACGGACGCCAAAACCTGGACGACGGCCGACCGTAAAACGCATTTTGGATCATGGGCACGTCGTGGGATTATTTCCGACCGTCTGGCAACGGCGATTCTTGTGCATGCCGGGAGAAACGCTGAATTCATTACCGGAAAACAGCCTGATACGGTGAAGCCCACCGGACCTTCCGGTGAAGGTACGGAGAGAGAGCCGGAAGCCCCGGTCAGTAACCGAACCCTGATGAGTCTGCTGGCGTCCGGCGAAGACCTGGCATCACAGGGCTGGCGCTATTATCACAAACCGGCGAGCGGAGACAATGTTAACAAAAACATTGCTGAAGCGGTGGTCAGTGATGCGGGGGCTACGGGAGGTAAGGCCCTGCAACTGAATAAACCGGAAAACCACATCTGGTTTCTGGAGCATGATGCAGCCGGACAGGGAGTGGAGTTACTGAAGAAGGGGGGGACGTGTGAGCGTACGGTTTAAGTTGCCGGGTTCACTGGTGCCGAATCAGTTTGCCCTGGGCATTTACTGGCAGTTGTCGTCCCTGCCGGAGGGAGTGACGCTGGCAGAGGAAGGCAACGACATGCTGATGTCCTTCTTCCTGCAGACGGATGCGACGAACCTGAACGCGATGCACCACAAGAAGCCGAATGCGAAGCTGGATACGTTCGGGGTCTTTGATAACGGATGGCACACACTGGCTTTTGAGTTTGCCGGAAACAACAGCATTCAGGTGACGCCGGTACTGGATGAGAAACGGGGGACGCCGTTCACACTGGTGAAATCTCCGGCATCAGGGGCGGCGGACAAACTGCAACTGACAGGCATATCAAAGGCGGCGACATATACGCTGCTGATTGACAGTGTGAAGGTGGAAGTGAACAACGCGGATGCCGCGGCATGATAAAAAAAGGCCGCCAGCGGCAGGAATGGAAGCTGGCGGAGGTAATCCCAATGGAGAATGTAAAGAAAAGATGCTTTCGTATATCGGTTTTTTAAATGAAAACAGTTCTCATTGTCAACCATAACGGTAAGAAATTATGACATTTATTCATCAGGTGATGCTGTACTTCTGTACGGCAGTCTGTGTTATGTATCTTCTTTCGGGTGGGTACAGGGCAGTGCGCGATTTCTGGCGCAGGCAGATTGATAAAAGGGCCGCTGAGAGAATCAGCGCCAGTCAGTCAGCCGGAAGCAAACCCGAAGATCCGCTCATTCCGTAGTCACTTTCTTGACAACACCTTTCAACGAGAAAATCCCATGTCAGAAATCACATCCCTGGTCACTGCTGAGGCAGTGAAGGAAGTCCTGCGCTCTGAAGAAGTCCTGAGCGTACTGAAACAGAAACTCCGCCAGAACCTTGAGGCGCGTCTTGATGCAGAAGTGGATGCCATTCTGGATGAGCTGCTGGGCGTACCAGCGGTTCCGGAGCCGGAAGGTATCGCGGGTGACGGGAGTGCTTCAGATGGCGGTGAACCCACACCTGACAGCGACATGATGATGTAAGCCTGCGCAAGGGACCATCGGTGTGTGCCGGTGGTCTTTATATTGTTGTGAGCTTCCGGATAACGGGAGACGGGGTATGTACCAGATGGAAAAAATCACAACAGGTGTGTCATACACCACGTCAGCGGTGGGAACGGGCTACTGGTTCCTGCAGTTGCTGGACAGGGTTTCCCCGTCTCAGTGGGCGGCAATAGGCGTGCTGGGGAGTCTGCTGTTTGGGCTGCTGACGTACCTGACTAACCTGTATTTCAAAATCAAAGAGGACCGGCGTAAGGCGGCGCGGGGAGAGTAAAGTGATGAATAAAAAATATGAACTGGTTGTTAAGGGGATAAATAATTACGGGGATAAGGTTACTGTTACTGTGAAGCCGGAAGGTGACGGGCAAGCGTCGCTGTTGTTGCCAGATGTGGCGATTAGTCTTGACCGTACTGAAGGTGCCACGCTGGAGTTTTACGAAGCTGAGGCGAAAAAGCAGGCGAAGCAGTTTTTCATGGATGTTGCTGCCGGGTTATGTGAATGGAACGAACCGTTGCCGGAAAAGCGCCCCGTAATTTTAGAGGCGCAGGATGTGTTGATAACCTACAAAGGAAAGCTACCGGGAAGAATTACTTGTTCTCTGAAGATGCCGCCGTCAACACTGCGGTCAGAAAAAGATGATGTTGAATCACGTATTGAAAAACTGGAGAGCTACGTCGTTGAGCTGAATAAGAAATGGTCGATATTGGTGCCTTCTGGCGATGAAAAGCAGTTTGCTGCGTTTGACGATTATTGTCGGAAAGTGATGAGCAGAAATCTCGCAGAGTGTTTCAGTATTCATAATGATAATTTCAGTGAGCTGGAATGGGAGTGTAACCGGCCATCCTTTGTTGTATCCGGTGATGCTGGGAAAATAACCATCTCAGAAAATGGGAAAGTAACACCTCCATCGCACCAGCACAGTGAGGAGCTCATTGAATTTGCCATTGATTACCTGAAGAACAATAAAAAGCAGGGGCTGATGAAGCGCGTTGGCCGTTGCATGGGATATCTTCAGGTAGCCGCTGAGATTGAAGCGCTGGCCAGTGGTGCTGATAAGGATGCAATTGTGCGGGAGGCTCTTCTTCGTGATTTTAATACTCCACCCTTTAAAAAAGTGCCGGCTTACTGGCTTCATCCGGGGCTGACTTATCTTAAAGTGCGTATTTAGTGGGCCAGGGACAGCGGCTGAATATTTAATATATCCATGAACACCAAAATCAAATACGGCCTGTCGGCTGCCGTTCTGGCGCTGATTGCCGCTGGTGCGCCTGCGCCTGACATTCTCGACCAGTTTCTGGATGAAAAGGAAGGCAACCACACCACAGCATACCGTGATGGTGCAGGTATCTGGACCATCTGCCGTGGTGCCATCATGGTGGATGGCAAACCTGTCGTTCCGGGCATGAAGTTGTCGAAGGAAAAATGCGACCAGGTTAACGCCATTGAGCGTGATAAAGCGCTGGCGTGGGTGGAGAAAAACATCAGAGTGCCGCTGACCGAACCCCAGAAAGCGGGGATCGCGTCATTCTGTCCGTACAACATTGGTCCCGGTAAGTGTTTCCCGTCGACGTTTTACAGACGAATTAATGCAGGTGATCGAAAAGGTGCCTGCGAAGCGATTCGCTGGTGGATTAAGGACGGTGGCAGAGACTGCCGTATTCGTTCAAACAACTGTTACGGTCAGGTATCCCGTCGCGACCAGGAGAGTGCGCTGGCGTGCTGGGGAATTGACAGATAAGCAGAATATTTTGCTGAAAAATGCGGTTTGCTCACGCGGGCGGATAACACGAAATCCTGCGAACTGGCGAAACGTAAGTGAATAAAAGTAAAAACCCCGTTTGTTGGCACCAAGCGAGGTTTTGTGTTTCTGACCTTGAGTAAGGCAAGGGAGAACATGGCGAAGTGTAAACGAATTCTGTTGAGGTTGACTATGAAAAATGGCCTTGAACTGAAAGCGCCTGTAACTGATGACATCAGCAGAGCACTGGCTTTTGCCATTAAGTGGGTGGCGGTCGGTGTTGCTGTGTCCCCGATGCTGTATGGGCTGGCAAAACTGGTCATTGCGTTGAAATCGTGAAGGGAGGATTAAGCATGTCAGACAAACTCATAACGCTGGCGAAGATCCTCTGTGTAATTGTCGGCATTTCATTTTCACTAATGCTGGTTGCTCTTTTTCTTTCCATGGCCTGGATGATGTTGTCTTCGTCGGGGTTGCTGGGGTGAACATAAACCGAATGCTTTCCGCGTTTATCGTTATTCTGCTGGTGGCCTGTGGTGCGCTGTGGATGGCAACAGACCATTACCGTGATAACGCGATTACCTACAAAGCGCAGCGCGATAACAAAGCCAGTGAACTGAAGCTGGCGAACGCAACCATTACTGATATGCAGGTGCGCCAGCGCGATGTTGCTGCGCTCGATGCAAAATACTCGAGGGAATTAGCCGATGCGAGAGCTGAAAATGAAACTCTTCGCGCTGACGTTGCCGCTGGTCGTAAGCGCCTGCGGATCAACGCCACCTGTCCAGGCTCCGTGCGTGAAGCCCCCACCACCTCCGGCGTGGATAATGCAACTGGCCCCCAACTGGCAGACACCGTTACACGGGATTATTTCACCCTCAGAGAGCGGCTGATGACGATGCACAAGCAACTGGAAGGGGCACAGGACTATATCCGCACTCAGTGCCTGAAATAAGTTTTGTTGATGCGCCGTATCGTCGCTATATTCCCTCATTAACAGAGACCGCAGCCCGACAGGGAGACTCCTCTGCGCGAGTGTGCGGGGATAATTAAAAACGATGCACACCGGGTTTTTACCGCGTTAATGATTCGCGGGTTTATCCCGGTGCGATGGTGGAAGAAACAGGAAGCTGTATTACAGAAAGTGCTACTACTGTATCCCGATGCGATGTATGTAATGTGAGTCAGATAATGGCACAGGATGTGGTGATGTGGCAGTCTGGAACACAGGATATATTGTCAGAATAAGACCCGTAGGAATAAAAATGAAAAGACGCCTTTTACTACTTTTTCTGTTATCTGTCCTGGCAGTGGGATGCTCGCAGCAAAAAGCTGATGAGCCCCGGCAATTAGTGACGGTGTATCCACGATATCCGGAATATGCTGCAGCAAATTATATCAAGGGGCTGGTTGAGGTTAAGTTCGATATTGGTGCTGATGGGACTGTGACACGGATCGTTTTTCTCCGCTCAGAGCCTCATAATTTGTTTCGTGATGAAGTGGTGAAGGCCATGGCGAAATGGCGATTTGAAAAGAATCGCCCCTGTCAGGGAGTGAAGAGACAATTTATCTTTACGCCGTCACGTCCTTGATGCTTCCAGGTAGAGAGGGGCTGGAAGCAGGAGAAAAATGAAAGAGCCAGCGGTTATATTTTTGTCATGGCTGACGAGGAATGATGGAAGAAGGCGTTGTATGCCACACAACGCCTCACTGTTCATTTCTTCTTTTTCTCTGGTGGAACCCGATGAATAAGAGTTGCACTGGTTTCCGATGAGATGGCGATATACTCGGGCAAAGTATGCTGGCAGTTTTCCAACTGGTCAAAAATACCTGCTCTCGTCTGTTGCAATGCCTGCAGCATGCGGCGGCAATGCGCCTTGCTTTTACTAACCATCTTTCCTTCCTCTATCAGTCGCTGCGTGAACTCATCATGGAATACCAGGTAAATGCGGATGTTATCGGTTTTGGCTACGCAGCATAGTACAAAACGGACAGGTGCATCCCGGGACGGGGGAGGCGTCACATGTCCCTGTGATGGTTGTTCCGGGTAATGTACTGTGTGGGGCATAAAAATGTCCGATAATTTTACTTTCTACCGCAGTTAGTTGATTCGTTGGTCCTGGTAGCACATTGGGCGAGGATTTAAATGCCAGGCAACTGAAGGATGATGTCGCAAGGGAGATAGCGAGAATATTTCTGATTTTCATTTGATGATGCCTCTGTGTGAAATGACGGTAAACGACGCACTTGTGCCGGCACATAATAGCAAGCACCATAATAGATCAGATTCGATTCTTGCTGTAAGTGATAATTATTCTCGTTTTCGGGTCCTTTCCGTCGATCCAACAGGTTACGGGGCGGCGACCTCGCGGGTTTTCGCTATTTATGAAAATTTTCCGGGAACCATGTCCGGTTTCTCTTCAAGTTAACTATATGAAAAATAAAAAAAGAGGTCTTCTGTGAACCGGACATGCACAAAAAATAGACATGTAAGCCGGACATGACCGGTTTTGTTGTGATTGTGAAGTGAGAGTTTTTGCGAGGTGAGGAGTGGCTACGCAGACTGAAGTTGCCAGGCATTTAAGTCTGACCGATCGCCAGCTTCGCAGATTGCAGAAATTGCCGGGTGCCCCGATATCGAATAAGCGAGGGCAACTGGATCTGGATGCCTGGCGCGATTTTTACATATCGTATCTGAGAAGAAGTAAAAACGATGTGCCTGATGGCGATAGCGAAGACGACTATGAGGAGAAATTGCTTATTGCCAGATGGGAACTGACAGCAGAACAGGCTGTTACACAGCAGTTAAAAAATGAGGTGTCAAAAGGAAAACTTATTGATACCGGGTTCTGTATTTTTGCCCTCAGCAAGCTGGCAATGGCGTTATCCAGTACGCTTGATTCCATCCCTTTATCCATGCAGCGACAGTTTCCTGATTTAACACCGCGCCATCTTGACCATCTGAAAACCCTTATTGCGAAGGGGGCAAATCAGTGTGCGCGGGCGGGGGATAAATTACCGGATTTACTCGATGAATATATCAGAGCAACAACTGAATAATATGATGAGTGCTGTCACAACAGCATTACAGCCCCTGATAAGGGCATTGCCGGTGACGCCAGTTGAATGGGCTGATCAAAATTATTATCTGCCTAAAGAATCTTCATATGGTGAGGGAGAATGGAAAACGCTGCCGTTCCAGATCGCCATCATGAACAGCATGGGGAATGATCAGATCCGGACTGTTAATCTGATTAAATCTGCCCGTGTTGGCTATACAAAGATGTTGCTGGGGGTGGTCGGGTATTTTATTGAGCATAAATCCCGAAACAGTCTGCTTTTTCAGCCCACGGATTCTGCCGCTGAAGATTTTATGAAGTCTCACGTGGAGGCGACGATTCGGGATGTGCCATGTCTGAAAGACCTTTTTCCATGGCTGGGGCGTAAACATCGTGACAATACCCTCACGCTGAAACGCTTTTCATCGGGTGTGGGTTTCTGGTGCCTGGGCGGCGCTGCCGCCAAAAACTACCGTGAAAAATCCGTGGACGTGGTCTGCTATGACGAACTTTCCTCGTTCGAACCGGATGTCGAAAAAGAGGGTTCGCCAACCCTGCTTGGGGATAAACGTATTGAGGGCTCTGTATGGCCCAAATCCATTCGCGGCTCGACGCCTAAAATCAAAGGCACCTGCCAGATCGAAAAAGCGGCCAACGAGTCGGCGCATTTCATGCGTTTTTATGTGCCCTGCCCACACTGTGGGGAGGAGCAGTATCTGAAATTTGGCGATGAATCCACGCCTTTTGGCCTTAAATGGGAGAAGGACAGCCCCGAAAGCGTTTTCTACCTCTGTGAACATCATGGCTGCGTGATCCATCAGTCTGAGCTTGACCAGAGCAACGGGCGGTGGATCTGTGAAAACACGGGGATGTGGACCCGTGACGGTCTGACGTTTTTCAGCGCCGCGGATAATGAAATTCCGCCGCCGCGCTCCATCACGTTCCATATCTGGACAGCGTACAGTCCGTTCACCACCTGGGTACAGATAGTCTATGACTGGCTGGATGCACTGAAAGATCCCAACGGCCTGAAAACCTTTGTGAACACCACGCTGGGCGAGACCTGGGAAGAGGCCGTGGGCGAAAAACTCGATCACCAGGTGCTGATGGATAAGGTTGTGCGTTACACGGCGGCGGTGCCTGCCCGGGTGGTTTATCTGACGGCGGGCATTGACTCGCAGCGAAACCGTTTTGAGATGTATGTCTGGGGATGGGCACCGGGAGAGGAAGCTTTTCTGGTGGATAAAATCATCATTATGGGGCGTCCTGATGAGGAAGAGACGCTGTTACGTGTGGATGCGGCGATCAACAAAAAATACCGCCATGCGGATGGCACCGAAATGACCATTTCCCGTGTCTGCTGGGACACCGGGGGGATCGATGGTGAAATCGTCTACCAGAGGTCAAAAAAACACGGTGTTTTCCGTGTGCTGCCGGTAAAAGGCGCGTCTGTCTATGGCAAGCCGGTGATCACCATGCCGAAAACCCGCAATCAGCGGGGCGTTTATCTGTGTGAAGTGGGGACGGACACCGCAAAAGAAATTCTCTATGCCCGTATGAAAGCCGAGCCCACGCCTGCGGATGAAGCCACGTCGTATGCCATCCGTTTTCCTGATGATCCGGAGATTTTTTCGCAGACAGAGGCGCAGCAACTGGTCGCGGAAGAGCTTGTGGAGAAGTGGGAAAAAGGAAAGATGCGTCTGCTGTGGGATAACAAAAAGCGGCGTAACGAAGCGCTGGACTGCCTGGTGTATGCCTACGCGGCATTACGTGTGTCCGTGCAACGCTGGCAGCTTGATCTGGCTGTACTGGCAAAATCCCGGGAAGAAGAGACGACCCGGCCAACCCTTAAAGAACTGGCAGCGAAGCTGTCCGGAGGAGTGAATGGTTACAGTCGCTGAACTGCAGGCGCTGCGTCAGGCGCGCCTTGATTTATTAACCGGTAAACGGGTGGTGTCTGTCCAGAAAGATGGACGAAGAATTGAATATACGGCGGCCTCTCTGGATGAGCTTAACCGTGCGATCAATGATGCTGAGTTGGTACTGGGGACAACCCGCCGTCGCCGTCGTCCGCTGGGAGTGAGGTTATGAAACGAACGCCTGTCCTGATTGATGTGAACGGCGTTCCGCTTCGGGAGAGCCTCAGCTACAACGGGGGCGGCGCAGGATTTGGCGGGCAAATGGCGGAGTGGTTGCCACCGGCGCAGAGTGCCGATGCGGCCCTGCTGCCCGCGTTGCGTCTGGGGAATGCCCGGGCAGATGATCTGGTGCGCAATAACGGGATAGCGGCCAATGCGGTGGCCCTGCATAAGGATCACATTGTCGGGCATATGTTTCTTATCAGCTACCGCCCGAACTGGCGCTGGTTGGGGATGCGGGAGACCGCGACAAAAAGTTTTGTCGATGAGGTGGAGGCGGCCTGGTCAGAATACGCAGAAGGGGTGTTTGGCGAGATCGACGTGGAAGGGAAACGCACGTTTACAGAATTTATTCGTGAAGGTGTGGGCGTTCATGCGTTTAACGGCGAAATCTTTGTGCAGCCGGTCTGGGATCCGGAGAGCACGCAACTGTTTCGTACGCGTTTTAAAGCCGTGAGTCCGAAACGGGTGGACACGCCAGGACATGGTATCGGGAACCGTTTTCTGCGGGCCGGGGTGGAGGTCGATCGATATGGTCGTGCCGTTGCGTACCATATCTGTGAGGATGATTTTCCGTTCTCCGGGAGTGGACGATGGGAACGGATCCCGCGTGAACTTCCCACCGGGCGTCCGGCCATGCTGCATATTTTCGAGCCGGTGGAGGACGGGCAGACCCGTGGAGCCAATCAGTTTTACAGCGTTATGGAACGGCTGAAGATGCTCGATTCCCTGCAGGCAACACAGCTTCAGTCGGCCATAGTGAAGGCGATGTATGCAGCGACGATTGAAAGTGACCTTGATACCGAAAAGGCCTTTGAATATATCGCCGGTGCGCCGCAGGGGCAGAAGGATAATCCGCTTATTAATATTCTGGATAAGTTCTCCACCTGGTATGACACGAATAGCGTGACGCTGGGCGGTGTCAAAATTCCGCACCTTTTCCCCGGTGATGATCTGAAACTTCAGACCGCGCAGGATTCAGACAATGGATTTTCGGCGCTTGAACAGGCGCTGCTGCGGTATATCGCCGCCGGTCTTGGCGTTTCCTACGAACAGTTGTCCCGTGATTACTCGAAGGTCAGTTATTCAAGTGCCCGCGCATCCGCCAATGAGTCGTGGCGCTATTTTATGGGGCGGCGAAAATTTATTGCGTCCCGGCTGGCCACGCAGATGTTTTCCTGCTGGCTGGAAGAGGCACTTCTTCGGGGGATTATTCGTCCGCCACGGGCACGTTTTGATTTTTATCAGGCGCGATCAGCCTGGTCACGGGCTGAGTGGATTGGAGCCGGAAGAATGGCCATTGACGGGCTCAAGGAGGTTCAGGAATCAGTGATGCGCATTGAGGCCGGACTGAGCACGTATGAGAAAGAGCTGGCGCTGATGGGCGAGGATTATCAGGACATTTTCCGCCAGCAGGTCAGGGAATCTGCAGAGCGGGAAAAAGCCGGACTCTCACGTCCGGTGTGGATAGCGCAGGCGTATCAGCAGCAGATAGCGGAGAGTCGCAGGCCGGAAGAGGAGACAACACCACGTGAGACGTAATCTTTCACACATTATTGCCGCAGCATTCAATGAACCGCTGCTTCTGGAGCCCGCCTATGCGCGGGTTTTCTTTTGCGCGCTCGGGCGCGAGATGGGGGCAGCAAGTCTTTCGGTACCACAACAACAGGTACAGCTTGATGCTCCCGGAATGCTGGCTGAAACGGACGAGTACATGGCCGGAGGTAAACGACCGGCCCGTGTTTACCGGGTGGTGAACGGTATTGCTGTACTGCCGGTGACCGGCACGCTGGTGCACCGGCTGGGCGGTATGCGGCCATTTTCCGGAATGACAGGCTATGACGGCATTGTCGCCTGTCTTCAGCAGGCAATGGCGGATAGCCAGGTGCGGGGCGTACTGCTGGACATTGACAGTCCGGGCGGGCAGGCCGCCGGCGCGTTTGACTGCGCTGACATGATTTACCGCCTCCGTCAGCAGAAGCCGGTCTGGGCACTGTGCAATGACACTGCCTGTTCTGCAGCCATGCTGCTGGCGTCGGCCTGCTCCCGACGGCTGGTTACCCAGACATCCCGTATCGGCTCCATTGGCGTGATGATGAGCCATGTCAGCTATGCCGGTCATCTGGCGCAGGCCGGTGTGGATATCACGCTGATTTATGCCGGGGCGCACAAGGTGGATGGCAATCAGTTTGAAGCGTTGCCGGCAGAGGTTCGCCAGGACATGCAGCAGCGGATTGATGCGGCGCACCGGATGTTTGCCGAAAAAGTGGCGATGTATACCGGGT
Source organism: Escherichia sp. E.sYA108 (assembly GCF_011754335.1). NCBI lineage: Bacteria > Pseudomonadati > Pseudomonadota > Gammaproteobacteria > Enterobacterales > Enterobacteriaceae > Escherichia > Escherichia sp. E.sYA108. Next base: position 2,975,458 of record NZ_JAAQVZ010000001.1, on the reverse strand, counting down.
TGTCTGTGGATGCGGTCACGGGAACAGAGGCCGCCGTTTTTGAAGGTCAGTCCGGCATTGAGGCCGGGCTGGCGGATGAATTAATCAATGCGTCGGATGCCATCAGTGTGATGGCCACGGCGCTGAACAGTAATGTCAGAGGAGGCACTATGCCGCAATTAACTGCAACGGAAGCCGCCGTGCAGGAGAACCAGCGAGTGATGGGGATCCTGACATGCCAGGAAGCGAAAGGACGTGAACAGCTTGCCACGATGCTGGCAGGGCAACAGGGCATGAGCGTTGAACAGGCCCGGGCGATTCTGGCCGCGGCGGCACCGCAGCAGCCGGTGGCATCCGCGCAGAGTGAAGCCGATCGCATTATGGCGTGTGAAGAAGCGAACGGTCGTGAACAACTGGCGGCAACGCTGGCGGCGATGCCGGAGATGACGGTGGAAAAAGCCCGCCCGATCCTGGCGGCTGCACCACTGGCGGATGCCGGGCCCTCACTTCGTGATCAGATCATGGCCCTGGATGAGGCAAAAGGGGCAGAAGCGCAGGCTGAAAAACTGGCGGCCTGCCCGGGAATGACCGTGGAGAACGCCCGGGCTGTGCTGGCTGCGGGATCAGGTAAGGCCGAACCGGTCTCTGCATCCACAACCGCCCTGTTTGAACATTTCATGGCGAATCATTCACCGGCAGCGGTGCGGGGTGGCGTGTCACAGACGTCAGCAGACGGTGATGCGGACGTGAAAATGCTCATGGCCATGCCATGAAGTCAGTGCTGACCATCAATATGAGGTTTTAACAAAATGGTGACGAAAACCATCACTGAACAGCGTGCGGAAGTACGTATTTTTGCCGGTAATGATCCGGCTCATACCGCCACAGGCAGCAGCGGGATTTCTTCTGCAACACCGGCTCTGACGCCCCTGATGCTGGATGAAGCCACCGGGAAACTGGTGGTCTGGGATGGACAGAAAGCCGGTAGTGCGGTTGGCATACTGGTACTGCCGCTTGAAGGCACAGAGACAGCGCTGACGTATTACAAGTCGGGAACCTTTGCGACGGAGGCAATCCACTGGCCTGAAAGTGTGGATGAACACAAAAAGGCAAATGCCTTTGCCGGCACAGCCCTGAGTCACGCGGCTCTGCCGTAACACGTTATCAGGCCACCATGGTGGCCTGACTGATTTCTGAATGAAAGGAACTGATTTATGGGATTGTTTACGACCCGCCAGTTACTCGGTTATACCGAACAAAAAGTTAAATTCCGTGCGCTATTTCTGGAGCTGTTTTTCCGCCGTACGGTGAATTTCCACACCGAAGAGGTGATGCTGGACAAAATTACCGGAAAAACGCCGGTGGCGGCCTATGTCTCCCCGATCGTTGAAGGAAAAGTGCTGCGCCATCGTGGTGGTGAAACCCGCGTGTTGCGTCCGGGCTACGTCAAGCCGAAACACGAATTTAATTACCAGCAGGCGGTTGAGCGCCTTCCTGGTGAAGATCCATCTCAACTGAATGATCCGGCTTACCGCCGTCTGCGTATCATTACCGATAACCTCAAACAGGAAGAGCACGCCATTGTCCAGGTGGAAGAAATGCAGGCGGTAAATGCTGTGTTGTATGGCAAATACACCATGGAAGGAGACCAGTTCGAGAAAATTGAGGTCGATTTTGGCAGGTCGACGAAGAATAACATCACTCAGGGTAGTGGTAAGGAGTGGTCAAAACAGGATCGTGACACGTTCGATCCTACACATGATATTGACCTCTACTGCGACCTGGCCAGCGGTCTTGTGAATATTGCCATTATGGACGGTACCGTCTGGCGTCTTCTGAATGGTTTTAAGCTGTTCCGCGAAAAACTGGATACCCGTCGCGGTTCAAATTCTCAACTCGAAACGGCAGTGAAAGATCTGGGCGCAGTGGTGTCCTTCAAGGGGTATTACGGCGATCTGGCCATTGTGGTGGCGAAAACGTCTTATATAGCAGAAGACGGTATCGAAAAACGTTATCTTCCAGATGGCATGCTGGTTCTGGGGAATACTGCTGCAGATGGGATCCGTTGTTACGGTGCCATTCAGGATGCTCAGGCGTTGTCCGAAGGTGTGGTGGCCTCTTCCCGTTATCCGAAACACTGGCTGACGGTAGGGGATCCCGCCCGTGAATTTACCATGACGCAGTCCGCGCCGCTGATGGTGTTGCCGGACCCGGATGAGTTTGTGGTGGTACAGGTGAAATAATCCGTGAGCGGGGGCGAAATGCCCCCGTGTCTTTTTTCACAGGGGGCTGATATGGCAACGAAAGAGCAAAATCTGAAACGGCTTGATGAACTGGCCCTGATTCTGGGGCGTGAGCCGGATATATCCGGGAGTGCCGCAGAGATAGCGCAGCGGGTGGCAGAATGGGAAGAGGAAATGCAGTCATCCGGCGATGATGTACAGGTTATGAATATGGATATCCGGGAGCGGGAAACCGCGGCTCATGATGTTCGTGAGGAAACATCCGGCGCGTTAACGCGCATCAGAGTTCTGACCTGCCTCCATCTCTGTGGCGTTGATGGTGAAACGGGGGAATCCGTTGAGCTTGCGGATGTTGGTCGGGTGATTCTGATTATGTCCTCAGATGCAAAAACACACGTTGATGGTGGAATGGCTGTTTATGCGTGATTTTCAGAATGCCTTTGATGCCGCCCTTGCCGGGGTGGACAGTACGATTGTTGAAGTGATGGGGATCCGTGCGCAGTTCACCTCCGGAGCACAACGTGGCGGCGAAGTTCAGGGGGTTTTTGACGATCCGGAGTCGCTGGGTTTTGCCGGTGGCGGGGTCCGTATTGAAGGAAGCAGCCCGTCATTATTTGTGCGGACGGATACGGTGCGTGCCGTGCGGCGTGGTGACACGCTGACCATTAACGGCGAGATGTTCTGGGTGGATCGTGTTTCTCCGGATGACGGGGGAAGCTGTTATCTCTGGCTCAACCGTGGGCAACCACCCGCTGTTAACCGGCGACGATAAACGCAGGGGGAAATTATGGCGATAAAAGGGCTTGATCAGGCGATTGATAATCTGAGCCGGGTTCGTAAAAACGCCATTCCGGCGGCTTCAGCAATGACGATTAACCGCGTGGCCACAACGGCGATTAATCAGTCTTCATCACAGGTTGCCCGGGAGACAAAGGTACGCCGGAAACTGGTTAAGGAACGGTCCAGACTGAAAAGGGCGACGGTCAGAAATCCGAACGCAAAAATTATCGTTAACCGCGGTGATCTTCCAGTGATTAAGCTGGGGATCAGGATGCTGGGCCGTCGTCCGAACAGCATACTTAAAGCCGGTCAGCATCGGTATCAGCGGGCATTCATTCAGCGATTAAAAAACGGTCGCTGGCATGTCATGCAGCGTGTGGCCGGGAAAAACCGTTACCCTATTGATGTGGTGAAAATCCCGATGGCGGCCCCACTGAAACAGGCGTTTGATGAGAATGTTGACCGTATCCGGCGTGAACGCCTGCCCGGAGAACTGGCATCCGCGCTGAAACAACAACTGAGGATTGCGATAAAACGATGAAACACACTGATATCCGTGCTGCAGTGCTGGATGCACTCGAGCAGCATGAACACGGGGCGACGCTGTTTGATGGTCGCCCCGTTGTTTTTGACGAAGAGGATTTTCCTGCGATCGCGGTTTATCTGACGGATGCAGAGTATACCGGTGAAGAGCTGGATGCAGATACCTGGCGGGCCACACTGCATATTGAGGTGTTTTTACCGGCACAGGTACCGGATTCAGAGCTTGATCAGTGGATGGAAAGCCGGATTTATCCGGCGATGACTGCGATCCCGGCACTGGCAGGACTGATTACCACGATGGTTACGCAGGGCTATGAGTATCGTCGTGATGACGATATGGCGTTATGGAGCTCTGCGGATCTGACTTATTCCATTACATACGAGATGTGAGGACGATATGGCAACACCAAATCCCCTGGAGCCGGTAAAAGGTGCCGGTACCACTCTGTGGGTTTACAACGGCAAGGGTGATGCTTATGCAAACCCGTTGTCAGACGCTGACTGGCAGCGACTGGCTAAGGTGAAGGATCTGACGCCGGGCGAGATGACGGCAGAATCCTACGATGATAACTACCTGGATGATGAAGACGCAGACTGGACCGCGACCGGGCAGGGGCAGAAATCTGCAGGTGATACCAGTTTTACGCTGGCCTGGAAACCGGGAGAGGAAGGTCAGAAAGGGCTTATAGGCTGGTTTGAAAGCGGCGATGTCCGGGCCTATAAAATCCGTTTTCCGAATGGCACGGTGGATGTGTTTCGTGGCTGGGTCAGCAGTATCGGTAAGGCCGTGACGGCGAAAGAAGTGATCACCCGCACGGTGAAAGTCACTAACGTGGGTAAACCTTCTGTAGCGGAAGAACGCAGCAAAATTACGCCGGTCAGTGCGATTAAGGTGACGCCGACATCCGGTACGGTGGCAAAAGGGAAAACAACCACCCTGACCGTTACTGTGGAACCGGAAAATGCAACGGATAAGACATTCAGGGCGATTTCCGCCGATCCATCAAAAGCCACCATTAGCGTGAAAGATATGACGATTACTGTGACGGGGGTTAAGGATGGAAAAGTCAGCATCCCTGTGATTTCCGGTAATGGTCAGTTTGCTGCGGTGGCTGAAATTACCGTTAATAATGTGCCGGGTGGCTAAAGAGCTGAGAGATAAGCGATGTTCCTGAAAACAGAACAATTTGAATATAACGGTGTATCCGTCACGCTTTCTGAGCTGTCTGCGCTGCAGCGTATTGAGCATCTTGCCCTCCTGAAACGGCGGGCAGAAGAGGCTGAAGCCAGCGGCAACCTGCAGGTGAGTGTGGAAGATCTTGTCAGAACCGGCGCGTTTCTGGTGGCGATGTCCCTGTGGCATAACCATCCACAGAAAACGCAGTCACCGTCAATGAATGAGGCCGTGATGAAGATAGAGCAGGAAGTGCTCACCACCTGGCCTGCTGATGCCATTGCCCGGGCGGAAGACGTGGTGTTGCGTCTGTCCGGGATGATCGAAGCTGTTCGTCCGGATACTGATATTACTGAAGTGGCGAAAAATAACACGCTGACTGATGATGATTTTTCTGCGGGAAAGTCTTCGACGGTGAGCTGAACTTTGCCCTCAGACTGGCGCGTGAGATGGGGAGACCCGACTGGCGCGCCATGCTTGCCAGGATGACATCCACCGAATATGCCGACTGGCACCGTTTTTACCGCACGCATTATTTTCAGGATACCCAGCTGGATATGCATTTTTCCGGGCTGACGTACGCTGTACTCAGCCTGTTTTTTTGCGATCCGGATATGCATCCCTCTGATTTCAGTCTGCTTGTCCCCCGGCATGAGGAAGAGCAGGTGGAGAGGCCGGATGAGGACAAAATGCTGATGCAGAAAGCGGCAGGACTTGCCGGAGGCGTCCGGTTCGGTGGGGACGGAGGGGGCGATATTTTATCGTCTGCGGATGTGGCGGATGTCATGGTGGATGATGCCGCATTAATGATGGCTTCAGCGGGGATTCCGGGAGGTGTGAGATATGTCCCAGCCGGTTGGTGATCTTGTTATTGACCTGAGTCTGGATGCGGTCCGTTTCGATGAGCAGATGAGCCGGGTAAGGCGTCATTTTTCAGGTCTGGATACTGACGCCAGAAAAACCGCAACTGTCGTTGAGCAGGGGCTGAGCCGCCAGGCGCTGGCTGCACAAAAAGCAGGGATTTCCGTCGGGCAGTATAAAGCGGCCATGCGAACCCTGCCCGCACAGTTTACGGATATCGCCACGCAGCTTGCCGGTGGTCAGAATCCCTGGCTGATCCTGCTGCAACAGGGCGGTCAGGTGAAGGACTCCTTCGGCGGGATGATCCCCATGTTCAGGGGGCTTGCCGGTGCGATCACCCTGCCGATGGTCGGGGTCACCTCGCTGGCGGTGGCGACAGGTGCGCTGGTGTACGCCTGGTACCAGGGAGATTCCACGCTTTCAGCGTTTAATAAAACCCTGGTTCTTTCCGGTAATCAGTCCGGACTGACTGCCGATCGCATGCTGACGCTCTCCAGAGCCGGACAGGCCGCAGGGCTGACGTTTAACCAGGCGAGTGAGTCACTGGCAGCCATGGTGAATGCCGGTGTGCGTGGTGGTGAACAGTTTGATGCCATCAACCAGAGTGTCGCGCGTTTTGCTTCTGCATCCGGTGTGGAGGTGGACAAGGTTGCAGAGGCTTTCGGAAAACTGACCACTGACCCGACGTCGGGGCTGATTGCGATGGCGAAGCAGTTCCATAACGTGACGGCGGAGCAGATTGCGTATGTTGCTCAGTTGCAGCGTTCCGGCGATGAAACCGGGGCATTGCAGGCGGCGAACGAGGCCGCAACGAAAGGGTTTGATGACCAGACCCGCCGCCTGAAAGAGAACATGGGCACGCTGGAGACCTGGGCAGACAGGACAGCGCGGGCATTCAAATCCATGTGGGATGCGGTGCTGGATATTGGTCGTCCTGATACCGCGCAGGAGATGCTGATTAAGGCAGAGGCTGCGTTTAAGAAAGCAGACGACATCTGGAATCTGCGCAAGGATGATTATTTTGTTAACGATGAAGCGCGGGCGCGTTACTGGGATGATCGTGAAAAGGCCCGTCTTGCGCTTGAAGCCGCCCGAAAGAAGGCTGAGCAGCAGACTCAACAGGACAAAAATGCGCAGCAGCAGAGCGATACCGAAGCGTCACGGCTGAAATATACCGAAGAGGCGCAGAAGGCTTACGAACGGCTGCAGACGCCGCTGGAGAAATATACCGCCCGTCAGGAAGAACTGAACAAGGCACTGAAAGACGGGAAAATCCTGCAGGCGGATTACAACACGCTGATGGCGGCGGCGAAAAAGGATTATGAAGCGACGCTGAAAAAGCCGAAACAGTCCGGCGTGAAGGTGTCTGCGGGCGATCGTCAGGAAGACAGTGCTCATGCTGCCCTGCTGACGCTTCAGGCTGAACTCCGGACGCTGGAGAAGCATGCCGGAGCAAATGAGAAAATCAGCCAGCAGCGCCGGGATTTGTGGAAGGCGGAGAGTCAGTTCGCGGTACTGGAGGAGGCGGCGCAACGTCGCCAGCTGTCTGCACAGGAGAAATCCCTGCTGGCGCATAAAGATGAGACGCTGGAGTACAAACGCCAGCTGGCTGCACTTGGCGACAAGGTTACGTATCAGGAGCGCCTGAACGCGCTGGCGCAGCAGGCGGATAAATTCGCACAGCAGCAACGGGCAAAACGGGCCGCCATTGATGCGAAAAGCCGGGGGCTGACTGACCGGCAGGCAGAACGGGAAGCCACGGAACAGCGCCTGAAGGAACAGTATGGCGATAATCCGCTGGCGCTGAATAACGTCATGTCAGAGCAGAAAAAGACCTGGGCGGCTGAAGACCTGCTTCGCGGGAACTGGATGGCAGGCCTCAGGTCCGGCTGGAGTGAGTGGGAAGAGAGTGCCACGGACAGTATGTCGCAGGTAAAAAGTGCTGCCACGCAGACCTTTGATGGTATTGCACAGAATATGGCGGCGATGCTGACCGGCAGTGAGCAGAACTGGCGCAGCTTCACCCGCTCCGTGCTGTCCATGATGACAGAAATTCTGCTTAAGCAGGCAATGGTGGGGATTGTCGGGAGTATCGGCAGCGCTATTGGCGGGGCTGTTGGTGGTGGCGCATCCGCGTCAGGCGGTACAGCCATTCAGGCAGCTGCGGCGAAATTCCATTTTGCGACCGGAGGATTTACGGGAACCGGCGGCAAATATGAGCCAGCGGGGATTGTCCACCGCGGGGAGTTTGTCTTCACGAAGGAGGCAACCAGCCGGATTGGTGTCGGGAACCTGTACCGCCTGATGCGGGGCTATGCGGAAGGGGGGTATGTGGGTGCTGCCGGAAGTCCGGCGCAGATGCGGCGGGCCGAAGGCATTAATTTTAATCAGAACAATCACGTGGTGATTCAGAACGACGGTATCAACGGACAGGCCGGGCCGCAGCTGATGAAAGCGGTGTATGAGATGGCCCGTAAAGGTGCGCAGGATGAGCTCCGGCTGCAGTTGCGTGATGGCGGTCTGTTATCGGGGAGCGGGCGATGAAAACATTTCGCTGGAAAGTGAAGCCGGATATGGAGGTGAACTCGCAGCCATCGGTGCGTGAAGTGCGTTTTGGTGACGGGTACTCACAGCGTATGGCGGCAGGGCTGAATGCTGACCTGAAAACATACAGGGTGACGCTTTCCGTGACCCGGGAGGAGGCCCGGCATCTGGAAGCGTTCCTGGCAGAGCACGGTGGCTGGAAGGCATTTTTGTGGAAGCCACCCTATGCATACCGGCAGATAAAGGTGACCTGTGCCGGGTGGTCTGCGCGGGTCGGGATGTTGCGCGTTGAGTTCAGCGCGGAGTTTAAGCAGGTGGTGAACTGATGCAGGATATTCACGAAGAAAGTCTGAACGAGTCGGTTAAGTCAGAGCAGTCACCGCGGGTGGTACTCTGGGAAATCGACCTGACGGTGCAGGGCGGTGAGCGGTATTTTTTCTGCAATGAGCTGAATGAAAAAGGGGAGCCGGTGACCTGGCAGGGGCGTGAATATCAGGCGTACCCGATTGAGGGGAGTGGCTTTGAGATGAACGGGAAGGGCAGCAGTGCCAGACCATCGCTGACGGTGTCCAATCTGTTTGGTCTGGTCACCGGGATGGCGGAAGACCTGCAGAGTCTGGTGGGGGCCACGGTGGTCCGCCGCCGGGTGTATGCCCGTTTTCTGGATGCGGTGAATTTCGTTGCGGGCAATCCGGAGGCGGACCCGGAGCAGGAGCTGAGTGACCGCTGGGTGGTGGAGCAGATGTCGCAGCTGACAGCCATGACGGCCTCGTTTGTGCTGGCCACACCGACCGAGACGGACGGGGCGCTGTTTCCCGGTCGTATCATGCTGGCGAACACCTGTATGTGGACCTACCGCTCTGATGAGTGTGGTTACACGGGCGGGGCTGTGGCGGATGAGTTCGATAAACCCACCACGGATATCCGTAAGGACAGATGCAGCAAGTGCATGCGCGGGTGTGAACTGCGCAGGAATGTCGGCAATTTTGGCGGTTTCCTTTCCATTAATAAACTTTCGCAGTAAATCCCGGTTTATGACACAGACTGAATCAGCGATTCTGGCACATGCCCGGCGGTGTGCGCCTGCGGAGTCGTGCGGCTTCGTGATAAGCACGCCGGAGGGGGAGCGGTATATCCCTTGTGTGAATATTTCCGCAGAGCCGGAGGCGTATTTTCGTATCGCACCGGAAGACTGGCTGCGGGCAGAGATGCAGGGGGAGATTGTGGCACTGGTCCACAGTCATCCCGGTGGGCTGCCCTGGCTGAGCGAGGCTGACCGGCGGCTGCAGATAAAAAGCGCACTGCCCTGGTGGCTGGTCTGCCGGGGTGACATTCACAAATTCCGCTGTGTGCCACATCTGACAGGACGGCGCTTTGAGCACGGGGTGACGGACTGTTACACGCTGTTCCGGGATGCTTATCATCTGGCGGGGACTGAAATGCCGGATTTTCATCGCGAGGATGACTGGTGGCGCAACGGTCAGAACCTTTACCTGGACAATATGGCGGTCACCGGCTTTTACCGGGTGCCCCTGTCCTCTGCACAGGCGGGCGATATTCTGCTGTGCTGCTTTGGTGCTTCGGTACCGAACCATGCCGCCATTTACTGCGGCAACGGTGAGCTGCTTCACCATCTGCCTGAACAACTGAGTAAACGGGAGAGGTATTCCGAAAAATGGCAACGACGAACGCATTCAGTCTGGCGTCACCGCCACTGGCACGCATCTGCCTTCACGGGGATTTACAACGATTTGGCCGCCGCCTCAGCCTGTATGTGAACACGGCAGCGGAAGCCATTCGCGCCCTGTCGATGCAGATGCCGGGCTTTCGCCGTCAGATGAACGAAGGCTGGTACCAGATACGTATTGCCGGTGATGACACGGCACCGGAGGCGGTGTACGCCCGTCTTCACGAACAGCTGGGTGAGGGAACGGTCATCCACATTGTGCCGCGACTGGCCGGGGCCGGAAAGGGTGGACTGCAGATTGTGCTGGGGGCGGCAGCCATCGTGGGCTCTTTCTTCACTGCCGGGGCATCAATGGCGTTATGGGGTTCAGCCCTGGCAGCCGGTGGTTTTTCTGCCACCACGATGCTGTTTTCACTTGGAGCCAGCATGATTCTGGGCGGTGTGGCCCAGATGCTGGCCCCGAAGGCAAAAACACCGGATTACCGCGCAACGGATAACGGCAGACAGAACACGTACTTTTCCTCACTGGATAACATGATTGCCCAGGGGAACCCGATGCCGGTGCCTTACGGGGAAATGCTGGTTGGCTCCCGCCGTATATCCCAGGACATCAGCACCCGTGATGAAGGCGGGGGCGGAAAGGTCGTGGTTATCGGGCGGCAGGGGTAAAAAGAATAAAAAAATCCCGCAGTGATCGCGGACAGGAACTGCGGGAGAGTTACGAAGATTAAGTGTAAGGAATTATTCTTATATCACGACAAAAAAATTAACGCAGAGAAATTATACGCGCCACAGTCAGTTTGTGAAAATGTGAAGATATTCAGAATTTTTATGCCATTACCGGTTTTAACCAACAGGATTATCGGTGGGCATGAAAGAAAACCCCGGTATCTGCTGATACCGGGGTTTCTCTTTAGCATGGCAGAAATGTGTTTCATGCTTTTCGGGCGAAGGATATCCGACTTCTGTACGGAATGGCAAGTGGCGGTTAATTTATTCAGGGGAAGGCTGTATGGGAAAAGGTGGCGGTAAGGCACACACGCCTCGTGAGGCGAAGGATAATCTCAAATCCACGCAGATGATGAGCGTGATTGATGCGATTGGTGAGGGACCGATAGAAGGTCCGGTGAAGGGACTGCAGAGTATCCTGGTGAACAAAACCCCGCTGACGGACACGGACGGTAATCCCGTGATACACGGTGTGACGGCGGTCTGGCGCGCCGGGGAGCAGGAGCAGACACCACCGGAAGGCTTTGAGTCCTCCGGTGCTGAAACCGGACTGGGCGTGGAAGTGACGAAGGCAAAACCGGTGACGCGCACCATTACGTCCGCGAACATTGACCGCCTGCGGGTTACCTTCGGGGTGCAGTCACTGGTGCAGACCACGTCAAAGGGTGACCGAAACCCGACATCCGTCCGCCTGCTGATTCAGTTACAGCGTAACGGTAACTGGGTGACAGAAAAGGATGTCACCATTAACGGCAAGACCACCTCGCAGTTTCTGGCGTCGGTGATTCTGGATAATCTGCCTCCCCGTCCTTTTAACATCCGGATGGTCCGGGAGACAGCGGACAGCACCACGGACCAGCTGCAGAATAAGACGCTGTGGTCGTCATACACCGAAATCATCGATGTGAAACAGTGCTACCCGAACACGGCCATTGTGGGGCTGCAGGTGGATGCGGAGCAGTTCGGCGGCCAGCAGATGACGGTGAACTACCATATCCGCGGTCGCATCATCCAGGTGCCGTCAAACTATGACCCGGAAAAACGCACGTACAGTGGTATCTGGGACGGCAGTCTGAAACCGGCATACAGCAACAACCCGGCCTGGTGCCTGTGGGACATGCTGACTCACCCGCGCTACGGCATGGGAAAACGTCTGGGGGCGGCGGATGTGGACAAGTGGGCGCTGTATGCCATCGGGCAGTACTGCGACCAGACGGTCCCGGATGGTTTCGGGGGGACCGAGCCGCGGATGACCTTTAATGCGTACCTGGCACAACAGCGTAAGGCGTGGGACGTTCTCAGTGATTTCTGCTCTGCGATGCGCTGTATGCCGGTATGGAACGGTCAGACGCTGACGTTCGTTCAGGACCGCCCGTCGGATGTGGTGTGGCCGTACACCAGCAGCGATGTGGTGGTGGATGATAACGGCGTGGGTTTCCGCTACAGCTTCAGTGCCCTGAAGGACCGGCACACGGCGGTGGAGGTGAATTACACCGACCCGCAGAACGGCTGGCAGACCTCCACGGAACTGGTGGAAGACCCGGAAGCCATACTGCGCTACGGACGCAACCTGCTGAAGATGGACGCGTTCGGCTGTACCAGCCGCGGTCAGGCCCACCGTGCCGGGCTGTGGGTGATAAAGACCGAACTGCTGGAAACGCAGACGGTGGATTTCACGCTCGGGTCACAGGGGCTGCGTCACACACCCGGTGACATCATTGAAATCTGTGATAACGACTATGCCGGGACCATGACCGGCGGACGTGTCCTGTCCATCGATGCCGCCAGCCGTACCCTGACGCTGGACCGGGAGGTGACACTGCCGGAGACCGGCACGGCCACTGTTAATCTGATTAACGGCAGCGGTAAGCCGGCGAGCGTGGCCATCACCGCACACCCCGCGCCTGACCGGATACAGGTCAGCACCCTGCCGGATGGTGTGGAGACATACGGTGTGTGGGGACTCTCCCTGCCGTCACTGCGTCGTCGCCTGTTCCGCTGTGTCTCCATCCGGGAAAACACGGACGGCACCTTTGCCATCACGGCGGTGCAGCACGTACCTGAAAAAGAAGCCATCGTGGATAACGGGGCCCGCTTTGAGCCGCAGTCAGGCACCCTGAACAGCGTTATCCCACCGGCAGTGCAGCACCTGACGGTGGAGGTGAGTGCAGCTGACGGTCAGTATCTGGCACAGGCGAAATGGGACACGCCGCGGGTGGTGAAGGGTGTGCGCTTCAGTCTGCGTCTGACCAGCGGAAGCGGAGAAGACAGCCGTCTGGTGAGCACCGCCAGCACCGCAGACACGGAGCACCGTTTCAGCGGCCTGCCACTGGGGGAATACACCCTGACGGTCAGGGCGATTAACAGTTATGGCCAGCAGGGCGAACCGGCCACCACCACGTTCAGGATTAACGCACCTGCAAAACCCGCCACCATTGAGCTGACGCCGGGGTATTTTCAGATAACGGCGGTCCCGCGTCTTGCGGTGTATGACCCGACGGTACAGTTTGAATTCTGGTTCTCAGAAAAACGCATCACGAACACAGCACAGGTGGAAAAATCTGCCCGTTATCTGGGGACCGGCAGTCAGTGGACTGTCCATGGGAGCCGGATTAAGCCGGGGACGGATTTCTGGTTTTACGTGCGAAGCGTCAACCTGGTGGGAAAATCTGCTTTTGTGGAAGCCAGCGGGCAGCCCAGCAATGATGGTGAAGGGTATCTGGAAATTTTCCGGGGGCTGATAGATGAGACGCTTCTGGGCCAGGCACTGAAAGAGCGCATTGATGCTTCAGCGCTGCGTACGGAGGTCACGCAACTGGAAGAAGACATCCGTCAGCGGATGGACACGGATATCGCAGAAGTGACCCGGAAAATCGGGAAGGCGGAAAACAGCCTCACGCAGCTGGTTGCGAAAAAGAATGAGGACCAGACACTGGCCATCGCGCAGGTGAGCCAGAAAGTGGACCGGGTGAGCAGTGAAATCTCACAGACTGTCAGCCAGGGGCAGTCAGAAAACGCCCGACAGATAGCACAGGTCCGCCAGTACGTGGATAAAAAAGGGAGTGAAATTACCTCGACCACGGATAAAAAGCTGGGTGACCAGGCCGTGACCATACAGCAAATCCAGCGGGTTCAGTCAGACACGCGCAATGAGCTGAATGCCATGTATATGCTGAAGGTGCAGAAAACAAAAAACGGTATTCCCTATGTGGCCGGGATTGGCGCGGGGATTGAGGATGTTGATGGTCAGACGCTGAGCAGTATTCTGCTGCAGGCGGACCGTATCGCGATGATTACCCCGGAGAACGGCAACACCACGCCGCTGTTTGTGGCGCAGGGGAATCAGCTGTTCATGAACGACGTGTTCCTGAAGCGACTGTTTGCGGTGAGCATCACGTCATCCGGCAATCCTCCTACGTTTTCCCTGACGCCGGATGGCAGGCTGACAGCCCGCAATGCGGATATCAGTGGAGCCATCACGGCGAATACCGGCACGCTCAATAATGTCACCATTAACGAGAACTGTGTCATCAGAGGGAAACTGTCTGCAAACCAGATTGAAGGCGATCTCGTTAAAACAGTGGGTAAGGCTTTCCCCCGTGACTCCCGTGCACCGGAGCGTTGGCCATCAGGAACCATTACCGTCAGGGTTTATGACGATCAGCCGTTTAACCGGCAGATTGTTATTCCGGCGGTGGCTTTCAGCGGTGCCAGACATGAGCGGGAGAACAGCGATACTTATTCGTCATGCCGCCTGATAGTACGGAAAAACGGTGCTGAAATTTATAACCGTACCGCGCTGGATAATACGCTGATTTACAGTGGTGTTATTGATATGCCTGCTGGTCGCGGCCACATGACGCTGGAGTTTTCTGTATCAGCATGGTGGGTAAATGGCTGGTATCCCACAGCAAGTATCAGCGATTTGCTGGTTGTTGTGATGAAGAAAGCCACTGCAGGCATCACGATTAGCTGAATTTTATAACCCCAATACGGGCGCCAGAAATGGCGCCTTTTTTATTGCAGAAAAGCGAGAGGTAATTATGCGTAAAGTTTGTGCAGCCATTTTGTCCGCAGCCATCTGTCTGTCCGTATCCGGTGCGCCTGCATGGGCGTCTGAACATCAGTCCACACTGAGCGCGGGGTATCTTCATGCCCGTACGAACGCTCCCGGCAGCGATAATCTGAACGGGATTAACGTGAAATACCGTTATGAGTTTACGGACGCGCTGGGGCTGATTACGTCCTTCAGTTATGCCAATGCTGAGGATGAGCAAAAAACGCACTACAGCGATACCCGCTGGCATGAAGATTCCGTGCGTAACCGCTGGTTCAGCGTGATGGCGGGGCCGTCTGTACGCGTGAATGAATGGTTCAGCGCGTATGCGATGGTGGGTGTGGCTTACAGCCGTGTGTCGACTTTCTCCGGGGATTATCTCCGCGTAACTGACAACAAGGGGAAAACGCACGATGTGCTGACCGGAAGTGATGACGGTCGCCACAGCAACACGTCTCTGGCGTGGGGGGCTGGCGTGCAGTTTAACCCGACCGAATCCGTAACCATTGACCTTGCTTATGAAGGTTCCGGTAGTGGCGACTGGCGAACGGATGCATTTATTGTTGGTATCGGATACCGTTTCTGACAACAGACGCCGATTTATCTTCTGTAAATATTGTTATGATACGCAGGTTCATCCACCTTATGGGGTGAACTGCGTTTGAGGAAACGTAAAGTTACACTGTCCTGAAGCCCGTGGCGTCACTGCTGCGGGCTTTTTTTATTGGTGGAAAAGTATGACAGTAAAAATTTCTGGCGTGCTTAAAGATGGCACAGGAAAACCAGTACAGAACTGCACCATTGTGCTGAAGGCCAGACGAACCAGCAGCACGGTGGTGGTGAACACGGTGGCCTCTGAAAATCCGGATGAAGCCGGACGTTACAGCATGGATGTTGAGCATGGCCAGTACAGCGTCACCCTGCTGGTTGAAGGTTTTCCGCCTTCACATGCCGGGACCATTACCGTCTATGAAGGTTCCAGACCAGGTACGCTGAATGATTTTCTCGGTGCCATGACGGAGGATGATGTCCGACCGGAGGCACTGCGCCGCTTTGAGCAGATGGTGGAAGAGGTGTCACGTAACGCCTCCGCGGTTGCACAGAATACGGCAGCCGCGAAAAAATCAGCCAGCGATGCCAGTGCATCAGCCAGCGAGGCGGCAACTCATGCAACCGATGCTGCAGCCTCAGCACGTGCCGCCAGCACGTCAGCCGGACAGGCCGCGTCGTCGGCTCAGTCAGCGTCTTCCAGCGCAGGAACGGCATCGACAAAGGCCCGTGAAGCAGCAAAAAGTGCTGCTGCTGCAGAGTCATCAAAAAGCGCGGCAGCTACCAGCGCCAGTGCCGCGAAAACGTCAGAAACGAATGCCGCAGCATCACAAAAATCGGCAGCCACTTCTGCATCCACAGCGACCACGAAGGCGTCAGAAGCTGCCACCTCGGCACGGGGTGCGGCGGCCTCAAAAGAGGCAGCGAAATCTTCAGAAACGAATGCATCATCAAGTGCCAGTAGTGCAGCTTCCTCGGCAACGGCGGCAGGAAATTCCGCGAAGGCGGCAAAAACGTCCGAGACGAACGCTAAGTCTTCTGAAACAGCAGCGGGACAGAGCGCCTCAGCTGCGGCAGGTTCAAAAACAGCGGCTGCATTATCTGCCAGTGCCGCGTCAACAAGTGCCGGGCAGGCCTCAGCCAGTGCCACCGCCGCCGGAAAATCGGCAGAAAGCGCCGCATCATCCGCTTCAACAGCCACAACGAAAGCTGGCAAAGCCACTGAGCAAGCCACTGCAGCAGCGAGGTCTGCTTCTGCAGCAAAAACCTCTGAAACAAATGCAAAGACTTCAGCAGACAATGCTGCTTCCTCTAAGGCGGCAGCCGCATCGTCAGCCAGTTCAGCGGCGTCATCGGCATCATCTGCGTCTGCTTCAAAAGATGAGGCGACCAGACAAGCGTCAGCAGCGAAAGGTAGTGCCACGACAGCAACAACGAAAGCATCAGAGGCGGCAGGCAGTGCGACGGCTGCATCTCAGAGCAAAGTTGCTGCTGAATCCGCGGCAACGCGCGCCGAGACAGCAGCAAAACGGGCAGAGGATATTGCATCCGCCGTGGCGCTGGAGGATGCGAGCACGACGAAAAAGGGGATAGTACAGCTCAGCAGTGCAACAAACAGCACCAGTGAAAAGCTGGCGGCAACGCCAAAGGCAGTTAAAACTGTTAAAGATAGTTCAGTTCAAAAAACTGGCGACACAATGGGAGGGCAGTTAAAAATCAGCACGATAAATGCTCTTCGAATATTCAACCAAGCCTTTGGCCTTATTTTTAGGCGTTCCGAAGATCATCTTCATCTTATTCCGACTAATGAAGGGGAGGGGGAAAATGGAGACATCGGTTCATTAAGACCATTCTCTATAAACTTAAGATCAGGGTTGGTGTCCATCGGTAATGGACTAAAAGTTGGTGGTAGTGTTACTGGTAATTTGACCGGAAACGCAGATACTGCGACCAAGATCAAGACAGCACGTAAGATTGGGGGCGTGGCATTTGATGGATCGGCAGATATCAACTTGCCTGGAGTCAACGCTACCGGTAATCAAAACACTACAGGTAATGCTGCGACCGCCACGAAACTTCAGGCAGCCAGAACGATTAACGGTGTGTCATTTGATGGTAGTGCAAATATCACATTGACCCCTTCAAATATTGGGGCATTGGCATTAACTGGAGGGACTCTTTCAGGTGGTTTAACTGCTGCTGGTGAGGTTATTTCAAGGTCAGCAAATGGTCTGCGTATTGCCTATGGCAACTATGGATTCTTTATCCGAAATGATGGATCAAACACATATTTTATGTTGACAGATTCGGGTAACAGTCTTGGTACGCACAATAGCTTAAGGCCGTTTATAATTAGTAACCATACTGGCAATGTTACAATTGCAACTAAATTAAACGCGAGTGGTGGTATCACTGGATCTTTATCGGGTAATGCAAGCACAGCAACCAAATTGCAAACTGCAAGGACAATTAACGGCGTAAAATTTGACGGCTCGGCAAATATTGAAGCGTTTCCGCCAGGTGTTCCGCTGCCGTGGCCATCAGATACACCACCTGCAGGTTATGCGATCATGCAGGGGCAGACGTTTGATAAGGCAGCATATCCGAAACTGGCTATTGCCTATCCTTCAGGTGTTATTCCAGATATGCGCGGCTGGACAATCAAGGGCAAACCCGCCAGTGGCCGGGCCGTATTGTCTCAGGAACAGGACGGCATAAAATCGCACACCCACAGCGCCAGCGCATCCAGTACGGATTTGGGGACGAAAACCACATCGTCGTTTGATTACGGCACTAAATCCACGAATAACACCGGGGCGCATACGCACAGTCTGAGTGGCTCTACGGGGTCTGCCGGTGTTCATACTCATGGTAATGGTATTCGTTGGCCAGGAGGCGGCGGTTCTGCGTTAGCATTTTATGATGGCGGTGGGTTCACTTATGTCCAGAATTCACAGTATCAAGTAAGCCCGGAGACTTCTTCCTATAGATCGTATTATCAACGTATTCAGACACAGTCAGCAGGTGCTCATACCCACTCGCTGTCTGGTACTGCAGCAAGTTCTGGCGCACATGCACATACTGTAGGTATTGGTGCGCATACGCACTCCGTTGCGATTGGTTCACATGGACACACCATCACCGTTAACGCTGCGGGTAACGCGGAAAACACCGTCAAAAACATCGCATTTAACTATATTGTGAGGCTTGCATAATGGCATTCAGAATGAGTGAACAAGCACGGACCATAAAAATTTATAATCTGCTGGCCGGAACTAATGAATTTATTGGTGAAGGTGACGCATATATTCCGCCTCATACAGGTCTGCCAGCAAACAGTACCGATATTGCACCACCAGATATTCCTGCTGGCTTTGTGGCTGTTTTCAACAGTGATGAGGCATCGTGGCATCTCGTTGAAGACCATCGGGGGAAAACGGTTTATGACGTAGCGTCAGGGGACGAGTTATTTATTTCTGAACTCGGTCCGTTACCGGAAAATGTTACCTGGTTATCGCCGGAAGGGGAGTTTCAGAAGTGGAACGGCACAGCCTGGGTGAAGGATACGGAAGCAGAAAAACTGTTCCGGATCCGGGAGGCGGAAGAAACAAAAAACAACCTGATGCAGGTAGCCAGTGAGCATATTGCGCCGCTTCAGGATGCTGCAGATCTGGAAATTGCAACGGAGGAAGAAACCTCATTGCTGGAAGCCTGGAAAAAGTATCGGGTGTTGCTGAACCGTGTTGATACATCAACTGCACCTGATATTGAGTGGCCTACGAACCCTGTCAGGGAGTAATCATTGGGATTATGCCGCAGCACGTCTTAAGCAAGAACGTGCTGCGGTTGGATGCTATTTTTTCCCTGAAGCGGAAAACATTACTACAGTACCTTGAACCTTGGTTTTAACATTCTCGAAATGCTCTGAGAGTATATGTGTTAAGCCTTCTTCGGAATCTTTTGTGTTTGAAAAGATGCCTTTCTGATTGTAAATGCGCATCAGTTTTTGACCGAAGCTATTGTGCACAACGCCGTCACCAAGAATTGTGGCTCCGTATAGAGTTCCATCGTCAGTTAAGGCCTGCGCCGCATTGCGTATTACACAGCTTTTTGTAGATATATTTCCAGGCAGGCAGTGAAGAAGGTAAAACATGGAAATGGAATCAAATTGACCATGTAACGCCGCGGGATAAGGATCAAAAACATCATGGCTAATTTTATGTTTAATTTTTGATTCCCCAGCCCTTGTCGATGCCGCGTTCAGGCTAGCTTCGTTCAAATCCATTAAAGATATCAGACTACTCTCAGGTACGTGAGTAAGGTAAAACCCAGTTCCAACGCCAATATCCAGATGGTTGTTACCTAAATGTTCCAGAAAGTGTGGAAGAAGGTGTTCCTTTGTAGGACATCCCCATGCAAGCCGATTTGATACTCCCAAAACCCACCAGTCATAAAGCTTTAGGGTAAGTGGTGTGTAAATTTTAGCCCCATCATCTGTGTTTTTTTTCATTGATTTCACCATGTTATAGTTTTATTTGTGAATTAAATCAATTATGGCGATGAATTACAAGGGGTTAAATGCTGCCGCAGCATAGCGATATTGAAATAGCCTGGTATGCTTCGATACAGCAGGAGCCGAATGACTGGAAGACCGTCACCACACAGTTCCACATCCAGGAATTCAGTGAGTATATTGCGCCACTGCAGGATGCTGTAGATCTGGAAATCGCAACGGCGGAAGAAAGATCGTTGCTGGAGGCATGGAATAAATATCGGGTATTGTTGAATCGTGTTGATACATCAACTGCACCTGATATTGAGTGGCCGACTTCACCTGCAGAGTAATCAACGGCGCAGGGATGATATTTTGTGCTTGAAGTGCCTCCCCGACCATTCAGATAGTCGGGGAGGGGTATTGGGATTATACGCAATCAGTTTTAGTTAAAGACCGAAGCTCTCGAAAAATCTTTCTCCAAAACCAGAATGGAATTGATTGATTTTGATAGGATCTATAACGCCGTTACCTTAAACGGCAAAACCACTCAAAAACAAACTTAATGCATTGAATATAAAGGATTAATCATCTAATTCGCTCACCTTCTTATTCAGCAGACGAGAAGCGCGCCAGTAAACCAGCAACATCAGGCCCATTACGATAGTCAGCGTAATGCTGGTGGCTGCACCAAACGGCCAGTCACGAATATTGAGGAACTGTACCTTGATGACGTTACCGATCAGCAGGTTTTTCGCACCGCCCATCAGGTCGGACACATAGAACAGGCCCATCGCTGGCAGCATCACCAGCAGACATCCGGCAATAATTCCCGGCATCGTTAGTGGGATAATGATGCGGATAAAGGTCTGCAACTTGCTGGCACCGAGATCGCGCGCCGCCTCAAGCAACGGCTTATCCAGTTTTTCGATACTGGAGTACAGCGGCATCACCATAAACGGCAGCAGAATGTAAACCAGACCGATAATCACCGCACTAGGCGTGAACATGATGCGAATTGGTGTATCGATAACGCCCAGCCAGAGCAAAAACTCGTTGAGATAGCCTTTGGTGCTGAGGAAAATTTTCAGCCCGTAAATACGAATCAATGAGTTGGTCCAGAACGGAACAATCAGCAGAAACAGCAGCAGCGGACGCACCTTGTGTGGCAGCTTCGCCAGAAACCAGGCAAAAGGATAGCCCAGCACCAGGCTGGCGAGGGTGGCGATCAGCGCCATATTCAGCGAGTGCAATAGCACTTCAAAATAGAGCGGATCGAGCAGACGCGTGTAGTTATCCAGCGTAAAGACCATTTTGACGAAACTGGCGTCGTCGCGGGTCAAAAAGCTGGTGCCAATGATCATCAGGTTGGGCAGAAAGACAAACAACACAAGCCAACCGACAATAGTGACAATCACTACATTCTGGAACTTACTTGTGTTCTTCATCAGCCAGTACGACCTCCCAGCTTTCTACCCAATTAATGGCCATTTTTTGGTCGAGAGAGTGGTCAAAGTCAGGATCGTCTTCATTGAAGAATTCGCTGACCATCACCATCTTGCCATTTTCCAGCTCAACAACCGACTCCAGCGTCATGCCTTTGTAGTTACGCTCGCGAACGTAACCAATCAGCCCTTCGGCGTGGTTGTCGTCGTTAATCTCTTCAACACGTAAGTCTTCCGGGCGCAGCAGAACATGCAGTTTTTGCCCCGGTTCAACGGCGAAGTTAACGTAGATATTACATTCGCGGCCTTCAACGTTGGCGCGTACGCGCTGCTCGTCGAGACGTTCGATGACAGTGGCGTTAAACATATTGATTTCGCCAATAAACCCGGCAACAAACAGGTTTTTCGGCTCTTCGTAGATTTCACGCGGCGTGCCGTCTTGCTCAATGCGACCATCGCGCATCACCACGATCCTGTCCGACATAGTAAGTGCTTCTTCCTGGTCGTGAGTTACGAACACGAATGTAATGCCAAGCTTACGCTGTAACGCTTTCAGCTCGTTCTGCATTTGCTTGCGCAGTTTGTAATCCAGCGCTGAGAGCGACTCATCCAGCAACAACAGACGAGGCTTGTTAACCACCGCGCGGGCAATGGCGACGCGTTGCTGTTGACCACCAGAGAGCTGATGCGGTTTGCGTTGAGCGAAGGTTTCCAGCTGCACCATCCGCAGGGCTTCCATCACGCGGGGCGTAATTTCAGCAGCGGGGGTTTTTTGCATGCGCAACCCAAAGGCCACATTTTCGAACACGGTCATGTGGGGGAAAAGTGCGTAGCTTTGGAAAACAGTGTTCACGTAGCGGTTTTCCGCCGGAACGTGGGTGATGTCCTCGTTATCCAACATGATGCGTCCGGAATCAACAGTTTCCAGACCTGCAATCAGGCGAAGAACGGTTGTTTTACCGCAGCCAGAAGGGCCAAGCAGCGTGAGGAACTCGCCATTGTTGATAGTCAGATCCAGCTGGGGAATGACCTCTTTACCATCAAAGCATTTGCGAATTCCCGCCAATTGCACCAGCGGTGAAAGCGAACTCGGTTGTTTATTCAATTTTTTACTCTGTCCCATGTAAACGCAACGGATGGCTTACCGATGCGGGGTTTGTGGTTAACCACCTTGGTGACTCTTAATGAGGGCGGTAATTCTACGGCAAACCGCTTGAATCGCCAATCTTTGTTGTGAATTACTGGCTTAGCTTTATATTCATTAAGGTAATGCTGATAAATATTCCCGCTTGCAGGGGTAAAAGTGACCTGACGCAATATTTGTCTTTTGTTGCTTCTTAATAATGTTGTCACAAAAAGTGAGGGTGACTACATGGATAAACTACTTGAGCGATTTTTGAACTACGTGTCTCTGGATACCCAATCAAAAGCAGGGGTGAGACAGGTTCCCAGCACGGAAGGCCAATGGAAGTTATTGCATCTGCTGAAAGAGCAGCTCGAAGAGATGGGGCTTATCAATGTGACCTTAAGTGAGAAGGGAACTTTGATGGCGACGTTACCGGCTAACGTCCCTGGCGATATCCCGGCGATTGGCTTTATTTCTCATGTGGATACCTCACCGGATTGCAGCGGCAAAAATGTGAATCCGCAAATTGTTGAAAACTATCGCGGTGGCGATATTGCGCTGGGTATCGGCGATGAAGTTTTATCACCGGTTATGTTCCCGGTGCTGCATCAGCTACTGGGTCAGACGCTGATTACCACCGATGGTAAAACCTTGTTAGGTGCCGATGACAAAGCAGGTATTGCAGAAATCATGACCGCGCTGGCGGTATTGCAACAAAAAAACATTCCGCATGGTGATATTCGCGTCGCCTTTACCCCGGATGAAGAAGTGGGCAAAGGGGCGAAGCATTTTGATGTTGACGCCTTCGATGCCCGCTGGGCTTACACCGTTGATGGTGGTGGCGTCGGCGAACTGGAGTTTGAAAACTTCAACGCCGCGTCGGTCAATATCAAAATTGTCGGTAACAATGTTCACCCGGGCACGGCGAAAGGAGTAATGGTAAATGCGCTGTCGCTGGCGGCACGTATTCATGCGGAAGTTCCGGCGGATGAAAGCCCGGAAATGACAGAAGGCTATGAAGGTTTCTATCACCTGGCGAGCATGAAAGGCACTGTTGAACGGGCCGATATGCACTACATCATCCGTGATTTCGACCGTAAACAGTTTGAAGCGCGTAAACGTAAAATGATGGAGATCGCTAAAAAAGTGGGCAAAGGGTTACATCCTGATTGCTACATTGAACTGGTGATTGAAGACAGTTACTACAATATGCGCGAGAAAGTGGTTGAGCATCCGCATATTCTCGATATCGCCCAGCAGGCGATGCGTGACTGCGATATTGAACCGGAACTGAAACCGATCCGCGGCGGTACCGACGGCGCGCAGTTGTCGTTTATGGGATTACCGTGCCCGAACCTGTTCACTGGCGGTTACAACTATCATGGTAAGCATGAGTTTGTGACTCTGGAAGGTATGGAAAAAGCGGTGCAGGTGATCGTCCGTATTGCCGAGTTGACGGCGCAACGGAAGTAAGCAAAAAGGGATGCGGCATGTGATGCCGCATCCGGCTTAAATCCAAACTTACCCTTCGAAGAACCAGTATCCGCTATTGACCAGCGCCGCGAGCATCGCGAGGAATGACGGATCTTCCAGCGCATCGCCAAAATTCTCCGCGGTCAGCGCAATGTTGCTGGCGAGTGCATCCAGTGCCGGACGGTGCGGGGAATCGATTTTCTCACCATTGGCATACACGTCGTCGCCAATGCGCAATACGCGCAGACCCCCCAGGCGCACCAGCACATCACCTTGTTTCAGCGCATCGTAGATTTCATCCGGCTGATAAGGCGGCTCTGGCGGCGCGATATCCAGTTCATGACGTGACTGGGATATAAACTCGCCAAACCATTGCTTAAAGTGTTCCGGCTGGTTGATCAATTCGAGCATCATCTCACGCAGTTTATCCATCTCTTGCGGCAGAACGTCCGCAGGATGAGCGCGAGGTGGAACATCAGGATCGCTGTAGTAGTTGCCGCCCAGTTCACGTTGCAGCACATAATCGGCAAATCCGCTAATCAGTTCCCGCGTATTCGGCGCGCGAAAACCCACGGAATAGTTCATCGCATTTTCCAGCGCGTAGCCTTCATGCGGGAATCCTGGCGGAATATAAAGAATATCGCCAGGCTCCAGCTCTTCATCGATGATGGCTTCGAACGGATCGACCTGTAACAGATCCGGGTGCGGGCAGTGCTGTTTCATTTGCAGCTTTTCACCCACTCGCCAGCGACGACGACCGGTACCCTGAATGATAAACACGTCGTACTGATCGAGATGCGGGCCGACGCCGCCGCCCGGTACAGAAAAAGAGATCATCAGATCATCAATACGCCAGTCCGGTAGTTCACGGAACGGTCGCATTAGCGCAGCGGTCGGCTCATGCCAGTGGTTCACTGCTTGCACTAACAATGACCAGTTAGTTTCTCCGAGATGATCGTAGCTTTCGAATGGACCGTGGCTGACCTGCCATTTGCCATCCTGATGACTGACCAGTCGACTGTCGACTTCGCTTTCCATCGCCAGACCCGCCAACTCGTCTGGAGAGATTGGGTCAATAAAATTATTAAAGCCGCGTTTTAACACCACCGGGCGTTTCTGCCAGTGACGTTCAAGAAAATCGGGCCAGTTAAGAGTGAGTTGGTATTCCATGTTAAGCATCCACAGGCTGGTATCTGCAACCGATTATAACGGATGCTTAACGTAATGCGTGAAGTATGGACATATTTATTCATCTTTCGGTGCAGAATGCTGGCGACCAAAAATCACTTCCATCCGCGCACCGCCCAGCATGCTCTCTCCGGCGACGATTTTACCCTCATATTGCTCGGTGATTTCGCGGGCTACCGCCAGCCCCACACCTTGCCCAGGGCGTAAAGTATCAACCCGTTGACCACGGTCGAAAATGACCTCTCGCTTGCTTAATGGAATACCGGGGCCATCATCCTCGACCACAATATAGAGATGCTCGTCGGTTTGCCTTGCAGAAATTTCGACAAATTCGAGGCAATATTTACAGGCATTATCCAGCACATTACCCATCACCTCGACAAAATCGTTCTGCTCACCAACAAAGCTGATCTCTGGCGAAATATCGAGAGAGATATTGACCCCTTTGCGTTGATACACTTTGTTCAGCGCCGAGGTGAGATTGTCCAACAGTGGGGCGACCGGATGCAGCTCGCGGCTAAGCAATGTCCCGCCGCGCATACTGGCACGATGCAGGTAGTAGCCAATTTGCTGTGAAATGCGGCTGATTTGCTCCAGCATTACCGGCTCAGCATCACTGACGCTCATCTTCTCACTACGCAGAGAACGCAGCGTACTTTGCAGCACCGCCAGTGGCGTTTTCAGACTATGGGTCAGGTCGGTGAGCGTCGTACGATATTTGTCGTAACGTTCGCGTTCACTTTTTAACAGTCGGTTCAGGTTTCGTACCAGACTGGTCAGTTCTCGCGTTGTGGCTGGATTGAGCAATTCACGGTTATGTTCTTCCAGTTCGCGGACTTCTTTTGCCAGGGCTTCGATGGGGCGTAAACTCCACCAGGCGGCGACCCACAGCAGCGGGATCACTAACAGCAGATTGGCTGAGAGCACATAGATAAACCAGCTCCAGACCATATAGGAACTTTTTAGCTCCACCGGAATGGTATCCACCACCACAATGGTTAACTTTGGCATCCGCGATGTTGCCGGGTAGACGTTTACCGCCACCGAGTGGGTCATCTCCGCGTCGTCATCATCTTCCCGCACTTCCTGCAACTGTTGCTGTATCGAATGATCTCCACTCAGCAAGAGGCTGGTATCGTTAACATCCGCTTCAATTTCATGAAAACCATTCGATTTCAGCCAGTCAGGCTGGATCATCTTCATCAGCCAGGGCACGTCACGTTGCGCCCATAAAAGCTGCCCGTTCTCATCATAAATTAGTGTCATCGTGGGGCTTTGCTTGTCGATATTTTCGGGTAACTCGACATGCAACTTATTGTTTTCCCACTTCGCAAGGGTATAGAACAGATTGCTCTCGCCACGTAACAGCCGAAACGTGGTTTTATCGAAACTGACGCTATAACCGATCAGCGCAACCATTCCGTAGGCAAGCGAAAGCACCAATACTACTGCTGCCGTTGCTAACAGAAAACGTACCCGCAGCGAGAGCGGGAAAAAAAGATGCAGTAATTTTTTCATCAGCGCAATTCGAACAGATAGCCCTGGCCGCGAACGGTGGTAATCACTTCTTGCGGATATTGTGCCTGTATTTTTTTGCGCAGACGTCCCATCAGTACATCTATGGTATGACTTTCCCGCAGCTCCGCATCCGGATAGAGTTGGAGCATTAACGAATCTTTGCTCACCACTTTGCCATTATTGCGTATCAACGTTTCCATAATGGTGTATTCGAACGCGGTCAGTTTGATCACTTCGTCATTAATAGATAATTCACGGCGGGAGAGATCAACCTGAAACGGGGGTAGCGAAATGACCTGTGAAGCCAGACCGCTATTACGCCGCATTAATGCCTGCATTCGCGCCATCACCTCTTCAATATGAAACGGTTTAGTCACGTAATCATCAGCACCGGCACTTAATACTTCGACTTTGTCCTGCCAGCTTTCACGGGCGGTTAATACCAGAATCGGCAGTGAAACATCATTGCTACGCCAGCGGCGAATCAGTGACAGACCGTCCTCGTCAGGCAAACCGAGATCGACAATCGCAATATCCGGTAAATGTTCATTGAGATAATAATCGGCTTCTTTGGCATCTTCTGCATCATCGACCTGATGACCAGCATCCTGAATCTGAACTTTAAGGTGGTGACGTAACAACGCATTGTCTTCAACAACCAGTACGCGCATTTTTATTTCTCCCTGTCTTAATTATTAAAATAGTGTAACGCGATTATGTGGTTATGGGGGTAAACATTAAATAAACCAGCGGGGGAGGGGAGGTAAAGTGAAAAAATAAAAAGCGGATAATCTTAATAAGCAGGCCGGACAGCATCGCCATCCGGCACTGTTTTGAGGCTTATTTCAGCTCATCAACCATGGTGATGGCGCGACCAATGTAGTTAGCCGGCGTCATCGCTTTCAGGCGGGCTTTCTCTTCTTCTGGCAACGCCAGACCATCGATAAACTGCTTCATGCCTTCGGCGTCAACGCGCTTACCGCGAGTCAGCTCTTTCAGCTTCTCGTACGGTTTTTCGATGCCATAGCGACGCATAACTGTCTGGATTGGTTCAGCCAGCACTTCCCAGTTGTGATCCAGTTCATCCAGTAGATGGTCACGGTTCACTTCCAGTTTACTCACGCCTTTCAGGGTGGATTGATACGCAATCAGCGCATAACCGATACCCACGCCGAGGTTACGCAGCACGGTGGAGTCGGTCAGGTCACGCTGCCAGCGGGAAACTGGCAGTTTGCTTGCCAGGTGCTGCAATACCGCGTTGGAAAGCCCCAGGTTCCCTTCGGAGTTTTCGAAGTCGATCGGGTTAACTTTATGCGGCATGGTGGAAGAACCAATCTCACCAGCAATGGTTTTCTGTTTGAAGTGGTTAAGGGCGATATAACCCCAGACGTCACGGTCAAAGTCGATCAGAATGGTGTTGAAGCGCGCAACGCAATCAAACAGTTCGGCAATGTAGTCGTGCGGTTCGATCTGGGTGGTGTACGGGTTCCACTGAATACCCAGCGAGGTGACGAACTCTTCGCTGAACTGATGCCAGTCAACTTCCGGGTAAGCGGCGATGTGGGCGTTGTAGTTACCGACAGCGCCGTTGATTTTGCCGAGGATCTCCACCTGGTTAAGCTGGCGGTACTGGCGCTCCATACGGTAGGCGACGTTAGCCATCTCTTTACCAATGGTTGACGGCGTGGCTGGCTGACCGTGGGTACGGGACAGCAGCGGGATATCGCGGTACTGAACGGCGAGATCTTTAATACCATCAATCAGTTGACGCCAGTACGGCAGGATCACTTCATCACGCGCGGTTTTCAGCATTAATGCGTGAGAGAGGTTATTGATATCTTCCGAAGTACAGGCAAAGTGGATGAATTCAGAAACCGCATGCAGTTCCGGGATCTCCGCCACTTTTTCTTTCAGGAAATACTCAACCGCTTTAACGTCGTGGTTAGTGGTACGCTCGATGGTTTTGATGCGTGCTGCATCTTCTTCGCTGAAACTGGCGACAATTGCATCAAGGTAACCGATTGCGTCGGCAGCAAAAGCAGGAACTTCCTTGATCGCTGCGTGCGCGGCCAGTTTTTGCAGCCAACGTACTTCAACTTGTACACGGAATTTCAGCAAACCATATTCGCTGAAAATCCCGCGCAGCGCGCTGACTTTATCGCCGTAGCGTCCATCGACAGGGGAAACGGCGGTCAGTGAGGATAATTCCATAGATCACAACTCCGGGGTTAAATGAGCAAGAATTTGTTTTGCCTGAGTGGTCAGGCGATTACGAGAAAACATCAGTTGCAGACGTCCGCCGCCGACCTGGTGCCAGAGCACGGCGGCGCGAATGCCTGCCAGCAGGGTAGCGCGAACTTTCGCCTGCACTTGTGGGCTTTGCAGTACAGCAGGGGAACCGGTGACCTGAATGCGCGGGCCAAGCGGGCTAATCACATCAACATAGATAGCAGCCATCGCGCTCATCAGCGTTTCGGACTGTAAATCGAAGTGTTCGAGCTGGCGTTGCAGGCCGTTGATCCGGTTGCCCAGAGTGTCGAGCGCACCTTTCGCTGAGGAGAGTTTGCGCTCAAGCACCATCAGACTGAGTGTGTAGCGGGTTAATTCGGCGTTTAAGCCCTGGCGACTGCTGGCATTGAGTACGCCGAGCAAGGTTTCCAGCCCGACGCGCAGGTTGGCTTCGCTACCGCCAAAAACCGCCAGCGTTGAGCTGGGGTTCATATCGATAATACTGTTGAGTGAGACGTGTAGCGCATCGCCATCACAATGCCCCTGGTGAGCGAGTTGTTGCACCAGGCGTGCCGACTGACAAATACCGGCAAGGGCGAGGGTGATGTCATAGTAATTCTTTGCCACGTTCACTGCTTCCTTGTTTTAAGTAAAGATAATAATCAGACCGGCAGCGGCAGACGCTGCTCAATAATACCGCCACCGAGGCACACTTCACCGTTATAGAAAACGGCAGACTGGCCCGGCGTCACGGCGGCAACCGGCTCATCGAAAATCACTTCAATGCGATCAGCGTCCAGCGCCTTGACGGTGCACGGGATGTCGGTCTGGCGATAGCGGGTTTTTACTGTGCAACGCATAGTACCGGTGAACGGCTCGCGATCGACCCAGTGCAGCTGCTGGGCAATCAGACCGACAGACATCAGACGCGGGTGTTCATGGCCTTGCGCAACAATCAGAATGTTGTTTTCGACGTCTTTATCGACCACATACCACGGTTCTTCGGTGCCGTCTTTGGTGCCACCGATACCCAGACCTTTACGCTGACCGAGGGTGTGATACATCAGCCCCTGGTGCTCACCAATTTCATCGCCATCGACGGTAATGATTTTGCCCGGTTGCGCCGGGAGATAACGGCCCAGGAACTTGCGGAATTTACGCTCGCCGATAAAGCAGATACCGGTAGAGTCTTTTTTCTTCGCGGTGACCAGACCGAGATCTTCAGCAATCTTACGCACCTGCGGTTTTTCCAGTTCGCCGACCGGGAACAGGCTTTGCGCAATTTGCTCATGGCTGAGCGTATAAAGGAAGTAGCTCTGGTCTTTATTGCTGTCCAGGCCACGCAGCAGGCGGCTCTTGCCATCGACATCTGCCCGACGTACGTAATGACCGGTAGCGATATAATCGGCACCTAAATCTTCGGCGGCAAATTCGAGGAAAGCTTTAAATTTGATCTCTTTGTTGCACAGAATATCCGGATTTGGCGTGCGACCGGCTTTATATTCGGCAAGGAACAGTTCGAAGACGTTGTCCCAGTACTCGGCAGCAAAGTTAACGGTGTGCAGTTCAATGCCGAGCTTGTCGCAGACAGCCTGGGCATCAGCCAGATCCGCTGCCGCTGTGCAATATTCCTCACCGTCGTCTTCTTCCCAGTTCTTCATAAACAGGCCTTCGACCTGATATCCCTGTTGTTGCAACAGCCAGGCAGAAACGGAGGAATCGACACCGCCGGACATGCCGACGATTACTTTTTTTGCGGTTTCAGACATTGGATCACTCACGACATTGAACTTCAAGGCGGCGTATTCTATCACGCAGCCTTTTAGATGACACCCTTTGTAAAAGGCCAGTTAAAATCGCCAATCATCTCCAGCGGATAGCGTTGCCCGCTTTGATAACAACGAATACTTTCCGCCACCAGCGGCGAACGAAGATTTGACGCCTGTAAAATTTCTTCGGCGCTGACCCAACGGCAGCAGTCGATATCGCTGTCATGAGGCTGCGTCGGGCATATTTGCTCAAGCTCAATGGCAAAGAGGAAACGCAAAAACGGCGTTTTATCCGGCGCAATCCACTGATGCATACGAATAAAGTGTTGCGGCTGCGCGCTGATGCCGGTTTCTTCCCACAGCTCACGGGCGGCGGCTTCCACTAAGGTTTCATCGGCTTCCAGGTGCCCGGCAGGTTGGTTCCATAACGCTTTACCATTAATCGTCTCTTCAACGACTAAAAATTTGCCTTCTGCGTGCACCACGCAGGCAACGGTAACGTGCGGTTTAAACATTTTGCATCCTTAATCTGTCGCGTCTCGCCATTCGCCATTGGCAAGATTATCCAAAGAGTAATCCCCCATCGCATAGCGAATCAGTCGCAGCGTGGGGAAACCAACATGGGCGGTCATGCGGCGCACCTGGCGATTACGTCCTTCATATAAGGTGATCTTCAGCCAGCTGGTGGGAATACTTTTGCGCTCACGAATTGGTGGATTCCGCGGCCATAACCACGCGGGTTCTTCAACCAGCTCCGCGCCTGCGGGCAGGGTAGGGCCATCATTTAAGGTTACGCCATTGCGCAAGGCTTCAAGTGCGTCTTGTGTGGGAATACCTTCCACCTGCACATAATAGATTTTTCCGGTGCGTTTACCCGGCTGGGTTAAACGCGCCTGCAACGCGCCGTTATTGGTCAGCACCAGTAACCCTTCGCTGTCGCGGTCGAGACGACCTGCCGCATACACCCCCTGAACCGGGATGAATTCTTTTAATGTTTTGCGTCCGGCTTCATCGGTGAACTGCGGAAGAACATCGTAGGGTTTATTGAACAGGATCACACGCGTGGGCTGGTTTTCAGGTTTACGCCTGGTAGAACGTTGCGAGCTGAATCGCTTAACCTGGTGATTTCTAAAAGAAGTTTTTTGCATGGTATTTTCAGAGATTATGAATTGCCGCATTATAGCCTAATAACGCGCATCTTTCATGACGGCAAACAATAGGGTAGTATTGACAAGCCAATTACAAATCATTAACAAAAAATTGCTCTAAAGCATCCGTATCGCAGGACGCAAACGCATATGCAACGTGGTGGTAGACGAGCAAACCAGTAGCGCTCGAAGGAGAGGTGAATGGAAAGTAAAGTAGTTGTTCCGGCACAAGGCAAGAAGATCACCCTGCAAAACGGCAAACTCAACGTTCCTGAAAATCCGATTATCCCTTACATTGAAGGTGATGGAATCGGTGTAGATGTAACCCCAGCCATGCTGAAAGTGGTCGACGCTGCAGTCGAGAAAGCCTATAAAGGCGAGCGTAAAATCTCCTGGATGGAAATTTACACCGGTGAAAAATCCACACAGGTTTATGGTCAGGACGTCTGGTTGCCTGCTGAAACCCTTGATCTGATTCGTGAATATCGCGTTGCCATTAAAGGCCCGCTGACCACTCCGGTTGGTGGCGGTATTCGCTCTCTGAACGTTGCCCTGCGCCAGGAACTGGATCTCTACATCTGCCTGCGTCCGGTACGTTACTATCAGGGCACTCCAAGCCCGGTTAAACACCCTGAACTGAC
Source organism: Escherichia sp. E.sYA108 (assembly GCF_011754335.1). Taxonomy (NCBI): domain Bacteria; kingdom Pseudomonadati; phylum Pseudomonadota; class Gammaproteobacteria; order Enterobacterales; family Enterobacteriaceae; genus Escherichia; species Escherichia sp. E.sYA108. The sequence goes on along the minus strand of NZ_JAAQVZ010000001.1, from coordinate 2,943,283 downwards.
CGATATGGTTATCTTCCGTGAAAACTCGGAAGACATTTATGCGGGTATCGAATGGAAAGCAGACTCTGCCGACGCTGAGAAAGTGATTAAATTCCTGCGTGAAGAGATGGGCGTGAAGAAAATTCGCTTCCCGGAACATTGCGGTATCGGTATTAAGCCGTGTTCGGAAGAAGGCACCAAACGTCTGGTTCGTGCAGCGATCGAATACGCAATTGCTAACGATCGTGACTCTGTGACCCTGGTGCACAAAGGCAACATCATGAAGTTCACCGAAGGCGCGTTTAAAGACTGGGGCTACCAACTGGCGCGTGAAGAATTTGGCGGTGAACTGATCGACGGCGGCCCGTGGCTGAAAGTTAAAAACCCGAATACCGGCAAAGAGATCGTCATTAAAGACGTGATTGCTGATGCATTCCTGCAACAGATCCTGCTGCGTCCGGCTGAATATGATGTTATCGCCTGTATGAACCTGAACGGTGACTACATTTCTGACGCCCTGGCAGCGCAGGTTGGTGGTATCGGTATCGCCCCTGGCGCAAACATCGGTGACGAATGCGCCCTGTTTGAAGCCACCCACGGTACTGCGCCGAAATATGCCGGACAGGACAAAGTAAACCCAGGCTCTATTATTCTCTCCGCTGAGATGATGCTGCGCCATATGGGCTGGACTGAAGCCGCAGACCTGATTGTTAAAGGTATGGAAGGCGCAATCAATGCGAAGACCGTAACCTATGACTTCGAACGTCTGATGGAAGGCGCTAAGCTGCTGAAATGTTCAGAGTTTGGTGATGCGATCATCAAGAATATGTAATCACTACATGTGTTAAATATTGTAACGGGCGTATAACACGCCCGTTGTTTTATGATGATGTAAAATCTTCCCCAAAACTTTCCCCAAAACCCTTCCCCAAAACTGGCTATTTTCTATGCTGTTTTGATATCTACGATAATCCAGTCTTTACCACGATCATCATTGTATCGGTCGGTCATTTTTCTGGATTTATGACCTAACAACTTTTGCGTATCCAGACCCTGTTCCCGATATAACCGTTCTGACAGAGATCGCTGCTCATGAAATGTGGGCGCAGTTCCTGGCTCCCATTTTATGCCACATTTTTCCCTGGCCTTTTTAAAAGCCGTTGTAAGAGTATTTGCAGACACCTGGTCTCCTCTGTTTGCTTGAGAGGTAGTGTGACGGTAATGGACCAGATATTTACTAACAACAGCATCCCTGCACTGAGATATAACTTCACGAAGGGTAATATTCAGAGCATCGCATTTCAGGTTAAGCGGAATAGCAAGTTTTGAACCGGTTTTTTCCTGAGTAATGTGCAACATGTCGTCCCAGATATCAGAGAATTTCAAATTGCAGATATCGCCTAAACGTTGTCCAGTGACAAGAGCAAGTAGCATCCCGCATTTTAAATAGGGCTGCCGTCTGCTTACGCTGTCAAATATTGCCTGCCATTCGGGCAGTGATAATCTTTGGCGGTTTACTCGATTTCGCGGTTGTTTTGTTGCCTGCGCTGGGTTAAATCCTGGCGGAACATGTCCTGCGTGTTGTGCTTCTTTGAAGACGTCGATCAACACCATTCTCACGACTTGCGCCATCCTGTTATGACCTTCAGCCTTTACAGCATCAATTATTTCGGCAATATCAAGTGCGGTAATATCCTTGAGGTGTTGCATTCCACAATGCTCACGGAAAAGACGAATGGGTTTGCCTTTTTGCCGATAGGAGTTGGGTCTTAGTTCATTATGTTGCAGCCTGTCCTCCTGGATAGAAATATATTTATCAAGCCATTCTGTCACCGTAATGTCTGAGCGCCTGCCTTTCATTCTTTCTAGACGCTCATTGACGCTTAATATTTGTCGGGTACGTTGTTCAGCAATAATGGTATTTGCTTCAGTAGCAACTTGTTTTGCTTCATTCTCATCAGTTCCTAAGCTATGAAAACGACCGGATAGTGGATGTTTGTATTGCCAATATACCTTTCCGGTTCGCTTATCTAATTTGCAATATAAATTGGGTATAGAGATTTTGTGAGATCGGGGTCTAGCAGCCATCAGCGATTATCCGTTGGAGTTTTGGGTTTGCGTTTATTGGGAGTTGCGGTTCTGCAAGCGTTCCTACAAAACGGGAATTTCGGTCAATCATCCAGTAGCGACCAACTTTTATAGCGGGTGGGGCCATCATTTTCCCTTGCGCGTATTTTTTCAGAACTCGCTCACTTGGTGCTAAGTCCCCAAATTCTTCTTTAGCCCAGTCCTGTAAAGTGATTAGTCGAGACATTTGTCCTCCTCTTAGCTGCTGAGGGAGTTTGTGACCGATATATCTGACATGATATTAAGCTCATGGCAGGTACATCTCTTGACTGGTCATAGAGATAAATTTAATGCTGAGAAATGCAGTATTGAATTTATCAATTTTTCTATTTCCTGCGTATGGCACGTAACTTCTTAATGTGTTCTGCTGTTTCGATCTCTTCAGCTATCCGATCTGCGTCAGCTTTATTCACAGGTTCAAAGTCATGATTAAAGCGGAACATGCTGGCGATACATGTTCTGCCTTTTCGGATGTAGTGAACTTTGTTGTGAGTGGAACGCAGGATTTTGCAGGGAGTGCCGTGGTGGTCGACGTACCAGGTGTTAGGGTAAATCACTCTGAACATTCTTGACCTTGTGTTGTGCGGATTGTTATTCAGTGCCGATATTTACCTTTATCGCGTATACCTTTACCGGTTTATCACCGAAGTGCGGATGTGTGATTGTCTTCACTTCATATCCGTCATACGGAACATCAACTCTGCGGCTGGAATCGTCGCGCTTCGGATATCCCTTTGTGATAATCAGGCGGTCATGCTTACGGTTAACGAGGCGCTTTTTCCAGTAGTCATTACACAGGCGATACTCTTCCGTTTTCTCTCCGCGAATCATGGCATCGAAGTATTCACCTTTAACGGCAAGTTGCAGGTTAGCCACGGTTAACTCCTTGCTGTGTGGCGTCGAGTAATAAATCCCACAACCGCTGAGAGCAATTTCCGCATGTACAGCGTTGACCCACAACGTTTATCGCGTTGCTGATTTCCGGCGTTACCTGTTTAGGAACCATAACCCAACCATCCGGAGTTACCGGAAGCGAGAACGGCAGCACATCTCTGTGAACAAGTTTTTGCTGTGACAGGTTATCCAGAACTTTCTGTACTGCTGCATCACCGAATACACCAAGCGCATCTGCCATAACTCCTACAACCTGATAAGCCTCAGCGCATACCGTGGATAAACCATCCGGAATTACCGGAGAGTTGCCGGGTTCTTTAATGTGCAAGCGAGGCTCACCATCTTTTGGCTCAGGCCACTGGCGCTCCATGTTGATCTTCAATTTATCTTCCATAGCAACGGTAATTTCAGCATCGCTGATGCCAGCACGGCGCTGTGCATCCCACAACAGAAACTGCATATCAGCCCACTCGCTAAGATCGTCTGGTTCGGCTGCGGCTTCCAGTGCCTCTTTTGAGAGGTGTTTCAGTGGACCAATGGGGCCAACGCAGCCAAATGTGGAGTCAGACCATTTGGCATGCTCGTGGCGAATCTGTTCGCGTTCCAGTGATGCCAGTGCAATTCGTGCTAGTTCCATTTGTTCGCCACGAGTAAGCCCGTTTTCAAGCGGATTTTTAATGAACAATTCAATACGTTCTTTGGTAATAGTGGTCATGTGTTAATCCTCAAAACTTTATGCCCGGGCGCAAAAGTACGTGTTTTGTCTTTGCTTATTCGCCACCCGTCTTTACGGGCCTCTTTTGCACAACCAGACCATGACGTACCGATATACTCACCGAAGTCTGGCACTGGATATACACCTTCCGTACACTGGCGACAATCACAATAGAGATGCATGGTGTAACTTGCGGCAATAGCCATATCACTCTCTTTTTCCCTGAAGCATGGCAGCGTGGCAGGCATCCTCTACGCCCTTAACTGCATCTGCGCAGTAGTTATAGCGATTGCATTCCACTAACTTCTGCCTGAGATTTTCAATTGCTTGCGCGACATCAGCCTGTATTACAGGAACTGGCGGAACGGCTGTCTGCTGCTCTCGAACGTCATTAGTCGCTATCGGTTCTGCTGCCAACTGACTGGCATATTTGTTAATGGTAACGATAAGCTCTTGCTCAGCCTCATCCAGACAATCACCGATACCTCGCCTGTCGCCGTCAAAATCATCGAAATCAGCACGAACTCTGGCAAATTTCAGGATTGCGGACAACACCTCACCAGGAATTACCGGAGAGTTGGTTGACGTTTCCGAAATTTCCCGAAAATTATTGGTTGACGAATTCGCGTTTTCCCGAAAGTTTCCGGCATGAAGCATAGCCGCGCGGCAGGCGTTCCAGCCTCTCACCTCTGCAATAGCGGCAACAGCATCGACCGCGTACATGCTAAGAGGGTTAGGCATTGGTTTTTCTTCAGGTACTACTGGCACTGGCTTGGCATATATAGCGGCTGAACATACCAACCCTTTGATAACCAACTGTCAGCAATGTTTTTACTCCTCGTTATTGCCGGAATACCTAAGCCATTGTCTGAATGCAGCCATGCCACCGGATTCTCTTCCAGCGATGCCAGAGCAATTTCATAAGCCCGGCGCTCAACATTGTCTCGCACATCCAAACTGCTGATACGCTCTTTGATTTCTTTAATCAGTTCTTTGTCGGTAAAAGTGCTCATATCAATCTCCATTGGTATCAATGTTTACAGCCTGACAAGACTCTTTGAGCACCCAGTCAATAGCGTCTTTCCATGCCTCTGTTTCGACTGGTGGATTTTCACGCTTAACCTGTTCATAGAAGCGCACTGCTTTAACCAGTCCTTCCGGTACTACTGGTGATGGCTGTTTAGCTTCTAAATCAGCAATTCTGTCAACCACGGCATCGACAGCATCTGAAAAGCCGAACCAGTTGCTCCACTCCGGCTCATCCCCGGTTGCTGCAAAGTACATATCTGCTAAAGCAGATTCAGCATGGTCACGCTCGTTAATGAGTTGCTCTTCGCTTTTCTCCAGTTCAGCAATACGCTTACCCCCATCCGAGATAACACCTTCGTAATACTCACGCTGCTCGTTGAGTTTTGATTTTGTCTCCTCAAGCTCAACTCTCAGCTTCCCAACAGTAAGAGCAATATCCTCGTTCTCCTGGTCGCGGCGTTTTATGTATTGCTGGTTTCTTTCCCGTTCATCCAGCAGTGCCAGCACAGTAGCCGGATTGGCTGCGGCGATGAATTCAGCATTGGCCTGCTGTTCCATTTGGAAATCTTCATCGAAACCGCTTTCTGGATGCGCTCCTTCAATTCTGCAAATGGGAATATATCCAGCAACTTCACGATGAATTAGCGCATAATCACCATCAAATCGGCTCTCTCCATATTCGAGCGACCACTCACCACACGTTGCTTTTTCTGCCGCTTCACGCAGTGCCTGATAGTTAATTTCGCTCACTTCGAACCTCTCTGTTTACTGATAAGCTCCAGATCCTCCTGGCAACTTGCACAAGTCCGACAACCCTGAACGACCAGGCGTCTTCGTTCATCTATGGGATCGCCACACTCACAACAATGAGTGGCGGATATAGTCTGGTAGTTCAGACGACGCATTTTTATTGCTGTATTGCGCTGTAATTCTTCAATTTCTGATGCTGAATCAATGATGTCCGCCATCTTTCATTAATCCCTGAATTGTTGGTTAATACGCTTGAGGGTGAATGCGAATAATAAAAAAGGAGCCTGTAGCTCCCTGATGATTTTGCTTTTCATGTTCACCGTTCCTTAAAGACGCCGTTTAACATGCCGATCGCCAGGCTTAAATGAGTCGGTGTGAATCCCATCAGCGTTACCGTTTCGCGGTGCTTCTTTAGTACGCTACGGCAAATGTCATCGACGTTTTTATCCGGAAACTGCTGTCTGGCTTTTTTGATTTCAGAATTAGCCTGACGGGCAATGCTGCGAAGGGCGTTTTCTTGCTGAGGTGTCACTGAACAAGCCCCATGTCGGCAAGCATAAGCACACAGAATATGAAGCCCGCTGCCAGAAAAATGCATTCAGTGGTTGTCATACCTGGTCTCTCTCATTGAAGTGGTTTACTGAATTTGGCCACCTGAACAGAGGTGATATGCTCACCTCAGAACAACACAGGTGCCATAATGAAAAAAAGAAATTTCAGCGCAGAGTTTAAACGCGAATCCGCTCAACTGGTCGTTGACCAGAATTACACCGTGGCAGATGCAGCCAGCGCTATGGATGTCGGCCTTTCCACAATGACGCGATGGGTGAAACAATTACGTGATGAGCGGCAGGGAAAAACACCAAAAGCCTCCCCTATTACCCCGGAACAAATTGAAATCCGTGAGCTCAGGAAAAAGCTACAACGTATTGAAATGGAAAATGAAATATTAAAAAAGGCTACCGCGCTCTTGATGTCAGACTCCCTGAACAGTTCTCGATAATCGGGAAACTCAGGGCGCGTTATCCTGTGGCCACTCTCTGCCATGTGTTCGGGGTCCATCGCAGCAGCTACAAATACTGGAAAAACCGTCCTGAAAAGCCAGACGGCAGACGGGCTGTATTACGCAGCCAGGTACTTGAACTGCATGGCATCAGCCACGGCTCTGCCGGAGCAAGAAGCATCGCCACAATGGCAACCCAGAGAGGCTACCAGATGGGGCGCTGGCTTGCTGGCAGACTCATGAAAGAGCTGGGGCTGGTCAGCTGTCAGCAGCCGACTTACCGGTATAAACGTGGTGGTCATGAACATGTTGCTATCCCTAACTACCTTGAACGGCAGTTCGCCGTGACCGAGCCAAATCAGGTGTGGTGCGGTGATGTGACCTATATCTGGACGGGTAAGCGCTGGGCGTACCTCGCCGTTGTTCTCGACCTGTTCGCAAGAAAACCAGTGGGCTGGGCCATGTCGTTCTCGCCGGACAGCAGGCTTACCATGAAAGCACTGGAAATGGCATGGGAAACCCGTGGTAAGCCCGTCGGGGTGATGTTCCACAGCGATCAAGGCAGTCATTATACGAGCAGGCAGTTCCGGCAGTTACTGTGGAGATACCGGATCAGGCAGAGTATGAGTCGGCGTGGAAACTGCTGGGATAACAGCCCAATGGAGCGCTTCTTCAGGAGTCTGAAGAACGAATGGGTGCCGGCGACGGGCTATGTAAGCTTCAGCGATGCAGCTCACGCAATAACGGACTATATCGTTGGATATTACAGCGCACTAAGACCGCACGAATATAATGGTGGGTTACCACCAAACGAATCGGAAAATCGATACTGGAAAAAACTCTAACTCGGTGGCCAGTTTTTGTTGACCACTTCACATCTGCTTCTGCTTTCGCCACCATCATTTCCAGCTTTTGTGAAAGGGATGTGGCTAACGTATGAAATTCTTCGTCTGTTTCTACTGGTATTGGCACAAACCTGACTCCAATTTGAGCAAGGCTATGTGCCATCTCAATACTCGTTCTTAACTCAACAGGAGATGCTTTGTGCATACCGCCTCCCGTTTATTATTTATCTTCTCAGCCAGCCGCTGTGCTTTCAGTGGATTTCTGATAACAGAAAGGCCGGGAAATACCCAGCCTCGCTTTGTAACGGAGTAGACGAAAGTGATCGCGCCTACCCGGATATTATCGTGAGGATGCGTCATCGCCATTGCTCCCCAAATACAAAACTAATTTCAGCCAGTGCCTCGTCCATTTTTTCGATGAACTCCGGCACCATCTCGTCAAAACTCGCCATGTACTTTTCATCCCGCTCAACCACGACATAATGCAGTCCTTCACGCTTCATACGCGGGTCATAGTTGGCAAAGTACCAGGCATCTTTTCGCGTCACCCACATGCTGTACTGCACCTGGGCCATGTAAGCCGATTTTATGGCCTCGAAACCACCGAGCCGGAACTTCATGAAATCCCGGGAGGTAAACGGGCATTTCAGCTCAAGGCCGTTGCCGTCACTGCATAAACCATCGGGAGAGCAGGCGGTGCGCATACTTTCGTCGCGATAGATGATCGGGGATTCAGTAACATTCACGCCGGAAGTAAACTCAAACAGGGCTCTGGCGTCGTTCTCGTACTGTTTTCCCCAAGCCAGCGCCTTAGCGTTAACTTCCGGAGCCACACCGGTGCAAACCTCAGCAAGCAGGGTGTGGAAGTAGGACATTTTCATGTCAGGCCATTTCTTTCCGGAGCGGGGTTTTGCTATCACGTTGTGAACTTCTGAAGCGGTGATGACGCCGAGCCGTAATTTGTGCCATGCATCATCCCCCTGTTCGACAGCTCTCACGTCGATCCCGGTACGCTGCAGGATAATGTCCGGTGTCATGCTGCCACCTTCTGCTCAGTGGCTTTCTGTTTCAGGAATCCAAGAGCTTTCACTGCTTCGGCCTGTGTCAGTTCTGACGATGCGCGAATGTCGCGGCGAAATATCTGGGAACAGAGCGGCAATAAGTCGTCATCCCATGTTTTATCCAGGGCGATCAGCAGAGTGTTAATCTCCTGCATGGTTTCATCGTTAACCGGAGTGATGTCGCGTTCCGGCTGACGTTCTGCAGTGTATGCGGTATTTTCGACAATGCGCTCGGCTTCATCCTTGTCATAGATACCAGCAAATCCGAAGGCGAGACGGGCACACTGAATCATGGCTTTATGCCGTAACATCCGTTTGGGATGCGACTGCCACGGCCCCGTGATTTCTCTGCCTTCGCGGGTTTTGAATGGTTCGCGGCGGCATTCATCCATCCACTCGGTAACGCAGATCGGATGATTGCGGTCTTTGCGGTAAATCCGGCATGTACATGATTCATTGTCCTGCTCAAAGTCCATACCATCAAACTGCTGGTTTTCATTGATGATGCGGGACCAGCCATCAACGCCCACCACCGGAACAATGCCGTTCTGCTTATCAGGGAAGGCGTAAATTTCTTTCGTCCACGGATTAAGGCCGTACTGGTTGGCGACGATCAACAATGCGATGAACTGCGCATCGCTGGCATCACCTTTAAATGCCGTCTGGCGAAGAGTGGTGATCAGTTCCTGTGGGTCGACAGAATCCATGCCGACACGTTCAGCCAGCTTCCCTGCCAGCGTTGCGAGTGCTGTACTCATCCGTTTTATACCTCTGAATCAATATCAGCCTGATGGTGAGCAATGGTTTCAACTATGTACCGGATGTGTTCTGCCATGCGCTCCTGAAACTCAACATCGTCATCAAACGCACGGGTAATGGCTTTTTTGCTGGCCCCGTGGCGTTGTAAATGATCGATGCATAGCGATTCAAACAGGTGCTGGGGCAGGCCTTTTTCCATGTCGTCTGCCAGTTCTGCCTCTTTCTCTTCACGGGCGATCTGCTGGTAGTGACGCGCCCAGCTCTGAGCCTCAAGACGATCCTGAATGTAATAAGCGTTCATGGCTGAACTCCTGAAAATGGCTGTGAAAATATCGCCCGCGAAATGCCAGGCTGATTAGGAAAACAGGAAAGGGGGTTAGTGAATGCTTTTGCTTGATCTCAGTTTCAGTATTAATATCCATTTTTTATAAGCGTCGACGGCCTCACGAAACATCTTTTCATCGCCAATAAAAGTGGCGATAGTGAATTTAGTCTGGATAGCCATAATTGTTTGATCCATTTTTTGGGACTCCTGGCTGATTAAGTATGTCGATAAGGCGTTTCCATCCGTCACGTAATTTACGGGTGATTCGTTCAAGTAAAGATTCGGAAGGGCAGCCAGCAACAGGCCACCCTGCAATGGCATATTGCATGGTGTGCTCCTTATTTATACATAACGAAAAACGCCTCGAGTGAAGCGTAATTGGTATGCGGTAACGCCGCGCTCAGGCGGCCTTGATAGTCATATCATCTGAATCAAATATTCCTGATGTATCGATATCGGTAATTCTTATTCCTTCACTACCATCCATTGGAGGCCATCCTTCCTGACCATTTCCATCATTCCAGTCGAACTCACACACAACACCATATGCATTTAAGTCGCTTGAAATTGCTATAAGCAGAGCATGTTGCGCCAGCATGATTAATACAGCATTTAATACAGAGCCGTGTTTATTGAGTCGGTATTCAGAGTCTGACCAGAAATTATTAATCTGGTGAAGTTTTTCCTCTGTCATTACGTCATGGTCAATTTCAATTTCTATTGATGCTTTCCAGTCGTAATCAATGATGTATTTTTTGATGTTTGACATCTATTCATATCCTCATAGATAAAAAATCGCCCTCACACTGGAGGGCAAAGAAGATTTCCAATAATCAGAACAAGTCGGCTCCTGTTTAGTTACGAGCGACATTGCTCCGTGTATTCACTCGTTGGAATGAATACACAGTGCAGTGTTTATTCTGTTATTTATGCCAAAAATAAAGGCCACTATCAGGCAGCTTTGTTGTTCTGTTTACCAAGTTCTCTGGCAATCATTGCCGTCGTTCGTATTGCCCATTTATCGACATATTTCCCATCTTCCATTACAGGAAACATTTCTTCAGGCTTAACCATGCATTCCGATTGCAGCTTGCATCCATTGCATCGTTTGAATTGTCCACACCATTGATTTGTATCAATAGTCGTAGTCATACGGATAGTCCTGGTATTGTTCCATCACATCTTGAGGATGCTCTTCGAACTCTTCAAATTCTTCTTCCATATATCACCTTAAATAGTGGATTGCGGTAGTAAAGATTGTGCCTGTCTTTTAACCACATCAGGCTCGGTGGTTCTCGTGTACCCCTACAACGAGAAATCGGATAAACTCTATTTGAAGTGGTCAACAAAAACTGGCCACCGAGTTAGAGTTTTTTCCAGTATCGATTTTCCGATTCGTTTGGTGGTAACCCACCATTATATTCGTGCGGTCTTAGTGCGCTGTAATATCCAACGATATAGTCCGTTATTGCGTGAGCTGCATCGCTGAAGCTTACATAGCCCGTCGCCGGCACCCATTCGTTCTTCAGACTCCTGAAGAAGCGCTCCATTGGGCTGTTATCCCAGCAGTTTCCACGCCGACTCATACTCTGCCTGATCCGGTATCTCCACAGTAACTGCCGGAACTGCCTGCTCGTATAATGACTGCCTTGATCGCTGTGGAACATCACCCCGACGGGCTTACCACGGGTTTCCCATGCCATTTCCAGTGCTTTCATGGTAAGCCTGCTGTCCGGCGAGAACGACATGGCCCAGCCCACTGGTTTTCTTGCGAACAGGTCGAGAACAACGGCGAGGTACGCCCAGCGCTTACCCGTCCAGATATAGGTCACATCACCGCACCACACCTGATTTGGCTCGGTCACGGCGAACTGCCGTTCAAGGTAGTTAGGGATAGCAACATGTTCATGACCACCACGTTTATACCGGTAAGTCGGCTGCTGACAGCTGACCAGCCCCAGCTCTTTCATGAGTCTGCCAGCAAGCCAGCGCCCCATCTGGTAGCCTCTCTGGGTTGCCATTGTGGCGATGCTTCTTGCTCCGGCAGAGCCGTGGCTGATGCCATGCAGTTCAAGTACCTGGCTGCGTAATACAGCCCGTCTGCCGTCTGGCTTTTCAGGACGGTTTTTCCAGTATTTGTAGCTGCTGCGATGGACCCCGAACACATGGCAGAGAGTGGCCACAGGATAACGCGCCCTGAGTTTCCCGATTATCGAGAACTGTTCAGGGAGTCTGACATCAAGAGCGCGGTAGCCTTTTTTAATATTTCATTTTCCATTTCAATACGTTGTAGCTTTTTCCTGAGCTCACGGATTTCAATTTGTTCCGGGGTAATAGGGGAGGCTTTTGGTGTTTTTCCCTGCCGCTCATCACGTAATTGTTTCACCCATCGCGTCATTGTGGAAAGGCCGACATCCATAGCGCTGGCTGCATCTGCCACGGTGTAATTCTGGTCAACGACCAGTTGAGCGGATTCGCGTTTAAACTCTGCGCTGAAATTTCTTTTTTTCATTATGGCACCTGTGTTGTTCTGAGGTGAGCATATCACCTCTGTTCAGGTGGCCAAATTCAGTAAACCACTTCAATTCACCCCTACAGAGAGCAAAAGAGAAACGCCGATGAACAACTCATGGTGGCAGGAACTAATGCATTTTTTCCTGCAAGGAATGACACTTAAACAGTTGATTCATATGCTAATCATCCTGATCATATTGATTATTGTTATGCCGGTAAGCGTAAAAGAATGGATAAACCTGCATAGTCCAGAAATCCTTCCTCATTACTGGATGTATTACATCCTGTTGTTTTGCGTTAGCTATGTGCTTAACGGCGTTGTTAATTCCGCTTATCACGCTGTGACTGAAAGAATTGAGGTATTCGCTGCTCAGAAGCGCAAATCTAAAGAAGAAAAATATGTGCAAGATTTGTTTGATTCGTTAACTCTTGGAGAAAGAGCGTATTTGGCATTCGCTGTAGCCGCTAATAACCAGCTACAAACGGAAAAGGGCGCTCATGAATCAATTTCATTGCTCAAAAAAGGACTCCTCGTTCGAAGGCCTCCTGCTGTTGGATATCCTGATACCGACCGTTTCGTTATCCCTGAAAGCTATAGACATGAGTGCTACATTAGGTTTGCCGGGAAGGCAGACAGCCTTATGGATGAACTTATCGCTCAGGATAAGCATGGCAAAAACAAGTAATTAGCAAATGAATTTATCATCTCGCCGTCAGTTGTTTTGATTTCCGGTAGCCTGCCGCGTAAAGAGCTACGTTCGGAAGACAAGTTGAACCTTCATATTTTCTGGTCAACGTTGTCAGAGTTATCACTTCTGCTCTCATTGCTGGTTTGAGCTTGCATTGCAAGACCACTCGTGAAGGGGTTGGCCTGTGTAGCTTGTCGGAGCTGATCGCCTCCTGACTTTGCAGATTTGCGCGACGAGCTCTACGGCGAGAAGCTGCGGTGCCTTTAAATTCTGTTTTTCTGGACATGGATTCCTCCCGAATAAACTTTGGCGATGCAATCTCGAAGCTCCTCCTGAGACGGTTGCTTCGGCATTGCATCCCACAGCTTATGTGGTTGGGTGATCTGGCTTTTCAGCCACGTAGTCGAGAGTCGACGTTGTTTAAAGAGCCTGCCAGTCTGTTCCATTTGGCTTCCAGCGTCCTGCTGACGGTTAAATAGTACGATATGTACTTTACAAGATCAATACAATTTGTTGTAAGTTGGCGTGGTTTTTTATAACGCTTTGTATTTAATAGTGTTGTTTTTTAGCGTGGATGTATTGCCTCGGCGATGTAAGGAGAGATCAGAATTGCGTGGTTTAGTGGGTTGCATCTATTTATTTTTCAATAAATATAATTGGTTATGTGTTTTTAGGTGGGCGAACGTGAGGCAAAGAAAACCCGGCGCTGAGGCCGGGTTGTATTATGCTGCAAGTCTCTTAACCCAAGTCTCTCTTTTGGAGAATGGTAGAACTTGGCTTGATTCATGGAAGAGTAAGGAGAGTTGTTGCATTTGATCACCAATTGCTTCGCTGTCTATAACAACAAATCTGTTGTTATACTCCTCACTTGAAGCTTTAAGATCAATTAGTTTCCCAAGCAATGAGTAAGCACTATTCCAGCTTCCTCCGTGTTTCACGCTTGATGTAAAAACGTATTTAGGTATGTCGGTTTTTATTGTTACAGGGACGGTAATTTGATGTCCACTCAAGCCATATACGTTTTCACGAAGAGAAAGTGCGTCTCTAAGCTCTGTGTGATATAGATAATCAATAACCATACTTTCAAACTTTTCAGCTTGAACTGGCTGATACCAGTCTAACGACAAAGTTGATGCGAGTATACCAGCTCTAATTATGTTCGATGTAATCGCACCGACATCCTTTTCTGTTGCCCAAGCAATGATTTCTCCTCGAGCATTGAGTTCTGCGCCTTCTTTAAGCAGTAATTGTCGTATCTCATCAAGTCGTTTTTTGGTAAGCGAGATCCCTCTTGCCTCCATATTCATTAAGGCATCGCATCTGTCACTAACTAAATACCTACCATTGACTTCACGGATAAAGGCACCGACATGCTCTCCATCATCACAGTAAGTGAATGGACTGATAATTCTCAAGGTCTTGCCTATTGGATGGCATTCGAAACCTAGTTGTGAGATCACTGTTGAGCACATCATATTCCAAACCCCATTTGCCCCGACTCATCTTCAAGCGGTAAAGGTATTCTCCCAGAGTAAGTTATGTTCAGATGTTTACAGAAGTAATTCCAATACCCTACCAGGTCATCTGGGTTTATGTCATCTTCGATTGGAAACGCTATTCTATCACTATAGTATCCAGCTTCTTCATAGTATACATGGTAGTGAGCACCGTAAATGATATCTTGGTACTTCGGATGATCGACCTTGTAACTATTCGTGTGTTTGTCAAAGTGATAGGTATCTACCGCGAAAACCCTCTTGTTATGATAGAAAGCAATAATATTTATTTTAGGGTAAGAAATCGGGTCATCAGGTTCTGAATCCTGATCTGGTTTCCATTTCAGTTCAAACTTTAGCCCTTGTATAGGTATACAATCCTCATCCAAGGGGATGATATGGGCTTGTAGCCACATATCAGAGCGACTTGGTTTCTGTTTCCATTTAACGCCAGAAAAGTTAACTATTTTTTTACAATAAAGTACTTTATCAACTTCTACTTGGCTTGGCTGATAATCATCTATTTTTGCCAATGTTTACCGCCCTGTAAATTGTAGATAAAAGTGGTTTCATCACCCAAACGTCTCTTCAGGCCATTGGCTGGCGATAACTTTCCCCACAACGGAACAACTCTCATTGCATGGGATCATTGGGTATTGTGGGTTTAGTGGCTGTAGAAACACCTGACCGCTATCCCTGATCAGTTTCTTGAAGGTAAATTCATCACCACCAAGTCTGGCTATGCAGAAATCGCCGGGCTCAACAGCTTGCTCAGGGTCAACCAGAATTAACATCCCGTCAGGAAAGCTGGGTTTGGAACCTGTTGGTGCGGTCATTGAGTTACCTTCAACCTCAAGCCAGAATGCAGAGTCACTGGCTTTTTTGGTTGTGCTTACCAATCTCTCCGCATCGCCTTTGGTAAAGGTTCTGAGTTCTGGAGAGAACATCCCAGCCTGAACATGAGAAAAAACAGGGTACTCATATTGTTTTTTAACTGGGGCCGATGAGTATTCGCCAACAGGTGAAAATGTCCCGTCGTGGTTGAATGATATGTTATCAATACCAAGGTATTTAAACACCACACCAATATCACTAAGAGATGGATGACGAGATCCGCGCAACCAGTGTCCAATCCCACCCTGCGTCATACCTAGCTCTTCGGCTAACTTCTCTTGAGTTATGCCGAGCTCTTTCATTCTGGATCTAGCCAGTTCATACCATTTCATTTTCATGTCCTTATTATTACGCTCTGTACTGGAACCATCCATGCACAATGTGTATTTTTACTTGTATTCGCAAAGTACATATTGTATTTTTTTATTCGTGTTTACTATGGAGGGCATATGAGCAACCTACGAAAATATCGAGAGTCACTGAATATCTCTCAAACAACACTTGCTAAGGCAGTTGGATGCACACAGGGAGCTATCGGACATTGGGAATCTGGTCGTCGCTTCCCAGACCTTAAAACATGCCGTGCTCTTGTTGCGTGCCTAAACAAGTTAGGCGCAAAAGTCAGTCTTGATGACGTGTTCCCGCCGGAACACAAAGCCGCTTAATAAGCGGATCCGCTCTTTGTAACAACGGACATTCGTCCTACGTCGCTGAAAAGCGAGTTCCAAGATATCTGACCAACTAAGGCCATATGCGTTTCCACGCATACCTTTCAACTAACTATTCACTATTGGAAATCTTAAGAAATGGAAAGAACAAGTTACAGCAAACTATCACAGCGTGACGTTGATCGCGCAGAAACAGATTTACTTATCAATCTGTCAGCTATTACCCAGCGCGGTCTGGCAAAGATGATTGGCTGTCATGAATCGAAGATAAGCAGAACGGACTGGAGATTTATTGCTTCGGTCTTGTGTGCTTTCGGAATGGCATCAGACATCAGTCCGATTAGCAGGGCTTTTAAGTATGCGCTTGATGGACTCACCAATAAAAAACGCCCGGCGGCAACCGAGCGTTCTGAACAAATCCAGATGGAATTCTGAGGTCATTACTGGATCAATCCACAGGAGTCATTATGACAAATACAGCAAAAATACTCAACTTCTGCAGAGGTAACTTTGCCAAACAGGAGCGTAATGTGGCAGATCTCGATGATGGTTACGCCAGACTATCAAATATGCTGCTTGAGGCTTATTCAGGCGCAGATCTGACCAAGCGACAGTTTAAAGTGCTGCTTGCCATTCTGCGTAAAACCTATGGATGGAATAAACCAATGGACAGAATCACCGATTCTCAACTTAGCGAGATTACAAAGTTACCCGTCAAACGGTGCAATGAAGCCAAGTTAGAACTCGTCAGAATGAATATTATCAAGCAGCAAGGCGGCATGTTTGGACCAAATAAAAACATCTCAGAATGGTGTATCCCTCAAAACGAGGGAAAATCCCCTAAAACGAGGGATAAAACATCCCTCAAATTGGGGGATTGCTATCCCTCAAAACAGGGGGACACAAAAGACACTATTACAAAAGAAAAAAGAAAAGATTATTCGTCAGAGAATTCTGGCGAATCCTCTGACCAGCCAGAAAACGACCTTTCTGTGGTGAAACCGGATGCTGCAATTCAGAGCGGCAGCAAGTGGGGGACAGCAGAAGACCTGACCGCCGCAGAATGGATGTTTGACATGGTGAAGACCATCGCGCCATCAGCCAGAAAACCGAATTTTGCAGGGTGGGCTAACGATATCCGCCTGATGCGTGAACGTGACGGACGTAACCATCGCGACATGTGTGTACTGTTCCGCTGGGCATGCCAGGACAACTTCTGGTCCGGTAACGTGCTGAGCCCGGCCAAACTCCGCGACAAGTGGACCCAGCTCGAAATCAACCGTAACAAGCAACAGGCAGGTGTGACAGCCTGCAAACCAAAACTCGACCTGACAAACACTGACTGGATTTACGGGGTGGATTTATGAAAAACATCGCCGCACAGATGGTTAATTTTGACCGTGAGCAGATGCGTCGGATCGCCAACAACATGCCGGAACAGTACGACGAAAAGCCGCAGGTACAGCAGGTAGCGCAGATCATCAACGGTGTGTTCAGCCAGTTACTGGCAACTTTCCCGGCGAGTCTGGCTAACCGTGACCAGAACGAACTGAACGAAATCCGCCGCCAGTGGGTTCTGGCTTTCCGGGAAAACGGGATCACCACAATGGAACAGGTTAACGCAGGAATGCGCGTAGCCCGTCGGCAGAATCGACCATTTCTGCCATCACCCGGGCAGTTTGTTGCATGGTGCCGGGAAGAAGCATCCGTTATCGCCGGACTGCCAAACGTCAGCGAGCTGGTTGATATGGTTTACGAGTATTGCCGGAAGCGAGGCCTGTATCCGGATGCAGAGTCTTATCCGTGGAAATCGAACGCGCACTACTGGCTGGTTACCAACCTGTACCAGAACATGCGGGCCAATGCGCTGACTGACGCGGAATTACGACGCAAGGCTGCCGATGAACTGACCTGTATGACAGCGCGAATTAACCGTGGTGAGACGATACCTGAACCAGTAAAACAACTTCCTGTCATGGGCGGCAGACCTCTAAATCGTGTTCAGGCGCTGGCGAAGATCGCAGAAATTAAAGCTAAGTTAGGACTGAAAGGAGCAAGTGTATGACGGGCAAAGAGGCAATTATTCATTACCTGGGGACGCATAATAGCTTCTGTGCGCCGGACGTTGCCGCGCTAACAGGCGCAACAGTAACCAGCATAAATCAGGCCGCGGCTAAAATGGCACGGGCAGGTCTTCTGGTTATCGAAGGTAAGGTCTGGCGAACGGTGTATTACCGGTTTGCTACCAAGGAAGAACGGGAAGGAAAGATGAGCACGAACCTGATTTTTAAGGAGTGTCGCCAGAGTGCCACGATGAAACGGATATTGGCGGTATATGGAGTTAAAAGATGACCATCTACATCACTGAGCTAATAACAGGCCTGCAGGTAATCGCAGGCCTTTTTATTTGGGGGAGAGGGAAGTCATGAAAAAACTAACCTTTGAAATTCGATCTCCGGCACATCAGCAAAACGCTATTCACGCAGTACAGCAAATCCTTCCAGACCCAACCAAACCAATCGTAGTAACCATTCAGGAACGCAACCGCAGCTTAGACCAAAACAGGAAGCTATGGGCCTGCTTAGGTGACGTCTCTCGTCAGGTTGAATGGCATGGTCGCTGGCTGGATGCAGAAAGCTGGAAGTGTGTGTTTACCGCAGCATTAAAGCAGCAGGATGTTGTTCCTAACCTTGCCGGGAATGGCTTTGTGGTAATAGGCCAGTCAACCAGCAGGATGCGTGTAAGCGAATTTGCGGAGCTATTAGAGCTTATACAGGCATTCGGTACAGAGCGTGGCGTTAAGTGGTCAGACGAAGCGCGACTGGCTCTCGAATGGAAAGCGCGATGGGGAGATCGGGCTGCATGACTATCAAATCAAATACGCCAGCACACGACAAGGACTGCTGGCAAACGCCGCTTTGGCTTTTTGATGCACTGGATATTGAGTTTGGATTCTGGCTGGATTCGGCAGCGAGCGACAAAAATGCTCTGTGCGCTCACTGGCTAACTGAGGACGACGACGCGCTCAATTCTGAGTGGGTAAGCCACGGTGCAATCTGGAATAACCCACCGTACAGCAATATCAGGCCGTGGGTGGAAAAAGCCGCTGAGCAGTGTATACAACAGCGACAGACGGTAGTGATGCTTGTGCCAGAGGATATGTCTGTCGGATGGTTCAGCAAGGCTCTGGAGAGTGTTGACGAAGTTCGTATTATCACTGATGGACGGATTAATTTTATCGAACCATCGACAGGGCTGGAGAAGAAGGGAAACAGCAAAGGCTCCATGCTGCTGATTTGGCGACCGTTCATCAGTCCTCGACGGATGTTTACTACCGTATCCAAAGCGGCATTGATGGCGATCGGGCAGGGCGTCAGGAGGGCTGCATGAGACGACAGCGACGAAGCATCACCGACATAATCTGCGAAAACTGCAAATACCTTCCAACGAAACGCTCCAGAAATAAACGCAAGCTAATCCCAAAAGAATCTGACGTAAAAACCTTCAATTACACAGCCCACCTGTGGGATATCCGGTGGCTAAGATATCGTGCGAGGAAATGACAATGGATTATTCACAGTTAAGTGATTTTGAAATTAACAGAATGGTAGGAGACATAATTTTTAAAGGCCTTTGGGCAAGTAAACCGGAAACATCAGGGAATAACACCAACAAATGGTATTACGGAAATGCTGATACAACTTTTGAGCCATTAAATCATTTGCCTGACTACTGCAATGATCCGAGCGCTTCATGGCCGATTATTGAGAAATACAGGATTTCTATCTTAGACCAGTTAACTGAATGGTGTGTGGATGCAAAAGGCGTAAGCCCAATATTTGATACCAGACCTCTCCGCGCCGCCATGATTGTCTTTCTCCTGATGCAGGAGGCCAATAATGCTTAGCCCATCTCAATCCCTTCAATACCTGAAAGAAAGCATAGAGCGGGCTTCAATGTGCACAGAGTGGATTCTATCTAGGTTTAGCGCATACAGAAGATTGCCGGTAAAGGGCATGCCAAGCAAGTCGATGCTGCATATGCAAAAGAATGCGCGCTGGAAGGTATGGCGAGAACACAGGTTATGTGGCTGAAAGAGGGGGTTATTAAGGCGTGAATACCTACAGCATCACATTACCCTGGCCTCCGAGCAATAATCGCTATTACCGCCATAATCGCGGGCGCACGCACGTCAGCGCAGAGGGGCAGGCATACCGCGATAACGTCGCCCGAATCATTAAAAACGCAATGCTGGATATCGGCCTGGCTATGCCTGTGAAAATCCGCATTGAGTGCCACATGCCGGATCGCCGTCGCCGTGACCTGGATAATCTGCAAAAAGCCGCTTTTGACGCACTCACTAAAGCAGGTTTCTGGCTGGATGATGCTCAGGTCGTTGATTACCGCGTTGTGAAGATGCCTGTTACCAAAGGTGGGAGGCTGGAACTGACCATCACCGAAATGGGGAATGAATGATGTTTGAGTTTAATATGGCAGAACTTCTTCGCCACCGCTGGGGGCGTCTGCGCTTATATCGTTTCCTCGGTTCTGTTTTGACCGATTACCGAATACTGAAGAATTACGCCAAAACCCTGACAGGAACAGGAGTATGAAGTCAGAGATAACAATCAACTAATACTGTTTTGTTGATTTTTGCTTGTAATTGGCGTTCTGGTCTGATTTTTGTGGAGTAAGTTGATGCGTGATATTCAGATGGTTCTTGAGCGTTGGGGTGCGTGGGCGGCTAATAATCATGAAGATGTGACCTGGTCGTCCATTGCCGCCGGTTTTAAGGGATTAATTCCTTCAAAAGTAAAATCTCGCCCGCAATGTTGTGACGATGACGCGATGATCATTTGCGGGTGCATGGCCCGTCTGAAAAAGAACAACAGCGATTTACACGATTTATTAGTAGATTATTATGTATGTGGTATGACATTCATGTCACTGGCAAGTAAGCATTGCTGCTCGGATGGTTATATCGGGAAAAGGTTACAGAAGGCTGAGGGCATAATTGAAGGGATGTTAATGGCATTAGATATCCGGTTAGATATGGATATCGTTGCTAATAATTCTAATTGATATGCAATTGTTTACTAAAAGTTATTAAAAATGGGGCGTGGAAACGCCCCCAAAATAAAGGGTAATATATAACAGAAGGTTTATATAGTAAGAAGCAAGGTAGTGCTTCTAAAGGAAGTGGCTTGAGGGCTCCACTTATATGTTGCGGAGGCAAAGCCTCCCGCAACATATCTTTTTCGTAAGTCAGATTAGAACTGATAAACCAGACCTACAGCGACGATGTCGTCGGTATCAATACCAGCTGTTTTGGTAAACTTACTATCGTCAATTAAGTTGATTTTGTAATCAACAAAAGTGGACATGTTTTTATTAAAGTAGTAAGTAGCACCGACATCGACATACTTGACTAAGTCTCGGTCACCATGAACACCAAGGTCTTTACCTTTTGACTGAAGGTAAGCAACAGATGGACGCAGACCGAAGTCAAACTGATATTGTGCTACTGCTTCAAAGTTTTGTGCTTTGTTTGCAATATGGTTATTACCAAAAACGGTCATATTCTGAGTTTCAGAATATGTGGTAGCCAGATAGATATTGTTCGCATCATATTTCAGGCCTGCAGCCCATACTTCCGCATTTTTGCCGGAGGCATTGAATTTGCTCTTACCATAGGCGACCTGACCGTCAGTGCGATCTGATTTAGCATAGGTTGCACCCACGCCGAATCCTTCATACTCATAAGTAGTGGAGAAACCGAAACCATCACCATTGGCTTCAGTTACGTCAGTGCGGTCATTTTTACCCTGATACTGAGCAGCAAAGTTCAGGCCATCGACCAGACCAAAGAAGTCGTTGTTACGATAAGTTGCAACACCAGTAGTGCGACCAGTCATGAACACATCTGTTTGGGTCCAGGTATCACCACCGAATTCTGGCAGAACGTCAGTCCACGCACCGATGTCGTATGCTACACCGTAGTTACGGCCGTAATCGATTGAGCCGTAATCACCAAATTTCAGGCCTGCAAATGCAAGACGGGTTTTGTCTTTGGAAGAACCTTGAGATTCAGCACGGTTGCCTTTGAATTCATATTCCCACTGACCGAAACCAGTCAGTTGATCGTTGATTTGGGTTTCACCTTTGAAGCCAAGACGGGCATAAGTAGTATCACCATCATCTGCATCATTAGAGGAGAAGTAGTGCTTGGCATTAACTTTCCCGTATAGATCCAGCTTGTTACTGTCTTTATTATAAATTTCAGCTGCCTGAGCAGACATCGCCATCAGTACTGATGCAGCTACAGCAGAAATTGCCACTGTTAATTTTTTCATTGTACGCCCTTTTTTTGAACTTTTATTAAAAAATGATGTCACTGCGCGATAAATATTCATCTAATCAATGTGATTATTTCAAGATGTAAGTTTTAGTTTCTCATTTAATTTGTGAAGTAGATCTCTATTTTTATCTGAACCTTTTCTATCTAATCCTATTCATGGCTCTTGTCTGAACAAAAATAAATCTATTAGCTAATTTATATTAATGGCACTTATTTATAAGTGCTCTATAATTCTTTAGCTTAATTTAAACAAACTAAAAATAACATCGGAAATTATTAACTGGTTATTTGTTGAAGTTTTCTTATGCATTTGTGGTGGTGTTTTGAACACTCGGTGGCATTCTCACAAATATCATTTAGTAGTTTACGTACGTAAAAAATTGGTTATGCTGTTAAGAGTGGTTACTTCGTCACACAGCTTAAACCCGCCGTCGAGCGGGTTTTTCCATTTTTTGAGTCTCGATATTAGCTGATAACCCAATACCTGAGTTATTCACTGACTCCGAATCTGTTACGTTTCTGCCTTTATTGCGATACGTAGTATCCCCTTAATTTACACCCGCTTTGTCTGCGAGGTGGGGTTATGAAATCCATGGATAAGTTAACAACGGGTGTCGCCTATGGTACCTCAGCAGGTAGTGCCGGGTACTGGTTTTTACAGTTGCTCGATAAAGTCACGCCCTCACAGTGGGCGGCAATAGGTGTGCTGGGTAGCCTGGTATTTGGCCTGCTGACGTACCTGACAAACCTTTATTTCAAGATTAAAGAAGATAAGCGCAAGGCTGCGAGAGGTGAATAATGCCTCCATCATTACGAAAAGCCGTTGCTGCTGCTATTGGTGGCGGAGCAATTGCTATAGCATCAGTGTTAATCACTGGCCCAAGTGGTAACGATGGTCTGGAAGGTGTCAGCTACATACCATACAAAGATATTGTTGGTGTATGGACTGTATGTCACGGGCATACAGGAAAAGACATCATGCTCGGTAAAACGTATACCAAAGCAGAATGCAAAGCCCTCCTGAATAAAGACCTTGCCACGGTCGCCAGACAAATTAACCCGTACATCAAAGTCGATATACCGGAAACAATGCGCGGCGCTCTTTACTCATTCGTTTACAACGTGGGTGCTGGCAATTTCAGAACATCGACGCTTCTTCGCAAAATAAACCAGGGCGATATCAAAGGCGCATGTGATCAGCTACGTCGCTGGACATATGCTGGCGGTAAGCAATGGAAAGGTCTCATGACTCGTCGTGAGATTGAGCGTGAAATCTGTTTGTGGGGTCAGCAATGAACAGAGTAACCGCGATTATCTCCGCTCTGGTTATCTGCATCATCGTCTGCCTGTCATGGGCTGTTAATCATTACCGTGATAACGCCATTACCTACAAAGCCCAGCGCGACAAAAATGCCAGAGAACTGACGCTGGCGAACGCGGCAATTACTGACATACAGATGCGTCAGCGTGATGTTGCTGCGCTCGATGCAAAATACACGAAGGAGTTAGCTGATGCGAAAGCTGAAAATGATGCTCTGCGTGATGATGTTGCCGCTGGTCGTCGTCGGTTGCACATCAAAGCAGTCTGTCAGTCAGTGCGTGAAGCCACCACCGCCTCCGGCGTGGATAATGCAGCCTCCCCCCGACTGGCAGACACCGCTGAACGGGATTATTTCACCCTCAGAGAGAGGCTGATCACTATGCAAAAACAACTGGAAGGAACCCAGAAGTATATTAATGAGCAGTGCAGATAGAGCTGCCCATATCGATGGGCAACTCATGCAATTATTGTGAGCAATACACACGCGCTTCCAGCGGAGTATAAATGCCTAAAGTAATAAAACCGAGCAATCCATTTACGAATGTTTGCTGGGTTTCTGTTTTAACAACATTTTCTGCACCACCACAAATTTTTGCTGCATCGACAGTTTTCTTCTGCCCAATTCCCGAAACGAAGAAATGATGGGTGATGGTTTCCTTTGGTGTTACTGCTGTAGGTTTGTTTCCAACAGTAAACGTCTGTTGAGCACATCCTGTAATAAGCATTGCCAGAGCGGCAGAAAACAACATTTTTTTCATCTTATTATCCTGCATTGTTAAAAACGGCAGAATCCTATGTGACAACAATTAAACGATAGTTAAATGGATTGATGAAAATTAAAACTACACAGGTGGGCTCAGACTATTGGAGGAAGTTGGGGACACTCAGAATCCTGTGGAATGAAATAAACCGGTCTATCCGTCCATTACCCTTTTAGCTGCGCTGTATCGTCGCCGTATTCCCGCATTAACCATGACCGTAGCCCGACGGGGAATTCCTTCTGCGTGAGTGTGCGGGAATAATTAAAAACGATGCACACCGGGTTTTTACCGCGTTAATGATTCGCGGGTTTATCCCGGTGCGATGGTGGAAGAAACAGGAAGCTGTATTACAGAAAGTGCTACTACTGTATCCCGATGCGATGTATGTAATGTGAGTCAGATAATGGCACAGGATGTGGTGATGTGGCAGTCTGGAACACAGGATATATTGTCAGAATAAGACCCGTAGGAATAAAAATGAAAAGACGCCTTTTACTACTTTTTCTGTTATCTGTCCTGGCAGTGGGATGCTCGCAGCAAAAAGCTGATGAGCCCCGGCAATTAGTGACGGTGTATCCACGATATCCGGAATATGCTGCAGCAAATTATATCAAGGGGCTGGTTGAGGTTAAGTTCGATATTGGTGCTGATGGGACTGTGACACGGATCGTTTTTCTCCGCTCAGAGCCTCATAATTTGTTTCGTGATGAAGTGGTGAAGGCCATGGCGAAATGGCGATTTGAAAAGAATCGCCCCTGTCAGGGAGTGAAGAGACAATTTATCTTTACGCCGTCACGTCCTTGATGCTTCCAGGTAGAGAGGGGCTGGAAGCAGGAGAAAAATGAAAGAGCCAGCGGTTATATTTTTGTCATGGCTGACGAGGAATGATGGAAGAAGGCGTTGTATGCCACACAACGCCTCACTGTTCATTTCTTCTTTTTCTCTGGTGGAACCCGATGAATAAGAGTTGCACTGGTTTCCGATGAGATGGCGATATACTCGGGCAAAGTATGCTGGCAGTTTTCCAACTGGTCAAAAATACCTGCTCTCGTCTGTTGCAATGCCTGCAGCATGCGGCGGCAATGCGCCTTGCTTTTACTAACCATCTTTCCTTCCTCTATCAGTCGCTGCGTGAACTCATCATGGAATACCAGGTAAATGCGGATGTTATCGGTTTTGGCTACGCAGCATAGTACAAAACGGACAGGTGCATCCCGGGACGGGGGAGGCGTCACATGTCCCTGTGATGGTTGTTCCGGGTAATGTACTGTGTGGGGCATAAAAATGTCCGATAATTTTACTTTCTACCGCAGTTAGTTGATTCGTTGGTCCTGGTAGCACATTGGGCGAGGATTTAAATGCCAGGCAACTGAAGGATGATGTCGCAAGGGAGATAGCGAGAATATTTCTGATTTTCATTTGATGATGCCTCTGTGTGAAATGACGGTAAACGACGCACTTGTGCCGGCACATAATAGCAAGCACCATAATAGATCAGATTCGATTCTTGCTGTAAGTGATAATTATTCTCGTTTTCGGGTCCTTTCCGTCGATCCAACAGGTTACGGGGCGGCGACCTCGCGGTTTTTCACTATTTATGAAAATTTTTCAGGGAAAATCGTGTCGGTACTTCTCGAATATAACTTTTTGTTTTTTTTAATATTGCATCCGTAAAGGTCCGACATGAAAGTGTCCGAAAATGCCTTTTTCTGGCGTTTTCATGTCGGGCCTTGTATTTGATAATGGGTTGTTTTCATGAAGGTTAATAAAAAGAGGCTTGCCGAAATTTTCAACGTGGACCCGCGGACGATTGAACGCTGGCAGTCTCAGGGACTCCCTTGCGCCTCCAAAGGTAGTAAGGGCATTGAATCTGTATTTGATACTGCCATGGCAATTCAGTGGTATGCGCAGAGGGAAACTGATATCGAAAACGAAAAGCTCCGCAAAGAACTGGACGATTTGCGTGCGGCAGCGGAGTCAGATTTACAACCCGGCACCATTGACTATGAACGCTACCGGCTCACAAAAGCGCAGGCAGATGCGCAGGAACTGAAAAATGCCCGTGAAGACGGAGTAGTGCTGGAAACTGAACTGTTTACCTTCATTCTGCAACGTGTGGCACAGGAGATTTCGGGGATACTTGTGCGTGTGCCGTTGACATTACAGCGTAAATATCCGGACATTTCACCATCACACCTTGATGTGGTGAAAACTGAAATCGCGAAAGCCTCCAATGTTGCAGCTAAGGCCGGTGAAAACGTGGGCGGGTGGATCGATGATTTCAGACGCGCAGAAGGCAGCTAATGCAGCCGGTGCGATAGCTACAGGGCTTTTATCTCTCATTATTCCTGTTCCACTGACGACAGTTCAGTGGGCCAATAAACATTATTACCTTCCTAAAGAGTCGTCTTATACCCCGGGGCGATGGGAAACACTGCCGTTTCAGGTTGGCATCATGAACTGTATGGGCAACGATCTGATTCGCACGGTTAACCTGATTAAATCTGCCCGTGTTGGTTATACAAAGATGTTGCTGGGAGTGGAGGCTTATTTTATTGAGCATAAATCACGCAACAGCCTTCTTTTTCAGCCCACGGACTCAGCTGCTGAAGATTTTATGAAATCTCATGTTGAGCCAACGATAAGGGATGTTCCTGCATTGCTGGAGCTGGCTCCATGGTTCGGAAGAAAACACCGCGATAATACGCTCACCCTGAAGCGTTTTTCCTCCGGTGTGGGGTTCTGGTGTCTGGGTGGTGCGGCAGCAAAAAACTACCGTGAAAAATCCGTGGATGTGGTCTGTTATGACGAGCTTTCCTCGTTCGAACCGGATGTTGAAAAAGAGGGTTCGCCAACCCTGCTGGGGGATAAACGTATTGAGGGCTCTGTATGGCCAAAATCCATTCGCGGCTCGACGCCTAAAATCAAAGGCTCCTGCCAGATCGAAAAAGCCGCTAACGAGTCGGCACACTTCATGCGTTTTTATGTGCCCTGTCCGCACTGTGGGGAGGAGCAGTATCTGAAATTTGGCGATGATGCCTCGCCTTTCGGTCTTAAGTGGGAGAAGAATAAGCCAGAAAGTGTTTTCTACCTTTGTGAGCATCATGGCTGTGTGATCCATCAGTCTGAGCTTGACCAGAGTAACGGGCGGTGGATCTGTGAAAACACGGGCATGTGGACCCGTGACGGCCTGATGTTTTTCAGCGCCCGGGGTGATGAAATTCCGCCGCCGCGCTCCATCACTTTCCATATCTGGACGGCGTACAGTCCGTTCACCACCTGGGTACAGATTGTCTATGACTGGCTGGATGCACTGAAAGATCCCAACGGCCTGAAAACCTTTGTGAACACCACGCTGGGCGAGACCTGGGAAGAGGCTGTGGGCGAAAAACTCGATCACCAGGTGCTGATGGATAAGGTTGTGCGTTACACGGCGGCGGTGCCTGCCCGGGTGGTTTATCTGACGGCGGGCATTGACTCGCAGCGAAACCGTTTTGAGATGTATGTCTGGGGATGGGCACCGGGAGAGGAAGCTTTTCTGGTGGATAAAATCATCATTATGGGGCGTCCTGATGAGGAAGAGACGCTGTTACGTGTGGATGCGGCGATCAACAAAAAATACCGCCATGCGGATGGCACCGAAATGACCATTTCCCGTGTCTGCTGGGACACCGGGGGGATCGATGGTGAAATCGTCTACCAGAGGTCAAAAAAACACGGTGTTTTCCGTGTGCTGCCGGTAAAAGGCGCGTCTGTCTATGGCAAGCCGGTGATCACCATGCCGAAAACCCGCAATCAGCGGGGCGTTTATCTGTGTGAAGTGGGGACGGACACCGCAAAAGAAATTCTCTATGCCCGTATGAAAGCCGAGCCCACGCCTGCGGATGAAGCCACGTCGTATGCCATCCGTTTTCCTGATGATCCGGAGATTTTTTCGCAGACAGAGGCGCAGCAACTGGTCGCGGAAGAGCTTGTGGAGAAGTGGGAAAAAGGAAAGATGCGTCTGCTGTGGGATAACAAAAAGCGGCGTAACGAAGCGCTGGACTGCCTGGTGTATGCCTACGCGGCATTACGTGTGTCCGTGCAACGCTGGCAGCTTGATCTGGCTGTACTGGCAAAATCCCGGGAAGAAGAGACGACCCGGCCAACCCTTAAAGAACTGGCAGCGAAGCTGTCCGGAGGAGTGAATGGTTACAGTCGCTGAACTGCAGGCGCTGCGTCAGGCGCGCCTTGATTTATTAACCGGTAAACGGGTGGTGTCTGTCCAGAAAGATGGTCGCAGAATTGAATATACGGCGGCTTCTCTGGATGAGCTTAACCGGGCGATCAATGATGCGGAGTCGGTACTGGGGACAACCCGGTGTCGCCGTCGTCCGCTGGGAGTGAGGTTATGAAACGAACGCCTGTCCTGATTGATGTGAACGGCGTTCCGCTTCGTGAGAGTCTCAGCTACAACGGGGGCGGTGCAGGATTTGGCGGGCAAATGGCTGAGTGGTTGCCACCGGCGCAGAGTGCCGATGCGGCCCTGCTGCCCGCGTTGCGTCTGGGGAATGCCCGGGCAGATGATCTGGTGCGCAATAACGGAATAGCGGCTAATGCGGTGGCTCTGCATAAGGATCACATTGTCGGGCATATGTTTCTGATCAGCTACCGTCCGAACTGGCGCTGGCTGGGGATGCGGGAGACCGCAGCAAAAAGCTTTGTCGATGAGGTGGAGGCGGCCTGGTCGGAATACGCCGAAGGGATGTTTGGCGAGATCGACGTGGAAGGAAAACGCACGTTCACGGAATTTATCCGTGAAGGTGTGGGCGTTCATGCGTTTAACGGCGAAATCTTTGTGCAGCCGGTCTGGGATACGGAAACCACGCAGTTATTCCGTACGCGTTTTAAAGCCGTGAGTCCGAAACGGGTGGACACGCCAGGACACGGTATGGGGAACCGTTTTCTGCGGGCCGGTGTGGAGGTCGATCGATATGGTCGTGCCGTTGCGTACCATATCTGTGAGGATGATTTTCCGTTCTCTGGTAGTGGACGATGGGAACGGATCCCGCGTGAACTTCCCACCGGGCGTCCGGCCATGCTGCATATTTTCGAGCCGGTGGAGGACGGGCAGACCCGTGGGGCTAATCAGTTTTACAGCGTCATGGAACGGCTGAAGATGCTCGATTCCCTGCAGGCAACACAGCTTCAGTCGGCCATAGTGAAGGCGATGTATGCAGCGACGATTGAAAGTGAACTTGATACCGAAAAGGCCTTTGAATATATCGCCGGCGCGCCACAGGAGCAGAAGGATAATCCGCTTATTAATATTCTGGAGAAGTTCTCCAGCTGGTATGACACGAATAACGTGACACTGGGCGGTGTCAAAATTCCGCACCTTTTCCCTGGTGATGATCTGAAACTACAGACAGCGCAGGATTCAGACAATGGATTTTCTGCGCTTGAACAGGCGCTGCTGCGGTATATCGCCGCCGGTCTTGGCGTTTCCTACGAACAGTTGTCCCGTGATTACTCGAAGGTCAGTTACTCAAGTGCCCGCGCCTCCGCCAATGAGTCGTGGCGCTATTTTATGGGGCGGCGAAAATTTATTGCGTCCCGGCTGGCCACGCAGATGTTTTCCTGCTGGCTGGAAGAGGCACTTCTTCGGGGGATTATTCGTCCGCCACGGGCACGTTTTGATTTTTATCAGGCGCGATCAGCCTGGTCACGGGC
Source organism: Escherichia sp. E.sYA108 (assembly GCF_011754335.1). Classification (NCBI taxonomy): domain Bacteria; kingdom Pseudomonadati; phylum Pseudomonadota; class Gammaproteobacteria; order Enterobacterales; family Enterobacteriaceae; genus Escherichia; species Escherichia sp. E.sYA108. Next base: position 2,913,383 of record NZ_JAAQVZ010000001.1, on the reverse strand, counting down.
TGAGTGGATTGGAGCCGGAAGAATGGCCATTGACGGGCTCAAGGAGGTTCAGGAATCAGTGATGCGCATTGAGGCCGGACTGAGCACGTATGAGAAAGAGCTGGCGCTGATGGGCGAGGATTATCAGGACATTTTCCGCCAGCAGGTCAGGGAATCTGCAGAGCGGGAAAAAGCCGGACTCTCACGTCCGGTGTGGATAGCGCAGGCGTATCAGCAGCAGATAGCGGAGAGTCGCAGGCCGGAAGAGGAGACAACACCACGTGAGACGTAATCTTTCACACATTATTGCCGCAGCATTCAATGAACCGCTGCTTCTGGAGCCCGCCTATGCGCGGGTTTTCTTTTGCGCGCTCGGGCGCGAGATGGGGGCAGCAAGTCTTTCGGTACCACAACAGCAGGTACAGCTTGATGCACCCGGAATGCTGGCTGAAACGGACGAGTACATGGCCGGAGGTAAACGACCGGCCCGTGTTTACCGGGTGGTGAACGGTATTGCGGTACTGCCGGTGACCGGCACGCTGGTGCACCGGCTGGGGGGGATGCGGCCATTTTCCGGAATGACTGGCTATGACGGCATTGTCGCCTGTCTTCAGCAGGCAATGGCAGATAGCCAGGTGCGGGGCATACTGCTGGACATTGACAGTCCGGGCGGGCAGGCCGCCGGCGCGTTTGACTGCGCTGACATGATTTACCGCCTCCGGCAGCAGAAGCCGGTCTGGGCACTGTGTAATGACACGGCCTGTTCTGCAGCCATGCTGCTGGCGTCGGCCTGCTCCCGACGGCTGGTTACCCAGACATCCCGTATCGGCTCCATTGGCGTGATGATGAGCCATGTCAGCTATGCCGGTCATCTGGCGCAGGCCGGTGTGGATATCACGCTGATTTATGCCGGGGCGCACAAGGTGGATGGCAATCAGTTTGAAGCGTTGCCGGCAGAGGTTCGCCAGGACATGCAGCAGCGGATTGATGCGGCGCACCGGATGTTTGCCGAAAAAGTGGCGATGTATACCGGGTTGTCTGTGGATGCGGTCACGGGAACAGAGGCCGCCGTTTTTGAAGGTCAGTCCGGCATTGAGGCCGGGCTGGCGGATGAATTAATCAATGCGTCGGATGCCATCAGTGTGATGGCCACGGCGCTGAACAGTAATGTCAGAGGAGGCACTATGCCGCAATTAACTGCAACGGAAGCCGCCGTGCAGGAGAACCAGCGAGTGATGGGGATCCTGACATGCCAGGAAGCGAAAGGACGTGAACAGCTTGCCACGATGCTGGCAGGGCAACAGGGCATGAGCGTTGAACAGGCCCGGGCGATTCTGGCCGCGGCGGCACCGCAGCAGCCGGTGGCATCCGCACAGAGTGAAGCCGATCGCATTATGGCGTGTGAAGAAGCGAACGGTCGTGAACAACTGGCAGCAACGCTGGCGGCGATGCCGGAGATGACGGTGGAAAAAGCCCGCCCGATCCTGGCTGCTTCACCGCAGGCGAATGCCGGGCCCTCACTTCGTGATCAGATCATGGCACTGGATGAGGCAAAAGGGGCTGAGGCGCAGGCTGAACAGCTGGCTGCCTGCCCGGGAATGACAGTGGAGAGCGCCCGGGCTGTGCTGGCTGCGGGATCAGGTAAGGCAGAACCGGTCTCTGCATCCACAACCGCCATGTTTGAACATTTCATGGCGAACCATTCACCGGCAGCGGTACAGGGTGGCGTGGCACAGACGTCAGCAGACGGTGATGCGGACGTGAAAATGCTCATGGCCATGCCATGAAGTCAGTGCTGACCATCAATAGGAGGTTTTTACAATATGGTGACGAAAACCATCACTGAACAGCGTGCGGAAGTACGTATTTTTGCCGGTAATGATCCGGCTCATACCGCCACAGGCAGCAGCGGGATTTCCTCGCCAACACCGGCACTGACGCCCCTGATGCTGGATGAAGCCACCGGGAAACTGGTGGTCTGGGACGGACAGAAAGCCGGTAGTGCGGTTGGCATACTGGTACTGCCGCTTGAAGGCACAGAGACGGCGCTGACGTATTACAAGTCGGGAACCTTTGCGACGGAGGCAATCCACTGGCCTGAAAGTGTGGATGAACACAAAAAGGCCAACGCCTTTGCTGGCAGTGCCCTGAGTCACGCGGCGCTGCCGTAACACGTTATCAGGCCACCGCGGTGGCCTGACTGATTTCTGAATGAAAGGAACTGATTTATGGGATTGTTTACGACCCGCCAGTTACTCGGTTATACCGAACAAAAAGTTAAATTTCGTGCGCTGTTTCTGGAGCTGTTTTTCCGCCGTACGGTGAATTTCCATACCGAAGAGGTGATGCTGGACAAAATTACCGGAAAAACGCCGGTGGCGGCCTATGTCTCCCCGGTTGTTGAAGGAAAAGTGCTGCGTCATCGTGGTGGTGAAACCCGCGTGTTGCGTCCGGGCTACGTCAAGCCGAAACACGAATTTAATTACCAGCAGGCGGTTGAGCGCCTTCCTGGTGAAGATCCATCTCAACTGAATGATCCGGCTTACCGCCGTCTGCGTATCATTACCGATAACCTCAAACAGGAAGAGCACGCCATTGTCCAGGTGGAAGAAATGCAGGCGGTAAATGCTGTGTTGTATGGCAAATACACCATGGAAGGAGACCAGTTCGAGAAAATTGAGGTCGATTTTGGCAGGTCGACGAAGAATAACATCACTCAGGGTAGTGGTAAGGAGTGGTCAAAACAGGATCGTGACACGTTCGATCCTACACATGATATTGACCTCTACTGCGACCTGGCCAGCGGTCTTGTGAATATTGCCATTATGGACGGTACCGTCTGGCGTCTTCTGAATGGTTTTAAGCTGTTCCGCGAAAAACTGGATACCCGTCGCGGTTCAAATTCTCAACTCGAAACGGCAGTGAAAGATCTGGGCGCAGTGGTGTCCTTCAAGGGGTATTACGGCGATCTGGCCATTGTGGTGGCGAAAACGTCTTATATAGCAGAAGACGGTATCGAAAAACGTTATCTTCCAGATGGCATGCTGGTTCTGGGGAATACTGCTGCAGATGGGATCCGTTGTTACGGTGCCATTCAGGATGCTCAGGCGTTGTCCGAAGGTGTGGTGGCCTCTTCCCGTTATCCGAAACACTGGCTGACGGTAGGGGATCCCGCCCGTGAATTTACCATGACGCAGTCCGCGCCGCTGATGGTGTTGCCGGACCCGGATGAGTTTGTGGTGGTACAGGTGAAATAATCCGTGAGCGGGGGCGAAATGCCCCCGTGTCTTTTTTCACAGGGGGCTGATATGGCAACGAAAGAGCAAAATCTGAAACGGCTTGATGAACTGGCCCTGATTCTGGGGCGTGAGCCGGATATATCCGGGAGTGCCGCAGAGATAGCGCAGCGGGTGGCAGAATGGGAAGAGGAAATGCAGTCATCCGGCGATGATGTACAGGTTATGAATATGGATATCCGGGAGCGGGAAACCGCGGCTCATGATGTTCGTGAGGAAACATCCGGCGCGTTAACGCGCATCAGAGTTCTGACCTGCCTCCATCTCTGTGGCGTTGATGGTGAAACGGGGGAATCCGTTGAGCTTGCGGATGTTGGTCGGGTGATTCTGATTATGTCCTCAGATGCAAAAACACACGTTGATGGTGGAATGGCTGTTTATGCGTGATTTTCAGAATGCCTTTGATGCCGCCCTTGCCGGGGTGGACAGTACGATTGTTGAAGTGATGGGCATCAGTGCGCAGTTCACCTCCGGTGCACAGCGTGGCGGCGAGGTTCATGGCGTTTTTGACGATCCGGAGTCGCTGGGTTTTGCCAGTAGTGGGATCCGTATTGAAGGAAGTAACCCGTCATTATTTGTGCTTACGGATACGGTTTGTGCTGTACGGCGTGGTGACACGCTGACCATTAACGGCGAGATGTTCTGGGTGGACCGTGTTTCTCCGGATGACGGAGGGAGTTGTTATCTCTGGCTCAACCGGGGGCAACCACCTGCCGCCAGCCGTCGCCGCTGAAAGGGGGATGTATGGCCATAAAAGGTCTTGAGCAGGCCGTTGAAAACCTCAGCCGTATCAGCAAAACGGCAGTGCCTGGTGCCGCCGCAATGGCCATTAACCGCGTTGCTTCATCCGCGATATCGCAGTCGGCGTCACTGGTTGCCCGTGAGACAAAGGTACGCCGGAAACTGGTAAAGGAAAGGGCCAGGCTGAAAAGGGCCACGGTCAAAAATCCGCAGGCCAGAATCAAAGTTAACCGGGGGGATTTGCCCGTAATCAGGCTGGGTAATGCGCGGGTTGTCCTTTCGCGCCGCAGGCGTCGTAAAAAGGGGCAGCGTTCATCCCTGAAAGGTGGCGGCAGCGTGCTTGTGGTGGGTAACCGTCGTATTCCCGGCGCGTTTATTCAGCAACTGAAAAATGGCCGCTGGCATGTCATGCAGCGTGTGGCCGGGAAAAACCGTTACCCCATTGATGTGGTGAAAATTCCGATGGCGGTGCCGCTGACCACGGCGTTTAAACAGAATATTGAGCGGATACGGCGTGAGCGTCTTCCGAAAGAGCTGGGCTATGCGCTGCAGCATCAACTGAGGATGGTAATAAAGCGATGAAACATACTGAATTCCGTGCAGCCGTACTGGATGCACTGGAAAAACATGACACCGGGGCGACGCTTTTTGATGGTCGCCCCGCTGTTTTTGATGAGGCGGATTTTCCGGCAATTGCCGTTTATCTCACCGGCGCTGAATACACGGGCGAAGAGCTGGACAGCGATACCTGGCAGGCGGAGCTGCATATTGAAGTTTTCCTGCCTGCTCAGGTGCCGGATTCAGAGCTGGATTCGTGGATGGAAAGCCGGATTTATCCGGCGATGAGCGATATCCCGGCACTGTCAGATTTGATCACCAGTATGGTGGCCAGTGGCTATGACTACCGGCGCGACGATGATGCGGGCCTGTGGAGTTCAGCCGATCTGACTTATGTCATTACCTATGAAATGTGAGGACGATATGCCAACACCAAATCCTCTGGCACCGGTGAAAGGGGCCGGAACCACACTGTGGGTTTATAACGGGAGCGGCGACCCTTATGCAAACCCGCTTTCAGACAATGACTGGTCGCGTCTGGCAAAAATTAAAGACCTGACGCCCGGCGAACTGACCGCTGAGTCCTATGACGACAGTTATCTCGATGATGAAGATGCGGACTGGACCGCGACCGGGCAGGGGCAGAAATCCGCCGGAGATACCAGCTTCACGCTGGCGTGGATGCCCGGAGAGCAGGGGCAGCAGGCGCTGCTGGCGTGGTTTAATGAAGGTGATACCCGTGCCTATAAAATCCGCTTCCCGAACGGCACGGTCGATGTGTTCCGTGGCTGGGTCAGCAGTATCGGTAAGGCGGTGACGGCGAAGGAAGTGATCACCCGTACGGTGAAGGTCACCAATGTGGGCCGTCCGTCAATGGCAGAAGATCGCAGTACGGTGACGGCGGCAACCGGTATGACCGTGACGCCTGCCAGCTCCTCGGTGGTGAAAGGGCAGAGCACCACGCTGACCGTGGCCTTCCAGCCGGAGGGCGCAACTGACAAGAGCTTCCGTGCGGTGTCAGCGGATAAAACAAAAGCCACCGTGTCGGTCAGTGGTATGACCATCACCGTGAACGGCGTTGCTGCAGGCAAGGTCAACATTCCGGTTGTATCCGGTAATGGTGAACTTGCTGCGGTTGCAGAAATCACTGTCACCGACAGTTAATCCGGAGAGTCAGCGATGTTCCTGAAAACCGAATCATTTGAACATAACGGCGTGACCGTCACGCTTTCTGAACTGTCAGCCCTGCAGCGTATTGAGCATCTCGCCCTGATGAAACAGCAGGCAGAACAGGCGGAGTCAGACAGCAACCGGCAGGTTACTGTGGAAGACGCCATCAGAACCGGTGCTTTTGTGGTGGCGATGTCCCTGTGGCATAACCATCCGCAGAAGACAAAGCAGCCTTCCATGAATGAAGCCGTTAAACAGATTGAGCAGGAAGTGCTTACCACCTGGCCCGCGGAGGCAATTTCTCATGCTGAAAACGTGGTGTACCGGCTGTCCGGTATGTATGGGTTTGTGGTGAATGATGCCCCTGACCAGGCAGAGGACTCCGGGCCTGCAGAGCCTGTTTCTGCGGGAAAGTGTTCGACGGTGAGCTGAGTTTTGCCCTGAAACTGGCGCGAGAGATGGGGCGACCTGACTGGCGCGCCATGCTTGCCGGGATGTCATCCACGGAGTATGCCGACTGGCACCGCTTTTACAGTACCCATTATTTTCATGATGTTCTGCTGGATATGCACTTTTCCGGGCTGACGTACACTGTGCTCAGCCTGTTTTTCAGCGATCCGGATATGCATCCGCTGGATTTCAGTTTGCTGAACCGGCGTGAGGATGACGAAGAGCCTGAAGATGATGTGCTGATGCAGAAAGCGGCAGGGCTTACCGGAGGCGTCCGCTTTGACCCGGACGGAAATGAAGTTATCCCCGCTTCCCCGGATATGGCGGGCATGACGGAGGATGACGTAATGCTGATGACAGTATCAGAAGGGATCGCAGGAGGAGTCCGGTATGGCTGAACCGGTAGGCGATCTGGTCGTTGATTTAAGTCTGGATGCGGCCAGATTTGACGAGCAGATGGCCAGAGTCAGGCGTCATTTTTCCGGTACGGAAAGTGATGCGAAAAAAACAGCGGCAGTCGTTGAACAGTCGCTGAGCCGACAGGCGCTGGCTGCACAGAAAGCGGGGATTTCCGTCGGGCAGTATAAAGCCGCCATGCGTATGCTGCCTGCACAGTTCACCGACGTGGCCACGCAGCTTGCAGGCGGGCAAAGCCCGTGGCTGATCCTGCTGCAACAGGGTGGTCAGGTTAAGGACTCCTTCGGCGGGATGATCCCCATGTTCCGGGGGCTTGCCGGTGCGATCACCCTGCCGATGGTCGGGGCCACCTCGCTGGCGGTGGCGACCGGTGCGCTGGCGTATGCCTGGTATCAGGGTAACTCAACCCTGTCCGATTTCAACAAAACGCTGGTCCTTTCCGGCAATCAGTCGGGTCTGACGGCAGATCGTATGCTGGTCCTGTCCAGAGCCGGGCAGGCGGCAGGGCTGACGTTTAACCAGACCAGCGAGTCACTCAGCGCACTGGTTAAGGCGGGAGTAAGCGGTGAGGCTCAGATTGCATCCATCAGCCAGAGTGTGGCGCGTTTCTCCTCTGCATCCGGCGTGGAGGTGGACAAGGTCGCTGAAGCCTTCGGGAAGCTGACCACTGACCCGACGTCGGGGCTGACGGCGATGGCGCGCCAGTTCCATAACGTAACGGCGGAGCAGATTGCGTATGTTGCTCAGTTGCAGCGTTCCGGCGATGAATCCGGGGCATTGCAGGCGGCGAACGAGGCCGCAACGAAAGGGTTTGATGACCAGACCCGACGCCTGAAAGAGAACATGGGCACGCTGGAAACCTGGGCAGACAGGACAGCACGGGCATTCAAATCCATGTGGGATGCGGTGCTGGATATTGGTCGTCCTGATACCGCTCAGGAGATGCTGATTAAGGCAGAGGCTGCGTTTAAGAAAGCGGACGACATCTGGAATCTGCGCAAGGATGATTATTTTGTTAACGATGAAGCGCGGGCGCGTTACTGGGATGATCGTGAAAAGGCCCGTCTTGCGCTTGAAGCCGCCCGAAAGAAGGCTGAACAGCAGAGTCAACAGGACAAAAATGCGCAGCAGCAGAGCGATACCGAAGCATCACGGCTGAAATATACCGAAGAGGCGCAGAAGGCTTACGAACGGCTGCAGACACCGCTGGAGAAATATACCGCCCGTCAGGAAGAACTGAACAAGGCACTGAAAGACGGGAAAATCCTGCAGGCAGATTACAACACGCTGATGGCGGCGGCGAAAAAGGATTATGAAGCGACGCTGAAAAAGCCGAAACAGTCCGGCGTGAAGGTGTCTGCGGGCGATCGTCAGGAAGACAGTGCTCATGCTGCCCTGCTGACGCTTCAGGCTGAACTCCGGACGCTGGAGAAGCATGCCGGAGCAAATGAGAAAATCAGCCAGCAGCGCCGGGATTTGTGGAAGGCGGAGAGTCAGTTCGCGGTACTGGAGGAGGCGGCGCAACGTCGCCAGCTGTCTGCACAGGAGAAATCCCTGCTGGCGCATAAAGATGAGACGCTGGAGTACAAACGCCAGCTGGCTGCACTTGGCGACAAGGTTACGTATCAGGAGCGCCTGAACGCGCTGGCGCAGCAGGCGGATAAATTCGCACAGCAGCAACGGGCAAAACGGGCCGCTATTGATGCGAAAAGCCGGGGGCTGACTGACCGGCAGGCAGAACGGGAAGCCACGGAACAGCGCCTGAAGGAACAGTATGGCGATAATCCTCTGGCGCTGAATAACGTCATGTCAGAGCAGAAAAAGACCTGGGCGGCTGAAGACCTGCTTCGCGGGAACTGGATGGCAGGCCTGAAGTCCGGCTGGAGTGAGTGGGAAGAGAGTGCCACGGACAGTATGTCGCAGGTTAAAAGTGCTGCCACGCAGACCTTTGATGGTATTGCGCAGAATATGGCGGCGATGCTGACCGGCAGTGAACAGAACTGGCGCAGCTTCACCCGTTCCGTGCTGTCCATGATGACAGAAATTCTGCTTAAGCAGGCAATGGTGGGGATTGTCGGGAGTATCGGCAGCGCTATTGGCGGGGCTGTTGGTGGCGGCGCATCCGCGTCAGGCGGTACAGCCATTCAGGCCGCTGCGGCGAAACTCCATTTTGCAACCGGAGGATTTACGGGAACCGGCGGCAAATATGAGCCAGCGGGGATTGTTCACCGTGGTGAATTTGTCTTCACGAAGGAGGCAACCAGCCGGATTGGCGTGGGAAATCTCTACCGGCTGATGCGCGGCTATGCCACCGGCGGTTATGTCGGTGGCACCGGAAGTCCGGCGCAAATGCGGCGTTCAGAGGGTATCAGGTTTGAGCAGAACAACAACGTGGTGATTCAGAACGACGGTACGAATGGTCTGCCAGGTCCACAGATGATGAAGGCGGTGTATGACATGGCCCGCAAGGGTGCCCGTGATGAAATCCAGGCACAGATGCGCGATGGTGGTCTGTTCTCCGGAGGTGGACGATGAAAACCTTCCGCTGGAAAGTGAAACCCGGGATGGATGTGACATCGGCTCCTTCCGTCAGGGAGGTGCGCTTTGGTGATGGCTATTCCCAGCGTGCGCCTGCCGGGCTGAACGCTGACCTGAAAACGTACAGCGTGACGCTGTCTGTCTCCCGTGAGGAGGCCACGGCGCTGGAGTCGTTTCTGGCTGAGCACGGGGGCTGGAAGGCCTTTCTGTGGACGCCGCCTTATGGTTACAGGCAGATAAAGGTGACCTGCGCAAAATGGTCGTCGCGGGTCAGTATGCTGCGTGTTGAGTTCAGCGCAGAGTTTGAACAGGTGGTGAACTGATGCAGGATATCCGGCAGGAAACATTGAATGAATGCACCCGTGCGGAGCAGTCGGCCAGCGTGGTGCTCTGGGAAATCGATCTGACAGAGGTCGGTGGAGAACGTTATTTTTTCTGTAATGAGCAGAACGAAAAAGGTGAGCCGGTCACCTGGCAGGGGCGACAGTATCAGCCGTATCCCATTCAGGGGAGTAGTTTTGAACTGAATGGCAAAGGCACCAGTACGCGCCCCACGCTGACGGTTTCTAACCTGTACGGTATGGTCACCGGGATGGTGGAAGATCTGCAGAGTCTGGTCGGCGGAACGGTGGTCAGGCGTAAGGTTTACGCCCGTTTTCTGGATGCGGTGAACTTCGTCAACGGAAACAGCGACGCCGATCCGGAGCAGGAGGTGATCAGCCGCTGGCGCATCGAGCAGTGCAGCGAACTGAGTGCGGTCAGTGCCTCCTTTGTACTGTCCACACCGACGGAAACGGATGGTGCCGTTTTTCCGGGGCGCATCATGCTGGCTAATACCTGCACCTGGACCTATCGCGGTGATGAGTGCGGTTATCACGGTCCGGCGGTCGCGGATGAATATGATCAGCCGACTTCCGATATCACGAAGGATAAATGCAGCAAATGCCTGAGCGGCTGTAAGTTTCGCAATAACGTCGGCAACTTTGGCGGCTTCCTTTCCATTAACAAACTTTCGCAGTAAATCCCATGACAGAGACAGAATCAGCGATTCTGGCGCATGCCCGGCGATGTGCGCCAGCGGAGTCGTGCGGCTTCGTGGTGAGAGCGCCGGAGGGGGAAAGATATTTTCCCTGCGTGAATATCTCCGGTGAGCCGGAGGCGTATTTCCGGATGGCTCCGGAGGACTGGCTGCAGGCAGAGATGCAGGGTGAGATTGTGGCGCTGGTCCACAGTCATCCCGGTGGTCTGCCCTGGCTGAGTGAGGCCGACCGGCGGCTGCAGGTGCAGAGTGATTTGCCGTGGTGGCTGGTCTGCCGGGGGGCGATTCATAAGTTCCGCTGTGTGCCGCATCTCACCGGGCGGCGCTTTGAGCACGGGGTGACGGACTGTTACACGCTGTTCCGGGACGCTTACCATCTGGCGGGGATTGAGATGCCGGACTTTCATCGTGAGGATGACTGGTGGCGTAACGGCCAGAATCTCTATCTTGATAATCTGGAGGCCACAGGGCTGTATCAGGTGCCGTTGTCAGCGGCGCAGCCGGGCGATGTGCTGCTGTGCTGCTTTGGTTCATCGGTGCCGAATCATGCCGCTATTTACTGTGGTGACGGCGAGCTGCTGCACCATATTCCTGAACAACTGAGTAAACGAGAGAGGTATACCGACAAATGGCAGCGACGCACACACTCCCTCTGGCGTCACCGGGCATGGCGCGCATCTGCCTTTACGGGGATTTACAACGATTTGGCCGCCGCATCGACCTTCGTGTGAAAACGGGGGCTGAAGCCATCCGCGCACTGGCCACACAGCTCCCGGTGTTTCGTCAGAAACTGAGCGACGGCTGGTATCAGGTACGGATTGCCGGGCGGGACGTCAGCACGTCCGGGTTAACGGCGCAGTTACATGAGACTCTGCCTGATGGCGCTGTGATTCATATTGTTCCCAGAGTCGCCGGGGCCAAGTCAGGTGGCGTATTCCAGATTGTCCTGGGGGCTGCCGCCATTGCCGGATCATTCTTTACCGCCGGAGCCACCCTTGCAGCATGGGGGGCAGCCATTGGGGCCGGTGGTATGACCGGCATCCTGTTTTCTCTCGGTGCCAGTATGGTGCTCGGTGGTGTGGCGCAGATGCTGGCACCGAAAGCCAGAACTCCCCGTACACAGACAACGGATAACGGCAAACAGAACACCTATTTCTCCTCACTGGATAACATGGTTGCCCAGGGCAATGTTCTGCCGGTTCTGTACGGTGAAATGCGCGTGGGGTCACGCGTGGTTTCTCAGGAGATCAGCACGGCAGACGAAGGGGATGGTGGTCAGGTTGTGGTGATTGGTCGCTGATGCAAAATGTTTTATGTGAAACCGCCTCCGGGCGGTTTTATCGTTTATGGAGCATGAGGAATGGGTAAAGGCAGCAGTAAGGGGCATACCCCGCGCGAAGCGAAGGACAACCTGAAATCATCCCAGATGCTGAGCGTGATAGACGCCATCAGCGAAGGGCCGGTTGAAGGTCCGGTGGATGGATTAAAAAGCGTGCTGCTGAACAGTACGCCGGTGCTGGACAGTGAGGGGAATACCAATATATTCGGCGTCACGGTGGTGTTCCGGGCCGGTGAGCAGGAGCAGACACCGCCGGAGGGATTTGAATCCTCCGGCTCCGAGACGGTGCTCGGTACAGAAGTGAAATATGACACGCCGATCACCCGGACCATCACGTCGGCAAACATTGACCGTCTGCGTTTTACTTTCGGCGTGCAGGCACTGGTGGAAACCACCTCAAAGGGGGACAGGAATCCATCGGAAGTCCGCCTGCTGGTTCAGATTCAACGTAACGGTGGCTGGGTGACGGAAAAAGACATCACCATTAAGGGCAAAACCACGTCGCAGTATCTGGCCTCGGTGGTGGTGGATAACCTGCCGCCGCGCCCGTTTAATATCCGGATGCGCAGGATGACGCCGGACAGCACCACAGACCAGTTGCAGAACAAAACGCTCTGGTCGTCATACACCGAAATCATCGATGTGAAACAGTGCTACCCGAACACGGCACTGGTCGGCGTACAGGTGGACTCGGAGCAGTTCGGCAGCCAGCAGGTGAGCCGTAATTATCATCTTCGCGGGCGCATTCTGCAGGTGCCGTCGAACTATAACCCGCAGACGCGGCAATACAGCGGTATCTGGGACGGAACGTTTAAGCCAGCATACAGCAACAACATGGCCTGGTGTCTGTGGGATATGCTGACCCATCCGCGCTACGGCATGGGGAAACGTCTTGGTGCGGCAGATGTGGATAAATGGGCGCTGTATGTCATCGGCCAGAATTGCGACCAGTCAGTGCCGGACGGCTTTGGCGGCACGGAGCCGCGCATCACCTGTAATGCGTACCTGACCACACAGCGCAAGGCGTGGGATGTGCTCAGTGATTTTTGCTCGGCGATGCGCTGTATGCCGGTATGGAACGGGCAGACGCTGACATTCGTGCAGGACCGACCGTCGGATAAGGTGTGGACCTATAACCGCAGTAATGTGGTGATGCCGGATGATGGCGCGCCGTTCCGCTACAGCTTCAGCGCCCTGAAAGACCGCCATAATGCCGTTGAGGTGAACTGGATTGACCCGGATAACGGCTGGGAGACGGCGACAGAGCTTGTGGAGGACACGCAGGCCATTGCCCGTTACGGTCGTAACGTCACGAAGATGGATGCCTTTGGCTGTACCAGCCGGGGGCAGGCACACCGCGCCGGGCTGTGGCTGATTAAAACGGAGCTGCTGGAAACGCAGACCGTGGACTTCAGCGTGGGTGCAGAAGGGCTTCGCCATGTACCGGGCGATGTCATTGAAATCTGTGATGATGACTATGCGGGGATCAGCATCGGCGGGCGCGTGCTGGCGGTGAACAACCAGACGCGGACACTGACGCTCGACCGTGAAATCACGCTGCCATCCTCCGGCACCACGCTGATAAGCCTGGCTGACGGACAGGGGAATCCGGTCAGCGTGGAGGTCCAGTCCGTCACCGACGGCGTGAAGGTAAAAGTGAGCCGTGTTCCTGACGGCGTTGCAGAATACAGCGTGTGGGGGCTGAAGTTGCCAACGTTGCGCCAGCGCCTGTTCCGCTGTGTGAGTATCCGTGAGAACGATGACGGCACGTATGCCATCACTGCCGTGCAGCATGTACCGGAAAAAGAGGCCATCGTGGATAACGGGGCGCACTTTGACGGCGACCAGAGCGGCACGGTGAATGGTGTCACGCCGCCAGCGGTGCAGCACCTGACTGCCGAAGTCACCGCAGACAGCGGGGAATATCAGGTGCTGGCGCGCTGGGACACGCCGAAGGTGGTGAAGGGGGTGAGCTTTATGCTTCGCCTGACCGTGGCAGCGGATGACGGCAGTGAGCGGCTGGTCAGCACGGCCCGGACGACGGAAACCACATACCGCTTCAGGCAACTGGCGCTGGGGAACTACAGGCTGACAGTCCGGGCGGTAAATGCGTGGGGGCAGCAGGGCGATCCGGCATCGGTATCGTTCCGGATTGCCGCACCGGCAGCGCCGTCGCAGATTGAGCTGACACCGGGGTATTTTCAGATAACCGCCACGCCGCATCTTGCGGTTTATGATCCGACGGTACAGTTTGAGTTCTGGTTCTCGGAAAAGCGGATTGCGGATATCAGGCAGGTTGAAACCACAGCACGCTATCTTGGCACGGCGCTGTACTGGATAGCCGCCAGTATCAATATCAAACCGGGCCATGATTATTATTTTTACATCCGCAGTGTGAACACCGTTGGCAAATCGGCATTTGTGGAGGCTGTTGGCCAGCCGAGTGATGATGCATCCGGCTATCTGAATTTTTTCAAAGGAGAGATAGGGAAAACCCATCTGGCTCAGGAGTTGTGGACGCAGATTGATAACGGTCAGCTTGCGCCTGACCTGGCTGAAATCAGGACGTCCATTACGGGTGTCAGCAATGAAATCACGCAGACCGTCAATAAGAAACTGGAAGACCAGAGTGCAGCGATCCAGCAGATACAGAAGGTTCAGGTTGATACAAATAATAACCTGAACAGCATGTGGGCTGTGAAGCTGCAGCAGATGCAGGACGGACGCCTTTATATCGCGGGTATTGGTGCCGGTGTTGAGAATACTCCTGACGGTATGCAGAGTCAGGTGCTGCTGGCGGCGGACAGGATTGCGATGATTAATCCTGCGAATGGCAACACAAAGCCGATGTTTGTTGGGCAGGGCGATCAGATATTCATGAACGAAGTGTTCCTGAAATATCTGACGGCTCCCACCATTACCAGCGGTGGCAATCCCCCAACGTTTTCACTGACACCTGATGGTCGACTTTCTGCGAAAAATGCGGATATCAGCGGTAACGTGAACGCGAACTCCGGGACGCTCAACAACGTCACGATTAATCAGAACTGTCGGATTCTGGGAAAACTGTCAGCTAACCAGATTGAAGGTGATATTGTCAAAACGGTGGGAAAAGCCTTTCCGAGAAATGGCAGTTATGCCAGCGGTACAATAACGGTCACTGTGTACGATGACCAGGCTTTTGACCGTCAGATAGTAGTCCCCCCCGTTCTGTTTCGTGGGGGTAAGCATGAAAACTTCAACAGCAACAACCAACAGTCATACTGGTATTCAACCTGTAAGCTGCAGGTACTGAAGAACGGACAGGAAATCTTTCAGCAACCCGCGACGGATGTCAGCAGGGTATTTTCATCAGTCATTGATATGCCTGCCGGACACGGCCATGTCACCCTGACTTTCAATGTTTCTTCATATGGTGCTAATAACTGGACGCCAACGACCAGTATCAGCGACCTTCTTGTTGTTGTGATGAAGAAATCTACAGCCGGTATCAGTTGAATTTTATAACCCAGATACGGGCGCCAGAAATGGCGCCTTTTTTATTTGTGGAGTGAATATGGCAGTACAGATTTCAGGCGTGCTGAAAGACGGTGCAGGAAAACCGATACAGAACTGCACCATTCAGCTCAAAGCAAAACGTAACAGCACCACGGTTGTGGTGAACACGGTGGCCTCAGAAAATCCGGATGAAGCCGGACGTTACAGCATGGATGTCGAGTATGGCCAGTACAGCGTTATCCTGCTGGTTGAAGGTTTTCCGCCTTCACATGCCGGGGCCATCACCGTGTATGAGGATTCTAAGCCGGGGACATTGAATGATTTTCTGGGCGCTGCAACAGAAGATGATGTTCGTCCGGAGGCACTGTATCGTTTTGAAAAGATGGTGGAAGAGGTGGCACGCAACGCTGAAGCCGCCTCTCAGAGCGCAGCGGCAGCAAAGAAATCAGAAACAGCAGCGGCATCGTCCAGGAATGCGGCGAAAACATCAGAGACGAATGCAGGTAACAGCGCGAAAGCGGCAGCTTCTTCAAAAACAGCCGCACAAAACGCAGCAACAGCGGCAGAACGTTCAGAGACAAATGCCCGTGCGTCAGAAGAAGCCTCCGCAGACAGTGAAGAGGCTTCCCGCCGTAATGCAGAGTCAGCCGCTGAAAATGCCGGAGTCGCCACCACAAAAGCGCGGGAGGCCGCAGCAGACGCAACAAAGGCCGGGCAGAAAAAGGATGAGGCTCTGTCGGCAGCGACACGGGCTGAAAAGGCGGCAGACCGCGCAGAAGTCGCAGCGGAAGTGACTGCAGAGCCCTATGCGAATATAGTGCCGCCGCTGCCTGATGTGTGGATACCGTTTAACGATTCACTGGATATGATTGCGGGTTTTTCTCCGGGCTATAAAAAAATAGCTATTGGTGACGATGTGGTTCAGGTCGCCAGTGATAAACAGGTTAATTTCAGTCGCGCATCAACGGCAACATATATCAACAAATCTGGCGAACTGAAAACGGCGGAAATTAATGAGCCGCGATTTGAGTGTGATGGCCTGCTTATTGAGGGACAAAGAACGAACTACATGCTCAATTCGGAAAGTCCAGCCAGCTGGGGGAAGTCATCAAACATGGATGTGCCCGAAACCGGGACAGATAGTTTTGGTTTTACTTATGGAAAGTTTGTCTGCAACGATTCTCTGGTTGGGCAAACTTCGGCTATTAATATGGCATCAATTGCTGCAACAAAGTCAGTTGATGTCTCAGGCGATAACAAGTACGTGACAACCTCATGCCGTTTTAAAACAGAACGACAGGTAAGGTTACGTATACGGTTTGATAAGTATGATGGTAGTGCAACAACTTTTCTTGGCGATGCGTACATTGATACGCAAACGCTTGAAATTAATATGACAGGTGGGGCTGCCGGCAGAATTACGGCACGAGTCAGGAAGGATAAGACCACAGGCTGGATTTTTGCAGAGGCAACGATTCAGGCAATTGATGGTGAGTTAAAAATAGGCTCTCAGATACAGTATTCTCCTGAGCGGGGTGGGGCAACAGTATCTGGTGACTATATTTATCTTGCCACCCCACAAGTAGAGAATGGGCCGTGTGTATCATCATTTATTATTTCAGGAGGCAGCGCAACGACAAGAGCCAGTGATTTGGTTAGTATCCCCACCAGAAATAATCTTTATAAGTTACCATTTACTTTTTTACTTGAGATTCATAAAAACTGGGATATTGCACCAAACGCCGCACCCCGCGTGTGGGATATAGCAGCAGCCAATACCGGGCAATCAGCAATTGCAGCAATCAACAGAGGTAGTGGTAAGTTATATATGAGTCTGTCAAACCCTTCAGGCTTGTATGTTAATAGCGCAGCGACAGATGTATTTGCAGAGAAAACCACATTTGGATGTATTGCAAAAGCTGATGGTCACTTTCATGTGGTGACAAATGGTAAAGCGGTTAATGAAGTTTATTGTGAATATAATGGTGTGACCGCTGATAAAAATATCCGATTTGGAGGGCAGACGAATACTGGAGAACGACATCTGTTTGGCCATATTCGCAATTTCCGCATATGGCATAAAGAATTAAATGACAGGCAATTAAAAGAGGTCGTATGAAAGATTTAACTTTGAAGTTTCATGACAAACTGCAGTTTAAGGCCTTCCTGTCATCTCTTGACTGGGAGGAGGATGAAGACCTCCAGAATAAACTGTTAGTCGATGAAATTGGTTTCACCTACACAGAAACAGGGGTAACAGAAGAGGGAGAACCTGTCTGTGTCCGGAATGACGGTTATTTTGTCAACATTCGCATTCTTGATGACTTGTTTGATGTTTCTGTATTCTCTGATTATGTCGTGGAGCTGGAAACACCGCTTCGGGAATGGAGCTGAAAGGAGGAAATAATGGATATAAGCCCCTTACTTCATGCGCTTTGTGCTGTGGCTGCGCAGATACTGGTTGGTCTTTTTACCGGAAACTGGGCTTACGGAGCGATAGCCGGTTGTACGTTCTTCATTGCGCGTGAACATACCCAGGCAGAATATCGCTGGATTGAAATGTTCGGGCATGGCAAGCGAATGAATATGCCGTGGTGGGGCGGTTTTGATCCGCGAGCTTGGGATGTGGCAAGCCTGATGGATTTTGCTGTGCCGGTGGTGGCGTGTCTGCTGGTCTGGCTGTTGGTTAATCGTGGGTGAAAAAAGGTGAGCTGTATATGCAACGGAGGAAGAAACCCCGTTGCTGGAAGCCAGGAAAAAGTATCGGGTGTTGCTGTCCTCGGATGTTGTGCTAATTGGGTGATAACAGATCCTGTGTATGGGAGTTTCCCTTTTTGCGTGCGTTGATGCTGGTAACGGCAAACGTCATGATGAACAAAACCGCGAATAAGACGACAATCGTCGGAGCTGGTGCGCTGTCGATAAAAAAGGACAACCAGACACCAGTCATTGACACTATTACCGATATGCCAGTCGCCAGTAGGAGCGCAATATGAAAGCGTTGTGTCAGGAGTACCGCAATGGCGCCAGGCGCAATGAGCAGAGAAATGGAGAGAATGATACCTACCGCTTTCAGCGTCGCCACAATGGTCAGAGAGACCATGCACAGCAGCCCATAATGCAGCCATCTCGTATGCAAACCGCTTACCTGCGCCTGTTGATAATCAAAGCTGAACAGCAAAAAATCCCGCCATTTTACGCTAATAACAAGTGTAACCAGCCCGGCAATAATCATCGTCTGGATTATATCGCCGATGGTTATCCCGAGCATGTCGCCGAAAAGAATATGGTCAAGATGTACGTCTGGTTTGACTGCAATATACAAGATCAGACCTGCGGCAAACATGCCAGAAAAAACAATCCCCATCACTGTATCTTGCTTGATTCGGCTGTTGTCTTTCAGGTATCCCGTCGCCACCGCGCAGAATACTCCGGCGACGAATGCCCCTGTAGCCAAAGGTAACCCCAGAATCCAGGCAAGCACGATTCCAGGAAAAACCGCATGACTCATCGCGTCACCCATCAGTGCCCAACCTTTCAGGACCAGAAAGACCGACAGCAGCGCACAGGGTATGGAAACTACCAGTGAAATCAGCAGTGCGTGACTCATAAAGGTGAACTGCAGTGGCTCCAGTAATAATGCCATCATGAGCGATCCTCCAGCGCCTTATGCGCACGCCGACGATTTGCCAAAAGCCCATGGGTGGGCGCAAAGACAAATGCTAAAAGAAACAGCAGTGTCTGCGCCACCACGATGATTCCACCTGTCGCGCCGTCCAGAAAGTAACTGACCCACGCGCCGAGGAAACTAGTTACACTGCCAATAGTTACAGCAATCATGAGCAGGCGGGGAAAACGATCGGTTAACAACCATGCTGTTGCACCGGGAGTCACCACCAGACAGATCACCAGAAAGGCACCAACCGTTTGCAGCGCCGCAACGGTCGAAACCGACAGCAGGGTGAAGAAGATGAGTTTTAATCTGCCCGGATGCAATCCAATAGCACGGGCGTGATTCTCGTCGAAAAAGGTCACCATAAGATCTTTCCATTTGAAAAAAAGCACGATGATCGAGAGAATGCCAATGATAGTGAGTTGCAGGATATCCGCCGGATCGATTGCCAGAATATTGCCCAGGACGATGGTCTGAATGTTCACAGATGTCGGGTTCAATGACACCATAAACAGCCCCAGGCCAAAAAAGGACGAGAAGATCAGACCGATGATGGCATCTTCTTTTAAGCGGGTGCGTTGGTTAAGAAACAGCATGCTGCCCGCAGCCAGTCCGCCGGAAAAGAAGGCTCCCAGAGAAAACGGAAGCCCCAGCATATATGCCCCCGCAACACCCGGGACAATAGAGTGCGACAACGCATCGCCAATCAGCGACCAGCCTTTTAGCATCAGATAGCATGACAGGAAAGCGCAGAGACCGCCGACCATCGCCGAGACCCACATCGCATTGAGCATATATTCATAGCTGAAGGGTTCCAGTAGCACGTTCATCTTTCTTCCCTCTGCACCGCTGACGGTCGATGAGCCACAAAAGGGCGTTCATCGTCAGTAATAATGCTTTCTTCCGAGCCGTTAAGTGTGACATGGCGCAGTACGCCGCTAAAAGCCAGCTCTAGGTTCTCGGCTGTAAAAGTGGTGTCTGTCGGCCCGCTTGCCAGGACGGTGCCTTTGACCATGACCGTATAATCGCAAAATGTCGTGACGGATCCGAGATTGTGTGTTGAGACAAGCATCGTTTTGCCTTCCGCGCGTAACTCCCTCAACAGGCTGATGATTTTGGCTTCGGTTTTCACATCAACGCCAGTAAAAGGTTCATCCAGCAGGATCACATCACCCTGCTGTGCAATCGCTCTCGCCAGAAAGACGCGTTTCTTTTGTCCACCGGAAAGCTCGCCGATTTGTCGATGGCGAAAATTCACCATATCGACACGTTCCAGCGCATCGGTGACAATTTGACGATCCCTCTTTTTGGCGATACGCAACATACCCATATGCCCATAGCGGCCCATCATCACCACATCTTCCACCAGTACAGGAAATGACCAGTCAACATCTTCTGACTGAGGGACGTAGGCAACCAGGTTTTTCTGTAACGCCTGTCGCGTGGGAATACCCAGAACAGATATCTTTCCGCTGGTCAGACGCACAAATCCCATAATCGCTTTAAACAACGTCGATTTTCCGGAACCGTTTACCCCAACCAGAGCGGCAATAGATCCACTTGGTACTGTGAAGGATGCATCGCGCAGTGCTGTGTGCCCGTTACGCCAGGTGACAGTAACATCATTAACGACAATGCCTGCAGATTGCATCATTATTTCTCCCTTTTCCCAGCTTTAATTCCCTGTACCAGCGTACTGGTAGTAACCTTAAGAAGGTCGATATACGTCGGTACCGGGCCGTTTTCTGTGCTCAGGGAATCGACATAGAGCACACCGCCGTAGTGTGCGCCGGTTTCACGCGCAACCTGACGCGCTGGTTTATCGGAAATCGTACTCTCGCTAAAGACTGCCGGGATATGATTTTTCTTAACTATATCAACAACCTTACGTACCTGCTGCGGTGTTCCTTGTTGATCGGCATTAATCGGCCACAGATAAAGCTCTTTTAGCCCCAAATCGCGTGCGAGATAAGAAAAAGCCCCTTCACTGGTGACCATCCATCGCTGATTCTCAGGGAGTTCCGTAATCTGCTTACGCAGGGGGGCAAGGGTTTGGGTAATCTTGGCTTTATAAGTATCGGCATTGCGTTGGTAGGTTTGTGCATTTGCCGGATCGTATTTTATCAACGCATCACGAATATTATCGACGTAAATCAGAGCATTATCTGGCGACATCCATGCATGGGGGTTAGGTTTGCCCTCATAGGGTCCTTCGGTGATCCCTACAGGCGTCACACCCGAAGAGACAATTACTTCTGGAACCCCATTGAGATGCTGGTAAAAGCGTTGGAACCACAATTCCAGATTCATACCATTGGCGAGAATCAGTTGTGCCCCCTGCGCACGTTTAATATCGCCAGGGGTAGGCTGATACTCATGAATTTCTGCACCAGGCTTGGTTATGGATGAGACTTCTGCAGCATCTCCCGCCACGTTTTTGGCCATATCCGCGATGATGGTAAATGTTGTAATGACCTTGAATTTTTCAGTTGCACTTGCCTGAAATGCGATCGAGCAGGTGAGTGCGAGGCCCCCCAAGAGCATGGTTACTTTTTTTATCGAGTGCATAATTTAGTACCTATAGTGAGCAAAATTAGAACAAACATAGCAACGGCTATGTTTTATAGCACAACCTATACAAAATGAAAATGATTATCATTAGCGGTTTTGAGGCCCAAAACAGGGATTAGGTTGTTTCCGGCTGGCGACGCGTTATTGAGGAAAAAAGTAAGGCAGCTAGTAGGCTTTGAAATAACGTTTTGCGGTTGGCTGATGCAATTTCGAGAGTGCATGTATTGAATGATTTCTAGCCGTTACTGATTTTCGTATTTTTTGTATGGGAGGATTTGCACCTCTCCCCACCGAGCCTCCATGACTTTACTCCACTGTCTCTAGGGCTGCTGTGTGCCAGGAGCGGAAGCAGGGGGGCCAGAGACTCCTTAAAAGTTGATAGCTCGTTTTGCAGGGAGACTTACACGGTAAGCGTTATTCCGAAGAGCTTAAAATTGAAGCAGTCAAACGGGTTGTTGAGCGTGTTTATGCGCTGCCATCTGATTAATCGACGGAAGCAGTTCCGTTTGGTCTATGATGCAGTTGTCCGGCAGGCGCTCTGTGACGCAAAAGAACGATAGGAGTAGCATTGAAGTGAACGAGGTTATGCTTGTCTTATATTATCCTCTATTTTAAAAACATCAGCTGGTTGTGTAAGAGTTTTTATTGTTTTATCTTGTTGACTTTGCTTTTATGAAAACAGAGTGATTGATACAATGAAAACCTTAAGTGGGAAAGAGTTTAGGAAATTATTTAATCGTTATGAGACAGGATTCTATCTAAGTGAGTTTGAATACTTAAAGGACTTTGATCCTTTGTTTCCTGAATGCGTAGGGAAAGAATTAAAGTTGGGTTATAAACGAAAAGTTGATGTATGGTGCGAAGAGGATGCTGCGCTATATGCAGAATTTATAGCTACAAAAGAAAGGCTGAAAAGAGGCCGGTTAATCCTAAAAATAAACCAAGTGTGGTCGCGTGTATATCCTGCTTATATTTATGCAATTGAAGAAAGAATAAATGTCAGGGCAAAGGGGAGAGAGTCATTTAAGTATGAAACTGTGCAAGAAAAACAATGTAAACTTTCCATAATGTTAGATGGTCTGAAAGACCTTGAATGTGAAATAGCTATGATTTCAAGTGAGTTTGAAATTGAAAAACACTCTATGCACTATTTTTATATGATTTTTGATATTGAACGCTATATAAATGACTGCAGTTACTTTGTTTTTTCTGCTGCTAAAGTTGTTAAAGGCGTGATTCAATGCATTGGTTACATTGACAAAAATAACAAAGCAAGTTGCGATGAATTTTATTCAGGCAGCTATGAATGCTTGGATGATGATCAGGAAACACTGAACTATTTAAATGAATCATGCGCAGAGGGTATAGACGCTGATAAAGATCTCATCAGGAAGAATGAGTTATTAGCCTTATCCCTGAAGGAATTGTATCAACTTCTCGTTTCAAAAAAATAACAAGTAATACGGCGAGCGATATGACGTGCCATGGGATATCCGCACCCAGCAGCATGTTGTCTCCACGATGTCCGCAGTTCGCTCATAATAGACATTCACTACAGTTATAGTAGAAGGTATGCATGCTGCTGAGTGGGGAAAGTGTGAAAGAAAAGAAGACAGCTGCTTTGTTTGTCGTCACGTTTATCTTCATTGGCTATGCAAGTCGTAATACAAGGCGGGACAAAACTGAGACACATAAGGCCTCGCAATGGCTTGCAAGGCCACACATGTATTGAGATGTTAATAAAATGTAGACTTGTAATTTTGATATAAATGGTAGAGAAAATCTTTCCCCAAAATAAAAACGAACGTCAATGAAATCAAACGGTTGAATAAAGTTGATTTTGGCTAATACAAAGACAAGAAAATAATATTTATGATTAAATATCAGCGAGTTGAATACATAATTTTTATATACTGCTGCGCCACATGGGGTGGGTTGAAGCGGCTGACTTAATTGTTAAAGGTATGGAAGGCGCAATCAACGCGAAGACCGTAACCTATGACTTCGAACGTCTGATGGAAGGCGCTAAACTGCTGAAATGTTCAGAGTTTGGTGACGCGATCATCAAGAACATGTAATCTCTACATGTGTTAAATATTGAAACGGGCGTATAACACGCCCGTTGTTTTTATAAATATGTTAACCGTTATAAAATAACGTATCAAAAGTCAAGTGAACACATTTCAAATATCAATTTGATCGTATTGGTCTGGTGATTATTTATGGGGAGCAATAAAAAGACAGTATTAATCATCCATAGGGATAGTCTCTGCACTTTTATTTCCATTATGCTAATGCCTTACTGAATTATGAAGCATTTTTTAAGCTCCCAACTTTAGCTAGATTAATGGTTTATTATTTTCTACATCTTCAATATATAAAAGCGTATTATCAATGGCGTAGTAACTGCGTTTGTTATGATTAACATCAGTAACCCACCGGAAAACGCCTGCGCCTGCCAGTGTTGAACAGTATTCCCGAAATGTAGATTTTCCGCGAATATGAAGCAATGCGGCCTCTTTTATTTTAGCTGGGTTCTTGGTCGTACTAACTTTTAACAGGTTCCTGGTTCCTCTTAATAACAAAACCGTGTCATCGTGAGTAATAATTCTGATGTTATCCGTAGCCAGATAATAAATGTAATGTGCAATACGGTGATGTTTTAATTCTGAATAAAACCAGGAGAAGTTTTGCTCTTTTCTCACTTGCTCAAACATCTTTTGAAAAACAACGACCTGATCCATCAGGATAATAACCTCTTGTTAGGTGTGAGACTGCGTAGTGTGCACGATCGGTTTTACCACTTCAATCTGGTCTGTCCTTTGGCTGTGATATGTACAAAGTGTGAAAGGGGGATTACCTGAATTCTCCCGGTGGGCATTTTGCAACGGACCAGCTCCGCTACAAACGCTGGTGTGGGTTCAGATTATAACATTCTGTCTAAGGGGCGGGATAAAGGTGAATTTAGGGGGCATGAAAGATGACTTTATAACCTTGCTCACCCCAGTGTTGTAAAAGTTCGTTTTGCCTTCTCGTTGGTGCCATGCCTGTCCAGACAATCAATGTTTGCGTTGGGAACAGTTCCGGGCGCGGCGATTCAATGGGATCAGCAAGAACAGAAATGTGCCATCCTGACAATGATAAACGCCATGCTTCCAGCCACAATCGTGCTCTCTCTTCAACATTCCACGCCATCAGAATGGCCTCTTTACCGGGCTTACGGCGCATTTCGAAAAGTAAGGCCGCTGCGTATTCAATTAATGCGCCGTCAAACATACTGCTCATAATGCGGGAGGTGTTGTGATCAAGCACGAGACGCTGGCGAACAGGAAGGTAAACATGATTAATCAATTGATCTACTGGGTACTCTCGACCCAGTGAAATAATTCGCGCGCGTAGTTTGGCTGGATTAGCCATACGAAGAATTGACATCATCTCTTCTTGCAGGCGGCTCCAGTCATCTTGCGTATCCTGGCTGGTAGTTTCCAGTAATGCTTTAACTTTGCCTACAGGAACGCCATTACTTATCCAACGCTTGATCTCTTCGATGCGTTGTATGTCTTCTTCATCAAAGAGTCGGTGTCCGCCTTCACTGCGCTGTGGTTTTAACAAACCGTAGCGGCGTTGCCAGGCCCGGAGAGTGACAGGATTAATCCCGCAACGTTCAGCAACATCACCAATGCTGTAATAAGCCACAATTCCTCCTTGCGGTCATAAATCTCCGTCGCCTCTACACGACCCAATAATACTTTGTACAATATACGCTGAAATTGTACAAAGTATAAATAAGATTTCAGCTAAATTGGATGAAACATTATTTTTAATGTGGATTAAATTAAAACATAACGTATTCATTTTCACGATGATTTCCAGAAATCATGCGAAATAATGTGCTGAAAATTATTTTTTCTCCGGCCACGCAACTGAAGGGATACCATTCAATTTAGCTTTGGAAAACAGATCTCCCTGAAACATCTCAATTCCTGCAGATTCAAGCCACATCCACTCTTCTGGTGTTGCCACGCCCATAGCAGAGACTTGAATTTCAAGTGATGTACAGCATTTCATGATCGCCTGAATAATTGCCTGCCGTGGTCCGCTTTTATGAACATTGGTAATCAATTCCTGACTGATTTTAATTCTGTCAGGCTGGAAGCGTGACAGGAGTAACAAACCAGCAAAACCTGCGCCAAAATGATCAATTGCTACACTGATACCGGCCGCCTTTAGCGATTTAACCGCTTCGGCAAACTCATCAAACCGAGATATGACTTCACTTTCAGTAAATTCAACGATGATTTGTTCAGGTACCAGAGCATTGGCCTTTATTTCATCAAGTAAAAAAGAGACTGCGTCAGGTTTGTTAACCAGGGTCATAGGTAATAGATTGATTGAAATCATTTTATCACCGAGCTTAAGTGCGTGTGCCATCGCAAATGCAAGCGCCTTACTTTTGAGATCCGCTGTGTAGATTTCCTCGTCTTTACGCTGCCCAACCGCTATAGCTGACGGGCTGTCTTCATTTTTTTGCACAATGGCTTCAAAAGCGATTATCCGCCGCGATAAAGGGTCGACAATAGGATGAAAGGCAAAGTGGTCGTTTATATTTGATGAAAGGGTACAAGAATCAAGTTCTTTATCAGATCCGTCAGCGATAAAAAGCCAGGAGTCTTCAGCAGGAATCTCGAAATAGGTTGATTGTTCAGTTGCAAGGACAAAAGTACGAAAAAATTGTAGCGCTCTGTCATCATAAGTTAGCTGAAATTTTGATGTGCCTTTGTCGAATACGGCCTGTAAAACGTCATCTCGCTCGTGCAGGCGTAAATCAAATAATTCCATTCCTGCTTTGCCAAAACGGCGAGCAGGCGCGTAATCGCACAACAGTTCAACAATATTATAGTGCCGTGGATCCTGGCATATGGCCCGATATATCATTTGAACCTGTTCTTCCGGACCTTCCAGAAGCTGGAAAAAATGAGAACCATTAAACAGTAAGATCCCTGTTACGTCAGACCGCATGTTCCTGCGATTTGCTATCGAAACCATTTCTTCAATTTTTTTGACAGGTTCGTCGCCACGTATATGGCTACGATAAATAAGGGTGGTAAGCATTAACAATCCAGGGTAATGGGCGAGGCGAGAGTAAGACGGTAACAGACATATCTTCTTGTGTCTTTCTTTTAATACCAAAACATAACCGTTTCTTTACATTGATAAAAAGTGGAAAAGGTTGAAGACGGTTTGGCGAAAAAACCTGTATAGGTTGTCATTTAAATGATGCAATATGTTTTATCGTAATGCATTGTTTTATATGAATTAGCACTAATTGCGAAAAATTAATTTATCATTCTGTACACATATTTCGTACAAGTTTGCTATTGTTACCTCACTTAACATTGATTAACATTTTTAACAGAGGCGTAGCATGCATCAAAATTCAGTGACTTCAGATTCTGCAGGAGCAATCACTCGTTACTTTGCAAAAGCTAACTTGCCTACTCAGCAGGAAACTCTCGGGGAAATTGTGACTGAGATTTTGAAAGATGGACGTAATCTGAGTCGAAAGTCGCTTTGTGCCAAACTTCTTTGCCGGCTGGAACAAGCGACAGGGGAAGAGGAACAGAAACATTATAATGCACTAATTGGGTTGCTTTTTGAATAATGCAACAGCCTGATTATTTAACAGGTTAGCTATGAAGTCGTTATGAAGACATCTGATAATGAAAGTATAAAATATGAAATTACTGGCCAGGCGGTGCTCCAGATACTGCGCATGAAGATAAATTTTTCGTTGCAGACTCTTATTAAGCAATTACTCGTAATGAAATCGGCTGAGGAAAATACTTTCCGACGAGATTTAATTGACAGCATAATTCGTGATTTTAGCAACAGTGATACAGGAGGGCCAAACCGAAGAACAGCGATAGCTGACAATAAAAGTATGTTCACTGGTAAGAAAATAAACAGAATACATTAAAATTTCATAAGTAAGATGAGAGGTTACCATGCTTGAAGATACTACTATTCATAATGCAATATCTGATAAAGCGTTATCAAGTTACTTTCGTAGTTCAGGTAATTTGTTAGAAGAAGAGTCTGCTGTGTTAGGGCAGGCTGTGACCAATTTAATGCTTTCAGGCGATAATGTTAATAATAAAAATATTATCTTAAGTCTGATACACTCCCTGGAAACAACAAGTGATATTCTCAAAGCTGATGTGATTAGAAAAACACTGGAAATCGTGTTGCGATACACAGCTGATGATATGTAACTTTTAATTATAAAGTATAAGTTTATAGAAAACTCATTCATCTTATTTTTGTCTGTCGCTTTAGACTATACACAGCATAATTTTATTGGATCACTATTCCTGCGAGGCTGACATGAATAATTCAATCCCAGAGAGATTTATTTTTCAATGTGCTTTGTTTAAAAATCTCGAGAGGGAGGTGTTCATGACACATGGATATGTTGATAGTCATATTATTGCTCAGGCTTTACGCTTGCGTTTAAAAGATGAGACCAGTGTTATTCTTTCTGATCTCTATCTGCAAATCTTGCAGTACATTGAAATGCATAAGACTACACTAACGGATATCATTATTAATGACAGGGAATCTGTGCTCTCTTAAAACTTGAGTAAGGTTTTTGAATAAACATCAGCTGTATCACTATGCTGATGCAAAGTGAGCATTTCAGGCGTTATGCTTTCTTAATATATCCGCAATATCAGAGGGCAAACAGGAATGGAGAGCGCTCGTTTTCCATTCTTGACGCCTGATATCCCGCCTAATTTGTTTAATTCTGCCTACATTGTGCTAAAAAATTAATAGGCTAGATGAAGTTGGAGAAAATTTTATCTTCGGCGTGGATATTTGTGATGCTCTCTACCATGCTCTCTGTAGACCCCTGCGCGAGCGAATGAACGTCTCTTTAGCTTCTACAGACTTATCGATAAAGGCTTTGGGATTTTGATATTTATTCTGTTAATCGCCTGCGCCGCTGCCTTCCTGCTTGATAGGTATTTCAATAAAAGCGCAACGCCTGAAGAGATCCTGCGACGGGCTATAAATAATGGGGAGATCGTCCCTTTTTACCAACCTGTGGTAAATGGTCGGGAAGGGACATTGCGGGGAGTTGAGGTGTTAGCCCGCTGGAAACAACCTCACGGTGGATATATATCACCCGCGGCATTTATTCCACTTGCTGAAAAATGCGGATTAATCGTTCCGCTTACGCAAAGCCTGATGAATCAGGTTGCCAGACAGATGAACGCTATCGCGAGTAAACTGCCGGAAGGTTTTCATATTGGGATTAATTTTAGCGCCTCGCATATTATTTTGCCGACGTTTGTCGACGAGTGCTTAAATTACCGTGACAGTTTTACCCGCCGCGATTTAAACCTTGTTCTGGAAGTCACCGAGCGTGAGCCATTAAATGTTGATGAAAGTCTGGTTCAGCGGTTGAACATTCTGCATGAAAATGGTTTTGTCATCGCGCTGGATGATTTCGGTACTGGTTACTCAGGGCTTTCTTATCTGCATGACCTGCATATTGATTATATCAAAATTGATCACAGTTTCGTTGGCCGCGTCAACGCAGACCCAGCATCAACCCGAATTCTGGATTGTGTATTGGATCTGGCGCGTAAACTTTCGATCAGTATCGTCGCTGAAGATGTCGAAACGAAAGAACAATTTGACTATCTGAACCAAAATAATATCACATTTCAGCAGGGTTATTATTTCTATAAACCTGTTACATACATCGACCTGGTCAAGATTATCCTTTCTAAACCGAAGGTGAAGATTGTGGTTGAGTGAAAATTGATCAGCAAGGCCATGGTGCGGTGTAATTATAGACAGCTAATTAGCTCGTTGCCTCTTGTTACTATTGTTCATTCTTTTGTTTGCTATAATTGTGTGAAAGTTTTGACTGGATTGCCATTAGTAGCATGAACAATAGTAATAATCTGGATTATTTCACTCTCTATATCATCTTTTCCATTGCATTTATGCTGATCACTCTCCTGGTCATCCTTATTGCAAAACCCAGCACCGGGCTGGGAGAAGTGCTTGTGACGATAAATTTGCTTAATGCCCTGGTTTGGCTGGCGATCAATCTGGTTAATCGATTAAGGGAAAGACTCGTCAGCCACAGGGATCAGCACTAATCTTTCAGTTTCTCACTGCCAGTATGCGGCTGAATGGGTTGCTGGCAGTGAACCCCTGGATCATTGAAGGAAAGGAATTATTGCACAAATAGTTGTCAACCCTGGTGTTATCACAGTTGTTTTATATATCAGTGAAATAATTTCCATGGCAACTGTTGATAATTTTGATGTCGAAGAGTTATTTGTTAAACAAAATAGTTACCCCAAAGTGATCAATGTCATGAAAATAAGCTAAAAATGATAATGCTGGCTTATTTATCATTTAAATATTGTCGCTGTTTATCTATTTAAATTTCTTGTGCTTTTGTTTTTATCTTTGCCTTCCGTTTTGGTAATCTGAACTCATAGGTTATTTGACCAGGAATGTTTGTTAATCCAATGAATGGATGGTTAATCTATGAAACTGAAAAAACTCCCCGGATTTAGTTTAGGACTTATTGCTCTGGCGGTGGGTAATGCATATGTAACACAATTGTTGGATATTTATAGTATAATTTCCTATATAACCGATGAAGAATCACCGATTGAAATCAAAAATAATACTTCTACAAGTAATGGGGAGTATCTAATCACTTAAGACGAAAGCCATGCTGTGAAAGTGGATGACGGTGTAACTGGATATATACATAATGCCAGTGTGATGACTAGTGGTGATGGATCTTATGGTATTTCTGTTGATAGCCAAAACAAAGTATTATATATAAGCGATAGCAATATTAAGACGCTCTGAAAGCGTATCTGACAAAGAAAATGGAGGGATAACAGCCAGCGCAGTAGTCAGTGAATTTGGTGGCACCATCGTTATGAATGGTGATAATTCAGTCGAGACGAGGGGGCATATTCAGCGGGACTTTTAAGTCAGATTAATGATTCTGGGACTGTGGAAAATAACACCAGTCTTGAAACCACAGATAAAACGAACATTGTTACCTATGGGGAAAATGCAGTAGGAGTTCTTGCATGTTCAAGTCCTGGAGAGTCTCGAACATGTGTCGATGCTGTAGATGATGAAGTTTGTGATTCTAACAGTTACGAAGTTATTAGCCGTGCTGATTTAAAAATGAATGGTGGTTCCATAACAACTAATGGTATTAATAGCTATGGTGCTTATGCTAATGGGAAAAAAGCATATATTAATTTAGATTATGTGGTGCTTGAAACTGTGGCTGATGGAAGTTATGCAGTTGCTATTCGACAAGGTAACATTGATATAAAAAAGTTCTATTACAACAAATGGCACTAAAGCCCCCATTGCAAAAATATACAATGGTAGAGAGTTATTTTTTTCCAATGTCACTTCAGAATCAACAGAAACGCCTACCCCCGTCCTGCGACCCGAAGCTGGCAGTTACGTCGCCAACCTGGCAGCCGCTAACACTCTTTTTGTTATGCGTCTGAACGATCGTGCAGGTGAAACGCGCTATATCGATCCTGTAACTGAACAGGAGCGTTCAAGCCGATTTTGGCTACGTCAAATTGGCGGGCATAATGCCTGGCGTGACAGCAACGGACAGTTGAGAACGACCTCGGCACAGGCCATCTGGATGGGCGTCGATCATAATGTGCACACGGAAGCCAATGGCTCACGTATTGAGAATGACGCAAATAACAATATCCAGACCCGACTTGGTTTCCACACCTTTATTCGTACTCAGGAGAAAAACAGCGGTCCGCACGGTGACGACTTTGAACCTTTTGTTGAAATGAACGGGATCCATAACAGTAAAGATTTTGCTGTCTCAATAAACGGTGTGAAAGTTGAACAAGCCGGGGCGCGTAATCTGGGGGAAATTAAACATGGCGTAAATGGCAATCTGAATCCTGCGGCCAGCGTCTGGGGTAATGTGGGCGTGCAGCTGGGTGATAATGGCTACAATGACAACGCAATGATGGTGGGCCTGAAATATAAGTTCTGATCCCGCCATTAGCTAAAAAACCGCGTCGAATTCA
This sequence comes from Escherichia sp. E.sYA108, assembly GCF_011754335.1. Classification (NCBI taxonomy): domain Bacteria; kingdom Pseudomonadati; phylum Pseudomonadota; class Gammaproteobacteria; order Enterobacterales; family Enterobacteriaceae; genus Escherichia; species Escherichia sp. E.sYA108. The sequence continues at coordinate 2,881,990 of NZ_JAAQVZ010000001.1, read as the reverse complement.
TCGACGCGGTAACATATGAAATATTATTTTTTGCCGATAGCACGCATGGTGTCATCAATTGCCGTGATCAACAGCATTTGCGGATCTTTAGCGCAAACCTGATTCAGTTTTTCTACCACTTTGGCGCTCAGTTCCGGAGATTGCTCAATTTTTAAATCACGGCTGGCAACGCTGGCATTACCCATTACCGCAACAATTTCTGCAACCTGTGCGCTGTCAGTTTTTGCCATTTCGTTGGCTTCTGCGCAAGTAATATAGGTTTCTGATGGCAAACCGTTCTTAATATTGTAGTCCTGCGCCCAGGTCATTGGTGCGAAAACAAACAGACCCGCCAGTAAAGCAAATTTTTTCATCATCATTCCTTATTTCATTTTACCCAGAATTGCACCACCCGTACCGCCAATCACGGCACCTTTAATCGCCCCTTCGAGGCCATTGCCGGTCAGAACGCCAGTGACAGCACCAACGGCGGCACCCACTTTTGCACCTTTACGCGCATTTTTACCATCGCGGCCTTTTTCTGTTACTGCACCAACACCAGCGCCAACAGCTGCACCTTTCAGTACGCCATTAACACCATTGCCAGTAAGTAAACCAACGCCTGCACCTAGCAATGCACCTTTCGTGGTGCGATTCATATCCGCCATTGCTGGCGTGGAGCAGAACAATGCTGAGATAAGCCCGAAGGCGAGTATTTTTTTCTTCAACTTAGTTGTCCGGTATTAAGTAAGTTGCACACACAATAATTTCGTCTTCAATTAAGATCTGCTTAACTAAAGAACGCTCGCTATTATTCAGATAATTCAAAATGAGCGTGACTGTGATGATAGGAATTATGTTTTTTACGGGAATGAGAATAATCTCAAATAAGAAATAACTCATTGATTGACAATATTTTTATTCAAGAAGTGTCATTGGCTGTTAATACAATGTTGTAAAGGTAAGATAATCTGATTTATCAATATTATTGTGTGATTGTTATGTGAGCAGAAGATATTCATTAGCAACGATTACATTAGTCATTTTATTTTGTGGACGGCCTCATTGTCGAAAAATAAGCGTACGACAGTATTATCAGAACAGAGTGATTTTTTATCCAACAACACTTCAGCGCACTGCGTTTAAAAAATACCTCTTTCTTATACGGGATATCATCATTTCATCATGATGTCTTTGATGAGCGGTGAACACAATACATTTGCGCTGTCTCTTCAGGATGAATCCCCTGGTCTGGTGCCTGCGGGCTGATGTTGCAGCAGAGCTAAGGTCACTTAGACGCTACTATCATTTATCCAATGCATGGAATCGAAATCAGTCGATACCCGCAGTATATATCGTGAACTGGGCGCAACGCTGAGTTACAACATGCGTCTGGGGAACGGTATGGAAATTGAACCCTGGCTGAAGGCGGCTGTGCGCAAAGAATTTGTCGATGATAATCGAGTGAAAGTGAATAGTGACGGTAATTTTGTCAATGATTTGTCGGGCAGACGTGGAATATACCAGGCAGGTATTAAAGCCTCATTCAGCAGTACGTTAAGCGGGCATCTCGGGGTGGGGTATAGCCGTGGTGCCGGTGTGGAGTCCCCGTGGAATGCGGTGGTCGGTGTGAACTGGTCGTTCTGACCATCAACGATTAAACTGCGTTTCGGCGCTGTTTTTGTTTACCGGGTGCTAAAAGGGAAAATTCTGGGGCAAAAAAAAGCCCGTCAGTTACGGCGGGAAACCTCATCCTATGGGAGAACAATGAATAATGAAATTGCGGGGTTATCATCTCCCAGGATACCCATGCTAACGATAAGGTTATTTACTCAACCAGGCGTAAACATTTTGTTCTGTGCGTGGGAACAGCCTTAAGGTGTAAAGGGGGAGGGGGAAATAGCAATGAATAGTATCAGCAAGAATACTCGCCGCTTTACCACAACGTGGATGAGAGGGATGAAAAACTCAAGGCAGAGATGACTCTGCCTTGAAGATAAATGCGCTTTTACAGGGGGCTTATTTCAGCTCTTCTGCTTCCGGTAAGGTCACGTTCAGCTCAAGAATAGAAATATCGCCATCTTTTTGCTCAAGCTGTACGGTTACCATCTCAGGATCAATTTGTACATATTTACAAATGACCTCAAGAATATCTTTACGCAACTGCGGCAGATAATGCGGTTCTGCATCGCTGCGACGGCGTTCAGCAACAATAATCTGCAACCGTTCTTTTGCAATGTTGGCTGTGTTTTTCTTCCGCGAGAGAAAGAAATCGAGTAATGCCATAACTTATCCTCCGAACAAGCGTTTGAGGAAGCCTTTCTTCTCTTCTTCAATGAAGCGGAAAGGACGTTCTTCTCCCAACAGACGTTCTACGGTATCTGCGTAGGCTTTACCCGCATCGGCGTTAATGTCGAGAATGACCGGTTCACCCTGGTTAGAGGCGCGCAATACTGATTGATCCTCTGGGATCACGCCGACGAGTTTGATGCGCAGGATCTCCAGCACATCTTCCATGCTCAGCATGTCACCTCTGCTTACGCGGCCTGGGTTATAGCGCGTTAACAGTAGGTGCTCTTTAATCGGCTCTTCGCCATTTTCTGCGCGGCGTGATTTCGACGCCAGAATGCCTAAAATACGGTCAGAGTCGCGTACTGAGGAGACTTCCGGGTTGGTGGTAATAATGGCTTCGTCTGCAAAATAGAGTGCCATTAACGCACCGGTTTCAATCCCTGCCGGGGAGTCACAAACGATAAATTCAAAATCCATCGCTTTCAGATCATCAAGAACTTTGGCGACCCCTTCACGGGTGAGGGCATCTTTATCGCGAGTTTGCGATGCCGGAAGAATATAGAGATTTTCAGTACGTTTATCTTTAATTAACGCCTGGTTTAGCGTTGCATCGCCCTGAATGACGTTGACGAAATCGTAAACGACCCGGCGTTCACAACCCATAATCAGGTCGAGATTACGCAGGCCGATATCAAAATCTATCACGACAGTTTTCTTTCCCTTCTGGGCCAAACCAGTGGCGATGGCCGCGCTGGAGGTTGTCTTACCAACACCCCCTTTGCCCGAAGTAACAACAATAATGCGTGCCATAGAAATTCCTTGTTAAAAAGGGATCAATTTAACGGTTGAACGGTCAAAGCGTTTTCGACTAACTGCAGTCGTGCCGCTTTGCCATAAAATTCTGCTGGGATTTGATCACTCAGCCAGTATTCACCTGCGATGGACACCAGTTCCGCCATCAGGTTCGTACAAAATATTTGCGTTTCCCGGTCACCACTTGCCCCTGCCAGCGCACGACCGCGCATCATGCCATAGACATGAATGTTACCATCGGCAATCAATTCGGCCCCTGCGCTAACGTGGCTTGTAACAATCAGATCACATTGTGGAGCATAAATACGCTGACCGGAACGCACTGGGGTATCAATTAAACGCGTTTTTGTGACCGGCGTTGTATTTTGCGCTGGAGCCTGCGGTGCGGGAGCTGGACGCGGCGCTTTTTCCTTTCCTTCCGTCAGGATAGGCAGCCCCATCTTTTCAATTTCGGCTTTAAGTTGCGCATCTTTGCAGCCACTTACGCCAATAACCCGCAAACCGGTTGCCGAAACCGCCTTATGCATCGCTGACCAGTTTACCGGGGCTTCCAGTGCACTGACGTTGAGTACAACGGGGGCATGTTTTAAAAATGCGGGGGCCTGAGCGATTTTGTCTTCCAGCGCCTGATGGATAACCTTAGGTTCTGCCTCATGCAGATGAACCACAGATAAAGTGAAGCTACTGCCTTTAAGCTCGATTGGCGTGTTTGACATCCTGGCCTTACTCAATTAGCTATTAATCATCGCCAGCGCGCGATGATGTTCCGAAGACTATAAGGCATGTTATAGTCTGGATTATATTGAGGCAAGTCACCCTCCCATTTATTCAGAGTAAAAGTCTATTCTGTGATAAATGGCGCTGATTCATAGCTTAAAAAATACCCTTGTCAATCAACCCATTGCCGTCGTACTTTTGATTGTTCTTATTTACGCTTCCTTTTTCCGCACCCTAATCGTGACAGCATCTTCAGACCTGTTTAAATATCCAGTGTTGAGGCGAGTGTATTTTTTCACCACGCCAGGCTTTCTTAACTTTCCATTTTTTGCAGCATCATTAAAGAACAGATACCCGTTATCTTAATATCCGCCACAGAATTGCTCTATCATAGAAACCGCAGAAGACGTCTGATACTTCTGTCAGGTCATCGTAACTCGTCCAGGTCAGCGGTTTTGATTACGGATTGATGATGAAATGAGCATAAGTGTTGTACGGTTGGATTATCAGGATGTGCTATGAATATGATGCGTATTTTTTATATCGGATTGTCAGGTGTGGGGATGATGTTCTCATCAATGGCGTCTGGAAATGACGCTGGCGGGCTTCAATCTCCTGCGTGTGGCGTTGTTTGCGACCCGTATATTTGTGTGAGTTCAGATGGCATTTCCCCAGAGTTAACAAGGAAATATCTCGGCGAAAAAGCCGCTGAAAACTTACAATCATTACAAGGCTACGATCCCAGCGAATTTACATTCTCTAACGGTGTATTTTGCGATGTTAAAGAAAAATTATGTCGTGATGATCGTTATTTTGGTGTGGATGGTAAGCGGAGTGGAAAAATCAATCAAACCACCACAAAGATGTTATTTATGTGTCGTGAGTGATGTCTTGTTTACATTATGTTCTATTCGGCATTGTCTGCTATTCGTCATTAACCTATTAAGCGACAGAGAGGAGTGGGGCGTTAACGTTTATGACGGGGAGAGTCCCCGTCGGTTGATATTTACTTAATTTGAATATCGACGTTATATTTTTTAGTTTTGTTTTTACGGGCGTCGTTTCGGGTTTGCAGCACTCGCAGCTCATATTTGCCAGAAGCAGGGAGTGAGTATTGTCCGTGACTATCGAGTTCTGGGGAATATCTGGATAAATCAACAGAATCATCGATTCCTGGCCCGAAGAGGTAAGTATCAGCGCCTTCATTAGAGATACTCACGTGCACTTTCTGACCTTTTTTGGCATAGAAGGTATATGTATCGTAATCGTATCCCTTTATTTCGCCGGAGTACTGAGCGCTGCTATGGCCTTTTCTGAACTCAACATTGACATTCTTACCCGCAGCAAAGCTCGTGGAGGTTAGCAGTGCAAGCAACAATACAGCCTTACTGATGCCCTTAATTTTCATTGGTAGTCTCCTGTTCAGAATGAGTACGATGAACTGTTATAATATAACAATCCTTCACGGGAGAATTCCAGTGGCTTTCCTGTGTTCGGTTAAATCCCGGCGCGGCATTTTTGCCGGGGGGATTACTTATAAAGGGGGCATGGACTGAACAAACCGTAGAAATCTACAGCTGGCTGGCTTGTGGCGCGGGTTTCATTGATGTTAGCTTATGCCAAAACCTGGCATCTTAAAGAGTAAAAGTATGTTTTGTGTGATTTATCGAAGCAGCAAGCGTGACCAGACCTATTTATATGTCGAAAAAAAAGACGATTTTTCGCGTGTTCCTGAGGAACTGATGAAAGGTTTTGGTCAGCCTCAGTTAGCGATGATTCTTCCGCTGGATGGGCGGAAGAAACTGGTCAATGCCGATATTGAAAAGGTTAAACAGGCATTAACCGAGCAAGGTTACTATTTGCAGTTACCGCCACCACCCGAAGATTTGCTGAAGCAACATCTTTCCGTCATGGGGCAGAAAACAGACGACACGAACAAATAACCGATATCCGGCGGTGGCATTATCTTTGTCGGCGCGGGTTTTCATATCCACGATAAGGTGAGGGGAACGTTATGTATCAACATCACAACTGGCAAGGTGCGCTGCTGGATTATCCGGTGAGTAAAGTAGTCTGTGTTGGCAGTAACTATGCCAAACATATTAAAGAGATGGGCAGCGCAGTACCCGAAGAGCCAGTGCTGTTTATTAAACCAGAAACGGCACTGTGCGATCTGCGGCAGCCATTGGCGATCCCATCCGATTTCGGTTCAGTTCATCATGAAGTCGAACTGGCGGTGTTGATTGGCGCGACGCTGCGTCAGGCTACGGAAGAGCATGTCCGCAAAGCCATTGCCGGTTACGGCGTGGCGCTCGATCTGACATTGCGTGATGTTCAGGGAAAAATGAAGAAAGCCGGGCAGCCGTGGGAAAAGGCCAAAGCGTTTGATAACTCTTGTCCGCTTTCCGGGTTTATTCCCGCGGCGGAGTTTACCGGCGACCCGCAAAATACAACGCTGGGCCTGAGCGTAAACGGCGAGCAACGCCAGCAAGGTACGACTGCGGACATGATCCATAAAATCGTTCCGCTGATCGCTTATATGAGCAAGTTTTTTACCCTCAAGGCCGGTGACGTTGTGCTGACAGGCACGCCTGATGGTGTCGGCCCGTTGCAAAGCGGTGATGAGCTGACAGTCACTTTCGATGGGCATTCTTTGACAACTCGCGTTTTGTAATACTTTTTGCCGCCTGAAAGCGGCGGCAAAACTTGCATCGCTGTGCCAGACTGGTTATAAGGTGCGTTTTAACGTAATGGCGGAACACCTGATGAGCGATGTACCTTTCTGGCAAAGTAAAACCCTGGACGAAATGAGCGATGCGGAATGGGAGTCGTTGTGTGATGGTTGCGGTCAGTGTTGCCTGCATAAACTGATGGATGAAGACACCGACGAAATCTACTTCACTAACGTCGCCTGTCGCCAGCTCAATATTAAAACCTGTCAATGTCGGAACTACGAACGTCGTTTCGAGTTTGAACCCGACTGCATTAAATTAACCCGTGAAAATCTGCCAACATTCGAATGGCTGCCAATGACCTGCGCTTATCGTTTGCTGGCGGAAGGTAAAGGTTTACCTGCGTGGCATCCGCTACTTACTGGTTCGAAAGCGGCAATGCATGGTGAACGTATCTCTGTGCGTCATATCGCAGTGAAAGAATCAGAAGTGATTGACTGGCAGGATCATATCTTAAATAAACCTGACTGGGCGCAGTGATAAATTTAATAGATGTTGATGGGGGCTTTCTTAATATACGTCTGGATGCTCGCCATTTTGTAGCCCTGTTTTTGAAAGCGCTCTGTCATAATGAGAGTTACCCGATACTTTATTATCAACAGGTAACTCTCAATCTTTAAAAAACGTCTGTATTTTTAAATGTGATAAATTTTATACCTTGAGTACATAGAGAGAATAATCGCTTATCAGACTTCAGGTATCTCAAAGAGTGTCTTCTTACCGTGTCTTTTCTGATACTCATTACAGGTGTTAATCATTTTTTGGGCCGCTTCTTTTAGTAAAGAAAGCATTAAATCATCATAATCAACGTAGAATCTGGTTGTTTCAGTTTCCGTTTTTATCACCCCGATGGCGGCTATTTCGGTAGTTAATTTCAATTTGGCGGCATCGATATCTTTATTCGCTTGTTTAACCGTGTTAGACAGGGTGGTAAAGAAACTCAGCGCAGATTTTAACTTGTTCTTCAATTCTGGAATCAGTTTCCCTTCAACTACGCCCGCAGCAATAGAACACAGTTTCTTGATGCCGTCATCCAGTACCTTAATGAGAATGCCTTTCTGGGCGAATGCTTCGATTCTATTTTAAACCAGGTGATATTTTTCCTTTCTGCTGGATGGACGCTGTCGCAAGAAGGCCGCGTGAGCACAGGATAAGAGAACGAAAAATCAGCAGTCTATGCAGCGACAAATATTGATAGCCTGAATCAGTATTGATCTGCTGACAAGAACAGACTACTGTATATAAAAACAGTATAGCTTCAGGCAGATTATTATGTTGTTTATCAAGCCTGCGGATCTCCGCGAAATTGTGACTTTTCCGCTATTTAGCGATCTTGTTCAGTGTGGCTTTCCTTCACCGGCCGCAGATTACGTTGAACAGCGCATCGATCTGAATCAACTGTTGATCCAGCATCCCAGCGCGACTTATTTCGTCAAAGCAAGTGGTGATTCTATGATTGATGGTGGGATTAGTGACGGTGATTTACTGATTGTCGATAGCGCTATTACCGCCAGCCATGGTGATATTGTCATCGCTGCTGTTGACGGTGAGTTTACGGTGAAAAAATTGCAACTACGCCCGACGGTACAGCTTACTCCTATGAACAGTGCGTACTCGCCCATTACCATCAGTAGCGAAGATACGCTGGATGTCTTTGGTGTGGTGATCCACGTCGTTAAGGCGATGCGCTGATGTTTGCCCTCTGTGATGTAAACGCGTTTTATGCCAGCTGTGAGACGGTGTTTCGCCCTGATTTATGGGGTAAACCGGTGGTTGTGCTATCGAATAATGACGGTTGCGTTATCGCCCGAAACGCTGAGGCAAAGGCGCTGGGCGTTAAAATGGGCGATCCCTGGTTCAAACAAAAAGATCTGTTTCGTCGCTGTGGCGTGGTTTGCTTTAGCAGCAATTATGAGCTTTACGCAGACATGAGTAATCGGGTGATGTCGACGCTGGAAGAACTATCGCCCCGCGTCGAGATTTACAGTATTGATGAGGCATTCTGCGATCTGACAGGTGTGCATAATTGTCGCGATCTGACTGATTTTGGCAGAGAAATTCGCGCAACGGTGCTACAACGTACCCATCTTACTGTTGGTGTGGGGATCGCCCAGACCAAAACGCTGGCTAAGCTTGCCAATTATGCGGCAAAAAAATGGCAGCGGCAGACGGGCGGGGTGGTGGATTTATCAAATCTGGAACGCCAGCGTAAATTAATGTCTGCTCTCCCCGTGGATGAAGTCTGGGGGATTGGACGGCGGATCAGCAAAAAACTGGACGCGATGGGGATCAAAACCGTTCTCGATTTGGCGGATTCAGATATCCGGTTTATCCGTAAACATTTTAATGTCGTGCTCGAAAGAACGGTGCGTGAACTGCGCGGTGAACCCTGTTTGCAACTGGAAGAGTTTGCACCGACGAAGCAGGAAATTATCTGTTCCCGCTCGTTTGGTGAACGCATCACGGATTATCCGTCGATGCGGCAGGCCATTTGTAGTTACGCTGCCCGGGCGGCGGAAAAACTTCGCAGCGAGCATCAATATTGTCGGTTTATCTCCACGTTTATTAAGACGTCACCATTTGCGTTCAATGAACCTTATTACGGCAATAGCGCATCGGTAAAACTGCTGACGCCCACTCAGGACAGCAGGGATATCATTAACGCCGCTACGCGATCTCTGGATGCCATCTGGCAAGCGGGCCATCGCTACCAAAAAGCGGGCGTGATGCTGGGGGATTTCTTCAGTCAGGGAGTCGCGCAGCTCAATTTATTCGATGACAACGCACCGCGCCCCGGGAGTGAGCAATTGATGGCGGTAATGGATACGCTGAATGCTAAAGAGGGCAGAGGAACACTCTATTTTGCCGGGCAGGGGATCCAGCAACAATGGCAGATGAAGCGTGCCATGCTTTCACCATGTTATACAACGCGAAGTTCTGATTTACTGCGGGTCAAATAAACATAGCGGCAGGAAAAAGCGCTCCCGCAGGAGCGCCGAATGGATTAGCGACCGAACAGGTCACGTTTTTTCGCTTTAAACGGCTGGGAAATCACCACCAGCACCGCGACAATCAGGTAAGCGATAAAAATACCGAGCAGCCACTGCGGCATTTCCAGACCTAAAAATTCCCACTGACGCTCGGCGCAATCGCCAGAGGCGACAAACACTTGCGGCACCCATTTATCCAGCGGCAGCCATTCCGGGAAACGAGCCATAAAATCACAGGTCGCAAACGGCGAAGGATAGAGCTGAAGCATGGTGTGCTCGTAAGTTAACTGCACACCGCGGAACGCACTATACAACCAGATAACCATCGCTACATAACGCAGCGGAGTTTTCGGGGCGATCGCGCCAATCAGCGCAGCACCCAGAACGCCGAATAACGCGCAGCGTTCATAAATACAGAGCACGCAAGGTTTCAGTAACATCACATGCTGGAACCACAGCGCCGTCAGTTCCAGTGCCAGAGCAGTAAACGCCATCAACAGCCATGCGCCCCGGCCTTGTGAACATTGGTTCAAAAATCGCAACATAATCATTTCCCTGCAATATGCATAGAGTGCGCAGTTTAAACCAATTCATTCGCTGCGCCACCAGGAGGCAGCAAAAATAGGACGCAATTGGACAATTATCGGGCGAAAAGGCAAACCGGGCATTTATATGCCCGGTAAGTTGTTATCAAAGCGTTGCTATCCAGCCCATTTGCATAAACCATTCGGTTACAGGAGCAAGCGTAAACTCGACGCAGAGCAGCCCGACGAGTGTCAGGACGAGGGTGTAAGGCAGGGCCATCCACACCATGCGGCCATAAGAGAGACGAATCAATGGCGCGAGTGCAGAGGTCAGCAGGAACAGGAACGCAGCCTGACCGTTCGGCGTAGCGACGGAGGGCAGATTGGTACCGGTATTAATGGCGACCGCCAGCAGCTCATATTGCTTCAACGTGATAGCGCCACTTTCCATTGCCGCTTTCGCTTCGTTGATATAAATCGTCCCCACGAAGACGTTATCCGAAATGGATGACAGCAGACCGTTGAAAATATAGAACAACGACAGCTGAGCATGTTCAGATGCCTGCAACACAAACTGAATAATCGGCGAAAACAGTTGTTGGTCGATAATCACCGCGACTACTGAGAAAAACACCGTCAACAGTGCGGTGAATGGCAGAGATTCGGTGAAGGCTTTACCGATAGCATGTTCATCGGTAACACCGGTCAATGATGTCGCCAGAATAATGACCGACAAACCAATCAAACCGACTTCTGCCAGATGCAGTGCCAGCGCAGTCACCAGCCAGACGCCGATAATCGCCTGGACAATCAGACGGATTTTATCCTGACGGGTACGCTGGTTGCGGCTTTGATCGTCAAACTGTTGCAGCACTTCGCGGACTTTCTCCGGCAGCGTTTCACCGTAGCCAAACCAACGCAGCTTCTCTACCAGCAGGCAGGTTAACAGGCCACAAATCAGAACCGGGACGGTCACCGGCGACATGCGCAGGAAGAAATCGCCAAAATGCCAGCCAGCCGCTTTAGCGATGATCAGGTTTTGTGGTTCGCCCACCATGGTCATCACGCCGCCTAATGCGGTGCCGACACCGGCATGCATCATCAGACTACGCAGAAAGCCACGGAACTGTTCCAGAACCACTTTGTAATGCTTGTCGATATGACTATCGTCTTGCAGGTCGGTATCTTCAGTACGGGAAGAGGCTACGCGGTGATAAATACCATAAAAACCGACTGCAACGCTGATCACCACCGCCACGACGGTTAAGGCATCGAGGAACGCGGAGAGGAACGCCGCCGCCACGCAAAAAGAGAGCGACAGCAGCATTTTGGAGCGAATACTTAACAGCAAACGGGTAAATATGAACAGCAACAGCTGTTTCATAAAATAGATACCCGCCACCATAAACATCAGTAACAGCAAGACTTCAAGATTTGCCGCCACCTCTTCACGGACGTGTTCCGCGCTGGTCATGCCGATGAATACTGCTTCGATAGCCAACAAACCACCGGGGAGCAGCGGGTAGCATTTCAGGGCCATAGCCAGAGTGAAAATAAATTCCGCTACCAGCAACCAGCCAGCGACGAAAGGGCTGATGAGGAAAATTAACGGATTTACGATTAAGAAAATGATGAGGGCGAGTTTGTACCAGTCGGGGGACTGGCCCAAAAAATTGCGCCATAGTGCGCGGCCCCAGGAGATCTCCATGATGGTTTCCCTTACCTTAGAAATAATCAATGATGTTTTTATGTTTAAACGCAAAGCTTAACGGTCAGACAGGAGTGAGGCAAGTCTTGATAGTCAAGGGGAAAGAGATGCAGAAAATGAAGCCTTGATCCCTTTTTTCTTCTTTTTGTCTTCTATCAGCGTAGTTAGCCCTCTGGTATGATGAGTCCAACTTTGTTTTGCTGTGTTATGGAAATCTCACTATGGTCATTAAGGCGCAAAGCCCGGCGGGTTTCGCGGAAGAGTACATTATTGAAAGTATCTGGAATAACCGCTTCCCTCCCGGGACTATTTTGCCCGCAGAACGTGAACTTTCAGAATTAATTGGCGTAACGCGTACTACGTTACGTGAAGTGTTACAACGTCTGGCACGAGATGGCTGGTTGACCATTCAACACGGCAAGCCGACGAAGGTGAATAATTTCTGGGAAACCTCTGGTTTAAATATCCTTGAAACACTGGCGCGACTGGACCACGAAAGTGTGCCGCAGCTTATTGATAATTTGCTGTCGGTGCGTACCAATATTTCAACTATTTTTATTCGCACCGCGTTTCGTCAGCATCCCGATAAAGCGCAGGAAGTGCTGGCAACCGCTAATGAAGTGGCCGATCACGCCGACGCCTTTGCCGAGCTGGATTACAACATTTTCCGCGGCCTGGCGTTTGCTTCCGGCAACCCGATTTACGGTCTGATCCTTAACGGGATGAAAGGGCTGTATACGCGCATTGGTCGTCACTATTTCGCCAATCCGGAAGCGCGCAGTCTGGCGCTGGGCTTCTATCACAAACTGTCGGCGTTGTGCAGTGAAGGCGCACACGATCAGGTATATGAAACAGTGCGTCGCTATGGGCATGAGAGTGGCGAGATTTGGCACCGGATGCAGAAAAATCTGCCGGGTGATTTAGCCATTCAGGGACGATAATCCTTCCAGACGGATGACAAACGTATAATTGCCTGATGCGCTACGCTTATCAGGCCTACGTGTTTTTTTGCAATGTATTGAATTTGCGATACTTTGTAGGCCGGATAAGGCATTTACGCCGCATCCGGCAAAAATGAGTCCTCCTCAAACGAGGAGGACTATTTACAGATTTCCCATTCTCGGCGGGCAACGTTCCAGCAACTCGACGCTGCCGTCTTCGTTTTGCTGTTCCAGCATCACATCAAATCCCCACAGGCGATGCACATGCTTCAGCACTTCTTTGCGCCCCCGATCCAGCGGTGCGCGATTATGTGGGATGTAACGCAGCGTCAGCGAACGGTCGCCGCGCAAATCCACGTTCCAGATCTGAATATTCGGCTCCAGATTACTTAAGTTATATTGCGACGATAACCGGTTACGGATTTCCCGATAACCTTCTTCATTATGAATAGCGGAAATCTCCAGATAATTATGCCGATCATCATCCAGCACGGTGAAGAAGCGGAAATCACGCATCACTTTCGGTGACAGGAACTGGCTGATAAAACTCTCATCTTTGAAATCACGCATCGCGAAATGCAGCGTTTCCAGCCAGTCGGAACCGGCGATATCCGGGAACCAGTATTTGTCTTCTTCCGTTGGCGACTGACAAATCCGTTTAATATCCTGGAACATGGCAAACCCGAGGGCATACGGGTTGATGCCGCTGTACCACGGGCTGTTATAGGGCGGCTGGAAGACCACATTGGTGTGGCTGTGCAAGAACTCCAGCATAAAACGTTCCGTTACTTTCCCTTCATCATACAGATGGTTAAGGATGGTGTAGTGCCAGAAGGTCGCCCAGCCTTCGTTCATCACCTGAGTCTGTTTTTGCGGATAAAAATACTGGCTCACCTTACGCACAATACGCAGGATTTCACGCTGCCATGATTCCAGCAGTGGCGCATTTTTCTCCATAAAATAGAGCAGGTTTTCTTGTGGTTCGGACGGATAGCGGCGCGCTTCAGCAACCGTTTTCTCTTCCTCGCGCTTCGGCAGGGTACGCCAGAGCATATTGACCTGACTTTGCAGATACTCTTCGCGACTCTTCTGCCGGGCTTTCTCTTCTTGCAGCGAGATTTTTTGCGGGCGTTTGTACCGGTCCACGCCGTAGTTCATCAGCGCGTGGCACGAGTCCAGAAGCCGTTCTACTTCATCAACGCCATAACGTTCTTCGCACTCGGTAATATATTTACGGGCAAAAATCAGATAATCGACAATCGAACTGGCGTCGGTCCAGCTACGGAATAAGTAATTGTTTTTGAAGAAAGAGTTATGCCCATAGCAGGCATGAGCCATCACCAGCGCTTGCATGGTAATGGTGTTCTCTTCCATCAGGTAAGCGATACACGGGTTAGAGTTAATGACGATTTCATAGGCCAGTCCTTGCTGACCGTGCTTATACAGCCGTTCAGTCTCGATAAACTTTTTACCGAATGACCAGTGCGGATAGTTAATTGGCATGCCGACGCTGGAGTAGGCATCCATCATCTGTTCTGAGGTTATCACTTCAATCTGGTGCGGGTAGGTATCCAGCCGGTAGAGTTTCGCCACCCGGTCTATCTCTGCCAGATAAACATCCAGCAGGTCGAACGTCCAGTCGGGTCCATCGCTCAAACGTGTGGTGTCCTTATTCATAGAATCGATCGTCGCCATACGCGCACCTCATTGTTGTCGGCGCTCTCTGTGTGGAGCACCTCATTTCAAGCATAGAACACCTGTTAAAAACCGCGTCGCCGGAGAATTTTTTTCTTTGCGATTTCTTATTATCAGAGTGCCACTAATCCGCTTCTGAACGGAATTTTATGCTGGATAAAAAGGGCGTTCAGCAGGAGATACTAAAGACGCCATATTGCCGCAGAGTCAGGGAGATGTGAGCCAGCTCACCATAAAAAAGCCGTATGTTGAATAATATTTTCAACTGAGTTATCAAGATGTAATTAGATTATTATTCTTTTACTGTATCTACCGTTATCGGAGTGGCTATGCGAGTTGTCATACTGGGAAGTGGTGTGGTAGGCGTTGCCAGCGCCTGGTACTTAAATCAGGCAGGACATGAGGTCACCGTCATTGATCGGGAGCCGGGGGCCGCCCTGGAAACCAGTGCCGCGAATGCCGGGCAAATCTCCCCCGGATATGCTGCACCGTGGGCGGCACCAGGTGTGCCTTTAAAAGCGATTAAATGGATGTTCCAGCGCCATGCGCCGCTGGCGGTTCGTCTCGACGGTACGCAGTTCCAGTTGAAATGGATGTGGCAAATGTTACGTAACTGCGACACCAGCCACTATATGGAAAACAAAGGGCGGATGGTGCGTCTGGCGGAATACAGCCGTGATTGCCTGAAAGCATTGCGCGCCGAAACCAATATTCAGTATGAAGGGCGTCAGGGTGGGACGCTGCAACTGTTCCGTACTGAACAACAGTATGAAAACGCGACCCGCGATATCGCCGTGCTGGAAGATGCTGGCGTACCGTATCAGCTGCTGGAATCCAGCCGCCTGGCGGAAGTGGAGCCCGCGCTGGCAGAAGTGGCGCACAAACTGACGGGCGGCCTGCAACTGCCCAATGATGAAACCGGAGACTGCCAGCTGTTTACCCAGAATCTGGCGCGGATGGCGGAGCAGGCGGGGGTTAAATTCCGCTTTAATACGCCCGTTGACCAACTGCTTTGCGACGGCGAGCAAATTTACGGCGTGAAGTGTGGTGATGAAGTGATTAAGGCCGATGCGTATGTGATGGCGTTTGGTTCTTACTCGACGGCGATGCTCAAAGGCATTGTTGATATTCCGGTGTATCCGCTGAAAGGCTACTCGCTGACTATTCCGATTGCGCAGGAAGATGGTGCGCCGGTGTCTACTATCCTTGATGAAACCTACAAAATCGCCATTACCCGTTTCGATAACCGCATTCGTGTTGGCGGAATGGCGGAAATTGTTGGCTTTAACACCGAGCTGTTGCAACCGCGTCGTGAAACGCTGGAGATGGTGGTTCGCGATCTCTATCCACGCGGCGGTCATGTTGAGCAGGCGACTTTCTGGACTGGCCTGCGCCCGATGACGCCAGACGGCACGCCGGTTGTCGGGCGTACACGCTTTAAAAATCTGTGGCTGAATACCGGTCACGGCACGCTCGGCTGGACGATGGCTTGCGGTTCCGGTCAGTTGTTAAGCGATCTGCTCTCGGGGCGCACGCCAGCGATCCCGTATGAAGATCTAAGCGTAGCGCGCTACAGCCGTGGATTTACGCCATCACGCCCGGGCCATTTACATGGCGCACACAGCTAAGGAAACGAGATGACCCGTCCGATACAGGCCAGCCTCGATCTGCAGGCATTAAAACAGAATCTGTCCATTGTCCGCCAGGCCGCGCCGTACGCGCGCGTCTGGTCGGTGGTAAAAGCGAACGCTTACGGGCACGGTATTGAGCGTATCTGGAGCGCGCTCGGGGCCACCGATGGCTTTGCATTGCTTAATCTGGAAGAGGCAATAACGTTACGTGAGCGCGGCTGGAAAGGACCGATCCTGATGCTGGAAGGATTTTTCCATGCTCAGGATCTGGAGATTTATGACCAGCACCGCCTGACCACCTGCGTACACAGCAACTGGCAGCTCAAAGCACTGCAAAATGCGCGGCTAAAAGCACCGTTGGATATTTATCTTAAAGTGAACAGTGGGATGAATCGGTTGGGCTTCCAGCCCGATCGCGTGCTTACCGTCTGGCAGCAGTTGCGGGCGATGGCGAATGTTGGCGAAATGACCCTGATGTCGCATTTTGCCGAAGCGGAACATCCTGATGGAATTTCCAGCGCGATGGCGCGTATTGAGCAGGCGGCGGAAGGGCTGGAGTGTCGGCGTTCGTTGGCCAATTCGGCGGCGACTCTGTGGCACCAGGAAGCGCATTTTGACTGGGTTCGGCCTGGTATTATTTTGTATGGCGCTTCGCCGTCCGGTCAGTGGCGTGATATCGCCAATACCGGATTACGTCCGGTGATGACGCTAAGCAGTGAGATTATTGGTGTCCAGACGCTAAAAGCGGGCGAGCGTGTGGGCTACGGCGGTCGCTATACTGCGCGCGATGAACAGCGAATCGGCATTGTCGCCGCAGGATACGCCGACGGTTATCCGCGCCACGCGCCTACCGGTACCCCTGTTTTAGTGGACGGCGTTCTCACCATGACGGTGGGGACAGTCTCGATGGATATGCTGGCGGTCGATTTAACGCCTTGCCCGCAAGCGGGTATTGGTACGCCAGTTGAGCTGTGGGGCAAGGAGATCAAAATTGATGATGTCGCCGCCGCTGCCGGAACGGTAGGCTATGAGTTGATGTGCGCGCTGGCGTTACGCGTCCCGGTTGTGACGGTGTAACTTGTTATCGCTGGATGCGACCAGCGTCGTATCCAGCGTTATAAAACACATTAAACTTAAGATTCGGCTTCTTCCTCCGCTACCCGAACACCAATCTTCAACACTTCATTATCTTCTTTCTCGGCCACCGTCCAGATCATCCCGGCAAACTCTACCTGGTCACCGACAACCGGTGCTGCGCCTAACAACTGCTGGACGATTTCACCCAGCGTTTGCTGCTTATCGCGATATTCTCGCCCGTCTTCCAGACCATATATCAGCGCCACATCAGCATATTTGGCGCTGGCTTCGAGAATGAAGTCACCAAAGAAGCGTTGATCCAGCGCGACCGGCGGCGACTGGCTGAACAGTTTACCGAGCGCCGGGAGATCGCGTTCCCGACCAATTACACACAACACATCGCCTTCGCGCAGTCGGGTGCTGCCGGTGGGATGAAGCAACTGGTTATCACGAAACAGTGCCGCAATACGCGTCTCTTTTGGCATATGCAAATCACGCAGTGCCGCGCCCACGCACCATTTATCGGCACTCAATTGATAAACAAACTGCTCCCACGGATTTTCCGGATGAATATCCAGGCCAACGCGTGACACCGGACGTCCCACTGGCGGAACGACCACTTTGGCTTTTTTCGCCGCCCACGAGAGTGATGTTCCCTGCAATAGCAGTGAAACCAGGACCACAAAGAAGGCGACATTAAAGAACAGTCGCGCATTCTCCAGCCCCGCCATCATCGGGAACACAGCCAGAATAATCGGCACCGCGCCGCGTAATCCTACCCAGCTGATAAACACGCGCTCACGCAGATTGAAGCCACGGAACGGTAGCAATCCGGCAAATACCGAAAGAGGACGGGCGAAGAAAATCATCCATGCGGACAAAATGAGCGCCGGAATGGCAATGGGCAGCAGATCGCTTGGGTTAACCAATAGCCCCAGCACCAGGAACATGGCGATTTGCGCCAGCCAGGCGAGGCCGTCGAAATTTTGCAGGATGCCGTAGCGGTTGCGAATCGGCCGATTACCCAGCAGAAAACCGCACAGATAAACAGCCAGAATACCGCTGCCTTCCAGCGCCGTGGTTAAAGCAAAAATTAAAATACCGCCGCTTAATGCCAGCAATGGATATAATCCGGCGGGCAGGGCGATGCGATTAATCATTTGCAGCAGTAAATAACCACCGCCAAGCCCGATGACAATCCCGAGGCCAAATTGCTGCAGAATATCGACCACGAACATCCAACTGACACTGCTTTCATGTTGCTGGATCATCGCAATCAGGGTAATCGTCAGAAAGACCGCCATTGGATCATTACTGCCGGATTCAATTTCCAGCGTCGAGCCAACACGTTCGTTAAGCCCCTTACCACCCAGCAGAGAAAAGACCGCTGCAGCATCGGTGGAGCCGACGATAGCGCCGATTAATAATCCTTCAATCAAATCAAGATTAAACAGCCACGCCGCCATCATGCCGGTTAAACCAGAGGTGATAAGCACGCCCAGCGTCGCCAGCGACAGTGCCGGTCCTAACGCCACACGAAAGGAGCTGGCCTGAGTACGCATCCCGCCGTCGAGCAAAATAATCGCCAGCGCCAGGTTACTTACCATGTAGGCGAAGGGGTAATTATCAAACGGGATACCGCCGACGCCATCAACCCCCGCCAGCATGCCGATCGCCAGAAAAATAACCAGAATGGGAATGCCAAGACGGGAAGAAAATGAACTAAGTAATATACTGCTGGTGACAAGGATGGATCCTAAGATGAAAAGGCTAATTATTGTTGTGGCATCCAACGGTCGGTTACTCCTGATTACGCTGTCTCTTATATAAACCCTACCATATTAGCGGCAGAGACAGCGTTTTACTTAGCCCTGAAGCGTGATTTTTTTACATTTTAAGAACAGGATGACCGCTAATCGTCAACTGGGTGCCTTCCTGGGTGTTATTAAGAATGGCATGTGCGCCCAACGGCAGTGTAACCGTGCGTTGTTCATGACCAAAATCGAGGCCGGTAATGAGTGGAATCGACAGGCGGGAACGCAAAAACGCGTACACTGACTCCAGGTTGTAACCTGCGTCATAATCATTAGGCGTGCTGCCGCTAAAGCTACCGAGAATAATCGCCTTCTGACGTGGCAAAATTCCAGCATGATAGAGCTGCAACAGCATACGTTCGACGCGGAAAGGGTGCTCGTTAATATCTTCCAGCACCAGAATACCGTTCTCAATTTTTGGCATCCACGGTGTACCAATCAGTGAAATCAGCATCGCAAGATTGCCTCCCCACAGCGTGCCTTCGGTCTGACATGTCGGGCCTTCCCCTTGCCATTCAATGGTGAACGTTTTATTGCGTAACGCCAGCCAGAAGTGGTGCTCGGTAAAGGCATTTAGTTCATCCGCGCCAAAGTTTGCTACCAGCATGGGGCCGCTAAAGGTGATGACATTGCCTTGCGCCAGAAGACCGCACTGAATGGCGGTAAAATCGCTATGTCCGCAAATGAGTAACGGGTCATGTTGTTGGCGAGCCACCAGTGCCTGCCAGTCAATATCTGCCAGTAAACGACTGGCACCGTAACCGCCGCGTACAGACAGCACGATGGTGTTGGGGGTAGTCAGTCTGGCAAGAGAATTGAGATCTTCCAGACGCTCCGTTTCCGTACCCGCAAAACGCTCACAACGACGGGCAATAACCTCGACGTTATTGACCTGATGCCCCGCGTCGGTAAGGCGCTGGATACCACGCAGCGCGGCGTGCTGTTTAATGCAGTAACCCGATGGGGCAATTAAGTGAAACAGAGACATGGCAATTCCTTGCTGACAACAGAAACGAAATGTATATCATGCCGCTTAGGTGTGCCGTTGTCACCTCAACGGCGATTCCAGGCTATAAGGACAGAAGAAGTGAAATTGAGATGGTTTGCCTTTTTGATTGTGTTATTAGCGGGTTGTTCATCAAAGCATGACTATACGAACCCGCCGTGGAACGCGAAAGTTCCGGTGCAACGTGCGATGCAGTGGATGCCAATAAGCCAGAAAGCCGGTGCAGCCTGGGGCGTCGATCCACAATTGATCACGGCGATTATCGCTATCGAATCGGGTGGTAATCCGAACGCGGTGAGTAAATCGAATGCCATTGGTTTGATGCAGATAAAAGCTTCAACCTCCGGACGTGATGTATATCGTCGTATGGGCTGGAGCGGTGAGCCGACGACCAGCGAGCTGAAAAATCCGGAGCGTAATATTTCAATGGGGGCGGCTTACCTGAATATTCTGGAAACCGGCCCGCTGGCAGGCATTGAAGATCCGAAGGTACTGCAATATGCGCTGGTGGTGTCATACGCTAACGGGGCAGGTGCGCTGCTACGGACTTTCTCGTCAGATCGGAAAAAGGCGATCAGCAAAATCAACGATCTGGATGCTGATGAGTTCCTCGATCACGTAGCGCGAAATCATCCTGCGCCGCAGGCTCCGCGCTATATCTACAAACTTGAGCAGGCACTGGACGCGATGTAAATCAGTCGCGCACATTGTCCGCTTTTTTCCGGGCTTCTCGCTCGAGAGAGAAAATAATCCGCTGTAATTGCCGCTCCACCGTCGGGCTGACGTTAAGAAAACGGAAGCTCAGACGGGGAGTGGTGATGGTTTCATTTTTGCCATCAATCACTTTGCGCTCGCTGATGGAGATTAACTGGGCGTCAAAGTGAAAAACACCCCATTGCCCCATGTTGACTTCAATCTGAGCGAAGCGCATGCCTTCGTGTAATTCGGCAGGCTTTGCTGTTTCCAGTAATGCGCCCATGCCGCCTAACGACAAATCATACAGGCGGAAACGTAACGTACTGTTATCCGCCAGTTTGGTCTGGCAAAAATAAGGCGGATGGAGTGGGGCGGTGATGCGGAAATATCGGCGTCGTTGTACAAACCATAAGGTGGGAGGCGGTACGGTAATAAATGCCGGAAGCAGCAAGTATTCACTCTGCTGTAGTTGTTCAACAGTAAACTCGACTTTCGCACCCTGAGTTTCGGCGGTAATGGTAATGTGCTGCGCCTTTAGCACGGCGATGTTGTCTTCGGCCTGGCTGCCGAAATCCAGCACCAGTTTATCCGGAGTTATTGCCAGTATTTTGCTGATCAGCTGCCCGCCATTCCAGCTGATACGCAAAGGAATTGCG
Source organism: Escherichia sp. E.sYA108 (assembly GCF_011754335.1). Lineage (NCBI taxonomy): Bacteria > Pseudomonadati > Pseudomonadota > Gammaproteobacteria > Enterobacterales > Enterobacteriaceae > Escherichia > Escherichia sp. E.sYA108. The sequence continues at coordinate 2,860,719 of NZ_JAAQVZ010000001.1, read as the reverse complement.
GCTTTGTTCAAATCGCGTAACACGCCCAGGACGGCTAACGGATTTTGTTTCAGGAACTGCTCATGGTAATGACTCACGCGGAAAAACTCCTGACTGACAAACTGTCTTTGGTTTATCGGTCGCAGTTAACAAAACTTAATACAAATGCGCGAATATTTTTTACATGTTGTTCTTAAATCAGCCGACATACGCCCAGCATCGATCCCGCCCTTGCCTATACTTAGAGCGTTGACGTAAGCATTTCTTGCGTCCGATTCATCGAAACGAGGGCCTGAACATGGGAATTATTGCCTGGATTATTTTTGGCCTGATAGCCGGTATTATCGCCAAGCTAATCATGCCGGGGCGTGATGGTGGTGGATTTTTCCTGACCTGTATTCTTGGGATAGTCGGTGCGGTGGTCGGCGGCTGGCTGGCGACCATGTTTGGCATTGGCGGCTCCATCAGCGGTTTTAATTTGCACAGCTTCCTGGTGGCGGTGGTGGGCGCTATCCTGGTGCTGGGCGTATTCCGCCTCCTGCGAAGAGAATAAGATTTTCATAAGGCGGATAGCGATACAGATGCCGCTATCCGCTTTCACATCAGAACGTATACTCGATACCAGCCCAGAAATTGCGACCTTCTTCAATAAACCCTTCACTGTAGGCATATTTGGTATCAAACAGGTTATTGACCGACGCATTAACGCTGAAGCCATGACCTAAGGTGTAATCGGCTCGAATGTGGGTCACCGCAAAACCGGCGGCTTTTTGTGAACCGTCACTGTTGCTGTAGCTGGAGGAACGCGCCTCTTCCGACAGCGTTACGCTTAACGGCTCCCACGGTTTGAGAGTCATCCATGCGGTCATTGTCTGCGTTGGCAGATCGGTTATCTTGCCGATGTCTTTGCGTTTGGCATCAGCGTGGATCAGGGCGTAGCTCAATCCTACATCCAGTATATTGCTGATTTTCCCCTTAATACCGGCATCCAGACCGCTGTAATCCACCGTGCCGCTGTTCTGATTTTGAATGGTATCGGCATCGATATTGTGCGAGAGGATGGCATCACTCACCCGGTTATAGTAAACGCTGACCTCAAATCCCCAGTCGTGCGTGAAGGCACCATTCCAGGTTAAATCCACCCCGCGCGCGCGTTCCGGCTTGAGCTGCGGGTTAACAATCGCTATCTGGTTATACGCAGGTTTGGACGTGGTATAGCGTTCTTTCAGCGTCGGAAAGCGTGTGCGGTCATAGTACGAAAGCGCCAGCGTGTCTTCATTGGCAAAGTGGTATTTCCCCATCACCTGCCAGTTAAAAGCTGACTGATTGTTGTCGTCATAATGGGTGATACTGCCATCTTTCTCATGTTTTTTCGCTTCTACGCTATCGCGCCAGTCATAGCTGATTCCAGCCACGACATCGACATTATCGGCAGCAGCCCATTGATATTCACTGGCGAGCGACCAGGTACGATCTTCATAGCGATCGTAAGCGGCGTGCGGCGCACCTTTTTCCCGGTGTACGTCATCTTTCCAGTTAACGGCAAACGACAGCAGATCGTTTTCACGCACATCGGCTGCCAGTTGTAACCCGGCACCGTCGCTGTAATCGGAATAATGGCTGTAGCTGCCTTTTTTATTTTTCAAATCAGCCAGCGAGTTGTACATCATTAGCGTATTTTCAAAGGTGTCGTGATACAGCCGACTTTTCAGGGTAAAACGATCGTTTAGTTGGGTCGTTCCCTGATAATAAAAACTTTCTTTGTCATACTCTGGCCACTGCCAGTAGCGTGATTTCTGACCACTATTTCCACTGTATGGCGGGTTATCTTTTTCACCATCCTGCTTAATGTAAGTCAATGTGTATTCATCGTTTTCGCGTGGTGTAAAACCGAGCTTCACAATGCCGCGTTTATCATCAGCCGATGAATTAATCATCTTGCCGTGTTTGCCTGCAATATCATTATTTACACCATGCGGCAGGCCGAGAAAATCCTGCTTTAGCTGGCTACCGCTGACTTGCAAATACCCCAGATCGCTGCTGGCGGCAAATGAAGCATGCATATCGTAGGCATTGTCCTGGCTACGGCTCCATCCCTGACGATATCCCAGACTGGCTTCCAGCGGTTTAGTCGGCTTCTGGGTGGTGATATTAATGGCTCCGCCCATCTGATTAGGCCCCTGAAGCAGCGACGAATACCCTTTGGAAACTTCAACTGCCCCCAAATTGTTGGTCAGAATCCGCGCCAGATCGAGGTTGCCGTCATAGGGAACATAAATGGGCACACCGTCGAAATAGACCGGCACCTGACGACTATCAAAGCCACGAACTTTGACCTGTTCTTCGTTGCGGCTACCTGACTTTTGCAGCACCACGCCGGGGACGACACTTAATGCCTGAGCGACATTCTGTTTATCCAGGGCCTTCATGGTGGGTTGATCGAGAACGGTGGTTGTCGTCGATGATACCGGACTGGACCATACGGTCAGCGTGTCACTCTCCTGAGCCGCTACGGACTGCTGGGTAAAGGCAAGTGATAATACTGTGCAGAGATAACGTTTTTTGAGTCTCATAGAATAAATTCCGTTTAACAAAGAATTAAATAGAGGCTGCGGGTTGCAGACTGACTTTAATGTCAGCAGGTGCCGCGTAATAAGGCGCGGAGGTAATAAAAAGGCGAATGCCGCAGTCGAGGTAATTTTTGAGTGTTGTCAGATTAATTCCGCCGGTCAGAGCCAGCGTGCAGTGGGGAGCCAGCGACGGTGCTATTTGCGCAATTTCAGTTGCCTGTTGCGGACTAAATTTGTCGAGCTGAAGTACGTCTGGTTGCGCGCGTAACGCGGCGATTGCCTCTTTCGGCGTGTCGGCTTCAACAACTATTTTCTTCTCGGGTGCGTGGCGACGTAACTGATTGATTGCGCCTGACCAGTCCTGATTGTCATGAAGAAAATGGCGGTGGTTGGCAAACAATAATATGGTTTCCGCACATCCGGCACGATGAATCAGTCCTCCGGCAGCCAGAATTGCCTGCGAGGCCAGTAAGCGGGTGCCCGGAATTGCTTTTCGGGTGCAGGCGATATTGCCATCAGGGTAACGTTCACGAAGTAACGCCAGCATTTGAGCGAGATAATCAGAAACACCGCAACTCCACTCCAGCACATTCTGGACTGCCTTCCATCCCTGATGAAGTGCTGCGGCATTACCTTGCGCACGGATTAGCCGCTGACCCGCGTTCGCTTGTGAACCGTCGCTGACCGCGTCATCAATAGTTAATCCCAGCGTAGTTAACATCTTACACGCGACAGAAATTCCGCTGACGCAGCCGCCCTGACGGAGAAAAAACTCTATATAGCCATGCTGGTGTCCAATATTTAATGCTCGCGTGGTCAGGTCACCGCCCTGGATATCTTCCAGAAGTAACGCATCGATTTGTGCCTGAGAAAGGAAAATCATCGCAGTGTCTCCTGCGGTACGCTATCCCACCAGATGAGCGCCCAGTCGCGGCTGGCAGGGGCGAGGGCACGAGCATCTTGTTGTTGATACCAGCGATATAACCGCTCACGCTCATCGTCGTTAAGCGCGCCCAGACTCCAGCTGACGTTCTGCTCAAAACGTTCCCAGGTGCTGTTATCCTGTTGGCAATTTTGTCCACGGATAAAATCAACGTGAGCATAAATTCCCATCTGATACAGGACGTTGAGCGCAAAGATATAGTTGGGTAATTCGATCACTTCCCGACCAGCCGCCCGCTGAATGGCTGGAGAGACGAACGAGGTGCTGACCAGATGAGTCGTATAGACGCGAAGCCGTGCCTGATTATTCAGTTTGCTCATTGCCTGGCGCATATCAGCCACCAGAGTGGAGCGGGAAGCCACGGCAATATCGCAGCGTGGCAGGTCACTCCAGTCCTCTTCCCAGGCGCGCTGGATCCAGTGGACATTGTCTGCCTTTAGCGCGGCGGCGCGACGGGCGGCAACGTTCAGCATCCCCTGACTGTAATCAACGCCATAAATCGTCGTGAGTTTGTCCGCCAGCGCCAGCGATACGGTACCCGGTCCGCAGCCCATATCGAATAAGGTTTGCGCGCCTTGCAGGTCAATTTTTGAGGTCAGTTGTTGCAGGTAGCTGTCCGTAGGCGAGGCGCAATTTTCCGCCATTTTTTCCGCCCGTTGATCCCAGTGATCCGGCGTTTTTTCTGTGCGATGGGCCAGCCTGAGTTGCTGAAGGTAAAGGTCTGCAAAATCAATATCGTCAATGAGCATGATTTTTCCTTAGTGCTTAATTGCAGAGAGGTGATGGTGAATCTGGTCGGCAGAAACCCGGTACAGGGCAGCCAGTTTTTTCGTTGTTAACTGTTCGGTCGGTAAGCCTTGTGTTACTCGTCCATCTGGCTCTACCTGGATAATGCTGTCGGCAATGGCGTTTGCATGGAGCGGATGATGAGTCGACATTAACATTGTCATGCCGTTATTTTTGAGCTGCGCCAGCGTGTCCAGAAGTTGGATCTGATGACCGAAATCGAGGCTGGAGGCAGGCTCATCCAGTAATAACAAGCGCGGTTGCTGGACGAGTGCACGGGCGATTAAAGCCAGCTGACGTTCACCGCCGCTAAGCGTATTCCAGCGTCGTGTCGCCAGATGCAAAATGCCCAGCTTTTCCAGTTGCTCCGTTGCTTTCAGGCGTTCTTGCTTACCGGGAACGGAAAAAGCGCCTATGGTGGGGGCCAGGCCCATCAACACCATATCCAGCACACTAAAAGCAAAAATGCCGTCGTGCGCCTGCGGCACCCAGGCAATAGCCTGCGCGCGCTGGCGATGGCTGAGTGTCTGCACAGGGAGGCTATCCAGTAAGATCTCGCCTTTTAATAACGGTATAACGCCAAGAATGGAGCGCATGAGTGTGGTTTTGCCGCAACCATTGGCTCCTAACAGACAACAAATTGTTCCTTGCGACAGGGTGAAGGACACGTCGCGTAGCACCGGATGGCGGGAGTAACCCAGAGACGCATGACGGACGGCAAGCAAAGTCACTGGCGACCTCCGCGTAACAACAAAAACAGGAAAAACGGTGCGCCAACAAAAGCGGTCAGAATGCCAAGTGGGATTTCTGTTGTTCCAATGCTGCGTGCCAGCGTATCGGTAAGCAGGAGCAGAATCGCGCCAGTACACATTGCCATGGGCAACAGCTGCTGATGGTTATGACCGGTCAACAAGCGGGCAATGTGCGGAACGACCAGGCCGACCCAACCAATTATGCCTGCTATTGCTACCGTGCTGGCGGTGATGAGTGTGGCGCAGACAATCAATCCAAAGCGCAGACGTGTCACGTTCAGTCCCAGCGAACGGGCTTCGTCGTCGGAAAGTGTGAGTAAATTCATGCGCCAGCGGAGAAAAAACAGGGGCAAGGAGCCTATGAGAATGATCGGTGCAGCATAGCAGAGATCGCGTAAGGTCACGGTGGACAGCCCCCCCAGCAACCAGAAGGTAATTGACGGTAACTGGGTGTAAGGATCGGCCAGCGTTTTTATTAGCGATATCCCCGCTCCGCACAACGTGCCTAATGCAATACCTACCAGCACCAGGGTTAAGATCGGAGCGTGGCGGGTCACCCGACGCGTAATCAACCAGACGCCCGCGACCACCATCAGCCCGCCGCAAAATGCGTACAGCTGGATGTAAACAATGGATAATCCGCACAGGATTGCCGCGCAGGCACCAAGTCCGGCACCGGCGGAGACGCCTAAAATATCCGGTGACACTAAGGGATTACGGAACATTCCCTGATAGGTGGTTCCGGCCCCTGCCAGCGCCGCGCCCAGAAACAGCGCAGCAAGAATACGCGGCACGCGGATTTGCCAGAAGACAATTTGTTCTTGCACAGGAACATTTTCTTGACGAAGAATGAGCGCCAGCAGTTGCTGCATATCGAGATGATAAGCCCCACTTACGGCGGCAAAAGTGATACTGATAGCTGCCAGCAGCAAAATACATCCGTTTACGGTTCTCATTAGCTCGCCACCAATTTTTGATAGTCGGCGTCACTGAGTGAACAATGCCAGAACAGTTGGGCGTAATGCTGCATGTCACTTTTAAACTGGCGATTGATGGCGGGATCCAGCCAGGCGTGAAGTCTGCGTAATCCCAGAAGACGGTTGATTCCCGGCGGGGCATCCAGCCAGCCAAAGGGCAGGCCACTTAAAAATAAGATGCGTTGTTCCGCAACCGCTTTCACGCCCTGCCAGAGAGGATCACGACGAATAAAATCTGCAGTAACGGCCTCCTGAACCAGAATAATATCCGGCTGCCAGCGCAGGAGATTTTCCATGGAAACCTGTGTCAGACCGTGGCGATCGGCTATTTGCGCGACGTTATGCAAACCTAATAATTCCGCCGCCTCGGTATGCAACGAACCCTGTAAGCCCGTTTCCAGCCCTCGAGGACCGCGCGCAGCATAAAAGCTGAGGTTAGCGGCGGGTGAGGTGGCGAATGCCTGAGCTTCACCAACGAAGCGGCTGGCGAGATTGGCTTGTTCTGCGGCGCGGTGCTCTTCGCCTAACGTTTTGCCAAGCGTTGTTAACTGTTCTGCTGATTGTTCCAGTTTCCCGTTAAGCAATAACCAGGGTATTTGTGTCTGTTCGCTAACCTGCCGTGCCTGGGAGATCCAGGTTTCATCCGTATTGCCGCAATCAACGACCAAATCGGGATGTAACGCCATAAGCCCTTCCAGCGAGAGTGTGCTGGCGCGCCCGGCGAGTCGTCCCAGCCTGGGGAACTGGCGAATGTGCTCTGGCAATGGAATTAATGCCTGACGGGCAAAATCAAAAGAGGAAAAACCGACCATTTTTTCTGGCGCGACAGCCAGCAATAGTAAATCGGCGGGCGCGCCTGCGCTGACGATGCGTGTAATGTTTTGGGCTTCGGGAAGCGTCAGTGAGGCCCAGAATTTGACTGATTGTGCAAAGGACGGCAGATGATGCAGGAACAATGTCGACGCAAGAATCTGTGTAAACCTCCGTCTGGTTAGTGACATAAGTTATATCCTGATAATAAAAACCGCTATATATTTACATATATATCGAAAAAAATCATGTTTGATGTCAAAATTTGTCTAAAGAGACAGAATGATTTGCTTGTTGCTTAAATAACACTTTGTTCCACAAGAAAATTGTCAGGGAGAATGGCGGAGTGGCGAAAAATATAAATAGAGGTGTAATGATTAACAAATTGATAAAATAAAATTAAAATCTTCTCTGATAAAAGAAAATAAAGGCATAGACCGTAGAATGGGGGGCATTTCGTGGCGAAAAAAGAGCAATGCCAATTTTATGCACATAATGGCATTGCTCGATATACAGCAAAGTTAAGGCGTAGGTTCCGCCTCTTTTTGTTTTACCGGCTGTGTTGTTGACTCACTGAGTGGACGCGTCGCCGGAACATTGTCACACGGTTGCTCTTTCGGGCAGATCAAATCCAGCATTTTCAGCGTCACGCCATTGGTCCAGCCAAAGCCATCCTGTAATGGATATTCGCCACCGCCGCCCCCTGTTCCGGTGGCGCTGACATCATATTTTTCCACCAGCTTTTTCTCCCGGTCATAGGTGTGCTGAACATTGGTCAGGAAGTGCCAGCTAATGTCCATCGCCACCTCTTTTTGCCCGTAGTTTTGTAATCCTTCTGTCGCGACCCACTGCAACGGTGCCCAGCCGTTTGGCGCATCCCATTGTTGTCCACTTTTCACCGACGTGGTGTTCAGGCCGCCGGGTTGCAGCAGATGTGTTTTCGTCGCCGTCGCCATTTTGCTGGCGCGATCTTTCGCTGCCGCATTGACGTACAGCGGGAACAGGGCGGCCGCGGTTAACTGATTGCGCACTTTATGACTTTTCAGGTCGTAATCGGCATACCAGCCTTGTTGATCGTTCCACAGGTATTTTTCGATCCCTTTTTGACGGGCATTCGCCAGCGTTTCGTACTGGTTTGCCATCGCGTTATCTCCGGCAGCTTTGCTGGCGCGGGCGAGGATTTTTTCCATTTTAAACATCAGGCTGTTCAGATCGACCGGTACGATGCTGGTGGTGCGTAAGGTATTTAACTGCTGCGGATTGTCCATCCAGCGTGAGCTGAAATCCCAGCCAGACGCAGCGGCAGAGCGCAGGTCGCGGTAAATTTCAGTGGCAGGTCGATTCGGATTGCTTTTGGCAGTGGCAATATCTTCCACCCATGACTCTGGTCGTGGCGTATCGCGATCGTCCCAGTAGCGGTTGAGAAGGGTACCATCCTGAAGTTTTACAACGCGTTTTTCCTGTTGTCCGGCTTGCAGGTTTTCAACACCGTCCATCCAGTAAGCATATTCTTTTTGCATTTGCGGCAGGTATTGTTTCAACGCGGCGTCGCCTTCATGCTGCGCCAGTAACTCTACCATCAGGGCAAAGAAGGGCGGCTGCGAGCGGCTTAAATAGTAACTGCGGTTGCCGTTGGGAATATGACCGTAAGTGTCTATTTCATGAGCAAAATTGGCTACCATATCCGCGACTTTATCCCAGTGACCGCTTTCGGCAAGTCCTAACATGGTGAAGTAACTGTCCCAGTAATATACCTCGCGAAAACGTCCGCCGGGCACGACATAAGGTTTTGGCAGCGGTAATAGAGAATCCCATTTTTCGGTGTTTTCGGTAGAACGCGTTAATACCGGCCAAAGTCCGTCAATATGTTCGCGCAGTGATTGCCCCTCTGGCGGAACATATTTCTCGCCCTCTTTCGGCAGGGTGAAATTGACGTTAACGAAATGGCGTAGATCAAATCCGCTCTGGTTTTGCTGCATCCGATAATCAGCAAGGATCATCAGCGGATCGCTGTTCGGCACGGCATCGGCAAAGGTTTTTTGGTCCGGAAAAAGTTTGGCGTTTTGCACATCATTAAACAGCGGCCCTAATAAAATATCAGGCGGTTGTGGTGTTACCGATGTTTCTTCTGCCTGCACCGATAGCGCAGCGAAACACAAAAAGATGCAGGCTGGAATTAACGCCATTTTTTGCGGGCGAGAAGGTGCGGGGGATTTCATCAGTCATTCTCCTTTGGCGAAACCGAATAAAACGGTATTCAAGTATCAGAAAACCTTAGTTCAGGATCGCACTAGCTGCATGATCGAAATCACATTCTGCGAACTGACAGACATTTTAGAAAAGGGAATTAAAGAGATAAATAACGGCGAAATAGAGTGATAAAATAACATCTGTTTATTAGTCAGCCAGCGACGTTGGGTTTGCGATTAGCGAAGAAAAATCATCATAATTTGGTGAAAAATATAACAGGTAGTTAAAAACATCAGTGCAGAGTAAATTGCCGGATGACATCAGAATGATGCCATCCGAACGGTGGTTTAACCCTGATGGTTGAAACGTTGCGTTTTAACGTCCAGCGTTAGCGTTTCTTCTGGTTGTATCGCATACAGTTTCTCACCCTGCTGGCAAATCCAGCCAATTCCCAGTTCACGGGCGATTAGGGCACTGTGGGATAGCGGACTTCCGGCGCTAAGGCAGATACCTTTTACAACCGCTGGATCCAGTTGCAGTACTGTGGAGGGATAAATGTTCTCCGCCAGTAGAATAGTTGGCGAGTTAAACTGCGGGAGTTCTTCTTTCGTTTGGGTCAGGTGGACCAGGGTGCGATGCAGAAGATCGTCCACATCGATATAGCGAGCCTGTAGATATTCATCATCCAGCTGTTGGTATTGCTGGCTAAGTTCTTTAAGAACTTGCTGCCAGGCATATTCCGCCGTGCAATGTTCATGCTGAAGGAGTTCGCTTGCCGCCGCCTGCAGTTCCGGATCATCTAACAGTGTATGGTGACCAGAAAAGATTGCGGCAATATCGTCAAGCCCACTGGTTTCTGCTTTCGCTGTTAACGTCATCAGATCTAATAACGTGAAGTCAATGGCCTGGCGTAATCGTTCTTGTTCTTCTTCCACGGTCAGGGTTGATTTTGCCTGTACCGTACATAAAACAGGTTGATAATAAAAGGCTTTACCCGAAACAGGCGGAACGGGACGCAGAGTAGGTGGAGCAACTTCCTCCGTTTCACCAAAGTTATCTTCAGCCAGCTGACGGAAAGCGATCAGTGCCTCTTCAGCTTCTGGTCCTTTCGCAATCAGGCGCAGCGTATCGTTATAGCGAACTTGTAGTAACGCAATCTGGTTAATACTCTCCGGTGTAACGCATTTGCCGTTTTTCTCCAGCAACATATCGGCATTAAATGTCGATAAGGTATAAACCAGCCGGGAGGCCGGACGTACATGCAGGCCGTTACGGTTTTTTATGACCACCGACAGAGAACGGGCTTCTTCATCGTACGGAGGACATGTGCCAGAGATTTCAGTGTCAGAGGACGGTAAACCCAGTTGTTCACGTTTGGCTTCCAGCGCATGCATGGCGTCAAAGATAACTTTGTCGATATCCGCCCCCGAGGCCGCGCTGACCGTTGCTGCCAGTGTACCTTCGACCAACGGCGCAGCACACAAACGTACTTTTGCGGCGATCTCGGGAGCCAGCAATTCCAGCGCAGTTTCAGCACTCAATAATGCGCTACCCATATCCATCATGACCAGCACATGGTCGGCATCGGCAACAGATTCGATGGCCTCCATCACTTTGACGGCATCGGTACCAATGGGATTTTGTGGATCGTCAATTCCCGCGGCAATGGCGATTTTACAATTATCACTCATTAACATCTGACGGGCTAATTCACCGACACCTTCTCCCAGTCGGCTGCTATGTGAAACTATGACCAGGTTTACCATCACCAATTCCTTACTCTTTTGCGGCTAACGCCAACATTTGCATCATAAACATCACCGAGGTCGCGCCGGGATCCTGGTGACCAATACTGCGTTCACCGAGATAACTGGCGCGGCCTTTGCGGGCTTGCATCGTAATCGTACTTTGTGCAGCGGATTCGGCGATGCTACTGGCAGCGTCGAGCGCCGCCGGAACAGGGAGATTTTGCTCGCAGGACTGACGTAACGATTCCACCACCGGCACCCACACATCACACATGGTTTTATCGCCAGGTTCGGCTTTCCCGCGACTGATTACGCCGTCCGCGCCATCGCGGAACATCTGATAAAGCTCTTCCAGCGTCAGGCTTTGCCGTGCCTGGGTTGTCTGTGCGGCGCGGATAAAGAAGGTACCGAACAGCGGACCACTGGCACCTCCGACGCTGGAAAGTAGCGTCATGCCGGTATTCTTGAGAATGAAACCGATATCTTTATCTGCGATAGCAGGGAGTTTTTCCACCACTTTGCTAAAGCCTCGATTCATATTTAGCCCGTGGTCAGCGTCGCCAATCTCGCGATCCAGTCCAGTAAGATACTCGCTCTCGGTGCTGAAAATATCGCCACAACGAGTGAGCCAGTTAACAATTTGAGTTCTGCTCAGTGACATTGCTTTCTCCTTATTTACCCCAGTTAAGGGCCGGGGTGTGGACAGGGGCGTCCCAGAGTGCCAGCGTTTCGTCATCAACTTTCAGTAAGGTGATTGAGAAACCGGTCATATCCAGTGAGGTGCAGTACGCGCCAATTAAATTACGTTCGATAGTCAATCCCGCTTGCTGGCAACGTGTGGTCAGGCGGTTATAGACGCCGTACAGCTCAGAAAGCGGAGTTGCGCCAAGATTGTTAACCAGCGCAATCACCCGATCGCCAGACTGGAGCGGTTGTTTGGTTTGTGGTTCTTCCTGCCAGCTGCCTTGTTGATAATCCCAGAAACGCAAAGTGCGATGGTATGAGCCATTTTCCAGCAGGGTGTCGAACATTTCATCGACGGTTTGATCAAGGGAAGAGAAGGGGCGGCGGTCAATACCTGGCTCACCATGAATGCCGACGCCAAACTCCATCTCATTATCCGCCAGGGTAAAAGAAGGTTTGCCCGCGGCAGGAACGGTACAGGCACCGAGAGCGATACCTATTGAATGGCCTTGATTATTCAACTTACGCCCCAGTTCCGCACAGGCGTCCAGTGAGTCGCCACGCTCCGCCGCTGCACCTACGAGTTTTTCAATTAATACGGTGTTGGCAACGCCGCGCCGCCCGGCGGTATAAAGACTGTCTTTTACTGCAACGTCGTCATCAATGACCACAGTGGTCACTTTTACGCCGCTATCGTGCAGTAACTCGGTTGCTGTTTCGAAGTTAAGAATATCGCCGGTGTAATTTTTGATAATCAACAGTACACCTTCGCCGCCATCAATTTGCATGGCGCATTCAAAGATTTTATCGGGCGTCGGTGAGGTGAAAATTTCGCCCGGACAGGCCCCAGAAAGCATCCCCTGACCGATATAACCACAATGCATCGGCTCGTGTCCGCTGCCGCCACCCGACAGCAGGGCGACTTTTCCTGCAACGGGGGCATCAGCTCGGGTGACATACACCGGATCCTGATGCAGTGTCAGCGATGGATGCGCCTTCGCTAGTCCTGCCAGTTGTTCGTCCAGTACGTCTTGCACATCATTGATCAATTTTTTCATTATTTTGCTCCAGCAATTACGGTAGGGCATGGATGATGTTCAACGACACGGCGACCACTGACTGCCGATGAATCCATTGTGCATCAGGCAAGGGAAAAGAAAATTAGCCCAAATTAGGTTTCATAGTGAAACATATGCTTTAATGAATGTTCCATATTGAAACTTTTACGTGTATTAATACTTAAAATTGCGAGCCGGAACACCTTTTGTCATAAGGGATGCGGGATATGAGTGGCGCTTTTAACAACGATGGTCGGGGCATATCTCCCTTAATTGCAACCTCCTGGGAGAGATGCAATAAGCTGATGAAACGGGAGACATGGAACGTACCACACCAGGCCCAGGGCGTGACATTTGCTTCTATTTATCGGCGTAAGAAAGCGATGCTGACGCTCGGGCAGGCTGCGCTGGAAGATGCCTGGGAATATATGGCACCGCGAGAGTGTGCGTTGCTTATCCTCGATGAAACCGCCTGCATTCTCAGCCGTAATGGCGATCCGCAAACCTTGCAGCAGCTAAGTGTACTGGGATTCAATGACGGCACGTATTGCGCCGAGGGAATTATTGGTACTTGTGCGCTATCGTTAGCGGCTATCTCTGGTCAGGCCGTGAAAACGATGGCCGATCAACATTTCAAACAGGCACTCTGGAACTGGGCCTTTTGCGCAACGCCGTTGTTTGACAGCAAGGGCCGATTGACGGGAACAATAGCGCTGGCGTGTCCGGTTGAGCAAACTACCGCAGCTGATTTGCCGTTGACGTTGGCAATCGCACGCGAGGTCGGAAATTTACTGCTGACGGACAGTTTGCTCGCTGAAACTAACCGTCATTTAAATCAACTTAATGCCCTGTTAGAAAGTATGGATGATGGCGTGATTAGCTGGGACGAGCAGGGTAATTTGCAATTTATCAATGCCCAGGCGGCGCGGGTCTTGCGCCTTGACGCGACGGCAAGTCAGGGACGAGCAATCACTGAACTCTTAACGTTACCCGCCGTATTGCAACAAGCAATAAAACAGTCACATCCGCTCAAACACGTAGAAGCCACCTTTGAAAGTCAGCATCAGTTTATTGATGCGGTGATAACCCTTAAACCGATAATAGAAACGCAGGGAACCAGCTTTATTTTATTGCTCCATCCTGTGGAACAGATGCGGCAGTTAATGACCAGTCAATTAGGAAAAGTCAGCCATACCTTCGCTCATATGCCACAGGACGATCCGCAAACCCGCCGCTTGATTCATTTTGGTCGCCAGGCGGCACGCAGTAGCTTTCCTGTCCTGCTTTGTGGAGAAGAGGGCGTGGGCAAGGCACTGCTAAGTCAGGCAATTCATAATGAAAGCGAGCGTGCAGCGGGGCCTTATATCGCCGTCAATTGTGAGTTATATGGTGATGCGGCGCTGGCGGAAGAATTTATTGGTGGCGATCGCACGGATAGTGAAAATGGCCGTCTGAGTCGGCTGGAACTGGCGCACGGCGGCACGCTGTTTCTTGAAAAGATTGAATATCTGGCGGTGGAGTTACAGTCTGCCTTGCTTCAGGTTATCAAGCAGGGGGTTATCACGCGACTGGATGCGCGGCGTTTAATACCCATTGATGTCAAAGTGATTGCCACAACGACCGCGGACCTCGCAATGCTGGTGGAACAAAATCGTTTTAGTCGCCAGCTGTATTACGCGCTGCATGCATTTGAAATTACCATCCCGCCACTGCGTATGCGGCGTGGCAGCATTCCGGCGCTGGTGAATAACAAATTACGCAGCCTTGAAAAACGCTTCTCTACGCGGCTGAAAATTGATGACGATGCCCTCGCTCGCCTGGTTTCCTGTGCATGGCCTGGCAACGATTTTGAACTTTACAGCGTCATCGAGAATCTTGCTCTGAGTAGTGATAATGGGCGCATTCGCGTCAGTGATTTGCCGGAACATCTGTTTACCGAGCAGGCGACAGATGATGTCAGCGCCACCCGCCTTTCCACCAGTCTGTCATTTGCGGAAGTTGAAAAAGAGGCAATTATTAACGCAGCCCAGGTCACAGGCGGTCGCATTCAGGAAATGTCGGCTTTACTTGGGATCGGCCGCACTACGCTGTGGCGGAAAATGAAGCAACATGGCATTGATGCAGGGCAGTTTAAGCGCCGTGGATAGCGGGAGAGTATGTACTTTCCCGCTATGAATTGCTAATTAATAGCGACCATGACTGCCGTGATTTGGTCCACCATTTGAAGGTGGCATTGGCTTACCTGAGGGCGCAGGACCACGAGGGCCATCGCTGTGGCGGTGATGATGGTGGGGAACACAAGCACTCAACAGGCTTGCAAAGACAATTGCTAACAGGCTGAAGGTAAATGTTTTTTTCATGACAAACTCTTGAACGGTTAATGCACTGTGATTGTTATCACATAAAAGCTGCATTGTTAATATTGTCAGGAGTCTGATTATGAGTTTTGGTAACTCAGAATTGAAAGAAGACGCGTAGCAGGCGTAAAAAAGCCATTACGTGCAACTCACATAATGGCTCGTTATTAACCGCCAGGGTAGTATTAGCGGAATTAGACGTTGAACAGGAAGTTCATCACATCGCCATCTTTAACGATGTAATCTTTGCCTTCTGCACGCATTTTGCCTGCTTCTTTCGCGCCTTGTTCACCTTTGTAAGTGATGAAATCTTCAAACGAGATGGTTTGTGCACGGATAAAGCCTTTTTCAAAATCAGTATGGATTTTGCCCGCTGCCTGCGGCGCGGTTGCACCAACCGGAATGGTCCATGCACGCACTTCTTTCACCCCAGCGGTGAAGTAAGTTTGCAGGTTCAGCAGCTTATAACCGGCACGGATCACACGGTTCAGGCCCGGCTCTTCCAGCCCAAGCTCCTGCATAAACTCGTCACGCTCTTCGTCGTCCAGTTCGGCAATGTCTGCTTCAACAGCAGCACAAACCGGAACTACAACAGAACCTTCTTTCGCTGCGATTTCACGCACCTGGTCAAGATACGGGTTGTTTTCAAAACCGTCTTCGTTGACGTTGGCGATGTACATTGTTGGTTTTAGCGTCAGGAAGCTCAGGTAACGAACAGCCGCTTTCTCTTCAGCGCTTAAATCCAGCGCACGCAGCATACCTGCGTTTTCCAGCTGGGGCAGGCATTTTTCCAGTACCGCCAGCTCGGCTTTCGCGTCTTTATCGCCACCTTTGGCTTTCTTCTGTACGCGATGAATCGCACGTTCACAGGTGTCGAGATCCGCCAGCGCCAGTTCGGTGTTGATAACTTCAATATCATCCGCCGGGTTAACTTTGCCGGAAACGTGAATGATGTTGTCATTTTCAAAGCAGCGAACAACGTGACCGATCGCTTCGGTTTCACGGATGTTGGTCAGGAACTGGTTACCCAGACCTTCGCCTTTCGATGCGCCTTTTACCAGACCGGCGATATCGACAAATTCCATGGTCGTGGGAAGTGTACGCTGCGGTTTTACGATTTCAGCCAGTTGATCCAGGCGAGGGTCAGGCATTGGTACGACGCCCGTGTTCGGCTCGATGGTGCAGAATGGAAAGTTGGCCGCTTCAATACCGGCTTTGGTCAGCGCGTTGAACAGGGTAGATTTCCCGACGTTGGGCAAACCGACGATACCGCATTTGAATCCCATGATTTAAATCACCTTAATATCTTAATAATCAACCTGTTATTGCTAACAGATTGCAGAAATGGAAATAACTTTGCCTATTATACACGGCACTCGGCAAAAATGCCGCAGACAACGACTTATTGCGCTTTAAAGGCGTGCAATCGGTTCGTTGCTTTGGTCAAGCCATCTGTAAACCACATTTCAGTACAACGCGCCGCTTCGTCGATGGCTTCATCAATTAACTTCTGTTCACTAACAGGCGGTTTGCCTAACACAAAACCGACAACTTTATTTTTATCGCCCGGATGACCGATTCCGATGCGTAAACGGTGAAAGTTAGGGTTATTACCCAATTTACTGATGATGTCTTTCAGTCCATTGTGACCACCATGACCGCCACCCAACTTAAATTTGGCGACGCCAGGAGGCAGATCCAGTTCGTCGTGGGCCACCAGAATTTCGTCCGGATTAATGCGGAAAAAACTGGCCATCGCCGCAACGGCTTTGCCGCTGAGATTCATAAATGTAGTCGGGACTAACAGGCGGACATCTTCGCCTCCAAGGGTGACTCGCGAAGTATAACCAAAGAATTTAGCCTCTTCGCGCAGCGGAGCGCGCAATCGCTCTGCCAGTAAGTCAACGAACCAGGCACCAGCATTATGTCGCGTTGCGGCGTATTCAGCACCGGGGTTCGCCAGGCCGACAATCAATTTAATCGTCACGTTTTTTTGTCCTGAGTGTGTACATAACTGGCGCGTAGTTTACTGGTTGCGGCCCCGCTTGACAAAAAACTGCGTATCAAATGCAGATAATGCAATTATTGCCTGAGTGGACTATTAGAAAGTCAAGGTGTTCAGGCGTTTATTTGTAAAGTTTTGTTGAAATAAGGGTTGTAATTGTGATCACACCCGCACATAACCTACAGGGTGTTGTCTATACTTTACACATAAGGAAGAGGGGTATTCCCTGTTACAACCCAGAAAGTTCCGGAGGTGACATATGAAACGCAAAAACGCTTCGTTACTCGGTAACGTGCTCATGGGGTTGGGTCTGGTGGTAATGGTGGTCGGCGTGGGGTATTCAATCCTCAACCAGTTACCACAGTTTAATATGCCCCAGTATTTCGCACATGGTGCTGTGCTAAGTATTTTCGTCGGTGCGATTCTCTGGCTGGCGGGTGCCCGTGTTGGCGGGCATGAACAGGTGTGCGACCGTTACTGGTGGGTTCGCCACTATGACAAACGTTGCCGCCGTAGCGACAATCGCCGTCATAGCTAACAAATAATGCAGTTTGCTGACCAGTCAGTTTGCGCTGACTGGTCAATCTCGTACTTATAAATCCGCCATCGCCGCGCGACGATTCGGGAAGAATGCGAGGCGTCCCGGGATCGGTTGAATGCCTGCGCGAGCCATAGTGCGCAGTGGCTGGAATTCCAGGTTGCACACGCGCAGTTCACATCCTTCGGGCAGACGCTTCACAAAACGCTGGAACGCATCAAGACCACCAGCATCAAGTACCGGAACGGCATCCCACTTCAGAATCACAATCCGTTTGCCTTCAAGACGTGACTCCAGGTCCGTGAATAAGCCTTCAGCGGCAGCAAAAAACAGCGGGCCAATAACGCGCAGAACCAGGACATCGTCTGGAACGTCTACGACTACCGGTGCCAGGCGAGTCATACGTGCGATACGACGCATAAACAGCAGCGATGCCAGCACGATCCCCACGCTGATGGCAATAACCATATCGAACAGCACGGTCAGCGACATGCACAGCAGCATGACGATGATGTCATCTTTCGGTGCATGACGCAGCAAGTCGACCACTTTGTGCGCTTCACTCATGTTCCACGCCACCATCAACAGCAGGGCTGCCATGGCGGAAAGCGGCAGCCAGGAGAGCAGCGGTGCCAGTACCAGCAGGGCAAGAATAACCAGAATAGAGTGGATCACCGCCGAGATAGGGGAAGTTGCCCCGGCACGGACGTTAGCGGCAGAACGCGCGATGGCAGCTGTAGCGGTAATACCACCAAAGAACGGAGCGATAATATTCCCCAATCCCTGTCCAACCAGTTCGCTGTTCGCCTTGTGTTTTGTCCCGGTCATACCATCCAGCACCACGGCGCAGAGCAGAGATTCGATTGCGCCGAGCATTGCCATTGAGAATGCCGCAGGCAGCAGTGTGCGAATAGAATCCCAGGTTAGCGTGAATTCTGAATTAGGCAGATCCCACGGCAGCACCAGTTGCGGCAGCAGTTGCGGAATACCGTTACCCTGAGAACCATCGGCCAGGACGTAGTGGAATTGCGAACCGATGGTAGCAACATGTCCGCCGAGCAGGTTAACAATCCCCATCACCGCGCAACCAGCCAGCAAGGCCGGAAGGTGGCCGGGTAAACGTATGCCCAGACGCGGCCAGAAAACCAGAATGCCAAGCGTCACAATGCCAATGGCTGCATCACCCACATTAATGGTCGGCAGCGCCATAAATAATGCGCCGACTTTTTGTAGATAATGTTCCGGGACATGGGCCATTTGCAGACCGAGAAAATCTTTAATCTGCATGGTACCGATGGTGATCCCGATACCCGAGGTGAAACCTAAGGTGACGGAAACCGGAATATACTCAATCAGGCGACCAAAGCGTGCCAGCCCCATCAGAATCAAAAAGATTCCCGACAGCAAGGTCGCAACCAGCAGTCCTGCCAGTCCAAACTGTTGCGAAACGGGATAGAGAATTACCACAAATGCCGCAGTCGGACCGGAAACGCTAAAGCGTGACCCCCCCGTCAGAGCAATGACAATCCCCGCAACAGCTGCGGTATATAAACCGTACTGGGGGGCCACACCACTACCAATAGCCAACGCCATCGCCAGCGGGATAGCAATAATCCCGACGGTTATCCCGGCAATCAGGTCACGGGTAAACCGTGCGGCAGTATATTTTTCTTTCCAGCAAGCGTCGATCAGAGCGCGGAAAGGCATCACATGTGAGGAAAATATTTTGTTCACAATAATGTTTCATCCGTGAGCGCATCATCTGTCAACTAAATGGCAGGTGAAGGAGGCATAGGTCATACAAATGGATATTACAGACAAAAAAACCCGCCGCAGCGGGTCTTTGAGCCGGGTTCGATTAGTGTTCGAACATGGCAGAGATCGATTCTTCGTTGCTGATACGACGAATCGCTTCGGCCAGCATACCTGACAGGGTCAGAGTACGCACGTTCGGCAGTGATTTGATTTCATCGCTCAGCGGAATGGTATCGCAGACAACGACTTCATCAATTACAGAGTTACGCAGGTTGTTCGCCGCGTTGCCAGAGAAGATCGGGTGAGTCGCGTACGCAAATACACGTTTAGCACCACGTTCTTTCAGAGCTTCAGCAGCTTTACACAGCGTACCGCCAGTGTCGATCATATCATCGACCAGTACGCAGTCACGACCTGCAACGTCACCGATGATATGCATCACCTGGGAAACGTTCGCACGCGGACGACGTTTGTCGATGATTGCCATATCGGTATCGTTCAGCAGCTTAGCGATAGCGCGGGCACGCACAACGCCGCCGATGTCCGGAGAAACCACAATTGGGTTATCCAGATTCAGCTGCAGCATGTCTTCCAGCAGGATCGGGCTACCAAATACGTTATCAACCGGAACGTCGAAGAAACCCTGAATCTGTTCAGCGTGCAGATCCACTGTCAGCACACGGTCAACACCGACGCTGGAGAGGAAGTCTGCAACCACTTTCGCAGTGATTGGTACACGAGCGGAACGGACGCGACGGTCCTGGCGCGCATAGCCAAAGTAGGGGATAACAGCGGTGATACGACCTGCGGAAGCACGACGCAGGGCATCAACCATAACGACTAATTCCATCAGGTTGTCGTTAGTAGGGGCACAAGTGGACTGGATGATGAAAATATCACCACCGCGTACATTTTCATTAATTTGTACACTGACTTCGCCGTCGCTAAAGCGACCTACAGCGGCGTCGCCGAGTGAAGTGTACAGGCGGTTGGCAATACGTTGTGCTAGTTCCGGGGTGGCGTTACCAGCAAAAAGCTTCATATCAGGCACGAGAAGAACCTCAGGCATGCGTCCATTGGTGGAAAGAATCTGCCGAAAACTGTGCGGGCCAGGCATGATTCTTTCCAGGCGGTGTATTAAAGAGCGCGATGCAACGTCTGGAACAAGGTGACGTTGTCACCGAAACTCAGCTTGCCCGGCTTAAAGCATGGCTCTGTGCAATGGGGAAAGATTAACGCCTTTCGCCACAAAGCCATTGAGCCATTCCGGGGCTTGCTCTAGCACCTGGCGGGCTTCAGACTCTGTATCAAATTCAGCAAAGACACAGGCCCCTGTCCCAGTCAGGCGCGACGGGGCGTATTCTAACAGCCAGGAAAGCACCGCATCAACCTCGCGAAAACGTTTTCTTGCGATAACCTCGCAATCATTGCTGAATTCACATTTTAGCAACGTTTCTATTGACCTTTTTGGCGTATTGCGCGGGAGTTCAGGATCTTTAAAAATCACCGGTGTTGGAATACTTACACCAGGGTGCGCCACCAGATACCACTTCTCTGGCGGATCCACCGGCATTAGTATTTCACCAACGCCTTCGGCAAACGCGGCATGACCACGAACAAAGACAGGAACATCTGCGCCCAGCGTCAGCCCCATTTCCGCCAGCTCATCCATGCTTAGCCCGCATTGCCAGAGATGATTTAACGCCACCAGAACCGTCGCGGCATTGGATGAACCACCGCCGAGACCGCCGCCCATCGGCAAACGCTTGTCAATGCTGATATTCGCACCGCTTCCCGTCGAAAGACGCCCGCTGTCTGCCGCAGTTTTCATCAACAACCTCGCTGCGCGAACGATCAGGTTATCTTCATGTTCCACGCCTTCAACGGGCGTTAACAGACGAATATCCCCATCGTCACGAAGCTCAATGCTGATGGTGTCGCCGTAATCAAGAAACTGAAACAGCGTTTGCAGCGTGTGGTAACCATCCGCACGCTGACCGGTAATGTATAAAAACAGATTAAGTTTTGCCGGAGAGGGCCACTGTGTCCGCATTATTTCACTATCCAGTTATCCATTTTTAACTTGATGCGTTGACCACCGTCGGTGAGTTCCATATTGGCTGGCATCGCAGGTTGAGTTTTTGTGTCATAACCACCGTAAACAACTTTCCAGTTTTTGCCATTCTGGCTGTAGGTGATTTCACTCAGGCGGTACTGGTCGTCAAGTTTGTAGTCAGTCGCATCACCCGGTAAACCTAAAATCCACTGGCGCAAGCTGTTGAGCGGAATTGGCATTCCGGTCAATTTGCCAATCATCTCTTCGGCGTCATCGGAGGTATAACGCTGACCTTTATTGTCGACTAACTGCACGTTACCCGGTTGAGCATTCAGCTCCAGTTCCGTGCTGCCCAATGGGTTAGTCAGCAGCAGACGGTAGCGATCCTGGCCAGTTTGCTGCCAGAAGAAACGGGCGTACACTTTTTGTTGGTCAGAAATATAAGCGAACGCGCCGCGAGTTTGATACTGATTAAGATTGCGCACGTCTTGCTGATGCTGACGCCATTGTGGCGAATCCGGGCTTTTGCCTGGGCCTTTGGGTGTGGTAATAGAACAGGCAGTGAGCACGAGGGCTGCTAGCGGTAGCAGGCGGATAAAGCGAAAATCGGGCAGGGGCATAATAATGACAAGTCCTTGAGATACGTTGCAGTTATAACCCTTAATGCTAGCGTTACCGTTAGCCATCGTCTATGTTCACGTTGTCTTAATTGCCAGAATCTAACGGCTTTCGGCAATTACTCCAAAAGGGGGCGCTCTCTTTTATTGATCTTACGCATCCTGTATGATGCAAGCAGACTAACCCTATCAACGTTGGTATTATTTCCCGCAGACATGACCCTTTTAGCACTCGGTATCAACCATAAAACGGCACCTGTATCGCTGCGAGAACGTGTATCGTTTTCGCCGGATAAGCTCGATCAGGCGCTTGACAGCCTGCTTGCGCAGCCGATGGTGCAGGGCGGTGTGGTGCTGTCGACGTGTAACCGCACAGAACTTTATCTCAGCGTTGAAGAACGGGATGACCTGCAAGAGGCGCTCATTCGCTGGTTGTGTGATTACCATAATCTCAACGAAGACGATCTGCGTAATAGCCTCTACTGGCATCAGGATAACGATGCGGTCAGTCATTTAATGCGCGTTGCCAGTGGGCTTGATTCTCTCGTCCTTGGCGAGCCGCAGATCCTCGGTCAGGTTAAAAAAGCGTTTGCCGATTCGCAAAAAGGTCATATGAAGGCCAGCGAACTGGAACGCATGTTCCAGAAATCTTTCTCTGTCGCGAAACGCGTTCGCACTGAAACAGATATCGGTGCCAGTGCTGTGTCTGTCGCTTTTGCGGCTTGTACGCTGGCGCGGCAGATCTTTGAATCGCTCTCTACGGTGACGGTACTGCTGGTTGGCGCGGGCGAAACCATCGAGCTGGTGGCGCGTCATCTGCGCGAACACAAAGTACAGAAGATGATTATCGCCAATCGCACTCGCGAACGTGCCCAAATTCTGGCAGATGAGGTTGGCGCGGAAGTGATTGCCCTGAGCGATATCGACGAACGTCTGCGCGAAGCCGATATCATCATCAGTTCCACCGCCAGCCCGTTGCCGATTATCGGTAAAGGCATGGTGGAGCGCGCATTAAAAAGCCGTCGCAATCAACCAATGCTGCTGGTGGATATTGCCGTTCCGCGCGATGTTGAGCCGGAAGTTGGTAAACTGGCGAATGCTTATCTTTATAGCGTTGACGATCTGCAAAGCATTATTTCGCACAACCTGGCGCAACGGAAAGCTGCTGCTGTGGAGGCGGAAACTATCGTCGCCCAGGAGGCCAGTGAATTTATGGCATGGCTTCGAGCACAAAGCGCCAGCGAAACTATTCGCGATTATCGTAGCCAGGCAGAGCAGGTTCGTGATGAGTTAACTGCTAAAGCGTTAGCGGCCCTTGAACAGGGCGGTGATGCGCAAACCATTATGCAGGATCTGGCATGGAAACTGACTAACCGCCTGATCCATGCACCAACAAAATCACTTCAACAGGCTGCCCGTGACGGGGATAACGAACGCCTGAATATTCTGCGCGACAGCCTCGGGCTGGAGTAGCAGTACATCATTTTCTTTTTTTACAGGGTGCATTTACGCCTATGAAGCCTTCTATCGTTGCCAAACTGGAAGCCCTGCATGAACGCCATGAAGAAGTTCAGGCGCTGCTGGGTGATGCGCAAACCATCGCTGACCAGGAACGTTTTCGCGCATTATCTCGTGAATATGCGCAGTTAAGTGATGTTTCGCGCTGTTTTACCGACTGGCAACAGGTTCAGGAAGATATCGAAACCGCACAGATGATGCTCGACGATCCTGAAATGCGTGAGATGGCGCAGGATGAACTGCGCGAAGCTAAAGAAAAAAGCGAGCAACTGGAACAGCAATTACAGGTTCTATTACTACCAAAAGATCCTGATGACGAACGTAACGCCTTCCTCGAAGTCCGTGCCGGAACCGGCGGCGACGAAGCGGCGCTGTTCGCTGGCGATCTGTTCCGTATGTACAGCCGTTACGCCGAAGCCCGCCGCTGGCGTGTAGAAATCATGAGCGCCAGCGAGGGTGAACATGGTGGTTATAAAGAGATCATCGCCAAAATTAGCGGTGACGGTGTATATGGTCGTTTGAAATTCGAATCTGGCGGTCATCGCGTGCAGCGTGTTCCTGCTACGGAATCGCAGGGTCGTATTCATACTTCTGCTTGTACCGTTGCGGTAATGCCAGAACTGCCTGATGCAGAACTGCCGGACATCAACCCAGCAGATTTGCGCATTGATACTTTCCGCTCGTCAGGGGCGGGTGGTCAGCACGTTAACACCACCGATTCGGCAATTCGTATTACTCACTTGCCGACCGGGATTGTTGTTGAATGTCAGGACGAACGTTCACAACATAAAAACAAAGCTAAAGCACTTTCTGTACTCGGTGCTCGCATCCACGCTGCTGAAATGGCAAAACGGCAACAGGCCGAAGCGTCTACCCGTCGTAACCTGCTGGGGAGTGGCGATCGCAGCGACCGTAACCGTACTTACAACTTCCCGCAGGGGCGCGTTACCGATCACCGCATCAACCTGACGCTCTACCGCCTGGATGAAGTGATGGAAGGTAAGCTGGATATGCTGATTGAACCGATTATCCAGGAACATCAGGCCGACCAACTGGCGGCGTTGTCCGAGCAGGAATAATGGAATATCAACACTGGTTACGTGAAGCAATAAGCCAACTTCAGGCGAGCGAAAGCCCGCGGCGTGATGCTGAAATCCTGCTGGAGCATGTTACCGGCAGAGGGCGTACTTTTATTCTCGCCTTTGGTGAAACGCAGCTGACTGACGAACAATGTCAGCAACTTGATGCGCTACTGACGCGTCGTCGCGATGGTGAACCCATTGCTCATTTAACCGGGGTGCGAGAATTCTGGTCGTTGCCGTTATTTGTTTCGCCAGCGACCTTAATTCCGCGCCCGGATACGGAGTGTCTGGTGGAGCAGGCACTGGCGCGGTTGCCTGAACAACCTTGCCGTATTCTCGATCTCGGGACGGGTACCGGGGCGATTGCGCTGGCGCTGGCCAGCGAGCGTCCGGACTGCGAAATTACCGCTGTAGATCGTATGCCAGATGCTGTCTCTCTGGCGCAACGTAATGCCCAGCATCTGGCTATCAAAAATATCCACATTCTGCAAAGCGACTGGTTTAGCGCGCTAGCCGGGCAGCAGTTTGCGATGATTGTCAGCAATCCGCCGTATATTGACGAGCAGGACCCACATCTTCAACAAGGCGATGTCCGCTTTGAGCCGCTCACTGCGCTGGTTGCGGCAGACAGTGGAATGGCAGACATCGTGCATATCATCGAACAGTCGCGTAACGCGCTGGTATCCGGCGGCTTTCTGCTTCTGGAGCATGGCTGGCAGCAGGGTGAAGCGGTGCGACAGGCATTTATCTTCGCGGGGTATCATGACGTCGAAACCTGCCGTGACTATGGGGATAACGAGCGCGTAACGCTCGGCCGCTATTATCAATGACAAGTTTTTCTACGTTGCTTAGCGTTCATCTCATTAGTATCGCGCTTTCTGTTGGGCTATTGACCTTACGTTTCTGGCTACGTTATCAGAAGCATCCACAGGCATTTGCTCGCTGGACGCGCATTGTGCCGCCGGTTGTCGATACGCTGTTATTGTTAAGCGGCATTGCGTTGATGGCTAAAGCGCACATCCAGCCATTTTCCGGGCAGGCACAGTGGCTGACTGAAAAGCTGTTTGGAGTTATCATTTATATCGTTTTGGGTTTTATTGCACTCGATTATCGTCGTATGCACAGTCAGCAGGCGCGCATTATTGCCTTCCCGCTGGCGTTGGTGGTGCTGTACATCATCATTAAACTCGCCACCACAAAAGTACCGTTACTGGGGTAAGTCATGAGATCGTTAGCTGATTTCGAATTTAATAAAGCGCCATTGTGCGAAGGCATGATCCTGGCTTGCGAAGCAATCCGCCGCGATTTTCCCTCGCAAGATGTTTACGACGAACTGGAGCGTCTCGTTAGTCTGGCGAAGGAAGAAATTAGCCAGCTTCTGCCATTAGAAGAGCAGCTAGAAAAATTAATCGCGCTGTTTTACGGCGAATGGGGGTTTAAAGCCTCACGCGGCGTTTATCGTCTTTCCGATGCATTATGGCTGGACCAGGTGTTAAAGAATCGACAGGGCAGTGCGGTATCATTAGGTGCGGTTTTATTATGGGTCGCGAATCGTCTCGATTTGCCGCTGCTGCCGGTGATTTTCCCTACGCAGCTGATATTGCGCATTGAATGTCCGGATGGCGAAATTTGGCTGATTAATCCTTTTAACGGTGAATCGTTAAGCGAACATATGCTGGATGTGTGGTTAAAGGGAAATATCAGCCCGTCGGCGGAACTGTTTTATGAAGACCTTGATGAAGCTGATAACATTGAGGTAATCCGCAAATTGCTGGATACACTCAAAGCTTCGTTGATAGAAGAAAATCAGATGGAGCTGGCGTTACGCACCAGCGAAGCTTTATTACAATTCAACCCGGAAGATCCCTATGAAATTCGCGATCGCGGGTTGATTTATGCGCAACTGGATTGCGAACACGTTGCGTTGAACGATTTAAGTTATTTCGTTGAACAGTGTCCGGAAGACCCGATCAGCGAAATGATCCGTGCGCAAATAAATAACATCGCGCATAAACATATTGTGCTGCATTAATTAATCGACATTTTACTCAAGATTAAGGCGATCCTATGAAACAAAAAGTGGTTAGCATTGGTGACATCAACGTAGCAAATGACCTGCCGTTCGTACTGTTTGGCGGTATGAACGTGTTGGAATCTCGCGATCTGGCGATGCGCATTTGCGAGCACTACGTAACCGTGACCCAGAAACTGGGTATCCCTTACGTGTTCAAAGCCTCTTTTGACAAAGCCAACCGCTCCTCCATCCACTCTTATCGTGGACCGGGCCTGGAAGAAGGGATGAAAATCTTCCAGGAGTTGAAGCAGACTTTTGGCGTGAAAATTATCACCGACGTTCACGAACCAAGCCAGGCACAGCCCGTTGCTGATGTTGTAGATGTGATTCAGTTGCCGGCGTTTCTTGCTCGCCAGACTGACCTGGTTGAAGCCATGGCGAAAACCGGTGCGGTAATTAACGTCAAGAAACCGCAGTTTGTCAGCCCGGGACAGATGGGTAATATCGTTGATAAATTCAAAGAAGGCGGCAACGAAAAAGTGATTCTTTGCGATCGCGGTGCTAACTTCGGCTATGACAACCTGGTTGTTGATATGCTGGGCTTCAGCATCATGAAGAAAGTGTCTGGTAATTCGCCGGTGATTTTCGACGTTACCCACGCACTGCAATGTCGCGATCCATTTGGCGCAGCTTCCGGCGGTCGCCGTGCTCAGGTGGCTGAGCTGGCAAGAGCCGGTATGGCGGTAGGTCTGGCGGGGCTGTTTATTGAAGCGCATCCGGATCCGGAACATGCGAAATGTGATGGTCCATCCGCGCTGCCGCTGGCTAAACTGGAACCGTTCCTCAAGCAAATGAAAGCGATTGATGATCTGGTGAAAGGTTTCGAAGAACTGGATACCAGCAAGTAATCTTTTTTGCCTGAAAAATAAAGTCTTAGCGTTCTGCGTTAAGACTTTTTTCATGGGTGCCGGATACAAAAAAGGCCGCAGGCTGTTACCCCTGCGGCCGGTTTCGGGCGCATATTGCCATCACGGCAGCCTGACGCCCGTTTTCACCTTACTTCCGGCTACGCCACCAGCCAACAATCGCTGCGGTAATAATTCCCGCAAGGATCGGTGCTGCCAGGTCGTGCCAGAAAATCACGGCAAACTGCGCGAGCGTCATATAGCCGCCTTTTTGTTGTAATGACAACATTTTGCGGCTATTCTTGAATTGTTGATGGTTCAAGATTAGCCCCCGTTCTGTTGTCAGGTTTGACCTCTCAACGTGCGGGGGTTTTCTCTTTCCAGCAACCAATGCCGCCAGGGATAAAGCCCCCACAACATTGCGCCTCACCGGATAACGCCGGCTTGGTGTCGATACTACGTCTCAATTTATATTCACTTCATCCCTGAAATGTGCGCAATGCTGTACGCGTTCCGGCTTTTCATCAGCTGTTGCAGTGGTTTCGTGCAGGTTGTGGTACAGGCTCGCAAATCTGATTAACAATCTGTTCAGGTAGTATGAAGAAATACTATAAGCAGATAATTTTTATTATCTCCTCCGATTTCCGCCATCGGAGGAGATATAAATGTCAGGCAAATATTGTCATTAAATAAGCTGCAAACAGTGCCAGATGCGCCGCGCCATTGAGCACGTTAGTTCGTCCGGTGGAGAAGGAGATATGGCACAGTACTAAAGAGGCCACCATCACCACCATTTCTGGCGCACCAAGTGCAAACTGCAATTCGTTACCCGTCATAAAGGCAATTAGCGTGACGACAGGTACGGTAAGCGAAATGGTTGCCAACACTGAACCAAAGAACAGATTCATCGCGCGCTGGACCTGGTTATTCAACACTGCTTTTAACGCACCTAAACCTTCCGGCGACAGAATCAACAGAGCCACCAGGAAGCCAGTAAAGGCGACAGGCGCATTCATGCTGTCGAGCAATGTCTCCAGCGGGCTGGCGTTCATTTTGGTGACTGCAATAACGGCAATCAGATGGACAATCAACCAGATGGCATGCCACAGGCTGCTATGGGCAGACGGTTTACCGTGGTGCGGGTCGTCATCATCACTGTCATCTTCGTGCTCGTAGACAAACAAACTTTGATGTGTTTTGGTCTGGATCAGCAAAAATACGCCATACATTGCCGCAGAAATTAATGCTACCAGTAACGCCTGACCTGTTGAAAAATTCGCCGCAGGCAGAGCCATTGGAAATACCAGTACGATTATCGCCAGGGGGAACAGCGCAATTAAATACTGCTTGATACCAAACAGATTCATATATTGGGTGGCAAACTTACGTCCGCCCAACAATAATGAAAAGCCAACCAGCCCACCTGTAACAATCATAATGATTGAATAGAGCGTATCACGCATTAGCGTTGGCGCGGCGTCGCCGGTTGCCATTAAAGCTGAAATCAAACTGACTTCAAGAATAACCACTGAAAGGCTAAGAATAAGCGAACCGTAAGGTTCTCCCAGGCGATGGGCTAATACGTCCGCATGACGGACAACACTAAAGGCGCTACTTAAAATACCAATAAGCGCAAGAAGATTGATGGCAATGACCACTGGTAGTGTCTGGCTGCTTCCCCACAGGAACAGCACTACCAGCGCCAGAACCGGGAAAATAAGCGAAGTCTCCTTGTGGCGGGTTTTTACCGCCTCTTGAGCATTTGACATTATGGTTATCCCTTTGCAGATGAATTTATCGAAAATGTAAAAAATAGGTAGGAAAAATAACAGAAAGTGTCTGGATATCGGTAACATTTTACGAATTTTTACCCCGCTGTCGATTTTTTACTCATTTGGGCATAAAAATAAGTAATACGTTTAGACAATGTTTGTTTTAGCACTTCTTAAGAAGAGTCTGACATGAAAATTCTTATGTTTTGGCAAGAGTAGATATTGTTGACCACACTTAATGTTCAACTTTGTAAAAGGAGTCAACGATGCCGTATAAAACGAAAAGCGATCTGCCGGAAAGCGTAAAGCACGTGCTTCCGTCTCATGCCCAGGATATCTATAAAGAAGCGTTCAACAGCGCATGGGATCAATATAAAGATAAAGAAGATCGGCGTGATGACGCCAGTCGCGAAGAAACAGCGCATAAAGTGGCCTGGGCTGCTGTGAAGCATGAATATGCCAAAGGGGATGATGATAAATGGCATAAAAAATCGTAAAACCGGTAGCTTAGTTAAAGCTATTCGTTGCAAGTGGTCCGTGGATTGCATATTGTCCCGTTAGTGGTTTCAAAATGAGCAGTAAAAATGTCCGGAAGACACCAAAAAGTTGTCGCAGGGAAGTATGCAGTGGCGGAGGTGTAAGGTGATAACGCGTGATTTCTTGATGAATGCCGATTGTAAAACGGCATTTGGTGCCATTGAAGAATCACTCTTATGGTCAGCAGAACAACGGGCGGCTTCGCTGGCGGCGACGCTGGCTTGTCGACCTGATGAGGGACCGGTGTGGATCTTCGGTTATGGATCGTTGATGTGGAATCCGGCACTGGAGTTTACCGAGTCGTGCACCGGTACACTGGTTGGATGGCATCGCGCGTTTTGCCTGCGCCTGACCGCCGGGCGCGGGACTGCGCACCAGCCGGGACGAATGCTTGCACTGAAAGAGGGCGGACGCACCACAGGCGTCGCCTATCGACTGCCAGAAGAGACGCTGGAGCAGGAACTAACCCTGCTGTGGAAGCGCGAGATGATTACCGGCTGTTATCTGCCAACCTGGTGTCAGCTTGATCTTGATGATGGACGCACAGTAAACGCCATTGTGTTTATTATGGACCCGCGACATCCAGAATATGAATCTGACACTCGCGCTCAGGTCATAGCGCCGTTGATTGCGGCGGCGAGCGGTCCGCTGGGAACCAATGCACAATACCTGTTTTCACTGGAACAGGAGCTTATCAAACTGGGAATGCAGGACGATGGGCTGAATGAATTGCTGGTATCGGTAAAAAAACTGCTGGCGGAGAATTATCCGGATGGTGTGTTACGGCCGGGATTCGCCTGAGTAAACTTTCCTCATAGTGGGGCGTCAGACGCCCCCTCAAACATTAAAATGTGAGCACTTTATCGGCTGACAGCGTCCATTGCGCCAGTTCAACAAGAGTACCGATTTCCACCCCATCAATCAGAGGAAGTGTACTAATCCCGCGCCCGTCGGTACAGGTTTTGCACAATTTCACCGGTACATTCTGAGCGGTAAGGATCTCCAGCATTTGCTGAATGTTGTAGCCTTCCCCTGGTTTTTGCCCGCGCAACCCGGCTGTTACCGCATCAGACATCAGGAACAGACGCAGATCCAGATTGTTCTCCTGCTCTCGTAACGCAATGGCCAGCCGCAAGCTGTTAAACAAGGATTCGCTCCCGTAAGGTGCGCCATTGGCAACGATCACGATTTTTTGCATTATTTACTCCTGTATTCAGGGAATTAGACACTCATCTTCTATCTTACTGCTTCTGCAGCGTCTGACCAATCGGTCACATTTTTAAGGATTTTCCTGAAAGCGCGAGAAAATACGACAAAAGGTGCCAGTAATCGTTATTCTTTAAGGCTATGGTTTTTCATTTTTACCGGAAGTTACCGACGTTTTGAGCCGTTTCGTTCCTCGCATTATTCCGTTTTATTTACTCTTGCTGGCGGCAGGCGGTACAGCTAACGCACAATCTACCTTCGAGCAAAAAGCGGCAAATCCCTTTGATAATAACAATGATGGTCTGCCGGATTTAGGCATGGCACCTGAAAATCATGATGGGGAAAAACACTTTGCTGAAATTGTGAAAGATTTCGGCGAAACCAGTATGAATGATAACGGGCTGGATACTGGCGAGCAGGCAAAAGCTTTCGCATTGGGAAAGGTCCGCGACGCGCTTAGTCAACAGGTTAATCAGCACGTAGAGTCCTGGCTATCACCGTGGGGAAATGCCAGTGTTGACGTCAAAGTGGATAACGAAGGACATTTCACCGGCAGTCGTGGAAGCTGGTTTGTGCCGTTACAAGATAATGATCGTTATCTCACCTGGAGCCAGCTTAGTCTTACTCAGCAGGATGATGGGCTGGTGAGCAATGTGGGCGTTGGGCAACGCTGGGCGCGCGGCAGCTGGCTGGTGGGTTATAACACTTTTTATGACAACTTGCTGGACGAAAATCTTCAGCGAGCGGGCTTTGGCGCTGAAGCGTGGGGCGAATATTTGCGACTATCGGCAAACTTTTATCAGCCGTTTGCTGCATGGCATGAACAGACAGCCACGCAGGAACAACGGATGGCGCGCGGGTACGACCTGACAGCCCGGATGCGCATGCCGTTCTATCAACACCTCAATACCAGTGTCAGCGTAGAACAGTATTTTGGTGATCGTGTCGATTTGTTTAACTCTGGTACGGGTTATCACAATCCCGTCGCGTTGAGTCTGGGATTAAATTACACCCCTGTGCCCTTAGTCACTGTGACGGCCCAGCATAAACAGGGTGAAAGTGGCGAGAATCAAAATAACCTCGGGCTGAATCTTAACTACCGCTTTGGTGTACCGCTCAAAAAACAACTTTCTGCGGGCGAGGTTGCCGAAAGTCAGTCGTTACGTGGTAGTCGCTATGACAATCCGCAGCGAAATAATCTTCCGACTCTTGAGTACCGACAGCGAAAAACGTTGACGGTGTTTCTGGCGACACCGCCGTGGGATCTAAAACCTGGCGAAACAGTGCCGCTGAAATTACAAATCCGCAGTCGTTACGGTATTCGGCAACTGATTTGGCAGGGCGATACGCAGATATTAAGTTTGACGCCGGGCGCACAAGCCAACAGTGAGGAGGGCTGGACGCTGATCATGCCTGACTGGCAAAACGGGGAAGGCGCAAGCAATCACTGGCGATTGTCAGTGGTGGTGGAAGATAACCAGGGGCAGCGTGTCTCCTCCAATGAGATCACGCTAACGCTTGTCGAACCGTTCGACGCATTGTCAAACGACGAACTGCGCTGGGAACCGTAATCAGAAAATGCGCTCCTGATGCACCCATACCGCAGCTTCCACGCGAGACTTTAGCTTCATTTTCTTCAGCATGTGCTTGACGTGAACTTTTACTGTGCTTTCGGTGATGTCCAGGCGGCGGGCAATCATCTTGTTCGGCAAACCCTGGGCAATTAGCTTGAGAATATCGCGCTCGCGTGGGGTTAACTGGTTAACATCGCGCTCAGTAGTGGCACGGTTAGCGCGCAAGCTGGCGGCCAGAACAGGCGTTAATGCTTCGCTTAATACCATTTCGCCAGCAGCTGCCTGATGTAACGCTTTCAGCAGATCTTCCGGTTCCATATCTTTTAACAGATAGCCATCCGCGCCGCGTTTCAGTGCGGTGACCACATCTTCTTCATGGTTAGAGACGCTGAATACCACAATGCGCCCGGAGAGGGACTTTTCGCGCAGTTTATCCAGCGTTTCCAGACCGTTCATGCCGGGCATATTGAGATCTAACAGGATCAGATCGGGATCAAGAGACTCCGCCAGTTCAATACCCTGTTCGCCATTACTCGCTTCGCCAACCACGGTGATATCTGGTGCCATACTGATAAGCTGTTTTACGCCAGTTCGCAACATCGGGTGATCGTCGATCAGCAGGATAGTAGCCGGTTCCTGATTACTCATGGGTATCTCCTTGGACGTCTGTGAAAGTTTTTTCGGGAATAAAGGTGACCACCACTTCGGTGCCACCTGATTCACGACGGCGGACGCGGCAATCGCCTCGTAAACTTTGCGCACGGTCGCGCATTATTATCATGCCGTAGTGATTGCTGCGGATGGCATTTTCAGGCACGCCGCAGCCGTTATCCTGGACGGTCAGTTTGACCTGATTATCGTTTTGCGCCACCGTCACCACGACCTCACTCGCTTGCGAATGTTTGAGGGCGTTACTTAATGCCTCACGGGCAATTTGCAACAAGTGGATTGCCTGATGCGAAGGCACCAGACGAGGCGGCAATTGATAATCCAGCTTCACCGGGAAGCCAAATTTGGCGCTGTACTCTTCGCAACTCGCCTCCAGCGCCGGACGTAATCCAGGCTCGGTGAGCTGCAAACGGAATGTGGTGAGCAATTCACGCAACTGCACCCAGGATGCATTCAGTTCGTTACGGATCTGACTTAACAGTTCGCGGCTGCTTTCTGGCAGCGCATCGCCCTGCATCTGTAAGCAACTCACCTGCATCTTCATGCAAGAGAGAGATTGGGCAATAGAATCATGCAGTTCGCGCGCAATGGTGGCACGCTCTTCCATCACGATCAACTGTTGCTGACGTTCCTGATGGCGATCCAGCGCCAGCGTGGCGGTGAGTTGTTCAACCAGGGTATCCACCAGTTGTTGTTGATCATGGCTAAGATGACGCCCCTGCGGCAGGGTCGCCAGCAAAATACCGTACTGCGTATGAGTGTCAGCCAGCCGCCACTTCAGGGTTGTGCCGCGATCGCCAACGGGTAATACGCCGCGCGGGCAGAGCTGGCAGCCTTTATCATCACAAGTCATATCTGGCTGGCAGGTAAACTCCTGATGATTCTCTTCATCATCAGTGTCATACACCCGCAGTTCGATATCACGTAGCAGGGTTAAATTCTGTAATCCGTTGAGTACAGGTGACAGGCGTTCACACAGCGGGGCGCGGGAATGCAAACGGCGGTTAGCCTGCCATAAAAAAGAGAGGATCTGATTTTTATGCTCCAGCCCGGCGGTTTTCTCCTGAACCCGCTGCTCAAGTACGGCATAACTTTCGGCCAGTTCTGCAGACATATTGTTCAACGCAGTTCCAAGCATCGCCATTTCGTTGCGCCCGCTGATGTTTGCGCGTTGGGTAAAATCGCGATGGCTGACGGCACTCGCCATTGCCAGCAGTTGCCGCCACGGTTGTAGCAATCTCGCCCGCAACCAGATAATAGTGAATACCAGTAAAAGTGCCATAAATACCGCCATTACCCGATGGACCAGCACCACTGTCTCAATGCGCATTTCCGTGGTGCGATCAAAACCAGATACCAGCTGATCAAGCCCGGCAACAAACTGGCTGACATCCGCTGACACCGTTTCGCGGTTTTGTGCACGTATCAGTGCAGGGATCAGTTCATTACGCCAGTAATCTTGTAAACCCTGTAATTGCGCCAGTTGCCCGTCTCGTTCTGCTGCTCGAGTCAACTCGGCGCTAAATGCTGTTTGTTCCATCTCTTTAATTAAGGGCTTGTCTTTCTCGCTTAATGGCACTGCTGCCAACAGACGGTAACTTTGCATGCGCAGCGATCCCGCTTTGTTGATCGCATGGGCGCTGCCCTGAACGCCTTGCACCAGCCAGCCAGAAACCGCCATCCCTGCCAGTCCAATAGCAGTAGAAAGCAACACAATAAGCGCAACCTGATTAACCAGGGTGAGCGGAGAGAGACAACGTTTAAGCATGTAAACCTCTTCCTTCAGGCTTTAAATGAGCAATAACCTTAATGAATGTGACGATACATTCTGGAATGGCAGTATTCTCGGCTATTGGCTGAAGTATACCCATACCCGGAAAGAGTTACTCCTTATTTGCCGTGTGGTTAGTCGCTTTACATCGGTAAGGGTAGGGATTTTACAGTACCGTGAAAAATCTCATAATTTTTATGAAATCACTGTACTCACTATGGATAATGATAAATATCAATGATAGATAAAGTTATCTTATCGTTTGATTTACATCAAATTGCCTTTAGCTACAGACACTAAGGTGGCAGACATCGAAACGAGTATCAGAGGTGTCTATGAGTCACTCATCCGCCCCCGAAAGGGCTACTGGAGCTGTCATTACAGATTGGCGACCGGAAGATCCTGCGTTCTGGCAACAACGCGGTCAACGTATTGCCAGCCGCAACCTGTGGATTTCCGTTCCCTGTCTGCTGCTGGCGTTTTGCGTATGGATGTTGTTCAGCGCTGTTGCGGTGAACTTACCGAAAGTCGGTTTTAATTTTACGACCGATCAGCTATTTATGTTGACTGCGCTGCCTTCGGTTTCTGGCGCGTTATTACGTGTTCCATACTCCTTTATGGTTCCTATCTTCGGTGGTCGTCGCTGGACGGCGTTCAGCACCGGTATTCTGATTATTCCTTGCGTCTGGCTGGGTTTTGCCGTGCAGGATACCTCCACGCCTTATAGCGTCTTCATCATCATTTCTCTGCTGTGCGGCTTTGCTGGCGCGAACTTCGCATCCAGTATGGCAAACATCAGCTTCTTCTTTCCGAAACAGAAGCAGGGTGGCGCGCTGGGTCTGAATGGGGGTCTGGGCAACATGGGCGTCAGCGTCATGCAGTTGGTTGCTCCGCTGGTGGTATCACTGTCGATTTTCGCAGTATTTGGTAGCCAGGGCGTCAAACAGCCGGATGGGACTGAGCTGTATCTGGCGAATGCGTCCTGGATATGGGTGCCGTTACTTGCCATCTTCACCATTGCGGCGTGGTTTGGCATGAACGATCTTGCCACCTCGAAAGCCTCCATCAAGGAGCAGTTGCCGGTACTCAAACGGGGTCATCTGTGGATTATGAGCCTGCTGTATCTGGCAACCTTCGGCTCCTTCATCGGCTTCTCCGCGGGCTTTGCGATGCTGTCAAAAACGCAGTTCCCGGATGTTCAGATTCTGCAATACGCTTTCTTCGGGCCGTTTATTGGTGCGCTGGCGCGTTCTGCAGGTGGTGCATTATCTGACCGTCTGGGCGGAACTCGTGTCACGCTGGTGAACTTTATCCTGATGGCGATTTTCAGCGGCCTGCTGTTCCTGACCTTACCGACTGACGGACAGGGCGGAAGCTTCATGGCGTTCTTCGCAGTCTTCCTGGCGCTGTTCCTGACCGCTGGGCTGGGTAGTGGTTCCACTTTCCAGATGATTTCCGTGATCTTCCGTAAACTGACAATGGATCGCGTGAAAGCAGAAGGGGGTTCTGACGAACGTGCGATGCGTGAAGCGGCAACCGACACGGCAGCGGCGCTGGGTTTCATCTCTGCGATTGGCGCGATTGGTGGCTTCTTTATCCCGAAAGCGTTTGGTAGCTCGCTGGCATTAACGGGTTCGCCAGTCGGCGCAATGAAAGTATTTTTGATTTTCTATATCGCCTGCGTGGTGATTACCTGGGCGGTATATGGTCGGCATTCTAAAAAATAAATCGTAATATTTGATTATCCTTTGCGCGGCATGATGTCGCGCTTTTTTTATGCGTCATTTAGTTACAACATACTAATGTTGTATGGCTTATTTCGCTGGATTTCATTAAGAGTCATTAATATGTTACCCATGGGGAATACTCCTTAATACCCATCTGCATAAAAATCTTAATGGTTTAAATAACTACAGGTGTAAAACGTCTTAATTTACAGTCTGTTATGCTATAAATGTTAATTATCCTAAAGGGGTATTCCAGGAATTTACTTTATTTTTCATCCCCATCACTCTTGATCGTTATCAATTCCCACGCTGTTTCAGAGCGTTACCTTGCCCTTAAACATTAGCAATGTCGATTTATCAGAGGGCCGACAGGCTCCCACAGGAGAAAACCGATGAGTAAATTCCTGGACCGGTTTCGCTACTTCAAACAGAAGGGTGAAACCTTTGCCGATGGGCATGGCCAGCTTCTCAATACCAACCGTGACTGGGAGGATGGATATCGCCAGCGTTGGCAGCATGACAAAATCGTCCGCTCTACCCACGGGGTAAACTGCACCGGCTCCTGCAGCTGGAAAATCTACGTCAAAAACGGTCTGGTCACCTGGGAAACCCAGCAGACTGACTATCCGCGTACTCGCCCGGACCTGCCAAACCATGAACCTCGCGGCTGCCCGCGCGGTGCCAGCTACTCCTGGTATCTATACAGCGCTAACCGCCTGAAATACCCGATGATGCGCAAACGCCTGATGAAAATGTGGCGTGAAGCGAAGGCGCTGCATAGCGATCCGGTTGAGGCATGGGCTTCTATCATTGAAGACGCCGATAAAGCGAAAAGCTTTAAGCAGGCGCGTGGACGCGGTGGTTTTGTTCGTTCTTCCTGGCAGGAAGTGAACGAACTGATCGCCGCATCTAACGTTTACACCATCAAAAATTACGGCCCGGACCGTGTCGCTGGCTTCTCGCCAATTCCGGCAATGTCGATGGTTTCTTACGCATCGGGTGCGCGCTATCTCTCGCTGATTGGCGGTACTTGCTTAAGCTTCTACGACTGGTACTGCGACCTGCCTCCTGCGTCTCCGCAAACCTGGGGTGAGCAAACTGACGTACCGGAATCTGCTGACTGGTACAACTCCAGCTACATCATCGCCTGGGGTTCAAACGTGCCGCAGACGCGTACCCCGGATGCTCACTTCTTTACTGAAGTGCGTTACAAAGGAACCAAAACTGTTGCCGTCACACCAGACTACGCTGAAATCGCCAAACTGTGCGATCTGTGGCTGGCACCGAAACAGGGCACCGATGCGGCAATGGCGCTGGCAATGGGTCACGTAATGCTGCGTGAATTCCACCTCGACAACCCAAGCCAGTATTTCACCGACTATGTGCGCCGCTACACCGACATGCCGATGCTGGTGATGCTGGAAGAGCGCGACGGTTACTACGCTGCGGGTCGTATGCTGCGCGCTGCTGATCTGGTGGATGCACTGGGCCAGGAAAACAATCCGGAATGGAAAACTGTCGCCTTTAATACCAATGGTGAAATGGTTGCGCCGAACGGTTCTATTGGCTTCCGCTGGGGCGAGAAGGGCAAATGGAATCTTGAGCAGCGCGACGGCAAAACTGGCGAAGAAACCGAGCTGCAACTGAGCCTGCTGGGTAGCCAGGATGAGATCGCTGAGGTGGGCTTCCCGTACTTTGGTGGCGATGGCACGGAACACTTCAACAAAGTGGAACTGGAAAACGTGCTGCTGCATAAGCTGCCGGTGAAACGCCTGCAACTGGCTGATGGCAGCACCGCCCTGGTGACCACCGTTTATGATCTGACGCTGGCAAACTACGGTCTGGAACGTGGCCTGAACGACGTTAACTGTGCAACCAGCTATGACGATGTGAAAGCTTACACCCCTGCCTGGGCAGAGCAGATTACCGGCGTTTCTCGCAGCCAGATTATTCGCATCGCCCGTGAATTTGCCGATAACGCTGATAAAACGCACGGTCGTTCGATGATTATCGTCGGCGCTGGGCTGAACCACTGGTATCACCTGGACATGAACTATCGTGGTCTGATCAACATGCTGATTTTCTGCGGCTGTGTCGGTCAGAGCGGCGGTGGCTGGGCGCACTATGTAGGTCAGGAAAAACTGCGTCCGCAAACCGGCTGGCAGCCGCTGGCGTTTGCCCTCGACTGGCAGCGTCCGGCGCGTCACATGAACAGTACCTCTTATTTCTATAACCACTCCAGCCAGTGGCGTTATGAAACCGTGACTGCGGAAGAACTGCTGTCGCCGATGGCGGATAAATCTCGCTATACCGGACACTTGATCGACTTTAACGTCCGTGCAGAACGCATGGGCTGGCTGCCGTCTGCGCCGCAGTTAGGCACTAACCCGCTGACTATCGCTCGCGAAGCAGAAAAAGCCGGGATGAATCCGGTGGACTATACGGTGAAATCCCTGAAAGAGGGTTCTATCCGTTTCGCTGCGGAACAGCCGGAAAACGGTAAAAACCACCCGCGTAACCTGTTCATCTGGCGTTCTAACCTGCTCGGTTCTTCCGGTAAAGGTCATGAGTTTATGCTCAAGTACCTGCTGGGGACGGAGCACGGTATCCAGGGCAAAGACCTGGGTCAGCAGGGCGGCGTGAAGCCGGAAGAAGTGGACTGGCAGGACAACGGTCTGGAAGGCAAGCTGGATCTGGTGGTGACGCTGGACTTCCGTCTGTCGAGCACCTGTCTCTATTCCGACATCATTTTGCCGACGGCGACCTGGTACGAAAAAGACGACATGAATACTTCGGATATGCATCCGTTTATTCACCCGCTGTCTGCGGCGGTCGATCCGGCCTGGGAAGCGAAAAGCGACTGGGAAATCTACAAAGCCATCGCGAAGAAATTCTCCGAAGTGTGCGTTGGTCATCTGGGTAAAGAAACTGACATCGTCACGCTGCCTATCCAGCACGACTCTGCCGCTGAACTGGCGCAACCGCTGGATGTGAAAGACTGGAAAAAAGGCGAATGCGACCTGATCCCAGGTAAAACTGCACCGCACATTATGGTCGTAGAGCGCGATTATCCAGCAACTTACGAACGCTTTACCTCTATCGGCCCGCTGATGGAGAAAATCGGTAACGGCGGTAAAGGGATTGCCTGGAACACCCAGAGCGAGATGGATCTCCTGCGTAAGCTCAACTACACCAAAGCGGAAGGTCCGGCAAAAGGCCAGCCGATGCTCAATACCGCAATTGATGCGGCAGAGATGATCCTGACGCTGGCACCGGAAACCAATGGTCAGGTAGCTGTAAAAGCCTGGGCTGCCCTGAGCGAGTTTACCGGCCGTGACCATACGCATCTGGCGCTGAATAAAGAAGACGAGAAGATTCGCTTCCGCGATATTCAGGCACAGCCGCGCAAAATCATCTCCAGCCCGACATGGTCTGGCCTTGAAGATGAACACGTTTCTTACAACGCCGGTTACACCAACGTTCACGAGCTGATCCCGTGGCGTACGCTCTCTGGCCGTCAGCAGCTGTATCAGGATCACCAATGGATGCGTGATTTCGGTGAAAGCCTGCTGGTTTATCGTCCGCCGATCGACACCCGTTCGGTGAAAGAAGTGATGGGCCAGAAATCCAATGGCAACCCGGAAAAAGCGCTCAACTTCCTGACGCCACACCAGAAGTGGGGTATCCACTCCACCTACAGCGACAACCTGCTGATGCTGACTTTAGGTCGCGGTGGTCCGGTGGTCTGGCTGAGTGAAGCCGATGCCAAAGAGCTGGGTATCGCCGATAACGACTGGATTGAAGTCTTCAACAGCAACGGTGCACTGACTGCCCGTGCGGTTGTCAGCCAGCGTGTTCCGGCAGGGATGACCATGATGTACCACGCGCAGGAACGTATCGTTAACCTGCCTGGTTCGGAAATTACCCAACAGCGTGGTGGTATCCATAACTCGGTCACCCGTATCACGCCGAAACCGACGCATATGATCGGCGGCTATGCCCATCTGGCATATGGCTTTAACTACTACGGCACCGTAGGTTCTAACCGCGATGAGTTTGTTGTAGTGCGTAAGATGAAGAACATTGACTGGTTAGATGGCGAAGGCAATGACCAGGTACAGGAGAGCGTAAAATGAAAATTCGTTCACAAGTCGGCATGGTGCTGAATCTCGATAAGTGCATCGGCTGCCACACCTGTTCAGTGACCTGTAAAAACGTCTGGACCAGCCGTGAAGGCGTGGAATACGCGTGGTTCAACAACGTGGAAACCAAGCCGGGCCAGGGCTTCCCGACTGACTGGGAAAACCAGGAAAAATACAAAGGCGGCTGGATCCGTAAAATCAACGGCAAACTGCAGCCGCGCATGGGTAACCGTGCCATGCTGCTGGGTAAAATCTTCGCTAACCCGCATCTGCCGGGGATCGACGATTATTACGAGCCGTTCGATTTTGATTATCAGAACCTGCATACCGCGCCGGAAGGCAGCAAATCACAGCCGATTGCCCGTCCGCGTTCACTGATTACCGGCGAACGGATGGCGAAAATCGAAAAAGGGCCGAACTGGGAAGATGACCTGGGCGGTGAGTTTGACAAGCTGGCGAAAGACAAGAACTTCGACAACATCCAGAAGGCGATGTATAGCCAGTTCGAAAACACCTTCATGATGTATTTGCCGCGCCTGTGCGAACACTGTCTGAACCCGGCATGTGTGGCGACCTGCCCGAGCGGTGCGATTTACAAGCGTGAAGAAGATGGCATCGTCCTGATCGACCAGGATAAATGCCGTGGCTGGCGTATGTGCATCACCGGATGCCCGTACAAAAAAATCTACTTCAACTGGAAGAGCGGTAAGTCTGAGAAGTGCATCTTCTGCTATCCGCGTATTGAAGCCGGCCAGCCGACAATATGTTCAGAAACCTGTGTCGGTCGTATCCGTTATCTTGGCGTGCTGCTGTACGATGCCGACGCGATTGAACGTGCGGCAAGTACCGAGAACGAGAAAGATCTCTACCAGCGTCAGCTGGATGTGTTCCTCGATCCGAACGATCCGAAAGTCATCGAGCAGGCGATTAAAGACGGTATTCCGCTGAGCGTTATTGAGGCTGCGCAGCAGTCGCCAGTTTATAAAATGGCGATGGAATGGAAACTGGCGCTGCCGCTGCATCCGGAATATCGCACACTGCCGATGGTCTGGTACGTGCCGCCTCTGTCGCCGATTCAGTCTGCGGCAGACGCGGGTGAACTGGGCAGCAACGGCATTCTGCCAGACGTCGAAAGCCTGCGTATTCCGGTACAGTATCTGGCGAATCTGCTGACCGCCGGTGATACCAAACCGGTACTGCGCGCGCTGAAACGTATGCTGGCGATGCGTCATTACAAACGTGCTGAAACCGTTGACGGTAAAGTCGATACCCGTGCGCTGGAAGAGGTCGGTCTGACCGAAGCCCAGGCACAGGAGATGTATCGTTATCTGGCTATTGCCAACTACGAAGATCGCTTTGTGGTGCCGAGCAGTCATCGTGAACTGGCGCGGGAAGCCTTCCCGGAGAAAAATGGCTGCGGCTTTACCTTTGGTGATGGCTGCCACGGTTCAGATACCAAATTCAATCTGTTCAACAGCCGCCGTATCGATGCCATCGATGTAACCAGCAAAACGGAGCCGCACCCATGATCGAACTCGTGATTGTATCGCGTCTCCTTGAATATCCGGATGCTGCCTTATGGCAGCATCAACAAGAGATGTTTGAGGCGATTGCCGCGTCGAAAAATCTGCCAAAAGAGGATGCCCATGCGCTGGGCATTTTCCTGCGCGATTTAACGACGATGGATCCGCTCGATGCCCAGGCGCAGTACAGCGAACTGTTCGACCGTGGCCGCGCCACGTCACTGTTGCTATTTGAACATGTTCACGGTGAATCCCGTGACCGCGGCCAGGCGATGGTGGATCTGCTGGCGCAGTACGAGCAGCACGGCTTGCAGTTAAACAGCCGCGAATTGCCCGACCATCTGCCGCTGTATCTGGAGTACCTGGCGCAGCTGCCGCAAAGCGAAGCCGTGGAGGGTTTGAAAGATATTGCGCCGATTCTGGCATTGCTGAGCGCGCGTCTGCAACAGCGTGAAAGCCGTTATGCCGTGCTGTTTGATCTGCTGCTGAAACTGGCGAATACCGCAATCGACAGCGACAAAGTGGCGGAAAAAATTGCCGATGAAGCGCGCGACGATACGCCGCAGGCGCTGGATGCAGTCTGGG
This sequence comes from Escherichia sp. E.sYA108, assembly GCF_011754335.1. NCBI lineage: Bacteria > Pseudomonadati > Pseudomonadota > Gammaproteobacteria > Enterobacterales > Enterobacteriaceae > Escherichia > Escherichia sp. E.sYA108. Next base: position 2,817,869 of record NZ_JAAQVZ010000001.1, on the reverse strand, counting down.
AAGAAGAGCAGGTTAAATTCTTTGCTGAAAAAGGCTGCGGTGATTCAGCAATCACTGCTCATCAGCGTCGCTTTGCCGGTGCCGTCGCGCCGCAATATCTGAATATCACCACCGGAGGACAGCACTAATGCAATTCCTGAATATGTTCTTCTTTGATATCTACCCGTACATAGCCGGGGCGGTCTTCCTGATTGGTAGCTGGCTGCGTTATGACTACGGGCAGTACACATGGCGTGCGGCGTCCAGCCAGATGCTGGATCGCAAAGGGATGAATCTGGCGTCGAACCTGTTCCATATCGGTATTCTGGGGATTTTTGTCGGTCACTTCTTCGGTATGCTGACGCCGCACTGGATGTATGAAGCCTGGCTGCCGATTGAAGTAAAACAGAAAATGGCGATGTTTGCTGGTGGTGCCAGCGGCGTACTGTGTCTGATTGGCGGCGTGCTGTTGTTGAAACGTCGTCTGTTCAGCCCACGCGTGCGTGCAACGACTACCGGAGCGGATATCCTGATCCTGTCGCTGCTCGTTATCCAGTGCGCGCTGGGCCTGCTGACCATTCCGTTCTCCGCCCAGCATATGGACGGTAGCGAGATGATGAAACTGGTTGGCTGGGCGCAGTCGGTAGTGACCTTCCACGGTGGCGCTTCTCAACATCTTGATGGCGTGGCGTTTATCTTCCGTCTGCACCTGGTGTTGGGGATGACGTTATTCCTGCTGTTCCCGTTCTCGCGTCTGGTACACATCTGGAGCGTCCCGGTGGAGTATCTGACGCGTAAGTATCAGCTGGTGCGCGCCCGTCACTAATTATCTAAACCAAACATCGGTGGTTACACACTGCCGATTTTTCGGATTGTAGGGAAACGTACTTCATCTATATGATTGGTCCACCTATGGAGCAGTGAAGGAGCACTGACCGTGGCTCGACCTAATCAACCGACGATCTCCGCGGCGTTAAAAATAATCGCCACGGGGATCGCCTTACCCCCTGATCAAATCACTTCTCAACAACTGGATGTTCAGTTAAATAAGCCAGTTGGCTATGTTGAGCGACGTTCCGGTATTTGCTGGCGCTATTTTGCCCGCAACGACGCCAGCCAGGCCGAACTGGCGGCAGAGGCTTTACATAATGCGTTAGTAGCGGCAGCCTTAAATCCTACTGATATTGATCTGCTAATTTGTGCATCGGCCATTGCCGTACAGGCATTACCCTGTAGCGCAATTCATATTCTTAAAGCCGCAGCCATGCCCGCAGGCGTTGCCGGGTTTGATATCAACAGTAGCTGTGTGAGCTTTATTTCCGCTCTTGAAGTCGGTGCCGGATTATTAAACTGTGGAGCATATCGGCGCATTGCCATCGTTTCGGCAGATATTGCTTCACGAGGTATCGACTGGGATCATGAAGAGTCTTCATTAATTTTTGGTGATGGCGCGGCGTGCGCGATTGTTGAGCGGGGCGATGGGCGCAGCGGGATTATCGCTAGCCTGATCGAAATGTATCCCGAAGGCAGCGAACTGTGTGAAATACGCGCCGGCGGTACGCGGCGTAATCCTCGTTCTGGTGTGAGTGATAGCGACTTTCTTTTTCATATGCAGGGGAAACCGCTGTTTCGTTTTGCTTCTTCGCTTATTGAAGATTATTTTTCTCGGTTGCTGCAAAAAAGCAGCCTGCAACTGGATGATATCGGCACGGTCGTTCCACATCAGGCCAGTCATCTTTCCCTTGAACATATGCGTAAACGGCTGCGAGTGCCGGAATCTGCGCTCATCGATGTGTATCGTTTTTACGGCAATCAGGTCGCGGCCTCTATCCCCACGGCGCTGCATGAAGCAGTGATTAGCGGTCGTTTCACAGCGGATAAACCTGTAATGTTGATTGGCACGGCAGCGGGACTAACGCTGGCTGGCATGGTGCTTTTACCGTGAAGATCCTCGTAACAGGGGCGACCAGCGGCCTTGGGCGAAATGCCGTGCAATATTTGTTGCAATCGGGTGAGTCGGTTGTGGCAACAGGGCGAAATTGTGAGGTTGGCAGAAGCCTGACAAACGCAGGCGCACAGTTTGTGGCTCTCGATTTAACCGAGGCATCCGAGGATGACTGCGCCCGCCTGATGGACGGCTGCGATGCCGTCTGGCACTGTGCGGCAAAGTCCTCGCCCTGGGGCGACAAAACGGCGTTCTGGCTTGCCAATGTCAAAGTGACCCACACTCTGGCACAGGCGGCAGGCAGGCTGAATATTCCCCGGTTTATCCATATCTCCACGCCTGCGGTTTACTTTGATTTTCAACATCACAATGACCTGCCAGAAACGTATCTTGCGCGAGCATTCTCCAGCCATTATGCCAGCAGTAAATATGCCGCTGAGCAGGTTATTGCTGGCGCTGTTTCTCGATATTCTGCCACGAGATTTATTCTTTTGCGTCCCCGTGGTTTGTTTGGCCCCCATGACCAGGTAATTGTTCCTCGTCTGATGCAGCAATTGCAACAGGGCGGTGGTTGCTTACGTTTGCCGCGCGGGGGCGACGCGTTATTGGATCTCACGTTCGTGCAAAACGTGGTGTATGCCATGCGGCTGGCAACGAACGTTGAAGGCTTACGCTCGGGCAGTATTTACAACATCAGCAATCACCAGCCGCAGCAGCTATCGGTGATGCTTGACGCCTTGCTGCACCAGCAACTGGGCTTGAGTTACCGCATTGCTGCTGTTCCCTGGTCGCTGCTTTCTCTGGTCGCGCGTGGCCTGGAACTGTACGGGAAGTGCGTTAATCAGGAACCTGTTATCACACGATACAGCGCCGGAACACTCTGTTTCGATATGACGCTGAGTGCGCAAAAGGCCATTACAGAGCTGGGATATCGACCGCGCTTTTCGATGGAACAAGGTATTGCAATCACGGGACAATGGCTGAGGGAACATGGCAAAAATAACCGCATTTGAAACGGGCTGGTGTACCCATATTAGCTGTATTGCGCTGAAAGGGGCAGGGCTGAAAGTGTGCAAATTCCCCGCCCGCGCCTGGCTGCTGGAGGTGGGCGACAAACGGTGGCTGTGGGACACAGGCTATTCATCGTGGTTCGAACACTACACGCAATCTGGTGTGTTTCGTCTTTATCGTCAGGTCACGCCGGTTTATTTCGATCCGCAACAGGCGCTGGTGCGGCAACTTTCTGCCACCGGCCTCGCAGCGAAAGATGTTGATGCGATTATTCTGTCGCATTTTCACGCTGATCATATTGCTGGTCTGCGTGATTTTCCTGATGTTTCCTGCATCTGTTCTGGTGAAGGCTGGCGGCAAGTAAGAACTCTGCGTGGTGTCACTGCGCTGCGCCAGGCCTTTGTGCCAGGGCTAATCCCGGAGAATTTTGACTCCTCACTGCGCTTTATTGAAAGTTTCGCATCGGTGAATTTGCCCGCGCAACTGGCACCGTTTGAGTGCGGCTATTTGCTGCCAGAAAGCAATGGCGAAATTATTCTCGTGCCGCTTCCCGGACATGCTGCCGGACATATTGGCGCGTTTGTGTTAACCGACAACGGCTGGACTTTACTGGCTGGCGATGCGGCATGGGCGCCAGCTAACTACCGGGAGCTGCGAGGGCCTTCACCACTGGCGCATCTGGTTATGTCCGACAGCCACGCCTACTACCACACGCTTGGGCAACTCCATCAGCTTTGGCAAAACGGTGTAGTGGAGATTCGTTTGTGCCATGAGGGGGATTTATGATCCCGTTGGCTTTACTCTGGCGCTACTTTCGTACCCGCAAGCTGCATTTCACCGATCGCGAGGCACTGGAAAACTGGCAGGCAAAAAGGCTGCATCAGTTCCGGCAAAATGTCTTATCTCATAGCCCGTGGTTTCAGCGTTATCTGACGTTGCCCTTTAATCAGTGGCCAATGATGGATAAAGCGTTAATGATGACGCACTTCGATGAGATGAATACCGCAGGTTTAAAGCGCGACGAACTTCTCGATTGTGCAATGCGCAGTGAGCAGAGTCGTGATTTCAAACCCTGCGTTGGCAGGTTCAGTGTTGGGCTTTCATCAGGTACATCGGGTCGTCGTGGGCTTTTTGTTGTTAGCCCGCACGAGCAACAGATGTGGGCCGCCGGTGTGCTGGCAAAAGTGTTGCCCGACGGTTTATTTGCCAAAGAGCGGGTGGCGCTGTTTCTGCGCGCGGACAACAACCTGTATCAAAGCGTGAATAATCGCTGGTTAAGTCTCGATTTTTACGATCTGCTAGCGCCATTTCAGGCGCAACTCAAACTTCTCCAACAGCGAGCGCCCACGATTATTGTCGCGCCAGCTCAGGTATTACGCGCACTGGCGCTGGAGGTGATGGCCGGCGAATTGACGCTAAAGGTCAAAAAAGTGATTTCGGTGGCGGAAGTTCTGGAGCCGCAGGATCGGGAATTACTGCGCAACGTGTTCCACAATGTGGGGGAAATTTATCAGGCGACAGAAGGCTTTCTCGCTTCCACCTGCCGGTGTGGAACGTTACATCTCAACGAAGAGTTTGTTCACATTGAACCGCAATGGCTGGATGAGCACCGTTTCGTGCCGATCGTCACAGACTTTACCCGCACCACACAGCCGATAGTGCGTTATCGACTGGATGATGTGCTGGTGGCAAGCGAACAACCATGCTCCTGTGGCAGTGCAACAATGGCGATTGCGCGTATCGAAGGGCGGCAGGATGACCAACTGCAACTACCAACAAGATCCGGCGATATTCAGACCGTTTTTGCCGATGCCTGTAGTCGTGTGCTGGCAATGACACTGCCGCTAACAGTCGATTATCGCCTGCTACAAACCGGGTCAGCACAATTGACGTTAATCGCCGATTGCGAGCTGTGGATGCTGGAGCATTGCCGGGAGGCGTTGAATGCCTTGTTTATACGCCAGGATATCGCTGTCGGGCAATTAATTTGGTCGCTGGAACCGCAAACTGTGCCAGTCTCTTTTACAGCCAAGCGGCGGCGCATTGTGCGTCAGTGGGGGCGGGAATGAGCAATTCACTGCTACGCCTGAAACAGATGCTGCTGGGCTGGGGAACTGTTGGGGTTATCTACAACTTTAGCGACTACCTGCAAGGTGAGGGATATCAATTAACACCGTCAATAATTGATAATTGGATTTCGTTTTCCCCCTCCGCTGTGTGGCTGTATCTCTCGTTTTTTTTCATTGTGCCGTTAGGTTATTTATCCACGCCACTTTGCCACCTGCGCTGGCTGGCCCGTTCAATGCAAATTTCCGCACTGGTGGCAGGCGTATTTTATCTTCTCTGGCCCACAACCATGCATTATCCCTCGTTTGATCAGATGGGGATATCCGCGGGCGCACTCAACAGGCTGATCGCCATTGACTCAAGCCAGAACTGTTTCCCCTCCTTACACGCCGCGCTAACGCTGTTGGCGGTATGGGCGATTGCCAAAAAGGGGAACCGTTGGCTGACGCTAATGAGCGTGGTCTGGGCGATAGCAATCGCCTTTTCGATTCTGCAATTACGCAGACATTTATTTATCGATTTAGTAGGCGGCGCGTTGCTGGCGTCGATTTGCGGTTGGATATGCGCAACATGCGAGAAAAGGAAGACACAATATGAGTGATTTATTATTCCCCATCATATCGATGGTGCTGTTGGTGTTAGCCGAAGCAGGCGTGTTGCAATTCACCGGGCGGCAAAAAGTGGACTGGCTGGACGTTATTTTTAATATCAACTCCGGTCATATGATGCTGTGGTTATTTCGCTGCCTGGAAGTGCTCTGCTATGGCCTGGTGATCAATCACTTCAGCCTTGGACTGTTTGATAATGCACCGGTGATCCTGCTGTGGTTGTTTACTATCCTGGCGTGGGATTTCGGCTTTTACTGGCTACATCGCTGGCATCACGAAATGCGCCCGCTGTGGGCGGTACATGTGGTGCATCATCAGGGGGAACACTACAACCTGTCATTAGGCGTGCGGAATTCGTGGTACTCCTCGTTAACCTCAATCCCGTTTTTTATGCTGCTGGCGATGCTTGGTGTGCCGTTGCAGATCTTTTTGGCGGTTTCTATTATTCACTATAGTTGGCAATTTTTTAACCATAACGCACTAACGCCGAAACTGGGCTGGCTGGAAAAAGTGCTGATCACGCCTTCGCATCATCGCGTCCATCATCTGAATCAAAAGCAATATGCCGATACCAATTACGGTGGCACCTTTTTGTTGTGGGATAAACTTTTCGGTTCGTATAGTGCCGGGCCGGAATACGACGTAGGCTACGGCGTAAAAAATAGTCGCTTGTCCTGTAACCCGATGCGCGAGAGTAATCTGCCATTTTTACGCTTAATGGGCTTTCGCTCATTTGGCAAAGCGATTGAAGGTCGCTACCAGAGTTCTCCATGGGCGGTAGGGGCAGGGGTGATCCTGCTGTTTATGCTGGTGCTTGGCTACATTCAACAATATGGCTATGGCATTGAGTTTATTACCAGCGAGCAAGCCGTATTATTTGTTCTGCTGGCGGCAGGCTCCGTTGCGCTGGGGGGCATGAGCGACGGGCAGCATTGGGGTATGATTTTGTGGTGCTCTGTGACGTTGTCACTGCTCTATTTTATTGTCTATATGTGTTCATGGAGTACTCTGCTCTGGAAGGGATTAGTGGGTATTCTGCTGGCCCATTGCCTGTTATTTGTAATCGGCGTAGGACGTAAATCGCTAAGGAAACAGTATGAACCTGTTTAATCCCGACAGGTTAATCACTTTTCCTGCCGATGATCCACAACTGGTGAAACAACTGCAAAGCGGTACGAAAGTTTATCTGGCGAAATCAGGCGATCATCGGTATGCCGACGGCTGGGCATTCGCCAAAATGGCGGCGTTGATTATTGCCTGTTTATGCTGCTATGCACTGGCGTTGTCTCAAAGCCTGTGGGGGCTGTATCTGTTGTGGTATCTCGCGATGATGTTTTGCGCCATGTTGTTAGCGGTCAATGTGGTGCATGACGCTTCGCATGATGCGTTTTTGCGTGGTAAAAAGACCAATGCCCGACTTAACCGGTGGGTTGCTTTTCCTATGGGGCTAGATCCGGACTGCTGGCGGGTGCGCCACGTTCGCTTTCATCACGGTTTTACCAATATTGAATTTTACGATCCAGACACAGCAGAAAATGGCATTCTTCGCCAGACGCCGTGGCAACGGTGGCGACCTTTTATGCGCCAGCAACATCACTATTGGCCACTGGTCGCCGCGCTCACCTTTCCCTGGTATATCTGGGTAGTGGACTGGCTCGATCGCGCAGGGTTTACGCCGGTCACGCGACATCTGGCCCTGCGAGGCTTTGCTGGCTGGGGATATTTCTTAGCCGGGAAACTGGCGCATTGTGCGCTGTGTCTGATACTTCCCTGGCTTTTGTCTGATTTTAGTTTTATGACCATCCTGCTGACTTATCTGCTCAGCCAGCTGCTGGCGTCATTGATTTTTGTGACGTTGATTATTGGAACGCACTGGGCGAAGGGACATACGCAGTTACCACCAGAAGAGGGCAAAATGCCCGTGGGCAGACTGGCGCATACCTTTGTTACCACCTTTGACTGGACGCCGCAACCTGCATGGCTTGGCTACTGGCTGGGCGGGATTAATCTGCACCTTACCCATCATCTGTTTCCTCACTGGCATCATCGCCATTATCCGGCGCTAAGCCGCATTATTGCACAAATTGCCAGCCAGCAAGGTCTGGATTATCAGTTGTTGACGTTAGCGGATTTGTTGAGGCTACAGCAGCAGTTTTTACGGCGAATGGGGGAGAAGCCGAAGGCTTGATAATGGAATCAAGTGATGGTGGTGGGGGAAGGATTACTCAGCGCTGCGCGCTTCGCCCTACGGGTCGTTGCCTGCGGCAACGCTCTCTCGCTGGCACTCGAGTCGAACCTTGGTCGAAGCTTCTCATCCTTCCCCGCATGGGCAGAATATTTAATTGCGGATTCGTTTGAGAATTCAGGGGCTTTTGAAAGCGATGGTGGTGGGGGAAGGATTCGAACCTTCGAAGTCGATGACGGCAGATTTACAGTCTGCTCCCTTTGGCCGCTCGGGAACCCCACCAGGGGTAATTCATATTGTAGGTAATGCTTGAGATGGTGGTGGGGGAAGGATTCGAACCTTCGAAGTCGATGACGGCAGATTTACAGTCTGCTCCCTTTGGCCGCTCGGGAACCCCACCACGGGGTAATGCTTTTTACTGGCCTGCTCCCTTATCGGGAAGCGGGGCGCATCATATCAAATGACGCGCCGCTGTAAAGTGTTACGTTGAGAAAAATGAACTGGTTGCGTAATTTTCATCCGTAACGGATTAAAGCTAACCAGTTATTTTTGCTGGCGATTAAAGAATAATCGTCCGATTACCGTAAACAAAGACGCGCTGCGCCAGTACTTTGTATAGCGCACGACTTAAGACGTTTTTCTCGACGTCACGACCTGCGCGCATCATATCTTCAGCTGTGTAGGTATGATCGACATGAATAACGTCCTGCATGATGATTGGGCCTTCGTCCAGATTGTCATTCACATAGTGAGCGGTTGCGCCAATAATCTTCACGCCACGCTCATAGGCCTGGTGATAAGGACGTGCGCCGATAAACGCTGGCAGGAATGAATGGTGAATATTGATGATCTTATTCGGGAAGCGTGCCACAAATTCCGGCGTTAATACCCGCATATACTTCGCCAGCACCACATAGTCAGGTTGATAAGCATCAATGGCATCCGCCATCTTTTGATCGTGCTCGTTGCGGCTTAACCCTTCATGGCTTACCAGCTCAAACGGAATATCAAACCGCTCAACCAGAGAACGTAAAGTATCGTGGTTACCAATAACTGCCGCGATTTCGACATCCAGGCCGCCGTAATTGGCTTTCATCAACAAATCGCCAAGGCAATGCGCTTCTTTAGTGACCAGAATCACTATCCGGCGACGACCGGCAGGATTCAGCTCGCGCACGGAGCCTTCTGGCAATGCGCTATCGAGATCCGCCAGCAGGGTGGAATCATTAAAAATCCCTTCCAGTTCCGTGCGCATAAAAAAGCGCCCGGTACGATGATCTACAAATTCATTGTTCTGCACGATATTTAACTCGTGCTTGTAGCAAATATTGGTAATACGTGCGATCAGACCTTTTTGGTCCGGACAAATAGTACGCAGAACTTTACGTTGGAGTGAATGCATTGCTGGAAAAACCTTGTTGAGAGTGTTTGCTAAACCGTACCGTCAACCATTATTGGCCGCAGCACTTTTTAAATTTTTTACCTGAACCACAAGGGCAGGGATCGTTGCGGCCAAACTGCGGACGTGTACCGTCAATATAGTACCATTGACCGTTTTCTTTCAAAAATCGCGAACGTTCAATTATTGCACCTGTTTTGCCACCCTCGGTAAATCGAGCAACAAAACTGACAAATCCGATATTGCCGCCGTCCTGCCAGCAATGTTCAAATACGGTCAATCCCAACCATTCAGTATGCGCAAATCCGGCAATCAATTCGGCTCGTAACGCCGCTGCTCCACAAGATGGATGCCAGGTCTTTATTAAATAATCTGCGTCTTGCATCACAAAAGCGCAGTAACGCGAACGCATGAGATGTTCTGGATCAGGTGCAACCTTTTCACCAGACACATAAGGGTGGCAACATAGGCTATACTCGACAGCACTACCACAGGGACAAAGCTGAGACACAAATAATCTCCCTGGAAACAATAACGGCGTATTAACCGCCTGAGTAGCACTATGTTAACCGAGCAGTAGCGATGTGGCTACGATTGCATTCCAGGGGAATCTTGCGGGAATAATGAGAAAGATAAAAATAGGGCTGGCGCTGGGATCTGGCGCGGCAAGAGGTTGGTCGCATATTGGCGTAATTAATGCGCTAAAAAAAGTGGGTATTGAAATTGATATCGTTGCAGGATGTTCAATTGGTTCGCTGGTGGGCGCTGCCTATGCATGCGATCGATTATCTGCGCTGGAAGATTGGGTGACCTCTTTCAGTTATTGGGATGTTTTACGCCTGATGGATCTCTCCTGGCAGCGCGGTGGGTTACTGCGCGGCGAGCGTGTCTTCAATCAATATCGCGAAATAATGCCGGAAACAGAGATCGAAAATTGTTCCCGTCGCTTCGCGGCTGTTGCCACCAATTTAAGTACTGGGCGTGAATTATGGTTTACTGAAGGCGATCTCCATCTTGCTATTCGTGCATCATGCAGTATTCCAGGACTAATGGCACCCGTTGCGCATAACGGCTACTGGCTGGTTGATGGCGCTGTAGTTAACCCAATTCCTATTTCCCTCACGCGTGCATTGGGGGCTGATATTGTGATAGCGGTCGACCTGCAGCACGATGCTCATTTGATGCAACAAGATTTGCTCTCCTTTAATGTCAGTGAAGAAAATAGCGAGAATGGTGATTCTCTGCCGTGGCATGCGCGTCTGAAAGAAAGGTTAGGCAGCATAACGACACGTCGGGCGGTGACAGCGCCAACGGCAACAGAGATTATGACCACTTCTATCCAGGTGCTGGAGAACCGCCTTAAAAGGAACCGCATGGCAGGTGATCCGCCCGATATTCTGATTCAACCTGTTTGCCCGCAAATATCTACGCTTGATTTCCATCGCGCGCACGCTGCCATTGCGGCCGGACAACTGGCAGTGGAAAAGAAAATGGACGAACTTTTGCCGTTGGTACGCACCAACATTTGACCAGAATTTTTATCTACACTTAAGTTAATTCTGACAGGCGTAGGTGGCAATAGCGTGCCACTATTGAGTAAAGCCAGTCAGGGGAGAGAACATGACGCAGCCATTGGTCGGAAAACAGATTCTCATTGTTGAAGATGAGCAGGTATTTCGCTCGCTTCTGGATTCGTGGTTTTCCTCATTGGGAGCGACAACGGTACTGGCGGCTGATGGGGTGGATGCCCTTGAGTTGCTGGGAGGTTTCACTCCAGACCTGATGATATGTGATATCGCGATGCCACGAATGAACGGGCTTAAACTGCTGGAACATATACGCAACAGAGGTGACCAGACACCAGTTCTGGTGATATCTGCCACTGAAAATATGGCAGATATTGCCAAAGCGTTACGTCTGGGTGTTGAAGATGTTTTGCTGAAACCGGTTAAAGATCTGAATCGCTTGCGCGAGATGGTTTTTGCCTGTCTCTATCCCAGCATGTTTAATTCCCGCGTTGAGGAAGAGGAAAGGCTTTTTCGCGACTGGGATGCAATGGTTGATAACCCTGCTGCAGCGGCGAAATTATTACAGGAACTACAACCGCCGGTTCAGCAGGTGATTTCCCAATGCCGGGTTAATTATCGTCAATTAGTTGCCGCGGACAAACCCGGCCTGGTGCTTGATATTGCCGCACTTTCGGAAAACGATCTGGCATTTTATTGCCTTGATGTCACCCGAGCTGGACATAATGGCGTACTTGCTGCCTTGTTATTACGCGCATTGTTTAACGGATTATTACAGGAACAGCTTGCACACCAAAATCAACGGTTGCCAGAGTTGGGCGCGTTATTGAAGCAGGTAAACCATTTACTCCGTCAGGCCAATCTGCCGGGGCAGTTTCCGCTATTAGTTGGCTATTATCATCGCGAACTGAAAAATCTCATTCTGGTTTCTGCGGGTCTGAATGCGACGTTAAATACCGGCGAACATCAGGTGCAAATCAGTAATGGTGTTCCGTTAGGCACTTTAGGTAACGCTTATTTGAATCAATTGAGCCAGCGATGCGATGCCTGGCAATGCCAAATATGGGGAACCGGTGGTCGGCTGCGCTTGATGTTGTCTGCAGAATGAGCAAACGATAACACGGGCTAAATTTGCATTACCTGCTAATGTCGGCTGGTGGTACTATCGTCGCTATTCGTATAAGTAATTGTCTTAATTATGCTAACTCGCCTCCTTTTCAGAACTTAGCCCCTTCGGGGTGCTGATATACTGGGATGCGATACAGAAATATGAACACGTTCAAAACACGAACAGTCCAGGAGAATTTAAATGGCTGCCATTAATACGAAAGTCAAAAAAGCCGTTATCCCCGTAGCGGGATTAGGAACCAGGATGTTGCCGGCGACGAAAGCCATCCCGAAAGAGATGCTGCCACTTGTCGATAAGCCATTAATTCAATACGTCGTGAATGAATGTATTGCGGCTGGCATTACTGAAATTGTGCTGGTTACTCACTCATCTAAAAACTCTATTGAAAACCACTTTGATACCAGTTTTGAACTGGAAGCAATGCTGGAAAAACGTGTAAAACGTCAACTGCTTGATGAAGTGCAGTCTATTTGTCCGCCGCACGTGACTATTATGCAAGTTCGTCAGGGGCTGGCGAAAGGCCTGGGACACGCGGTATTGTGTGCTCACCCGGTAGTGGGTGATGAACCGGTAGCTGTTATTTTGCCTGACGTTATTCTGGATGAATATGAATCCGATTTATCACAGGATAACCTGGCAGAGATGATCCGCCGCTTTGATGAAACGGGTCATAGCCAGATCATGGTTGAACCGGTTGCTGATGTGACCGCATATGGCGTTGTGGATTGCAAAGGCGTTGAATTAGCGCCGGGTGAAAGCGTACCGATGGTTGGCGTGGTTGAAAAACCAAAAGCGGATGTTGCGCCGTCTAATCTCGCTATTGTGGGTCGTTACGTACTTAGCGCGGATATTTGGCCGTTGCTGGCAAAAACCCCTCCTGGAGCTGGTGATGAAATTCAGCTCACCGACGCAATTGATATGCTGATCGAAAAAGAAACGGTTGAAGCCTATCATATGAAAGGGAAGAGCCATGACTGCGGTAATAAATTAGGTTACATGCAGGCCTTCGTTGAATACGGTATTCGTCATAACACCCTTGGCACGGAATTTAAAGCCTGGCTTGAAGAAGAGATGGGCATTAAGAAGTAACATCCGTATCGGTGTTTTCCACGAAACGGTGTTGAGCAATCGACGCCGTTTTTTTATAGCTTATTCTTATTATATTGTCTTAAACCGGACAATAAAAAATCCCGCCGATGGCGGGATTTTTAGCATGTGCAATCTACAAAAGATTATTGCTTGATCAGGAAATCGTCGAGGGATTTACCTTGCTCATCCATTGCTTTTTTGATTACAGCTGGAGTACGGCCCTGGCCAGTCCAGGTTTTAGTTTCGCCGTTTTCGTCAACGTAGCTATATTTTGCCGGACGCTGAGCACGCTTAGCTTTGGTGCCAGATTTAACGGCAGCAAGGCTATTCAGCAGTTCGTTCGGGTCAATACCGTCAGCGATCAGCATTTCGCGATATTGCTGCAGTTTACGAGTGCGCTCTTCAACTTCAGCAGCAGCCGCGCTTTCTTCTTCGCGACGTTCGTTAACAACAACTTCTAATTTTTCCAGCATTTCTTCCAGCGTTTCAAGTGTACATTCTCTTGCCTGCGCACGAAGAGTACGGATGTTGTTCAGAATTTTAAGTGCTTCGCTCATTGTAGTAATCTCAAACTTATATTGGGGTGGTTTGTTGAGGTAATAATAGAGCCTTAAATTCAGTTGTGCAATAGCCAGGAATGTAAGGAATTCAAAATTGTTCTTTATTTTGTGCCGCCAATAAATATCTTTTCATAAAATTAGCCAGAAAAGACGCGGCATATAGCCCTATTTGCACCGATGATTTCGCAGCACGTGAGGTTAAAACTTCCTGATTCATGTCACATTTTATGGGGAGATAATCGTAGGCTGACGACCTTTCAGTCTTCTGTATTAGTCGTGTTTACGAGAATTCCCTATTAAGCGAATGATGAAAAGTAGAACAGTCGCAATAAGAGCAGGGACTTAGTATTGCACTATCTCCTGGAGGTCAACAGAGGGCTATTACATGCGCAACAGGTTAAAGATTGTGAATAGTTACCGGCAGTCATTTACCCGCTTATAACAAGCGAGGCAGTTGTAATGATAGCTCAGAAGGATTATGCAAGGCTTCGTAAGGGAGAACGCATATACCACTTCTGTGCATACTGTTGAGCTGAAAAACTGACGAATTATGATAAACTCCAGCCAACTTTATTTCATATCATTGAGGGCCTGTGGCTGATGGCACAGCTATATTTCTACTATTCCGCAATGAATGCGGGTAAGTCTACAGCATTGTTGCAATCTTCATACAATTACCAGGAACGCGGCATGCGCACTGTCGTATATACGGCAGAAATTGATGATCGCTTTGGTGCCGGGAAAGTCAGTTCGCGTATAGGTTTGTCATCGCCTGCAAAATTATTTAACCAAAATTCATCATTATTTGATGAGATTCGTGCGGAACATGAACAGCAGGCAATTCATTGCGTACTGGTTGATGAATGCCAGTTTTTAACCAGACAACAAGTATATGAATTATCGGAGGTTGTCGATCAACTCGATATACCCGTACTTTGTTATGGTTTACGTACCGATTTTCGAGGTGAATTATTTATTGGCAGTCAATACTTACTGGCGTGGTCCGACAAACTGGTTGAATTAAAAACCATCTGTTTTTGTGGCCGTAAAGCAAGCATGGTGCTGCGTCTTGATCAAGCAGGCAGACCTTATAACGAAGGTGAGCAGGTGGTTATTGGTGGTAATGAACGCTACGTTTCTGTATGCCGTAAACACTATAAAGAAGCGTTAGAAGTCGGCTCATTAACGGCTATTCAGGAAAGGCATCGCCACGATTAATAAGAATTTCTTTACTGACAGGGTGAGCAGGGCGCTTTTATCCTGTCAGTTCGTTTTACGCACTTCTTCCGGGCTATACACCCTTCTCGGCAGTTTTTTAACGCCGCTATACGCCTCACAGAGCGCTTATACACCGACATTGACTTGTAACCTGTAAAGTACAATATCGCTGTGTGTAGGCGTTATACATCGTCGCAAATATGATGAAGGACAATGCTGCCGGTTTATGGAAAAGTTGTTTTGGGAAAACAAAAAACGGCCCCAGAAGGGGTAATGCCAGTCAGTTAAGCAACTGACTGGCTCTTTTTCGGGGCTGTGGGGTATTTCCAGGGCCTCTCCTTTACCACTCTCGGGAAGGCCCTTTCCCTTCTTGTCGGTAATTTCACTGGTTGTCCCATACTTGCAAGATCGCGCATCAGCTCCGGTATACGTCCCGGGGAAGCGTATGGCGTCCGTCATCGACGTCAGCAGATGGCAGACTTTTCCTTTGCGCGTCACGGTCAGCAGGCGGGCTGTCACCTCATTTCCCAGTCCCGGCCACTTTTTTCGTGCCTGCGGGCTGATGTTCAGCTTCACCAGATGATCGCCTTTACCCAGTTTTCTGATCTCTTCATATTGCGCTCCCTTTCTGAGAGGGATCATCCAGTGGCGGTGTTCTCCCGCCAGGCTCCAGGTATTTAACAGTCCTGGTGAGTAATAACCTTTATCCATTAACGTCAGAGTGTTATCGCCGGTTTGTTCTATAAGTTGCTCAGCAAGCTCATTTTCGCTGTTCTTCATCGTGCCGAAGGCTGCAGTCGTCAGCAGATGGCTGGTCAGTTCCATCTGGCAGACCATTTTGACCTGCGGGTAGAGCGCCGAGTTCCCGGCATGTGTCTGGCGGGGGAAGGCTGCATCGTTCTCTGGTGTATCCGGTGTGCGCCAGAACACACCATCGATGGCCAGCAGGGTCAGGCCGCACCAGTGCGGATGCGGCGTGGCGTTATGCCAGAGCTGCGCTGTTTTCGTGAACACGCGGCGGACAGCCTCAATTCCCAGACGCTGGCGGGTCTGAATAACGGCACTGGGGGCAACGAAGGGGCGATTGCCCGGCAGCATGATGTCCAGGCGATTCGCAATCTGGTGAAGAGGTTCTTTACGCTCAAGCGCCATGCCAACAATACACCAGACCATCATTTCGAGGGGAAGACGGCGCTTGTGTAGCGTTACAGTACCTGATTCGGCAAGGCAACGAGAGATGAGTTCGGGGGCGAGGTAATCCCCCAGAGAAGTCAGTGGGTTACGCAGAGAATCGTAACGGGATACCAAATCAAGGGCCTGTCCAATGAGCATAAAAAAATCCGGAAACGAGTGAGCGTTTCCGGATTCTTACACAGCCACTGGATCGGTCAACTGATCCTTAACTGACTGGCATTACCCCTTCTGGGGCCGTTTATGTTGCCAGACAGCGCTACTGATTAAGCGGATTTTTTCGCTTTTTTCTCAGCTTTAGCCGGAGCAGCTTCTTTCTTCGCTGCAGTTTCGCCTTCTACATAATCACGACCGTAGTAGGTATCCAGCAGAATCTGTTTCAGCTCGGAGATCAGCGGGTAACGCGGGTTAGCGCCGGTGCACTGGTCATCGAATGCATCTTCAGACAGTTTATCCACGTTCGCCAGGAAGTCTGCTTCCTGAACGCCAGCTTCACGGATAGATTTCGGAATACCCAGTTCAGCTTTCAGCGTTTCCAGCCATGCCAGCAGTTTCTCGATCTTAGCTGCAGTACGGTCGCCCGGTGCGCTCAGACCCAGGTGGTCAGCAATTTCAGCATAACGACGGCGAGCCTGCGGACGGTCATACTGGCTGAATGCAGTCTGCTTGGTCGGGTTGTCATTCGCGTTGTAGCGAATAACGTTACAAATCAGCAGGGCGTTTGCCAGACCGTGCGGAATATGGAACTGGGAACCCAGTTTGTGCGCCATTGAGTGACATACACCCAGGAAGGCGTTCGCAAACGCGATACCCGCGATAGTCGCTGCACTGTGAACACGTTCACGCGCTACCGGATTTTTAGACCCTTCGTGGTAGGACGCTGGCAGATATTCTTTCAGCAGTTTCAGTGCCTGCAGAGCCTGACCATCAGAGAACTCAGATGCCAGTACAGAAACATAAGCTTCCATGGCGTGAGTTACTGCGTCCAGACCACCGAAAGCACACAGGGACTTCGGCATGTCCATAACCAGGTTGGCGTCGACAATCGCCATATCCGGGGTCAGTGCATAGTCTGCCAGCGGATATTTCTGACCAGTAGTGTCGTCAGTTACAACCGCAAACGGAGTGACTTCAGAACCTGTACCAGAAGTGGTGGTGACAGCGATCATTTTCGCTTTCACACCCATTTTCGGGAACTTGTAGATACGTTTACGGATATCCATAAAGCGCAGCGCCAGTTCTTCGAAGTGAGTTTCCGGATGTTCGTACATAACCCACATGATCTTCGCAGCGTCCATCGGGGAACCTCCACCCAGCGCGATAATCACGTCTGGTTTGAAGGAGTTTGCCAGTTCTGCACCTTTACGAACGATGCTCAGGGTCGGGTCAGCTTCTACTTCGAAGAAGACTTCAGTTTCAACGCCTGCTGCTTTCAATACGGAAGTGATCTGATCAGCATAACCATTGTTGAACAGGAAGCGGTCAGTCACGATGAGCGCACGTTTGTGGCCATCAGTAATCACTTCATCCAGCGCGATTGGCAGGGAGCCACGGCGGAAGTAGATAGATTTCGGAAGTTTGTGCCACAACATGTTTTCAGCTCGCTTAGCAACGGTTTTCTTGTTGATCAGGTGTTTCGGACCAACGTTTTCAGAGATGGAGTTACCACCCCAGGAACCACAACCCAGAGTCAGGGAAGGTGCGAGTTTGAAGTTATACAGGTCACCGATACCACCCTGAGAAGCCGGGGTGTTAATCAGGATACGAGCCGTTTTCATTTTCTGACCGAAGTAAGAAACGCGAGCCGGTTGGTTATCCTGGTCAGTGTACAGGCAAGAGGTATGACCGATACCGCCCATAGCAACCAGTTTCTCTGCTTTTTCTACCGCGTCTTCGAAATCTTTAGCACGGTACATTGCCAGAGTCGGGGACAGTTTTTCATGTGCGAACGGTTCGCTTTCATCAACAACGGTCACTTCACCGATCAGAATCTTGGTGTTTTCTGGTACAGAGAAGCCTGCCAGTTCAGCAATTTTATAGGCTGGCTGACCAACGATAGCCGCGTTCAGCGCACCGTTTTTCAGGATAACGTCCTGAACAGCTTTCAGCTCTTTACCCTGCAACAGATAGCCGCCGTGGGTTGCGAAACGTTCACGTACTGCGTCATAAACAGAGTCAACAACAACAACAGACTGTTCAGAAGCACAGATTACACCGTTGTCGAAGGTTTTGGACATCAGTACAGATGCAACTGCACGTTTGATATCAGCAGTTTCATCGATAACAACCGGAGTGTTGCCCGCGCCTACGCCGATAGCTGGTTTACCGGAGCTGTATGCGGCTTTAACCATGCCCGGACCACCAGTCGCGAGGATCAGGTTGATGTCTGGGTGGTGCATCAGTGCGTTAGACAGCTCAACAGAAGGTTGATCGATCCAGCCGATCAGATCTTTCGGAGCACCGGCAGCGATAGCAGCCTGTAGAACGATATCAGCCGCTTTGTTGGTTGCATCTTTTGCACGCGGGTGCGGGGAGAAGATAATGGCGTTACGGGTCTTCAGGCTGATCAGCGATTTGAAGATAGCAGTTGAAGTCGGGTTAGTGGTCGGAACGATACCGCAAATAATACCGATGGGTTCAGCGATAGTGATGGTACCAAAAGTGTCGTCTTCAGACAGAACACCACAGGTTTTTTCATCTTTATAAGCGTTGTAGATATATTCAGAAGCAAAGTGGTTTTTGATCACTTTATCTTCGACGATACCCATGCCGGATTCGGCAACGGCCATTTTCGCGAGTGGGATTCGAGCATCTGCAGCAGCCAGAGCGGCGGCGCGGAAGATTTTGTCTACTTGCTCTTGAGTGAAACTGGCATATTCACGCTGGGCTTTTTTTACACGCTCTACGAGTGCGTTAAGTTCAGCGACATTAGTAACAGCCATAATGCTCTCCTGATAATGTTAAACTTTTTTAGTAAATCATCTGCTCGAATACGAGAGTATAGTCAGTGCGGTGATGATTTGCTTAACCGATGGAAATCAAAAGATTACTCGCGCTCACACTCACTGTGATTTACTAAAAGAGTTTAAACATTAGAGTTATTATCTCTAATGCGTCACTTCCAGGTGGCGTAAGCAAGATTACTCACTTCTGGGTACTGATTACGTGATCCAAATCAAATTTTTGCAAAGCTGACACCTTTCAGCATGGCTTTTCGCCATTATAGCTGACAGTTAATAAATTGTAGTATGATTTGTTGGCTACATTAGCATGTTTTGCACAACTAGATAACAATAACGAATGATAGCAATTTTAAGTAGTTAGGAGGTGAAAAATGCTGTCAAAAGGCGTATTGTCAGCGCGTCTTTTCAACCTTATTTATGGCTAACATTATCCGGCTTTTGCTTCGGAGCTAACCGTGATTCAGACCCTTTTTGATTTTCCCGTTTACTTCAAATTTTTCATCGGGTTATTTGCGCTGGTCAACCCGGTAGGGATTATTCCCGTCTTTATCAGCATGACCAGTTATCAGACAGCGGCAGCGCGAAACAAAACTAACCTTACAGCCAACCTGTCTGTGGCCATTATCTTGTGGATCTCGCTTTTTCTCGGCGACACGATTCTACAACTTTTTGGTATATCAATTGATTCATTCCGTATCGCCGGTGGCATCCTGGTGGTGACAATAGCGATGTCGATGATCAGCGGCAAGCTTGGTGAGGATAAACAGAACAAGCAAGAAAAATCAGAAACCGCGGTACGTGAAAGCATTGGTGTGGTGCCATTGGCGTTGCCGTTGATGGCGGGGCCAGGGGCGATCAGTTCTACCATCGTCTGGGGTACGCGTTATCACAGCATTAGCTATCTGTTTGGTTTCTTTGTGGCTATTGCATTGTTCGCTTTATGTTGCTGGGGATTGTTCCGCATGGCACCGTGGCTGGTACGAGTTTTACGCCAGACCGGCATCAACGTGATTACGCGTATTATGGGGCTATTGCTGATGGCATTGGGGATTGAATTTATCGTTACTGGTATTAAGGGGATTTTCCCCGGCCTGCTTAATTAATTCCTTTCAAATGAAACGGAGCTGTCATGCTCCGTTTACTTCGTCATTATTTTTACTTTGTTCCTGCGCAGTTATCAAAAGCAAAAGGAATAGGTAAAAATATTCTTCTCAAATTACAGTTAGTTATAAGGATTTCCTTAACTGCTTCTCCTCACCATCATGTTATTTTCGCCACATCATAATCCTGGGCTTGCTGAAGAATAATTGAAATGATATTAGTAATTCCACTGCCTTTGGTAGAGGAAAGTGCTAAATAATAATCAATTGTTAAATTATTGTGCATTTCACTACTGGAACTGTAATCAGAAAAGAGAGACATGCTTAACCAACCTCTATTTGATTGAATTGAAAGATGTTTGTTAAGGCATGGATGCAAGCTATAGATTCTGGTTCGGTCAATAAAAGAGAATTGCTTAACAATTTTGCAAAATGTATTGGCGAGTAAGAACCGCATTTGGTACTTTCCGGGCAACCGCCAGGCGATTCTTTATTGGTAATGAGAATAATTAACAATTAAAGATCGTCGCGAAAGAATAATGTGTCTCGACAGGGGAGACACAGTACGAATCGACATAAGGTGATCGTCTGAATCACCAGAATAAATAAAGTCGGTGATAGTAATACGTAACGATAAAGTAACCTGACAGCAGAAAGTCTCCGAGCCTGTGCAGGGTCCCAATCCGGGATTACACATGCTGGTTAATACCAGTAATTATAATGAGGGAGTCCAAAAAACAATGACCAACATCACCAAGAGAAGTTTAGTAGCAGCTGGCGTTTTGGCTGCGCTTATGGCAGGGAATGTCGCGCTGGCAGCTGATGTACCCGCAGGTGTCACACTGGCGGAAAAACAAACGCTGGTACGTAACAATGGTTCAGAAGTTCAGTCATTAGATCCGCACAAAATTGAAGGTGTTCCGGAGTCTAATATCAGCCGAGACCTGTTTGAAGGCTTACTGGTTAGCGATCTTGACGGCCATCCGGCACCTGGCGTCGCTGAATCCTGGGATAATAAAGACGCGAAAGTCTGGACCTTCCATTTGCGTAAAGATGCGAAATGGTCTGATGGCACGCCAGTCACAGCACAAGACTTTGTGTATAGCTGGCAACGTTCTGTTGATCCAAACACTGCTTCTCCGTATGCCAGTTATCTGCAATATGGGCATATCGCCGGTATTGATGAAATTCTTGAAGGGAAAAAACCGATTACCGATCTCGGCGTGAAAGCTATTGATGATCACACATTAGAAGTCACCTTAAGTGAACCTGTTCCGTACTTCTATAAATTACTTGTTCACCCATCAACTTCACCGGTGCCAAAAGCCGCTATCGAGAAATTCGGCGAAAAATGGACCCAGCCTGGTAATATCGTCACCAACGGTGCCTATACCTTAAAAGATTGGGTCGTAAACGAACGAATCGTTCTTGAACGCAGCCCGACCTACTGGAACAACGCGAAAACCGTTATTAACCAGGTAACCTATTTGCCTATTGCTTCTGAAGTTACCGATGTCAACCGCTACCGTAGTGGTGAAATCGACATGACTTATAACAACATGCCGATCGAATTGTTCCAGAAGCTGAAAAAAGAGATCCCGGACGAAGTTCACGTTGATCCATACCTGTGCACTTACTATTACGAAATTAACAACCAGAAACCGCCATTTAATGACGTGCGTGTGCGTACCGCACTGAAACTGGGTATGGACCGCGATATCATTGTTAATAAAGTGAAAGCGCAGGGCGACATGCCCGCCTATGGTTACACTCCACCATATACTGATGGCGCAAAATTGACTCAGCCGGAATGGTTTGGCTGGAGCCAGGAAAAACGTAACGAAGAAGCGAAAAAACTGCTGGCTGAAGCGGGTTATACCGCAGACAAACCGTTGACCATCAACCTGTTGTATAACACCTCCGATCTGCATAAAAAGCTGGCGATTGCTGCCTCTTCATTGTGGAAGAAAAACATTGGTGTAAACGTCAAACTGGTTAACCAGGAGTGGAAAACGTTCCTCGACACCCGTCACCAGGGCACTTTTGATGTGGCCCGTGCAGGCTGGTGTGCAGACTACAACGAACCAACTTCCTTCCTGAACACCATGCTGTCGAACAGCTCAATGAATACCGCGCATTATAAGAGCCCGGCCTTTGACAGCATTATGGCGGAAACGCTGAAAGTGACTGACGAGGCGCAGCGTACAGCTCTGTACACTAAAGCAGAACAACAGCTGGATAAGGATTCGGCCATTGTTCCTGTTTATTACTACGTGAATGCGCGTTTGGTGAAACCGTGGGTTGGTGGCTATACCGGCAAAGATCCGCTGGATAATATCTACACCCGGAATATGTACATTGTGAAGCACTAATGGCAATACGTGGGGCAGGAGTGTCCTGCTCCACGGTGTCTGATTTTTATCGCATTACAGAAGGCACAGGCCAGAAGGTAGGGCAATGTTAAAATTTATTCTACGTCGCTGTCTGGAAGCGATTCCGACGCTATTTATTCTTATTACTATTTCGTTCTTTATGATGCGCCTCGCGCCGGGCAGTCCTTTTACCGGCGAACGTACTTTACCACCGGAAGTGATGGCCAATATCGAAGCGAAATATCATCTTAATGATCCGATCATGACACAGTATTTCAGCTACCTGAAACAACTGGCGCATGGCGATTTCGGTCCATCGTTTAAGTATAAAGATTATTCGGTCAATGACCTGGTTGCATCCAGTTTTCCCGTTTCTGCCAAACTGGGAGCCGCAGCATTTTTTCTTGCGGTAATACTGGGTGTTAGTGCTGGCGTTATTGCCGCATTAAAGCAAAACACCAAATGGGACTATACCGTGATGGGGCTGGCAATGACCGGGGTTGTTATCCCCAGTTTTGTGGTTGCGCCATTATTAGTCATGATATTTGCGATCATTTTGCATTGGCTGCCGGGCGGTGGCTGGAATGGTGGAGCGCTTAAATTCATGATATTGCCAATGGTGGCGTTATCACTCGCCTATATCGCCAGTATTGCGCGTATTACCCGTGGCTCTATGATTGAGGTTTTACACTCCAACTTTATTCGTACTGCCCGGGCGAAAGGGTTACCTATGCGGCGGATCATTTTACGCCACGCATTAAAACCTGCTCTGTTACCCGTGCTCTCCTATATGGGGCCCGCATTTGTCGGCATTATTACCGGTTCGATGGTCATCGAAACCATTTATGGTTTACCGGGGATTGGGCAATTGTTCGTTAATGGCGCATTGAACCGTGACTATTCCTTAGTGTTAAGTCTGACCATTCTGGTTGGCGCGTTAACCATTTTGTTTAATGCCATTGTCGATGTGCTATATGCGGTTATCGACCCGAAAATCCGTTACTGATACTGGAGCTCGCGATGATGTTAAGTAAGAAAAACAGCGAGACGCTGGAAAATTTCAGTGAAAAGCTGGAGGTCGAAGGGCGCAGCTTGTGGCAGGACGCACGTCGACGTTTTATGCATAACCGTGCGGCGGTTGCCAGTCTGATAGTGCTGGTGCTGATCGCGTTATTTGTAATCTTGGCACCGATGCTTTCGCAGTTTGCCTATGACGATACTGACTGGGCGATGATGTCCAGCGCCCCGGATATGGAGTCCGGTCACTACTTTGGTACTGACTCATCCGGTCGCGACCTGCTTGTGCGCGTTGCGATTGGCGGGCGTATCTCACTCATGGTCGGTGTTGCTGCGGCACTGGTGGCAGTGGTCGTGGGGACACTTTATGGTTCGCTTTCCGGTTATCTGGGCGGTAAAGTGGATTCGGTAATGATGCGTCTGCTGGAAATCCTCAACTCCTTCCCATTCATGTTCTTCGTCATTTTGCTGGTGACCTTTTTCGGTCAAAACATCCTGCTGATTTTCGTGGCGATTGGCATGGTTTCCTGGCTGGATATGGCTCGTATTGTGCGTGGGCAAACCCTGAGTCTGAAGCGCAAAGAGTTTATTGAGGCGGCACAAGTTGGCGGTGTATCGACGCCGGGCATTGTTATTCGCCACATTGTGCCGAACGTACTCGGTGTGGTGGTGGTCTATGCGTCGCTTCTGGTGCCCAGCATGATCCTCTTTGAATCTTTCCTTAGCTTCCTGGGATTAGGTACGCAAGAGCCGTTAAGCAGCTGGGGTGCATTGCTGAGTGATGGCGCGAACTCGATGGAAGTCTCTCCATGGTTACTGTTGTTCCCTGCGGGATTCCTCGTGGTAACGCTGTTTTGTTTCAACTTTATCGGCGATGGCTTGCGTGATGCCCTCGACCCGAAAGATCGTTAAGGAGTGCAGCCATGAGCGTAATTGAAACTGCAACTGTGCCGCTCGCACAACAACAGGCTGACGCACTGCTGAACGTGAAAGATTTGCGTGTCACCTTTAGTACCCCGGATGGCGACGTCACGGCGGTCAATGATTTGAATTTTTCGCTACGTGCCGGAGAAACGCTGGGCATCGTAGGTGAGTCTGGTTCGGGCAAATCGCAAACCGCATTTGCGTTGATGGGCCTGTTGGCTGCCAACGGACGTATTGGCGGATCGGCAACCTTCAATGGGCGTGAAATCCTCAATTTGCCAGAGCGTGAACTCAATAAACTGCGAGCTGAACAAATCTCAATGATTTTTCAGGACCCAATGACTTCGTTGAATCCCTATATGCGCGTCGGTGAGCAGTTGATGGAAGTGCTGATGCTGCATAAGAATATGAGCAAAGCTGAGGCGTTTGAAGAATCGGTGCGGATGCTCGATGCGGTAAAAATGCCGGAAGCGCGTAAACGCATGAAAATGTACCCGCACGAATTTTCTGGCGGCATGCGTCAGCGAGTCATGATTGCGATGGCATTGCTATGTCGACCTAAGCTGCTGATTGCGGATGAACCCACTACTGCGCTGGACGTCACCGTACAGGCGCAGATCATGACGCTATTGAATGAACTGAAGCGGGAATTTAATACCGCCATCATTATGATTACCCACGATCTTGGCGTGGTGGCGGGGATCTGCGACAAAGTGCTGGTAATGTACGCCGGGCGCACGATGGAATATGGCAACGCGCGCGATGTCTTTTATCAACCCGTACATCCTTATTCTATCGGTTTGCTCAACGCGGTGCCGCGTCTCGATGCGGAAGGTGAAACAATGTTGACTATTCCGGGTAATCCGCCAAACCTGCTGCGATTACCGAAAGGTTGCCCGTTCCAGCCACGTTGTCCGCATGCGATGGAAATTTGTAGTAGCGCACCGCCGCTGGAAGAGTTTACGCCTGGCCGTCTGCGTGCTTGCTTTAAACCAGTGGAGGAACTGTTATGAATGCTGTAACCGAAGGAAGAAAAGTCCTCCTCGAAATCGCCGATCTGAAAGTGCACTTTGAAATCAAAGATGGCAAACAGTGGTTCTGGCAACCGCCGAAAACGCTCAAAGCCGTCGATGGTGTAACTCTTCGCCTGTATGAAGGGGAAACATTAGGTGTGGTAGGGGAATCGGGATGCGGGAAGTCCACCTTTGCTCGCGCCATCATTGGCTTGGTTAAAGCGACCGACGGTCATGTGGCCTGGTTAGGTAAAGAGTTGCTGGGCATGAAGCCCGATGAATGGCGTGCCGTACGCAGTGATATTCAGATGATTTTCCAGGATCCGTTGGCATCACTGAACCCGCGTATGACCATCGGCGAGATCATCGCTGAACCACTGCGTACTTATCATCCGAAAATGTCACGCCAGGAAGTTCGTGAGCGCGTGAAGGCGATGATGCTGAAAGTCGGTTTGTTGCCTAATCTGATTAACCGCTATCCGCATGAGTTCTCCGGTGGGCAGTGCCAGCGTATCGGGATTGCTCGTGCTCTTATTCTTGAACCGAAGCTGATTATCTGTGATGAGCCGGTGTCGGCGCTGGACGTGTCAATTCAGGCGCAGGTGGTCAACCTGCTCCAGCAGTTGCAACGTGAGATGGGATTGTCATTAATTTTTATCGCTCACGACCTGGCCGTGGTAAAACACATTTCCGATCGTGTGCTGGTGATGTATCTCGGCCATGCGGTAGAACTGGGGACCTATGATGAGGTCTACCACAATCCGCTACATCCTTACACCAGGGCATTGATGTCGGCAGTCCCCATACCTGATCCGGATCTGGAGAAGAACAAAACCATCCAGTTACTGGAAGGGGAATTACCGTCGCCGATCAACCCGCCTTCCGGTTGTGTTTTCCGTACCCGTTGTCCGATTGCCGGTCCGGAGTGCGCCAAAACACGTCCTGTGCTGGAAGGGAGTTTCAGACACGCCGTTTCTTGCCTGAAAGTCGATCCGCTTTAAAAGCAATAAGGGCTGACAGTTGTCAGCCCTTATTCACGCCAAAAGCGATTATTTATTCCCGCCAGATGATATGGCAAAGTTTGTGATCTTTTTCGCGGCATAACAGAATGCGCGCGAAAACATCGTTGATTTCACCATCTTCACTGTCCGCCAGACCAATCACCACTTCGGCAAAAAAGTCCGGGTTCAAATCGAAATCAACATGTTCCTGCCAGTCTTCCGCCGGATCGAATAACTCCGCGCCGCCGCGCTCTTCAAACTGAAGATTGAACAGCAGAACATCAGCTGGATCGAGATTGTCGGCAGCCAGTTCGAGAAAAATATCGTAGGCCTGCTCAAGCGTTTCATCTTCAGTCAGGCGATTGTTTAGATCCATATCCATAGTCACTACCTGTTTAACCTCTGTTGGCGACGTTTTACAGCAACGGGCTGAAGAAGTAAAACAGTCGCTCGGCGACACGTTGCCATAATGGACGTTTTAGCCATAAACGGGCATCGAGCAGACGAGAACGCGAAATATAATCGTCCTGAACGGCGGCGAGGTCTGCACCAAAACCTTTATCGTCGATTGCCAGGGTAATCTCGAAATTTAGCCACAGACTACGCATATCAAGGTTAACGGTGCCAACCAGACTTAGTTCACCATCGACCAGCACGCTCTTGGTATGCAGTAACCCGCCTTCAAACTGATAAATTTTAACCCCAGCAGCCAGCAGTTCTGTAAAGAATGCGCGACTGGCCCAGCCGACCAGCATCGAGTCATTTTTTCGCGGAAGGATAATACTGACATCCACCCCGCGCTGCGCCGCCGTGCAAATCGCATGAAGTAAATCATCGCTTGGCACAAAATAGGGCGTTGTCATGATCAAATATTCACGAGCCGAATAAGCAGCAGTCAATAATGCCTGGTGAATGAGATCTTCCGGAAAGCCGGGGCCAGAAGCAATTGTGTGAATGGTGTGACCGCTGGCCTGCTCAAACGGCATAATATTGACATCTGGTGGCGGCGGCAGAATACGTTTCCCGGTTTCAATCTCCCAGTCGCAGGAATAAATAATCCCCATCGCGGTGGCGATGGGGCCTTCCATACGCGCCATCAGATCAATCCATTGCCCTACGCCCGCATCTTGTTTGAAGTAGCGAGGGTCGACCATATTCATGCTGCCGGTGTACGCGATGTAATTATCGATCATGATCATCTTGCGATGTTGGCGCAGGTCCATACGGCGTAAAAACACACGCATCAGATTGACCTTTAAGGCTTCGACAACTTCAATACCGGCATTACGCATTAGCTCGGGCCACGGGCTGCGGAAAAAAGCCACACTCCCGGCGGAGTCGAGCATCAATCGGCAATGAATACCACGCCGTGCAGCGGCCATTAATGATTCAGCCACCTGGTCCGCCATGCCGCCGGGCTGCCAGATATAAAACACCATCTCAATATTATGGCGCGCGAGCTGGATGTCGCGGATTAACGCCTGCATCACATCATCTGACTCGGTCATCAGTTGTAGCTGATTCCCTTTGACCCCAGCGATCCCCTGACGACGCTCGCAAAGCTTGAATAATGGCGCAGCGACACTGCTATTTTCTTCGGCGAAGATATGCTTACAGGCTTTAAGGTCGTTAAGCCATTTTGCGGTGGAAGGCCACATCGCTCTGGCGCGCTCAGCGCGGCGTTTGCCTAAATGGAGCTCGCCAACGGCAAGATAGGCAATAATTCCGACTAACGGCAGAATGTAAATAATCAACAGCCAGGCCATCGCGGAGGGAACTGCGCGTCGTTTCATTAGAATGCGTAAAGTTACGCCTGCAATGAGCAACCAGTATCCCAGAATGGCCAACCAACTCACCAACGTATAAACGGTTGTCATAGATTAGAAATCCTTTTGAAAGCGCATTGTTATGAGTTTACGCATATGGATTCATCTGGCAAATAAAAACGCGGGAAAAGCACTGGTCAGCGTCAGGGGCGGGGGTATAATGACCATTCTGTTGTTGCATAGAGTAGTTAACATGAAGCGGAGTAGAACGGAAGTGGGGCGCTGGCGCATGCAGCGTCAGGCTAGCCGACGTAAATCGCGTTGGCTTGAGGGGCAGTCGCGCCGAAATATGCGTATCCACAGCATCAGGAAGTGCATTCTAAACAAACAGCGTAACTCGTTATTGTTTGCGATCTACAATATCTAAATGTACTGGGCACCATTGCGGTGCCCAATAAGTTTACTCTTCCGTCTTTAAACTCTATTTTTGCGCCGATTCTTTACTGTCAGCTTTCGTTTCTTGTTCATCGTTATCGCTGAAAATGCCATGACCGGAGTTCAACAACATTGAAACGAGCATATCATTATTAATCTCTTCACCATTTAAAACTCGCGCCAGAATTTCGCTGCCAAACAGTTGTGGTGAGAGGATGATATCCGGATGTACCATCTTAATCTTATTCAGGTTTTTGCTATCACTGACGGCGAGAACTGTTTTGACATCACTGCTCATATCTTTTGCCGAGAGTACAACAAACGCGTTATCTGCATCGTTATCACTCAGCGCCAGAATGGCCCGGCAACGATCGATTCCCGCTTTCTTTAACACTGAACTGTCATTACTGTCACCGGGGATAACATCGGCGTTATCGCCTAAGCGTTGCTCAAGTTGCTTGATATCATCTTCAGGCAAGTTGCTGATAACCGTTACGTTTTGTCCGCGTTGATTCAGTTGCAGAATCGTATTGATGGCGAGAATCGAATGTCCGCAAACAATAAAATGATCTTTACGATGCATTGTATGATTGTTTCCTTTTACAAGTTTGTTGAATCCCCCGCGGATAAGCGGACCAAAAATTGAGGTCATAGATGTGGCAAAAACGGTAATGCCGGAAATAATGACCGAAATAGTGAACAATCGTGCTGATTCAGAAACAGGGACAATATCGCCATAGCCGACGGTTGACATGGTTTCTATCGAAAAATAGAACGCGGTCATCAAACTTTCTATTCGCGGATTAAAACCTTCGCTTAAATAAAGCGCACCGTAAGTGGAGTAAAACAGTAACGTCGTGAAACTAATAAATGCGAAAATTGTCCCGGCTGCTGCGCTACTGTGGGAGAAGTCTTTGCGCAGTATCAGCAAAAACACCAGCGTAAAAATGCAAAATCCAATACTAAATTTCAGCCAGGGATAAAAATGCAGAGTGTAAATTAGCGCTATCAACAACAAAATGATACTGATTGCCCATGCGAGCTTTGCCCGGAACAGTAAGCCAATGGAGTTCAGGACAAGAAATACGCCGAGCATAAATAGTGGGGCGTTTGCCAGCAAGGAGAGATCCAGCTCTGAAAATGCTTTGATATGGAAAATATCAAGCAAATTGACCGACATACCATAGATTGTTTTAAAAATAAGCAATCCATTTAAAAAGACGGCCAGCGCGAGAATGTCGTGCCGTAGGGTCACCCATAACTTTGTTGCTGTTTGTTTGAATGTAGTCCAGTGACTCACTGATACCTCTGTAACCACAATTTTGTTTAATTATCTCAACGTGCACATTTTCTGAACATACATGCAGCGCGTGAATGTGTTAAACAATAGTAGATGACTTTATCCGCAGTAATCAAAGGTTTTGAGTGAGCAACTCTGCGTCAGGAAAGGGCATTTTCCTGAATATGTTCACATCATATAAAGAAATACAGATAAAGTTATTATCTGCTTGTGGTGGTGAATGCACTGACCGACCTATAAGGAAAGGCCAAACAAGAACACGGTTGCAAAAACCGTGCCCTTAAATATTGAATTTCTATTCAGAACACTTTCTTAAATGGTTTCACTGAAACGTGTTCATAGACTCCTGCCGCTACGTACGGGTCAGCATCGGCCCAAGCCTGAGCTGCTTCCAGCGACTCAAATTCAGCAATAACGGTTGAGCCAGTAAATCCCGCAGCCCCTGGATCGTTACTGTCTACCGCTGGCATTGGACCGGCGGTCAACAAACGACCTTCATCATGCAGTAACTGTAAACGTGCTAAATGTGCCGGACGAACGGAAAGGCGTTTTTCGAGGCTATCAGCTTTGTCTTGAGCGTAAATAACATACAACACAGGCACAACTCCTTGTTCGGGAAAGTTGTAAAGTACGTTATTTGAAAGGGCGAAGATCTGCAACGGAAAGATGATGTCTTTGTTAAGACCATGCATAAAGTAAGGTCAATTACGCCAAAAATGACATTTTCACTGATCCTGATCGTCTTGCCTTATTGAATATGATTGCTATTTGCATTTAAAATCGGGGCCTGGTTTTTCTACTGAAATGATTATGACTTCAATGACCCTTGATTTACCTCGCCGCTTCCCCTGGCCGACGTTACTTTCGGTCTGCATTCATGGTGCTGTTGTGGCGGGTTTGCTCTATACCTCGGTACATCAGGTTATTGAACTACCTGCGCCTGCGCAGCCGATTTCTGTCACGATGGTTGCGCCTGCTGATCTTGAACCGCCACAAGCCGTTCAGCCACCACCGGAGCCGGTGGTAGAGCCAGAACCGGAACCTGAGCCGATCCCTGAACCGCCAAAAGAAGCTCCGGTGGTCATTGAAAAGCCGAAGCCGAAACCTAAGCCAAAACCGAAGCCGGTGAAAAAGGTGGAGCAGCCAAAACGCGATGTCAAACCCGTAGAGTCGCGTCCGGCATCACCGTTTGAAAATACGGCACCCGCGCGCCCGACATCAAGTACGGCAACGGCTGCAACCAGCAAGCCGGTTACCAGTGTGGCTTCAGGACCACGCGCATTAAGCCGTAATCAGCCGCAGTATCCGGCACGAGCACAGGCATTGCGCATTGAAGGGCAGGTTAAAGTTAAATTTGATGTCACGCCAGATGGTCGCGTGGATAACGTACAAATCCTCTCAGCCAAGCCTGCAAACATGTTTGAGCGTGAGGTGAAAAATGCGATGCGCAGATGGCGTTATGAGCCGGGTAAGCCAGGCAGTGGGATTGTGGTGAATATCCTGTTTAAAATTAACGGCACTACCGAAATTCAGTAAGCATAAAGTCAAAAGCCTCCGACCGGAGGCTTTTGATTATTACTCAACGGGTAAGGCGCGAGGTTTTCCTTCGGGATCAACCGCGACATACTTAAATAATGCTTCTGTTGCTTTATAGCGTTGCCCGATTGGTTCAGACGCCACTTTTTTCACCCACACTTCAATATTAATGCTGACTGATGTCGTCCCTTTCTGGACACAGCGTGCATAGCAGCACACCACATCGCCGACCGCAACCGGCCGTAAGAAAGTCATTCCTTCAACCCGCACGGTCACTACACGACCATGGGCAATTTCTTTCGCCAGAATAGCGCCGCCAATATCCATTTGTGACATTAACCAACCACCAAAGATGTCACCATTGGCATTGGTATCGGCGGGCATGGCTAAAGTACGTAAAACAAGATCGCCCTGAGGGACGTTATGTGTTGTAGACATGGTAAAACCGACTTAAAAGGAAAATCACAGGCGCGATGCTACTATGATTTTCCTGAGGAGAACAGAGGAGATACAGCGCCAGCCCCGAGGGACTGGCAGTCTGGTTAGGATTTATCTTCCTGCGGCATGTGGCGGTAGATATAGATACCGCTTAACAATGTGAAGATTAAGGTAAGGGCGGTCAGGCCAAAGACTTTAAAGTTGACCCAAATATTTTGCGGCAGCCAGAATGCGATGTAGATGTTTGCCAGGCCGCAAAGGATAAAGAAAACAGCCCAGGCCAGATTCAGCTTCGACCATACCGATTGCGGCAGGGTGAGTTCTTTACCCAGCATCCGCTGAATTAGCGGCTTTTTCATCACCCATTGGCTGACTAACAGGGCACCCGCAAACAGGGCATAAATGACAGTAACCTTCCATTTAATAAACTCATCATTGTGGAAGAACAGCGTTAAGCCACCGAAGACGACCACCAGAACAAAAGTGATCAGGGCCATCTTCTCAACCTTACGAAAGCGAACCCAGCTATATATAAGCACAATCGCCGTGGCGACGATGAGCGCCGCAGTAGCCGCATAGATGTCATAAATCTTGTAAAACGCGAAAAAGACAACCAGCGGTAAAAAATCAAGAAACTGCTTCATTTTACGATTCCGTAATCAAATGCTTAAGGTTATTGGCGAATCAACATATACAGGCGGAACAGATAGATGAGCAATACGGCTGAAATCAGGTTGCTCAAGGTGTTCGCCAGTACGGCACCAATTTCCGGGGTTAATGCGGCAAAAGAAGAGGCAAAAAGCAGCAACAGTGTTTTTGCCAGCAACCAGCTCAGTACTGCGGGTGCCACCAGACGCATATTCGCCCATGTCAGCCGCATACTGCTACGCATCGAGGCAAAAACGCCCATTTTGTCCTGTACCAGCATCACCGGTGCCAGAGCCAGTAAAATGGCCATGATAATTCCCGGAACGACCACCAGCATGATGCCAATCTGTACTAAAAGGGTAGTCAGAAAAATCAGAATAAATAACTTTGGCAATATCGGCGCACTGGCACCAATAGCTCGCAGCGCACTGACTCTCTGACCCGCAGACACCAGCTGGATAATTAATATTACGCCCCCGGCGAGAATGGCGTTACCGATTAATCCTGAAAAAGTGGACGCCGCTGAAGCCTGCAGCAAAATTTGTTGCTGTTCCGGTGACATATTCTGAACCAGGTCGAACAACCCACTACTGCCGCTAACGGGTACGCCGTCATTGAGCTGCGCAAGCTGTGCATCACTGGGTGAGAAAACATGCCCTAACACCACTGTGATAAACGCACATAGCAACGATATCAACAGAATGGTCATAAATTGATTACGGAAGAAATTTCCGGTGTCACGGTATACGGACTGCGCCGTGATAGACATGCACTCTCCTTGAGTTTTATGCAGGTGTTAATTAGCGGGCAATTGTACCCTGGTTAAGCCCCGGGTGGCAGCATCAGGTCTTGTATGGAAAAGCATATCTTTGTAAAGCGGAGGTAATTGCTGGCCTTCAGGCGTGGGTAAACCGCTGCAAGTGGCGAGCGAGTTAATATTTGCGTAGCGAAAATATTTAAAAATTGATTTAAATCACATTAACCAGGATTTTCAATGCAACTTCTAAATTAATCCAGATCAATAAATGGTGAATTACCATATGTAATGTGATCTGTGTAGGATCATTTGTTACCCCAATGTGGGTATATTCGTCACGTTTTTATAACCATAACGACGGAGCGGATATGAAAAAGTTAACAGTGGCGGCTTTGGCAGTAGCAACTCTTCTCTCTGGCAGTGCCTTTGCGCATGAAGCCGGCGAATTTTTTATGCGTGCAGGTTCTGCAACCGTACGTCCAACAGAAGGTGCTGGTGGTACGTTAGGAAGTCTGGGTGGATTCAGCGTGACCAATAACACTCAACTGGGCCTGACGTTTACTTATATGGCGACCGACAACATTGGTGTGGAATTACTGGCAGCAACGCCGTTCCGCCATAAAATCGGCACCCGGGCGACCGGCGATATTGCAACCGTTCATCATCTGCCGCCAACACTGATGGCGCAGTGGTATTTTGGTGATGCCAGCAGCAAATTCCGTCCTTACGTTGGTGCAGGTATTAACTACACCACCTTCTTTGATAATGGATTTAACGATCATGGCAAAGAGGCGGGGCTTTCCGATCTCAGTCTGAAAGACTCCTGGGGAGCTGCCGGGCAGGTGGGGGTTGATTATCTGATTAACCGTGACTGGTTGGTTAACATGTCAGTCTGGTACATGGATATTGATACCACTGCCAATTATAAACTGGGCGGTGCACAGCAACACGATAGCGTACGCCTCGATCCGTGGGTGTTTATGTTCTCAGCAGGATATCGTTTTTAATTCCGCACAAAAATGACCCCGTAATTACGGGGTCAATAAGGACATGGTATAAAGGGTATTATTTCTTCGCTTCTACGCCATCAGTTTCAGAGCGAATTAAGAATTTCTCAGTTGTTTGCGGAATATGCTGAATTAGCCAGTCGGCCATGTGCTTTTCCTCATTTAAAATCGCTTCGATGGTTGGAATTGAAGCTGTATCACCGGCATTTTTTGCTGCTGCTAAGAGTGAGGTATAACAGGCGATTTCAAATTGCTCGAAGACATATCCGCTAATAGAGCCTTTGACTATTTCATCAGAAGGGAATATACCACCGATTGACTGCCCAAGTGCAGCCATTTTACTCATGGAATCTTTAATGACTGAACGTGAAATGTCATTACGATCAAGAATAGTTTCCAGTTGAACAATCTGGTTTTTGGTTTCACTAAGATGTTGTTCAATACGAGCGCGTAGTTCAGGATAATTATCTATACGACTGGCCATGGATTCAAGCATTGATTCGGCTTGCTTTTCCATTGCGTGGGCGTCACGTAACCAGTCATGATAATGTTCAATACGATTCATGAAAATGTCCTCTTTATAAAATGACTAAAAGTTAAAGTTCATATTTCAGGCTTTATTTTCGGCTTTCTTATTTACGTTATTAAGGGCCAGATCAGTCAATTTGATGTCGGTGGCCTTTTCTTCTTCCAGGGTATCTTTCAGAAGCTTCGCTGCTTTACGATAACCTAATTGTTCAGCCAGCGTCGCTAATGTCCCGTAACTGGCAATCTCATAATGCTCGACTTTCTGTGCTGCGGCAATCAGTGCGGCATCACGCACTTCGTTTTTCTCGGTACTTTCGATGACCTCATCAGCTTCTTCAATAAGACCTTCCATTGCCACACATTTCATGCGCTTAATTTTCAGATTCGATTCTGATTCCACAATTTGATCAATACGTTCAATCTGTCCATGTGTTTCCTCGAGGTGCGCATGAAAAGCCTGACTTAATTTTTCGTTTGATGTTGCTCTTGCGAGTTTTGCCAGCGCCCGGGTTAATTGTTTTTCTGCGCTGTATGTATCTGAAAGCAGGTGAATAGTTTCATTAATATGAGTGTTGTGTGTCGACACTCATTAAAATTAGTTGTTAATGAGAATTAGTCAAATTAAGCGTAACGAGAAGAAAGTGGAAAAATATATTTTGAGGAACGTTCTGGATGTATTAACAATTGCCTGAGGAATAAGTGACTTAGAGAAAATTATTGATTTTACTGGTGTTATGTTGCGAGATTAATTTGTTTGATTATATTACTGTTGGGCGGAAAAAAGACGTAAGTTGACGTTCGACAGGGGTAAGCGAAACGGTAAAAAGATAAATAATAAATGAATTTAGGATTTTTCCGGCTTCGTTAAAGAAAGTTAAAATGCCGCCAGCGGAACTGGCGGCTGCGGAATTAACTGCGCGTCGCCGCTTTCATCGGTTGTACAAAAGCTTTCAGTGCCGCCAGCATTTTCTCTGGCTCATTAATATGTTGCTCGATGATTTTAACGATGGCCGAACCAGAAATCGCGCCCGCAGCTCCTGCATCAATCGCGGCTTTTACCTGATCCGGGGCGGAAATACCAAATCCCTGCAATGGAGGCGCAGCGTTGTACTCTTTCAGCTTCGCAACCAGATGATTGAGGGGTAACGCGGCGCGGTTTTCTGCGCCGGTCACGCCCGCTCGCGACAGCAAATAGGTGTAACCACGTCCGTAAGAGGCTATCTGGCGCAGCAAATCATCGTCGGCATTCGGCGGGCAAATAAAGATAGGTGCGACATTATGACGCAACGCGGCCTGGCGGAAGGGCGCGGACTCTTCCACGGGCACATCGGCAACCAGCACCGAATCGACGCCGACTTTCTCGCACTCGGCATAAAACTCATCAATGCCTTTGTTAAACACCAGGTTGGCATACATCAAAAGGCCGATGGGAATGGTCGGGTGCTTCTGGCGAATGAGTGCCAGCATCTCAAAGCACTGCGCCGGGGTTACTCCCGCCGCAAAAGCACGCAGTGTGGCGTTTTGAATCGTCGGGCCATCCGCCAGTGGGTCGGAGAAGGGGATGCCTAACTCCAGCGCGTCAGCACCGGCTTCAATTAGCGTATCGATAATTTTCAACGACTGCTCAATGCCCGGATCACCGAGGGTGACGAAAGGAACGAATGCGCCTTCTTTGCGCTCCTTCAACTGGGCAAACAGAGATTCGTAGCGTTCCATCAGATTTCCCCTCGTGCTTTCAAAATATCGTGAACGGTGAAGATGTCTTTATCGCCGCGACCGGAAAGGTTAACCACCAGTAGCTGCTCTTTTTCCGGATTTTCGCGCATCATTTTCAGCGCATGGGCCAGGGCGTGGGAGGATTCCAGCGCCGGGATGATCCCTTCATGCAGGCAAAGCGTTTTAAAGGCTTCCAGGGCTTCATCGTCGGTAATAGACACGTAATCAGCGCGTCCAGTGCTGTTGAGATACGCATGTTGCGGGCCGACGGACGGGAAATCCAGCCCGGCAGAAATGGAGTAAGACTCTTCAATTTGCCCGTCTTCGGTTTGCATCATCGGCGCTTTCATACCGAAATAGATGCCCACGCGACCATGTTTTAACGGTGCGCCGTGCTCGCCAGTTTCGATACCGTGGCCGCCAGGCTCCACACCAATCAGGCCGACGTCGGTTTCGTTGATGAAATCTGCAAACATACCGATGGCATTCGAACCACCGCCAACACAGGCGATAACGGCATCCGGCAGGCGACCTTCTCTTTCCAGAATCTGCGCTTTCGTTTCTTCGCCAATCATCCGCTGAAACTCACGCACAATGGTCGGGTAAGGATGCGGGCCAGCTGCGGTACCCAGCATATAGTGCGCGGTTTCATAACTGCCGGACCAGTCGCGTAGCGCCTCATTACAGGCATCTTTCAGGGTCGCGGAACCGCTATGTACCGGGATCACTTCCGCACCCATTAAGCGCATCCGGAAAACGTTGGGCGACTGGCGTTCAACGTCTTTGGCACCCATATAAATTCGGCATTTCAGGCCGAGCAGGGCGCTGGCAAGGGCCGACGCCACGCCATGCTGACCGGCACCGGTTTCGGCAATAATTTCAGTTTTACCCATCCGCTTCGCCAGTAAAGCCTGACCGAGCACCTGGTTAGTTTTATGCGCGCCGCCGTGCAGCAAATCTTCGCGCTTCAGATACAGCGTGGTGTTCGTCCCGGCTGTAATGTTCTGGCATTTGGTCAGCGCGGTTGGACGCCCGGCATAGTTTTTCAGCAGGTCGTTGAACTGAGCCTGAAATTCAGGATCTTTTTGCGCGCTGACAAAAGCTTCTTCCAGCTGGCGCAGAGCAGGCATCAGGATTTGTGGCACGTACATGCCGCCAAACTCACCAAAATAGGGGTTAAGTAATGTTGTCATTGTTCCTTTCCTTAATATGCGCGCAGCGTCTGGAAAACCGAGGCCAAAAGACGTGCGTCTTTGATACCCGGTTGCGACTCTACAGCAGAATTAAAATCAAGCCCGGCGCAGCCGGTTTGTGCCGCTTCCACGCAGTTATCTGCGCCTAAGCCCCCCGCCAGCAGAACGTTGCCAAGCGATTGACCATTTAATAGTGACCAGTCGAAACGTTGTCCGCTCCCGCCCTGACCGTTGTCGAATACATATTTATCGATGTGCTGAAAATCGCGCGCGGGAAGAGTTTCACCGACACTTAAAGCCTTCCAGATGGCGACGTGTGCTGGCAGAGCCTCACGCAGATTGTCGATATACAGCTGATCTTCATTACCATGCAGTTGCACTGCCGCCAGCGATAACACCTTAGCTTTGTCCGCCACATCGGCAATATCGTGATTGCGGAACACGCCAACATACTGCAACGGTGCTGCAGCCATCACTTCCTGCGCCTGTTCAACGTTGACGCAACGCGGTGATGTCGCAACAAAAATCAACCCACCGTAAATCGCGCCCGCGTCATAAGCTGCTTTAGCATCTTGCCCACGTGTCAGGCCACATACTTTATTCTCACCCAGCAACACCCGACGCACGGCGGCGTTCAAATCGTCATGGGCCATCAACGCCGAACCAATCAGAAAGCCGTTAGCGAAGTGGCTTAACTCGCGCACCTGAGCGTAAGTATTGATGCCGGATTCGCTGATTACCGTCACGTTGTGCCCCAGTTTCGGCGCAAGCTCGCGGGTACGGTTGAGATCAATCGACAAATCGCGCAGATCGCGGTTGTTGATGCCAACGACCTTTGCCCCCAATGCAATGGCGCGCTCCAGTTCCTCTTCATTACTGACTTCGGTCAGCACACCCATCTCCAGACTGTGGGCGACGGCTGCAAGCTGGCGATATTGTTCGTCATCCAGTACTGAAAGCATTAATAAGCAGGCATCGGCCTGGTAATAGCGCGCCAGATAGATCTGGTAAGGATCGATAATGAAGTCTTTACATAAAATCGGCTGCGGGGCGATTTGGCTGACGATGGGGAGGAAATCAAAGCTCCCCTGAAAATATTTCTCATCAGTCAGCACTGAAATTGCCGAAGCGTAATGTTTATAAATGGCGGCAATGCGTGCCGGATCGAAATCATCACGGATCACGCCTTTTGACGGCGACGCTTTTTTACACTCCAGAATAAACGCCGTGCGTGCGCCCTGAAGTGCATCATAAAAATGTCGCGTGCTCGGCTGAACCTCATTCTGAAAACTGGCCAGCGGTTGCTGCTCTTTGCGGGTTTCTACCCAAATCGCCTTGTCTGCGACGATTTTCGCTAAAACGGTTTGCATCATTTACCCTCGTGCCGCCAGTGCGGTGACTCTGTCGTAAGCGGAACCACTGCGCAGTACCTCAAGAACGGTTTGCGCATTGGCTTGCAGATCTTCATGGCCATGCAGGCGCATTAACATGGCGACATTCGCCGCGACGGCTGCTTCATGGGCGGCGTCGCCTTTACCTTGTAACAAGCGTGTTAAAATGTCACGGTTTTCTTCCGGTGTTCCGCCTGCCAATTGCTCCTGGTGGTAGGGTGTCAGGCCAAAATCTTCAGCGGTCAATTGATAGCTCTTAATTTCGCCGTCATGTAGTTCGGCAACGATTGTCGGCGCGTGTAATGAAACTTCATCCATCCCGCCGCTGTGCACCACTGCCGCGCGTTGATACCCCAGCACGCGCAAGGTTTCGGCAATCGGCAGCACCAGTTCCGGACTATAAACACCAATTAGCGCCAGCGGCGGATGCGCCGGGTTAATCAATGGTCCCAGCACGTTGAACAGAGTGCGGGTTTTCAGTTGCTGGCGAACCGGCATCGCATGGCGGAATCCGGTGTGATACTTCGGCGCAAAGAGGAAACAGACGCCTAACTCATCCAGCGCCTGGCGCGATTTATCGGCGTTCATATCAAGATTAATACCGAACGCCGCCAGCAGATCCGACGAGCCGGATTTACTGGAGACGCTACGGTTGCCGTGTTTCGCCACTTTCAGCCCGCAGGCCGCGGCGACAAACGCACTGGCGGTAGAAATATTGATGCTGTTGCTGCCGTCACCGCCAGTACCGACGATATCGGCAAACAGATAATCCGGGCGCGGGAATGGCGCGGCGTTTTCCAGTAGCGCGGTTGCTGCCCCGGCGATCTCGTTCGGGTGTTCACCGCGAATTTTCATGCTCACCAGCGCCGCCGCCAGTTGTTCCGGCTTCAGCTCGCCACGTACCACCGCTGAAAACAGCTGGTGGCTTTCTTGTTGGCTAAGCGTCTGTGCCTGATACAGTTTTTCCAGAATCGGTTGCAGCGTGTTGGTTGGCTCTAGTTTCTGCTGCGCCCAGGCCAGCGTTTGTTCCAGCAGGCGAGCGCCCTGGGTAGTAAGAATGGATTCCGGATGGAACTGGAATCCACAAACGCGATCTGCATCGTGACGCACCGCCATCACCATGCCATTAAAATGGGCGTTGATGGTTAAACCGGCCGGAATGTTACTGCCAACCAGCGAGTGATAACGCGCCACTGGCAGCGGGTTTGTTAATCCGGCAAACATCGCCTGACCGTCATGTTCAATGCTCGACGCTTTACCGTGAAGAATTTCGCCCGCCTGACCGACATAGCCCCCGTAAGCTTCGACAATCGCCTGATGTCCGAGGCAAATGCCAATAATTGGCAGCTTGCCACGCAAGCGGGTGAGGAGTTCCGGCATACAACCGGCTTCGCTCGGCACACCGGGGCCAGGAGAAAGCATCAGCACCGGATTGCTCATCGTCGCCAGGCGTTCAATTAAGGTCTGCGCCGGAATATGGTTGCGGTAAATCACCACGTTATGACCATTGCTGCGCAACTGATCTGCCAGGTTGTACGTAAAAGAGTCGATATTATCGAGCAGCAGAATGTCAGCCATTAGAACGTCTCCTGTGCATGATGCGCGGTGGCAATAGCGCGCAGTACAGCGCGGGCTTTATTACGAGTTTCGTCGGCTTCCGACTGCGGAACAGAATCAAGGACTACGCCAGCACCGGCTTGCACGGTGGCGATACCGTTTTCCACCAGCGCCGAGCGGATCACAATGCAGGTGTCGAGATCGCCATGCGCGGTAAAATAACCTACCGCGCCGCCGTAGCTGCCGCGTCGACGACCTTCTGCTTCGGCAATTAACTGCATAGCGCGTACTTTCGGTGCACCGCTTAACGTCCCCATATTCATACAGGCGCGGTAAGCGTGCAGGGCGTCGAGATCGTGGCGCAGCTCACCAACAACGCGGGAGACTAGGTGCATCACGTAAGAGTAACGGTCAACTTTGGTGAGATCGGCGACGTAGCGGCTGCCGGGTGTGCAAATGCGTGCCAGGTCATTACGGGCGAGATCCACCAGCATCAGATGTTCAGAAAGCTCTTTATGATCGGTACGCATCTCCAGTTCGATGCGGCTGTCGAGGTCTCTGTCCAGCGAACCATCGGCACGACGACCGCGTGGACGTGTTCCGGCAATCGGGTAAATCTCAATCTGGCGGCTGGTGGCGTCATACTTGAGCGAACTTTCCGGCGACGCGCCAAACAGGGTGAAATCATTATCCTGCATAAAAAACATGTACGGGCTGGGATTACTCTTTTTCAGCACGTAATAGGCTGCCAGCGGTGACGGGCAGGGCAGAGAGAAACGGCGAGATGGCACCACCTGGAAAATTTCTCCGGCGCGAATCGCTTTTTGCAACAAACGCACTACACCACCGAACTCTTCATCGCTCTGGTTACATTCACAACGCATATGCGGCACGGAAACCACCGGCAGCGGCGGCGCGGCTTCGGTCAGTTGCTGACGTAGTTCGTTCAGGCGAGCAGTGAGACGTTGTTTTTCTTCTTCATTCGGAGCAAACAGGCTGGCCTGAATACGAGTGCTTTTTTTCTGATGGTCAATCACCATCAGCGTTTCAGCGAGATAAAAACAGAAATCAGGGCAGCTATTTTCCGCTGACAGTTGCGGTAAATTTTCAAATCCCGCCACAAGGTCATAAGAGAACAGGCCGCCGAAGAACATTGCTTCTCGTTCTTCCTTCGGTACATTCAACAGATTCTGTAATAAGCGGAAAGCGTCAAAAACCGAAAGGGAGCATAAGCGGGCGTCTTCATCCAGCAGTGGACTGACAGGCGGGAAGCGCAGTACGCGGCAGTTTGGTGATTGTTCATTTTCCACACCCGCAGGCAAGGCGTTATCCAGTAGTGTCAACAGGGCTTCTCCATTGCCGGAAAGCGCCTGGATTGTGACAGTGTCACTTAATGCTGTAATGCGCAGCGCACTGTCTACCAGCAGCAGGCTTTTTAAATCATCTTTGCTGTCGATATCTGCGGATTCCAGCAGCAGCGTTGCCGGACGATCCCCACACAACTGGTGAAAAAGCGCAGTCGGGTTGTCGCGATAAGCGCCTTCGCAGGTTAGCAGTTCGAGAGTCGGTTTTTGTGTTTGCATTGTTATTCTCTAATTTTGTTCAAAAAAAAGCCCGCTCATTAGGCGGGCTGGGTATCTGATTGCTTTACGCATGGTGAATACACTGCCCGTTTCAGGAAGTGCGCCACCAACCTTTCAGTACGAAAATTGCTTTCATTGTCGATACCCTTTTTACGTGAACTTGCGTACTAGTTAACTAGTTCGATGATTAATTGTCAACAGCTCATTTCAGAATATTTGCCAGAACCGTTATGATGTCGGCGCAAAAAATATTATCCAGAACGGGAGTGCGCCTTGAGCGACACGAATTACGCAGTGATTTACGACCTGCACAGCCATACCAC
The DNA here is from genome assembly GCF_011754335.1 of Escherichia sp. E.sYA108. Taxonomy (NCBI): domain Bacteria; kingdom Pseudomonadati; phylum Pseudomonadota; class Gammaproteobacteria; order Enterobacterales; family Enterobacteriaceae; genus Escherichia; species Escherichia sp. E.sYA108. Next base: position 2,775,394 of record NZ_JAAQVZ010000001.1, on the reverse strand, counting down.
AGCTTCCGATGGCTGCCTGACGCCAGAAGCATTGGTGCACCGTGCAGTCGAGATGCGCGTCGGCACCCTGGCGATCACCGACCATGACACCACAGCTGCAATTGCACCAGCAAGAGAGGAAATTTCACGTTCGGGACTGGCGCTGAATCTTATTCCTGGTGTGGAAATTTCCACGGTCTGGGAAAATCATGAAATTCATATTGTCGGGCTGAATATTGATATTACTCATCCGCTAATGTGTGAGTTCCTCGCGCAGCAGACAGAACGGCGCAATCAGCGGGCGCAGCTGATTGCCGAAAGACTTGAAAAAGCGCAAATACCTGGGGCACTGGAAGGCGCGCAACGACTGGCGCAGGGCGGTGCGGTGACGCGCGGTCATTTTGCGCGTTTCCTTGTGGAGTGCGGAAAAGCCAGTTCAATGGCGGATGTCTTTAAAAAGTATCTGGCGCGCGGGAAAACCGGATACGTTCCGCCACAGTGGTGTACAATAGAGCAATCTATTGATGTCATTCATCATTCTGGCGGTAAGGCGGTGCTAGCCCATCCTGGGCGGTACAATCTTAGTGCTAAATGGCTGAAAAGATTGGTTGCGCATTTTGCCGAACACCACGGCGACGCGATGGAAGTCGCGCAGTGCCAGCAATCGCCCAATGAACGCACCCAGCTGGCGACACTTGCGCGTCAGCATCATTTATGGGCATCACAAGGATCTGATTTTCATCAGCCATGCCCGTGGATCGAACTGGGTCGTAAACTCTGGCTGCCCGCAGGCGTTGAAGGCGTCTGGCAGCTATGGGAACAGCCGCAGAACACCACAGAGAGGGAATTATGAGCCAGTTTTTTTATATTCATCCTGATAACCCGCAGCAACGCCTGATCAACCAGGCGGTGGAGATCGTGCGTAAAGGCGGGGTGATTGTTTATCCAACTGATTCCGGCTATGCGCTCGGCTGTAAAATTGAAGATAAAAACGCGATGGAGCGTATTTGTCGTATTCGCCAGCTGCCGGACGGTCACAACTTTACCCTGATGTGTCGCGATCTTTCTGAACTCTCGACCTATTCATTTGTCGATAACGTTGCGTTTCGTTTGATGAAAAACAACACGCCAGGCAACTATACCTTCATCCTGAAGGGGACGAAGGAGGTGCCACGCCGTCTGTTGCAGGAAAAACGCAAAACCATCGGTATGCGCGTGCCGTCTAACCCGATTGCGCAGGCGCTGCTTGAAGCACTGGGCGAACCGATGCTTTCCACTTCGCTAATGCTGCCAGGCAGTGAATTTACCGAATCCGATCCGGAAGAAATTAAAGACCGTCTGGAAAAACAGGTGGATTTGATTATTCACGGCGGCTATCTCGGGCAGAAACCAACAACGGTTATTGATCTCACCGATGATACGCCGGTCGTGGTGCGTGAAGGCGTAGGTGATGTGAAGCCTTTCTTATAACAAATTGCGTTCCACGGATGGAAAATGATGGCAGGGATATATCGCTGCATTTTGCTGTTGATAGTTGGGCTTTTTTTCTCTTCGTTGAGTTATGCGAAAAACACGGAGATCCCTTCTTATGAAGAAGGGATCTCGCTCTTTGATGTTGAAGCCACTCTGCAACCGAATGGGGTGCTCGACATCAAAGAGAACATTCATTTTCAGGCGCGAAATCAGCAGATTAAGCACGGATTTTATCGTGATTTACCGCGACTCTGGATGCAGCCTGATGGGGACGCTGCACTGCTGAACTATCATATTGTTGGCGTCACCCGTGATGGTATTCCTGAACCCTGGCATCTTGACTGGCATATCGGGTTAATGAGTATTGTCGTGGGCGATAAACAACGTTTCTTGCCTCAAGGCGACTATCATTATCAAATTCATTATCAGGTTAAAAATGCTTTCCTGCGTGAGGGGGATTCTGATCTGCTAATCTGGAACGTGACCGGTAACCACTGGCCGTTTGAAATTTATAAGACCCTATTTTCACTCAAGTTGCCTGATATTGCGGGTAATCCATTTAGCGAAATCGCTCTCTTTACTGGAGAAGAGGGCGACACATATCGAAATGGCCGCATCCTTGAGGACGGAAGAATTGAATCTCGCGATCCGTTTTATCGTGAAGATTTCACGGTCCTCTACCGCTGGCCTCACGCATTACTTGGTAATGCCCCGGCTCCACAAACGACGAATATTTTCAGTCATCTTCTTTTACCCTCTACGTCATCGTTGTTAATTTGCTTTCCGAGTCTGTTCCTGGCGTGTGGATGGTTATATCTCTGGAAGCGCAGGCCGCAATTTACGCCGGTAGATGTGATTGAAACCGATGTCATTCCGCCAGATTACACGCCCGGCATGTTACGTCTTGATGCGAAACTGGTTTACGACGATAAAGGTTTTTGCGCCGATATCGTAAATCTGATTGTGAAAGGAAAAATTCATCTGGAAGATCATTATGACAAGAACCAGCAAATCCTGATTCGTGTTAATGAAGGCGCGACCAGAAATAATGCGGTATTACTGCCCGCAGAGCAGTTATTACTGGAAGCGTTATTTCGTAAAGGCGACAAGGTCGTTCTTACGGGGAGACGCAACAGAGTCTTACGCAAGGCATTTTTACGGATGCAGAAATTTTATCTGCCGCGTAAAAAGTCTTCGTTTTACCGACCTGATGCGTTTTTGCAATGGGGCGGAATGGCAATATTGGCGGTCATTCTCTACGGTAACCTGAGTCCCGTAGGCTGGGAAGGAATGAGTCTGGTGGGCGATATGTTTATTATGATCTGCTGGCTTCTTCCTTTTTTATTTTGTTCCCTTGAGCTTTTGTTTGCCCGCGATGATGACAAGCCTTGCGTTAATCGTGTCATCATCACTTTGTTTTTACCACTGATTTGTTCAGGCGTGGCCTTCTATTCTCTCTACATCAATGTCGGAGATGTATTCTTTTACTGGTATATGCCAGCGGGTTATTTTAGCGCTGTTTTCCTGACCGGTTATCTCACTGGCATGGGGTATATTTTTCTGCCAAAGTTTACCCAAACCGGGCAGCAACGTTATGCCCACGGTGAAGCTATCGTTAACTATCTTGCGCGTAAAGAGGCGGCAACACACAGTGGGCGGCGGCGGAAAGGGGAAACACGGAAACTGGATTACGCGTTGTTAGGTTGGGCTATATCGGCAAATTTGGGGAGGGAATGGGCGTTACGCATCGCCCCTTCGCTTTCTTCGGCGATTTGCGCTCCAGAGATTGCCCGTAACGGCGTTTTATTCTCATTACAGACGCACCTGAGTTGCGGGGCCTATACCAGTTTGTTGGGGCGGAGCTATTCTGGTGGTGGTTCTGGCGCTGGTGGCGGAGGCGGTGGTGGTTGGTAACCAAATCGACGTTAATCGAAACAAGCTTTAACCATAAAGATAGTGTAGTATGTTGCGCCTCAAAGCCAGGCCAGTTAAAACGTCGAGTCGTTGACTTAAGGCCTGAAGAGTTCAAACAGACTTTACTATCAGTGAGTCAGATGTAAGTTCTGACTCATTGTTGCACAAAAGCATATCAGACGCCTGGGAAGGCGACACCAAAAGGAAGCTCTATGAGCGAAAAGCTACAGAAAGTGCTGGCGCGTGCCGGCCACGGTTCTCGCCGTGAAATCGAATCTATTATTGAAGCCGGTCGTGTGAGTGTTGATGGCAAAATTGCTAAACTCGGCGATCGCGTTGAAATTACCCCTGGACTGAAAATCCGTATCGATGGTCACCTGATTTCGGTACGTGAGTCCGCTGAACAAATTTGTCGCGTTCTGGCCTATTACAAACCGGAAGGTGAGTTGTGTACCCGTAACGATCCGGAAGGGCGTCCAACGGTGTTTGACCGTCTGCCAAAGCTGCGTGGCGCACGCTGGATTGCCGTAGGTCGTCTGGACGTTAACACCTGTGGTCTGTTGTTGTTCACCACCGACGGTGAACTGGCAAACCGTTTAATGCATCCAAGCCGTGAAGTTGAACGTGAATATGCCGTGCGTGTATTTGGTCAGGTTGACGACGCGAAACTGCGTGATTTGAGTCGTGGCGTGCAGCTGGAAGATGGTCCGGCAGCCTTTAAAACCATCAAGTTCAGCGGCGGCGAAGGGATCAACCAGTGGTACAACGTTACTCTGACCGAAGGCCGTAACCGTGAAGTTCGTCGTCTTTGGGAAGCGGTTGGTGTGCAGGTGAGCCGCCTGATTCGTGTTCGTTACGGTGATATCCCACTGCCAAAAGGTCTGCCACGCGGTGGCTGGACGGAGCTGGACCTCGCCCAGACTAACTATCTGCGCGAACTGGTGGAACTACCGCCAGAAACCAGCTCTAAAGTCGCTGTAGAAAAAGACCGTCGTCGTATGAAGGCGAATCAGATTCGTCGTGCGGTGAAACGTCACAGTCAGGTGAGCGGCGGTCGTCGTTCTGGTGGACGTAATAATAACGGTTAATCAAAGTATGCCGGACGTCATATCCGGCATTTTTACAGATTAGTAATCAATCCCTATCTGCGCTTTTACACCGGCATCAAACGCATGTTTGACGGGGCGTAATTCACTTACCGTATCCGCCAGTTCAAGAATATCCCGATGACAACCACGACCTGTGATAATCACCGTCTGTTGATGTGGACGTTCATTTAACGCCTGCACCACTTCTTCCAGTGGCAAATAGTCATACGCCACCATATACGTCAGTTCATCGAGCAAAACCATATCCAGTGAGGAATCAGCCAGCATCCGCTTTGCATGTTGCCAGACTTCGCGGCAGGCGGCGGTATCAGACTCTCGGTTTTGTGTATCCCAGGTAAAGCCCGTTGCCATTACCTGAAACTCAACGCCGTGTGGCTCCAGCAGATTTCGTTCACCATTAGGCCAGGTGCCTTTAATAAACTGCACGACGCCCACTTTTTTTCCGTGACCAACTGCGCGTGTTGCCGTACCAAATGCCGCGGTGGTTTTGCCTTTTCCATTGCCGGTAAAGACGATGATAATACCGCGTTCATCCTGGGCCTGGGCCACACGAGCATCTACTTTTTCTTTCACTCGCTGCTGACGCTGTTGGTAGCGTTCATCACTCATTGGGAAATTCCTGGTTTACGGCCCGGTTGGGCGTCAAAGGTCATGCCGGTTTTACGGCGGCTGTCATCGCCCATCAGCCAGAGGTAGAGCGGCATGATATCAGCGGGGGTTTTAAGTTTCTGTGGATCTTCGGTCGGGAAGGCGCTGGCCCGCATTGCGGTGCGCGTACCGCCTGGGTTAATGCAGTTGACACGCAGGCGCTGCTGATATTCATCGGCCAGTACCTGCATCATCCCTTCGGTGGCAAATTTCGACGCTGCATATGCGCCCCAGTTTGCACGCCCCTGACGTCCAACGCTTGATGAGGTAAAGACCAGTGAACCGGCATCCGATTTGAGTAATAAAGGAAGCAGTGCCTGTGTGAGCATAAAGGTGGCATTAACGTTGACCTGCATGACGTCCTGCCAGACCTGCGGATCTTGTTCGCTCATTGGGCAAACATCGCCGAGCAATCCGGCATTATGCAAAACACCATCCAGACGCGGATAATTAACGGCAATGCGCTGTGCCAGTTGTTGGCAATCTTCGGACGTGCAGGTTAGCAAATCGAGAATAAACCACTGTGGCTGACGTCCAGTTTCTTCGTTTATGTGGCTGGCTACCTGACGTAATTTTTCTTCATTACGGCCCAAAAGAATCACTGTCGCACCATAGCGTGCATACGTCATCGCTGCTTCACGACCAATTCCATCGCTGGCTCCCGTCACCAGGATAATGCGATCATTGAGTAAATCTTGTTTTGGCTGGTAATGCATGGCTACTCCTCAACGACGTTGTCTGTCGCGCTGCCAGTGTACTTTATGACTTTGGGGCTTTATGCCTGAAACAGAAGGGCATTTCAATCAGCCTGGGGCGATAACACCGCAAAATGGATACTTTGTCATACTTTCGCTGCAATAACATCTCTGCGAGACGGCTAAACATGCCTGTTGTAAACTGTGAGCCAAAGCGTTGTTTAACCAAGGTGGGGACTCGTGGAATTGTTGTCTGAATATGGTTTGTTTTTGGCGAAAATCGTTACCGTTGTGCTAGCGATTGCGGCGATTGCCGCCATTATTGTCAATGTTGCTCAACGTAATAAACGCCAGCGTGGCGAGTTACAGGTCAACAATCTCAGCGAACAGTATAAGGAGATGAAAGAAGAACTGGCCGCGGCGCTGATGGATACTCATCAGCAAAAACAGTGGCACAAAGCGCAGAAGAAAAAGCACAAGCAAGAAGCGAAAGCCGCAAAAGCGAAAGCTAAACTGGGCGAGGTGGCAACTGACAGTAAACCTCGCGTCTGGGTGCTGGATTTTAAAGGCAGCATGGACGCCCATGAAGTGAACTCGCTACGTGAAGAGATAACGGCGGTACTCGCAGCATTCAAACCGCAGGATCAGGTTGTGCTCCGTCTGGAAAGCCCAGGTGGCATGGTGCATGGTTACGGGTTGGCGGCTTCGCAGTTGCAGCGTCTGCGTGATAAAAACATTCCTTTAACTGTTACGGTAGACAAAGTCGCTGCCAGCGGCGGTTACATGATGGCCTGTGTGGCGGACAAAATTGTTTCCGCACCGTTTGCTATTGTGGGTTCCATTGGGGTGGTGGCGCAAATGCCCAACTTTAACCGCTTCCTGAAAAGCAAAGATATTGATATCGAACTGCACACCGCCGGGCAGTATAAGCGCACGCTGACGTTGCTGGGTGAAAATACCGAAGAAGGGCGGGAGAAATTCCGCGAAGAGTTGAACGAAACGCATCAGTTATTTAAAGATTTTGTGAAGCGTATGCGTCCGTCTCTGGATATTGAACAGGTGGCAACGGGTGAACACTGGTACGGACAACAGGCAGTAGAGAAAGGCCTGGTTGATGAAATCAACACCAGTGATGAAGTTATTCTTAGCCTGATGGAAGGCCGGGAAGTGGTCAATGTACGCTATATGCAGCGTAAACGACTCATTGACCGATTCACCGGCAGCGCGGCAGAGAGCGCCGATCGATTGTTGTTACGCTGGTGGCAGCGTGGGCAAAAGCCGTTGATGTAAAAGACAAACGCGAGGATAAGACCTCGCGTTTTGCTTTAATCAACCAGGTGATATTTTTCTGAAAGCACATGGGCCAGGTGTTTGAACATATTAAACACCGCGGTGCTTTTGGCAGTTGGTAATCCTTGTTCATCTAAAAAGTAGTCGCCGGTAAATACCAGCACGCCATTACGCTGCGTGACGCCGGTGGCTTCAATCCCTGCGAGCGTATCCTCATGCTCACGAATGATTTTGTTGGCCTCTTTCAACAGCGTTTCGCGGTCGATGGGTTGAGTCTCTTTGTTCATTATTTACTCCTTAAACAAGGACATTAGTCTACGCCAGGCATGGCTTGCAGACAAATATACCACGCTGGTGGCAAGAGCGCCTTACTGGCAACTTTGGATTTTGCATGCTAATAAAGTTGCGTATCGGATTTTATCAGGTACAGTGTGACGCTTTCGTCAATCTGGCAATAGATTTGCTTGACATTCGACCAAAATTCCGTCGTGCTATAGCGCCTGTAGGCCAAGACCTGTTAACTCAGTCACCTGAATTTTCGTGAGCAGAGTCACGACAAGGGGTTGATATCCGCAGAGAGCGAGTCCATATCGGTAACTCGTTGCCAGTGGAAGGTTTATCAACGTGCGACGCATTCCTGGAAGAATCAAATTAGGTAAGGTGAATATGGGTAAAGCTCTTGTCATCGTTGAGTCCCCGGCAAAAGCCAAAACGATCAACAAGTATCTGGGTAGTGACTACGTGGTGAAATCCAGCGTCGGTCACATCCGCGATTTGCCGACCAGTGGCTCAACTGCCAAAAAGAGTGCCGACTCTACCTCCACCAAGACGGCTAAAAAGCCTAAAAAGGATGAACGTGGCGCTCTCGTCAACCGTATGGGGGTTGACCCGTGGCACAATTGGGAGGCGCACTATGAAGTGTTGCCTGGTAAAGAGAAGGTCGTCTCTGAACTGAAACAACTGGCTGAAAAAGCCGACCACATCTATCTCGCAACCGACCTTGACCGCGAAGGGGAAGCCATTGCATGGCACCTGCGGGAAGTGATTGGTGGTGATGATGCGCGCTATAGCCGAGTGGTGTTTAACGAAATTACTAAAAACGCGATCCGCCAGGCATTTAACAAACCGGGTGAACTGAATATTGATCGTGTTAATGCCCAGCAGGCGCGTCGCTTTATGGACCGCGTGGTGGGGTATATGGTTTCGCCGCTTCTATGGAAAAAGATCGCTCGTGGTCTGTCTGCCGGTCGTGTGCAGTCGGTGGCGGTCCGCCTGGTGGTCGAGCGTGAGCGTGAAATTAAAGCGTTCGTACCGGAAGAGTTCTGGGAAGTCGATGCCAGCACGACCACGCCATCTGGTGAAGCGTTGGCGTTGCAGGTGACTCATCAGAACGACAAACCGTTCCGTCCGGTCAACAAAGAACAAACTCAGGCTGCGGTAAGTCTGCTGGAAAAAGCGCGCTACAGCGTGCTGGAACGTGAAGACAAACCGACAACCAGTAAACCTGGCGCTCCTTTTATTACCTCTACGCTGCAACAAGCTGCCAGCACCCGTCTTGGTTTTGGCGTGAAAAAAACCATGATGATGGCGCAGCGTTTGTATGAAGCAGGCTATATCACTTACATGCGTACCGACTCTACCAACCTGAGTCAGGACGCGGTAAATATGGTTCGCGGTTATATCAGCGATAATTTTGGTAAGAAATATCTGCCGGAAAGTCCGAATCAGTACGCCAGCAAAGAAAACTCACAGGAAGCGCACGAAGCGATTCGTCCTTCTGACGTCAATGTGATGGCGGAATCGTTGAAGGATATGGAAGCAGATGCGCAGAAACTGTACCAGTTAATCTGGCGTCAGTTCGTAGCCTGCCAGATGACCCCAGCGAAATATGACTCCACGACGCTGACCGTTGGTGCGGGCGATTTCCGCCTGAAAGCACGCGGTCGTATTTTGCGCTTTGATGGCTGGACGAAAGTGATGCCTGCACTGCGTAAAGGCGATGAAGATCGTATCTTACCGGCAGTCGATAAAGGCGATGCTCTGACGCTCGTTGAACTGACACCAGCCCAGCACTTTACCAAGCCTCCAGCCCGTTTCAGTGAAGCATCGCTGGTCAAAGAGCTGGAAAAACGCGGTATCGGTCGTCCTTCTACCTATGCGTCGATCATTTCGACTATTCAGGATCGTGGCTATGTGCGAGTAGAAAATCGTCGTTTCTATGCGGAAAAAATGGGCGAAATCGTCACCGATCGCCTGGAAGAGAATTTCCGCGAGTTAATGAACTACGATTTCACCGCGCAGATGGAAAACAGCCTCGACCAGGTGGCAAATCACGAAGCAGAGTGGAAAGCTGTACTGGATCACTTCTTCTCGGATTTCACCCAGCAGTTAGATAAAGCTGAAAAAGATCCGGAAGAGGGTGGTATGCGCCCGAACCAGATGGTTCTGACCAGCATTGACTGCCCGACTTGTGGTCGCAAAATGGGGATTCGCACAGCGAGCACCGGGGTATTCCTTGGCTGTTCTGGCTATGCGCTGCCGCCGAAAGAGCGTTGCAAAACCACCATTAACCTGGTGCCGGAAAACGAAGTGCTGAACGTGCTGGAAGGTGAAGACGCTGAAACCAATGCGTTGCGCGCAAAACGTCGTTGCCCGAAATGCGGCACGGCGATGGACAGCTATCTCATCGATCCGAAACGTAAGTTGCATGTCTGTGGTAATAACCCAACCTGCGACGGTTACGAGATCGAAGAGGGTGAATTCCGCATTAAAGGTTATGACGGCCCGATCGTTGAGTGTGAAAAATGTGGCTCTGAAATGCACCTGAAAATGGGGCGTTTCGGTAAATACATGGCCTGCACCAACGAAGAGTGTAAAAACACACGTAAGATTTTACGTAACGGCGAAGTGGCACCACCGAAAGAAGATCCGGTGCCATTACCGGAGCTGCCGTGCGAAAAATCAGATGCCTATTTCGTGTTGCGTGACGGTGCTGCCGGTGTGTTCCTGGCGGCCAATACCTTCCCGAAATCGCGTGAAACGCGTGCGCCGCTGGTGGAGGAGCTTTATCGCTTCCGCGACCGTCTGCCGGAAAAACTGCGTTATCTGGCCGATGCGCCACAGCAGGATCCGGAAGGTAATAAGACCATGGTTCGCTTTAGCCGTAAAACCAAACAGCAATATGTCTCTTCGGAAAAAGACGGAAAGGCGACTGGCTGGTCAGCATTTTATGTTGATGGCAAATGGGTTGAAGGGAAAAAATAACCTTTAATTCTGTCGGGTTTTTATAAACAAAGGGCCGCGAAAGCGGCCCTTTTTTATTGCATATTATTTTTTCTTCACACCTATACACTAAGGCTATAAATGATATAGTGGTTATAGTTAGCACCTTTTTTATTATTAAATCGTATTAGTCACCCGCCTGGTGTGACGAAAAAACGATGTTCTGATGGCGTCTAAGTGGATGGTTTAACATGAAATTACAACAACTTCGCTATATTGTTGAGGTGGTCAATCATAACCTGAATGTCTCATCAACGGCGGAAGGACTTTACACATCACAACCCGGGATCAGTAAACAAGTCAGAATGCTGGAAGACGAGCTGGGCATTCAAATTTTTTCCCGAAGCGGCAAGCACCTGACGCAGGTAACGCCAGCAGGACAAGAAATAATTCGTATCGCTCGTGAAGTTCTGTCGAAAGTCGATGCCATAAAATCGGTCGCCGGAGAGCACACCTGGCCGGATAAAGGCTCGTTGTATATCGCCACCACGCATACTCAGGCACGCTATGCGTTACCAAACGTTATCAAAGGCTTTATTGAGCGTTATCCTCGCGTTTCTTTGCATATGCACCAGGGCTCGCCGACACAAATTGCTGATGCCGTCTCTAAAGGCAATGCCGATTTCGCTATCGCCACGGAAGCGCTGCATCTGTATGAAGATTTAGTGATGCTACCGTGCTACCACTGGAATCGGGCTATAGTAGTCACTCCGGATCACCCGCTGGCAGGTAAAAAAGCCATTACCATTGAAGAACTGGCGCAATATCCGTTGGTGACATATACCTTCGGCTTTACCGGACGTTCAGAACTGGATACTGCCTTTAACCGCGCAGGGTTAACGCCGCGTATCGTCTTCACGGCAACGGATGCTGACGTCATTAAAACTTACGTCCGGTTAGGGCTGGGGGTAGGGGTCATTGCCAGCATGGCGGTGGATCCGGTCGCCGATCCCGACCTTGTGCGTGTTGATGCTCACGACATCTTCAGCCACAGTACAACCAAAATTGGTTTTCGCCGTAGTACTTTTTTGCGTAGTTATATGTATGATTTCATTCAGCGTTTTGCACCGCATTTAACGCGTGATGTCGTTGATGCGGCTGTCGCATTGCGCTCTAATGAAGAAATTGAGGTCATGTTTAAAGATATAAAACTGCCGGAAAAATAATTTCTTGCGTTATTTTCGGCACCTTTTATGTAGCGAAGGTGCCGGAATATATTCTCCTTTGTTACTTATTTGTATCCGGTGCACAATATTTTTATCCCTCATATTTATAGGGTAAATTACCTGTAAAGTAGTGTCTAATTACACACCTCGCAAACTCCAGTTTTCAAATATCTATTTCAGGTCAAAAGATTGAATTATTCACTGGAGACGATTCGTAAATTCGCTGGATTTTTGACTAAAGTTTCTTTAGGATTTGTCTCATCGTATGATTAATTACACCAATCGTTCAACGTCTTGCTGATAAGTGATGGCGATTATATGAGGTTAGCAATGCCTTCTGGAAATCAGGAACCCCGCCGCAATCCTGAATTAAAACGTAAAGCCTGGCTGGCGGTTTTTCTTGGTTCTGCACTTTTCTGGGTGGTTGTCGCACTGCTTATTTGGAAATTGTGGGGATAACTATGGTCGGTCAGGAGCAACTGGAGTCGTCACCATTATGTCAGCATAGTGACAATGAACCAGAAGCAAAACGGGAATGTTCCGTCGTTATTCCAGACGACTGGCAACTAACATCGCAGCAACAAGCCTTTATAGAACTGTTTGCTGAAGATGATCAGCCGAAACAATAATTATCATCATTCTTATTACCCATTTTTAATGAATTACAGGGCTTTTAATACACCGCAGCAATAACAGGTTGAGTTATCTCAACACAAAGTAATAACCGTTAAGGGTGTAGCCTATGATCAACACAAATATGAAATATTGGTCCTGGATGGGCGCATTTTCTCTGTCGATGCTCTTCTGGGCCGAACTCCTCTGGATCATTACTCACTGATCCCTGACCCCGCTGTTTGCTTTGCCTCAAGGTTTCTCCTCTTTTATCAATTTGGGTTGTTATCAAATTGTTACGCGATGTTTGTGTTATCTTTAATATTCACCCTGAAGAGAATCAGGGCTTCGCAACCCTGTCATTAAGGAGGAGCTATGTCGTCAACCCTACGAGAAGCCAGTAAAGACACGTTGCAGGCCAAAGATAAAACTTACCACTACTACAGCCTGCCGCTTGCTGCCAAATCACTGGGCGATATCACCCGTCTACCCAAGTCACTCAAAGTTTTGCTCGAAAACCTGCTGCGTTGGCAGGATGGTAAATCGGTTACCGAAGAGGATATCCACGCGCTGGCGGGATGGCTGAAAAATGCCCATGCTGACCGTGAAATTGCCTACCGCCCGGCAAGAGTGCTGATGCAGGACTTTACCGGCGTACCTGCCGTTGTTGATCTGGCGGCAATGCGCGAAGCGGTTAAACGCCTCGGCGGCGATACTGCAAAGGTTAACCCACTCTCACCGGTCGACCTGGTCATTGACCACTCGGTGACCGTCGATCGTTTTGGTGATGATGAGGCATTTGAAGAAAACGTACGCCTGGAAATGGAGCGCAACCACGAACGTTATGTGTTCCTGAAATGGGGAAAGCAGGCGTTCAGTCGGTTTAGCGTCGTGCCGCCAGGCACAGGCATTTGCCATCAGGTTAACCTCGAATATCTCGGCAAAGCAGTGTGGAGCGAATTGCAGGACGGTGAATGGATTGCTTATCCGGATACACTCGTTGGTACTGACTCGCACACCACCATGATCAACGGCCTTGGCGTGCTGGGGTGGGGCGTTGGTGGCATCGAAGCAGAAGCCGCAATGTTAGGCCAGCCGGTTTCCATGCTTATCCCGGACGTAGTGGGCTTTAAACTTACCGGAAAATTACGTGAAGGTATTACCGCCACAGACCTGGTTCTCACTGTTACCCAAATGTTGCGCAAACATGGCGTGGTGGGGAAATTCGTCGAATTTTATGGTGATGGGCTGGATTCACTACCGCTGGCGGATCGCGCCACCATTGCCAATATGTCGCCAGAATATGGTGCCACCTGTGGCTTCTTCCCAATCGATGCTGTCACCCTCGATTACATGCGTTTAAGCGGGCGCAGTGAAGATCAGGTCGAGTTGGTCGAAAAATATGCCAAAGCGCAGGGCATGTGGCGTAATCCGGGCGATGAACCAATTTTTACCAGTGTGTTAGAACTGGATATGAATGACGTTGAAGCGAGCCTGGCAGGGCCAAAACGCCCACAGGATCGCGTTGCACTGCCCGATGTACCAAAAGCATTTGCTGCCAGTAGCGAACTGGAAGTGAATGCCACGCATAAAGATCGCCTGCCGGTCGATTATGTTATGAACGGACATCAGTATCAGTTACCTGATGGCGCTGTGGTCATTGCTGCGATAACGTCGTGCACCAACACCTCTAACCCAAGTGTGTTGATGGCCGCAGGCTTGCTGGCGAAAAAAGCCGTAACGCTGGGCCTCAAGCGGCAACCGTGGGTCAAAGCGTCGCTGGCACCGGGTTCGAAAGTCGTTTCTGATTATCTGGCAAAAGCGAAACTGACACCGTATCTCGATGAACTGGGATTTAACCTTGTGGGATACGGTTGTACCACCTGTATTGGTAACTCTGGACCGTTGCCCGATCCTATCGAAACGGCAATCAAAAAAGGCGATTTAACCGTCGGTGCAGTGCTGTCCGGCAACCGTAACTTTGAAGGCCGTATCCATCCGCTGGTTAAAACCAACTGGCTGGCCTCGCCGCCGCTGGTGGTTGCCTATGCGCTGGCGGGAAATATGAATATCAACCTGGCTTCTGAGCCTATCGGCCATGATCGCAAAGGCGAGCCGGTATATCTGAAAGATATCTGGCCATCGGCACAAGAAATTGCCCGTGCGGTAGACCAAGTCTCCACAGAAATGTTCCGCAAAGAGTACGCAGAAGTTTTTGAAGGCACATCTGAGTGGAAGGAAATTAACGTCACACGATCCGATACCTACGGTTGGCAGGAGGATTCAACCTATATTCGCTTATCGCCTTTCTTTGATGAAATGCAGGCAACACCAGCACCTGTGGAAGATATTCACGGTGCGCGGATCCTCGCAATGCTGGGGGATTCAGTCACCACTGACCATATCTCTCCGGCGGGCAGTATTAAGCCCGACAGCCCGGCGGGTCGATATCTACAAGGTCGGGGTGTTGAGCGGAAAGACTTTAACTCCTATGGTTCGCGGCGTGGTAACCATGAAGTGATGATGCGCGGCACCTTCGCCAATATTCGCATCCGTAATGAAATGGTGCCTGGCGTTGAAGGGGGGATGACGCGCCATTTACCTGACAGCGATGTCGTCTCTATTTATGATGCCGCAATGCGCTATAAGCAGGAGCAAACGCCGCTGGCGGTGATTGCCGGGAAAGAGTATGGATCAGGCTCCAGCCGTGACTGGGCGGCAAAAGGTCCGCGTCTGCTTGGTATTCGTGTTGTGATTGCCGAATCGTTTGAACGAATTCACCGTTCGAATTTAATTGGCATGGGCATCCTGCCGCTGGAATTTCCACAAGGTGTGACGCGTAAAACGTTAGAGCTTACCGGGGAAGAGAAGATTGATATTGGTGATCTGCAAAATCTACAACCCGGCGCGACGGTTCCGGTGACGCTTACGCGCGCGGATGGTAGCCAGGAAGTCGTACCCTGCCGTTGTCGTATCGACACCGCGACGGAGTTGACCTACTACCAGAACGACGGCATTTTGCATTATGTCATTCGTAATATGTTGAAGTAACGAGTATTTGCTTGCCGGTTATTTTGCTTCCGGCAAGCAAATTAATTACACAATGCAAGAGGGTTATTTGTTCAGCAAATGACCCATTTTCTCGGCTTTGGTATCGAGATAATGTTCGTTATTGGGGTTACGACCTACAATCAACGGTACGCGTTCAATAATATTAATCCCTGCTTCGGTCAGAATTTCGACTTTTTTCGGGTTATTGGTTAACAAGCGGACTTCATTGACGCCAAGGAGTTTGAACATATCAGCGCAAAGAGTGAAGTCGCGCTCATCAGCGGCGAAGCCTAACTGGTGGTTAGCCTCTACAGTATCGTAACCTTGATCCTGCAGTGCGTAAGCGCGGATTTTATTCAGCAGACCAATGTTACGACCTTCCTGACGGTGATACAGCAAAATACCACGGCCTTCCTCGGCAATTTGCGTCAATGCCGCTTCGAGCTGGAAGCCACAATCGCAGCGCAAGCTGAACAGGGCGTCACCGGTCAGACATTCGGAATGGACGCGCGCAAGTACCGGGGTATGCCCGGAAATATCGCCATAGACTAGCGCGACATGATCGTGTCCGGTTGCCAGTTCTTCAAATCCCACCATCAGGAAATCGCCCCATGGGGTTGGCAGTTTGGCTTCTGCCACACGTTTAAGCTGCATGAAATTCTCCAGATAATGCTGGTTCTGTATTGGCTTATTTTGCCATAACGAGAAGGGGTTCACCTAATCACGACGCGTCGATCGTTCACGGAATGGCACAAATCTGTCAATTTTTCCTGGAACTGGCATTTTCAGTTATGATTGTGGGACTTATCAAAAAGGAGAGGCCATGCGTTCGATTGCCAGACGTACCGCAGTGGGAGCTGCACTATTGCTTGTCATGCCAGTAGCCGTATGGATTTCTGGCTGGCGTTGGCAACCTGGAGAACAAAGTTGGTTACTAAAAGCGGCTTTTTGGGTTACTGAAACTGTCACCCAGCCCTGGGGCGTCATTACACATTTGATTTTATTCGGCTGGTTTCTCTGGTGTCTGCGTTTTCGCATTAAGGCTGCCATTATGTTATTTGCCATTCTGGCGGCGGCAATCCTTATGGGACAAGGCGTTAAATCCTGGATCAAAGACAAAGTCCAGGAACCACGACCTTTTGTTATGTGGCTGGAAAAAACACATCATATTCCGGTTGATGAGTTCTACACTTTAAAGCGAGCAGAACGCGGAAATCTGGTGAAAGAACAGTTGGCTGAAGAGAAAAATATCCCACAATATTTGCGTTCACACTGGCAGAAAGAGACGGGGTTTGCCTTTCCTTCCGGTCACACGATGTTTGCTGCCAGTTGGGCACTGCTGGCCGTTGGTTTGCTGTGGCCGCGTCGGCGAACGTTAACCATTGCTATCTTGTTGGTCTGGGCAACGGGAGTCATGGGAAGCCGCCTGCTGCTCGGGATGCATTGGCCACGCGATCTGGTTGTAGCTACGTTGATTTCCTGGGCGCTGGTGGCGGTGGCAACGTGGCTTGCGCAACGAATTTGTGGGCCATTAACACCACCTGCGGAAGAAAATCGCGAAATTGCACAACGAGAACAAGAAAGTTAACGCTGGTTGATTTTCCGAATTTAGCCCTTAAATCATCAACAATGCGCGTGGATGCCATTTCGCAGACGGCGCGAAAATGGTACTTTAAAGGGCTATTGCGGTAAGTTGACCATAATTTATTCGCTCTAACCACATAACGGGAAGTAATGTGAAATATTTACTCATTTTCTTACTGGTGTTAGCGATCTTCGTGATTTCGGTCACGTTGGGTGCGCAGAACGATCAACAGGTGACGTTTAATTATCTGTTAGCGCAAGGGGAGTACCGTATTTCCACATTGCTGGCGGTATTGTTTGCTGCGGGGTTTGCTATCGGTTGGTTGATTTGTGGCCTGTTCTGGCTGCGAGTTCGTGTTTCCCTGGCGCGCGCTGAACGTAAAATAAAGCGACTGGAAAACCAGCTTTCACCCGCGACTGACGTGGCTGTAGCGCCGCACTCGTCTGCGTCGAAGGAATAACTTTCTATGCTGGAGTTGTTGTTTCTGCTTTTGCCTGTAGCCGCTGCCTATGGCTGGTATATGGGCCGCAGAAGTGCGCAACAAAACAAGCAAGATGAAGCCAACCGCTTGTCGCGTGATTACGTAGCGGGGGTTAACTTCCTGCTTAGTAATCAACAGGATAAAGCGGTAGACCTGTTTCTCGATATGCTTAAAGAGGATACAGGTACCGTTGAAGCCTACCTTACGCTCGGAAACCTGTTCCGTTCGCGTGGCGAAGTTGATCGCGCTATTCGCATCCATCAGACCCTAATGGAAAGCGCCTCGCTGACCTATGAACAGCGGCTTTTGGCGATTCAACAACTGGGGCGTGATTACATGGCTGCCGGGTTATACGACCGCGCGGAAGACATGTTCAATCAGCTGACCGATGAAACTGACTTCCGCATTGGCGCGCTGCAACAACTGCTACAAATTTACCAGGCTACCAGCGAGTGGCAGAAAGCAATTGATGTTGCCGAACGCCTGGTGAAGCTGGGTAAAGATAAACAGCGCGTCGAAATTGCCCATTTCTACTGTGAGTTAGCTCTGCAGCATATGGCCAGCGACGATCTCGATCGTGCCATGACTTTGCTAAAAAAAGGTGCGGCGGCAGATAAAAACAGCGCCCGCGTATCCATCATGATGGGACGCGTGTTTATGGCGAAAGGAGAATACGCCAAAGCCGTCGAAAGTTTGCAACGTGTCATATCCCAGGACAGAGAACTGGTCAGCGAAACGCTGGAAATGCTGCAAACATGCTATCAGCAGTTGGGTAAAACTGCCGAATGGGCAGAATTCCTGCAGCGCGCGGTGGAAGAGAACACCGGTGCCGATGCTGAATTGATGCTTGCGGATATCATCGAAGCGCGCGACGGTAGTGAGGCCGCACAGGTCTATATTACTCGCCAGCTTCAGCGTCATCCGACCATGCGTGTGTTCCATAAGTTAATGGATTACCACTTAAATGAAGCAGAAGAAGGGCGTGCCAAAGAGAGTCTGATGGTGCTGCGTGACATGGTTGGCGAGAAGGTACGTAGTAAGCCCCGTTATCGCTGCCAGAAATGTGGTTTTACCGCATACACCCTCTACTGGCATTGTCCGTCTTGTCGGGCCTGGTCAACCATTAAACCAATTCGCGGTCTTGATGGCCTGTAATTTTAAAAAAATCCGACTTTAGTTACAACATACTAATTATTGATGTTCTATTGTGCTCCGGCACCGACGGCGCGGAAAAGCCTGCCAGAGGAGAAATCGCAACTGTTAATTTTTTATTTCCACGGGTAGAATGCTCGCCGTTTACCTGTTTCGCGCCACTTCCGGTGCCCATCATCAAGAAGGTCTGGTCATGACGTTAACTGCTTCATCTTCTTCCCGCGCTGTTACGAATTCTCCTGTAGTTGTTGCCCTTGATTATCATAATCGCGATGCCGCGATGGCCTTTGTCGACAAGATCGACCCACGCGATTGTCGTCTGAAGGTCGGCAAAGAGATGTTTACATTGTTTGGGCCACAGTTTGTGAGCGAACTTCAACAGCGTGGTTTTGATATCTTTCTTGACCTGAAATTCCACGATATTCCCAACACTGCAGCACACGCTGTCGCTGCTGCGGCTGACTTAGGCGTGTGGATGGTGAATGTTCATGCCTCCGGTGGGGCGCGTATGATGGCCGCAGCGCGTGAGGCACTGGTTCCGTTTGGCAAAGATGCACCGCTTTTGATTGCTGTGACAGTGTTGACCAGCATGGAAGCCAGCGACCTGGCCGATCTTGGCGTGACACTGTCACCTGCAGATTATGCAGAACGTCTGGCGGCACTGACGCAAAAATGTGGCCTTGATGGTGTGGTGTGTTCTGCTCAGGAAGCTGTGCGCTTTAAACAGGTATTCGGTCAGGAGTTCAAACTGGTTACGCCGGGCATTCGTCCGCAGGGGAGTGATGCTGGTGACCAGCGCCGCATTATGACGCCAGAACAGGCGTTGTCGGCTGGTGTTGATTATATGGTGATTGGTCGCCCGGTAACGCAATCGGTAGATCCAGCGCAGACGCTGAAAGCGATCAACGCCTCTTTACAGCGGAGTGCATGATGAGTGATTCCAACAGTCGTCTGGTCTACTCAACGGAAACCGGACGTATTGATGAGCCAAAAGCGGCCCCTGTACGCCCTAAAGGCGACGGTGTGGTGCGTATTCAGCGTCAGACCAGTGGACGCAAAGGTAAGGGCGTTTGCCTGATTACCGGTGTCGATCTCGATGATGCCGAACTGACGAAACTGGCAGCTGAACTGAAGAAAAAATGCGGCTGCGGCGGAGCAGTTAAAGATGGAATTATTGAAATTCAGGGCGATAAGCGTGATTTATTAAAATCAATGCTTGAAGCGAAAGGGATGAAGGTAAAACTCGCAGGCGGCTAACATAAAAAGCCACGGATATATCCGTGGCTTTCGAATATTTTACTGTGTGTATTATTCAGTTATTTCGTACTGAACAGAATCAAGCGTATTATAATTGCGAGTCGATAATCGACATTTATTTACGATTATTTACCGACCTGGTGACCAATAACACCACCGACGGCTGCACCACCTAATGTACCCAACGTACTGCCATCGGTCAGTACTGCACCGCCTAATGCCCCTGCACCTGCACCGATTGCGGTGTTGCGGTCCCGTTTAGACCAGTTAGAACAGGCACTCAGAGACATTGCCAGGGTAATTGCCAGAACAGCCGCGGTCATTTTTTTGCTCGTTACAAACATAATACTCTCTCCTGAATTTATGATTCACGGAAGTAAGCTCTCTATAACTATAATAGCTAAGAATAAGCCAGGTGAAATTATTCCGTGAAATCCGCTCGCGCGCAGGGTTATATCACGCAGGTGATAATGACTTCCTGTTATATCGCTGATAATAATTTTATATCTTGAGAGTGTTAATAACAGGTAAATAGTCTTAATTATCAACCAGGAATCATCTTAGAGCGGATGATTTGCCAAACTGCAAATCATCCGTAGAGAAGGGAAATGGTTAAATGTCAACGACGTGAACGGTGAGTTTACTGTGCTCAAGATGCATCAGATCGCTGGCGCGTATTTTCGAATCGGTAATCACGCGATTGAATCGCTCAACGGGGCCGATGGAGTATGAATGTACAGCACCAAATTTCGAGCTGTCGGTCAGGACTATCGCCTCGCACTCTTTTTCCAGCACGGCATTGACCACATCGGTACGCATCATATCGCGACCGGTAAACCCAGTTTCAGGTTGCCAGCCATCAATACCAATAAATGCTTTGCTGAAATGCACCTGTTGGATGCACTGGCGTGTCAAAGGGCCAACCATACTTTCGCTTTTTTTCTGGTACACGCCACCGAGCAAAATGACTTCACAAGGCGCGTCTTTCAGCAAATGCGCGATGTAGCTGCTGACCGTGATGATAGTGGCATTTTTCTTCTGCTCGCCCAGAGTCCTGGCGAGCAGGGCATTGCTGCTACCATTTTCGATAAAGATGGTTTCGCCCGGTTGAACCAGTGACGCGGCAAACTCGGCGAGTTCACGCTTCAGCGTATAGTTGCTCATCATACGGGTTTCGACGTCATCACTATCAAGCGAAACTGCAAAACCATGTGCACGTCGGAGGTAACTCAGTTTTTCGAGGGTGTTGAGATCCTGGCGAATGGTAACTTCAGAAACTCCAGTGGCTTTTGCCAGATCGGTTACGCTAACCTGACCCTGGTCAATGACCATCTGTAGAATAGTTTGTTGTCGGGAATTCATCGCTGTAATTCTTATAACGTTATAATACTAAATAAAAAATACTGACGCGCCGGGCATCCTCAAATAGGAAAACCTGAAGGCACGATTGTTAGATCTCCCACGGTGCCTTCGGGATGTCTGGCGTAGATTCAGCAACCTGGCGCAAGAGTTCTGCTTTAAGTATCTCGAGATTATGGATCGCAGAGTGGTAATCGCCTGCCACAAGGATATCTAACACAATATCAATACGTTCGGCAACGCGTTGGGCATCAAATTCAGACATCAAGGACATCCTTATAGCAAAAGGGGAAAAATGAATAATGCAAAAATTGCCGCTAAAAGAGAAGTGTTTAACAGCAACGGCTAATTATCATCCGGGAATACGATATATAATGACGGAATATAGCGCTAAGTATATATATTCATCTACTTATGCGCGCTTCAGATAGCGTTTATACCAGCGTTCGAAGGCAACGGCGGGCATCGGTTTGGCAAACAAAAATCCTTGTCGCTCATTGATCCCGTTCTTGGTTAAAAAAGCATCTTCCTTTGCACTTTCTACACCTTCGGCGATCACCTGAAGATTCAATGCCTGGGCCACAGCGACGATCGCCCGGACCAGTGATTGCGAGACAGGCTGTTTGTGAATATCCCGAACAAAAACCTGGTCAAGTTTGATGGCATCGATCGGAAAGCGCGCCAGTTGCGAAAGTGAAGAGTAGCCGGTACCAAAATCGTCCAGATGAACTTGCGCACCTAATCGGCTAAATTGTTGAATAACAGACAGTGCCAGTTCATCATTCTCAATCAGGCAGCTCTCCGTCAGTTCAACATCTATAGGGCAGTATTCAAAATTGAGTTCCTGGAGAACCTGTTTCAGGGCGGTGAAAATGGTTTGATCGGCGAGCTGACGTGCAGAAATATTTACCGCCACTCGCAGGTTAATGCCTTTATCCCGCCACTTCGCTACCTGGCGTACGACATCGAGAATCACCCAACGGCCTAAAGGCACAATTAGCCCTGATTCTTCGGCGTAGGAAATGAAGTCCAACGGTGGAATCAACCCACGTTCAGGTGACTGCCAACGTACTAGTGCTTCCAGACTGCGCACTTCGCCACGCCAGGTGATTTTCGGTTGATAGTGAATAACCAACTGATCGTTTTCCAGTGCTTTACGCAAGTTGGTATCCAGCCAGAGATATTCAAATACCCGCTGATTCATTTCTGGGGTAAAAACGCAAAATTGTCCTCGTCCGCCTTCCTTCGCTGTGTACATTGCTGTGTCGGCGTGACGAATAATAGCCGCGCTGTCCGAACCATGTTCGGGAGAGAGTGAAATACCTACTGAACAGCTGGTATAAACTTCAATTAAACCAATGCGAAAGGGGAGTCGTAAGCGGGTCAAAATTCGTGATGCCAATGCTTCCAGCGCGCTTTGTGAGGTATTGGATGCCAGTACCAGAAACTCATCGCCACCTGGACGCGCCAATACTTGGTCATGTTCGAGACAGCTTAAAATAGCCAATGACACGTCGCGTAATAACTGGTCACCAAACAAATGCCCATAGGCGTCGTTGACCTTTTTAAAATTATCCAAATCAAGATACACAACCCCAACTTTATTGTTATCTGCCTGATTAATAGCGTGATCGATTAACTCCTGCATCGCGTTACGATTCGGCAGTCCGGTGATACTGTCGGTATTTGCCAGAATACGCAGTCGCTCCTGAGCGCGGCGCTCTTCGGTAATGTCGGTGCCGGAACAGATTAAAAAAATCTCGTTTTTGCCACTGCCGCTGTGGACAAATTTATTGCGAAACAGAAACAGCCGCTGGCCTTTACGTGTTGGTATCCATAGTTCGACTTCATATGCATTGCCGCTTCGAAAAAATACACGGTTATTGCGCCTGGATGCCGCAGCTTCACGACGACTCATAAACAGTTTAAACACGCTTTGCCCAATGACGTCGTGTTCTTTCAACCCTGTGTAATCTTCACATAACCGATTGAAGCGCTGGATATTCCCCCGGCTGTCGAGAATCACTATTGCGGAATGTGCTTCAGAAACTACCTGCTCAGCAAAGGAAAGCCCATGTGATAAATCACGAGCAACCGCCGGTGTGTCATGCCATGCAGACGCGTTGCCTCCCCATTCTCGTTTATTGATTTTTCGTCCTACCAGATGCACAGAAAGATCGCTTTCATCGACGGTCAGACTCATCATCAGGCTGGAGGTGATGACCGTCATTTCCCTGATGCGAGCAGCCTGTTCGGCAGATAGTTGCAAAATACGATCGGGTTCTGTGATTTCGGTGGTAGAAAAGCGCAAAACATCGCTGCTTTCCGTCAACCGCCAGTATGGATTGTGCGATCCGAGAAAGTTGTACAACGTTGTGGACTCCCTAACGGTTTTCATGATGCATATCCTCCGGTTAACAGCGGAGTCCGCAGTTAAATAAAAGGAACAACATGACTTACATGAAATTAACGGCGGCTAAACACATTGTTTTTTTATATATTTATTTGTAATCCAGTTTTGGAAAAACGCCAGTTTTCAAACGAAAGTCAGTTAAAAATCTGCCGGGATATGACGAAGGTTGAGCGGGGAAATAAACGGCCCATCCATGAGGAATGGGCCGTGAAAGGAGATTACGCGACTGGGCGCGCAATAATGCTGCGGGTTTCCATGCGGACTTCGGCAATGGTGACGTCAATAACGTCAGTCACTTTGTAAGCCGTTTCACCTTTAATTTGTACAGTGCCGTTTTCCTGGCTGCAAACCAGTTCATCGCGCACAGCGTGTAAGAAAGGTGCTGGAATAAAGGCGATAGCGCCGTTATCAACCAAACGAACACGCATGCCGCCACGGCTGATATCGACAATTTCCGCCGCGAAACGGGTGTCGGTCCCGGCTTTGTCTTTCAGGAAGCGTGCGTATAACCAGTCGCCAACATCACGTTCTGCCATCCGGTTGAGACGGCGACGCTCGGCCATTTGGACAGTGATTTCATCCTGTGGACGCGTCGCAGTTTCGCCTTTGATAACCGCTTTCAGCAGACGGTGGTTGATCATGTCGCCATATTTACGGATCGGCGAAGTCCAGGTGGCGTATGCTTCCAGACCGAGGCCAAAGTGAGGACCGGGTTCAGTGCTAATTTCAGCAAATGACTGGAAGCGACGAATGCGGCTGTCGAGGAAACCAGTTGGTTGCGCATCCAGTTCACGACGCAGTTTGCAGAAACCGTCCAGCGTGAGCACTTCTTCAGCATCGACATGCAGACCGTGCGTTTTCAGCAACGCTGCCAACGCGTCGGCATTCGCCGGATCAAAGCCCATATGCACGTTATAGATGCCAAAACCGAGCTTATCGCGCAGTACGCGGGCCGCACAAATGTTAGCGGCAATCATCGCTTCTTCGACGATACGGTTGGCAATGCGACGAGGCTCGGCGACGATATCCAGCACTTCACCTTTTTCACCGAGAATAAAGCGGTAATCCGGGCGATCTTTAAACACCAGTGCGTGGTTATGACGCCACTCGCCGCGGCGTTGGCAAATTTGTGCTAGCAAACGGACTTGTTCGGCAATTGCTTCGCTTTCAGGCTGCCAGTCACCGGTATTTTCCAGCCAGTCAGAAACCTGGTCATACACCAGCTTCGCTTTGGATTCGATGGTGGCGGCAAAGAATTCGATATTATCTTCAATGGTGCCATCAGTGGAGAGCGTCATGCGGCATGCCAGTACCGGGCGGACTTCATTGGCGCGCAGTGAGCAGAGATCGTCAGAAAGCTCGCGAGGCAGCATAGGGATGTTGAAGCCAGGCAGATAGTTGGTGAATGCGCGAATTTTCGCGGCTTTGTCCAGCTTGCTGCCTTCAGCAATCCACGCGGTTGGATCGGCAATCGCCACAATCAGCTGAAGTTTGCCATCCGGTAACGCCTTGGCGAAAAGGGCGTCATCCATATCTTCTGTGCTGGCACTGTCGATGGTGACAAAATCCAGCGCAGTCAGATCTTCACGAACCAGACCTTCATCGAGCATTTCGGTAGCGACGCCGTCTGGTGCTTCTTTTTCCAGATTATGACGCGCAAGGGTAACCCACCACGGTACAAAGTGATCGTCACCAAAAGTGATGTATTGTGTCAGTTCAGCATAGAAAGAACGATCGCCTTTCAGCGGATGACGGCGCATTTCGGCAACCGCCCAGTCGCCTTCTTTAAACTCGTGGTTCAGGCCACGGGCTGCGCGGCAAGGAATGGCGTCTTTTAAGAGTGGATGATCAGGAACGATGGCCAGACGGTCATTTTTGCCCTGAACTTTACCCACGAAACGAGTCAGGAACGGTTCAACCAGTTCTTCTGGCTCCGCGGATTCACGTTCTTTTTCACTGTGGATCACCGCGATAATTCGGTCGCCATGCATGACTTTTTTCATCTGCGGCGGCGGAATGAAATAACTTTTTTGCGCGTCGACTTCCAGGAAGCCAAAGCCTTTTTCTGTGGCTTTTACCACCCCTTCAGCGCGTGGCGTCTGGGAATGCAGTTGCTGTTTAAGCTGCGCTAGCAGCGGGTTGTCCTGAAACATAATTGTCTATTTTGGTGGCCATTAGAGCGGCTGACAGTTTTACGCGAATCTGTCTGACGCGGCAAGGTTAATATGTCTCACCCAACGCGATTTTTAAGCGATTTATCCAGCCACACAGCCCGCTCCATACCAGCAGATTAATAATCTGCGTTGATGATTTTTCGTGTTCGAGTAATGGGCTGAACTGGGCGGCGCTAAAGCGATCGGGTGCTCGGGTCAGCCATTGTATCGCCTGAACGGTAGCGCGCTCAACAGAATGACGGTCAGCCCATCGGTTAATTTCATTTTCGCCCTTGCGCAGAAAGGGGCTGATTTTTTTATATTCATTTGATGAATTCATACAGGCGGCAAAACAAGCAGGACTGCCATTTATCCGCGCGCATAACAACGCCGCAAGCTGATTATCCGGCTGTGTATTGACCCGTGTGCTGTTTAACAACTTTTCGAGAAGGGAAAGTGAAATAGGGTGGAGAGAGAGTGTTTCGGCCAGTTGGCAAAGTTCTGCAGTTGAACTTTTTGTGTGCTCTTCAGGGAGTTTTTCCACCTCATAGCTGCTTCGCCAGCGTAATGATTCATCAGCAAACAGTGACGCGTCGGCGTAGTTTTGTATCTCCAGCCCGGGTAACCAGCGTACCGGATACCCGAGATAAGCCTGAAATGTCGCAATTGTCCGCGCCTGAAAGCCAATAAAACCAATGATTTGGTTAATGATCACACAGTCACAGACAGTAAGACCAACGTCATTCAGATGCTGGCGCGATCGGTTGTCGATAATAGAAGGCGAGCTAGCCAGTTGGCGGGCATATTGCGTGATTTGTGCCAACCGATGATTACTTTCCCTGGAGGAATCAGGCCCGGGGAGCGGCGTAAGTCGCGCCGAATAGTAGTTACATAACCGTTGGACGCCGCAAACCTGAGCAACCGTCAGGGCCGTCGACAAGCGTTCATAAGCGGTGAAGGTCTGTGAACGGGTCACGGTAAGCGGGTCAGGGAACAACTCTACTGCAAGAACGCGCGCAGGGACCAGCCATGAAAGGAAGGGTGCCAGCGTTTCTTCATCAAGGATCACGTCGAGCAGAAAGGGATCGCTGACCTTTGCGGCTTCCGGGACCAGAGGCAGAACGTCATACTCCGCAGTACTGGATTGCGTTTCATGATACCAGTGGCTTTTGCCGGTGATGTGGCGTTGTTCCATGGGCGCTCCTTGGTCGTAAAGGAAATCGTTATCCTGACGCAAGGCGGGAAGGGGAGAAAGACGGATCGGCGATAACAAATATCAGAAAGGTATAACAGAGATAACGGGCGGCAGAACGCCGCCCAATATTTACCAACAGAACGATTATTTCAGTTCGAGTTCGTTCATTGCAGCGATGCTGAAACCGCCGTCAACGTGGACCACTTCACCGGAGATACCGGCAGAGAGATCGGAGCACAGGAATGCCGCGGAGTTACCCACATCTTCAATAGTAACGGTACGGCGAATCGGGGTAACGGCTTCGCAATGAGCCAGCATTTTGCGGAAGTCTTTGATACCGGAAGCCGCCAGAGTACGGATCGGACCAGCAGAGATGGCGTTAACACGCACACCTTCCGGACCCATCGCGTTCGCCATATAGCGCACGTTCGCTTCCAGAGACGCTTTTGCCAGACCCATAACGTTGTAATTCGGGATAGCGCGCTCAGCGCCAAGGTAGGAAAGGGTCAGCAGGGCAGAACCCGGATTCAGCATGGAGCGGCAAGCTTTTGCCATTGCAACGAAGCTGTAGGAGCTGATGTCGTGGGCAATTTTGAAGCCTTCACGAGTAACGGCGTTAACATAGTCACCATCCAGCTGATCGCCAGGTGCAAAACCAATAGAGTGTACGAAACCGTCAAATTTCGGCCAAACTTTCCCCAGTTCAGCGAACATGGTGTCGATGCTGGTATCTTCGGCAACATCGCACTGCAGAACGATGTCAGAACCCAATTGAGCGGCAAATTCTTCTACGCGGCCTTTCAGTTTGTCGTTCTGGTAGGTGAATGCCAGTTCAGCTCCTTCGCGGTGCATCGCCTGAGCGATACCGTAGGCGATGGACAGTTTGCTGGCAACACCGGTTACCAGAATGCGCTTACCGGAAAGAAAACCCATAGCTTTAATCCTTATTGTTGATGCTTGTTGTGCCTGAAAATCAGGCGATTCGTCGTTTTAGTAAACAGTACGAACAGATAAACGGTTATTATAATCAACCTGGCTGTGGGTGGCTATAGTTGCGCTTTCTGTAGCGGAGAGAAGCTGCGGTACAGAGCATTTTGCGTTATCTACTCCTGACGCCTGCAAGGGGGAGGTTGGGGAAATATCTTATAGAATCTGACTATGAAACTATTCGTATTAGCTCCGATAAATTTGATGATGAAAACAGAACTGGCGACAACAAGTCGCTGTCTTTCTGATGAATTGACCCCAACTTAATATTGTCAACTATCTTCACAGAATCTCCACAATCTCTTCATTATCAGAATATGCATCATGAATAAGATAAAAATACTTTCCATTACTTTGGAGAAACGTATAATTAGCAAAAATGAGAACGATCATTCTCATCAAGTGATAGGCCAGGAGACAGAAATGACCAGCAAGCTGGAGATACGCCACAAACAGCGCCAGGATGAAATCATTAACGCCGCCCGTCGGTGTTTTCGTCGCTGCGGATTTCATGCCGCCAGTATGTCGCAAATTGCCAGCGAAGCTCAGCTTAGCGTGGGTCAGATATATCGTTACTTCGCCAACAAAGACGCCATTATTGAAGAGATGGTTCGTCGTATCATCGACTTTCGTATTGCCCAAATGGACATTGACGCGCGTACCGATCACTTCCCGGAAGTCCTTGCCTTGCGTAAATCCTTAAATGAGGACGACGACGCGCTGATGCTGGAAGTGGCTGCAGAAGCCACACGCAACCCGCGGGTTATGGCAATGCTTGAAGAAGCTGACGCCAGAATGTTCGCTAACGGTTGTGCACATATGAAAAGAATGCATCCCCATCTTAGCGACGAGCACATTCGTTGCTGCGTTGAAGTGTTTGCTACCATGATGGAAGGTACGGTTTATCGTCGTTTAACACCGCAAAAAAGCGATCCACAACATCTGCAGGAAATATATCAGGATATTGTTAGTATGTTGATAAATAAATAAGAACAGAATTAACCAATAGCGGGGGATATTAATCCCCCTTATTTCATTGCGAAATTCATTTCGCGATGCGGGTTCGTTATAACTGAATATCCCTGACATATCCTCATTAATTTCAATGAGGAGGGTATTTCTCACCCTGGAGAAAATAATGAAGTATATAGCAACATCTGTAGTGGCAATGCTGCTCTTATCGGGTTGTGATAATACGCAAAGTAACAATTCATCCCCGTCAGAAACAGAAGTCGGCGTTGTTACGCTCAAATCTCAACCGGTTTCGGTAGTCAGTGAATTAACCGGACGTACCAGTGCTGCGCTCAGTGCTGAAGTACGTCCGCAGGTTGGGGGAATTATCCAGAAACGCTTATTTAAGGAAGGTGATCTGGTCAAGGCTGGACAGCCTCTCTACCAGATTGATGCGGCCAGTTATCAGGCTGCATGGAATGAAGCCCGGGCAGCATTACAACAAGCACAGGCACTGGTAAAAGCCGATTGCCAGAAAGCGCAGCGTTATACCCGACTGGTGAAAGAGAACGGTGTTTCACAACAGGATGCTGATGATGCTCAGTCTACCTGTGCACAAGATAAAGCCAGTGTAGAGGCGAAAAAAGCCGCACTGGAAACTGCGCGCATTAATCTTGACTGGACCACGGTAACCGCACCGATTTCGGGGCGTATTGGCATTTCGTCGGTAACCCCTGGCGCACTGGTGACCGCGTCGCAGGATACAGCGTTAACGACTATTCGTGGTCTGGATACAATGTATGTCGACCTCACTCGCTCCAGTGTCGATTTATTACGTCTGCGTAAACAGTCACTGGCGACCAACAGTGACACCATGAGCGTCTCACTTATTCTGGAAGATGGCACAACCTACAGCGAAAAAGGGCGTCTGGAACTCACCGAAGTCGCGGTGGATGAGTCTACCGGTTCGGTGACATTACGGGCAATTTTCCCCAATCCACAACAGCAGTTATTACCGGGAATGTTTGTTCGCGCTCGTGTCGATGAAGGCGTGATGGAAGACGCTATTCTCGCGCCTCAACAGGGCGTTACGCGCGATGCTAAAGGCAATGCAACTGCGCTGGTGGTGAATAAAGACAATAAAGTAGAGCAGCGAACGCTCGAAACGGGAGAAACGTATGGTGATAAATGGCTGGTGCTGAACGGCCTGCACAACGGCGACCGACTGATTGTTGAAGGTTCTGCCAAAGTCACTTCAGGGCAGACCGTCAAGGCTGTTGAAGTTCAGGCTAATGGAGGCAACGCCTGATGTTTTCGCGCTTTTTTGTTCGCCGCCCGGTCTTTGCCTGGGTTATCGCCATTTTGATTATGTTGGCGGGGATTCTGGCTATTCGCACATTGCCCGTCGCGCAATATCCTGACGTTGCACCGCCGACCATTAAAATTTCAGCCACTTATACTGGTGCTTCTGCCGAAACGCTGGAGAACAGCGTGACTCAGGTTATCGAGCAACAACTCACTGGGCTTGATAATTTACTCTATTTCAGCTCAACCAGTAGCTCTGATGGTTCGGTCAGTATTAATGTGACCTTTGAACAAGGTACCGATCCAGATACTGCACAGGTTCAGGTGCAGAATAAAATTCAGCAGGCGGAGTCGCGCCTACCCAGCGAAGTGCAGCAAACGGGTGTTACGGTGGAGAAATCACAAAGCAACTTTTTGCTGATTGCTGCCGTGTATGACACCACTGACAAAGCCTCCAGTTCGGATATCGCCGACTGGCTGGTCAGTAACGTTCAGGACCCCCTGGCGCGTGTTGAAGGTGTGGGGAGTCTGCAAGTCTTTGGCGCGGAATACGCCATGCGCATCTGGCTCGACCCGGCCAAACTGGCGTCTTACTCGCTGATGCCTTCAGACGTGCAAAGTGCTATTGAAGCGCAAAACGTGCAGGTTACTGCCGGGAAAATAGGGGCATTGCCTTCACCGAATACTCAGCAACTGACCGCAACGGTACGTGCGCAGTCTCGCTTGCAGACGGTGGATCAGTTCAAAAATATTATCGTGAAAAGCCAGTCAGACGGCGCAGTTGTTCGTATAAAAGATGTGGCTCGCGTTGAGATGGGCAGTGAAGATTATACCGCTATTGGCAAACTTAACGGTCACCCGTCTGCCGGGGTTGCTGTAATGCTTTCGCCCGGTGCGAATGCGCTGAATACGGCGACGCTGGTCAAGGATAAGATTGCCGAATTCCAGCGGAACATGCCGCAGGGATACGACATCGCATACCCGAAAGACAGCACTGAATTTATTAAAATCTCCGTAGAGGACGTAATTCAGACGCTGTTTGAAGCCATCGTATTGGTGGTTTGCGTGATGTATTTATTCCTGCAAAACCTGCGTGCCACACTGATTCCGGCGTTAGCTGTCCCCGTCGTTTTGCTGGGCACATTCGGCGTTCTTGCGTTGTTTGGCTATTCGATTAATACCCTGACGTTGTTTGCAATGGTGCTGGCGATCGGCTTGCTGGTGGACGATGCCATTGTGGTGGTAGAGAACGTCGAACGCATTATGCGTGACGAAGGGTTGCCCGCGCGTGAAGCCACGGAAAAATCAATGGGCGAGATTTCTGGCGCACTGGTTGCCATTGCGCTGGTGTTGTCAGCCGTATTCCTGCCGATGGCCTTCTTTGGGGGATCTACGGGCGTAATTTATCGTCAGTTCTCCATCACCATCATCTCCGCAATGCTGCTTTCCGTGGTGGTGGCATTGACCTTGACTCCCGCCCTGTGCGGTTCCGTCCTCCAGCATGTTCCGCCACATAAAAAAGGCTTTTTCGGCGCATTTAACCGCTTTTACCGCCGTACTGAAGATAAATATCAGCGAGGCGTAATTTATGTCCTGCGCCGTGCAGCCCGAACGATGGGGCTTTATGTCGTGCTGGGTGGTGGAATGGCCCTGATGATGTGGAAGCTGCCGGGCAGTTTCTTACCCACTGAAGACCAGGGCGAAATCATGGTGCAGTACACGCTGCCGGCCGGGGCGACCGCTGCCCGTACAGCAGAAGTGAATCGCCAGATTGTTGACTGGTTCCTGATTAACGAGAAAGCAAATACCGATGTCATCTTTACCGTTGATGGTTTCAGTTTTAGCGGCAGCGGACAGAACACCGGGATGGCGTTTGTTTCGTTGAAAAACTGGTCTCAACGTAAAGGGGCAGAAAACACCGCCCAGGCTATCGCCCTACGGGCTACCAAAGAGCTGGGCACAATTCGTGATGCCACGGTATTTGCGATGACGCCGCCAGCCGTTGATGGGCTGGGGCAAAGCAATGGTTTTACGTTTGAATTGTTAGCTAACGGTGGAACCGATCGTGAAACACTGCTGCAAATGCGTAATCAGTTGATAGAAAAAGCGAATCAAAGTCCGGAGTTACATTCTGTACGCGCCAATGATTTGCCACAAATGCCGCAATTGCAGGTAGATATTGATAGTAATAAAGCGGTGTCATTAGGGTTGAGTTTGAATGATGTCACCGACACCCTGTCCAGTGCGTGGGGCGGTACTTATGTGAATGACTTTATTGACCGTGGTCGTGTGAAAAAAGTCTACATTCAGGGCGACAGCGAATTTCGTTCCGCGCCGTCAGACTTAGGTAAATGGTTTGTGCGCGGTAGCGATAACGCCATGACACCATTCTCTGCTTTTGCGACCACCCGCTGGCTGTATGGACCGGAAAGACTGGTGCGCTACAACGGCTCGGCAGCCTATGAAATTCAGGGCGAAAACGCGACTGGCTTTAGTTCCGGCGATGCAATGACAAAAATGGAGGAACTGGCAAACAGTCTTCCTGCGGGAACAACCTGGGCCTGGAGTGGTTTGTCATTGCAGGAGAAACTGGCCAGCGGTCAGGCATTAAGTCTGTATGCAGTTTCTATTCTGGTGGTTTTCCTCTGCCTTGCAGCACTGTACGAAAGCTGGTCAGTCCCGTTCTCGGTCATTCTG
Organism: Escherichia sp. E.sYA108; assembly: GCF_011754335.1. Classification (NCBI taxonomy): domain Bacteria; kingdom Pseudomonadati; phylum Pseudomonadota; class Gammaproteobacteria; order Enterobacterales; family Enterobacteriaceae; genus Escherichia; species Escherichia sp. E.sYA108. Next base: position 2,742,640 of record NZ_JAAQVZ010000001.1, on the reverse strand, counting down.
GTGATCCCTCTGGGGCTTCTTGGCGCGGCGCTGGCGGCCTGGATGCGTGATTTAAACAACGACGTTTACTTCCAGGTAGCGCTATTAACTACTATCGGCTTGTCGTCGAAAAACGCCATTCTGATTGTGGAATTTGCTGAAGCGGCGGTTGCAGAGGGCTATTCCTTGAGTCGTGCGGCATTACGCGCGGCGCAGACTCGTTTACGCCCAATCATCATGACCTCGCTGGCGTTTATTGCGGGGGTAATGCCGCTGGCGATAGCAACCGGCGCAGGGGCGAACAGCCGCATCGCCATTGGTACGGGCATTATTGGCGGCACGCTGACCGCTACATTACTGGCCATTTTCTTCGTTCCTCTGTTTTTTGTACTGGTGAAACGTTTGTTTGCCGGTAAACCGCGCCGTCAGGAGTAAGTTATGTTGCGTCGTTCTCTTATTTTTCTGGTGTTGTTGAGTGCGGGATGTGTCTCGCTCGATCCTCACTACAGTACGCCTGAATCCCCAATCCCGGCGACCTTGCCGGGAGCACAGGGCCAGGGGAAGGCAATCAGCCATGATTGGCAGCAGGTGATCCACGATCCCCGATTGCAGCAGGTAGTAACCATTGCACTGAACCGTAACCGCGATGTGCAAAAAGCGATTGCTGATATTGACTCAGCACGGGCGCTCTATGGGCAAACTAATGCGTCGTTATTTCCGACGGTGAATGCGGCCTTAAGTTCGACTCGCAGTCGTTCGCTGGCGAATGGTACGGGAACAACTGCCGAGGCTGACGGCACGGTGTCCAGTTATACGCTAGATCTGTTTGGTCGTAATCAGAGTTTATCTCGGGCGGCGCGGGAAACCTGGCTTGCCAGTGAATTTACAGCCCAGAACACTCGTTTAACGCTGATTGCTGAAATCAGCACCGCCTGGCTGACACTGGCGGCCGATAACAGCAACCTGGCCCTGGCAAAAGAAACGATGGCCAGTGCAGAAAACTCATTGAAAATTATCCAGCGCCAGCAACAGGTTGGCACGGCGGCAGCGACAGATGTCAGTGAGGCGATGAGTGTTTATCAGCAAGCGCGCGCCAGCGTTGCCAGCTATCAGACACAAGTGATGCAGGATAAAAATGCGCTGAACTTACTGGCAGGTACAACGCTTGCGGAAAATCTGCTACCGGGAACACTGGAAAGCCTGCCGGAACAAATGATAAGTCTGGTTCCTGCGGGAGTATCATCTGATGTTCTGCTGCGTCGCCCGGATATCCAGGAAGCTGAACATAATTTGAAGAGCGCCAATGCAGATATTGGCGCGGCGCGGGCTAACTTTTTCCCGACGATTTCGCTGACTGCCAGTGCCGGTGTTGGCAGTGACGCATTGTCGTCGTTGTTCAGCCACGGAATGCAGATCTGGTCATTTGCGCCATCGGTCACATTACCGCTGTTCACTGGCGGAAGTAATCTGGCGCAGCTTCGTTACGCAGAAGCACAAAAGCGTGGGCTCATTGCCACCTATGAAAAAAACGTTCAGAGCGCATTTAAAGATGTCGCTAACGCACTGGCGCGGCGGACCACGCTTGAAGAGCAACTGGATGCACAGCGCCAGTATGTTAAAGCTGAGCAACAAACGGTCGATGTTGGCTTGCGTCGCTATCAGGCGGGTGTTGGTGATTACCTGACCGTGTTGACGGCGCAGCGCAGCTTGTGGAGCGCACAGCAGGAGCTGCTGGCACTGCAACTGACTGATTTTACAAACCGAATCACGCTCTGGCAGTCGCTGGGCGGCGGTATGTCATCACTCAAGTAAGGAATAATATGGCTAGAGTCTCTCTTTCATGGGCATTGATTCTTGGTCTTTTAGCCGGTATCGGCCCGATGTGTACCGATCTTTATTTGCCGGCTTTGCCGGAGATGTCTGAGCAACTGGCGGCAACCACGACCATAACGCAATTAACCCTGACCGCATCACTGATTGGTCTTGGCGTCGGACAACTGTTATTTGGCCCTCTGAGCGACAAAATAGGGCGTAAACGTCCGTTAATCTTGTCGTTGCTATTGTTTATTGTTTCTTCCATTTTATGCGCGACAACGAACAATATTTACTGGCTGGTGGTCTGGCGTTTTATTCAAGGGATCGCGGGGGCGGGTGGTTCGGTGCTCTCTCGTTCTATTGCTCGTGACAAATATCAGGGAGTAACGTTGACCCAGTTTTTTGCGCTGTTAATGACGGTGAATGGCCTGGCACCGGTGTTGTCGCCAGTGCTGGGCGGGTACATTGTTAGCACTTTTGACTGGCGCACTTTATTCTGGGTAATGGCTGAAATTAGCACCGTACTGTTGCTGGGCTGCCTGTTATTTATTAATGAGACCTTGCCAGAAAATAAAAGGGGCTCATCATTGCTATTAACCGGACGAAGCGTGGTGCAGAACCGCCGTTTTATGCGCTTTTGCCTGATTCAAAGCTTTATGCTGGCTGGTTTGTTTGCATATATCGGCTCTTCGTCGTTCGTGTTGCAGAAGGAATTTGGCTTTAGTCCAATGCAATTTAGCCTGGTGTTTGGCCTTAACGGCATCGGACTTATCATTGCTTCATGGATCTTCTCGCGCCTGGCGCGACGGATTAACGCGATGACATTGTTGCGAGGTGGCCTGATAGCGGCAATTTTGTGTGCATTGCTCACGGTCTTATGCGCATGGATACAATTGCCCATTCCGGCACTGGTGGCATTATTTTTCACCATCGCATTTTGTAGCGGCATCGGCACTGTTGGCGGGGCAGAGGCTATGAGTGCAGTAGGGACGCAGGAATCTGGAACGGCGTCTGCGTTGATGGGGATGAGCATGTTTGTCTTCGGCGGTATAGCCGCGCCATTGTCGGGAATTGGCGGAGAAACACTGTTAAAAATGAGTCTGGCAATTACGGTGTGTTATACGCTGGCATTGCTGGTTGCTCTCACCAGAATCGACAATCAAAAGTAATGAACACCTCATCCTGAGGGGGGCCTGTCAGGATGAGGTGCAAAACACTAACGGTCCTTACGCCACGCATCCGCCGTCAATGCTTCGCCAAAATGACCGGCGATCAGCCGTTTGGTGAGTTCATGCAGCGGCGATGCCAGCACATCTGCGGTGCTGCCTCGCTCGACAACCTCGCCCTGATGCATCACCAGCACCTGGTCGCTAATGTGCTTCATCATTCCGATATGCTGGGTAACATAAATATACGAAATGCCCTGTTTTTCCTGTAACTCCAGCATCAGATTAATCAACTGCGAACGCATCGACATATCCAGTGAGGCGAGGGCTTCATCGGCAATAATGACTTTTGGGCGCAATATCAGCGCGCGCGCCAGACCCAGACGCTGTTTTTGCCCGGGTGCTAACATATGCGGATAGTAACTGACGTGATCCGGTAGCAGCCCAACCATACGCATCGTTTCAATAATCTGTTTGCGACGCTGTTCCGGTTCCAGGTCGGTGTTCAGGCGCAGTGGAAAATCCAGAATTTGCGAGATACGTTGACGGGGATTCAACGAGGTGGAAGGATCCTGAAAAATCATGCGAATACGCTGACTGCGGAAGGAATAATCGCCAAAATGCAGCGGATGATCGTCAATCAATAACTCGCCGCTGGTAGGTTCTATCATTCCCGCCAGCATTTTTGCCAGCGTGGATTTACCCGAACCATTCTCGCCGATAATCGCCAGTGTCTGGCCTTCACGTAGCGTAAAGCTCAAGGGTTTTACCGCTTCTACGGTCTGACGACGAAACCAGCCGGTCCGGTAGCGGAACGTTTTACTTAAATTGCGCACTTCAAGTAGCGTTTCGATCATCTCACTCTTTCTCCATGTTCAGCGGGAAATGACAGGCATAGAGATGATTTTTCGCCCCCGTCAAACGTGGCGTCACAATGCATTCTCGTTGTGCATACGGGCAACGTGGCCCCAGACGACAACCAATCGGTAACTGTTCCAGCAGCGGGATAGCGCCGGGCAGCGTATTGAGGCGACTTTTATGCGGCATCGCGCTGCCGAAGTCTGGTATCGCGCGGATCAGCGCCTGGGTATAAGGATGGTGTGGCATCGTCACCAACTCCTTACTCGGCGCGGTTTCCACCGTTTGACCGCAGTAAAGCACGTTAATTTTATCCGCCCATTGGCTAAGCATTTGTAAGTCATGGCTGATAAGCAAAATAGTGGTATTGCTGTTTTGGTTGAGACGCGTCAGCAGGCGAAAGATTTGCGCCTGGGTTGTTGGCTCCATTGAGTTGGTCGGTTCGTCAGCAATTAGCAGACGTGGTTGATTCGCCAGTGCAATGGCTATCATCACTTTCTGACATTCACCTTCGGTCAACTCATAGGGAAAACTGCGCATCGCATCTTTGTGATCTTTAATCCCCACGCGGTGCAGCAGTTCAATGGCACGGCGTTTGCGCCAGCCAAAACGCTGCCACCAACGGCCTTTATAGGTCCAGGCAGGGATGTTTTGCATCAACTGGCGACCCACACGTTCTGAAGGGTCAAGACACGACTGCGGTTCCTGGAAAATCATCGACACGTTGTGACCAACCAGCTTGCGCCGTTCGCGTGCGGAGAGACGCAGCAAATCGATATCATCAAAACGCATACGGTCAGCAGTAACACGCCAGTTATCTTTATTCACCCCACAAATCGCTTTCGCAATCAAACTTTTGCCGGAACCTGATTCGCCAACAAGACCGCGGATTTCACCTTCGGTTAAGGTCATACTTACGCGGTCGACGGCTTTAACCCACTCATCACCGGTTTTAAATTCAATGGTCAGGTTACGAATATCGAGTAATGGCATTATTCCACCCCCGCAATAATTGCACGACGGACACCGTCGCCAAGGAGGTTAACCAACAGCACGCTAATCATAATTGCCGCACCTGGCAGCATGACAGTCCATGGGGCGACATAAATCAGTTCCAGCGCATCACCGAGCATCGCGCCCCATTCAGGCGAGGGCAGTTGTGCGCCGAGGTCAAGGAAGCCCAGCGCGGCGATATCGAGAATTGCCATCGACAATGCGCGAGTGATCTCGGTGACCAGTCCGGCGGTGATGTTGGGCATCACAGCAAACCAGAGAATATTCAGCGTTGATGCGCCATCCAGACGGGCGGCGATAACGTACTCTTTTTCCAGTTCGTCATGCACCATGCTGTAAATCGAACGTACCATACGCGGCAGCAATGCCAGCCAGACAGCAAACATGGCGTGAGACAAACTCGGTCCGGCAAACGCTACAACGATAATTGCCAGCAGCAGCGAAGGGATCGCCAGTAAGGTATCCAGAATATGGTTAAGCACCGCTGAGCGTAGGCCGTGGGTCGCCCCGGCGAAGGTGCCCAGTACCAGGCCACAGATCGTCGCGGCGAGCGTCACCACAAATGCGCCACCTACGGTTGGCGCAGCTCCGCTCAGTAAACGGCTTAAAACATCGCGTCCGAGGTCGTCAGTCCCCAGGAAGAAAGAAACTTCGCCATAGCGCGACCATGACGGCGGCAATAATTGATAACCGAGAAATTGCTGGTCGATGCCGTAAGGCGCAAACCAGCCGCCAAAAATACACAGTACAGCCAGCCCCGCGCAGCCGTACAGGCCGACCATCGCAGAGGCGTCACTATAAAATTTGCGCCAGGCGGTACGCAGCGTGCCCGGCGGGCGCTTTTCGCTGTATACGCTATCGTAAGGCATACCATTCCTTATGTTTCAGAGGGTTAGCCATGGCACCCAAAATATCAGAAATCACGTTAACAATAATGACCAGTGAGCCACACACCATCACTCCGGCGGAAATGGCTGCGTAATCCTGCTGGCGGATGGCGTTAATTAACCAGCGCCCTAAACCCGGCCAGCTAAAAACCATTTCGGTGATCATCGCCAGCGTCAGCATGGTGGAAAACTGTAAGCCCAGGCGAGGAATAACCGGAGGTAACGCGTTATGCAGAACGTGGCGACGCAAAATAGTAAAGCGCGACAAACCGCGGGTTGCCGCTGCTTTAACATAGTTCTGGTCATACACTTCGATAGTGCTGATACGCATCAGTCGGATCACTTCAGTTGTTGGCGCAACCGACAGGGTGATCACGGGCAATATCATATGGCGGATTGCGCTCATGACCATTTCATCCCGCCACGGTGAGTTCGAAAGCCAGGCATCAATCAACGCAAAACCGGTAATCGGTTTCACTTCGTAGAGCAAATCGAAACGCCCAGAAACGGGCAACCAACCTAGCGTGAGTGAACAAAACAGCGTCAGCAGAAGCGCCAGCCAGAACACCGGGATTGAAAAGCCCAGTAAGGCGATGGCGTTGATCAAGTTATCCTGCCACTTATGGCGCGTAATCCCGGCAATCATTCCTACGGGGATGCCAACAATCAGCGCAAAACCGAAGGCGAGGATGCACAGTTCCATCGTCGCCGGGAAGACCTCTTTTAACTGTTCGGCAATCGGTTGACCGTTAATGCTGGAAACACCAAAATCCCAGTGGATCAGGCCGTTAAACCAGAACACCCAGGCATTCCACAGTGACGCGCCTTGTAACGGCGCATGTGGGGTGAAATAGCTCAAGCTGAAGCCAACGAAGGTCAGCAGGAACAAGGTCACAATCAATAACAAAATACGGCGTAAGGTGAAGATAATCATGGCTTTTTCACCTCATCCTGTTTCTCGCGATACACCCCAGCAAAGGAGGCGTTACCAAACGGGCTAAGTACCAGACCTTTGATATCGTACCGATAGGCCTGCAAACGCAATGACGACGCCAGCGGCAGAATAGGTAATTCCTGCGCCAGAATACTTTGCGCTTCGTCATAGGCTTCAATACGCGCCGCCAGCTGCTGCGAAGAGAGCGCCTTACGCAATACGCTGTCGAATTTCGGATCGCACCAGTGGGCGAGGTTGGTCTGCGAATGAATTGCTGCGCAGCTCAGTAACGGACGGAAGAAACTGTCCGGGTCGTTACTGTCCGTCGCCCAACCGGATAACGTCAGATCATGGCTCATATCCATCAACCGCGCCTCCTGAAAACGACCTTCTACCGGCACAATCACCACTTTTACGCCAACCTGTGCCATATCCGCCTGAATCAGTTCGGCGGTTTTCAGTGGACTGGGGTTCCACGCCTGCGAACGTGTGGGCACCCACAGTTTCAGCGTTAAGTTTTCCAGCCCCAACGCCTTCAACTGTTCGCGCGATTTTGCCGGATTGTATTCAGTAATTTTAGCCTCGTTGTCATAGGCCCACGAGGCTCGCGGTAAAATAGAGGCCGCCGTTTCAGCCGTACCATAATAGATGGATTGCATCAGGCGCTGGTTATTAATCGCCAGTGCCAGCGCATGGCGGACCGCCGGATTATTTAGCGGCGGTTTGGCGGTGTTGAATGCCAGATAGGCGACATTCATCCCAGGACGCAGCGTTAAACGCAAGCGTGGGTCGTCACGCAAAATGGATAGCTGACTGGCAGCAGGCCAGGCCAGAACGTCGCACTCCCCGGTCAGGAGTTTCGACAATCGTCCTGTACCGCCAGAGCCTAAATCCACCACCACTTGTGGCATCAACGGCTTACCACGCCAGAAATCATCATGACGTTGTAAGCGAATATATTGCCCGGCGCGGTATTCCGACAACTGATACGGACCGGTGCCGACCGGTTGACGGTCGAGTTGCTCCTGGCGATCTTCTTTCTCTAACTTCCCTGCATATTCTGCCGACATGACCGAAGCATAATGGGTCGCCAGGTGCCACAAAAAAGAAGCATCCGGCTGGGCGAGACGGAACTCAACGGTATGATTATCCAGCTTGCGGACGCTTTTCACGTTATCGGCAAATTGCAGACTGTCGAAATAGGGGAAGTTACTGCCGTTGACGTTATGCCACGGGTTGTTGCGGTCAAAAATCCGTTGGAAGGTAAACACCACATCATCGGCATTCATTTTACGAGTGGGAGTAAACCAGTCGGTTTTTTGAAACGGAACATCGCGACGCAGGTGGAAGCGATAGGTCGCGCCGTTGTCGAGTACTTCCCAGCTTTCGGCAAGTTCCGGCATCAGGCGATAGGTATAGGGATCGACATCCAGCAGTCGATCATAAAACTGGGCGGCAAGGGTATCGACAATTAACCCACTGCTCGCTTTGGATGGGTTAAAGGTGTTGACTTGCCCGCTGACGCAATAGACAAAACCGCTGTCGCGGATATCAGCATGCGGGGGGGATTCAGGCGCGGCGATTGCCTGACCACTCACAAGTCCAGCAATCACCAAAAGAGACGATAATACCTGGCGCATAATATTAAGGGATTTTATGTAAAGAGGCTATCTTACTAATATTTAATGACATTTGCCATTACCGTTTGTGTTCAGAGGTCGTAATGAGGGCCGTGTGGTTGGTCATTGAACAGGTGGCGTCGCCATCAGTTCAACATTCGTACCCGTGATTTCTTTATAACTATAACTCACAGAACAACTTAGCGAGGAGCATAGCGGTACGATCGTGAGAAACCCATTAAAGCATGCTGCAGTGCGTGTCATTTTTAGCCGGATGCGGCGCGAACGCTTTATCCGGGCAACGATACTGACCGATAGTCTGCAATTAAATAATTACTCATTACCCCATTGATTCAAAAACTCTGCGATCTCATCAATGCGTACGGGATTAATCCCCGCTTCAGCAGCCATTTCATGTTGGGCTTCTTCACTGATCTCTTCATTATTCATCAAACGGGTGAGCAGTAACTGGAAGTAGTGGGCCAGCGGTGTGCGTTCAGCGTCTGCGACAGGCTCTGCGCATTCGGTCGCGTACTCATCGGCAATATCAAAATATTTTAGCGGGATATCGTGGTTCATTATTTGCCCCTGGGGTTAATGCGCTAAGCATAAAGGCGGATGATAGCACTCGTGATCCGGGTCATACATATTTTTATAGTTAATGGCGCGGTGCATTACCCTCAGGCAGGATAATGCGCCGCGCATTCGACTATTACGTTTCGCTCACCGGCGTTCTGTCGCCATCATACAACGGCACTTTGCGATAGCGGCGGATCAAATACCACAAATATGCGCCGCCTAACGAAGCCCATACCATCCCGGTTGCGCAATTCGATGCGGCAATGAAAATTTTGCAGGATGCGCTGAGAGATTAATACGCAGAAGCAGGGTTAACGCAATAATGCCTGATGCGCAGCGCTTATCAGGCCTGCAAACGACGTATTGATTATGTATGCCGGATAAAGCGTTCACGCTGCATCCGGCAAGTTGTATTGCCCAACTTCGCTAAATCTGGTGCTTTTTCAACAACGCGCGGAACTGATGATAGGTTAACCCCAGCAATTCAGCGGCGCGCTTCTGGTTATATTTCCCCTGTTGCAAACTGAGTTGCAGCAACTCTTTTTCCTGCTGCATCTGAAACTCGCGTAAATCCAGTGGCAGCGTCGGAAGCGAGGTGTTTTCTGAAACGGCGATGGCTTCTTCAGATGGACGGCGTTTAAAGGGATCAATAATGATGTCATCAAGCGGATAATCGCTGGTGCCGTGACGATACACTGAACGTTCCACCACGTTTTTCAATTCACGTATATTTCCCGGCCAGCGATAATTCAGCAATGTTTCTCTGGCGTGCTCTGTAAAACCCGGGAACAGAGGCAGCTTGATTTCCCGACACATCTGGATGGCAAAGTGTTCTGCCATCAACATAATGTCGCTTTCACGCTCGCGCAGTGGTGGCAGTTGCACTACATCGAAAGCCAGCCGGTCGAGCAGGTCAGCTCGAAAAGTACCTTCATTGACCATCGCCGGGAGATCGGCATTCGTCGCGCATACCAACCGCACATTCACCTGCAATGGCTGGCTGCCGCCGACGCGCTCCAGTTCACCGTACTCAATCACACGCAATAATTTTTCCTGCACCATCATCGGTGCCGTAGCGAGTTCATCAAAAAATAGCGTACCGCCGTCGGCACGTTCAAATCTCCCTGGATGACGTTTTTGCGCACCGGTAAACGCCCCCGCTTCGTGACCAAACAGTTCGGAATCCAACAGATTTTCATTTAACGCCGCGCAGTTAAGGGAAATAAACGGCCCTTGCCAACGGGAGGAGAGATAATGCAGGCGGCTGGCGATCAGCTCTTTACCGGTGCCGCGCTCGCCGATGATGAGCACCGGTTTGTCCAGCGGTGCGAGATGCGAAACCTGTTCCAGCACTTCGAGAAAGCTGTTCGCCTCACCGAGTAAATTATCTTTGTATTCTGCCATGATGAAATTCGCCACTTGTTAGTGTAATTCGCTAATTCATCCTGGCATGTTGCTGTTGATTCTTCAATCAGATCTTTATAAATCAAAAAGATAAAAATTGGCACGCAAATTGTATTAACAGTTCAGCAGGACAATCCTGAACGCAGAAATCAAGAGGACAACATTATGGGTATTTTTTCTCGCTTTGCCGACATCGTGAATGCCAACATCAACGCTCTGTTAGAGAAAGCGGAAGATCCACAGAAACTGGTGCGTCTGATGATCCAGGAGATGGAAGATACATTGGTTGAAGTACGTTCTACTTCGGCGCGTGCGCTGGCAGAAAAGAAACAGCTGACTCGTCGTATTGAACAAGCGTCGGCGCGTGAAATTGAATGGCAGGAAAAAGCGGAACTGGCACTGCTGAAAGATAGAGAGGATCTGGCGCGTGCGGCGTTAATTGAAAAACAGAAACTGACCGATCTGATTAAGAGCCTGGAACATGAAGTGACGCTGGTGGACGATACGCTAGTGCGTATGAAGAAAGAGATCGGCGAGCTGGAAAACAAATTGAGCGAAACACGCGCTCGCCAGCAGGCATTGATGTTACGCCATCAGGCGGCAAACTCGTCGCGCGATGTGCGTCGTCAGCTGGACAGTGGCAAACTGGATGAAGCAATGGCTCGTTTCGAATCTTTCGAACGCCGTATCGACCAGATGGAAGCGGAAGCAGAAAGCCACAGCTTCGGTAAACAAAAATCGCTGGACGATCAGTTTGCCGAACTGAAAGCCGATGATGCAATCAGCGAGCAACTGGCACAATTAAAAGCCAAAATGAAGCAAGACAATCAATAATAACATCCAGGCGGCGTCCGAACGCGCCGCCGCTCATCGTCTAAGGAGTACTTATGAGCGCGCTATTTCTGGCTATTCCGTTAACCATTTTTGTGCTGTTTGTTTTACCGATCTGGTTATGGCTGCATTACAGCAATCGTTCTGGTCGCAGTGAATTGTCGCAAAGTGAGCAGCAGCGATTAGCGCAACTGGCTGATGAAGCAAAACGGATGCGCGAACGTATTCAGGCGCTGGAATCCATTCTTGATGCAGAACATCCGAACTGGAGGGATCGCTAATGGCGGGCATTAATCTCAATAAAAAATTATGGCGTATTCCACAGCAGGGCATGGTCCGTGGCGTCTGCGCCGGGATTGCCAACTATTTTGATGTACCAGTAAAACTGGTGCGTATCCTGGTGGTGCTGTCGATTTTCTTCGGTCTGGCGCTGTTTACCCTGGTTGCTTACATCATTTTGTCATTTGCGCTTGATCCAATGCCGGACAACATGGCCTTTGGTGAGCAGCTACCTTCCAGCAGTGAATTGCTGGATGAAGTCGACCGTGAACTGGCGGCAAGTGAAACGCGTTTACGCGAGATGGAACGTTATGTCACTTCCGATACTTTCACGTTACGTAGCCGTTTCCGTCAACTGTGAGGAAAGTTATGAATACTCGCTGGCAACAGGCCGGGCAAAAGGTGAAGCCTGGTTTCAAATTAGCAGGCAAGCTGGTACTTCTTACCGCGCTGCGCTATGGCCCGGCGGGTGTAGCTGGCTGGGCGATAAAATCAGTTGCTCGCCGACCACTGAAAATGTTGCTGGCTGTGGCGCTGGAACCGCTGTTAAGTCGGGCTGCCAATAAACTGGCGCGGCGTTATAAAAGGTGAGGGGAATTTCGCAAAAATTGTTAAAGCTAAGGCGTATTATGGATGGCAATTTTCATCCATAGAAGGACGCTTACATGTTTAAAAAAGGCTTACTTGCTCTGACACTGGTGTTTTCACTGCCCGTTTTCGCCGCTGAACACTGGATCGATGTTCGTGTTCCAGAGCAGTATCAGCAAGAGCACGTTCAGGGAGCCATCAATATTCCCCTGAAGGAAGTGAAAGAGCGCATTGCCACCGCCGTTCCGGATAAAAACGACACCGTGAAAGTGTATTGCAATGCCGGACGCCAGTCAGGGCAGGCAAAAGACATCCTTAGCGAGATGGGATATACCCACGTTGAGAACGCCGGCGGCCTGAAAGACATCGCAATGCCGAAGGTCAAAGGTTAAAAGAATCCACCCTAAGCGGCGCTTATGCGCCGTTTACTTTTTCTGTCACACCTTATTTACATCCCCATAGATTATTTGCGTCAGCTCACAAATACGCTTTTTCCCAGGTAAAAAAAGATTTCCTGCGTGACTAAACCCCTTGAGCTCAATTGACAGTTTATTTTATGCGGAGTAGTCTCTCGTTTCATGGGACCGCTACCACGGAAAGGCAACATGAAACAGAAAATTACGGATTACCTGGACGAAATCTACGGTGGAACATTTACCGCGACTCATTTACAGAAACTTGTAACGCGTCTTGAGAGTGCGAAACGATTAATTACACAGCGACGTAAAAAACACTGGGATGAAAGTGATGTCGTGTTAATTACCTATGCCGATCAATTTCACAGTAATGATTTAAAGCCACTACCCACATTTAATCAGTTTTACCCTCAATGGCTGCAAAGAATTTTTTCACATGTTCATTTATTACCTTTTTATCCATGGTCATCTGATGATGGATTTTCGGTAATTGATTATCATCAGGTCGCCAGTGAAGCGGGGGAGTGGCAGGATATTCAGCAACTCGGTGAATGCAGCCATTTAATGTTTGATTTTGTCTGCAACCATATGTCGGCAAAAAGTGAATGGTTTAAAAACTATTTACAACAGCAGCCAGGTTTTGAAGATTTTTTTATTGCCATTGATCCGAAAACCGATCTCAGCGCCGTCACTCGCCCGCGTGCGTTACCGTTATTAACGCCATTCCAGATGCGCGATCATTCAATGCGCCATTTATGGACCACCTTTAGCGACGATCAAATTGACCTCAATTACCGTAGCCCTGAAGTGTTGCTGGCGATGGTGGATGTATTGCTGTGCTACCTGGAAAAGGGCGCAGAGTATGTCCGTCTGGATGCCGTTGGCTTTATGTGGAAAGAGCCGGGAACAAGCTGCATCCATCTGGAAAAAACACATCTGATTATCAAACTGTTACGGTCGATTATTGATAACGTCGCGCCAGGCACAGTGATCATTACCGAGACCAATGTTCCGCATAAAGACAACATTGCTTACTTTGGCGAAGGCGATGACGAAGCGCATATGGTGTACCAGTTCTCGATGCCGCCGCTGGTGCTGCATGCGGTGCAAAAACAGAACGTTGAGGCACTTTGTGCGTGGGCGCAAAACCTGACACTACCTTCCAGCAACACCACCTGGTTTAACTTCCTTGCCTCTCACGATGGCATCGGGCTTAACCCACTGCGGGGGTTGTTGCCCGAAAACGAAATATTAGCGCTGGTCGAGGTGTTACAGCAGGAAGGGGCATTAGTAAACTGGAAAAATAATCCCGACGGTACGCGTAGCCCCTATGAAATGAATGTCACCTATATGGATGCGTTGAGCCGCCGTGAGTGTAGCGACGAAGAACGGTGTGCCAGGTTTATTCTCGCCCATGCGATTTTGTTAAGTTTTCCCGGTGTGCCAGCGATATATATTCAAAGCATTCTGGGGTCGCGTAATGATTACGCAGGTGTCGAAAAACTTGGATATAATCGCGCGATTAACCGTAAAAAATACTCTAGTAAAGAGATAACGACAGAACTGAACAATAAAGCGACATTAAGGTATTCGATATATTATAAGTTGTCGCATTTAATTACACTTCGTCGCAGTCATAAAGAGTTTCATCCGGATAATAATTTCACCATTGATGCGATTAATTCATTTGTAATGCGAATTCAAAGAAGCAATGCGGATGGCGATTGCCTGACGGGATTGTTTAATGTCAGTGAAAATATTCAGCATATAAATATTACTGACCTGCACGGTCGGGATCTGATTAGTGAAGTTGATATATTGGGTAATGAAATAACACTGCATCCCTGGCAGGTTATGTGGATTAAATAAAAAGGAACATTTCATGATTAAATCAAAAATCGTGCTGTTATCAGCACTGGTTTCCTGCGCCCTGATTTCAGGCTGTAAAGAAGAAAATAAAAATAATGTATCCATCGAATTTATGCATTCTTCGGTGGAGCAGGAGCGCCAGGCCGTCATCAGCAAATTGATTGCCCGTTTTGAAAAAGAAAACCCAGGTATCACCGTAAAACAAGTGCCCGTGGAAGAAGACGCCTATAACACCAAAGTCATTACCCTTTCACGTAGCGGTTCGCTGCCGGAAGTGATCGAAACCAGCCATGACTACGCCAAAGTGATGGACAAAGAGCAGCTTATCGATCGCCAGGCGGTTGCCACGGTCATCAGCAACGTCGGTGAAGGCGCGTTCTACGATGGCGTACTGCGGATTGTGCGCACCGAAGATGGCAGCGCCTGGACCGGTGTTCCTGTCAGCGCATGGATTGGCGGGATCTGGTATCGCAAAGATGTGCTGGCAAAAGCTGGGCTGGAGGAGCCAAAAAACTGGCAGCAATTGCTGGACGTTGCACAGAAACTGAATGACCCGGCGAATAAAAAATACGGTATTGCGCTGCCTACAGCAGAAAGCGTGTTGACGGAACAGTCTTTCTCCCAGTTTGCGTTATCCAATCAGGCTAACGTCTTTAACGCCGAAGGCAAAATCACCCTTGATACACCAGAGATGATGCAGGCGCTGACCTATTACCGCAACCTTGCTGCCAACACCATGCCAGGTTCTAACGACATCATGGAAGTGAAAGACGCTTTTATGAACGGCACCGCGCCGATGGCGATTTACTCCACCTATATCCTTCCGGCTGTGATTAAAGAAGGCGATCCGAAAAACGTCGGTTTCGTGGTGCCAACCGAGAAAAATTCTGCGGTCTACGGCATGTTGACCTCGCTGACCATTACCGCCGGGCAAAAGGCCGAAGAGACGGAAGCAGCAGAAAAATTTGTCACCTTTATGGAGCAGGCGGACAACATTGCCGACTGGGTGATGATGTCGCCAGGCGCGGCGCTGCCGGTGAACAAAGCGGTGGTGACTACCGCCACCTGGAAAGACAACGACGTTATTAAGGCGCTGGGAGAATTGCCGAATCAGCTAATCAGCGAACTGCCAAATATTCAGGTCTTTGGCGCAGTAGGGGATAAAAACTTTACCCGCATGGGCGATGTGACGGGGTCTGGCGTGGTGAGTTCAATGGTGCATAACGTCACCGTGGGGAAAGCCGATCTCCCTGGCACGCTGCAAGCGAGCCAGAAAAAGCTGGATGAACTGATCGAACAGCACTAAACCCAGGACAGGAATCCGCAATGAACAGGCTTTTTTCAGGTCGTTCCGATATGCCTTTTGCACTGCTGCTTCTCGCGCCCAGCTTATTACTGCTGGGCGGTCTGGTGGCGTGGCCGATGCTGTCGAATATCGAAATCAGTTTTTTACGTCTGCCGCTCAATCCCAACATCGAGTCAACGTTTGTTGGGGTAAGCAACTACGTGCGTATTCTCTCCGATCCCGGCTTCTGGCACTCGCTGTGGATGACGGTCTGGTATACCACACTGGTGGTGGCGGGCAGCACCGTGCTCGGGCTGGCCGTGGCGATGTTTTTCAACCGCGAGTTCCGCCTGCGCAAAACCGCGCGTTCGCTGGTGCTCCTCTCCTACGTAACGCCGTCTATTTCGCTGGTGTTCGCCTGGAAATACATGTTCAACAACGGTTACGGCATTGTGAACTACCTCGGCGTCGATCTTCTGCATCTCTATGAGCAGGCACCGCTGTGGTTCGATAATCCGGGCAGTAGCTTTGTGCTGGTGGTGCTGTTCGCCATCTGGCGCTACTTCCCCTATGCCTTTATTTCGTTTCTGGCGATTTTGCAGACCATCGACAAATCGCTGTACGAAGCGGCAGAGATGGATGGCGCGAATGCCTGGCAGCGGTTTCGCATCGTCACGCTGCCCGCGATTATGCCGGTCCTGGCGACGGTGGTGACCCTGCGCACTATCTGGATGTTCTACATGTTCGCGGATGTTTATCTGCTGACGACCAAGGTCGATATTCTCGGTGTCTATCTCTACAAAACCGCCTTTGCCTTTAATGACTTAGGGAAAGCGGCGGCGATCTCGGTGGTGCTTTTCATCATTATTTTCGCTGTCATTCTGCTGACCAGGAAACGGGTGAACCTCAATGGCAACAAATAAACGCACACTCAGTCGAATCGGTTTTTACTGCGGGCTGGCGCTGTTTCTCATCATCACGCTGTTTCCATTTTTTGTGATGCTGATGACCTCGTTCAAGAGCGCAAAAGAGGCGATCTCGCTGCATCCTACGCTGCTGCCACAGCAGTGGACGCTGGAGCATTACGTCGACATTTTTAATCCGGTGATTTTCCCGTTTGTCGACTACTTCCGTAACAGCATGGTGGTGTCGGTGGTTTCATCCGTGGTGGCGGTATTTCTCGGCATTCTTGGGGCTTACGCGCTTTCCCGCCTGCGCTTTAAAGGGCGGATGACCATCAACGCCAGCTTTTACACGGTGTACATGTTCTCCGGCATTTTGCTGGTGGTGCCGCTGTTCAAAATCATCACCGCGCTTGGCATTTACGACACTGAGATGGCGCTGATCATCACCATGGTGACGCAAACTCTGCCTACCGCCGTGTTTATGCTGAAAAGCTACTTCGACACCATCCCCGATGAAATCGAAGAAGCGGCAATGATGGATGGCCTCAATCGTCTGCAAATTATCTTCCGTATCACCGTGCCGTTGGCGATGTCGGGGCTGATCTCCGTGTTCGTCTACTGCTTTATGGTGGCGTGGAACGACTATCTCTTTGCGTCGATTTTCCTCTCCAGCGCCAGCAATTTCACTTTACCGGTAGGCCTGAACGCGCTGTTCAGTACGCCAGATTACATCTGGGGACGGATGATGGCGGCCTCGCTGGTGACCGCATTGCCGGTGGTGATTATGTACGCGCTTTCTGAACGTTTTATTAAGAGTGGTTTGACCGCCGGTGGCGTGAAGGGATAAAGCGGCCAGTTTCTTTACAAGGAGTTTTACATGAAAAAGTTAGTAGCCACAGCACCGCGCGTTGCTGCGCTGGTTGAGTATGAAGATCGGGCGATTTCAGCCAATGAAGTGAAGATCCGCGTGCGATTCGGCGCGCCGAAACACGGGACGGAAGTGGTTGATTTCCGCGCCGCCAGCCCGTTTATTAATGACGACTTTAATGGCGAATGGCAGATGTTCACCCCGCGTCCGGCAGATGCGCCGCGCGGCATTGAGTTTGGCAAGTTCCAGCTTGGCAACATGGTGGTTGGCGACATTATCGAGTGCGGCAGCGACGTTAACGACTACGCGGTGGGCGACAGCGTATGCGGCTACGGCCCGCTCTCCGAGACGGTCATCATTAACGCAGTGAATAACTACAAGCTGCGCAAAATGCCGCAAGGCAGCTCCTGGAAAAACGCCGTCTGCTACGACCCGGCGCAGTTTGCCATGAGCGGCGTGCGCGATGCCAACGTACGCGTAGGGGATTTTGTCGTGGTGGTCGGGCTTGGCGCGATTGGTCAAATTGCCATTCAACTGGCAAAACGCGCTGGCGCGTCGGTGGTAATTGGCGTCGATCCTATTACCCGTCGTTGTGATATTGCCCGTCGCCACGGTGCGGATTTCTGTCTTAACCCCATTGGCGCTGACGTAGGTAAAGAGATCAAAACGCTGACCGGCAAGCAGGGTGCCGATGTGATTATCGAAACCAGCGGTTACGCCGACGCGCTGCAATCGGCGCTCCGCGGTCTGGCCTACGGCGGCACCATCTCCTATGTCGCGTTTGCCAAACCATTTGCTGAAGGTTTTAACCTCGGACGCGAAGCGCATTTCAATAACGCCAAAATTGTTTTCTCCCGTGCGTGCAGCGAGCCGAACCCGGATTATCCGCGCTGGAGCCGCAAACGTATCGAAGAAACCTGTTGGGAACTGCTGATGAACGGTTATCTCAATTGTGAAGATTTAATCGACCCGGTGGTGACCTTTGCCAATAGCCCGGAAAGTTACATGCAGTATGTCGACCAGCATCCGGAACAGAGCATCAAAATGGGCGTTACGTTTTAATTCAAAGGAATGAAAAAAATGAAAATCGGCACACAGAATCAGGCGTTCTTTCCGGAAAACATTCTGGAGAAATTTCGTTATATCAAAGAGATGGGTTTCGATGGTTTTGAGATCGACGGCAAACTGCTGGTCAACAATCTCGAAGAAGTCAAAGCAGCAATCAAAGAAACCGGTTTACCGGTGACCACCGCCTGTGGTGGCTATGACGGTTGGATTGGCGACTTTATCGAAGAGCGTCGACTTAATGGCTTAAAGCAGATCGAACGCATTCTTGAAGCGCTGGCAGAAGTGGGCGGTAAAGGTATCGTCGTTCCGGCTGCATGGGGCATGTTTACCTTCCGCTTACCGCCGATGACCTCGCCGCGTAGCCTGGACGGCGACCGCAAAATGGTGAGTGATTCCCTGCGCGTACTGGAACAGGCGGCCGCACGTACCGGAACCGTGGTGTACCTCGAACCGTTAAACCGCTATCAGGATCACATGATCAACACCCTCGCCGATGCTCGTCGTTACATCGTCGAAAACGATCTTAAACATGTACAGATTATCGGCGATTTCTATCACATGAATATCGAAGAAGATAACCTGGCGCAGGCGTTGCACGACAACCGCGACTTGCTCGGTCATGTGCATATTGCCGATAACCATCGTTACCAGCCGGGCAGCGGCACCCTCGATTTCCACGCGCTGTTTGAACAGCTGCGCGCCGATAACTATCAGGGTTATGTGGTGTATGAAGGGCGTATCCGGGCAGAAGATCCTGCCCAGGCGTACCGTGATTCTTTGGCCTGGGTGCGTACCTGCTAAGAGGTCTTTGTGAAAAGTGCAATGACAAGCTCTCCGCTGCGAGTCGCGATCATAGGCGCGGGCCAGGTGGCGGATAAAGTTCATGCTTCGTACTACTGCACCCGCAACGATCTGGAACTGGTGGCTGTCTGTGGCAGCCGCCTTTCCCAGGCGCAGGCGCTGGCAGAAAAATACGGGAATGCATCCGTGTGGGACGATCCGCAGGCCATGCTGCTGGCGGTGAAACCTGATGTGGTTAGCGTCTGCTCACCTAACCGTTTTCATTACGAACATACCCTGATGGCGCTGGAAGCGGGCTGCCATGTGATGTGCGAAAAACCGCCCGCCATGACGCCAGAACAGGCGCGGGAAATGTGCGATACCGCGCGCAAACAGGGCAAGGTGCTGGCCTACGACTTTCACCATCGTTTTGCACTCGATACGCAACAGCTGCGTGAACAGGTGACCAACGGCGTTTTGGGAGAGATTTACGTTACCACCGCCCGCGCCCTGCGTCGTTGCGGTGTTCCCGGCTGGGGTGTCTTTACTAATAAAGAATTGCAGGGCGGAGGCCCGCTGATCGACATCGGCATTCATATGCTGGATGCGGCGATGTATGTGCTGGGTTTTCCAGCGGTGAAAAGCGTGACTGCGCATAGCTTTCAAAAGATCGGCACGCAAAAGAGCTGCGGTCAATTTGGCGAGTGGGACCCGGCAACCTACAGCGTCGAAGATTCGCTGTTTGGCACCATTGAATTTCATAACGGCGGCATTCTGTGGCTGGAAACGTCATTTGCACTCAACATCCGCGAACAGTCGATTATGAACGTCAGCTTTTGTGGTGATAAAGCCGGGGCGACGCTGTTTCCGGCACATATCTACACCGATAACAACGGTGAATTAATGACGCTGATGCAACGGGAAATGGCAGACGACAACCGTCATCTGCGCAGTATGGAAGCCTTTATCAACCACGTACAAGGTAAGCCCGTGATGATAGCCGACGCCGAGCAGGGATACATCATCCAGCAACTGGTGGCGACGCTTTATCAATCCGCAGAAACAGGGACGCGTGTGGAATTATGATCAGGCCAGTAACGTTAACGGAACCCCATTTCAGCCAGCATACCCTGAACAAGTATGCTTCGCTGATGGCGCAGGGGAACGGCTATCTTGGGCTTCGCGCCAGCCATGAAGAAGATTACACGCGCCAGACCCGTGGGATGTATCTGGCAGGGCTTTATCATCGGGCGGGTAAAGGTGAAATCAACGAACTGGTGAACCTGCCTGATGTCGTGGGGATGGAGATTGCCATAAATGGTGAGATTTTCTCGTTATCCCGCGAAGCATGGCAGCGTGAGCTTAACTTTGCCAGTGGCGAATTACGCCGCAACGTTGTCTGGCGTACCAGCAACGGCGCAGGTTACACCATCACCAGCCGTCGCTTTGTTTCGGCAGACCAACTGCCGCTCATTGCGCTGGAAATCACTATTACGCCACTGGACGCCGACGCGTTAGTGCTGATTTCAACAGGCATTGACGCCACGCAAACCAACCACGGTCGCCAACATCTCGACGAAACCCAGGTGCGGGTATTTGGTCAGCATCTGATGCAGGGGATCTACACCACCCAGGATGGGCGCAGTGATGTGGCCATCAGCTGTTGCTGTAAGGTGAGCGGTGATGTGCAGCAATGCTATACCGCCAAAGAGCGCCGTTTACTGCAACATACCTGCGCGCAGCTTCACGCAGGTGAGACGCTGACGCTGCAAAAACGGGTGTGGATCGACTGGCGGGACGACAGACAAGCCGCTTTAGACGAATGGGGCAGTGCGTCGCTTCGTCAGCTTGAAATGTGCGCGCAGCAGAGTTACGACCAACTTCTTGCAGCATCAACAGAAAACTGGCGTCAATGGTGGCAGAAACGTCGTATCACGGTAAACGGCGGCGATGCGCACGATCAGCAAGCGTTAGATTATGCGCTTTATCACCTGCGCATCATGACGCCTGCCCACGATGAGCGCAGCAGCATTGCGGCGAAAGGTTTAACCGGCGAAGGCTACAAAGGCCACGTTTTCTGGGATACAGAAGTATTTTTGCTACCGTTCCATCTGTTTAGCGATCCGACGGTTGCCCGAAGTTTACTGCGTTATCGCTGGCACAACTTGCCTGGCGCGCAGGAGAAAGCGCGACGCAACGGCTGGCAGGGCGCTCTGTTTCCGTGGGAAAGCGCGCGTAGTGGCGAAGAAGAGACGCCGGAATTTGCCGCCATTAACATTCGTACCGGGTTGCGGCAAAAAGTGGCCTCTGCGCAGGCGGAACATCATCTGGTGGCCGATATCGCCTGGGCGGTTATTCAATACTGGCGGACCACGGGGGATGAAAGTTTCATTGCTCATGAAGGCATGGCGCTACTTCTGGAGACGGCAAAGTTCTGGATTAGCCGCGCGGTGAGGGTTAACGACCGTCTGGAAATTCATGATGTTATTGGGCCAGACGAATATACCGAACATGTCAATAATAACGCCTTCACCAGCTATATGGCGTATTACAACGTCCAGCAGGCGCTGAATATCGCTCGTCAGTTTGGCTGTAGCGACGACGCGTTTATTCATCGTGCAGAAATGTACCTCAAAGAACTGCTGCTGCCAGAAATTCAGCCCGACGGCGTTTTGCCGCAGGATGATTCGTTTATGGCTAAGCCGGTGATTAATCTGGCGAAATACAAAGCGGCGGCGGGGAAGCAAACCATTCTGCTGGATTATTCACGCGCAGAAGTGAACGAGATGCAGATCCTCAAACAAGCTGATGTGGTGATGCTCAATTACATGCTGCCGGAGCAGTTCTCAGCGGCATCGTGTCTTGCCAATCTGCAATTTTATGAACCGCGCACTATTCACGACTCGTCATTAAGTAAAGCAATCCACGGCATTGTTGCCGCACGCTGTGGCCTGCTGACCCAAAGTTATCAGTTCTGGCGCGAGGGGACTGAAATCGATCTTGGTGCTGATCCACATAGCTGTGATGACGGTATCCACGCTGCCGCAACTGGCGCTATCTGGCTGGGGGCGATTCAGGGTTTTGCCGGGGTGAGCGTGCGTGACGGTGAATTACATCTCAATCCGGCGTTACCTGAGCAGTGGCAACAGTTGTCTTTCCCTCTGTTCTGGCAGGGCTGCGAATTACAGGTCACTCTCGACGCGCAGCGTATTGCGATTCGAACTTCTGCGCCCGTTTCACTGCGCTTGAACGGTCAGCTTATATCTGTGGCTGAAGAATCTGTTTTCTGTTTGGGGGATTTTATTTTGCCCTTCAATGGGACCGCTACCACGCATCTGGAGGGTGAATGAAACTGCAGGGGGTAATTTTCGATCTGGATGGAGTAATCACAGATACCGCGCATCTGCATTTCCAGGCGTGGCAGCAGATTGCCGCTGAAATTGGCATCAGCATTGATGCGCAGTTTAACGAATTCCTAAAAGGGATCAGCCGCGATGAGTCCCTGCGGCGAATTCTGCAGCACGGGGGTAAAGAGGGCGATTTTAACCCACAGGAACGGGCGCAACTGGCGTATCGCAAAAATCTGCTTTACGTCCACTCACTGCGCGAACTGACGGTTAATGCTGTGCTGCCTGGCATTCACAATTTGCTGGTAGATCTCCGAGCACAGCAGATTCCGGTTGGGCTGGCTTCTGTCTCCCTGAATGCGCCGACGATTTTAGCAGCGCTGGAGCTGCGCGAGTTTTTCACCTTCTGCGCGGACGCTTCCCAACTCAAAAATTCGAAACCGGACCCGGAAATCTTTCTCGCCGCCTGTGCAGGGCTGGGCGTGCCGCCACAGGCATGTATCGGCATTGAAGATGCGCAGGCGGGCATTGAAGCCATTAACGCCAGCGGTATGCGCTCGGTGGGGATCGGCGCGGGCTTAACCGGGGCGCAATTATTGTTGCCCTCAACGGACTCCCTGACCTGGCCGCGGTTATCGGCCTTCTGGCAAAACGTATAGCAAAGGAATCAACATGGCACAGCTTTCGTTACAACATATTCAAAAGATCTACGATAACCAGGTGCATGTGGTGAAGGACTTCAACCTGGAGATTGCCGATAAAGAGTTCATCGTGTTTGTCGGTCCGTCGGGCTGCGGTAAATCGACCACCCTGCGTATGATTGCCGGGCTTGAGGAGATCAGCGGCGGTGATCTGTTGATCGACGGCAAACGAATGAATGACGTTCCAGCCAAAGCACGCAATATCGCGATGGTGTTCCAGAACTACGCGCTGTATCCGCATATGACGGTCTACGACAACATGGCGTTTGGCCTGAAGATGCAAAAAATCGCCAGAGAGGTGATTGATGAGCGGGTGAACTGGGCGGCGCAAATTCTCGGCCTGCGTGAGTACCTGAAACGCAAGCCGGGCGCGCTTTCCGGCGGGCAACGTCAGCGAGTGGCGCTTGGGCGGGCGATTGTGCGCGAAGCGGGCGTGTTTTTAATGGATGAGCCGCTCTCTAACCTGGATGCCAAGCTGCGCGTGCAAATGCGCGCAGAGATCAGCAAGCTGCATCAGAAACTGAACACCACCATGATCTACGTGACCCACGATCAGACCGAAGCGATGACCATGGCGACGCGGATTGTCATTATGAAGGATGGGATTGTTCAGCAGGTCGGTGCGCCGAAAACGGTTTATAACCAACCTGCGAATATGTTTGTTGCCGGATTTATTGGATCACCAGCGATGAATTTTATTCGCGGCACGATCGATGGCAATAAATTCGTTACGGAAACGCTTAAATTAACCATACCCGAAGAGAAATTAGCGGTTCTGAAAACACAGGAAAGTTTGCATAAGCCCATCGTAATGGGAATACGCCCGGAAGATATTCATCCGGACGCGCAAGAGGAAAATAACATTTCCGCCAAAATTAGCGTGGCGGAATTAACCGGTGCGGAATTTATGCTCTACACCACGGTTGGGGGGCACGAGTTAGTGGTCCGTGCTGGTGCGTTAAATGATTATCATGCAGGAGAAAATATCACTATTCATTTTGATATGACTAAATGTCATTTCTTTGATGCAGAAACGGAAATAGCAATTTGCTAAATACAGGGGGAAGGCATTCTCCCAGGATAATACAAGGAACAATAATGAAAAAGTTATTACTCTGTACCGCACTGGTGATGTGTGCGGGAATGGCCTGCGCACAGGCCGAGGAAAAGAACGACTGGCACTTTAATATCGGCGCGATGTACGAAATAGAAAACGTCGAAGGTTATGGCGAAGATATGGATGGGCTGGCGGAGCCTTCTGTCTATTTTAATGCCGCCAACGGGCCGTGGAGAATTTCTCTGGCCTATTATCAGGAAGGGCCGGTAGATTATAGCGCGGGTAAACGTGGAACGTGGTTTGATCGCCCGGAGCTGGAGGTACATTATCAGTTCCTCGAAAGCGATGATTTCAGTTTCGGTCTGACTGGTGGTTTCCGTAATTATGGTTATCACTACGTTGATGAACCGGGTAAAGACACGGCGAATATGCAGCGCTGGAAAATTGCGCCAGACTGGGATGTGAAACTGACTGACGATTTACGTTTCAACGGTTGGCTGTCGATGTATAAATTTGCCAACGATTTGAACACGACCGGTTACGCTGATACCCGTGTCGAAACGGAAACGGGTCTGCAATATACCTTCAACGAAACGGTTGCCTTGCGAGTGAACTATTATCTCGAGCGCGGTTTCAATATGGATGATAGCCGCAATAACGGTGAGTTTTCCACGCAAGAAATTCGCGCCTATTTGCTGCTGACGCTCGGCAACCACTCGGTGACGCCGTATACGCGCATTGGGCTGGATCGCTGGAGTAACTGGGACTGGCAGGATGATATTGAACGTGAAGGCCATGATTTTAACCGTGTGGGTTTATTTTACGGTTATGATTTCCAGAATGGTCTTTCCGTTTCGCTGGAATACGCGTTTGAGTGGCAGGATCACGACGAAGGCGACAGCGATAAATTCCATTATGCGGGTGTTGGGGTGAATTACTCGTTCTGATAATGTGCTAAATTGCCGGATGCGGGGCGAGCGCCAAATCCGGCATACATTTATTTCAACGACATATGCGTAGCAACGGTAATATTTTGTGGTGACGGTTTTCCGGCAATTAGCTGGAATAATAACTCGCAGCTTTGTTGACCTAACTCCTGCGTCGGAACATCGATGCCGCCTGGTGCAGGCGTTAATATAAACGACAGCGTTTCATTACTATAACCCACCACCGCTAACTGCTGCGGAATAGCAATGTTTTTCTCTGCCGCCGCACGATAAATACTCATTAATTTCAGGCTGTCAGTAGCAAACACTGCCTCAGGCAACGGTGACTGGCTTAATAATTCCCGTGCTGCTTTTAATGCTGTCTCATGGGTATAACCGCCGTCAACAATCCATTCATCACGCACTGCAATATTATGCGTAGCCAGGCTTTGCTTATAACCATTTACCCGATCCACTGAAACATGAACATCAAGCGGCGCATGCAGGCATGCAATATTCTTATGCCCGCTTTCAATTAACGCATCGGTTAGCGCAATACTGTCGCCATAATTATCGGTATCGACGGAATAAACATGGCTGTATTGACCTTCAACTTTACCGATCACCACCACCGGGATCTCGTATTTGTCGAGTTGTGCAAAGAAGGATTCATCGGCAGGCGAACTTAGCATAATAATGCCTTTAATCATTTTCTGCTTAATTTTGCTTTCGCATTTTTGCAGATCTTCTGCTGGATTGTGCGACGTTTGTAATATCACGTCGAAACCTTCTTCTTCCGCTTTGGCGGTGATGGCATGCAAAACTTCAGAGAAAAACGGATTACCCGCCGTAGTTTTGGTCGAACGGGTAGAAATCACCATAATGGCATCAAAACCCGAAGAGGTCAGCGCGCGGGCCAGCTTGTTTGGTTGATACTGTAATTCTTCAATGGCCCGTAACACTTTTTCGCGCGCTTCCGGGGAGATATTGGTTTGCTTATTCAGCACGCGTGATACGGTGGATTTTGATACGCCTGCAACCCTGGCAATATCATAAATAGTAGGGGACATAGGTCAGGAACTCCGTCCGAACGTGAATGCTGCACATCTTATGGAGTTCGCCCGTCGATGACAACACGGGTAGTTGATAATCAATGGCCTGGCCCCCACATTCATATTCTTACGAACGATTTTTTTTCTGGTCTTCAGAGCAGCACAGGACAGCAATGAAGCGACTTAAAAATGAACTCAATGCGCTGGTGAATCGGGGTGTCGACAGACATCTGCGCCTCGCTGTAACCGGACTTAGCCGCAGCGGCAAAACAGCGTTTATCACCGCGATGGTTAATCAGTTGCTCAATATTCATGCCGGAGCACGTTTGCCGCTTTTAAGTGCGGTGCGTGAAGAGCGCCTGCTGGGCGTAAAACGCATTCCTCAGCGTGACTTTGGCATTCCGCGCTTCACCTATGATGAAGGACTGGCGCAGTTATATGGCGATCCTCCCGCCTGGCCGACGCCAACGCGCGGCGTCAGCGAAATTCGCCTGGCGCTACGCTATAAATCGAACGATTCGCTGCTGCGCCACTTTAAGGACACCTCCACGCTGTATCTGGAGATTGTGGATTACCCCGGCGAATGGTTGCTCGACCTGCCGATGCTGGCGCAGGACTATTTAAGCTGGTCGCGCCAGATGACGGGCTTACTCAATGGTCAGCGCGGCGAATGGTCGGCGAAATGGCGAATGATGTGCGAAGGGCTGGACCCGCTAGCGCCTGCCGACGAAAACCGACTGGCAGACATTGCCGCCGCGTGGACCGATTATCTCCACCACTGCAAACAGCAGGGGCTGCACTTTATTCAGCCAGGACGCTTTGTTTTGCCTGGCGATATGGCAGGAGCGCCCGCGCTGCAATTCTTCCCATGGCCAGATGTCGATGCCTGGGGCGAGTCCAAACTGGCGCAGGCCGATAAGCACACCAATGCCGGAATGTTGCGCGAGCGTTTTAATTATTACTGCGAGAAAGTGGTGAAGGGGTTCTATAAGAATCACTTCCTGCGTTTTGACCGCCAGATTGTGCTGGTGGACTGCCTGCAACCGCTCAACAGTGGACCACAGGCATTTAATGATATGCGTCTGGCGCTGACGCAGCTGATGCAAAGTTTCCACTACGGGCAGCGTACCCTGTTCCGGCGTTTGTTTTCGCCGGTTATCGATAAGCTATTGTTTGCTGCCACTAAAGCGGACCATGTGACCATCGATCAGCACGCCAATATGGTTTCATTGCTGCAACAACTGATTCAGGATGCCTGGCAAAATGCGGCGTTCGAAGGGATCAGTATGGACTGCCTGGGGCTGGCGTCTGTTCAGGCGACCACCGGCGGAATTATTGATGTTAACGGTGAGAAAATCCCGGCGCTGCGCGGTAATCGACTCAGCGATGGCGCACCGCTCACTGTTTATCCTGGCGAAGTTCCCGCACGTTTGCCAGGTCAGGCGTTCTGGGATAAGCAAGGCTTCCAGTTTGAGGCGTTTCGTCCGCAGGTGATGGATGTCGACAAACCGCTACCGCATATTCGTCTTGATGCTGCGCTGGAATTTTTAATAGGAGATAAATTGCGATGACCGAACCGTTAAAACCACGTATTGATTTCGACGGTCCACTGGAGGTCGATCAGAATCCAAAATTCAGGGCGCAGCAGACCTTTGACGAAAATCAGGCGCAAAATTTTGCCCCAGCCACGCTCGATGAAGCGCAGGAAGAAGAGGGGCAAGTTGAAGCGGTGATGGACGCAGCGTTACGTCCGAAACGCAGCCTGTGGCGCAAAATGGTGATGGGCGGGCTGGCTCTGTTTGGCGCAAGCGTTGTCGGGCAGGGCGTGCAGTGGACAATGAACGCCTGGCAAACCCAGGACTGGGTGGCGCTGGGTGGATGTGCCGCTGGGGCATTGATTATCGGCGCTGGCGTAGGTTCTGTGGTAACAGAGTGGCGGCGCTTATGGCGCTTGCGACAGCGCGCCCATGAACGCGACGAAGCGCGCGATTTGTTGCACAGTCACGGCACGGGTAAAGGCCGTGCATTCTGCGAAAAACTGGCGCAGCAGGCGGGCATCGATCAGTCACATCCGGCGCTGCAGCGCTGGTATGCCTCAATCCATGAAACGCAGAACGATCGTGAAGTGGTCAGCCTGTATGCTCACCTGGTCCAGCCAGTTTTAGATGCCCAGGCGCGGCGCGAAATCAGCCGCTCAGCGGCGGAATCAACGTTAATGATTGCCGTTAGCCCACTGGCGCTGGTGGATATGGCGTTTATCGCCTGGCGCAATCTGCGTTTGATTAATCGCATCGCCACGCTGTATGGCATTGAACTGGGATATTACAGCCGTTTGCGCCTGTTTAAGCTGGTATTGCTGAATATTGCTTTTGCCGGAGCCAGCGAACTGGTGCGCGAAGTGGGGATGGACTGGATGTCGCAAGATCTCGCTGCGCGTTTGTCTACCCGCGCAGCTCAGGGGATTGGTGCTGGACTTCTGACGGCACGACTGGGGATTAAAGCTATGGAGCTTTGCCGCCCGCTGCCGTGGATTGACGATGACAAACCTCGCCTCGGGGATTTCCGTCGTCAGCTTATCGGTCAGGTGAAAGAAACTCTGCAAAAAGGCAAAACGCCCAGCGAAAAATAATGCAATATCGGGTGCTGACCGGATATCTTTACGCCGAAGTGCCCGTTTTTCCGTCTTTGTGTCAATGATTGTTGACAGAAACCTTCCTGCTATCCAAATAGTGTCATATCATCATATTAATTGTTCTTTTTTCAGGTGAAGGTTCCCATGCGTCTGGAAGTCTTTTGTGAAGACCGACTCGGTCTGACCCGCGAATTACTCGATCTACTCGTGCTAAGAGGCATTGATTTACGCGGTATTGAGATTGACCCCATTGGGCGAATCTACCTCAATTTTGCTGAACTGGAGTTTGAGAGTTTCAGCACTCTGATGGCCGAAATACGCCGTATTGCAGGTGTTACCGATGTGCGTACTGTCCCGTGGATGCCTTCCGAACGTGAGCATCTGGCGTTGAGCGCGTTACTGGAGGCGTTGCCTGAACCTGTGCTCTCTGTCGATATGAAAAGCAAAGTGGATATGGCGAACCCGGCGAGCTGTCAGCTTTTTGGGCAAAAATTGGATCGCCTGCGCAACCATACCGCCGCGCAATTGATTAACGGCTTTAATTTTTTACGCTGGCTGGAAAGCGAACCGCAAGATTCGCATAACGAGCATGTCGTTATTAATGGGCAGAATTTCCTGATGGAGATTACGCCTGTTTATCTTCAGGATGAAAATGATCAACACGTCCTGACCGGTGCGGTGGTGATGCTGCGATCAACGATTCGTATGGGCCGTCAGTTGCAAAATGTCGCCGCCCAGGATGTCAGCGCCTTCAGTCAAATTGTCGCTGTCAGCCCGAAAATGAAGCATGTTGTCGAACAGGCGCAGAAACTGGCGATGCTAAGCGCGCCGCTGCTGATTACGGGTGATACCGGCACCGGAAAAGATCTCTTTGCGTATGCCTGTCATCAGGCAAGCCCCAGAGCGAGCAAACCTTACCTGGCGCTGAACTGTGCGTCTATACCGGAAGATGCGGTCGAGAGTGAACTGTTTGGTCATGCTCCGGAAGGGAAGAAAGGGTTCTTTGAGCAGGCGAACGGTGGTTCGGTGCTGTTGGATGAAATAGGTGAGATGTCACCACGGATGCAGGCGAAATTACTGCGTTTCCTTAATGATGGCACCTTCCGTCGGGTTGGCGAAGACCATGAGGTGCATGTCGATGTGCGGGTGATTTGTGCTACGCAGAAGAATCTGGTCGAACTGGTGCAAAAAGGCGTGTTCCGTGAAGATCTCTATTATCGTCTGAACGTGTTGACGCTCAATCTGCCGCCGCTACGTGACTGTCCGCAGGACATCATGCCGTTAACCGAGTTGTTCGTCGCCCGCTTTGCCGACGAGCAGGGCGTGCCGCGTCCGAAACTGGCCGCTGATCTGAATACTGTACTTACGCGTTATGCGTGGCCGGGAAATGTGCGGCAGTTAAAGAACGCTATCTATCGCGCACTGACACAACTGGACGGTTATGAGCTGCGTCCACAGGATATTTTGTTGCCGGATTATGACGCCGCAACGGTAGCCGTGGGCGAAGATGCGATGGAAGGTTCGCTGGACGAAATCACCAGCCGTTTTGAACGCTCGGTATTAACCCAGCTTTATCGCAATTATCCCAGCACGCGCAAACTGGCAAAACGTCTCGGCGTTTCACATACCGCGATTGCCAATAAGTTGCGGGAATATGGTCTGAGTCAGAAGAAGAACGAAGAGTAAGCGTGAATATGCCTGATGGTGCAACACCATCAGGCATATTAACTTATGCTTTCAGTACAGCCAGAGCTGCTTCGTAATCCGGCTCGGTGGTGATTTCATCCACCAGCTGGCTGAAAATCACATTGTCATTTTCATCAATAACCACAACGGCACGCGCTGCCAGACCTTTCAGTGGGCCATCAGCAATTGCCACACCGTAGGCTTGCAGGAATTCAGCGTTACGGAAAGTGGAGAGGGTGATAACGTTGTTCAGACCTTCTGCGCCGCAGAAACGAGACTGGGCGAACGGCAGATCGGCAGAGATACACAGCACAACGGTGTTGTCGATCTCGGTTGCCAGTTGGTTAAACTTACGTACTGATGCGGCGCAAACACCGGTATCAATACTCGGGAAAATGTTCAGCACTTTGCGTTTACCCGCAAACTGACCGAGGGTGACGTCAGACAGATCTTTTGCCACGAGAGTAAAAGTCTGCGCTTTGCTACCCGCCTGCGGGATGGAATTGGCGACTGTAACCGGGTTGCCCTGGAAATGAACGGTTTGTGACATGATTATCTTTCCTGTTTACATATAGTTAACGTCACACCTAGTTTATGCTAACTGTCAATAACACAGCAAACGCTATTTGCGCT
Source organism: Escherichia sp. E.sYA108 (assembly GCF_011754335.1). Lineage (NCBI taxonomy): Bacteria > Pseudomonadati > Pseudomonadota > Gammaproteobacteria > Enterobacterales > Enterobacteriaceae > Escherichia > Escherichia sp. E.sYA108. The sequence continues at coordinate 2,711,462 of NZ_JAAQVZ010000001.1, read as the reverse complement.
TAATCCGCAGACCACCGCGACAACAAGGAGTAAAGATGAGAACCGTTAAGGTATTTGAGGAGGCCTGGCCCTTACATACCCCGTTTGTGATTGCTCGGGGAAGTCGCAGTGAAGTGCGCGTGGTGGTGGTTGAACTGGAAGAAGAAGGTATTAAAGGCACCGGCGAATGCACGCCGTATCCGCGTTATGGGGAAAGTGATGCCTCGGTAATGGCGCAAATTATGAGCGTCGTGCCGCAATTAGAGAAAGGGCTGACACGGGAGGAGTTGCAAAAAATCCTCCCTGCCGGCGCAGCACGTAATGCGCTGGATTGTGCATTGTGGGATCTGGCGGCGCGAAAACAGCAGCAATCGCTGGCTGATTTGATCGGCATAACGCTTCCCGAGACAGTCACCACGGCACAGACGATAGTCATCGGTACGCCTGATCAGATGGCCAATAGTGCATCAACACTCTGGCAGGCAGGCGCGAAATTACTGAAAGTGAAGCTGGATAACCATCTTATCAGTGAGCGGATGGTGGCAATTCGCACAGCTGTGCCCGATGCGACGCTGATCGTTGATGCAAATGAATCCTGGCGTGCAGAAGGGTTGGCGGCGCGTTGCCAGCTATTGGCAGATTTAGGCGTTGCGATGCTTGAACAACCGCTTCCTGCGCAGGACGATGCGGCGCTGGAGAATTTTATTCATCCGTTACCGATTTGTGCTGATGAAAGTTGTCATACTCGTAGCAATCTGAAGGCGCTGAAAGGGCGCTATGAGATGGTTAACATTAAGCTTGATAAAACCGGTGGTCTGACGGAAGCGCTGGCGCTGGCGACTGAAGCGCGTGCACAAGGTTTTCGTCTGATGCTGGGCTGCATGTTGTGTACCTCTCGGGCCATTAGCGCCGCTTTACCGCTGGTGCCGCAGGTCAGTTTCGCCGATCTTGACGGACCGACCTGGCTGGCGGTAGATGTGGAACCGGCGCTTCAGTTCACGACGGGCGAATTGCATCTTTAGGATGCCAGCGCAGCAAGTTTGCCATCGCAAAGAGATATTTTTCGCTGGCTTCGTCGGAGGAGATGGGTGGAAACTCTGCGGTGATGCAATGCAAGTTGAGATCTGCACACCAACTGCCGAAAGAGCCAGGCGTTTCATAACCGACGCTGGTTACCAGAGGCAATTCAAACGCCTGGGCCAGCCATTCACCTAATTCGCTGTGTCTGGGATCTTCAATACAGGCCAGCGGATCGTGGAATGAGACCACCTAGGCAGGTTGAATGCGGTGTATAAGTTGGCACAGCGCCTGGGTTTCAGGTTCGGAGCCAGGTTTGTCACCTGTCAGTAAAACGACATCACGTTCTTCAGCGGCGCTGTTCCAGCGATAAACTGTTTCACCTTCCTTCCAGTTCGCTGCCGGAAAGTTTCGGTTTAAATCCACACCATTAGCATTGGCCCGTAACCCTAACTGGCAGCCGTCAGGATTCACACACAGCACCACATGATGGCGGCGCAAAGACGGTGTCAAAGTCCGCAGAGCACAGGAGAGCGTGACGATCGAAGAGTTTTCATCACCGTGAGTGCCAGCCAGAATCAAACCACTTTCGTGACTGGCGGCTGGGGCCGGAAACCAGATTAACGGCGCGCCCAATAATGAACGTCCGTAATGTTCTGTTCCGGGCGGAAATGCGCCGCGTTCGGCGCGTGGGCGAGTTACGGTCATGATCGTCTCTGGTTCAGGAAGTATTACAGGCAGTGTTGTGCAAATTTTGCGGATTATCAAATCCTTTTCTTCAACGCTATGCCATCGATCTTGTATCACTTTTTTGCCGGAAGTTGTTTGTATTTTCATTGATGTGCAGATATTAGAATTGTCGTAATGTTATATACATGGCGTATTTTATTCTTACTGGTTCTACACATGTTAATCGCATCTGATTGATCAGTTCACCTTAATAAGTTTAATAAATCGTACTGCACATAGTACAGTACGATGGTAGCTATATAATTGATTTACATGAAGAAGGGCTTATCACCATCAGTCCCGGGTTGATTGATGCCTATATTCTCACCAATGTGTTTCTCAGGTTTATTGATGATATCTGTGATTAATGCTGCGACACTCTTACGTGATACGATCGTACCTTTGAATGGTTCATTGCGTGAGGTAAGCTCATAATCAATAATATCTTCATCAGTCAGCCAGGCAGGGCGAAGAATTGTATATTCCAGTCCAGAAGCCTCAATTGCATCCGCAGCCCTGCGGAATGGTTTTAGGGGTTCACCAATAACTGCATTATTCCATTCGCCAAATTTTCCTGGAACTTCATTATAAATACCGAGGGAAAGAACAAAGATCAGACGTTTAACATCACAGGCTTTCATCGCAGCGATCACTGAATTTGCCTGAATATCTAAATCTTCCCCCGTAAGGTTGGCATACACAACATCCTGTCCCTGCATGGCCTGCTTCAGTGCTGCATGATTCAGTACATCCCCCATAATAATCTTGCTATTAGTTGGATAGGGTTTGTGGATTTTTGCTGGCTGACGGGCAAATAAAGTTTGTTTAATGGTTTGTTTATCTGCCAGTTGATTAATCACATGGCGGGCTATCTGACCGCCAGCACCAAGAATCAGTACATTTTTCATGAAACTTTTCCCAGATTATTGGCAGCAATATGCCAGGCCATATCACTATTACGGATTTGAATATGTTTCATTACAGAGTTTCCTCAAAGAACGGAGCTAATACTGAAATTGCTTCAGCCACATAGACTTTGCCATCATAAAGATCCATATGGTTTGCGCCTTCAACAATGTGATAGCGTTTATCCTGGCTTGATGCTCGATCGTACAGGTCGTCACTCATCCATTTGCTCCCAGCCTGGCTGCCCGCCACAATCTGTATCGGCTGAGTCAGGTACACTTCCGCCATATGGTAAGCATCATAGGTAATAATCTGGTTAAGGCTGCGCAAAGTAGCGTAACCCGGTGCTGTTGGATACTGCGCGCGAGGGGTGTGGTAATACTCCCAGGCCTGACGCAGTTCTTCGTTCGGCGCATCGGACTCCTTCATTGGTGCCAGTGGCATAGTGGCGTATTCTCCGCTGCTAATATCGCTGGTTCGGGCGTTTGAACCCGCGTCAACGTATGGTAGGGCATCAATAGATTTCACATTGTTTTCCCAACCATTACGGAACATCGAACCAATATTGACCGCACTAACAGTACCGATGGCCTTGATGCGGCGATCCTGAATTGCAGCATTGGCTGTATATCCTGCTCCGGCACAAATTCCCATCGCACCAATTCGGGTATTGTCGACATAAGAAAGCGTTGTCAGGTAATCAATCACGGCACTGACGTCTTCAGTACGAATGTATGGGTTTTCTAACTGACGCGGCTCGCCGCCGCTTTCACCTTGATAAGATGCGTCATAAGCAATAGTGACAAATCCCTTTTCCGCCAGTTTTTCGGCATAGGTTCCGGCCGTTTGCTCTTTAACGCCCCCACCTGGGTGAGATACCACAATTGCCGGATACTGACGGGTTTCATCAAATTTTGGAGGGAAATAGATCACTGCAGACAAAGAGATGGTTGGATTATTGCTGTTAGTGACGCTGACTTTATTATTCATCATTCCGTTCCTCATGGAGTTGTCGGTTCGTTTTAACGGTTGGTGATATCACTATAGATATTGATCATTAAGTTGATTAGACCCAAAATCATGATTAGACCTATCATTTAAATGATTAATAGATTGTATGGAGATACTGAATGAAGCGTGAAGAAATCGCTGATCTGATGGCGTTTGTCGTCGTTGCAGAGGAGCGTAGCTTCACTCGCGCAGCAGCCCGCCTGAGCATGGCGCAGTCAGCTTTAAGCCAGATAGTGCGCCGTATAGAAGAACGATTGGGATTGCGGCTTCTGACGCGAACCACGCGCAGCGTTGTACCCACTGAAGCGGGCGAGCATCTTTTGTCTGTTCTTGGCCCTATGTTGCATGACATAGATTCTGCCCTGACATCCCTGAGCGATCTGCAGAACCGCCCATCCGGGACAATACGTATTACTACTGTAGAACATGCAGCAAAAACGATATTGTTACCAGCTATGCGCACATTCCTGAAATCGCATCCTGAAATTGATATTCAGCTTACCATTGATTATGGTTTGACCGATGTCGTTTCTGAACGTTTTGATGCAGGCGTCCGTCTGGGTGGGGAGATGGATAAAGATATGATCGCCATTCGAATCGGGCCAGACATACCAATGGCTATTGTTGGCTCACCGGATTATTTTTCTCGTCGAAGTGCTCCAACGTCAGTGTCACAATTAATAGATCATCAGGCAATTAATTTGTATCTTCCCACATCGGGTACAGCAAATCGCTGGAGATTAATACGCGGTGGACGTGAAGTTCGTGTTCGCATGGAAGGTCAGCTTTTACTGAATACGATAGACCTGATCATTGATGCTGCAATTGATGGGCATGGATTGGCGTATCTACCTTATGATCAGGTTGAGCGGGCTATTAAAGAAAAAAAACTGATACGTGTTTTGGATAAATTCACACCAGATTTACCCGGTTATCACCTGTACTATCCACACCGTCGACATGCTGGCTCGGCATTCTCATTATTTATAGATAGGCTGAAGTATAAAGGTGCTGTTTAGCACTACTTGCTGATACATTAATTTAATTCTTCTCTTAACGTATTCTCAGTTCCTTTCAACGTTTTGGTTATTTTTTATTCTTCGCACAATGGCGACAGATGCTGATTATGATACCGAAAACGGGTTTGAACGTGCGAAGCCCGAACGTAGTGTTCGGAGTTCTATGTGCTTTACCGCATTTTGGAGACTATTATTTACACTAAATCTGATTTGATATATTGATACTTAAAACATTTGATGCTTCCTTTGTCACTTTTTTGATGGAAGTTGTTTGCATTTCTTTAAGGCGAAACAAATAATTACGCATCAATTTTAATGTCGGTTAGAGGGAAACTTATGAAGCACTCTGTTTCAGTCACGTGTTGTGCGCTGTTGGTCAGCAGCATTTCTCTTTCGTATGCTGCTGAAGTTCCGAGCGGCACAGTACTGGCAGAGAAGCAGGAGCTGGTGCGCCACATTAAAGATGAGCCAGCGTCGCTGGATCCCGCTAAAGCCGTGGGCCTGCCGGAGATTCAGGTCATTCGCGATCTGTTTGAAGGACTGGTGAATCAGAACGAGAAAGGGGAGATTGTCCCCGGCGTTGCGACTCAGTGGAAAAGTAATGACAACCGTATCTGGACTTTTACCCTGCGCGATAACGCAAAATGGGCGGATGGCACACCGGTAACGGCGCAAGATTTTGTCTACAGCTGGCAACGTCTGGTGGACCCGAAAACGCTATCGCCATTTGCATGGTTTGCCGCGCTGGCGGGAATCAACAACGCACAGGCGATTATTGATGGTAAAGCCGCGCCTGACCAGCTTGGCGTCACCGCAGTTGATGCCCATACTTTGAAAATCCAGCTTGATAAACCATTGCCGTGGTTTGTGAATTTAACCGCTAACTTTGCCTTCTTCCCGGTGCAAAAAGCCAACGTAGAAAGCAGTAAAGAGTGGACGAAACCCGGAAATCTGATCGGCAATGGCGCTTATGTTCTTAAAGAGCGCGTAGTCAATGAAAAACTGGTCGTGGTGCCGAATACCCATTATTGGGATAACGCCAAAACGGTACTGCAAAAAGTGACCTTCCTGCCAATTAATCAGGAATCCGCAGCCACTAAGCGTTTTCTCGCGGGGGATATTGATATCACCGAATCCTTCCCGAAAAATATGTATCAGAAGCTGTTGAAGGATATTCCGGGGCAGGTTTATACGCCGCCGCAGCTCGGGACCTATTATTATGCGTTTAACACGCAAAAAGGGCCGACGGCAGATCAGCGCGTTCGCCTGGCATTAAGTATGACGATAGATCGCCGCCTGATGACCGAAAAAGTGTTGGGGACGGGCGAAAAGCCAGCGTGGCATTTTACACCAGATGTTACCGCGGGATTTACGCCGGAACCTTCGCCGTTTGAACAAATGAGTCAGGAAGAACTGAATGCGCAGGCAAAAACTTTGTTGAGCGCCGCTGGTTATGGTCCGCAAAAACCGCTGAAGCTGACGCTTTTGTATAACACTTCAGAAAACCATCAAAAAATTGCGATTGCTGTAGCATCGATGTGGAAAAAGAACCTGGGCGTAGATGTTAAATTGCAAAACCAGGAATGGAAAACCTATATCGATAGCCGTAATACCGGCAATTTTGATGTTATCCGCGCCTCGTGGGTAGGGGATTATAATGAACCCTCCACTTTCCTGACATTATTAACGTCAACGCATTCCGGGAATATTTCACGCTTTAACAATCCGGCATATGACAAAGTTCTGGCCCAGGCATCGACGGAAAATACCGTTAAAGCGCGTAATGCCGATTACAACGCGGCAGAAAAAATCCTCATGGAGCAAGCACCGATTGCACCAATTTATCAATATACCAATGGACGATTAATCAAGCCGTGGCTGAAAGGTTATCCCATTAATAACCCTGAAGATGTGGCGTACAGTCGGACTATGTATATTGTGAAGCATTAATGTGATGGGAACTGGCGTTACCCTTGTGGATAACGCCAGTGATGTCTGATTTAGCGACCCTGGTCCGGCGGTGTAATGTTATCCATATACAGCGTCTGGCTGGGGAAGGCAAAGTCCGCGCCGTGTGACTGTACAATATCGATAATCTTCAAATAAACGTCTTGCTGTGCAGCAAGCCACTCAGCCCATACCGTGGTTTTGGTAAAGCAATAAACCATAATATTTAATGACGAATCAGCAAACTGGTTGAAATAAACCAGTAAGGTTTGTCGCTGGTCGATGGCCGGGTGATTTTTCAGCATCTCACGTACGGCTTCGACAATAACGCCCACTTTTGCCGCATCCTCATAACGTAAACCAATGGTCGTGGTAATGCGCCGGTTGGTCATTCGTCCAGGATTTTCTACGCTGATCGACGAAAACAGCGAGTTCGGTACGTACAATGGACGATTATCAAAGGTCTTAATTTTGGTAATTCGCCAGCCAATTTCCGCTACTGTACCTTCGATATTTCTGTCCGGTGAACGGATCCAGTCGCCAATACTGAAAGGACGGTCGAAATAGAGCATAATCCCGGAAAAGAAGTTACTCAGAATATCTTTACCGGCCATACCGACAGCCAGACCACCAATACCACCAAAGGTCAACAAGCCAGAAAGGCTCATGCCGAAATGTTCGCCATAAAGCAGAACAAGCACCACAATAATGGTGATTTTGATAATGCGCGACATGATCCGCGCACTGGTGATATCGCGACCTTTTTTAATCTGCTGTTTTTCAAACTGATTAATCAGCAGAAATAGCTTAATCGTCAGAATAACCGCAATCAGGGACGTACAGATAAAATCGATAACGCCTGGGGTGATAAATTTGAGTTTATAGTTTTCTATAACATAGTTAATGATGCTACCAACAGCACTAATAATTATGGTGTAGATTAAAAATTGCACCGCATGGAATAAAAATCCTTTTCTTTTACGATTTCCACGGCGAAACCAAAAGCTCATCAGAATCAATGCTGCGCAGCTACCGAAAATAATGACCAGATTAAGCGCATTATTTGTAAACAGTTCAGCGATCATTGTTTTATCAGGCTCCTCCAGATAATTGTCGTCATGCCGGAAACCCCTGGCGGGACTATTTTACCGCGACAATTCATTCAGATCATCAATAGTCAGGGAAGGAAGTAGCAACATTAGCTAACTAATCAATGCGTTGATTGTAAATCCAGCTAAGAGGTGAGATTTTCAGAGCAGACAACGGTAAAATGTCATGGTATTGTTACGTTTAGGTAACAAGAAATTTGTCTGCACAAGGATTACATCATGATTATGGCGAAACTGAAGTCAGCGAAAGGGAAGAAATTTCTCTTTGGTTTGTTGGCGGTTTTCATTATTGCGGCGTCGGTTGTGACTCGCGCGACCATCGGCGGCGTTATAGAACAGTACAATATTCCGCTGTCTGAGTGGACGACATCAATGTATGTGATTCAGTCATCGATGATTTTTGTTTATAGCCTGGTCTTTACTGTGTTGCTGGCAATCCCGTTGGGAATTTATTTCCTTGGCGGCGAAGAGCAGTAAGTAAAAAATAGGCCCGATAACTCGGGCCTTGTCAGTTATTGAAGAGTCGTTAATCGTCTTCTTCGTCATCCAGTTCAACGGGTGTCTGATACTGGTCAGGTTTAATGACCAGCAGGTCGCAGCGAAGATGATCAATCACCTGTTCCGCCGTGTTGCCAAGGAATGCTGCTGAAATACCGGTGCGTCCGACCGTGCCCAGAACCACAATCCCCGCCTGTAAGTGCTCCGCCAAATCAGGAATCACCTCTTCGGGCAGACCTTTTTCTACGTGCGTCATGTTTTCATTAATGCCGAATTTCTGTCGCAGAGCTTTCATTGCCAGCAAATGTTGCCCACGAATGGCATCGTTATAAACGCTCGGGTCAAATTCCGGCAGTTCAATCGCGATATTAATTGGCGTTACCGGATAAGCGCCAACCAGATGAACTTCGGTATGGTTGACTTGTTCTGCCAGTTCGATCGTCTCTTTGACCAGTTTTTCATTGAGCGCATTATGGTACGGCTCTTCACTGGCGAGATTCACCGCCACCAGCGCCTTACCCCCTTCCGGCCACGGCTGGTCTTTCACCATCCACACGGGGCTTGGGCATTTGCGTAACAGATGCCAGTCCGTTGGCGTAAAAATCACCGCTTCCAGACGGTCATGTTGGTGCGCCATTTTTAGCACCAAATCGTGCCCGCCGCTGATCACTTCCTGAATGATGGCTTCGAAAGGACGGTTATGCCAGACCACTTTAATTTCAATGGGAACGCCAGCATTGAGATAATATTTTGCCTGCTCGTGGATCCAGGCTGTACGCTGGCTGATGACGCCCTGACGCATAGCGGTACGTTCGTCCGGAGAGAGCAGGGTGGTCATTTCGTATGAGAAGTCATAGATCGGCAAAAAGGCTTTAATTTTGCCACCAATCCGTTGATGTAAATAAACAGCTCGCCGCAATGCTGGTTGGTCGTCCTGGTTAGGATCGATAACAACGAGCATGTTCTGATACATAGCCATACAGGGTCTCCTTACAACAACTGTCAACGCAGTTTGTAATTAAAAGATTAACCCATATCTGGTGAATGAAACAGTGATGAACCTTCTGTCAGATCAATAAATCAGAAAAATTTAATGATATGACAGAAGGATAGTGAGTTATGCGGAAGAATCAGGCAACGTTACGCGTATGACCAGCAAGCTGGGCCAGCGCATCGTTATTTTCGATAGTGATGTATTTACCTTTGACTGCCAGCATACCGCTTTTCTGGAAGCGACCCAGCAGACGGCTGATGGTTTCAACCGTCAGGCCCAGATAGTTACCGATATCACCACGAGTCATCGTCAGGCGGAATTCACGAGGGGAGAAGCCGCGTTGGGCAAAACGACGGGACAGGTTGTAGATGAATGCAGCCAGACGTTCCTCGGCATTTTTCTTCGACAACAGCAGGATCATGTCCTGATCGCCTTTGATTTCACCGCTCATCAGACGCATCATCTGCTGACGCAGATTCGGCATTTTACCAGACAAATCGTCCAGCGTTTCGAACGGGATTTCACATACCATCGAGGTTTCCAGCGCCTGCGCGAAACTCGGGTGATGACCGCTGCCGATGGCATCAAATCCCACCAGATCGCCTGCTAAATGGAAACCAGTGATTTGCTCGTCGCCTTGCTCAGTGATGGTATAACTTTTAATCGTACCGGAGCGGATGGCATAAAGCGATTTAAGTTCATCTCCAGCCTTAAACAGCGTCTGGCCTTTCTGAATAGGCTTCTTCCGCTCAATGATATTATCAAGCTGATCAAGCTCATGTTCGTTGAGTGTGAACGGGATGCAAAGCTGGCTGATGCTGCAATCCTGGCAATGGATAGCACAACCGCCAGACTGAATGCGCCGTATAATTCGCTTTTCCGGGATCATAGGTCTGCTCAAGCCGTAATTGATATTTGTCAATTTTAACATCTTTTTAGGGAGCAAGTAAGTCTAAGCAAACCTTAACAGCAGAGAATTCCGATATTAGATGTAAATATATGTCTATCTATTTGAAAACCCTTAAGTTGTTAAGGGTGACTTTACATAAAAGTGTGAACAAGCTGGCACAAATTGTTTAATGTTTACAGCAAAAGATAACCTTCGTGGCGCAATAACCACTCTTTTCGCAGAACTCCGCCTGCATATCCGGTCATGGTGCCGTTTCGGCCAATAACCCGATGGCAAGGTACGACGATGCTGATGGGATTCGATCCGTTTGCCGCACCAACGGCACGCGCCGCGCCAGGGCGGCCTAATTGTTCAGCCAGTTGGCCATAATGCATTACCTGCCCGCAGGGGATAGTGCGCAGTGTTTTCCAGACTTCGCGCTGAAATGGCGTCCCCCCCGTGGCAGTGGGAAGCGTATCAATAATGCTAAGATTACCGGCAAAATATTCACGAAGCTTGTCGCTTAAACCACCTGGGTTGGTGGCAGAAATGCGCTCATAGCTTTCTTTGCGATAATGGATGTCCAGCAGCTGCACCATGCGTTCGCTGTACTCTTCCCATTCAACCGCCCGCAGGCGAAATTGCTCATCGCAAATCACCCACAGTGGACCCAGTGGCGTGGCAATTTTTTCTTCAAGTAATCTCAGCATCCGTTCTCTCTTAAGACAAACGTGGGTAAATACCCGGACCTGTCGGCAAGCCAACAAGATACCACGCCAGCAACATCAGCAGCCATACCACCAAAAAGATTAATACTAACAAAAAGTAAGTACCAGGTTTCGCGTCTGGTTTGTCGCAGTATTTAAGCATAAAGCGATTTTTTGATTTTTCTGCCTGAAGAAATGAGGGCAAGCCATCAAATTCCAGTCAGCGAAATTTTACCGTAGGCTATCCGTTATTTGATTCTGTGGCGTGATAGCCGCCAGACACCACTGATCTCGTCACTCATTCCCCAATCCCGGCGAGAATGTGGTTATTTACAGAGCTAAAAAATGAATAAAAAAATAGAGCCTGTCGACATCCGCCAGACTCTACAGTACACACAGCAGTGCATCCTCGTCTTAAATCCGGCCTGGGGTCCTGGTGACCGGTGACAGTGTTATAACGGTTTTACCCATCCGTTGCCAATTTTCTTCAGTGACAGATTTCACGAAAATATAAGTTAAATCATTTGCCTTGTGATTGCATAATCATGCATCGTTAATCGACGAGTAAATTTACCGGGCGAGTAGCCCGTTCGACGCTTAAACATATTGCCGAACGATTCAGCTGAGGCATAGCCCAGACGATGGGCAATTTTGGTCAACGAATATCCATCATCAAGAAGCGTCACTGCAGAAATAACGTGCATTTGCTGAACCCAGTGGCGAAATGTTAATCCCGTCTCTTTAACAAATAAGCGCATGAGTGTACGGCTACTGACGTTAATTTTATCCGCTAGATTATCCAGTGTTGGCAGATACCCTTGGTTGTTTAGCAAATTCTCACAAAGCTGCTGTAGCCGCTCATCATTTGGCCAAGGGAGTTCAAGTGACATTTTCACCCCCATTTTTATTTCCTGAAGTATCAGCGTCTCGAGGGCTGAAAAACGTAACTGTTGTTTATCTGTGGTACTTTGCGACGGTGGAAGTTGGTTAATTGCAATTAGTAATTCCCTTAACAGGGGTGAAATACCCGTCATGAAGCAAACTTTTCCCAGCGTTTCACTTTCCGCTTCTGAAACCAGTACGGTTTTTAAAAGTACGTTGCCTGTCGCAACAAACTTATGCGGCATTTGTGGGGGCAGCCAAAGCGCGCTGCTGGCATGCACTAGCCAGACGCTTTCTCCAGCCCATATACGAACGACTCCTTCAGCCGGGTAAAGCAACTGGGCATAGAGATGTTTATGCCAGGGAACTGTGCCTCCATTCAGATGTTCCGAATCCAGTCCGATAATGTGATGCCCTGGTGATGCTTTAGGTTGCAGTGTGATTGTCATTTACAGTAGGTATTTTGTCAGAAATCATCAAATAAGCCATGTTAAATTTTAAATATGACGTATGCAAGTTTCCGGATATATACGGTGTAAAGAGTGATGATAATTTCTAAAAAACAGCTTATTGGGGTGGTAGCGATCGGTATTCTTTTGGCTGGCGTTGTCTTTTTTATCTGGTGGGTAAGCAAAGGAAGATTTATACAGACGACGGATGATGCTTACATTGGTGGTAATATCACCACGGTGGCAAGTAAAGTTTCTGGTTATATTTCTGCTATAGAGGTGCGCGATAATCAGAGTGTAAAAAAAGGCGATATTATCCTGCGTCTCGATGATCGGGATTATCGTGCAAATGTCGCCAGATTAGAGGGATTTCGCAGCAGTTTGCGATGGCCCCCATCGTAACATTAACGCTGGGGGGAATTCCAAAAGAACGGCTGAAGTTAGCCTCTGGTGTATTTAATTTAACACGTAATCTTGGGGGCGCAATTGGTATTGCCCTGTGTGGCTCTATTCTCAATAATCGAACTAATTTTCATTTTTCGAGAATGGGTGAAAAAATGGTTTCTGTTCCCCATATGGTGAATGACTTCATTTCCAGAAGTGCTTTGTTTTTTAATCGCAGTGGAAGTGACCAGACATCGGAAATACTGGCTTCAACCAAATTATTGAGTCAATTGATGCTGAGGGAGGCGCAAACTATGGCATTTTCGGATACCTTTCTGCTAATCAGTGGTCTGTTATTTATCGCATTTTTGTTGGTTCCTGCTATGAATAAATCATCCTGATCGGAGCCTGTGCTGAATTAAACTCGGGCTAAACTGTTCGATACTGCTAACAGGCTAGTATAAAATGCCCCGCCTGCGCAGATACTCACAGGTATGAAGTAGAGTATTGTTTCAATCTGTGAAGGGAACGATGCAGTAAGTATGAACAATTAACCCGTCTGAATCACGACGTGTGAAGGTGCATAGGAGGTTACATGAACCTTGACGACAAATCGCTGTTTCTTGACGCCATGGAAGATGTCCAGCCGCTGAAACGTGCTACAGATGTCCACTGGCATCCAACGCGTAACCAACGTGCGCCGCAGCGTATCGACACGCTGCAACTTGATAATTTCCTCACCACCGGATTTCTCGACATCATCCCGCTAAGTCAGCCGCTGGAGTTTCGGCGGGAAGGGTTGCAACACGGGGTGCTGGATAAGCTGCGCAGTGGTAAATATCCGCAACAGGCGAGCCTGAATCTTTTGCGCCAGCCGGTGGAAGAGTGCCGCAAAATGATGTTCAGTTTCATTCAACAAGCCATGGCGGATGGTTTGCGTAACGTGCTGATTATTCATGGTAAAGGGCGGGAAGATAAATCGCATGCCAATATTGTCCGCAGCTATGTGGCGCGCTGGCTGACCGAATTTGATGATGTTCAGGCATATTGCACCGCGCTACCGCATCATGGCGGCAGCGGGGCTTGTTACGTCGCACTACGTAAAACGGCGCAGGCGAAGCAAGAAAACTGGGAGCGCCACGCTAAGCGCAGTCGTTGATCTCGAGACGCATCCGCGGCTTATGCCGCCAGCACGCGGTTGCGTCCATCATTTTTCGCCCGATACAAAGCATCATCAACGCGTTTAAACAGTTCATCGATGCTTTCATTTCCTTCGTGATGCGCCACACCAATGCTGACGGTAAAGCGTGGTAAGCTCGAAATACTCACTTTTGCCACGCTTACGCGGATAGTTTCAGCCAGCGAAAGCGCGGTATCCAGTGGGGTTCTTGGTAGCAATAAGACAAACTCTTCGCCTCCCCAACGAAACACCAAATCGCCTTTGCGAGCGCAACTTTCGAGAGTGCGGGCAAGGGCGCATAACACCTCATCACCTTTAGAATGCCCATAGAGATCGTTAATGTGTTTAAAACGATCGGTGTCGATGAGCAACAAGCTGTAATCCTGAGCGATGGCGAGGTGCTGCATTTGGCCTGGCTCGGTAATGTGATAAAACTGTCGCCGATTCAGTAATCCTGTCATCGCATCATGGTGGGCAGCATGTTCCAGCTGCTCCTCCAGCCGTTTTTGCTCAGTAATATCATGCACAATACATAACATGAGCTTGTCACCATAAATTTCAATCGGCCCGGCATAGGTCTGCACATGACGAGTCGAACCATCCGCCAGTTTATGAACAAAATTCAAAGGTTTATGACCACCGGGTAAATGCGAGATTTCATGCATGATAGGCATGACGCGACGCCCGAGCATATTAATTTCCCAGGTATGTTTCTGGCACATCGTTTCATGGTTATAACCATAGAAATTGAGCGCGGCGAGGTTAGCATCGACGATTTGGCCATCTCGTGAGGGGTCAATCAACAACATTGGTGCAGAGTTAGTCAGAAAAAAGCGCGCATAAAAACCTTGTTTTTTGCGCTGATAATTTGCCGAGCGACTGGCTTTTAAACCCAGCGTTGCCGGCGCTTCGATACCTTCGAAAATAATCACCGGTTCTGCTTCTGTCAGCTTTCGCAAAACAAGTCGACAGCTCAATGCTGTTTCCTCTTCTTTACGCTGAACGGTGAGTATTTCGATAATATCGTGTTGATTTTGCAGATCGGAGAGGTATTTCGGCAGTTCTTTTTGTGAGGAGACGGAATAGGGACCGGTTCGTAGCTGACTAAACGTGAGGTCTTGCATCAACAGTCGCGCCGCGCTGTTGGCATAAATTAACTGTTCCTCAAAGGGCGAAACGATCCAGACAGGACTGGTGAGTAAGTCCAGGGTATTGAAGTTGTGTGTAATCATTGAGATCCCATTATTTTTATCAATTTTTGTTGCTATCCGATCGCAAAAAAGCCACGTCATATGATCAGATAATTCTGATAATGATAGACGCTATTTAACACTTCACACGGTTTGTATACGGAAAAGCATTTTGCTTTTTGTATTCAATTTAGACAGAATTTTATTAATCATTTCAGGGTAATGGGGTGATGAGATGTTGCGTAACAGGGCCAGAAGGCTAGACTACAAAATAATGCGTTGATGATGGAGGCACTGTGGAAGCGATTAAGGGATCGGACGTTAATGTCCCGGATGCAGTATTTGCATGGATGCTGGATGGTAGAGGCGGCGTTAAACCGCTGGAAAATACAGATGTGATTGATGAAGCGCATCCCTGCTGGCTCCACCTTAATTATGTACACCATGATAGCGCCCAATGGCTGGCGACAACACCGCTGCTTCCCAATAACGTACGTGATGCGCTGGCGGGCGAGAGCACACGGCCCCGAGTCAGCCGTCTCGGTGAAGGCACGCTGATTACATTGCGCTGTATAAACGGCAGCACCGATGAACGCCCCGATCAACTGGTCGCCATGCGTGTATATATGGACGGGCGGTTAATTGTTTCGACCCGACAACGCAAAGTGCTGGCGCTGGACGATGTGGTAAGCGATCTGGAAGAAGGCACTGGTCCGACCGATTGCGGGGGATGGCTGGTGGATGTGTGCGATGCGTTGACCGATCATTCCAGCGAATTTATCGAGCAGCTGCACGATAAAATTATCGACCTTGAAGATAATCTCCTTGATCAGCAAATTCCACCGCGTGGATTCCTGGCTCTGCTGCGCAAACAATTAATTGTGATGCGTCGCTATATGGCACCGCAACGTGATGTTTATGCTCGTCTTGCCAGTGAACGTTTGCCGTGGATGAGCGATGACCAACGCCGTCGGATGCAGGATATTGCCGATCGCCTTGGGCGCGGTCTTGACGAAATCGACGCCTGTATAGCACGGACTGGCGTGATGGCGGATGAAATCGCTCAGGTGATGCAGGAAAATTTAGCTCGTCGTACCTATACAATGTCGTTGATGGCAATGGTCTTTTTACCCAGTACGTTTCTGACAGGGTTATTTGGCGTCAACCTTGGTGGGATCCCTGGCGGCGGATGGCAATTTGGATTTTCAATTTTTTGTATTCTGTTAGTTGTTCTTATTGGTGGTGTTGCTTTATGGTTGCATCGTAGTAAATGGTTGTAACAAAAGCAATTTTTCCGGCTGTCTGTATACAAAAACGCCGTAAAGTTTGAGCGAAGTCAATAAACTCTCTACCCATTCAGGGCAATATCTCTCTTGCAGGTGAATGCAACGTCAAGCGATGGGCGTTGCGCTCCATATTGTCTTACTTCCTTTTTTGAATTACTGCATAGCACAATTGATTCGTACGACGCCGACTTTGATGAGTCGGCTTTTTTTTGCCTGTTATTTATCAGCGTCTACCCTTTAAGAGTCCACCCAATGACCGGAGGGAAATATGACGACACTTATTTATTTGCAAATTCCTGTCCCTGAACCGATTCCTGGCGATCCTGTTCCAGTACCTGATCCGATCCCTCGCCCGCAACCCATGCCTGACCCACCACCCGATGAAGAACCGATTAAATTGTCGCATCGTGAGCGTAGATCTGCGAGGATACGCGCCTGCTGACTTTGCGTCGATGACCACGAGAATAGATTGTGACCGCTTTTTCTACCCTGAATGTTTTGCCTCCCGCCCAACTCACAAACCTTAATGAGTTGGGTTATTTAACCATGACGCCGGTGCAGGCCGCCGCGCTTCCGGCGATCCTTGCCGGAAAAGATGTTCGCGTGCAGGCGAAAACCGGCAGCGGCAAAACGGCGGCTTTTGGCCTCGGCTTGTTACAGCAAATTGATGCGTCGCTATTTCAAACCCAGGCTTTAGTGCTGTGTCCTACGCGTGAACTGGCGGATCAGGTGGCAGGTGAATTGCGTCGGCTGGCGCGTTTTCTGTCAAATACCAAAATTTTGACGTTGTGCGGTGGTCAACCGTTCGGTATGCAGCGTGATTCGTTACAACATGCGCCGCATATTATCGTGGCAACGCCGGGCCGTTTGCTGGATCACCTGCAAAAAGGCACTGTATCACTGGATGCGTTGAATACGCTGGTGATGGATGAGGCCGACCGCATGCTGGATATGGGATTTAGTGACGCCATTGATGATGTCATCCGTTTTGCGCCAGCATCTCGGCAGACACTTCTGTTTTCGGCAACCTGGCCGGAAGCCATTGCCGCAATCAGCGGAAGAGTGCAACGCGATCCTTTAGCGATTGAAATTGACTCAACAGATGCTCTGCCACCTATTGAACAACAATTTTATGAGACATCCAGCAAAGGCAAAATTCCTCTGTTGCAACGGTTATTAAGCTTGCATCAGCCATCCTCTTGCGTGGTGTTTTGCAATACCAAAAAAGATTGCCAGTCTGTCTGCGACGCGCTGAATGAAGTAGGGCAAAGTGCATTGTCGTTACACGGCGATCTGGAGCAACGCGATCGCGATCAGACCCTGGTACGTTTTGCTAACGGTAGCGCCCGTGTACTGGTCGCGACTGATGTTGCTGCGCGTGGTCTGGATATAAAATCGCTTGAGCTGGTGGTGAACTTTGAGCTGGCGTGGGACCCTGAAGTTCATGTACATCGCATCGGTCGTACAGCTCGTGCAGGAAATAGCGGTCTGGCGATCAGTTTCTGTGCCCCGGAAGAAGCACAGCGGGCCAATATCATTTCTGACATGTTGCAGATAAAACTTAACTGGCAAACGCTGCCAGCGAATAGTTCCATTGTGCCGCTGGAAGCAGAAATGGCAACGTTGTGTATCGATGGCGGGAAAAAAGCCAAAATGCGCCCGGGTGATGTATTAGGTGCGCTGACAGGAGACATCGGGCTTGATGGCGCAGATATTGGCAAAATCGCCGTGCATCCGGCGCATGTTTATGTCGCGGTGCGTCAGGCTGTTGCTCATAAAGCATGGAAACAGTTACAGGGCGGGAAGATTAAAGGAAAAACGTGCCGGGTGCGGTTATTAAAATAATGAAATGTTGAATTGCAGGGTGCAAGAGTAAACATCTTCTTAGGCATTGCCGGATGCGACGCTGGCCGCGTCTTATCCGGCCTCCATAAGAGTAGCCCGATACGCTTGCGTATCGGGCGCTATCCTGGTTATTTCACTTCAACCACATTCAGCCGTAACTCATCCAACTGATTTTCATCTTCTTCTGGCTGCCAG
Organism: Escherichia sp. E.sYA108; assembly: GCF_011754335.1. Taxonomy (NCBI): domain Bacteria; kingdom Pseudomonadati; phylum Pseudomonadota; class Gammaproteobacteria; order Enterobacterales; family Enterobacteriaceae; genus Escherichia; species Escherichia sp. E.sYA108. The sequence goes on along the minus strand of NZ_JAAQVZ010000001.1, from coordinate 2,693,246 downwards.
CCCGCTGGTTGTAGTGGGATCTCTTCGCGATCAAACGCCAGATCACCCCCGTTAACCACTTCAGAACCGTGGGTAATGCCTTTGAAATCGAACAGGTTGGTATCGCACAGATGCGACGGCACCACATTCTGCATTGCGCTGAACATCGTCTCGATACGCCCCGGATAACGTTTATCCCAGTCACGCAACATGTCAGCAATTACCTGACGTTGCAGGTTAGGCTGAGAACCGCACAGGTTGCACGGAATAATCGGGAACGCTTTTGCATCGGCAAAGCGCTGAATATCTTTCTCGCGGCAGTAGGCCAGCGGACGAATCACGATATGTTTGCCATCATCGCTCATCAGTTTCGGAGGCATACCTTTCATCTTGCCACCGTAGAACATATTTAAGAACAGCGTTTGCAGGATATCGTCACGATGGTGACCCAGCGCGATCTTCGTCGCCCCCAGTTCCGTTGCGGTGCGATAAAGGATACCGCGACGAAGACGAGAACACAGTGAGCAAGTGGTTTTGCCCTCCGGAATCTTCTCTTTCACGATACCGTAAGTGTTCTCTTCAACAATCTTGTACTCAACGCCCAGCGTTTCAAGATACTCGGGCAGAACGTGTTCCGGGAAGCCCGGTTGCTTTTGATCGAGGTTAACAGCCACCAGCGAAAAATTGATTGGCGCGCTTTGCTGCAAATTGCGCAGAATCTCCAGCATGGTATAGCTGTCTTTACCCCCGGAGAGGCAAACCATGATGCGATCGCCTTCTTCAATCATATTGAAGTCAGCAATGGCTTCGCCCACGTTACGACGCAGACGTTTTTGTAATTTGTTCAGGTTGTATTGTTCTTTCTTTGTAATTTGTTGATTTTCTTGCATTATTTCAGTTCTCTGGTACTAAGTGGGGCATATTGAGGGCAAACTTTGCAACTACGATAACCGCGCATTCAACATGGCTACCTGTTCGTCGTTCATGTCATCAATCCACATACCGTAAATTTCATACACCATCTGCGCAGTTTCATGCCCCATCTGGCTGGCTATAAATGCCGGGTTCGCTCCTGCCGTCAACAGCCAGCAGGCAAAAGTATGTCGCGTATGGTACGGATTACGGCGGCGAATACCAGCACGTTTTACTGCTGCATTCCATCTCGCTCCCAAATAGTCGTAGTGAAATCTGATGGGAAAGCCTTGCTTAGCATGCTGGTGTTGCGCTACCCGTACAGGATGCGGTAACACAGGAAGAAATTAGAACAGAAACTGTGGCGGACATTGTGCATTCGTTGCCAGGCGGAGAAATAGAACGCTACAACAAGTGCAGAATATAATTTTTCGCAAGTGCCAGAATAGCGATATTATGCAGTGTTTTTTAGTTTTCTATCAGGGGATATTTTGTGAAACTTTTCGGTGAATAAAATAATTCTCTGTAATAAATGATGGGTATGGTTGGTGGTTATATTTGCGCATGGAAATATTACATTGGATATGAATGTATTTCAAATGAAAGAACCATGACACCCGAATGGAGTTAGGGATTCATTACGTATCTAATCTAAAGAATAAGAAAAATACTTAATTCATTGTGGGTGGTGATGATATCTTGATATGTAAAAATGGTTCTCTTAATAAGATGTAACTAGCTTATTACTTATCCATAGCACAAGAAATGGTCCTGTATCTGCGTTGCCATGAAATAAGATAGGCCTAAATGTAATAAAGAGTTGCATGACAAAATTACTAAAGTTCACAATAAAAAAGAATTAAGTTTTTTGTTCAAGTATTTTTTTAGTGTATTGTTTTGAAATGTTCTACGCTGCTCTAACCTTCAGTCTGAAGAGGGCTTGAATCGTGATGTCAGTTCGATTGACATAATGTTATTAATAATGTTTACGTTTGAATGTGAAATATGCTTAACTATGCCTTGATTGTTAATCACAGGGACTGACTATGAGAAAAATACTGATGTATTTATGTATTAGCATATGGATTGTTATATCATGCGTGCCTATCATATTAACTAGCGAGTATTTAACAGAGGCGAGTATAATGGCATTGATGTTTGGTCATGCCAATGCACTATGTATTGGGGTTTTTATTTCTATTATTTATATAGAATGCTGGAGGTAAATAGTGTGAACAGCATTAGTTTGATGATTTTATACTGAACTAAAGGGGGAAAGAGGTAACGAAAAAAGACCTCCACCAGGTACGAATCTGAGGCGGGCAGATGGAGGTCGATATCTACACGATTAAATTGATAAGTAAAAGTCCCATCAGGGATTGATTTGTTCGAGTCTAATTTAAAGTAATTTCAACGATTTGGCAGAATTTCTTAGAGTTAATGATTTTCAAGTTTTCGATTACCAGGAAAAAGGCTGGGTGCTGATAAAATAGTCATCTGCATTCCTTAAATTGTGTAAGGGTGAAAGGATAAAGTTCAATTTAAAGGCGGTGCAATATTAGCACCATCTTATATATGTAATGATTGATTTGCCTCTTTATTCTACTGTTGAGATTATTGTTTCCGAAAATTGATTATTATAAGCGCGAAAAGAAATGCTACAGCAAATAAGAGGACGATTGTCGGCGCTGGGGCTCTATCGAGAAAATATAATAACCATACACCTGATATTGTTATTGATATCGTTACGGCGATAAGTAATGCCTTATGAAAGCGATGCGTGATGAGGACAGCAATAGACCCTGGAGCTATTAATAGTATATAGACAGAATAATTTCGACTGCTTTTAATGTGGCAAAAATGGTAGGCGATACCATGCAGAGTAAACCGTAATGTAATAATGATATCTGTAATCCGCTGACTTGTGCCTGTTGATAGTCAAGACAAAAATTCCTGAAAAAACGATACCTATAATGGTATCTTTCTTTATGATGCTATTATCTTTCAGATAGCCAGTTGCAATTGCACAAGACAGTCCTACAATAAATGCACCAATTCCCAGCGGCATACCTATAATCCAGGCTAGAACTATGCCAGGAAACATTGCGTGGTTCATTGCATCTCCTATTAGCGCCCAGCCTTTTAATACCAGGAAAACTGATAATAATGCACAGGGGAACGATATTATAATAGCGATTATCAATGCATAATTCATAAATTTAAATTGTAATGATTAGAGGGGAAAATGTCAGCACATTTGCGAAATGAATCAAAAAGCCCGCAGCAATGTGCGGGCGTTAGTGTCAGCGCACAACCAGCACGGAGCACTCTGCGTGACGCACTACAGCTGCGGCGTTAGAACCGAGCAGATAAGTGGTGATATCCGGTCGATGGGAAGCAATGATGATCATATGAGCGGGGATCTTCTTCGCCAATTCCAGAATGCGGTCTTTGGGCGAGCCTTCTTCAACATGGACATGCACTCTGTCGGTTGGCAGTTTAAATTTTTTAATGATCTCTTCCAGTTGCGATTTGGCTTCCGCTTTCAGATCATCCATTGCCGGTAATTCTGCGGAATAGGCTAAACCCAGAGAGGCATAGTAGGGCAGCGAAGGTATTACCGTCAGGAAATGAACCTCTGCATCATCAATCTTTGCCTCTGCCTCAACGTGGCTAATCACGCGTTGAGTTAATTCTGAATCGGAAATATCGATAGGGACAAGAATCGTTCTGTTCATAAAACCTCCTGTTTTAGTATCCGCATAAAGTGTAACGCCAGATGACACTTTTTGTGTAATGACGGAGTTCACATTTTTAATTTAGATCAAAGGAGGAAGAATAAGCAGAAAAAGCCCGCCAAAACAGCGGGCAGGGGGATTTAGAACTGATAAACCAGACCTAAAGCGACGATATCATCGGTAGAGATGCCGTTGGCAGCGTAGAAACTGTCATCTTCATCCAACAGGTTGATTTTATAGTCAACATAGGTGGACATGTTTTTATTGAAATAGTAAGTCGCGCCAACATCGGCGTATTTAACCAGATCTTTATCATCAACACCTGCCGGGTTGTCTGCACCACCGGCAGCGTGCAGGTCACGGCCTTTAGACATCAGGAAAGAGACTGCCGGACGCAGACCAAAATCAAACTGGTACTGTGCAGTGACTTCAAAGTTCTGGGTTTTGTTTGCAACAGCATAATCGCTGTCGCCAAACGGGGTCATATTACGCGTTTCTGAATACATGGTTGCCAGGTAAATATTGTTAGCATCGTATTTTAGCCCAGCAGTCCACGCGTCTGCTTTATCACCACCTGCCGCAGTATGGTTAACCTGGTCATTGGTGCGGTCAGAAGAGGTGTATGCCGCACCAGCGCTAAAGCCCATGCCTAAATCATATGTTGTGGAAAGACCCCAGCCGTCACCGTTTTCATGGCGAACATCACGTCCGTTGTTGGTGCCTTCCTGACCATTACTGGCACCTTCGTTGTTACCTTGATACTGCACCGCGAAGTTCAGACCATTTACCAGACCGAAGAAATCAGTATTACGATAAGTCGCGACGCCATTGGCACGACCAGTCATAAAGTTGTCTGCATTGGTATAAGAGTCACCGCCAAATTCAGGTAGCATATCAGTCCAGCCTTCGATGTCGTACATTACGCCATAATTACGTCCGTAATCGAAAGAACCGTAATCTGCAAATTTCAGTCCGGCAAATGCCAGACGGGTCCATGACTGGTTTGTTGAAGATTCGGTGTTGTTTGCCTGAATATTGTATTCCCATTGACCGTAGCCAGTGAGTTGATCGTTAATTTGGGTTTCGCCTTTAAAACCCAGACGAGCATAGCTCTGGTCGCCATCTTTCGCTGAATTATCAGAAAAATAATGCAGGCCATCAACTTTGCCATACAGATCTAATTTGTTGCCGTCTTTATTATAAACTTCGGCTGCATGTGCAGCACCTGCAGCGAGCAGGGCAGGAATTAAGAGTGCCAGTACTTTGCTTTTCATTGAATAAATCCTTTAGTTATTTTATTTGCCTTTCATCCCCATTTTGGGGAGTGAAAACATCCTAAAGGAGAAGTTCAGTTAGCCGATAAATATCATTTGTTACGCCTTAAGTAAAACCTTAATTAAATAATTCTTCAGAAATGATAATAAGTCTGGTGAATGTATTGGAGATAACACATACAAAATAAAAATTATACTTTTAATTTTCTATACGTTATTCTGCGCGGGTTATATGCCTTTATTGTCACAGATTTTATTTTCTGTTGGGCCATTGCATTGCTACTGATTTTCCAACACATAAGAAGACAAGCCCGAACAGTCGTCCGGGCTTTTTTTTAGAATTGGATGATCCTTATCCAGAGCATTTAATCGGTGTTGCTTTTTTCCGCTTTTCCGGCCATTTGTGCCAGGAAGTCATAGCGTTTTTGCAAATCAGCTGCAGCATCTTTCCATAACTGTTCTGCCACTTCTGGCTGCTGCGAATTCAGACGACGGAAACGCTGCTCGTGAAGTAACGTTTCTTCCAGTGCTTCTGACGGCGGGCGTGAATCCAGCGCCAGCGGTAGTTTGCCTTCATCGGCACGACGAGGATCGAAGCGATATAACGGCCAGAAGCCGGTAGCAGTGAGTTGGCGCATCTGATCGTGGCTGAGTGCCAGATCGTAACCATGCTCTTCACATGGGCTATAAGCGATGATCAGCGATGGCCCCGGATACGCTTCCGCTTCCTGAATCGCTTTCACCGTCTGGTTCAGCTGCGCGCCGAGAGAAATCTGCGCCACATAAACATGACCGTACATCATCATACTGACGCCAAGATCTTTACGCGCTTTACGTTTGCCATGCTCGCCAAACTTAGTTACTGCACCCAGCGGTGTCGCTTTCGATGCCTGACCACCGGTGTTGGAATAGCATTGCGTATCCAGCACCAGAATGTTGACGTTTTCCGTCAAACTCAATACATGATCCAGACCGCCAAAGCCGATATCGTAAGCCCAGCCATCGCCACCAATCAGCCAGATTGATTTTTCCACCAGTGCATCTGCGTCACGCAGCAGTTCATGTGCTTCGGCAACATCGTTGAGTTGCTGGCGTAAAGCTGCAACCTGTTCACGACGAACCTCTGGCGTGGCGTCTGATTTCAACGCAGTCAGTAATTCCGCCGGGATTTTATCGGCAAATTGATCGAGCAGACGCAGCACGCGGACACGGTGTTGATCGACCGTCAGGCGGAAACCAAGGCCAAATTCGGCGTTATCTTCAAACAGCGAGTTCGCCCATGCCGGTCCACGACCGTTGGCATCGGTGGTATATGGTGTTGAAGGCAGGTTACCGCCGTATATTGAAGAACAGCCAGTGGCATTAGCGATCAACATCCGGTCGCCATAGAGCTGAGTCAGCAATTTAATATACGGCGTCTCGCCACAACCGGAGCAAGCACCTGAATATTCAAACAGCGGTGTAATCAGCTGCGATGTACGAATATCAATACGTTCCAGTTTGCTACGGTCGATTTCTGGCAGGTTGAGGAAGAAATCGTAATTGATTTTCTCTTCTTCGACATGTTCCAGGCGCGACATCATATTGATGGCTTTAATCTCTGGATTCTGACGGTCTTTCGCCGGGCAAACTTCGACGCACAGGTTACAACCGGTGCAATCTTCCGGAGCCACCTGCAAGACATATTTCTGCCCGCGCATATCACGCGATTTCACATCCAGCGAATGCAGGCTGGCAGGGGCGTTTTCCATCGCTTCAGGCGGTACCACTTTTGCGCGAATAGCTGAGTGTGGGCAAGCGGCGACACAGTGGTTACATTGGGTACAGAGTTCCTCTTTCCAGATGGGGATCTCTTCGGCGATATTGCGTTTTTCCCAGCGCGTGGTGCCCATCGGCCAGGTGCCGTCTGGCGGCAGCGCCGAAACGGGGAGGGCGTCGCCAAGCCCGGCGAGTATCGCAGCGGTTACGGTTTTCACGAAATCAGGAGCGGCATCGGAAACCACCGGCGGTCGATTGGCGCTATGCGGATTAACTGGCTGCAGTGGAACTTCTTCTACGGATTCACGTGCCAGCGCCAGAGCCTGCCAGTTGCGTTCCACCAGATCCTGGCCTTTGCTACTGTAACTTTTGGCAATCGCACCCTGCAATTCTGCGAGGGCACTATCGCCAGGCAGAATCTGCGTCAGATGGAAAAAAGCCATCTGCATGACGGTATTAATACGGGCCGCCAGGCCACATTCGCGGGCGATTTTCGCCGCGTTAATCACATAGAAGCGCGCTTTTTTCTGGTTTAGCACGGCCTGAACTTCCTGCGGCAAGCGCGACCACACTTCAGCTGCGCTGTACGGCGTGTTGAGCAGGAAAATGCCGCCAGGTTTTAAACGCTCAGCCATCTGATATTTATCGATAAACTGCAACTGGTGGCAGCCAACAAAATCAGCCTGGGAAATGAGATAAGCGGAACGAATCGGCTGTTCGCTCACGCGAAGGTGAGAAACCGTCAGGCCGCCCGCCTTTTTGGAGTCGTAAACAAAATAGCCCTGTGCGTACCACGGCGTGGAATTTCCGATAATCTTGATATTGTTTTTGGTCGCGGAAACGCTGCCATCACTACCAAGGCCATAAAACAAGGCTTCCAGTTTCGCCGAGTTTGGTAGGGTGTTTTCCGGCAACGGCAGTGACAGATTGGTTACATCATCGTAAATACCAACCGTAAAGCGCGCTTTCGGTTTAGCCGCGTTGAGCTCGGCAAATACCGCCAGTACACAGTCCGGGCCAAATTCTTTGGATGAAAGACCATAGCGCCCACCAATGACACGGGGCAGGGTTTCGCGCTCGCCATTATTAAAGGCTTCTGCCAGTGCGGTCATCACATCCAGGTACAGGGGTTCCGCTTGCGCACCTGGCTCTTTGGTGCGATCCAGCACCGCCACTATCCGAACAGAGTCCGGCAATGCTTGCAGCAAGTGTTTGGCGGAGAAGGGGCGGTACAGGCGAACTTTCAGCACGCCGACTTTTTCGCCACGGGTCAGCAATTCACCAACCACTTCTTCACATGTGCCAATGGCTGAGCCCATCAGGATAATCACCCGTTCCGCTTGCGGATGCCCGTAATACTCAAACGGCTGATACTGACGACCTGTCGCGGCAGCGAAATCATTCATCGCCTGTTCAACATGGTCATAGACTGCGTTGTACCATGGGTTGGTGGCTTCGCGAGACTGGAAATAAGTGTCAGGATTGGCGGACGTACCGCGGATCACCGGATGTTCCGGGTTGAGTGCCCGGGCGCGATGAGCATCAATTTCTGCCTGCGGCATCAGTTCAAGAATCGTGTCATCGGCCAGCGGGACAATTTTATTGATTTCGTGAGATGTGCGGAAACCATCAAAGAAATGAATAAATGGCACGCGGCTTTTCAGCGTCGCGATGTGCGAAATGAGAGCAAAGTCTTGCGCTTCCTGGACGCTTGCTGCACACAACATCGCGCAACCCGTCTGGCGCACCGCCATAACGTCGGAATGATCGCCAAAAATAGAGAGTGCATGTGTGGCAACGGTACGTGCCGCAACATGCAGGACAAACGGCGTCAGTTCGCCTGCCAGTTTGTACAGCGTTGGGATCATCAGCAGCAAACCCTGCGATGACGTAAACGATGTTGAGAGGGCACCAGTTTGCAAAGCACCATGCACGGTAGCGATAGCACCCGCTTCCGACTGCATTTCAACCACGCGTGGTGTGTCTCCCCAAACGTTTTTCAAGCCGTTTCCGGCCCATGCATCAGCCTGTTCTGCCATCGTGGAACTGGGGGTAATAGGGTAGATGGCGATAACTTCACTGGTGCGAAACGCCACCGAAGCAACCGCGCCATTACCGTCAATAGTAATCATATGACACCCTTACATTGCGCAAATGAGGGGCGCACGAAATTGCTGCGCGCCCAGTAGTAATCGTTCAATTTTAGCAAATGGCTTTCTTCTGCATTTTCGCTTTTGTGTCCCCCACATCAGCGTAATGAATGTTTTGATCAAACAGAGGGCAAAAAAATAGCCATAAAAAAGTAAAAATGCGGGGCAACGCGCAGGACAGCTCTCGACGCCGCCCTCTGTGCTGCCTATTATTTATGGCGGTGTCGTTTGGCTTGAAGATCAGAGGAAGAAAAGATGCGAGCAGCGTTTTGGGTAGGGTGTGCCGCTTTATTGTTGTCGGCGTGTAGTAGTGAACCTGTTCAGCAGGCGACTGCGGCGCACGTAGCGCCAGGTTTAAAAGCGTCGATGTCCAGTAGTGGAGAAGCAAATTGTGCAATGATCGGCGGTTCGCTTTCTGTTGCCCGCCAACTGGATGGTACGGCGATTGGGATGTGTGCATTACCCAACGGCAAACGCTGTAGCGAACAGTCACTTGCCGCCGGGAGCTGTGGCAGCTATTAATTCATTAAATCCGCCAGCTTATAAGTTAATGTCTGTTTCGCGGTCGCCAGCGTTAACTGGTTCGCGGTCAGATCCACTTGTGCACCTTCTTTCAGCATTTCGCTAATGGTGTTATCGAGTTCATTAAGCTGCGGGTTAGCGCACATCATACGGGTCATTGCCAGCCCTTTGGCGGTCAGTTCACCATTAGACAGTTTGCCTTCACCGCTAAAGCGGTTACACATGCTGCCGGAAATCATCATCTTTTCACCAAAGCTGATTTCTGGCGGATTTTTATCGCTGGTCACGGGCTTACCGTTTACGCTTTCCAGCACAAAGCGATGATGCTGTAGCTGTTCTGGCGTTACAGCAATTTTGTCACTACTTACACATCCCGCCATCAGCAGGCTTAGCGCAACAAGCGCGGCTACTTTCTTCATTGTGGTTCTCAATTACTGTTTCTGATTCAGGACTATTTTAAGAATAGAGGATGAAAGGTCTTTGGGGATTATCTGAATAAGCTCCCCTGGAATGCAGGGGAGCGGCAAGATTAAACCAGTTCGTTCGGGCAGGTTTCGCCTTTTTCCAGATTGCTTAAGTTTTGCAGCGTAGTCTGAGAAATACTGGTCAGAGCTTCTGCTGTCAGGAATGCCTGGTGCCCGGTAAACAACACGTTGTGGCAGGCAGACAAGCGACGGAATACGTCATCCTGGATCACGTCGTTGGATTTATCTTCAAAGAACAGATCGCGTTCGTTCTCATACACGTCCATACCCAACGAACCAATTTTCTGATTTTTCAGCGCTTCAATTGCCGCCTGAGAATCAATCAATGCACCGCGACTGGTATTGACGATCATCACGCCATTTTTCATCTGATCGAAGGCGGCTTCGTTCAACAGATGGTAGTTTTCCGGTGTCAGCGGGCAGTGCAGAGAGATAACGTCTGATTCAGAGAACAGGGTTGGCAGATCGACATACTCCACACCGAGTTCCAGCGCCGCCGCACTTGGATACGGATCGAACGCCAGCAGACGCATACCAAAACCTTTCAGAATGCGCAGCATTGCCACACCGATTTTACCGGTACCGATAACGCCTGCCGTTTTGCCATACATAGTAAAGCCGGTCAGACCTTCCAGAGAGAAGTTAGCGTCACGGGTACGCTGATATGCGCGGTGAATACGGCGGTTCAGCGTCATCATCATACCGATGGCGTGTTCAGCAACGGCCTCTGGATCATAGGCTGGAACACGGACTACTTTGAGCCCCAGTTCTTTTGCCGCGTCAAGGTCGACGTTATTGAAACCGGCACAGCGCAAGGCGATATATTTAACGCCGTGCTTTTTCAGCTCTTCCAGCACCGGGCGGCTGCCGTCATCGTTTACGAAAATACATACCGCTTCGCAGCCATTGGCAGTTTTAGCGGTTTTTTCCGTCAGCAGAAAGTCAAAAAATTCCAGCTCAAAGCCAAAGGACTCGTTCACCTGTTGCAGGTACTTCTTGTCGTACTGTTTTGTGCTATAAACGGCGAGTTTCATAAGACTTTCTCCAGTGATGTTGAATCACATTTAAGCTACTAAAAATATTTTACAAAATTTCAAATATAATTGAAAGATATGGCGATATTGAAAAATTCATCAACAACTATGCTTAGTGTAGGCGCAACCTTCAACTGAACGGTTAAACATGCCACAATACCCGTATTGAATGCTTAATTTTTCGCTAAATCAGGATATTGACTACCCATGCTGGGTAAATATAAAGCCGTTCTCGCGCTGTTATTACTGATTATTCTTGTGCCGTTGACGCTGCTGATGACGCTAGGGCTGTGGGTTCCCACGCTGGCGGGCATCTGGCTACCGCTCGGGACACGTATTGCATTAGATGAAAGCCCACGCATTACGCGTAAAGGTTTAATCATCCCCGATCTCCGTTATCTGGTGGGAGATTGTCAGCTTGCGCATATCACCAACGCCAGCCTTTCACATCCCAGCCGCTGGTTATTGAACGTCGGCACGGTAGAACTTGATTCTGCTTGTCTGGCGAAATTGCCGCAGACGGAGCAATCGCCAGCCGCTCCAAAAACCCTCGCGCAGTGGCAGTCCATGCTGCCTAACACCTGGATCAATATCGATAAACTGATTTTTTCTCCCTGGCAGGAATGGCAGGGAAAACTCTCTCTCGCATTAACCTCCGATATCCAGCAACTGCGTTATCAGGGCGAAAAAGTTAAATTTCAAGGCCAGCTGAAAGGGCAACAACTTACAGTCAGCGAACTGGATGTCGCCGCGTTTGAAAATCAGCCGCCGGTAAAACTGGTGGGGGAATTTACTATGCCGCTCGTGCCGGATGGACTTCCGGTAAGTGGTCATGCTACTGCGACGTTAAACTTACCGCAGGAGCCTTCACTGGTGGATGCCGAGCTGGACTGGCAGGAAAATAGCGGGCAATTGATTGTGCTGGCACGGGATAACGGCGATCCGTTGCTCGATTTGCCGTGGCAAATTACTCGTCAACAATTGACCGTAAGCGATGGTCGCTGGAGCTGGCCGTATGCAGGTTTTCCTTTAAGTGGCCGACTGGGTGTCAAAGTCGACAACTGGCAGGCAGGGCTCGAGAACGCTCTGGTCAGCGGGCGACTGAGTGTGCTGACCCAGGGACAAGCGGGTAAAGGCAACGCGGTGTTAAATTTTGGCCCAGGAAAATTAAGCATGGATAACAGCCAGCTGTCTCTGCAGCTGACCGGTGAAGCGAAACAGGCGGACCTCATTTTATATGCCCGTTTACCTGCGCAGCTAAGCGGAAGTCTGTCTGACCCAACGCTGACCTTTGAGCCAGGCGCGTTATTACGTTCGAAGGGAAGAGTCATTGATTCGCTGGACATCGATGAAATCCGCTGGCCTTTAGCGGGTGTAAAAGTCACCCAACGTGGTGTTGACGGACGTTTGCAGGCCATTTTGCAGGCGCATGAAAATGAACTGGGCGATTTCGTGCTACATATGGATGGGCTGGCGAATGATTTTCTCCCTGACGCTGGCCGCTGGCAGTGGCGCTACTGGGGAAAAGGGAGTTTTACACCGATGAATGCCACCTGGGATGTCGCAGGAAAAGGTGAGTGGCATGACAGCACGATTACGCTGACCGATCTCTCCACCGGTTTCGACCAGTTACAATACGGTACGATGACGGTAGAAAAGCCGCGATTAATTCTCGACAAGCCCGTCGTCTGGGGACGTGACGCACAGCATCCCTCATTCAGCGGCGCGCTGTCACTGGACGCCGGGCAAACGCTGTTCACTGGCGGCAGTGTGTTACCGCCATCAACCTTAAAATTTAGTGTCGATGGGCGTGATCCGACGTATTTCCTCTTTAAAGGCGATTTACATGCTGGTGAGATTGGCCCGGTTCGGGTAAATGGTCGCTGGGACGGTATTCGTCTGCGCGGTAACGCCTGGTGGCCTAAACAATCACTGACTGTATTCCAGCCGCTGGTGCCACCCGACTGGAAGATGAACTTACGCGATGGTGAACTGTATGCTCAGGTTGCATTTTCAGCTGCGCCTGAACAAGGATTCCGCGCGGGAGGGCACGGCGTGTTGAAGGGTGGTAGTGCCTGGATGCCAGATAATCAGGTTAACGGTGTCGATTTTGTCCTGCCTTTCCGTTTTGCCGATGGAGCCTGGCATCTGGGGACTCGCGGTCCCGTTACGTTGCGAATTGCCGAAGTGATTAATCTGGTGACAGCGAAAAATATTACGGCTGATTTGCAAGGTCGTTATCCGTGGACTGAAGAAGAACCATTGCTGTTGACTGATGTTAGCGTTGATGTGTTAGGCGGTAACGTGCTGATGAAACAATTACGTATGCCGCAACATGACCCGGCGCTGTTGCGGCTGAATAATCTTTCCTCCAGCGAACTGGTTAGCGCCGTCAATCCGAAACAATTCGCCATGTCCGGGGCATTTAGTGGTGCATTGCCGTTATGGCTAAACAACGAAAAATGGATAGTGAAAGACGGCTGGCTGGCAAATAGCGGGCCAATGACCTTGCGGCTGGATAAAGACACCGCAGATGCGGTGGTGAAAGACAATATGACCGCGGGTTCAGCAATTAACTGGTTGCGCTATATGGAAATTAGCCGTTCATCGACAAAAATTAATTTAGATAATCTCGGTTTATTAACCATGCAGGCCAATATTACAGGTACCAGTCGCGTTGATGGTAAAAGCGGTACGGTAAATCTTAATTACCATCATGAAGAGAATATTTTTACGCTGTGGCGCAGTTTACGCTTTGGCGATAATCTCCAGGCATGGCTGGAGCAGAACGCGCGTCTACCGGGAAATGACTGTTCGCAAGGAAAAGAGTGTGAGGATAAACAATGAAAATTTTACTGGCTGCGTTGACGTCATCTTTTATGCTGGTTGGCTGTACGCCTCGCATTGAAGTCGCTGCACCTAAGGAACCGATCACTATCAATATGAACGTTAAAATTGAGCATGAGATCATCATCAAGGCAGACAAAGATGTCGAAGAGCTGCTTGAGACCCGTAGCGATCTTTTTTGAGGTGATGATGAAAAGAACATTACTTCTTTGTGCATTTCTTGTTGGCTTGGTAAGCAGCAATGTAATGGCATTGACTCTGGATGAAGCCAGAACTCAGGGGCGGGTAGGGGAAACATTTTATGGTTATCTGGTTGCGCTGAAAACAGATGCTGAAACTGAGAAATTAGTAACCGACATCAATGCCGAACGTAAAGCGAGCTATCAACAACTGGCAAAGCAAAATAATGTGTCGGTGGATGATATCGCGAAACTCGCCGGGCAAAAGCTCGTAGAACGGGCCAAACCCGGGGAATATGTACAAGGGATAAACGGTAAATGGGTGCGAAAATTTTAATAGCAAAACCGCAATATCGGGATAACGCTACAGGAGAAGACGTTTAATCTATTTTCCGGAAACATTTTGCTCTTTTAATTATAAGGATGAGTTATGTTTCGGCTCTAATTTATTTATTCGAGTATTGATTTATACCGTTTTTTCATTAAATAAATATCTATGTGACGCATTTGAATTTATAATTTATATAATATACATAATTTGTATGTTTCGCGGGTTTATTTATTTCTCTGTATTATAAATCCAGATTGTCAGAGAATATGTTTGATTAGGTAACAATCTACTGGCAATATTGGACGTCCTCTATGTTTTAAATAATCAATTGGTCGGGTCAGGGTATCCGACCTTCTTTATATTCGCCAGAAGGATTTATTATGCAAAGGAAAACTCTATTGTCGGCCTGTATTGCATTAGCTCTGAGTGGTCAGGGTTGGGCGGCAGATATTACAGAAATAGAAACCACCACAGGTGAAAAGAAAAATACCAATGTGACTTGTCCAGCAGATCCTGGAAAACTCAGTCCAGAAGAGCTTAAACGCTTACCCTCTGAATGCTCCTCTGTAGTCGAACAGAACCTGATGCCATGGCTTGTCACAGGTGCTGCTACTGCGTTAATCACAACCTTAGCCATAGTGGAACTAAACGACGATGATGATCATCATCGCAATAATTCTCCACTTCCACCAACTCCACCTGATGATGATTCAGACGACACTCCAGTTCCTCCAACTCCTGGCGGAGATGAGATAATACCAGACGATGGTCCGGATGATACCCCGACGCCTCCCAAACCGATTTCGTTTAATAATGACGTTATCCTCGATAAAACAGAAAAAACGTTAACTATTCGCGATTCAGTTTTTACTTATACCGAGAATGCTGACGGGACTATTTCTCTGCAAGATAGCAATGGGCGTAAGGCGACTATTAATCTTTGGCAGATTGATGAAACGAATAACACGGTTGCCCTTGAAGGGATGAGCGCAGATGGTGCAACGAAGTGGCAATATAATCACAACGGTGAGCTCGTTATTACGGGCGACAATACCACAGTAAACAACACTGGAAAAACCATCGTCGACGGCAAAGGCGCCACCGGAACTGAAATCGCGGGTAATAACGCGGTGGTGAACCAGGACGGCGAGCTGGATGTGAGCGGCGGCGGTCACGGTATTGATATCACCGGCGACAGCGCGACGGTGGACAACAAAGGCGGCATGACTGTCACCGATCCGGATTCCATCGGTATTCAGATCGACGGCGACAAGGCGGTTGTCAATAACGACGGTGACAGTGCCATCAGTAACGGTGGCACCGGTACGCAGGTTAACGGTGATGAAGCCACCGTGAACAATAACGGTAAAACCACCGTTGACGGCAAGGATTCCACGGGCACCGAGATAAACGGTGACAAAGCCATCGTCAACAACGACGGTGACAGCACGATCCTTGATGGCGGCACCGGAACCCGCATTACGGGTGATGATGCGACGGCCAACAACAGCGGCAATACCACCGTTGATGGTCAGGGTTCGACCGGAACTGAAATCGCGGGTAACAACGCGGTGGTGAACCAGGACGGCGAGCTGGATGTGAGCGGCGGCGGTCACGGTATTGATATCACCGGCGACAGTGCAACGGTGGATAACAAAGGCGGTATGACCGTCGCGGATGCGGATTCGATTGGCATTCAGATAGACGGCGACAAGGCGGTCGTGAACAACGACGGTGACAATGCCATCAGCAACGGCGGCACCGGCACGCAGGTTAACGGCGACGAAGCCACCGTGAACAATAACGGCAGCACCACCGTTGACGGCAAGGATTCCACGGGCACCGAGATAAACGGTGACAAAGCCATCGTCAACAACGACGGTGACAGCACGATCCTTGATGGCGGCACCGGAACCCGCATTACGGGTGATGATGCGACGGCCAACAACAGCGGCAATACCACCGTTGATGGTCAGGGTTCGACCGGAACTGAAATCGCGGGTAACAACGCGGTGGTGAACCAGGACGGCGAGCTGGATGTGAGCGGCGGCGGTCACGGTATTGATATCACCGGCGACAGCGCAACGGTGGATAACAAAGGCGGTATGACCGTCACCGATCCGGACTCCATCGGTATTCAGATCGACGGCGACAAAGCGGTTGTCAATAACGACGGTGACAGTGCCATCAGTAACGGCGGCACCGGCACGCAGATTAACGGTGATGAAGCCACCGTAAACAATAACGGCAATACCACCGTAGACGGTCAGGGTTCGACCGGAACTGAAATCGCGGGTAATAACGCGGTGGTGAATCAGGACGGCGAGCTGGATGTGAGCGGCGGCGGTCACGGTATTGATATCACCGGCGACAGCGCGACGGTGGACAACAAAGGTGGAATGACTGTCACCGATCCTGACTCCATCGGTATTCAGATCGACGGCGACAAGGCGGTCGTGAACAACGACGGTGACAACGCCATCAGCAACGGCGGCGCCGGCACGCAGGTTAATGGCAACGAAGCCACCGTGAACAATAACGGCAACACCACCGTTGACGGTAAGGATTCCACGGGCACCGAGATAAACGGTGACAAAGCCATCGTCAACAACGACGGTGACAGCACGATCCTTGATGGCGGCACCGGAACCCGCATTACGGGTGATGATGCGACGGCCAACAACAGCGGCAATACCACCGTTGATGGTCAGGGTTCGACCGGAACTGAAATCGCGGGTAACAACGCGGTGGTGAACCAGGACGGCGAGCTGGATGTGAGCGGCGGCGGTCACGGTATTGATATCACCGGCGACAGTGCAACGGTGGATAACAAAGGCGGTATGACCGTCGCGGATGCGGATTCGATTGGCATTCAGATAGACGGCGACAAGGCGGTCGTGAACAACGACGGTGACAATGCCATCAGCAACGGCGGCACCGGCACGCAGGTTAACGGCGACGAAGCCACCGTGAACAATAACGGCAGCACCACCGTTGACGGCAAGGATTCCACGGGCACCGAGATAAACGGTGACAAAGCCATCGTCAACAACGACGGTGACAGCACGATCCTTGATGGCGGCACCGGAACCCGCATTACGGGTGATGATGCGACGGCCAACAACAGCGGCAATACCACCGTTGATGGTCAGGGTTCGACCGGAACTGAAATCGCGGGTAACAACGCGGTGGTGAACCAGGACGGCGAGCTGGATGTGAGCGGCGGCGGTCACGGTATTGATATCACCGGCGACAGTGCAACGGTGGATAACAAAGGCGGTATGACCGTCGCGGATGCGGATTCGATTGGCATTCAGATAGACGGCGACAAGGCGGTCGTGAACAACGACGGTGACAATGCCATCAGCAACGGCGGCACCGGCACGCAGGTTAACGGCGACGAAGCCACCGTGAACAATAACGGCAGCACCACCGTTGACGGCAAGGATTCCACGGGTACCGAGATAAACGGTGACAAAGCCATCGTCAACAACGACGGTGACAGCACGATCCTTGATGGCGGCACCGGAACCCGCATTACGGGTGATGATGCGACGGCCAACAACAGTGGCAATACCACCGTAGACGGTCAGGGTTCGACCGGAACTGAAATCGCGGGTAATAACGCGGTGGTGAATCAGGACGGCGAGCTGGATGTGAGCGGCGGCGGTCACGGGATTGATATCACCGGCGACAGCGCGACGGTGGACAACAAAGGCGGCATGACTGTCACCGATCCGGATTCCATCGGTATTCAGATCGACGGCGACAAGGCGGTCGTGAACAACGACGGTGACAGTGCCATCAGCAACGGCGGCACCGGCACGCAGGTTAACGGCGACGAAGCCACCGTAAACAATAACGGTAAAACCACCGTTGATGGTCAGGGCTCGACCGGAACTGAAATCGCGGGTAATAACGCGGTGGTGAACCAGGACGGCGAGCTGGATGTCAGCGGCGGTGGTCACGGGGTTGATATCACCGGCGACAGCGCAACGGTGGATAACAAAGGCGGTATGACCGTTACCGATCCGGATTCCATCGGTATTCAGATCGACGGCGACAAGGCGGTCGTGAACAACGACGGTGACAGTGCCATCAGCAACGGCGGCACCGGCACGCAGGTTAACGGTGATGAAGCCACCGTGAACAATAACGGTAAAACCACCGTTGATGGTCAGGGCTCGATCGGTACCGAAATCGCGGGTAATAACGCGGTGGTGAATCAGGACGGTACACTGGATGTCAGCGGCGGCGGTCACGGGATTGATATCACCGGCGACAGCGCGACGGTGGACAACAAAGGCGGCATGACTGTCACCGATCCGGATTCCATCGGTATTCAGATCGACGGCGACAAGGCGGTTGTCAATAACGACGGTGACAGTGCCATCAGTAACGGCGGCACCGGCACGCAGATTAACGGTGATGAAGCCACCGTAAACAATAACGGCAGCACCACCGTTGACGGAAAAGATTCCACAGGCACTGAGATTAACGGTGACAAAGCCATCGTCAACAACGACGGTGACAGCACGATCCTTGATGGCGGCACCGGAACCCGCATTACGGGTGATGATGCGACGGCCAACAACAGTGGCAATACCACCGTTGACGGACAGGGTTCGACCGGAACTGAAATCGCGGGTAACAACGCGGTGGTGAACCAGGACGGCGAGCTGGATGTGAGCGGCGGCGGTCACGGCATTGATATCACTGGTGATAGCGCCACTGTAATCAACAAAGGCAATATAACTGTCACGGATAAAGATTCGGTTGGTGTACTGATTAATGGTGATCGAGCGACCTTTGCCAATACGGGTCATATTGACGTCAATAATTCAGCTACTGGGTTTAGCATCGCAACCAGTGAGGGAGTTATCTCATTAACTGGCAGTATGGATGTAGGTGACATCTCAACAGGAATGGTGCTCAGCGGAGATGGCAACAGCGTGACGCTGGCAGTAGAAGATCTTAATGTTACTGGGCAGAAAGCGATGGGTGTCGACATTTCTGGTGATAGTAACGACATTGATATCGCTGGCAATATCTTGGTTGATAAAGATCAAACTGCAGATAATGCGGCAGACTATTTCTTCGAGTCATCTGTCGGGGTGAATGTCACGGGTAACAATAATACAGTATCTCTAAATGGCGAATTAACAGTTGTCTCTGACAGCGAATTAACCTCAAGATCTCATGGCAAGCGTGATGGGAGTCAAGAAAATATCTCCGGGCTGATTGTGTCTGGTGATAATAATACAATAAGCCTAAATGGCGGTATACAGTTTATCGGTGAGCAAAAAATACTGGCGGATGGTTCAGATATTGCATCTCTGCGTAAAGGATTTAGTGATACCTCCATAATCAGCGTTGATGGGAACTCATCAGTATATTTGAATGGGACTTCGACAATAGGTGGCGACCTTCCTTTAGGCTATACAAGCATTATTCAGTTAAAAAATAAAGCTATCCTGGAAATTGGTCGTGATGCTTTGTTGGGTGTAAAGGATATTAAATCGTTTAATAACTATTACGAGCCAGTACCGAAGATTATAAAGGCTACTACAGGTTCTAAGGTCATCAATAATGGCAATATAGATATCCAAAATATCGGTTTTATTTCAGTGTCAGGTGAAGATACGTCGGGCACTAATAATGGCAACATTACGCTATCACAGTACGATTACGGCAACATGATGTCAGGTACTAATGCTCTGTTAAGTACCGATGGAGGCAGTGTTGTTAACAACGGCACCATCATCGGGAAGGTCATGGAGCAAAGTAGCGTTATTAATCGATTTGAGACGACCGACGTTACTTATGATGAGTTGTTTAATAATAGCGTTACGGGCATAACCGGAATGCTTTCTAAAACCGGTGCTATGGGCATTAATAATGTAAACGGCATTATTGATATGTATGGACGCGGTAGCGTGGGTATGTTGGCGGTTACTCAAGCGATTATAGAAAATGCTGGCACCATCAAACTGGACTCTCTATGGGTTGATGCTAACGATACCACTGCGTTACCCGATAATATCGCTATCAGTAATGCCCGTTATTATGGTGCAGGGATGGCGGTAGGTTCAGATAGCTATGGTAGCCCGGATGCAAATGTCACAGCTATTAACCAATTAGGTGGTGTGATTAGTGTCTATAATGCTGGGGTCGGTATGGCCGCTTACGGCGGTAGTAATATGGTTATTAACCAAGGTACGATTAACCTGGAGAAAAATGAAAACTATAGCAGTAGTCTGAGTGCAAATACGCTAGTTGGTATGGCGGTTTATCAACACGGCACTGCTATTAACGATAAAACTGGCGTGATTAATATTAATGTCGATACCGGCCAGGCGTTTTATAACGACGGTACAGGGACAATCCTGAATTATGGTGAGATAAACCTTCTCGGTTCTCCAATGGACAGTGCAGATCCCCATATGGGGGCTACCCCAGATAATCTGGATCTGCTGTCAGCACTAACAGGCAGCGGCGAAACGGATATGCGAACTGCTTCAAGTGGTGGGTTTGTGACGACCAAAGCGCTGGCAAACTACGGCAATGAAACGCTAAATAGTAATGTGACCGCCAAAGCGTGGCTTTATAACCAGGATAAGGCCAATCTGACAATTAACGGAGAGCTATCCGTTGGGCAAGGGCTGGAAAATAGCGGATTACTGGATTCTGACACCATTAGTGCAGCAGCGAATGTCTATAACCGTGCATCGGGTAGCATTATTACCGACCTGTTAATGTTAACGAGTGGTAACTCGTTTTTTAACGAGGGTAATTTCAGCGGATCTATAGTTGGCAACAGCTATAGGCAAAATGTGGTTAATACCGGAAGTATGACAGTCACGGCTGATGGTACATCGCTCATCGGCGGCAGCTTTGTGCTTTATAACGAAGCGGGGGCAATACTCAGCAACAGCAACAGCGCCGTTTCGGGTGGAGAAAATGCCATTGTTAACATAACCCGCACCAGCGATTCACTCGCGCAAGTTAACCGCGGCACTATTACCGCGACCAACGGCTACAGTGCGATTAAAACGGCAAGTACGGGTTCTAACAGCAACGGAAAATGGATCTGGAATACCGATACGGGTGTAATTAGCGGCGTGAGTCCTAATGCACTGTTAATTGATCTTGGTCGCGGCTATAACTTTGCCAACGCAGGCACTATTAATGTGCAGGGTGATGGTGCAGTCGCTATCAGCGGGGGAACCACCAGCTATACGGTTCAACTGGTGAACAGTGGGACCATCAATGTCGGTACGGCGCAGGGTAAAGCGGACGGCACTAACGGTACTGGTTTAATTGGTATCAAGGGGAATGGCCGTGAGACGACAATTAATAACGCACAAAGCGGTGTAATTAACGTTTACGCAGATAACTCCTGGGCTTTCGGAGGACAGACTAAAACGATCATCAATAATGGTGAAATCAACCTGCTGTGTGATATGGGATGTGATATTTATGCACCGGGCACCACCGGTACACTGAACGATCATAACAGTACTACTGATATTATTGTTCCTGCCGCAACGAGCACACCTACGCAGGGGTCAGTACCCACAGTACCTGCGGACTCCAGTGCACAGCAAAAACTGACTAACTACACTATTGGTACCAATAGCGATGGCACCTCTGGTATGTTGAAAGCCAATAACCTTGTCATCAGCGACAACGTCAAGGTAAATACCGGATTCAGTGCAGGTACTGCCGACACGACTGTTGTGATTAATGATGTTTTCAAAGGTGAAAATATTTCCGGGGCTGAGAATATTTCTTCTTCCACGGTAATGTGGAATGCTCAGGGCAGCACTGATGCAAGCGGCAACGTAGACGTCACGATGACCAAAAACGCCTATACGGATGTTGTGACGGATTCTTCAGTTAATAATGTCGCTCAGGTACTGGATACGGGTTACACCAATAACGACCTGTACACTAGTCTGAACGTAGGAACGACTGCTGAACTGAACAGTGCGCTGAAACAAATTAGCGGCAGCCAGGCAACCACGGTATTCAATGAAGCACGAGTGTTAAGTAACCGTTTCAGCATGCTGTCAGATGCTGCACCGGAAGTTGCAAACGGTCTGGCCTTCAACGTGGTAGCGAAAGGCGACCCGCGTGCTGAACTGGGAAATAATACACAGTACGACATGATGGCGCTGCGTAAATCCATGACACTGACTGAATATCAGAATCTGAGTCTGGAATACGGTATTGCGCGTCTGGATGGTAATGGTTCAGATACCGCAGGCGATAATGGTGTGACTGGCGGTTACAGCCAGTTCTTCGGTCTGAAACACCAGATGGCGTTTGACAACGGTATGAGCTGGAATAACGCCCTGCGTTATGATGTGCATAATCTCGATAGCAGTCGCTCGATAGCTTACGGCGACGTCAATAAAACCGCTGATGCTAATGTGAAACAGCAGTATCTGGAATTCCGTAGTGAAGGGGCAAAAACCTTTGAACTGCGTGAAGGTCTGAATGTGACACCTTATGCGGGTGTGAAACTGCGTCACACACTGGAAGGTGGCTATCAGGAACGCAATGCGGGTGACTTTAACCTGAGCATGAACAGCGGCAGCGAAACGGCGGTGGACAGCATCGTTGGGCTGAAACTGGACTATGCAGGGAAAGAAGGCTGGAGTGCGAACGCCACGCTGGAAGGTGGGCCGAATCTGAGCTATGTGAAAAGTCAGCGAACTGCGAGCATTTCGGGCGCGGGAAGCCAGCGTTTCAACATTGATGATGGTCAGAATGGTGGTGGTTTCAACAGCCTGGCGACAATGGGTGTGAAATACAGCAGCCAGGAAAGTGCGTTGCAGGTAGATGCATTCCACTGGAAAGAAGACGGCATCAGCGATAAAGGTGTGATGCTAAACTTCAAGAAAACATTCTAATTTTTAGCATGTAATACATAAACCGCAACGCTGATACAGGTTGCGGTTTTTTATTGCCGGATGCGGTGCTTGACGTGTCTTAACCTGCCTGGGGTTTCGTGTCTTTCAGGACAACAGTACAACTCATCCCGCAATCTTGTTTACACCCTCGCATTATTTATCTCTATTCATTTCTATACTGATTTTTCTTAATCCGTTGTATTACAGGGCAGGGTGCGATGAGCAGCAACACATTTACTCTCGGTACAAAATCCGTTAACCGTCTTGGTTATGGCGCGATGCAACTGGCTGGTCCTGGGGTTTTTGGCCCCCCAAGAGATCGCCACGTCGCTATAACCGTGCTGCGTGAGGCGCTGGCATTGGGCGTCAATCATATTGATACCAGCGACTTTTATGGTCCGCACGTCACCAATCAGATTATCCGCGAAGCGCTTTATCCGTACTCTGACGACCTGACAATTGTCACTAAAATTGGTGCGCGGCGTGGAGAGGACGCATCCTGGTTACCCGCATTTTCTCCGGCAGAGCTGCAAAAAGCGGTACACGATAATCTACGTAATCTCGGCCTGGACGTACTGGATGTGGTTAACCTGCGCGTTATGATGGGGGATGGTCATGGCCCAGCGGAAGGATCGATTGAGGCCAGCCTGACAGTGCTGGCGGAGATGCAACAACAAGGCCTGGTAAAACATATTGGCCTGAGTAACGTCACACCGACGCAGGTTGCAGAGGCGCGAAAGATTGCCGAAATCGTCTGCGTGCAGAACGAATACAACATTGCCCACCGTGCTGATGACGCAATGATTGATGCTTTGGCTCGTGATGGCATTGCCTACGTGCCATTCTTTCCGCTCGGGGGCTTTACGCCGCTGCAATCCTCCACGCTTTCCGATGTTGCTACAAGCCTTAATGCGACACCAATGCAGGTGGCGCTGGCGTGGCTGTTACAACGTTCACCGAATATTTTGTTGATTCCTGGAACATCTTCTGTTGCGCATTTACGGGAGAATATGGCTGCTGAAAAATTTCATCTTTCTGAGAAAGTGTTGTCTACGTTGGATGGTATTTCGCGAGAATAACGAATATACAAAAGGGAAAGATGCATTTCCCTTTTGTTTCTTTTTTAATGGCATGGAGTGCATATGTTTAAGGCCAGGATTTGCGGCTGGATAATCAGGGAAAAGGCGATGGATTCATTGATTCGTACAGTGATAGATGGTATCTCACTGATATCCAGACGGTAATCAAACAGATGTGTAGGGCATTCATCCACCACATCTTGATATATTCCGAATTTACGTTGATGCTGCGCGTTGTGATATCTCCGCCGTCGGAATTGATGCACCATAGAGTAAACTGAATATCACGGAATGATAAATGACGCTCTACCAGATAAAACCGCTCTTTCAGTCGCTGTTAAGGCCGACGATGTTTTGGCTTTATAAGCACCATGTTACAGCGAATCACATCACTCTTGCTGCACTGGCGCTTTCTCTTCTTACCGGATTGCTGTTGGTGTTGGTGGCACAACCCATCCTCTTTTTGCTATTGCCCATCGTGCTTTTTATCCGTATGACGCTCAATGCGCTGGATGGCATGTTGGCGCGTGAGTGCAATCAGAAAACACGTCTGGGGGCGATTTTGAATGAAACTGGCGATGTTATTTCCGATATTGCGCTCTATTTACCGTTTTTATTTTTACCGGAAAGTAACGCATCACTCGTAATACTCATGTTATTTTGCACCATATTGACCGAGTTTTGCGGTTTACTCGCGCAGACGATTAACGGTATTCGTAGTTATGTCGGTCCATTTGGCAAAAGCGATCGCGCGTTAATATTTGGTCTGTGGGGGCTGGCCATTGCCATTTATCCACAATGGATGCAATGGAATAATCTTTTATGGAGCATTGCTTCAATTCTGCTTCTCTGGACTGCGATTAATCGTTGTCGAAGTGTGCTCCTGATGAGCGCTGAAAGATAATGCTGGAAAAATCTCTGGCAATACTCTTCGCGTTGTTAATTTTAGCAACGCTGATAAACCGTTTTCTGGTATGGCGGTTACCGGAGAGAAAAGGCGATGAAGTAACATTACGTATTCGTACCTGGTGGGGCATCGTCATTTGTTTTTCACTGGTGATTTCAGGTCCACGCTGGATGACGTTGACGTTTTTTGCGCTGATAAGTTTTCTGGCATTGAAAGAATATTGTACGCTTATATCCGTACATTTTCCGCGTTGGTTATATTGGGTTATTCCTCTTAACTATTTGCTTATCGGTTTTAATTGCTTTGAGCTGTTTCTGTTATTTATACCTTTGGCTGGGTTTCTGATATTAGCCACCTGGCGAGTTTTTGTAGGTGACCCCTCTGGTTTTCTGCATACCGTGAGTGCCATTTTTTGTGGCTGGATAATGACCGTTTTCACCTTGAGTCATGCCGCCTGGTTATTAATGTTGCCAACCATAAATATCCAGGGCGGGGCGTTACTGGTGTTATTTCTTTTGGCGTTAACCGAGTCAAACGATATTGCACAGTATTTATGGGGAAAATCCTGCGGCAGAAGAAAAGTGGTCCCCAAAGTCAGCCCGGGAAAAACGCTGGAAGGTCTGGTGGGAGGAGTAATCACCACCATGATTGCGTCACTGATTATTGGACCGTTACTGACACCGCTAAATACATTACAGGTATTATTAGCGGGTTTGTTAATTGGTATTAGTGGTTTTTGCGGCGATGTAGTGATGTCAGCCACCAAACGAGATGTTGGTGTTAAAGATAGCGGAAAACTATTACCAGGACATGGCGGACTCCTTGACAGGATTGACTCATTAATTTTCACCGCTCCGGTATTTTTTTATTTTATTCGCTACTGCTGTTACTGAAGGAAAACAGAGAAAATGGAAAATTCACGCATCCCTGGGGAGCATTTTTTTACCACCAGTGATAATACAGCGTTGTTTTATCGGCACTGGCCCACTTTACTGCCAGGG
Source organism: Escherichia sp. E.sYA108 (assembly GCF_011754335.1). Classification (NCBI taxonomy): domain Bacteria; kingdom Pseudomonadati; phylum Pseudomonadota; class Gammaproteobacteria; order Enterobacterales; family Enterobacteriaceae; genus Escherichia; species Escherichia sp. E.sYA108. The sequence continues at coordinate 2,667,132 of NZ_JAAQVZ010000001.1, read as the reverse complement.
GCGAAAAAGGTCATCGTCTTATTTCATCGCGGTCATGAACATTCTGGTCGTCTACAACATATCGTTGATGAACTGGCGATGCCAGATACTGCTTTTTATGCATGGGATGCCCGAGGGCATGGACAAACTTCGGGGCCGCGTGGTTATAGTCCGTCTCTTGCGCGTTCAGTGCAGGATGTTGATGAATTTGTCCGTTTTGCTGCCAGCGACAGCCAGGTCGGACTGGAAGAGGTGGTTGTGATCGCGCAAAGCGTCGGCGCAGTGATGGTTGCCACATGGGTTCATGATTATGCGCCTGCTATTCGCGGACTAGTGCTGGCATCTCCGGCCTTTAAGGTTAAATTGTATGTGCCGCTGGCACGTCCTGGGCTGGCGTTATGGCATCGTCTGCGTGGTCTGTTTTTTATTAATTCCTATGTGAAAGGGCGTTATCTGACCCACGATCGGCAACGGGTGGCGAGTTTCAATAATGATCCGCTGATCACACGGGCGATTGCCGTCAATATCTTGCTCGATCTCTATAAAACGTCTGAACGTATTGTTAGCGATGCGGCGGCGATTACGCTCCCCACGCAACTTCTGATATCAGGCGATGACTATGTGGTGCATCGCCAACCGCAGATTGATTTTTATCAGCGTTTACGTAGTCCTCTGAAAGAGCTGCATCTGCTGCCAGGCTTTTATCACGACACGTTGGGTGAAGAGAACAGGGCGCAGGCATTTGAAAAAATGCAAAGCTTTATCAGCCGTTTATATGCTAACAAGTCGCAAAAATTTGATTATCAGCATGAAGACCGCACAGGACCATCAGCGGATCGATGGCGGCTCCTTTCTGGTGGACCCGTGCCGTTATCGCCGGTTGATTTGGCGTATCGCTTTATGCGAAAGGCGATGAAACTGTTCGGGGCGCACTCTGCGGGCCTGCATCTCGGAATGAGTACCGGCTTTGATTCAGGCAGTTCGCTGGATTATGTCTATCAAAATCAACCGCAAGGCAGTAACGCATTCGGGCGCTTTATCGACAAAATCTACCTGAACAGTGTTGGCTGGCGCGGTATTCGCCAGCGCAAAACCCATTTACAAATGCTGATTAAACAAGCCGTTGCCCATCTCCACGCCAAAGGTTTAGCCGTCCGCGTGGTTGACATTGCCGCAGGGCATGGGCGCTATGTACTGGATGCGCTGGCAAACGAGCCCGCCATAAGCGAAATTTTGTTACGTGATTACAGTGAGGTAAATGTTGCACAAGGGCAAGAGATGATTGCCCAACGGGGAATGTCTGGGCGGGTGCGTTTTGAACAGGGCGATGCGTTTAACCCGGAGGAACTCAGCGCGTTAACTCCGCGGCCTACGCTGGCGATTGTCTCTGGCCTGTATGAGCTTTTCCCCGAAAATGAGCAGGTAAAAAACTCACTCGCAGGTCTTGCCAATGCCATCGATCCGGGTGGCATTCTCATCTACACCGGGCAGCCGTGGCACCCACAACTGGAGCTGATTGCCGGGGTGTTAACCAGTCATAAAGATGGTAAACCGTGGGTAATGCGCGTGCGTTCGCAAGGGGAGATGGATTCGCTCGTGCATGATGCCGGATTCGATAAATGCACACAACGGATTGATGTGTGGGGCATTTTTACGGTTTCGATGGCGGTGCGTCGTGATAACTGAACGCCGGAACGTATTGCTACAAGGAGCTGGCTGGTTATTGTTGCTGGCCCCGTTTTTCTTCTTTACATATGGATTTCTTAATCAGTTCACCGCGACTCAGGATCTTAACAACCATGATATCCCCAGTCAGGTATTCGGTTGGGAAACGGCGATCCCTTTTCTTCCCTGGACTATTGTTCCTTACTGGAGTCTGGATCTTTTATATGGATTTTCGCTGTTCATTTGTAGCTCGACATTCGAACAGCGCCGACTGGTTCACCGGCTTATTCTGGCAACGGTAATGGCCTGCTGCGGTTTTTTTCTCTATCCGCTGAAGTTTAGTTTTATCCGTCCTGAAGTGAGTGGGGTGACAGGATGGCTATTTTCGCAACTTGAACTGTTTGATCTGCCTTATAACCAGTCTCCTTCGCTGCATATTATTCTCTGCTGGCTACTTTGGCGTCACTTTCGTCAGCATCTGGCTGTGAGGTGGCGTAAAGTCTGCGGCGGATGGTTTTTACTCATCGCCATTTCGACGCTGACGACCTGGCAGCATCATTTTATTGATGTCATCACGGGGCTGGCGGTAGGTATGTTAATTGACTGGATGGTGCCCGTCGACCGTCGTTGGAATTATCAGAAACCTGATCAACGTCGAATCAAAATAGCACTGCCATATGTCGCAGGCGCGTGCTCGTGCATTGTGTTGATGGAGCTAATGATAATGCTTCAGTTATGGTGGTCAGTCTGGTTATGTTGGCCAGTATTATCGCTATTCATCATTGGCCGTGGGTACGGTGGGCTTGGCGCGATAACAACAGGGAAAGATAGTCAGGGGAAACTCCCGCCCGCCGTTTACTGGCTGACATTGCCCTGGCGTATCGGGATGTGGCTGTCTATGCGTTGGTTTTGTCTTCGCCTGGAGCCGGTGAGCAAAATTACTGCTGGTGTTTATTTAGGGGCGTTTCCACGACATATTCCGGCACAGAATGCGGTTCTGGACGTCACCTTTGAATTCCCTCGCGGACGAGCGACAAAAGATCGACTCTATTTTTGTGTACCGATGTTGGATCTGGTGGTTCCGGAAGAGGGGGAGCTCCGACAGGCCGTGGCGATGCTGGAAACATTACGCGAAGAGCAAGGCAGCGTTCTGGTCCATTGCGCGTTGGGATTATCGCGCAGTGCGCTGGTGGTGGCGGCATGGCTGTTATGTTACGGACATTGTAAAACCGTTGATGAAGTGATTAGTTATATTCGAGCCAGACGCTCGCGGATTGTGCTTAAGGAAGAGCACAAAGCGATGCTGAAATTATGGGAAAACAGGTAAGCGGATTGAGATGTGGACTGAATATCTACAGTCCACATCAAGATCGTGTCCGGTTATTCAGCAACAATACTGTCGATGGCTGCTTTCGCGTCAGACTGTGCTTTCGCTGCCATTTCCGGGCCGTACGCGATCCCTTCGGCGAAGACAAATTTCACATCGGTAATGCCGATAAAGCCCAGGAATGTGGACAGATATGGCGTTACCAGATCCGTTGGGCCATCTTTATGGATCCCACCGCGGCTGGTGATAACGATGGCTTTTTTACCGGTGACCAGGCCTTCCGGACCCTTCTCGGTATAGCGGAAAGTAACGCCTGCGCGTGCAACCAGGTCAAAATAGTTTTTCAACTGAGTCGAGATGTTGAAGTTATACATCGGTGCCGCAATAACGATAACGTCGTGGGCTTTCAGCTCGGCAATCAGCTCATCGGAAAGCGCCAGAGCTTCCTGCTGACGCGGAGTCAGCGGCGCATCGCTCGGACGCAGTGCACCAACCAGTTCGCCATCCAGGACCGGAATCGGATTTGTAGCCAGGTCACGCACGGTGATTTCATCAGCGGAGTGCTTTTCGCGCCATTGTTCAACAAAATAATCGGACAACTGATTAGACTGAGAGTACCCTGCCAGGATGCTGGATTTAAGAACTAATACCTTGCTCATGGTGTTTCCTTATAGATATTTGAATGGGCAATGCCCCGTTGCTTGTTGACACTTTATTCACAATCTTGCCACAGAGATAGCGCAATAAATCGAAGCCTATGTTCGAATTTATTGAACAACGCATAGAAAGCCGCGATGTGGTACTCTATATCTATCATTTAAAAGAAAATTAATCAGGCAGACTACTGCCCACTAACGTTATGACAGAACAACAAAAATTGACCTTTACTGCCTTGCAGCAGCGGCTGGATTCGCTGATGCTGCGTGACAGACTGCGTTTTTCTCGCCGTCTGCACGGCGTGAAGAAGGTTAAAAATCCTGATGCACAACAGGCCATTTTCCAGGAGATGGCGAAAGAGATTGACCATGCGGCAGGGAAAGTCCTGCTGCGTGAAGCGGCACGACCGGAGATTACTTACCCGGACAATTTGCCGGTTAGTCAGAAAAAGCAGGACATTCTCGAAGCGATTCGTGACCACCAGGTGGTGATCGTCGCCGGGGAAACGGGTTCCGGTAAAACGACTCAGCTACCGAAAATCTGTATGGAGCTGGGTCGCGGGATTAAAGGGCTGATCGGCCATACCCAGCCGCGTCGGCTGGCGGCGCGAACGGTGGCGAACCGTATTGCGGAAGAGCTAAAAACGGAGCCGGGCGGTTGCATCGGTTACAAAGTGCGTTTCAGCGATCACGTCAGTGATAACACGATGGTCAAGCTGATGACCGACGGTATCCTGCTGGCAGAGATCCAGCAAGACCGCCTGCTGATGCAGTACGACACCATCATTATTGACGAAGCGCACGAACGCAGCCTGAATATCGATTTTCTCCTCGGCTATTTGAAAGAGTTGCTGCCGCGGCGTCCTGACCTAAAAATTATTATCACCTCCGCGACTATCGACCCGGAACGCTTTTCGCGCCACTTTAATAATGCGCCGATTATCGAAGTCTCCGGTCGGACCTATCCGGTGGAAGTGCGCTATCGCCCGATTGTTGAAGAAGCCGATGACACCGAGCGCGACCAGTTGCAGGCGATTTTTGACGCCGTAGATGAACTGAGCCAGGAAAGCCCTGGCGACATTCTGATCTTTATGAGCGGCGAGCGAGAAATTCGCGATACCGCCGATGCGCTGAACAAGCTGAACTTACGCCATACCGAAATCTTGCCGCTTTATGCACGGCTTTCCAACAGCGAACAGAACCGCGTGTTCCAGTCGCACAGCGGGCGACGCATTGTACTGGCGACCAACGTCGCGGAAACCTCGCTGACCGTACCGGGTATTAAATACGTTATCGACCCAGGTACGGCGCGTATCAGCCGCTACAGCTATCGCACCAAAGTGCAGCGTTTGCCGATTGAGCCAATTTCGCAGGCTTCAGCTAATCAGCGTAAAGGCCGCTGCGGTCGTGTGTCAGAAGGGATCTGTATTCGTCTCTATTCCGAAGACGATTTCCTCTCGCGCCCGGAGTTTACCGACCCAGAAATTCTGCGTACTAACCTGGCCTCGGTTATTTTGCAGATGACCGCACTGGGCTTGGGCGATATCGCCGCATTCCCGTTTGTCGAAGCACCGGATAAACGCAATATCCAGGATGGCGTGCGTCTGCTCGAAGAACTGGGTGCGATCACCACGGATGAACAGGCCAGCGCCTATAAACTGACGCCGCTCGGTCGCCAGCTCTCGCAGTTGCCTGTCGACCCACGTCTGGCGCGTATGGTGCTGGAAGCGCAAAAACATGGCTGCGTGCGTGAGGCGATGATTATCACGTCCGCGCTCTCCATTCAGGACCCGCGTGAGCGTCCGATGGATAAACAGCAGGCATCTGACGAAAAACATCGTCGCTTCCACGACAAAGAGTCTGACTTCCTGGCATTTGTGAATCTGTGGAATTATCTTGGCGAGCAGCAAAAGGCGCTTTCTTCAAACGCCTTCCGTCGCCTGTGTCGTACTGATTATCTCAACTATCTGCGCGTGCGCGAATGGCAGGATATCTACACCCAGTTGCGCCAGGTGGTGAAAGAACTTGGCATTCCGGTTAACAGCGAACCGGCGGATTATCGCGAAATTCACATTGCGTTGCTGACCGGTTTGCTTTCGCATATCGGCATGAAAGATGCCGATAAACAAGAATATACCGGCGCACGTAACGCGCGTTTCTCCATCTTCCCCGGTTCTGGTTTATTCAAAAAGCCGCCGAAATGGGTAATGGTGGCGGAACTGGTAGAAACCAGCCGCCTGTGGGGACGCATTGCTGCGCGGATCGACCCGGAATGGGTGGAGCCAGTTGCTCAGCATTTGATTAAACGCACCTACAGCGAACCGCACTGGGAACGGGCGCAGGGCGCGGTGATGGCAACGGAAAAAGTCACTGTTTATGGTTTGCCGATTGTTGCTGCGCGTAAGGTCAACTACAGCCAGATCGATCCGGCGTTATGTCGTGAACTCTTTATTCGCCACGCGCTGGTGGAAGGTGACTGGCAGACGCGTCACGCATTCTTCCGTGAAAACCTGAAACTACGGGCCGAAGTGGAAGAACTGGAACACAAAACTCGTCGCCGCGATATTCTGGTGGATGACGAAACGCTGTTTGAGTTCTACGACCAGCGCATCAGCCACGATGTGATTTCCGCACGTCACTTCGACAGCTGGTGGAAAAAAGTCAGCCGCGAAACGCCTGATTTGCTCAACTTTGAAAAGAGCATGTTGATCAAAGAAGGGGCGGAAAAAATCAGCAAGCTGGATTACCCGAACTTCTGGCATCAGGGCAATCTCAAGCTGCGTTTGAGCTATCAGTTTGAGCCCGGCGCGGATGCTGACGGTGTGACCGTGCATATCCCGCTGCCGTTACTTAACCAGGTTGAGGAGAGTGGGTTTGAGTGGCAGATCCCCGGTCTGCGTCGTGAGCTGATCATCGCCCTGATTAAATCGCTGCCGAAGCCGGTACGCCGTAATTTTGTGCCCGCGCCAAACTACGCCGAAGCGTTTTTAGGCCGCGTCACACCGCTGGAATTGCCGTTGCTCGACAGCCTTGAACGAGAGTTACGGCGGATGACTGGCGTCACCGTTGACCGCGAAGACTGGCACTGGGATCAGGTGCCCGATCACCTGAAAATCACTTTCCGCGTGGTGGATGACAAAAACAAGAAGCTAAAAGAAGGGCGCTCATTACAGGATCTGAAAGACGCCCTGAAAGGCAAAGTGCAGGAAACGCTGTCTGCCGTGGCGGATGACGGTATCGAGCAGAGCGGTTTACATATCTGGAGTTTTGGTCAACTGCCGGAAAGCTACGAGCAGAAGCGCGGCAACTACAAAGTGAAGGCTTGGCCGGCGCTGGTGGATGAGCGTGACAGCGTAGCGATCAAACTGTTTGATAACCCGCTGGAACAGAAGCAGGCAATGTGGAACGGTCTTCGCCGTTTACTGCTGCTAAATATTCCCTCGCCAATCAAATATTTGCATGAGAAGTTGCCAAACAAAGCCAAGCTGGGGCTGTACTTTAACCCGTATGGCAAAGTGCTGGAGCTGATCGACGACTGTATCTCCTGCGGTGTGGATCAACTGATCGACGCCAATGGTGGCCCGGTCTGGACGGAAGAAGGCTTTGCTGCGCTGCATGAAAAAGTCCGCGCTGAACTGAACGACACAGTGGTGGATATTGCGAAGCAGGTCGAGCAAATCCTCACTGCGGTGTTCAATATCAACAAACGTCTGAAAGGGCGGGTGGATATGACCATGGCGCTGGGGCTTTCTGACATTAAAGCGCAGATGGGCGGGCTGGTGTATCGCGGTTTTGTCACTGGTAACGGTTTTAAACGGTTGGGCGACACGTTACGGTATTTGCAGGCGATTGAAAAACGACTGGAAAAACTGGCGATTGATCCGCATCGTGACCGTGCTCAGATGCTGAAAGTCGAAAACGTCCAGCAGGCATGGCAGCAATGGATCAACAAACTGCCGCCTGCACGTCGTGAGGATGAAGACGTGAAAGAGGTCCGCTGGATGATAGAAGAGCTGCGCGTTAGTTACTTCGCTCAACAACTTGGCACGCCTTATCCGATTTCGGATAAGCGTATTTTGCAGGCGATGGAGCAGATTAGCGGTTAACACTGCTATTTGCCTGATAAATCTAAAACCCGGTAAGCATTTAGCGCCGGGTTTTTTATTAATTCTAAAAACGATAAGGGAAAAAATTCAGGAGTTCAGAAAAATACAATTCTCTGCTGCAAGATGAATAATGTTTATCTACAGCATTTCCTTAAAAAATATGTCAGGCTTGCGGAGTGGCAGTTAAGGAAATACGACTTCCTCCTTTCAGAGTGCTCCGCTTCTCACTATTATCTCACGCAGTATTCTTAAGGGAAGGATAAGGAGGAACCATGAATATTACCCCGTTTCCGACACTTTCGCCGGCAACCATAGATGCCATAAATGTTATCGGACAGTGGCTGGTGCAGGATGATTTCTCCGGTGAGGTACCGTATCAGGCCGATTGCGTGATCCTTGCAGGCAATGCGGTTATGCCGACTATCGATGCGGCATGTAAGATTGCCCGCGATCAGCAAATTCCTTTACTGATTAGTGGTGGTATCGGTCACTCGACAACTTTTTTGTATAGCGCCATCGCACAGCATCCGCACTACAACACTATCCGCACCACTGGCAGAGCTGAAGCTACCATCCTGGCGGATATCGCTCATCAGTTCTGGCATATTCCGCATGAAAAAATCTGGATTGAAGACCAGTCAACAAACTGCGGTGAAAACGCACGCTTTAGCATCGCGCTATTGAATCAGGCCGTAGAACGAGTTCATACGGCTATCGTTGTTCAGGACCCCACCATGCAGCGGCGCACGATGGCGACGTTCCGCCGTATAACCGGGGATAATCCCGATGCACCGCGCTGGTTAAGTTATCCCGGATTCGTTCCTCAGTTAGGAAATAACGCAGACAGTGTAATCTTTGTTAATCCGTTGCAAGGATTATGGCCGGTTGAGCGTTATCTATCGCTACTCACTGGCGAGTTGCCGCGTTTACGCGATGATAGCGATGGCTACGGCCCCCGCGGGCGAGATTTTATCGTTCACGTTGATTTTCCGGCAGAAGTCATCCAGGCATGGCAAACGCTGAAACACGATGCGGTGCTCATCGAGGCGATGGAAAGTCGCTCGTTACGTTAAAAATTGCCCGTTTGTGAACCACTTGTTTGCAAACGGGCATGACTTCTGACTTTTATTTCTGCCTTTAATTCCTTTTACACTTGTTTTTATGAAGCCCTTCACAGAATTGTCCTTTCACGATGCCGTCTCTCTGATAATTGATGTTAATTAACAATAAATTTACCAAAAACAAACATGCAAATCACAGGAGTCGCCCATGTCAGTACCCGTTCAACATCCTATGTATATCGATGGACAGTTTGTTACCTGGCGTGGAGACGCATGGATTGATGTGGTAAACCCTGCTACAGAGGCTGTCATTTCCCGCATTCCCGATGGTCAGGCCGAGGATGCCCGTAAGGCAATCGATGCAGCAGAACGTGCACAACCAGAATGGGAAGCGTTGCCTGCTATTGAACGCGCCAGTTGGTTGCGCAAAATCTCCGCCGGGATCCGGGAACGTGCCACTGAAATCAGTGCGCTGATTGTCGAAGAAGGGGGCAAGATCCAGCAGTTGGCTGAAGTCGAAGTGGCTTTTACTGCGGACTATATCGATTATATGGCGGAGTGGGCACGGCGTTACGAGGGCGAGATTATTCAAAGCGATCGTCCAGGAGAAAATATCCTTCTGTTTAAACGTGCGCTTGGCGTGACTACCGGCATTCTGCCGTGGAACTTTCCGTTCTTCCTCATTGCCCGCAAAATGGCTCCCGCTCTTTTGACCGGTAATACCATCGTCATTAAACCCAGTGAATTTACGCCAAACAATGCGATTGCATTCGCCAAAATCGTTGATGAAATAGGCCTTCCGCGCGGCGTGTTTAACCTTGTACTCGGGCGTGGTGAAACCGTTGGGCAAGAACTGGCGGGTAACCCAAAGGTCGCAATGGTCAGTATGACAGGCAGCGTCTCTGCAGGTGAAAAGATTATGGCGACTGCGGCGAAAAACATCACCAAAGTGTGCCTGGAATTGGGGGGTAAAGCACCGGCTATCGTAATGGACGATGCCGATCTTGAACTGGCAGTCAAAGCCATCGTTGATTCACGCGTCATTAATAGTGGGCAAGTGTGTAACTGTGCAGAACGTGTTTATGTACAGAAAAGCATTTATGATCAGTTCGTCAATCGGCTGGGTGAAGCGATGCAGGCGGTTCAATTTGGTAACCCTGCTGAACGCAACGACATTGCGATGGGACCGTTGATTAACGCCGCGGCGCTGGAAAGGGTTGAGCAAAAAGTGGCGCGCGCAGTAGAAGAAGGGGCGAGAGTGGCGTTGGGTGGCAAAGCGGTAGAGGGGAAAGGATATTATTATCCGCCGACATTGCTGCTGGATGTTCGCCAGGAAATGTCGATTATGCATGAGGAAACCTTTGGCCCGGTTCTGCCGGTGGTCGCATTTGACACGCTGGAAGAGGCTATCTCAATGGCTAATGACAGTGATTACGGCCTGACCTCATCAATCTATACCCAAAATCTGAACGTCGCGATGAAAGCCATTAAAGGGCTGAAGTTTGGTGAAACTTACATCAACCGTGAAAACTTCGAAGCTATGCAAGGCTTCCACGCTGGATGGCGTAAATCCGGTATTGGCGGCGCAGATGGTAAACATGGCTTGCATGAATATCTGCAGACCCAGGTGGTTTATTTACAGTCGTAATGAGTGAAAGAGGCGGAGGTTTTTTCCTCCGCCTGTGCGCGTCAGAGTTTAGCGAATTTTTCGAGGGTGCGAATAAGCTGCGTGACGAAGCCATATTCGTTATCGTACCAGGCGACCGTTTTCACCAGTTGTAAATCGCCCACGGCGGTAATTTCCGTTTGCGTGGCATCAAACACCGAACCGAAATGGCTGCCAATGATATCGGAAGAGACTATTTCTTCATCGGTATAACCAAATGACTCGTTATTGTTTGTCGCCTTTTTAAGCGCGTTGTTCACCTCTTCGGCAGTCACTTTTTTTCCGAGAATCGACACCAGTTCAGTGACCGAACCTGTTTTCACCGGCACGCGTTGCGCATGACCTTTCAGTTTGCCGCTCAGTTCCGGGATCACCAGACCAATGGCTTTTGCCGCCCCCGTAGTGTGGGGAATGATATTTTCTGCCGCTGCGCGTGAAGCACGTAAATCTTTACCACGTGGGCCATCCACCAGTGACTGGGTGCCGGTATAGGCATGAATGGTTGTCATCGTGCCGACTTCTATCCCGAAACTGTCATGCAAGGCTTTGGCCATCGGCGCAAGGCAGTTAGTGGTGCATGACGCCACGGAAACAATGGTGTCGTTGCCATCCAGAGTGTCGTCATTGACGTTATAAACGATGGTTTTCATTTCACCGGCAGGGGCGGAAATCAACACCTTCTTCGCGCCAGCATCAAGATGCGCCTGCGATTTCTCGGCGGAGGTATAAAAGCCTGTACATTCGACAATGATTTCTGCGCCTTTCGCTTTCCACGGAATATTTTTAGCCTCTTTTTCGGCGTAAACCGCGATACTTTTCCCATCAACGATAAGTGAATCTTCCGTATAATCAACGCTCCAGGGGAACGGTCCGTAGTTTGAATCATGTTTCAGCAGGTAGGCGAGAATTTTTGGGGAAGTGAGATCATTAATAGCGACAACGTCTATGTTGCTTTTGACTTCAAGTAATCGACGCAACACCAGTCGACCGATACGACCAAAACCATTAATACCAACTTTACTCATGGTCTTCTCCTGTCAGGAACGTTCGGATGAAAATTGATCCTTTCCAGGCTTAGACCAGGATGGCGGGATGGGCAATCTACATTCTTGCAGCGAAACGTAACGTACTGAAAACAGGTGAACAATATTTAATGAAATTTTAAGAAAAGCCCGTTATGTTAACGGCAAATTATGTTAAAGCAGGAAATGTTATGGGAAATAAATACTCAAGGTTACAAATCAGCATTCACTGGCTGGTCTTTTTGCTGGTTATCGTAGCGTATTGCGCAATGGAGTTTCGTGGTTTCTTCCCACGTAGCGATCGGCCCCTCATCAACATGATTCATGTTTCCTGTGGCATCTCAATTCTCGTACTGATGGTGGTTCGTCTTTTGTTAAGGCTGAAATGCCCAACCCCGCCGATTATACCTAAGCCAAAACCGATGATGACGGGACTGGCGCATTTGGGCCATTTGGTGATTTATCTCCTGTTTATTGCGCTGCCAGTGATTGGTTTGGTGATGATGTATAACCGGGGCAACCCGTGGTTTGCGTTTGGTTTGACGATGCCTTACGCTTCAGAGGCCAATTTCGAACGGGTTGATAGCTTAAAGTCGTGGCATGAAACGCTGGCGAATCTGGGATATTTTGTCATCGGGTTGCACGCTGCGGCTGCACTGGCACACCACTATTTCTGGAAGGACAACACACTTCTACGCATGATGCCACGTAAACGTTCCTGAAGGATATTTAAAGAAAACGCCTGTACTAAAACCGACCCGTGGTACAGGCGAAGAATACGGGCCTACATCGGAAGCGCCTATTATATTTATTTGTATGACAAATAAAACCATAATCCTTGTCTATACGTCCATCTGGCTTATCTTTAATCAATTCACCCGATCTTTGATCTCATCAACGGTATCAAAATAAACCAGCGTATAACGTTCAAATCGAACATAAGATTCGATAAATCATGGAGGTTATATGAAAAAACTGGCACTTATCCTGGTTATGGGAACGCTTGTTTCCTTTTATGCCGATGCCGGGCGCAAACCCTGTTCTGGTTCGAAAGGGGGGATCTCACACTGTACGGCAGGCGGCAAATTTGTCTGTAATGATGGTTCTATTAGTGCATCGAAAAAAACATGCACTAACTGAAGTGTAAAAGGGGTGCCATGAGAAAATGAATCCGCTAGTCAGATGCGCGGGGAAAATCCCCGCGCTTGCCCTTACCTGGACGTGCAGGCCATGAGCGCAGCAACCTCCTTATCACCGTCCCGGAACCGCAGTTCGTAGAGCGTTTGTCGGGTCAGTGTGAATGTCAGAATCGTGTTACTCTCGCAAGGCCCTGGATTTGCCGTTGTCGCCAGCGAAGTACGGACACTCGCAAGCCGCAGCGCTCAGGCGGCGAAAGAGATTGAAGGCTTGATCAGTGAATCAGTCAGGTTAATTGACCTGGGAGCGGATGAGGTGGCCACGGCCGGGAAAACCATGAGCACTATTGTTGATGCCGTCGCGAGTGTCACACATATCATGCAGGAAATCGCCACCGCCTCGGATGAACAAAGTCGAGGCATAACGCAGGTTAGCCAGGCGATTTCTGAAATGGATAAGGTGACGCAACAGAATGCTTCTCTGGTAGAAGAGGCCTCAACGGCGGCGTTGTCCCTTGAAGAACAGGCGGCACGACTAACTGAGGCGGTGGACGTATTCCGTCTGAACAAACATTCTGTGTCGGCAGAACCACGAGGAGCTGGTGAACCAGTTAGTTTTGCTACGGTGTGAAAATGTTAAAGGAGGGATCGACAGATCCCTTCACCTTTCAGAACGGCATTGATTTTCGAATAGCGTTAATCATCAACTGGCAACCAGAAGAGAACGTCGCATCTACGCGGGTCAGTATTCCAATCGGTTCGCCTGCACCATGTCCCGGAACAGGCAGGGCTACCAGCGTGGCATGACGCAGGTCGTCTTTTACAGCGCCAGAAGGGACAAACCACACGTAATCGTATTCAACCGTAAGTTGACGAGATAGCGAAGCAGACAGCGTTTCGATACAACCCGAAGGAATTTTACATCCCTGGCTCTGCACTAATGCATCTGAATGCTGGCGTGGCGCAGTGCCTTCTGGTGATACAACGACCGGCCATTCCAGCACCCGGCTTAGCGTTACGTTCTCCTGAAGTAGCGGGTGATTAGGGCGGACAACCAGCTTCAGCGATTCAAGAAACAGCAGTTCATAATTAAGCCCGTTCATCAGTTCAGGATCTGACATCCGACCAATGCCGATATCGATTTCCCCGGTTTTTAAACCCGCCAGAATCATAGGGTTACTCATTGTCGCAACTTGCAAGGTCGTCTCTTTTTGTTGCTGATGAAACTGACCTATAACCGAAGGTAATATCCCTAGTGCCGCAGTAGGTAGCGCACCAACCCTGACGACATCATTATTAAGACCTTCTTTACGATGAAGCGACTGTCCGGCAGTGTTGATGGCGTCAAGAACTCTGACTGCATGCGTTAAAAATTGTTCGCCGGGTAAGGTAAGTTGCGCCCCCTGACGACCACGCTCAAACAAGCGAGCGCCCGTCAGCTGCTCCAGTTCATTCAATGTCTTAGAGAGCGCAGGTTGACTCAAATTAAGGGTTTCAGCCGCGCGCCCCAAAGTTCCTTGTTGTGCGACAGCTACGAATGTATGAAGGTGGCGCAAACGGATGCGCTGACTAAACAGACTATTTTTTTCCATAAGCGATGTTAAAAACGAAGCGGTGTCGCTGACAAGTGAAGTTGTTTTATTATGATAACTTGATTGCAAAATATTATTAACAATTAAAGCAACTATGTTACAGCAAAATGGATAATATTGATGTTTTCGCGGCGAGATCACAGTTTGTAAATTCTTCCAGCCGGAGTGAATGCGGTTACCTACACTCCAGATTACTGACCACTGGAGGCAGACACTATGGCGAACAGCATCACGGCGGATGAGATTCGGGAACAGTTTTCGCAGGCAATGTCAGCCATGTACCAGCAAGAAGTTCCGCAGTACGGCACGCTGCTGGAACTGGTAGCTGATGTAAATCTGGCGGTGCTGGAAAACAATCCTCAACTGCACGAAAAAATGGTAAATGCAGACGAGCTGGCGCGACTGAATGTTGAACGTCATGGGGCGATTCGCGTTGGGACTGCACAAGAGCTTGCTACTCTTCGGCGGATGTTTGCCATTATGGGGATGTACCCGGTGAGCTATTACGATCTCTCGCAGGCAGGGGTGCCGGTACATTCGACAGCATTTCGGCCCATTGATGATGCTTCTCTGGCGCGTAATCCCTTCCGCGTTTTTACCTCGTTACTCCGTCTTGAGCTTATCGAGAACGAAATTTTGCGCCAGAAAGCGGCGGAGATTCTGCGTCAGCGCGATATCTTCACCCCACGTTGTCGACAACTGTTAGAGGAATATGAGCAGCAGGGCGGTTTTAACGAAACACAGGCACAGGAGTTTGTGCAGGAAGCCCTGGAAACGTTTCGCTGGCACCAGTCAGCAACGGTAGATGAAGAAACCTATCGCGCCTTGCACAACGAACATCGGTTGATTGCTGATGTGGTCTGTTTTCCTGGATGCCATATCAACCATCTGACGCCACGTACGCTGGATATTGACCGGGTGCAGTCGATGATGCCTGAATGCGGAATTGAACCCAAAGTTCTGATCGAAGGGCCGCCGCGCCGCGAGGTGCCGATTTTACTACGCCAGACCAGCTTTAAAGCACTGGAAGAGACGGTGTTGTTTGCGGGGCAGAAACAGGGCACACATACCGCGCGCTTTGGTGAAATTGAGCAGCGTGGTGTGGCATTAACGCCGAAAGGGCGACAACTGTATGATGATCTTCTGCGGAGCGCTGGAACCGGGCAGGATAATCTCACTCACCAAATGCATTTACAGGAAACCTTCCGCACTTTTCCTGACAGTGAGTTTTTAATGCGTCAGCAAGGGCTGGGATGGTTCCGGTACCGTCTGACGCCTTCGGGTGAGGCGCATCGTCAGGCGATTCATCCCGGAGACGATCCACAGCCCTTAATAGAACGTGGTTGGGTAGTGGCGCAACCCATTACCTATGAAGATTTCTTGCCCGTTAGCGCGGCGGGGATCTTCCAGTCAAATCTGGGTAATGAAACGCAGGCATGCAATCACGGTGATGCCAGTCGCGAAGCATTTGAGCAGGCGTTGGGGGGTCCGGTTTTGGATGAGTTCCAGCTTTATCAGGAAGCGGAAGAACGCAGTAAACGTCGCTGTGGTTTGCTTTAAATTCTGACCATCCGCCTTTGCAAAAATTTGCCTGATTTTACAAACGAATCAGGCTCATCCCATCGACATAAAAAAAATGCCAATTTATGCATATTCTCTGATTTCAACAATTGGATTATTAATAAATATTGTCTAGAGTGAGCGGTCATAAATAAGCACTTTCTTGCCGCTGAAAATGACCAGCGCGGGACCATTCACAACACCAGAAGGACTCACTTTCAGGTATGGATCGTAGACGATTTATTAAAGGTTCAATGGCTATGGCCGCCGTGTGCGGTACCAGCGGCATTGCTTCTCTTTTTTCTCAGGCGGCATTCGCGGCCGATTCTGATATTGCCGACGGGCAAACCCAGCGTTTTGACTTCTCCATTCTACAGTCAATGGCGCACGACTTAGCGCAAACAGCATGGCGTGGTGCACCACGTCCGTTACCTGACACTTTGGCGACAATGACGCCGCAGGCTTATAACAGTATTCAATACGACGCCGAAAAATCGCTCTGGCATAACGTTGAGAACCGTCAACTGGACGCTCAGTTTTTCCATATGGGAATGGGATTCCGTCGCCGCGTTCGTATGTTTTCTGTAGATCCAGCAACACATCTGGCGCGTGAAATTCACTTTCGCCCGGAGTTGTTCAAATACAACGATGCGGGTGTGGATACCAAACAATTAGAAGGGCAAAGCGATCTCGGTTTTGCCGGTTTTCGCGTGTTTAAAGCCCCCGAACTGGCGCGCCGTGATGTAGTATCATTCCTCGGCGCGAGTTATTTCCGCGCCGTTGATGACACATATCAATACGGTTTGTCGGCCCGCGGCCTGGCGATCGACACTTACACCGACAGCAAAGAAGAGTTCCCCGACTTTACCGCCTTCTGGTTTGATACGGTAAAACCAGGGGCAACCACCTTTACTGTTTATGCGTTGCTCGATAGCGCCAGCATTACTGGTGCCTATAAGTTCACTATCCATTGTGAGAAAAATCAGGTGATTATGGATGTGGAAAATCACCTGTATGCGCGCAAAGACATTAAACAGCTGGGCATTGCACCGATGACCAGTATGTTCAGCTGCGGTACTAATGAACGTCGGATGTGCGACACCATTCATCCGCAAATCCATGACTCTGATCGTCTGTCCATGTGGCGGGGCAACGGCGAGTGGATTTGCCGTCCGCTGAACAATCCGCAAAAATTGCAGTTCAATGCTTACACCGACAACAACCCGAAAGGGTTTGGTTTATTGCAACTGGATCGTGATTTCTCCCATTATCAGGACATTATGGGCTGGTATAACAAACGCCCAAGTCTGTGGGTGGAACCGCGTAACAAGTGGGGTAAGGGCACCATCGGCCTGATGGAAATCCCAACAACGGGCGAAACGCTGGATAACATTGTCTGCTTCTGGCAGCCAGAAAAAGCTGTGAAAGCGGGTGATGAGTTTGCATTCCAGTATCGTCTGTACTGGAGTGCGCAACCGCCTGTTCATTGCCCATTAGCGCGCGTTATGGCGACGCGTACCGGCATGGGCGGTTTCCCGGAAGGTTGGGCGCCAGGTGAACACTATCCCGAAAAATGGGCGCGACGTTTTGCCGTCGATTTCGTTGGTGGTGATCTGAAAGCTGCCGCGCCAAAAGGCATTGAGCCGGTGATTACGCTTTCCAGTGGGGAAGCGAAGCAAATCGAAATTCTCTATATTGAACCCATTGATGGTTATCGTATTCAGTTTGACTGGTATCCGACTTCGGACTCCACTGATCCGGTCGATATGCGGATGTATCTGCGTTGTCAGGGCGACGCTATCAGTGAAACATGGCTGTATCAGTATTTCCCGCCAGCGCCGGATAAACGTCAGTATGTTGATGACCGCGTGATGAGTTAATCATTTTTTCTTCGGCATCTTCTTCGGGAGGTGCCGTCTGGTTAAACACGATCCCGCTCGCATTTTTCCCTAAGTTAAATGAGTAATCTGATGGTGTGTATTTCAGATACACCTTGTCAGCCACTAACAGGGAGTGCGTATGTTTCCAGAATACCGAGATTTAATATCCCGTCTGAAAAACGAAAATCCTCGCTTTATGTCCTTGTTCGATAAACACAATAAACTTGATCATGAAATTGCCAGAAAGGAAGGTTCCGACGGTCGAGGGTACAATGCGGAAGTGGTCCGCATGAAAAAACAAAAGCTACAGTTAAAAGATGAGATGCTCAAAATCCTGCAGCAGGTGAGCGTCAAAGAGGTGTAAACTTTCCTAAGCCGCCAGCCAGGCGGCTTTTTTAACAACTGCATGGATTGACTGGAGATAAGATGACCGAAACGATAAAAGTAAGTGAATCACTTGAATTACATGCTGTTGCAGAAAGTCATGTCACACCTCTTTATCAGTTAATCTGTAAAAATAGAACCTGGTTACAGCAGTCGCTAAACTGGCCGCAGTTTGTTCAAAGTGAAGAGGACACGCGAAAAACTGTGCAGGGCAATGTAATGTTGCATCAACGCGGATATGCCAAAATGTTCATGATTTTCAAAGAAGATGAACTTATCGGCGTTATCTCGTTTAATCGTATTGAACCACTGAATAAAACCGCTGAAATCGGCTACTGGCTGGACGAATCTCATCAGGGGCAGGGGATCATTTCTCAGGCGCTGCAGGCATTGATTCATCATTACGCTCAGTCTGGTGAACTTAGACGCTTCGTGATCAAATGTCGGGTGGATAATGCGCAAAGCAACCAGGTCGCTTTGCGCAATGGTTTTATCCTTGAAGGTTGTCTGAAACAGGCTGAGTTCCTGAATGATGCCTATGATGATGTGAACTTATACGCGCGTATTATCGATTCACAATAACCCTGCCAGCGGCGTTCGAGTAATGCGCTCCTCGCCGTTAATGACTTTTGGACCACGGACATGAACCGTGTCGCCATCAAAGGCTTCAACGACGGCGTGGTCGGTTAACTCCACATGGTTTTCAATTATCACCGCACCAGTAATACGGCTCTCACCTTGTATGACAACGTCCTCGTCGAGCAGAATCGGTCCGCCACATACCACGGCATTTCCGCCAATCAAGACATGATGTTTTAACACACAATTACCTTCCACAATGGCATATTCCGCCACCTGCGAACTGTAATGAATCGTCGGAATGGCATCTTCTTCTATGCCAGCTTTCACCTGCGCGTGACCGTAAACTTTAGCACAATCGCATAGCCAGACGTTGTTCTCTTCATTACCTTCAATACTGGCAAAATCAAAAACTTCGGCGCGATGTTCAATAAAAGCATACCGGACGACGGCATCGCCATAAATTTGTGCCTGGTGGACAATCCGCGAGGCGCTAACCCTCGCGCGATCATAAATTTGTAGCAGGAGTTGATGGTCGGGCGTTAAGCCTTGTGCGGCGACGATCATAGAATGTTGATCAATTAAGGCGTGACCAAATATTCTACATTGACCGCAAACTAATGAGTCACTAATGGTGACACTGTCACTTATATATGCACCCTGGCTGATTTCACTATTATCGATCCAGACATTATCCGTTGCGTAAACCTCTCCCCACAGCACGCTGGTGCCGGTGATACGCGTATTCCCGGAAATCACCGTTCCGCCGAACGCAATAGCATTCTGGTCGTAAATCCAGCAATTTCCTTCCTGTGCTAACACCGTTTCGTGATCGATCCAGCCGCCAGCGCTTCCTGCTATCACATCGTTAAAATCGCTCATGGCGATAATTTGCCGTAATAACACACTTTTTTTAGTGCCATCTTCCTGATAACTAAAGGCTCGCTGTTCTTCACTTAGACGATATTTACGCATAGCGTTTTCCCACAGGTGACTTACTATAACCGTAGCAAATTCTGCGGCTCTGGCTATGCTCGAGAAAATTCCATAAAATGCATTTCAAATATACTTTATAAATTAAACAAAATGAGTAAGAAGATGCAGAGCGATAAAGTGCTCAATTTGCCGGCAGGCTACTTTGGTATTGTGTTGGGGACGATAGGGATGGGATTTGCCTGGCGCTATGCCAGCCAGGTTTGGCAGGTCAGCCACTGGTTGGGGGATGGGCTGGTGATTCTGGCGATGATCATCTGGGGATTATTGACTGGCGCATTTATTACCCGACTCATACGCTTTCCGCATAGCGTGCTGGCAGAAGTGCGCCATCCAGTGCTGAGCAGTTTTGTGAGTTTGTTTCCGGCAACGACGATGCTGGTGGCGATTGGTTTTGTTCCGTGGTTTCGCCCACTGGCGGTGTGCCTGTTCAGTTTTGGTGTCGTGGTTCAGTTGGCTTATGCCGCCTGGCAAACTGCGGGATTATGGCGCGGATCTCACCCTGAAGAAGCTACCACGCCTGGACTGTATCTGCCGACAGTTGCCAACAACTTTATCAGCGCAATGGCCTGTGGTGCGTTGGGCTACACCGACGCCGGTCTGGTGTTTTTAGGCGCAGGCGTTTTCTCATGGCTAAGCCTGGAACCGGTGATCTTGCAGCGTCTGCGCAGTTCGGGAGAATTACCCACGGCACTGCGGACATCACTCGGCATTCAGCTCGCTCCTGCGCTGGTGGCCTGTAGTGCCTGGCTGAGCGTCAACGGCGGCGAGGGTGACACGCTGGCGAAAATGCTTTTCGGTTATGGACTGCTGCAACTGCTGTTTATGCTACGTCTGATGCCATGGTATCTCTCCCAGCCATTTAATGCTTCATTCTGGAGTTTCTCGTTCGGTGTATCTGCACTGGCAACCACCGGTTTGCATCTGGGGAGTGGCAGCGATAATGGATTTTTCCATACGCTGGCGGTGCCGCTGTTTATCTTTACCAATTTTATTATTGCAATACTGCTCATCCGTACTTTTGCGCTTCTGATGCAGGGAAAATTGTTAGTCAGAACCGAGCGCGCCGTTTTAATGAAAGCAGAGGACAAAGAATGATCATTCGTGATGAAAACTATTTTACTGATAAATATGAATTAACCCGCACACACTCTGAAGTGCTGGAAGCGGTGAAAGTGGTTAAACCGGGTAAAACGCTGGATCTGGGCTGTGGCAATGGTCGTAACAGTCTTTACCTGGCAGCCAATGGTTATGATGTTGACGCATGGGATAAAAATGCCATGAGTATCGCCAACGTCGAGCGCATTAAGTCCATTGAAAATCTGGATAATTTACACACCCGGGTCGTTGATCTGAATAACCTCACATTTGATGGACAGTACGATTTTATTCTTTCGACTGTGGTGCTGATGTTCCTTGAGGCTAAAACCATCCCAGGGCTGATTGCCAATATGCAACGTTGCACTAAACCTGGCGGTTACAACCTGATTGTGGCGGCGATGGATACCGCTGATTATCCATGTACCGTCGGCTTCCCGTTTGCCTTCAAAGAGGGGGAATTACGTCGATATTACGAAGGCTGGGAGAGGGTGAAATACAATGAAGACGTCGGCGAGCTGCACCGCACCGACGCCAACGGTAATCGTATTAAACTGCGTTTCGCCACGATGCTGGCACGTAAAAAATGATCCGGTAAGAACAAAGCGCGTGAAAATTCCCCACGCTGAGATAGTTTACTGTTCTTCTTTTCGGTAAGCATATTTTTTATCGAAGGGATGTGAAATTAATCACAGTAGTCGAAGTTTTTTAGCCGCTTAACTTACTGAAATTTAACTACTGATGATTGACTTAGCCCCTTTTTCGGCATTGACTATGTCGTCTGAAAAGGGGCTAAAAAATTTATTTTCACCAACACTTTTTTTGCCACAACACGAAGCGGCGCTTTTTGCTATAACTTAGAAAGTAATATAATCATCTCAGGAAACTATTCATGCGTACCACATCATTTGCGAAAGTTGCAGCTTTATGCGGCTTGTTGGCTCTGTCTGGTTGTGCCTCTAAAATCACCCAGCCAGATAAATATTCTGGTTTTTTAAACAATTACTCTGATTTAAAAGAAACAACCTCGGCAACAGGTAAACCTGTTTTACGTTGGGTAGACCCGAGTTTTGATCAAAGCAAATATGACAGCATCGTCTGGAACCCAATCACTTATTATCCGGTACCGAAACCTTCTACCCAGGTAGGGCAGAAAGTTCTGGATAAAATTTTGAACTATACCAACACCGAAATGAAAGAAGCGATAGCGCAGCGTAAACCACTGGTTACCACCGCTGGGCCGCGTAGTCTGATTTTCCGTGGGGCCATTACCGGTGTAGGTACCAGTAAAGAAGGGCTGCAATTCTATGAAGTGGTTCCTGTTGCATTAGTGGTTGCGGGGACGCAAATGGCTACAGGCCACCGTACCATGGATACTCGCTTGTATTTTGAAGGTGAGCTGATTGATGCAGCGACTAATAAACCGGTTATCAAGGTCGTTCGTCAGGG
The DNA here is from genome assembly GCF_011754335.1 of Escherichia sp. E.sYA108. Lineage (NCBI taxonomy): Bacteria > Pseudomonadati > Pseudomonadota > Gammaproteobacteria > Enterobacterales > Enterobacteriaceae > Escherichia > Escherichia sp. E.sYA108. The sequence goes on along the minus strand of NZ_JAAQVZ010000001.1, from coordinate 2,644,979 downwards.
CGAAGGTAAAGACCTGAATAACGAAAGTACGCCAATGGCTTTCGAAAATATTAAACAAGTTATTGATGACATGGCGACCGATGCCACCATGTTTGACGTTAACAAAAAGTAGTTCCAGACGCGCCATCGTTAGATGGCGCTTTTTATTATCGGTTTCTGTTAGCGATTAAATTCAACACCACGTAACAAACGCCTCCGGCAATTAATCCCCAAAACGCAGAACCAATCCCGAACAGCGTCAATCCACTTGCCGTTACCAGAAATGCCACCACCGCCGCGTCGCGCTCACGCTCATTATGCAGCGCCTGATACAAACTGCCGCCAATGGTACTCAACAGCGCCAGACCTGCCAGCATCTGGATCCAACTTACGGGCAGGGCAGCCATCATCCCGGTAATGGCACTACCAAACAGACCTGCGAGCAAATAGAAAATGCCTGCAACGGCAGCGGCCAGCCAACGTTGATCTTTATCCGGATGCGCTTCCGGGCTTTGGCAAATAGCCGCGGTGATTGCCGCAATACCGACGGAATAAACGCCGAAAGGGGAAAAAACCAGTGCCAGCAATCCAGTAAATACAATTAATGGCGAAACAGGAGCCGAATATCCGGCGGCTTTCATTGCTGCGATACCCGGTGCGTTTTGCGATGCCATCGTCACCAGAAAAAGGGGGAGTGCAACGCTCAGGCTGTGAGCAAACGAAAAATCAGGGCTAATATAAGTGGGGAGAACGGGTTTAAAGACAACATCAGTTGTGACAACGTCACCTTGCGCGATAACGATCACGACCCCAATAATCATCGCGGCAATTACCGCATAGCGCGGCGCAACGGCCCTGGTTGCCAGCCATACCAGCAACATACTGCCACACAACGTAAATTGACCATCCAGGCTCGCAAACGCCTGTAAACCAAAGCGTAATAAAATCCCGGCAAGCATTGCCGCCGCAAGCGAGTGCGGAATAATGCGCATCAGACGAGCAAAGAGTCCCGTTATGCCGCAGAGGACTATTAACACGTTGGTGACAATAAAAACGCCGATGGCTTCGTTAAGTGTTAGTCCCTGTAATCCGGTGACCAACAAAGCCGCGCCAGGCGTTGACCATGCGGTGAGAACAGGTACGCGATACCATAATGTCAGAGTCAGCGTACTGACGCCCATTGCCAGCCCCAGCGCCGTCATCCAGCCAGAGATTTGTGCAGTGGTGGCTCCGGCGACAATCGCTGCTTGCCAGATTATTGCCGCTGAACTGGCGTAGCCAATTAATACCGCCAGAAACCCCGCCAGTAGCGTGGGTGGAGGAATAGAAAACAGACGCATAGTCACCTCGTGCGTTATAACGTACAGGTACCGTAGCATTTGTCCGTTATAACGCACAAGTGATAAACTTCCGTTTTGCCGGAGGAGTCGCATGGAAAATCTCGCTCGCTTTTTATCCACCACACTTAAACAACTACGTCAGCAGCGCGGCTGGAGTCTTTCGCGACTGGCAGAAGCGACGGGCGTTTCTAAAGCGATGTTAGGGCAGATTGAGCGTAATGAATCCAGCCCGACGGTCGCGACATTATGGAAAATTGCCACCGGGTTGAACGTGCCATTTTCAACATTTATTTCTCCGCCGCAGTCCTCTACGCCTTCAATTTATGATCCACAACGGCAGGCGATGGTGATCACTTCGCTGTTTCCTTATGATCCACAACTCTGCTTTGAACACTTCTCGATTCAGATGGCACCCGGTGCAATAAGCGAATCGACGCCCCATGAAAAGGGGGTAATCGAACATGTCGTCGTCATTGATGGACAACTTGATCTGTGTGTTGATGGTGAATGGCAGAGCCTTAATTGTGGGGAAGGCGTTCGATTTGCTGCAGACGTCACGCATGTCTATCGTAATGGTGGGGAGCAAACCGTACATTTTCATTCCCTCATCCATTACCCGCGCAGTTAAGCGGGAAAACTATTTCGCAACGTCGCGCTTGTGGCTAAAATAGCCGCCATTTTTCAGCTACTGGATAAGAAAGTGACCGTATCTTCTCATCGTCTTGAACTGTTAAGCCCGGCACGCGATGCCGCCATTGCCCGCGAAGCTATTTTGCACGGTGCCGATGCTGTTTATATCGGCGGCCCTGGTTTTGGTGCCCGTCATAATGCCAGTAATAGCCTGAAAGATATTGCCGAGTTGGTGCCGTTTGCCCATCGTTATGGTGCAAAAATTTTCGTCACGCTTAACACCATTTTGCATGATGATGAGCTGGAACCCGCGCAACGGCTGATTACTGACCTCTACCAGACCGGTGTCGATGCGCTGATTGTTCAGGATATGGGGATTCTGGAACTTGATATTCCGCCGATTGAACTGCACGCCAGTACGCAGTGCGATATTCGTACAGTAGAAAAAGCGAAGTTCCTCTCTGATGTTGGCTTCACGCAGATTGTGCTGGCGCGAGAGCTGAATCTTGAGCAGATCCGCGCGATTCACCAGGCCACGGACGCGACCATTGAATTCTTTATTCATGGCGCATTGTGCGTGGCCTATTCGGGTCAGTGCTACATTTCTCATGCGCAAACAGGGCGTAGCGCCAACCGTGGCGATTGCTCGCAGGCGTGCCGTTTGCCATACACATTGAAAGACGATCAGGGGCGGGTGGTTTCCTATGAAAAACATCTGCTGTCGATGAAAGATAACGATCAGACTGCCAACCTCGGCGCGCTGATTGATGCTGGCGTACGCTCCTTCAAGATTGAAGGGCGTTACAAAGATATGAGCTACGTGAAGAATATCACCGCCCATTATCGTCAGATGCTGGATGCCATTATTGAAGAACGTGGCGATCTGGCGCGCGCTTCATCAGGTCGTACTGAACATTTCTTTGTTCCATCGACGGAAAAGACTTTCCACCGTGGTAGCACAGATTATTTTGTGAATGCCCGTAAAGGCGATATTGGCGCGTTCGATTCGCCGAAATTTATCGGCCTGCCGGTGGGCGAAGTATTGAAAGTAGCGAAAGATCATATTGATGTTGCCGTTACCGAGCCACTGGCAAATGGCGATGGCCTGAACGTGATGATTAAACGTGAAGTCGTCGGTTTTCGTGCCAATACGGTAGAGAAAACCGGAGAAAATCAGTACCGCGTCTGGCCCAATGAAATGCCAGCAGATTTGCACAAAATTCGCCCGCATCACCCACTAAACCGAAATCTTGATCATAACTGGCAGCAGGCACTGACAAAAACCTCCAGCGAACGCCGGGTGGCGGTAGACATTGAACTGGGCGGCTGGCAGGAACAACTGATTCTGACCCTCACCAGTGAAGAGGGTGTCAGCATCACACATACGCTGGACGGGCAGTTCGACGAAGCCAATAACGCCGAAAAAGCAATGAACAATCTGAAGGATGGTCTGGCAAAACTGGGGCAAACCATCTATTACGCCCGCAATGTGCAAATTAATTTGCCGGGGGCGCTGTTTGTACCAAACAGTCTGTTAAACCAGTTCCGCCGTGAAGCCGCCGATATGCTTGATGCTGCGCGTCTTGTCAGTTACCAGCGCGGCAGCCGTAAACCGGTTGCTGATCCTGCGCCGGTTTATCCGCAAACGCATCTGAGTTTCCTCGCGAACGTATACAACCAGAAAGCGCGTGAATTTTATCATCGCTATGGTGTGCAACTGATTGACGCGGCGTATGAGGCACATGAAGAGAAGGGCGAAGTCCCGGTGATGATCACCAAGCATTGTCTGCGCTTTGCCTTCAATCTGTGCCCGAAACAGGCGAAAGGCAATATCAAAAGCTGGAAGGCGACGCCAATGCAACTGGTTAACGGCGATGAAGTATTAACGCTAAAGTTTGATTGCCGCCCATGCGAGATGCACGTCATTGGCAAAATCAAAAATCACATACTGAAAATGCCGTTACCGGGAAGCGTAGTGGCATCCGTAAGTCCGGATGATCTGCTGAAAACATTGCCGAAGCGAAAAGGGTAAAACGCCAGTTTTCGGGTTACTCACCACTCATCAAATCTGCATGATATTGCCTGCCGGGTAAGGTGTCACGCCGCATCCGGCAACACACGACTCAACGCTGTCCCGCTTCTGGTTTGCGCGATTTTTGCCAGTAAAAATGCTCGCGCAAACCTTCCGCCGACTCTTCCGCCACAGCACGCAATTCATCGCTGTCCGCTTCATGACGCAACTGATGATCCACATTCTTTACCCACATAAATTCATGTCCTTTGTGCCCTGCCATGAGTTGTCCTGAGAACAGTGCACACGTTAATAAGACAACCGATAACGCCTTCGAAAACATCCCGCCACCTTTTTCTAACCTTTTGCCGCTATGATGCCGATCGTTTCTTGAGGTTATTATTCAGTTTTGCAAATTAGAGCAAAGAAATTCTGGAATCTTCCTTCCTGATTTTGCATTGCATTCTGCCGTTGCGGCGATTTAGTGCTATTTTCGAGCACATTACACACGGAGGTAAACTTCGCCATTAAATAGTCACGATCACTTTATTGAAGTGCCTTTGAGCGTCGCCTCTAAGGTATTGCTGTTAAATGCTTTTTTACAGTCAGAAATCACTCAGCAAGAGTTAGCCCGGCGAATTGGCAAACATAAACAGGAGATTACTCGCCTATTTAATTTGCACCATGCGACAAAAATCGACGCCGTCCAGCTCGCGGCTAATGCGCTTGGCAAAGAGTTATCGCTGGTGATGGTTTGATTACAGTTAATGAAAAGTTGTCATTTTTAACAACTGATATAGACTGCCGAATCATCTGCACATAATTACGATTCGATAATGAAAAAATACCAGCAGCTTGCAGAACAATTACGCGAGCAGATTGCGTCGGGTATCTGGCAACCCGGCGATCGTTTGCCTTCGTTGCGTGACCAGGTGGCGCTTTCTGGCATGAGCTTTATGACTGTCAGCCATGCCTATCAGTTGCTCGAAAGTCAGGGATATATTATCGCGCGACCGCAATCGGGTTATTACGTTGCGCCACAGGCAATAAAAATGCCGAAAGCGACAGTCATTCCAGTCACACGAGATGAAGCAGTCGATATCAACACCTATATTTTTGATATGTTGCAGGCCAGTCGCGATCCGTCGGTAGTTCCGTTTGCCTCGGCCTTTCCCGACCCGCGACTTTTCCCCCTCCAACAACTAAACCGCTCGCTGGCGCAGGTAAGCAAAACCGCCACGGCGATGAGCGTGATTGAAAACTTACCGCCAGGAAACGCAGAACTGCGTCAGGCTATTGCTCGTCGCTATGCCTTACAGGGCATCACCATTTCTCCTGATGAAATTGTCATTACTGCCGGGGCGTTAGAGGCATTAAACCTCAGTTTGCAAGTGGTAACTGAACCGGGCGATTGGGTGATAGTAGAGAATCCTTGTTTCTACGGCGCGTTGCAGGCGCTGGAGCGGTTACGGCTGAAGGCGTTATCGGTGGCGACGGATGTTAAAGAAGGGATAGATCTTCAGGCGCTGGAACTGGCGTTGCAGGAGTATCCGGTGAAAGCGTGCTGGCTGATGACTAATAGCCAGAACCCACTTGGATTTACCTTAACGCCGCAGAAAAAAGTGCGGCTGGTAGCGTTGCTCAATCAGTACAACGTAACGCTGATTGAAGATGACGTTTATAGCGAACTTTATTTTGGACGGGAAAAACCGCTGCCTGCGAAAGCGTGGGATCGCCACGATGGTGTTTTGCATTGCTCTTCGTTTTCGAAATGTCTGGTGCCTGGTTTTCGTATTGGTTGGGTCGCCGCCGGAAAACATGCACGTAAAATTCAACGCTTGCAGTTGATGAGTACGCTTTCCACCAGCTCACCGATGCAGCTTGCGCTGGTGGATTACCTTTCTACTCGCCGATACGATGCTCATCTTCGTCGCCTGCGTCGCCAGCTTGCGGAACGTAAACAACGCGCCTGGCAGGCTTTGCTGCGTTATCTGCCTGCGGAAGTCAAAATTCATCACAATGACAGCGGTTATTTTCTCTGGCTGGAGCTCCCCGAGCCGTTAGATGCAGGAGAATTAAGCCTGGTGGCACTGACGCATCATATCAGTATTGCGCCGGGTAATATGTTTTCTACCGGTGAAAACTGGTCACGTTTTTTTCGTTTTAATACCGCGTGGCAGTGGGGAGAACGTGAAGAACAGGCGGTAAAACAATTAGGCAAACTTATTCAAGAACGGCTGTAATAGCGTTTAATTTAATTCCTCTCAGGTTGGGTAATATGAATTTCGAATAGCAGTCATATATCCTAACTCCTTGTCTATACTCCAGAAGATAACCTTACAGACGGCATAATGCGCGGTAGCTCACAACCTGATTAAATTTTCTCAGGGCCGAAGGTGTGCCTGCAAGCCGCCGTCTATGGTTAAACAAGGAGATATTTTTACGGCACGGCGGCTGAACAATTAATTACGACAGGAGTAAGACCTTATGAGCAAGACATTTGCCCGCAGCAGCCTGTGTGCGCTCAGCATGACAATAATGACCGCTCACGCCGCCGAACCGCCTACCAATTTAGAGAATCCGGAAGGGCGACTGGATATTATCGCCTGGCCGGGATACATCGAACGCGGACAAACTGATAAACAGTACGACTGGGTAACGCAATTCGAAAAAGAGACAGGCTGCGCGGTGAATGTTAAAACCGCCGCGACTTCCGATGAAATGGTCAGTCTGATGGCCAAAGGGGGTTACGATCTGGTTACGGCATCCGGCGATGCCTCGCTGCGTTTGATTATGGGCAAACGCGTGCAGCCGATTAATACCGCCTTGATTCCCAACTGGAAAGCGCTCGATCCGCGCGTGGTTAAAGGCGACTGGTTTAACGTTGGCGGCAAAGTTTACGGCACACCTTACCAATGGGGGCCGAACCTGCTGATGTACAACACTAAAACCTTCCCGACGCCGCCGGATAGCTGGCAAGTGGTTTTTGTTGAGCAGAATCTGCCGGACGGCAAGAGCAATAAAGGCCGGGTACAGGCTTATGATGGCCCTATCTACATTGCGGATGCCGCGTTGTTCGTCAAAGCCACGCAGCCACAGTTGGGCATCAGTGATCCGTATCAACTCACCGAAGAACAGTATCAGGCGGTGCTGAAAGTGCTGCGCGATCAACATAATTTGATCCATCGCTACTGGCATGACACTACCGTGCAAATGAGCGATTTCAAAAACGAGGGTGTGGTTGCTTCCAGTGCATGGCCCTATCAGGCCAACGCCCTGAAAGCCGAAGGCCAGCCTGTCGCTACCGTTTTCCCGAAGGAGGGCGTTACCGGTTGGGCTGACACCACCATGCTACATAGCGAAGCGAAACATCCGGTTTGCGCCTACAAATGGATGAACTGGTCATTAACCCCAAAAGTGCAGGGCGATGTGGCGGCCTGGTTTGGCTCGCTACCAGTAGTGCCGCAAGGGTGTAAAGCCAGTCCGTTATTAGGCGAGAAAGGTTGTGAAACAAACGGTTTTAACTATTTCGATAAAATCGCCTTCTGGAAAACGCCTATAGCAGAAGGGGGCAAGTTTGTTCCCTACAGTCGCTGGACGCAGGATTACATTGCCATTATGGGCGGTCGCTAACTTCGCTGGGGTGTTTTATGAAGTACGCAGTGGAGTTTGACAACGTCTCACGGTTGTACGGTGACGTGCGCGCAGTAGATGGCGTCAGTATTGCGATAAAAGATGGTGAGTTCTTCTCTATGCTGGGGCCGTCCGGCTCCGGCAAAACCACTTGCCTGCGCCTGATTGCTGGATTCGAACAGCTTTCCGGCGGGGCTATCTCTATTTTTGGTACGCCCGCCAGCAATCTGCCACCGTGGGAGCGGGACGTGAATACTGTCTTCCAGGACTACGCGCTATTTCCGCATATGTCGATTCTTGACAACGTAGCCTACGGGCTGATGGTCAAAGGCGTGAATAAAAAGCAGCGGCATGCAATGGCGCAAGAGGCGCTTGAGAAAGTGGCGTTGGGGGTTGTACAGCAACGTAAACCGTCACAACTTTCTGGTGGTCAGCGCCAGCGAGTCGCCATCGCCAGAGCACTGGTGAACGAACCGCGTGTGTTGTTGCTGGATGAACCGCTCGGCGCGCTGGATCTCAAATTGCGAGAGCAAATGCAGCTTGAGCTGAAAAAGCTGCAACAGTCTCTCGGTATCACTTTTATCTTCGTTACCCACGATCAGGGCGAAGCGTTATCGATGTCCGATCGGGTGGCGGTTTTCAATAATGGACGCATTGAACAGGTCGATTCCCCGCGTGATCTCTATATGCGCCCGCGCACGCCGTTTGTTGCGGGATTCGTTGGGACATCGAATGTTTTTGATGGACTGATGGCAGAGAAACTTTGTGGCATGACGGGAAGCTTCGCACTACGACCGGAACATATCCGCCTCAACACCCCTGGCGAAGTGCAGGCTAATGGCACGATCCAGGCGGTGCAATATCAGGGCGCAGCGACCCGTTTTGAACTGACACTGAGCGGCGGTGAAAAACTGCTGGTGAGTCAGGCCAATATGACAGGCGAAGAACTGCCTGCCACGCTCACGCCCGGACAACAGGTGATGGTTTCCTGGTCGCGTGATGTGATGGTGGCGCTGGTTGAGGAGAGGTGAATGGCGATGAACGTATTGCAATCACCTTCACGTCCAGGTCTGGGTAAGGTGTCCGGTTTCTTCTGGCGTAATCCGGGGCTGGGGCTGTTTTTGCTGCTGCTTGGCCCGCTAATGTGGTTTGGCATTGTCTATTTCGGCTCGCTGCTGACGCTGTTATGGCAGGGCTTTTATACCTTTGACGATTTCACCATGTCGGTAACGCCGGAACTGACGCTGGCGAATATCCGTGCGCTGTTTAATCCGGCGAATTACGACATCATTGTCCGCACGCTGACCATGGCTGTGGCAGTCACTATCGCCAGCGCCATTCTGGCTTTTCCAATGGCGTGGTATATGGCGCGCTATACCAGCGGAAAAATGAAAGCGTTTTTTTATATTGCGGTAATGTTGCCGATGTGGGCGAGCTACATTGTTAAAGCCTATGCCTGGACGTTATTGCTGGCAAAAGATGGCGTGGCTCAGTGGTTTTTACAACATCTTGGGCTGGAACCACTGCTGACTGCGTTCCTCACGCTACCGGCGGTGGGAGGTAATACGCTGTCAACTTCCGGGCTGGGGCGCTTTCTGGTGTTTCTCTATATCTGGCTGCCGTTCATGATCCTGCCCGTGCAGGCGGCGCTTGAGCGTTTGCCGCCGTCATTGTTGCAGGCGTCGGCTGATCTTGGCGCACGTCCACGACAAACCTTTCGCTATGTGGTGTTGCCGCTGGCAATCCCGGGTATTGCCGCTGGCTCTATCTTTACCTTCTCACTCACGCTGGGCGATTTTATTGTCCCGCAGCTGGTTGGCCCTCCAGGATATTTTATCGGCAATATGGTTTATTCCCAGCAGGGGGCGATTGGCAATATGCCGATGGCGGCGGCATTCACCCTGGTGCCGATTGTTCTCATCGCACTTTACCTGGCGTTCGTGAAACGTCTGGGAGCGTTCGATGCACTCTGAACGCGCACCGTTTTTCCTCAAACTGGCGGCCTGGGGCGGCGTGGTTTTCCTACATTTTCCCATCCTGATTATCGCTGCCTATGCGTTTAACACTGAAGATGCGGCGTTTAGTTTTCCACCGCAAGGCCTGACGCTGCGCTGGTTTAGCGTGGCAGCACAGCGTAGTGATATTCTTGATGCCGTGACACTGTCACTTAAAGTGGCGGCGCTGGCGACATTAATCGCGCTGGTGTTAGGGACGCTGGCCGCTGCCGCGCTGTGGCGACGAGACTTTTTCGGCAAAAACGCCATTTCGCTGTTACTGTTGCTGCCCATTGCGCTGCCGGGCATTGTCACTGGTCTGGCGCTATTAACCGCCTTTAAAACCATCAATCTGGAGCCGGGATTTTTCACCATCGTGGTCGGTCATGCGACTTTTTGCGTAGTGGTGGTGTTTAACAATGTCATCGCCCGTTTTCGCCGCACCTCGTGGAGTCTGGTTGAGGCGTCAATGGATCTTGGGGCCAATGGCTGGCAAACCTTCCGCTACATAGTGTTGCCGAATCTCAGTTCGGCGTTACTGGCTGGAGGAATGCTGGCGTTTGCCTTGTCGTTCGATGAAATCATCGTGACGACTTTTACGGCAGGTCATGAACGAACGTTACCGTTGTGGTTGCTCAATCAGCTTGGGCGACCGCGTGATGTACCGGTAACCAACGTGGTGGCACTGCTGGTTATGTTGGTAACAACCTTGCCGATCCTGGGGGCCTGGTGGCTAACCCGCGAAGGCGACAATGGTCAATAACCACTGATACAGGAATATGCTATGCAACATAAGTTACTGATTAACGGAGAACTGGTTAGCGGCGAAGGGGAAAAACAGCCTGTCTATAATCCGGCAACGGGGGACGTTTTACTGGAGATTGCCGAGGCATCCGCAGAGCAGGTCAATGCTGCTGTTCGCGCGGCAGATGCAGCATTTGCCGAATGGGGGCAAACCACGCCAAAAGCGCGTGCGGAATGCCTGCTGAAACTGGCTGATGTTATCGAAGAAAATGGTCAGGTTTTTGCCGAACTGGAGTCCCGTAATTGTGGCAAACCGCTGCATAGTGCGTTCAATGATGAAATTCCGGCGATTGTCGATGTCTTTCGCTTTTTCGCCGGTGCGGCGCGCTGCCTGAATGGTCTGGCGGCAGGTGAATATCTTGAAGGTCATACTTCGATGATCCGTCGCGATCCGTTGGGGGTCGTGGCTTCTATCGCACCGTGGAATTATCCGCTGATGATGGCTGCGTGGAAACTGGCTCCGGCGCTGGCGGCAGGGAACTGCGTAGTGCTTAAACCATCAGAAATTACCCCGCTGACCGCGTTGAAGTTGGCAGAGCTGGCGAAAGATATCTTCCCGGCTGGCGTGATTAACGTGCTGTTTGGCAGAGGCAAAACGGTGGGAGATCCGCTGACCGGACATCCCAAAGTGCGGATGGTGTCGCTGACGGGTTCTATCGCCACTGGGGAACACATCATCAGCCATACCGCGCCGTCCATTAAGCGTACTCATATGGAACTTGGTGGCAAAGCGCCAGTGATTGTTTTTGATGATGCGGATATTGAAGCAGTGGTCGAAGGTGTACGTACTTTTGGCTATTACAATGCCGGACAGGATTGTACTGCGGCTTGTCGGATCTACGCGCAAAAAGGCATTTACGATACGCTGGTGGAAAAACTCGGTGCTGCGGTGGCAACGTTAAAATCGGGTTCGCCGGATGACGAGTCTACGGAGCTTGGACCTTTAAGCTCGCTGGCGCATCTCGAACGCGTCAGCAAGGCGGTAGAAGAGGCGAAAGGACAGGGCACATCAAAGTGATCACTGGCGGTGAAAAGCGCAAGGGTAATGGCTATTACTATGCGCCGACGCTGCTGGCTGGCGCATTACAGGACGATGCCATCGTGCAAAAAGAGGTATTTGGTCCGGTAGTGAGTGTTACGCTCTTCGACAACGAAGAACAGGTGGTGAACTGGGCGAATGACAGTCAGTACGGACTTGCATCTTCGGTATGGACGAAGGATGTGGGCAGGGCGCATCGCGTCAGCGCGCGGCTGCAATATGGTTGTACCTGGGTCAATACCCATTTCATGCTGGTAAGTGAAATGCCGCACGGTGGGCAGAAACTTTCTGGTTACGGCAAGGATATGTCACTTTATGGGCTGGAGGATTACACCGTCGTCCGCCACGTCATGGTTAAACATTAAGGATAATATTGCAGATCGTAAGAGTATGAGATGATCTTGCGTACTGTCAGAGCACTGATTTCTCTGACAGTACGTGCTGCGTGCAAAATCACAACATCAAATAAACCAGCCAAATCTCATAGAGATAAGAGTAAACAAACCAACAGCAGCAAAGACATTTATCAGTACTACAGTTCTACTGGAAACATTCATTTTTGCCACCTTTTATCATTGCCCCTATGTGTATAGTACGGGTTAAGAAAATCCGCAATAATACTCATTCTGAAGATAGATAAGGGCAAGTTGCTGTTTGATGATTTTTTCTCTAACTGGTGAAAAAACTTGATGCACGTCAAAAGATGACGCATATTTGCGCGCGTTTTATTCATCTGGCTGGACGCCCGTACATGTCTCTCTATCAACATATGCTTGTTTTTTATGCGGTTATGGCAGCAATCGCATTTCTTATCACCTGGTTTCTTTCTCACGATAAGAAACGCATCCGTTTCTTAAGCGCCTTTCTGGTGGGGGCAACATGGCCGATGAGTTTCCCGGTGGCGCTGTTGTTTTCTCTGTTTTAAATCTTATGCACTGGCTTGACGGCACCACGCAGACTTATATCATTTGGATGAATCGATAAATTTCACAAGTGGCTAAGGAGAAAGTATGTCGCATCTGGATGAAGTCATCGCGCGCGTGGATGCCGCGATTGAAGAGAGCGTCATTGCCCATATGAACGAATTATTAATCGCCCTGAGCGATGACGCGGAGTTAAGTCGGGAAGATCGCTACACCCAGCAGCAGCGTTTGCGCACCGCTATTGCTCATCACGGTCGCAAACATAAAGAAGATATGGAAGCGCGCCACGAACAGTTAACCAAAGGCGGTACCATCCTCTGATTAAAATGAGCGTCTGGCCACCAGCCAGGCGCCAACCACAAGTAAAATTGCGCCACAAATTGGGCCGATCAACGCCCGAAGTGGTACGCCATGGCTGCGGAAGATATCCAGCACCAGACCGCCAATCAGCTGGCTGGCGACCAGTACTGCAATAGTTGTCGCCGCTCCCACATTCTGATATCCGCTGATACTGGCGAAGACAAAAAACGATCCCAGCAAGCCAGGTATAAGTGTCCACCAGCGCACGCTGGACACCAGTTCGCCAAACCCCGCCATGCCTTGTTTAAACCATAAAATAGAAACAAAGAGCACAATCCCCACCAGTGAGTTCAGCAACATGGCGATGAGAATGGTAGAGGAGGTCTGGGTGATGCGCACCATCAGCGTGTTCTGGACTACCAGACCAATCCCGGCTGCAATCAAAAAGGCAAGGGTAAGTGACTGATTCATCCGATCGCGTCCGGTTCAGTGCGCTCGTCGAGTTGCAACTGCATAAATGTCAGATCCAGCCAGCGCCCAAATTTAGTGCCTACCTGCGGCATTTGCGCGGTGACGACAAATCCCAGCGACTGGTGCAGATGCAGCGAGGCCTGATTTTGCGATTCGATCCCGGCGACCATGACATGCTTCCCGCAATCCCGCGCTTCATCAATCAATCGGCTTAACAATTTACGCCCCAGACCTTTCCCCTGATGATCGGGATGGACATAAACCGAATGTTCCACGGTATGGCGAAAACCATCAAAACTACGCCAGTCGCCAAACGAGGCATATCCCGTCACTACGCCATCTTCTTCACTCACCAGCACCGGATAACCTGCTATGGTCCGCGCTTCAAACCAGGCAATGCGGTTATCCGCATCCACCGTTTGGTCATTCCAGATAGCCGCCGTATACAACACGGCGTGGTTATAAATTTCCGCAATTGCAGCACAGTCGGCTTTGCGGGCAAAACGGATGGACATGTCTGGCCTCGATAAAATAATGATGATGATGTTATCAATACTATCGAAAACAGCCCGAAGCAACGGATTCCTCTATGAAATTATTGCGTGTTGCAGAGGGGATGTGACGGCTGCAAACAAAACCAATCCTGTGAGCCTGCTACTATTGATGGATTCATGCCAAAAGCACAGGAGAGCATTATGGGGCAACAAACGCAGCGTAACCGATGTTGGGTTCTGTCCTTGCGTCCGCATGGCGCGCCGGTTCCTTACGTCTGGTTTCGGTAAATGCGCTCTTTGTCGCACCAGCGCAAGCATTTACAGTTCCGGAAGTGGGAAAACGTCAATTAAATGAAATCAATCGGATCCGCTACGAACTGGAATTAATGGCAGTTGCTCTGGCTGTCGAAAACCTCACTATGCAAAAAAACGTTGCTTTGTTGTGCCAACAATACAGCCGATAAATAAAATACGCCCGGCAAATACCGGGCTTAAAGATAATTACTCAAATCGCCACGCAATATTTATGCCGACACCATAATTTCGTCCGGGCGCAGGTTCGTAATATCGCCCGTTTGACTCATTGACAATGACAGAGCCAACGTATTCTTTATCGAATAAATTATCGACACGACCAAATAAATCCACGGTAAAATTGTGGTAATTGTATTTATACCCGGTGAATAAGCCGACGAGTGTATAAGAAGGCGCTTTGGCCGTATTTTCATCATCTGCCATAATATCGCCCATATAACGCGCTTCCGTGCCTGCATACCAACCATCTTCCGGTATATAACCTATCGACGCAAAGCCCATATTACGGGCGATCCCTGGCATCCGGTTACCGTTACAATCCTGTTCATTGCACACATTGCTGCGATAGGTCGCATCAAGCCAGGTCCAGGACGCTTTTACGCGAAAATCTCCCGCGAAACGTTGATCCCATGCCAGTTCAGCGCCTTGACGACGGGTCTTTCCGGCATTTTTGTAAGTCGTACGCCCACCGCTACTGCTATCGACAACAATTTCATCATCGGTGTCGGTCTGGAACAATGCGAGACTAAGCAGCCCATCACCAATACGCGTTTTACTGCCGATCTCAATTGTATCGTTGGTGGAGGGTTTTAACCCAAAGTTCATACCGCTTTGTCCATCAGCACGATAAGACAGCTCATTAATCGTCGGCGTTTCAAAACCTCGCCCGGCTGCCAGATAGATATTCCAGGCATCGGTCATTGCATATTTTAACGAACCGGCAGGTAGCCATTTGTGATAACTGGCATCACCGCTGTCATCGCCGTTACCCGGAGTAACGTAATGGTCGTTGGAATCAAACCACACGGAGCTGTAGCGCACGCCAGCATCCAGCGACAGTTTTTCGCTCAGCTGCCACTGCGTCTGTAAATAGGGATCGACGTTCCACATCAGATTGCGTTCGTCGCGGCGCAACTCACCTTTTTGCCCGTATTCCGGCACGCCGCTATTCAGGCGGAAGTTATTGTAGCCCTTGCGGTTTTCACTCATGTTTTCGTAGTTCAGGCCGGTAGTGAACGTGAGCGGAACGCCCAGTTCACCACGGTGTGTCCAGCGGCTGTCTATCCCCTGATAATGGCGTTGCAGAGTAATCACGCCGCCCGCATGTGACGGGTTAAGTTGGGGAGCCATCGGGATTGACTGGTACTGGGTCGTTTCTCGCTCTCCGGCATACATCATCACACTCATATCATCTTGCGCGCTCAGGCTACGCTCATAGCGCAACCCAGCCTGAGTTTGCTTGATGGTTTTTCGCGTGTCGTACTGTTCTGCACGAGGCGCTTGTTGTGGATTCGCCTTCCATTCTGCTTTGGTTAGCCCACCTGGGTCATCTGCTTTGATATCCACACTATTGAAAATCAGGCTTAATTTGCTGGCGTCATCAATGCGTACGCCCAGTTTGGCATTGGCTAAATTTTTCTGTGCGCCGCTATGGTCACGATAGCCGTGGGTCGTAAAACGTGTGGTTGAGACGGTGTAATCGACATCGCCGGGTTGTGTGCCGTCGCCCGTTGCGCCCGTAGCTTTCAGCCCATAGCGCCAGCTGCCAAAACTGCCGTAGTAACTACTGGCTTCAATGGTTGGTGGCTGTTGTCCGGTCTGGGTGGTGACATTCATTACACCGCCAGACGCGTTGCCATACAGAGCAGAGAAGGGGCCACGCAGCACTTCCACATTTTGCACACTGCTTAAATCGATGTTAGATGTTTGCCCTTGTCCGTCGGGCATGGTAGCGGGAATACCGTCCACATACAGGCGAATACCGCGAATTCCGTAAGTGGAGCGGGAGCCAAATCCGCGAATCGACAGCTGTAAATCTTGCGCATAGTTCTGCCGGTTTTGTACCTGTAAACCAGGCACTCCGGTCAGTGATTCAGACAAGTTAATGCGCGGTGTTGCCAGGCGCATCTCCTCGCCATTCACCACGCTCACGGCTGCTGGGGTATCCAGTTCTGAAACCACCTGCGGTGCGGCACTGACAATCATGGTCTGTTCATCAGCGGCAAAAACAACGGGGGAAAGGACAAGCAGTGCGGGCAAAACGGTCTGTCGGACGGAAAAAATCTTCATGAAAAAAGCCAGGTTAAGAATGGGAAAACACCGTCATGGTAATGAAATTGTAAATTTATGGAAAACTAAACGGCACAATACGTTAAGTAATTGAGAAAATTGTAGTCGTAACGGTAAGAAATGCTCCACATTTGAGAAAATAATGATTACCATTCCCATTTATAACAAGGGCGTAACGATGATTACGCTTAGCGAAGCATTGTGAAGCAGCAAAAATATCGGTTCATCAAAGGGAGTCGTCATGCATTTACGTCATCTGTTTTCATCGCGCCTGCGTGGTTCATTACTGTTAGGTTCATTGCTTGTTGCTTCATCATTCAGTACGCAGGCCGCAGAAGAAATGCTGCGTAAAGCGGTAGGTAAAGGTGCCTACGAAATGGCTTATAGCCAGCAAGAAAACGCGCTGTGGCTTGCCACTTCGCAAAGCCGCAAACTGGATAAAGGCGGCGTGGTTTATCGTCTTGATCCGGTTACTCTGGAAGTGACGCAGGCGATCCATAACGATCTCAAGCCGTTTGGTGCCACCATCAATAACACGACTCAGACGTTGTGGTTTGGTAACACCGTAAATAGTGCGGTCACGGCGATAGATGCCAAAACGGGCGAAGTGAAAGGTCGTCTGGTGCTGGATGATCGTAAGCGCACGGAAGAGGTACGCCCGTTGCAACCACGTGAGCTGGTAGCTGATGATGCCACGAACACCGTTTACATCAGTGGTATTGGTAAAGAGAGCGTGATTTGGGTCGTTGATGGCGAGAATATCAAACTGAAAACCGCCATCCAGAACACCGGTAAAATGAGTACCGGTCTGGCGCTGGATAGCAAAGGCAAACGTCTTTACACCACTAACGCTGACGGCGAATTGATTACCATCGACACCGCCGACAATAAAATCCTCAGCCGTAAAAAGCTGCTGGATGACGGCAAAGAGCACTTCTTTATCAACATCAGCCTTGATACCACCAGGCAGCGTGCATTTATCACCGATTCTAAAGCGGCAGAAGTGTTAGTGGTCGATACCCGTAATGGCAATATTCTGGCGAAGGTTGCGGCACCGGAATCACTGGCTGTGCTGTTTAACCCAGCGCGTAATGAAGCCTACGTGACGCATCGTCAGGCAGGTAAAGTCAGTGTGATTGACGCGAAAAGCTATAAAGTGGTGAAAACGTTCGATACGCCGACTCATCCGAACAGCCTGGCGCTGTCTGCCGATGGCAAAACGCTGTATGTCAGTGTGAAACAAAAATCCACTAAACAGCAGGAAGCTACCCAGCCGGACGATGTGATTCGTATTGCGCTGTAATAGATATGGCGAGGGTGAAAACGGAAAGAATTGCCTGACTTTTATCACGCCGCATCCGGCACCTTCGTCAGTAGTCTGAATTTGCCCGGCACGTAGCCGGGCAATTTTGCAATTAACTCGATGTTTCAGGCTTAAACACAATTTCCTGTTTTTCTTCATCTTCCTCGACGACTGGCGCAGTGCTGTGAATTTCAGCAACGCGTTTGCGCACACCAAACCAACCTATAACCAGCAGAATACCGATAATCGGCAGCGCCGCGATGGTATAAGTCCCGTTCGGGTAATCGAACGCCATCAGCACCAGGACACTCAGTAAAAACAGTAATGTCAGCCAGGAAGTGAAGGGCGCGCCAGGCAGTTTAAAACTGACATCCGCTGCTTTGCCTTCTTTAATTGCTTTACGCAGGCGCATCTGGCAAACGATGATAAACGCCCATGAAGCGATGATTCCCAGCGACGCGAAGTTCAACACAATCTCAAATACGCGTGACGGCACCAGATAGTTGAGGAATACGCCGACGACATACACAACCAGTGTCGCCAGAATCCCGGCATACGGCACATGCTGACGACTCATTTTCGCCATAAAACTCGGTGCGGAACCGCCCATCGCCATCGAGCGCAGAATACGCCCGGTGCAGTACAGACCTGAATTCAGGCTGGAGAGGGCAGCGGTCAGCACCACAATGTTCATAATGCTGCCGATGTACGGCACACCCAGTTTAGATAAAAACGTCACAAATGGACTTTGCCCCGCCTGATACGCGCTCCACGGCAATAACATAACCAGCAACACCACGGAGCCGACGTAAAACAGACCAATACGCCAAATCACACTGTTAATCGCTTTAGGCACCATGGTCTGCGGATCTTTACATTCTCCGGCCGCTGTACCCACCATTTCAATGGAGGCAAAAGCAAACACTACGCCCTGAATCAACACCAGCGCAGGCAGCAAACCATGGGGGAAAAAGCCGCCATTATCGGTGATTAAATGAAAGCCAGTGGTGTTGCCATCCAGCGGCTGACCACTACCGAGGAACACTGTACCCACGACCAAAAAGGTTACAATGGCGAGCACTTTAATAAGCGCAAACCAGAACTCCATCTCCGCAAACCATTTCACACCGATCATATTCATGGTGCCAACGATGGTCAGTGCAGCGAGCGCAAAGACCCACTGCGGCACGCCGCCAAACGCGCCCCAGTAATGCATATACAGAGCGACGGCGGTAATATCAACAATCCCCGTCATCGCCCAGTTGATGAAGTACATCCAGCCAGCAACATAAGCGGCCTTCTCACCCAAAAACTCACGGGCATAAGAGACAAAACTGCCACTGGAAGGGCGGTGTAACACCAGCTCACCCAATGCACGCAGAATAAAAAACGAAAACAGGCCGCAGATCAAATAGACCAGTGCCAGTGCGGGCCCCGCCATTTGCAGTCGCGCCCCCGCGCCTAAAAACAAACCCGTACCAATCGCGCCGCCAATGGCGATCATCTGTACCTGGCGATTGCCCATCGCTTTGTGATACCCCTCTTCGTGGGCATTAAGCCAGCGGCGTTTCGCGGCGTGCTGATCTGAAGTGTCGGTGTCGTGTTTACTCATTGCTCTCCCTGATTGCTTTAATGAAAAAGTCATATAAGTTGCCATGAACAATGTTTATTCATCCTGGCGATGATAGTTATCACCATTATTCTTTATGGGTATAAAACTATCGGCGCAGCATCCTACCCGTTATCGATAAACGATGCAAAACATCCCCTTACAATCCTGAAGGGGATTTATACAACTGACGAAAAAATGATAAATCCTTTTGCTGGATAACCTGTGTGCTGTCCTACACTTAATCTTTAAAAGATTGTGAGGGGCATATGATTAAGGTGTATAGCGTACCCGGCTGGGGCTCTACAATCAGTGAGCTGATGCTAACACTGGCTGATATTCCTTATCAGTTCGTTGATGTCAGTGGTTTTGACCACGAGGGAACTTCACGCGATTTATTAAAAACCCTGAATCCGTTGTGTCAGGTTCCGACACTGGCGCTGTAAAAATAACGAGATTATGACGGAGACAGCGGCGATTGCATTGATGGTTCTCGATCGTCGCCCGGACCTTGCGCCACCTCTTGGGCGCGCCGAACGTCAATAGTTTCAACGGCTATTGGTCTGGCTGGTTGCTAATGTCTATCCAACGTTCACTTTCGCCGATTACCCTAAGCGTTGGGCATCTGACGCACCTGAACAGTTAAAGAAGAGTGTAATTGAATATCGCAAATCGCTTTATATCTGGCTGAATTCGCAATTGACTGCTGAACCGTATGTGTTTGGAGAGCAACTAACGCTGGTGGACTGTTATCTCTGCACCATGCGCACATGGGGACCGGGACACGAATGGTTTCAGGATAATGCCCCGAACATTAATGCGATTGTTGATGCTGTATGTCAGATACCGAAATTACAAGAAGTATTAAAAAGGAATGTCATTATTTAACAATAATGCCGGAGGTTAATGTTAATGAATCACTGGCGTAGTTAACTGGATATCCATTTGTTTGCTATGAATAGTAATTAAAGTTGGTACAACTATTTATATGATTGATGTAATTTCGTTTTTTATATGAAATATCAATTTAATATAATCCGAAAATAAAACATCTTTTCGCATGTAGAGAAACATGTCGATATGATAGTGCAGTGCAGATCATGTCATCAGGGTAGGGCGGTAGCGTATTTAATCAGGGAAAGATTACGCAACGCTGCTTTTTTGTACTGAACGATTCTCATTTTATGTTTAAAAATTGAGATACTCCTTATTTCCTGAAGCTGTTTTTCATTGCTTATACATGATCAAATACTCCTTACATAATTAAGGAGAACAAAATGAAACTTAATACACGCCAACAATTTGTATTACTTAAATAGACCAGTGAAGGTACGCATCAGAATATCCGGTGAAGTGATTAATATTTCGTTGAATATTTCTCCGGATTTTTGAAACCTGCTGCTGTAGAAATTCTGAACAGGAGGAATTATGCCTTTAGCAGCCAAACTTACCGACAAAGGCACCCAGCACGACGGTTATTACGAGACCGTCATCACCGCCGGGTCATCCACCGTTTTTATTGATGGCCTCCCCGCAGCTCGTCAGGAGGATCCGCTGACGCCGCATGATAAACCGAAGCATCCCCCTCATCCCCGTAAAATCGCCAGAGGCTCGTCAACCGTCTTTATTGACGGCCTGCCCGCCGCCAGAACCGGTGATGCTATTGACTGCGGCGGCGTGGTTATTGGTGGCGGTACGGTAAATATAGGCTGATATGTCTGAGAGGTATTTATGTCCTTAAAAGGTCTTCGCTTTACGCTGGAGGTTGACGGCCAGGAGCCGGACACCTTTGCAGTGTTGAGCTTCCGGTTAATCCAGAACCAGTCTTATCCGTTTGTGATGAGTGTGGATGTCGCCAGCGATTCTTTTATGCAGACGGCGGAGATGCTGCTGGAGAAGAAGGCAACGCTGACCATCTGGCAGGGCGTCATCCCGCAGCGTTATGTCACAGGCGTGGTGGCGGGCTTTGGCATGCAGGAGAACAATGGCTGGCAGATGCGTTACCACCTGTGTATTGAGCCGCCGTTATGGCGGTGCGGGCTGCGGCAGAACTTCCGCATCTTCCAGCAGCAGGATATCCGGACGATATCGGCCACGTTACTGAACGAGAACGGCGTCACGGAGTGGACGCCGCTGTTTTATGAGGACCATCCGGCGCGGGAGTTCTGTGTCCAGTACGGGGAAAGCGACCTGGCGTTTCTGGCGCGGCTGTGGGCGGAGGAGGGTATTTTCTTCTTTGAGCGGTTTGCGGCGGACAGTCCGGAGCAGAAGCTGACGCTGTGCGACGATGTGGCGGGGCTGTCACAGGCGGGAGAGTTTCCGTTTAACCCGGACGCATCGACAGGAGCGGAGACGGAGTGTGTCAGTATGTTCCGTTATGAGGCGCATGTCCGCCCGTCGTCGGTGCAGAGCCAGGATTACACGTTTAAGGTGCCGGACTGGCCGGGGATGTATGAGCAGCAGGGTGAGAGCCTGAACGGACAGCTTGAACAGTATGAAATATTTGATTATCCGGGAAGGTTCAAGGATGAGCAGCACGGCAAGGATTTCACGCTGTACCAGATGGAGAGCCTGCGCAGTGATGCGGAAAAGGCCACAGGGCAGAGTAATTCGCCGAAGCTGTGGCCGGGAACGCGGTTTACGCTGACGGGGCATCCGCAGAAGATGCTGAACCGTGAATGGCAGGTGGTACAGAGCATTCTGTCAGGAGACCAGCCGCAGGCGCTTCATGGCAGCCAGGGGAGAGGAACCACGCTGGGAAATCAGTTAGAGGTGATACCGGCGGACCGGACCTGGCGTCCACGGGTGCAGAGCAAACCGAAGGTGGACGGGCCGCAGAGTGCGATAGTGACGGGGCCAGCGGGAGAGGAGATTTTCTGCGACGAACATGGTCGGGTACGGGTGAAGTTTCACTGGGACCGTTATCACGGGATGACGGAGGAGAGTTCGTGCTGGGTGAGGGTGTCACAGGCGTGGGCGGGGCCGGGGTTCGGTAACCTGGCGATACCGCGTGTGGGTCAGGAAGTGATAGTGGACTTCCTGAACGGGGACCCGGACCAGCCGATAATCATGGGGCGGACGTACCATGAGGACAACCGTTCGCCGGGGAGTCTGCCGGGGACGAAGACGCAGATGACGATACGGTCGAAGACCTATAAAGGAAGCGGGTTTAACGAGCTGCGCTTTGAGGACGCCACGGACAAGGAAGAAATCTACCTGCACGCCCAGAAAAATATGCAGGTCGTGGTGCTGAACAGCAAGGATAAGCGGGTCAACTATGACCGGGCGGTCAGCATCGGGCATGATGAATTCCTGGTGGTGGCAAATGACCGGAAAGTGACGGTTGAAGGTAAACAGGACCATAAAACCACCAAAGACCACGTCAGCCTGACAGAGGGTAATCAGGGACTGGAGGTGAAAGGCGATCTGGCACAGAAAATAAGCGGCGCGCTGGGTATCAGCGTACAGGGCGATATTGTTTTACAGAGCGACAGCAAAATCAGTCTGCGGGTGGGAGGTTCATTTGTGGTGATCCATTCCGGCGGCGTGGATATTAAGGGCGCGAAAATCAATCTTAACGGCGGAGGCAGTCCGGGAGACGTGATCCTGCCGATGCGCCCGGTGATCCTGAAAGCCGCAGCCGGGAGTGGTTCGATGTTTGTGGCGCATTGCCCGAAGGAGGATAAGTGATGGAAACGGCACCCGTAAAGTACGCTATTGTGGATGGTGCTGTGGAGGAAGGATTGCTGGATTTTCTGAACGAAGTGAATCCCCCACACTGCTGTCTGTATGCAGAACCCATACAGCCGGATCTGGTCGCGCTGGCCCCCTATCTCGTGGAAGTTGTTCCGGAGGTTGAAGCATGGCTGAGAGATAAGGCGTCGCCATGGGGAATATATCTGACTTCTGAGTCATCCATGCGTGAGCTACAGCAACACTTCAGACGTTATCTGTGGGTTAGGATCCCCGAACAGGAGAAACCTGTTCTCATGCGATTTTATGATCCCCGGAATATATGGGTATTAGCGGAAGTTCTTACCCCCCGCCAGCTTCTTTTTTTTATCAACCCCGTCAGACAGCTAAGTACCCGCTATGGTGAAGAATATCGTGAGGATAATTTTTCTTCCGTCCGTCCCGCAGAAACTATGAATATAAGGGCAGAACGGCCATCACAACTGATGCTGAGTTACAGACAATATAGCCAACTGGAACGAAAGGCACGGGATAATTATCTTGATACATTATCTGTATTTATCGAAGAAAATGCAGAAAAAGAAGGGTGGGATGATTCATCAAAAGCTGAATCATCCCGAATTCTGGCAGAAGATTATTTCTCTTTTTGCCAGTCATTAAATATAGCAGATGATCGTTCCGTCAGAACAATGACGCTTATCTTACTGAAAAAAAACATAATCGATCTCCGATATATTCCGGATGACTGGTATGAACTACTCAGCAATCAGTCATATCCGGGACATATTCGGGTACATGAACTTGCACAACAGGAACTGGGATTTATCCCGCAATAAAAAGACAAACGGATAGATTATATGACATCTCCATCTTCGACAGCCGGAAAGCCTTGTGTGGAATGCGGCATACCTGATCCATGTATTTTTGATGTTATTAGTGATTTTCCAGAGGCCGGCGAGAAACATTTCTGGTCAAAAGAAGGAATGGCGCGTTTTAAGCTACTGGACGATGGTTTTGGATGTGATGGTATAATTACCATTACCTACCAGTGCGACAACAGTGGGACACATGAGGCATGGTTAGAGGAAGAATCAGAAAACAGTCGTAAGATACTGCAACCTTTTGGAAAACCCAATAATGTTACATTATATTATGAAGGTTTCAAGGGTGGAATGAATATCATTGATGCGTTTCATTCTCCGTGGGAGTATCTGAGTTCAATTACCATGCCACATGATGTTCTTTATGAACCAGCACATTACACAGTCAGAATTGATAGCTGTTACGAGCACAACTCCTATGTCGAGATTAAGGTTTATCCTTCATTAGAAATTCGGTTTACCACAGGGCTTAGTTATGAGATTTCGTCATCACAACAGACACGAGCGGTAAAAGATCGACGTGATGAACGGAGAAAAGCTCGGGAGGCGATGGAAGATACAAAACCTAAAGATAAAAATAAACTACGAAGCGGATGGACAAATACAACCGCTGAGTTTGAGTTGTTTCACAAGACATCTCTTACCGTTGAACTGGGATTAAAAGTCGCTAATGTTGAATATACACACAAGTATGTAGAGGAAATAAAAAAACTCAGACAAATAAAACAACTGGAGCAGATGAGTAGAATAGATGCGCTGATTAAAAGCATTAACAAATACTTTGCGCCAGATCCTGACAACAAAGATGGTACGCGTAAATATGCGTTATTCAGTGCAAAAATAGAACCTGTCACACTGGGGATTTCTTATGCTTATCAATACACTGATATTAAAGATGGTCCGTGCCATTTTTATGGTCTATATGGTGCTCCATTTTTCAAAGCATCATTCCGATTTGATATCATCTCATTTATATGTGCATACTGCAAAATGGAAGATCTGGTAAACCGATGCCGTGAATATCTCCGCAAGCATGGAACCAGTGTTGAATGCTATATCGAAATTTCACCGGAAGTTAATCTCGATCTTGGGGCTGTATATTCTCAAAAAGATAAAGCATGGGAATTTAACACTAAAGAAAGCAATATTAAACTTGGTTTGAAAGGTGAGGTTAGTGCAACATTTGAGACGAATGTTTTTGTCGTGAAATTGAAATCTGAGGTTGGTGCTTCTATAGAAGCAAAAGCTGGGTTTGGATTTGATAAACGAGATGATGGAATGGATCTTGTTCTATTTCATGATGGAGTGACGGGCGCGTTTAAAGTTAAGGTTGACATATCTCGCGGTGATAAAGATAGAAAAGAGAATAGTGAGAAACCCGAAAAAGAAAATGAACTTAAGTGGCAACTATGTAAACCTTTGGAAGTAGATGACTCACCATTACGGATTAATTTGTATGGTAAGGAAAATACTGTGGAAAAAAAAGTAACGCCAGTGACGCAGTGGCAGATAGGCACTGATTATTGAACGGCGAAGAATGAATCAAATTAAAGATAATAAGGTAATTATGAAAATAAAAAATTTAATATCAGTCATTTTACTATCAGGAGGTATTATGGGGACTGGATTGTACTCGAGCGATAACCATCAAAAAATCCGCAGCAGGTTTAATATACAGGAATCATATTGTGCCATTAAGACTAATGGTGTCCTTGGATTCAGCAACCGAAAGGATGTATTGCGAGAAAATGGTGATTCAACCGGAACCACCAGTTCCAGCACTAATGCCATGATGCTGATGGAAAATGGTGAAAATGAAATCAGTCTGGAGATTGGGGCGTTAAGGTGGTTTTCTGATAAACCTGCCAGTACCGAAGAACGAGGGCATTTCTCCCAAAAAGCAGGGTGCAGTCTGGATTTGGTTCGTTTTGTTAAGCAGGAAGAAACCATACTTTCTTCGATAAAGGTGACCATCAACCAGCAGGGAATACCTGAAGCGCAGCCAGACAGCATGCATCCTGTTATCCGAAAAGAGATTCTGGCTGAGCAGGCAGAACCCGGATTTATTGATCCAGACTATTTTAATGAAACTTATTTCCCGAAAGGGATGAAGGTGTATCAATTTACACAAAAGGTCTCGGTGGCGGGGCTTCCTGAATGGGCCTGGACGCGAGCTACGCCCTTTACCGGAAGCGATGAACAGTTACAGAAGCTAAAAGCAGCCTATATCGAAATGGCTGCAATTATTAGCAGCGGGGACAGGGCACGTCTGAAAGCTTCTCACAAAGAGGCACTGAAAGCCTGGTCAGTCACAACCGGTGACAGTGAGGATGAAATATTGCTCTCGCTCTATCCAAAAGAAGAAATAGAAGGCAGGAAAGCCAGAATGCAGCCCATCAGATGGGGCGATTACGCTATCCGGGTTATGAATAATGGACGTATGGTGCAGCTATATAATAAATCGAAACCAACATATTCTCCGCTGACTTATCGTTTCATAGATGAAGATGGTGATGAAGTTATGGGGTATTACGCTCCGGTATTTTCGCTGATTGATGGTCAGTTTATCCCTGTCACTTGATTAACCTGTTGGGCTACAAATCAGGATGTCCGGTAAGGTGATTATTGCTGAGTTAAGCACCTTACCATTTTTTTAATTTTTTGTCGCTGATATTCCAGACAGGAAAACAATATGCCTTTAGCTGCCAGATTAAACGACAAAGGTACCCAGCATGATGGCTACCGTGAGACAGTCATCATTGCGGCTTCATCGACGGTATTTATTGATGGATTACCTGCCGCCCGCCAGGGAGATCCGCTGACGCCGCATGATAAACCGAAGCATCCCCCTCATCCCCGAAAAATCGCCAGAGGCTCGTCAACCGTCTTTATTGACGGCCTGCCCGCCGCCAGAACCGGTGATGCTATTGACTGCGGCGGCGTGGTTATTGGTGGCGGTACGGTAAATATAGGCTGATATGTCTGAGAGGTATTTATGTCCTTAAAAGGTCTTCGCTTTACGCTGGAGGTTGACGGCCAGGAGCCGGACACCTTTGCAGTGGTGAATTTCAGGTTAATCCAGAACCAGTCTTATCCGTTTGTGATGAGTGTGGATGTCGCCAGCGATTCTTTTATGCAGACGGCGGAGATGCTGCTGGAGAAGAACGCAACGCTGACTATCTGGCAGGGCGTCATTCCGCAGCGTTATGTCACCGGCGTGGTGGCGGGGTTTGGTATGCAGGAGAACAACGGCTGGCAGATGCGTTATCACCTGCGTATTGAGCCGCCGTTATGGCGGTGCGGGCTGCGGCGGAACTTCCGTATCTTCCAGCAGCAGGATATCCGGACGATATCGGCCATGCTGCTGAACGAGAACGGCGTCACAGAGTGGACGCCGCTGTTTTATGAGGACCATCCGGCGCGGGAGTTCTGTGTCCAGTACGGGGAAAGCGACCTGGCGTTTCTGGCGCGGCTGTGGGCGGAGGAGGGGATTTTCTTCTTTGAGCGGTTTGCGGCGGACAGTCCGGAGCAGAAGCTGACGCTGTGCGACGATGTGGCGGGGCTGTCACAGGCGGGGGAGCTTCCGTTTAACCCGGACACATCGGCAGGAGCGGAGACGGAGTGTGTCAGTATGTTCCGTTATGAGGCGCATGTCCGCCCGTCATCGGTGCAGAGCCAGGATTACACGTTTAAGGTGCCGGACTGGCCGGGGATGTATGAGCAGCAGGGTGAGAGCCTGAACGGACAGCTTGAACAGTATGAAATATTTGATTATCCGGGAAGGTACAAGGATGAACAGCACGGCAAGGATTTCACGCTGTACCGGATGGAGAGCCTGCGCAGTGATGCGGAAAAGGCCACAGGGCAGAGTAATTCGCCGAAGCTGTGGCCGGGAACGCGGTTTACGCTGACGGGGCATCCGCAGAAGATGCTGAACCGTGAATGGCAGGTGGTACAGAGCATTCTGTCAGGAGACCAGCCGCAGGCGCTTCACGGCAGCCAGGGGAGAGGAACCACGCTGGGCAATCAGTTAGAGGTGATACCGGCGGACCGGACGTGGCGTCCACGGCAGCAAAGCAAACCGAAGGTGGACGGGCCACAGAGCGCCATTGTCACCGGTCCCGCAGGAGAGGAAATCTTCTGCGACGAACATGGTCGGGTACGGGTGAAGTTTCACTGGGACCGTTATCACGGGATGACGGAGGAGAGTTCGTGCTGGGTGCGTGTGTCGCAGGCGTGGGCGGGGCCGGGATTTGGTAATCTGGCGATACCGCGGGTGGGCCAGGAGGTGATTGTTGATTTTCTGAACGGGGACCCGGACCAGCCGCTGGTCATGGGCCGGACGTACCATGAGGACAACCGTTCGCCGGGGGACCTGCCGGGAACGAAGACGCAGATGACGATACGGTCGAAGACCTATAAAGGAAGCGGTTTTAATGAGTTGCGCTTTGAGGATGCGACGGATAAGGAACAGGTCTATATCCACGCGCAGAAGAACATGGACACGGAGGTACTTAACGACCGGACGACGGATGTGAAACATGACCATACGGAGACCATCGGGAACGACCAGAAGATAACGGTGGTGAAGGGGCAGACGGTTCAGGTCGGGACCAGAAAAGAAGGGGGCCACGACCAGAGTATCACGGTGGCGAATGACCGGCGCATAACGGTACGCAACGACCAGACGCTGAAGGTGACGAACGACCGGACGGTGAGCGTGAGTCATGATGACGGCCTGTACGTCAGAAATGACCGTAGGGTGACGGTGAAAGGGAAGCAGGAGCATAAGACGACGGGGAACCATGTCAGCCTGGTGGAGGGAAAGCACAGCCTGGTGGTGAAGGGGGACCTGGCGAGGAAGGTGAGTGGCGCGCTGGGGATAAAGGTGGACGGGGAAATCGTGCTGGAGAGCAGCAGCCGGATAAGCCTGAAAGTGGGTGGTTCGTTTGTGGTCATCCATTCAGGGGGCGTGGACATCGTCGGGCCGAAAATCAATCTCAATAGCGGCGGTAGTCCGGGAACGCCGGTGCCGACGCTGCAACCGACGGTGCTGAAGACACCGGGGGGTGAGAAGAGTGGTGATGGCAGTGACTCCGGAGAAGAAAATGAAGACCCTGGAGGGAGCGGCTTGGCCGGAAGTGGTGGTGGTGATCGAGGTGACGATGAGGATGAACCTGAAAAATATACTCTCCAGTTCCATTTTACAGACGATGACGGGATACCGTATTCAGAAATACGCTACATTGCCTTCTTTGAGGACGGTGCGCAGATTCGCGGTGAAACGGACAAGGACGGGTATACAGAAGTTTTCTCTAGAACCAATGATGCAAATGTAGAAATTAAACTGTTAACTAATGATTATTATATATTTGAGGTGAATTGTAATGAGCACCAGTAATAACATGGGTAGAACCACACAGGCTCAACCAAAGCCCGGTGTAAATGTCTGCATAGTAAAAAAAGAAATAACTAATAAATTCAATGAGATTATTACCAATGCTTTGGCTGAACAACTAGTTGTTTTAAATAAAAGAAAAAAAGACTTATATAGATGGGAGGAGACAGAAAAAAAAGAATTTCTTGATATTTTTGGGAGAAATGAGATTGAGGCTAATAAATGGCTGCTGAGAGGCGTTGAGGCAATGATATTAGTCAATCAGAGAGTGAAAAGCAATTGTTTTAAATATCAAGGTGATGAATGTATTTTTGCCAAAGTGCAGGGAGGGATTAGTAGTGAGAATCCTGTTATTGTAGGCCCTAAATTTTTTCATGCCGCGGTTAAAGGATACGATTCCCAGGTATCCACTTTATGTCATGAGTTTTCACATTTAAGCGAAGTTCTGTATACTGACGATTTAAGCCCTCCGGGTAAAAATGCGGAAACAACATCTGCTGAAGAATACAGAGAGCATGCGGAAAATCTTGTAAAAGCTAAAAGTCGAGATGTAATGATAAATGGATATAACATTGAACGTTACTTCGAATAAGATTATTCATTGCCTTTATATCACAACCTTTACGCTAATGTTTTTCAGCACAAATTTGAAAGGTGAAAATTATTTAATACCCAAAAAAAATGCTTATGGATCGTTAGTGTTCGCAGAAAAGAAGCATGAACATCCGGGTGTTTATGATTTATTTCAATCAAACAAATTCATTACAAAAGATACGACATACTTTGATCTAACTCCTGATTATGCAATGAGTAAAAATGAAAATATTATATTGCAACAAGAAAATCAAGTTTTCTTGACTCTTTCAGTTGAAAGTGTCAAAAAAAATATTATAGCGATAGTTAATGTTTATAATGCTCATGATGGCTATTTGTATATTTATAAAAAGAATATACCTTATAATGGTAAGGATTTATGTGATAAACGTTTTTTAATTACATCATATGATGTAATTCTCGATTATCTGGGAGGATGGTGTAATTATGGACTGGATATGTCATCTTCTGCGTGGCTTGAGATACCACCTAAAAGCAATTATACATATCAAGTTAATTTAAATGACTACTACGTTTTTTTACCAGGCAAGCATCGCTATAACGTTGGTACTTTTGAGCATCTTATTGTAAGAAGTAATTGGTTCAGGAATGAAAATATAAACACGGCAATGTTTAATATTTTAAACCAAAGTCATCCTAAGAAAAAAATTGATGATTTATTATATAATCTTGATCTCTATGGGGCAAGACTAGGTGTCTTTTTGAGAAGCAATGAAGTTTCGTTATTAATCGATGGGGATGAACTTGACTCTCTTTATAGCAAGTAAGCAAAAATACATAATGGTAAGCCATCGATTGATACCTGGCGGTAGTTTAGGCGTTAATTATTGGGCGGATAAAGGATGTAGTTTGTCACATGCCAGAGAAGTTACACGGCGAATAAACCCAGCAGCAGATGGCTTCGATTTAGTACGTTGGCCAGCATTTGAGCATTCTTGATATGTATTGAATGATGAAATAACCCCCCCACTTAATTACATAAGGATTGTTTAAAACAATGGGGTTTAGAAAAACAATAATCACTTCGGTAGGTTTGATATTTATTTCATTCTCTTTTGTGGCAAAGTGCTCTCAACTCAAAAATTTGAATAATTACTCAGTGATGCTTTGTGGAAAAGTGTCAAATAATATCCTGGATGATATTGGTGGTTATAAAGAAAGAAATATATTAATGCTGCGAGCTATAAAAAAATCATAATAATGACAATCGTAAATATTATATTTTTCTATTCCTTTCAATCGACTGCGGATGAAATGGTTTTAATAAAAAAATACGGGTTTGGGCTTGAGAGAGATATCAAAGGAAGGCCATTAATTTATCCTATCGAAAATTATGATGAGTGTAAGAAAAAATGCAATCATATGAATTATATAGCGGATGTCAATGCTCAATTAGCTATGAGTAAAAAAAATAACAGGATTTTTGCTAACATAACCTTTACTAACAATAGCTCTACCACGTATTTTTTTTCTAAATATTATCTACCTATGAAAGTAAAAGATGGAAAAGGAGATGAATATGATGCGATATGCAAAAAACCATTCAGAATCAACTCTGGGAATATCACGTTGGACTACTTAGGTGGTTCATGTCCTTTTGAAATTAATACGAATCCTGAACGGTGGAATACTATTAAACCAGGTCGTAGTTTTTTGTTGAGTATAACCTTAAATGATATGTATGCCTTTATACCAGGAGATAATTATTATTTTATAAAATCATCTGGCTATAAATTTGTTAATGACAAGTGGTTTACACTCAAATCAATCAATAATATTTTTCTTTATTTTTTAAATTTAAAAATTAATTGTGCTGATGATTTTTTTGATATTAATAATTTTACTACATGTAATAATTTGTTATTGGATGAAAAAAACACTTTTTTATTAATCAGTTATGGGCAATTGAGGATGAAAAAAATTCTATTTACGTCACCCCTGATGAAATTTCTATAAGTATAGACGGCGATAACTTAAAGTTGCCATATTAGGAATATGGGAAAGAACACGGTGCGCCGCTTTTTTGCACTAAATAATTTACATTTTATGTTCAATAATTGATACTAACATGTTGGATATTAAAGGTGAAATTATCACAACTGATGCGATGGGTTGCCAGAAAGATATTGCAGAGAAGATACAAAAACAGGGAGGTAATTATTTATTTGCTGTAAAAGGACATAAGGAGCGGATTAATAAAGCCTTTGAGTGAAACTTCCGCTGAAAATTCAGGTTAACCGCGTTCCATGCAAACAATTTTCAAATATTCATCAATAAATAAGGAGTTCCATGTTTATACGACCAGTCAAACCTTCAGATGTTGAACCATTAATGGATATGCTGCTTGACAGGGATCAATTTGATCAAGATGGCCTTCATCATGTACAAAAAACACTAACACATTATTTCTCAGGTCAATCTGCCGATTTATGGTTTAGTGCAGAACACTTGGGACTGGCAGGGATTGCCTACTGTGCTTCTGAAATGATGACAAATGATGTCTGAAATTTATTAATGCTCTGGATCAGTCCTTCCCATCAGCGCCAGGGAGTGAGACATCTGCTGATTAACGAAATAGAAAAGAGCTCACAATTAAACAGGCAAGACTACTATTAGTAGAGACCGCCAGCCATATCGATTTTAGTGCCGCCCGCGCATTTTATACAAAACAGGGCTTTATCAATGAGGCGATAATACGCAATTACTATGATGTTGGTGAGGATAAATTAATCTTCACTAAAAATATGCAATCGTGAGATAAAATATGCTTTAACTCATATGGAAACATTGCTTAAACAACTTGGTTGCTGCATATGATTCTTTAGCCCGCCGTAACTCGCTTACCACTGGTAACAAACGTGCCAGCACCTAAATGATGCAACGTATTGAGCTTATCATCATCAAACTGCCAGCGGCCTTCGACAAATACCCGTGCGTCTGCCGCTGCTGATACCACTTCGCCAAATAGCGTATCGTATTTTTCTTGCGCGGAAGTTGCAGGTAGCAGGCGACACTCCATCCACGCCAGACATTTTTCCTCGACCAGCGGCAAACCAAGCACCGGGCCTCTCACTACCGGAATGCCGTAGCAATTAAATTTATCTTCTTCACGACCCGACACACTTCCCACCGCCCACGTCCAGTTAGTCGCCGCAACGCCCGGGATAACGATGCCAAACTTACCGTTACGTTCAATCAACTCCCTGGTCCATGTCGATTTATCTACCACAATCGCCACGCGTGGCGGTTCAAACTCTACGGGCATCGACCAGGCTGCTGCCATAATGTTACGCCGCTGGGATTGCTCATCGAAACTGGTGATCATGACAGTTGGGCCATGATTTAACAGACGGCTGGCATGGTGTAATTCGACGGGAATGAATTGGCTCACGATATCGCCTCGCTATGAAGGGTGTTTTAAAAGCGTAGCTCGTAACGCAATAAGTAACGAAATTAACGGGATTGGCGATTTGCGAACGTGATGCATGTCCGCGATCGCACAAAATAGCCAGTGCGGCGTCTATTCCAGGTTATAAGTTGAGAAAACCACTAAGGGAAACGCCTGATGACGCCCATTCTGAATCATTATTTTGCCCGTATTAACTGGTTGGGAGCTGCTGCGGCCAATATTGATACGCTGCGTGCATTGCACCTGAAACACAATTGCACCATTCCGTTTGAAAATCTCGACGTTTTGCTGCCGAGGGAAATACAGCTTGATGATCAATCGCTGGAAGATAAACTGGTGATAGCCCGTCGTGGCGGTTACTGTTTTGAGCAGAATGGCGTGTTTGAGCGGGTGTTACGCGAGCTGGGGTTTAACGTTCGCAGCTTGTTAGGTCGCGTAGTGTTATCAAATCCGCCAGCATTACCGCCGCGCACCCATCGTTTGCTGTTGGTGGAACTGGAAGGGGAAAAATGGATTGCTGATGTCGGTTTCGGTGGGCAGACGCTAACCGCGCCGATTCGTTTAATGCCGGATATCATGCAAACCACGCCACACGGAGAGTATCGGTTGTTGCAAGAGGGTGATGATTGGGTATTGCAGTTTAATCATCATCAGCACTGGCAGTCGATGTACCGTTTTGATCTCTGCGAGCAGCAACAAAGCGATTATGTGATGGGCAATTTCTGGTCGGCGCACTGGCCGCAGTCGCATTTTCGCCATCATTTGCTGATGTGTCGCCATTTGCCGGACGGTGGCAAGCTAACGCTGACCAATTTTCATTTTACCCATTATGAAAATGGGCACGCAGTTGAGCAGCGAAATCTACCAGATGTGGCGTCGTTATATGCCGTGATGCAGGAACAGTTTGGTCTGGGCGTAGATGATGCGAAACATGGCTTTACTGTGGATGAGTTAGCGCTGGTGATGGCGGCGTTTGATACGCACCCGGAGGCGGGAAAATAATTTATGTCAGGTTGCCGGATGTGGCGTAAACGCCTTATCCGGCCTACATTAGTCCGGTTGTAGGCCTGATCAGCGAAGCGCATCAGGCAACGGCATCAAAAATCAATGGCCCATTCAGCATGGAATAGAATCACCGCCGTGCCGGAAATGGTAACTTTCTCCGGTTGGTTATCTCGAATTGTCACCGTCACATCAATTACACCATCACGCCCCAATGCGCGCCCCTGATGGCCTTTAACACGCAACACGTTGCCATCGTGGGATAATACGTTGTGATGTACTAACCATGCGCCCATCGGACCATTGGCATTCCCGGTCACCGGATCTTCCACAATACCAATCGCAGGCGAGAACATGCGACCGTCGGTTTCGCTTTTGCCTGGGCGGATCTGGAACGGGAAGAAACCATTGCAGCCAATCTGCTTGCTGATTGCGGTCAGCGCAGCAAGGTCAGGCGAAAGGGCGTCGATATCCACTTCCGACTTCAGTGGAATCATCACTTTTGAGTGTCCTGTTGTTGCCACCTGAATTGGCAAGCCTGGCAGAATATCGTCCTCAGTGAGATGAAGCGCGTTGATAATCGCTGCACGTGTTTCACCTTCCAGCGGTGGCTCAAAGCCCGGCGTACCTTGTTCCAGCGAAATACGATAATCATCGTTATGCTTTTCGATAGTCACGCGGTGTTTTCCTGCCAGCGACGTTTGCCAGACCGTGCAATTTCCCAAACCTAATACCTTTGCACGTACATAGTGCGCAGCCACCGTCGCGTGACCGCAAATTGGCGCTTCAACCGTTGGCGTAAAGTAGCGGATGCGCACATCGCTGTCGTCGCTGTGCAGCAGAAAAGCAGTTTCCGAATGACCTAACTCGCGGGCGATAAGCTGCATTTGCGCTTCACTGAGATTATCGGCGGGGAAAACAACACCGGCAGAATTGCCGCGAAACGGTTGAGAGGTAAAAGCATCGACGTGGTAAACCTGCGGTTTCATTAATGTTCTCCTGTGGCTGGAGAACTATCATAGCCTGCAAGTGGCCGGAGAGCGAAGGGCTATCCGGCCCGCGTGAGAATTAACGCCGCGAACGCACAATCTGATACCGACGAGTAAAGTACTCAAACGGCGCGCTCCAGACATGCACCAGTCGGGTGAACGGGAAGAGCAGGAAGATGGTCATTCCAAGCACCAGATGAACGCGGAATATAAAGGCGACACCATCAAGATGCGTAGATGCACCGCCCTGGAAAGTGACAATGCTTTGCGCCCAGCCCACCAGCTTCATCATTTCACTGCCGTCCGGATGTTGTGCTGAAAAAGGAATGGTGGTTAACCCAAGAATGCACTGAATTAACAAAATGGCGAGGATCAGGATATCCGCACCAGAAGACGTCACCCTGATACGCGGATTTGTTAAACGACGCACCAGTAGCCCCGCACCGCCAATCAGCGTCAATACCCCGCATATTCCGCCGAGGATCATCGCCATCTGCTGTTTTACCGCCACCGGCAGAAACCACGCGTACATCCAGTGCGGTGTTAACATGCCGAACAGGTGCCCGAAGAAAATCCCCAAAATGCCGATATGGAACAGATTCGACCATATCACCATCCCACGTTTATCGAGCATCTGGCTGGAGGCGGCGCGCCAGGTATACTGCCCGTAATCGTAGCGCAGCCAGCTTCCAAGGATAAAAACCGTGCCACACAAGTACGGGTAGATATCATAAAAAAAGACGTTCAGATACTGAATCATTTCCCACCTCCCGCACTGATGTCGACATACTGCGGCGCGACATCCTGGCTAAAGCGTCGCTGATATTGATTAAGCGGCGAGCTGTCACACGCCGTGGCGTTATCTTCAATAAACTTCACCTGTTCCTCTTCCCACACCGCATCCAGCGCCTGGCGGGTGTCATCGCGCTCCTCACTGTTCACCTGTTTTGTGACACTGTCACTTGAAAGTGTACTTCCTGCCAGTTGCAACAGGGTGTCAAATAACGCGTACCACGGTGCCTCGCGTTGTTTTAAGCGTCCGCCAAGCAGGGCGAGGATCGGCGCAACGTTGAGCAAGCCTTCTTTCGCCTGATCGTCCGGCAGTACGCTTAAGTACTCCAGATACAGTGGTAGATAATCGGGCAGTTCTCGACAATCCAACTGCAGGCCGACCTTTTCATACTCCGCCAGCAGGTCCACCATTGCCTGGCCGCGATCGCGGGACTCGGCATGAACATGTTCGAACAGCAGCAGCGATGTGGTACGTCCACGGTCAAACACTTCGCACCATTCGGCCTGTTTATCCAGCAGCGGCGCGTTAAGCAGGTTGCGGGTAAAATCCGTAAGCATCGGCGCGTCGCGGCGGATCAACGCCAGCGCGTCCTCCTTACATTCCCACAACAGCTCGTCCGGATATTCCATCAACAGGCCGATCACTTTGAGGATCTGCATTATTCGCCCTCCGCTTTGTCGCGCACTTCGGTGATGTTGATGGCATCGATACGGCTACTGTTGAACAGGTTGAATTTGCTGTCCGAGCCATGGCAACCGTCGCCAAAGGTAAAACCGCAGCCGTTGCGTTCAGCAAAGGCATCGCCCGCCATTTCCCGATGACTGGTTGGAATGACAAAACGGTCTTCATAGTTGGCAATGGCGAGGTAGCGATACATCTCTTCGACCTGGGCGACGCTCAGGCCTACTTCGTCAATGGCGCGGGTATCGGTAACGCCTTCCACGGTTTGTGAACGCATATAGTGGCGCATCGCCATCATCCGTTTCAGCGCCCGCAGTACCGGACCGGTATCGCCGGCACTCAACATATTGGCGAGATATTGCACCGGAATACGCAGGCTTTCGATGGCGGGCAGCACGCCTTCGCTTTTCGGCAAGCCGCCCGCATCAGCGTAAGACTGAATCGGTGACAGTGGAGGAACGTACCAGACCATCGGCAGGGTGCGGTATTCAGGGTGCAGCGGTAACGCCAGTTTCCAGTCCATCGCCATTTTGTAGACTGGCGAACGCTGGGCAGCTTCAATCACGTTTTGTGGAATACCTTGTTTCAGGGCTTCTTCGATCACTGAGGGATCGTGCGGATCGAGGAACACTTCGCACTGGCGTTCATAGAGGTCAACTTCGCGCTCGGTGCTCGCCGCTTCCTCAATGCGGTCGGCGTCGTAAAGCAGCACGCCCAGATACCGGATGCGACCCACGCAGGTTTCGGAGCACACGGTGGGTTGGCCTGACTCAATTCGTGGGTAACAGAAGATACATTTTTCTGACTTGCCGCTTTTCCAGTTGAAGTAGATTTTTTTGTACGGACAACCGCTAATGCACAAACGCCAGCCACGGCATTTATCCTGATCGATCAGCACAATGCCGTCTTCTTCGCGTTTGTAGATAGCGCCGCTGGGGCAGGTCGCTACACAACTGGGGTTAAGGCAGTGTTCGCACAAGCGCGGCAGATACATCATGAAGGTGTTTTCAAACTGCCCGTACATCTCCTTTTGCATGGCCTCGAAGTTGCGGTCGCGGGCTCGTTTTTCAAATTCGCCGCCCAGCAGTTCTTCCCAGTTTGGGCCCCAGATCACTTTGTCCATCCGTTTGCCGTCAATCAGTGAACGCGGACGGGCTGTGGGAATATGTTTGCCTTCCGGCGCGCTATGCAAATGTTCGTAGTCGAAGGTGAAAGGTTCGTAGTAATCGTCAATCTGCGGCACTACCGGGTTGGCGAAAATTTTGGTTATTACGCCCATCTTGCTGCCCAGACGCGGGCGTATCTTGCCATTCACATCACGCACCCAGCCACCTTGCCACTCATCCTGATCTTCCCAGTTTTTCGGATAACCAATGCCCGGTTTGGTTTCGACGTTGTTAAACCATGCGTACTCCATGCCTTCGCGTCCGGTCCAGACGTTTTTACAGGTCACCGAACAGGTATGGCAGCCGATACATTTATCGAGGTTAAGCACCATGCCGACTTGCGAACGTATTTTCATTTTTTCGCCTCCTGAACCTGATCGCGACCTTCATCATCCAGCCAGTTAACGTTCTTCATTTTGCGGATCATAATGAATTCGTCGCGGTTCGAGCCGACAGTGCCGTAGTAGTTAAAGCCCCAGGCCAGCTGCGCGTAACCGCCAATCATATGCGTTGGTTTCGGGCAAACGCGGGTAACCGAGTTATGAATGCCGCCGCGCATGCCAGTTACTTCCGAACCAGGAATATTCATAATGCGTTCCTGGGCGTGATACATCATGGTCATGCCCGGCGGTACACGTTGGCTGACCACCGCGCGGGCAGTCAGCGCGCCGTTGGCGTTAAATACTTCCACCCAGTCGTTATCGACAATGGTCAGTTCTCGGGCATCGGTTTCGCTGATCCAGACAATCGGTCCACCGCGAGAGAGCGTCAGCATTAGCAGGTTTTCACTGTAGGTTGAGTGAATGCCCCATTTCTGGTGCGGCGTCAGGAAGTTAAGGGCTTTTTCCGGGAAGCCGTTTGGCGGTATCTGGCGCATTTCACTGACGCTACGGGTGTCGATAGGCGGGCGATAAGCCACCAGACTTTCACCAAAAGCACGCATCCACGGATGATCCTGATAGAGTTGCTGGCGTCCCGACAGCGTGCGCCACGGAATTAACTCATGAACGTTGGTGTATCCCGCGTTATAGGAGACGTGATCGCTTTCCAGACCAGACCAGGTGGGGCTGGAGATAATTTTACGTGGCTGTGCCTGAATATCGCGAAAGCGAATCTTCTCGTCCTCTTTGTGCAGCGCCAGATGGGTATGTTCGCGTCCGGTGATCTCGCCCAGCGCTTGCCACGCTTTGACTGCAACATGGCCGTTGGTTTCCGGTGCCAGTGCCAGAATCACTTCTGATGCGTCAATGGCGGTGTCAATCAGCGGACGCCCCTGTGCCGGGCCATCACGCTTGGTGTAATTAAGTTTACCGAGGAAATCGATTTCATCCTGGGTATTCCACGAAATCCCTTTACCGCCGTTGCCAAGTTTGTCCATCAATGGCCCGAGCGAGGTAAAGCGTTCATAGGTAGCAGGGTAGTCGCGCTCCACCGCCACAATATTCGGCGCGGTTTTGCCTGGAATCAGATCGCATTCGCCTTTGCGCCAGTCGAGCACTTCACACGGCTGTGAAAGCTCTGCCGGGGAGTCATGCAGCAGTGGTTGTAATACCACGTCGGTTTCTTTGCCGAGATGCCCCACGCACACTTGCGAAAAGGCTTTAGCGATACCTTTGTAGATTTCCCAGTCGCTGCGTGATTCCCACGCCGGATCGACCACCGCAGAAAGCGGATGAATAAACGGATGCATATCCGAGGTATTCATATCGTCTTTTTCGTACCAGGTGGCGGTGGGCAGAACGATATCGGAGAACAGGCAGGTACTGGACATGCGGAAGTCGAGCGTCACCAGCAGGTCGAGCTTGCCTTCAATCGCCGCAGTTTGCCACTCGACTTCTTCTGGTTTGATCCCGTCGCTGGCACCGAGTTCCTCGCCCTGAATCCCGCTTTCGGTCCCCAGCAGATACTTCTGCATATACTCGTGGCCTTTGCCGGAGGAGCCAAGCAGGTTAGAACGCCAGACAAACAAATTACGCGGATGATTGCTGCCGCTATCTGGTTGTTCGCAGGCCATACGTAAATCGCCCGATTTCAGCGCCTGGGCGGTAAATTCTGTGGGGGATAATCCGGCCTTGTCGGCTTCAGCTTTCAGGGAGAGCGGGTTACGCCCCAGCTGCGGCGCAGAAGGGAGCCAGCCCATACGTTCGGCGCGAACGTTGAAATCAATCAGGTGACCGCTGTATTTACTGGCATCGGCGAGCGGTGAGAGCAATTCCTGCGCGGTGACTTTTTCATAGCGCCACTGGCTGGAGTGATTGTAGAAAAACGAGGTGCTGTTCATCTGGCGCGGTGGCCGGTTCCAGTCGAGCGCAAAGGCCAGAGGCAGCCAGCCGGTTTGCGGGCGCAGTTTTTCCTGACCGACATAGTGCGCCCAGCCGCCACCGCTTTGTCCGACACAACCGCAGAAGATCAGCATATTGATCATCCCGCGGTAGTTCATGTCCATGTGATACCAGTGGTTAACACCTGCGCCGAGAATAATCATCGAGCGCCCATGCGTTTTATGGGCGGTATCGGCAAATTCACGGGCGATGGTTTCAATATACTGGCGCGGAACGCCGGTAATTTGCTCGCCCCAGGCAGGGGTATAAGGTTTGATTTCAGCGTAATCTTTCGCGCTGTTTTCATCTTCCAGCCCGCGATCGAGGCCATAATTCGCCAGTACCAAATCATAAACGCTGACGACCGGACAGGTGTTGCCATCGGCTAATGTCAGGTTTTTAACGGGCAATTGGCGCACCAGGACCGGATTGTGTTTTACGCGGCGAAAATGCGGATTTTCAATGCCGCCAAAGTAGGGGAAGGCCACGCCTGCAACGGCATCATGTTGACCGAGCAGAGTTAACGACAATTCGGTTTCCGTACCGGCGGCAATGGATTCCAGATTCCATTTGCCTTTTTCTCCCCAGCGAAAACCAATCGAACCGTTAGGCACCACCAGTTCACCTGCGGTATTAACTGCCACGGTTTTCCACTGCGGATTATTGCTTTCGCCCAGTCCATCCACCAGGTCAGATGCGCGGACCATGCGCCCGGGAACGTAGCTGCCGTCGTCGCGAGGTTCCAGCATTACCAGCATAGGCATGTCGCTGTAGCGGCGGCAGTAGTTGATAAAATAATCGCTGGGATTATCGAGATGAAACTCTTTTAAAATGACATGGCCCATTGCCATTGCCAGGGCACTATCAGTGCCTTGTTTCGGTGCCAGCCACTGGTCGCACAATTTGGCCACTTCAGAGTAGTCAGGGGTAATGGCGATGGTTT
Organism: Escherichia sp. E.sYA108; assembly: GCF_011754335.1. NCBI lineage: Bacteria > Pseudomonadati > Pseudomonadota > Gammaproteobacteria > Enterobacterales > Enterobacteriaceae > Escherichia > Escherichia sp. E.sYA108. The sequence goes on along the minus strand of NZ_JAAQVZ010000001.1, from coordinate 2,603,954 downwards.
TAGTGCCTTTGTAGCGTACTTCGGTAAAGAAATGGGCGTCCGGCGTACGTGTCTGCGGTACGTTAGACCCCCAGGCGATGATGTAACTGGAGTTATACCAGTCGGCAGATTCCGGTACGTCGGTTTGCTCGCCCCAGGTCATCGGCGAGGCGGGCGGCAGGTCGCAATACCAGTCGTAGAAGCTTAAACAGGTGCCACCTAACAGCGACAGATAACGTGTTCCGGCGGCGTAAGAAACCATCGACATCGCCGGGATCGGCGAGAAACCGGCAACGCGATCCGGGCCGTAAGTTTTGATGGTCCAGACGTTAGCAGCGGCAATCAGCTGGTTTAGCTCCTGCCAGTTGGAGCGGATAAAGCCGCCGCGTCCACGTACTTGTTTGTAGCTCAGGCACTTTTGCGGATCGTTCATAATCGATGCCCACGCCAGTACCGGATCGCTGTGTTGCTTGAGGGCTTCGCGCCACAGTTCAATCAGTCGTTTACGAATGAGCGGGTATTTCAGGCGGTTAGCGCTGTAGAGATACCAGGAGTAACTTGCGCCACGCGGGCAGCCGCGAGGTTCGTGATTTGGCAGGTCAGGGTGAGTGCGCGGGTAGTCGGTCTGTTGGATTTCCCAGGTCACCAGACCATTTTTAACGTAGATTTTCCAGCTACAGGAGCCTGTACAGTTAACACCGTGGGTGGAACGCACGATTTTGTCGAACTGCCAACGCTGGCGATAGCTGTCCTCCCAGTCGCGGTTGCTATGCATCACCTGTCCGTGACCATCGGCAAAGGTTTCGCCCTTTTGTTTGAAGTAGCGAAAGCGATCCAAAAGTTTACTCATGACATAACTCCTGCTCCAGGAATGAATTGGGATCTGATGCCTTGTCGGATGAGACACGGTTGTAGCCTGATAAGACGTGTCAGGCATCGATCTCTTATTTTTGGCTGAACTTCCGCCGACCATAAATCAGCCAGGTCAGTAGCACACAAACGATGTAGAAGATTAAAAACACTTTCATCGCGCCCACCGGAGAGCCGGTCATATTGAGCGACATGCCAAACGCCTGCGGAATAAAAAAGCCGCCCACTGCGCCAATGGCTGAGATAAAGCCCAGAGCGGCTGCCGTTTCGGTGACGGCTTCTCTTTGAGCTTGCTCATCACTACCGCCTTTCATCTTCACCCGATAAATTGTTATCTGGCGAAAGATGACGGCGATCATCTGGAAAGTAGAACCACTTCCCAGACCCGCGGTCAGAAACAGCCCCATAAATACGGCGTAAAATGCGATGAAATTACCGGAGCCTGTGCCCGGTAAGGTAAGGAACAGCAGGGCGCTGAAAATCGCCATAAAAATGAAGTTGATCAACGTTACCCGCACGCCGCCGAATTTATCGGAAATAGCACCACCAACCGATCGCGCGATGGCACCGATAAATGGGCCAAAGAACGCCAGGCGCAGAATATTCACATCCGGGAACTGGGTTTTTGCCAGCATGGCAAAACCCGCAGAAAAACCGATAAACGAACCGAAGGTGGCAAGATAAAGCAGGCTCAGCAGCCAGAGATGCAGGCGTTGTAAGACAGGGAGCTGGTCGGCAATTGAGGCGCGTGAACTGGCGATATCATTCATCCCTGACCAGGCGGCGATCGTGGCAATCGCCAGTAATGGTACCCAAATCCATGCGGCATTCGCCAGCGACATCACCGAACCGTCGGCCTGCGGTACGCCATTGACGCCGAGAAAGGCAAATACGGGGACAAAAATGACCAGCGGTGCAACCAGCTGCATCACACTTACACCTAAGTTTCCTAATCCGCCATTAATCCCAAGAGCGCTCCCTTGTTTGGCTTTTGGAAAGAAGAAACTGATATTGCCCATGCTCGAAGCAAAGTTCGCACCTGCAAAACCGCATAGCAAAGCGATAACGATAAATATCCCAAAAGGAGTATTCGGATTCTGCACGGCAATTCCGAGCCAGACGCAAGGAATAATCAGGATTGCAGTACTAAAAACCGTCCATCGGCGTCCACCGAATATAGGCACCATAAAGGAGTAGGGAACACGCAATAATGCGCCAGAAACGGAGGGTAATGCGGTTAATAAAAAGAGTTGATCGGTAGTGAAATTAAAACCGATTTTATTGAGATTAACAGTAACTGCGCTAAATAGCATCCAGACACAGAAGGCAAAAAGTAGGCAACTGACTGATATCCAGAGGTTTCTTCGTGCAATATGCTTTCCTTTATTTTCCCAGAAGGCCGGATTTTCTGGTTTCCAGTCGCGTAAAAGATAACGACTATTTTTCTCATTTTGCAGTGCCATATTGTTCCTCACATGCACACATTGGTAATGAAAAAAAGACAAAACAGGAGGTAAGGCGCAATAGCCAGTTATTAGAATTAAGGATGAATCAGGTGAAGTGCTGATTAGAAGAATAGATAAGAAAGCGTAACTGCGGGGGCAGAATGTGGATTAAACAGACAGATATGTGTTACTAAATGTAACTAAAATGGCTTTCTGGTATTTGAAATTTATTTTTTAATATTGTCAGAATTTATCTGATTAACTGCCGGGCCGTAGACCCGACAATTATTTTAGCCACGACGTGTCGCCAGCCAGCAGAGCAGGGAACCGCCGCAGACCATTAGCGCGCCTTGCCAGAACGAGAACGACAGCGGGGCGCTGAGTAACACGGCTGCAAGTGCTGAGGAAAGGACGGGCGTAAAATACGAACCTACCGCCATTATGGTGACGTTGCCATGTAATATACCGACATTCCATGCAGCATAAGCAAATCCTAAGGTAAATGCCGCAGAGATGAGTTTAATCATGACGGGCGTGCTAAATACCATTTCTGGTTGTGGCGTAAGAAAATAGTAAACCCACAGACTTGCTCCCGTTAGCAGGACAAAAACGGTAATTCCGTTAAATCCACGTGCGTATTTATTCGTTACTGTGCAGTAGGCTGCCCAGATAAACGCCCCAATGAACGCCAGGAAATAACTCAATGGGCTGGTGGTGATATTATTAATAATTTGATCATAATGTAACCCATTGTCACCGCCTAACACCCAGCAGACGCCGACCAGGGCTAATAATAATCCTGGTACAATCAGCCAGTTGGTTTTCTGACCATTAAACAGAATGGCAAAGAGAATTGTCAGGCTGGGCCATAGATAGTTCACCATCCCCACTTCAATCGCCTGATGACGGGTCGCCGCATACCCTAAGGAAAGCGCCAGACAGATTTCATAGCTGACGAATAACAGACTCCCGGCGAGTAAATAGCCTTTCGGGATCTGCCGAATACGCGGAAATCCAACCGTGAAGATTAACAGCAGCCCGCTTAATGAATAGATAGCAGCTGCGCCGCCGACCGGGCCGAGTCCCTCACTGACACCGCGAATCAATCCTACCATCGTGCTCCACAGGACGATCGCTATTAGCCCTATGAGCGTTGCTTTTTGTCGTGTCATGCTCGCTGTTTTGTCTCTCTTGCCGTTAAAAATTAAGCTGAATTTTATAGCATTTTTTTTAACTGGCCTGTCAGGCAGTGGTGCGTTTTTCTACCGCTATTGAGGTAGGTCAATTTGCGCAGGCGGATTATTTTGTGGCAAACACGTGTTCTTTTTGATTTCGCGCAAAAAGATTCAGAATTTTACTGTTAGTTTCCTCGCGCAGTAATACCCCTGAAAAAAGAGGAAAGCAATGGACGTCAGTCGCAGACAATTTTTTAAAATCTGCGCGGGCGGTATGGCGGGAACAACAGTAGCAGCATTGGGCTTTGCCCCGAAGCAAGCACTGGCTCAGGCGCGAAACTACAAATTATTACGCGCGAAAGAGATCCGTAACACCTGCACATACTGTTCCGTAGGTTGCGGGCTATTGATGTATAGCCTGGGTGATGGCGCGAAAAACGCCAGAGAAGCGATTTATCACATTGAAGGTGACCCGGATCATCCGGTAAGCCGTGGTGCGCTGTGCCCGAAAGGGGCCGGTTTGCTGGATTACGTCAACAGCGAAAACCGTCTGCGCTACCCGGAATATCGTGCGCCAGGTTCTGACAAATGGCAGCGCATTAGCTGGGAAGAAGCATTCTCCCGTATTGCGAAGCTGATGAAAGCCGACCGTGACGCTAACTTTATTGAAAAGAACGAGCAGGGCGTAACGGTAAACCGTTGGCTTTCTACCGGTATGCTGTGTGCTTCCGGTGCCAGCAACGAAACCGGGATGCTGACTCAAAAATTTGCCCGCTCCCTCGGGATGCTGGCGGTAGACAACCAGGCGCGCGTCTGACACGGACCAACGGTAGCAAGTCTTGCTCCAACATTTGGTCGCGGTGCGATGACCAACCACTGGGTGGATATCAAAAACGCTAACGTCGTAATGGTGATGGGCGGTAACGCTGCTGAAGCGCATCCCGTCGGTTTCCGCTGGGCGATGGAAGCGAAAAACAACAACGATGCAACCTTGATCGTTGTCGATCCCCGTTTTACGCGTACCGCTTCTGTGGCGGATATTTACGCACCTATTCGTTCCGGTACGGACATTACGTTCCTGTCTGGCGTTTTGCGCTACCTGATCGAAAACAACAAAATCAACGCCGAATACGTTAAGCATTACACCAACGCCAGCCTGTTGGTGCGTGATGATTTTGCTTTCGAAGACGGTCTGTTCAGCGGCTACGACGCTGAAAAACGTCAATACGATAAGTCGTCCTGGAACTATCAGTTCGATGAAAACGGCTATGCGAAACGCGATGACACGCTGACTCATCCGCGCTGTGTATGGAATCTGCTGAAAGCGCACGTTTCCCGCTACACGCCGGACGTAGTAGAAAACATTTGCGGTACGCCAAAAGCCGACTTCCTGAAAGTGTGTGAAGTGCTGGCCTCCACCAGCGCACCGGATCGCACAACCACCTTCCTGTACGCGCTGGGCTGGACGCAGCACACCGTGGGTGCGCAGAACATCCGTACGATGGCGATGATCCAGTTGCTGCTCGGTAACATGGGTATGGCCGGTGGCGGCGTGAACGCATTGCGTGGTCACTCCAACATTCAGGGCCTGACTGACTTAGGCCTGCTCTCTACCAGCCTGCCAGGTTATCTGACGCTGCCGTCAGAAAAACAGGTTGATTTGCAGTCGTATCTGGAAGCGAACACGCCGAAAGCGACGCTGGCTGATCAGGTGAACTACTGGAGCAACTATCCGAAGTTTTTCGTTAGCCTGATGAAATCTTTCTACGGCGATGCCGCGCAGAAAGAGAACAACTGGGGCTACGACTGGCTGCCGAAGTGGGACCAGACCTACGACGTCATCAAGTATTTCAACATGATGGATGAAGGTAAAGTCACCGGTTATTTCTGCCAGGGCTTTAACCCGGTTGCGTCCTTCCCGGACAAAAACAAAGTGGTGAGCTGCCTGAGCAAGCTGAAGTACATGGTGGTTATCGATCCGCTGGTGACTGAAACCTCTACCTTCTGGCAGAACCACGGCGAGTCGAACGATGTCGATCCGGCATCTATTCAGACTGAAGTATTCCGTCTGCCTTCGACCTGCTTTGCTGAAGAAGATGGTTCTATCGCTAACTCCGGTCGCTGGTTGCAGTGGCACTGGAAAGGTCAGGACGCGCCGGGCGAAGCACGTAACGACGGCGAAATTCTGGCGGGTATCTACCATCATCTGCGCGAGCTGTACCAGGCCGAGGGTGGTAAAGGCGTAGAACCGCTGATAAAGATGAGCTGGAACTACAAGCAGCCGCACGAACCGCAATCTGACGAAGTAGCTAAAGAGAACAACGGCTACGCGCTGGAAGATCTCTATGATGCCAATGGCGTGCTGATTGCGAAGAAAGGTCAGTTGCTGAGTAGCTTTGCGCATCTGCGTGATGACGGTACAACCGCATCGTCTTGCTGGATCTACACCGGTAGCTGGACAGAGCAGGGCAACCAGATGGCTAACCGCGATAACTCCGACCCATCTGGTCTGGGGAATACGCTGGGATGGGCCTGGGCGTGGCCGCTCAACCGTCGCGTACTCTACAACCGTGCTTCGGCGGATATCAACGGTAAACCGTGGGATCCGAAACGGATGCTGATCCAGTGGAACGGCAGCAAGTGGACGGGTAACGATATTCCGGACTTCGGCAATGCCGCGCCAGGTACACCAACCGGACCGTTTATCATGCAGCCGGAAGGGATGGGACGCCTGTTTGCCATCAACAAAATGGCGGAAGGTCCGTTCCCGGAACACTACGAGCCAATTGAAACGCCGCTGGGCACTAACCCGTTGCATCCGAACGTGGTGTCTAACCCGGTTGTTCGTCTGTATGAACAAGACGCACTGCGGATGGGTAAAAAAGAGCAGTTCCCGTATGTGGGTACGACCTATCGTCTGACGGAGCACTTCCACACCTGGACCAAGCACGCATTGCTCAACGCAATTGCTCAGCCGGAACAGTTTGTGGAAATCAGCGAAACGCTGGCGGCGGCGAAAGGCATTAATAATGGCGATCGTGTCACTGTCTCAAGCAAGCGTGGCTTTATCCGCGCGGTGGCGGTGGTAACGCGCCGTCTGAAACCGCTGAATGTAAACGGTCAGCAGGTTGAAACGGTGGGTATTCCAATCCACTGGGGCTTTGAGGGTGTCGCGCGTAAAGGTTATATCGCTAACACTCTGACGCCGAATGTCGGTGATGCAAACTCGCAAACGCCGGAATATAAAGCGTTCTTAGTCAACATCGAGAAGGCGTAAGGGGGCGAACAGATGGCTATGGAAACGCAGGACATTATCAAAAGGTCCGCAACTAACTCCATCACGCCGCCTTCTCAGGTGCGTGATTACAAAGCAGAAGTAGCGAAACTTATCGACGTTTCCACCTGTATCGGCTGTAAAGCCTGTCAGGTGGCGTGTTCGGAGTGGAACGACATCCGTGATGAAGTGGGGCACTGCGTCGGGGTTTACGATAACCCCGCCGATCTGAGCGCCAAGTCCTGGACGGTGATGCGCTTTAGCGAAACCGAACAGAACGGCAAGCTGGAGTGGCTGATCCGTAAAGACGGCTGTATGCACTGTGAAGATCCGGGCTGCCTGAAGGCGTGCCCGTCTGCTGGTGCAATCATTCAGTACGCTAACGGGATTGTCGATTTCCAGTCGGAAAATTGCATCGGCTGTGGTTACTGCATTGCCGGTTGTCCGTTTAATATTCCGCGCCTCAACAAAGAGGATAACCGGGTATATAAATGCACCCTCTGCGTCGATCGCGTCAGCGTCGGCCAGGAACCGGCTTGTGTGAAAACCTGTCCGACCGGGGCTATCCACTTCGGCACCAAGAAGGAGATGCTGGAGCTGGCGGAACAGCGCGTAGCGAAACTGAAAGCGCGTGGTTACGAACATGCTGGCGTCTACAACCCGGAAGGGGTCGGTGGTACGCACGTTATGTACGTGCTGCATCATGCCGATCAGCCGGAGCTGTATCATGGTCTGCCGAAAGATCCGAAGATCGATACCTCGGTAAGCCTGTGGAAAGGCGCGTTGAAACCGCTGGCAGCGGCTGGCTTTATTGCCACTTTTGCCGGGTTGATTTTCCACTACATCGGTATTGGCCCGAATAAGGAAGTGGACGATGACGAGGAGGGAAATCATGAGTAAGTCGAAAATGATTGTGCGCACCAAATTTATTGATCGCGCCTGTCACTGGACCGTGGTGATTTGCTTCTTCCTGGTGGCGCTGTCCGGGATTTCGTTCTTCTTCCCGACGCTGCAATGGCTGACGCAAACCTTCGGTACGCCGCAGATGGGGCGCATTTTGCACCCGTTCTTCGGCATTGCGATTTTCGTCGCGCTGATGTTTATGTTTGTGCGTTTTGTGCATCACAACATCCCGGATAAGAAAGATATTCCGTGGCTGTTGAACATTGTCGAAGTATTAAAAGGCAATGAGCACAAAGTGGCGGATGTCGGTAAGTACAACGCCGGGCAAAAGATGATGTTCTGGTCAATCATGAGCATGATTTTCGTGCTGCTGGTGACCGGAGTGATTATCTGGCGTCCGTACTTTGCGCAGTACTTCCCGATACAGGTTGTCCGTTATAGCCTGCTGATCCATGCGGCTGCGGGTATCATCCTGATCCACGCCATCCTGATCCATATGTATATGGCATTCTGGGTAAAAGGATCGATTAAAGGGATGATCGAAGGGAAGGTGAGCCGTCGCTGGGCGAAGAAACACCATCCGCGCTGGTATCGTGAAATCGAGAAGGCAGAAGCGAAAAAAGAGAGTGAAGAAGGGATATAATCTCTTTTGAGCTTTAAGCTGAAAATGGCGCTGTAAAAGGCGCCATTTTTTTATTGTAGACAACGTGCACTTTGTTCATGCCGGATGCGGCGTGAACGCCTTATCCGGCCTACAAACCGTTCAAATCCAGGAGATTGCAGCGAACGTGTAGGCCTGATAGGCGTAGCGCATCGGGCAATGTTGCGTTTGTCATCAGTTTCAAATGGCGCTTTATAAGGTGCCATTTTTTTATTGCGTAACCAGACGGCGCAGTCGCGACACATCCACTGTTTTTTCTGCCTCTGCCAGACTCCAGGCATTTTGCAGATTCAGCCACATTTGCGGCGAACTGCCGATCACCACAGACAGTTTTATTGCCATTTCTGGCGTCAAAGCTGCTTTTCCGGTCAGCAATCGACTTGCCGTAGAGGGCGCAATTTCCATTGCTCTGGCAAACTCGCGCAGGCTGACATTAAGTTCGTCCAGTGATTCCTGAATAATGTCCCCCGGGCGGGGATGATTGGCCATTTTCATCAGTGATAGTCCTCGTAATCCAGTATGTATGCATCGCCATTGACGAATTCAAATGTGATTCGCCAGTTACCCGAGACAGATATCGCCCAAATTCCATCGCGATCGCCGCTTAACGGATGTAGTCGGTAACCGGGCATATCGATATCAGCAAGACAGCATGCTGCATCAATCACAGCGAGTCGGTGGCGTAATCGTTTGACTTGCGTCGGTATAACGCCGGAGGTTTTGCCGAGAAGAAACAAGTCACGCAATCCCTTGTGTCTGAAATTCATTATCATCTCTTCATCCTTGTTCCCTCGAAAGGAACACTATCACTATTGTTCCGTGCAGCGCAACAAATTTCGCTACGTTTTCGCGAATTGTGAGGGGAAAGATGGGGGAGGAAAAGAAGAAGAGTGAAATTGCGGAAAGCGTCTCGCAAAACAGGCTGCGACCCGAACATGGCAGTCGCAGCAAAGACCTCTTAGCGACGGAAATCAATCACCATACGGCCACGGATTTTGCCTTCTTCCATCTCGGTAAAGATGGTGTTGATGTCCGCTAACGGACGCAGGGCGACTTTCGGCACCACTTTGCCTTCGGCGGCAAACTGGAAGGCTTCGGTTAGATCCTGACGCGTGCCGACCAGCGAACCGACCACTTCAATACCATCCAGCACCAGCCGTGGGATGTCCAGGCTCATAGACTCCGGCGGCAGACCGACAGCCACGACACGACCACCTGCACGGACAGCATCCACCGCCGAGTTAAACGCAGCTTTAGCTACCGCTGTCACCACCGCTGCGTGAGCGCCACCGGCTTTCTCCTGCACAATTCTGGCGGCGTCTTCGGTGCGTGAGTTAATCGCTAAATCTGCACCCATTTCGGTTGCCAGTTTTAACTGTTCATCATTGACATCAATGGCGATCACTTTGGCGTTAAAGACATTCTTCGCGTATTGCAGGGCGAGGTTACCCAGACCGCCAAGACCGTAGATAGCAATCCACTGTCCTGGACGAATTTTTGACAGCTTAACGGCTTTGTAGGTAGTGACCCCCGCACAGGTAATGCTGCTGGCCGCCGCCGAGTCCAGACCATCTGGCACTTTTACCGCGTAATCGGCGACCACGATGCACTCTTCCGCCATCCCGCCATCAACGCTGTATCCGGCATTTTTTACTGAACGGCAGAGCGTTTCGTTACCACTGTTACAGTATTCGCAATGACCGCATCCTTCATAGAACCACGCCACGCTGGCACGATCGCCTGGTTTTAATGAAGTAACACCAGGGCCAACTTCTGCCACCACACCAATACCTTCGTGTCCCAGAATCACGCCGGTTTTGTCACCAAAATCGCCATTCTTAACATGAAGATCGGTATGACATACACCACAACACTCCATTTTCAGCAGGGCTTCGCCATGTTTCAGTGAGCGCAGTGTTTTATCCGTAACGTCAACATGATGATCCTTCGTAACAACTGCAGCCTTCATAGTTCCTCCTTTTCGGATGATGTTCTGCATAGCAGGTGAGGCAAATGAGATTTATTCGCCACTACCCAGTATGGATGAGATCTGAAAAAGGGAGAGGAAAATTGCCCGGTAGCCTTCACTACCGGGCGCAGGCTTAGATGGAGGTACGGCGGTAGTCGCGGTATTCGGCGTGCCAGAAATTATCATCAATGGCCTGTTGCAGAGCTTCGGCAGACGTTTTCACCGCCACGCCTTGCTGCTGCGCCATTTTGCCAACCGCAAAGGCAATTGCGCGGGAGACTTTCTGAATATCTTTCAGTTCCGGCAGTACCAGACCTTCGCCGTTCAGGACCAGCGGCGAATACTGAGCAAGCATTTCACTTGCCGACATCAGCATCTCATCGGTGATACGTGACGCGCCGGAAGCAATAACACCCAGCCCGATGCCCGGGAAAATAAAGGCGTTGTTGCACTGGGCTATAGGGTAGATTTTATCTTTCCATACCACTGGATTAAACGGACTGCCAGTGGCGACCAGCGCGTTACCTTCAGTCCAGGCGATAATGTCCTGCGGTGTGGCTTCCACGCGTGACGTCGGGTTAGACAGCGGCATCACGATCGGACGCGGACAGTGTTTATGCATCTCACGGATGATCTCTTCCGTAAACAGCCCGGTCTGTCCTGAGACGCCAATCAGAATATCTGGTTTTACATTACGCACCACATCCAGCAGTGACAGCACATCGCTGTCGGTATCCCAGTCACTGAGATTTTCGCGCTTCTGCACCAGTTTGGTCTGGAAAGGCAGCAGGTTCGGCATCTTGTCGGTCAGCAGGCCAAAGCGATCGACCATAAAGACTTTCTGCCGCGCCGCTTCCTCGCTTAATCCTTCGCGCTGGGTCTGGGCGATGATCATTTCGGCAATGCCGCATCCCGCTGAACCTGCGCCAAGGAAGACGATTTTTTTCTCGCTTAACTGACCACCTGCCGCGCGGCTGGCTGCGATCAGTGTGCCGACTGTTACCGCCGCGGTGCCCTGAATGTCATCGTTAAAAGAACAAATTTCATTGCGATAGCGGTTAAGTAACGGCATCGCATTTTTTTGTGCGAAGTCTTCAAACTGCAACAGTACGTCCGGCCAGCGTTGTTTCACAGCCTGGATAAATTCATCAACAAATTCATAGTATTCGTCGTCAGTGATACGCGGATTACGCCAGCCCATATACAGCGGATCGTTAAGCAGCTGTTGGTTGTTGGTGCCGACATCCAGCACCACCGGAAGGGTATAGGCCGGACTGATGCCGCCACAGGCGGTATAGAGCGACAGTTTACCGATCGGAATGCCCATCCCGCCGATGCCCTGGTCACCAAGCCCCAGAATACGTTCGCCGTCAGTCACCACAATCACTTTGATATTATGGTTTGGTACGTTTTGCAGAATATCGTCCATATTGTGGCGGTTCTGGTAAGAGATAAACACACCGCGTGAACGGCGGTAGATCTCAGAAAAACGCTCACAGGCTGCGCCGACGGTTGGGGTGTAAATGACTGGCATCATCTCATCAAGATGATTGTTTACCAGACGGTAGAAGAGGGTTTCGTTAGTGTCCTGGATGTTACGCAGGTAGATGTGTTTGTCGATTTCGGTTTTGAATCCCTGATACTGGATCCATGCTCGTTCCGCTTGTTCTTCGATGGTTTCGACCACTTCCGGCAGTAACCCCAGCAGGTTGAAGTTACGGCGTTCTTCCATGCTGAAGGCGCTGCCTTTATTCAACAACGGAAATTCCAGCAATACAGGGCCAGCGTAAGGGATATAAAGCGAACGCTGTTTTTTTGTTTTTGGTTCCATGTCACTCACTCTTTTTTGAATATCCATCCCTGGGGGCTTTTATCGTCTTTGCATTACCGCCAGGGCGTCAAGTACCAAGTATAAAGCAGATAAAAACAAAAACACCATTGCGCAGGCAATGGTGTTTAATCGTCATTGAGGACTGATGGTTATGAATTACTTTTCAGCGGGGCGTTTTCTGCCGGTGGGATTATTTACCACGCTGGATTTGTCACCTTCGGTAACTATTTTGCGCTGGTTAGAAATTTTATGGTCCAGTCCAAGAATATGACGTGCCTGACGGTTCGATTTCATTTTAACTCCTCAATCCTGTTGCTAGTTTTAAGGACAACATCGCCGTAGCGAAGAAACACGTGCTAAACCCCTAAATTAGGTTGCCGATCAAGCATAGCACCTTAAAGCGTAGGGTGCTGACCACTGACCACATAATTGATCGTTTGCTGGTAGATATCACTGAGGATGTCGTTATCAGAAGCTTCCACCCATTTGGTCAGCTCCATGAGAATGTCATCTTCAGTGACAACACCGTGCTCTGCCCGAAGGCCTTGCTCAATGGCATTAACCAGAGCGGGTTCTGCTGTTGAATTTTCTGCCTGATAATAAGTAAACATAGTGATTCTCCGTGTCTGTGTATTTATGGTGTCTGCTACGGATCGCAGATTTATAAAGCACATTCAGCATGGCAAATATTTGCCGCTTCGTTGTTAAGATTAGTCCTGGTTGATGATTTTTATATTTTAACTCCATGATATTGATAGGTATTATTATTGTGACGAGTTGATTGATATTGATGCAATATCTCTTGAGTTATATATTTCCGGTTATCTATTGTGGAAATTTAATTTAAGTGCAGGAATTATATTTTCGCCGGATTTTATTCGGATTATCCTGCTTATCCTCGTGCTGTTTCTCACGTAGTCTATAATTTCCTTTTTAAGCCCACAGGAGAGCAACAATGACAATCCATAAGAAAGGTCAGGCACACTGGGAAGGCGATATCAAACGCGGGAAGGGAACAGTATCTACTGAGAGCGGCGTGCTGAACCAACAGCCGTATGGATTTAACACGCGTTTTGAAGGCGAAAAAGGAACCAACCCTGAAGAACTGATTGGCGCAGCGCATGCCGCATGTTTCTCAATGGCGCTTTCATTAATGCTGGGGGAAGCGGGATTCACGCCAACATCGATTGATACCACCGCCGATGTCTCGCTGGATAAAGTGGATGCCGGTTTTGCGATTACTAAAATCGCACTGAAGAGCGAAGTTGCGGTGCCGGGTATTGATGCCTCCACCTTTGACGTCATTATCCAGAAAGCAAAAGCAGGATGCCCGGTTTCTCAGGTACTGAAAGCGGAAATTACGCTGGATTACCAGTTGAAATCGTAAAGCGTTGCCGGATGACGCCTCAGGCGCGTGAATGCCTGAGGCGTCAGCCAATCACATCAGGCTGAGAAGGGATTGTTGTGACATGGCTATGCGTTGTCGTTGTCCAACTAAACGTAGCGGAAATCACAGTATTTAAGTGACAGTGTCACGTTAAATAAAAACCCGCGAGTGCGGGCGAGAGGAATTTATCAGATTTTCAGCGGTAACACGCTGCTCATCCAGCCTGGAATTTCTTCGGCGGGCAGGGGGCGGGAAAAGAAATATCCCTGAATAACGCGACAGTGGATCTTGTGTAGCATCTCAAATTGCTCTTTGGTTTCGATGCCTTCCGCCACGACGGTTAAATTGAGGCTTTGCCCAATGCTGGTAATGGCTTCGAGTAAGGCAAGGATGCGTTTTTCGGTCAGACAACGATCGACAAAACTTTTATCAATTTTGATTTCCGTTACCGGAAGACTGACTAAGCGGGATAATCCGGAAAAGCCTGTACCAAAATCATCTACCGATAAACCGATGCCCATATCGCGCAGGATCTGAATGCGCTTAAAGATTTCGGTATCGTGTTCCATCATCATGCTTTCCGTGATTTCCACCGTCAGCTGGTGGCCGTCAATACCCCAGGCGTGCATTGCATCAGATACCTGATTAGGCAGCTGATTACTGCGAAAGTGCAGCGCAGACAAGTTAACGGATAACGCCGGGATATGAATATTCTGGCTACGCCATTCTGCTAACTGACGGCAAGCTTCCGCGATGACCCAGCGCCCAATATTTTCGATTTCACCAATCTCTTCTGCGAGAGGAATAAACCGTGAAGGGGGCACATGACCATGCAGGGGATCGTACCAGCGAGCAAGGGCTTCGATGCCGTACAGTTCACCCGTTTCTGCGAAGATTTGCGGCTGATAAACCAGTTTAAGTTGGTTATTGCTAATCGCTTCTTTTAGCGCTGCGCCTAAAACCAAACGCTCTTTTACCATTTCGTTCATCGCCGGGCTGAAGAACTGCCAGCCGTTACCGCCATTTTTGCGAATAAAATCCATTGCATTGTGAGCAGTGGAGAGCAGGTAATCGCGGTTTTTACCCTCGTCGTAGCTGATGCCAATGCTCAAGGTGAGCGGGAATGGTTTATCGTCAATCATTATCGGCTTGCTGACCACATTCCGTAGCTCATCAGCGATCTGGGTAATGTTACTGACATCGTTTTCCAGGCTCACGAGGACAAAAGACGCACCTTCAATACGACAGAGATACTGATCCGGTTTGAGTTTTTCACGAAAGCGATTGACCACTTCCAGCAATGCCTGATCGGCCCACGCATAGCCAAGGCTATCAATCACATCCTGAATATGGTCAACACCGATGAGATACACCACCGGAGAGACGGCTTTGTCGACCAGGTCATCGAGGTAATTGTGCAGGTTATTGCGATTTGGCAAACCGGTCATCGGATCAAATTGGATGAGTTGTTCAATATGCTGACGGCTTTTTTCCTGTTCCAGCGCCAGCGCGGCCATATGCTGGCTGATATCTGCCACGCGTTCGATAAAGGCGCTGGTTTCTGCTCCTGACGAGGTTTTAATTTGCAGGATCCCCGCAGGCGCGCCATCGCGCTGACGAATGGTCGCTGACCAGCTTTGCGCATTTTGAACTTCTGCACCGTGCGAAGATGACGCCCAGTGTATCGGCATCCCGTTGCGCAGCGCGAACAGCGAAACATGCGATTCGTTGAGAACACATTCGATGTTACGACAAATGATTTCCCCCATTTCATGAAATGGGGGGCTGCTGCACATGGCGGCGAGAATATTGCCTTCAAGCTGGCGGATTTGCCTTTCTTCGGTGATATCCGAGAATGTCATTACCAGGTTCTGCAGATGCGCGAGCACGTCATAAACCGGGCTGATAGAGGCTTTAATCCAGATTTTTTCACCGGTGCGCGTCAACAGCAGAAATTCGTCCTGATCGCGGGCGGTTTTCCATAGCAACTGTTGTAAACGAATACGGTTATCAGCAGGGAATTCTGGAATGTTCAGGAGTGTATCGGGCTGCATACCGCTGGCTTCGTTAATGCAGTAACCAAACATTTCGGTAAATGCGCGATTGCACTGCACAATATGGCGTTCCGGATCGAGGACAATCACCGGTCGGTCGAGATGGTCAACGGCAATAATCAATTGTCGGGTCTGTTCTTTTTGCGCCATTTCTACGCTGGCATCCCGTACCAGCGCCAGGTAATAAACTTTCCCCTCGGCGCTCACTTTCGATAGCGCAAAACGGGTCCAGATTTTACTGCCGTCTTTTTTCTCCAGCTGCAGCTCCCGACTCATCCCCTCGACGCGCGCTTTACCACCTTCACGGTTGTGACGAATGTATTGAGGATGCGCAGGACGCAAATCCCGCGGAATCAGCATATCAATGTTATTGCCAATGACTTCTTCACGTTTGTACCCCCAGAGCTTCTCTGCTGCGGGGTTGAAAAACATCACTTCATCATTTTCGTTAATTAACACCGCGCCCATCATGTTTTGCTCAAGGGCGGGGAAAAAAATGCCATCGGCGGCATTATCCGCATCGGTTAGCTTCATGATTACCTCTGCATCCTGGCGCATCTAAAGACTGGCTTTACAGAGTTCAACACGGTTTCTACCTCGTCTTTTGGCGATATACAGAGCTTCATCAGCTATTTGAATGAGGCGCTCATAGTCAGGATGACCATTAAACATGGCGGCACCGATGGAAAGTGAGAGGGCAATATCCTCGCCGTTTGCGGCTTTAAAATAATGTCGACCTTTATGGTTAAACCGCAGGCCAAAATCAACCAAACACAACGTGCGAGATCGACTAACTGCACCATATTCTCCTGAAATATGAAGATATACTGAAAAGAAATAAGCGACTTAGGACAGTTTCAATCTACGCTACTGTTCTTCAGAAGAGTATAGCCCATCGTAATTATTTTTCGGTGACAGCGAATATCGTATGTTTTTTCATATTCATACATTTTTATTAGGGGGATTATGGCTGTTTAACTAAGTGTGGTTAATTGCGTGGTTAATTTGACGTATTTAAGCATGATTGCTAGTGGGATAGTTCAAGAGGGTAACAAGCCAGTGGGTAAAGCACCGGCTTGTTACAAAGTAAGAATGGGAGTTTAACTGCCCCAACGACTTTGCAGATAGCTGACCGCTTGTTGCGTCTGCGGTTTATTCAGATAGTCCTCACGGAACAAGATTGTGCCGCTAATTTCCGGCAAAGCATCGTTAAGATCGAGCTGCTTTTTCAGTTCCGGTACGCCGCCGTTAATCATCCAGTCTGGCTCTATCTTTGAAGGTTCACCCACTTTATAGAAGGCGATACCGATATACAGGCGGGTCCTGGTCGGTTTAACGACATCCGCCCACCATTTTGCCAACACGTCATAACGCGCGGCACTCCGTGAGAATGGCCAGTAAATTTGGGGAGCAATGTAATCCAGCAACCCTTGTTCCACCCATCGACGGGTATCAGCGTAGGATTCGTCATAGGCTGCCGCGCCTCGGGTATCGGAACCGAGCGGATCGTGTGATCGGTTACGCCACACGCCTGCCGGGCTAACGCCAAATTCGACTTCCGGCTTAATGCTTTTAATGGTGTGCGATACCTTCGCAATTAACTGCTGAGTATTGTTGCGCCGCCAGTCTGCTTTTGACGCAAATGCGCCGCCGTATTTGCGGTACGTTTCGTTATCATTTAGCCGTGAACCTGGTGACTCAGTATAGAAATAGTCATCAAACTGCACGCCATCTACTGGATAGCGGGAAACCACTTCCGCGACTATTGATGTGATCCAGTCCTGAACCTCAGGGATGCCCGGGTCGAGGACAAAGCGATCGCCGGACGTTCTGATCCAGTCGCGGTGTTGCACATAGACGCTCGCCGGTTGTTGAGACAGAGTGCTATTCAGTTCCCTGATAGTACCGGGCTTCGTATTAACCGATACGCGATAGGGGTTAAACCAGGCGTGTACTTTCATCCCACGCTTGTGGGCTTCGTCGAGCATAAATTGCAGCGGATCGTAACCCGGATTTTCACCAATCTTACCGGTCATAAGATCGGACCACGGCAAAATTTTCGATGGCCACAGGGCGGTACCATCCGGCTTGACCTGGAAAAAGACCGTGTTTATGCCGAGACGCTGCAGATGATCCAGTTTGTCGATCATCGCCTGTTGTTGTACACGTGCCCGGCTGGTGGGGTTACTAATGTTAACCGAGGAAACCGGTGGCCAGTCGAGGCGAGACACCGTGGCCAGCCAGATGCCACGCATCGGTTGTGACGATTGTTGCGTCGTGGCTGGTGGCTTTGAACCCGCTGGTGGTGTCACCATGGACTCTGGAGGCGTGCTTTTACAACTACACAGTAAAAGTGCCAGTGCAACCAGTATCGCTGGTCTTCTAATCGCTAATTTCTCGTTTCGGGAGCAGATATCCATATGTGCTGGTTTCCGGTAAACAGATGTGCGCTCATTCTCGTACTTATCCCGGTTAAGTCAATACGACAACAAGCACGAAAAAGGGAGCGATGAATTATCGCTCCCTTGTCTTATAACCATTCAGACATGGTTAGTGTTTCTTGTCATTCATCACAATATAGTGTGGTGAACGTGCACGCGGGTGCAGGAAGAAGTGACCTTTTGGTGCGTTCTGACTGTTGATTGGCTCCAGAGTGACGCCGGTATTCGCTTTGCTTTTACGATCATGAACAGCATAGAGAATAAAGGGCAGGGCAAGTACCACCAGGAAACTAACGACCAGTAATTCAACATACATATCGGTAGAGTCACCCTGGATGTTATCCGGCGGCAGGAAGGAAACAATAAACGCCATAATTGAAGTCAGCAGACCGACAATAGCCACGACCAGCTTCACCCCTTTACCACCAGGGATATTAAATGTGCGTTTTAAGTCAGGATGTTTAAGAACCAACACAATGTAGCCAATAAACAGCATGAAATAAGCACACAGATAAATCACCACCGTCAGCGCCAGTGCGATCAGGAAGGACATGTTGTTACCGCCACCGGTATTGGTGAGGATGATCAACGCGATAGAAGTAATCACCAGCTGCGAAATGACCAGCGTTACCGGTACGCCATTTTTGTTCATTTTAGCGAATGCCGCTGGCAGCAGGTTTTTCTGCGCTGTGACATACATCCCGCGAGAAGGACCAACAATCCAGGAGGCGATTTCCGCCAGAACACCCAGCAACAGCAGTGCGGAGATCACGCGAACCGTCCACTCAATTTCCGGTGCCACATGTGACATCAGAACGGTAAAGGTTTGCATTACCCCTGCGGAGAGGTTGATTTCATTACCCGGAATGACCATCGCAATAGACAAACCGCCAACAGAGCTTAAGCAGATTGCCGCCACCATCAGCAGTAACATAGCCAGTGGATAGTCGCGCCCGGGGTTGCTCATTTCATTGACGTGGGTTGCGGAAGCTTCAACGCCCATATAACTCAAAATGAAGGCAACAAATACAACCAGAGTGCCCACTTTAGAGAAGTCAGGGAAGAAGGTCTTCGAATCCATTTCGATAGCAACGGGGGCACCGGAGTGCAGATAAATAGCCGCTAATGCGATCAAAATAAATGCAGGTAACAGGATACCGGCGAAGAAGCCAACTTTAGCAATTCGCGCCGTGTATTTCGTGCCACCAAACTGCGTTAATGCCAGCGCCCAAAGAATGATGAGTGCTGCAATAGTTTTGGTAATGGGGTCTTCATTCAGCGCTGGCCATTTCAGGATGTAGGAGAGTGCCCCTAACACGAAATAGAGCATCGGAATAAAACCAATGGCGATTTGCAGATAGCCAAATGAGATCGCTGCAAATCCCCATCTCGGCCCCAGAGTATTTGATACCCAGGCGAAGACGCCACCTTCTTCCCAGCCGTCGACGGTAGCCATTTCCGCAGCACAAAGTCCCACGGGAATAAACCATAAAATCCCGCCTAATAGCAGGAAGAAGACTAATGAAAAGCCCGATGTTGCGAAGGTAGGGTATTCATAAACAGCCATTACCATCGATGCCGTTATGGCAAAAAATCCGAGTAATGTGAGCTGCTTAGCTTTACCTGTCTGTACTGATGTAGCCATATTATCCCCCTAAAACGGTATTCCTGTCGGAACCGCACCTGTTTTGTTCTGAAGCGTATTCAGAACAATATTTTCCGTTGCTAATGCCAGTGAACAGACTTTGGAAATTGTCCCGAAACGGCTTCGTTTCGGGACACCGTTACCGTTAAACGTTATCAGGTGTGTTTAAAGCTGTTCTGCTGGGCAATACCCTGCAGTTTCGGGTGGTCGCTGAGATATTTCAGGGAGGCTTTGTAGTCTTCCAGCAACAGTTCAGCAAAGTCCATTTCGAAGCCGCGACGACACATAATGCGCATCACCACGATGTCGGTGGCTTCACCGCCGAGAGTGAAGGCCGGAACCTGCCAGCCGCGCAGACGCAGACGTTCAGAGAGGTCGTACAGGGTGTATCCTGGATCTTCACCATCTTTCAGTTTGAAGCAAACCGCCGGGATGCCTTCGTCCGGGCGACCGGTACAGATGAACTCATACGGCCCCAGTTTGGCGATTTCATCCGCCAGATAAGCGGCAACCTGGTAGGAAGCGTTCTGTACTTTGGTATAGCCTTCACGACCGAGGCGCAGGAATTCATAGTACTGTGCAATCACCTGACCCGCCGGGCGGGAGAAGTTGATGGCGAAAGTACCAATCTGACCGCCGAGGTAGTCAACGTTGAACACCAGTTCCTGCGGCAGCGCTTCTTCATCACGCCAGATAACCCAGCCGCAGCCCAGCGGAGCCAGACCGAATTTATGGCCTGAAGCACTGATCGATTTCACACGCGGCAGGCGGAAGTCCCAGACGATATCCGGGGCGACGAACGGTGCCAGGAAGCCACCGCTGGCGGCGTCGATGTGCATGTCGATGTCGATACCGGTGTCGGCCTGGAATTTATCCAGCGCATCGTGCAGCGGCTGCGGGAACTCATAGTTACCGGTGTAGGTCACGCCGAAAGTCGGCACCACGCCGATGGTATTTTCGTCGCAGGCTTCAATCATGCGTTTCGGGTCCATAAACAACTGACCGGGGCGCATAGGGATCTCACGCAACTCCACATCCCAGTAGCGGGCGAATTTATGCCAGCAGATTTGTACCGGACCGCACACCAGGTTTGGTTTATCCGTTGGTTTGCCTGCGGCTTCCATACGCTTGCGCCAACGCCATTTCATCGCCATCCCGCCGAGCATACAGGCCTCGGAAGAACCAATGGTGTTGGTGCCAACGGCCTGACCATTTTTCGGTGCAGGCGCATGCCACAGATCGGCAACCATGTTTACGCAACGCAGATCGATTGCTGCAGATTGCGGATATTCTTCTTTGTCGATCCAGTTTTTGTTAATGGATAAATCCATCAACTTATGGACATTATCGTCGTCCCAGGTCTGGCAGAAAGTGGCCAGGTTCTGACGAGCGTTGCCATCAAGATATAATTCATCATTGATAATCTGGAATGCGACATCATCACGCATTTCGTGCAGCGGAAAACGTTTTGATTCTGCGATAGTGGAAATAGACTTCGCACCAAAACGTGAATCGAGTAGTTCCGACCTTAAATCCGTTACTTGCTTCTTATCCATTTTAAACTCCTTAAAATGATTGGATCGCATTAAAAAAGTAGGATTTATCGATAAAGTAAGCAAGTGCAAAGGACTCGGTTTTAAATAACAAAATCCTAATGTTATTTATCGCGAGATATTGCGTGAATAATGTATTTTTATTAAAAAACAACATAATAGAGAATTCTGTGTGGAGGTAAGGTGTTTTATGTTGTTATTTTATGTGTTTTCTATCGTCTCCTGAATTATCACGTAAAAATCAGACCTTATAATATCATTATTAGTACACGGTTATTTACTTTGAACACATTTATAAAATTATTACATAAAAATAGCGAATATTGATAAAATCCCCGCCAACGATGTGTTGACGGGGCTGTGATTATTTTGGCAATAATACTCCGGTATAGGTATTCACCGGATGAGAAAGATATTGTTTAACAGCAGTGTTAACATTCTCTACCGTCATTTGTTTCAACAATTGCTCCTGCTCAGTCCATGCTGCAGGATCGTCATATTGAATAAGACTATTTACAATGGTATTCGCTAATTGTTGAACGCTACGCTGTTGGATATCGAGGCTGCGCTGAACGTTTTGCTGGTATTCGTTCAGTTCTTGCTCACTAATCCCTTTGGCCAGACGCTTAACCATCACTTCATTCGCTAACGTTAACAGTTCATCATGTCGTTCTGGTTGACAAGTAAAAGCCAGCAAATGACTGATATCTTTGGCCTGAGGATCAACCGAGAGGCGAGAAGAAACGCTGTATGCCCCAGATGCCTGTTCACGAATATTAATGCGTAGATCTTTTGCCAGTGCGACGTTAAAAGCATCGAGCGCCATACGCGTCGCCAGATTAACAGGAGTCCGGGAATTATAACGCTTCCACTGTGAAACCTGTGCCACTGGTTCATTTTGTTCTTTTACAGTAACCGATGCGTTGTCCGTCGCGCGAGTTAATGGTTTACCTGCGGCTAATGGCGAATTAGAGTGTTTGATAGATCCTAAGTAACGCGTAATTAACGCCACGAGTTTGTCTTCTGCGACATTACCGACAATGACAAACGTGATATCCGCTGGAGATGAAAACAACTGGCGATCGGCAGCCAGTGCATCTGCGGCAGTAAACTGTGCAATCTGATTTTCTTGCGGTAATTTCGTGCGGTCATCGGCATAGAGCGTCTCATACATCTGCTGGGCGAATTTCTCCGCTGGACGCTGGTCGAGCGTTTTCAACGCCTGAATTTGAGCATTTTGTAGCGATGCCCAAATATTGTCGTTAATCGTGCTGTGGGTGATTCGCTGGTTAATCAACTGGAAACCAGGTTCAGGGTTATTAGTCCGCGCGCTAACGGAGAGCAACGTATTCATGCCACTGACTTTACTGCTCATGGTTACCGAGTTTTCCGCACTCCAGCGTTTCAGGCTGGAAGAGGAGAGTTCACCAACGCCGCTTCCGCTTACTGCTTTATTAGCCAGCGCGATAAGTGATTTTTGCTGCGCAGGGAAACTTAAATCGCCTTTATTAGATACGGCAATAATTTGTAGCTTTTGCTCTTCACCCGCGGATTTTGCCAGAATAACCCTGGCACCATTGGAAAGTGTTAATGATGTCAGATTCTCAGCCAGCGTTTCTTTGCTGCTAATTTCCGCCTGTGGGTCAGCGTCTACTGTTAACGATAAATTTCTGCCTGGGAAGATGTAAGCCGCCAGCTTTTTGTTGGCGTACTCTTTTTCCAGCGCCAGGATAGCCGCAGGAGACAATGCTTTTTTGGCGGCAACTTCATTGTTTACCATTTGCTCCCAAAATGCGTCCTGGTTCTTTCTTAACTGCTGCCATTTTTCCGCCAGACTTTGCACGGTAATTTGCTGCCACAGACGTTTCGAAAGTTGATATGTCTCTTCCGGCGACAAGAACGGCGTATTATTTAATGAGCTGGATGCCAGGCGACTGGTCAGCATACGT
The DNA here is from genome assembly GCF_011754335.1 of Escherichia sp. E.sYA108. NCBI lineage: Bacteria > Pseudomonadati > Pseudomonadota > Gammaproteobacteria > Enterobacterales > Enterobacteriaceae > Escherichia > Escherichia sp. E.sYA108. The sequence continues at coordinate 2,580,818 of NZ_JAAQVZ010000001.1, read as the reverse complement.
AAATCACGCTCAGCTTGCTGATCAACCGCATTTTTCAGCCAGGTAAGGCGGGTAGATTTAACATCATCGAGTTCTTCAGCAGAAAAACCATGCTGATCAATGGTTGCCAACTCTGCCATTAATGCATTCGCAGCATCCTGCATATTATCGTCTCGTGCATTTACACGGAAAAATAGCGACTGATAATCGGGTGCAATTTTGACGCTGCGCGCAGTGCCGCCAGAAATAGTCTTCAACTCGCCCGACTGTATGCGTTCCTGCAGACGTTGGTTGAACAGCTGAACCAACATGCTCCATTCAGCTTGTTCGATAAAGCTTTGCTCATCGTTCACTTGTACCATTGGCAGGCGATAATAGAGTGCGATGCCGTTCACCCGGTTTTCTTTATCATTGATGATATTAAAGCGCAGGTGGTTTTCGGCTTTTGTCGGCCAGACGCGATTTTCAGCTGCTTTGTTAGCCGGAAGCTTACTTAAATTATCCTTTATCAGCGCCAGCGCTTCTTTACTGTCGATATCGCCGACCACAATAAAGGTCATATTATTTGGTTGATACCAGCGTTGATAAAATTGGCGCAATTGTGCCGGTGTGACCGTGGCGACGGTATCCATCAGGCCGATAGGTTCACGGTCTAAATTACGGGTATTTGCCAGCAGGAAAGGGCGGCGCGCCTGAGAGGTGCGCCATTTCGCATCCTGATGGGCACGCCATTCCTCAGTAATTACGCCGCGTTCAGCGTCTACTTCGAGTTTTTCAAAGGTTGCGGCATTACTCCATTCACTGAAGATTGCCATCACTTGTTGCAGATTTTGTTTCTGCGTAGTCGGCAAACTCACCTGATACACTGTTTCGTCATAGCTGGTATAGGCATTAACATCGCGACCAAAACGCAGGCCCATTGACTCAAATGTTTCGATGACTTTATTACCCGGCCATGTTTTTGTGCCGTTAAACATCATATGTTCTACAAAATGAGCCACGCCGCGCTCATTGTCTTCTTCCTGCAATGAACCGGTATGAATTTGCAGCCATAAATTTACCTGATCCTTTGGTTGAGCATGCGGATAAATCATATATCGCAAGCCATTGTCCAGTTGCCCGGTAATTAACTTTTCATCCTGCGGTAAGGCGGCGGCAATCAGTCGCCCGGGGAGCAACAGAGTTGCCACTAACGTCAGTAAGAAACAGAGGTTTCTCATAATTATCTCCATGCGAAAACCGGGCGAATTTACCCGGTAAAGTAAAATCCGAACTATTAAAATTTCATGCTGACATCAAGCCAGAAAGTACGGCCACTGGCGTAGGTCGCCACGCCGGTATTCGTTGTATCAACAGCGGTTTTGCTATCCAGTACATTGAGAATATCGGCACTGATCGTCAGGTTTTGTTGTTTCAGAAATTGTGGCGTCCAGGACAAGCGGGTGTCCCAGGTCAGGCTGCTATCCAGTTTCTCGTCAACATACTGCTTGTAATCTGAATATTCGCTGATGTATTGCGCATTCGTCTTACCCAGGATAATGCGAGCTTTACGCGCTTCTTGCCAGGTCAGCGTATTCGCCCACACCAACCCGCTCGGTTGATGCGTGAAATCCATGTTTAAGGAGATCTTTAGTGGATTATTAAAATCCGCCACTGGAACGCTATCGTAAGAGACCAGATTACCGTTATAAACCACCCGGTTATCACCGGTATTGCTCTCCTCATAACCATTGTTTAACGACAAGTTGCCCTTGCTCTTGATATAGCTAAAGACAATTTGCGGGTTAATATCTACCTGGCTGATATGCAGGGGTTCGGCCAGTTCAAAACTGAGGTTAAACGAATGTGTTTTGGTTTTGCCATCGTTGTTATATTCAGTAATGGTGGTTTTAGTCGCGCTGTCGGTACGGCTGCTTTTGCTGATTTGATCATGCGCTTCACGGTAAACATAGTTTGCACGCGCAATAACGTTCTTACCGATTTTCTGCTGCAATCCCATTGCCAGTTCATCGTTATAAGGCGTTTTCAAATCCTGATAACGCGTCAGGGTTTTATTGCCTGATACCGATTCCGTCCAGCTATTGCGGATATCACGTAATCCCATATCAAGAATATTCCCGCCATAGTAACGGTTATAACCGGCGGTAATCATTGAGGTTTGATCAGCAAAAATATCCCATTCCGTCATAAATCGCGGGGAGATATTGTGGTTTGACAGATAGTTGTCATAGTCATACCGCACACCGGGCATTAACGACACATTCCGCCAGCTAATGCGATCCGCCATATACAGCGTGTAGTTGTCAATTCCCAGGCTGCCTTTACCTTTATGGTAAATGGTATGGTTAGTTTTCTTTCCGGCAGCATTAATCACATAGGATTCAGACTGGTTATGGCGTTCAGTCCATGCATCGGAATAGATGTATTCCGCGCCGAAGTAGGGTTGATGCGAAACATTACCCACGGTGAATTTTTGCCAGTCCAGGCGTGTTTTGAAGGTGTAATTATCTACAGCCTGGGAAATGTGTCCTAATCCGCCACGGGTGCAACGCCCTGAAATATCACCATATGTACATGAAAGTTCGGTGTACCAGATGTCATGATCGTGACGGGTATAATCACTAATATGATCCCAACCAACGGTGGTACGCAGTTTGGCCCATGCGAGCTGGGTATCCATATCCCATGCCAGACCATAGGATTTATTACCCATTTCGCGATCAGACTCCGGAAAGGTGCTGGTATTATAATCACGGCTGGAGCCGGTATATTTTAAGGTTAAATCGTGGGTAAAGCGGTCGCTGGCAAACCAGGTAAATTTGCTCAATGCAGTATCGATAACGTTTTTATACTGTGCCCTGCCGGCGACAATGCCGTCATTCGAAACATAATCCGCGCGGGTGATATCAGACTGGCGGCGCGATAAACCGGCGGTAACGCCAAAGTTATCAGCGAGTTCCTGATTAAACGACAAGGTATAAAAGTTCTTTTTAAAATCTGGAGAGTAATAAGTACTTCCTGAAGAACCTTGATTAAATGCGCTCTTGTTATTCTCATCGATATGCGATGTTAACCAGTCCGAACGCGTAGTGCGATAACCCAGTTTCACGCTGCTATCATCAGCGTTGAAGCGTTTGATCTTTGCATCAATTACCCCGCCATTGAAGCGACCGAATTCAACCGGCACAAAACTGTCATAAAGCGTCACATTGTCCAGTAAGCTGACATCAAGATAATACCCCTGTGACATCCCGCTAATATTGGTTGCACTACTGGCATCGGACTCATTCGCTGGGTTCAGGTTATTCGTTGCACTAATACCGTCAATCAAATAGGCATTCTGGTAGGGCGACGCACCGTGAATAGAGATTTTCTCCGGGCGAATATCTCCCTGGTTCAATGAGGTACTTTGCGTTGAATCCATGCGTACCGCAGGGTTGGTTCTCAGCAGATCGCTGATATTGCCATTCCCGGTCGGTAAACGCTCGATGCTTTCACTGGTGTAATGCGTGTTGCCGTTTACGGGTACAGGGACAGGAGCATAGACCGTCATCTCTTCAAAAACATGCATGTACATATTTTTGTCATCGACGGCCTGCGCCACATCAGCGCCACATAAAATGACGCCAGGAATAAGAACTCGCTTCATTTATTTATATCTCCGTACAGCAGGGCTTTTATTGTTTTTATATAACCGCGCTAATGTCACAAATATCATCGACCAGGTTCCAGACACCGGGTTGATGTGTAACCATAATGACGCCGCTTGTGGGGAGTTTTTCTCGCACTAAACGCAGTAAGCGGATTGCCTCTTGTTCCTCAAGATGAGAGGTAGTTTCGTCAAGAAATATCCATTTCGGACGTCGTAAAATTAATCGAGCCAGGGCGATACGTTGTTTTTCGCCGCTGGAAAGAATATCTCCCCAGCGATCGTGATCATGAATACGCGCAGCCAATTTCCCCAGACCAACCTGATGCAGTACTTCGCTCAACGATTTATCGTCTACGGACAGGGGAAGTGCTTTACAAATAATCTCTTTCAGTAAGCCGGTTTTGATTAACGGTGTTTGTGACACATACCAACTGTCAGCAGGAGAAGAAATATCACCTTTAAACCACGGCCAGCAGTGGGATAATGTTTTAAGCAGTGTGGTTTTTCCCGCACCAGAGTAACCTTTCAGCAATAGCCATTTGCCTGGCGAAACATGAAAGTTCAGGTTCTCTAATATGATCTTATTATCAGGAGTACGAATACTCGCGTCAGCCACTTGTACCGCATGTTGACAATTTTTAGGCTTATTCGTAGGGCGCTGTTCGGTGAGTTGATGGAACTCATACAAGCGATCGATAACCGCAGCCAGTTCAGCAAGTTCATCATATTTATAAATAAACCAGCTTAAATTGTTCGATACCAGCATAAATGCCTGGCGCGATTTCATCAGTCCGCCCAGATTGATCTGTCCGCTAATAAACTGCGGCAATAACAGAAAGTAGGGAAGAACGCTAAGCGAGCGCGAATAAATATTCTGCCAGTAATCAAGCCACCGCTGACGATTCATTAAACGATGCCAGTTCTCTTTAATGGTATGAAAATTTTCGCTCAACTCCTGGCGTTGTAGAGACTCAGCATTGCTTAGCGCAATCAGTTCTGCCTGCTTATTATGCTGCACAAGATTAGTTCGAAATGTCGCTTCGCTACGTTGTTTTTCCACATTAAGTGGACGAATACGTTTACCAACCTTATGGGTAAATAAAGTTCCACCGATCACAATGAGCACGACGGTATAGACCATATACCCCTGGATACTCCATTCAGTTCCACCAACAGTGAATGAGAGCGTACCCGCGCTTTGCCAAAGAATAACGGTAAAGGTGATCAGCATGCTAAGTGACTGGATGAAGCCAAATGAAAGGCTGAGCGTTTTGCTGATCAGTAAGAGAATGTCTTCAGCGATACGTTGGTCAGGGTTATCTGTATTTTTATGCTCGCCGTAGATCTGCGTGAAGTAGTAGTTTTTATCTGCAAACCAGCGATTAAGGTAGTAATCTGTTAACCATTCGCGCCAGCGAATAGTCAGTAGTTTAATTAACCATGTTTTGTTTACGGATATTAATACAAAGATCCCCAGCAGGGCAGGGAACCAAAGGACAAGCTGCCAAAGCTTATCAGTTTCTTTCTGGCTTAGCGCATTGAAAAAATCATTATTCCAGTCGTTTAACCAGACCTGAATTTTAACCACGCCAAGGATCATGGCGAGGATAATAATGATTAACAACACTGAAGTTTTATTATTCTTACGCAGCCAAAAGGGCTTCAGCAGACAGAGATACTTTGCTATCAACATACAAAACGTAATGGGAATGGTTATCATTAGCGAAAATTGATTGTGCCACCCAATGATTATCTATGGCAATGATATACTGATGAAATTTATTTAAGTATCATTTAACAATATGAAATATAAAGAAATATTTAATTTTCAGTGGTTATGGTTATACTATTGATAATCAAGGGTATTGCTAATGCCCTGACGCATACCTCGTCAGCCAGGATTTTCGCAAAGGAAGATGATGAAGACGAAACACCCGACAGGAATTTATGTCGGGTGCCTTGTTAAGGTCATAAGAAGGAGGCTAAGAATGGAGCTAAGGGGGAGCGTTATTAATTATTCTCCATTTGTTTTGCAACATCCATAATGTGGTAAAGCGGTACTCTGTTCTTAGCTAACTCCACCATGGCGTTCATATAAGGTACCATGGTTGAAAAAAGGATTTTATAACCTTCGCAAAAATAGGAAACAGTCTCATTGTTTGCTTTAGTAATACGATGCTTAGGGCAACCACCATTGCAGATAGGTTTATATACACATTGCTGACATTTCGCTGAAATCCGTTTTTTTTGCGCTGTCAGTTGTACACTGTTCATCGTTTTGAGTTCCGATTTATTAATGTTTCCAATTTTGTACTGTGGATAGACAAAATGGTCGCATTCGTAAATGTCTCCATTGCTTTCAACAACCAGATTATCCTTGCAGGACTCCTGGAAAATACAACTGGTATGCCCATTCCCCAAAAAACGGCTGACAAAGCTTTCAAACTGACGGATGAAAATTTCACCCACATCGTTTTTAACCCATTGCATAAAAATGGTTGACATAAACTTGCCATAAGCCGTGGGAGGCACAGAAAAATCAATGATACGGAATGTGTTCTCACTATGACCACTGAAATCAATATTCGGCGTCCCGGTTTCGAGCAATTCGATAAATTGCATATGTTTACTGCCGATAGATTTTAAAAAATGATAAACCTCAAGAGGGTAATGGACATTAATGTTATTAATGACGGTTAACGTATTAAACTCTATTTGATATGATTTCAGACGCTCGATGGCTGCTATCACTTTTGCAAAAGTACCGTTACCTGAATTACTGCGCCTGTAGCGGTCATGTAGTTCTTGGGGTCCATCGATCGAGATACCAACCAGAAACTCATGTTCTTTGAGAAAGGCACACCATTCATTATTCAATAAAATGCCATTCGTTTGTAATGCATTAAAAATTCGTTTTTGGCCTGCATAGCGTTGTTGATAGTGAATAACTTTACGGAAAAAATCCAGGCCAGCCAGAGTGGGTTCACCGCCTTGCCAGGTAAAATAGACCTGATTGCCAGACGCTGCGATATATTGTTTGATGAACTCTTTCAGAGTGCTGTCATCCATCCATTTTTCATGAGTAAACTGCGACTCTTTTTCAAGGTAAAAACAGTAATCACATTTGAGATTACATTGAAAACTGGAGGGCTTGGCTGTAACGTGCATCGCTATCTCGCTCAATAAGGCGGCGGAAAAATCCGCCGCATGAAGGTTTAGTTATTTCGCTTCGCTTAATGCTTTCTTGATATTGTTAAACTTCTCCTGATTTACCTCGCTAAGCGGTGGCTGGCTGTTATCGATAAACTCTCTTACCACGCCTTGCATCTCTTTAACGACCTGCGGATTGGCGGCGGCAAGGTTATCTTTTTGCTGTAGATCCGTCAGTTTGTATAGACCTAACTGATTATTTTCTACTGTATAGACGAGCGAATAATCGTTATTTCTCACCGTATAAGAGAATTGGCTTAAGTCCTCGGTGTTGGGGTTATGCGGGTAATCGTCTGACTGATGGCGGACAAATTTGTGGTAATTATCCCAGAATGGAATGTTTTCCTCATCAAACCAGTGAGAATAAGATGTTATCCAGGTCAGATTTTTATGTGGCTCGCCCTGTTTCTTATTTTGCAACCAGGGCAGCAAGGAAACGCCATCCAGCTTAAGGTCTTTTGGAATGCTGATATCGGCTGCATCAAGAGCTGTCGGGTAGAAATCCATTGCGGAAATCAGCTTGTCATAATTACCGGGTTGAAGTTTTCCTTTCCACCACATAAACATTGGGGTGTGAGTACCGCCAGGATAGGTCTGACTCTTATAGCCTTTTTGCGCCCCGTTCAGCGGCAGAGGACCATCGATAACTGCACCATTATCGGAGGTAAAGAGAATAATTGTATTGTCATACTGTCCGTTTTTCTTCAGTTGTTCGAGAATGCGTTTTACACCCTGATCAACAGAATAAACGGAAGCGTAGTAATTATCTGCTGTTTGACTACCGGTATTAAATTGCTTCTGATATTGCTCTGGAGCAGGATTATCATTTGGCAGATGCGGAGCATTATAAGCCAGGTAAAGCATAAAAGGCTGGTCAAGTGTTTTGGCACGATCAACAACGCCAATTGCCTCATCGGTTAACTGATCGCTGATATAACCTTTTGCGGGGACGCGTTCACGGTTTTTGAACAGTGAAGGGGAGTTGTAATATGCCGTTCCTGCAGCATGGAATCCCATAAAGTAATCAAAGCCACGGTTTTGCGGTTGCCATTCTTCCGCAGAAAAGGTAGTGAAGTTGTCATGATAGTCACGCGTTTGTTTATCTTCCGGCACTGGCACATTACTGATTTTTGACAAGTGCCATTTACCTACTGCTGCAGTGTAATAACCATGATTCTGGAATAATTCAGGCAAGAAAGTTTCTGTTAGCGGAATACCATCCTGAGCATCAGTATTGGAATAGACACCAAAGCGGGCGGGCGCTCGACCGGTCATTATTGCGGCGCGGGACGGGCCGGAAACACCGTGCGCCACATAGCCGTTAGTAAAACGTACGCCTTCATCCATTAATGAAAGGAGCGTCGGCGTTGATTTTTGCGCAGCTTCAATGGCTTTATCTATCCCTATTTTGTAGGTATCGACAACTTCACGATTTTCCATTGTTTTTGGGTCAAAAGATCCCTTATCAAAAGGAAGTTGTCCATAACCAAGATCATCCATGGTCAGTACGATAATATTTGGCTTTCCTTTGGTACTGTATTCAGTCGGCGTAAAGTCTGAGAAAGCAACGTTTGTTTTGGTTGCTTTCAGCTTTACATCATCTGCCGCATGAGCAGCAAATGCAGCCATACCAGATGCCAGTATCAAAGATATCGAGGTACTTACGACACTTTTCTTTAATGCAGACTTCATAAATGTTCCTCTTCTTATTGTACTTAATTCCAAAGTAATTTTACGAAGAGAAATAAGTTAATGTAAGTGAAGTTAGTCACATAAATAGATAGCAAATTTAGCTAAAAAAAGGGAAATAACAGTCCATAACGCATTGACATTACTTTCTGTTCTACTAAGTAATTTCTCGCCGATAAACAACTAATCTATTGATATTTAATAAATTATTGTATTTTACTGACAAAATGCCGAATTGAGATCATAAATAATCATGCAACAGGTTATGCAAATGCATAAATATGTGATGAATGTCACTTATTTATTTCAATAAATATATCGCCTAAAAACAACGCGGGGCAGGGAATGGCTGCCCCATTTAATTCTTACGCAGCGTGTGTGGTTGACTACTCGTTAGCAAATAATCAAATAGCTAAAGCATTCATCGTGTTGTCCGTGTTCATACCCGTGCGCCTTTGACAACGGTACTCCTTAGAAACTCTCTTTGGACTGTTGCCGAAATGTTTGCGGAACGCATAAATAAAATAAGATGTACTCGCATAACCACATTGTTCGGCAATTTTATTGACTGAACCTTCTACGCGTATCAAATTTTTTGCGTGCTGCATTCTGGCATCTAAAAGAATCTGTGAGAATGTCGTTTGCTCTTGCTTTAGTTTTTTCTTCAACAGGCTTTCACTAATGTACAGGCAGTCACAAATATCTTTCAGCTTCCATGGGTGCGCCAGCTTCATGTTGACAATATTTCTCACTTTCCCGGAAACGGATAGCACACCGTTAGTTAATAGTGTAATGAAACCTTTGCATGCGGCAAAAATAGACAGGCAAGAAAAAAGCAAAAGTTCTGAAAAATTATGATGATTGCGTTCTTCCGAGTTGAGATAAGCAATCATTTCATTAAGCAATCCAGTCGGTACATTTGAAGCACGTAAAAACTTCGCAGGAACAGGCACCGTCACTGTCTGGATGTTAGTGCATTGTAGATATTTTTTAATGGTATTTTCATTAAATCCGATTTCTTTAAAATGCCGCTCATAAGGTTCAAAATGCGTACGAACAGCGTTATCTACCATCAGGATCTCGCCGTCAGAGAAGGCGTAATCTTTATATAAAATGTTAGCGTTGAAGGCATGATGAATAAATATAACAGAACAAACGAGCGACATTTTATCTCCTTAAAACAATAAAGTTTTTATCGATACTTTTTTAACATTTCATATTTATAATTTGCTGTTTATTTTTCAGTCTTGCAAACTATTGATAATGAAATGTGTAAGATCCCTTGCAATGCGACCCATTTCTGAAATACCCAGCTGATCAATTGCCGAAAAAATGGCTATCAACGTAAGTGTCAGTAACAAGACAACCACAATTACAGACATGATTTCTTTATAGTTGTCTCTTTGCGTGATTTTGTTTTTCACTGTGGTCGCATGCATTTCAAATATGTTTATTTAGCGGATAACGTTAAAAATCGTTAATCAGTATGATTAATATAACAGGCTGGATAAAAGAGGAAATAGGACTGGCGCTTCAGTACTGAGCGGAGTTTCTTACAGCTGTAGGCAGAAGTTTATATCTTATAGTGTGTGATTTAATTTAATCCATGTGAGCAAATTGCGCGATAATAGTCAATGAGGAATTCTTCTGCTGTGCGGATGACAGCAGAAGAAATGAGGAGGAGAATTAATTTGATGGTTCTAATTCAACCGGAATACTTTTATAGCCAGGAATTCCACTTAATGGATCGTGGTTATCAAGTGTTAGCATGTGATTCGATTCTGGAAAATAGGTCACCAGTGAGCGGTCAGCCATAGGGTAAATGACCACTTTTAATCTATCCATGCGGCGTGAGCTACGTTTACCGTCTGGCGTGAGTGCAATAAGATTAACTCTTTCGCCGTTTTTTACACGGCAAATTTTAGCTTGTTTAGCACTCATAAAGACCACATCTCGTTGACCGAATACCCCTCGATAGCGATCATCCATACCATAAATCGTCGTGTTGTACTGATCGTGACTGCGTACTGTCGCCATGACCAGCTTACTGTTAAACGCTGAAGAGGGATCTTCTAACAGCCCTTTACTGGTAATGAAATTAGCCTTACCTGACGACGTCATCCAGCGCCTTTCAGCTGCTGCGTTTATCAGGTGAAAACCACCAGGATGACGGATGCGCTGGTTATAGTCGGCAAACTCTGGCAGCACAGCTTCAATGTCATTGCGAATGCGATCATAATCTTCCACCAGATACTCCCAGGCTACCACGCTCTGGGGTAGTGCTGCTTGCGCGATTCCCGCGACCACTGCACACTCTGATTTCAGCATTACACCGGCGGGTTTTAACACACCACGCGAGGCATGAATCATCGACATTGAATCTTCAACGGTTACCGCCTGCGCACCGCTTTTTTGCATGTCAATCTCGCTACGTCCCAGAACCGGCAGAATATAGCTATGCCGTGCGGTCAGCAGATGAGAGCGGTTAAGCTTAGTGGCTACGTGTACCGCCAGATCTAATTGCGTTAACGGTACAGCGCTCGCTTCCCGATCTGGCATTGCCAGTGCAAAGTTGCCCCCCATGCAGATCAATGCTCGAGCTTGCCCCGTACATATAGCTTGCATGCTGGCGATTGCAGCATGTCCAGGTGCATGAGGTGGGGTGAAGCCATAGCGCTCACACAGGCGATCCAGAAACTCTGCAGACGGTTTCTCGGTGATACCGACGGTTCGGTCGCCCTGTACATTAGAGTGACCTCGTAGTGGGCAGATACCCGCACCAGGCTTGCCAATGTTACCTTTCATCAACAGCAGATTGACCAGTTGCTGTACGTTCTGGGTACCATGTTCGTGCTGAGTGATCCCCATTCCGTAACAGATAATAGTTCGTTCGGCAGCGGCATATGCATCAGCAAGTTCGGCGATTTGTGTCTGACTTAGTCCAGAAATACGTTCGATATCTTTCCACTCGGAATTGAGCACGTCACGGCGTAGCTCGTCAAAGCCGACGGTATGCGTTTGAATAAATTCGTCATCCAGCAATGAGGGCCGACCTGCGGCGCTTGCAGCATCATCGCGCTCAATTAACAGGCGCATCATCCCCTTGAGCAATGCCATATCGCCACCAATGCGCACGTTATAGTAGGCACTGGCCAACTGAGTCTCAGAGTTCGTCAGCATTTCAAACGGGTTTTGCGGTGCGGTAAATCGCTCCAGGCCACGTTCCTGTAGAGGGTTGATAGCGATCATTTTCGCTCCCCGTTTCACTAAAGCGCGCAACGAAGTCAGCATGCGAGGGTGGTTTGTACCAGGGTTATGCCCAATGCAAATGACTAAATCGCATTTCTCAAAGTCTTCCAGCAACACGGTCCCTTTACCCACACCGATACTCGCTGCCAATCCCACACTGGTCGGTTCATGGCACATGTTGGAGCAGTCGGGAAAGTTATTGCTCCCGTATTCACGGGCAAAAAGCTGATAAAGAAAGGCAGCTTCATTGGAAGTGCGCCCCGAAGTATAGAATTCAACCTGATTGGGATCACTATAGCTTTGAAGGCGAGCGCCAATTTCGTCGAAAGCTTGTTGCCAGCTTAATGGCTTGTAACAGTCGCTGACGTCATCATATTTCAAAGGCTGAGTGAGACGTCCCGCAGCCTCAAGCTCGTGATCTCCCCAGGTAAGTAATGATTGAACCGTATTCTCAGCAAAGAAAGAGGCATTTACCTGCTTATCCGTGACTTCCCAGGCGATTGCTTTTGCGCCGTTTTCACAAATGTCGAATGACGCACTGTGCTTAGGATCTGGCCATGCACATCCCGGACAGTCAAAGCCCTCTGGCTTATTCATGTCAAACATGGCAATAACATCCTGGCGTATATCCATCTGCTTACGTACTGCATTCGCTACGGATTTAACAGCACCCCAACCACCGGCAGCTCCCTGGTAGGATTCAATTTTTTTCTTCATCTGCTTATCCTGTGTGGAAATGAATTATTAGGATTTGTAATAGCGATGATGCACAGTATATACATAGGGTTTATCGTCAACATGGATATATAAGAGTAGGGGACTACTCTCTTACTATTTTTACTCTATTATCGTTAAATAATAGAGTAGTATAAATACGATAAGTTAAGCATCATCTCTCATAGGGTTTAAATTAACATAATTCTCAATATAAAAAATAAGACTCTGGCTTCAATTGTGCGCGGATTTTCTTACAAGTGTAGGATAATAGCCTTCACAAAATAATTATCCGCGCAATTTTCGTGAATGGAGCGCATAGACTAATGTCAAAATCACAATTATTCATAGATAAAAGTGACACCAATGACTGACTGGACGGCTCCGGCTGCAACCTTGTTTCCTGTTTGTCCATAGGTTGCGCTTAAACCCAGAGGTACTTTGCTTTTATTTACTGTCCCCAGGGAGACATTTTCTCCTGTTGCCAGTGTTTTTCCATTACGCATCAGAGAGACACCCACGCCCGATGCTTTTGTTGCATCTGGTGCTGTGTTAGCAAACACTTGTCGGGCACTGTCAGTGGTGGCACCCGAAAGATAAAATGAGAGCTTTTGTTCGCTAGAGCAATATACACCAAGGGGTATTTCTGCGCTTCCAGGAAAGTCCGGGAGATTCACGGTGACATTACGACTATCAACGGTGCAACCGCCTGTTGGCATAACAACACTGTTATTTGAAATAATATTCCACGTAAAATTACGCGGATTTCCGCTTCCTAACGTGGCAATTTTATACATATGAATACGGGCAATAACTTCCCCTGCTTTTATGACAACTCCACCAGCCGCTCCGACTGGGGTAATATAGAGTTTTAACGGTAATGGCATCGGTGTCTTATCACCAATATCCAATACGTTGGTATTTGTCGTCAACGGGAAAGGGTAGGTCACATTATTCCAGTACAGTGATCCTTTATATGACTGTAGGGAGCCTGCGAAAGCTGATCCTTGTACCAGGTTTATATGATCAGTGTCGTACCAGCCGCCGTAATCATTCCAGCAACTTATATGCTGAGACAAGTCTACAACCAGATTCTGGCCCGGTTGTATTACAGGATCGAGATTAACATAAACAGAGGTTGTACCTGCTCCAATACTTGACCCGCCATCGACATTACAACTGAAGGCAAAAACTTTGCCTGCAATTAATAGAAGATAAATACCGAACAGGACCTTTATACTGAATGTTTTACCCATGATATATCCTAAGGTTAAAAAATTGATTTAAAAAGGAGGAAAATAAAATCAAATTGATGTTATTGCCAGGTATAGATCACATTGATTAGCGCCTCGATCGTACCCTGGCTTGCGTTTCCATTCACCGTGATAGCTCTTGCCTTAAGTGGAAACTGTGCATTACGAGTGATCTCATCAACAATAACCGTTTTGCTATCGCCATTTTTTAACGTCGCATCCTGGTCATCCCTTAGCTCTATCTGAATATTTTCGGCAGTACCTTCATTTTTGTAATAACCCGTATTGTCAGTTGAACCTGTCACGATTGCCGTCACTGCACTTGTTTCAATCGGACAATCGGTTAATGACAAAGTAATATTGTGCCAGCCAGATGCAGAACCAGGTTGTTGCAGATTGCGTGTATAAAGATCCCCGAGATTAACGTTAGCTTCTTTGGTTTGAATAGTGCATGGTTTAGCGACTACCCGACCATTAACAGTGATAGTGACATCGGCGGCCTGGAGAGTTGCTGTGAATAATGTGCAAAACGTAGCTAACAGGAACCTCTTGTGAAGTCTTTTCATATCTGACTCTGATTATTGAAATTCAAGGGTAAATGTTGCCGAAGCGCTCACCAGTCCTGGATTGACGGACTTCTGAGTTGACTTCAAACGAGCGGAGTAAGGCAAAATATTGTTCTGATCTGGTACCAATGGGATCCACTGCATCCCGGCATGAAGGTCATTCAATTTCACCGGACGCATATTTCCGTCCAGTATTTCTATACCCAAACCGGAGGCCGTATTGCTTCCTTCATCTAGTTTCAACAGAGTATTATTTTCTGCATCCTCAATACCGTTAAATGCAACCCGAACCCCCGTTGTCCCTTTACTGCATTCACTTAACGTAATCTGAAAAGGGACGGCTGGACTTGTGCTACCGGTCGTTGGAAATTGTCTGGCACTGTTTTTTTGGAGATCTACGGTAAAATTAAGCGAATCCGATGAGACTGTGCAGCCATAATCGAGGACGCGCCCGCTAATTTTAATAACACTATCTGCGGATAAAGCAGAATAGGTGGTTAATCCCAGACATAAACCGAGGAAAATAATGTTATTGTATTTCATAATCTATTGTTCCTTAGCGACAGATTGCTGTCTGCTGGTTCAGTAAGGTACCAGGAGAAACTTCAGGAAGCTTGTACTCGACAATACAGTTTGAGTTTTTATCTTTGCCCCATGAAACCTGTAATTTCCCTGACTGTGGAAGTCCAGTCAGATAAACCTGACCGTTTTCCGCGACAATGCTGCCATTTTTATTCTCTCCATGTGTGACAATTGCACCGAATGGAACGCTCTTATTACCGTACTTCAACGTCATTAATACTTTCCCGCCGATTTGTACATTAAATGTTGCTCTGGCAATAGCACCGTGAGTTGGGATGACAGTGACCACGGTTTCATCCAGTTCAACATTATCTGCAAGGGAATTCGCGTTAAGAGCGACACGATTTTCTCTATATTCTGTCGCAAATGGTAATATGGCATAGCCACGCCAGTCGGTATGAATACCGGTCTGGTTCTCTATTTTGACATTATCAGCGCCAGGAGCCTTAACCAGAACCATTGTGTCGCCCAGCGGCTGTCCAAAGGTGATGCCATCAGCATGAGCAATAATGCCACCACTCATTCCGTAATAAATCTGGCTGCTGTCACCACTCCGACTGTAACCGACATTCGTATTACCGTAAGCTCCACGATAATTAAGAGAACTGTAACCACTGGTGCCAGACGATGTATTACCCCCGTGGGTGTTACCGACCTGAACACTATAATTCAGGTTATTATCCGGCAGTAGAGTGCCATAAACCCCTGATAGGTTGGTCATGCCGCCTTTCAAATCGTTTGACATACTGTAACTGGCGTTTGAATTATGAAATGCCGACTGACTATCTGTACGCATCCAATGACTAAAGGGAACATTAAGCGTAAAAGCGAGTAAATGATCCCGATCGTTTTGCCATATATTATTGGAATAGCTGTAATTCAGCGAAGTCGTAATATCACCAAACGGCACATTTAATCCAAATGATATTTGCTGGTCGCTGCGTGACGTGTTCCAGTAACTTTGGCGACTGGCACTGAAAAATGTCGTACCGTAATTTCCAAGCTGCTGAGAGATGCTTATTTGTTCCTGACCACGCTTACTGTAGAACAGATTAAAATAATCAATAAATAGTGTCTGCTCACTGGTGTCTCCGGTAGGAGGCTTGACGGTGTAACCACTCATTCGACTGTATGCACTGTCGGATAAGTTATAAAAACCTTGCGTAGAATAGCGATATCCTGCGACCTGGATATTGGTTCCCGTCTGGTAGAAGGATTTGCTGTAGACGGATTTAACCGATTGTCCGCTGTGACGGGTGTCATCTGCAAGTGTCGTATTGGCCTGCGTAATATCGAAAGAAAAGGCACCAAAAAGTCCTAAATCTTTACCAATACCAAGGTTGAAGGCCTGATAATCTTCTGCAATTTGCATTCCGCCATAAGGTGTCCAGTTTCCTTTCAGACCATGCATCAAGCTTGCTTGTACGAACTTGGGGGTGCTTTGCAGGTTATTTCCACTACGATATTCCCCCATGGCAAGTGCATAACGCGTATATCCAGCACGTTGGAGAACCGGAACAGACGAATAAGGAACATATAATGTCTGAATACTGCCGTCTGCCTCTTTTATGGTTACTTGCAGATCACCACCATTGGCCGCAGAGTTGATATCATCAATAGTAAAAGGGCCGGGTGGGACAGTAGTCTGATAAACATCGTATCCATTCTGTTTTACACTCACTTGTGCGGTGCCACGAGCAATACCATGAATCACCGGAGCGAAACCATGTTGGCTATCGGGCAACATCGCTTCTGTTGAATTTATTTTAAGGCCACGAAAGTTCACACTGTCAAAAATATCGCCATCGGTATAACTATCACCCACTGTTAACCGTGAGCGTAACGGAATAATGTCACGTTCAGCCGACGTATTGATATGCTGCCATTTATTGCTGTCAGATGAATTGCTACTCCCACTGTTATAACTCCACGTTGAGTTATCGCGCAGTCGCCAACTACCAATGTTGATGCCACTCTGTAAATTCAAATATGCATAGTTGGATTTTCCTGCATTATGGTTACTACGGTTATTAATAGAATTACCATTAAAACTATAGTTTAGTAGCCCGGCATTTATTCCTTCTTCCCACAGATCAGGAGAAACATAGCCGCGAGCCATTCTGCCGACATATATTTGCGGAACGGAGAGTGACAGATGTTGCTGACCAACATCAAACTCAGATGATGCGTCAGCCAAACGATCCTGAAGTGGTGTGCATGCGCTGTTGTCCGGCACATGTTTATCTGCCGAATGTTCCTTGTTGTCTAATAATGCTGATTTTTTTATGCCAAGACTGACAAGAAGGTCTGTACTCAGGCATGGGATGAGATCTGCGTTATTATCATCTGCAATAAAAGTAATATCCCGACTAGCCATAAATTCGTCGTTCAAATAAATGTCGACCCGATATGTACCAGGTGGGGCCTCGCGTCCCTTAGTAAAGGCAGATAAATCGACAGATTCAGCAAGGTCATTGCTTAAAAACCGTGGATTAAAATAATACTCTGCGTCAACGGGAAAAACCGCAGTTGCTAAGCCAAGGGCAAAGGTAAGCCGTGCAAAGCGAGGCAGTATTAACACCTGATGCATACGATATGCCTTAAATGCGGCACGAAAGGCTGTCATTTTTAATCCCGATTGAGTTTATTATTAATTAGGTCACTGGCTTACTGCATGGTTGCCTTAATACGCGGAGTTAATGCACCGTAATCATTGATTGTCTGAAAACTGATATCCCCGGTTACAGCATGCGGGATATCCACCGATACTTCACCTTTTGGCGGCACCATGGTGTTTGGGAGATTGCTATTTCCTGCTTTCATATTTGTTACGGTAATGAAGTAGGGCGTTGGATTAATAAGAGTGAGTTTGCTACCGCTGCGACGAAACCGAAGCATTGCAGGCGCTTCTTCAGGTGCCATTGCCAGATGCGTGGGGCGATAAAACATTTTTATGCGGCTAATAATTGCCAGCTGTAATGTATTCTCATTCTTCTGGTCTTTTTCCATAGCAGGGATAGCTTTAACATTAACCCAGAACAGGCTTTCACGGTCGCCTGGTAACTGATGATTAGTGGCGTTGATTATCCGAAGCGTATTCTCTTTTTTACCTTGCATGGAAAAAAGCGGTGGGGTAATGACAAACTGGGTATCTTTCTGGTCACCCGCATTTTCTATCCATGACTGAATGAGATAGACACTGGCAGGATCATTATTCGTGACAGGCAATAAAACCTGTTTCTGGTTTGCCGGATAAATTACCCGCGTCGCACCAAGTGCGACAGCTGCGTTGGCAATGGTGCTATGGCAAGCAAAGAGCAATAAAAGTAACACTGTCGCCATAAAGGAAACAGAGTAGGGGGTACGCGTAGTTTGCATCTGATGCATTCTCCATGTGTTAAGAGGATAAGCGGGGAAACCGTTACATCAGACAATCGGTAAATATTGCTAATGCATTGGCGAGTCGCCGGTTTTCCAGACTTAATGCGTTTGTAATAAATGTTGGTTCTCTTTTGATAGGAAAACCTTGCTACCAAGTAAATATTTTAAATAACAGCAAGTTTAACTACTGTTGTTTATTGATCGTTTAGATATTATGTGATTTTTCATACCGCTCCAAAATACAAACCATTTTTCATTAATAATGAGATGAACATTGGTGAATTTCTCGGGTGTGCGTAGCCATGCCACACACACCCTGTTTCAATTTCAGATGACGCATAGTCACCTTAAGAGTGAATTATAGATATTGAACTTTGAAGGTCGCATCAGCGTTTGCAGTACCAGCTACTGACTGCCCGAGAGCAATATAACGAGCCTGGAACGGCAGTATATTCGTGCCATCAATCAAGTCAGTTTTAGCGCTAAAAGTAGCACCATCAAGTACTAATACCTCCCCTGTACTGTCCAAAATTTGGATACCGACATTTTGGGCAGAGCCTGCCGCTGAACTCTGCAGCGCTAATGTATCGTCATTACTGGTGACAGTAGTACCCAGGAATGCAACAGCTGCATTACTGGAAACATTGGTATCACAATCATTCAGCTTGATATTGAAGCCAACGGCGGAGCTGAGGTCACCCGCTTTAGCCAGGCGAGAAGAACGAACCTGACCCAGCTCAACAGTTTGGTTCATTGATTCTGAATCAATCGCACAAGCGGCATTTACCACTTCACCTTTAAAATGAATTACACCGCCATTAACAGTGGTCGTTACTGATTCATCACCCTCGGCTGCGCTTACCGCAGCAGACGACATCGCCAACACAGAAACGACAATAATACCGACATGTTTGAGTTTCATAATTCTCCAAAATTTATATTTAAGTAGCTGAATAAAGAGAGTTAACAATTAAGTTATTCTGTTATTGCTTATAAAACAAGAATCATTCTTGATTGGATGTTGCCCTGAGAATATAGTTTCCATGGTTATTACATTTCACGAAGAATGATAATATCTTTAAATTACAAGGACACCTATTCACAACAAGTTTATTGCTGCACTTGTTGTAGAGAGTATTTGTAAAAACATTTTATGTCGCTAAATAACATGACGATTTCATTATGCATGTTATTTATAAACAGCGACTAAACAGAATATTATTGCGAACAAGGGAAGTGTCAGGAAAGGTCAAGAGGTACTAATAGTTTATATGGCTATAAACATTAGCTATGATTAATATTTGCCTGGTGAAACTAACACCAAATTGCTGTAACTCTCTTTGAATCATAAACTGAAGGATGATGCAGCACAGTTCCTCGTGGACTATCCTGGCTACTACATGACCAAACGCGGATATCATCCTCGAGCAGTCAACTCTGGCCATCTTTTTACTCAGCTATGAGGACCTGATCGTCGACTTTGCTATCTGCATGATGAATCTCCTCAGCAGCAGATGCAGTATTTACCGAAATGAATTCCATGAATAATGCAGTAATTAGTAGTGCTTTCATATCTGATACCTGTTTTAAACGATATATTTGAAAGTTGACGAATATCGGAAATAGCTTCCTCCTTCTTGATCTGTAAATATACAGTTCTAAGCTGTCATAAGACTGACTGTCATATGACAACGTTGTTAGATTTTTGAATTTTTCGAATACAGATTCAGGTCGTTAATAACGCACTCAGGTTCTTCAGTAAGGGGCATATTGTCTATATCGAAAACCCCATCATTTTTTTGTGGATTATCATTCCGCAGCTCTGCAAACAGAGGAGTGAGATCCTGCTGTGCTTCTCCTCGCTCTGCGACCAGTTCGAACGTTTTATTTTTTGCCGCATCGTTGCTCAGAGCTGTTACAAGAACCTGGGCGATTTGCTCCCGGGAGATAACACCATCTTCCGGCGTTCCCGCATGGCGTCTGTCCCCCTGAAGCATGACGATTCTGTGCTCATCATCATTGTTGTAATCAAACCAGCCGGGTCTGACGATAGTGTAGATATGCCCACTGGCTCTGACCAGGCGTTCAGAGCGTCTCTTCCAGTCATGAACTTCAGTACGTTGATTCCAGCTACTGAGCCGCTCAGTTACGCCAATCGTTGTCATCAGGGCGATGCGAACAGGTGTATCCATGAATATTCGCAAAATGTTACGTACACCGCCGTAATCTATTGCTCTGGCGCCAATACGTCCCTGACCATCAGAGCCGAGTGTAAAAATGATGGCATCAATATCTTTCGGTAAATCGGTAAGTGTTTCAGGTATTGAAACATCGCCATAGAAAATATCTGTTCCACGAGGGAGTAACTTGATTTTCCGCCGATTCCTGACCAGAGTCACGGGCTGATGGCCCATTGCAATAGCAGTATTCACAACATGAATACCAATACTTCCTGTTGCGCCAGCAACGAGTATTCTCATGATAAACCTTCTGATAATTCAGCCTTATTTTTGATACAGCCAGAATATCAATTATCATTATTGCCAGTAACGAGGCTAAAATGATTGTGTCTATGAACACCCTTCATGAATGCGCTTTGAAGGGAATGCTTCTACAAGGAAATCATCAATGCTTAAAGAAAACTTCAACGAACTGCAAATCTTTCTTGTGGTGGCAAGAGAGCGAAGTTTTACCAAAGCAGCGAGCAAACTCGGCGTCTCTCAGTCTGCACTTAGCCATGCAATGAAGGCACTGGAGGAAAGGTTAAATATCCGTCTCTTAACCCGAACTACCCGTAGCGTGGCCCCCACGGAAGCAGGGGAGAGAATTATTGCCTGTCTTGAGCCACGTATAGATGAGCTTGAGCGCGAGCTGGAATCACTTATCCAACTGAATGGCGCGCCATCCGGGAATATTCGTTTATCAGCCGGGGAACATGCTGCACGCAGTCTGGTCTGGCCGAAGTTAAAATCGTTCCTCAGAGAATATCCCGAAATCAATGTCGAACTGGTGGTGGATAACGGTTTTGTCGATATTGTTGACGGTCGTTTTGATGCCGGGATCCGGCTGGGTGAAAGTGTGGATAAGGATATGATTGCAGTGCGAATTGGGCCGGATATGCGGATGGCCATGGTGGGATCGCCGGCGTATTTTGCTGCAAACCCTGCGCCTGAAACGCCTCACGAACTACAAAATCATCGCTGCATCAATAACGTAACGTGGATAAACCTGCGAATCGTATTGAAGATATCCACGGTATGGCTGATTTCATCAGCCAGTATCCTGGTGTTGATAGCACCCGTATTGGTTTGTTGGGGATTTGCGGGGGAGGAGGGTATTCACTTGCTACCGCCGAGACGGACAAACGATTCAAATCGATTGCAACCATTAGCATGTTTAATTCAGGACTTGTACGGCGCAATGGTATGCAGGATTCACAGTTGGATACTATTCAACAACGTCTTAAGCAGGCTTCAGATGCACGAGCTCAGGAAGTCGCCGGTAGCGAAGTGCTTTACTCCGGTGATGCCAACCTGACTGATGAACAGATCGCTAAATTACCTTTTGCGTTATATCGCCAGGGCTACGAGTACTACTGGAAAACCCACGCACACCCAAACATATTCAGAAGCGTGAGGGATATAGTGCCATCAAAGCGCTGGCTGCTGTAAACAACGCAATTATCCAACTCATGGTCTATGGTGTGCCATCACTGAACAGAGGTTGAATTTTTCTACCGAAACGGGAGGGAAGTCAGAAATCACAACGTATTGATTTATCTGTGTGTGGATGTGAATGGTGAAGTAAAGGACCTTCACAGGCAATTTAACATAATATACATTATGCGCACCAACATAAACCAAGGGAGAATCCAGTCGTTGGCGGTTCATGATTGTTCTGCTCATTAACAACGACCAAAACCCCATATCTTACTTAATACCGTATTCTCGGCTTAACCGACCGTGCAACCTCAACACATTGGTTTCAACTGCCGTCACCACGTTCTCCGGAAAATCTGTCGGTAATGAATTCTTCACGTTATCCAGTGCTGCCGGAATCATTCTGGCAAAGTCACTCAGGATTTCATGCATCTGCACTTCCGGGAATTTCAGCACCTTTGCTGTCGCCAGAAAATGTCGCGGATAAATTTTATCGATTGCCGTTTTTTTGCCTTTGGATGCGTTAAGCCCCATTGCCAGTTTGAGATCGCTGATGTGTATTCCCGTACCGCCAAGGACCGGAAATGCCGAAATGATGTCATAAAATGGTGTGAGCCGATAACTGCCGCCAGCCTGAATAAATACGGAGAAGTTTTTTGCATGGCCATCTGTTGCGCCAATCAACCACTGGAAGACCTGAAACTTCATAAAATCATAGCGATCTTTCAGCGCCTCGCTGGACCCCATCAAAAAAGCCATAATTTGCGCGATACCGGGGCCTCCATCTGATTCATATTTCACCGATGAAGGTAAACCGAATGTCTGGCACATATCCTCCTGTGGCAAGCGAAGTAAAACCGTTCGCTCAGTATTCCAACGCCTGTCAAAACGTTTGACCGCTAACGCGCGCACCCTTCCCGCTTTAATGATTTCTGCGTCCGGAACATTCAACCCGAGTTCTTTCGCCAGCAGCAAACAGTAATACTCATTATCAACGCTTTGGCTAAGATCGAGCGTCGCATTGGGCTGTCTGATTTCGCCAATCGGCAATTTGATAATGTGCGTCGTTGGCGTTATTCCCTTCGGAATGCACCAGTCATTGCCTATTCTGAGCAGCGCAGTCTTCTCCTGTGCGCCAGCAACCGAGATGCGAAAGTCATTTTCTTCTCTAATCATGCCTAACGGGATATCTGCTTTATAAGCCGTTAATACTTCTTCAAGTCTGGCTTCAGTAAGCTTTTCCCATGCCATTATCGGACACGTTACGGTTTCATCTTCGGGGATTAACGTCACGGCACCAACGCTATCTCGCCCTATTTCTGACAATAAATCAAACGGTTGTCTGGATTTAGCATGATAACGTTTAACGATCCGGTCACGTACAATCGGGCTATCGGGTAACAGGTTATCGAAGAAGTTAAATACGGCATCAGAGGTGATATTCCCCCTCTGCAATGGCAGCGAAAGTGACAACGGTCTGGCATAACGGCTGGCTAACCACTCAGGTGCATACTTAAAGGTGTGCGCGCCGTTGGCTAACTTCGTTAACTCGCCTACCCGCTGGTTGTTCATCCAAGTGACTAGTTTAGGCATTACCACTCCAAATCTTGCTGTTCTGCTGCTTCTGGCGAGGCATTTTTCGCGTCGCATAGCGTCATTGAGAGTTCAAGCGACTGTAAAATCTTAAAAAATGTCGTGAGCGAGGTATTGTCAGGATTGTTTTCGAAATTGGAAATTGTCGCCTGCTTAATGCCGATTTTTTTCGCCAACTCGCTCTGCGTCCAGCCGTTTTGCTGGCGAACCAGTTTCATTGCATTCGCCAATTGCGTTGGGCTATAGATCTTCTGAAAGCTCATCATGTCATACGTCCACAGCAAATTTATCCGCTTAAGGGGATATTATCAGTTTTATCCTTTAGTGAGGATAAAGTCAATCTGGAAACACATCTTATCCGCTCTACGGGATAAACGCTGCGATATCCGCGATCGCGGATAAAAAGGAGGATTTAAAAAAGCACATCCTAATGCGGTGGCTTCTTTGACTACCGGAATCTGTAATCTTAATGACCTGGCCGCGTAAAAAACGTCTGTTCAATGGGGTGATGCCGTGAGGCGAATTTATCAGTTTTATCTACAATTGGGGTAACGCGCTGACGGGAGTAAAAAAATGTCTGACTGGAACCCCTCTTTATATCTGCACTTTGCCGCTGAACGATCGCGTCCGGCGGTGGAGCTGCTTGCCAGGGTGCCGCTGGAGAATATCGAATACATTGCCGATCTTGGCTGTGGCCCAGGTAACAGCACCGCCCTTCTACACCAACGTTGGCCTGCTGCCAGGATAACGGGCATCGACTCATCTCCGGCGATGATTGCTGAAGCGCGCAGTGCTTTGCCAGACTGCCTGTTTGTGGAAGCAGATATCCGCAACTGGCAACCGGAACAGGCACTCGATCTGATTTTTGCTAATGCCTCGCTGCAATGGCTGCCCGACCACTACGAATTGTTTCCTCATTTGGTTTCGTTACTCAGTCCGCTGGGCGTGCTGGCAGTACAGATGCCAGATAACTGGCTGGAGCCGACCCATGTGCTCATGCGCGAAGTTGCCTGGGAACAAAACTACCCGGATCGCGGGCGTGAGCCGCTGGCTGGCGTTCATGCTTACTACGATATTCTGAGTGAAGCCGGATGTGAGGTCGATATCTGGCGAACCACTTACTATCACCAGATGCCGTCGCACCAGGCGATTATCGATTGGGTGACCGCCACTGGATTACGTCCGTGGTTACAGGATCTGACCGAGAGCGAACAGCAGCATTTTCTTACGCGCTACCATCAGATGCTGGAAGAGCAATATCCCCTCCAGGAGAACGGACAGATATTGCTGGCATTTCCGCGTCTGTTTATTGTTGCCCGCCGTACGGAGTAATTATCACGTCAGCTGGTAATGGCGATCGGGAAGAATTTTCGCTGGAATTTCTGCTTCATCGTTCATCTGTAACAGGTCAATTTCAATAGCGTTGCAGATGGCATCCAGCGGTAAATCATTGTTTTCATTACCGAAGGGATCTTCCAGTTCTTCCGCCAGACAATCCAGCGAAATAAAAGTGTAGGAAATCAGCACAGAGATAAAAGGCGTCATGTAATGCAGGTCCACGACCAGCGCAAACGGCAGCATGATACAAAACAGATACACGGTGCGATGCAAAATCAGGGTGTAGGCAAAGGGAATTGGCGTATAGGCAATGCGCTCGCATCCTGCCAGGACCGCTGAAATATCATTAAGCCGATCGTTGAGGCTAATAAACAGGATATCTGAAAGTTGTCCATTGCGTCGCTGAACCGCCAACCACTCCCCCATTATTAACAAGATGTGGTTAGCTGGAGAGTTAGAAGCCAGTACACGCTGAAGATCTTCAGTCTTGAGATAATGAGCCAGCACTTCCGCCTGTGGCTGTTTGCGTAATGTCATGCGTAAACAGTGGGCGAAGGCGATTTGCAGCCGGGCAAACTCCCTTACACTTGCCGAATCCGGCAATGTCGTTTTTACCTCGCGCAGTAACGACCGCGAGGCAATCATCAACTGCCCCCAAAGTTTTCGCGCTTCAACGTAACGGGCGTAACCGGCATTATTACGAAAACCAAGAAAAATGGCGATGGCGACACCGAGAATGCTGAACGGTGCGAGGGTGAATTTAATGCCCAAATGCGTGTACCAGGGCAGCATGAAAATAACAGCGATAGAAAAGAGAAAATTGAGTAGTAAGCGCGAGGATATCTTGGATAATACTGAACCGTGCCAGACAAAAATACGGCGCAGCCAGTGTTGTTGTGGACGAACAATCATGGTTATCTTCAGGCGTGGAAAAGTCGCCCTATTAAACGTGATTACGATCACATTCTCAAGACACTACTTACAAATTACCTACAAGCTTACAATATTAACAGGTGCTGCATGTGGCACCTGTTAATGATAAAGACGCATAGGATGTTGTAACTAATATAGTGAAATAAGAAACCCGGTCGAAACCGGGTTCAGAGTATTAGCACAACGGGCGTACAGCTTCGCGCATCCCTTTTTCGAGAATCGCATCCAGGTCATTAGCAACCTGCTCGACCAGACCAGGCACTTGCGTCAGGTCCTGCTCCCAGTGGTCTTTTTCTGCCAACACAATCGCTACCAGTTCCTGGGTCCCGATAACACGGTCACGATACTGGCTCCAGAGTTGCTGATAACGTTCCAGCCAGTGTGCATCGTCCTGTACCGGATATGTTTCTCCATTACGCTCACCGCGATAGAACGCAATCAATGCCGCTAATGCGAAAGTAAGGCGCGCCGGAAGTGTGCCGTTTGCCTTCTGCCCTGCCAGCAGCTGCGGCAGGATGCGTGTGCGGAACTTGGTCATACCGTTGAGCGCGATAGACAGCAGTTGATGCTTGATGTACGGGTTACGGAAACGTCCGGTGACTGCACTGGCGAAAGACTCCAGCTCATCGCGTGGCAAATCCAGTACCGGAATAATTTCTTCGTAGATGGCTTTTTCAACGAATGCGCAAATTTCAGCATCGTTCATCGCTTCACCTACGGTATCCAGCCCTGCCTGGAACGCCACCGGCACCAGCGCGGTGTGCGCACCGTTGAGGATTGCCACTTTGCGTTCTTTATACGGTTTAATATCGTCAACGATCAGCACGTTGAGCGGATATTTGTCCAGACGAAGTTCAGTCGCTAAGGATTTCGGCCCCTGAATCACAAACAGGTAAAAGTGTTCAGCGGTGTCGAGGAAACCATCGTGGTAGCCCAGTTCTTCTTCCAGTTTAGCCACTTCATCACGCGGATAACCGGTAACGATACGGTCCACCAGCGTAGAACAGAAGCTGTTAGCCTGATCCAGCCATTGAATAAATGCTTCTGGCAGTGCCCACTCTTGCGCATAGCGCAGCACCAGTTCACGCAACGCGTCGCCATTATAGTCAATCAACTCACACGGGATGATGATCCAACCTTTATCCAGCGCACCGTTGAAATGGCTAAAACGTTCGAACAGCAGACGGGTCAGTTTTGCCGGATAACTTACCGCTGGCGCGTCATCGAATTTATCGCCCGCATGGTAGCTGATACCCGCTTCGGTGGTGTTAGAGAAAACAAAGCGCATTTCCGGGTTGTGAGCCAGTTTCAGGAATTCATCGTATTCACTGTAGACGCTGATTTCACGATTAACCGAGCGAATCAGACGCGCGTCGCTGACCGCTTCACCCTTCTCATTCAGGCCACGGATAATGGTGGTATACAGACCATCCTGCGTGCTCAGTGACGGCGGGAATGAAGTTTCAATCGGACGAACAACGACCACGCCAGAATTCAGATTGGTGTGCTCATTCAGGAGATCGATTTGCCAGTCAACAAAGGCGCGCAGGAAGTTACCTTCACCAAACTGAATGATACGTTCTGGATACTGTGCACCGGGAAAATCGCGACGATTTAGTGTTTTCACAATGGGTTCCCTTCTGATTAGTCATACAACCTGTTTGAATTGGTACGACAGGTTAGCAAACTTTAATACGACGAACCCTTGTTTTGATCAACTACTGATGATTAATGAGCAGTTTTATGAGAAAAGTGTGGCGCGGATCATGGTTTAATCGAGGAAACAGGCCTTTTCTTGGATCATAAAGTGGTAGAACACATTGCATTTAATTCGCTCTGAGTAAATAAAGATGTCAGACAACTTCCTCACCGTAACGCATAGTGCTGGTACGGTTGCGCCCATCTTTCTTCGAGCGATACAGACACGTATCGGCTTCGACCATCAATTTATTAAAGTCATCGGTCAGCGTTCGGTACGATGCGCAACCACTACCGACGCCAATACTTACCGTGAGATAAAGCGTTTTTTGTTGCCAGGTGAACGGTTGAAGTTCTACGCCTTTACGGATTTTTTCCGCCATTAGCAGGCCATCGACAGGATTCACCGACGGCACTGCAACAGCAAATTCTTCGCCGCCCATTCGCGCCACCAGCCCCTTATCACCGACAATCTTCTGAATATGCTGGGCAAACACGCTTAACACTTTATCGCCACATTCATGTCCATAGTTATCGTTAATGCTTTTGAAATAGTCGATATCAAGCAGCATGACCGTCAGATGTTGTGTCTGTTTCAGCGATGGACTTTTCAGCGCCTCATAAAGACCAGACCGTGAGTAAACCTGAGTCAGAAAATCAAAGTCGGCTCGCAGCGCAACTTGCTTCATTAGCGAATTGATCGCTGCCACGCTAAAGGAAACCATAATTGGGCATATCGCCATCGTGGCAATACCGAGACGTGCGGAGAACATTTGCGGAATAGAGAACGGCGAACCGACCGAGATATCAATCACCGAATTTGCCACCAGTACGACTTCCACCGCACCGGTGACAAAGGTCAACAGACATGTTACCTGCGGCGTATAGCGCACTGCACACCAGATTAATGCAGGGAGCGGAAACGCCAGACTCCCCGCTCCGCCAATGACTACCGAGGCAATAACCGACACAATAAGCGCGATAGCAGGCATCATCTGCTCTGCTTTAAAGCGCGGCAGTACTCCAGGAATTGCCAACGTCAGCATACAAGGCACGATCAACACGCCCGTTGAGAATTGCTCACTAAACCAGTCGGCAAGCAAAGGCCAGAAATCCAGACTATCAATACTGACCGAACCAATCGCCCCGACAATAGCGCATAATAATGCGGCAAGCAGACAGTAATTAAATAGCCGTAAGGCACTTACTGGCTCATACTTATTTTTTCCCAGACGCTTATCCCCCGCGACCAGTAAGGCGACGGTAACAATAAACATCATATTGGAGAAATTGATAGCCAGTGAAACCAGCCCCCATTCGGTGGTTATGGCATCATAAACCAGCATCGCCACATAACTGATCGCATAGTAATGCAGTCGATTAAGCCAGACATAGCGGGCAAACACCCCCGCCATTACGCCATTCAGCGGCCAGAAAAGAGAAAGTTCGTGAACCAGCCGTAACTCTGCACCAATAAAATAGAACAGCGTGGTTAGCACAAAAATAGCGATGCTATTACGTAGCAGATGACCTTCCTGGAACAAACGGAAAGTTGAAATGGGCTGTACATGCATTAATTATCTGTCCATACAATTGCGGGTGGCAATTATCTCAACGCAATAAGTAAATTCTTAGAAAGGATAGCATGTTCGCTGACAACGGCGGCAACTAAAGATACCTAATGAATGCCATTTTATCGATTTCCGTAATTATCATGGCTGATTCATCTGTATAACCAGCCAGTGGTAGATTACCGTCACAATATAACGTTGTTGCTCCTCACTTAACGCTTCCCCCTGAGGAATGTTATGCCACTTAGCCAGACAACCGCGACAACAGGTCGCGGTGGCGTGTTGAGCGATAAAAACCGGATGCCCGCGCATGGGGGTTTGCTTACCGTCGTTAGCCGGTAATGCCGGAGCAAGACGTTTAGCGACAAAATCCGCCGCATGTTGTTCAATGACTGGCGCGCCTTTCTCCAGACAATACTGACGCTCTTTCACACCCAAACGAAAGCGAGAGCGAAATTTTGAACGGGATAAACGCGCGAAGAGTGGATCGAGAGACTGCATTAATAAACTGAACGCCCTAATTGTTTCGTCAATTGTTCAAGGACGGCAATGCCCGCAAGCGAGTTACCGGCATCATCCAGTTCCGAACTCCAGACTGCGATGGCCATTTCATGCGGAACAATCGCCACAATACCGCCACCAACGCCAGATTTTGCCGGTAGTCCCACCCGCCAGGCAAACTCCCCCGCGTTCTGGTACATACCGCTGGTCGCCATCAGCGCGTTAATTTGCCGCGCCTGCATTGGCGTCACCACAGGTTCATCAATATGAATAGCTTTCCCCTGATTCGCCAGAAAGACAAACGTCCGGGCCAGCTCTACACAGCTCATTTTCAGAGCGCAGTAATGAAAGTAGTTTTGCAGAACGGTTGTCACGTCATGATGGAAATTGCCAAACGACTTCATCAGCCAGGCGATAGCCGCATTTCGCGCGGAATGTTCAAATTCGGAACGCGCTACCACCGTATCGTAGGAAATATCAGACACACCACTTAAGCCGCGCACGACTTCCAGCATACGTTGCCGAGGTGCGCTTAATCGCCCTTGCAACATATCGCAGACCACCAGCGCACCGGCATTAATAAACGGATTACGCGGAATACCCTGCTCCATTTCCAGTTGCACTAAAGAATTGAATGGTGATCCAGACGGATCTTTGCCGACGCGTTGCCAGATTTCCTCTTCGGAGTAATGACGCATGGCGACAACGAGACTCAGCACTTTGGAAATAGACTGAATGGAAAAACGTTCTTGCGCGTCTCCGGCCTGAAAAAGCTGTCCGTCAACGGTACAGATAGCAATCCCCAATCGGGAACCGTCTACCGTAGCCAGCGCCGGAATATAATCCGCGACTTTACCCTGACCAATGAGCGGCCGCACTTGCCGCAAGATGTTTTCTAAAATTGCATTATCCATGGCGACTGCCACTTTCTACTCCTGGACCGCAGGTCTGAAAAGACCTGCGAGTATATCAGAGCTGAATATGTAGCGTCAGATCCGGTCTTTCCACACCGTCTGGATATTACAGAATTCGTGTAAGCCAAAATGGGAAAGCTCACGCCCAAAGCCACTCTTCTTCACGCCACCAAAGGCGACTCGCGCATCGCTGGCACAATAACCATTGATAAACACCCCACCGCATTCCAGACGTGCCGCCATCTGTCTGGCCTGTGTTTCGTCGGTGGTGAAAATGGTCGCTGAAAGGCCGAACTCACTATCATTAGCCAGTTCCAGCGCATGTTCTGCATCTTTCGCAATGGTGATTGCCGCAACGGGGCCAAACATTTCTTCCCGAAACGCGGTCATTTCTGGGGTAACATTCGCCAGAACCGTTGGCGGATAGTAGTTACCTGCCCCAGCCATCTTTTCCCCGCCCAGTAACAAACGCGCACCCTGCGCCAGTGTTTTTTCCACCTGATGATGCAGCTCATCACGTAAATCAAAACGAGCCATTGGTCCGAGAGCGTTCTCTTCATCACGGGGATCGCCCATTTTCAATGGCTGCCGCAGCTGCCACAAAACGTTCGGTAAATGCCGAAGCAATTCCCTCTTCGATGATAAAGCGTTTTGCCGCTGCACAAACCTGTCCGGTATTCTGATAACGTCCGGCTACCGCCGCTTTCACCGCCAGTTCCAGATCGGCATCGTTAAGCACAATAAACGGATCCGAACCACCCAGTTCCAGTACGCATTTTTTCAGTGCCGCTCCAGCCTGTGCGCCAATAGCCGCTCCAGCACGAACACTTCCGGTCACTGTGACAGCAGCAATGCGCGAGTCTTTAATCATCAGACTGACACCGTCGTTGTCGGCATTCAGCCAGCCATATACGCCTTGTGGGATACCCGCATCTTTAAACACCTGGGCAATGAGCTGTGCACAGCCCATCACATTCGGCGCATGTTTAAGTAAGTAGCCGTTACCAGCAAGAATGATGGGAACAGCACCACGCATCACCTGCCATAACGGAAAATTCCACGGCATAATCGCCAGAATCGTCCCCAACGGTCGATACTCAATAACCGCCTGCTGATTTTCCACCAGCGTAGGTTCCGCTTTCAGCATTGCTGGACCATGTTCTGCATACCAGTCACACAAATTCGCCGATTTCGCCACTTCAGCGCGCGCCTGGTTGATTGGTTTGCCCATTTCACGGGTGATCATTTGCGCCATTTCTTCGCTACGGGCGCGCAGAGCCTTACCGATATCACGCAGTTTTTCAGCACGATAATCTATATTTGCCTCGCGCCAGTCGCGAAAGCCTGCTGCTGCCAGCTGAAGCGCGTTTTCGATATCGTCAACACCAGCCCACGGCAGCACAGAAAGTTGTTCACCGGTGGCAGGATTTATCGAAATTGCATGAGTTGCCGGAGTAATGGTCATCGGGGTATCTCCTTTATGAGTCATGGTATGAAGATACGCAGATTTACTCTTGCTTTAAAATGAATAATATTAAGCCACTTATTCACGAATCGAGAATGTTATGGATCTGACCCAACTGGAGATGTTCAACGCGGTTGCCGAAGCTGGCAGCATTACCCAGGCTGCAGCAAAAGTGCATCGCGTGCCGTCGAATCTCACTACCCGTCTACGTCAGCTTGAAACAGAACTAGGGGTTGATCTGTTTATTCGCGAGAATCAGCGTTTACGTCTCTCGCCTGCCGGGCATAACTTTTTACGCTATAGCCAACAAATTCTCACGTTAGTGGATGAAGCGCGGAGCGTTGTCGCTGGCGATGAGCCGCAAGGTTTATTTTCTCTGGGATCGCTGGAAAGCACCGCTGCAGTGCGCATTCCGGCCACGCTGGCGGAATTTAACCGTCGTTATCCCAAAATTCAGTTTTCACTTTCCACCGGCCCTTCCGGCACTATGCTGGAAGGTGTGCTGGAGGGAAAACTGAATGCGGCATTTATTGATGGGCCCATTAACCATACTGCCATTGACGGGATACCGGTATACCGCGAGGAACTGATGATCGTCACGCCACAAGGACATGCGCCAGT
The DNA here is from genome assembly GCF_011754335.1 of Escherichia sp. E.sYA108. Lineage (NCBI taxonomy): Bacteria > Pseudomonadati > Pseudomonadota > Gammaproteobacteria > Enterobacterales > Enterobacteriaceae > Escherichia > Escherichia sp. E.sYA108. Next base: position 2,548,250 of record NZ_JAAQVZ010000001.1, on the reverse strand, counting down.
AACCCGTGCCAGTCAGGTGAATGGCAGTAACATTTATGCCTTCCGCGCCAATTGTTCGTATCGTCGCCACTTCGAAAGCTGGTTTCATGCTGACGGTGCCGCTCCGGGAACTATTCACGAGATGGAGTCTTATCACGGGATGTTGGCCTGTGTGGTCGCAGGAGCAGGCATTGCGCTTATTCCACGCTCAATGCTGGAAAGTATGCCGGGGCATCACCAGGTTGAAGCGTGGCCGTTAGCTGAGCAATGGCGTTGGTTAACAACCTGGCTGGTCTGGCGTCGTGGTGCGAAAACGCGTCCGCTTGAGGCATTTATTCAACTGCTGGATGCGCCTGACTCGGCAAAACAGGGTTACCAATGAGCTATTTTTGATAGTTCATACGGCTAATATGCTCTATATAGTGATGTTCCGATGACTTATGACTATATGGGGCAAATATGGTTACGCCAGTAAGCATCAGCAATTACATATCTCTTCCTGATGATTTTCCCGTTCGTAATATTGCACCTCAAGTAAAAGAAGAACAGGCCCCCTTCCTGATCGTCATTAAAATGTGATGTTAACAACTCTCTGATGCGTGACAGAACAACCGTCAGAGAGATGGAAATGCGATCCAGATCACAAATGCATTGTATTCACATCATTAACCGTTTTAAGATCATTTCATCACTTTTTCGCAACTCACCCGATAATCTGTTATGACAACAAACACTGTTTCCCGCAAAGTAGCGTGGCTACGGGTCGTTACGCTGGCAGTCGCCGCCTTTATCTTCAATACCACCGAATTTGTCCCTGTTGGCCTGCTCTCTGACATTGCGCATAGTTTTCACATGCAAACCGCTCAGGTCGGCATCATGTTGACAATTTATGCATGGGTAGTGGCGCTAATGTCATTGCCTTTTATGTTAATGACCAGCCAGGTTGAACGCCGCAAATTACTGATCTGCCTGTTTGTGGTGTTTATTGCCAGCCACGTACTGTCGTTTTTATCGTGGAGTTTTACCGTTCTGGTGATCAGTCGTATTGGTGTGGCTTTTGCACATGCGATTTTCTGGTCTATTACGGCGTCTCTGGCGATCCGTATGGCTCCGGCCGGGAAGCGAGCACAGGCATTGAGTTTAATTGCCACCGGTACAGCACTGGCAATGGTATTAGGTTTACCTCTCGGGCGCATTGTGGGGCAGTATTTTGGCTGGCGAATGACCTTCTTCGCGATTGGTATCGGGGCGCTTATTACCCTTTTGTGCCTGATTAAGTTACTTCCCTTGCTGCCCAGTGAGCATTCCGGTTCATTGAAAAGCCTCCCGCTATTGTTCCGCCGCCCGGCATTGATGAGCATTTATTTGTTAACTGTGGTGGTTGTCACCGCCCATTACACGGCATACAGCTATATCGAGCCTTTTGTACAAAACATTGCGGGATTCAGCGCCAACTTTGCCACGGCATTACTGTTATTACTCGGTGGTGCGGGCATTATTGGCAGCGTGATTTTCGGTAAACTGGGTAATCAGTATGCGTCTGCGTTGGTGAGTACAGCGATTGCGCTATTGCTGGTGTGCCTGGCGCTGCTGCTACCTGCGGCGAACAGTGAAATACACCTCGGGGTGCTGAGTATTTTCTGGGGGATCGCGATGATGATCATCGGGCTTGGTATGCAGGTTAAAGTGCTGGCGCTGGCACCAGATGCCACCGACGTCGCGATGGCGCTATTCTCCGGGATATTTAATATTGGAATCGGCGCGGGTGCGTTGGTAGGTAATCAGGTGAGTCTGCACTGGTCAATGTCGATGATTGGTTATGTGGGCGCGGTGCCTGCTTTTGCTGCGTTAATATGGTCAATCATCATTTTTCGCCGCTGGCCAGTGACACTCGAAGAACAGACGCAATAGTTGAAAGGCCCATTCGGGCCTTTTTTAATGATACGTTTTAATGATTTCCAGGATGCCGTTAATAATAAACTGCACGCCCATACATACCAGCAGGAATCCCATCAGACGGGAGATCGCTTCAATACCACCCTTGCCCACCAGCCGCATAATTGCGCCAGAGCTGCGTAGACTTCCCCACAAAATAACCGCCACCAGGAAAAAGATCAGCGGCGGCGCAACCATCAGTACCCAATCAGCGAAGGTTGAACTCTGACGCACTGTGGAGGCCGAGCTAATAATCATCGCAATGGTTCCCGGACCGGCGGTACTTGGCATTGCCAGTGGTACAAAAGCAATATTGGCACTGGGTTCATCTTCCAGCTCTTCCGACTTGCTTTTCGCTTCCGGTGAATCAATCGCTTTCTGTTGCGGAAAGAGCATCCGAAAACCGATAAACGCGACGATTAAGCCGCCTGCAATTCGCAGACCGGGAATCGAAATGCCAAATGTATCCATCACCAGTTGCCCGGCGTAATACGCCACCATCATGATGGCAAATACGTACACCGAGGCCATCAACGACTGACGATTACGTTCGGCACTGCTCATGTTGCCTGCCAGGCCAAGAAATAACGCGACAGTTGTCAATGGGTTAGCTAACGGCAGTAACACCACCAGCCCCAGGCCTATTGCTTTAAACAAATCTAACATTGGTGGTTGTTATCCTGTGTATCTGGTTTATCAGCGAAAAGTATAAGGGGTAAACAAGGATAAAGTGTCACTCTTTAGCTAACCTTGCATCGCATTGACCAAAACTTGAACCGATTTAGCAAAACGTGGCATCGGTCAATTCATTCATTTGACTTATACTTGCCTGGGCAATATTATCCCCTGCAACTAATTACTTGCCAGGGCAACTAATGTGAAAAGTACCAGCGATCTGTTCAATGAAATTATTCCATTGGGTCGCTTAATCCATATGGTTAATCAGAAGAAAGATCGCCTGCTTAACGAGTATCTGTCTCCGCTGGATATTACCGCGGCACAGTTTAAGGTGCTCTGCTCTATCCGCTGCGCGGCGTGTATTACTCCGGTTGAACTGAAAAAAGTGTTGTCGGTCGACCTGGGGGCACTGACCCGTATGCTGGATCGCCTGGTCTGTAAAGGCTGGGTGGAAAGGTTGCCGAACCCGAATGATAAGCGCGGCGTACTGGTAAAACTTACCACCAGCGGCGCGGCAATATGTGAACAATGCCATCAATTAGTTGGCCAGGACCTGCATCAAGAATTAACAAAAAACCTGACGGCGGACGAAGTGGCAACACTTGAGCATTTGCTTAAGAAAGTCCTGCCGTAAACGAAAAAAGAGGTATGACGATGTCCAGACGCAATACTGACGCTATTACCATTCATAGCATTTTGGACTGGATCGAGGACAACCTGGAATCGCCACTGTCACTGGAGAAAGTGTCAGAGCGTTCGGGTTACTCCAAATGGCACCTGCAACGGATGTTTAAAAAAGAAACCGGTCATTCATTAGGTCAATACATCCGTAGCCGTAAGATGACGGAAATCGCGCAAAAGCTGAAGGAAAGTAACGAGCCGATACTCTATCTGGCAGAACGATATGGCTTCGAGTCCCAACAAACTCTGACCCGAACCTTCAAAAATTACTTTGATGTTCCGCCGCATAAATACCGGATGACCAATATGCAGGGTGAATCGCGCTTTTTACATCCATTAAATCATTACAACAACTAGTTGATAACGTGACAACGTCACTGAGGCAATCATGAAACCACTTTTATCCGCAATAGCAACTGCGCTTATTCTCTTTTCTGCGCAGGGCGTTGCGGAACAAACCACGCAGCCGGTTGTTACTTCCTGTGGCAATGTCGTGGTTGTTCCCACATCGCAGGAACAACCACCGTTTGATTTAAATCACATGGGTACTGGCAGTGATAAGTCGGATGCGCTCGGCGTGCCCTATTATAATCAACACGCTATGTAGTTATTGTCAGGCTCTGATCACAGAGCCTGACATTTCCGTAATATCTTCCTGAAGTCTCATATATTTTCGCCATTGTTGGCGATGAGATCCCGATACCAGTAAAACGATGCTTTACGTATCCGTTCCAGCGTTCCCTTCCCTTCGTTGTCTTTATCGACATAAATCATTCCGTAGCGTTTTTTCATTTCTCCTGTTCCGGCAGAAACCAGGTCAATGCAACCCCACGGGGTGTAGCCAATTAAGTCAACACCATCTTCAACTACGGCTTTTTTCATTTCCCGAATATGGGAGGAAAAGTAATCAATGCGATAGTGATCGTTCACCGTGCCGTCAGCTTGTCTCTGGTCAACCGCACCAAATCCATTTTCGACAATAAACAGCGGCAACTGGAAATGATCCCAGAACCAGTTGAGTGAATAACGTAGCCCTGCCGGATCAATTTGCCATCCCCATTCGGATGTATCGATATAAGGGTTGCTGACCAAATCTCGTGGTTCAACATAATCCAGTTGCGGATTATCTGGCGAAAATTGCGTCGTAAAAGACATGTAGTAGCTAAAGCCGATAAAGTCGACACAACCTCTGGCAAGAATCGCGTTATCATCTGGTGTGATATCGAGGTTGAATCCTTTCCTTGCAAAGTAATTCAGCATATGTTGCGGATAATATCCACGAGCATGAACATCAGTAAACCAGTAACGACGATGCATCGCTTTCGTGGCCATCATCATATCGTTGGGTGCACACGTCAGAGGATAGATGGGGCACATAGCAATCATACAGCCGATATTAAATTCAGGATTGATCAGTTTTCCAGTCTGTACCGCCAGGGCACTGGCAACTAACTCATAATGTACCGCCTGGTACATTATTTGTTCGCGCTCATTGAGATCTTCCTCTGGCGAATACAAGATACCGGAATTAGTAAATGGACACAGGCTTTCGCTGAAATTCACCTGATTATTGATTTCGTTAAACGTCATCCAGTACTTTACTTTTTCTTTATAGCGCGTGAAGACCGTTGATGCGAAGTGGATAAAAAAGTCGATCAGTTTACGGTTTCGCCAGCCACCATATTTTGTCACCAGATGATAAGGCATCTCAAAATGCGAAAGCGTCACCACAGGTTCCATTCCCTGCTTCAGGCATTCATCGAAGAGATCATCATAAAATTGTAAACCCTCTTCATTCGGCTCCTGTTCGTCACCTTGCGGAAAGATTCGTGTCCAGGCAATGGAAGTTCGAAAGCATTTGAATCCCATCCCGGCAAATAACTGAATATCTGTTTTATAGCGATGATAAAAATCAATTGCTTCATGATTGGGATAATTAAGTCCGTCGATAACGCCTTCTGTCACTTCACGCGGCACCCCGTGAGCGCCAGCAGTCATTACATCAGCGATACTGATGCCTTTTCCTCCTTCATTCCAGCCACCTTCCAATTGATGTGCGGCTACCGCACCGCCCCATAAAAAATCTTTTTTAAATCCTGACATACACAACTCCTTAACTAAAATAGATTACCACCAGACTTCCACCTGGATGCCGGCCATAAACTCGTTTTTGCTGTTCTCATTAAACTTAAAATTCGATAATTCGTTATCCAGAATATTGATATACGTCCCGTAGAAGCGAATTTCTGGTCGTGAACCTAAAATACTTTCACCCACTTTCAATGCATGCCAGAGTGTCGTTTTATAAGCCGATTCATTTAGCGTTACCCCCTGCTGAGTTTTGTTCTGTTGCTTAAACCAGCCTAATTCAAGCCCCGTCTGATTCCATGTATTCCAGATCCAGGCCGGTCTTATTACGGTGCGAATACTGTCAAAATCACTATGAGCGCCACTTTCATAACTATAAACATCTTCGCCATGAGAATAGACAAGCGCGTTAGCCATAATAATATTGTCAGTCAGATACATCTCGCCCTGAGAGATTAAACGCCAGGCGATCCCATTGGTATGGTCACCATAGTAATAGCGACCATGCGCCATCGTATTACTGGCATCTGAGAAACTGGCAAAACTGCTGGCATAGGAATTATTGGCAACCTGTAACGTAAATTCATTAAACGTATCGCGTTGCAAGTTTTGCCGTAAAACAGAAGTCAGCATCCAGCTATCTTTCATTTCAAAATAACTGTCGTCATTTTCATTATCTTGTTGTTGATCCGTTTTATTAGGTGCGGAATATTTAGCCATTAATGACAACGTCGCATCATCCCATAACGGGATATTGCGATAACGAACATCCACAGAATTGGTATTCATCTGACTGGTACGCGTAAAATCACGAGAGTAAACATCGACATCATCTCGGCTTAAGGACATATCAAACAGCCCTACACCAAGCGCCCAGTTTTCAATCCCCACACCCGCGGCAACATCCGTGGTTAAGGTTTTCCAGTCCAGCATTTGGATCTCATATTGCGGGAGTTTATGTTTGCCGACCCAGAAGTCTGCCTCTCGTGCGAAGGGTAAAAAACCTCGCGTTGTCAGATAAATATCACTGAACTGCATGATATTTTCATTGGCACTGTCACCAAACCAGGCATCGTTATACTGCTGACCTACGTTTCCATCATAGGTAACGACCGCATTTGCCGTTCTACCGTCCTGATTATAAACACGCTGATTTAAGGTCAGGTCAAACCAACCACTCATCTCGTTACCAAAACGTCCCAGAGAACCCGCTGCATAAGTTTGTGGTGAGCCGTGATTACCGGTGCCCCAGCCTGAGCGGAAGTACCCCTGATAGCTGAATCCAATATCATCCTTTATATATTTACTGATATCTTTCAGGGTCACGCTTTCGATAGTGGTTTTATCGCCTTTACTTTCAATAACGGCAATTTGCTGCGATCCATTTATAGTATGTGCTGCGGCAGACGAGTTCTGTTCACCGTTTTCATTTTTGATGTTATCAGCAACGGGAGATGTCGCTGATATTTCGGCAAGCGAGGCCGATTGATATTTATTTTCTGTGATGCTTTTTTGTAATGTCGAAAGTCGGAATTTATATACTCCCAGTTCATTCTGTGTTGCTTTCAGCTCTTGTTTATTTTGCGACAATTCATTTTCAAGCAATTCAAGGCGCTGCTCTATGGTTAATTTTGTTGCCATCGCGTTCAACGGAAACAATGCTGTAATAATAGAAATAGACAAAAGGCTGACGTTAAGCGTCTTTATATTCATAACTTATCCTTAAGAGTGTAGTAATTTCCTCCAGATATCGCACTGGAGAAAAAATCAGGCATGGAGCTCTTTTCTTAATGAAATAATTTCCCTGGCTAAATCCTGGCATAATATTGCATTCATCAAATGATCCTGTGCATGTATCAGAATTAAATTAACTTCTATTTTGCCACAGCCTTCATCCTGACTAATTAACGCGGTCTGAATCTTATGCGCCTGAAGACAGGCAGATTCAGAGCTGGCCATTAGTTTAGTTGCGCCCTGCCAGTCTTTTTGCCCGGCACAACGTATGGCTTCCATCGCATCAGAACGAGCCTGTCCCGCGTTGATCAGTAACTCCATAACAAGTTCTTCATCTGCAAACATCACAATCTCCTTCCTGGGTAAATGGAATTATCCGTTAGTTGTCATGTTATTGACTTTGTTGGCGGCGATAACAAAAGGTAAATAGATCATTGTCGCCACACCTAAACATAAAAAACCAACCAGTAATGCCAGCCAGTTTCCCCCGGTTCCGAGGAAAGCAATTAAAGGTCCGGGCGTAGTCCAGGGCACGGCATAAGCAACCGGTGGAATAATTTCCATCGAAACAAAGAAGTAACCAATGGCACAGTTAACAATGGGAACCATAATAAACGGCACCATCATGATGGGGTTAAGTACAATAGGAAGGCCGAACATTATCGGTTCATTGATATTGAAAATACCGGGGATAAATGACATTTTTGCCAGATCACGGTATTCCGCACGCTTAGAAGCGATAAAAATAGCCAACAATAACCCCAACGTCATACCTGAACCGCCGCAGTTGGCGAATGCATCATTAATAGAAGTCCAGGTAATCGGATATGGCGCGCCCCAGGTAGTGCCGTGTTGAGCGGCCCAGGAGAGATTCTCCAGATTAGCCTCAGAAAAAACGGTTTCTCGAATTGCCGACGTTGTATTAGGTCCGTGGATCCCCAGCACCCAGAGGAAATTACCCACAGCCCCCAGGATAATTACCGCAAAGATATTCGTTCCCATATGTTTGAGCGGCGTCTGGATTAATGTGTAAATGAGATCATTTAATCCTGCCGGGGATATCAATGTCAGGCAATAATTAAGTGCGGAAAAGAACACCATGACAAAAAATATTGGCAATAAAACTTTAAATGAACGCGCTACCGCAGGAGGTACAGCTGCCGGCATCGTTATGGTGATTTTGGGGTTTCGAGCTAAGCGACAAAATATTTCACTGGTGATCAATGCAACGATAACAGCAACAAACAACCCCTGCGCGCCGAGATATTTGGTCGTCAGGAATGCCTGCCCATCTATCATCTGGTATGGGGTATAAACAATAAAAAATGCTCCTATTGCCGTTAATCCGCATAAAAGATCATCTTGCTCATAGCTAATCGCCACATTCCTGGCGACCAGGAAAGCAATCATAATTGACATGATATTTACAGAACCATTCATTACCGGAGTAAAAATAGCTTGTGCTTTTTCAAGGTTGGGGAAAATGCTGTTCAGATGCAGTAATCCGGCAATAAAACCGTCGGGCGATAATATGGCAAAGTTAATTAATATAATTAATGAGCTTGCCATGATAATTGGAAACGTAAAAACGAATCCATCTCTCACCGCTGCAACATGTTTTTGTGAGTTTAACTTGATAGCAACTGGAACAAGAAAACGTTCCATTCCACGTTCGAATGATGCCATTAATCCCATTTTTTTATACCTGTTGTCCTGGATATTTATACATCCCAATAAAGCATGTATGCCATATCCATTTTATGATGTGTGAAAAGTTAGTTCAGGTAATAGTTTAATAATATTAGATTCTTACTCTTGCAGTAGTTTCATCGCAAATTCAAGAACTGCCTGTCCGTTCATTGTGCCATAGTCTTTCATCTCGATAACGGCTACAGGCATTTTCCCCTGTGCAACGGCTTCAATCTCTGGTTTCTGAAAGCGAACTTGCGGACCAAGTAAAACAACGTCAACTTCGTTATTTTTAATTTTCCCTTTAGCCTCTGCAATCGCCAATGCGGAAATATTAACTTCAAGTGAAATAGCGGTAGCATGATCAATCATACGTTTAACCAGCATACTGGTTGACATGCCCGCAGCGCAAACTAACAATATCTTTTTCATATTTTTCCTTACTGGTATATAACAGACTACATTGTGTAAATATCATATCCCACAGTAGCTACACGTCCTGGTACATTGATCACAGTAATACAGCAATAAAGTTGTTCAACAACAGGGTGATAATTAAACGACTCGGCCATACGATAAACTAATCAGGTCTCAACTCCTTGTTTTCAATGGCTCTTAAAAGGTGCAAAAGTGATTTTTCAAAAGATTGCCCGCTTACTTAAATCCGAGATCAATGGCAATTCATGGCATGTTGGTGATTTGTTGCCGTCAGAAGCGGAACTCGCTGTTCGTTATAATGTTTCGCGTAATACCCTGCGTAAGGCATTATCCCTGCTGGAAGGCGAAGGAATTATTCACAGAAAGCATGGTTCAGGAACATACATTCAAAAAAAGAATTTTGTTGCACACATTGATCACATGAACAGTTTCAGTGAAATTGCACATAAAAGCGGCAAAGAGGCAGGAAGTCAGATTATGAAATTTGAAGTGCAGGATGCTTCTCCTACTATTGCGACTGAGCTGAATTTAGTGACTGGTGAGCAGGTTTATTACATAAAGAGACTGCGATTCATTGAGGATAATGCAGCACAATTAGAAGAAACGTGGATGTCAGTGGCACGTTTTCCTGATTTAACCGTATCGCATATGCAAAAATCCAAATTTTCGTATATTGAGAACGAATGCGGGATCAAAATCATTGGCACCTTTGAAACTTTCTCCCCGACTTTTCCTACCCCTGAAATCGCCAGTATTTTACGGATCAGCCCACGGGATCCCATACTTAAAATTCAGACCCAGGCTGTGGATAGTAACTCTATTCCGCTGGATTATTCGTTACTTTACAGCAATATTTTCGAGTTCCAGGTAAAGTACTTTTTCCCGCGATAAAAGCAGACGCACAGAGTGCTGGCATCACATTCTGTGCGTATGGTTTAGCCTCTGACCTTTACCGCTTTACGCCACCGCAAGCCAAATACATTGATATACAGCCCGGTCATAATGAGCACCGCACCGAAAAATTGCAGACCCGTTAAGCGTTCATCCAACAATAGTGCCGCACTTGCCAGTCCAACTACAGGCACCAGTAACGATAACGGTGCAACCCGCCAGGTTTCATAGCGTCCCAGTAACGTCCCCCAGATCCCATAACCAACAATTGTCGCCACAAATGCCAGATACATCAGAGACAAGATGGTGGTCATATCGATAGTAACCAGACTGTGAATCATGGTTGCGGAACCATCGAGAATCAGCGAGGCAACAAAGAAGGGAATGATTGGGATTAATGCGCTCCAGATTACCAGCGACATCACCGCCGGACGCGTTGCGTGCGACATGATCTTTTTATTGAAGATGTTGCCACACGCCCAACTAAATGCTGCCGCCAGGGTCAACATAAAGCCGAGCATCGCCACATGCTGACCGTTCAGACTATCTTCGATTAACACCAGTACGCCAAAAATCGCTAAGGCGATCCCCGCCAATTGTTTGCCATGTAGTCGTTCACCGAAAGTAAACGCGCCAAGCACGATAGTAAAAAACGCTTGTGCCTGTAACACCAACGAGGCCAGTCCAGCAGGCATACCAAAGTTAATAGCGCAGAACAGAAAGGCAAACTGCGCAAAACTGATGGTTAATCCATACCCCAGCAGCAAATTCAGTGGTACTTTCGGTCGTGCGACAAAAAAGATGGCCGGGAAAGCAACCAGCATAAAGCGCAAACCGGCCAGCATCAGCGGTGGCATGTTATGAAGCCCCACTTTGATGACCACAAAATTTAGCCCCCATACAACCACTACCAGTAGCGCCAACACCCCATCTTTTCGCGACATTCTACCGCCTCTGAATTTCATCTTTTGTAAGCAATCAACTTAGCTGAATTTACTTTTCTTTAACAGTTGATTCGTTAGTCACCGTTTACGACGGCATTAATGCGCAAATAAGTCGCTATACTTCGGATTTTTGCCATGCTATTCCTTTACATCTCTAAAACAAAACATAACGAAACGCACTGCCGGACAGACAAATGAACTTATCCCTACGACGCTCTACCAGCGCCCTTCTTGCCTCGTCGTTGTTATTAACCATCGGACGCGGCGCTACGCTGCCGTTTATGACCATTTACTTGAGTCGCCAGTACAGCCTGAGTGTCGATCTAATCGGTTATGCGATGACAATTGCGCTCACTATTGGCGTCGTTTTTAGCCTCGGTTTTGGTATCCTGGCGGATAAGTTCGACAAGAAACGCTATATGTTAATGGCAATTACCGCCTTCGCTAGCGGTTTTATTGCCATTCCTTTAGTGAATAACGTGACGCTGGTGGTGCTCTTTTTTGCCCTTATTAACTGCGCCTACTCCGTTTTTGCTACCGTGCTGAAAGCCTGGTTTGCCGACAATCTTTCGTCCACCAGCAAAACGAAGATTTTCTCAATCAACTACACCATGCTCAACATTGGCTGGACCATCGGTCCGCCACTCGGCACGCTGTTGGTGATGCAGAGCATCAATCTGCCCTTCTGGCTGGCAGCTATCTGTTCCGCGTTCCCCATGCTTTTCATTCAAATTTGGGTAAAGCGCAGCGAGAAAATCATCGCCACGGAAACAGGCAGTGTCTGGTCGCCGAAAGTTTTATTACAAGATAAAGCACTGTTGTGGTTTACCTGCTCTGGCTTTCTGGCTTCTTTTGTTAGCGGCGCATTTGCTTCATGCATTTCACAATATGTGATGGTGATTGCTGATGGTGATTTTGCCGAAAAGGTGGTCGCGGTTGTTCTTCCGGTGAATGCTGCCATGGTGGTTACGTTGCAATATTCCGTGGGCCGCCGCCTTAACCCGGCTAACATCCGCGCGCTGATGACAGCAGGCACCCTCTGTTTCGTCATCGGGCTGGTCGGTTTTATTTTTTCCGGCAACAGCCTGCTATTGTGGGGTATGTCAGCTGCGGTATTTACTGTCGGTGAAATCATTTATGCGCCGGGCGAGTATATGTTGATTGACCATATTGCGCCGCCAGGAATGAAAGCCAGCTATTTTTCCGCCCAGTCTTTAGGCTGGCTTGGTGCTGCGATTAACCCATTAGTGAGTGGCATAGTACTTACCAGTCTGCCGCCTTTCTCGCTGTTTATCATCTTAGCGTTGGTGATCGTTGTTGCGTGGGTGCTGATGTTAAAAGGAATTCGTGCAAGACCGTGGGGGCAGCCCGCGCTTTGTTGATTTAAGTCGAACACAATAAGAATTTAATTCAGCCTTCGTTTAGGTTACCTCTGCTAATATCTTTCTCATTGAGATGAAAATTAAGGTAAGCGAGGAAACACACCACACCATAAACGGAGGCAAATAATGCTGGGTAATATGAATGTTTTTATGGCCGTACTGGGAATAATTTTATTTTCTGGGTTTCTGGCCGCGTATTTCAGCCACAAATGGGATGACTAATGAACGGAGATAATCCCTCACCTAACCGGCCCCTTGTTACAGTTGTGTACAAGGGGCCTGATTTTTATGACGGCGAAAAAAAAACCGCCAGTAAACCGGCGGTGAATGCTTGCATGGATAGATTTGTGTTTTGCTTTTACGCTAACAGGCATTTTCCTGCACTGATAACGGATCGTTGACACAGTAGCATCAGTTTTCTCAATGAATGTTAAACGGAGCTTAAACTCGGTTAATCACATTTTGTTCGTCAATAAACATGCAGCGATTCCTTCCGGTTTGCTTACCCTCATACATTGCCCTGTCCGCTCTTCCAATGACCACATCCAGAGGCTCTTCAGGAAATGCACGACTCACACCAGCAGTCACGGTAATGTTGATATGCCCTTCAGAATGTGTGATGGCATGGTTATCGACTAACTGGCAAATTCTGACACCTGCACGACATGCTTCTTCATCATTAGTCGCTTTGACAATAATGATAAATTCTTCGCCCCCGTAGCGATAAACCGTTTCGTAATCGCGCGTCCAACTGGCTAAGTAAGTTGCGAGGGTGCGTAATACTACATCGCCGATTAAATGCCCGTAGGTATCATTAACCAATTTAAATCGGTCTATATCCAACAACATTAAATAAAGATTCAGAGGTTCAGCATTGCGTAACTGATGATCGAAGGATTCATCAAGAACCCGACGACCCGGCAATCCCGTCAGAACATCCATACTGCTACGGATCGTCAGCAAATAAATTTTGTAATCGGTTAATGCCGCAGTAAAAGAAAGCAACCCTTCCTGAAAAGCGTCGAAATGCGCGTCCTGCCAGTGATTTTCAACAATAGCCAGCATTAATTCCCTACCACAGTTATGCATATGTTGATGGGCAGAATCCATTAGCCGAACGTAAGGTAATTCATCGTTATCGAGTGGCCCCAGATGATCAATCCACCGACCAAACTGGCACAGCCCATAAGAATGGTTATCCGTTATTTCTGGCTTACTGGCATCTCTCGCGACCACGCTGTGAAACATACTTACCAGCCACTGGTAGTGGGCATCGATAGCCTTATTGAGATTTAACAAGATGGCATCAATTTCCGTTGTCTTCTTGATCATTGCCACTCCTTTTTCACAGTTCCTTGTGCGCGCTATTCTAACGAGAGAAAAGCAAAATTACGTCAATATTTTCATAGAAATCCGGAGTTATGAGCATCTCTGAGATAACATTGTGATTTAAAACAAAATCAGCAGATAAAAAAGTGTTTAATTCTATAAATTAACTCTGCATTATCGCAATTAAAAGGATGACAAATAGCATAACCCAATACCCTAATGGCCCAGTAGTTCAGGCCATCAGGCTAATTTATTTTTATTTCTGCAACTGAGTGACCCGAACGACGGCCGGCGCGCTTTTCTTATCCAGACTGCCGCTAATGTTGATCATCTGGTCCGGCTGAATTTGAAAATTATTATAACGGAAGAGTATACAAAAAAAGTAATTTTGCTGGCGACTGCGAAACGGCATTCGCATTAGCGGTGAAGTTTGCCCTCGCCCAGTTGCTGCAATTACTGCTATAACGAAGCTGGTCTGGCGATAAATCCAGGCCAGCCATTGGTGGTGTTTATACGTTCAAGCCACGATGTTGCAGCATCGGCATAATCTGAGGTGCCTTACCGCGCCATTGTCGATACAGGCGTTCCAGATCTTCGCTGTTACCTCTGGAAAGAATCGCCTCGCGAAAACGCCGCCCATTTTCACGCGTTAATCCGCCCTGCTCAACAAACCACTGGTAACCATCATCGGCCAACATTTGCGTCCACAGATAAGCGTAATAACCTGCGGCATATCCGCCACCAAAAATATGGGCGAAATAACTGCTGCGATAGCGTGGCGGTATAGCAGGAAGATCCATATTTTCCGCCACCAGCGCCCACAATTCGAAATCATCGACGTCCTGCATTGCTTCGTTTTCTTCCAGGCAATGCCAGCGCATATCGAGAAGTGCGGCGCTAAGCAGTTCGCTCATCTCATACCCTTTATTGAACAGACTGGCATTACGCATTTTCTGTTGAAGTTCGTCAGGCATTGCGGCCCCGCTCTGATAATGCCGGGCGTAGCGAGCAAATACCTGCGGATGTGTTGCCCAGTGTTCGTTGATTTGCGACGGAAATTCGACAAAATCACGCGGCGTGTTGGTGCCGGAAAGCGTGGCATAACGCTGGCGGGCAAAAAGGCCGTGCAGCGTATGACCAAATTCATGGAATAAGGTTATTACATCATCCCAGAGTAACAACGCAGGCTCACCGGCAGCGGGTTTCTGATAATTGCAGACGTTATAAATTACCGGGTGCGTTTCATTCAGCGTTGATTGCTCAACAAAATTGCCCATCCATGCACCGCCGCTTTTTGAATCACGGGCGAAGAAATCACCGTAAAATAACGCCAGCCCCACGCCATTATGATCAAAAATTTCCCACACACGAACGTCAGGATGGTAGACAGGAATATCAAAACGTTCGACAAACTTAATACCGAAGAGCTGATTCGCAGTCCAGAATACGCCTTCATTCAACACCGTGTTTAATTCGAAATAAGGCTTGAGCTGCGCTTCATCGAGATCGAATTTCTCACGTCTTACCTGCTCGGCATAAAATGCCCAGTCCCACGACTGCGCGCTAAACCCGCCCTGCTGCTTATCGATAATCGCCTGTATCGAGGCTAATTCATCGCTCGCACGTTGACGCGCCGCTGGAACAATTTCCCGCATAAAGTTGAGCGCTGCTTCTGGCGTTTTTGCCATCTGATCGGCGATTTTCCATGCGGCATAATGAGGAAAACCAAGCAGTTTCGCCTGCTGCGCGCGGATCTCCACCAGACGTTGAATGATAGCGCGGGTATCATTGGCATCATTTTTTTCCGCTCGCGTCCAGCCCGCAGTAAACAGTTTTTCACGCGTCGCGCGATCGCGCAGTTCAGCAAGCGCTGGTTGCTGGGTGGTATTCAGCAGCGGAATCAGCCAGTTGTTATCCAGACCTTTCTCGCGAGCCGCCTCTGCCGCCAGCACAATCTCTTGTTCACTCATTCCTGCCAGCTGCGCGATATCGTTCACAACCAGACCGCCGGATTTATTTGCTGCCAGTAACCGCTGGTTAAACTGGCTGGTCAGGGTCGCAGCTTCTGTATTCAGTACTTTTAATTTTGCTTTATCAGCTTGCTCAAGTTTGGCTCCGGCAAGGACAAAACGTTGATGAATCACCTCCACCAGGCGGATGGATTCACTATCAAGCCCCAGGGATTCACGGCGTTGCCAGACAGCATCTACCCGCGCGAATAATTCCCCGTTCAGATAGATATCATTCGCAAGTTCCGCCAGTTCAGCGGAAAACTGTTCATCAAGACGCTGTAATTCATCATTGGTATGCGCCGCAGTCATCGCAAAAAAGACGCTGGTAACGCGGGTAAGTAATTCTCCGCTTTGTTCCAGTGCCAGAATAGTATTGTTGAAATCAGGTGTTTGCGGGTTAAGCGCGATGGCAGCTATTTCTGCCCGCTTTTGCTGTATTCCCTCATCGAATGCCGGGCGATAGTGATGGTTGGCAATTTGATCAAAATGGGGAGCCAGATACGGCAGTGTGCTTTGCACAAGGAAAGGATTCATTGTTGTCATTTTCTTCTCCTGAACGCGAGGTGTTCCATAGCGTAGGCTTACTGATAACGGAGTGCAATCTTGCAAACCAGTATTACCCGCTCTTAAGCATCACGTGCTATGTTATTGACACACAAAAGCGTTGAGGAACAGTGAGATGATCGTTTTAGTAACTGGAGCAACGGCAGGTTTTGGTGAATGCATTACTCGTCGTTTTATTCAACAAGGGCATAAAGTTATCGCTACTGGCCGTCGCCAGGAGCGGTTACAGGAGTTAAAAGACGAACTGGGAGATAATCTGTATATCGCCCAACTGGACGTTCGCAACCGCGCCGCTATTGAAGAGATGCTGGCATCGCTCCCTGCCGAGTGGAGCAATATTGATATCCTGGTAAACAATGCCGGCCTGGCGTTGGGCATGGAGCCTGCGCATAAAGCCAGCATTGAAGACTGGGAAACGATGATTGATACCAACAACAAAGGCCTGGTATATATGACGCGCGCCGTCTTACCGGGTATGGTTGAACGTAATCATGGTCATATTATTAACATTGGCTCAACGGCAGGTAGCTGGCCGTATGCCGGTGGTAACGTTTACGGTGCGACGAAAGCGTTTGTTCGTCAATTTAGCCTGAATCTGCGTACGGACCTGCATGGTACGGCGGTGCGCGTCACCGACATCGAACCGGGTCTGGTGGGTGGCACCGAGTTTTCCAATGTCCGCTTTAAAGGCGATGACGGTAAAGCGGAAAAAACCTATCAAAATACCGTTGCATTGACACCAGAAGATGTCAGCGAAGCCGTCTGGTGGGTGTCAACGCTGCCTGCTCACGTCAATATCAATACCCTGGAAATGATGCCGGTTACCCAAAGCTATGCCGGACTGAATGTCCACCGTCAGTAATTTTTATACCCGGCGTAACTGCCGGGTTATTGCTTGTCACAAAAAAGTGGTAGACTCATGCAGTTAACTCACTCACAAGCAAGAACGAATGACCGTCGAAACGCAACTTAATCCCACACCGCCTGTCAATCAGCAGATTTATCGTATTCTTCGCCGCGACATTGTCCATTGCCTGATTGCACCAGGCACACCGTTGTCGGAAAAAGAAGTTTCTGTTCGTTTCAATGTGTCACGCCAGCCGGTTCGCGAAGCCTTTATTAAACTGGCGGAAAACGGTCTGATTCAAATTCGTCCGCAGCGTGGCAGCTACGTCAACAAAATTTCCATGGCCCAGGTGCGCAACGGCAGTTTTATCCGTCAGGCCATTGAGTGCGCGGTGGCGCGTCGGGCGGCGAGCATGATTACCGAAAGCCAGTGCTACCAACTGGAACAAAATCTTCACCAGCAACGCATTGCCATTGAGCGCAAGCAACTGGATGATTTTTTTGAACTTGATGACAACTTCCATCAACTCCTGACGCAGATTGCCGACTGTCAACTGGCGTGGGATACCATTGAGAACCTGAAAGCGACCGTTGATCGCGTGCGCTATATGAGCTTCGACCACGTTTCTCCACCAGAAATGCTGTTACGCCAGCATCTTGATATTTTCTCTGCCCTGCAAAAACGTGATGGCGATGCGGTAGAACGTGCAATGACGCAACATTTGCAGGAAATCAGCGAATCCGTGCGCCAGATCCGCCAGGAAAACAGCGACTGGTTTAGCGAAGAGTAATTCATTTCCTCTCATCCCATCCGGGGTGAGAGTCTTTTCCCCCGACTTATGGCTCATGCATGCATCAAAAAAGATGTGAGCTTGATCAAAAACAAAAAATATTTCACTCGACAGGAGTATTTATATTGCGCCCGTTACGTGGGCTTCGACTGTAAATCAGAAAGGAGAAAACACCTATGACGACCTACGATCGTAACCGTAACGCAATCACCACTGGCAGCCGTGTTATGGTTAGCGGCACCGGTCACACTGGCAAGATCCTGTCGATTGATACTGAAGGTCTGACCGCTGAGCAAATCCGCCGCGGAAAAACCGTAGTTGTTGAAGGTTGTGAAGAGAAACTGGCACCACTGGACCTGATTCGTCTCGGCATGAACTAAGCGTGTGAATGCCGCCGATGGCGGCATTGCTTTTTTTACTTCACGGAATATTTCGCCACGGTCGCTTTCGCGCCATGCGCTAATAAAGACAAGTACGCTTCCGTTACTTTTGTCGTAAACAAACTATTGCCTGGTAAATCATCACCAAAGATCGCCTTAATTGCCAGCAGTGACTGGACGCGCGCTGTCCCTTCAGCACTACTTTGTACTGCCTTCTGAATAACAGGTAACAGTGGATCACTGATTTCTATCGGATTTCCCTGTTCATCAACACCACCGACATAACGCATCCAACCTGCGACGCCCAGCGCCAGCAGATCGAACTTGCTGTCATGCGCCAGATGCCAGCGAACAGAATCCAACATCCGCTGTGGCAATTTCTGGCTGCCATCCATCGCAATCTGCCAGGTTCGATGACGTAACGCCGGGTTGCTATAGCGTTCAATTAATCGGTTAGCGTAATCTTGCAAATCAACGCCCTGCACTTTCAGCGTCGGCGCTTGTTCCTGCAACATTAAGGTATACGCCGCATGACGATAATGTTCATCCTCCATGCAGTCATTAATGTGCTGATATCCGGCAAGATAGCCCAGATACGCCAGGAATGAATGACTGCCGTTAAGCATACGCAGTTTCATTTCTTCATAAGGCAGCACATCGCTAACCAGTTCAGCTCCCGCTTTTTCCCATTCCGGACGTCCGGCAACAAAGTTATCTTCTATTACCCACTGGCGGAAAGGTTCACAGGCAACGCCTGCCGCATCGCGCACACCGGTAAGTTGTTCGATTTTCGCCAGCGTATCCTCTGTCACTGCGGGCACAATACGGTCCACCATTGTTGATGGGAAAGTCACGTTATCTTCGATCCATTGTGCCAGTTTTACATCAATGGCTTGCGCATAGGAAGTGACAACGTCACGCATAACATGACCGTTTTCTGGCATGTTGTCACATGACATGACGGTAAATGCGGGAAGTCCTGCCGCTTTACGGCGAGCCAGCGCCTCAACAATCACCCCTGTTGCAGTTTTCGGCTGGTGGGGATTTTGCACGTCGGCAACGACCATCGGGTGATCAAGCATTAACTGTCCGGTCGCCGGAGAGTGGAAATACCCTTTTTCGGTGATTGTCAGAGAGACAATCGCGATTTGCGGTTCACACATCGCAGCCAACACGGTTTCTAAGCCATCTATTTGTACGTGCAAGGCTTTTTTAACGACGCCAACGACGCGAGCCGTCCACGCATCAGCCGACATTTCCGCAACGGTATAAAGATTATCTTGCTGTTGTAAATCGGCAATTTGCTGTTCGCCGCCGATTAAGTTGACCTCATAATATCCCCAGTCACTGAAATGTTCCGTAGCAAGAATATCGGCATACACGCCCTGATGCGCACGGTGAAATGCACCAAAGCCTAAATGAACAATTCTTGGGGCCAGGTTATTACGATCATAAACAGGGAGCGTCGCTTTTGCTGATAACAAATGATTTCCCATAACAATTCCTTAAAATTAAATATAGCAAGCTACATGTTTTGTTATATGAATAAAAATCCCCTCTCCGGTAAGAGAAGGGATTGAGGATTTACAGACTTCTGGACGGTTGCGCAGCTCTTACAACATGTGGTTGATCTTCTGCGGCGTCTTCCAGCGCACTTAAATCACGGTCTTTCACTTCTGGCATTTTCAGCGCAGAGATTAAACCAATCACAGAATATGCCATGATCATAATGGCGATCGGATACCAGGATTCCGTCATGGTGCAGAAAATCCCCGCCAGGATAGGACCAAAACCGGAAGCGATAAGACCACCAATTTCTTTAGAAATAGCCATTCGGGTAAAGCGGTTTTTACAGCCGAACATTTCTGCCATGGTAATGTTTTCCAGAGCAAATAATCCCAGCACCGCACAGTTATGAATCACAATCAGTGCAACCATAATGGTGCTCGGGGCATAGCTTTTATCTACGATGATAGAAAGCATTGGCCACGCCAGCACAATCGCAGAGGTATTCATAATAATATACGGGATCCGGCGACCAATTTTATCGGATAACCAACCAAGGAACGGAATGGTCATAAAGCCGAGAATCGAACTGATCATCAATGCATCTGTTGGAATTGCTTTGTTAAACAATAACGTCTGCACTAAATAGCCTGCAAGGAAAGTCTGAATTAAACCTGAGTTACCAGCCTGACCAAAACGCAGCCCTGTTGCCAGCCAGAAGGATTTGCTCTGGAACATGCTACCAGCAGGTGCAGGTTTTGCTGTCGGTTGGTTGCTGTCGTTAACCTTCTCAAAGACCGGGCTTTCTTTCAGATTCATACGCAACCAGATAGCAAAGACCATCACGACAACGCTCGCCAGGAAAGGTATACGCCATCCCCACGCCAGCAGTTCCTCTTTACTGAGAATGAAGAACATAAAGGCCCAGATTGCCGTTGCGCTCAAGGTTCCGCAGTTAGTTCCCATAGCCACAAATGAGGAGATAATTCCGCGCTTACCTTTTGGCGCATATTCCGCCAGCATCGTACCGGCACCGGAAATTTCCGCACCTGCACCCAACCCCTGAATAATACGCAGCGTCACCAGCAAGATGGGGGCAAAAACACCAATTTGTGCATAAGTCGGTAACACACCAATTAAGGTGGTACAGATCCCCATCATGGTGATGGTAATAAAGAGCACTTTTTTACGCCCTATTCTGTCGCCCATTTTGCCGAAAATAAATGCTCCGACAATACGTGCCACATAACCTGCACCATAGGTTCCCATTGCCAGAATTAACGCCATTGCCGTTGATGATTCAGGAAAAAATATTTCATGAAACACTAACGCTGCGCCGAGCGAATATAACTGGAAGTCCATAATTCACAGGTGTTTTTTCCCATCCTGTGGTTTCCTTGGCGTTTTCTAGGTTTTTTCAGATAGTTGCATTTTTTAAAAAGCATCCTAAGTTCGATCTCAGTGTCTATCTGGGGCCTATTTCTGTCCCATATATGCCCCAAAAAAAACTCCCCAACAGATAAGTAGTTTTTTCATGGATTTATGCGTAAAATCAAGAACGGCTGGAAATCATTCAATACTCACACTATCGAAAAATTTACCAGCCAACCGCAGCACGTTCTTGCATAAGGCGTGTCTGCGGTTTTTCAACTATTCAGATACATCACTCCCATCACATTCATTCCTCCGCATCAAAGGCATATAGGCTATATCACCTTGATATTTTTCTTTTTCAGATAAAAACTGTTATCTATGTATACTTTTAAACCCAATCCGTGTAGAGTCTCTGCATAAGATAGTTTGCAGTTGCCGCTTCAGCTTGCGCCATAAACCGCCTGATTTTTGCTGCCACCTGTTAGCATTCCTGTATACCTGAAACGACAATGTTTATCTACGAACTTTAAGAACACCCAAGATAAAAATTGTCAACTATATCATATATAACACATTACTAATTCGAGGCTATATGAACAGCATACTGATAATCACATCTCTCCTTATCATATTCAGCATTTTTAGTCATGCCCTAATAAAATTAGGGATTGGCATATCCAATAACCCAGACAAAACCGATGTATAAGTCAACATATCCTGAATCAGACATACAATATCGCAATGAAAATCAATAATATTTTAAGGAATATCTTCATGAAATCAAAAGACACCCTAAAGTGGTTCCCTGCGCAGCTTCCTGAAGTAAGAATTATCCTAGGGGATGCTGTAGTGGAAGTAGCAAAACAGGGAAGACCTATCAATACCAGAACATTGCTTGATTACATTGAAGGAAACATAAAGAAAAAATCATGGCTGGATAACAAAGAATTATTACAAACAGCGATATCAGTTCTTAAAGACAACCAAAATTTAAATGGTAAAATGTAATATAATAAACTTACTTTTTTATCATTTTTCCACTTTAACAACATTTTACTCCACTTTTCCACGACCAAACAACTTGAAATCTGGTTAAAATAACACGCAACACTATTCTTCTTCCTTGAGTCCGCCCGGAACTCGAAAAACAAACCGAGTTAAAGCCATTTTTCACAAAATCGATTTTGGGTCTCACCAAAGTTACGGGGTTGCATACGCATTCGTTTATTTTCGAACGTGTACATACAAATATGCACAAAAATAATCAAAATTATTTTCTGAGATGCATTATGATATGAACACCAATTTCGTATAGAGTCTCACTATGTCTCGAATTTTTGCTTACTGTCGGATATCAACGCTGGATCAGACCACCGAAAATCAACGCCGGGAAATCGAAAGTGCAGGTTTTAAAATCAAACCTCAGCAAATAATCGAAGAACACATTAGCGGCTCAGCAGCAACCAGTGAGCGTCCTGGTTTTAACCGGTTGCTTGCTCGCCTGAAATGTGGTGATCAATTGATTGTGACAAAACTGGATCGCCTTGGTTGTAATGCAATGGATATCAGGAAAACAGTGGAACAACTGACCGAAACAGGTATCAGAGTGCATTGCTTAGCATTGGGGGGCATTGACCTGACCAGTCCAACAGGAAAAATGATGATGCACGTAATTTCAGCAGTCGCTGAATTTGAACGAGACCTTTTACTTGAACGCACTCATTCCGGGATAGTAAGAGCCCGCGGCGCAGGGAAACGTTTTGGTCGACCACCTGTGTTAAATGAAGAACAGAAACAGGTGGTATTCGAACGAATTAAGTCAGGTGTAAGTATAAGTGCCATTGCCCGGGAATTCAAAACCTCGCGGCAAACCATTTTAAGAGCCAAAGCAAAACTTCAGACACCTGACATATAAAAAATAATCTCGGTGTGAGATGCTTTACGTCTTCCAAGCCCCCTTCCTTGCCGTAAATGGAAAGATACATCTAATTATAGAATTTATATGTTTTACCCTACGGCAGTGCTGGCCATTCAATATCCTGTGCAGTTGACGTATCAACACGGTTCAGCAACACCCGATACTTTTTCCAGGCTTCCAGCAATGAGGTTTCTTCCTCCGTTGCGATTTCCAGATCTACAGCATCCTGAAGTGGCGCAATATGCTCACTGGCTACCTGCATCAGGCTGTTTTTTGTTTCTTCCGCCTCTCGGATCCGGAACAGTTTTTCTGCTTCTGCATCTTTCACCCAGGCTGTGCCGTTCCACTTCTGAAACTCCCCTTCCGGCGATAACCAGGTAACATTTTCCGGTAACGGACCGAGTTCAGAAATAAACAACGCGTCCCCTGACGCTACGTCATAAACCGTTTTACCCCGATGGTCTTCATCGAGATGCCACGATGCCTTATCACTGTTGAAAACAGCCACAAAGCCAGCAGGAATATCTGGTGGTGCAATATCGGTACTGTTTGCTGGCAGACCTGTATGAGGCGGAATATATGCGTCACCTTCACCAATAAATTCATTAGTTCCGGCCAGCAGATTATAAATTTTTATGGTCCGTGGTTGTTCACTCATTCTGAATGCCATTATGCAAGCCTCACAATATAGTTAAATGCGATGTTTTTGACGGTGTTTTCCGCGTTACCAGCAGCGTTAACGGTGATGGTGTGTCCATGTGAACCAATCGCAACGGAGTGCGTATGAGCACCAATACCGACAGTATGCGCGTGTGCACCTGCAGATGCTGCTGTGCCGGACAGTGAATGGCTATGATTACCATCTGTACTGGTATTCGCTAACCACCCCGTAGACATACCTACTGAGCCTTGTACACCCCAGGTATTTTGACCTGAGCTTGTATAACCATATTGATAAGTATCTTTAAAAACACTGGGGTTAAATCGACGGCCATCTCTATGGCTGTGATTACCAGCTGCATTCGTGCTGCCACTTAAACTATGGGTATGCGCACCAGTGTTATTCGTGGATTTAGTGCCGTAATCAAACGACGATGTGGTTTTCGTCCCCAAATCCGTACTGGATGCGCTGGCGCTGTGGGTATGCGATTTAATGCCATCCTGTTCCTGAGACAATACGGCACGACCACTGGCGGGCTTGCCCTTAATCGTCCAGCCACGCAAATCAGGGATCACGCCTGACGGATAAGCGGCAGCAAGTTTCGGGTAGGCAGATTTGTCAAAAGTCTGCCCCTGCATCAGGGCATAACCAGACGGAACGGTATCTGATGGCCACGGGATTGGTGCGCCGACTGGGTAGCTTTCTGGTGGAAGATTTTTCGAGGTATAAACTTCTGCCCAGTCTTCCTCAAAACCATAGCCATCTCTTGAAGAACGGTAGAACAGACCACCATTTCTGTAATGCGCCTTCATCTGCAGGGTCCGGCAACTTCCGACTCCGGTATAGAAGTTAACCAGAATATAGCTGTCGCCAGAGCGGGTGACATTGTAAGCGCCTGATTCGGCATTCCAGGGAACGCCACCATCCGCATCGGCATATGTATCCGTTGCCCTTCTGGCAAAAGCAGCCACATGCGCGGCGGTTAAAGTAATATCTTTGGAACCATCAAACTCAACACCAGAAACCCGTCTTGGCGTTTGCAGCTTTGTTGCTGTTAATGCATTACCGTTCAGACTTGCGGACAGTTTGGTTCCAATAACCAGTTCGCCGGTTGCGTTATCAATAGCAAACGGTCTTAATGTATTCCAGCCACCATAAACATCACCTTGATTGGTAAGCAGCAGGTAAGTTTTAGCGCCATCATTACGCCATAATGCCCCATACTCCCCACCTATCATTCGAATCTGATTACCACCACGCGCTACAATTTCGTCTGTGGCAAAAAGTTTTTTGCACGACAAGTTATCGTTAACGATTAACGAATGAGACTCATAAAAACCACGCCCACTCTTAAAATCAAGGATAACGTCCGCCGCGATACATTCAGTCGCCGGATTTGTTGCCCCAAACTTATAGGTCGTATCATTAACAACGAGATCAGCACCAGGTGCGGATATTGACAGGCCATCTTCGATAAACGCAAAAACAGGGAAAGCAGCGCCATCAACATAGAACACAGAGCGCAAATCATCGCCCTTATTACTCATCATTATTGAGTGGATGGCTCGTTCATTGTTTTGATATTGCCAGAACATTCCATAAGCATAACGCCCCCTGTCAGTCCAGCCACCAGGCATAACAAATCCGTTAAACTCGCAGTTATTCATCGGATCGCCTGCGGTTCGCGTTGCCGTGGTGATAATGACCCTTGATGCCAGTTCGCTTACTGAGCCAGCAGAACGCATAACAACAACAGGGTAATATTTTCCAGATATTGCACCTGCAGGAGCGTTAACCCGCACATAACGCATACCACGCTTATCAGCAAAGTCTGTTTTACTGACCGCGTTAATGTTGTTCAGGAAGCGTCCCTTATCGGGTATATCAGCGCCGTTCTGGTCTTTCTGCAGACGTTTCTCTGCATTGTCATAGGCTGATTTTACTGCCTTTGGCGTTGCCGCCAGCGTTTCAGACGAACTGTTGGTCGCACTGCTGAGCTGTACTATCCCCTTTTTCGTCGTACTTGCATCCTCAAGCGCCACGGCGGATGCAATATCCTCTGCCCGTTTAGCTGCTGTCTCGGCGCGCGTTGCTGCGGATTCTGCCGTATTCTTGCTCTGTGCTGCCGCCGTCGCACTGCCAGCAGCCTCTGTTGCCTTCGTGGATGCCGTCGTGGCGCTGCCTTTCGCTGCTGATGCCTGTCTGGTCGCCTCATCTTTTGAAGCAGACGCCGATGAGGCCGATGACGCCGCCGAACTGGCGGACGATGCGGCAGCCGTTTTTGAGGATTCTGCGCTGGTTTCCGACGCTTTCGCGTTCGTTTCGGATGTCTTCGCTGCGGAAGCTGACCTCGCTGCTGCGTTGGCCTGTTCAGTGGCTTCGCCAGCCTTCGTTGTGGCTGTTGAAGCAGACGATGCGGCACTTTCTGCCGATTTTCCGGCGGCGGTGGCACTGGCTGAGGCCTGCCCGGCACTTGTTGACGCGGTACTGGCAGACGACGCAGCCGCTGTTTTTGAGCCTGCCGCAGCTGAGGCGCTCTGTCCCGCTGCCGTCTCAGAAGACCTGGCGTTCGTCTCGGACGTTTTTGCCGCCTTCGCGGAATTTCCTGCCGCCGTTGCCGAGGAAGCTGCGCTACTGGCGCTCGAGGATGCGTTCGTTTCTGATGATTTCGCTGCCTCTTTTGAGGCCGCCGCATCCCGGGCTGAGGTGGCAGCTTCTGACGCTTTCGTGGTCGCGGTGGATGCAGAAGTGGCTGCTGATTGTTGTGACGCTGCGGCATTCGTTTCTGACGTTTTCGCCGCACCGGCACTGGTAGCCGCCGCGCTTTTTGAGGACTCTGCAGCGGCAGCACTTTTTGATGCTTCAGTAGCCTTTGTTGATGCCGTTCCTGCGCTGGAAGACGCTGACTGAGCCGACGTCGCGGCCTGCCCGGCTGATGTGCTGGCTGCACGTGCTGAGCCTGCAGCATCAGTCGCATGGGTTGCCGCCTCACGGGCTGATGTGCCGGCATCGCTGGCTGACTTCTTCGCGGCTGCCGTGTTCTGTGCCACCGCGGACGCGTTACGCGCCACCTCTTCCACCATCAGCTCAAAACGGCGCAGTGCCTCCGGACGGGCATCATCCTCCGTCATGGCACCGAGAAAATCATTCAGCGTACCGGGTCGGGAATCTTCATACACGGTGATGGTCCCGGCATGTGACGGCGGGAATCCTTCCACCAACAGAATAACGCTGTACTGACCGTACTCAACGTCCATGCTGTAACGCCCGGCTTCATCCGGATTTTCTGAGGCCAGCGTGTTCACCACCACCGTGGTGCTGTTACGTTTTGCTTTCAGCTGGATTGTGCAGTTCTGTACCGGTTTTCCTGTGCCGTCTTTCAGTACACCTGAAATCTTTACTGCCATATTCACCCCACAAAAAAGCCCGCCTGAACCGGCGGGCTGTCATAACACTGTGTTACCTGGCTAATCAGAACTTATAACCGACACCCACGATGAAACCGTCAGTGCGCCAGTCGCCACTGCCGGAGCCTTCATAAGCAATATCAATGGCCACGGATTCGGTCGGGTTAAACTGCACGCCAGCTCCCCACGCCAGAGACGTGTTGCTGTGGCGACCGTCATCACTTCCGGTCAGCACGTCGTGCGTTTTCCCCTTGTTGTCAGTTACGCGGAGATAATCCCCGGAGAAAGTCGACACACGGCTGTAAGCCATACCCGCCATCGCATACGCGCTGAACCATTCATTCACGCGCACAGACGGCCCCGCCATCACGCTGAACCAGCGGTTACGCACGGAATCTTCATGCCAGCGGGTATCGCTGTAACGGGTAAGCTGGCGATTCTTGTCTCCTGCATAGCTGAATGACGTCACCAGCCCCAGTGTGTCCGTAAACTCATAACGGTATTTCACGTTAATCCCGTTAAGATCATCGCTGCCGGGAACGTTCGTCGAGGCATGAAGATAGCCCGCGCTCAGCGTGGACTGATGTTCAGATGCCCATGCAGGCGCACCGGATACGGACAGACAGATGGCTGCGGACAAAATGGCTGCACAAACTTTACGCATAATTACCTCTCGCTTTTCTGCAATAAAAAAGGCGCCATTTCTGGCGCCCGTATATGGGTTATAAAATTCAGCTGATACTGATGCCTGCGGTGGCTTTCTTCATCACCACAACCAGCAAATCGCTGATACTTGCTGTGGGATACCAGTCATTTACCAGCCATGCTGACACCGAAAACTCCAGCGTCATGTGACCGTGACCGGCAGGCATATCAATAACGCCACTGTAAATCAGCGTATTATCCAGCGCGGTACGGTTATAAATTTCAGCACCGTTTTTCCGCACTATCAGACGGCATGAGGAGTAAATATCAGTATGCTCTCTCTCATGTTTAGCGCCGCTGAATGCCACCGCAGGAATAACAATCTGCCGGTCAAACGGCTGATCGTCATAAACCCTGACGGTAATGGTCCCTGATGGCCACCGTTCCGGTGCACGGGAGTCCCGGGGGAAAGCTTTGCCCACTGTTTTAACGAGATCGCCTTCAATCTGGTTCGCGGACAGTTTTCCCAGAACCCGACAGTTCTCGTTAATCGTGACGTTGTTGAGCGTCCCGGAGTTCGCATTCACGTTACCGCTGATATCGGCATTTTTCGCCGTCAGCCGCCCGTCCGGTGTCAGGGAAAATGCCGGAGGATTACCGCCGCTGGTAATGGTCGGAGCCGTCAGGCGTTTCAGGAACACGTCGTTCATGAATATCTGATCGCCCTGACCAACAAACATTGGTCTTGTGTTGCCATTAGACGGATCAATAAACGCGATACGGTTAGCGGCAACCAGGAACTGGCTCAGTTTGCCTTCCTCCGTGTCCTCCATGCTGAGGCCAATACCCGCGACATAATGTTTGCCGTCTTTGGTCTGCTCAATTTTGACGCCCCACATGGCATTCCACTTATCACTGGCGTCCTTCCACTCTTTCGAAAACTCCTCCAGTTTGCTGGCGTTATCCTCCGTCAGCTCGACTTTTTCCAGCAGCTCCTTGCCAAGATGGGATTCGGTTATCTGGCCTTTGAAAAAATCCAGGTAACCTTCCGCATCATCGCTCGCCCGACCAACAGCCTCCACGAATGCCGATTTGCCAACGGTGTTCACACTGCGAACGTAAAAATAATAATCATGGCCCGGCCTGATATTGATACTGGCAGCTATCCAGTACAGCGCCGTGCCAAGATAGCGGGCTGTGGTTTCAACCTGCCTGATATCCGCAATCCGTTTTTCCGAGAACCAGAACTCAAACTGTACCGTCGGGTCATAAACCGCAAGATGTGGCGTGGCGGTTATCTGAAAATAGCCCGGTGTCAGCTCAATCCGAGACGGCGCTGCCGGTGCGGCAATCCGGAACGATACCGATGCCGGATCGCCCTGCAGCCCCCACGCATTTACCGCCCGGACCGTCAGCATGTAACGCCCCAGCGCCAGTTGCGTGAAGCGGTATGTGGTTTCCGTCGTCCGGGCCGTGCTGACCAGCCGCTCACTGCCGTCATCCGCTGCCACGGTCAGGCGAAGCAGGAAGCTCACGCCCTTCACCACTTTCGGCGTGTCCCAGCGGGCCAGCACCTGATATTCCCCGCTGTCTGCGGTGACTTCGGCAGTCAGGTGCTGCACCGCTGGCGGCGTGACACCATTCACCGTGCCGCTCTGGTCGCCGTCAAAGTGCGCCCCGTTATCCACGATGGCCTCTTTCTCCGGTACATGCTGCACGGCAGTGATGGCATACGTGCCGTCGTCGTTCTCACGGATACTCACGCAGCGGAACAGGCGCTGGCGCAACGTCGGCAACTTCAGCCCCCACACGCTGTATTCAGCAACGCCGTCAGGAACACGGCTCACTTTCACCTTCACGCCGTCGGTGACGGACTGGACCTCCACGCTGACCGGATTACCCTCACCGTCAACCAGGCTTATCAGCGTGGTGCCGGAGGATGGCAGCGTGATTTCACGGTCGAGCGTCAGCGTCCGGGTCTGGCTGTTCACCGCCAGCACGCGACCACCGATGCTGATACCGGCATAGTCATCATCGCAGATTTCAATAACATCGCCCGGCACATGGCGAAGCCCTTCTGCGCCCACGCTGAAATCCACGGTCTGCGTTTCCAGCAGTTCCGTTTTAATCAGCCACAGCCCGGCTCGGTGTGCCTGCCCCCGACTGGTACAACCAAAGGCATCCATCTTCGTGACATTACGACCGTAACGGGCAATGGCCTGCGTATCTTCAACAAGCTCTGTCGCCGTCTCCCAGCCGTTGTTCGGGTCAATCCAGTTCACCTCAACGGCATTATGGCGGTCCTTCAGGGCGCTGAAGCTGTAGCGGAACGGCGCGCCATCATCCGGCATCACCACATTACTGCGGTTATAGGTCCACACCTTATCCGACTGTCGGTCCTGCACGAACGTCAGCGTCTGCCCGTTCCATACCGGCATACAGCGCATCGCCGAGCAGAAATCACTGAGCACATCCCACGCCTTGCGCTGTGTGGTCAGGTAAGCGTTACAGGTGATGCGCGGCTCCGTGCCGCCAAAGCCGTCCGGCACCGACTGGTC
The DNA here is from genome assembly GCF_011754335.1 of Escherichia sp. E.sYA108. Classification (NCBI taxonomy): domain Bacteria; kingdom Pseudomonadati; phylum Pseudomonadota; class Gammaproteobacteria; order Enterobacterales; family Enterobacteriaceae; genus Escherichia; species Escherichia sp. E.sYA108. Next base: position 2,517,820 of record NZ_JAAQVZ010000001.1, on the reverse strand, counting down.
GCAATTCTGGCCGATGACATACAGCGCCCATTTATCCACATCCGCCGCACCAAGACGTTTCCCCATGCCGTAGCGCGGATGGGTCAGCATATCCCACAGACACCAGGCCATGTTGTTGCTGTATGCCGGTTTTAACGTTCCGTCCCAGATACCGCTGTATTGCCGCGTCTGCGGGTTATAGTTCGACGGCACCTGCAGAATGCGCCCGCGAAGATGATAATTACGGCTCACCTGCTGGCTGCCGAACTGCTCCGAGTCCACCTGCACGCCAACCAGTGCCGTGTTCGGGTAGCACTGTTTCACATCGATGATTTCGGTGTATGACGACCAGAGCGTTTTGTTCTGCAGCTGGTCTGTGGTGCTGTCCGGCGTCATCCTGCGCATCCGGATATTAAACGGGCGCGGCGGCAGGTTACCCACCACCACCGAGGCCAGATACTGCGAGGTGGTTTTGCCCTTAATGGTGATGTCTTTTTCCGTCACCCAGCCACCGTTACGCTGTATCTGAACCAGCAGGCGGACTTCCGATGGATTCCTGTCCCCCTTTGAGGTGGTTTCCACCAGTGCCTGCACACCGAAGGTAAAGCGCAGACGGTCGATGTTTGCCGACGTGATGGTGCGGGTGATCGGCGTGTCATATTTCACTTCCGTACCCAGCACCGTCTCGGAGCCGGAGGATTCAAATCCCTCCGGCGGTGTCTGCTCCTGCTCACCTGCCCGGAACACCACCGTGACACCGGAGATATTGGTATTCCCCTCACTGTCCAGCACTGGCGTACTGTTCAGCAGCACGCTTTTTAATCCATCCACCGGACCTTCAATCGGCCCTTCGCTGATGGCATCGATCACACTCAGCAACTGCGTGGACTTCAGGTTGTCCTTCGCTTCGCGCGGAGTATGCCCCTTACTGCTGCCTTTACCCATTCCTAACGCTCCATAAACGACAAAACCGCCCGGAGGCGGTTTCACATAAAACGTTTTTCATCAGCGACCAATCACTACAACCTGACCACCATCCCCTTCGTCTGCCGTGCTGATCTCCTGAGAGACCACCCGCGACCCCACGCGCATTTCACCGTACAGAACGGGCAGAACATTGCCCTGGGCAACCATGTTATCCAGTGAGGAGAAATAGGTGTTCTGTTTGCCGTTATCTGTACTTGCTGCCGTGGGCGTCCTGGCTTTCGGTGCCAGCATCTGCGCCACTCCGCCCAGGATCATACTGGCCCCTGCCGCATACATGCCCGATACAGCCGCGGCACCCAGCCAGCCCACAGGGTTCCACCATGCCACCGCAATCAGCGCCGCCCCCAGCACCACCTGAAACACACCGCCACTTTTAGCTCCCGCCAGACGCGGCACGATGTGGATCACGGCACCATTTGCCAGCGGCTCATTAAGACGGGCAGACAATTCGGTTTCACCTGCATCACGCCCGGCAATGCGTACCTGGTACCAGCCGTCGCTCAGTTTCTGACGAAACGCCGGGATCTGCATGGCCAGCGCCCGGATGGCTTCGGACCCCGTTTTCACTCGAAGGTCGATGCGGCGGCCAAATCGTTGTAAATCCCCGTAAAGGCAGATGCGTGCCATGCCCGGTGACGCCAGAGGGAGTGTGTGCGTCGCTGCCATTTGTCGGTATACCTCTCTCGTTTACTCAGTTGTTCAGGAATATGGTGCAGCAGCTCACCGTCGCCGCAGTAAATGGCGGCATGATTCGGCACCGATGAACCAAAACAGCACAGCAGCACATCGCCCGGTTGTGCTGATGACAACGCCACCTGATACAGCCCTGTGGCCTCCAGATTATCCAGATAGAGATTCTGACCGTTACGCCACCAGTCATCCCCGCGATGAAAATCCGGCATCTCAATCCCCGCCAGATGATAAGCATCCCGGAACAGCGTGTAACAGTCCGTCACCCCGTGCTCAAAGCGCCGCCCGGTGAGATGCGGCACACAGCGGAACTTGTGAATCGCCCTCCGGCAGACCAGCCACCACGGCAAATCACTCTGCACCTGCAGCCGCCGGTCAGCCTCACTCAGCCAGGGCAGACCACCGGGATGACTGTGGACCAGTGCCACAATCTCACCCTGCATCTCTGCCTGCAGCCAGTCCTCCGGAGCCATCCGGAAATAATCCTCCGGCTCACCGGAAATATTCACGCAGGGAAAATATCTTTCCCCCTCCGGCGCTCTCACCACGAAGCCGCACGACTCCGCTGGCGCACATCGCCGGGCGTGCGCCAGAATCGCTGATTCTGTCTCTGTCATGGGATTACTGCGAAAGTTTGTTAATGGAAAGGAAGCCGCCAAAGTTGCCGACGTTATTGCGAAACTTACAGCCGCTCAGGCATTTGCTGCATTTATCCTTCGTGATATCGGACGTCGGCTGGTCATATTCATCCGCGACTGCCGGACCGTGATAACCGCACTCATCACCGCGATAGGTCCAGGTGCAGGTGTTGGCCAGCATGATACGTCCCGGAAAAACAGCGCCGTCCGTTTCCGTCGGCGTGGACAGTACAAAAGAGGCACTCACCGCGCTCAGTTCGCTGCACTGCTCAATGCGCCAGCGGCTGATCACCTCCTGCTCCGGATCGGCGTCACTGTTTCCGTTGACGAAGTTCACCGCATCCAGAAAACGGGCGTAAACCTTACGCCGGACCACCGTTCCGCCGACCAGACTCTGCAGATCTTCCGCCATCCCGGTGACCATACCGTACAGGTTAGAAACCGTCAGTGTCGGACGGGCAGCACTGCCCTTGCCGTTCAGTTCAAATCCCGTCCCCTGAATGGGGTATACCTGATACTGCCGCCCCTGCCAGATAACCGGCTCACCTTTTTCGTTCTGCTCATTACAGAAAAAATAACGTTCACCACCGACCTCTGTCAGATCGATTTCCCAGAGCACCACCTGGGCTGACTGAGTGAGGCGTGTCGTCTCATGATGTGTTTCCTGTGGAATATCCTGCATCAGAGCCTCCTATGCCACGACCTGTTCAAAATCTGCCGTTATGGTTACCCACAGCGCCCCCACGCTTGCCGACCATTTACGACAAACCACCCTGATCGGTTTCCAGTCATAAGGTGGCGTCCACTGAAATGCACGGACGCCACCGTGCCGTTCCAGAAAGGCTTTTAAAGATGGGTGGTCACATTTACGAACACGTATCGTCACGCTGTAAGTCGACAACTGGTTATTCAGTCCCGCCGCACGACGCTGTTCATAACCATCGCCCAGCTTCACTGTCACCACTTTCGGCTCTGATACCACATTCATATCCGGGCGCACTTTCCAGTGAAACGTCTCCATTACCGATATGCTCCACTTAACCGACCACCATCACGGGCCTGCTGTTGCATAAAGTCCGCTGCCGCTTTTTTCCCGAGGTCATAAACCGCCTTCAGGGCAGCCGGACCTATCTGCCCGTTCGTGCCATCGTTATTGATCTCGATGTTGTACTGCGGGGCAAACATCGCCATACCTGAACCACCAATATCCGCCACAACCCCCAGCTTACCGTCAGCACCACGACGCAGTGGCAGAATGGCTTCAGGTCCCGCTTCCCCCATCACACCCGCGCCTTTTGCAAAAGCAAAAAACGTCGGACGGTTAACCACCGTGCCACTGTAACGACTCAAATCAGCAGACTGATAAATCCCCCCATTGGCATTCAGGGAAAGGCTGCTGAGATCAAATCCCAGTACACTGCCAATCCCTTTTATCGATTTCATCATGGTTGCCTGCGCCAGGATTTTCGCCATATCTGACAGCACAGAAGAGGTGAAGGATTTGAAATTGAGTTTGCCGGTAGTGACAAAAGTTGCCAGGCCATTTCCCATGTTGCTGAAGGCTGACGAGAACACCTGTTCTGCTGTTCCTGCCGTATTATCTGCATCCACGGTAAAATTCTGAAATGCACGCAGGACTCCGTTTTTCCAGTTACCCTGCACAACTTCAAGCTGTTGCCAGTAACGGCGATTCTCATTCAGTTGTCGGTTCAGGCTCTCCGTCAGCGCCTGCTCGGCCTTTCTGTAGTCATCCGTGTTATATGTTCCTTTCTGCTCACTATCCCGCCTCAACTGCTCCAGCTGTTGCTGGTATTTCTGGCGAAGACTCAGTTGTACCTGATATCGCTGCCGCTGCTGATCACCCATACCCACCGTGGCGATATCCAGGTCATGTTGCTGACGCTGAGCGCGCTCTTCTTCAGCCAGTTGACTGGTCAGCTGAATTGTTTTTTTCTTCAGCTCGTTGAGTGCCGTCTGTTTCTGAAGCTCCTGCTGTTTTACATCCAGCAGCGTCAGTGCCTGAATCAGTTCATCTTTACGGGCCAGCACACTCTTTTCATCTGCCGTCAGTTTTTTCCCGTCCAGGTCGCTGATGCGCTGCTGCAGAGCCAGAAGCTGTTTATGCGCTTCTGTCATCCTTTCCGTGGCAATGCCTGCTGACTGTCTGGCAGCAGCAATCTGTCCTTCCACCTGTGCCTGTTGCTGACTGTACTGCAGCAATAACCGGGTGGCCTCATCATTACGGGGTTCGCGTGTTTTTTTCTTACCGGATGCCAGGGCTTTCTCGTAACGTTCATTTTCACGTTGTATCGCCGCATCCCTGACAGCCTGATCGGCGTACTGCATGGAATTAATACGCGCAATTTCACGCTGATGTCGTGCTGCTTCCGTTTCATTCATCCGGTTCAGTGCAGCATTTTCAGCATTACGGCGTTTCTGTTGCTCCTGATAATTCTGCTCTGCCTGCTCTTTTGCATCCTGCAAATCCTTCTGGCGTTTTTTCTCCTGAAGCTCGTTAAGACGCTGCTGATCGTACTCAACCTGAGAAGATGATGCCGTCCAGGGGAGTCTTTTCGCCCGCGACACTTTCTCCTGTAAAGCGGAAATCTGTTCATCCAGCGAGTCTTCACGACCAATATTCATGGCCGCATCCCAGAAACGACTCCATAAATCAGACAGATACTTCAGCGTACTGCCCAGCGCATTGAGGTTATTATCAATATCCGCAGTACGCCGACCGGTTTCCTCTGCCAGTGCAGACATGGCTATCCGTGCCGCATCACTGGACCGCCCCTGTTCCCCAAGGACGCGTATCTGCTCAAGCTGAGTGGCAGTAAGAAAATGCAGCTCATTGTCCAGAGCCTTCGCGGCATTTACAGGATCATCCTTCAGCCGCTTAAACTGATTTATGGTATCGCTGACCGACTGGCCAACCGATCGCTCCATCTGTGCGGCAGCTCTCGCCACCATACCGATATCGTTTCCACGAAATGCACCACTCCCCACCACCTGAGCCAGCGCACCGGCTGCAGCATGTTGCGTGATACCATTCCCGGAAATAGCACGACTGAGCGTCCACAGCTGCCCGGCAGTGACTCCGGCATAATGCCCCGTCAGCGACAACTGGCGGTTAAATTCTTCCCCCTCCTTCTGACCATCATACCAGGCTTTACCCAGACCATAGACGGCCGCGGCAATACCGCCAATAACCCCGCCCAGCATCATGCCTTTCGGTGACATCAGTGTGTCTATCCATCCGGCACGGTTAGCCAGCGTTATCCCGGATCCCCTCAGCGCACCTAAATTGCCGCGAGCCAGTTCAACTATCAGAACGCCTATCTCCTGGCGGGCCGCTGCACTTTTCAGACCCAGCGAATGCGTGGCTTTTCCTGCCTGCTCCATTTTGCGGATATACACTTCTGCAGCACTGCTTACCCCCAGCTGGGCAGCCTTAGCACGAAGCAACTCAGAAGAAGAAAGATTCTGGCGGGTTGCCTGCTCTTTAAGCTGACGGATAAACGCCACTTTCTGTCGGGTAGCCTCTTCCTCAGCCTGTGTAAGAACACGGGTTTTCGCAGTAACCTCAGAAATCAGCGCCAGATAATCCTGCTGACCAATCCCGCCACTGTTTCTGGCCTGTCGGATCTGCTGCTGAATACGCTGTAATTCCTGCAGCCCCGCACTGGCCTGTTTCACACTGTCAATCTGACGATAAAACGCAGCAGCCGCTTTATCCTGAGCCTCCGCCAGAGCCATGGCCTGCGCCTGTTCCTCGCGCATTTTCTGGCTCAGTGCCTCCATGCGCTGGCGGGTTTTCTCCACCTCGCGGGCCATGCGTTCATGAGCCTGTGCGTTCTTCTCCACCGTCTGCGCATGGACGGATGCGGCTGTTGCAGCCGAAGAAGCTGCCTGCGTTGTCTGCCGGGCGGCCTGAGTCTGACGCTCCATAAAACGCTGCATACGGGCAGAAGACCGTTCTGCATCGCTGGCTGCACCATTCAGAAGGTTTTTGATACGGGGAATTTCATTTTTAAACTCTGCCGCATCAATCCCCAAATCAATGACCAGGTTGGCTATCTGGTCCATAACGCACACCTCCGGAAATACCTTCCCCAAGATGCATCAGTTCTTCGTCCGTTCGCTCCGGTATCCCGTTCTCTTCCGGTAAAAGGCTGAAATCAGCCACCGCAGCATCACTGCTACCGGACACCATTCTCACGATCAATGCCTTCAGCGAGGCAAACTGCGCATCCATCCACACATCACTGAAGCTCTGCATCCGGAAATAATCGCCCCACTCACCAAGCTCAGTGGCCGACATTTCCGACAGCATCCGCCGCCAGTCTGCCCGCCGGAACTCCCGGGCAAGCCGCATGACAAACTGCATTTCCCGCGTCAGGACTTTTCCGGCGTCAGCACCTCATGCTCCAAATCCCCGGCATTCTCAATGACTCCCATACCGCTCAGCGACAGAACCATCTCCGCCCCCGCTCCCAGGGCATCATACGACCATGTTGTAATAACGGATGCGCAAAGCGTCTCAACATCCTGAGACTGTTCCGCATTCCACAGTGAGCGGGAAACCAGCCAGGCATTGATATCCATCCCCATCCGCAGAAAAGCAATCTGTCGTTCAGCCTCCGGCAGTTCTCCCTCTTCGGCATCAAACTTTGCCGTTCGCTGCTGAACAAACGCCAGATATTCAATTCTCTGCAGCCCGGACAGCTCACTGAGCACCACGGACTGCTTTTCATAATTAAACGTGCCCTGTTTCAGAAACATCATGTTCTCCACCTGCAAAAAAGCCCCGGATAACCGGGGCAAATGATGAGTATCGTCCTGTTAACCTGCGGCGCTGACAGCCACCGCAGCCACTGCCACAAAATCGCCGTCAGAAGTCATGCCCACAATGCTGACACTGCCCTGCTTCACGCCTTTCACCGTGGCCACAAGCCCGTTCAGGGTCACCGTGGCAGTCTGTGGATCTGTCGAATGCACACTGATCGCTTTGTCACTGGCTCCGTCAGGTTTTACTGTAAAGGTCAGCGTGGTGGTTGCTCCCACTTTTACACTGGCAGATGCCGGTGCCACCGTCAGCCCGGTAACGCTCACTGTTTCAGTGCCTTCCTCTGCCAGATACGGACGCCCCACACCGCTGATTTTCACTGTGCGGGTCATCACGTCTTTTGAGGCAATGGTTTTACCCAGTGAGCTCAGCCAGCCACGGAAAACATCAACAGTGCCGTTGGGATATTTGATACGAAACGCGCAGACTTCACCGGAGTCGAACAACTGAACCAGTTTTTTCTGCCCGCTGTCACCCGGACGCCAGGCCAGCGTCGCCGAAGTATCACCGACGGATTTCTGCCCCTGGGTTGTCGTTTTCCAGTCTGCATCTTCATCATCGAGATAAGTGTCATCTTCTGCATCAGCGGTCATTTCGCCAGGTTGCAGATCCTTCACCATCGCAAGACGCAGCCAGTCAGTGTCCGATAAAGGGTTCGCAAACGCATCGCCCTTGCCGGTGTACATCCAGAACGTCGTTCCCGCACCTTTCGTTTTTGCCAGTGGATTTGGTGTGGTCATTGCCACCTCCTTTAATTCGTGTACGTGATCTGGTACGTGATTTCCGCCATCGCCCAGGTGGCCATCTCATTATCACGTTGATAGTTAAAACCGAGAGGGATCAGGGTGTCGATGAGTCCGGAAAGTGCCGGTATATCATTCAGGGCCGGGAAAATGGTGCTCTCCATCCACATATCCAGCTCTGAATCCGGTGCCTGTGCCCGGATGAAGACAGCAATATGCAGAACAGCCTGCCAGTCATCTTCATCCGTCATTTTTCCGGTGTACTGAGCATCACTCAGCCACACCGCCACGGCAGGCAGTTCCTGCGCATCAATAAATGCCGGAAGCCCGTCAAAAAACGTGGCGCTGTCTCCACACTGTTCCCGAAGGCGTGCCAGTACGGCCTGGCGGATTTGTGTATGTCGGTTCATCGGGTCAGCCATAACCTCAGTTGTTGTTTCAGTGCATACCCCAGCTGTTTCGGCATTTCCGCAGCAATAATGCGGTCGCGGGCATCTTCAAATGCCTGTGTCAGCGGTCCGGACAGCGGGACTTTCACCACATCAATGGGGTAACGATTTTTGCCATCAATACGCCGCATCACATGCCAGCGACCATTCGCCAGTTGCTGAATAAACGCATCCCGGAAAAGATATTTACCCACCTTCAGCACACTGCCACGGTACTGCAGTTTTCCACCACGCCGGGCCAGTCTGACCCGGGCTGTCCCCAGCTTAATAGCGGGCAGATTGCCCCGGTTAACGCGGATCCTGGCCGTCATTTTTCCTGACGGACTGGCTTTAAACACCCGGACACGCTGACGTACCAGTTTCAGGGGGATCCCTTTCACCTGGTTATCTCCCGCAACGGTATTCCCGGCAACCTGCCGGGTGGCGACCGAGACCGCTTTCTGTGCCACACGGTTTATCGCCCATGCGCTGGCCTGTGGCACCATACGGGTATCAAGGCTGTTCAGATTACGGATGGCATTCTCAAGCCCCTTCATCCCACACCTCTTTACTCAATAAAGATCATTGGCTTACCGTTAAAACGTTCATGCCGTGTGACCGTCCATTGTTGTCCGTCATAAACAACGCGATCCCCGCGCCGTGGGCGGTATCCCGAAGAAAACACCACCAGAGAGACCGCAGGTCCGGACAGAGCATTCAGCTCTGCCAGTGTTTCTCCCGGGATCACAGTCATATCGACATCATTAATCGAGGCTGTCTTTCCCATCTTTCTAACCGTGATAGCATCCATACGCGCTGCCAGCCGGGAAAAGGGATCAGACATTGAGTTTTACCGGCACTTCTTCTGCACTGGTTCCGGCATCTGCCCAGACAACCCCGACCAGCGGATCAGAGCCGCTGTTAGTCAGCTGAACTTTTCCGGACTTCAGATAAACCTTCTTACCCGTTTTCATGTCATCCGTTTTCAGCTTAGGCAGCATAAACACACCTTCGGTCATGCCGTCGCCTGTTTCACCCTGTGGAATATCGGTCAGCGCCACCGCAAAAACATCGCCCACCTGCACCAGATCTCCGCTGCTGATGGCTGCACTGGCAACAATCGCCACCGTTTTTCCTTCTTCTACAAAATTCTTTGCCATAACTGTCTCCGCACAGCCCCGTTCAGGGGCTGATTTCAGGTACAAAAAAAGCCCTTACGGGCCATCAGAGTTGTTGTCTGCGACGTTTACGCCGTACATTTCACCAGACCGCGGTGATCAACTGGCGCGACACCGGCGTCAATACGCACTTTCGTTGTCACGCCATCCACACTGAAGCCCTCCATCTGATCAATATATGGCGTATCCACACCGTTGAGATAAGCCACTTCAATCGTATCGGAGCCTTTTGACGCAGCCAGGTAGAAGGTGGTCTGGCTGTTATCATCAAGACGAGGCTCTGCAATAACGGTCGCAAAATCTTTCACCGGGTTAATAATACCGGCGTTAATGTCAGCCCCCTTGACACTTGAGGAGCGAATGACCTGGTTAGCAACAGACTCCATCGCCGTCGGTACCAGTACGAACGCAGGACGAATATTCAGATGACGCTCCCCCTCTTTCTGAACGCGCATCAACTGGCGGGCTTTATCCAGCGATGCCACGTCCATTGCAGCGCTCTCCAGTACGTTTGCATGTTTCGCTTTATCGAACAGACTTACATTATCTGTGGAGATTTTCGGGTTAGACGTCAGAATGGCATAAACCAGATCGGCAATAGTGGATTTCGCCGCACGGCCCAGTTTCATCGGGACATCGGTCAGCATATTCAGATCATCATTGATAATGGCCTGACGGGTGATACTGAACAGCTCGCCATAGGTCGCCAGTGCAATAGTGGCCTGTTTATCTCCGGTGGTGACGTATTTATATTCCGCCCCTTCACGCACCTGACGCAGAGCACTGAAGCCCCCCATACCCACACGATGGGCAATTTTAAAATCAGACAACTGACCTTTCCGCGTCCACTGTTCATAGGTTTCAGGGGCATCTTCCCAGCCCTGCAGAATGGCTTTGTTCGCAACATCCAGCAGAATATTACCGAAGTCAGACGTACTGTGTGTGAACGCCGCACCGACCATCTGCATCGGGTTATAACCGGAAACCCCAATACCCCGTTCAGTTAGTGACATACGGGCATATTCACGCAGGGTCATCCCGTTGTAGACATTATCACGTTCGGTTTTTTCAAATCCGGCACGCGCCATCAGCGCCTGGCGGATCCCGTCCCCCACAAAATTACCGTTACCGGCATAAATATGAGCCGGGGTATTTTTATTGGATGGCGTGGACTCGCGCCCCATCTCGTTCAACAGCTTTTCACGGGCCTGCTCCAGCGAACATTCAGGATCGGCAAGACACTGGGCCTGCAGCATCTGATAACGCCCGCCAAACATGGCAAACAGATCATTAATACCGTTTACACGCGCTTTTTGCTCTGCCAGTACCTGCGCACGGATACTGTTTTCATCCACCACGGGTGCTGCTGCCTGCACTGGCGTCCGGGAGGCTGCAGGTTCATCATCCTGTACGCGTGGAGCACTGTTGCGTGGCGGAGTAATCATGTTTCGAATGGATTCCGGCATCTTTTTAAATTCCTCTGTACGTTTTGACTGAATACATGCCATTGCCTTAACGGCTGGTGTCACCTGATCAGCAAATCCCTGTGCCAGACATTCGGCACCGGACATCCAGGTCTCATCCGCCAGCATGGCAGCAATTTCATCGGTGGTTTTCCCGGTTTTCTGTGCATAAGCGGGTAACAGAACCGCCTCAACTTTATCGAGCAGGTCGGCATAGGTGCGCATGTCCTCCGCATCACCGCCCGTAAAGCCAAATGGTTTATGAATCATCATGAAGGAGTTTTCCGGCATAATGACCGGGTTTCCCACCATCGCAATGACCGACGCCATTGACGCCGCCACACCGTCGACATAAACGGTAATGGACGCACCATGTGTTTTCAGTGCATTAAAAATGGCGATGCCTTCAAAGACATCGCCACCCGGTGAATTAATATGGAGATTAATGTGGGTGATATCGCCCAGTGCATTCAGATCACTGATAAACTGCTTCGCTGTAACACCCCAGAAACCAATCTCGTCATAAATATAAATATCCGCGTCACTCTGGTGACCTGCCTGCATCCTGAACCAGGAATTATTCTTCGGACTGGTCGTCGGTGTGCTGCGGCTCCTGTCGTTTCGTTGCGGCACTGCTGCCTCCTTTATCACTGGCCGGATCGGTATCAAATACCAGATCCAGCTTGCGGTTTTCATCAATTTCGGCCTTGCGCCGACGTTTGACATCATCCGGATTACGACCACCTGCACGTACCCAGTCTGATTCTGTCGCCGCTCCACCACGAATCTGAATTTTCCAGGCCTCAGCCTCCTTAACAGGGTCAATCCACGGCATCACCGGTCCGGAATACACCGCGGTATACAGTGAAGATCGGTCCAGATCGCGGGGTAGCCTGATAACACCGGATGCCACAGCCTGTTTCAGCCAGGCACGGTACATCGGGCGGGTGACGGCACCAATAAACCAGTCCTGCAGGATCAGGTAGCCATCAGTAGATTCAACCAGCTCCTGACGCTGGGCGCTGTAAGTGCCGTTATAGTTGCGCGCTGTACTGGAAAAACTCAGACGACTGCCCGCAGCCACGGCACGCAACTGACCATTACGAAAAGTTTCAAGGTTAGGATTGGGGCGATCCGACTTCACCATTCCGATTTCTTCGCCGGGTTTCAGATCGTCGTAAATAATGCCTGGCTGAATGGTAAGCTCGCGTTCATTCTCCTTGCTGTCATTACCATCCGTTTCATAGCTCTGTCCGTCGCCTTTCCGGATGTACATCCCCAGAGCAGCGGCGATCCTTGCTGCAGTCAGCTCAGAATCTTCATACTCTTTCAGAGCACTGAGGCGGATCAGCACACCGGACAACAAAGACGTCCCGCGCATCTGGTGCAGACGGCGAACAAATTTAAGATGCAGCATTCGCTCTGCATCCACTTCTTTGGTTTCCATCTGCCGCCCGGATACGGGACGGCTTTTATACACCAGATATTTTTCGGGACGCCCCCAGTCATCAACAAACACGCCCTGATTCAGCCTGTTGCTCTCATCACTGGTCATGGGAATAAAGTCCGGCTCGAGCGCCTCCAGCCAGAAATGAACACCGGCAGAAGGCGTCAAGCTGTTTATGCGCCCGGAAACCATCTGGGCAAACACCTCACCATCGCGCAGCCAGGTACGCAGCATCAGACGTTCCAGCATCGGACGGGTAAACTGCCCGGTGACTTCCGGACTGACAGACCATTCACTCCATCGGGTGCGTATCTCCGCTGCCAGATCACGGGCAATGGCCCCATTGCGTAATACCGGATGTGGCTCGACAATAATCCCGTTTTTCCCCACCACCCGTTCTTCCAGCTTGTCAAATACACCAATGACCAGATCGTGGTTGTTATCAAGGTAACGGGCCTGCTCACGTAACGACACGGCCCCGTACTGGCTTAACTGGTCGGCAGTTCGGTTCTCCCGTCGGGCTTTGTGTGTCCGCGTCGTTTTTACGGCCTCATAAGCCTGAATCACCGCACGGGAACGCAGCCTTGCCGCTTTCCATCCTGGTGAAAAAACGCCAATCACATCATCAAGAATTGCCATCAGAACCTCGCCAGCCGGTACCCGGGATGCCCCCGTCGTCGTGTAATCAGAGCCGCAAGGCGGCGCTCCCACTCCTGCCGTCCCTGCCGGATCTCAGATAAGTTTTCCATGGTCATCTGCTGACCATTAAAAGTGACGGATTTTCCGTCCAGCACCGCCATTTCAGCTTCCGTATAACGCTGAATCATGGCTTCAATATCATTCTGATTCATAACCATCCTCCGGAAGTCAGCCAGGGGTTAACATCGTCAGTTACTGTTTTCTTCCGTTTTTGTTTTTTAACAGGCGTGGATACCGGCTCCGGTGAGGGTGACGGTTCGGTACTGTCCGGGACACACTCCAGCCAGGTTTCCCGGCTCGCCCACTCCGGTGCATCCGGCCAGCGGATCTTTTCGTATCCATGCAGAATGACCAGCGCCTCGGCATACACCATCAGGTCAAAAGCTTCGTTGGCACCGCGACCCGGCTTACTCCATTTCCCGTCACTGCTCCGCTCTTCATACGTCAGTTCGTCGTAAAACCAGCTCCCCAGCCAGTCAGGGAAATGCACATAGCCTGGACCTGGCGAGTCACGCCATAACGCGTTATTCACCCGGTCTTTCAGGGCATCCGTCTGAAGAAGCCAGAGCGGCACATCACCTGCGGCCTGCGCCCGGCGGCCCGTTCGTCCGGTGTTATCAGGGAATGTACGGCTGATCAGTTTTGCGCGCCGGATGCTGTCGCCCTTAAACAGGTAAATACGTTTACCAAGGCCATCACGACGGCAACGACGCCAGAATTTATAGGCATTATCAGTGACCCCGTCTTCACCGCCGGAATCCACCGCCATTGCCATCAGTCGCATTTGTTGAGAAGGATCGGAGGCCAGCGGCCAGCTTTTATGAAAAACATCCGTCAGCAGGACATCCCAGTCTTCCGGATAGCTGGCCGGATCAATTCGCTGGCTCTCCCCGTCGCAGTCACTGCGCAATGACTGCGTGATGTTGTAACGATCAATAATCCAGCGTTCGCCACGGCTGCCATAGCCCGTTACCTGAACCACAAAACGGCGATGACGTCCCGCCTGCACATCCACTGTCGCCACAAGGAAATTAACGCCATCCGGAACACTGCGGGAAGGAACTGGCTCTGCCCGCTGCTCAAGCAGTTCACTTTTTCGTTGCTCCATGCTGGCACGAGGAAGATAAGGCAATCCCCAGTCGGTGTTGATAACCGCCCTGAGTGTTTCTTCGCTTCCTGTCGCTTCATACTCCTGTTCTGCAGTCAGTAATTTGTAAACCAGTTGCGCCCAGGTCTGATACGCAGCAGCTGGCCCTTCCATCCAGAAACTGGCGATACGGGAGCGGCGCGGTTCACCGGAAACGTTGCCGTTACGATCAATGACCTGACCTTCACGTAACCAGACTCCTGCACTATTGAGCTCACGCTTTTTCTCCGCAGTGATAATGCCGCTGCAGTGCGGGCAAAGTAGATACGCCGCCTCACTGGCTTTAAAGGGATCCGGTTCATTACGGTAGCCGGTCATGGCATCCATAGCTGGCTGAAAATATTCACCGCAGTGCGGACATGGCCAGTACCAGCGGCGGCGGTCACCACGATTGTAAAGGGAAAGAATACCAGTCGTCGGTGGCGCTTCATGAGGCGACTTACGTCGCCATTTGCTGTCGCAGATGTCACGTCCCGGCGAGCTCTCCACCAGAGTCATCCCGGCGGACATAAATGTGGTGGTACGTTTTGAGGCCAGGGAGAAACCATCACCCTCGCTGTCGATATTCTCCGGAAAACGGTCGTAATCGGTTAAGGCGACAAACCGGTAATCCGACGACGACATAATGTTGACCGAGGGCCAACCAATTTTAAGGAACGAGCCATCCCTGAACGTCTTATCATGGACATTATTGTCGTTACGACGTGGACTCATTCTTTTCTTTACCGCCGCACTGCTTCTGAACGTTCTGTCGAGGCGCTTTTTAGAATGCTCGCGGGCCTTATCTTCGGTCATCTGCACAACGAGCATGTCCGAAGGATCGCAAACGATGGTATAGACAATCCATCCATCGATCAGACCAATGGTCTTCCCTGTTCGCGCAGGACCAACAAAAATCACCGCATCGTATTCACGCGATGCCAGGCAGTTCATGGGCTCAATGATGTAGGGTGTCAGTTCAGGATCCCATGGCACCGAGTTACCAGCCCCCTTGGGAACACGCATGAATTTTTTAACAGCCTCCGAAATCGGCATGCGACGTGGTGGGGAAAATCCTGCCGATATGTCCCTTCCCAAATTTCGGGCTGATGAAAAACCCATTATTCCTCCTAGAGACTCTCTCCTTCCTCATCAGGAATTAATTCAGCAGCACAAGCCTCGTAGGATTTTTCCTGAAGAGTGTATCGCAGGTCATCAATGGCCTGCTGTACAACGCCGACGGCCTGAGGAGTCAGGGCGCAATCGCGTTCAAGAACATCCGGAATTGTCTCCAGAACCTGGACGACAGCCTTTCTCATGGACGAATAGACGATGACTACTTCATCAACTGGGATGAGTTTTCGCTGCTCCTTTTCCAGCTTGATCCTTTCATTTTCAGACTGGTACCAGTCTTTTCTCTCTTTCGGCTCCATACGGGATGGATCATGAACAGAGTCTGCTGCCTCATGCTTCACACTAAACAGGGCGGGCCCGACATGCTGCAGGGCGTAAACGGGGTTCCCCCTGACAGTCGCAGCCACAGGAGTGTTGGCCGCGAGGAGCCGTTTTTTTACTGTGTCCCGGTGAAGCCCAAAGGCCTCGGCGATTTTAAAAACACTCCAGTAATAAGCATCACCGATCCCGCTCACATTTGACATAAGCAACTCCATCTGGCAGGTGAAAATCAGGTTTATTTATATATTTCAATTAATTGCAAACTGGTCTAATGACAGGGAGAAAAAATATTGTACAGGTGAAAAGAGAAATAACTTTTAATTATCAATAAATTACCAAACATGCTGCCGCCGCCATGGAAATGCAAAAACTAGTCTTTTTCCGCGACGCTCCCGCCCCGTGGCAGGGGCCCCCACCGGGAGGACCCGACAGCCTGACAGCCTGACAGCCGTGATGAGCATCTGATACAGCGCTTTACATAATGGCATAGGAATAATTCAGAAGGACATCACAGCATGCCCACACAAATTAGTGTGAGTGTCCTGTTTCTTCCTACGCACAGGACTGACGAGCATGAGGGGAAAATATGCGAACCATAAATGCCTCATCTTCAGCAATGCAACAGGCATCCGAACAGGACGATATTGTAAATTCACCTAATTACGAGGACATTGCAGTAGTTGAATTGCAGCTCTGTATTAGCCTGACAGTGACAGAATGCGATATTGACTCTGTCACAGGTGAAATAGTTTGAATGATTAGCAGTTATGGTGCTCAGTCAACCACCAGGGAATAATCCTTCGAATTCTTATCGTGCTTCACCAACGCTGCCTCAATTGCCCTGAATGCTTCCAGAGACACCTGATGTTCTATACATGCAATTACAACATCCGGGTAACTCATAGAAATGGTGCTATTAAGCATATTTTTTACACGAATCAGATCCAACGAGAGTTCATCAGCAGATTGTTCTTTATTCATTTTGTCGCTCCATGCGTTTGCTCGTCATCTAGCGGTTAAAATATTACTTCAAATCTTACTGCATAAAAGAGGAAAAGTATGAAAGTTTGAGTACATCGACCTTACATACATCTGTCGGTTGCATATCCCTCCTGGATGCCAGCAAGGCTCAATTTTGTTACGCAATCAACACTATTCATCAAAAACAGGCTTAATATTTGACATAAATCATCAACAAAACACAAAGAGGTCAGACCAGATTGAAACAATAAACACGATAATGCTAACTACGCGCCATCGTATCACATGGAAGGTTTACCAATGGCTCAGGCTGCCATTTTTAAAGAAATATTCGATCAAGTGCGTAAAGATTTAAACTGTGAATTATTTTATTCTGAGCTAAAACGTCACAATGTCTCACTTTATATTTACTATTTAGCCACAGATAATATTCACATTGTGTTAGAAAACGACAACATAGTGTTAGTAAAAGGACTCAAAAAGGTTGTAAATGTTAAATTCTCCAGAAACAAACATCTTATAGAGACCTCCTATAATAAGTTGAAATCAAAAGAAATCACATTTCAACAATACAGGGAAAATCTTGCTAAAGCAGGAGTTTTCCGATGGGTTACAAATATCCAGGAACACCAAAGATATTACTATGCCTTTGATAACTCATTACTATTTACTGAAAGCATCCAGAAAACTACACAGATCTTACCACGCTAAACCATAACGTCCGGCTTCTCTCACTCCTGAGCCGGACTGCATTGGTTTAATAAAAACCATCAACAATTGTGATTTAGATATTCGGAACCATTCAAATATAACAAAACCCCGTAAAAACGAGGTTTATGGATAAATTTTATTATTGAATACATCAGATTAAATTAATCTTGACATCATAGCTTTCAAGACCCGTCATTTTTTCCCGTGCGGTAAACTGAATACTGGTAACTTCTTTCCCGGTCTTTTTCTTAAGTTCAATAATTTTTTTTGTTATATATTCAGAAATATCTGCTTCTGCTTTTGTTTTTAAGTTTTCAATATTCATCATTTCCTCTTTTAGTCTGTTATGACTTTCCAGTTACACAGTAAGTCGATTATATGGTGCAAACGTGTAAAAGATAAGATGAAACATCGCAATAATCAACATACGATAGTCTAAATTTTACACAAACAGACAAAGAGAATTTTCCTGAATTATCAATACAATAGCATCAAATCAACTCAAGAGCCTTATTGCTGCTTCCAGAATTTCTTCTGAAGTAACATGTCGATCCGCGGCTACATAAATGACTTTATGATCTCCGGTCAGAGATGGAAACCCTGCGGCCATTACAGTAAGGTGTGTTTTTTCGCCATTTGGATATTCACGCATGATGGTGTTAACTCCAGTCATCGCTGGCACTACCACTGCTGGTTCAGAGTTAAAAAAAACTATGATTTTTTTCATGATGTTACCGTAGTATGTGAGTATCCATCGAATAGATACCAAGCAAAAAAGCTCCCGAAGGAGCCTTCATTTTCACTTTTTTAAATCCAACGACAGACGGCTGGCATTTAAGTATTGTGAAATATTATCAAATGTAATCATCATTGATTTACAAAAGATACATTTTGCCCCGAAAGGATTCATGTCAGAAACATCAAAAGATGATGTTCTATACTGGGAACCATGACAACACGGGCATCTAAAGTGAATATGGTTTGTAATATTGTCTACCTCAAAGCGCCACTACATGAACAGCGGCAGGACCTTTAGGTCCGTTCTCAATACCAAATTCAACTTCCTGATTCTCAGTTAATGTTTTGAAATCGTTGCTCTGAATTGCTGAGAAATGGACAAACACATCTTTGCTGCCATCTTTCGGCGTGATGAAACCAAAACCTTTTTCAGGGTTAAACCATTTCACTAAACCAGTCATTTTGTTAGACATAATTATTACCTTTTGAAGAAATTAGCCCTTGGGCAGAATGGTCCGAAAAAAAATATCAGAGAGAAAAACCAACAAGGAAATCTCAAGAGGTACAAATAATAAAATTATAACAATGACTGCTTCAGATAAATTTGTAACAAACCAGAACACCATTAACGCATGATTAACCACCCATAGCAAGGATTACTTTTGTAAAGAAAAACACAGCAATGAAAGAATAGCTTTATTTATTAATAAAACGTGTCATTCTGATTAAGACCTTTTATCTTACCCTTAAGATTTCAGGAATTTTGGCTCATGGAAGAGTCCTTTTTATTTAAATTTTACATTCCGCGATGTAAATGTTCCGATTTAATATTACCCTACATTTGATGCTTTTTATCTCTTAAAGATTCATAGATCTGTTGACAAGTCACTCCTGCGATGTAGCGTTCGTCAGCAATTTCAGCATAAAGCTGAGCTTCTGCTGCAATATCTCCGAGCATGTTGGTGAGCATTCCTTCGGCGGTTTTGGTTGTTTTGCCTCTGACGGCAGCGGCAAGATCTGCGGTATGCTTCGCTGCGTCAAGGCGTATGGCATATTTTTTTGCTTCGGCACGCAACTGGTTAACACTATCAGACAGATAAGCAGCCCTGGCAGAAATTTCAGCAGATTTCTGTTGTGCATCTTTAACAGCCTCATCACGGGCTATAGTTCGCCCCTGTTCAATTATTCGAGCAGCAAATTGAGCATTTACCTCTTGTGATAATGCGGCAGCATCACGTTCCGCCCATTTTTTTTGCCATCCTCTGTCGCTCCAGACATTTCCGACGATAAATCCTGACAACACGAGAAAAATCACCATGAATATCTGATTCACTGTTCTATCCCCCAGCAGGTTAATGCGCTCTCCTGGTCACGACGAATAACCTGACCGTAACAGTTATTTGAACGAATGCGGCAATCGCGTCCGCCATCCTTAATCCACCAGCGAATCGCTTCGCATGCACCTTTACGATCACCAGCATTCAGCCGCTTATAAAACGTCGACGGGAAACACTTACCGGGGCCAATGTTATAGGGACAAAATGACGCGATACCCGCTTTTTGTGGTTCGGTCAGTGGTACTTTAATATTGCGCTCCACCCATGCCAGCGCCTTATCACGCTCAATGGCGTTGACCTGGTCGCATTTTTCCTTCGACAGTTTCATATTGGGAAAAACGGTTTTTCCATCCACCACTGTGGCACCCCGACAGATGGTCCATATGCCAGAACCATCGCGGTATGCCATTGTGTGGTTACCTTCTTTTTCGTCCAGAAACTGGTCAAGTATCTGAGGAGCAGATGCGCCAGCACCAATCAGCGCCAGAACGGCAGCCGACAGGCCGTATCTGATTTTTGTGTTCATATATATTTATGATGAGGACGCTCGTGCTTATTGGCAGGATTTTCAATCTTAAAGGAGTACTGATGCTGCAGATAAGACTCAACTTTTTCTGACAATTTTTCTGCTACTTCCAGGAAGACTTGCCGGACGCTCCTTCTGGCTGCTGCCTCATAAAACTCCAGCGCAGCTCCTTCAACACGGTCCATGGCGACATCCAGGTCAAAAATTTCACCGTCAAAGCGTTCCTTGTCCTGTAAGGCTACAGTTACCGTAACTTTATTCTCAAAATTACGGACTCCTTTCACAACCAGTTCATAGTCTTGAGTCATTGGATTACTCTCCTCTCGCAGCCTTACGCCTGTCTTCTTTAATCTTGAAATAAAGATTTGTCAGATACGTCAGCAGGCCAAAAACCAGGCTACCCAGCACACCGATTGCAGCCCACTGTGACGGAGTTACTTTATCGAGTAACTGTAATGCCCAGAAACCAGCATTACCCGCCGATGTGCCATAGGCAACACCTGTTGTTAACTTATCCATTGATTTCATATCCTCACCCCGATGTACACGGATGGTGCAATATGTTTGAAAAAGATCGGAGTCTACGGGGTAGTTTTGACAGCACACGTTGTTCTCAACGGCGCTAAAGAAACATACACATTAAAAATGTGAGTAATTATTTTGAAAGAAAGTCATATATAAAATAATAATACGAGAAATGTTTTCATATTTAGTGTACTGTATACGGCCATTTATACAGGAAAAGCCTATGTCAGAACGTAAAGACTCAAAATCACGCCGTAATTATCTCGTCAAATGTTCCTGCCCAAACTGCACCCAAGAGTCAGAACACAGTTTTTCAAGAGTACAAAAAGGTGCCCTTTTGATCTGCCCTCATTGCAACAAAGTATTCCAGACAAATCTTAAAGCTGTAGCCTGATTGATTTTATTAGTAACAAGTATTTTTTATATTTTAATAATATATTTAAAGCAGATAATAAAAAACCCGCCTGAGCGGGTTTGAGATTGTGGTGCTTTTTGTGGGAGTCATCCACTTACGCACTTTGTTTTGCGATGCCAGCAGTTAGCTTCTGCTGTGAAACTATTCATGCAGCAAACCTGCACTTCACCACAATGGTTAGCATACTTTTCCTGATTAAGATTTTGCCAAATATACTAGCCATTGTTTCATGTATTGGACCTCCTTACTTTTTATTAAAGAGATCCAATATTCACTACTCTGTCCGTATCTCTACTCAGGCATCAGCCTTCTTCGTTATCGTATACAGACGAGCGATGAATTTTAATCAGTAATGATGACATTTGCTGCTGCAGGACCTTTAGCACCACTCTCTATAGAGAAGGTAACCTTTTGACCTTCAAATAAGGTTCGATAATTATCATTCTGAATCGCAGAAAAATGCACAAACACATCTTTACTACCATCAACAGGAGAAATAAAGCCGAAACCTTTATCAGCGTTAAACCATTTTACTAAACCAGTCATTTTATTTGACATTCTACATTCCTTAACTTGAGCCTTTCGGCATAAATGGTTTGCATAACAGAAACGACTTCGTACTTAATTGGAGAGACTCAAAGAAGGAATAAGTGAATAACACCTGAAATGAGAACTGCTTTAGTAAACTACTTCGTATATCGTCTGTTCTTCAAACCGACGCAGTCATTAACTCATAGTTGAACATATGAAGCAATGTTTATTTTAGACATCCAGCCACCTTCAATCCTATCAAAAAAGTAGTTTTCTCCAGGAACGTGTGTATGGTGCACCAGGTTATCAGTATTAAGGAGTTTTTCTGTCCCCTAAAATGACAGGAATTGTCAAAAACTTTGACTACAAAAGCAGCAAAGGTCTTATATTCCCATCCGATGGCGTATCGATGCCCAGCTTCACGTTTCAGCTCTCAATCTTCGAGATGCAGAAGAAATTACCACAGGATTACGCGTGGAATTTTGCTGGATAAATGGTTCGCGTGGACCTTCAACTGCCAATGTTTATCCCGGGATGAGATTCAATATCTCTATTGCCCCATTTAAAGCACAAAAACCCGCTTATAAGCGGGTTTTCTACTTTTTTCTAAACGTCGGATACACAAAGCCCATCGTTGAGAAAATCTTATCCATGTTTTTTGAAAAATGCAAACATCATGTCGCCATCTTCAGCAAAAATCATTTATCTCGTCACCTTCCTCAATTGCGCTTCCGCGTATGCTTCTTCCTGCCAGCACTTTGTTACCAGTTTACCAATGACGTCCGCATACCCCTTATACCACTGATAATCGGTCAGGTCTGGTACCAGCTTCTGGACATGACGTCGTGCCAGCGTGGTCGGTAAACGACTAAACCGGTTTCCATTACAACGCCCACAAATCTTATATACCGGTACGCCATGAAACCGGGTTCTTTTTTCATCCAGAACAATCCCTTTACCCTTACACCCTCTGCACGCTGTGCTGACTTCGCCCTTACCATGGCAATGCTGACATAGTTCCTTCACCCATTCTTCCTTGATTACAGATTCCCCGCGTCTGTAGTGTTTCACCACTTCGCGCAATACATTATAAAATCCCGTACCTGAACAATGCTCACAGCGAGCCTTACTTGCCGCAGACCTGGAGTAATCAGCAAAGGCAAAATTCACGAGGTAAGGAATAATCTGTAACCGGATTTCTTCACTCAATTTGTTCAATGTCGGGTTATCCAGTGCCATCGCGTAATTTAGCAGGCCTTCAATCGCAAACTGAGCGTCCTGAACACCAACTTTTGCCAGAAATAAGGCCAACCCAAGTGGTGCTTTCGACTGCACCATCCCCTGCGCTGCCATTACATCCGTAATTGTTAAACAACCGGTGCCTGTCGCTGGAGCGTCATCGCTCAATTTTGGAGATTTTGGGGAGTAATATTTTGGTAAGGCTTCAAGGTTCATGCTCGTTCTCCACTTACGCCAGTACGCCAATTGCCAGCGCGCGATCGATAAAACGAAATATCAGCTCCAGTTGGGAGCCATACTTCTCTTCAAATGCCACTGTATCCGTATGCAGCTCGTTGTGATGCTTTCTGCACAAAGGCAACACAAAGAGATCATGTGCTTTTGTTCCCATTCCGCCCTGCCCGTGACCAATCAGATGATGCGGATCGTCGGCTGGCATACCGCAGCAAGCACACGGCTGTGTCTTAACCCAACGTGTGTATTTCTCCTTAACCCAGCGGCGACGTTTAGGCAGCTTCATGAAAGATTCCGGAGACTCTGGATCAACGGTGATGCTTACCACCGTCTTTTCCTGTGGTGTTTTTTGTTGCTGGTGGGCGTAAGGCAACGGTGCAAGATTTTTTGTGCGTTGTTTCAATATGCTGGTGGCGGTCTGCTCTCCCGGTACGATGTCGCTTTCGCGGTACACCGAGCAGATTTTTTCCGCTGGTAATCCCAGCGAACGACGCGATACAGCCTCAGGTAGTGCATCCACCACCTGATTGCAGACCGCCCACCAGGATAATTCAGCCAAAGATAATTCCCGCTCCTGCGTACCGCTTATTGCGTGACGGATGACGTCAATCACCCATGCTGTCAGATTTTGTTGAGCAAGCAGCTCCAGTGATTCCGATGTCTGGTCACGCAGTTGGTTGTCGCAGTGCCAACACAACACCATTGCGCCGGTACCATAACGGTGAATGACTGTTTCAGAGTGATGGTAATCGCCATTAGGCCACTGGCAGGATGTAACATGACGTAATAGCCAGTCAGACAATGCGCCAACACCGCCAGCAGCACGAATCACCCGTTCGTTACTAAAAAACGGCAGCAATGTTTTGTCTTCCGCCAGCGACTGGCGAACGGCAGGAACGACTCCGGATGGCAGATTACGCATGCTTTTTGGTTCCGGTTCCACCAGCACTCGAGGATTATGAAATATCTGTATGGATTCACGGCCCGGCTTAAGGACCACCAGCCCAAGCTCAGGCACCAGAACAGGTCTAAGTAATACCCGCACGTTACCTCCAGATCCGTTGCTGGAAAGTGCGGGACGCACGTGGTGGGCGTTCGGAGTAAGGCAATCTGACTGAGATTATCCAGTGACGGTAGTCGAGGCTAAGGGCTTTCTTAACCTCGTATCCGCGCCTGCGGTAACACTGAATTATCCATTCAGCCTGCTCTTCAGTGCATGGAGGGTGTTGGAACCATTCAGACTTGAATGCGTGAGAATACCGCTCGTGCGTGCAGACAAGAACGGGCGAATTATCAGAATTGTAATATTTTACGTTGCGTGCCATCGGTTTTCTCCGGTGGCACGGTGTTACTCAGCGGGAGTTCAGCCCCGCGCAAGATTGTAGATGAGTTTATTCTTCTGCAAAAGCTGAAAAGCCTGCTTTTATTCCGATCTCTTTCAGTGCCTGTAATGAAGTGACAAACTCACCTTCGCGCAAGATAAATCCGTCTGTCACTCGACCATCCACAAAATTAATTAACGCAGCCCCATTCTTTCGCAAACACATAATGCGGTAATGACTAACAAGATTTCCATTTTCAACGCACACAGCATAGAGGCCATCTTCACAAAAAATTTTACGCAGTTCTTCGATGTTCATCATCAGAATCCTTCCGGATAATTAGCTCTCCCCTTTAAGGGACCATCCCTCTTATCCCTGCGCGCTACTTAAGTATTTTTGATTCTATTCCGGCACCGTCCAGAACTTCAAACGCGTTGAAAATAAAAACAAAAACCCGCCGAAGCGGGTTAAGTGCGGGTGCGTTGAGGATGCCTGCCACATCAGAGGTGGCGAGGGATTTCTCCCTCGCCGGGTTTCTTACTCCTCAGGTTCGTAAGCTGTGAAGACAGCGACCTCCGTCTGGCCGGTTCGGATTCGTACCTCGCAGAGGTCTTTCCTCGTTACCAGTGCCGTCACTATGACGGTTAAACAGATGACGATCAGGGCGATTAACATCGCCTTTTGCTGCTTCATAGCCTGCTTCTCCTTGCCTTTCGGCACGTAAGAGGCTAACCTACATATGTCTAGCATGAAATTGGCCTCAGATTAATGTTAAGCGTCTTGCAGGACGCGTAATGTTAACTGGGGCTTTTCTCTATCTGCCGTTGGTGTTCATGCCCGAGGCAGATAGCCTCAAGCACCCGCAGCCATTCTACTTAACTACCGTTACCTCGCCAATGTGAAATCAGTCAGAAAGGCGATCCATAAGAACAATAGCAAGACAATAAATCGCCATTACAGCCGTAATAGCCAGCGCACATTTGAGAACCAGCACCACAACCTCCTGTATTGGACGTAGACCAGTCCTGATGAATATGAGGCTGTCTCGTCAGTGATTCAATACAACTATTGGGTATAGTTTCTCTGATTTTTTCTGTGGAAATGGGGCACAACCACTAGTCACCACCAGCACTTCTTTTAATACGCAAAGTCCGACACAAGCTAACCTTCTAGTCCGCTTTGAGCGAAAAACAGCCATAATTTAGTGCCACGTATATAATGATAGAGCTATTCAAGCTAGCAATTCACATGTAAAAATTCAGAGGGTAGAAGCACATAGTTATAAATGTTGGCTCCATCGACAAATTGCGGTCTCAAGTACATTTATTAATGTTGCCCCCGCATTAACAAATCATCAAGGTGACGACATGGACGATATTAATATCAGCCTCGACGAACTTAACACTATTGATTTATCCCCCTTAATCCAGAGTAAGCTGCCAGTTACCTGCTTTGATATCACAAAGTATCTTTCTAGCCTAGGTGATGGAAGAGCGGAGATAAGACTGCTAACCCATATTTGCGGTTTTCACTTTCGTCCCGAAAATCCACAGGTACCATTTGGTCCGTGCTTTCAAAGCAGCCAAGGTAGATCTGCAATTCCGGATGACATTAACGGGTTGTCGCTGGAGGTACTTTCTCAATTTTGCCCGACGATAGAGCTACCCGAACTTCAAGCTCGTATTGCTGATACACTTTGGGTTCGTAAAATTGGTGGAATCCGTTTTCCTTTGCTGGCAGTCCGTGCTTATTATGCGTCCAGTATAGCTATTATGACATCGCAAGGGACGTGGGTTAGTGCTTTAGAACGCCTAGAGCGTGCGCTTAGGCTGTGTTGTTTTTTTCGAAAGCATACTGATTTCAGGGATGAATTTGATCAGCTTTCGGCACATCTACTAGCAGAGTATGAACGTACCAGAGAACAAGGCGATTCACCTTATCCGCTGCGACTCCTGCAACTCGATATCGACTGTAAAGTGAGTGAGCCATCTTTTATTGCCCAGGAACTCCTGTTTCTGACAAAAAACTATCTGGCTCAAAAATTATTTTCATTTGCCGTCGATGCCTGTAAAACCGCAATCCCGATTGCGAATAGGTGCTGTGACAGAGATACACAGTTTGAATTCTGGCGGCTTCTTGCCGATACACATCTGGAAGAGTCAAAATTCCAAGATGGCGGTATGATTTCGGCAGCCTGCATGCAGAATGCTATTGAAGCACTGGCTAATATTCCAGGAACCCGAATAGAACGTCTTGCGCTGTATGAAGAAATGCGTGATTACCAAATCGAATCCCGTCACCAGATGTCTATCCTTCAGTCTCCCCCTCAAGATATTAGTGAGATTGTCCATCAAGCCAAGAGTCGGGTAGTCGGAAGAGATTTGTTTGATATGGTTTTCAGACTTGCGATGCTGGTCTGTCGGCCAACCAGCATTGAGAGACTTAAGGCTCAAGCAATAGAACAAAAGGCCAACAGCATAGCTTGGATGTTTGGATCAACACATATTGATCATGAGGGAATGACACTTGCTCGCATACCCGCAGGATTGGGGATTGATGATGCAAATGGGGCAGTTATTTGGCCCATAATGATGACGAGAATGCGTATCGACCATGAGTTGGCAGTAGCTGGGCAAATTATTCCTGCTACAGATGAGATCACAATGAAATATCCAATCTCGGAGGCGTTTTTTCGCGATATGTTCATCAATCATCCCTTCATCCCGTTTGGGCATGAAGAGTTTTTCATCAAGGGTATGGTTTGCGGTTTCAATGGAGATTTTATGACGGCATGCCACGTGTTGATTCCCCAGATCGAAAATAGTCTGAGATATGTGGCTAAAATTAAAGGTGAGGAACCATCGCAGCTTCACGGGGACGGTTCGCAAGAGCGAAATGGACTCAAGGGATTACTAGATAATCCACTGATTATTGAAGCTTTCGGCGTAGACATAATTGGCAATCTTCAGGCCTTACTGGTAGATAAAATCTATGGTGATTTACGAAATCAACTAGCTCACGGATATGTGCCTGCCGGTTACTACAATCAACCTCCCTGCATTTTTGCATGGTGGCTTGTATTGCACATTCTAATGAACCCTACGGCGAGATACTGGCAAGCCACTTATGGCCAAGAGAGTGAGGCTCAGACTTAAAGTGAATAAGTTTACGAAGTTGGCACTTCCGGATGCATGTCCATATGAGTTGAGGCGATTTGGTTAATAAGGTTGAGTGCTGCTGAAATTATTCGATGTCCGCTTTTGGCACAAAGCGGACAACCACGCCAGATCTACCCTGTGCCATGAAAAATGAGAATGTCAATTCACTCCTGAACTAATGCTTTTTAATCTAGTAACGTCTAAAATACCTAACATTATCCCTGATAAAATGCCAGTATGCGCTGCATAACTTCACTCATCCGGCACTCGCGACAGATTATGTTTAGGCGACTGTCGTAGCGACGTATTTCTCCATCAGGTAACGACCAGATAAGGTCCGGATCAACCACAGCTGTTTTCTTCACCTTTGCCCTCGAGAGTTTTTTGCGGGCGTTTTGCCAGTCCTTACGCGCCTGTTCAGACGGGAATAACCCGTAGCCGGAGTTGTATACATCGCCACTGGCTACCAGCTCTCTGGCAAGAACGCTCATCAGATATCTAGTCGCACCTGTTTTAGCTTCCAGTTGCCGTAACGTCTCACGACCGCTCTGGCGCACGAGTTCCACCACCTGCCCTTTAATTTTTTCCCGCTCTTCTTGTGTAAAAACTTTTGCCACAAGTCCCCCTTAAAATTACCTCATGACCTGAAATCAAAACTTATCCTCTGAAACCAGGCGGAATTTCTGTATCCGGTTCAGAAATATGATTAACACAACGCTGTACAGGTGAACGCCCCAGGCGGATGACCAGTTCGTCCCATTTTTCGCGGAGCTTTGACGGGCTCATGATGTTTTTTACCCAGAATGGATCCCGCTGTACCCGACCAAACATTTCACAAATTTGTCTGTGGCTTCTGCCATCCAGCATCCGCATTGTGCGCACATCATTGGCCCAGACAGTCCAGTTAGGCTCTTTTGGTCGCATGATCTCGCCATCATCACTGGCGGCCTGTTCGTAGAGACCCACGATCCGCCCCCATATCCACTGCGCACACGCCAGATCCTCCTGGCTACCCCACTGGCGTTTTTTCGCACTAAACACAACTGCGCCAGGGTGCCGGATTAAAAAATCCTGTTCAGCCGTCTGCGGGTCCGGTTGCGAAGCTTCCGGACGAAAAGTGTTTTTATTCTCTGTAGTAATCTCTGTTGTATTCTCTGTAGGATCATCGGGCCATTTTGACCCGATGACATTGGGTCGTTTTGAACCAATGGAGCGTTTCATTTTGACCTCTTCCATCGTGTCATTTTGACCTGATGGAGCGGCGCATTTTGAACCGATGGATTCGCTCAATTTGCCATCATCTAAAAGCTCGCTCCCATAGTTAATCGTGTAGAAATTGGTCATATCGCGCTTTGATTTATTGAGCTTTTCACAACGCAAAAGCCCCAGCGTTTTCAGACTTGCAAACGCGCGCTTTAACGTTGACTCTGACCAGAATGGGAACTGTTCCAGCCATTGTTCCGTTGTGTTGTAAATCCAGCGAACACCATCACATTCCATGCCGGAATTGGTATCTCTCAACCAGTAATGCAACTGCTGCAACACAATGGCTTCATTTAAGCCAATCTTCATCGCAAGCTGTGTGTTTATAACCAGTGGGCGTTCAGCAAAAAGAAGGCTCATAATTCCATCCAGCTTTTTGTTGGTATTGCTGTCGATACGCAAGTTTGAAAGCAATTGCTTTTTCTATAAGTTCGTCAGTTTCACGATCCACTACGGCAGGATCAGCAAAAAGCAGTCCGGACTCCACCACATCGCCATATTCTTTGTTTAACCCGGCGATCATGTACGTGATGCTTTTTCCGTCACTAATTTCACGATACAACCTGAAATCATTAATCCGGATAGCCTCCATAATTGCAGGCACTAGCGCCGTGAACTTTTCACGCTTATCCCTGGTGTCGATAGCCTTCCAGCGTTCGAATATCTTCACTCGATTAACGCCAAGCGCTCGCTGATCAACCGCGCCACCTTCATCTGTGACACGCTGAACATCGATGTTCGGGCGCTCTTTCAAAGCCCAGAATGCTTCAGTGATTAATATCGTCGCCTGCTCCTGTGTCATTCCTGGTCGACATATCCAGGCATCCAGAGCCTCACGAGCCTGTTCAGGAGTGATTTTCATTGTTCAACCGCCCCGCCCGCTTCGTCTTACGATATTCGTCATAAACCTTGGGATCATACAGAAGCTCCCCGCCAGATGCCTCCTGTAGACGCATCGCGCGACCTTCAGGAACCAGTATCCCCCAAGCAGCAACACTTGCCAGTCTCACTCCTGCGGCATTGGCAAGCTTTGTTTTGCTGCCAAAAAAAGTAATTGCGTCAACTTTAAGCATCAAAGCCCCCTCTTGTTAGACTTTTCTAACATTATTGTGCGCGGGATATCTAAGTCAAGAAAAATTAGAATTACCTAACTATGGATACAAGAACCCTAGGCCAGCGAGTTCTGGCGCGACGAAAAGAATTACGCTTAACACAACGAGAAGCTGCGCGCCTCGCTGGAGTTGCTCACGTCACAATTTCACAATGGGAAAGAGACGAAACCCAGCCAGTCGGAAAACGATTGTTTGCTTTAGCGGATGCTCTGAAGTGCTCACCTACATGGCTAATGTTTGGTGACGAAGACAAGGCACCAGTGCCTGCACAAGAACTTCATGTGGAAACAGAGCTAACTCCCAACCACAAAGAATTGATCGAATTATTCGATGCTCTTCCATCTTCCGAGCAGGAAGCCTTGCTGTCTGAAATGCGCGCAAGAGTAGAAAACTTCAACAAACTCTTCGAAGAAATGCTTAAAGCGCGTAAAAATAAATCAATAAAATAACATTCTTTTCAAGTGATTAGTTGCGCCCACTCTTTTTGTTAGACTAATCTAACAAAAAACACTTGCCTCTCATGTTAGGTTATTCTAAATTACTTTCCATCAAGACACCGCACGGTGTTCTCAGCAAACAGTTCCGCTACCCCGGCGTTAAGGGGAAATGAGGTCAGCATGGATACTATCGATCTTGGCAACAGCGAATCTCTGGTATGTGGCGTGTTCCCCAACCAGGACGGCACGTTCACCGCGATGACGTATACCAAAAGCAAAACGTTTAAAACCGAAAATGGTGCCCGTCGCTGGCTGGAAAGAAACTCAGGTGAGTGATATGGATTTCGACACAATCATGGAAAAGGCTTACGAAGAATACTTCGAAGGCCTTGCCGAAGGCGAAGAAGCTCTCAGCTTCAGTGAGTTTAAACAGGCACTCAGAATAAGAATGTGCTCTCACAATGACGCGGAGCACAAATATGAGAAGCAAAATCAGACCGCAGAAAATTTTGTTCTGGAACCCGGAGAAACGCTTTTCAAAATTCCCGTTACGTGCCCCATTTGCGGTTTTACATCAGAAGAACTTGACGACTCCTGTAACAATCAGGAAACAACCAAGTATGTCGAAGATGATACCGAGTGCGCACGAAAAACGATTATATCCACGAGTCCAAACTCCAGGGCCAATAAATCTCACTTTGAGAGGGTGATTAATCCACTCCCCCAAACCAATAAAAAAGATGCCGGAGGACAAAAAACCCAATGGAACAACGGGATATCTGTCAAAAAAAGACGTTCCATTAAAGACAAACAACGCAGCGCCAACAACTGTAAGCGCTTTATACCAGTAATCAATTTTCATGTTCTTAAGCGGATTTATTGGTGGTTGCGACATTGCTTAATGAATCCTTAAAACTGTGGTGATTTTAAGGATACCACCTCGCCTGACGTGGTTAAAAGCAGGCACACAACACGAAAGCGCACGGCGAAGTTCGTCTCACTGTACGGTGTCGTTAAATTTAATTCGACCGTGCGCTTCCGGTTGTGGCAACCCGCAAAATGGCGCGGCGGTAAGTATGGCGGGGTTATTCCTTCCCCGTTGAGGACACCGGGTTGTCAGGTTGACCATACGCTTAAGTGACAACCCCGCTGCAACGCCCTCTGTTATCAATTTTCTGGTGACGTTTGGCGGTATCAGTTTTACTCCGTGACTGCTCTGCCGCCCTTTTTAAAGTGAATTTTGTGATGTGGTGAATGCGGCTGAGCGCACGCGGAACAGTTAAAACCAAAAACAGTGTTATGGGTGGATTCTCTGTATCCGGCGTTAATTGTTAACTGGTTAACGTCACCTGGAGGCACCAGGCACTGCATCACAAAATTCATTGTTGAGGACGCGATAATGAAAACGTTATTACCAAACGTTAATACGTCTGAAGGTTGTTTTGAAATTGGTGTCACTATCAGTAACCCAGTATTTACTGAAGATGCCATTAACAAGAGAAAACAAGAACGGGAGCTATTAAATAAAATATGCATTGTTTCAATGCTGGCTCGTTTACGTCTGATGCCAAAAGGATGTGCACAATGAATTCAGCATTTGTGCTTGTTCTGACAGTTTTTCTTGTTTCCGGAGAGCCAGTTGATATTGCAGTCAGTGTTCACAGGACAATGCAGGAGTGTATGACTGCAGCAACCGAACAGAAAATTCCCGGTAACTGTTACCCGGTCGATAAAGTTATTCACCAGGATAATATCGAAATCCCGGCAGGTCTTTAAAACAGTTCCGTAATAAATATCCGGTTTCATTCTTATATGCCAGCAATGGCAGGGATTTGTTCATCCTTAAATCTGTCATGAGGTTAAAACAAATGAGTAAAGTCTTTATTTGCGCCGCTATTCCTGACGAACTGGCAACAAGGGAAGAAGGCGCTGTGGCTGTAGCCACAGCCATTGAAGCTGGCGACGAACGCCGTGCTCGAGCAAAATTTCACTGGCAATTCCTGGAACATTATCCGGCTGCTCAGGACTGCGCTTATAAATTTATTGTCTGCGAGGATAAACCTGGCATACCCCGCCCTGCCCTCGATTCATGGGATGCTGAATATATGCAGGAAAACCGCTGGGATGAGGAGTCTGCTTCTTTTGTCCCGGTTGAGACTGAATCCGATCCGATGAACGTCACTTTTGACAAGCTGGCCCCTGAAGTACAGAACGCTGTCATGGTTAAGTTCGACACATGTGAAAACATCACCGTTGATATGGTTATTAGCGCACAGGAATTGTTGCAGGAAGACATGGCAACATTCGACGGACATATCGTTGAAGCGTTGATGAAAATGCCAGAAGTTAACGCCATGTATCCGGAGCTTAAGTTGCACGCCATTGGGTGGGTTAAGCATAAATGTATTCCTGGTGCTAAATGGCCCGAAATTCAGGCAGAGATGCGCATCTGGAAAAAACGTCGCGAAGGTGAACGCAAGGAAACCGGAAAATACACGTCTGTTGTTGATCTCGCCCGCGCCAGAGCCAATCAACAGTACACTGAAAATTCAACAGGAAAAATCAGCCCGGTCATTGCTGCCATTCATCGCGAATACAAGCAGACATGGAAAACACTGGATGACGAACTGGCCTACGCTCTCTGGCCTGGTGATGTGGATGCCGGAAACATTGACGGCAGCATCCATCGCTGGGCAAAAAAAGAAGTTATCGACAACGACCGCGAAGACTGGAAGCGTATCTCGGCATCAATGCGCAAACAGCCTGATGCCCTTCGCTACGACCGCCAGACTATTTTTGGCCTTGTCCGTGAGCGTCCGATCGACATTCACAAAGATCCCGTAGCACTGAACAAATATATCTGCGAATACCTGACGACAAAGGGCGTGTTTGAGAATGAAGAAACAGACCTGGGCACTGTTGATGTTCTCCAGTCATCAGAAACACAAACTGATGCAGTGGAAACTGAGGTATCTGATATCCCAAAAAATGAAACCGCGCCGGAAGCTGAACCATCTGTAGAGCGTGAGGGGCCGTTCTATTTCCTCTTCGCAGATAAGGACGGAGAAAAATACGGTCGCGCAAACAAACTTTCTGGTCTGGATAAGGCACTGGCTGCTGGCGCCACTGAAATCACAAAAGAAGAATATTTTGCCCGAAAAAATGGCACATACACGGGCTTACCGCAAAATGTAGATACCGCTGAAGATTCAGAACAACCAGAGCCGATAAAAGTTACCGCTGACGAAGTAAACAAAATTATGCAGGCAGCCAATATCAGCCAGCCTGACGCTGATAAGTTGCTTGCTGCATCACGTGGTGAATTTGTTGAAGGGATTAGTGACCCGAATGATCCGAAATGGGTTAAGGGGATCCAGACCCGCGATTCTGTGAACCAGAACCAGCATGAATCGGAACGGAACTACCAAAAAGCGGAACAAAACAGTCCAAATGCGTTACAAAACGAGCCAGTAACGAAACAGCCTGAACCAGTAGCGCAACAGGAAGTGGAAAAAGTCTGCACCGCCTGCGGTCAGACCGGCGGCGGCAACTGCCCTGATTGTGGCGCGGTGATGGGCGACGCAACATACCAGGAAACATTCGATGAAGAGTATCAGGTTGAAGTTCAGGAAGATGATCCGGAGGAAATGCAAGGCGCTGAACATCCACACAAGGAGAACACTGGCGGCAATCAGCATCACAATAGCGATAATGAAACTGGCGAGACGGCAGATCACCCAATTAAGGTGAACGGTCATCACGAAATCACATCCACCAGCAGGGCGTGTGACCATCTAATGATCGACCTTGAAACCATGGGAAAAAATCCTGATGCCCCGATCATCTCAATAGGTGCAATATTTTTCGATCCGCAAACCGGAGATATGGGACCGGAATTTAGTAAGACTATCGATCTGGAAACTGCTGGCGGGGTCATTGATCGGGACACCATTAAATGGTGGCTTAAGCAATCACGCGAAGCGCAATCTGCCATTATGACCGATGAAATCCCGTTAGATGATGCACTGTTACAATTGCGGGAATTTATCGACGAAAACTCCGGTGAATTTTTTGTTCAGGTCTGGGGAAATGGAGCCAACTTCGACAACACGATTTTGCGCCGTTCATACGAACGGCAGGGGATCCCCTGCCCGTGGCGTTACTACAACGATCGAGATGTACGCACAATCGTTGAGCTGGGGAAAGCCATAGACTTCGATGCCAGAACGGCTATTCCATTCGAAGGTGAGCGCCATAATGCACTTGATGACGCCCGTTACCAGGCAAAATACGTTTCAGTTATCTGGCAAAAACTGATCCCGAGTCAGGCTGATTCTTAATGTTCAACTGTCGCCGGTTGTGACTGGTATTCTGCAACCGGCGCTCGTCTGATGTAAGAGATAAAGAAATCGATGAGCGAAGTAATCATGATTGTCTCTCCCGGCAAATGGGTATCCGAAGAGCAGTTAATTGCGCTGAAAGGAATAAAAAAAGGTACGTTAAAAAAGGCCCGGGAAAAATCGTTTATGGAAGGAAGGGAATATAAGCATGTCGCTCATGACGGTATGCCATGGGATAACAGTCCATGCTTTTACAACCTGGAAGAAATTGATCGCTGGATTGAGCGCCAGGCATCAGCGAGACCAAGACGTCATCTTACTTGACTAAAAGCCACACTAACTAATGAGAGAAGTTGAAATGAAATATCCGACAGGCGTGGAAAACCATGGAGGGAAATTACGTATCTGGTTTGTTTATAAAGGCGTAAGAGTCAGGGAAAATCTGGGGGTTCCTGACACAGCAAAAAACAGGCGCGTTGCAGGTGAACTACGCTCCTCTGTTTGTTACGCAATAAAAACTGGTGTTTTCGACTATGCAAAACAGTTTCCCTCCTCACGCAATCTGGAAAAATTTGGTGAGGCCCGACAAGATTTAACCATAAAAGAACTGGCTGAAAAATTTCTGGCACTGAAAGAAACTGAAGTCGCCAAAACATCACTCAACACATACCGTGCCGTCATCAAAAATATCCTGAGCATAATCGGTGAAAAAAATCTTGCCTCATCGATTAATAAAGAAAAATTACTGGAGGTTCGTAAAGAGTTACTGACTGGATACCAGATCCCCAAAAGTAACTATATTGTTACACAACCAGGGAGATCGGCTGTAACTGTAAATAATTACATGACAAATCTTAACGCCGTGTTCCAGTTTGGTGTTGATAACGGTTACCTGGCAGATAATCCGTTTAAGGGGATCTCGCCATTAAAGGAATCAAGAACCATTCCGGATCCTCTTTCGCGGGAAGAATTTATCCGTCTTATCGATGCGTGCAGAAATCAGCAAGCAAAAAATTTATGGTGTGTTTCTGTTTATACTGGCGTTCGCCCTGGTGAGCTGTGTGCACTTGGATGGGAGGACATAGATCTGAAAAATGGAACAATGATGATCAGGAGAAATTTAGCAAAAGACCGTTTCACGGTACCAAAAACACAGGCGGGAACCAATCGGGTCATTCATCTTATTAAGCCAGCAATCGACGCTCTCCGGAGTCAGATGACATTAACGAGACTGAGCAAAGAGCATATCATTGATGTTCACCTCAGAGAGTATGGCAGAACAGAAAAACAAAAATGCACCTTTGTTTTTCAACCTGAAGTGTCAGCGAGAGTAAAAAATTATGGTGACCATTTTACCGTTGACTCAATAAGGCAGATGTGGGACGTAGCGATAAAACGTGCCGGACTCCGCCATCGAAAATCATATCAGTCGAGACATACTTATGCCTGCTGGTCGCTGACAGCTGGTGCTAACCCGGCATTTATAGCAAACCAGATGGGCCATGCAGATGCGCAAATGGTATTTCAGGTATACGGAAAATGGATGTCTGAAAACAATAATGCACAGGTAGCTTTGTTAAATACACAGTTAAGCGAGTTTGCCCCAACCATGCCCCATAACGAAGCAATGAAAAATTAATTTAATATTTATCAAATAGTTAACACGCATGACTCTTGAAATCCATAAATTCAAGCGCAGTGCCCAACCATCCCGATACTGCTGCTTTCACCAAATCCTTAGTACTTCTTTCGTGTTTTTCTATTGTCATAATGGTTATCTCTAAAAAAGAGGTAAGATGCGTACTACTTACTCGCCGTTATTGGTATTATTCAGAAAAAGTGAGTAAGACTTTGCAGCAATGTTTTTGATCCAGTTCAAATAAACTAATGGCATCCGCAACATGCTGGAAATCAAATGTATGGGTAATTAGTTTTTCTGGTTTAATTAACCCTTTACTTAACCAGTCGATAACGACCGGGAATTTATTTGCATTTAAGCGTGAAGAGAAAATAGAGAGTTCTTTTCCGGTAATTCCTTGCTGAATCACTTCAGACGGTTCACTGGAGAAGCCCATCAATACAATACGTGCCGCTGGAGAAGCCAGCGTTACGGCCTCTTTCAAGATTGAAGGATGACAAGCGGCATCGATAATTAAAGTCGGCTTGATGCCTTTTTCAGCGAAACTCTCGCCAAGCGGTGTCTGGCTGTTATTAATCGCCCAGTCTGCCCCGCTCTCTTTCGCTTTTTCCAGTCGTTCATCAATGCGATCGGCAACAATCACATTTTTAACGTTATAGACGCCTTTTAATACCTGAACGATCGTCAGGCCGATTGGGCCGGCACCGTAAACCAGAACGGTATCATTTTCAGTCGGTTGACCATGACCGGTAACGTTAGCCGCAATGGTAAAAGGTTCGATCATCACCGCATATTGATCGGCCACAGCTTCAGGAATTTTCCACGCATTTTTTGCCGGAACCACAGCATATTCACTGAAACCACCGTCAGCGTGCACACCTAATACAGCAAGTGTCGTACAAACGTTCGGCTTACCTATAGAGCACGGATAGCAATGCCCACAGCTGACCACCGGATCGACAGCAACGCGTTCACCGACTCTGGCGCTTTCCACGCCTTCACCCACTGCATCAATGACGCCAAAGAATTCATGACCAATGACGCGCGGATATTTCGCAAAAGGATTATGCCCACGGTAAATATGGCTATCTGAACCACAAATTCCGGCAAGTTTCACTTTTACTCGTACTTCACCCGCTGACGGGGTGGGTATTTCACGTTCGATAATCGACAGTTGATTCGGTTTTTCAATTAAAATGCTTTTCATTACCTTACTCCTTACCAGTTCCACAGCGTGCCATCTTCCAGACGTGCGACTGGCAGATAAGCAGGTTCATAGGGATATTTCGCCGCCAGCTTTTCATCGAATTCGATGCCAAGACCCGGTTTTTCTCCCGGATGCATATAGCCGTTATCGAAAGTCCAGTTGTGCGGGAAGACTTCGAGCATTTGTTCGGAATAACCCATGTATTCCTGGACACCGAAATTGGGGACCCACAGATCAAAGTGCAGCGCCGCAGCCATGCAGACTGGTGACAAATCGGAAGGACCGTGTGAGCCAGTACGTACCTGATACAGCGAAGCAAAATCGGCAATCCGACGCATACCGGTAATTCCGCCTGCATGGGTCAGCGTGGTGCGGATATAATCGATGAGTTGCTCTTCAATCAGTTGTTTGCAGTCCCAAATGCTGTTGAAGACTTCACCCACCGCGATGGGTGTGACGGTATGTTGGCGAATGAGACGGAAGCATTCCTGGTTTTCCGCAGGCGTCGGGTCTTCCATCCAGAACATGCGATAATCTTCAATGCTCTTACCAAAGCGCGCCGCTTCAATAGGCGTTAAGCGATGGTGCATGTCATGCAGCAGATGTTCATCAAAACCAAACTTGTTACGTACCGCGTCAAACAATTTCGGCATGAAATCGAGGTATTTCTCCGTCGACCACAGCTGCTCTTCCGGCCACTGTCCTTTGGTTGCGGGTTCATAAGCCAGACCTTTACCTTTCGACATGCCGTAGGTGGTTTTCATACCAGGGATTCCGCACTGCACGCGGATGGCTTTGAATCCCAGCTCCTGATGACGGGCATAATCATCCAGAGCTTCATCAATACTGTGACCGGTGGTATGGCAATAAACCATCACCCCTTCACGAGACGCGCCGCCGAGTAACTGGTAAAGCGGCATGTTGGCAGCTTTGGCTTTAATATCCCACAGCGCCATATCAACCGCTGAAATGGCCGACATCGTAACCGGACCGCGACGCCAGTAAGCACCTTTATAGAAAAACTGCCAGATATCTTCGATACGGTGTGCATCGCGACCAATAAGCTGCGGACAAAGGTGATCCTGCAAATAAGAGGCCACGGAAAGCTCACGTCCATTTAGGGTGGCATCCCCAAGGCCCGTAATACCGTCCTCAGTGGTGATTTTTAATGTGACGAAATTACGCCCCGGACAGGTAACAAAAACTTCAGCCTTTACGATCTTCATGTTCGATTCCTTGCATCGCTTGTCGTGATGCATGAAATCTACGCAACTGAGCTACTACCATACAAGTATGAAGATCAAAAAAAGCCGGAGTGATCACAAAAAAAGGCGTATATTTGCGCCGTGAATGGTTGACAAAAGATGAAACAGAATACCTTTTGTCAGCTGACACTTCCTCGTATCTTATTGATAAAATGGATTTATGTTCCTACGTGCGCCCCCAGCCCGCAACAATGATCAACATGCCGCAAAGCGCAATTAACGCCCCCGTCCAGTCATAAAGAGTCAGTTTCACGCCATCCACAACGCGCAGCCAAATCAACGCCGTGCAGACATAAACGCCACCATAAGCCGCGTAAACACGCCCACTCGCCGCAGGATGCAACGTTAACAACCAGACAAACAGCGCCAGTGAAATCCCCGCCGGAAGCAACAGCCAGATACTGGCGTTTCGCTTCAACCACAGCCAGGGCAAAAAGCATCCAATAATTTCACACAGCGCAGTAGCAAAAAATAGTAACGTTGTTTTAATCATCTTTGTCACTTATTGACATCACGTATAGTTATAGGGCGACATAATATCATCAATATAAACACCCTCCTTGAACGTTTTGCGTTCGCAGTGGATGGTGTAGAATCAGCTTTAATCATTCATACAGGGAATGAATTATGAAAATCACTCTCAGCAAACGAATCGGCCTGCTCGCTTTTCTGCTGCCTTGCGCACTGGCATTGAGCACAACTGTTCATGCCGAAACTAACAAACTGGTGATTGAGTCTGGCGACAGTGCACAAAGCCGCCAGCGCGCCGCTATGGAAAAAGAGCAATGGAATGACACGCGTAATCTGCGCCAGAAAGTGAATAAACGCACTGAAAAAGAGTGGGATAAAGCCGACGCTGCTTTTGATAACCGCGATAAATGTGAGCAAAGCGCCAACATCAATGCCTACTGGGAGCCAAATACTTTGCGCTGCCTGGACCGTCGAACTGGCCGCGTTATTATCCCCTAACCTGTTATTGATTTAAGGAATGTAAGGACACGTTATGCCAAGCGCCCACAGTGTTAAGCTACGCCCGCTGGAGCGTGAAGATTTACGCTATGTACATCAACTCGACAATAACGCCAGTGTGATGCGTTACTGGTTTGAGGAACCCTACGAAGCCTTTGTTGAACTCTCTGATCTGTATGATAAGCATATTCACGATCAGAGCGAACGGCGCTTTGTGGTGGAATGTGACGGCGAAAAAGCCGGTCTGGTGGAGCTGGTGGAAATTAACCATGTTCATCGCCGCGCAGAATTTCAGATAATTATCTCCCCGGAGTATCAGGGGAAAGGTCTGGCAACCCGTGCCGCCAAATTAGCAATGGACTATGGCTTCACCGTTCTCAATCTCTATAAGCTGTATCTGATCGTTGATAAAGAGAATGAAAAAGCGATTCACATTTACCGCAAGCTTGGCTTTACGGTTGAAGGTGAATTGATGCATGAGTTCTTTATTAATGGTCAATATCGTAATGCCATTCGCATGTGTATATTCCAGCATCAGTATCTGGCTGAGCACAAAACACCGGGTCAGACTCTCCTGAAGCCGACCGCACAATAGTATTAATAATAATCGATCGTATTTTTGATGGTGTAAACCCGTTCGACGGCGGGTTTTACTCCTTCATCAACAATGATTAGCTGACAGTCCACCGGATTGGCGTGATTGTCATATTCACAGCTCTGTTTTACATTTCCAACCCGTTGATTATTCAGTAAAGTAACCGCTGTGTAATCTAATTTTTTGATCGGGTCCGTTGATGGCGTGGCGCTGACAGATAATGTTTTATCGTTACTTTTCGTGGTTTTACCCAGCGGATACCCCTGATCATCATAGCGATATTCCATCTGCATCTGTTTGCTGCTGGCTTTAATCACGAAACCATTATCATCGGTTTCCCAACTCACCCCGGCAGAAGGTAATTCTGCTAGCTGGCATTTTCCCTGCAAACGAACTCTTTTCTCCAGCGTCTCGGCATCACGGTAATAATTGGCGTCCAGTACCAGGGCAACCACGGTATTATTTTCCAGATCCAGTAATTCGAGAGAATCAAAACAGCCTTCTTCCGACAAAGTCCCCGAAACACGTTTCGTCACTTCACCTTGCTCATCCATTAATGTCTGAGTGAAATCTTTTACGGGACCACGCAGCGGATCAAAATCGAATTCATTAGAGAAACTGGCCATCTCCGGGGTAAATGAAAGTGTTACCTCTGTGCGGTCACATCCTGTGAGTAATATCGCGAGTAAGCATGGCAGTAATTTGTATTTCACAACAGTCACCTGAGAGTAGAGATGATTCTCAATCATAGTAGCAAATACAGTACTTTACACGTTAAATGCTATGCTTAAAGAAGTTATCTTCGCGTAAGGAGCTTATGATGAAACTCTCAACCTGCTGTGCCGCGCTTCTGCTCGCCCTCGCCTCACCCGCGGTACTCGCCGCGCCGGGATCCTGTGAGCGCATACAGAGCGATATATCACAGCGCATTATCAATAATGGCGTACCCGAAAGCAGCTTCACGTTAAGTATTGTACCCAATGACCAGGTTGATCAGCCTGATTCCCAGGTCGTCGGGCATTGCGCTAATGATACGCATAAAATTCTCTACACCCGTACCACCAGCGGTAACGTCTCTGCTCCCGCGCAGTCTACCCAGGATAACGCGCCTGCTGAACCGCAGTAACACATTATCGACTGAACGCCGGATACGACACATCCGGCGATTTGAACATACAACATAATCCCACCTTATTACTCATACCCTTCTATTGATATGGATTAATAATTATTAACCCCAAATGGGTAGACTCTCTCTATTGTTAGCGCGCTAAATATTCAATATATAAACATTTATATAACGATAAAGAACAGGGAGTGAGTTATGTCCAAAAATGAACAAATGGTGGGCATCAGCCGCAGAACACTCGTTAAATCTACCGCGATAGGTTCTCTGGCGCTGGCTGCAGGCGGTTTTTCTTTGCCGTTTACCCTGCGCAGTGCAGAAGCAGCGGTACAACAGGCCAACGAAAAAGTGGTCTGGGGTGCCTGTTCCGTCAACTGTGGTAGCCGCTGTGCACTTCGTCTGCATGTTAAAGATAATGAAGTGACCTGGGTGGAAACTGACAACACCGGCAGCGACGAGTATGGCAACCATCAGGTACGCGCCTGTTTGCGCGGTCGCTCCATCCGTCGGCGTATTAATCATCCCGATCGCCTGAATTACCCAATGAAACGCGTGGGCAAACGCGGCGAAGGCAAATTCGAACGGATTAGCTGGGATGAAGCCCTGGATACTATCGCCAGTAGCCTGAAAAAAACCGTCAAACAATATGGCAATGAGGCTGTATATATTCAGTACTCTTCGGGGATTGTTGGCGGCAATATGACCCGCTCTTCTCCATCAGCCTCGGCGGTCAAACGCCTGATGAACTGCTACGGCGGTTCACTAAATCAGTATGGCTCCTACAGCACTGCGCAAATTTCCTGTGCCATGCCCTACACCTACGGCAGTAATGATGGCAACAGCACCACGGATATTGAAAACAGCAAGCTGGTCGTGATGTTTGGTAACAACCCGGCTGAAACCCGCATGAGCGGCGGTGGCATCACTTATCTTCTTGAAAAAGCACGCGAGAAATCGAACGCAAAAATGATTGTTATCGATCCGCGATATACCGATACGGCTGCTGGTCGTGAAGATGAATGGCTTCCTATTCGCCCGGGCACCGATGCCGCGCTGGTTGCGGGTATTGCTTGGGTATTGATTAACGAAAATCTCGTTGATCAACCTTTTCT
The DNA here is from genome assembly GCF_011754335.1 of Escherichia sp. E.sYA108. NCBI lineage: Bacteria > Pseudomonadati > Pseudomonadota > Gammaproteobacteria > Enterobacterales > Enterobacteriaceae > Escherichia > Escherichia sp. E.sYA108. Next base: position 2,475,359 of record NZ_JAAQVZ010000001.1, on the reverse strand, counting down.
CGATAAATACTGCGTCGGCTATGACGAAAAAACCTTACCCGCAGATGCACCCAAAAATGGTCACTATAAAGCCTATATTCTTGGTGAAGGCGATGATAAAACAGCGAAAACGCCGCAGTGGGCTTCGCAAATTACAGGTATCCCGGTAGACCGTATCATCAAACTGGCGCGTGAAATTGGCACAGCAAAACCCGCTTATATCTGCCAGGGCTGGGGGCCGCAACGCCAGGCAAACGGCGAGCTGACGGCACGCGCTATTGCTATGTTGCCTATTTTGACGGGCAATGTCGGCATCAGCGGCGGAAATAGTGGTGCGCGTGAATCGACCTACACCATTACCATCGAACGCTTGCCGGTGCTGGATAATCCGGTCAAAACGTCAATCTCCTGCTTCAGCTGGACAGATGCTATCGATCATGGCCCGCAAATGACGGCAATCCGCGACGGCGTCCGGGGCAAAGATAAACTAGATGTGCCCATTAAGTTCATCTGGAACTACGCGGGAAATACCCTGGTTAATCAGCATTCTGACATCAACAAAACGCATGAAATTCTGCAGGACGAATCGAAATGCGAAATGATTGTGGTCATCGAAAACTTTATGACCTCATCGGCAAAATATGCCGACATTCTGCTGCCAGACCTGATGACCGTTGAGCAGGAAGATATTATTCCTAACGACTACGCCGGTAACATGGGATATCTCATTTTCCTCCAGCCTGTCACCAGCGAAAAATTCGAACGCAAACCAATTTACTGGATCCTGAGTGAAGTCGCGAAACGTCTTGGACCTGACGTCTATCAAAAGTTCACTGAAGGTCGCACGCAGGAACAATGGTTACAACATCTGTACGCCAAAATGCTTGCCAAAGATCCGGCGTTACCGTCTTACGACGAATTAAAAAAAATGGGTATCTATAAGCGTAAAGATCCCAATGGTCATTTTGTCGCCTACAAAGCATTTCGTGACGACCCCGAGGCAAATCCACTTAAAACGCCTTCCGGTAAGATTGAAATTTATTCCAGCAAGCTGGCGGAAATTGCCCGTACCTGGGAACTGGAAAAAGATGAAGTGATAAGCCCACTGCCGGTTTATGCCTCAACCTTTGAAGGCTGGGACTCCCCTGAACGTAGTGCCTTCCCACTGCAACTGTTTGGTTTCCATTACAAATCCCGTACGCACTCGACCTACGGCAACATTGATGTCCTGAAGGCAGCCTGCCGTCAGGAAGTGTGGATCAACCCTATTGACGCACAGAAACGTGGGATTGCCAACGGCGATATGGTGCGGGTGTTTAACCATCGTGGCGAAGTTCGGCTACCAGCCAAAGTGACACCACGCATTCTCCCTGGGGTTAGCGCTATGGGCCAGGGAGCCTGGCACGAGGCCAATATGTCTGGCGATAAAATCGACCACGGCGGCTGTGTGAATACGCTAACCACTCTGCGCCCTTCACCACTGGCGAAGGGAAACCCGCAGCACACTAATCTGGTCGAGATCGAAAAAATATAACCCACTACAACCATAAATTCTGGCATGACATTTTGTTTGAAAAGCAATAAGTGAGTAATGATGAAAATCCATACCACAGAGGCGCTCATGAAGGCTGAAATCAGCCGTAGAAGTCTGATGAAAACCTCCGCACTTGGCAGTCTCGCGCTGGCAAGCAGTGCTTTCACTTTGCCGTTTTCCCAAATGGTCCGAGCGGCACAGGCACCGGTAGAAGAGAAAGCGGTCTGGAGTTCCTGCACCGTTAACTGCGGGAGCCGCTGTCTGTTACGTTTGCATGTGAAAGATGACACCGTGTACTGGGTGGAGTCTGATACGACAGGTGACGACGTCTACGGTAATCATCAGGTTCGAGCGTGTTTACGCGGGCGCTCTATCCGTCGACGGATGAATCATCCTGATAGGTTGAAATATCCCATGAAGCGCGTCGGCAAGCGCGGTGAAGGTAAATTTGAACGGATAAGTTGGGATGAAGCCCTGGATACCATCAGTGATAATCTTCGGCGGATCCTAAAAGATTACGGCAATGAGGCTGTACATGTCCTGTACGGAACAGGCGTAGATGGCGGAAACATCACCAACTCGAACGTCCCGTACCGTCTGATGAACTCTTGCGGTGGTTTTCTCAGTCGCTATGGTAGCTACAGTACCGCACAGATCAGTGCCGCGATGAGTTATATGTTCGGTGCCAATGATGGCAACAGCCCGGATGATATCGCCAATACGAAACTGGTCGTTATGTTCGGAAATAACCCGGCAGAAACGCGGATGAGCGGCGGTGGTGTCACTTACTACGTCGAGCAAGCCCGCGAACGTTCAAATGCACGCATGATCGTCATCGATCCACGTTATAACGACACAGCTGCCGGACGTGAAGATGAATGGCTGCCCATTCGCCCTGGCACCGATGGCGCACTGGCCTGTGCGATTGCCTGGGTACTGATTACTGAAAACATGGTCGATCAGCCATTTCTCGACAAATATTGTGTTGGTTACGATGAGAAAACGCTGCCCGCCAACGCACCACGTAACGCGCATTATAAAGCCTATATTCTGGGCGAAGGGCCTGACGGCATAGCTAAAACGCCGGAATGGGCAGCAAAAATCACCAGCATACCGGCAGAAAAAATTATCCAGTTGGCACGAGAGATCGGTTCAGCAAAACCTGCTTATATTTGTCAGGGTTGGGGGCCACAACGACACTCCAACGGCGAACAAACGTCCCGCGCTATTGCCATGCTTTCCGTTCTCACCGGTAACGTCGGCATAAACGGCGGCAACTCAGGTGTACGCGAAGGTAGCTGGGATCTGGGGGTAGAATGGTTACCGATGCTCGAGAATCCTGTTAAAACGCAGATTTCCGTCTTTACATGGACAGATGCTATCGACCATGGTACGGAAATGACCGCGCCCCGTGATGGTGTTCGTGGAAAAGAAAAACTGGATGTCCCCATCAAGTTTTTATGGTGCTACGCCAGTAACACATTGATCAATCAACATGGCGACATCAATCACACCCATGAGGTGCTTCAGGATGACAGCAAGTGCGAGATGATTGTTGGCATTGACCACTTCATGACTGCCTCGGCTAAGTATTGCGATATCCTGTTACCCGACCTGATGCCAACAGAGCAAGAAGACCTCATCTCTCATGAGTCTGCCGGGAATATGGGCTATGTGATCCTCGCCCAACCCGCAACCTCAGCAAAATTTGAACGCAAACCCATCTACTGGATGCTGAGTGAAGTCGCCAAACGCTTAGGACCAGACGTTTATCAAACCTTTACTGAAGGTCGCAGTCAGCATGAATGGATCAAATATCTCCATGCGAAAACGAAGGAACGTAACCCTGAGATGCCCGACTACGAGGAGATGAAAACGACCGGGATCTTTAAGAAAAAATGCCCGGAAGAACACTACGTCGCTTTCCGCGCATTCCGTGTAGATCCACAGGCAAACCCATTGAAAACACCTTCGGGAAAAATCGAAATTTATTCTGAACGACTGGCGAAGATTGCGGATACCTGGGAATTGAAAAAAGATGAAATTATTCATCCTCTTCCAGCTTATACGCCAGGTTTTGATGGCTGGGACGATCCCCTGCGGAAAACTTATCCACTGCAGTTAACGGGCTTCCACTACAAAGCGCGTACCCACTCCAGTTACGGCAATATTGATGTATTACAGCAGGCCTGCCCACAAGAGGTGTGGATCAACCCCATTGATGCTCAGGCACGCGGTATCCGTCATGGCGATACCGTGCGGGTATTTAACAATAATGGAGAAATGCTGATTGCCGCAAAAGTGACTCCGCGTATTCTGCCTGGCGTTACCGCCATCGGGCAAGGTGCTTGGCTTAAAGCGGATATGTTTGGTGACCGGGTCGATCACGGCGGCAGTATCAATATTCTGACCTCTCACCGCCCTTCACCGCTGGCAAAGGGAAACCCGTCGCACAGCAATCTTGTCCAGATCGAAAAGGTTTAAGGAGTAGCCCATGACCACACAATATGGATTTTTTATCGATTCCAGCCGCTGTACTGGCTGTAAAACCTGCGAACTGGCGTGCAAAGATTTTAAAGATCTTGGCCCGGAAGTCAGTTTCCGCCGTATTTATGAATATGCTGGCGGCGACTGGCAGGAAGATAATGGCGTCTGGCACCAGAACGTGTTCGCTTATTATCTCTCCATCTCCTGTAACCATTGCGATGACCCCGCATGTACAAAAGTCTGCCCCAGCGGTGCAATGCATAAGCGTGAAGATGGTTTCGTGGTGGTTGATGAAGATGTTTGTATCGGCTGCCGCTACTGCCACATGGCTTGTCCGTACGGCGCGCCACAGTACAATGCTGAAAAAGGGCACATGACGAAGTGCGATGGTTGTTATTCGCGCGTCGCCGAGGGGAAACAACCCATATGTGTCGAATCCTGCCCACTGCGTGCACTTGAGTTCGGTCCAATTGAAGAATTGCGCCAGAAGCACGGCACTCTGGCTGCCGTCGCGCCACTGCCGCGCGCGCATTTCACAAAACCCAATATCGTTATCAAACCTAACGCCAACAGCCGCCCGACCGGCGATACCACTGGTTATCTGGCTAATCCGGAGGAAGTGTAAAATGGGAAATGGATGGCATGAATGGCCACTGGTTATCTTTACCGTATTGGGTCAATGCGTAGTAGGCGCGCTGATTGTTAGCGGAATTGGCTGGTTCGCCGCCAAAAATAACGCAGACCGTCAGCACATTATTCGTGGCATGTTTTTCCTCTGGCTGTTGATGGGCATCGGGTTTATTGCCTCTGTCATGCACCTGGGATCGCCACTGCGGGCGTTTAACTCGCTGAATAGAATCGGAGCTTCTGGTCTGAGTAACGAGATTGCTGCCGGTTCCATATTTTTTGCCGTTGGCGGATTATGGTGGCTGGTGGCGGTCATCGGTAAAATGCCGCAAGCGTTGGGGAAACTCTGGTTACTTGTCAGCATGGCGCTCGGCATCATTTTCGTCTGGATGATGACCTGCGTGTATCAAATCGACACTGTGCCAACCTGGCATAACGGTTACACTACGCTGGCTTTCTTCCTGACGGTATTGTTGAGCGGTCCAATACTTGCTGCCACAATTCTACGTGCAGCCCGCGTTACATTTAATACCACACCATTTGCCATCATTAGCATTCTGGCGCTGATCGCTTGTGCCGGGTTGATTGTGCTGCAAGGTTTGTCTCTGGCGTCTATTCACTCATCCGTACAACAAGCCAGCGCACTGGTACCAGATTACGCCTCCTTACAGGTCTGGCGTGTGGTATTGTTATGCGCAGGTCTAGGATGCTGGCTTTGTCCGCTCATTCGTCGCCGTGAACCTCACGTTGCCGGACTTGTTCTGGGGTTAATCCTCATTCTTGGCGGTGAGATGATCGGGCGTGTGCTCTTTTATGGCCTGCACATGACAGTAGGAATGGCTATTGCAGGTTAACAAATTGGTGCGGGGCAACCCGCACATTTCAGGATGTTAGGAATGACCCATTTTTCACAGCAAGATAATTTTTCTGTTGCGGCGCGCGTGTTGGGCGCGCTGTTTTATTACGCTCCAGAGAGTGCAGAAGCCGCACCTCTGGTTGCGGTACTCACCCGTGACGGCTGGGAAACTCAGTGGCCTCTACCAGAAGCGTCATTAGCGCCGCTGGTGACGGCTTTTCAGACACAGAGTGAAGAGACTCACGCCCAGGCCTGGCAGCGTTTGTTTGTCGGCCCGTGGGCACTGCCGTCTCCGCCGTGGGGATCGGTCTGGCTGGATCGCGAATCTGTGCTGTTTGGCGATTCAACATTGGCACTTCGTCAGTGGATGCGCGAGAAAGGCATTCAGTTCGAAATGAAGCAAAACGAACCGGAAGATCATTTTGGTTCACTGCTGCTGATGGCTGCGTGGTTGGCGGAGAATGGTCGCCAGACAGAATGCGAAGAATTGCTGGCATGGCACCTTTTTCCGTGGTCAACACGTTTTCTTGACGTTTTTATCGAAAAAGCAGAACACCCTTTCTACCGTGCACTGGGTGAACTCGCTCGCTTAACGCTGGCGCAATGGCAATCACAACTGTTGATTCCTGTCGCGGTTAAACCGCTGTTTCGATAGGATCACCGTATTATTGCCGGATGGTGACGATTACACGCAATTCGGCAATTAATAGGTTACAGTGTCACGTTTTTTATCTCTTAAAGCACGCACTGCTTTTGCGGCTGGCCTCTTTTGCCGCAAAATAGTCGCCCGTGTTTCATTGCCCATTTCTGCTCATGCATCATCTACACATCTATCCGGATCTGCGCACTATGTTCCGCCGTCTGCTTATCGCAACAATCGTCGGTATTCTTGCGGCCTTTGCCGTTGCCGGGTTTCGTCATGCGATGCTGCTACTGGAGTGGCTGTTCCTCAATAATGACTCCGGCAGTCTGGTCAATGCAGCGACAAATCTTTCCCCGTGGCGACGGCTGCTAACCCCGGCGCTCGGCGGACTGGCGGCGGGTTTGTTGCTGATGGGCTGGCAGAAATTTACCCAGCAACGCCCTCATGCGCCGACCGATTACATGGAAGCGTTGCAAACCGATGGTCAGTTTGATTACGCAGCAAGCCTGGTTAAATCGCTTGCCTCTCTACTGGTAGTAACCAGCGGCAGTGCAATTGGTCGCGAAGGTGCGATGATTCTTTTAGCTGCCCTTGCAGCCTCGTGTTTTGCCCAACGTTTTACGCCACGCCAGGAGTGGAAATTATGGATCGCCTGTGGAGCTGCGGCGGGAATGGCTGCGGCCTATCGCGCCCCGCTTGCTGGCAGTTTATTTATAGCCGAAGTGCTGTTTGGCACTATGATGTTGGCCTCTCTCGGCCCGGTGATTATTTCCGCCGTCGTGGCGTTGCTGATTAGCAATCTTATTAATCATAGCGACGCATTACTCTACAGCGTACAACTCTCAGTGACGGTTCAGGCTCGTGACTATGCGCTGATTATCAGTACAGGTGTGCTGGCAGGTCTGTGCGGACCACTGTTGTTAACGTTAATGAACGCCTGTCATCGTGGATTTGTGAGTCTCAAGCTTGCGCCGCCCTGGCAACTGGCACTGGGCGGGTTGATCGTGGGTCTGCTTTCCCTGTTCACACCTGCAGTGTGGGGCAACGGCTATAGCACCGTACAATCCTTTTTAACCGCTCCGCCACTGTTAATGATCATTGCCGGGATCTTCCTCTGTAAACTGTGTGCCGTGCTGGCGAGTAGTGGTTCTGGCGCGCCCGGTGGTGTCTTTACACCGACGCTATTTATCGGTCTTGCCATTGGCATGTTGTATGGTCGTAGCCTGGGATTATGGTTACCTGATGGCGAAGAAATTACGCTTTTACTCGGATTGACCGGGATGGCGACACTGTTGGCGGCGACCACGCACGCGCCGATTATGTCGACGTTGATGATATGTGAAATGACCGGGGAGTATCAGCTACTCCCCGGTTTATTGATTGCCTGCGTAATTGCGTCGGTAATTTCGCGGACGTTACACCGTGACTCTATCTACCGCCAGCACACTGCGAAGCATAGCTAAGCGGATGTATTGCCCTAGTTCACGCTGTTCGGCGCGCGGCAGATAAGGCAGTTCACCAATGAGCGGTGCCGGAAGTTTTTTACCGAGCACATCAATGATTTCCGCATAATGCGCCAGTCCTGGGTTGATTCGGTTAGCCACCCAGCCAATGAGCGGCAGCCCGTCGTTGGCAATCGCCTGAGCTGTTAGCAGTGCATGGTTAATGCAACCTTCCTGAATACCGACAACCATCAACACCGGCAGTTGTTCCTGCACCACCCATTCAGAGAGCGGACGCAAATCATTCATCAGACTGCGCCAGCCGCCAGTCCCTTCTACCACGACATGATCGACTTTATCGGTCAGGTTTGCCAGGCCGTTTGAAATGAGGGTGTAATTGATTGGGCAACTGTGCGCCACGCTACTTTCTTCTTCGCTTAACGCGATAGGATTAACTGCTTCATAAGGCAGTTCGATGGTTGAAACACTCTGCAACACCAGGGCATCTTTATTACGCAGCCCTTCGGGTGTCTCTTTGCTCCCCTTCGCTACGGGTTTATATCCCGCAACCGTTTTTCCCTGGGAGGCTAACGCTTGTAGCAATGCGCGGGAAACCACCGTTTTCCCTACAGAAGTGTCTGTACCGGTAATAAAGAAACGCTTCAGCATCACTAACTCCACCGTTATGCTTCACAAATATAAACCAGGAAAATAATTAACCTTGAAAGTCTAAGTTATGCTTTCCTGGCCCAAATTGAGATAGCGCAAATTTTGGTAGAACAGTTAAAAAATGTTAACCCTGCAACAGACGAATCAACAAAGAACCGTTATACATCGCGTCTTTTACCAGCGCAGCGCCTGCCATCGTGCCCTGGTTAGAAAACTGAGTACTCTCAACGCTAATGTGCTGACTATACACAGGAAGGGCCTGCTGACGGATGCTGTCCGAGATGACTGGGAAGAGGATATCTGCCGCTTTACTTAACGGTGAGCCAATCAGTATTTTTTGTGGGTTAAATAAATTCACCATGATGGCAAGAATGCGACCGACATGCGCGCCTACCCCGGTAATGATGTCTTTTGCCAGTAGATCGCCGCGCAATGCCGCCTGACACAATGAGTCCACGGTTAACGGTTGTCCATGTAACATCGAGCTCATGGATTGATTGAGACGCAGCTGTGCCAGCTCAAGAATACTGTCCACACTGGCGATGGTTTCGAGGCAACCGTGATTCCCGCAATAACAGCGTTTCCCATACGGGTCGACCTGTGTGTGGCCTATTTCCACGAGGCTACTGCTGCCTGCGTGTAGCAGATGACCATCGGTAATGACGCCAGCCCCCACGTTGTGATCGATAACCACCTGAATCACATCGCGCGCCCCGCGTGAGGCACCAAACAAGGCCTCAGCCATCGTCCATGCGCTGATATCATGCTGAATATAAACCGGTACGCCGGTATGCTGCTCCAGCGCCTCGCCGAGCGGCATCTCTTTTACATCCTCGTAGAACGGCATGCGATGTACAATACCATTTTCCGTATCAATAATTCCCGGCAAGGTTATGGCAATCGAAGTCAGACGCTCAAGTTTTTTCTGGTGGCGGATAAAAAACTGATCGATATGGGAAATGATACGCTCCAGCAATGGCGAGTCATCTTTTAACGCCAGTTCCTGCGACTCTTCCACTACCAGTTTGCTGCTCAGATCGCGCAAAGCAAGGAAAATCTCCCCGCGACTAATGCGCAGAGAAAGATAGTGCCAGGCTTCAGTTTCAACCACCAGCCCCACTGCCGGACGGCCACGGTTCCCCGCTTCTTTGATTTCCAGCTCTTGCACCAGGTGTGCTTCGAGCATCTCACGGACAATTTTAGTGATACTGGCAGGAGCCAGTTGCGCCAGACGGGAAAGATCGATACGCGAGACTGGACCAAGCTGATCAATCAGGCGATAAACCGCGCCCGCGTTGGTCTGCTTTATTTGATCAATGTGCCCAGGCTGATTTTCAGCAACCACCGCATACTCCCTATATTTTCGCGCTCCGAAATAATCTGTAGGCTATGGTGAAGCACTTCAATACGTGTCGTCAAATTTTTACTTAGGCATGTGATTAACAGCACATTTTTCGGGCTTTTTCGCTGAAATTTCCCTCACCTGAGAGCATTCAGCAGATGAATACGAAAGTTACGCGCAGCCGGACTTTGTTCATGATGTTTCGGCCAGACCAACCACATTTCAGAAACCGCATCCTCTTCAGCAATCGGCACCCAGCGCATTTCGTTGAGCTGAACACGTTTAAATGACGCAGGCAAAATTGAAACACCCAGACCAGCGGAAACCAGACCGATGATGGTCATTGCCTCACCCACCTCCTGAGTGATGACGGGCGTCAAATTGTAACGTCTCATCAGCCCGAGAATATCGTCATACAGCCCTGTTCCGACGTGCGGATCAAAAAAGACAAAGGGTTCTTTCGCCAGTTCAGCCAGCGTTACACTCGGGTTATTTGCCAGGGGATGATCGTGCGGGATCATCGCCATAAGCGGTTCATGGACGATGACTGCGTGTTCAAGCGTCTCCGGTAACGCTGTGTTACGCAGCAATCCCATATCCAGCGTTCCTTCAATGAGCGGAGCGATTTGCTCGCGAGTGTTCATTTCGCGGGTTTGTAAATGGACATCGGGATAATCACGGCGAAACAGCGATAACGTATCGGACACCGCCCGAATAAAAGGAGCGGACGAAGTAAAACCAATGCGCAACTCCCCCGCTTCGCCCTGATGCAGCCTTTCAGCGCGAGCGGCAGCATCATCCACCATAGACAGGATTTGCCGACTATCTACAAGAAACTGTTTTCCTGCTTCCGTCAGCAATACACTGCGATTGGTCCGTGCCAGCAGTCGGGCACCAATTTGTTGCTCCAGCGCCTGAATCTGCTGACTTAGCGGTGGTTGCGAAATATTCAGGCGGGCAGCGGCACGCCCGAAATGCAGCTCTTCTGCAACAGCGACAAAGTAACGCAGATGACGAAGTTCAAGATTCATATTTAAAACATCTTATTTGAGATTATTAATATATTAGACAGAACAATTCGATTTTCCTAATCTATTCATAAGCCTGATCCACAGGCATATTTAGCAAGGATTTCAAGTGAGCCGTACTACAACTGTTGATGGCGCTCCGGCAAGCGACACTGACAAGCAAAGCATTTCTCAGTCAAATCAATTTATTAAACGCGGTACGCCGCAATTTATGCGCGTCACCCTGGCGCTTTTCTCTGCCGGACTGGCAACTTTCGCACTTCTCTATTGTGTGCAACCTATCCTTCCGGTGCTTTCACAAGAGTTTGGCTTAACGCCCGCGAACAGTAGTATTTCACTGTCCATTTCAACGGCGATGTTGGCTATCGGTTTGCTGTTTACTGGCCCGCTATCCGATGCCATTGGTCGCAAACCAGTGATGGTCACGGCGCTACTGTTGGCCTCCATTTGTACGTTACTTTCGACAATGATGACCAGCTGGCACGGCATTTTGATTATGCGCGCCTTGATTGGGCTTTCGTTAAGTGGCGTGGCAGCCGTTGGCATGACTTATCTTAGCGAGGAAATCCACCCCAGTTTCGTGGCCTTTTCAATGGGGTTGTATATCAGCGGCAACTCAATTGGCGGCATGAGCGGACGCTTAATTAGCGGTGTCTTCACGGACTTTTTTAACTGGCGAATTGCGCTGGCGGCAATCGGTTGTTTCGCGTTGGCCTCGGCGTTGATGTTCTGGAAAATCCTCCCTGAATCACGCCATTTTCGCCCGACTTCGCTGCGCCCTAAGACGTTATTCATCAACTTTCGTCTGCACTGGCGTGACCGGGGATTACCGTTATTGTTCGCAGAAGGCTTTTTGCTGATGGGGTCGTTCGTCACGCTGTTTAATTACATCGGCTATAGGTTGATGCTTTCCCCCTGGCATGTCAGTCAGGCCGTGGTTGGCTTATTATCGCTGGCTTATTTGACCGGTACATGGAGCTCACCCAAAGCCGGAACCATGACCACCCGCTATGGACGCGGTCCGGTGATGTTGTTTTCGACGGGGGTTATGCTGTTTGGTTTACTGATGACCTTATTCAGCTCGCTGTGGCTGATCTTTGCCGGAATGTTACTCTTCTCAGCCGGATTCTTCGCAGCCCACTCCGTTGCCAGCAGCTGGATCGGCCCCCGCGCAAAACGCGCTAAAGGCCAGGCCTCCTCGCTGTATCTGTTCAGTTACTATCTGGGGTCGAGTATTGCCGGGACGCTGGGTGGTGTTTTCTGGCATAACTATGGCTGGAACGGCGTCGGCGCATTTATTGCTCTGATGCTGGTCATTGCTCTGCTGGTCGGGACGCGTTTGCATCATCGTCTGCACGCCTGAAAAAATAAGTCCGGACTGAGGTAAATACCCGTCCGGACTTATTGCCTGCTCAAACCAACGTTAATAGCCATCCTAAAAAGCCAATTCCCGCAGCGCATCTAGCGTCATCAGGATTATAAGTACCCAAATAAACGGATTCATTTTGCTGTGTGTCATTTATTACTGATGCGCAGTTATTCTACCGCTTTGTAAGTAGTAAAATAGTTAACACGATCAAGACTACTATTATTGGTAGCTAAATTTTCCTTAAGTCACAATACGTTATTATCAACGCTGTAATTTATTCAGCGTTTGTACATATCGTTACACGCTGAAACCAACCACTCACGGAAGTCTGCCATTCCCAGGGATATAGTTATTTCAACGGCCCCGCAGTGGGGTTAAATGAAAAAACAAATTGAGGGTATGACAATGAAAAAAGTATTAGCTCTGGTTGTTGCCGCTGCTATGGGTCTGTCTTCTGCTGCCTTTGCTGCAGAGACTGCGACCACACCTGCTCCGACTGCGACGACCACCAAAGCAGCGCCTGCGAAAACCACACATCATAAAAAACAGCATAAAGCAGCACCTGCCCAGAAAGCGCAGGCGGCTAAAAAGCATCATAAAAATGCCAAAGCTGAACAGAAAGCTCCTGAACAAAAAGCGCAGGCAGCGAAGAAACACGCCAAGAAACACAGCCATCAGCAACCGGCAAAACCTGCTGCACAACCCGCAGCGTAAGTTTTCAACAGTAATGCTGGCGCGCCCCCTCGCGCCTGAAAATTACGGTGCTAAGCGGGTAACGTTTAGCACCGCCTTTAGCGGAGGGTAGTATGGTGGGCCGTTATCGCTTTGAGTTCATTCTTATCATCCTTATTTTATGCGCACTGATTGCCGCCCGTTTTTATCTTTCCTGATCGTAGTTATCTGATTTTACTCCCACTTTCATCCCGTCCCGTCTATAGTATTTATGAGGGTTTGCTTTTAATAATCATAATTACCCACCAGAGTGTGATATGCGTACAACCATTGCTGTAGTGTTGGGTGCAATTAGTTTGACGTCTGCTTTTGTGTTTGCAGATAAACCAGACGTTGCCAAATCGGCAAACGATGAGGTCAGCACCCTGTTTTTTGGTCATGATGATCGTGTGCCAGTGAATGACACGACCCAATCACCGTGGGATGCGGTTGGCCAACTGGAAACGGCCAGCGGCAATTTATGTACGGCGACGCTGATTGCACCCAATCTGGCATTAACGGCAGGACACTGTTTATTGACGCCGCCAAAGGGTAAAGCCGATAAAGCGGTAGCGCTGCGTTTCGTGTCAAATAAAGGTCTTTGGCGCTATGAGATCCACGACATAGAAGGCCGCGTTGATCCGACACTGGGAAAGCGGTTAAAAGCAGATGGGGATGGCTGGATTGTACCTCCCGCAGCTGCGCCCTGGGACTTCGGTTTGATTGTGCTACGTAATCCCCCTTCTGGCATTACACCGTTGCCGTTATTTGAGGGAGATAAAGCCGCGCTTACCGCCGCATTAAAAGCGGCTGGTCGTAAAGTGACTCAGGCGGGCTACCCTGAAGATCATCTCGATACGTTGTACAGTCATCAAAACTGTGAAGTGACTGGCTGGGCGCAAACGTCGGTGATGTCGCATCAGTGCGATACCTTGCCGGGTGACAGCGGTTCGCCTCTGATGTTGCATACCGATGACGGCTGGCAATTAATTGGGGTGCAAAGCTCGGCTCCTGCCGCGAAAGATCGCTGGCGCGCCGATAACCGGGCCATTTCTGTTACCGGTTTTCGCGACAAGCTGGATCAACTGTCGCAAAAATAATGTTCAAACGCTGCCCGACAGCGCGGGCAGCGTGTTCATCAGGCAAGTTTCACCATGATCATTCCAGCCAACAGCAAGACCAGGCCAATCCAGCCTTTACGATTTAACCGTTGACCAAACAAGATCCAACCTGCGGCTAACGTGGCGGCAATACCAAACCCGCCCCACAATGCATAAGCGACAGACAAGTCGATCCCTTTAACGGCCTGAGAAAGCGCACTAAAGGCAGCCAGCACCGCCGCCAGAGAGAGCAAGCCAAATATTTTGCGACGAAAGCCGTCAGAAAATTTCAAAAAGACGTTAGCAATGATTTCCAGCACGATTGCCAATGCCAGCCAGGCGGCGTGAACCCATTCAAACTGCGCCATGGTTCACCTCCAGTTCAGGTTTACGCGCTTTACGGGTACCTGATTTGATCAATACAATCCCGGCGACCAGGGTGGTTAACCCGGCAATTTTCATCAGCGATAGACTTTCGTCGAATAACAAAACGCTAAACAAGGTAATAAATAAAATACCGATACCTTCCCACAGCGCATAAGCCACGCCTAAGGCGATCTTTTTAACGGCGAAAGAGAGAAATATATACGACAGAGAAATCATCACCAGCATTAAAATAAAGCCGCCATTTCCCTCACTGACGCTCGCCCATTTCATAGACAGCGTACCGGTAATTTCTGTAGCAACAGCCAGACCTAATAAAATCCAATAAATATACATTGTCCTTCTCCTGCAAGAGAATTATTTTAATTTTCGCTTAATTCAGCGAAACCAAAGTAAAGTGGTCAAGCCCCGCGCATAGCGCAAGCTTAAGCAGAAGAAAGGACTAAAGCGCGTTGCGCCAGTGCTGCTCACCTACGAGCAAGATAGTGGATGAGGTACGAAGATGGGTAAATGTAGAAAATAACGTCCTGAACAAATTGTCCATAATATTACAATTATCCGCAGTGTTGCTTCTCGTCATCGCGGATGATAATTGTCCTCGGTAGTTGAACACGCCTGATTTGTATCATAGCTTAAGAATTAACTCAAAATATTTTCACTTCTTTACCTGAGCGGTTTGATTTTCGTTATGATGACGGAGCGAAAAAGACATTATTATTAGCCAAGGAAGAAAAAACGGGGACAAGCATGGCAAAGCCGATCATCACGCTCAATGGCCTAAAAATCGTCATTATGTTGGGAATGCTGGTCATTATTCTCTGCGGTATCCGTTTTGCCGCCGAGATCATCGTGCCGTTTATTCTCGCATTATTTATTGCTGTTATTCTTAACCCGCTGGTGCAACACATGGTCCGCTGGCGAGTGCCGCGTGTACTGGCAGTGTCGATTTTGATGACCATCATCGTGATGGCGATGGTGTTGCTATTAGCTTATCTGGGTTCCGCGCTCAACGAGTTGACGCGGACGTTACCGCAATATCGCAACTCTATTATGACGCCGCTGCAAGCGATTGAACCGTTGTTGCAACGCGTAGGGATTGATGTCTCAGTTGACCAACTGGCGCATTACATTGATCCGAACGCGGCGATGACGTTGCTCACCAACTTATTGACGCAGTTATCTAATGCCATGTCATCAATCTTTTTATTGCTGCTGACGGTGCTGTTTATGCTGCTCGAAGTGCCACAATTGCCCGGAAAATTTCAGCAAATGATGGCGCGTCCGGTTGAAGGGATGGCGGCGATTCAGCGTGCGATTGACAGTGTGTCTCATTATCTGGTGCTGAAAACAGCCATCAGCATCATCACCGGCCTGGTCGCCTGGGCGATGCTCGCCGCACTCGATGTTCGCTTCGCTTTTGTCTGGGGATTGCTGGCCTTTGCGCTTAATTACATCCCGAATATTGGTTCAGTTCTCGCGGCAATCCCCCCTATCGCTCAGGTACTGGTGTTTAATGGCTTCTACGAAGCGTTGCTGGTGCTGGCGGGATATCTGCTGATTAATCTGGTCTTCGGCAATATTCTGGAGCCGCGCATCATGGGACGTGGGCTGGGGCTTTCCACATTGGTGGTATTTTTGTCGTTGATTTTTTGGGGATGGTTGTTAGGACCGGTGGGTATGCTGCTTTCCGTGCCGTTGACAATTATTGTCAAAATTGCGCTTGAACAAACAGCGGGAGGTCAAAGCATCGCCGTTCTGTTAAGCGATCTCAATAAAGAGTGACGGCCTCCGCAGAGGCCGTCAGGGTTACAGAGCCTTCAGGATTGCATCCACGCTGGCTTTGGCGTCACCAAACAGCATGTGGGTGTTTTCCTTGAAGAACAGCGGGTTTTGCACACCAGCATAGCCAGTGTTCATCGAACGTTTAAAGACAATCACGTTCTGCGCTTTCCACACTTCCAGCACAGGCATACCAGCAATCGGACTCTTCGGATCATCCTGCGCCGCCGGATTAACCGTGTCGTTAGCACCAATCACCAGTACGGTATCGGTATCAGCAAAGTCATCGTTGATCTCGTCCATTTCCAGCACGATGTCATACGGTACTTTTGCTTCAGCCAGCAATACGTTCATATGTCCAGGCAAACGCCCCGCAACCGGGTGGATACCGAAACGCACATTAATACCACGAGCGCGCAATTTCTCAGTAATTTCAGCGACAGGATATTGCGCCTGCGCAACTGCCATGCCGTACCCCGGAGTAATGATCACTGAATGGGAGTTTTTCAGCAGTTCCGCTGTCTCTTCTGCAGTGATTTCGCGGTGCTCGCCCACTTCCTGATCATCACCAGTAGAAGAGCCGTCGGTGCCGAAACCACCCGCAATAACGCTGATAAAGGAACGGTTCATCGCCTTACACATAATGTAAGAAAGGATAGCCCCCGAAGAACCGACCAGCGCACCGGTCACAATCAGCAGGTCGTTGCTGAGCATAAAGCCCGCAGCCGCAGCCGCCCAGCCGGAGTACGAGTTCAGCATCGACACCACCACTGGCATATCTGCACCACCGATGGAGGCGACTAAATGCCAGCCGAATACCAGCGCAATGGCGGTCATTATCAGCAATGCCAGCACTTGCAGGCCGACGCTGTCCGTGCGAACAAATACAATCAGCAGCAGGAAGGAAACGACCAGAGCCGCCAGGTTCATTTTGTGACGGTTTGGCAGCATCAACGGTTTAGACGAAATCTTGCCACACAGTTTGCCGAACGCCACCACCGAACCCGTGAACGTTACCGCCCCGATGAAGATACCGAGGAACACTTCCGTCAGGTGAATATTGACCAGAATCGGTGCCATTCCCGCGTCATGATGCAGATAGCTGTTAAAACCAACCAGCACTGCCGCCAGACCCACGAAGCTATGCAGGATCGCCACCAGTTCTGGCATTTCGGTCATTTCAACTTTCTTCGCCAGACGGATACCAATTGCCCCACCAATGACCATAGCCAGCAAGATCCAGCCAACATTACCCGTATCCGGTCCAAAAATGGTTGCGATTAACGCAATCGCCATCCCGGCGATACCGAAGTTGTTACCCTGGCGAGACGTTTCATGTTTCGAAAGACCGGCCAGACTGAAGATAAACAGGATCGCGGCAACAATGTATGCAGCTGTAACTAATCCTCCAGACATATGTTACCCCTTAATTTTTGCGGAACATTTTCAGCATGCGCTGAGTCACGGTGAAGCCACCGAAAATATTAATGCTGGCTATAAGCACCGCGATAAAACTAAGGAAGCTAACCCAGCCGCCCTGGCCAATCTGCAACAGTGCTCCGACAACAATAATCCCTGAAATCGCGTTGGTGACCGACATCAACGGTGTATGCAGCGCGTGCGATACATTCCACACCACGTAATAACCGACAACGCAGGCCAGCGCGAACACAGTGAAGTGTCCAAGGAACTCTTTTGGCGCAACGCTTGCCATCCAGCCGAAAAGGATGATTGCCAACGCCATCAACGCGTATTTACGCCACGGTGAGCAGGCACATTTTTCCTCAGTTTTCACTTCCGGTGCCGCTTTTTGTGCCGCCTGCGGCTGAGCTGATACCTGAATCGGCGGTGCCGGCCAGGTAATTTCGCCCGCACGGATCACAGTCACGCCACGAATCACCACATCATCAAAATCCACAGTGATGTTGCCGTCTTTCTCTTTGCACAACAGTTTCAGCAGATTAACGAGGTTAGTGCCGTAAAGCTGTGAGGATTGCGTCGGCAGACGGCCCGGAAGATCGGTGTAACCAATTACTTTGACACCATTTTCCGTAGTGAAGATTTCACCCGGCACGGTGTATTCACAGTTGCCGCCGTTTTGGGCTGCCAGGTCGACAATCACACTGCCCGCCTTCATGGAGTCAACCATTTCACGGGTAATTAGCTTCGGCGCTGGTTTGCCTGGAATAAGCGCGGTGGTGACAATGATATCGACCTCTTTTGCCTGGGCGGCAAAGAGTTCCATTTCCGCTTTGATGAACGCGTCCGACATCACTTTGGCATAGCCATCGCCGCTGCCCGCTTCCTCTTTAAAATCCAGCTCGAGGAATTCTGCGCCCATACTTTGAACTTGTTCTTTCACTTCCGGGCGGGTGTCGAATGCACGCACAATCGCGCCGAGACTGTTTGCTGCGCCAATGGCGGCCAGACCTGCGACACCGGCACCAATCACCATCACTTTTGCCGGTGGCACTTTCCCGGCCGCAGTGATTTGTCCGGTAAAGAAGCGCCCAAATTCATGTGCCGCTTCAACAATGGCGCGATAACCGGCGATATTCGCCATCGAGCTTAGTGCGTCCAGCGATTGTGCGCGTGAGATACGCGGCACAGAGTCCATCGCCATCACGGTCACGTTACGTTCCGCAAGTTTTTGCATTAATTCCGGATTCTGCGCAGGCCAGATAAAACTCACCAGCGTTGTCCCAGGATTCAGTAACGCAATTTCATCATCTAACGGCGCATTGACCTTCAGAATGATCTCTGACTGCCAGACGCTATTCCCTTCTACAATTTCAGCGCCCGCTTGCACAAACGCTTTATCGTCAAAACTTGCCAGTTGACCCGCGCCGCTCTCTACCGCGACGGTAAAACCCAGTTTCAGCAGCTGTTCCACTGTTTTTGGCGTTGCTGCAACACGGGTTTCATTGGTTAACCGTTCTCTTGGTATGCCAATTCGCATGATATTCCCTTCCATCGGTTTTATTGATGATGGTTTGCTTGTGTCAGGAGCCACACAAGCCGCTCATGTACGAGCTAAATGTTACTCCGTTAAAATAAATTAGTAACAAACGCCCTATAACGTACTGAAAATTATGCCTGTGATCTAGCGCCAAAAATCAGTATTTCGGCGTGAACTCGCAAAATATTAACGATTCAGCCGTGATAGTGGGATAAACACCTTAGAACGCCGGATAAAGACTGATAATTGTCTTCGGCGGCCGGGTAAAACGAGACATCGCCCCGGCACAAATCACTACTTAACATTAAATTAACTTATACAATTCAGTTGCTTCAGTAGTATTGATGGTGATACGGCTGTTTTTTAAGCATAGACGGTCATTTGAGCAGAATTAAAATTGGTTTAAGGAATGTGATATGAAAAATGACGCAGACAGTTACACCGTTTAAATGCAATAATCAGCCACGTTTCTCGTTAATAACAATACCAGTACCTGGTTTGCGCAAGGCGAAGGATTATTTTTATGAAGCTTAAGAACACCCTCCTGGCGTCGGCACTGCTTTCTGCTACGGCATTCTCCGTTAACGCAGCAACAGAACTGACACCGGAGCAAGCGGCAGCGGTTAAACCTTTTGACCGTGTAGTGATTACCGGTCGTTTTAATGCTATTGGCGAAGCGGTGAAAGCCGTTTCTCGTCGCGCAGATAAAGAAGGTGCCGCCTCTTTTTATGTTGTCGACACTTCTGATTTTGGTAACAGCGGTAACTGGCGTGTGGTCGCTGACCTCTATAAAGCCGATGCTGAAAAAGCAGAAGAAACAAGTAATCGCGTAATTAACGGTGTTGTCGAACTGCCGAAAGATCAGGCTGTTCTGATTGAACCGTTTGACACGGTCACCGTCCAGGGCTTCTATCGTAGCCAGCCAGAAGTCAATGATGCCATCACCAAAGCAGCAAAAGCGAAAGGTGCCTACTCTTTCTACATCGTTCGTCAAATCGATGCCAACCAGGGCGGCAACCAGCGTATTACTGCATTCATCTATAAAAAAGATGCTAAGAAACGTATCGTCCAGAGCCCGGATGTCATCCCGGCAGATTCCGAAGCAGGACGTGCAGCTCTGGCTGCCGGTGGCGAAGCTGCGAAGAAAGTTGAGATCCCGGGTGTTGCGACTACCGCATCACCAAGTTCTGAAGTCGGTCGCTTCTTTGAAACCCAGTCATCAAAAGGCGGGCGTTACACCGTCACGCTCCCGGATGGCACTAAAGTCGAAGAACTGAACAAAGCGACAGCAGCGATGATGGTCCCGTTCGACAGCATCAAATTCTCTGGCAACTACGGCAACATGACCGAAGTCTCCTATCAGGTTGCGAAACGTGCCGCGAAGAAAGGTGCTAAGTATTACCACATCACCCGCCAGTGGCAGGAACGTGGTAATAACCTGACCGTCAGCGCAGATCTGTATAAATAACTATTCAGTTACTCCTATAAGGCGGCTTGATGCCGCCTTTCGCATTTTTAGTCATAAATTTCCCTGCGACCATTGCATGCAGACACATCTCTTCGTAAAATCCCGCGCTTCAGTGGCAAACTCCATTTTTATGCGTTTTGCCCTAATATTTATTCTTCTTGTCACGTTTTAATCACTGGATATCGATGGAAAAGAAACTGGGACTGAGCGCACTCACCGCGCTGGTATTAAGCTCAATGCTGGGCGCGGGTGTTTTCAGTCTGCCGCAAAATATGGCGGCAGTTGCCAGCCCGGCAGCACTGCTCATCGGCTGGGGTATTACTGGCGCTGGCATTTTATTGCTGGCCTTTGCCATGCTGATCCTCACGCGCATTCGCCCCGAACTTGACGGCGGTATCTTTACCTATGCCCGCGAAGGGTTTGGCGAGCTAATCGGCTTTTGTTCCGCATGGGGATACTGGCTGTGCGCGGTCATCGCCAACGTCTCCTATCTGGTGATCGTTTTTTCCGCGTTAAGCTTTTTTACGGACACGCCGGAATTGCGCCTGTTTGGCGATGGTAATACCTGGCAATCGATCGTCGGTGCATCGGCTTTATTGTGGATTGTTCACTTTTTGATCCTGCGCGGGGTGCAAACCGCTGCCAGCATTAACCTTGTGGCGACACTGGCAAAATTGTTGCCGTTGGGTCTGTTTGTTGTGCTGGCGATGATGATGTTCAAACTGGATACCTTCAAGCTCGACTTCACCGGACTTGCACTTGGCGTACCCGTGTGGGAACAGGTGAAAAACACCATGCTGATCACCCTGTGGGTTTTCATTGGTGTGGAAGGTGCCGTGGTTGTTTCTGCGCGTGCGCGTAATAAGCGTGATGTTGGCAAAGCGACACTGCTGGCGGTTCTCTCCGCTCTGGGCGTTTATTTGCTGGTAACGCTGCTTTCGCTGGGCGTGGTGGCACGTCCTGAACTGGCTGAAATTCGGAACCCGTCAATGGCCGGTCTGATGGTGGAAATGATGGGACCGTGGGGCGAAATCATCATCGCTGCCGGTTTGATCGTTTCCGTTTGCGGCGCGTACTTAAGCTGGACCATCATGGCAGCAGAAGTTCCGTTCCTTGCAGCCACTCATAAAGCATTCCCGCGCATTTTTGCACGCCAGAACGCACAAGCTGCGCCATCCGCTTCACTGTGGCTGACCAACATCTGCGTGCAAATTTGTCTGGTGCTCATCTGGCTGACCGGTTCCGATTACAACACATTGCTGACCATCGCCTCAGAAATGATTCTGGTGCCCTATTTCCTGGTCGGCGCGTTCTTGCTGAAAATCGCAACCCGTCCACTGCATAAAGCGGTAGGTGTCGGTGCCTGCATTTATGGCTTATGGTTATTGTACGCCTCTGGTCCAATGCACTTGCTGTTATCCGTTGTTCTGTATGCACCGGGGCTGCTGGTTTTCCTGTACGCGCGTAAAACGCATACCCATGATAATGTACTGAATCGTCAGGAAATGGTGCTGATTGGCATGCTGTTAATTGCCTCAGTTCCGGCGACCTGGATGCTGGTGGGATAACGTTCATCCCATCGTTGGATAGCAAAGGAGATAACGATGGGTAAAACCCAGTCCTTGCCAATATTAATTACTGGCGGAGGTCGCCGCATCGGCCTCGCCCTCGCATGGCATTTCATTAATCAAAAGCAACCGGTGATTGTCAGCTATCGGACGCACTATCCCGCCATTGATGGACTGATTAAGGCAGGTGCGCAGTGTATTCAGGCTGATTTTTCGACCAACGACGGTGTGATGGCGTTTGCCGATGAAGTACTAAAAAGCACCCATGGTCTGCGTGCTATTTTGCATAACGCCAGCGCGTGGATGGCGGAAAAACCGGGAGCGCCACTGACCGACGTACTGGCTTGCATGATGCAGATCCACGTTAATACCCCATACCTGCTCAACCATGCTCTGGAAAGATTACTGCGTGGGCACGGACACGCCGCCAGCGATATCATTCACTTTACCGATTATGTGGTGGAGCGCGGTAGCGACAAACATATTGCGTATGCTGCAAGCAAAGCGGCACTGGATAATATGACCCGCTCGTTTGCCCGCAAGCTGGCACCGGAAGTGAAAGTGAATTCTATTGCGCCATCGCTGATCCTGTTTAATGAACATGATGATGCTGAATATCGACAACAGGCGCTGAATAAATCACTGATGAAAACCGCGCCTGGCGAGAAAGAAGTGATCGACCTGGTCGATTACTTACTTACCAGCTGCTTTGTCACCGGACGCAGTCTCCCACTTGATGGCGGTCGTCATCTGCGTTAATGCAGCTTAATCCAGCATATAATCAACACCCATGCGCTTATTCCCCAGCACGCAACAGAGCCAACAAAAGCAGCGGGCAAGCGCATCATTCCGGTGAAATACCATAGGGACGCCAGGTAAACAAAATAGGGAATAATCGACCACATACTAAAAATGATGGTTGCGCGTAAGGCTTCAATGCCGCGTTCGCTGGCAACAATATAATGCGCGATAAGCGCAAAGGTCGGGAAAAGTGGAATCAGCCCGGCGATATAATAATTTTTCGTTTTTGCTAAAACACCAATCAACAGCACTACCAGCGCACCGAGCGCGGCTTTGATTACCAGCCCCATCTTTTTACCTTAACACTTTCATAACAAGTCATCAGTAGAATACCTGATGAAACCTTGTTTAGAAACGATTGATAGTAAGTAAAAACAGTGCGGTGTATTGTGACGTTTTTATATCTACCGTGAATGTTATGAACACTATCGTATTTGTGGAAGATGATGCGGAAGTCGGTGCACTGATTGCCGCATACCTGGCAAAACATGATATGCAGGTTACCGTAGAGCCGCGCGGCGACCGGGCCGAAGAAACTATTCTGCGAGAAAATCCGGATTTGGTGTTACTCGACATCATGCTACCAGGCAAGGACGGCATGACCATTTGTCGTGATTTACGCGCAAAGTGGTCCGGACCGATTGTTCTTCTAACCTCTCTCGATAGCGATATGAACCACATCCTGGCACTGGAAATGGGTGCCTGCGACTATATTCTCAAAACGACGCCCCCTGCTGTTTTGCTAGCGCGTTTACGTTTGCATTTGCGTCAGAATGAGCAAGCCACAGTGACCAAAGGTATTCAGGAAACGTCTCTGACTCCCTACAAAGCCCTGCATTTCGGCACGTTGACCATCGATCCCATCAACCGCGTAGTCACCCTGGCTAACACTGAAATCTCGCTCTCGACAGCTGATTTCGAATTATTGTGGGAATTAGCTACCCATGCCGGGCAAATCATGGACCGCGATGCATTGCTGAAAAATTTACGCGGCGTCAGTTATGACGGACTGGATCGTAGCGTGGACGTGGCTATTTCGCGGTTAAGAAAAAAACTGCTCGATAACGCCGCAGAACCTTATCGTATTAAAACCGTGCGTAACAAAGGCTATCTTTTTGCGCCTCATGCGTGGGAATAAGCGATGAAAAAACTGTTTATCCAGTTTTACCTGTTATTGTTTGTCTGCTTCCTTGTGATGTCTCTGCTGGTCGGGCTGGTGTACAAATTTACCGCCGAACGCGCAGGCAAACAGTCGCTGGATGATTTGATGAACAGTTCGCTGTATCTGATGCGCAGCGAATTGCGTGAGATCCCCCCACACGACTGGGGTAAGACGCTGAAAGAGATGGATTTAAATCTCTCTTTCGATCTGCGTGTCGAGCCACTGAGTAAATACCATCTTGATGATATTTCCATGCACCGGCTGCGTGGCGGCGAAATTGTCGCTCTGGACGATCAGTACACTTTTTTGCAACGTATCCCGCGCAGCCACTACGTGCTGGCAGTTGGTCCTGTTCCTTATCTTTATTACCTCCATCAGATGCGATTGCTGGATATCGCCCTGATCGCTTTTATTGCCATTTCCCTCGCCTTTCCGGTGTTTATCTGGATGCGTCCGCACTGGCAGGATATGTTAAAACTGGAAGCAGCGGCGCAACGATTTGGCGATGGGCATCTCAGTGAGCGTATCCACTTTGATGAAGGTTCGAGCTTTGAACGACTTGGCGTCGCATTTAACCAGATGGCGGACAATATCAACGCCTTGATTGCCAGCAAAAAACAGCTTATTGACGGTATCGCTCACGAACTGCGAACACCGTTAGTGCGCCTGCGTTATCGACTGGAGATGAGCGATAACCTGAGCGCCGCCGAATCCCAGGCGTTGAATCGCGATATCAGTCAACTTGAAGCTTTAATCGAAGAGCTGCTGACTTATGCCCGACTCGACCGCCCACAAAATGAGCTTCATCTTAGCGAACCAGACCTGCCGTTGTGGCTGTCAACGCATCTGGCAGATATTCAGGCAGTAACGCCCGATAAAACGGTACGGATAAAAACGCTCGCGCAAGGCCATTATGCGGCGTTGGATATGCGCTTAATGGAGCGCGTGCTGGATAATTTGCTCAATAACGCCCTGCGCTACTGTCACTCAACGGTTGAAACCAGCCTGCTACTGTCGGGGAATAGAGCGACATTAATTGTTGAGGATGATGGCCCAGGGATTGCCCCAGAAAACCGCGAACATATCTTTGAACCTTTTGTTCGCCTCGATCCCAGCCGGGATCGCTCAACCGGCGGCTGCGGGCTGGGGCTGGCAATTGTCCACTCTATAGCACTGGCAATGGGCGGTACGGTTAATTGTGACACCAGCGAACTGGGTGGTGCCCGCTTCTCGTTCAGCTGGCCGTTATGGCATAACATCCCGCAATTTACCTCTGCCTGACACTATGCGCACGGTGGTCAAGTCACCACCACTGTGCTATAAAATAAGGATGTTGTAACTAAAGTGGTTAATATTATGGCGCGTTACGATCTCGTAGACCGACTCAACACTACTTTTCGCCAGATGGAACAAGAGCTGGCTGCATTTGCCGCTGAGCTAGAACAGCACAAATTGCTGGTTGCCCGCGTGTTCTCTTTGCCGGAGGTAAAAAAAGAGGATGAGCATAATCCGCTTAATCGTATTGAGGTAAAACAACATCTCGGCAACGACGCGCAATCGCTGGCGTTGCGTCATTTTCGCCATTTATTTATTCAACAACAGTCCGAAAATCGCAGCAGCAAGGCCGCTGTCCGTCTGCCTGGCGTGTTGTGTTACCAGGTCGATAACTTTTCGCAAGCAGCGTTAGTCAGTCATATTCAGCACATCAATAAACTCAAGACCACGTTCGAGCATATCGTCACGGTTGAATCAGAACTCCCCTCCGCGGCACGTTTTGAATGGGTGCATCGTCATTTGCCGGGGCTGATTACACTTAATGCTTACCGCACGCTCACCGTTCTGCACGACCCCGCCACTTTACGTTTTGGCTGGGCTAATAAACATATCATTAAAAATTTGCATCGTGATGAAGTCCTGGCACAGCTGGAAAAAAGCCTGAAATCACCACGCAGTGTCGCACCGTGGACGCGCGAGGAGTGGCAAAGAAAACTGGAGCGAGAATATCAGGATATCGCTGCCCTGCCACAGAACGCGAAGTTAAAAATCAAACGTCCGGTGAAGGTGCAGCCGATTGCCCGCGTCTGGTACAAAGGAGATCAAAAACAAGTACAACACGCCTGCCCTACGCCGCTGATTGCACTGATTAATCGGGATAATGGCGCGGGCGTGCCAGACGTTGGTGAGTTGTTAAATTACGATGCCGACAATGTGCAGCACCGTTATAAACCACAGGCGCAGCCGCTTCGTTTAATCATTCCACGGCTGCACCTGTATGTTGCAGATTAACCCCCGGCTTTCATACTGCCGACCATCTGTTCTGGCCGTACCCAGCGGTCAAACTCGGCTTCGCTAAGATACCCCAGCGCAAGGGCCGCCGCTTTTAAGGTCAGCCCTTCTTTATGCGCTTTTTTGGCGATCTCGGCGGCTTTGTCATAACCAATGTGGGTGTTAAGCGCAGTCACCAGCATCAGCGATTCATTGAGTAATTGATTGATTCGCTCACGATTCGGTTCAATGCCCACTGCACAGTGTTTGTTGAAACTTTCCATGCCATCTGCCAGCAAGCGCACCGATTGCAGGAAATTATGGATCACCATCGGACGGAAGACGTTCAGTTCAAAGTTACCGGAAGCGCCACCCATGTTGATCGCCACGTCGTTCCCCATCACCTGACAGCAGAGCATGGTTAATGCTTCGCACTGTGTTGGGTTCACTTTCCCTGGCATGATTGAGCTGCCCGGCTCATTTTCCGGGATTGAGATTTCACCAATTCCGCAGCGCGGGCCAGAGGCCAGCCAGCGGACATCATTGGCAATTTTCATCAGTGACGCAGCCAACCCTTTCAATGCGCCGTGCGCCTGAACCAGGGCATCACAGGTCGCCAGCGCTTCAAATTTGTTCGGCGCGGTAACAAACGGTGCACAGGTAATGACTGCCAGTTCATCTGCTACGCGACGCGCATATTCCGGATGGGTATTTAGTCCAGTACCCACCGCTGTACCGCCCAGAGCCAGTTCCGCTACGTGAGGCAGGCTGTATTCGATATGTTTGAGATTATGCTCCAGCATCGCTACCCAGCCGGAAATCTCCTGCCCCAGCGTTAACGGCGTGGCGTCCTGCAAGTGGGTACGACCGATTTTGACGATATCGGCAAATGCGCGGGATTTTTCACTCAGCGTCTGGGTCAGGGTTTTAAGTTGTGGAATGAGTTGCTTGCGCAGCGCCAGCAGCGCCGCAACGTGCATCGCCGTCGGAAAGACATCGTTGGAACTTTGGCTTTTGTTCACGTCGTCGTTAGGGTGAACTTTACGTTCCATCCCGCGCACGCCGCCGAGTAATTCACTGGCCCGGTTAGCCAGCACTTCGTTCATGTTCATGTTACTTTGCGTGCCGGAGCCGGTCTGCCAGATAGCCAACGGGAATTCGTCGTCATGCTGTCCTGCCAGTACTTCATCCGCCGCCTGCCGAATGGCGCTCGCTTTCTCTTCAGACAACAAGCCTAAATCTTCATTAACTTTTGCCGCTGCGCGCTTGGTTAGCGCCAGCGCATGAATCAGTGAGGTGGGCATTTTCTCCGTCGAAATGCGGAAATGCTCCAGCGAGCGTTGAGTTTGTGCGCCCCACAGCTTATCTGCCGGGACATCAATCGCCCCCATCGAATCTTTTTCGCTGCGTACTGTATTCATGGCCTGCTCCTCACCTGATTAATTTTTTCTTTCTGTTTTGCTTTCGTTAAGCAACTTTTAGCTTACTCATTATTTACCATTTGATAACAAATGTTTGGTCTTTCGTGCCATGTAAAAAAACCGCCCCGAAGGGCGGCTCTGTTTATTTCACACAGCGGGTGCATTGTGTGAGTTGTATCTGCTGGAAGAAGTCATTTCCTTTATCATCCACAAGGATAAACGCCGGGAAATCTTCCACTTCAATTTTCCAGATGGCTTCCATTCCCAGTTCCGGATATTCAACACATTCCAGGCTCTTAATACTTCCCTGCGCCAATACAGCTGCCGGACCACCGATACTGCCGAGGTAGAAGCCGCCGTGTTTTTTACAGGCATCCGTCACCTGCTGGCTGCGGTTGCCTTTCGCCAGCATGATCATACTTCCGCCCTGCGCTTGCAGTTGATCGACATAAGAATCCATCCGTCCGGCGGTCGTTGGGCCAAGAGAACCGGAGGCATAACCTTCCGGCGTTTTGGCCGGACCCGCGTAGTAAATCGGATGATCTTTAATGTACTGCGGCAGCCCTTCACCGTTATCCATCCGCTCTTTCAGTTTGGCGTGAGCAATATCACGACCGACGATAATCGTGCCGTTAAGCGATAAGCGTGTAGAAACGGGATACTGCGACAACTGTGCGAGGATCTCTTTCATCGGACGGTTAAGGTCAACGCGCACCGCTTCGCCTTCTCCTGCTTTGCGCAGCTCTTCCGGGATATATTTGCCTGGATTATGTTCCAGTTTTTCGATCCAGATCCCCTGACGGTTGATCTTCGCTTTGATATTACGGTCAGCAGAACAGGAGACGCCCATACCGACCGGGCAGGATGCGCCGTGACGTGGCAGGCGAATCACGCGGATGTCATGAGCGAAGTATTTACCACCAAACTGCGCACCCAGACCAAGATTTTGCGCTTCGATCAGCAATTCTTTTTCCAGTTCCACATCGCGGAACGCCTGACCGTGCTCATTCCCTTCCGTTGGCAGTTCATCATAGTATTTAGCGGAAGCGAGTTTCACCGTTTTAAGATTCGTTTCTGCAGAAGTTCCACCAATAACGAACGCAATATGATACGGAGGACAGGCCGCCGTACCCAGCGTGCGCATCTTCTCAACCAGGTAATTTTTCAGTTTTCCCGGCGTCAGTAACGCTTTGGTTTCCTGATAGAGATACGTCTTGTTTGCCGAACCGCCACCTTTGGCGATACAGAGGAATTTGTACTCGTCGCCATCAACGGCATAAAGATCGATCTGCGCTGGCAAGTTGGTGCCGGTATTCACCTCTTTATACATATCCAGCGGCGCGTTTTGCGAGTAGCGCAGATTATCCTCGATATAAGTGTTATAGACACCGCGCGCCAGCGCCGCTTCATCACCGCCACCGGTCCATACACGCTGCCCTTTTTTACCAACAATAATCGCGGTGCCGGTATCCTGACAGGTTGGCAGAACGCCTTTTGCCGCGATGTCGGAGTTACGCAGGAATTGCAGCGCCACATATTTATCATTTTCGCTGGCCTCCGGGTCACGCAGAATGTCGGCCACCTGTTGTTGGTGAGCCGGACGCAGCATAAATGACGCATCATGAAACGCCTGACGCGCCAACAGAGTTAACGCTTCGGGTGCGACTTTCAAAATCTCCTGCCCTTCAAATTCAGATACGCTAACGTGTTCGCTGGTTAGCAGGTAATACTCAGTATCATCTTTTTTGAGTGGAAAAGGAGCCTGATAATGAAAGGGTTTGTTTGACATTGTTCTCTCACTTACTGCCTGGTTTGGTTATGCTCTGGGCGGGTGTTCCGTTGCCCTGTTAAAAGCGAGTAACAATATCCTACACACTTTTTTAACAAAAACTGAGACTAGTACGACTTTTTGCGGCTCCAGGTTACTTCCCGTAGGATTCTTGCTTTAATAGCGGGATTAATTTCCACATTAAAACAGGGATTGATCATGCAAAAACTCATTAACTCAGTGCAAAACTATGCCTGGGGCAGCAAAACGGCGTTGACTGAACTTTATGGTATGGAAAATCCGTCCAGCCAGCCGATGGCCGAGTTGTGGATGGGCGCGCATCCAAAGAGCAGTTCACGTGTGCACGATGCCGCAGGAGATATCGTTTCACTGCGTGATGTGATTGAGAGTGATAAAGCGACTCTTTTGGGAGATGCCGTTGCCAAACGCTTTGGCGAGTTGCCTTTCCTGTTCAAAGTATTATGCGCAGCCCAGCCGCTCTCCATTCAGGTTCATCCAAACAAACGCAATTCTGAAATCGGTTTTGCCAAAGAAAATGCTGCAGGTATTCCGATGGATGCCGCTGAGCGTAACTATAAAGATCCTAATCACAAGCCTGAGTTGGTTTTTGCGCTGACGCCTTTCCTTGCGATGAACGCGTTTCGTGAGTTTTCCGAGATTGTCTCCCTGCTCCAGCCAGTCGCAGGTGCACATCCGGCGATTGCTCACTTTTTACAACAGCCTGATGCCGAACGTTTAAGCGAACTGTTCGCCAGCCTGTTGAATATGCAGGGTGAAGAAAAATCCCGCGCGCTAGCGATTTTAAAATCGGCCCTCGACAGCCAGCAGGGTGAACCATGGCAAACGATTCGTTTAATTTCTGAATTTTACCCGGAAGACAGCGGCCTGTTCTCCCCGCTGTTGCTGAATGTGGTGAAATTGAATCCTGGCGAAGCGATGTTCCTGTTCGCTGAAACACCGCACGCTTACCTGCAAGGCGTGGCGCTGGAAGTGATGGCGAACTCCGATAACGTGCTGCGTGCAGGTCTGACGCCTAAATACATTGATATTCCGGAACTGGTTGCCAACGTGAAGTTCGAAGCCAAACCGGCTAACCAGTTGTTGACCCAGCCGGTGAAACAAGGTGCAGAACTGGACTTCCCGATTCCTGTGGATGATTTTGCCTTCTCGTTGCATGACCTTAGTGATAAAGAAACCACCATCAGCCAGCAGAGTGCCGCCATTTTGTTCTGCGTCGAAGGCGATGCAACGCTGTGTAAAGGTTCTCAGCAGTTACAGCTTAAACCGGGTGAATCAGCGTTTATTGCCGCCAACGAATCACCGGTGACTGTCAAAGGCCACGGCCGTTTAGCGCGTGTTTACAACAAGCTGTAAGAGCTTACTGAAAAAATTAACATCTCTTGCTAAGCTTATTAAAGGCTTATAACACCTTCAGGCGGCCAGTCCGCCTGATTTCATTTTATGGATAATCATTATGAATAAATCGCTGGTAGCGGTAGGCGTCATTGTTGCGCTAGGCGTAGTCTGGACAGGCGGCGCATGGTATACAGGCAAGAAGATTGAAACCCATCTCGAAGACATGGTCGCGCAGGCGAACGCGCAACTCAAACTGACAGCTCCTGAATCCAACCTGGAAGTCAGTTATCAAAACTATCATCGCGGCGTATTCAGCAGCCAGTTGCAACTGTTGGTGAAACCCATTGCCGGAAAAGTAAATCCGTGGATTAAAAGCGGTCAGAGCGTCATCTTCAACGAATCGGTTGATCATGGTCCCTTCCCGCTTGCCCAGCTTAAAAAACTGAACCTGATCCCGTCGATGGCATCAATTCAAACCACGCTGGTTAATAACGAAGTAAGCAAACCACTGTTTGATATGGCAAAAGGTGAAACGCCTTTTGAGATTAACTCCCGCATTGGTTACAGCGGAGATTCCAGTTCCGACATTTCGCTCAAGCCACTGAATTACGAGCAAAAGGATGAAAAAGTCGCATTTAGCGGCGGCGAGTTCCAGTTAAATGCAGACAGAGACGGCAAAGCTATCTCCCTTTCCGGGGAGGCGCAAAGTGGTCGGATAGACGCGGTTAACGAATACAACCAGAAAGTGCAGTTAACCTTTAATAATCTGAAAACCGACGGTTCCAGCACGCTGGCAAGTTTTGGTGAGCGCGTAGGAAACCAAAAACTGTCGCTGGAAAAAATGACCATTTCAGTGGAGGGCAAAGAACTGGCACTGCTGGAAGGCATGGAGATCAGCGGTAAATCGGATCTGGTCAATGACGGTAAAACGGTCAATAGCCAACTGGATTACTCGCTAAACAGCCTGAAGGTACAGAATCAGGATCTGGGCAGTGGCAAGCTGACTTTAAAAGTCGGCCAAATTGATGGCGAAGCCTGGCATCAGTTTAGCCAGCAATATAACGCGCAAACTCAGGCGCTGCTGGCACAGCCAGAAATTGCCAACAATCCCGAACTTTATCAGGAGAAAGTGACGGAAGCCTTCTTTAGCGCTCTGCCGCTGATGCTGAAAGGCGATCCGGTGATTACTATCGCGCCGCTAAGCTGGAAAAACAGTCAGGGTGAAAGTGCGCTGAATCTGTCGCTGTTCCTGAAAGATCCGGCAACGACTAAAGAAGCGCCGCAAACGCTGGCGCAGGAAGTGGACCGGTCGGTTAAATCTCTGGATGCGAAACTGACCATTCCGGTGGATATGGCAACTGAGTTAATGACTCAGGTAGCGAAGCTGGAAGGTTATCAGGAAGATCAAGCGAAAAAACTGGCGAAACAGCAAGTTGAAGGTGCATCAGCAATGGGGCAGATGTTCCGTCTGACCACCTTGCAGGACAATACCATCACCACCAGCCTGCAATATGCTAACGGTCAGATAACGTTAAACGGGCAGAAAATGCCACTGGAAGATTTCGTGGGTATGTTTGCGATGCCGGCATTAAACGTTCCGGCTGTACCCGCTATTCCGCAGCAGTAATTCACAGCCAAAACGCCGGAGATTTTTCTCTCCGGCGTTTTTTCTTACTTCAGCATAAAGTCATACTGAATACTCATTTTCACATCCCAGTAATTCAGGCGATCGCCCAGCGCACTGCCATCGCGCTTTTCCCGCCCTTTATCGGCAGCAAGAAAGAAATTCATCCCTTGTAACGGCCCTTCGCTGACCCGATAGTTCATACCACCTAAGATACCCGCGCCTTCAATCCGCACATCTCGTTTACTGGATTCATAGCCGCGAGTCACAATCGGTGCAAATGTCAGCGTAAATTGCGGAGTTAAACGATAGTTAACGCCCAATTGCCAGGACTGCATTCCTTCACGGTTACGATCAAGACTTAATGAAAAGGGATAGCCAATGTCGGTATCCACCACGGCACCATTCATTGCATGGCGCAAATAACCACCACTGCCAAATACGCTTCCCCACGGCGCAATCCAGGTCAATTGTCCACTAACCAACGCCGTTTCATTGGGCTGGCTGGTATTACGACTTAAACCTTCGAGTTGCGCGTAAAAGCCGAGCAACTCCCCTTTCAACGTATAATTCGGGTCGAGCGGTATGCTTTTCTCGAGAATACTTTGTATCTGATTGGAAACATCTTTCTGTACCGATGCCCCCAGAGAATAGCGACTGGTATCATCATGCCAACTGGCGGCTAAAAAAGAACGTGCGCGATGTTTATCGTATTTTCCCGTCTGGCTGTTATACACCCCTTCATCACGAATACCGGTTGTTGAATCGGTCCATAAAAATACTCGTGAACGCCACATTCCCCACAGGTCAATATTTGGCGTTAAAGCCCAACAACCTAATGCTCCTTCAGAAACTGTCGGTAATGTACGTTGCGAACTGCCAGCCATTAACGGAATACGATAAGGTAAGCTACCATAACTATAATCCGTCCCGAAGCGACCTAATTTAAGCAGACTACTTTCACTGGGTTTTATTTTTACTGCCCCCAGGGTAAAGCCAAAACTTTTATCACCATCAAGATACCACCGGGTGCTCATATCAGCACGAGCACCTAATTTATAAACATAATACGCCCCGCCTTCAACGCCAATAATATTGGAATAATAACCACTATTGAAATCGAGCAATCCTCCCTGTACCCATGCGTAAATATCTCTCCCCGCGCCAGCACTGGGCTTATCAGCCCTGCGTAATTCATTTTTCAGTCTGATGCGTAGTCCCGCTTCATCGTCAGCCAGTTGCGCCGCGTAAGCAGAGGTAAGGCCAGAGGCAGCCGTCAGGCAAATAACGGCCATGGCCACTATTTTTCTCATAGTTGCACCTTTGATGTTCTGATTATTTTTATTGAATATTAACTAGTGATATCGTTGATTAATTGCTGCTGCACTTTTTTACGATTATCAATTTCAACAACGATTTCTTTGAATTTTTTATCCGTGAGCGGATAAAACCAGATAATGACGAATGCCAGTAGCATAAATCCGCAAGGTACTAAGGCAATTGATGTGCGGATGCCCATAATAACTTCCGGCGTTTGCGCCTGATTGGCGATATATCCGCTTAATCCCAAAATAAAGGCAGGAATTGAACCTCCGATTGCCTGACCGCATTTACGGGTAAATGAGAATAGTGAATAGGTGAGCCCTTCAATTCGCACGCCAGTCAGGTATTCACCGTATTCTACGGTATCAGCTTCCAGTGCCCACATCACGGTCATGGTAACGCCCTGGCCAATTGATGCGATGGCCAACGCAACCAACGCCACCGGCAGTGACCAGACGGAAACCCAGAAGAACAGCAGATAACCGCAGGTTCCCAGCAAAGCGCCAATCAGGAAGGTATTCTTTTTACCGATCCTCGCGACCATCCCCGGCACCAGCGGTGCCGATGCCACAGTACCGACCAGGTTTTGCACCAGTACCAGCACAGTGAACAGCCCGGTATCATTTAACACATAGCGCACGTAGAACAACGACGAGGCGCTGACCGCGAAGGTCGAAATCAGCACACACAGCGCACCGATGCACAACATAAACAGCGGGCGATTCCGTTTCAGGGTTTGCAGACTGATCTTCAATGACGGCTGCGCCACGATACGTACCACATTCTCACGCGTCGATTTGAAGCAGATGAAGTAAAGCACCATTCCGGCAATCGCCAGCACAATTGTCCAGAAATGATATACCGACACCATCTCTTCCGGGCTGGAGTTCTTAATGCTCGGTCCTATCAGAAATGCCAGGCAGACAAAGGTCAATGAAGCGGCAATCCCGCGAGCCGCGCCCAGACGGGCGCGGGATTGTGGTTGTTGGGTCATCGCGGTAGCAAGTGAACCATAAGGAATATTCACCAGGCTGTAGCAAAGCCCGAGTCCCATGTAGGTCAAATATGCATACACAACTTTGCTGCTATGGCTCCAGTCGGTCGGCACCCAGAATACCAGCACGCTGAAGATCATTAACGGCGCAGTACCGAAGAGTAAAAACGGGCGGAATTTTCCCCATCGGGTATTCACACTGTCCACCACTCGTCCGGCAAAGACATCGGCGAAGGCATCGAATACCCGCACCAGTAACAGCATGGTGCCCGCCGCAGCGGCACCGACGCCAGCGACGTCGGTGTAGTAACTCAACAGGAAGAGCGCCCCCATTGCGAAGGCGAAGTTATTGGCGACGTCACCGAGGCTGTAGCCGACGATGGTGCGCCAGGAGAGTTGTTGATTCATTGTTTGCCTCCCTGCTGCGGTTTTTCACCGAAGTTCATGCCGGTCCAGCGTTTTTGCAGCAGAAAAGCCGCCGACTTCGGTTTGCGGTCGCGGGTGAAGATCCCTTTCTTGTTACCGCCAACGCGCAATATGCCTTGCGAGGTCGCAAAATCGGCGAAATTCCATACCTGCTCACCGACGACAGCGCTGACGCGATCAAAGACGCGGTGATACATATCCAGCCATGCACACTGATACTCTTCACTCCACATGTCGGTGTACATTGAGTGCAGGCCGGCTAACGTATCCACACCGTATTCGGTGATGATAATCGGCTGATGCAGTTTCTCCTGCCAGGCCAGAAGTTCTTTTTCCAGAACCTTCTCTGCCGTTTCCAAATCGCCGCTTTGGACATACCAACCGTAATAACGGTTCAGGCACAGCACATCAAAGAGATCGCTGATGGTATCGGTGTGAGCGTCGCAGAACATTACATTGACACAGGTGATCGGACGCGTCGGGTCGAGTTTACGCGTTGCTTCCGCCAGTGGCGCAAAATATTCCCGTGCACCTTGCGGACGGGTATCCGGTTCGTTGGCAATACTCCACATCACCACGCTTGGGTGGTTTTTGTCACGCGCAATCAGCTCTTTAATCGCCTGTAAGTGCGCCTGCTGGGTTTCCCCGTTGACTGCCTCTTCGCTGTACAGTTCTTTCGGCTTGTTGCCCGCTTCGAAACCAATGCCTAAAGAGAGGTTAAAGCCGACAGCTGCAGTTTCATCAATCACCACAATTCCATGTTCATCTGCCCAGTCGAGCATCTCTTCAGCGTAAGGGTAATGCGAGGTACGGTAGGAGTTGGCCCCAATCCAGTCCATTAGTGCGTGATCGTGCACCATCAGCACGTTATCGAATCCTTTGCCGCGCAAATCCGCATCTTCATGACGACCAAAGCCAGTAAAGTAGAACGGTTTGTGGTTGATCAGGAACTGTTCGCCCTTCACTGCCACTGACCGGATACCGACGCGCAGCAGGTAGATATCACACTCTGTCTGGCTTTTGGCTGTGACGCACAGTTCATAGAGATAACCTTCACCCGGTTGCCAGAGGTGCGGATTCACTACTTGCAAAGTCCCGCTGGTGCCTTGTCCAGTTGCAACCACCTGTTGATCCGCATCACGCAGTTCAACGCTGACATCACCATTTGCCCCCACCTGCCAGTCAACAGATGCGTGGTTACAGTCTTGCGCGACATGCGTCACCACGGTGATATCGTCCACCCAGGTATTCGGCGTGGTGTAGAGCATTACGCTGCGATGGATCCCGGCGTAGTTAAAGAAATCATGAAAGTAAGACTGCTTTTTCTTGCCGTTTTCGTCGGTAATCACCATTCCCGGCGGGATAGTCTGCCAGTTCAGTTCGTTGTTCACACAAACAGTGATACGTACACTTTTCCCGGCAATAACATACGGAGTGACATCGGCTTCAAATGGCGTATAGCCGCCCTGATGCTCCATCACTTCCTGATTATTTACCCACACTTTGCCGTAATGAGTGACCGCATCGAAACGCAGTACAATACGCTGGCCCGCCCAACCTTTCGGTATAAAGACTTCGCGCTGATACCAGACGTTGCCCACATAATTACGAATATCTGCATCGGCGAACTGATCGTTAAAACTGCCCGGCACAGCAATTGCCCGGCTTTCTTGTAACGCGCTTTCCCACCAACGCTGATCAATTCCACAGTTTTCGCGATCCAGACTGAATGCCCACAGGCCGTCGAGTTTTTTGATTTCACGGGTTGGGGTTTCTACAGGACGTAACATAAGGGACTCCTCATTAAGATAAAAATACTGGTCAACCTTTAATCTGATTAGTTAACCAATTCTGTGTTGCACACAGTTATCTGTGAGAAACCCACGGAAGAGAAATGGAAATAAAAAGAACTGACACAGCGATCAAAAAACCAAAAACTGCAATACCCACAGCGTGATATTGATCGCATTAATCTTTAAAACAGCGTTGACAGAAGCCACAAAATAAGCAATCGAACGTTCGTTCGAACATATTGGGAACGATAAACCCTCATGATATATTGCTATGATGAATATTTAGGTGGGATTCTCCGATCCCGGGGAGGATGATTTTTGCACAGAGAAATTACGATATGAAACGCGGGCTCAGTTGTCACCAGCCCGCGGAAAGAGAGAGAGGATCAGGATGCGGTTAATATACCGCCAATCATCGCGCGTAATCCC
The DNA here is from genome assembly GCF_011754335.1 of Escherichia sp. E.sYA108. Lineage (NCBI taxonomy): Bacteria > Pseudomonadati > Pseudomonadota > Gammaproteobacteria > Enterobacterales > Enterobacteriaceae > Escherichia > Escherichia sp. E.sYA108. The sequence continues at coordinate 2,438,031 of NZ_JAAQVZ010000001.1, read as the reverse complement.
TGAGCAAACGACGCTTCACGCGCCAGATCTTCCGCTTCGATATCGGCCAGTACACCGTAGGTCAGATCCAGCAGTAAACGTGAAGTCATTGCCGTGTTGATATCTGGGCTTATCTCGCCTTTTTGCTGGGCATCACGCATCCGCTGGGCAACAAATTCCGTGATCGTCATATGCTTATTTTTAAGCATGGCGGCGACCTGTGGGTTACGCATCCCTTCCGCCATAATTTCGACCACCAGCGCTCGTTGCCCAAAGGCTTCATGGGTGAGAGAGACAATAGACTCGACCATATAGTCAACGAAATGAATCCCTTCAATCGGTTCCCGGAAACGGGCCAGCGCCCTCTCCTGGTCCTGTAAGATAATCGCCTGAATCAAGGCTTCTTTGGAGATGAAATGGTGATAGAGCGTCCCGGGACTAATGGCGCAGGATTTACAGATGGCTTTCATCGAGGCACTGTGAAATCCATTTTCTGAAAAAATCTCTCTGGCAGCATTGAGGATCCGGGTCCGTGTCGGTTGTGCTTCAGTCTGCATGTTATCCATCATTAAACCATTATAGTTAGCATGAATAACTAGTTTACCGCGTTGTCAGGTGAGCGCCTATCATTGCTGTTGAATAGTGCGAAGGCACACTCAATTCGTAAGCTTTTTATCCGGCTATTGGTTAACCAATAGCCGTGATTTGGCTGCCAGTTGTTTAGCAGAGACGTTGACGAGTTGCACACGCTATCCCGGTAAACAACACATACGGCTGTTTACCGGTTCGTTAGTGTATTAATTGAGTTCCTGTACCCCACCACCGGAGACGGTGAGAATTTGTCCGCTTACCCAGCTGGCTGCAGGCGAGCAAAGGAACAGCGCCGCGTTAGCAATATCTTGCGGTTGGCCCAGACGTCTGATTGGTGTGTGTTGCAACATTTTCTGTTCAATCTCTGGTGTAATAACGGATTTCAGGGCATCGGTTAATATTGCCCCCGGTGCAATGCCATTCACCCGAATATTTTTTTCACCCAGGTCAAACGCCATATTTCTGACCAGATGACTGGCCGCAGCTTTAGATGATGCATAGGAGGTCATGTTTATATTTTTATTTTCTGCCGCCATAGAAGTAATGGTCAGAATAACGCCACCGCCATTTTTTTCCATTTCTGGCGCAACAAGTTGTGACAGATGGAAAAAAGAAAATACATTCAGTTCATAAGCGCGGCGAAAATCTGCCATTGGCATATCAAACGGTTTAGGCCCACCGCCACCGGCGTTGTTAACCAGGATATCAACTTTACCCAACTTACTGACGGCAAAGTCTGCCAGTGCAGAGAGTTCCTGTTCGGAAGTAATATCGCAGCGGCAGGCAAATGCCTGACCACCCAGTTGTTGAATTTCATTTACAACATGATTAGCTGCATCGGCGTTAATATCACTGACCACCACAGATGCGCCAGCTGTCGCGAATGTAATGGCGATTTCTTTACCAATACCTGCACCCGCACCTGTGATGATGGCGCATTTTCCGTCGAGTCTCAGGTTGTCAGAATTAAACACATAAACCTCCTGTGAACTTCAGTAAAAATAAAAGGCACCGCCTGTGTGCCACATTTTTTATCATTAACCTTGAGGAAAGGACACTACCAGGTATAGCAGATAAAGAGAGGATTATTTCTCCGCAATGAGCCGGGCAGGAATAATAAGATTGCGAGAATGCGTCTCTTCATGGGTGATTTTTTGCATCATGCGATCCGCAAGTGTGGTACCAAGTTCCCGCGCTGGCGTGCTGGCCCAGGTAACGGGTATATCATCAAGTGTGGTTGGCGTTGCATCGGTAAATGCCGCCAGCGAAACCTGTTGCTCAAAGTAACGATCGACTCCGCTTTCCCCGCTTTGCCTTCCTGCTTTCAGCAAACCAAACCATGCCCCCATCGCAATAGTTTCGTTATAGCAAACCACGGCGCTGATGGTCGGGTTATGACGTAAAAGCGCCGTGATAGCTTCCGCGGCTTGCTTCTGGCTGGAAGTGCACTCCAGCACCCAATCGCTGTGAAACGGCAGGCCAAATTTTAGTAGAGTCGCACAATAGCCCCCCACCCGTTCTGCCAGGGTTAATGAGGAACTTTGTCCTCCCAGCCAGGCGATACGCTGATGCCCATTGCGAATGAGATGCTCCGTCAACAACTGTGCAGCCTGCATGTTGTCCGGGCGAACCGTATCAACGTCATCAAGATAACTGGCACGGGAAGCGAAAATCACCGGGATAGCTTTTTCTTCTGCTATCCGTCGCAGGTCATCGCTGCTTCCTGCAGCCCCGGCAATGACCACACCATCGACACCCTGATTCAGTAATAGTGAAAACCGCTGTGCCAGCTGCTCGCCGTCTTTACCGCCGTGAAGCAAAAAAACCATCCGTCCCTGCGCTTCCAGAGCTTCCGTCAATCCGGCCGTCAATTCGGCGTAAAACGGCGCAGATAAATCACGGACGATCAAACCAATGACGCCGCTTTGCCCGCCGCGCAGCGCCGACGCCTGGCGATTGCGCACAAATCCCAGCTCTTCAATGGCGGCGTTAACGCGTTCTCCTGTGGCGGTAGAGATTCGCCCTTTGCCACTAAGCACCAGCGAAACGGTACTTACCGACACGCCCGCAGCCAGCGCAACATCATGAATGGTTATTTTTTTGGCGGTAGCCATGCAGATGACCTACTCCCTGATTATGTGACAGATAAAACGTTTTACCTTTTATTTATCTTATACCCGCTATTATCGTTGTGTAATGTGATTTATGCCTCACTAAAATTTGATAAAACGTTTTATCTTCTCGCGCAATTTATTGAATCCAGATTGTTCTCTACGAGGAGTCGTTTTATGACGGCGAAAACAGCACCGAAAGTCACGCTGTGGGAGTTCTTCCAGCAGTTAGGCAAAACCTTCATGTTACCCGTGGCATTATTGTCGTTCTGCGGCATTATGCTCGGCATTGGTAGTTCTCTTAGCAGCCATGATGTCATCACCCTGATCCCGGTCCTGGGCAACCCCGTGTTGCAGGCTATCTTTACCTGGATGAGTAAGATTGGCTCGTTTGCTTTTAGTTTCCTGCCAGTCATGTTCTGTATCGCCATCCCGCTGGGTCTGGCACGCGAAAACAAAGGCGTAGCGGCATTCGCTGGCTTCGTCGGTTATGCGGTAATGAACCTCGCGGTAAACTTCTGGTTGACCAATAAAGGCATTCTGCCAACCACGGACGCCGCGGTTCTGAAAGCCAATAACATCCAGAGCATTCTTGGGATCCAGTCGATCGACACCGGGATCCTCGGTGCGGTGATCGCCGGTATTATCGTCTGGATGCTGCATGAGCGATTCCATAATATCCGCCTGCCGGATGCGCTGGCATTCTTCGGCGGTACGCGCTTCGTACCAATCATCTCCTCGCTAGTGATGGGTCTTGTCGGCCTGGTGATTCCATTAGTCTGGCCGATTTTCGCCATGGGTATTAGCGGCTTAGGCCATATGATCAACAGCGCGGGAGATTTCGGACCGATGCTGTTTGGTACCGGTGAACGTCTGCTGTTGCCGTTTGGTCTGCATCACATTCTGGTGGCATTAATTCGCTTTACCGACGCAGGCGGCACGCAGGAAGTCTGCGGTCAAACCGTCAGCGGTGCACTGACCATCTTCCAGGCGCAATTGAGTTGCCCAACCACTCACGGTTTTTCTGAAAGCGCCACGCGTTTCCTTTCGCAAGGTAAAATGCCTGCGTTTCTCGGCGGTCTGCCAGGTGCAGCGTTAGCTATGTATCACTGTGCGCGCCCGGAAAATCGCCATAAAATTAAAGGTCTGCTGATTTCTGGCCTGATCGCCTGTGTCGTTGGCGGCACGACCGAACCGCTGGAATTCCTGTTCCTGTTCGTAGCGCCAGTTCTGTATGTCATCCACGCGCTGTTAACCGGCCTCGGCTTCACTGTCATGTCTGTGCTCGGCGTCACCATCGGTAATACCGACGGCAATATCATCGACTTTGTGGTGTTCGGTATTTTGCATGGTCTGTCAACCAAGTGGTACATGGTGCCAGTAGTGGCGGCAATCTGGTTTGTCGTTTACTACATCATCTTCCGTTTCGCTATCACCCGCTTCAATCTCAAAACCCCGGGGCGCGATAGTGAAGTTGCCAGTTCAATCGAAAAAGCCGTTGCCGGTGCGCCGGGTAAATCAGGTTACAACGTTCCGGCAATCCTCGAAGCCTTAGGCGGTGCCGACAATATTGTCAGCCTCGATAACTGCATTACGCGTCTGCGTTTGTCTGTAAAAGATATGTCGCTTGTTAATGTGCAGGCACTGAAGGACAATCGGGCAATTGGCGTAGTACAACTTAATCAACATAACCTGCAGGTTGTTATCGGGCCACAAGTTCAGTCAGTAAAAGATGAAATGGCCGGTCTGATGCATACTGTCCAGGCATAAGGATAAGATATGTTCGATTTTTCAAAGGTCGTGGATCGTCATGGCACATGGTGTACGCAGTGGGATTATGTCGCTGACCGTTTCGGCACTGCTGACCTGTTACCGTTCACGATTTCAGACATGGATTTTGCCACTGCCCCCTGCATTATCGAGGCGCTGAATCAGCGCCTGATACACGGCGTGTTTGGCTACAGCCGCTGGAAAAACGATGAGTTTCTCGCGGCTATTGCCCACTGGTTTTCCACCCAGCATTACACCGCCATCGATCCTCAGTCGGTGGTGTATGGCCCTTCTGTTATCTATATGGTTTCAGAACTGATTCGTCAGTGGTCTGAAACAGGTGAAGGCGTGGTGATCCACACACCCGCCTATGACGCATTTTACAAGGCCATTGAAGGTAACCAGCGCACAGTAATGCCCGTTGCTTTAGAGAAGCAGCCTGACGGCTGGTTTTGCGATATGGGCAAGCTGGAAGCCGTGCTGGCGAAACCAGAATGTAAAATTATGCTCCTGTGTAGCCCACAGAATCCTACCGGGAAAGTGTGGACGTGCGATGAGCTGGAGATCATGGCTGACCTGTGCGAGCGTCATGGTGTGCGGGTTATTTCCGATGAAATCCATATGGATATGGTTTGGGGCGAGCAGCCGCATATTCCCTGGAGTAATGTGGCGCGCGGAGACTGGGCGTTGCTAACGTCGGGATCAAAAAGTTTCAATATTCCCGCCCTGACCGGTGCTTACGGGATTATAGAAAATAGCAGTAGCCGCGATGCCTATTTATCGGCACTGAAAGGACGTGATGGGCTTTCTTCCCCTTCGGTACTGGCGTTAACTGCTCATATCGCCGCCTATCAGCAAGGCGCACCATGGCTGGATGCCTTACGCGTCTATCTGAAAGATAACCTGACGTATATCGCAGATAAAATGAACGCTGCGTTTCCTGAACTCAACTGGCAGATCCCGCAATCCACTTATCTGGCCTGGCTTGATCTACGTCCGTTGAATATTGACGACAACGCGTTGCAAAAAGCGCTTATCGAGCAAGAAAAGATCGCGATCATGCCGGGATATACCTACGGTGAAGAAGGTCGTGGTTTTGTCCGACTCAATGCCGGCTGCCCACGTTCGAAACTGGAAAAAGGTGTGGCTGGATTAATTAACGCCATCCGCGCTGTTGGTTAACCCCAATTGCGCAACGTAAAAAATCGTTGCGCAATCGTGGATTTTTACCCTGCTTTGTTTTTATAATGGTGCGCACTTTTATATCCAGAAAAAGAGTGCGACCATGATTGATACCACCCTGCCATTAACTGATATCCATCGCCACCTTGATGGCAACATTCGTCCCCAGACCATTCTTGAACTTGGCCGCCAGTATAATATCTCGCTTCCTGCACAATCCCTGGAAACACTGATTCCCCACGTTCAGGTCATTGCCAACGAACCCGATCTGGTGAGCTTTCTGACTAAACTTGACTGGGGCGTTAAAGTTCTCGCCTCTCTTGATGCCTGCCGCCGCGTGGCATTTGAAAACATTGAAGATGCAGCCCGTAACGGCCTGCACTATGTCGAGCTGCGTTTTTCACCAGGCTACATGGCAATGGCACATCAGCTGCCTGTAGCGGGTGTTGTCGAAGCGGTGATCGATGGCGTACGTGAAGGTTGCCGCACCTTTGGTGTGCAGGCGAAGCTTATCGGTATTATGAGCCGGACCTTCGGCGAAGCCGCCTGTCAGCAAGAGCTGGAGGCCTTTTTAGCCCACCGTGACCAGATTACCGCACTTGATTTAGCCGGTGATGAACTTGGTTTCCCGGGAAGTCTGTTCCTTTCTCATTTCAACCGCGCGCGTGATGCGGGCTGGCATATTACCGTCCATGCAGGCGAAGCTGCCGGACCGGAAAGCATCTGGCAGGCGATTCGTGAACTGGGGGCGGAGCGTATTGGACATGGCGTAAAAGCCATTGAAGATCGGGCGCTGATGGATTTTCTCGCCGAGCAACAAATTGGTATTGAATCCTGTCTGACCTCCAATATTCAGACCAGCACCGTGGCGGATCTGGCTGCACATCCGCTGAAAACGTTCCTTGAGCATGGCATTCGTGCCAGCATTAACACTGACGATCCAGGCGTGCAGGGAGTGGATATCATTCACGAATATACCGTTGCCGCGCCAGCTGCTGGGTTATCCCGCGAGCAAATCCGCCAGGCACAGATTAATGGTCTGGAAATGGCTTTCCTCAGCGCAGAGGAAAAACGCGCACTGCGAGAAAAAGTCGCCGCGAAGTAACAAAAATGGATGGTGCTAATTGCACCATCCCCTTTTCACGCAAGGCACAAAGTCGCGCGATGTTTGGCGGATTCGATGCCCAGCTCAATCAACTCCATTACCTGGATTGCCTGACTTGCCGGAACCGGATTTTCACCATCGCCATTTAACGCATCACGAATAGCCGCATAGTAAGCCGGATAATTCCCCGGCACTGTCAACAGCGTTTCTTCGACACGTTCCTCACCTTCCACGCGGGTAAGTACGCCATCGCGCATATCGTAGCCCCAGTCTTCCTGCGGCAGACGCTCGCCATTTTTCAGACGTTCTTCCTGTGGATCGAGGCCATATTTCACATAACTGCCTCGGGATCCATGCACGATATACCGTGCTGACTCGGCTGCTGCCAGCATGGTGCCGTGTAAAATCACTCGCCGCTGCGGATAGGACAAGATAGCGTGGAAATAATCGGTCGACTGCGCTCCGGGCCGTAACTGTGCCAAATCTACCGTCATGCTAACCGGTAAACCAAATAACGTAATGGCCTGATCAAGAAGGTGCGGTGCTAAATCGTACCAGATACCGCTGCCTGGGCCGCCCTGTTCACGCCAACGATCGCGCACCTGCGGGCGGAAGCGGTCAAAATGGGACTCAACGTAAGCAATTTCACCCAGCACGCCTTCCGCGAGCAAACCTTTAAGCGTCAGGAAATCGCTATCCCAGCGACGGTTATGGAATACAGACAGCACTCGCCCCAGGCTTTTTGCCAGCGCATCCAGCTCTCGCGCTTGTGACAGTGTCACGGTAAAGGGTTTATCAACGACCACATGTTTACCCGCCTCAAGCGCCGCTTTGGCTAACGGAAAATGGGTATCGTTGGGTGTAGGAATGACAATCAGGTCTATGTTGGGATCGTTAAACAGATGCTTCGGCTCAGAGACAACCGTAACCGTTGGCCAGTCAGCTTTTACTTTTGTTTCATCGCTGCTGGAGATTACCGCCAGCTCCAGCCCGGGCGTGCCCGCAATCAGGGGCGCATGGAAGGTTTTGCTCGCATAACCATACCCAATCAACCCAACACGGATGTTGTCGCTCATGTCATTGCCTCTCATTGAAGTATGATGGCTATTTGACACTATCCTTTACCCTCGCTCAACAGTTTAATAACCTGCCAGCAATAAGGGATGTTGTTTAACTTAAGTCAAAAAAATAGCGATTTTTCCAACGACAAAAGCTAAATATTGCAAAAACCTCAGTAAAAATCTTGCTGGAGCTATTATTGCTAAGTAACATTTACCCCCTGAAGTTAATGGATCAATCAACAGAGATGTGGGCTGTAATGAATCGTCTTATTGAATTAACAGGTTGGATCGTTCTTGTCGTTTCAGTCATTCTTCTTGGCGTGGCGAGTCACATTGACAACTATCAGCCACCTGAACAGAGTACTACAGTACAACACAAGTAAGCTCCGCACTTGTTGAGCGACATGCTGCCCGTCCGGGTGCATGTTTTCACTTGTCGGATATTAAACCAGGAATTTATTATCTTGTTCGATGTTGTTGATGATTGTCAGGGATAGTAAAGCGCGTTACTCTTTCCAGAGCAGTTTTTCATCCCTGAATATTTGCCATCAGCACATTCTTATTATTGTAATAACACAAGCGTTCACTTTTGGTGAAATTTTATCATCACTAATAATACCTACCCCTTTGGTATTGATTATTTTATGGACCTTTTATGACTGTTCAGGACTACTTATTAAAATTTCGCAAAATCAGTTCACTCGAAAGTCTGGAAAAACTCTACGATCATCTTAATTACACCCTGACGGACGATCAGGAACTGATCAATATGTATCGTGCTGCCGATCACCGTCGCGCAGAGCTGGTTTCTGGCGGGCGTTTGTTTGACCTCGGCCAGGTACCGAAGTCCGTCTGGCACTATGTCCAGTAAAGAAAGTAGCGATCGGTTATAAAAGCCTTATAATAACGCCCCTAAAATTAGATTTGTCTGTTTGCGTCGCTATTCTGGAGAACCTATGACCACCACAACGCCACAACGTATTGGAGGCTGGTTGCTTGGCCCGTTGGCCTGGCTTTTAGTCGCTCTGTTGAGTACGACGCTGGCGTTGTTGCTGTATACCGCTGCGTTATCTTCTCCGCAAACATTTCAAACGCTCGGCGGACAAGCACTGACGACACAAATCTTATGGGGCGTTTCTTTTATTACCGCTATCGCCATGTGGTATTACACACTGTGGTTGACCATCGCTTTCTTTAAACGTCGGCGTTGTGTTCCTAAACACTATATTATCTGGCTGCTTATTTCCGTATTGCTGGCAGTAAAAGCGTTCGCTTTTTCACCCGTAGAAGATGGCATAGCCGTTCGCCAGTTGCTGTTTACTTTGTTGGCAACCGCATTGATCGTCCCCTATTTCAAACGCTCGTCGCGGGTGAAAGCGACGTTTGTGAATCCGTAATAACCTTACAGTTAACCTGTTGTCGCCTGCTCTGGATTAACGGATAATAGGCGGCTTTTTTATTTCAGGCCGAAAAATGACTGACTACCTGTTACTGTTTGTCGGAACTGTACTGGTCAATAACTTTGTACTGGTCAAGTTTCTCGGTCTCTGTCCGTTTATGGGGGTTTCCAAAAAGCTGGAAACCGCGATGGGCATGGGGCTGGCAACAACGTTTGTAATGACGCTGGCGTCTATTTGCGCCTGGCTTATCGATACGTGGATTTTGATCCCACTTAATCTGATTTACCTGCGCACCCTGGCGTTTATTCTGGTGATTGCTGTGGTTGTGCAGTTCACCGAAATGGTGGTGCGCAAAACCAGCCCGGTACTTTACCGTCTGCTGGGGATTTTTTTGCCGCTTATCACCACCAACTGTGCCGTGCTCGGCGTGGCGTTGCTGAATATCAATCTCGGGCACAATTTCTTGCAGTCAGCGCTGTACGGTTTTTCCGCCGCTGTCGGTTTCTCGCTGGTGATGGTGCTCTTCGCCGCCATCCGCGAACGCCTTGCTGTGGCTGATGTCCCGGCACCTTTTCGCGGTAATGCCATTGCGTTAATTACCGCAGGTCTTATGTCTCTGGCCTTTATGGGCTTTAGTGGTTTGGTGAAGTTGTAATGAATGCTTTCTGGATTGCCGTTGCCGCCGTGAGCCTGCTGGGCCTGGCGTTTGGCGCCATTCTGGGTTATGCCTCCCGCCGTTTTGCGGTGGAAGACGATCCGGTCGTTGAGAAAATTGACGAAATCTTACCGCAGAGCCAGTGTGGTCAGTGCGGTTATCCCGGCTGTCGCCCCTACGCGGAAGCCATCAGCTGTAACGGTGAAAAAATCAACCGTTGCGCCCCAGGTGGCGAAGCTGTGATGCTAAAAATTGCCGAGTTGCTTAATGTCGAGCCGCAGCCGCTGGATGGCGAAGCGCCAGAGCTAACGCCAGCGCGGATGGTGGCGGTTATTGATGAAAATAACTGTATTGGCTGCACTAAATGTATTCAGGCGTGTCCGGTAGACGCCATCGTTGGCGCTACCCGCGCCATGCATACGGTAATGAGTGATCTCTGTACGGGCTGCAATTTATGTGTTGATCCGTGCCCGACGCACTGCATCTCGTTGCAACCGGTCGCAGAAACTCCTGACTCCTGGAAATGGGATCTGAACACCATTCCCGTGCGTATCATTCCCGTGGAACACCATGCTTAAGTTATTCTCTGCATTCAGAAAAAATAAAATCTGGGATTTCAACGGCGGCATCCATCCACCGGAGATGAAAACCCAGTCCAACGGTACGCCCCTGCGCCAGGTACCACTGGCGCAGCGTTTTGTCATTCCACTGAAACAACATATTGGCGCTGAAGGTGAGTTGTGCGTTAGCGTCGGCGATAAAGTATTGCGCGGCCAGCCGCTTACCCGTGGTCGCGGCAAAATGCTGCCTGTTCACGCGCCCACCTCGGGTACCGTTACGGCTATTGCGCCCCACTCTACGTCTCATCCTTCAGCTTTAGCTGAATTAAGTGTGATTATTGATGCCGATGGCGAAGACTGCTGGATCCCGCGCGACGGCTGGGCCGATTATCGCTCTCGCAGTCGCGAAGAGTTAATCGAGCGCATTCATCAGTTTGGTGTTGCCGGGCTGGGTGGTGCGGGATTTCCGACAGGCGTTAAATTGCAGGGCGGTGGAGATAAGATTGAAACGTTGATTATCAACGCTGCTGAGTGCGAGCCGTACATTACCGCCGATGACCGTTTGATGCAGGATTGTGCGGCTCAGGTCGTAGAGGGTATCCGCATCCTTGCGCATATTCTGCAGCCACGCGAAATTCTTATCGGTATTGAAGATAACAAACCGCAGGCGATTTCCATGCTGCGTGCGGTGCTGGCAGACTCTCACGATATTTCTCTGCGGGTGATTCCCACCAAATATCCTTCTGGCGGTGCTAAACAATTAACCTACATTCTGACCGGGAAGCAGGTTCCACATGGCGGGCGTTCATCCGATATCGGCGTATTAATGCAAAACGTCGGCACCGCTTATGCAGTGAAACGTGCCGTTATTGATGGCGAGCCGATTACCGAGCGTGTCGTGACCCTGACTGGCGAAGCAATCGCTCGCCCGGGCAACGTCTGGGCACGGCTGGGTACGCCAGTGCGTCATTTATTGAATGATGCCGGATTCTGCCCCTCTGCCGATCAAATGGTGATTATGGGCGGCCCGCTAATGGGCTTTACCTTGCCGTGGCTGGATGTCCCGGTCGTAAAGATTACCAACTGTCTTTTGGCTCCCTCTGCCAATGAACTTGGCGAACCACAGGAAGAACAAAGTTGCATCCGTTGTAGCGCCTGTGCTGACGCCTGCCCTGCGGATCTTTTGCCGCAACAGCTGTACTGGTTCAGCAAAGGTCAGCAACACGATAAAGCCACCACGCATAACATTGCCGACTGCATTGAATGTGGGGCTTGCGCGTGGGTTTGCCCGAGCAATATCCCCCTGGTGCAATATTTCCGTCAGGAAAAAGCTGAAATTGCGGCTATTCGTCAGGAAGAAAAGCGCGCCGCAGAAGCCAAAGCGCGTTTCGAAGCGCGCCAGGCTCGTCTGGAGCGCGAAAAAGCGGCTCGCCTTGAACGACATAAGAGCGCAGCCGTTCAACCTGCAGCCAAAGATAAAGATGCGATTGCTGCCGCTCTGGCGCGGGTGAAAGAGAAACAGGCCCAGGCTACACAGCCTATTGTGATTAAAGCGGGCGAACGCCCGGATAACAGTGCAATTATTGCAGCACGGGAAGCCCGTAAAGCGCAAGCCAGAGCGAAACAGGCAGAACTGCAGCAAACTAACGACGCTGCAACCGTTGCTGATCCACGTAAAACTGCAGTTGAAGCGGCTATTGCCCGCGCCAAAGCACGTAAGCTGGAACAGCAACAGGCTAATGCGGAGCCAGAAGAACAGATTGATCCGCGCAAAGCCGCCGTCGAAGCGGCTATTGCCCGTGCCAAAGCACGCAAGCTGGAACAGCAACAGGCTAATGCGGAGCCAGAAGAACAGATTGATCCGCGCAAAGCCGCTGTCGAAGCGGCTATTGCCCGTGCCAAAGCACGCAAGCTGGAACAGCAACAGGCTAATGCGGAGCCAGAAGAACAGATTGATCCGCGCAAAGCTGCCGTCGAAGCGGCTATTGCACGCGCCAAAGCGCGCAAGCTGGAACAGCAACAACAGGCTAATGCGGAACCAGAAGAACAGGTCGATCCGCGCAAAGCCGCCGTCGAAGCGGCTATTGCACGCGCCAAAGCGCGCAAGCTGGAACAGCAACAACAGGCTAATGCGGAACCAGAAGAACAGGTTGATCCACGCAAAGCGGCAGTTGCTGCGGCTATTGCCCGCGTTCAGGCCAAAAAAGCCGCCCAGCAAAAGGTTGTAAACGAGGACTAAATGGTATTCAGAATAGCTAGCTCCCCTTATACCCATAACCAGCGCCAGACATCGCGCATTATGCTGTTGGTATTGCTCGCAGCCGTGCCAGGAATCGCAGCGCAACTGTGGTTTTTTGGTTGGGGTACTCTCGTTCAGATCCTGTTGGCGTCGGTCAGTGCTCTTCTGGCCGAAGCTCTCGTCCTCAAACTACGCAAGCAGTCGGTAGCTGCAACGTTGAAAGATAACTCAGCATTGCTGACAGGCTTATTGCTGGCGGTAAGTATTCCCCCCCTCGCGCCATGGTGGATGGTCGTGCTGGGTACGGTGTTTGCGGTGATCATCGCTAAACAGTTGTATGGCGGTCTGGGGCAAAACCCGTTTAATCCGGCAATGATTGGTTATGTGGTCTTACTGATCTCCTTCCCGGTGCAGATGACCAGTTGGTTACCGCCACATGAAATTGCGGTCAACATCCCTGGTTTTATCGACGCCATACAGGTTATTTTCAGCGGTCATACCGCCAGTGGTGGTGATATGAACACGCTACGCTTAGGTATTGATGGCATTAGTCAGGCGACACCGCTGGATACATTCAAAACCTCTGTCCGCGCAGGTCATTCGGTTGAACAGATTATGCAATATCCGATCTACAGCGGTATTCTGGCGGGCGTTGGTTGGCAATGGGTAAATCTCGCCTGGCTGGCTGGCGGCGTATGGTTGCTGTGGCAGAAAGCGATTCGCTGGCATATTCCCCTCAGCTTCTTAGTAACGCTGGCGTTATGCGCAACGTTGGGCTGGTTGTTCTCACCAGAAACACTGGCAGCACCGCAAATTCATCTGCTGTCTGGAGCGACCATGCTCGGCGCATTCTTTATTTTGACTGACCCGGTTACCGCTTCTACGACCAATCGTGGTCGTCTTATTTTCGGCGCGCTGGCGGGCTTATTAGTCTGGATGATCCGCAGTTTCGGCGGCTATCCTGACGGCGTTGCTTTTGCCGTCCTGCTGGCGAACATCACGGTTCCTCTGATCGATTACTACACGCGTCCGCGCGTCTACGGCCATCGCAAAGGGTAAACCATGCTGAAAACTATCCGAAAACACGGCATTACGTTGGCGCTCTTTGCAGCGGGTTCAACAGGGTTAACTGCGGCCATCAACCAGATGACCAAAACGACAATTGCTGAACAGGCCAGTCTGCAACAAAAGGCGTTATTTGATCAGGTGCTGCCAGCTGAACGCTATAACAATGCGCTGGCACAGAGTTGCTATCTGGTAACTGCGCCAGAGTTAGGTAAAGGTGAGCATCGGGTTTACATCGCCAAACAGGATGACAAACCGGTAGCTGCCGTTCTGGAAGCAACCGCGCCAGATGGCTATTCCGGTGCGATTCAGCTGCTGGTGGGAGCCGATTTTAACGGCACGGTACTTGGCACGCGCGTGACTGAGCACCACGAAACGCCAGGGCTTGGCGATAAAATCGAACTGCGCCTTTCTGACTGGATCACCCATTTTGCGGGTAAAAAAATCAGTGGTGCGGATGATGCGAACTGGGCGGTGAAGAAAGATGGTGGTGATTTCGACCAGTTCACCGGCGCGACGATTACTCCCCGCGCGGTGGTTAATGCGGTAAAACGCGCCGGATTGTACGCTCAGACGTTACCGGCACAACTTTCTCAACTTCCTGCCTGTGGAGAATAAAACGTGAGCGAAATTAAAGACGTTATTGTTCAGGGGTTGTGGAAAAACAACTCTGCGCTGGTCCAGTTGCTCGGCCTTTGTCCGCTGTTGGCGGTCACGTCCACTGCCACTAACGCTCTGGGTTTAGGACTTGCGACTACGCTGGTACTGACGCTAACCAACCTGACCATTTCGACGCTGCGTCACTGGACGCCCGCCGAGATCCGCATTCCCATTTACGTGATGATCATCGCCTCGGTGGTCAGCGCTGTACAGATGCTGATCAACGCCTACGCCTTTGGCCTGTATCAATCATTAGGGATTTTTATTCCGCTGATTGTCACTAACTGTATCGTTGTGGGCCGCGCTGAAGCCTTCGCCGCCAAAAAAGGTCCGGCGCTTTCGGCACTGGACGGCTTTTCAATTGGTATGGGCGCAACCTGCGCCATGTTCGTGCTGGGTTCACTACGCGAAATTATCGGCAATGGCACGTTGTTTGACGGTGCAGATGCGCTGTTAGGTAGCTGGGCGAAAGTATTACGCGTGGAGATTTTCCACACCGACTCCCCTTTCCTGCTGGCGATGCTGCCACCAGGTGCATTTATTGGCCTGGGACTGATGCTGGCAGGAAAATACCTGATTGATGAAAAAATGAAAAAGCGCCGTACTGAAGCAGTTGCCGAACGTGCATTGCCAAACGGTGAAACAGGGAATGTCTGATGAACAAAGCAAAACGCCTGGAGATCCTCACTCGCCTGCGTGAGAACAATCCTCATCCCACCACCGAGCTTAATTTCAGTTCGCCTTTTGAATTGCTGATTGCCGTACTGCTTTCCGCTCAGGCGACCGATGTCAGTGTTAATAAGGCGACGGCGAAACTCTACCCGGTGGCTAATACGCCTGCAGCGATGCTTGAACTGGGCGTTGAAGGGGTGAAAACCTATATCAAAACGATTGGCCTTTATAACAGCAAAGCAGAAAATATCATCAAAACCTGCCGTATATTACTGGAACAACATAATGGCGAGGTTCCGGAAGATCGTGCTGCGCTTGAAGCCCTGCCTGGTGTAGGTCGTAAAACAGCCAACGTCGTATTAAACACTGCATTCGGCTGGCCGACTATTGCTGTCGACACGCACATTTTCCGCGTTTGTAATCGTACACAATTTGCGCCGGGGAAAAACGTCGAACAGGTAGAAGAAAAGCTACTGAAAGTGGTTCCGGCAGAGTTTAAAGTCGACTGCCACCATTGGTTGATCCTGCACGGGCGTTATACCTGCATTGCCCGCAAGCCTCGCTGTGGCTCTTGTATTATTGAAGATCTTTGTGAATACAAAGAGAAAGTTGACATCTAAAGATCAGGGGTAACACCGATTACCCCATTCATAACCTTTCTTTATCCTCTTTTAAAACATCTTTTTAACGTCAATGATGCCATTGCTTAGCGTTATCATCAGGTAATCCGTTTGCAGATAACCAAAAATGCAGGTTAATTGTTTTTTTAATAGCGAAATTTTCTATTCATTCGTGATCAAGATCACGATGCTGTGGCAATGTAAAAACATTGCAAGAATCAGGTTAAAATCATTTAAATTTACACACGCAACAAATATTGACCTACAAAACATTACACTGGCTATTTTTCAGAAACTGGACTATCTCACTAGGAAAAACGCCAAATAGTAGAACATATCGCCATTAAGCCATCATCACCCTCTCAGGGTAGTGAAAAAATCTGCCGTTACGTTTTTTGAAAAATTTAACGCTGGATAACATTTCCCGGAATGGTTGAATTCCCCGCCTCAGTTATATGTAACAGATTATTACAAAGGACTTGTCTGAAAGTGCAAGATAGTGAACATTACCTGCCGTTTCCCCTCCCACTATAACAATTGCGCGTATGTTTTTTAGACATAACGCGAGAAAGCACCCCCGTTAATATGGGATGTAAAAAAAGAGGTAAAAGTGTCCACTGCAAACCAAAAACCAACTGAAAGCGTCAGTTTGAACGCTTTTAAACAACCTAAGGCGTTCTATCTCATCTTCTCGATTGAGTTATGGGAACGTTTTGGTTATTACGGCCTACAAGGAATTATGGCTGTTTACCTGGTTAAACAACTGGGTATGTCTGAAGCGGATTCAATCACCCTTTTCTCTTCCTTTAGTGCCCTGGTTTATGGTCTGGTCGCTATCGGCGGCTGGTTAGGTGACAAGGTACTGGGTACTAAACGCGTAATTATGCTCGGCGCTATTGTGCTGGCGATTGGTTATGCTCTGGTTGCCTGGTCTGGTCACGACGCTGGTATCGTTTATATGGGTATGGCGGCTATTGCGGTCGGTAACGGCCTGTTTAAAGCTAACCCGTCTTCTCTGCTTTCTACATGCTATGAGAAAAACGACCCGCGTCTGGACGGTGCATTCACCATGTACTACATGTCCGTCAACATCGGCTCTTTCTTCTCTATGATTGCTACGCCGTGGCTGGCCGCGAAATACGGCTGGAGTGTTGCGTTTGCGTTGAGCGTTGTAGGCCTGCTGATCACTATCGTTAACTTCGCCTTCTGCCAACGTTGGGTTAAACAGTACGGTTCAAAACCAGACTTCGAGCCTATCAACTACCGTAACCTGCTGCTGACCATTATTGGTGTTGTGGCACTGATCGCTATCGCCACCTGGCTGCTGCACAATCAGGAAGTTGCGCGTATGGCGCTGGGCGTTGTTGCCTTCGGTATCGTGGTTATCTTCGGTAAAGAAGCCTTCGCGATGAAAGGTGCTGCGCGTCGTAAAATGATCGTTGCCTTCATCCTGATGCTCGAAGCCATTATCTTCTTCGTGCTTTATAGCCAGATGCCAACGTCACTGAACTTCTTTGCGATTCGTAACGTTGAACACACCATTCTGGGCCTGGCCGTAGAACCTGAGCAGTATCAGGCACTGAACCCGTTCTGGATCATCATTGGTAGCCCGATTCTGGCCGCTATCTATAACAAGATGGGCGATACCCTGCCAATGCCAACCAAGTTTGCTATCGGCATGGTGATGTGTTCTGGTGCGTTCCTGATTCTGCCGCTGGGTGCGAAATTCGCGTCTGACGCTGGTATCGTGTCTGTAAGCTGGCTGGTCGCGAGCTATGGCCTGCAGAGTATCGGGGAACTGATGATCTCTGGCCTGGGTCTGGCAATGGTTGCACAACTCGTTCCGCAGCGTCTGATGGGCTTCATTATGGGTAGCTGGTTCCTGACCACTGCCGGTGCAAACCTGATTGGTGGTTATGTTGCAGGTATGATGGCTGTGCCGGATAACGTTACCGATCCGCTGATGTCACTGGAAGTCTATGGTCGCGTATTCTTGCAGATTGGTGTCGCTACTGCCGTTATTGCAGTACTGATGCTGTTTACCGCGCCGAAACTGCACCGCATGACGCAGGATGACGCTGCAGACAAAGCGGCGAAAGCAGCCGTAGCGTAAAATTCAGGGAAACTCTTTTACAAGCCGCTAACTTTTCGTTAGCGGCTTTTTTTTTGTTCAGCAACGCACTACCATACTTTAAACCACAGACAAAAGGAGTTACCGATGAAATTGTTCTACAAACCGGGCGCCTGCTCTCTCGCTTCCCATATCACCCTGCGTGAGAGCGGAAAGGATTTTACGCTCGTCAGTGTGGATTTAATGAAAAAACGTCTCGAAAACGGTGACGATTACTTTGCCGTTAACCCTAAGGGACAGGTACCTGCATTGCTGCTGGACGATGGTACTTTGCTGACGGAAGGCGTAGCGATTATGCAGTATCTTGCCGACAGCGTCCCCGACCGCCAGTTGCTGGCACCGGTAAACAGTATTTCCCGCTATAAAACCATCGAATGGCTGAATTACATCGCCACCGAGCTGCATAAAGGTTTCACACCTCTGTTTCGCCCTGATACACCGGAAGAGTACAAATCGACAGTTCGCGCGCAGCTGGAGAAGAAGCTGCAATATGTGAACGAGGCACTGAAGGATGAGCACTGGATCTGCGGGCAACGATTTACAATTGCTGATGCCTATCTGTTTACGGTTCTGCGCTGGGCATACGCGGTGAAACTGAATCTGGAAGGGTTAGAGCACATTGCGGCATTTATGCAACGTATGGCTGAACGTCCGGAAGTACAAGACGCGCTGTCAGCGGAAGGCTTAAAGTAATAGCCATCGGCCCACAGGTCGTTGTGGGCCGAAATGAGATATTTCAGAGCTTTGTTGCGCTGAAATAATGTTCTGGATTGGCAATACGATCCTGAGCAGCAACCACTTGCAGCTCATATTCCTGCATTGCTTTTGTGGTCACCATGATTTCGTATACTGCAGCGGTCACATGTTCCAGGGCCTCCTGCAGCGTT
Organism: Escherichia sp. E.sYA108; assembly: GCF_011754335.1. Taxonomy (NCBI): domain Bacteria; kingdom Pseudomonadati; phylum Pseudomonadota; class Gammaproteobacteria; order Enterobacterales; family Enterobacteriaceae; genus Escherichia; species Escherichia sp. E.sYA108. The sequence continues at coordinate 2,419,343 of NZ_JAAQVZ010000001.1, read as the reverse complement.
GCCCCCTGAAGCAGTTTCACCAGCAGTAAACCGCTCGTCACATCACCAACACCTACCGGCTGGCGCATACCAAAATCTACCAGCGGACGGCTGATATGCCAGGCTTCATCGGCGGTGACTAGCAGCATTTCAAAACGGTCACGGCTGTAGCCAGCTCGCGCCAGGTGTTTAACCAACACAATTTGTGGCCCTTGCGCAATGAGTTCGCGCGCTGCCAGAACCGCTTCTTCGACGTTCTTTACCGGATGCTCACAGAGTATTTCCAGCTCAACCAGATTCGGCGCAATGATATCGCTGGCAGGCAAACCGTGCCGCACATGAAACTCTGCGACACCCGGTGCAACGATACAGCCTTTTTCCGGATGACCCATTACCGGATCGCAAAAATATTTCGCCTGTGGATTCGCTGCTTTCACCTGACGAACGATACCGAGGATATGTTCACCCTGCTCCGCCGATCCCAGATAGCCACTTAATACGGCATCACAGGTGTGTAATTTATCAATGGCGGCAATGCCTTGCACAATTTCGGTTAAATGGCTGGGCGGCATCACGCAGCCAGTCCATTTGCCGTATTGGGTGTGATTAGAAAATTGAACGGTGTTCAGCGGCCAGACGTTCGCGCCCAGGCGGCGCATCGGAAACTCTGCCGCACTGTTACCCGCATGACCATAAACAACGTGAGACTGGATAGCGAGAATATTTTTCATCATGTTCCCTGTATAAAAACCAGGGGGAGTGATTTCTCACTCCCCCTTTCCACTTAATGCATTATTTCCAGCAAATCAGACAGTAATTCTTTTTGCCACGACGCAGTAAGGTAAAACGACCAAACAGACGATCTTCTTCTTTAAAGAAGTATTCAGGATCGGACTGTTTTTCACCGTTAATGGTGATGGCATTGGAGGCGATAGTTTTACGCGCCTGACCACGGGAAGGTTGCAGTTCAGAATCGACCAGCGCCTGCATCAGGTCTGCGCCCTTTTCCATCTCAACCATCGGTACGCCGTCCTGCGCCAGCTGTTCGAAGTCCGCTTCACTCAGCGCACTCAAGGAACCGCTGAACAGGCATTCGGTAATACGTTTTGCCGCCTGCAAACCGTCTTCACCATGCACCAGACGTGTCACCTGTTCTGCAAGCACATACTGGGCGCGCGGTGCTTTACCGCTGTTTTTATCTTCTTCTTCCAGGGCGTTGATCTCTTCAATGCTCATGAAGGTGAAGAACTTCAGGAAGCGGTAAACGTCGGCATCCGCAGTGTTGATCCAGAACTGGTAGAATTTGTACGGGCTGGTTTTCTTCGGATCCAACCAGACTGCGCCGCCTTCAGTTTTACCAAATTTGGTGCCGTCTGCTTTGGTGATCAGCGGAACGGTCAAGCCAAACACCTGATTCTGATGCAGACGACGGGTCAGGTCGATACCAGAAGTGATGTTACCCCACTGGTCAGAACCACCGATTTGCAGCACCACACCGTACTGTTTGTTCAGACAGGCGAAGTCATAACCCTGCAACAGGTTGTAGGAAAACTCAGTGAACGAAATCCCCTGATCTTCACGGTTGAGACGCTGCTTAACCGCTTCTTTGTTGATCATCTGGTTAACGGAGAAGTGTTTGCCAATATCGCGCAGGAAGGTCAGCACATTCATATTGCCGAACCAGTCATAGTTGTTCGCCGCGATAGCAGAGTTTTCTCCACAGTCGAAATCGAGGAACGGGGCAACCTGCTTGCGGATTTTGTCCACCCACTCCTGAACAGTTTCTTCAGTGTTCAGCTTACGCTCGGCAGCTTTGAAGCTCGGGTCGCCAATCAGACCCGTCGCGCCGCCTACCAGCGCAACCGGCTTGTGGCCCGCCTGCTGGAAGCGTTTCAGGCATAACAATGGAACAAGATGCCCCAAATGCAAGCTGTCAGCGGTAGGATCGAAGCCGCAATAGAGCGCGATCGGGCCTTGCGCCAGTCGCTCTGCTAACGCTTCCTCGTCCGTCACCTGGGCTACCAGCCCCCGCTCTTGCAATTGTTTAATCAAGTTACTGCTTGCCATCAAAATCTCCATGTATATAACGACTGCACCTTTGCCGGTACACGACTTTTCGCCAGATGCGAAAGAGACATAGAATAAAGTGCCAGAATCAGGAGTACCAGCGATTAAAGCAAGATTTTTGCATCTTTTCAGGGTGCAAGACGATCAATCTTCCACGCATCATTTTCACGCTGGTACAAAAAGCGGTCATGCAGGCGATGCTCACCGCCCTGCCAGAACTCAATCTGTTCAAGGCTGACGCGAAAACCGCCCCAAAAACTTGGCAATGGCACTTCGCCCTGTTGAAACTTCTGCTTCAGCTCCAGGAATTTACTTTCAAGGATACCGCGGGCAGAAATGCGACTGGACTGCTTCGAAACCCATGCCCCAATCTGGCTATCACGCGGGCGGCTATGAAAATATTTCATCACTTCGAGAGTCGAAAGTCGTTCCGCTTTACCGATCACCATCACCTGGCGTTCAAGGGTATGCCACGGGAACAGCAGGCTAACGCGCGGATTATTTTCGATTTGATGTGCTTTACGGCTGCCGAGGTTGGTGTAAAACACCATGCCTTTTTCGTCGTAATGTTTGAGTAAAACAATGCGCTGATAAGGCTGATCATGTTCATCCACGGTAGCGACCACCATCGCGGTAGGGTCAGCCAGTTTGGCTTCACAAGCCTGAGAGAGCCAACGTTCAAAAAGGGTTAATGGATCGGCGGGTAGATCGCGGCGGCGTAACCCGCCTTTGGTGTATTCACGGCGCAGATGCGCGATTTGCTGCAATTCGTCGTTATCAGACATGGTTTTCTTTACGGATTGTCAGTGGGTGACGCTATTGTGCGCCGCCCCTGGAAAAATCTCAACGCTGCGGATTTTGTAACTGACAGTTATTCAAGACGATGCGGTCGCGTTTATAGACAGTCGCTTCCTCGCCTTTCGACCAGAAAACATAGATTCCGTCGGTGTAACGTGCACCAGACGCTGAAATGCCCTGTTTGAGATGCAGTAGTTGATTATCGTAAACAAAACTGACTTCCTGGCGCGGATTATTCAGTTTGACCGTCAACGGTTTTTCATCACACTGGTATTCCAGCGTATCGGTTTGCATGCGCTCAACCAGTTGATTGAACGCGCTACAGCCGGTGAGAAGCACCGGCAAACAGATCAGTAACAGTTTTTTCATAGACATATCCCGAAGACTTTCCTGGTCTGGAGGGCAATACGCCCTCCCTAACGTTCCAAGTGTAACGGCAGACGCGGTAAGAAAAATTCAGTTAACTCTGATATCACGGGTTAGCGGGGAAAATAGCCCCCAGTACCGTCTCCTGGCTTGCGCCAGTGACGGAAGGCAGATTTCCTGGTAATCCCGCCAGCGTTCGCCAGGCAAGCCAGGCGAACGCCAATGCTTCCATGTCATCGCCACTAATGCCAACGGCATCGGTGGTGGTGACTTCTGTGCCTGGCAGTAATGCCGCCAGACGCGCCAGGAGTAGCGGATTACGACTACCTCCACCACATACCATCAATCGTTCGCAGCCACCGCTCAACAAAACTTGTTCAGAAATGGTCACGGCGGTGAGTTCTGCCAGTGTGGCCTGCACATCACGGGGATCAACCCCCGGAAAATGGCGCAAATGGCGCTCCAGCCAGCCGTAGTTAAAGTATTCGCGTCCGGTGCTTTTCGGTGCGGGTTGCGAGAAATATGGGTCGCAGAGCATATTTTGCAGCAGTGGGAGAATAACTTTACCCGCCCGTGCCCACTCGGCATCTTTATCGTAAGGTTTACCGGCCTGACGCCAGATCCAGGCATCCATCAGCATGTTACCAGGACCGGTATCGTAGCCCCCAACCGGCTGGCCAGGAATGAGCAGTGACAGATTGGCGATGCCGCCAATATTGAGCACCATTCGTCGCTCGGTTGGGTGAGCCAGCAGCGCATGATGGAACGCAGGTACCAGCGGTGCACCTTGTCCTCCCAAGGCAATATCGCGACGGCGAAAATCACCGACAACCGTAATTCCGGTGCGCGCCACAATTTGATTGTTATCGCCAATCTGTAAAGTGTGTGGTGCCACGCCCGTCGGTTCGTGCCAGACGGTTTGACCGTGGCAGCCGATCGCAACTATATCTCTCGCCTGCAGGTTTTGTTCCTTAAGCAAGGCATTGACCGCATCAGCAAAAAGTCGCCCAAGTTGAGTATCAAGCTGTCCAAACTGCGAAAGTGTAAGCTGCTGGCCCTGGCAAATATCCAGTACAGCCTGTTTCAGAGACACCGGGATCGGCCAGCTCAAACTTGCCAGCTGTGCGACCCGGTGTTCATCAATTGTCGCCAACACAACATCAACACCATCAAGGCTGGTGCCTGACATAACGCCAATAAAGCGGCCCGATTTCATAGTTCATCCTTTTTCAATCTGACGTTTGCGCACCACTCAAACATAAACTTTTCGTGAATACCATGCGGAATGACCAATTTTTACCGTTGGTAGTAAAACATTATCTTCAAATCAATAATCATCATGAATATTTTGTTTATAATTGGTTGATCCTACTTTCATTATGATTTGCTCATATTTGGTAGAACATGTAACCATGGATTCACATATGCCATATACTTTGACCATGAGGGATGCTTGCGTGGCGTTTCATGGTGAACAGGAGATTTTTCAATGATTAAACGCGTATTGGTTGTTTCAATGGTAGGTCTGTCTCTTGTCGGTTGTGTTAATAACGACACCCTGTCAGGGGATGTTTATACCGCTTCTGAAGCGAAACAAGTACAGAATGTCAGCTATGGCACCATCGTTAATGTACGTCAGGTACAGATTCAGGGCGGTGATGATTCCAACGTTATCGGCGCAATTGGTGGTGCTGTACTTGGTGGTTTCCTGGGAAATACTATTGGCGGCGGAACCGGGCGTTCTCTGGCTACTGCAGCAGGGGCTGTTGCAGGTGGTGTAGCCGGTCAGGGCGTACAGAGTGCAATGAACAAAACGCAGGGTGTCGAGCTGGAAATTCGTAAAGATGATGGCAACACCATCATGGTGGTACAGAAACAAGGGAACACTCATTTCTCTCCAGGCCAACGTGTCGTACTGGCCAGCAATGGCAGTCAGGTGACCGTTTCCCCGCGCTAAATAAGTTTGCGTGTGGTCAGGTTACTGACCACACGCCCCCTTCATTTCACCCTTTGGCCTGTAACTCAATGATATTATGCTCAAGTTTTGCGATGAGCTTAATCAGTTGTTCCAGTTCCTCTGCGGAGATGCCATGTAAAATTTCCGCGCGGGTTTTGTTAATAACGGCTTCCATTTCGCTGATCAATGGCTCTGCCTTTTCCGTCAGTTTAATACGTTTAGCCCGACGATCGCTGGCACAAGTTTGACGCGAAATTAACCCTTTTTCTTCCAGTTGGTCCAGCGTACGGACCAGTGATGGCTGCTCGATGCCAATCGCTTTTGCCAGTTGAATTTGCGACTGGTCTGGAGGTAACTGATGGATATTGTGTAACGTAACCCAATGGGTTTGTGTTAACTCCAGCGGTTTCAGGCGATGGTCTATCAGAGCACGCCATATGCGCACCAACCGTGCCAGATCAGAACCTAGTGGCGATTCCAATTTCATCTCCTTATAATTAGCTTGCTAAGATATTATGCGGCTTTTAGAATAGTGTGCAGCAATTGTATTGCTAAAACAAATGTATTGCTGCATTTGGTTACCGTCAGACATATTTTTCAGAAATTGCGCGTAAATTTTTCGCACTTAAAGAATATTTATTAATCTAACGCAATATATTCTGTCGTAAAGGAATCTACTTTGTGAAGTTTATGCTCAATGCAACAGGATTGCCCTTACAAGATCTGGTGTTCGGTGCATCCGTCTACTTTCCTCCGTTTTTCAAAGCCTTCGCGTTTGGATTCGTCATCTGGCTTGTCATACACCGCCTGCTTCGTGGCTGGATCTACGCTGGTGACATCTGGCATCCCTTGTTAATGGATTTATCGCTGTTTGCGATTTGCGTTTGCCTTGCTCTGGCAATACTGATTGCGTGGTAACTATGTCAATTAAAACAATTAAGTATTTCTCAACAATCATTGTAGCGGTAGTTGCGGTTCTTGCCGGATGGTGGCTGTGGAATTATTACATGCAATCTCCGTGGACACGCGACGGGAAAATACGCGCAGAACAGGTTTCTATCACCCCACAGGTGTCGGGACGTATTATTGAGCTGAATATAAAAGACAACCAGCTGGTTAACGCGGGGGATCTTCTGCTCACGATCGATAAAACGCCCTTTCAGATCGCCGAGCTGAACGCACAGGCTCAGCTGGCGAAAGCGCAATCTGACCTCGCAAAAGCCAATAACGAAGCGAATCGTCGTCGTCATCTCTCACAAAATTTTATTTCTGCCGAAGAACTCGATACCGCTAACCTCAATGTTAAAGCGATGCAGGCCAGCGTTGATGCCGCACAGGCGACGCTGAAACAGGCACAATGGCAACTGGCACAAACGGAAATTCGCGCCCCGGTGAGTGGATGGGTGACTAATCTCACTACCCGCATCGGCGACTACGCTGACACCGGGAAACCGCTGTTTGCCCTTGTCGACAGCCACTCGTTTTACGTCATTGGTTATTTTGAAGAAACCAAGTTGCGCCATATCCGCGAAGGTGCACCAGCACAAATTACCCTCTATAGTGATAACAAAACGTTACAGGGTCACGTGTCCAGTATCGGTCGGGCGATTTATGATCAGAGCGTTGAAAGTGACTCAAGCCTTATTCCGGATGTGAAACCTAACGTCCCCTGGGTTCGCCTCGCCCAACGCGTTCCCGTCCGCTTTACGCTGGATAAAGTCCCAGGCGATGTCACGCTGGTGTCGGGCACCACCTGTAGCATTGCCGTAGGTCAATAATGAACGCATCGTCATGGTCCTTGCGCAATTTGCCCTGGTTCAGGGCCACGCTGGCGCAATGGCGTTATGCGTTACGCAATACCATTGCCATGTGTCTGGCGCTGACGGTTGCCTATTATTTGAATCTTGATGAGCCCTATTGGGCGATGACCTCGGCTGCGGTGGTTAGCTTTCCCACCGTTGGCGGTGTCATCAGCAAAAGCCTCGGACGCATCGCTGGCAGTTTGCTCGGAGCCATTGCGGCACTGCTTCTTGCCGGACATACGCTCAATGAGCCGTGGTTTTTTCTATTGAGCATGTCGGCGTGGCTTGGCTTTTGTACCTGGGCCTGTGCGCACTTCACGAATAACGTCGCGTATGCATTTCAACTGGCGGGCTACACGGCTGCCATCATCGCCTTTCCGATGGTTAATATTACTGAGGCCAGCCAGCTGTGGGATATCGCTCAGGCGCGTGTTTGCGAGGTGATAGTCGGTATTTTGTGCGGCGGCATGATGATGATGATCCTGCCGAGCAGTTCCGATGCTACAGCCCTTTTAACCGCATTGAAAAACATGCACGCCCGATTACTGGAACATGCCAGTTTACTCTGGCGGCCTGAAACAACCGATGCCATTCGTGCTGCACATGAAGGGGTGATTGGGCAGATACTGACCATGAATTTGCTGCGTATCCAGGCTTTCTGGAGCCACTATCGTTTTCGCCAGCAAAACGCACGCCTTAATGCGCTACTCCACCAGCAATTACGTATGACCAGTGTCATCTCCAGCCTGCGACGTATGTTGCTCAACTGGCCCTCACCGCCAGATGCCACGCGAGAAATTCTCGAACAGCTGCTGACGGCGCTCGCCAGTTCGCAAACAGATGTTTACACCGTCACACGTATTATCTCCCCACTACGCCCGACCAACGTCGCCGACTACCGGCACATCGCCTTCTGGCAGCGACTACGTTATTTTTGCCGCCTTTATCTGCAAAGTAGTCAGGAATTACATCGTCTGCAAAGCGGTGTAGATGATCGTGCCAGACTCCCACGGACATCCGGCCTGGCTCGTCATACCGATAACGCCGAAGCTATGTGGAGCGGGCTGCGTACATTTTGTACGTTGATGATGATTGGCGCATGGAGTATTGCTTCGCAATGGGATGCAGGTGCCAATGCATTAACGCTGGCAGCGATTAGCTGCGTACTCTACTCCGCCGTCGCGGCACCGTTTAAGTCGTTGTCACTGCTGATGCGCACGCTGGTGTTACTTTCGCTATTCAGCTTTGTGGTCAAATTTGGCCTGATGGTGCAGATTAGCGATCTGTGGCAATTTTTACTGTTTCTCTTTCCACTGCTGGCGACGATGCAGCTTCTTAAATTGCAGATGTCCAAATTTGCCGCACTGTGGGGGCAACTGATTGTTTTTATGGGTTCGTTTATCGCTGTCACTAATCCCCCCGTGTATGATTTTGCTGATTTTCTTAACGATAATCTGGCAAAAATTGTTGGCGTCGCGTTGGCGTGGTTAGCGTTCGCCATTCTGCGTCCAGGATCGGATGCTCGTAAAAGCCGCCGCCATATTCGCGCGCTGCGCCGGGATTTTGTCGATCAACTAAGCCGCCATCCAACACTGAGTGAAAGCGAATTTGAATCGCTCACTTATCATCACGTCAGTCAGTTGAGTAACAGCCAGGATGCGCTGGCTCGCCGTTGGTTATTACGCTGGGGTGTAGTGTTGCTGAACTGTTCTCATGTTGTCTGGCAATTGCGCGACTGGGAATCGCGTTCCGATCCGTTATCGCGAGTACGGGATAACTGTATTTCACTGTTGCGGGGAGTGATGAGTGAGCGTGGCGTTCAGCAAAAATCACTGGCGGCCACACTTGAAGAATTACAGCGAATTTGCGACAGCCTTGCCCGTCATCATCAACCTGCCGCCCGAGAACTAGCGGCAATTGTCTGGCGGCTGTACTGCTCGCTTTCGCAACTTGAGCAAGCACCGCCGCAAGGTACGCTGGCTTCTTAATTACTTAATTACACCACAGGCATAGCGTTCACCGCCACCGCCCAGCGGTTTGGGTTGATCGGACATATTATCGCCGCCAACGTGGACCATCAGCGCTTTGTCTTTGACTTCATCCAGTGATTTCAGACGAGGCGCGATGACGGCATCGGTCGCCTTGCCGTCATTATTGACTACCAGTGCAGGCAGATCGCCTAAATGCCCGGCACCTTCTGGCCCTTCATGTTTACCGGTATTTTGTGGATCAAGATGCCCGCCTGCGGATTCTGCGGCGCTGGCTTTGCCATCTTTGGTGGCTGGCTGGCAGCTTCCTTTGGCATGAATATGGAAGCCATGTTCACCGGGAGGTAATGCTTTCAGATCGGGCGAAAACTCCAGACCTTTATCGGTTTCAGTAATGGTGACGCTACCAATTGACTGCCCAACCCCTTGCGACGTGACGAGGTTCATCTCGACTTTTTCACTGGCAGCTTGTGCGCCGGTCGCAACAACCAGCGCCAGAATGGCCAGACTAAAACGTTTCATAGGACCTCCGTTCATTGTGCATTCCTGAATAAGTGTAAACCAGTGACACATTTTTGAACGGCGGCTATTCCTAAAAGTGCTTACGGTACGTCGTAACCTAGTGCCGCTTTACGGATACGAAACCATTGTTGACGGGTCATTTTCAGTGTTTCTGCTTCGACAGCTGCCCGTACGCGCTCAATTTTACCTGAGCCGATAATTGGCAGCGGCTGCGACGGTAAACGTAGTACCCAGGCGTAAACTACCTGTTCAATCGAGCCCGCGTTTAACTCCTCTGCCACCACAGCCAGTTCATCACGCAGCGGCTGGAAATAATCATCATTAAACAGACGACCACCACCAAGGCAGGACCACGCCATCGGACGAATACGCAGTTGTTGCAGTTGGTCGAGCGTGCCATCCAGCAGTAACGGCTGATGCACCGGGGATATTTCCACCTGATTAGTGGCAAGAGTAAATGGCAGGCGTGATTGCAACAGCGCAAATTGCGCAGGTGTAAAGTTTGATACACCAAAATGACGCACTTTGCCGCTCTGATGCAGATGTTTAAAGGCGTCCGCCACTTCATCGGCATCCATTAACGGGTCTGGTCGGTGGATTAACAGCAGATCCAGATGATCGGTCGCGAGATTAATTAGCGACTGTTCGGCGCTCTTAATGATGTGATCGCGGTCAGTGATGTAATGGCCAATGACGTTTTCTTCACACGCGGTCGTCGCGATACCGCATTTACTGACGATTTCCATCCGTTCACGCAGGTGAGGTGCCAGTTTCAGCGCCTCGCCAAACGCCGCTTCGCACTGATAGCCACCATAAATATCAGCATGGTCCACGGTGGTCACGCCGAGATCCAGATGCTCTTCAATAAAACTGACCAACTGGCGGGCGGACATGTTCCAGTCCATCAATCGCCAGTAGCCCATCACAAAACGGGAAAACTCCGGGCCTTGCGGCGCAATAGTAATACGCTGAACCATAATCGCTTCCTCTTATCAGATATGAGAGGAGTATACGCAAGATTAGGGTCAAAAGAGTGATGGTTGCTCCGGTTCGTCTGATGGCGCTGGCTTATTTACACGTAATTTGCGCATTAATCGCTGCCGACAAAGGCGCAACACTTCTTGTTTTTCGCCATCGCTCATCTTATTCCAGTTAAAACGCTCATCCCGGCTACGAAAACAGCCGCGACAAAATCCCCGTTCGTCAGACTGGCAAATTCCCCGGCACGGGCTCTGGACGGGAAAGAACTCTAATTGCTCCGTCACCTCGCCCTCCTCAGATAAGATTATTACCATTATTGAAGCTGTTAATGTCCAAAGTAGCAACTTTGCTTGCACTAGACCGACTGGTCTACTACACTCCAACGCATGAACAAACACACCGAACATGATACTCGCGAACATCTCCTGGCGACGGGCGAGCAACTTTGCCTGCAACGTGGATTCACCGGGATGGGGCTAAGCGAACTCCTAAAAACCGCTGAAGTGCCGAAAGGGTCCTTCTATCACTACTTTCGTTCTAAAGAAGCGTTTGGCGTTGCTATGCTTGAGCGCCATTACGCCGCATATCACCAGCGACTGACTGAGTTGCTGCAATCCGGCGAAGGTAACTACCGCGACCGCATACTGGCTTATTACCAGCAAACACTGAACCAGTTTTGCCAACATGGAACCATCAGTGGTTGCCTGACAGTAAAACTCTCTGCCGAAGTGTGCGATCTGTCAGAAGATATGCGCAGCGCAATGGATAAAGGGGCTCGCGGCGTGATCGCCCTGCTCTCTCAGGCGCTGGAAAATGGCCGTGAGAACCATTGTTTAACCTTTTGTGGCGAACCGCTGCAACAGGCACAAGTGCTTTACGCACTGTGGCTTGGCGCGAATCTGCAGGCCAAAATTTCGCGCAGTTTCGAGCCACTGGAAAACGCGCTGGCCCATGTAAAAAACATTATTGCGACGCCTGCCGTTTAGCAGGCATTTTTTATCACCAGACGACCGGGAGCCTTTATGTCATCTGAAAAACTGTATTCCCCACTGAAAGTGGGCGCGATCACGGCGGCAAATCGTATTTTTATGGCACCGCTGACGCGTCTGCGCAGTATTGAACCGGGTGACATCCCTACCCCGTTGATGGCGGAATACTATCGCCAACGTGCCAGTGCCGGTTTGATTATTAGCGAAGCCACGCAAATTTCTGCCCAGGCAAAAGGATACGCAGGTGCACCTGGCATCCATAGCCAGGAACAAATTGCCGCATGGAAAAAAATTACCGCTGGCGTTCATGCTGAAAATGGTCATATGGCCGTACAGCTGTGGCACACCGGACGCATTTCTCACGCCAGCCTGCAACCTGGCGGTCAGGCACCGGTAGCGCCTTCAGCACTTAGCGCGGGAACACGTACTTCTCTGCGCGATGAAAATGGTCAGGCGATCCGTGTTGAAACATCCATGCCGCGTGCGCTTGAACTGGGAGAGATTCCGGGTATCGTCAATGATTTCCGTCAGGCCATTGCTAACGCGCGTGAAGCCGGTTTTGATCTGGTAGAGCTCCACTCTGCTCACGGTTATTTGCTGCATCAGTTCCTTTCCCCTTCTTCAAACCATCGTACCGATCAGTACGGTGGCAGCGTGGAAAATCGCGCGCGTCTGGTGCTGGAAGTGGTCGATGCCGGGATTGAAGAATGGGGTGCCGATCGCATTGGCATTCGCATTTCGCCAATCGGTACTTTCCAGAACACGGATAACGGCCCGAATGAAGAAGCCGATGCACTGTATCTGATTGAACAACTGGGTAAACGCGGCATTGCTTATCTTCATATGTCAGAACCAGATTGGGCGGGAGGTGAACCATATACTGATGCGTTTCGCGAAAAAGTACGCGCCCGTTTCCACGGTCCGATTATCGGCGCAGGTGCATACACAGTAGAAAAAGCTGAAACGCTGATCGGCAAAGGGTTAATTGATGCGGTAGCATTTGGTCGTGACTGGATTGCGAACCCGGATCTGGTCGCCCGCTTGCAGCGCAAAGCTGAGCTTAACCCACAGCGTGCCGAAAGTTTTTATGGTGGCGGTGCTGAAGGTTACACTGATTACCCGACGCTGTAATCCAACATTGCGAGCGGCGCAAAGCCGCCGCTATACTAAAACAACTTTTTGAATCTGTTAGCCATTTTGAGGATATAAAGATGCGTCTTCTTCATACCATGCTGCGCGTTGGCGATCTGCAACGCTCCATCGATTTTTATACCAACGTGCTGGGCATGAAACTGCTGCGTACCAGCGAAAACCCGGAATACAAATACTCACTGGCGTTTGTTGGTTACGGCCCGGAAACCGAAGAAGCAGTGATTGAACTGACCTACAACTGGGGCGTGGATAAATACGAACTCGGCACTGCTTATGGTCACATCGCGCTTAGCGTAGATAACGCCGCTGAAGCGTGCGAAAAAATCCGTCAAAACGGGGGTAACGTAACCCGTGAAGCGGGTCCGGTAAAAGGCGGTACTACGGTTATCGCATTTGTGGAAGATCCGGACGGTTACAAAATTGAATTAATCGAAGAGAAAGACGCCGGTCGCGGTCTGGGCAACTAATCTCCTGCCGGGCGTGAACTCATCGCGCCCGCATCTTTACTGCATCGACAAGTAATATTTGTCATAATGCGCGCTGCAATTTATCCGTATTAAGAGAATCAGATGTCCGATAACGCTCAACTTACCGGTCTGTGCGACCGTTTTCGTGGTTTTTATCCTGTTGTGATCGATGTTGAAACAGCCGGATTTAACGCCAAAACCGATGCGCTGCTTGAGATTGCCGCCATCACCCTGAAAATGGATGAACAAGGCTGGCTGATGCCGGACACCACATTACATTTCCACGTCGAACCATTTGTCGGCGCAAATTTGCAACCAGAGGCCCTTGCCTTCAATGGCATTGATCCGAACGATCCCGATCGCGGCGCGGTCAGCGAGTACGAGGCGCTGCACGAAATTTTTAAAGTTGTACGTAAAGGTATTAAAGCGAGCGGCTGTAACCGCGCCATTATGGTGGCGCACAACGCCAATTTCGATCACAGCTTTATGATGGCCGCCGCAGAACGCGCCTCACTGAAACGTAACCCGTTCCACCCTTTCGCCACTTTTGACACTGCTGCACTGGCCGGGCTGGCACTCGGACAAACCGTATTGTCAAAGGCTTGCCAGACCGCTGGCATGGACTTCGACAGCACCCAGGCGCACTCCGCGTTGTACGACACCGAACGCACTGCTGTGCTGTTTTGTGAAATCGTCAACCGCTGGAAACGTCTGGGAGGCTGGCCGCTACCTGCCGCCGAAGAGGTGTAATCGAGTCGATGCCTGATGACATGCAATGATTCAGGCATCTATAGTGAGGCTATTCCACGCATCATGCATGATATTCACGGGGAATAGCGTTAATGGCAAATAATCCAAACCCTTCATCGCCCCTGCCGGACGTGTTTTCACCGGCGACCCGCGACTGGTTTCTTCGCGCCTTTAAACAGCCGACCGCTGTCCAGTCGCGAACCACGGCTGCGCTTTACGCTAACAGAAGTGAATGACCTACCGGTCCGGCAAACGCCGATGTTTACGCTGTTACGTGAGGCGGGATTTTCAAGTTCGCCACAAGGGCTGGATTGGGGATAGAGAAAGGACTGACGGATGCCCGTTCGCATCCGTCAGTATTGCAGGACGGATTATTCCGCGTCCGGCTCTTCAGACTTGTATTTAGCGGCAGTTTCTTTGATCAGCTGCTGCAGTTCACCACGCTGATACATTTCGATCACGATATCACAACCGCCCACCAGCTCGCCGTCAACCCACAGTTGCGGGAAGGTCGGCCAGTTCGCATATTTCGGCAGTTCCGCACGAATGTCCGGATTCTGCAGAATATCAACATAGGCAAAACGTTCGCCACATGCGGCAAGCGCCTGGACTGCCTGGGCAGAGAAACCGCAGCTCGGCAGTTTCGGTGAACCTTTCATGTACAGCAGGATCGGGTTTTCAGCAATCTGGCGTTGGATTTTTTCGATAGTGGTGCTCATTGTCTTGCTTCCTCAAACTTCTTTACGGCAGTAATCTGACATTGTAGCGGGTCAGTGCGGCATCGGAAAATAACATTTTCATCACGCTTTTGCTATTTTATCCCTTTGCTCTATTTGTTGCATTTCAAATATTCGTTTCTTCCCTGATGCACGGCAAACTGGCGTATTTATAACCATTTTTAGCTTTCACTGCTGCATTTTTTTGCGCTCGCCGACGAAACGTATTTTTTAACAATAAAAGCTATTAACTTTCTCTTCTTCTATGCATTAGAATCATCAAGTTTTGTAAATCAGACGCAGGCATGATAGACCTGCCTTAACAGAGGGACGCTCAGTGGCGCGGATAAACCGTATTTCGATCACGCTCTGTGCTTTACTTTTTACCACCCTGCCTTTAACGCCTATGGCCCATGCTTCAAAGCAAGCCAGGGAGAGTTCTGCTACCACTCATATCACCAAAAAAGCAGATAAAAAGAAAAGCACGGCAACCACCCAAAAGACCCAGAAAGCCAGCCAGAAAACAGCGAAAAAAGCCGCCAGTAAAAGTACGACCAAAAGCAAAACCGCTTCTTCCGTTAAAAAATCTTCCATTACCGCTTCTAAAAACGCCAAAACTCGCAGCAAACACGCCGTCAATAAAACGGCCTCAGCCAGCTTTACCGAAAAGTGTACCAAACGTAAGGGCTATAAATCGCATTGTGTGAAAGTCAAAAATGCCGCGTCAGGAACCCTTGCCGACGCGCACAAAGCGAAGGTGCAAAAAGCCACAAAAGTGGCAATGAATAAACTGATGCAGCAAATTGGTAAGCCATATCGTTGGGGTGGCAGTTCACCGCGTACCGGTTTTGATTGCAGCGGTCTGGTTTATTACGCTTATAAAGATTTGGTGAAAATTCGTATTCCGCGTACGGCGAATGAAATGTATCACCTGCGCGATGCAGCGCCAATCGAACGTAGTGAACTGAAAAACGGCGACCTGGTCTTCTTCCGTACTCAGGGACGCGGTACAGCCGATCATGTCGGCGTGTATGTCGGCAACGGCAAATTTATTCAGTCACCGCGCACGGGCCAGGAAATTCAAATCACTTCTCTCAGTGAAGACTACTGGCAGCGCCACTATGTTGGCGCTCGCCGGGTAATGACCCCAAAAACACTTCGCTAAAACTTTACCCTGTTGTTACGGCAACAGGGTAAGTTCATCTTTTGTCTCACCTTTTAATTTGCTACCCTATCCATACGCACAATAAGGCTATTGTACGTATGCAAATTAATAATAAAGGAGAGTAGCAATGTCATTCGAATTACCTGCACTACCATATGCTAAAGATGCTCTGGCACCGCACATTTCTGCGGAAACCATCGAGTATCACTACGGCAAGCATCATCAGACTTATGTCACTAACCTGAACAACCTGATCAAAGGTACCGCGTTTGAAGGTAAATCACTGGAAGAGATTATTCGCAGCTCTGAAGGTGGCGTATTCAACAACGCAGCTCAGGTCTGGAACCATACTTTCTACTGGAACTGCCTGGCACCGAACGCGGGTGGCGAACCGACTGGAAAAGTCGCTGAAGCTATCGCCGCATCTTTTGGCAGCTTTGCCGATTTCAAAGCTCAGTTTACTGATGCAGCGATCAAAAACTTTGGTTCTGGCTGGACCTGGCTGGTGAAAAACAGCGATGGCAAACTGGCTATCGTTTCAACCTCTAACGCGGGTACTCCACTGACCACCGATGCGACTCCGCTGCTGACCGTTGATGTCTGGGAACACGCTTATTACATCGACTATCGCAATGCACGTCCTGGCTATCTGGAGCACTTCTGGGCGCTGGTGAACTGGGAATTCGTAGCGAAAAATCTCGCTGCATAATAACTGATGGCAAATGCAACATTATCTGATGCGCTTCGCTTACCATGCCAACGCGGATGAGGCGTTAACAGCGCATTCGGCAAGATAAATCGCACGTTGCCAGCAACTGTAACGCAGAAGGTTATCCTTCTGCGTTTTTGTTTAATTAGCTGTTGGCAACGCAAACTGCTTCAGGTTGTTTTCTGGCTGACATAAACACCAGCAATAATGCCAGTCCCGCGACAATCGCCCCCATCACCGGCACAAAACTGTATCCCAGCCCAGCGGAAATTACCGCACCACCAGCAGCTGCTCCCAGCGCATTTCCAAGATTAAAGGCACCAATATTGACTGATGAAGACAGACCTGGCGCTTCACTGGCGACACGCATCACGCGCATCTGTAACGGCGGTACGACCGCAAAGGTTGCAGCTCCCCACACCACCATGCTAATAGCTGCGCCGAACTCATTGCGGGCCAGGAACGGGATTGCCAGCATAATCACCATCAGCAGCAACAAAAAGCCTTTCAACGTGCCGTTAACTGAACGATCTGCCAGTTTGCCGCCGAGATAGTTACCGATAGAGAATCCGACACCAATCAGCACCAGCATTGCCGTGACGAACACCGGTGTGGCGTGGGTAATGCTTTGCAGTACCGGAGAGATATAGGTGTAGAGGGTAAACATTGCACCAGCGCCCAGCACCGTCGTCAGCAATGCAGACAGCACCTGCGGACGCATTAATACCGCCAGCTCTTTTTTCACTTCAGGTCGCGCCCCTGCGCCACCTTTAGGTAATGAGAGGAACAGACTTACCATTGAAATCACGCCCAGCCCCGCTGTTGCCAGAAATGACATCCGCCAGCCGATGGTTTCGCCCAACCAGGTCGCCGCCGGCACGCCACCGATATTTGCCAGGGTTAACCCCATAAACATAGTGGCAACTGCGCTAGCCTGTTTATGTTTTGGCACTACGCTTGCGGCCACGACTGAACCCAAACCAAAAAATGCCCCGTGATTCAGGCTGGTCAAAATGCGTGAAAGCATCAGGGTCATATAATCCGGCGCGATGGCGGAAAGTACGTTGCCAAGCGTGAAAATCGCCATCAGGAAAATCAACGCACTGCGGCGGGCACGATGAGAAAGTAGAAGCGTCATCAGCGGCGCGCCAACCATTACGCCAACTGCATAAGCACTGATTAACATTCCGGCAGCGGGAATCGAGACATCCACACCGCGCGCAATGACGGGCAACAAGCCCATTGGCGAGAACTCCGTTGTCCCGATACCAAACGCGCCAATCGCCAGCGCCAGCAACGGATAGTTAATTTTCATGCCTTATCTCCACCTCTTCGCGTCATTACGCGATATTCATTAAAGTGGCGAAAGCATGACAGTAATCACAAAAAAATGAAAATAACAAAAAGAGAAAACACTTTTGCCATTTTGCTAACAAACAGGAAGGAGATGCGAGGGAGAACGCGCTCCCTCGAGAGGAAATCAGTGCAGCGCGGCAGTCAAACCCACGGCCACGATCAAACCGAGGACGATAATCGTTGTTACCAGTGAAAATTTAAGGTCGGTGCTCATCAAGTTTTCTCCTTTTTTATTACCACACAAAAAGTGATATTACGCATTTTTACACACTGTGATGAAAAAATCTCCCGTCATTTATAATGATAAGTGTTTTTACTACTTCCCCTTTTCGTCAAGATCGGCCAAAATTCCACGCTTACATTATTTGCGTACTGGCCATTGACCCCTTCCTGACGCTCCGTGTCGTTTTTCCGGCGTACCGCAACATTTTTGTTGTGCGTAAGGTGTGTAAAGGCAAACGTTTACCTTGCGAATTTGCAGGAGCTGAAGTTAGGGTCTGGAGTGAAATGGAATGGCAACAATAAAAGATGTAGCGAAACGAGCAAACGTTTCAACTACAACTGTGTCACACGTGATCAACAAAACACGTTTCGTCGCTGAAGAAACGCGCAATGCCGTGTGGGCAGCAATCAAAGAATTACACTACTCCCCTAGCGCGGTGGCGCGTAGCCTGAAGGTTAACCACACCAAGTCTATCGGTTTGCTGGCGACCAGCAGCGAAGCGGCCTATTTTGCCGAGATCATTGAAGCGGTCGAAAAAAATTGCTTCCAGAAAGGTTACACCCTGATTCTGGGCAATGCGTGGAACAATCTTGAGAAACAGCGGGCTTATCTGTCGATGATGGCGCAAAAACGCGTCGATGGTCTGCTGGTGATGTGTTCTGAGTACCCAGAGCCGTTGCTGGCGATGCTGGAAGAGTATCGCCATATCCCAATGGTGGTGATGGACTGGGGTGAAGCAAAAGCTGACTTCACCGATGCGGTCATTGATAACGCATTCGAAGGCGGCTACATGGCCGGGCGTTATCTGATTGAACGCGGTCATCGCGAAATCGGCGTTATCCCTGGCCCGCTGGAACGTAACACCGGCGCAGGCCGCCTTGCCGGTTTTATGAAGGCGATGGAAGAAGCGATGATCAAAGTGCCGCAAAGCTGGATTGTGCAGGGTGACTTTGAACCTGAATCCGGTTATCGCGCCATGCAGCAAATCCTGTCGCAGTCGCATCGCCCTACTGCCGTCTTCTGTGGTGGCGATATCATGGCAATGGGCGCACTTTGTGCTGCTGATGAAATGGGTCTGCGCGTGCCGCAGGATGTTTCGCTGATCGGTTATGATAACGTGCGCAACGCCCGCTATTTTACGCCGGCGCTGACCACGATCCATCAGCCAAAAGATTCGCTGGGCGAAACAGCGTTCAACATGCTGTTGGATCGTATCGTCAACAAACGTGAAGAACCGCAGTCCATTGAAGTGCATCCGCGGTTGATTGAACGCCGCTCCGTGGCTGACGGCCCGTTCCGCGACTATCGTCGTTAATCACCCGTTGCGGGAGTCTCTTCCGGCTCCCGCAGCCACTCCTTATTCAGCGTCTCACTATCGCCGAGATACTCAAGCAACCAGGTTAACGCAGGCGACATATCATTTTGCTGCCATGTCAGACAACATGCCGAATCCGGGAAGGGGTTTTCCAGTTCTAGTGCTACCCACTTCCCCTCATTAAGCCACGGTTTGGCGAAATGTGTTGGCACCATCCCTATGCATAATCCTGCCGAGATACAGGTTGCCGATGATTCCCAGTCAGGCACGACAAGTCTTTTTTGGTTATCCAGCAACCAGGTAATACGTTTAGGTAGCGTTCGCGAGGTGTCTTCGCGCACCAATGACGGCCAGTTGCGCAACGTATCATCGCTGAACGGGCCATCCATCAACGCCAGCGGGTGGTGGCTGGCAACAACGCAACTCCAGCTTAACATCCCCATATCCCGGAAGGTATAACGACCGCCTACCGGAATCGCGCGTGTTGCGCCAATCGCCAGTTCCACGCGCCCGTCGGAAAGTGCATCCCAGACACCGTTGAACACTTCCTGAAAGACAAGAAGTTCGACATCATCAAAATGGCGATAAAAATCAACGATCATCTGCCGTGTTCGCTCTGGCCTGACAATATTATCCACTGCGATAGCTAACTGACCGCGCCAGCCGTTCGCTATCTGCTGACATTGCTGGCGGGTGATCTGCATTTTTTTGACAACAGAGCGTCCTTCTTTGAGAAACCACGCCCCGGCAGCGGTCAGTTCCACATCACGGTGACGTCGTTCAAAAAGCGGCACCGCCAGCCACTCTTCCAGCTGACGCACGGTATAGCTGACCGCAGAAGGAACGCGATGCAACTCCTGGGCCGCGGCGCTAAAACTACCATTACGCGCTACCGCATCAACAACTTCCAGAGAATATTCTGACCACATAGTCTGCCTGCAAAATTTTTGAAACCAATCATCAAATATTACCGTTTCACAACACTAATTTCACTCCCTACACTTTGCGGCGGTGTTTAATTGAGAGATTTAGAGAATATACATGCAACCTGGGAAAAGATTTTTAGTCTGGCTGGCAGGTTTAAGCGTACTCGGTTTTCTGGCAACCGATATGTATCTGCCTGCTTTCGCCGCCATACAGGCCGACCTGCAAACGCCTGCGTCTGCTGTCAGTGCCAGCCTTAGTCTGTTCCTTGCCGGTTTTGCCGCAGCCCAGCTTCTGTGGGGGCCACTCTCCGACCGTTATGGTCGTAAACCGGTGTTATTCATCGGCCTGACAATTTTTGCGTTAGGTAGTCTGGGGATGCTGTGGGTAGAAAACGCCGCCACGCTGCTGATATTGCGTTTTGTACAGGCTGTGGGTGTCTGCGCCGCGGCGGTTATCTGGCAAGCATTAGTGACAGATTATTATCCTTCACAGAAAGTTAACCGTATTTTTGCGACCATCATGCCGCTGGTGGGTCTGTCTCCGGCATTGGCTCCTCTGTTAGGAAGCTGGCTGCTGGTCCATTTTTCCTGGCAGGCGATTTTCGCCACCCTGTTTGCCATTACCGTGGTGCTGATTCTGCCTATTTTCTGGCTCAAACCCACGACGAAGGCCCGTAACAATAGTCAGGATGGTCTGACCTTTACCGACCTGCTACGTTCTAAAACCTATCGCGGCAACGTGCTGATATACGCGGCCTGTTCAGCCAGTTTTTTTGCATGGCTGACCGGTTCACCGTTCATCCTTAGTGAAATGGGTTACAGCCCGGCAGTTATTGGTTTAAGTTACGTCCCGCAAACTATCGCGTTTCTGATTGGTGGTTATGGCTGTCGCGCCGCGCTGCAGAAATGGCAAGGCAAGCAGTTATTACCGTGGTTGCTGGTACTGTTTGCTGTCAGCGTCATTGCGACCTGGGCTGCGGGCTTCATTAGCCATGTGTCGCTGGTCGAAATCCTGATCCCATTCTGTGTGATGGCGATTGCCAACGGTGCGATCTACCCGATTGTTGTCGCCCAGGCGCTGCGTCCCTTCCCACATGCAACCGGTCGCGCCGCAGCGTTGCAGAACACTCTGCAACTGGGTCTGTGCTTCCTCGCAAGTCTGGTAGTTTCCTGGCTTATCAGTATCAGCACGCCATTGCTCACCACCACCAGCGTGATGTTATCAACAGTAGTGCTGGTCGCTCTGGGTTACATGATGCAACGTTGTGAAGAAGTTGGCTGCCAGAATCATGGCAATGCCGAAGTCGCTCATAGCGAATCACACTGATCTATATCGATATACTTATACTTAGGCTGCTAACAAAATTTTGTTGTATGATTGAAATTAGCGGCCTATACTAATTTCGAGTTGTTAAAACTACGATAAATATTATGTTATTACGGGGACAGGATCGTTCCCGACTCACTATGGATGGTCATTTCGGCAAGGGTTCCTCCTTTCCCTCTGTTCTACGTCGGATTATAGACTCGCGGTTTTTTCTGCGAGATTTCTCACAAAGCCCAAAAAGCGTCTACGCTGTTTTAAGGTTCTGATCACCGACCAGTGATGGAGAAACTATGAGTTCATCGTGTATAGAAGAAGTCAGTGTACCGGATGATAACTGGTACCGTATCGCCAACGAATTACTTAGCCGTGCCGGTATAGCCATTAACGGTTCTGCCCCGGCGGATATTCGTGTCAAAAACCCCGATTTTTTTAAACGCGTTCTGCAGGAAGGTTCTTTGGGGTTAGGCGAAAGTTATATGGATGGCTGGTGGGAATGTGACCGACTGGATATGTTTTTTAGCAAAGTCTTACGCGCAGGTCTCGAGAACCAACTTCCCCATCATTTCAAAGACACGCTGCGTATTGCCGGCGCTCGTCTCTTCAATCTGCAGAGTAAAAAACGTGCCTGGATAGTCGGCAAAGAGCATTACGATTTGGGTAATGACTTGTTCAGCCGCATGCTTGATCCCTTCATGCAATATTCCTGTGCTTACTGGAAAGATGCCGATAATCTGGAATCTGCCCAGCAGGCGAAGCTCAAAATGATTTGTGAAAAATTGCAGTTAAAACCAGGGATGCGCGTACTGGATATTGGCTGTGGCTGGGGTGGACTGGCGCACTACATGGCGTCTAATTATGACGTAAGCGTGGTCGGCGTCACCATTTCTGCCGAACAGCAAAAAATGGCTCAGGAACGCTGTGAAGGCCTGGATGTCACCATTTTGCTGCAAGATTATCGTGACCTGAACGACCAGTTTGATCGTATTGTTTCTGTGGGGATGTTCGAGCACGTCGGACCGAAAAATTACGATACCTATTTTGCGGTGGTGGATCGTAATTTGAAACCGGAAGGTATATTCCTGCTCCATACTATCGGTTCGAAAAAAACCGATCTGAATGTTGATCCCTGGATTAATAAATATATTTTCCCGAACGGTTGCCTGCCCTCTGTACGCCAGATTGCTCAGTCCAGCGAACCCCACTTTGTGATGGAAGACTGGCATAACTTCGGTGCTGATTACGATACTACGTTGATGGCGTGGTATGAACGATTCCTCGCCGCATGGCCAGAAATTGCGGATAACTACAGTGAACGCTTTAAACGGATGTTTACCTATTATCTGAATGCCTGTGCAGGTGCTTTCCGCGCCCGTGATATTCAGCTCTGGCAGGTCGTGTTCTCACGCGGTGTTGAAAACGGCCTTCGAGTCGCTCGCTAAAGGCTATTCTATCGCCCCCTCTCCGGGGGCGATTTCAGATCAGGCTTGTGTACCTGGTTGATTCATGGCATTTTCTCGTGCCGCCAGTACACGTTCTACCGTATCTACCACTGCCTGAGTTTGTGGATCGATTTCAATGTTGACGCGTGCGCCGAGTTTTTTCTTCCCAAGAGTCGTGCGTTCCAGTGTTTCCGGAATTAAATGGACGCAAAAACGCGTTGGCGTGACTTCGCCGACGGTCAGGCTAATACCGTCGATGCCAATAAATCCTTTGTACAGGATATATTTCATCAACTGACTATCCTGGACTTTAAACCAGATCTGACGATTATTTTCCGAGGTTAATATTTTCGCCACTTCAGCGGTGGTCATAATATGACCTGACATTAAGTGTCCGCCAATTTCATCGCTGAATTTCGCCGCACGCTCAACGTTTACCCAATCCCCCACTTTTAAATCGCCAAGATTAGTAATGCGTAACGTTTCTTTCATCAGATCAAAACTGACATGGTTGCCGTTAATTTCCGTCACGGTCAGGCAACAACCGTTATGCGCCACGGAAGCACCGGTTTCCAGACCGTCCAGCATGTGGTCGGGTAACTCCACCACATGCGTGCGAAAATTTGGTTTTTCGTCAATCGACACCAGTTTTGCGGTGCCCTGTACAATCCCCGTAAACATACTTACAACTCCTGAAATCAGTTAAGACATTCTGTTCAGCACAATAGCAGGTGGCAAACGCCCTTACCAGTGAAGGGGTAAGAATGACTATTTTTTCACTGGAGAATTAATAAATCCTCGCTACAATAGACTGAATTTCCCCTGCTTCTTCTTTTTGCTGCCCATTCAGGCGGCTTTTTAGTCTCTCATATAACTACAAATAAAAGGTGTTCACGTGCAGAAGTATATCAGTGAAGCGCGTCTGTTATTAGCATTAGCAATCCCGGTGATTCTCGCGCAAATCGCCCAAACTGCGATGGGTTTTGTCGATACCGTGATGGCGGGCGGCTATAGTGCCACCGACATGGCGGCGGTCGCTATCGGTACTTCTATCTGGCTTCCGGCGATCCTCTTTGGTCACGGACTGCTGCTGGCATTAACGCCGGTTATCGCGCAATTAAATGGTTCCGGTCGACGTGAGCGCATTGCGCATCAGGTGCGACAGGGCTTCTGGCTGGCGGGTTTTGTTTCCGTTCTCATTATGCTGGTGCTGTGGAATGCGGGTTACATTATCCGTTCCATGCAAAACATCGATCCGGCTCTGGCGGACAAAGCCGTGGGTTATCTGCGTGCGTTGCTGTGGGGCGCGCCAGGCTATCTTTTCTTCCAGGTTGCCCGTAACCAATGTGAAGGTCTGGCAAAAACCAAGCCGGGTATGGTAATGGGCTTTATCGGCCTGCTGGTGAACATTCCGGTGAACTATATCTTTATTTATGGTCATTTCGGTATGCCAGAGCTCGGTGGCGTTGGTTGTGGCGTAGCGACAGCGGCGGTGTATTGGGTCATGTTCCTTGCCATGGTTTCTTACATTAAACGCGCCCGCTCGATGCGCGATATTCGTAACGAAAAAGGCACCGCGAAGCCCGATCCTGCGGTTATGAAACGACTGATTCAACTCGGTTTGCCGATTGCGCTGGCACTGTTTTTTGAAGTAACGCTGTTTGCCGTCGTGGCTCTGTTAGTGTCTCCGCTCGGTATTGTTGATGTCGCAGGACATCAGATTGCCCTGAACTTTAGTTCACTGATGTTCGTACTTCCCATGTCGCTGGCGGCAGCGGTAACCATCCGCGTAGGTTATCGTCTGGGTCAGGGCTCAACGCTGGATGCGCAAACCGCTGCGCGGACCGGGCTTATGGTGGGTGTCTGTATGGCAACCCTGACAGCCATATTCACGGTTTCACTGCGGGAGCAAATCGCCCTGTTGTACAACGACAATCCCGAGGTTGTAACGCTGGCTGCGCATTTGATGTTGCTGGCGGCGGTATATCAGATTTCTGACTCTATCCAGGTGATTGGCAGTGGGATTTTGCGTGGTTATAAAGATACGCGTTCCATTTTCTATATCACCTTTACGGCTTACTGGGTGCTGGGCTTGCCAAGCGGCTATATTCTGGCACTGACCGATCTGGTCGTTGAACCTATGGGGCCAGCAGGCTTCTGGATAGGCTTTATTATTGGCCTGACTTCGGCAGCCATTATGATGATGCTGCGTATGCGGTTCCTGCAACGTCTGCCGTCAGCCATCATTCTGCAACGAGCAGCTCGCTAGTAAAGACAAGGCGCAACCTTCACGGGTTGCGCCTGTGTTTTTACGCAGGCTGGAGCGTTGCGCCAATCCCGTCTTCGTCTGGCTGTAGTTTCAGTGCGTTACACAGAGTTTGCCGACTGGCATCTGTTATCTCAACGTGTATATCACCAGTAACTTCCCCTTTCACATTGATGAAGTCAGGTGAAATTTCTTTCGCACTGGTTTGCAGGCAAATCGCTCCCTCTCCACGCAGGCGTTTCACTTTCAGATGCACCTGCGTTGCCGCATCAGTGATCAGCCACAGTTTTCCGCCATTCAGATTGATGTTACCAACACTGAAAGTGACACTGTCACCTTTTACCGTACTGCCGTCGAGAATCAACACACCGCCCTGCTGTACAGTAATCGTTGATTGTTGCAGATCTGCGCCATAGCCAATAATCATTGAAGCGCCGTCCAGTAATGCAACACTACCGGTCAGTTCAACCGGTGCGCGATCTTCCTCTACGACAAAATTTTCGTCCGCGCTGGTGGGTGACAACAAAATCACTGTCCCACCTTGTATTACCGCGTTTTCCAGCGTACCAGCATGCACTTCAGCCCGACCACCCACATTAACGGACAGGTTTTGCGTCTTACCGGAACTGTAGAGCTGAAGACCATCCGTCCCCAGACGATAGATGGCTCCATTCTCAACAATAGTGTCAGAGTCTTCACCACCGAGATTATTCATGGTGCCACCAGCAAGCAACGTATCATTGGCTTTCCCCGCCAGCATAAAAACGCCGCCCTGATTAATCTCACAATTGCTGGCTTCCCCACCTGGATACACCAACAATTCACCACCTTCATCTACCACGACCGCTGAGGTTGTCCCATTGACCAACAGGCCACCCTCTTGATCGAGAATAATTTTTTCCGCGCGATGGCCTTCCAGTACACGCAGGTTACCGCCATTTTCCAGCAACAAACCGCAGGCATAACCTTTATCAACGCTGAATTCACCTTCGGGATGGCGGCCATTAACCGTAGCGAGCGTAGAGAGACTAATTGCGCCTCCCTCGGACTGAACAATATCTGTGGCAATGGCACCGTCGCTGACCGATAGCGTGCCATTGTTACCGTACTGTGCGCATTTGGCTATCCCACCGGTTGCCACTTTCAACCAGCCAGCCCCCGTGACCACGGTATTTTCGGCTCTTCCGCCAGCTTCAACAATCAACTCGCCTTCAGTAAGTTGCGTCGCGCCAATAACCTCGCCGGTCTTAACAATTTGCACGTTCCCGTCGCTCATCAAGTTTTTCGCATCAGATCCCATGATTTATTCCTTTGCTGCATCTGTGTGCCTTTATTGCTACCTAAGTGTAAAGGCTACGAAGGATTTATCCACGACAGATTTGAGATGGTGGCAAACAACTCTGTTTAAACTCTGATACACGGATTATTGGGTTGTATCAGATGTAAATGCGATCCTGAATAAAAATCGCCCTTGCAAATCAACAAAATATAGCCAATTTGCTTAAAAGCTCTGCAAACGGTCGAAATAGCGCAGAAAATTACGTTTTGCCTCTTGCCACCTTCCCACTCTGCCGCTAATATTCGTCCCCGTTGTCACCTACAACGTTGCGTTCATAGCTCAGTTGGTTAGAGCACCACCTTGACATGGTGGGGGTCGTTGGTTCGAGTCCAATTGAACGCACCATCCTGCGTCCGTAGCTCAGTTGGTTAGAGCACCACCTTGACATGGTGGGGGTCGGTGGTTCGAGTCCACTCGGACGCACCAGATTTTCTTAATCTGGTCTTCTCCTTTTTTCCCTCTGTTTCTTCTATGTATCCAATACGTTAAAAGATCTACACTGTCTTCGTATGCGTTATCAGAAGGAGAATCGCTATGGCAACTTTGTTACAACTTCATTTTGCTTTTAATGGCCCATTTGGCGACGCAATGGCTGAGCAGCTTAAACCGCTTGCTGAGTCGATTAATCAGGAACCTGGTTTTCTGTGGAAGGTTTGGACAGAAAGTGAAAAGAACCACGAAGCCGGTGGGATCTACCTTTTCTCTGATGAAAAAAGCGCCCTTACCTATCTGGAAAAACATACTGCCCGACTGAAAAATCTTGGCGTTGAGGAAGTTGTCGCCAAAGTTTTCGATGTCAATGTGTCACTGAGTCAATTCAATCAGGCAAAACTTGCCTGACAGATTTTAATCAAGGGCGGTTAGTGCCCTTTTCATCCCTGTCTGAAATTTCTCAAATTCTAAAAATCTCAACCAAACTTACCTGATAACACTAAATTCGAAAGAATGCGTACAGGTAAGTAACAATGAAAACAATTGCTATTGTGGGTGCCGGGCCTACGGGGATCTACACCTTATTCTCGCTTCTACAGCAACAAACGCCACTTTCTATTTCTATCTTCGAGCAGGCTGACGAAGCCGGTGTCGGGATGCCATACAGTGATGATGAAAACTCAAAACTGATGCTGGCAAACATTGCCAGTATTGAAATACCGCCGATTTATTGCACGTATCTCGAATGGCTACAAAAGCAAGAAGCCAGCCATCTCCAGCGTTATGGCGTTAAAAAAGAAACCTTGCACGATCGTCAGTTTTTACCGCGAATTCTGCTGGGCGAATATTTCCGCGATCAATTTTTACGATTAGTAGACCAGGCACGACAGCAAAAATTTGCAGTGGCTGTTTATGAATCATGCCAGGTTACCGATCTGCAAATTACAAATGCTGGCGTCATGCTCGCTACAAATCTGGATTTACCCAGCGAGACGTTTGATTTAGTGGTGATCGCAACGGGGCACGTCTGGCCTGATGAAGAAGAAGCAACCAGAACGTATTTTCCCAGCCCGTGGTCAGGCCTGATGGAAGCAAAGGTCGATGCGTGTAACGTGGGTATTATGGGAACATCCTTGAGCGGACTGGATGCGGCAATGGCAGTGGCTATTCAGCATGGTTCGTTCATTGAAGATGATAAACAACACGTCATTTTTCACCGCGATAACGCAAGTGAAAAGCTAAATATTACGTTAATGTCGCGCACAGGTATTTTACCCGAAGCCGATTTCTATTGCCCTATTCCCTACGAGCCCTTACACATCGTCACTGATCAAGCATTAAATGCTGAGATTCAAAAAGGCGAAGAGGGCCTTTTGGATCGGGTATTTAGATTGATAGTAGAGGAAATCAAATTTGCTGATCCAGACTGGAGCCAACGCATAGCCTTAGAAAGCCTGAATGTCGATTCCTTTGCTCAAGCCTGGTTTGCCGAGCGCAAACAACGCGACCCATTCGACTGGGCAGAAAAAAATCTCCAGGAGGTCGAACGCAATAAACGAGAAAATCATACTGTTCCCTGGCGTTATGTCATTCTGCGCCTGCATGAAGCCGTACAGGAAATTGTTCCTCATCTGAATGAACACGACCATAAACGGTTCAGTAAAGGCCTTGCCCGGGTTTTCATCGATAATTATGCGACAATCCCTTCAGAGTCTATTCGTCGACTACTGGCCTTACGTGAAGCGGGAATCATTCATATTCTCGCCCTCGGTGAAGACTACGAAATGGAAATTAATGAGTCGCGCACCGTCCTGAAAACGGAAGACAATAGCTACTCGTTTGACGTTTTTATTGATGCCCGTGGGCAGCGTCCGCTTAAAGTGAAAGATATTCCTTTCCCTGGACTACGCGAACAATTACAGAAAACAGGGGATGAAATCCCTGATGTTGGCGAAGATTATACGTTACAGCAACCCGAAGATATTCGTGGGCGCGTAGCGTTCGGCGCGTTGCCCTGGTTGATGCACGACCAGCCTTTCGTTCAGGGACTTACGGCATGTGCAGAAATTGGAGAGGCGATGGCTCGGGCGGTCGTAAAACCTGCATCCCGTGCTCGTCGGCGTCTTTCGTTTAATCAAATGTAAAGCTATCAGCACTCAACAAACTGATGCTGTTCATTAAGGCGATAGCGGACTCCGGCTCGAATATTGTTTTCACCTTCAATGGCGACGGCGAAGCGAACTCTTTCGCCGTCATGATATGCCAGTGCGGCGCTTCCTCCTGGCCCGAGAATAATTGAGTCGACCACGCCCGTGCTCACTACCGTTGAATTTTCACCGCTGGCAATGATGTGTACATTGTCGCCGCTGTTGGCAATTCTGGCGTTTGCGCCAAAGCTGGCGATTTGCACCAGGTCACCATTACTGGCGACATGACACCGTTCACCCAATGTACAAACGCGTACTCGCATTCCGGTATTCGCAATCCGACTACTATCTCCAGCGCTGCTTATCCGCGAAGAATTACCGGTTACAGCAACCCGTGCGCGTTCACCGGAGCTGCCAATGTGACTGTTAAAGCCGACACTTCCAATCCGCACGCTATAACCCATACTGGCAATTTGCGCGGCATACCCAGCAGTTGCGATTCTGGCATTATCCTCACAACAGCCGATGCGAGCATGATCGTCGCTGCGGGCAAACTGACTGCAAAATGCTCTCTCTCCGGGATCTGTGGCCAGTTTTTGCATAGAAGAAACTTCCTGATGCGCGAAGTTTTCATCCGCCAGCCATTTTTTCCACGCATACTCAACCAGACTCTCCGCCCAGTCCGTATATCCTTCCTCAATCAGTGCATGATGAATATCGGCATAACTACCGCCGCGTGGGAAATGGCGCAGAAACCAGCGATACATCACCGCTCCGATACGCCATTCTCGCAGGTCTGCTCGTGTAATGATCATTCGTTAGTGCCGGTGATAGCCATCGACCATGCTTTTAAAGGTTTCGTGTGGCGTACGCCCCGTGGTGCAAAGATAAAGATGACCGAAGATAAAAAAGAGGCTTATAAATGCCAGAGCAAAATGCGCCTGCAATAACCAGTATCTTACGCCAGGAAACATATCTCCCACGGCTTGCGGATAGAGACACAGCAGCCCCGTCAATAGTAACAACGGCAGCAATCCATACATGACACCAACATAGGCAACCTGCTGTAAGGGATTAAATTTAGACTGGGTTGTTGCCGGGAAAGGATGTTCTTCCCCCTGCATAATGCCAAACAAATAGAATCGCGTTTGTTTTGCCGCTCGCTCCAGCCACCCCTGACGACGAATGCGATAGTGGTGACCATTACCCCCAACGGCATTGATCAGAACAAAGCCGAGCCAGCATGCCAGTAACAAAAATCCGCAAACTTCATGCACCGCAACCAGACTTTTAACCGCAGTTGCGCCCACCAGCGCAAAGTGATTTATCAGCCCACTTGCCAGCAACAATACAAAGAGTAACGCATTCGACCAGTGCCATAATCTGACCGCTTTGCTGTAAAGATAAATCCTCTCACCATGATCGGTGGCTGATTTCTTCACGCCACGAGCACGAAGCAAGGCATGTAGCCCCAGCACCAACCACATCCCAACCAGCAATAGTCCGGCAATGATCAACCACACCGGCCAAAATTGGGGGGTGAACTGTGGCACATAGTTCGCCAACTGGCTCTGAAACTGTTCAGCATGTTGCGACGGGTTCATACATTTTCCTTTTTAATCAAATGTTGACCGAACCGGCGATACAGATGCGGTTTCCCGGCGCCAGGTAGCTGATATTGATAGTATTTATTTTCCTGCAACCACGCCTGAATTTCTGGGCTATCTTCGTGACCAAAGATCAATGCGTGTTCCGGGCAGGCACTGACGCAAATGGGCGGAAAGCCTTTTGCCAGTCGGGTCTCAGCGCAGAAATCACATTTATCTGCCACTTTAGTGACAGGGTTAAGGTAGCGAACCTGGTACGGGCAAGCGCCAATGCAATAACTGCAGCCGATGCACTGCGATTTTTCTACCCGCACGATCCCCTGCTCATCACGCCACGACGCCCCTGTCGGGCAAACGTCGATGCAAGGAGCATCTTCGCAGTGCTGACATGACTGGCGAAAAAAGTGATACTGCGTTCCATTGTCGTTATCGATGACTGGAATGTGTGCTATCGATAAACGGCTTCCCTGAGCGGGGACGTGGTTAGTTTTACGGCATGCGCGGGCGCAGATATTACAGCCATTGCACCGTGACTCGTCATGAATCATGGCATACCGAACTTCCTTTTCTTGCCTCGTATTCGCTAACAGAGAAGACGCAGAACCAGTAAAAAAGATTACTGTTCCCATCCCCAGAACAAATTTGCGTCGAGTGAAGGACATCTGATTATCCCCTAATGCAGTGGCTGCAACTGTCCACCCTATCCATGACATCCCCCTGAAATTTCAGGGGTTCTGAAACTGCTCTACCTCGAACCATTCGCATAAGCCATACGCCTTGCCATAGGTCATAAATCGCTCGCTAAACAAGTACAACACTGCCGTCGATGACTCCACCTGCCGTATATCGGCATATTCAGGTGCAACATCCATCGTGGCGATCGCGGCTTCAATCTGCGCTTCCTGGAAGTAATATGGCGCTTGCATCAGCATGGCGACTTTGTAAGGACGAGGATACGTCTGGCACTCAAAACGAACGGCGTGTGCAATGGCGCGACAAATGTCCTGCTCCACAACTTGCAAAGACATCGCCGCGTAGTTTTCACTCATGGCCTGCGTTGAGTAATAGTAATCATCCTGGCTTCCCGTCATACAAGCGATATCCGCGTAGTCTCCGTTCTGCTTAATGTTTTCCAGCAAAACTGACAGTTCCTCTTCTGCAACCGAATAGGGCGGCGAGAGAAACACAGCGCGCGCCACCAGCTGCCCAGCCGCAGAATGCTGGCGAATGAACTCTGCCAGGATTTCAGCCGGTTCTGGTTCGGTTACCGTATCAACGGGGTGACGCATCCCCTGCAACCATTGCCGCTTCGCCTCATCAATTTCGCTGACTTCCGCTAACGGCAATTCATCCTGATGGTTCATCTCTCCCATTCCTTACGCAGGCAGTAGATTGTGTGCTGCCAGATCGGCGGCAATATCTTCCAGCCCCAGACGCTGCAATGTTTCGCGGGTCGGACAACCAAGCTGTGGGTCCCAGCCCATTTCTTTGTAGAACATCGTGAGCGAAGCATGCATATCGTCACGATCCATTTTGTCTGTACCTTCAGTAAAGACCGGGATCTGCGGATCCTTGTCGAATACCCAGGAACAGATAAGATCGTGTTCATTACGCATATCTTTGGTTTGCATCAGTTTTACCGTGTAGGCGCGATGCAACGTAAAGATACGCTCTGCAGCTAAATCTAATTTTTCCTGAGTCATATCTTCGCCAGTGATCGCTTTGAAGAATTTGGCTTCAAGTGCCAGATCGCCCCGGTAATTACGGCTTTTCAGCGGCGAAACGGTCATTGGCCAGACCCAGTTGCACAGGGTGACGGCGTTATGCAAACAGACCCGCAACAGCGACCACTTAGCATATTTAATTTTTGCGTCATTGATCGGTGTGTAGTTTTTGGTTTCATCGTAAGCATCTTCAGAACCAAAAAGCTCTTTCGCCACTTCACGCTGCAGTTTCAATGGCAAGCCGGAACCAATAAAATTGATATGGGTATGCGTCATGCAGTCACGGTTGAACATACAGTTAACAATGGAACCGACTTGCGCTGACGCTTCATTGGCATGGTGAACCGGATAGCCAAACGGCGACCAGAGTTTATTTTTCGCGTAGCCCCAGTACTCTTCACCCAAATTCCAGCGTTCTGCGATGGCATATGAACCATCAGCCAGGTGACTCAACTCACCCACGCGATGCGCCAGACGGTAGTAAAAATCTTTAATAAAGTTAACGTCACCCGCTTCCAGTTGATCCCAGCGAATTTCCGCATACTCTTCAGCAGGCAGAACACGCTTGAACACCCCTTTGCTGTAACAATAAGTAAAGTCGCGATGCAACTGCCCGTAGTTACACCATAGGCCGTAGTCATCGAACAAATTCAGACCAACCAGGTTACCAATCACACGACCATCGTCTTTATCTTCAAAATCTTTCGGCCCGTTCGGGAAGATGGTGGTATGGACAAAGTTTGCTACACAAGTGTTACCACCTGTGCTGGGCACGCCAA
The DNA here is from genome assembly GCF_011754335.1 of Escherichia sp. E.sYA108. Taxonomy (NCBI): domain Bacteria; kingdom Pseudomonadati; phylum Pseudomonadota; class Gammaproteobacteria; order Enterobacterales; family Enterobacteriaceae; genus Escherichia; species Escherichia sp. E.sYA108. Next base: position 2,386,055 of record NZ_JAAQVZ010000001.1, on the reverse strand, counting down.
ACTCTTTCACCCGAGGAATATTCATTTGGGTCATACAACGGATCGGGCAAGAGTGGCAGCCGCTCATTTTTACTGTGTATTTCTCTGCCGCCGGACCTAAGTCAAAAACGGATTTATAGGTACGAAAGCCGACCGTGTTCTGATTGCCTGGCGGAATTTCCCCCGTTTCAATCGGACCACCTTCAGCCGCGCCCCAAAACAGCCCTTTACGTGCTGTCCAACGTGACTTGGGATCTGAATACTCTGCCCACGATTGCGGCGTACTTGGCACGACATGGTTGTTATTCGCACCGATAAGTTCAGTCATCATGTAATCGTTGAGACGCTTCATCTCCTGACGATCGGCAATGTTGACCCCTTTCGTCCCTTCAACCGCAATCGCTTTCAGGTTTTTCGAACCCATTATTGCGCCAGTTCCCGCACCGCCGCTGTGGTTACGGCTATTCAACATGCCAGAGAGAGGAACAAGGTTTTCCCCAGCCTGACCAATAGCCGCCACACAGGTTTCCGGACTGGTCAAGCGACAAATTTCTTCAGTCGTTGCGCGCGTCCCTTTTCCCCATAAGAAATCGGCTTTTTCAAGGCTAACTTTGTCATCTTTAATCTTCAGCCATACCGGTGATTTCGCTTTCCCTTCGATAATAATGACGTCGTATCCAGCGAATTTCATTTGCGCTGCAAAAAAGCCCCCCATATGGGCATCGACGACTAAATTTCCTTTGGTAAAAGTAGAAAGTGAGGTGATATTTACGCGAGAACTACAGGGGGCACCAGATCCAGTTAATGGGCCGGTAGCAAAAACTAATTTATTCGCTTCATCGAAAGGTTTCGTGCCTGGCGGTACTTCGTCATACATAATTTTGTAGCCGAAGCCCATGCCACCGACAAAACTTTTAAACTTACTGGAATCTTCGAGGGTAATATTTCCTGTCGTGAGATTGACTCTTAATATATTACCTGTCCAACCGTTAGCCATGATTTTTTCCTTTGCAAGATTCACACAGTAATATCTTTCCACTCGATAATTTTTAACGCCCCTGTTGGGCAGGCGTTTGCGCATTCACCGCATAACACACATTTCGAGGATTTTTTACTTTCGGTATTTACGGTGGCCATCATCCACGGGCATGCCGTAGTACAGGCGCTACAGCCAATACAACGTTTATGATCGACGGTAATACAGCCTTCTTTCTGCTGCCAGGTAATCGCACCAATCGGGCAGACGTTCATGCATTGCGGCTCTTTGCATTGACGGCAGGTGTCCGCGGTATAGTTGAGATCGCCATACAGGCCACCGCCAGAGCCAACCCCGTTGTCGCCAAAGAAATAATTGCGATGGATTTTGATACGGGAGAAGAATGTCCCTACTGAGCCATCGTTGAAGTTGGTACAAGAGATTTCACAGCGGTGGCAACCCGTGCATCGCGCACGTTGGGTCACCAGCACCCCTTTGGGTGTATTTATCAACCCTACTGTGCCGCTATCAATATCTTCCTGTTTGCAACCCAAAAGTGACAGTAAAGCAGGGGCAATTGTTAAACCAGCAAGGCCTTTTCCTGATATACGCAAGAATTCTAATCGCGTTAAGCCAATATTTAATAGTGGACGATCAACCGGGTTCATTTATTTCGCATCCTCTTCGCAAACACAGTGCTGACAATTCAGCAGCCTGATATTAGGCACTCAACTAATACGCTGCTGACTCTGTCCTCAACACCAGATATTTTCCCAAACCCGATAGTGTATGAGAAAAGATTTAACGCTGACAAACTAATCCTTTATGGTTAGGAGAAAAAATAATGTGATTATTCTGGGCTCTTAACATTGATCGTTATCAATTAAAATCACAAAGCAAGGAATTATAAGTGAACTGATATTTATTATCATTTGAAATAAATTTAACTTAACCGACAATTATTTGTGAAGTTCATCGCAGAAAATAAAAATAACTTTATCGCTATAAATTAAAATACACACCGAAATTCATATAATTTCAGCAGTTGTTATTTAGAATGATTAACTGGACCGCAACTGAACTAACAATATCAGGATGAAGCTTACCGCCTCATCCTGAATGGTCATTTTACCAGTGCGTTAATGACTGTTTCCATCGCCTGCTTTTCCAGCTCACTGCGCTGAATGCGTTTATTGGCTAATGCTGTACGTAATACGCCTGCGATAACAATATGCTTTGGTTCCTGCCCCAGATCGCGCATTTCCAGCACAACTTTACCGACAACTCTGCACATTTCTCGGTACAGTTCATCCTCTTTTGTCCGGTTTCCCATTCTTTATACCTATTTATCATGCCAACTATCAGCATATATCAATCTAACCAATTAAACAAAAATCAAACAAAATCAGACAAATAACGTGATAAATTATTTTAACTGTAGCAATTGAGCGATGATGTATTTATACACCGGATGAACTTTTCACTTATCCTCACACTGACAACCCCGGCACCAGACGTTGCGCAAACAACGAAGTTTTTGCGTAACCTTTTCCCTGGAACGCTGAATCTTTGATAACAATTTATTGTCTTACAAGTTGTATATTTTTTGAAACGCTGTTTTTGTTTTCCTTTTGGATTAATTTCAGCGTATAATGCGCGCCAATTGACTCTTGAATGGTTTCAGCACTTTGGACTGTAGAACTCAACGACTCAAAAACAGGCACTCACGTTGGGCTGAGACACAAGCACACATTCCTCTGCACGCTTTTTCGATGTCACCTATCCTTAGAGCGAGGCACAACCACTTTCGTAATACCGGATTCGCTTTCCGGCAGTGCGCCCAGAAAGCAAGTTTCTCCCATCCTTCTCAACTTAAAGACTAAGACTGTCATGAAAAAGACCAAAATTGTTTGCACCATCGGACCGAAAACCGAATCTGAAGAGATGTTAGCTAAAATGCTGGACGCTGGCATGAACGTTATGCGTCTGAACTTCTCTCATGGTGACTATGCAGAACACGGTCAGCGCATTCAGAATCTGCGCAACGTGATGAGCAAAACTGGTAAAACCGCCGCTATCCTGCTTGATACCAAAGGTCCAGAAATCCGCACCATGAAACTGGAAGGCGGTAACGACGTTTCTCTGAAAGCGGGTCAGTCCTTTACTTTCACTACTGATAAATCTGTTATCGGCAACAGCGAAATGGTTGCGGTAACGTATGAAGGTTTCACTACTGACCTGTCTGTTGGCAACACCGTACTGGTTGACGACGGTCTGATCGGTATGGAAGTTACCGCCATTGAAGGTAACAAAGTTATCTGTAAAGTGCTGAACAATGGCGACCTGGGCGAAAACAAAGGTGTGAACCTGCCTGGCGTTTCCATTGCCCTGCCAGCACTGGCTGAAAAAGACAAACAGGACCTGATCTTTGGTTGCGAACAAGGCGTAGACTTTGTTGCTGCTTCCTTTATTCGTAAGCGTTCTGACGTTATCGAAATCCGTGAGCACCTGAAAGCGCACGGCGGCGAAAACATCCACATCATCTCCAAAATCGAAAACCAGGAAGGCCTCAACAACTTCGACGAAATCCTCGAAGCCTCTGACGGCATCATGGTTGCGCGTGGCGACCTGGGTGTAGAAATCCCGGTAGAAGAAGTTATCTTCGCCCAGAAGATGATGATCGAAAAATGTATCCGTGCACGTAAAGTTGTTATCACTGCGACACAGATGCTGGATTCCATGATCAAAAACCCACGCCCGACTCGCGCAGAAGCCGGTGACGTTGCAAACGCCATCCTCGACGGTACTGACGCAGTGATGCTGTCTGGTGAATCCGCAAAAGGTAAATACCCGCTGGAAGCGGTTTCTATCATGGCGACCATCTGCGAACGTACCGACCGCGTGATGAACAGCCGTCTCGAGTTCAACAATGACAACCGTAAACTGCGTATTACCGAAGCGGTATGCCGTGGTGCCGTTGAAACTGCTGAAAAACTGGATGCTCCACTGATCGTGGTTGCTACTCAGGGCGGTAAATCTGCTCGCGCAGTACGTAAATACTTCCCGGATGCCACCATCCTGGCACTGACCACCAACGAAAAAACGGCTCACCAGTTAGTACTGAGCAAAGGTGTTGTGCCGCAGCTGGTTAAAGAGATCACATCTACTGATGACTTCTACCGTCTGGGTAAAGAACTGGCTCTGCAGAGCGGTCTGGCACACAAAGGTGATGTCGTAGTTATGGTTTCTGGTGCACTGGTACCGAGCGGCACTACTAACACCGCATCTGTTCACGTCCTGTAATATTGCTTTTGTGAATTAATTTGTATATCGAAGCGCCCTGATGGGCGCTTTTTTTATTTAATCGATAACCAGAAGCAATAAAAAATCAAATCGGATTTCACTATATAATCTCACTTTATCTAAGATGAATCCGATGGAAGCATCCTGTTTTCTCTCAATTTTTTTATCTAAAACCCAGCGTTCGATGCTTCTTTGAGCGAACGATCAAAAATAAGTGCCTTCCCATCAAAAAAATATTCTCAACATAAAAAACTTTGTGTAATACTTGTAACGCTACATGGAGATTAACTCAATCTAGAGGGTATTAATAATGAAAGCTACTAAACTGGTACTGGGCGCGGTAATCCTGGGTTCTACTCTGCTGGCAGGTTGCTCCAGCAACGCTAAAATCGATCAGCTGTCTTCTGACGTTCAGACTCTGAACGCTAAAGTTGACCAGCTGAGCAACGACGTGAACGCAATGCGTTCCGACGTTCAGGCTGCTAAAGATGACGCAGCTCGTGCTAACCAGCGTCTGGACAACATGGCTACTAAATACCGCAAGTAATAGTACCTGTGAAGTGAAAAATGGCGCACATTGTGCGCCATTTTTTTGCCTGCTATTTACCGCTACTGCGTCGCGCGTAACATATTCCCTTGCTCTGGTTCCCCATTCTGCGCTGACTCTACTGAAGGCGCATTGCTGGCTGCGGGAGTTGCTCCACTGCTCACCGCAACCGGATACCCTGCCCGACGATACAACGCTTTATCGACTAACTTCTGATCTACAGCCTTATTGTCTTTAAATTGCGTAAAGCCTGCTGGCAGCGTGTACGGCATTGTCTGAACGTTCTGCTGTTCTTCTGCCGATAGTGGTCGATGTACTTCAACATAACGCATCCCGTTAGGTTCCACGGAATATTTCACCGGTTCGTTGATCACTTTCACCGGTGTTCCCGTCCGCACGCTGGAGAATAAAGCTTTAATATCCGGTGCATTCATGCGAATACAGCCCGAACTGACGCGCAAACCGACGCTGTCCGGCGCACTGGTGCCATGAATGAGGTATTCGCCATTACCATGCGCGAGGCGCAGTGCGTAACGTCCTAGTGGGTTATTGGGCCCGGCAGGAACGACTGGTGGTAATTTAATGCCACGCTCCAGCGAACGTTGACGAATGCCCGCCGTAGGCGTCCAGGTTGGGTTAGGGATTTTCTGCCCCACACGCGTTTCCATCACCGGCGTTTCCAGCCCCTGCAAACCAATACCTATCGGATAAACCTGCACGATATTTTCTCCCGGCGGATAATAATAAAGGCGCAGCTCTGCAAGGTTTACAATAATCCCCTGACGCGGCGCATCAGGTAATAATAGTTGTGAAGGAATAGTTATCGTCGTACCGGGTTTTGGCACCGGGGCGATAGTGTTATTGGCTTCAAGGATCAACATTGCCGCAGTATCAAAACGTCGGGCGATGGCCTGAAGGTTTTTATCCCCTTCTTGCACCGTATACGTTTGATTTTGCCCAACCAGTCGACTGCCGGTTGGTGGTAGCGGATAATCAACCGCCCAGGCAGCCTGGATGGCGCTAAAAGCGCCGATAAGCGTGAGTGTAAGCAAAGACGCGCGTTTCATTGTAAACCTCCTGTATTTGCCGGAGACTCACGCTGAAACGTCGGATGGCGCTTATGTTCACCTGAAACCAAAACACTCCTGTGCAGGCCAGTGTAAACATTGACCACCCGGCAATGTGAGCCAACCGGATGAAAGCTGTCCCTTTAGTTTAGCTAAGTGCAGCGGCTTTGGCGCGAATTGCGCGAATCATCGCTTCCAGACCTTGTGAGCGTGATGGGGTGAGATGTTGGGTGAGCGCCATTTTTTCAAACCACGGGCGCACATCGAAATTGACAATATCCTGCGGCGTCATTTGATCGTAAAGAATAAAGACGACCGCAATAAGCCCTTTTACAATGGCCGCATCGCTGTCGCCCTGCAATTCAATAATTCCCTGCGCATTCTGGCGCATTACAATCCACACCTGACTCTGGCAGCCCTGGATGCTATTTTGCGGGCTTTTGTCTTCGTCACGTAATTCTGGCAGACGCTGACCCAACTCAATAATGTAGAGATATTTCTCTTCCCAGTTGGCGCAGCGTAAAAAATTACGCAGCAATTTTTCTTTATCCGGCAATAAAGCCATAGTGCCTCCCTGTTATCCCAGCAGACGGTGAATACGTTGCAGGCCGGTCACGAGACGATCCACTTCTTCATGGGTGTTATACATGGCCAGCGACGCCCGACACATCGCAGGGACGTTGTAATAGGCCATTAATGGCATTGCGCAGTGATGTCCGGTACGCACAGCAATGCCGTAATTATCGAGAAAACTGCCAACATCATAGGCGTGGTGTTTACCGAGATTAAAAGCAATAACGCCAAGTCTGTCCGGCGGACCATAGAGCGTAAGATCCGGCACCGCTGCCAACTGCGACAATGCGTAATGCATCAGATTTTGTTCATACTCGGCAATGTTGTTAAGCCCCAGCGCCGAAACATACTCCAGCGCCGCGCCAAGGCCAATAATACCTCCGGTATTGGGCGTACCGGCTTCAAACCGCCACGGCGCTTTGGTCCAGGTAGTGCCTTCACTCAGGCTAACGGTGGCAATCATAGAACCGCCCCCTTCCCACGGCGGCATCTCCTGCAACAAGGCTTCTTTGACATAAAGAATGCCAATTCCGGTAGGGCCATACAGTTTATGCCCGGAGAACACGTAAAAATCGCAATCCAGCGCCTGAACATCCACCGGATGATGCATCACCGCCTGAGCGCCATCCACCAGCACTTTTGCGCCATGTTGATGCGCAAGTGTGATCATCTCCGCCAGCGGATTTTCTGTCCCAAGCACGTTGGAGACATGAGTAATTGCCAGCAGGCGAGTTTTCTCATCAAACAGCGTAGGCAGCGTCTCCAGTTGCAGAGTACCGTCGGGGTTGAGCGGGATCACACGCAGCTCTGCGCCAACGCGTGCACAAAGCATCTGCCAGGGGACAATGTTAGCGTGGTGCTCCATCTGACTGATGATGATGTTATCGCCCGCCCGCACATTGCTGTTGCCCCAGCTATTGGCGACCAGATTGATCCCTTCCGTCGTACCGCGGACGAACACCAGCTCTTCCGCCGAACGGGCATTAATAAACAGCGATGCCCGCTTGCGCACGTTCTCCATTTTCTCGGTCGCCTGGGCGCTTAAGGTATGAATACCGCGATGCACCGCCGCGTAGCCATGACGATAAAACTCAGCCTCGGCATCAATCACCTGGCTCGGTTTCTGCGCACTGGCGGCGCTGTCGAGATAAGCCAGCGGCAAACCGTTCACCTCACGCGAAAGCACCGGGAAATCGGCCCGCACCTTATCAACGGAAAAAGTCATCTTGCACCTCCTGGCAGCCGTTGACCGATTCGGGCCAGCACCTGCTGTTTAAGCCCTTCATCACGCAGTGCTTCCGTCAGTTCGGCAGCAAAGGCGTAAATGATCATCTGCTGGGCATCCTGCTGATTGATCCCGCGCGAGCGCAGATAGAACATCTGTTCATCATCAATACGCCCCACCGTCGCGCCGTGGCTGCATTTCACATCATCTGCATAGATTTCCAGCTGCGGTTTCGTATCCACTTCCGCCAGTTTGCCCATCAGCAGATTATTGTTGGTCATCTGACCATCCGTTTTGATGGCGTGCTGCGCGACGTTGATCAAACCGTTAAATACCGCGCGGCCTTTGTCGCTGACGATAGTTTTGTGCAACTGTCGGCTGTTACAAAAACCTTTATTGTGTTCCAGCCAGGTACGAGTATCACACACCTCGTTTTTCACCGGCATCGCCAGGCTATTGATCCGCACCGTGCTGTTTTCGCCATTGAGTTGCGTACTGGTGTTGTGTCGTAACACTGCGCCACCCAGCAGGAAACTGTGGCTAAATGCGGTGGCATCATCAGCCAGCAACAAATCGTTATGAGCAAAGTGGTGACTGAGCGGGTTTTCAAACGCCAGCTTGATATGCTGCAAATGGGCGTTCGCTGCGACGTTGATAGTGAACCGTGCGCCGGTGAAGTGACGAGCATCATTAAGGCTGACAAAATGTTCGATCACCGTTGCTTCGGCACCTTCCGCCAGATCCAGATGATGCCGGTAATGGGCAGTATTCACCTCTTCACCTGCCACGCCCTGGGTGATATGCATTAACAGCAATGGCTTTGCCGGCCGTTGACCGCGCTTCACGGCGATATGCGTCACGCTTTGTGCCAGGCTTTCCGTCAAATGCAGAAACACTTCCGCCTGAATAGCGTCGGGTAACCCCTGACGGTCGTCGTTAATGCTCACTTCATATCCGCTGCCTTCAGTTGCATCGCTCAGTGCGGGCACGTAACGTCCATCGACAAACACCAGCCGCACGGCGTCTAACGTTAACGCTAAGGCATCACGCTGCTGTGGGGCTATCTCCCCCGCAATGCTGACAAACTGGCTATTGGTCAGCCCGTCCAGCGGCGTATATTTCCAGTTTTCATGTTTACGTGTCGGCAGTCCGGTACGCAGCAATTGTTGTAAATGCTGCTGTGCTTGCGGGGAGCGTTTCGCCCCTTCAGCTTCAAACAAATGATTCCACTGTTGCAGTGCGTTACTGCTGTTCGGTAAGCCAGCCATAACCCTGCTCCTCCAGTTGTTTGACCAACGTGAAATCGCCGGATTTCACAATTCGTCCCTGATACAGCACATGGACGTAATCAGGCTTGATGTAGTCGAGAATGCGTTGGTAGTGCGTAACAATGATGAATGAACGCTTGCCGTCACGCAGCGAGTTCACGCCATCGGCAACCACTTTTAATGCGTCAATATCCAGCCCGGAGTCTGACTCATCAAGAATGCATAACTCCGGTTCCAGCACCGCCATTTGCAAAATATCGTTGCGCTTTTTCTCGCCGCCGGAAAAACCAACGTTTACCGAACGGGTTAATAAATCTTCCGGCATCTTCAGGAGAGCGATTTTCTCTTCCATCAAATCCTGAAAATCAAAGCGGTCGAGCGTTTCCTGGCCGCGATAGCTGCGCACCGCATTAAGTGCCGTTTGCAGGAAAAACTGGTTACTGACGCCGGGAATTTCCACCGGATACTGGAAGGCCATAAAGATGCCTTCACCTGCACGATCTTCCGGCGACAGCGCAAGCAAATCTTTGCCTTTAAACTCAACCGTGCCGCTCGTCACTTCATAATCTTCTCGCCCGGCAAGCGTTGCCGATAAGGTACTTTTGCCCGAACCATTGGGCCCCATAATGGCGTGAACTTCGCCGGGACGAACGTCGAGGCTTAATCCACGCAGGATAGCTTTATCTTCCACGCTGACGTGTAAATCTTTAATACTTAACATGTTTATTCCTTATCCGACGCTGTGTTCAAGACTGATGGCGAGGAGTTTTTGTGCTTCAACGGCAAATTCCAGCGGCAGTTCCGAGAACACGTCTTTGCAAAAACCGTTAACAATCATCGAGATGGCATCTTCTTCGCTGATCCCGCGTTGCAGGCAGTAAAACAGTTGATCTTCACCAATACGTGATGTCGTTGCCTCGTGCTCCAGCTGAGCGCTGTTATTGCGACATTCGACATACGGGAAGGTATGCGCCCCACAATTAGCGCCAATCAGCATTGAATCGCACTGAGTGAAATTGCGCGCATTGGTTGCCGTCGGCATGATTTTCACTAAGCCGCGATAACTGTTCTGACTATGTCCGGCAGAGATCCCTTTCGATATAATGGTCGATTTGGTGTTTTTACCGATGTGGATCATCTTGGTGCCGGTATCCGCTTGCTGATGACCGCTGGTCAGCGCCACTGAGTAAAACTCACCAATGGAGTTATCGCCGCGCAAAATGCAGCTGGGATATTTCCACGTAATCGCTGAGCCGGTTTCTGATTGCGTCCATGACATTTTGCTGTTTTCGCCTTCGCACAAAGCACGCTTGGTGACGAAGTTGAGAATACCGCCGGTGTTGTTATCGCCAGGGAACCAATTTTGTACCGTGGAATATTTCACCTCGGCGTTTTTATGGATGATGACTTCCACCACCGCCGCGTGTAACTGATAGCTGTCACGCACCGGAGCGGAACAGCCTTCAATGTAGCTAACGTAGCTGTCTTCGTCGGCCACCAGAATGGTGCGCTCAAACTGCCCGGTTTTTTCCGCGTTAATGCGAAAATAGGTGGAAAGTTCCATCGGGCAACGCACGCCTTTAGGCACATAAATAAACGTACCGTCAGAGGCTACCGCCGCATTAAGTGCGGCAAAGAAGTTGTCATTCCCCGGCACCACGGTGCCGAGATATTTACGCACCAGTTCCGGGTGATCGTGGATCGCCTCGCCAAAGGAACAAAAAATAATTCCCTGCTCCGCCAGTTTTTCGCGATAAGTAGTGGCAACCGAAACAGAGTCGAAAATGGCATCCACTGCCACCTCTTTGCCTTCCCGCACGGGAACGCCCAACTGCTCAAACGCCGCCTCCACCTCTTTACTTAAAAAGGCGTTCGCGCCAGTTTGCTGCACCGCGCCGGGTTCAGACGCGCAGTTGTCGTCACAATTACCGCACGATGGTGCCGAGTAGTAGCTGTAATCCTGATAATTCAGCTTGTCGTAGTGCGCTTTCAACCAGTGCGGTTCTTCCATCTCCAGCCATGCGTGATAGGCGTTGAGACGAAACTCCAGCATCCACTCCGGCTCATTACGCTTCGCCGAAATTGCGCGCACCACCTCTTCGTTTATCCCCTTTGCCAGCTCATCGGTGGCTAACTGGGTGAAGAATCCTTCTTTATAATTCAGCGGGCCGCCGGTCCAGGTTTTGACATCGTCAGTTGCTTCAGTATTACGAGACATAGTACCGCCTATACCCCAAAGCTTTCGCCACAGCCACATTCATTCTGGGCTTTAGGGTTGTGAAATTTGAATATCTGATTAAGTCCTTCGCGAACGAAATCGACTTCCGTGCCATCAATAAAAGGCATCGCTTGCAGCGGGACAAACAGCTTCGCGCCGTCGTGTTCAAACAGCAGATCGTCTTTGTCCGGCTCGCTAACACTGTCGAGCACATAGCCAAAGCCCGCGCAGCCTGTTTGCTTAACGCCTAAGCGCACGCCGATCATACCAGGCTGCTTTGCCACCAGTTCGCGGATGTGTATCGCCGCTGCGGGTGTCAGCGTTAAGCCTTGCCAGGCGAAATCCTGTGGATTAAAGGTTCCTGAATGCATGTCCATCGATTTACCTCACTTCATCGCTTTCAGCGTATAACAGCATGTTAGTGATAATGATTATCAGTTCAACCCAGCAAACGCAGGGGCTTTAGCGTAAAACATGCTTTTTACCTGCTTTTAATAAGCATAGACCCTGATTTGTGGGTTAACAGGCACGCTAAGAATTAGGTATCTCATTGTTAGATAATGATTATTATCTAAGGAGCATTAAGGCTGTGATGAAAAAGAAAAAGTTGCATTGAAAATGACTATTTAAGAGATAGGTAAAAAAGTGCAGCGTTCAGAAATAAGAAAACCCTTAAGTCTGTGCGACACAGGCTTAAGGGTTTCTACCCCATCCGGCGCTTATCTCCGGCACTCACAGTGGCTTAGCTCTTGAAGGGGCGATAAGGATAATCTCATAAAGCTAACCCACTGTTTTAACACAAACTGCGATTTGTATTATTTTTGAACGTTATCAGGCGGGTAGATAGGCTGTATTAAAAAGGCCCTCGAACCTGGACGAAGATTAATCCAGGCCGATTTGGCGAACTCGCGACATTAAATCAGGATCAATGCACGCCCAGACGCCAGGCGAAGTAGATTTCTTCTTTTAATTCAGCAGAAGAGAGAGTAAGCAGGTCAGCAAATTCAAGTTCTAATTGTTTCAGACGCTTGAGATATTGGGCAGGTGAAAGATTGCTTTGGTCACGGCGTAAAAATTCAATGGCCAGTTGGGTGGGATCAAGTTGAGTAGACATAGCATCCTCGCTTTTAGACAAGACCTGCACAGTATACCACCGTTTACTGTGCAGATAATAACCAAAAGCAATATGCGTCACACTTTTCTGGTGACAACGTCACAAAATAGCGGTCGTCAATCGTGACGAACAGCACAAACGCCCTTTCTCATCGAAGATTTCAATCTGCCAGACCTGGTGACGCGAACCGAGATGCAACGGTTTGCATACGCCGCGCACCCGCCCTTCTCGTGCCGAGCGGACGTGGTTAGCATTGATTTCCAGACCAACCACTTTTTGCTCACCTTCGGTACATAAATAACCGGCAACGGAACCGATACTTTCGGCCAGTACCACGGATGCACCTCCATGCAGCAACCCGAAAGGCTGCTTTGTCCGTGAGTCTACTGGCATTGTCGCTTCAAGGGTGTCATCACCAATATGTTCAAAGCGAATATCCAGCAATCCCACCATGTTTCCTTCCCCCATAGCATTCAGTGCTTCCAGGGTGATTTTTCGTTTCCATATCATTTAATAATCTCCAGTAAAGCCTGCACAGGATGGCGTACCCCTGTGCCTTCAACCCGTTTTACCTGACTACGGCAGGAATATCCGGTCGCCAGACAGCGGTTACGCGGCAGTCGCTGCATAGCCTGATGCCAGGATAATTCATAGATCCCGAGCGAATTTTTATGGTTTTTCGCTTCATGTCCGTAAGTCCCTGCCATGCCGCAGCACCCCACGCTGACATTTTCCAGTTTCGCGCCAAAACGGGCAAATATTGCCGCCCATTGTGCTGGCGCGCCTGGCAAGGCGGTAACTTCGGTACAGTGACCAAAGAAATACCATGATTCACCGCTGACTGTAGCCACTGGCTGTGAGTCAAGTGCGCTTGCCAGCCATTCATTTGCCAGTAAGACGTTAAACTCGCCACGCTCCTCGCCCAGAGCCAGTTTATATTCATCGCGATAACAAAGTACCAGCGCCGGGTCGACGCCTACCATTGGCATACCCAGCTTCGCCATACGGTTGAGGAAATCCGCCGTCTTTTTCGCCGTCTTCGCAAAACGATTAAGAAAACCTTTGATATGCTGGGCTTTTCCATTTGGCGAAAATGGCAGTAACACGGGCTGGAAACCTAATTTTTCGACCAGACGGACAAAATCCGCCACCACTTGAGCATCGTAATAGCTGGTAAAGGGGTCCTGCACCACCAGCACCGTGCGCGCTTTCTGCTCTGCATTGAGAGCTTCAAGCTGTTCCAGCGTCATGTTTGCCGAGCGATGCCCCACCATTTGTTGTTGTAGCGAGGGGACCGACAGCAGCGGCAAATCAACCATGCCGATATGTTTTTCCGAGAGTTTGCGCACCAGCGGCTGGTTAATGAAGAAGTTAAAGGTTTTCGGCGCGCGTGCCATCAGCGGTGCGTAACTCTCAACCGTAGCGACGAGGTGGTCGCGCAGCGGGCGTAAATAACGGGTGTGATAGAGTTGCAGGAAACGAGAGCGAAACTCCGGCACATCAATTTTGATGGGGCACTGAGTCGAACAAGCTTTACAGGCCAGACAGCCCGACATCGCCTCTTTGACTTCGTGTGAGAAGTCATATTCGCCTTTATTCGCATGCCAACTATTGCGCGTGCGGGCAATTAACGTCCGCAAACTGACGCCGGATTCAGGCAGTTCTTGTTCCAGTTTGAGTGGGTCAACGCCGCGATCCGCCAACAAACGCAGCCATTCACGTACCAGCGTTGCGCGCCCTTTCGGTGAATGAATCCGGTTCTGGGTGATCTTCATCGACGGGCACATCGGACTACGAGCATCAAAGTTGAAGCATAAACCGTTGCCGTTACACTCCATTGCACCACGCCACTGCTGGCGTACCGCAATGGGGATCTGTCGATCGAATGTACCGCGCTTCACCGCGTCCACTTTCATCATCGGCGCATCGAGACCTTCTGGCGGGCAAATCTTCCCGGGGTTGAGTCGGTTATGCGGATCAAACGCCGCTTTCACTTTACGCAGTTCTGCAAAAAGTTCCTCACCAAAAAACGCCGGGCTGTATTCGGCGCGAAAACCTTTGCCGTGTTCGCCCCACAACAAACCACCGTATTTCGCGGTAAGCGCCACTACATCATCAGAGATTTGCTTCATCAAAATCTCCTGTTGCGGATCGCACATATCCAGTGCTGGACGGACGTGCAAGACACCTGCGTCGACGTGACCGAACATACCGTAGCTTAAGCCGTGGCTGTCGAGCAGCGCGCGAAATTCAGCAATATAATCCGCCAGGTGTTCCGGCGGTACGCAGGTATCCTCAGCAAACGGAATTGGCTTAGCAGCACCTTTGGCATTGCCAAGCAGACCAACGGCTTTTTTGCGCATCGCATAGATACGTTCAACACCCGCCAGCTCGCGGCACACCTGCCAGCCGATCACTCCTGCCTGTTGGCTGGCAATCAGCTCATCAAGCCGCACACAGAGTGCATTAACTCGCTCGTCAATCAGTGCCTCATCATCACCGGCAAATTCCACAATGTTCAGCCCGAGCATCTCTTTATCAGGCACATCGGTAATCAACTCGCTGACGGAATGCCAGACAATATCTTCCCGCGCCAGATTCAGCACTTTTGAGTCCACCGTCTCTACCGAAAGCGCCCGCGCCTCAACCATAAACGGCGCGTTACGCAGCGCGGAGTCAAAAGAGTCATATTTGACGTTCACCAGACGGCGTACTTTAGGCAAGCGCGTAATATCCAGTCGCGCTTCGGTAATAAAGGCCAGCGTCCCTTCTGAACCCGTCAGAATGCGCGTCAGGTCGAACTCGGTCATCTCATCGTTAAAGACATGACGCAGATCGTAACCGGTAAGAAAGCGGTTAAGCTTGGGGAAGTTGTCGATGATTAACTGGCGTTGCTGACGGCAACGTTGATAAACCGTGTTATAAATTCGCCCGATTGTGGTATTGGATTTACCCAGCGTTTCCGCCAGTTCGACGGGTAAAGGTTGCGTATCGAGAATATCGCCCCCCAACAACACCGCGCGTACGCCAAGTACGTGATCTGACGTTTTGCCATAGACCAGCGATCCCTGACCGGATGCATCGGTATTGATCATCCCGCCGAGCGTTGCCCGGTTGCTGGTCGAAAGTTCTGGCGCAAAAAAGTAGCCAAAGGGTTTCAGGTACTGATTGAGTTGGTCTTTAATCACCCCGGCCTCAACGCGCACCCAGCCCTCTTCAGGGTTAATTTCGATGATGCGGTTCATATGGCGGGACATATCAACAATAATCCCCTGGTTGAGCGCCTGACCGTTAGTGCCGGTGCCGCCGCCGCGAGGGGTAAAGATCAACGATGAATAGCGTTCCTGCGCGGCAAGACGGGCAATTAACGCCACATCTGCGGTTGAACGCGGAAATACCACCGCATCGGGGAGAAGTTGGTAAATACTGTTGTCGGTCGACATTGTCAGACGATCGGCATAGCTTGTTGCCGTATCGCCGGTAAAACCCTGTTGCTCCAGCTCTTGCAAAAAATTAAGCACCAGTTGAACGACGCCGGGTGCCTGGGAAATCTGTGGAATCATTATATTGACCCTTTCCTGCGGTCTGTGATGAGAGATTAATCGTTTGCGTGTTGCCTGAGTTGTTGTACCACATTTTTTTCTTACACGCCCATCAGAATTAAGGGCAGAATCGACCTGTTAAAAACCGCTGAAATTGCTCATCATTATGCAGGTGAGTTTCGCGTGTTCACGTCGCGTCGACGATTTGACGCACAAAAAAGGTGAAAAGTAGTTATGGTAAATGTTCGTCAGCCCAGGGATGTCGCACAAATTCTGCTTTCGGTGCTGTTTTTAGCCATCATGATTGTGGCATGTCTGTGGATTGTACAACCCTTTATTCTCGGCTTTGCATGGGCCGGTACAGTGGTTATCGCCACCTGGCCGGTATTGTTACGTTTGCAAAAGATCATGTTTGGTCGCCGCTCTCTCGCCGTTCTGGTGATGACGCTGTTATTAGTGATGGTGTTTATCATCCCTATTGCTTTGCTGGTTAACAGTATCGTCGACGGCAGCGGCCCGCTAATTAAAGCCATTTCCAGTGGTGACATGACGTTACCCGATCTGGCGTGGCTTAATACCATTCCGGTGATTGGCGCGAAGCTATATGCAGGCTGGCACAATTTGCTGGATATGGGGGGGACGGCGATCATGGCGAAAGTCCGTCCTTATATTGGCACCACCACCACCTGGTTCGTTGGGCAGGCGGCGCATATCGGGCGCTTTATGGTGCATTGTGCGCTGATGCTTCTCTTCAGCGCCCTGCTGTACTGGCGCGGTGAACAGGTGGCACAAGGCATTCGCCATTTTGCAACCCGTCTGGCAGGCGTTCGCGGAGATGCCGCCGTGCTGCTGGCGGCACAGGCTATCCGCGCGGTGGCGCTGGGTGTGGTGGTGACGGCGTTAGTACAGGCAGTGCTTGGCGGTATCGGCCTCGCCGTATCCGGCGTACCTTATGCAACTTTGCTAACGGTGTTAATGATCCTCTCCTGCCTTGTCCAGCTTGGACCGTTGCCGGTACTGATTCCGGCGATTATCTGGCTCTACTGGACTGGCGATACCACCTGGGGAACGGTACTGTTAGTTTGGAGCGGTGTGGTTGGCACGCTCGATAACGTCATCCGCCCAATGTTAATTCGCATGGGTGCCGATTTACCGCTGATCCTGATTCTCTCTGGCGTTATTGGTGGTTTGATTGCTTTCGGGATGATCGGCCTGTTTATTGGTCCGGTTCTGTTAGCCGTTTCCTGGCGTCTTTTTGCCGCGTGGGTGGAAGAAGTCCCACCGCCGACGGACCAACCGGAAGAAATTCTCGAAGAACTTGGCGAAATCGAGAAATCGAATAAGTAATTTCTCATCAGGCGGCTCTGCCGCCTGATTGTTAACCCCTGCTAATTGATATTTGCTTGCTCTTCCCCATATTTTCCTGCTTACCGCCATTCAGCTGGTAGTACCTGTCGCAAATTCTTTACAGTTTTTAAACTAATGAGACGAATCTGATCGACGCAAAAAGTCCGTATGCCTACTATTAGCTCACGGTTATAAATCAACATATTGATTTATAAGCATGGAAATCCCCTGAGTGAAACAACGAATTGCTGTGTGTAGTCTTTGCCCATCTCCCACGATGGGCTTTTTTTTAACATTTTTCCGCTTCGCTACCTCGCCCCTCACTCTTTCCAATAATGTTGCACAAGATACTGTGACTCTCTTCAAGCCGTCAGCAGGCTGATAATGTTATTTATATTTTATTGTTTATTTCATGCAGCCATTACACGATGAACGCTTATGAACTCCAGGCACTTCGCCATATTTTTGCCATGACTATTGATGAATGCGCGACCTGGATTGCCCAGACCGGTAACAGTGAAAGCTGGCGTCAGTGGGAAAATGGCAAATGCGCCATTCCTGATTGTGTAGTCGAGCAACTGTTGGCTATGCGTCAGCAACGAAAAAAACATCTTCATGCCATCATAGAGAAAATAAATAACCGCATCGGCAACAACACCATGCGTTTTTTCCCCGACTTAACCGCGTTTCAACAAGTCTACCCTGATGGCAATTTTATTGACTGGAAGATCTATCAATCGGTAGCCGCTGAATTATATGCACACGATCTGGAGCGGCTTTGTTAATTTCTCCACAGAAAGGAATTGTCGTTGTTACAACAATAATGAACGGATACTGACACAACATCGCTACACTTTTTAAAGCACCTTTGCTAAGTAGAACCTATGAAAAATCCCTATTACCCTACCGCACTTGGGTTGTATTTTAATTACCTGGTGCATGGTATGGGCGTCATTTTGATGAGCCTGAATATGGCCTCGCTGGAGACGCTTTGGCAGACTAATGCCGCGGGCGTCTCGATAGTTATCTCATCACTGGGCATTGGTCGATTAAGTGTCTTGCTTTTTGCAGGATTATTATCCGATCGCTTTGGTCGCCGCCCTTTTATCATGCTCGGGATGTGCTGCTATATGGCCTTCTTTTTTGGCATCCTGCACACCAATAACATCATTATCGCTTATGTTTTTGGCTTTCTGGCGGGAATGGCAAACAGTTTTCTCGATGCAGGCACCTATCCCAGTTTGATGGAAGCTTTTCCACGCTCACCGGGTACAGCCAATATTTTAATTAAAGCATTTGTTTCCAGCGGACAGTTTTTATTACCGCTAATTATCAGCCTGTTAGTGTGGGCTGAACTGTGGTTCGGTTGGTCCTTTATGATTGCCGCAGGCATTATGTTTATTAACGCTCTGTTTTTATACCGTTGTACGTTCCCACCCCATCCGGGTCGTCACTTACCTGTCATAAAGAAAACCACCAGCTCTACGGAACATCGCTGTTCAATTATCGATTTAGCCAGTTATTCCCTATATGGCTATATCTCAATGGCAACGTTTTATCTGGTTAGCCAGTGGCTGGCACAATACGGACAATTTGTCGCTGGCATGTCATACACCATGTCGATCAAATTACTCAGTATCTACACCGTGGGTTCGCTGCTGTGTGTATTTATTACTGCTCCACTTATTCGTAATACCGTTCGCCCAACAACATTACTGATGCTGTACACCTTTATCTCATTTATCGCCCTGCTCACCGTCTGCCTGCATCCCACATTTTATGTGGTGATAATATTTGCTTTCGTCATCGGTTTTACCTCCGCAGGCGGTGTTGTACAAATTGGCCTGACGTTAATGGCGGAACGTTTTCCCTACGCTAAAGGAAAAGCAACGGGGATCTATTACAGTGCTGGCAGCATTGCAACATTTACCATTCCGTTGATTACGGCTCATCTTTCGCAAAGAAGTATTGCCGATATTATGTGGTTCGATACCGCCATCGCTGCTATCGGCTTTATACTGGCACTGTTTATTGGCTTACGCAGTCGCAAAGAAACGCGGCATCACACGCTAAAGGAAAATATCGCTCCGGGTGGGTAATGCAATATTCTTTTCAGGTTATGCAAGATCTTACGGATAAATAACTCTTTCTGCGCTAACTAAGGAAAATCGCGATCAAAAACAAACTATGACATGCAATATTCCTGGAAACATAAACTTTATGCCATGTACCCAGGGAAAATCATCTTCAGTATAGTAATTATGTAAACCGTCGGAGAACAATACGTACGGTAACGAAATTATCTTTCAGCAAGGAGCTGTGAAAATGTCTCAAAATAAGGCTTTCAGCACGCCATTTATCCTGGCTGTTCTTTGTATTTACTTCAGCTATTTCCTGCACGGCATTAGTGTTATTACGCTTGCCCAAAACATGACATCTTTGGCAGAAAAGTTTTCCACTGACAACGCGGGCATTGCCTATTTAATTTCCGGTATCGGATTGGGGCGATTGATCAGTATTTTATTCTTCGGAGTGATCTCCGATAAGTTTGGTCGTCGGGCGGTGATATTAATGGCAGTAATAATGTATCTGCTATTCTTCTTTGGTATTCCTGCTTGCCCGAATTTAACTCTCGCCTACTGTCTGGCAGTGTGCGTAGGTATCGCTAACTCAGCGCTGGATACGGGTGGCTACCCCGCGCTCATGGAATGCTTTCCGAAAGCCTCTGGTTCGGCGGTCATACTGGTTAAAGCGATGGTGTCATTCGGGCAAATGTTCTACCCAATGCTGGTGAGCTATATGTTGCTCAATAACATCTGGTACGGCTATGGGCTGATTATTCCGGGTATTCTGTTTGTACTGATCACGCTGATGCTGTTGAAAAGCAAATTCCCCAGCCAGTTGGTGGACGCCAGCGTAGCTAATGAATTACCGCAAATGAACAGCAAACCGTTAGTCTGGCTGGAAGGTGTTTCATCAGTACTGTTCGGTGTAGCCGCATTCTCGACCTTTTATGTGATTGTGGTGTGGATGCCCAAATATGCGATGGCTTTTGCTGGTATGTCAGAAGCTGAGGCATTAAAAACCATCTCTTATTACAGTATGGGTTCGCTGGTCTGTGTCTTTATTTTTGCCGCACTACTGAAAAAAATGGTCCGTCCCATCTGGGCTAATGTATTTAACTCTGCACTGGCAACAATAACAGCTGCCATTATCTACCTGTACCCTTCTCCATTGGTGTGTAATGCCGGAGCCTTTGTTATCGGTTTCTCAGCAGCTGGCGGCATTTTACAGCTCGGCGTTTCGGTCATGTCAGAGTTTTTCCCCAAAAGCAAAGCCAAAGTCACCAGTATATATATGATGATGGGTGGACTGGCTAACTTTGTTATTCCGCTGATTACCGGTTATCTGTCGAACATCGGCCTGCAATATATCATTGTTCTCGATTTTACTTTCGCGCTGCTGGCCCTGATTACCGCAATTATTGTTTTTATCCGCTATTACCGCGTTTTCATTATTCCTGAAAATGATGTGCGGTTTGGCGAGCATAAATTTAGCACCCGGTTAAACACGATTAAGCATAGAGGTTAAAGGAGTTAATTATGGATGTTACCGCAAAATACGAATTGATTGGGTTGATGGCCTATCCCATCCGCCACAGTTTATCGCCCGAAATGCAGAATAAAGCCTTAGAAAAAGCGGGATTGCCATTTACCTATATGGCCTTTGAAGTGGATAACGATAGTTTTCCCGGAGCAATTGAAGGATTAAAAGCCCTCAAAATGCGCGGAACTGGTGTATCAATGCCGAACAAACAACTGGCGTGTGAATATGTTGATGAATTAACGCCAGCAGCCAAACTGGTGGGTGCCATCAACACCATCGTAAATGATGATGGCTATCTGCGTGGCTATAACACCGACGGCACGGGCCATATTCGCGCCATTAAAGAGAGCGGTTTTGATATCAAAGGCAAAACGATGGTGCTGTTAGGGGCCGGAGGTGCCTCAACGGCAATTGGCGCGCAGGGGGCAATTGAAGGTTTAAAAGAAATTAAACTCTTTAACCGTCGGGATGAGTTCTTCGATAAAGCCCTCGCCTTCGCGCAGCGGGTTAACGAAAACACCGATTGCGTCGTGACAGTCACCGATCTCGCCGATCAGCAAGCCTTTGCTGAAGCCCTGGCTTCCGCCGACATTTTAACCAATGGCACCAAAGTGGGTATGAAACCCCTTGAGAATGAATCATTGGTTAATGATATCAGTCTGTTACATCCGGGACTTCTGGTCACTGAATGCGTGTATAACCCGCATATGACGAAGTTATTGCAGCAGGCGCAACAAGCGGGTTGCAAAACGATTGATGGATACGGCATGTTGTTGTGGCAAGGGGCTGAACAGTTCACGTTATGGACTGGCAAAGATTTCCCTCTGGAATATGTTAAACAGGTCATGGGGTTCGGTGCCTGACAGGCTGACCGCGTGCAGAAAGGGTAAAAAATGAAAACCGTAACTGTAAAAGATCTCGTCATTGGTACGGGCGCACCTAAAATCATCGTCTCGCTGATGGCGAAAGATATCGCCAGCGTGAAATCCGAAGCTCTCGCCTATCGTGAAGCGGACTTTGATATTCTGGAATGGCGTGTGGACCACTATGCCGATCTCTCCAATGTGGAGTCTGTCATAGCGGCAGCAAAAATTCTCCGTGAAACCATGCCAGAAAAACCGCTGCTGTTTACCTTCCGCAGTGCCAAAGAAGGCGGCGAGCAGGCGATTTCCACCGAGGCTTATATTGCACTCAATCGTGCAGCCATCGACAGTGGCCTGGTTGATATGATCGATCTGGAGTTATTTACCGGCGATGATCAGGTTAAAGAAACCGTCGCCTACGCCCACGCGCATGATGTGAAAGTTGTCATGTCCAACCATGACTTCCATAAAACGCCGGAAGCCGAAGAAATCATTGCCCGTCTGCGCAAAATGCAGTCCTTCGACGCCGATATTCCTAAGATTGCGCTGATGCCGCAAAGTACCAGCGATGTGCTGACGTTGCTTGCCGCGACCCTGGAGATGCAGGAACAGTATGCCGATCGTCCAATCATCACGATGTCGATGGCAAAAACTGGCGTAATTTCTCGTCTGGCTGGTGAAGTATTTGGGTCGGCGGCAACTTTTGGTGCGGTAAAAAAAGCCTCTGCGCCAGGGCAAATCTCGGTAAATGATTTGCGTACGGTATTAACTATTTTACATCAGGCATAAGCAATAATATTTCGGCGGGAATACCCTCTCCCGCCGAACTAAAAAGAGTATTTTTAACCGTATTTAATAAAAATATTTCGTGAGTCTCTGTGCGCTAATTCTCCATCTGGCGTAGGGAAAATCACACCTGAATCAGGAATTAACAATGAAACCTGTAAAACCACCTCGTATTAATGGACGAGTGCCGGTCCTGTCGGCACAGGAAGCGGTGAATTATATTCCCGACGAAGCAACACTTTGTGTGTTAGGCGCTGGCGGCGGTATTCTGGAAGCCACCACGTTAATTACTGCTCTTGCTGATAAATATAAACAGACTCAAACACCACGTAATTTATCGATTATTAGTCCAACAGGGCTTGGCGATCGCGCCGACCGTGGTATTAGTCCGCTGGCGCAAGAAGGTCTGGTGAAATGGGCATTATGCGGTCACTGGGGACAATCGCCGCGTATTTCTGAACTCGCAGAACAAAATAAAATTATTGCTTATAACTATCCACAAGGTGTACTTACACAAACCTTACGCGCCGCCGCAGCCCACCAGCCTGGTATTATTAGTGATATTGGCATCGGAACATTTGTCGATCCACGCCAGCAAGGCGGCAAACTGAATGAAGTCACTAAAGAAGAACTGATTAAACTGGTCGAGTTTGATAACAAAGAATATCTCTATTACAAAGCGATAGCGCCAGATATCGCCTTCATTCGCGCTACCACCTGCGACAGCGAAGGCTACGCCACTTTTGAAGATGAGGTGATGTATCTCGACGCATTGGTTATTGCTCAGGCGGTGCACAATAACGGCGGTATTGTGATGATGCAGGTGCAGAAAATGGTTAAGAAAGCCACGCTGCATCCTAAATCTGTCCGTATTCCGGGTTATCTGGTGGATATTGTGGTGGTCGATCCGGATCAAACCCAACTGTATGGCGGTGCACCGGTTAACCGCTTTATTTCTGGTGACTTCACCCTTGATGACAGTACCAAACTTAGCCTGCCCCTAAACCAACGTAAATTAGTTGCACGGCGTGCATTATTCGAAATGCGCAAAGGCGCAGTGGGGAATGTCGGCGTCGGTATTGCTGACGGCATTGGCCTGGTCGCCCGGGAAGAAGGTTGTGCTGATGACTTTATTCTGACGGTAGAAACAGGTCCGATTGGCGGTATTACTTCACAGGGGATCGCCTTTGGCGCGAACGTGAATACCCGCGCCATTCTGGATATGACGTCCCAGTTTGATTTTTATCACGGTGGTGGTCTGGATGTTTGTTATTTGAGTTTTGCTGAAGTCGACCAGCACGGTAACGTCGGCGTGCATAAATTCAATGGTAAAATCATGGGCACCGGTGGATTTATTGATATCAGTGCCACTTCGAAGAAAATCGTGTTCTGCGGCACATTAACTGCGGGCAGTTTAAAAACAGAAATTACCGACGGCAAATTAAATATCGTCCAGGAAGGACGGGTGAAGAAATTTATTCGGGAACTACCGGAAATAACTTTCAGCGGAAAAATCGCTCTCGAGCGAGGGCTGGATGTTCGTTATATCACTGAGCGCGCCGTATTCACGCTAAAAGAAGACGGCCTGCATTTAATCGAAATCGCTCCTGGCGTCGATTTACAAAAAGATATTCTCGACAAAATGGATTTCACCCCAGTGATTTCGCCAGAACTCAAACTGATGGACGAAAGATTATTTATCGATGCGGCGATGGGTTTTGTCCTGCCTGAAGCGGCTCATTAACAGGAGTATAATGATGGATTTCTCTTTAACTGAAGAACAAGAACTGCTGCTGGCCAGTATTCGCGAACTGATTACGACTAACTTTCCGGAAGAGTATTTCCGCACCTGCGATCAAAACGGGACATACCCGCGTGAGTTTATGCGGGCACTGGCGGATAACGGTATTTCCATGCTTGGCGTGCCGGAAGAATTTGGTGGTATCCCTGCGGATTACGTCACCCAAATGCTGGCGCTGATGGAAGTGTCAAAATGCGGTGCTCCGGCATTTTTGATTACCAACGGTCAATGTATTCACAGTATGCGCCGTTTCGGTTCTGCAGAGCAGCTACGTAAAACGGCAGAGAGCACCCTGGAAACGGGTGATCCCGCCTATGCCCTGGCATTGACGGAGCCAGGCGCAGGCTCAGACAACAACAGTGCCACTACCACTTACACGCGTAAAAACGGCAAGGTTTACATCAACGGACAGAAAACCTTTATTACCGGTGCGAAAGAGTATCCATATATGCTGGTGTTGGCGCGCGATCCGCAACCGAAAGATCCGAAAAAGGCCTTTACTCTGTGGTGGGTCGACTCCAGTAAGCCCGGCATTAAAATCAATCCACTGCATAAAATCGGCTGGCATATGCTCAGCACCTGCGAAGTCTATCTCGACAACGTGGAAGTTGAAGAGAGCGACATGGTGGGCGAAGAAGGAATGGGTTTCCTCAATGTGATGTACAACTTTGAGATGGAGCGCCTGATCAACGCCGCGCGCAGCACCGGCTTTGCCGAGTGTGCCTTTGAAGATGCCGCCCGCTATGCCAACCAGCGTATCGCTTTTGGTAAGCCCATTGGTCATAACCAGATGATCCAGGAAAAACTGGCGCTGATGGCGATTAAGATCGACAACATGCGCAACATGGTGTTGAAAGTGGCATGGCAAGCCGATCAGCATCAGTCACTGCGCACCAGCGCGGCGCTGGCAAAACTGTACTGCGCACGTACCGCAATGGAAGTCATTGATGATGCGATTCAAATCATGGGCGGTCTGGGCTATACCGATGAGGCGCGCGTCTCCCGCTTCTGGCGTGATGTCCGTTGTGAACGTATCGGCGGCGGTACAGACGAAATTATGATTTACGTAGCAGGTCGGCAGATCCTGAAAGATTATCAGAACAAATAATCTGCAGGCGGCGCAGCCTCTTAACAAACTGCGCCGCCAGATTTATCCGGCAAGACTTACCGGTTGAGGAAATTCAGATAGGATTTCTTGTTCCGCAAAACAGTTTTTAAATTGCCTGCGGTAATCGCTGGGCGAACAGCCGACATGGCGCAAAAACAGTTTGGCAAAGTGATCGACATTTTCATAACCCACACGCCAGGAGATCTCTGCCTGAGATAATTCAGTATTAGTGAGTGACCATTTCGCTTCCGTCATACGCCGTTGAATAACATAGTTAATAGGGGAAATACGATACTCTTTGGTAAATTCATGGCAGATATAACTGACGCTGGCACGAAATTTTTTCGATAACTGCTCTAAAGTGATTTTTTCGCGATAGTTATTATTCAGATAGAAAAGAATATCTTTTATCAGAACATCTTTTTTAATATATCCCTGCTCCGAACGA
Source organism: Escherichia sp. E.sYA108 (assembly GCF_011754335.1). Classification (NCBI taxonomy): domain Bacteria; kingdom Pseudomonadati; phylum Pseudomonadota; class Gammaproteobacteria; order Enterobacterales; family Enterobacteriaceae; genus Escherichia; species Escherichia sp. E.sYA108. The sequence continues at coordinate 2,360,284 of NZ_JAAQVZ010000001.1, read as the reverse complement.
TAAGCATTTTTAAAGTTTTCGTAGTAAAGAATTGCTAACGTATAGGCAAATGCGTCCCATAACGAAGATGTTTGGCTATTTTTACTTTGCGGCAAAATCACACTTAGCTCATTAAATAAGGTTTTAATGACTTCTTTTCCCTGTCCTGCGGCAATTACCGGGCAAGAATGCGGTTGCAGTAGCTGATTTTCCTCAGCCCCCTGAAACTGAAAGCCGTACAGCGCACAGGTACACGTCGTTGCCGGATCGTTAACGTCAGAGGCCACCGCATGCAACCTGCCACGTTCTATCACCACAATGTCATCGGCATGCGCGACATATAACGAAGAATCGATGGTAAACCTTGCTACCCCTTTCTTGACGTAAATCAGCTCGGTTTCATTGTCATGAACGTGATGTCCAGACTCCCATTTTGGATCATCGCTAAATGCGAAACGTGAAAGCCGTGGCGTTTTACCGGCGACAAACAGCGTTTCACTGGCATTATCAAAACAGCGTTGATACATGACAACCTCCCTATTCCATGAGCAAACAAAAACAATATATGCCGGATAAAATACGGCGTGTATTGCGGTTATACAACCGCGTTTAGCGAGAGCTAAACAAGATTATTTACACTGAATGCAAGATTGCACGGTCATGGAATAACTATATTGCCGCAAATTGCACTTTTGTTTTAGCGATCGCATTTTTTTTGCAAGATTGTTGGCAAGGAAAACAGCTTGCTCCGTCGAAAACCCCGCACCGCTATCGCACACTATTTTCAGGCCATTTTTACCTTCCATCAGAGATGGTTCCGTATGCGACTCACAGGAGAAATCATGAAAATAATAACCTGCTTTAAGCTGGTGCCTGAAGAACAGGACATTGTTGTCACTCCAGAATACACCCTGAATTTCGACAATGCCGACGCCAAAATCAGCCAGTTCGATCTCAATGCCATTGAAGCTGCAAGCCAGCTTGCAACAGATGACGATGAGATAGCCGCGCTGACCGTCGGCGGCTCTTTGTTGCAGAACTCGAAAGTGCGCAAAGACGTGCTATCCCGCGGGCCGCACAGCCTGTATATGGTGCAGGATGCACAACTTGAGCATGCACTGCCTCTCGATACCGCAAAGGCGCTGGCGACAGCAGTTGAAAAGATCGGCTTCGATTTACTGATCTTTGGTGAAGGTTCCGGCGACCTTTATGCCCAGCAGGTTGGCTTGCTGGTCGGAGAACTTCTGCAACTTCCGGTGATTAATGCAGTGAGTGCTATTCAGCGTCAGGGCAATACACTGGTGATTGAACGCACGCTTGAAGATGATGTTGAAGTTATTGAACTCTCTGTTCCAGCCGTGCTCTGCGTCACCTCCGATATTAACGTACCACGTATTCCTTCGATGAAAGCCATCCTCGGCGCGGGTAAAAAACCGGTAAATCAGTGGCAGGCAAGTGATATTGGCTGGAGCCAGAGCGCACCACTTGCTGAACTGACCGGTATTCGCGTACCGCCGCAAACAAAACGTAAGCACATCATTCTCGATAACGATTCGCCGGAGGCCATTGCCGAGCTGGCGGAACATCTGAAAAAAGCCCTGAACTGAAGCCTACGGAGAAGAAACGATGAGTCAATTAAACAGCGTCTGGGTCTTTAGCGATAATCCTGAACGTTATGCTGAACTGTTTGGCGGCGCTCAGCAATGGGGCCAACAGGTGTATGCCATTGTACAAAATACCGAGCAGGCGCAGGCGGTTATGCCTTATGGGCCAAAATGCATTTATGTTCTTGAGCAAAACGACGCGCTGCAACGTACTGAAAATTACGCCGAAAGCATTGCTGCCCTGCTGAAAGATAAACACCCCGCTATGTTGCTGTTGGCCGCGACGAAACGTGGTAAAGCTCTGGCCGCACGGTTAAGTGTGCAACTGAATGCGGCGCTGGTGAACGATGCCACGGCGGTGGATATTGTCGATGGTCACATTTGCGCCGAACACCGGATGTATGGCGGGTTAGCGTTCGCTCAGGAAAAGATCAACAGCCCGCTGGCGATCATTACCCTTGCACCCGGTGTTCAGGAGCCGTGCACCCGTGATATCTCTCATCAGTGCCCGACAGAAACGGTACCTTATGTTGCCCCGCGTCATGAAATTCTCTGTCGCGAACGCCGTGCGAAAGCGGCAAGCAGCGTGGACCTGAGCAAAGCAAAACGTGTGGTTGGCGTCGGTCGTGGTCTGGCGGCGCAGGATGACCTGAAAATGGTCCACGAACTGGCGGCAGTGCTGAATGCTGAAGTCGGCTGTTCACGTCCAATTGCCGAAGGCGAGAACTGGATGGAGCGTGAACGTTATATCGGTGTCTCCGGCGTGTTGCTGAAATCCGATCTCTACCTGACGCTGGGGATCTCCGGGCAGATCCAGCATATGGTTGGCGGCAACGGCGCAAAAGTGATTGTCGCCATTAATAAAGATAAAAATGCGCCAATCTTCAACTATGCCGACTACGGTCTGGTGGGCGATATCTACAAAGTCGTCCCTGCCCTGATTAGCCAGTTGAATCGCTAATTCCCTTTCAACCACATCTCCCGCTGTAAACGCAGCGGGAAGGGAGCATAACGCATGTCGGATGACAAATTTGATGCCATTGTGGTCGGTGCGGGCGTTGCCGGTAGCGTTGCCGCACTGGTCATGGCGCGAGCCGGGCTGGATGTCCTGGTGATAGAACGCGGCGACAGTGCCGGATGTAAAAACATGACCGGCGGGCGTCTTTATGCCCACACACTTGAAGCAATTATTCCAGGCTTTGCAGCATCAGCGCCGGTAGAACGCAAGGTCACACGCGAGAAAATCTCCTTCTTAACCGAAGAAAGCGCCGTTACCCTCGATTTTCACCGCGAGCAACCAGATGTTCCGCAACACGCGTCTTATACCGTATTGCGTAATCGTCTGGACCCGTGGTTGATGGAACAAGCCGAGCAGGCGGGCGCGCAGTTTATCCCGGGCGTACGCGTCGATGCGCTGGTTCGTGAAGGAAACAAGGTCACTGGCGTCCAGGCCGGGGATGATATTCTCGAAGCGAATGTGGTGATTCTGGCTGATGGCGTTAACTCGATGCTTGGCCGCTCGCTGGGAATGGTTTCCGCTTCCGATCCGCATCATTACGCTGTTGGTGTTAAAGAGGTTATAGGTCTGACACCAGAACAGATCAACGATCGCTTTAATGTTACGGGCGAGGAAGGTGCCGCCTGGCTGTTTGCCGGTTCCCCTTCTGACGGCCTGATGGGCGGCGGATTCCTCTATACCAACAAAGATTCCGTATCGTTGGGGCTGGTTTGTGGATTGAGTGATATCGCCCATGCGCAAAAAAGCGTGCCGCAAATGCTGGAAGATTTTAAACAACACCCCGCCATTCGCCCGCTGATTAGCGGCGGCAAACTGCTTGAATATTCCGCGCATATGGTGCCGGAGGGCGGTCTGGCAATGGTGCCGCAGCTGGTTAACGATGGCGTGATGATCGTTGGTGACGCCGCAGGCTTCTGCCTGAATTTGGGTTTTACAGTTCGCGGCATGGATTTAGCCATTGCATCAGCTCAGGCTGCCGCCACAACGGTGATCGCCGCCAAAGAACGCGCGGATTTCTCCGCCAGCAGTCTGGCGCAATACAAACGTGAGCTGGAACAAAGTTGTGTTATGCGCGATATGCAGCATTTCCGCAAGATCCCGGCGCTGATGGAAAACCCGCGCCTGTTTAGCCAATACCCACGAATGGTCGCCGACATCATGAACGATATGTTCACCATTGACGGCAAACCAAACCAGCCGGTACGCAAAATGATCATGGGACACGCGAAGAAAATTGGGCTGATCAACTTGCTGAAAGATGGCATTAAGGGAGCAACCGCGCTATGAGCCAGAACGCTACGGTTAACGTCGACATCAAATTAGGCGTCAATAAATTCCATGTTGATGAGGGCCACCCGCATATCATTTTGGCGGCAAATCCCGATATCAATGAATTCCGTAAATTAATGAAAGCTTGCCCTGCCGGACTTTATAAGCAGGATGACGCAGGAAACATTCATTTCGATTCCGCCGGTTGTCTGGAGTGCGGCACCTGTCGGGTGCTGTGCGGCAACACTATTCTCGAACAGTGGCAATATCCCGCAGGCACCTTCGGTATTGAATTTCGCTACGGCTAATCATGCATCCCACAGGCCCGCATCTCGGGCCTGATGTTCTGTTTCGAGAGTCCAAAATGAAAGTGACATTAACGTTCAACGAACAACGTCGTGCGGCGTATCGTCAGCAAGGGTTATGGGGCGATGCTTCGCTGGCCGATTACTGGCAGCAGACCGCTCGTGCGATGCCAGACAAAATTGCCGTGGTCGATAATCATGGTGCAACGTACACCTATAGCGCGCTCGATCACGCCGCGAGCTGTCTGGCAAACTGGATGTTAGCGAAGGGTATTGAATCAGGCGATCGCATCGCATTTCAACTGCCAGGCTGGTGTGAATTTACCGTTATCTATCTTGCCTGCCTGAAAACCGGTGCGGTTTCCGTGCCGCTGTTACCTTCCTGGCGGGAAGCAGAACTGGTGTGGGTGCTCAATAAGTGTCAGGCAAAAATGTTCTTTGCACCGACGTTGTTTAAACAAACGCGTCCGGTAGATTTAATCCTGCCGCTGCAAAATCAGCTTCCACAACTACAACAAATTGTCGGCGTGGACAAACTGGCTCCCGCCACCTCTTCCCTCTCATTAAGTCAGATTCTCGCCGACAATACCCCTCTGACCACGGCGATAACGACCCACGGCGATGAATTAGCCGCTGTGCTATTTACCTCCGGAACCGAGGGTCTGCCAAAGGGTGTGATGCTAACGCATAACAATATTCTCGCCAGTGAGCGGGCTTATTGCGCGCGGCTAAATCTGACCTGGCAGGATGTCTTTATGATGCCTGCGCCACTTGGTCACGCAACGGGCTTTCTGCATGGCGTAACAGCACCTTTTTTGATTGGTGCTCGCAGCGTGTTGTTAGATATTTTCACTCCTGATGCGTGTCTCGCGCTGCTTGAGCAGCAGCGTTGCACCTGTATGCTCGGCGCAACGCCGTTTGTCTATGATCTTTTGAATTTACTAGAGAAACAACCCGCAGACCTTTCAGCGCTGCGCTTCTTTCTTTGCGGAGGTACCACAATCCCCAAAAAAGTGGCGCGAGAATGCCAGCAGCGCGGCATTAAATTATTAAGTGTTTATGGTTCCACAGAAAGTTCGCCGCATGCGGTGGTGAATCTCGACGATCCTTTGCCGCGCTTTATGCACACCGACGGTTACGCTGCCGCAGGTGTAGAGATTAAAGTGGTCGATGACGCACGCAAGACTTTACCGCCAGGTTGCGAAGGTGAAGAAGCCTCGCGTGGCCCCAATGTGTTTATGGGGTATTTTGATGAACCTGAATTAACTGCCCGTGCGCTGGATGAAGAAGGCTGGTATTACAGCGGCGATCTCTGCCGCATGGATGAGGCTGGCTATATAAAAATAACCGGGCGCAAGAAAGATATTATTGTCCGCGGCGGCGAAAATATTAGCAGCCGTGAAGTAGAAGATATTTTATTGCAGCATCCTAAAATTCACGATGCCTGTGTGGTTGCGATGCCCGATGAACGTTTAGGTGAACGTTCATGCGCTTATGTCGTGCTGAAAGCGCCGCATCATTCATTATCGCAGGAAGAGGTGGTGGCTTTTTTTAGCCGTAAACGGGTCGCAAAATATAAATATCCTGAACATATCGTGGTAATCGAAAAACTACCGCGCACTGTCTCAGGTAAAATACAAAAGTTTTTGTTAAGGAAAGATATTATGCGGCGATTAACTCAGGATGTCTGTGAAGAGATTGAATAAGTTTCATCTTCGGGGATCACATAAACCCGGCGACAAAACGCCGCCGGGTATTTATTTTATTTCTTCAGTTCAGCCAGGCTTAACCAGGTTTGCACCACGGTGTCCGGGTTCAGAGACAGGCTATCGATCCCCTCTTCCATCAACCATGCAGCAAAGTCTTCGTGGTCGGATGGACCCTGACCGCAAATCCCGACATATTTGCCCTGTTTCTTCGCGGCACGAATCGCCATCGACAGCAGTGCTTTCACCGCATCGTTGCGCTCATCGAACAGTTCAGACACCACGCCGGAGTCACGATCCAGACCGAGCGCCAGCTGCGTCATGTCGTTTGAGCCAATTGAGAAGCCGTCGAAATATTCCAGGAACTGCTCTGCCAGCAAGGCGTTGGACGGAATTTCACACATCATGATGATTTTCAGCCCGTTCTCACCACGTTTCAGCCCCTGATGCGCCAGTTCCTCAACCACCGCTTTCGCCTGATCAACGGTACGCACGAACGGGATCATGATCTCAACGTTAGTCAGCCCCATGTCGTTGCGCACACGTTTCACTGCTTCACACTCCAGCGCGAAGCAGTCGCGGAAGCTGTCGGAAACATAGCGGCCCGCGCCACGGAAGCCGAGCATCGGGTTCTCTTCATCTGGCTCGTAACGCTCACCACCGACCAGATTGGCATATTCGTTCGATTTAAAATCAGAGAGACGGACAATGACGCGCTTCGGATAAAACGCGGCACCCAGCGTCGCGATCCCTTCAGTCAGACGACCAACGTAAAATTCACGCGGAGAATCAAAACCTTTCATCATCTCGCGGATTTCGTTTTGCAACTGCGGTTCCTGATCGTCAAACTCAAGCAGTGCGCGTGGGTGGACGCCAATCATACGGTTGATGATAAATTCCAGACGCGCAAGGCCCACGCCTTCGTTCGGCAGGCAGGCGAAGTCGAAAGCACGGTCCGGGTTACCGACGTTCATCATCACCTTCAACGGCAGGTCCGGCATCGTTTCTACGCTGGAGCTTTTCACGCTAAATTCCAGCAACTCCGCATAGACGTAACCGGTATCACCTTCGGCACAAGAAACAGTGACGTTCTCGCCGTCTTTCATCCGTTCTGTTGCATCACCACAGCCCACTACCGCCGGAATGCCGAGTTCACGAGCGATGATCGCCGCGTGACAGGTACGACCGCCACGGTTGGTGACGATGGCAGATGCTTTCTTCATGATCGGTTCCCAGTCCGGGTCGGTCATGTCAGTAACCAGCACGTCGCCAGGTTCGATGCGGTTCATTTCGCTGATGTCATGGATGACTTTCACCGGACCCGCGCCGATGCGATGACCGATAGCACGGCCTTCGGCGATAATCTTACCCTGTGAATGCAGCGTATAACGCTCCATGACCTGACCGCGTGAGCGCACGGTTTCCGGACGCGCCTGCACAATGAACAGTTTGCCGGTGTGGCCATCTTTCGCCCACTCAATATCCATCGGGCGACCGTAGTGTTTCTCAATTTGTACGGCCTGTTTTGCCAGTTCCTGCACTTCTTCGTTGGTCAGCGAGAAGATGTCACGCTGTTCCTGCGGTACGTCTTCGATTTTAACCTGCTTGCCGTGCTCCTGGGTCGGCGCGTAAACCATGCGGATTTTTTTCGACCCCATGGTGCGGCGCACAATAGCCGGGCGATTCGCCGCAAGTGTCGGTTTATGCACATAAAACTCATCCGGGTTAACCGCACCCTGCACGACCATTTCACCAAGGCCCCATGCGGAAGTGATAAACACCACCTGGTCAAAGCCAGATTCGGTATCAATGGAGAACATCACGCCAGAAGATGCGAGGTCGGAGCGCACCATCCGCTGAACACCGGCGGAGAGCGCTACGCCACGATGGTCGTAACCCTGGTGCACACGATAAGAGATGGCGCGATCGTTAAACAGAGAAGCAAATACATGCTTCACTGCCACGAGAACGGCGTCAAAACCCTGAACGTTGAGGAAAGTTTCCTGCTGACCGGCAAAAGAAGCGTCCGGCATATCTTCTGCAGTAGCGGAGGAACGCACCGCAAACGAAGCGTTTTCGTCATCGGCGGAAAGCTGTGCATAGGCTTCGCGGATGGCGTTTTCCAGCTCAGGCTGGAAGGGAGTGTCGATAATCCACTGGCGGATTTGCGCGCCCGCTTTCGCAAGCTGGGTAACATCGTCAATATCCGTTTTATCCAGCAGTTCATAAATGCGCTGGTTTACGCCGCTTTGGTCCAGAAACTGGTTAAACGCGTCGGCGGTTGTGGCGAAACCATTCGGAACGGAAACACCCATTCCGGAAAGGTTAGTAATCATTTCACCCAGGGAGGCATTTTTGCCCCCAACCCTGTCTACATCATTCATGCCGAGTTGGTTATACCAAAGCACCAGCGGTGACGAGCCATTGTTGGACATCGAACAATCCTTTTGTGATAAATGAACGGTTTGAGAAACACATTTCTGCGCATTTATCTTTGCATATTTAACCGGATGAAAAAAACGGTGAATCGTTCAAGCAAATATATTTTTTTACTTTTTAAGACTGATCCCAGCGTTGCGCAAATCTGCTCTCTTCGACAATTTCCACATAAACCATCGGTATAAACGAAACCATAAAAATGAAATGCTGTTTTCATAAAAAATAAAATTTAAGTTTCATTTTATAAACCAGACATAACGTTCTACGCTTCTGTACGTTTTTAATTTATGCTTTCATAGAATTATGTCTGCATCACGGGAAGAACAAAATGGATAATGCTGTTGATCGCCACGTTTTTTATATTTCTGATGGTACGGCAATAACTGCGGAGGTATTAGGACACGCAGTAATGTCACAATTTCCCGTCACTATCAGCAGCATTACGCTGCCGTTTGTCGAAAATGAGAGCCGTGCACGGGCAGTGAAAGATCAGATTGACGCAATTTATCACCAGACAGGTGTGCGCCCGCTGGTCTTCTACTCCATCGTGTTGCCGGAGATTCGCGCTATCATCTTGCAAAGTGAAGGCTTTTGCCAGGATATCGTTCAGGCGCTGGTTGCCCCGCTACAACAAGAGATGAAACTGGATCCAACGCCGATTGCTCATCGTACCCATGGCCTTAACCCTAATAATCTCAATAAATATGATGCGCGCATTGCGGCGATTGATTACACCCTTGCCCACGATGACGGTATTTCGTTGCGCAATCTGGACCAGGCTCAGGTGATCCTGCTCGGTGTTTCTCGCTGTGGTAAAACCCCCACCAGTCTGTATCTGGCAATGCAATTTGGTATCCGCGCGGCAAATTACCCCTTTATTGCCGACGATATGGATAATCTGGTGCTACCCGCGTCGCTCAAACCACTTCAGCACAAATTGTTCGGCCTGACTATCGACCCGGAACGTCTGGCGGCGATTCGCGAGGAACGTCGGGAGAACAGTCGCTATGCCTCGCTTCGTCAGTGCAGGATGGAAGTCGCGGAAGTGGAAGCGTTGTACCGTAAAAATCAGATCCCGTGGATTAACAGTACCAATTATTCGGTAGAAGAGATTGCCACCAAGATCCTCGATATCATGGGCCTTAGCCGCCGAATGTACTAGAGAACTAGTGCATTAACTTGTTTTTTTGTTATCATGCTAACCACCCGGCGAGGTGTGACACACCTCGCACTTGAAATCAGCTGCGATTGGTTTATCGTGATGCGCATCACTTCCCGGTAGTCCTGCCGTAGAAGCAACAAATTTCTGAGACTTGTAATGAACAGAACTGACGAACTCCGTACTGCGCGTATTGAGAGCCTGGTAACGCCCGCCGAACTCGCGCTACGGTATCCCGTAACGCCTGGCGTCGCCACCCATGTCACCGACTCCCGCCGTAGAATTGAAAAAATACTGAATGGTGAAGATAAGCGACTGTTGGTCATTATTGGCCCCTGCTCGATCCACGATCTCACCGCTGCGATGGAGTACGCCACCCGTCTGCAGTCGCTGCGCAACCAGTACCAGTCACGGCTGGAAATCGTAATGCGCACCTATTTTGAAAAACCACGAACGGTTGTCGGCTGGAAAGGACTCATCTCCGATCCAGATTTAAACGGTAGCTATCGGGTAAATCACGGTCTGGAGCTGGCGCGCAAATTACTTTTACAGGTAAATGAGCTGGGCGTCCCTACCGCGACTGAGTTCCTCGATATGGTGACCGGTCAGTTTATTGCTGATTTAATCAGTTGGGGTGCGATTGGCGCACGTACTACCGAAAGTCAGATCCACCGCGAAATGGCTTCGGCACTCTCCTGTCCGGTGGGTTTTAAAAATGGTACCGATGGCAACACGCGGATTGCCGTGGATGCTATCCGCGCAGCCCGCGCCAGCCATATGTTCCTCTCGCCAGACAAAAATGGTCAGATGACCATCTATCAGACCAGCGGCAACCCGTATGGCCACATTATTATGCGTGGTGGCAAAAAACCGAATTATCATGCCGATGATATCGCCGCAGCCTGCGATACGCTGCACGAGTTTGATTTACCTGAACATCTGGTGGTGGATTTCAGCCACGGTAACTGCCAGAAGCAGCACCGTCGCCAGTTAGAAGTTTGTGAGGATATTTGTCAGCAAATCCGCAATGGCTCTACGGCGATTGCTGGAATTATGGCGGAAAGTTTCCTGCGCGAAGGAACGCAAAAAATCGTCGGCGGTCAGCCGCTCACTTACGGTCAATCCATTACCGACCCGTGTCTGGGCTGGGAAGATACCGAACGCCTGGTCGAAAAACTCGCCTCTGCGGTAGATACTCGCTTCTGAATGCGTGCCCATTCCTGACGGGATGGGCATTTCTGCGCAACTTGTTGTCTTCTCAACAAATTACTACTTGCTCTGGCCCGCCATAATATTGATAATAAGAATCATTGTTATATAAATTATTATTAATTTTTATGCGTTATACGGATAGCAGAAAACTCACGCCTGAAACGGATGCCAGTCACAAGACCGCTTCCCCGCAGCCCATCCGGCGAATTACCAGCCAGACACTGTTAGGTCCGGATGGCAAACTGATTATCGATCATGACGGGCAAGAATATCTGCTCCGTAAAACTCAGGCTGGCAAGCTGCTGTTGACCAAGTAGCCTTTAACTCGAGCAGCTGACTTCCAGCCGTTTACCCCAGTCGGGTGGACGACTGACATAGTCATCATCTCTGTCGCTGAAAGGATTTCGCAACGCCTCATGCAGGCGGTGCAATTCCGTCATATCATCCTTTTCTGCCGCTTCAATCGCCCGTTGCGCCAACCAGTTGCGCAACACCAGAGCCGGGTTAACGCTTTGCATCAGTTGCTGACGCTCACTATCGGTAATCTCGTCTTGTTGCAAACGCCCCCGATAACGGGCAAACCAGTCATCAAATGCCGCACGATCAATAAACTCATCACGTAGCGGTGACGCCGCGCTGTGCTGCTCGGTCAGACTCAGCATGCGGAATGTGCGGGTATAATCGCTGCGCTCTCGCGCCATCAGACTGAATAATTCATTAAGTAGCGCGTTATCCTCTTTTTGCTCCGTCATGAAGCCCAGTTTCTGCCGCATCCGTTGTCCATAATGCGTCAACAAAACCTGCTGATAGCTGTCCAGGGCCTCATTCAGCGCATCAACGGCAACAAATGGTGACAATGTCTGCGCCAGACGCTGTAAATTCCACAACGCGACGGCAGGTTGATTATCAAAGCTGTAACGCCCTTGATGATCCGAGTGATTACAAATAAAACCGGGTTCGTAATCATCAAGAAAACCAAACGGCCCGTAATCAAGCGTCAGCCCCAGCAGCGACATGTTGTCGGTATTCATCACCCCATGAGCAAAGCCGACCGTCTGCCATTGGGCAATTAACGAGGCGGTACGTGCGACAACATCGGTAAACCAGAGACGGTATTTGTCCTCCTCATCATCAAGATGTGACCAGTAATGACGAATGGCAAAGTCAGCTAACTGACGAACCTTTTCCGGCTCGCGGCGATAGTAAAAATGTTCGAAATGACCAAAGCGCAGATGACTTGGTGCCACACGCATCAGCATCGCGCCTGACTCCACCGTTTCCCGATACACTGGCGAATCGCTGGTGACGATACTTAAAGCGCGGGTCGTCGGAATGCCCAGATAATGCATCGCCTCACTGGCGAGACTTTCTCGTATCGTCGAACGTAAAACCGCCCGTCCATCCCCCATTCGCGAATAAGGCGTCAGGCCAGCACCTTTCAGATGCCAGTCCATTGTAGTGCCATCAGCAAGCAGTTGTTCGCCGAGTAAAATGCCGCGCCCATCACCCAGTTGGCCCGCCCAGACGCCAAACTGATGACCACTGTAAACCTGCGCAAGTGGTGACATACCCGGCAGTAGGTTTTCGCCGCCCCAGACACCTGCGCCATTTTTAAACAGCGACGATGGAATACTCAGCGTGTTAGCCAGTTCGGTATTATGCCAAATCAGCCGGGCATTATTTAAAGGCGTAGGGGAAAGTGCTGTATAGGTTTCTGGCAATTCATCGCGCCAGCGGGTAATAAAAGACAGGGTCATAGATCCTCCTGTTTGATAGTGTAGACGGTTACTCTCGTCTTAAACACCAGCAAACAGGAGGGTTATCGCTGAACCAACGTCGTTATCTGATTTATAGGAACCGCAGGCCACAGGCATCCCTGGAGAGCATGGAAATCAAAGGGGATAATCTGTGCCAATATTTCTGGCGTATCAATGCCCCCCGCGATGATGCAATTGCAACAAGGGGAAATTTGCGCCTGGATCGCACGAATAAACGGTTCGAAGGAGCGATGCGTGATTTGTTGCTGAATAAAACTTTTATCCAGCATGACGCGGGTGAAAAGACCATCAAACACCGCTTTCATTGTGCTATTACCTGCTCCCAAATTACCTAACACAAGGGGATACATTTGCGATAAGGATAAAAGATCGCGATTATCTTTTCCTTCATTGAAATGCGGGTAATTCTCATTAATCAACAGTTCAATAAACGGATATTTTAATAGTTCGCCTGCGAAATTATCCCTGTCTAATAATAATGTAGCCACTTGTGGCGTTAAATTAAGCCAGGCAAAGAGTTTATGTTGAATAAAAAAGTGTTGGCATGATTTTAGTAATTCCAACTGTTCAGAAAATAATTGCCAATGTTGCTCCACGGTAAGTTGCGCTATAACCCGACTCGTCGGGATACGAACCGTACCATCTTCACTGGAGAAATGGGTAATTAACTCAACGCCGACAAGGTCTTGCTGGTTATCTCTTATCGGCAGGAAATAGCAATCAGAATGATAAAGATTCTCCAAAAAAATCTTCATGGTAACCTTCCCTCTCGAAGGATGTTTTTCAGTATCCGGCTAAAAGGGATGAGGCCATAAGACATAACAATTACAGAAGGAGTAACTTTCATTTGTTCCATGTTAACCACTTTTTCAGGGGTCCTTTTTTTAGATTATCCTGATTATAAACGAATAATCCATTTACGGAATTTTTGTCTGCAAAATACTACTGTATTCAGGAGTAAATGGACGGCGATGTATCATCGCCGTCCATTTTTCGACATACTAGATTCGTCTCGCCTGCCAGAAATTTTTCTGCCAATAGACATTATCAAGTGAGGAACGCATCACTCCCTTGCTGGTAGAGGCGTGGATAAATTGGTTGTTGGTATCGTAAATACCTACATGCAAACCATTTTGTCCGGAACCCGTTTTGAAAAAGACCAGGTCACCTGGCAGCAACTCGTCTTTATCAATTTGCGTGCCAATAGAGGCTTGTTGCTTGGTTTCACGGGGCAGCTGCAAATCGAAACGATCGCGCATCGTCACAACCACAAATCCCGAACAGTCCACACCGCGCCGCGTCATGCCACCATAACGATACGGCGTGCCATGCCAGCTTTGTAGCTGGTCGTTCAAACCGGCAATAACGGTAATCGAATCAGAAAGTCTGGCATTTGGCGGCGGTGCTTTATGGTGGCTACACCCGGCCAGAAACAGTGCTGTGATCAAAATAAGGCAGAAACGCATTCCGTACGGTTCCTCTGTTTTTTATTCTTGCATTAATTTAGCGTCGTAATTACCCGATTTTCAAGATACTAATGAAATCAGATGGTCGAAATCAGCATTCTGTGACCTTCGATATCCAGACGGCGAAAATTCATCCCATAGGCCTGCGCCAGATTTGCCGGCGTGAGCACCTCTTCTCTGCGTCCACTGGCCAGCATTTTTCCACCTTTTAGCAACCACGCCCGATGCGCATGACGCAATGTGTGGTTGAGATCGTGACTGCTCATCACAATCGCCAGTCCTTGCTGACACAGCGCGCTCAGAATTTTGTCTAAGGCGCTTTGTTGCGCAACATCAAGACTGTTCATCGGCTCATCAAGAAGCAGCAATTGGCCTGCGGGATTGGCTTGTGGTGTGATTTGCAGCACCACCGCAGCAAGACGTACGCGTTGCCATTCACCGCCGGAAAGTTGATTGGTGCTACGTCCGAGTTTGTCATCAAGAGCCAGCGCCCCTGCGACATCATTCAGTAGTTCGGTACGCGTTTTATCGTGCTGATGCAGTGTCAGGTAGTGCCAGACCGGCATTGCAAACGGCGGCGTCTGCTGTTGTGAAAGATAGGCGCGATGCAGCGCGAGCTTTGTTGCAGACCATGCTTCCAGTGGTTGCCCCGCGAACTGAATGCTTCCCTTACCGCTGGTCATTCCGGCCATTCGCGCCAGTAAGGTACTCTTACCCGCGCCATTCGGCCCCACCAGGTGCAGGATCTCCCCAGCCCGAACCTCGCCAGAAAGCGGCCCCAGGCGGGTGGATTCCGCAACATCCTGTAACTGCATCACAATAGACATTATTTTGCCAACGCCAGTTTAATGCTTTCCATCACAATGGGATCTTCCGGCGTCATATCCGGGGAAAAACGCTGGATGACCTTTCCGTCCCTGCCAACTAAAAATTTCTCAAAATTCCATAAAATATCATCAGGGTACAGCGGTGCACGACCTTTGCTGACCATACGGGCATAGAATCCGCTCTCTTCCGGCGCGACTGCAGTCGGCGCTGCGGCAATCAATTTTTGATACAGCGGATGGCGTCCTTCGCCATTAACTTCAATCTTACTGAACATCGGGAACGTCACCCCCCATGTGGTGGTGCAGTAAGTTTTAATCTCTTCATCGCTACCCGGTTCTTGCTCCAGAAACTGGTTACACGGGAATCCCAGCACCACAAAACCACGATCAGCCCAGGCTTTCTGAATATTCTCCAACTGCTCATATTGCGGCGTTAAGCCACACTTTGAGGCGACATTGACAATCAACAGCACATTACCGGCGTACTTCTCCAGCGTGGTCACTTCACCGTCGATATCTTTCACTACGGTCGTCAGAATGGAATCTTGCATCGTTTCTCCTGGGTGTGGTCAGTAAAAATCTTAGCTTTTAATCATAGACCGTCTTTTGCGGCTAACGTCCTGCTTTTAACAATAACCAGATAAACACCGGCGCACCCAACGTTGCGGTGACCACGCCAATTGGCAGCTCTGCGGCAGCTAATGCCAGGCGCGCTACAATATCGGCCAGCAGCAATGCGCTCGCCCCTGCCAGCGCGCAGCCGGGAAGTAATACGCGATGATCGGTTAAACCACACAGCCGGAGAATATGTGGGATCACCAGACCAATAAAGCCGATAGCACCCGCCAGCGCCACACTGACGCCAACCATCCAGCCGGTCGCTGCCACCAGCACATTGCGCCAGAACCACAGGGGTAAACCCAGTTGCCGCGCCGAGATCTCGCCAAGTGCTAACATATTCATCGGCCTGGACTGACAACAGATCCACAACAATACGGGGATCAATGCCACCATCAGCCAGCTTTGCCGCCAGTCTACGCCGCCAAAACCGCCCATCATCCAGTACATCAGCTGACGTAAATCAACAGAGGTGGAAAAGTAGATAGCCCACGTCATTAGTGCGCTACAGATAATCCCTAATGCAACGCCAGCCAGCAATAACCGACTGGTCGAAAGATGACGACGAGCGAAACGTAAGAGTATTAAAGTGATGATAAGCGCGCCAGCAATCGCACACAGCCCTAGCGCCCAGTTGGGGAGTTGCCCTTGCCCAAGTAATACCGCGGCGATAAGCCCCACGCCTGCGCCGTTAGAGACGCCAAGTAGTCCAGGTTCTGCCAGAGGATTTTCAAACAACGCCTGCATTACAGCGCCGGATATAGCCAGCGCCGCACCAACCAGCAATACAGCCAGCGTACGTGGCAGGCGAATTTGCCAGACGAATAGTTCGCCACGAGGAGAAAACCAGTCACCTGGCAAAATCCATTGTTCACCGGCGCAAAGGCTTAAGAGAAGCGCCAGCAGCATCAAAACTGACAGGCATAATAACCAGCGAATATTTTGTCGCTGTTGTTGGCGGGCAAGTGTCAGCATGGTATCCGTTCTGCTGAAGTGTCATGGCGTTGATTTTACGGTGACTCTTCGACAGTGAAAAGAAAAAAGGCCGCAGAGCGGCCTTTTTAGTTAGATCAGATTACTCGTCTTTGGGCGAAGCGTTTTCGACCCGGCTTTTTAACTTCTGCCCGGGTCTGAAGGTCACCACGCGCCGTGCTGTAATGGGAATATCCTCGCCCGTTTTCGGGTTACGTCCCGGGCGTTGATTCTTATCACGCAGATCGAAGTTACCAAAACCAGAGAGTTTCACCTGTTCGCCGTTTTCCAGAGCGCGACGGATCTCTTCGAAAAACAGTTCAACCAGTTCTTTGGCATCCCGCTTGCTAAGCCCAAGCTTATCAAACAGATATTCTGACATTTCAGCTTTTGTAAGCGCCATAGGTTCAATCCCTCAATGATGCCTGGAATCGCTCTTTTAATGCCTCTACACATTTGGCGACGGTAGCGGCAATCTCCTCTTCTTCGAGTGTACGGCTGGTATCTTGCAGGATCAGGCTTATGGCGAGGCTCTTATACCCCTCCGCAACACCCTTACCGCGGTACACGTCAAATAAGTTTACGCCAACTACCTGATTTACGCCAACTTTCTTACATTCGGATAAAATATCCGCTGCGGGAACGTTTTCTGCGACCACCACCGCGATGTCACGACGGTTCGCCGGGAAGCGAGAAATCTCGCGCGCCTGAGGCACCACGCGGTCTGCGAGCTTGTTCCACTCCAGTTCGAACACCAGAGTGCGACCGTTAAGATCCAGTTTACGTTCCAGTTCAGGATGAACAACCCCAACAAAACCAATACGTTCACCTTTCAGATAAATCGCTGCGGATTGCCCCGGATGCAGTGCCGGATTCGCTTCTGCACGGAACTCAACCTCATTCAGTTTACCGGTCAGGTCGAGAACGGATTCAAGATCGCCTTTCAAATCATAGAAATCAACGGTCTCTTTTGCCAGGTTCCAGTGCTCTTCGTAACGGTTACCGCAAATCACACCGGCTAACATCAGATCCTGACGAATACCCAACGGTGCCTGAGTATCTGGCACGAAACGCAGACCGCTTTCGAAAATGCGTACACGATTCTGCTGACGGTTCTGGTTGTACACCACGGTTGCCAGCAGGCCGGTCCACAGAGAAAGACGCATTGCTGACATTTCAACAGAGATCGGGCTTGGCAGCAGTAAGGCTTCAACGCCTGGATGGATCATCTGCTGCACTTTCGGATCAACGAAGCTGTAGGTGATCACTTCCTGATAGCCTTTGTCGTTGAGCAGCGTTTTTACGCGCTTGAGCGACAGGTCAGCTTCACGGTGAGTCCCCATAATCAGGCTTGCCTGTACCGGCTCATCCGGGATGTTGTTGTAGCCGTAAACACGCGCGACTTCTTCGACCAGATCTTCTTCAATCTCCATGTCGAAACGCCAGCTCGGCGCAACTGCCTGCCACTCGTCTTTGCCTTCGGTCACTTCGCAGCCGAGACGACGCAGAATGTCTGTTACCTGCTCATCAGCAATATGATGGCCGATCAGGCGATCCAGTTTGCTACGACGTAAAGTGATGGTTGCACGCTTCGGCAGCGTTGCTTCGTTAGTGATATCAATTACCGGACCCGCTTCACCACCGCAGATGTCGATCAGCAGACGGGTCGCACGTTCCATCGCTTTGTGCTGCAGTGCCGGATCAACGCCACGCTCATAACGGTGAGACGCATCAGTATGCAGGCCATGACGACGAGCACGACCGGTGATAGACAGCGGGCTGAAGAAAGCGCATTCCAGCAGGACGTTTTGCGTTTCGTCATTCACGCCAGAGTGTTCGCCACCAAAGATGCCGCCCATCGCCAGCGCCTTGTTGTGGTCGGCGATGACCAGGGTGTCAGCATTCAGCTTCGCTTCAGTACCATCGAGCAATACCAGCGTTTCACCCTCTTTTGCCATCCGCACCACAATGCCGCCTTCAATGCGATCTTTATCGAAAGCGTGCATCGGCTGGCCCAGTTCGAGCAGCACATAGTTGGTGACGTCAACAACTGCATCGATAGAACGGATCCCGCAACGACGCAGTTTTTCTTTCATCCACAGTGGAGTTGGCGCTTTAACGTTAATGCCTTTTACCACACGGCCAAGATAGCGCGGGCAGGCATCCGGCGCTTCTACTGCAATCGGCAGCGTGTCGTCGATGGTCGCACCAACCGGAACGATTTCCGGTTCAACCAGCGGCAGCTGGTTCAACACGGCAACGTCGCGCGCAACACCAATGATACCTAAGCAGTCGGCACGGTTTGGCGTCACGCTAATTTCGATGGTGTTGTCATCGAGTTTCAGGTATTCGCGGATGTCGGTGCCAATCGGCGCATCCGCAGGCAGCTCGATAATGCCGTTATGATCGTCAGAAATTCCCAGCTCAGAGAAGGAGCACAGCATCCCTTCAGACGGTTCGCCACGCAGTTTCGCGGCTTTAATTTTGAAATCACCCGGCAGAACAGCACCAATGGTCGCTACCGCCACACGCAGGCCCTGACGGCAGTTTGGCGCACCGCAGACGATGTCCAGCAGGCGATCGCCGCCGACATTCACTTTTGTCACACGCAGTTTGTCAGCGTTCGGATGCTGTGCACACTCAACCACTTCACCAACGACCACGCCGTGGAAGCTACCGGCAACCGGTTCTACACCATCAACTTCCAGGCCCGCCATCGTGATTTGATTTGCCAGCGCGTCGCTATCAATCGCCGGGTTCACCCATTCGCGTAACCACAGTTCACTGAATTTCATAATCTATTCCTGCCTTATTTAAACTGTTTGAGGAAACGCAGATCGTTTTCGAAGAATGAACGCAGGTCGGTGACGCCGTAACGCAACATGGTCAGACGCTCCATCCCCATCCCGAAGGCGAAACCAGAGTAAACTTCCGGGTCGATGCCAACGTTACGCAGCACGTTCGGATGCACCATCCCGCAGCCCAGTACTTCCAGCCATTTACCGTTTTTCCCCATGACGTCCACTTCTGCAGAAGGTTCGGTAAACGGGAAGTAGGAAGGACGGAAGCGGATCTGCAAATCTTCCTCAAAGAAGTTACGCAGGAAGTCGTGCAGCGTGCCTTTCAGGTTGGTAAAGCTGATGTTGGTATCAACAATCAGACCTTCCATCTGATGGAACATCGGCGTGTGAGTCTGGTCGTAGTCGTTACGATAAACGCGGCCAGGCGCGATGATACGAATCGGTGGCTGCTGGGCTTTCATGGTGCGGATCTGTACGCCAGAGGTCTGGGTACGCAGCAGGCGGGTAGCGTCAAACCAGAAAGTGTCGTGGTCAGCGCGCGCCGGGTGGTGACCAGGAATGTTCAGAGCATCGAAGTTATGATAATCGTCTTCGATTTCCGGCCCGGTTGCCACGGTAAAGCCAAGCTCACCGAAGAAACTTTCGATACGGTCGATGGTACGGGTCACCGGATGCAGCCCGCCGTTTTCAATGCGACGACCCGGCAGGGAGACATCAATCGTTTCCGCCGCCAGACGCGCATTCAGTGCAGCGCTTTCCAGTTCCGCTTTACGCGCATTCAGCGCCTGCTGAACCTGCTCTTTCGCTTCGTTGATAACCGCACCAGCTGCCGGACGCTCTTCTGGCGGCAGCTCACGCAGGGTCGTCATCTGAAGGGTTAAGTGCCCTTTTTTACCCAAATATTCGACGCGCACATTATCTAACGCGGCAACATCTGACGCCTGGCTAATGGCCGCCTTCGCACTGGCAACCAGTTCTGCGAGATGTGACATGTTTTTCCTCATTGTGTCAGTGGTGACACTGGTTCGTTGGACTTAGAGCCCATCCCATCAGGCTATTTTACTTGCCATTTTGGTCCCGGGCAGTGCTCGAAATCCTCACGTACTTAAGTACGCTCCGGTTTCTCCGCGCTGGCCGTGTCCAGACTGGCTGCGACAATTACGCCTGATGAGACAGGCTTTTTATTTTTCAAAACGCGCATACAAAAAAAGCCTCCACTGGGAGGCTTTCAGGCGCTGTTTTCCGTTTCTCTTCTCACGCGCTAGCCTCCTGGAGTCAGGTGCTAAAGTAAAAAAAGAAGCGGAAAATAGCAGCATTCATTGCTTGCGTTACCTTTTGGTACTCTTCAAAAGACCTTTATTGAAAAGGCTACGGCGATAAAAGTCAATGTTTTGATGGCGTTGAAACGAAAAGAGGGAGACTAGCTCCCTCTTTCAACTGGCTTATGCCAGAGCTGCTTTCGCTTTTTCAACCAGAGCGGTGAACGCTACTTTGTCGAATACTGCGATATCAGCCAGGATCTTACGGTCGATTTCAACAGAGGCTTTTTTCAGGCCATTGATGAATTTGCTGTAAGAAATACCGTTCTGACGTGCTGCTGCGTTGATACGCGCAATCCACAGTTGACGGAACTGACGCTTACGTTGACGACGGTCGCGGTAAGCATACTGACCAGCTTTGATAACAGCCTGGAAGGCAACGCGGTATACGCGAGAACGCGCACCGTAGTAGCCTTTAGCTTGTTTCAAAATTTTCTTGTGACGTGCGCGTGCAATAACACCACGTTTTACGCGAGCCATATGTGCTCTCCTGTATCTATATTCTAATTAAAAAGTTAAAAACGTTAACGGCTTATGCGTACGGCAGGCACGCGATTACCAGGCCCAGATCGCCTTTGGAAACCATGGCTTTCGGACGCAGGTGACGTTTACGTTTGGTCGCTTTTTTGGTCAGAATGTGACGCAGGTTAGCGTGCTTGTGCTTAAAACCACCTTTACCGGTTTTTTTGAAGCGCTTAGCAGCACCGCGTACGGTCTTAATTTTTGGCATTTTAATAACTTCCACTTCGCATTGTTAATAAACGAAACAAAGGCGAACAATGCCTGTGAAGCCCAAAGGCTCCACAGACAGTGCTACTTGAAGGCCTTACTGTTTCTTCTTAGGAGCGAGCACCATGATCATCTGGCGGCCTTCGATCTTCGTTGGGAAGGATTCGACCACTGCCAGTTCTTGCAAATCGTCTTTCACGCGATTAAGCACTTCCATACCGATTTGCTGGTGCGCCATCTCACGACCGCGGAAACGCAGCGTGATTTTGGCTTTATCACCCTCTTCGAGAAAGCGAATCAGGCTGCGGAGTTTTACCTGATAGTCGCCTTCATCTGTACCAGGACGGAATTTAATTTCCTTAACCTGGATAACTTTTTGCTTTTTCTTCTGTTCCTTAGAAGACTTGCTCTTTTCATAGAGGAATTTGCCGTAATCCATTATACGACAAACCGGCGGCTCGGCGTTAGGGCTGATCTCGACTAAGTCTACTCCGGCTTCTTCTGCTTTCTCCAGAGCTTCTCTCAGACTCACAATACCAAGCTGCTCGCCTTCCAGACCTGTTAAGCGAACTTCCTGGGCGCGAATTTCGCCATTGATACGGTTAGGGCGCGCCGTTTGAACTCGTTTTCCGCCTTTAATACCTTATTCCTCCAATTGTTTAAGACTGCGGCTGCGAATCTCTTGTTGCAGCTTCTCGATCACTTCATTTACGTCCATGCTTCCCAGGTCTTTACCACGGCGGGTGCGAACGGCAACTTTGCCTGATTCCACCTCTTTATCACCACAGACCAGCATATATGGGACGCGACGCAAAGTGTGCTCGCGGATTTTAAAGCCAATCTTCTCATTTCTCAAGTCTGCTTTAACACGAATGCCCGCATTTGATAGTTTTTGCGTCAGTTCGTTAACGTATTCAGACTGAGAATCGGTAATATTCATGATAACAACCTGAACTGGCGCAAGCCAGGTCGGGAAGAAACCAGCAAATTCTTCGGTCAGGATACCGATGAAACGTTCCATCGACCCCAGAATTGCGCGGTGAATCATTACCGGTACTTTACGTTCATTGTCTTCGCCTACATAAGAAGCGCTCAGACGAGAAGGCAAAGAGAAGTCCAGCTGTACTGTACCGCACTGCCATGCACGATCGAGGCAGTCATACAGGGTAAATTCAATTTTCGGACCGTAGAAAGCGCCTTCACCCAGTTGATATTCAAACGGGATGTTGTTTTCTTCCAGCGCAACCGCCAGGTCCGCCTCAGCACGATCCCACATTTCGTCGCTGCCAATACGTTTTTCAGGACGAGTGGAGAGTTTGACGACGATCTTCTCGAAGCCAAAAGTGCTGTACATATCATAGACTAAACGGATACATCCGTTAACTTCATCGCGAATTTGTTCTTCAGTACAGAAGATATGCGCGTCATCCTGGGTAAAACCACGCACGCGCATCAGGCCATGCAGCGAACCTGACGGC
This sequence comes from Escherichia sp. E.sYA108, assembly GCF_011754335.1. NCBI lineage: Bacteria > Pseudomonadati > Pseudomonadota > Gammaproteobacteria > Enterobacterales > Enterobacteriaceae > Escherichia > Escherichia sp. E.sYA108. The sequence continues at coordinate 2,337,605 of NZ_JAAQVZ010000001.1, read as the reverse complement.
TCGTTACGGTGGCAGCTACCAAACTCGGCCATACGCAGCGGCAGATCGCGATAAGACTTCAGCCCCTGGTTGAAAATTTGTACGTGCCCCGGGCAGTTCATCGGCTTAATGCAGTATTCACGGTTCTCAGAAGACGTGGTGAACATTGCATCTTTGTAGTTGTCCCAGTGACCGGTTTTTTCCCACAGGACACGGTCCATCATGAACGGACCTTTAACTTCCTGATACTGGTACTCTTTCAGTTTAGAACGAACAAACACTTCCAGTTCACGGAAGATGGTCCAGCCGTCGTTGTGCCAGAATACCATACCCGGCGCTTCTTCCTGCATATGGTACAGGTCGAGCTGTTTACCGATTTTACGGTGGTCGCGTTTCGCGGCTTCTTCCAGGCGTTGCAGGTAAGCGTTAAGCGCTTTTTTGTCTGCCCACGCCGTACCGTAAATACGTTGCAACATTTTGTTATTGCTGTCGCCACGCCAGTAAGCCCCTGCCGTTTTCATTAGTTTGAAATGATGGCAGAAACGCATGTTCGGTACGTGCGGACCGCGGCACATATCGACATATTCTTCATGGAAGTACAGACCTGGCTTGTCATCATGGGCGATGTTTTCGTCAAGAATGGAGACTTTGTAGCTCTCCCCACGGTTGGCGAAAGTTTCACGCGCTTCATGCCAGCTGACTTTCTTCTTAATGACGTCGTAGTTTTTCTCAGCAAGCTCATGCATCCGCTTCTCGAGTGCTTCGACATCTTCCTGGGTTAACGTGCGGTCAAGATCAACGTCGTAATAAAAACCGTTGTCAATAACCGGGCCGATTGCCATTTTGGTATGCGGCCAAAGTTGTTTAATCGCGTGCCCTAACAGGTGCGCACAGGAGTGACGAATGATCTCCAGACCTTCTTCGTCTTTGGCAGTAATGATCGACAGTTGTGCGTCGTTTTCAATCAGATCGCAAGCATCAACCAGTTCGCCATTAACGCGCCCTGCGATACAGGCTTTCGCCAGACCTGGACCAATGTCCAGCGCAACATCCATGGGGCTTACAGCGTGGTCGTAATGGCGTTGGCTGCCATCAGGAAGAGTTATAACAGGCATTTTATATCCTTATTTGCAGTGGTGACCCACACGAAAGATCACATACAAAGAAAAATTTGTTTATTAACAGTTCATTGCGAAACCATCTAGCCAACAAATGCTAAATTGGTCCGCAATCAGGTACACAAATGAAAGACATTAACCTCTCACCTTCCACCCGGTTGAACGATGTTAACACTAAAAAAAGGGAGATTGTACCTTTCCGTTTCACATTGATTCGATTCGCAATTCGTTTGTAGTGAGTACACCAGCAAAACGCTTAAAGAACCACTGATAACATCACAGAGTGTCTGAAAGGTTTACTACGAGCGGATTTACAGCAGCATAAACTGAATCCAGCAAAGTTCGTTGCGTGATTTGGCGGTAGTATTTAAACGATCATGAGATTAATGACGAAGTAGTCATATCGCAATGATAAAAGTGACACAATTCTTATAGCAATTTTTCGTGCGCATTTCGTTCTGGCGATAATAATCAATCATCATCCTCAAAATCTCCAGACATATATAAGGCGAATAGATTATGAGTAAAAACGATATCATTATCAGAACTCATTATGAGTCTCCTCTTAGAATGCACATCGATAGCGACATACTAACGCCTTCATCAGAGCCTATTAATCAATTTGCGCGCCAGCTCATCACCCTACTTGATACCTCTTATTTAAGTTCGATGCTGTCATACTGTGTTACTCAGGAATTTACCGCAAGCTGTCGAAAAAATATCACACAATTGTTATACCACTGCCCTTTTTATCATTAACTTTGCCACTTCACCCATCCATGCAGAAAATACACTCATTACATTACACTATAAAAAAGAAATCATTTCCTTATTCCTGGAAACCACGCCGATTAAAGCTAACCATTTGCGAAGCATACTGGATTATATTGAACAGGAACAGTTAACTGCCGAAAAACGTAACCATTGCATGAAACTGTCCAAAAAAATTCATAGAGAAAAAACCATACAGCCAACAGTAAATCTCAATGATAGTGCATTTTTTTGCAATCTCCTTCTGACACTATTTTTTGTCGCCATCTGTCATTAAAATACGCCCTTGATTCATTGAGAAATGGAAAAGGCAAAGTCAACCTGATTAAACATTACTCCTCTGTTGAATCCATACAGCAGCATGTTTCCTTAGTCCGGGACGCGGAATTCAGAGCATTACTTCGCCATCCTCTTGCAAGGAGTCGCGTTATCGCGAGTCAGGATTTTGGCTTTGCTTTAGATATTTTCTTCTGTCGAATGATGGCAAACAATGTCAGTCATATGTCCGCGATTTTATATATAGACAATCATACTTTGTCAGTAAGTAAAGATGTCGTGTTATCTTATATATCAACGTTGGGTACTTTTGAAAAAATATTCTTTTAGCCAACGTCAGTTATTTACACTGTTGGCCGCTAAAAATCATGACAACATGTCAGCTGTTCATATAGCCATTCATCATAATCATCATAAAACTGTAGAAACATATTATGCTGCTATAAATGTAATCAGCCAAAGCCTGAGTTTTAGTGCTGATGAACTAAAGACGTATTTATAACCCGCTATTTATGATATTTGTATATCGATACATAATTTTTTTCATAAAATGCAGAAACAGTGACCAGGTGTACAACGCCACCCGACGACTGTAATAACAAAAAATCCCTTGATGCCTGTCCCTTTTGTTACACTCCGTTATCACGCACAAGAGATATGCAGGACACTGGTATGCCGACTAAACGCTTTGATAAAAAACACTGGAAGATGGTGGTGGTGCTACTGGCAATCTGTGGCGCTATGTTGTTGGTACGTTGGGCAGCAATGATTTGGGGCTGAGCAGTGACAAACGAAAACAGCCAGACCGCATAACACGGTCCGGCAGATAATTTTACATGCTGTAACCCAACGATAAGGTTGTCCGACGATCGGTATGTTCCGGTGCAGACTCTGGAGGTTCAGAGTTCCATGTAACGTTGTAAGCCACCTTCAGTCCAAAATGTTCATTAATAGCAACATTTAATGCGCTTTCGGAGTTCAGCGTTGTGTCTTCCGCGCCAAAGACCGAAACACCCTGCGTAAATTTAGCGTTGTCAGTCAACTGCCATGCATAAGCCCCGGAGGCATAGCCCAGCGGCTGGGTTTCACTGGCATTGTCGGTATATTTGTCGTAACGCACACCAGGGCCGAATTCAAAGCGGAAACTGTGTACCGGGCCATTCAAAAACTGGCGACCATAACCCGCGGTCAACACATCGCGCTCTCGATAGCCGTTATAACGGTCTGTCAGCCAGCTTGCCTGACCAAATAAATAGTCATAATCAGTTAAATTAAAACGGCTACGCCCGCCCGCCGCATATTTTTCTGAAGAACGCTCATCATTAGAAGAAGTATTACTGGCGTTCCCCCACAGCGACCAGGCAGTGGTTTGTCCATACCAGGTCATAGTGGTGTCAGCCGTAAGTGAGGAGCTTTTCGTATTGCCTGATTGTGCAAGATATCCTGCGTTCAGATTACCTTCGAAAGGTTTTTTAGCGCTGGCAGGATCGTCCATGACAGTAAAAACGGAATCATCGGCAGCTGCATTCAGTGACGCAAACATGCCCCCCGCCAACATAACGATGGCAGGAACTGTCTTCAAAAGCTTCATTTATCAAGAGTCCGTACAACAAAAAAAGAGACCATCGCGGTCCCGGAAACTTTCTTAAGGATCAAAGATTAGCGTCCCTGGAAAGGTAACGAATTATAAAAAGGCGCGAATAACTTAGCAATGTATTCTTATTTCATTTTTTGAATAAGCATGTGGCGAAAACAGATTTTTATTTATATATATTTATCTGCAAAATTTTAAATAAAGCTCCAATAAATCATATTGTTAATTTCTTCACTTTCCGCTGATTCGGTGCCAGACTGAAATCAGCCTATAGGAGGAAATGATGGTACGTATCTATACGTTGACACTTGCGCCCTCTCTTGATAGCGCAACAATTACCCCGCAAATTTATCCCGAAGGAAAACTGCGCTGTACCGCACCGGTGTTCGAACCCGGTGGCGGCGGCATCAACGTCGCCCGCGCCATTGCCCATCTTGGAGGCACTGCCACAGCGATCTTCCCGGCGGGTGGCGCGACCGGCGAACATCTGGTTTCACTGTTGGCGCATGAAAATGTCCCCGTCGCTACTGTAGAAGCCAAAGACTGGACCCGGCAGAATTTACACGTACATGTGGAAGCAAGCGGTGAGCAGTATCGTTTTGTTATGCCAGGCGCGGCATTAAATGAAGATGAGTTTCGCCAGCTCGAAGAGCAAGTTCTGGAAATTGAATCCGGGGCCATCCTGGTCATAAGCGGAAGCCTGCCGCCAGGTGTGAAGCTGGAAAAATTAACCCAACTGATTTCCGCTGCGCAAAAACAAGGGATCCGCTGCATCGTCGACAGTTCTGGCGAAGCGTTAAGTGCAGCACTGGCGATTGGTAACATCGAGTTGGTTAAGCCTAACCAAAAAGAACTCAGTGCGCTGGTAAATCGCGAACTCACCCAGCCAGACGATGTCCGCAAAGCCGCGCAGGAAATCGTTAATAGCGGCAAGGCCAAACGGGTTGTCGTTTCCCTGGGTCCACAAGGGGCGCTGGGCGTTGATAGTGAAAACTGCATTCAGGTGGTGCCACCACCGGTGAAAAGCCAGAGTACCGTTGGCGCTGGTGACAGCATGGTCGGCGCGATGACACTTAAACTGGCAGAAAATGCCTCTCTTGAAGAGATGGTCCGTTTTGGCGTAGCTGCGGGGAGTGCAGCCACACTCAACCAGGGAACACGCCTGTGCTCCCATGACGATACGCAAAAAATTTACGCGTACCTTTCCCGCTAACAAAAACATTCCCCCAGCATTGGGGGAATCACCACCAACCTGTCGGCAACGCGTTTCTCCGACTATGCTCAAAAGTCATGTGATAACAAAGGGGTGAACTATGGCCAGTGGCGATCTTGTCCGTTATGTAATAACCGTCATGTTGCATGAGGATACATTGACTGAAATTAACGAGTTGAATAATTACCTGACTCGCGACGGTTTTTTGCTCACCATGACGGATGATGATGGCAATATCCATGAGCTGGGGACTAACACTTTTGGACTTATCAGTACCCAAAGTGAAGAAGAAATTAGAGAACTGGTTTCGGGGCTTACCCACAGTGCAACCGGCAAAGATCCTGAAATCACCATCACGACCTGGGAGGAATGGAATAGCAACAGAAAATAAATGGTTTTTGGGCAATAATCAGTCTGTGGTGTGCGTTAGCTCGTGTTTTTACACCGCATTCTTGCGCTAACCTTATGATCTGGCAGACAACATGGGAGAGACATCATGTGGCAGGCAATCAGTCGTCTTTTGAGCGAGCAGTTAGGTGAAGGCGAAATCGAACTGCGTAATGAACTGCCTGGCGGAGAAGTCCATGCCGCATGGCATTTGCGCTATGCAGGACGTGACTTTTTCGTCAAATGTGATGAAAGGGAACTGCTTCCCGGTTTTACCGCCGAAGCCGACCAACTGGAGTTACTGTCGCGTAGTAAAACCGTCACCGTGCCTAAGGTTTGGGCAGTTGGCGCTGACCGTGACTACAGTTTTCTGGTGATGGATTATCTCCCACCTCGCCCGCTGGATGCGCATAGTGCATTTATTCTTGGTCAGCAAATTGCGCGTTTACATCAATGGAGCGACCAACCACAATTTGGCCTCGATTTCGATAACGCGCTCTCCACAACTCCACAGCCCAACACCTGGCAACGTCGCTGGTCAACTTTTTTTGCTGAACAACGGATTGGCTGGCAGCTGGAACTGGCGGCAGAAAAAGGGATCGCTTTCGGCAATATCGATGCCATCGTCGAGCATATTCAGCAGCGTCTCGCCTCGCATCAACCGCAGCCTTCTCTGTTGCACGGCGATTTATGGTCCGGCAACTGTGCGCTGGGTCCGGATGGCCCGTACATTTTCGACCCGGCCTGTTACTGGGGTGACCGAGAGTGCGACCTGGCGATGTTACCGCTGCATACTGAACAGCCGCCACAAATCTATGACGGCTATCAGTCAGTATCCCCGCTACCTGCCGATTTCCTTGAACGTCAACCGGTTTACCAACTCTACACGCTGTTAAATCGTGCAAGGTTATTTGGCGGTCAGCATTTGGTTATTGCTCAGCAGTCACTGGATAGATTATTAGCAGCATGATATGGGTTGAGGATAATGGCCGCTCCGTGCGGCCTTTTGATTAAATAAACCCAAGCAGAGAAAAGAACACATAACCTGCAGCAATACAAATAAGCGGCAGGATATACAGCGAGAAAAACTGCAGGAAAATAGTATGGTGCGGAACAACAATACGTGACTCAATTTGTTCACGCGTTAGCCCCTCTTCCCCTTTGGCTTTTTCCAGAATGAGTTGATCTTCAACACCTTCCCGCAAGAAGCGCGCCTGGCGACTCATCCGGGCTCCGGAATCCTGCAACGCCAGTCCGACAAAAATCAGGATGAAAATCACCCAGAACATAACGTTCACGCCACCATTAAAATTTGGCGTCGGAGAGTTGTACCAGAACAGATTCAAAAAAGGCGTATTCGCCTGCATCATATCGATCATGACATGAGTAAAGTCGAGCATGACCGCATTAATGCCTTCCTGGTTTTCCTGCCGGGTATTCATAAATTTCAGCAAAGAAATCAATGTAGAGATCAATGCAGGTATAAAAATCACCCAACCCAAAATCCTTTTCAAAACAGCAATGCGTCCAGCTTGTTGATACGTCATGAGTTCTCCTTGATTAAGACGCGTCGTTTCACTTAGTTTACCTGTAGATATCTGTTTTCGCCCATTCTTTAAAGGCGATATGATAGGCGCTTAATCATAAGCACGGCTTAATACCTTACATATAATGCTCTAAAGGAGAGGTTGTAATGTCAACCCCGCGTCAGATTCTTGCTGCAATTTTTGATATGGATGGATTACTTATCGACTCAGAACCTTTATGGGATCGAGCCGAACTGGATGTGATGGCAAGCCTGGGGGTGGATATCTCCCGTCGTAACGAGCTGCCGGACACCTTAGGTTTACGCATCGATATGGTGGTCGATCTTTGGTACGCCCGGCAACCCTGGAATGGGCCAAGCCGTCAGGAAGTAGTAGAACAAGTTATTGCCCGTGCTATTTCACTGGTTGAAGAGACACGTCCATTATTGCCAGGTGTGCGTGAAGCCGTTGCGTTATGCAAAGAACAAGGTTTATTGGTGGGGCTGGCCTCCGCGTCACCGCTGCATATGCTGGAAAAAGTATTGACCATGTTTGATTTACGCGACAGTTTCGATGCCCTCGCCTCGGCTGAAAAATTGCCTTACAGCAAGCCGCATCCGCAAGTATATCTCGACTGCGCAGCAAAACTGGGGGTTGACCCTCTGACCTGCGTGGCACTGGAAGATTCGGTAAATGGCATGATCGCCTCTAAAGCAGCCCGCATGCGTTCCATCGTCGTTCCTGCGCCAGAAGCGCAAAATGATCCACGTTTTGTATTAGCAAACGTCAAACTCTCATCGCTGACAGAACTCACCGCAAAAGACCTTCTCGGTTAATGACCAGGGGGCAGTGATCACACTGCCCCTGGTTCTTTATCTGAATTTGCATTCAACTGACGGATTAATCGCCAATTTAAGAGAAAGAGTTACACCGTCACCACTTCCGTGCACTGTATAAAAACCCTATACTGTACGTATCGACAGTTTAGTGAGTTTTATCATGACGGCGGAAGGTCACCTTCTCTTTTCTATTGCTTGTGCGGTATTTGCCAAAAATGCCGAGCTGACGCCCGTGCTGGCACAGGGTGACTGGTGGCATATTGTCCCTTCCGCAATCCTGACGTGTTTGTTACCGGACATCGATCACCCAAAGTCGTTTCTTGGGCAACGATTAAAGTGGATATCAAAACCGATCGCCCGCGCTTTTGGGCATCGTGGTTTTACCCACAGTCTGCTGGCGGTATTTGCGCTGCTGGCAACCTTTTACCTTAAAGTTCCTGAAAGCTGGTTCATTCCGGCTGATGCGTTGCAGGGTATGGTGCTGGGTTATTTGAGCCACATACTTGCCGATATGCTGACACCCGCCGGTGTTCCCCTGCTCTGGCCATGCCGCTGGCGTTTCCGCTTGCCTATCCTGGTTTCCCAAAAGGGCAACCAACTGGAACGTTTTATCTGCATGGCATTATTTGTCTGGTCGGTATGGATGCCCCATTCATTACCCGAAAACAGCGCTGTTCGTTGGTCATCGCAAATGATCAATACCTTACAGATCCAGTTTCATCGGCTTATTAAGCATCAGGTTGAATACTAAAAAGGCAAAAATCGCCTTTCTGGAATAAGCAATTCCATTTGAATATAAGAGCCAGCTCACAGTTCTGTTAATCTTGCGCCAACACTATGACTGTTACGCAGTGATAGAAATAATAAGATCAGGAGAACGGGGATGAACTTTCCATTAATTGCGAACATCGTGGTGTTCGTTGTACTGCTGTTTGCGCTGGCTCAAACCCGCCACAAACAGTGGAGTCTGGCGAAAAAAGTGCTGGTGGGTCTTGTGATGGGTGTGGTTTTTGGCCTTGCCCTGCATACCATTTATGGTTCTGACAGCCAGGTACTTAAAGATTCTGTACAGTGGTTTAACATTGTTGGTAACGGCTATGTTCAACTGCTGCAAATGATCGTTATGCCGCTAGTCTTCGCCTCTATTCTGAGCGCGGTTGCCCGTCTGCATAACGCATCTCAGTTAGGCAAAATCAGTTTTCTGACCATCGGTACGCTTTTGTTTACCACGCTGATTGCAGCGCTGGTCGGTGTGCTGGTCACCAACCTGTTTGGTTTGACGGCTGAAGGTCTGGTTCAGGGTGGTGCAGAAACTGCACGTCTGAACGCCATCGAAAGTAACTATGTTGGTAAAGTCTCTGACCTGAGCGTTCCGCAGCTGGTCTTGTCCTTTATCCCGAAAAACCCGTTTGCCGATCTGACCGGAGCCAATCCGACGTCAATTATCAGCGTGGTAATTTTTGCCGCATTCCTCGGCGTAGCTGCGCTGAAACTGCTGAAGGATGATGCGCCGAAAGGTGAACGCGTCTTAACCGCTATCGATACCCTGCAAAGCTGGGTGATGAAACTGGTTCGCCTGGTCATGCAGTTGACCCCTTACGGTGTTCTGGCGCTGATGACCAAAGTGGTTGCAGGTTCTAACCTGCAAGACATCATCAAACTGGGAAGTTTCGTTGTTGCGTCCTACCTCGGTCTGCTGATTATGTTTGCAGTGCATGGCCTTCTGCTGGGCATTAATGGCGTGAGCCCGCTGAAGTACTTCCGTAAGGTATGGCCAGTACTGACGTTTGCCTTTACCAGCCGTTCCAGTGCTGCGTCTATCCCACTGAATGTGGAAGCACAAACGCGTCGTCTGGGTGTTCCTGAATCCATCGCCAGTTTCGCCGCCTCTTTCGGTGCGACCATTGGTCAGAACGGTTGTGCCGGTTTGTATCCGGCAATGCTGGCGGTGATGGTTGCGCCTACGGTGGGCATTAACCCACTGGACCCGATGTGGATTGCGACGCTGGTCGGTATTGTCACCGTTAGTTCCGCAGGCGTTGCCGGTGTCGGTGGTGGTGCAACTTTCGCCGCACTGATTGTGCTGCCTGCGATGGGCCTGCCGGTAACGCTGGTGGCATTGTTAATCTCCGTTGAACCGCTTATCGACATGGGTCGTACGGCGCTAAACGTTAGTGGCTCGATGACCGCTGGCACGCTGACCAGCCAGTGGCTGAAGCAAACCGATAAAGCCATTCTGGATAGCGAAGACGACGCCGAACTGGCACACCGTTAATCCTGATTTGTTACGTTAAACGCCTGTCATCCCGACAGGTGTTTTTTTATTCTTCGACCTCATTTTCCTGACGAATCTGATTTGCCCAACGCTGGGCGGATTCAGGCACAGTAAACGCCGGTGAGCGCAGAAATGACTCCCCCATCAGTACAAACGCAACATATTTGCCACGCAGCATCCAGACATCACGAAACGAATCCATCTTTATCGCATGTTCTGGCGGCGCGGGTTCCGTGCGTGGGACATAGCTAATAATCTGGCGGTTTTGCTGACGGAGCGGTTTCTTCATTACTGGCTTCACTAAACGCATATTAAAAATCAGAAAAACTGTAGTTTAGCCGATTTAGCCCCTGTACGTCCCGCTTTGCGTGTATTTCATAACACCGTTTCCAGAATAGTTTCCGAAGCGGGATCTGGCTGGTGGTCTATAGTTAGAGGGTTTTTTGACCAAAACAGCGGCCCTTTCAGTAATAATTTAAGGAGACGAGTTCAATGTCGCAACATAACGAAAAGAACCCACATCAGCACCAGTCACCACTACACGATTCCAGCGAAGCGAAACCGGGGATGGACTCACTGGCACCTGAAGACGGATCTCATCGTCCAGCGGCTGAACCAACACCGCCTGGTGCACAACCTACCGCCCCAGGGAGCCTGAAAGCCCCTGATACGCGTAACGAAAAACTTAATTCTCTGGAAGACGTACGCAAAGGCAGTGAAAATTATGCGCTGACCACTAATCAGGGCGTGCGCATCGCCGACGATCAAAACTCACTGCGTGCCGGTAGCCGTGGTCCAACTCTGCTGGAAGATTTTATTCTGCGCGAGAAAATCACTCACTTTGACCATGAGCGCATCCCGGAACGTATTGTTCATGCACGCGGATCAGCAGCTCACGGTTATTTCCAGCCATATAAAAGCTTAAGCGATATCACCAAAGCGGATTTCCTCTCAGATACGAACAAAATCACCCCAGTATTTGTTAGGTTCTCTACCGTTCAGGGCGGCGCTGGCTCTGCCGATACCGTACGTGATATCCGTGGCTTTGCCACCAAGTTCTATACTGAAGAGGGTATTTTTGACCTCGTTGGCAATAACACGCCAATCTTCTTTATCCAGGATGCGCATAAATTCCCCGATTTTGTTCATGCGGTAAAACCAGAACCGCACTGGGCAATTCCACAAGGGCAAAGCGCCCACGATACTTTCTGGGATTATGTTTCTCTGCAACCTGAAACTCTGCACAACGTGATGTGGGCAATGTCGGATCGCGGTATCCCGCGCAGTTACCGCACTATGGAAGGCTTCGGTATTCATACCTTCCGCCTGATTAATGCCGAAGGGAAGGCAACGTTCGTACGTTTCCACTGGAAACCACTGGCAGGTAAAGCCTCACTCGTTTGGGATGAAGCACAAAAACTAACCGGACGTGACCCGGACTTCCACCGCCGCGAGTTGTGGGAAGCGATTGAAGCAGGCGATTTTCCTGAATACGAACTGGGCTTCCAGTTGATTCCTGAAGAAGACGAATTCAAGTTCGACTTCGATCTTCTCGATCCAACAAAACTTATCCCGGAAGAATTGGTGCCTGTTCAGCGTGTCGGCAAAATGGTGCTCAATCGTAATCCGGATAACTTCTTTGCTGAAAACGAACAGGTGGCTTTCCATCCAGGGCATATTGTCCCCGGTCTGGATTTCACCAACGACCCGTTATTGCAGGGGCGTTTGTTCTCTTATACCGATACACAAATCAGTCGTCTTGGTGGGCCGAATTTCCATGAAATTCCGATTAACCGCCCGACCTGCCCTTACCATAATTTCCAGCGTGACGGCATGCATCGTATGGGGATCGACACTAACCCTGCGAATTACGAACCGAACTCGATCAACGATAACTGGCCGCGCGAAACACCGCCGGGGCCGAAACGCGGCGGTTTTGAATCATACCAGGAACGCGTGGAAGGGAATAAAGTTCGCGAGCGCAGTCCATCGTTTGGCGAATATTATTCCCATCCGCGTCTGTTCTGGCTAAGTCAGACGCCATTCGAGCAGCACCATATTGTCGATGGTTTCAGTTTTGAGTTAAGCAAAGTAGTTCGTCCGTATATTCGTGAGCGCGTTGTTGACCAGCTGGCGCATATTGATCTCACTCTGGCCCAGGCGGTGGCGAAAAATCTCGGTATCGAACTGACTGACGACCAGTTGAATATCACCCCGCCTCCGGACGTCAACGGTCTGAAAAAGGATCCATCCTTAAGTCTGTACGCCATTCCTGACGGTGATGTGAAAGGTCGCGTGGTAGCAATTTTGCTTAATGATGAAGTGAGATCGGCAGACCTTCTGGCCATTCTCAAGGCACTGAAGGCCAAAGGCGTTCATGCCAAACTGCTCTACTCCCGAATGGGGGAAGTGACTGCGGATGACGGTACGGTGTTGCCTATAGCTGCTACCTTTGCCGGTGCGCCTTCGCTGACGGTCGATGCAGTCATTGTCCCTTGCGGCAATATTGCGGATATCGCTAACAACGGCGATGCCAACTACTATCTGATGGAAGCCTACAAACACCTTAAACCGATTGCGCTGGCAGGAGACGCGCGCAAGTTTAAAGCAACAATCAAGGTCGCTGACCAGGGTGAAGAAGGGATTGCGGAAGCTGACAGCGCCGATGGTAGTTTTATGGATGAACTGTTAACGCTGATGACAGCACACCGCGTGTGGTCACGCATTCCTAAGATTGACAAAATCCCGGCGTAAATATGGATAAGGTCACGCCCCCTGGGGAGTGACCTTACCACCTTACTTACACATCATGATAACTACCCAACCGATAACCACGCTCAGCAATCGCATATTTCAACGACGCTGAAGTCAGCACATCCAGTTCCGTTAACCGAGGGAAGCAATAAGCACTCTGGCGAATCGTATTATCGACAAACGCCGGATGGCACATGACTTCCAACGAACGTTCCCCGCGATGGCTGGAATCATCAAGCACTTGCAGGAACAATGCCTCGCTAATCTCTTCACCATAAAACGCGCTACTGAATCCCTGCGAACTGCGCAGATTAGCCGGTAAATCACCATCGTTAGATAGCGGTTGACGGTCGATGCGCAACGCAATCCCCTCTTCAGCCGCAAACTTTGCCACAATCGGGAAAATCTGCGGGAACATATGCACATGATGATGGCTATCAAGATGCGTAGGTTTGCGTCCAAATAGCTCAATGAAACGCAAATACTGACTGGCGAGCTCCTGAGTAATTTCTTCCAGCGGTAAAGCATCTTCTTCTGCCAACTGCCAGATCCATTTTCCCAGCACACCATCGCGGGTTAACCCCGGCATAGCTGTCAGAGGCTTGCCCATAGTAAGGACAAAGTGCATCCCTATGGCCAGACTCGGTTCATCACGGCTCAACTGCACCGCATGGTCAATAGCCTGCCCATTCACCAGCGCCGTCGTCGACGTGACAATCCCATTGCGACAGGCCTCGATAATGCCGTAGTTCTGACCTTTGCTTAAGCCAAAATCATCGGCATTAACAATCAGTAAGCGTTCCATAATCAGCCTCGGTTAATGTGCTTTTTTAAGCTCTGCGATGCAGTCGGCAAAATTTGGCAGCCATTTCTCGTGCGCCAGAATCATCTCGCGTGCCAGCAGCTCAGCATCGCGATCGGAATGCACCAACGGACTAAGGTTTAGCGCCAGTAAGACATCGTTAAATTCTCCACTAAGTGCGGCGTTGCTGGCAGCAATCTCGAAGCCTTTGATGGTGTGAATCAGCCCCATCACTTTATCATCGAAATGCGTAATGCGCGGATGTGGCGTCGCGCCATCGCGCCCCAGCGTACAGGTCATTTCTACCGCCCAGTCTGCCGGAATATTATCAATATGCCCATGATGCGGGATATTAACGTAATGTTCTGCTTGCTTGTCGTTATAGATAGCGTTGATCACTTCGCACGCAGCATCAGAATAATAAGCCCCACCGCGCTGTTCCAGTTCTTTCGGCTTAACGTTCAACTCCGGGTTTTTATATAGCTCAAAAAGTTGTTTCTCGACTTTCTGTACTACCTGCGCTCGTGCGCCGCCTTTGTAGTATTCGCCCATTTCAATAGCCAGCATCTCTTTTTGCTTGAAGTAATAAAGCAAATAAGAACACGGCAACAGATTCATAGAACGAATTAAGCCTTCGCTAAATGGCAGATCGAAAATATTTTTAACGCCAGATGCTTTTAACTGCCCGGATGCCACACCATCAAGCAATTCGGCAAAGCGTGATTTGCCATTTACCAGCACATCCTTAATGAACACCATATGGTTGAGGCCGAACAGATCGATAGATAAATCATCGCTGTCTTTCAGCATCAGAACATCGCGAATAAACATCTTCATGCCGATCGGAATATTACACACGCCGATAAAGCGTTTAAATCCGGTATGACGATAAACGGCTTCAGTGACCATTCCCGCCGGGTTAGTGAAGTTAATCACCCATGCATTCGGACATAGTTCTTCGACATCTTTTACGATGTCAAAAATCACCGGAATGGTACGCAGACCTTTAAACAGACCGCCCGCGCCGTTAGTTTCCTGACCAAGATAACCATGACTTAATGGAATACGTTCATCCAGTTCCCGCGCCGGTAATTGGCCAACGCGCAGTTGGGTAGTAACGAAATCAGCATCTTTCAATGCTTCGCGGCGATCCAGCGTTTTATAAAGCTTCATCGGGACGCCAGCGTTATCAATCATCCGTTGGCAGAGATCAAAAATAATATCCAGTTTCGCTTTACCACCTTCGACATCCACCAGCCATAATTCGCTGACCGGCAATTCGTGATAACGCTTAATAAATCCTTCCAGTAACTCCGGGGTATAGCTGCTCCCGCCACCAATAGTGACGACTTTTAATTTCTGGCTCATAATTTCTCCCTTCAGTACAGAATACTGATATCTGGCATATCTGCCCCCGGACATAAATAATCCAGCAACAGGACAGATATGTGAATTGTCAGGTATAACGACTTACTGATTAAATTCAGTCAATTTCTTACGATAGCTCTTAGGCGTAAAGGATGTTAATTTCTTAAACGTTTTAATAAACAAGCTCGGGCTACTATAACCGGCCTCAAACGCAATATCCGTCACTGAATAGTTGGTCATTTCCAGTTGTTTTTTGGCAAAATTAATACGGATTTCATTAATAATCTGCATTGGCGTTTTACCATAGTATCGTTGAGTCGCTCGCGTCAAATATTCCTGTGATTTGGCTGACAACGTCACCATATTCTCCAGCGCCGATTCACTAAACTGCTCTTTATCATGCATCTTTTCTACCGTACTTTTCAGCCACTGCGGTATATCATCAATCACCTGTTCTTCGCGGTAATGACGTAAACGGTTAATGACATAAAAAGTAACCATCTCAACAAACTCTTCCAGCCCTGTTTCGCGGAAATTCAATG
The DNA here is from genome assembly GCF_011754335.1 of Escherichia sp. E.sYA108. Taxonomy (NCBI): domain Bacteria; kingdom Pseudomonadati; phylum Pseudomonadota; class Gammaproteobacteria; order Enterobacterales; family Enterobacteriaceae; genus Escherichia; species Escherichia sp. E.sYA108. The sequence goes on along the minus strand of NZ_JAAQVZ010000001.1, from coordinate 2,322,161 downwards.
AAGAAATCACTGTTTCCACATAGGTGAGAAAAGCGTTATTGGTCCGGTATACCTGCGAAGCTACAAAGCAATAAGGCAACAACGGCAGGTAATGCTGCTCAAAAAAGCGTTTACTGATCCCAACGTTCAATATACGCGTGGCACCAAATTCATAAAAACTTTGATGGTGCGAACCTAACGGAATAAAAACAAAATCGCCCCGTTCCAGTAACACGCGCTTACCGTTAATCTCCTGGAAATAACGCCCGGTTAATACCAGAGTAAATTCATAATAGTCGTGCTGATGCAGTCCGCTGATACTCTCAGTTTTATTGTAGATAAACACATGGAAGTTTTTGCCATTAAACAACTGCTGTTCTCGGGCAGTGGCAATTTCCGGCGCGTTAATCACTGGCTGCATCATCGACTCCTTATGCCTTCAGTTTTTCATGAAGCTCAATTAATTCAGTAATCAGTTCACGCGCAAGCATGGACGTCATTAAATGATCCTGAGCGTGGACCAGCACCAGACTCACTTTCATCTTACCTTCGCCAGCATCGCCTTCAATCAGTTTCGTCTGTACCAGATGCGCTTCATTCAATGCCATCCGTGACTGATCCATCATCGCTTTTGCTGCGGCAAAATCGCCCTGCTTCGCCTGTTTCAGTGCCGCATACGCCAGGCTACGCGCTTGTCCGGAGTTGATGATAAGCCCCATCACCACTTCTTCCAGCTCTTCAGCTTCCGTTTGCGTATCGGGAATATTATCGAGATCCATCATACATCGTTCCTCTCTATTCTTACCGGCACGATTACCCGTACCGGCATCAATTAAAATTTCAGGGCGTTGGCGATATCTTCTTCGCTCTCTTCTTTATCAATCGCGTTTTGTGCTTTGTTAGCGACCACAACAAAGGGCAGATAAATTAACGTTGCGATACCAAGATTGAAGAGTGCGACCAGCAATGCGGCGACGCTACCGTTGGTGTTAAAGAAGGCTCCCAGACCGGTTGGCATGGTCCACGGTGCAATATTGGTCACCGGTGGAATAATGCCCATGTAGTACGCTGCCAGGGTGATTGCCGCCAGAATCGGTTGTACCAGTACAAACGGGATAAACATCACCGGGTTCATGATAATTGGCAGACCAAACAGAATCGGTTCGTTAATCTGGAAGATGCCGGACGGCAGCGCCAGTTTTGCCACCTGACGATAATCAGCACGGCGAGAAGCGATAAAGATAGCCAGGATCAGGCCTAAAGTCGCACCACTGCCACCAAGGAAAATAAAGGAGTCCAGCATCGGTTTGGCCCAGATATGGAAGGTCTTACCGGCTGCCAGCGCCGCTTCGACGGAACCATATTGCTGATAGGTCGCGATATTTTCCAGCGCCCACGGCGTCATAATGCCGTTGTCCAGTGCGGTCAGCGCCAGCGCGCCATGAATACCGAAGAACCAGAGCAGTGGAACAAAGATCACATAGGCCCAGCCTACCACGCTACCCAACGATGCCAGTGGGGTTGAGATGGTATCCATAATGATCTGATGGAAGTTTGTGCCCCAGGTATTCAACGCCCAGGCAATAATCCCCATCACGGAAAGAATAATAAAACCTGGAATTAATGCTGAGAAAGAGCGCGAAACCGATGTCGGAACGCTATCAGGTAACTTAATGACCCAGTTACGATGAACAATAAAGGTAAACATTTCTGCCACCACCAGGCCAATAATAATCCCGGAGATGATATTCGCCCCACCTAACCAGTTTGCGCCAACCGCATAGGCCTCACCGACACTATATGGGGTGACGGTCATAAATGCTGCAACGGATAACAACCCGGCCGCCAGCGCATCGACTTTACGCTCTTCTGCCAGCGCCATGCCAATAAAGAACGGTGCCATTAAAGACATTATCCCTAATGTTCCGTTATATACGTTGCCGCCAATACCTTTCAGACCATTAAGTGTTTCAATGGTTGAGGCATCCAGGCGAATACCTAAGGAATAAAAAAACGACCCCTCCCCAAAGCTTAGAAAAACGTTGTTAATTAATACAAACATGGCCCCCGCAAGGGTTAACGGCATTAAGCGAATAAAGCCATTTTTGATTGCATTAACGTGTGGCTGCTTTCCTATTTTAACTGCAAAAGGGAGGAGTACCTTTTCAAGCGATGCAATAACATTACTCATAGAAAAATACCCTTTAAAACCGCAATTTAAATATTGCGGTATTGATTTATGAAATAACTCTTTGACGGGAAAATTTAAAATAAATTAATTTGCTGCGGCTTTTTTAATCGCTGCAACCGCAGCCTTAAGCACGCCTAAACCATCGACTTTGCCATAAAGCAGCGAGTCAATTACTTCAACCGGTTTGTTGGGTAACAAACGCTGGATTTCGGGCAACATATAAGCAATCTGCGGCCCTAATAACACGACATCGGCATTCTGACCTTTTTCACCAGCCAGTGTTTCCGGAAATGCTTCAATAATGACCGGAACTTCATATTTTTCTGCCTGTGCGCGCATTTTTGATACCAGTAAAGAGGTAGACATGCCCGCAGAACAAAACAGATAAATGTGTTTCTTTTCCATAAAACTGCCCTCATCGACGATTATCTGTCAGCCAGACACTCCGCAAGCCTTAACCTGCTTCCATGCTCTGGGTAACTTGCGAAACCAACATGACTTTTTTTGTGGCTGAAAGGAGTATACGGTATAGGCCTGAGCAATAGTATTTCTTTGACCTTAGAAATTGTCTCTCCTTGACCTGTGGTTATGACCCTCTTCACATTTCGGGCAAATAATTCGCGAAGATAATTAAGAACACAGGCCAAAAAAAAACCGGCGCAATGGCCGGTTTCCGTTGTTACTCAAGCTTTCAGGCGAAGTGATTACTTCGTAGCCTGTGGATCAGTGTCGTATTCAGCACAGGTCTGATAACCGGAGTTGATGACATGTCCGGTATCATCTAACGCGACAAAGTAGGTTTCTGCTTTACCATCACGTTGACCCAGGATGTAGGTCTGGCAAGTACCACGAGCATGGATCATGCTCACTTCAGACGAAGGTTTACCCGCAATTTGTGCAACCTGCGCCCGGCTCATGCCTTTTTTGACGTCTTTCACCACAGGCTGTACAAACTGGTCTTTGGTACGATCATAAGCCGTACAACCCGCCAGCATGGTTAATACCGCCGCTGCACTCAGAATTCCTGCCATATTCTTGTTCATATTCCGTCCTCTTGTTTATCAGCGTGTTAGATAAGCCTGGAATACATTGGGCGCTTTTTCAAGCCCGTGAACGAAACGGCTCCGCTTTCAGAGGATTCCTGTATGACGTTTTAACCACCATTCAGCCCGCTGTCGCTTGTCGTTTCAGTAGCAACGGGTTAGCTTTAAGGACGTTTTGTCTTTTCTGTCTGGAGGGGTTCAATGACATTGCAACAACAAATAATAAAGGCGCTGGGCGCAAAACCGCAGATTAATGCTGAAGAGGAAATTCGTCGTAGTATCGATTTTCTGAAAAGCTACCTGCAAACTTATCCGTTCATTAAATCACTGGTGCTCGGGATCAGCGGCGGTCAGGACTCCACGCTTGCCGGTAAGCTGTGCCAGATGGCGATTAATGAGCTGCGCCAGGAAACCGGCAACGAATCACTGCAATTTATTGCCGTACGCCTGCCCTATGGTGTCCAGGCCGACGAACAAGATTGCCAGGATGCCATCGCCTTTATTCAACCGGATCGCGTATTAACCGTTAATATCAAGGGCGCGGTACTCGCCAGCGAGCAGGCATTGCGGGAAGCAGGCATTGAACTGAGCGATTTTGTCCGTGGCAATGAAAAAGCGCGTGAGCGGATGAAAGCACAATATAGCATTGCGGGTATGACCAGCGGTGTCGTGGTGGGCACCGATCATGCTGCAGAAGCTATTACCGGATTCTTCACTAAATATGGTGACGGCGGTACGGACATTAATCCGCTGTATCGTCTCAACAAACGTCAGGGTAAACAGTTACTGGCGGCATTAGGTTGCCCGGAACACCTTTATAAGAAAGCGCCAACGGCCGATCTTGAAGATGATCGCCCTTCTCTGCCGGATGAAGTGGCACTCGGCGTGACCTATGACAATATCGACGACTATCTGGAAGGGAAAAACGTACCTGAACAGGTCGCCAGAACAATAGAGAACTGGTATCTGAAAACCGAACATAAACGCCGTCCGCCAATTACCGTTTTCGATGATTTCTGGAAAAAGTAATAATTTGCACATATTGGTTTGTGTGAAAAAGAGTACTTTGTTCACGCCGGATGCGGCGTGAACGCCTTACTCGACCTACAAAACTATGCAAATTCAATACATTGCAGGAGTCGAATAGGCCTGACAGGCGTAGCACGTCAAACGGTGTAACCTTTGTCATCGACCCGCCTCTTTTTTAATCGCTCTCCGCCTGTTACACTGGATAGATAACCAGCATTCGGAGTCAACAGTGGTACGGCGTTTAACTTCTCCGCGGCTCGAATTTGAAGCTGCGGCAATTTATGAATATCCCGAACATTTACGTTCATTCCTTAATGACTTACCCACCCGACCAGGGGTGTATCTGTTTCATGGCGAAAGTGACACCATGCCGCTCTATATCGGCAAAAGCATTAACATCCGCAGCCGCGTCCTTTCTCATTTACGTACCCCGGATGAAGCCGCCATGCTACGGCAATCCCGACGCATCAGCTGGATATGTACCGCCGGTGAAATCGGCGCTCTGCTCCTTGAAGCGCGATTAATCAAAGAACAACAGCCACTGTTTAATAAACGCTTGCGGCGCAATCGCCAGCTCTGTGCCCTGCAATTAAATGAAAAGCGCGTCGATGTGGTGTATGCCAAAGAGGTGGATTTTTCACGAGCCCCCAACCTGTTTGGCCTGTTTGCCAATAGGCGCGCAGCTTTGCAAGCATTGCAGACCATCGCTGATGAACAAAAACTTTGTTATGGCCTGTTGGGACTGGAGCCGTTAAGTCGCGGTCGTGCATGTTTTCGTTCAGCGCTAAAACGTTGCGCCGGAGCATGCTGCGGTAAAGAGAGCCATGACGATCATGCGCTACGTTTGCGCCAGTCTCTGGAACGTTTACGAGTCGTTTGTTGGCCGTGGAAAGGTGCGGTAGCGCTGAAAGAACAGCACCCGGAAATGACTCAATATCATATTATTCAAAACTGGCTGTGGCTGGGGGCGGTTAATTCGCTGAAAGAAGCGACAACGTTAATTCGGGCACCCGCCGGGTTTGATCACGACGGTTATAAAATTCTTTGTAAGCCGCTGCTTTCCGGTAACTATGAAATTACTGAACTTGATCCGGTGAATGACCAGCAAGCCAGTTGATTTCACTGAACAACAGTTTACCTTGCGGTTGCAAAAGCCGCAGGGTGTGCCTGCCATCGAACCAGCACGCGCCCTGGTCGGTAGTGAGCAGTTTGTCGCCCAATTGCCACGCCCCGTTTATTACAAACACCACCCCGCCGCGTGAACCAAAGGTAGTAAACGTACGTTCGGCAATTCTGACTTTCGCCTTACAGACATCCAGGCGTGTCATGATGTTGAAATCCATCGACATCTGCCCTGCCGTCAGTTTCGCTTTTACCACCAGGTCCGCTGCAAAGGAAAAAGGTTGTAACGGTTTTAAGGTATGGTTAAAGCGGTCTGCGCTTTCAAGGAACATCTCGCCGCCTTCCAGCAACGTCACTATCCTTTCCATACCGGGAAACAAAGAAAACTCCCCATTCGCCGCGATGGATGTAATGCTGGCACGCCAGTAAAAATCACGTTTTGCCGGTGGGAAAGTGCAAATTTCGCGCGTTTCACCGGCAGCGTTTCGCCACAGATTCACCGACATTTTACGCATATCAAAGTATTCCATACCCGCTCCCGGCCCGTTCTTTTCATTGTTATCGTTCAGGTAACCGTGGATGGTTATCGGCAACTCGGGTGATTTACGTTAGTGGCGATCAGGCTTTTTTTGCATCTGTTTGAGAAGAGAAAAGAAAACCGCCGATCCTGTCCACCGCATTACTGCAAGGTAATGGACAAGACCGGCGGTCTTACGTTTTTTGGCTGAAAGATTATTCAGCAGTTGCAGGCATTTTACCTTTTGCCGCTGGACGTTCTGTCAGACGCTTCTCAAAATTAGCATTAAATTGCTTTTTCTGTTCCGGCGTCAGGATGTTGTAAATCTTGTTCTGGGTTTCCATGTGCGCCAGCATGTTAGCTTTGCGCTGTTCTTCCATTTTTGCGATCTGCGCTTCAGCTTTTGCTTTATCGAAGGTATCGCTGGCAATGATGTCATGCATTGCGCGGCGTTCTTCCAGCGGCGGACGTTTCATCTGGTCACGCTGGCCTTTCATGATTTCGCGGATCTGCTGTTTCTGCGCGTCGGTCAGGTTCAGGTCTTTGAACATCATGTCCTCATGCGGACCGAACTTGCCTTTATGGTGCATCATCGGCTTCGCGTCAGCCGGTGCTGCGGTAGTGGTGTCTGCGGCATGGGCCAGGTTAGCCGCGCCAAGAGCCAGGGTAGAGGCAACAAACAGTGCAGTTAATTTACGCATATTCTATATCCTTCCTTTCAGTTATTTATTACGGCTTTCTTAAGTAGCGTGCCGTGTTGACGAGATTAACTTTACTGACTTTAGCGTCAATTAATCAGAGCAACGGTAAAACAATGAAAGTGTAAAAAACACTTTTGCGCCAATTATGGAGAAAAAAAGAAAATTTGATGGAGAGTGATGAGAGAATATTACAACACGATGATTTTGCAGAGATTATGAAGAACTATACCGGATGACTGGTGATAAATAAAGCAAATAACCAGGATTAATCTGTATTAATTTATAAGAAAGCAACTTAATACCCGCAGAATGATTTCTGCGGGTAAGTATTAGCTTATTTTTTCGAGCATTAATCCCGCACGTAATCCCAACGCTACCAACGGATTAGGGAATAACACATACTCTACATCATGGGTTACGGTAAAACGTTCCTCCCCGTCCTGCGCCAGCAATGTTCCTTTCTCAAACGGCATAAAATTCAGCGTGTCATTTGCCATATGCATTTCGAAGGACGGCGAGTGGCGAGTAATTTGCGAAACCACCCGATAACGGAGCGGCGGTGTTCTCACGATACCGACACTCTCACCAGATAGCAGCGCAGCAATTGCGCTGGCAGTTACTGCAAACTGGCGAAGATCGTTTTGCCCAAAGGGCAACGCTTTGCCAAGTTCCAGCGTACAGGCCAGCGCGCCAAAATGTCTGGCGCTGAAATGGGTAAACGTACCACCAGGCTCCTGATGGAACACCAGCGCCTCCAGCCCCGCCGCACCCAGCCACGTCAGAAATTTCTCGTCCCAGGGAATGTCGCGTTGCGGTAATACACCGAACTGCGGATGCAAGGAGCCACGAATTGCGGTATGTAGATCAAGGTGCCAGCGCACAGATTCTTTGCCCTGGTCATAAAAATCTTCCAGGCACTGCTCCAGTTCGCGCGCCCGACAGGTTTCCCCGCTTTCAGCAAACAGTTGCCAACGACCGCCAAACATTCGATTCATATCGCTATGGCAATAACGTTTCCCTTGCTTCAGCGCAGGAGGATTCCCGAGGATCACCAGTAACCGCCAACGTAACGGGATCTCACCGTGAGATATCGCGCCAAGCAACGCGTCCAGCATTTCCACAGGTGCCGTCTCATTACCGTGGATCCCCGCTGAAATCACCAGCACGCCTTGCGGTGGCGTTAATGGCGTCAGTTCCAGCACACCATCGCCCAGCCAGCGCCAGCGAACGCCGTTGATTTCTCGCTCGGTGATGACCGGTTTTTTACCCGTTAAGGTTAGAGCAAGAAAATTATCCATTGCCCCCTCCCTCGCGCTGGAATGGATAAACCGAACCAAGATCCAATAATTGAGTCAGTGTATCCAGCGCTTCCCTTCCTTCGCGCAGCAATTGTGGATCGGCAAGATCCGCCGCAGTAAGACGATCGCGGTAGTAACGATCCACCCAGTCATTGAGCGCATTAAACAGCGTATCGTTCATCATCACTGCCGGATTCACCGCCCGGCGTTCTTCTTCTGTCAACACCACGCGCAACCGCAGGCACGCCGGGCCACCGCCATTCGCCATGCTTTCACGTAAATCAAAGACTTTTAGTTCGCTAATCGGGTTGTCAGCAGCAAGCAATTCGTTGAGATAACGCCATACTCCGGCGTGTTCCCGACACTCCTGCGGCAGCACCAACACCATGGAACCATCATCGCGGCTCAGCAGTTGGCTGTTAAACAGATACGTAGATACCGCATCCGACACGGAAACCTGAGTCGCCGGAACTTCTATCGCCATAAAACCATTGACCCGCGCACGCAGGTTTGCCAGTAACTGTGACTGGCGAGCGAACGCCTGTTGATGGCAAAACAGCACCTGGCGGTTACTCACGGCAATCACATCATTATGAAAAACGCCCTGGTCGATAACGTCGGGGTTTTGCTGGGCGAAAATCACCTGCTGTGGATTCACCTGATTCAGCCTTGCCACCGCCTCGCTGGCTTCGCGAGTCTGCCGCGCCGGATAGCGGGACGGTCGGGTATCATTGCCCTCCTCTCGCCCGTAAACAAAAATCTGCATTCCCGGTTCACCGTAATGACCGCCGAGACGATTATGATTCGCGGCTCCTTCGTCACCGAGCAAAGCCACCTGCGGCAACGCCGAATGGACGCTAAATTTCTCTTCGTCGTTAAAAATCGCTTTTAACAGCGATTCGGTGACGGGGGCTTCCAGCGAACGGTGAAATTTATTGTTCAGGTTAGCAACAGTGAGATGCACTTTGCCATCCAGCGTATCGGCGGATGGCGCGATCGTTGCCGCATTGGCTACCCACATTGGCGAAGCGGAACTGACGCTGGAAAGCCAGTGCGGTGCCTGGCGTGCAACTTTTTCCAGTACCTGCTCATCGCTACCACTGAATCCCAACTGACGCAGCACCGGAATAAACGGACGCTCGTGCGGCGGGATCACGGCCTGGGGGAATCCCGCACCGGCAAGTTTTTTCATTTTCAGTAAGCCCTGTTTTGCCGCCAGTCGCGGGTTAGACACCTGAAAACGGTGACGGGTAGAGGCTTCATTACCAAACGACAGGCCCGCGTAATGGTGCGTCAGCCCTACCAGCCCGTCGAAATTGACTTCCCAGGCGTTCATCGCACCACCTCATCGGAAAAATCCAGCCCGGGGTTAAGCGTTGCGGGCAACGTTAACGAGTCCGACTCCAGACTTGCCATCGGCCAGGCACAATAATCTGCGGCATACCAGGCGCTGGGGCGATGATTGCCGGAAGCGCCAATGCCGCCGAATGGCGCGGTACTGGCAGCACCGGTAAGCGGTTTGTTCCAGTTAACAATCCCCGCCCGTGCCCCCAGCAACAGTTGATCGAATTTTTCCCGCTCGGGGGAAACCAGACCGCAAGAGAGGCCGAAGCGAGTGTTATTCGCCATTCGAATCGCTTCATCGAAATTGTCATAACGCCAGACGCGCAATAACGGCCCAAACACTTCTTCATCCGGCACGCCAGTAACGCCTGTCATTTCAATGATCCCCGGCGTCAGCAACGATGTCCCTGCTTGTAATAAGCGCGGCGCAAGCAGGGTCCGTCCGCCCATCGCCTCCAGTTCCTGCCAGGCAGTAACCACCTGCTGTGCGGCCTGCTCAGAAATCAGCCCACCAATAAATGGCTGCGGTTCGTCATCCCAAGTGCCCGGCGTTAACCGCTGGCTGACGGCAACCATGCGAGCAAGAAATGCATCGCCCTGCGTTCCACTTTTCAGAAATAAACGGCGGGCGCAGGTGCAGCGTTGCCCGGCAGTGACAAACGCCGACTGAATGGTCAGATGGACAGCGGCATCGATATCCGCCACCTCATCGATAATTAGCGGGTTATTACCGCCCATCTCAAGGGCGAGAATTTTCTCCGGCTGACCGGAAAGCTGGCGATGCAGCTGGTAGCCGGTATTGGCGCTGCCGGTAAACAGCAAGCCATCGAGATCCTCCAGCGCACTCAGCGCCTGACCCGTTGCACGCCCGCCCTGCACCAGGTTCAGCACGCCCGGCGGCAAGCCAGCCTGCTGCCATAAACGCATTACCGCTTCGCCACTCCACGGTGTCAGTTCGCTGGGTTTAAAGATAATGGTGTTACCTGCCAGCAATGCCGGAACGATATGTCCGTTCGGCAAATGACCAGGGAAATTATACGGCCCAAACACCGCCAGCACGCCGTGCGGGCGATGTCGCAGGCTCGCCGCGCCGTCCGGCATTTCGCTACGCTGCTCGCCGGTACGAACGTGATACGCCTTAATTGATATCGCGATTTTATTGATCATCGCCGTCACTTCGGTTGCCGCTTCCCAGCGCGGCTTGCCGGTTTCTCTGGCAATAATCGCGGTTAATTCGGCTTTATTGCTTTCCAGCAATCCAGCAAAGCGTTCAACTCTTACCTGACGATCGCCAAATGAGAGCCGAGCCCAGCGCGGAAACGCCGCACGGGCAGCCCGACAAGCCTGCCCGACCTGAGCGGCATCGGCATCATTGCCCTGCCATAACACCTCGCCCGATACCGGATTACGCTTCACACGCAATGCGCCCTGGCCCGTTACCCAGTCACCGTTGATCCATAAAGTCATGCTGTTTTCTCCTCTGCGCACAGGCGCACCAGACGAACGCGATCCCCTGCGTGGCATTTGAGGGCATCCAGTTGTGCGGCGGTTTAAATCAAACGCTCGGTCGCTGGATCGGTACGCACCAGCACCACGCGGAAATGGTGATAATTTTCATTGGCGACCAGGCAGGCCGGAAAATCGCCCTGCGCAGGCTGCCCTTCGGCCACTTCCACCAGCCGACTTTTACGGATGGCGCGCACGCGGTCGATATCACATTCAAGTGTCGGCCCGCCGTCAAAGATGTCGATATAGTTACGGTAGCGAAAACCTTCTTTCTCCAGCACCGCACGGGCAGGCGCGGTTTGCGGATGTACCTGACCGATGACGTCCTGGGCTTCCTGGGATAAAAAGTGGGTATAGATCGGATGTTTCGGCATCAGTTCTGCAATAAATGCCTTTTGCCCGGTGCCGCAGAGAAAATCAGCGCGGCTAAAATCCATCGAAAAGAAGCGTTTACCGAGGCTTTGCCAGAACGGTGAATAGCCGTGTTCGTCAATCACCCCGCGCATTTCGGCGACCACTTTGTCATTAAACTTGTCGCGAAAAGCCGCCATAAACATAAAGCGCGATTTCGACAGCAAATAGCCGTTGCCCTCTTTGCGCCACTTCGGGTCGAGAAACAGCGTGCACAGCTCGCTGCTGCCGGTGTGATCGTTACTGAGAAACAGCGTCGGCAATGCGTTATAGACATTCAGCTCTTTCGAAGCGTGAACCAGCGTGCCGACGCGATAGTTGTACCAGGGATCGTTCAGCCCAACCGCCACCTCAATGGCGCAAATCCCCGCCACAGTGCCTGTCTCACTATCTTCCAGTACAAACACATAACCCTGCTCACTTTTGGGCAGTTCGCCTTGCCAGGTTTTGATTGCCCTTTCAATACGCACCGAAAGCGTGGCTTCATTGGCGGGAAGCGACGTCAGGCCGCCGCCCGTTTTGCTGGCAAGCTGCATCAGCGCCGAGACATCTGAGCGCTCAACGGGACGAATGACCATCATGATGAACCTCGGCTAACAAAGTGTTCGCAAGCAGCTGCAAAGCGATCCAGTCCGGTCGTCACCTCTTCTTCGCTGACATTGAGCGCAGGCGCAAAGCGCACCACGTTGCCACCCGCAATCAGCACCATCACGCCTGCTTTCACCGCTTCCTGAGAGATCTGTTTCGCTTGCCCGGCGTAATCGGCATTCAGTACACAGCCAATCAAAAGACCTAAGCCGCGAACTTCACTGAACAAACTGTAGTGGTGATTAATGGAATTTAGACGCTCAACAAACCAGTCGTGACGCTGTTTAACCCCGTTAAGCATCTCTGGCGTGTTGATGAGATCCAGCACTTTGCCTGCCACCGCCGAGGCCAGCGGATTGCCGCCATAGGTGGTGCCGTGAGTGCCAACGGTCATCACGCTGGCGCACTCTTCGGTTGCCAACAACGCACCAACCGGGAAACCGCCGCCCAGCGCTTTGGCGGTAGTTAACAGATCAGGCGTCACGCCGTAGTGCATACAGGCATACAGTTCCCCGGTGCGCCCGACACCGGTTTGTACTTCATCAAAGATCAGCAACGCATTGTGGCGGTCACACAATTCACGCAGACCTTGTAAAAATGCGTTGCTGGCTGGCACCACACCGCCTTCCCCCTGGATGGGTTCGACAATCACCGCACAGGTGGCGTCGTCAATCAGCGCACTGGCAGAGTTAATATCGTTATATGCAGCATGACGAATATCCGGCGGCAGTGGCGCAAAATCCTGTGAATAGGCTGGCTGCCCACCCGCACTGACAGTAAACAGCGTGCGACCATGAAACGCATTTTTGAACGCCACGATGCCGCTCTTATGGCTGCCGTAGCGGTCGTGAGCGAATTTACGCGCCAGTTTTAGTGCCGCTTCGTTGGCTTCCGCACCGGAGTTACAAAAGAAGACGCGATCGGCAAACGTGGCGTCGATCAATTTTTTCGCCAGTCGCAGTACCGGCTCGTTGGTGTAACCGTTGCCGGTATGCCAGAACTTACTCGCCTGTTCGTTCAGCGCCTCACGCAGTTCCGGATGCGCATGGCCCAGCGCGTTCACCGCAATGCCACCCGCGAAGTCGATATACTCTTTCCCCTGCTGATCCCACAAGCGTGAACCTTCGCCACGTACCGGTATAAACGGTGCCGGAGCGTAAACAGGTATCATCCATTCATCAAAGTTTTCACGCGTAATTGGCTGAGACATAGCGACCTCTACAGTAAATAATTCGTTATTTATATGTTAATAATGAGTAATGTTTGCGCTGTAAATGTAGATTGCAGGGTTCGTGCCAGCCAGTGATAAAAGTGCATAAACGGCGGAGGCTAACTGGAAATCAAGCAGTTATAACCACATCATATGCATTTAAAGTGCATATAAAGTGAATACGTTTGCGATGTGGGTGAATAAAAAGAATAAAAAACGCAATGTTATGCAGAAGTAAAATATAATTCTGGAATTGTGATCATTGACGAAATTTACTGGAAATTACTGCGCCATTCTGACGCAACGCGCACCAAAAGCGGGCATTTTTTGCGCCATCGTTGACATCATTAACAACCATCGATCAAATCACTTAACAACAGGCGGTAAGCAAAGCGAAATTCTGCTACCATCCACGCACTCTTTATCTGAATAAATGGCAGCGACTATGAAATTTGTCTCTTTTAATATCAACGGCCTGCGCGCCAGACCTCACCAGCTTGAAGCCATCGTCGAAAAGCACCAACCGGATGTGATTGGCCTGCAGGAGACAAAAGTTCATGACGATATGTTTCCGCTCGAAGAGGTGGCGAAGCTCGGCTACAACGTGTTTTATCACGGGCAGAAAGGCCATTATGGCGTGGCGCTGCTGACCAAAGAGACGCCGATTGCCGTGCGTCGCGGCTTTCCTGGTGACGACGAAGAAGCGCAACGGCGGATTATTATGGCGGAAATCCCCTCGCCGCTGGGCAATGTCACCGTGATCAACGGTTACTTCCCGCAGGGTGAAAGCCGCGACCATCCGATAAAATTCTCGGCAAAGGCGCAGTTTTATCAGAATCTGCAAAACTACCTGGAAACCGAACTCAAGCGTGAAAATCCGGTGCTGATTATGGGCGATATGAATATCAGTCCTGGCGACCTGGATATTGGCATTGGCGAAGAGAACCGTAAGCGCTGGCTGCGTACCGGAAAATGTTCTTTCCTTCCGGAGGAACGCGAATGGATGGAGAGGCTGATGAGCTGGGGGTTGGTCGATACCTTCCGCCATGCGAATCCGCAAACAGCAGATCGTTTCTCATGGTTTGATTACCGCTCAAAAGGTTTTGACGATAATCGCGGTCTGCGCATCGACCTGCTGCTCGCCAGCCAACCGCTGGCAGAATGTTGCGTAGAAACCGGCATCGACTATGAAATTCGCAGCATGGAAAAACCGTCCGATCACGCCCCCGTCTGGGCGACCTTCCGCCGCTAATTTAGCTGATCTCCTGGCTCAAACTGGGTCAGGAGAATTAACCTTGAGAAAAATCAACAAACTGTCAGTAATGATTTGTTGCCTGCCGTCCTTTGTTATACCGTCACTGCGTTTTTAGTTGTCTGACCACTTCTCTATTATCAAGTTTGATATAGGAAACTCCACGATGAACGCTGAGCGTAAATTTCTTTTAGCCTGTCTTATTTTTGCGCTGGTCATTTACGCTATCCACGCTTTCGGTTTATTCGATCTGCTCACCGATTTACCCCACTTACAGACACTCATTCGCCAGAGCGGATTGTTCGGCTATAGCCTCTATATTCTGTTATTCATCATTGCCACCCTCTTTCTGTTACCAGGAAGCATACTGGTGATCGCGGGAGGAATAGTTTTTGGCCCGCTCTTAGGGACACTACTATCATTAATTGCCGCCACGCTGGCCTCCTCGTGCTCATTCCTGCTGGCGCGCTGGCTGGGACGTGATTTACTGCTGAAATACGTTGGCCATAGCCATACCTTCCAGGCCATTGAAAAAGGCATTGCGCGTAACGGTATTGATTTTCTTATTCTGACCCGCTTAATACCGTTGTTTCCTTACAATATTCAAAATTACGCTTACGGATTAACCACAATCGCCTTCTGGCCTTATACCCTTATTTCGGCACTCACGACCCTACCCGGTATTGTTATTTATACCGTGATGGCAAGCGATCTCGCCAATGAAGGCATTACGCTGCGCTTTATTTTACAACTCTGTCTGGCGGGCCTGGCGCTGTTTATTCTCGTCCAGCTCGCAAAACTCTACGCCCGACACAAACATGTGGATCTGTCTGCTTCTCGCCGCAGCCCACTTTCTCACCCAAAAAATGAAGGATAGAACGATGTTGCAACATTATTCAGTGTCATGGAAAAAAGGACTGGCTGCACTCTGCTTACTGGCTGTTGCTGGGCTTAGCGGCTGCGATCAAAAAGAGAATGCGGCTGCAAAAGTGGAATACGACGGACTTTCGAACAGCCAACCGCTGCGTGTCGATGCCAATAACCATACGGTAACCATGCTGGTGCAAATTAATGGTCGTTTCCTCACCGACGACACTCGTCACGGTATTGTGTTTAAAGATGGCTCCAACGGACATAAATCGCTGTTTATGGGTTATGCGACCCCGAAAGCATTTTATGAAGCCCTGAAAGAGGCAGGTGGTACGCCGGGCGAAAACATGACGATGGATAATAAAGAAACGACTCATGTCACAGGCAGCAAACTGGATATTTCGGTCAACTGGCAAGGGGCGGCAAAAGCGTATTCCTTCGATGAAGTGATTGTTGACAGTAATGGCAAGAAACTGGACATGCGCTTTGGCGGTAATTTAACGGCAGCAGAAGAGAAGAAAACGGGTTGCCTGGTGTGTCTGGATAGCTGCCCGGTCGGCATCGTCAGCAATGCAACATACACTTATGGTGCGGTGGAAAAACGCGGCGAAGTGAAATTCAAAGGCAATGCCTCAGTTCTCCCGGCGGATAACACGCTGGCAACGGTTACCTTTAAAATCACCGAATAAAGCAGGATAACGGATGATGAAGATGCAATCGCGTAAAATCTGGTACTACCGTATAACCCTCATCATCCTGTTGTTCGCTGTGCTGCTGGCATGGGCGCTGCTTCCCGGCGTCCATGAGTTTATCAATCGCAGCGTTGCGGCGTTTGCCGCCGTGGACCAACAGGGTATAGAACGCTTTATTCAGTCTTACGGCGCACTAGCGGCAGTTGTCTCGTTCTTGTTGATGATTTTACAGGCCATTGCTGCACCGCTACCTGCGTTTTTGATCACCTTTGCCAATGCGTCGCTGTTTGGTGCGTTCTGGGGCGGCTTACTGTCGTGGACCAGTTCGATGGCCGGCGCGGCGCTGTGCTTTTTTATCGCCAGAGTGATGGGCCGCGAAGTGGTGGAAAAATTAACCGGCAAAACCGTACTTGACAGTATGGACGGCTTTTTCACTCGTTACGGCAAACACACCATCCTGGTATGTCGGTTATTGCCTTTTGTCCCTTTCGATCCAATCAGCTATGCTGCCGGTTTGACTTCAATACGTTTTCGCTCGTTTTTTATCGCCACCGGGCTTGGTCAATTACCGGCGACTATTGTTTATTCCTGGGCGGGCAGCATGTTAACAGGCGGTACTTTCTGGTTTGTCACCGGACTGTTTATTCTGTTTGCCCTGACCGTGGTGATTTTTATGGCGAAGAAAATATGGCTTGAGCGCCAGAAGAGGAATGCCTGATGGGTTTACCGCCGCTTAGCAAAATTCCTTTCATTTTACGTCCGCAGGCGTGGCTGCATCGTCGCCATTACGGCGAGGTGCTAAGCCCCATTCGCTGGTGGGGGCGGATCCCGTTTATCTTTTATCTGGTGTCGATGTTTGTCGGCTGGCTGGAGCGCAAACGCTCACCGCTCGATCCGGTAGTACGATCGCTTGTCAGCGCGCGCATTGCGCAAATGTGCCTGTGTGAGTTTTGCGTGGATATCACCAGTATGAAAGTCGCCGAGCGTACCGGCAGCACCGATAAACTGCTGGCAGTGGCTGACTGGCGGCAAAGCCCGCTCTTTAGCGATGAAGAACGGCTGGCGCTGGAGTACGCCGAAGCCGCAAGCGTAACGCCGCCAACGGTCGATGATGCCCTGCGCGCCCGACTGGCTACGCATTTTGACGCTCAGGCGCTCACCGAACTGACGGCATTGATAGGCCTGCAAAATCTGTCAGCCCGTTTTAATTCTGCCATGGACATTCCCGCTCAGGGGCTGTGCCGTATTCCTGAAAAACGTTCTTAAGGAGAGAAGATGCGCCATTGTGGGTGGTTGCTGGGATTGTTATCGCTGTTTTCTTTGGCAACACATGCCAGTGACTGGCAGGAAATAAAAAATGAGGCCAAAGGACAAACCGTATGGTTTAACGCCTGGGGCGGCGATACCGCAATTAACCGCTATCTCGACTGGGTTAGCGGCGAGATGAAAACCCATTACGCTATAAACCTGAAGATTGTTCGTCTCGCGGATGCCGCAGACGCGGTGAAACGCATTCAGACCGAAGTTGCTGCCGGACGTAAAACGGGCGGTTCGGTGGATCTGCTCTGGGTGAACGGCGAAAACTTCCGCACCTTAAAAGAGGCCAATTTATTACAAACGGGCTGGGCGGAGACTCTGCCCAACTGGCGCTATGTCGACACACAGCTTCCGGTGCGGGAAGATTTTTCAGTGCCTACAGAAGGGGCTGAATCGCCCTGGGGCGGCGCACAACTGACGTTTATCGCCCGCCGCGATGTTACGCTACAGCCACCACAAACGCCGCAAGCCTTACTGGAGTTTGCTAAAGCCAATCCCGGCACGGTTACCTATCCGCGCCCACCGGACTTTACCGGCACGGCGTTTCTTGAACAGTTGCTGATTATGCTAACGCCAGATCCCACAGCATTAAAAGAAGCGCCGGACGATGCGACTTTCGCCCGCGTCACTGCGCCCTTGTGGCAATATCTTGATGCACTGCATCCGTATTTATGGCGCGAAGGAAAGGATTTCCCGCCTTCGCCCGCGCGGATGGATGCTCTGCTGAAAGCTAACACATTGCGCCTGTCGCTGACCTTTAACCCTGCACATGCGCAGCAAAAAATCGCCAGCGGCGATTTGCCTGCAAGCAGTTACAGTTTTGGTTTTCGCGAGGGGATGATTGGCAACGTCCATTTCGTCACCATTCCTGCCAACGCGAATGCCAGTGCTGCGGCGAAGGTAGTTGCCAATTTCCTGCTCTCACCCGATGCGCAACTGCGTAAAGCAGATCCCGCTGTCTGGGGCGATCCTTCTGTTCTCGATCCGCAAAAACTGCCTGACGGGCAGCGCGAATCATTGCAATCGAGAATGCCGCAGGATCTGCCGCCTGTACTGGCTGAACCGCACGCAGGTTGGGTAAATGCGCTGGAACAAGAATGGCTACACCGTTACAGTACGCATTAATCTTTTTGCTGTGGGCGATGATGGCGGTGATTTATGCACCGCTGATCCCGGCAGCTCTGACGCTGATATCGCCTGCTTTGTCGTTGACGCACTGGCAGGCGTTATTTGCCGATCCACAGTTACCGCAGGCATTACTGGCAACGCTGGTGTCGACAACCATTGCGGCGGTCGGGGCGTTGTTGATTGCCCTGCTGGTGATTGTGGCGCTGTGGCCAGGGCCGAAATGGCAGCGTATGTGCGCCCGTCTGCCGTGGCTGCTCGCCATTCCCCATGTGGCTTTTGCCACCAGCGCCCTTCTGATCTTTGCTGACGGAGGGCTGCTTTATGACTATTTCCCGTATTTCACTCCGCCAATGGACAAATTGGGTATTGGGCTGGGCCTCACCCTGGCGGTAAAAGAAAGCGCATTTCTGCTGTGGATCTTAGCGGCAGTATTGAGCGAAAAACGGCTGTTGCAGCAACTCATTGTGCTGGATTCGCTGGGCTACAGCCGCTGGCAATGCCTGAACTGGCTGCTGTTGCCCTCCGTCGCGTCTGCGTTAGCAATGGCGATGCTGGCGATTGTCGCCTGGTCGCTGTCGGTCGTGGATGTGGCGATTATTCTTGGGCCAGGTAATCCCCCGACGCTGGCGGTAATTAGCTGGCAGTGGTTAACTCAGGGCGACGCCGATCAACAAACGAAAGGTGCACTCGCCAGCCTGCTGCTGATGCTGTTACTCGCCGCCTACGTTTTGCTGGGCTATCTGCTATGGCGTGGCTGGCGACGTACTATTCCCCGCGTAGATGGCGTTCGTAAGCCTGCCACGCCTTTATTGCCAGGCAATACGCTGGCGAGTTTTTTACCCTTAACCGGTGTGCTGTGTGTGGTTCTGCTGGCGATCCTCGCGGATCAGTCGACGATCAATAGTGAAGCGCTCATCAACAGCCTGACAATGGGGCTGGTGGCGGCATTCATCGCTTTGCTCCTGTTACTGCTGTGGCAGGAATGGGGGCCACAGCGTCGCCAGTTGTGGCTATGGTTGCCCATTTTATTACCCGCTCTGCCTCTGGTGGCGGGCCAGTACACGCTGGCGCTATGGCTGAACCTGGATGGAAGCTGGACGGCGGTGGTCTGGGGGCATCTGCTGTGGGTAATGCCGTGGATGCTGTTTATCCTGCAACCCGCCTGGCAGCGCATTGATTCACGGTTAATTTTGATTGCGCAAACACTGGGCTGGTCGCGGGCCAAAATCTTCTTTTACGTAAAATGCCCACTCATGTTGCGCCCTGCGCTGATTGCCTTCGCGGTGGGATTTTCAGTCAGTATTGCGCAGTATATGCCGACGCTGTGGCTGGGCGCGGGGCGTTTTCCGACGCTCACCACTGAAGCGGTGGCATTAAGCAGCGGCGGCAGCAACGGTATTCTCGCCGCCCAGGCTTTATGGCAACTGCTGTTACCGCTTATTATTTTTGCCCTGACCGCGTTAGTCGCAAAATGGGTAGGTTATGTCAGACAAGGACTCCGCTAATGCTCTGCGTGAAAAATGTTTCGCTACGTTTACCAGAAAGCCGCTTGCTGACAAACGTTAACTTTTCAGTAGATAAAGGTGACATTGTCACGTTAATGGGACCATCCGGCTGCGGGAAATCCACTCTGTTTTCGTGGATGATTGGTGCGCTGGCCGGACAGTTTTCTTGTACAGGGGAGCTATGGCTTAATGAGCAACGGATTGACATGCTACCCACCGCACAGCGTCAGATTGGCATTCTTTTCCAGGATGCACTGTTATTTGACCAGTTCAGCGTCGGGCAAAATTTACTGCTGGCGCTACCGGAGACATTTAAGGGGAATGCCCGACGTAATGCCGTGAATGATGCACTTGAGCGTTCAGGCCTTGACGGAGCGTTCCATCAGGATCCTGCCACTTTGTCTGGCGGTCAGCGAGCGCGCGTTGCTCTGCTGCGCGCCCTTCTCGCTCAGCCAAAAGCGTTGCTACTGGATGAGCCATTCAGCCGTCTTGATGTGGCCCTGCGCGATAATTTTCGCCATTGGGTGTTCAGCGAAATTCGCGCCATGGCGATCCCTGTTGTGCAGGTGACGCACGATCTTCAGGATGTTCCTCCTGATAGCCCCGTTCTGGATATGGCGCAGTGGTCAGAAAATTACAACAAACTGCGATAACGCAAAGTTTTTCCCGATGCGTCAGTTCAGAATGGCGCTCTCAAAACTACAATGTCGGGATTTTCGATGAAACGTGTTTCTCAAATGACCGCGCTGGCAATGGCTTTAGGGCTGGCTTGCGCTTCTTCGTGGGCCGCTGAACTGGCGAAGCCTCTTACACTTGACCAGCTTCAACAACAAAATGGCAAAGCGATTGATACTCGCCCCAGCGCGTTTTATAACGGCTGGCCACAAACCTTAAATGGCCCTTCCGGTCATGAACCTGCCGCCTTAAACCTCTCTGCTAGCTGGCTCGACAAAATGAGCACCGAACAGCTCAACGAGTGGATCAAGCAACATAACCTGAAAGCCGATGCCCCGGTGGCGCTGTACGGTAATGACAAAGATGTCGACGCCGTCAAAACGCGACTGCAAAAAGCAGGTTTTACGCATATCTCCATCCTGAGTGACGCGCTAAGCGAACCTTCCCGTCTGCAAAAACTGCCGCACTTTGAACAGCTGGTATATCCGCAGTGGCTGCATAACCTGCAACAAGGTAAAGAGGTTACGGCGAAACCTGCCGGTGACTGGAAAGTCATTGAAGCGGCCTGGGGCGCTCCAAAATTTTACCTTATCAGCCATATTCCCGGCGCTGACTACATCGACACCAACGAAGTGGAAAGCGAACCGCTGTGGAACAAAGTTTCTGATGAACAACTGAAAGCGATGCTGGCAAAACACGGCATTCGCCATGACACCACGGTCATTCTGTACGGGCGTGACGTATACGCTGCAGCGCGTGTGGCGCAAATTATGCTTTATGCCGGCGTGAAAGATGTGCGCCTGCTGGACGGAGGCTGGCAAACCTGGTCCGACGCGGGTCTGCCCGTTGAGCGCGGAACGCCACCGAAAGTGAAAGCGGAACCGGATTTCGGCGTGAAGATCCCGGCACAACCGCAACTGATGCTTGATATGGAACAAGCGCGTGGACTGCTGCATCGCCAGGATGCATCGCTGGTGAGCATTCGTTCGTGGCCAGAATTTATCGGTACGACCAGCGGTTACAGCTATATTAAACCAAAAGGTGAAATAGCCGGAGCACGTTGGGGACACGCAGGTAGCGACTCGACGCATATGGAAGATTTCCATAACCCGGATGGCACCATGCGCAGCGCCGATGATATAACCGCTATGTGGAAAGCATGGAATATCAAACCAGATCAGCAAGTTTCATTCTACTGCGGCACTGGCTGGCGCGCGTCAGAAACCTTTATGTACGCACGCGCAATGGGCTGGAATAACGTCTCCGTTTACGACGGTGGCTGGTACGAATGGAGCAGCGATCCAAAAAATCCGGTAGCAACCGGTGAACGCGGCCCGGACAGCAGTAAATAACATTGCAATTACTGACGCTGGAGCGACTTCAGCGTCAGATACCCACTCCACACCCGCGTAAAGGTCGTCATCCAGCACAACGCACCAAATACCCACGCAAACCACGGAAAACAGGCCGGAAAGAGGCAACTCAGAACAAACAGCAAAATCGTCTCGCTGCCTTCGGTTAACCCGCCCAGATAATAAAACGATTTATGCGCATAACCGGGATTATCAATCTGATGTTTCGCCGCCAGCGCAGCAAAAGCGAGAAAACTGCTTCCCGTGCCGATAAACGCAAACAGCAGCCAGCCGCCTGCCAGGGCGTTTTGCTCCGGTGCGGCGAGGATAAACCCAAAAGGCACCAGCGCGTAAAAAAGAAAATCGAGAGAAATATCGAGAAAGCCGCCCGCGTCGGTAAGCCCTCTGCGCCGCGCCAGCGCACCGTCCAGACCATCAAGCAGCCTGTTCAACAAAATGACGATTAGCGCCGCCAGATACCAGCCCAGCGCCAGAAAAGGCAGTGCCAGCACGCCGATGGCAAATCCCACTAATGTTAAACCATCTGGCGTAATGCCCGGTTTATCAAGAACCCGCACGCACTGATGCAACAACGGTTTAATCCGGGGATGAAGATGGCGGTCTAGCACAGGCACTCCTTAAATATAAAACCTTTCTGATTGAGCAACAGTGCGGATATTATGGCATTTTTCGCTTATCTGCCCGTGTGTAATTTATGAAAATGATTGAAGTTGTTGCCGCCATCATCGAACGTGATGGCAAAATTTTACTCGCGCAACGCCCTGCCCATAGCGATCAGGCGGGATTATGGGAGTTTGCCGGTGGTAAAGTCGAGCCGGATGAAAGCCAGCGGCAGGCGCTGGTGCGTGAGTTAAACGAAGAACTGGGCATCGAAGCAACTGTTGGTGACTATGTTGCCAGCCATCAGCGAGAAGTTTCGGGGCGGATTATCCATCTTCATGCCTGGCACGTACCCGACTTCCACGGGACGTTACAGGCACATGAACATCAGGCGCTGGTCTGGTGCTCACCTGAAGAGGCGCTGCGATATCCGCTGGCCCCTGCTGACATTCCATTATTAGAGGCGTTTATGGCTTCACGCGCCGCCAGACCAGCGGATTAGTGCTTAGGGTTTTGTCATCCCGTTGGCATTGCAGCAGTATTCCTTCGGCTTTAATTACTGCCCCTTCAGAATAATTTTGATCCTGATAAACGCAGCACTGAGTACAGGGCTGCGCTGACTGCCCGCCTGAACTGAACACTTCTGGCGGTACGTTTACCTCCACGTCCGGATGATAATGCGGGTTAGCCAGTGTAATTAATGGAAATGCTAATACTACGGCGATCAATGCTCGACTCACAGGGAACTCCTTAACGTTATTGTCTCTTCTACAGATAACGGTAGCCGGGCGGCAAAACTTTAGCGTCTGAGTTATCGCATTTGGTTATGAGATTACTCTCGTTATTAATTTGCTTTCCTGGGTCATTTTTTTCTTGCTTACCGTCACATTCTTGATGGTATAGTCGAAAACTGCAAAAGCACATGACATAAACAACATAAGCATAATCGTATTAATATATAAGGGTTTTATATCTATGGATCAGACATATTCTCTGGAGTCATTCCTCAACCATGTCCAAAAGCGCGACCCGAATCAAACCGAGTTCGCGCAAGCCGTTCGTGAAGTAATGACCACACTCTGGCCTTTTCTTGAACAAAATCCCAAATATCGTCAGATGTCATTACTGGAGCGTCTGGTTGAACCGGAGCGCGTGATCCAATTTCGCGTAGTATGGGTTGATGATCGCAACCAGGTGCAGGTCAACCGTGCATGGCGTGTGCAGTTCAGCTCTGCCATCGGCCCGTACAAAGGCGGTATGCGCTTCCATCCGTCAGTTAACCTCTCCATTCTCAAATTCCTCGGCTTCGAACAAACCTTCAAAAATGCCCTGACTACTCTACCGATGGGCGGTGGTAAAGGCGGCAGCGACTTTGATCCGAAAGGGAAAAGCGAAGGCGAAGTTATGCGTTTCTGCCAGGCGCTGATGACTGAACTGTATCGCCACCTGGGCGCGGATACTGACGTTCCGGCAGGTGATATCGGCGTTGGTGGTCGTGAAGTCGGCTTTATGGCGGGGATGATGAAAAAGCTCTCCAACAATACCGCCTGCGTCTTCACCGGTAAGGGCCTTTCATTTGGCGGCAGTCTTATTCGCCCGGAAGCTACCGGCTACGGTCTGGTTTATTTCACAGAAGCAATGCTAAAACGCCACGGTATGGGTTTTGAAGGGATGCGCGTTTCCGTTTCTGGCTCCGGCAACGTCGCCCAGTACGCTATCGAAAAAGCGATGGAATTTGGTGCTCGAGTGATCACTGCGTCAGACTCCAGCGGCACTGTAGTTGATGAAAGCGGATTCACGAAAGAAAAACTGGCGCGTCTTATCGAAATCAAAGCCAGCCGCGATGGTCGAGTGGCAGATTACGCCAAAGAATTTGGTCTGGTCTATCTCGAAGGCCAACAGCCGTGGTCTGTACCGGTTGATATCGCCCTGCCTTGCGCCACCCAGAACGAACTGGATGTTGACGCCGCGCATCAGCTTATCGCCAATGGCGTTAAAGCCGTCGCCGAAGGGGCAAATATGCCGACCACCATCGAAGCGACTGAACTGTTCCAGCAGGCAGGCGTACTGTTTGCACCGGGTAAAGCGGCTAATGCTGGCGGTGTAGCAACATCGGGCCTGGAAATGGCGCAAAACGCTGCGCGCCTGGGCTGGAAAGCCGAGAAAGTTGACGCACGTTTGCATCACATCATGCTGGATATCCACCATGCCTGTGTTGAGCATGGTGGTGAAGGTGAGCAAACCAACTACGTGCAGGGCGCGAACATTGCCGGTTTTGTGAAGGTTGCGGATGCGATGTTAAGCCAGGGCGTGATTTAATCGTTATTACAATCGTCTGGTTTTCCTTATAACCAGACGATTTTCCCTGAGTTAATTAAATCCTTAGCAGACGTTTGCAATTTGCAGCCGTTTGTTCTGCATCCTGAATATCCTGTTCAGACATTAAGCATCGCAACGCATCTTTTTCAATCCAGGGGTTGTTATTTCCGGCAATTGTTAGCCACATCCATGCTTGTTTATTATCAATTTTAGTGCCCGTCCCCTGAGCATACATTGCCGCAGTCTGGTGCTGCGCTTCGGTCGCCCCTAAACGCGCCGCTTTTTCGTACCAGTGCAGCGCATGATTTTCATCTTTTGCGATATATTTTGTACCGTACAGATACATTTCAGCTAACAAAAATATCGCCTCTATTCGACCACGCTGCGCTGCACCAGTAAGCCATTGAGTAGCCTCTGCGTTATTTTCAGGATCATCATTGTTGGTTAAATAATATTTCCCCAATTCATACATGGCATCCCCTGCCCCATCTGCCCCATTTTTTGCTGCTTTGGTAAACCAGTACAGCGCTTTTTCCTGGTCCTGTGGAATACTCTCACTTCCGCTATACAACCTGGCAGTATGATATTGCGCATGTAAATATCCCTGTTCTGCTGATTGCAAAAACCAACGATGGGCCTGAACCTCATCGCGCTCCACGCCAATCCCTTGTATATACATTTGTCCCAACTCATACTGGGCAACCTCATGTCCTTGTGTGGCGGCAGATAAATACCACTGCAATGCTTCTTCATAATTTCGTAATGGCTCAACAGCAAAGCGTGAGATACGGGCAAGCTCATATTGCGCAGATGTGTTGCCATTTTGGGCAGCAAGTAAAAACCATTTTCGTGCCTCACAAATATTCTTATCCGTGCCCCTTCCATCGCTATACATGATACCCAGCGCATACAGAGCATCGATAACATTATGCTGCGCGGCGCGGGTAAACCAGTTAAAGGCTAATTTTAGATCCTGTGAAACCTCATCACCTTCGTAATACATTTTGCCAAGAGAATACCAGGCTAGTGAATAGCCTTGCTCTGCAGCATGTAAGCAGGACTGGTATACAGAAGATGGATAATAAAAAAGACCTTTTAATTTTATGGCATTTAGCAGCTTTTTATATCCACTATGATGTTGCATTGCTAAATTATTGAAGCGTTCTGTTAATTTCCACTTGCGAATCATTTTTTCTTTTCGCAAGGAATATGATAAACACTCTATTAACAATGCCATATAGTTGTCTGATAGTTCAAATTCAGCAACTTTATTTAATACTGCGATATCAAACCATTTCAGGCTCTCTTCATTATCCTTTAATGATTGATAAATCGTAGCCATTTCCTTCCCGTTTTCCATTTCTTCCAGTGGAGACAAGTTACTGGCAAAGAAAGGGGTAATTTGTTTTTCGATGCGATAATAAAGAAGACAACTTTCGTTAATTTCTGTCTGGATTACGGGTTGACGACTGCCTGCGACTAAATGCCATCTGAACGTTTGTGCTGCAGCGAGAGTTAATAATGGCCGGAATACCCGATGAAGATGCAGTAATAACGTTTCTTCAAAGCACATTCGTGAGCTGAGATCTTTTTTCTCAAGGAAAGATAACGCCTTAGCAAGTTGCATGGGGGCGTGTTCGGGGGTTGCTTCATTCTCCTCACAGAGCATATCCAGCACGGCTCGCCAGGTGAATTCCCCCTCTGATTTAATAGTGACATCAGGAAGTGGATGACCAGAAAAGGTGTTGGGTGCGCGAAATGTCATCACAGGACGAGGATGAACAATACCCCTGGACATATTGATCGGTTGCTCTTCTTCCTCTTCTTGCCACTGATCTTCGTCGTCATAACGTAAAGCCTGTTCATAAGCATCGTGCAATTGTTGCCAGGCTGCGGGATCATCTTCCGGGCGGCAATTTTTTACCAGTTGCGCATAACGACGCTTAATATCTCGTTCTTCCGCACCTGGTTGTAAAGCTAATATTTCCCAGCAGTTCATTGCAGACGTTCTCTTTCCAGAGAGTCTAATGTAGGTTCAACTTTAGTCCGAAAATCAGCAAGTTGATCAGGATCCTGCTTCTCGAGTAGATAACTGAAATGACGGGAGCAATTGCTTATCCAGTCTCGCGTTTCCGCCAGGGTGAGTTGATAGAGATTATCAAGACGGGCAATAAAGGCCTGGTTTATCTGTTCATCGCGTGGGTGAATTTTTAACAGGCTTAATTTGGACAACGACTGCTGTATTTGTTCTGCCGTTAATGCCCCTGGATTCTGTTCAATAACCAGACTATTTTTAGCACCTGTCAGTGGCACGCTGATATCGACATCAAGAATACCGTTAATGTCGTACGTAAAACGAACATCAATACGCACATCACCGGCCGGTTTTGGCGGAACATTCACTGACAACTCCGCAAGGAAAATATTATCAGCCACCATCCTGCTTTCACCCTGGTAGATTTTAAAATTAACCTCTGTTTGTTGATCATGTGCCGTGTAAAAGGCACGAACGCGACTACAAGGAATACTCCTGTTACGCTCAATAACGGGTGCAAAATAGCCTGATTCGCGGGTATGCCCCAGCGATTTAGAGGTATCAACGCCAAGCGTATAAGGGCAAACATCAGTCACTACAACATCTCGTAATTCGCTGTGCCGCGCTTTAAGTGCTGCCTGAATAGCCGCGCCCTGGGCAATGACTTCATCCGGGTTTAAATGCATTGCCGGTATACGACCAAATAATCGTGTCACAAGTTTGCGAATCAGTGGCATACGTGTAGTGCCACCCACAAGAACAACCTGGTCTAATTGGCTAAAATTAATTTTGGCATCGCGAATTGCCCGCTCCAGTGGCATATGGATTCGTTCGAAAAAGGTCTGTAATAAAAATTCAAATTTTTCTGTAGTCAGATGCCAGTAATATCGCCTTCCTTCAATCTCCACACTGAAAGTGGCTTCATCTCGCACACTCAGCACGCGTTTGACACGCTCAGCCTCGATGCGTAAATGCCGCTGGAGTGTCGGTTCACGCCATTCAATATTTTCAGGAAGATCCCGACGTGAGCAATATGCATCGATCAGGATATCGACAATATCTTCACCACCTAAAAAGTTATCCCCGGCACTGGCACGTACTTCCATAATATTGTCAAACAACTCCAGTATGGAGACATCAAACGTACCACCACCTAAATCGAATACCAGAAATTGATGTTCATCATCCTTATTATGCAAACCATACGCCAGTGCAGCGGCGGTTGGTTCGTTAATTAAACGTTCGACATTTAAGCCTGCCATTGTCGCAGCGGCTTTTGTTGCTTTACGTTGCATATCACCAAAATATGCGGGAACGCTAATCACCGCTTCAGTGACTTCTTCGCCCAAATAGTTTTCTGCATCTTCTTTTAGCTGACGTAATATCAACGATGAGAGTTCTTCCGCACGAAATTCCCGTCCGCCCAGTTTTAACGTCTTTGATGTGCCCATCATGCGTTTAAAATTTGATGCGCAGTTTTGTGGTTTGATGAGTTGCAGGTCACGAGCTGCCTCCCCTGTCAAAACCATACCATCTTCGTCAACACAAACTACGCTGGGTGTTAAAAACTTACCTAACGCATTGGGGATCAGTTCACTTTGTCCATTTCGCCAGACAGCTGCCAAACTGTTAGTTGTACCCAGGTCGATACCGATAATCATCGTAATTCTTTTTAATATCCTTATAAAATAATTGTTTTAAATGGTGGTATTTAAACCACCATTTTGTTCTTAATTTTTGTATAAAGACCAGGTACGTTCTAGTATTTTTAATGCAGCAGGTAACTGCTCAATCATTTTACCAGAAACTTCATAATCGCTTTCTTTGTTGTTTAATGGATTAACAGCAACGTAGGAAATCGTTGATGTTGGCTTAATTATTTTAAAAACTTCCTTTGCAGATTCACCATAGATGAAAGGTAACTTTGAATTAATAGAGATTTCTTGTTTATCGACCATAAACCTGGTAATAGCAGAGAAATGAGTCTCCCCATGACTTATAACATAGCCTTTCGGAACGTTAATTTCTTTCAGCTCAGGAATATACTGAACATAAAACTGTAAATCTTTCACATAGCAAAATTTTGCACTACTATCATTATTCTTCGATTTACGGTTTTCGCATTCCATTTCCCATGAAAATAGTCCGTCTCCGATGTAACCTGCAACTACGCGTCCATGACTTAAATGGTATGCAACGCCGTCAACAGTGCCTTGCTCTTCTGAAGAAAAACTGAATTCTTTATTTTCTTCATTATACGGACTGATAGAACAAACTATCTTTCCTTGAGGAAAAATTGGTCTTTTGGTGAATAACATATCCTCCGACAAAATGGTAAAACCATCAATGGTGGTAATTGTTTTTTTAATTAAATACTCACTGCAATTGACTTCCTTTAAGGCTTCTTGTTTTTGAGCCCATGATAATTCTGCAGTTGTTAATTTACGATAAAATTTTTCAGTGTAACTTTCAGCCGCCGCAAAGTGTGACAGTGACGATAAAACAATAATTCCCATGAATGTTTTTTTCATGTATATATCCTTATAGGTATGCTTATCAAATAATTCAATGGAAGTATATCGATAAAAATAAAGCCGAACATGTTAATAAACATACTCGGCTTTATTTTCGGAATTACACCCCTATTGTTCAGTCACGCTTAACTGTAGCATCCTTTTTCTGCGCAGTTTTTTTGACCCTTTTTTTCACGTCTTTATTTTTCTCGTCTCCGTTCCTTGGTACCACAATTCCTTTAAACCGTCTGACCGGAGTGCTACGAGCCTGATCAATCAACTGGTACAATGTCCCCACCAGCGGCTGCATAAAGTCCTGATAGCGACACTGCTTTTCGCTGATTTGCGTCAGCACCGATTCCCAGTGCGCGGTCATGTCCGGTCGCGTCGCCATTTCTGGCAGCGAATGGAATAGCGCTTTTCCGGCGTCGGTGGAGTGGATATAGCGCCCTTTTTTGGTCAGGAAGCCTCGCTTGAACAGCAGTTCAATAATCCCGGCGCGAGTCGCTTCTGTCCCCAGACCATCGGTCGCACGAAGGATCTTTTTCAGATCTTTGTCCTGCACAAAGCGTGCGATCCCGGTCATCGCCGAAAGCAGTGTTGCATCGGTAAAATGGCGTGGCGGCTGGGTTTGCCGCTCTACCACTTCACCTTTTTCGCACAACAATTCATCGCCTTTCGCCACCACAGGCAGCGGCGTGCCGTCGTTTTCTTCATCGCGCTCTTTGCTGCCTAACAGCGTGCGCCAGCCTGCTTCAGCAAGAAAACGGGCTTTAGCGACAAATTTGCCTTTGGCAATGTCCAGTTCGATAACACACTTGCGGAACACCGCATCCGGGCAGAACTGCATCAAATACTGACGGGCAATCAGGTTATAGACCTTCGCTTCGTTCTCCGTCAGGTTGATCGCAGAACTCCGTGCGGTCGGAATGATGGCGTGGTGCGCATCGACCTTTTTGTCATCCCAACAGCGGTTGCGTATATCTGGATCTACCACTGGCTGCGGCAACAGATCCGGTGCATGAACGCTGATAGCATTCATCACCGCGTGGCGTCCGGCAAAATGTTCTTCTGGCAAATAGCGGCAATCGGAACGCGGATAAGTGATTAGCTTGTGCGTTTCGTACAGCTTCTGGCAGATATCAAGCACGTTCTGCGCGCTCAGACCAAAACGTTTAGCCGCTTCAATCTGCAACGCCGAAAGCGAAAAAGGCAGCGGCGCGGATTCTGATTCCCGTTTATCGTTATAGCTGGTGACAATAGCTGGTTGACCACTAATGCGGTTAACCACATGCTCCGCCAGTGGACGATGTAACAAGCGCCCTTCTTCATCCTGGTACGGTTCACACGCTTCGCTCGGTTGCCAGATAGCGGTAAACCGCTCATCTGCAGGTGTCACGATATGTGCTTTGACTTCAAAGAAGTCTTTCGCCACGAAGTTTTCAATCTCTTCGTCGCGGCGCACCACCAGTCCGAGTACGGGCGTCTGCACGCGTCCCACGGAAAGCACGCCCTGATAACCGGCATTGCGGCCGAGAATGGTATACGCACGGGTCATATTAATGCCGTACAGCCAGTCAGCCCGCGCCCGCGCCAGTGCAGAAACGCACAGCGGTACAAACTCGCTATTGGAGCGAAGACGATCGATCGCCCGCTCAACCGCCTGCGGGTTCAGGTCGTTTATCAAACAACGCTGTACCTGCTGGCGCTTTTCCGGTGCTAGTTGCAGGTAGTCCAGCACTTCATCCACCAGCAGTTGCCCTTCGCGATCCGGGTCTCCGGCGTGAACGATTTCGCTGGCTTCATGCAGGAAGTGTTTGATGACATTAAGTTGTTTAGTCACGGAGGGTCGGGGCTGTAATTGCCACTTTTCCGGGACAATTGGCAAATCCGCAAGATTCCAGCGCGCATAGCGGCTGTCGTAGGCGTCTGGCTGCGCCTGCTCAAGCAGGTGACCGATACACCAGGTCACCACCTGACCATTACCGCACTCGATAAAGCCATCGCCTTTCCGGTGCGGTTTAGGCAGGACATCAGCAATGGCGCGCGCCAGACTCGGTTTTTCGGCAATAAACAACCGCATTGAATTAACGGATCTCAACCATGGCACGACCGCCGCGCGCTGGCACCAGTTCGCCAATCGCCGTCAGTTCAATGCCAAACTCGGCGGCTGTAGCTTTGACCTCATTTTCTGCTTCCGGCATGACCGCCAGCAGCAAACCGCCAGAAGTTTGCGGATCGCACAGCAGATCGCGCACTTCACGCGGCATTTCACCCATCAGATGACCGTAGCTGGCAAAGTTACGTTCGGTGCCGCCAGGCACTGCGCCCAACTTAATGTACTCTTCAACCCCCGGCAATTTCGGGATCGCGTCATAGTCGACGCGCGCCTGCACACCTGCGCCCTGACACATTTCGCTTAAATGCCCCAGTAAACCAAAACCCGTAACGTCGGTCATCGCTTTTACGCCTTCGATGTTGGCAAAGGACGCGCCTGCGATGTTCATCCGGCACATCACTTCCGTCGCCAGTCCCTGATGTTCTGGTTTCAGCAGTGATTTTTTCTCAGCCGTGGTAAGAACGCCAATCCCCAGCGGTTTCGTCAGGAACAGTTTGCATCCGGCTTGTGCGGTACTGTTTTTCTTCACCCGCTCGGTCGGTACGATCCCCGTTACCGCCAGACCAAAAATCGGCTCCGGCGCATCGATGGAGTGACCGCCAGCCAGCGCAATCCCCGCCTGACGGCATGCATAGCGTCCACCTTCGGTCACTTCGCGGGCAATTTCCGGGGAAAGTTTGTTAATCGGCCAGCCGAGGATCGCAATCGCCATAATCGGTTTGCCGCCCATAGCAAAGATATCGCTGATGGCGTTAGTCGCCGCAATGCGGCCAAAATCGAAAGGATTATCAACGATCGGCATAAAGAAGTCGGTGGTACTGATAACGCTGGTGCCATTGCCCAGATCGTATACCGCCGCATCGTCGCGGGTTTCATTACCCACAAGCAAATTCGGATCAACAAACTTCGCCTGCTCACTGTGCAGGATGGTTTCCAACACTTTTGGGGAAATTTTACAGCCGCAACCAGCGCCGTGGCTGTATTGGGTCAAACGAATCGAGTTCTCGCTCATGGACATCTCCTGTCAATGCAATCCGGGTATGGTAACCCTCATTCCATGAAGTGATAAGTGAGAGTGTCTGAATTCCTGCGCCTTTGCTCACAATCCAGACAGTTTCGCGACAATTATCAGAAATAAGTCACAAACGGCGTCGGGTCCGGGACGTTTATCGACGTAGATGCTTTCAACTGCGGCGTACCGAGGTAGAGAAAACCGACAATTTTATCCTGCTCACGGCAACCGAATGCTTCACGGACTACCGGACTTTCAGTTAATGCACCACTGCGCCAGATGCCGCCAAACCCCTGGGCAACTGCTGCCATTTGCATCGCCATGACCGCGCATCCCGCAGACATTTCCTGTTCCCAGCGCGGGACTTTATGATTTTCTTCGCATTTCGCCACCACCGTTATGATGAGCGGTGCGCGGAACGGCGCATTACGCGCTTTGTTGATTGCTTTGTTATCACTACCGGCAGCAATCGCCCCCTGCTCCAGTACAGCGCTGAAACGCTCGCGCCCTTCCCCTTCAATCACAAAGAAATGCCACGGTTGCATGGACTTATGGTCCGGCGCACGCATACCCGCACGCAGGATGTTTTGCAGTTGTTCACCCGTTGGCGCGGGTTCAGCCAGGCGGGAGGCGCTACGGCGATTGATCAATAGTTCGAGTGCATCCATTTGATTAACTCCTGTCATGATATTTATTCACAAAATTAACACGAGAGTGGATTTTGTTACAGCCCAGTCCGCAATTCCTGCTGACAAGTGCCGGTTGGGTCATTACGATAACCACATCTATTGCGCCTGAAACAGGTGTGACCTTAAGTTGGGAGAATACATGCGAACCCTTTGGCGATTTATTGCCGGATTTTTTAAATGGACGTGGCGTCTGCTGAATTTCGTCCGTGAAATGGTACTTAACCTGTTCTTTATTTTTCTCGTGCTGGTTGGTGTGGGGATCTGGATGCAGGTCAGTGGTGGTGATTCGAAAGAAACGGCCAGTCGTGGCGCACTGCTGCTGGACATTTCTGGTGTGATCGTCGATAAACCCGACAGTTCTCAGCGGTTTAGTAAATTAAGCCGCCAGCTGCTTGGTGCCAGTTCCGATCGTCTGCAGGAAAACTCACTGTTTGATATCGTCAACACCATTCGCCAGGCGAAGGACGACCGCAATATCACCGGTATTGTGATGGATCTGAAAAACTTCGCAGGCGGCGACCAGCCGTCTATGCAGTACATCGGCAAAGCTCTGAAAGAGTTTCGTGATAGCGGGAAACCGGTTTATGCCGTTGGCGAGAACTACAGCCAGGGGCAATATTATCTCGCCAGTTTCGCCAATAAAATTTGGCTGTCTCCGCAAGGCGTGGTTGATCTGCACGGCTTTGCCACCAACGGTCTGTACTACAAATCGTTACTGGATAAGCTGAAAGTTTCCACCCATGTGTTCCGCGTGGGTACGTATAAATCTGCCGTTGAACCGTTTATTCGTGATGATATGTCGCCGGCAGCCCGCGAAGCTGACAGCCGCTGGATTGGTGAGCTGTGGCAAAACTATCTGAATACTGTTGCCGCTAACCGCCAGATCCCTGCTCAGCAGGTATTCCCTGGCGCGCAAGGGTTGCTTGAGGGTTTAACCAAAACCGGTGGCGATACCGCGAAATATGCGCTGGAAAACAAGCTGGTCGATGCACTGGCATCGAGTGCCGAAATCGAAAAAACTCTGACCAAAGAGTTCGGCTGGAGTAAAACTGATAAAAATTATCGCGCCATCAGTTATTACGATTACGCATTGAAAACGCCGGCAGATACCGGTGACAGTATCGGTGTCGTCTTCGCTAATGGCGCAATTATGGATGGCGAGGAAACTCAGGGGAATGTTGGCGGTGATACCACTGCGGCACAAATCCGCGACGCTCGCCTTGACCCGAAAGTGAAAGCGATTGTTCTGCGTGTTAATAGTCCCGGCGGCAGCGTTACCGCGTCTGAAGTGATTCGCGCTGAACTGGCAGCAGCCCGGGCAGCGGGTAAGCCTGTGGTTGTATCGATGGGCGGCATGGCGGCATCTGGTGGTTACTGGATTTCCACACCAGCTAATTACATTGTGGCTAACCCCAGCACCCTGACCGGTTCTATCGGTATCTTCGGCGTGATCACCACCGTAGAAAATAGTCTGGATTCGATTGGTGTTCATACTGATGGTGTCTCAACTTCACCGCTGGCAGATGTTTCTATCACCAGGGCACTGCCGCCGGAAGCGCAGCAGATGATGCAGTTAAGCATTGAGAATGGCTATAAACGCTTTATCACGCTGGTTGCTGATGCGCGTCATTCAACGCCGGAGCAGATTGATAAAATCGCCCAGGGTCACGTCTGGACCGGTCAGGATGCAAAAGCTAACGGGCTGGTCGATAGTCTCGGGGATTTCGATGATGCGGTCGCCAAAGCAGCAGAGCTGGCAAAAGTGAAACAGTGGCATCTGGAATACTACGTTGATGAACCGACCTTCTTCGACAAAGTGATGGACAACATGTCTGGTTCTGTCCGGGCAATGTTGCCAGATGCGTTCCAGGCCATGTTACCTGCACCGCTGGCCTCGGTAGCCTCTACCGTTAAAAGTGAAAGCGACAAGCTGGCCGCGTTTAACGACCCACAAAACCGTTATGCGTTTTGCCTGACCTGCGCCAACGTGCGTTAAGTCTTGTACTAAGTGGCCGACAGATCGTCGGCCACATTACTTTTTACGTCGACGAATCCTCTTCCCGCTGTCTCGCCACATATTTCCTTATCCTCATAGTATCAGGTGCGCTCCCCCTGCCTCACGTATATACTTTTGCTCTTTCGATATCATTCATATCAATATCATGCAAAAGAAATCAATTTACGTCGCCTACACGGGCGGGACCATCGGGATGCAGCGTTCCGAGCAGGGTTATATTCCGGTGTCAGGTCATCTACAGCGCCAACTGGCGCTGATGCCGGAATTCCATCGCCCGGAGATGCCAGATTTCACCATTCATGAATATACGCCATTGATGGATTCTTCTGATATGACGCCAGAAGACTGGCAGCATATTGCTGAAGATATTAAAGCGCACTATGACGATTATGATGGTTTTGTCATTCTGCACGGTACAGACACGATGGCGTATACCGCCTCTGCACTGTCGTTCATGCTCGAGAATCTCGGTAAACCGGTCATTGTGACAGGGTCACAAATCCCGCTGGCTGAGTTACGCTCTGACGGACAAATTAATCTGCTGAATGCGTTGTACGTTGCGGCGAATTATCCTATCAACGAAGTAACTCTCTTTTTTAATAATCGACTGTATCGTGGCAACCGAACCACCAAAGCACATGCCGATGGTTTTGATGCGTTTGCCTCTCCAAACCTTCCTCCGTTACTGGAAGCAGGTATCCATATTCGTCGTTTGAATACGCCACCCGTCCCGCACGGTGAAGGGGCATTGATCGTTCATCCAATCACGCCGCAACCAATTGGCGTAGTGACGATTTATCCGGGGATTTCTGCTGACGTCGTGCGCAATTTTCTGCGCCAACCTGTGAAAGCATTGATTCTGCGCTCATATGGCGTGGGTAATGCGCCACAAAACAAAGCCTTCCTGCAGGAATTACAAGAAGCCAGCGATCGCGGTATTGTGGTGGTCAACCTGACACAATGTATGTCCGGTAAAGTGAACATGGGTGGTTATGCCACCGGTAACGCCCTCGCCCATGCCGGCGTTATTGGCGGTGCAGATATGACTGTAGAAGCCACGCTAACCAAACTGCATTACCTGCTTAGCCAGGAACTTGATACTGAAACCATTCGCAAGGCCATGAGCCAAAACCTGCGTGGCGAACTGACGCCGGATGATTAAGGAGACTGCAATGCCCCCTCGCGCCCTGTTACTGGTCGATTTACAAAATGATTTCTGTGCTGGTGGCGCGCTCGCCGTGCCGGAAGGTGACAGTACGGTGGATGTCGCTAACCGCCTGATTGACTGGTGCCAGTCGCGCGGTGAAGCGGTTATCGCCAGTCAGGACTGGCACCCGGCGAATCACGGCAGTTTTGCCAGTCAGCACGGTGTAGAGCCTTATACGCCGGGCCAACTCGACGGTTTGCCACAAACCTTCTGGCCCGATCACTGTGTGCAGAACAGTGAAGGCGCACAATTACATCCGTTACTGAAGCAAAAAGCGATCGCAGCGGTGTTCCATAAAGGCGAAAATCCTTTAGTTGACAGTTACAGTGCCTTTTTTGATAACGGCCGTCGGCAGAAAACTGCGCTCGATGACTGGTTGCGCGCTCATGTAATCAATGAATTGATCGTTATGGGTCTGGCTACTGACTATTGCGTTAAGTTTACCGTGCTGGACGCGTTACAGTTAGGCTATAAGGTGAACGTGATTACCGATGGTTGTCGTGGCGTAAATATCCAGCCACAGGACAGTGCGCACGCGTTTATGGAGATGTCAGCAGCTGGGGCAACGCTATATACGCTGGCAGACTGGGAAGAAACGCAGGAGTAATTTTACGCTGGCCTACAATTCTGTACTGGCATTGTAGGCCAGATAAAACACATCAGTGATACATCTGGTAATTGACGCCATCAACGAAAGATTTAATTCACCTCAGAAATCTCTTCCAGCGACACCTTCCGCGTTTCGATGCCAAAAATGGAGAGAACCAGCGCACAGAGCACTAACATGACACCAAGCACCATAAACACCGTGATCGACCCATAATGTGTTAATAATGCCGCAACGCCATAGGGCGTGAAGACTGCGACGATCCGTCCGACGGCATTAACGAAACCCGAACCACGCAGGCGTAAATGCGTTGGCCAAAGTTCCGGGATATAAACCGCCGACGCGAAGCACACATACATGTATAAAAAGAAGATCATCACCAGGCCATAGATTAAAATCGCCCACTCTGTAGTCTGAATTGAATAGATATAGCCTAACACAGCAATAATAATAAGTAAGGCAGAGCCAAATAATCGACGAGGAAAATGATCAATAATTAATGCCGCAATAAATATCCCTACCGGAGCGCCAATCATAATAACAGCGGTCATTAATATTGATTTATCAACATCAATGCCGGAGTTAACAAATATGGTCGGTATCCATACGGTGATGGTATAAAGCGAAATGTTCATTGCAATTAAAACAGTAATCGCGACTAATGTACGTCGTAACATTTCCCCTTTAAACAGGAGCCAGAAGGTACCCTTGATTACCTTAACCTTGCTGTTGCTCTGGTTCAAAGTAAGCGGGGGTAAACGAATACTCTTCTCTCTTTCAATTTGCTGCTCTACTTCACGAAGTTGGCTTTCTGCACCTGCGATTTGCCCTTTCCCTGCCAGCCATCGTGGCGACTCAATAAAGTATTTACCTGAGAGAAACCACGCTAACAGTATGCCAATACCGCCCAGCAGAAACATTATCCGCCAACTAAAAAAAGCGATAACCACCACGCCTATCGCCGCAGAGAGCATGGGCGACCAGTTACCAACAAATGAGAGCCGCGCGGACCATTTTCCACGCACCGTCGCGGGGATAAACTCCGTAAATGAGGCATAGCCAACCATAATCAGCGCCCCCATTCCTGTTCCCATCAGGAAGCGAAAGAAGATGAGCCAGTGCATATCAGGGACAAAAGCGGCCCCTGTTGCCGCAATACCGACGATGAGAAGATTTATGCGAAACGCCCTGCGCCGCCCAAAGTAGTCACCAATAAACCCACCGGTAAGAGAGCCGATGAAATAACCAAACATTAATGCCGAGGTAAAGGCGGCATTGAGGAAATTATTTGACCATCCATTGCTTACCAGCTTTGCTAAGACGACATTACCGGAGTAACTCAAAAAACCCGTTAATAACAGACTAAAGCTTATTATACCAAATATACGATAATGAAACCGGGCCAAAGGCAAGCGGTCCAGTCTTGCGCCAATTTGATCATATTGTTCCATTGGGTGCCTCGGATTTGCTAAAAAAGGTAGCAATTGCGGCAAATTCACTTGCCGCATCTTTATCATCATTTTATTTCCAGGCGCAGGAACAAATAATATTGACAATGTGTGCTTAAATTACCACACCAGCTGGATATTATTGTCTTTGCAAAATGCTATCCACTCTGCACCCGGTGATTTATCAGTTATTATGTAATTAATATGACTAAAGTCAGCTAACTGGACAAAAGCTTTGCGATCAAACTTAGAGTGATCAACCAATAACGCAACTTCTGTCGCTTGACGGATCATTGTCTTTTTGATTTCAGCTTCCGCTTCATTAGAGTCCAGCGCGCCGCTGTTAATATCAAGACCTTTACAACTCATTACCATGATATCGACATGGTAGCGGCTGATGATCTCTTTAGTAATTCTTCCTTGCAGTGAAAGTGTATTTTTGTTTAGTTCCCCACCCGTTGAAACGACTTTAATTTCTGACTGAGCCAGAACATGAATCGCTTCCGCCGAGTTGGTTAGCAACGTCAGGTCACTACGGTCCTGTAACAATTTGAGCAATTCCATTACGGTACTACTGGAATCGGCTGCCATGGTGGTTTTATTGTCGATGAAGGGTAGTGCCTTGCGTGCAATAAGCTGCTTCTCTTCATAAAACGATGAAGCGCGCTTATAAAAATGGATATTCTCCGTCAACATCGCTGTATTTAAAACAGCACCACCATAGGTTCTGGTCAAAAAGCCTTCATCTTCCAACTTCTCAAGATCGCGGCGAATGGTTTCTTCGGTTACCTGAAAAATCCCACTCAAATTTGAGACTGTCACCTTTTTATCGTTGGCAACCATTTGCTTAATTGCCTGAATCCTGTCTTTTGCCGCCACGATTACACCCCTGTATCTTTTTACATCACATTAGCGCAATTATCGCATAATCGATGTTTACTTTCAAAATAACATGTCTGAATCACAGATTTTCATCACAGTTTTCACAGAAACAGAGGTGAATCGTGTTGAGTATTTAACGCTCTAGGGCCTCTGCCATTTCCCTCATCAATGTTGCGTCTGCATCCGATAAGTTGATATTCAGTGCCGCGACATTTTCACGTACCTGTTCCGGCGCAGTAGCCCCACTAAGAATGGAGATTAAATCACTCTGTTTTAATATCCACGCCAGTGCCAGAGTGGGAATTGTGCACTGATAACGAGCACAGAGTGGCTGCCACTGTTCAAGCATATCAATCACTTTCAGCATGTTTTCTCGCTGGAACCAGACTTTATTTGCCCGAGCGCCGCCCGGAACGTAATCACGCGTGATGGTCCCGGTCAACAATCCCTGCTCTAGCGGAGAGTAGACCTGTACCACAATGCCATTATCACGACATAGCGGCAGCAGTTCGTTTTCCATTGCCCGGTCGAGGATACTGTATTTCGCCTGAATAATATCCAGTTCACCATGTTGCAGATACTCGCGGATATGGTCAGCATCGACGTTAGCAGCGCCTATAGCGCGAATTTTCCCTTCGGCCTTTAACGCATTAAGCACTGCGACAGTTTCAGCTATCGGCGTAAAAAATGGCGGCACCGACTGCCAGTGCGTCATGTAGATATCGATGTAATCAATACCCAGACGTTGCAAGCTGGCTTCTACCTCTTCGCGGATAGATTCCGGAGAAAGGTTTTTATACAACTGTCGATCGCCAACTTTGTTGAATAAACTCCCTTTTCGTTCCCAGACAATGCCGCATTTGGTTTCTACTACAACCTGTTCACGGGGCAGTTTTTTTAACGCCTGACCAACGATAACTTCACTATTGCCAAAGTTATATCCTGGCGCAGTATCAATCAGGTTAATGCCGCAACGATGGGCTTCAAGAATCGTATCAATGCATATTTGTCGATCGAGATCGCCATTCCATGCAGGACCGCCGCCAATGGCCCATGTCCCCAACCCCATTCGCGAAAGCGTTATATCCGTTGTGCCTAAAGGTATCTTTTTCATTTGCCTTCATTATCCTTCGTATTCTTCCAGCAATTGTTCGACCAGCTTTCTGTTTTTTACACCGGTGGTGGCGCCGATGCTTAGAACCGAGATAGCCGCCGTTGCATTGGCAAAGCGTGCGCATTCACGCAGATTTTTACCTTCTAACAGTGCTGCAATAAAACCTGAAGCAAAGTTATCGCCCGCACCAATGGTGTCGATAGCGGTTATTCCTGCGACCGCCGGCACCTTCATCGTCATGTCACCACGCTTGATAAAGCAGCCGTCTTTACCCGTTTTAATCACCACCGTTTTTACGCCGCACGCAAGAAAGCAGTCAGCAATTTCATCCAGTGTCTCTTTCCCGGTGAGTAATTTTGCCTCGGCAAAATTAGGAAACAGATAATCGACATAACTCAATGCTTCGCAAATATCATTCAGCGTTTCATTCAACCGCGGTTTGATCATATCGGCACAGATAATCATCTGCCGGGCTTTAGCTTGCGTAAAAATTTCTGTTAGCGCTCTACCATCCAATAGAGGACTGTTGAAAATACTGGCCAGTGATAATAATTTCGCCTGAGAAAACCGTGCAAAATCAACATCGTCAATATTCAATTTCCACAGACTGCCGTTACGGTTTGTGACAAAGGTCCGCTCGCCATCCTCCGTCACCAGTCCAACGTTAATAGAGGTATCTATGCTGACGTCCTGCTTCAGGCTTTGAATATCAATATTCTCTTTGCGGCAATGGTCGAGAATAAATTGCCCTGCGGCATCTTTACCAATACGACTCATTAATGCTGTGCGATGGCCCAGACGAGAAATAATTGTTGCTTCATTTATTGCATCCCCCCCGGTGGTCATTGCGATTCTTTCAAGAGGATAAGAATCCACATCAAAGATATTTTTACTGACCGGTTGCAATGGAATATCAACAATAGCGGCACCTATACAAATAACGTCGAGATTATCCATATTATTATTCCGCTTTGCCATCAGAACCGAACAGTTTAATTTTATCCAATGCCCGTTCTTTTACAGCTTTACGCACTTCACGTTCTAAATGCAGGAAAGGCTGATCCTGGTTTTCTTTCACTGCTACCATTGCGGCCTGACAGAGGTCCGTATGAATGTTGATTTTCGCAATACCCAACGAAATTGCAGTTTTAATGTCGGCATCACTGATCCCTGATGCGCCATGCAAAACCAGCGGAACAGAAACAGCATCGCGTACGCGTTTGACGACCTCAAAGTTCAATTGTGGCTCTGACGTATAAACCCCATGCTGGTTGCCGATGGCGACAGCCAATGAGTCACAGCCCGTACGTTCAACAAATTCAGCCGCCTGGTCAGGATCGGTATAGT
Organism: Escherichia sp. E.sYA108; assembly: GCF_011754335.1. Lineage (NCBI taxonomy): Bacteria > Pseudomonadati > Pseudomonadota > Gammaproteobacteria > Enterobacterales > Enterobacteriaceae > Escherichia > Escherichia sp. E.sYA108. The sequence goes on along the minus strand of NZ_JAAQVZ010000001.1, from coordinate 2,280,501 downwards.
GATAGCCCGCCAGCGCTTCCTCATAAACGGTTTCATTACCAACATGCCCTAATTCCGCCTCTACCGGAATACCCAGCGGATGGAAGAAATCAACAGCCTCTTTGGTTAAACGAATATTTTCTTCGAAATCAAATGCAGAAGCATCACGCATTAATGAATTCATACCATGAGTCCAGGCGTTATGAATAATCTCCATACTCCGACCATGATCCCAATGAGTTATTACCGGCACCGTTGCTTTTTGTGCCATTGATACCATCATGTGAGAGAAATCTTCAAATGAGGTGTTGCCGACAAAACCTGTGCCAAAAGAAATAATAACCGGTGATTTCGCTTCTTCGGCTGCGTCGATAACGCCCATCAACATTTCTGCATTCCATACGTTAAAATGGGCAATTGCATAATGTTTATTTGTGGCATCGTTTTCCCAATATCTGATATCTGCGAGCATGTTCTGTTCTCCCGTATTAATTAATCGCTAATTTTAATAACGCCTTTAATAATGTCGCGTTTGTTGTTAACTGACTCTTCAAATGCCTGTTGTACATCCCGATAATCGTAAATATGCGTCACCATCGATTTCACATCGAATCGCCCTGAGGAAATAGCTTCAATCGTGACCGGATAACGATTGGCATAGCGGAATACCGTCTGGATAGTGACTTCGCGATTGATTTTGAGGAAATTGATTGCCGAATCGCCGGGTACAGTACCAACAATCATAATTTTACCGCCGCGCATGACCAGATAAGGTGCCTGTTTAACGGTGACCGCAGAACCCGCTGTTTCAAAAACAATATCTGCGCCCATGTCTTCGGTAAATTGCTGACAGCGTGCAATAGTGTCTTCTTTTGCGCCGTTAATAACCACTGTCGCGCCGAGCTGTTCCGCCATTGTCAGACGTTTTTCCAGCACATCAACGACGGCAATTTCCGTTGCTCCCAGGCATTTGCACGCTTGCAACGTCATCAAACCAATACAACCCGCTCCCAGAATAATTATCTTCTTACCAGGTTTAACATCTGCCAGCATCGCGGCATGCATCCCGACTGCGGCAGGCTCCACCAGCGCCCCTTCCATCGTGTCCATATTGTCTGGCAGTTTGTAAGTAAAGCTCTCCGGATGACACAGATAGTGCGTTAATGCGCCGCGGTAGTTGGGTTGTGTCGCCATAAAATCAACGTCCGGGCAAATGTTATATTTGCCTTCCAGACAGTAACGACAGTGACCGCAAGGAACGCCAGGTTCGATATTTACCCGATCCCCCGGTTTAAATTTGCGCACGCGGCTTCCCACAGCCACAACCGTCCCGGCGCATTCATGACCCAGGCCAATTTCTTGATTTGGGTCTTTAGGAGGAATAAACGGGCCTGATTCAAAACCATGTACATCTGAACCACAAATACCGACATATTCCACTTTAATCAAAACTTCATCTTCTTTAGGCACAGGTATTTCTGCTGAAATAATTTTCATTGTGCCCGGCACCTGCAATATTGCTTTTGAATTTTTCATTTTGAATCCACCAGTATTATTTATTGGCTACTGCATCAATACTTAAACTTTCAACGGAGACACCTTTGGTTTCAATTCCAATGGTGGCGATAGCAATTGCGACAATAATTGAAACAGCCCCCAGAAGAATAAAGACTCCCGTTACGCCATAACTACTGAGCAGCACTGCAACGGCATAAGGCGCGGCAATACCACTGATTCGCCCTACCGCATTCGCCAGACCGGAGCCACGGAGTTTGGCCTCTGTTGGCCAGATCTCAGGGACATACACTGCCGAGGCATAGCAAACGTACATATAGACGAAAGTAATCAGGAAGAAACCAATCAGCGTTATGAGCAACATACTGGTTTGCAGTGAATAGATATATCCGAGCACCGCAATCAGGATTAATAGCCCCATCCCCATTGTTTTACGCGGAATTTTATCCATCACCAGCATGGCAATAAAAATACCAAATGGCGCGCCAAACATACTCATGGTATTTAAAACAATCGAGTCTTTTAAATTAATTCCCTGGGTCATGAATATCGTTGGCAACCAGTTAATTAGTGTGTACTGCACAACGTTCATGGCAATCAGCACACAAGAGCCTAATATCACGCGTTTCAGTAATACTCCTGTCAGTAAGGCTGAATACGGCACCGCTTGTGGTGCTTTACCGTCATCAGCAATAACCACAGGCGGCAAAGGTTTACCCGTCTGGCGTATGACGCCTTCTTCTATACTCCGCATGACTTTCTCGGCTTCCTGATAACGTCCGCGCGATTCCAGCCAGCGCGGGGATTCAGGAAAGTAGCGCCAGGCCAGCGCCGTAGCGATAAGTGACAATATTGCAGGGATAAGCAGTTGTACCCGCCAGTTCCACTCTGCACTAATCAGCGGCGTGAGTCCCATCGCAATCAATGAACAGAGCGGATATGACCAGTTACCAATAAAGGAAACCCGACTGGACCACGTTCCGCGATTTCTTCCGGGCATATATTCGGTGAAACCAGCAAACAGTGTAACCAGTAAAGCTCCCAGCCCAACGCCCATCACAAAACGGCAGGCAATAAGGAAATCCATATTCGGTGAGAAAGCACCGACAACCATCGAAGCAATATGAATGGCCTCATAGAGGATAAACGCATTTCTGCGACCGGTTTTGTCACCGATGATGCCGCCCACCAGCGCACCGAGAAACATTCCGGCGGTCGTGATTGCTGAGAATGTGGCAGTGGTGGAATTATCTGTCCAGCCCAACGCTTTCAGCTGCGCGAGGATCAAGCCACCAACGGCATTACTCCAGCAGACAAGCAAGCCAAACGCGACGATGGCAAACATTGACGAATGCCAGCGGCAATCCGGTAAGCGATCCAGCCGTGCACCACAATGCGGTTTTGTTATCTGTTCCATGCGATAACGTTCCTTCAGGAGAGTAGTTATTCATCAAAGTCGTAAGTCATGATCACTTTGATTGCAGTTTTATCGACCATCGCATCAAACCCTTCGCGCCATTGCGACAGGCCGATACGATGCGTGATCATCGGTTTGACTTTGATCGCGCCGCTGGCTAATAGCCTGATAGCGTTACGCCATGAGGTGGAGTCATAGGCCATATGCCCAATGATGCTTTTGTTCCAGGCGGTAATGTCATTAATCGAGAAATCAAGAGGTTTGAAGCCCATTCCAACGCGTACCACTTCCCCGTTCGGACGGAGCATTTCGATGGCTTGTTTCAGTGCGATATTGGCACCGGAGCATTCAATCACCAGTCCCAGATTGTCTTTGCCACAAATTTGCTGGCAGCGCGCCACCACATCTTCGGTAGAACCATTTACTACTGCCGTCGCACCCAGTTCTTTTGCAACCGGGAAGCGGACCGCCACATCTTCTTGTAGACCAACGACGACGATATTTACCGCCCCCATAATCCGCGCCATTTGTACGGAGAACAGCCCGAGTGGGCCAGTGCCGATGACGACCACATCCTGACCAGGGAGGAATTTCGATTGCTGCGCGATGGATTTGTAGGCATTACAGATAGGGTCAAGTACGGCTGCGTCCTCATAATCAACACCATCAGGGATTTCCCACAACGCATGACGATGAATTTTGAGAATTTCACCAGGAACAAGACAATATTTGGAAAAACCACCGCCCCAGGTATTGTTATCCAGACCAAGGTTTACTTTTTCTGTACAACACAGAAAATCACCTTGTTCACAGGCCGGGCAAACGCCGCAAACGTGACCGCTGTTATCCGACACGACGCGTTGCCCCACTTTCCAGTCTTTGACTTTTTCACCAACCTGCGCAATACAACCTGCGAACTCATGGCCGCGGATAGAGTTAAACTCATCCGAACCGCTATCGACATTGTAGTGCTTCATGTCTGCGCCGCAGATTGCCGCGGCTTTAATTTCAATCACGACATCTTCCGGGCCACAAATGGGTTGTGGGACATCAATCATCTTGTAGCCGCCAAAGGCCTTGCCAAACCGAGCCAGTGCTTTCATTGCGTCATCCTCTGTGTTTTGTTTTGCTTAGATGGTCATCATACTTACCCACATGATTTTTGAGGTCAACATTAAATCTGTAAAACACAGATAATGATCTGCGTTTTACAACTTAGATCACAATTACGCAGAAAATGGCTGGGGCTGTTACAGGTTGATGGAAGGCGGGACGCAAAAAGAGCAAATTCGAGAGGGATTACCGGCCAAATAGGCCTGAGACTTAAGTTCAGGAGAAGTCATTCAGGTGAGAACGCGACTGCAAGAGATCGGACTGGGACTTAGCCAGGTCGGGGCGAGATAATTGAGATGAGTCGTGGGGTCATTGTTGGCTATCCCCTTTATAACCGCGGCAAAAAGGGGATAAACCACTTACTTAAACATGGCAATAGGCTTTGCTGAGATACCAAAATCTTCTTTTAACTGCTGTTTGCTCTTCATGACCATCTGACCATTTGTGTCAATTGTCATATGCTGTGCTTCGGTATTATGGCGGGCTTGCCACAGCATCACCAGTTGCAGGCAGTTCTCTTTTTGTTCCTCGGTCAACGTAACGCCATCAGGCCATTTCCCCAGTTCAACGGCGGTCGACAAACGCTGGTATACTTCAGGCGTCATGCTGTTGATAATGTCATCAAGATTCATAATTTTTCCGCTCCTGTGGAATAAGTTGCTGAATCGTTTTTTCAACCGTTGATTTCTTCGCCGTTTTCGCCATCAGTGAAGCGTAAAGAAGCAGAGTTAACACAATAACGTTCGCCCGTTGGCTGCGGCCCGTCAGGGAAGACATGGCCCAGATGGGCATCGCAGTTACCGCAACGAATTTCTATGCGCTGCATTCCATGTGACAAGTCTTTGATATAACGAATAGATTCTTCACTCACCGGTTCGTAGAAACTGGGCCAGCCACAGCCGGAATCATACTTGGTTTGGGAATGAAACAGCGGGGCATCGCAGATCAAACAGTGATATACGCCGTCACGCTTGTTATGCAGTAAACGACCCGTAAATGGCGGTTCTGTCCCATGATTCTGCGTCACGTAGAACTGCATCTCGGACAAATTTTTTTTCAGTTCTTCTGCCGAAGGTTTATTAGCCATTTGCTCACATCTCACTTTAATCGTGCTCACATTACGTGACTGATTCTAACAAAACATTAACACCAACTGGCAAAATTTTGTCCTAAACTTGATCTCGACGAAATGGCTGCACCTAAATCGTGATGAAAATCACATTTTTATCGTAATTGCCCTTTAAAATTCGGGGCGCCGACCCCATGTGGTCTCAAGCCCAAAGGAAGAGTGAGGCGAATCAGTCGCGTAATGCTTAGGCACAGGATTGATTTGTCGCAATGATTGACACGATTCCGCTTGACGCTGCGTAAGGTTTTTGTAATTTTACAGGCAACCTTTTATTCACTAACAAATAGCTGGTGGAATATATGACTATCAAAGTAGGTATCAACGGTTTTGGCCGTATCGGTCGCATTGTTTTCCGTGCTGCTCAGAAACGTTCTGACATCGAGATCGTTGCAATCAACGACCTGTTAGACGCTGATTACATGGCATACATGCTGAAATATGACTCCACTCACGGCCGTTTCGACGGTACCGTTGAAGTGAAAGACGGTCATCTGATCGTTAACGGTAAAAAAATCCGTGTTACCGCTGAACGTGATCCGGCTAACCTGAAATGGGACGAAGTTGGTGTTGACGTTGTCGCTGAAGCAACTGGTCTGTTCCTGACTGACGAAACTGCTCGTAAACACATCACCGCTGGTGCGAAGAAAGTGGTTATGACTGGTCCGTCTAAAGACAACACTCCGATGTTCGTTAAAGGCGCTAACTTCGACAAATATGCTGGCCAGGACATCGTTTCCAACGCATCCTGCACCACCAACTGCCTGGCTCCGCTGGCTAAAGTTATCAACGATAACTTCGGCATCATCGAAGGTCTGATGACCACCGTTCACGCTACTACCGCTACTCAGAAAACCGTTGATGGCCCGTCTCACAAAGACTGGCGCGGCGGCCGCGGCGCTTCCCAGAACATCATCCCGTCTTCTACCGGTGCTGCTAAAGCTGTAGGTAAAGTACTGCCAGAACTGAATGGCAAACTGACTGGTATGGCGTTCCGCGTTCCGACCCCGAACGTATCCGTAGTTGACCTGACCGTTCGTCTGGAAAAAGCTGCAACTTACGAGCAGATCAAAGCTGCCGTTAAAGCTGCTGCTGAAGGCGAAATGAAAGGCGTTCTGGGCTACACCGAAGATGACGTAGTATCTACCGATTTCAACGGCGAAGTTTGCACTTCCGTGTTCGATGCTAAAGCGGGTATCGCTCTGAACGACAACTTCGTGAAACTGGTATCCTGGTACGACAACGAAACCGGTTACTCCAACAAAGTTCTGGACCTGATCGCTCACATCTCCAAATAAGTTGAGATGACTCTGTGATCTAAAAAGAGCGACTTCGGTCGCTCTTTTTTTTACCTGATAAAATGAAGTTAAAGGACTGCGTCATGATTAAGAAAATTTTTGCCCTTCCGGTCATCGAACAAATCTCCCCTGTCCTCTCCCGTCGTAAACTGGATGAACTGGACCTCATTGTGGTCGATCATCCCCAGGTAAAAGCCTCTTTTGCATTACAGGGCGCACACCTTCTCTCGTGGAAACCTGCGGGTGAAGAAGAAGTTCTGTGGTTAAGTAACAACACACCGTTCAAAAATGGCGTCGCCATTCGCGGTGGCATACCGCTTTGCTGGCCGTGGTTTGGTCCGGCTGCACAACAAGGTCTGCCTGCGCACGGTTTTGCCCGCAACCTGCCGTGGACGCTGAAATCACATCGTGAAGATGCTGATGGTGTAGTGCTAACTTTTGAATTGACACAAAGCGAAGAGACGAAAAAATTCTGGCCGCACGACTTTACGCTGTTAGCGCATTTCCACGTGGGTAAAACCTGTGAAATCGATCTTGAAGCACACGGCGAATTTGAAACTACCTCTGCTCTGCATACCTACTTTAACGTGGGTGATATCGCTAAGGTAAGCGTCAGTGGACTAGGCGATCGCTTCATTGATAAAGTAAATGACGCGAAAGAAGATGTACTGACCGACGGTATTCAGACCTTCCCTGACCGTACCGATCGCGTGTATCTGAATCCGCAAGATTGCAGCGTAATTAATGACGAAGCGCTGAATCGTATTATCGCCGTAGGCCACCAGCATCATCTGAACGTTGTAGGCTGGAACCCAGGACCGGCGCTTTCAGTTAGCATGGGCGATATGCCGGATGATGGCTACAAGACCTTTGTTTGTGTAGAAACGGCTTACGCTTCAGAAACGCAAAAAGTCACCAAAGAGAAACCTGCACATCTGGCGCAATCCATTCGCGTTGCGAAACGTTAATTTGCGTTAATATTGTGTGCCGGGTGCGATGCATCCGGCACGTATCAACATCACACCATATCCAGCGCAGTTTTTCCTTTTGGTGCCGGATACGCTTTATCCAGCATAACTAATTCCGCTGACGAAAGTTCAACCTCAAGCACAGCCGCATTTTGTTGGACATGTGCGACAGTTGCCGCTTTTGGGATCGCCATCACACCCTGATGGCTGATTACCCACGCCAACAATACTTGTGCCGCACTGATATTGTGAGCATGTGCAATTTCGTTGACTACCGCGTTTTTTAACAGTCCATTGCGCAACCGCCCGGCCTGAGCTAATGGACTGTAAGCCATCACCGGCATCTGCTGTTTCTGGCACCAGGGAAGTAGATCGTACTCAATCCCTCGTGAACCGAGATGGTAAAGCACCTGATTAGTGGCACACTGATTTCCCCCCGGCAGCTGCCAGAGTTCCTGCATATCGGCATAATCAAGGTTAGAAACGCCCCAGCGGCGGATTTTTCCCTGGGCGATCAATTTTTCCATCGCTGCGACAGTCTCTTCGAGAGCGAAACTGCCAGACCAGTGTAATAAGTAGAGATCGAGATAATCAGTATTGAGACGGCGTAAACTGGCTTCGCATGCATTTATCGCTTTTTGCCCGCCAGCATTCCACGGATAGACTTTAGAGACGAGAAAGACGTTCTCACGCAGACCGATTAATGCTTCCCCAACCACTTTTTCGGCACCGCCATCGGCATACATTTCGGCGGTATCAATGAGGGTTAAACCGAGTTCAATGCCCGCGCGTAGTGCAGCAACTTCTGTTTTACGCTGACTGGCATCTTCGCCCATATACCATGTTCCCTGCCCTATGGCTGGCAGTGAGACATCGCCACTAAATTGAATCATTTTTTGTTGCATTGCTTCCTCCCAGGTATTGCACCACCGTAATGCAAAACAGGGCATTACGCCCTGTTTTTATGCACAAAATGCCCTGGAAAAATGCATTATCAGAATTTGTAGGTGATCCCGGTAGAAATCAGGCCAGTCCAGGATTTATCCACCATTGGGCTGTCAGTAACTTCATCAGACAGACGGGTGTAGCGCGCGATACCGTAAACACTCCAGTCACCGAGGAAGTTGTAGCTGGCGCTCAGCTCCAGGTAAGGGCTCCAGCTGTCGTTCGGGTTATAGCCACGCAGACCGCTGCGAGCGGACTCTTTGCTCGATACGCCATAATAGTATTCGTTCTGGTTTTCGCTGTTCCACTGCACACCAATACCCGGAGTCACGGTCAGGCCACCGTTGGTGTAACGATACAACCAGGCCATATCCCAGACGATGCCGTTGCTGTTATCCAGGGTATCGCCAGCCAGGGTGGTACGCAGGTAACCGTACTGGGTAAAGTGAGCATAAGACAGACCAGCCATCATGGTGCTCTTACGGTCATCCAGGTGACGCATTTGGTGATCGCCACTGTCTTTAGCTTTGAAGTAAAGCGGCGACCAGTAAGCGGTAATTGAAAGTTTGTCCGTTGCGTCATTCCACAGGTAGTAACCACCACCTAAGCCACGGAACCAGAAGTTATCGCCTTCATAGTTGATTACCGGTACTGGGTAAACATCGGTATCGTAATCTTTATATGGGTGTTCAACGACACCTACGCCTGCGCCCAGGGAAAATTTACCTTCAGCGTGCGCTACGCCTGCAGACGTTGCGATAAGCACTCCAAGTGCCAGAAGTTTGAGTTTGGTCACAATTAATCATTCCTTAAACAAATGTTTAGCGGGCGACAAAGTTTACCCGTCAATACATCGAAACCCAACCTTTTTACGTTTTCATTTTTTATAGTAACTGTTTAATTTTCCTGACGCAGATGACACCACGCTTACAGCCAAATGAATTTAGCGTTACCGGCGACCCTATTATTTACATTAATTATGCAAAATTTATGGATGAGTTGTTGATATGCCATTGAAATTAAGAAAGCCGTGCAGGCAAGTTTTCCATTTGCCATCTACGCTTAATTTTGAAGGTGTATCACCGGGCACGTTGTTCTCATCGTCAATAAAATGGCATGAGAGTTGCTGTGTTTTAGCAAGAGACGTCGTTCAGTTTACCTCTTCCGGGAGCCTCAACTATTCATATGAACGGCTCTTAACCTGTGCTAAAAAACGAAAGGACGGCATACCATGAATATATTCGATCACTATCGCCAGCGATATGAAGCTGCCAAGGACGAAGAGTTCACACTGCAGGAGTTTCTTACCACTTGTCGGCAAGATCGCAGTGCTTATGCCAACGCGGCTGAGCGGCTATTGATGGCTATTGGTGAGCCTGTCATGGTCGATACAGCCCAGGAACCCAGACTTTCTCGACTCTTTTCTAACCGGGTCATTGCACGTTATCCGGCGTTTGAAGAGTTTTACGGCATGGAAGACGCGATTGAACAGATTGTCTCTTATCTGAAACACGCGGCTCAGGGGCTGGAAGAGAAGAAACAAATCCTGTATCTGCTGGGGCCTGTGGGTGGGGGTAAATCATCGCTTGCTGAGCGACTGAAATCATTAATGCAGCTCGTACCGATTTATGTATTGAGCGCCAACGGTGAGCGTAGCCCGGTCAACGATCATCCTTTCTGTCTTTTCAATCCGCAGGAAGATGCGCAGATTCTGGAAAAAGAGTATGGCATTCCTCGCCGTTATCTCGGCACCATCATGTCGCCGTGGGCGGCAAAACGCCTGCATGAATTTGGTGGCGATATCACTAAGTTCCGGGTAGTGAAGGTCTGGCCGTCAATTCTGCAACAAATTGCTATCGCCAAAACAGAACCCGGCGATGAGAACAACCAGGACATCTCCGCCCTGGTAGGGAAAGTCGATATTCGTAAACTCGAACACTACGCGCAGAATGACCCGGACGCCTACGGCTATTCCGGTGCGCTGTGCCGCGCCAATCAGGGGATCATGGAATTTGTCGAGATGTTTAAAGCACCGATAAAAGTGCTGCATCCCTTGTTAACCGCCACCCAGGAAGGTAACTACAACGGGACGGAAGGTATCTCCGCCCTGCCGTTCAACGGGATTATTCTCGCCCACTCGAACGAATCCGAATGGGTCACTTTCCGTAATAACAAAAACAACGAAGCCTTCCTCGACCGTGTTTACATCGTGAAGGTGCCGTATTGCTTGCGCATTTCCGAAGAGATCAAAATCTACGAGAAATTGCTTAATCACAGTGAATTGACTCACGCCCCCTGCGCCCCTGGCACGCTGGAAACGCTGTCACGTTTTTCTATTCTTTCGCGTCTGAAAGAGCCAGAAAACTCCAGCATTTATTCAAAGATGCGGGTTTATGATGGTGAAAGTTTGAAAGACACTGATCCCAAAGCCAAGTCGTATCAGGAATATCGTGACTACGCCGGTGTCGATGAAGGGATGAACGGTCTGTCGACGCGTTTTGCGTTTAAGATCCTCTCCCGCGTGTTCAACTTCGATCATGTAGAAGTGGCGGCAAACCCGGTCCATCTGTTCTACGTCCTGGAACAGCAGATCGAGCGCGAGCAGTTCCCGCAAGAGCAGGCAGAACGCTATCTGGAGTTCCTGAAAGGTTATCTGATCCCGAAATATGCCGAGTTTATCGGCAAAGAGATCCAGACGGCCTACCTTGAATCCTATTCAGAATATGGGCAGAACATTTTTGACCGTTATGTTACCTACGCGGATTTCTGGATTCAGGATCAGGAGTATCGCGATCCGGATACCGGGCAGTTGTTTGACCGCGAGTCTCTTAACGCCGAGCTGGAGAAAATCGAGAAACCGGCGGGGATCAGTAATCCAAAAGATTTCCGCAACGAGATTGTTAACTTCGTACTGCGAGCCAGAGCGAATAACAGCGGACGTAATCCGAACTGGACCAGCTATGAAAAACTGCGCACGGTTATCGAGAAGAAAATGTTCTCCAATACCGAAGAGCTGTTGCCGGTTATTTCGTTTAACGCCAAAACGTCAACCGACGAGCAGAAGAAACACGACGACTTTGTCGACCGTATGATGGAAAAAGGCTACACCCGTAAACAGGTGCGTTTACTGTGCGAATGGTATTTGCGCGTACGTAAATCGTCTTAACAACCCTGGCCCGGTACACATGCTACCGGGCCTACAGCGACAGCGAACCGTGGGCCAGAGAAGCGGCAACACAGGCGTAGCATACCGTTGGCAAATGTAGTACGGGGGGCATATGACCTGGTTTATTGACCGGCGTCTGAACGGCAAAAATAAAAGCATGGTGAATCGCCAGCGTTTCTTACGCCGTTATAAAGCGCAAATTAAACAGTCGATCTCCGAGGCCATAAATAAGCGTTCGGTGACTGACGTCGACAGCGGCGAGTCCGTATCCATTCCCACGGAAGATATTAGCGAACCGATGTTTCATCAGGGGCGTGGAGGCCTGCGCCACCGCGTGCATCCGGGCAATGACCATTTCGTCCAGAACGACCGAATTGAGCGTCCCCAGGGTGGTGGCGGAGGTTCCGGCAGTGGTCAGGGCCAGGCCAGCCAGGATGGTGAAGGTCAGGATGAATTTGTCTTTCAGATTTCGAAAGATGAGTATCTTGATCTGCTCTTTGAAGATTTGGCCTTACCGAATCTGAAACAAAACCAACAACGCCAGCTGACCGAATATAAAACGCATCGGGCGGGTTATACCGCTAACGGCGTTCCGGCCAATATCAGCGTTGTACGTTCATTGCAGAACTCACTGGCGCGGCGCACAGCCATGACGGCGGGCAAGCGGCGGGAACTTCATGCACTGGAAGAGAATTTGGCCATCATCAGCAACAGTGAACCTGCGCAACTGCTGGAAGAGGAACGGCTGCGCAAAGAGATTGCTGAATTGCGCGCCAAAATTGAACGCGTTCCTTTCATTGACACTTTCGATTTACGTTACAAGAACTACGAAAAACGGCCCGATCCCTCCAGCCAGGCAGTGATGTTTTGCCTGATGGACGTTTCCGGTTCAATGGATCAGTCCACTAAAGATATGGCTAAACGTTTTTATATTCTGCTGTATCTGTTCCTCAGCAGAACGTATAAGAACGTGGAAGTCGTATACATCCGCCATCATACCCAGGCGAAAGAAGTCGATGAACATGAGTTTTTCTACTCGCAGGAAACTGGCGGCACCATTGTTTCCAGCGCCCTAAAACTGATGGATGAGGTAGTGAAAGAGCGTTATAACCCGGCACAGTGGAATATTTACGCAGCCCAAGCATCAGACGGCGATAACTGGGCCGATGACTCTCCGCTTTGCCATGAAATTCTGGCGAAAAAAATATTACCCGTTGTTCGTTATTACAGCTATATCGAAATTACACGTCGCGCGCATCAGACACTGTGGCGAGAATATGAGCATCTGCAATCTACTTTCGACAACTTTGCGATGCAGCATATCCGCGACCAGGATGATATTTATCCGGTGTTCCGTGAACTGTTTCATAAACAAAATGCAACAGCTAAAGACTAAAACTGTCAGCCGGGTCATTATCGCCTGGCTGATTTTTAGCTCACTGTAAATTATCTCTTTTATTACATACATTAGCTTACAATCGCTTTAAATATGACAGCATAACCTTTACACAATTTAGTTCCAGAAAACAATCATTCGGAAAAATGATTCGGTCAACACGTATTTCCCTGGGGTTATTCTTTAATTATTTTTTATCGTTAACGAAAATTGATCCTGGTCAAAACTATATATCTCTGCCATCAATAAAATCCAGCACTCACATTGCTCTCCTTTTTATGGCTTCTATGGGTACACAAAAATTAAAAGCTCAAGGCTTTTTTATTTTCAGCTTATTGCTGACGTTAATTTTATTTTGCATTACTACCTTATATAACGAAAACACGAATGTAAAACTCATCCCACAGATGAATTACCTGATGGTTGTTGTGGCTTTGTTTTTCCTTAACGCCGTCATTTTCCTTTTCATGTTAATGAAGTATTTCACTAACAAACAAATTTTACCAACACTCATTTTAAGCCTTGCATTTTTAAGTGGACTTATCTATTTAGTTGAAACCATTGTAATTATCCATAAACCAATCAACGGCAGTACACTGATCCAGACAAAGTCGAATGATGTTTCTATTTTCTATATTTTCCGCCAACTCAGTTTCATTTGTTTAACCTCGCTGGCGCTCTTTTGTTATGGGAAAGACAACATCCTTGACAACAATAAGAAGAAAACTGGCATTCTGTTGCTGGCGCTGATTCCTTTTTTAGTTTTTCCCCTTCTGGCACACAATCTGAGCAGTTATAACGCTGACTATTCTTTGTATGTCGTCGATTACTGTCCGGACAACCATACTGCGACCTGGGGAATCAACTATACAAAAATATTGGTTTGTTTGTGGGCATTTTTACTGTTCTTTATTATCATGCGTACACGATTAGCCAGCGAACTATGGCCGTTAATAGCATTATTATGTCTGGCATCGCTATGCTGCAACTTACTTCTACTGACTCTGGATGAGTATAATTACACCATCTGGTATATCAGTCGCGGGATTGAAGTTTCCAGTAAACTGTTTGTTGTGTCTTTTCTGATTTATAACATTTTTCAGGAACTGCAACTCTCCAGCAAACTGGCAGTTCATGATGTACTGACCAATATTTATAATCGGCGCTACTTTTTCAACAGCGTAGAGTCATTATTGTCGCGACCTGTTGTTAAGGACTTTTGTGTCATGCTGGTTGATATTAATCAGTTCAAACGCATCAATGCCCAATGGGGACATCGTGTGGGTGATAAAGTGCTGGTATCAATTGTCGATATTATCCAGCAAAGCATCCGCCCCGATGATATTTTAGCGCGACTGGAGGGTGAGGTGTTTGGCTTGCTATTTACCGAACTCAATAGTGCCCAGGCAAAAATCATTGCGGAACGTATGCGTAAAAATGTCGAACTCCTGACCGGCTTTAGTAACAGATATGATGTTCCTGAACAAATGACCATCAGTATTGGCACGGTTTTTTCAACGGGTGACACGCATAATATCTCGCTTGTCATGACGGAAGCAGATAAAGCCTTACGCGAAGCGAAAAGCGAGGGGGGCAACAAAGTGATTATTCATCATATTTAAGTGCAAAAATATTCAGAGCCATGCTTTTTGCGTGGCTTTTGCATACAATTTATTACTATTACCCCTAAATTTCCCCTCCCCAGCGGCGCAGAGATGAGTATAATTAGCGCCCCTGTGCCAGGCCGCAATCGAACTTTATCTGGTTTTCTCGTTTCACTAACCGAAGGAGTGCCATTTATCATGAAATTGCACCATAGAATGCTCCGGCATTTTATCGCCGCAAGTGTCATTGTGCTGACATCTTCCTTCCTTATTTTTGAACTTGTCGCCAGCGACAGAGCAATGAGTGCCTATCTGCGCTATATCGTGCAGAGAGCAGACTCTTCCTTTCTTTATGATAAGTATCAGAATCAGAGTATTGCCGCGCATGTGATGCGCGCTCTCGCTGCTGAGCAGTCGGAAGTGCCGCCAGAACAGCGGCGCGCCATCTGCGAGGCTTTTGAGTCTGCCAATAATACCCATGGCTTAAACCTGACTGCCCATAAATACCCGGGCTTACGCGGCACACTACAAACCGCATCCACTGACTGCGACACAATTGTGGAAGCTGCAGCACTATTACCCGCTTTTGATCAGGCAGTGGAAGGCAACCGCCACCAGGATGATTACGGTTCAGGTCTTGGGATGGCCGAAGAGAAATTTCACTATTATCTCGATCTCAATGACCGCTATGTCTATTTTTATGAGCCGGTTAATGTTGAATACTTTGCGATGAATAACTGGTCCTTCCTGCAGTCAGGAAGTATTGGTATCGATCGCAAAGATATTGAAAAAGTATTTACCGGGCGTACCGTATTATCGAGCATTTACCAGGATCAGCGTACTAAACAGAACGTGATGAGTTTGCTGACGCCGGTATATGTCGCAGGGCAGCTAAAAGGGATTGTGCTGCTGGATATTAACAAAAACAATCTGCGGAATATCTTTTACACTCATGACCGCCCTCTCCTCTGGCGTTTTCTCAATGTCACGCTAACCGATACAGATTCGGGGCGCGACATTATCATCAACCAGAGCGAAGATAATCTGTTCCAGTATGTCAGTTACGTCCATGACTTACCGGGCGGCATTCGTGTCTCGTTATCCATTGATATTCTTTACTTTATCACGTCTTCGTGGAAAAGCGTTCTGTTCTGGATTTTGACGGCGTTAATTTTGCTGAATATGGTGCGGATGCACTTCCGCTTATACCAAAATGTGTCGCGAGAAAATATTAGTGATGCGATGACTGGACTCTATAATCGCAAAATTTTAACCCCTGAACTGGAGCAGCGGTTGCAGAAACTGGTGCAATCCGGTTCTTCGGTGATGTTTATTGCTATTGACATGGACAAGTTAAAGCAAATAAATGACACCCTCGGTCATCAGGAGGGGGATTTAGCGATTACGTTATTAGCTCAGGCGATTAAACAATCGATTCGTAAAAGTGATTATGCCATCCGACTCGGTGGCGATGAATTCTGCATCATTCTTGTCGATTCGACGCCGCAAATTGCAGCACAACTGCCTGAACGTATCGAAAAACGTCTGCAACATATCGCGCCGCAGAAAGAAATCGGCTTCTCTTCCGGTATTTACGCGATGAAAGAAAACGATACGTTACATGATGCGTATAAAGCTTCCGATGAGCGTTTATATGTCAATAAGCAGAACAAAAACAGCCGTTCATGATAACCTTCTGTAGTTGTTTGCTTGTAATCTCAGGAGCATGAAATGACTGAAATGGCTAAAGAAAGCGTGACGCATCAGCGGTTAATCGCTTTATTATCACAAGAAGGTGCTAACTTCCGCGTCGTTACCCATGAAGCGGTAGGTAAATGTGAAGCGGTGTCAGAAATTCGTGGCACCGCTTTAGGCCAGGGGGCTAAGGCACTGGTATGTAAAGTCAAAGGCAATGGCGTAAATCAACATGTTCTGGCGATCCTCGCTGCCGATCAACAGGCCGATCTGAGCCAACTCGCCAGCCATATAGGCGGATTACGCGCTTCGTTGGCCAGCCCGGCGGAAGTCGATGAACTCACAGGCTGTGTCTTCGGCGCGATCCCCCCTTTCAGCTTCCATCCAAAACTCAAACTGGTTGCCGACCCCCTACTCTTCGAACGATTTGATGAAATCGCCTTCAATGCAGGCATGCTGGATAAATCCGTTATTTTGAAAACCGCGGATTATTTGCGTATTGCGCAACCAGAACTGGTCAATTTCCGCCGCACTGCGTAACTAGCCTGTCCGTTCAATAAGCAGAACGGACAAAACCAGCACAGCAGCAATGGCAAAAAACGATGACGTGATAATCAGTGTCTCGACGAACATTTGATCGTTCATAGTATGCCCCCGGGAGATAGCTGTTTTCACGTTATTGTTAGCGTGCACAAATGGCAGTTTGATGACAGTTCGCCTGATTTTTTATGCAGAAAACGTAAAGATTTTCTACTTCCTGCCTGCAGCAAGCGTAAAGTAAGCAGGCTTATTATTTTTTGGCAAGGAAACCACGATGTTTGATGTCACTTTGCTGATCCTGCTCGGGTTAGCTGCGCTGGGCTTTATCAGTCATAACACCACTGTCGCCGTTTCAATTCTGGTGTTAATCATTGTCCGCGTCACACCGTTAAGCACCTTTTTCCCGTGGATTGAAAAACAGGGGCTAAGTATCGGGATAATCATTCTGACGATTGGCGTTATGGCCCCCATCGCCAGCGGGACGCTACCGCCCTCAACCCTGATTCACTCGTTTCTGAACTGGAAATCGCTGGTGGCAATTGCAGTCGGCGTTATTGTCTCCTGGCTGGGTGGGCGCGGCGTGACGTTAATGGGCAGCCAGCCGCAACTGGTCGCCGGGCTGCTGGTAGGTACTGTTTTAGGCGTGGCGCTGTTTCGCGGCGTACCGGTCGGCCCGCTTATTGCCGCGGGTCTGGTTTCGCTGATTGTGGGGAAACAGTAGTTAATCCCGCAATATATCGGCCTGGCGTTTGTCCCAGGCCTTTCTTAAACATTGTAATAAAGGCCGTTGTTGAATCATACCCCAGCGTATGAGCAACTTTCTGTACAGTATCGCCTTTCACTAATCCCTGAAGCGCCATAATCAGCTGTAACTGCTGACGCCACTGGCGAAAACTCAACCCCGTCTCTTTCACTATCAGCCGGGCAAGATTGCGTTCACTCATCGCAAAAAAGCCAGCCCATTGCCCCAATGAGCCCCACTCGACGGGCTCTTTCGCCATCATCTCCACCATTGTGCGGATTTTAGGATGAGAAGAAACGGGCAGGTGCAGCTGTTGTTGTGGCTGCTGAGGGAGTTCATCAAACAGGACCTGAATTAATCTGCGGGTCATCGGCTCAGCACGCTGAGTCGTCGTCCTGTTTGCCAGGGTTAAAATTAATTCCCGGCATAAGGGCGATATTTTCAATGTGCAACATGTTGTCGGCATTGTCACTGCGCTGGGCTCGATAAACAGAAAACAGAGTTCAGCGTTAGCTGTCACTTGATTGCTATGTTTCACCCCGCCCGGTATCCAAACCGCATATTGTGGCGGCACCATCCACAAAGCATTTTCCACCGTACAGGTAATTGCACCATGTAGTGCCAGTATCAACTGCCCTTTGCGGTGCTGATGTACAGGACTGGTTAACTCATCCGTTCCGGCGTGAATACAAAATGCGACCGCGGCTTCATGGTGTCGGTCGGGTTCATAGCCATTGAGATTCAACCTGTGCATCATTTTGTCCGAATTTAGCGATATTTTGTCATTTTAGCTTGATTCAACATAACAATAAAAACGGTAAGGTACAGCCTCGTTTGTAACAATGAGAAGCATATGACCTGTTCAACTTCATTAAGCGGCAAAAACAGGATTGTCCTTATCGCTGGCATTCTGATGATTGCCACAACATTACGCGTCACCTTTACCGGCGCAGCACCGTTACTGGATACGATTCGTTCCGCTTACTCGCTAACGACGGCGCAAACCGGCTTATTGACCACCCTGCCATTATTAGCCTTTGCGCTGATCTCACCGCTGGCCGCCCCGGTGGCGCGACGTTTTGGTGTGGAACGTAGCCTGTTTGCCGCGTTACTTTTGATCTGTGCAGGTATCGCAATTCGCTCTCTCCCTTCGCCTTACTTATTATTTGGCGGTACAGCGGTCATTGGCGGTGGGATTGCATTAGGCAATGTCTTACTGCCAGGATTAATTAAACGCGATTTCCCTCATTCCGTCGCCAGACTTACCGGCGCATATTCCCTGACAATGGGAGCTGCGGCGGCACTGGGATCGGCGATGGTAGTGCCGCTGGCTTTGAACGGTTTTGGCTGGCAAGGCGCGTTGCTCATGCTGATGTGTTTTCCTCTGCTGGCTCTTTTTTTATGGCTGCCACAGTGGCGAAGTCAACAACATGCAAATTTGAGTACCTCACGCGCCTTACATACTCGGGGTATCTTGCGTTCGCCGCTTGCCTGGCAGGTAACATTGTTTCTTGGGATCAACTCACTGGTCTATTACGTGATTATTGGCTGGCTTCCGGCGATTCTCATCAGTCACGGCTATAGCGAAGCACAGGCGGGTTCACTGCATGGTTTGCTGCAACTAGCCACAGCAGCTCCCGGTTTGCTGATCCCACTTTTCTTACATCATATGAAAGATCAGCGTGGTATTGCAGCGTTCGTTGCCTTGATGTGCGCAGTGGGCGCGGTTGGGCTCTGCTTTATGCCAGCACACGCGATCACCTGGACTCTGCTTTTCGGTTTTGGTTCCGGCGCAACAATGATACTGGGGTTGACGTTCATTGGTCTGCGGGCAAGTTCTGCGCATCAGGCGGCGGCACTCTCGGGGATGGCACAATCCGTCGGGTATTTGCTGGCAGCCTGTGGGCCGCCGCTGATGGGTAAAATACACGATGCTAACGGTGACTGGTCCGTACCACTGCTGGGTGTTGCAATACTTTCACTACTGATGGCGATTTTCGGACTTTGCGCCGGGAGAGACAAAGAAATTCGCTAATATCCGGTGCTATAGTGACGTGACAAATCATGCGTGAAAGGGAGAACAAATACGATGAATATTCAGTGCAAACGCGTTTATGATCCGGCTGAACAGAGCGATGGTTATCGCGTACTGGTCGACCGCCTCTGGCCACGCGGTATCAAAAAAACCGATTTAGCCCTTGATGAATGGGATAAAGAAATCACGCCGTCAACGGAGCTGCGCAAAGCCTTTCACGGCGAAGTCGTCGATTTTGCAACCTTTCGCGAGCAATATCTTGCAGAACTGGCGCAACACGAGCAAGAAGGAAAGCGGCTGGCAGACATCGCCAAAAAACAGCCGCTGACCCTGCTCTACTCAGCAAAAAACACCACGCAGAACCATGCGCTGGTGCTGGCAGACTGGCTACGTAGCTTGTGATTTTAGTACAGCATCCGGCGGTTATTTTTCACCAGCCGGATGGTCCCGTCGCCACAATGCCCATTCATCAATCGTTTCACCGCCCGGTAATTTGCAATTGTTGCTGACCCCTTGCGCTGTCTGCACAGGAATGAGCGTCCCGCCCTTCTGCTGGCAATAGACCGACGCCGGATTTGCCATACCAATCTGCGGCGGTTTAGGTGCTTCTGGCTGAGAAGGGGTTGAACAACCAGCCAGGACCAGCAAGCAAGGCAGAACAAAACTGATAATTTTCATTTATTGATCTCACATATTTATCCAGGCTTAGAGTATCGCTGTATCGTTTTGTTTTGCAGCACTATTTTTATTACATTCACTCAAAACATATTACGCCTTGTTTCATCTTTGTTGATGATGTTTTATCATGCCTGCAAAGATTAAATTATCAGCATTTACCCGCCGTATCCTGGAGTTGTTTCGTGTCAGATCAGATTATCGCCCGCGTCTCGCAATCCCTTGCCAAAGAACAGTCACTGGAAAGTCTGGTTCGACAGCTTCTGGAGATGCTGGAAATGGTCACTGATATGGAGTCAACCTACCTGACCAAAGTGGATGTCGAAGCGCGCCTGCAGCATATAATGTTTGCCCGTAATAGCCAGAAAATGCACATCCCGGAGAATTTTACCGTCTCGTGGGATTACTCGTTATGCAAACGCGCCATTGATGAAAACTGCTTTTTCAGCGATGAAGTCCCTGACCGTTGGGGCGACTGTATTGCGGCACGCAATCTTGGCATCACCACATTTCTGAGCACGCCAATTCACTTACCGGATGGATCATTCTATGGCACGCTTTGCGCCGCCAGCAGTGAGAAGCGCCAGTGGAGTGAACGCGCGGAACAGGTCTTACAGTTATTCGCCGGACTGATTGCACAATATATTCAAAAAGAGGCACTGGTTGAACAGCTGCGCGAAGCTAATGCTGCGCTGATTGCGCAATCGTATACCGACTCGTTAACCGGGCTACCGAATCGGCGGGCGATTTTTGAAAATCTGACGACGCTGTTTTCTCTCGCCCGGCATCTTAACCATAAGATAATGATCGCGTTTATCGATCTGGATAACTTCAAATTAATCAATGATCGTTTTGGTCATAATAGTGGCGATCTGTTTCTCATTCAGGTTGGCGAGCGCCTTAATACGCTCCAGCAAAATGGCGAAGTTATTGGTCGTCTCGGCGGTGATGAGTTTTTGGTTGTTTCACTGAACAACGAGAATGCGGATATTTCGTCGCTGCGAGAACGTATTCAACAACAAATACGCGGAGAATATCACTTAGGTGATGTTGATTTGTATTATCCTGGTGCCAGTCTTGGCATAGTAGAAGTCGATCCTGAAACGACCGATGCAGACAGTGCCCTGCATGCTGCCGATATCGCGATGTATCAGGAGAAAAAACATAAACAGAAAACACCTTTTGTCACGCATTCAGCGCTACATTCCTGAGGCGTATTCACATCCTTTTGATTGGTGATAACATGCGAATCGGTATTATTTTTCCGGTTGTAATCTTTATTACAGCGGTCGTATTTTTAGCATGGTTTTTTATTGGCGGCTATGCTGCCCCGGGAGCATAAAGATGAAAAAAACAACGATTATTATGATGGGTGTGGCGATTATTGTCGTACTCGGCACTGAGCTGGGATGGTGGTAACGTCACATCTAAAAAAATAGCAAAGGCTGCCTGTGTGCAGCCTTTGTGCAATTTACGCGTTAACTTTTAATCTTCCTGTAGATAAATAGCACAACAATCGCACCAATAACGGCAACCACGAAGCTGCCAAAATTGAAGCCATCGACTTTACCAAAGCCAAACAGCGTGCTGATCCATCCGCCGACTACGGCACCGACTATCCCCAGCAGGATAGTCATAAAGAATCCACCACCATCTTTACCTGGCATGATCCACTTCGCCAGAATACCGGCAATAAGCCCAAAAATAATCCATGACAGAATGCCCATTGTTTCCTCACTTATCTGTTTTGCATTAGCGGGTTAGTCGCTGATAAAAAGCATAGCACAACATCGGGAGGGTAAGATTTGTGACGAGCATCACGGAGGAATTTTTTGCGATGGCGCAGAAATTGCGCCATCAACGATCAGTGATAATTACCAACCACAAACATCATGTTCGTTTTCCGTGTCATAAGAACGCACGGTATTCACCAGATCTTTTATCACTTCAGCCGCCACTTCTGGCACCAGCAAAGTCATCGGCGTCTCTGTTTCATAATCGACAGAAACGCCATTGCTGTTATTGGTGACGGTCACGGTATACGTTGCTTTGCCCATGATTCATTTCCCGTTATGAATGACTTTCCGTTGTTGCGTGCCTTCCATCAGGACTTCAGGAGCAACGAAGAAGTCAATGTTGAAATAAGTATCGTCAGTCATGGCTTCAATGTTGTGCCACTTTTCTGGAGGGAACACCGCAAACTGCCCCGCTTCGATAAGGATCACCTGATCAGGCTCTGCACTGTGTTCATCAGCGTAGCCGAGATATTTGACCGCCCCATGCATAACGGAAAGGCGTGGGTAAACCCCCGGGCGCGTTCCTTTATCAAGATGACGTTCGAATATTCCGGCAGGCGCAGTTTGTTTATTCCAGAAAGGCGTTGAGCGCGTATGAATATAATTCTGTGGGATTTGCAGCATCCTTTTCCCTCCTTCGGTGAATGCGCTGAAAACGGTTTATTCCAGCCGTTTCAGGGTACGCCTGATAATTTGCATTTTAAATACCATTTATTGGTTACTTTTTAGCACCGGATCAGAGAAGAATCAGGGAGGATTACAGGTGGGAAGCCCGCGGCAACGCGGGCTGAAAGCATCAGGATTGCAGCGTCGCCAGTCGGGCGGCGAAACCCACGAACATCAAACCAATCAGTGAGTTGCCCACTTTAGCCAGTTTCTTTTTGGTACGTATGTACTGCGTGACAAAAGCCCCAGAAATAATCAGGAAGCTCAAATAGCAGAAACTCACCAGTTCCAGCGTCGTCGCCAGAATAAAGAATGAAATTCCCGTATGTGGGGCATTAACATCGATAAACTGTACGAAAAACGACACATAGAACAAAATGGCTTTCGGATTAGTCAGGCTCAAAATTAACGCGCGTTTAAAAATGGCACCGTATTGGGGCTCATCGGATTTGGTCTCGCTATTTTTACCTTTCAGGGTCGCGTAGAGAATTTTACTCCCCAGATAGAGCAAATAAAACGCACCAAGATAACGTACGATGTTGAATAATATCGGGGTGGTCTTAATTAATGTCGCCACTCCAGCCCATGCCAGAAACATCAATACCGCATCGCCAATAAATACACCACAGGCCGCAAGATAACCGCCTTTCATACCGCTACTGACGCTATTTTTGAGTACAAACAGGGTATTTGGCCCTGGCACCAACACAATAAAAATGGCCCCAACCAGATAGGTCCAGTAATTCAGAACCCCGTATTCAGCGAACACATTAACCTCTTTAATTATCTTTCGATCATGCGCGATTAAAGGTGAATATGCTAACCAATCTGTAGCGGCTTAGAAAGGAGAAAATCAGGTTTTAACCCGATATCAACCCGATAATTGAATCATTAATCAGGCCTGCTCCAGTGAAAAATTCGGGTAGTGCTCGGCAAAATACTGGCGTAAAAATTCTACCGTTATCCGCACTTTCGCTGACGTCGACAGCTTTGAAACATAAACGGCCCAGACATTCGCTGGCTGGTAATATTCCGGTAGCACTTGTACTAAATGACCACTGGCGGGAAACAGCCTGGCGACATCGATTTTTACGTGGTCCGGAAAAACACCGAAGGCGAATATTCCTCGCCAGGCGGTAGAGTAAATGAAGGAACAGAGAATGAAGTCGTCATTCAGGAATCGGTATTTACTCGTCGTGGTGTCGAGCGCATTTTGCGTTAAGCTCAAATAAGTTCATTTGAACCGCCTGCTGTTGGATTTGTAGTTTGCCGAAGCCGGACTGAGCGCGCCCAGTCCGGCTTCGGAAGATTTTACTGTGGATATTCCTGCAATAAATTGTGTAATGCTTCCGCCATCAGCTCACCACGCCAGCCGGAAATCAGCTCCGGCAAATTGTTCTGCGGTTTCAGTTTCCAGTGCCAGTTCAGCAATTGGTTGATTTGCCGACGCGATGCCAGCAATTCGGCGCTGATCTTGTGCGTTTCGCTGACGTCAGTAATCAGCGACTTAATCGCTTTAAACGCTTTACGATAACCCGGCATGTCCATCAGGTTAAGCATCGGCTGCGGTAAGGCCTCTTCCGGCAATGCCTGCGCTTTTTCCACCAGCGCCAGCAACGTTTTACCGTGGAAGCGGATTTCGCTACCGGATAAGCCCAGGCTGTCCAGTTCGCCCAGACTTCCCGGCATATAACGCGCTACCGACCACAAATGCTCTTCACGCACGACAAAGTTCACCGCCAGATCGCGCTCTCGCGCCTTGCGCAATCGCCAGTCGGCTAACAGTTGCAGACAGGCCAGTTGGCGTGTGCGTAATTGCCAGGCATTGGTGATATCACGCCAGGCGTCTTCCGGCGCAACGACTTCCTGACGACGCATTTGCATCAGGCGGCATTCATCCAGCGCCGCAGGTAGCCAGCCGGAGGCCTCCGTTTCTACCATAAGCTTTGCGGTGATCGGTAACAGATACCAGACATCCGCCGCTGCGTATTCACACTGACGTTCGGTCAGCGGTCTGGCCAGCCAGTCGGTGCGCGATTCACTCTTGTCCAGCGTAACGCCGGAATACTCTTCCACCATGGAAGCGAAACCCCATGACATCGGGCGTCCGCAGAAGGCAGCAAGGATTTGCGTGTCAATCAAGGGTTGTGGTAATTCGCCAAAGACATTGAGGAACACTTCCAGATCTTCACTGCCTGCATGAAGAAATTTTGTGATGGACGGATCGCGCAGGATCGCTTTCAGCGGTGACCAGTCGGTGATCCCGAGAGGATCAATTAGCGCCAGATGCTCACCATCAAAAAGTTGAATTAAACCCAGCTGCGGGTAATAAGTGCGCGTACGAACAAATTCAGTATCCAGGGCTATCGCCGGAAAGGCACGGACGGCTTCACACAAAGAAGCCAGCGCATCGTCCGTGGTAATCATTTGGTAATTCAAATTGTATTCTCTTTAGTGGGCGTCAAAAAAAACGCCGGATTAACCGGCGTCTGACGACTGACTTAACGCTCAGGCTTTATTGTCCACTTTGCCGCGCGCTTCGTCACGTAATTCTCGTCGCAAAATTTTTCCGACGTTAGATTTCGGTAACTCATCACGAAACTCCACCAGCTTCGGTACTTTGTAGCCCGTGAGCTGACGGCGGCAAAAGGTCACCAGTGACTCTTCGGTAAGCGATGGATCTTTTTTCACTACGAAGATTTTCACCGCTTCACCACTGGAGCCGGAAGGTACGCCAACAGCCGCGACTTCCTGTACGCCAGGATGCTGCATGACGACATCTTCAATCTCGTTGGGATAAACGTTAAAACCGGAAACCAGAATCATGTCTTTTTTACGATCGACAATGCGCAGGAATCCTTCTTCATCCATCACCGCGATGTCGCCGGTGTGTAACCAGCCATTTTTGATGATTTCATCGGTAGCATCCGGACGCTGCCAGTAACCCAGCATCACCTGCGGTCCTTTGACACAAAGCTCACCTGGTTGACCAGGTGGTACTTCATTATCATCATCATCCACCAGTTTGGCTTCCGTCGACGGCACCGGTAAACCGATGCTACCACTATGATAATCAATATCATACGGGTTAACGCTGACCAGCGGCGCGCACTCGGTCAGGCCATAACCTTCCAGCAGATACTGTCCAGTCAGTTTAACCCAACGTTCTGCAACCACTTGCTGAACAGGCATCCCACCGCCTGCGGAAAGATGCAGACTGGAGAAATCCAGCTGCTGGAACTCTTTATTGTTCAGCAACGCATTGAACAAGGTGTTAACGCCAGTGATAGCGGTAAACGGATATTTCGCTAACTCTTTTACCAGCCCTGGAATATCGCGCGGGTTAGTGATAAGCAGGTTCTGCCCCCCCAGTTCGATAAACAGCAGGCAGTTAATGGTCAGTGCAAAAATGTGATACAGCGGCAGCGCCGTCACCACCAGCTCTTTGCCCGGATGCAACAGCGGACCATAGGTCGCGTTAACCTGTTCCAGGTTCGCCAGCATATTGCGGTGAGTCAGCATCGCGCCTTTCGCCACACCAGTGGTGCCGCCGGTGTATTGCAGGAAAGCTAAATCTTCCGGCACCAGTTCTGGTTTGACGTACTGCATCCGGTAGCCGTTGTGCAGGGCGCTACGAAATGAAATGGCATCTGGCAGATGGTATTTCGGCACCAGACGCTTGATGTATTTAACAACGAAATTGACTACCGTGCCTTTTGCCGTAGATAGCTGATCGCCCATACGGGTCAGAATAACGTGCTGAACGGCGGTTTTATCAACCACTTTTTCCAGAGTGTGGGCAAAGTTAGACACGATAACAATCGCCGATGCGCCGCTATCGTTAAGCTGATGCTCAAGCTCACGCGGGGTATACAACGGGTTAACGTTTACGACGATCATCCCGGCACGCAAAATGCCAAACAGCGCCACCGGATATTGCAATAAGTTAGGCATCATCAACGCAACGCGATCGCCTTTCTTCAGCCCCAACCCTTGTTGCAAATAAGCGGCAAACGCGCGACTGCGTTCTTCCAGTTTGCGGAAGGTCATCACCTCCCCCATATTCACAAACGCGGGTTGATCGGCGTAGCGCGCGACCGACTGCTCAAACATATCTACCAGAGATTGATAACGGTCAGGGTTGATCTCCGTCGGAACGTCCGCGGGATAACGGTTAAGCCAAACCTTCTTCAATTCTTCACCTCTAAAATGCGCGTTCGTCGTCATCGCAACCCCAAGTGATAAACATACTGTTAACATAATATTAACTCATCTTACCAGCTTGATAATTACCCAAGGAAAAGGTTGCGAAGCGCGTCACTATTTATTTTTATCTTTACCGTAAGAATGCAGAAACAGCGGACCGGCCGCTGTTTCTTTTTCTTTAAAAACAAGCAATTATTCAGTTACAACTGTTTGTACTCTCGCGGGGCCGGGATTATACCAGCCCCATCCGCCGTAGCCATAGGGCCAGCCACGACCGCCATAAAACCATGGATCAATCGGCTGAGGCGGCATAATCACCTGCTGGGTTAAATGCCAACGTTTGTAACCCGTTACTTGCATCACCATAAATTTATAGGGCGTATTACCGATTTTGCCGTCAACCGCACCGGTGATTGGCCCGACTACCGTCACCAGTTGTCCGCGGAAATCCACCGGGTCCAGAAAACCGTTCACATCGGCATAAATGCGACCGCGAGAAGGTTCTCCCAGCGTCGGTCTGGCTCCGCTGTCCAGTGGTACGGTGGCAATTTCCAGGCGTGTTTTCCCTTGCTGGTTTTGTACCGCAACCACTTTGCCGCCAAAGCGAGCCTCCTGACCAACGTACAGCTGCGGCGCACTCATCACCCGAACTAAATCTTGTTGCGGCGTGGGACTGCTGCCTTTAATGGCGTCTGGCACAGTAACACAACCGCTCAGCATTAGCGCAAACGTACCTGCCAGTATGCCTTTGATAACATTCTTTTGAACCGCCATGATGCGACTCCTTTTTTTCTCAGGGCATACTCTTAAGATTCATTCTTTGCCCGGAAGTTTCTTCCATGCGACGTTGTTACGTAAATAAACTGGTTCAGCATGTTCCACCGCCACCGTTTTACCCTCGGCAAACATCTGGCACGCAATCGGCAGCATATCTTCTGCAGCGGGCAGTAACACTTCGCCATCGAGCAAAACCAGCCCGCTCTCTTTACCGAGATCCGGCCAGGCTTGCCAGCCCGTCCCTACTGTCACCCATTCGCCGGAAAGCTGTTGCATTCGTTCATGAACGAGTTCGGGTTTGAGTACGGCTTCGGTTTCTTCACCGTGCCAGATACCGTTTTCATCACGCTGATATTCGGCCCAGTAAACTTCGCCCATTCGCGCGTCAATAGCTGCCAGCACGCGGGTTGCGCCGTTTTTGCGCCACGCCCCTTGCGCCATCGTCATTAGCGTGGAGACGCCAATCATCGGCAGCTCTGCGCCAAGTGCCAGCCCTTGCGCAATGCCAATACCAATGCGCACGCCGGTGAAGCTACCGGGGCCGCGCCCGTAAGCCAGAGCGTTTATGTCAGTCAGGGAAGTTCCGCTGGTGGTCAGGATATCCTGCACCATCGGTAAGATTCGTTGAGTATGTTCACGAGGGCAAAGCTCAAAATGAGCGTTGACAGTACCGTCGTTCCACAGGGCGACAGAGCAGGCCTCTGTCGCGGTATCGATAGCCAGAATTCGCATGGGTCTTCGTGCTTAGATCAATAAAAAGGCGCGCATCATACCATACTCCGTAACAAATTACCTGGAGGATGGTATCGCAAGGAAACGAACCGCACGGGCAATGTCACGGGTGCGCGGCGCTGGCGGCAGACTGGCGAGAAACGTCGCGCCGTAAGGGCGCATCACCAGCCGATTATCGCAAATCACCAGCACGCCGCGATCGTCGGCGTCGCGAATCAATCGCCCTACCCCCTGCTTGAGAGTAATGACCGCATCCGGCAGTTGTACTTCATCGAACGGATCACCACCGCGCAAACGGCAATCTTCCATGCGTGCTTTTAATAGTGGATCATCCGGCGAGGTAAACGGCAATTTGTCGATAATCACCAATGACAATGTATCGCCACGCACGTCCACCCCTTCCCAGAAACTGCTGGTTGCCACAAGAAGCGCGTTACCGGCGCTGACAAATTGCTGCAACAGTTGCCCTTTGCTGGTTTCCCCCTGCAACAAAACGGGAAGCGTCATGGTAGCGCGGAACTGCTCGGCCAGATCGCGCATCATGGCGTGCGAGGTACAAAGCATAAAACAACGACCGTTGTTAGCTTCGATGATCGGTCGCAGCATTGCCGCCAGTTGCCGTGCGGAACCCGGTTGATTGGTTTGCGGCAGGTTGCGCGGCACACAGAGTAACGCCTGGCGGCTGTAATCGAAGGGGCTGGGTAACAGCAACGACTCTGCCTGTTCAATGCCAAGCCGCGAGGTGAAATGATGCAGATCGTCGTTCACCGACAGCGTTGCTGAGGTAAAGATCCAGCTACCGGGTTTTTGCGCCATTAACTCTTTGAATTTATCCGCCACGCTGAGCGGCGTGAGAGCCAGAGTAAAATGGCGCGAAGTGCATTCGTACCAGTAGCTGTAACCCGGCTGATTAATCTCTTTTAGCCGTTTGAGTCGCGTGCGATATAACGTGGCGCGTTCAAATGCCGCATCCAGCAAGGCGGAACGCCCCAGCGAAAGTTTCGCCACGTCATAACAAAGTTCCAGGGTGTCATCGAGCAGTAAAAATGCCCGCTGAATTTGCGGATTAGCTAACAGCTCACGCAGGTTACCGCGATAACCTGGCTCACCGAGTTGCAGGCGAAAATCCTGCGCACTCTGGGCAAGACGGTCCGCGCACTTTTGTAACTGCTGGGTGTCTTTTAATTCGGTGCGGTAGGCGATGGTGATGTCTTTTGCCAGGTCGAGCAGTTGTCGACTGGAGAGTGACTGACCAAAATACTGGCTGGCAATGTCGGGCAGCTGGTGGGCTTCGTCGAAGATCATGACGTCCGCTTCCGGGATCAATTCGCCAAAACCGCTCTCTTTCACCACCATATCCGCCAGAAACAGATGATGATTCACCACCACCACATCGGCGTCCATCGCTTTTTTGCGTGCTTTGACCACAAAGCAATCTTTATACATCGGGCAGTCACTGCCGAGGCAGTTATCGTTGGTGCTGGTGACCAGCGGCCACGCCTGTGAATCTTCCGCCACGCTGACGCAGGTGCTGATATCGCCATCGACTGTTTGATTAGACCAGGAGCGCAGCAGGATCACATCGCTTAAGATTTGTACCGGCAGATCGCCCCCCGCCAGCGCCTGCTGTTCGAGACGTTCGAGGCAGAGGTAGTTTGAGCGCCCTTTCAGCAGCGCCACATTGCCCGTGTATTTCAATGCCTTTGAGACCGTTGGCAAATCGCGGCTGTAGAGCTGATCCTGCAACGCTTTTGAGCCGGTCGAGATTATGACTTTCTTTTTCGCCCGCAGCGCAGGGGCCAGGTAAGCGTAGGTTTTGCCCGTACCGGTTCCTGCTTCCACCACCAGCGGCTGGCCTTTTTCTATCGCCTGGGTGACGGCTACCGCCATCTGTCGCTGTGGCTCTCGCGGCTTAAAGCCGGGTATCGCTTTCGCTAACTGACCGTCTGGTGCAAAATCGTCCGTCACACTACCCCCTGTTGATTTGAACAGGGATTATGTCAGGATGAGGGCGCTTTCGCCAGTTGAAGTGGTGACGGCGACTTCACATTGTGGCAGTCTTTGCAGCACGAAAATGGAAGTATAATGAGGACAAAATGATGACTATCGTTCGTATCGATGCCGAAGCCCGCTGGTCTGATGTGGTAATCCACAACAACACGCTCTACTACACTGGTGTACCGGAAAACCTCGACGCCGATGCCTTTGAGCAAACCGCCAACACGCTGGCGCAGATTGACGCCGTGCTGGAAAAACAGGGCAGCAATAAATCGAGCATTCTGGATGCCACCATTTTCCTGGCCGATAAAAACGACTTCGCGGCGATGAATAAAGCGTGGGATGCCTGGGTTGTCGCGGGTCATGCGCCGGTGCGCTGCACGGTACAAGCAGGTTTGATGAACCCGAAGTATAAAGTTGAAATTAAGATTGTGGCTGCGGTGTAAGCTTTATCGAAGCAAAATAAGTCAGACGATAATTTATCGACAATACTGGTCGGTTTTGCATAAATCGACCAGAGATTAAGATATTACAGTTGATGCTCCTGCTAATTCATTATTTATTTTTATAATTTCAATTTTATCTATAAAACTAACTATATAAATAAACATAATCATGCCGTTATGTTCGCCCTTCGATTAGCATCTCTGGTTTTCTTTCTTACCTGAACAATCTGGTTATAGCGTGAGGACTGACCATTAATTTTCTCCATCTTACTGGATAACACACCATGAGCTGCTACCTTTAAAACACCTGAATGTCAACAGGTTAACTCGTGCCATATCGTTATAATCCCTTTGATATTAGATGCAAATTAAGGTCATATATAGCCTTATCGATAACATGGTTAATTTTAAGGATAAGAATATGCCTGCTGTAATAGATAAAGCCCTGGATTTCATTGGTGCCATGGATGTATCAGCACCAACACCAAGTTCGATGAATGAAAGTACGGCGAAGGGAATCTTTAAATATTTAAAAGAACTGGGAGTACCCGCGAGTGCCGCTGATATTACGACGCGAGCTGACCTGGAAGGCTGGAACCCGGGGTTCACGGAAAAAATGGTTGGATGGGCAAAAAAAATGGAGTCTGGTGAACGCATTGTGATTAAAAATCCTGAATACTTTTCAACATATATGCAGGAAGAACTAAAAGCACTGGTCTAAGTTAAATTTACATCAGCATAAATGGGTCAGGACGCTTTTAATCACATATGAAAAGCGTCCTTTTTCTCACAATCAAATAACCATCGGCTTCTATAACGAAAGCGATACGGATAAGTGTGTTACTCGTCTTCATCCTCAAAACGCGCCACGATTCGCTCGCCGGAATGGTTGGCACGCAGCTCTTCTGCCACCAGCGCGATTGCCTGGCCGCTGCTCATCCCTTGAGCCATCAGTTCCTGGATCCGCTCGACGGCTTTTTGCTGCTGTTCATGGGTGAGTGAAGGTAAACCTGCAAACATTGTTAACTCCTGCTAAATTGTTGGCGCTAATTATTTCATGCTACCCGGCACATAGCCAGTAGAGTCAGGACTGATGAAGACGTTATCTCCCGCTGTGATTACTTTACCCTGGCGTCAGGACGCCGCTGAATTTTATTTCTCCCGCTTAAGCCACCTGCCGTGGGCGATGCTTTTACACTCCGGCTATGCCGATCATCCATATAGCCGCTTTGATATTGTGGTCGCCGAGCCGATTTGCACTTTAACCACTTTCGGTAAAGAAACCGTTGTTAGTGAAAGCGAAAAACGCACAACGACCACTGATGACCCGCTACAGGTGCTCCAGCAGGTGCTGGATCGCGCAGACATTCGCCCAGCGCATAACGAAGATTTGCCATTTCAGGGCGGCGCGCTGGGGTTGTTTGGCTACGATCTGGGCCGCCGTTTTGAGTCACTGCCAGAAATTGCACAGCAAGATATCGTTCTGCCGGATATGGCTGTGGGTATCTACGACTGGGCGCTGGTTGTTGACCACCAGCGTCAAACAGTTTCTTTGCTGAGTCATAATGATGTCAATGCTCGTCGGGCCTGGCTGGAAAGCCAGCAATTCTCGCCGCAGGAAGATTTCACGCTCACTTCCGACTGGCAATCCAATATGACCCGCGAGCAGTACGGCGAAAAATTTCGCCAGGTACAGGAATATCTGCACAGCGGTGATTGCTATCAGGTGAATCTCGCCCAGCGTTTTCATGCGACCTATTCTGGCGATGAATGGCAGGCATTCCTTCAGCTTAATCAGGCCAACCGCGCGCCATTTAGCGCTTTTTTACGTCTTGAACAGAGTGCAATTTTAAGCCTTTCGCCAGAGCGGTTTATTCTTTGTGATAATAGTGAAATCCAGACCCGCCCGATTAAAGGCACGCTACCACGCCTGCCCGATCCTCAGGAAGATAGCAAACAAGCAGAAAAACTGGCGAACTCAGCGAAAGATCGTGCCGAAAATCTGATGATTGTCGATTTAATGCGTAATGATATCGGTCGTGTTGCCGTAGCAGGTTCGGTAAAAGTACCAGAGCTGTTCGTGGTGGAACCCTTCCCTGCCGTGCATCATCTGGTCAGCACCATAACGGCGCAACTACCAGAACAGTTACACGCCAGCGATCTGCTGCGCGCGGCTTTTCCTGGTGGCTCAATAACCGGGGCTCCGAAAGTACGGGCTATGGAAATTATCGACGAACTGGAACCGCAGCGACGCAATGCCTGGTGCGGCAGCATTGGCTATTTGAGCTTTTGCGGCAACATGGACACCAGCATTACTATCCGCACGCTGACTGCCATTAACGGACAAATTTACTGCTCTGCGGGGGGTGGAATTGTCGCCGATAGCCAGGAAGAAGCGGAATATCAGGAAACTTTTGATAAAGTTAATAAGATATTACGCCAACTGGAGAAGTAAGACGTGGAATACCGTAGCCTGACGCTTGATGATTTTTTATCGCGCTTTCAACTTTTGCGCCCGCAAATTAACCGGGAAACCCTAAATCATCGTCAGGCTGCCGTGTTAATCCCCATCGTCCGTCGACCGCAACCGGGGTTGTTGCTGACTCAGCGTTCGATTCATCTGCGTAAACACGCCGGACAAGTGGCATTCCCTGGAGGTGCAGTCGATGACACGGACACATCCGTTATCGCCGCCGCGCTGCGCGAAGCTGAAGAAGAGGTCGCTATACCGCCTTCTGCCGTTGAAGTTATTGGCGTGCTGCCGCCCGTCGATAGCGTAACTGGCTACCAGGTAACCCCGGTGGTCGGCATTATCCCGCCCGATCTGCCGTATCGCGCCAGTGAAGATGAAGTCTCGGCGGTCTTTGAAATGCCGCTCGCCCAGGCATTACATCTGGGTCGTTATCACCCTTTAGATATCTACCGCCGTGGCGATTCACATCGGGTATGGCTGTCCTGGTACGAACAGTATTTTGTATGGGGAATGACCGCAGGCATAATTCGTGAGCTGGCGCTGCAAATTGGTGTGAAACCCTGACTATACTTATCTTTACATCTACAAAACACTACTTGAGACAATCATCGCAATATTAGTTAAATCGCGGTTTTTGATTAGTTTAATTCATGTGAATAGTTAAGCCTGTCGCCGCGTTCCCTCTTACACTATGCGCTGTTATTAGTTCGTTACTGGAAGTCCAGTCACCTTGTCAGGAGTATTATCGTGATTAGTCTATTCGACATGTTTAAGGTGGGGATTGGTCCCTCATCTTCCCATACCGTAGGGCCTATGAAGGCGGGTAAACAGTTCGTCGATGATCTGGTCGAAAAAGGCTTACTGGATAGCGTTACTCGCGTTGCCGTGGACGTTTATGGTTCACTGTCGCTGACGGGTAAAGGCCACCACACCGATATCGCCATTATTATGGGTCTTGCAGGTAACGAACCTGCCACCGTGGATATCGACAGTATTCCCGGTTTTATTCGCGACGTAGAAGAGCGCGAACGTCTGCTGCTGGCACAGGGACGGCATGAAGTGGATTTCCCGCGCGACAACGGGATGCGTTTTCATAACGGTAACCTGCCGCTGCATGAAAACGGTATGCAAATCCACGCCTATAACGGCGATGAAGTCGTCTACAGCAAAACTTATTATTCCATCGGCGGCGGTTTTATCGTCGATGAAGAACACTTTGGTCAGGATGCTGCCAACGAAGTGAGCGTGCCGTATCCGTTCAAATCTGCCACCGAACTGCTCGCGTACTGTAATGAAACCGGCTTTTCGCTGTCTGGTCTCGCTATGCAAAACGAACTGGCGCTGCACAGCAAGAAAGAGATCGACGAGTATTTCGCGCATGTCTGGCAAACCATGCAGGCATGTATCGATCGCGGGATGAATACCGAAGGCGTACTGCCAGGCCCGTTGCGCGTGCCACGTCGTGCGTCGGCCCTGCGCCGGATGCTGGTTTCCAGCGATAAACTGTCTAACGATCCGATGAATGTCATTGACTGGGTAAACATGTTTGCGCTGGCAGTTAACGAAGAAAACGCCGCCGGTGGCCGTGTGGTAACTGCGCCAACTAACGGTGCCTGCGGTATCGTTCCGGCAGTGCTGGCTTACTATGACCACTTTATTGAATCAGTTAGCCCGGACATCTATACCCGTTACTTTATGGCAGCGGGCGCGATTGGTGCACTGTATAAAATGAACGCGTCTATTTCCGGTGCGGAAGTCGGTTGCCAGGGCGAAGTAGGTGTTGCCTGTTCAATGGCTGCTGCGGGCCTTGCCGAGCTGTTGGGCGGTAGCCCGGAACAGGTTTGTGTGGCAGCGGAAATTGGCATGGAGCACAACCTCGGTCTGACCTGCGACCCCGTTGCAGGGCAAGTTCAGGTGCCGTGCATTGAACGTAATGCCATTGCCTCTGTGAAGGCGATTAACGCCGCACGGATGGCTCTGCGCCGCACCAGTGCACCGCGCGTCTCGCTGGATAAGGTCATCGAAACGATGTACGAAACCGGTAAGGACATGAACGCTAAATACCGCGAAACCTCACGCGGTGGTCTGGCAATCAAAGTCCAGTGTGACTAATACTTCTTACTCGCCCATCTGCAACGGATGGGCGAATTTATTCCCGCTTTCTCGTCTGCTGTAATTTTCCCCACTACACTTCCACTGTTGCGTCAGGCGTTTGTCGCCATACGCTTACAGGGTGGCCCGCATGCAAAAAGCACAACGGATCATTAAAACCTATCGCCGTAATCGAATGATTGTTTGTACGATTTGCGCACTCGTTACGCTCGCTTCGACCCTGAGCGTGCGATTTATTTCACAGCGTAACTTAAATCAACAACGGGTAGTACAATTCGCCAATCACGCTGTAGAGGAATTAGATAAAGTACTGCTTCCCCTACAGGCAGGTAGCGAAGTCTTGCTTCCGCTGATTGGTCTGCCCTGCTCTGTCACCCATTTGCCATTACGTAAACAGGCTGCAAAACTCCAAACTGTGCGATCCATTGGCCTGGTGCAAGACGGCACACTTTATTGCTCCAGCATTTTTGGTTATCGCAATGTGCCCGTCGTGGACATTCTGGCTGAACTTCCTGCACCGCAACCACTTTTACGACTGACGACCGACCGTGCCCTGATAAAAGGCAGTCCGGTTTTGATTCAATGGACGCCTGCAGCGGGCAGTAGCAATGCTGGGGTCATGGAGATGATTAACATCGACTTACTGACGGCAATGCTCCTTGAACCACAACTGCCGCAAATCAGTAGCGCCAGCCTGACGGTGGACAGTCGGCATTTGCTCTATGGTAATGGGCTGGTAGATTCCCTTCCGCAACCTGAAAATAATGAAAACTATCAGGTTTCTTCGCAACGCTTTCCTTTTACCATTAACGTTAATGGCCCGGGGGCTACGGCGCTGGCATGGCACTATCTTCCAACACAATTACCGCTGGCGGTACTGCTAAGTTTACTGGTGGGCTACATCGCCTGGCTGGCGACCGCTTACCGAATGAGCTTTTCCCGCGAGATCAATCTGGGCCTGGCGCAACATGAGTTCGAATTGTTCTGTCAGCCTTTGCTTAATGCGCGCAGCCAGCAATGTATTGGTGTAGAGATTTTGCTGCGCTGGAACAATCCGCGTCAGGGCTGGATTTCACCGGATGTGTTTATTCCTATCGCGGAAGAACATCATTTAATTGTGCCACTAACCCGCTATGTGATGGCAGAAACCATTCGTCAGCGCCATGTTTTCCCAATGAGTAGTCAGTTTCATGTTGGCATTAACGTCGCACCCAGTCATTTTCGCCGTGGTGTGCTGATAAAAGATCTCAATCAGTACTGGTTTAGCGCTCACCCGATTCAGCAACTGATCCTCGAAATCACCGAACGCGATGCCTTACTGGATGTTGATTATCGGATTGCCCGCGAGCTGCATCGTAAAAACGTCAAACTGGCGATTGATGACTTCGGCACCGGCAACAGTTCGTTTTCCTGGCTTGAAACATTACGTCCTGACGTGCTGAAAATTGATAAGTCATTTACCGCAGCTATAGGTTCTGACGCGGTTAACTCGACGGTGACCGATATCATCATCGCACTGGCGCAAAGACTGAATATTGAACTGGTGGCGGAGGGCGTAGAAACGCAAGAACAGGCGAAGTATTTGCGCAGTCATGGCGTGCATATTTTGCAAGGGTATTTGTACGCACAGCCGATGCCGCTACGTGATTTTCCCAAATGGCTGGCGGGCAGCCAACCGCCGCCCGCCCGGCATAATGGACATATCACCCCCATTATGCCGTTACGTTAACGCTTACTCATCTTCATCGTGCGCCGGTTGCTCTTTAACAATGCGAACCAGATCAACACGATAATCATTGGCTTCAATGATGGTGATATGCAGTGGCCCTACATCAATCACATCGCCCACACGGGGAATGTGACCATTTGCCGAAATCACGAGGCCCGCGACCGTCGCGATATCATCGTCATCGGCAAGGTGCTCAACATCAAGCGCCTGCTGCAAGGCATGCAAATCTGTACCGCCTTTTACCAGCCAGCCGTCACCGTCGGTAATGATTTCCGGCGTTTCGTCAGCGTCCGGGAATTCACCCGCAATGGCTTCAAGCACATCCAGCGGCGTGACCAGACCTTGTACCACACCAAACTCGTTGGTCACGATAACAAAGCTCCCGCGAGCACGACGCAGCACGCCCAGCAGGTTGATCGGATCGAGGGTTTCCGGGACGATAATCGCCGGAGACGCCGAAGCTATCGCCGCCACATCAACTCCCTCTTCCAGCGCCACCAGCAGTTCTTTAGCACGTACGATGCCGATAATTTCATCCAGTTCACCGCGACATACCGGGAACAAACTGTGCGGTGAGGAGAGCAGCTGCTCGCGGATTTCATCGACCCCGAGATTAGCATCAACCCAGCTTATTTCACCGCGCGGCGTCATGATCCCGCGCAGAGAACGCGACGCCAGCGTCAGTACGCCGTTAATCATGTAACGTTCTTCTTCGGCAAACGCACCTTCCGGGATCGGCATCGGCATCGGGTTATCGGCATCGTGCTGAACATTGGCCTGACGTTTCCCGCCCATCAAACGGAGAATCGCATCGGCAGTACGCGCTCGCAGCGGCAAAGTCGACTGGTGACGAATAAAGTTGCGACGCGCAATCTGGTTAAACACTTCGATGATGATCGAGAAGCCAATCGCGGCATACAGGTAACCTTTCGGAATGTGGAAACCGAAACCTTCTGCCACCAGACTCAGACCAATCATTAACAGGAAGCTCAGACAGAGCACCACCACCGTGGGGTGCTGGTTAACGAATCGCGTCAGCGGTTTTGATGCCAGCAGCATAACCGCCATCGCAATCACTACCGCCGCCATCATCACCGGCAAATGGTTAACCATCCCTACTGCAGTAATTACCGCATCCAACGAGAAGACGGCGTCAAGGATGACAATCTGTGTGACGACCACCCAGAAACTGGCGTAGCCTTTACCGTGGCCGGAATCATGATCGCGGTTTTCCAGCCGTTCATGCAGTTCAGTTGTTGCTTTGAACAGCAAGAATATGCCCCCGAACAACATAATCAGGTCGCGTCCGGAGAAGGAGAAATCCATGACGGTAAATAGCGGTTTGGTCAGCGTGACCATCCATGAAATCAGCGACAGCAGCCCCAGACGCATAATCAGCGCCAGTGATAATCCCAGCAAACGCGCTTTATCGCGTTGTTTTGGCGGCAGTTTGTCAGCAAGAATGGCGATGAAGACCAGGTTATCGATACCCAGCACAATTTCGAGAACAACAAGCGTGAGTAGCCCCGCCCAAATCGAGGGGTCCATTAAGAATTCCATGACAAGCTCCTGCTTAAGGAATAGCTATTCGACGCCAGAAATAATGCAGGCGTAACGACAAAATGCAAACGAAAGGTGCGGCATAAAGTGCCAGAAAGACAGGCGTTAAAAGGCCTGATGCTGAAATGACGTCGGTGACGATCCATACTGCGGGCTACTGCCCTATACTCCATGGTTGTTAAACAGGAGTTAAACATATCAGAGACGCCTCTGATTTGGCAAAGATTTACCTTCCTTTGCAAACGAATGTGACAAGGATATTTTACCTTTCGAAATTTCTGCTAATCGAAAGTTAAATTACGGATCTTCATCACATAAAATAATTTTTTCGATATCTAAAATAAATCGCGAAACGCAGGGGTTTTTGGTTGTAGCCCTTATCTGAATCGATTCGATTGTGGACGACGATTCAAAAATACATCTGGCACGTTGAGGTGTTAACGATAATAAAGGAGGTAGCAAGTGACCATTGCTATTGTTATAGGCACACATGGTTGGGCTGCAGAGCAGTTGCTTAAAACGGCAGAAA
The DNA here is from genome assembly GCF_011754335.1 of Escherichia sp. E.sYA108. Classification (NCBI taxonomy): domain Bacteria; kingdom Pseudomonadati; phylum Pseudomonadota; class Gammaproteobacteria; order Enterobacterales; family Enterobacteriaceae; genus Escherichia; species Escherichia sp. E.sYA108. Next base: position 2,241,263 of record NZ_JAAQVZ010000001.1, on the reverse strand, counting down.
TGCTGTTAGGCGAGCAGGAAAACGTCGGCTGGATCGATTTCGTTCCAGGTGAAAATGCCGAAACGCTGATTGAAAAGTACAACGCTCAGTTGGCAAAACTCGACACCACTAAAGGCGTGCTGTTTCTCGTTGATACATGGGGAGGCAGCCCGTTCAATGCTGCCAGCCGCATTGTCGTCGACAAAGAGCATTATGAAGTCATTGCAGGCGTTAACATTCCAATGCTCGTGGAAACGTTAATGGCCCGTGATGATGACCCAAGCTTTGATGAACTGGTGGCGCTGGCAGTAGAAACAGGCCGTGAAGGCGTGAAAGCACTGAAAGCCAAACCGGTTGAAAAAGCCGCGCCAGCACCCGCTGCCGCAGCACCAAAAGCGGCTCCAACTCCGGCAAAACCAATGGGACCAAACGACTACATGGTTATTGGCCTTGCTCGTATCGACGACCGTCTGATTCACGGTCAGGTCGCCACCCGCTGGACCAAAGAAACCAATGTCTCCCGTATTATTGTTGTTAGTGATGAAGTGGCTGCGGATACCGTTCGTAAGACACTGCTCACCCAGGTTGCACCTCCGGGCGTAACAGCACACGTAGTTGATGTTGCCAAAATGATTCGCGTCTACAACAACCCGAAATATGCTGGCGAACGCGTAATGCTGTTATTTACCAACCCAACAGATGTAGAGCGTCTCGTTGAAGGCGGCGTGAAAATCACCTCTGTTAACGTCGGTGGTATGGCATTCCGTCAGGGTAAAACCCAGGTGAATAACGCGGTTTCGGTTGATGAAAAAGATATCGAGGCGTTCAAGAAACTGAATGCGCGCGGTATTGAGCTGGAAGTCCGTAAGGTTTCCACCGATCCGAAACTGAAAATGATGGATCTGATCAGCAAAATCGATAAGTAACGTATTGTGTTGATTATCACTCAGTTTTCACACTTAAGTCTTACGTAAACAGGAGAAGTACAATGGAGATTACCACTCTTCAAATTGTGCTGGTATTTATCGTAGCCTGTATCGCAGGTATGGGATCAATCCTCGATGAATTTCAGTTTCACCGTCCGCTAATCGCGTGTACCCTGGTGGGTATCGTTCTTGGCGATATGAAAACCGGTATTATTATCGGTGGTACGCTGGAAATGATCGCGCTGGGCTGGATGAACATCGGTGCTGCAGTTGCGCCTGACGCCGCTCTGGCTTCCATCATTTCTACTATTCTGGTTATCGCAGGTCATCAGAGCATTGGTGCAGGTATCGCACTGGCAATCCCTCTGGCCGCTGCGGGCCAGGTACTGACCATCATCGTTCGTACTATCACCGTTGCTTTCCAGCACGCTGCGGATAAGGCTGCTGATAACGGCAACCTGACAGCGATTTCCTGGATCCACGTTTCTTCTCTGTTCCTGCAAGCAATGCGTGTGGCTATTCCGGCCGTCATCGTTGCCCTGTCTGTTGGTACCAGCGAAGTCCAGAACATGCTGAATGCGATTCCGGAAGTGGTGACCAATGGTCTGAATATCGCCGGTGGCATGATCGTGGTGGTTGGTTATGCGATGGTTATCAACATGATGCGTGCTGGCTACCTGATGCCGTTCTTCTACCTCGGCTTCGTAACCGCAGCATTCACCAACTTTAACCTGGTTGCTCTGGGTGTGATTGGTACTGTTATGGCAGTGCTCTACATCCAACTTAGCCCGAAATACAACCGCGTAGCCGGTGCGCCTGCTCAGGCAGCTGGTAACAACGATCTCGATAACGAACTGGACTAACAGGTGAGCGAAATGGTTGATACAACTCAAACTACCACCGAGAAAAAACTCACTCAAAGTGATATTCGTGGCGTCTTCCTGCGTTCTAACCTCTTCCAGGGTTCATGGAACTTCGAACGTATGCAGGCACTGGGTTTCTGCTTCTCTATGGTACCAGCAATTCGTCGCCTCTACCCTGAGAACAACGAAGCTCGTAAACAAGCTATTCGCCGTCACCTGGAGTTCTTTAACACCCAGCCGTTCGTGGCTGCGCCGATTCTCGGCGTAACCCTGGCGCTGGAAGAACAGCGTGCTAATGGCGCAGAGATCGATGACGGTGCTATCAACGGTATCAAAGTCGGTTTGATGGGGCCGCTGGCTGGTGTAGGCGACCCGATCTTCTGGGGAACCGTACGTCCGGTATTTGCAGCACTGGGGGCCGGTATCGCAATGAGCGGCAGCCTGTTAGGTCCGCTGCTGTTCTTCATCTTGTTTAACCTGGTGCGTCTGGCAACCCGTTACTACGGCGTAGCGTATGGTTACTCCAAAGGTATCGATATCGTTAAAGATATGGGTGGTGGCTTCCTGCAAAAACTGACGGAAGGGGCGTCTATCCTCGGCCTGTTTGTCATGGGGGCATTAGTTAACAAGTGGACGCATGTCAACATCCCGCTGGTTGTCTCTCGCATTACTGACCAGACGGGCAAAGAACACGTTACCACTGTCCAGACTATTCTTGACCAGTTAATGCCAGGCCTGGTACCACTGCTGCTGACCTTTGCTTGTATGTGGCTGTTGCGCAAAAAAGTTAACCCGCTGTGGATCATCGTTGGCTTCTTCGTCATCGGTATCGCTGGTTACGCTTGCGGCCTGCTGGGACTGTAAGACTGTTGTACACTACCGGGGCCTTTTGGCCCCGTTTTTTTATCTGGAGGATTAATGACAATCACGGACCTGGTACTGATTCTTTTCATCGCCGCACTCCTGGCCTTCGCGATCTACGATCAGTTCATCATGCCCCGCCGTAACGGCCCCACCCTGCTGGCAATTCCTTTGCTCCGGCGTGGTCGCATCGATAGCGTTATCTTCGTCGGATTGATTGTCATTCTTATCTATAACAACGTCACGAATCATGGCGCGCTAATAACAACATGGTTATTAAGTGCACTGGCTCTGATGGGTTTTTATATATTCTGGATCCGCGTTCCGAAGATCATCTTTAAACAAAAAGGTTTTTTCTTCGCCAATGTCTGGATTGAATATAGCCGAATCAAAGCGATGAACTTGTCGGAAGATGGCGTGTTGGTGATGCAATTAGAACAGCGCCGGCTGTTAATCCGCGTTCGAAATATCGACGATCTGGAAAAAATTTATAAGCTTCTCGTTTCAACTCAATAAGTTATGAATTTAGCCAAAGCTATGTTTAGTGTATTTTTAATAATCAGACATAGCTTAGGCTATATTACCTCTTCCCTTATTTGTTATTTATTTTAACGTTTCATTGATATATAAATCTAAATGAAAATCGTTATCAATAAAGCAATGAAATAATATATTCCAACAGTTGTTTTATATTCTCAAAATATGTTAAGGTTGCGCCCTCATTTGGGGAGTAGCCGATTTCCAGATTCCGGAAATGTACGTGTCAACATACTCGTTGCAAAACGTGGCACGTACGGACTGAACACTTTCAGTCAGGCGAGACCATATGCACATCAATCGCTATGCCTGCATGAACGCGAAAACCATCGCGGCTTGTTGTTCATGTATGCATGTTTGCTGGGGGCGATGATGTGTTTTATGGATACCCCGGTCAGGACGTTGTCATGAATATCACTGCTACTGTTCTTCTTGCGTTTGGTATGTCGATGGATGCCTTTGCTGCATCAATCGGTAAAGGTGCCACCCTCCATAAACCGAAATTTTCTGAAGCATTGCGAACCGGCCTTATTTTTGGTGCCGTCGAAACCCTGACGCCGCTGATCGGCTGGGGAATGGGCATGTTAGCCAGCCGGTTTGTCCTTGAATGGAACCACTGGATTGCGTTTGTGCTGCTGATATTTCTCGGCGGGCGAATGATTATTGAGGGTTTTCGTGGCGCAGATGATGAAGATGAAGAACCGCGCCGTCGACACGGTTTCTGGTTACTGGTAACCACCGCGATTGCCACCAGCTTGGATGCCATGGCTGTGGGTGTTGGTCTTGCTTTCCTGCAGGTTAACATTATCGCGACCGCATTGGCCATTGGTTGTGCAACCTTGATTATGTCGACATTAGGGATGATGGTTGGTCGCTTTATCGGCTCAATTATTGGGAAAAAAGCGGAAATTCTCGGCGGGCTGGTACTGATCGGTATTGGCGTCCAGATCCTCTGGACGCACTTCCACGGTTAATAAGAACGCTGCCAGAGGTGAATATTAAAGTCCGTCTGGCAGTCGAACACTTCTTTTGCTGCCAGTGCTTGCCAGACTTCAGGCTTCGCACGCCAGGCAAACGGCGTCATCTGCAATAATGCGACGGCTTCATCACCGCGAAGACGCATCAGATAACACAACTCATCACTCTGCTGTAATGTAAAACCTTTCAGTTGTTCTGCATGAGGTGCATGAAGATGTACTTCATTGTAAATCAGCCCCTTCAGCTCCATTAAGTGTCTCGGTCCCGGCGTGGCAGTAATGACCCAACCGCCGGGCTTCACTACTCGCACTAATTCTTCTGCTTTACACGGCGCGTAAATACGTATTATGGCGTCCATACTGGTATCGGAAAACGGCAAACGGTGGCTGGAAGCGACACAAAAAGTGACCTGCGGATAGCGTTTCGCCGCCGCTTTTATCGCTACCTTCGAGACATCCAGGCCAAACGTGGTGATTTCGGGCAACGCATCAGCAAATGCGTGTGTGTAATACCCTTCACCACAGCCAATATCCAGCACCGCCGCGGCCTTTTCATCAAGCCGTTCCCGCAGTTGGCCGACAATTGCATCACGCAGCGGCTGATAATGTCCGGCATCTAAGAATGCGCGGCGTGCTTGCATCATTTCCGCGCTGTCGCCCGGATCACGAGACCGTTTATGCTGAACGGGCAGCAGATTGACATACCCTTCTTTCGCCATATCAAACTGATGTCGCTGGGGACAGATATAGCTGTTTTTTTCACGCGAAAGAGGCTGATGGCAAAGTGGACAGGAAAACGACATGACAACTCCGGCAGGATACTAAAGGCCGCAAGTGTAACGCGAATCATGCGGCGGGCAAATATCCGAACGACTGGAGCGAAGATAAAACAAAGTAAAAAGCCTCGCATTCGACGAGGCTTTATAGCGAGATTGAAGCGTATTCACACTTCAGATCAGTGGATTCGATCAGATAGCTGTTACGTTAACAGCTGCCGGACCTTTCTGACCGTCCTGAATTTCGAACTCAACGTTCTGACCTTCAGCCAGAGTTTTGAAGCCATTACCCTGGATAGCGGAGAAGTGTACGAACACATCTTTGCTGCCATCAGCCGGAGTAATGAAGCCAAAACCTTTAGACTCGTTGAACCACTTAACCTGACCTTTAATCTTTGCCATTTGAAAAATTCCTTAGATTGTTTTCTTCGCCCGCAGGCATAACATAGATAAAACTGACACATTACTGCATGAGGCACCAATATAAGGCTCGGCAGAGAAGCGGTATTCAACGTCAACGTGTTTACTCAGGACTTCTTTACTGAAAATGCCACACATAAACAGAACTGTACCTCGTTTAACCCGAAATCTGTTATCACATACAACGTTAATTATGGCAAGCCATTTTTAAACATGTCTCGATCAGACGCACAAATCTCGATACGTCTTCCACTTTTTTTGCACACTTATGCAACGGAATACGCGCCGATATATCATTGTGCTTAACCTTGCCAGTTCAGGCAGATACTTAAACTGACGTATTTTCTAACATAGTTCAATAAGTTCAGTTGTTCCAGGCCTGTGGGAGAAGTTATTACATAGTGCGTGCAATATCACATTTTCTACTATGCAATGAATAAAAAGTTATATCACTTTTTCTCATAAAACAGTCAGTTAACGGCTATCAATTACCCCAAAGAGAAGTCAATCTCCAAAGGTATTGTAAATTTAAAATAAGAAAAATTGATGAATGAGTAAAAAAATCAAGAGAGAAACGTTTCGCTAATAAATAATACCACACTTAATCACAAATTCGATGTAAACATCCTAATAAATTAATGGGGTAAATATCTTTTTCTGATATCCCGTTACGCAAATAAATAATATGATAATTATTTGAAGTCAGACCAGAGTTTTAATTTGAAGCAGTTGCACCATGACAGTGCGTATAATCAGCATGAATTGAGTAACCCTTCAACGACGGGGTTACTCAAGATTGAGGAAGGATTATCGTTCGGCGACCAGACGAATAATATCTTCGTCTTCAACCGATTTTTGACTCTCAACGGTCTTTTTATCTGCTTTCTCAGGTTCGTTTGCTTCGCACAAACGACGTAACAGTGCATTTTGACGTTTTTGCTGATCCAGCAACGCCTCAAGCAGTTCAATCTGTTCGTTAGTCCGTGAACTGGCACGATTGATAAAAAACCACAAGATGAGCCCGATAAGAAGAACCACCACCGATACAACCAAAGACGCAATGTTCATCACGCCTGAATTTACAACTTCGTTCATTTCACCACCTCTGAGTAGAGGCGCTATTCTACCACTGCTGGAGAGGAAGAAAATCTAGTGCTGAAAAAATGATATCACCACGGGATAAACTGGTTAATGGCACAAATTCCGCTGAAAAATTGTACATCCTGATCGCACATCATGTTGAATACCTGCGCCCAAAGCAGCAAGCACGCCAACACCACGACAACCAGAGCGACCCATCGAAACTTTTTCACTCCAATCTCCGTTTCACCTACCTTATGTCATTAAACTAGCATGCGTTAGTTAAACAGCGCCTAACTATGTCGATATTCGTGCTTTTTCGGAATGAGTCGCTTGCTTCAGCGCATATTGCCGCTACGATTAAGCGAACATAAAAAGAGAAGAGGTTGTAATGCGATTCATCATTCGCACAGTTATGCTGATAGCGCTGGTATGGATAGGATTATTACTCAGCGGATATGGCGTTTTGATTGGAAGCAAAGAGAATGCCGCGGGATTAGGTTTACAATGTACCTATCTGACCGCCAGAGGCACCAGCACGGTACAATACCTGCACACTAAAAGTGGTTTTCTGGGGATAACAGATTGCCCGTTGTTACGTAAAAGCAATATTGTGGTCGATAATGGTTAAGGATAATAAATAACCAGATTCTCACTCATGAGTAAAATATTCTTATCGCAAGTGCGTTTAATATAACGCCACCTTCAACTTTATTTTTCTCATGCTAAATAAAGAACCTGTCTGTTTGATATTCAGACAGGTTCTTACTCTCCTCAGAACGGATAGTCGTGATAACCCATTTGGGCAGAAATTTTGCGCGCCGCGGTATGCAACATTGCGACATATTCCTGTAAACGCTCTTCAGAGAAACGCAACGTCGGGAAGGAGATGCTCAGACCGGCAATGACCACGCCAAAGCGATCAAATACCGGAACCGCAATGCAACGCAGTCCTTCTTCCTGCTCTTCATTATCTTCGCCATACCCCTGCTCGCGCACCTGGTCCAGAACGGGTAATAACGCTTCTGTACTGGTGATGGTCCGCTCGGTACTGCGTTTATACTCCACGCCCTCAAGAATTTGCATCACTTCATCGCGATCGCGCCATGCCAGCAGTACCTTACCAATCGCGGTGCTGTACAGCGGATTACGACGCCCAATCCGTGAATACATGCGCAAATTGTACATTGAGTCAATTTTGTGGATGTAAACAATACTGTCTTCGTCCAGTGCGCCGAGGTGGATAGTTTCTTTGGTCAGGCGGGAGATCTCACGCATCTGGATATCTGCGCTACGAATTAAATCGACGTTTTGCAACGCGCGAGCGCCCAGTTCGAACAATTTCAGGGTCAGCGAATATTTCTCCGACTCCCCTTCCTGCGCCACATAACCTAAAGTTTTCATGGTCTGTAAAAAGCGATAAACGGTGCTTTTTGACATCATGACGCGCTGCGACAACTCGGTTATCCCTATTTCGCGCTCTTCACCCAGCGCCTGCAAAATGCCAAAAACTTTTAGCACGGAAGATACAGAATCAGGCTGTTTATCCAGATCTGCGTTAGCCATTTATCACCTCATTGCGAGTGTTTTATAAAAATCAGAACTGTTTTTTATTATAATTTCGCACCTGGGTGGTCGCAATCCATCTTTTGCCGGTTAGTTACAATTCTGCGACATCCACCGTGAATATCAGTGCTAGAATCATACCCCTGTTGATTATTCACCAAAGATATAAAATTCCTATGCCAAAAGTTCAGGCCGACGGCCTGCCATTGCCCCTGCGATACGGTGCGATATTAACCATTGTGATTGGTATTTCGATGGCTGTCCTTGACGGCGCAATCGCCAACGTCGCCTTGCCAACAATCGCTACGGACCTTCATGCCACGCCGGCCAGTTCCATCTGGGTAGTGAACGCCTATCAAATCGCCATTGTCATCTCCCTGCTCTCGTTTTCGTTTCTGGGCGATATGTTTGGCTATCGACGTATTTATAAATGCGGTCTGGTCGTTTTTCTGTTGTCTTCACTGTTCTGCGCCCTTTCTGATTCGCTGCAAATGCTCACCCTTGCGCGTGTCATACAAGGTTTCGGCGGTGCAGCGTTGATGAGCGTTAATACCGCACTTATCCGCCTGATCTATCCACAACGTTTTCTGGGTAGAGGGATGGGCATAAACTCGTTTATTGTTGCCGTCTCTTCTGCTGCCGGGCCGACAATTGCTGCAGCAATCCTCTCCATCGCATCCTGGAAATGGTTATTTTTAATCAACGTACCGTTGGGAATTATCGCCCTGCTTCTGGCAATGCGTTTTCTGCCACCCAATGGTTCTCGCGCCAGTAAACCCCGTTTCGACCTGCCCAGCGCCGTGATGAACGCGTTAACCTTCGGCCTGCTTATCACTGCGTTGAGTGGTTTCGCTCAGGGGCAATCGCTGACATTGATTGGTGCGGAACTGGTGGTAATGGTTGTCGTTGGTATTTTCTTTATTCGCCGCCAGCTTTCTCTTCCCGTACCGCTGCTACCGGTGGATTTACTGCGTATCCCGCTGTTTTCACTTTCTATTTGCACATCTGTTTGCTCTTTCTGCGCACAAATGCTGGCAATGGTTTCCCTGCCCTTTTACCTGCAAACCGTGCTCGGGCGTAGTGAAGTCGAAACAGGTTTACTTCTGACACCGTGGCCGTTAGCAACGATGGTGATGGCTCCACTGGCAGGCTATTTGATTGAACGCGTACATGCAGGATTGCTGGGTGCTTTAGGGTTATTCATCATGGCTGCGGGGCTTTTTTCCCTGGTTCTGCTGCCAGCGTCACCTGCGGATATCAATATTATCTGGCCGATGATCTTATGTGGTGCTGGATTTGGCTTGTTCCAGTCACCCAATAACCACACCATTATTACCTCCGCTCCTCGCGAACGTAGCGGTGGAGCCAGTGGCATGTTAGGGACGGCTCGTCTTCTGGGTCAGAGTAGCGGCGCGGCTCTGGTAGCGCTGATGCTAAATCAGTTTGGTGATAATGGTACGCACGTCTCGCTGATAGCTGCGGCTATTCTGGCAGTGATTGCTGCCTGTGTCAGTGGTTTACGTATCACTCAGCCACGATCCAGGGCATAAAAAAAGCGCGTCGATCAGGACGCGCTTTTTAGTATTTACTTCATATTACTTCAGGTATTCACCCGTACGCAGAGCTTCAATACGTTTATCCAGCGGCGGGTGAGTCATGAACAACTCACTGAGCGATTTCGACTTCCCGTTAATGCAGAAAGCCATCATGCTGGTTGCTTCTTGCGGTTCATAGCTGGTTTTCAGGCGCTGCAATGCAGCAATCATTTTCTCGCGACCAACCAGTTTTGCTGAACCCGCATCGGCGTGGAATTCACGATGACGCGAGAACCACATGGTGATAATGCTCGCCAGAATACCAAACACCAGTTCCAGAACCGTTGCAACCGCAAAGTAGATCAGCGGGTTGCCGTTGCTCTCTTCACCTTCATCACGGTTTCCGCCCATAAAACCCGCGGCAAGCTGCGCCAGAATACGGGAAATAAAGATAACGAAGGTGTTCACCACGCCCTGAATCAGCGTCATGGTGACCATATCACCATTGGCGATGTGGCTGATTTCGTGAGCAATTACCGCCTCGGCTTCATCCGGGCTCATGTTCTGCAGCAAACCGGTGCTGACAGCAACCAGAGAGGCATCACGGCGCGCACCGGTTGCAAAAGCATTGATGTCCGGCGCATGGTAGATAGCCACTTGCGGCATAGCGATCCCCGCCTGACGAGCCTGGGTTGCTACAGTATTGACCAGCCAACGTTCCCTTTCGTTACGCGGTTGCTCGATCACTTCCCCGCCAACAGATCGTAATGCCATCCATTTGGACATCAGAAGCGAAACGAAGGAACCACCAAAACCGAACAGCAAGGCCATGATCATCAGCCCCTGAACGCTGCTCGACTGTATCCCTGTCAGGCTCAGTACCAGCCCGAAAACGACCATTACGGCCAGGTTCGTTAGCAGGAAGAGCGCGATTCGCATCATAATTTTCTTTTTACCTCAGTTTAACAAAACGCAATATGCGATACCCACATCGTATGGGTTACGCGACTATTTTCAAGTCTGGATAGTGCGTAAGTCACCAGAAAGACACAACTTTACATTTTGTAGCATCTGATTTACGGCATCTTGCCGCTGTTAAAAAATCAGGCACAATTTCTTGTGCCTGATTGATATTACTTGACGGGAGCGGGTTGTTCCGCGGGTCTGGCTTTTTCAAGCTTCGCCAGATCGAGTGCGATATTCACCGTCTCATCCAGATAAGGATCTGGCTCCTGGTAATCTTTCGGTAGATCATCCAGTTTCTTCAACTCCGGTTTACCTTCGCGTTTAAAGCGTTCGTTCAAACGCGCCAGACGCGTCGCATCATCTTCATTATTCTCTTTCTCACGCACAGCGTAATTCAGAGAAACGATATTGCGCTTGTCCTTCATAGCGTTGAAGCGCGCGATATCCTTCATGATGTTCTGGAACTCAGGATCTTTCGCGATACGCGCATTATGTTCCTTCAGCAGCTCCGGTTCAAAGGCCGTTAAATCTCCTGATTTCACATAAGTCGCGGCATCAATGCTATCCCACGGCAGCGCGTTATCTTCGAATTTCTCACCCGTTTCCGTTTCTTCATTACCCGTCGGCATGATGATGTCTGGCGTTACGCCTTTACGTTGCGTACTGCCGCCGTTAACGCGATAGAATTTCTGGATCGTGTACTGCACAGAACCCAGCGCTGGCCATTCAGGACGTAACATCTGATCGTAAATACGGTTTAATGAACGGTACTGCTGAACGGTGCCTTTACCAAATGTCGGTTCACCCACAACCAGGGCACGACCGTAATCCTGCATTGCCGCGGCAAAGATTTCTGAAGCCGAAGCACTGAAGCGGTCAACCAGCACCACCAGCGGGCCTTTATAGAAGACCTGTCCGTCGGTGTCGCTGTCTTCACGAACCTTGCCGTTGTTATCGCGGACCTGAACAATCGGGCCGGATGGAATGAACAGACCGGAGAGCGATACGGCTTCAGTCAACGCCCCACCACCATTGCTACGCAGGTCGATAATCACACTGCTGACATTCTGTTTTTCCAGTTTCTGCAATTGCACTTTGACATCGTCTGTCAAACCTACATAGAAGCCCGGAATATCCAGCACGCCGACTTTCTCTTTACCGACGGTCTTCACCGACATTTTAACCGCGCGGTCTTCGAGACGAATACGTTCACGGGTCAACGTTACCGTACGGGTCTTGGTCCCTTTACCAGCAGGTAAAATTTCCAGACGAACCTTACTGCCCTTAGGCCCTTTAATTAAGGCCACCACATCATCAAGACGCCAGCCAATCACGTCAACCATCGGCTTGCCTGTTTGACCAACACCGACAATTTTGTCACCAACGCTGATAGCTTTGCTCTTCGCTGCCGGACCTCCTGCCACCATCGAATTGATAACGGTGTAGTCATCATCCATTTGCAGCACTGCGCCAATACCTTCCAGCGACAAACTCATTTCAGTGTTGAACTGTTCGGTATTACGCGGGGAAAGATAGTTGGTATGCGGGTCGATTTCACGTGCAAACGCCGTCATTGCCAGCGAGAAAACATCTTCGCTGTTGGTTTGCGCCAGACGACGAATGGCAAATTTGTAGCGGCGAGTCAGGGTTTCACGAATTTCCTTATCCGTTTTTCCTGTCAGCTTCAGGCTTAACTCGTCGAATTTGACTTTACTGTCCCACAGCGCGTTCAACTCAGCCTCGTTTTTCGGCCAGGGCGCTTTGCTGCGGTCAAGGTTATAAGTGTCGTTGCCGGTGAAATCCATCGGCTTTTCCAGTACCGACAAAGCGTACTGGTAACGTTCAAAACGGCGCTTTTGCGCCAGATTGTAGAGATCGTAGAAAACGTCGAGTTTACCTGAACGCAGTTCATCGCCTAACTCAGTTTTCTTTTTCGCGAACTGTTCAACATCGCTTGCCAGCAGCACATTGTGGCTGTAATCGAGCAGATTCAGGTAGCGGTCAAAGATTTTGGCCGAAAATGCCTGATCGAGGTCGAACTGGCGATAATGAGAACGGGTGAAGCGCGACGTTACGCGCTCACTCACCGTCGCATGCTGCGTCTCTTCCTTTAATACCGGAATTTGATCAGCACGCGTGATATCTTCTACAGCGAAGGTCTGGCCTGCTATTGCAAGCAGGCCAGCTAACGCGGTAAGCCTAAAAAACATGTTCATGCCTGGCCCGGCCTCCGTTTCAGAACACCAGGTGTTCTGCGCGCACAATCAAAGACATACCCGAATTCAGCTGGACGCGGACGCCGTCTTTGGTGATTTCTAATACGGTGGCATCCATCGCGTTTTGACCCGCTTTCACCTTCAGGGCTTGTCCGACAGTCAGAGCTGAAATGTCAGAAACCGGGGTGTGCTGTTCTTCGCGAGGTGCTTTTACTGTTTTTGGCGCTTTCTCTACCGGCTTTTGCGAACGAGGTTTACGTTCAGCGCCTTCTTTGCGGCGTGGCGTGGTCGGACGTGGCTTGCGTTCGCGGCGCGGTGCGTCTTCTTTCTCACCAGCAGCTGCGGCAGCTTCGCGTTTTTTCGCTTGCTGTTCAGCACGCTGTGCCTGAACACGCGCTTTCGCTTCTTCAAGCTGCTTGCGAGCATGCTCGACATGTTGCTCGTCCAGCTCACCGCATGGGTTGCCGTCAAGATCGACACGTGTTGCGCCGGGTTTAACACCGTAAAGATAACGCCAGCTCGAAGTGTAGAGACGTAAAGCGGATCGCAATTGCGTTTTGCTCAGGTTCATTTCCCCGGCAACACGATCGACCAAATCCTGAAAAATACCGATTTTCAGCGGACGCGCTTCACCTTCCGCACTGAAACAGTGGGGAAAACGTTCGGCCAGAAACGCGATTACTTCTTTACTGCTATTCAACTTAGGTTGATTTTCCATGAAATTTCCTGATTACAACGGACGTAGCCAACAAGCGCAGGCATGAACAGGCGTCATTATAATGACGCTATCAGTAAATGCTACGTTATCCGTTGATTATCCTGCGACGCTCGCAAAGAATTTTTTGTAATCCGTCGTTGCAAGCACTTTTTCAAGCTGTGCCACAAGCTGACGTAAGCCTTGCTCATCCTCGTCTGTAAAGCGACCGAAGACGGTACTATCGATGTCGAGAACACCAATAATCTGATTTTTCACCACCAGTGGCAGAACAATTTCAGAATTACTCGCCGCATCACAGGCAATATGCCCGTCAAACGCGTGAACATCCTCGATACGCTGCACTTGATTGCGGGCAACCGCAGTGCCGCATACGCCGCGCCCAACGGGTATCCGGACACAGGCAATTTTGCCCTGAAATGGTCCGAGCACCAGTGTATCGTCCTCAAGCAAATAAAAACCTGCCCAGTTTACGTCAGTGAGACGCTCATATAACAACGCACTGGTGTTCGCAAGCGTTGCCAGAAAACTGGTTTCTCCCGCCATCAGCGCGTTAAAGTCGCGATTTAAATCCGCGTAAAATTCTGCTTTGTTCATTATATAATCACTTGGTTGTCTTACCTGGAACTGCCAGCCTATTAAAATAAGCATTAAATGCGTTAATGCTCAAGATCATTCCCATCATGGGTTAAGATTAATGTTAATTCTTATTACATTTGGCACGTCATGGCTCTTAACACACCACAAATTACGCCGACAAAGAAGATAACAGTGAGGGCTATCGGCGAGGAACTGCCGCGTGGTGATTACCAACGTTGCCCGCAATGTGACATGCTGTTTAGCCTGCCCGAGATAAATTCTCATCAAAGTGCCTATTGTCCGCGCTGTCAGGCAAAAATTCGTGACGGGCGCGACTGGTCGCTAACGCGCCTGGCGGCAATGGCCTTCACCATGCTGTTGCTTATGCCGTTTGCCTGGGGCGAACCGCTGTTGCATATCTGGCTGTTAGGCATTCGTATTGACGCCAACATTATGCAAGGCATCTGGCAAATGACCAAACAGGGCGATGCGATAACGGGGTCGATGGTCTTTTTCTGCGTTATCGGTGCCCCCCTCATTCTGGTGACCTCCATAGCTTATTTATGGTTTGGTAACCGATTGGGAATGAATTTACGCCCGGTACTGCTGATGCTTGAGCGGCTGAAAGAGTGGGTGATGTTGGATATCTACCTGGTCGGCATTGGCGTTGCTTCTATAAAGGTACAGGATTATGCCCATATCCAGGCGGGGGTCGGCTTGTTCTCTTTTGTGGCGTTGGTGATTTTAACGACGGTGACGTTGTCACATCTTAATGTCGAAGAACTGTGGGAGCGATTTTATCCGCAGCGCCCCGCTACGCGTAGGGACGAGAAACTCCGTGTCTGTCTTGGGTGCCATTTTACCGGCTATCCTGATCAGCGTGGTCGCTGCCCGCGTTGCCATATCCCGCTACGCCTGCGTCGCCGTCATAGTCTGCAAAAATGCTGGGCGGCGCTGTTAGCGTCAATCGTTTTGTTGTTACCTGCCAACCTGTTGCCTATCTCTATCATTTATCTGAATGGTGGTCGGCAGGAAGATACGATTCTTTCCGGAATTATGTCGCTGGCAAGTAGCAACATTGCAGTTGCGGGAATCGTGTTTATCGCCAGTATTCTGGTACCGTTTACTAAAGTGATCGTCATGTTCACTTTACTGTTGAGTATTCATTTTAAATGCCAGCAAGGTTTACGCACACGCATTCTGTTACTGCGGATGGTGACCTGGATTGGTCGCTGGTCGATGCTCGACCTGTTTGTCATATCTTTAACCATGTCGCTGATTAATCGCGATCAGATCCTCGCTTTTACTATGGGACCGGCTGCGTTTTATTTCGGCGCAGCGGTAATTTTGACTATTCTTGCTGTGGAATGGCTGGACAGCCGCTTACTTTGGGATGCACATGAGTCAGGAAATGCCCGCTTCGACGACTGAAGCGCAGATTAAAAATAAACGCCGTATCTCACCTTTCTGGCTGCTGCCGTTCATCGCGCTAATGATTGCTGGTTGGCTGATTTGGGACAGTTATCAGGACCGGGGCAATACTGTCACCATCGACTTTATGTCGGCGGATGGTATTGTTCCAGGCCGTACGCCTGTTCGTTATCAGGGCGTTGAAGTTGGAACAGTGCAGGATATCAGCCTCAGCGACGATCTTCGTAAGATTGAAGTCAAGGTCAGCATCAAGTCCGATATGAAAGATGCGCTGCGCGAAGAGACACAGTTCTGGCTGGTGACGCCAAAGGCCTCGTTGGCAGGTGTCTCCGGGCTGGACGCCCTCGTCGGTGGTAATTATATCGGCATGATGCCGGGTAAAGGTAAAGAGCAGGATCACTTTGTCGCACTCGACACCCAACCGAAATATCGGCTGGACAATGGCGATCTGATGATCCACCTGCAAGCCCCCGATCTCGGTTCACTGAGCAGTGGTTCATTGGTCTATTTCCGCAAGATCCCGGTGGGAAAAGTCTACGACTATGCCATCAATCCCAACAAGCAAGGCGTGGTGATTGATGTCCTGATCGAGCGGCGTTTTACCGATCTGGTGAAAAAAGGTAGCCGTTTCTGGAACGTTTCCGGCGTTGATGCCAACGTCAGTATCAGTGGCGCGAAGGTGAAACTGGAAAGTCTGGCGGCACTGGTTAACGGTGCGATTGCCTTCGATTCACCTGAAGAGTCGAAACCTGCCGAAGCGGAAGATACCTTTGGTCTGTATGAAGACCTGGCCCATAGCCAACGTGGCGTAATAATAAAACTGGAACTGCCAGACGGTGCCGGATTAACCGCCGACTCGACGCCGTTAATGTATCAGGGGCTGGAAGTCGGACAGCTGACTAAACTGGATTTAAATCCTGGTGGTAAAGTCACTGGGGAAATGACCGTTGATCCCAGCGTCGTCACCCTGCTTCGTGAAAATACCCGCATCGAATTACGCAACCCGAAATTATCCCTTAGCGATGCCAATCTCAGCGCCCTGCTGACCGGAAAAACCTTTGAGTTGGTGCCCGGCGATGGCGAGCCACGCAAAGAGTTTGTTGTTGTGCCAGGCGAAAAAGCCCTGCTGCAAGAGCCGGATGTTCTGACACTGACCCTGACAGCACCAGAAAGTTACGGTATTGATGCTGGTCAGCCGCTCATTCTTCACGGCGTGCAGGTAGGCCAGGTTATCGATCGTAAACTCACCAGCAAAGGCGTCACCTTTACCGTCGCCATCGAGCCTCAGCATCGCGAACTGGTAAAAGGCGATAGCAAATTTGTCGTCAACAGCCGCGTCGACGTGAAGGTGGGGCTGGATGGCGTTGAGTTTCTCGGTGCCAGCGCCTCAGAATGGATCAATGGCGGAATACGTATTCTGCCGGGCGATAAAGGCGAGATGAAAGCCAGCTATCCACTGTATGCCAATCAGGAAAAAGCGCTGGAGAACAGCCTTAGCGATTTACCCACCACAACCGTGAGTTTGAGTGCAGAGACGCTGCCGGATGTGCAGGCAGGATCGGTAGTGCTGTACCGTAAATTTGAAGTTGGTGAAGTTATTACTGTGCGTCCGCGAGCTAACGCGTTTGATATCGATCTGCATATTAAACCGGAGTATCGCAACCTTCTGACCAGCAACAGCGTGTTCTGGGCAGAAGGTGGGGCGAAAGTTCAGCTGAATGGTAGTGGTCTGACTGTACAGGCATCCCCGCTCTCCAGAGCATTAAAGGGGGCTATTAGCTTCGATAACCTCAGCGGTGCCAGCGCCAGTCAGCGTAAAGGCGACAAGCGTATTCTGTATGCTTCCGAAACAGCGGCCCGTGCGGTTGGCGGACAAATTACGCTTCACGCTTTCGATGCCGGAAAACTGGCGGTCGGGATGCCAATTCGCTATCTCGGTATTGATATCGGGCAAATCCAGACGCTGGATCTGATTACCGCACGCAATGAAGTACAGGCAAAGGCGGTGCTCTATCCGGAATATGTCCAGACCTTTGCTCGCGGTGGTACGCGCTTCTCAGTGGTCACACCGCAAATTTCGGCAGCTGGCGTTGAGCATCTTGATACTATCCTCCAGCCGTATATCAACGTCGAACCAGGCCGGGGCAATCCTCGCCGCGACTTTGAATTACAAGAGGCCACCATTACTGATTCGCGTTACCTGGATGGCTTAAGCATTATTGTTGAAGCGCCGGAAGCCGGTTCGTTAGGTATCGGTACACCTGTGCTGTTCCGTGGTCTGGAAGTAGGTACGGTTACCGGAATGACGCTGGGGACATTGTCAGATCGCGTGATGATTGCGATGCGCATCAGTAAACGCTATCAACACCTGGTGCGTAACAATTCAGTCTTCTGGTTGGCATCGGGTTACAGTCTGGACTTTGGTCTGACGGGCGGCGTAGTGAAAACCGGCACCTTTAACCAGTTTATCCGTGGCGGCATCGCCTTCGCCACGCCTCCGGGTACGCCACTGGCACCGAAAGCCCAGGAAGGCAAGCACTTCCTGTTGCAGGAAAGTGAACCGAAAGAGTGGCGTGAATGGGGAACTGCGCTTCCCAAATAATGCCCACTGCTCCGGCGTGCCTGCGCCGGAGCGTTTATGCTAAACTGCGCGCCTGTTTTTTTGCCAGTGGTATATGCTCGTGGCCCAACACACCGTTTATTTCCCGGACGCCTTTCTGACACAAATGCGCGAAGCGATGCCTTCGACGCTCTCTTTTGATGATTTTCTTGCCGCCTGTCAGCGCCCGTTGCGCCGCAGCATTCGCGTTAATACGCTGAAAACCTCCGTTGCTGATTTCCTGCAATTAACTGCACCTTATGGCTGGACGCTTACGCCAATTCCGTGGTGTGAAGAAGGTTTCTGGATTGAACGCGACAATGAAGATGCATTGCCGTTGGGTAGTACCGCCGAGCATTTAAGCGGCCTGTTTTATATTCAGGAAGCCAGTTCAATGTTGCCTGTTGCCGCCTTGTTTGCTGACGGTAATGCACCACAGCGGGTGATGGATGTCGCTGCTGCACCAGGTTCCAAAACGACGCAAATTGCTGCGCGGATGAATAACGAAGGGGCAATCCTTGCCAATGAGTTTTCCGCCAGTCGGGTAAAAGTGTTACATGCCAATATCAGCCGCTGTGGCATCAGTAATGTTGCGCTCACGCATTTTGATGGCCGCGTATTTGGTGCGGCAGTGCCAGAAATGTTCGATGCCATTTTGCTGGACGCTCCCTGCTCCGGCGAAGGCGTGGTGCGTAAAGATCCCGATGCGCTAAAAAACTGGTCACCAGAAAGCAATCAGGAAATCGCAGCGACCCAACGGGAGCTGATCGACAGCGCCTTTCATGCATTACGTCCTGGCGGTACGCTGGTTTACTCGACCTGTACCTTAAACCGGGAAGAAAACGAAGCCGTTTGCCTGTGGCTGAAAGAGACTTACCACGACGCAGTAGAGTTTTTACCGCTTGGCGATCTCTTCCCTGGTGCAAATAAGGCGCTGACCGAAGACGGCTTTTTGCATGTTTTCCCACAAATTTACGACTGCGAAGGCTTCTTCGTTGCTCGTCTGCGTAAAACTCAGGCGATCCCCGTCTTACCCGCCCCAAAATACAAAGTGGGCAATTTCCCGTTTAGCCCGGTGAAAGATCGCGAAGCCGGTCAAATTCGTCAGGCGGCTGCAAGTGTTGGCTTAAACTGGGATGAAAACCTGCGACTCTGGCAGCGTGACAAAGAACTGTGGTTGTTCCCGGTAGGCATTGAAGCCCTGATCGGTAAAGTCCGATTTTCTCGCTTGGGGATTAAACTTGCCGAAACGCACAACAAAGGTTATCGCTGGCAGCATGAAGCCGTTATTGCCCTTGCCTCCCCCGACAATGTGAACGCTTTTGAACTGACACCGCAGGAAGCGGAAGAGTGGTATCGCGGGCGCGATGTTTACCCGCAAGCCGCGCCAGTGGCGGATGATGTATTGGTTACTTTCCAGCATCAGCCGATTGGTTTAGCCAAACGGATTGGTTCACGACTGAAAAACAGCTACCCGCGTGAACTGGTGCGCGACGGGAAACTTTTTACCGGTAACGCCTGACAGCGCACAAAAAAAGCGCACTTTTTGACTGGCACATTCAACTGCCTCAACTAGGCTGAAAAATGGTGCGATCGGACTGGTCGTACCACAACCGGCAGCTAAATGGAGAGCACGAAGATGAAAACCAGTGTGCGCATAGGCGCTTTTGAAATCGACGACGGCGAATTACACGGCGAATCGCCGGGTGATCGAACGTTAACCATTCCTTGTAAATCAGACCCCGATTTATGTATGCAACTGGATGCCTGGGATGCTGAAACCAGTATCCCTGCCCTGCTAAATGGCGAACACTCTGTCCTTTACCGTACCCGTTACGATCAACAATCTGATGCCTGGATTATGCGTCTTGCCTGATCCAAAAAGAACCCGTCGGCATGGCGGGTTATTTGTCCGGGTTATTCCCCCGTTGTAAAATCTCTCCTAAACTTAACGGTACGGCACCACACTTCGGGGATGAAATGTTCGCGCTGGTACTTTTTGTTTGCTACCTGGATGGCGGTTGTGAAGACATTGTTGTGGATATCTACAACACGGAACAGCAGTGTCTTTATTCTATGAGCGATCAACGGATCCGCCATGGCGGTTGTTTTCCGATTGAGGATTTTATAGATGGTTTCTGGCGACCTGCACAGGAGTACGGTGATTTTTAATTATTGCAATTGCACAAGAGTCAGTTCTCCCCCAAAGACAGCACCGGTATCAATATAATGCAGGTTGCCAATATCCACGCGATGGCGCAAAGGTGTATGACCAAACCAGAAATGATCAGCACCTGCAATTCCCTGCCCTTTTTGGCGTTCACCTAATCGCGAGCGGCTCCACAAGACCTGATGCAAATCGACGTCCTTTTGCCATTCATAGACATCATCTGGATAATCGGCATGAGCAATAACATGTTTGCCGGTGCGACTGTGTAATTCAAGAATAAAGGGCAAATGCTGACATTTTTCCAGCGCCGTTTTCGCTTGTTTCTGTTGATTATCTGCCAGCGCAATAAACCAGTCGCCGCCATTTATCAACCATAAAGACATCTGCCGGGATGCCAGCGCATCCATCGCCATCTGTTCATGATTGCCTCTTACCGCACGAACCCAATGTTGTTCCAGTAACTGCAGGCAACGTAAACTTTGCGGCCCACGATCGATAACGTCTCCCACTGAGATAAGTAAATCTCGCCACGGATCAAAACGACAATGCCATAATTTGCGGCGCAACTGCTCAAGACAACCGTGTATATCGCCTGAAAGCCAGATATGTCGCCATTGATGACCCGCAATTCTCTGATAAACGGGCGCAGGCTGTTTCATCAATATTTTCCTCCCGCGCTAAAGATCACATAATCTTAACAAGAATGTTAAAAAACGCTGGACTCAGACAGTAGAGTGTGTGTTATGGTTGACTATAAAGTCAGCGAAGGGAATGCTTCTGGCTTTTAACAGATAAAAAGAGACCGAACACGATTCCTGTATTCGGTCCAGGGAAATGGCTCTTGGGAGAGAGCCGTGCGCTAAAAGTTGGCATTAATGCAGGCTTAGTTGCCTTGCTCTTTAAGAATAGATGACGACGCCAGGTTTTCCAGTTTGCGTGCAAAATGGTCAATAAAAAGCGTGGTGGTCATCAGCTTAAATGTTAAAAACCGCCCGTTCTGGTGAAAGAACTGAGGCGGTTTTTTATTGGAAATCAAAAGGCTATTTTAGGTAATTAACAGAGTTTTTCAGCTCGCTCTATAAACGGTGCCAGACTCATTTTTTCGCCGGGATTGTTAGGATCATCAATCTGAATCACCGAAATGGGTTGGGCTTTAGTCTTCCCACTGGCAACTTCCTTTTGTGCGATATCGTTTAAAGGATACTGCACGAGGGTACTTGGGTTAATGACATACAAAGCATTACCCGGTCGGCAAGTCAGCATCACCTCTTCGCGATTAAACGCCCATTTGTCTTTACCCACTTCAAAACGGCTGACGGTAATCACCTGCGGTGCCGCCAGCGCAGCTGCAGAACTGGTGAGTAACAGAAACGCCAGAATACTTTTTCTCATCATTTTCGTAATCCATCAAAAAGGTTCGAGAGTCGCAAGCAGGCTGATGATCACCAGCACTACCGCACCTATCGCCCATTCGAGTTTAGTCATCCAGACAAACCAGGGAGCCGCACGATCTTCATCCTGCCTCATGCGCGGTACAAGAACATAACGATTAGCCAGCGCGATGACCACCATAATCATCACCAGGATGGCTTTGAGCAATAAGAGTTGGCCCCAGTAAGTCGTAAGCGTGGGGGGAAATCCGGTAATCAACAATGCATTAAGCACGCCGCTTGCCAGTACGCCGATCACCGCAAAATGCCCGCACCAGGAAAAACGCATCAGCGCCTGAATAGCCTGGTGTCGCCAACGGCCTTTGATGAGTTGCATACACCAGAGCACCGGCAGTAATCCCCCAAACCACGCCGCCGCACAGATCAGGTGAATTGCGTGATTAGTCTGATGGATTTTCGCCGTTACCCCTTCATTCAACGTCGCATGCCCGACTCCCGCCAGCAGAATAAATTGCGCGGTAGTGAGCATAAACAGCAAACGTGGCATATTCCGCGGTTGCATAAGGGCGACGATCAACGTTACGAGGGCGAGAACAATTTGCCATAACCAGACGCCACCAAACTGCGTTTGCAAAACAGCCAACCAAATGTTTGGCGAAAATACATCTGACCATCCCGCTCCCATCAACCCGCCCTGAACGGCGAGCATTGCAGTGGCACTGATCAAACTCCAGACGGCAGCGTGCTGTTGTAAACGCAGAAAACGCTTCGTCAGCAAGCGACGAATCGTTAAGGGGGCCAGCCAGGCACCGTACATTGCGAAGCCAAAAACCAGCATCAGCGAGGTGAAATGGATAAATCGCAGCGCGATCCAGGTAAACGCCAGCATGATTTATTTCACACTAAAGGTGTAATGTCCTTTCGTTTTATGCCCATCCACCGAAACAACATGCCAGTCAACGGTGTAGGTTCCGGGTTTCAGCGAATCGGCCAGTGGAACAATCAGTTGCTTTTGGTCCTGCTCATTCCGCTTCGCCGGTAATGTTTTAATATTTTCGTTTTTTGGCCCCGTGATTTTTGCACCACTGAATCCTGTTTCAACGCCTTCCGAGAAGTTTAAAGTGATTGCCTGCGGAGCTGCTGTCACTTGTGCATTTGCCGCAGGATACTGATGCGTTAAATGCGCATGTGCCCAGACGGAAGGTGTCACCAACGAAGTGGTCAGGATTGCCAGCGCGTAGCGAAGGGAGCGTGCAGTTGAAGCCATATTATCTATTCCTTTTTGTAATAACTTTTTTACAGAGCATAACCTTGTCTAATGTCTGAGTCGAGGATCATCAATTCCGGCTTGCCATCAAGGCTCACTCTTAGTAACTTTTGCCCGCGAATGATGAGGAGATTAAGAATGCTGAAGAATCTGGCTAAACTGGATCAAACAGAAATGGATAAAGTGAATGTCGATTTGGCGGCGGCAGGGGTGGCATTTAAAGAACGCTACAATATGCCAGTGATCGCTGAAGCGGTTGAACGTGAACAGCCTGAACATTTGCGCAGCTGGTTTCGCGAGCGGCTTATCGCCCACCGTTTGGCTTCGGTCAATCTGTCACGTTTACCTTACGAGCCCAAACTTAAATAAAACTTATACATAGTTACACTTTCTTACATAACGCCTGCTAAATTATGAGTATTTTCTAAACCGCCCCCCATAATTTGCAGTCATTTTGAAAAGGAAGTCATTATGTCGTTCTGGAAAGTTGCAGCAGCGCAATATGAGCCTCGTAAAACCTCACTCACCGAACAGGTAGCTCATCATCTGGAGTTTGTGAGGGCCGCCGCCAGGCAACAATGTCAGCTGTTAGTTTTTCCATCGCTTTCTTTACTGGGGTGTGATTATTCGCGACGTGCCCTTCCTGCCCCACCCGATCTCTCGCTATTAGACCCGCTTTGTTATGCCGCAACGACCTTGCGAATGACCATCATTGCCGGCCTTCCCGTTGAATATAACGATCGCTTTATTCGTGGAATTGCGGTGTTCGCACCGTGGCGAAAAACGCCAGGGATCTACCATCAGAGTTATGGTGCATGTCTGGGCCGTCGTTCCAGAACCATCACGGTGGTCGATGAACAACCGCAAGGTATGGATATGGACCCGACCTGTTCACTGTTTACGACAGGGCAATGTCTGGGAGAACCCGACCTGCTGGCGTCGGCCCGTCGCTTACAATTTTTTTCACATCAGTACTCGATTGCTGTGCTGATGGCAAATGCCCGTGGTAACAGTGCACTATGGGATGAACATGGTCGTCTCATCGTTCGCGCCGATCGTGGTTCATTATTGTTAGTCGGTCAGCGTTCATCACAGGGTTGGCAAGGCGATATCATTCCATTACGCTAGGCTTTTTCGGCCTGGAGCATGCCATGTTGCGCATTATCGATACAGAAACCTGCGGTTTGCAGGGAGGGATCGTTGAGATTGCCTCTGTTGATGTCATTGACGGAAAAATCGTCAATCCCATGAGCCACCTGGTGCGTCCCGATCGTCCTATTAGTCCACAGGCGATGGCGATTCATCGCATCACCGAAGCCATGGTCGCCGATAAACCGTGGATTGAAGATGTGATCCCGCACTATTACGGTAGTGAATGGTATGTCGCGCATAACGCCAGCTTTGACCGCCGCGTACTGCCTGAAATGCCCGGTGAGTGGATTTGCACTATGAAACTGGCCCGTCGTTTGTGGCCAGGGATCAAGTACAGCAATATGGCGCTATATAAAACACGGAAGCTCAATGTACAGACGCCGCCGGGCCTGCATCATCACCGCGCGTTGTATGACTGTTATATCACCGCCGCGTTGCTTATCGATATTATGAACACCTCTGGCTGGACGGCAGAACAGATGGCCGATATCACCGGACGTCCATCGTTGATGACGACCTTCACCTTTGGCAAATACCGTGGCAAAGCGGTTTCCGACGTTGCCGAACGCGATCCGGGCTATCTGCGCTGGTTGTTTAATAACCTCGACAGCATGAGCCCGGAGCTGCGTTTAACACTGAAACATTATCTGGAAAATACTTAATCCGCTGACTGAGCGGGTAATGTTCCCTGTGCCAGCGCGACCAGAAAAGCATATTCCATCGCTACGCCTTCGTACGATTTAAAGCGACCAGATTTACCGCCATGACCTGAGTCCATGTCGGTACAGAGCAATAAAAGATGGTCATCGGTTTTCAGCTCGCGCAATTTAGCGACCCATTTTGCCGGTTCCCAATATTGCACCTGAGAATCGTGTAAACCGGTCGTTACCAGTAAATGCGGATAAACCTGTGCAGTGACGTTGTCATACGGGCTGTAGCTTTTCATATATTCGTAATATTGCGGATCCTGCGGATTCCCCCACTCTTCAAATTCGCCGGTGGTAAGAGGAATTGATTCATCCAGCATTGTTGTTACAACATCAACAAACGGCACCTAGGCGATAACGCCGTGGAACAATTCCGGGCGTTGATTAATCGCAACGCCCATCAACATACCCCCCGCACTCCCGCCCATCGCATAACAGAGCGAAGGAGAGCCATAGCCCAGTTTTAACAATGCATCGCAGGCATCAAGATAATCATTAAACGTATTTTTCTTCTTCAGAAATTTACCGTCCTCGTACCATTGTTGCCCCAGCTCACCGCCGCCACGAACATGGACAATGGCGTAGACAAATCCACGATCCAACAAACTCAAGCGGCTAAAACTGAAATCGGCATCAATACTTGCGCCGTAAGAACCGTAGCCATACACCAGCAGCGGGTTGTGTCCTTTGCGAAAATGTTTGCGATGATAGACCAGCGAAACCGGAACTTCGACGCCATCACGGGCGACTATCCACAGGTGTTCACTGCGGTAATTCGCCGCATCAAAACCAGGAACTTCCGTTTGTTTTAATACACGACGCTCACCGGTATCCATATCCAGTTCAAACAAAGTATCTGGTGTGGTCATGGACGAATAACCATAACGCAATCGCGCGGTTTCAGGTTCTGGATTGTAGGCAATCCAGGTCACATAGGCCGGATCATCAAAGGCAATGCCAATGACTTCCCGGGTCTTGCGGTTAATTTGCCGCAAACTGGTTAACCCGCGCTGACGCTCTTCAACCACCAGCCAGTCGGTAAACAGCGTAAACCCTTCCAGCATAATGTTATCACGTGGCGGAATTAACTCTTCCCACTGTTGCTCATCACGCATACGGGTACGGTATAAGCCAAAGTTTTTACCGTGGCGGTTGGAACGCAGATAAAACCGATGCTGGTAGTGATCAAGGCTGTATTCGTGATCTTTGCGGCGAGGCAGAAAAACAAACGGCTCGGCATCGGCCATTTCCGCGTCCAGCAGGCGAACTTCACTGGTGGTGGCGCTGGCCAGATGAATGACCACATAATGCTTCGAGGTCGTTTTATGCAGGCTGACGTAATAGGTATCGTCTTTTTCTTCGTAAATCAGTTTATCTTGCGATGCTGGCGTACCGATGGCGTGACGCCAGACCTGATAAGGCAGCAGCGTCACTGGATGCTTGCGAACATAGTAGAAAGTCCAGGAGTCATTTGCCCAGACAAAGCTGGGTTCAACGTTATCCAGCAGTTCCGGGTACCAGTTACCTGTTTCCAGATTACGAAAACGAATGCCGTACTGCCGTCGGGAAAGAAAATCTTCTGCCAGTGCCATAATGGTGTTATCTGGCGTAATCGCCATTCCGCCCATCGAATAAAACTCACTATGAGCCGCGCGCTTGTTGGCATCGAGCAATGTTTCCCACTCGTCCCACTCTTCACTGAACGCCGATTGACGCTGGTAGATAGCATATTCACAGCCTGGTTCATAAATATGCCGATAGCGGTAGCCATTTTTGATGTAGGGCGCAGAAACTTCTCGTTGCGGAATGCGGTCGATGATTTCCTTTAAGATGCGATCCTGCAAGGCTTGTTGCGAGGCCATCACCCGATGACCGTAACTATTTTCTTGTTGCAGATAGTCCAGGACTTCCGGCTGAGAACGCGTATCGTCCCGCAGCCAGTAGTAATTATCGATGCGCGTATCGCCATGAAGCGTCATGGCGTGGGGAATGCGGGCGGCTTTTGGTAGCATGTTATTGTTCTTTCTGGTTGAAACATCTTATAAGGGTGGCAAAACTCATCGGGGATGCAAGCGAAACAGGGTAGTCATTGCTTAGATGATGACAGGTAATGGCGCGGATATCGACTGTTATGCAGACAGAGAAAATCAGCCTGTTCAAATGGCTGTGCGGTTCTGGATAACCCGAAATAGTCAACTTCAGGCTATCCAGAGAGCGGAATTACTCCGCCAAAGTACGTTTTTGCTGTTCGAGATCGCGTTCAATGCCTTCACGAACGTCCTGGGGGATTTTCAGCGCATCACCCAGTGCATTCAGGTAACTGCGTTCCATAAAATGATCAATATCAATAGCCGCGCAGCTCAGGAAATAGATTTCCAGCGCCTCTTCTTCATTGCGGACCCCAGTAGCCAGGCGTTGTGGATCCAGCGGTTGTTCGATTGCCTGCTCAATGAGTACACGCCCCTGTTCTTCCACGCCGGCTTCACGCAATTGCAGGTCGATTGCCGCACGTTCTTTGGCATCAATATGACCATCACTTTTAGCGGCAAAGACCAGCGCAAGGATCAAACGTTCCGTACGCTCATCCAGCGGCGTACTTTGCGCGCCAAACTGCGGTTCGTCCTGATGCGCCGCGCGAATTTTATCTTTGTATTTATTCCACAGCACCGTACCCGCTACCGCTCCGCCGCCAACCAGTAACGCGTTTGTGCCATATTTCGTAAGAAGTTTACGTGCTGATTTATTTGCGACCAGCAGCCCAGCCAGTCCGCCTAATGCGCCAGGCACTAAAAGTTTGCCCAATCCCTGATCCGCAGACGAGGAGGTAGAAGAACGGCTTTGCCCAAGCAGAGATTGCAGTTGATTTAACCAGTTAGCCATATTTGCTCCTCAATAACCATTTTTAGTGCCTGTAGCATAGCGGATGAGGATGTCAGAAAATGTATATCGAGACAAAAGATGCGCAAATAAGCGGGGCGGTAGGCCGTTATTCAAAGAAATTCGCGCCAGGTAAGGTGTTCACTGTATATAAGGTGATAAGGGTATTTTAGGTGAAAGTAGTTTGACGTTTTGAGTGAAACTGTTTGATGCTGATTGCCCAATGCGACGCTGTTGCGTCTTCTCAGGCCTACGATTATGTTGCGTTGTAGGGCGGACAAGGCACCCGCGCCGCATCCGCCAACGGTCAATCGAATTATCAGAAGCCATTAACGCCGCTGATATTCCGCCATTCCCGCTTTGCAGTCCACGCTGACCTGGTAATGAATATCGGCACTTTTACCACGCACGGTTAGCGGTACTGACCATTTATCATCTTTCCCCTGAATGTCCTGCAAACTGACCCATGCCACGGGATCGGCCTGACCGACAATTTTTTGATCATCAGCCCAGCGCGCCACGCGATTTTGTTGGTAATCACGTTTTACGCTCGCGGCAATTCCGGCAGCATCCAGACCTTCACACTTTGGGAAAGTGACCGACTTGCTGGTTTCATTATTGGCAGCGAAAACTGATGCGCAGGCAGAAACCAACAACAGCCCTAAAAACGCCCCTCTTTTTTTCATGTTTTTCTCCATAGCACAATGATTCAGGAGAAAGCATGGTACAAATTTTCAGGAGCGCAAGTTGCTTCAGGCCGCGTGTGAGGCATCTTCCTCTTCGGATTCAGCACCGACGACCTGTGGGGACGGTAATTTGCCGGTTTTCAGAATGGTGCTCAGCACATCTTTTTGTTCTGCCAGCCATAGCGAAAGGGCTTCACGTTGCTCGTCTTCCATTTGCACTGGAGAATTTGTCAGCCAGGTGTCAAGCAGATCGGCCGTATCAAGCATCTTGTCATAAGCATCGGCTTCCTTTTTGCTGGTAAACGACATTTTCTCTTCGCCCTCACGAATGACTACGTATTTAACTTCAACCGCCATTTGCAGCCTCTCATAATAACTGTGATTTTATACAGTATATTTCTTTTCAGTTGGGAAATCAACATCAGCAATGAAGACACACGCAAACGTTTTCGTTTATACTGCGCGCGGAATTAATCAGGGGATATTCGTTATGACGTTATTAGGCACTGCGCTGCGTCCGGCAGCAACTCGCGTGATGTTATTAGGCTCCGGTGAACTGGGTAAAGAAGTGGCAATCGAGTGTCAGCGTCTCGGCGTAGAGGTGATTGCCGTCGATCGCTATGCCGACGCACCAGCCATGCATGTCGCGCATCGCTCCCATGTCATTAATATGCTTGATGGTGATGCATTACGCCGTGTGGTTGAACTGGAAAAACCACATTATATCGTGCCGGAGATCGAAGCTATTGCCACCGATATGCTGATCCAACTTGAAGAGGAAGGACTGAATGTTGTCCCCTGCGCTCGCGCAACGAAATTAACGATGAATCGCGAGGGTATCCGTCGCCTGGCGGCAGAAGAGCTGCAGCTGCCCACTTCCACTTATCGTTTTGCCGATAGCGAAAACCTTTTCCGCGAAGCGGTTGCCGCCATTGGCTACCCCTGTATTGTTAAACCGGTGATGAGTTCTTCCGGTAAAGGGCAGACGTTTATTCGTTCTGCAGAGCAACTAGCTCATGCATGGGAGTACGCTCAGCAAGGTGGTCGCGCCGGAGCGGGCCGCGTAATTGTTGAAGGCGTCGTTAAGTTTGACTTCGAAATTACCCTGCTAACCGTCAGCGCGGTGGATGGCGTCCATTTCTGTGCACCGGTAGGTCATCGCCAGGAAGATGGCGACTATCGTGAATCCTGGCAACCACAGCAAATGAGCCCGCTTGCCCTTGAACGTGCGCAGGAGATTGCCCGTAAAGTGGTGCTGGCACTGGGCGGTTATGGGCTGTTTGGTGTCGAGCTGTTTGTCTGTGGTGATGAGGTGATTTTCAGTGAAGTCTCCCCTCGCCCGCATGACACCGGGATGGTGACGCTAATTTCTCAGGATCTCTCGGAGTTTGCCCTGCATGTACGTGCCTTCCTCGGACTTCCGGTTGGCGGGATCCGCCAGTATGGTCCTGCTGCTTCTGCCGTTATCCTGCCGCAACTGACCAGTCAGAATGTCACGTTTGATAATGTGCAGAATGCCGTAGGCGCAGATTTGCAGATTCGTTTATTTGGTAAGCCGGAAATTGATGGCAGCCGTCGTCTGGGGGTAGCACTGGCTACTGCAGAGAGTGTTGTTGACGCCATTGAACGCGCGAAGCACGCCGCCGGACAGGTAAAAGTACAGGGTTAAACCCGGCAAAAAAACGCTACAAAAATGCCCGATCCTCGATCGGGCATTTTGACTTTTACAGCTTAGCGCCTTCTACAGCTTCACGCGCCAGCTTAGTAATGCGGTCGTAATCGCCCGCTTCCAGCGCATCTGCCGGAACCAGCCAGGAACCACCGATGCACAGCACGCTTTTCAGCGCCAGGTAGTCACGGTAGTTAGCCGGAGAAATACCACCTGTCGGGCAGAAACGGACCTGAGAGAACGGACCCGCGATCGCCTGCAGGGCTTTCACACCGCCGTTAGCTTCAGCCGGGAAGAATTTGAACTCTTTCAAACCGTAGTCCATACCCAGCATCAGTTCGGAAACAGTGCTGATCCCCGGAATCAGAGGAATAGTCCCTTCGGTAGCAGCTTTCAGCAGCGGCTCGGTCAGACCCGGGCTAATTGCAAACTGTGCACCTGCTTCAGTGACTTCTGCCAGCTGCTGTGGATTCAGCACCGTACCGGCACCCACAATCGCTTCAGGCACTTCTTTGGCGATAGCACGGATAGCGTCAACTGCGCACTCGGTACGCAGAGTCACTTCCAGAACGCGCACCCCACCAGCAACCAACGCTTTTGCCATCGGCACCGCGTGTTCCAGTTTTTTTACCACGATAACCGGTACAACCGGGCCGGTGGTCAGGATTGATTCTGCACTTGTTTTCCAGTTTTTCATCAGAGTTTTCTCTCGCCTGATTACAAATTTGTCGTCTTAAAAAGTGATACAGGTTGCGCCCTGTTCGGCACCGGACAGTTTTTCACGCAAGGCGCTGAATAATTCACGTCCTGTTCCCACGCGTGACGCGCTCAGGTCAGGAATGTGCGGTTCGCGAGCAGCCAGTTCCGCTTCGTCTACCAGCAGCGTCAGTTCGCCTGTCTGTCCATTCACACGAATGATGTCCCCGTCGCGCACTTTTGCCAGCAGCCCGCCATCGTAGGCTTCTGGTGTTACGTGGATAGCTGACGGCACTTTACCTGAAGCGCCGGAGAGTCGTCCATCGGTAACTAACGCAATTTTGAAACACCGGTCCAATAATACACCAAGTGGCGGCATGAGTTTATGTAATTCTGGCATTCCGTTCGCTTTTGGCCCCTGATGACGGACAACAACGACACAATCGCGGTCCAGTAAACCCGCTTCAAAGGCCGGCATAACGTCATGCTGGCTTTCAAAAACAACCGCTGGCGCTTCAATCACCTGGTTCTCTACCGGCACGGCAGAGGTTTTCATAACCGCTCGGCCCAGGTTACCGCTTAACACTTTTGTCCCACCATGATGAGAGAAAGGTTGTTCGAAGGACGCGATCACATTGTTGTCGAGTGATTTTTCTGCCCCTTCCCGCCAGTCCAGTTCACCATTATTCAGCCATGGTTCAAGGGTATAACGAGACAGACCAAAGCCTGCCACCGTATTGACATCTTCATGCAGCAGGCCTGCTTTGAGCAGTTCACGTACCAGAACCGGTACGCCACCTGCCGCCTGGAAGTGGTTAATATCGGCCGGACCGTTCGGGTAGAGACGTGCCATCAGCGGTACAACATCAGAAAGGTCAGAGAAGTCATCCCAGTTAATCTGAATACCGGCTGCGCGCGCCATCGCCACCAGGTGCATGGTGTGGTTAGTGGAACCACCGGTCGCCAGCAGTGCAACGATACCGTTCACCACCACTTTCTCATCGATCATCTTACCGATCGGCATCCATTCATTACCATTACCGGTCATGCGCGTAACCTGGCGCGCAGCTGCAGCGGTCAAAGCATCGCGCAGCGGAGAATCCGGATGAACAAAAGAAGAGCCTGGCAACTGCATCCCCATAAACTCCACCACCATCTGGTTGGTGTTGGCAGTACCGTAGAAAGTACATGTTCCCGGCGCATGATAAGACGCGGCTTCTGACTCCAGTAATGCCATGCGGTCCACTTTACCTTCGGCATAAAGCTGGCGAATACGCACTTTTTCTTTATTTGGCAAACCGCTTGCCATCGGTCCAGACGGCACAAACACCGCAGGCAAATGACCAAACGACAGGGCTGCCATGGTCAGACCTGGGACAATCTTGTCGCACACACCGAGAAACAGAGCACCATCAAACATGTTATGGGACAGCCCCACCGCCGCAGACATCGCAATCACTTCGCGGCTTAACAGCGACAATTCCATTCCATCCTGCCCCTGGGTGACACCATCACACATCGCCGGAACACCGCCCGCAACCTGACCAACCGCATTCGCTTCATGCAGGGCTTTACGAATGATTTCCGGATAGTGTTCATAAGGCTGGTGAGCGGAGAGCATGTCGTTATAGGAGGTGATGATGGCGATATTGTTACGCAACATGCTTTTCAAAGAGGCTTTGTCTTCTGGCTGGCAGGCAGCGAAACCGTGTGCCAGGTTACCGCATGCCAACTGCGAACGATGAACGGTCGAGGTTTTCGCTTGTTCTATCCGGGCGAGGTAAGCAGAGCGAGTCTCGCGCGAACGTTCAATGATTCGATTTGTTACGCGTAACAATTGTGGATTCATAAAGGCTCCTGAAATTGAGTTGTCAGAGCAGGATGATTCACAACACGTTTCATTCAGAGGATTCATGACTGAAACGCCTGTAACCGGAGCTCATAGGGCAAAAACGTTTCAGTCAGTGTAATAAAAAAAGCCTCGTGGGTGAATCCGCACGAGGCCTGAAAGTGTAAAAATTGTTCTACAATCTGTGCAAGATCATGTTACCGGTAAAATAACCATAAAGGATAAGCCCAGATATTACTCAAACTCATTCCAGGAACGACCGTCACGGGTAATCATCGCCACCGAGGCAACGGGGCCCCAGGTTCCGGCCTGATACGGTTTCGGCGCATCATTGTCCATCGCCCACGCCTCAGTAATGGAGTCTACCCATTTCCAGGCTTCTTCCACTTCATCACGACGTACAAACAGTGCCTGAATACCACGCATGGTTTCCAGCAGCAGACGTTCATAGGCATCTGCCAGATGCGTTTGATTAAAAGTTTCTGAATAGCTCAGATCCAGCTTGGTGATTTGCAGGTTATGTTTGTGGTCAAGGCCAGGAACTTTATTCAGTACCTGGATATCCACGCCTTCATCAGGTTGCAGACGGATAGTCAGTTTATTCTGCGGCAGATCCTGCCACGACTCTTTAAACAGATTCAGTTCAGGTGTTTTGAAATAGACCACGACTTCAGAACATTTGGTCGGTAGACGTTTACCAGTACGCAGGTAGAATGGCACACCGGCCCAGCGCCAGTTATCAATGTCGACGCGGATCGCCACGAAGGTTTCTGTATTGCTGCTCTTGTTCGCGCCCTCTTCTTCCAGATAGCCCGGCACTTTTTTGCCCTGAGCGAAGCCCGCAGTATATTGCCCGCGTACGGTTTTTTCGCGCACGTTGGAGCGGTCGATGCGGCGCAGAGACTTCAGTACTTTCACTTTTTCATCGCGGATGCTGTCTGCGCTCAGGTCAGACGGCGGAGACATCGCAATCATGCAAAGAATTTGCAGCAGGTGGTTCTGGATCATGTCGCGCATCTGACCGGCTTTATCAAAATAGCCCCAGCGCCCTTCGATCCCCACTTCTTCTGCCACGGTAATCTCAACATGATCAATGGTGCGATTGTCCCAGTTGTTCACAAACAGAGAGTTAGCAAAACGCAGCGCCAACAGGTTCAGCACTGTTTCTTTACCAAGATAGTGGTCGATACGGTAAACCTGGCACTCCTCGAAGTATTCGCCAACCTGATCGTTGATTTCCTGCGAGGTCGCCAGCGACGTCCCCAGCGGTTTCTCCATGACTACGCGTGCCGGTTTAGCATTCAGTTTTGCCTCACCAAGCCCTTTGCAAATTGCGCCAAAAGTGCTGGGCGGCATGGCAAAGTAGTTAATGGTGATACGATTTTTTTGATCCAGCATCGCGCCGAGACGGCTGAATGCAGCAGTGTCATTGACATCAAGATTACAAAAATCCAGACGTGCACTCAGGGTGTCCCATAAACCTTCATCAATGGTTTCTTTCATGAAAGTTTCGAGCGCCTCGCGGACAACTTTGGTATAAGCCGCTTTATCCCAGTCAGCACGCCCTACGCCGATAATCCGGGTGTCCGGGTTGAGCTGACCGGCTTTTTCCAGTTGATACAGGGAAGGCAGCAATTTACGACGCGCAAGGTCGCCTTTCGCGCCGAAAATGACCAGGTCACAGGCCTGGGCTGTTTGCGTTACCGCCATGTCATTCTCCTTAAGTTAACTAACCCGGTACTTAAGCCAGGGTATACTTGTAATTTTCTTACGGTGCACTGTACTGCTTTTACGAGCTTGCGAAAACTGTAAACGCTTATCCACCCGTGCGATTACGGTAAAAGCGCGCAAAGTGCGGCAAAACTGATAAAAAAATCATCGTTTTCCATTGGGTAAAAATCTGACACTGATCATGTTATGAAAAAAAATAACAACTTTTTTATCTGCTTTTGTCATTAACACAGCACACAGGCGTAATATCTGACAAAACTGCATTTCGATTTCTTTCAGAGCGGAAATCGTCATTACCCGTGAGTCTCTTTACATCATGAATATGCTGGAAAAAATCCAGTCTCAGCTGGAACATTTGAGCAAATCTGAGCGCAAAGTTGCCGAGGTCATTCTGGCTTCGCCCGATAACGCGATCCATTCGAGTATTGCTGCTCTGGCGCTGGAAGCCAATGTTAGCGAACCGACGGTGAATCGTTTCTGTCGCAGCATGGACACACGCGGTTTTCCTGATTTTAAACTTCATCTGGCACAAAGTCTGGCGAATGGCACTCCCTATGTTAATCGCAACGTCAATGAAGATGACAGCGTTGAATCATACACGGGGAAAATATTTGAGTCCGCAATGGCAACGCTCGATCATGTCCGTCATTCACTGGATAAATCTGCCATCAACCGCGCCGTCGACTTGCTCACTCAGGCAAAAAAAATCGCCTTTTTCGGATTAGGTTCTTCAGCCGCCGTTGCCCACGATGCGATGAATAAGTTCTTTCGTTTTAATGTTCCGGTGGTGTACTCCGATGATATCGTGCTGCAACGCATGAGTTGTATGAATTGTAGCGACGGGGACGTGGTGGTGCTGATTTCTCACACGGGAAGAACAAAAAATCTGGTCGAGCTGGCGCAGCTGGCACGCGAAAACGACGCTATGGTAATTGCCCTCACCTCTGCGGGTACCCCGCTCGCCCGGGAAGCAACGCTGGCAATTACTCTCGACGTACCGGAAGATACTGACATTTATATGCCCATGGTTTCTCGACTTGCACAGCTGACCGTGATAGATGTGCTGGCGACAGGATTTACTTTGCGGCGCGGTACAAAATTCAGAGATAACTTGAAGCGGGTCAAGGAAGCGCTGAAGGAATCGCGTTTTGATAAGCAGTTACTTAATTTAAGTGACGATCGCTAAAAACGACTGTCACTGTCCTAATCTTATACGACATCCGAATGAGAT
This sequence comes from Escherichia sp. E.sYA108, assembly GCF_011754335.1. Classification (NCBI taxonomy): domain Bacteria; kingdom Pseudomonadati; phylum Pseudomonadota; class Gammaproteobacteria; order Enterobacterales; family Enterobacteriaceae; genus Escherichia; species Escherichia sp. E.sYA108. The sequence continues at coordinate 2,205,811 of NZ_JAAQVZ010000001.1, read as the reverse complement.
TAATTTATCGCCATCGCGGCGTTATTTCATTCGGATTTCATGTTCAAGCAACACCTGGTTGTTTCAGTCAACGGAGTATTACATGTCCAGAAGGCTTCGCAGAACTAAAATCGTTACCACGTTAGGCCCGGCAACAGATCGCGATAATAACCTTGAAAAAGTTATCGCGGCGGGTGCCAACGTTGTACGTATGAATTTTTCTCACGGCTCGCCTGAAGATCACAAAATGCGCGCGGATAAAGTTCGTGAGATTGCCGCAAAACTGGGGCGTCATGTGGCTATTCTGGGTGACCTCCAGGGGCCCAAAATCCGTGTATCCACCTTTAAAGAAGGCAAAGTTTTCCTCAATATTGGGGATAAATTCCTGCTCGACGCCAACCTGGGTAAAGGTGAAGGCGACAAAGAAAAAGTCGGTATCGACTACAAAGGCCTGCCTGCTGACGTTGTGCCTGGTGACATCCTGCTGCTGGACGATGGTCGCGTCCAGTTAAAAGTACTGGAAGTCCAGGGCATGAAAGTGTTCACCGAAGTGACCGTCGGTGGTCCCCTCTCCAACAATAAAGGTATCAACAAACTTGGCGGCGGTTTGTCAGCTGAAGCGCTGACCGAAAAAGACAAAGCAGACATTAAGACTGCGGCGTTGATTGGCGTAGATTACCTGGCTGTCTCCTTCCCACGCTGCGGCGAAGATCTGAACTATGCCCGTCGTCTGGCACGCGATGCAGGATGTGATGCGAAAATTGTTGCCAAGGTTGAACGTGCGGAAGCCGTTTGCAGCCAGGAGGCAATGGATGACATCATCCTCGCCTCTGACGTGGTAATGGTTGCTCGCGGCGACCTCGGTGTGGAAATTGGCGATCCGGAACTGGTCGGCATTCAGAAAGCGTTGATCCGTCGTGCGCGTCAGCTTAACCGCGCGGTAATCACGGCGACCCAGATGATGGAGTCAATGATTACTAACCCGATGCCGACGCGTGCAGAAGTCATGGACGTAGCAAACGCCGTTCTGGATGGTACTGACGCTGTGATGCTGTCGGCAGAAACTGCTGCTGGTCAATACCCGTCAGAAACTGTTGCAGCCATGGCGCGCGTTTGCCTGGGGGCGGAAAAAATCCCGAGCATCAACGTTTCTAAACACCGTCTGGACGTTCAGTTCGACAATGTGGAAGAAGCTATTGCCATGTCAGCAATGTACGCGGCTAACCACCTGAAAGGCGTTACGGCGATCATCACCATGACCGAATCGGGTCGTACCGCGCTGATGACCTCCCGTATCAGCTCTGGTCTGCCAATTTTCGCCATGTCACGCCATGAACGTACGCTGAACCTGACTGCTCTCTATCGCGGCGTTACGCCGGTGCACTTTGATAGCGCTAATGACGGTGTAGCAGCTGCCAGCGAAGCGGTTAATCTGCTGCGTGATAAAGGTTACTTGATGTCTGGTGACCTGGTGATTGTCACCCAGGGCGACGTGATGAGTACCGTGGGTTCTACTAATACCACGCGTATTTTAACGGTAGAGTAAGTACGTTGCCGGATGCGGCGAAAACGCCTCATCCGGCCTACAGTTCAATGATAATTCAACAGATTTCGAATCTTCTGAAGCAAACTTGAACTTATCATCAGTCGAAGGCCTCTCCTCGCGAGAGGCATTTTTTATTTGATGGGATAAAGATCTTTGCGCTTATACGGTTGGATTTCGCCCGGTTTGCGAGTTTTCAGCAATTTTAATATCCAGGTGTATTGTTCTGGTCGCGGACCAACAAAAATCTCGACTTCTTCATTCATCCGCCGCGCAATCGTATGATCATCCGCCTCTAACAGATCATCCATCGGTGGGCGCACCTGAATCGTCAGACGATGCGTCTTGCCATCATAAATCGGAAATAGCGGTACAACGCGCGCACGGCACACTTTCATCAAACGACCAATCGCGGGCAACGTCGCTTTATAGGTGGCAAAGAAATCAACAAATTCGCTGTGTTCTGGGCCATGATCCTGATCGGGTAAATAATATCCCCAGTAACCCTGACGTACCGACTGGATGAATGGTTTAATACCATCATTTCTCGCATGCAGACGACCACCAAAGCGACGGCGCACCGTGTTCCAGACATAATCAAAAACCGGGTTGCCCTGATTATGGAACATCGCTGCCATTTTCTGCCCTTGCGAGGCCATCAGCATGGCAGGAATATCGACGGCCCAACCGTGCGGCACCAGAAAAATCACTTTCTCGTTATTACGTCGTATCTCTTCGATGATCTCCAGCCCTTGCCAGTCAACGCGCGGCTGAATTTTCTCCGGCCCGCGTATTGCCAACTCAGCCATCATTACCATCGCTTGCGGCGCGGTGGCAAACATCTCATCTACAATCGCTTCGCGTTCAGCTTCACTACATTCTGGAAAGCAGAGCGACAGATTGATTAACGCACGACGGCGTGAGCTTTTTCCCAGTCGTCCGGCAAAACGTCCCAGCCGTGCCAGAATGGGATCACGGAACTTTGGCGGCGTTAAAGCGATACCCGCCATCGCTGCTACGCCCAGCCATGCTCCCCAGTAGCGCGGGTGGCGAAAGGATTTATCAAACTCAGGAATGTATTCGCTATTATTTTTTTTCGTTTCCATGCTTTTCCAGTTTCGGATAAGGCAAAAATCAATCTGGTGATAGTGTAGCGGCGCAACTTGCCCCGCACCAAATAAAAAAGCCGGTACTGACTGCGTACCGGCTGCGAATGGATGTTAATTAATCAAACCGTAGCTGCGGCACAATCTCTTTGGCCTGTGCCAGGAATTCGCGACGATCGGAGCCGGTCAGCCCTTCGGTACGCGGCAGTTTTGCCGTCAGCGGGTTTACGGCCTGCTGGTTTATCCATACTTCATAGTGCAGATGCGGCCCGGTTGAACGTCCGGTATTACCGGAAAGCGCGATACGGTCGCCACGTTTCACCTTCTGTCCCGGTTTCACCAGGATCTTGCGCAAGTGCATATAACGCGTGGTGTAGCTGCGACCATGACGAATAGCCACATAATAACCTGCTGCGCCACTACGTTTGGCAACCACCACTTCACCGTCACCCACTGAAAGCACTGGCGTACCTTGTGGCATGGCAAAATCAACACCTCTGTGTGGCGCAACGCGACCGGTCACCGGATTAGTACGACGCGGGTTAAAGTTAGATGAGATACGGAACTGTTTCGCCGTCGGGAATCGCAAGAATCCTTTCGCCAGACCAGTACCGTTACGATCGTAGAATTTGCCATCTTCAGCGCGGATTGCGTAATAATCTTTACCTTCTGAACGCAAACGTACGCCCAGCAGCTGGCTTTGCTCACGTTTACCATCAAGCATTTCTCGTGACATTAACACCGCAAATTCATCGCCTTTTTTCAGTTTGCGGAAATCCATTTGCCACTGCATGGCTTTAATCACTGCGCTCACTTCGGCGCTGGTTAAACCGGCGTTTCTGGCGCTGGCAACAAAGCTTCCCCCGACGGTACCTTTCAGCAGATTGTTGACCCACTCTCCTTGCTGCATTTCGCTGGTCATTTTAAAACCGTTAGCGGCAGTACGGTCATAGGTTCGGGTTTCACGACGAGACACTTCCCAGGTGAGGCGCTGCAGTTCGCCGTCCGCGGTTAATGTCCAGGAGAGTTGTTGACCGATTTTCAGGTTACGCAATTCTTTGTCGGCAGCAGCCAGTTGGGTGATATCACCCATATCAATACCATACTGATTGAGAATGCTGCTTAGCGTATCGCCAGTGGAAACAACATATTCATGCACGCCCGCTTCACCGGCGATTTTGTCATCCAGTTCGTCCTGGGGAATGGCTTCATCTTCTTGTGCAGCTTGATCAATCGGCTCACTGGCTTCAGGTAAGAGCGAACGAATTTCGTTCTGTTCCAGCTCAATGGTTTTGACAATTGGCGTGGCATCGCGGTGATAAACATAGGGCCGCCAGACAGCGACGGCCAGAGTAAGAACGGTGAGCGACCCCAACATAACGCGGTGTGGTCGCGGTAAATTATTAAACGCCAGGGCGACAGAGCGGGCTATCTGTTGCACGTAATCACTTCCTCATTAATCTCCTTTCAGGCAGCTCGCATACTGGTTGGCTAATTGATTCAGGAATTCTGAATAGCTTGTTTTACCCAGTTTGATATTCGTCCCCAGGGGATCCAACGTTCCCATACGAACGGATGTCCCTCGTGCGACGCTCTCAACGACCGCTGGCCTGAACTGTGGCTCAGCAAAAACGCAGGTTGCTTTTTGCTCAACCAACTGTGTTCTTATTTCATGTAAACGCTGCGCGCCAGGTTGAATCTCAGGGTTAACGGTAAAATGACCAAGCGGTGTCAGTCCGAACTGTTTTTCGAAATAGCCGTAAGCATCGTGAAAAACGAAATAACCTTTCCCCTTGAGCGGCGCGAGCTCGTTACCAACCTGCTTTTCGGTTGAGGCTAATTGTGCCTCAAAATCCTTCAGGTTGGCGTCAAGTTTGGCTCGACTTTGCGGCATAAGTTCCACTAATTTTCCATGGATTGCAACCGCTGTAGCCCGCGCTATCTCTGGGGAAAGCCAAAGATGCATGTTGAAATCGCCGTGATGGTGATCTTCGTCACTTTTTTCCGCGTGGTCGTGATCATCATCATCGCCGTGAATACTTTTCATCAGCAGCGGTTTCACATTCTCTAGCTGCGCAATCGTTACCTGTTTCGCTTCAGGTAATTTACTTACCGGTTTTTGCATGAACGCTTCCATCTCCGGGCCAACCCAAACGACTAAGTCCGCGTTCTGTAAGCGTTTTACATCTGATGGACGCAGTGAATAATCATGTTCTGAAGCCCCGTCAGGTAGTAAAACCTCCGTTTCTGTTACCCCATCAGCAATGGCAGAAGCGATGAACCCAACGGGTTTAAGCGAAGCGACAACGGCAGCATCTGCGGCCTGTGTTGCACCGCCCCAGAGAGCGGCGGATAATGCTGCGAAAAGAAGCGTTTTTTTATGTAACATAATGCGACCAATCATCGTAATGAATATGAGAAGTGTGATATTATAACATTTCATGACTACTGCAAGACTAAAATTAACATGACAAGTCTGGTTTCCCTGGAAAATGTCTCGGTTTCTTTTGGCCAACGCCGCGTCCTCTCTGATGTGTCGCTGGAACTTAAACCTGGAAAAATTTTGACTTTACTTGGGCCAAACGGCGCAGGTAAGTCGACACTGGTACGGGTAGTGCTCGGGCTGGTAACACCCGATGAAGGGGTTATCAAGCGCAACGGAAAACTGCGCATCGGCTATGTACCGCAGAAGCTGTATCTCGACACCACGTTGCCACTGACCGTAAACCGTTTTTTACGCTTACGCCCTGGCACACATAAAGAAGATATTTTGCCTGCACTGAAACGTGTCCAGGCCGGGCATCTGATTAACGCACCGATGCAAAAGCTCTCGGGTGGCGAAACGCAGCGTGTACTGTTAGCGCGAGCATTGTTAAATCGACCGCAATTATTAGTGCTGGATGAACCCACTCAGGGCGTGGATGTGAATGGTCAGGTGGCGTTATATGACCTTATTGACCAACTGCGTCGCGAACTGGATTGTGGCGTTTTAATGGTATCTCACGATCTGCATCTGGTAATGGCAAAAACCGATGAAGTGCTTTGCCTGAATCACCACATTTGTTGTTCCGGCACACCGGAAGTTGTTTCCCTGCATCCGGAGTTTATTTCTATGTTTGGTCCTCGTGGTGCTGAACAACTGGGTATCTATCGCCATCATCATAATCATCGTCACGATTTACAGGGACGAATTGTTTTGCGTCGGGGAAATGATCGCTCATGATTGAATTATTATTTCCCGGTTGGTTAGCCGGGATCATGCTCGCCTGTGCCGCGGGTCCGCTGGGTTCGTTTGTAGTCTGGCGTCGTATGTCTTATTTCGGTGATACGCTGGCTCATGCCTCATTACTTGGCGTCGCGTTTGGTTTGTTGCTGGACGTGAATCCATTCTATGCGGTGATTGCCGTTACGCTGCTGCTGGCGGGCGGTCTGGTATGGCTGGAGAAGCGTCCACAGCTGGCGATCGACACGTTATTAGGGATTATGGCGCACAGTGCCCTGTCGCTGGGCCTGGTGGTCGTTAGTCTGATGTCTAATATTCGTGTTGATTTGATGGCTTACCTGTTCGGTGATTTACTGGCAGTGACGCCAGAAGATCTCATCTCTATTGCGATTGGCGTGGTCATCGTGGTGGCTATTTTGTTCTGGCAATGGCGCAATTTGCTGTCGATGACGATTAGCCCGGATCTGGCGTTTGTTGATGGTGTGAAATTACAGCGCGTGAAATTGTTGTTGATGCTGGTGACGGCATTGACGATTGGTGTAGCGATGAAATTCGTCGGCGCGTTGATTATTACTTCACTGCTGATTATTCCTGCTGCTACTGCACGTCGCTTTGCCCGCACGCCGGAACAGATGGCTGGTGTCGCTGTTTTGGTGGGGATGGTGGCAGTGACTGGCGGTTTAACCTTTTCCGCATTTTACGATACACCTGCAGGCCCGTCGGTGGTGCTATGCGCGGCACTGTTATTTATTATCAGTATGATGAAAAAGCAGGCCAGCTAATCTGTCGCTGAACACATTTGTCGGATGCGGCGCGAGCGCCTTATCCCACCTGCGGTTCGCTATCTCTGGTAGGCCTGATAAGACGCGAACAGCGTCGCATCAGGCACACTGCCAGTGTCGGATGCGGCTCGAGCGACCAATCCGACTTACGGCATTTCTGGCGGCGTGATGCCGAAGTGGTTCCACGCCCGCACTGTCGCCATACGCCCGCGCGGTGTACGCTGCAAAAAGCCTTGCTGAATCAAATAAGGTTCCAGTACATCCTCAATGGTTTCACGTTCTTCGCCAATGGCTGCCGCCAGGTTATCCAGACCTACCGGCCCACCAAAGAACTTATCGATTACCGCCAGCAACAATTTGCGGTCCATATAATCGAAACCTTCAGCATCGACATTCAACATATCCAGCGCCTGAGCAGCGATATCTGCCGAGATGGTGCCATCGTGCTTCACTTCAGCGAAATCACGCACTCGACGCAGCAGACGGTTGGCAATACGTGGCGTACCGCGCGCACGACGAGCAACTTCCAGCGCGCCGTCATCACTCATCTCAAGCCCCATAAAGCGTGCGCTGCGACTGACGATATATTGCAGATCCGGCACCTGATAAAACTCCAGACGTTGCACAATACCAAAACGATCGCGCAACGGTGATGTCAGCGAACCTGCGCGCGTGGTTGCACCAATCAGGGTAAACGGCGGCAAATCAATTTTAATGGAGCGTGCCGCCGGACCTTCACCAATCATGATATCCAGTTGGTAATCTTCCATTGCCGGATACAACACCTCTTCCACCACTGGTGAAAGACGGTGGATCTCATCAATAAACAGTACATCGTGTGGTTCAAGGTTAGTGAGCATTGCTGCCAGATCGCCCGCCTTTTCCAGCACCGGACCAGAAGTCGTGCGTAAATTAACGCCCATTTCATTGGCGACAATATTGGCAAGCGTAGTTTTACCCAACCCCGGAGGACCAAAAATCAATAGATGATCGAGGGCATCGCCGCGCAGTTTCGCTGCTTTGATGAAAATCTCCATCTGCGAACGAACCTGCGGCTGACCAACATACTCTTCCAGTAATTTAGGGCGAATGGCGCGATCTGCCACATCTTCCGGCAAAGTGGTACCGGCAGAAATCAGACGGTCTGCTTCAATCATCCTTTACCTCATAACGCGGCGCGTAGGGCTTCGCGAATTAATGTTTCACTGCTGGCGTCAGGGCGAGCGATTTTGCTCACCATGCGGCTTGCTTCTTGTGGTTTATAGCCCAGTGCCACCAGCGCAGCAACCGCTTCCTGTTCAGCATCGTCGGTCGCCGGGCTGGCAGGAGACGTGAGTACCAGGTCGGCGGCTGGCGTAAAGAGATCGCCATGCAAACCTTTAAATCGGTCTTTCATTTCGACAATCAAGCGTTCGGCGGTTTTTTTGCCAATACCCGGCAGTTTCACCAGTGCCCCCACTTCTTCACGCTCAACGGCATTAACGAACTGCTGCGCTGACATTCCGGAGAGGATCGCCAGCGCCAACTTCGGGCCGACGCCGTTGGTTTTGATCAACTCTTTGAACAACGTGCGCTCTTGTTTATTGTTAAAACCGTACAGCAGTTGCGCGTCTTCACGCACCACAAAGTGGGTGAAAACGATCGCTTCCTGACCCGCTTCAGGGAGTTCATAAAAACAGGTCATCGGCATATGCACTTCATAGCCTACGCCGCCCACTTCAATTAACACCAGCGGGGGTTGTTTTTCAATGATGATGCCTCTGAGTCTGCCTATCACATGACGCTCCTGCGTAATGAATCAAAGATAATGCTGTATGATAAAAAAATGCTGGATAGATATCCAGCGAAGGATGAAGAAAACTTGCGAGGTGTCTCGATGATCTGAAAAATGGCGCAGTATAATTTATTCTACAGATTATATTGGAAGCAAATATTTAAATATTACATATTCAGCGAAGAAATGTGTAATAAAAATACACATTGCGACCCCTGAAAAAAATAAATTTTTTATGCTATTACGTATATTCATATCTATTTCAATGGAATGACAACGTGAATATTAATTATCCTGCTGAATATGAAATTGGTGATATCGTCTTTACATGTATAAGTGCTGCCTTATTTGGTCAAATATCAGCTGCATCAAATTGCTGGAGTAATCACGTCGGGATCATTATCGGTCATAACGGTGAAGACTTTCTGGTTGCAGAAAGCCGTGTTCCCCTCTCAACCATCACTACGCTATCCCGTTTTATTAAACGCTCTGCTAATCAACGCTATGCTATAAAGCGATTAGACGCCGGACTAACAGAACAACAAAATCAACGAATTGTTGAACAGGTTCCTTCCCGGCTACGCAAAATTTACCACACCGGTTTTAAATACGAATCTTCGCGCCAGTTCTGTTCAAAATTTGTTTTTGATATTTATAAAGAGGCGCTATGTATTCCGGTGGGTGAAATAGAGACGTTTGGAGAATTGTTAAATAGCAATCCAAATGCAAAACTCACTTTCTGGAAATTCTGGTTCTTAGGTTCTATTCCGTGGGAGCGTAAAACCGTCACGCCAGCCAGTTTGTGGCATCATCCGGGTTTGGTGTTGATTCACGCGGTGGGAGTTGAAACGCCTCAGCCTGAACTGACCGAGGCGGTATAACTTAACGCAGTCGCCCTCTCGCCAGGTTCAGTCGCGATTCGCTCATTTGCATCGCATTCTGACTAACGTGGCAGTGGGTGATGGCAATCGCCAGCGCATCGGCGGCATCCGCCTGTGGATTAGCGGGCAGTTTCAGCAAGGTGCGGACCATATGCTGCACCTGGCTTTTTTCGGCACTACCAATACCTACCACTGTTTGCTTTACCTGACGTGCCGCATATTCAAATACCGGCAATTCCTGATTCACCGCCGCCACAATCGCCACGCCGCGCGCCTGCCCCAGTTTCAGGGCTGAGTCAGCGTTCTTCGCCATAAAGACCTGTTCAATGGCGAAATAATCAGGCTGGAATTGGGTGATGATTTCCGTCACGCCCGCATAGATGAGCTTCAGACGAGACGGTAAATCATCCACTTTGGTGCGTATGCATCCGCTACCCAGGTAGGACAGTTGCCTGCCTACCTGGCGGATGACGCCATAGCCGGTCACGCGCGAACCCGGGTCAATGCCGAGAATAATAGCCATCACGCGTCTCCGTTTTGCTGTTTAGCAGGCCTCATCAGAGAGTCGCTGCAACCTCATCAGAGATTTCACCGTTATGGTAAACTTCCTGCACGTCGTCGCAATCTTCCAGCATATCGATCAGACGCATCAGTTTCGGTGCGGTTTCTGCATCCATATCAGCTTTGGTGGACGGGATCATGGAAACTTCCGCGCTGTCTGCTTTCAGACCTGCCGCTTCCAGAGCGTCGCGTACTTTGCCCATTTCTTCCCATGCAGTGTAGACATCAATCGCGCCGTCATCATAGGTCACAACGTCTTCAGCACCGGCTTCCAGGGCTGCTTCCATGATGGTGTCTTCATCGCCTTTCTCGAAGGAGATCACGCCTTTTTTGCTGAACAAATAAGCTACGGAACCATCAGTACCGAGGTTACCGCCACATTTGCTGAATGCATGACGCACTTCAGCAACGGTACGGTTGCGGTTGTCAGACAGACATTCAATCATGATTGCCGTGCCGCCAGGACCGTAACCTTCGTAGATGATGGTTTCCATGTTTGCATCATCATCACCGCCCACACCTCGTGCAATTGCGCGGTTCAGAGTGTCACGGGTCATGTTGTTAGACAGTGCTTTATCAATTGCTGCACGCAAACGCGGGTTAGCGTCCGGATCACCACCGCCCAGCTTAGCCGCGGTTACCAGCTCACGAATGATTTTAGTGAAGATTTTACCGCGCTTAGCATCCTGCGCAGCTTTACGATGTCTGGTGTTGGCCCATTTACTATGACCTGCCATAAAAATATCTCCAGATAGCCCTGCCTGTTCAGGCAGCGTTAATTACAAACTGTTCAATCGCCTGCCGGTTGCTCCAGGACTTAGTGAGCGCCGCCGCAGCAGACGCATCAAGCCACTTGTAAGCCAGATGTTCAGTGAAAACGATCTGGCGCTCGTGCGGAAGCGCAAGACAGAACCATGATTCCGTATTACGCGTCACGCCCGGCGCATAGCGATGACGTAAATGTGAAAAAATTTCAAACTCTACCGTGCGCTGACAGTCAATTAAGGTCAGTTGTTCAGCGACAACATCAATGGTGACCTCTTCCTTTACTTCGCGCATGGCAGCTTGCGGCGCGGTTTCACCCTCTTCCACGCTGCCGGTTACCGACTGCCAGAAATCGGGATCGTCACGCCGCTGCAACATCAGCACCCGTTTCGTATCTTGTGCGTAGATGACCACTAAGATCGAAACGGGACGCTTATAAGCCATATCAGTTATTCTCAGCCTTCTTCACAACCTGAATGCTCAGCTCAGCCAGTGCAGTCGGGTTAGCAAAGCTCGGCGCTTCAGTCATCAAACACGCTGCCGCCGTGGTTTTCGGGAAGGCGATAACGTCACGGATATTGTCGGTGCCGGTCAGCAGCATCGTCAGACGGTCAAGACCGAATGCCAAACCTGCGTGCGGCGGAGTACCGTATTTCAGGGCGTCGAGCAGGAAGCCGAATTTCTCGCGCTGTTCCTCTTCGTTGATACCCAGAATACCAAACACCGTCTGCTGCATATCACCATTATGGATACGCACAGAACCACCGCCCACTTCGTAACCATTGATGACCATATCGTAAGCGTTAGCCACCGCATTTTCCGGTGCAGCTTTCAGTTCTGCTGCCGTCATGTCTTTCGGTGAGGTGAACGGATGGTGCATTGCTGTCAGGCCGCCTTCACCGTCGTCTTCAAACATCGGGAAGTCGATAACCCACAGCGGTGCCCATTTGCTTTCGTCGGTCAGACCAAGGTCTTTACCCACTTTCAGGCGCAGTGCGCCCATCGCGTCGGCAACAATTTTCTTGTTGTCGGCACCGAAGAAAATCATATCGCCATCTTGCGCGCCAGTACGCTCCAGGATGGCTTCGATGATTTCTGCATTAAGGAACTTCGCTACCGGGCTATTGATACCTTCCAGACCTTTCGCGCGTTCGTTAACTTTGATGTAAGCCAGACCTTTCGCGCCGTAGATTTTAACGAAGTTACCGTATTCGTCGATCTGCTTACGGGTCAACGATGCGCCGCCCGGAACACGCAGAGCGGCAACACGGCCTTTCGGATCGTTCGCCGGACCTGCAAATACTGCAAACTCAACAGATTTCAGCAGATCGGCAACGTCGGTCAGTTCCATCGGGTTACGCAGATCCGGTTTATCAGAACCATAACGGCGTTCTGCTTCTGCAAAGGTCATTACCGGGAAATCGCCCAGATCCACGCCCTTCACTTCCAGCCACAGATGACGCACCAGCGCTTCCATCACTTCACGCACTTGCGGCGCGGTCATGAAAGAAGTTTCCACATCGATCTGAGTAAATTCAGGCTGACGGTCAGCACGCAGGTCTTCGTCACGGAAGCATTTAACGATCTGATAGTAGCGGTCAAAGCCGGACATCATCAGTAGCTGTTTGAACAACTGCGGGGATTGCGGCAGCGCGTAGAATTTACCTTTGTGCACACGAGAAGGCACCAGGTAGTCACGCGCGCCTTCAGGCGTGGCTTTGGTCAGCATCGGAGTTTCGATGTCGAGGAAGCCGTGGTCATCCATAAAACGGCGCACCAGGCTGGTGATTTTAGCGCGGGTTTTCAGGCGCTGAGCCATTTCCGGGCGACGCAGGTCGAGGTAGCGGTATTTCAGACGCGCTTCTTCGGTGTTGACGTGGTTAGAGTCAAGCGGCAGAACATCTGCACGGTTGATGATAGTCAGCGAGGACGCCAGTACTTCGATTTCGCCAGTCGCCATATCGCGGTTAATATTTTTTTCGTCACGCGCACGTACGGTGCCCGTGACCTGAATGCAGAACTCATTACGCAGTTCAGAGGCCAGCTTTAACGCGTCCGCACGATCCGGATCGAAAAATACCTGCACGATACCTTCGCGGTCGCGCATATCGATGAAGATCAGGCTACCAAGATCACGACGACGGTTGACCCAACCACACAGAGTCACCTGCTGCCCCACGTGGGACAAACGGAGCTGTCCACAATATTCTGTACGCATGAGATATCCCTTAACTTAGCTGCCGGCGGATGCCCCCTGCTGCGCAGGTGACCAAGTCGCAGCGTTAGCTGTATGTCACAACTGAATGAAAAAAGGCGGCTATTATACTGGAAATTCTGCCGCACCGTAAGAGCCTGGCCCGCGCTGGAACGCCTCGTTACCACTTTATATCGGGCCTGAAATCAGACTCTACGCCAGTTTGCTATAAAGGTGTTGCCCGAACTCATAAAAATTAACAAAATTTGTCGTTCCGCCATCGGCTAATCGCATTAAGGTGAGAGGCACGATTTTGTTTTGTCAGGAGTCATCATGCTTGAACTTAATGCTAAAACCACCGCGCTGGTGGTGATTGATTTACAAGAAGGCATCTTGCCTTTTGCCGGAGGTCCACATACTGCCGATGAGGTGGTTAATCGCGCCGGGAAGCTGGCGGCGAAATTTCGCGCCAGCGGTCAGCCCGTGTTTCTGGTGCGCGTTGGCTGGTCTGCCGATTACGCCGAAGCATTAAAACAGCCGGTTGATGCCCCCTCCCCCGCAAAAGTGTTGCCCGAAAACTGGTGGCAACATCCTGCTGCATTAGGTGCAACCGACAGCGATATCGAAATCATCAAACGTCAATGGGGTGCGTTTTACGGTACGGATCTGGAGTTGCAATTACGCCGCCGGGGTATCGATACAATAGTGTTATGTGGGATCTCGACCAATATCGGTGTTGAATCCACCGCCCGCAATGCCTGGGAACTCGGTTTTAATCTGGTGATTGCCGAAGATGCCTGTAGCGCCGCTAGCGCCGAGCAGCACAATAACAGCATTAATCATATCTACCCGCGCATCGCCCGTGTGCGTAGCGTTGAAGAGATCCTCAACGCGTTATGATTTACATCGGTTTGCCACAATGGTCGCATCCTAAATGGGTGCGGTTGGGGATCACCAGCCTTGAAGAGTATGCCCGCCACTTTAACTGTGTGGAGGGTAACACCACGCTTTATGCCCTGCCGAAACCCGAGGTTGTCCTGCGCTGGCGTGAGCAGACCACAGATGACTTCCGCTTCTGTTTTAAGTTTCCGGCGACCATTTCGCATCAGGCAGCATTACGGCATTGCGATGATTTAGTGACTGAATTTTTGACCCGCATGTCACCGTTGGCTCCGCGCATTGGACAATACTGGCTGCAACTGCCTGCCACATTCGGCCCACGGGAGCTGCCTGCGCTTTGGCATTTTCTCGATTCTCTTCCCGGTGAATTTAATTATGGGGTGGAAGTCCGCCATCCACAGTTTTTCGCCAAAGGGGAAGAGGAACAAACGCTTAATCGCGGTTTACATCAGCGCGGCGTTAATCGGGTGATTTTAGACAGCCGCCCGGTTCATGCAGCACGTCCATACAGTGAAGCTATTCGCGACGCTCAACGAAAAAAACCTAAAGTTCCGGTACATGCTGTACTGACGGCGAAAAATCCACTGATCCGTTTTATCGGTAGTGATGATATGACGCAAAACCGGGAATTATTTCAGGTCTGGTTACAAAAATTAGCGCAGTGGCATCAGACCACTACGCCTTATCTTTTTTTACATACGCCAGATATTGCCCAGGCCCCGGAACTGGTACATACCCTGTGGGAAGACTTACGTAAAACGCTTCCAGAGATCGGAGCAGTTCCGGCTATTCCACAGCAATCTTCTCTTTTCTGAATTTGCCACCTATCATAGACAGGTGCCATCGGCCATTTTAAAGGGAGTTTGTATGGTAAGCGCGCTGTATGCCGTTTTAAGTGCGTTGTTATTAATGAAGTTCTCTTTTGATGTCGTTCGCCTGCGAATGCAGTACCGCGTTGCCTATGGCGACGGCGGTTTTAGCGAACTGCAAAGCGCTATTCGCATTCATGGTAACGCGGTGGAATATATTCCTATCGCGATTGTGTTGATGCTGTTTATGGAAATGAATGGCGCAGAAACCTGGATGGTGCATATTTGCGGCATCGTTTTGCTTGCTGGTCGTCTGATGCATTATTACGGTTTTCATCACCGTCTGTTCCGCTGGCGACGTTCTGGCATGAGCGCCACCTGGTGTGCGCTGTTGCTGATGGTGCTGGCGAATCTTTGGTATATGCCCTGGGAGTTGGTTTTCTCCCTGCGTTAGCGCACAATACGCCACTTTCTTTTTCCCGGATTTTTACGTTATGTCTCACCGCGACACGCTATTTTCTGCCCCTATCGCCAGACTGGGCGACTGGACCTTTGATGAACGGGTAGCTGAAGTCTTCCCGGATATGATCCAGCGTTCCGTTCCCGGCTATTCCAATATTATTTCCATGATTGGTATGTTAGCCGAGCGCTTCGTTCAACCTGGTACGCAGGTTTACGATCTGGGTTGTTCTCTGGGCGCGGCGACGCTCTCGGTGCGTCGCAACATTCATCATGATAATTGCAAAATTATTGCCATCGACAACTCCCCGGCGATGATTGAACGCTGCCGTCGTCATATTGACGCCTATAAAGCCCCTACGCCAGTAGACGTTATTGAAGGTGATATTCGCGATATCGCCATTGAAAACGCATCGATGGTGGTGCTGAATTTTACCCTGCAATTCCTGGAACCTTCCGAGCGCCAGGCGTTACTGGATAAAATTTATCAAGGGCTGAACCCGGGCGGTGCGCTGGTGCTTTCGGAAAAATTCAGTTTCGAAGATGCCAAAGTTGGTGAACTGCTGTTCAACATGCACCACGACTTTAAACGTGCCAACGGTTACAGCGAACTGGAGATCAGCCAGAAACGCAGCATGCTGGAAAACGTGATGCTGACCGATTCCGTGGAAACCCATAAAGCACGCCTGCATAAAGCCGGTTTTGAGCATAGCGAGCTGTGGTTCCAGTGCTTTAACTTTGGTTCACTGGTGGCATTAAAAGCAGAGGACGCTGCATGATCGACTTTGGTAACTTTTATTCTCTGATTGCCAAAAATCATCTTTCACACTGGCTCGAAACGCTGCCCGCGCAGATTGCTAACTGGCAGCGCGAGCAGCAGCACGGGCTGTTTAAGCAGTGGTCCAACGCGGTGGAATTTCTGCCTGAAATTAAACCGTATCGTCTGGATTTATTGCATAGCGTAACCGCCGAAAGCGAAGAGCCACTGAGCGCCGGGCAAATTAAGCGCATTGAAACGCTGATGCGCAACCTGATGCCGTGGCGCAAAGGGCCGTTCTCACTGTATGGCGTCAACATCGATACCGAATGGCGTTCCGACTGGAAATGGGATCGCGTTATGCCCCATCTTTCTGATTTAACCGGGCGCACCATTCTTGATGTCGGCTGTGGCAGCGGTTATCACATGTGGCGCATGATTGGCGCAGGGGCGCATCTGGCGGTGGGTATCGATCCCACGCAGCTATTCCTCTGCCAGTTTGAAGCAGTGCGTAAACTGCTGGGTAACGATCAGCGCGCACATTTGTTACCGTTAGGTATTGAACAACTTCCGGCACTGAAAGCCTTTGATACCGTCTTTTCGATGGGCGTGCTTTATCATCGTCGTTCACCGCTGGAGCATCTCTGGCAGTTAAAAGACCAACTGGTGAATGAAGGCGAACTGGTGCTGGAAACGCTGGTTATTGATGGCGACGAAAACACGGTGCTGGTGCCGGGCGATCGTTACGCTCAAATGCGTAATGTCTATTTCATTCCTTCCGCGCTGGCGCTGAAAAACTGGCTGAAGAAGTGTGGTTTTGTTGATATTCGCATTGCAGATGTGAGCGTTACCACCACAGAAGAGCAGCGACGCACCGAATGGATGGTCACCGAGTCTCTGGCCGATTTTCTCGACCCGCATGATCCGGGTAAAACGGTGGAAGGTTATCCTGCGCCTAAACGCGCGGTGCTGATTGCGCGCAAGCCGTAAAGGTCTGGTAATACTGCCGGATGCGGCGTGAACGCCTTATCCGGCCTACAAAGTCTTGCTAATTCAATATATTGCAGGGGCTATGTAGGCCTGATAAGCATAGCGCATCAGGCAGTTTTGCGTTTGCATAACCTCAGCGCCCGTTTCCGGGCGCTTTTCACGTCTTATGCCTGAACAGCTGGCTGATCAAACGCCGTTAACTTCAGCGCATTGCCCGTATATTTTTCGATATACACCAGCGCAGAGTTACCGGCACAGGCATTCGCCAGCTGCGAGCTGGGGATATCCGCCGTTAACACGTTCGCACTACCGTTTTTACACAAGCCATTTTCCAGATCTGGCCATGCACCTTCATGCACGCATACCACGCCTTTTTTGATCCCGTCAGTCACCACCGCGCCTGTCAGAATCTGACCGCGCTTGTTCCAGACACGCACCAGATCGCCATTCGCAATACCAAAGCGAGCAGCATCTTCGGTGTGAATAGTGATTGGTTCACGATCGGCAACCGCATATTTTTTACGCAGTTCCGCATAGTTAAGCTGACTGTGTAAACGGTGTGCCGGATGTGCGGTCAGAAGCTGCAACTGCTTCTCGTCGGCGGTACCCTTCCACTCATCAGGCGCAAGCCAGGTTGGGTGTGCCGGGCAATCCTTATAGCCAAATTTTTCCAGCGTTCTGGAGTAAATCTCAATTTTGCCGCTTGGTGTACCCAGCGCATTTTTCACCGGATCGGCGCGGAAATCACCATAACGAATGTACTGTTCGTTCTTCTCGCTGCGGCGCATTTCGATCAGTTTATTTTGCTGCCAGAAGGCATTAAACATTGGCATCGTCACGCGTTGCGCACGCGCACCTTTCTGAGCGGCATCATAGAAAAATTTCAGCCACGCCATTTCATCTTTACCTTCGGTATAGATCTCTTTTCCGCCAGGTTTGAGTAATTCAGCAAGATCGGCAAACACGTCAAAATCGTTGCGCGCTTCAAATTGCGGAGCGACAGCCTGCTTCATCAGCACAATATGCTGGTTGCTGTAATCACCGGTCATCGTCAGGTCATTGCGCTCAAACGATGTGGTGATCGGTAATACGATATCTGCGTGTTTGGCTGCTGCGGTCCAGTAGCATTCAGAAACGACGATCATCTCCGGTTTCTGCCATGCTTTAATCAGACGATTAGTATCCTGGTGATGGGTAAAGTTACCGCCACCCGCCCACCAGATCATTTTGATATTCGGATACGTTTGTTCTTTACCGTTATGCTGATATTTGCCGCCAGGATTTTCCAGCGCATCGACGATACGGGCAACAGGAATCGCCGTCATTCCGCCATCATCAGCGGCCTCGCTGGCCTGTCCGGCAATCGCCGCAGACATTTCTGGTAGCACGCCGCCAACACGCGTCGGGTTGCCACCGTTGGAGTAATGATAAGAGAAACCAAACCCGCCGCCCGGTGTACCAATCTGCCCTAACATCGCCGCCAGCGTCACCAGCATCCAGTGTTTCTGTTCACCATATTGCTGGCGCTGAATTCCCCAGCCTGCCATCAGCATTGTGCGATTTGCCGCCATCAGTTCAGCGAGTTTGACTATCTGCGCTTCCGGTACGCCAGTAATTTCCGCCGCCCAGGCCGCGCTCTTCGGCGTATTATCGCTCTTACCTGTCAGATACTCTTCAAACTGCGGATACCCGGTAGTGTATTTTTCAAGGAACACTTTATCGTGTTTGCCTTGTGTCATCAGGGTATGCGCAATCCCTAACATCAGTGCCACATCGGTGCCCATATTCGGTGCGATCCAGGTGGCATTATCGCCAAAGAATTCGATGGTTTCGGAGCGGATAGGATCAATGGCAATCACTGGTTTGCCAGATTTTTTCAGCTGATGGAAGTATTCCAGCCCTTGCTCATCGGTACTGCTCCAAGCAATTTTGAGCGTGTTCAGCGGGTTCATCCCCCACAGCACCACCACCTGGCTGTTTTCCAGAATCAGCGGCCAGGAGGTCTGCTGTTCATACACCTCTACAGAACCGACCACATGCGGCATGATCACCTGTGCCGCTCCGGTTGAATAATCGCCGCTATGCCCGGAATAACCGCCCGCCAGGTTCATATAACGTTGCAGTAAGGTTTGCGCTTTATGCAACACACCAGAAGAACGCCAGCCATAAGATCCGGCAAAAATGGCCGATGGTCCGTTAGCTTTGCGAATGCGATCGTGTTGTTCATGAATCAGTTTTAATGCTTGTTCCCAGCTCACCTGTACATAGGTATCTTCGCCACGACCTTTCACCGGTTGCAGTGGATTATCGAGATAGCTTTTTCTCACCATCGGATGCTGAATACGCGCCGTGGTGTGTACCTGATCCGCCGCCGTAGACTGTAAGGAGTTCGGTATGGTTTTCGCCAGCGCGCCTGTCGAAGAAACAATCTTGCCGTCCTTCACTTCTACGTTCATCGCTCCCCAACGGCCCGCAGTGAGAATTTTGCCGCCCTTCTCTTCTGCCCATGCGGGTAGCGGTGCAGCCGATGTCACCACCAGCGTCCCTGCCGCAATACCGCTATGTTTAATAAATTCACGTCTTGTTAATGTCATAACTTCCTCCCTGATCAACGAGGATCACTGTTTCTCGGTAATATCTTTGGCGTTGTACTGGAAGTACCGCGTCAAAATGTCCAGTTCGTTTTCGCTCATGCTGGTTCGCGCACCCATTCCTTTGGCAATGGACGGCCATGTATTGACGGTGTAATGGTCGGCGGCAATAGGGGCATGGCAGCCAGCGCAATAGGTATCGTCAAGTTTTTCAGCGTATTGCCATAGCGGTTTACGGTCCGCTAATGCGGGATCGATAAGCGCCCCCTGCAAAGACGCCTGACGCCATTGATTGCCGTATTCGTCAGCCTGCCATTCCCCGTTTACCGTTAGCGCCTTGATACCTTCTTCACTTAATGTGGCGAGCGCCAGCCGTTGGCCTGCCGCCAGGTAGAGCGTGTTTTCACTGCCCTGCATTTGATAACCCTGCAACCGAACAATTGGCTGTTTGCCACTGGCATCAACGACGGTAAGATCGGTACCAGGAGTCACGGTAGCCAGTTCGCCTATGCGAGAAGTTTTGAAAGGATAAATATGTGCGCCATTAGTAACTGAAGTAGCGGCCTGACTTTCCAGCTCATGCGCCGCGTTGTCATCCATTTTTATTTCTGGCGGAAAATGGGCAATGCCTTTATGGCAATCGATACAGGTTTCGCCGTCCTTTTGCGCTTTATTATGCATTTTCTGCGCAGATTCACTTTGCGAGGCAATATCCATGGCATCAAAAGAATGGCAACTACGGCAGGTTGCAGAGTCAGTTGCTTTTAATTCTTTCCATACTGTTTCGGCCATTTCCTGGCGATGAGCTTCGAACTTATCATCACTGTCTATTTTGCCGCTAACAAATTCATGATAAATATCTTTAGATGCTTTTAATTTAGCAAATAAATAATCCATCCCTGACTTTGGAATATGGCAATCGGCACATTCCGCACGTATCCCTTTCTGGTTTGAAAAGTGGACAGTTCCCTGATATTCCTCAAAAGGTTTACTCATCGAGTGGCAGGAAAGGCAAAATGCGGTATCCGACGTTTTATGTAAGGCTTTTTGCGCCAGCAATAACCCGCCGCCACCAACCACAACCGCTATCAGCAAAAACAATAACCCAATGCGTTTTTTCCCTCGCATAGATTCCTCTAATTAAATTCCAGGACACCGATACCATTGTATAAATAAATACACAACGAATTGACTACTTGCTTAATTCGGCACAACACTGCCTGAAATAATCGATAAAGAATATGATTTATTACAATGTAATCATTAATTGCTAAGGAATAACCCAGTTGTTATTTAGAATATATATTTGTCAGTTTTGGCAATTTAAATCACATAATGAATGTGAATATATAAAATATTTTTAGCACAACGCTATGCGCACTGTCACCCGCTCAACAGATCACGGCAATCGTTCGTTTTTTATACTGCTCAGGGATAAAAAAAGGCCCCTGTTGAAATTGCAGGGGCCTGGTACGAGCAAGCATCATATTGGGCGACATGATGCAACGGTAAAAATCATTTGGCCTGATGGCGTTCAATGATTCCTTTCATTTCAGCAACCGCCGCCCCGTCTACGACATAACGCGAATACTCGTCCGCGTGTGCATCTGATGACATGGACAATCCTTGATTACGATAACGCATCGGTGAGGCTTGCCACGCTCCCGCGGAGCTATGGACTTCCAGCACTCCGGCATCGAGGAAGTGGTGCAGGTTTTCCGCACGGACTCCTGCTCCGGCCATAATGATTGGAGCATCACGATGGGCAATAAGTTCCATAATTTTTGATAAACCTTGCAGTGCGTCTGATTTTTGCCCTGATGTCAGTACCCGGGCAATGCCCAATTCCGTAAGATTATTGAGTGTATTTAAAGGGTTAGCGCACATATCGAAGGCGCGATGAAAAGTCACTGCCAGCGGACCGGCAGCAGCCATTATTTTTTCCATTCGTGGCATATCGACATTCCCGTCAACATCGAGAACGCCCGTCACCAGTCCAGGAAAACCTAATTCGCGGACTGTGCGCACATCTTCAAGAATGGCGGCAAACTCACCGTCGCTGTAGCAAAAATCACCACCGCGTGGGCGGATAATCGGATGCACTGGGATCGTCACCCGCTGGCGCACGGATTTCAGTACCCCCAACGACGGCGTTAAGCCCCCCTCTTTTGGAGCTGCGCATAATTCAACTCTGTCAGCGCCGTTTTGCTGCGCCGTTAGCGCGCATTCCATGCTGTAACAGCAAATTTCCAGTAATGCCATTTTTGCTCCTTAGTTACGCCGACTGCTCGCTGGCAACGATCTCTTCAATGGACCACGGATGAAACTTAATGGTTGTTTTACCATCGGTGACCGCCAGCGTCGGATTCGGTAATCGTTCATGCTCACCTTTTGGCGAACTGGTTTTAACTGAGATCCCCGGCAGGCTGAGTCCTTCATCAGAAAGCAATGCCAGCGCACGGGCATTCAGCGTTTCTGGATCACCCGGCAGAACGATTTCAATATGTTCCCAACCTTCGTGCGGGTAACGTTTTTCCCCGGGCCACGGTAGCTCCACAATGGAAAACTGCCAGTGCGCAACCTGTACCGGTTCATGCAATTTAAACAGACAAATCGGTCTGCCATTGATCATATTTTCTGACAAAAGCTCGCCGCACTGTTCAAACCCGCGACGCCAGCGTTCAGCGGTGACGTTTTGATGGCAACGCAAGGAAATGTGATCGGCAGTCAGCGGAGTGATATCCAACCCCAGACGGCGGGAAAGTTCATCTAATGCGTGGGTAAATCGCGGTAAATCCGATGCAATATCCTGCAGCTCGTCGATAGATTGCCAGTTCGCCATAATCACTCTTCGTCTTTCATTAAAAGCGTTAATTTACCCTGTTGCCCTGCGCCAACCAACCGCTGATTTCACGCCGCTTCTGATGCAATAGTGAAAACGGCAATACGCCACGCGCACGTTGCTGACGAAAACAGCCATTTGCAGTATACTCCCGCCCTAATTTCTTTAACTGGTGCGGGCAATTTTTGCTCGCTTCATCAATGTAAGGTATTCCGGTGAATATTCAGGCTCTTCTCTCAGAAAAAGTCCGTCAGGCCATGATTGCGGCAGGCGCGCCTGCGGATTGCGAACCGCAGGTTCGTCAGTCAGCAAAAGTTCAGTTCGGCGACTATCAGGCTAACGGCATGATGGCAGTTGCTAAAAAACTGGGTATGGCACCGCGACAATTAGCAGAGCAGGTGCTGACTCATCTGGATCTTAACGGTATCGCCAGCAAAGTTGAGATCGCCGGTCCAGGCTTTATCAACATTTTCCTTGATCCGGCATTCCTGGCTGAACATGTTCAGCAGGCGCTGGCGTCCGATCGTCTCGGTGTTGCTACGCCAGAAAAACAAACCATTGTGGTTGACTACTCTGCGCCAAACGTGGCGAAAGAGATGCATGTCGGTCACCTGCGCTCTACCATTATTGGTGACGCAGCAGTGCGTACTCTGGAGTTCCTCGGTCACAAAGTGATTCGCGCAAACCACGTCGGCGACTGGGGCACTCAGTTCGGTATGCTGATTGCATGGCTGGAAAAGCAGCAGCAGGAAAACGCCGGTGAAATGGAGCTGGCTGACCTTGAAGGTTTCTACCGCGATGCGAAAAAGCATTACGACGAGGATGAAGAGTTTGCCGAGCGTGCACGTAACTACGTGGTAAAACTGCAAAGCGGTGACGAATATTTCCGCGAGATGTGGCGCAAACTGGTCGACATCACCATGACGCAGAACCAGATCACCTACGATCGTCTGAACGTGACGTTGACCCGCGATGACGTCATGGGTGAAAGTCTCTACAACCCAATGCTGCCGGGTATCGTGGCGGACCTGAAAGCCAAAGGTCTGGCAGTAGAAAGTGAAGGCGCGACCGTTGTATTCCTTGATGAGTTCAAAAACAAGGAAGGCGAACCGATGGGCGTTATCATTCAGAAGAAAGATGGCGGCTATCTCTACACCACCACTGATATCGCCTGTGCGAAATATCGTTATGAAACACTGCATGCCGATCGCGTGCTGTATTACATCGATTCCCGTCAGCATCAACACCTGATGCAGGCATGGGCGATCGTCCGTAAAGCGGGCTATGTACCGGAATCCGTACCGCTGGAACACCACATGTTCGGCATGATGCTGGGCAAAGATGGTAAACCGTTCAAAACCCGCGCTGGCGGTACGGTGAAACTGGCCGATCTGCTGGATGAAGCCCTGGAGCGTGCACGTCGTCTGGTGGCAGAAAAGAACCCGGATATGCCAGCCGACGAGCTGGAAAAACTGGCTAACGCGGTTGGTATTGGTGCGGTGAAATATGCGGATCTCTCCAAAAACCGCACCACAGACTACATCTTCGACTGGGACAACATGCTGGCGTTTGAGGGTAATACCGCGCCATACATGCAGTATGCTTACACGCGTGTATTGTCCGTGTTCCGTAAAGCAGAAATTAACGAAGAGCAACTGGCTGCAGCTCCGGTAATCATCCGTGAAGATCGTGAAGCGCAACTGGCAGCTCGCCTGCTGCAGTTTGAAGAAACCCTCACTGTGGTTGCCCGTGAAGGCACGCCGCATGTGATGTGTGCTTACCTGTACGATCTAGCCGGTCTGTTCTCTGGCTTCTACGAGCACTGCCCGATCCTCAGCGCAGAAAACGAAGAAGTGCGTAACAGCCGTCTGAAACTGGCACAACTGACGGCGAAGACGCTGAAGCTGGGTCTGGATACGCTGGGTATTGAGACAGTAGAGCGTATGTAATCGCGTTATACGGCAACAGCCGATGTTATTGCAGACATCGGCTTTTTTATCATTAACGATAATTTACAATCACTTCATTCCGTTGAATCTTTAGCGGCGGAATTAACCGCCCACCGCCAGGCACTTCCCAGATAAATCGCAACGGTTCTGCTGCCGCTATACCGGAAAAGGCCACGGTGGTTCCACTCTGCCCTTCTAATTCGACACAACGAGATTGTGAACACAAGCGAACCCGCAGTCCTGCAGGTGTCGGGCCGATAAGCTGATAACGCCACGCCACCAGCGTCATCAATCCTGCAGCAGGTTGTCGAGTAGAAAGAGGCGCTGACGACATCGACTCACCACGGTGATTCAGCGTAACGCCCACGCTACTCGCCTGCCACATCCCCTCCCCGGCGGCTTGCACCAGCAGCGGAAACAATAATATTGCTAATAAGGCTCTCATTATTTGCCGCCAATCGTCGCCGTCATACGGATATGTCGGTTATCTGATAGTTCCAGATTCGACAGCACCACTAACTGCGGCAAGCTGCGGCGCAGGAAGCGAGACAATAATGGTCGCAGCGCGTGGTTCACCAACAGTACCGGCGGCGCACCCAACATCTCCTGACGGGATAGCGCTTCCTGAGTTTGCGCCAACAAGCGATCCGCCAGCCCTGGCTCCAGTCCCCCCCCGCCCTGCAATGCCTGTAGCAACAAACGTTCCAGCGGTGTATCGAGGCCAATAACATGGACTTCATCTTTGCCAGGAAACCACTGCTGGGTAATCGCCCGTCCCAACGCTACGCGCACGACGGCGGTTAATTCATGCGGATCGCTCTGGATGGGCGCATGTTCCGCCAGCGTTTCGAGAATGGTGCGCATATCGCGAATCGGCACTTTTTCATCGAGCAGATTTTGCAGCACTTTATGCAGTGTGGTAAGCGTGACGACGCCAGGAACGAGATCTTCCGTCAGCTTTGGCATCTCCTGGGCGACGCGATCCAGCAGCTGTTGCGCCTCCTGACGACCAAACAGCTCTGCGGCATGCTGGCTAATGAGGTGGTTAAGATGCGTTGCCACCACCGTGCTGGCCTCAACCACGGTGTACCCCTGAATCTGCGCCTGCTCTTTAAGCGCACTTTCAATCCAGATAGCATTCAGGCCAAATGCCGGATCGACGGTCGCCTCACCAGGTAACGTCCCGGCAGCGGTTCCAGGGTTAATCGCCAACCAACGCCCCGGATAAGCATCACCACTGCCTATCTCCACGCCTTTCATCAAAATGCGATAGCGGGCAGGTTGCAGATCC
The DNA here is from genome assembly GCF_011754335.1 of Escherichia sp. E.sYA108. NCBI lineage: Bacteria > Pseudomonadati > Pseudomonadota > Gammaproteobacteria > Enterobacterales > Enterobacteriaceae > Escherichia > Escherichia sp. E.sYA108. Next base: position 2,180,415 of record NZ_JAAQVZ010000001.1, on the reverse strand, counting down.
ATATTGTCGCGAATGTGCACCACTGGCGGCAGAAACCCCATCTCCTGAGCAAATTTCTTGCGAATACTGCGTATACGGCCCAACAACTCACCATCCTGCTGGAAATCGACCATCGGGATCAGTCGATAACCCACTTCCATTCCCAGAGAATCTTCCAGTTGTACATCGTTCCACGTCGCTTCGACAACGGTATTATTCTCTGCCATTTTTACCGGTTTTGGTTCAGCAGGCGCTTTTTGTTCACGTCCGCGGATCCACCAGGCCAGCCCCAGCAATCCGGCAGTGAACAGCAAAAATACCAGGTTCGGCATTCCAGGCACCAGGCCGAGTAAACCGAGCACGGCGGCGCTTAACAACATAACGCTCGGGTTACTGAAAAGCTGATTCACCATCTGCTCGCCAACATCCTGATCGGTGCTGACACGCGTAACGATGACCCCCGCGGCGGTAGAAATCACCAGCGCCGGGATTTGTGCCACCAGACCGTCGCCAATGGTCAATAGCGTATAACTTTCCGCCGCGTGTCCCATGCTCATGCCATGTTGCAGCACACCGACCAGCAACCCGCCGACAACGTTTATGACCATGATAAGGATCCCGGCGATGGCATCGCCGCGAACAAACTTACTTGCCCCGTCCATTGAGCCGTAAAAATCGGCTTCCTGAGTCACTTCGGAGCGGCGTTTTTTCGCCTCATCTTCACCAATCAATCCGGCGTTAAGGTCGGCGTCAATCGCCATCTGCTTACCCGGCATACCATCGAGAACAAAGCGCGCACCCACTTCTGCGATACGCCCGGCACCTTTGGTGATAACCATAAAGTTGATGATCACGAGAATGACAAACACCACGATACCGATAGCGAAATTGCCACCAACGAGGAAGTGACCGAACGCTTCGACCACCTTTCCAGCCGCCGCCGCGCCGGTATGCCCTTCCATCAAAATGATACGGGTTGAAGCCACGTTAAGTGCGAGACGCAACAGCGTGGTAAACAACAGGATGGTCGGAAACGCAGCAAACTCAAGCGTGCGCTGGGTAAACATCGCCACCAGCAACACCATGATCGACAAGGCAATATTGAAGGTAAACAACAGGTCGAGTATGAATGCGGGCAGTGGCAGCACCATCATCGACAAGATCAACAGGATCAAAATCGGTCCGGCAAGGATCTGCCATTGTGTCGATTTCAGGTTTGCGGGCAGGCGCAGCATCGCGGCCAGATTACTCATGGGTCGGTTTCTCGTTAATAAAATCCAGGGCTTCCGGCACCGGAAGATGAGTAGGTTGTACAGGGCGCTGTCCACCAGCCAGACGCCAGCGTTTCAGTTGCCAGACCCAGGCCAGCACTTCCGCCACTGCGGCGTACAGTTGACCCGGGATTTGTTGACCGATCTCCGCATGTCGATACAGCGCTCGCGCCAGCGGCGGCGCTTCAAGCGTCGGGACGTTATTTTCAGCGCCAATTTCACGAATGCGCAGCGCGACCAGCCCTGCACCTTTAGCGACCACTTTCGGTGCGCTCATTTTGTTTTCGTCATACTGCAACGCTACCGAATAGTGGGTCGGGTTATTGACAATGACATCCGCTTTCGGCACATCGGCCATCATCCGACGCCGTGCGGCCGCTCGCTGCATCTGACGGATCCGCCCTTTAACATGGGGGTCGCCTTCGCTTTGTTTGAACTCATCACGAATATCCTGCCGTGACATTCGCAGCTTTTTCAGGTGGCTGAAGATTTGGAAAAAGACGTCAAATCCCACCATTGGAATGACACCAAGCACCACCAGCAGCGCGCATAGCCCTACCAGATCCATCGCATTACCCATGGCGGTAATCGGAGACTCGGCCATTAAGCGCATCATCTGCGGCCAGTGATGCCAGAGAAAAAACCCCGTCACGCTGCCAACCAGGATGGTTTTCAAAATTGCCTTAAGCAACTCCGCGCCAGTCTGTGCCGAGAACATCCGTTTAATGCCCGGTAGCGGGTTGAGTTTGGAAAACTTCGGCTGCAAGGATTTTCCGCTAAATACCAGCCCCCCCAGCATAACCGGAGAAATAATCGCCACCAGCACCACGCCGCTAATCAGCGGTAGCAGCGCCAGCATGGCTTCTCTGATCAGCAGAATAATCTGCCCGAGGATCAGATTCGGGTCATTGATAATACTGTGATCAAAATGCAGCCCTGCGGAGAGCATGCCCGACAATCGACGGGCCAGCGACACACCGCCAAACCAGATAACACTAACGCCCACCAGCAAAATCAGCAGTGAAGTCAGTTCACGGGAACGCGGGATTTGCCCCTCTTCCCGCGCTTTTTCTAGTCGGTGAGGTGTGGGGGCTTCTGTTTTGTCGTCGCTCTCGTCAGACACGTCGCCAATCCTGGAAAGAGTATTAAGCGTAAATGATGCCAGAGCGCAAAGCGTTCAATGGTTTGAGTAAGGGGCAAAACAGGCGGGATTTAGGGCTTTTGCCACAGCACATCAGGCATGGTGACATGTTTGTCGGGTACGGCGTAAACGCCTTATCCAACCTTGAAGATCTGATGTGACGCGGCCACGTCACATCAGGCAATACAAATCAAAATCCAAGACTATCCAACAAATCGTCCACCTGATCCTGACTGGCTACCACACCGGCTTTGCTGGTATCGACCTGAGGTCCATTAAGCAAACTCTGGTTTTCACGTTTTGGACGCGACTCCTGTTCCGGGATGTTTTCCAACAGCACCATCAGCAACTGACGTTCGATCTCCTGAATGACGTCCATCATCCGCTTAATGACCTGTCCGGTGAGATCCTGAAAATCCTGCGCCATCATGATTTCCAGCAGTTGCGCGTTAGTAAAGCTGGTATGTGCGGGGACATCTGCCAGAAATTGCCGCGTGTCTGTTACCAGTTCACGGGCGTCGGCAAGGTCAATCGGATCGGCAAACCAGTCATCCCAACGTTGGGTTAACGCTTTTGCTGATTTCTCCATTTGATCCTGATGCGGTTGTGACGCCTCAACACTGTTCAGCGCCCGCTCCGCAGCCTGGGCGGTCATCTGCACAACATAGTACAAACGATCGCGCGCATCGGGGATAGCTTCCGCTGCTTCGGCAATGGCCTGATCCAGCCCCAGTTCCCGCAAACTGTCGCGCAGCATACGCGTCAGGCTGCCGATGCGCGCAATGATATCGCCAGCTGAATGCTCGTCAGCAGGTTTGATTGATGGTTGCATCATAGTCGCATCCTCACATGCCCAGTTTCTCAAAGATTTTGTTGAGTTTTTCCTCCAGCGTCGCGGCGGTAAATGGTTTCACCACATAGCCACTGGCCCCCGCTTGCGCCGCAGCAATGATGTTCTCTTTCTTCGCTTCTGCAGTCACCATTAACACTGGCAATGCCGACATCGCGCCATCCGCACGAATCGTTTTCAGCAACTCCAGGCCATCCATATTGGGCATGTTCCAGTCGGAGATAACAAATCCATAACCGCCTGCCTGCAACTTATTGAGAGCGTCGAGGCCATCTTCCGCTTCCTCAACATTATTGAATCCCAGCTCTTTCAGCAGGTTACGCACTATGCGTCGCATGGTGGAAAAGTCATCCACAACCAAAAATTTAAGTTCTTTATCCGCCATTTCACACTCCTGATTTAAATACGTATCGCCTGTCCGGCACTAATTTTTGCCAGCATTTGCTGACTTACCTGGCTAAGATCGACCACTTCGCAGACACCACCCATATTGATGGCCTCGCGCGGCATGCCGAACACCACGCAACTTGCTTCGTTTTGCGCAAGGGTCCATGCCCCCGCCTGACGCATCGCCAACATTCCCGCCGCGCCGTCGTTGCCCATGCCCGTCAGGATCACCCCAACCGCATTACGCCCCGCCTGTTTGGCGACAGAATGGAACAACACATCTACCGATGGCCGATGGCGATTAACCGCCGGGCCATCGTGAATTTTGATTTGATAATTCGCGCCGCTACGCGCCAGCTCCATATGCCGATCGCCCGGCGCGATATAGGCATGTCCCGGCAAGACGCGCTCTCCGTCTTCGGCTTCTTTAACCCCGATCTGGCAAAGCTTATTAAGTCTGTCGGCAAAAGAGCGGGTGAAACCGGGCGGCATATGCTGGGTAATTAACAGTGCCGGACTGGAAAGCGGCAACGGTTGCAGTACGTGACGAATTGCCTCAGTTCCACCCGTTGAAGCACCAATCGCAATCAGTTTTTCAGAACTCAACAACGGCCCCGCCTTCAGCGTTGTCGGTGCCGACAATGGCTTATGTGCTGCAAGGCTCGCCTTTGCTGCCGTACGCACCTTTTCAGCAATCATTTCGCTATACGCCAGCATTCCTTCGCGAATACCCAGTTGCGGTTTGGTGACAAAATCTATCGCCCCCAACTCCAGCGCGCGCAGCGTGACTTCTGACCCTTTGCCGGTCAGGGAAGAAACCATCACAACGGGCATTGGACGCAAACGCATTAATTTTTCGAGGAAATCCAGTCCGTCCATCCGCGGCATTTCAACATCCAGCGTCAATACATCGGGATTGAATTTCTTAATCAAATCACGCGCAACCAGCGGATCAGGGGCGGTCGCCACCATTTCCATGTCGCTATGGCTGTTGATGATTTCTGTCATGATCTGGCGCATCAGTGCCGAATCATCGACAGATAACACCCTGATTTTGCTCATCGTTAATCCTTACTTAGCGCATACACCGTCTGACCACGCAGCGTGAAGCGGCGCTCAAGGTGGCTAAAGTTTTCAGAGTGACCCGCAAACAGCAATCCGTCGGGTTTAAGGAGCGGAACAAAGCGGCGCAAAATCTCCTGCTGGGTAGTTTGATCGAAGTAGATCATGACGTTACGACAGAAGATCGCATCAAACGGCCCCGGCACGGTGTACTGTTTCGCCAGTAAATTCAGCGGGGCAAAATCAACATAGTTCGCCAGCTCCTGACGCACGCGTACCAGCCCTTCATGCGGTCCCGTCCCTCGCATGAAATACCGTTGCAGTTGCTGCGGCGTCAGGTTTTTCAACTCTTCATGGCGATAAATACCGCTTCTGGCTTTTTCCAGCACTTCGGTGTCGATATCGCTGGCAAACACTTTCCAGCGTCCGGGCGCGGTGCCCAATGTATCAGCCAGCGTCATCGCTATGCTGTACGGCTCTTCGCCGGTTGAAGCCGCCGCGCTCCATACGCGATACTCGCCAGAACGGCGACGTGCGTGATCCGCGAGCAGAGGAAAATGGTGTGCCTCACGGAAAAATGCCGTCAGATTCGTGGTCAGCGAATTGATAAACGCCTGCCACTCACCGCTGTGCTGATTAGATTCCAGCAAGTTCAGGTAATGACCGAAATCCGCCAGTCCCAGCGCACGCAAACGACGAACCAGTCGGTTGTAAACCATGTCGCGTTTATGGTCAGCCAGAACGATCCCGGCGCGTTGATAGATCAATTGACTTATCCGCCGAAAATGCGCGTCGGAAAGCGCCAGGCGCTCGGTCATCTGTAACAATAAAGACGTTTGCCCACAGGGCAGAGATGAAGTCATAGCGCCTTCTCAATCACTTCAGGATACCACTGGCGCAATTTGTAACTGCGCCGACTCATGTCGTGCTACTTCATGTTCTTCAAGGGTAAATACCGCCACACGCGACGAAAGATGGTCGGCCTGATTCAGTCGTTGCAAATCGTCGCGAAATGCCCAAAAGACATGCCGTTACTGCCAATCTGCAAGATCCCGCAGAGAATCAAAATTAAAAACAGCGTGGTCGAAATTCGAATACGATTAAACATCAACGCTCCCCATCAGGCGGCAATGACCGCTTTAGTAAATACTCGTCAAAATGTTTCCCAGTTTGGATCTTGTTCAGCAATTCGCAGTCGTGGCTGTGCCGGTGGTTGCTCACTGGCAGGACGGGATGGTGTTTGCGGTTTATTGGTGAGTGGGCTGGCTGCCAGACGGAACGCGGAAACCGCTTGCGTTAAACGACTCGCCTGTTCTTCCAGCGCAGCTGCGGCGGCAGCTGATTCCTGCACCAGCGATGCGTTCTGTTGCGTGACGCGATCCATTTCCGAAACCGCCAATGCGACTTGATCGATGCCACGGCTCTGTTCATCCGATGCTGATGCAATCTCGCCCATAATGTCAGTCACGCGAGTGACAGCATTGACGATATTGTTCATTGTTTCCCCAGCGCTTTCGACCAGCACCGAACCGGTATCAACGCGCGAGACGGAGTCTTCAATGAGGGCTTTGATCTCTTTTGCCGCCTGTGCACTGCGACTGGCAAGATTACGCACTTCACCCGCCACCACGGCAAAACCACGGCCCTGTTCACCCGCTCGCGCGGCTTCAACAGCGGCATTCAGCGCGAGGATATTAGTCTGGAAGGCAATACCATCAATAACGCTGATAATGTCGGCAATTTTCTTCGAACTATCGGCGATCTCATGCATCGTTTTCACTACGCCATCCACCACTTTGCCGCCGTGCTGGGCGGTGTCGGAGGCACTTTGCGCCAGTTGCGAGGCCTGGCGGGCGTTATCGGCGTTTTGCTTCACTGTCGCGGTGAGCTGCTCCATGCTGGCGGCAGTTTCTTCCAGCGCGGATGCCTGCTGTTCAGTACGGGAGGAAAGATCGGTGTTGCCCGCCGCAATTTCACGGGTACCGGCATAGATGGCATCTGAACCTTCGCGCACATGAGTGACGGTGTCAGTCAAAGAGCGTTGCATATGTGAAACGCTCTGCGCCAGGTCGCCCATTTCACTGCGCCCGTCAATGGTCAGGGTATTCGCCAGGTTACCACCGGCAATTTCGCGAATATGCGCAATAATTTTTGCCAGCGGTGTAAGCAACATACGGCGAATACCGTACCACGCCACCAGCAGAATCAATACCACCACCAGCGCGATAACCGCCAGTTGCCACTGGGCAAATCGGTAATCATCTACGTTGTCAGTGACGATATCGCGATACAGTTTTTCACTGCTGAGGGCGTACTGAGCAAACGCTTCGCCCATTGCATTTTGCATTCCCTGGGTTGGCTGAGCGAAATAAGCTCCAGTATTGCCATAATCAAGATAATCAATCAGTTCAGTTAACGCTGTGTGATAGTTTTTATATTTTTCATCAATATTACGACTGGTAGCGACCATTTCAGGTAACGGTGCCATGCTTTTGAATTTTTTATAATGAGTCGCGGCCTGGGCCAATGTTTTCCTGGCGCTATCGAGCAATTCAACTTTGGCATTACTTTGCTGATTGGATGAATCCATCATCATCCGCACCGCTGAACGACTCAGGTTAATGCGCGTTTGCAGCATTAAATCCCATGTTGACGTCAGCTCGCCCTGCTGTTCCCGTAATTGATTGGAAACCACAAAGCTCTTCTGGCTATGGTGAAGGGAAGAAAAAAACAGACTGCCGGAAATAAGCTGTAACAGTGCGAATACCCCCAGCACCATTACCAACAGCGTGACTACGCGGATACGGTTAATCATAAGGCACCTTCCTGAAAACATGTTGATCTCGTTATCGGCAAGGAGGGGGGAAACTTTATTGCTGATGCCACCCGCCGCGCAATTGAAATAAAAAACCCGATGCGCAGATCATCGGGTTCATTTCAATTGAGGAAATCGGGAGAATTACGCCACTTCTGACGCCGCGCTATCTAACAGCGCCATCTCTTCGCTGTTCAGCAGTTTTTCGATGTTCACCAGAATCAACATGCGGTCGCCCAGTGCGCCCAGTCCTGTGAGATATTCGGTTGAAAGCGTCACGGCAAATTCCGGTGCCGGACGAATTTGCTCCGCCGTCAATGAAAGCACGTCTGAGACGCCGTCAACCACGATGCCGACCACCCGCTGTCCGAGATTCAGGACGATAACTACCGTGTTGTCGTTATAGTCCACATCCACCTGGCTGAACTTAATTCGTAAGTCAACAATCGGCACAATAACGCCGCGCAGATTCGTGACGCCTTTGATAAACGCTGGCGTGTTCGCAATCCGTGTCACCTGATCGTAGCCACGGATCTCCTGCACTTTCAGAATATCAATACCGTACTCTTCATCACCAAGGGTAAATACCAGAAATTCCTGGCCTGACGGCTCGCTGGCCAGCTTTGTTACATTCGTCATACCGGTCATATTGTTACCTTTTTACTCATTCAGGCGGCGGTGTTCGCCATACGTTGTTCGCGGTTTATCGCCTGCAAGGCGGAGACATCAACAATCAGTGCCACGCTGCCGTCGCCAAGAATGGTCGCAGCAGAAATGCCGGGGACTTTGCGATAGTTACTTTCAAGGTTTTTAACCACAACCTGGTGTTGACCAATTAATTGATCCACCAGCAAGGCGTAGCGGCGACCGCCACTTTGCAAGATCACCACAATTCCCTGGGTGGCTTCGGTTTTCGCGCCCGCGACGTTGAACACTTTCCACAGTTCGACGATGGGCAGATATTCACCCCGCACTTCCAGCACCCGCTCGCCGCCAGCCAGTGGATGCAGATCGGCTTCACGGGGTTGCAGTGATTCCATGACAGCATTCAGCGGCAGAATGAAAACTTCATCCGCAACGCGTACGGACATGCCGTCAAGAATTGCCAGCGTCAGCGGCAGTAAAATGCGGATCGTCGTGCCAGTACCCTGCTTCGACTGGATCTCGACATGACCGCCCATCTCCTGGATATTACGTTTAACGACGTCCATGCCGACGCCACGCCCGGAGACGTCGGTGACCTGCTCCGCCGTGGAGAAGCCAGGTGCAAATATCAGCATTGCAACTTCGTCGTCGCTCATGTTTTCGCTGACGGTCAGACCTTGCGAGGCCGCTTTTGCCAGAATTCGTTCACGGTTTAGCCCCGCCCCATCGTCGGTCACTTCAATGCAAATGTTGCCGCCCTGATGTTCGGCAGACAGAATTAAATTTCCGACGCTGTTTTTACCTGCAGCGAGCCGTTTTTCTGGCAGTTCAATACCGTGATCGAGGCTATTGCGTACCAGGTGGGTCAGCGGGTCGATAATGCGTTCTATCAGGCTCTTGTCGAGTTCAGTGGAACTGCCCACCAGCGTCAGTTCTACCTGCTTGCCGAGTTTTCCCGCCAGATCACGCACCAGCCGGGGATAGCGACTAAAGACATATTCCATCGGCATCATGCGAATCGACATCACTGATTCCTGCAAATCACGAGCGTTACGTTGTAACTGCCCCATGCTGGTAATCAAATCACCATGATTAACCGGGTCCAGTTCGCTGGAACGCTGGGCAAGCATGGACTGGGTGATGACCAGCTCACCGACGAGGTTAATTAATTGATCAACCTTTTCTACCGCTACACGGATGCTGGTGGATTCACTGCTGCGCGTCGTTTTTTCCCGCTCCACGCGACCGGTTGGCGCTTGTTCGGCTGCCAGTTTAAGCATTGGTGGGGTGGATATTTTTGGCGAGACGTCTACTGTTTCAAAGGTAATCTGATCGGCTTCAATCACAAAACAGAGTACCGCAGTGATGTCATCTTCGGCGATGTCGTCCGGTAATATTGCCGAGAGGGAATCAGCCCCTTTCACCACGTCAGTTAACGTTGTCAGATGCCCCAACTCTTCTTCCAGCAGGTCGACTTCGCCGGCCTTCAGGCGCGAAAGGATAATTCGTCGCGGTGACTGACTACGACTCTGCTCATCTTGCGGTTCACTTTTGGCAACCACACTTAATCGGGTCACTGCAGATGGCGTTTCGCCTTTCGCTTCTAATGCCAGTTGACGTAAGGCCTGGCAGATATAATTGAAGCTGGCGGCATCCGGCTCTTGCGACTGTTTATAAGCGTCGAGCTGTTCTTGCATGATGTCCTTCGTTTCCAAAAACAGATTGATAATGTCGGTGTTGAGTTGCATCTCACCTCGTCTGGCTTCATCGAGCAGGTTTTCCATCAGATGCGTGGTTTCCTGCAAAACGCTGAAGCCAAAGGTTCCTGCCCCTCCTTTGATCGAGTGGGCAGCCCGAAAGATGGCATTCAATTGTTCGGCATCTGGCGCTTCCGGCTGCAAAACCAGCAAATGCTGCTCCATATCAGCCAACAGTTCGTCCGCTTCATCAAAAAATGTCTGATAAAAATCGCTTATATCCATGCTCACGCTGTCACCTCGGTTCGGCTGATGGCATTGTGGGAACACTGACCTGTGGTGCAACCTCAGGTTTTTCCAGGGCGCTTACTGGCTCATTCTGGCTTTCGGCGTTTTCATTCAAAATGGCCTGTTCGGCGTGTTTGTTCAGTACCAGCAGGCTGATGCGACGGTTGACGGCATCATCAGGTCCGCGATCGCTTAAGCGCATCGTTGCCGCCATGCCGACGACACGTAACACTTTGCCGCCATTCAACCCACCAACCATCAGTTCGCGGCGGGATGCATTGGCACGATCGGCAGAAAGCTCCCAGTTGCTGTAACCTTTCTCACCGCTGGCGTAGGGAAAATCATCGGTATGACCCGAGAGGCTAATTCGGTTGGGAATACCGTTCAGTACGGGCGCGATGGCGCGCAGAATGTCGCGCATATAGGGTTCGACGTCGGCACTGCCGGTTCTAAACATCGGGCGATTCTGGCTATCGATGATCTGAATACGTAGACCTTCCTGGACCAGATCGATTTTGAGATGTGGACGTAACGCCCGCAGTTTCGGATCGGACTCAATCAACTGGTCGAGATCGCCACGCAATTTCCGCAATCGACTTTGCTCCATGCGTTTTTTCAGCTCTTCGATGTTCGGCTGCTTATTCACTTCCCCCTGGCTTTGGGTGTAATCATCACCCCCACCGGGAATTGGGCTTTCACTATTAGAAATGCGATCGCCGCCCGTAACCGCAGTCGCCAGTGGAGTCCGGAAGTACTCCGCAATCTGAATCAGCTCTTTTGGACTGGAGATAGAGATCAGCCACATCACCAGAAAAAAGGCCATCATTGCGGTCATAAAGTCGGCATAAGCAATCTTCCACGATCCATGTGCTGCCCCGTGGCTTTTGGCTTTGCGTCGTTTGACGACAATAATCGGATGCGCTTGATTCTTCATGCTTCCTCGGTTGTCGTCTGTTGTTGCGGATTTTTCACCGCACGCACATGCTCTTCCAGTTCAATAAACGACGGACGTTCGCTGGAATAGAGCGTTTTGCGACCAAACTCAACGGCGATAGGCGGTGCGTAACCGTTCAGATTAGATAGCAGTGTGACTTTGACGCACTGCATCATTTTGCTGGTTTCGGCGCTTTTCTGACGTAAAACACTCGCTAATGGGGAAATAAATCCGTAAGCCAATAAAATGCCGAGGAAAGTCCCCACCATCGCATGAGCGATAAGCGCCCCCAGCTCGGCGGCAGGACGATCGGCTGAACCTAACGCGTGAACTACCCCCATTACAGCCGCAACAATACCAAACGCCGGAAGTGAGTCCCCGACCAGCGCCAGACTGTTCGCCGGGACTTCTGCCTCGCTTTCGTGCGTCTCAATCTCTTCATCCATCAGAGCTTCGATTTCGAAGGTGTTCATGTGACCGCTGATAATCAGGCGCAGATAATCGACGATAAATTCAAGCATGACGCTATCCGCAAGGATGCGTGGGTAGCTGGCGAAGATCTCGCTCTCACGGGGATTTTCAATATCGCGTTCCAGCGAAAACATCCCCATCTGCCGCGATTTCGCCATCAACCGATAAAGCAGAGCCAGCAGATCCATATACATTGCTTTGGTGTATTTGGAGCGACGAAACAGCAACGGCAGCGCCTTCAGCGTGCCTTTAATCGCTTTGCCATTATTGCCGACGATAAACGACCCAATCCCTGCACCGGCAATAATCACCAGTTCAGCGGGTTGATAGAGTGCTCCAAGGTTTCCACCGGTCATCAAATAACCGCCGAAAACTGTACCGAGAACAACCAGGTAACCTAATAAGATAAGCACGACATCATCCTTCCACTGTTGACCATGACAGGATGTTCAGTCGTCAGGCGTTAACACGCGATAGGGGCAAAAAAAGCAGCGGTACATCGTTACCGCTGCTGGAATGTTTCGCCACACCGTATCAGTTAAACAGCCTGTACTCTCTGTTCATCCAGCAGTTGTGGGATAATATCGGCAGGATTCTGGGAAAGTTTACGTCTTTTTACTGCCCGGGATGGCGGCTGACATAAGCTGCAGGCAAAGCTGCCAACAGGCTGGTGAGCATGGGTAATAAAATTTCCGCCGCAGCAGTTGCAGCTGGAAAGTTGCAGTAATCCACTTTCAACAAACCGCACCAATGTCCAGGCACGGGTTAATGCCAGCAGCGGTCCTTCTTCTGCTTGCGGGCACTGTTCAAGGTATAAACGGTAGGCTTTGATCACCGCATCGACGCCATTACACAAGCCAGTTTTCAGTAAAAACTGCCATGCATTACAGAACATCGAAGCATGAACGTTTTGTTCCCAGGTCATAAACCAGTCGGTTGAGAATGGCAGCATGCCTTTCGGCGGTGGGCTTCCGCGCAGTTCTTTATAGAGTTTTATCAGACGTCCGCGACTTAACTGTGTTTCGCTTTCCAGCATCTGCAAACGAGCGCCCAGGGTGATCAATTCCATTGCCAGCTGAATATCCCGCGCTTCCTGAACAATGCTTTTTTCACTCATGATCAGGCCCTTTTCTTGCGCAGCGCTTCTTCAGGCTGATTAACATCATTCAGCAAGCGAGTTGAGAGCATGATGCCGGTATGAATTTGCTGGAGATCGTCAACGCGGGAATCTTGCGTCAACTGAGTAATCGTCTGGTGGCTGTCAAAACGGAAGTGACAAACCAGTTGATTGGTTTCTGCCAGCTTAACCATTTGCGGAAGAGTCAGTGCCGCTAACGTTGTCGCCATTTCTTCATTTATGCCGAGACGAAACATAGCGGACGCTTTGTCCTGAACAATCAGACGCTGTGCAAGTAGTAAATATGACAAGTTGATGTCATAAATGTGTTTCAGCAACTCGGAGGTATGCATTATTCCCACCCAGAATAACCAACTTTATTTTTATGCGGTCTCACCGCACCCCGTGATGTCGCCGGGAAGCCCCGGTAAAAAATAATTAGCATTAGAATAGTTGCGATAAGCTGCAATAAGCAGACCCACCTTTTTGGTTTAATAAGTCCTTACAAATAGAAGGGGGTCTTTACACTTATCTAAGATTTTTCCTAAATCGACGCAACTGTACTCGTCACTCCACGCACATACAACGGAGGGGGGCTGCGATTTTCAATAATGTGTGATGCAGATCACATAAAACGCTCAATTACTTAACATAAATGTATAAGTCATACTTTTGTTTTGGGTGTATTTCAATCTGTTAAAAAATTTTTCGCTACACTGGCAAGCAAAAATGAAACAGGAATAATCGAAATGGGATGTTGCGCACAGTTAAAATAACTCACCGTAAATAATCATCTGCTATAAATAATCGCTTTAATGCAATACCAGATAAGCCATTTTTAAACAAACACTTACCGCACAACAAACTAATTAACTACAAAGAAAGGCAACAATCAACCTAATGTTAATAAAATGTTTTACATATATTAACCACTTGTTCAATATGGGAAATCAGTACATTATTTTCTTATAAATACAGTTGAAATCATATGATAACCAAGAGCAATTGATTAATTGTATTTACTAATGACCAGACTAATATTTACCTGTTTAACTGAGTTGGGATTGCGTCGTTTCTCCATTAGGAGTAAAGCTTTAATGTCACCTGAAGTTCACAGAATAAGGAACAGGTTATGAGCTATAGCAATATTCTTGTCGCCGTTGCGGTTACACCGGAAAGTCAGCAACTGCTGGCAAAAGCGGTATCTATCGCCAGGCCAGTAAAGGGACACATCAGTTTAATTACTCTCGCTTCCGACCCGGAAATGTACAATCAATTAGCTGCGCCGATGCTTGAAGATTTACGCAATGTGATGCAGGAAGAAACGCAAAGCTTTCTTGATAAGTTAATTCAGGATGCGGGGTATCCCGTTGACAAGACGTTTATTGCCTACGGTGAGTTAAGCGAACATATTCTGGAAGTTTGTCGCAAACATCATTTCGATTTGGTGATTTGCGGTAATCACAATCACAGTTTCTTTTCGCGAGCATCCTGCTCGGCGAAAAGAGTGATTACCTCAAGTGAGGTCGATGTGCTGTTAGTTCCACTTACGGGAGATTAACCGCACCTACGCAAGCTTAGGAAAGGTAGCAACTTTATCGCGCTGCTGGCTTTCCGCGCTTCGCGGAACTATCTGCTTTAGGTCGCTAATGAAGCACTCCTGCCAGTGGTTAATATCGTTTTTCACGATAACGTCCAGCATTTCTGCATGACGGGAAATACGTTCCGCCAGCGACATAGTCAATGCACGATCCAGCGCAGCTGCAACTTCGTCACGATCGTAGGGATTAACAATTAACGCCGACGTTAACTCGTTTGCCGCTCCCGCAAATTGCGAAAGAACAAGAACGCCCGGGTTGGCTGGGTCCTGAGCGGCAACATACTCTTTTGCCACCAGGTTCATTCCGTCACGCAGTGGCGTCACTAAGCCCACGTCAGAGTAGCGGAATATTTTCATCAGTAATTTACGGTCAAAATGCTGATTCAAATAATAAAGCGGCGTCCAGCCTAATTGCCCATATTTACCATTAATTCGTCCGGCTTCATTTTCGAGCTGATGACGAATATCCTGATAGGCTTGCACATCACCACGAGACGTTGGCGCGATCTGGGTATAACGAATTTTACCGTGATGTTGCGGATATTTTTCCAGTAACGCTTCATAGGCGAGAAAACGCTCCGGCAAACCTTTGGAATAATCCAGTCGTTCGACAGAAAAGATATTTTGTACGTTTTTCAGTTCTGCTTTGAGTTGCGCCAGTTTTGGCGGCAGTGGACCGGCAGCCTGTTTCGCTATTTCTTTCGGCTCAATGCCGATCGGGTAAACTTCCGTTCGAAACGCTTTGCCGCAGGCCGTATGGCTTTTTGCGCTACGTGTCGTGACGCGGGTCAGGTTAGAAAGGCAATCCAGGAACGCCAGACGATCGTTCTCCGTCTGGAAACCCAGCAAATCATAATCACAAAGCTGTTCAAGCAAGGTGTCATATGTCGGCAGCGCGTTGAAGATTTCCGGTGTCGGGAAAGGAATATGCAGAAAGAAACCAATGCGATTATTCACGCCCCGTTTGCGTAATTCATGCGCAAAGGGCAACAGGTGATAATCGTGGATCCAGATAATGTCATCGTCTTGCAACAGCGGCAGTAATTTATCTGCCAGCAACGCATTTACGCGTAGATAGCCATCCCAGGCAGGACGCTGAAATTGCACCAGATCGAGCCGATAATGAAAAGCGGGCCAGAGAACGGCATTGGAGAATTTGTTGTAGTATTCGTCAAGGTCCTGTTCGCTGAGGTTAAAAGAGGCCCACGTAATGTTACCCTTTTTCACCTTTTTTAGCGGCTGATCCTCATTCCCTGTTTCACCGCTCCAGCCAAACCACAGTCCACCTGCGGCTTTCAGTGCCCCCAGTATGCCAACGGCAAGGCCACCGGCACTGGCGGCGTGCTCGTCTGGTGGTGCAATCCGGTTAGATACTACGACTAAACGACTCATAGTCATCACTCCTGTTATTTTCTCTTTTTTGTTGTAATGCGGTGGTTATCATTTCAAGCCAGCTCCAGACATCCGGCACGCCCGCCAGTCGCCATGATGCCTGAGTTGCACCTGTGCCAATTTTTACTGACATTCCGCCCAGCCGGTTAACGACTGCGAAGCCAGATTCATCGGTCAGATCATCGCCCAGAAATACGGGCGTTCGCCCGATAAAGGGAGCTTCCTGCATAAAGGCAGCAATCGCCTCACCTTTACTGGTACCTTTCGGTTTGATCTCGACAACACACTTTCCCTGCTGTAACGCCATTTGTGGCCAGATCTGAGTAATACGTTGCGCTAATGTCATTAATGCGTCTTCATGCTGCGGAGCCTGACGATAATGCAGCGCAAAAGCCATCCCTTTAGCCTCCAGCTCCGCGCCGGGATACTGGGCGATGACCGTATGCAGTTGCACGCTAATATCACGCGCAATCGCATCCGGCAGATGAACGATATGCGTTTTACCATTGATGTCACGGCGCTCCGCCCCATGCACGCCCGCTAATGGGAAGCGATAAGGTTTTGCCAGTGCATCAAGCTCCACCATTGAGCGCCCTGATATCAATGCCAATGCACCATCACTTGCGGTTGCCAGTAGCTGAAGTCCTTGCAGAATAGTGTCAGGTACGACGACCTGATCGGGATGCGGTTTGATTTCCGCCAGCGTTCCATCGAGATCAAAAAACCAGGCATATTTCGCGGATAGTTCAGGGGTTTCGGTTAACGGTTCTGTCACCCGGTTCTCCTCCTTCTCTTTTCTTATTGTGTTGCGCAGAACGCGCTTTACAGACATGTAAGTATAGACAGTGTGACGGGGGTCGCCATTTGCAACGAAGAACAGCCAACCGTTGTGGCGGCTGGCTGTGGTGGGAAAAAACGCTAAATTGTTGTGGAAAAAAGCATCAGACAGTGCGTTTCGCTTTTTGCTTGTAACGGTCGAAAATCACCGCTGCCAGCAGGATTAAGCCGCGAACTACGTACTGTGCGAAAGGAGAAATATTAAGCAGGTTCATGGCGTTTTCCACGGTGCCTAAAATTAAGATACCCGCCACCACATATGAGATTTTTCCGATGCCGCCTTTCAGAGAAACGCCACCTAAAACGCAGGCGGAGATCACAATCAGCTCATAGCCAATCGACGTCATTGGCTGCCCACTGGTCATACGTGAAGCCAGAATAATTCCGGCTATCGCTGATACCAGGCCAGAGAGAACAAAGATAATAATTTTGGTGCGAACAACCGGTACACCCGCCAGACGCGCAGCCTCTTCGTTCCCGCCAATCGCCAGGGTATTACGACCAAAGGTGGTTTTATTCAGCAGCAAGCCAAAGATGATCAGACACGCGACGGTGAGCCAGATTGGCGCAGGCAGACCGAACCAGTTGGCGTAACCAAGGGCAAAGAAGCTTTCATCTTCGATACCGACCGCTTTACCGTCTGAAATGATGTACGCCAGACCTCGAACAATCTGCATCGTTGCCAGTGTCGTGATCAGGGCATTTATTTTGAGTTTGGCGATAACAAAGCCATTGACCAGACCACAGAGAATGCCCAGCAGCAACCCCGCTGCCACGCCAATCCACAGGCTTTCAGTCAGATTAATAACCACCGCCGTGGTGACACCCGCACAGGCAATTACGGAGGCGACAGAAAGGTCAAAGTCACCGGAAGCAAGGCAGAACAACATGCCACAAGCCACCATCCCCGACATGGAAATTGCCAGGCCCAACCCTTTCATATTAATGAAGGTGGCAAAATTTGGGACAAAAATGGCACAGGCGATAAAAAGCACCGCAAACACCACCAGCATGCCGTACTGATCCCAGATACGCCCGAAGCTGAATGACGACTTAGGTGCGCCAGAACCCGATGTAGAAACAGAAGACATCATACTCTCCTTACTCAGGCAACTGCCTGGCTGACTTTAGGCATCGCAAGGCTCAGTGCCTGACGCTCATCTGCCTGCTCGTGTAACAATTCACCGGCGATTTCACCTTCGCGCATCACCACAATCCGGTCGGCAACGCCGAGGACTTCAGGTAAGTCGCTGGAGGCAAACAGCACCGCCACCCCCTGCGCCGCCAGCGCATAAATCACGTTATATATTTCGTGCTTAGCACCAACATCAATGCCGCGCGTAGGTTCATCCAGCAAAATGACCTTCATCTCTTCCGATAACCAGCGGCCCAGAATGGCTTTTTGCTGATTTCCACCTGAGAGATTCATAATCAGTTGCTCAGCGCCCGGCGTTTTGATGTTGAGCGAACGAATGTGGTGATCGGCATTGTTTTCTTCCCAACCGTTGTTGATTACACAACCTCCAAGCACATGTTTACGTCTGGCACTGATGTTGATATTGTCGCGAACGGAGTGCACGGGAATAATGCCTTCCGCTTTGCGATCTTCCGGGCAGAGCATCATGCCTGCGGCAATGGCGTGGCTCGGTTTACGAATATCGATCGGCTGTTGGTCGATATAAACCTGACCGGCGGTGATTTGCGTCCCGCCAAACATGCCTTTCATTAATTCGCTACGCCCTGCCCCGACCAGACCAAACAGACCGACAATTTCTCCACTGCGAACCGCCAGACTTATTGGCGTACGCACGCCTGGTGCTTTCACAGCATCAAGACGCAGCCGCTCCTCGCCATAACTACGCGGTTGCCAGCCGTAGATATCGCCAATGTCTCGCCCGACCATCGCCTGCACCAGTGCGTCGTGGTCAACCTGCTGCATATCGGTAAAGGTTTTGACATAACGCCCATCTTTAAAGACGGTGATGGCATCGCTGAGGGCAAATATTTCTTCCATACGGTGAGAAACGTATAAGATCACCCGCCCCTCTTTTCGCAGTTCACGAATAACGCGGAAAAGATTGTCGATTTCGCGGGCAGAGAGGGAGCTGGTTGGCTCATCAAAGGCGATAATTTTGGCGTTACGCGCCAGCGCTTTGGCGATTTCAACCATCTGCCACTGACCAATGGAGAGATATTTCAGCGGCGTGTCCGGGTCAATATCCATACCAAGATGTTTAAGTTGTAAACCTGCCTCATAATTCAGCAATGAACGATTCACAATGCCGCCTTTATGCGGCAGCTGGCCGAGATAGATGTTTTCCGCGACGGTCATTTCCGGCACGAGATGCAGTTCCTGGTAAATAATCGCCACCCCCGCGTTAAGTGCTGCGGTCGTGTCGGAAAAGGACATTTCCTGCCCATTAATCACTACAGAACCCGTGGTTGGCGCATAGTTTCCGCTGAGGATTTTTAAGAGAGTTGATTTTCCTGCGCCATTTTCACCCATCAACGCATGAACCTGACCGGCATAGCAGTCAAAACTAATATCCGTCAGCGCCTTAACGCCGGGAAACGTTTTACCGATGCCGCGAAATGAGAGATACGGGGTAGACTGTTGCATAACGTCTCCGTGAATCACTGGTCGTTCACACCCCCTCTGCATCATGCAGAGGGGAATTTTTCCGGCAAATTACTTACCACCTAAACCTTTTTTCTCCAGTTCTTCTTTAAAGTTGTCACGCGTGATCAGCACCACGTCGGTAACTTCGGTGAATTTGGTCGGTTCAACACCTTTTGCAACCCAGTTGTAAAGCATTTCGCTGGACTTATAACCATGTACGTCCGGGCTTGGCAGCAGGGAACCGTAGAAGCCGGTTGCCTGTGCCTTAGACAGTTCACTCACCGCATCCACACCGTTAATACCGATACCGATGATATTGCTCGCTTTAAAGCCCTGACCTTCCGTCGCGCGTACGCCGCCCAGCACGGTGCTGTCGTTCATACCGACAATCAGCCAATGTTTAACTTCCGGATGTTGAACCAGCATTGAGTTGGCAGCGTCAAATGCCCCCGGGATGTCGTTAGATTTGGTAGGTACCTGATAAATTTGTTTTTCCGGGAATCCTGCAGCTTTCAGCGCATCCATAGACCCCGTAGTACGGCGACGAGCCGTATCCAGTTCGTTGGAGGTAATCGCCATCACCGCGCTTTCTTTGACATCCCAGCCACGTTTCTGCATCTCTTTATACAGTTCCTGGCCCTGACGTTCGCCAATTTTGGTCGCAGCCATCATCACCAGCGGAACGGTATCCATTGGCTTACCTTTGGCGTTAACAAACTGGTCATCCACGGCAATGACTTTCATATCGTAGCCACGCGCTTTCGCCACGATGGCAGAGCCGAGTTTCGGGTCCGGAGTACAAATAACGAAACCTTTCGCGCCACTGGCAGCCAGGCTGTCGATAGCGTTCAATGTTTTTTCGCCATCCGGCACGGCAATCTTAATAACTTCAAACCCTAAATCCTTCCCGGCTTTATCGGCAAACTTCCATTCGGTCTGGAACCACGGCTCTTCCGGTTGCTTTACCAGGAAACCGAGCTTCAGGTTCTCCGCCATAGCGGATTGTGACATAACGGCTGCCAGACCAATGGCTGCCAGGGCTTTAGTAAATTTGTGCATGGTTCTCTCCAGCTTTAGTGTCGTTTTGTGTAGGGCAAAAACGAATGACATTCGTTAAATTAATCGGAAAACAAAGCATTACCTTTTAACTAAAAGATAAGTGACTGTGTTGACATAGTTTTAGCGAGAAATTAATTCTCCATAGGAGAGCAATATCACATCGCAGAATTACAGTGAGAACGTGCATAAATTTAGCGGGAAAAGACATAAGGAAAAGCGAATTTGTCAGACAAATTATCGAGTGCACAGCAGAATAATCCATAAGATTAGCCTGGAAGTCCTTGTTGTCTTTGGTACCCATGCGGGATGTTTTCTTTTTAACCAGTCAATAGGCCTCATTACCTGGCGTTGAGTTTTTGCAATGGTGTAATAACCGCAACTTAAAGATGTGGAAAATGCGCGTCATTCATTTCGCCATTAATTATCACTGTACTCATTAATTAACAGAACACGTATAATGAGAGCCATATCGCAAAAATGAAAAAACGTTTTATAAAATCATTGCTTCATCATGAATTCAAATTCATCGATTAATATCAACAAGATACAAAAAGCACCATCATTAAAATTCATTACAGTTACATTGATTTCATCAATGAAATGTAAAAATATATAAACTTGATGATTTAAGCATTTTCTTATACCCGTTCAGACGTTATTCTTATTTCAGATCATCGTCAGAATTGACTCCACGATCACATTTCGGACCGGCAGAAAGGAATTATTCTGCAAACAGTAATTATGGTGTTTTGATTTATCTTGCACCTCTCCACTTCTGGATATAAGGATATTAGGTATGGCAACCGCTGGAATGCTTCTCAAACTCAACTCTCAAATGAACCGCGAGTTTTACGCATCCAATCTCTACCTTCACCTGAGTAACTGGTGTTCTGAACAGAGTCTGAACGGCACCGCCACTTTCCTTCGCGCCCAGGCACAGAGTAATGTGACCCAAATGATGCGCATGTTTAACTTTATGAAGAGTGTCGGCGCTACCCCCATCGTTAAAGCCATTGATGTTCCCGGTGAAAAACTGAACTCTCTGGAAGAACTGTTCCAAAAAACGATGGAAGAATACGAGCAACGTTCAAGCACGCTGGCGCAGTTAGCCGATGAAGCGAAAGAACTGAATGATGATTCAACCGTCAATTTCCTGCGCGATCTGGAAAAAGAACAGCAGCATGATGGCCTGTTACTGCAAACCATTCTTGATGAAGTGCGCAGTGCGAAACTTGCTGGTATGTGTCCTGTGCAGACCGACCAACATGTTCTGAATGTCGTGTCGCATCAGCTGCATTGATCATACATCGGCGCCAATGCATTGCGCCGATGAAGTTTTTGAGAAACCGCTGCCTCATTTTTTTGAAGCAGCGGTTTTTTAATGGGATTCGCCCTGTGGGGTAAACTTGAGTTCAATCAACGCGATGGCTTTTTGGATTGCCCGCATGGTGACCGGGTCTGCGGCGGCGGGATGGTTAGTAAAGTCGATATTCTTCAGCTGGCTGGACATTTTTTCGCGAACTTCAACGGGCGCGATCACATCGAGAACATCCAGAATTTGTTTGATAACCAACTGGCAAGCAACCACATCAGAAACCAGTTCCTGATCGGCATTCAGCGGCTGGGACATCGTAAACTCCTGATAGCATTTTGAAAGCCGTTATAGTAGCGGCTTCACATCTTCAGCGATAGTCACATCCACCGTCATCAGAACACAAAAAAACCTGCCGGAGCAGGTTTTTTGTTATCGGAACATATTGCCTGGCGGTACGTCTTTGAACGTCTTGCAATAGTTATTGAACATACTTTTCAGGATCTTGCGCAGTTTCATCGCGGTACTCCGACCATTTGTTATACAGGTGTTATTGTCTTTGCGTTTATAATATGACAACCATCACAAAAATCAATCTTTATGTGATGTAAATCACATAAATACCCCTTTAATGTTATAAAAATGATAATCAAAAAGCAGCCCCCCAATTTCTGACACATACAGATGGCAAGAAATAGCGCCTGCCAGGCGTCTTTTCCGGCCATTGTCGCAGCGCTGTAACGCGTAAAATACTGCTTTCTTTTACTCTTCTGGCTGGACCATGAGACTTCTGATTCTGACTCTTTCCTTAATAACGCTGACAGGATGTACGGTTACTCGCCAGGCCCATGTGAGCGAAGTTGACGCGGCAACAGGTATTGTTCGGTTGGTTTATGATCAGGCTTTTTTGCAGCATGCCCGTACCGATCGTTATGTCAGTCGCGGGATCGCCGATCGCGCATGCCAGCAGGCAGGCTATACCCACGCTATCCCCTTTGGTCAGCCAGTAGGCAACTGTAGCCTCTTTGCGGGTTCCTTATGTTTGAATACGGAATTCACTTTGTCATATCAGTGCCATCATTCCGCCTTCCCTGTCTTTCTCTAAACGTTTTAATCAGCGAGGGGGATCTTCGCTGATTAAATAAATAGCGGTAATGCGTTTTATTCCCATTCGTATTTTTAATAAATGATGTTTATATTTTACCTTTTGCAAATAATAAAATAACAAATTATAGTGACGCCACAGCAACAAATATAACCTTTGTGGAGCACTATCATGCTGAAACCAGAAATGATTGAAAAACTTAATGAGCAGATGAACCTGGAACTGTACTCTTCACTGCTTTATCAGCAAATGAGCGCCTGGTGCAGCTATCATACCTTCGAAGGTGCTGCCGCGTTCCTGCGCCGTCACGCCCAGGAAGAGATGACGCATATGCAGCGTCTGTTTGATTACCTGACTGATACCGGCAACTTACCGCGTATTAATACCGTTGAATCTCCGTTTGCTGAATATTCCTCACTTGATGAATTATTCCAGGAAACCTATAAACACGAACAATTAATCACGCAGAAAATTAACGAACTGGCTCATGCTGCAATGACCAATCAGGACTACCCAACATTTAATTTCCTGCAATGGTATGTTTCTGAGCAGCATGAAGAAGAGAAACTGTTCAAATCGATTATTGATAAATTAAGCCTGGCAGGCAAAAGTGGCGAAGGTCTGTATTTTATCGACAAAGAACTCTCTACCCTCGACACACAAAACTAATGCTCTCCGGCGGCAGGTTTTCTGCCGCCGTTTCAAATCAGTGACGGCAAATCTTACTCTGATCGGTTGAAAAACCTTCTTCTGAAGGTATAAATTTGCCTTTTGCTGCCAGAAACGCCACCAACTCTCCCGCAGTCATCCCTTCTGCCGAGCAGGTGTGAAAACGTGCCTGTTCACCAAAACGCGCTTTAATTGCTGCTTCCAGACTGGCATGCGTATATTGCTCGCTTGATTCAATCATCATATTTAACACTTCATGACCGTGAATAGAGTCCATCGTTCCTCCTCAAAAAAAGCCTAGCGTAGCGATTGCTGCTTATGAAGACTTTGCGCCAGCGCAGAACTGAACGCTTTTTATTGTACATTTATATTTACACTATATGTAACGTCGGTTTGACGAATCAGCCGTTATGCCTTAACCTGCGCCGCAGATATCACTCATAAAGATCGTCAGGACAGAAGAAAGCGTGAAAAACAGAACTCTGGGAAGTGTTTTTATCGTGGCGGGAACCACAATTGGCGCAGGCATGCTGGCAATGCCGCTGGCTGCGGCAGGTGTTGGTTTTAGCGTCACGTTAATCTTGTTAATTGGGCTTTGGGCATTGATGTGCTACACGGCGCTATTACTGCTGGAGGTGTACCAGCATGTCCCGGCAGATACCGGTCTGGGCACGCTGGCAAAACGCTATCTGGGACGCTACGGTCAGTGGCTGACGGGCTTCAGTATGATGTTCTTAATGTATGCTCTGACTGCGGCATACATCAGCGGTGCCGGTGAATTGTTGGCCTCCAGCATCAGCGACTGGACAGGTATTTCAATGTCGGCAACCGCTGGCGTGCTGTTGTTCACTTTTGTTGCCGGTGGCGTGGTTTGTGTCGGAACTTCGCTGGTCGATTTATTTAACCGTTTTCTGTTCAGCGCCAAAATTATTTTTTTGGTGGTGATGCTGGTATTGCTGCTACCGCATATTCACAAAGTGAATCTTTTAACCCTGCCGTTGCAACAGGGACTGGCACTGTCTGCAATCCCGGTGATTTTTACGTCGTTTGGTTTTCACGGTAGCGTGCCGAGTATTGTCAGCTATATGGATGGCAACATTCGTAAGCTACGCTGGGTGTTTATAATCGGTAGTGCGATCCCCCTGGTGGCATATATTTTCTGGCAGCTGGCGACCCTTGGCAGCATTGATTCAACAACCTTTATGGGATTGCTGGCTAATCATGCCGGATTAAACGGGCTGTTACAGGCGTTACGCGAAATGGTGGCCTCTCCGCATGTTGAGCTGGCAGTGCATTTATTTGCTGATTTAGCCCTCGCCACGTCCTTCCTCGGCGTAGCGTTAGGCTTATTTGATTATCTGGCAGATTTGTTTCAGCGTTCAAATACCGTTGGTGGACGATTGCAAACTGGTGCAATTACCTTTCTGCCGCCACTGGCGTTTGCACTGTTTTATCCACGAGGATTTGTGATGGCGCTGGGTTACGCCGGTGTGGCACTGGCGGTACTGGCATTGATTATCCCTTCGCTGTTGACCTGGCAAAGCAGGAAGCACAATCCTCAGGCGGGTTACCGGGTGAAAGGTGGTCGTCCGGCGCTGGTGGTGGTGTTTCTCTGTGGTATTGCTGTGATTGGCGTGCAATTTTTGATTGCGGCAGGCTTGTTACCAGAAGTGGGATGATTAGATAGCCTCAAATTCCTTATTGGGTGCCAGAATTAACGCTGACACCCAATGTGACCTCTTAATGCAGGCAGCACTGCTTAAATTTCTTACCACTACCGCACGGACAAGGATCGTTACGCCCCGGTTTCTCTTCTGCTTTGATCGGTTGCTGAACAGCTTTTTCCTGCGGATGCGCCATCCAGTATGCATGTAAATCAAGCGCCGCCAGTCGAATTGCATCTACGCTCTCTTCAAACGCTTCTGGCGACATCTTCTCTACCCGCTCGAAGTTTTCCTCAGTACCGTGCAGCGCAATCGCCTCCAGCGCTGGTTTTAACGAATCGGGCAACGTTGACCAGTCAGAAAGTGCCACGCCCCGCATATAGCCAAAGCACCACTCCTCAACAATCGTCAGCTCGCTGCCATCGACTTCTCGCAAGCCGAATAACGGCTCAAACTGCTCCGGGAATTCGTTCAGACGCTCTGCGGTATCGGCCATATGTTGAAAAGCCAGGTTCATAAAGCGCGTCATCTCTTTCTCTGACGCCCAGCGCGGCACATAGTCAGCCCCACCCCACACGGCAACCAGCCACTGTGCCGGTTCAATCTCTTGCGGAGAACTCAACACCGCCGTCAATAAACCGTCCAGCTCCGCCACATCAAGAATGGCGTGGTCAGTGTTGTATTTGGTCAGAATATCGTCCAGCCATTCCAACTCACTTTCGTTTAACGGTCCCGTTTTCATACGCTTTTCCTTGTGGATCTCAACTCGCCAGCACCTATCTTACATGCCGGTCCGTATCAGAGATACTTTTTGAGTGGCTTTGCCGGTGATTAAAAATTAAGGAGGGTGTAACGACAAGTTGCAGGCACAAAAAAACCACCCGAAGGTGGTTTCACGACACTGCTTATTGCTTTGATTTTATTCTTATCTTTCCCATGGTACCCGGAGCGGGACTTGAACCCGCACAGCGCGAACGCCGAGGGATTTTAAATCCCTTGTGTCTACCGATTCCACCATCCGGGCTCGGGAAGAAAGTGGAGGCGCGTTCCGGAGTCGAACCGGACTAGACGGATTTGCAATCCGCTACATAACCGCTTTGTTAACGCGCCAAATTCTTCAGGCCTTTCAGCCAGACATCCGCTGACGCCGATGCCTTTTAAACTGGAGCGGGAAACGAGACTCGAACTCGCGACCCCGACCTTGGCAAGGTCGTGCTCTACCAACTGAGCTATTCCCGCATTCATCAAGCAATCAGTTAATCACTTGATTTTATTATCGTCTGGCAATCAGTGCCGCCGTTCGATGCGTTGCATTCTACTTACCTGGCGCGATGAGTCAACGATATTTTTCACCACTTTTGATCGTTTGCTGAAAATTGCGCCGAAACGATCACTGATCAAGCAAATCTGCACGCGCAGCGCTCAAATATTGCAACATTGACCACAGAGTCAGTACCGCAGCCACAAAGAAAAGTGCAATACCGGCGTACTCAACCCAAATGTTCGGACGCCACAGCAGCCAGGCTAACGCCACCATCTGGGCAGTGGTTTTCACTTTCCCAATCCAGGAGACAGCCACGCTACTGCGTTTACCCAACTCCGCCATCCATTCGCGTAGCGCAGAAATAATAATTTCACGGGCGATCATCGTTGCTGCCGGTAAGGTCACCCACCAGCTGTGGTAATGCTCGGTTACCAGCACCATGGCGATAGCCACGAGAACTTTATCTGCGACAGGGTCAAGGAAAGCACCAAACCGGGTACTCTGGTTCCAGCGACGTGCCAGAAAACCATCGAACCAGTCAGTCACCGCCGCGACGCAGAAAATGAGCGCGGCGGCAAACGGCGACCAGGTGACAGGCAGATAAAAGACCAATACAAAGAATGGGATAAGGATGACACGGAACAGTGTAAGCAACGTAGGGATATTAAATTGCATAATGACGGGTAACTATCTGTTGTCAGTAAGATTACCCCTATGTTGCT
Source organism: Escherichia sp. E.sYA108 (assembly GCF_011754335.1). Taxonomy (NCBI): domain Bacteria; kingdom Pseudomonadati; phylum Pseudomonadota; class Gammaproteobacteria; order Enterobacterales; family Enterobacteriaceae; genus Escherichia; species Escherichia sp. E.sYA108. Next base: position 2,153,514 of record NZ_JAAQVZ010000001.1, on the reverse strand, counting down.
ACAGAGACATCAATGTTTCAACGACCAGAAGATCTTTTCTGCCAGACCTTGCGAAATACCCGGCACTTTTGCAATTTCCTCGACGCTGGCGTTACGTAAACCTTGCAAACCGCCCATATATTTCAACAACATTTGCCGACGTTTTGGCCCGACGCCTTCAATGGTTTCCAGGGAACTGGTATTTTTGACCTTCGCCCGTTTTTTACGGTGCCCGCCAATCGCGTGATCGTGTGATTCATCGCGAATATGCTGGATAACATGCAGCGCGGGAGAATCTGGCGGCAAACTAAATCCCTCACCTTCCGGCTCAAAGAACAGCGTTTCCAGCCCAGCCTTACGATCTGCTCCTTTGGCAACACCAAGTAGCAGCGGATGATTTTTATCCCATGAGACATCCAGTTCGGCGAAGACATTTTTCGCCTGCGCAAGCTGGCCTTTGCCGCCGTCGATAAGAATCACATCCGGGATCTTACTGTCGTCAATGGCTTTACCATAACGCCGACGCAGCACCTGATTCATCGCCGCATAATCATCGCCCGGCGTGATGCCAGTAATGTTATAGCGCCGATACTCCGCACGCAGCGGGCCGTTAGCATCAAACACCACACAGGAAGCGACGGTTTGTTCACCCATGGTATGGCTGATGTCAAAGCACTCCATCCGCTTCACTTCCGGCAATTTCAACACGCTGGCAAGCGCGGTCAGCCGCTGGTGAACGGTAGATTGCTGCGAAAGTTTGCTGGTTAAGGCCGTCGCCGCATTGGTGCGCGCGAGTTTCAGATAACGCGCTCTATCGCCACGAGGTTTGGTTTGAACATTAATCTTGCGTCCCGCCAGTTCTGAAAGGGAATCGGCGAGCAGCGTTTTATCGCTAAGATTAAAATCGAGCAGGATCTCACCCGGTAAGGTGCGCATCTGGCTGCCTTGTAAATAGAACTGACCTACGAAGGTTTCCACCACCTCGCTCAGTTCCGTACCGCCAGGCACTTTCGGGAAATAGCTGCGGCTGCCGAGCACTTTGCCCTGACGAATGAACAATACGTGGACACAAGCCATACCCGCATCGAACGCCACACCAATAACGTCAAGGTCGTCGCCGGTATTGGAAACAAACTGTTTTTCGGTGACACGTCGCACCGCCTGAATTTGGTCGCGAATCCGCGCCGCTTCTTCAAACTCCAGATTCTGGCTGGCAGTTTCCATACGACTAATGAGTTGCGTAAGCACCTGATCATCTTTGCCAGACAAAAACAGGCGCACATACTCGACCTGCTGAGCGTATTCTTCTTCACTCACCAGTCCTTCAACGCACGGCCCCAGACAGCGCCCTATCTGATATTGCAGACACGGACGCGAGCGGTTGCGATAAACACTGTTTTCGCACTGGCGAATGGGGAAAATCTTTTGCAGTAGCGCCAGTGTTTCACGTACGGCATAGCCATTCGGGAACGGGCCGAAATATTCACCTTTGGCATGCTTCGCTCCACGATGCATCGCCAGACGCGGGTGGGTATCGCCACTCAGGAAGATAAAAGGATATGATTTATCATCGCGTAGCAAAACGTTGTAACGCGGCTGATAAAGTTTGATGTAGTTGTGTTCCAGTAACAGCGCTTCGGTTTCTGTATGAGTAACCGTTACATCAATTTGCTGGATCTGGGCGACCAGCGCTTCGGTTTTGCGCGAAGCGAGGTTGCTACGGAAATAGCTGGAAAGCCGTTTTTTCAGGTCTTTCGCTTTGCCGACATAGATAACCGTACCACCAGCATCGTACATGCGATAAACGCCTGGCTGGCTGGTTACGGTTTTTAAAAACGCTTTTGCGTCAAACTGATCACTCACTGACTTGATAATGTCTCCGCATTACACAGACCATGGCGAATTGCCAGGTGAGTCAGCTCAACATCGCCATGAATGTTTAGTTTACTGAACATACGATAGCGGTAGCTGTTCACCGTTTTCGGACTGAGATTGAGCTGTTCTGAGATCTCATTGACCTTCTGGCCCTTGGTGATCATCAGCATAATCTGCAATTCACGTTCAGACAAACTGGCAAATGGGCTTTCTGTTTTTTCTGGTTCGATCTGGCTTAACGCCATTTGTTGAGCGATATCAGAAGCAATGTAACGCTGCCCTGAATAGACAGAACGAATCGCACTCACGACTTCCTGCGGAGCCGCGCCTTTGCTGAGGTAGCCCGCAGCTCCGGCCTGCATGACTTTCGCTGGTAAAGGGTTTTCTGTATGGACGGTAAGCATGATGATTTTGACATCAGCTGTGGAACGCGCGATTTTACGCGTCGCCTCAAGACCGCCAATGCCCGGCATACTCATGTCCATTAGCACCACGTCAACGGCATTTGCCCGGCACCATTTAACGGCGTCTTCACCGCACGATGCCTCACCGACGACTTTTATACCCTTTATATCTTCCAGAATGCGTCGTATCCCTGCGCGCACCAGTTCGTGGTCATCAACAAGTAGAACGTTGATCAAAGGAATATCTCCAGAAATAGGGATAACGCTACTGATAGTTAGTCATTCGTATATTAGCGGTTTTTATTGCAACTTTGAAACGTTAAAAATGGTGGGTATTCGATTTTTCTCTCGTTTTTGTCAATTCGATTGTCCACAGTTATGGTCACGCCCGTCACCAACGGCTTCCGGGATCGTTTCACAGTAAGCCCGGCGATGAAATGTGACAAAAATTGACTTTATTCAGCAAAAATGAAAATCAGCCCGCTGAATATGTAACATTAATTAACCCGAACAATACGGGCAAAAAACATTCATGATAAAAATATTTATTGGTCATTATATTAACGTATTTTATAGTACTGTTGATATCGCGCTCAAAAAACAACCACTGCTATTTTTAGCAAAGCTTATGGTATACTCCGCCGCCTTAACATTTTTCACCGCAAATTTTCATTGCAACATGACGAGGAAAATAAATGAGTACGCCTGATTTTTCTACTGCCGAGAATAATCAAGAACTGGCAAATGAAGTCTCCTGCCTGAAAGCGATGCTGACGCTGATGCTGCAGGCGATGGGACAAGCTGACGCGGGCCGCGTGATGTTAAAGATGGAAAAACAGCTTGCGCTGATCGAAGACGAAACCCAGGCTGCAGTATTTTCCAAAACGGTTAAGCAAATTAAACAAGCCTACCGTCAGTAATATAAAACCGGCTGAGAGCGTGCCTTTCAGCCGGTTTTTGCATCTGGCACGCAGAACAGAAAAGAGATCAAATTAAGCCAGTAGCGGCCGCGTAACAGGCAACCTGCGTCTTATTCGGTGCATTGATTTTTTTCTGCATGTTTTTCTGATGGAAATTGACCGTATTCTCAGAGATTGACAAAATCATCGCTATCTCTGCTGATGTCTTACCTTCCGCCGTCCATTTCAGAATTTCTTTTTCGCGCTTGCTGAAATTCATCTCTGGCGTCATCACTATTTCATCATTTAAACGCATCAGAGCCATCAGACTTTCGCGCACCAGTAGCTGCATTTTTAATTGCAGTTCATCACTAAGAATGGGTATTTCGCGCGTGCTGCAACGGGAAAAGGACAAAAAGCCCAACGCCCGATTTGGCAGCATTAAATACTGAGTGACACCGCGGCGTAAACCATGTGCGCGCGCAGCTTCCCATAACGGCTGTGCTTCGCTGAATAAGTCATCATTCCACATTAAATGGCCCTGACTAAAGTTTTCAGGGTTCAGCACCGGATCAATTGCGAGAAAATTTTTTGCCTGATAATAACTAACCCACGACTCAGGGTAATTGGTGTAGAAAGCCACTTTAGGTCGCGTGAATGGTACCGGGTGGCGAACACATAACGAATAGTAATCGTACTCCAGCTGCTGAGCCTGAAGCTCTATTTCATGGTAGACCTCTTCTGCGGCCTCCATCCTCTGAAAACGCAACAACATCGTGCGAAGCCAGCTGAAAAAATCCGTATCCTGCATAGTAAACCGCAACGCCCCTGAGAGTGAGTATCATTTATAATGATAATTCAAACTATCACATAAATAAGATTTATATATAATTTATATTATTCAGGCAATGAATTACTTTTGCAAGCCATCGCATTCTCTTATGTTATTAATGAGTTATGCTGATTTGTTAAGCAGTTTTATCACGTTTGAAATGGCGTCCCGCCCCGACTGGTGAATCGTCGGGGCTGATTTTTTCTTATTATTGCAGCAGAAACTTCTCCAGGAACTGGCGGGTGCGAGGCTGCTGAGGATCAGCAAATAACGCTTTTGCTACCCCCTGCTCGACTATCCGCCCCTGGTCCATAAAAATCGCCCGGTCCGCAACATCCCGGGCAAAGCTCATTTCGTGCGTCACAATCACCATCGTGCGCTTTTCCTGCGCCAGCTGACGAATGGTGTTCAGGACTTCGCCCACCAGCTCTGGATCCAGCGCCGACGTTGGCTCATCAAACAAAATCACTTCAGGACGCATTGCCAGAGCACGCGCAATCGCAACGCGCTGCTGTTGACCGCCAGACAAACGACGTGGATAACTGGTTTCTTTACCGGCCAGCCCAACTTTCGCCAGCAGCTCGCGAGCGCGCGCCGTGGCCTCTTCTTTCGGTTCGCCTTTGACGATCACCGGCCCTTCAATAATGTTTTCCAGCACCGTACGATGCGGAAACAGATTAAAGTTCTGGAAGACAAACCCGACGTGCTGACGCAACTGGCGAATCAGCGATTTTTGCTGACTTAATGAACGTGCAGTATCAATAGTGATATCGCCAACGGTGATGGTTCCCGCTTCCGGTTGTTCCAGCAGATTTATGCTGCGTAGCAACGTGGTTTTGCCGGAACCACTCGGACCGATAATAGCCACTACTTCGCCAGGCTTCACCTCAAGGTCGATACCATGCAGCACCGTCTGACCGTGGAATTTTTTCACCAGGTTCTTAACTTCAATGGCACTCATTTGGGTTCCCTCTCCTGGCGATTAAGTTGATTCTCAAAATGGTTCTGCAACGTCGATAACACAGTCGCCATAATCCAGTAGATGAGCGAAGCCGCCAGGTACATGGTGAACACCTCCAGCGTGCGCGAGGTAATCAACTGAGCCTGACGGAACAGCTCCGGCACCTGGATTGTCGCGGCCAGCGACGTATCTTTTACCAGGCTGATAAAGCTGTTCGACAGCGGCGGCAACGCCACCCGCGCCGCCTGTGGCAAAATCGCGCGACGCATGGTCTGCCATGGCGTCATGCCAATACTGGCTGCAGCTTCCCACTGACCTTTATCAATAGAAGAAATGGCGGCGCGCAGCGTTTCGGCAGCATAGGCGGCAGTGTTCAGCGACAGACCAATCATTGCTGACGGAATGGGATCTAATTCGATACCAAACTGTGGCAGTCCGTAATAGATCATAAACAGTTGTGCGATGAGCGGCGTACCACGAAAAATAGAGATATAAAAACGCGCCAGCCAGCGCACGGGCCAGATTGGCGACAGGCGCATCAGCGCGAGAATAAACCCGAGCAGTAAGCCAAAAAACATGCCGCCGATACTGAGTTGCAGCGTATACCCAGCCCCTTTCAGCAGGAACGGCAAGGAATCAATAACCAGTTGTATACTTTCTTGCATGAGCGTTCCCGGAGCTAAACGTGGGGATGATAGGCGAACAGCGCAGGCGCACCGCCGGTATGAATAAACAAAATCGGCCCTTCATCTTTGAAGCGTTTCTGACTGATACCGTCAATCAGCCCCGCCATCGCTTTTCCGGTATACACAGGATCAAGCAGAATGCCTTCCAGCCGCGCCAGCAATTTCACTGCTTCCATGCCTTCGTCGTTCGGCACGCCGTAGCCAGGTGCAAAATAGTCATCCCAGAGTAAAATTTCCGCTGATGCGGTCAGCTCCAGTTCTTTCGCAATCGCCTGTTGGAGGTTAACCACTTTCGGCAATTGATCGGCAACAGAACGCGACACAGTCACGCCAATCAGTTCGCTTTCAGGCATCAGGTGTTCCAGCCCAACAGCCAGTCCGGCGTGAGTTCCGGCACTGCCCGACGCGACCACCACCGACGAAATATTAACTGCCCCTTCACACTGTTGCGCAATTTCCAGCGCACTCTCCACATAACCCAGCGCGCCCAAAGCATTAGAACCGCCAACCGGAATGACATACGGGCGAAAGCCTTGTGCTTCGACTCGCGTCGCCAGCACTTCCAGTTGGGCATTGGGATCGGTCAGTGCGTCGCACATTTCAATCTGGGTATTGAACAGATCCAGCAACAAACGATTGCCGTTGGTTAAATAGTTTTCTGCGGTTGTGCCAATAGGATTTTCCAGCAGCGCCACGCAGTGCAGACCGAGTTTCGCCGCAACTGCGGCAGTCTGGCGCACATGGTTAGACTGGATCGCCCCGGCAGTAATCAGCGTATCGGCACCTTCACGCAGAGCATCTGCCGCGAGAAATTCCAGCTTACGTAATTTATTGCCGCCCATTGCCATGGGAGTGACGTCATCCCGTTTGATGAAAATTTCCCGTCCAAGATAATCAGAAAAGCGCGGCAGATATTCGAGCGGCGTTGGCGCGCCGATAAACTCCAGCCGTGGAAAACGGGTTAAATTATGCAGTGGCATAACAGCCTCCGATGTGTGTTGTTGTGATTTTCTTATTATGCACGCTGAAAACGCGTAAATAAAAAAGGCGCTAGTGAAAGCGCCCTTTTTTGTCATTATGCTGATTATTTGGTCACATCAGCACCAAACCATTTTTCGGAAAGGGCTTGCAGAGTGCCATCTTTTTGCATTTCCGCAATTGCATCATTCACCGCTTTCAGCAGGTCTTCATTTCCTTTACGCAGCGCCACACCAGACTCCTGACGGGAGAATGCTTCACCGGTTACTGCCAGCGTATCGTTGGTTTTCTTCACCAGATCCAGCGCCGCCAGACGGTCAACGAGGATCGCATCGATACGGCCTACGCGCAGATCCTGATATTTGGTCGGGTCATCATCATAGGTACGCACATCGACGCCCTGAACATTCTGACGCAGCCACTCTTCATAGTTGGTGCCCAGACCGACACCCACTTTTTTGCCTTTCAGATCATCAGCCGTTTTAATGGTGCCTTCGTTACCTTTTTTCACCAGCGCCTGAATACCGGAAATGGTGTACGGGGTAGAGAAATCGTATTTTTTCTTGCGCTCGTCAGAAATGGTGACCTGATTAATCACCACATCAATGCGTTTAGAGTCCAGCGACGCCAGCATACCGTCCCATTTGGTCGGTTTTAGTGACGCCTCAACGCCAAGATGTTTTGCCAGCTGTTGGGCAAATTCCACTTCAAAACCGGTTAATTTGCCGTCATCCCCCTGAAAACTGAACGGCGGATAAGTTCCTTCCAGCCCTACCAGCAGCGTGCCGCGCTCTTTGACTTTATTAAGCAGACCTTCATCTGCAAAACTTTTAACGCTCATACCCGCAACCAGCGCCACGGCCATCACACCCATCAATGCCTGACGTCCCAGATGTGCTAATTTCATATTTACCCCGAATGTTGTTATGTCTGTTTGCAGTGTAGAGCCATTGTTTGTAAACACAAAAACAACTCCGCTACATCTTATTCTTATTTAATATATATCAGAAGCAGGCAGGCTGGAGGATTTCTGCACAAGTCCGGTACAGGTTTGGCGCTGATAGTGTTGATACTTCCGTAACGCGATGCGGTAATTGTTGGTGCTGGTGGAGGGCAGCCACGGGGCGAGGATTTCATCAAGGAAACCGTCCTGCAGCTGATCGAGGGAAATATTTTGCTCGTGTAGATGATTCCCCAAACGGCGCAAACGAACGACATATTCACGCACCGTACCAGGGCTCATTTCAGTTTGCTCAAAAAGAAATTGCTTAAAGCCGATAATATCGAAAAAATCACTCTGCGTTTTGCAATGTAAATCACCGCAAAATCGGCACAATGCCGCCCATGATTGTTGTTCCACTTGCCAGCCATTTTCATCAAGCAGCGTGTCCAGGCGGGAAATCTCGATTTTATTCACTATTTTGCCGTCGCGAACGAGGGTAATGCGATCGAGTAATTTACGGCAATGCGCGCAATGGGTCTGGCTGTGTTTAAAGTCTTTAAGATAGCGGCTTAATGGCCGTCTTTTCAGGTGCTGCACCATCATTAAGAACTCCTGGTAGTCAAAATTAAAGTGCGGCATTTACTGACGTTATAACTTACCCAGTTTAGTGCGTAACCGTTTAATAGCCTGGCTGTGTAACTGACTGACCCGCGATTCCCCGACCTCCAGCACCGCGCCAATCTCTTTGAGATTCAGCTCTTCCTGATAATAGAGGGTTAATACCAGTTTTTCGCGCTCCGGCAACGTTTCGATGGCTTCCATCACCCGCTGGCGCAGATTACTGTCCAGCAGTTGTTGTAGCGGGTTTTCTCGCTGATGATCATCAGTAACCAGTTCGATGCTATCGCCGTGCTCTTCGCGCCACTCATCGTAGGAGAAGAGCTGGCTGTTATTGGTGTCGAGCAACATTTGGCGATAGTCGGCAATATCGATCCCTAAACGTTCCGCTACCTCAGTTTCCGTGGCGTTGCGGCCAAGTTCCTGCTCCAGTTGCCCTATTGCCTGTGCCACTTCACGCGCGTTGCGTCGCACGCTGCGCGGCACCCAGTCACGGCTGCGAAGTTCATCCAGCATAGCGCCACGGATACGCTGCACTGCGTAAGTTGTAAATGCCGTTCCTTGTAGGGCGTCATAGCGTTCGACGGCATTAAGTAACCCAATGCCGCCCGCCTGTAGCAGATCGTCAAGTTCCACGCTCGCGGGCAGTCGAACCTGCAGGCGCAATGCTTCGTGACGCACCAGCGGGACATAACGCTGCCACAGCGAGTGTTTATCCATTACACCTTCAGCGGTATAGAGTGAATTCACGATAAACAGCCCTGCGTTATATGAGTTATCGGCATGATTATCCGTTTCTGCAGGGTTTTTAATCGGACGATTAGTGGGTGAAATGAGGGGTTATTTGGGGGTTACCGGTAAATTGCGGGCAGAAAAAACCCCGCCGTTGGCGGGGAAGCACGTTGCTGGCAAATTACCATTCATGTTGCCGGATGCGGCGTAAACGCCTTATCCGGCCTACAAAAATGTGCAAATTCAATAAATTGCAATTCCCCTTGTAGGCCTGATAAGCGCAGCGCATCAGGCAATTTGGCGTTGCCGTCAGTCTCAGTTAATCAGGTTACGGCGATTAACCCTGCAGCAGAGACAGAACCTGCTGCGGTACCTGGTTGGCTTTTGCCAGCACGGAGTTACCGGCCTGCTGGATAATCTGCGCTTTCGACATGTTGGACACTTCGGTCGCATAGTCGGCGTCCTGAATACGGGACTGCGCTTCAGACAGGTTGGTAGTGGTGTTGTTCAGGTTGGTGACGGCGGAATCCAAACGGTTTTGGATAGCCCCCAGGGATGAACGGAATTTGTCGATGGAGCTGATAGCTTCATCCAGAGCTTTCAGTGGATCTTTTGTTACTGTGCCTTCGCTAGTTGCATCTGTTGTTAAAGTACCATTAGCACTAACATATACTTCAGCCCCGACTTTCGGCGCATATTTACCCGTACCAGTTCCAGAATCAACAGTTACCTTGCCGTTGTTAGCATCGATTGAATACTTCGTGGTGTATGAACCAATTGTAGTCATTTCACCATCAGCATCTGTGTATGTTGCTGTTGCATTAGAAACGTCAGTATTATCGGCATATTTTGCGCTAGCAGTACCGTCACCTGCGGCAAATACCGCCTGATACGTCTGAACGCCAGATTTATAGGTAATTGTTGCGGATGTATCACCGTTAGCTGCAACTGCTGTGCCTTGTTTAGCTGTAGCCACTTTATTTAAAACGGTTTCTTTGCTAGCTGTATCAGTGAACGATACCCCTGCGTTAGCAGTTGCAGCACCAGCATCAGCACCCGTTTTAAAGTTATAAGTTGTTCCCCCCATCGTGACTGATGCAGTCTTATTAAACCCGATTGATTGACCATCACCAGCTTTCTTGAATAAACCATCAAGCGTAGCCGCAGTCGCACCACCAGCATCGTTTGTAGTTAAGTTACCATCACTAGTTAAATAGGCTTCCTGTCCTCCGATTGTAATTTTACCATTCGCATCAACATCAAAGTTCACTTCACCGCTTGCTGCTTTGTAAACACCACTAGCAGTTTGCCCAGCCGGCGGGAGAAGGCTAGCTGCTACATCACCTGCTTTTGCTGAAGTATTATTCGATACATTACTGAATGAGAAGTTACCAGCAGATGCATTGTATGTATAGACCGTGGCAGTTTGAGCTGCATCTGCTTTGATAGTAACAGTGTCACCATCTTTCAGTTGATCAAGGGCCTTTGATGCAGTCAGCGCATTATTTGTTGTAGTTATAGTATTAGTTGCAGCATCCATTTTCGCTGCTGTCAGGTCGCTAATGGTCGCCGCTTTATTGGCTATCGTACCGGAACCATTCACGTTAAAACCATTCAGCCCCAGCGTATCAGAGTCAATTTTCTTCAGATCAATAGTGATAGTCTGGCCGTCGTTCGCACCAACCTGAATTTTCATCGAACCGTCTTTTGCCAGTACGTTCACGCCGTTGAACTGGGTCTGACCGGATACGCGGTCAATTTCGTCGAGACGGGATTTGATTTCGTCCTGAATGGAGTCCAGATCCGAATCAGAGTTAGTCCCGGTAGAAGCCTGAACCGTCAGCTCACGGATACGCTGTAAGTTGTTGTTGATTTCGGACAGCGCGCCTTCAGTGGTCTGTGCAACAGAAATACCGTCGTTGGCGTTACGTGCAGCCTGAGTCAGGCCTTTAATGTTAGAAGTAAAACGGTTAGCAATCGCCTGACCCGCGGCGTCATCCTTCGCGCTGTTAATACGCAAGCCAGAAGACAGACGCTCGATAGAACTCGACAGCGCAGACTGGTTCTTGTTGATATTATTTTGAGTGATCAGCGAGAGGCTGTTGGTATTAATGACTTGTGCCATGATTCGTTATCCTATATTGCAAGTCGTTGATTACGTTTTGGGTTTCCACCCGTCGGCTCAATCGCCGTCAACCCTGTTATCGTCTGTCGTAAAACAACCTTTAGAATTTTTTTCACAAACAGCCATTTTTTGTTAGTCGACGAAATACTCTTTTCTCTGCCCCTTATTCCCGCTATTAAAAAAAACAATTAAACGTAAACTTTGCGCAATTCAGGCCGATAACCCCGGTATTCGTTTTACGTGTCGAAAGATAAAAGGAAATCGCATGGCAAGTATTTCATCGCTGGGAGTCGGGTCAGGTCTGGATTTAAGTTCAATCCTTGATAGCCTCACCGCCGCGCAAAAAGCGACGCTAACCCCTATTTCAAATCAGCAATCGTCGTTTACCGCTAAACTTAGCGCCTACGGTACGCTGAAAAGCGCGCTGACGACTTTCCAGACCGCCAATACTGCATTGTCTAAAGCCGATCTTTTTTCCGCTACCAGCACCACCAGCAGCACCACCGCGTTCAGTGCCACCACCGCGGGTAATGCCATCGCCGGGAAATACACCATCAGCGTCACCCATCTGGCGCAGGCGCAAACCCTGACAACGCGCACCACCAGAGACGATACGAAAACGGCGATCGCCACCAGCGACAGCAAACTCACCATTCAACAAGGCGGCGACAAAGATCCGATTTCCATTGATATCAGCGCGGCTAACTCGTCTTTAAGCGGGATCCGTGATGCCATCAACAACGCAAAAGCAGGCGTAAGCGCAAGCATCATTAACGTGGGTAACGGTGAATATCGTCTGTCAGTCACATCAAATGACACCGGCCTTGATAATGCGATGACACTCTCGGTCAGCGGTGATGATGCGCTACAAAGTTTTATGGGCTATGACGCCAGTGCCAGCAGCAACGGCATGGAGGTCTCGGTCGCCGCCCAGAATGCACAGCTGACGGTCAATAACGTCGCCATTGAGAACAGCAGCAACACCATCAGCGACGCGCTGGAAAACATCACCCTGAACCTGAACGATGTCACCACAGGCAACCAGACGCTGACCATCACTCAGGACACCTCCAAAGCGCAAACGGCGATTAAAGACTGGGTGAATGCCTATAACTCGCTAATAGATACCTTCAGCAGCCTGACCAAATACACCGCCGTAGATGCGGGAGCTGATAGCCAGAATTCTAGCAATGGCGCACTACTCGGCGACTCCACGCTGCGAACGATTCAGACGCAGTTGAAATCGATGCTGAGTAATACCGTCAGTTCTTCCAACTATAAAACGCTGGCGCAGATTGGTATCACGACCGATCCCAGCGATGGCAAACTGGAACTGGATGCCGACAAACTCACCGCTGCATTGAAAAAAGATGCCAGCGGCGTAGGTGCATTGATTGTTGGCGATGGTAAAAAAACCGGCATCACGACCACCATCGGCAGCAACCTGACCAGTTGGCTTTCGACAACGGGCATTATTAAAGCCGCTACCGATGGCGTTAGTAAGACCCTGAATAAGTTAACTAAAGACTACAACGCCGCCAGCGATCGCATTGATGCGCAGGTCGCGCGCTATAAAGAACAATTTACCCAACTGGACGTTTTAATGACCTCGTTAAACAGCACCAGCAGCTACTTAACGCAGCAGTTCGAAAACAACAGTAATTCCAAGTAATCAATATTCATCGGGAGACAGGTCATGTACGCGGCAAAAGGCACCCAGGCCTATGCACAAATTGGCGTCGAAAGCGCCGTAATGAGCGCCAGCCAACAGCAGTTGGTCACCATGCTATTTGATGGAGTGTTAAGCGCACTGGTTAGAGCGCGCCTGTTTATGCAGGACAACAATCAGCAAGGCAAAGGTGTCTCTTTGTCAAAAGCGATCAACATCATTGAGAACGGACTGCGGGTGAGTCTTGATGAAGAGAGCAAAGACGAATTAACCCAAAACTTAATTGCTCTTTATAGCTATATGGTCAGGCGTTTGCTGCAAGCCAATTTACGCAACGATGTCTCCGCAGTCGAAGAGGTGGAAGCATTAATGCGTAATATTGCCGATGCCTGGAAAGAGTCTTTACTCTCCCCTTCTTTGATTCAGGACCCAGTCTGATGAACAATGCACCGCATTTGTATTTCGCCTGGCAACAACTCGTCGAAAAAAGCCAGCTCATGTTACGCCTGGCAACGGAAGAACAATGGGACGAACTCATCGCCAGCGAAATGGCGTATGTGAATGCGGTGCAGGAGATCGCACACCTGACTGAAGAGGTTGCCCCGTCCACTACGATGCAGGAGCAGCTCCGCCCGATGCTGCACCTGATTCTCGACAACGAAAGCAAGGTAAAGCAGTTATTACAGATTCGGATGGATGAACTGGCGAAACTGGTCGGTCAGTCATCGGTGCAAAAATCGGTGTTAAGTGCCTATGGCGATCAGGGCGGCTTTGTGCTGGCTCCGCAGGATAACCTCTTTTGAATCTTAATGAGCCGATGGCTCGCGAATAATCCGATTACGGCTACGCTTCTAATATTCCCCTTGAATGGAGTCGAAGAATGCGTAATCCCACGCTGTTACAATGTTTTCACTGGTATTACCCGGAAGGCGGTAAGCTCTGGCCTGAACTGGCCGAGCGCGCAGACGGTTTTAATGATATTGGTATCAATATGGTCTGGTTGCCGCCCGCCTATAAAGGCGCATCGGGCGGGTATTCGGTCGGCTACGACTCCTATGATTTATTTGATTTAGGTGAGTTTGATCAGAAAGGCAGCATCCCTACTAAATATGGTGATAAAGCACAACTGCTGGCCGCCATTGACGCCCTGAAACGTAATGACATTGCGGTGCTGCTGGACGTGGTAGTCAACCACAAAATGGGCGCGGATGAAAAAGAAGCTATTCGCGTGCAGCGTGTAAATGCTGATGACCGTACGCAAATTGACGAAGAAATCATTGAGTGTGAAGGCTGGACGCGTTACACCTTCCCCGCCCGTGCCGGGCAATACTCGCAGTTTATCTGGGATTTCAAATGTTTTAGCGGTATCGACCATATCGAAAATCCTGATGAAGATGGCATATTTAAAATTGTTAACGACTACACCGGCGAAGGCTGGAACGATCAGGTTGATGATGAACTCGGTAATTTCGATTATCTGATGGGTGAGAATATCGATTTTCGCAATCATGCCGTGACGGAAGAGATTAAATACTGGGCGCGCTGGGTGATGGAACAAACGCAATGCGACGGCTTTCGTCTTGATGCGGTCAAACATATTCCGGCATGGTTTTATAAAGAGTGGATCGAACACGTACAGGAAGTTGCGCCAAAGCCGCTGTTTATTGTAGCTGAATACTGGTCGCATGAAGTCGATAAACTGCAAACGTATATTGATCAGGTGGAAGGCAAAACCATGCTGTTTGATGCGCCGCTGCAGATGAAATTCCATGAAGCATCGCGCATGGGTCGCGACTACGACATGACGCAGATCTTCACTGGGACGCTGGTGGAAGCCGATCCTTTTCACGCCGTAACCCTCGTTGCCAACCACGACACCCAACCGTTGCAAGCCCTCGAAGCACCGGTCGAACCGTGGTTTAAACCGCTGGCGTATGCCTTAATTTTGTTGCGGGAAAATGGCGTTCCTTCGGTGTTCTATCCGGACCTCTACGGTGCACATTACGAAGATGTCGGTGGTGACGGGCAAACCTATCCGATAGATATGCCAATAATCGAACAGCTTGATGAGTTAATTCTCGCCCGTCAGCGTTTCGCCCACGGTGTACAGACGTTATTTTTCGACCATCCGAACTGCATTGCCTTTAGCCGCAGTGGCACCGACGAATATCCCGGCTGCGTGGTGGTCATGTCGAACGGAGATGATGGCGAAAAAACCATTCATCTGGGAGAGAATTACGGCAATAAAACCTGGCGTGATTTTCTGGGGAACCGGCAAGAGAGCGTAGTGACAGACGAAAACGGCGAAGCGACCTTCTTTTGCAACGGCGGCAGCGTTAGCGTGTGGGTTATCGAAGAGGTGATTTAAATCCATCCCCGGCGGCAAGCCGGGGAGATTTCATTACGGCAGTGGCGTCGGTAACGGCGCTTTATCCAGCGCGGCGGCACACTCTGCCGTCGGGCGATCCACACGCTCCATCGTCATACCATCGTACTCAATGGTGTTACCGTCACGCTCAACCTCGTACAGCTCACGTTTTACGGTAACGTTAGTGAGATCATCAGACATCAATGTCAACTTACCCGGCACGGCAATCACCCGCTGCCACTGACGGCAATCCAGGGTATCGCCCTCTTTAGTGACAATGAGGCTGCCTATCGCTTCCGGACTGACCAGCGCACGTTGCGGCCCTTTGGTCTGCCAGTAACCCGTCAGCCAGTCCGGCGCGGGGGTTTTCACGACATTGTTATAGTTTTCGACTTCGGCACAGCCCGCCAGCAACATGAGCGCACCTGCAATTGCGAGTTTTTTCATCATTCGTCCTGCATGAGAAGAAAAGAGGATTGTGGCATTAAAGCCCTGATGTCGCCAGCCTTTCCAGGCTCAGAGAGAAATTTGATCTAACCATTATTTTTGTGAATTATTACCCCGAAAATAAATTTGCATGGTGTATGATTCGCGACTCTTGTGTCAAACCTTCTGAGTTCAGAGGCTACATTCATGTCATGGCAGCAATTCAAACACGCCTGGTTGATTAAATTCTGGGCACCCATCCCTGCGGTCATCGCGGCGGGTATTCTCTCCACTTACTATTTTGGCATCACTGGCACATTTTGGGCAGTCACGGGTGAATTTACCCGTTGGGGCGGTCAGCTCCTGCAGTTGTTCGGCGTCCATGCTGAAGAGTGGGGTTATTTTAAAATTATCCATCTGGAAGGATCGCCATTAACCCGCATCGACGGAATGATGATCCTCGGTATGTTTGGCGGCTGTTTTGCCGCAGCGCTGTGGGCCAACAATGTCAAACTGCGCATGCCGCGCAGCCGTATCCGCATTATGCAGGCCATCATTGGCGGTATTATCGCCGGTTTTGGCGCACGTCTGGCAATGGGCTGTAACCTGGCGGCGTTCTTTACCGGAATTCCACAGTTCTCGCTGCACGCCTGGTTCTTTGCCATCGCCACTGCCATTGGTTCATGGTTTGGCGCGCGCTTTACCCTGCTGCCCATCTTCCGTATTCCCGTGAAAATGCAGAAAGTTTCTGCCGCCTCACCGCTGACGCAAAAACCGGATCAGGCGCGGCGTCGTTTTCGTCTCGGGATGCTGGTCTTTTTCGGCATGCTGGGCTGGGCGCTGCTCACGGCGATGAACCAACCCAAACTGGGGCTGGCAATGCTGTTTGGCGTCGGCTTTGGTTTACTGATTGAACGTGCGCAAATCTGCTTTACTTCGGCGTTCCGCGATATGTGGATCACCGGACGTACCCATATGGCGAAAGCAATCATTATCGGTATGGCGGTAAGTGCCATCGGGATCTTCAGTTACGTACAGTTAGGCGTTGAACCCAAAATCATGTGGGCGGGACCAAACGCGGTAATTGGTGGTTTACTGTTTGGTTTTGGCATCGTGCTGGCAGGCGGCTGCGAAACCGGCTGGATGTACCGCGCGGTAGAAGGCCAGGTGCACTACTGGTGGGTCGGTCTGGGCAACGTGATCGGCTCAACGATTCTGGCGTATTACTGGGATGATTTCGCTCCGGCGCTGGCCACCGACTGGGACAAAATCAACCTGCTGAAAACCTTTGGTCCGATGGGTGGCCTGCTGGTGACATATTTGCTGTTGTTTGCAGCTCTAATGTTGATTATCGGCTGGGAAAAACGCTTCTTCCGCCGTGCGGCACCGCAGATTGCTAAGGAGATCGCATGAAAAATATCGTTCCTGATTACCGTCTTGATATGGTGGGTGAACCCTGCCCTTATCCGGCTGTCGCAACCCTTGAGGCGATGCCGCAGTTAAAAAAAGGGGAGATCCTGGAAGTGGTGAGCGACTGTCCGCAGTCGATCAATAATATTCCACTGGATGCGCGTAATCACGGCTATACGGTGCTGGATATTCAGCAAGACGGGCCGACCATTCGTTATTTAATTCAGAAGTAATCCCTCATTCCCGCTGTGGCCCACAGCGGGAACATCGTTACCTCTCTATCACATAGATTTTACCCGCCCCCTCTCCTATTCTTTTCAGTGTGCTCTCAGGAGGTTTCTATGTGTGGACGCTTTGCCCAATCCCAAACGCGTGAAGATTACCTCGCGTTTCTCGCGGAAGATATTGAACGCGATATTCCCTACGATCCCGAACCTATTGGCAGATACAACGTCGCGCCGGGAACCAAAGTCCTTCTGCTCAGTGAACGTGATGAACACCTTCATCTGGATCCGGTTTTCTGGGGATATGCTCCCGGATGGTGGGATAAACCGCCGCTGATTAACGCCCGCGTAGAAACTGCCGCAACCAGTCGCATGTTTAAACCGCTCTGGCAACATGGTCGGGTAATATGCTTTGCCGATGGCTGGTTTGAGTGGAAAAAAGAAGGCGACAAAAAACAGCCTTATTTTATCTATCGCGCTGATGGACAACCTGTTTTTATAGCCGCGATAGGTAGCACACCGTTTGAGCGCGGTGACGAAGCCGAAGGAGTTTTAATTGTCACTGCAGCAGCAGACCAGGGCCTGGTAGATATTCATGACCGCCGCCCGCTGGTACTGTCGCCAGAAACTGCGCGGGAATGGATGCGGCAAGACATTGGTGGTAAAGAAGCCTCAGAAATCGCTACCAGAAGCTGTGTGCCAGCAAACCAGTTCATCTGGCACCCTGTGTCGCGCGCGGTGGGTAATGTTAAAAACCAGGGCGCGGAGTTAATTCAACCTGTTTGATAAGCCTGGAGATTATCTACACCTGGATGGACATCATTGTACTATGCCCCGTACATGCCCCATCACATCCTCAACATCAAAGTATTAGAGCCTTGCAAACCATTATGCGTCTCAGTTTGTCTCATCTATCTTACGCAAAAAAAATAGAACTAATATCAAGCGGCGCTATATTGCGTATTAAATAAAACCACCTCAATTACATTAATAAATCTAAACAAATATCATGCAAATAATTTCCATGGTTATTTTTAGGCTATTTAAATTAAAAAAATAAATTATGAGTCAAACATAAATAACAACCTTTAATATAATTTGACTACCAAATTTATATTCGTTCACAAAATAGTCATGCATTGTGTGCAATAGAAACAGTTCAGATAAAAATAGGGATCTACTTCACAATTTAAATGAGAAACTAAAACTTACATCTTGAAATAATCTCATTGATTAGATGAATATTTGTAGTGCAGTGACATCATTTTTAAATAATAGTTCAAATAAAAGGGCTCACGATGAAAAAATTAACAGTGGCAATTTCTGCTGTAGCTGCATCAGTACTGATGGCGATGTCTGCTCAGGCAGCAGAGATTTACAATAAAGACAGTAACAAGCTGGATCTGTACGGAAAAGTTAATGCTAAGCACTACTTCTCTTCTAACGATGCAGATGATGGCGACACAACTTATGTTCGTCTGGGCTTCAAAGGCGAAACTCAAATCAACGATCAACTGACTGGTTTCGGTCAGTGGGAATATGAATTCAAAGGCAACCGTGCTGAATCTCAAGGTTCTTCCAAAGATAAAACCCGTCTTGCCTTCGCTGGCCTGAAATTCGGTGACTACGGCTCCATCGATTATGGCCGTAACTACGGTGTAGCATACGATATCGGTGCATGGACCGACGTTCTGCCAGAATTCGGTGGCGATACCTGGACCCAAACAGATGTGTTCATGACTGGTCGCACCACAGGTGTTGCAACCTATCGTAACAACGACTTCTTTGGTCTGGTTGATGGTCTGAACTTTGCTGCTCAGTATCAGGGTAAAAATGACCGCACTGACGTAACTGAAGCTAACGGTGATGGTTTCGGTTTCTCCACTACTTATGAGTATGAAGGATTCGGTGTAGGTGCAACCTATGCTAAATCTGACCGCACTAATGATCAGGTTATCTACGGTAACAACAGCCTGAATGCATCTGGTCAAAATGCTGAAGTATGGGCAGCTGGTCTGAAATATGATGCGAACAACATCTATCTGGCTACCACCTATTCTGAAACCCAGAACATGACTGTTTTTGGTAATAACCATATTGCCAACAAAGCACAAAACTTCGAAGTAGTTGCACAATATCAGTTCGACTTCGGTCTGCGTCCGTCCGTTGCTTACCTGCAATCTAAAGGAAAAGACTTGGGTGCGTGGGGTGATCAGGACCTGGTTGAATATATTGATGTAGGTGCAACCTATTACTTCAACAAAAATATGTCCACTTTTGTTGATTACAAAATCAACCTGATTGATAAGAGCGATTTCACGAAAGCATCTGGCGTTGCTACCGATGATATCGTTGCTGTAGGATTGGTTTACCAGTTCTAATCTGATTACTCAAAGATATGTTGTGGGAGGCTTTGCCTCCCCAACATATAAGTGGCCCCCTCAAGCCACTTTCCTTAGAAGCACTATCTTGCTTCTGACTATATAAACCTTCTGTTATATATTACCCTTTATTTTCTGGGGCGTTTCAACGCCCCATTTTTAATAATACTCAGTGAACAATTAACGTATCAATTAGATTTAATAACAACGATATCCGTACCTAACCGGATATCTAATGTCATAAGCATCCCTTTAATTATCCCCTCAACCTCTTGTAACTTTCCCACTCTTGAACTCCACATAGTCCAAACGCCGGATGCAAAAAAATCACACGTGCATTTCTGAAATTGTGATGAAGGAAGATAGTATCAATTATATGTGCTTATAAACGACCCCGATTAGCGCAGAAGTCACCGGATTGTTCAGGCTCCAATAGGTTGAGTATGCCGTATTTATTTTCCAAAATAAAAATCGATGCTGTTGCTCCTTCATAAAATACTTTTACTCTCTGGACGCTTTTCTTAGCTCTCTTGGTGTTATCTTAAAACGATTATGGAACCTTTCAGTAAAACGAGAAGGACACTTGTAACCATTTTCCCTGGCAATCTCGCTGATGGGTTTTACTGTCGTTTGTATAGCAGACAACGCATTATTTAACCTCACGTCGTCCAATATACTTTGAAAACTTATTCCCTCGCTTGCCAGACGGCGATGCAATGTGGAAACAGAAATGTAGAGATATCTCGCTACCTTGTTTGCTGTCCATTTTGTTCCAGGTTCGGATAGCATTAGGTTATAACAACGACTTATTAATGATTGTTTACTATCTGATAAAAGTAAACAATTAACATGATGTGCTCCTAATGAAAGTAGAACGCCCATTGCTAAGTGTTCCTGAATTTGCGTTGAGAAGCCTCGGAAAATAGATGTTTTTAGTTGCTCCCAACAATATATTAACTCGGGGTTCTGAGGTAAGCAGAAACCTGTCGTGTTACGAATTTGATCAGTTATCGCATAAAATTTTTGAAACTTTTCAATTAGATCAATGGGATAATAAAGCATTTCTGCAAGATAAAGACCTGCTTCTGGATAATTCGCAATATAAAATTCATATCCACAGGGAAATAATATTATCTGATTATTATCAACAGTTAGACTATGCGTCTCCCAATTGATAACTTTTTTTCCCTGACGGATACGACATAAAGCTGGCATAAGAGGCTTAACCCTGTGAATCTCATGATGTTTATGCATCCGTATTTCTTCAATCTTTAGGTTAGACTTATCTTTTGCCAGCATACTCTTACCCTACTTTATCTCATAAACTGGTGTTATCTCAGCGGTTGCAATTTTATTGGCATTAAGCATATAACCAACTAACGCTCCGCTGGAATTAGAATCCACAGGAATCTTATCAGTTTTTAGAGCCCATACTTTAAACTGGTAATGATGGGGTTTATCTCCTTTGGGAGGACATGCTCCACCAAATCCTGCATAACCAAAATCATTTCGGCCTTGAACAGCACCAGTCGGAAGTTTTGTACCATCACGTCTTCCTGCATCAGTGGGCAAATATGTTACAGTTGCTGGAATATTAGCAACAGTCCAGTGCCACCATCCACTGCCTGTAGGAGCATCTGGATCATACACAGTTACGGCAAAGCTTTTGGTGCCTTCAGGAGCACCAGACCAGGTTAATGAGGGCGATGTATTACCCCCTTCACACCCAAATCCAGAAAATACATGAGACGTTGTAAGTTGCTCTCCTGTTTTTATTTCATTACTAGTGACCTGAAATGCTGCGGCCTGCGCAGAAAATGTTATGAATGCCAATACACTTGAAACGATAAGTTTTTTCATAAAAACCTCATTGTTGTGACCTATCGTTATTTTATTTGATGTGCCTTGATCTCATTATGCATAAAGGCGCAATGATCGCGCAAATGCAATCATAATTATAAAGGTGCCCCGAACATTAGCCATAATATGCACAAATCAGATTCCTGTTATCTCAAGGATAATTATTTTTTAATGCGGTGCACTTCGTGACAACAAGTTAATGACTAACACACCGGCACAAATCAACATCATGCCTATGATAGCTGGCAGGTCCAGTCGTTGACCAAAAAATCCCCAGGAAAGCAAACTAATCAGAACGATACCGACTCCTGACCAGATAGCATAAGCAATCCCTGTAGGTATATAAGCCAGCGTCTGAGCTAATAACCAGAATGATGCACAATAGCAAATAATTGTGCCAACAGAGGGCCATAACCGTGTAAACCCCTCTGAAAACTTCATTAAGGTTGTACCAATGACCTCTGCAAGTATTGCGCCACCAAGATAAATATAAGGGTTCATAGCATATTCTTTCCTGTTCATACTGGAGAGAATTGTACTACAGTTTGAACACAACTCACCGTTTTCATCCTGGTGTATGTGTATCCAGGGGGCTCTGGCGTGGCAAGAGATAAAGGCAGGAACAATAATGATCAGAAGGAACCCCAGGCTAACGAATGAGTTCACTCTTCCTGGGAGCAAAGCGAAGACAAAACATGTTATCGCGTTTACGGATCGTGGATGGCAGAAAACAACCAGGATCAGGTATCCATTTTAAACCAGAAATTGAGTGAGTTTGCCCCATCCATGCCCCACGCTGTGGGATCGGATATAATTAAACAAGCATAGTCAACAGGTTACACAACCTACACCTGCATGGACATCACTTCCTGATACGCCGCCACCAGCTTATTACGCACCTGAATCCCCATTTGCATAGAAACTGAGGCTTTTTGCATATCGGTCATCACATCGTTTAGCGCCACGCCGGGTTCACCGAGGGTGAATTTTTCTGCCTGCGTGCGGGCGACTGTTTGTGTATCGCTTATGCGATCGAGCGCGGCGTGCAGCTGCCCGGCAAAACTAATGGTCGGTTGCGGCAGTGATTCCTGCGCACGCGCACTCATCGCCGTAGCCTGTAACTGGCTGATAACCCCTTCAATCCCCTGTATCGCTGACATTTTCGTCTCCCGGATAATTTCTGGTAACAAAGCCTACCAGTAAGTCAATAAGACAAAGGCGCTAAATAGCAACAAAAAAACGGGTTTATTGGCGGATAGAAAAAAACGAAAGCACAAATAATGGGAGCGTCAATTTTTCGAGTTTGCTGACCCGGGAGTGAGTCTTGTTCCACTTTGCCAATAACGCCGTCCATAATCAGCCACGAGGTGCGCGATGAATGCGACTGCAGCCCAGACAAAATCTCTTGAGTGGCTTAATCGCCTGCGTGCGAATCCGAAAATTCCATTGATTGTTGCCGGTTCCGCAGCAGTGGCGGTCATGGTCGCACTGATCCTGTGGGCGAAAGCCCCCGACTACCGCACATTATTCAGCAATCTTTCCGATCAGGATGGTGGCGCAATTGTCAGCCAACTGACGCAAATGAATATTCCTTACCGCTTCAGCGAAGCCAGCGGCGCTATTGAAGTTCCGGCAGATAAAGTTCACGAACTGCGCCTGCGCCTGGCGCAACAAGGTTTGCCAAAAGGCGGCGCGGTCGGTTTCGAACTGCTCGATCAGGAAAAGTTTGGTATCAGCCAGTTCAGCGAACAGGTGAATTATCAGCGGGCGCTGGAAGGCGAGCTTTCTCGTACCATCGAAACTATCGGCCCGGTAAAAGGGGCGCGCGTACATCTGGCAATGCCGAAACCGTCTTTATTCGTCCGTGAACAAAAATCCCCTTCTGCATCGGTGACGGTAAATCTGTTACCCGGCCGCGCACTCGATGAAGGGCAAATTAGCGCCATTGTACATCTGGTTTCCAGCGCGGTGGCTGGTCTGCCGCCGGGAAACGTCACGCTGGTGGATCAGGGCGGACATCTGTTAACCCAGTCCAACACCAGCGGGCGCGATCTTAATGACGCTCAGTTGAAATATGCCAGCGATGTCGAAGGCCGTATTCAGCGGCGTATTGAAGCGATCCTGTCGCCTATTGTTGGTAACGGTAATATTCACGCCCAGGTCACGGCGCAACTGGACTTCGCCAGTAAAGAACAAACGGAAGAACAGTATCGCCCTAACGGTGATGAATCTCACGCGGCGCTTCGTTCACGCCAGCTTAATGAGAGCGAGCAAAGCGGTTCCGGTTATCCGGGCGGCGTACCGGGGGCGTTGTCGAATCAACCGGCACCTGCGAATAACGCGCCAATCAGCACGCCTCCGGCAAATCAAAATAACCGCCAGCAGCAGGCGAGCACCACCAGCAATAGTGGGCCGCGTAGCACACAGCGGAATGAAACCAGTAACTACGAAGTCGATCGCACCATTCGTCATACCAAAATGAACGTGGGCGATGTGCAACGTCTGTCAGTCGCGGTAGTGGTGAATTACAAAACCTTGCCAGACGGTAAACCATTGCCTCTCAGCAACGAACAGATGAAGCAAATTGAAGCTCTGACCCGCGAGGCGATGGGCTTTTCTGAAAAACGCGGTGATTCGCTCAATGTTGTTAACTCGCCGTTCAATAGCAGTGACGAAAGCGGCGGAGCACTGCCGTTCTGGCAACAGCAAGCGTTTATCGATCAGTTGCTGGCTGCCGGTCGCTGGTTGCTGGTACTGCTGGTGGCGTGGTTGCTGTGGCGGAAAGCGGTACGCCCGCAGCTAACACGTCGCGCCGAGGCGGTGAAGACTGTGCAGCAACAGGCACAGGCCCGCGAGGAAGTGGAAGATGCGGTGGAAGTCCGTCTGAGCAAAGACGAACAACTCCAACAACGGCGCGCTAACCAACGACTGGGGGCAGAAGTCATGAGCCAGCGTATCCGTGAAATGTCTGATAACGATCCGCGCGTGGTGGCGCTGGTCATTCGCCAGTGGATAAATAACGATCATGAGTAACCTGACAGGCACCGATAAAAGCGTCATCCTGCTGATGACCATTGGCGAAGACCGGGCGGCAGAGGTGTTCAAGCACCTCTCCCAGCGCGAAGTGCAAACCCTGAGCGCTGCAATGGCGAACGTCACGCAGATCTCCAACAAGCAGCTAACCGATGTGCTGGCGGAGTTTGAGCAAGAAGCTGAACAGTTTGCCGCACTGAATATCAACGCCAACGATTATCTGCGTTCGGTATTGGTCAAAGCTCTGGGTGAAGAACGTGCCGCCAGCCTGCTGGAAGATATTCTCGAAACCCGCGATACCGCCAGCGGTATTGAAACGCTCAACTTTATGGAGCCGCAGAGCGCCGCCGATCTGATTCGCGATGAGCATCCGCAAATTATCGCCACCATTCTGGTGCATCTGAAGCGCGCCCAGGCCGCCGATATTCTGGCGTTGTTCGATGAACGTCTGCGCCACGACGTGATGTTGCGTATCGCCACCTTTGGCGGCGTGCAGCCAGCCGCGCTGGCGGAACTGACCGAAGTACTGAATGGCTTGCTCGACGGTCAGAATCTCAAGCGCAGCAAAATGGGCGGCGTGAGAACGGCAGCCGAAATTATCAACCTGATGAAAACGCAGCAGGAAGAAGCCGTTATTACCGCCGTGCGTGAATTCGACGGCGAGCTGGCGCAGAAAATCATCGACGAGATGTTCCTGTTCGAGAATCTGGTGGATGTCGATGATCGCAGCATTCAGCGTCTGTTGCAGGAAGTGGATTCCGAATCGCTGTTGATCGCGCTGAAAGGGGCCGAGCAGCCACTGCGCGAGAAATTCCTGCGCAATATGTCGCAGCGTGCCGCCGATATTCTGCGCGACGATCTCGCCAACCGTGGTCCGGTGCGTCTGTCGCAGGTCGAAAACGAACAGAAAGCGATTCTGCTGATTGTGCGCCGTCTTGCCGAAACTGGCGAGATGGTGATTGGCAGCGGCGAGGATACCTATGTCTGATAATCTGCCGTGGAAAACCTGGACGCCAGACGATCTCGCGCCACCACCGGCAGAGTTTGTGCCAATGGCCGAGTCGGAAGAAACCATTATTGAAGAGGTCGAACCCAGCCTTGAGCAGCAACTGGCGCAACTGCAAATGCAGGCCCACGAGCAGGGTTATCAGGCGGGGATTGCCGAAGGTCGCCAGCAAGGTCACGAACAGGGCTATCAGGAAGGACTGGCCCAGGGGCTGGAGCAAGGTCTGGCAGAGGCGAAGGCTCAACAAGCGCCAATTCATGCCCGGATGCAGCAACTGGTCAGCGAATTTCAAACTACCCTTGATGCGCTTGATAGTGTGATAGCTTCGCGCCTGATGCAGATGGCGCTGGAGGCAGCACGTCAGGTCATAGGTCAGACGCCAACGGTGGATAACTCGGCACTGATCAAACAGATCCAACAGTTGTTGCAGCAAGAACCGTTATTCAGCGGGAAACCACAGCTGCGCGTACACCCGGATGATCTGCAACGTGTGGATGATATGCTCGGCGCAACTTTAAGTTTGCATGGCTGGCGCTTGCGGGGCGATCCCACCCTCCATCCTGGCGGCTGTAAAGTCTCCGCCGATGAAGGCGATCTCGACGCCAGTGTCGCCACCCGCTGGCAAGAACTCTGCCGTCTGGCAGCACCAGGAGTGGTGTAATGACCACGCGCCTGACTCGCTGGCTAACCACGCTGGATAACTTTGAAGCCAAAATGGCGCAGTTGCCTGCGGTACGTCGCTACGGGCGATTAACCCGCGCTACCGGGCTGGTGCTGGAAGCCACCGGATTACAATTGCCGCTCGGCGCAACCTGTGTCATTGAGCGCCAGAACGGCAGCGAAACGCACGAAGTAGAAAGCGAAGTCGTTGGCTTTAACGGTCAACGGCTGTTTTTAATGCCGCTGGAGGAAGTGGAAGGTGTCCTGCCCGGCGCGCGTGTATATGCCAAAAACATTTCGGCAGAAGGGCTGCAAAGCGGCAAGCAGTTGCCGCTCGGTCCGGCGTTATTAGGTCGTGTTCTGGACGGTAGCGGTAAACCGCTCGATGGCCTGCCCTTCCCCGATACGACGGAAACCGGTGCGCTGATTACCCCGCCATTTAACCCGTTGCAACGTACACCGATTGAACATGTGCTGGACACCGGCGTGCGCCCAATCAATGCCCTGCTTACCGTCGGACGCGGGCAGCGTATGGGGCTGTTTGCCGGGTCCGGCGTTGGGAAAAGTGTGCTGCTGGGGATGATGGCCCGTTACACCCGCGCCGATGTCATTGTCGTGGGTTTGATTGGTGAACGAGGGCGCGAAGTAAAAGATTTTATTGAGAATATCCTCGGTGCCGAAGGACGTGCACGCTCCGTGGTGATTGCCGCTCCGGCGGATGTTTCTCCGCTCCTGCGAATGCAGGGTGCCGCCTATGCCACGCGCATTGCCGAAGATTTTCGCGATCGTGGTCAGCATGTGTTGCTGATTATGGACTCCCTCACCCGCTACGCGATGGCCCAGCGTGAAATTGCGCTGGCGATTGGCGAACCACCTGCCACTAAAGGTTATCCACCGTCGGTGTTTGCCAAATTACCGGCACTGGTCGAGCGTGCCGGAAATGGCATTAGCGGCGGCGGCTCGATTACCGCGTTTTATACCGTGCTCACCGAAGGCGATGACCAGCAGGACCCCATTGCTGACTCCGCGCGGGCAATCCTCGACGGTCACATTGTGCTGTCTCGCCGACTGGCGGAAGCCGGGCACTATCCGGCTATCGATATTGAAGCGTCGATCAGTCGCGCAATGACGGCGTTGATCAGTGAGCAACATTACGCGCGAGTGCGCACCTTCAAACAGCTGTTGTCGAGTTTTCAGCGTAACCGCGATCTGGTTAGCGTCGGCGCGTATGCCAAAGGCAGCGATCCGATGCTCGACAAAGCCATCGCCCTGTGGCCGCAGCTGGAGGGCTATTTGCAACAAGGCATTTTTGAACGCGCGGACTGGGAAGCGTCTCTCCAGGGGCTGGAGCGTATTTTCCCGACAGTGTCATAACCCAGGAGATAACGGCAGATGGCGGAACATGGTGCGCTGGCGACCCTGAAAGATCTGGCAGAAAAAGAGGTAGAGGATGCCGCTCGCCTGCTGGGTGAAATGCGTCGCGGATGTCAGCAGGCGGAAGAACAGCTCAAAATGCTGATCGATTATCAGAATGAATATCGCAATAACCTCAATAGCGATATGAGTGCCGGGATGACCAGCAACCGCTGGATCAACTATCAGCAGTTTATCCAGACGCTGGAAAAAGCCATTACTCAGCATCGCCAGCAACTTAATCAGTGGACGCAGAAAGTTGACATTGCCCTGAACAGCTGGCGAGAAAAGAAACAACGTTTGCAGGCCTGGCAGACACTGCAGGAACGGCAATCCACGGCGGCACTGCTTGCAGAAAACCGCCTCGATCAGAAAAAGATGGATGAGTTCGCCCAGCGCGCCGCCATGAGGAAACCTGAATGATTCGCTTAGCGCCCTTGATTACCGCCGACGTTGACACCACCACATTGCCTGGCGGCAAAGCCAGCGATGCTGCACAAGATTTTCTCGCGTTGTTGAGCGAAGCATTAGCAGGCGAGACAACAACCGACAAAGCGGCCCCCCAGTTGCTGGTGGCAACAGATAAGCCCACGGCAAAAGGCGAGCCGCTGGTCAGCGATATTCTTTCAGACGCGCAACAAGCAGATTTACTGATCCCTGTGGATGAAACACCGCCTGTCATCAACGACGAACAATCCACATTAACACCGTTAACCACCGCTCAGACGATGACGTTGGCTGCGGTGGCTGACAAAAATACGACAAAAGACGAAAAAGCGGATGACCTTAATGAAGACGTCACCGCAAGTCTGAGCGCCCTTTTTGCGATGTTGCCGGGTTTTGACAATACGCCCAAAGTGACTGATGCACCGTCAACCGTGTTACCGGCAGAGAAACCAACGCTCTTCACAAAACTGACTTCTGCGCAACTCACTACAGCACAGCCTGATGACGCCCCCGGCACACCAGCTCAGCCATTAACACCGCTGGTAGCAGAAGCCCAGAGTAAAGCGGAAGTCATCAGCACGCCTTCGCCGGTGACCGCTGACGCCAGCCCGCTAATCACTCCACACCAGACACAGCCACTGCCCACCGTCGCCGCGCCTGTTTTGAGTGCACCGCTGGGTTCTCACGAATGGCAACAATCATTAAGCCAGCATATTTCGCTGTTCACCCGCCAGGGGCAACAAAGTGCAGAGTTGCGTCTGCACCCACAGGATTTAGGTGAAGTGCAAATTTCCCTCAAAGTGGATGATAACCAGGCGCAGATCCAGATGATTTCACCGCATCAGCACGTACGCGCCGCCCTGGAAGCAGCGCTGCCGGTACTGCGTACGCAGCTGGCCGAAAGTGGCATTCAGTTAGGGCAAAGCAACATCAGTGGCGAAAGCTTTAGTGGTCAGCAGCAGGCCGCTTCCCAGCAACAGCAAAGCCAACGCACAGCAAACCATGAACCTCTGGCGGGGGAAGACGACGATACGCTTCCGGTTCCCGTCTCTTTACAAGGGCGTGTAACAGGTAACAGCGGCGTTGATATTTTCGCCTAACGTCAGAGGTAGCACCGTAATCCGCGTCTTTTCCCCGCTTTGTTGCGCTCAAGACGCAGGATAATTAGCCGATAAGCAGTAGCGACACAGGAAGACCGCAACACATGACTGATTACGCGATAAGCAAGAAAAGCAAGCGATCGCTTTGGATCCCGATTCTGGTATTCATTACCCTCGCGGCCTGTGCCAGCGCAGGTTACAGCTACTGGCATTCGCATCAGGTTGCCGCTGACGACAAAGCGCAGCAACGCGTCGTGCCCTCCCCGGTCTTCTATGCTCTGGATACCTTTACGGTCAATTTGGGCGATGCGGATCGCGTGCTTTATATCGGCATAACCCTGCGACTGAAAGATGAAGCAACCCGCTCGCGGCTGAGTGAGTATTTGCCGGAAGTCCGTAGTCGCTTGCTGTTACTGTTTTCGCGTCAGGATGCTGCCGTACTGGCGACAGAAGAAGGCAAGAAAAACCTGATTGCCGAGATTAAAACCACACTTTCCACCCCGCTTGTTGCCGGGCAACCGAAACAGGATGTCACCGACGTGCTGTATACCGCTTTTATTCTGCGATAACGACATGGGCGATAGTATTCTTTCTCAAGCTGAAATTGATGCGCTGTTGAATGGCGACAGCGAAGTCAAAGACGAACCGACAGCCAGTGTTAGCGGCGAAAGTGACATTCGTCCGTACGATCCGAATACCCAACGACGGGTTGTGCGCGAACGTTTGCAGGCGCTGGAAATCATTAATGAGCGCTTTGCCCGCCATTTTCGTATGGGGCTGTTCAACCTGCTGCGCCGTAGCCCGGACATTACCGTCGGGGCCATCCGCATTCAGCCGTACCATGAATTTGCCCGCAACCTGCCGGTGCCGACCAATCTGAACCTTATCCACCTGAAACCGCTGCGCGGCACAGGGCTGGTGGTGTTCTCGCCGAGCCTGGTGTTTATCGCCGTGGATAACCTGTTTGGCGGCGATGGACGCTTCCCGACCAAAGTGGAAGGTCGCGAGTTTACCCATACCGAACAGCGCGTCATCAACCGCATGTTGAAACTGGCGCTTGAAGGCTATAGCGACGCATGGAAGGCGATTAATCCGCTGGAAGTTGAGTACGTGCGTTCGGAAATGCAGGTGAAATTTACCAATATCACCACCTCGCCGAACGACATTGTGGTTAACACGCCGTTCCATGTGGAGATTGGCAACCTGACCGGCGAATTTAATATCTGCCTGCCATTCAGCATGATCGAGCCGCTACGGGAATTGTTGGTTAACCCGCCGCTGGAAAACTCGCGTAATGAAGATCAGAACTGGCGCGATAACCTGGTGCGCCAGGTGCAGCATTCACAGCTGGAACTGGTGGCCAACTTTGCCGATATCTCGCTACGCCTGTCGCAGATTTTAAAACTGAAACCCGGCGACGTCCTGCCGATAGAAAAACCCGATCGCATCATCGCCCATGTTGACGGCGTCCCGGTTCTGACCAGTCAGTACGGCACTCTCAACGGTCAGTATGCGTTACGGATAGAACATTTGATTAACCCGATTTTAAATTCTCTGAACGAGGAACAGCCCAAATGAGTGACATGAATAATCCGGCCGATGACAACAACGGCGCAATGGACGATCTGTGGGCTGAAGCGTTGAGCGAGCAAAAATCAACCAGCGGAAAAAGCGCTACCGATGCGGTGTTCCAGCAATTTGGCGGTGGTGATGTCAGCGGAACGTTGCAGGATATCGACCTGATTATGGATATTCCGGTCAAGCTGACCGTCGAGCTGGGCCGTACGCGGATGACCATCAAAGAGCTGTTGCGTCTGACGCAAGGGTCCGTCGTGGCGCTGGACGGTCTGGCGGGCGAACCGCTGGATATTCTGATCAACGGTTATTTAATCGCCCAGGGCGAAGTGGTGGTTGTTGCCGATAAATATGGCGTGCGGATCACCGATATCATTACCCCGTCCGAGCGGATGCGCCGCCTGAGCCGTTAGTGATGAATAACCATGCTACTGTGCAATCTTCCGCGCCGGTTTCTGCTGAGCCACTGCTGCAGGTGAGCGGCGCACTCATCGCCATTATTGCCCTGATCCTCGCTGCTGCCTGGCTGGTAAAACGGCTGGGATTTGCCCCTAAACGCACTGGCGTTAACGGTCTGAAAATTAGCGCCAGTGCTTCGCTGGGCGCGCGTGAACGGGTCGTGGTGGTCGATGTGGAAGATGCACGGCTGGTGCTCGGCGTTACCGCAGGGCAAATCAATCTGCTGCATAAACTTCCCCCTTCAGCACCAACGGAAGAGATACCGCAGACCGATTTTCAGTCGGTCATGAAAAATTTGCTTAAGCGTGGCGGGAGATCCTGATGCGTCGTTTGTTTTCTGTCGCACCGGTCCTTCTCTGGCTGATTACGCCCCTCGCCTTCGCGCAACTGCCGGGTATCACCAGCCAGCCGCTACCTGGCGGTGGACAAAGCTGGTCGCTCCCGGTGCAGACGCTGGTGTTCATCACCTCGTTGACGTTCATTCCAGCGATTTTACTGATGATGACCAGTTTCACCCGCATCATTATTGTTTTTGGTTTATTGCGTAACGCGCTGGGAACGCCCTCCGCGCCACCTAACCAGGTATTGCTGGGGCTGGCACTGTTTTTGACCTTTTTTATTATGTCGCCAGTGATCGACAAAATTTATGTCGATGCGTACCAGCCATTCAGCGAAGAGAAAATCTCAATGCAGGAGGCGCTGGAAAAAGGGGCGCAGCCGCTGCGTGAGTTTATGCTGCGTCAGACCCGCGAGGCAGATTTAGGGTTGTTTGCCAGACTGGCGAATACCGGCCCGTTGCAGGGGCCTGAAGCTGTGCCGATGCGCATTTTGCTCCCGGCCTACGTGACCAGCGAGTTGAAAACCGCATTTCAGATAGGCTTCACGATTTTCATCCCTTTTTTGATTATCGACCTGGTGATTGCCAGCGTGTTGATGGCATTGGGGATGATGATGGTTCCCCCCGCCACCATTGCTCTGCCCTTTAAACTGATGCTGTTTGTACTGGTGGATGGCTGGCAATTGCTGGTCGGTTCGCTGGCGCAGAGCTTTTACAGCTAGAGAGGCAAAATGACACCTGAATCGGTCATGATGATGGGAACTGAAGCGATGAAAGTCGCGCTGGCACTGGCAGCCCCGCTGTTGCTGGTGGCGCTGGTCACGGGCCTTATCATCAGTATTTTGCAGGCAGCCACGCAGATTAACGAAATGACGCTGTCGTTTATTCCGAAAATCATCGCCGTATTTATCGCCATTATTATTGCCGGACCGTGGATGCTCAATCTGTTGCTGGATTACGTCCGCACCTTGTTCACTAACCTGCCGTATATCATCGGGTAGCCCGTACAATGATGCAGGTGACAAGCGATCAATGGCTTTCCTGGTTAAGCCTGTACTTCTGGCCGTTACTGCGCGTGCTGGCGCTCATTTCTACCGCGCCAATTCTGAGCGAACGCAGCGTGCCGAAACGGGTAAAACTGGGTCTGGCAATGATGATCACATTCGCCATTGCCCCATCATTACCTGCCAACGATGTTCCTGTTTTTTCGTTCTTTGCTCTGTGGCTGGCCGTGCAGCAGATCCTGATCGGCATTGCGCTTGGTTTTACCATGCAATTTGCCTTTGCCGCTGTGCGAACCGCTGGCGAAATTATCGGTCTGCAAATGGGGCTGTCATTTGCGACATTTGTCGATCCTGGCAGCCATCTCAATATGCCCGTTTTAGCGCGCATCATGGATATGCTGGCATTACTGCTGTTCCTGACATTTAACGGTCATTTATGGTTGATTTCACTGCTGGTCGATACCTTTCACACCCTGCCGATTGGTAGCGAACCGTTGAACAGCAATGCGTTTCTGGCACTCACCAAAGCAGGGAGTTTGATTTTCCTTAACGGGCTGATGCTGGCGTTACCGCTCATTACTCTGTTGCTGACCCTGAATCTGGCATTAGGTTTACTGAATCGTATGGCCCCACAATTATCCATTTTTGTTATTGGATTTCCATTAACTCTGACTGTCGGCATCTCTTTAATGGCGGCATTAATGCCGTTAATTGCGCCTTTTTGCGAACATTTATTCAGTGAAATTTTTAATTTGCTGGCTGATATTATTAGTGAATTACCATTAATATAATTCCGTAACGTTTATCATGCTACCCTAAGGATTATCCGAAAAATAATATCTGCGAACATCTTCCAGGATACTCCTGTAGCGAAATATTTGTTTTAAGCTCACTCACATATCGCAACATTTACTTTACTTTAAGACAATTCCAGGCAAATTATACAACACTTTACGGGATAGTAAGTCCGCCTGAAAAATTGCGAGAGTGGCGCATTAGGTGACCCATGTTGTTCCGTTTAGTCATGATGAAATATTCAGGTAAGGGGAATTATCGTTACGCATTGAGTGAGGGTATGCCATGTCAACGATTATTATGGATTTATGTAGTTACACCCGACTAGGTTTAACCGGGTATCTGTTGAGTAGAGGGGTTAAAAAAAGAGAAATCAACGACATTGAAACCGTTGATGACCTTGCCATAGCTTGTGATTCACAGCGCCCTTCAGTGGTGTTTATTAATGAGGACTGTTTCATCCACGATGCTTCTAACAGTCAGCGCATCAAGCACATCATTAATCAACATCCCAATACGTTATTTATCGTTTTTATGGCAATTGCCAATGTTCATTTTGATGAATATCTATTGGTCAGAAAAAATTTATTGATCAGTTCTAAATCGATTAAACCGGAATCTCTCGACGATATCCTTGGCGATATTCTGAAAAAAGAGACAACGATAACCTCGTTTTTAAATATGCCGACGTTATCATTGAGCCGAACCGAATCGAGTATGTTGCGAATGTGGATGGCAGGTCAGGGAACCATTCAAATCTCCGACCAAATGAATATCAAAGCCAAGACCGTTTCATCGCATAAAGGTAATATTAAACGTAAGATCAAAACGCATAATAAACAGGTTATCTACCATGTCGTCCGACTGACGGATAATGTGACTAATGGTATTTTTGTCAACATGCGCTAACACATTCTGACTGGTGGTTTCCCACCAGTCAGGCTGAATAAGATTACTCTGCTTTCTCAACAAAGATACCGTCCTGATGCCCTGCTTCATTAAAGAACCAGATGCCGAGCGGGTAGTCTTCCAGCGAAACCAGGTACATTGTGCCTTCACTAAACTCCTCAACTGCCAGTACCACGCCAGGACGACGCGGACCGCCATCCGTTTTGACTGTTACCCGATCATTCACCTTCATCGTTTTCCTCCTGTGGCTTTGTGCCAGTGTAGAACAATTTCGTTTTTCTGGCAGCGCCAGGCGCGCGCGAGTGCTGATTTTCTCGACGGTCTATACTTAAGAGATGCCAGGCGGACTTAACGACTGGCGGCAACAACAGAGTAACGGTTGCGAGGAAAGATGATGAAAACCGCAAAAGAGTACAGCGATACCGCAAAACGTGAGGTCAGCGTCGATGTCGATGCCCTGCTGGCGGCGATCAATGAAATTAGCGAAAGCGAAGTTCATCGCAGCCAGAACGATTCTGAACACGTTAGCGTCGATGGACGTGAATATCATACATGGCGTGAATTGGCGGATGCCTTCGAACTGGATATTCATGACTTCAGCGTCTCTGAAGTGAATCGTTGAATGCACAATAAAAAAATCCCGACCCTGAGGGGGTCGGGATGAAACTTGCTTAAGCAAGAAGCACTTAAAAAATTCGTTACACCAGGAAATCTGATGTGTTCATCACCTTATCTGCAATTTTTTTCGCTGACAAGAAAATATTCGCGCTATGAATGATTAACGCTACTTATGAATAGAAATGTGACGCGCGTCACCCCTTGGTGGCTCTGGTGTCAACGGGATCGCTCCCGAAAAAATCATCTTTGATTATTTGTGCTGTTTTGAGAATCATCCTGGTAAGGGGAGTACTGCGCGACCATGTTTTCAATTCAACAACCACTACTGGTTTTTAGCGATCTTGATGGCACCCTGCTGGACAGTCATAGTTATGACTGGCAACCGGCAGCCCCCTGGCTCAGCCGTTTACACGAAGCCAATATTCCCGTCATTCTCTGTAGCAGTAAAACTTCAGCGGAAATGCTGTACTTGCAAAAAATGTTGGGGCTACAAGGCTTACCGCTGATTGCAGAGAATGGCGCAGTGATCCAGCTTGCTGAACAATGGCAGGATATAGACGGTTTTCCACGCATCATCTCAGGTATTAGCCATGGCGAAATCTGCCAGGTTTTAAATAAGCTACGCGAGAAAGAACATTTTAAATTCACGACTTTTGATGATGTCGACGATGCAACCATTGCCGAATGGACGGGATTAAGCCGTAGCCAGGCGGCGCTGACGCAGCTGCATGAGGCGTCGGTAACGCTAATCTGGCGCGACAGTGACGAGCATATGGCACAATTTATCGCTCGTCTGAACGAACTGGGCTTGCAGTTTATGCAGGGTGCGCGCTTCTGGCACGTACTGGATGCCTCTGCCGGAAAAGATCAGGCTGCCAACTGGATTATCGCGACCTATCAACAATTGTCAGGCAGACGCCCAACCACACTTGGCCTGGGCGATGGGCCAAACGATGCGCCTTTACTGGAGGTAATGGATTACGCGGTGATTGTGAAAGGGCTAAACCGTGAAGGGGTCCATCTGCATGATGAGGATCCGGCCCGCGTCTGGCGAACGCAGCGTGAAGGACCGGAAGGCTGGCGTGAAGGGCTGGACCATTTTTTCTCCGCCCGTTAAGCGTTATCGCTCGCGAATACCCGATTGCGCCCGGCCTGTTTTGCGAGGTAAAGCCGACGGTCGGCCAATGACTGGAGTTGTTCAAAATCATAATCACCGGTTTCCTCGCTGCTGCTTACCCCCAGCGAGGCACTAATGCGTATCGTTGTACTCTTGGCGATCAGCATCTCTTTTTCATTTAACTTCAGGCGAATACGTTCTGCGACCTCCGCAGCCTGCGTCAGATTCGCGCCTGGCAGAATCACACAAAACTCCTCACCACCGACCCGCCCGGCAATGTCCTGCGCACGCAAGGAACTGCTAATTAATCCGGCAGCATGAGAAAGAACACGGTCGCCCGCCTGATGACCAAAGCGGTCATTAATCGCTTTAAAATGGTCAAGATCGACCTGAATGACAGAAAAAGGATGTTGGTGCGTGTGACACAATTTAGCGAGCGGACAGGCTTTTTCGAACAATGCGCCACGGTTATATAAACGCGTTAAGGTGTCGTGCCACGCCTGCCACTGCAACGAGCTTTGCAGAACATACATGTTGCTGACCATCCGGCGAATCACATACCAGGAGAGGAGTAACATGCTGGTAAAGAGCGCCCACAGCAGGGTTAATGCAATGCTGATACTGCCGAAATCGCCGCGCACGCCTTCGCTTAGCGTATGGACGCGCACCAGCACACCGTCGAAATGGTCCAGACGTTCCCAGCTAACATAGCGACTGTCCATACGAATGCCGCCCCGCGTGTCATGTTCCATTGCCTGCGCCAGCAAGGCCAGTTCACGAGGATCAAAAATATTCCCTGTTGGATGGTCAGGATTTGAAGAGGTCAAAAATCTCAGCTTACTGTCATAGAGCTGATACTCACCATCGAGGTTTTTATCGATGGCGTTTCTTAAAAATTGCTGCATAGTACGCACGGGAATACTCATCCCCAGCACGCCATACCAGTAGTTATTACTGTCTACCGGAACACTGACGGTAACCTGCGGTTCAGTATTGCTGGCGTGTTCCGGTTGCGAAGTGAACCAGCGTACCGCGCGGTGACGATTTTCTCGTTGTGAATGGCCGATAAACCAGGGTTGGGTGACATAGCCGTAATAACGCGTTGGTACATTGCGCGTAAACAAGGTCGGCAGCGTCGAAACGTAAAATCCAGCACGCGAGACATACACAGCCTGTTCAACCATCGACGAGGAGTTGTGCGCCAGTCGCAGCAAGTAACCAACTTCCAGTGCAGCGGTAATTTCATTGTCGAGGCTTTCATTTTCGCGAGACAGGAGATTCCCCTCGCTGACTAATGCATCCGATACGCCATTGACTGGCAGGGTGCGCCGTCGGTTGAGTTCGATTTGCCAGGCGTGCTCGTCGCGATGCTGTTCGAACTCGGTTACGGCATTACGCAGAGAGGTGAAATCCAGTGGCGCCACGAGAGCTTCGCGCATGCCATTACGCAAAAAGATCAGTTTGTCGACGTTATACTGCAAATGCTTATCGAGCGCGTTGGCTACGTTTTCCAGATGATTACGCTGGCTGGATATATAGGCATCTTCCAGCACCACCACTTCACGCCAGGTGAGCAAGGTGGAAAAAAGCAATACCACGATAAAGCAGAGATTAACGATATGACCAGGCCCCAGGCGGCGTGCGAGTTTTTTCAACCAGCTCTGGTTTTCCATTTTTGTCTCGTGCTGCACCCTGACGACTCCCAACCTGCTTTTTTATGATTCTGGCATAACCCGGCGATAGCGTACCGCAAAACAGCGATAATTTTATAATGGTGGCATGATAAGACGCGACTATCATTCATTGCAGGCATTGGGACACCAGGCCGGATGTGATCCGGCCTGGTGTTAATGATACCCTTTCAAACTTCTTCCGCAGAACGACTCCCCTCCCCCGGAACAAGATCGGTTTCATGAAAAGCTTCCCGCTTGACCCCGTAACCGTCATACCAACGACACTCAACCATACCGCTGGAGTATCCAGTGACAATCATCCGCGGGCCGCCCTCTTTAACCGTAACTTCCTCACTAACCATAAAGCTCATACTCGCCTCCTTTTTTCGAGTGAAACTTGTTCACCTTAGTTGAAGATGGCGAATTTTGCATAATAGCCAGTGCGAGTATTAATGTGCCTGACCGCGCATTTTCGCTACTGCTTTCACTCCCAGCACCACGATGCCGCCGATGATAAATCCAAGAATCAGATTTAAAACAGTCGGTAATATCATCGCCACCACTGCACTTTGCTGCCCGGCGATATGTTCAATAGCGTGATGCAGCGGCGCAATACCATGTACCACAATCCCACCGCCGACGAGGAACATCGCCAGCGTGCCGACAATCGATAATGCTTTCATCAGCCAGGGCGCGATAATCAATAACCCTTTACCTAATGCCTGCATCAGCGCGCTGGATTTTTCCGCCAGCCAATACCCCAGGTCATCAATCTTAACGATAACCCCTACCAGACCGTAGACGCCCACGGTCACTACCAGCGCGATGCCTGAAAGCACCAGCACCTGATTAAGCAACGGCGCCTCTGCCACAATCCCCAGCGTGATGGCGACGATTTCCGCAGACAAAATAAAATCGGTACGAATCGCCCCTTTAATTTTGTCCTTTTCAAACTTCAGCGGATCCTGCGCCGCCAGCTTCTCCAGACGCTGCTGACTCTGCGCCGGATCTTCTTTATGTTTACGCGCCTCCAGCATATGCAGCACTTTCTCTACCCCTTCAAAGCAGAGAAACGCGCCACCAATCATCAACAGTGGCGTAATCGCCCACGGGATAAACGCACTGATGATCAGCGCCAGCGGCACCAGAATCACTTTATTGATCAGCGATCCTTTCGCCACGCCCCAGACCACGGGAAGTTCCCGGTTGGCCCGCACGCCTGAAACTTGTTGCGCATTGAGCGATAGATCATCCCCTAATACACCGGCGGTTTTCTTCGCCGCCAGTTTGCCCATCACGGAGATATCGTCCAGCAGTGTGGCGATATCATCGAGCAACGTCAGTAAACTACTCCCGGCCAAAAGCATTCCCTCTCATTTTTATTGTTGAAGGGTGTAAGTATGAAGCAAAAACGGCAGCTCTGATACTTGCTTCACAGGTCAACATTTTTTTAACAATCAAGTGCAATTATATCTCTCGCCAGCAGAATGATTTTCACGTTTACTATGAACCACCTTTTTATTTCCACCGTGAGGGATTATGCGTTTCCGCCAGTTGTTACCGCTTTTTGGCGCGCTGTTTGCGTTGTATATCATTTGGGGCTCAACCTATTTTGTCATTCGGATTGGCGTGGAAAGCTGGCCTCCGTTAATGATGGCGGGCGTTCGATTCCTGGCAGCCGGTATTTTATTGCTGGCATTTTTGCTACTGCGCGGACACAAACTTCCCCCGCTACGTCCGCTGCTCAATGCCGCGCTGATTGGCCTGTTATTGCTGGCTGTCGGTAATGGCATGGTGACGGTTGCCGAACATCAAAATGTTCCTTCCGGCATCGCCGCCGTTGTGGTTGCAACCGTGCCCCTCTTTACCCTGTG
The DNA here is from genome assembly GCF_011754335.1 of Escherichia sp. E.sYA108. Taxonomy (NCBI): domain Bacteria; kingdom Pseudomonadati; phylum Pseudomonadota; class Gammaproteobacteria; order Enterobacterales; family Enterobacteriaceae; genus Escherichia; species Escherichia sp. E.sYA108. The sequence goes on along the minus strand of NZ_JAAQVZ010000001.1, from coordinate 2,114,124 downwards.
CTTCAGCCGCCTGTTTGGCATTAAAACGCGCAAACTGGAATGGGTGGGTATCGCCATTGGGCTTGCCGGAATCATCATGCTCAATAGCGGTGGAAATTTAAGCGGCAATCCGTGGGGCGCGATTCTGATTTTAATCGGCTCGATTAGCTGGGCGTTTGGCTCGGTTTATGGCTCGCGCATTACCTTACCTGTAGGGATGATGGCGGGTGCGATTGAGATGCTGGCGGCTGGCGTGGTGTTAATGATCGCGTCGATGATTGCGGGTGAAAAACTGACGGCGCTCCCTTCCCTTTCAGGCTTCCTTGCGGTCGGCTATCTGGCGCTGTTTGGTTCGATTATCGCCATTAACGCTTATATGTATTTAATCCGCAACGTCAGTCCGGCTCTCGCCACCAGCTACGCCTACGTTAACCCAGTGGTCGCGGTCTTGCTGGGTACGGGACTGGGCGGCGAAACGCTGTCGAAGATTGAATGGCTGGCGCTCGGCGTAATTGTTTTCGCGGTGGTACTGGTCACGTTGGGAAAATATCTCTTCCCGGCCAAACCCGTTGTCGCGCCAGTTATTCAGGATGCATCAAGCGAGTAAATGAATCCCCTGCGTGTCGATCTGCGCGCTGGCACCTTCGCCGCAGATCCACTCTTCCAGACGCTCGGTAAGCGCTTCATCCGTCAGCTTCTCGCGCCCACGTAACGCACACTCCCAGACAATCAGTACGCGCCAGCCGAGTGCCTGCAAGCGATTGATATCGCGGCGATCGCGCTCAACATTTTTACCTATCTTCTCCAGCCAGAACTCGGTTCGGGTCGCAGGCACTTTAAACAGATAGCAGTGATGATGATGCCAGAAGCAGCCGTGGGTAAATATCACGCAGCGATATTCATCAACGACAAAATCCGGGCGTCCGGGCAGACTGGCGTCCTGAACGCGAAACGCAAGGCCCTGCCCGGTTAACAAACTGGCGAGGCGCTTCTCAATCGCCGTATCACGCGTGGCAATCGCGCGCATATTTTTGCTGCGGGTGGCCTTATCGTGAACGTCGACCATGTTGTGCCTCTTGCTGACGCAACGCCACCGCCTGTTTGATTTTTGGCTCAAGCAGTTTTGCCACCGCGGCAAAGACCGGCACGACCACCGAGTTACCGAACTGGCGATAGGCCTGAGTGTCCGAAACCGGAATGCGGAATTTCGCTTCTCCCGGCGCTTCAAAACCCATTAAGCGCGCGCATTCACGAGGTGTTAACCGACGTGGACGATGTTGCTGATTCAGCGGATCGTCAAAGTCTTTCTCACCCGTGGCCATATCCCAGCCGCGGTCGATTAAAATTTCCGCGCCATCTTTGTAATAACGAGCAGACAGCGTACGGGTGACACTTTGCGGATTGTTCGGATAAACCATTCCATAACCGAAGCCGTTACCGCGCGCCTGATGTTTTTTCGCATATCGATAGAGGTACTTCCACAGCACCGGCGTCAGGATATATTTTGCCTCAACCATCGGGTCCAGCAGCTGCGCCAGCGTCACTCGCTGTGCAGGGAAACATTCGCTGATATCACGCAGAGTAAAATCGGCTTTCAGATTCAGATCGCGACGAAAACCCACCAGCACGATGCGTTCACGGTGCTGCGGCAGGAAATGTTTACCGTCGATGATTTTCGGATCGTCCGGCCCGTTATCTTCTGCGTCGGCAACGTCATAGCCCAGTTCGTCCAGCGTCTGCATGATGATGCGGAACGTTTTTCCCTTATCGTGACTTTTCAGGTTTTTGACGTTTTCGAGCACAAACATCGCCGGACGACGCGCGTCGATAATGCGCACCACATCAAAGAACAGCGTGCCCTGGGTATCGCAGGCAAAACCGTGCGCCCGCCCGAGCGAGTTCTTTTTCGATACGCCAGCCAGCGAAAATGGCTGACAAGGGAAACCGGCCAGTAAAACATCGTGTTCAGGAATGTGTTGACGAATATGTTCCGCCGCCGCCTCATCACTCACGCCTTCTTGATGACTGAGGGTGATGTCGCGGATATCTTCATTAAAATGATGCGTCGCCGGGTCGCAATAATGGTTGGCTTTATAAGTGCGTACCGCATGTTTGTTCCATTCGCTGGTAAACACGCACTGTCCACCAATCGATTCAAAACCACGACGGATGCCGCCAATTCCGGCAAATAGATCGATAAAGCGAAACGCATAATGCGGATGATGTTCCGGTGGTTTGGGTAACAACGTTTGCAGATGGGCAAACTCTTTCTCACTTAAACGGTGCCATGCAGAGTCATTCGCCAGCGCACGTTTTAAAATTGCCGCGCTCCAGTGATTCTCACCCACACCATTAAGCTGCGCCACCAGCGTTTTAACATCATAAATTTGCAGCAGTTTCTCCAGCATTGCCTGTGCGGCATTCCCGGTGCTGTATGAATCGGTTACTGATATATTTTCCTGCATAGATTTAACCGGCCATCTGAGATGGCCGACAGGTTAACATAATTACTGCCGTTTAGGGCCACGCGCTCAGCCAGCGGGTGAAAACGCATCTATCACCTTGTGATCGATACCTTAATTCTCCCCCGCCAGTTCGGCACCGAGCTTCGCCATAAACTCGACTAAAAATTGCGCGTTGTGCTGTGCCAGCTGCTTGCCTCTTGCGGTTTGCATGGTTTGCGGTAATTTCAGTAACTTTGTCTGGAAATGATCCAGCGCGTAGCGTTTATCATCAAGCGGGCGATGCTGTGCGAACGGATCTTCGCCATCAAACAGCGCCAAGCCCAATGCCCCTGAAACGGCAAATAAGCGCGCCAGGCCAATCGCCCCCAGGGCTTCCAGCCGATCCGCATCCTGGACGATTTTAGCTTCCGTTGTTAAGGGGGCGATTTGCGCGCTGAAACTGTGAGCGGCAATGGCATGACAAACGGCCTCAATTTTCTCCGCCGGAAATTGCACGAACTCTTCACGGAGCAGGCGACGCGTCTCTTCTGCCGCCAGGATTGAAGAACGCTGCCGTTGCGGATGATTTTTCGCCAGGCTCACGATATCGTGAAAATAACAGGCGGTTAAAATCACCAGCATATCGACATCGTCATCTGCCGCCAGTTTCTGTGCCGTAGCCCAGACACGGCGAAAATGACACAGGTCATGCGCCGCGTCCTGATGTTGATGATGGTTTTTCAACCAGTTCTCGAACTGTGCCTGCCAGTGTTGTAACTCCATACGCGCTCCGTTGCCAAAGAGTCGCAACCTTAGCAGTTTTTATTCATAGCGTCTGCAACGTGCGGGACGAGGTCGGGTGTACCATGCAATGCCGCCTAACAAGGCACCAACCAGGGCCATAAACAGAAATCCGACCAATGCTCCTAACCACTTCCCCGCGGTAGATCCTAAATCACTTTCAAATCCCGACACGGGGGCATCGGGGATCCGGCTCATCACCCAGATGTATCGCGCCATTGCCCAGACGAAATAGCCACACCATGTATAGAAAGCCCACAAAGCCAATTTGCCGCCAGGGCTGCGAGAGAGTCTCTCTTCCATCTTTGTCGAACCGTATTCCATTTTGAGATAACCCGGAAAATTCAGACTTAGAACTATTATGTGATAAAAATCACATTTTTCCACATTGGATGAGCCAGTCAAGACTCAATCATTTTTTGAACAAATAGATAAATTTTGCGCAACGGCGGTGAATACAGGAAAATTCGATTTGAACGATTTTATTTATCTTTGATTTCGGCTTTATTAATTCATTCAATCAATATATTGGTACTGATTACAATTATACCTTTTTATTTTTCTGTGTCATCATGCCTCCGTTATTAGCCTTTTATCGTCTTGTTTATATTTTTTTTGGCCGGCATGATGCCGGCTTTTTTTATGCCTTCATTAATGTGCGCGAGATCACGCCAGCCGTTTAGCGCAACAATCATTGATACTCCCTATCTTTTCAATCAACTCATAACATATTGATATACATCCATAATATTCATGAATATTTATATTCAGAATTCATAACTATGAATTATATTAAATAGATTAGAAACATTTTGAAATCTTTTAAATACATTTGTTACATGTAATCTTTAAAATAAAATGAACTTCATAGAATAGTATCCAAATGTGCTTTTTTTGGATAACAGCACTTATTGATATATTCATGAAGATTATAATCACAAGGGAATACATAATGAAAAGAAAAGTTCTGGCAATGCTGGTCCCGGCGTTATTAGTTGCTGGCGCAGCAAATGCGGCTGAAATTTATAATAAAAATGGCAATAAAGTTGAGCTATACGGCAAGATGGTTGGTGAGCGCATTCTGACCGACCGTGAAAATGGTGAAAAAGGCGATAATTCTCAAGATACCTCTTATGCCCGTGTAGGCGTGAAAGGTGAAACTCAGATCAACCCTGAACTGACTGGTTACGGTCAGTTTGAACTAGACCTGGAAGCATCAAACAGACACAACCCTGACCAAACTCGTTTGGCATATGCTGGTTTGAGTTACAAAGATTTTGGTTCATTCGACTACGGTCGTAATGTCGGTGTCGCGTATGATGCAGAAGCATTTACTGATATGTTTGTTGAGTGGGGCGGTGACTCATGGGCTGGTACTGACCTGTTCATGACCAACCGTACCAACGGTGTTGCAACCTATCGTAACACAGATTTCTTTGGCATGGTTGAAGGTCTAAATTTTGCTCTGCAATATCAGGGTAAAAATGAAGGTACAGGCAACTACAAAGCAAATGGCGATGGCCATGGTTTATCTGCAACTTACACTATTGACGGTTTCTCATTTGCTGGTGCTTATGCAAACTCTGACCGTACTGATTGGCAGTCTGGTGATGGTAAAGGCGAAAGAGCCGAAGTTTGGGCGTTGTCAACAAAATATGACGCTAACAATGTCTATGCTGCTGTGATGTACGGTGAATCTCACAACATGAATTCCGACGACGGTGATGTTGTGAACAAAACACAAAACTTCGAAGCTGTTCTGCAATATCAGTTCGACTTTGGTCTGCGTCCATCCATCGGTTACTCCTATTCTAAAGCACTGGACGTAGCAGGTTACAAAGATTCTGATCGTCTGAACTATATTGAAATCGGTACCTGGTATTACTTCAATAAGAATATGAACGTATATACCGCTTATCAGATCAACCTGCTTGATAAGAGTGATTATGTTCTCGCTCATGGACTGAACACCGACGACCAACTGGCAGTTGGTATCGTCTACCAGTTCTAATCAGCCAACGCGCCGAGGCGTGTTACTGTAAAACATAACACCAGCCTGAGTTCGTCCCTCATCGAACTCAGGCTTTTTTTATTGGCATTTCATCTCCATCTGCGGCACACGCAATTGCCAAAGCATCTCGATACAGCCCCTTACCCTGCCCCTCCTGGCACAATATCCTCTACCAGCAACTCTTCCAGCCAACACCCCAAATGCATTTCTTTATAAATTTAATCTGTAACAAAACCGCTTCCCATATAGAAATATTTGCAAAAATAGTGCATGAAAAAAGCTTTTTCCCTACCAATCCGGGATATAAATATTCATCAGTACCACAACATTCCACAGCACTAAATCTCTCCCCATCGCCCCCAAACCTCTGATAATGGTCTAAAATCATTGAGACCACTTGCGACGACGTTACTCAATAAGGAAAGTTTGGCGTGAATAATATTCAACACCAGTGCAGCATCATCATTACATACTTATGCCCGCCAACTACCGCTTTCGATATATTGACTCAATTTTTCAGCCTGGTTAAAAATAGCGACCAGCTCAGTCGCAAATATAGTGACTACCCTAACTAAGCAACAATAAGGAATACACTATGACTGTTCAAACAAGTAAAAACCCGCAGGTCGATATTGCTGAAGATAATGCGTTCTTCCCTTCAGAATATTCGCTTAGCCAATATACGAGTCCCGTCTCTGATCTTGATGGCGTGGACTATCCAAAACCGTATCGCGGTAAACATAAAATTCTGGTGATCGCCGCGGACGAACGTTATTTGCCGACCGATAACGGAAAACTGTTCTCGACCGGTAACCATCCGATTGAAACGTTGCTGCCGTTGTATCATCTCCATGCTGCAGGTTTCGAATTCGAAGTGGCGACCATTTCCGGTCTGATGACCAAGTTTGAATACTGGGCTATGCCGCACAAAGATGAAAAAGTAATGCCATTCTTTGAACAGCATAAATCGTTATTCCGTAATCCGAAGAAACTCGCGGATGTTGTCGCCAGCCTCAACGCTGATAGCGAATATGCAGCAATCTTTGTTCCTGGTGGGCATGGCGCACTTATTGGTTTACCAGAAAGCCAGGACGTGGCTGCCGCTTTACAGTGGGCAATCAAAAATGACCGTTTTGTTATCTCCCTTTGCCACGGTCCGGCGGCTTTTCTGGCACTTCGCCACAGCGATAACCCACTGAATGGTTATTCTATTTGCGCATTCCCAGACGCCGCAGACAAACAAACGCCAGATATTGGCTATATGCCGGGTCATCTCACCTGGTACTTCGGCGAAGAGTTGAAGAAAATGGGCATGAACATCATTAATGACGACATCACCGGGCGAGTACATAAGGACCGTAAACTTCTCACCGGCGACAGTCCTTTTGCAGCGAATGCGTTGGGTAAACTGGCGGCGCAGGAAATGCTGGCAGCTTACGCGAGTTAATCCCTGTTACATTGTGATGTAAGCGCATAATCAATCGCAGCCACGTTAATACTCACGACGTGGCTGCGTTTTTTCACGGTTAACTTATGGCGTACTGAAGCCCGATGTTAATTTCTTTGCGGTAACGTAATTCGGAACACGTTATGCTTACTGAGATAGTGATACGTAGCACTTCCTCCATGTAATTCGGCAATCGCTTTGACTAAAGAAAGGCCAAGTCCCTGACCTACGGAATGACGCGAATTATCTCCCCGCCAAAATCTACGGAAGAGTTTTTCAGGCTCATTAATTTTCGTTCCAGGACTGGCGATATCAATATTAAGAGAACCGTTGGCATCAAGAAAACTGGTTATATGAATACGCGATTTTTCTGGTGAATATCGAATGGCGTTAACAATAAGATTCGATAACATTCGTTGCAGTAAAATTTTATCCGCAAAGATTTGTTGATTGCACTCGACCTTAAAACGAATCTCTTTCTCGTCTGAAAGATATTCAAGATAGTCCAAAAGATTTTCAACTTCCTTATTGAGAGAAAGCGCATCCAGTTTCACCAAAACATTGTTTTTGTCTGCCCTGGCAAGAAACAGTATATTCTCTGTTAACCGCGAAATATTTTCCAGCTCTTCAATGTTTCCGGCAATTGTTTTTTGATATTCAGCGATACTTCTGATTTGACTGAGCGTAACCTGATTCTGACCCAGTAATGCATTAATTGGCGTTCTAAGTTCATGAGCGAGATCGTCAGCAAATTGACTAAGGCGCTCAAAATCTTTGACTAAAGCATGATGCATTTTATTCAACGCCTGCCCAAGAGGTTTTAGTTCTCTCGGTAATGCGCTAACCTCAACCGGCACTCGGCTATCGTTATAATTCAGCGCTTCCGTTACGCCACTCAACTTTTTGATCTCTCGCAACCCCGTCCTGATTAACAACGGACTTAATACTGAGCACAATATAATGGCGACAATGCAAATTATAATGCTATTAATTTTATACTGTTCAAGCATATTATGTCTGGCTGAAGCCAATTTAGCCACAGTAACCGTTAATGATGGCGAAACTTCATCAATGTTAATTCGTAAAGCATCTATCTCTGTATCATTAATAATGCTTCTGTAAATGCCTGCTGCGCTGATTGTCTCACTAGCAGGTATGTTATTTAACATGTCATCACTGACATTTGTCCGGTTAACAATTTTATTGATGCCATCACCATGAATGATCAAAATATCCTGACTAACATCCATCATCCGGTTAAAGTACACAGGTAACGTATCTGGATTTACCCCATCAATTAACAACTGCTTGATCTGCGCTGTCCGGTTAATGAGTGTTGTATCATCGCGCCATTTCAACTCACTTGCCAGGCCATTATAGAGAGTCCATACAATTCCAGCGCCAGCAACAGACAGCAGCAATATAAAAAGCAAGGTTAAACGGACGGTTATAGATAATCTTTTCATTATTTTTTTACCGCTACGAATGAATAGCCCATCCCCCGGATTGTGGCGATTAGCTTTTCAGGAAAAGGATCATCAACTTTTGCGCGGAGCCTGCGAATGGCGACATCCACCGTATTGGTATCACTATCAAAGTTGATTCCCCAAATTTCACTCGCAATAACCGTTCTGGGTATAATCTCGCCAGCTCTGGAGGCCAGTAGCCAAAGTAACTGAAACTCCTTGCGCGTCAGTGTAATACTGATATTGTCCCTGCTCACACTTTGACTGACAGAGTCCATTTTTAAGCCACTGATTTCTAATGTTGAATTCAAAGCGTGATGTTGCCTTAATTGTGCCCGAACCCTTGCCAGCAACTCAGAAAATGAAAAAGGTTTTACCAGATAATCATTTGCCCCACTGTCCAGCCCTCTGACTCTGTCATCGACAGAATCCCTTGCAGTAAGGCAAATAACAGGGGTTTGCTTTGCTGTTCTTAACGTTTGTAAGATCTGCCAGCCATCCATACCCGGAAGCATAATATCCAGAATGATCAATGCATAATCATCCTTCAGCGCAAGATAAAGTCCATCTCTGCCATCAGAAACGGCATCAATGACATAACCCGCTTCGGAAAGCCCCTGCGTTACCCATTCCTGGGTCCTTTGATTATCTTCAATAAGTAGAATCTTCATGAAAATAATATGCCATAAATCATATGTTATAGAAACAACCTGGTTCATTACAAAATTGTAATGCTGCTGTAAGGTTACCCTGGACGTTTTTTCGCTATCCTCAAAACTCATTCACATGACAAGGATATAAACATGTTAAAGCGTTATTTAGTACTCTCGGTAGCAACGGCAGCATTTTCATTACCTTCTTTGGTTTATGCCGCACAACAAAACATTCTTAGCGTGCACATTTTGAACCAGCAAACAGGAAAACCCGCTGCCGACGTGACAGTCACTCTTGAAAAGAAAGCGGATAACGGCTGGTTACAACTTAATACCGCCAAAACAGATAAGGATGGACGAATTAAGGCACTGTGGCCCGAGCAAACTGCGACTACTGGCGATTACCGTGTCGTATTTAAAACCGGGGACTATTTCAAGAAACAAAATCTTGAAAGTTTCTTCCCTGAGATCCCCGTTGAATTTCATATTAATAAAGTGAACGAGCATTATCATGTGCCTTTGTTACTCAGCCAATATGGGTATTCAACCTATCGTGGCAGTTAATGCGTAAATATGTAAAAGCTGATCTCTGCTACTGTTAGGGAGGTGACTCCCTGACAGATTAACAGTAAACGGCTCTTGTTGGCTAACGACAAAAAAGTGTGATGGCTTATGAAAAAGAATCAATTTTTAAAAGAATCAGATGTTACGGCCGAGTCGGTATTCTTTATGAAGCGTCGGCAGGTGTTAAAAGCACTGGGCATCAGCGCAGCTGCATTTTCTTTGCCTCACGCTGCGCATGCCGATCTGCTTAGCTGGTTTAAAGGGAACGATCGTCCGCCCGCCCCCGCCGGAAAACCGCTGGAGTTCAGCAAGCCTGCCGCCTGGCAAAATAACCTGCCACTGACGCCAGCAGATAAAGTCTCCGGTTATAACAACTTCTATGAATTCGGGCTGGATAAAGCCGATCCCGCTGCTAATGCTGGTAGCCTGAAAACCGATCCATGGACACTGAAAATCAGCGGCGAAGTGGCAAAACCATTGACCCTCGATCATGATGATTTAACCCGTCGCTTCCCGCTGGAAGAGCGTATTTATCGTATGCGCTGCGTGGAAGCGTGGTCGATGGTGGTGCCGTGGATTGGTTTTCCGCTACACAAATTGCTGGCGCTTGCCGAACCCACCAGCAATGCGAAGTATGTCGCTTTCGAAACGATTTATGCGCCGGAACAGATGCCAGGCCAGCAGGACCGCTTTATCGGCGGCGGGCTGAAATATCCTTATGTCGAAGGATTGCGTCTCGACGAAGCAATGCATCCGCTCACACTGATGACCGTAGGTGTTTATGGCAAGGCGTTACCACCGCAAAATGGTGCGCCAGTGCGACTGATTGTGCCGTGGAAATATGGCTTTAAAGGGATTAAATCGATCGTCAGTATTAAGCTGACCCGCGAGCGTCCGCCAACCACCTGGAATCTGGTAGCGCCTGACGAATACGGTTTTTACGCCAACGTTAATCCGCATGTTGATCACCCGCGCTGGTCACAGGCTACCGAACGATTTATTGGTTCAGGCGGCATTCTCGATGTTCAGCGCCAGCCAACACTACTGTTTAATGGTTACGCCGACCAGGTGGCATCGCTGTATCGTGGCCTGGATTTGCGGGAGAATTTCTAAATGCGTCTGACAGCAAAACAGGTGACATGGCTGAAAGTTTGCCTGCATCTTGCCGGATTGTTGCCGTTTCTCTGGCTGGTCTGGGCGATCAATCACGGTGGACTGGGTGCCGATCCGGTGAAAGATATTCAGCATTTTACCGGTCGCACTGCACTGAAATTTTTGCTTGCGGCCTTGTTAATCACACCTCTGGCACGCTACGCAAAACAGCCGTTATTGATACGCACTCGCCGCCTGTTAGGCTTATGGTGCTTTGCCTGGGCGACACTGCATTTAACCAGTTACGCATTGCTGGAGTTGGGCGTGAATAATCTGGCGTTATTAGGTAAGGAGTTAATTACCCGGCCTTATTTAACGTTAGGAATTATCAGCTGGGTTATTTTGCTTGCTTTAGCGTTCACTTCAACCCAGTCGATGCAGCGAAAACTCGGCAAACACTGGCAACAGTTGCATAACTTCGTCTATCTTGTCGCGATCCTGGCCCCAATACATTATCTGTGGTCAGTGAAGATTATTTCACCGCAGCCACTCATCTACGCTGGGCTGGCTGTACTGCTTTTAGCCTTACGGTATAAGAAGTTGCTTTCCCTTTTCAACCGGTTACGCAAGCAGGCCCACAACAAATTATCTCTATAACTTCATATTGCCGACAAACTTCGCGTTATCCCGGCCGGATGCGGCGCGAGCGCCCTATCCGGCCCACACAGATCGCATCAAGTTATGTTTCGTTTGTCATCAACCTTTCATCACCAGAATAATTTATTTTATTTCAATAAGATAGTTAAATACACCTGAGAATACCATGCTCTCATTTCCTAATGAGTTGTTGCATTTTTTCATATGTTACAATATAACATTACACATCATGTACATTAACTCTGGAGGAAATTGTTTTGGCGATTCGTCTTCATAAACTGGCTGTTGCTTTAGGTGTCTTTATTGTTAGCGCTCCTGCCTTTTCGCATGGTCATCACTCACACGGCAAACCCTTAACAGAGGTCGAACAAAAAGCTGCTAATGGTGTTTTTGATGATACCAATGTACAAAACCGAACGCTCAGTGACTGGGATGGAGTCTGGCAATCCGTTTACCCTTTACTGCAAAGTGGCAAACTTGATCCCGTCTTTCAGAAGAAAGCGGATGCAGATAAAACCAAAACATTTGCTGAAATTAAAGATTATTATCGCAAAGGTTATGCGACAGATATCGAAATGATTGGCATTGAGGACGGCATTGTCGAATTCCATAGAAATAATGAAACAACATCCTGTAAATATGATTACGATGGATACAAAATACTCACCTATAAATCAGGCAAGAAAGGCGTTCGTTACTTATTCGAATGTAAAGATCCTGAAAGTAAAGCCCCTAAATATATACAATTTAGCGATCATATAATTGCACCACGAAAATCATCTCATTTTCACATTTTTATGGGTAATGATTCCCAGCAATCTTTATTGAATGAAATGGAAAACTGGCCAACGTATTATCCCTATCAGTTGAGTAGCGAAGAAGTGGTCGAGGAGATGATGTCTCATTGATTTTTTTGCGCTGACTTCAGTTATTTAACAGAACAGTGCCTGGTAGTAACAACAATAATTTACCAAGACAAATAAGTAAGAAAAACTCAGACACGCTCATACTTGAGTCGTGTCTTTTTTATTATGTCTGTAGAAAAAAACTGAGAAAAAGGCGAACAATAAATACACAACTCAGCCATACAGATTGGCAGCGCAAATGTCTCCAGGAGCAAGTCATCTGTCATGGTAAAGCTAACCAGAAATATAGGTTAATTTTGGTGTTTAAACCTTTTTTACTTGTTAGTATGATACAAAGGCTTTCAAAAAAGCTGGGAAATTCAACAACTCTTGGAAATTATGGACTTTGTCCCGCGGCTTTAATCTGACGGCCGCGTTCCTTTTTTGGCTCAATTATTGACCCCTTATCTACGCAACTTCAGTTCCCGCCAGCAACTTTGCGGCAGTTTCATAGGATCAATGTCTAAAAGAATAATGGTGACCGATAAGAAAACGACTGAATAACTGTAGATTTTCGCTCGAAACCTTCCTGTCAGACCCATAGCGAATCAAGTGCTGAATGTCACAGTATCGAACAGAAAACAGTGACGATCTAACCCTTCAAGAATATTCTACGATTGTTCTGTTTAGGAAAAGCAAGGCGGGAAGTCGGGAGATAAGTCATTGATAAAGTGGCGGAGAGAGGGTCTAAATTTTTAGTGTTCGACAATGCCCACCAAAGTGCTATTTTTCCTTTAAAAACAAAATATTGTCATTATTTTTTTGTTCGGTAGTGTATTGCTACTGTGCAAACAATCAGCTATTTTATGCAGTACCGTATGTATGGCGGGTTGTATGACAGGATTTTGCTATGCCAAAGAAGGCCAAGGAACTCTCAGGACTCGTCGTATCACGATTAAAATCCGAAGGCATGTATGCCGTTGGTGGTGTGGATGGTTTATACCTTCGCATCCGAAATCAGTCCCGTGCATGGGTTCTTTGCGTGGCTATGGGAACCCGAATCAACAATCTCGGTAGAACAGTTCCAAGACGTTTGAATATGGGTCTTGGCCCTTACCCGGAAGTCTCCTTAGCCGAAGCGCGTGACAAAGCGCGTGAGCTACGTAAACAAATCCGTAATGGTATTAATCCCCTTCAGGAAAAACACGAGCAAAAAGCCCGGCAGGAAATACTGGCCCGGAAGAAAAAGACCTTTGCCGAATGTTGTGAAGAAGTGCTGGAAGTCAAAGACAGTGAGATGAAGAACAAAAAGCATCTCGCGCAATGGCGTTCCACACTGGAGACCTATGCCTACCCTTTCATTGGCAAAAAGGCCGTTAGTGAAATCACCAAAGTCGATCTTCTGGCAATACTGGAACCTATCTGGTTAACCAAGAATGAAACCGCCAGTCGTCTACGTGGACGTATTGAAACGGTGATCGATTACGCCAAGGCCAAAGAATACTTTGAAGGTGATAATCCTGCTGCATGGAAAGGTATGCTGAAACCTCTCCTGCCTCAGCCAAGTAAAGTTCAGATCACCAAACACCATGCGGCTCTTCCCTATAACCAGATCGGCTCCTTTATGAAAGAACTGCGTGAACGAAGCGGCGTTTCGCCTCGTGCGCTTGAGTTTGCCATACTGACCGCAGCACGCTCAGGTGAAATTCGTGGTGCCGAGTGGTCAGAGATCGATCTTGAAGGTAAAACATGGACCATCCCCGCCAGTCGAATGAAAGCAACGAAGGAGCATCGAGTTCCGTTGTCTGATGCTGCTGTTGCCCTGTTAAAGGCTTTACCACGCTTTAAAGGTATCAATTTTGTATTCCCTGCCACTCGGAAGGGACAACTCTCGGATACTGCTTTACTGGCAGTCCTAAAGCGAATGGGATATACCGACTTAACGCAGCATGGGTTTAGATCGACATTCCGTGATTGGGCTGGTGAAACGACCAACTACCCGCGTGAGGTAATTGAACATGCGTTAGCTCATCAGTTGGCAAATAAGGCAGAAGCTGCGTATCAACGTGGGACGTTATGGCCTAAGCGGGTGGCGTTAATGGATGATTGGGCGGGGTATTGTATTTCTTAGACATACTTGCGGATGACAAAAGCTCAACTTCCTTTACTATACGGACAGGTATTCATATACAATAAATTTCTAATCATATTTGATTAAAGGTTTATAATTTAAGGACATACAATATGAATTATATAGATGAACATGATATAAACTACTCACGATATGGTTTTGAATCGCTTGCATTAGCTCATCCCGAAATAGATATAAAGGGATTATGGCATTGTGATTCAAAATATTATGTGTTGATTGAAAAGGATGGAATACTCACTGAGGATGACTTAAAGGAATTTGAAAAGATACAAGAAGAGCATCGTATTATTGGTAGCCCTAAATTATTACTAACACAAACACTCCCTAATAATGCAATAAAAATCGCAGGAAGAGAAAACTACGAAGTTGCTCTTTCTTTTGGCGCACCATACACAGATTCTGAGTTAGAAAACATACTTTATCAATATATAAATAAAAAATTTCATCCATTTAAATACACACTTAAATTACCATCTCTTCATCTGGTTTTGTCATTCCCAAGAAAATTGAGTGATGATGAAAAGTCAGAAATAGGAACAACATTATACAGCGTCGGTATTAAATATGTAATTGATTATTTAATAGATGATTCATTATTAAACTTTGAACTATCTGAAAAAAGGCACTCTGATGCATTAGCGTTAATACCTAATAAAGCATTACCTAAAAGTGTCCCAACAAGAGTAAGAAACCTGCATGAAGAAGATGAGGATTTCTGGCTTGATAACAGAAGTTTAATTCTCACTTCATATGACTTCGAAAAAAGTAGTGCCCTTCCAACAAGTTTTAACAAAAAAAATAGTTGTTGTTTCGTTGATGCGCAAATTTTTAAACCAGATAATATAAGAAACTATTTATCAGTTTATGAACGAGTAGTGATATCATATCCACTCATCGGACAAGACAATGACTTCTTAGACCATTTAAAAATACCGAAACAACATTTACTAGAGTTAATATCGAGAGGTAGAATTCAATTTGCATTACCACAAAACATAATAAGATATAACTTATCATTTCTTGAAGAATGCCTAAACACTAATCCTGAATGCATTATTCTGTCCAGACGATTAGCATCATCCTCAATTATTGACATCAGAAATAAAACAGGTTTTCTTGCTACAACATTTTCTTTCGAAGAAAAATTAAATGTTCTCAAAACATTGAGGGCACTGGATGGCAAAATATTCAACTTATTTATCAAGGCCCTATCTCAAAATTGGCACTCAATGGAGATGAATATCCATGAGCGTGGAGCCATGGGTGTTTCAAACATTGGCATAGCCCCCGTCATGTCAGAGTTATTCAATAGGCAAGGACGAGACCTTCTTCTTGAACTATTATTTTCTGCTATGCCATTGGAGTGGGCGATGGCATTAAATGCTGATTTTTATCCATACCACAGCAATGAGCATTCACAATATAATGCTTCTGCATGTTGTTTATATGGATATAATGGTTTTAGAATAAATGAAGAGGCTATTGTAAAATCTAAAATCGGTGAAATAGCAACAAGAATACTATCAATCGATAATGACATGTCAGCCTTAGAATTAGACGACGCAATACTTAAAGGTGATATTCCGAGGATAAGGGATTTTTCAAGATCGTTGTCTAATTTATCAAGTGAAGAGCTTGATATAAAAATTTACGAACTAAACAAAGAAATAAAAAAAATAGAAAATAAAGAAAGTAAACTTTCTTCATTAGACTTATGCGGACTTATAGCATCAACAATAGGTGTTTACGATGACAATCCATATATCCCATTTGGATTTGCCTTTTTTAAAATAATCTCTAGCGTGTTAAATTCAAATGATATTAGCTCGAAAAACATCGATAAAATAAAATCAACACTTTTAGGTACGCAAACTGAAACATTGTTAATAAAAAGAACGAAATCCAGAATGTAATTAGCATGCATTTTTTGTAAATTAACATACATGTCATATTTTTACCATTATCTTTGGCATGTATGTTAATTTGTAACAATTAATAGTATAAACGTTTAATGGGAATTTAATATTTTATTTGCATGCATATAACCTTCTAAAATTACTATAACAGTGCTCGTTCTTACTACCACTACAACGACGTTCATCATATTCCGCAATAAGTGTTCCAGATAAAAAACCATACCTTGAGTCATACATCGACCCCGGACAAGCACATGCACCTGTATCACTATTGGGTATTACACATTTATATCCAGATGTTTGATCGGTTATTGTTATAAAAATACCTTTCAGGCCATCACCGCTTGCTGTCTGCCATTTACCACTGACACACGATAACACTCGACCTGTACTGTCTCGCCCCACCAGACCATTAGGCGTACATTTCGCATTTAATGTTGCCTGACCATTCAAATGGAGATATTCACCTGCTTTGATTCTGCCTGTTGATTCAATTGTTCCATTGGATTTTATCGTTCCAGCAGTAAGATTACCTGACGCATAAATATTACCCGCATTGTTCATGTAAGCTTTAACTGTTTTACCTGTTCCTACACCAACAGTCCCTGACGCATACAAATCATAGGTGCGAACACCACCAGCCCACCCAGCAGGCAGATCGTTTGGATTAAGTCCATTCGTCGCGATACGACTACCAAACTTCGCCAGACCTGTTGTTGATAGCGTGTTCAGATAGGTGTCGGATTTTACTTTCAGGTTGTTGTTGATATTTACAGGACCATTAAGGGTAGATGTTCCACCCACACTCAGATCTGATGCAACAGACGCATTACCCGTTGTCTTAAGTGCTCCGGTTGTTGTTGTCCCTGATGCCGTCATATCTTTGATGTTTTTGATGCTCTTCCCACCAAGATTCAGATCGCCCGTCATCGGCAACGTCCCATCACGACGCAGATAAACAGAATACATTGAAGAGTTATACCCCACGCGGTAAGCCAGTAACCCACCCCCCGTGATATTGCTGTAGCTATTAGAGTTCTCACTCCACTGACCACCATAGCCGGACGCTATCTTGGTGTTTCTGCTCATCCCACCATCAACACCTGCCGCCTGAACCGCTTTTCCTAACAGGTCATAACGAATACGACCACCTTCCTCCCACGGGCTGGCGGTTGTTATAAGGCCATTAATGACATAATCAGGCGCTGTTCCTGAACGCTTTAACACAATCTTGTAGGATGCTTTTTGCGCGTTCGTTCCTGTATAGCCTACAGGTAACAGACCTTCATTAATTAATGTCTGGTAAGTGATTTCACAACCAGCAGCCGAACAGGTTCTTGGCCCCGGATCGCTACTTTGATTGTTGGATGATGACAGTGTGGAAATCTTGTCATAACGAATACTGATATAGCGGTTAACCGCTTCACCAAGCTGTTTAATCTGTGTTCCGACATTATCAGCCAATACCGCTTCCTGATCGTTTCTCATATCCTGAAACTTCATAAAAGCGATAAGCGTTCCAATACCTAACACAATCGTCACTTCCAGTAAGGTAAATCCTTTTTTCTTTATCATAATTATCTCCCTGTTTTAGCAATAAGAAAGAAAAGGGCCTGCGCCCTCTTCATTAAATAGACGTGAAAACTAATGTATTACTTGTGGCATTCGTACATGCTGCTGCCGTAGCTGCCACATCGAGTGTTCCTCCTGCGGCTTTAACAACCTTGGTTCCAACCGTAGTAATGTAGAAATTACCTGCCGCCGCTGTCGCAATCTTCACACATTCCGCTGCTGGCACATTATCGTATGTGATAGTGAAAGAAGAGCCAGTCGCTGATGACGGACCTGTCGCTGTAGCAGCCAGCGTCACATTACCTTTAAAGGCATTGATGGGTTTAGCAGCCGTTCCTGACCCACTTAACATATTGTCAGGGAAGATTTTTGCCTGAACAGCCACAGTATTTGTCAGGCCAGTAAAGCTTGATGCCGACGTGTATAACGCTTTAACACCTGCCTGTATGGTGGCAATGTTATTGGATTCTGCCTGCGCTCTTTGTGAAGCCTGAACCTTGGGATAAACGATAAAAGCAGCTACCACTAATGCAGCAATGATGCCCAAAACAAGTAATAGTTCGAGTAGTGAGAAACCTTTCTTGCTTTTTCTTTTGTTATTTAATAAAACCATTATTATCTCCTTTTTTGTTTTAATGATAACTCCTGTTATAACGCTTCTCTGATATCTGGCAATAGAAAGAGCAAGATATATTTAACTCTGTCTGACAGACGGATGAATTAAAAAAGGCAAAGATTTCTCTTTGCCTTCCGGGAGATTTAAAAACAATATTTGTTATCACTACTACTGTCATTACTACTTCCTCATGGGATATTTATCATATCTGATAAAAAAGTAATAATGACGTTCACTACATAAAGATAAAAATTAACAGATTACTGGTCAAACAGAACGCATGATTGAAAAGGAAAAAAATATTAATAAAGGATTATCCTGCATTCTGTTCTTTTATATAGATAACAGATAATAATTAGATATCAATACCTGAATCAAAATAAATTTAAAGATTTTTATTTTTGTCTTCTATCCATTTGCGCGAGAAACTTCCTGCCTGCTTTTATATACGTTATTCTTTCAATATCATTCAGGTCAGATACTGAAAGCAAAATCCCCATAACAAGCTCTTTATCCACCTGTTCGATATCGCAATGCATAGCCTTAGCTACTTCCGCACCAAGAATAATCTTTAGCCTTGTTTCAACTTTCTTACGTTCTGATTTCTCCAGAGACTTAAGACGATTAAGTTCTAGTTGAGCAAAAGCAACCTTTTGCTTTAATGTTTTTTCTGTTCTTGTTTTTTTACTTTCATTATCCATAGTTATCACCTCTTGCTGTTTATACGTATTTAATTATCACAAAGAGAAATAACGTCAAATTTACACCATTTTGTAAGAGAGAATGATTCTGATACATTTCTTTATAAATATGTGCAACGCATATGATAGTAATTACTAACTTAAAATACCCCGCACTCTCCGCGTTACTTATTTTTGCGCATTCGTGCTTTTATTTTTACCTGTCATTTTCAAACTCTATTTCCCAATCTCAACCTGTGAATTGTGCAACACATAACACTGTCTGTTTTATTCGTTTTTTTCATCAAATTTAGCAGCCCCGCCTTACGGCGGGAATAATTAATACTTCTTTTGCCCTTACGGGCCTTATCTTTACTCTTTTTGTCCTGTGGACGTGAAACCTACACCTTTAATCCAGTTTGCGCCGCTTAACCCGGCGTATTATTTTACAACCATACATATATTTCGTATTAATTAATAAGAGGGGCATTTTACATTGGCTTATTTTTTTAAAGACAATGCCCACCTATACACTGCTACGCAGTGTGTGGGGTCTACCGACGGTTGCCTGCCGCAGGCTAAAAGCAAAACCAAGGTCAACGTCAACCCCGAAGTTTTTCTTACGAAAAACTAACAGTAGCTTATATATTTGAGATTATATTTTTAATGGCGATTTTTCATCTGGATTTTAAAATTGTGAAACGAAGCGAAGGCATGACTTCCGTTGCGAAAGCTGCCTACCATGCCCGTACACGTATTACAGATGATCGCATTGGCGAAACATTTGATTTCAGCCACAGAACAGATCTTCATGGTCATATTTTATTAGCCCCTGTTTCAGCACCTGCTCACATTGTTGAAAGTTCCTCAGCACTCTGGAATGAAGTTGAAAGAGTGGAACGCCAGAACAACGGTCAAACAGCCCGTTATTTTGATGTTGCTATACCTGTAGAACTCAACAACGATGATAAGAAAAAATTGGTTGCCGAATACTGTCAGAAGAACTTTGTTGATAAAGGAATGATTGCTGATATCGCATTTCATGACTTGGATAGTAAGAATCCCCATGCTCACGTCATGTTAACCCTGAAAACCATTGGTCCAGACGGCTTCGGTAAAAAAGACAGAAGCTGGAATGATAAGAAGATAATGATCCAATGGCGTGAATCATGGGCCACCATGTCAAACAGCTACCTTGAAGCCGCAGGCAGTGAAGAACGTATCGATCACCGTTCTCTCAGGACACAATGTGCTGATGCCCTTGCTCAAGCAGAGGAAGCATTCAGCGCTGAAGAGAAAGCATTCTGGCTTGCCAAAGCAACAGAAACAAACCGCCCGGCAATGCAACGTGTTCATCGTGCTAAATGGAATGACACCGAGTCACAGGAACAACGAGCTGCCGAACAAGCTCAACGTGATCAGCAAATAGAGGAAGCGAAGAAGGTCTATACGACATTCAGTGAGCTACCACTGGAGATCGTGGTTGATGTCAGAAGCTTTACGATTACACATCTTGCTGAACCCGAAGAGATCATTATCCCTGACTACCCAGCAACAGTAGAACCGCAACCGGCTATGGCGACACCTACCACAAGCAGAAGACCAGCAGCAAAATCTTACCGTAATCCCAATAAGGTCAGTAAAGTAAATGTTTCAGGGAAGAAATCCCCTGTTCTGGTTGTTCCTGAACCAAAAGCATCCACTAAATTGAAAACCCCATCTCTTCAAAACACCAGAGCGGTGAACCGTGCTCCCCTACATATCAGAAAGCAGACCAAGCCACGACAAAATGGTTTGTTTAAACGTTTCACACTACTCATCGTAGACTTCCTGAAAGAGAGATTTGTATGGGCGAGAAGGAAAACTGATACCACTGATGCTGACCATGATAAGCGTATCGCTGAAAATTATGTGTTTGATGAAGTGCTGGGTGTCAATGTTCCACGCTCGGAGTTTGAAAGACGCGCTAAGTTTAACAATAACCAAACATCACAAGAAGCAGGAGTCTATGGTAACGAATCAAATATTAACAAGACTGTTCGTTTCCCAAATCGTTTTGAGCAAGAACAAACGGAGGTCAATAAACACATGGAATTTATACTGTCTATTGGTGGAAAACCTTCTATGCCAAAGTTAAAACAAACTAACAGAAAATCTAACATCAAATAGTAATGTTATCCCCACTATTAATTTTTAATCAAATGCATGTTACATAGGCTCAAAATGTGATAGCATATGAAAACATAGAATTTTTTATATGCTTGGTGAATGTTTTGGGCAACAATATGTATAATATCCTTTTCTTCATCTTTCTTTCAATAGCAATTCCATTCCTTTTATTCCTCGCATGGAAACAGCACCTAAAAACCAAAGAGATTCGTTCATATCTATTGAAAGAGGGATATAATATTATTTTCAACGGAGAAGGTAACTCATATCTCGCGTTTAATATTAGTAATGCGACATTTCGCGCAGGTAATTTAACTTCCAATGATTATTTTCAAGCATCAATTTCTTATATCCACGATTATAGATGGGAGTGGAAGGAGGTTGAGGCAAAGAAAATAAATAATATATTTATTATTTACATTTCGAATATTGATTTCCCTTCCCAAAAACTATTTTATCGCAATAATAAATCTTTAGCAGAAATAGACTGGGCAAAATTACAAGCAATTTTTCATCAACCATATGAAATACAGAATGACGTCATGCAAGATAACAATAATACGCACTATGATTTTTTCATATCCCATGCAAAAGAGGATAAAGATACTTTTGTCAGACCACTGGTAGACGAGTTAAATAGACTTGGTGTAATTATTTGGTATGATGAACAGACACTTGAAGTCGGCGATAGCTTAAGGAGAAATATTGATTTAGGCCTAAGAAAAGCAAATTATGGCATAGTCATACTTTCTCATAACTTTCTAAACAAGAAATGGACACAATACGAATTAGATAGTTTAATTAATCGTGCAGTGTATGATGATAATAAGATTATATTGCCAATCTGGCATAATATCAATGCTCAAGAGGTATCTAAATACAGCCATTATTTGGCGGATAAAATGGCACTGCAAACTTCTTTATATAGCGTTAAGGAAATAGCAAGAGAGTTGGCTGAAATAGCATACAGGAGAAGATAAAGCAATAAATCATAAGTGCTTAATATCTTCGATGCATAAAATTAATTGTATTAGCACATCTAAATAGTATGTTTGTTATGGAATGAGTGTTCCGTGCTCATTCCACATATTGTTTAGTATACGTTGAAATATTACAGACCTAGCTTAGTATAAACAGATGTAGGGTATAGATAACTACCACTATTTGAACTTGAGTAATAGTTAACACAGTAATTATCTAATGCATATTTAATAATTTTAGGTTGGAAAGAGACAGATACTGTATAATGTTCTGAATCTAAAAGTGGTTTAGGAATGAAGTTCTTATCGACTGTTCTATCTCCGTCTAAATTAGCTATTACAACAGGAAGATTAAATTCTACGATAAGATCTATTTCATGGGCAAGAAACGATACTCCATCGCTACCTTTTCTCTTAGTATTACCGCTTCCCAACAGTACTACTTGTTTAGCATTTTTCATCCTTTCGCGGAGGTTTCGCTTTATGGTTTCAGGTTTACTTGTATCCCTTGAAATAAAGAGATCATGAGCATCAAAAAAGTTAAAGTCTATTTTTTCATTTGCTTTCCATGCCTCCATAAGACGATAAAACTTTATATCTTCACTTGCAAAAGCCACATATGTCTTATTACGATAACTCATATAGTCCCCATGAAGCAGTCAACATTAGTATCAACATGTTGAAAATACCTTATATATCAGATAGTGTAAACATCATTTATAAGAAACTACTATCAACACACTTGAATTACATATAATTAACAAGGTTGGTACAAAAATGGCGAAAGTTAATTTTTTCGATAAGCGTATACTTAAAAAATTTTCAGACTACACATCAACTATTAGTACCATATTTTCACTTTTTTTGATTTTTGTAGACATTCCAACAGAAAACAAACTAACACTTGGTATTATATTTTTAATTATTTTATTCTTACTGTATTTCGGCATATGGTTTAAATCAAATAATCTTTCGGAAATTAATTTAGATGTTGAGGGCAGCATTGTTACTGTAAAAGCAGGCGATTTATTCAGACAAGATGGATTCAAGGTCATTGCTTTTAATGAATATTTTGACACGCAAGTTGATGATGTTATCATTTCTCATAATTCACTTAATGGATTATATATTGATAACTATTTAGCGGGATCCGTATCTGATTTGGACCATCGTATTTCAAATCATCAGTTTGAAGAAGATGAACTGCTTGAGGTCAACCATAAAAGAAAAGTGGGTAAAACACAAAAATATTCGCTAGGAACTATCTTCGTTAATAATGATTATCTATTAACTGCGTTTTCAAAATTTGACGACAAAAATAGAGCTTTTCTTACAATGCCGGATTATCTAGCATTTTTAATAAATTTTTGGGACAAAGTTAATCGTATATATGCTCAAAAAAGTGTCTCTGTTCCTATCTTTGGATCTGGAATCACTAGAATAAAGGAACATAAAAATATTAGCGATGAGGATTTACTTAAAATAATGTTGTGGACTTTTAGAATAAGTGAAATGAGGTTTAAATTTCCGGCAAAGCTTACTATCGTTATCCACAAAGATAAGATAGATAAAATAAACTTATTGGATATAAAATCAGCGAGAAATGGTCTTTAGTTATATTTATATATGGGCGAACTATGAAAGGTCGCCCATCATATAATTCTTTTCGTTTTTTATATCTTTCGCCTAAACACAACATTATCAGAGAATATCGCCTTACCAGCTATAAACCCAACAACCGCAATTATTGGTAGACTGATAGTAGCTCCTGCCATACCTGTTGACATACCGATCAACGTCGATAAACCAAAAGTCAACAACAAAACAACAGCAGCATACCAGCCGGGATAAGTGCCATATAACACAGTCGCTAAGCAACCTGTGCAAACGTGAACCCCACGCTGGCTCTCTTTGAAACAGAACGGGCATTTGATGGTATTGTTTTCCATATTGGTTTCCTTAATTGGCTTTCCAGCCATTGCTGGTCTTAAAGAGATTCATGGCACCATCAGCAGGTTCATTCATTCCTTTAACGCTGGCGAATGCTTTTTTGTCAATCCAGCCCGGAACGTCAACCAGCTTCCACGTATAAGTCACGCGAACTACTTTCTGATTACCGTTTCCCGGCTCAGTCCATTCCTTAATCCCGTCAACAGCACGACGACCAACACAGGCACCATCTGTTGTGCTCCAGACTTTGGCTTTTTTGCCTTCCTCTGTTATCCCTAATACGTTCGAATCATAGCCCTGCTCAAAGACCATCATTCCCTGCTCTACAAATCCATCGAGGATCACTGAATTCGTCCCTGTACCAGTCGAATCAAGTCGTGGCTTGGCAAGACGGATGGGGAAGCTGGTGTTATTGTTATCCAGCGAGAAGCAATATTTGTCCTGCCCTATCTTGGCATTGATCGCCTTCTCAAAATCACCTTTCTCACCACATCCCGCCAGTGCCAGAGCTGCGCCAGCAACGAGTAAAATCTTCTTCATCTGCTTATCCATCCTGATAATCAAAGTGCCTAAATTTTTGACCAAATCTGGTCAGGGCTAGAGTTGTTGCGGGATCCGGCTGATATCACATGGCAAAACCACCGCTTAACCAATTGATAGGATTCAATTCTTTTAGCGTCTCGTCATATCGTTTAAAACGATCAAAAACAACCTCATGATAGCCAATAGCTATCATAAATAAATATTCGATCGATAAAAACAATTAATAACCGATCAATATCATTGTTTTAATCGTTAAAGCCTATCAATAATTAATTATCGATCTTTTATATCGATCATGATTTCAAGTTCTGATAGCCTTGCAACGCCGAGACCGACGCCATGAGCTTGGTGCTGTAGGACGTATAAAACGTAGCAAAGCTCTGTGAGCAGGTTCAGTCTCTTTAACTCATTTACATGGAGGAAGTAAGATTGGAAGCAGTAGGTATCGTATTTTTAGTGGTGCTCTTCATCATCATCATGACAGCAGTAGATATACAAAAGAAAAAGCACTACAACAGCTTTACGGAAGTTCTGGACGGCGACATTCTTTCGTATGAATGCCAACAGACAGGTATTGTTATTGATACTCAAAAACATACTGTCCGTATTTTCAATAAAGATAAAGACAGCACATATACTTTTGATCAAATTCGAGAAATAAATTATACGCTTTCAGAGGGGGGTAAGTTTTATGGCAATGGAACATTACGAGGTATGAATAATGCGGCTATTGCTAACTGGAGAGAACAACTTTCAGCGAATAAACGGTCTGGCCTAAATATTTTAACCGATGATATTAAAAATCCCATGTGGAAAGTTAATGTTCCCCTGAAAAATTTAAGCACCTCAAATCACGAACTTTGCGAGCGATGGATGCTGGTATTTAAAAAGTATGTTTTCTGAGTCTCACCTTTCATCTATTTCTGGAACAAAAATGAAAAAATTATTACTTGCTATTTTTATAATATTACCACTTGGTGGCTGTACCGTTCATGGTAATAAATCCCTAACTGATGAAAATCATCAGACGGTTAAAGTTAAAATCGTCAAGGGAAAAACAACCCAACAAGAAATTCTTGCTGCCTTTGGAGAGCGCTACGAATGATGGACAGGAGATGTGGAACTACTCAAGTATGACGGGAGAAAGCCAACTATCTAACTACATACCGGGCCTTGCTCTATTGACCAATAGCAGCACAGCACACATTAAATCACTGGATATCTGGTTTAAGGGTGATGTTGTGGAACGTTATGATTTTCGTCAGACTGCAAGTAAGACCTCACGTGGTTTGATGGATTGATAATACAACATATCATCGTAAAATCGGGAGTTGCTACGTATGAACTCCCGATTTTATTTCATGATATTATATCAATTAAATACTAAATAAATTACATAACAAACACTTCTTGTATATTACTAAGCGTCTTAGCACCTATACCTTTTATGTTTTTTAAAATATCCAGATCAAGCTTGCCTTCACGAACTCGTGCTTTAACAATTTCTTTAGCGATTGTTCTATTTATATTTAACAATGCTTCCAGTTCATCTAAAGTAGCTTTATTGATATCAGGCTTAGATACAGAGGTTTTGGTATTTGACATATACTCAAGCAAATCCGCCACTACTAAATACGTGTGAAATACTGACTTTACAGCTTCAATCCGATCTAACTCGGCATGAACACCTTTATTTGTTAACTTATTAACTTTATCTAACCATGATCCGAGAAAATCTATATGTGCTTTGGCAAGGTCTTTATTACTATCAGACTGAATAGCCCCATCCATAAATGCCCAAAGGCGGTTTACGTATTGACCTTGCCCAACGGCCCGACCATTAAATTTTTCCTTCGATGCCGGATAAAGTTCATCAGCCAACCCTTCTAGAAGCCTACGACATGTAGTTAAAGCTTGAGACCATTCTTCTTCTTTATCTGAAGAAATAGCTTTAAATGCCAACATTAGTTGTTCTGCGATCACTGGATTTAGATCTAATAATTTATCATCAACAGCATTTTTCAATACATCAAAACAGTTGCTGACAGTACCTGAAAATTTTAGTTGATTATATATTTGCGATGCTAATTCATGTGCTTTTTTTCTAACATAATTGATATGTTGATTTAAACTATTCTTATAATACGTTCCGTCATTGCCTTGTTTTTTTCTTACAAGATCGGCATATTTCTCTTCAATAAACCCAATGTTATTATATCCACCACCACTTTCAATATTTTTTAATGTGAGTTCTTCATCTGAATAATGTATATTAGCCTTAACTCCTAATTTGGCAAGTTCTTGTATTCGTTTGTCTAAATTTTCTTGGAAAGATTTATTTTTTGTATTTTCAGCCTCAATAACAAACTTAAGCAATTCAGTTATTGGCTTTGTATATTTAGTATCACCTAATTGAATAGCACACCATATCTTTTTATCATCATCATTGATGATATCCGAAGTCCGCTGTAGTTTTTGTATAGCCGATAACAAAGAACCTTTTGGTGACTCGAGTTCTTTAAGTGTTTCTTCAATGAGCTGTAATGCTACTTTCTTGTGTGGCATGTGAATCATCCTTCAACTTATAGCTTCGTAATCATTAAGTGGTAGATTGTTGCTTTTAAACTAAAAATGAAACTCTGGTGGCTCAGCCATTTTAATACCACCAATACGTATGGGCAGCTCACCTTCTCGTTGGCACAGGTTCTTAATAGATTGCCACTCCTCAGCTTCTGTTTCCATGTGAGCAGCGACCGAATCAAAAGCACCTTCGGCTACGACTATAGTAGGTTCTTTATCTGTTTCATTGCCATTCGAATCCACTTTTGGTACTTCGGCCAGTTCTTCTTCCAGCCCAGCCAAACTCACTTTCAGTTCATCAAGACTACTGGCGGCGTCTATTGGCGCATAGAAGAACAGCCCACTGATGAAGATAGCTTCCATTACCTCACTGAAAGAAAACGAGGTATCGCCATAAACAAAGCAGCCATGCTTGGAACTCTTCACCCCTGATACATTCTTCTTCAACAGGCCGTCCTTTGCCGACGTCATCAACGCCTGTTTGCTATAGAGGATTACAGGAAGATTTTTAATTTCGTGAACATCACCGCTGATACTCCAGCGTTCTTTATCACCTTTAATGAAACCTGAAGCATCGCAGCTACTTTCTATGTCAAACTCATCAGTCGGGAACCGCTCACGATTAAAATAGGTCGAAAAATCTTCCCCTTCTTCCATATCCTGACGCTTGTAAGCGCGATAAACCGAGCTACGACGGTCAATCCCAATCCATTCAATATCCCATGTCGTTGGCCCGGACGGTTTTCTTACCTCATCTATATAAGCACCAACATCTCTGTCCAGATAAGCTGCTAACAGTGCCTTCCACAGTTCTATTGCCAGAAAGATACTTGCCAGCGATGTTCCTTCTTCAATCAGAACAGTATGGTGGAAGAAGCGAAGAAGAAAGAAGGGATCGGTATTGGCTATCGTGTTCTGGATGGATAGCAATGGAACCGCCGAGGTTTCATCGTAATCGGACTGAAACCGCAGTATTGCATCGGAACAAAAAATTAATTTACCTTCCATCGCTCATCGCCTCCTGACGCTATCAGACAACGCATTTTACCAGAACACTACCACTTACCGCATTCGACTTTAACCTGACCCATGTTCGTTGATAGCTCTGGATATATATTCAACCCAAAAGCATTGACCTTATGGATAACATCACAATATCTGAAACTGATAACTCAGATTATAACATCTGTGATTTTATAGTTTCTTCACTCATTTGTGTGAGTTCTGAAACCAAGCGAATATAAGTATTTTTCAACCTATCTTTATCGCAACGACTTACAGACTCCGATAACAGATAATGGCTATAATTATTGACATAAATATCATTGTCATTTTCAATGAGTGAGTTTTATTCCATGTTCAGTATCTTCTACTTTGTTTACAATACAGATCATAAATGGTGTTTTCTCATAGGGATGAAAGAGTGTTATCATTTTAATATTTTTCATTTTATTTTTTACTTTTTTATTACTATTTAATACAACATCGCGATCGTGAAAATCAAATTTATTTATTTTTTAACCATGATTTTCCCTCTTATTTTTAAACTACTTTTGAAAAAATCTTTATCTCTGTGCTGACGCACGGCTACGCCCTGACGCTGACATTTTTATTTTATTCATCTCCTGTCTGTTAAATAAAAAGAAAAGCACTCGATCATTGTTTGATCTCTTTTCCTCATGATGCTGAATTTAGATCCTATGTTTAAACATAGTTTTTCCCTTTAGACATATAGCATTTGCTCTTAAACGTATAGGAAAACTACATCCTTGGTAGCAGCGCTTCGTGATTGTTGCGAACAATCACTCTGCTGAACAGGGCTTGCCCCTGTTAATATTGGATTTATCCAAAAAAGATCGCGTCGTAGACGCATATAAAGTTAAAGTAAAATTAATCAAGCAGTCCCGATAGTAGCAGCGGTTCATGATTGTAGAAAACAATCACTTCGCTGTAATAACATAGTAGGAAAAATAACACAGATAACACCACTGGTGCCATTTTGATAAGGCACCAATCAACTAAAGAGAAGAACTATTTTCAATATTACATTCTTTAAAATGTCATCCAAAGCTTCGCTATTTGAATAATGAAGAAGAAAAATGCTCTCAAGCCAGCTATAGCTTAAAACAAAGTACGCACTCTTGGGAGTTAAAGTCCCGAATCCCGGTACTTAAGTTGATAACTATTCTCAAATAAAAATAATAAAGTGTTATTGTATATATTCTGTAGCACTACAATTTTTATACGTAAAAACATCAAGTGTTAGTTATTTTAAAAAATATAAACTTTAAGTATTGACTTGCACACAAAATATAGTATCTACTTAAATGTATAACTAAAAAAATAAAGGAGTAAATACCATGATAGAAAATAAGATACAAACTGAAGTAAAGAAATCAAGAAGAGGTCTCCCACGTCATACTAAAAACCCATTTCTTAATGATACAAGTCTACATACAAAAACTGGCGTCAGACGTATTACTACAGGAAAAGATCGATTAGCATTAGTTAATGAGAGTACGGGAGAACAAGTTGGTAATGGTGGTTTCTTTCAGTCTATGGAAGTAGACAAGACACAGTTTGTGAAGCTTTATGTGGATGGCGTATCAGCTATTGAGGGTTTATCCTCATCCGGTAAGAAAGTATTCAAGATACTGTATCTTGCTATCAGAGATAATAAAGATACAGATACGATATTAATGTCATTCGATATTGTTGATCAAGATATCGTGAAAATATCAAGAACTACTTATTTCAAAGGTATGAAAGAACTTGCTGACAAGAAATTTATTGCTGAGACCATGATACAGAACTATTATTTTATTAATCCAGACTATATGTTTAATGGTGATCGTTTAACTTTCATGAAAACTTATTACTTGAAGGACAAAAAAACTAAAACTAAAGAGAACAAAATTAATTGCCAAGGCAAAACACAGTAGTTTCAAGAAAGAGATTTTCTCAAGCAACTCCTATCTGAATGATAACTCCATAAAGCCAATGCATTTTAACAAACTCCCACCCTACTATAAAAATTGTATAGGGTGATTAAAAAATGAAGCGAAATCGAATGAGAAAACGTTTTTTATATACCAGTTTACAAACTCATATCTTGGAGAGCTGCTTTTTATCATTGCTGACATATCAATTATATTATGTGTTGATCTACGTAGTTCTGATATATAGAGAACAAAATCAACATGTTCATAATGTGGATTTTCAACAAGAAAATTAAGTTCTGCCATTACATATTCAGATTCATAAGGCATTATCGATTCATTAAGAATAACAAGTCCACCGACTGCTCTAGGAATATTTAAAGATTCCTTTGTTGCTCTAATCTGTCTATTGGAGGTTGCTACAAGATCTTTTATATTTCTATAAGCATAATCCATTATCTTTTTTCTGAAAGCATCTGAGTCGGGGTGTTTTTGAATCAATTCCTCAATATGAACCCTACCGAACCAACTTCTTTTAAGCCATTCATCAGTCTTAGCTAGCTCATTAATTTTTTCATTTATTAAATCAGTTCTGTCATTTGTGAGTAATTTTTGCTCTAAAATAACATCGTTATTAAATAACAAATAATCTGCCATTTTCGAACTAGAGCCATCGTCTTTTTTGAAATCATCCTTCATATCGTCCAATACTATATTATTTTTCTTAGATCGAATAAAATCAAGAAACCTTTTATCTATAGAATCCATCTTTCCTACCTTCAGTTTTATTTCATCGTCCCGAGCCTGATGATACACCATGTCATTTGTCTCTTACAACATTATTAATGTATTAAGCATGGCCATAATAAACAACAAAAAAACATTGGCGAGACAAATCAACAGAAATAAACATTGCTGCAAACGGTTAATTTGACACTTACACCATATCTCGTAATATAAATATATCCACTATTTTATCCACGAGGTTTTATATGAGAAAAGTAAAAACAGACAACAGTGATTTAATCGAATATGTAAATACAGTTAAAGAACTAAAAAATCACATTCCAATAGAAGAATACAGAAATGAATATCGTAAACTGCGTTCTGATGATATTCCATTGGTTAAGGCGCAAAAATTTAAATCTGCCCATACCGAAGTTCGCAGGTTGGAAAAAAAGAGAGAATCTCTTATTGAATACTTTATTGACGAGTTAAATCCCATCAGCAGTTCAAAAGCTAACACATCAGCAAGATCAACTGGTAATCTCGATTTATTTAACGAACGCGTGTTATACCGTAAGGCCATTTCAGAAAAGAGCGATGAAGAAATAGTAGCCTTGGTCATAAAACAACGTACAGAAGCCGCTGTTGAGTTCCAACGTTCAATTGAACAGAGTCTTGAGCAACTATCTCGTATCTCGTCAGAGTTCGAACCATCAAACCAAAAGCGCAGGAAAATGTCTCTTTAAAACGACTCTATGCTATTCGTGTGAAATGTGATGTATTAGATTGCTTATGCAATAATGTTTACTATATTATTTACTGACTGTTTTTTTTTGATTTTTCCAACAGCACCGTAAGCATTATTTTTATTAATCGCCTATTTTAAAACACCGGATGACATACTATGAGTGAAGCTCTTAAGGCACTGAACAATATTCGTACACTTCGCGCACAGGCTCGTGAAACAGATCTGGCAACTCTGGAAGAGATGCTGGAAAAACTCACCACAATCGTTGAAGATCGCCGTGAGGAAGAAAATTCAGCCCGTAAAGAACAAGAAGAACGTCAGGCTAAACTGGAAGCCTTCCGCCAGAAATTGTTAGAAGACGGTATCGATCCTACAGAACTACTCGCTTCAGTTGGTTCATCCCAGCCTAAAACCAAATCAACTCGTGCTCCTCGTCCTGCTAAATACAAATATACAGATGAAAACGGTAATGAGCAGACTTGGACGGGTCAGGGCCGTACTCCTAAAGCAATCGCCGCTGCTATCGAAGCTGGTAAGACACTGGAAGACTTTGCTATCTAACCGCTACAGCATATCCGGGCTTCACTGTTCTCAAGATAACAGGCCCGGAAAATATTCGATTATTCATCCAAGACTATCCCAGTCTGGCAGGTTGTTAACGACCTTTCGCCACCAATGATACGCAGCCATAAGAACACCAAAACAAATACCTGCGACGACGCTTGAGACAAATGCAGTGCCCGGTTGTATCCCTGTATCCTTCCAAGTAAAAAACCACATACAGATCCCCCATGCCGGACCAAACCATCCACCCATCAACAAAGTGATTTGCCAGAATGAGGCAAAAGGTAGCGGTGGTATCTTGAGTCCAGCTTTCCATGCGAGGTGTAGCAAAGGAGGGGCATAATTACTTCGCCACATCCTCTTGCTTTCCATGATGGCAATAGCGTGTTTCTTTTTAGCTTCAAAGCCCATAAGGTTCCTTCCAGATCCACCTTTACTCATCTATCTATCGATAAAAAGCCACAATAGACAATAATGATTATCAATTCCATGTATGTAAGTCAAAAATAACTCAAATAGTCATTCCTTTAGATCTTCTGGTGAAACCCGGTCACATGCCATTTTCTCAAGCATTCTTTGTAATCTTTTCATTTTCAACTTATGTGCTTTTTTCTCACCAATCTCCTGATAGTATTCTTCACGACGTTCGTTGACCACGCTCCTGAATTTTTTCAAAAGCTGTTCAAGTGTTTTGATGTCGGTAGTTGCGGCTTCCACTTGGATTTTTTTATACATATACATCACATGAAATTCATCAATCATTTTTTGCTCCTTGGATAGAAAAATAATATTTGTTATCAGCCCCAAGAAGGGGCCGATAGACCTCAGAACATATCAACATATTGATTCCGCCAGAACCGTATAATGCATTTTGGCTAATGCCTGCTTAACCCCTTTAAAATCCACTTCAGACAGTTTTCCAGCAGCGTTCTTTTTCCATGCTTTTTTCAGAAGATGTTTCTCAGCATTCCTCATCGCCAGATCGATTAGCTTACAAACAAACTCATGATCCATTACATGCGTTATAATCATATTGCTGGTCGTTTTATCCTTTGAGTTAAAAAGCTCCGCATAGATATGCAAGGACACAACATAAAAGATTTCAGTGTTTTTATTTTTAAATGTATTCATTTTTATTTCCTCTTTAGTTTAATATTGGAATAGCAAAATATTTGTATGAGCATTAGCGGTATACACACTTATAGACAATCCAAAGCTGACGAAGGTGTTGCTTTACCTTACAGTGGTTTACTTCTCCATAAATCCGATTCCTTTTGCCTTCTTCTGTGTCATCGTAAAAATGATATCGCGTTTTTTTAATGATACTTTCCATAATGTCATTCATATTGTATTTATTGTTGAGAAAATAATAAAAATCATCTGGTGCATTCCGCCGTAATCCGTCCATATAGTTCCTGAAATAACATTCGGCTTGTTCAATAAACTCTTTTA
This sequence comes from Escherichia sp. E.sYA108, assembly GCF_011754335.1. Lineage (NCBI taxonomy): Bacteria > Pseudomonadati > Pseudomonadota > Gammaproteobacteria > Enterobacterales > Enterobacteriaceae > Escherichia > Escherichia sp. E.sYA108. The sequence goes on along the minus strand of NZ_JAAQVZ010000001.1, from coordinate 2,080,578 downwards.
TCGTAATAAGTTCTATCTTCATATTTTTCTCCATTATTGTTTAGGGTAATAAGATGCCCTGTGCGAACAGATATTTGTTCGACACGAGATCTTGTTTCTTTTTTTATGCAGCGTTCTGGCGTGAGTGTCGAATAGTCACTTCAATCCATTCATCAATCTCACTTTCAACAAAAGCGACACACCTCGGACCTATTTTTACTCTGTCAGGAAAGTTTCCTTCCTTAATACGCTCATATAAAGTCGTGCGACTAAATCCCACTCGATTTAAAACATCAGGAACGCGGATAAATCGTTTTACGCTGGTTTCAATATTTTCTTTCATTGTCTGCCCTCTATTATTGTAAGTAATCTCTATGAGATTTCGCTTTTCTCTATGTTGTTTCGACGTGAACAATGATAGCGATTTTGCTTATGGTAATTTAGGGACGTTCAAAGAAGTTTTTTTTGAAAAATTCGAAGGGGCACGGATGGAAAGATAACGGTTAACACTGGATGCGATCACGTTCGCACGGAGCGAACGTAACCCTTTTTACTTGGCTTATTTTTTCTTATTCCTGTCGTCTTCTACATGCTTTTCAACAGGGGAGTCTTTCAAGTGATTGTTTTCCATCATGTAATCTTCAAGCGATTTCAGATAGCTCGCATCCGTCAGAAAAGCCATTGCTAACGGGTAGTCCGTTGCCTTTAGCATTCCTTCATCACGATCGTTGTCGCTGTCCTCGTGAAGCAGCGAGGAAATCAGTGAAAGCGGGATTTTAATGCCGTTATCTTCTCCCCAGAAGATCAGGTCCATCATCGGGATAAGACGATATTCAATAATTTTTCTGAATGTGCTTTTCCCAAAACGATACTCTCTTGGCGCTGGAGACTTCATCTTAAGCTGTCTCTTCCATCGGGGGATCAACACTTTCAGATGTTCAATGATCTCTTCGGTTGATGCTTCTTCCAGATGAATATCGACAGTAATACGTGAAAGATTATTAAGGGATGTCTCTTTCAGATACTCGGACAGAAATTCAGACTGGCTTAACCCAGAGAGTTCAGGCGTGGCTTCGGTTAATGCCAGCGTTTTCGCATAAAATTGCGCGTGGCTTCGTGTCGTAGGATTTACTGCGTAGGTTCTGGCAAGCTCATGTCCAAGAGTAGCGGTATCACCACTGAAAAAGATTTCACCGCTGAGGATCTTGTTGCGGTAATCATCCAGCATTAATCGGTTAAAGGTAGGTATGGTGTTCCGGCTCAACAACATTCTGTAAGCCAAGATGCGCCGCTCAACCTCAACATAAAAATGCTGTAAGGTGAGTTTCTCTATCGCCTCATAGCGTTCAACATCAAACCATGCTTCCAGTGCTTTCCTGATTTCACTTCTTTTCATCCATCCTCCAACAATCCATTTCCTTTGATATATCTTCACAGGATCCGTTTGGAACAATTGAAGTTCAACTGTTTTGTCATCAGAGACGGGGGAATGGCTAAGTTGTTGTTAAGAGTGTGAACTCGAGAGCATAAAAGTGGATGCCCGACGCGCGGCAAAATGGTAAAAAACAGCATCAGTAGTAAGAAAAATTGAGCGAGAGAAAGGAATTTTAATGCAGGGATTTATGCATGACAAAATCAAAAATGCTTTGTAAGTGATTGATTTTGTTGAATGATTGGCGGAGAGAGGGGGATTTGAACCCCCGGTAGAGTTGCCCCTACTCCGGTTTTCGAGACCGGTCCGTTCAGCCGCTCCGGCATCTCTCCGTTCAGATGGTTGCCATGATGCCAGGAAATTTGGCATTTTAACAGTCCCTGTCCGTGCAATTTTGTTCAAGTGACGAGTTTGCGAGCAAAACGATGATTAAGTGGCCCTGGAAAGTACAAGAATCAGCACATCAAACTGCCCTTCCCTGGCAGGAAGCACTATCGATCCCCCTTTTAACGTGTCTGACAGAACAGGAACAAAGCAAATTGGTCGCTCTTGCCGAACGTTTTTTACAGCAAAAACGGCTTGTTCCTTTACAGGGCTTTGAGCTGAATTCATTAAGAAGCTGCCGGATAGCACTTCTATTTTGCCTGCCCGTTCTGGAGTTAGGACTGGAATGGCTGGATGGTTTTCATGAAGTCTTAATTTATCCTGCGCCATTTGTGGTCGATGATGAATGGGAAGACGATATCGGTCTGGTGCATAACCAACGTATTGTTCAGTCAGGTCAGAGCTGGCAGCAAGGGCCTATCGTTTTGAACTGGTTGGATATACAAGATTCTTTTGATGCTTCTGGTTTTAACCTGATTATTCATGAAGTCGCTCATAAGCTGGACACCCGTAACGGCGATCGCGCCAGCGGAGTTCCCTTTATTTCGTTGCGTGAGGTTGCTGGCTGGGAACACGATCTTCATGCTGCAATGAACAACATTCAGGAAGAAATCGAATTAGTTGGTGAGAATGCGGCGAGCATTGATGCTTATGCTGCCAGTGATCCTGCTGAATGTTTTGCCGTACTTTCTGAATATTTCTTTAGCGCCCCAGAACTTTTTGCTCCTCGTTTCCCTTCATTGTGGCAACGTTTCTGTCAATTTTATCAACAAGATCCTTTGCAGAGACTGCATCACGCTAATGATACAGACTCGTTTTCGGCGACGAATGTTCATTAATTAACAACTTTGCAGATTAATTAACCAATTGAAATGGCTTATGAAATTTAGTGTTGACAGACAAGGTACCGCTAAGTAATATGCGCCCCGTTCTCACGATTCCTCTGTAGTTCAGTCGGTAGAACGGCGGACTGTTAATCCGTATGTCACTGGTTCGAGTCCAGTCAGAGGAGCCAATTTTCTGTTTTCTTGCATCCTTGCGAATCTTTATCTGATGTTGATTCAACAGGTTAGTGTGAAAACTCTTCTCGGTGCATTTTGATTTTACCCTACGCATCGGGAAAAATTGGTGGTCAAATCTGGGGTCAGGTTAGTTCGATAATGGAGTGACCCCCATATATCCCTTACCGACGCAAAAATCCGCACCCTCAAGCCTTCTGATAAACCCTTTAAAGTCTCCGATTCTCACGGTCTGTATCTGCTGGTCAAGCCGGGTGGCTCCCGCCACTGGTATCTCAAATACCGTATTAGCGGTAAAGAATCCCGCATTGCGCTGGGTGCCTATCCAGCCATCTCCCAGTCTGATGCGCGACAGCAACGTGAAGGTATCCGTAAAATGCTGGCGCTGAATATCAACCCGGTACAGCAGCGGGCTGCTGAACGTGGCTCACGAACACCGGAGAAAGTTTTTAAAAACGTGGCGCTGGCGTGGCATAAAAGTAACAGGAAATGGTCGCAGAACACCGCCGACCGTCTGCGTGCCAGTCTGAACAATCACATCTTTCCGGTCATCGGGAACTTACCTGTATCAGAACTTAAACCCCGTCATTTCATTGACCTGCTGAAAGGGATCGAGGAAAAAGGTCTGCTGGAGGTTGCGTCCCGCACACGGCAGCACCTGAGTAACATAATGCGCCATGCGGTCCATCAGGAGTTAATCGATACGAACCCTGCAGCAAACCTTGGCGGCGTGACCACACCTCCTGTCAGACGGCACTATCCTGCCCCGCCGCTGGAGCGGCTGCCTGAACTGCTTGAACGTATTGGGGCATATCATCAGGGCCGTGAACTGACCCGGCATGCCGTTCTGCTGATGCTGCATGTGTTCATTCGCTCCAGTGAACTGCGTTTCGCCCGCTGGTCAGAGATTGATTTCACAAACCGAGTCTGGACGATACCCGCGACGCGAGAACCCATTATTGGCGTGCGTTATTCCGGCCGCGGGGCAAAAATGCGAATGCCGCATATCGTCCCCCTCTCAGAACAGTCCATCGCCATTCTGAAACAGATTAAGGATATCACCGGTAATAATGAACTGATCTTCCCCGGCGACCATAACCCGTATAAGCCAATGTGTGAAAACACGGTCAATAAGGCACTGCGGGTGATGGGTTACGACACGAAAAAGGATATCTGCGGTCACGGCTTCCGGGCAATGGCATGCAGTGCGCTGATGGAATCGGGTTTATGGGCAAAGGACGCAGTAGAACGCCAGATGAGTCATCAGGAGCGCAATACCGTGCGCATGGCTTATATTCATAAGGCAGAGCACCTGGAAGCCCGCAAAGCGATGATGCAGTGGTGGTCGGATTATCTGGAAGCATGCCGAGAATCTTATGCACCGCCTTATACAATTGGTAAAAATAAGTTTATCCCATAGTATACTAACGAATCCCACACTCTGGCAAATTACCACCACCTCCACAGGAGGTGGTTCTATATAGACTTTTATCAACTTCATGACGAAAAACACCTATTTTATCCCAAAAGAAGACAATAGAGTCACAGAGGAATCAAAGAGCGACTCAATTGTCTTTGGACAATCTGGTTGTGAGGTTAGAAAACAGTTACTCCTACACCATTAAATAGGGCGCAATGCTCGCTAATTTCTCCCGGGTTTCTGTCAGTTCGCGTTCCGGCGTAGATTGCGCGATGATTCCCGCCCCCGCCTGTATCCAGCAGCGCTGGCTATCCTGAAATACGGAACGCAGAACTAGCGCCGCATCAAAGCGCGTATCGTCCAGCAGCAGGATTGCGCCGGAATAAAGCTCTCGCGGCGTCTTCTCAATTTGCATAATCGCGTTCAGAGCAGCATTTTTAGGGATACCTGAGGCGGTAATCGACGGAAACAGCACGGTAAACGCATCCCAGGCATCCTTGTTTTCCGCAAGCTGACCGCTCACGCCAGACCCCAGATGCTGAACGCTGCCGCGCTGGCGAACCGACATTAAATCTTCAACCACCACGCTGCCCGGCTGGCAAACGGCCTCCAGTTCAGCAATAGCTTCTTTGACAGAAAGGATATGCTCAAGCACCTCTTTACTGTCGTGCAGCAGTTCTGCCTCTTTCGCCTTATTATGCTCCGGGTTTCCCATGCGATCGCGGGTGCCCGCAAGCGGTTCAGTGACCACTTTATTGCCCGTCACTGACATCACCAGTTCCGGGCTAAAGCCCAGCGCTTCGCGTCCTTCCTGACGGAACATAAACGAGCGCACAGGCGTGTTTGCCTGCCGCCCGTATAACAGCGTGGCGGGCATATCAATCCGCGATGGCAGGGGAATGGCGCGCGAGACAATCACTTTGACATACTCGCCACGGCGGATCTCCGCAACGGCGCGCGCAACCTGTTGTTTATATGCCTCACCATTGAGGGCGGTATCCACCGCCAGTGGTGCGTTCTGCGTCGTTGTACCGGCCTCTTTTACCCACTCGCACAAACGTCGGCACCCGTCGGCGGAGTCCGCATAAACGGTGACATTTCCCTTTTCAAAAATAAGTTCTTCACGGGGAACGGTTAACGTCAGCAGCGGCCACTCCCCGGCGTTAAAGGCAATCCCCCGCGCATGCGCCGCAAAGTTGAACCCAACCTGTCCATATACCCGACGTCCTTTCACCTGAGGATGCGCCATAAAACGACGCGCGCAGTCGGCAATGGAATCCACCGCCCATTTTTGCTCCCCGGCATCATCAATAAATGTCGCCTGCGTTCCGTCGGCATTAATGTGCAGCCGTGCCTGGCACCCTTTGCCTAAATACCAACAGGGTTGACGCTCATAGACATAACACTCTTCTTCTACGAACTGGCGTAAAACGCCAGAAATCGTCGGTAGCCATTGTTCCTCTGGTAACGCCAGATGTAGAAATTCACTGATTTTCATCCCTTACCTCTCTGTGTTATTCGCGGATCAATCAATTGCGCTTGTCATCAGTTCTCTTGCCGAATGCAGCCGGATATAAGCAACCCACGCCGCCAGCAACGTGAATGCCCCGGCAAACAGGAAGCAGGCCGCATAGCCAAAATGTTGAGCAACAACGCCACCGATAACGCCTGCCAGAATGGCGATTGCCGCATCAGTACATTGAAAGAGGGTGAAGTCGACACCGGCCTGCAAAGGCGATGAAAGCGACATCAGCGTGGCGTAAAGACAGACCAGCGCGCAGGCCAGCGAAATGGACTGGACAATGACCAGACACTGGAGAATCTGCAGCAGCAGATGACCCGGCGCCATCATGAGCGTCATCACCACCGCCAGCAGCGCGATCCCCTGGACGCCATAAGCCGTCAACAGCGCTCTGCCGGGTGAGGTGTATTTCATCAGCAATCCGCCAGCCAGCGTTCCTGCTATGCCCGCTGCAATATTGCCGCCGCTGAACAGCGCGCCCAATGCGGACATGCTCAACCCATGATCCAACAACAGCGGTGCCAGAAGAGGCAGCACAAACCGCATGCCTGAATTCAGCATCAATACCAGCAGTAAGCCCAGGCGCGCCTGCTTCCTCCTTAGCGCATAACCTAACGCCGGAACATGCGGGATAGTCGCTGTTCGCGTCGGCTCCGTAATGCGCCACAGCGGGAGTGACAGCGCCATAATCAGCACCGCCATCATCAGCATGGCGACAGGCCAGCCGGATGCCGCCGACAGCATCAGGAACACCCCGCCGCCGCACATCATTCCCAGATAGCTGCCGCCGACCTGCACGCTGTTTCCCCAGCCGTAACCCGTGCGGGTCAGTTGATCGACACAAAAGCCGTCGCTGGCGATATCAATGGTGGAGGCGACCGTGCCTGCCACCATAAACAGAACAAATAACGCGACGATTTGCGTATCGGGGAATCCCCCTTCTCGCCCAAACCAGCCAATCGCTGCGGCAATAGTCAGGATCGCCGCTAGCGCGACCTGACCACGCAGGATTAACATGCGGGAACGGCGTTCCTGGCTACCGGGCGGAAGCCGCCAGCGCTCGATCCACGGCGCCCAAATAAACTTCAGCGCCCAGGGCAGCATAAACAGGGTTGTCGCACCGGCAAGCGCCAGCGAACCGCCAGCAGCGCGCACCAGCGCGGGTAAGGACTGCATAGACAGCGCCGATACCAGACTCTGCGTCACATAGACGCCGGCAATAGCAAAAATCACCCGCCCGGTCGTCAACGTCAGCGGTTTCACATTCGACTGAACATCACTCATGCACCCACTCTCCAGACGCGGAACCCCCGTCGTCGCGCCACACGCGCGCGGCCATTTGCGCCTGCCACAGCGCCTGATAACGCCCATGATGTGAGAGCAATTGCGCATGAGTACCCTGCTCAACCACCTGTCCCTCTTCCATCACCAGAATGTTTCCGGCCCCGGCGATGGTGGATAAACGGTGAGCGATGATAATCACCGTCCGGTTGTAAACCAGGTTATCGATCGCTTTTTGCACCGCCAGCTCGCTTTCAATATCCAGCGCGGCAGTCGGTTCATCGAGAATGACGACCGGCGCGTTTTTCAATAACGCTCTGGCAATGGAAATCCGCTGGCGCTCGCCGCCCGATAGCTGGCCGCCCATCTCTCCCATTGGCGTCAGCCAGCCTTGCGGAAGACGGGAAATAAACTCAAGGCACTGCGCCGCGCGGGCGGCCTCTTCTACCTCCTGCCGCGTCGCCTGTGGGCGCGCGATACGGATATTCGCCAGCAGCGTGTCATCAAACAGCCAGACATCCTGGAAAACAACAGAAATCAGGCTATTGAGCTGTTCCGGCGTCAGGCGGCGAATATCGACGCCGCCAATAGAAATCTGCCCTTGCTGCGGATCGGCATAGCGCATTAACAGTTTGGTGACCGTAGTTTTGCCTGCGCCGGAGGCACCCACCAGCGCGCTCATACTGGCTGCCGGGAACGTCAAAGAAACATGATTAAGCGCGTGGCCGTCACCTTCTTCGTAGCGATAGCTGACGTTGTCAAAGCGGATATCGTAACGTTCCGGCATCTCGCTTTGCTCTGCGACGGGAAGCGGTGCTATCGCCATAAACTGCTCAATCCGTTGCAGGGCGCTGGCGATCAGTTCCACAACCGAGGTGTAGCTGATAAACATCGCCATCGGTTCTGCGAAGCGCATAATCATCGCGACGGCGGCAATCAAAAAGGCGAGGTTCAGAGTGCCCGTCACTACCCAGACGATCCCGGATAACACCACCACCTGTAGGCCCAACTCCACGACGCTGGCGATCAGCATCGTCGCGCCAGCGCCCTGACGGTGAGTGCGGGTCTGTAAGTTTTCCAGCGCATTGAAATGCGCCAGCAGCGCCCGGCTTTTATCGGCATCGCTGCCGCAGGTGCGCAATACCATCATCCCCTGAGCAAATTCAACGATATCGCCGCTCAGACGCTGGTGCGCTTCCCCCAGCGTCTGCATTTGTCGCCGCATCGCCGGGCGGCGCCAGTAATAAAACGGCACCAGCAGAGGGAAGATCAGCAACATCACCAGCCCCAGCCGCCAGTCTATCCACAATGTCGCCAGCGACGCCGTCAGCGGCGTGACAATGGTGAGCAGCAAAATATTGGCTATCGCAATAACATAATTGAGGTTTTCATCCACGCTGCCCAGCAGCAAGGCGTTCATTTCACCCGCCCTGCCGCGCTGGAGCTTCTCCAGCGGCACGCGGCGTAACTGCTCGCCAAGTCGCAGGCGCAACTCATGGGTAGCCTGCGCCAGATGACCACGGTATTCAAAGCCCAGGCCATACCAGCGTAGCACCAGCGTCACAATTGCGGCGACGCTGAAGGCCATAGCCCAGTTAAGAAGTTGCGGCGCGTCTCCCCGTAACAGCGCATCAATGATCGGATAAAGACAGGCAAAGGCGATCCCCTGCATGAATGCCGCCAGCAACAGCGCCAGCATACTGCGTCGCAGCATCCTGGCCTGACTGCCAACGCTGGAGATAAGCTGGCGCCAGATGACGCGCCAGGCCAGGTTATCCGCAGGATTATTGTCTTTCATTTTCCACCACCTCTTCCTGTGTTCCACCCGGCACCCAATGCTGCGCCTGCTGATAGTGTTGCCAGAGCCGTTGATACAGGCCGCCCTGCGCCAACAGTTGCGTATGGTTCCCCATTTCCCTGAGCTGTCCGTCGGAAAACAGCAATATCACATCGGCCTGAGTCACCATTGAGAGACGATGCGCGACCATGATGACCGTCCGGCCACGCATGGCCGCCGCGAGCGCCTTGATAAGCGCCGCTTCGTTTTCCGGGTCAGCAAACGCCGTCGCCTCATCGAGCACCAGGATGGGGCGATCCTGCAAAAGCGCCCGGGCGATAGTAATGCGCTGCCGCTGGCCGCCGGAGAGAAATACCCCACGTTCCCCGACTCGAGTGTTGTAACCTTCTGGCAGAGCGCTAATAAAATCATGGGCCTGCGCCACTCTGGCCGCCGCTATAACCGCCTCCAGCGGCGTATCCGGCGCGCCCAGACGAATGTTATTGGCTATCGTGTCGGCAAAAAGGAAGTTGTCCTGAAACACAAACGAGAGTTGCTTCATCAGGGTGTCCGTCTGCATATCACGCAGATCCACGCCGCCAATACGGATATGGCCTTTGTCCGGGTCGGCGTAACGCAGCAGCAAGCGCGCCACGGTGCTTTTTCCGGCGCCGCTTGGCCCGACCAGCGCCACAATTTGCCCGGCAGGCACATGAAAGCTCACCTCCTGCAACGCGGCGCCAGTACGCGCTTGCGGATAATGAAAGCTCACCTGCTCAAAGGTAATGCTCGCCTCTTGCGGCTGCTGGTCAGACTGCGGCAGCGATAACTCCGGCATCGCGAGAACCTGATAAATACGCTGAATGCTTAAACGCGTTTGCGCGACCAGGTTATTGAGCATCATCATTGGCATTACGGCTTCGGCCATTCCGCTGCCCAGCAGTAAAACGGCCACCCACGCGATAAAATCGAAACTGCCATAGTGCAACAGGCCGTATCCCGACCAGATCAGGACAAACAGGGTCGGGAGAGGATTCAGAATCGAGAAGGAAAAACGCGCTGAAAAACCGGCTTTGCGATACCAGGTTTTGAGCACATCGACCCACTCTTCAAGGGCGCGTTGATAGCGCAAAAAACTGGTGCTGCCGCTATCAAACGTTCTCACCACGGGCATGGCCTGCACGAACTCAATAACCGCCGCGCTAACCTGCTCGCGCGCCTTATGATAACGCTGAGCCATATCTTCCGAACGCTGGCGGGCGAGCACGAGAACAACCGATCCAAACGCCAGTACCCCCAGCGTCGCGATTGCCAGCCGCCAGTCCAGCCAGAACAAGATAACGATTGTCGCCAGCGGCATGATGATCGCGCGGGCATAGAGCGGCGTGCTGTCGGCCACAAAAATATGTAACGACTTCACGTCATCCAGCATCACTTTCGCCACTGACCCGCTGCCCATTTGCTGTAACACGCCAGGCGGAAGCTGCAATGCTTTACGGGCTAACCTGCTGCGCAGAATGTTCTCCAGATGAAAAGCCGCGTAATGAGAGGTGTTGAACGCCTGTAAGCGCAGAACAAAAGTTAAGACCACGCAGCCGATCACGCCGCCCAGCGGCCAGGCCGGAATAGCGTCAGGCGTCGCGCGAATGTCACGCAGGCTCCACGCCAGAAAAAGGAGCGCCCCCAGGCTGGTTAATGCCGCCAGCCCCGCCAGCGCCATAGCTAAAATAACCTTCCTGCGAACCGGTGTAATCACCTGCCAGAGAGGAAATCGGGACAGCGATTCAGTATTGGATGATTGAGATGACATGGGAGTAACTGAATTTCCTGATGAATTTTTACGGACGCCAAAAACGACAATTCAGGGTGGCGTTCTGAGAATTAATGTGAATAATAACCATTATCAATAACTCATCTACCCCATTCGGTTCTATTTATACCCGCATTGGTCTAAGCCACAGGGAGATAACCAGGTCATGATGGAGTCACCGCAAACGCAATCTGAAATCTCTATTCACCAGTTGGTGGTCGGGAAACCTGCAAACGATGGCAATATTCCTGCTCAGTGTGAACTGCTGCGCTGTTCGTTGCAGGAAGGTATGGATATTTTGCTCTGGAGGGGCCATTTTGCGCGGCCTGAGACGTTGCAGCTACACGACGATCTGGGCAGGATTAACTTCTCGTGCATCCTGGAAGGCACATCGCGCTTTGCGATTCAGGGACTCCGGCGCCACACCGACTGGGAGCTTGCGCGCAATCGCCATTACATTACCCATACGCCAGACTGTCGCGGCAGCGCCTCCTATTGTGGCCGATTCGAGAGCATTACCCTCTCCTTCAGCCCTGAAACCCTCGCGCTGTGGGTGCCGGATATTAGCGCGGTCATTAAGAATAAGATCGACTCCCACTGCTGTTGCCAGCAGCAGCGTTGTAATGCTGAAACCCACTTAACGGCTCAGGCCTTGCGTCACGCGCTGATGCGCATGCACGGCGGCTTCAGTCATGAACAAAAGCCGTCGACGCTATGGTTGCAGGGGCAAAGTCTGGTCATGCTCAGTCTGGTGCTGGATGAACATCGCGAAGACGCCAGTTGCCTCTCCTGCCACTTCAACCCGATGGAACGCCAGAAACTGCTGCGGGCGAAGGATCTGCTGCTGGCTGATCTGACGCAAGCGCCGGGCGTCGCGGAGTTGGCCAGAGAGTCCGGTCTGAGCGTTCTCAAAATTAAGCGAGGCTTCCGCGTTCTGTTCAACAACAGCGTCTATGGCCTGTTTCAGGCTGAACGAATGCAGGAAGCCAGAAGACGCCTGGCCAACGGCAATACCTCCGTCATGACGGTGGCGGCCGATCTGGGCTATGCCAACGCCAGCCATTTCTCTGCCGCCTTCCAGAAACAGTTTGGCGTAACTCCTTCGACCTTTAAACGCGGGATGTAACCGGGGTCGCGCCCCCCTAAACTCCTCCCTGACAGAGGCCCGGATACCCCATCCGGGCCTCTGTTCTTTCCGCCTGTTACCAACCCGAAACGGGCATAAATAAACCCGTTTCGGGTAGCATCCAATTGTTAATAATTATTATTCTCATATGAGTAATGCTTTTCGGTAAGACGTGCCATCAGGAGGAAGAATGATTTCTGGCGCACCATCTCAGGATTCGCTGTTACCGGACAACCGCCACGCGGCTGATTACCAACAATTACGCGAGCGGCTCATACAGGAACTGAATTTAACGCCGCAGCAGTTACATGAAGAGAGCAACCTGATCCAGGCCGGCCTGGATTCCATAAGATTGATGAGATGGTTACACTGGTTTCGTAAAAATGGCTACCGCCTTACCCTTCGCGAGCTGTATGCCGCCCCCACGCTGGCGGCATGGAACCAGTTAATGCTCAGCCGGTCGCCGGAGAACGCGGAAGAAGAAACGCCGCCCGACGAATCATCCTGGCCGAACATGACCGAAAGTACCCCCTTCCCATTGACGCCAGTACAGCACGCCTACCTGACGGGCCGCATGCCGGGGCAGACGCTTGGCGGCGTGGGTTGCCACCTGTATCAGGAGTTTGAAGGCCATTGTCTGACGGCGTCGCAGCTGGAGCAGGCCATCACGACCTTGCTGCAACGCCACCCAATGCTGCATATCGCCTTTCGCCCCGACGGGCAGCAGGTCTGGCTACCGCAACCTTACTGGAACGGCGTCACCGTTCATGATTTACGCCATAACGACGCTGAAAGCCGCCAGGCCTATCTGGACGCACTGCGCCAGCGCCTGAGCCACCGTCTTTTACGCGTGGAAATCGGCGAAACGTTTGATTTTCAGCTGACGCTCTTGCCGGACAATCGCCACCGCCTCCATGTCAATATTGACCTGCTGATTATGGATGCCTCCAGCTTTACGCTTTTCTTCGATGAGCTTAACGCCCTGCTGGCCGGAGAATCGCTGCCGGCTATCGACACCCGCTATGATTTCCGCTCGTATTTGCTGCACCAACAGAAGATCAATCAACCACTGAGAGACGACGCGCGCGCTTACTGGCTGGCGAAAGCATCGACGCTTCCCCCCGCGCCCGTCTTGCCGCTGGCCTGCGAACCCGCCACGCTATGTGAAGTCCGTAATACCCGACGCCGCATGATTGTTCCGGCAACACGCTGGCACGCCTTTAGCAACCGGGCCGGCGAGTATGGCGTGACGCCGACAATGGCGCTGGCGACCTGTTTTTCTGCCGTGCTGGCTCGCTGGGGCGGCCTGACGCGTCTGCTGCTTAACATCACCTTATTCGACCGCCAGCCGCTGCACCCGGCGGTTGGCGCGATGCTTGCCGACTTCACCAATATTCTTCTGCTGGACACCGCCTGCGATGGCGATACCGTCAGCAACCTGGCGCGTAAAAACCAGCTCACGTTTACGGAGGACTGGGAGCATCGCCACTGGTCCGGCGTCGAATTACTCCGTGAACTCAAACGCCAGCAGCGCTACCCCCACGGCGCCCCGGTGGTATTTACCAGCAATCTGGGGCGTTCCCTCTACAGCAGCCGCGCAGAATCGCCGTTGGGCGAGCCGGAATGGGGCATCTCGCAAACGCCGCAGGTCTGGATAGATCATCTGGCGTTCGAGCATCACGGCGAGGTCTGGCTACAATGGGACAGCAACGACGCGCTGTTCCCTCCGGCGTTAGTCGAAACATTGTTCGACGCCTACTGCCAGTTGATTAACCAACTCTGCGATGACGAAAGCGCCTGGCAAAAGCCGTTCGCAGATATGATGCCCGCCAGCCAGCGCGCGATACGCGAACGGGTCAACGCCACCGGTGCCCCCATTCCCGAAGGCTTGCTGCATGAAGGCATTTTCCGTATCGCTCTGCAACAGCCGCAGGCGCTGGCGGTAACGGACATGCGTTATCAGTGGAATTATCATGAGCTGACAGACTATGCCCGCCGTTGCGCGGGCAGGTTAATCGAGTGCGGGGTTCAGCCCGGCGATAATGTGGCTATCACGATGTCGAAAGGCGCAGGACAACTTGTTGCGGTTCTGGCCGTCCTGCTGGCCGGGGCGGTTTACGTTCCGGTTTCGCTGGATCAGCCTGCCGCACGGCGCGAGAAAATCTACGCTGACGCCAGCGTCCGGCTGGTGCTCATTTGTCAGCACGACGCCAGCGCCGGGTCAGACGATATTCCCGCCCTTGCCTGGCAGCAGGCCATTGAGGCGGAGCCGATCGCCAACCCGGTAGTACGCGCCCCCACGCAACCGGCCTACATTATCTACACCTCCGGCTCTACCGGTACGCCGAAAGGGGTAGTCATTTCTCACCGGGGAGCGCTTAACACCTGTTGCGATATCAATACCCGCTATCAGGTTGGCCCGCATGACAGGGTGCTGGCCCTCTCCGCCCTACATTTTGATTTATCGGTTTACGACATTTTTGGCGTACTGCGCGCGGGCGGCGCGCTGGTGATGGTGATGGAAAATCAACGGCGCGATCCTCACGCATGGTGTGAGCTGATCCAGCGCCATCAGGTCACGCTCTGGAACAGCGTCCCGGCGCTGTTCGATATGCTGCTGACCTGGTGTGAAGGTTTCGCCGACGCCACGCCGGAAAACCTGCGCGCAGTGATGCTTTCCGGCGACTGGATCGGGCTTGACCTCCCCGCCCGTTATCGGGCCTTCCGGCCACAAGGACAATTTATCGCGATGGGCGGCGCCACCGAGGCGTCTATCTGGTCTAACGCCTGCGAAATTCACGACGTCCCCGCCCACTGGCGCTCCATCCCTTACGGTTTTCCGCTAACCAACCAACGCTACCGGGTGGTGGATGAACAGGGCCGGGACTGCCCTGACTGGGTGCCGGGTGAATTATGGATTGGCGGCATTGGGGTCGCGGAAGGCTATTTCAACGATCCCCTGCGTAGCGAGCAGCAATTTTTGACGCTCCCGGACGAGCGCTGGTATCGCACCGGCGATCTCGGCTGCTACTGGCCAGATGGCACAATCGAGTTCCTCGGTCGTCGCGACAAGCAGGTCAAAGTCGGAGGATATCGCATCGAGCTGGGCGAAATCGAAAGCGCGCTCAGCCAGCTGGCGGGGGTGAAACAAGCAACCGTTCTGGCGATCGGCGAAAAAGAAAAAACGCTGGCGGCATACGTTGTTCCTCAGGGCGAGGCTTTTTGCGTTACCGATCATCGGAACCCGGCACTGCCGCAGGCGTGGCACACGCTTGCGGGAACGTTGCCCTGTTGCGCCATCTCGCCAGAGATCTCCGCAGAACAGGTAGCCGATTTCCTTCAGCATCGCCTGCTAAAACTGAAGCCGGGTCACACCGCTGGCGCCGATCCTCTCCCCCTGATGAACTCACTCGCTATCCAGCCGCGCTGGCAGGCCGTGGTGGAACGCTGGTTAGCATTTCTGGTGACACAACGGCGACTGAAGCCCGCTGCTGAAGGTTATCAGGTCTGCGCTGGTGAAGAACGCGAGGATGAGCACCCGCACTTCAGCGGACATGATTTAACGTTATCGCAAATTCTTCGCGGTGCCCGTAACGAACTGTCGTTACTGAACGACGCGCAGTGGTCCCCGGAAAGCCTGGCCTTTAACCATCCGGCCAGCGCCCCGTATATTCAGGAACTGGCGACAATTTGCCAACAGCTTGCACAGCGCTTACAGCGCCCGGTACGCCTGCTTGAGGTGGGAACCCGCACTGGCCGCGCCGCAGAATCGCTGTTAGCACAGCTCAACGCCGGACAGATTGAGTATGTCGGGCTTGAGCAGAGCCAGGAGATGCTGCTGAGCGCCCGGCAGAGGCTCGCCCCCTGGCCTGGCGCCCGTCTGTCCCTCTGGAATGCAGACACGCTGGCGGCGCACGCTCACTCGGCGGACATTATCTGGCTTAATAACGCCCTGCATCGTCTGCTGCCGGAAGATCCCGGGCTCCTTGCGACATTACAACAGCTTGCCGTTCCCGGCGCGCTGCTCTACGTGATGGAGTTTCGCCAGTTAACGCCGTCCGCCCTACTCAGCACGCTCCTGTTAACCAATGGGCAGCCGGAGGCCTTGCTGCATAACAGCGCCGACTGGGCGGCATTATTTAGCGCGGCCGGCTTCAACTGTCAGCATGGCGATGAGGTCGCGGGGTTACAACGCTTCCTCGTACAATGTCCTGACAGGCAGGTGCGCCGCGATCCCCGTCAACTTCAGGCCGCCCTCGCCGGGCGTCTGCCGGGGTGGATGGTGCCGCAACGGATCGTCTTCCTCGACGCCTTACCGCTGACGGCTAACGGGAAAATTGACTACCAGGCGCTGAAGCGTCGTCATACCCCTGAAGCGGAAAACCCGGCCGAAGCGGATTTACCCCAGGGCGACATTGAAAAACAGGTTGCCGCCCTCTGGCAGCAACTCTTATCAACTGGCAATGTCACCAGAGAAACCGACTTCTTCCAGCAAGGCGGCGATAGCCTGCTGGCGACCCGTCTGACCGGGCAACTTCATCAGGCAGGTTATGAAGCGCAATTAAGCGACCTGTTTAATCATCCCCGGCTGGCGGATTTTGCCGCCACGCTGCGGAAAACCGACGTCCCGGTCGAACAACCATTCGTCCACTCCCCTGAAGATCGCTACCAGCCCTTTGCGCTTACCGACGTGCAGCAGGCTTACCTGGTGGGGCGTCAGCCGGGCTTTGCCCTGGGCGGCGTCGGCTCACATTTCTTTGTTGAATTTGAAATTGCCGATCTGGATCTCACCCGGTTGGAGACGGTCTGGAACCGATTAATCGCCCGCCACGATATGCTACGCGCCGTCGTGCGTGATGGACAGCAACAGGTGCTCGAACAGACGCCTCGCTGGGTAATACCCGCACACATCCTCCATACGCCTGAAGAGGCGTTGCAGGTGCGCGAAAAACTGGCCCATCAGGTACTCAACCCCGAAGTCTGGCCGGTATTCGATCTCCAGGTCGGTTACGTTGACGGGATGCCCGCCCGCCTGTGGCTGTGTCTGGATAACCTGTTACTTGACGGGCTGAGCATGCAGATTCTGTTGGCGGAGCTGGAACATGGCTACCAATATCCGCAACAGTTGCCTCCGCCGCTACCCGTCACCTACAGGGATTACCTGCAACAACCCGCGATCCAGTCGCTTAACGCAGATTCTCTGGCATGGTGGCAGGCGCAACTTGATGATATTCCTCCGGCTCCTGCATTGCCGCTACGTTGCATGCCTCAGGACGTCGAAACACCGCGCTTCGCCCGCCTGAACGGCGCGCTGGACAGCACGCGCTGGCATCGGCTGAAAAAACGGGCGGCTGACGCCCATCTCACCCCGTCGGCCGTACTGTTGTCGGTGTGGTCAACGGTTCTCTCTGCATGGAGTGCACAGCCTGAGTTCACGCTTAACCTTACGCTTTTCGACAGGCGACCGCTGCACCCGCAAATCAACCAGATTCTGGGCGATTTCACCTCGCTGATGCTGCTGAGCTGGCATCCCGGCGAAAGCTGGCTGCACAGCGCGCAGTCACTACAGCAGCGGCTGAGCCAGAACCTCAACCACCGCGATGTGTCAGCCATCCGCGTGATGCGTCAACTGGCGCAACGGCAAAACGTGCCTGCCGTTCCGATGCCCGTCGTCTTTACCAGCGCGCTGGGCTTTGAGCAGGATAACTTCCTCGCCCGGCGTAATCTGCTCAAACCGGTCTGGGGCATCTCCCAGACGCCGCAGGTCTGGCTCGATCACCAGGTTTATGAATCCGAAGGCGAACTGCGCTTTAACTGGGATTTTGTCGCCGCGCTGTTTCCTGCCGGGCAGGTGGAACGTCAGTTTGAGCAGTATTGCACCTTGCTAAACCGAATGACCGAGGATGAAAACAGCTGGCATTTGCCACTCGCCGCGCTGGTGCCTCCCGTTAAGCAGGCGGAGCAAGGTACAGAGCGCACATCGCGCGTATGCCCTGAGCACTCTCAGTCACACATTGCGGCGGACGAGAGCACCGTCAGCCTGATTTGCGACGCCTTCCGCGAGGTGGTTGGCGAGTCTGTCACGCCCGCACAAAACTTCTTTGAGGCGGGCGCAACGTCGCTGAATCTGGTGCAACTGCACGTTTTGTTACAACGTCACGAATTTTCGACTCTGACGTTACTTGACCTCTTTACCCACCCTTCTCCTGCAGCCCTGGCCGCTTATCTGACCAGTGTCGCCACGGTGGAGAAAACCAAACGCTCTCGCCCTGTTCGCCGTCGTCAGCGGCGGATATAGCGCGAAGCAAACTGATTTTCCCCGGAACGCCATCGCGAACGCATGGCGTTCCATTGACTTTATGAACCTTAGGAAATGGGACCGATTATGGATAACTTGCGCTTCTCTTCTGCGCCAACAGCAGATTCCATTGATGCATCGATCGTTCAACACTACCCGGACTGCGAACCTGTCGCGGTTATCGGCTACGCCTGCCATTTTCCTGAATCGCCGGATGGCGAAACGTTCTGGCAAAATCTGCTGGAAGGTCGTGAATGCAGCCGACGCTTTACGCGCGAAGAGCTTCTGGCCGTCGGTCTGGATGCCGCCATCATTGACGATCCTCATTATGTCAATATCGGTACGGTGTTAGACAACGCCGACTGCTTCGACGCCACCCTGTTTGGCTATTCGCGACAGGAAGCGGAGTCGATGGACCCGCAGCAGCGCCTGTTTTTGCAGGCGGTCTGGCATGCGCTGGAACATGCCGGTTATGCCCCCGGCGCCGTCCCCCATAAGACCGGCGTTTTCGCCTCTTCCCGGATGAGTACCTACCCCGGTCGCGAAGCATTGAACGTGACAGAAGTCGCGCAGGTAAAAGGTCTGCAATCTCTGATGGGCAATGATAAAGACTATATTGCCACCCGCGCCGCGTACAAACTCAACCTGCACGGCCCGGCGTTATCGGTACAGACCGCCTGCTCCAGCTCGCTGGTTGCCGTGCATCTGGCCTGTGAAAGCCTGCGCGCTGGCGAATCCGATATGGCGGTTGCCGGCGGCGTGGCGCTCTCTTTCCCCCAGCAGGCAGGCTACCGCTACCAGCCCGGAATGATTTTCTCTCCTGATGGTCACTGTCGTCCCTTTGACGCCTCGGCTGAGGGCACCTGGGCCGGTAACGGTCTCGGCTGCGTGGTGCTGCGTCGCCTGAGAGACGCGCTGCTGTCAGGCGATCCGATTATCTCGGTGATCCTCTCCAGCGCGGTCAACAACGACGGCAACAGAAAGGTCGGCTATACCGCCCCTTCCGTCGCAGGGCAACAGGCAGTCATCGAAGAGGCGTTAATGCTGGCGGCCATCGACGACAGGCAGGTAGGTTACATTGAAACCCACGGCACCGGCACACCGCTGGGCGACGCGATTGAAATTGAAGCGTTACGCAACGTCTATGCGCCTCGCCCGCAGGATCAGCGCTGTGCGCTCGGTTCCGTGAAAAGTAACATGGGCCATCTGGATACCGCGGCGGGCATTGCCGGACTGCTGAAAACCGTTCTGGCAGTCAGTCGCGGGCAAATTCCTCCCTTACTGAATTTTCACACCCCCAACCCGGCGCTGAAACTTGAAGAGAGCCCCTTTACCATACCGGTGTCGGCACAGGCATGGCAGGACGAAATGCGCTATGCGGGCGTCTCCTCCTTTGGTATTGGCGGCACCAACTGCCATATGATCGTCGCCTCGCTGCCCGACGCGCTCAACGCGCGCCTCCCCAATACGGATAGCGGCAGAAAAAGTACCGCGCTGCTGCTCAGCGCCGCCAGCGACAGCGCGTTGCGGCGGCTGGCGACGGATTATGCCGGGGCGCTGAGAGAGAATGCGGATGCCAGCTCTCTGGCCTTCACAGCCCTGCACGCGCGCCGTCTCGATCTCCCCTTCCGCCTGGCGGCGCCATTAAACCGTGAAACCGCCGAGGCGCTCAGCGCCTGGGCCGGTGAGAAATCGGGGGCGCAGGTTTACAGCGGCCACGGCGCCAGCGGCAAGCAGGTGTGGCTGTTTACCGGCCAGGGCTCGCACTGGCGCACTATGGGTCAAACGATGTACCAGCACTCAACGGCGTTTGCCGACACGCTGGATCGCTGTTTTTCCGCCTGTAGCGAAATGCTCACGCCGTCACTGCGCGAAGCGATGTTTAACCCCGATTCGGCGCAGCTGGACAATATGGCCTGGGCGCAGCCGGCGATTGTCGCGTTTGAAATCGCGATGGCGGCGCACTGGCGTGCTGAAGGACTGAAGCCAGACTTCGCCATTGGGCATTCCGTCGGTGAATTTGCCGCTGCCGTTGTCTGCGGACACTATACGATTGAACAGGTCATGCCACTGGTTTGTCGGCGCGGCGCGCTAATGCAGCAGTGCGCAAGCGGCGCGATGGTGGCGGTATTTGCAGACGAAGACACGCTGATGCCGCTGGCTCGCCAGTTTGAGCTGGATCTCGCCGCCAACAACGGTACGCAACATACGGTATTTTCCGGGCCGGAAGCCCGTCTCGCGGTATTTTGCGCCACGCTCTCGCAGCATGACATTAACTATCGTCGCCTGAGCGTAACCGGTGCGGCGCACTCCGCTTTACTGGAGCCGATACTCGATCGGTTCCAGGACGCCTGCGCGGGACTGCACGCGGAGCCGGGGCAAATACCGATTATTTCCACGCTCACCGCCGACGTCATTGATGAGTCAACGCTCAACCAGGCGGATTACTGGCGCCGACACATGCGCCAGCCGGTGCGTTTTATCCAGAGTATTCAGGTGGCGCATCAACTCGGCACCCGCGTTTTTCTGGAGATGGGGCCCGATGCCCAGTTGGTTGCTTGCGGGCAGCGCGAATACCGCGATAACGCATACTGGATAGCCAGCGCCCGGCGTAACAAAGAGGCGAGCGTTGTCCTCAATCAGGCCCTGCTCCAGCTTTACGCTGCCGGCGTCGCTCTACCGTGGGCCGACCTACTGGCGGGCGATGGACAACGTATCGCTGCGCCATGTTATCCGTTTGATACTGAGCGTTACTGGAAAGAGCGCGTCTCCCCGGCCTGCGAGCCTGCCGACGCAGCGCTGTCTGCCGGGCTGGAGGTGGCGAGTCGCGCCGCGACAGCGCTCGATCTCCCTCGCCTGGAAGCGCTTAAACAGTGCGCCACGCGACTGCACGCCATCTACGTCGATCAACTGGTACAACGCTGTACCGGCGATGCCATTGAGAACGGCGTGGACGCCATGACCATCATGCGCCGTGGACGTCTGCTGCCCCGCTACCAGCAGCTACTCCAGCGCCTGCTGAATAACTGCGTGGTCGACGGCGATTACCGCTGCACCGACGGGCGATACGTCCGCGCCCGCCCCATTGAACATCAACAGCGGGAATCACTGCTGACGGAACTTGCCGGTTATTGTGAAGGTTTTCAGGCTATTCCCGACACCATCGCCCGTGCCGGCGATCGGTTATATGAAATGATGAGCGGCGCGGAAGAACCGGTGGCGATTATCTTCCCGCAAAGCGCCTCCGACGGCGTGGAAGTGCTGTATCAGGAATTCAGCTTTGGCCGCTATTTCAACCAAATCGCCGCCGGGGTATTACGTGGCATTGTCCAGACGCGTCAGCCCCGCCAGCCGTTGCGTATTCTTGAAGTTGGCGGCGGAACCGGCGGCACCACCGCGTGGCTGCTGCCGGAACTCAACGGCGTTCCGGCACTGGAGTACCATTTCACCGATATCTCGGCGCTGTTCACCCGTCGCGCCCAGCAGAAATTCGCCGACTATGATTTTGTGAAGTATAGCGAGCTGGATCTCGAAAAAGAGGCGCAGTCTCAGGGTTTCCAGGCACAGTCTTACGATCTTATCGTGGCAGCGAACGTGATTCACGCCACCCGCCATATTGGCCGCACGCTCGATAATCTGCGCCCCCTGCTCAAGCCGGGCGGGCGCCTGCTGATGCGCGAAATCACCCAGCCAATGCGTCTGTTTGACTTCGTTTTCGGCCCGCTGGTTCTTCCGCTACAGGATCTCGACGCCCGCGAAGGTGAGTTATTCCTCACCACCGCTCAGTGGCAACAACAGTGCCGCCACGCCGGATTCAGCAAAGTGGCGTGGCTACCGCAGGATGGCAGCCCGACCGCCGGGATGAGCGAACATATCATTCTCGCCACGCTGCCCGGTCAGGCGGTTAGCGCCGTAACATTCACCGCGCCATCAGAACCCGTGTTGGGGCAGGCGCTGACGGATAACGGTGATTATCTCGCCGACTGGTCTGATTGCGCAGGTCAGCCCGAACGGTTTAACGCCCGCTGGCAGGAGGCCTGGCGTCTGCTTTCACAGCGTCATGGCGACGCTCTGCCTGTGGAACCGCCCCCCGTCGCCGCCCCGGAGTGGCTAGGGAAGGTTCGCTTAAGCTGGCAAAACGAAGCCTTTTCCCGCGGTCAGATGCGCGTTGAAGCCCGTCATCCTGCTGGCGAGTGGCTGCCGCTATCGCCCGCCGAGCCTCTTCCTGCGCCGCAAACGCATTATCAATGGCGCTGGACGCCCCTCAACGTCGCCAGCATTGACCATCCGCTTACCTTTAGCTTCAGCGCCGGTACGCTTGCGCGCAGCGACGAGCTGGCGCAATACGGCATCATTCACGATCCGCACGCCTCTTCACGACTGATGATTGTTGAGGAGAGCGAGGATACGCTGGCCTTAGCGGAGAAAGTGATAGCAGCGCTCACCGCCAGCGCAGCCGGATTGATTGTGGTTACTCGCCGCGCGTGGCGAGTCGAGGAAAATGAAGCACTCTCTGCATCCCATCACGCGCTATGGGCCTTGCTTCGCGTCGCGGCCAACGAACAGCCGGAACGGTTGCTTGCCGCCATCGATCTCGCCGAAAACACCCCGTGGGAAACGCTGCATCAAGGGTTGAGCGCAGTCTCACTATCACAGCGCTGGCTCGCCGCACGGGGTGACACCCTTTGGCTTCCTTCACTGTCGCCCAATACGGGATGCGCCGCTGAATTACCGGCAAACGTGTTTACCGGCGATAGCCGCTGGCATCTGGTGACCGGAGCGTTTGGCGGATTAGGCCGCCTTGCCGTGAACTGGCTCAGAGAAAAAGGGGCGCGACGCATCGCCCTGCTAGCGCCGCGCGTGGATGAGTCATGGCTACGCGACGTGGAGGGCGGGCAGACGCGCGTCTGCCGTTGTGATGTGGGCGATGCCGGGCAACTGGCCACGGTTCTTGACGATCTGGCGGCCAACGGCGGCATTGCCGGAGCGATTCATGCCGCTGGCGTATTGGCTGACGCGCCCTTGCAGGAGCTTGATGACCACCAGCTGGCTGCCGTTTTCGCGGTAAAAGCGCAGGCGGCAAGCCAGCTGTTGCAAACCCTGCGCAACCACGACGGACGCTATCTTATTCTCTACTCTTCCGCTGCCGCCACCCTCGGCGCGCCGGGTCAGAGCGCCCATGCGCTGGCCTGCGGCTACCTGGACGGGCTGGCCCAGCAGTTTTCCACCCTTGATGCGCCGAAAACGCTCTCTGTCGCCTGGGGCGCATGGGGAGAAAGCGGTCGGGCGGCCACGCCGGAAATGCTGGCGACGCTCGCCAGCCGAGGTATGGGCGCGTTAAGCGATGCCGAAGGCTGCTGGCACCTGGAACAGGCGGTGATGCGCGGTGCCCCGTGGCGACTGGCGATGCGCGTTTTTACCGACAAAATGCCCCCGTTACAACAGGCTCTGTTTAACATCAGCGCCACAGAAAAAGCCGCAACGCCGGTCATTCCTCCTGCTGATGACAACGCCTTTAACGGCAGCCTGAGCGATGAAACAGCGGTGATGGCATGGCTGAAAAAGCGGATTGCGGTTCAGCTAAGGCTGAGCGATCCGGCGTCACTGCATCCAAACCAGGATCTGTTGCAACTCGGCATGGACTCGCTGCTCTTCCTTGAACTCAGTAGCGATATTCAGCACTACCTGGGCGTACGCATCAATGCGGAACGGGCGTGGCAGGATCTGTCTCCTCATGGACTCACGCAGCTTATCTGTTCTAAGCCAGAGGCGACGCCTGCCGCTTCGCAGCCGGAAGTGTTGCGGCACGACGCCGACGAGCGTTATGCGCCCTTCCCTTTGACGCCCATTCAGCACGCCTACTGGCTGGGGCGAACCCACCTCATTGGCTATGGCGGCGTCGCCTGTCACGTCCTGTTTGAGTGGGATAAACGCCACGATGAGTTCGATCTCGCCATACTGGAGAAAGCATGGAACCAGCTCATCGCACGCCACGATATGTTGCGTATGGTGGTTGATGCCGACGGGCAGCAGCGAATCCTGGCGACAACGCCGGAGTATCACATCCCGCGTGACGATCTGCGCGCGCTTTCCCCGGAAGAACAGCGCATCGCGCTGGAAAAACGGCGGCATGAACTGAGCTATCGCGTTTTGCCTGCCGACCAGTGGCCTCTTTTTGAGCTGGTGGTCAGCGAAATCGACGATTGCCATTACCGTCTGCATATGAACCTCGACCTTTTGCAGTTTGATGTGCAGAGTTTTAAAGTCATGATGGACGACCTGGCGCAGGTCTGGCGCGGTGAAACGCTGGCGCCGCTCGCTATTACCTTCCGTGATTATGTGATGGCTGAACAGGCGCGCCGACAGACATCGGCATGGCACGATGCCTGGGATTACTGGCAGGAAAAACTGCCGCAACTGCCCTTAGCGCCAGAGCTGCCGGTGGTTGAGACGCCCCCGGAAACGCCACACTTCACCACCTTCAAATCGACGATCGGCAAGACAGAATGGCAGGCCGTGAAACAGCGCTGGCAGCAGCAAGGCGTCACACCGTCTGCCGCGCTGCTCACGCTGTTTGCCGCCACCCTTGAGCGCTGGAGCCGTACCACAACATTTACGCTGAACCTGACGTTCTTCAATCGCCAGCCGATCCATCCGCAAATCAACCAGTTGATTGGTGATTTTACCTCCGTCACGCTGGTTGATTTTAACTTCTCAGCGCCGGTGACGTTGCAAGAGCAGATGCAACAGACCCAACAGCGCCTCTGGCAAAACATGGCGCACAGTGAAATGAACGGTGTTGAGGTGATCCGTGAGCTGGGCCGCCTGCGCGGATCACAACGTCAACCGCTGATGCCGGTAGTGTTTACCAGTATGCTGGGGATGACGCTGGAAGGCATGACTATCGATCAGGCGATGAGCCATCTGTTCGGCGAACCCTGCTATGTATTCACGCAAACGCCGCAGGTCTGGCTGGATCATCAGGTCATGGAGAGCGACGGCGAGTTGATGTTTAGCTGGTACTGCATGGACAACGTGCTGGAACCCGGCGCTGCCGAGGCGATGTTTAATGACTATTGCGCCATCCTGCAAGCCGTCATCGCCGCCCCTGAAAGCCTGAAGACTCTCGCCAGCGGCATCGCCGGGCACATTCCCCGCCGACGCTGGCCGCTGAACGCGCAGGCGGACTACGACCTGCGGGATATTGAGCAGGCGACGCTCGAATACCCCGGCATCCGGCAGGCCAGAGCGGAAATAACCGAACAGGGCGCGTTGACGCTGGATATCGTGATGGCCGACGATCCGTCGCCATCAGCGGCGATGCCTGATGAGCACGAACTTACCCAACTGGCGCTGCCGTTGCCTGAGCAGGCGCAGCTTGATGAGCTGGAGGCGACCTGGCGCTGGCTGGAGGCGCGTGCGCTACAGGGGATCGCGGCTACGCTAAATCGTCACGGCCTGTTTACCACGCCGGAGATCGCCCATCGCTTTAGCGCAATAGTACAGGCGCTGTCCGCGCAAGCGTCTCACCAGCGTCTGCTGCGCCAGTGGCTACAGTGTCTGACGGAAAGAGAGTGGTTAATCCGCGAAGGTGAAAGCTGGCGCTGCCGCATTCCGCTCAGCGAGATTCCTGAGCCTCAGGAAGCGTGCCCGCAAAGCCAATGGAGCCAGGCGCTGGCGCAGTATCTGGAAACCTGCATCGCCCGGCACGACGCCCTCTTCTCCGGGCAGTGTTCTCCGCTGGAATTGCTGTTCAACGAGCAGCATCGCGTTACCGACGCGCTGTATCGCGACAACCCCGCCAGCGCCTGTCTGAATCGCTATACCGCGCAGATTGCCGCCTTGTGCAGCGCAGAACGGATTCTGGAGGTTGGCGCCGGAACCGCAGCCACTACCGCGCCGGTGCTGAAGGCCACGCGGAACACGCGGCAGTCGTACCACTTCACGGACGTCTCCGCGCAGTTCCTCAATGACGCCAGAGCCCGTTTCCATGATGAATCGCAGGTGTCTTATGCCTTGTTCGACATCAACCAGCCGCTGGATTTCACCGCCCACCCGGAGGCGGGTTACGACCTGATCGTTGCCGTCAATGTGCTCCACGACGCCAGCCATGTCGTCCAGACGTTGCGCAGATTAAAACTGTTGCTGAAAGCCGGCGGACGTTTGCTGATCGTTGAAGCGACGGAGCGAAACAGCGTATTCCAGCTGGCGAGCGTGGGCTTTATTGAGGGATTAAGCGGATACCGCGATTTCCGCCGCCGGGATGAGAAACCGATGCTCACCCGCTCCGCATGGCAGGAGGTTCTCGTTCAGGCCGGGTTTGCAAACGAGCTGGCGTGGCCCGCGCAGGAATCGTCGCCGCTGCGCCAGCATCTGCTGGTAGCGCGTTCGCCTGGCGTAAATCGCCCGGATAAAAAAGCCGTGAGCCGCTATTTACAGCAGCGCTTTGGCACCGGTCTGCCCATTTTACAGATCCGGCAAAGAGAAGCGTTATTTACGCCGCTGCATGCCCCGTCTGATGCGCCGACTGAGCCAGCCAAACCCACGCCAGTTGCCGGGGGGAATCCGGCGCTGGAAAAACAGGTGGCTGAACTCTGGCAATCGCTGCTGTCTCGCCCCGTGGCAAGGCATCACGACTTTTTCGAACTGGGCGGCGACAGCCTGATGGCGACAAGGATGGTCGCGCAGCTAAACCGGAGAGGGATTGCCAGGGCTAACCTTCAGGATCTGTTCAGCCATTCGACGCTGAGCGACTTCTGCGCCCATCTACAGGCGGCTACGTCAGGAGAGGACAACCCGATACCCCTTTGCCAGGGCGACGGTGAGGAAACCCTGTTTGTCTTCCACGCTTCAGACGGCGATATCAGCGCCTGGCTGCCGCTCGCTAGCGCGTTGAACAGGCGCGTTTTCGGCCTGCAAGCAAAATCGCCGCAGCGCTTTGCCACGCTCGACCAGATGATCGATGAGTATGTCGGGTGCATCCGTCGTCAGCAGCCTCACGGCCCTTATGTGCTGGCGGGTTGGTCGTATGGCGCGTTTCTTGCGGCGGGCGCCGCACAGCGCCTGTACGCCAAAGGCGAGCAGGTTCGGATGGTGTTAATCGATCCCGTGTGCCGACAGGATTTCTGTTGCGAAAACCGGGCGGCCCTGCTGCGCCTGTTAGCCGAAGGACAAACGCCTCTGGCACTGCCCGAACATTTCGACCAGCAGACGCCCGACAGCCAGCTTGCCGACTTTATCAGCCTCGCTAAAACGGCCGGTATGGTGTCGCAAAACCTGACGCTGCAAGCGGCAGAAACGTGGCTCGACAACATCGCGCATCTGCTGCGTTTACTGACTGAGCATACGCCGGGCGAAAGCGTTCCGGTCCCCTGTCTCATGGTGTATGCCGCCGGGAGACCCGCGCGCTGGACGCCAGCAGAAACCGAGTGGCAGGGCTGGATAAACAACGCCGACGACGCTGTGATTGAAGCCAGCCACTGGCAAATCATGATGGAAGCCCCCCACGTTCAGGCTTGTGCGCAACACATTACGCGCTGGCTTTGCGCAACCTCAACGCAACCGGAGAACACGTTATGATGCCGTCCGCCTCCCCAAAACAACGCGTACTGATTGTGGGCGCCAAATTTGGCGAAATGTACCTGAATGCCTTTATGCAGCCCCCGGAGGGGCTGGAACTGGTCGGCCTGCTGGCGCAGGGAAGCGCCCGTTCAAGAGAGCTGGCTCATGCGTTTGGCATTCCGCTGTATACCTCGCCGGAACAGATAACCAGGATGCCGGATATCGCCTGTATTGTCGTGCGTTCGACCGTCGCCGGAGGAACCGGTACGCAGCTTGCCAGACACTTTCTGACGCGCGGCGTACACGTCATTCAGGAGCATCCCCTCCACCCGGATGACATCAGTTCCTTACAAACGCTGGCGCAGGAACAGGGCTGCTGCTATTGGGTAAACACGTTTTATCCGCATACGCGCGCGGGACGCACATGGCTTCGCGATGCGCAGCAGCTGCGTCGCTGCCTGGCTAAGACGCCGCCGGTAGTCCACGCCACCACCAGCCGACAGTTGCTCTACTCCACTCTGGATTTGTTGTTGCTGGCTCTGGGCGTTGATGCCGCCGCCGTGGAGTGCGACGTGGTTGGCAGCTTTAGCGATTTTCACTGTCTGAGACTCTTCTGGCCGGAGGGAGAAGCCTGCCTGCTGCTTCAGCGCTATCTCGATCCTGACGATCCAGATATGCATAGCCTTATCATGCACCGCCTGCTGCTGGGCTGGCCGGAAGGTCATCTTTCGCTGGAGGCGAGCTACGGCCCCGTCATCTGGTCATCCAGCCTGTTTGTCGCAGACCATCAGGAGAACGCCCACAGCCTCTACCGCAGACCGGAGATCCTGCGCGATCTGCCGGGTCTGACGCGCAGCGCGGCGCCCCTGAGCTGGCGCGACTGCTGCGAAACCGCCGGGCCGGAGGGCGTCAGCTGGTTGCTACACCAGTTGCGCAGCCATCTGGCGGGCGAACATCCACCAGCGGCCTGCCAAAGCGTACATCAGATCGCGTTATCACGTTTATGGCAGCAGATTTTACGTAAGACCGGCAATGCGGAGATCAGACGCCTGACGCCGCCGCACCACGACCGGTTAGCCGGTTTCTACAACGATGATGATAAGGAGGCGCTGTGACGCAATCTGCAATGTGCATCCCGCTGTGGCCCGCCCGGAACGGCAATACTGCGCATCTGGTCATGTGCCCTTTCGCTGGCGGCAGCAGTAGCGCGTTTCGCCACTGGCAAGCTGAGCAACTGGCTGATTGCGCGCTTTCTCTGGTGACCTGGCCGGGGCGCGATCGCCTTCGCCATCTGGAACCGCTCAGAAGCATTACACAACTGGCGGCACTGCTGGCGAACGAGCTGGAAGCATCCGTATCGCCTGACACGCCGCTTTTACTCGCCGGGCACAGCATGGGGGCGCAGGTGGCGTTTGAAACCTGCCGACTTCTGGAGCAACGGGGGCTTGCGCCACAAGGACTGATTATTTCCGGGTGCCATGCCCCGCATCTGCATTCTGAACGCCAGCTCAGCCATCGCGATGATGCCGACTTTATCGCTGAGCTGATAGACATTGGCGGATGTTCTCCTGAACTGCGGGAAAACCAGGAATTAATGTCGCTGTTTCTTCCTCTTCTGCGCGCTGATTTTTACGCCACCGAGAGCTATCACTACGACTCGCCCGACGTCTGTCCGCCGCTGCGCACGCCTGCGCTGTTATTGTGCGGCAGCCACGATCGCGAAGCCTCCTGGCAGCAGGTCGATGCCTGGCGTCAGTGGCTGAGCCACGTTACAGGCCCGGTGGTGATTGACGGCGATCATTTCTATCCCATTCAACAAGCCCGGTCCTTTTTTACGCAGATTGTCCGCCATTTTCCCCACGCATTTTCTGCAATGACCGCGTGGCAAAAACAGCCCAGTACTTCAGAAAGGTGACGCATGAATTCTTCCTTTGAATCTCTGATTGAACAGTATCCCTTACCCATTGCCGAACAGTTGCGCCACTGGGCGGCCCGTTATGCCTCGCGAATTGCCGTCGTTGATGCAAAGGGGTCGTTAACCTACAGCGCGCTTGATGCACAAGTTGACGAACTTGCCGCAGGTCTGTCATCACTGGGTTTGCGTTCGGGGGAGCATGTAATTGTGCAGCTTCCCAACGACAACGCGTTTGTTACCCTGCTGTTCGCCTTGTTAAGACTGGGCGTTATCCCCGTGCTGGCGATGCCCTCGCAACGGGCGCTGGATATCGACGCGCTGATTGAGCTGGCGCAACCCGTCGCTTACGTTATTCACGGGGAAAACCACGCAGAGCTGGCCCGACAGATGGCGCACAAACACGCCTGCTTGCGTCATGTTCTGGTCGCTGGAGAGACCGTGAGCGACGATTTTACGCCGCTCTTCTCCCTTCACGGTGAGCGACAGGCATGGCCGCAGCCTGATGTTTCCGCCACCGCGTTGTTGTTGCTCTCAGGCGGCACAACCGGCACGCCCAAACTCATCCCGCGCCGACATGCCGACTATAGCTATAACTTCAGCGCTTCTGCTGAACTGTGCGGCATCAGCCAACAGAGCGTGTATCTCGCCGTCCTCCCGGTGGCGCATAACTTTCCGCTGGCCTGCCCCGGTATTCTGGGAACGCTTGCCTGCGGCGGAAAAGTGGTGCTGACCGACAGCGCCAGCTGTGATGAGGTGATGCCTTTAATCGCGCAGGAAAGAGTGACTCACGTCGCCCTGGTTCCGGCGCTGGCGCAATTATGGGTGCAGGCCAGGGAGTGGGAAGACAGCGACCTTTCGTCGCTGCGCGTCATTCAGGCAGGCGGCGCCCGGCTCGACCCGACGCTTGCTGAGCAGGTTATCGCCACCTTTGACTGTACCCTGCAACAGGTTTTCGGTATGGCGGAAGGCCTGCTCTGTTTTACCCGGCTGGACGATCCGCATGCCACCATTCTCCACAGCCAGGGGCGCCCGTTGTCCCCTCTGGATGAAATCCGCATCGTTGATCAAGACGAGAACGACGTCGCGCCGGGCGAAACCGGGCAATTGTTAACGCGCGGCCCTTATACCATTTCGGGCTATTACCGCGCCCCTGCCCACAATGCGCAGGCCTTTACCGCGCAAGGGTTTTACCGCACAGGCGACAATGTCAGGCTGGATGAGGTGGGGAACCTGCACGTTGAGGGACGCATAAAAGAGCAGATCAACCGCGCCGGAGAAAAAATAGCCGCGGCTGAAGTGGAATCGGCACTGCTGCGTTTAGCGGAAGTGCAAGATTGCGCGGTGGTCGCCGCGCCGGACACGCTGCTTGGCGAGCGGATTTGCGCGTTTATCATCGCGCAGCAGGTGCCAACTGACTATCAGCAGTTGCGTCAACAACTGACCCGTATGGGGCTCAGCGCGTGGAAAATTCCTGACCAAATCGAGTTTCTGGACCACTGGCCGCTCACCGCCGTCGGCAAGATAGACAAAAAACGCCTGACGGCTCTCGCCGTCGACCGTTATCGCCATTCTGCCCAATAAGCGCAAACCGACCCGAAACAGGTTGAAATAAACCCGTTTCGGGTAGCACCACTATTAGAAATAGTTATCATTTTCAATTCACCATTGTCGGTATTTTTGGCGTTTCGCCGTCTTACAGGGACTCACAACAATGAAAATGACACGGCTTTATCCTCTGGCCTTGGGGGGATTATTGCTCCCCGCCATTGCTAATGCCCAGACTTCACAGCAAGACGAAAGCACGCTGGTGGTTACCGCCAGTAAACAATCTTCCCGCTCGGCATCAGCCAACAACGTCTCATCTACTGTTGTCAGCGCGCCGGAATTAAGCGACGCCGGCGTCACCGCCAGCGACAAACTCCCCAGAGTCTTGCCCGGGCTCAATATTGAAAATAGCGGCAACATGCTTTTTTCGACGATCTCGCTACGCGGCGTCTCTTCAGCGCAGGACTTCTATAACCCCGCCGTCACCCTGTATGTCGATGGCGTCCCTCAGCTTTCCACCAACACCATCCAGGCGCTTACCGATGTGCAAAGCGTGGAGTTGCTGCGAGGCCCACAGGGAACGTTATATGGCAAAAGCGCTCAGGGCGGGATCATCAACATCGTCACCCAGCAGCCGGACAGCACGCCGCGCGGCTATATTGAAGGCGGCGTCAGTAGCCGCGACAGTTATCGAAGTAAGTTCAACCTGAGCGGCCCCATTCAGGATGGCCTGCTGTACGGCAGCGTCACCCTGTTACGCCAGGTTGATGACGGCGACATGATTAACCCCGCGACGGGAAGCGATGACTTAGGCGGCACCCGCGCCAGCATAGGGAATGTGAAACTGCGTCTGGCGCCGGACGATCAGCCCTGGGAAATGGGCTTTGCCGCCTCACGCGAATGTACCCGCGCCACCCAGGATGCCTATGTGGGATGGAATGATATTAAGGGCCGTAAGCTGTCGATCAGCGATGGTTCACCAGACCCGTACATGCGGCGCTGCACTGACAGCCAGACCCTGAGTGGGAAATACACCACCGATGACTGGGTTTTCAACCTGATCAGCGCCTGGCAGCAGCAGCATTATTCGCGCACCTTCCCTTCCGGTTCGTTAATCGTCAATATGCCTCAGCGCTGGAATCAGGATGTGCAGGAGCTGCGCGCCGCAACCCTGGGCGATGCGCGTACCGTTGATATGGTGTTTGGGCTGTACCGGCAGAACACCCGCGAGAAGTTAAATTCAGCCTACGACATGCCGACAATGCCTTATTTAAGCAGTACCGGCTATACCACCGCTGAAACGCTGGCCGCATACAGTGACCTGACCTGGCATTTAACCGATCGTTTTGATATCGGCGGCGGCGTGCGCTTCTCGCATGATAAATCCAGTACACAATATCACGGCAGCATGCTCGGCAACCCGTTTGGCGACCAGGGTAAGAGCAATGACGATCAGGTGCTCGGGCAGCTATCCGCAGGCTATATGCTGACCGATGACTGGAGAGTGTATACCCGTGTAGCCCAGGGATATAAACCTTCCGGGTACAACATCGTGCCTACTGCGGGTCTTGATGCCAAACCGTTCGTCGCCGAGAAATCCATCAACTATGAACTTGGCACCCGCTACGAAACCGCTGACGTCACGCTGCAAGCCGCGACGTTTTATACCCACACCAAAGACATGCAGCTTTACTCTGGCCCGGTCGGGATGCAGACATTAAGCAATGCGGGTAAAGCCGACGCCACCGGCGTTGAGCTTGAAGCGAAGTGGCGGTTTGCGCCAGGCTGGTCATGGGATATCAATGGCAACGTGATCCGTTCCGAATTCACCAATGACAGTGAGTTGTATCACGGTAACCGGGTGCCGTTCGTACCACTTTATGGCGCGGGAAGCAGCGTGAACGGCGTGATTGATACGCGCTATGGCGCACTGATGCCCCGACTGGCGGTTAATCTGGTCGGGCCGCATTATTTCGATGGCGACAACCAGTTGCGGCAAGGCACCTATGCCACCCTGGACAGCAGCCTGGGCTGGCAGGCGACTGAACGGATGAACATTTCCGTCTATGTCGATAACCTGTTCGACCGTCGTTACCGTACCTATGGCTACATGAACGGCAGCAGCGCCGTCGCGCAGGTCAATATGGGTCGCACCGTCGGTATCAATACGCGAATTGATTTCTTCTGATTATTGTAAAAGGGATACCGAAAAGGTATCCCTTTTACACCACTAGTTAAAACCAGTAACTCAGCAAAGTCGCAAAAAATATTAATCCATAGTGATTATTTAAACAATGAAATTGCGATTAGGATAAATAGATTTAACTTTCTCGTTCCTTTCTCTCCTTATACTAAAGAAATAATCATATCAAAATAAAAATTCACAACAGTGCAACATTAAAAAATACAACCAACAAACAATCCTATATACAAGGCACATCTCCAGAATATAAAAGCACAGACAAACAACCTAAAAAAAAACCATACATATAAATTATTTTATAGGTAAAATAGATTATATATTCTCATAGCTACCACAAACTATACTAGCCTGAACTATATTTATTCTGCTGCAATCAATGCATACATAACACAAATATCACTCAGGTACACTACTCAAACCACGCTGGGATTTTTCCTCAAGTTATAATCATCACCCCGAAAATCATTCGGCATTTACTCATTAAATAGTCACCCCATAGGCCTGTACATGTTTACTCAGAAATATACATCCTTTTCTCTGTCATAAACCCTCTGATTAATCATAGATAAATACTTGTGACACCAATCTTTTTCCTTAAAGGAACGAATTGTTGTGTAGAAGGAGATAATATTATGTCAAAAAAATATCAGCCTTTGCTTATAACTCATTATATGTCAACATGGGTCACTATAACGGAAGCAGTTGAGATCACTACCAAAGCCATAAAACAAAAAATTACTCCTAGCGATATTTATCGTCATGCCTTGAGTGGCAACATCCTACTATCGGTCTATTTCCAGTCTCCTGTGATACTTAAGAAGATACAAACTTTTAATGGAAAAATAAAATTCAGGCAGTTTGTGGGAGACCTACTTGATAAACTATGCATGCTTGACAGGGACGGTTTTATTTATGGTCAAAATTTAAGACTCTGTACAGAAGCCAGATATATTTGTCCTGTGCAACAAATTATAGATACCCCCCTGTTACGCAAACTCAACCAGTTTCGTACGTTTGTTCGTAATGTCCGCCCGGGTGATGAACTGGATGTCCCGGCACAAGTTAGTGAAAAAAATTTAACCCCGCCGCCGGGTAACAGCAGTGGCAACCTTGAGCAACAGATAGCCAGTACTTCACAGCTAATTGGATCTCTGCTCGCCGAAGATATGAACAGCGAGCAAGCGGCAAACATAGCACGTGGATGGGCCTCTTCTCAGGCTTCAGGGGTAATGACAGACTGGTTAAGCCGCTTCGGTACCGCAAGAATCACGCTGGGCGTGGATGAAGATTTCAGCCTGAAGAACTCCCGTGACGGCAACCCTCGAAAATGGCGATTCGATGCAACAAACAGTGAACTATGTGCCGAACGTCACGAATGCTGAAATCACGCTGGCAGCCTCGAAGGATCCGGTGATTGCCGACAATAACGATCTCACGACACTAACAGCACCGTCGCTGATACAGAGGGCAATGCGATAGCCAACACTGAGGTAACATTTACTCTACCGGAAGATGTGAAGGCGAACTTCACGCTGAGCGATGGCGACAAAGCGGTTACTGATGCCGATGGCAAAGCGAAAGTCACGCTGAAAGGTACAAAAGCAGGCGCTCATACCGTGACAGCATCGATGGTTGGCGGTAAGAGTGAGCAGTTGGTGGTGAACTTTACTGCGGATACGCTCACTGCGCAGGTTAATCTTAACGTTACCGAGGACAATTTCATCGCCAATAACATTGGAATGACCAGGCTACAGGCAACAGTGACTGATGGAAACGGCAACCCAGTAGAAGGTATAAAAGTTAATTTCCGCGGAACCTCCGTCACGCTAAGCAGCACCAGCGTTGAAACGGATGATCAGGTTTTCGCTGAAATTCTTGTGACAAGCACCGAGGTCGGACTAAAAACAGTTTCAGCCTCTCTGGCAGATAAACCTACTGAAGTCATCTCGCGATTACTGAATGCCAAGGTAGATGTTAATTCTGCGACGATTACCAGTCAGGAGATACCTGAAGGTCAGGTCATGGTCGCACAAGACATAGCAGTTAAAGCTCACGTTAACGACCAGTTTGGCAACCCGGTGACGCATCAACCCGCGACATTCAGTGCAGCGCCATCCTCGCAAATGATCATCAGCCAGAATACGGTCTCTACTAATACGCAGGGAGTAGCCGAGGTCACCATGACGCCTGAAAGAAACGGCTCGTATACTGTAAAAGCATCCCTAGCGAATGGAGCTTCACTTGAGAAACAACTGGAGGCTATTGATGAAAAACTGACACTCACGTCCAGTCCGCTTATCGGTGTCAATGCTCCTAAAGGCGCTACTCTGACGGCAACGCTAACCTCTGCAAATGGCACTCCAGTGGAGGGTCAGGTCATCAACTTTAGCGTAACGCTAGAAGGTGCGACGTTAAGTGGCGGAAAAGTGAGAACCAACTCTTCAGGTCAGGCTCCAGTCGTTCTGACCAGCAATAAAGTCGGTACATATACGGTGACTGCATCGTTCCATAACGGCGTCACAATACAGACACAGACAACCGTGAAGGTTACTGGCAACCCAAGCACCGCACATGTTGCTAGCTTTATCGCTGATCCGTCGACTATCGCCGCCACCAACAGTGATTTAAGTACCTTAAAGGCAACGGTTGAGGATGGCAGTGGTAACCTGATCGAAGGTCCCACTGTGTACTTCGCCTTAAAAAGCGGCTCCACCACATTAACGTCATTAACAGCGGTGACCGATCAAAACGGAATCGCGACAACAAGCGTGAAAGGTGAGATAACGGGGAGCGTCACTGTAAGCGCAGTCACAAGCGCAGGTGGAATGCAAACAGTAGATATATCGCTAGTGGCAGGCCCAGCAGACGCCTCGCAGTCCATCCTTAAGAACAACCAGTCATCACTGAAAGGGGACTTTACCGATAGTGCTGAGCTACATCTTGTTCTGCACGATATATCAGGCAATCCGATCAAAGTTTCTTAAGGGATAGAATTTGTGCAATCAGGTACAAACGTGCCCTATATGAAAATTAGCGCAATTGATTACAGTCAAAATATCAACGGTGATTACAAAGCTACTGTTACAGGAGGCGGAGAGGGTATCGCAACGCTGATCCCCGTATTGAATGGTGTTCATCAGGCGGGTCTGAGTACCACGATAGAATTCATTAGCGCGGAAACCAGACCAATGACGGGTACAGTGTCAGTGAATAGTGCAAACCTACCGACAGCTTCATTCCCTTCGCAGGGATTTACCGGGGCGTATTATCAGTTGAATAATGACAACTTTGCACCAGGAAAAACGGCGGCTGATTATTCGTTTTCAAGCTCGGCCTCCTGGGTAGGCGTTGATGCTACTGGTAAAGTGACATTCAAAAATGACGGTGATAGCAATACTGTAATAATCACAGCGCCCCCAAGATCCGGTGGTGCTATTTACCAAACAGTTCCTCCTGAATCGCGTTCGGTGTGACTATGATCATTTTCGGTGAGTATTGCTTTGATCCAAAGGCTGGTTTTCTGTGATGATTGACCAGCCTCAGAGTATTGATGACACCACCGTTCATAACAGATCGGCATTACTATGCATAAGTACTGCCTCAAATTCTCGCCAAAACACTTTTTAATGCCTTTGCGAATTCATCCAGACTTATATTGTCAATTTTTTGCCCAACGACGACTGACTCCGAAACATCGGCCATTGCGGGCCATCGCGTTTTGTAATCAGCATAAATTGCAACAACAGGGGTATTATAGGCACTTGCCATATGTAATATTGAGGTGTCAGGAGTTATTGCAATATAAGCATCTTTTATGATTGCTGCTGAACGTTTAATCGAGGGTGATAAGGATAAACGGTAGACATTATTATAACAATCCACTAATGCCCTGGCTTTATCTTCCCCTTTGGGTCCATAAACGATCACTATTGGAATATCTGTTTCACTTTGAATTTTTGCTATTAGATTTTCTGCAATCGATAATGAAAATGTACGTTCCTGCGAGCTACCGTCTAAATTGAGCGCAATGTAAGATCCTAACGATCGCATTTCCTCGCGTACCTCATCGAGTACATCATCGCTTAATGGCAATTCATATATTGACCTGACTGCCGGAAAACCCGCCTCACGCATCATAAATGCCCATGTCATGGGTACAGGAGTCCGGAGATTCTGATCCATCCGGGACGCGTTCTTACACAAAGGGGAATAGCACTTCATGGTTAAACCGACGACCTGGAAATTCGTTTTTGCTTTCAACTGACTGATAAATATCATCGTTTTCAGGTTCTTTTTACGCATCGCCTCTATACAAAGATCCGGCGTACCGTATTGCAGTGTTATGTTCTTCGCTAAATCTTTTATTTCTTTTAATGTTGCGTGATCCTGCATAGTCATTGTGACTAATGTTAATTTAGTCTGTTCAAGTTTGAGCGCATTAAAGACTTCTAAATTAATTGTCGACGTAACAATTAATAGATGCTTAATTTTATGCAATTCAAGCGCCCGAATAACAGGAAAGATGGCCATAGCATCGCCAATCTGATCGGGAATATGTATGACAACAAAGTCTGTTTTTTCAATATTAAAATTATAAGCTTTATAATCGTAGTAACTAAATGCAATACGTCTCAACAATGATACTAAAAACATAACTAACCTCGCCTCCCTACTGGTTATAATGCAATGCAGTCTATCAGAATCATCAGGGTGCAATTTTGTGCATATGCGGACTTTTATGTTTCATATCTCGAACCTGTGGGCCCTCTGCTTAATCCTTAAACAACACCAGCAACTCCTGCGCTTTCATCTTCCATCGAATTTTTCATGTTGCCGCTAATCAGCCATAAAATCATTTGCAGATGCGCTCTGTCGAGGTAGTCTCATAAGGTTCGTTTATAGATCGACGGCAATGTGAGTTACCTTTTCCATACTAATTATAAAAAGACAGTACAAACAGGATCATTATGGACTCCACGCTCATCTCCACTCGTCCCGATGAAGGGACGCTTTCGTTAAGTCGCGCCCGACGAGCTGCGTTAGGCAGTTTCGCTGGTGCCGTCGTCGACTGGTATGATTTTTTACTCTATGGCATTACCGCCGCACTGGTGTTTAATCGCGAGTTTTTCCCGCAAGTAAGCCCGGCGATGGGAACGCTCGCCGCATTTGCCACCTTTGGTGTCGGCTTCCTTTTCCGACCGCTCGGCGGTGTCATTTTCGGTCACTTTGGTGACCGGCTGGGACGTAAGCGCATGTTAATGCTGACCGTCTGGATGATGGGCATCGCGACAGCCTTGATTGGTATTCTTCCTTCATTCTCGACCATTGGGTGGTGGGCACCTATTTTGCTGGTGACACTGCGTGCCATTCAGGGATTTGCCGTCGGCGGCGAATGGGGAGGCGCAGCGTTGCTTTCCGTTGAAAGTGCGCCGAAAAATAAAAAAGCCTTTTACAGTAGCGGTGTACAAGTTGGCTACGGAGTAGGTTTACTGCTTTCAACCGGACTGGTTTCATTGATCAGTATGATGACGACTGACGAACAGTTTTTAAGCTGGGGCTGGCGCATTCCTTTCCTGTTTAGCATCGTACTGGTACTGGGAGCATTGTGGGTGCGCAATGGCATGGAGGAGTCCGCGGAATTTGAACAACAGCAACATAATCAAGCGGCCGCGAAAAAACGCATCCCGGTTATCGAAGCTCTGTTACGACATCCCGGTGCTTTTCTGAAGATTATTGCACTACGACTGTGCGAGTTGCTGACGATGTACATTGTTACTGCCTTTGCACTTAATTATTCAACCCAGAATATGGGGTTACCGCGCGAACTTTTCCTTAATATTGGTTTGCTGGTCGGTGGATTAAGCTGCCTGACAATTCCCTGTTTTGCCTGGCTTGCCGATCGTTTTGGTCGGCGCAGGGTTTATATCACAGGCGCGTTGATCGGAACGTTGAGCGCATTTCCTTTCTTTATGGCGCTTGAAGCACAATCTATTTTCTGGATAGTTTTCTTCTCCATAATGCTGGCAAACATTGCGCATGACATGGTGGTGTGTGTGCAACAACCGATGTTTACCGAAATGTTTGGTGCCAGTTATCGCTACAGTGGTGCTGGAGTCGGTTATCAGGTTGCCAGTGTGGTTGGCGGTGGATTTACGCCTTTTATTGCCGCTGCACTCATCACTTACTTTGCCGGGAACTGGCATAGCGTCGCTATTTATTTGCTGGCTGGATGCCTGATTTCCGCAATGACCGCTTTGTTGATGAAAGACAATCAACGCGCTTAATAGCCTGGCGAAGATCATCCGATCTTCGCCTTACACTTTTGTTTCACATTCCTGTGACATACTATCGGATGTGCGGTAATTGTATGGAACAGGAGACACACATGAATAATAAGGGCTCCGGTCTGACCCCAGCTCAGGCACTGGATAAACTCGACGCGCTGTATGAGCAATCTGTAGTTGCTTTACGCAACGCCATTGGCAAATATATTACAAGTGGCGAATTACCTGATGAAAACGCCCGCAAACAAGGTCTTTTTGTCTATCCATCACTGACCGTAACCTGGGACGGTAGCACAACTAATCCCCCCAAAACGCGCGCATTTGGTCGTTTTACTCACGCAGGCAGTTACACCACCACGATTACTCGCCCTACTCTCTTTCGTTCGTATCTCAATGAACAACTTACGTTGCTGTATCAGGATTATGGTGCGCATATCTCTGTGCAACCCTCGCAGCATGAAATCCCTTATCCTTATGTCATCGATGGCTCTGAATTAACACTTGATCGCTCAATGAGCGCTGGTTTAACTCGCTACTTCCCGACAACAGAACTGGCGCAAATCGGCGATGAAACTGCAGACGGCATTTATCATCCAACGGAATTCTCCCCGTTATCGCATTTTGATGCTCGCCGGGTTGATTTTTCCCTCGCACGGTTGCGCCATTATACCGGTACGCCAGTAGAACATTTTCAACCGTTCGTCTTGTTTACCAACTACACACGTTATGTGGATGAATTCGTTCGTTGGGGATGCAGCCAGATCCTCGATCCTGATAGTCCCTACATTGCCCTTTCTTGTGCTGGCGGGAACTGGATCACTGCCGAAACCGAAGCGCCAGAAGAAGCCATTTCCGACCTTGCATGGAAAAAACACCAGATGCCAGCATGGCATTTAATTACCGCTGATGGTCGGGGTATTACTCTGGTGAATATTGGCGTGGGACCGTCCAATGCTAAAACCATCTGCGATCATCTGGCAGTGCTACGCCCGGATGTCTGGTTGATGATTGGTCACTGTGGCGGATTACGTGAAAGCCAGGCCATTGGAGATTATGTCCTTGCACACGCTTATTTACGCGATGACCACGTTCTTGATGCGGTTCTGCCGCCCGATATTCCTATTCCGAGCATTGCTGAAGTGCAACGTGCGCTTTATGACGCTACCAAGTTAGTCAGCGGCAGGCCTGGTGAGGAAGTCAAACAGCGGCTGCGTACAGGTACTGTGGTAACCACAGATGACAGGAACTGGGAGTTACGTTACTCAGCTTCTGCACTTCGTTTTAACTTAAGCCGGGCCGTAGCAATTGATATGGAAAGTGCAACCATTGCCGCGCAAGGATATCGTTTCCGCGTGCCATACGGGACACTACTGTGTGTTTCAGATAAACCGTTACATGGTGAGATTAAGCTTCCCGGCCAGGCTAACCGTTTTTATGAAGGCGCTATTTCCGAACACCTGCAAATTGGCATTCGGGCGATCGATTTGCTGCGCGCAGAAGGCGACCGACTGCATTCACGTAAATTACGAACCTTTAATGAGCCGCCGTTCCGATAATAAGTTATGAACCTTCTTATCAGAAATAGATGTGAAGGATTAAGTAAGACATCTGGCAAATAGCCTGCAATAAACGCGGGCTGTTTGCTTCCTTGGGCAGATGCGAGTTTTATTATCGTCTTAATGATTTCCACATATTAAAAGCAAGTATGCTTTCAAAACACAATTATAAAAAATCCCGCCAACAACATTAGTTTTTATAAAATTAAATATAAGATTATGGCTTTAGAATATTTTTATTTCTAATAGACGAGATTTTTCCTGTTATGATATAATATGCTGAATTAACACATGTTAACGATTTACCAGTAATGTAAATAAATTTTCGAGGAGATCATTCCAGTGGGACGTAAATGGGCCAATATTGTTGCTAAAAAAACGGCTAAAGACGGTGCAACGTCTAAAATTTATGCAAAATTCGGTGTAGAAATCTATGCTGCTGCCAAACAAGGTGAACCCGATCCAGAATTAAACACATCTTTAAAATTCGTTATTGAACGTGCAAAGCAGGCACAAGTTCCAAAGCACGTTATTGATAAAGCAATTGATAAAGCCAAAGGCGGTGGAGATGAAACGTTCGTACAGGGACGTTATGAAGGCTTTGGTCCTAATGGCTCAATGATTATTGCTGAGACATTGACTTCAAATGTTAACCGTACGATTGCTAACGTTCGCACAATTTTCAATAAAAAAGGCGGCAATATCGGAGCGGCAGGTTCTGTCAGCTATATGTTTGACAATACGGGTGTGATTGTATTTAAAGGAACAGACCCTGACCATATTTTTGAAATTTTGCTTGAAGCTGAAGTTGATGTTCGTGATGTAACTGAAGAAGAAGGTAATATTGTTATTTATACTGAACCTACTGACCTTCATAAAGGAATCGCGGCGCTAAAAGCAGCTGGAATCACTGAGTTCTCAACAACAGAATTAGAAATGATTGCTCAATCTGAAGTTGAGCTTTCCCCAGAAGATTTAGAAATCTTTGAAGGGCTTGTTGATGCCCTTGAAGATGACGACGATGTACAAAAAGTTTATCATAACGTCGCAAATCTCTAATTATATGTTAAAGAAATCTGTCTTTATGGCAGATTTCTTTAATCTCATATAATCCTTATAAAAATATAATGTTTAACTCGTCATATTGCTTATAAAAAATCCCCGTTCCCAGAGAAATAATATTTATTAAAATGGCAGGTCTTCTTTTTCTGATTACCGAAGACAAAGTGGCAATTACGTATAGTTTCCCGATAAAGACGCGACAGCTACATCCCGCATAAGGCATTTTTCTCTTTATCTTTGTACGGTACTTCATGGAACAGAATTTTTGACCTTGTGAATCGTGATGTCTGTTGGGGAGGGGCAATTTGCTCACTGAAGCGTGAGACTCGATTAAGCGCACGAAACACAGAAATCAAAAACCCGACCACTTTTTTACAAAGTGACCGGGTAAAAATAATTTTTATTTTTTAACTGTCCTGAGACTCATAGAGATGTCTCAAAACTAAAATTTGGCTCCTCTGACTGGACTCGAACCAGTGACATACGGATTAACAGTCCGCCGTTCTACCGACTGAACTACAGAGGAATCGTGTGAACGGGGCGCATATTAATGGCAGTGCATGGTGATGTCAAAGGGTGAAATGCATTTTTTTGTTTGTTTGCTGACAATTTCAACAAAGTGGTGAGCTTTCAATCTTATTGGGTAATGAACCATCGTGGTGCATACCCCCCTTTTATAGGGCAGGTGAATGCGACTGCTGATAAAAAGGGCCAATGACGAATCTATCATAATCTCTTATTTGACAGTTGGTTAGCTTGCGCATCAACGCTAAAATAGAACTGGCAAGCATCTTGCATTCTGGTTGTAAGTAATGGCGGCACTTGGGCCGATTCTTAAAAACCGGAGGCAACATGAACTTCAGACGCCTGAAATACTTCGTAAAAATTGTAGATATTGGTAGCCTGACCCAGGCTGCTGAAGTATTGCATATTGCACAACCAGCGCTCAGCCAGCAGGTTGCCACACTGGAAGGTGAGTTAAATCAACAGCTTTTGATTCGCACAAAACGGGGCGTTACGCCAACAGGCGCCGGAAAAATTCTCTATACCCATGCACGGGCCATTTTACGTCAGTGTGAGCAGGCCCAACTGGCGGTGCATAACGTTGGTCAGTCATTATCGGGGCAAGTCTCGATTGGCTTTGCGCCAGGAACCGCTGCGTCATCCATCACCATGCCCTTATTACAGGCGGTTCGCGCTGAATTCCCGGAGGTCGTTATCTATCTTCATGAAAATAGTGGTGCAGTGCTTAACGAAAAACTGATAAATCACCAACTCGATATGGCGGTGATTTATGAGCATTCCCCTGTGGCTGGGGTATCCAGTCAGGCTTTGCTGAGAGAAGATCTTTTCCTGGTAGGAACTCAAGATTGCCCGGGGCAAAGCGTTGATGTTAATGCTATTGCGCAAATGAACCTTTTTCTCCCCAGTGATTACAGCGCTGTTAGACTTCGTGTTGATGAGGCTTTTTCCCTACGGCGGCTCACGGCAAAAGTCATTGGTGAAATTGAGTCTATTGCCACGCTTACCGCAGCGATTGCCAGCGGCATGGGCGTTGCAATATTACCTGAATCGGCTGCGCGTTCGTTATGTGGCGCAGTAAATGGGTGGATGTCACGCATTACCACTCCTTCAATGAGTCTCTCTTTGTCCTTAAATTTACCCGCCAGAGCAAACTTGTCACCACAGGCACAGGCAGTGAAAGAGTTGTTAATGTCAGTGATTAGTTCTCCAGTGATGGAAAAAAGGCAGTGGCAATTGGTGAGCTAAGCGTTATATCGGGATGGAATAAGATGCGGGTTTTTATTATTTGTTATGCCGGGCATTAGACTTTAACAATAACGGGATATCTGAACTGCCCGGAGTTTACCGTGAATTTCCAACAACTAAAGATAATCCGCGAGGCTGCACGTCAGGATTACAACCTGACAGAGGTTGCGAATATGCTTTTTACCTCACAGTCAGGCGTTAGCCGTCATATTCGGGAACTGGAGGATGAACTTGGCATCGAAATATTTGTTCGACGAGGTAAGCGACTGCTGGGCATGACTGAACCGGGCAAAGCATTACTGGTCATTGCAGAACGCATTCTGAATGAAGCCAGTAATGTTCGTCGGCTCGCAGACCTGTTTACCAACGATACGTCTGGCGTTCTCACTATTGCAACGACGCATACTCAGGCACGTTATAGCTTGCCTGAGGTCATTAAAGCTTTTCGCGAACTTTTCCCGGAGGTTCGGCTGGAGCTAATCCAGGGTACACCACAGGAAATTGCGACGTTGTTGCAAAATGGCGAAGCTGATATTGGTATCGCCAGCGAGCGTTTGAGTAATGACCCGCAGCTCGTCGCCTTCCCGTGGTTTCGTTGGCACCATAGTTTGCTTGTTCCACTCGATCATCCCTTGACGCAAATTACACCGTTGACGCTGGAATCAATAGCGAAGTGGCCGTTAATTACTTACCGACAGGGGATTACGGGGCGCTCACGCATTGATGACGCATTTGCCCGCAAAGGTTTGCCGGCAGATATTGTATTAAGTGCACAGGATTCTGATGTCATTAAAACCTATGTTGCTCTTGGGCTTGGGATCGGATTAGTTGCCGAACAATCCAGCGGCGAACAAGAGGAAAAGAATTTAATCCGCCTGGATACGCGGCATCTTTTCGATGCTAATACTGTCTGGTTGGGACTGAAGCGAGGGCAACTTCAGCGTAACTATGTCTGGCGCTTTCTGGAACTTTGTAATGC
The DNA here is from genome assembly GCF_011754335.1 of Escherichia sp. E.sYA108. Taxonomy (NCBI): domain Bacteria; kingdom Pseudomonadati; phylum Pseudomonadota; class Gammaproteobacteria; order Enterobacterales; family Enterobacteriaceae; genus Escherichia; species Escherichia sp. E.sYA108. Next base: position 2,035,655 of record NZ_JAAQVZ010000001.1, on the reverse strand, counting down.
AGGACTGTCAGTTGAGGATATCAAGCGCCAGGTGATGGAAAACAGTGAAGAGGAAATTGATTATCAGATATAGCAAAAAGCCCGCTATAAAAGCGGGCTTTTCAGAAATTTGGCTCCTCTGACTGGACTCGAACCAGTGACATACGGATTAACAGTCCGCCGTTCTACCGACTGAACTACAGAGGAATCGCTGTTGAGGCACATCTTAACGGCGAAAAATATTTTGTCAAACCCGATTTTTAAATTTCCCAACTGTTTGCCGTTTCTATCAACAGTTTGTTGCATTTGCAGACAATTTGTTGGCGAAAATCTTTGCAGCTTTGCTGATTCTCCCTCATCATTTGAAATGTGGTTTCACTTTCTGCAATTAAGGTCGGCTTTGAATATCTCCTCTGCTTTACGCCAGGTTGTTCACGGCACTCGCTGGCACTCTAAACGCAAGAGCTACAAAGTGTTGTTCTGGCGCGAGATAACCCCGCTTGCTGTTCCTATCTTCATGGAGAACGCCTGTGTCCTGTTGATGGGGGTCCTGAGCACTTTTCTGGTCAGCTGGCTGGGAAAAGATGCGATGGCCGGCGTGGGGTTGGCGGACAGCTTCAATATGGTCATTATGGCTTTTTTTGCAGCTATCGATCTTGGTACTACTGTCGTTGTAGCATTTAGTCTCGGTAAGCGAGATCGACGACGAGCGAGGGTGGCGACGCGGCAGTCATTGGTGATCATGACGTTGTTTGCCGTACTGTTGGCAACGCTAATTCATCATTTTGGCGAACAAATTATTGATTTCGTCGCGGGTGATGCCACGACAGACGTTAAAGCACTGGCGTTGACTTATCTGGAGCTGACCGTACTCAGTTATCCAGCAGCTGCCATCACTCTTATTGGTAGCGGGGCACTTCGTGGTGCAGGGAATACGAAAATACCGCTACTGATTAACGGTAGCCTGAATATTCTTAATATTATTATTAGCGGCATATTGATTTACGGCCTTTTCTCCTGGCCGGGACTGGGATTTGTCGGGGCTGGGTTGGGTTTAACCATTTCTCGTTATATTGGCGCAGTTGCAATTTTGTGGGTGCTGGCGATTGGTTTTAATCCTGCGCTAAGGATTTCGTTAAAGAGCTATTTTAAACCGCTGAATTTTAGCATTATCTGGGAAGTCATGGGGATTGGTATTCCAGCGAGTGTCGAATCAGTGTTATTTACCAGTGGTCGGTTATTAACCCAAATGTTCGTTGCCGGGATGGGGACCAGCGTTATTGCCGGAAATTTTATCGCGTTCTCAATTGCGGCTCTTATCAACTTACCCGGAAGTGCGCTCGGTTCTGCTTCTACGATCATTACAGGCCGAAGGTTGGGGGTAGGGCAGATAGCGCAAGCAGAGATTCAGTTGCGGCATGTGTTCTGGCTGTCCACTCTTGGATTAACGGCCATCGCCTGGCTAACGGCTCCCTTTGCCGGGGTTATGGCATCGTTTTACACCCAGGATCCACAGGTTAAACACGTCGTTGTGATTCTGATTTGGCTAAATGCTTTATTTATGCCTATTTGGTCCGCCTCATGGGTGCTACCCGCTGGATTTAAAGGTGCTCGTGATGCCCGTTACGCCATGTGGGTTTCGATGTTGAGCATGTGGAGTTGTCGGGTTGTAGTCGGTTATGTGCTGGGAATCATGCTTGGCTGGGGTGTGGTTGGCGTCTGGATGGGAATGTTTGCCGACTGGGCTGTGCGGGCCGTGCTGTTTTACTGGCGAATGGTTACTGGACGTTGGCTATGGAAATACCCTCGATCCGAGCCGCAAAAGTGTGAAAAAAAGCCAGTTGTATCGGAATAAACGACAAAATGCAGATTATTTCAGCAAACGATTTCAAATTTAAAAAACAGGCTTTGACATTGTGGGTGGGCATCGCTAATATTCGCCTCGTTCTCACGATTCCTCTGTAGTTCAGTCGGTAGAACGGCGGACTGTTAATCCGTATGTCACTGGTTCGAGTCCAGTCAGAGGAGCCAATTTCCTGCTTTCATGCATCCTTGCGAATCCTTATGTTATTTTTATTCAACAGGTTAGCGTGAAAACTCTTCCCGGTGCATTTTGATTTTACCCTCTGCATCGGGAAAAATTGGTGGTCAAATCTGGGGTCAGGTTAGTTCGATAATGGAGTGACCCCCATATGTCCCTTAACGACGCAAAAATCCGTAGTCTCAAGCCCACTGATAAACCCTTTAAAGTCTCCGATTCCCACGGTCTGTATCTGCTGGTCAAACCAGGCGGTTCCCGTCTCTGGTATCTTAAATACCGTATTAATGGCAAAGAATCCCGTATTGCACTGGGTGCCTACCCTGCCGTCTCCCTGTCTGACGCCCGCCAGCAGCGCGAAGGCATCCGTAAGATGCTGGCGCTGAACATCAACCCGGCGCAGCAACGTGCCGCTGAACGCGGCTCGCGCATGCAGGAGAAAATGTTTAAATCCGTGGCACTGGAGTGGCACAGTAGCAAGAAAAAATGGTCGCAGAATACCGCAGATCGCGTGCTTGCCCGTCTGAACAGACATGTCTTTCCGACCATCGGGCATCTACCAGTTACCGAGCTTAAATCACGTCATTTCATTGAATTACTGAAAGGCATTGAGGAAAAGGGCTTGCTTGAAGTTGCGTCCCGCTCGCGGCAACACCTCAGCAACATTATGCGTTATGCTGTTCATCAGGGGTTAATCGAAATCAACCCAGCTGCAAATCTTGACGGCGTGACGGCTTCTCCCGCCAGACGACATTATCCCACCCTGCCACTGGAGCGCCTTCCTGAGCTGCTTGAACGGATTGACAGTTATCACCAAGGACGGGAACTCACCAGGCTTGCAGTCCTGCTGACGTTGCATGTGTTCATTCGCTCAAGTGAACTGCGCTATGCTCGTTGGACAGAGATTAACTTCAGAAATCGGATCTGGACGATACCTGCCACACGCGAAGCGATTGCAGGCGTACGTTATTCCAGTCGAGGTGCCAAAATGCGTACACCGCATATTGTGCCCCTTTCTGAGCAGGTTATCTCTATTCTGAAAAGGATTAAGGAAATATCTGTCGGGTATGAACTGGTGTTCCCCGGCTATCATGACCCCTACAAGCCGATGAGTGAAAATACTATCAATAAGGCACTTCGCCAGATGGGATACAACACGAAACAAGATATCTGCGGTCATGGTTTCCGGGCAATGGCGTGTAGCGCGCTGATGGAATCCGGTTTATGGTCGCAAGATGCAGTGGAGCGTCAGATGAGTCACCAAGAGCGCAACACTGTGCGTCTGGCTTACATTCATAAGGCCGAACATATGGAAGCCCGCATGGACATGATGCAGTGGTGGTCGGATTATCTGGATATGTGCAGTGAAATCTGGGTGCCCCCGTACATCTGGAGTCAGCAAAACATTAATCTCGCAGTAACCTGACTTATGAATAATCTTGTAAAGAACCAGGCCGTATCAGCAAACGCTGATACGGCTTTTCATCCACAGGCCGTTTTTCATCTTCTAAGTCGTCCAGGACATCATGGTTCTTAATACACATGCGTTCGCATGTGCTTATGTTAAGTAGACTTATTGTCTTACACATTTTATCCGTATCATTAACCAGAATATGTTCCGGAGCAGCGGGTGATAGTGCCGCCAGTCCACACTCATCGCTGCCCGGAAAAATCATCAGTGGGGAGGCAAACGGTAAGCACCCCGCTATTCTGCAAGACATTTCTGCAGTTTATTTAACCTCCCCGAAGCATTTTTATAAGGCGAGGCGGTATTAAATTGAATCATACGACCTCGGGTCCATTTATTATACCAAGGTTTACCGTAAAGCTCATCGTTACTGAATCGTTCAATCAAAGCCACGAGTTGCTGCTTATTTTCCTTTAACCGTGCCAATAAAACTTCGTACTCTGTAATATCCTCATAGTCACGGTAGAATTTCTGTGCTAAACGCCCCAATTCATTCCATTTAAATCCTTCCTCAGGAAAAATAATAGTTTTTCCTTTTGCCTCTTGGTCATGCCAGTGTAACACCAGCTCTCCCCAGCCAATCAGATAGGAAACCAGATTCGCTACGCTAATCGTAGTCCCCTTCGCGTGCCCTTCCAATAGAGGTTCAAAGGCGAGTTGGGGCGTAATAGATTCTAGCTTCTTATTTAATAAAGAAAAATTACTATTAATAGCTTTAATTAACTCTTCTTTTGATGATGGAACAGCCATATCTATTGCTCCTTGTATAGTTACACAACTATTTCTACCCTACTATTTCGAGTGATTCAATCGTCTGGTTCACATAACCTACCACCTGTTCAAAATGCTTATCGACAAAAAAATGATCGGCAGCAGGAAATATAATAGTCCGCGTCTTTCGTGTGGTGAATTTTTCCCATGCAAGTAATTCATCCTGCATTACCAGATTGTCAGCATCGCCATGAAATAGCACGATCGGACAGGTTAATGTGCGCGCCTTGGCCTGAAATACATACTGCTCATAGAGCCGATAATCGTTTTTAATGATGGGGGTGAAAATTGTCATTAACTCTTTATTACGAAAGACATCAACCGGAGTTCCGCCCAGCTTGACGATCTCTTCCATAAACGCCTGATCGGGCAAGGTATGCAGTATTACTTCATGAGAGGCCCGATCGGGTGGGCGACAGCCGGAAAAAAACAGCGCGCATGGCATGTCATGTCCATGATCGAGAATATAATGCACCAGTTCGAAGGCCATGATCCCTCCGAGACTATGCCCAAAAATGGCGTAGTCTCCACCTGTGTAGTGTTTCACAAATTGTTGATAAAGGTCAGCGACGGCATCCACCATCGTAAGACACAGCGGCTGGCGTATTCTAGTTCCCCTCCCCGCAGGTTCTAAAGGCCGCAAAGTAATATTGTCCGACAGCACGCTACGCCATTTATAATACATGGCGGCAGAACCACCTGAATATGGCAAACAATACAAACTGATATTACTCATCGTCCCACTCCTTGTTGTGTAATAGAATTCGTTTAATTTGATGATTTAATGTCAGAACGAAAGCTAACAGGATAATTCCGAACGGTATCGCCAACACGCTCGATGGACCCCATACCAAGATAAAACGCCAGTCAAGTCCTGGAGATAGTATACCCGGTGCGACATAGAGCATGGCGGCCACGAGCCCAGGAACCGCCAAGGCGATGATATAGTCACGTACGCGTAAACGTAACCTCTGCTGTTTTCCAGGGCCATGCGCCGTTGCGCGATAAACACGGAAAGCACCGCGCACTACAACCACCGCCCCCCAAAAACACAGCAACAACGTGAGGTAGACGAAAAGGGTATCGGTGGCTGTAATTGCATCACCAGCGCCGTCAGCATATTTGCCAATGCGCAGATAATTATCGATATCCGCGCAAAGCTGTAGTATCAGATTCGAATTCATATTTGCCAGCGCAACAATGCCAATCTGCTGATCCGGTCGCAACGCAATGCAAGAAGAAAAGTTTGGATTCTGCCCACCGTGACTGATGTAAGGGCCTTGATTCTGGTCGATAAACCAACCGCTGGCATAGAGGATACGATTGTCTGCGGCAAGCGGAACATCACTATTACCACGCCAACTGTTACTCATCGCCTCACGCAGCGTTGCCGGCAAAGCCTTTCTGTGCAACCAGGCGTCTATCCATATTTCCATATCAGGCAGAGTGCTATGGATATAGGCGGCAGGAACATGGTTCCGGGCCAGAGGCGCATGAAACAGAACGGGTTTGCCGAATCCCAGTTTATAGCCGCTTGCCTTGTTGACAATAATCTCATCCCCCTTAACTGCCACAGTCGCCGACATGCCCAGCGGCTGCGTGAGTCGTTCCGCAATGACCTCTGTAAAGGTTTTTCCCGTCACATTTTCAATCACCGCGCCCAACACATCATAATTGGCGGAGGCATAGCTAAACTTCGCACCCGGCGCAAACAGCAGATTCTCGTTGCGCAGTTGCTGTGCCACAGCGCTCCCAGGCATAGGGTTTTCCAGCCGAGCCAGTGTTGAAAAAGGCAATCCTGATGTATGATAAAGGAAATCAGCCACGGTCAGGGAAGCAGGTTTTCCCTGATAATTCAAGCGCATTTCCGGCAGATAGGTAATGATATCATCCCCTTGCCGGAGTCTGCCTTCCTGAATCAGTATTTGCACCACAAGTCCGGTAAACGCCTTACTCATCGATCCCAGCTCGTAAACTGTGTCTAGAGTATTCGCTTTCTGACTAGCCACATCGGCAACACCGTAGACAAATCGCTGACGTACCCCCTTAATGGTCACACTTACGGAAAGGGCTGGGACCTTGGCCTCCTGCATCCGTTGGTGAATTAATGTCGACAGGCGCTCATCTTGCGCCCCGATAGGCTCATGTTCTTGCGCCAAAGCGCACATAGCGGAAATAAAGAGCAGCATACAGCACAGGAGATGATATAATGTTTTAATGCTAACGTGTTCCATTATTGTCATCCTGTGAACACCTCATAAAATACCATCAACACATTCGGAGATAAATTCACTGTGCTCACGGATAGCGGGTCTGGCATAAATATCGGCGGCAGTCAGTCCGATTTTATAAATGTGGTTACAGCTGTCGACGAAAGAGATAACGTGCATCGAGGTCGCTCCGTATTCGAAAATAACCGCGTGTTCGTCATAATGATCGATGCATAACAATGAACGCCAGGTTTTCTCCACAAAGTCGCTGACCGACAAATAACTCACTGGTAACATAGCGTTCTCTCTCGCATCACTGGACTGAATTTCATACCGGACGCGATCAAACGAATAACCGGGTAAGCCTATAGTCTGCACGGCTGGCATTTCCGGTAAACAAATAGTCACTCCTCGTTGCCAAAGAGTGCCCAACAGCGGCAGGATGTCCTCAGGCGTATCCGTATTCAGCATGGGGGAAAATACTGTTTGCCCAACCCACTGCGCATGCTGGTGATACAATATGGAAAACGTCCCCGCGCGACCGATTTCCAGCATCAGCGTTCCCTCCGTCACCGCCAGATTAGCCAATATTTCGCTCAGTTCACTGTTGCCGGCCAGCGTCTGCTCCGGTGTCGTTTCAGCCACAATCACCTGCTGAACAGCGTTTTCCAGTGAGATGATGCGCGCAACATACTGCGCTGCTGCAGCCCCCGTCAGGTAACCGATGTGCTGCACAGGCGAGATACTTTGTTCGATCAGCCATTCACTAAGACTCACCTGCTGGATAAACTGACGCAATGCTGGCGTCCAATCGGCTGGTTCGCAGATTTGTGCAACATCCTGAGACAGGCGCTGGTGCCGCTGGCGCAAGTTAGGTTGACAAGCCAGCAAATGCGTCAGGGCACTCTCCAGCTTATCGTCCCGGTCCGGATATAGGAACACCAAGGTAGTTTCCATATTGATAGGGGTAAAAGACATGTCAGCATCCCGCAGTTTCGCCAAACTTGCACGCAACGCTACCACACTGTCTGCCGCCAGCGCACAGCGATACGGGAAATGTGCCCGGCGTTGCGCGAGAGTATAGGCGATACGATCTTTATCTGCTTCCGCATAGGTCGCCAGAGCGTGATAATGAGCATCCAACTGTTGTCTAAGGGCTAATGGCGTTTTGGCGCTGAAGAAAAACAGGCGGCGCTCATTTTCTTGCACCGCTTGCGCAGGCGTCTCGCACCAGTTTTGCAGAACCAAATGAGCATTGGTCCCTCCCAGCCCAAACGAACTAACGGTGGCATGGATCCTTTTCGTTTGTGGGACAGAAGTCACTACATCACTGAGATAAAATGGCGAGGCTGGCTGCAACAGTTTTTTATGTTTATTTACTAGGTTGATCTGCGGGGGAACTAAACCAGTATATAGCGTCAGTGCGGTTTTCATTAAGCTGACGATACCGGAAGCGACTCCCAGGTGACCCAAGTTGGCTTTTACCGCACCCAATTGAATGCTGTGCGGCGCACATGCCGGTGCGAAAACCCGGTGCAGAGCTTCAAGCTCAATCTCATCACCCAACGGGGTACCGGTACCGTGCGTTTCGATCAGTGCGATATCAGTCGGTACGACTTCTGCGGCGGCAAGCGCCGTATTGATCGCTTCTACCTGTCCTTCTACGCTGGGGGCGACAAACCCCAGCCGACGCCCGCCGTCGTTATTTACCGCACCTCCTTTAATCACCGCATACACTCTGTCTTGGTCGCGTAGTGCATCCTCAAGACGTTTTAGCACCACAACTCCCGCACCGCTGCTGTATACCGTGCCGGTCGCCTCAGCGCTAAACGGGGCGCAGTGTCCGTCTTGCGATACCAGCTTATCACCTTGCGGACTGTAGCCGTGCGCCTGTAAAAAACCCAAGGTGACCCCACCTGCCAACGCAACATCGGCTTGAAAAGTCAATAACCCCTCGCATGCTAAATATGCTGCCACCAACGAACTGGAACAGGCGGTCTGTACACTCACAGCGGGTCCGGTAAACCCCAACTTGTAGGCAACCTGAGCACACAAGTAATCCTTTTCGTTACCAATCTGCGCCTGAAGATAATGGTGATCGCCGCTCATCTTCAGGTATGGATAGACGCGATCGATAAAATAGTTATTGGCGTAGGTCGCCCCATAGACGCCGACTCGCTTAAGTTGCGTGGGAATATAGCCCGCATGCTCAAGAGCGTTGTAGCAGCATTCAAGAAATATTCGTTGTTGCGGATCCATCAACAGGGCTTCGCCAGGCGGAATATTGAAAAATGCAGCATCGAAGTCATAGGGAGCGGTGATTATATTGCGCAGCCTAATCCAAGGGTTCCCATTATCGTCTTCTGTGCATGTCGGTTGAGTGAACTCCTCACCCGCCAGCAACTTATCCCACCACTCGGGCACCGATTCCGCACCGGAAAAACGCCCGCTCATGCCAATAATGGCAATATCCAGTGAGCCACAGGTAAAATCATCCTTTGCCATTGTTGTATTCCTTAAGGGTTGGCATCGTGTTTATAGTGTCCACAAAGTCGGCGCGCCCGTCAGCGTGGCGCTGTGTTGGCACAGCCAGGCATCCAGATCAGTGAGGCTGTTCTTGTAGCGCGCCAGCAGGAGTTGCACATCATTCAGCGCAATGCGCGTGGGATCGAAACGGCAGTGGAAGGAGAGACCATCAGCTGCCGAGCGCGCAATATTAAACTCCAGCACGCAGCCGAGCGCGTTTTCAGGCGCGGTATAGATATCACTATTAAAGTGATCAATATGAAAATAGCGGAGTGAAGGTTGCGCCTGCACACCGATGTAATTCATTCGGATCCCTTGCGCAAGAGAGTCTTCCGGTGCATGCCGCATTTGCAGCAGACCGTAATCTCCCCCACCATGCGTGCGTTTTGCCAAATCGGAAGCGATCGCAGATAACAGTGTCGCCATATCGCCATGCAGAGGGATCGCCCAAGGATAAAATAGAGTAAACCACCCGACCGTATCCGCAACGTCAGGCTCATCGGGCCAGCAGCCGCGTCCCATGCCTTCCATCTCGATGCGACACCAAGGCTCTTCGCTGTAGTAACGCAGCACCAGCGCCAATGCCGTTAGCACATAGGTTTCGGCGCTGTACGCGGTATTACCACTGGATTCAAACAACCTCCTGACGCAAGGATGGCGAAAGTCTTCACGCCAAGCGCGCGTACGAGGTAATGAGTCATCTGGCAATGACACGGGTGGGAAATGCAGCGGTAGCGTTTGACATACTGTGCGCCAGCTTTCGTGTGTGGCGGAATCTACCGTTTTGCTCGCCAGATAGTCATTCCAGCGATGCAGTCCGCTGTTGCTGGTGCCATTGACAGTGCTGACGGCGTCCAGCGTGCTGAGGATTAAATACCAAGAGTGCATATCGACGCACAAGTGATGGGCACAGAGTACCAGCGTGCTAGACGCAGGCTGCGGGGCGTGTAACAGAGCTGCCGTAAAGACTCGACCATTTGTCACGTCAAGCATGCTATTGCACTGAGCGATCACCTCTGCCAACGTCCACTGCGCCGTCGAATATTCCGTGAGCACCTCGTTGGGATAACACACATTAGGGTCGCATACTAGCAACCGCCCCTCAGCGTCCAGCGCACTGTGCAAAGCTGGCTGCTGCTGGATTAATGTATGCAGCCTGTTGTGTAACTGCTCGAGCGGGCAGCCCGGCAACACTTTCAGCACAATGACATGGTTATAAACATTGGGCACTGGCAACGCCAACTGCGTAAACCAACGCAATGCGGGTAGATCGATACGGGTGTTATGAGCATACTGCGCGAGCTGTGACACCGTTGTATGACTAGCGAGAAACTCACAGATGGCGTTCACTGTTCCACACTCCATCACCTGCACCGCTGACATCGTCCAGCCGTGGTGCCTGAGCTGCGCTGCAATCTGGATACTCTTGATGGAGTCCAACCCCAAGACATAAAGATTTTCGTTATCATCAAACTCAGTTTGCTCCAGCGCCCCTTCCACACATACCCGAACTGAATGCCTTATCGCCGCATCTCCCAGCCGCTCGCTACCCGATGCAGGCGCGGTGTTTCGGACCGTTGCGACCATCTGACGCACGTCCACCTTGCCATTGTGCGACAGCGGCAGTTGGGCGATAGCACAGCACTGCTTGGGTTGCATGTAGGTGGGTAATTGCTGACGCAGATGTTGCATTACGGTAGCTACATCAACAGATGACGGTGTCACGCAGGCTAGCAACCCGCTGTGCTGCCCCTGCACATCATCAATCACCGCCACCGCCGCACTTTCTACCTGAGGTGCGCTCAACAACGCTTGTTCGATTTCGCACAGCTCAATACGATAGCCATTAATTTTGACCTGATCGTCTTTACGTCCCTGATAAACCAGCGTATTAGGAGCGATGGCGTAGCCAATATCACCGCTGCGATAGCCAATCATCACCCCATTGGTATCTTTAAGGTAGGCGGCGGCCGTTTGTTGCGGCGCATCGATATAGCCCTGCGTCACTGACGCGCCATAAATCACCAATTCACCAGTTTCGCCTTCCGGTACCGGACAGCCCCAAGGGGAGCAAATTGCTACCTGGCAACCGTCGATCGCCATACCGATGGGCAATGAAGGCAGCGTTTCTTGCCCGGTGTAGCGATAGATCATGCAACCAACGGTGGCCTCTGTCGGCCCATATTCGTTATAGATCACGGCCTGAGGAAAGAGAGCAGCCGCCTTACGCGCCAGATCCCGCTTGAAATCCTCCCCGCCAACCACCAAGGTACGAATCTGCTCACTGCTTATGCCAGCCGCACACAACAACCGCAGGTGTGCAGGCGTCAGTTTGATCACTGTGTTGGGCTGATCAACCACGGCCATGCGCAGCAATGTTTCGCTCTCGGCGTGCCGACAAACGCTGATGCTAGCGCCCACACATAAGGGGGCGAACAGCGTAGTGATGGTCAAATCGAAGGACAGCGAAGAGTAGAGCGCAGCCCGGTCCTGCGCTGTAAAGTAACGTTCGGCGGCGAAATGGAGATAGTTAGCCAGATTGCCATGAGAGACTTGCACGCCCTTAGGCTCGCCGGTCGATCCGGAGGTAAACAGCACATATGCCAGATCCTGCGGTTCAATAGCTGGCCAAGGTTCTCTAGCAAGCGCCGAAGTGGCTAAGGCCTGGAGCAAGCTGGACGCGGGAAACGCCAGCGCCTGCGTCAATTCATGCATCGCCGGATCGTAAAGGATATGCGCTACCTGCGCTTTACGACACATGGCGTAAAGGCGGGTCGTTGGCAACGCGGGATTTAGCGGCAGAAATGCCGCGCCGCAGCGCAAAATACCATAAATAACCATCACCGTTTGAGCGCTATGCTCAGCGATAATCCCAACCACTTGACCGCGTCCGATCCCCTGTTGGCGCAGATAACGCGCAACCCGCTCAACAGCGTCATCCAACTGCCGATAAGTCAAAGACTGTTCATTATCAATTAGTGCTGTGCGATCACCATGCTCCACAACTTGCGCTGCAAATCGGGAAGTAAATGAGGGTTTGAGTGAGCCACATGCCAATGCGACGTGCGGCGCAGGATAGACTTCGAGATCGCCTAGACGAGCGTCAGGTTGCCGATCCAATGCAGTGACTAAATCCAACAGCCCATTTTTCATCGCTGTCAGTTGGTGCGGAGTGAAAGCGCTACGCAGCGCCTCCAGACTCAACCTAAGGCTTTCTTTATGATTATTAACAGTTTGCAAAACAATCTGTAGCTTATAGGACTGCTCGCCGCTGTAGTAACTCTCCACGCGTTGCGCGGCACCTGCAATGTGGCGTTCATAGGTAAAGTTATAATAATTAACGCAATAATCGAACGCCCGCAACTTCCCTCCCCCCTGTTCCGCCAAATCCTGGTTGAATAAGGTAATGGGATATTTGCTGTGTTTAAAACCGCGTTTCAGTTCGCGCTGGAAAAAGGCCACCCGTTCACAGAATCGTTCCGTGCGCACCAGTCGATAGGCCAGCGGCAATTGATTAGTAAACATGCCAAAGCAACGCCGCGCCTCGCGAGTATGCCGATTGGCTAACGGCACGCCTATTACGCCTTTTTCCTCCCCCCATACTCTGGCGCGATAGAGAGCGAAGAGTGCAATAAACAGCGTATTAAGCGTACAGCCATAACGATTACACAACCTGTAGAGACGGTTAATCATGGCTGGCTCAAGCCAAGTGGAACAACTGATGCCCTCAGTAGTAACGATGGGGGAACTGTCTGGAAAGCAGTCGCGGTATTCGTCGATATAGTCACGCCACCAGCCACGATCAACGGCAAAGCGCGTTGACGCCTGATAAGATTGCTGCTGCGCCAGAAATGCGCTATAGGCTGGTGACGCATCATCTGGTACGTCCTGCTGTTCGTATGCTCGCTTGACATGGTTTGACAACAACGCCATTGACCAACCATCAGCAATGCCGTGATGGGCTTTAAATAAATAACCGCTGTATTGTTCACCGCACGTAAAGGTGACAAACTCGAACAAATCGTGCGCCAGCAGGGTAAAGGGCTGCCGGAACCACTCATCAACAAATGTTTCGATCGCCGCTGGGCGTAGGTTCTCCTTGTCATAATCTGGGGAAAAAGTCAAATGGCGGATATCGCGCCAGTGATAAGGCTGCACTTGGCTGACCACTTCACTCTCCTCTCCCATCACAAACCACATACGCAACGCATCAAATTGCCGAATGGCGGACTGGATGGCCGCGTGTAGTCGGGGCAGATCGACAATTCCCTCAATGGTGACCACACCACCAATGATGTTTACGGCACTGTAAGGATACAGTTGATCAATGATGTGGCACTGTTCCTGTGGCCACGACAACGGATTGCCCGACATCATGGTGCCACCTCCATATCCAAGTGTTGGGAGCGCACCGCCTCCTGATTCCATCGCAGCAGACGAGGTGAAAGACGCAGCAGACGCCACGCCAACAACGCAGCCACAAAAGTGCCGCTCATCGCCCCAAAATAGACGCCGGTAATACGCATCTCTAACACAATCGCCAGCAGGTATACGACAGGGACAGATATAAACACGTGACGCATCAGCGTCAACAACACCGAATACCAAGGCTTACCAATGGCCTGATAATATTCACTTGCTAACAGGCTGATAGCGACAAAGGGTAGTGCCAGTGCCATGATACGGGTTTGCAGTACCGCATAGTCACTCACGGCAACAACACGAGTAAACAGGGGATACATCCAGGGTGCCAGTACAATATGCATAACGGCTAACACCAGCACAATAGAGAAGGCCAGCGCGACGGCGGCCCAATAGGCATTCAGCGTGCGGGTGACATTTCCGTGTCCCCAGTTTTGCCCCACCACAGTCAGCAACGCGGTCGCGATAGCCAGCATCGGCGTGATGATGAAATAGTCGATGCGACCAGTGAGCGTAAACGCTGCCATCGCGTTTACGTCCAGCCTGACGATAAAAAAATTATAAATCACTATGCCGACCGCAATGATCAGTTGCATCAGCATCTGCGCCATGCCGACGGAGAGAAACTCTCGGTAGATTTTCCAGGAGAATGGGCGTAACGCGATGCGTATACTCAACCCGATATGTAATCCCATCAATGTGTAGATGAAATAGGCGACCATACTCAGTTGCGCCAGAAACGACGCCAATGCCACCCCTTTCACACCAAAATCGAATACAAAGATCATGATTGGATCGAGCATAATATTTACCAACGCCCCCAACAATGAGGCCTTCATGATGACCATGATCTTACCCGCGCCTTGAAACAGCCCCATCATGACGCCAATCAACATGATGCTGAACACGGTCAGCAGCGAATAATAATAGAACTCCGTTGCGTAGCCGATGATGCTCTTCGTGGCCCCCAGTGAGCGCAATAGCGGCTGGGCATAAACATAGCCAAGTACGGTGATCACGATCGCAAAGAATAGCGCGATGATGATACCGACCGACAAAATCCGCTGTGCACGATCCAACCGCTGCATGCCGATGGCGCGGGACAGCAAAGATCCCATACCGATTTGAATGCCGTTGGCGATGGCAAATAACCCCATTCCAACGGGGAAAACCAGCCCCACACCGGCAATGATGCCGCTGTTGGTGACATCAATGTGGCTCAGCCAAAAAATATCGGCGATGGCATAGGTCACCTGCGTTAACATACCGACAAACATCGGCAACGCCATGCGCAGGAGTAATTTATACAGCGAGCCGTCAAACATACCCGCCACCGTGAACAGCTCATCGTTCGGCGTGCCGTTGTCTGGCTCAAGCTTATTCACCGTCATACCTGCTCCTTATTCATTAAATGCGCCGCACCTTTATTGGCGCTGTCACCGATATCCGCCTCTAGTACCCTTCCGGTACCGTGAATCCGCCACTGATGCTTTCGCAGAACTCAGCAAAGTTAATCGTCACATCATCGTGAAAATGCCCGGAAATGATCTGTATGCCGCACGGAAGCTCATCCATCGTTTTCGCCAATGGGTAAACGGTGGCAGGCAAACCAAAAACCGTTGCTAACATGTTCCAGAACAAATGTTCGTTGTAATCTTGCGGTTCGCCATTGACGATAAGCTTGCGCTTACGCACCGGCTGCTGCATGTGCGCAAACGCCAGCACCGGGCTGACAGGTGTCAACAACACGTCATAACGCGCGAAAAGGGTTTCTATCACCCGGCTGTATTCGTGGCGGAGTTTGTCTGTATTCCGCTGTTCGCCACTGTCTTTCAGCATGCCCTGGTAATAGCTCGTTATCCCCTCAGGCACATCCGCCAGCTTGCCCACAAGCCTGAAGCCCAGCGCAGCCAGCCCGGCTGTAAGACGCTGGCGTCCATTGAGCGCCGTACTTACCAGCCGACCACTGAGTTTGACTGCTATATCAAACAGTGCGTCGGGATCGATATCGGCGGGCATAGCATCATCAACCTCCACGCCAGGCTGTGCGCGTAACTTGTCGATAAACGATTGAAAACGCTGTGCGATCTGTTGATCTATCTCATGGTGGGGCGCACTAAACCACGTGCACACGCGGTAGTTTGCTTTGGCCTGATAACGGCTAAAATCGGGAATACGCGGCGGTTCCACCCAGAATGTGCTCAATGCGCGCATCATCAGACGCAGATCCGCCGCGCTGCGCGCCATGGGGCCCGCCGTCGAGAGATCCGGCTCATCAGTCGCTTGCGGACCACCACCGGGCACATGTCCTCTGACCGACATCAACCCCAAGCTACAACGATGGGCATAGACACCTGTGTAGTGTGCGGGAATGCGCAGTGAGCCAAACAAATCGCTGCCAAATTCCACGGGGGTGAAATCCGCCGCCACCGCCACCGCCGCTCCTCCGGACGATCCGCCGGGTGAACGTTGCCTATCCCACAGGTTATGGGTGGTGCCATACAGATCGTTATAGGTTTGCCAATCGGCAGTCATCATCGGCACATTGGTTTTTCCCATCAGGATCGCCCCGGCAGCGCGTAAGCGTGCGATGGAAGGAGCATCCTGCGTCGCCCGGTTATCTTTCAGATAATGGGCACCGGACGTGGTTAACCACCCTTGCACGTCAAACGACTCCTTAACAGTACAAGGTAATCCGTGCAACACGCCCCTTGCGCGCCCCTCCAGTCGCTCACGATCGGCGCGCGCGGCGGCCTCCAACGCCAACGCATAGTGCTGCTGCACCACCGCATTCAACGGCTTGTTAAACTGCGCCATACGTGAAAAATAGTGATTCACCAACGCCACTGAGGTGGTTTCTCCGGACGCCAACTGTGCCAACAGTGTCCCTGCGCTACGATAGCTCTGCTCACTCATCGCCCTTTTCTCCCTGTTGGGCACGTTTACGCCGCAACGCCAGATTCTCGCGCGCAGCGCTGACCTGCGAAACCTCAGCCTGCGCTAATACGATATCGTGGGCGGCGGGTAGATTGTGCAGTTGCTCATCAAGGTAACGCGCCACATCCGCGATGGTTGGCAGACGGAACAGATCGACAATGGGAATCTCCTGCCCGATAATCGCCTCAAGTGCCTGCTGAATACGCACCAATTCTATAGAACTGCCCCCCAGCGAGAAGAAATCGTCTTCGGCCGACACGTGGCTCACGCCGAGTACCTCCTGCCAGAGCGCCACCAGCCGCTGTTGTAACGCACTGTCCACCTGGATTGGACCCACGCCGTCACGCTGGTGGGCAATTTGTTCGCCCTGCAGCTGTAATTTTTGCCGATCTAGCTTGCCGTTAGCGGTTAACGGAAAATCGGTCGCTAACATCAGATCACTCGGCACCATATAGTCAGGCAGTTGCTGACGCAGGCCGCGCAGCATGGCATCTTTGTAGCTCTGCATGTCCAGCGGCGCAGCGGTTTCCTTCGGTTTCTCATAGGTGGAGAAATCGCGCAGCAATGCTGCAGCACTTGCCGCCTCTTGCCCTATCGCGCCCCCCACGGTGCAATGGACATAGCGATGATGTGGCGACAATTGAAAATGCGATGCCACAGCGGAAAAGTCTGCCATCCCAAGTTGGCACAGCCCCAATCCGTAGCGCGGCGCATCTTCTTCCAGTAAATGGCAGAGAGTACCTGCTTCCATCACCGAGAAGTGCCAAGCTGCCTCTTGCCCATAGAATGGCGAGATCACCGCCATATCAGCCACCATAAACAGCGTGAATGCCGCCCGATCGGCAATAGACTGATTAGGTCCGGCATGAAAACCACTGTTCAGCTCGACTTCTGGTGCTACCGGCATAAGACAGCTCTGTCGCGGGTCGAAGTAGTAAATACCGGATACTCCCTCTTCGATCTTGTCTGGATGCAGGTACACGTAGGTTTGCACCGGGTATAGCCCCCCGGCGGACGCATAGGCATACTTGGCAAAAGGTAGACCGGGTAGACGCATCTGCCCCAAGCCCGACAGCAATTGCCCCAACTGTGCCAGCGTGGTTTTTTGCGCGCTGAAATGACGATAGCTGCGGCGTTTGATGTAACGTGTGCTATCCGCCGGTGCCGTCAGTGCAATGCCCAGACCATCCAGCGCGCGAATATGTGGCTCCTTGAGTTTGAACGCTAGACGCTGTGCCGGATTCACAATAATACCCTGCGCCAGTGCCGCCGCCTCCGCTTCCTTAGCTTGCAATGCCTGCGCCTGGTGGCGATCGTGCAGTTTGGCAAAAGCGACCAGCCGACGATGTTGAGAATTACCCACTGCCACCACCACTGACTGCTCCACATCGGGATGTCGCGCAATGCAGCGCTCGATTTCCCCCAGTTCGATACGGTAACCATTCACCTTCACTTGGGTATCGTTGCGCCCCAAAAAGGCGACTTGCCCGTCAGCAAAGTAGCGCCCGCGATCCCCAGTGCGGTAAATTCGCTCACCACTCGCTTCGCGCCAGACAAAGCTCGCCGCCGTTTTCTCTGCGTCGTTCAGGTAGCCTTGTGCCAGCCCCATCCCGCCAATGCAAATCTCTCCTTCCACCCCGACCGGACATTCCTCCAGTTGCGCATTTAGCACGTATACTGGCTGGTTGCGCAGGCCCCGACCGTAGGGAATACTGGTCCACGTCGATTCCACCTCACCTATCGGGTAGTAGACCGACCAGATGGCGCACTCGGTCGCTCCACCCAGACTGATGATGTCCATCGTTTCATTGAGCCGCTCGCGCATCTGCTCCGGTAACGTTAGCGGGATCCAGTCGCCGCTCAACAGTGCCAGACGCAACGTCGGATAACTCATCCGATCGCCGCTGTGGTATTCGCACAGCATCTGCATCAGTGCGGGCACTGCATTCCAGACGCTTACATGACCGTGTGCCATAACTGTCTGCCAATGACGCGGATCTTTTTCCCGTCCTGCTTCCGGCAGTACCAGCGCTGCACCCACCATAAAAGGCGCAAAGGCATCGTAAACCGACAGGTCAAAGCTCAATGATGACAGCCCGAACACCCTATCCTGCGCATTGAGGCCAAAGCGTTCGTTGATGTCTTCCAGCGTGTTCATGGCCGCACGGTGGTCGATCATCACTCCTTTCGGGGTACCGGTGGAGCCGGAAGTGAAAATGATATAGGCCAGATCCGTGACATCCCCAGCCACTTCAGGCAACGGCGCAGCAGGCGTGTCCAGCATTCCGTCGTCGATGATCAGCACGGGCAGCGACGGCTCCAATTGCGTGAGACCCGGCTGCGTTACTTGTACCCGCACCTCGCCCACCGTCAGCAAAAGCTGGCGACGCTGTGGCGGTAGCACCGGATCCACTGGCAGATAGACCGCACCCAGTCGTAAAATGCCGTGTACGGCGGCAATCTGCTGCCAGCCTTTTTCCATCACCACCGCCACGCGGTCGCCATGCTGCACGCCCAGCGCTAACAGGGCGCGGGCCACATGATCCGCCGCCGTCGACAGTTGGCGATAGGTCAATTCACGGATAGGACTGATCAGCGCAGTTTCCTGTGGCGTCAGTGCTGCCTGACGCAGTAACCCATGGTGCAACAAGGCCGTAGGTGCAGGAGCCTGCGTGACCGGTGCACTAACGGTGGGCAGCGCCAGCACATCTTGAGTCTCATGCCAGAGCTGTGGTCGCTGGGCTAGGGCGTGCAGGAGTTGGCAATAACACTGGAACATCTGATCCATTAGCGCCGGTTCAAACAATTGTTCCACCACGTCCCAATTAAAGTGCAATTCCCCGTTACGCTCCATTACCTGATGATCGAGCCACACCTGCGGTGTCTGTGAAATACTGTACAGATCATCCTGCGGTTGGTTGAACAGCGTATCATCCGTTTCCCAGCTCGCCTCATATTGATTGAGCAAGCTGGTGAACACGATAGGAATCACCGATTTCGCCGGATCGCGGTGAGTTTGTACCAGCAGTCGAGAGACCTGGATACCGCCAAACAAGCGGTTATCCAAATCGCGCCACAGTTGAGAGTGGATCACGTTTGCCCGCGCCTGCAAGGTTTCTCCCTGCGACATATCAATCTCCAGCAACGTCAGTGCAGTAAAATCGCCAATTAAGTGATTGATATCTGCGTGCAACGGCAGACGATTAAACAGCGTCAGGTTAAGGCTAAAGTGCGGCGAGGAACTAAAGCGCGCCAACACCTGAGCAAACCCCGTGAGCAGCAGTGTAGTAGGCGTGATACTCATCTGACCCGCCTGCGTTTTCAAGCGCTGCCAGATAGCACGAGATAGACAATAGCTACGGCGCACGAATGTGGGGTTTTCCAGCTTCGTGGGGTCGGTACGCAGCGGCAATCGTGGCCCCGGCGGCAGAGTTTCGATGCGGGCGCGCCAGTAGTCACGTGCCCGTTCAAACTGCGGCGTTTTCTCGTAGGATTTTAAGGTCAGCACATAGTCGCGGAAACTGTACGTCAATGTAGGCAATGCCGCCTGCGGATGGCGGTAGTGATAAGCTAGTTCCCGAATGAACAACTCCAGACTCCATGCATCGGCTATCAGCAGGTCGATAGATACATGTAGCCGGGCTTTTTGCTGCGGATCAACCACGACCTCCATCTGAAACAGAGGCCAGCGACTACAATCAATCATCTGATGTGAGAGGGTGTCACGCAGCTCACGGCAACGCTGTTGAAACGCATCCTCGCACTGGGTGGTATAGAAGGCAACGTGGTATTCCGGCACGTTTGGCAATATCTGCTGCATACCGTCATCGTTGACAATTGCACGCAACATGCTGTGCCGCGCAATCACCGCATTGAGCGCGCGGTTGAACGCTGTTTCATCTAGCCCCTGTAGTTCATATTCCACATAGATATGGGTGGAAATATTGCCCAATCCCAAGGATTTTCGCCGCCCAACCCAATAGGCCTGTTGCACGTCAGTCAGCGGAAAAGGTAGGTGCTGCTGGTCAGGGGCAAAGACCGTATCAGGCAATGCTGAAACCGCTGTCTCACTGCCGCCTTGTTCGAGCAGATAGCAACTTAATCCCTCGATGGTGGGATCGGCAAAGAATGCGCTTAGCGTACAGGTGATGCCGTAACGTTGCTGAATATCATATAAAATGGTTGACGCTAACAGCGAATGCCCACCCAGTTCGAAGAAGCTGGCGTGGTGATCATCAATGCTGACACCAAGCGTGCGTTCCCATATCTCCGTCACCACTGCAATAATATCGGATTTTGTTGCGCGGGATAAGAGATTATTCGACGATTCGTGGGAGAACGTGGCAGGCCGTACGGCCTCGACCCAATAGCGCTGCGGTGTAAAAACGGTCCCCGGCAGGGCGATGCGTTGACTGCCCAACATACGCTCCGCCGCATCCACCCAGCGCCAATCTAGGCTGACGCCAGCCAACCATAACTGCCCTAACGCCTCTAGCGCGGTGCGATTGGCATCACTCGCCGCGTCGTCCAGCATCAAAGAGCAGACATCGGGCTGCAAGAGGGGATTCGTCGGCACATCATCAAACGGTTGGCCCGCATTCAACCTGTGCCATGCTTGCTCTAGTGTGCAGTCTCCTCGTAGTACGGCGGCAGCATAGCCACCATCACCGTCGCCGCATAGCACCACATTCAACGTTTCCCGTTCGTCAATCAACGCGATCAGCGCATACTGGCTGATAAACGTCCGTTGCGCAGGGGAGAGATCTTGCAGACAGGCTGGTTCGAGCGGAAAATGCTCGAGCAGTTGTCCCACCGCCTGTGACAACACCTCAGAGCACGCCAGCCAGTCACTAAGCGTCTCGAGTGCAACAACGAAACGGTGCCCCAATCTCCAGTAGATCGTGCAACCCGTGGTTGCCTCCACCATCGGTGCGTCGCGGAGTTGTCGGGCTAGCTGGGTGCAATTCTCTGCGATGACACACTTACGTACCGGGGCGGAGAAACGCCCGTGACGCAGGGTGTAAGCCACGTCCTGTAAGCGTATCTCTGGATGTGCGGCCAGTTTCGCCAGCAGGGCGTTTTGCATCTGTTCCAGGGCATTGTGGTTTTTTGCCGAGAGTACAACGACACAAGGCCCCATCTGCTGCGCCCTCGCCTGCGGCGTCGATAACGGCGCTTGTACCACCAGATGTGCGTTGGTGCCGCCCAATCCGAACGCACTCACACCAGCGGTGCGTGGCGTGGTGCCCTCCGGCCAAGGCGTTAAACGGGACACCACTTCAAACGGGCTGTCCTCCAACCCCAGTTGCGGATTAGCCCGTTGAAAATTCAGCGTAGGGTAAAACACCCGGTTAGTAAGACTCAGCACCGTTTTTATGAGACTGGTGATGCCAGATGCCATTTCTACGTGACCCACGTTAGGTTTCACAGCCCCCAGACGCCACGGTGTCGCATTCGGCGCTGGCGTCCCAAACACACGTTTGATGGCCGCGAATTCGATAGCGTCACCCAACGGCGTGCCGCTGCCATGCAGTTCTAGATACTGAATTTGCTGCGGCGTCACCTCCGCCAAGCTATGCGCCTCAATCATCACAGCTTCCTGACCATCAACACCCGGCACGGTATAACCACTGCGCGCACCGCCATCATTGTTGATGGCGCTTCCCTTGATGACGGCAAGGATGTTATCCCCTTGCACCTGCGCGTCTGTAGCCCGTTTGAGCAGCACCATGCCCAAACCACTGCTGTAGACCGTACCGCTCGCCTGCGCATCAAAAGTATGAATCAGGCCATCCTCTGCTTGCAGCCCATCACCGTGCGATTCATAGCTGCGCTGCTCCTCCATGCGAAACGTGACGCCACCCGCTAGCGCCATATCGCACTGACCGCTCAGCAGCCCTTCGCAGGCCAGATGCACTGCCACCAGCGAGGTGGCACAACTGGCCTGAACCGTCACGCAAGGGCCGGTAATATTCAGGCGGTAAGCCAGTTGGGACGTCAAATGATCTTTGTCATTGCCGACCATGATTTGGAGACCACCGAGTTGTGCAAGCTTGTCTGGGTTGTTCATCAGGTGAGTAAGCAAATAGAAGCTGGTACTCACGCCCGCATATAGGCCGACGCGCGCATCGTGCTGCTTCGGGTTGTAACCGCTTTGTTCAAACATCTCCCAAGCACAGGTCAGAAATACGCGCTGCTGTGGATCCATGATTTCTGCTTCTGCACGGCTGTAGCCAAAAAAGTTGGCATCGAACTCCGCCATGTGCTCATAGACGTTGTTCAGCGTAATGTGATTGTGGCCGTTGCTCGGGGTCACTTTGGGGTCCAAAATGTTGCATCCGGTGCGAAGCACCGTTTCGAATGCCGCAACGCTGTGCACGCCGGGGTACCGGCAGTTCATGCCAACAATGGCAATATCGCTTTCACTGTAAGTCATTAGTTTTTCCTTAACGCTGACGCTGGTGACGACGTACAAGTCGTTGCTGGGCGCGGGATCGGGAAGCATCACGCTGCTGTGTTTGATTCACCGCCCGTGCATTGTCCTGCATAGCCTGCAAATAACCGGCAATTCTTTTCACGGTGGTTAAGCGAAATAGCTCAGCAATAGGTACCGTAACCTTAAAAATCTCCTCAATACGGCGATGCAACAGCACGATCTGGATTGAGCCGCCCCCCGCTTCAAAAAAGTTGTCATTCAGTCCGATCTGTTCTCGTTGTAGTACCTCGCACCAGAGAGCGGCCACCTGCTGTTCATAGGGCGAGGCGTGCGCGAGGGCCCTCGACTTCTGTGATGTAGATTGCGACATACGTTGGATAACCTCTTGAACCATTGCCGCCTGATCAATTTTGCCGTTGCCTGTCATCGGCAGCACCTTGAGAAGAAAGAAATGTTGGGGCAGCAGGTAATACGGCAACTGCACGGCTAACTGAGCACGAACACGCGCTAACAGGGCGTCAGTATCGTCAGGATGCAGGTTTTCTGCGGCAGTGATAAAGGCATACAGCTGTCCCTGGTGGCACACCACGGCGGCACTCCCTACGCTGTCGAGCTGTTCAAGGTGGCTTTTGACTTCCCCCAGTTCGATACGGTAACCATTCACCTTCACTTGGGTATCGTTGCGCCCCAAAAAGGCGACTTGCCCGTCAGCAAAGTAGCGCCCGCGATCCCCAGTGCGGTAAATTCGCTCACCACTCGCTTCGCGCCAGACAAAGCTCGCCGCCGTTTTCTCTGCGTCGTTCAGGTAGCCTTGTGCCAGCCCCATCCCGCCAATGCAAATCTCTCCTTCCACCCCGACCGGACATTCCTCCAGTTGCGCATTTAGCACGTATACTGGCTGGTTGCGCAGGCCCCGACCGTAGGGAATACTGGTCCACGTCGATTCCACCTCACCTATCGGGTAGTAGACCGACCAGATGGCGCACTCGGTCGCTCCACCCAGACTGATGATGTCCATCGTTTCATTGAGCCGCTCGCGCATCTGCTCCGGTAACGTTAGCGGGATCCAGTCGCCGCTCAACAGTGCCAGACGCAACGTCGGATAACTCATCCGATCGCCGCTGTGGTATTCGCACAGCATCTGCATCAGTGCGGGCACTGCATTCCAGACGCTTACATGACCGTGTGCCATAACTGTCTGCCAATGACGCGGATCTTTTTCCCGTCCTGCTTCCGGCAGTACCAGCGCTGCACCCACCATAAAAGGCGCAAAGGCATCGTAAACCGACAGGTCAAAGCTCAATGATGACAGCCCGAACACCCTATCCTGCGCATTGAGGCCAAAGCGTTCGTTGATGTCTTCCAGCGTGTTCATGGCCGCACGGTGGTCGATCATCACTCCTTTCGGGGTACCGGTGGAGCCGGAAGTGAAAATGATATAGGCCAGATCCGTGACATCCCCAGCCACTTCAGGCAACGGCGCAGCAGGCGTGTCCAGCATTCCGTCGTCGATGATCAGCACGGGCAGCGACGGCTCCAATTGCGTGAGACCCGGCTGCGTTACTTGTACCCGCACCTCGCCCACCGTCAGCAAAAGCTGGCGACGCTGTGGCGGTAGCACCGGATCCACTGGCAGATAGACCGCACCCAGTCGTAAAATGCCGTGTACGGCGGCAATCTGCTGCCAGCCTTTTTCCATCACCACCGCCACGCGGTCGCCATGCTGCACGCCCAGCGCTAACAGGGCGCGGGCCACATGATCCGCCGCCGTCGACAGTTGGCGATAGGTCAATTCACGGATAGGACTGATCAGCGCAGTTTCCTGTGGCGTCAGTGCTGCCTGACGCAGTAATCCATGGTGCAACAAGGCCGTAGGTGCAGGAGCCTGCGTGACCGGTGCACTAACGGTGGGCAGCGCCAGAGAACTATTTACCCCCCACCAACTTTGCGGCATGGCAACCAGCGCCTGCAGCGCATGACAATAAGCACCAAACATCTGATCCAGCAGCGTGGTATCAAACAGTTGCTCGACCGCGTCCCAGTTGAAATGCAACTCCCCAGCCAACTCGATCACCTGGTGATCGAGCCACACCTGCGGTGTTTGGGTAATATTGGCGTCCGGACACAGAGTAAAACGGGTTGTGTCCCGAGGGTCTTGCGCAGTCGTCTCCCCGTCGATATCCAACATACTAGTGAATACCACCGGCATCGGCGCATGGAAACGACCGCTATGGATCAGCGCCTCGCTGGCGCGGATCCCACTGAAACGACGATGTTCGAGATCTTCCCACAGTTGCACCTGAATACGCTGAGCGTTGTGGGCATAAGAGTGCTGGCTGTCGTAACAAACATTCAGCAAGCTGACAGCGGTAAAATCACCAATAACTGCCTCTGCGTTGGGGTAACCCTGCGGGCGGTTGAACAACGTCAGATTGAGCGTAAACGTCGGGCTAAGGCTCCAACGTGCCAGCACTTGGCTAAAGACTGTCAACAACAATGCCGTCTTGGTGATACGTGTGCGTTGGGCCAGCGCGCTCAGCACTCCCCAGTTGTGGGCTGACAGCCGATGACGGCGACGTACGAACCTGATCGCAGACAGTTGCGCCAAATCGCCCTGTACGGGCAGCGTTGGTGGGCCATACAGCTGCGGCAGCGCCCGTTGCCAATAGGCCTGATCGCGTGCATAGGCTTCACTCGCCTGCTCTACCAACAGCGCCTGCACGTAGTCACGAAAAGAGAACGGTAGCAACGGCAGTGACACATGGGGCTCACGGTACAGCATCATCAACTCCTGCTGTAGCGTGCGCATACTCAGAGCATCGGCAATCAGCAGATCGAGACTGAAATGCAAGCGGCCATGTTGCGCCGTGCAAGCCGAATAACTGAAATCAAACAGCGGCCAACGATCTGCGGGATGCACATGATGCGACAGCCGATCGCGGATCGCCATCAAGGCATCGTTTCGTGCGTTAGGGGACAAAGCACTCAGATCGCGCTGCTCTAACTGATACGCCGGCACTTGCGCCAGAATCTGCTGAGTACCGTCGGGGAGTACCCGCGCACGTAGCATTTCATGGCGAGCGATCAGCGCATTCACCGCATGGGTAAAACGCGTAACATTAAAGTGTTCTACGTCAAATTCATGGTAGATGTGGGTCGCGATCGAGGTAGCACCCGTCTGTCGTCCAAGCCAGTAGGCGCGCTGAACATCCGTCAATGGGAACGGTTGATGACGATGCTCAGGGTCGTGCACTATCACCCAGTCATCCTGAGACGCGGCAGCGTCCGTGATAGATTGCTGTGCAATACGCGCACTCAGTGCCCGTAGTGTGGAGTAGTGGAAAATGTCCTTCAGGGTCAAGGCGCAGTGAAAAGTGCGGTTGATCTCTGCTACCAACGTTACCGCCAACAGCGAATGTCCCCCCAAGCGAAAGAAATCGCACTCAGGATCGACGTTTTTTATCGGCAAATAGCGCATCCACAGCGCCAGCAACATCTGTTCCGTGTCGCTCAGCGCTTGCGTCTGCGGCGACACAAGGGAGCTATCGGCAACGAAATTTTCCGCTAACCGCTTACGATCGATTTTACCGTTGTCAGTGTTCGGGAAGTCGGCCACCCTCTGCCACAGCGTTGGCACCATATAGTCTGGCAGTTGCTGCCGAAGCTCGTTTTTCAGTTGCTCGAATAGCGAGGGAGGCTCACTGGTGATGATGAATGCTGCCAGTGCTTTGTGTAACGGTGCTCTTTCAATACAGGCCACCACCGCGGCGTCCACATGCGGATGCCGTGCCAACGTCCGTTCAATTTCGCCTAACTCAATACGATAACCGCGCAGTTTGATCTGGCTATCTTTGCGCCCAACAAAAAACAACTGCCCCTGCGCATCACTCCTGACCAGATCGCCAGTGCGGAACATCCTGCCACCGGGGACCCCTGGTTCTGACAAGAAGAACTGTGCGTTCAACTCAGGCTGCCCATCATACCCTTGCGCCACACCATCCCCGGCGATGTAAAGCTCGCCGTCAACGCCTTGCGGCACTGGATGGCCCTCATTGTCCAGAATGTATATACGGGTATTGGCAATGGGAGCGCCGAGGGTGATGTTTTCCGCTTGGGTTATCTGCGATTTCAGCGACCAAATGGTTGTTTCGGTGGGACCGTAGAGGTTCCACAATGAACCACAACAGCGCAACAGTTCTTCCGCCACTTTCGTTGGCAGCGCTTCACCGCCTGCCAGCACACATAGTTCCGGGTCGCCACGCCAACCCGCCATCAACAGCCCGTGCCAGAACGAGGGCGTCGCCTGCATCAGCGTTGGTCGATAGTCGGCAATCAGCGGAATCATACGGAAGCTGTCTGCGGCGCGTTCCGCCTCTGTCAGATAGAGACTCGCACCGGAGATCAGCGGCAACAGATACTCCAAGAATGAGATATCAAATGTTGGCGTCGTCACCGAGAGCAGCCGGTCTTGCGAGCCAACCGCAAAGGTACGCTGCATATCCAACAACAAGTTCAGCAACCCGCGGTGAACAACGCACACGCCTTTAGGTTCACCGGTACTGCCGGAGGTAAACAACAGGTAGGCCTGCATATCCGGCAACAGCGCGCAAGGTGTAGAATACCGGATCGCATTCGACATGTCCTGCATCAATTCCGGCAACGACAGTTGTACAATTTCACCCCACTCTCCCGGCTGACGGACCACCAGACAGACCAAACGCGCGCGTTGCATAAGGCGTTGCAAACGCGCGGCAGGCTGATGAATATCGAACGGCACGTAGCACGCCCCCACAAACCACGTCGCCAACATGGTTGCAATCACATCCCTGTGACGTGGCAACAGCACGCCAATACGATCGCCCGGTTGTATGCCATGCGCTCGAAAACGCATCGCGATGAACTGCACACGCGCCCAGAGCTCAGCGTAGGTCAGTGTGCCGTCATGCTGCTGTATTGCCAGTTGCTTTGGGTGCTGCACACAGCGCTGTTCAATGATACGCAGCACATCCTGCGGCCCGAGCCACGGGACGTTAGTGGCGTTGAGCGGATCACGCCGCGGCGTTGCGGTCTCCGGTGCATGCAGAGGGATCGCCCCTATCGGGGTCTCCAGTGATGATGTCAACGATAAGCAGTGCTGACGCAGCGCCTCGGCAATCTGCTTCACCACATCAGCATCGTATAACCCCAAATCGTACTCAAAGGAGACGTCGAACGTGGCGTCGTTTTGGAACACCTCGACTGTCATGTCGTATTTGACGGTCTGATTGTGATACGTCACCTGCTCCCAATACGCACCAGCCAAGGTAAAAGCGCGTGGGGTCACGTGGTTATGGTAGATATAGAGGATCTGGAACAACGGTGAATGGGAAAGGCTGCGAGGGAGATCCAGCATATTCACCAAGTTTTCAAACGGCAGTTGCTGGCGCCCCTGCGTCTCTTTCACGCTGGCCTTCACACGCTGGAGCGCCTCGCGCCCTACCTCAACCCCATTAAAATCGGTGTAGATAACCGCAGTGCTGGCATAATAACCAATGCTACTCTGCAATTCCGGGCGAATGCGCCCCGATACTGGCATGCCTATCACCAATCGCTGTTGCTGAGCGTAACGCATCAGCACCAGTTGGAAGGCAGTCAGCATCAGCACGAACGGCGTTGTTTCCTGCGTGCGGGCTACGTGTTTCAACGCGAGGCTTAATGTTTCATCCAGGGTGATGCTGAACCGGGAACCATGTGTAGAGGGTTGTGCCGGGCGCGGGTGCAGCGATGGAAATGTCGACAGCAGAGGCGCGTCTTGCAAACGCGCACGCCAGTAGGCAAGTTCGTTCGCCAGCAAGGTATCCTGGAACCATTCGCGCTGCCAGAAGGCATAATCGGCATATTGCAGCGGCGGCGGAGGCAGCGACGTTTCATTACCAGCATGCAATCGAGCATACTGCTGCTGTAACTCATCGAACAATAGCCGTAACGAGATACCGTCGATGATGATATGGTGCGCGCAAAACACCAAATGACAACCTTGATCGGGTTGAATAATCTGAGTTACCCCCCACAGAGGACCGCGTGCCAGATCGAACCGGGTGTTTATCACCTGCTGAATTACCGCATCTAGCGCTGAAGTTGGGGCCTGCGCTGCCAGCGTGACCGTATCGAGAACTAACGAAGACGCATCATCTATCACCTGGCAAGGCCGATCGTTACGTACTATGATACGGGTACGCAAGATGGCGTGGCGTGCTTGCACATGGCGCAATGCCTCCGTGAGCATCGGCATATCCACCACGCCATGCAAACGATACACCACATAAAGGTTGTAGTTAGTGGCGGTACTGTCGTATTTTTGCAAAAACCACAACCGCTCCTGATTAAACGACAGCGGGATTGCCTGCGCCGGATCCGCTTTGATGATGGGAATGCGGCTGGGCGACACGCCTGATTGCGCCAACTGTCGTAATAGCTTTTCCTTTTTTTCCGCCGGTAACATTCGCGCCAATGCGGCATGATGTATCGTCATGACCGTCCTTTCCTTTTCGCTGTGTTAAATACTTTTGCCAACGTCACTCATTAATCATGTCGTTAACTAGCACGGCAAGTGCGGACCCTCCATCATCCTGCTGCTCCTGCTCGACCAACTGCGCTAACGCGCGCACGCTGGCATCCTCCATCACGTCGAAAAAGGAAAGAGTGACGGCGAACCGTTCCTGTACCTGCGCCAGCAACATGCCCAGCATCAATGAATGTCCGCCAGCTTCGAAGAAGTTGTCGTCAATGCCCAAGCCGTCAATTCCCAGCAATGCTTCACAAATCGCCACTAAGCCGCGCTGCGTTTTGCTCTCTGGAGCCGCGTAAGGCACCGAAAACGCCGGACGCGGCTGACGGCGCACCGACGGTTCGCTAGGGATGACACTTCCCGCGTCCGCCACCGGCGTTACGGCGCTCCTCTGTTCTTCTGGACTGTCGACCCAGTAACGGATTTTGTCAAAGGCGTAGGTCGGTAGAGAGACACGGCGCGGTTGCTCACCTGCAAACGCAGACAAATCGATGTTATGCCCTCGCACCCAAAGCGCTGCCACGGTATCTAAGATATGTTTGTGCTCATCGCTGCTGCGGGCACCTGCTGGCAGCGAGCTGAACGCGAGACGATCACCTAATGCATGACCGTTGGTCAGCTGGGTCAGGGTGGCACCTGGCCCGATTTCCAGAAAATCGACATCAAATGTAGCTTGCGCCTCTTGCAGTGCAGCGGAGAACTGCACAGGCATCAGCATCTGTTCAATCCAGTAGTCCGGTGTGGTGAGAGTGTCGGCACTGACGTGCGCGCCGGTTACGGTAGAGATGATGGTGAGCGTCGGCGGGTTCAGTCGTACATTCTCAAATGCCTGACGTAGCGCCTGCGCCGCATCTTGCATCATGCTAGAGTGGAAGGCATGAGAGGTATGCAATCGTTTGTTGATGATGTTCTGCTCCGTCAGACGCTGGCTGACGGCGAGGATCTCCGACGTAGGCCCGGCGATAACCGAATAGTCAGGGGCGTTAACAGCGGCAATCGCCAGCGGGGCGGTAATCAGTGCGCGAATCTGTGCTTCGGGCAGCGCCACCATCAACATGGCACCGCTTGGTGCCTGATGCATCAGCTCTGCTCGACGCGCCACCAAGCGCAACGCATCCTCTAAAGAGAACACGCCTGCCAACGTCGCTGCCACCCATTCGCCCAGCGAATGACCAATCATTACCGTTGGCGTGATTCCCCAACTGAGCCACAATTGGGCTAAGGCATACTCGACGCTGAACAGCAGCGGTTGTGTGAGGCAGGTTTGCGCAAGGCGTTCGCCTTGGGCTAACGAGACTTCTGCTCTGAACAACTCATGGCGGATATCCAGTTGGTATTCACGCTCGAGTAACGTCGCGCAACGGTCGAAGGCATCGGCGTAGGCCGGCCAAACCTGATAGAGCTGATGGCCCATGCGCTGATATTGGCTACCCTGCCCGGAAAACAACAGCCCCAGCCCGAGCTGTGTCTGCGCTACACCACGAGCAAACGGCGCTGTCGCGGCCTGCTGCAACAGCGTCCCGGCAGCATGTAGATCTCTGGTTACGAGCGCGGCGCGATGTGCGAAGGCTTTACGTCCCTGTGAGAGTGTCCACGCCAGATCCCGCCTATCCGGCAGCGATTCATGTTGCAGAAAATCGGCAAAACGCGCCAGCCCCGAGGATAAGGCACTGTCGGTCTTGGCAGAAAACGGCAAAATACTGTAGGCAGGTACAGGCGCTCGCGCTTGCAAGTCAACGGCTGGCGCTTGTTCCAGCACAACATGGGCATTGGTGCCGCCCATGCCAAGCGAGGTGACGCCCGCGCGACGGATGCCGCTTTCCGGTTGCCACGGTTGACAGGTAGTGTTGATGTAAAACGGACTATTGGTCAGATCGATCTGTGCATTGGGCCGTTCAAAGTGCAATGTTGCGGGAATTATTCCCTGCTGCACTGCCAGCGCGGTTTTTATCAACCCTGCGACGCCCGCTGCCGTATCCAAATGGCCGATATTGGTTTTTACCGACCCCAGCGCACAGTACTGCTTTTGTGACGCGCCCGCAAAGGCTTGGCTTAGCGCAGAAAACTCAACCGGATCGCCCAAACGCGTACCGGTACCGTGGGCTTCCACATAAGTGATATCCTGCGGTGTCAAACCTGCCAACCGCTGTGCCTGAGCAATGGCGCGCGCTTGGGCATCCACGCTCGGCGCGGTATAACTGATCTTCTCCGAACCGTCGTTGTTGACGGCAAATCCTTTGATGACCGCATAGATGTTATCGCCATCACGCAGCGCTTCATCAACACGCTTTAACACCACCAGCCCCGCGCCGGTGCCGGGCACAAATCCGCTGCTGTTATCGGAAAACGCCCGACAGTGGCCATCGGCGGCGGTGATCCCACCTTCCTGCGACAAGTAGCCGGTTTTTGCTGGTGGCCCCAGCGTTACTCCGCCAGCAATCGCCATGTCACACTGCCAAGTCAACAGACTTTGGCATGCCACGCACACCGCCACCAAGGATGTCGATGAGGAAGTCTGCACCGTGATCGCCGGGCCGCGCAGGTTGAGGTGATAGGCGATGGTAGTAGTGATACTGTCTTTGTCGTTACCAATGGCCGCCTGCAAACTGCCAGAAGAGAAAACGCGTTTAAAGTGCGGCATCAAGTTCAGCATCAAATAGGAATCCATGCTTTTGCCAGCAAAAATACCCACATCCCCCGGATAATCGGCAGCCACATAGCCCGCATCTTCGAAGGCTGCCCACGCGGTTTCCAACAGGACACGGTGCTGAGGATCCATCAGCTCCGCCTCTCGGGGTGCGATACCGAAGAAAGCAGCATCAAATTTATCGATGTCAGCTACCTCCCCTTTGGCCTTGACGTAATCTGGGTGCTGAACAAATTCAGGACTGATTCCCATCGCCAGCAGTTCCTCATCGCTGTAAAAGGAAATGCACTCTCGGCTTGCCAGAAGATTTTCCCAAAACGCCTGTACCGTATCGGCTTGAGGGAAACGCCCCGCCATCCCAATGATAGCTATACCAAAATCATTCTCTGCCATGTTGCTTTCCCCCTATATTCAGGTTTATCACGCGTTTCATTCAGTGGAATCAGTGATGACTGTCGGTTGTGGCTGCCCAGCGCGTGTGACCAAAGGCCAAACGCTGCTTCGCCGCACGCAGTTGTGTCTGATCTCCTGTGGTCCCTTGCGCTGCGTCCGGGGCCAGCAGAAATTCCGCCAAGCGTTTGATGGTAGTGAAGCGCAGCAGGTCAACCAACGCCACGTGCTGACCGCACTGCTGCCCGATGTATTGCTGCATCTGTACTAGCAGAAGTGAGTGTCCACCGAGATCGAAGAAATTTGTGGTGGTGCCGACACGCTCCAGGCCAAGCAACTGCTGCCAGATCTCCGCCAGACGCTGTTCCAGTTCGGTTGCCGGAGGGACATACTCGCCCGGCCCTTCCAACTGCCGCAGATCGACCAGCGGCAGGCACTGGGGATCGATTTTGCCGTTTACACCTAGCGGCATGGCGCTCAGCGGCACGTAGAGCAACGGCAGCATATGCAACGGAAGCCGCAGGCTGAGCCATACGCGCAATTGCTGAGCATCCAGCGCAACGCCGTTGACGCTGCAATAGAAGGCCACTAGTAGCGGCGTTGCCGCCGCATTGCGTCGCACATCGACCCACGCATCAGCAATATCCGGATGCTGTTTCAGTAGGCTTTCGATGTCGCCCAGTTCAACTCGGTATCCACGGATCTGCACTTGGCGATCTTGTCTGCCGAGATAGAACAACATCCCGTCGGTTGCCCAACGAGCACGATCGCCAGTTTTCAGCACCCGAACGCCAGGGTATTCCGGCAACTCGACAAAGCGCTCGGGATCCTGTCGTGCATCAAGGTAGCCGGGCGAAATGCCCAGACCAGAGAAACAGAGTTCTCCACAGGCACCTGGCGGTACCAAACGATTATATGCATCCACCACATAAGCTTGGGTGTTCTGAATCGGGCGGCCAATGGGCAATGCTCCCGTTTCTTGCTCCCTACGCTTTGCGACAGGAAAGTAGGTCGAGCAGATACCGCTTTCGGTCAGGCCATAACCGTTAACCACTGCCATGTGCGGCAGAAGCGGCGCTATCTGCTCATACTCTAACGCTTCACCACCGCACAGAAACAAGCGCAGCGATCCCATCGACTGAGCCAGCACAGAGAGGCTGGCAGAAAGCGATGGGGTGGTGCTCAGGATAGTCACCCGCTGAGATGCCAGCAGCGCAATGAGCGCATCACTATCCAAACTCTGCGCTTTTTGCGCCAATACTAAGGTACCGCCAGCGGCGAGCAGCGGCAGTACCTCCCCGACAAAGCTAGCAGACGCGACTGAGGTAATGGGTAGCAGAACATCCTGATGCGTCACTTGATAGCTGGATATAAAGGATGCGGTTAAGTTGACCAGATTACGTTGGCTGAGTCGGACGCCTTTGGGCTGCCCGGTAGTACCGGAGGTAAAGATCACCACCGCATCGCAATCTAAAGCATCTGGCGCAACACTAACTGGCAGGTTCGGTATTTCTGTCAGCAGG
This sequence comes from Escherichia sp. E.sYA108, assembly GCF_011754335.1. Lineage (NCBI taxonomy): Bacteria > Pseudomonadati > Pseudomonadota > Gammaproteobacteria > Enterobacterales > Enterobacteriaceae > Escherichia > Escherichia sp. E.sYA108. Next base: position 2,001,761 of record NZ_JAAQVZ010000001.1, on the reverse strand, counting down.
CTACGCCAGTCAGGCACTAGCACCCAAGGTATCGTCAGCCCATGAGGGGATTCCAGCGGTTGCGCCACCAGCAGCATGCACGGCGTTGCCTGCGCCAAGATCAGGGCATTGCGGGCCGCTGGCGCGTTACCATCCAGCGGCACATAGCTCGCCCCCAAAGAGAGGATCGCCAATTGTGCGATAATCAATTCGAAACAAAAAGGCAGTTGCAGTGCGACAGATTCTCCGCGTTTTACGCCTTGCGCACGCAGCCAAGTACACATCTGCATCGTGGCCTGTTGCAATTCGCCATAGGTCATGGCGTCGTCAGCGTGGCGCAAAGCCACCTGTGTAGGGCGCTGCTGGCAGTGCGGTAACACTAGCGCCAGCAGGTTATCTACGGGCGGCAGAGCAACTTCAGTGGCGTTGTGCCGCGCCAGCCAAGCGTGCTCTCGAGGGGTGAAACGAATCAAATCGCGGACTAACTGCGTGGGTTGGCTGCTGGCCTCATCTAGCAGTTCTCTCCACTGCGCCACCAGGTGCTGAATACGATCCGCACTGTATAACCCAGCGTCGTATTCGAAAGTGCCGGTGATGCGCCCATCGATATGCTGCATACTTAGCGAAATATCCACCTGAGATGCACTGGTATCCAACAATAATGGTGTAACGTTGACACCGTTTAGTGTCGGGCTCGCCAGAGGCATATTGTCGAGTTGGAACATGCACTGATATATTGGGAAATGTCCGGCGCTGCGATCCACATTCACTGCGCGCACTATGTCGGTAAATTCGAGACGCTGGTGCCTGAAAGCGGCAAACAGAATACCTCTGATCGTCTGTACTAACTCGGAAAACGATGCCGCTTCGTCAAGAGGTAAGCGCAGCGGTAGTACGTTGACCAGCGGCGCGATCATATGCTCCTGTTCTTTCGTCAGCCGCGCAGCAATCGGCATACCGACGATGTATTCCTGTTGACGCGCATTACGATGCAGCAGGAGGACGAAGGCGGTCAGCAGATAGTTATACAACGACACGCGCTGCGCACGCGCCGCCGCCAACACTCGCTCGCATGTGTTGGCAGACAATGCGAAGGCAACAAACGCGCCTTGGTAACGTGCCACCTTCTGACGCGGTTGATCGGTGGGGATATCAAGAATCGGCAACGTCCCCGCCAGGGTATTTTGCCAGTAACGCATCGCGTCCTGATAGGCGTCACTCTGACGCCACTCTTCTTGGTACTCCATGTAGTCGGCATACTCCAACAACGGTTCTGGCGTCAGCGATTCACCGTTATATGCGGCCTGCAATTCGCGTAACAAAACGCCTTTCGACCAGCCATCACTGATGATGTGGTGCAGATGAATCAACAATACGCTACGATCGTCATCGAGCGTCAACAGTTCAAACCGGCACAGCGGTGTGCCTGACGTTAAGGGCATGGGGTGTGCCGCACGCTGGTTGATCATCGCCTGTAGCGCGTTATCATCACTCACCGAGGGGAGTGGCACTATGGTCAGCAACGCCTGCGACGATACGCACTGAGGCACCGCCAATACTGGTTGTCCATTGTGGGTTTCCGCCATAGCACGTAACAGAGTATGCCGACTCATCAATTGACGAATCGCGCCGTCCATCCGCGTGCGATCCAGTTCTCCTTCAAGCAGCAAGGCGGTGGGGTTATTGTATAGTGCAGTATGCGGCGCCAATTGTTGCATAAACCACATCGACGATTGAGCCGATGACAACGGTAGGTAGCGCACGGCGGGAGTTTCACGTAAATCGACGCGACTGGCTGAGTACGCCCGCGCCAAGTCGAGCAACGTTTTACGACAGCACTTGCCATTGTCGGAGAGTGGTAACTCTGACATTGCCAACAAACGGTTCGGCAGCATGTAGGCAGGCAAGTTTTTGGACAGTGCGTCCATTAAGGCCGCCAAATTGAGCGGCACGCTACTGACGACAAAAGCGTAAATCAACTGATTGTCGGGATCATCCTGATCCGCCACCACGACTGCCTGCTGTACCCCCGGGAAACGCATCGCATGGGCTTCGATTTCTCCCAATTCAACGCGCAACCCTCTAATTTTAATCTGAAAATCATTACGGCCAATGTAATGAATTTGTTGGCTTTCCCCGTCGCGCCACACCAGATCTCCAGTTTTATACAGCCGCTCCGGTTTCCCTAAATGGCGCAAAGTTGGATGTATAGTAAAACAGCGATCAGTTAACGCCACGTTGTTGAGATAGCCACGTGCCAGCCCGATACCAGCGAGATACAGTTCGCCCTCTTCGCCGTCTGCTACCGGATTACCATGGTCATCCAGCACATAGAGTCGGCAACCGTCAATCGCTTGACCGATAGGGATATCGTCGTAGTCGTACCCGCGCAGGCAGCGGTGATGACTGACATCGATTGCTGCTTCGGTCGGGCCATAGAGATTTATAAGATCACCCTGCGCCACCGATTGATAAAAGCGAGCCACACTGTGGACCGTGAGTTTCTCACCGCTGGAAAACACTAATCGCAATGAGGCGGTCAAACGAGGATCCTGTTTCATCTCCAGATACTCGACAAACAGGTTCAGCATCGAAGGGACAAAGTGCACAACCGACACGCGGTGACGCTGAATCAGTCGAGCCAAGGTTCGCGGATCGCTCTCCAGTCCGGACGGTAACAGCACTACAGATGCGCCGTACATCGCCCACCAGAACATCTCCCAGACAGAGACGTCAAAGGTGTACACCGTCTTCTGAAACAGCACGTCCTGAGAACTGATAGGATAAGCGTTCTGCATCCAGACAATTCGGTTTAGCAGCGCTGCATGTTCCGTCGCCACCCCTTTAGGGACACCGGTGGAACCGGAGGTGTAAATAATATACGCCAGTTGCCGCGCATGTGGTCGGTAACGCAGATCCGTCGTTGGCATGGCACTGACCGCCGCGCTGTCGATTTCGACGCGAGGAATCGGCCAGCGATCACCATCGTCAGTACCGATCAGACAAACAGCGCCGCTGTTGCTCAGTATATTTTCAATGCGGCTACGCGGTGCATTGTACGCCAGCGGTAAATAGGCACCACCAGCTTTTACAATAGCGAAAATGGCAATCAGCATTGCCATGCCGCGCGGCAGGCGGATAGCTACCACACGATCCTCGCCGATCCCCAGCCCACGCAGATAATGCGCCAGTTGGTTAGAGCGTGCATTAAGATCGTGATAGCTCAGCGCCGCGTCCCCCATCAATACAGCGGCTTTTTCCCCATATTCTCCGGCGATACGATACAAATAGTCGACTATCGTTTGGTCGTCGGTAGGCAACTGTCTCATAATCCCTTGCTGTTCCATAACTCTGGCCTTCAAAGCGAGATAAGTACGTAAAATGGCGTGACGGGTTACGCCTGTCCGCCGTTGTCGGAAGCCAACCGCGCGTGGCAGGCGTCGATTTCTGCCTGACTACTGCCTTTGAGTTGAAATCCCTGTTCAAGAAGCTCATGCAAAAAAGCAATGTCCTCTTCGCTGGATGTGCCGCGCTGCTCAATCTGCTGGATGCGCTCAAAAAAACGACTGAGCAATTCTTTCAATTGCGCACTGGCAGCCACATCGGCGGCGCGGTGATGGCGTGTGGCTGTCAGGGCGTTAGTGAGCAGCGTGATGCGTTGGCGGCGCACGGCTTCCGGATCGGTCTTCACCGCCATGTTATCCCCCAGCACCAATGCTAGTTGCGCACGATCATGACGATTGTCAAATGCGTAAACTGGTGCTGGATAGCGATTCTCCAGCAGCAGGTTTTTCAGCACACTTTGCGGACCGATCTCTATCGCGATCGGTGACAAGTGTCCTGTCAGGTAGGTGAGAGAGCGCTGCCACTGCACTGGCTGAGAGAGCTGTTGTTCTAGCCACTGGACTGGCGTGACCGTATCGGGATAGGGTTGAGCGTTGACATTGGAGATCACTGGGCAGCACGGACGTCGCCATTCGCAGCGATCCAGCGCCTTGCGCAATTGCTGTCCGCAAGGTTTCAATAGTGGGCTGTGGTAAGGAACACCACCAATCAGCGGCACTACTTCGACTTGGCGATCATGATCCAGCAGGTATTGCTCGGCGGCGATAATGGCCGAGTTTTGTCCGGATAACATAAACTGTTGCGGCGAATTGAAGCAGGCAATACCGACCTGCTGTCGGGTTTCACGCTCCGCCACCTCGCACGCCGCTGCCACCAGTGCCTGATTCCCTTGCTTGATGATGGTGGTACTCGCGTCCATTTCGCGGGCGATCTCACTGGCTAAACGGCTACGCATCGCCACCAGCGCCAGTGCTTGGGAAAAGCTCAGCGCACCACTACAGGTCAGCGCAGCATATTCGCCCAAACTATGACCCAACATATAACGTAGGTTGACATGGACACCGGTTTGCGCCAAAAACTGCTGCCACGCGACAAAGTGGGCCACGCTGGTGGTATAGATAGCCAGCGCCATTGCCGTCGGCTCAGCAAGTTGTACCAAAGTACCCGACAGGCACAGCGCTGCCATGTCCCGTTCCGTGATCTGGCTAGCTTCATCAAACAGAGTACGCACCTGCGGATAACGCTCATACAGCCACCGTGCCATGCCTACATATTGCGAACCGGAGCCAGGGAACATCAGTGCGACATCCTTCGTCATGCTTCACTCCCCATCATGTAATTCATCGCAATTTGGATTTCATGAATTTGCGATGTCCCTTCGATGATTTCCATGATTTTGGCGTCGCGGTAGTAACGTTCGACGGCATAATCGGCATGGCAACCATTCGCACCGAGCAGTTGCACCGCCTTCCCGGCCACGTCCACCGCAGCTTTGGAAGCGACATACTTCGCCATCAGGATTTGGTTTATCATGGCCGGGTGCAGCGTTTCGCGGTATTCCGCCGCGCTGAAGCACATTAGTTGCGCACTGCGCGTTTGGGTCAGCATTGTGGCAAACAAGTGCTGAACAATGCCATGAGAAAATAACCGCCGCTTGAACTGTTTACGCTGGCGGATGTAGCGCGCTGCCACATCCACAGCGGCCCGACATAATCCTAGGCTGCCACAAGCGGTGGTGAACCGCCCTTCATTGAGCGCAAAATTCACCGCCAGCGGTACCCCAGGGGTGAGCGGACCGAGCAATGCATCCTCCTTCAGGCGGCAGTCATTAAAATGCAGCTCTGCCAACATATTGCCGCGTAACCCCAACATGTCGTTGAGTGGAGTGATAGTAAAGCCGTCGGTATTGCGATCGATAAGCACTGTCGCTAATTGATTACCACAGTGGATTAAAACAATAAAAAAATCAGCAATCTGCCCTAGCGTGATCCATTTCTTTTTCCCGTTCAGCCGCCAACCGTCGCCATCCTGCTGTAATTCTGTTTCCACGTTCACTAAGTCACTGCCGATATTCGGCTCTGTGAGGGCAATCGCGCCGATCAATTCCCCCGTTGCCAGCTTTGGCAAATAATGGGCTTTTTGCGCTGCGCTGCCCACGCGTTGCAGCAGCGTGCTGACCATGCCAGTCACTGTTATGAGATTTTCTAACGAACCGTGAACCCCAGCCATCACTTCATGCAAAGCGCACAGTTGATAAGAATCGTAACCTCGTCCGCCATATTTTTGGGGGATTGACGCACCTAAGTACCCGGCCTGCGCCACGCAAGAAATAATGTCTGGCACAATAAACTGCTGACGTTCAATATTCTGTGCAGCCAGGGCGAGATGTTGTTTGGCAAACAGGACTGCCTCTTGCTGAGCCAGCTCATAATTTTCAGTGCACATAGTTTACTCCAGGCCTGTTTGTCGCTGAATGAGCTCCACTATTTTATTGACGGTAGCAATCTGTTCTGTTTTCAACTCACTCACTTCCAGCTCAACCTGAAAATTTTTTTCTATAAACAGTATGATTTGCACAGTAAATAACGAATGGACAAGCCCGAGAGAAAAAATATCGTCATCATCGTTCAACGTATGCCCACGTAATGAGCGTGAAAGAAATTCCCGAATGGCGGCTTTCATATCTTGCTTTTTCATATTCATATCCCTATCTGGTTAACCCAGAATCACTGCTCGGCGTACGTCTGTTGATAGCGATAAAACCCCTGCCCTGATTTCACGCCCAAATACCCTGCATCGACCATTTTCTTTAATAAAAAGCTGGGGCGATACTTATCATCATTAAAACTTTCATATAGCACCTGCAACGATTGCAAAATCGTATCCAAGCCAATCAAATCGGCAGTTTGTAGTGGCCCCATCTTGTGCCCGAAGCAGGTTTTAAACAACGTATCGATATCCTCAGCACGGGCGATCTGCTCCTGCACCATAAATATGGCTTCGTTAACAAAAATCATCATGGCACGATTAGTGACAAAGCCCGGAGAATCATTGACCACGATGCCGGTTTTATTCAACTGAGCAAATAAGTGGTGAAATATGTTCAGTGTACGCTCTGCAGTATGTACACCACGGATTAATTCGACGGTGTGCATCAGCGGTACCGGGTTCATAAAATGGACGCCGACTACATTCTCCGGATGTCGCATTAATTTTGACAACGCAGTGATAGATATGGCGGACGTATTAACACCAAACACTGTCGACGCGCCGCAGATCGTATTCATCCGTGTGTATAGTGCATTTTTTTTCTCTATATCCTCAGTAATATTCTCAATCACCAAATCACATTCTACAATGTCGTCCAACTCAGTTGTGAAACGGATATTTTCCATTATCTCCGCTGTGCTATGCGTCTTTTTTTTATGCTGCGGGTGAAAATTATATAAGCGTAAGTTCGCTTCGATCATCTGTCGGCATTTATCCAACTGAGATTGAGAAATATCCACAACGTTAGTTGATATGCCGTATTGCGCCATGTTATGAGCGACGCCAGTTCCCATTACTCCTGCACCTATTACCGCCACGTTCATCATTGAGCTCCTTTACTGACAGGCTATTTCGAGGTTGTCTTCGCCCCCCAGTTGCGCCGCGATATGCGCGTAGATATTGCGCGGATTGGGGTTTTCCATCAGGGTCAAAAGATCGATATGTACGTTGAAATCGCGTTCTAAACGGGAGGTCAATTGCGTCACCAGCAGCGAATGCCCGCCTAATTCAAAAAAGTCGTCGTCCACCCCGACCGGCGATATTTCCAGCAACAGTTCCATCAGACCTGTGATATACTGCATACCCCGCGAGTGTGCGGCTACGAAAGGTACGCTTAACACGGGACGTGCCTGATAAGGGTGGTGCGTTTCGGGTCCTGCTTCGGGTTGGGTCTCCACACTACCCATTACCCGTCCAGGCAATGGGTAGTGGTTGTGTGCGAAGGGATATGCTGATGCGCTCCCGCGTTGCGGCAGCGGAGTGCCGTACCACACGGCCCAATCCACATTGATACCTGCACACCACAGTTGCGCCACGTAGCGCAATACATCAACGTCTTCTCTTATTTCCGGCGGCAGCCTAACCCAGTTGATACTGTGAACGCCCTCCCCCAGTTCTCGGGTATCTGCCAACAGCGCTTCACTCCAAAACCCTCTGTCGTTACGCTGTGCATCGGTGATGGGATTTCCTTGCCAAGCCAGCACGTAGCCGGGGATAGGTTCATGGCGCTCAGGAAGCCAGAGATGAAGCGCCTTTTGCTCCATTTCCCACAGCAAATGCAACACGTCTTGCGTCGCAATCATGCCACTGGCTGCAGCGGCAGGCAAAAGGCCTGTTCCAGCACCCGACAGCAGTGTTAATGTCGGTAGCAGGTTCATCCAGGTTTTTAGCGCGGCGATAGTCTGGCAGCCTCTGATTAGCAGGCTGCTGTTCGCTTGTGCCGCCCACGTTTCAGCGTGGCAATAAGCGGGTGGAATATTCATGCCGTCGAGTAATGCCGTCAGAGCAGTCGCTTCGCGTTGATAATGTGCCGAATGCGCCAGCCACTGTGCGTAAGTACAATCGTTCGTAGTACGTAGATCTGGACAGTGTAGGCCCCAAGGAGCGTCGGGCATTAGGTTATCCAGCGATGCCAGCATCGCTTGCGTACCATCGTTTTCCACTTGTATCACTCGGCGGCAATCAAACACGGGGCGCGCCACTTGTTGTGTGTAGGCTAGCGTTGACGCATCAAGGGTAGCCAGCAACGGGGTAAGCTGTTGCGTCAGCTCATCCAACTGCTCGAAAGACGGCGCGGAGAGAGGGATAAACACCGGTGCTCGCACTTGGTCATGGTCATCGCGCACCGCAGGATTCAGCCCTTCCAAAATCATATGCACATTAGTACCGCCAATGCCAAAAGAACTGACGCCAGCGCGGGGCGGCATCCGCGATGCGGGCCACTCCTGCGGCTGTATCGGGATATAAAACGGTGAATGCGCCAGATCCAGCTTCGAGTTAGGCATTTGATAGTTGGCGAGCGGCGGAATGGTCCGGTGATGAAGTACCAGCGCCGTCTTGATTAACCCAGCCACGCCCGCCGCCGCGTGGGTGTGGCCAATATTCGCCTTTACAGCCCCTAGTGCACAGTATTGGCGGTGTGAAGTATCGAACGCCTCCGTCAACGCAGCGAACTCGATAGGATCGCCAATACGGGTGCCGGTACCGTGGGTTTCAACGTAGCCGATGCTTTCTGGGCTTACTTCTGCCAGATGACAGGCCGCACAAATGACCGCCTTCTGTCCCTCATGACCAGGCGCGACAAAACCGATTTTTTGTTTACCGTCATTGTTGACCGCGCTACCCCGGATCACCGCATAGATGCGATCGCCCGCTGCCAGAGCATCTTCCAAACGCCGAAGCACAACCACACCCGCGCCATCGCCAAACAGGGTGCCAGAAGCCTGACTGTCAAAAGGACGGCAGTGGCCATCGGTGGAGTGGATCATGCCCTGTTGACAGAAGTAGCCTGACTTCTGCGGTAAATCGATAGTAATTCCACCCGCCAACGCCAGATCACATTCGCCAAACAACAAGCTGCGGCAAGCGATATGCGTTGCACTCAGAGAAGTCGAACAACTGGTGTAGAGACTATACACCGGACCGTTGAGATTGAGACTGTAGGCAATGAGATGTGCGAGCAGATCCTTATGACCATAGATGCCAGACTCAAAACGATTCAGCGCATCGCCGCCAATCTGTGACAGCGAACGCCGTAGCCAATCCACATCTTCTGACGCCCCCACGAATACCCCGGTGATCAGATCGCTGGTACGTTGGGCATAGCCTGCATCTTCCAGCGCATGGTAGGCAACTTCATGTAATACGCGGGATTTCGGATCCAGAGTCTGCGCCTCTTTGTGACTGTAACCGAAAAATGCAGCATCAAAGTCGCATATGCCCTCGATATAGGGCTTGGCCCGTACATAGGCCGGGTTGTCCAGAGTACTCTGTTCGACGCCTTCGGCCAGCAACTCCTCCTCGCTAAAGAAGGTGACGCACTCTTTACCCTGAACGATGTTATGCCAGAATTCGTGTAACGTCCGGGACTGCGGGAAACGGACCGCCATACCAATAATGGCGATTTCCATGCCGTTCATTTCGCTTGCGTATTCCATAAACTTCATTACCTTTCTTCAGGGCGAGGAGGCGCCCGGATTAATGCAAAGACGTGTGACTGCGCGCAGTATTTTTCGCAATTTGCAAAGCACGTTTTGCTATCTGATTCGCGCGCGTATTCGTCTGTACTGCAGGCTGTGGTGATGGCGCATTTGACTCGCCCTCCGGGGGCTGGCAAAACGTCGCCAGCTGGCGCACGGTGGCGTGGTTGTACAGCGACACCACGCTCACTTGCGGATAGTGACGCGCCATTTGCCCACTCAGTTGCACCATATCGAGTGAGGTTGCCCCTAATTCGGCATAGTTGTCGTCAATGCCTACTCTATCCAGACCCAGATACTCTTCCAGGATTTGGCAGAGCACGCGTTCCACTTCACGTGTCGCGGGGCTGTAAGGCACGCCAATTTCCGGACGGGGCCGCTTTTTCACTGTCTGCTGAGTAATCGTATCGTTAGCGGCAGACGGTACACCGCGATCCACCCGGTTGCCCCGCGCTAATCTATCGATCGCCCGAGGTGAGAGCAGCAGTTGCGCCCACGGACTGCGAGTGTTCAGTATCGGCCACAATTGGCGCATCACCTCGGCATTGCTCATGCTGAGCGCATAGCCGCCGAGGCGCCTTTCTGCTATCATGGCGTTCAGCCGGTCCATGCCTGCCGCAGTGCGATGCGTTACCACCACCTTGCCAATATGCTGCGGCGTGGTCAGGGTGGCGAAGGCGCGTGCAACCTCGGGCAATGGTACGGATTTGCATGGAAGGAGCGGTAGCGTGTTATCATCTATCCAAGCGACAATCTGTTGCAGGTAGCGACTAAACGCACCATGCGCCGCGTGAAAATTAATCGGAATAAAGGTGCCGCCTTGGGCGAAGAAACGCATCGGTAGCGCTTTGTCTTCCACAATGTCCTTGCTGCCCAGCTCAAGAAAACGGCCCAGCGGTGCCAGCAGCGCGAGGCTAGCGTCAAGCAGACGGCCTGTGAGGGAGTTAAGGATCACATCCATCCCCTGTCCGTCCGATGCGGTCAGCAGAGTGGCAGCGAACTGTTCGTCGTGTGAATCAGCTACGGCATGTACGCCTAGCGAAAGCAAGTAATCGCGTTTCTGCTCGCTACCTGCTGTGGCGAAAATCTGTGCTCCGCAGCGTTTGGCAATATGTAGCGCAGCCAAGCCAACGCCCCCCGCCGCACTGTGGATCAATACTCGTTCTCCGGGTTGCAAATTAGCGCGCACCACCAGTGCGTAATAGGCGGTGAGGTATGCGATAGGCAGCGCAGCCGCCTGTTCGATGCGACAATGGGCTGGTTTTCTCACTACGCAATCGCTTTCTACCCGTGCGTACTGGACAAAACCACCGTTTAGCACCGCCATAACATCCTCTCCCGGGGCAAATTCAGTGACATTTTTACCCACGCGAGTAATGCGTCCGGCGCACTCCAGTCCCAATTGCAGCGGAGCCTCACCCGGCTGCTGCCGGAGCAATCCCGTGGTGAACAGCACATCCTTAAAGTTCAGTCCGGTGGCCAGTACCTCAATCTCTACTTGTGAATCCCCCAGCGCTAAGCGCGGCGTAGGGCACAACGCTAGCTTTCCTGCCCCCTCCCCCTCAGCGGCCAGCCGCAGTTGGTAGTTATCGGCACTGGGCACGCGCAGTCGCGTGTCGTCATCGACATCTTGTATGTGGAGCTGTACCTTGCGCTTCACCATTGCCGCACAGCGGGCAACCATCTCGCCTGCCATGTCGTAGAGCGTGAAAGCGTAGCTGTCACCCTCCTCATCGTGCCGATTGACAGTCAGCGCCACATGTAAGGTGTTCGGCAACGGGCGGTACAGGCGTAAATCCTGATAAAGGAAAGGTACCGAATCAGTATGAAAACCAGGCAGTTGTTCGACAACACTGCTGGCGATGTCCAACAGCGCAGGGTGCAGTGCGATCGTATCATTAGCGGCAACGGTGGGCAGGGCCAGCGTTGCGAAAACCTGAGTCTGGGCGGTATTGCCATACAGTTGTTGTACGCTGTGCCAGCGCGGCCCATAGTGGAAGTGCGTGCTCGATAATTCCTTTGTTGGAGGAGTGATAGTGTGCATCTCGCGCATCAGCCCCGTGAGATCGCACACAACATTATCGTCTACCATCAGACGCGTCGCCCTGCCTCTGGCATGGGTTGTTAACGTGCCACTAAAGCGCTCCGTCATTGATTTCACCTCGACACTAACTCCTTGCCCGTTAGGTGAAATGTCAACAAAAACGTCAACACTGCAGTTGTCCATCACAGTCAACGGTGCCAAAAAGACCAATTCATCAATGCAGATTTGGTCTTGCACAAAGTAATGGCGCAGAGCTTCATACGCCAGCGCCAGATAGCCGGTTCCCGGCAGCGTGGCGATACCGGATATCCGGTGCTCATCCAGCAGCCAATCGGACTCGGGGGATAATCGCGCGTAGTAGCTGGTGTCAGCCCCTTGTTGTTTATAAGCCTGTAGCAACGTTCCCGTCATCAATGGGCGCAGTCCACGCAAGACATCGTATTCACTGCCGTTTATAGCATCCAACAACATGCCCTGCTCACGCAATGCATCCAACCCGATACTGAGCGCATTCACCTTGTAGCGGGTACGCAGTTGCTGTGCCAGTGCATCCAAATAGGCGCTGGCGGTAGCATAGCCTGTCTGGCCGATCTCCGCATTCACGGCAGCCAACGAGTTACAGAACAGCAGTAGCAGACGCTCATCCAGCAGATTCCGTTGCGCTAACGCATGCAGCACATTAGCAGTACCCCGTTCTTTCACCGTTAGCGTGTCGCGTAGCGCAGATTCGCTCAATTGATGCAGTGTCAATGTGGTGGTAGCGTCGGCAGCAAAAATCACGCCATCCAACCGTCCATAGCGTTCGAGCAGAGTTGCCAGACAAGCTCTAACCGCCTCCGCCTGCGTCACGTCGCAGTGGATAACGTCTAATGCGTCCTGCTGCACCGCTTCATGGTGATAACCTGTGCGGCTGCTCAGTACCACACGGACTCCCTCACGCTGAGCAAGCGCTTCGCCGATCATGCGGCCAATCCCCTTTTCACCGCCGATAATCCACAGTACGTTGCCCGGTATACACCCTGTTTGAGGGGGTAAGTGCGCCAACAGCCGTGTCGGGATAAAGCGTCGCAGGTAAAGCATCCCCTGCCTGAGCGCCATTACCGTTTCTTGTTTCGGGGCCAGACGCTGGGTTAGCAAGTTCAGATTCTCATCACTGCTCTGCGCATCGATATCGATCAATCGTACTTCGGTCGGGTGCAGCTCTTGGGCAAACACGTTTACTGCGCCCGACAACGCTGCCAGCGTCGGTTCGGGATTATCCTCTTCCTGTACGCGAAACGCACCATGGGTCAATACTGTTAAGGACGCCAGCGGCGTGGTGCTGTGCATACACCAGCGAGCAACACGATAAAGTCCCGAGAGCGACTGTGTCAACGATGATCCTGCCTCCGCACCGGGAGCATACAAGCAATGTAACTGTCGGTAGGTTTTGTGTGCTAAAAGTGCGCAGATGTCGTGGAAATGCGTCAGAATACGGTCATTATCCCACACGTCGTCCTCTGACGATATCGGCAGCGGCATTGTGATGCTGTCGACACCACTACTCATCAGCGTCTGCTGTAACTTGTCGCCGTCAGCACTAATAATGATGATCAATTCGCCCGGCGCATAGAACGCCTCCCGCAAGGATGTGTCGTGCATCCGCCACAGCACACGCTGGAGCCACTCATCTTGCGGACGGCGCAGAGGATTTGGATACTGGCGATAACCGGAAAGTGCAGCACCATAGCGATAGTAATAAGTCTGTTCGAAGGGGTAATCCGGCAATGGAATGTGCTTGCCGAGTGCCGTCTGGTTAAAGCGTCTCCAATCAATATTCTCCCCCCTGACCCACAGCGCCGCCAGCGTACGATGCAACATGTGCTCATCATCGATCGCCGCGTTGGCTTTGCGTAGCGTCAACAGGGTCGGCTGATCGCTGTATTGGTTATGTCCTTGAATAAAGGTAGAGAGCGTATTACCCGGCCCACATTCGATAAACAGCGTGGGTTGTACCAACAGTTGCGCCGCACCTTCGCTAAACAGCACCGCGTTGCGCACTTGCTGCACCCAGTAATCCGGCGAGGTAGCTTGCTCCTCAGTAATCCATGTACCGCTTACATTAGATATAAAGCGCTTGTGCGGCGCGTGCATCGGGATTTGCCCCAGCAACTGTGCAAAATCGTGCAGCATCGGCGTCATCATGGCCGAGTGGAATGCGTGAGAGGTTTTCAGGCGCCTGTGCTGTATCCCGCCCTCGACTAAGCGTGTGCTCAAACGGGAAATGGCCGCCTGCTCGCCCGCGACTACGCAAAAATGCGCGCTATTATTAGCTGCCAGTTCAATACCCCGTTCTGCAGCTAGCCATGGGGTCAACTGTTCGCGACTAAGGTAGACCGCCATCATGCTACCGGGACGCATGGACTGCATCAAACGTCCGCGCGCCTCAATGACGTGCAGCGCATCCTCAAGAGTAAATACGCCAGCAATACAGGCCGCAACATACTCGCCCAGACTGTGCCCGATCATACTGTCCGGCGTAATCCCCAGATCAATCAAGGTGCGCGCTAGGCTGTATTCGACACAGAACAACGCCGGTTGTGTGAACTGCGTTTGATCAATATCCCGCGTATCCTCATCGTCAAACAACAACGCCTTGAGATCGACCGTCGAATAGCGTTGGAATGCAGCAAAGCAGCGATCCATGTGCTGGCGAAACATGGGTTGATGAGCATAGAGCGCGCTGGCCATGCCGTGATATTGGCTACCTTGACCAGGAAACATGAAGCAGATCTCCGCTGTCGTGCGCTGACCATTGAAGATTTCCGCTTGCAATATCGTGGCACAGGAGAGATCGATTTTCGACCCACGACTCACCAAATAAGCCCGCCGATGGTCAAAGGCTGTGCGTCCAGTTTGCAATGTATAAGCCACATCCGGCAGGCGCACCCCTACTCCATGCTTGACATATTCCAGTGTGGAGGCCACGCGCAACTCTAACGCAGCGGGTGTTTTAGCGGAGAACAACAACAGATAGCTGTCGCGTACCCCCGTCGCTGAAGGGTCGTCCTCATGTTGATGTGCTTCTAGTGCGATGCTGGCATTGGTGCCGCCGATGCCGAAGGAGCTCACCAGTGCACGACGAGGACGCGTCGACGGCCACGGTTGGACTTGCTGGTTAACGTACAATGCAGAACGCGATAGATCTATAGCAGGATTGAGTTGGCGAAAGTGCGCTGTTGGTGGCAACACTTGATGATGCAGGGCGAGCGTTGTTTTGATGACGCCCGCCACTCCCGCAGCGGAGTTGAGGTGGCCAATATTACTTTTCAGCGCTGAAACCACACAAAACGGAACAGGTGTTGGGCCAAACACCTCATTAAGCGCACGTAACTCAATAGGATCACCCAGCACCGTACCGGTGCCGTGCGCTTCCACCAATCCGATACTGTCGCTATCAAAACCGGCACGGCGCAAACTGGTGCGGATTACCGTTGATTGCCCGATCACACTCGGCGCGGTATAGCCGATTTTGTTATTGCCATCATTATTGACCGCCGAACCTTTGATCACACCATAGATGCAGTCCCGATCCGCCAGCGCGTCGTCCAGACGTTTTAGCAGCAGCATTCCTAAGCCATCACCGGTGACTGTGCCAGAGGCTTGGCTATCGAAAGGACGACAGACACCATCTCGCGCATTGATCATGCCTTCATGATATTCATAGCCCCGGTACGCAGGCATCTCGATAGAAACGCCGCCCGCCAATGCCGCATCGCAATCCCGGTTACGTAGTGCGATGCAGGCCTGGTGGATAGCCACTGCCGAAGTGGAGCAGGCGGTGTCAAGCGTCACGGCAGGGCCGGTGAGGTTAAGCGCATGGGCAATCAATGCTGTGACGGAATGGATATTCAGGATACTGGCCTTGTACAGGGCGGTAGAGTCGGTAGTGTCTTGCATTACCGCATTAAGCCAGTGGGGGGATGTCAGCAGTCCGGCATAAATGCCAATCGCACCAGTAAAGGTGGCAGGATCGCACCCAGCGTGTTCCAGAGTTTGCCAGCAGCACTGATGCAATAAGCGAATTTGCGGATCCATACATTCCGCCTCGTTGGGAGTATAACCAAAGAAATCCGCATCAAACCATTCGTGATCATCAACAATCCCTTTGGTTTTTATATAATTCGCTTGTTTAAGCGTGTCAGGTGTCACACCATGCGCGCGCAACTCTTCATCACTGAACAGTGTTAATCCCGATTCCCCTCCTACAACCAGCGTCCACAACGCTGCAATATTCGCCGCACCGGGGAAACGTCCCGCCATACCGACAATCGCCACCGGCATGTCGCTGTAGACAACAGCACGCGTTGGAATTGCATCCTCCGGCGATACGGCAGTATCGAGAAAATGTGCTAACGCCGTGAGCGTTGGGTACTTAAAGAGATCGGTAATATCAATCTCCAAGCCAAGTTGCCGCTTAATATCCCCTTTAACCCTGATGGTATCCAATGAGGTGCCACCGAGGGCGAAAAAGGAGGCATTGCTATCAATGTCTTGTCTATCAAGTACGCGTTGCCAGATAGCATGCAGCGCATGTTCCATGTCACTATGCACCTCTGATATCGTGGTGGACACGGCGTTGCACTGAGTTGCGGGCAGGAGATACCGCAACTGCGCCAAGTCGGCCTTGCCACTATGGCTTTTTGCAATCTCCGTCACCACCACCAAGGATTCCGGAATAGCGAATGGCGGCAATCTGTCAGCCAATTGCCCTCGAACTTCCACCTCATCATAGCTATCATTGACGCAGACCACTGCCGCAATATGCAGCGTTTCACGTACGCGGTAAGGAACCACTACCGCCTCGATAATGCCGGAGCACTCCAGCAGGCGCTGCTCGATCTCTCCGGTTTCAATTCGTTGTCCATTGATCTTAATTTGACCGTCTTTACGCCCAAAACAGTCAACACAGCCATCATCCAGCAACCGGGCATAATCGCCAGTTTTGTACATCATACCGCCGGGAATAAAAGGATCAGGGACAAAAACCGTCGCACTTAGCGCCGGGTTGTTCTGATAGCCGATGGCGACCCCCACTCCACCCGCCACTAGTTCACCGGTGGCACCGATAGGCAACAAATGCCCATGGAGATCGGTAATGTAGAGCGAGGTGCCCGGTACCGCGTATCCTATCGGGACTCGGGCGGGTTGCAACCCGTTGAAACGATATGCGGTGGTAAAAATAGTGTTTTCCGTCGGCCCATAACCGTTT
This sequence comes from Escherichia sp. E.sYA108, assembly GCF_011754335.1. Classification (NCBI taxonomy): domain Bacteria; kingdom Pseudomonadati; phylum Pseudomonadota; class Gammaproteobacteria; order Enterobacterales; family Enterobacteriaceae; genus Escherichia; species Escherichia sp. E.sYA108. The sequence goes on along the minus strand of NZ_JAAQVZ010000001.1, from coordinate 1,984,894 downwards.
GTCACCACCAGATGCGGGTATTTTTGCATCACGTCGTTGACATGCCACGCAGATACTGCTTCGCCGCCCACCGTAATGTGTTGTAACATACCGAAGAAATCGGCACCTTCTGCCACATAGGAGTTAAACAAGGATGAGGTAAACCAGGCGCGCGCCACCTGTTCATCAGCGATCGTGCGGCGAATGTGATTGATATCAAGTAATGCCTGTTTGCTGAGTAATACTAGTTTGCCGTGGTTGAGCAAGGTAGACCACATCTCAAACACCGAAACATCAAACTCAAATGGGCAGGTCAGCAGCGTTGTCTCACCGCTCTCCACCTTCAGCGGGCTGTCGCCTTGTATCAGGCGCAATAAACCGCGGTGCGCCACCGCGATACCTTTTGGCTTACCCGTCGACCCCGATGAATAAATCACATAAGCGCGAGAATCTGGTGTGATAACCGGAAATACCACCGAGGGCGCGACGGGAAATGCACAGAGGTCACTCTGCGCAACGTTTAATGCATCTAGCGGTTTGCCATGTACCAGCAACAGCGCCAAGCCGCTGTCATCAATAATTTCCTGCATCCTACCCACTGGGTAGTCGGGGCTGATGGGCACATAAGCAGCCCCGATCAACATGATGGCGATGATGGCAACCACGGTGTTTACCCGGCGTTCGCTAATTATGCCTACAGTATCGCCAACCATAACACCCTGCTGTACCAAATAAGCCGCGAGCTGCTCAGCTTGTGCTGCCAACTCCGAATAGGTCAACGCGCACAATTCATCAACCACTGCGACCTGTGCTGGCGAAGTCGCAGCAACTTGATGAAATTGTTCGATGACGTTGGATTGACTATCCCAATCCCGGCATGCCATGCGTTCCAGATAGGGTTGAAGTACCTGCGCCTGCTGGCATGGGGACAAGTTTACCAACGCAGCAATGGGGCGCTGCGGATTGTCCACCAGTTGTTCAAGCAGATAACTCAGGTGCATCAGCAACGCTTGCGCCATGTTGTTGGTCAGGTAGTTAAGGGCATATGCAATACTGAAACGGAATCCCTTCTGTTGAGTGATGGTCAAGGTCAGCGGATAGTGCGTTTGTTCATGTACACTGAGATGGCGAATTGCCACGGGCGACGCGCATGACAATAATGTCATATCAACGGGATAATTCTCCAACACCACTAAGGTATTAAAAAGATCCCCAGCATGACCTTCTTTATGTACCAACCGTTGTATGCTGGCTAAGGCATCATGTTCATTGCTGTAGTGAGCTATTAGTGTTTGGTGCATACGTTGTAAGTGTTGCAACAGTGTCGCCCCATCATCACGCAGACGCAGCGGCAACGTGTTAATAAATAGCCCTAGTGTTTCTTCTATACCATCAATTGGTATATTTCGCCCTGATATTGTCGCGCCGAATAACACATCGTCAGCATAGCACCAACGTTGTAGCAGGATGCCCCAGGCCACATAGAAGATTACTGCGGGGGTGATACGATAATCGCTGCATAGCGTCTGTATTTTCTGACACACATCCGGAGACAAATTGATCTCCACATGATTTGTTTGATTAACGTAAGAATTGTTCTCGGCTTCAGTATCTGTGTGATATTGTGACAGCGGCACGATACAAGTTGGTGTTCCCTCCCGAAGATATGCAGCCCAATAGTCGTGCTGAAAGGTGTGACGTCGGGCCGACAGTGTGTCTACAAGGGGTTTCAGAGATGAGGGGATAATGGCGCTATCATCCCTCACACCACTGACCACAGCCGCTCCATAGAGTTGGAGCAACTGTTTAATGAAAAGGGATAAGCTCCAGCCATCCATCACAATATGATGGTATGATAGTATAAAAGCACTTTCTTTCGTTGACTGAATAAGGTAGGCCCGGACTGGGATCGTTTTCAAGGAAAATGGGTATTTTAAATCAGCCTGTAGCAGTTGAGGAATTATAGCATCAATACCGTCATCCTGCGGGACAGGAATGATAATGTCATCATTAGCTAGTAGAAAACGTATTTCCTCTTGCTCACAGTCTAACACATATATATCCGGCAACACATCGGTCTTCACCACCTGACAAGGGCGCTCATCAATCTCCCAGTTATAATCAGTGCGAAAACACTCATGCTTTCGAAATAACGTTTCCAGCGCCCACTTGAAGTGGGCGCTATCTACATGCTGAGAAAAAATGCATGTAAAATGCTCATGGTAGTTACTCCTTTTCTTATCCTTTAAGGAATGGAATAAAAACCCCTGTTGACTTGGTGTTAGCGGTAACTGCTTACGCGTGTCCATCTTATTACATGGAAAATCTCCAGAGGTATTATCCATAACCATCACCTTATTATCGGATTTATAGATTATTTAACATGATTATTCTAAATGGCACACCTATCCGCAAGTATAGTTTTTTATTGCGTATTCATATAATCATATTGCATTTTATCACTTACAGGAATACCCCCAAAAAATCCTTATATTCTGATTACATGTTTTTCTTCAATGAATTAGATTCTGTCTGTAAGCAAAAACATGTAAGTCATGCAGTACATACATGATGTAGCGGGTATGAATTGATACAGCCACCACATAGAAAATAATGCGTAATTCCCATTTACATAAAAACCGTTGTATCGTAAATTCCTCTTAAATACTGCCAAAACAACAGATACACAGATACACAGATACACAGATACACAGATACACAGATACACAGATACACAGATACACAGATACACAGATACACAGATACACAGATACACAGATACACAGATACACAGATACCATTCAGGATGGGGGGAAACATGGATAAGTTCAAAGAAAAAAACCCGTTATCTCTGCGTGAAAGACAAGTATTGCGCATGCTGGCACAAGGTGATGAGTACTCTCAAATATCACATAATCTTAACATATCAATAAACACAGTAAAGTTTCATGTGAAAAACATCAAACATAAAATACAAGCTCGGAATACGAATCACGCTATACACATTGCTAACAGGAATGAGATTATCTAAATGAGGATTGATATATTAATTGGACATACTAGTTTTTTTCATCAAACCAGTAGAGATAACTTCCTTCACTATCTCAATGAGGAAGAAATAAAACGCTATGATCAGTTTCATTTTGTGAGTGATAAAGAACTCTATATTTTAAGCCGTATCCTGCTCAAAACAGCACTAAAAAGATATCAACCTGATGTCTCATTACAATCATGGCAATTTAGTACGTGCAAATATGGCAAACCATTTATAGTTTTTCCTCAGTTGGCAAAAAAGATTTTTTTTAACCTTTCCCATACTATAGATACAGTAGCCGTTGCTATTAGTTCTCACTGCGAGCTTGGTGTCGATATTGAACAAATAAGAGATTTAGACAACTCTTATCTGAATATCAGTCAGCATTTTTTTACTCCACAGGAAGCTACTAACATAGTTTCACTTCCTCGTTATGAAGGTCAATTACTTTTTTGGAAAATGTGGACGCTCAAAGAAGCTTACATCAAATATCGAGGTAAAGGCCTATCTTTAGGACTGGATTGTATTGAATTTCATTTAACAAATAAAAAACTAACTTCAAAATATAGAGGTTCACCTGTTTATTTCTCTCAATGGAAAATATGTAACTCATTTCTCGCATTAGCCTCTCCACTCATCACCCCTAAAATAACTATTGAGCTATTTCCTATGCAGTCCCAACTTTATCACCACGACTATCAGCTAATTCATTCGTCAAATGGGCAGAATTGAATCGCCACGGATAATCTAGACACTTCTGAGCCGTCGATAATATTGATTTTCATATTCCGTCGGTGGTGTAAGTATCCCGCATAATCGTGCCATTCACATTTAGAGATCATCCGGCATAATCAATCTGCCAACGAAGGAGAGCGCTATGCGTAAAGCCCGTTTTACTGAGCATCAGATCATCGCCGTGATTAAGTCGGTTGAAGCCGGACGAACTGTTAAAGATGTCTGTCGCGAGGCCGGAATCTCTGAAGCCACCTATTACAACTGGAAGTCCAAATACGGCGGCATGGAGGCTTCTGATATTAAGAAAATCAAGGATCTTGAGGACGAGAACCGCCGTCTAAAACAAATGTTTGCCGACCTGAGTCTGGAGAACCGGGCGCTGAAAGACGTTATCGAAAAAAAGCTTTAAAACCAGCCTTTAAGCGTGAGCTGGTTACTCATCTGATAACGACGTTCGAACTCAGTATCCGTCAGGCCTGCCGGAGTCTGAACCTGAGCTGGTCTGTCGATTTTATGCATGATGCCCTGGTCTGTGGCCGTCGTTTTCGCATGTTCAATGTCGTTGATGATTTTAACCGTGAGGCATTGTCGATTGAAATCGATCTGAATCTGCCAGCTCAGCGAGTGGTCCGTGTACTCGACAGGATCGCGGCAAACCGTGGCTATCCGGCCATGCTTCGTCTGGATAACGGCCCGGAATTTATCTCCCTGGCACTGGCTGAATGGGCAGAGAAACATGCAATAAAACTGGAGTTTATCCAGCCGGGTAAGCCGACGCAGAACGCTTTCATTGAGCGCTTTAACCGGACATACCGAACAGAAATACTCGATTTTTATCTGTTCAGAACGCTGAATGAAGTACGGGAAATCACTGAAAAATGGTTATCAAAATATAACTGTGAACGCCCGCATGAATCGCTGAATAATATGACACCGGAGGAATACCGACAGCGCCATTATTTGGCCGGGATCTCAAAAAGTGTATGGAACTAAAATGGGTCTATTTACACTGCTGCTACGATAATGCCTGCGTGGAAAGCTTCTTTCATTCACTGAAAGTGGAATGTCTCCATGGAGAACACTTTATCAGCCGGGAAATAATGCGGGCAACGGTGTTTAATTATATCGAATGTGATTACAGTCGCTGGCGACGGCACAGTTGGTGTGGCGGTCTCACTCCGGAACAATTTGAAAACCAGAACCTCGCTTAGAGCAGTGTCCATATTACGAGGGTAGGATCAGTCGTTTCTTTCGCGGTAACTTTATATGATCGCTGTGTACCAGCATCGAGAGAAGAAATTCAGGATGTATTCAACACTGAGTTCACAAGCTCTGTAGCTATTAAGTCAGTATTATTTACGTTTACGATACATGTTATTATCGCAGGATCTTTATCTTGGTAGTGATACTGCGAGTGGATACACCCCCACTCAGTATCTTCTATAACTATGGCTTTTGGTTCTTCAGGCATCATACCTTCCATAACACGTTCTTGATGGATACGTAACTTGTAGTACTTCTCTGGAGATGAAGAAATTTCAACGAGTACAGATTGTAGATGTACGAAGCCTAGAAATTTAAAACACTCGGATTTTGTAGAGGATTTTAATGATAAAGTCCAGATAACAAACACGTTATTGGAACCATCACCATAATTTTTAGTGTCAATCTTATCTACCAGCTCCTCGTTGATTAACATAGACTGATTTAGCAACTTCCGCTTCACGCCCTGAGCGGACTGTTATCGCTCTTTAGACACAGTTCCACTAGGGGAGAGGATCAGCGCTTCCCACGTAGGGACACTATAGTAACTATCACCACATGCAGTAGGGAAGCTCAAACCAAATTTATGTAGCCAGCTCCTATTGGTGGTCATTCTGGTGGTCTTGACAGGAAGATAACTCTGGTTTAGCTTACTTATTAGCCACTTACTGGCAAAGGCGATCCCAGTCAGAGGAGCCAAATTCAAAAAAGCCTGCTTTCGAGCAGGCTTTTTACTTTCTAATTACCAACGCTCTTAAAACATCTGTCTTGAACCAGAACTAATTTGCACAGGCATTCCCGATCGATGTTGCAACGCAGCATTTGCGCGATTTACATCAACTTCTTGCCCGTTGATAAACGCCCGCAAAGATGGGGTTACCGGCAATGGCACTTTTCGGTCAGACTCATATTCTGCACGATTGCGCGACAGCGGCTCATGAACTTCCAGCCACTTTGAACCATCCGGTTCCGTTGTGTATTTCACTGGCTGATCAATAATTTGTACACGAGTGCCTACAGGAACATTATCAAACAGATATTTGATATCGTCATTACGCAGACGAATACAGCCCTGACTTACACGGAGCCCAATACCAAAATTGGCATTGGTACCGTGGATGGCATACAACTTGCCAATATAAATCGCGTACAGCCCCATGGGGTTATCGGGCCCCGCAGGAACAAATGCGGGCAAACTCTCCCCTCGTTTCGCATATTCGCGCCGGGTGTTCGGCGTTGGCGTCCAGGTTGGTGCTTCTTGTTTACGTTCAACGGTAGTCACCCAGTTACGCGGGGTTTCTCGCCCAGCCTGGCCGATACCAATAGGAAAGACTTCCACTGTATTACTGTCTGGCGGATAGTAATAAAGACGCATTTCAGCGACGTTAACCACAATCCCTTTACGAACAGTGGCGGGCAAAATCAGTTGCTGCGGAATGGTGAGTTGTGAGCCAGGCTTCGGCAAAAAAACATCAGCGCCCGGATTCGCTTCCAGCATATTACTTAACCCTTGCCCGTATTGTGCGGCAAAAGTCTCCAGCGGCTGAGTATTGTGATCAGGAACAGTTACAGTAAGCGACTGCCCCACTAAACGGCTACCCTCTGGAGGTAATGGATAAGTTACCGCCAGGCTATTTTGGCTGGCAAAAAGCAGAGCAAATGAGCAAAGAATATTTACACGACGCATCATGTCCCTTTCCTAAGTCGCGAATACTATCCGATAAGTATAGCTTTTATCAGACTTTTCGTTTTTAGCTGTTCAAATCAGAAGTCGTATTCCCCGGTAGAACAATATTACTGGCAGCAAGTTCGCCCATGTTGTTGTATATCGCACAAGCAGCTTCGATGATGGACATCGCCAGAGCTGCACCACTCCCCTCACCTAAACGCATATCCATATTGAGATAAGGCTCCAGCCCCAAATGCGAGAGCGCTATACGCGCGCCTTTTTCTGCCGACAAGTGAGAAGGAATGAGATACGGTTTGATTGCAGGAGACATCTGGCAGGCTGCGAGCGCAGCAGCATAAGAAAGAAATCCATCCAGCAACACGGGTAAACCGCAGGAAGCAGCACCTAACATCACTCCAGCTATTCCGACCAAATCAAATCCACCCACTTTTGCCAGGACATCAACACCATCCTGAGGATTTGGTTGATTCAACGTAATCGCCCGACGCACAACATCAATTTTATTAGCCAGTTTATCTGTCGGCAGGTTTGCGCCAATCCCAACCACTTCTTCAGGATCCCGGCCAGTGATTGTGCTGACTATTGCCGCTGCCGGTGTCGTGTTTGCCATCCCCAGTTCACCTACACCAAACAGCGTGACACCGTTTTTTGCCAGCTCCCGCGTATAACATATGACGTCCAAAAGCAACTTTTCAGCCTGACGGCGACTCATTGCCGGAGCTGAAGCAATATTGCCGCTACCTCGTGCGACACGCATGTTGATAAGCCCGGGGATAGGCTCAGCAGTATCAATACCAACATCAATTACGTGGACGTTAGCGCCCGCTTGTGCTGCCAGCACACACACGCCGGTTGTTCCACGGGTCATATTTTCAGCCTGTATGGCTGTCACTTCTTTTGGAGAAATAGCGACCCCTTCCTCCCAGACGCCGTGATCGGCACACATAACCAGTACTGCTTTTTTGCCCACATGCGGTATGCCATTCAACCCCGGCATTCCTGCCAGTTGTATGGCAAGCGCCTCCAGCTTTCCCAGGCTACCAACAGGTTTGAGTAACCCGTCAACATGCCGTTGTGCACGCGACATAGCGGCAGAATTGATGGCTGGGATCGTATTCAGTAAATCGGCAAGTATTTGCATGTCACGTCTCTTTATAGCAGTGCCAGCAGGAAAACCAGTTCACCAAACTCTATGGCTGCTCCCAGCGTATCGCCCGTTTGCCCGCCCAGCGTACGTTTGAGAAGCTGACCGAGGATGAAAATCGCCACCATCGTCACCACCATAGCAGCCACACCATGCATACCCGGCAATAATACGGCAGCAAAAATAGCGGCTAAGCCGAGTGTGACGCAGGTTTGTCGCCCATCAATTTTGCCAATGAACACATTGCCAAGCCCTTCTTCCCGCGCATAACGATGACGATACATCAATAATGCGGCAGTCCCGCGGCTGACCGCACATGCTGCCGCCAGCGATGCAAGGATCGGTTCGCCACGCAGAGCCAACTCGCTTAACACCAGAATCTTTGCCAGTACCACAAAAATCAATGCCAGACCGCCGTGGGTGCCTAAACGGCTATCACGCATGATTTCCAACATGCGATCGCGGCTACGTGCAGAAAATACGCCATCACAGGTATCAGCGAGGCCGTCCAGATGGAATCCCCCGGTCATCAGCGCCAGCACAAGTACGCTAAACAGTGCCGCCAGTGGTACGCCACACCATGCCTGCAGCACCATGAAGACCAGCCCGCTAATCGCGCCAAGCAATAATCCAATCAAAGGAAAAGTAATAATACCGCGAGAATAATGCTCGAAATCCAGTCCCTGGGACCAGCGACGCGGTACAGGCAGACGCGTAATAAATGAGAGCATCGCCCAAAATAATTTACTCATTTGATTTTTACTCCAATACCCGAAACCACCAGCCATACTTCATTTGCCGCAGCGGCCAACTGCTGATTTACCCGCCCGGCAATATCACGAAAATGTCGTGCCAGACGACTCTCCGGCACAATCCCCATTCCCACTTCGTTAGTCACTAATACAACCTTTGCGGGGCAACGTTGGCAGGCAGCAATCAACGACTGAATCTCAGCATTAATCGCCTGTTCCATCGCCTGATAATCCCATTCATCAGGGTCTTTATCGCCGCCATAATCAAACAACAGATTAGTCACCATTGTGGTAACGCATTCCAGCAACACAGCCTCATTCGGGTTAATGTCTGCATGAATTAATTCATCAAGATGTTGCCAGCGCTCCACTGTGCGCCAGTGCTCCGGGCGGCTTTGCCGATGATGTTCTATCCGTGCAGCCATCTCATCATCAAGGATTTGCGAGGTAGCGATATACAGAACCTGTGAAGAGTCCCCAATAAGCACCTCTGCGTGGCGACTCTTCCCGCTCCGTGCGCCTCCCGTCACCAAAATCATCATACCGACTCCTGATTCAAATGTATGATGGTATTCATTGAACAGAGCAATGGATCCCCCACCGTTGCTGACCGCAAAACATTTACGCGATTAATACTGCGCGTAATATAATTAAAAATCCAGCATTCTCAATCCATTACGAAATAAGATGGCATTACGGAATAGCCAGACTTTCTCGTGTTAACGTCCGACAAAATGCGTCATTGACAGCGGTTTCTGTGGATTGACACATTTCATTCAGATAATGAATTAATGCTACTGCCGGACCAACCAGCAAACGGGCATTGTGTTCTGAAATCCAGGCTATTGATTCAACGTCAGCGACAGATCTGCGCTGTAAAAGAAGTTGTAAAACAACGCAATAAAATTATCCGGAATGGTGGCGACTATGCACTAGAACACCACAATTTCGCTCTCTCGGTAAGGCACTGTCACAGCATTCAACAGAATGTGACTTGCCAGATTTATTAGCGCCACCAGATGTTTAACCGGGTAACCACGACCCAGTCGGGGATATATTCCATCTTCTCGCTGACATCATCAAGAATAAAAAGGTTTATCACACTCAGAGCAACGTTCTTCAGCAGGCGGGATAATTCTTCAACATTTAAAAGATGTGTTATTAAAGGCATACAAACTGGACGTATTGTATTTTCTTTTGGTGGTTGACCTAAGGTAGCAGTTTATCCTGATGCGCTGAGATTTCTGTAATATCTACGTCAACATTCTCCTCGAATAGAAAATGCAGCCTCGGCAAGTGATTCACATTTTTTAACAAAGCGTTGTTAGCGTGCCATTTTCAGAAGCTCTCCAAGAAAGCGAATTCTTTTCTCAAATTCTGCATTCTCAGACACAGCTTTCTACTCCATGGCAATGGCCCAAATACGAAGTTGCTCAGGATCATTAGTGGTGCTGAGAAGTTAAATAACCATGCGGAGTACCACTCGTCATCACGTATTTATATATCATGAAGCTATTGTTGTGTTTTGTACATCAGTAGATGTATTCTGATATACTCCTTTTTCTAGACATAACCTTTCACCTGCTTGCAAAGCTTCTGTGTTCTGACATTGCCAAATTGTTGCAATTCTGTATCCAGCCTTCTTTCAGTCATAGCTTCGGGCCGCGATAAGACTCACTGATCTGACCCTGATTCCTCTTGCAGACTTTATAGACCAATTAAAATGCAGTTTCTGCAGGTCAACGTCTGACCATCATTGTCATCACTCTGGCCATTAGAGTAACCTTCTGCATTCATCCTTTTGTAAAAAGTTTATGTCAGTATCAGCAATTAACCGGACCTGATACTGATATGAGTCTTACCGCATATACGGTCAATTTCAGCAATTAATTACATTATCCACGCCAAAGTGTTTGTCATCGCAATGATGGTACCTTCTTTCAGACACCATTTTTTCAACTCCGTTTTCCACGGACCGCACTCTTATGTCAAGAGTGCGGTCCGTGGATACAACCAGAGACCGACTGACACGAGTCAGAGGAAACGACGGATATGTTCAGTCGTAAAATATCTATCAAAAAACATGATTAAGGTCAAAAATGTTTGATATTTACAATTTATGAAGATGACAATAATCACAGATACATGAGAACATAAATGATAATAATTATCATTACAGCAATCATTTGTACTTTGTATTAATGAGGGATGAAATGTTATATAATATACCTTGTCGAATTTATATCCTTTCCACTCTGTCATTATGCATTTCTGGGATAGTTTCTACTGCAACCGCAACTTCTTCAGAAACAAAAATCAGCAACGAAGAGACGCTCGTCGTGACCACGAATCGTTCGGCAAGCAACCTTTGGGAAAGCCCGGCGACTATACAGGTTATTGACCAACAAACATTGCAGAACTCCACCAATGCCTCCATAGCCGATAATTTGCAGGACATCCCCGGAGTAGAGATAACAGACAACTCCTTGGCAGGCCGTAAACAAATCCGCATTCGTGGCGAAGCATCCTCCCGTGTTTTAATTCTCATTGATGGTCAGGAGGTAACTTATCAGCGCGCCGGAGATAATTATGGTGTGGGACTGTTGATAGATGAGTCTGCGCTGGAGCGTGTTGAGGTAGTGAAAGGTCCATATTCCGTACTGTACGGTTCACAGGCAATTGGCGGTATTGTTAACTTCATAACCAAAAAGGGAGGTGACAAACTTGCATCTGGAGTTGTGAAAGCTGTTTATAATTCCGCAACAGCAGGCTGGGAAGAATCAATCGCGGTCCAGGGGAGCATCGGTGGATTTGATTATCGCATCAACGGTAGTTATTCTGATCAGGGCAATCGTGATACGCCGGATGGACGTCTGCCGAATACCAACTATCGTAACAATAGTCAGGGTGTATGGTTGGGTTATAACTCCGGAAACCATCGTTTTGGCCTCTCGCTTGATCGCTACAGACTCGCGACGCAAACTTACTATGAGGATCCAGACGGAAGCTATGAGGCATTTAGTGTCAAAATACCTAAACTTGAACGAGAGAAAGTTGGGGTATTCTATGACACAGACGTGGACGGTGACTATCTAAAAAAAATTCATTTCGACGCGTATGAGCAGACCATCCAGCGCCAATTTGCCAACGAAGTAAAAACGACACAGCCTGTTCCCAGTCCGATGATTCAGGCTCTGACCGTTCATAACAAGACTGACACCCATGATAAGCAATACACTCAGGCGGTCACATTGCAGAGTCACTTTTCGCTGCCTGCTAATAATGAACTTGTTACCGGTGCACAGTACAAACAAGACAGGGTCAGCCAAAGGTCCGGTGGCATGACCTCAAGCAAATCTCTGACCGGCTTCATTAATAAGGAAACACGAACTCGCTCCTATTATGAGTCAGAGCAAAGTACAGTCTCACTATTCGCACAAAATGACTGGCGATTCGCCGATCACTGGACATGGACAATGGGAGTTCGCCAATACTGGCTTTCTTCAAAGTTGACGCGTGGTGACGGAGTATCATATACCGCAGGCATTATAAGCGATACCTCTCTTGCCAGAGAGTCTGCGAGTGATCACGAAATGGTAACATCTACAAGCCTGCGCTATTCAGGTTTCGATAACTTGGAGTTACGCGCTGCGTTCGCGCAAGGCTACGTATTTCCCACACTCTCCCAGCTTTTTATGCAGACATCTGCGGGCGGCAGTGTCACATACGGAAATCCTGATCTTAAGGCTGAACACTCCAATAACTTTGAATTAGGTGCACGATATAATGGTAATCAGTGGCTGATTGACAGCGCAGTTTACTACTCAGAAGCTAAAGATTATATTGCAAGTCTGATCTGTGATGGCAGTATAGTTTGCAATGGTAACACCAACTCCTCCCGTAGTAGCTACTATTATTATGACAATATTGATCGGGCAAAAACATGGGGACTGGAAATAAGCGCGGAATATAATGGCTGGGTTTTCTCGCCATATATCAGTGGCAATTTAATTCGTCGGCAATATGAAACTTCAACATTAAAAACAACTAATACAGGAGAACCAGCGATAAACGGACGTATAGGGCTGAAACATACTCTTGTGATGGGTCAGGCCAACATAATCTCTGATGTTTTTATTCGTGCTGCCTCTAGTGCAAAAGATGACAGTAACGGTACCGAAACAAATGTTCCGGGCTGGGCCACTCTCAACTTTGCAGTAAATACAGAATTCGGTAACGAGGATCAGTACCGGATTAACCTAGCACTCAATAACCTGACAGACAAACGCTACCGTACAGCACATGAAACTATTCCTGCAGCAGGTTTTAATGCAGCTATAGGTTTTGTATGGAATTTCTGATGACAAAAACAATCGTTATGGAATTCTTTGTCCTGATCTGCCCGCTTTGCGGGCAGGCTAACGAACGTATTGTGTTTGTTGAAGGTTTTTCGACGTTGTTTTCCATCTGGGGGTGAATATTTATTCTTCCCGCCAGCATGACTCTATAGTCATTGCTACGACAATGACTTATAAAGCTGGTTACTGAGCCTATACCTTTGTAATTCAAAAGTGATATCAGTTCACAACGCAATACTATTTTTAGATTATTTACTCTCACCCAGATACTGAATCAATGGATAATACCTTTTGATTTATCCCGACTCGGAAGAAGGTGGGATAAATATTCTCCTTCTATTGCCCCTTACTCCAACTATCATATTTTACAATATCAACGAACCGTCCATGAAGGGCTGAAATTCTCTTCCTGAAACAGCTCTGTCAGCCCGCTAATCTGTTTCAGCCTCAGCACTTCATCCTGGTCCATGCCCAACTCTGTGCCAATACGCTCATCTGTCCAGCCCAGACGCGAAAGGTCCCTGACAATGTCAGACATTGACGTTATCTGGTGTTTTCCCCTGGCACGGTTATGCCGTATGGTTGCGGCAATACGTGATGCCTGTCCCTTTCTTTCCGGATTAATACAGGTCACTGGCAGCCAGCCCTTCAGACGTTTTCTCGTATCCGCTTTCCTGCCCAGCAACTGACGATGAAAACCATCCACGACCAGATAATGCTCCTTCTCTTCCGAAACCACCACAGGCTGCGTGAATCCATCCTGCTCCAGTGAATGTTTAAGCAGTTTTTTTTCACTGGAAGACATGACATTGGGATTGTAATCGTTGGCCACCACCTCATCCGCTTTCACCCACAACACACAGTCCACAGGCTCCTGTGCAAAAGGGCTGACCTCATGCAACACCCTGCGCAGATGATTAAGGGCTCGTATGGTCTCTTCTTCAGATCGTTCCTGACTGAAGTACTGTCGAATCATGTTGCTCAATACTTCCACCTCAGGTGTCACAGAATCCCCCATTCCTTCCTCCTTTCTTTCATACGCTGCAGATAACGTTCATAGTGCCGGGGTTTGTTCGGACTGAAGGAGAGGGTCCGGCACCAGAAATCATTCTTTATGAGTGTCTTACAGATACGTCGCCAAGACGGGATATCCCGGCTCCCCAGGTCATTCTCCTGTTCATCCGGGATGTCATCCGGGAAGCCCCGCGTCTGATACCAGCGCAGGTAGACAGCAATTTTATTACGGTAATGTTCTGCCGTTCTTTCCGGCATCACATCCAGCAGGAACATCGCATAGCTACGCCAGGTATGATGAGGCGGCTTCGTGATACGCTTACGCAGGGCAAAATAGGCACCGCTCTCATTGGCATAAAGCGCCCCGCTGGCAGCACCCGACACCCGCTCACACATCCTGGCCCAAGTTTCCGGCTCCAGAACATGGTAAAGCCACAGTCCCTTACGCTGTTCCGGGCCAAAAGGCTCACAGACCCGCATGTTGCGTAACGGCACGCCGGCACGGTACATCAGGTCATACAGGGGATTGTAGATAGCTCGGGTTCTGGCGTTATATATCCATATATCACGGGCTTTCCAGTCATACAACGGATACAAGGTGTAATAAAACCCTTCAGGTGACGCTGTGGTCCAGGGTTTATCATCTGCATATCTCAGTTTGCGCTGAGACACCAGTCCCATAAAGCGATTGAGCGATTCATCAGCACGAACACCAGTCAGTATTGCCACTCCACACCGGTTACCGGCAAACCAGGAAGAAAATGCCGGAACAAATTCTTCAAACGTCATGGCATACCGATAAAATGGGAAATACGACATATCTGTAATAGCGTCATCTGGTGGCTGACGAACCCACTCCACACCTGGTTCCCAGCATATCCATTCCGGCTGAAACTGAGAGACACCGTTTACCGTAGTCAGGGGGAGTGCCACCCAGTAAAAAGTCTCCGTCACATCCCGATACATCTCCCTCATCTTCAGAATGTGTGCAATTGTGCACTGGTACTGAGCTTCCCAGTCAATGAATAATACAGAGAAACGACGTTTCTTCCTGCGAGCCACATCGGCCGTAAGATGGAGCAGCACAGTAGAGTCTTTTCCTCCAGAAAAAGACAAACAAACAGATGAAAATGTCTCAAACAACCACTCAATACGGTGAATGGCCGCATGTAATACATTAACATCTGTTCTTATCTTCTGTATGGTTCCCATACATATCCTAGTATAAACTATCTTGGCAGTAATATTCTGAACTACAAACTTAAACCTTCTCATCAAGAAAAAGTTCTACCTTAAGGGTATATTGTTACTATCACGAGTTCATGATAGTTAAGTTTTTAGTAAAACACGACATATGACGATACATATATTAGCAAAATTATGACAAATGAGGCTACCTTAACAAAAATTCATTAATAGCAAACACATAAATAAAGACTCTCCTACCAAAAAAACAGACTCTTCACTCCTTCTTAACTATTTTCATGAGAAATAATAAACAAGGAATTTATTACCTTTGAATACAAACTTATATATACAATGAACTTAAACTCTTGAATCATTATCCAGAGAATATCATTAATTGGTGATGACCTAGCTATGCATGGCAGCATTCATGATAATGAGTATATACTAGCCAGAATGACACAAAGAGATATTTAACTAACTAATATATTGATAGTCAATGATGACAGATCGTAGTAATATATTAATACTTAGCCCTCTGAAATATCAAGTCATGTACGATGCTCCCGTTATTTTAATTTCGTTCTAGCTGTACTTTTGAATACAACCATAACTGATTATTGCCAACTGACTGAATGAAAAATATCAATAAATACAACAAACTTACTGCCTTTTCGTTTTATTTATAAGACGTTCCAACTACAAGAACAATATAGGCACATGATTATTCCAACAATACTGGACAAAAACTCCCGTATCTGAAGATACAATAGGTGATAATTCTTTCAGGATTTTGCTCAACTATGGCCTGATGGGAGAGTCATGACGGAACTAAGGCCTTTACAAGCCAGAAGATTAGTCTTAATGCGATCACAGTTCAACTTGCTACGACTGAAATCCGTAATAGCATATAAACTCTGTTTTTTTAACAGAAATGAAGATCTTCTTGTTGCATAAATGATGCTTCTCTGCCTCTGAAAAAGTAAATATAAAGTATATTTAATAAGATTAATTTTTATGATAGTGATAATTTATGATGGGGATTCATATGGCATATCTAAAAGGATAGATTACATGTTGAATTCTACAACATCTTCGGGAAAAAGAACCGGCATTTTAGCAATTGGTGCCCATCCTGATGATATAGAATTAGGATGTGGTGCATCTCTTTCATATTATTCTAATGAAAAAGTATATATTATATCTGTTGTCATGACACCTGGTTGCTGTGGCGCAGAGTATATTGATCGTCACAAGGAATCACAAGAAGCATTAAATATGTTAGGATGCAATAAACTAATCCCTCTAAATTTTGAAGATACCAGATTATATTTGCAAATAAAAGAGATGATATCATCTCTGGAATACATAATTGAGAATGAAACGCCCCAGGATGTGGAAATTACTCGAGTTTACACCATGAATAATACTGACAGGCATCAGGATCACATTGCTGTTTATCAGGCATCAATGGTTGCCTGTCGTTATATTCCTCAAATACTAGGATACGAAACACCAAGTACATGTCTGTCATTTTTACCTCAAGTTTTTGAATCTGTAGATGAGGTCCATTTTAATAAAAAAATATTAGCATTACAAAAGCATAAAAGCCAGATCCATCGAAGATACATACAGCCAGAATACATAATTGCTCAAGCCAAATTCCGAGGACAACAGGTTAGTCATTCTATGTGTGAAGGTTTTGTTGTCCATAAGATGGTGTTGTAACGGAGTAATAGAAATGAAAACTTTGTTATTTATCTTCATGACCATAGCAATGTTGCTATGGTTTTTAAGTACGCTAAGACGTAAACCCTGTCAAAAGAAAGGCTGTATTGACGCCATTATACCAGCTTATAACGAAGGCCCGTGTCTGGCGCAGTCACTGGATAATCTGCTGCGTAACCCTTATTTTTGCCGGGTAATTTGCGTTAACGACGGATCCACGGACAATACCGAAGCGGTCATGGCGGAAGTCAAACGCAAATGGGGCGACCGCTTTGTTGCCGTCACGCAAAAAAACACCGGTAAAGGTGGCGCACTAATGCATGGACTAAAATACGCCACGTGTGATCAAGTATTTTTAAGTGATGCAGATACTTTCGTTCCACCTGATAATGATGGAATGGGCTATATGCTGGCAGAAATTGAGCGCGGCGCTGATGCCGTTGGCGGAATTCCCTCCACCGCGTTAAAAGGGGCAGGTCTGCTGCCACATATCCGCGCCACCGTAAAGTTGCCGATGATTGTTATGAAGCGCACGCTACAGCAGTTTCTGGGCGGTGCACCGTTTATTATCAGCGGTGCCTGCGGGATGTTCCGTACTGATGTATTGCGTAAGTTCGGTTTCTCTGATCGTACTAAAGTCGAAGACCTTGATCTCACCTGGACGTTGGTGGCAAACGGCTACCGTATTCGGCAGGCGAATCGCTGCATCGTATACCCACAGGAATGTAACAGTCCGCGTGAGGAGTGGCGCCGCTGGCGGCGTTGGATTGTGGGCTACGCGGTCTGTATGCGCCTGCATAAAAGACTTTTATTTAGCCGCTTCGGTATCTTCAGTATATTTCCTATGCTGTTGGTTGTGCTTTATGGCGTTGGTATTTATCTCACTACCTGGTTTAATGAATTCATCACCACCGGGCCACATGGTGTGGTGTTGGCAATGTTCCCGCTTATCTGGGTCGGCGTAGTTTGTGTTATTGGTGCATTTAGCGCCTGGTTTCATCGTTGCTGGTTGTTGGTGCCTTTAGCACCGCTTTCCGTTGTGTATGTATTATTAGCTTATGCCATCTGGATTATTTATGGACTTATTGCCTTTTTTACTGGACGCGAACCTCAGCGCGACAAACCCACCCGCTATTCCGCACTGGTGGAAGCGTCAACCGCTTATTCCCACCCTTCTGTCACAGGAACTGAAAAACTTTCTGAAGCTTAATGTTAAAGAGAAAAATATTCAGATTGCAGACCAGGTGATTATTGATGAAAGTGCCGGTGAGGTTGTTATCGGCGCGAATACCCGTATTTGCCACGGTGCCGTTATTCAGGGTCCGGTAGTGATTGGCGCAAACTGCCTGATAGGTAATTATGCGTTTATTCGTCCTGGCACAATAATCAGCAATGGCGTAAAAATTGGTTTTGCCACCGAAATTAAAAATGCGGTTATTGAAGCGGAAGCAACGATTGGTCCGCAATGCTTTATTGCCGACTCGGTAGTTGCAAACCAGGCATATTTGGGCGCACAAGTACGTACCAGTAATCATCGTCTGGATGAACAACCCGTGTCTGTTCGAACTCCAGAGGGAATTATCGCTACCGGATGCGATAAATTAGGTTGTTATATCGGGAAGCGTTCACGCCTTGGTGTACAAGTTATTATTTTGCCTGGGCGAATTATTTCTCCGAACACACAACTTGGCCCGCGCGTGATTGTAGAACGTAATTTACCTAGTGGAACTTACTCACTCCGACAAGAACTTATCCGTACAGGAGATTAAAATGATAAAGCATACGTTATTAGTGCCGTTTTTTTTTAGTGCATTGCCCGCTTATGCCGGGTTAACTTCCATTACCGCGGGCTACGATTTTACCGATTATTCTGGCGAACATGGCAACCGTAATTTAGCGTATGCTGAACTGGTAGCAAAAGTTGAAAACGCAACGCTGCTTTTTAATCTTTCCCAGGGGCGTCGTGATTATGAAACTGAACATTTCAATGCCACTCGCGGCCAGGGTGCAGTCTGGTACAAATGGAATAACTGGCTGACAACCCGAACGGGTATTGCCTTTGCGGATAATACGCCGGTCTTTGCCCGCCAGGATTTTCGACAGGATATTAACCTAGCCCTGTTGCCAAAAACGCTTTTCACGACCGGTTATCGCTACACTAAATATTACGATGATGTCGAAGTCAATGCCTGGCAAGGCGGCGTATCACTCTATACTGGCCCGGTGATCACCAGTTACCGCTATACCCATTATGACTCCAGCGATGCAGGTAGTAGTTATAGCAATATGATTTCCGTGCGTCTGAAGGACCCGCGCGGTGCTGGTTATACGCAACTATGGCTAAGCCGCGGAACAGGTGCTTACACCTACGACTGGACGCCAGAAACACGCTACGGCAGCATGAAGAGCATCAGTTTGCAACGAATTCAACCGCTGACTGAGCAACTTAATCTCGGGTTGACGGCAGGTAAAGTGTGGTTCAACACCCCAACCGATGATTATAACGGTCTGCAACTTGCAGCCCACCTGATCTGGAAATTCTAGGCAGCAGTCTATCAGTATATTTTATTCGGTAGTTTTCAGAGAAAAGCTATAACTCGGTTTGATAATAAACAATATAATTAATTTCGGGCAATAACTTATTCGTATAGAGCACCAGAGAAAAGGTGCTCTATACGAATAAGTTATTGCCCGAATCGTACATCAGTTTAATAGCTGAGATACTTTTATTTTATCATCACCGGGGTGAAGGTATCTTTATATCTCTCTAGACAGGCCCCCTGAATCTCCAGACAACCAATATCACTTAAATAAGTGATAGTCCTGATACAAGTTTTTAGAGTAGTCATTAGTGAACAGATAATTGTTAACTTAGAACCAGTAAAATGCAAACGACGCACCACGCTGGGAAAATCGCTGCTATTCAGCAGAGTTTTGTACCGAGAATTGTGGCCAGCCACTTATTGCTCTCGCGTAAGCAGGTATCCCCATCGTTTACCAGTCCAGCACATCTTGTGGTCAGACAGAAGAAGAGCAAACTGTTACTGGACTCACTGCATGCATGGTGGAGAAAAATGCCACGCTATCCAAAAATCCAGACTGGGTGAATGGTTCAGCTGTGTACTGAATCAGTGGGGCGCACTCTGTTATTACAGTGTTGACGGTCAGGCGGAGGCAGACATAATGCCGCGGAAAAAGCCCTTTGTGCCATCTGTCTCGGAAATAAAAACTTTATGTTCTTCGGCGGCGAGCGCAGTGCACTGTTGTATGGGCTTATCGGCACTTGCCTTCTGAACGACATTGATCCGGAAGCGTATCTGCGCCATATCCTGAGCGTACTGCCGGAATAACCTTCCAACCGTATTGATGAACTCCTGCCATGGAACGTAGTTCTCACCAATAAATAAGCATCAATATGATTCTCCATTAACGCTTACCTTTTCTCAGGCTATTTTTGCTTTTTTTTGCTTTTCCCCGCCACTTTATGGTGATTATCACATCAATATACATCGATAGATATTAACGTAACTGAAATGAGGTGAAGCATGAAATTTGAACGCCATCATGAAATATTGAAACGACTCAGTAAATTCGGTTCTGTAAAAGTATCCGATCTGTCCAATAGCCTCAATGTAACGAAAGAAACTATTCGATCAGATCTTAATGAACTTGCCAGGCTTGGCTATCTGACTCGATGTCATGGCGGTGCTTTTATCGTCCTAGACTCGCTTGATACTATTGCGAAAAATGAAATCGCTTATGCGCTTGAAAATTATGATACAGCCCAGGGAATAAAAAAAGGCCACTCAACTATGAAAAGTCAAGTATGCGTTATTGGTTCGTTTAATGTTGATATCATCAGTTATTTGCCGAGGCTTCCCACTATCGGAGAATCGCTTCTGGCAAGTAATTTTATATTTTCACCGGGGGGAAAAGGCTGTAACCAAGCGCTGGCAGCAAGCTTTGCCGATACTGATGTTTATTTCATAACAAAAGTAGGTACAGATCACTTTAGTGATTATGCGATCAACTTTATGAATTCGTCTAAGATTTATAAAAGTATAATTTATCAAACGAAAGAAACGCAAACCGGAACTGCCACGATCCTTGTTAATGAAGGTACTGGCGATAATGTTATTGCGATCTATCCCGGTGCCAACATGACAATGTCGTCCGATGAAATAACTATTCAGAAAGAAGCGATTATTAATTCTGATGTCATACTTCTGCAGCTCGAAACAAATTATACCGCTCTGCAACAAGCGATCACATTGGCGCAAAAAAACAGTATCCCGGTCATTATTAACCCGGCACCCTATAATGATATCGTCAACGAACTTATTCAGGATGTTGATTATATCACCCCCAATGAAACAGAAGCTGGTTTACTGTCCGGCATAGACGTACACGATCTTGAATCAGCTAAACGAGCTGCAGAAGCTATCCACAATAAAGGGGTAAAAAACACGGTTATCACGCTCGGTAGCAAGGGCTCGCTCGCATTTGATGGCAAAAAATTCATTCATTCGCCAGCGTTTCCAGCGGTCGTTAAAAATACGGCAGGAGCCGGGGATGCTTTTAACGGCGCTCTGGCATCAGGACTTGCGAAAGGAAAATCACTGGAATCAGCACTGTGTTATGCCAGCGCCTTTGCATCCCTAGCGGTGGAGACAAGCAATGCTTCCGACATGCCTGAACATGAATCTGTGATACATCGAATTCAGAGTATACATTATCAGCAAACTATTTTTACGCATTAAGAAGGGACAGAGAATGAATAACACCAAAAAATCACTAAAAGTGCTCTTTATTGGGGAATCCTGGCATATTCATATGATTCATTCAAAAGGATATGACAGTTTTACCTCAAGTAAATATGAAGAAGGTGCGACCTGGTTACTCCAATGTCTGAAAAATAGTCAGGTAGATGTCACCTATATGCCAGCACATACGGTACAAATTGCCTTCCCTGAAGATGTGGCACAGTTAGAACAATATGATGCCATCGTTATTAGTGATATTGGTAGTAATACTTTCCTGCTACAAAATGATACTTTTTATCAACTTCGCATAAAACCAAACGCTCTCGAACTGATTAAAGAATATGTGAATAACGGTGGTGGGTTATTGATGATTGGCGGCTATCTCTCATTCATGGGAATTGAAGCAAAAGCCAATTATAAAAATACAGTTCTGGCTGATGTGCTCCCGGTTACGATGTTAGATGGTGACGATCGTGTCGAAAAACCAGAGGGTGTTATTGCACAGCCATCACAACCTGAACATCCAGTTATTAAAGGGTTCTCTGAATATCCTTTTTTCCTAGGTTATAACCGGGCGATCGCTAAAGAAAATGCTGAGGTGGTATTAACAATAAACAACGATCCATTACTGGTCTTTGGTAACTATCACAACGGGAAAATAGCCTGCTTTATGAGTGACTGTTCACCGCACTGGGGTACACAGCAGTTTATGTCCTGGCCGTTCTATACCGCGTTGTGGGTAAATATACTGACTCATATTGCAAGATAATAATAATGGGGTAACTCCAGTTACCCCATTTACTATAATAGAAGGATTGATGTATGAAAAAGAATAAGTACTCAACTCCCTTATGGATGCTTGCCACGATTCTTGCGGGTATGCTCTCCCCTATGCAATCAGCGGTGAATGGTCAATTAGGTCACTGGTTACAGGATGGTAATGCATGCGCAGTTATCTCCTTTGCCAGTGGTTTAGTCGTGATGTTTTTTATTATTATGGCGCGAAAAGAAACCCGGCAACAATTTGCGGCAATTCCTTCTCTGATTAAAAACCGAAAAGTTCCTCTCTGGAACTGGTTTGCCGGTCTCTGTGGAGCGATGGTGGTATTTTCTGAAGGCGCATCAGCCAGCGCACTCGGGGTCGCAACGTTTCAAACCGCACTGATCTCCGCGCTATTGCTGTCTGGTTTACTTTGCGATCGCTTTGGTATCGGTGTCGACGAGAAAAAATACTTTACCCCTTATCGCATCATCGGTGCATTATTTGCGGTTATTGCTACGATTTTTGTTGTGTCACCGCAGTGGCATTCTACCTCTTTCATCTTACTTGCCATTCTTCCGTTCTTAGCTGGTTTGCTTGCAGGATGGCAGCCCGCTGGAAATGCAAAAGTAGCTGAAGCTACGGGATCCATGCTGGTTTCAATCACCTGGAATTTCATCGTTGGATTTTGTGTTTTAGGCACAGCGCTAGCTATTCGTGTCGCATTAGGGCACGTCACTGTTCAATTACCAGATGTCTGGTGGATGTATCTTGGCGGCCCGCTTGGACTAATGTCTATCGGTTTAATGGCCATTTTGGTCAGAGGTCTGGGGTTACTGATGCTGGGGGTTGCTTCAACGGCGGGCCAGTTACTGGGATCAGTATTGATTGACGTATTAATTCCATCGCTGGGCAATACCGTTTATCTGGTCACGATCATCGGAACACTGTTTGCACTGGTCGGTGCAATTGTTACCACTATTCCGGAATACAGAACCTCGAAAACAATGAAGAAAATGGAGGTATAATCATGAAAGATTATCTACAAACTGTGACGGGCCCCGTCGCCCGTGAAGATATGGGGCTAACACTTCCTCATGAACATCTGTTCAACGATCTTTCCTCTGTTGTGGATGCTCCTTGCTATCCTTTTTCACAACGGCTTGTTGATAAAAAAGTCACGGCAGAAATCCAGTGGGCATTAAAACACGATCCTTATTGCTGCGCTGATAATATGGACCGCAAACCTATTGAAGATGTGATCTTCGAAATTAATAACTTTATCTCGCTCGGTGGTCGCACCATTGTTGATGCCACAGGGTCTGAGTCTATCGGACGAGATGCGCAGGCATTACGAGAAGTCGCATTAAAAACAGGTCTGAATATTGTTGCTTCCTCCGGTCCCTACCTGGAAAAATTTGAAAGCCAGAGAATTCATAAAACGGTTGATGAACTGGCGGCAACGATCGATAAAGAATTGAATCAAGGGATTGGCGATACGGATATTCGTGCCGGAATGATCGGTGAAATAGGTGTCTCACCGACATTTACCGAAGCCGAGCATAACAGCTTGCGGGCTGCCTCGCTGGCACAGATTAACAATCCTCATGTGGCGATGAATATTCACATGCCGGGCTGGCTTCGTCGCGGTGATGAAGTACTCGACATTGTGTTAGGTGAAATGGGCGTCTCGCCAAATAAAGTCTCTCTCGCACACTCGGATCCGTCAGGAAAAGACGTGGCGTATCAGCGGAAAATGCTTGATAAGGGTGTCTGGCTGGAATTCGACATGATTGGCCTAGACATTACCTTCCCGAAAGAGGGAATAGCGCCAGGGGTGCAGGAGACTGCCGATGCCGTCGCTCATCTCATTGAGTTGGGATACGCCGATCAGCTTGTTCTCAGCCACGATGTCTTCCTTAAACAAATGTGGGCTAAAAATGGCGGTAATGGCTGGGGATTTGTTCCAGATGTTTTTCTGGCCTATCTGGCGGAGCGCGGCGTCGATAAAACGATCCTCAAAAAACTCTGTATCGATAATCCCGGACGATTATTGACCGCATAAAACCATTATCCCCCGGCACACTGCGCCGGGGGATGTCAATTAATACCCCGCCGTTAAATCATCCACCAAGCGCGAGTCGGATGCGCCGTACAACTCACCATCCGACCCAACCATAATGCTTTGCGTGCTGCCCATCGCCTCATTCAGCGCCACTTTCTGACCTTTTGCTTCCAGCAGCTTGAGCGTATCCGGACTAAACCCTTTTCAACACGCAGCTAGTCCGGCAACCACTGATGGTGGAAACGAGGCGCATTGGTCGCTTCGGCAACATTCATTCCACAATTGATGCTGTTCACCACCATTTGCAGCACGGTAGTGATGATTCAGCTACCGGTAACAAAGTGAGTACATAAAGGCCATACTGTCACGAACAGTGCAAAAGTGGCTCTTCCGCAACCTAGGTGAAGATTTTCATGCCAGTGGACTCATTACCCTCCGCCTAAGTAGTTCAAATCCGGCTCGACCATACATCTGGCGTATCAGCACCTTCAGGCGATTTACATGACCTTCGACAACACCATTACTCCAGCGACTGCTGATTGCCTCACATATAGCCGCAGCATCAGCTTCCATCCCCGCAGCTACGCACCGAAGTTCTGCTGAGCCGCTTTCGTGAACTCGAGTGAACCAGCTGCTTAGCTGTGATTTATTTTAGGTTTTCAGAATACGGTAGAACTCGAGTACCAGTTGCTGTGCTATTTTCAACTCCGGTTCTTTTTCACACATCAGACTAATAAATCGGGATGCATAATTTTCTTCGCCCCTGATTATTCTCCAGGGCATCAACCAGCGGCTTACCCGGGACACTGAAGGAAGTCTTGCGGCAGTAGTAACCGGTGGGTTCCAGCCTTTACGCCATTTGGCAACAGTATCCCTGACGATGGTTTCACTGCCTGTCCCCCCCTGGGCCACCATTTCCCGCCATATCCGGCTGGCATTATAATTACCACTTTCTCGTTGCTCTTTTAACCACTCCCTCCATGGGTCCAGAAGCCCTCGCTTTGGAGGCCGGGTTGACATTTCAGGGAATGTTCCTGAACGCACCCAGCGACTGACTGTCACTCGCGACAGGCCTGTAATACGGGATATTTCCCTGAAACTACATCCCTTGTTATGCAGGGCCATAACCTCTGTCCAATGCTGATGCCGTTTTTTGCGGGTTTGCTGTTTAAGGCGTTCCGGACGACGGAGCGATGCTACAGGCACAGATATTTCTGGCTCAGGTGATTTATTCAGTGATAACTCTCTGACAACAAGACGTATCAGAGGCATATGTCTGTACATCATTCGTTCAGGCTCATCACCAATACTTTTTAGCAGGTGCCATCGATCGGCCACCTGTCTGGCCTGAGGTGCACCTTCACGTGCTGCTGTCGCATAGACTCCACTGCGATCACGCGAGACAACCTGTATTTCCGGATATTTTCTGAACCAGGTCGCCAGCGTACGCTGATCACGGCCGGGAAGCAGGACGAGGGGACGGTGAGTATCAAGATTGACTATTAACATACCGCAGCAGTGGCCCCGATGCCACGCCCACTCATCAATACCGACATGAGGCGCGCCTGACTGTTTCGTCTCCGGGGTATTGATAACCCTGCGAAGAAGAGTATCAGCACTGCAACGGAGACCCGCTGCCGTTGCAGCCCGTTTTCCAGCCTCACCTCCAGCTATTAATCCCAGTTGACGTTGTAAATTTTGTAACGCCTGTGAAGACTGCTGGTGTGAACCGGCGAAGGGAGCAAGCGACTCGGCAAAAATTTTACGTTAACAAGCCGGGTTACGGCAGTACCAGTGGCGGACGGAAAATACAAGCCATAGCGTCTGCCCTGAGCAGGGTAGATGCTGTATCCGGCGCCGACGACAACTATGAACAGAGTCGCTACGCTTAAAGCATTCAGGACATTGTGCTGTTTTGCGTTTTCCGTGGAGATGGAGGGTTATACCGTCAGAGCTAATAATTTGTCGACTGCATCGCCATCCGCAAGGTAACTGTAGAAGTGTCTTAAGAGAGTGCATTGCGTTGCCCATAACTTAAAACAGCTTAGATCCTTGTTCGCCAGAAAGTTTCATCCATTTTCTTCCACCCAGGTTGCGGAAGAACCACTTTTCATCCGTCGTTGACAGATGTGAAGTATGCGGGAGAAAAAGTGAATATCTAACTGTAATAACTCAGACCGGTACGAGTACCCGGGACGTCTACAATCATTCAGGGCAAAGTGCTAAAATTTCTCTATCCCGGGATGCCCCTACCAACGCAGCACTCCCGGAGATATCATTACAGCTCTACAACTGATTTCCGCGACTGAACCGCTCAGTTCCTATCCTTCCAGTTGCCTTCCTGCAGCCCCCCCTCCCTGCTGTATACCCCGGTACCACAACGCGGGCAGCACTTTTCTCCTTCATAATCTTCGTCACACATCACACAAAACCACTTTCTCACCTTCACCGTATAATCCGGAACCGTCATACCCTGCAGATGCAAACGACGGGCCTCTTTCTCTGCCGGGTCAAGCCAGGTGCATCGCAGCAGGATTTTCTCAGCGACAGTCATCTGGTCATGTTCAAACCACGGTGGTTGTCCGTCATTGCCCCGCTGAAGTGTTAACGGGCATCCACAGGACACACAGCACAAAACGTCCTGGCGGTTGTGCTTCGCTGCTTCTTTCGCCGTAACAAAATGGCCTTTGCTGTCATTCGCCATATAACAGTTCAGAATTCGCATATTTCCTCCTGAGTTGTCCGGGGAATACTGAATCCTCCGGTCTGGCAGTGTGTGCAGTACCGCTCCCCATAATAATCGTGGTGACATTGTCTGCAGTGCCAGCTGGCTTTACGCACCACGGGTAAGGCATCCGGTACGAATTGCTGCAGACGTTTAATCAACTGTATTTCTCTGCGCTCCGGCCTGACATAAGGGCACTGTTGACCGTGCTCTGTCAGCCTGTCGTCAGTGTGTTCAAACCAGGGAAGTTCAGTGTCGTATTGCGGATGGTATCTGAGTGCACTGCCACACAAGTGGCAGGTGTAGTGAGCATAAGGTGCGGCCTGTACAGTACGGGCGCCCGTCAGACGTCCGTTGCTATCAAGAGCGAGAAAGGATTTTGCGTACATAGTATATGTTCCTTACCGTCAGACGACACGCAGGCAACAGCCGTCCCGGTACGGGCAGCGTGGTCAGGTGTGAATGGCGGTTTCAGTTCAGTCTCATAAGGGAAAATCAGTGTGGTGGCCATGAACACGTCATCACACTGAAGTCAGATAACTCGTCTGTCTGGCTCAGCCACGACTGCAGCCAAAGTTGCGCTCACCGGTGCAGTGAGCTTTGGTATGCTCCTTCGCCAGATAGTCAGCACGTTCCAGCACTTGCTGAAAGCCGGTGTCATCATTACGCGCCAGCCACACCGCCGGCCAGGCCGGAAAATGCACCAGCGTGGCATGGCATCCGGCATCCACCCCCAGGGCACTGCACCAGGCCTGTTCAATCATTCCGGCCAGTGATCCCGGAGCGCGGTAATCACCGGCACGACACCAGGTATCCCGGTTGACCAGCAGCATCAGATGATAGTGTTTTTTACCTTTGCACTCCCCAAACTCCCGGGCCCAGACGTAATGCAGAGTGGTGGGATGCACGCGTTTACCTTCCCGATGCTTACGTTTCTGGTAAGCGTCGATTCGGGCTTTCAGGGCATTGATGAAGCGGGATATCACAGCTGCGTCCGTTGCTGCCGGTACATCCGGGAAACGCAGGTCAACCCGCAATGCCGTCAGGCGGGGATGAACATTCAGTGCGTGCCGCACTGTCTCACGAATACGTTGCTGCCAGAAGGGGTTGTATTTGTAGGTCATGGTTAAATCTCCGTATGGTTCATACGGAATAGCCACGTCGTAAAAAATGCGCAGAGTCCCTGAAGTGACCTCCGGCAGGGCACTGTCTCAGGCACTCTGTGATAACCCGAACGGTCGTCTCCGGACTGACGGTTGAATTTTCAGCGTTGTTTTTTTAATGTAAAAAACCGGTTACGGGTAAGGCTGTGAGGAGGGAGTGATGGTGATACGCAAAAAGAAGTGCAGGGACTGTGGAAACGCGATTACTCATAATACAGTGTGTTGCCCGTATTGTGGTTCTGTCGACCCCTTCGGCTATTACCGGAATACAGACCGTATCGTTACCATACTGCTGGCACTGATTATTGTGGTCCTGCTGACTACTGTCAGCGTCAGTGTGTATATACTGTGTAGCTGGTGAGATAACGGTTCATGTATCCCCTGAGCTGACAGTGTACCGGGTATATTAAGCGTAACCGACAGGTTCTCCTTCATACCATATTAAATTTTTCCAGGTATTGCCGCTGCCTTATTTCGTCCCATACAGGAAAACTCGTCTGGGTTTCTGACAAATACGCGAAACTCACAGCCCCTCAATATCAACCACACGCCGTAAGCCGGTAATACCTGAAAATCAGTCTATTACCGCCCGCGCCTCCGTTACCGAACGCTCAGGTGACAAGACTGAAGCCAGCACGCACTCGTAAAATTTGCGGTCAGTTCTGCCAGCCGGTTGTCAACGGCAGAGTTAAAGGCTTCCAGCTCCGCAAGGGTAAGTTTATAACGCGTGTGGGAATTCACTTTTCCCGCGTCTCCTGACGTATTACGGGCTGCCACTTACCTGGTGTCCCGCAATACAGCCTTAGTGTTCCGTTATCGGGGATCCGGACGCACCGCAACAACCGGGGAAGTATTTCTGGTTAGAGCAGTGTCAAGAGGGATTTCTCAGCCCCTCACTCACCGGCTCAGTCTCAGGGCAGGAGCATTAATACGCTCAGTTCATGTCTTATACAGGAATGGGCATAGGGGGAGCTGGCGTGTCACTGCTGATTTTACGCATCAGCGTTCATGTATTTGCACTCTGATACAGAATGCTTCACAGCGCTCTGTTACCGGAGAGATTTACTCTCTTAGGTTATTCTGGCAAATCCTTTACGTTACTCTCTGATGACTTCTTATATTTATAATACCAATCAGACAACCTTATCCCATCGGTGATATCAGTCTCCTGCTCGCCAGGAACGGGCTGACTCACTGTAACCACCTCCGAAAACAACTCTGCAATTATCAGAACGCCTGCTTCTCTCCCTGTCCTCACGAAAACTATCCCCTCTTTATCGCGCGTGCGTGCGGAAGCATCTTTTCGCACCCCCGTTACTTTATTCGTACCCCTTATAATGGGGTGTTAGCCAGCCAGACCCGGCATGATTACTGCCCCCAGTCGTCCATGATCCGGGGGGTGATGTCACCGGGTCTGGTGGGGCGCTGGTAACCGCTAATAGGGGTCAGGTCAGGCACTTTTGCCGGGACCGTCTGTAACGTGGATGCCGGTACCTGCTCCCCGTGGTTATCTGGTTAACCCATATACAAGGGAGACAGAATGACCGAATCCAGCGATTACGAATCCGTCCAGGTCTTTATCGGCGTTGATGTCGGTAAAGATACGCATCACGCTGTAGCCATTAATCGTTCAGGTAAACGCCTGTTCGATAAAGCATTACCCAACGACGAAAACAAACTCAGGTCGCTAATATCTGACCTGAAACAACATGGTCAGATACTGCTGGTTGTTGATCAGCCAGCTACCATCGGTGCGTTACCTGTCGCCGTTGCCCGCTCAGAAGGAGTCCTTGTCGGATACCTCCCTGGACTGGCCATGCGCCGCATAGCCGACTTACACGCCGGTGAAGCTAAAACTGATGCTCGTGACGCTGCCATCATTGCCGAAGCTGCCCGTACCCTGCCTCACGCGCTACGCACGCTGAAACTGGCTGACGAGCAAATCGCCGAACTCTCCATGCTCTGCGGCTTCGATGATGATCTTGCCGCACAGACAACGCAGGCCAGCAACCGTATCCGCGGCCTTCTGACCCAGATACATCCGGCACTGGAGCGCGTTCTCGGTCCGAGACTTGATCACCCGGCGGTACTCGATCTTCTCCAGCGATATCCCTCACCAGAAAAACTCGCTTCGCTGGGTGAGAAGAAGCTGGCAGCCCAGCTCTGCAAACTTGCGCCTCGTCTGGGTAAACGCCTTGCAGCAGACATAGCTCAGGCACTGGCCGAACAAACCGTCGTCGTTCCCGGCACGAATGCCGCTGCCGTAGTACTGCCACGTCTGGCACTCCAGCTCATCACGCTGCGTAAGCAAAGAGACGAGGTGGCGCTTGCGGTAGAACAGCGAGTTCTTGCTCACCCTCTTTACCCGGTCCTGACCAGTATGCCCGGAGTCGGTGTCAGGACCGCAGCCAGACTCCTCACCGAGGTCGCCTGCCGCGCCTTCGCCTCTGTCGCACATCTCGCTGCTTATGCTGGCCTTGCGCCGGTAACTCGGCGATCCGGCTCGTCAATACGCGGTGAGCATCCCTCGCGACGGGGTAATAAAGCTCTCAAACGGGCGTTGTTCCTGTCGGCCTTCGCCGCGCTCAGGGATCCGCTCTCCAGGGCTTACTACACCCGCAAAATGAGTCAGGGAAAACGACACAATCAGGCGCTTATCGCCCTGGCGAGACGACGCTGCGACGTTCTGTTCGCCATGATGCGCGACGGGACTTTTTATACCCCGCAGGCGTCATAACATGCTTGACAACTTAATAGGGGCACCCCCCGGGATTCCGCTACGGCTCTGCCATCGCAATCCCCCCGTTTATCTCCGGACAGCCAGATTCCCGATTATTTTTTACGTTTCTCCCCGGTTGTTATGCCGGTGAAGGTGGCGCGCTGTTTTCATGACCACACCGGCTGGTTTAACAACATCCGGAGGAACATTCTCATGGCTACCCCAGTTTCGCTGATGGATGACCAGATGGTCGACATGGCGTTTATCACTCAACTGACCGGCTTAACCGATAAGTGGTTTTACAAACTCATCAAAGTTGGGGGCTTTCCTGCCCCCATCAAAATGGGGCGCAGCTCCCGCTGGCTGAAAAGTGAAGTGGAAGCCTGGCTGCAGGCGCGTATTGCACAGTCCCGTCCGTAATTTTTAACCACTAACCCTTCGCCCAAAGCAGACGCAATCTCCGGCCTGCCGGCGGCGCTCTGCTGCCTGTTATCCCCCGTGAGGAATATGAAAATGAAACAACAGTATCAGACCCGTTACGAGCTGCTCCATGAAAACTACCAGAAATGGCTGACCGGCTTCACCCGGCACGCCGTATCATGGGGCGTGTGTCATCCGAATATCTACTATTTCCATAATCTGACGCCCGGGTGGGTGTCATTCAATGGCGAAAAACCGGAGATTGCCATCGTTCCCCAGAGTCTGCACCGGCTGATTTATGGTCCGGACAAACGGAGCTCCCCGTCCCTGGATGATGATCTGGTGGTGAATTTATGCACCAGCGAACACCTGCTGATTCATCATCCGATGCTGGAAGGGATCCTGCTGTCTGAATGTGAGCGCCTGAAGCAACATTCTCTGGCAAACAAACTGATCAGCCTCTTCCGTCAGTTTGGCGGCACGGAGTTACGTCTCAAACTGGTCTGGCTCTGCTGGCTTGACTTAATGACCGGAAACAGCCTTGACGACTGGACGAAAAACCTGAAACACAAATCAGAAAAAGATCTGGAGCAATGGATCATTGCACGTCAGGGTCAGAGTGAACCACTGACAAATCTGATGGATCAGTACGTGCTTATGGCATACCGTACATCGGTTGATGCCGCTCACAGTTGATGTCTGATAACCACAGGGCTGGCAGCAGAAAACCAGCCCTGTGGTAAAATACAGTAATAGCGGCGTACATCAGGCACGCCGCTCACTCGTCCACAGATCATATACGTCATTATACTGCGCGATAACGGAGGGCTTCAGCACCCGGTCATTTCTGAGCGGGTATGAATACCATTGATGATGCGAAGCAGCCACGGGCAGAAACGTTCTTCACAACCAGGTGCCTCCATCTTCACTGCAGGCTGAATGTGCCGGCTTGTTATCCACCAGAAATGGTATGCTCCGGTACATGCATACCCCGGAGACTATAAACGCACTGAATCATAGCCTCCCACCTCAGCAGGAGGCAGTCAGCTTTCAGGCGGAAAAACGTTGCAGTTAAAGATCGTGAGAATCGCTGTTTCGTTGCATAGCAACCCGAACAGTTGTAGTTGAAACATTTTACCTGCATCAGCACATGGTCAGGCGCCGTCTGTATGGCGTGGAATACTGATGTTTCGGCTGATGGCAAGCCTCATTCTCTGTGGAAACAGGGGCGCGCATTAGCTTCTCAACCAGAGAGTGTCACAAAGACAAATATTGCTGAAAATCGCATTCATCGTTCAGGCGTGAATGCCCGGAGACAAAAGCCGCTGTCCGCACAGCCCCCCTCTGATCTGAACAAAAAGCATACACACAACAGGCTCACCTGACCCCGAAAAACCATAACTTCAGCAATACCAGTGACACCAGCACGTTACCTCAGTGCCACATCTTCAGACCGCGATCAATCTGAAATGTGACTATCGGGGCAATATCCCAGTTTTGTGGTACACGATAACCAGAAAACATCCCCTGAACCGCCAGCCAGAAAGACCGGCCACAAAAGGGTTAAGCTGAAATCGTTTATGGATTACATCGACATATGCCTGGCAGAGAATGTCCGGAATGACGAGGTTATCTTTGCGGAGATTAAGGCAATGTGTCAACGACGGATGAAAAGTGATCCACTTATATCTCCACCAACGGCCCAATATTGATCCACCGTTTTACTCAGGATTAGCTTCTGCTATAACCCCGGCTTTTCGTTTCTGTCTGAGTCGATAGCTTTCTCCTTTGATTTGAACGACATGTGAGTGGTGTAAGATACGGTCCAGCATCGCTGAGGTCAGTGCTGCATCACCGGCGAACGTTTGATCCCACTGCCCGAACGGCAGATTGGATGTCAGGATCATTGCGCTCTTTTCGTAACGTTTAGCAATGACCTGGAAGAACAGTTTTGCTTCTTCCTGACTGAACGGCAGATAGCCTATTTCATCAATGATGAGCAGGCGGGGGGCCATTACTCCACGCTGAAGCGTCGTTTTATAACGGCCCTGACGTTGTTCCGTAGATAACTGAAGTAACAGATCTGCTGCTGTTGTGAAGCGAACTTTGATACCTGCACGGACGGCTTCATAGCCCATCGCTATTGCCAGATGGGTTTTCCCCACACCTGATGGCCCCAGTAATACGATATTTTCATTACGTTCTATGAAGCTGAGTGAGCGTAACGACTGGAGTTGCTTCTGCGGTGCTCCGGTGGCGAATGTGAAGTCATACTCTTCGAACGTTTTCACCGCCGGGAAGGCTGCCATTCGGGTATACATCGCCTGTTTACGTTGATGACGTGCCAGTTTTTCTTCATGAAGCAGATGCTCCAGGAAGTCCATATAACTCCATTCCTGGTCTACTGCCTGTTGTGACAGCGCAGGCGCTGCGCTTATAAGGCTTTCCAGTTGCAACTGCCCGGCGAGCGCCATCAGTCGTTGATGTTGCAGTTCCATCATCACGCCACTCCTCTGCAGAATGAGTCGTAGATGGAGAGTGGATGATGCAGGGGGTGTTTGTCGAAGTTCACCAGATTTTCACTAGGATGCACGTCATACTCTTTTTTCTCCGGAGGCAGTGCCAGCATGGACTGCTGCTCTTCGAGCCAGCGATCGCAGGGACGGGCCTGGATTGTTTCATGCTTTCGTTGGTTAGCGACATCGTGCAGCCAGCGCAGACCGTGGCGGTTGGCTGTTTCAACATCGACAGTGATCCCCATCGGGCGCAGGCGAGTCATTAGTGGGATGTAAAAACTGTTACGGGTGTACTGCACCATCCGTTCCACCTTACCTTTAGTCTGTGCCCTGAAGGGGCGACACAGTCGGGGAGAGAAGCCCATCTCCTTGCCGAACTGCCACAGCGAAGGATGGAACCGGTGCTGACCGGTCTGATATGCGTCACGTTGCAGAACCACAGTTTTCATATTGTCATACAACACTTCGCGCGGCACACCACCAAAGAAGCGGAACGCATTACGATGGCAGGTTTCCAGCGTGTCATAACGCATATTGTCAGTGAATTCGATGTACAACATTCGGCTGTATCCGAGAACAGCAACGAACACGTGAAGCGGTGAGCGGCCATTACGCATAGTGCCCCAGTCAACCTGCATCTGTCGTCCGGGTTCAGTTTCGAACCGAACGGCAGGCTCCTGCTCCTGAGGAACCGAGAGAGAACGAATGAATCCCCTGAGAATGGTCATTCCGCCACGATATCCCTGGTCTCTGATCTCGCGAGCGATTACCGTTGCCGGGATTTTGTAAGGATGAGCATCGGCGATGCGTTGACGAATATAATCCCGGTATTCATCCAGGAGTGAAGCAACAGCAGGTCGCGGCGTATATTTTGGCGGCTCAGATTTTGCCTGCAAATAACGTTTAACCGTATTGCGGGAGATCCCCAGTTCTCTGGCAATCGCCCGGCTACTCATTCCCTGCTTGTGCAGGATTTTAATTTCCATAACTGTCTCAAAAGTGACCATAAGCTCTCCTGAATCAGGAGAGCAGATTACCCCCTGGATCTGATTTCAGGCGTTGGGTGTGGATCACTATTGCACCGTTCGTGACACAATGGGCCATACGGGCCGACGTTCCATGCCGCGTTACTACATTCAGCCCGGACGTAAAATGCGCCCGTCAAAAAGAACGGTTCGCTTCGAAACTCAGCCAGGATACCACCTCTCCGCCACACCCGGGAAGAAGTTGATATGGTGGTTGCCGGACAACAGAGCTCCTGGATTGACTGCTGCATCACTCAACCACGCTGAATATCAAAGGAGAGCGTTACCGGTTAAAAGAGAAACGTAAAGCTGTGGTGATGACCCAAAACGCAACGCCTGTCAGTGAGGATGAAATGGTGAAAAGCGGACAGCACCAGTAACGGAAGTATCTTAGCGGGTACGAAAATGGCAGGATCGTGACATTGACAGAATATCTCCTGATCATCCTGAATGACTGCAGTTGCTGTGGAAAAGTAAGCTGTCTCCACCCACGGCACGACTTAACAGGCATTCCGTAACTCCCCCAGACTTACTATGACGCATTATCGGTGCACTTAAAACCGCAGACCGCATTGCGGGTGTTACTGCATGACAGTCTGACCGTATTGTGAGATGTCGGCAGGAACCGATGTCCGCGCAGGGGGGAACTTCCTGCAGTACCTGACGCTTCAAATAGTATTAACCGTAGGGCGTTGTTGGTTCCGGATCGCGGAAATGGGAGCACAGGTCTGCTACGGGGTGTACCTCTGACAGTAAATCCGGCTCGCTCATCTGACAGCCTCTCTCCCGGAAAAGACCAAAAATGAGATCGTCTCCTCAACAGCAGAGAAGAGGTCTTGACAGACAGGCTACATTGCATACGATTTATGAAGAAAAAGACAGCAAATATGGAGGTTATAGCGGAGAACACCCTACGAAATTCCTATGAAAAACGATTGAAAAAAATATCAAATTCGATTCGTTTTTATATGCTTTTTGGGAACGTGGCGATGACGAACTGTTGCATGTGCAGAGGAGAATGCACCCGGAAGCACCAGAATCATCCAGAAAGGCAGAACGATTACGCATCAAACCAGGAGACAGCAATATCAAGGTAATACACTGATTTAAAATGAATTTACAGCAATACGTGAAAACATTTTTTACTTAAAGGAGACAGATGCGCTGAAGAGAGTGCAGGTATTTTTATATAAAAATGAGAAGATTACGGGATATATATCCGGCACACTATGACCGGAGAATACCAGTCAGGCTTAAAAAGACAATAAATACAGTGAGTTAAATACACAGAGAAAACGAAAACGTAGTATCAGAGGGTACATCTTACAACAGAGACTGAATTTCCGGTTTTTCATAACCGGCCATTCCGGAAAGTGCAGGCGGCCCGGAGCTCTTCTGACGCCAGTACCTGCCAGATTGTTCTGTACATTCTGTACATCATGTACGGAGGTTTTTGTTTGCTTTCTTAAAATCTGCAAATGTGGGAAGAGCAGGTGAGGTGTATTGTGGGAAAGGAACTGGATGATATCTGCACCAGCTGTCCGTATATCGATGCTATAAAACGGCACAAACAACAGCTCGGTGCCATAGAGGAATATACACAGTGGTTAAAAAAAGAACCACGGGCATCTTATTTTTTTCTGTTCCGGCTGTATACCCGCATTCACAATACATTTTTCCCCAAAAAGCAACAACTCCCGTTCACTCCCGGTGGCACTCACTGCCCGGAACCTGATGTCACCCTTCGGGACTTAACGCTTTCCCCGGGCTACCACAGTGATTATGCCCCTCAACCCATTCCGGAGATGGACAGTTCTGCTGTTGTTCCCCCAACTAATGAAAACACCTCGCCTCCGGAAGATACTCCCGACAACACTCCGGCCGGAGGCAATACCGGACAAGCGGAAAAGACCAGAAACTCAGGACTCACACCCATTCCTGAAAAACGTTCAGGAATGCCCCCGGAACATCTGCGGTTTGCCACAGGGTTTCCACCGCAACCGAAGATTGCCGGTCCCAAAGGAAAGCCGATGCGCACCGTGCATCCGGATAAAATCTACCGTGAAATTATATGGTTCTGCTCCGGTTACCTGCGGAAATCCGGACCAGAGGCTACGAGGACGATCATCAACTCAATATTCTGTGAATGGGCCAGCATCTTCAATGATTACTCCTCCCCCTTTTCGTGGGTGGACAGCAGGGACAGTGAACAGTGTGACTGGTTATGGAACGCCATGCAGGTCCGGTGTGTGGGAACCCCGCTGAATCCCCTTACCCCGGAGCAGAAATACTGGTTCGCCTGCGCCACGTTTGATAACTGGGAAGGCTGGAATGAGCAACAGGTACAGTTTTTACTGGAAAGTAATCCCAGACGGAACAGAGCGAAGTTTACGCAGGCCTCCTTCCAGGCCCCCAGGATTCAGCATAAAGCGATTCTTCTTGATGAGCTGAAAAGTGCCCGGGAGCAACAAAAAAGGCGTGATGAACGTGCTGATGGTTCCGTCCCGCTGAAACTGTCCGGAAAAATCCACAAACAGCTTGAAAGTATTGCCCGAAGTCGTGGTGTCCTCCCAAAAAAACTGCTGAATGAAATGATTGAGCAGGCGTACCAGGACTTTGTGGCAAATGAGCAACACAAGACACTGAGTTAAGGACCGCAGGGCCTCCGGTTACCGATTCTGCAGCATACACAACGAATGTGTCCGGCTCTTACCTGTGGGGGCCGCACTAAAGTTACGCATTGAGTATGAGTGGGTAATCCCGGATGAGAATATCCCGGTTTTTACACTATTCACTGAAGGTGCGACATATCATTCAGTCTCTCTGAATTCTTCATTTCAGTAACTTCAGCTACCTTCGTTTCATCTCCCCCACGAACCGGGGCCGCAACTTGTTGTGTCAATACCAAATTGTTGGTCATTACTGTCTTGTGTCACTGGCGCTGACAAGTGAACTGAAATCCGCACCTTAATATTCTGACTGGCTGCGTACATTCATGGCATGAAGCGGCCGGAGCGGCTGAACTGAAGGTCCGTTGTGAGCGAACAGCGGACATTCACTACACATGGTTCAAACATGAACCGGAGCTTTATTGTCTAGCTGTCAGTGTACTGCGATTTACCCGCTCGGCTGTCCAGAAAATCGGTCTGAAATCCAGTCATTAAAGGGCCTTAGCCTGACATTAAGCAACTTGGTAGGCGGATAGATAATAGAAATAGGAATGCGCAGGTCTGTCATGTTGCCTAGAACGGTGACAAGCTGTCCGGTGCGAAATCATTCCGGCAGCGACAGGCTCATGTGTCAGCCCGACGCCCAGACCGTCAACGAGCATGTGGATCTGCGAGGCGTTATCGTTCGCAGCGATGTTAAAACGAACAATCTGCTCATCTTCTAGAAGCACAAGTGCTTTAATGACATTAAGGCGGTCTATATGTTGCATTACAGACTTCCTATTGATCTTTACCTGAGGCTGAAGCAACCACGTTAATCCGACTATTTTTCGATTGCACCATCCACTATCACCATCGATCTTCCCTGAGCACAACGTTCAACTCTCCCGCGTACGCCGTATACCTGCGCAAGGCTCTCTGCATGGATCACCGTTTGCGGGTCGCCGCTGTCGATAAGTTTCCCCTCTTTCAGCATGATGACCTGGGCGGCATGCCGCAGTGCGATATTGATATCGTGTAAGACGACCAGCGTAACCATATTGCGTCTTCGCGTTTCGCGCGATACAACATCCATCACATGGAACTGATAATTGAGATCCAGCGCGCTCAGTGGTTCATCCAGCAATAATAATGCGGGGCGGCGAATAAGCGACTGTGCAAGCCCCACCAGCTGCTTCTGACCGCCGGACAGGCTATCGAGGTAGTTCATTGCCAGATGTGCGATGCCTAGCTCTTCGAGCAGCGCTATAGCCTGCGCCTGATTTTGCCCGGCGCCGGAGGCGCGCTGGGCGACAACCACCGACTCCAGCACCTGTAAATGCACGCCCTGCGGCAGGGACTGCGGCAGGAACACAACTTTTTCAGCCCGACGAGCAAACGGCAGCGATAAGAGATTCTCTTCATTCAGCCAGGCTTCGCCACTGGCGCGATTTAGCCCGGCCAGGGCGCGCAGTAGCGTTGATTTACCGCAGCCATTAGGCCCCAGCAGTACAGTGACTTCGCCGCGCGGCAGCGTAGAAATCGACAGATGCTCAATAATCCGCCGTTTGCCGTAACCGGCGCACAGCGCATTAATCGTAAGCCCGCTCATGACATACTCCCTCGATGACGCATTACAATGCTCAGAAAGAACGGAACGCCTACCAGCGAGGTAACAATTCCTACCGGTAAAATGACACCGGGAATGATGTTCTTCGACGCTACCGAGGCCAGCGATAGCACCAGCCCACCGATAAGGATGCTTCCGGGCAAATAAAAGCGATGATCTTCTCCCAGCAACAGGCGGGAAATATGCGGTGCAACCAGGCCAATAAAGCCAATTGGCCCCACAAACGCAACCGAAAGGGCCGCCAGCAGGCTGATGCGCAGCAGGGAACCCAGGCGCAAACGGCGAACATCAATGCCAAAACTCATCGCCCGCTCTTCGCCGAGGCGTAGCGCGGTAAGCTGCCAGGCACGACGCAGCGACCAGGGTAAAACAATCGCCATCGCCGCCGCCAGCACCGCCAGTTTCTCCCATGATGCGCGAGCCAGGCTGCCCATCGTCCAGAACACCAGGCCCTGCAAAGTATCTTCATCGGCGACAAACTGCATAATGGACACCAGCGCATTGAAGGTAAACACCAGCGCAATCCCAAACAGCACAACGCCCGACGTCGGCACGCGCGTCCAGCGGGTCAGACTATCGAGCAGCAGGGCGGACAGGAGCGCAAAAAGAAAAGCGTTTGCCGGTATAAACCCGCTTTCGGGAACGCCGGGAATACCGATGCCCAGAACAATCGCCAGCGCTGCGCCAAAGGCCGCCGCCGACGAAACGCCAAGCGTAAACGGGCTGGCGAGGGAGTTATTCAGAATAGTTTGCATCTCTGCCCCGGCCAAACCCAGCGCCATTCCTACCAGGAGCGCCATCAGCGCATAGGGCAAACGGATGTCCCAAACGATAACCCGCATGCCGTTAGTCGCCCCGGACGGATGCATCAAAGTCTTTATCAGCGAATGTAAAGGGAGCCCTGAGGGGCCGAGGGTGAAATCGAGCAGCAGCGAAGCAATGATAGCGATAAAAATAACCGCCAGTATTACCAGACGCTGGCGAAAAAGCTGGCGATAGCGGTTCTCGACCGACAGCGTACTTTCCAATACAGTCATGGTTTTTCACAGCCTCCGTTAGCGCGGCGGATTGAGCACATCGCTCATCTGCGCATCGCTTAACGTCAGGCCAAAGAACTGCCGATAAAACTCACGCGTCTCTTTGCGTATATCCACATCAGCAAATCGCGCAGGATAAAGCGTTTTCGCCAGCCACAAAAATTGCAGCGCCTCTTCGCTGGTTTCACGGCACCACCAGAACATTCCTTTCGGATTAACGTAAACGCGATGATGAATGACCGCGTCCACGCTTGCCCACTGCGGAGAACTCAGAATGGCATCCGCGTCGCGCTTGTTCATCGCGATGATAACCGCCGGATTGGCAGTGACAATTTTCTCCAGCGCGACTTCACCCGAACGGTTTTGTTGATGCTCGCCAAACCAATTTTCAGCGATATTTTTGCCGCCGGCCAGGTCAATCCAGTCCTGGTTTAGCGAGGGTCTACCGGTGGTGGTCAGCGGATTGCCCATACTGTGATAGAGCGACACGCGCTGTGACGCAGGAAGATCTTTCAGGCGCCCGGTGACCAGGGCCACGTTGCGATCGAAGTAGCGTTGATAGGCGAGCGCTTTTTGCTGCGCATCGGGCCCCAGCACCGCTGCCGTTTGCTGTACGCGCTGCGTTAACGCCCGCAGTGAATTCGCCTCAAACGCCAGCACCTGCACCCCAGCCTGTTTCAGCAACGCCTGTTGAGGCACTACCATATTCTGCGGTACAAAAAGCATATCGACCCCCAGCGCGATAATCTGTTCGGGATTGATTTCATGCCCGCTGTTTACGCTAACTGCTGCGACTTTCTCTATGCGCGGCAGGCTCTGGCGAAACAGGGGGATCCTTTTTGCAATCATCGAGGTTCCGACAATGTTATCGCCGTACCCCAGCATGGCAATAATGGTATTTTGCGCCGGCCACGGTGACGCGATACGCACCTCCTTGTGCGTATTTTCTGCGTGCAGGCTGGCCGCCAGCAGCAGCGCCAGCAGCGGAAATAAACGGGAGAGTTTCATCATTTATCCATCAGAAATCGAAGGTGACGGATGCACGCACTTCGCGGCCGCCGCCGATAAACGCACTTGGGGAACCGTTATCGCCATCGGTACCCGATGGGAAGATAGAAGCCCAGTAATGTTTATCAAACACGTTGTTTACCACCACGCGGAAAGTGGTTGGGACGTTGCTCACTTTCGTGGTGTAACGCGTTCCCAAATCCCATGTGGTATAGCTGCTGGCGTAAGAGGTGTTGGTATCGTTCGCCGCGCGTTTGCCCGTATAATGGACGTTAGCGCTGTAAACCCATTCCGGTATGGACGGCAAACTGTATTCCGCCAACAGATTGGCCTGCACTTTCGGCACGCCGACAACCTGTTTATTGCTGGTTGAGGCATTCGCCGTATCTTTCAGTTTCGGGTCGAGGAAGGTCACGCCGCTGTAAATATTCAGCCCCTGCCACACATTCCCGGCAGCGGTTAACTCAAGGCCGTTGTTAACCTGGTTACCCTGCTCTTTATACACGTTATCCGTATCAAGATAGGCAAACGGACGTTCCAGTCGGAACAGCGCGGCGCCTAGATTCATCTCGCCGATGTCCGATTTTAGCCCCACTTCATACTGCTTGCTGCGATACGGGTTTAGCGTTTGACCGGCATTTTTTACGCTCTCATCCGTCGGTGCGGTACCGCCCTGCTCCAGCGAATCGGCATAGCTAACGTAGGCCATTGTGTTAGGGGTAATTTTATACATCAGCGCGGCGTTCGGACTTAAACCATTTTCATCAACCTGGTTCGTTTGATTACCGTGCTTATCGTAGTTTTTAGTCTGCAGCCAGCTCTGGCTGAGATAGAACATTGCCGACCACTGCGGCGTAAATGTCACCGTATCGCCGAGCGTAACGCTCTGCTGAGTATTTACGCTGGAGCGGTATCGCGGCCCGCCGGTGCGGATTTTGCCATCGCCCTGCTCATCTATCGCATCCGGGTGATACATATTTGTTGTACCCCAGCTATAGCTGGAACCTGTTCCTTTGGCACTATAAAGCGACCAGACATATCCCGTGGTAGAAAGTGACAGATCGTGGCCGATAGAGCCGGTATCAATATGACCATTCAGCCCGGCGGTGTTGCTCAGGACGCGAAAACGTCCGGCAGCGGTGGAATCCTTCATCGAACGAGAGATATCGCCCTGATTGTTGAGTATTTTACTGGAAACACTACGCATCGCGCGGTCAGCCTGCTGCCAGCCCACGCCAGCGTTCATGGACCAGTCGTCGTTAAAGTAGTGGATCAGGCGAGTGCTGATGGTATCGGTAGTGAGGTCGTTGCCCGCAGTGCTGAGCGCCAGATTTTTGTCCTTCGGATTCGGCGCAGACGGCAGTTTGACGTTCGGCCCATAGTTAAAGCTACCGACATAGCCTTTCTGGATAAATTCGTAATGGCTGGCGTCGAGCTGTAGCTGAGTGCCCGGCTGAATATTCCAGTCGAGCGCAACGGAAACGAGTTTGCGACGCAGCGTGCTGTCATCCACATTGCCTTCCCCTTCCTGATCAAGCAGGTTCACGCGATAGCCAAACCGTTTGTTTTCATCAAAATGGCCACCCAGATCGGCATGGCCGGTAAACGCACTGCGGCTTTGATAGCCCAGCGTCACTTTACGCAGCGTCTCTTCGGTTGGGCGCTTCGCCACGAAATTAAACTGCCCTGCTGGGCTCGCCGGGCCGTACAGCGCGCCGGTCAAACTGTTAAGCACAT
Source organism: Escherichia sp. E.sYA108 (assembly GCF_011754335.1). NCBI lineage: Bacteria > Pseudomonadati > Pseudomonadota > Gammaproteobacteria > Enterobacterales > Enterobacteriaceae > Escherichia > Escherichia sp. E.sYA108. Next base: position 1,941,796 of record NZ_JAAQVZ010000001.1, on the reverse strand, counting down.
CCATGCGCTCAAGCATTTCCACCGGAAACGCGGTTGTTGAAACGATATTCAGCCCGTCCAGACGGCTGTTGGCCACCACGCTGCCCTGCATCCCCCGACTTTGCGGACGCCCGACATCCATTCCACCGCGCGCCTGCATTTGCGTACTGGGAGAGTATTTCAGCATCTCGCTGACGCTTTGCGCCTGCTGATTTTCAATCATCTCTTTAGTTACAGTGGTGCTGGAATATGGTGTTTCGATCCAGGATTTCGTTCCCAGCGGGCCGACATCTATATCGTTCGTTTTGAAACCGGCACCGGCGGCAGAATCGGTGGTGTCGGCGGCGGTGTTGCCCGTGACAATCATTTCATCTTCAGAAGTAGACGAGGCATGAGCATGAAGCGGTATGAAAGACGCTAATGCTGGCAAAAGCGCAGCGAAAGTTATTTGAGTTTTCATGAATCACTGATCGTTATGTAAATATTTATATTACGATCGGTGCATAGGCAAAATTATGATCCAGATCACACGTGAATGTAAGTTATTTACAAATTACGCTAACCTTCTGTCTCCGCTCTTTGCAGCATAAAAGTATGGCGGCGCGTTGTTGAAAGCAGGAGCGGCCGGGTTGTCAGAAAGCTGGTTTGGACGCAAGTAATATATAACAACTCTGATTACCGCATACTGTCAGGACAGTATCTACTTGAGCGTCCGCCTTTGGCACAAAGCGGACTGTCAGATTAGATTCAGACCTGTACTCATTAGCTGATACAAATCAGCCACATATACCTGCATTCAAAATAATTTCAGAAAGATATTATCTCCGTGAATCCCCCGCCACCTTTCCGGTGCACGGGGTTTTGTCTTTTTTCACTGGGAATACATGTATGAATCCGTCTGATGCCATTGAGGCAATTGAAAAACCGCTCTCCTCCCTGCCTTACCCGATTTCCCGTCACATCCTGGAACATCTGCGCAAACTCACCCGTCACGAACCCGTGCCTGGCATTATGGGTAAAAGCGGGGCCGGTAAATCCTCACTCTGTAATGCACTGTTTCAGGGGGAGGTCACCCCGGTCAGTGCACTCATGACAGTGCTTCCCGGACATGCCGCCATCCATCTGATGACACGCCTGCAGGACGAACTGCGCACGGAGTCTGTCCGCACTCAGACCCGTGAACAGTTTACCGGTGCGGTGGACCGGATATTTGACACGGCGGAGAGTGTCTGCATTGCCTCTGTTGCACGCACGGTTCTGCGCGCCGTCCGTGACTCGGTGGTCTCTGTTGCCCGCGCGGTATGGAACTGGATTTTCTTCTGAACCCGGTGGTGATGTACCAGGCTGTTGTTACAGATTTTTAACTCCATGAAAACACTATGCAAACGCAGCCATACCCGGGGTGTCCCCTTGCGTTGTGCTTCCCAAGTTAATAGAATACATCGATCGTTACTATCATATCGATCGTTATAAACGATCGTTTGTAGTAAATGACCTCCTCCGTGGTTGTCATGAAAATGCGTCTCAGGAAGGTTAAATAATGCACGAAAAGAACATCGCCCTGCTTTGTGATGAAGCCGACCGACTTTTGCAACTGAACATTAATCTGCTCCGGCAAATGGTTGAGGAGCCAGATGTGTTATCTGACAGTAAGAACGAAAACAGACTGCTTTTTGATAAACAGAAAGCACTGAAAAGAATTGAGGAGCTGGAGGGCGAACAAATCAAAACCGCCCGCAGGGAGATGGTGCTGGCTGTTGTCGGCACGATGAAAGCAGGCAAATCAACCACCATCAACGCCATTGTGGGGCAGGAAATTCTGCCTAACCGTAACCGCCCCATGACCTCTGTACCGACGCTCATCCGCCACGTTCCCGGAAAAACTGAGCCGGTTCTCCATCTGGAACATATTCAGCCTGTCCGCAATTTATTAATCACACTGCAGGAAAAACTCGCCACCCCGGCAGGACAGCAGGTCGCACAGACCCTGCAGCAAACCGGGGATACCCGCGAACTGCTGGATATTCTGACGGATGATGGCTGGCTCAAAAATGAATACCACGGGGAGGAGGAAATCTTTACCGGACTGGCATCGTTAAACGATCTGGTTCGTCTTGCTGCGGCAATGGGGACTGAATTTCCTTTTGATGAATACGCAGAAGTGCAGAAACTGCCGGTGATCGACGTGGAATTCAGCCATCTGGTGGGGATGGATGCATGCCAGGGAACACTCACACTGCTGGATACCCCCGGCCCTAATGAGGCCGGACAACCGCAGATGGAAGTGATGATGCGGGATCAACTGCAGAAAGCCTCTGCGGTTCTGGCTGTGATGGATTACACCCAGATGAACTCAAAAGCGGATGAAGACGTCCGTAAAGAGCTTAATGCCATTGCTGACGTATCAGCCGGCCGCCTGTTTGTACTGGTCAATAAATTTGATGAGAAAGACCGCAATGGCGATGGGGCAGATGCCGTACGCCAGAAAGTTCCGGCAATGCTGAACAGCGATGTGCTGCCCGCCTCCCGCGTTTATCCCGGATCCTCACGCCAGGCATACCTGGCTAACCGTGCGCTTCATGAGTTACGGAAAAACGGAACCCTTCCTGTTGATGAAGCCTGGGTCGATGATTTTGTCAGGGAAGCCTTCGGTCGCATGAAAAAAGATTACGTCTGTAAAGACAGCGAACTGGCAACTGAAGGGGCGACAGACCTGTGGGAATGCTCACTTATCGATCAACTGATAACGGAAGTCATACTGAGTTCACACTCCAGAGCTGCGGCACTGGCGGTTGATTCTGCCGCCGCAAAACTGATGCAGAATGCAGAAAATATCAGTGAATACCTGTCGTTACGCCATCAGGGGCTGATGCAAAGTATTCAGTCACTGCAGGCGCATATCACCAGCCTGCTTGAGGATATCCGGGAAATAGCAGACTGTCAGGAGCAGGTGACCGCTGATGTCAGAATGGCCATGGAGGAGATCGATGCCAGAACCCGGGAATTACTGACGGGGGTCTGCACCTCACTGGAAGAGGAGCTGAATGACTATTTCAGAAGCGGTAAACGCAAAGAACAGCAAATGCTGGAGGAAGAAAATTCAGCGCAGCCCCGGGAGAGAAACGCATTCGCTTTCTTTCACGATATTTTCGGAACCGGAAATCAGCATGACAGGATGCGGGACTTTGATCCCGACAGCCCCGAAATAAAATTCAGTGATCGCAGGGAAGCCCTTGAACTGATGACGCAAATCGAATCGACCGTGACCAGCCTGCACCGTGAGGCTGAAGCACAGTTCCGGCCTGAGCTGGAGAAAATCGTCAGCGGGATTGAAACAGGTTTTCGTGGCACGGCCCTGTACGCCACAGAAAACATTGCCGGTCGCATCAATGCCCGCCTGGAGGATGAGGGCTTTACCGTAAAAATCAGTTTTCCGGCAGTCAGTCAGTTACAGACCCGGCTCGCGGTAAAAACAAATCTGAGTGCGCTTATGGAGGAAAGAACGGAGACCGTCACCCGTCGCCGTCGGCAGAGTGGCGTATGGGGAACCGTTTGTCGATGGTTTGGCACCAGTGACCTGGGCTGGGAAAACTATGACGAGGATGTGAGTCGCAGCGTGATCAATATCAACAAGGTCAGAGAGGAAGTTATGTCACTGACCCGGGCATATTTCGGGGAGCTGCAGGCATCCATTGAGCAGGATATTAACCAGCCCGTCCGCCAGGAAATCGATGCCTTTTTCTGCGCATTCAGGGAGAAAGTTGAACAACTGCGTAACACGCTGATTCAGAGCTCTGAAGATCATAAACGCGATCAGCAGGCACAGGAACGGCTTACCGGGAGACTTCAGGCATTAAATGAAAGGGTTCCTGAGCTCATTACTGACAGTAAGGCGCTGAGGGAAGAGCTGGAGACAATGCTGTGACTTCACCATTTATTCAACAAATTGCTGATAACCGGGTATGTCAGGTACTCACCTGTCTTCCTGAAAAATTTGTGGTTGATTTCGCAAACGGAATCGATGTTGCACAGGAGCATATCCGCACGGCCAGAGAGCGCACGTTCTTCCGGCGTTTAAAAGAGGGACTGACCGGCGAAGGCGCTGCACGGCAGAATGCCATCAATGCTTCGCTTGCACAGGGCGTTGAGGCGTCCCTGCGCTGGCTGACGGAGCTGACAACGTCACTTGCCACCACAAACTACGCGATTACCCGGGTAAACGACAGGGTCAGTTCACTGGTCAGTGATACTGCCAGGCTGGCGCATTATTCCGCAGATACACGGGAGCAGTTACTCATCCTGGCCGATCAGGTTCACCATAAACTGAATCATCTTGAAGAAAAACTCCACCGTGTTGACCAGGTTCAGCGGGCGCAGTTACATCTTGAGCAGATATTCTCATGGTGGAGCGCCGGGCGATACGCGTCATTTTCCCCTGCCGGACGTTGTTATGTGGCACTTGAAGAGCTTCGCTGGGGCGCGTTTGGTGATGTGATACGTCAGGGCGAAACAGGCCAGGTTAACCAGCTACTGGATATTCTCAGACATAAAGCATTAACGCAGATGGCACAGGAGAGTGGCGGTAGTGCAACCGTGCGTCTGAACACTCTGGACTGGCTTGGTGGTCAGGGCCGGGAGCAGGCAGATAACGAGTGGCATGACGCGATTAACTGGCTGGGAGACTGGTGCAGTGAAGAGCAGCATCCGGTGATCTGGTCAACCACGCAGGCTGCAGAACACTTACCGGTTCGCATGCCTCGCCTCTGCTCTGCAGAACGCCTCTCTGAAAGTATGGTCGATGAAATATTTCAGAAGGGGGCTGCATGAGTACAGAAATGAAAACGGGGCTGGTGCTGTCCGGTGGCGGGGCGGTGGGCGCTTATCAGGCGGGAGTGGTTAAGGCACTGGCAGAGTGTGGTACACAGATCAGCATGGTTTCAGGGGCCAGCATTGGCGCATTCAATGGTGCCATTATCGCGGCCTCTCCCGATCTGTCAGAAGCTGCCGTACGCCTGGAGGCGCTCTGGGATCATCTGGGGAATAATCAGGTGCTGTCGGTAAACCGATTGGTTTACTTTTCATTGCTGAAAAAATTGTTCCAGGCAATGAACCTCTGCCAGATCCCCGGACGTGCAGGAGCACTGCTTACGACGCTTCTTCGCCATATATCGATACTCAACGGGTTTGACAATCTGATGGCTCAGCCGTTGTTGTCAGATGAGCCCCTGACAGCGCTGTTGGATCATTATCTTGATACTGATGCTCTGGCAGACGGGCTACCGCTGTATGTGTCGCTGTACCCCACAGAAGGGGGCATGCAGGATATTATTGACTGCATTCGTGCTGAACTGGGTGCCGGAACCACGAAAAACGCCGTTTTTCAGCATATCCAGAGCCTGCCCCGCGGACAGCAGAAAGAGGCTCTGCTTGCGTCAGCCGCGCTGCCCCTGCTGTTCCGTCCCCGTGAGGTTCAGGGGACAATGTTCGGTGATGGTGGTATGGGAGGATGGCGAAATATGCAGGGAAATACCCCTGTGACGCCTCTGGTCGATGCCGGATGCAATATGGTGATTGTGACGCATCTGAGTGACGGTTCTTTATGGGATCGCCAGGCTTTTCCGGACACCACAATCCTTGAGATCCGTCCCCGGAAAAGGCTGAAATATGCAGGTGATGGTGACAACAGCGGCGGTCTGCTCAGTTTCACGTTGGCACATACCGACGCCTGGCGTCAGCAGGGCTATGAAGACACGATGCTGACGATGGAGCATATCCGGAAACCGCTGGCAGCACGTCAGGTACTGTCCCGGTCAGAAACGGTGTTGCAGAAAAGTCTGGAGATAACGGAAGAGGCAGATTTGGCACTGAGAAACGCGATGGCCCGGATTAAATAAAGACGCCCCAAAGAAACGCCACCGCCTGTGGTGGTGTTTTTCCTGGCTGGTGTTATTGAAAATATTTTCAGATATATATTACCTGAGAGAAAGTTTTACCCCTCACCTGTCAATTCACTCACTGGAAATTTAATTATGCAATTACCTGTAAAGTTATTAATGAGCCTTATATCTCTGGTCAGCGTTATTGCACGTGCCGGGAAATATAAAAATTACATCCGGGATGAAATAAAATACTGGCGATATACATCATACAAGGGGGGGGAATTTCCGGAAGGTTTCACTGATGAGAAATTTTCCAGCGCCATTTACAACGGAAGAATATTTACAATGAAACGTTTACATACCCTGATGTTATTTCTGGCGGTTCTGTTTACTGGCTTTAACGTGGAAGCAGCGAGCGTGAAACAAGCGCTCAGCTGCGACCCAAACGCCCGGGCTGAACAACCTGGAGCGTGTCCAACAACGTACGAGTTGTACGAAGGTGACGCTGCCTACAAAGCTGCGCTTGACAAAGCATTAAAACCGGTCGGACTGAGCGGCATGTTCGGTAAAGGCGGGTATATGGATGGCCCTGGCGGAAACGTAACGCCAGTAACCATTAACGGTACAGTCTGGCTCCAGGGCGACGGTTGCAAAGCCAATACCTGCGGCTGGGACTTTATCGTAACACTCTATAACCCAAAAACCCATGAAGTCGTTGGCTACCGCTACTTTGGTTTAGATGACCCGGCCTACCTGGTTTGGTTCGGCGAAATTGGCGTGCATGAATTCGCGTATCTGGTGAAAAACTACGTAGCTGCGGTTAACTAATTTAAGGAGTCTGTCATGAAAACTTTTATCAAAACTTTACTCGTTGCTGTAACTATTCTGTTCTCTGTCTTCGCTACGGCGAAACAAGTAAAACTGCCAAACAACATCAAATACGTTAATACTACAGAGGCGTTTTCCTGTACTGAGATTGACGGTATGAATTGCCAGACGAAGAATCCGTTTAACTATAAAGATAACAGCTATGTTTTCGTGCTTGAACGTGGTGGTGCCTGGTGTTACGACTACACTGTCTCGGTACTTAACCTGAAAACCGGGAAAGCACAGATGCTCGAATACAAAGACAACCAGCTGTGCTCAGGTAGCAACAAACCGTTCTTCGAAATCAAAAATGGCGTACCGACGGTAGGAGTCATCGACACATCCGGAAAACCTGTCGTTGTGGCTCTGGACAAACTTAAAACCTGAGGAGTAAACCATGCGTTTCTCTGCACATTATTAATATCAAAGGTAAATACAGCCCCAGCCATTGTTGCCGGAAAGCCGCTTAATGCGTGGCTCGCCAGTGAAAGGCTTCTCAGACAATAAACCTCATTCATTTCACCCGTCAGGCCGCGTCTTCTCCGGGAGACGTGGCTTTTTTCATTTATTACACCAGTAAATCTTAACCACCGATAAGGAGCAAAGTATGCGATTAGCAAGTCGTTTTGGTTATGCTGCAAACCAGATACGTCGTGACCGTCCACTGACACATGAAGAGCTGATGCACCATGTGCCGGGGATTTTCGGGGAAGAGAAACACACGTCCCGAAGCCAGAACTATACGTACATCCCCACCATCACCGTACTGGAAAATCTGCAGCGGGAAGGCTTTCAGCCGTTCTTCGCCTGCCAGACCCGTGTGCGCGACCAGAGCCGCCGGGAATATACCAAACATATGCTGCGTCTGCGGCGGGCCGGACAGATAACCGGTCAGCATGTGCCTGAAATTATTCTGCTCAACTCCCATGACGGTTCATCCAGCTACCAGATGTTACCCGGATATTTTCGTGCCATTTGTACCAATGGCCTGGTCTGCGGTCAGTCGCTGGGAGAAGTCCGGGTGCCACACCGGGGAAACGTGGTGGACAGGGTCATAGAAGGTGCTTACGAAGTGGTGGGCGTGTTTGACCTGATTGAGGAAAAGCGTGATGCCATGCAGTCGCTGGTCCTGCCGCCACCGGCACGCCAGGCGCTGGCACAGGCGGCGCTGACTTACCGTTATGGTGATGAACATCAGCCCGTCACCACTACCGACATTCTGACGCCACGACGCCGGGAGGATTACGGTAAGGACCTGTGGAGTGCTTATCAGACCATCCAGGAGAATATGCTGAAAGGCGGGATTTCCGGTCGCAGTGCCAGAGGAAAACGTATCCATACCCGGGCCATTCACAGCATCGATACCGACATTAAGCTCAACCGGGCGTTGTGGGTGATGGCAGAAACGCTGCTGGAGAGCCTGCGCTGATACCGTTTCCCTGAAAGCGCAGTCCTGTTCACGGCTGTCCCTTCCCCCAGACATTCCACCATTCATTTACTTTTTATAAGGAATAATCTCATGACAACCTCTTCGCATAATTCCACCACACCTTCTGTTTCCGTGGCCGCTGCATCAGGGAATAACCAGTCTCAGTTGGTTGCCACTCCCGTCCCTGATGAACAGCGCATCAGCTTCTGGCCGCAGCATTTTGGCCTCATTCCACAGTGGGTCACCCTGGAGCCCCGTGTCTTCGGCTGGATGGACCGTCTGTATGAAGACTACTGCGGTGGTATCTGGAATCTGTACACCCTGAACAACGGTGGCGCATTTATGGCACCCGAACCGGATGACGATGATGACGAAACATGGGTACTGTTCAATGCCATGAACGGTAACCGCGCTGAAATGAGCCCGGAAGCCGCCGGCATTGCTGCCTGTCTGATGACGTACAGTCATCACGCCTGCCGTACGGAGTGTTATGCCATGACGGTTCATTATTACCGTCTGCGGGATTACGCCCTGCAACATCCGGAATACGACGCCATTATGCGCATCATTGACTGAAAGGGGGCAGGAACAATGCAACAGATTTCCTTTCTGCCCGGAGAGATGACGCCCGGCGAGCGCAGTCTCATTCTGCGGGCCCTGAAAACCCTGGACCGTCATCTTCATGAACCCGGTGTGGCCTTCACCTCCACCCGTGCGGCACGGGAATGGCTGATTCTGAACATGGCGGGACTGGAGCGTGAAGAATTCCGGGTGCTATATCTGAATAACCAGAATCAGCTGATTGCCGGTGAAACCCTCTTCACCGGCACCATCAACCGCACGGAAGTCCATCCCCGGGAAGTGATTAAATGCGCCCTGTATCACAATGCCGCAGCCGTGGTGCTGGCACACAATCACCCGTCCGGTGAAGTCACACCCAGTAAGGCAGACCGGCTTATCACCGAACGTCTGGTACAGGCACTGGGCCTGGTGGATATCCGGGTGCCGGACCATCTGATAGTCGGTGGCAGCCAGGTTTTCTCCTTTGCGGAACACGGCCTGCTTTAACCCGTCACCGCCACAATCACATCACACCTGTTTTCACTTTTATCTTCTGTCTTCAAAGGTATCCTATTATGAAAATTATCACCCGTGGTGAAGCCATGCGTATTCACCAACAACATCCGACATCCCGTCTTTTTCCGTTCTGTACCGGTAAATACCGCTGGCACGGCAGTGCTGAAGCGTATACCGGTCGTGAAGTGCAGGATATTCCCGGTGTGCTGGCCGTGTTTGCTGAACGCCGTAAGGACAGTTTTGGCCCGTATGTCCGACTGATGAGCGTCACCCTGAACTGAGTGGGAATTCTGATGAGCAGAATTATCGCCACCACCGGACCATTCTTAACCGATTTTCTGTAGGGATTTTATCGTGTCAGACACACTCCCCGGGACAACACTTCCCGACGACAATCACGACCGCCCCTGGTGGGGGCTACCCTGCACCGTGACGCCCTGTTTCGGCGCCCGTCTGGTGCAGGAGGGTAACCGGTTGCATTACCTTGCCGACCGTGCCGGTATCAGAGGCCTGTTCAGCGATGCAGATGCGTACCACCTGGACCAGGCCTTTCCGTTGCTGATGAAACAACTGGAGCTCATGCTCACCAGTGGTGAACTCAGCCCCCGCTATCAGCATACCGTCACGCTGTATGCGAAAGGACTGACCTGCGAAGCCGATACCCTGGGCTCCTGTGGTTACGTTTATCTGGCTGTTTATCCGACGCCCGAAATGAAAAATTAACTCTCCAGAATAGCCTTCTGCTACGGCCTGGTGTTTTCACCACGCAACTTTCCCATTTTTATATCTGCATATCAGGAAAATCTTCAGTATGAAAACATTACCTGTATTACCCGGGCAGGCGGCCAGTTCTCGCCCGTCTCCTGTTGAAATCTGGCAGATACTGCTGTCCCGACTGCTGGACCAGCACTACGGCCTCACACTGAATGACACACCGTTTGCCGATGAACGTGTGATTGAGCAGCATATTGAGGCAGGCATTTCACTGTGTGATGCGGTGAACTTTCTCGTGGAAAAATACGCGCTGGTGCGTACCGACCAGCCGGGATTCAGCGCCTGTACCCGCTCTCAGTTAATAAACAGCATCGATATCCTCCGGGCTCGCAGGGCGACCGGCCTGATGACCCGCGACAATTACAGAACGGTAAATAACATTACCCTGGGTAAGTATCCGGAGGCGAAATGATGACACTGGAAGCCGACAGCGTTAACGTACAGGCGCTGGATATGGGGCACATTGTCGTTGACATTGATGGTGTTAATATCACTGAACTGATTAATAAGGCCGCTGAAAACGGTTATTCACTCCGCGTGGTGGATGGCCGTGACTCTACCGAAACACCGGCAACTTATGCCAGCCCTCACCAGTTGCTGTAAGACAATGCAGTGATACAGGGTATAGTGCCATTAACCACAGAAACAGCACTGTTGTCCTGTATTAAGCAGGCAAGAGAAGATGTCCTTACCCTGCGCCATCTGCAGCTTCTGCACCAGAACCGGTGAATCTCACTCAACAGGCTTCATTTCCCCTGACGCCAGCCTGAATACAGCTGGCGTTTTCATTTATAAACAGAAAGGAAAACCGATAATAATGGAATGGACGCCCCGACCATGAAGCAACGGTAGGATATTACTGATAAACCTTCCAGTGGAGGTGCGTTATGGCCGTTTTAACGATTAGCATTGACCTGACAAAAAATGAATTCCAAATCCACGGTCTGGGTAGGAACAGAAAAATCTAAGCTCAGAAAACGGATTAAAGTAAGCGTCAACGGAGCACCGTATTGACGCTTATTTATTGGTGAGAACTACGTTCCATGGCAGGAGTTCGTCAACACGGTTGGAGGGCCATTCCGGCAGTATGCTCAGAATATGGCGCAGATACGCTTCCGGATCGATACCGTTCAGACGGCAGGTGCCTGCTTTTCCGGCAACAAGCAGGAATCTCAGCGCTGAAGCAGGAATTAGAGGTAAAAACGCCCTACCGGGCCATGAATCACCCGGTCATTGGAGTAGTAACCAAAGCAGATTTAGCCAGCATGGAACAAATATCTTTGGTGAAAAGTTGGTTACGGGAAGCTGGAGCGCACAACGTGTTAGTAACCAGTGCAGTTAATAACAATGGAGTTACAGAACTTTTTGCCTTGCTGCATACAGAAGAAGGCTGTTGTTAATTTCGATTGGTTCTCAGATGAGAATGATGACGGTGATACACAGATAAGAATCAATGAGCAATGAGGGTTGCCGGGCAACCCTCATTGAATAAAACGGGAATTACTTCGCTTCGCCGTTTTTCATTTCGCCCATAGCTTTCAGCTTTTTGGAGATATCGCGGCGTTCTTTGGAGAGCTCGGCATTTTTGATGATGTAATCGTCAACGCGATCTTCATAGTCACCTTTCATGCTGGCGATGATGCCCTGGATTGCTTCAACGCTCATCCCTGGCTTGATGTAATCGCTCAGGTTGTCCAGCAACAGGACGCGCTTCTGGTTGTCACGGATCTTTTTCTCAACGTCCTGAATTTCACGTTGCAGTTTGTTCTTACGACGGAACAGACGAACAAATTCCAGTACGTCCTGGAATGAAGGCTTGGTAGTTTCCATTTTTATACCCCTGATAATGTGAGAGTCGGATTCGTTTAAGCAACCGCTATTCGTTAGGGCCAACATTACTCATAGCTGCCGCAGATGACAATGCTTTTATCCCTTTTCACTATCATACCCTTTATCCTTGCTGAATCGAAGCAGCAGCAAGATGATTCTGAAGTTCAGGAATTATTTGCGCAAGGCCCGGCAAATCAGATTCGATAGCAACTCAAGCTGATGTGCCGTTTCCATGTTCAGCCACACATAACCATAGATTGGTGTTTCCACGACTTTCAGATCATGGTGGTTATCGAGCAACTGACGCAGCTCTTCCACAGCATCGTTCAATTTTTCCGTATTGGCAAAAACCGGCTGCGGATTACCTTCGTACAGCGCATGAACAAGGCTCAGCAGTATTTGCTGCATCATGTGCTGGGTATCACGAAGTTTTTGCGCGTTCAATAACACGAAATGGCTGGGGCGCGTGGCCCAGTATGCATTGATTTGCAACTCCAGCATACAAACCAGATTGCGATTAATGGTCTGGATACCTTCATATATCGATTTGGGAATACGGGTTTCTTTGCTGGCGGGCGCAATCAGCCCACGCATTTTCACGGCATCGGTCAGCAGTTTTTGTAGATGGCTTTCCAGACGTGGGCGTTCGAGTAAGTTCGGTGAGAATGCAGATTGATAGACCCGATTATACTCGGTCAGACTTTTCGCCAGTTGAATGCGCCAGTGGATGAACGCCCGTTGTGGCCAGATACCGGTAAACAACATTGCCAGTAAAGAGCCGAGGATCACATCGCCGCTTCGCCATAACGCCGTATCAATTTCACCTGTCGGGGAACCCACAACAATTGCCAGCGTCACCCCAATCAATAATCCTTGATACGGTTTCTTGCCCAGCGCCAGCCAACCGCAAAGAAACATCGCCGCCGCGCACCAGACTAACATCAGCGGTAACGAAATTAACTCCAGTTGCAGAGCGATAAGACCTAAAATCGAACCCAACACCGTACCGCCAATACGTTCGAAGGCACGAGGGACAACGTTCCCCCAGAACGAGATTGGCCCCATAATCACCACCATGGTGACCAGCGGCCAGGTGCTTTCCGGGATAGTAAACAGGCGGATAATGAGAAAAGTGAGCAGGAATGCCAGCGCGACCCGAGTACCATGCACAATGCGGTAATGGCGGTATACCCGGATTTCAAACGGGCTTAATGACTTATCGGCACGCACGCAGAAACTCCGTAATGAAGATTAAAAGCGCTCATAACACATCTGTCGGCCAGAAGGCGCGCCTCTGAGTTATCCGACGGACATACCGGGAACAGTGTAATTTCCCGGCAGGAGCGAAAAATTTGAAAGGCGCATCTTACTCTTTTCGCTTTCAAAAAAAGAGTGGTCTTCGCGTCAACACACCGCCCTGAGATGAATTAGTGATGTTTTGGCTGCACCGCAACATACATTTCGATATCCCAGTACCCATCTTCCGCGCCATTGTTCAAGTAAACCTCGAAGCAGGGCTTTGGTAACATTTCATAGGCACTGTCCTGCAAGAGGCTATTAAAGAACTGATACCAGGGTTTAGCAAAATCATCACCGACTACACGAGCCACCGCCACCGCATACTGACCACCTGAAATTTCTGTCAGAATGACGCCCTCACTGTTTTCGGGGAGCGTAAAGTTATTCGGCACCGTCACGACGGTGTCGCAGCGTAATTTTTCGGCGGGTGTTTCATCTGGATTGTCGTAATAGACAGCAACCCACTCCTTCGGCACAATATTTTTGCTATCTATCCACATCATCAACTGCTCAAAGCCTTTCTTTACCGTCTGTTCCCACGGGCCAACGAGATGGAAACCTGCAACGGTACGTTTATCTTCCTGCTTAATCTCGTAGTTCATGACGCCCCCATTAATACTGTTTTTATATGGGTCTTCCCCGATCATGGTGGGAAGACTCAGTACGCCATATTCAGTTTCCCATAGTGGAACATAACTCCCAGTTTAAAGCGTTCCCGGTTTCGGTATCCCCTGGCCTTTATCCTCAGCAGTCTGATCTTGCTGTTCAGCGCCTCCGCATTTCCATTCGAGACGCGATGACGCATTGCATTCAGTATTCCGTATAACCGTTTTTTAATGGTTTTCGCTGCGTTTTTCATCATCGGCACATCACATTCAGACGCCAGCGATATCCACTGCAACCAGTCATTCCTGCGTTCTGTGCTCCAGGGGCGATCCCAGATATTTTTTGCCAGCTCTTTCAGTGTCCAGCACTGGCTTGTCTGTTGCATCTGTTCCCGCAACCACATCAGCTTTTCCTGCCGGGACTCAGTCATCCATTTGTCGCTGTACTGCCACAGGAAGCGGGTACCTTTGGCCTGACGACGACTTTCAACAGGGAGGTGCGGATGTTCATTCTGGCGGGTTTTATCAACCACTTCGCCCAGTTGCTTCGCCACATGGAAGCGATCGAAGGCGATTTTCTCGACCGCATTGGGTAAATGGATACGCGCTGCTCTTATATAGCCCGCATTCATGTCCATCGACAGTGTTTTGATGGCCAACAACTGACTGTCAGTAAGCGAACGGAGATAGCTGGCAAGACTCTCTGTGCCACGATCATCGGTTAATGCCAGTGCCCGCCCGTCGCGATCAGATACCACGGTTATATACCTATGCCCTTTTTTAAAGGCGACTTCGTCTACATTCATATGACGCACTGATAAAGGCTTTTTAATCCGCGACAGGCCTCGCTTAACCGCGCGGGTCATGATGCCGTCAACGGCATTCCAGCTAAGTTTAAGTTGTTTTCTGACCGCATCAACGGTGCTGATTTTAAGCCATGAGAGCACGAACGATTCGAACAGCAGAGTGTACCGACTGCCGGAACCTGCCCACGGTACAGGCAGAGTCTGGCAGCCATGCTCCGGGCACATAACGCGGGGAACATCGGTTTCTACTAATGTCATGAACTGGCAGGTATCAAGGTGGCGCCATTTACGATGTCGGTGATCGTGAACAGAACAGGATTTCCTGCAGGTCGGACAGGTTAACTGAGTATTTTCAGCAATTCCGACTGTAACAGTAACGGAACCTGCATTTTCATCGAGGGTAAGGGATTTAACCTGCCATGGTGCAGTCAGGTTAAGGATATGGGCATAGAGGGATTTTTCGTCCATATAATTTCATTCTGAAGCTTACTTTAAACTGATATTATTATTTTTTGCCCACTTTCTTAATCTTCCATTAGCGTTGGCGTAAGGCGAAGATGTGTTAAATGAGATCATTCTCCCCATCGTCCATTTTGTGTACCATGGTCTTCCATACAAAATATCATCGGTACGATCATTAATAAGGTTCACAATCTCATTTTTTACAGTCTGAAGTTCAGCTACTAACAACTCATAACTTAACTCACTGTAATCTGAGTAAAATTTTTGAGCAAGAAGGCCAAGCTGATTCCATTTATAGCCAGTTTCCGGAAAATCGACAGGCAGACCTTTAGCATCAGAAGCGATCCACTTTACAACAAGAGCATTCCATCCAAGCAGATACGAAACGAGATCACGAACACTCATCTCCGTTCCTTTGGCGTGTCCGTCCATTGATTTATCTGAAGTAATTTCTGGTGGGATTGTGTTGAGGTAACTAATTAATTTACTAAAATTTTTATCAATAGCTAAAAGCAGTTCAGCTTTTGTTTGCGGCACACTCATAAGAATTCCCTCTCATGTAAAAAGAGACACCATAAAGGTACTGTGTGGTGTTTGAAAATCACTCAATTATGTACCACCCACCACAACAGGGGAAGACCCTTTTATATACAGTATAGTTGCAATATTAAAACCACAAGGAATGAGTGTTGATTATGCGAGCAGATTCGCACTCCTGCCAGTCTGCTGCAAAAGAAAGGTCAGTCCTTATGGTGGAAATAATCACTCAGCCGGGAAAACATGCTGCCTTCCCCGACAGATTCCAGGGTAACCAGCGGCCAGTGCGCCACCTGTTTATCACGGTCGTAAAGTTCAATTTCCCCTACCCGCTGATGGGCGCTAATTGGCGCGGTGAGTTCTTTACCATCAAGGGTATATTTGGCTTTGATATGTGGAATTTCGGCTTTCGGTAGCACCATCCAGAACTCTTGTTCCGTTCCCAGGGCGATATTTTCTTTATCGCCATACCAGATGCGTTCCGTACCAACCTTTTTCCCACGGTGCAAAATTTGCACCGTAGTAAAGTTTTGTTGACCCCAACGCAGTAATTTTCTTGCCTCTTCCTCACGACCTTTTGCGCTGTCAGCCCCCATTACCACTGCAATGAGACGACGCTGCCCATCTACAGCCGAAGCAATGAGATTAAACCCGGCACCAGAAGTATGACCCGTTTTCAGGCCGTCAACATTCATGGTTTTATCCCACAATAACCCGTTACGGTTTTGCTGGGTGATACCGTTCCAGGTGAGGCTTTTCTCACTGTACATATGATAAAACTCGGGCTCGCCGTGGATGATAGCGCGAGAAAGCACAGCTAAATCATAAGCCGAGCTATGCTGGCCAGGTGCATCCAGACCATGCACTGTTTCAAAATGCGTATCCTTGAGATGCAGCTTCTCGGCATAGTTGTTCATCATTTCAACAAACTGCCGTTGCCCACCGGCAATATAGTCAGCCAGTGCAACACAAGCGTCATTTCCGGAATCCACAATTAAACCACGGCTTAAATCACGTACCGATACGCGATCGCCCTCTTTCAAAAACATCAGTGAAGAACCGACAAACACCGGATTATCTTTCGCCCACGCATCACGCCCCACGGTGACAATATCGTCTGGCGTAATGCGATGACTATCGATAGCGCGATCCACGACATAGCCCGTCATCAGCTTTGTCAGGCTGGCGGGATTGCGCTGTTGATGCTCATTACCCGCGGTGAGAATCTGACCGGTGGTGTAATCCATCAATACCCAGGACCCGGCATGAATCTCTGGAGGTTGAGGTGAAAAAGGAATGTTTTCCGCCGCAAAACCAGACGATAAATTAAAAACGAACAAAGAAGCAGCAATAATAAGACGGCGTTTCAACAGCAAACCCTCAGGAGTTTCAAATAGCTGTTCTTTTTACGGAAATACTTATGAACTGGCTGGAATAAAGTGCAAGAAAATGTGACTACCCTCTCATTTTTATCTGACATGATCTGTTGCCACTCGCTGCCAAATTGTCGCGCTAAAGCTGATTAGCACGGTGATATTTGATACTCTGGCAGACAGCAGAAACAACGGATTTAACCTAATGATGAATGACGGTAAGCAACAATCTACCTTTTTGTTTCACGATTACGAAACCTTTGGCACGCACCCCGCGTTAGATCGCCCTGCACAGTTCGCAGCCATTCGCACCGATAGCGAATTCAATGTCATCGGCGAACCCGAAGTCTTTTACTGCAAGCCCGCGGATGACTATTTACCCCAGCCTGGAGCAGTATTAATTACCGGTATTACCCCGCAGGAAGCTCGGGCGAAAGGAGAAAACGAAGCCGCATTTGCCGCCCGTATTCACTCGCTTTTTACCGTACCGAAGACCTGTATTCTGGGCTACAACAATGTGCGTTTCGACGACGAAGTCACACGCAACGTTTTTTATCGTAATTTCTACGATCCTTACGCCTGGAGCTGGCAGCATGATAACTCGCGCTGGGATTTACTGGATGTTATGCGTGCCTGTTATGCCCTGCGCCCGGAAGGAATAAACTGGCCTGAAAATGATGACGGTCTACCGAGCTTTCGCCTTGAGCATTTAACCAAAGCGAATGGTATTGAACATAGCAACGCCCACGATGCGATGGCTGATGTGTACGCCACTATTGCGATGGCGAAACTGGTAAAAACGCGTCAGCCACGCCTGTTTGATTATCTCTTTACCCATCGTAATAAACACAAACTGATGGCGTTGATTGATGTTCCGCAGATGAAACCCCTGGTTCACGTTTCCGGAATGTTTGGGGCATGGCGCGGCAATACCAGCTGGGTGGCACCGCTGGCGTGGCATCCTGAAAATCGCAATGCCGTAATTATGGTGGATTTGGCAGGAGACATTTCGCCATTACTGGAGCTGGATAGCGACACATTGCGCGAGCGTTTATATACCGCAAAAGCCGATCTTGGCGATAACGCCGCCGTTCCGGTTAAGCTGGTGCATATCAATAAATGTCCGGTACTGGCCCAGGCGAATACGCTACGCCCGGAAGATGCCGACCGACTGGGAATTAATCGTCAGCATTGCCTCGATAACCTAAAAATTCTGCGTGAAAATCCGCAAGTGCGTGAAAAAGTGGTGGCGATATTCGCGGAAGCCGAACCGTTTACGCCTTCAGAGAACGTGGATGCACAGCTTTATAATGGCTTTTTCAGTGACGCCGATCGTGCAGCAATGAAAATTGTGCTGGAAACCGAGCCGCGTAATTTACCGGCACTGGATATCACTTTTGTTGATAAACGAATTGAAAAACTGTTGTTCAATTATCGAGCGCGCAACTTCCCGGGGACGCTGGATTATGCCGAGCAGCAACGCTGGCTGGAGCACCGCCGCCAGGTCTTCACGCCAGAGTTTTTGCAGGGCTACGCTGATGAATTGCAGATGCTGGCACAACAGTATGCCGATGACAAAGAGAAAGTGGCGCTGTTAAAAGCGCTTTGGCAGTACGCGGAAGAGATCGTCTGAAACAAAAAAGCCGGAGCGACAAACTCCGGCTTTTTGAGATTTACCGGATGATTATGTCATCCGGTTTGTAAGA
The DNA here is from genome assembly GCF_011754335.1 of Escherichia sp. E.sYA108. Lineage (NCBI taxonomy): Bacteria > Pseudomonadati > Pseudomonadota > Gammaproteobacteria > Enterobacterales > Enterobacteriaceae > Escherichia > Escherichia sp. E.sYA108. Next base: position 1,923,173 of record NZ_JAAQVZ010000001.1, on the reverse strand, counting down.
TTACGCTACGTCTTCGTACTGCGGAACCGGGTTACGGAAACTCTTGGTTACGCAAGCCAGGTAAATCAGACCGATAGCAGCCCAGATCAGACCCAGAACCATTGAGCTTTCTTCCAGGTTAACCCACAGCGCACCAACGGTCAGCGCACCACACATCGGCAGGAACAGATACTGGAAGTGATCTTTCAGCGTTTTGTTACGCTTCTCACGGATCCAGAACTGCGAGATGACCGACAGGTTAACGAAGGTGAACGCCACCAACGCACCAAAGTTAATCAGCGCCGTAGCCATTACCAGGTCGAAGTTGATTGCCAGCAGGGCAATCGCGCCAACCAGGATGATATTCATCGCCGGAGTACGCCATTTCGGGTGTACATAACCGAAGAAGCTTTTCGGGAACACGCCGTCACGACCCATTACGTACATCAGACGCGCAACGCCTGCGTGCGCCGCCATACCGGACGCCAGTACGGTAATGGTGGAGAAGATCAGCGCGCCAACCTGGAACGCTTTACCCGCAACGTACAGCATGATTTCAGGCTGTGACGCATCCGGATCTTTAAAACGAGAGATATCCGGGAAGTACAGCTGCAGGAAGTAAGTTGCAAAGATGAAGATCATGCCGCCGATCAGCGCGGTCAGGAAAATCGCACGCGGGATCACGCGCTCTGCATCTTTGGTTTCTTCCGACAGGTTGCTGATGCCGTCAAAACCGGTAAAGGAGAAGCACAGGATTGTCGCCCCGGTAATCATCGGGATAACATGCGCATCGCCAGACCAGAACGGACGAGTGCTCGCCAGCGTACCAGCGCCTTCACCTTCAAATACGCCATAAACAACCATGCCCAGAATCACCGCGATCAGCACTATCTGCAACACGACGATTACAGTGTTGAAGTTCGCTACGGATTTCAGACTACGCAGGTTAAAGGCGGTCATAAAGGCCACCAGAGCCACCACAAACATCCACGATGGAATGGAAGGCACCAGAGCTTCAAAATAGATTTTCGCCAGCAGAATGTTGATCATCGGCGCGAACAGATAGTCGAGCAGAGAAGACCAACCCACCATAAAGCCGACAGTCGGGCTAATGGATTTCTGGGCGTAAGTGTATGCAGAGCCAGCAGAAGGATAGCGGCGAACCAGCTTCCCGTAGCTCAGAGCCGTAAACAGGATCGCAATCAATGCGAACGCATAGGCTGTCGGCACATGACCATCCGTGAGGCCTGAAACGATACCAAATGTATCAAACAGCGTCATCGGCTGCATATAGGCTAGACCCATCATTACAACCGGAACTAACGTAAGCGTTTTACGCAATTCCACGCGAGAGGTGTTTGGAGTAACGTTATGCGACATGGTCATTCTCCTTTACGGTGATAACCGTCGCGTAAGCAAAAAATTGCCCCATTTTTTTGGATTCCTCAGCGACAACAACTGTCGATTTTTAGTAAATATCTATCCGGTACGAAGCCCGGCCTCTTGGTATGAATGATTGGTTTGAAGCAAAAAATAACCGACGCTAATTAAACGTCGGTTTTTAGTCATTTTTTGACAGCGGCGCATTGTGCCTAAATGGGGGGGAAATGACAAGAGAATGAGAGGCTTGCCATAATAATTTTTCTTTAAATGGCTGATTTTCCGTCATCAGATTTTGCATAAACACCGGCGATCGCACTATTTGCTAAAATTTCATCTCGCCACCAGCCGCTGGCAAGCCCTGCGGTCTGTTCATTCCAGCCAATCCAGACGGGTTCAAAGAGAGTTTGGGCGACCACTTTCTTCTCGATTAACGCGCCACTATCGAGAAAACGTTGCGCCAGATACCGTGGTAAATAGCCGCAGCCAAGGCCGCTAATTTGCAGCTCCAGCTTGGTTTTAAAATCGAAAACGGTAATGGCTTCTTGTTCGTCGAGAAGTTGTGAGGCCGTAGAAGCGCCTGCCTGCGCAGTGTCCCCCACCACAATCGCCCGATATCGTTTAATGATACGACGGTTTAACGGTTCTTCTTCCTGGGCTAACGGATGATGAGGCGCGACCGCAAAGACTTGTTCAAGATCGCCCAACCGCGAGAAACCAAACTCACTGGAAGATGGTGGCTCATGCATCGCGCCAACGATAATATCCGCTCGCCCCTGAGTCAGGGCATCCCAGGAACCACCGAGTACGCCATTGATAAACTTCAGGCGCGTCACGCTATGATGTTGATAAAAAGCTTCAATGAGAGGCGCAAGCAGAGAAAAAGGAAACGTGTCGTCCACGCCAATCACCAGCTCGTTTTCCCAGCCTTCATGCAGTTTGATCGCCTGCTTTTCCAGTTCTCGCACGGTATGCAGAACTTCCCGCCCTTTCTCTAATAACATTTTTCCGGTACGGGTGAATTTAGCGCGGTGTCCGCTACGATCAAGCAATTGAATATTAAGGTCGCTTTCCAGCTTGTGAACGGTGTAACTCAGAGCGGACGGCGTCTTGTAGAGTTTGGCTGACGCCGCCGCAAAACTGCCTTCTTTTTCTAAGGCATCGAGGATCATCAACACATCCAGCAGTGGTTTCATACACGCCCCCTTGCAGTGCATGCGGCGTCCTGCTGGCGTGATCGTTTACTCCAGCGGCATTACCAGCGGATCGGGATACTGGTATTCAAATCCCAGTTCATTACAAATCCGACTGCCATCAATAATCTTACCTTTGCCGCTGTCCAGACTATTTCTGAACTGCGGAGGTTCCAGCCCCAGTAAACGGGCCATCTGCGGATAGAAAACATTACGCGCAGGGTGAGCTAGCGCACATATATTATAGATGTGTCCGCCTTTAGGTGCCTGTAACAACAGAGTGATAGCGCCAATAACATCTTCTAAATGGACTAAATTAACACCATGTTCACCATCAGGGGCGGTTTTTCCGGCAAAGAAGCGTCCGGGATGACGTCCCGGTCCGACCAGGCCCGCAAGACGCAGAATATCGACCGAAGTACCGGGTAAATTGTGCAGCCAGTCTTCGAGTTCTTCTAATACTCGTCCACTGTTGGTCACCGGATTACGCGGGGTGGTTTCTTTCACCGTGCCTTGCGCGTCGCCATAGACAGATGTCGAGCTGGTAAAAATAATGCGGGGAATACGATGGGCCAGCGCGCTATCCACTAACTCTTGTACCGCTTGTAAATAGAACTCATCGCCGGGGCCGCTACGACGTGCCGGAAGCGTAATGACCAGCGCATCGGCATCCATCAGGGCATCCAGATCGTCAGAATCGCAAACTAACTCAGGCTCCATGCGAAGCAGATAGCTATCAATGCCACTCATTCGGGCCGCTTCGACACCATCTTGTGTGGTTTTACTCCCGGTGACTTGCCAGCCTCGCGCTGAAAGTGACATCGCCAGCGGCATGCCTAACCACCCTAACCCGACAATTGCGACCTTTTTCATCCGTTATCTCCTGATACACCTTAGATCTATAAGGCTACGCTAGCGTATCAAAACTGACAATTCATTCTATGAATGAATCTGTTCAATAATGATAACGACATGCTGCAATGAGCAGTGAATCGTCGGTAACCGCGTATACCAGACGGTGCTCCTCTGTAATGCGTCGGGACCAGAAGCCTGACAAATTATGTTTCAGGGGTTCTGGCTTCCCCTTACCTTCAAATGGTGTTCTGCGTGTATCTTTGATAATTTCATTGATCTTTTTAACAATTCGCTTATCTGTTTCCTGCCAGTACAGATAATCATCCCATGATTCCTCAGACCAGATTAGTTTCACTCAATAATGTCCTTTTCCGTTCCTTTGCCTGATTTCAGGCTATCGATTGAGTCCATCAATCTCCGGGCGTTAGCGGGGGAACGCAGTAGATAAGCCGTCTCTTCCAGCGAGTTGTATTCTTCGAGTGACATCAGAACACAAGCCTCTCCATTCTGACGAGTAATGAGGATCGGGGCATGATCTTCAACGGCTTTCATCATTGTTGCCGACAAATTCTGACGCGCTTCGCTGTAGCTAATTGTACGCATGTAAATCTCCTCTTTTGTACAGTTCATTGTACAATGATGGGTGTTAATTAACTATTTATTAATTAGTTTGTAGATCAAGACATTGTCAGCGAGACGAAAAATCAGACTTTGCTCTTTTTGGTGCTGTCAAGTTAGAGGACAGTCCTCTTAGCCCCCTCCTTTCCCCGCTCATTCATTAAACAAATCCATCGCCATAAAATATATAAAAAACCCCTTGCTTTCTAACGTGAAAGTGGTTTAGGTTAAAAGACATCAGTTGAATAAACATTCACAGAGACTTTTATGACACGCGTTCAATTTAAACACCACCATCATCACCATCATCCTGACTAGTCTTTCAGGCGATGTGTGCTGGAAGACATTCAGATCTTCCAGTGGTGCATGAACGCATGAGAAAGCCCCCGGAAGATCACCTTCCGGGGGCTTTTTTATTGCGCGGTTGTTAACGGTTCAGACAGGTTTAAAGAGGAATAAGAAAATGACAGACAACACTCGTTTACGCATAGCTATGCAGAAATCCGGCCGTTTAAGTGATGACTCACGCGAATTACTGGCGCGCTGCGGCATTAAAATTAATCTTCACACCCAGCGCCTGATCGCGATGGCAGAAAACATGCCGATTGATATTCTGCGCGTGCGTGACGACGACATTCCCGGTCTGGTAATGGACGGCGTGGTAGATCTTGGGATTATCGGCGAAAACGTGCTGGAAGAAGAGCTGCTTAACCGCCGAGCCCAGGGTGAAGATCCGCGCTACTTTACCCTGCGTCGTCTGGATTTCGGCGGCTGCCGACTTTCACTGGCAACGCCGGTTGATGAAGCCTGGGACGGTCCGCTCTCCTTAAACGGTAAACGTATCGCCACCTCTTATCCTCACCTGCTCAAGCGTTATCTCGATCAGAAAGGTATCTCTTTTAAATCCTGCTTACTGAACGGTTCTGTCGAAGTTGCGCCGCGTGCCGGACTGGCGGATGCGATTTGCGATCTGGTTTCCACCGGTGCCACGCTGGAAGCTAACGGCCTGCGCGAAGTCGAAGTTATCTACCGCTCGAAAGCCTGCCTGATCCAGCGCGATGGCGAAATGGAAGAATCCAAACAGCAACTGATCGACAAACTGCTGACCCGTATTCAGGGTGTGATCCAGGCGCGCGAATCAAAATACATCATGATGCACGCACCGACCGAACGCCTGGATGAAGTCATCGCCCTGCTGCCAGGTGCCGAACGCCCAACCATTCTGCCGCTGGCGGGTGACCAACAGCGCGTAGCGATGCACATGGTGAGTAGCGAAACCCTGTTCTGGGAAACGATGGAAAAACTGAAAGCGTTGGGTGCCAGTTCAATCCTGGTCCTGCCGATTGAGAAGATGATGGAGTGATCGCCATGAGCTTTAACACAATCATTGACTGGAATAGCTGTACTGCGGAGCAACAACGCCAGCTGTTAATGCGCCCGGCGATCTCCGCTTCTGAAAGCATTACCCGCACCGTTAACGATATTCTCGATAACGTGAAAACGCGTGGCGATGAGGCCCTGCGTGAATACAGCGCGAAGTTTGATAAAACCACGGTTACCGCGCTGAAGGTGTCTGCTGATGAGATCGCCGCCGCCAGCGAACGCCTGAGCGACGAGCTAAAACAGGCGATGGCGGTGGCAGTAAAGAATATTGAAACCTTCCACACTGCGCAAAAACTGCCGCCGGTAGATGTAGAAACGCAGCCAGGCGTACGTTGCCAGCAAGTCACGCGTCCGGTAGCTTCAGTTGGGTTGTATATTCCTGGCGGCTCCGCCCCGCTCTTCTCAACGGTATTAATGCTGGCGACTCCGGCGCGTATTGCGGGCTGTAAAAAAGTGGTGCTGTGCTCACCGCCGCCGATAGCCGATGAGATACTTTACGCGGCGCAGCTGTGCGGTGTGCAGGACGTGTTTAACGTCGGCGGTGCACAGGCCATTGCCGCGCTGGCGTTTGGTACGGAATCTGTGCCGAAAGTGGACAAAATCTTCGGGCCGGGTAACGCCTTTGTCACCGAAGCAAAACGCCAGGTAAGCCAGCGTCTGGACGGTGCGGCGATCGATATGCCCGCAGGCCCGTCGGAAGTGCTGGTGATTGCTGACAGCGGCGCTACGCCGGATTTCGTGGCTTCTGATTTGCTTTCTCAGGCTGAACACGGCCCTGACTCACAGGTAATTTTACTGACCCCCGACGCCGATATGGCGCGTCGCGTTGCCGAGGCCGTCGAACGCCAACTGGCAGAACTGCCGCGTGCCGAAACCGCCCGCCAGGCACTGAACGCCAGCCGCCTGATCGTGACTAAAGATTTAGCGCAGTGCGTGGAGATCTCCAACCAGTACGGCCCGGAGCACCTGATCATTCAGACCCGCAACGCCCGCGAACTGGTCGATGGCATCACCAGCGCCGGTTCGGTATTTCTTGGTGACTGGTCACCGGAATCGGCAGGCGACTACGCCTCCGGCACCAACCACGTTCTACCGACTTACGGCTACACCGCCACCTGTTCCAGCCTCGGGCTGGCAGATTTCCAGAAGCGCATGACCGTACAGGAACTGTCGAAAGAAGGCTTTTCCACGCTGGCTTCGACCATTGAAACACTGGCCGCCGCCGAGCGCCTGACCGCCCACAAAAATGCCGTTACTTTGCGTGTTAACGCCCTTAAGGAGCAAGCATGAGCACCGTGACTATTACCGATTTAGCGCGTGAAAACGTCCGCAACCTGACGCCGTATCAGTCAGCGCGTCGTCTGGGCGGTAACGGCGATGTCTGGCTGAACGCCAACGAATATCCCACTGCCGTGGAGTTTCAGCTCACTCAGCAAACGCTCAACCGCTATCCGGAATGCCAACCGAAAGTGGTGATTGAAAATTACGCGCAATATGCAGGCGTAAAACCGGAACAGGTGCTGGTCAGCCGTGGCGCGGACGAAGGCATTGAACTGCTGATTCGCGCTTTTTGCGAACCGGGTAAAGACGCCATCCTCTACTGCCCGCCAACGTACGGCATGTACAGCGTCAGCGCTGAAACCATTGGCGTCGAGTGCCGCACAGTGCCGACGCTGGACAACTGGCAACTGGACTTACAGGGCATTTCCGACAAGCTGGATGGCGTAAAAGTGGTCTATGTTTGCAGCCCCAACAACCCCACCGGGCAACTGATCAACCCGCAGGATTTTCGCACCCTGCTGGAGTTAACCCGCGGTAAGGCGATTGTGGTTGCCGATGAAGCCTATATCGAGTTTTGCCCGCAGGCATCGCTGGCTGGCTGGCTGGCGGAATATCCGCACCTGGCTATTTTGCGCACACTGTCGAAAGCTTTTGCTCTGGCGGGGCTTCGTTGCGGATTTACGCTGGCAAACGAAGAAGTCATCAACCTGCTGATGAAAGTGATCGCCCCCTACCCGCTCTCGACGCCGGTTGCCGACATTGCCGCACAGGCGTTAAGCCCGCAGGGAATCGTCGCCATGCGCGAACGGGTGGCGCAAATTATTACAGAACGCGAATACCTGATTGCCGCACTGAAAGAGATCCCCTGCGTGGAGCAGGTTTTCGACTCTGAAACCAACTACATTCTGGCGCGCTTTAAAGCCTCCAGTGCGGTGTTTAAATCTTTGTGGGATCAGGGCATTATCTTACGTGATCAGAATAAACAACCCTCTTTAAGCGGCTGCCTGCGAATTACCGTCGGAACCCGTGAAGAAAGCCAGTGCGTCATTGACGCCTTACGTGCGGAGCAAGTTTGATGAGTCAGAAGTATCTTTTTATCGATCGCGATGGAACCCTGATTAGCGAACCGCCGAGTGATTTTCAGGTGGACCGTTTTGACAAACTCGCCTTTGAACCTGGCGTGATCCCGGAGCTGCTGAGGCTGCAAAAAGCGGGCTACAAGCTGGTGATGATCACTAATCAGGATGGTCTTGGAACACAAAGTTTCCCGCAGGCGGATTTCGATGGCCCGCACAACCTGATGATGCAGATCTTCACCTCGCAAGGCGTACAGTTTGATGAAGTGCTGATTTGCCCACACCTGCCCGCCGATGAGTGCGACTGCCGTAAGCCGAAAGTAAAACTGGTGGAGCGTTATCTCGCTGAGCAAGCGATGGATCGCGCCAACAGTTATGTGATTGGCGATCGCGCGACCGACATTCAACTGGCGGAAAACATGGGCATTAATGGTTTACGCTACGACCGTGAAATCCTGAACTGGCCGATGATTGGTGAGCAACTCACTAAACGAGACCGTTACGCCCATGTAGTGCGCAACACCAAAGAGACGCAAATTGACGTCCAGGTGTGGCTGGATCGCGAGGGTGGCAGCAAGATTAACACCGGCGTTGGCTTCTTTGATCACATGCTGGATCAGATCGCTACCCACGGCGGTTTCCGTATGGAAATCAACGTCAAAGGCGACCTCTATATCGACGATCACCACACCGTCGAAGATACCGGCCTGGCGCTGGGGGAAGCGTTAAAAATTGCCCTCGGCGATAAACGCGGTATTTGCCGCTTTGGTTTTGTGCTGCCGATGGACGAATGCCTTGCCCGCTGCGCGCTGGATATCTCTGGTCGCCCGCACCTGGAATATAAAGCTGAATTTACCTACCAGCGCGTGGGCGATCTCAGCACCGAGATGATCGAGCACTTCTTCCGTTCGCTTTCATACACCATGGGCGTGACGCTACACCTGAAAACCAAAGGTAAAAACGATCACCACCGTGTAGAGAGCCTGTTCAAAGCCTTTGGTCGTACCCTGCGCCAGGCCATCCGCGTCGAAGGCGACACCCTGCCCTCGTCGAAAGGAGTGCTGTAATGAACGTGGTGATCCTTGATACTGGCTGCGCCAACCTGAACTCTGTGAAGTCTGCCATTGCGCGCCACGGTTATGAACCCAAAGTCAGCCGTGACCCGGACGTCGTGTTGCTGGCCGATAAACTGTTTTTACCCGGCGTTGGCACCGCACAAGCAGCGATGGACCAGGTGCGTGAGCGCGAGCTATTTGATCTCATCAAAGCCTGTACCCAACCGGTGCTGGGCATCTGCTTAGGGATGCAACTGCTCGGGCGACGTAGCGAAGAGAGCAATGGCGTCGACTTGCTGGGCATCATCGACGAAGACGTGCCGAAAATGACCGACTTTGGTCTGCCACTGCCACATATGGGCTGGAATCGCGTTTACCCGCAGGCAGGCAACCGCCTGTTTCAGGGGATTGAAGACGGCGCGTACTTTTACTTTGTTCACAGCTACGCAATGCCGGTCAATCCGTGGACCATCGCCCAGTGTAATTACGGCGAACCGTTCACCGCGGCGGTACAAAAAGATAACTTCTACGGCGTGCAGTTCCACCCGGAGCGTTCTGGTGCCGCTGGAGCTAAGTTGCTGAAAAACTTCCTGGAGATGTGATGATTATTCCGGCATTAGATTTAATCGACGGCACCGTGGTGCGTCTCCATCAGGGCGATTACGGCAAACAACGCGATTACGGTAACAACCCGCTGCCGCGCTTACAGGATTACGCTGCGCAAGGTGCCGAAGTGTTGCACCTGGTGGATCTGACCGGGGCAAAAGATCCGGCTAAGCGTCAAATCCCGCTGATTAAAACCCTGGTCGCGGGCGTTAACGTCCCGGTGCAGGTTGGCGGCGGTGTGCGTAGTGAAAAAGACGTAGCGGCGTTACTGGAAGCGGGCGTTGCGCGTGTGGTGGTCGGCTCCACCGCGGTGAAATCACCAGAAATGGTGAAAGGTTGGTTTGAACGTTTCGGTGCGGATGCCTTAGTGCTGGCGCTGGATGTCCGTATTGACGAGCAAGGCAACAAGCAGGTGGCGGTCAGCGGCTGGCAAGAGAACTCGGGCGTTTCACTGGAACAACTGGTGGAAACCTATCTGCCCGTCGGCCTGAAACATGTGCTATGTACCGATATCTCGCGCGACGGCACGCTGGCGGGATCTAACGTCTCTTTATATGAAGAAGTGTGCGCCAGATATCCACAGGTGGCATTTCAGTCCTCCGGCGGTATTGGCGACATTAACGATGTGGCGGCCCTGCGTGGTACTGGTGTACGCGGCGTAATAGTTGGTCGTGCATTACTGGAAGGTAAATTCACCGTGAAGGAGGCCATCGCATGCTGGCAAAACGCATAATCCCTTGTCTCGACGTTCGTGATGGTCAGGTGGTGAAAGGCGTACAGTTTCGCAACCATGAAATCATTGGCGATATCGTGCCACTGGCAAAACGCTACGCCGAAGAAGGTGCAGATGAACTGGTGTTCTACGATATCACCGCTTCCAGCGATGGCCGTGTGGTAGATAAAAGCTGGGTATCTCGCGTGGCGGAAGTGATCGACATTCCGTTTTGTGTGGCGGGTGGGATTAAGTCTCTGGAAGATGCCGCGAAAATTCTTTCCTTTGGCGCGGATAAAATCTCCATTAACTCCCCTGCGCTGGCGGACCCGACGTTAATTACTCGCCTGGCGGATCGCTTTGGCGTGCAGTGTATTGTGGTCGGCATTGATACCTGGTACGACGCCGAAACCGGTAAATATCATGTGAATCAATATACCGGCGATGAAAGCCGCACCCGCGTCACTCAGTGGGAAACACTCGACTGGGTGCAGGAAGTGCAAAAACGCGGCGCCGGAGAAATCGTCCTCAACATGATGAATCAGGACGGCGTGCGTAACGGTTACGACCTCAAGCAGCTGAAAAAAGTGCGTGAAGTTTGCCACGTCCCGCTGATTGCCTCCGGTGGCGCGGGCACCATGGAACACTTCCTGGAAGCCTTCCGCGATGCCGACGTTGACGGTGCGCTGGCAGCTTCCGTATTCCACAAACAAATAATCAATATTGGCGAATTAAAAGCGTACCTGGCAACACAGGGCGTGGAGATCAGGATATGTTAACAGAACAACAACGTCGCGAACTGGACTGGGAAAAAACCGACGGTCTGATGCCGGTGATTGTGCAACACGCGGTATCCGGCGAAGTGTTAATGCTGGGCTACATGAACCCGGAAGCCTTAGACAGAACCATCGAAAGCGGTAAAGTTACCTTCTTCTCGCGCACTAAACAGCGACTGTGGACCAAAGGCGAAACCTCGGGCAATTTCCTCAATGTGGTGAGCATTGCGCCGGACTGCGACAACGACACGTTACTGGTGCTGGCGAATCCCATCGGGCCAACCTGCCACAAAGGCACCAGCAGCTGCTTCGGCGACACCGCTCACCAGTGGCTGTTCCTGTATCAACTGGAACAACTGCTCGCCGAACGTAAATCTGCCGACCCGGAAACCTCCTACACCGCCAAACTGTATGCCAGCGGCTCCAAACGCATTGCGCAGAAAGTGGGCGAAGAAGGCGTGGAAACCGCACTGGCAGCAACGGTACATGACCGCTTTGAGCTGACCAACGAGGCATCTGACTTGATGTATCACCTGCTGGTGTTGTTGCAGGATCAGGATCTGGATTTAACAACGGTAATTGAGAACCTGCGTAAACGGCATCAGTGAGTGGCGTGCTGAGCAGGTGTGATGTTGTTGTCACACCCGGAGCCATTGCCCGATGCGCAAGCTTATCGTGCCTACACATTATCTCAACACACGTAGGCCGGATAAGATGCGCCAGCATCGCATCCGGCAAAAAAAACGGGCATGGTGTCACCACCCTGCCCGTTTCTCTTAAATGCACAATAATATTATTTCGCGTTGTAATTACGCAGCGCGTTACGCCCAAGCACAATCCCCGCGCCAACCATGCCGCCCAGCAGCACAGCCAGAATCAAGGTAATTGCTTTCTTCGGGCTATCGCGACGAATAGGTAACGTCGGTTTCATTACATAGCGGTAAGCATGAATATCAAGTTTATCAACGTCAAGATTGTCAATATCCAGCAGGTTTTGACGAGTCTGATAGTAGTTTGATGAGAACACCAACGGACGGGTCGCTTCGTGCTTAATCATCGACTCCAGCGCTTCGCTCCCCAAAAGAAACATAGTATCCTGGGTTACGTCCTGTGTCTGTTGAATCTGCGGCTTTGTCACCTGCGCCTGATTCGCATACTGCAACGCTTCCTGAATCTGACGAATACGCAGATCTTTCTGCTCCTGCGCGACCACTTCCTGGGTTCTTAAAGAGTCCTGCAAGTTTTTCCGTCCCAGAACAATGTTGTCCTTGAGATCCTTTTCTAGCTCTTGATTCACTTTATCATCAACTTGCTGAATGTATTGGGCCAACTTCATTTGTGCGCCCTCTGCAGTTTGCCCAACATAAGAAACAGTCAATGGTAATTGCTGGTTCTTAACAGAAGATTCGATGGTAAGTTTTTCTGGCTCTTCCTGATTATCCAGCGTTTCTGCTAATGCAGAGAAGGCAGAACTGAAGCGACCAATTAACGTCTCCTGCAAATCCGATACTTTCGGTGCAGCCTGACCATAGATAACATTCATGGCATTGTTATAGCCAGCAATTTGCCCCACGTCGGGCTGAGTGATAATTGCTGTTGACGTCCATTTCTCCTTCGCTACTGCCAAATAACCAATAGCCAAGGCAATAGCCACAATGACGGAAATGATAATTGTCATCTTGCCACGCCACAACTGCACTAGTAAATCAATCAAATCAATCTGTTCCGGGTCATGGTTTTGCCCAGAAACATTATTATTTTCTACTCTCATCATTACCCTAACTGACGGAAATTTCCAAGTCCGCATAGTTTAGCGATAATCCCCGTGAATGCTATAGGATAAGTGATAAAAATAATGAATTATTGCGGAGGTAACAAAAGACAATCAGGGCGTAAATAGCCCTAACAAGATGTTAGTCGCTGCCAAAGAGATCGCGGGTGTAGACCTTATCTGCCACATCCTTAAGCTCTTCTGCCATACGGTTGGAGATAATGATGTCGGCTTGTTGTTTGAAGGTGGCGAGATCACGTTCCAGGCGAGAGTTGAAGAATGAGTCTTCTTTCATCACCGGCTCGTAGATGATCACTTCAACGCCTTTCGCCTTGATACGCTTCATAATCCCCTGAATAGAAGACGCACGGAAGTTATCTGACCCGCTCTTCATAATCAGACGATAAATACCCACCACTTGCGGTTTGCGTGACAAAATGGCATCGGCAATAAAATCTTTACGCGTGCGGTTTGCATCGACAATTGCCGAGATCAGGTTATTCGGCACAGACTGGTAGTTCGCCAGTAACTGCTTGGTATCTTTCGGCAGACAATAACCACCATAACCAAACGACGGATTGTTGTAATGGTTGCCAATACGCGGATCGAGACAAACGCCTTCGATAATCTGGCGAGTATTCAGACCTAAACTTTCTGCATAGCTATCCAGTTCATTAAAGTATGCTACGCGCATCGCCAGATAGGTATTAGCGAAAAGTTTAATCGCTTCTGCTTCAGTGGAGTCGGTAAACAGGGTCGGGATATTTTGCTTAATCGCGCCTTCCTGTAACAACGCAGCAAAACGTTCTGCGCGTTCTGAACGCTCACCGATGACAATACGTGACGGATGGAGATTATCGTAAAGGGCTTTACCTTCGCGGAGGAATTCCGGAGAGAAAATAATATTTTCAGTACGATATTTCTTATGCATCGCTGCGGTAAAACCAACGGGAACCGTTGATTTGATGACCATAACCGCATAAGGATTTATCTCAACTACGTCTTTAATTACTGATTCTACACTGGATGTATTGAAATAATTAGTTTTAGGATCATAGTCGGTTGGAGTGGCGATGATGACATAATCAGCATCCCGGTAGGCTTCATTTTTATCTAATGTGGCATTAAAGTGTATTTTATCTGATTGCAAAAACTGCTGAATTTCCTTATCAACAATAGGAGATATCCGATCATTCAGCATAGCAACGCGTGACGGTAAAATATCTAATGCCACAACCTCATGATTTTGTGCGATTAGAAGCCCGTTTGACAAGCCTACATAGCCAGTACCGGAAATGGTGATTTTCATTTCATGCTCTCAGAATTAACTTAACTGTGAATCATGATGTTTTTAGCATCCTGATAAGAGCTAAAAGTTTTAACGCTACGTTGTTCGATGGTCAACGCAACGAAAAAAAATTCAGATTTTCTTTATAAGGATAGCTGATATTTATTAAGTTAATATTAAGCAGTGAAATTTAGTCTATAAGATAATTGGCAAAAAAAAGCCCGGTGCAATATACGCCGGGCCTCAATTTTTAATGTTGGTTAAATCAGATTAATCCAGCCATTCAGTATGGAACACACCTTCTTTATCAATGCGCTTATAAGTATGTGCACCGAAATAGTCACGCTGTGCCTGGATCAGGTTCGCAGGCAGAACAGCGGCACGGTAGCTATCGTAATAGGCAACCGCAGCGGCGAAGGTCGGAACCGGGATACCGTTCTGTACTGCATAAGCAACGACATCACGCAGAGCCTGCTGGTAGTCATCGGCAATTTGCTTGAAGTACGGAGCCAGCAGCAGGTTAGCGATCTGCGGATTTTCGGCATAAGCATCGGTGATTTTCTGCAGGAACTGCGCACGGATGATGCAGCCAGCACGGAAAATCTTCGCGATTTCACCGTAGTTCAGATCCCAGTTGTACTCTTCAGACGCAGCACGCAGCTGAGAGAAGCCCTGAGCGTAAGAAACGATTTTGCCAAGATACAGCGCACGGCGAACTTTTTCGATGAACTCAGCCTTGTCGCCTGCTGGCTGTGCTTGCGGGCCAGAGAGAACTTTAGATGCGGCAACACGCTGATCTTTCAGAGAAGAGATATAACGTGCAAACACAGACTCGGTAATCAGCGACAGCGGTTCGCCGAGATCCAGCGCACTCTGGCTGGTCCATTTGCCCGTGCCTTTGTTTGCTGCTTCATCCAGGATCACATCAACCAGGTAGTTACCATCTTCATCTTTTTTGGTGAAGATATCTTTGGTGATGTCGATCAGGTAGCTGCTCAGTTCACCGTTATTCCACTCGGTAAAGGTCTGCGCCAGTTCTTCGTTGGTGAGGTTCAGGCCACCTTTAAGCAGAGAATAGGCTTCAGCAATCAGTTGCATATCTCCGTATTCAATACCGTTGTGAACCATCTTCACATAGTGACCTGCGCCATCGGCACCAATATAGGTAACGCATGGCTCACCGTCTTCAGCCACTGCGGCGATTTTGGTCAGGATCGGCGCAACAAGTTCATAGGCTTCTTTCTGCCCACCAGGCATAATGGAAGGACCTTTCAGCGCGCCTTCTTCACCACCGGAGACACCGGTACCAATGAAGTTAAAGCCTTCGGCAGAAAGCTCACGGTTACGACGAATGGTGTCCTGGAAGAAGGTATTACCACCATCAATGATGATGTCACCTTTATCGAGGTATGGCTTGAGGGAATCAATAGCAGCATCCGTGCCTGCACCTGCTTTCACCATTAACAGGATGCGACGAGGCGTTTCCAGAGATTCAACAAACTCTTTCACCGTATAGTAAGGAACCAGTTTTTTGCCTGGATTTTCGGCAATCACTTCTTCCGTCTTTTCACGGGAACGGTTGAAAATAGAGACGGTATAACCACGACTTTCGATGTTGAGCGCAAGGTTGCGCCCCATCACTGCCATACCGACTACGCCGATCTGTTGCTTTGACATTGTTTACTCCTGTCAGGGGTGGTCACCGCGAAGTGTGCGGCTTAAATGTGGTATAGATGTTAACTCACTCATAGAGATACTGAATAGCATTACCTTGGATATACCACACCGGATATCTCATCTTTTCCGTTTTTTAAAACCCATTTATATGAAATTACTGAATTACTTGTTCAGTAACTCAAGGATAAGTTTTGTCTTTTCTTCCATCAGCGGTACATCGCCGCGCGATTCCACATTCAACCGCACCACCGGTTCGGTGTTGGAGGAGCGCAGGTTAAAGCGCCAGTCGGCAAAGGTCATGCTGATGCCATCGGTACGATCCACCGCCAGCGCCTCACGGCTAAAATGCTGTTCCACGCGGTTAATCGCCTCAACGGGTTGCGCCAGTTTGCTGTTGATCTCACCGCTTGCCGGAAACGCTGCCATCCGGTCGCGCACCAGTTCGCCCAGCGTTTTTCCTTTCAGGCACACCAGTTCGGCGACCAGCAGCCACGGGATCATGCCGCTGTCGCAGTAAGCGAAATCACGGAAGTAATGGTGGGCGCTCATTTCGCCACCGTAGATAGCGTCTTCCTTGCGCATACGTTCTTTAATAAAGGCGTGTCCGGTTTTCGACATTACCGGGGTGCCGCCTGCGGCAGTCACCACATCAACGGTGTTCCAGGAGAGACGTGGATCGTGGATGATCTTCGCGCCGGGATTTTTTTCGAGGAACGCTTCTGCCAGCAGGCCGACAATGTAGTAGCCCTCAATAAACTGCCCTTTTTCGTCAAACAGGAAACAGCGGTCAAAATCGCCATCAAAGGCAATGCCCATATCCGCGCCGTGTTTGATGACCGCATTGCGGGTGTCGTCGCGACATTCCGGCAGTAGCGGGTTAGGAATACCGTTGGGGAAATTGCCGTCCGGCGTGTTGTGCACTTTGATTAATTCCACGGGTGCGCCGAGGGCTTTAAAGCGGGCTTCAATGGCGTCCACCACCGGACCCGCCGCGCCGTTCCCGGAGTTAATCACCAGCTTGAGCGGCGTGAGGTTTTTGACGTTGATATAACCGAACAGGTGATCAACGTAAGCGTCACGCAGATTGATTTGCTGATAGCGACCGCGTTTGGTTTCATCAACGGGAGGAAAGTCGTTGGCTTCTGCCAGACGCTGGATGTCGCGCAGTCCGGTATCACCGCTGATCGGGCGAGCCCCTTCGCGCACCAGTTTCATGCCGTTGTAATCCATCGGGTTATGGCTGGCGGTAACTTCGATGCCGCCATCCACGCCGAGATGGAACGTGGCGAAATAGATTTCTTCGGTGCCGGACATGCCAATATCCAGCACATCGACGCCCGCATCCTGTAACCCCTTCGCCAGCGCCAGTTTTAAGGTTTCGCTGGTGAGTCGGACGTCACCGCCTAACACAATGGTTTTCGGTTTGAGAAATTCGCCATAAGCGCGACCAATGCGCCAGGCAATATCTTCATTCAGTTCTTCGCCTAATTTCCCGCGAATATCATAGGCTTTAAAGCAGGGTAAACTCGACATGATATACCTTAAACAAATAATACTTATTACAGATTAACTAAAAATATTAGCGCTCTTCTACTAACGTTACATTATCAAAAATTTAGCTACGACCATATCGGTCCTGAAAACGGATAACATCGTCTTCTTCTAAATAAGATCCAGAACGAACTTCAATTAAATCAAGAGGAATTTTCCCTGGATTTTCCAAGCAGTGTATTACACCAAGAGGTATGTAAACAGATTCATTTTCGCTAAGAATCTTAGTTTCAGAACCTATAGTCACCCTTGCAGTTCCAGAAACTATGATCCAATGTTCTGCCCTATGATGGTGCATTTGTAAAGAAAGTCCTTCACCAGGATTTACTGTTATACGTTTGACCTGATAACGCTCCCCTGTGTCAATGGAATCATATTTACCCCAAGGACGATATACTTCGCGATGAACATAATGCTCGCTACGACCTGAATTTTTAATTTGTTCGACTATTTTCTTTACATCCTGAACTTTATTTCTCTCTGAGACAAGAACAGCATCCTTTGTTTGGACAACAACTAAATTTTCCACTCCAACTGTAGCAACAATTCCCGATTCGGCATATATGAAAGAATTCTTTGTTTCATGAGAGAAAATATCCCCAACTATTACGTTGCCGTCTGAGTCTTTATCATTAATTTCCCAAAGAGAAGACCATGAACCGACATCACTCCAGCCAGCATCCATTGGAATAACAATTGCGTCTTTTGTTTTTTCCATTACAGCGTAATCAATTGACTCTTCAGGACACTTAGAGAAAGAACTTTCATCTAAACGCACAAAATCAAGGTCAAAGTTCGCTGAAGCAATTGCTTTTTCACAAGCGGATAAAATATCAGGCCGAAATTGTTTAAGTTCCTCTATATAACGATTTGCACTAAACAAAAACATACCGCTATTCCAATAATACTCACCGGAAGCAAGATATTTAGTGGCTGTCTCATGATTTGGCTTTTCAACAAATGATGACACTATAAATGCATCCGAATCTTCCTGATTAATATATTGTCCTCGATGTATATAACCATAACCAGTTTCTGCTTTGTCTGGAATTATACCAAATGTTACCAATTTCCCATCAGCAGCGTATGGAATTGCCGATCTAACAGCGTTACAAAATTTTTCTTCATCGTGTATAACGTGATCTGCAGCCAGTACGAGCATAAGATCATCTGCACTTTTATCAGACTTAGACATCAGCAACGCCGCTAATGCAATTGCAGGGGCAGTGTTACGCCCAACAGGCTCAAGGATGATATTCTTTGAAGTCAATCTATCGATTTTTCTAAGCTGTTCAGCAACTATAAAGCGGTATTGTTCATTACAAATGACATAAGGGTTGGTACAATCCAAACCATCCAGACGATTAGCCGTTGTTTGAAGCATGGTATGACTACCGATTAGGCTAAGAAATTGTTTCGGATAGAGAATTCTTGATAGTGGCCACAACCGACTGCCTGAACCACCAGCCATAATGATAGGTGTAATAATTTTATTATTGTTCATATAATTTCTCATCTAATGTATTCATTAAATTGGCAACTTTTGATTCCCAAGAAAAATTATTTTCTACAAAACTACGGGCATTTTCAGCCACTTCAGTATAACGATTATAATCGTAAATTATTTCTCTTAGTACGTTTTTATATTGCTCTACTGTATCTGCAACAAAAATTTCGCTACCTGATTTTGCATTAATACCTTCATAACCAATGCTAGATGTAATACATGGTAAACCTAAAGCCATGTATTCAAGAATTTTATTTTGTACGCCTGCTCCAAGACGAACAGGACATATACCTATATGCCCTGTAGAAGCGGAAGAATTGATATCATCAACAGTACCTAAAGCAATTGTATTTTTAAATGAATTTAATATATTTTTATTAGTTTCTGAGATCTTACCAATCACTTTAAAAATAATATTAAACTCATCATACAAGCAAGGTAAAATATTCTTAGCAAAATGTTTTGCAGCATCCATATTTTGTAAAGAATACATATTTCCGATAAATATAAGTTCCACAGGCTTATCGATTTTTATTTCTCTTTTTATATATCTCAAGGCTGATGTATCAACCCCATTATTGACTATATGGATATTACTGCCCGGATTAGGGTAGAGATAGTCACGGTCTACGGATGAAATAAAAGTGGTCAAATCAAAAAGATTCGCCACAGAACGTTCATATGATTCTAATCTTTTTTGTTCCAGAGAATAAATAATTGCACGCAAACTTTTTTTACTTGCTAATTTTTTAACGCGACTGTAATTCAAAGATATTGCATCTGTCATATCAAGAATTTTGAACTTGTCTGTATCCTTAACATAATCAGCAACTCTTATCAGATGACAAAATACTGCATCGCATTGTTTAATTAATTTATTGTATTTATTCTTAAATGTGTCCGATTGATAATAAGCAATTTGCAACGGTTTTTGCGTAACCAAAGCTTTTAATACATTATAATATGATTTATATTTTGGTAGATAGACACGATGAATTTCTTTGAAGACCGAGTCATTTATATTTATTTCAAGTTCTAGTGGTTGATCACATAAGCTCAGAAGAATAAGATCATATTTTTTGGAAAGTTCTTTACATAACATATAGACTCTTAATCTATCCCCTCCAATGACAGGGTAGGGAAAGCGAGGTGTAAGAACCAGTATTTTTTTTCTCTGCTCTGATTGATTCATAAAACTGAAACCTTTTATATTCAGAATCCGTCTGGATAATTTTTTTTCCAACGCCACGAGTCCAATAACATCTGTTCTAGAGTTTGTTCGGCTTGCCAGTCCAATAAAGAATTAGCTTTATCTGCATCAGCCCAACAAGACGCAACATCCCCTGCCCTTCTCTCTATAAAAGATTTATTGACCTTAATGTTTGTTAATTTTTCAAATGTAGTGATTAATTCAAGCACCGAATAACCTTTTCCTGTACCAAGATTAAAGATATTATATCCCGAATTGATACTTAAATAATTCATTGCAGCCAAATGACCTTTCGCTAAGTCAACAACATGAATAAAATCCCTTACACCTGTTCCATCATTAGTAGGGTAATCATTGCCATAAATAAATAATTTATCACGTTTACCACTCGCAACATCCAATAAATAAGGAACAAGATTATTAGGGATACCAGATGGAGCCTCACCTATTTTACCACTAGAATGAGCACCGACAGGATTAAAATATCTCAAGCAAATTATATCCAGTTTTCCCGTGGAACTAACATCCTCTAGAATTTTTTCAACAAAATACTTCGATGTGCCATATGGATTCGTAGTTCCTCCAATTTTAGCTGTTTCTGGAATTGGAATTATCTCTGGTTCACCATAGACTGTCGCAGATGAGCTAAAGATAAATTTTTTAATTCTGTACTCTTCCATTACCTGTAATAAAGTAATGGTCACTCCAACATTATTCTGGTAATACTTTAAGGGTTCACTTTTAGACTCTGAAACAGATTTAAAGCCAGCAAAATGAATAACTATATCTATGGCGTGTTTCTCGAAAATAGCGGAGAGTGTCTTCCTACACCCAGCATCTCCAGTAATTGTTATAAAATCACGTCGAGTAATTTCTTTTATTTTTTCGATACACTTGTATGAAGCATTACTGAAATTGTCCAGAACGATAATCTCATGACCTGCATTCAGTAATTCAATAGCCGTATGAGATCCGATATATCCAGCACCACCAGTTACTAATATGTTCATATTATATCTCCACTAACTAATCGTCAAAATTTATTATATCAAGTTCATGGCCATTAAACCGATAATGTGAATAATATTTTTGCTGATAAGACATTATTAGCTGTTTATTGATACTTTTCATCTTGAAATCTTTAGGAAATTCCTCATCCAAATGTGAGATTTTTTTAACACACTCCTTATTGTTTATAATTTCATCATAGCCGATTAAGGAATGCTCTGTCGCATAAATATATAATCCATATGATAGTGCTTCTGCAATTTTTGTTTTCATTCCACTTCCTAAAACTATAGGAGAATAAAAAACATCACAAGCAGATAATAAATATGACATTTCACTATTAGATAGATTATCGAAAAAAAATAAATTATCCAAATCAGGAAGATTCAAAGTAGTACTTTTCCTACCTGCCAAAATATAGCAATAATCATTATTAGACTTTGCTGCATTTAAAACATAGTTGGCAGCATCTATATTTGGAAAAAAATCAAAAGATGCAGTAAATACTACTTTTTTCCTATTATCATTATTCAATCGATTATACTCATTAATAAAGTGAGCTGACAATACATCAGTTGGTTTTTCTCTACTAAATATCACAGGGAGAATTAAATTTCTGCTTTTTTTAATCCCATAAAATTTATCCATTGCATTTTTATCTTGCCGGGTAATATAGCTAACTAAATCTGAATTCTTAAGCCCGATAAATTCATTGAGATAAACAATTAATTTTTCAATAAAAGTAGTTATGTTTTTATCTTTTTGTCTTATTAAGTCATATTCGAAGTTATCCGTAAACAATATGATCTTTTTGTGGGGCATGAGTATTCTAAAAAGCAGACATAACAATCCAAGCCGAGAGTTGTGAAAAGCAAGAATATCTTGCTTCCGTAAAATTTTAATTATTGAGAAAATATAAGGGACATAAAATGATGGTATAAAAAAAAGCCTGGATATTATATCCTGACGTTTACCTTTAATAAATGATATATGTTGAAAAGTATTGTCTTCGAATAGTTTACCTGAGGATTTTTTATCAATAAGTGTTAAATTAACATTCTGTTTTTGTAGAAAACTAACAAGCGTACGTAAATATACTCCTCCTCCGGTAAGTTCATTATATGAGTTAATTGAAATGAGACAGAGTTTCTTATTTTTTTTCATTAAATGCCGCCGTTAAAATTTCCGCATATCTCTCTTCAGAAAAAAGCTCACGCTTGCTATAAATAGTTTGTCTCAAATGATAATATTTTTCATTATCAAGACTAATTAATTTGTAGGCTACTTGTGCTAAATCTTCTTTATTATTGGCAATAAATACGCCAGGAAAACTTTCTGCATACAACTCTCTAATTGCACCAACATTATAGCCTATCACAGGGCAACCACAGCATAGCGCTTCAATAGTAACCAGCTCATATCCTTCATAATAGGACGGTAAAATAAGTACTCTGGATTTCTTAAATATTTCTGGCATTTTCGCATAGGGGACAGCAATGCTGGTCAGAACATTATTTAGCGAAGCAAAATTTTGTGGGGCGGGAATACTTGAAACTAAATGGAAGGAAGTATCTGGCAGATTTTTACATATGTAATACAGATCATCTATTCCTTTTCCTTTTTCCAATCGCCCGACAAATGTCACATATTCTGCTTCATTAACATCAGTGTAATCAAATTGTGCAAGATTTATAAAATTTCGAACAACTTTGATTTTATGTGAATTAATATTGTAAAGCTCATTCCATTCACTTTTAACCTTATTTGAAACAGCCCAGATATTTTTTGAAAATGCTCCAGCCCAACGCTCATAGAAAGATAAAAGACCACTGCCAGACAACCGATTAGGTTTTTTATTCATGACTGTTTGAAAATAACATTTCATATTGCCATGAGCTATTAAGATGTCATTCCTATAAAAAGGAGAACAATAGCCATGTGCAATAACTTTAAACGTCACGCCACGTAATTTTTGTAAGGTTAAATAAAGAGAAACTAATATTGGATAAAGTGCTACTTGTATTTTTTTGTTACGAATTTTGTTAGAAATTTTGAAGTATGTTTTATCAAGTATAATGACTTTAACCCCCAAATTTTTAAGAATGTTACATTGTTGGGCAACAACCCTTTCCACCCCACCTTGCCCTCCTGAACCATTATACGCGGCGATATATATAATCATTTTAAAAACTTCCCGATAAACGACTTCATTTTTAGCAGAACGAATTGACACTGTCGGTAAAATATAGCATGCTTTTGTCCTGAAAGAAGATTCAAATTATCATTATATTTTTTTAAAAATCTATAATTATTTATGCAACTTTCGTAATGATATTTTAATCGATTAGCTGTTCTTGCCCCTCCCGTCGCTTTTCTTGGAGGTAAATTTATTAACAAAGCCTTTGAATCATATATAAATTTTTTATTTTTAATAAATAGAGATAGCATGAAATCAGTTTCCTCACGATAGCAGTTTCCCGTATAAGATATATCAAATCGATATTTCGATATTAGTTCCCTTTCAGCTAGAACAAAAGGCTGTGCATAAAAACATTCAATCGGATGGTCCAAATCACATGTATAACTAAAATCCAATCTATTTAGATCACTAACAAAACGCCCCTCTTTTTTATGTCGATTTATGCAATCTTCAATTGTTTTCTCGTTATTATTCATATAAAGTATTCTTGCGCCGATTACATCAGCGCCTGTCTCATATTTTGTAGCCAATAACCGAGATATAACACCGGGTAAGAGGTAAGAGTCATCATCACCAAAAAAAATATATTTCCCTTTGGCTATTTCAATCCCTCGGTTTTTAGAATACATCTGTTTTTTATTCGTTTCATTTTCTAAAATAACTAACTGAGAATATTTTTCCTTCAGTTCAGCTAATACACTATTTGTATTATCTGTTGATCCATCATTGATAACTATAACCTCTAAAGTCTCATCCTGAAAATAACTTGGTATGACCTCCTTAAGAATATGAGCCCTGTTATAACTTGGGATTATTATGCTGACATTTTTTTCTGACATTTTGGTCAATCCTTTTTATACTGGATGTATAATGTAACTAAAAAAGCAACAAATATACTTTTGACAAGATAGGGGAAGAAATAGAACAAAGTCTCTCTTGGTGTGAATAATATAGGTGGCAACACACTATAATAAACAAAATATATAATTGGTTTGTTTTTTGTATATTTTTCCAATACATTTAAATTAAGTAAAAGTAAAAAGGGTATAATGAAACATCCAATCAGACCAAATGCTAAAAACGATTCTGCTAAATAACTCCCCCCAAGTCCGAACCCAAGATTATATAGTTCTGGGTTTGCTGTGTATGAGGCCAAATGGCTATAGCTTATTTCCGGCAAGCTCAATTTAACATTAAATATTGACGAGCAAGTTATTATTAACTGGCTGA
The DNA here is from genome assembly GCF_011754335.1 of Escherichia sp. E.sYA108. NCBI lineage: Bacteria > Pseudomonadati > Pseudomonadota > Gammaproteobacteria > Enterobacterales > Enterobacteriaceae > Escherichia > Escherichia sp. E.sYA108. Next base: position 1,898,817 of record NZ_JAAQVZ010000001.1, on the reverse strand, counting down.
ATAGATAGGTAACATTATATCCCCCTGACAATAGTTGTAGTTTTACTGATTGATAAATGGAAAGATATGATACTCCCATGCCGTATACAAAGTTTATAACAGGATTATTACCCTGCATTAATTGAAAAAAACTCCCTCCAGTGCGCCACATTGAGATAAATTCACTAATCACAAAAATGACGCTAAAAACAAAAATCATTGTAATCAGCAGACGTAAGTTTCTTGTCTTTACTTCATTAAAATATATACATGTAACCGTTAAAAGAAACGTTATAGCTTCACTACGACTACCCTTCAAGGTGCTAAATGCAGCAATGCATATCGCAATAAAAAGAAATTTTTTATTTGTTCTGAACTGTATATGAAACGCACATATAAGGAAAAAAGAACAATAAAATAAATAAGATAGAAAATCATAACCTATTGGCGTTGTTATATTTGATTGATAAATATCAACATAACTATTAGATTCTATAAAGTTAAAAAAGAATATCCCTTTTACAACCATACCTATCGAACCCAGAAAAAATAAAGTCAAAAGAAACTTTATTTTTAGCAATTGTTTTTCAGGATAAGGACCATGCGGATAAAATTTTTCAGTATTTTTGCATAGAATTAGTCCCAATGTATAACCATAATACATTAGTGTTATAGCATAGTTAGCCAAAATCACATCGTCATCCATATATCCTTCAATAAACCAATCGGCAATCCTATAATCATAGTTTGCAAACAAAGATAATAAAGGGCGACAACCTAAAAACACAAAAGATGATATAACGAGAAGGCTGGCCGGAGAAGTTATTTTATTAGTGATATATGCGATATAAAAAACTGTTATCGTTGCTATAACAAGGATATATTGTGATTTATTTGGTTCATTACCAAACAGTAACACTAAAATTGTCAGCATTAAACTTAAATAGAATGTAATAGCAGGAACCGCCTTCACTTTCATTATACTCTCGCTCCCCACTTTCGATGGGCAATAAAAGCTAGCATACTGAATACAAGAAACTCACCAATTAGGTTTAATAAAACCCCCCCCAGAATGTCAAAGCGTGATATTAACAGCCAGGACAAACTAACAACAATAATTCCCGCCATAACATTTATACTTCGTAGTATTTTTACATTATCTGTCGGTATAAGAAACTGTATACCAAGGACATTATTTAAAGATGAAAAAATGGTAATTATTGACGCAAATAAAATAATAACAAATGAAACGTCAACTTTACCTATAAAAGTCGCCACATATTGCCCTAATCCCATATAACATAAACATGCAATTATGCTAATTGTTAAATGCACAAAAAAACTTTTTTTAATTCTATAATAAAACAGTTTATCTTGAGGTTTAATTTCTGAAACTTGAGATAACATATACTGTGATATTGGATTAATTAGACTTTGACATGCTGTTGTCATTTTTTGAACGATTGAAAAAACACCAAGACTCGTATTACCGCAAAGGTTTCCAATTAACACAGGAATTAGACCATTGTAACCAATCGTACCTATTACGCCAATAAAAACATTTCCTGCCTTCTTAAATTCCACAATGCATTCATTAGGTTTAAGATGAACAACATGGCTAATATGAATATTTGGCCATAAGTATATACAGCATATGAGTAATGTTGCATTTTGCAAAAAACTTAGGATAAAAACATTATCTCCGCCACTACAGACATAAACAAGAAGTATGATAAACAATGTTATTCTCACTATTACTTGTGAGTATGAAAGTTTTTTAAAATCACCAATCCCCTGCAAAAACCAATTGGGCGATAATATATTACCAATAGTGCATAGAAAAATTGACAAAAACCCAAAAAATGACAAGTGGACTATATTTAATCTGCACAATAAAAATACACATGTTAATGCAATTATAAAAAGCAATGATTTTAAAAGAACAACTATTGAGTAATAGCGCTGTAAATTTTGGGTCTCACATCTATGTCTCGCAGCAACCACAGGTCCTGTGTAAGTAAAGCCAAAATCAATAATCAAAGCCACTATTTGATAAATAGATGTAATATAGACCAATTCCCCATATTCCCCCAACCCAATATATTTTATCAGGATAGGGATAATTACCAATGGCGCGATATAATTAAATAACTGCAATATATACAACCCTAAAAATACGTTTTTTATTTTATCTTTAAGCCTTAAATAATTGTGCACACGTTGTATCCTATTCATTTAGGTGTAATTATATTATTGAAATGCGATGTTCTATAAGAATGACTTTATAATTTCAGCACGCTACCGCCCCTGGCTTTACAGCTACCAGAGCACTGCATGCATGCCTACGATGTAGCGAGCGTTACCCACTCGCGCTAAACCCGAAAAATTCAAACGCTAATTGTCTTACCAATCCGCTCTGGAAACAAGGAAAATCCTGGAAAACTTTGACTAAAATCCTATTGCTAACTCGTTGTTATTCTGATTGTTTATATAAAACAACGGCAGGAAAATTCGCAACAAATTACTTTCGCCACGAATCTTCACTGCCGTTATAATTTTCTTATCAACCGTTACATTCGGTCAGATTTTCATTATTCGCTTAACAGCTTCTCAATCCCTTTACGGAACTTCGCCCCTTCTTTCAGGTTGCGTAGTCCATACTTCACAAATGCCTGCATATACCCCATTTTTTTACCGCAGTCGTAGCTGTCACCTGTCATCAGCATGGCATCAACGGACTGTTTTTTCGCCAGTTCAGCGATGGCATCAGTCAGCTGAATACGCCCCCATGCACCAGGCTGAGTGCGTTCAAGTTCCGGCCAAATATCTGCAGAAAGCACATAGCGACCAACGGCCATGATGTCTGAGTCCAGCGTCTGCGGCTGATCCGGTTTTTCGATAAATTCAACAATGCGGCTGACTTTACCTTCGCGATCCAGCGGTTCTTTGGTCTGAATGACGGAGTATTCAGAGAGGTCACCCGGCATACGTTTTGCCAGCACCTGGCTGCGGCCCGTTTCGTTGAAGCGCGCAATCATGGCAGCAAGGTTGTAACGTAGCGGGTCGGCGCTGGCATCGTCGATCACAACGTCTGGCAGTACCACGACAAATGGGTTGTCACCAATGGCAGGTCGCGCACACAAAATGGAATGGCCCAAACCTAAAGGTTCGCCCTGACGCACGTTCATAATTGTCACGCCCGGCGGGCAAATGGACTGTACTTCCGCCAGCAGTTGGCGCTTCACGCGCTGTTCAAGGAGAGATTCTAATTCATAAGAGGTGTCGAAGTGGTTTTCGACCGCGTTCTTGGAAGCGTGAGTTACCAGGAGGATTTCTTTGATCCCTGCAGCCACAATCTCGTCAACGATGTACTGAATCATTGGCTTGTCGACGATCGGTAGCATCTCTTTGGGAATCGCCTTAGTGGCAGGCAACATATGCATCCCAAGACCCGCTACAGGAATAACTGCTTTTAAATTCGTCATTATTTCATCCACCTGTAAAATGGTTGCTGAATTATAGCTTGTTCGATTTTTTTCGCCAGCATCAATTACCCTGAATTGATTACTGAATTACTTGTGATGTTACGCCGCTTCGTTGTGGATTGCAGTAGCATTGTTCCTAAGTATGGCTCCATTTTTCCAGGAATGGTCGCAAATCTACTCCCTCCGTTCTGGCAATCTAAAGTTAATCTTCTCCACATTAACAATATGGTGATTAATCCTGTCGATATCGACGGAGATTTGTCCTTTTTCATTCACCGCATGAACATTTGCAAGAGACAGCAGTGTTTCTTTTTTCGCCATAAACACGCCGCGAACGTCTTTGCGCATGTCAAAGTTCATGCTCAATGCGGGTCCAACTGAGGATTCCTGCATCACATTGATATTTCGCATAAAAAGATGTTGCGGTTTGTTGTGTAACTCCAGCGACGCACGCTTCATCTCAATGTTAGTCAGCGCCACAAAGGAGACAGCATTCCCGGCGGAGATTTGGATGCCGCGCAATTTATAAGCAAGATGAGTATTATCCAGTTGAATATCATTCACTCGGAAATTCTGCGGTATCGAGAGATATTTGCCTTTAATTACCCCATAGCCGATTAACATCCCGGCACTATTAATCATTTCAATATTATCAATCACAAAGTTGTCACAACCATAAATAGCAACTGTGGCGTTATCAATACCTGCTTTCTTACTGAAATCCGGCGTGATATTACGAGCTTTGATATTACGGATAACAAAATGTTTACCATTTTCAACATGGATCAGTTGCCGACAATCTGATCCCGTGATATTCGCAACGACAAAGTTTTTCACTGCCTGGTTTTCCGGATAATTATTATCGTAAGTACTTCCTGCCAGTCCTATGCCAATACCCCAGTTGATTTTGCCGTTAGTACAGTTGATGCGCTCGATGACATGGTCGGATATCAAAATGTCGCGATCGTTGATTGCTACATTCCATTCAATGGCGTCGCCCTGTAAGTCGCTGAACTTACAATTGGTGATGTTGGCACCGATAATCTGGTTATGAAATCCCTGGCGTAAAATGGCGTAATTAGCGTGGCTGACGGTCAGGTTATCGATGGTCAAGTTGCGCATGACGCGTTTATTTTTGCCGCCGATATAAATCTGCGTTACCGGGCCAAAACCGCTCATCGCCAACCCTTTGATGATGCAGTCAGAACCGCGCACATCCAGGGTGATGTTATGCATACGGCCGCCCTTCTCCCCTGTCACCTGGCTGCCGTCTTGTAAGACAAAACGCCCTCTGCCGTTGCCGCGCAGGCTTCCAAGGATGTGCAACGTTTTGCCAGGAGGAATGAAGATGCCGGTGTTGATATTTTCACAAACGAATCCGGCAGGCACGACGACCGTTTGCCCTTCGCTGAAGGCTTGTTTAAATGAGGCGATCCAGTCGTGTGGGTTGTAGTCGTTAATGTTAACGATTTGTCGGGCGGGAAGCGCGCGAGCGAAAGGGGTATGGAGGAAGGCAAGCGCCGAGCTTGCCGTCAGGAAGGTGCGTCGGGAGAGTTTTTTAAATGGCATACGTTCTCCTCTATAAAGCCTGCAGCAAGCTGGCGAGTTCTCGATTGATCACCTGCTGGTTAAAATCGTGTTCGACTTTTTCGCGCGCACGTTTGACAACCGTAGTAAGTTCGTCGGTGTCCAGTTGGCTAAACGCCGCCAGTCGTTGCGCCAGTGCACAGGCATCGTTCTCAGGCACCAGCCAACCGGATTTATCGGCCTCCACCAGTTCCGGTATTCCGCTGTGCAGAGTAGAAACAACCGGAATGCCAACCGCCATCGCTTCCATTAGCGCCACCGGAATACCTTCCATATCGCCATCCGCACCTGTAACCGATGGCAACAGGAAGACATCCGCGTCATCGAGCATCGCTTTCACTTCATGGCTCGGTTTAAAGCCCGGCATCTCTATCACATCTTCCAGTTGATATTGTTCGATGAGGGTGCGCAGGCGTCGTTCCCACGGGCCAATGCCGAGGATGCGATAGCGAAATGCCACGCCCTGCTCTTTCAACTGACGGCAGGCTTCAATCGCCACATGCAGGCCTTTTTTCTCGGTTAAGCGTGCGACGGAAATGATTTCCAGCGGCGTTGCAGGTGCTTTCACCGGACGCGGGCTAAAGCGCGTCATGTCCACGCCCATGCGCGATACGGCGATTTTTTCCCTCGGGCAGCCCATTTTTTGCAGCCTTCCGGCCCACAGATCGCTTATCGGTAGCATCAGATCGCCACGGCGGAACAGTTGCTGATATTCGGGAGTGTAGTGGTTGAGCACTTCCCGCCTGGAGATATCAATACCGTGGAAGATAGTGGCAATTTTGCCGCGAATGACACCCAGTTCGCGTAGTTTTGCCGCGGTTACCCCAGCAGGGCCAAAATGAGCGATAAACACATCGGCATGAAACGGTGTTGCGACCTGACCACAAATGGCAGACAAAATCAGGTTCCGCGACTCAGCACCATAGCGTTTGAGGTTGAGCGCCTGCCAGGTATTTTTACGATGAATGCCGCGTAAGGTCTGGCTGGCGCGGTGGCGCAGTTTCGCCACTTTGCCCGCAGGTTCGTCCTGTAACCAGCGGGTTCTGGCAGCAAGGTTGTATTTCGTCCATGCCGCGTGGGTGTTTTGTGTGTCGCCTTTTTGCAGCGCGACAATCTCCACCTCAAATCCCATATCAATAAACGCGGTAATTTGATTGAGGACGAAGGTTTCCGACGACAGCGGAAATTTCAGTAAAAAGAAGCCGACCTTCATTTCACCTCCCCGATGCGTTCAAGCACAGATTGCACCATCTGCATTCCCGTCTGACGTTCGCGACTGACAGCTTCGTTAAGTCGTGCGTTCAGCGCCGGAAGCTGGCCTAAGGTATCCGCAACCATCGCTTGCAGGCTGCCGTCTAATAAATGACGGATATCAATTGCCATCTCTGGTAGCCCCAGTTGTTGCATAATCCCAGCGGATTTATGTTCATAGTTGATGGCAATCGCCGGGGTGGCAAAGTTCATTGAGATAATGGCGGAGTGCAGGCGCGTACCGACGGTGAGTTCACAGGCCCCCAGAATTTTGCCCATTTCCAGATCGTTGAGTTCATCCATCACCACGTGGTAACGGGCAGGATCGCTGATGTGCTGGCGCAGATTGAGCGCCACCATGCGGTCGTCTTTGTTATAGCTGTCGATGCCCGTACAGGTGGAGAGCGCAATCACCTGATAGCCTTCGTCGAGAATGCGATTGACCACCCCGGCAAAGGCTTTTTCATACGCTTGTTGAGTGGTGCCGAGGCGTTTGTCGAACGGTGCCAGTTCACGCAGGGTAATGGCCACCGCTTTCTGTTGTGCGGCAACGTCCAGCCAGTGTTGAACAGCATAGCTGGCGGTGAAGTCTTCTGTGTGGTGATCGACCAGCCACGCGGTATCGACGCCATGTTCAACTTTTGCGGTAGTGATATTGCTGCGTTTCATCAAATCAAGGCTGACCGATTCGCGCAGGATCAGCGCGTCGCAGTGACCAAAAACGTAGTTCGCCAGTTGGTTAAATTGCTTATCCTGGAACGGGCCGACGCTGTGACCAATCATAAACAGCGGCTTTTTCGCCATGAAAGTGCAAAGCGCATGTTCAAACTGCGGCACGCCGTAGAGATCGACAAAAAACGATCCGCCGACCTGAATAATGGCGTCGTAACCTGACAGCAGTCGCACGAAGTCAGTGAATCCCTGGGCGATGGCGATATTACGCAGCTTGCCAGTGTCGGTGACGCGTGAGAGCAGTACCTGGTGCTGGTAGCGGTGACGGAGGACTTTTTTAACGCGCCCGACAACGCCCGCCGCGCTGTTGTGTTTTTTCATTTGCAGGAACAGCGGGTCGCCCATTACCGGGCGGTTGAGCAGCCAGGAAGAACTGACCGGATAGCGGCTCATTACGTCCACTTCGGCATGTGGACTGAGGATATTGATGGCATCAAGTAAGCCGCGCAAGATGGCGCTGTCGCCGCGGTTGCCGCAAGTGTGGTTGCCCAGAATAAGTAATTTCATTTTTTCCTCATAAATTTGATGCCAGGTGAGGCTGTGTTTGTTGTTTTCGTTGCCGTTTTTTGCCTGATGCGACGCTAACGCGTCTTATCAGACCTACAAGATCCGAGCACAGAACCGTAGGACGGATAAGGCGTTCACGCCGCATCCGGCATTCAGTGCCTGATGCGACGCTGACGCGTCTTATCAGGCCTACAAGACCCGAGCACAGAGCCGTAGGACGGATAAGGCGTTTTACGCCGCATCCGGCATTCAGTGCCTGATGCGACGCTGACGCGTCTTATCAGGCCTACAAGATCCGAGCACAGAACCGTAGGACGGATAAGGCGTTCACGCCGCATCCGGCATTCAGTGCCTGATGCGACGCTGACGCGTCTTATCAGGCCTACAAGACCCGAGCACAGAGCCGTAGGACGGATAAGGCGTTTTACGCCGCATCCGGCATTCAGTGCCTGATGCGACGCTGACGCGTCTTATCAGGCCTACAAGATCCGAGCACAGAACCGTAGGCCGGATAAGGCGTTCACGCCGCATCCGGCATTCAGTGCCTGATGCGACGCTGGCGCGTCTTATCAGGCCTACAAGATCCAAGCCCAGCCCCCCAGGACGGATAAGGCGTTTTACGCCGCATCCGGCAACCGTTGCCGGAACCGAAAACAACCATTCACCCCGCCCGTAAAAGCATTTTCATTTTTTCGCTGCGACAAAACTGACGCTTCACTTCCACCACCAGCGGATGGCGCGACAGCACAATCATCACCACAAACGCCAGCACGCCCGCGGCTATTTGCACCGCCAGCAGCATCCCCAGCGCCAGTTGCCCTTTCAGCACAATGCCCAGCGCATAACTGACCACCAGCGTCGGCAGCGAGAGATAAAACGGCAGCCACAAACTCAGGATGTACTGGCGATAACTGGAACCGAGCACCGGTTTAATCATCACGAAATAGCTCAGAATGGTGTTGATAATCTGCACCAGCAGGAAGCCAAGCGTGACGCCGATTGCGCCCGCCATCTGCCCACCAATAACAATCGCCGGAATAAACAGAAAGGTTTTGAATACGTTGAATTTAAAGCTGATATCGACCCGCGCTTTCGCCATCAGCAGCGAACCAATCGGGTTACCCACGGAACGCAGCAGCCCCACCACACACAGCAATTGCAGCACCGGAATAATGCTGTTCCACTTCTCACCAAAGACCAGCGGTACAAAGTTATTCGACACCACCATCAGCCCCAGCAGCGCCGGAAAGTTGATAATCCCCACTACCGACAGCAGCTTGTAGAAGTTAACGCGCAGCTTTTCGGTGTCGTCCTGAATTTTGGCAAATGCCGGAAACAACACGCGGGTGATGATTGGGTTCAGCTTCATCGGCGGCACAACGGCCACGTTGTACGCCAGGTTGTATCCCCCTGCTACGCCCGCGCCGAGAATACGCGCCAGCACCAGCGTTGAAAGGTTGGTGTTGAGATAGTTGATGATGCTGTCCGCCGTCAGCCAGGCACCAAAACGTAAGTTTGGTGCCACCGACGCCAGCGAGAAATGCAGACCGGGGCGATAAATTTTGCGGCCAAAGTAGCCAAACAGCAGCGTTCTCACCGCACTATTGACCAGATAACCGAGAATCGCGGTCATCGCCAGCGGCCAGAAATGGGCGCTAACCACTGTAAAAGTGAAGCCCGCCAGCACCGCGCTGGTTTCGATCATGCCGATTTTGTTGAACTCCAGCTCCTTTTGCATCAACGCGCGGAACTGTTGCCCGTGGGGGATAACCACAAACGCCAGCGACAATGTTTTAATCAACGGTGCCAGGTCCGGGTTATTCAACACGTCACCGATGAGATCACTCAACAAAAACACCGCCACGCACACCACAAGCCCCAGCCCAACGTTCAGCCAGTACAGCGTGGTGAGTTCAAGGTGGCTGATTTCTTTTCGCTGAATAATGGAGTTAGCGATACCGAAGTCAGAAAGCGTATCTGCCAGCGCAATGATCACCAGCGACACAGTCAGCAAACCGAACTGGTGGTTATCTATAATCCGCGCCAGCACAGTCATTTGCACCAGACCGAGGCCGATGATGATCACCGTGGCAATCGCCGACCACTTCGCGCCGCTGATGGTTTTTTCACGTAAGCTCATATCAATATGCCGCTTTGTTAACGAAACCTTTGAATACCGTCAGGAAAACGATTTTGATATCGAACCAGACGCTCCATTCGCGGATGTACTCAAGGTCGAACTCGACGCGTTTTTCCATTTTCTCCAGCGTGTCGGTTTCGCCGCGCCAGCCGTTAATCTGCGCCCAGCCGGTAATGCCCGGTTTCACTTTATGGCGCAGCATGTAGCCTTCAATGAGCTGGCGATACTGTTCGTTATGCGCCACCGCATGCGGACGCGGACCGACAATCGACATCCCCCCGGTCAGCACATTGATAAACTGCGGCAATTCATCCAGCGAGGTGCGGCGCAGAAAATTCCCCACTTTGGTGACGCGCGGATCGTTCTGCGTCGCCTGGGTCACCACTTTGTCGTTCTCCATCACTTTCATGGAACGGAACTTCCACACTTTGATCGGCTTGCCATCCATGCCGTAGCGAGTCTGGCGGAAAATAACCGGTCCCGGTGAGCTCAGTTTCACCGCCAGCGCAATGCAGCACAGCACCGGGGAGATCAGCAGCAGGATAAGCGTCGCCAGCACAATGTCTTCTGCACGTTTTATCAGGCGGTTAACCCCGGAAAGCGGCGTGTCATACAGCGGCACCACCGGTACGCCGTTCATCTCTTCGAGACGTGAATGGAGAATGTTGAAGGTAAAGACATCGGGGATCAGCAGCACCGAACAGGTGGTGTCCGCCAGTTGATGGACCAGTTTTTTCACTCGCGCGCCGTCGCACATCTGCATCGCGATATAGACGTTATGAATCTTGCCCGCTTTCGCATCCTCGACCAGCTGTTGCAGATTACCCGCCCAGTCGTTAGAAACGCCACCCGGTTTCGGGTCGTGGTAAACGCCCACCACTTCAAACCCTAACCACGGCTGATTACGGAAGCTCTCCATCAGCATTTGTCCGGCGGCTAAATCCCCCGCCACCGCGACCATGCGCTTGTTATAGCCATGATTACGCAGCCAGCCCGCCCCAATACGAATACATGAACGGCAAACCACCAGTCCGATGCTGGTCAGCCCATACCACGCCAGCCAGATTTTCAATTGCGTGTCGAAATCATTGTTGAACGCCACCAGTCCGGCGCTGAAAATCACGCTTAACGTCCAGTTTTGTAGCAACAGGGCAAATTCTGTCGCTGCCCGAACACCGCGCCATGAGCGATAAAAATCGGTGATGCCGCCCAGCATCTGGAACACCACCAGCGTAATCAGCGCCACCAACAGGTGCATGTAGAGGAATGACAGTCCGCTCACTTCGCAAACCAGCCATAGCCCGGCAAACATGATGGTGATATCTGAAAAGCGTTGCACCATAGAGATTAACGATGCATTGGTTTTCGCTCGCTCGCGCTTTTTTAGATTTGTCATCGTTGTTCCTGTTTTTAGCCCCTTACCCGCAGTGGGGGTAAGGGAAGATCCGACATTACTCGTTCAGCAACGTCAGCAGAGTTCGCGTTCGCGCTTCCATCAGCGGCACATCACCGCGTGATTCCACATTCAACCGCACCACCGGTTCGGTGTTGGAGGAGCGCAGATTAAAGCGCCAGTCGGCAAAGGTCATGCTGATGCCATCGGTACGATCCACCGCCAGTGCCTCACGGCTAAAATGCTGTTCCACGCGGTTAATCGCCTCAACGGGTTGCGCCAGTTTGCTGTTGATCTCACCGCTTGCCGGGAATGCCGCCATCCGGTCGCGCACCAGTTCGCCCAGCGTTTTTCCTTTCAGACACACCAGTTCGGCGACCAGCAGCCACGGGATCATGCCGCTGTCGCAGTAAGCGAAATCACGGAAGTAATGGTGGGCGCTCATTTCGCCACCGTAGATGGCGTCTTCCTTGCGCATACGTTCTTTAATAAAGGCGTGTCCGGTTTTCGACATTACCGGGGTGCCGCCTGCGGCAGTCACCACATCAACGGTGTTCCAGGAGAGACGTGGATCGTGGATGATCTTCGCGCCGGGATTTTTTTCGAGGAACGCTTCTGCCAGCAGGCCGACAATGTAGTAGCCCTCAATAAACTGCCCTTTTTCGTCAAACAGGAAACAGCGGTCAAAATCGCCATCAAAGGCAATGCCCATATCCGCGCCGTGTTTGATGACCGCATTGCGGGTGTCGTCGCGACATTCCGGCAGTAGCGGGTTAGGAATACCGTTGGGGAAATTGCCGTCCGGCGTGTTGTGCACTTTGATTAATTCCACGGGTGCGCCGAGGGCTTTAAAGCGGGCTTCAATGGCGTCCACCACCGGACCCGCCGCGCCGTTCCCGGAGTTAATCACCAGCTTGAGCGGCGTGAGGTTTTTGACGTTGATATAACCGAACAGGTGATCAACGTAAGCGTCACGCAGATTGATTTGCTGATAGCGACCGCGTTTGGTTTCATCGACGGGAGGAAAGTCGTTGGCTTCTGCCAGACGCTGGACGTCGCGCAGTCCGGTATCGCCGCTGATCGGGCGAGCCCCTTCGCGCACCAGTTTCATGCCGTTGTAATCCATCGGGTTATGGCTGGCGGTAACTTCAATGCCGCCATCCACACCGAGATGGAACGTGGCGAAATAGATTTCTTCGGTGCCGGACATACCAATATCCAGCACGTCGACGCCCGCATCCTGTAAACCTTTCGCCAGCGCCAGTTTTAAGGTTTCGCTGGTGAGGCGGACATCACCGCCTAACACAATGGTTTTCGGTTTGAGAAATTCGCCATAGGCGCGACCAATGCGCCAGGCGATATCTTCATTCAGTTCTTCGCCTAATTTCCCGCGAATATCATAGGCTTTAAAGCAGGTTAACTTTTTCATATCGTTACCCTTTTTCAGGCAATAGTTGGCCCTGACCGAAACGGCCAATTTTGTTTTTGTCGTTATTTACATCGCGGTTTCGCATTCATTGCCTGATGCGACGCTGCCGCGTCTTATCAGGCCTACAAACCCGAACCGTAGGTCGGATAAGGCGTTCACGCCGCATCCGACAAACAGCGCCTGATGCGACGTTTACACCCGTCCGTAGCGATCCGCGAAGCGCACCACATCATCCTCTTCGAGATAAGAGCCGGAGCGCACTTCAATTAAATCGAGCGGAATTTTCCCCGGGTTTTCCAGGCAATGCGTCGCCCCCAGCGGAATATAAATGGACTCGTTTTCACCAAGCAGTTTGATATCACCGTCGATAGTGACTTTTGCCGTTCCCGCGACAACCACCCAGTGTTCCGCGCGGTGATGATGCATCTGTACCGACAAACCTTCGCCCGGTTTCACGGTGATGCGTTTCACCTGGTAGCGGTCGCCCGCGTCGATAGAGTCATATTTGCCCCACGGACGATACACTTCGCGATGCACCCGATGCTCATGGCGACCATCGGCTTTGATCTGCTCGACCACTTTTTTCACATCCTGCACCGCATTACGGTCGGCAATCAGCACTGCATCTTTGGTCTGCACTACCACCAAATCTTTCACCCCGACGGTGGTGACCAGGCCAGATTCGGCATACACATAGCTGTTTTCAGTTTTGTGATTAATCACATCGCCATGGCAAACGTTGCCCTCGGCGGTGTGGGCGCTGATCTCCCATAATGAAGACCAGGAACCGACATCGCTCCAGCCCGCATCCATCGGCACCACAACGGCATCTGCCGTGCGTTCCATGACCGCGTAATCCACCGACTCTTCCGGACAGGCGAGAAACGCCTCTTCATCCACACGAATAAAATCGAGATCCGGATCGACGGCGCTCATCGCTTTTTCGCAGGCATCGAGAATATCCGGGCGATATTTTTTCAGTTCTTCGAGATAGCGTCCGGCACGGAACAGGAACATGCCGCTGTTCCAGTAATATTCGCCGCTTGCCACATAGGCCTGAGCGGTTTCCAGATTCGGTTTTTCGACAAACTGCGCCACTTCAAAGGCCACCGTATCCTGCTCACCCGCAGACACTTCACCGCGACGAATATAGCCATATCCGGTTTCAGGTAGATCCGGCACAATGCCGAAGGTCACCAGCTTGCCCGCTTCAGCATACGGCATGGCGTTACGCACGGCGGCGCGGAACGCATCTTCGTCGGCAATCACATGATCCGCCGCCAGCACCAGCATTAATGGGTCGTTCTCCGGGCTATGACGTTTTGCCGCCAGCGCCGCCAGCGCAATGGCAGGTGCGGTGTTACGCCCTGCCGGTTCGAGAATAATGTTCTCGGTGAGTTTGTTCAGTTGACGCAGCTGTTCCGCGACAATAAAGCGGTGCTGCTCATTGCAAATCACCACCGGGCTTTCGCACTCCACGCCGTTCAGGCGGCAGATGGTGGTTTGCAGCATGGTGAGATCGCCTTTCAGGCATAAAAACTGCTTGGGGTAAAGTACGCGGGAAAGCGGCCATAAGCGGCTACCGGAGCCACCTGCCATCACAACTGGATAGAGTTTCGACTGCGCCATAATTATCCCCGAATATCATTTATAAATTGACGTAACACGTTCTCTTTATCGAGCGTGCGTTCGGCATATTCACGTGCCACCGTGTTGTGTTTGGGCAGCAGGAACGCCTGACGAATCCCCGCCACCAGCGCCTCGACCGATTCCGGTTCCACGCAAACCGCAATGCCCGGAAAGGTTTCGCAAAGCTGCCCCAGTTCTGTGTGGGCTTCTGCGGTAATCACCGCGTTACCGCCTACCGCCAGAATATTGGTCAGTTTCGACGGCAATACGGCATCTGCCGCGCCGCGTTTTTGCACCACCAGATGGCAATCCCCCATCTTCAGCAATGCGGGTAAAGCGTCATACGATTGCAGCGGAAAAAATTGCATGTTGCGCAGTCCACGCTGCTGCGCCATTTTTTCCAGCCGCGCTTTGCCGCCGCCCTGCCCGACAATGGCAAAAATAAGCGGTTCATCGCGCAGGCGATCGGCAGCTTCAATAACGTTTTCCAGCCCCTGCTTTTCACCAATATTGCCGGAGTAAAGAATGATTTTTTTGTTATCCGGCAGGCCAAGCTGGTTACGAAGGGCATCAACATCGGCGTCTGCGACATGCTGAAAACGGGCAATTTCTGACCAGTTGGGGAAGAAGATGACGTTTTCCGCCGCCACGCCTTTTTCGATAGCTTTATTCATCATTGAGCGCGAAATCGTGGAGACGTTATCGACGTTATGCAGTCCGCTACGTTCGAACGCCGTTGCCAGCTGTGCCACTTTGCCGCCTTTGCCTTTTCCGGCAAGGCCCAGCCCCAGCATGGCGTCCACTTCGTAATCCTGAATATGGAGCACCGTGCGCGCACCAGACAGTTTCGCCAGCAGCCGCATTCCCGGCGTGCAAAACAGCGTTGGCACCACGCCGATAATGCGATCCGGCTTCCAGCGACGTTGCGCCATCAGTGGAAAGAAACTGCTGACGGCAAAACTGCCGAGATGCAACAGGCGTTTCAGGGTGCTCGGCTGTTTTGGCACGTACAGCGGGCAGCGCCACACCGTGGCGGCCCCCTCTTCCCGTTTGTACCGCCAGGCGGAATAGTTCTCGCCCACCTGCCACTGCGGGTAGTAAGGCGGCGCGGTAATAACCCGCACCTCATGACCTTGTGCTGCCAACCATTCCACCATCTCGCCGGTGTACTTGCCGATGCCGGTTAACTCCGGCGAGTAGTTAATGCCGTAGACCAGTATTTTCATAATCCGGGTACTCCGGCACGCTTCTCAGAGAGAAAATAGGCGCGGCTGTTAGCGTGAACATTGTCACTGGCGAGCAACGCGTCCGGCGTCAGCCAGCGGTAATCGTCATGCTGCTCATCCGGCAGTAACAGCTCATCTTCCGCTACTCTGAAGCGAAAACCGAGCACCACATAGTGAGTGGTGAATTCCGTGCCGGAGAAGTTATCGTCATAAAAGTGCTGCCAGACACCGTAAAACTGGCCTACTGTTATCGGTAGACGCAGCCCCAGTTCCGCCATCGTCAGCCGCTCAAATGCGGCTTCCAGCGTTTCGTCTTTCTGCACGCGCCCTCCCGGCACAAACCAGTAACCCTGCGCCGGGCGGTTGGTTCTTTTGCCAAGCAGAAACTCGCCGCGACTGTTCTCGACAATAAAGTCGAGAGAGACAAGCGGTGTGGAGCGCACTACCGTGGCAAAGTCTTCCTGACGTAAAAACATCATTACCCCCGAAAGCGGTCTTGATTCTCAAGGAACCACTGGTAAGTGCTGGCAAGCCCCGCTTCCAGTGAGATTTCGTGATACCAGCCAAGCTGATGCAGGCGCGTCACATCCAGCAGTTTGCGCGGTGTGCCATCCGGTTTACTGGCATCAAAAACCACCCGACCTTTGTAACCCACCACTTTGGCGATGGTTTGCGCCAGCTCGCGGATAGTGCAGTCAACGCCCGTGCCGACGTTAATGTGCGACAGCATCGGCCGGGTGTTCTCCTGCCAGACTTCGTGCGCCAGCTCCATCACATGAATGCTCGCCGCTGCCATATCATCAACGTGTAGAAATTCGCGCATCGGCGTACCGCTGCCCCACACCACCACGTCCGGCGCATTCTGTGCCGTCGCCTCATGGAAGCGACGCAGCAATGCTGGGATCACATGCGAATTACTCGGGTGGAAGTTGTCGTGTGGCCCGTACAGGTTGGTTGGCATGACTGAGCGGTAATCCCGTCCGTACTGGCGGTTGTAAGATTCACACAGTTTGATCCCGGCGATTTTGGCAATGGCATAAGGCTCGTTGGTCGGCTCCAGCGTACCCTGCAACAACTCGCTTTCTGCCATCGGCTGTTTTGCCAGTTTCGGGTAGATACAGGACGATCCGAGAAACAGCAGTTTGTTCACGTCGTTCTGATGCGCGGCGTGAATGATGTTGCTCTCAATCATCATGTTCTGGTAGATGAAATCCGCCGGATAGGTGTTGTTGGCAACAATGCCGCCCACTTTCGCCGCCGCCAGATAGACCTGGTCAATACGTTCGCTGGCAAAGAAATCATGCACCGCGCGGCTGTCCAGCAGGTTCAGTTCATCGCGGGTGCGTAATACCAGCTCCACATCACCGCGCTGTTCGAGCTGTCGCCTGATGGCGGAACCGACCATTCCGCGATGGCCAGCGATAAAAATGCGTTGTTTACTCATGCTTATGACTCCAGCGCGATCGCCACGTCGTAGCCGTGAGATTTCAGCAGAGAGTGTTTTTTCGCCGCTTCGAGGTCATTAGCCACCATTTCAGACACCATCTCTCTGAGGGTGATTTCCGGTTTCCAGCCCAGTTTTTCGTGCGCTTTGGTCGGGTCGCCGAGCAGCGTTTCAACTTCCGCCGGACGGAAGTAACGCGGGTCAACGGCGATAATCACATCGCCCGGTTTAACGCCCGGCGCGTCATGCCCGGTGACGGAAACCACAATGCCCTTCTCTTCAACACCCGTGCCTTCAAAGCGCAGTTTGATGCCCAACTGTGCTGCCGCCATTTCCACGAACTGACGTACGGAGTACTGAACGCCGGTCGCGATAACGAAATCTTCCGGTTGTTCCTGTTGCAGCATCATCCACTGCATTTTTACGTAGTCTTTGGCATGGCCCCAGTCACGCAGGGAATCCATATTGCCGAGATACAGGCACGACTCCAGCCCCTGGGCGATGTTGGCGATTGCGCGGGTGATTTTGCGGGTAACGAAAGTCTCGCCACGGCGCGGGGATTCATGGTTAAAGAGAATGCCGTTACAGGCGTACATGCCGTAGGATTCGCGGTAGTTAACGGTGATCCAGTAGGCGTACAGTTTGGCAACCGCATACGGAGATCGCGGGTAGAACGGCGTGGTCTCTTTCTGCGGAATTTCCTGCACCAGACCGTACAGTTCAGAAGTAGAAGCCTGATAGAAACGGGTTTTCTTTTCCAGACCGAGGAAGCGGATCGCCTCGAGCAGGCGCAGCGTACCCATCGCATCGACGTCTGCGGTATATTCCGGTGACTCAAAAGAAACCGCAACGTGGCTCATTGCGCCCAGGTTGTACACTTCATCCGGCTGCACTTCACGCAAAATGCGCGTCAGGTTGGAGGTATCACTCAGGTCGCCATAATGCAGATGGAATTTCGGGTTGCAGGTGTGCGGATCCTGATAAATGTGATCCACGCGCTCGGTGTTGAATGACGATGCACGACGCTTAATACCATGCACCTCGTAACCTTTTTCCAGCAGAAACTCTGCCAGGTAAGAACCGTCTTGTCCGGTTACACCGGTGATGAGAGCGACTTTTGACATGTCTTATTCCTCTGTATTTTTTGAATTTATTCAGTTTCAACGCGTTTGCGTATCACCACTGCGGGGTTCCCCCGGCAAACCACATTTGCCGGAAGCGATTTAAAAACACTGCTTCGCGCACCCACGACGGTGCCGTCGCCGATCGTGACGCCAGGGGCAACAAAGACATCGGTTGCCAGCCAGCATTTCTCGCCAATCACAATAGGCGTGGCGTTAATGGTGAAATGTTGACTTGCATGGTCGTGGCTCCCGGTGCATAAATAACTTTTTTGCGATATCACCGAATGTGCGCCAATGGTTATTTCACCGAGGGTATATAAATTGACCTCATCGCCGACCCATGCGTAATCACCTAAGGTTAATTTCCACGGATAGGTAATTTTTACTGACGGACGAATAACTACGTTTTTTCCTATTTTTGCGCCGAATAAACGTAATAAAAATGCCCGCCAGCGATACAATACTTGTGGCGACCAGGCAAATATTGTTGCCTGTACTGCCCACCACAATTGCACTTTAATAGCGTTGCCACCCCGGAACCCTTTCGGCACCGAGAATCCACTTAAATCCTGCATCGTTTTCCCTTATATTCAGCTTTTGTTATATAAGGCTTTCGTCTTTGAGGTCGTATGTTGGCGTAAATGCCAGGATAATTCAGCCCAAAAGCCAGGCACGTGCAATATCTGCCGTTGGACTTTTTTGGCGTCAGCACACAATTCCATATTATTGGTGGTAGATACCCCACCCATAGAAAATTCAGACACCAGGCCATTGAGTTTTTTAAATGCATAACCGGCTTTATACATTTTGGCCGCCAGCGCGTAATCGGAAGAAACTTTATATTCCAGGTCATAACGCCATTTCTTCAAGCCGGACACCGGGAAAAATATCGCCTGATGACTGGCGGGCAGGCTGTGGTAAATATACCAACCCGGTTTGGCGCTACGTTTAATTTTATGCCCATCGCCAAAATCCAGCAGCGCATCGCCGGTGATCATCATGTTATCTTTTTGCACTTTTAACTTACGGACAAAATTTGCGGCATCCTGATGAAAAATATCGCCTGAATTGAGAAACAGCGCGAACTTGCCTTGCGCCATTTCAATACCTTTGTTCATGGCGTCGTAGATACCGTTATCTGGTTCGCTGACAAAGCGTAGGTTATAGATACCATTGAGATTTTCCAGATACTCACGGGTGCCGTCGTTGGAACCGCCATCAACAACAATCCATTCGAAGCTGATAACGTCCGCCTGCGCCAGATGCGCCAGCGAGGCATGTGTTTTGACTATCCCTGCGAGGTTACGAAACGCGACAGTGATTATGCTAAGCAACATGCTCTTATTCTTACCTCGTAATATTTAACGCTTTTCGCAAAATAAACGGACAGACGATTAAAAATGCATATTCCGGGCTAAATATCGAACCGGTAAAAAACAGCGATACCGGAGTAAAAAGATATAATTGCACGCGAAAATTGCGGTTATCACCAAAAGCGTTGATCATCATTTTTATCACTTTCCCCATGTACCACAGTGATAAAAGCACCGCGAACCAGGAAAAATAAATAATCAGCAGATACAAACCATTGTCTATGGTTTTTCCGACATCCGCACCGTTAAATATTCCGAATGATGCGACATATTCATAAAGTGAGCCAAATCTGACTACACCGTCAATATGGGTCAAAGAATAACCGACCATCACCAGCGGACCGACAATACGATAATATGATGACGATCCTTCCGTACCTAAATCGCCCAGACGGGTGGAAATATAAGGAAATGCAATTACCACACCAACCAGGAATACAGCCATAGAAATCAATGCTAACGGTAACTTTTTCTTAATCGCCTCTTTATTCAGATATTGAAATGCCCACTCCAGCAAATAAAACAGGATAAAGGTCATAACCCCTGAAAACGATCCGGATAATATTATCCCTGCGAGAATCATAGCATCGGTTTTAGGCGTTTTGATACCAAACTGTTTGATGCTGAGCCAAATTGAGATTAATGCCAGAGCGAAAAATGCCGGTTCGAAATAAAGTGCTGTCGTGCGCTTGCCGCCGAATTTGATGAAATTCAGCACATAGCTGTTGCTGTAAATCAGATATTTCGAAATCGACTCCATAATACTGCTGCCACCGGTGAGGATAATTTGCGCCATCTCCACCGCCGCCAGCGCCACCACCAACCCGACCACCAGATAAAAAAAGCGTAATATCTTGCGGTGGTTGTGGGGCGAAATCGTTTTAAAGCGAATACTCCACACCATGCCAATAATGATCACAATATAGACAAACAGCATGGTTGAAGTGACGTATTTACCGGCATCCAACGACTGACCAAACAGGTAGTTAAACGCCGTGAGCCCCGCGCCAATCCCTAAGGCAATCATCAATTTTTTAACGCTGATGCGCTCTAAAAACAGCAGTAACAAGACAGGTAAAAAAGTGACGATGGTGATGGGGAAACTTTCGCCAAGCTGGGCGATTTTGACGTTAACCAGCAGGTAGATCAGCGGCAGCAGCAGGTAGCTACAGATTCTGATAGAAGTTGACATACTCCTCCAGCATCTGTTGTCCACTGTAGGCGGCGCGGCTGCGCTGGCTGAACTCAGCCAGCGTGGTACCAAATATCGCCTGTGCGATTTCCGGTTTGCTTAACTGCACCAGTTGCAGCACCTCTTCTTCGCTGACGGTTTTACCGCCGGATTTTTGCAGCACTTCCCGCGCCGCGTCGCTATGGGTGGCAATCACCGGCACGCCAATCGATAACGCCTCACACAAAATCAGCGGGTAGTTATCGACGCGAGAACTGAACACCAGCGCATCCATCTGGTTGAGCGCGCTCATCAACTTGCGCTTGTCAGTTTCAAAGCCGTGATTAACAACGTTACCAGCGGTGAACGGCGAGAACTTACCGAAAGTATGCAGTTCGATTTTGTCGCTCAGCGCCATCATCTCGCGCACCAGTTGCTGCTTAGTTTTGCCGTCGTAACGCAGATCATGCGCCACCACTGCGATTTTCGGCTTGCCCTGGGTTTCGCGTACCGGAGGCAAGTCCGCCAGAATCGCTTCGGTTGCCATATCAATGCCATTATTGATAATCCGGCAACGCCCTGGACCGTACAGACTATTGAAAGCATCAGCCACATGCTGGCTGGGGGAAATAAACTGACAGCCCAGTGCCAGCATCTCGCGGAATAACTGGCGTTTACCCGCCACCAGCTGGTGCGCGCGATCAATCTTCACCGGTGGATAGTTATTTAAGGTCGGGCATTTCTGGCAGCCCGTTTTCCAGCCTTCGCAACCGTCGGTAAAGGCGCAGCGTCCGGTAACGCTCCAATGGTCGTGTAGCGTCCAGACCAGAGTGACATCCGGTTTATGGTTTTTCACTTTTTCGCAAAAGCGCACCACGCTCTTAAGATTCAACCAGTAGCTGTGCAGCACATGAAAATGCAGAACCACCGGGCCCGGTGTGCGAGTAATGGTGCGATATAACTCATTGAAATTGCCGAACAGATCGCGATTAAGCAGACGAAACAACGCAATGTTCGCCATCGCGGTCATCCGTGGCGTATGTTTGATGACCTGCGGATAGTTCTGATGGCTGACGCTCTCTTTGCCGCCTTTGCCGTAGCCGTAGACAAAATGTGACGCCAGCCCCTGTTGCAGCGCGCGCTGGTGGAGATCTAACGCCACACCTGCTGCCCCGCCTTCCGCCAGTCGCACATTAAATTGCAGAATATTCATTTAATTACCTTCACTCGCGCTTTTTCTCCCACCACCAGCGCGTTGTCCGGGACAGAGTCGAGCACCACGCTGCCCGCGCCCACGGTGACGTTGTTACCAATCGTGATATCACCAAGAATAATGACGTTGGCACCGAGTTCGACGCCGTTGCCAATGTGTGGACATGCCATGTTATCGGCACCACGATTGCCGATAGTGACGCCGTGACGAATGGTGAAATCATCCCCCGCGACCACGTTTTTATTGATCACTACGGCGTAACCGTGATGGATAGTAAAGCGTCGGCCTATGGTCGCGGCGGCCTGGATTTCATAACCGAAAAAGCATTCGGTGATAATGCGATACAGCACCAGCAGCGGGGCCGCCCAAAGATTGTTGAGGACGTTCTTTTTGCGCCACACCGAACAAAAATGAGCGGCACGATAGGCAAGAACCATGCAGCACGGGCGTAAACTCCAGCTGTTGGCGCGCAGATCTTCCAGCATCTTTAGCGCCCCCGAATACCATCAGCCAGACGTTTGCCGTTACGCACCGACAGCAGCGTCAGCAAAGTGCGCCAGGTCATGCGTTTATTGCGGATCTGGTAGAGGGTAAACAGCTGATATTTTTTGCTGGCGCGGTCGAATTTGTCTTTGTGCTTGCGGTAAAAGTGGAAGTATCCGGAGAATTTTTTCGGTGACGAGGTGATCTGCATTTCGCCGTGATTGATATGCAGGATCTGCGTCGCCTCTTCCACTTTCCACGGTTCGCCGTACTCCACCACCATCCGCAGGAAGATGTCGTAATCCTGTGCCGCTTTCAGTTCGGTATCGAACAAGCACTCTTTGAAACGCCACGCCCAGGTAAAGACCTGATTGCCAATGATATTGCGTTTGTAAAACAGGCGGCGTGAATACGGCGATTTGGGATACAGCGGCAAGCTTGCCGGTTGGGAATAAACTTCGCCCTGGCAAACGTAGTCGTTAGCGTACAAAAAGGCGTGAGTGACCAGTTGCTGTTTATGGGCGAGGAAGACGCTCAGGCGGTTGGGTGTCCATTCATCGTCGTCATCGATCCCGGTGATGTATTCCCCTTGCGCCAGCATAATCGCCTGGTTACGTACCGCGCACGCCCCGCTGTTAATGTCGTTGTGAATGTAAGTGATGCGCGGATCGTTGAGGGCGGTGACGTACTGTTGTAGTTGTTCCCAGGAGGTGGAGCAATCATCCACGATAATCATCTCCCAGTTGTTGTAGTCCTGGCGCAGGACCGATTTTATCGCCCGAATCGCCAGTTGTTGGCGGTTCCAGGTCGGCATATAGATTGAAATCAGCGGATTGTCTTTCATAGGTTGTTCTCCCGGCTTATGAGCTGGTTTGCTTGCCGGATGCGGCGTGAACGCCTTATCCGGCCTACGGGGCGGTGCGAATGCAAGCGTCGTTATTTCGCATCCGACTTATATTCGTATTCGTAATAGCCATAATCCTGATACGCGCTGGCGCGGCGGAAGATGGAGTTCAGAATCACCCCTTTCACCGGAATACCGTTTTGCTCAAAGCGGCTCAGACTGGTTTCCACTTCTTTCAATGTGTTGACCGCATAACGCGCCACCATTAACGTGGTTCCGACATGACGACCAACAATTGCCGCATCGGTCACTGCCAGAATCGGCGGCGTATCAATCAACACCAGGTCGTAGTTTTTACTCGCCCAGTTCACCAGTTCGGCAAAGCGTTCGCTCATCAACAGTTCAGAAGGATTTGGCGGTACCTGACCGCGCGGGATCAGGTCAAATTTGGCAATAGAGGTCGGTTTAGCCGCGGTAGTAATATCGCCCTGTCCAATCAGAATTTCCGACAGGCCATTAACGTTATTAGTGCCCAACAGCTCGTGGGTGTAACCTTTGCGCATATCGCAGTCGATCAACAACACCCGTTTATTGGTCTGGCTAATCACCGCCGCCAGGTTGGCGCAGACAAAGGTTTTACCGATTGACGGGCTAACCCCGGTCATCATCAACACATTGTTCTGTGCCTGCATCATCGCGAAGTGCAAACTGGTACGCAGACTGCGGATGGCTTCAATCGCCAGATCGGTTGGATTCCCCACCGCCAGTAGCTGGCTCTGTTTATAGCGTTTAATCCCTTTGATGGTTTTGACGCTATCGCGCGCTTTCTGCCACTCCGACAGCGGGATGCTGGCATAGACACTGATACCGTGTTCTTCCAGCACCTGCGGGCTTTCGATGCCGCGATTAAACAACGAGCGCAGCAGCACACCCACGATAGAGAGCATCAGGCCAAGGATAATCGCCCCGAGGATAATCAGCCCTTTCTTCGGTTTTAGCACGCCAGGCTGGGTGATTGCCGGGTCAACAATGCGCACATCGCCGACGGTGCTGGCTTCGGTGATTTTCAGCTCCTGTTCTTTATTCAGCAGTTGCATATAGACCTGCTGCCCAGACTCGACATCGCGGGTCAGACGGACAATTTCCTGCTGGGTTTTCGGCATCGCCGTTACGCGACCATTAAGTTTGGCTTTTTCGTCTTCCAGCGCCTGCCGTTTCTCCAGCAGCGTGCGGTACGCCGGATGAACTTTGGTGTACAGCTTGGAGATTTCCGCCTCTTTAAAGGTCAGTTCGTTCAACTGCGCGTCGATGTTCACCATCGAATCGAGCACCGCTTTCGCTTCCAGCGGCAGATCAACAGAATCTTTATCCTGACGGAAGGCATTCAGTTTGTTTTCGGCAACATCAAGGCGGCTACGTACTTCCGGTAACTGTTGCGCGAGGAAGGCGAGGCTTTTCGACGCTTCCGCCGATTTGCGCTCAATATTTTGCTCCTGATAGTTACGGGCGATGCTGTTAAGAATGTCGCGGATCTGTTCGCGATCTTCACCGGTATAAGTCAAGCTCAGTACGCCTGCGTCTTTGCCGTTCTCCGTTACCGTCAGGCTGTTTTGCAGTTGGTTGATCATCCCCAGCGTGGAGTATTTGGTGACGGTAAACTCACTCCCCGGGCTGGCGTGAATAGCTTCAACCATCAGCGTGACGCCTTCTTTTTTCAGCATCTGGCCCGCTTGCCCACGGGCGCTAAAGCCGCCATCACTGCTCAGGGTGTAGTTTTTGTCATCAAGCACATTAAGCGTAAACACCCGATCCGCCATCTCTTTCGGGCGGTTAAAGGTGGTCACTTTCACCGTCTCGTTCTGACGTCCCATCAGGCGATCCCAGCCCGCACCGAAAATCGGGAACGTGTTTTTGCTCACCGCAATATCGAGGTCGAGATCGTCCACCGTTTTACCAAGCACCAGACGCGAACGAATCAACTGGATCTCGGCGTCCGATGCTGGCGGTTTGTTGGCTAATGCCGAACCAATGTCCTGCACTAACGAATTGCCACTGTTTTGCTCGATTTGTACCAGTGCGTCGGCACTATAAATCGGCGTGGCGAAGAAAGTGTAAACCACGGAACAGAGGGCAAATACAGCGGTGATGCCAATCACCCACCAGCGCGCT
Organism: Escherichia sp. E.sYA108; assembly: GCF_011754335.1. Classification (NCBI taxonomy): domain Bacteria; kingdom Pseudomonadati; phylum Pseudomonadota; class Gammaproteobacteria; order Enterobacterales; family Enterobacteriaceae; genus Escherichia; species Escherichia sp. E.sYA108. The sequence continues at coordinate 1,873,638 of NZ_JAAQVZ010000001.1, read as the reverse complement.
TCAATGACGGTGCCGACCAGGCGACCAATATCGATTTCATCACTGCCCGTTACCGGAGCGGCATGTTGTTTTACTTTTTCTGTCATTCTTATACCTGCTCTGCGTTCAATGCCTGCGCCCACTGGCGGGCAGACCGTTCAAGTAATGTGTACACCGCTGCAAACGTTTCCCGGCTTTTGCGATACGGATCGGGGATTTCACATTCGTTATCCCAGTGACCAAACAGCATCACTTTGCCGCGCATCTCAGGTGCCATCTCGCATAAGCGTTCGATATGGCGCTTTTCCATGGTCAAAATCAGGTCGTAGTTGCGACACAGGCGACGGCTGATTTGCCGTGCACAGTGACCTTCCAGAGACAGTTGATGTTCTGCGGCGACGCTGATAGCAGTAGGGTCAGCGCCCTTACCGACCAGCGCGCCGAGTCCAGCGGACTCCACTTTCAGCTCCGGGTGATAACGTTGCAGTAAGCGTTCCGCCGTCGGGGAACGGCAAATATTGCCGACACAGACAACTAAAATGTTGTTAAACATGACGATTACCAGTTATGAATGTCGCTGGCTGTATCCGTCATGTAACGGACACCGCTAATAGTTGGCAGCAACTGATTGATCAGACGGTTCCAGCGGGATACCGGGGCGGTGGTGACATACACCACGTCATAAGGTTGCAGGCGGAATTCTGTCGCCATTACCAGCGACGTCGCATCGGACATATCCAGCTGGTAGATATTGGCAATCTTGCCGTTACGCCCGCTCTCGCCTTTCAGCGGACGAATGACAAAGATGCCGCTGGCGTTGGAGGTGGTCATGTCGATGCCTTCAGCATTGCCCAGGGCTTCAGTCAGGGTCATGCCGCTAAAGTCCATTTTCAGGGTGCTCTGTTTCTTCACTTCACCCATCACAAACACTTTCAGATCATCATTACGTGGCACGTAAAGAATATCGCCGGGGTAAAGCAGTCGGTTCTGATTGAGGTCGCCGTTTTGCATCAGCGCCTGCAAAGAAATGCGCTCTTCACGACCATTGTGTGTTAGCACCACGTTGCGCCAGTCAGCGGTGTCGGTCAGGCCACCTGCGGCGTTGATAGCGTCGAGAATGGTCAGAGGCACGTTGGTAATCGCCTGTTGACCGGATTTATTCACCTGACCGGAGATATAGGCTTTTTGCGAGCGGAAGGCGGCGATATTAACGTCCACCTGCGGGTCAGAGATGTACGTCGCTAAGCGCCCGGTAATATCACTGCGGATTTCAGCGAGCGTTTTCCCCACGACGTGAACCTTGCCGATATACGGGTAGAACATGGTGCCGTCAGGCTGTACCCAGTTGCCGGTGTCGCTGGAGCTGCGGTACTGACCGGCTGGCGTGGTGAGTTCCGGGTGATCCCAGACGGTGACATTAAGAACGTCCCCCGGCCCGACGCGATACTGGTAATTCGCGATCTCACTTTCCAGCGTCATATTGGGGCGCGCTACGTTGGGTCGTGGGCGTAATTGATCAATCAGGCGCGGGGTTAACGGATAAACATTCACCATTTTGTCGAGGTCGAAATCAGCGTCCTGCTGTTTGATGACGTCTTTCCCCATCGTCGACATATTGCTGCCCGGAAGTACTGTGCAACCGCTTATCAAGGTTACTGACACCAATAATGGCATCAATTTCATTTTGGATTTCATCATTGTTTATTTATCACTTTGGCAGAGTAATTATCCTGTGCACTATTAATAGCAATGTCGCCATGCACATTTACCTTGCAGTTAATTGAATAAAAATTTAACTGGCATCAGTCCTAAAAAAATTGATTTCATCCGCAGGCTATTGACAGAATAATTCAGACTGGTCTTTCAGGCATCCAGACACGCTACCGCCCCTGGCTTTTTAGCTACCAATACACTGATTTAGTTTAATTTTTCAAACCCTCTCTGCATACAGTCGTTGATGAGAAAGGGTTATTGCGGAAATTAATTTCCGAATATAAGGTGACATTATGGTAATTGAATATTGGCTCTCCAATAATGCAGGAGGAAGTGTTACAGCTAACGGAATAGCAGGCAAGGTAACAATTCGGCAATTGGCTATTTTTAAGAATTATATTAAGTGTCATTCAATATGGTTTTTAGGAGTTTCTTTAGGTTGACAATATTTAATATGGCGTCTCCACATGCGATATTTCTTAAATAACACTTTATTATTACCACTTATAATTCGGGGATAATGTGAAGTTATAACCCTCAAATAATATGAGATAAATAGTGCTGCAACATTGCATTTTTGCCCCGATTTATCCATGATCGAATTGTGACATTTGTCATACAACGAATAGGTTTTGTACTTACTATGGAATGGATTGCCGATCCGTCTATCTGGGCTGGATTAATCACGCTGATTGTGATCGAACTGGTCCTCGGCATTGATAACCTGGTCTTTATTGCCATCCTCGCCGAAAAACTACCGCCTAAGCAGCGCGACCGCGCACGGGTTACCGGGCTCCTGCTGGCGATGTTAATGCGCCTGTTACTGCTGGCGTCAATCTCCTGGCTGGTCACCCTGACTCAACCGCTGTTCAGCTTCCGCTCGTTTACCTTTAGCGCCCGCGACTTAATCATGCTGTTTGGTGGTTTCTTCCTGTTGTTCAAAGCCACGATGGAGTTGAACGAACGGCTGGAAGGGAAAGACAGCAATAACCCCACACAACGCAAAGGTGCGAAGTTCTGGGGGGTGGTGACACAAATTGTGGTGCTGGACGCCATCTTCTCACTCGACTCGGTGATTACCGCCGTCGGGATGGTCGACCATTTACTGGTCATGATGGCCGCCGTCGTTATCGCTATTAGCCTGATGTTGATGGCCAGCAAGCCGTTAACCCAGTTTGTTAACAGTCACCCGACGATCGTTATTCTCTGCTTAAGCTTCCTGTTGATGATTGGCTTTAGCCTGGTGGCGGAAGGTTTCGGCTTCGTCATTCCGAAAGGCTACCTGTACGCTGCCATTGGTTTCTCGGTGATGATCGAGGCGCTCAATCAGTTGGCTATCTTTAACCGGCGACGTTTTCTTTCCGCTAACCAGACACTGCGCCAGCGGACTACCGAAGCGGTAATGCGCCTGCTTAGCGGGCAAAAAGAAGATGCGGAACTGGACGCCGAAACCGCGTCTATGCTGGTGGATCATGGTAACCAGCAAATCTTTAATCCGCAGGAACGGCGGATGATTGAGCGGGTACTTAATCTTAACCAGCGTACCGTCAGCAGCATTATGACGTCGCGCCACGATATTGAGCATATCGATCTCAACGCGCCGGAAGATGAGATCCGCCAGTTACTGGAGCGAAATCAGCATACGCGGCTTGTCGTTACTGATGGCGATGACGCAGAAGATTTGCTCGGTGTTGTTCACGTTATCGACCTGTTACAACAGTCACTGCGCGGCGAACCGCTCAACCTGCGGGTGTTGATTCGCCAGCCGCTGGTGTTCCCGGAAACCTTGCCGTTGTTACCTGCCCTGGAGCAGTTCCGTAATGCCCGCACACACTTTGCTTTTGTGGTGGATGAGTTTGGCTCGGTGGAAGGGATTGTGACATTAAGTGACGTCACTGAAACCATTGCCGGTAACTTACCGAACGAAGTGGAAGAGATCGACGCCCGCCATGATATTCAGAAGAATGCGGACGGTTCCTGGACGGCGAATGGTCATATGCCGCTGGAAGATCTGGTGCAATATGTGCCGTTGCCGCTGGATGAAAAACGTGAATATCACACCATTGCCGGGCTATTGATGGAATATTTGCAACGTATTCCAAAACCTGGCGAAGAAGTTCAGGTGGGGAATTATTTGCTTAAAACGTTGCAGGTGGAAAGCCATCGCGTGCAGAAGGTACAGATTATTCCGCTGCATAAGGATGGCGAGATGGAGTACGAGGTGTGATGGCATGTAGGCCTGATGCGACGCTTTACGCGTCTTATCAGGCCTACAGGACAGCTCACCAGGTAACCTACATCTTCTCCAGCAACTTCTTCACATCTTTGCCATTGCGGGAATCTTTATTCCGCTCGGCCCAGTCGTTAAGACGGCGTTTTGCTTCATCCTGTAGATGTTTACGCAGTAACTGATCCACTTGCAGGCTGTAATTAAGTTGCTGCCAGTTGCCATAAACCCGCAGCGGTACTGGCGTTTCTTTGAGGAAATCAATCAGTTTGCTTTCTCCGTTCCAGCCACCCACGACCCGAATATCAAACTGGGTGTCGCAGGTTTGCTCCGCCAGATTCAACGTACCAGCCCCGGAAAGCGCCAGCATGGGCGATTGACCTTGCATGTCGTTTAACGTCACGACGCCATCCTTCAACGTCAAATCGGTGGTAAAGCGGTCAAGACGCGTCACGTTATCGAAGTTTTCAGCGGCCTTCACATCACCACCATTACGTTCTACCGCTTGCTGAATCATCTGCTGGAAGTTCATCCCTTCCATGCGTGTGTCGGTCATTTCGACATGTGCCTGTCCTTGCCAGTTGTGGCGGAATGCGTCGGCATCTATGTCAGCACCGGAGAAATCACCAGCCAGTGACATCTTTCCGGTCAACGAAATCGGATAGTTAAACGCCTTCAGAATGGTGCCAATCTCAACGTTTTCCAGCCGTGGCTGGAAGTTTATCCGCGGATTTATTGATGTCGCGTCCAACGTGCCCGGCAGTGAAACCTGTCCACCGTTAAGTTTGCCCTGCAGTTGAGTAATTTCCAGCAAACCCGACTTGTTGGTCATTTGCGTGGCAACATCTGTAAAATTCATTCCGCGCCAGCGCACGTTACTGGCCTGCAACAAAATATCAGCCGTAAAGCCTTGCAGTCCCTGATAGGCCGGTTCATCAATACGCGAAGAAATGACCGGGCGCGGCAACGTTGATTGGCTCTGCCCTTGCTGCGCGGCACCGTTCTCACCGTTCGCTGTTTCATTAAGGGGGATGAGGTTGTCAAGATTCAGTTGCGGGAATTGCAGTCTCAGCTGCCATTCCGGTTTCTCTGTCAACGTGACCTGTGCTTGCCCGCTCAGCGTACTGTCATTGGCGGTCAAACTAATTTGGTTAAATGAAAGGCGTTTATGTGACTCCTGCCACTGGACCTGGAAACTCCCCTGCCCCTGAATACCTTGTTTTGGTAAATCGGCACCCTGCAACTGCCAGTTAATTTGTTCAATAGCCGCCGTTAAATCATGCGGATAATCAGAAGCATCCACCGTACCGTTAAGGGATAATGTGAGATCGCGCTGATCGCGATTAACCCGCCCGGAAAACTCAAATGAGCCACGATGTTGGGGATCTTGTTCCATTTGCAGGCGGATATTGCGGATTGTCACCTGCTCGTCATCTTCATGCTGGAACACCAGAACGCTGTCCGCCACCTTAAGACTGGATATATCAAACGACCATCCGCGATCGTCTGACAGATCCGGCAAGGTATTGTCGCGCGGTGCAACCGGAGCGTCTTCACTGCGCACTGCTTCCGTCTGCGGCGTCAGTTGGATCACTGCCCCTTTTAGCATCACCTGCTTAACGCTCAGTTGATGACTCAGTAGTGGTAAAAGCGCCACGTCCAGACGCATGTTGTCGGCGCGAACCAGTGGCTGGCTTGCGCCCTGGGCGGTGAGAGACATTCGCCCGGAGAGGATACTAAGCTGCGGCCAGACGTGCCAACGCAGTGGCCCGTCGAGCTGCAATTGATAACCGCTACGTGCAGCAACTTGCTTGACCATATAGTCGCGGAAATCATTCGGATTCACCAGCAACACTAACGCAGATAACCCGGCCACCAGCACGACCAGGAGTATCATCAGCGTCGTCAGAAATCGTCTCATGGTATCCTCAATGGGCCTGAATTAGTCTTTATCGATTCGGCTGGCTACCGCGCCCTGCTGGTTGCGATATTTCGCATCTTCACGGCGGTTGTAAGGTCGCGCCGCCGGGCCGGAGAGCGGCTCAAAGCTCAGCGCACCAATTAACATGCCCGGACGCAGCGCCAGCGGCAGCTTACCGGAGTTGTAAAACTCCAGCACAATGCAGCCAGACCAGCCCGGATCGATACGGTGCGCGGTGACGTGCACCATCAGCCCCAGACGCGCCAGTGAAGAACGCCCGTCCAGCCAGCCCACCAGATCGGCTGGCAGCGTCACCGACTCCAGCGTCACCGCCAGCGCCAGCTCTCCTGGGTGAAGATAGAACGCCTCGCTTTCATCGAGAACGATCTCATCGCTCATCACGCGGTCAAGCGCGGCGCTCACTTCATCTTTGGGACCGCTCAGATCGATAAACGCTGCCGTGTGACCACGGAAGGTACGAAATTTATTGCCCAGGCGCACATCCACCGTCGCGCCGTTAATACGCTCCACTGGCGGACGTGGGTTGATCGACAAACGGCCTTCATCAAGCCAGGCTTCAATATCTCGGTCACACAGACGCATGGCATTTTCTCCTTTCGAGCATCACTCCCTTAACGCCAATTACGTCAAGGGCATACCAGGTTATCACTGAACGGTACACAATTTATCAAGCTTATTCAAAGAACTGACTTATTTTCGCTTTCAATATATCGATCGCGATGCGGTTTTTCCCGCCGCGCGGCACGATAATGTCCGCATATTGTTTAGAAGGCTCAATGAATTGCAGAAACATCGGGCGCACGGTTTTTTGATATTGCGCCATCACTGAATCCATTGAACGCCCACGCTCGTTAACGTCACGCTTGATGCGGCGCATCAGGCAGATATCCAGCGGGGTATCAACGAAAATGGAGAAGTTAAGTTCGTCACGTAAACGCGCATCCGTCAGCAACAAAATGCCTTCGAGAATGATGACCTTCTTCGGCTCAACCGTCACCGTTTCTTTCATACGCGTATGTTCAACATAGCTGTAAACCGGCAGGTCAATTGCCGAGCCGCGTTTCAACGCTTGTAAATGCTCAAGCAGCAGGCTGTGATCCATCGCGCTGGGATGGTCGTAGTTGGTCTTAACGCGTTCTTCCATCGACAGATGGCTTTGATCTTTGTAATAGCAGTCTTCGGGAATTACGCCGATGTGTTCATCACCGACTTGCTCACGTAATTCACGATAAAGGGTACTGGCAATAAGACTCTTGCCGGAAGCCGATGCGCCAGCGATACCGATAATGACGCACTGATGAGACTGATCAGTCATATATTTAGCGACCTGATTAACCTGGATGTTAGGAAGGGGGCGACGAAGCGCCAAACGCGGCAATTATAGGGATTTCATCCGCCTGATACCAGTCGAATAGCGTTGCCGCGCGCTCAGAGTTAATTGTTGACGAAGAATTCCCGGTGGCAAATTACGTTGATCAGTTTTATACAAGGTAAAAAATGTTATACGCAGTTGCGCAAATTATCCGCCTTTACGTCACTTTATGAGCAATTCGCATATAAAATGTAAAACTTTTGTACTAGCATAAACACAGAAACGAATACTGGCGACCTGGCCTTGCGGATAAAGCGGTAATGAGCAAACAATCACAGCATGTATTAATTGCCCTGCCCCACCCGCTGCTTCACCTGGTCAGTTTAGGTTTAGTCTCGTTTATCTTCACCCTTTTCTCACTTGAGCTTTCGCAGTTTGGCACCCAACTCGCCCCACTGTGGTTCCCGACCTCCATCATGATGGTGGCGTTTTATCGCCATGCCGGGCGCATGTGGCCGGGAATTGCGCTGAGCTGCTCGCTGGGAAATATCGCCGCATCCATCCTGCTTTTTTCCACCAGCTCGCTGAACATGACCTGGACGACCATCAATATTGTTGAAGCCGTGGTCGGGGCAGTGCTGCTACGTAAATTGCTGCCGTGGTATAACCCCTTGCAAAATCTGGCTGACTGGCTGCGTCTGGCACTCGGCAGCGCCATTATTCCGCCTCTGTTGGGGGGTGTTCTGGTTGTCCTGCTGACGCCCGGAGACGATCCTCTCAGGGCATTTTTGATATGGGTACTGTCAGAATCCATCGGCGCTCTGGCACTGGTGCCGCTGGGATTGTTATTTAAACCACACTATCTGCTGCGCCATCGCAACCCAAGGTTGCTTTTTGAGTCGCTGCTCACGTTAGCCATCACGCTGACGTTAAGCTGGCTTTCGATGCTGTATCTGCCGTGGCCTTTTACTTTCATTATTGTGCTGTTGATGTGGAGCGCCGTGCGCCTGCCACGAATGGAAGCCTTTTTGATCTTCCTTACCACGGTGATGATGGTGTCGCTGATGATGGCCGCGGATCCCTCCCTGCTTGCTACGCCGCGTACGTACCTGATGAGCCATATGCCGTGGCTACCGTTTTTGCTGATCCTGCTGCCCGCCAACATCATGACGATGGTGATGTATGCCTTTCGTGCGGAACGCAAACACATTTCCGAAAGCGAAACCCGCTTTCGGAACGCGATGGAATATTCCGCTATCGGCATGGCGTTAGTGGGCACCGAGGGACAATGGCTGCAATCCAACAAAGCGCTCTGCCAGTTTCTCGGTTACAGTCAGGAAGAGCTGCGCGGACTCACCTTTCAGCAACTGACCTGGCCGGAGGATCTCAATAAAGATCTCCAACAGGTTGAAAAGCTGATAAGCGGTGAAATAAACACCTATTCAATGGAAAAACGTTACTACAACCGCAATGGCGATGTTGTCTGGGCGTTGCTTGCCGTCTCACTGGTGCGCCACACGGATGGCACGCCGCTCTATTTTATCGCTCAGATTGAAGACATTAACGAGCTAAAACGCACCGAACAGGTCAATCAGCAACTGATGGAGCGCATCACGCTGGCCAACGAAGCGGGCGGGATTGGCATCTGGGAGTGGGAGCTGAAGCCGAATATTTTTAGTTGGGATAAGCGGATGTTCGAGCTGTATGAAATTCCTCCGCATATCAAACCGAACTGGCAGGTGTGGTACGAGTGCGTGCTGCCGGAAGATCGCCAGCACGCCGAAAAAGTGATTCGTGATTCGTTGCAATCACGCTCGCCCTTTAAACTGGAATTTCGCATTGCCGTGAAAGATGGCATCCGCCATATCCGCGCCCTCGCCAACCGGGTACTGAATAAAGAAGGCGAGGTCGAACGCCTGCTCGGCATTAATATGGATATGACGGAGGTTAAACAGCTTAACGAGGCATTGTTTCAGGAAAAAGAGCGCCTGCACATTACGCTGGACTCCATCGGCGAAGCCGTGGTCTGTATTGATATGGCAATGAAAATTACCTTTATGAATCCAGTGGCGGAGAAAATGAGCGGCTGGACGCAGGAAGAAGCGTTAGGTGTTCCGCTCCTGACGGTGTTGCATATTACTTTTGGCGACAACGGACCATTAATGGAGAACATTTACAGTGCTGACACCTCACGTTCCGCGATCGAACAAGATGTGGTATTGCACTGCCGGAGCGGCGGCAGCTACGACGTGCATTACAGTATTACGCCGTTAAGTACTCTGGACGGCAGCAATATAGGCTCGGTACTGGTGATTCAGGACGTTACCGAATCACGCAAAATGCTGCGCCAGCTGAGCTACAGCGCCTCCCATGATGCACTGACGCATCTCGCCAATCGCGCCAGTTTTGAGAAGCAACTGCGTATCCTGCTGCAAACGGTAAACAGTACGCATCAGCGACATGCCCTGGTGTTTATCGATCTTGATCGCTTTAAAGCGGTGAATGACAGCGCCGGGCATGCGGCGGGCGACGCTTTACTGCGCGAACTGGCGTCGTTGATGCTGAGTATGCTGCGCTCCAGCGACGTGCTGGCGCGGCTCGGTGGTGATGAATTTGGTCTGCTACTGCCAGACTGCAATGTTGAAAGCGCTCGTTTTATCGCTACACGCATTATCAGTGCCGTGAATGACTATCACTTTATATGGGAAGGACGTGTGCATCGGGTAGGTGCCAGTGCCGGGATTACCTTGATTGATGACAACAATCATCAGGCAGCTGAAGTGATGTCGCAGGCTGATATCGCCTGTTATGCCTCCAAAAATGGTGGCCGGGGCCGGGTGACGATTTACGAACCGCAGCAAGCTGCCGCACATAGCGAACGGGCAGCGATATCGCTTGATGAACAGTGGCGGATGATTAAAGAGAATCAGTTGATGATGATCGCCCACGGCATCGCTTCGCCACGGCTCCCGGAAGCAAGTAATTTGTGGCTGATTTCACTTAAGCTCTGGAGTTGCGAAAGCGAGATTATTGATGAACAAACATTTCGTCGTAGCTTCAGCGATCCGGCACTTAGCCATGCTCTTGACCAACGGGTATGCCACGATTTTTTCCAGCAGGCCGCAAAAGCGGTTGCCAGTAAAGGCTTAAGCATCGCCCTTCCCCTTTCCGTTGCTGGTTTGAGTAGCGCCACGCTGGTGAATGAACTGCTTGAGCAGCTGGAAAATAGCCCTCTACCAGCACGGTTATTACATCTGATTATTCCGGCAGAAGCGATTTTCGATCACGCAGAAAGCGTGCAAAAACTGCGGCTGGCGGGATGTCGGATCGTATTCAGTCAGGTAGGCCGCGATCTGCAAATCTTCAACTCGCTGAAAGCAAATATGGCAGATTACCTGCTACTTGATGGTGAGTTATGCGCCAACGTGCAGGGTAATTTGATGGATGAGATGCTGATTACGATTATTCAGGGGCACGCTCAGCGACTCGGGATGAAAACCATCGCCGGGCCAGTCGTTTTACCCTTAGTGATGGATACGCTTTCGGGCATCGGCGTCGATCTGATTTATGGTGATGTGATTGCCAATGCCCAACCGCTGGATTTGCTGGTGAATAGAAGTTATTTCGCGATTAACTAAGGGAGCGTTTGCCCATTGCCTGATGCGACGCTAACGCGTCTTATCAGGCCTACAAATCGCTCATTCCCCAGGCCGGATAAGGCGCTCGCACCGCATCCGGCGACCAACGTCATGCTTCGTCTGGTTGCCAGCCTTCCGTATACCAGATATGCAACAGCGCATAAGAACGCCAGGGCTTCCAGCGTTCGGCATAACGGCGGATTTGTGCCGGCGTCATTCCCGGAAATCGCTGTTTAATCAGATAATCATCCGGCAGAAAAACATCTTTCGCCTGCCAGCCACGCAAAGCAAAATAATTTGCAGTCCAGCGCCCGATACCCGGAAAGGTTTGCAGCGTTTTCATCGCTTGTTCTACGTCGCCCGGTATTGTCATTGGTAAGGTGCCCTCCAGCGCCGCATTTGCCAGATGAATCAGCGCCTCTGCCCGTTTCAACGGCATACCTAACGCTTTTAATGCCTGCAGGTCGGCTACTGCCAGCCGCTGAGGCGTGGGGAAGCAGACATAATCCGGAAAATCATCCAGCCGTTCGCCATAAAGCTGTGCCACTCTGGAGGTCAATTTTGCCGCCATCGCCACGCTCACCAGTTGGCCTAAAATCGCCCGCACGCCCTGCTCAAAAGCGTCAACACAACCAGGTAAACGCAATCCTGGCCGCGCCGCGCCTAACTTGCCCAACGCACCGTTAACAATCTGCGGGTTACATTGCAGATCAAACAGGCGGCTCATTTTCGCCAGACACTCTGCGGCAACAGGTTCTAAACCTGCACTTAAATTTATGTGCAGAGTATGGCGGGCTATATCCGGAATAGCAGTCACCACGCCGCGATATTCGCCTACCGCCAGACTACGGGCATAATAACTGTCCGCGACCGTTTCCACGCCGCTCACCGCACGGGCGGCGAGAAATCCCAACATCCACGACCAGTCATACGGCGGCTGCCAGTTCAGGGTATACATCGCATCTCCTTGTTAATCCGCTTTCAGCATAAACGTTATTCAGACGTTACGCTTTGCTTTCATATTCCGGTTGTCGCGACGGCAACATTTCGCTAAAGTCACGCCCCTTCTTCACCGGCATGGGGATTATTTCGTGTTTATTGGTTTTGATTACGGTACAGCAAACTGTTCAGTGGCGGTCATGCGCGACGGTAAACCGCATTTGCTAAAAATGGAAAACGACAGCACGCTGCTGCCTTCAATGCTTTGCGCGCCAACGCGTGAAGCTGTAAGCGAATGGCTGTACCGCCATCATGATGTTCCGGCAGACGACGATGAAACGCAGGCGCTGTTGCGTCGGGCGATTCGTTATAACCGCGAAGAAGATATCGATGTTACGGCGAAAAGCGTGCAGTTCGGTCTTTCCTCACTGGCACAGTACATTGATGATCCAGAAGAAGTGTGGTTTGTGAAATCACCAAAATCGTTCCTCGGTGCCAGCGGCTTAAAACCGCAGCAGGTAGCGCTGTTTGAGGATCTGGTCTGCGCAATGATGTTGCACATTCGCCAACAGGCGCAGGCGCAGCTGCCGGAGGCAATTACTCAGGCGGTGATTGGTCGCCCGATCAACTTCCAGGGGCTGGGCGGTGATGAAGCAAACACCCAGGCGCAAGGGATTCTGGAACGCGCGGCGAAGCGTGCCGGGTTTAAGGATGTGGTATTCCAGTACGAGCCGGTCGCGGCTGGGCTGGATTACGAAGCCACCTTGCAGGAAGAAAAACGAGTGCTGGTAGTGGATATCGGCGGTGGTACGACTGACTGTTCATTGCTGCTGATGGGGCCGCAATGGCGTTCGCGTCTCGATCGTGAAGCCAGCCTGCTGGGTCATAGTGGTTGCCGTATTGGTGGTAACGATCTGGATATCGCACTGGCGTTTAAGAACCTGATGCCGTTACTGGGCATGGGTGGCGAAACCGAAAAAGGCATCGCCCTGCCGATTCTGCCGTGGTGGAATGCGGTTGCGATCAACGACGTTCCTGCGCAAAGTGATTTCTACAGTAGTGCTAACGGTCGTCTGCTTAACGATCTGGTACGCGATGCCCGTGAACCGGAAAAAGTGGCCCTGTTACAGAAAGTCTGGCGTCAGCGTTTAAGCTATCGCCTGGTGCGTAGCGCAGAAGAGAGCAAAATCGCCCTTTCAAGTGTAGCGGAAACCCGCGCCTCACTGCCGTTTATCAGCGATGAACTGGCTACGCTGATTAGCCAGCAAGGGCTGGAAAGCGCCCTCAGCCAGCCACTGGCGCGGATTCTGGAACAGGTGCAACTGGCGCTGGATAACGCCCAGGAAAAACCGGACGTTATCTACCTGACCGGCGGTAGCGCCCGTTCGCCGCTGATTAAAAAAGCGCTGGCAGAACAGTTGCCGGGCATTCCGGTTGCAGGCGGCGATGACTTTGGCTCCGTCACCGCCGGGCTGGCACGCTGGGCGGAAGTGGTGTTTCGTTAATTGAAAAATGGCTCAGCAACGGCTTAAATCTGCCTGCGCCTGAGCCAGTTTTTCTGCCGCCTGACGTAGCGGTTCCATCAACGGCATGGTCCGTGCTGGCGCATGAAGGCGGAATCGCTGCAACTCTGTCGCACCGACAGTCAGCGCCGATTCCAGCCGATGTCGTTTGGCGGCTATTTTTGCCATTACCGCTTGTCTGTCTGCAGGCGTTACCGCTTCGTTCGGCCTGAACACAAAACGGCGTTCACAGCTCGCTTTCCAGTCGATAACCGCCTGGGTCAGATGATCACCAAAACCTTTTACTTGCTTAACGCTCCGTCGGGTAACATCCGCTGCTGTTTCAATACCAAAGGACCGTAACGCCGCTTTACGCGCAGGGCCAACGCTGGGAATAGAGGCAACATCAATAAAAAATCCCTCCAGAAACTTCTGCTTCTGCCGTTCCCTTGCGGTGTCGTGAAGTGCTACCAGAGCGCGTTTCTCTTCTTCCGGTAACCCGAGAATTTCGTCCTTCATTTTTTCGAGCATCGCCCGTTTGGCGATAAAACCTTCCAGCCCGCCCAAGTGTTGGATCTGGCTGACTAAATGGTCATAGTCCATTTTCGCGCGATTAAACGCCTCACGGCGTTGCTGGATTTCTGCTTTGTACGCTTTGCTTGTCAGGCTGCCAATAATCCAGATAGCCGCCAGCACAGGAATCAAAATAATATAACGCGGTTCTGCCTGAAGGCCGCAAAGCAACAGCGATAACGCTGACAGTGCGATCTCAATCAGAATGATGTATTCGCGCCGTAACAGGCCTGAAGGAAGCGGCCTGCCAGTCGGTTGGAAATGATCGGGTAATGGCAGTTGCAATGCTGGCGGTGCTACTGATGCCATCACCATCGCCCAGACTCTCGCCAGCACAAAATCACCGCCGGTGGTAATGACCTCTTCGCCGAGATCAATAAAATAGATAACGCCTTGATTATCCAGCGCACACCACGGGCAGTCAGTCAAATGAGCGGGGTAAACATGCATTGCCGAAACGGTACATTTCTTTAACTGTTGGCGTAGTAAATCAAGTGCCGCTACCCACGCTTTTGCCGTCGGACGCCCGGTTGCCACGCCACTTTCCGTGAATGCCTGCTGAAACATGGCTTCAACATCGCCCGGTAACATCGACAGCGGAATCGATCGTGGCGGCGGTTTTAAACCACGTCGCTGATTATCTGAGGCGTAGGCATAACGGAAATGGGCAATATCCGTCTCCAGCGCATTACCTGCATCAGAGATAAGCGGTACACCGGAATAAGGATGCCGCCCACCAAACAAGATGTGAAAAATCAGCAACGCAAGGCCAAAATTATCGTGATTCGCGGTACGTTCAAAACCGACAAATGATGGCAAGGTTTGTAGCTCTGGCGGCGTAAAATGCGACACGCCGACTTCGCATAAATGCAGTGTGCCATTGGCGTTAATCTGAAAGGAGTCACTATCGATCAACACCACTTTGCTGTCGCGACCTACCATAAAGCTGTTCTGGTTTACGTCCCCCACGACGTGCCCGTGCTCGTGAACCGTAGCAAAAGATGAAGCAATATTGCGCGCAACATAGAGTAGAAAATCCCACGCACAATGAGGGTAACTCTGGCGACGATGTGCCGGGCTATAGATCATATGAATCGGTTCTTTACCAGAAACTTTTGGCATCATAAAACCGATAACTTTTCCGCCTCGTCCACCGTGAAGCGTTGCCTGCGGCCAGGCGACATAATTCAACAACTGCGCGTCAGCTGTCGCAGCCATAAAGGCAAGTTTGTCCTGTTTTAAGGCGGGTGGCGGCGTGTGATAAATCTTGGCGACGCTATCGACAAACTCCTCGATATCATAAACCGCACCTTCGCCGCCTTTGCCCAGTTCACGGCCTGGCGTAACGCACTCACCAGTAGCAGTATATAAAGTGGGTTTCATGGTAACCACATAGCCAGTGCCAACGTTTTATCATCATCCGTACGCTCGTTTACCGCCGGGCTGGACAAAAACTGCTTTAACAATTCAGGTAATAAATCGAGTTGTTCCTGCGTTGCTGACGCCAGTCCATTGAAAAACGGGGTAAAGAAAGGCACATGCGGAGAATTATCCAGCATATTTAACGCCAGTCGCTGAATACCATCCGTAAATGCTGCAACTTTATGCGCGCGCTCAGTGCTGGTGAAAGTTTCCAGTCTGGAAACGGCATCTTCATCAGTAATGAAGTGCGTCATATTGGCATATTCCCCCACCATCGGCGTGAGCGGCAGTTGCAAACCGTGCCCCAAATCTACCACCACGCCGCCATCGCCAATCTGCATAATCAAGGTGCCATTAGCTGATGAAATCAATCCCAAAAACGTGCAGGCAAAATCGCGAACCGCTAATTCTTTGGCTTCCGCCTCGGCAAAAAGTCGCTGACGAATGGTCAGCACAATGTCCGTTGCGAGGACATCATTAAGCCCCAATTCCCCGCCCTGCACTTTTTGCGACATATAAGCCATCGCTTCATTGACGGCGAGCATCGCACCTTCGCCTCCCTGCGAGGCGCTACCTGCGCCATCAGCGACAAATACCGACAATAATGGCTGCTGGTCATTTAGCCAGGCAACCTGTATCTGGCAGGCATCCTGGCAAGGCAAGTCCGCACTGATGTGCGACGTTCCAACGGCTGATGCATAGACCAGTCGCCAGCTCACACTGACGTCCAGCCTTTTGGCGCTTCCAGCACAACTTCCGTTCCCGGCGTGGAGCGGGAAACCGAACGCAGCGAACTGGATAACCAGCTAAACAGTTCACGGAATTGTAATCCCTGCAGTGGCAAAGGCTGACGAACGCTGATTTGTGCCAGCGTCTTCATATCCGCCCCCTGAACGCCGATGGTAAAGAAGGCAAACTTCTTATCTTCTTCCCCCTGAAACACTTTGTTGGCGGCAGCCTGCCACTCATCGGTTGGTGCACCATCGGTGATCAGGAAAATCCACGGACGATAATAGGAAATACCATTGGCACGATATTCACGTTTCCGCTCCTCAACCATATCCAGGGCTTTGGTAATGGCAGAGCCCATTGGTGTATCGCCCTGGGCAAACAGGATGGGCGGGAAAAAATTAGCGGCGCTGGTAAAGGGTTGTTCCACATGCACCGGGCCGAACGTCACAATGCCGAGTTCCACTCTTTTTAAGGCCAGCGAATCGGCAAGCAGCTCATCGCGAAAGGTAACCAATCCGGCGTTAAGTTCATTAATGGGTCTACCGTTCATAGAACCAGAAACATCCAGCAGCAAAATGCAGGGGCAACGTGGTTCCGGGTTACTGGCAAAATCGCTGGTGGCAAACGTGATTTGTTCGCTCATAAGAAATCCTTTCTTAGAGAATTATTGAGGTCCAGTATCATACCGACTGCAATAATGAAATAAGAGCAAACGAAGAAACTTTCAGAATTAGGCCCGGCAGCGCAGAAGATTTTGCTATTCGCCTCGCAAGAACGTGGGCTTACAGATTGACAACAAGGGTTGAGTGACATAATTTCAGGAGTGAGGGTAGAGCGGGGTTTTCCCCGCCCTGGTAGTCTTAGTATGCTGGGTAGCTAATGACTAAGAGCACCACGATGATGAGTAGCTTCATCATGACCCTTTCCTTATTTAAGGCCCCTTCCTCGGGAGGGGCTTTCCCGTTTCAGCGTCCCGCTGAAATCTTCGGCTTACCTCCTTTCGCCCTGTATGCAGTCTATCGCTGACTTGCGGATAAAATAGTTTCAAGTGTGATTATTGCGTAACGACTCGCAAAGAATATTTGCTGGCAGGATCGCAGACTGCAAAGTCTGCGGATTGACAATTGGACCGTGAAGGCATACTTTCAGGAATGAGGGTTGAGCGGGGTTTCCCCCGCCCTGGTAGTCTTAGTAAGCCGGGAAGCTTATGACTAAGAGCACCACGATGATGATCCACTTCATCATGACCCTTTCCTTATTTATGGCCCCTTCCTCGGGAGGGGCTTTCCCGTTTCAGCGTCCCGCTGAAATCGTCGGCTTATCTCCTTTCGCCATGCAAGCAGTCTATCGCTAACGCGTAGATAAAATAGTTTCATGTGTTATTACTGGATGTGTGCTCGCAAAAGTGCCCGTCATTCAGACGATTCCCGACAGTGTTTCATAATTCCTCCATTTTTCTCCCTTATTGGCTGGCTACACTAGTATCATTCCGCGAAACGTTTCAGGAAGAGAAACTCTTAACGATGAAAGGCAGTTATAAATCCCGTTGGGTAATCGTAATCGTGGTGGTTATCGCCGCCATCGCCGCATTCTGGTTCTGGCAAGGCCGCAATGACTCCCAGAGTGCAGCCCCTGGGGCGACGAAACAAGCGCAGCAATCGCCAGCGGGTGGTCGCCGTGGTATGCGTGCCGACCCATTAGCCCCGGTTCAGGCGGCGACCGCAGTAGAACAGGCTGTTCCGCGTTACCTCACCGGGCTTGGCACCATTACCGCCGCTAATACTGTTACGGTGCGCAGCCGCGTGGACGGTCAACTGATGGCGTTACATTTCCAGGAAGGCCAGCAGGTCAAAGCAGGCGATTTACTGGCAGAAATTGACCCAAGCCAGTTCAAAGTTGCATTAGCACAAGCCCAGGGCCAACTGGCAAAAGATAAAGCCACGCTCGCCAACGCCCGCCGTGACCTGGCGCGTTATCAACAACTGGCAAAAACCAATCTCGTATCTCGTCAGGAACTGGATGCCCAACAGGCGCTGGTCAGTGAAACCGAAGGCACCATTAAGGCTGATGAAGCAAGCGTCGCCAGCGCGCAATTGCAACTCGACTGGAGTCGCATTACCGCACCAGTCGATGGTCGCGTTGGTCTTAAGCAAGTTGATGTTGGTAACCAAATCTCCAGTGGCGACACCACCGGGATTGTGGTGATCACCCAAACACATCCTATCGATCTGGTCTTTACTTTGCCGGAAAGCGATATCGCCACCGTTGTACAGGCACAAAAAGCCGGAAAACCGCTGGTGGTAGAAGCCTGGGATCGCACCAACTCGAAGAAGTTAAGTGAAGGCACGCTGTTAAGCCTTGATAACCAAATCGATGCCACTACCGGTACGATTAAAGTGAAAGCTCGCTTTAATAATCAGGATGATGCGCTTTTCCCTAATCAGTTTGTTAACGCTCGCATGTTAGTCGATACCGAACAAAACGCCGTGGTGATCCCCACCGCCGCACTGCAAATGGGCAACGAAGGCCATTTTGTCTGGGTACTGAATAGCGAAAACAAAGTCAGCAAACATCTGGTGACACCGGGCATTCAGGACAGTCAGAAAGTGGTGATCCGCGCAGGTATTTCTGCGGGCGACCGCGTAGTGACGGACGGAATTGATCGCCTGACCGAAGGGGCGAAAGTGGAAGTGGTGGAAACCCAGAGCGCCACTACTCCGGAAGAGAAAGCCACCAGCCGCGAATACGCGAAAAAAGGAGCACGCTCCTGATGCAGGTGTTACCTCCGAGCAGCACAGGCGGCCCGTCGCGCCTGTTTATTATGCGTCCTGTCGCCACCACGCTGCTGATGGTGGCGATCTTACTCGCCGGGATTATCGGTTATCGCGCCCTGCCCGTTTCGGCGCTGCCGGAAGTGGACTATCCAACCATTCAGGTGGTCACGCTTTATCCAGGTGCGAGCCCGGATGTCATGACCTCTGCCGTTACCGCGCCGCTCGAACGCCAGTTTGGGCAGATGTCCGGCCTGAAACAAATGTCGTCGCAAAGTTCCGGCGGTGCGTCAGTTATCACCTTGCAGTTCCAGCTAACCTTACCGCTGGATGTCGCCGAGCAGGAAGTGCAGGCCGCGATTAACGCTGCGACCAACTTGTTGCCGAGCGATCTGCCTAACCCGCCGGTTTACAGCAAAGTGAACCCGGCAGATCCACCAATCATGACGCTCGCCGTCACCTCAACCGCCATGCCAATGACGCAAGTGGAAGACATGGTGGAAACCCGCGTCGCGCAGAAAATCTCGCAGATTTCCGGTGTCGGCCTGGTGACGCTTTCCGGCGGCCAGCGTCCGGCTGTTCGTGTCAAACTTAACGCTCAGGCGATTGCCGCCCTCGGCCTGACCAGCGAAACCGTGCGCACCGCCATTACCGGCGCGAACGTTAACTCAGCGAAAGGGAGCCTTGACGGCCCTTCTCGTGCGGTCACGCTGTCAGCGAATGACCAGATGCAATCGGCAGAAGAGTATCGTCAGTTGATTATCGCTTATCAGAACGGCGCTCCAATTCGTCTTGGCGATGTCGCTACTGTAGAGCAAGGAGCAGAAAACAGCTGGCTCGGCGCGTGGGCGAACAAAGAACAGGCCATTGTGATGAATGTTCAGCGCCAGCCCGGTGCTAACATTATCTCCACCGCCGACAGCATCCGGCAGATGCTGCCACAGCTCACCGAGAGTCTGCCGAAATCGGTGAAGGTGACAGTACTTTCTGACCGTACCACCAATATTCGCGCATCCGTCGATGATACTCAGTTTGAATTGATGATGGCTATCGCGCTGGTAGTCATGATTATCTACCTGTTTTTGCGTAATATTCCGGCGACCATCATTCCCGGCGTCGCAGTGCCGCTGTCGTTAATCGGCACCTTCGCGGTCATGGTGTTTCTCGATTTTTCAATCAATAACCTGACGCTGATGGCACTAACCATCGCCACCGGATTTGTGGTCGATGACGCCATCGTGGTGATCGAGAACATTTCCCGCTATATCGAAAAAGGCGAAAAACCGTTGGCGGCGGCGCTCAAAGGCGCGGGTGAAATCGGCTTTACCATTATCTCGCTGACCTTCTCGCTGATTGCGGTGTTGATCCCCCTGCTGTTTATGGGCGATATCGTCGGGCGACTGTTCCGCGAATTTGCTATTACCCTGGCAGTCGCGATTTTGATCTCAGCGGTGGTGTCGCTGACCCTGACACCGATGATGTGCGCACGGATGCTCAGCCAGGAGTCGCTGCGTAAACAGAACCGCTTCTCCCGTGCCTCGGAGAAAATGTTCGACAGGATAATCGCCGCCTATGGTCGTGGACTGGCGAAAGTGCTGAATCATCCGTGGCTGACCTTAAGCGTGGCGCTCAGCACGCTGCTGCTTAGCGTGCTGCTGTGGGTATTCATTCCGAAAGGTTTCTTCCCGGTGCAGGACAACGGCATTATTCAGGGCACTTTGCAGGCACCGCAATCCAGCTCCTTTGCCAATATGGCCCAGCGGCAACGCCAGGTCGCGGACGTGATTTTGCAGGATCCGGCAGTGCAAAGTTTGACCTCATTTGTTGGCGTTGATGGCACTAACCCGTCGCTGAACAGTGCGCGTTTACAGATCAATCTCAAACCACTGGATGAACGAGATGACCGGGTGCAAAAAGTCATCGCCCGTCTGCAAACGGCGGTAGATAAAGTGCCGGGCGTCGATCTCTTCCTGCAACCAACGCAGGACCTGACTATTGATACTCAGGTCAGCCGCACCCAGTACCAGTTTACCTTGCAGGCCACGTCACTGGATGCGCTCAGTACCTGGGTGCCACAGTTGATGGAAAAACTCCAGCAGCTGCCACAGCTTTCTGATGTCTCCAGCGACTGGCAGGACAAAGGGCTGGTGGCGTATGTCAATGTCGACAGGGACAGCGCCAGCCGCCTGGGGATCAGCATGGCGGATGTCGATAACGCCCTGTACAACGCGTTTGGTCAGCGACTGATTTCCACTATTTATACTCAGGCTAACCAGTATCGCGTGGTGCTGGAACACAACACCGAAAATACCCCAGGCCTCGCGGCGCTGGATACCATTCGCCTGACCAGCAGCGACGGTGGCGTGGTGCCGTTAAGCTCAATTGCCAAAATTGAGCAGCGTTTTGCGCCGCTTTCCATCAACCATCTGGATCAGTTCCCGGTAACGACTATCTCCTTTAACGTGCCGGATAACTATTCGCTGGGCGATGCGGTGCAGGCGATTATGGACACAGAGAAGACGCTGAATCTGCCGGTGGATATCACCACGCAGTTCCAGGGCAGCACCCTCGCCTTCCAGTCGGCATTGGGCAGCACTGTCTGGCTGATTGTCGCGGCGGTGGTGGCGATGTATATCGTGCTCGGCATTCTGTACGAGAGCTTTATTCACCCGATCACCATTCTCTCGACGCTACCCACCGCAGGGGTCGGCGCGCTGCTGGCGTTAATGATTGCCGGTAGCGAACTGGATGTGATTGCCATTATCGGCATTATTTTGCTGATCGGTATCGTGAAGAAGAACGCCATCATGATGATCGACTTCGCGCTGGCTGCTGAGCGCGAGCAAGGCATGTCGCCGCGCGAAGCTATTTACCAGGCTTGTCTGTTGCGTTTTCGTCCGATCCTGATGACTACTCTGGCGGCTCTGCTTGGTGCGCTGCCGCTGATGTTGAGTACCGGGGTCGGCGCGGAACTGCGTCGTCCGTTAGGTATCGGCATGGTCGGCGGTCTGATTGTCAGCCAAGTGCTGACGCTGTTTACCACGCCGGTGATTTATCTGCTGTTCGACCGTCTGGCATTGTGGACCAAAAGCCGCTTTGCCCGTCATGAAGAGGAGGCGTAAGTGAAGTTTTTTGCCCTCTTCATTTACCGCCCGGTGGCGACGATTTTACTGTCGGTCGCCATTACCCTGTGCGGCATACTGGGTTTCCGTATGCTGCCAGTCGCCCCGCTGCCGCAGGTCGATTTTCCGGTGATCATGGTCAGCGCCTCGCTGCCCGGTGCGTCACCAGAAACAATGGCGTCTTCCGTTGCCACGCCGCTGGAGCGCTCACTTGGGCGCATTGCCGGAGTCAGCGAAATGACCTCCAGCAGTTCGCTCGGCAGCACGCGCATTATTTTGCAGTTTGATTTTGACCGGGATATCAACGGCGCAGCGCGCGATGTGCAGGCGGCGATCAACGCCGCGCAAAGTCTGCTACCCAGCGGGATGCCCAGCCGTCCGACCTATCGCAAAGCGAACCCGTCGGATGCGCCAATTATGATCCTCACGCTGACATCCGATACTTATTCGCAGGGTGAACTGTACGATTTCGCCTCGACGCAGCTGGCTCCGACGATTTCGCAAATCGACGGTGTCGGTGATGTCGATGTTGGCGGCAGCTCGCTGCCCGCCGTACGCGTCGGGCTGAATCCGCAGGCGCTGTTTAATCAGGGCGTCTCGCTGGACGACGTACGCACTGCCATCAGCAATGCCAACGTGCGTAAACCGCAGGGGGCGCTGGAAGATGGTACTCACCGCTGGCAGATCCAGACTAACGATGAACTGAAAACCGCCGCTGAATATCAGCCGCTGATTATTCATTACAACAACGGCGGCGCGGTTCGTCTGGGCGATGTGGCGACGGTGACCGACTCAGTACAGGATGTGCGCAACGCCGGGATGACCAACGCCAAACCGGCTATTTTGCTGATGATCCGCAAGCTGCCGGAAGCCAACATTATCCAGACGGTAGACAGCATCCGCGCCCGTCTGCCGGAATTACAATCCACCATCCCGGCAGCAATTGATCTGCAAATTGCCCAGGATCGCTCCCCTACTATCCGCGCGTCGCTGGAAGAGGTTGAGCAGACGCTGATTATCTCGGTGGCGCTGGTGATTCTGGTGGTGTTTTTGTTCCTGCGTTCGGGTCGCGCCACCATTATTCCCGCCGTTGCGGTGCCGGTTTCGCTGATTGGTACGTTTGCGGCGATGTACCTGTGTGGTTTCAGTCTCAATAATCTTTCGTTAATGGCGCTCACCATCGCCACTGGCTTTGTGGTGGATGACGCCATCGTGGTGCTGGAAAACATTGCCCGTCATCTGGAAGCGGGGATGAAACCGCTACAGGCCGCGCTACAAGGTACTCGCGAAGTCGGCTTTACGGTGCTGTCGATGAGTCTGTCACTGGTGGCGGTGTTCCTGCCGCTGCTGTTGATGGGCGGATTGCCGGGTCGCCTGTTACGCGAGTTTGCCGTGACGCTTTCTGTCGCCATTGGTATTTCGCTGCTGGTTTCCCTGACGTTAACGCCGATGATGTGCGGCTGGATGCTAAAAGCCAGCAAGCCGCGCGAGCAAAAGCGACTGCGTGGCTTTGGTCGCATGTTGGTTGCTCTGCAACAAGGCTACGGCAAGTCGCTAAAATGGGTGCTCAATCATACCCGTCTGGTGGGCGCGGTGCTGCTTGGCACCATTGCGCTGAATATCTGGCTGTATATCTCGATCCCGAAAACCTTCTTCCCGGAGCAGGACACCGGCGTACTGATGGGCGGGATACAGGCTGACCAGAGTATTTCGTTTCAGGCGATGCGCGGTAAGTTGCAGGACTTCATGAAAATTATCCGTGACGATCCGGCGGTGGATAATGTCACCGGCTTTACCGGCGGTTCACGGGTGAACAGTGGAATGATGTTTATCACCCTTAAACCACGCGGCGAGCGGAGAGAAACGGCCCAACAGATTATCGATCGCTTGCGTAAAAAACTGGCGAAAGAACCGGGAGCGAATCTGTTCCTGATGGCGGTACAGGATATTCGCGTTGGCGGACGTCAGGCTAACGCCAGTTACCAGTACACGTTGTTATCCGACGACCTGGCGGCACTGCGCGAATGGGAGCCAAAAATCCGCAAAAAACTGGCGACATTGCCAGAGCTGGCTGATGTTAACTCCGATCAGGAAGATAATGGCGCGGAGATGAACCTTATTTACGATCGCGACACTATGGCGCGATTGGGAATTGACGTGCAAGCCGCCAACAGCCTGTTAAATAACGCCTTCGGTCAGCGGCAAATCTCGACCATTTACCAGCCGATGAACCAGTACAAAGTGGTGATGGAAGTTGATCCGCGCTATACCCAGGACATCAGTGCACTGGAAAAAATGTTCGTTATCAATAACGAAGGAAAAGCGATCCCGCTGTCGTATTTCGCTAAATGGCAACCGGCGAACGCTCCACTGTCGGTGAATCATCAGGGATTATCGGCGGCCTCGACCATTTCGTTCAACCTGCCGACCGGGAAATCGCTCTCGGACGCCAGTGCGGCGATCGATCGCGCAATGACCCAGCTTGGTGTGCCTTCGACGGTGCGCGGCAGTTTTGCCGGAACAGCGCAAGTGTTCCAGGAGACGATGAACTCACAGGTGATCCTGATTATCGCCGCCATCGCCACGGTATATATCGTACTGGGTATCCTTTACGAGAGTTATGTGCATCCACTGACGATTCTCTCCACCCTACCCTCGGCGGGCGTCGGAGCGCTGTTGGCGCTGGAGCTGTTCAATGCCCCGTTCAGCCTAATTGCGCTGATAGGGATCATGTTATTAATCGGCATCGTGAAGAAAAACGCCATTATGATGGTCGATTTTGCGCTTGAAGCCCAACGGCACGGTAACCTGACGCCGCAGGAAGCTATTTTCCAGGCCTGTCTGCTGCGTTTTCGCCCGATTATGATGACTACCCTGGCGGCGCTGTTTGGTGCGCTGCCGCTGGTATTGTCGGGCGGTGACGGCTCGGAGTTGCGGCAACCATTGGGGATCACCATTGTCGGCGGTCTGGTCATGAGCCAGCTTCTGACGCTGTATACCACGCCGGTGGTGTATCTCTTTTTCGACCGTCTGCGACTGCGTTTTTCGCGTAAACCTAAACAAGCGGTAACCGAGTAAATGACAGATCTTCCCGACAGCACCCGCTGGCAATTGTGGATTGTGGCTTTCGGCTTCTTTATGCAGTCGCTGGACACCACCATCGTTAACACCGCGCTTCCCTCAATGGCGCAAAGCCTCGGGGAAAGTCCGTTGCATATGCACATGGTCATTGTCTCTTATGTACTGACCGTGGCGGTGATGCTGCCCGCCAGCGGCTGGCTGGCGGACAAAGTCGGCGTGCGCAATATTTTCTTTACCGCCATCGTGCTGTTTACTCTCGGTTCACTGTTTTGCGCGCTTTCCGGCACGCTGAACGAACTGTTGCTGGCACGCGCGTTACAGGGCGTTGGCGGCGCGATGATGGTGCCGGTCGGCAGGTTGACGGTGATGAAAATCGTACCGCGCGAGCAATATATGGCGGCGATGACCTTTGTCACGCTGCCCGGTCAGATCGGGCCGCTGCTTGGCCCGGCGCTCGGCGGTCTGCTGGTGGAGTACGCATCGTGGCACTGGATCTTTTTGATCAACATTCCGGTGGGGATTATTGGCGCGATCACCACACTGATGTTAATGCCGAACTACACCATGCAGACGCGGCGCTTTGATCTCTCCGGCTTTCTGTTGCTGGCGGTTGGCATGGCGGTCTTAACCCTGGCGCTGGACGGCAGTAAAGGTACAGGTTTCTCGCCGCTGGCGATTGCTGGCCTGGTCGCAGTTGGCGTGGTAGCACTGGTGCTTTATCTGCTGCACGCCCAAAATAACAACCGCGCCCTGTTCAGTCTGAAACTGTTCCGCACTCGTACCTTTTCGCTGGGCCTGGCGGGGAGCTTTGCCGGACGTATTGGCAGTGGCATGTTGCCCTTTATGACACCGGTTTTCCTGCAAATTGGTTTCGGTTTCTCGCCGTTTCATGCCGGGCTGATGATGATCCCGATGGTACTCGGCAGCATGGGAATGAAGCGAATTGTGGTACAGGTAGTGAATCGCTTTGGTTATCGTCGGGTACTGGTGGCGACCACGCTGGGCCTGTCGCTGGTCACCCTGTTGTTTATGACTACCGCTCTGCTGGGCTGGTACTACGTTTTGCCGTTCGTCCTGTTTTTACAAGGAATGGTCAACTCGACGCGTTTCTCCTCCATGAACACCCTGACGCTGAAAGATCTCCCGGACAACCTGGCGAGCAGCGGCAACAGCCTGCTGTCAATGATTATGCAATTGTCGATGAGTATTGGCGTCACCATCGCCGGGCTGTTGCTGGGACTTTTTGGTTCGCAGCATGTCAGCGTCGACAGCGGCACCACACAAACCGTCTTTATGTACACCTGGCTTAGCATGGCGTCTATCATCGCCCTTCCGGCGTTCATCTTTGCCAGAGTGCCGAACGATACGCATCAAAATGTGGCTATTTCACGGCGAAAAAGGAGCGCGCAATGAAGTTCTGGCGACCCGGTATTACCGGCAAACTGTTTCTGGCGATTTTCGCCACCTGCATTGTCTTATTGATCACGATGCACTGGGCGGTACGTATCAGTTTTGAGCGCGGCTTTATCGATTACATCAAGCATGGTAATGAACAACGGCTGCAAATGCTCGGCGATGCGCTTGGTGAGCAGTACGCCCAGCACGGGAACTGGCGCTTCCTGCGTAATAACGATCGCTTTGTATTTCAGATCCTACGTTCACTGGAGCATGATAACAACGAAGATAAGCCCGGCCCCGGTATGCCACCACACGGCTGGCGCACGCAATTTTGGGTGGTTGATCAAAATAATAAAGTGCTGGTTGGCCCGCGAGCACCGGTTCCACCCGACGGCACACGGCGGCCCATTATGGTCAATGGTGCGGAAGTTGGCGCGGTGATCGCCTCCCCTGTTGAACGACTGACCCGTAATACTGATATCAATTTTGACAGACAACAGCGGCAAACCAGTTGGCTGATTGTGGCTTTATCTACCTTATTAGCGGCGCTGGCGACATTCCCACTGGCGCGCGGTTTGCTGGCTCCGGTAAAACGACTGGTGGATGGCACGCACAAACTGGCAGCGGGTGATTTCACTACTCGCGTAGCCCCCACCAGCGAAGATGAGTTGGGCAGACTGGCAGAGGATTTCAATCAACTCGCCAGCACACTGGAGAAAAACCAGCAGATGCGCCGCGATTTTATGGCCGATATTTCTCATGAACTGCGCACGCCTTTAGCAGTACTGCGCGGCGAACTGGAAGCCATTCAGGATGGTGTGCGTAAATTCACGCCGGAGACGCTGGCTTCTTTACAGGCAGAAGTCGGTACGCTGACAAAACTGGTTGACGATCTCCATCAATTGTCGATGTCTGATGAAGGCGCTCTCGCCTATCAAAAAGCACCGGTAGATTTGATCCCACTGCTGGAAGTGGCGGGAGGCGCATTTCGCGAACGATTCGCCAGCCGTGGCCTGAAATTGCAATTTTCCCTGCCAGACAGTATTACCGTATTTGGCGATCGCGATCGTTTAATGCAGTTGTTCAATAACTTACTAGAAAACAGCCTGCGCTACACTGACAGCGGCGGCAGCCTGAAAATCTCTGCCGAACAGCACGACAAAACGGTGCGCCTGACCTTTGCCGACAGTGCGCCGGGTGTCAGTGACGATCAGCTACAAAAATTGTTTGAACGTTTTTATCGCACCGAAGGTTCCCGCAACCGCGCCAGCGGTGGTTCCGGGCTGGGGCTGGCGATTTGCCTGAACATTGTTGAAGCACATAACGGCCGCATTATTGCCGCCCATTCGCCTTTTGGCGGGCTTAGCATTACAGTAGAGTTACCGCTGGAACGGGATTTACAGAGAGAAGTATGACCGAGTTACCAATCGACGAAAACACACCGCGTATTTTGATCGTGGAAGATGAACCGAAGCTGGGGCAGTTGCTCATTGATTATCTGCGTGCTGCGAGCTATGCGCCAACGTTGATTAGCCACGGCGATCAGGTACTGCCATATGTGCGCCAGACACCACCGGATCTGATACTGTTGGATCTGATGCTCCCTGGCACCGATGGCCTGACGCTGTGTCGGGAGATTCGTCGTTTTTCTGACATTCCGATCGTGATGGTGACAGCAAAAATCGAAGAGATCGACCGCCTGCTCGGACTGGAGATTGGCGCAGATGATTATATCTGCAAGCCGTACAGCCCACGGGAAGTGGTAGCGCGCGTCAAAACCATTTTGCGCCGTTGCAAACCGCAGCGCGAGTTGCAGCAACAGGATGCTGAAAGCCCGTTGATTATCGACGAAGGTCGTTTTCAGGCTTCCTGGCGCGGTAAAATGCTTGACCTGACGCCTGCAGAATTTCGTCTGCTGAAAACGCTCTCTCATGAACCAGGAAAAGTGTTCTCCCGCGAGCAGTTGCTGAACCATCTTTATGACGACTACCGCGTGGTAACCGACCGTACCATCGACAGCCACATTAAAAACCTGCGCCGCAAGCTGGAATCTCTCGACGCCGAACAGTCATTTATC
Organism: Escherichia sp. E.sYA108; assembly: GCF_011754335.1. Taxonomy (NCBI): domain Bacteria; kingdom Pseudomonadati; phylum Pseudomonadota; class Gammaproteobacteria; order Enterobacterales; family Enterobacteriaceae; genus Escherichia; species Escherichia sp. E.sYA108. Next base: position 1,845,210 of record NZ_JAAQVZ010000001.1, on the reverse strand, counting down.
CGCGCCGTTTACGGCGTCGGTTACCGCTGGGAAGCCGACGCCTGCCGCATCGTTTAACATTTTTACCTGCCGGAGATGGCCTTCAGACCAGATCCGGCAACATTATCCCACGCATGGTCAGCAAACTGACATTATCTCTCCGCCCTGGCAGGCACCAGAAAATCGCTCATACTTTAATTGGCAAACAGTACCTTTAGATGCTGTTTTCGATACGCAATTTCAATCAAGGAGTCATTATGGCTGGTTGGTTTGAACTCAGTAAGAGCAGTGATAATCAGTTCCGGTTTGTGCTAAAAGCGGGCAATGGTGAGACTATCCTCACCAGCGAGCTGTATACCTCAAAAGCCTCTGCGGAAAAGGGCATCGCGTCGGTGCGTAGCAACAGCCCGCAAGAAGAACGCTATGAGAAAAAAACGGCAAGCAATGGCAAATTCTATTTCAATCTGAAAGCCGCCAATCATCAAATTATCGGCTCCAGCCAGATGTATGCCACCGCGCAATCTCGTGAAACCGGAATTGCCTCCGTTAAAGTAAATGGCACAAGCCAGACGGTGAAAGACAATACGTAATTACGATGCCGGGCGTAGGTTGTTGGCGTCCGGCTTTATATCAAAATAACGCTTATTTATTGATAATTAAGATTAACCTCCGTCATTAAAATAATGAGTAAATAAGTTTCAGTATCAGAATTTATCACGCCCCACAATCACCAATCTGATCCACCACCGTCAGATACCAGTCACTGTCATAACTGTAAAGTTGACTTAAATAAAATACCAGTCCATCGTTACTCTCTTCTGGCGCAGCGACCACACGCACGGCCCCGTATTCCATTCGACGCGCTGCGGCAATCTGCGCATCAGAAATAGTATTTTGCGGTGAACCAAACATCTGCGTGAAGACCAAACTACGGCTGACTTTATGGTGAACATCGCTATTGCTAATAAAATACCCCTGCTTATTCCAGCCACGTTCGCAGTTAAATTTCGGGATAGCTTTCTTATTAAATTCGTCATCTCGCGGAACATGTTCCCCTGCCGAGGGCCATGGGAAATACTCGGGAACAGGTTGCCTGAAATTAATTTGCTTAAGATTTTCAACATCCATCGAAGCACCACGGTGGAAAAGAACATACAAACCCGTTTTTTTATCAATTAACGAGTTGATTAATTGGGCATCTTCTTGCTGAAAGCCCATAATCACCTTTCTGGCTGTTTCCTCCAGCGTACACCCGGCATTGGCGGGTAAAGAAAAGAATATCAGCCCCACCAGCATCATTCCTTTTTTTAACATCAGCATTGTTTGCATCTTCTCATCATGGGGCTCATATTACAAATTTAACAATTTTCAGGATAAACCTTACACCATACTGTTAACCTGGCCGGGTAATTCGCTAGCTGGAATACGAAAGGTATACCAGGCATAACGACAGCGTTTCCACAGGCTGGAGAAATGGAGATGATAAAGGCAATCTGCAATAATTTCGTTATCTGGATATAAAGACTCGGCAAAATGTGTCCAGCGCGCACTGAGTTTCATGTTAAACAGTTTTTCATCTTCTTTGTTACCATACAGGCGCGACAAAGTAATCATTGCTTCGAGCGTACCTTTATTCGCTTCTTCTTGTACCTGTTGGAGGTGCAAATGAGCAAGTGAGAGTTCTTTCACCTCAAAGATATTAAGTAAAAAAAGCCCCCATGCTTTTTCATGTCCAGCTTCATGAGCCAGAAATAAATTGTCAAGGAGATTTTTTTCATAAATAGCCCGTGTTTCTTTAGAAATTTCTTGTTTATTTAGTGCCTGGTAGCAGATAGCAATGCTAAAATAAATATTTTGTAGATCTTGTTGATGTTCGCTATAACCATAATTTTTTACCAGTGGATAAGATACCGAGCTATGGAAATTTAGGTCATCTTGAAGTATTTTAAGTGCCCGTCGAAAATACTCCAAAGCTGTAGATGGTTCATAAGGTAATTTTGTATTGTCTTCCTTATCCAAATATTCAAGAGCAACTAAATTTAATGCGGCAGGAATATTTCTTTGCTTACCAATTGTCGCAAGCGGAATGAAATAATCAGAAAGGTCAAACCAACTCAAATCTTTTATTGCCGACCGCCAATTATGATTGTATTTAATGTCACTAGCTTTTTCCAGCCAAGCATCGCCCTGCCCTTCATCTTTTTCAAAACCCAAAATACCCTCTCGCTGGAAAAACCCCCTATAAATAACAGGTGTAGCATAAGTTGTATTCTGTGAATTTTGGCAGATAAAATTATATATCCAGAATGAATCTGGATAATAACTTAATGCAAATTTTATCGCGTACGCAGTGTAATAATTATTGAGCTTCATGTCTTCCATCACCGCTCGCTGTATACAGCACCACAACTTATCGTGATCGTTCTGCTTGTTATAGCAGGCAAGTAACCACTCTAGGGCATTATGGCGACATTCCTGAAATTGTGCGTACTGAGCAATATTCTCTGCTAAGTCGATTGCATATTGTTGCTCCTCGGGCGCAATGTCCTCAATGCTGACATCTCGGTAATCATCCCACCAAAGTAAGAGATCCATATAGTCATGTTCTTCGGTAGATAAGTGCTTACAGGTTACTGAATCCAGCAATTCGGAAATTTCTTTATGCGACCCTCCCCAGCGTGGCATTCGAAATGGTATATATTCAACAAAAGGATAAAAAGTGTGAGGAAAAATAGTCAGGCAAACAGAAAGCCAATATTTTTGCCCACCATCATCATCATACTCAGGAAGTATATTGGGGCGAGGCAAAACGGGGCATATTGCATGCTCAAACGAAAGTCCGGAATACGCCATCAACGCTTCCACTTCTTGCGGGGAGCGGCGGTGATAATTTTTCAGTGCGATCATTAATGGTATTCCTGCGACACTATCACCGTTAAGGTGTGCCGCCAGCCAGGCTGGCTGACCAAATACTTTTGAGTTGGTGCTGGTAAGTAATGCAGCCATCCATTGTCGTGGGTCACAATCAATTGCTTTAAGTGTAGCGATGACCATTTGTTCATTACATGCACCAGCACAAAGCCACATTGCATGTGTGGTATCATTTGCCCAGCCATAACTGCGATATAACCATGCACGGTGATTCCAGTATTGTGCTTCGGCAAGCCAGGCATGTGTAGAATGAGGTCTTGCTTGCTGCCAGGTTTTAATGAGTCTTAAACCTTCTGTTCCGGCATCAACTAGCGTGTTCATATCATAAAAATAGTTGCACATTTGGGTCCAGGATAAAAAATAGCGCTTTTCAGCCTGACGAGAAGTGAAACTCTCCTGTAATACCTGGTTATAAATTTCATCTAGTTCCTGATAACGTTTTTCTTGTAACATATAAGGAATATTTGCGATTTGCCATTTTCTCTCAAGAGTATTAAGTGGCATTTTTTGGTCACACATCTTTTGCATTGCACTGAGTAAACGAGCATCCTGTTCCATAGATATCCTTTTAATTAGGTTCAAAAATTTTAAATTCATTCCACGGCAATTTTTTCCAGTTACTGGATGGATCTTTCAACCATGCAGTGACTTCCTTTAAATCACGGTTCGCAGTGGCGACGGGGGTATCGTATATCATTAACCATTTTTGTCGGGCGCGAACATAAGCACTGGCATAATCTTCCCATGAAGCGAAACAATCTTGTGCTCTTTGAGCATTCAGTAATAACACTATCCAGGCCTGGTTTTCATCGCACCAGCCTAAACCGGCGATGCAACGAGTTAAAAAAGCAGTGCGCATACAGTCAAACGCCAGCCCATCCAGAACCTGGCCTTGTGCTGCCAGTTGTTCGTAAAAATCATGTGGAGAATTACCAAGCCCTGTAGCCCAGCGCTGTAATATAACGCCAATTTGTTGACGGAAATCTTCGTTGCTTTGGTAAGTTTCTGTTCCTAGCTCTTGTTTAACCTGTAGTGCAAGTTGTTGACGCTTATCATCAGTCAACTTTAAATCTAACGTGAAGCCATTTACTGACAGTCCATTACGACGAGCAACTATATCACCAATTGCTAATGCCCACTTACGTCTCTTTGTTGCTCGTCTTTTGTCCTTGATTAGATCCTTTTCTTTTTCTTTAGCAATAAAAGCATCGATTTGTGGTTTGTTTTTTTTGTATCTATAGATAAAAATAAATATTGCGACCAGGAGAACAATGATAAGACTCATTATTTTTCAACCTCTGACAGGGGTAAGTAATGAGATGTCTGTAATGTCAAACTCTCTATCTCAAAGGAAATGTTGCTGATATTTTGACCTGCAAATTGCGGATGCCACTCAGCGCCAGGGAATAACATTTCCGCAGAAGTAGCAACTATAGGGTCAATAGCATTAAGATAATGTAACTTATCAGGTGCGCTGTGTAACAGTAACCACTGCAACTCCACTGAAGGATTTGTAAAATGTTCTAATAAATGAAAGTTATTATGTAGTACGCTTAGTAAAAAACTGGTTTCGTATACTTCCGTTACATATTTCCACCCCTGATATTCAGGTGTATTTTCATAAACAATACCCATACCTTCACAATCACTATGTCGAACTGCTTGTGGTGATAATAGTTGCAAAAGAGACAAAACATCGTCCGCATATTTTTTAACTGGATGACGATTTTGCTTACCTTTTATTTGATCAATTTCAAGTGAATCACCAACAACATTGAGAGCAATAGTAACATGAGGAATATTATTATTATCACGCAAACTGAATAACCGTAATTTATGTTGCTCAATTTGATTTGCATAATACTCACCATAACCACCGGTAAGATTTTTTCGATCATCAAACTGGCCTACGCAATGTTGCATATGCCATGATTCATAAGCCATTTCACGACGAAAGTTCGAATGACTGGCATCAAACTCAACAATTTTTCCGTCTGGCACATCAAGTATTGACTTTACAGTATTTTGTTCACTCGGCTGCCACCCTTTCTCGCGTCGTTGAAGCATCTTTTCATGCTCTTCTTCACGCATTCTGAACGCAACGTAGCAGGTTATGCGCTGTAGTTTTGATTCCAGACGGGTACCACATTTCCTGGAAAGAAATTCCACCAACTCCCGTTCTTTGGTTAATATTTGTTGATGATCGGTTTCGATATAATAAAGTGTCGCAGTTGATACTGAGGCAGTATTAAACTTCGATACCAGCCATTCCGGGATTACATCATCATTTTTATTAAACAGTGAATATTCTGCAAGCGAGTTAATTTGTTGCACCATTGGAAAGTCACTAATTAGCCATCGATAAAAATGGTTGAGTAACCATTTTTGGATGGTCTCATTATCCTGGCGAAACAGACTTCTTTGCAAAATTGCTGTTTTTACTTCCGGGGCATTAATTACATCCCTTGCATTATAATTCTGGTGAATATTTCCAGTCATAACATCCGCCCGTGTTTATTATATCACTCAAAGCAATAATTGTTGACTATAGATTTTTTATCTAAATCAGCATGGTTGCAGGTACATACTCAAGTAAGCCACTCAAGAAAATAACGAAAACTCAATAGTGGCAGCGTCACAAACTTTGGAAATTATGTCTTATATTTGCAGTTTATTTTAGTGAATAATTGAGATAAATGACATTATTTTACATCCTCAATAATTCAGGCTGTAAGAGGACGGCAAATACATTCATAATTATCAGGGGATGAACATTCAGGAAAGTGGTCAGTATCGTCAACTTTTTCTTTTATCACTACATGAAGATTTCGTGTAGATACTCCCATCTCTGCCACTTCTCCCCTCACATTTACACTGGAGCTAAACCCGCCGATTGCGCTACAATGCCCGCCCTTAAAGTGGGGGCACTCCCCTAACCGCTTCATCAGGTGAAGCGGCTCTGACCTGTCATCAGAACGAGAGAATTATGTTTAAACCGGAACTCCTTTCCCCGGCGGGAACGCTGAAAAATATGCGTTACGCTTTCGCTTATGGCGCAGATGCTGTTTATGCGGGCCAGCCGCGTTACTCCCTGCGTGTACGCAACAACGAATTCAACCACGAAAATCTTCAGCTCGGCATCAATGAAGCCCACGCGCTGGGGAAAAAGTTTTATGTCGTGGTCAACATTGCACCGCACAACGCCAAGCTGAAAACCTTTATCCGTGACCTGAAACCGGTGGTGGAAATGGGGCCGGATGCGCTGATTATGTCCGATCCAGGGCTGATTATGCTGGTGCGTGAGCACTTCCCGGAAATGCCAATCCACCTCTCGGTACAGGCTAACGCCGTAAACTGGGCGACGGTGAAATTCTGGCAGCAAATGGGTCTGACCCGCGTGATCCTCTCTCGCGAACTGTCACTGGAAGAGATTGAAGAGATCCGCAATCAGGTGCCGGATATGGAGATCGAAATCTTCGTTCACGGCGCGCTGTGCATGGCCTACTCCGGTCGCTGCCTGCTCTCTGGCTATATCAACAAGCGCGACCCGAACCAGGGCACCTGCACCAACGCCTGCCGCTGGGAGTATAACGTCCAGGAAGGGAAAGAAGATGACGTCGGCAACATCGTACACAAGTACGAGCCGATTCCGGTGCAAAATGTTGAGCCGACGCTGGGTATCGGCGCGCCAACCGACAAAGTGTTTATGATCGAAGAAGCCCAGCGTCCGGGCGAGTATATGACCGCGTTTGAAGATGAGCACGGCACTTACATCATGAACTCGAAAGATCTGCGCGCCATCGCCCATGTTGAACGCCTGACCAAAATGGGCGTGCATTCGCTGAAAATCGAAGGCCGTACCAAATCTTTCTACTATTGCGCACGCACCGCGCAGGTTTACCGTAAAGCTATCGATGACGCCGCTGCGGGCAAACCGTTCGATACCAGCCTGCTGGAAACGCTGGAAGGTCTGGCGCATCGTGGCTATACCGAAGGTTTCCTGCGTCGTCATACCCACGACGATTATCAGAACTACGAATACGGTTATTCGGTTTCTGACCGCCAGCAGTTTGTTGGTGAGTTTACCGGTGAGCGCAAGGGGGACCTCGCGGCGGTAGCGGTGAAAAATAAATTCTCCGTTGGCGACAGCCTTGAGCTGATGACGCCGCAAGGCAACATTAACTTTACCCTTGAGCATATGGAAAACGCCAAAGGTGAAGCTATGCCGGTCGCACCAGGCGATGGTTATACTGTGTGGCTCCCGGTGCCGCAGGATCTTGAGCTAAATTACGCGCTGCTGATGCGTAATTTCTCCGGGGAAACCACGCGTAACCCCCACGGTAAGTGATTAATTTCGATTATTTTTCCCGGATGGAAAATTCTTAGAAACCGATCACATACAGCTGCATTTATTAAGGTTATCATCCGTTTCGCTGAAAAACATAACCCATAAAATGCTAGCTGTACCAGGAACCACCTCCTTAGCCTGTGTAATCTCCCTTACACGGGCTTATTTTTTATGCATAAGCCCTATCCCTGGTCACCGTCTTCCATTGACCACATCGATAGAATCCTCCTTCATAGCACGATGCTTTTCACTTATCGACATCGTGCTCGCACAGGTTCCGGTTACGCACAGCCAGAACGCGCATGTTTGACGCTTACCAAAAAATGAACCTAAAGCATTGGAATATTTTTGACATCATTTTCTGATGGCTGCATAAAATAAAAATTCTGCTTTAGTTTCATCTATCTGTTTGTCATTATTACTCACATTCAATAATGGTGTTGAAGAATATCCCATCACAGATAAAATAAATATGTGCATGGTAGTCTTGAATCTATTCTCACTCTCCACATTTGAATGTCAGACGAGCGACGCCATGTAATCCTGCACCTTCTGTCTTCAGGTCAACTATCTGCATTTTTTTGCCCTGAGTAACACAGAAATGAGTTGCATCATTTTTTACTATATTTTCTGCACCAGATATTCTACCCCTGGCTAAAGAAGCTTCGGCTTCGGTGTAGTATTGGTTATCGAGTTTACGCTGAATATTACTTTTATATGCAAGGCCAAATTTACCGATACTTGTCTCATCATTATGCACAGCACAACCAGACATAAGAAAAACACTAATTAATGATATAGCAGCTATCTTTTTCACCTTACCTTCTCCCATTAATTACCAACGACATTCTCTAGTGTTTAAATATAATAATGGCATGATTATTATATTTGAATAGGATTATAATAAATGTTTTGTACAACATTTCCTACATAAGTAGGAATTACAGACATGGAGACCCTTCCGGGTAACCCCATGGGAGACTTTAATATATTTTGAATAGTATATTGAAGATGCCACTGTTTAGTTGAATATTAGATATATTCTCTTTTTTAAAATTTATCAGTGGCTACCATTAATATTCGCTGTCCCCATTGTAAGCTCCTGGTGGTAAGCACTGAATCCCCATACCTGAACTGACTTTTTATCCTCCGACTTTCATCCTGTTCTGACTCCACCTTTTCTTTTCTGCTCTACACTATCTACAGACCAATCATAAAGGCACATACGATCATGGCAGAATTTCCCGCCAGCTTACTGATTCTTAATGGCAAAAGTACTGACAATCTACCCTTGCGCGAAGCAATCATGCTGTTGCGTGAGGAAGGAATGACGATCCATGTGCGGGTTACCTGGGAGAAAGGTGATGCCGTACGATTTGTAGAGGAGGCCCGAAAGTTAGGTGTCGCGACAGTGATTGCCGGTGGTGGCGATGGCACCATTAATGAAGTTTCTACGGCATTGATTCAATGTGAGGGGGATGACATACCCGCGCTGGGAATTTTGCCATTAGGAACCGCCAATGATTTTGCCACCAGTGTAGGGATTCCTGAGGCACTGGATAAGGCGCTGAAACTGGCAATTGCCGGTAACACCATTGCGATAGATATGGCGCAGGTCAACAAACAAACCTGTTTTATTAATATGGCGACAGGCGGATTTGGGACGCGTATTACCACAGAAACGCCGGAAAAATTAAAAGCCGCGCTGGGTGGCGTCTCTTACATCATTCATGGCTTAATGCGCATGGATACTCTGCAACCGGACCGTTGTGAGATCCGCGGTGAAAACTTTCACTGGCAAGGTGACGCCCTGGTCATTGGTATTGGTAACGGGCGTCAGGCCGGTGGCGGTCAACAATTGTGCCCGAACGCATTAATTAACGATGGCTTGCTGCAACTGCGCATTTTTACCGGCGATGAAATTATTCCGACTCTCGTATCAACCTTAAAATCTGACGAAGATAACCCGAATATTATCGAAGGTGCTTCGTCGTGGTTTGATATACAAGCCCCACACGAAATCACTTTTAATCTTGATGGCGAACCGTTGAGTGGGCAAAACTTCCATATTGAAATACTTCCGGCGGCGTTGCGTTGCCGATTACCACCAGATTGTCCATTGTTGCGTTAATCAAACTATTCTCTGTTGAACCAGAGAGAATCCGTAATGCCGGATGCGGTGTAAACACCTCATCCGGCATACAGAACAATACTACACCGTAATTAATTTTACCCGTGTCTTCTGCAATGCCAGTTTATCCACCTCAGACACAGCATCATCGGTAATAATAATGTCAATTTTTTCGATTGGCAGTACCTGATTAAAACCGCGACGGTTAAATTTCGATGAATCGAGAACGGCAATCACTTTATTAGCAGCGGTGACCATCGCACCGCTAACAGAATAACCTTCATTAAAGGTCGTAATACCATTAACCGCATCAATACCATCAGCACCCACAAACATTAAATCGGCATTAATATCCTGCAGAGAACGTTCAGCAATAGATCCATGCATAGATCGCGTTTTATGGCGGACCGTGCCACCGCAGACGACCAGAGTAATGTCTTTATTTTCGGAAAGGGCAAACGCAGCCGGGAGACTGTTGGTAATCACCGTGATATTTTTGGCGGTCATTAATCCTTCGGCGATAAGCATTGTCGTACTTCCGCTGTCGAGAATAACGGTCATCCCTTCGTGGATCATTTTGACTGCCGCCTGCGCTATTCTGTTTTTCGGCGCGCTGGCGAGCTGAAATCGCTCTTTAAACCCGACTTCCTGGGTCTCGGTTTCGCTATTACCGGACATTATTTTCGCCGCACCGCCATGAAAGCGCGTAACCACGCCTTTTTGTTCGAGAAAGCGCAAATCGGCACGGATTGTCGCTTCCGAGGCAGCAAATACTCCCGCCAGATCCTGAACAAGCACGGTTCCCTGTTCATTCACTAATTGGATGATCTTATTCCTTCGCTCGAATGAATTCATCGTCATTTACCCATATTCAATTGTGGCTAGTGTAAACGAAGGGGGACCATTGGTGAATGATCTGTTTTGCACAATACCGGGCCTGCATCACGCTGGCCCGCGGTTTCAGGGAATGAGCAACACTTTGCCCGGCATGGCATTACGAGCGATGTCACGCACCGCCTGGGCGAAGCTTTCAAAGCTTCCACGGTGAGCGATTAATGGCTCCAGGCTTAACTTACGTTCTGTCAGCAACCGGCTCGCCGTTTCCCACTCCTGCCCCGGCCAAGGGCTGGAGTAGTTCATCCAACTGCCGATAACCGTCAGCTCTTTACGCAATATTTTGCCAAACGTTGCAGATGTTAAATGCAGATCCTGATGCAACGTGCCTACCAGCGCCAGTTGGGCATGAGGACCGGCAATCTCTACCGCCAGTTCGACGGTTTGCGGGACGCCAGCCGTCTCGAGGATAAGCTGATTAAAGCGCAGATCGCGTAAAACGCCCTGTATTTGCGGCGCGCTCATTTCACGGCTGTTAAATGTTTGCATCGCACCGAAAGATTTTGCCAGTGCCAGTTTTTCTGAGCTAATGTCGATAGCCGTCACACTCTTTGCTCCCAGCGCGACAGCGCACTGAATTGCCAGCAGGCCAATGGTTCCGGCACCAATAATAATAACGTTTTTATTCTCACATCCTTGCGCTAAATGGAACGCATGCAGGCCAACGGTAATCGGTTCAATAAAAGCGCCATCCTCAATAGGCATATCCGCAGGTAGTGCAAAGACATTGTTTCGCTTAACGACAATATATTCGGCAAATCCACCATCACGCCGTGAGCCAATAAAATCATATTTTGCGCACTGGGAATAAAACCCTTTCAGACACTCTGGACAAGTAAAACAGGGTAATAACGGCACACAGGCAACCGCATCGCCGGGGTGTAAATCATCAACACCGGATCCCACCGCATCAATATAGCCGCTAAATTCATGGCCCAACGTTATTGGATAATAATGTGCACCATTTTTAAATATCCTGGGTAAATCGGAACCACATAAGCCCGAGCTGGCAATTTTTACCCGCACCTCATCCTGATGTTTAATTTCAGGAATGACGCTTTCTGCTACGCGCACGATACCATCAGTATCATTCACCACTGATTTCATAAAAACTCCTGATTGTTAAGGGGGATAACCTCCCCCTCAGGTAAAAATTATTCTGCGAGAACGGCTTTCTCTTGTTTAATAAAGCCACGCGCTCTACGCCAGGTCATGAAAATACCGGTAAGATAAATTGCGCCGATAACAATGAAACCGGGAATATTTTGCGGGGAGAAAACCTGAATCAGTAACCAGGTAATGGGAGAACCGCCCTGATCCATTGAAGCCACCATACCCCCGGCTTTTAACGCGCCCGCATTAGCCGCCAGTTGGGTGTGCAAACCAATAGTTTGCGTCGCGATCCACAGGGTGATGCTCATAATGATGACACCCGAAATTAAGGTGCGGAACAGATTTCCACGATGCACCGCGACCGCCATCGCCACAAAGAAGCCGATGGTGGCAAGGTCGCCAAACGGCAGCACCTGATTACCCGGCACACAAACAGCAATTAAAATGGTGAGTGGAATAAAAATCAGGCTTGCCGATACCACCGCCGTATGTCCCAGCAGCAACGCCGGATCAAGGCCAATCAGGAACTCCTGACCGCCGAACTTCGCCTGTAAACGACTACGGGCCTGCTTAGCGATGGGCGTTAAACCATCCATGATGGGTTTAATCACCCGTGGCATCAGCAGCATAACTGCCGCCGTTTTTACCGCCAGCTGCAATACACCTTTGACATCGTAACCCGCGAGGATGCCGATAATCAGTCCCATCACAAAACCCACGGTGACGGGCTCGCCAAAAGGACCAAATTTGCGCTGGATATCGTCGGCACTAAATTTAATACGGTTAACCCCTGGGATTTTCTCGATGATAGCATCCACCAGCACCGCTATCGGCCCCAGATACGCCGATGTACCGTGCGGAATAGCAATGCCTTCCAGCTCAAAGAAATTTCGGGTATCGCGGGCAAACCAGTCGCCGAGTTTATAAACAAACGCCGCGTGAATAACCACACCCGCCATCCCTATCATCCATGAACCGGTTGCCAGATGCAGCAACGCGCCGGTGAAGGTCATATGCCAGATATTCCAGATATCAACATTTACCACCCGCGTCATACGGGTCAGTAACATCGCCACGTTAACCAGAATCGCAATCGGAATCGCCACCAGCGCAATTTGCGACGCCCAGGTCATGGGTGAAGAGCCCGGCCAGCCGACATCGACCACATGCAGATTCAGGTCGAAATTTTCCGCCATCGCTTTCGCCGCCGGACCAATGGAATCCAGCATTAAGCCAATCACAAGGCCAATGCCAACAAAGCCAATCCCGATATGCAGACCCGCTTTAAAGCAATCGCCTGCCTTCATGCCTAATATTTTAGAAAAAATAATGATGACAATCGGCAGCATCACCGTAGGGCCGAGGTCGAGAATATAACGCATGACTTCTGAAAACATAGGTCACCCCTGTAAGATAGTCAGAATTTTATTTTGTAATGCTTCGATACCGACACCAGAAACAAAAGGCATGCCGTGAACTAACGGAATATCGCCAAAACTACGATCCACCCTGGCAGTGGTGCATATCAAATGCACGCCATCCATATAGGTTTCTATTTCATTAACCCGACACTGGATTAATTCAACAGGAATATTATGACTCTGACACAACTCTTTAATTTCTTCCGCCGCCATCGTAGAGGTCGCAACCGCGCCTCCGCAAGCGACAATAATTTTGCGTTTCATAAATAGTCCTTTTTATTGTTACAGAGGGATTTATTCGTCTGAATCTAAAACATACTTTGTGAAGTATTCCTTTAACTGGGTTTCAGGAAGAGTGATTAGTGTCTCGACGATATCAGGCTGTTGTAACTTGCCAAATAAACAGCGTAAAAGTTTCAATTGCTGCTGCGGATTTTCCACAATCAACGCAATAACCAACGATACCGCCACGTCGTTATCATCATCCGCTTGCTGAAAATGAACTTTATTTGTTGGCCTTAACAGATAAATGGCTGACGACTTAGCATGAATCGCCTCACAATGCGGTATTGCAATGGCGTGCTGCTCAAGCATTATCCCGGTAGGGAATTCTGCTTCTCTGGCAATTAATGCCTGTGGCCAGGTATCATGAACCACACCTTTCGCGAGCATCTCATTACCGATATGGGTTAAAACTTCGCTACGATCGACAAAAGAAATTCCGCTACGAACAAACAGGTTAGTCATATACCGTCCTTATTCCGCACAGCCGTAGCGATAGGCGCGCAAAACATCATAAATTTTATCCATAATAAGCTGATGCGGTATTGCTGATAATTCCCCGGACTGAATGCGTTCAAATTGTTTCGGAAGATACTGACTAATCATGCCCAGTGGGATGTCCACGCCTTCCAGATTCACCATCATCGTTTCGACGCTATTTTTAATCCGGCTATGCGGCCAGTAATAACGAATACGATCCGACAGGCTGTAACGAATATCCAGCAATGAATCGTTAAAACCCGTGCGATAATATTTTTTCCAGTATTGCGGTTCGTCGAGCATCACTTCTTCAATCACCGCCAGACAACGGCTACGATTTTCTGGAGCGATGAGTTCCTGCTCAATTTGTGCCAGCGCAAATATCGCCTCGCGTAACGCAAAGGTTAATGCCGGACCGACTTTCAAAATTGCAAAATGATCGCGAACTAATTCCCGATAGGCCGTCTGAGTCTGGTAATCGGTGGAATGCGCTTCATAAACCATTTTGGTTTTTTCTATCCATTGCGCCAACGCCTGAGCTTCTTGCGCCTGATAATGAATAATATTGCTATGGTCAAATTCCACACCCGGCTGCACCACGATGGCAATCACGCGTGTTAACGCCTCTGCCAGACCACGGGCAATAAAGGCCTTTTGATGCGTGCGTAAAGTATTGGCGGCATCTTCAACCTGGGTGATGTGTACTGACTGAATGGCGCTGGCCTCACCGCCCGGAACCGGAACTTCGGTGCCAATGACATAGTTCAGTTGCTCACGCTGGCAATCAGTCGCCACACTTTCCGCCGCCAGACAAAGCACAGCGGCACGTTCAGCAACCGTTTCTGGCGCTAACGGTATGGAATCGTCAGCGCAGGACATTGACGCATCAAGATGAATTTTACTGAAGCCGGCACGAACATATGCCTTTACCAGCTCGACGGATTTTTCCATCGCCGCATCCGCATTTTCTTGCTGCCAGCAGTTTGGTCCCAGATGGTCGCCGCCGAGAATAATACGCTCACGAGCAAATCCGACTTTATCGGCAATCGCAAAAACAAATTCGCGAAAGTCTGCCGGTGTCATTCCGGTATAACCGCCAAATTGATTGACCTGGTTTGACGTTGCTTCAATCAGCACTTTACGCGTGCTGTTGCGATCAAATGCCAGCGCCGCTTCGATAACCAACGGATGTGCAGAACAGACTGAACATATGCCAATATGTTCACCAGCTTTATGCCGGGCAATTAACGTTTTCATGTTTTTTCCTTGTTAAATGGCAGGTGCGTTATGCCCTGCCCTCGCAGCCACAATCGGCAATCACTTTGCTCACCACATCGCGCATTGCAGATTTAGCCGACTGCAAATAATCACGGGGATCGGTCGCTTCGGGGTGCTCGGTCAGGTAATTTTTTAACGCCTGCGAGAAGGCATTTTTTAGCTCTGTTGCAACGTTGATTTTGCATATCCCCAGTTTGATGGTTTGCTGAATATCCTTAGTCGATAATCCTGACGCGCCATGCAGCACCAGCGGTAAATTCACCCACTGGCGAATGTTCTCCAGTCGAGAAAAATCAAGCGCCGGTGCTCTGGCATACATACCGTGAGCCGTGCCGATGGCGACCGCCAGGGAATCAATCCCGGTTGCCTCGGCAAATTCACGCGCCTGAACGGGGTTGGTATAAAAAGCATCGGCTTCATTGACTTGCACATCATCTTCCTGGCCGCCAAGTTGCCCCAGCTCCGCTTCGACGCTGACATCAAAGCGATGGCAAAAATCCACCACCTCTTTGACCCGTGAAATATTTTGCGCAAAAGGCAAATGCGAGGCGTCAATCATGACTGAGCGCACGCCAGAACGAACCTTCTGAGCGATATCGTCAAATTTCGTGTGATGGTCGAGATGAATCACCAGTGGATGGTGATATTGCTTCGCCATCGCGCTGACCAGCGCCATCAGATTTTCTGTACCGGCATGAGTAAATGTGCCGGGCGTTCCGGCGATGATGACCGGCGCATGCATGCTGGCAGCGGTTTCCACCACCACTTGCATCGTTTCGAGATTGTGAATATTGAATGCCGGAACCGCATAACCGCCGCGCTGTGCGTTGTTCAGCATCTGCTTTGTCGATACCACGTACATTTTCATATCCTGTCGTTTGTTTTCGATTTCAAAACATAATGAAATTATTTGTTTTCAAATGTCGAGATAACGATCACAAAAACGACAATGTGAAAATTAATCAGAATGACAGGCAAAAAAAACGGCCTCCCGGGGGAAGCCGTAACAAAGTACGCGTGGTTTTATGCCGGATGTGGCGTTAACGCCTTTTCCGTCCTACGGGGTGGTGCTGTTCGTATGAGGCGCATCAGGCGATAGTAATTTTGCTATCGAGATAAACGTCCTGCACGGCGTTAATCAGTTTCACGCCGTCAGCCATCGATTTCTTGAACGCCTTACGTCCAAGAATCAGCCCCATTCCGCCTGCGCGTTTGTTGATAACCGCAGTACGCACTGCATCGCTGAGGTCAGTTTCACCGCCTGCAGCACCGCCGGAGTTTATCAACCCGGCCCGGCCCATATAGCAGTTAGCTAACTGATAACGCACCAGGTCAATCGGGTTTTCACTGGTCAGTTTGCTGTAGACTCGATCGTCGGTATAACCGTAATTAATCGCTTTATAGCCGCCGTTATTTTCCGCCATTTTTTGTTTGACGATATCTGCACCTATGGTTGCCGCCAGATGGTTCGCCTGACCAGTCAGGTCGGCGGAAACATGGTAATCAACGCCATCTTTCTTAAAGGCGGAGTTACGCAAATAGGCCCACAGCACTGTCACCATGCCCAGCTCGTGCGCACGTTCAAAAGCCGCAGAAATTTCTTCAATCTGGCGACGTGACTCTTCCGAGCCAAAATAGATAGTCGCACCAACCGCCACCGCGCCCATATTGAACGCCTGCTCCACGCTGGCATACAGCGTTTGATCGTAGGTATTCGGGTAACTTAGCGTCTCGTTGTGATTAAGTTTGACGAGGAATGGAATGCGATGCGCGTAACGCCGCGATACCGATGCCAGCACGCCGTAAGTTGACGCCACACAGTTACAGCCCGCTTCGATCGCCAGTTCAACAATGTTTTTCGGGTCAAAGTAGAGCGGGTTAGCGGCAAATGAAGCTCCGGCAGAGTGCTCAACGCCCTGGTCAACCGGCAGAATAGAAAGATATCCTGTGCCAGCCAGACGCCCGGTGTTGTACAACGTCTGCATATTACGTAACACCGCTGGCGGGCGATTATTGTCAATCATCACGCGGTCTACGTAGTCATGTCCGGGGAGATAAAGCTGGTCAGAAGGAATAGTCATACAACGGTGCTGTAAAAGGTTGTCGGCGTCTTTGCCAAGCAACTGCGCAATATCTGTCATTACTATGCTCCCGTAAATTCCGATTGGATATCGGCTATGGATTGTCCTGGCCCGCCTTTTGCGGGCAATCATAATCCTGGTCGTTACGGGCGAGTTTTTCCATCTTTTGGATGTTTTTTCAGCGTTTTCTGTTGGCTCGATTCATCAGAAAAAATGTTACCGCGGTCAAGTTTTCACCGCAAAGGTATTTAAAAGGTATTACTAAGTGGTATTGTCATCGCGTACCTTACATTACCTGTCATGAAGGAATTAAAAGATGAAAACAACAGCAAAGCTGTCGTTCATGATGTTTGTTGAATGGTTTATCTGGGGCGCGTGGTTTGTGCCATTGTGGTTGTGGTTAAGTAAAAGCGGTTTTAGTGCCGGAGAAATTGGCTGGTCGTATGCCTGTACCGCCATTGCGGCGATCCTGTCGCCGATTCTGGTTGGCTCCATCACTGACCGCTTTTTCTCGGCGCAAAAAGTGCTGGCGGTATTGATGTTCGCTGGTGCGGTGCTGATGTATTTCGCTGCGCAACAGACCACTTTTGCCGGGTTCTTCCCGTTACTGCTGGCCTACTCACTAACCTATATGCCGACCATTGCGCTGACTAACAGTATCGCTTTTGCCAACGTGCCGGATGTGGAGCGTGATTTCCCGCGCATTCGTGTGATGGGCACTATCGGCTGGATTGCCTCTGGTCTGGCATGTGGTTTCTTGCCGCAAATGCTGGGGTATGCCGATATCTCACCGACGAACATCCCGCTGCTGATTACCGCCGGAAGTTCTGCTCTGCTTGGTGTGTTTGCGTTTTTCCTGCCAGACACGCCACCCAAAAGCACCGGCAAAATGGATATTAAAGTCATGCTCGGCCTGGATGCGCTGATCCTGCTGCGCGATAAGGACTTCCTCGTCTTTTTCTTCTGTTCATTCCTGTTTGCGATGCCACTGGCGTTCTATTACATCTTTGCCAACGGTTATCTGACCGAAGTTGGCATGAAAAACGCCACTGGCTGGATGACGCTCGGCCAGTTCTCTGAAATCTTCTTTATGCTGGCATTGCCGTTTTTCACTAAACGCTTTGGTATCAAAAAGGTATTGTTGCTTGGTCTGGTCACCGCTGCGATCCGCTATGGCTTCTTTATTTACGGTAGTGCGGATGAATATTTCACCTACGCGTTACTGTTCCTCGGTATTTTGCTGCACGGCGTAAGTTACGATTTTTACTACGTTACCGCTTACATCTATGTCGATAAAAAAGCTCCCGTGCATATGCGTACCGCCGCGCAGGGGCTGATCACGCTCTGCTGCCAGGGCTTCGGCAGTTTGCTCGGCTATCGTCTTGGCGGTGTGATGATGGAAAAGATGTTCGCTTATCAGGAACCGGTAAACGGACTGACTTTCAACTGGGCCGGGATGTGGACTTTCGGCGCGGTGATGATTGCCATTATCGCCGTGCTGTTCATGATTTTTTTCCGCGAATCCGACAACGAAATTACGGCTATCAAGGTCGATGATCGCGATATTGCGTTGACACAAGGGGAAGTTAAATGAAAACAGAACGTATTCTCGGTGCTCTTTATGGGCAGGCGTTAGGGGATGCGATGGGGATGCCCTCCGAGCTTTGGCCGCGCAGTCGCGTCAAAGCACACTTTGGCTGGATTGACCGTTTTCTGCCTGGGCCAAAGGAGAATAACGCAGCCTGTTATTTTAACCGCGCCGAATTCACCGACGATACCTCGATGGCGCTGTGTCTGGCGGATGCGTTACTGGAACGTGAAGGCAAGATCGATCCGGATCTGATTGGGCGTAATATTCTCGACTGGGCGCTGCGTTTCGACGCCTTTAACAAAAACGTACTAGGTCCGACCTCGAAGATTGCACTTAACGCCATTCGCGACGGTAAACCCGTTGCTGAACTGGAAAATAACGGCGTGACCAACGGCGCAGCGATGCGCGTCTCGCCATTAGGTTGTTTGCTTCCGGCGCGCGATATTGACTCTTTTATTGATGATGTGGCGCTGGCCTCCAGCCCGACCCATAAATCCGATCTGGCGGTTGCGGGGGCGGTAGTCATCGCATGGGCGATTTCTCGTGCCATTGACGGAGAAAGCTGGTCAGCGATTGTTGATTCACTGCCTTCAATTGCGCGACATGCTCAACAAAAACGCATCACTACCTTCAGCGCCTCACTGGCAGCACGTCTGGAGATTGCGCTGAAAATTGTGCGCAATGCTGACGGCACCGAATCCGCCAGCGAACAGCTTTACCAGGTCGTTGGCGCAGGTACCAGTACTATTGAGTCCGTTCCGTGCGCCATTGCGCTGGTTGAACTGGCACAAACCGACCCGAACCGTTGCGCCGTCCTGTGCGCTAACCTTGGCGGCGACACAGACACCATCGGTGCTATGGCGACGGCAATTTGCGGCGCGTTGCATGGCGTTAACGCTATCGATCCTGCGTTAAAGGCGGAACTGGATGCAGTAAATCAGCTTGATTTCAACCGCTATGCCACGGCGCTGGCGAAGTATCGCCAACAACGGGAGGCGATATGAGCGGCGCTCGATTACACACGCTGCTGCCTGAATTAGCCACGCGTCAGCCGGTGATGGTCGTCGGCGCGGCGGTCATTGATGTGATCGCCGACGCTTATGCCCTCCCCTGGCGTGGGTGCGATATCGAACTGAAACAGCAGAGCGTTAACGTTGGCGGCTGCGCCCTGAATATTGCCGTGGCATTAAAGCGCCTCGGCATCGAAGCGGGTAATGCCTTGCCGCTCGGTCAGGGGGTGTGGGCGGAGATTATTCGCAACCGCATGGCAAAAGAGGACTTAATCAGCCTGATCGATAACGCCGAAGGTGATAACGGCTGGTGTCTGGCGCTGGTTGAGCCGGATGGCGAACGCACTTTTATGTCATTCAGCGGTGTGGAAAATCAATGGAATCGCCAGTGGCTGGCGCGATTAACCGTTGCGCCTGGCAGCCTGCTCTATTTTTCCGGTTATCAACTGGCCTCGCCCTGCGGCGAATTGTTAGTGGAATGGCTGGAAAAGCTACAAGACGTGACGCCGTTTATCGATTTTGGCCCACGTATTGGCGATATCCCGGATGCATTACTGGCGCGGATCATGGCCTGTCGACCTTTAGTGTCACTCAATCGTCAAGAGGCTGAGATTGCCGCCGAACGTTTTGCTTTATCCGCAGAGATAACAACACTTGGCAAGCAATGGCAGGAGAAATTTGCCGCGCCGTTGATCGTTCGCCTCGATAAAGAAGGCGTATGGTATTTCAGCAACGACGCTTCTGGCTGCATTCCGGCATTTCCAACGCAAGTTGTAGACACCATTGGGGCGGGCGACAGTCATGCCGGCGGCGTACTTGCCGGGCTGGCCTCTGGTCTGCCACTGGCGGATGCCGTATTACTGGGCAATGCAGTGGCGTCGTGGGTTGTCGGGCATCGGGGCGGTGATTGTGCGCCAACGCGCGAGGAACTACTCCTCGCACACAAAAACGTATAGATCGCTGCGACAGTGGCTGATGCTGTACTCAATAGGCCGTTGCTGTTGGTCAAGCGCCACTTGCTTGATCACCAGCACCGGTATTTTGCTATCTAACTGAATATGTGACTGAAACTCGGCATCCGGCATCCGGGCGCTAACGCGGGAACGCGTACGTTGTGGGTAAATGTGCTGGCTGCGGAAGTAGTCATAAAGAGAAATCCCGATGGCATCAACATCATGAATTAAATGTGCCGGAACCCACGATTCCTCAATCGATACCGCCTCTTCATCGACATAGCGAATACGCTTAAGCAAAAAGACATCACTTCCCGCTTCGACCGCCAGCTGCTGCGCGACTTCTTCGGGACATTTCACGACACGCTTGTTAACCCATAACGTATCGGGCTTTTTCCCGCGCAATACCACCTGCTGAGAAAACCCCCGCGCTTCTTTCAGCGAGTATTCGAAGATGTTGTTGATCTGCGTGCCGTAACCACGCGAACGCGTCACCACGCCCTCTTCTTCCAGCGCCTGCATCGCCTTGCGCACCGTAATGCGCGAAACGCCGGTTAACTGACTTAAATCACGCTCACCGGGCAAAATATTGCCATGCTCCAGCACCCCGCTGCGCACGGCATTTTTTACCGTTTCGGCAAACTTAATATAAAGCGGCGTGTTATCCGCCGCTAAAATACGCTCGTTCAGTTGGGCAATCAGCTGGGTATGCGCTTGTTCCATTTGTCTTTTTCCTGCCGGGGAATCTGGTGGGAGTATATCACTGCTTCATATTTAAGGCGTTTCTTTAATCCCATCAACGAATCCCTGCAACTCCTCCACCGTGCCATTAAACACATTAAAATCCACCGGACCATTAATGCCATCGACCTGTCCACGGTCGGAATGCTGCCAGAAGCGCCAGGCCATGCCGTCATTGTCCGGACGACGTTGATAGTAGTGAGCCACCCACCACGGATATTCATTGAAATAGCCCGCCAGATTCGTGTGATAAAAAACGGCTCCTGAGTAAATAATTGGCTTTTTTTCCGTACGTTTTTCGACCATTTTTAGCCACTGACTTACCCGCTTGCGTAATTCTTTTGCCGATAATTTTCCCCGTTCTTCTACGTCCAGTACCGCAGGGAAATCGCCTTGTGAGAAATCCACCGTTTGCAGAAATAATCGCGCCTGAACTGAAGCGGATACTGACGGGGAGAAATAATGATACGCCCCGCGCAGCAGGCCATTTTCGCGGCTTAGTTGCCAGTTACGCGAAAAATAGGGGTCCACCAGCTTTTCGCCTTCCGTCGCCTTAATAAAGGCAAATTGTAAGCGAATACCGTTATCGCGCATTTTTGCCACCCGCTGCCAGTCGATCCGCTCCTGCCAGCGCGAAACATCTATTCCGTGAATGGTGTAACTGGCAGGAATGCGAATAGCGAAAGATTTAACCGGGCGATAACCGTAGAAGTGAATGTAGTCTTTAATCTGAATTGCTGTCGAATAGAAAAAATTCACCGTCTGACGCGGATAAATTGCAACGATGGAAATTAGCCCAAGAGCGCATAATAAAACGGTGAATTTTTTTCGACTGGTGATTCTCAACTGCATTGGTTTCATCCCTGAATGTCAGCACCAAAGGCTGACAATAACCAAAGCAGCTATAGTACGGTGCTCACCACCAGGCGTGGAAGTGGTGAACCGGACCAATACCGTGACCAACTTCCAGCGTGTCGGCCTGGGCTAATGCCGATGAAAGCCAGCTTTTTGCCTCCTGTACGGTGTCAGTCCAGTTTGTATGGCGCGGGCGCAGTGCAGCCAACGCCGCAGAGAGCGTACAACCAGTGCCGTGAGTGTTTTTGGTCATAATGCGCTGTGCGGTAAACCGTTGTTCACCCTCGCGGGTAAACAGCCAGTCCGGGCTTTGCTCATCATCAAGATGACCACCTTTCATTAGCACTGCGCCACAGCCCATCGCCAACAGCGAGCGCCCTTGTTCCAGCATTTCCTGTTCGGTGCGCGCGTGTGGCGCGTCGAGCAAGGCGGCTGCTTCGGGCAAGTTTGGCGTTATTAATGAAACCTGTGGCAATAATCGACTGCACAGCGTAGCAACCGCCGAAGGTGAAAGCAGCGGGTCGCCGCTTTTTGCCAGCATAACGGTGTCGAGTACCACGTTTTGGATCTGATAACGTTGCAACCGTTCTGCCACCGCTTCAACAATATCGGTTTCCGCCAACATACCGATTTTAGTGGTGTCGATTCGCACATCGCTGAACACCGAATCGAGCTGGGCGGCGACAAAATCAGGCTCAATGCGATACACCGACTGTACGCCACGGGTATTTTGCGCCACTAGTGCAGTAATAACTGAGCAACCATAAGCGCCAAGTGCCGAGAAGGTTTTAAGATCGGCCTGAATCCCCGCACCACCACTCGGATCAGTACCGGCAATCGTCAGAGCGTTAATTCGTTTCATGCCTGCACCTCCTGCGCCAATTGCCAGAGCGCATCAAGGAAATGTGGAACAAAACTGCCTGGCCCCTCGCTTCTGGCAACTGCGCGTTCTCCGGCTTGTTTCATCCAGTGACAGGCAGATGCGATATTTTCCAGCGTATCGCCTGGTAGCGCACAACAGGCAGCGACAACCGCCGATAGTGCACAGCCAGTTCCTACCACTTTGGTCATTAACGGATCGCCACCGTGAATGCCAATGATACGATGTCCATCGGTAACATAATCCACCTCGCCAGTGACCACGACGATTGCGCCAGTTTCCCGTGCCAGTGTTTGTGCAGCGGGTATCGCGTTAGCTGCGGCATCAGTGGTATCCACTCCCCGTCCACCATTAGCAACGCCAGCTAATGCCATGATTTCCGAAGCATTACCACGTATGGCGGTTGGCTTATGGGACAGAAGTTCCACACAAAAACGGCGGCGATAATCGAGCGCACCAACCGCAACCGGATCAAGCGTCCAGGGCGTTTGTGATCGTGTTGCTTGCTCAACGGCAGCACTCATCGCTTGCGCTCGTGGCTGCGTCAGCGTGCCAACGTTAATCAACAAGGCACTGGCGATAGCCGCAAACTGACTGGCCTCTTCGGTTTCGATAACCATCGCTGGCGATGCGCCGAGCGCCAGCAAGGTATTGGCAGTAAAAGTTTGCACCACATCGTTGGTCATGCAGTGCACAAGAGGGGAATGTTGGTGAAAAAGGTGTAACGCGTGCGCAGATTGCGCTGAACTCAGCAGGTCGACTTGCATAGTTTGCTCCTGCCATAACGTGAAGAAGCAATGACCTGGTGGTCCGTGACTTCCCTACGCTGGCATTATCCAGATCAGGTGATACGGGTATTTCTCAGCCTTCACAAAGAAGGGCACCCCGAGTCGTTTGGTTGCGATAATAAATCGCAGAGGAGGATGGTAATGTCCAGCGCACGCGTTGTAAACGGGGAAAAACGGCAGTTTTACAATCGCGTTAATAAATTATTTGATATAAGAATCCAGCACCTTCAGAACGACATCCAGATCTTCTTCTCGTTTTAGCTCATCCCCCTGGTGAACGATGTGTTCCGTCAGATGACCTTTAATCACTTCCCGCATCAGACCGTTTACCGCGCCACGGATAGCAGCAATCTGTTGTAAAACTGCAGCGCATTCATGCGGTTCGTCGAGCATTTTCTTGAGCGCCACGACCTGGCCCTGAATCTTACTGGCACGCGCTTTCAGTTTCTGTTTATCACGGATTGTATGAGACATGGCAACACCTGGTTAACAAGAATATGAAAAATCATAGCACTATTAATCTACTGGGGGGTAGTATCAGGTACTGGGGGGGAGTAGAATCAGATTGCCGAATTAATACTAAGAATTATTATCATGACCGAATTTACAACACTTCTTCAGCAAGGAAACGCCTGGTTCTTCATCCCCAGCGCCATCTTACTTGGTGCGCTTCATGGCCTGGAACCGGGGCACTCAAAAACGATGATGGCGGCGTTTATCATCGCCATCAAAGGCACCATTAAACAGGCGGTGATGCTCGGACTGGCAGCAACTATTTCGCATACCGCAGTGGTCTGGTTAATTGCCTTTGGCGGGATGGTGATCAGCAAACGCTTTACTGCTCAATCAGCAGAACCGTGGCTCCAGTTGATTTCCGCAGTGATCATTATTAGCACCGCGTTCTGGATGTTCTGGCGTACCTGGCGCGGCGAACGCAACTGGCTGGAGAATATGCACGAACATGATCATGAGCATCATCACCACGATCACGAAGATCACCACGACCATGGACATCATCACCATCACGAACATGGCGAGTATCAGGATGCCCATGCACGAGCCCATGCCAATGACATTAAACGACGCTTTGATGGTAGAGAGGTCACCAACTGGCAAATTTTGCTATTTGGCTTAACCGGTGGCCTTATCCCCTGCCCGGCAGCAATTACCGTGCTGTTGATTTGCATTCAGTTGAAAGCCCTGACACTGGGCGCAACACTGGTCGTCAGTTTCAGCCTCGGCCTGGCGTTAACGCTTGTCACCGTAGGCGTTGGCGCAGCAATCAGCGTTCAGCAGGTCGCAAAACGCTGGAGCGGATTTAACACTCTCGCTAAACGCGCTCCCTATTTTTCCAGTCTGTTGATTGGCTTAGTTGGTGTGTATATGGGCGTACATGGCTTCATGGGCATAATGCGATAACTCAATCCTTTAGGCTTGCATGTTATCTTCAGCCCAGGATGATTCTTAAATCAGCTATTTCCGCTGACTCTCTGCTCGCTAAGGATGCTTTTAGGGCATCCTTTCATTTACACTTTTTACGAAATCATGGGATCACTAACAAAATATCGCTTGTCAGTTATATTGTATGGCAGGAAAGATATGCGACTGATATTACAGATCCCCAAAGTGGAGAGTTTATGACCATTAAAAATAAGATGTTGCTGGGTGCGCTTTTGCTGGTTACCAGTGCCGCCTGGGCCGCACCAGCCACCGCGGGTTCGACCAATACCTCGGGAATTTCTAAGTATGAGTTAAGCAGTTTCATTGCTGACTTTAAGCATTTCAAACCAGGTGACACCGTCCCAGAGATGTACCGCACCGATGAGTACAACATTAAGCAGTGGCAGTTACGTAACCTGCCCGCGCCTGATGCCGGGACGCACTGGACCTATATGGGTGGCGCGTACGTGTTGATCAGCGACACCGACGGTAAAATCATTAAAGCCTACGACGGTGAGATTTTTTATCATCGCTAAAAAAAAGCCCCCTCGGAGAGAGGGGGGAATGCAGACACCTTAATATTTTTATTATTAGCCACTTGCTCGTCTTGCTTGTTATTAGTCGTATTTCACGTTGATTAATGCGGTTGCCTCCAGTGCGCCAGATTTAACTTTGTTTGTATCGTAGACGTAGTAACTGGCCGTTATCGGAATTGAAACCGTTGTATCTGTAAGTTTTGACTTTGCCGCAATTTCTTTTAAATTTGTATATCCTTTACTGCTGTTAGTGATATTTAAAAGTGTGACTGGCGTACCATTACTTTCAAGAATAAATCCTACGCCATTATCTTCCGCACCTTTCAGGATCGTGTTGCTGTTGGTTAACAAGTCAGAACTTGATAAATACACCTGCATTTTCCGTGATGTTTGATTTTGTTGACCTAATAAATTTTTACAACGCAGCATAATATCCCCTTTTTTACTATTTATTGTTGTTTTGTTACCTATGGCTGGTAATTGTGAAACGGGAATACTCTCTAACGTAATTAATAAATCGTCCGGTTTGCAGGTTGTGGTTATCGGGTTGTATGACAATGTCAGATTAAAGGAATAGACACCTGCATTTTGTGCCAATGCATTTCTGTAGCTATTTACACATGCATCCCATGACTTACCACCTAATAAACACAGTAGAAATTGTACTGCGGCACTCCCGCGTGTCGATGATGAAGCACTGGATAATGTCGCAACTCCATTAATCATCACTGAACCACCGCCCCCCGCAGAAACATTCACTTTTGCATTACTGGCCGCAGGTGTCACCGTCACCGAATAACCACTGGTGAAACTGGTCTGATTATTTGACAACGTAATGTTGTTTTTATTGGTCCATTCAAAATGTAAATTTAATTTAATGGTATCGTTATAAAGTCCAACAATAATATCCGACGGGCTCATAGGTGTGATAGTATTTGTACTCACGCATGACGAATCATTAAAATTATGCTCATATGTCGCCATTTGTGTTTGAGTAAGTGCAAAACCCCCCTGAACAACCAAATTGTGCTGAACAGATAACTCACTATAACATGCCGCATAGCTCACAGGCATAACCATCATCATTACTATAAATAGCATTATGCGAATTTCCATAGAACCACCTGACTATTACTGGCAAATATAATTTCTACTTTCATCAATCTCTTTACCGAAGGTGATTGTGCATGAAAGCCCTTGTTGCTTATCAATTGCCACATTAACCGATGGCGGTACTTCATTGGTGCGAATAAATAACTGGCTTCCCTGGCCGACAACACCAATATTATGACCATGGATATCATTGACTTCATAACCAAACGTTAATGGTTGCCCATCCGCTCTTAACGCTTTTATAAACCATGGCTTGCGCTGATCGGTATCAAAATTAACCAGTACAACCGCGCCGCGATAAGGGGCGGCAATTTTCCGGTTGCCACGTAATTCTGCTTCGCTATCGCTTTGTGACACATCCAACATCAGGTAATTTTCCCGATAAGGTGTCATTCCGTCGTATACCACCACTCCATTACGGTTTGTTGTGCGATATTTTTGCCCATTGACATAAGCATCTTTAATTCCTGGCGCATTCATCACAGCAAACGTTTCAGAAAGACGGTTTGCCAGATTAACGCCACCCGACCAGGCGACAATGCCCCCTGAAACACTGGCTCCAGCCTGTCGATAAGCACTCGACTGACTATAACTGCCATTCACTGTCGCAACCGGCGCGTTCCAGGTTAAATTCGCCCCAGCTGTCGTTTCATTTCCCTGATACTGATAACTCAGGTTGACCCCATAGTTAAACTGATCCCGGCTTCCAACGGTTCCTGATAATCCCGTATTATTTGAGGCAACCCCCTGATCATCAAACGTCGTTGAGTTAGACATATATATTTGCCGACGAGGCGTCGTAACGTCATCACCCCAATCAAAGGGAATCGATATAAAAATATTAAAACGTTTCTCTTCATGATGATTCTCGTCATAAGCATGGCTTGCCGCGAGGGTATAGCTTATCCTTCGCAGGTTGTTGGAATAACTCAACTGATAATCCTTACTGCTGCCGCTACGCCCCCAGTAATCTCGCCATAACGTACTTAAGGACACAGAACCCCAGCCTTCTGGCAATGACTGACTCATATTGGCAGAAAAGCTATTTTTACGGCCAAAATCGTTCTGGTAATAATCGGCAATGTCATAGATATCGTTTTCATCACGGCGATAATTATCTTTATTGTTTGCCCATACGTGATCATTAAATGTCCGGTAATCACGCGACGAATAACGCCAGGCCGCCAGACCAAAACGTGTCGACGTTTGGCTCACAAATTTGTTGTAGGCAATTTGATAACTTTGCCCGTCAAACACATCGCCGTTGTCTTGTATACTATGCGACTTCGTGGCATCGACGGAAATGGCACCAATGCGTGTATTCCAGCCAGTCCCCAAAGTGAACGCGTAATAATTATTCGCGACCATCGATCCGCCATACAGCGTCAATAAGTTATTAAAACCATACTGATAACCCGCCTGAACAAAATCACTTTGTTTGCTCGCCCCTTCAATATGGCTACGACCTGCCGCAAAATCATATTTCGACACGCCGGGTTGCAGCATATTCGGCACTGCTGCATAAGGCACCAGATAGGTGGTTACCGAACCGTCCGCCTCTTTCACGCTGACATCAAGATCTGCTCCACCTCCGGCCAACTGCAAATCTGTAATCGCAAACGGGCCAGGAGGAACCTCTTTCTGATAAACCACAAAACCATTCTGTTCAATAGTTACCAGCGCGTTACTCTGAGCAATCCCCTGCACCCGTGGCGTAAAATTTTGTTTCGAGTTAGGCAACATCTGCATATCACGAAACAACCGCACACCGCTGAAGCGAACAGAATCAAAAATATCGCTTGATGTGTACATATCACCCACACGAAGCGTGCCGAGAAGTTGGGCAAATCCACGTTCCAGATACAGGGTATTGCTTTTCCACACCCCTGGATTGTTATTTGTTTTACTGAAACTGGCATCAGAATGCAGTTGCCACCCCTGTAAATTTAACCCGCTGTTAAAACGTACATATGTACTCTTGCTATTACCGGACGCTTTATAATCGCTGTAATACTGACTCACATAATAAGAGGTATAAAACGCATTAATACCCCGCTCCCAGTTTTCTGGTGGAACATAGCCACTTTCCAGATCTTCCACCCAGGCCTGCGGGACACTGAAATCGAGACGAAAAACTCCGATATCCCAGGTATAGCTCCCGCCCTGAATAAGTTGCTTAAATGTTAAACATTGCTTACCGCTGGCAAAGCTATCGGTATTAATGCCTAACCGCTTGATCATTTCCCTTGATAAACATGTTTCTTGCGGGTTGTCTTTAACAATGATCTCATATTTCCCACGCCATTGCTTATTGACATAAATATCGATGTCATACGGCCCCGGCAAGGGCTGATTATCTTCAAGACGAATATTTGAAACCTGCTGGTCTTTCATTCCACCTATCATGAAATGGGTATCAAAGGTTTCTTCAGCTGCATAAGCTTCAATGCCGATCAATAACGCTACGATTGCTGATGCAAGTGGGGTCATTCTCAACATAGGCAGCTCCTGCAATTAAATTTTGTCACTAATATAATTGCCATGGTCATCGATAATGGTCAGATGCCAGTTATTTGCATTATTACTTTTGACATTAACACTCTGACTTTCTAAGGGGGCAATCATAATAGTTTCATAATTGACTTTGACATTATTAGCTTTGACATCCGAAATCGTCACCCAATTAGCTGAGTCATTTTTTATCACCAATCCATTGCCACTGCGATTTACCAGTAACTTTTTAAAGGTCACTTTATTTACCGGAGCAATACCCGCTGGTCGGTAAAACAACTTAATTCTGTTTTGCATCGCAAACTTCAGTGCATTCTTACCTTCTTGTTCTGGACTATTTGGTGGAATATCCAGAACATTCAGATAAAAAATACTCTCTTTATTAGTGGGTAGTTTATTCGGCATAATTTTAATTTTTACTTGCTGCCCGGAATTTGCCCCTATTTTTGCCACTGGTGGCGTTAACATGAAAGGAACCTGAATTTTTTCTGGTGGTAATGACGTATCGCCATCATCAATCCACGCCTGCATCAGCGAAGAACGGTTTCCCTGGTTCATCAACTGCACCATCACTTCTTTGTGCTCTGCCGGGTAAATAATACGCGTCCCGTAGATAACAATACCGGCATGTGCAGGAAGGACCATAGAAGAAATGAGTAAAGCTAATAATCCTTTCATCTTAATGCCTCTTAAATTAAAAGGCCGCCATGGAGATAGCGGCCATGTTAATTAGCTGAAGAATCTTGCAATTTTATTTATTAATCCTGCGCCACACGCATAATCAGGGAAGATAACACATCACCTGAATTCACTGAGTTATCTGTCAGTTTCAGGTATTTTGCTTTAAACGGAATGGCATATTGACCGTCCGCTGTTTTATAACTCTCGATGTTGAAAGGTGCAGAAACATCCAGGACATCGCTGTTATCACCTAAATAGAGATAATAACCCACGGTATCGTTGCTACTGGCTATCGCCTTATCGTTTCCGGTTATTTTATCGTTGGTAATCAACGAGAGTTTTACACCAGCAACTTCTTTCGGACAGCTAATTTTTAACATGCTGCTGGTTACACCGACTGCACCATCATAGGTCGAGTATTTAGCTTTACCTTCAAAGACCGTAGTTGGTACAGTTGGCATATTAATACTTACTGAATCGCCACCTGCTTCGAATTTACACGGAGATTCTGCAATATTCCCTTTAATGGTTAATGTTCCGGTATCAACGTCTGCGGCAAATACCCCAGCGCTCATAAAAAAAGAAGAAAAAACAGCGGCAGCAATAATTGAACGTTTCATAATATGCTCCTTAATAAAATCTATTTTTGGTTGTTAAGAGTCTGTATCTCTTGGAAACAAATTTCTCACACCAAAAAAGTTGCCGCAATGTAAACACATTGTTTTATTGATTTAAAGCAAATTAACTATTGCAATATAAACACAACAAATACTTAAGCACATTAAATATTTATCAAATCTATTAATTAATGTGGATTTCTATAAATGGTATTATTAATATCAATAAAAAAAGCTTAAATCATTCATGTAAATGATTTAAGCTTTCTAAATCTGATTAAAACCAGGGTGGCAAATTAATCGTAGCGATTTAACACGATTCGACGTTTGCTATCGCTATCTGCAGCAATCACTTCCGTCGTTACACCTTTAACTGGCGAAGAAACCTGATGACGGGTATCAACATTATACGTTAACTGACCACAATGCTGTTGAGGTTGACCATTAACCATAGCCATACTGCATGTCGGGGGACTGATCCTACCATTAATCGTTAATGTGGCAGTTTCTGAAGAGAACGCGGGAGAAGCCAATCCATAGGCAAGAAAAATAATTCCTGACAGCCAGTACTTATTCATTGAACGTTATCCCTGTAGTAAAGGTTATGCCTGGAAAGAATGAGTGCATAACAAACTATAGCTGTACATCCACTACACAGCCACGAAGGATGATAATGAAGCATCGCCGGTACGATCAATCGACTTTGTAGAGTTTCGGACGAAGGTCCGCAGAATATTCGCAGCATTAAATAAGTGTTCATTAATGCGGCAAAAACAAATACACCGCATCAATGTAACATCTCTGCGGTGTATGAAGAATAATCAGAATGGTTAATACGCGTTAGACCGCGCGGAAGGAAATCTCGCCTGGAATGACTTCACCCTGCCAGTAGAGCTGAGCTGCAACGCGGTCAGCCAGCTGGCGGTAGATAGCGGTAAATTCGCTCTCAGGACGGCTGATAACCGTTGGCGTGCCTTTATCGAGATCCTCACGTAAGGAGATGTGTAACGGCATCTGCCCCAGCAGCTGCGTGTGGTATTTCTCGGCCAGTTTCTCTGCACCACCGGTACCGAAAATCGGTTCATGGTGACCACAGTTACTGCAAATATGCACACTCATGTTCTCGACAATACCGAGCACCGGAACCTCGACTTTCTCGAACATCACAATGCCTTTTTTCGCATCGATCAACGCGATGTCCTGCGGGGTGGTGACCACGACTGCACCGGTTACTGGAATGTTTTGTGCCAATGTCAATTGAATGTCACCGGTACCTGGCGGCATATCAAGCACCAGATAGTCGAGATCCGGCCACAAGGTTTCCTGCAACATTTGCATTAACGCCTTGCTCGCCATTGGGCCACGCCACACCATCGCATTGTCGTCTGTCACCAGATAACCAATTGAATTAGTTGCCAGGCCATGAGACATAATCGGTGCCATATGGGTACCGTCCGGCGAAGTTGGACGCTGATTTTCTGCGCCCAGCATGGTAGGGATTGATGGGCCGTAGATATCGGCGTCCAGAATGCCGACTTTCGCCCCTTCCGCCGCCAGTGCCAACGCCAGGTTTACCGCCGTGGAGGATTTACCCACGCCACCTTTACCGGAACTGACCGCGATAATGTTCTTCACGCCGTTAATTCCCGGCTGATTCTTCACGCGTTTCAGAGTGGCTATGTTATGCGACAGTTTCCAGTCGATAGCTTTCGCTCCGGTGATGCGCAGCAGTTCGGCGCTACATTGCTCTTTTAACTCTTCGAACGCGCTATGCCAGACGAATGGCATAACCAGTTCCACATGCAGCGTGTCGTCCATCCAGGCGACATGGTGCAACGCTTTCAGCGTTGTGAGGTTATGCTTCAGGGTTGGGTGCTGAAAATTGGCCAGTGTCCCGGCGACCATTGCGCGCAAGGCTTCTGGTGATTTGGCCTGGGATTGTTCGTTCATCCCGACTCCTTTTTTGTATAGATAAACCATCAGCTGATAGTTTACCTGAAGAATATAGAGAAGTACTTACTTAACATTTTCCCATTTGGTACTATCTAAGCCCTTTTCACTATTAAGAAGTAATGCCTACTATGACTCAAGTCGCGAAGAAAATTCTGGTGACGTGCGCACTGCCGTACGCTAACGGCTCAATCCACCTCGGCCATATGCTGGAGCACATCCAGGCTGATGTCTGGGTCCGTTACCAGCGAATGCGCGGCCACGAGGTCAACTTCATCTGCGCCGACGATGCCCACGGCACGCCGATCATGCTTAAAGCTCAGCAGCTTGGTATCACCCCGGAGCAGATGATTGGCGAAATGAGTCAGGAACATCAGACTGATTTCGCAGGCTTTAACATCAGCTATGACAACTATCACTCGACGCACAGCGAAGAGAATCGCCAGTTGTCAGAACTTATCTACTCTCGTCTGAAAGAAAACGGTTTTATTAAAAACCGCACCATCTCTCAGCTGTACGATCCGGAAAAAGGCATGTTCCTGCCGGACCGTTTTGTAAAAGGCACCTGCCCGAAATGTAAATCCCCGGATCAATACGGCGATAACTGCGAAGTCTGCGGCGCGACCTACAGCCCGACTGAACTGATCGAGCCGAAATCGGTGGTTTCTGGTGCTACCCCGGTAATGCGTGATTCTGAACACTTCTTCTTTGATCTGCCCTCTTTCAGCGAAATGCTGCAGGCATGGACCCGCAGCGGTGCGTTGCAGGAGCAGGTGGCAAATAAAATGCAGGAGTGGTTTGAATCTGGCCTGCAACAGTGGGATATCTCCCGCGACGCGCCTTATTTCGGTTTTGAAATTCCGAACGCGCCGGGCAAATATTTCTATGTCTGGCTGGACGCACCGATTGGCTATATGGGCTCTTTCAAGAATCTGTGTGACAAGCGCGGCGACAGCGTAAGCTTCGATAAATACTGGAAGAAAGATTCCACTGCCGAGCTGTATCACTTCATCGGTAAAGATATCGTTTACTTCCACAGCCTGTTCTGGCCTGCCATGCTGGAAGGCAGCAACTTCCGCAAGCCGACCAACCTGTTTGTTCACGGCTATGTGACGGTGAACGGCGCGAAAATGTCCAAGTCTCGCGGCACCTTTATTAAAGCCAGCACCTGGCTGAATCATTTTGACGCCGACAGCCTGCGCTACTACTACACCGCCAAACTGTCTTCGCGCATTGATGATATCGATCTCAACCTGGAAGATTTCGTTCAGCGCGTGAATGCCGATATCGTGAACAAAGTGGTTAACCTGGCGTCCCGTAACGCTGGCTTTATCAATAAGCGTTTTGACGGTGTGCTGGCAAGCGAGCTGGCTGACCCGCAGTTGTACAAAACCTTCACTGATGCCGCTGAAGTGATTGGTGAAGCGTGGGAAAGCCGCGAATTTGGTAAAGCTATCCGTGAAATCATGGCGCTGGCTGACCTGGCTAACCGCTATGTCGATGAACAGGCTCCGTGGGTGGTGGCGAAGCAGGAAGGTCGCGATGCCGATCTGCAGGCGATTTGCTCAATGGGCATCAACCTGTTCCGCGTGCTGATGACTTACCTGAAACCGGTACTGCCGAAACTGACCGAGCGCGCAGAAGCATTCCTCAATACAGAACTGACCTGGGATGGTATCCAGCAACCGCTGTTGGGCCATAAAGTGAATCCATTCAAGGCGCTGTATAACCGCATCGATATGAAACAGGTTGAAGCACTGGTGGAAGCATCCAAAGAGGAAGTAAAAGCCACAGCCGCACCGGTAACTGGCCCACTGGCTGACGACCCGATTCAGGAAACCATCACCTTTGACGACTTCGCCAAAGTTGACCTGCGCGTGGCGCTGATTGAAAACGCAGAGTTTGTTGAAGGTTCTGACAAACTGCTGCGCCTGACGCTGGATCTCGGCGGTGAAAAACGCAATGTCTTCTCCGGCATTCGTTCTGCTTACCCGGATCCGCAAGCACTAATTGGTCGTCACACCATTATGGTGGCTAACCTGGCACCACGTAAAATGCGCTTCGGTATCTCCGAAGGCATGGTAATGGCTGCTGGTCCTGGTGGGAAAGATATCTTCCTGCTAAGCCCGGATGCCGGTGCTAAACCGGG
The DNA here is from genome assembly GCF_011754335.1 of Escherichia sp. E.sYA108. Lineage (NCBI taxonomy): Bacteria > Pseudomonadati > Pseudomonadota > Gammaproteobacteria > Enterobacterales > Enterobacteriaceae > Escherichia > Escherichia sp. E.sYA108. Next base: position 1,810,457 of record NZ_JAAQVZ010000001.1, on the reverse strand, counting down.
TCATCAGGTGAAATAATCCCCCTTCAAGGCGCTGCATCGACAGCGCCTTTTCTTTATAAATTCCTAAAGTTGTTCTCTTGCGATTTTGTCTCTCTCTAACCCGCATAAATACTGGTAGCATCTGCATTCAACTGGATAAAATTACAGGGATGCAGAATGAGACACTTTATCTATCAGGACGAAAAATCACATAAATTCTGGGCGGTGGAGCAACAGGGAAACGAGTTGCATATCAGTTGGGGAAAAGTTGGTACCCAAGGGCAAAGCCAGGTAAAAAGTTTTGCTGATGCTGTGGCAGCGGAAAAAGCGGAGCTGAAGCTGATTGCGGAGAAGGTGAAGAAGGGATATGTGGAGCAAGCGAAGGATAATTCTTTGCAACCTTCCCAAACGGTAACGGACTCTCTCAAGGTAGCGGACTTATCCACCATTATTCAGGAACAACCCTCTTTCGTAGCAGAAACCCGTGCGGCTGACAAAAATACAGATGCTGTTTTACCGTGGCTGGCGAAAGATATTGCTGTCGTTTTTCCGCCCGAAGTTGTACACACCACGTTAAGTCATCGCCGCTTTCCCGGAGTTCCTGTTCAGCAAGCAGACAAATTGACCCAATTACGTCGCTTAGCCTGTAGTGTGTCGCAACGGGATAATACAACAGCCACATTTGACTTCAGCGCCTGTTCTTTAGAATGGCAAAACACCGTCGCCCAGGCGATCAGTCAGATCGACGACCTGAAAACAACACAGCTACCATCACCCGTAATGGCTGTACTCACGGCACTTGAAATGAAATGCACAAGATATAAAGAGCGTGAGGATGTTATGGATCAGATTATTCAGGAAGGCGGTCTGGAATATGCTACTGATGTAATAATACATCTTCAACAAATATCTATTGAATGGGATTATGTCAACAATAATATTGTTTTCCTGTCGTCTGGCATTTCACCTGATTATTTGCAGCAATATTCCAGCTTTGAATTACGCCTACGTAAACATTTATCACTGGCGGAAGAGTCTCTCTGGCAAAAATGTGCACAAAAACTTATTGCCGCAGTTCCACATATTCCAGAATGGCGGCAACCATTAATTGCTTTGTTATTGCCCGAAAAACCAGAAATTGCACATGAAATTGCCCAGCGTCTACTGGGGCAAAAGAAATTACCCTCGCTGGAGTGGCTAAAAATAGTGGCGACTGATGAGCACATTCTTGCCTCATTAGAAAAATATCACGAGCCATATGCCATTTTTGATGATTACTATTGTGGTGCGATATGGTCAGCCACCGTATTACAGGAGCAAGGTGTTGCGGCCCTGCCCCGATTTGCTCCCTATGTCGCAAGTGACTACTGCGCCGATGTGTTGCGTCATATCAATCATCCGTTCGCATTAACACTGCTTATACGTGTAGCAGGGCATACTAAACGCTGTCACGATCGAATGACGAAAGCCTGCGCTGCGTTCCCACACGCAGCACTGGCAGCACTGGCGGAACTTCTAGTGCAAAAAGAAGAGAATAGTTGGCGCATTATGCTAATGACGATGCTTATCTCGCAACCGACACTAGCAGAACAGGTCATTCCCTGGCTTTCGACACCCGCAGTTGCAGTGCTGAAATCATGCCAGCAACAACTGACACAGCCCTCAAACCATGCCAGCGCCGATCTACTGCCGGCCATAGTAGTCTCCCCACCATGGCTTTCGAAAAAGAAAAAATCGCCGATTCCGGTGCTGGATTTAGCACCGCTCAACCTCGAATCCATATGCACAATAACCGACACAGAAGCTAAAGAGTTTCAAACTCATTGGGACTGGGAACCGCATAAGCCAGGTGAAGGTGCTAAAAATTTCCTTTACTCGCTGGGGTATCGCCGCTGGGATTTTGACACATATAAATATATCGGCGCTTCTGACTCGGCAATTGACGCATGGGAACGTGAGGACTTCGCTACACTCATCCAAATGTTTAAAGCCCACCATGCACCGTATCAGGGGGAGTGGCATCTCAACTCACTTCCCTTTTTACCTATGCAAAAAGCGATTAAGCTATGGGAATTTCTCAGCAAAGAGCCGCATACCGCGATAAAACCAGTCATGCTTTATTTGCGACTGGCAGGTATGAGTGGTTTTCTACACTCGTTTTCACGCTACCCTCAAGAAGGTTTTGCGGTTGCTAATTATTTTGCCGCAACGGAACTGGCTCCTGCCGTCGCCCGCGCCTTCAACAAACTCAAAACATTACGACAAGACGCCAGTAGCTGGCTGCTGAAATACCCGGAACACGCCATTACCGGCCTGCTGCCTGCAGCGCTCGGCAAAGCCAGTGAAGCACAGGACAACGCCCGTGCTGCCTTGCGTATGCTTACCGAAAACGGTCATCAGCCATTGCTGCAAGAAATCGCCCGGCGTTATAACCAGCCGGAAGTAACCGATGCGGTGAACGCTCTACTTGCGCTCGATCCCTTAGATAATCACCCGACAAAAATCCCCACTCTTCCGACCTTTTATCAGCCATCGCTCTGGACGCGCCCGTTATTAAAAGCAAACGCCCAATCACTGCCTGATAGCGCACTCCTCCACCTCGGTGAAATGCTCCGCTTCCCTCAGGAAGAGGCACTGTATCCGGGATTATTGCAGGTGAAAGATGCCTGTACCACCGACTCACTGGCTGAATTTGCCTGGGATCTGTTTACCGCCTGGCAGACCGCTGGCGCGCCGTCGAAAGAGAGTTGGGCGTTCACTGCGTTAGGCGTTCTCGGTAACGATGACACCGCCCGCAAACTGACGCCTTTGATTCGCGCCTGGCCTGGTGAATCCCAGCATAAACGCGCCACCGTCGGGTTGGATATTCTCGCTGCTATCGGTAGTGATATCGCCCTGATGCAGCTTAACGGCATCGCCCAGAAACTGAAATTCAAAGCATTACAGGAGCGGGCAAAAGAAAAAATTGCCGACATTGCCGAGAGCCGCGAACTCACGGTGGCGGAGCTTGAAGATCGGTTAGCACCGGATCTCGGTCTGGATGATAATGGTTCGTTGTTGCTGGATTTCGGCCCACGCCAGTTCACCGTCAGCTTTGATGAAACCTTAAAACCGTTTGTGCGTGACGCTTCCGGCAGTCGTCTGAAAGACCTGCCCAAACCAAACAAAAGCGATGATGAATCACAGGCGAACGATGCTGTTAACCGCTACAAATTGCTGAAAAAAGATGCGCGTACCGTCGCCGCCCAGCAGGTAGCAAGGCTGGAATCCGCCATGTGCCTGCGTCGCCGCTGGTCACCGGAAAACTTTCAGCTCTTCCTGGTTGAGCATCCGCTGGTCCGCCACTTAACCCGCCGTCTGATTTGGGGCGTTTATAGCGCCGAAAACCAGCTACTGGCTTGCTTTCGCGTAGCGGAAGATAACAGCTACAGCACCGCTGACGATGATCTTTTCACCCTGCCGGAAGGCGATATCTCTATTGGTATTCCTCACGTTCTGGAAATATCACCGACGGATGCTGCCGCCTTCGGGCAGCTTTTTGCCGACTACGAACTGTTACCACCGTTCCGCCAGCTTGATCGTAACAGTTACGCGCTGACAGAAGCCGAGCGCAACGCCAGCGAACTGACACGCTGGACAGGCAGAAAATGCCCGAGTGGTCGGGTAATGGGGCTGGCGAATAAAGGCTGGATAAAGGGCACCCCGCAGGATGCTGGCTGGATCGGCTGGATGATCAACCCCCTGGGCCGCTGGTCGTTAATCATGGAAATCGATGAAGGTTTTGCGGTAGGCATGTCGCCAGCCGAACTGAGTGCCGAGCAACTCTTAAGCAAGCTGTGGCTATGGGAAGGCAAAGCGGAAAGCTATGGCAGGGGGAGTAATTCAACACAGGAAGCGCAGTTCTCCGTACTCGATGCCATCACCGCCAGCGAGCTAATTAACGATATTGAAGCCCTGTTTGAATAAGGAAAGAGCATGGACAAGGAATTACCGTGGCTGGCGGATAACGCCCAACTGGAACTTAAATATAAAAAAGGCAAAACACCACTCAGCCATCGCAATTGGCCAGGCGAACCGGTGCCTGTTATCACTGAAAGCATCATTCAGACACTGGGTGATGAATTGCTACAAAAAGCAGAGAAGAAAAAAAACATTGTCTGGCGTTATGAAAACTTTTCACTGGAGTGGCAGTCCGCCATCACGCAGGCCATCAACTTGATCGGCGAACACAAACCCTCAATCACGGCCCGGACAATGGCGGCGCTAGCCTGTATCGCGCAAAATGATAGCCAACAGTTGCTCGACGAAATCGTCCAACAAGAGGGGCTGGAATATGCAACTGAGGTGGTGATTGCACGCCAGTTTATTGTACGGTGTTATGAGAGTGATCCTCTGGTAGTAACATTGCAGTATCAGAACGAGGACTATGGCTATGGTTATCGCTCAGAAACCTATAACGAATTCGATCTCCGATTACGTAAGCATCTCTCTCTGGCAGAGGAAACCTGCTGGCAGCGTTGCGCCGACAAACTCATTGCCGCACTGCCAGGAATAACCAAAGTTCGCCGCCCTTTTATTGCTCTGAACCTCCCGGAAAAACCCGAAATCGCCAACGAGCTGGTAAGCCTTGAATGTTCGCAAACTCATTTTCGCTCAAAAGAGTGGTTAAAAGTTGTTGCTGATGACCCTAAGGCGGTGAAAGAACTCGCACGCTACTGGAGCCAGGATATATTTAGCGATCGAGAAGCCAGCTACATGTCGCATGAAAACCACTTCGGTTACGCGGCCTGCGCTGCCCTTTTGCGCGAACAAGGACTGGCAGCCGTTCCGCGCCTCGCGATGTATGCACATAAAGAAGATTGCGGCAGTCTGCTGGTACAAATTAACCATCCGCAAGTCATCCGCACCTTGCTACTGGTGGCTGATAAAAACAAACCCAGCCTGCAACGTGTGGCTAAATACAGTAAAAACTTCCCCCATGCGACGCTCGCCGCACTGGCAGAACTGCTGGCGTTAAAAGCCCCCCCTGCGCGCCCTGGTTATCCCATCATCGAAGACCAAAAGCTGCCTGCACAGCAAAAAGCACGTGATGAATACTGGCATACGCTGTTACAAACGCTGATGGCATCGCAGCCACAACTGGCAGAAGAGGTGATGCCGTGGTTAAGTACTCAAGCCCAGGCAGTGGTGAATGGTTATTTATCGGCATCGCCAAAACTTGCTTTCGAGAGTACTCATAGCAACGACCTGCCAGAAATACTTGTTTCTCCACCGTGGCGAGGTAAGAAAAAAACGGCATTGCTGCGCCTTGATTTAGTGCCTCTTGAATTAGCGCCCAAAGCCCGCTGGCAACCAGGCGAACGAGAGAGACTTGCCGCCACAGAGTCTGCCCGTTATTTCAGCACGGGATCTTTTACGGAACGCATGGAACGAAAAAGTGGTCGAGTTGTACTACAGGAGCTAGGTTTTGGGGATGATGTATGGCTGTTCCGGAATTATATACTGCCCGGCAAACTGGATGCGGCGCGCAAATCATTAGTGGGTCAGTGGCATTACTCCCCGCGCAGAGTAGAGGAAATCAACAATGGCTGGCACTCCACGGAAGCAAAATCAGCCGAACAGGCGCTTCGTTCCGGCGACGTTGAAGCGTTAATTAACACCTGGGAAAATGATAGCTACTCACGTTATCGTCCGGAAAAGAGTGTCTGGAACCTGTATTTATTGGCACAGTTGCCGCGTGAGATGGCTTTGACTTTCTGGCTGCGTATCAATGAGAAAAAGCATCTGTTCGCGGGTGAGGACTATTTTCTCAGTATCCTCGGGTTGGATACATTACCTGGCCTGTTATTGGCTTTTTCACATCATCCAAAAGAAACATTTCCGTTAATTTTAAATTTCGGCGCAACAGAACTGGCCCTGCCCGTTGCCCGCGTCTGGCGACGTTTCGCGGCGCAGCGTGATCTGGCTCGCCAGTGGATTTTACAATGGCCGGAACATACGGCTACTGCACTTATCCCTCTTGTCTTTACAAAACCCAGCGATAATAGCGAAGCTGCATTACTTGCCCTGCGTTTACTGTATGAACAAGGGCATGGCGAATTACTGCAAACCGTGGCAAACCGCTGGCAGCGTACAGATGTATGGCCTGCCCTGGAGCAATTACTTAAACTGGGTCCAATAGAAATTTACCCGGCACGTATTCCAAAAGCTCCTGATTTCTGGCATCCGGCAATGTGGTCCAGGCCGCGCCTTATCAAGAATAATCAGCCTGTTACCGATGACGCTCTGGAAATTATCGGCGAAATGCTGCGCTTTACCCAGGGCGGACGTTTTTATGGCGGACTGGAACAGCTGAAAACGTTTTGCCAGCCGCAAACGCTGGCAGCTTTTGCCTGGGATCTTTTCACCGCGTGGCAACAAGCTGGAGCCCCCGCAAAAGACAACTGGGCATTTCTGGCGTTAAGTCTCTTTGGTGACGAAAGCACGGCTCGGGATCTGACGACACAGATCCTCGCCTGGCCACAAGAAGGCAAATCTGCCCGTGCTGTCAGTGGCCTGAACATCCTTACCCTGATGAATAATGATATGGCGCTGATACAGCTGCACCATATATCCCAACGGGCGAAATCCCGCTCCTTACGTGATAACGCGGCGGAATTTCTTCAGGTGGTCGCAGAAAATCGCGGGCTAAGCCAGGAAGAGTTAGCGGACAGATTAGTCCCAACACTGGGTCTTGATGATCCGCAGGCGTTGATTTTTGATTTTGGTCCACGGCAATTTACCGTTCGCTTCGATGAAAACCTCAACCCGGTTATCTACGATCAACAAAACGTTCGCCAGAAAAGCGTTCCCCGGTTGCGCGCCGATGACGATCAACTGAAAGCCCCCGAGGCACTGGCCCGACTAAAAGGGCTAAAAAAAGATGCCTCTCAGGTGAGCAAAAACCTGCTCCCGCGTCTTGAAACTGCCCTGCGCACCACCCGACGCTGGTCGCTGGCAGATTTTCATTCTCTGTTTGTTAATCATCCCTTTACCCGCCTGGTTACCCAGCGATTAATATGGGGGGTTTATCCGGCAAATGAACCGCGTCGTTTACTCAACGCCTTTCGTGTGGCCGCAGAGGGGGAGTTCTGCAATGCACAAGATGAGTCCATTGACCTGCCTGCAGATGCTCTGATTGGCATTGCCCACCCGTTAGAAATGGCAGCAGAAATGCGCAGTGAATTTGCACAGCTTTTTGCCGATTACGAAATTATGCCGCCTTTTCGCCAGTTGGCGCGGCGCACGGTGCTGCTCACACCTGACGAGTCAGCCAGTAACAGCCTGACTCGCTGGGAAGGTAAATCCGCTACCGTTGGTCAACTTATGGGAATGCGATACAAAGGCTGGGAGTCAGGCTATGAGGACGCATTTGTCTATGACTTAGGTGCGTACCGGCTGGTCCTTAAGTTTTCACCCGGCTTTAACCACTACAATGTTGATAGCAAAGCGCTAATGAGCTTCCGTTCTCTTCGGGTTTACCGTGACAATAAATCCGTCACTTTTGCCGAACTTGATGTGTTTGATTTGAGTGAAGCGTTAAGCGCACCCGACGTTATTTTCCATTAAAACACAGCGGGCAGTGATGCAACTGCCCGTTATCAACACGACCTACCAGCGGGGGAAGCGATGATCGTGCAAAAAGAGCTGGTTGCTATTTACGATTATGAGATCCCTGTACCTGAAGAGCCGTTTTCTTTCAGACTTGAAATCCATAAATGCTCTGAATTATTTACAGGTTCCGTCTATCGACTGGAGCGATTCCGGCTACATCCAACATTTCATCAACGTGATCGAGAAGATGCCGACCACTAATAAATGATGCGTTGATTTATACAAGAGATGAGTTTATTGATGAGCGGAAATTACGAGGTGAATCACATGAAACTGTAATAGCAATTTTTAATTGTGAACTACAGAATATATTCAACCAAGAAATAGAATAATATACTCATCATACTTCAAGTCGCAGCATATGCAACTTGAAGTATGGCGAGTAAAGCTTTATTAAAGGGGGAAACGGTATTCCCCCTTAGATGCGTTTCAATTTGCCCGTTACTTCAACAAATCAATCAACCGTAACAGAGCCACTAATAGCTCCAGTACAGCAATGAGCACGGTTAACTTTTGTGTCAGCGTGTCCATCCGCTCTCCTTATTAAGGAGCGCAACACCAGCACCTTACCCTTACACTGCCTGTCGATACTGGTTTACGTATGTTGGACCACGATGTTGCACTCCGGATCAGGGCACCACCTACAGCACCACCCGTCCGGTAGCCAGGACTTGAAATTGGTTCGATCCGGCGCAACCTCCCAACAGTCAGGATTATAAATCTCATTATCTTAATTGCAACGGGGTCCAGCGGTGGTTATAATTCGTTCGTTGGAACACGATGTTGCACAGGCTGCGGTGTTAGGCCTGAAAGTAGTAAATAAAAGAACCTGCCTCACCAGCAGGTTTTTTTATTTTTTGCGATCTGCTTTCCAGATATTTTCCGCTCAAACAACTAATGCGCCAAACAGTTATTGCGCGTAAAATATCGTTTATTTCATTAATACATTTCAGGGATGAATATATGTCACCGCAGAATAATCACCTGCAGCGTCCGCCTGCTGCTGTGTTATACGCCGTTGAACTGGCAAAATTAAAACAAAATGATAACGCACCTTGCCCGCCAGGTTGGCAGTTAAGTTTGCCTGCGGCCCGTGCTTTTATCCTTGGCGACGAAGCGCAAAATATTAGCCGTAAAGTGGTGATTAGTCCCTCTGCTGTCGAACGCATGTTAGTCACTCTTGCCACCGGGCGCGGTTTGATGTTGGTGGGGGAACCGGGGACCGCAAAATCTCTCCTGTCTGAATTACTGGCAACCGCTATTAGCGGCGATGCCAGGTTAACCATCCAGGGCGGCGCATCTACCACCGAAGATCAAATCAAGTACGGCTGGAACTACGCCCTGCTTATCAATCATGGTCCGTCAACGGAAGCGCTGGTTCCTGCCCCGCTTTACCAGGGAATGCGCGACGGCAAAATCGTCCGTTTTGAAGAGATAACGCGTACACCGCTGGAAGTGCAAGACTGTCTGTTAGGTATGCTTTCTGACAGGGTGATGACGGTGCCGGAACTCACTGGTGAAGCCAGCCAGCTCTATGCACGGGAAGGCTTTAATATTATTGCCACTGCCAATACGCGCGATCGCGGCGTCAATGAAATGAGTGCCGCGCTAAAGCGTCGCTTCGATTTTGAAACTGTCTTTCCGATTATGGATTTCGCCCAGGAGCTGGAGCTTGTCGCCAGTGCTTCGGCGCGTTTGCTGGCCCATAGCGGCATTCCGCATAAAGTGCCTGACGCGGTACTGGAGTTACTGGTCCGCACCTTTCGCGATCTGCGTGCCAACGGCGAAAAGAAAACGTCAATGGATACACTAACAGCGATTATGTCCACCGCTGAAGCCGTGAACGTGGCCCACGCGGTGGGCGTCCGCGCCTGGTTTTTAGCGAATCGAGCAGGTGAGCCAGCCGATCTGGTGGACTGTATTGCCGGAACCATCGTCAAAGATAACGAAGAAGATCGCGCGCGCCTGCGCCGTTACTTCGAACAGCGTGTCGCCACACATAAAGAAGCTCACTGGCAGGCTTATTATCAAGCCCGCCACCGCCTGCCGTGAGGAAAGATGCATGAGCGAGCCGTTAATTGTCGGCATCCGGCATCATAGCCCGGCCTGCGCCCGGCTGGTGAAATCGTTAATCGAAAGCCAGCGGCCACGATACGTATTGATTGAAGGCCCGGCTGATTTTAATGACCGGGTAGACGAACTGTTTTTAGCCCACCAGCTTCCGGTAGCTATTTACAGTTATTGCCAGTATCAGGACGGTGCGGCCCCCGGGCGTGGTGCCTGGACGCCATTTGCTGAATTTTCGCCGGAGTGGCAGGCGCTACAAGCCGCTCGTCGTATTCAGGCACAAACTTACTTCATCGATTTGCCTTGCTGGGCGCAGAGTGAAGAAGAGGACGATTCGCCTGATACGCAAGAGGAAAGCCAGACCTTGCTGCTGCGTGCCACCCGCATGGATAACAGCGACACCCTGTGGGATCACTTGTTCGAAGATGAAAGCCAGCAAACTGCATTACCCTCTGCGCTGGCGCACTATTTTGCACAACTGCGGGGCGATTCCCCCGGAGATGCTCTCAATCGTCAGCGCGAAGCCTTTATGGCCCGCTGGATTGGATGGGCGATGCAGCAAAATAATGGCGACGTGTTAGTCGTCTGCGGTGGCTGGCACGCTCCGGCACTGGCAAACATGTGGCGCGAATGCCCGCAGGAAATTAACAAGCCAGAATTGCCCTCGCTGGCAGATGCCGTTACTGGTTGTTATCTCACACCCTACAGTGAAAAGCGCCTTGATGTGCTGGCAGGATACCTTTCCGGAATGCCTGCCCCAGTCTGGCAAAACTGGTGCTGGCAGTGTGGCTTACAGCAGGCAGGTGAACAACTGCTGAAAACGGTTCTTACCCGTTTGCGCCAGCACAAATTGCCCGCTTCTACCGCTGATATGGCTGCAGCTCATCTGCATGTGATGGCACTGGCACAGTTGCGCGGCCATACACTACCTCTACGCACTGACTGGCTGGATGCCATAGCTGGCTCGCTGATTAAAGAAGCCCTGAATGCGCCGTTGCCATGGAGCTACCGCGGAGTTATTCATCCCGATACCGATCCGATTCTGCTAACGTTGATAGACACATTAGCGGGTGACGGATTCGGTAAACTTGCCCCCTCGACGCCACAGCCACCTCTGCCAAAAGATGTCACCTGCGAACTGGAACGTACCGGAATCTCTCTTCCGGCGGAGCTTACCTTAAATCGCTTTACCCCCGATGGACTGGCGCAAAGTCAGGTGTTACATCGGCTGGTAATACTGGAGATCCCAGGGGTTGTGCGCCAGCAGGGAAGTACACTGACACTTGCAGGCAACGGTGAAGAACGCTGGAAATTAACCCGCCCGCTTAGCCAACATGCGGCATTAATTGAGGCCGCCTGCTTTGGTGCCACACTCCAGGAAGCCGCACGCCATAAATTAGAAGCCGATATGCTGGACGCGGGTGGAATCGGCAGTATCACCACATGTCTTAGCCAGGCGGCGTTAGCGGGTCTGGCGTCCTTCAGTCAACAATTACTGGAGCAACTTACATTATTAATCGCCCAGGAAAATCAGTTTGCCGAAATGGGCCAGGCGCTGGAAGTGCTTTACGCCTTGTGGCAGCTCGATGAAATCAGCGGTATGCAAGGCGCGCAGATATTACAAACGACGTTATGCGCGGCTATCGATCGCACGCTGTGGCTGTGTGAATCTAACGGCAGACCGGATGAAAAGGAGTTTCACGCTCACCTGCATAGCTGGCAAGCGCTTTGCCATATCCTGCGCGATCTACATAGCGGCGTTAATTTACCCGGCGTTTCTCTTTCTGCGGCGGTAGCCTTACTGGAGCGACGCAGTCAGGCGATTCATGCCCCGGCGCTGGATCGCGGCGCGGCTCTTGGCGCACTAATGCGTCTGGAACATCCCAACGCCAGTGCCGAAGCGGCGCTGACGATGCTGGCGCAGTTATCCCCGGCACAATCCGGCGAGGCGCTGCACGGTTTGCTGGCGCTGGCCCGCCATCAACTGGCCTGTCAGCCGGCATTTATCGCCGGTTTCAGTAGTCATTTAAATCAACTGAGTGACGACGATTTTATTAACGCCCTGCCCGATTTACGCGCGGCGATGGCCTGGCTACCACCACGAGAACGCGGGACGCTGGCGCATCAGGTGCTTGAGCATTACCAGCTCGCACAGCTTCCCATTTCAGCGCTGCAAATGCCGTTGCATTGTCCACCGCAAGCCATTGCACATCATCAACAACTCGAACAGCAGGCACTGGCATCGCTGCAACACTGGGGAGTTTTCCATGTCTGAACTGAACGATCTTCTGACCCCCCGTGAGCTACAACGCTGGCGATTAATTCTTGGCGAAGCGGCAGAAACGACGCTTTGTGGGCTGGATGACAACGCCCGGCAGATAGACCACGCGCTGGAGTGGCTGTACGGGCGCGATCCTGAACGGCTCCAGCGTGGTGAACGCTCCGGTGGATTAGGTGGCTCAAATCTCACCACCCCTGAGTGGATCAACAGCATTCACACGCTGTTTCCGCAACAGGTGATTGAGCGGCTGGAAAGCGATGCCGTGCTGCGCTACGGCATTGAAGATGTGGTGACGAATCTCGACGTGCTGGAACGTATGCAGCCTTCGGAAAGCCTGCTACGCGCCGTTTTGCACACCAAACATCTGATGAATCCCGAAGTACTGGCTGCCGCCCGCCAGATAGTGCGCCAGGTTGTTGAAGAAATTATGGCTCGACTGGCAAAGGAAGTTCGTCAGGCTTTTTCTGGTGTCCGCGATCGCCGTCGCCGCTCATTTATTCCACTGGCGCGAAACTTTGATTTCAAAAGTACTCTGCGCGCCAACCTGCAACACTGGCACCCGCAACACGGCAAGTTGTATATCGAATCCCCCCGCTTTAACAGCCGCATTAAACGCCAAAGCGAACAATGGCAACTGGTCTTACTGGTTGATCAAAGCGGATCGATGGTCGATTCGGTGATCCACTCTGCGGTGATGGCGGCCTGTTTATGGCAGTTACCCGGTATTCGTACCCATCTGGTGGCGTTTGACACCAGCGTGGTTGATCTCACGGCAGACGTTGCTGATCCGGTAGAGTTATTAATGAAAGTACAACTGGGCGGCGGGACCAATATCGCCAGTGCCGTGGAGTATGGTCGGCAACTTATTGAACAACCTGCAAAAAGTGTCATTATTCTCGTGAGCGATTTTTATGAAGGTGGGTCATCATCATTGCTGACGCATCAGGTGAAAAAGTGTGTCCAGAGCGGCATCAAAGTGCTGGGGCTGGCAGCGCTCGACAGCACCACAACGCCTTGCTATGACCGCGATATGGCCCAGGCGCTGGTTAATGTCGGCGCACAAATAGCCGCAATGACACCGGGCGAGCTGGCTTCCTGGCTTGCGGAGAATCTTCAGTCATGAATTCACTACGTCCGGAATTATTAGAACTGACACCACAGGCACTGACGGCGTTAAGCAATGCCGGTTTTGTTAAGCGCAGCCTTAAGGAACTGGAAAATGGCAACGTCCCGGAAATCAGTCATGAGAACGGCGCTTTAATCGCCACCTTCAGTGACGGTGTCCGTACCCAGCTGGCGAACGGCCAGGCACTGAAAGAGGCTCAGTGCACCTGCGGGGCCAGCGGCATGTGCCGTCATCGCGTGATGCTGGTGTTAAGTTATCAACGACTTTGTGCCACCGCCCAGCCTACGGAAAAAAAAGAAGAAGAGTGGGATCCGGCAATCTGGCTGAAAGAACTGGCTACCTTGCCCGATGCCACCCGCAAACGCGCGCAGGCGCTGGTCGCTAAAGGCATCACCATTGAGTTGTTCTGTGCGCCTGACGAAATTCCCTCTGCCCGATTACCGATGAGCGATGTGCGTTTTTATTCCCGCAGCAGCATTCGCTTCGCACGCTGTGATTGCATTGAAGGCACACTTTGCGAACATGTCGTACTGGCTGTGCAGGCCTTCGTCGAGGCCAAAACTCAGCAAGCGGAATTTACTCATTTAATCTGGCAGATGCGCAGTGAACACGTCACATCATCTGATGATCCGTTTGCCAGCGAAGAAGGCAAAACGTGTCGTCAATATGTTCAGCAATTAAGCCAGGCATTATGGCTGGGCGGGATAAGTCAACCGCCAATCCATTACGAGGCCGCTTTCAGTCGCGCGCAACAAGCGGCGGAACGCTGCAACTGGCGATGGGTGAGTGAATCGCTACGGCAATTGCGCGCCAGTGTTGATGCCTTCCACGCCCGTGCCAGCCACTACCATGCCGGAGAATGCTTACGTCAGCTTGCGGCATTAAACAGTCGATTAAATTGCGTACAAGAGATGGCGCGACGCGACAGTATCGGTGAAGTTCCTCCCATGCCGTGGCGCACGGTCGTTGGCGCTGGTATTGCCGGAGAAGCAAAACTTGATCATCTGCGGCTGGTGTCTTTAGGTATGCGTTGCTGGCAGGATATTGAGCAGTATGGTTTACGCATCTGGTTTACCGATCCCGACACAGGAAGTATTTTGCATCTTTCGCGTAGTTGGCAGAGAAGCGAACAGGAAAACTCACCGGCAGCGACGCGTCGGCTGTTTAGTTTTCAGGCTGGCGCACTGGCCGGTGGGCAAATTATTTCACAAGCAGCAAAACGCAGTGCCGATGGCGAGCTGCTGTTAGCTACCCGCAACCGCTTAAGCAGCGTTGTGCCGCTGTCGCCTGATGCCTGGCAAATGTTGAGCGCACCGTTGCGCCAGCCGGGCATTGTGGCTTTGCGGGAATATTTACGCCAGCGTCCCCCCGCCTGCATACGACCAATCAACCAGGTCGATAACTTATTTATTCTGCCGATAGCGGAGTGTATTTCGCTCGGTTGGGATAGCAGCCGCCAGACGCTGGATGCGCAGGTAATCAGCGGCGAAGGGGAAGATAATGTGCTGACGTTATCCCTTCCGGCATCTGCCTGTTCTCCTTTTGCCGTTGAACGCATGGCGGCGCTTTTGCAACAAACAGACGACCCCGTGAGTCTGGTTTCTGGCTTTGTCAGTTTTGTAGAGGGGCAATTGACACTGGAACCACGGGTGATGATGACAAAAACCCGCGCCTGGGCGCTGGACGCAGAAACTGCGCCTGTGGCACCGCTACCTTCTGCCAGCGTTCTGCCTGTGCCGCCTACCGCTCATCAGTTGCTGATGCGCTGCCAGGCGTTACTTATTCAACTGCTCCATAACGGCTGGCGCTATCAGGAACAGAGTGCTATTGGTGAGGCAGAGTTGCTGGCGAATGACCTCACCGCGGTGGGTTTTTATCGGCTGGCACATGTGTTGGGACAATTTCGTAATACAGAAAGCGAGGCACGGGTAGAAGCAATGAATAACGGTGTTTTGCTTTGCGAACAATTATTCCCCATGCTTCAGCAACAAGGATGAAATAGTGCTTTTTATTAAGAGTTCTACTCCTGTTCCGGACTGCTCACGCCACAGTATTAGGCATATCCTATATAGCCCCTGGTGAGAGTCACCAGTTCCTTGATTAAATAAAATGGAGTTTTACATGAAGGCTTTCAATAAGCTGTTTTCCCTTGTTGTTGCATCTGTTCTGGTTTTCTCTCTTGCTGGCTGCGGTGACAAAGAAGAATCAAAGAAATTCAGCGCCAATCTGAACGGCACTGAAATTGCCATTACCTATGTCTACAAAGGTGACAAGGTGCTTAAGCAATCTTCTGAAACCAAAATTCAATTTGCCTCCATTGGTGCAACCACCAAAGAAGATGCCGCCAGGACACTTGAGCCGTTAAGCGCTAAATACAAAAACATCGCGGGTGTTGAAGAAAAATTAACCTATACCGATACCTACGCGCAGGAAAACGTGACTATTGATATGGAAAAAGTGGATTTTAAAGCCCTGCAGGGTATTTCAGGAATCAACGTTTCTGCTGAAGATGCTAAAAAAGGTATCACTATGGCGCAAATGGAACTGGTGATGAAAGCCGCTGGTTTTAAAGAAGTGAAATAATCTGTCGGCGGCCATGTTTCGCATGGCCGCCATACCCGTCTTAGCTTTTCTTCACATGCTGGCGCGCTGCCAGTCCACGCAGAAAATAACGTAAAAATTGATCGCCGCATTCGCGGAAGTTTTTATGATCCGGTGCACGCATCATCGCCGTAATTTCCGGCATCGATACGCGGAACTGCTGTTCGGTGAGGATTGCCAGAATGTCATCGGTTTTAAGCGAAAACGCGATGCGTAATTTTTTCAGCACGATGTTGTTATTAATGCGACGTTCCGGCTCCAGTGCCGGAGCAGACTCATCCTTGCCGCGTTTTTCATAAATCAGGCCATTGAGGAATGAAGACAAAACAATGTCCGGACAACGCTGAAAACCCTCTTCGTCTTCTTTACGTAGCCAGACGGCGATCTGTTCCGCGGTGGCTTCGACATTACCCAGCGCCAGAATACGCACCAGGTCATTATTATTGGCTTTCAAAATGTAGCGCACGCTGCGCAGAATATCGTTACTTAGCATGAGGCCTTCAGGTGTTGATGAGGCAAAAAGCCATTTTAGCAGTCTTTTACAGGCCAATCGCCTCTTTTAAGCTTTTCAGATAACGGCGGCTGACCGGCACGGTTAAGCCATTACGCAAAATCAACTCGGCCTGGCCGTTATCTTCCAGACGGATCTCCTGTAAATGCGCGAGGTTAACCAGATACTGACGATGGCAGCGCAGTAGTGGGGTACGACTTTCCAGGGTACGTAATGTCAGTTCGGTAAAGCCCTCTTTCCCTTCGTGACTGGTAACGTAGACACCGCTCATCCGACTGCTGACAAATGCCACATCTTTCATTTGCAGCAAATAAATCCGACTATGCCCCGTACAAGGGATAAATTTCAGCGCCTGTTGATTTTCCGGTAACAACGAAACATCCTGCTTGCTGCGCTCCTGACGCAATCGCGCCAGCGTTTTCTCCAGTCGCGCTTCATCAATTGGCTTCAGCAGATAATCAAAGGCATGTTCTTCAAAGGCTTTAATGGCGTATTCGTCAAACGCGGTGAGAAAAACAATATACGGGCGATGTTCCGGGTCGAGCATCCCCACCATTTCCAGACCACTGATGCGCGGCATCTGGATATCGAGAAACAGCACATCCGGGCGCAGTTTATGCACCGCGCCGATCCCTTCTACGGCGTTTGAACACTCTCCAACGATTTCAATATCGCTCTGCTCCTGCAAAAATACGCGCAGGTTCTCCCGTGCTAACGGTTCATCATCGACAATTAAGACTTTAATCATGCCTCGTCCCTCCATGGTAGTCGTAACGTTATTCGGGTGTAACTATCAGGCTCACAGGCGACGCTTATCCCATAGTCATCGCCAAACCGTTCACGTAAACGCTTATCCACCAGATTCATCCCCAGCCCACTGGCATTGGTTACCGGTTGATACAAACCGGCATTGTCTTCGATCTCCAGCATCAAATGTTGCCCCTCACGTCGGGCGCTGATTGCCACTCGCCCTGTATCCAGCAGTTGTGATGTCCCATGTTTAATGGCGTTTTCCACTATCGGTTGCAGGGTAAACGCGGGCAATTGCTGCTGGGATAATTCTTGCGGAATAGCAATGTTGACCTGCAACCGCGACTGGAAGCGCGCCTTTTCAATTTGCAGATAAGCGTTCACATGTTCAATTTCGTCGGCGAGAGTAACAAACTCCGAAGGCCGCTTTAAGTTTTTGCGGAAAAAAGTGGAAAGATACTGCACCAGCTGGCTGGCCTGTTCGCTGTCGCGGCGGATCACCGCTTTAATGGTGTTAAGCGCATTAAACAAAAAATGGGGATTCACCTGGGCGTGAAGCAGTTTGATCTCTGACTGGGTGAGCATCGCTTTTTGCCGCTCATATTGCCCGGCGAGGATCTGCGCCGAAAGCAGTTGCGCAATCCCCTCGCCCAACGTGCGGTTGATTGAACTGAATAAACGGTTTTTGGCTTCATACAATTTGATGGTACCCATCACTCGCTGATTTTCACCACGCAACGGAATGACCAGCGTCGACCCCAGTTTGCATTGCGGATGCAAAGAGCAACGGTAAGGCACTTCGTTGCCATCAGCGTAGACCACTTCACCGGTTTCAATCGCTTTTAAGGTATAAGTCGAAGAAATTGGTTTGCCGGGTAAATGGTGGTCGTCACCAATTCCGGTAAAGGCCAGCAATTTCTCTCGATCGGTAATCGCGACTGCACCAATATCCAGCTCCTGATACAGCACCTGTGCCACTTTCATGCTGTTCACTTCGTTAAACCCCTGGCGCAAAATGCCTTCCGTCGAGGCCGCCACTTTCAGCGCAGTGGCAGAAAAAGCCGAAGTGTATTTTTCAAACATCGCGCGTTTATCGAGCAATATACGCATAAACAACGCCGCGCCGACGGTATTGGTGACCATCATTGGCGCAGCAATATTACTCACCAGACGCACCGCATCTTCATAAGGTCGGGCGATCGCCAGGATAATCAACATTTGCACCATTTCAGCGACGAACGTGACGGCACCGGCGGTAATGGGGTTAAAGACTTTATCAGTGCGCCCGCGACGGATCAGGATGCTGTGTACCAGGCCACCGAGCAATCCTTCAACGATGGTCGAGATCATGCAACTTAGCGCGGTCATGCCCCCCATCGAATATCGATGTAACCCGCCGGTCAGACCAACCAGCCCACCGACGACCGGACCGCCGAGTAAGCCGCCCATTACCGCACCTATCGCACGGGTATTGGCAATAGAATCGTCAATGTGCAACCCAAACCAGGTGCCCATGATGCAGAAGATGGAAAAGACGATGTAGCAGAGAAATTTATGCGGCAGACGAACCGTGACCTGCATTAACGGTATGAATAATGGCGTTTTACTCATTAACCACGCAATGACTAAAAAAACGCACATCTGCTGAAGCAGCAGCAACACCAGATTAAAATCGTACATACCCGCAAACCACACTTCCCTTTAAAACGCGTAACATACATTGCTTGCGTTTAACTTTCTTTGAACTCTTGCAGAAAAATGAGAATTCGTGAGTACGATCACTCAAAATCGCCTGGCAAAAATAAAATCACCCTATAGATGCATAAAAAACGGGCAAAACTACCTGGTTCGCAAAACTGCGTCTAAAGTTAAACCGGGACCTCGCGAGCAAGGGTGAGACGATGGCGCTTTACACAATTGGTGAAGTGGCGTTGCTTTGTGATATTAACCCTGTCACGTTACGCGCGTGGCAGAGGCGTTACGGATTGCTGAAACCGCAACGGACAGACGGCGGTCATCGGCTGTTCAACGATGCCGATATTGACCGGATCCGCGAGATCAAACGCTGGATCGACAACGGCGTGCAGGTCAGCAAAGTAAAAATGCTGCTCAGTAATGAAAATGTTGATGTGCAGAACGGCTGGCGCGATCAGCAAGAAACATTACTGACTTACCTGCAAAGCGGCAATCTGCATAGCCTGCGAACGTGGATCAAAGAGCGCGGTCAGGATTACCCCGCCCAGACACTCACCACACATCTGTTTATTCCTCTGCGCCGACGGCTTCAGTGCCAACAACCGACTCTCCAGGCGCTGCTGGCGATCCTCGACGGCGTACTGATCAACTACATCTCTATTTGCCTGGCTTCGGCGCGCAAAAAACAGGGTAAAGATGCACTGGTGGTTGGCTGGAATATTCAGGATACCACTCGTCTGTGGCTGGAGGGCTGGATTGCCAGTCAACAAGGATGGCGCATTGATGTCCTCGCCCACTCGCTCAATCAACTACGCCCTGAACTGTTCGAAGGCCGTACATTGCTGGTATGGTGCGGTGATAATCGAACCTCCGCCCAACAGCAGCAACTCACCAGTTGGCAGGAACAAGGCCATGATATTTTCCCACTCGACATTTAATGATTCGTTAACAAATACGCTTTACTGTACAATCCTTTCGTTAACATAAGGAGTGCATTATGCGCATAGCTAAAATTGGGGTCATCGCCCTGTTCCTGTTTATGGCGTTAGGCGGAATTGGTGGCGTCATGCTCGCAGGTTATACCTTTATTTTGCGTGCTGGCTGAACGCCTGCACCAGCCTTTCAAACAGGCGGTCTGCGATGATCGCCGCCAGTGCCACCAGTAACGCTCCCTGGATCACATACGCGGTATTAAATCCGCTAAGCCCGATGATGATCGGCGTACCCAGCGTGTTGGCCCCTACCGTTGAGGCGATCGTCGCCGTGCCAATGTTGATAATCACCGAAGTTCGTACACCCGCCAGAATCACCGGAGCTGCCAGCGGTAGCTCGACCTTACGCAGTCGCTGACCACGACTCATTCCCATACCTTTCGCAACTTCTGTCACGCTGGCATCAATCGCTCCCAGCCCGGCAAGTGTCGCCTGCAGGACGGGCAGCACGCCGTAAAGGATCAAGGCGATAATCGCTGGTTTCAGACCAAAGCCGATCACCGGAACGGCAATCGCCAGCACCGCGACGGGCGGAAAAGTCTGCCCAACGGCGGCAATAGTTTCCACCAGTGGGCGAAATTCCGCACCCCACGGGCGAGTGACAGCAATTCCGGCACCAGTACCAATGATCACCGCAAACAAACTCGAAATTCCCACCAGCCAGAAATGAGCCAGTGCCAGAGCTGCAAAGCTTTCCTGCTGATAAACGGGTCGTGGCAGTTGTGGGAACAAGGCAGCAAACAGCGGCTGGCTGTAAGGCAGCCAGAAAATCAGCGCCACAAACAGAGCAATCAGCCAGAACAGCTGATCGCGCAACATCTTCATACGATTACGCCTCCTCCAGCAGATCCTGAAAATGCAGCGTGCCGCAAGGCTCGCCCTGCGTGTTCACCACCGGCAGCACTTCACATCCCCGCGCGACAAACAGGGAGAGCGCATCGCGTAGCGTCATCTCTTCTGCCAGCGCCTCACCTTCTGCCCGTTCTTCGCGACGCACGTAATCCGCCACGCTACGTAACGAAAGCAGGCGGACACCCAGTTCACTATGCCCAAAAAACTGGCGGACAAAATCATTCGCCGGATGAGTCAGCATCGCCAGAGGATTGCCCTGCTGCACGACTTCACCGTGATCCATCAATACCAGATGTTCTGCCAGCCGTAGCGCCTCATCAATATCATGAGTGACCAGCACAATAGTGCGCCCCTGCAAACGGTGAATGCGCGTCATCTCTTGTTGCAACGCGCCACGCGTTACCGGGTCCAGTGCGCCGAATGGCTCATCCATCAGCAAGACTTGCGGATCGGCAGCCAGCGCGCGGGCCACTCCCACACGTTGCTGCTGACCGCCGGAAAGCTGATGCGGATAACGCTCACGCAAATCCGGCTCCAGCCCCAGCAGCGCCATTAATTCGTCGATACGATCGTCGATCCGCGCCCGCGACCATTTTTGTAATTGCGGCACGGTGGCAATGTTTTGCGCCACGCTCCAGTGGGGAAACAGGCCAATAGATTGAATGGCATAGCCCATCCGGCGGCGCAACTCCAGCACTGGCAGCGAGCGAATTTCTTCTCCGGCAAAGCGGATCACGCCACTGTCATGCTCCACCAGGCGGTTAATCATTTTCAGAGTGGTGGATTTACCGGAGCCTGATGTACCAATCAGCACCGAAAAACTCCCCTCCTGAAAATTGAGATTGAGATCGTTAACGGCTTTTTGTGTGCCGAACAGTTTGCTGACATGGCTAAATTCAATCATTACGTTTCACCTTCAGCAGTGCGATAAGCAAATCGAACAGCGCGTCGGTAAGCACCGCCAGAACAATTACCGGGATCACCCCCAGCAACACTAAATCAATGGCACTGCTTAACAGCCCCTGAAAAACCAGCGCACCAAAACCGCCTGCGCCGATTAACGCCGCAATCACCGCCATGCCAACGGTTTGCACCATCACCACCCGCAGGCTGCGCAGAAATACCGGTAACGCCAGCGGTAACTGAACATGCAGGAAACGCTGCGTCCCGCTCATCCCCATCGCTCTGGCGCTCTCCAGCACATCGCGCGGGATCTGGTTCAAGCCGACTACTACGCCGCGCACCAGCGGTAACAGGGCATAGAGCACCAGTGCAATCAGAGCGGGTGTCATTCCGGTTCCTGCTATGCCGAGCGTTCCCAGCCACGGAAAGGCCGTAACCAGCGCGGCAAGCGGCGCAATCAACAGGCCAAAGAGCGCTACCGAAGGCACGGTCTGAATGACATTCAGCAGAGAAAAAATCGCCCCTTGCCGCGCGGTGGAAAAGTAGCACCAGATGCCCAACGGCACACCAATCACTAACGCAGGCAGCACCGCACCAAACAGCAACGTCAGATGTTGTGCCAGCGCGTCGTCAAACACATCCTGACGGTTGGCGTATTCTTTCATTAACGAGAGATCGTTAAGCGTGCCGGAGTACAGCAACCACAGCGGAACAATGGCAATCTGCATATGCAACAACCAGCGCCACAGCGGATGCGTGGAGATTCGGCGGATGGCATCGCTACAGGCCAGCAGTGCCAGCGCCGCAGCCAGCCAGAAACCACTTCCGAGGCAGGTACGCGCCAGCGCACTACCATTTTGCGCCAGTTGTGTCGCCGCCTTTCCAGCTCCCCACACCAGCAATACGAAGACGAATTGCGCCAGAATGAGTGCAAAAATGCTGCCTTTTTTAGCGGGAATAAAACAGGCTGTCAGCCAGGCGCAACCAACGCCCACCAGCATCCAGAGAGTTTGCGGCCACAGCTGCCAGAGATGACGCCCCTCACCCGAAACTAAACGATTAGGTGCGTAACTGATAAACGGCAGCGCCGCTGCGATTGCCGTCAGCAACAGCAGCAGCGCCAGAACAGGATTAATACGGAAATAAGTCACGGGAAATTACTTCGTCCACCCTTTTTGTGTCAGGTAGTCGGCTGCCACTTTTTTGGCATCCAGTCCTTCCACTGCAATGCTGGCATTCAGCTGCTGCAATGTTTTTTCATCGAGGCTGGCGAAGACTGGCTGTAGCCACTGTGCTATTTGCGGATACTCTTTCAGCACCGACTCACGCACCACTGGCGCAGGCGCGTAGATAGGTTGCACGCCTTGCGGATCGCTTAAGGTTTGCAGCCCCAGCGCCGCAACCGGGCCATCGGTGCCGTAAGCCATTGCGGCATTAACGCCAGAAGTTTGCTGGGCAGCGGCTTTGATCGTCACCGCCGTGTCACCACCGGCCAGTGACAGCAACTGATCCTGACCGAGCTTAAAGCCATAGGCTTTTTCAAACGCGGGTAAGGCATCGGCGCGTTCGATAAACTCTGCCGAGGCTGCCAGTTTGAAGTTGCCACCCTCTTTCAGATAACGACTCAGCTCGGCAAGCGAAGTGAGTTTGTTTTTCTCTGCCACATCCTGACGCACGGCGATGGTCCAGGTGTTATTTGCAGGCGCGGGCGTCAGCCAGATTAACTTGTTTTGCTCTGCATCGAGTTTTTTGACTTTCTCATAGCCTTGCTGCGCGTTTTTCCATACCGTATCGTTTTCATCTTTAAAGAAAAACGCGCCATTGCCAGTATATTCCGGATAGATATCCAGCTCGCCAGAAGTGATCGCCCCGCGCACTACGGGAGTCGTTCCCAGCTGCACTTTATTTACCGTAGGAACGCCGTGACTTTCCAGCACCTGCAAAATGATATTGCCGAGCAGCGCGCCTTCCGTATCGATTTTTGAACCAACCTTAACGGGGGAAGCCGCCTGTAGCGGCAGGCTCACGGCTGCCAACAAAACCAGTGAACCTGCCCAGAGCTTTGAGAGTGGCATGATGCTTTCCTCATTCTTTTACTGTTGTTTTCAGCGAATTAAGAGAAAAGCATAGTTGATAATGACAGGGTTAGCCTGTCTGGACGGATTCAGTTGCAGAATCAGATAAATACTTAAAGGGCATATTTTGCCCGGCGTTTCTTGCCGGATGCGGCGTAAACGCCTTATCCGGCCTACAAACATCGAAAATTACAACAACTCAAACTCGGCTTTCTTAACGCGTGCGGAATCAGTGCCGATGAAGACATTGAACTTGCCAGGCTCGGCGTCATATTTCATCTGTTGATTCCAGAACTTCAGCGCCTCAATATCGATTGGGAAGCTGACGGTCTGAGTTTCGCCCGGTTTCAGGGTGATTTTCTCAAAGCCTTTAAGCTGCTTCACCGGGCGACTCATGGAAGCCGTCACATCCTGCAAGTACATCTGTACTACCGTGGCCCCTTCGCGTTTACCGGTGTTCGTCACCTGCACGCTGGCCGTCACTTTGCCGTCACGCTTCATGGTCGGCGCAGAAAGTTTCACATCAGAGACGGTGAAAGTGGTGTAGCTCAGACCATAGCCGAACGGATAAAGCGCCCCGTTAGCTTCATCAAAATAACGCGAAGTGTATTTGTTCGGCTTGTCGGCATTATACGGACGCCCGGTATTCAGATGGCTGTAGTACACCGGGATCTGCCCGACAGAACGCGGGAAGGACATCGGCAGCTTGCCAGACGGGTTATAATCGCCAAACAATACATCGGCAATTGCATTACCGCCTTCAGTCCCCGCAAACCAGGTTTCCAGAATCGCATCAGCCTGCTGATCTTCTTTCACCAGCGCCAGCGGACGCCCATTCATCAGCACCAGCACCAGCGGTTTACCGGTGGCTTTCAGCGCCGCAATCAAGTCACGTTGGCTTTGCGGAATAGTGATATCGGTACGACTGGAAGCTTCGTGCGCCATCCCCTGAGCTTCACCGACCACAGCCACCACCACATCAGATTGTTTCGCGGTTTGCACCGCTTCATCAATCATCTCTTGCGGCGAACGCGGATCAACTTTGACCGCCTCTTCATACTGATTCAGGAAATCGATAATGCCTTTGTCACTGGTAACGTTCGCCCCTTTGGCATACAGCACTTTACCGTTTTCACCGACGGCGTTTTTAATCCCTGTTAGCACAGTAACAGATTGATCGGCGACACCTGCCGCCGACCAGCTTCCCATCACGTCACGCTTGCTGTCTGCCAGCGGGCCAACCACCGCAATGGTTGCAGATTTTTTCAGCGGCAGCGTTTCGAGACGATTTTTCAGCAACACCAGGCTTTCGCGCGCCACTTCACGCGCTTCTTTGCGGTGCAGGCGGCTTTCGGCATTGGTATCCACCGGGTCAGACTCTTTCGGCCCCAAATGGCTGTATGGATCGTTAAACAATCCCATATCATATTTAACGTTCAGTACATGGCGGGCAGCATCGTCCAGCTCTTCCATCGTCACTTTGCCGGATTTGATCAACCCAGGCAGATACTTCGAGTAATACTCGTCGCTCATGCTCATGTTGATTCCGGACTTCAGCGCCACGCGTACCGCATCTTCCGGGTCTGCCGCCGTGCCATGTTTAATCAGCTCTTTGATTGCACCGTGATCGGAAACGGTGATGCCTTTAAAGCCCCACTGGTCGCGCAGGACATCTTTCAGCAGCCAGGAATCGGAGGTGGCTGGCGTGCCGTTCAGCGAGTTCAGCGCCACCATCACCGCGCCGCTGCCTGCGTCCAGCCCCGCTTTGTACGGCGGCATATAATCATTAAACAGGCGCTGCGGACTCATATCGACGGTGTTGTACTCTTTACCGCCTTCTACCGCGCCGTAAGCGGCAAAGTGTTTGACGCTGGTCATCACCGAGTAGCGATCTGCCGGACTTTTACCCTGCATCGCTTGCACCATGGTTTTACCCATTATTGAGGTGAGATACGTATCTTCGCCAAAACCTTCGGAAGCACGTCCCCAGCGCGGATCGCGCGAAACATCGACCATCGGTGCCCAGGTCATGTTCAGGCCATCATCTGCCGCTTCATAAGCAGAGACACGCCCGACTGTTTTCACTGCATCGAGGTTAAAAGACGAGGCCAGACCGAGGCTAATCGGGAACACCGTGCGCTGACCGTGCAGCACGTCGTAAGCAAAGAAAAGAGGAATTTTCAGGCGGCTTAATTCCATCACCTGATCCTGCATGGCGCGGATATCCTGACGGGTTACGGTGTTGAAAATCGCCCCTACCTGCCCGTCTTTGATCATCTCGCGGATCGCCTCTTTCGGATTATCCGGGCCGACGCTGATTAAACGCAGCTGACCAATTTTCTCATCAACTGTCATTTTCTTAAGCAGTTCGGTGACGAACGCATCCCGCGCTTCGGGCGTTAATGGATGGTTGCCGAATAAATCATCCGCCAGTGCTGGCTGCAGGGCCAGACTCACCGCGATTCCTACTGAACATAGCCATTTCATATGGATTTTTCTTCCTCTGTTGCCCGACGAGGCAGCGAAAATGGTGCAAAAACCGTAGTTTGCCATAAGCATGATGGAGAGAGAAAAAGAATGCTCAGTTTATTGTCTGAATTTTCAAAATATTCACTCGCTGAATTGTCATACAAGGCGCTATTCTAGTTTGTGATATTTTTTCGCCACCACAAGGAGTGGAAAATGTCTTCCATGACAACAACTGATAATAAAGCCTTTTTGAATGAACTTGCCCGTCTGGTCGGTCATTCACACCTGCTCACCGATCCCGCAAAAACGGCCCGCTATCGCAAGGGCTTCCGTTCTGGTCAGGGCGACGCGCTTGCTGTCGTTTTCCCTGGCTCACTACTAGAATTGTGGCGGGTGCTGAAAGCCTGCGTCACCGCTGACAAAATTATTCTGATGCAGGCTGCCAATACAGGCCTGACCGAAGGATCGACGCCAAACGGTAACGATTATGATCGCGATATCGTGATCATCAGCACCCTGCGTCTCGACAAGCTGCACGTTCTCGGCAAGGGCGAACAAGTGCTGGCCTATCCGGGCACCACGCTCTATTCACTGGAAAAAGCCCTCAAACCGCTGGGACGCGAACCGCACTCAGTGATTGGATCATCGTGTATAGGCGCATCGGTCATCGGCGGTATTTGTAACAACTCGGGCGGCTCGCTGGTGCAACGTGGCCCGGCGTATACCGAAATGTCATTATTCGCGCGTATAAATGAAGACGGCAAACTGACGCTGGTGAACCATCTGGGGATTGATCTGGGCGAAACGCCGGAGCAGATCCTTAGCAAGCTGGATGACGATCGCATCAAAGATGACGATGTGCGTCACGATGGTCGTCACGCCCACGATTATGACTATGTCCACCGCGTTCGTGATATTGAAGCCGACACGCCCGCACGTTATAACGCCGATCCGGATCGGTTATTTGAATCTTCTGGTTGCGCAGGTAAGCTGGCCGTCTTTGCGGTACGTCTTGATACCTTCGAAGCGGAAAAAAATCAGCAGGTGTTTTATATCGGCACCAACCAGCCGGAAGTGCTGACCGAAATCCGCCGTCATATTCTGGCTAATTTCGAAAATCTGCCGGTTGCCGGGGAATATATGCACCGGGATATCTACGATATTGCGGAAAAATACGGCAAAGACACCTTCCTGATGATTGATAAGTTAGGCACCGACAAGATGCCGTTCTTCTTTAATCTCAAGGGACGCACCGATGCGATGCTGGAGAAAGTGAAATTCTTCCGTCCGCATTTTACCGACCGTGCAATGCAAAAATTCGGTCACCTGTTCCCCAGCCATTTACCGCCGCGCATGAAAAACTGGCGCGATAAATACGAGCATCATCTGCTGTTAAAAATGGCGGGCGATGGCGTCGGTGAAGCCAAATCGTGGCTAGTGGATTATTTCAAACAGGCCGAGGGCGATTTCTTTGTCTGTACGCCGGAGGAAGGCAGCAAAGCGTTTTTACACCGTTTCGCCGCTGCGGGCGCAGCAATTCGTTATCAGGCTGTGCATTCCGATGAAGTCGAAGACATTCTGGCGCTGGATATCGCTCTGCGGCGTAACGACACCGAATGGTATGAGCATTTACCGCCGGAGATCGACAGCCAGCTGGTGCACAAGCTCTATTATGGCCATTTTATGTGCTATGTCTTCCATCAGGATTACATCGTGAAAAAAGGCGTGGATGTGCATGTGTTGAAAGAACAGATGCTGGAACTGCTACAGCAGCGCGGCGCGCAATACCCTGCCGAGCATAACGTCGGTCATTTGTATAAAGCACCGGAAACGTTGCAGAAGTTTTATCGCGAGAACGATCCGACCAACAGTATGAATCCGGGGATCGGTAAAACCAGTAAGCGGAAAAACTGGCAGGAAGTGGAGTAATAATTACGGATGGCAGAGTATCGCCATCCGTCATTCATTTAATCGTTCTGTGCCGTCTGCCCCGCCGCCGCCATTTGGGCGGCTTTTTGTTTTTTATAGCTCAACGCTGCTGCCGGAACAGGCATCACTTTACCGGTTTCAATCCAGGTACGCAGGCGGCTGGCATCGGCAAAATGGGTATATTTGCCAAACGCGTCCATCACTACCAGCGCCACCGGTTTATTATTGATAACCGTGCGCATCGCCAGACAATGGCCCGCCGCATTGGTAAAACCGGTTTTGGTTAACTGAATATTCCAGTTATCACGATACACCAGATGGTTAGTATTGCGGAACGGCAGCGTATACGTCGGGTTAGAGAAGGTTGCCATATCTTCCCGGGTAGTACTTAACTGCCCGATCAACGGATATTGTTTGCTGGCAATGAGTAGTTTGGTTAAGTCACGGGCGGTTGAAACGTTATGCACCGACAATCCAGTTGGTTCAACAAAGCGCGTGTTGTTCATTCCGAGCGATTTCGCTTTCGCATTCATCGCCTTAATAAAGGCTTTGTAACCACCGGGATAATGGTGCGCAAGGCTTGCCGCCGCGCGGTTTTCTGAAGACATCAGCGCCAGCAACAGCATATCTTTACGGCTGATTTCGCTGTTCAGTCGTACGCGCGAATAGACCCCTTTCATCTCCGGCGTCTGGCTGATATCCACTTTTAGTTTTTCATCCAGCGGCAGTCGTGCATCCAGCACAACCATCGCGGTCATTAATTTGCTGATAGACGCAATCGGACGCACCAGATCCGGGTGGTTCGAATAGATCACTTTGTTGGTATTCAGATCAACAATCATCGCGCTACCGGAGGCAATTTCCGGTTGTGACGCGGTGGTAGCGGCTGCCGTTTTCGCAACGGCCTGCGGTGCAAAAGGCACAGCCAGCATCAGGGCCAGGCTAAATAAAGAAACTCGAAATTTCGGCATGATGAGCATTCAGATAGTGGTTCACGCGCACGGGTTGCGCACCGCCGGAGTAAGGATTTACTGAGGCTAGCGACGCCATCATAACGAGCAAAAAGTGCGATCGTCAAAGAAGAATCGTGAGGAAATGCTGCATTGCTGACATTTACGCCAGCAATGCAGCGCAAAAGAACTTTCTAGAACAAACGATAACCGTAGCCCCATAGTATAACGGTAAGGGCGAGCAGCACTTCCAGCACCAGCACGCCTATCGCCAGTGTCGAACTGGAGAAGCTAAGTCCTTCCTCTTTGTTGATATTCAGGAAGCTCGGAATACCGAGATACAGCAGGTAGCCGGTGTAAAACAGCGCCACCGTGCCGACCAGCGCACACAACCAGACCAGCGGGTAAAGCGCCACCAGACCGCTTAAAAACAGCGGAGTTGCAACGTAGCCCGCGAAGACCATGCAGTGCGCAAGTGACGGACGCTGCGGATAATTACGCGCCATCCACCAGATGACCCGCCCCATCACCGCAACCCCAGCCAGCATAACGCCGTAAAACAAGACAGCCAGCGCCAGTCCGGTAAACCAGGATAACTTCAGGATAGTGCCATCGCCAAAATTCCAGCCAATCTGTGTAGTGCCAATGAAGGCGCAAATCACCGGAATCGCCGCCATCAGCAAAACGTGGTGGGTGTAGTGATGAGAAATCGTTTCGTTTTCGCGATTAATCACCTGCATTTCACGATCGGGATGGGAAAACAGTCCCCAGACATGGCTCATACCGCCCCCTTGTTGTGAGTTCATGAACCTGACAGTTCAAGTATAAGTCAGCTTGTGATTATTTTTTGTTCGCTCATGTAATTTGCACCGTCTGATGTACGTCCTTTTTCAGCGTGAATGATTCACAGGGTGTATGCTTACAGTCAAGCAAAGGGAGACAGACTGTCCTATGGATCTCAATACACTCATCTCACAATATGGTTATGCCGCGCTGGTGATCGGTAGCCTGGCGGAAGGTGAAACCGTGACTTTGCTGGGAGGCGTTGCGGCACATCAGGGGCTATTAAAGTTCCCGCTGGTGGTACTTTCTGTGGCGCTTGGCGGCATGATTGGCGACCAGGTGCTTTATCTGTGCGGGCGGCGCTTTGGCGGCAAGCTGTTACGCCGTTTCTCGAAACATCAGGATAAAATTGAGCGGGCGCAGAAACTTATCCAACGCCATCCGTATCTGTTTGTCATTGGTACGCGTTTTATGTATGGCTTTCGGGTGATTGGCCCGACGCTGATTGGTGCCAGCCAGCTGCCGCCGAAAATCTTTCTGCCGCTGAATATTCTCGGCGCATTTGCCTGGGCGCTGATTTTTACCACTATCGGTTACGCTGGTGGGCAGGTGATTGCGCCGTGGTTGCACAATCTCGACCAGCATTTGAAGCACTGGGTCTGGTTGATTCTGGTCGTGGTTCTGGTGGTAGGCGTGCGCTGGTGGCTGAAACGGAGCGGGAAGAAAAAGCCGGATCATCAGGCGTAAAACTATTGCCCTGGATAAGGTGTTCGCGCCGCATCCGACATCCGGTGCACCATGCCTGATGCGACGCTGGCGTGTCTTTTCTGGCCTAACCCAATGAAATAACCACGCACCTCACTGCGCTATTCTGGGTTGAACTGCGGATTCGCCAACATAAAGCCGCCATCCACTATCAACGACTGCCCGGTGGTGTAATTTGCGCCCTCCGAACAAAGCCATACCACCAGGCTGGCAATCTCATGCGTTGTGCCAAAACGTCGCAAGGGAATCGAAGGCTCCGCGTCAGGCTTCACGTCGCCGCCATCCATGCCGTTCATTGGCGTGGCGATCGCCCCAGGTGCGACTGCGTTCACCAAAATTTTATGCCTGACCAACTCCAGCGCCATTGCTTTGGTTAACCCGCCGAGCGCATGTTTAGCGGCTGTGTAGGCGCTGGCATCCGGCAGCGGCGTATGTTCATGTACCGATGTAATGTTGATGATGCGACCGCCCTGCCCTTGCTTCACCATCTGGCGGGCAGCAATTTGCGAGCATAAAAATGCACCATCGACATCAACGGTAAAAATCTTGCGCCACTAATCGAAAGCCATATCAAGAAACGGCGCTTTGGTCATTGCGCCCGCATTATTCACCAGCACATCAATACGCCCCAGCCGTTGAATAAGTTTCTCCAGCGCCTGCGCACCTTCTGGTAGATTGCCGAGATCCAGTTGCACGATCTCCGCACGTACGCCGTGGCTAACTACCTCACGCGCGGTATCTTTTGCCCCTTCTTCATCTGAGTGCCAGGTAATGCCAATATCAAACCCCTGCTGCGCCAGCAATAACGCGCACTCTTTGCCGATCCCCGAATCGGAGGCGGTAATTATCGCGACCTGTGCCATCGAGTTCTCCACTTAACGCTCAACAAACGTTAAGTATAGAAGGCGCATATCATCAGCGTTTGTACCCCCCGCCCAGCGCACCAGTGAGTTGAATGGAGGCATCCAGCCACTGCCCTTGCAATAACAGGCCATTGGCCCGCTCACGCAGCGCCGGGATTCTGGCTTCGCTGACCCGGGAACCAGCAATGAGGCCCGCGTTAAAGCGGGCCTGCGCAAGACCTACTACACGCAAGGCATCGCGCTCAATTTGCGCCTGATGCTGGTTTTTCTCCGCCAGTGTCTGAACCTGACTGGCTGCCCGCGCCACGTCATTCACCGCTTCAACCACCGCTTTGTTGTAGCTGGCGATAGACAAGTTGCTTTCGGCTTTTGCGTTATCGAGGTTGGCGTTAAGACGACCACTATCGAAAATGGGTAGCGTCAGGCCTGCCGTAACGCCCATTTGCTGCGCGGAATGACGGAACAGATCGCTTAAGTGCAACGCATCCTGTTGCAGGAAGGCCATCAGGTTGATGTCAGGATAAAATGCCGCTTTTGCCGCATCAATAGTGCTTAACGATGACTCAACGTACCAGTGCGCCGCCTGCAAATCTGCCCGCCGCGCCAGTAAGGAGTACCCCAGTTCATCAGGAAGCTGGCTTGCCACTTTCGGCAACGCGACCGTTTTAAGCTTCAGTGACTTTGTCTGGTGATTTGTGAGTGCATTTAACCGTGCCTCAATAATTTTCATTTTACCCGCGACATCGTTGAGCTGCTGCCGGGTTTTGCTGGCATTAATATCGGTTTCCACACCTTCAACTGAAGAAGTAATCCCGTTCTGATATAGCTGGCGATCGGTCGCGATAATGGTGTTCTGCTCTTTTTCGATTTGCTGCAAGACCGTGTTTAACGCCGCCTGGGTTTGCCACTCCCAGTACAGGCGGGCTACGCTGCCAGCCAGCAATTGGCGGGTTTGCTCGCGTTCCGCCGCCCGTGCTTTAACCGTACCCAGGCGAGCAGTAATCTCCGCCCGATTCTTTCCCCAGATATCGAGATGCCAGCCCGCCGTTAAGCCAAAAGTACCGTTGGTGTACCACGGACCGGTCGTACCTGCGGCCGGATCGTTCAAAGCAAACGGCCCCATTAACCCTTCTGCCGACATTTTTTGCCGCTCCATATCCGCAGAAAAGTCGAGCTGCGGACCATCCTGAGTGGCAACTGCCTTCGCCTGGGCTTCAGCCAGCTGAATGCGCTGTTCAGCCACCTGCATATCCGGTGCGCTCTGTAGTGCGTTATTAATTAAGGAAGTGAGTTGATTATCGTGATACTCCAGCCACCATTGGCTGTCTGGCCAACCATTTTTCAGCGCCGTGGGTAATGCGGTGTCAACTTGTGCCGCGGGTGTTTGCTGGCTTAACGCCTGGCGGGTTTCATGCATAGGCGCACACCCGGCCAGCATCAGTAACAGCGGAAAACAGGCGATGGCTGGATAAAAAGAATCACGATTCATGGGGGAATAATCAGGTAAGAAAAGGTGCGCGGAGATTACCGTGTGTTGCGATATATTTTTTAGTTTCGCGTGGCAATACATCAGTGGCAATAAAACGACATATCCAGAAAAATATACACTAAGCGAATGATATCTCCCGATTTATCTTAATCGTTTATGAATAGCGGCAAAGGGCTTCGTTTTTTCCTATACTTATTCAGCACTCACAAATAAAGGAACGCCAATGAAAATTATACTCTGGGCTGTATTGATTATTTTCCTGATTGGGCTACTGGTGGTGACTGGCGTATTTAAGATGATATTTTAAAAATCAGATATGGCATATAAGTTGTCAGGTCAGTAACTCGATATTTTGTGTACTTGATTTGCAAACAGCTCCGGTGTTGGTGGCGTCAAAATCGCTGAAGCGTTCCCCGAAGGCCGGGGCAGCCCACATGGATGTGGGCTGAGGGCGCGTCTTACAAGGACGTTACCTCGCGCCCGACCCGGTAGCCGAAGGGGATAAGCTGAAGGTACCGCGCAGCGGCGATTTTGTTCGCCAGAGCCCGGGGTGCAGGGGGAGGAGGCGATTGTCCTCCCCCTGCGCGCTCCTTGCGCCAGTGGCAATATGTGGCTTAGCTCATGAAAGGAGCGCAACAAGATGATGAAGCTGAATAAGCGATTCATTGTCTCAGATAAGCTGCGATTCCACTATTATCGCAGCTTATCGATATCAATGGCCTGAATAGCCCTTGCAATATCAGGGGAATTATTCAACACCCGAACATGCTGAAATAATTCCGTTGCTTCATCGTATTCTTTACGCAAATAACTCAACCACTGTTTAATCCGCGCAACGTGATATAACCCGGTATCGCCCTGCTTTTCCAGACGGGTATATTTTTGCAGCAAAGCAACCACCTCCGGCCACGGCATTCGCGGTTCGTTATATTTCACCACACGGCTCAGGTTGGGAATATTGAGCGCCCCGCGACCAATCATCACTGCGTCGCAGCCGCTGATCGCCATGCATTGTTGCGCACTCTGCCAGTCCCAGATTTCACCGTTGGCAATCACCGGAATATTAAGCCGCTGGCGAATCTCGCCAATCGCCTGCCAGTCAATATGTTCCGCGCGGTAACCCTGCTCTTTTGTCCGCCCATGTACTACCAGCTCCGTAGCGCCAGCCTGTTGCACCGCATCGGCGATTTCAAATTTCTTCTCACCGCTGTCCCAGCCCAGACGCACTTTTACGCTGACAGGCAAATGCGCCGGTACAGCTTCGCGCATCGCTTTTGCACCCTGGTAGATGAGTTCAGGATCTTTCAGTAACGTTGCCCCACCACCGCTACCGTTAACCGTTTTCGACGGGCAGCCGCAGTTAAGATCCACGCCCCAGGAGCCTAACTCCACCGCACGGGCGGCGTTCTCTGCCAGCCACTGTGGGAACTGCCCTAACAACTGCACGCGCACCAGCGTACCGGATGGTGTCCGGCTGGCATTTTGTAGCTCAGGGCAAATGCGATGAAAGACTTTTACTGGCAGCAGTTGATCCACCACGCGGACAAACTCGGTGATGCACAGATCGTAGTCGTTAACTTCGGTCAGTAATTCCCGCACCAAAGAGTCAAGTACACCCTCCATCGGAGCCAGTAACACACGCATATCATCACCCGCAAAAAAATGAGGCGCTATGTTAGCGCCTCCGGTCAACGGATTAAAGGTCTGCAAAGAGGGATTGCTGCAAACTGCAATCCCTCTCTATGCTTGATGTATGCCTGAGTTCGCTGCGCATTGCGTAATACCGGGGAGCGAAAAAATAAGCGCTGATTTCTTAATGTGATCGGTAGCACGTTTTACGAATTAATTGTATGATGAATCCATCTCATCTGGGGTGTTGATTATGAGTAAGACACTGAACATTATCTGGCAATATTTACGCGCTTTCGTCCTGATTTATGCCTGCCTGTATGCAGGCATTTTCATTGCTTCCCTGCTACCGGTAACCATTCCGGGCAGCATCATCGGGATGCTGATCCTGTTTGTCCTGCTGGCCTTGCAAATTCTTCCGGCGAAATGGGTCAATCCGGGGTGCTACGTACTGATTCGCTATATGGCGCTATTGTTTGTGCCGATTGGTGTAGGCGTCATGCAATATTTTGATTTGCTCCGCGCACAGTTTGGTCCGGTAGTGGTTTCCTGTGCAGTCAGTACGCTGGTGGTTTTTCTGGTGGTGAGCTGGAGTTCACAACTGGTGCACGGTGAACGTAAAGTCGTAGGTCAGAAAGGATCAGAAGAATGATGGCGAATATCTGGTGGTCATTACCGCTGACGTTGATTGTCTTTTTTGCCGCCCGCAAACTGGCGGCACGGTATAAGTTTCCCCTGCTTAACCCGTTGCTGGTAGCAATGGTGGTGATCATTCCTTTTTTAATGCTGACTGGCATCTCTTACGACAGCTACTTTAAAGGTAGCGAAGTGCTAAACGATCTGCTGCAACCGGCGGTCGTCGCACTGGCCTATCCTTTATATGAGCAGCTACACCAGATCCGCGCGCGCTGGAAATCGATCATCACCATCTGTTTTATCGGCAGCGTGGTTGCGATGGTGACGGGGACTTCTGTGGCATTGTTGATGGGCGCTTCACCGGAAATCGCCGCGTCAATCCTGCCGAAATCAGTCACCACGCCTATTGCAATGGCAGTTGGCGGCAGTATTGGCGGTATTCCGGCAATCAGCGCAGTTTGCGTGATTTTCGTCGGCATCCTCGGCGCTGTGTTTGGCCATACATTGCTTAATGCGATGCGTATTCATACCAAAGCTGCGCGCGGTCTGGCAATGGGGACAGCCTCGCACGCCCTCGGTACGGCGCGCTGCGCCGAGCTGGATTATCAGGAAGGTGCATTTAGTTCGCTGGCGCTGGTGTTATGCGGGATTATTACTTCGCTGATCGCACCGTTCCTTTTCCCGATTATTCTGGCAGTAATGGGCTAAAATTTGCGATGCGTCGCGCATTTTTGATGTAAGTTTCACGCGTTGCATAATTAATGAGATTTAGATCACATATAAAGCCATAACGGGTTCGTAAACTGTTATCCCATTACATGATTATGAGGCAACGCCATGCATCCACGTTTTCAAACCGCTTTTGCCCAACTTGCGGATAACTTGCAATCTGCACTGGAACCTATTCTGGCAGACAAGTACTTCCCCGCTTTGTTGACCGGGGAGCAAGTCTCATCGCTGAAGAGCGCAACGGGGCTGGACGAAGACGCGCTGGCATTCGCACTACTTCCGCTGGCGGCGGCCTGTGCGCGTACGCCATTGTCGAATTTTAATGTTGGCGCAATTGCGCGCGGTGTGAGCGGAACCTGGTATTTCGGTGCCAATATGGAATTTATTGGTGCGACAATGCAGCAAACCGTTCATGCCGAACAAAGCGCGATCAGCCACGCCTGGCTGAGTGGTGAAAAAGCGCTTGCAGCCATCACCGTTAACTACACGCCTTGTGGTCACTGCCGTCAGTTTATGAATGAACTGAACAGCGGTCTGGATCTGCGTATTCATCTTCCGGGACGCGAGGCACACGCGCTGCGTGACTATCTACCGGATGCCTTTGGGCCGAAAGATCTGGAGATTAAAACGCTGCTGATGGACGAGCAGGATCACGGCTATGCGCTGACTGGTGATGCGCTTTCTCAGGCGGCGATTGCGGCGGCAAACCGTTCGCACATGCCTTACAGTAAGTCGCCAAGCGGTGTCGCGCTGGAATGTAAAGACGGTCGTATTTTCAGCGGCAGCTACGCTGAAAACGCCGCATTCAACCCGACTCTGCCGCCGTTGCAGGGGGCGTTAATTCTGTTGAATCTCAAGGGTTATGATTACCCGGATATCCAGCGCGCGGTTCTGGCAGAAAAAGCCGATGCGCCGTTGATTCAGTGGGATGCCACCTCCGCAACGCTGAAAGCTCTCGGCTGTCACAATATCGACCGCGTGCTTCTCGCTTAAGCCTGGTGCCGGATGCGGCGTGAACGCCTTGTCCGGCTTGCCAGCCCTTTCCTGGTGTCGAAAATCCCGGCAAACAGTTTGCCGTTTCTTGCGCAAAACCAGCGGGTAAAGTAGCCTGATGGAAATTTTCCTTAGATCGAGTCTCCTGCATGTTAAAGCGCGTGTTCCTCAGCCTGTTAGTCCTGATCGGCTTGCTGCTGTTGACTGTGCTCGGCCTCGATCGCTGGATGAGCTGGAAAACCGCGCCTTATATCTACGACGAATTGCAGGATCTCCCCTACCGCCAGGTCGGTGTGGTGCTCGGCACAGCAAAATATTATCGGACTGGCGTAATTAATCAGTATTATCGCTACCGCATTCAAGGAGCGATTAATGCCTATAACAGCGGTAAGGTAAATTATCTATTACTGAGCGGCGATAACGCATTGCAAAGTTATAATGAGCCGATGACCATGCGCAAAGATTTAATCGCAGCCGGTGTCGACCCATCAGATATTGTTCTCGATTACGCAGGCTTTCGTACGCTGGATTCCATCGTACGTACACGCAAAGTTTTCGATACTAATGATTTCATTATTATCACCCAACGTTTCCACTGTGAGCGGGCATTATTTATTGCGCTGCATATGGGGATTCAGGCTCAGTGTTATGCCGTACCGTCACCGAAAGATATGCTGTCAGTACGTATTCGCGAATTTGCCGCCCGTTTCGGTGCGCTGGCTGACCTTTATATTTTTAAACGTGAACCGCGTTTTTTAGGGCCGCTGGTCCCTATTCCGGCTATGCACCAGGTGCCGGAAGATGCGCAGGGGTATCCCGCCGTCACACCCGAACAGTTACTTGAATTACAAAAGAAACAAGGAAAGTAGTTATGGATGTACAGCAGTTTTTTGTCGTTGCCGTTTTTTTCCTTATCCCGATATTTTGTTTCCGCGAAGCATGGAAAGGCTGGCGCGCAGGCGCGATTGATAAACGGGTTAAAAATGCACCGGAACCGGTGTATGTCTGGCGAGCGAAAAATCCCGGACTCTTCTTCGCTTATATGGTGGCATATATCGGCTTCGGAATTTTATCTATCGGCATGATTGTTTATCTTATTTTCTATCGTTAATATTTTCCCTTTTCTGTTAATTATTGAGAATAATTATTACTTCACTCAATAAGCTGCGGATATCACATTCTGAACCGCAGCTATTTGTGAATCCTTTCACAGTTTAAATTTCCCCACGCGCATAGCCTTAATATCAGCACGCAATATTTATTTAGCGTTCGCCTTAATTACTCATAGCATTAAGGAAGATCACATGCCGCAACAAAATTATCTGGATGAACTCACTCCGGCTTTTACGCCTTTACTGGCGATTAAAGAAGCCTCTCGCTGTTTATTATGTCATGACGCTCCCTGTAGTCAGGCTTGCCCGGCACAGACCGATCCGGGGAAATTTATTCGCTCAATCTACTTTCGTAATTTTAAAGGCGCTGCCGAGACAATTCGCGAAAATAATGCCCTCGGTGCCGTTTGTGCCAGAGTGTGCCCGACGGAGAAATTATGCCAAAGCGGTTGTACACGTGCCGGTGTTGATGCTCCCATTGATATCGGTCGTTTACAGCGTTTTGTTACTGATTTTGAACAACAAACTGGGATGGAAATTTATCAGCCCGGTACTAAAACGCTCGGCAAAGTCGCCATTATTGGCGCAGGTCCTGCCGGATTGCAGGCCAGTGTGACGCTGACAAACCAGGGTTATGACGTCACGATCCATGAGAAAGAAGCACAACCCGGTGGCTGGTTGCGTAACGGCATTCCGCAATTCCGGTTACCGCAATCGGTGCTGGATGCAGAAATCGCCCGTATAGAAAAAATGGGCGTGACCATTAAGTGCAATAACGAAATCGGTAAAACACTTACCCTGGAGCAGCTGAAAGCGGAAAACCGCGCGGTACTGGTCACCGTAGGGTTATCGAGCGGTTCCGGGTTATCGCTGTTTGAGCATAGCGACGTTGAGATTGCCGTCGACTTCCTGCAACGTGCACGACAGGCGCAAGGCGATATCAGCATTCCACAAAGCGCATTAATTATCGGCGGCGGTGATGTCGCGATGGACGTAGCCAGCACGCTGAAAGTTCTCGGCTGTCAGGCGGTAACCTGCGTAGCGCGTGAAGAGTTAGATGAGTTTCCGGCAAGCGAAAAAGAGTTTACCAGCGCCAGAGAGCTGGGCGTTTCGATCATCGATGGATTTACACCAGTAGCCGTGGAAGGCAATAAAGTCACCTTTAAGCATGTTCGTTTACCAGGTGAACTAACGATAGCGGCGGACAAAATTATTCTCGCTGTAGGTCAACATGCCGAACTTGCTGTTTTTTCCGCACTGGAACCGCAGCGTAACACCATCGAAACGCAACATTACCAGACCCGCGACCCGCAAGTCTTTGCTGCTGGCGATATTGTTGAGGGTGACAAAACCGTGGTCTATGCAGTGAAAACCGGGAAAGAAGCCGCCGGGGCGATTCATCACTATTTAGAGGGAGCTTGCTCATGTTAACGAAAGATCTTTCGATTACTTTTTGCGGCGTGAAGTTTCCCAACCCGTTCTGCCTTTCTTCTTCGCCGGTAGGCAACTGCTATGAGATGTGCGCCAAAGCCTACGACACAGGTTGGGGCGGCGTGGTGTTTAAAACGATCGGTTTTTTTATCGCCAACGAAGTCTCGCCGCGTTTTGATCATCTGGTGAAAGAAGATACCGGTTTTATCGGCTTCAAAAATATGGAGCAGATTGCTGAACATCCGTTGGAAGAGAATCTGGCCGCCCTGCGTCGGCTGAAAGAAGATTATCCGGACAAAGTATTGATCGCTTCAATCATGGGCGAAAATGAGCAGCAATGGGAAGAGCTGGCGCGTCTGGTGCAAGAAGCTGGCGCGGATATGATCGAGTGTAACTTCTCCTGTCCGCAAATGACTTCTCATGCGATGGGTAGCGATGTCGGGCAAAGCCCGGAGCTGGTAGAAAAATATTGTCGGGCAGTAAAACGTGGTTCCACGCTGCCAATGCTGGCGAAGATGACGCCGAATATTGGTGATATGTGCGAAGTGGCGCTGGCGGCGAAGCGCGGCGGCGCAGATGGCATTGCGGCGATTAACACCGTTAAATCCATCACCAATATCGATCTTAATCAGAAAATTGGTATGCCGATCGTTAACGGTAAATCGAGTATTTCCGGATATTCCGGTAAAGCGGTAAAACCGATCGCCCTACGCTTTATTCAGCAAATGCGCACCCATCCAGAACTGCGCGATTTCCCGATCAGCGGTATCGGCGGCATTGAAACCTGGGAAGATGCGGCGGAGTTTTTATTGCTCGGCGCAGCGACGTTGCAGGTGACCACCGGCATTATGCAGTACGGGTATCGGATAGTGGAAGATATGGCAAGCGGGTTGTCGCATTATCTCGCCGATCAAGGGTTTGATTCGTTGCAGGAGATGGTAGGTCTGGCGAATCACAATATTGTCCCGGCGGAAGATTTAGACCGCAGTTATATTGTCTATCCCCATATCAATCTTGATAAATGTGTTGGCTGTGGACGCTGTTATATTTCCTGTTACGACGGCGGTCACCAGGCGATGGAATGGAGCGAGAAAACCCGCACACCGCATTGTAATACCGAGAAATGCGTGGGTTGTCTGCTTTGTGGTCATGTCTGCCCGGTAGGTTGTATTGATCTTGGGGAAGTGAAGTTTAAGAAAGGCGAGAAAGAACACCCGGTAACGTTGTAGAACCCGAGTCACTTCCGGCATTTGGTTCCTGTCGCCGGATGCGGCTTGAACGCCTTATCCGGCCTACAAAACCATACAAATCAGTATGTTGTGCTCATTGTAGGCCGGATAAAACGCGCCAGCGTTGCATCCGGCATTTGGTTCCTGTCGCCGGATGCGGCGTGAACGCCTTATCCGGACTACAAAACCACACAGATCATGATGTTATGTGCGTTTATGAACGAATGCGGACCACAATCACATCACTTCTTACGCGCGTATTTCAGTGAATCCAGCGCCACGGCGAAGATAATAATCGCCCCTTTGATGATGTACTGCCAGTACGGGTTTACGCCGATGTACGTCAGACCATAGTTGATGACGGTAAAAATAATCACCCCGGTCACCACACCAATTACCGTCCCCACACCGCCGCTGAACGATACGCCGCCTACCACGCACGCCGCGATAGCATCCAGCTCATACATAAAGCCGAGGTTGTTGGTGGCTGAGCCGATACGTCCGGCTTCTAACATCCCGCCGAAGGCATAGAACACACCAGACAACGCGTAAATCATCAGCAGGTTCAGGCCGACGTTGACACCAGATACTTTCGCCGCTTCCGGGTTACCGCCAATGGCAAAAATGTTCTTACCGAAGCGGGTTTTGTTCCATAACACCCAGACAAACACCACCGCAATCAACGCATAGAAGGTGATGTAAGAGAGACGGAAACTCCCCAGCGCAATAAAGCCTTGGGCAAAAGTGGAGAAACCACTGTCAAAACCGGAAATTGGCGATGCCCCGACAAAGTCGTAATAGAGCGAGTTAATGCCGTAGACGATAATCATCGTACCGAGCGTGGTAATGAACGGCGTCACGTTGAGATAGGCGATAATCAAGCCGTTGATCAAACCGATCACCGCACCAATGGCACAGACAATCAGAATAACCAGCGCAATCGGCATCGTCGCCATTTCCGGGAACACTTTGTTGGCGTTATCCATGGACTGCAATAACGTCGCTGCTACTACTGCCGCCAGCCCCACCTGGCGACCTGCGGAAAGGTCAGTCCCCTGGGTGACAATTAACCCTGCCACACCAAGCGCGATAATAATACGCACCGATGACTGGGTGAGAATATTACTTAAGTTCAACAGACTTAAAAATGTTGGGTCCTGGAAAATAATAATCGCCAGCAAAACTAAAAGAACGACGTAAATACCGCCCTCTTTCAGGTAAGTAAGAAAACTTTTCTTATTTAATGCACTCATGGGAAGCCCCTAATCTTAAAGGTGCAAAGACGCAAGACGCAGAATTTCGCTTTGCGTTGTTGTTTTTGTATCGACAATTCCGGAAACGAGACCATTGCTCATAACCAGAATACGGTCTGTTATCCCTAACAACTCTGGCATTTCGGAGGAGATAATAATAATCCCCTTGCCTTTCTTCGCCAGTTCGGCAATTAACTGATAAATCTCAAACTTAGCCCCAACATCAATACCGCGCGTCGGTTCATCGAGCATTAATATTTCTGGTTGCGTTAACAGCCAGCGACCAATAATCACTTTTTGCTGATTACCACCGGAGAGCGAACCAATTTGCGTCCGATG
Organism: Escherichia sp. E.sYA108; assembly: GCF_011754335.1. Lineage (NCBI taxonomy): Bacteria > Pseudomonadati > Pseudomonadota > Gammaproteobacteria > Enterobacterales > Enterobacteriaceae > Escherichia > Escherichia sp. E.sYA108. Next base: position 1,768,373 of record NZ_JAAQVZ010000001.1, on the reverse strand, counting down.
CCCCGGTGTTTTTACCCGCATCGAATCAATCACCCACTGGGTATCGCTTTTCATCCGCGAGTTATCCAGTAAACCAACTTTATTTTTATAGTTGCGGATATTGGAAATTAACGAGTTAAAGCCAATATCCAGATAGGCATAAATTCCCGTTGAGCGGCGCTCTTCAGTTACCAGTGCAAATCCGTGGTTTATGGCTTCGTTGGCATTATGGTTATTGATCTTTTTGCCGTGCAACGTAATGGTGCCAGCCGATTTCTCGCGAATACCAAATAACGTCTCAACAATATCGGTACGTTTCGCTCCCACCAGACCGGCTATACCGAGAATCTCCCCTTTATGCAGATCAAACGAGACATCGCGTATCGACGGCTGGCGCAGCGACGTCAGGTTACGCACTTCCAGAATCACTTCGCCCGGCTTGTTTTCTTTGTCAGGGAAACGCTGGTTAAGAGAACGCCCAACCATCATGGCGATGATCTTGTCCATCGTCAGTCCTGCCAGCGGTTCGGTAGCGATCCACTGACCGTCGCGCAATACGGTAACTTCATCACATAACTGGAAGATTTCTTCCATTTTATGCGAGATATAAACAATACCGCAGCCGCGCTCTTTTAATTTACGAATAATAGTGAACAGATGATTGACCTCTTTTTCGGTTAACGAAGAAGTCGGTTCATCCATAATCACAATTTTCGCGTTATAGGAAAACGCTTTGGCGATTTCGATCATCTGCATTTGCGAAACAGATAATGTACCGACGCGCGCACGCGGATCGATATCAATATCCAGTTCATCAAAAATCGCTTTGGTTTCGCGGTACATTTTGTCCTGATCGACAAACATGCCTTTGGTGGGATATCGCCCCAGCCACATGTTGTCCATCACCGAACGTTGTAATACCAGGTTTAACTCCTGATGTACCATCGAAATACCATTTTCCAGTGCTTCTTTGGCGGAATGGAAATCGATCTCTTTACCCTGGAATAAAATGGTGCCAGAGTCTTTTTGATAAATACCAAACAGGCATTTTAATAATGTTGATTTTCCCGCACCATTTTCCCCCATTAATGCATGGATAGAATGTGGTCGGACTTTTAAGTTAACGTTATCAAGTGCCTTAACACCAGGAAAAGACTTGTTGATACCGCTCATTTCCAACAAGTATTCCCCGGAAGACGGAGTCGTTGAGCTGACCATATAATTTTACCTTGTTGGCCATACAATAAGGGCGCAGTAAACGACTGCGCCCAATCAGTCTTATTTCTTGCTGAATTCAGCCAGGTTGTCTTTATCTACGCCAACATAAGGTACGCGGACTACTTTGTTGTCGATTTTCCAGTTGGTGCCATCAGCCGCACCTTTGCCATCGGCCAGGTTTTTCGCCAGATCAAAGGTCGCTTTCGCCTGGTTGTTAGCATCGTTCAGTACGGTGCCCGCCAGTGCACCGGATTTCACCAGCGCCAGCGCTTCTGGCAGCGCATCGACGCCAAACACCGGAATGCTGGACTTGTTGTGTGCTTTCAGTGCTTCTACCGCGCCCATTGCCATCGCGTCGTTGTTGGCGATAACCACCTCGATTTTGTTGGCGTTCGGGCCAGACAGCCAGGCGTCCATCTTATCTTTCGCCTGAGCGGTATCCCACATAGCGGTATCTAACTGTAACTGTTCAGTTTTAATGCCTTTGTCGTTCAATTCTTTAATCACGTAAGTGGTACGTGCTTCTGCATCCGGATGCCCCGGCTCACCTTTCAGCAGTACGAATTGAATCTGACCGTCTTTGTTCAGATCCCAACCCTGATTCGCCGCCCAGTGTTTAGCAATCAAATCACCCTGAATAATGCCGGACTCTTTGGAGTCAGTGCCAACGTAGTAGGCTTTGTCGTAGCTATCCAGCGCCTTACGAGACGGTTCTTTGTTGAAGAAAACCACCGGCACGTTTTGCCCACGCGCTTTCTCAATCACCGTACCCGCAGCTGCCGGGTCAACCAGGTTGATTGCCAGTGCCTTCACCCCTTTCGCCAGCAATACGTCGATCTGATCGTTCTGCTTGGACTGGTCATTCTGAGAATCATTCATCAGCAGCTGAACATCTGGCGCGGCTTTCGCATCTTGCTCAATAGCCTTGCGCACTACAGACATAAAGTTATCGTCGTACTTATAGATTGTTACACCAATGCGAGTATCAGCAGCGTGTGCAGCGGCACCGAATAACATGCTGGCCATCACAGCAGACAGGGTTAACACCTTCTTATTCATGGTATCTCCGGTTTTTCTTATGCAGGGTAGTGCTTGAGATAAATGCTCGGCGGGGCAGTAGAGTTAATGAAGTGTTACTGAACGCCGAAGCTCACTTTTTAAAATTCGTTCTTCCATGCCCGGTAACGCTCCAGAAAACGGCTTTAATTGTTGTTATGACGCTATTACCTCGGTGAAAGTGATTATTCACTGTTACATACGGGTTACAACGTTAAAACGGTGCAATCATAGCCATCACATTGTTAAGATACTGTGAAATCACTCACAGATTGAAAGCGGTTACATCGCCTGATTTGTTGAGTTAGTGATCGCCGCCGCATTCTGGCGTGTTGCGACAGAATGGCGACGCACTAACGTCGGCATAAAACAGTGGCTGGCACGAGGATCAATATTGTCTGCTGCCCCCTGCAAGGCCAGTTCGGTAGCTAATTTAGCCATTGAAGCAATGGGATAACGCACAGTCGTTAATTGCGGGTCGGTGTAACGGGCGATGGGAATATCATCGAAACCAATGATTGAGAGATGTAACGGAATCGCAATGCCATTATCTTTTAATGCTGTCAGTGCGCCAGCGGCCATATTGTCGTTATAAGCAAATACAGCGGTTAGTTGTAGATTGCGCCCCAGCAGTTCAACCATCGCCGCCTCACCGCCCGGCATGTCCGGCGTGCCAGTGCCAATCCAGCTTTCCGGCGGAATAATATCCTGCTCTTTCAACGCACTCATCCAGCCTGCTTTACGCATGGCGTCATCTTCAATGCCGTGGCTGGAAGAAAGATAACCAATACGTTGATGACCGTTATTCAGCAACATGCGCGTCGCCATTCGGGCACCGCTGAGATTATCCAGGCAAACGCAACGATGGGCGTACCCCGGCACAACGCGGTTGATTAACACCATACCGGGAATGTTATCCATAAATTGTGCCAGTTCATCGTCACTCAATGCTTTTGAGTGAACAATCAACGCATTACAACGCTGGCGAATTAACACCTCAATGGCGTGACGCTCTTTTTCCGCTTCATGATAGCTATTGCCGATTAGCACGTATTTCTGATGCTGCTGGGCGACCAGATCCACCGCTTTTACCAGCGCGCCGAAAAACGCATCAGAAACGTCCATCACCACCACGCCAATGGTATCGCTAACCTGAGTTGCCAGCGCCTGGGCATTGGCGTTTGGCCGATAATCCAGCTCACTCACGGCTTTCATTACTGCTTCACGCGTATCGGCACTGACCAGCGTGCTGTTATTGAGCACCCGGGAAACCGTTGCCACAGAGACGCCAGCCTGACGCGCTACATCACGAATGGTGATCATATTCACTACCTGTTATGAGATTGCAGTAAATGACTGCTTGCTGGCGGCTATTTTGTCAGCACTGAATACAGGACTTCGTGAATCGAGTCACAGCAATGGAAACGGTTACAGCCGTTTTGTTAACGAATGTGATCCAGATCGTTATCTTGATGTTTTAGATATTGTCGGTCCGGCAGCACGCAAAGTTAACTGACGCCAGAGCCATTCCACCGGCCCCTGGCGGAAGTAACGCAGCCAGATAACAGAGAAGAAGATATTCGCCAGCCATACCGGAATAACAAACGCCAGCAGCTCCAGACGGTCAAACTGCATAAACAAACCGAGGTGGTAAAAAAGCGTAGTACAAATCAGCGTTTGCAATAGATAGTTGGTCAGTGCCATCCGTCCGACACAGGCGATTGCCAGCACCAGCTTAAAGCGGCTTAATTGCGGCCAGAAGCCATAAAACAGCGACGCATAGCCAATCGCCTGAAACGGCGCACTCAGTTCCCGCGGCATCTGAAGTAAGAAGGCGCACCAACGATACGCCCAGTCCAGTCGCCATTGCAGGGCGATGGCAGGAAGGTTAATGATCACCCCAATCGCCACCAGCACAAAACCAGTACGACGATAGTGACGAAAGCTGAACTGCCCTTTCAGCCAGCCACTGCGCATCAATGCGGCACCAATGAGCATCATCCCTGCCAGTTGCCAGCCATACTGTGCGCCCAGTGCCAGTAAACTGTTGCCAACACCATCGGCACGATTACTGATCGCGTCAACACCACTGTGAAGTTTCCAGTGCTTTTCATACAAAATAGCCGATGCATCAGGTGTCCAGGCGCGGCTGGTCTGGCTGTCGGAAATCAGCCCCAATAACAGCAAAACGCCAAGCCCCACCAGATAAAGCATGACGCCTGTATTAAACAGGCTTTTTACCGATGGCGCATCGCGCACCAGCCGCCAGCAGATTAAGCCCACCAGCCCGTAAGCCAGCAGAATATCGCCGTCCCAGAACAATAAACCGTGAATAAAGCCCAGCAAGACTAACAGCGTTAACCGCGACTGGATCCATCGTCTGCCACGGGGCAGCAACATTTGCAGGCCCGCACCAAACAGCAGAGCAAAAAGCGTGAGGAATTTCACCTGGCCGATGAGATCGAGAAATGCCCAGGTCCATGCATCCTGCGACGTAATAGCGCCGTACCAGGCGGGATTGAGATAAGCCGCCTTTGGTAGCCCAAAGGCGCTGATGTTTAATAGCAGGATCCCCAGAATGGCGACGCCGCGAACAAAATCGAGCGTGACGTTGCGCTCCATGGTTCCTGCCTTTTAATCAGTTGTGATGACGCACAGCGCGCAGAAACTCGTGGCGCGTATTCTGACTGGATTTGAACAATCCACCAAGAGAGGTCGTTGTCGTGGCACTGGTTGCATCGCGGATGCCACGCGCCTTCACGCAGTAATGCACCGCGTCGATAGAGACAGCCACGTTATTGGTGCCCAGCAGCGTTTGTAGCGCAATGAGAATTTGCTGCGTCAGACGTTCTTGTACCTGCGGACGCTGGGCAAAGAACTGCACAATACGGTTAATTTTTGACAGACCGATGACCGAATCTTTCGGGATATAGGCCACCGTCGCTTTGCCATCGATGGTAACAAAATGGTGTTCACAGGTGCTGGTCAGAGTGATATCGCGCACGGTGACCATTTCATCGACCTTCATTTTGTTTTCAATGAGGGTGATTTTCGGGAAATTGGCGTAATCCAGACCGGAGAAAATTTCATCGACATACATTTTAGCGATGCGATGCGGCGTTTCCATCAAACTGTCATCAGCCAGGTCGAGATTCAGCAGCTGCATGATTTCGGTCATATGACCAGCAATAAGGCTTTTGCGCGTTTCGTTATCCATTTCATGCACGGGCGGGCGCAGCGGTGTTTCCAGTCCTCGCGCAACTAACGCTTCATGAACCAGGGCCGCTTCTTTACTGAGTGATGGCATTTATGATTTCTCCTGCAGGTGTGACGCCTCCGCCCTGCGTGGGGGCAAAGTTATTAAGCTGATTTACAGCCTGATTATTGTGCGTGAGGCGGCGCACATAATCCAGTATTCACAGCGATAATTATTGTAATTGCCGCTGCCTTTCATCAGCAGATGTTAAAACATCGTTATGCAAATACGGAAGTGAAAGTTACTCACAGCACATTGAATAAACGGTATGATGAAGAAATTGCAAACAACACAACAAGGAGCCACGCATGGAAATGCTCGAAGAGCACCGCTGTTTTGAAGGCTGGCAGCAACGCTGGCGACACGACTCCAGTACCTTAAACTGCCCGATGACGTTCAGTATCTTTCTCCCACCACCTCGTGATCACACCCCGCCACCAGTGCTGTACTGGCTTTCCGGATTAACCTGCAATGACGAGAACTTCACCACCAAGGCGGGTGCCCAGCGCGTGGCGGCGGAACTGGGGATTGTACTGGTGATGCCAGACACCAGCCCGCGCGGCGAACAGGTTGCCAACGACGATGGCTACGATTTAGGCCAGGGCGCGGGGTTTTATCTTAACGCCACGCAACCACCGTGGGCGACGCATTACCGGATGTATGATTATCTGCGCGATGAATTACCGGCGCTGGTTCAGTCGCAATTTAATGTCAGCGACCGCTGCGCTATTAGCGGTCATTCCATGGGTGGTCACGGTGCGCTGATTATGGCGCTGAAAAATCCGGGTAAATACACCAGCGTTTCCGCCTTTGCGCCAATTGTGAATCCGTGCAGCGTCCCGTGGGGAATCAAAGCGTTTAGCACTTATTTAGGTGAGGACAAAAATGCATGGCTGGAATGGGACAGTTGCGCGTTGATGTATGCCAGTAACGCGCAGGATGCAATCCCGACGCTTATTGATCAGGGTGATAATGATCAGTTTCTTGCTGACCAACTGCAACCTGCAGTACTGGCAGAAGCCGCGCGCCAGAAAGCGTGGCCGATGACGCTGCGTATTCAGCCGGGATATGATCACAGTTACTACTTCATCGCCTCTTTTATAGAGGATCACCTGCGCTTCCATGCGCAGTATTTACTGAAGTGAAAGTCCGCCCGGTTCGCCGGGCATCTTCTCATCAGAAGCGATAATCCACTGCCATAAAGTAACGACGTCCGTCTTCGTTATAGCTGTAGTCGTCACGACTGAGATCCTTGTCGCCAAGGTTCAGCACGCCTGCGCGCAGTTTGACGTCTTTAGTCACCTGCCAGGCCGCGCCGGTATTCCAGATGGTATAACCGCCCGGTGTTTTAGCCGTCGCGCTGTCGGCGCGTTTCTGCCCGGTATAGTGACCAGAAACATAGAATGACCAGTCTTCCAGCGCCAGCGGTTTCCAGTCCAGCGTACCGTTAGCAGTATGGAACGGCAGATCGGATAGCGGTTTGTTTTCGCCGTTGCTGACATCACGACCATCGTTGTAGGTGTAGTTGATCGACAGTTTCCATTCATCGTTGAACGGAATTTTCAGTTCGGTTTCCACGCCCTGAATACGAGCTTTGTTAACGTTGTAGTAGCTAAATACCGGTATGCGCCGTCCGTTAGCGCCCGTCTCAAAACCGACAAAGTTTTGGTAGCCCGGTGCAGCATTGACGTCAGACGTACGGCTAATGCTGATACGATCTTTCACATCGTTACGGAAAACGGTAACGCTGGATTCAACCCCTTCCAGCCAGCCTTCTTCACCCATGTAGTAAAGCCCCAGCTCCCAACTTTCGCTGGTTTCTGGTTTCAGATCCGGGCTACCCACAATCTTACATGCGCCACGGCAGGAATTGCTCGTCCAGTCAGGGCTAAGTTGCAACAGAGAAGGGGCTTTAAATGCCGTCGCCCAGCCCCCTTTCACCGTTACGGTGTCGGTGGCGTTATAAACCAGGTAGGCACGCGGACTCCAGTGTTCACCGTAGGTTTCGTGATCGTCCATACGCACGCCGGTCGTCAGCGCCAGCGGCTCGAAGATCCGCCATTCATCTTCCACAAACAGCGCGTACTGGCTGGCAGACGTTTTGGAGCTGGTTCCCCCGGTCAGGTTCACCGCATCGCTAAGTTTGTCGTGACGCCATTCACCGCCAACCGTGAGAAACTGATTAATCGCCGTCAGCGGCAACGTGTATTTGCCGTCGACCGTATTGCTTTCGGAAGTTATCGGGCTGCTGTTGCCAGGGTTTTTGTTCTCGACTTTCTCACCGTAGTATTTCAGTTCGCTGGTGCCGTAATCCCAACGCCCATTATGGCTGACGGAGTAGTTCTGGCGTTCCAGGCGGTTTTTGTCCAGCGAGTCGGAATCACGATCCTGACGGTCGAAACCGTATCCGGCAGTAAAATCGTGATTTTGATTCGGTGTCCAGGCAAATTCGACATTGCCGTCGCGGCTGGAGAATCCTTCAATACGCGGCGTTTCTCCGGTATCGGTGGTCGTTGAGTTTTGCGGGTCATCCTTTTCACGTTTTGCCAGGCTGCCGTAAGCTTTCATTCCCAGCACGCCGTCAATTAATGGTCCGCTGGTAAAGAATTGACCGTTATAGGTATCACCGCGATCGCGATGTTCCTGAACGGTGGTATCGACGGTAACGGTGCCCGACCATTTCTGACCGATTTTTTTGGTGATGATATTCACTACACCGCCGAGCGCATCGGAACCGTACAGCGACGACATCGGGCCACGAACCACTTCAATACGTTCGATGGAATCGACCGGGATCCAGTTCAGATCGAAATCATTGTGGCGGAAGACGGCATTGCGGGAGTTAACGCGTTTACCGTCGACAAGAATCAGGGTGTAGCTGCTGTCCAGACCACGAATACTTACGCCCTTACGGTTATCCCCTTCGTTCGTCAGTTGTACGCCAGGCACTTCTTTGAGGACATCCTTCAGATTCTGTACCGGTTTTCGCTGCAGGTCTTCCTGGGTAATGACGCTGATACTGGCGGGAGCATCTTTAAGGTTTTGTTCAACGGAAGATGCAGTGACAACCATCGTTTCGCCATCATCATCGACCGCTAACACAGGCCATGCACAAGAAATAGCGGACAAACACAGCCCGACCCGTACGAAAGGGTTCAACCTAAACATTCCATATCTCCATGAGGTAACTACGAAAATAAAATGGGTATCGCTCACATCTTCTTTACGTCCCCTTGCGTACGGCAGCATCGCGGTGGACTTATTTGTATGCAGGTGATCATCCCAGAAAGCCGGAACAGCCTCTGATTTGTCAGCCTTTTTTGATTGCGGCGTAACGATAATGCAAACGATAACAATTATAAATCCAAATGTTAAATTTTATATCCGCATGATTTGTCAGGGAAATGGAATTGAAAAAGCCCTCTCGGTTGAGAGGGCTTAGCAAGGAAGGGAGGAAACTTATTTCTTATCGTTCTGCGGGAACTTCATTTCGCTGTAGCGTACGAAGTGAGTTCCTTTAATCAGCTTGTAGCCGAACCAAATAATCAGGAACAGCGGGATACCAATATACGTTGCCGCTACGCCGCCCCAGTCAATGGTATCTTTCAGGAACGCTTCGTAGTTCTGGCCCAAAGTGATAATCAGACACAGAATGAATGCGAAGATCGGCCCCAGTGGGAAGAAACCGGAACGGTACGGCAGATCGTTAATGTCGTGTCCCTGCAATACGTACCCGCGACGGAAACGATAGTGGCTAATGGCAATCCCCAGCCAGGCGATAAAACCCGTCATCCCGGAGGTGTTCAGCAGCCACAGGTATACCGTCTGGTTGCCAAACATGGAGGTCAGGAAGCACAAACCGGCAATCACCGTCGTCGCATACAGCGCATTACGCGGCACGCCACCACGCGACAGTTTAGCGAAAATGCGCGGCGCTTTACCGTCACACGCCAGGGTATACAGCATACGAGTAGACGCATACATACCGGAGTTACCTGCTGACAGCACCGCCGTCAGAATAACTGCGTTCATCACCGCCGCCGCAGAGAGCAGACCCGCGTGCTGGAACACCAGGGTGAACGGACTGACGCTGATGTCTTTAACATCGTTACGCAGCAGGCTCGGATCGGTATACGGAATAATCAGGCTGATAATCAGGATCGCGAACACATAGAACAACAGGATTCGCCAGAATACCTGACGTACCGCGCGTGGAATGTTTTTCGCCGGATCTTCGGACTCGCCTGCAGCAATACCGATCAGCTCGGTTCCCTGGAAAGAGAAGCCGACAATCATAGCTACGCCGATCATCGCCGCAAAACCACCAGCAAACGGCGCTTCGCCGATTGTCCAGTTGCTCCAGCCTGCAGGCTGCGCGCCTTTGAAGATACCGATAATCATCAGCACGCCAACGATGATAAAGACAATAACTGTCGTGACTTTGATCAGTGAGAACCAGTATTCCGCTTCACCAAAGCCGCGAACAGAGATGTAGTTCAACAGGAAGATAACGCCGAGGAACAACGCACTCCAGATCCAGCCCGGTGTATCCGGGAACCACCAGCTCATGACCAGCTGTGCTGCAACCAGGTCAACGGCAATAGTCACCGCCCAGTTGTACCAGTAGTTCCAGCCCAGCGCGAAGCCAAAGCCTTCTTCAACATAGTTCTGACCGTAAGTGGCAAACGAACCGGAAACCGGCATATATGCAGCCAGTTCACCGAGACTGGTCATCAGGAAGTAAACCATCAGGCCAATCAGCATATACGAGAGCAATGCCCCGCCCGGACCTGCCTGAGAAATCGTTGCGCCAGAGGCAACAAAAAGACCTGTACCGATGGAACCGCCAATGGCAATCATCGTCAGGTGACGCGCCTTTAATTCACGGCGTAAGCCCGGCGCTTCTGTAGTTTTAGTTTCGGAACCCATACAAAAATGCTATCCATCTTAAAAATGAGGCGCGATTGTAGCAGACGATTGGCAATCCTTCCGGCAGAAATACACGGTTATAAGACACCTTCATGATCGCCCAGGGATTATAAGTAAAGCAGCCAATCTCTTTTCTGGCGAATGCATGCTGAGGGCGCTGCGTCACGAAATCGACACAGCACCAGCATGTTCTTGTACAGCACCTTAACGCGGTACATTCGCGGGATCGCAATAGTCCAGAAAGCGCCGTAGCGCGTTGGAAAGGTGTTTTTGCCGATGATGTATACGCCACAACGTACGCATCAGGCGCGGCAGAGGGACCGCAACTTCACTTAATGTGCCTGCCTGCAATTGATCTTCAATCACCCGTCGCGACAGGCAACTAATTCCCAACCCATGACGCACCGCATGTTTGATTGCCTCGGAGTTACCTAATTCCATCGCCATCTCAAACTTCGGTAAATGTGACAGCAACAGATAATCGACAATCTCCCGCGTGCCGGAACCGCGTTCACGCAGGATCCACGGCGCAGCGGCCAGCTGTTCTAAGGTGACCGGACCACGAGCCAACGGCGAAGTCGGCGCGGCGAAAACCACCAGCTCGTCTTCCAGCCACGGTTCAGAAATGATTTCAGTGCTGTGGCACGGTCCTTCAATAAAGCCAATATCAACGCGGAAATCCAGCACCGCTTGCATCACGTCCTGGCTATTCCCAACGCTAAGTTCAATCGGCAACTGCGGATAATCATGGCGATAACGGGCGATAACTGCAGGCAGAATGTAGTTACCGATGGTACTACTGGCATAGATACGAATCGCACCGTTGTCTTCGCGAAACAGTTGTTCGATTTCAACCGCCTGTTCAAGCAGTGCCAACGCTCGCGGATAGAGCAGCCGCCCGTGTTCATTAACAACCAGTCTTTTCCCCACGCGATCAAACAGTTGAACGCCAAGCTGCCCTTCCAGGTCGGTCAAGGCTGCGCTCACTGCTGATTGCGACAACGCCAGCATCACCGACGCCTGGGTGGTTGATCCACTTTTCAATACTTCTGCAAAAACTTCCAACTGCCGGAGGGTGATGTGCATAGTCGCTTACCACTTATAAAGATTAATTATAAATATATAATCAATTTTATTTTTAAACCAGTTAGTCGTAACCTTATGCCCGGTTAAAGGAGAGGGTTATGACGAATATCACCTTACAGAAACAACATCGTACACTGTGGCATTTTATTCCGGGGTTAGCCCTGAGTGCAGTTATCACCGGGGTCGCCCTGTGGGGTGGTTCCATTCCCGCGGTTGCGGGTGCCGGGTTTAGTGCCCTCACCCTCGCAATCTTGTTGGGGATGGTTTTAGGCAACACCATTTACCCGCACATCTGGAAAAGCTGTGACGGTGGTGTGCTGTTTGCCAAGCAATATTTATTACGTCTGGGTATCATTCTTTATGGCTTCCGTCTGACGTTCTCGCAAATTGCCGATGTCGGTATCAGTGGGATCATCATTGACGTGTTGACGCTGTCCAGTACCTTCCTGCTGGCTTGCTTCCTGGGGCAGAAAGTGTTTGGTCTGGATAAGCACACCAGCTGGTTGATCGGTGCCGGTAGCAGTATCTGTGGTGCTGCCGCGGTACTGGCGACTGAGCCGGTAGTGAAAGCAGAAGCCAGTAAAGTAACCGTGGCTGTTGCAACCGTTGTTATCTTCGGGACCGTCGCGATTTTCCTCTACCCGGCGATATATCCGCTGATGTCTCAATGGTTTAGTCCGGAAACTTTCGGTATCTACATTGGTTCTACTGTGCACGAAGTGGCGCAGGTGGTGGCGGCAGGTCATGCCATCAGCCCGGATGCAGAAAACGCAGCAGTTATTTCCAAAATGCTGCGCGTGATGATGCTGGCTCCGTTCCTCATCCTGCTGGCGGCGCGTGTTAAACAGCTGTCTGGGACGAACAGCGGCGAGAAAAGCAAAATCACTATTCCGTGGTTTGCCATCTTGTTCATCGTCGTTGCCATCTTTAACTCGTTCCACCTGTTACCGCAGAGCGTGGTGAACATGCTGGTAACGCTGGATACCTTCCTGCTGGCAATGGCGATGGCGGCGCTGGGTCTGACCACTCACGTCAGCGCGCTGAAAAAAGCCGGGGCGAAACCTCTGCTGATGGCACTGGTACTGTTTGCCTGGCTGATTGTTGGTGGTGGTGCGATTAACTATGTGATTCAAAGCGTCATCGCATAAACCACTACATCTTGCTCCTGTTAACCCGCTATCATTACCGTTTTCCTCCAGCGGGTTTAACAGGAGTCCTCGCATGAAATACATTGGAGCGCACGTTAGTGCTGCTGGCGGTCTGGCAAATGCCGCAATTCGCGCCGCCGAAATCGACGCAACCGCGTTTGCCTTGTTCACCAAAAACCAACGTCAGTGGCGTGCCGCACCGCTCACGACGCAAACCATCGATGAATTCAAAGCCGCCTGTGAAAAATATCACTACACATCGGCGCAAATTCTTCCCCACGACAGTTATCTGATTAACCTCGGACATCCGGTTGCTGAAGCTCTGGAAAAATCGCGCGATGCCTTTATAGATGAAATGCAGCGTTGCGAACAGCTGGGGCTTTCTTTGCTCAACTTCCACCCTGGCAGCCATCTGATGCAGATTTCAGAAGAGGATTGCCTTGCGCGTATTGCCGAATCCATCAACATTGCGCTGGATAAAACTCAAGGTGTCACCGCGGTGATTGAAAACACCGCCGGTCAGGGCAGTAACTTAGGGTTTAAATTCGAACATCTCGCAGCGATTATCGACGGCGTGGAAGATAAATCCCGCGTCGGCGTCTGCATTGATACCTGCCATGCTTTCGCTGCCGGGTATGATTTGCGTACTCCTGCCGAATGCGAGAAAACGTTCGCTGATTTTGCCCGTATTGTAGGCTTTAAGTATCTGCGCGGGATGCACCTCAACGATGCGAAAAGCACCTTTGGCAGCCGCGTTGACCGTCATCATAGCCTCGGCGAAGGCAATATCGGTCATGATGCGTTCCGCTGGATCATGCAAGACGACCGTTTCGACGGCATTCCGCTGATCCTTGAAACCATCAACCCGGATATCTGGGCAGAAGAGATCGCCTGGCTGAAAGCGCAACAAACTGAAAAAGCGGTGGCCTGATCGATGAACGACAGGGAAAAGCAGATTCTTAAAATTTTACGGCGTAACCCGCTGATTCAACAGAATGAAATCGCCGATATTCTGCAAATCAGCCGCTCACGTGTTGCCGCTCATATTATGGATTTGATGCGCAAGGGTTTGATTAAAGGCAAAGGATATATCCTTACCGAGCAGGATTACTGTGTGGTTGTGGGTGCAATCAATATGGATATTCGCGGAATGGCGGATATCCGTTACCCGCAAGCAGCCTCTCATCCAGGTTCTGTTCACTGTTCCGCAGGCGGCGTCGGACGTAATATCGCGCATAACCTGGCTCTGCTTGGTCGGGATGTGCATTTAATTTCAGCTATTGGCAACGATTTTTACGGCGAGACATTACTGGAAGAAACGCGCCGCGCGGGCGTGAACGTTTCAAACTGCATTCGTCTGCATGGACACAGCACTGCAACTTATCTCGCTATCGCTAATAAGCAGGAAGAAACTATCCTGGCAATCAATGACACACATATTCTGCAACAGCTAACGCCTCAACTGCTCAATACTTCACGGGACTTGATTCGCCATGCTGGTGTGGTGCTGGCTGATTGTAATCTCACACCTGAAGCCCTGGAGTGGGTCTTTACCATTGCTGATGAAATTCCGATGTTTGTCGATACCGTTTCCGAATTTAAAGCGAACAAAGTAAAAAACTGGTACAGCCGGATCCACACTCTGAAACCGACACAAAATGAACTGGAAATTTTGTGGGGGCAACCGATTAAAGACGACAACGATCGCATCAGAGCTGTAAATTCGCTGCATCAACAAGGTGTTAAACGCATTTTTGTTTATCTGAAAGATGAATCTGTATTTTGCAGCGATAAGGATGGAGAACAATTTTTGCTGACCGCGCCAGCGCATACGACAGTAGACAGTTTTGGTGCTGACGATGGTTTTATGGCGGGCCTGGTATATAGCTTTCTTGAAGGATACAGTTTCCGCGACAGCGCCCGTTTTGCGATAGCCTGCGCGGCAATTTCACGCGCCAGCGGCAGCTTAAACAACCCTACCCTGTCTGCCGATAACGCGCTTTCATTAGTGCCAATGGTGTAACAATGTTGCCGGATTCGACGCTTGACCGCATCTTATCCGGCTCATAAATTGCGCACTACGCTAAACCAATAAAGAATCCTGCAATAGTAGCACTCATCAGGTTACTGACAGCAAAAACGCAATAGCCAGTAATACCACCATTCCCAGAACACTTCTCATGACATCCATAGTTATTATCTCTTCATGTCATTTTGGGCGACGGCTCTCTGCCCATCATAAATAGCCGGGCCTGCATCTTGCGATACTGACCCGGCTTGTTATCAACACTTAATGGGTTTTTATGTAGCCGCGTACGCACTCTTCGACTAATCCCCAGAACCAGTCGGTATCAATAGTGATGCCGACTTTGGTATTGGCGGGCTTGCCAAGAACACCCAGCTCGTCGCAGACGGTACGCCCATAGCAAGGGCCACTGTTAACGTCCACTTCGACGTACATCTCCTGGGTTTTAATGCCATCAGGGTTAATCAAATAACCGATGCAGGTGGCGTCGTGCACCGGGCCGCCAGCCAGGCCGTAGTTTTCGAACTGCGTTTTGAGAGTGAAGTTCATGATGTCGCTGAACAGCTCTCCGGCAGGGCCGCCAGCCCTTTCCATCCGAGCAATCACGTCCGGGGTGCAAACGGTCTGGTTGGTAAGATCGAGGCCCATCATCACTAATGGAACGCCGGAGGTGAACACCACGCGTGCGGCCTCCGGGTCAGCAAAGATGTTGAACTCAGCAGATGGGGTGAAGTTGCCAGTACCATAAGCACCGCCCATCAGAACAATTTCACGGATTTTCGGCAGGATCGCGGGTTGCATACGCATTGCCACCGCGATGTTTGACAACGGACCAACCGGCACCAGAGTGATATCGCCATCGCTTGCCATAAGGGTATCGATGATATATTTCACCGCATGAGTGTTTTCTGCCTGGCGGGTCAGCGGCTCGAATACCGGGCCATCCAGTCCGGTTTCACCGTGAATATTATCGGCAACAATTTGTTGACGCATAATGGGCTGCGGCATCCCCGCATAAACCGGAACATTAATCTCCAGTTTCTGGCAAACATTCAGGCCATTAATTAATGTTTTATCGAGGGTTTGATTACCCGCTACAATGGTGATACCTAATAAATCAATCGCCGGATGTTTCGCCGCCATCATTATAGCAATAGCATCATCATGACCCGGATCACAATCCAGAATAATTTTTCTCTTTTCCATTGTTTATTTCCTCTGTTTCCAGTTGCGTTATTGTTTCTACAGCAAAGAAAATTCGACCTGGCCGATGATTGAATCTTAACAACAGCGTACGTATGCTAAATATGAGAAATCTCATAGCGGATAAACATCGTGAAAGAAATCCACAATAATGATCTTAAGCAGCAATTGATGAGTGAATCTGCGTTTAAGGATTGCTTTTCAACGGATGTTTCAGCCGATACGCGGCTGTTTCATTTTTTAGCGCGTGACTACATTGTGCAGGAAGGGCAACAGCCGTCCTGGCTGTTTTACCTGACGCGAGGCCGCGCCAGGCTTTACGTCACGCTTGCTAATGGTCGCGTGTCGCTGATCGATTTCTTTGCCGCGCCCTGTTTTATTGGCGAGATTGAGTTAATCGACAAAGACCATGAACCGCGTGCAGTGCAGGCTATTGAAGAGTGTTGGTGCCTTGCGCTCCCTATGAAGCATTACCGCCCGTTGTTATTAAACGACACGCTATTTTTACGAAAACTCTGCGTCACCTTAAGTCATAAAAATTATCGTAATATTGTTTCTTTAACTCAGAATCAATCATTTCCGTTAGTGAATCGCCTGGCAGCTTTTATATTACTCTCGCAGGAAGGTGATCTTTATCACGAAAAGCATACGCAAGCGGCAGAGTATTTAGGCGTTTCTTATCGACATCTTTTATATGTTCTTGCGCAATTCATTAATGACGGTTTATTAATTAAAAGCAAGAAAGGGTATCTCATTAAAAACAGAAAGCAGTTGTCAGGACTGGCGCTGGAGATGGACCCGGAGAATAAATTCTCCGGGATGATGCAGTAAAAATTATTGGCAATAGTGCGATTGCCGGATGCAACGCTTAATAAGGCGTACATCCGGCAATGAAACTCAAGCTAAACCAATAAAGAACCCGGCAATGGTCGCGCTCATCAGGTTGGAAAGCGTCGCCGCCGCCAGCGCCCGTAAACCAAGCTGGGCGATTTCCGGCGCGCGTTTTGGCGAAATAGCCGAAAACGCTCCAACGACAACACCGATAGAACCAAAGTTTGCAAACCCACAGAGGGCGAACGAGATAATGGCAATGGTCTTGACATCCAGCGTGCCGCTCGTTTGCAGATAGGGCGAGAAATTGAGATAAGCAACAAACTCATTAATCGCCAGTTTCTGCCCAATCAAACTTCCGGCAAGATTTGCATCACTCCAGTCCACCCCCATAATCCATGCCAACGGGGCCAGCACATAGCCGAAAATGCTTTCCAGAGAGACATTGGCAAAACCAAACCAGCCGCCAACTCCACCAATAATGCCGTTGATCAGCGCAATAATTGCGACAAACGCCATTACCACCGTCGCCACACCGGCGGCGATTTTCAGCCCAGTCATTGCACCGTTCGCCGCAGCTTCAATAATGCTTTTTGGCGGTGTTTCGCTAAACGACAGATTTTCAAACGTAACTTGCGAAGGTTCCGTCGCCGGACTAAGAATACGTGCAAACAGGATACCGCCAGGAATAGCCATCAGCGAAGCGGCTAACAAATAGTCAATCGGCACGCCCATTCCGGCATAGCCAATCATCATCGAACCCGCAATAGACGCCATGCCGCTACAAATAGCCGTAAATAGCTCGTTGCGATTCATGCGATCAATAAAAGGTTTAACGATCGCCGGGATCTCATTTTGCCCGAGGAAAATAGTGGTGACTGCGACAAAAGATTCGATTTTGCTGATGTTGAGGGCTTTCTGAAAAATACTGCCAAGAATACGAATCAGCAGCCCCATTACGCCAATGTAGTACAGCAAGCTGATAAGCGCGGTAACGAAAATAATCGCCGGGAGTACGCGAAAGGCGAAGATAAAGCCCGCACCGTCAAACAGAACATCCATTTTGGGACCGACCAGCGAACCAAAAATAAAGGCACTTCCTGCGTCACTGTAGGACATCACTTTATGGACGCCTAATGCCGCCTGCTCTACTGCCCATTTTCCCGGGGGAAAATAGAGCATGATGCCACCAATGGCAATTTGCAGCAGCAGCGCAGCCCCAACCGTGCGCAAGCTGATGCTCTTTTTATTTACCGACAACACAAAGGCAATTGCCAGCAATACCACCATCCCCACAACACTTCTCATTATATCCATAATGATTTTCCCTTCATGCCAGTAAACCCGGCGTCAGCGCCAGGTTTTGGTATGTTTGATGAGTACGGGCGACGGCTTTCTGCCCACCAGAAATTAACCCACGAGACGCTGATATTCTTTGGCAATTTCGCTCGCCAGAATGGCGTTATTAAAGACCAGTTGAATATTGGATTTCAGGCTATCACCGCCGGTTAGCTCCGCAACACGCGCCAGCAGGAACGGTGTACTCTCTTTCCCAATAACACCCTGTTCTTCGGCTTCAGCAACGGCTTGATCAATTGCTGCATTGATGGTTTCTTCTGGCATCGCAAACTGTTCCGGGATCGGGTTCGCTACCACCAGGCCGCCGTTCAAACCGGTTTGCCACTTCACTGCCATCGCGCGAGCAATTTCGCGGGCACTGTCGAGACGAATGCTGACTTCAAATGGGCTGGTTCGGCAGAAAAACGCAGGCAGCGCTTTTGTCTGATAACCAATTAACGGTACACCGAAGGTTTCTAAATATTCTGTTGTTAATCCTAAATCGAGAATAGATTTTGCCCCCGCACAAACAACAGTGACATTGGTATTTGCCAGTTCCTGTAAATCGGCAGAAATATCGAAGGTATGTTCCGCTCCGCGATGCACACCACCAATACCTCCGGTTGCAAAAACTTTAATCCCAGCCAGTGCTGCAATAATCATGGTTGATGCAACGGTAGTCGCGCCATTTTTCCCTGCAGCAACGACAAAAGGTAAATCACGACGACTAACTTTCGTCACGTTATGTCCTTCACGGCCCAGCAATTCGATTTCTTCTTTACTTAAGCCCACTTTCATCACACCGCCAATAATGGCGATAGTGGCTGGTACTGCGCCCTGTTTACGAATTGTTTCTTCTACTTCAATTGCGGTTTGGGCATTTTGTGGGAATGGCATTCCGTGAGAAATTATGGTCGATTCCAGCGCAACAACCGGTTTTTTATTTTTTAAAGCATCCTGTACTTCAGCGGATATTTGTAATAATTCAGGGGACAGAGTTAATTCAGACATTCTGTGTTCTCCACTAACGATGTAACATTGGCAATTGATAATTCAGGGTTGTTGGTATATTCACAGGCAAGTGCCATTGACGAACATCCCTGCGCAAATCGAACAGAATCGATAAACGGCATACCGTCTACCCAACAGGAGGCCAGCCCCGCCATCATGGCGTCGCCTGCCCCAGTAACATTGATGACATTCGTTTTAATAGGGGCCGACCACCCACTTTCACCGTTGATATCACTGTAGTAAACGCCATCCCCTCCCATGCTAAGCACCAGGCGGTTCAGGCCGTGTTGATGAAACCAGGCGGCGACCTTTGCGACATCTTCACGTCCGGAAAGTGCAATTCCGCTCAACGTTTCGGCTTCAAGACGGTTAGGTTTTAACGTATGGATTTTGCTCAGATGATCGCGGATTTTGACGCATTTCCATGCCGATACCGGATCAATAAATACAGGCGTTTCCCCGCTATTTTCCAGAACCCAGACCAGCGCCTCTTCACTAAGGTTGCAATCCGCGACAATAACCTTTGCACCGCGAATAAACTCCTGATGCTGGGCAAGAAATTCTGCAGAAATACAGTCACTAATACTCATATCATTTATCGCGACAAGCATTTCTCCTGTATTATCGAGCAGTGATAAATAGCTGGATGTATTCTCACCCGGAACAATTAAGCATTTATCGACATAAACACCGGATTGATTAGTTTGCGCCAGTAATGATTGCCCATAAAAATCACCACCTACTGCACTTAAAAGCCAGGCATTTTTCCCCAGTAACGCCAGATTATGAGCGATATTCCTTCCCACGCCACCTGGGGTAAATTTAATTTTTCCGGGATTCGAATCCGCATAATTCAATGGATGATGTGAATACCCAGCCACATCAATATTCGCCGAGCCAATAATTACTATGTAGTCCTTTTCGCGCATAGCACGCCCCCTGGCAATAAATTGCCAACGAAGAAATTGGGTAAAATAGTCATTACAGTCAATAAGACTATTAGAGCACGTGTTCAGATTTAAACACATGTTCATAATAAGCATGTTTAACGCAATGTAAATCGATCAGAAAAAACGAAATCGGCCAGATATGAAGGCGGTCACAAAATTTGTCTATTTATGCAGCAACAAAAGAGAAAGTTGTGATGTGTAACACACAATATGGCAGGCAAGAAAAAGGGCAGAGATGTTTCTGCCCTCAGATTGTTGACAATGCGCGCTTTGTTCATGCTGGATGTGGCGTAAACGCCTTATCCGACCTACAAAAGCGCAAAAATTCAATATATTGCAGGGTTCATGTAGGTCTGATAAGCATAGCGCATCAGGCAATTTTGCGTTTGTCATCATCGGGGCAGAGATGTCTCAGCCCCGATGATGAAGAGAAATTATGCGTTTTTTTCTACTATTTGTGTTTCCGGGCGTTTGAGGAAGGCATAGGCCAAACCCGCCACCAGCGTACCGGCAATAATTGCTACCAGGTAACCCAATACCGGCGTAATAGCGCCAGGGATCAGCAGAACAAACAGACCACCGTGTGGTGCCATCAGTTTTGCACCAATCGCCATTGAGATTGCGCCAGTCAGCGCCCCACCAACGATACAGCACGGTAGCACACGCATCGGATCACGAGCAGCAAACGGAATTGCACCTTCCGAAATAAAGCACAGACCAAGTACCAGAGCGGCTTTGCCACCTTCCTGCTGCGCTTTGTCGAATTTGCGACGCGCCACCATTGTTGCCAGACCCATTGCCAGCGGTGGCACCATACCTGCCGCCATAATCGCCGCCATCGGGCCATAGGTTTGAGTACTCAGCAGACCCACACCGAATGCGTACGCTGCTTTGTTTACCGGACCGCCCATGTCAGTACACATCATGCCACCGAGGATCGCCCCCAGCAGAACCGCATTCGCAGTCCCCATGGTCTGCAGCCAGTGAGTCAACCCATCGAGAATGCCAGCAACCGGTTTACCGATTAGGTAGATCATCGCCAGACCGACCACCAGACTGGAAATTAGCGGAATGATCAGGATCGGTTTCAGTGCCTCCATACTCTGTGGCAGTTTCAGTTGCGTACTGATTAACTTCGCAATGTAACCCGCCAAGAAGCCCGCAATAATACCACCAATGAAGCCAGAACCGGTGCTAACCGCCAGCATACCGCCAATCAGACCCGGCGTGAGACCCGGACGATCGGCAATGGAGAAGGCAATATAACCTGCCAGTACCGGCACCATCAGCGCAAAGGCTGAACCACCACCAATCTGCATCAGCGCCGCTGCCAACGTACCCGGCTCTTTAAACGCTTCGATACCAAAAGCAAAAGAAAGCGCGATACACAGACCACCTGCAACAACCATCGGCAGCATGTAAGAGACGCCCGTCAGCAAGTGACGGTAAGCGCCTGCACTCTCTTTCTTACCTTCAGTGGTCGCTGTTTGAGTTTTGCCCGCCGGTTCATACGGCGTTGCTTCAGCAACCGCTTTATCCAGTTCCTGCGCAGTTTTCTTCAGCGCCAGACCGGTAGAGGTGCGATACATCGGTTTACCAGCAAATTTCGCCAGATCTACTTCGATATCTGCCGCCACAATCACCAGATCCGCTGCTGCGACTTCTTCAGGGGTGATTGCATTACCCGCGCCAACAGAACCACGGGTTTCAACTTTCACCCACCAGCCACGTTTTTTCGCTTCGGTTTCAATGGCTTCAGCCGCCATAAAGGTGTGTGCTACGCCAGTCGGGCAAGCAGTCACCGCAACTACGCGTTTCGGACCGCTGGCAGCAACCGGTGCTGTCGCAGCGACCGGCGCAGTGTAAGGTTTCGCATGGCCTTTGGCTTCACTCAGGAACAGCTCAGGGTGCGCAACTGCCCGGGAAATATCGCCCAGCCAGACATTTTTACCGTTCAGCGCGCTGTCGTTCGGGATGGAATCACCGAGAACAATCGCCATTTCAGCGTCGTTCGGATTGTCGATGATTTCCAGTTTTGCTTTTCGCGCCGCCGCGCCCAGCAGGGTCTTCGCCATATAGGCGCGTGCCTGACCGAGATTAGCGTCAATAATCAGCAGCGTTTTCATTATGCCTCTCCTGCTGTCAGTTAAAAGGTTGTAAGTCGACGCGCGCCATCATTGCGGCCAACTGCGGACGATCGGTAATACCCACATTGCTTTGACTTACCGCCAGGGCTGCAACAGCTGTCGCCAGACGCAGTGTGTGTTCACTGGATTCACGCATCAGCAAGCCATAAATCAGGCCACCAACCATAGAATCCCCTGCGCCAACGGTGCTTACGACATCGACTGACGGTGGTTTGGCGATCCATTCGCCGGAGGCATTAACCCAAAGCGCGCCTTCGGCACCCAGTGAAATAACGACATGCGCGATACCTTGTTCACGCAGCGCATGCGCAGCTTCAATCACATCTTTCATTTCAGGCAGTTTACGGCCTGCCCAGATTTCCAGCTCGCGGCGGTTAGGTTTCACCAGCCACGGTGCCGCTTTCAAACCTGCTACTAACGCTTCACGGCTACTATCAAAGATAATGCAAGGACACTGACTACGCAGGCGAGTCATCCAGTCGGTGAACGCTTCCGGGCTGACGCCTGACGGTAAGCTTCCGCTGACACAGACCATATCGAACTGACCGAGCCAGCTCAGAGAATCAGTCACAAAGCGTTCCCAGTCGGCGGGGGTGACTTCAAAACCCGAGAAGTTGAAGTCGGTCACTTCGCCGTCTTTTTCCGTCAGCTTAACGTTAATTCGGGTGCGCCCCTGTACAACCTGGAAACGGTTGGCAATGCCCAGCTCGCTGAACAGTTGCTGAAAACCATCCTGATTGTCTTTACCCAGGAAGCCGCCAACGGTGACATCAATTCCCAGGTCTTTTAATACTTTGGCCACGTTGATGCCTTTACCCGCCGCATGCAGACCGGTGGTTTTCACCAGGTTCACTTCGCCGCGTTCAATTTCCGGGCAGAAACCAACAAGGTCATAAGCCGGATTAAGGGTGATCGTAGCAACACGTCTGCTCATTATGCGCCCTCCCCAAGACCAGCAGCGATAGCGTCGCCAATGGCTTTCAGCGCCTGTTCAGCATCTGTACCCTGGGCGGTAAAGCGTAGGCGATGACCTTTCTTAACGCCAAGTGCCACAACTTTCATCAGACTACGTCCGTTTGCCGGTTTGCCGGTGCCATCAAGGTTTGTCACGGTAATATCACTGTTAAATTGTTTAATGGTATTGACCAGCATGGTACCTGGACGAGCATGCAGGCCGTGTTCATTGCGCACCACAAACTCCGCGCTTAACACGTCGTCGGTCGGCGCATCATCGCTGGTCAGCAGCGCCAGCAACGTTGCCGCATCCGCTTTCAGCAAGCGGTCAGCTTTATTATCGAGCAACAAATCAGCGAGACGCTTAAGAACCGCGATGGGCTGATCGTCATTCATCGCCACACTCACCAGCATGGCTGCCGTTTCGCCGTCCACATCAAAAGCATTTGCCGCACGGCTTACCGCAATCGCGCTACGCAGATTGCCTTCGGCGCTATCGCTCAGCCAGATACCCTGCCCGAGGTTCAGCGGTTGTTCATTGATGGCTTTGGTGACGAAAGTGGCGTCAACTGCCCCCGCTTCTTTCAGACGCGCAGCGTTCAGCGCCTGAAGAGTCAGCAGATCGCTGGCGACGATATCCAGCGTCAGCATTTCGTTGTCGAGCTTCAGCTGCTCACTCTGCTTTTCGCCCATCAGCAATGCGCGAAGTTCTTCTGCTGTTGTTGCTGACTTCAGTTGTTCAGCAACGGAATCATCGCTCAGTACGTGGGTCAGCTGGCGTAGCAGGCCCAGATGTTCATCCGAGCTGGCAGCAATACCGATCGCCACGTACGCTACCTGGCCGTCACCCCAGGTGACGCCTTCCGGGAACTGAAATACCTGAACGCCGGTTTTCAGCACCTGATCGCGGGTGTCGGTAGTGCCGTGTGGAATAGCAATACCATTGCCGAGGAACGTTGAGGTTTGCTGTTCGCGCGCCAGCATGCCATTGACGTAGCCTTCAGCTACATTACCGGCCTGCACCAGCGCCGCAGCGACCTGGCGAATCGCCTCTTCTTTGTCTCCGGCCTTTTCGCCCGGATGGATGTCCTGTACGGATAACTGGAACATAGTTCTCCTCTCTTGCTGAATTGAAACGATTCAGCTTCTATGAGAAAAAAGCGCCAACCTGGCTTAGGGTTAAAGACAAGATCGCGCTGAAACGTTTCAAGAAAGCATAATACTTTTGTTTCAGCACGCAAGGAAAGCCGTAAAGTTATGAGCAAAAGTTTGATGTGCTGCACAATTTTTTGTCATTTTTCCTAATTGCTGATGGGAAAATCCGTTATCAGCAATTTCATTTCAGCAGCGTCAGCAGCCAATCAGCAACAGTGAAATGGCATTTTGATTATTCGTGGCGCTTTTGATTTCGCTGTCTGTTTATTTTCTGACAAGCAGCGTAAACTCCGCGTCTTCCTCTTCCAGTGATCGACCAGCATGCATAACTCCCCCGCAGTCACCAGCGCGAAATCGTTTGACCTGACCTCGACGGCGTTTTTAATCGTTGCCTTTCTCACCGGTATTGCGGGCGCTCTGCAAACCCCGACACTCAGTATTTTTCTTACTGATGAAGTACATGCCCGTCCGGCGATGGTGGGATTCTTCTTTACCGGCAGCGCTGTCATTGGGATTCTGGTGAGTCAGTTTCTCGCCGGGCGCTCTGATAAGCGCGGCGATCGCAAATCGCTGATTGTCTTTTGCTGCCTGTTAGGCGTGCTGGCCTGCACCCTTTTTGCCTGGAATCGCAACTACTTTGTTTTGCTATTCGTTGGCGTCTTTCTTAGCAGCTTTGGCTCAACCGCTAACCCGCAAATGTTTGCCCTTGCCCGTGAACATGCTGACAAAACCGGACGTGAGGCGGTGATGTTCAGCTCTTTTTTACGCGCTCAGGTTTCACTGGCATGGGTCATTGGCCCACCGCTGGCTTATGCCTTAGCGATGGGTTTCAGCTTTACGGTAATGTATCTGAGCGCAGCGGTAGCGTTTATTGTTTGCGGCGTGATGGTGTGGCTGTTTTTGCCGTCGATGCAAAAAGAGCTTCCGCTGGCGACCGGCACGGTTGAAGCGCCGCGCCGTAACCGTCGCGATACGTTGCTGCTGTTTGTCATTTGTACATTGATGTGGGGCTCGAACAGCCTGTACATCATCAACATGCCGCTATTTATTATCAACGAACTGCATCTTCCCGAGAAACTGGCCGGTGTGATGATGGGGACCGCCGCAGGGCTGGAAATCCCGACCATGTTGATCGCCGGATATTTTGCCAAACGTCTGGGTAAGCGCTTCTTAATGCGCGTTGCTGCCGTGGGTGGCGTCTGTTTTTACGCAGGAATGCTGATGGCGCATTCACCTGTCATTCTGTTGGGCTTGCAGCTGCTAAATGCTATTTTTATTGGCATTCTGGGCGGCATCGGGATGCTCTATTTTCAGGATTTGATGCCCGGTCAGGCAGGTTCAGCCACCACGCTCTATACCAACACGTCGCGCGTGGGCTGGATCATCGCAGGATCAGTGGCGGGCATCGTCGCCGAGATCTGGAATTATCACGCTGTGTTCTGGTTTGCGATGGTGATGATTATCGCTACTCTGTTTTGCTTACTGCGAATTAAAGATGTTTAAGGCGCGGTCAGCATTTCCAGATCGATAAGCCAGGTCATTGCCTGCTGACGCGAGTTGCCGCACATTTCAGCGCTGGCTTGTAAGCCTGCACAGACTTTCGGTCGCAGTGGCGAGGTGAAAATTTTACAGCGTTGCTGTTCATCAAGCTGAATGCAGGGCGTATTGGCGGGCTTGCCATCTGGCATACCGGGAATAGGGCTGGAAATTGAAGGGGCAGTGCAACACGCCCCGCAACCCGGACGGCATTCCATACGTTGTTCTCTTAAGGTTAACCACCGGATTGATGAGCGCGCACAGTACCACCTTTTTTGCACCAGCAAAAGTGCGAATACCACTTGCCCGAAAGGCCCGTCGCGAGTACTTTGTCGCGATATTTTTGACATTTTCGACTACAGGAATTTTTCGATGCCAAGAGCGAACGAAATTAAAAAAGGTATGGTACTGAATTACAACGGCAAACTGCTGCTGGTTAAGGACATTGATATTCAGTCGCCCACTGCCCGCGGTGCCGCTACGCTGTACAAAATGCGTTTTTCTGATGTCCGTACCGGGCTGAAAGTAGAAGAGCGTTTCAAAGGTGATGATATCGTTGACACCGTGACGCTGACCCGCCGTTACGTTGACTTCTCCTATGTCGATGGCAACGAATATGTCTTTATGGATAAAGAAGACTATACCCCGTATACCTTCACCAAAGATCAGATTGAAGAAGAGTTGCTGTTTATGCCTGAGGGCGGCATGCCGGACATGCAGGTGCTGACCTGGGACGGTCAATTGCTGGCGCTTGAGCTGCCGCAGACCGTTGATCTGGAAATCGTTGAAACTGCACCAGGCATCAAAGGGGCATCTGCCAGCGCCCGTAACAAACCGGCGACATTGAGCACTGGTCTGGTGATTCAGGTACCAGAATACTTAAGCCCGGGCGAAAAAATTCGTATCCATATCGAAGAACGCCGTTATATGGGTCGTGCTGACTAACTTCAGCCGCATGCAGAAAAGGGATAGCTCAGGCTGTCCCTTTTTTAATTTATTATACCAATCTTCTATTTTGCGCTTCCTGAACACCTTACGCCCGCAATTTTCACTCGTTGATTGATCGCCCTCACACTTCATCGCATTAACAATCCAGACCAATTTCAATTGTTGTCATATAACTTTACACTGTCATTGTTAATTAATCGTTACTAAGACGTGACTCCTATGAATACAATCGCCTCCATTACGCTCCCGCATCATGTACACGCTCCACGCTACGATCGACAGCAGTTGCAATCACGTATCGTTCATTTTGGCTTTGGAGCCTTTCACCGCGCACATCAGGCGTTACTGACCGATCGTGTGCTGAATGCCCAGGGCGGCGACTGGGGGATCTGTGAGATCAGCTTGTTCAGCGGCGATCAACTGATGAGCCAGCTCCGCGCACAGAACCATTTATATACCGTGCTGGAGAAAGGTGCGGACGGCAATCAGGCGATAATTGTCGGTGCCGTTCACGACTGCCTGAATGCAAAACTGGATTCCTTAGCGGCAATTATTGAGAAATTTTGCGAGCCACAGGTGGCAATTGTTTCCCTGACGATTACCGAAAAAGGCTATTGTATTGACCCGGCCACCGGTGCACTCGACACCAGCAATCCGCGGATTATTCACGATCTTCAAAATCCTGAAGAACCTCACTCCGCGCCGGGTATTCTCGTCGAAGCACTGAAACGACGCCGTGAACGCGGCCTTGCACCGTTTACCGTACTCTCCTGCGACAATATTCCCGACAATGGCCATGTGGTGAAAAACGCGGTGCTGGGGATGGCGGAAAAACGTTCACCAGAACTCGCCGGGTGGATAAAAGAACACGTCAGTTTTCCGGGAACCATGGTCGACCGTATTGTTCCGGCAGCAACCGACGAATCACTGGCAGAAATCAGCCAGCATCTGGGGGTGAATGATCCCTGCGCGATTAGCTGCGAACCGTTTATCCAGTGGGTGGTGGAAGATAACTTCGTCGCTGGGCGTCCTGCCTGGGAAGTCGCTGGTGTACAAATGGTGAATGATGTCCTGCCATGGGAAGAGATGAAACTGCGTATGCTTAATGGCAGCCACTCTTTTCTCGCTTATCTGGGTTACCTCTCAGGATTCGCGCACATCAGTGATTGCATGCAGGATCGCGCATTTCGCCATGCCGCCAGAACATTAATGCTGGATGAGCAAGCGCCGACACTGCGGATTAAAGATGTCGATTTAACACAATATGCGGATAAGTTAATTGCACGTTTTGCTAATCCGGCACTGAAACATAAGACCTGGCAAATCGCGATGGATGGCAGCCAGAAATTACCGCAACGCATGCTGGCAGGTATTCGCATACATCTGGGGCGCGAAACGGACTGGTCGTTGCTGGCATTAGGCGTTGCAGGCTGGATGCGTTACGTCAGCGGCGTTGATGATGCCGGAAATGCCATTGATGTTCGCGATCCGCTTAGCGATAAAATTCGTGAACTTGTTGCGGGCAGCAGCAGTGAACAACGCGTAACCGCCCTGCTTTCCCTGCGTGAAATTTTCGGTGATGATCTGCCAGATAACCCGCATTTTGTGCAGGCCATCGAACAAGCCTGGCAACAAATCGCACAATTCGGCGCGCATCAGGCGCTATTAAACACCCTCAAAATTTAACGATTTCTGCGGTTAAAGCGGATGAAGCTCGCCTTCGTCCGCTCTCCCCTTCTCTTTTCTGCCTTTTTTAGCCAGGATTAACGCTCAGTTAACTTACCAGAGTATTGCGGAGCCGTTGTGACCAGAACCAACCTCATCACCGGTTTTCTCGGCAGCGGGAAAACTACGTCGATTCTTCATCTGTTAGCCCATAAAGATCCCAACGAAAAATGGGCGGTACTGGTTAATGAATTTGGGGAAGTCGGAATTGATGGTGCTTTGCTCGCCGATAGCGGCGCACTGCTGAAAGAGATCCCCGGCGGTTGCATGTGCTGCGTTAATGGTTTACCCATGCAGGTAGGGTTGAATACCTTACTGCGTCAGGGAAAACCAGACCGCTTGTTGATAGAGCCGACCGGGCTGGGCCATCCGAAACAGCTCCTCGATCTCTTAACCGCACCCGTCTATGAACCGTGGATAGATCTGCGCGCCACGTTGTGCATTCTCGATCCACGCCTGTTGCTGGACGAAAAAAGCGCCAGCAATGAAAACTTCCGTGACCAACTGGCTGCCGCAGACATTATTGTCGCCAATAAATCCGACCGTGCGACGCCCGAAAGTGAGCAAGCGCTAGAGCGCTGGTGGCAGCAAAATGGTGGCGATCGGCAATTAATTCACAGCGAGCATGGAAAAATTGACGGTCATCTTCTGGATTTGCCGCGTCGCAATTTAGCCGAGTTGCCCGCCAGCGCCGCGCATTCTCATCAGCATAGCGTGAAAAAAGGGTTAGCAGCGTTAAGCCTGCCAGAGCATCAACGCTGGCGTCGCAGTCTGAACAGCGGACAAGGGCATCAGGCCTGTGGCTGGATATTCGACGCTGATACGGTATTCGACACCATTGGTATTCTGGAATGGGCGCGACTTGCACCGGTGGAACGCGTCAAAGGCGTGCTGCGTATTCCCGAAGGGCTGGTGCGAATCAACCGTCAGGGCGATGACCTGCACATTGAAACGCAAAACGTTGCGCCACCGGACAGTCGTATTGAGCTGATTTCCAGCAGCGAAGCTGACTGGAATGCCTTGCAGAGCGCGCTGTTGAAGCTTCGTTTAGCGACTACCGCGTAAGGTTGCCTGCGTTTTTCAGTAAGATAATTAGAGAAAATATGATTAAAAATTTGCCGCAAATAGTGTTGTTGAATATTGTCGGCCTCGCGCTGTTTCTTTCCTGGTATATTCCCATTAATCATGGATTCTGGTTGCCGATTGATGCGGATATTTTTTATTTCTTTAATCAGAAACTGGTCGAAAGTAAGGCCTTTTTGTGGCTGGTTGCATTGACCAACAATCGCGCTTTCGACGGTTGTTCACTGCTGGCGATGGGAATGTTGATGCTGAGTTTCTGGCTGAAAGAAAACGCCCCAGGCAGACGACGTATCGTGATTATTGGTCTGGTCATGCTATTAACTGCAGTGGTATTAAACCAGCTGGGTCAGGCATTAATTCCTGTAAAACGGGCCAGCCCAACGTTGACTTTTACCAATATTAACCGCGTCAGCGAACTGCTCTCTGTTCCCACGAAAGATGCCTCACGAGATAGCTTTCCCGGCGATCACGGTATGATGCTGCTTATTTTTTCGGCATTCATGTGGCGTTATTTCGGCAAAGTTGCAGGCCTTATCGCCCTTATTATTTTTGTGGTTTTTGCGTTTCCCAGAGTAATGATTGGCGCACACTGGTTTACTGACATCATCGTCGGTTCCATGACCGTGATATTGATCGGTTTGCCCTGGGTGTTGCTGACGCCATTAAGTGATCGATTAATCACCTTTTTTGACAAATCACTTCCTGGAAAAAACAAACATTTCCAAAACAAATAACTCACAGTAATTAACATCATCAGGTTTATTTTTATAGTGAGGATAATCCTGATGATGCGCCTCCTGCTTTCATCCATCGAGCGCAAAAATCATTCTCTAAGTAAATGAATGGATTGCATGCGTTTCACTCAATCGTACTTTAATTGACCAATCCCGCTGATTAACTTTCTGTATCACTTTTTCTTATAAAAAATCATGTAAAACCGCTCGCCAAGACCGCACCAATCGGGTAATCTCGAACTCGTTTTGCCTCGGCGGTAGATTATCCTCACAGCATATAATTTTGTGCGTTAGTCCACAGATTTGGCCTTAAGGAATTGTTTCAACATGCCCAGGTAATTAGTCTCGTGTCGCTTGGCATTTTTTTATAACGATATTTGTCGTTAAGGACTTCAAGGGAAAACAAACAACATGGTCAAATCTCAACCGATTTTGAGATATATCTTGCGCGGGATCCCCGCGATTGCAGTAGCGGTTCTGCTTTCTGCATGTAGTGCAAATAACACCGCAAAGAATATGCATCCTGAGACACGTGCAGTGGGTAGTGAAACATCATCACTGCAAGCTTCTCAGGATGAATTTGAAAACCTGGTTCGTAATGTCGACGTAAAATCGCGAATTATGGATCAGTATGCTGACTGGAAAGGCGTACGCTATCGTCTGGGCGGCAGCACTAAAAAAGGTATCGATTGTTCTGGTTTCGTACAGCGTACATTCCGTGAGCAATTTGGCTTAGAACTTCCGCGTTCGACTTATGAACAGCAGGAAATGGGTAAATCTGTTTCCCGCAGTAATTTGCGTACGGGTGATTTAGTTCTGTTCCGTGCCGGTTCAACGGGACGCCATGTCGGTATTTATATCGGCAACAACCAGTTTGTCCATGCTTCCACCAGCAGTGGTGTTATTATTTCCAGCATGAATGAACCATACTGGAAGAAGCGTTACAACGAAGCACGCCGGGTTCTCAGCCGCAGCTAATAAACCGTTTGGATGCAATCCCTTGGCTATCCTGACGAGTTAACTGAAAGCACTGCTTAGGCAGTGCTTTTTTGTTTTCATTCATCAGAGAAAATGATGTTTCCGCGTCTTGATCCAGGCTATAGTCCGGTCATTGTTATCTTTTAAATGTTGTCGTAATTTCAGGAAATTAACGGAATCATGTTTATACGCGCTCCCAATTCTGGACGTAAGCTCCTGCTTACCTGCATTGTTGCAGGCGTGATGATTGCGATACTGGTGAGCTGCCTTCAGTTTTTAGTGGCCTGGCATAAGCACGAAGCCAAATACGACACACTGATTACCGACGTACAAAAGTATCTCGATACCTATTTTGCCGACCTTAAATCCACTACTGATCGGCTCCAGCCGCTGACCTTAGATACCTGCCAGCAGGCTAACCCCGAACTGACCGCCCGCGCGGCGTTTAGCATGAATGTTCGTACGTTTGTGCTGGTAAAAGATAAAAAAACATTCTGTTCATCTGCGACCGGTGAGATGGACATTCCACTCAATGAATTGATTCCGGCGCTCGACATTAATAAAAACGTCGATATGGCGATCTTACCCGGCACGCCGATGGTGCCGAACAAACCCGCAATCGTCATCTGGTATCGCAACCCTTTGCTGAAAAATAGCGGCGTGTTTGCCGCTCTGAATCTCAACCTGACGCCTTCACTCTTTTATAGTTCACGGCAGGAAGATTACGATGGCCTAGCCCTCATTATTGGTAATACTGCGCTATCTACCTTTTCTTCACGTTTGATGAACGTTAATGAATTAACCGACATGCCGGTCCGTGAAACTAAAATTGCGGGCATTCCTTTGACCGTTCGGCTTTATGCAGATGACTGGACATGGAACGATGTGTGGTACGCATTTTTACTGGGTGGCATGAGTGGAACTTTCGTTGGACTTCTCTGCTATTACCTGATGAGTGTGCGTATGCGCCCAGGCAGAGAAATCATGACCGCCATCAAGCGCGAACAATTTTACGTGGTGTATCAACCGGTGGTTGATACACAAGCTTTGCGGGTAACGGGCCTGGAAGTACTGCTACGCTGGCGACATCCAGTAGCAGGTGAAATCCCCCCGGATGCCTTCATTAACTTTGCCGAAGCGCAAAAGATGATTGTGCCACTGACTCAGCACCTGTTTGAGTTGATTGCCCGCGATGCCGCAGAATTAGAAAAAGTACTGCCGGTAGGCGTCAAATTTGGCATTAACATTGCGCCAGCCCACTTGCACAGCGAAAGCTTTAAAGCGGATATCCAGAAACTGCTCACTTCCCTGCCCGCACACCATTTCCAGATTGTGCTGGAAATTACCGAGCGCGATATGCTGAAAGAGCGAGAAGCCACACAACTCTTCGCCTGGCTGCATTCGGTCGGCGTAGAAATTGCTATTGATGACTTCGGCACCGGGCACAGCGCGCTTATCTATCTTGAGCGTTTTACGCTCGATTATCTGAAAATTGATCGTGGATTTATCAACGCCATCGGTACGGAAACGATCACTTCACCCGTACTTGACGCGGTGCTGACGCTGGCGAAACGTCTCAATATGCTGACAGTTGCTGAAGGGGTCGAAACGCCAGAACAGGCACGATGGCTAAGCGAACGCGGCGTTAATTTCATGCAAGGCTACTGGATTAGTCGCCCGTTACCGCTGGACGATTTTGTTCGCTGGCTGAAGAAACCGTATACGCCGCAGTGGTAAGGTGTGCTTACGTCCCTTATTATTCATAGTGAAAGCATGCCGGATTGCGGCTAATGATGAGTAAAAGGAAATCCGTTGCAGATGATTGTGCGCATACTGCTGCTGTTTATCGCTCTGTTCACCTTTGGTGCGCAGGCGCAGGCTATCAAGGAAAGCTATGCCTTTGCCGTACTGGGCGAACCCCGGTACGCATTTAATTTCAACCATTTTGATTATGTGAACCCCGCCGCGCCAAAAGGTGGGCAAATAACGTTGTCTGCCCTCGGCACCTTCGATAATTTCAACCGCTATGCACTACGCGGCAACCCGGGCGCACGCACCGAGCAGCTGTACGACACGCTATTTACGACTTCCGATGACGAACCAGGCAGTTATTACCCGCTGATTGCTGAAAGCGCACGCTATGCTGACGATTATTCCTGGGTGGAGGTCGCTATTAATCCGCGCGCCCGTTTTCATGATGGTTCGCCCATTACTGCCCGCGATGTAGAGTTTACTTTTCAAAAATTTATGACCGAAGGCGTGCCGCAATTTCGTCTGGTCTACAAAGGCACCACCGTCAAAGCCATTGCGCCGTTAACCGTGCGCATTGAGTTAGCTAAACCCGGCAAAGAAGATATGCTGAGTCTGTTTTCGCTGCCGGTATTTCCAGAAAAGTACTGGAAAGATCACAAACTTAGCGACCCGCTCGCCACGCCTCCGCTTGCCAGTGGTCCGTACCGCATTACGTCCTGGAAAATGGGGCAAAATATTGTCTATTCCCGCGTGAAAGATTACTGGGCAGCAAACTTACCGGTAAACCGTGGACGCTGGAATTTCGACACCATTCGCTACGATTATTACCTCGATGATAATGTCGCCTTTGAAGCGTTTAAAGCCGGTGCCTTTGATTTGCGTATGGAAAACGACGCCAAAAACTGGGCCACGCGCTATAGCGGTAAAAATTTCGATAAAAAATACATCATCAAAGATGAGCAAAAGAACGAATCAGCCCAGGATACGCGCTGGCTGGCGTTTAATATCCAACGTCCGATATTCAGCGATCGCCGGGTCCGGGAAGCGATCACTCTCGCCTTTGACTTTGAATGGATGAACAAGGCGTTGTTTTACAATGCCTGGAGTCGCACGAACAGTTATTTTCAGAATACCGAATATGCGGCCAGAAATTACCCCGACGCCGCGGAACTGGTGCTTCTGGCACCAATGAAAAAAGATCTACCGCCAGAAGTCTTCACGCAAATCTACCAGCCGCCGGTATCCAAAGGCGATGGCTACGATCGTGACAACCTGTTAAAAGCCGACAAACTTCTCAACGAAGCAGGCTGGGTGCTGAAGGGTCAGCAACGCGTTAATGTCACAACGGGTCAGCCACTCAGCTTTGAATTATTGCTTCCCGCAAGCAGCAATAGTCAGTGGGTATTGCCGTTCCAGCACAGCCTGCAACGGCTGGGTATCAACATGGACATTCGCAAGGTGGATAACTCGCAAATCACCAACCGCATGCGCAGTCGCGACTATGACATGATGCCGCGCGTATGGCGGGCGATGCCGTGGCCCAGTTCCGATTTACAAATTTCCTGGTCATCGGAATATATCAATTCCACTTATAATGCCCCCGGCGTGCAAAGCCCGGTTATCGACTCGCTGATCAACCAAATTATTGCCGCGCAGGGAAATAAAGAAAAATTACTGCCGTTGGGACGAGCACTGGATCGCGTATTAACGTGGAATTATTACATGCTGCCAATGTGGTACATGGCGGAAGACCGTCTCGCCTGGTGGGATAAATTCTCCCAACCCGCTGTACGCCCTGTTTACAGCCTGGGTATTGATACCTGGTGGTATGACGTTAATAAAGCGACGAAACTGCCGTCAGCCAGACAACAGGGAGAGTAGATGGGCGCTTATCTGATTCGCCGTCTGTTGCTGGTGATCCCAACGTTATGGGCGATTATCACTATCAACTTTTTCATCGTGCAAATTGCGCCTGGCGGTCCGGTCGACCAGGCCATCGCCGCCATTGAGTTTGGTAATGCCGGAGTATTACCCGGCGCAGGCGGTGAAGGTGTTCGCGCCAGCCATGCGCAAACGGGCGTCGGCAATATCAGCGACAGTAATTACCGTGGCGGACGCGGATTAGATCCAGAAGTGATCGCCGAGATCACTCATCGCTACGGTTTCAATAAGCCGATCCACGAACGTTACTTCAAAATGCTCTGGGACTACATCCGTTTTGATTTTGGCGACAGCCTTTTTCGCAGCGCCTCGGTGCTGACGCTGATTAAAGACAGTCTGCCGGTCTCCATCACCCTCGGATTGTGGAGCACGCTGATTATCTATCTGGTGTCGATTCCGTTAGGCATTCGCAAAGCTGTTTATAATGGGAGCCGTTTTGACGTCTGGAGTAGTGCATTTATCATCATCGGCTACGCCATTCCGGCCTTTTTGTTTGCCATCCTGCTGATTGTCTTCTTCGCGGGCGGCAGCTATTTCGATCTGTTCCCTCTGCGCGGCCTGGTTTCCGCTAACTTTGATTCGCTGCCGTGGTATCAGAAAATCACCGATTATCTGTGGCATATCACGCTGCCGGTGCTGGCGACAGTGATTGGCGGCTTTGCGGCTCTGACCATGCTGACAAAAAACTCATTCCTTGATGAAGTGCGTAAGCAATACGTGGTGACGGCACGTGCGAAAGGGGTAAGTGAAAAAAATATTCTCTGGAAACATGTGTTCCGCAACGCCATGCTGCTGGTGATTGCCGGTTTTCCGGCGACGTTTATCAGCATGTTTTTTACCGGCTCGCTGCTGATTGAGGTGATGTTTTCACTCAATGGTCTTGGCTTACTGGGCTACGAAGCGACCGTCTCGCGCGATTATCCTGTAATGTTTGGTACCTTGTATATTTTCACCCTGATTGGCCTGCTGCTGAATATTGTCAGTGATATCAGCTATACGCTGGTCGATCCGCGTATAGATTTTGAGGGACGTTAATGTCGCGACTCAGCCCCGTCAATCAGGCCCGTTGGGCGCGTTTTCGCCATAACCGTCGCGGCTACTGGTCGTTATGGATTTTCCTCGTCTTGTTTGGTTTGAGTTTGTGTTCTGAACTTATCGCCAACGATAAACCGTTGCTGGTGCGTTATGACGGCAGTTGGTATTTCCCGTTGTTGAAAAACTACAGCGAAAGCGATTTTGGCGGCCCGCTGGCAAGTCAGGCTGATTATCAGGACCCGTGGCTGAAACAACGGCTGGAAAATAACGGCTGGGTACTGTGGGCACCGATTCGCTTTGGTGCTACCAGTATCAACTTTGCTACCGATAAGCCCTTCCCTTCTCCACCCTCCCGGCAAAACTGGCTGGGAACGGATGCCAATGGCGGCGATGTGCTGGCACGCATTCTCTATGGCACGCGGATCTCAGTTCTGTTTGGCCTGATGCTGACCCTCTGCTCCAGCGTGATGGGCGTGCTGGCGGGGGCGCTACAAGGCTATTACGGTGGTAAAGTCGATCTCTGGGGGCAACGTTTTATTGAAGTATGGTCGGGGATGCCGACGCTGTTTTTGATTATTTTACTTTCCAGCGTCGTACAGCCTAACTTCTGGTGGCTGTTGGCAATTACCGTCTTGTTTGGCTGGATGAGTCTGGTCGGTGTGGTGCGGGCGGAGTTTTTACGTACCCGTAATTTCGACTACATCCGCGCGGCGCAGGCGCTTGGCGTCAGCGATCGCAGTATCATCCTGCGTCATATGTTGCCAAATGCCATGGTCGCTACCCTCACTTTTTTACCGTTTATTTTATGTAGTTCGATAACCACCCTGACCTCACTCGATTTCCTCGGCTTCGGTCTGCCGCTCGGTTCACCGTCACTCGGTGAACTGCTGTTACAAGGGAAAAATAACCTTCAGGCCCCGTGGCTTGGGATCACCGCCTTCTTATCGGTGGCGATATTGTTGTCTTTGTTGATCTTTATTGGTGAAGCCGTCCGCGACGCATTTGATCCTAATAAGGCGGTGTAGCATGACGCAAACTCTGTTAGCGATTGAAAATTTGTCGGTGGGTTTTCGCCATCAGCAAACCGTACGTACAGTAGTCAATGATGTTTCACTACAGATTGCGGCTGGCGAAACGCTGGCGCTGGTAGGTGAGTCTGGTTCAGGTAAGAGCGTTACCGCGCTGTCAATTTTACGCCTGCTCCCTTGCCCGCCGGTTGAATATCTCTCCGGCGATATTCGTTTTCATGGCGAATCGCTGCTTCATGCCAGCGATCAAACGTTGCGCGGTGTACGCGGTAATAAGATCGCCATGATTTTTCAGGAGCCGATGGTGTCGTTAAATCCATTACATACCCTGGAAAAACAGCTTTATGAAGTACTTTCACTCCACCGCGGGATGCGTCGGGAAGCGGCTCGTGGCGAAATTCTTAACTGCCTTGATCGCGTCGGTATCCGCCAGGCGGCAAAACGGCTGACAGATTATCCGCATCAGCTCTCCGGCGGCGAACGCCAGCGGGTGATGATTGCGATGGCGCTGTTAACGCGACCGGAATTATTAATTGCCGATGAACCAACCACCGCGCTGGACGTCTCTGTCCAGGCGCAGATTTTACAGCTGTTGCGCGAACTGCAAGGCGAGCTGAATATGGGTATGCTGTTTATTACTCATAACCTCAGCATTGTCAGAAAACTGGCCCACCGCGTGGCGGTAATGCAAAACGGTCGCTGTGTCGAGAAAAATAACGCCGCTACGCTATTTGCCTCACCCACTCATCCTTACACACAAAAGCTACTCAACAGTGAACCATCTGGCGACCCGGTGCCATTGCCAGAACCCGCCTCAACGTTGCTAGATGTTGAACAGCTTCAGGTTGCCTTCCCCATCCGCAAAGGGATTTTGAAGCGCATTGTGGATCATAATGTGGTGGTGAAAAACATCAGTTTTACGCTACGGGCGGGTGAAACACTGGGTTTAGTGGGCGAGTCCGGTTCCGGGAAAAGCACGACGGGACTGGCGCTGCTGCGACTGATTAATTCTCATGGCAGCATCGTCTTTGACGGTCAGCCACTGCAAAATTTAAATCGCCGCCAGCTGTTACCTATTCGTCATCGCATTCAGGTGGTATTTCAGGATCCAAACTCCTCACTCAACCCACGACTCAACGTTTTGCAAATTATTGAGGAAGGCTTACGGGTTCACCAGCCGACGCTTTCTGCCGCACAACGCGAACAACAAGTGATAGCCGTGATGCATGAAGTGGGATTAGATCCTGAAACACGCCACCGTTATCCGGCGGAGTTCTCTGGTGGTCAGCGGCAACGTATTGCGATTGCCAGGGCGTTAATTCTTAAGCCCTCGCTGATCATTCTTGATGAACCAACATCATCACTCGACAAAACGGTGCAGGCGCAAATATTGACGCTATTGAAATCATTGCAACAAAAGCATCAACTGGCCTATTTGTTTATCAGCCACGATTTGCACGTTGTCCGCGCGTTATGTCATCAGGTTATCGTACTGCGACAAGGGGAAGTAGTGGAACAAGGACCGTGCGCGCGCGTGTTTGCCGCACCGCAGCAGGAGTATACGCGTCAGCTACTGGCGTTGAGCTGACGCTTAAAAAGGATTGTAGTTTGAAAAGGGTTCGGCAATTGCCACACCAAAATTTTTCAATCGGCATGTTGCAGCAAATTCGTCCTGGCGATTTACAAACAGGCACGGCTCACCTTCACACTCCAGCACCGAACATGGAACTTCGATGTCGCTTAACGCCTGGCTTAGTTTGTACATCACCGACCATGCATTATCACCATCCGGGCTAAGCAATTTAAGCGCCACCAGGCTGTTGTCACCGCACGGTCCATTTTGCGGAATCGGTTCAACCTTCGAACCTGCGAAACCAGCAGACCAGCGATAGTTCTGCGGCAGTCGATGGACGATTGAGAGTTGTAATGAAGTCACTTATTTTCCCCGGAAGTACATTTTACTTCACAATTTGTTTACATCAATTTTAACACATCATCAACAATCCGTCTTTATACAGATCGTAAAGATTGATGCCTCGCCTGCGTGGCCTCTATGGCTCTGATTTAAATAATATCTGCGGGCGTGGTCACGTTTGCGGGGCTATATGTACCCGTTTCTGCGATCTAACTCAACCTTTTTAACTACAATGATGTGACTTTTTACATAAATTGATTTTACATAAAATAAACATATATCGGGGGAATGATAGATTTGTGGTTGACATGCATCAACAAAGGAAGCCTTTTAGCTTCCTCGTTGTGCAATAGATCACCGTTTTTTCGGCCGACTGGCGTACAAACAGAAGAGAATGGAGCTGGTTGCGCAGAATGCAATTGACCAAATCATCGGCCATGCAGAGTTAAAGGTCGCAAGAGAAAGTAATGCGCCAACAATTGCCCCTATGCCGAAACGGAAGGTTCCTGCCAGCGAAGATGCCGTTCCCGCCATATGGGGAAACTCATCAAGAATGACCGCCATCGCATTGGATGACACCATCGACACGCAGCCCACAAACGCCGCAACGCCAACCACCAGCGACCAGAATCCCAGCCCCAGCAGTGCACTGATGACCATCCACGCTGCCATAATAAACTGTATCCACAACCCCGAGCGGAACATATTTAACGCGCCAATACGGCGGACGAAGCGGCTGTTAAAGATGGTCATCACGAACAGAAAAAGAATGTTTAGCGCAAAGTAATAACCAAAGTTTTCCGGCGCGACGTGGTTGATTTCAATGTAGACAAACGGTCCGGCGCTTAAGAATGAGAACATCCCGGCAAAGCTGAAACCGCTGGCCAGCATATAACTCAGGACACGCTTATGACGGAACAGCGCCGCAAAGTTACCAATAGTGGTACGAATGTGAAAAGGCTGGCGACGCTCCGGCGGTAAGGTTTCTTTGATCAGAAAGAAGATCATTGCCGAAGCCAGAATCGCCGCCACGGCGAGGATCCAGAAGATGTAATGCCAGCTCAGCCACACCAGCACCCAGCCGCCAACTATCGGTGCCATCAGCGGTGCAATGGTCGTCACCAGCATGACAAACGACATCATTCGCGAGAACTCTTCTTTCGGGTAGATATCACGCATCAAAGCGTTGATAACCACGCTGGCCGCAGCCGCAGCCAGCCCGTGGAAGAAACGCATCACAATCAGCTGATCGATGGTGTTTGCCAACGCACACGCCACCGCGGCGGCGGCAAACACCAGCGTACCGCCGAGCACCACCGGCTTACGCCCGAAGCTGTCTGCCATCGGCCCGTAGATTAACTGCCCCAACGCAAAGCCCAGAATATAAGTACTCAGGGTCATCTGCGTACTGCCCGCCGGTACACCAAACTGCGCTGAAATTACCGGTAGCGCAGGCAGATACATATCAATCGACAGCGGCATCAACATGGCCAGCAGGCCAAGGATAAAAACAATAGCAAACGACGAATGCTGTCGGGTGGTCACAACGGGCTCCTGAAAGTCATTGAAAAGTTAGACGACGCTGGCAATTTCTTCTTCAGTTAACGGACGATATTCACCGGGGGCTAAATCAGCATCCAGCGTAATGCCGCCAATACGTTCACGATGCAGCTCAACCACATGGTTACCCACGGCGGCGAACATGCGTTTCACCTGATGATAACGCCCTTCGCTGATGGTCAGACGAACCTGCGTTGGGGTAATCACTTCCAGCACCGCCGGCTTAGTGAGATCTTTTTCGTTATGCAGCTGCACGCCTTTAGCAAATTGCTCTGCCGTATCGTCAGCTACGGGTGATTCCAGCGTTACCAGATAGGTCTTCTCGCAATGATGGCGCGGGGAAGTAATGCGGTGCGACCACTGACCATCATCTGTCATTAGTACCAGACCGGTGGTATCGATATCCAGACGCCCTGCAGCGTGCAGTTTCCACGCTACCGGTTCATCAAGAAAATAGAGCACCGTTGGGTGATCCGGGTCGTCCGTGGAGCAAACATAGCCCTGAGGCTTATTGAGCATGAAGTAACGTGGACCGTGTTGCTGCGCCAGCGGGTTGCCATCGTAAGCGACATCATGTTCAGGGAGCAGTTTGAACGCTGCATTACGGACGATTTCGCCATCGACGGTGACACGATTGCCGCGGATTTCACGCCCGGCAATAGCACGGCTAACGCCGAGTTGCTGTGCGATAAATTTATCAAGTCGCATGTGTGTGATTTTGCCTGTAAAAAACGGAGGTCGGGTAATGACCCGAAAATCTGAACTGTTGTCTGCCCAGTATAGCGGTCTAATAACTTCCCTCAAGGGAAAAAGATCCGTGGCATACTATTAGCAGAATAATCTACCTACGCGAGACCATGATTTTTACACTCCGCCCATATCAGCAAGAAGCCGTGGATGCCACGCTCAACCATTTTCGTCGTCATAAAACCCCTGCCGTAATCGTGCTGCCCACCGGTGCAGGTAAAAGCCTGGTGATAGCGGAACTGGCGCGGCTGGCGCGTGGTCGCGTGCTGGTGTTGGCACACGTTAAAGAACTGGTGGCACAAAACCATGAAAAATATCAGGCGCTGGGGCTGGAAGCCGATATTTTTGCCGCCGGGCTAAAGCGCAAAGAGAGCCACGGTAAAGTTGTATTTGGCAGCGTGCAGTCGGTCACCCGTAATCTTGATGCCTTTCAGGGTGAATTTTCGCTGTTGATTGTCGATGAATGCCACCGTATTGGTGACGATGAAGAGAGCCAGTATCAGCAAATCCTCACTCACCTGACCAAAGTGAATCCCCACTTACGCCTGCTGGGGCTGACTGCCACGCCTTTTCGACTGGGCAAAGGCTGGATTTATCAGTTCCATTATCACGGCATGGTACGCGGCGATGAGAAAGCCCTTTTCCGTGACTGCATTTATGAGCTGCCGCTGCGTTATATGATTAAACACGGCTATCTGACGCCGCCAGAACGGCTGGATATGCCAGTCGTGCAATACGATTTCAGCCGCTTGCAGGCACAGAGTAACGGACTGTTCAGCGAAGCCGATCTCAACCGCGAGCTGAAAAAACAGCAACGCATTACGCCACACATCATCAGCCAAATCATGGAGTTTGCTGCAACGCGCAAAGGGGTGATGATTTTCGCCGCGACGGTCGAACACGCAAAAGAGATTGTGGGATTACTGCCTGCCGAAGATGCAGCACTGATTACTGGCGACACACCCGGCTCTGAGCGCGATGTGTTAATTGATGATTTTAAAGCCCAGCGTTTTCGCTATCTGGTCAACGTCGCGGTACTGACCACCGGATTTGACGCCCCGCACGTCGATCTTATCGCCATTCTGCGCCCTACCGAATCAGTGAGTCTTTACCAACAAATTGTCGGGCGCGGTCTGCGCCTGGCCCCCGGCAAGACTGATTGCTTAATTCTTGATTATGCGGGTAACCCTCACGATCTCTACGCGCCGGAAGTTGGTACACCGAAAGGCAAAAGTGACAACGTTCCGGTACAGGTTTTCTGCCCTGCCTGCGGTTTTGCCAACACCTTTTGGGGGAAAACGACCGCCGACGGGACATTGATTGAACACTTTGGTCGTCGCTGTCAGGGATGGTTTGAAGATGACGACGGACATCGCGAACAGTGTGACTTCCGTTTCCGTTTTAAAAATTGCCCGCAATGTAACGCAGAAAATGATATTGCCGCTCGCCGCTGCCGCGAATGTGACACGGTACTGGTTGATCCGGATGATATGTTAAAAGCGGCGCTACGACTGAAAGACGCGCTGGTATTACGCTGTAGCGGCATGTCTTTGCAGCATGGACACGACGAGAAAGGCGAATGGTTGAAAATCACCTATTACGATGAAGACGGCGCGGATGTGAGTGAGCGTTTCCGTCTGCAAACGCCCGCCCAGCGTACCGCCTTCGAGCAGCTTTTTATCCGCCCGCATACGCGCACACCGGGCATCCCTCTGCGCTGGATCACCGCCGCCGATATCCTCGCCCAGCAAGCATTACTGCGACACCCGGATTTTGTCGTCGCCCGCATGAAAGGTCAGTACTGGCAAGTGCGTGAAAAAGTGTTCGATTACGAAGGTCGTTTTCGTCGGGCGCACGAATTACGCGGTTAATGGTAGTTTTGATTGATGTATAAGGCGATTGAGTATAGAATCTCGCCCGCTTTTGCATACG
The DNA here is from genome assembly GCF_011754335.1 of Escherichia sp. E.sYA108. Taxonomy (NCBI): domain Bacteria; kingdom Pseudomonadati; phylum Pseudomonadota; class Gammaproteobacteria; order Enterobacterales; family Enterobacteriaceae; genus Escherichia; species Escherichia sp. E.sYA108. The sequence continues at coordinate 1,725,172 of NZ_JAAQVZ010000001.1, read as the reverse complement.
CAAAGCAGATCACTTACCTGTTGCTGGGTCGCCTGTAGCAGGATTAATTTAAGAGAGAAAGAAATGTTTACTATCAACGCAGAAGTACGTAAAGAGCAGGGTAAGGGTGCGAGCCGCCGCCTGCGTGCCGCTAACAAGTTCCCGGCAATCATCTACGGTGGCAAAGAAGCGCCGCTGGCTGTCGAACTGGATCACGACAAAGTCATGAACATGCAAGTTAAAGCTGAATTCTACAGCGAAGTTCTGACCATCGTTGTTGACGGTAAAGAAATCAAAGTTAAAGCTCAGGACGTACAGCGTCACCCGTACAAACCGAAGCTGCTGCACATCGACTTCGTTCGCGCTTAATTGCTGAATAAGTTGTAAAAAACCCCGCTCCGGCGGGGTTTTTTGTCTCTGCAAATTATGCCTGATTACGGTATTGCTATTTTTTGCAGGCCAGATAAGGCGTTCACGCCGCATCTGGCATTCAGAACACAAAACCGATTAATTGCCGCCAGACGTCCGGCGCTGCAATTGATCGCGCAAGTTCGGCGGCGTGCCTTTAATGGTCAGGGTATCGGTTGCTGGATCCCAGAAGATGCGTTCACCTAACAGCATCGCATCAAAGTTAATAGTCAAGCCACCGCCGCTACCGGCAAACTTCGTCAACTGACGCAGTGTGCTACGGTCTGCCGGGAAGCTCTCTTCCAGTTCGTAGCCTTTTTCAGCCGCAAACTCCGTGAAGCTCACTTCGCTGACGCCTGCCAGCTCTTTCGACAGCGATTCCAGTTCAATCTCTTCACCTGCCTGCAGCTGCTCATTACAGTAGCTATAAACCTGCTGGCGCACGTTCTGTCGCTCTGCTTTATCCAGTTGTGCTTCGGCAGTGAAATCATCGACCGCTTGCAACAGCCCACGGTTTTGCGCTTTCGCGTTTAACCCTTCGCTGGCACCGAGGAAATCCATAAAGAAATCCGCCACTTTGCGCCCTACTCGCCCTTTCAGGAAAGTGAGATAGCGGGTCGACTCTGGATTGGTTTCCCACTCGGTTAAATCGATACGCGCAACAATATCCGCATGATTGATATCAAGATAATGGGTTGGGTTGATGTCGAGATTTTCGTTAACACGCATACTGCTCAGGTTGCTCAGAACTGCCACCAGCAGATACTCCACCGCCAGATAGCGATAGTGGCAAAACAGCACGAATCCACCGTCAGCAAAAGGATATTTCGCTAATTCGTCACGCAGGCGACCGGTTGCCGCGCGGCTAAATGCCAGAAAGTCCTCTTCGCCCTGACGCTGTAAGCGCAGCGTCTGCGCCAGTTCACTCTCTTCGCTAAACAAGCCGTAAGCTTTATTTTTGGCGCTATAGACCCGATGCAGTTCTGCCACCATCTCAACGACGGTTTCCGTCGGTTCCAGCAATGAATCGCGCAACACCAGCTCAAGGTTCTGCTCATCACGCTTGATAAGCTGGTGCAGAGCAATCTGGTTGATATCCAGACTCATGATAAACTCTCCTTTAAGACCGGGCGGTATTCAACCACCGCCGGTTAAGCGACGCAATAAAAGATGGCGGTCATTTTACAGAAGGCAGCGTAACGAGAATGATTTAACGCATAAAAAAGCAGAAAAAAAACCGTTGCTACGGTAATATGTTGCCCTTTCATCAACTAACTGATTTCGATTTATGCCACAAATTTCCCGCTACAGTGATGAACAGGTTGAACAATTGCTCGCAGAGCTGCTCAACGTACTGGAAAAACATAAGGCTCCGACCGACCTTTCCCTGATGGTGTTAGGCAACATGGTCACTAACCTTATCAACACCAGCATTGCCCCGGCCCAACGCCAGGCAATTGCCAACTCTTTTGCCCGCGCCTTACAGTCCTCTATCAACGAAGACAAAGCGCACTAAGGGAAACAGATAACAGGTTATGGTAACTCATCGTCAGCGCTACCGTGAAAAAGTCTCCCAGATGGTCAGTTGGGGGCACTGGTTTGCACTGTTCAATATTCTGCTTTCGCTCGTCATTGGCAGCCGTTACCTGTTTATCGCCGACTGGCCGACAACGCTTGCTGGTCGCATTTATTCCTACGTAAGCATTATCGGTCATTTCAGCTTCCTGGTGTTCGCCACCTACTTGCTGATCCTCTTCCCGCTAACCTTTATCGTCGGCTCCCAGAGGCTGATGAGGTTTTTGTCCGTCATTCTGGCAACGGCGGGAATGACGCTATTACTGATCGACAGCGAAGTCTTTACTCGTTTCCATCTCCATCTTAATCCCATCGTCTGGCAGCTGGTTATCAACCCAGACGAAAATGAGATGGCGCGCGACTGGCAGCTAATGTTCATCAGTGTGCCGGTTATTTTATTGCTTGAACTGGTGTTTGCGACGTGGAGCTGGCAAAAGCTGCGCAGCCTGACGCGTCGTCGGCGCTTCGCGCGACCGCTGGCCGCATTCTTATTTATCGCCTTTATCGCCTCGCATGTGGTTTATATCTGGGCCGATGCCAACTTCTATCGCCCGATCACCATGCAGCGCGCTAACCTGCCGCTTTCGTACCCGATGACGGCACGACGTTTTCTTGAGAAGCATGGCCTGCTTGATGCGCAGGAGTATCAACGCCGTCTTATTGAGCAAGGCAATCCAGACGCCGTTTCCGTTCAGTATCCGTTAAGCGAACTGCGCTATCGCGATATGGGCACCGGGCAGAATGTGCTGTTGATTACTGTCGATGGCCTGAACTACTCACGCTTCGAGAAGCAGATGCCTGCGCTGGCAGGTTTTGCTGAGCAAAATATTTCGTTCACGCGCCATATGAGCTCCGGCAACACTACAGACAACGGCATCTTTGGCCTGTTCTATGGCATCTCGCCGAGCTATATGGACGGCATTCTGTCGACTCGTACGCCTGCGGCGTTAATTACTGCGCTTAATCAGCAAGGCTATCAGCTGGGGTTATTCTCATCAGATGGCTTTACCAGCCCGCTGTATCGTCAGGCATTGTTGTCAGATTTCTCGATGCCGAGTGTACGCACCCAATCCGACGAACAGACCGCCACGCAGTGGATCAACTGGCTGGGCCGCTACGCACAAGAAGATAACCGCTGGTTCTCGTGGGTCTCTTTCAATGGCACAAACATTGACGACAGCAATCAGCAGGCATTTGCACGGAAATATAGCCGGGCAGCAGGCAATGTCGATGACCAGATCAACCGCGTGCTCAATGCACTGCGTGATTCTGGCAAACTGGACAATACGGTGGTGATTATCACTGCCGGGCGGGGTATTCCGCTGAGCGAAGAGGAAGAAACCTTTGACTGGTCCCACGGTCATCTGCAGGTGCCATTAGTGATTCACTGGCCAGGCACCCCGGCGCAGCGTATTAATGCGCTGACTGATCATACCGATCTGATGACGACGCTGATGCAACGCCTGCTACATGTCAGCACACCTGCCAGCGAATATTCGCAAGGTCAGGATTTGTTCAACCCTCAACGCCGCCATTACTGGGTTACCGCCGCGGATAACGATACGCTGGCAATTACCACCCCGAAAAAGACGCTGGTGCTGAACAATAACGGTAAATACCGCACTTACAACTTACGTGGTGAAAGAGTGAAAGATGAAAAACCACAGTTAAGTTTGTTATTGCAAGTACTGACAGACGAGAAGCGTTTTATCGCTAACTGATTAATTATAAATCAGTTAGCAAAATATCTTACTTGCAATCGGTGTGGAAAACGGTAGTATTAGCAGCCACGAGTCGGCACGTAGCGCAGCCTGGTAGCGCACCGTCATGGGGTGTCGGGGGTCGGAGGTTCAAATCCTCTCGTGCCGACCAAATCGCCCACCGGATATCACCGGAAAGCACCGGATAAGACAGGGATAACCCGCTAATCACTTGATTGGCGGGTTTTTTTATGTTTTTTAGTCACCGAACATCACCGGATTTATAAGCTATCAGCCGGATTTTTTAGTTATACGTTTAGTTATACGGGCTGACGTATAACTAAAGCCGTATAACTAAAACCCTGTTTTTCGTGTGGAATCATAGACATATGGCGAGAAAAACACACCCATTAACCACAGTGCAGATCAAAGCAGCCAGACCAGCGCAAAAGGAGTACACCCTGCAGGACGGCGGAGGGCTTTTTCTCCTGGTCAAACCGTCTGGATCAAAACTCTGGAGATTTTCCTACTACCGACCATCGGACAAAAAAAGAATATTGCTGAGTTTTGGATCGCTTGAAGATGTTTCCCTGGCTGATGCCAGAAAACGCCGTAGCGAGTACAGGACGTTAATCAGTGCCGGAACTGACCCGCAGGACCACGAGAGGCAAAAAAGAGAGACAGAGGCCCGAAGACAAGGGAACACGTTCGAAAATGTGGCGGCGGCATGGTACCAGGTGAAAATCAGCCAGAATCTGGCCCCCAACACGATTAAAGACATCTGGCGTTCGCTGGATAAATATGTATTCCCGTTCATCGGCAACACGCCAATAGATACCCTCACCGCCCGAAGGTTCGTTGAAGTGCTTACACCCATCAAGGAGCGCGGCAACCTGGAAACACTCAAGCGGGTTTTACAGCGCGTTAATGAGGTAATGGATTACGCCGCCAACAGTGGGCTGATTGATGCCAATCCGGCTATGAATGTGCGTAAGGCGTTTCCCTCACCTGTAAAAAAACATATGCCAACAATCCGCCCCGAACAGCTGCCGGAGCTTATGCAGGCTTTATCAGTATCGGCAACAGAACGGCAGACCAGATTACTGATTGAATGGCAGTTACTGACCGTAACCCGTCCCGCCGAAGCGTCATCAACGCGGTGGGATGAAATCAACCTGGACGCGAAGCAATGGACGATACCTGCCGGACGCATGAAGATGCGCAGGGATCACGTTATCCCGCTTTCCGGTCAGGCTATGGCGGTGCTGGAGGCCATGAAACCAATCAGCCACCACCGCAATTACGTTTTCCCAAGTCTGAAAGACCCACAGCAGCCGATGAACAGCCAGACAGCTAACGCAGCATTGCGGCGTATGGGATTCGCTGGCGTGCTGGTGTCTCATGGATTACGCGCCATATTCAGCACAGCAGCGAACGAGGAAGGATTCGAGCCGGACGTAATAGAGGCGGCACTTGCCCACGTCGACACCAACGAAGTTAGACGGGCATACAACCGGAGCAACTACATAGAAAAACGCATCGTGCTGATGCGCTGGTGGGGCGAATTTGTCGAGGCTGCGGCGACGGGCGTAACCCTCGCCAGTGGTAAAAGGGGTATCCGAGCCGTGTAGCTGTACAGAAAACCAGTAAAAACTACGAAAACCATGTAAAACCGTCGTATAATTGCATCAAATTTAACGACAAGGCCGTGAAACATGAAACCGTTAAGATGCAAAAAAATATCAGATGCAATTGCGACGGGCTGCAACTGGCCCTGATGGTTCAGCATGAATTTTGGTCAACCTACGATCCGGAGGACAGAACGACGGCCCCATCAAAAAAACAGGTAGTAGATTTTCTGGTATCCCGTGGCGCTTCCAGAAATCTGGCGGTAAGTATTGATAAGGTCGTACGTCCGGCATCTATGAAGATCGGAGGCAGGCCCAAAAAATGGCGGTAACAATCCTGGAAGCGGCAGAAATGCCGCTTTTTTTATAATTCCATTTCAAATCATCAATATAAAAACGGTGTATACCGTTTAAAAACGGTGGGAACTGTTTTTACCCATATCCGATGATTTACCGTATTTGTCACCGGAATACACCGGATTCACAAGGTAAATCACGATGGAAGCAATCAGAAAAATTATCTTTCGCCAGGAAGTAAAAAAAATTATCCACATCAAGGCAGACAGCACGCTGCAAAGCATGATCAACGCCGGAGAATTTCCGCAGGGTTTTCGCGTTGGTTTACGCCGTCGCGGATGGTATGAGGATGATGTGTTGGCCTGGCAGAAAGAACGCGAACAGGAAGCACGCGGAACGGCTGCTTAACGGGTATCACAGATATGACAAACACGAAAAAAGCGGCCCCGATATGGAGCCGCCTTTCTGAACAATTAACCCGCTGCGCCTTATGTGTATATGATCCCAAACATAAGCACGGGGATGATAGCCGCTATCAGGCTGGTGGGCAATGCAATCAGTCTGGTTCAGTTCGTTGCCATACCTGCAATGAGCGCTTTTCCCTGTATTCTTTAAGGAATTGCTCAAGGGCAAAAGCACATGGCGCGAATCTTTCTGATTCATGCTCTATCTTTCTGCGCCGTCTTTTCCGTGCCGGTGATAATGTTTTGGTCAATTCTTTATCGGTCATTGTGTTGTCCTGCATAGCAATGCGCCGTAATACCTTACACCACGGCGCTGATGGTGATTACTCTGGTTCTTTGGTCTTGCGGCGCTGGAGTTCTTCACGTGCGACAGTGACGAGCTGCCCGATCTCCTCGGCGGCTTTGATTCCGAGTTTTTCCACCTGCGCCAGTGCATCGTGCGAAGAAATCAGGGGGTTTTCTCCGCTTCCTTCTGCCTGGCGGCGGGCGATTTCACCGCGCATGGCGGTTACTATGAATCCGGCGTTGCTTTCACCGTCCAGTTTTACGGATTCCATGCCTTCAATAACATCATGCGGGATCCGAGCTGTCAGTGATTGTGATTTTGCGTTTTTTGAACCTGTAGCCATCTGTAATCCTCTCAATGAAAGTGTAAGACAATATACACATAAAAAGTCTTACATAAAAGCATTGACATGTAAGCCACCTATAAATAAAGTTACTTACACCTTGTTAATGCAAGGTGCAGAAACGACGAAACCCCGCACTGTAGGAGCAGTAACGGGGCTTCTAACCACCAACGATAGCAAGATTATCGAGGCAGCTATGAGAAATTATACCATACACCCGCAAGGGCGGGACTCGTACAACCTGAATAAATACATCTGGCGTTTTATCGCCCTGAGCACGGCACAACCGCGCGTGATTACCATCGAGGCCACCAGCGAACAGGAAGCGCGTCAGCAATCTCCGGCTGGCTGCGTGATGGTATTTGCTGCCCGTATTCGTCAGGGGGTAGGCTTATGAGCCAGGAAATCACACTACAACAGGCAGCAGAACGCGCCCACCAAATCGAAGTTATTTGCGCACTGGCAGAGGATTACCCTGGCATGATGACCGACAGCGAATCAGGGGCAATCATCGGCTTACTTAAACGCCTTAGCGGTGAGGTCTGCGTATTCCTGAGCGATGAACAGGAAAGAAGAACGCTTATTTCTAACGAAAAAAAATGCGGAGGGGTACATGTGCAATAAAACCACACCGGACGCAGCAGCCGCCGCGCTCACTACGCTGATGCACGCGCTTATCGATATTGAATGCACTGCAGAGCTTGCGCAGGGAGAAGAACAGAAAGACCGGACACAGTTCGCCCTGGAATGTATCCGATACATCGCAACACGGTCGCTGAATGACGCTAAAAATATTCTTGTTGCTGATTGTGAAAATGGGGGGGGTTATGCGTGATGATCGTTTTAATTCCCTGAAACAGGAATTTTCCGGCGTTCCTGATGATGCGGCTGATGCGCTTTCGTCAATGCCAGAACTTATTAGAGCGGCTTTTTTCTTACTTTCCACGAGAGAATATAAATCAACGGGGCTTGATGTACTGAATATCGCCGCCGATTATGCTGATTTCGTGACAGAGGTTATTTTAAGAAAAACGACGGACGGGGATTAATATGCGTGATATTTACCACGAAACAATAGACCGCGCATTTCTTGCACTTTCTCACAGTGAAAACATGCTGGAAATATTGCGCATATGGCTTGAAACACTTGGCGACAATGAACGCGACAAACAAAAATCAAGAATTGCCACGGCATTAATAACGCTTCTTGAGCCTGTAATAATGGAACTGCAAGAAATAGATCTATTGCACGATAGATATAAAGAACAGCACACCGGAGAATAAAAATAATGAAACTTAAATATTCTGGCTTAACTGCCAGTGGCAACACTCACCCTAAATTTACGCGCGGCGATATTTACCGCGACCAGTACGGCGGCACGGTAATGATTAAGGGCGTGGCGGGACGGTGCGTAACTTACCGCCGTGAAGGTTACGAATATGATTGCGTGATGCCTGTTTATCAGTTCCGGCGTGATTTTTCTCTGGTACAGACCGCGCCGCATAACGTGCCCACCAGCAACGCCAGGGCACGGGCAAACATCCAGAAGCTGAAAACCATGATTAACGGATTCAGGGGTAAAAAATGAAACTGGCACCGAACGTAAAACAGCAGTCACGCGGCATAAAACACAAAGGAACAGAAGTCATTATTTTTGCGGGTAGTGATGCCTGGGCACACGCGAAACAATGGCAGGAACATGATGCGCGTATGGCCGGAGATAATGAGCCTCCTGTGTGGCTTGGGGAGCAGCAGTTATCAGAACTGGATAAGCTGCAAATTGTGCCGGAAGGCAGAAAATCCGTGCGCATATTCAGGGCCGGATATCTTGCGCCAGTAATGATAAAGGCGATTGGTCAGAAGCTGGCGGCGGCAGGCGTACAGGATGCAAATTTTTACCCTGATGGTATGCACGGTCAGAAGGTGGAGAACTGGCGCGAATATCTGGCCCGTGAGCGCCAGAATCTTTCTGATGGTCTGGTCATTGAGCTTCCGGTAAAGCAAAAGGCGCAACTTTCGCAGATGGCGGACAGTGAGCGCGCGCAGCTGCTTGCCGATCGCTTTGATGGCGTTTGCGTACATCCTGAAAGTGAAATCGTTCACGTATGGCGCGGCGGGGTATGGTGTCCGGTCAGCACAATGGAACTTAGCCGCGAAATGGTGGCGATCTATTCAGAGCACAGGGCCACTTTCAGCAAGCGCGTAATCAATAACGCCGTGGAAGCGTTAAAAGTTATTGCCGAACCAATGGGCGAGCCGTCCGGCGATTTGCTGCCGTTCGCCAATGGTGCGCTTGACCTGAAAACGGGGGAATTTTCCCCGCACACGCCGGAGAACTGGATCACCACGCACAACGGCATTGAGTACACGCCACCAGCACCAGGGGAGAACATCCGCGATAACGCGCCAAACTTTCATAAATGGCTTGAGCACGCAGCCGGAAAAGACCCGCGCAAGATGATGCGTATATGTGCCGCGCTGTACATGATTATGGCGAACCGGTACGACTGGCAGATGTTTATTGAGGCCACCGGAGACGGCGGGAGCGGTAAAAGTACATTCACACACATAGCCAGCCTTCTGGCAGGGAAACAAAACACGGTAAGCGCTGAAATGACATCGCTTGATGATGCTGGTGGGCGTGCGCAGGTTGTCGGGAGTCGTCTTATCGTCCTGGCAGACCAGCCGAAATATACAGGCGAAGGAACGGGCATCAAGAAAATCACGGGCGGCGACCCCGTGGAAATTAACCCGAAATATGAAAAGCGTTTTACGGCGGTAATCAGGGCGGTGGTGCTGGCAACCAATAACAATCCGATGATATTCACCGAACGGGCCGGAGGTGTGGCACGTCGTCGGGTGATATTCCGGTTCGATAACATCGTAAGCGAGGCAGAAAAAGACAGGGAGCTACCGGAAAAGATCGCGGCTGAAATCCCTGTCATTATCCGCCGCTTGCTGGCGAACTTTGCCGACCCTGAAAAGGCACGGGCTTTACTCATTGAACAGCGTGACGGTGATGAAGCACTGGCAATAAAGCAACAGACGGATCCGGTTATTGAGTTTTGCCAGTTCCTGAATTTTCTGGAGGAAGCACGCGGCCTGATGATGGGCGGCGGTGGCGATTCAGTGAAGTACACGACCAGAAACAGCCTTTACCGCGTCTATCTGGCGTTTATGGCGTACGCAGGCAGGAGCAAACCGCTAAACGTAAATGACTTTGGCAAGGCTATGAAGCCAGCCGCGAAAGTTTACGGACATGAATATATTACGCGGAAAGTTAAAGGAGTAACGCAGACTAACGCAATAACAACAGACGATTGCGACGCGTTTTTATAATTTGTTGCAATGGCTGTCTACCCTGTCTACCTGAGTAAAGAAAAATACATTTAATTCAGTGCATTAAGTTAGGTAGATAGCCTTTTTTTACTGTCTACCCACTATCTACCCTCTCTACCTGATTTTACCTGAATCAGACAGGGAGGTAGACACGGGGTAGATAGTGGATAAAAGCACTCTACCCCGCTGAAAGCCGCGCCATTACTGGCATGAGGGCCACTAAGGTAGATAGGTAGACAAGGGGAGGCACAACTCAAAACTTTTTAAACGAGGGGGTAAAAATAAATATGCACACTTCAGGGAAATTTAATAAATCACTCAAAAAACGCAGAGACAGAACAGAACCGAAATATCGCGCGTTAGACATGACAGAGCACGCTTTAAAGGTGGCAATCAGAACGATAGACCGACACGTAGGGGAAGGATACGCGAAGGAACATCCCGACCTGATAAGCGCATTCATGACCACAGCAGCGGCAAACTTTGCCACGCTGACAGAACGGGAGATTGCCGAAGCGGAACAGGTAACAACCATCAACGTTAAAACCGGAGAGGTGGAATCATGACAGCACAGATAGCCGCTTACGGGCGGCTGGTGGACGACCCGCAGGTAAAACAGACCAGCAAGGGCACACCGATGACGCTGGCGCGTATGGCGGTCCCCCTTCCGTGCAGCCAGGCAGATGACGGAACGGCGACGATGTGGTTATCCGTCCTGGCATTTGGCAGACAGGCCGAAGCACTGGAAAGGCACCGCAAGGGTGAACTCCTGAGCGTGGCGGGTAACATGCAGATCAGCCAGTGGACTGGGCAGAACGGAGAAACGCGGCAGGGCTGGCAGGTTATCGCAGACAGTGTAATCAGTGCGCGAACGGCGCGACTGGGCGGCAAAAAAGGTCAACAGGGCCAGGCTACTGACGCGCTGAACAGGGCAAAACAACAGGCGGGGAATGATGATCCGTACGGGGATAACATACCGTTTTAAGCGACGAGTGACAGAAGCCGGAGCAATCCGGCTTTTTTACGGGTCCTCCTGGCGGGGTGGGCCTGAACACGGGGCGGGAGGCGCGGAAAAAAGCGCATTTTTGTGATTTTATCGTCATCATCATCATGAGCGTAATTTATTGTTTTTAATTGTTTTGATGCAAAAAAGATGATGGTTGTGGTTAATTTTCGTTCGACATCTTTGCAGGCAGATAAAAAAGCCCGATAAGGTCAGAGGTGGCTTATCGGGCTTTTGCATATGAGGCTTTTTGGTGCACTGACACACATGATCGGGATAATCATTTCATAATTTGCAACGCAACTCAACATCATTGCACAAAATGCAATCATGATTATAATCAGAGCTGGATGAACATCCAGTTATGATTTTTTAAGTCAAAGAGGAATTTCTTACTATGGCTGAAGAGAAAAAAGGCGGTGTTTCGGTGTACATAAGCCCCGACATCGTGAAGGCGCTCAAGGAACGCCACCAGCAGAACGTAAAAGCAGGCATTGCGGCAGGACTTGATCCGCTGGCGATGGTTGAGCCGTCAACAGGCTGGCAGGTACGCTCCTATTTACGCGCGGCGCTGGGCATAAATCAGACTCATGGGGGTGAATAATGGCAGTCAAAGCAATGGCACTTAACACACACCAGCTTTTCGCGTACCTGAATCGCGAGGATATTGCGGAATTTAAATTTAGTCCGCTGTTTACCGCGCTGTTTTTCCCGAACGTGGCGACATTCAACACGCAAAACATCATGCTGGATACCCTGGACATTGAAGAAGTCACCATGTCGGCGTTTTGTTCGCCTATGGTGGGTAGCCAGGTTCAGCGCGATAAAGGGTACGAAACCAGCACGATTAAACCTGGCTACATGAAGCCAAAGCACGAAATCGATCCAACGAAAACCATCATGCGCATGGCTGGAGAAGATCCGGCACAGCTTAACGACCCTACCTATCGCCGTATGCGCCTGATTACTGGCAATATGCGCCGCCAGATAAACGCCATAAAAGCGCGCGTGGAATGGCTGGCGGTAAATGCGGTAACGACCGGAAAAAACATCATTGAGGGCGAAGGCATAGAGCGCTATGAAATCGACTGGAAGATACCGGAAAAAAACATCATAGAGCAGGCCGACGGGAAAAAATGGTCAGAGCAGGACAAAGAAACCCACGATCCAATCTATGATATCGAACTATACGCCGATCAGGCTGGTTGCCCCGCAAACGTCATGATTATGGGCGTTGAGGTATGGCGAACGTTACGCAGCTTTAAAAAATTCCGTGAGCTGTACGATCTTTCCCGTGGTTCAGAGTCCGCCGCAGAGCTGGCCTGTAAAAACCTGGGCGAAGTGGTGAGCTTTAAAGGCTATCTGGGCGATATTGCCCTTATCGTCTATTCCGGCAAATACACTGACAGCGACGGCACAGAAAAATATTTCCTTGATCCTGATTTGCTGGTCCTGGGCAACACCAACAACAAAGGGCTGGTGGCCTATGGTGCGATTATGGATCAGGAAGCGGTAAGAACAGGCGCAACGCAAAACATGTACTACCCGAAAAACTGGATTGAGGACGGCGATCCGGCGATTGAGTACGTGCAGACGCACAGCGCACCGCAGCCGGTTCCGGCAGATATTCGCAAATTTGTTACCGTCAAAATTGCTTAACGGGGGATTCTATGGACACTCCATACATTGAGTTATTTGCAGGCAGTCAGCAGGTATCCACGACGCTGGTACATTTTGCCGCTGATGCTGGCGTTATTCAGGAATTTACCCCGCTGATGCTGGCGGACAATGGCGAGTTTAAGCCGTGGGATGGTCAGGAATCTGGCAAGGCTGTTTATCTGACTTCGTACCTCGTGGACACGTCAAAGCAGAAATCAGCACAGTGTTACAAGACGGGGATATTCAATATTGCCGCCGTTAACTGGCCTGAGAGCGTCGACACCGATGCGAAAAAATGCGCCGCCTTTGCGGGTTCTGGCGTATCCGTTCAGCCGCTGGCCCGATAAGCAGGGGGAACGATGGCAACGAATGAAAGCATCATGGCGCTACCGCTGGCGAGTAAATTTAAAGCCGAAGCGCGGGCAATGGCTGACAGAGGTTTATCAACCTACGAGGCCGTATATCAACTCAACAAACTGGAAGAGCAGGACAAGCCGCGCGCTGATGCGATTATGGCGCTTCATGAGCATAAAGACTATCAGCCGCTGTTGCGTGCAATGGCAAACGTGCCTTGTATCGATGTTGATACGGCTAAAAACATCCTGAACATGACCATAGAGCAGGAACGCCCGAAGGTTGCACCAGAGCTTACCGCAGCCTTTGAAAACTTTATGGACATGCACAGCCCACAAACCGTATCAGCTGGCATGGCATACGATGGCAGAAACCCAGGCGATGACGGCGACATCGATCGCATACTGAAAACCATCTGAGACAAGGCCGGAGAAATCCGGCTTTTTTGCGGGTCCTTCCTGGAATTATGGCCCGTTACGGGGCGGCGACCTCGCGGTTTTTCGCTATTTATGAGCTTTTTCAGGGGGGTGGTGGTGGTTTTGTTGTTTGCTCTATCTTTATGAATGAAAAGGGAAAGATGCAAACAATACACCAACCTGAAGCAGTAATTAAGTTGGTGTATTAATGAAATCGCACCTGATGAACAAAAAAAACATGGCGAAAAGCTGCCGTGTAAGTGCGACAGCGTTCGACAAGTGGGGAGTGACTCCCGTTGAACGTAAAGGCCGTGAGGCGTTTTACGATGTTGCCAGCGTGATAGACAATAGGGTTAACAATGCAATTAGCCAGCTTACAAACGACAAAGGCGATATTGATGATGATGAACTCTTACGAGTCAGGATCAGATTACTGACAGCACAGGCGGAGGCGCAGGAACTTAAAAACGAGCGCGATCGCGGTGACGTGATTGATACTGAGTTTTGCCTGTACGCGCTTTCAAAGCTGGCGAGTCAGATTTCATCAATCATGGACAGCCTCCCGCTTACTATGCAAAGGAGCTTCCCACAGATTACCCCCGCCATGCTGGATAGGCTTAAAAGGGAAGTGGTTAAAGCCTGTAATGCCAGTGCCAGAGTTGCCGACAACCTCCCACAGATACTGGCTGATTACTTGAAAGAAACAACCGGAAACGTACCGGAAAAGTTGCTACAGAAGAAAGGCGAGTAACAGACGCGCAATTATTGAACAAAACTGAGAAACGACATGAAAGCGTCATAAATCGCCATTTTAGATGATTACCGTGTCGTTTCTTTTTATTGTGTATCTATTTAAAAACAAATAGTTATGTTCGAGAAGTACCGACATGCTTTTTCCAGAAAAATTTTCATAAACAGATAAAAACCGCGAGGTCGCCGCCCCGTAACGGGTCCATAATTCCAGGAAGGACCCGACGACACCAGACAATCAGAACGATGGGTGCACAATGACAGAAGCCGAAATACTGGGATTAATCCGCCGTGCTGGTGGAATCAGCCAGCAGACTGACGAACAGGCCACGCAGCCGGACAGCGTGACAGCCGAAAATTATGCGCGTGTTGTTGCTGAGGTGATGCGCCGTGATGGTATCCAGCTTAATGATGTGGATATGCGCAACATACGGATCCGCGTTCTTGAAATGCTGGCCTACAATCGCCGCGTGGCACTGTATCGGGAAACGGAGAAAATTACATACCACTGGAAGAAGCCGGAGCGGTTGCGGCGGTAACTGGTTGATATTTTCGAAATTCGCCAGCGGCGAACATCGGGGAAACCAGCCTAACCCGTTGATATTTTCGGGAACCTCAAATTGAGGAGGTCGGAAACATAACCCGTCATATTCTGGATGCTGATAATTACCACGCAGCCCATTAAGGCCTAACCCGTTGATTCTTTCGGAAACAGCCATTGGCGTAATCCGGCGCGGTAACTTGCTGAACTTAAAGCAAAGCGCAAAATTGCGCTGGCTGGTGGGCATGATGCCGATATGGTGATCCCCATAACGGAAATATCCACCAGCACGGCAACGGCAGAATAGCCACAACACAGAAAAACCACGAATATGGGGTTTTTGTTATGGCATGGGCATGATGACCGCCCCTGCTCTGAATGGTGGAAATCACCACGCAGATCATCCACCAGCTTCGTTTTTATAAATTAAACATCCGGGAAAATCCGACCCTGAATTGTGCATTTTTTCAGCAAATCATTTTAGTTATACGTTTGGTTATACGGTTTAAAAGTTGAATCATATACATTATTTTAAATCATGAAGTTACACGCTCAATTAAACTACTCTCGTGGACCAAAAATCCCAAGAAAACCAACCTATTGCGGTTGGTTTTTTTATATCTGCATTTAATTCGATAAACAGACAGCGACACATCACGGCCTGTTTATTTTCTGTTATCAGAACGTCCAGACTACACCCGCCTGAGTTGTGCTGCTTTCTTCACGGGAGAAACGGCTGTCGATACCAAGCGTTAGCCCCGTCAATGTTTGCTCAAAGCCAGCGCCTGCATCAGTGGTCACGTTGTTGCGGCTGTTAATTGCCGAACTCCACATCGCCGCCCTTTACGCTACCAAGACGCTCACGCACGGTGTCCAGTTCTGCATCAAATACCAGCGGTTGTGCTGCCGCCATATTCAGCACATCCGTGGTTGAAGGGGGCATTTGTGCGCGATTCTCTGCGAGACTCCAGCTATGGTTGCCATTATCCAGCAAGGTATATTCATACGTACTGATATCAACAACGCCTCCGGCATTGCCCAACGTAAATGCCGCATCACCGCGCCCGTTGTTACCAGTGTAAGGTTATCTCCTGCTGCCGGCCTGGCACCGGTGTCCGTCACGAATATTTTGAAATCACCTGTTGCTTTAACCTCCAGTAGCCCTCCCTTTTCTATAACGGCAAAGACGGCAATCCCATCTTTTTCAACAATTAAGCGCCCGCCTTTAATCGTGGGATCATTCGCCGCGCCATAAACCTGTAGCACTCCATTATTGATCGTAGTCTGGTTTACCGCGCCACCCATTTGAACAATTTGATAACCATCATTTAATACTGAGTATTCTGCGGTGCCATTTATTTCAATGTACTGATATCCCCCGTTAATTTCAGTATTACTACTTACACCAAATTCTTATATATGCTGTTCTCCGCCAGGATTGATTTTCGTATTATTGGCGGCCCTACAAACCAGCTGGATATCTTTTTCCAGGACAACACCATCAACTGTCTCACCATACTCAACAGTTGATGCCAATGCTATGGGCGAATATAACGCTGTAGCCACCAGAACAGATATTGCGGAACGACAAAGAGAAACAGAACCAGATTGGTGCATTAAGCTTTCATCCTATGAAATTAATTGCTGTTAAAAGCATTGGGGACAGAAAATACCCATAGCTCCATACCCGGAGTCAGTTTTAAAAAACTGTTTAAAGAAATGCACAAGTATTGTGATTGATTTTTTAGTTGTTTTTCCTGATGAGAAGCTGATGCAAAATTCCGTCTTTATAATGAAGATGATGCCAAAGCGAACGACAAAGTTGTAGTTTTCACTACATGTCCATACATAAAATGGGGTAACATTCACGCGCCTGGTAGCGTTACCAACGCTACGCTCAAACATAATGATTCTAATAAAACCTCAGGAGACTACTATGCCTGAAGCAACGCCTTTTCAGGTGATGATTGTGGATGATCATCCACTTATGCGACGCGGTGTTCGTCAGTTACTGGAGCTTGATTCTGGCTTTGAAGTGGTCGCCGAAGCGGGCGACGGCGCAAGCGCGATCGATCTGGCGAATAGACTGGATATCGACGTGATCTTGCTGGATCTCAATATGAAAGGCATGAGTGGCCTGGATACCCTCAATGCCTTGCGCAGGGATGGCGTTACCGCGCAAATTATTATCCTGACCGTATCAGATGCCTCCAGCGATGTCTTTGCACTGATAGACGCAGGCGCAGACGGTTATCTGTTGAAAGACAGCGACCCGGAAGTGTTACTGGAAGCAATTCGTGCCGGAGCGAAAGGCAGCAAAGTCTTTAGCGAACGCGTCAATCAGTACTTACGTGAACGTGAAATGTTTGGCGCGGAAGAAGACCCCTTCAGCGTGCTGACAGAACGCGAGCTGGATGTTCTGCACGAGCTGGCACAGGGGCTGTCAAATAAACAGATTGCCTCGGTGTTGAATATTTCCGAGCAGACAGTAAAAGTCCATATTCGCAATCTGCTGCGTAAACTCAACGTCCGCTCACGCGTGGCGGCCACCATTCTGTTCCTGCAACAACGCGGGGCACAATAAAAATAGCCCGATGGCATCACCATCGGGCCACTTTTTATTTACTCTCCTGCGGCGACAAATGTTGCATCGCCTGCGCGATACTACGTTCGATCACCGCACGGCGAGTATCGTTGGCAGGTAAGAGTTTCAACATCATTTCCCACGCGGCAACGGCTTCGCCAAATCGTTGCTGCTCAAAGGCATTAAATGCATACATGCTTAACACACGGATATTGCTATGGTCCGTTCTCACCAACTGGCGCAGCAGTTCGCCGCCGAGGCGGTTGTCGTTGGGATCAGATGAACGTGTCAACGCTTCAGCGTATCCCAGTGCAGCATCGCTGTTTTTCGGATCGAGGCGATACGCAGTGGCGTATGCATCGGTGGCGATACTGGCGTTACCCAGCGCCATGCCAACGCGGCCCAACATAATCCAGCCTTCTATATCTCCCGGATTTTTTTGCAGTTGAGTACGCATCCCCAGCGCAAGGCGCGACATCTCTTCTTCGTTGAGCGGATCGGCTTTCGGATCCAGCGCCCTGTCCAGTAACGCCGGAGCCTGTGCCGTGGCCTGCTGCCAGATTTTCACCTGCTGATAATTGCCAGTCTGGTAGTAGCTGACGCCAGCCACAATTAACGCCACCACAATACCCGGCAGATAAACAACATATCCGGCACGCTTACCTTCCGGCACGCTTTGTTCTGGAAACGCTTCCAGCACCACGCGTACCCGACGCCGCGAACGGGCGTATATGACCCAACCGCCAATGCCAATAGCCACTACTGGCAGCACCCACAGCAGCACGGTCAGCGGCGTTAACGGCGGATCGTAAGTGACGAAGTTGCCGTAACGCGCCACCATATAATCGACAATCTCTTTCTTACTTTTGCCTTCCTGCATCAGTTCATACACTTTCTGGCGCAGGTCGGTGGCAATCATCGAGTTGGAATCGGCAATGCTGTTGTTCTGGCATTTCGGGCAGCGCAGTTCTTCAGTGAGCTGACGGAACTGTTGTTCCTGTGCTTCATCTTTAAACTGCAACACGTCGATGGTCGCCAGCGCTGAGCCGGAGATCATCAGCATCAGCACGCCCAATAAAAACCTCATTGTGCGGCCTCCTTACTGTATTTCTCCCACAGTGGCTTGATCTCTTCTTCCCAGACGCGAGGATTGAGATCGCCCGCATGGCGATAGCGAATGATGCCGTTGCCGTCAATAAGGAACGTTTCTGGCGCGCCATAGACACCGAGATCCAGCCCTAACATGCCGTCGCCATCAAACAGGCTTAGCGCGTAAGGATTGCCCAGCTCTTTCAGCCAGCTGATTGCCTTCTGGCGATCGTCTTTATAGTTCATGCCGACCACGCGGATGCCCTGCGCAGAAAGCTGATTCAGATATTGATGTTCCGCACGGCAGGTCGGACACCAGGTCGCCCAGACGTTAAGCAGCACTGGTTTGCCCTGAGTCAGCACATCCGCCTGATAAAACTGCCCCGGATTGTCCAGTGATTCGAGGCGAAACTTCGGCACTGGCTTGCCAATGAGCGCCGATTCCAGATTGGTCGGATCATCCCCTTCGGCATTACGCGCCAGCTGCCACAGCAGCGCCGCGGCAATCGCCAGGAAGATAATCAACGGAATTAACAATACCTTGCGCTTCATGCAGCCTCCGGCGCAGTTTTCTGCGGGTTCACGCGCTTACGATAGCGAGGATCAAACAGACACAGCAGTCCGCCCAACGCCATCATCAGCCCGCCCGCCCAAATCCAGCGAACAAATGGTTTGTAGTAAAGACGCACGGCCCACGCGCCGTTTTCCAGCTCTTCACCGAGCGCCGCGTACAGGTCACGCGTGATGCCACCGTCAATCGCCGCTTCGGTCATCATCGACCCGGCAGTGTTGTAATAACGTTTTTCTGCATACAGCACTGTTTCCGGCTTTCCATCTCGCGTTACGCCGATGGTCGCCACACCGCCACGCCAGTTTGGACCAGTCACTTCTTTGACATCACGGAAGGTGAAGCGATATTCATGAATATCGACGCTATCGCCGGACTTCATGCGCACATCACGCTCAACGCTATAGTTCTGACTAAAAGCAATGCCAACAATTGTCACTGCCAGCCCCAGGTGAGCTGCCACCATCCCCCAATAACTGAAGGTGGTTTTCGTGCCGCGTGAAATACGCAGCGCAGCTTCCGCAATTGCCAGCACCGCAATCCAGCAGGCCATTGCCAGGCCGAGCACCGTCATCGCCACAACTTTGCTTTCGAACAGCCACGGCAACAGCAGCGACAGCACCAGCGTAGAGATGAAGGCGATAATCAACAAATTGCGGATTTTACGTGGGCGATCGCGTCCCCAGCGCACCAGAGGGCCGACACCAAGCAGTAGCGCAAACGGCACCATCAGCCAGGTAAACATGGTGTTGAAGAACGGTTCGCCAATCGAAATACTGCCCAGTCCCAGTTGCTTGTGCACCAGCGGCAGCAACGTCCCCAGCAACACCACCAGCATCGCGGCGACCAGCAAAACGTTGTTCGCTAACAGCAAAGATTCCCGCGACCACAGCGCATTGTTTACGCGTGAGCGAACTTTGTGTCCACGCGCGGCAAACAGCAGCAGCGAACCGCCAATCACCAACACCATAAAGGCGAGGATAAACATACCGCGCGCCGGATCAGACGCAAACGCGTGTACCGATACCAGCACGCCGGAACGCACCAGGAAAGTCCCCAGCAGACACAACGAGAAGGCACTGATTGCCAGCAGTAATGTCCACGCTTTGAAGCTGGCGCGTTGTTCAGTGACCGCCAGTGAGTGCATCAGCGCAGTCCCCACCAGCCACGGCATAAACGAGGCGTTTTCTACCGGATCCCAGAACCACCAGCCGCCCCAGCCGAGTTCGTAATAGGCCCATGCGGAACCGAGCACAATGCCGAGCGTCAGGAAAATCCACGCTGCCAGCGTCCACGGGCGAGTAAAACGCGCATAAGTGCTGTCCAGACGCCCACTCAGCAAAGAAGCAATGGCAAAAGCAAACGCCACCGAGAAACCCACGTACCCCATATAAAGCAGAGGCGGATGGAAGATCAGCCCCGGATCCTGCAACAGTGGGTTAAGATCACGCCCTTCAATCGGGAAATTCGGCAGCGTGCGTGAGAACGGGTTAGAGGTAAAGAGAATGAACAGCAAAAAGCCGACACTGACCATCCCCATTATCGCCAGTACGCGGGCAACAATATCCAGCGGAATACGCTGACTAAAAATCGCTACCGCAAAGGTCCAGCCGCTCATCAGTAGCACCCACAGCAGGAGCGAGCCTTCATGCGCGCCCCAGGTAGCCGCCACGCGATACCACACCGGAAGCTGGGTATTGGAGTTGCTGGCAACATAGGTGACGGTAAAGTCGTTGACCACGAAAGCATTGACCAGCACCAGAAATGCGCCAGCCACAGACATAAACAGCAGCCAGGCAAACAAGCGGGAAGACGCCATCATGCGCGCGTCCCCGCGCGCCACGCCCCATAGCGGATACACGGACAGCAGCAGCGCAATTCCTAGCGCCAGACACAGCAGCCCGTTACCAATTTCTGGCATCATGATGCTGGGTCCTTATAAACACTCGCCGGGCGACGGTGGTTAGCTTCCATCGCTTTCTCAACTTCTGGCGGCGTGTAGTTTTCATCGTGTTTCGCCAGCACTTCTTTCGCGAGGATATGATTGCCTTTTTCCAGTTCGCCCTGCACCACAACGCCCTGCCCTTCACGGAACAGATCCGGCAAAATGCCTTCGTAAGAGACATCTACTGAACCTTCAGCGTCGTAAATGGTGAAAGTTACTTTTAGCGAATTGGGATCGCGCTGCACACTCCCCGGCATCACCATCCCGCCAACGCGCAGACGCTGACCGACTTCCGGCATCTGCTGAGTTTCACGCTTGCCGTAGAGAATCTCCCCCGGCGTATAAAAGAGATCGATATTCGAGCGCAGCGCATATAGCACCAGACCGATAGTCAGCGCCAGCCCCGCCAGCACGGCACAGGCAATCCACAAGCGGTTTTTACGGCGAATATTCATGCAGCCTCCTGCTGTTGCGCAGCACGTAAACGCGCCTCACGCGCCCGCTGTTGCGCCACGCCACGCAGAATTGCGCGATGTTGCATCACCGAGTGCACGACCAAAACCACCAGCGGAATAACGGTCATCACCACCGCCAACCAGACAAAAAAGGCGTAACCGCCCATTGCGAAAAATTCATTCCAGGAAGCAAATGCAGGGGTCATTTACGGCCTCTTTTCAGTATCAGTTCACTCACCCACGGACGGCGTTTTTCCATCAGCAAAATCAAATTACGCATCCGCATCAGCGTCAGCGTGGCAGACAGGAGCAGGAAGCCAAAAATCGACCAGCGCAGCGGCGAACGCATCGCCGGATCGATACTTTGCTGCATCCGCGTTGATCCCTGATGCAGGGTGTTCCACCACTCAACGGAGTAATGAATAATCGGCAGATTCACCACGCCAATCAGCACCAGGATACCTGCCGCACGGCCAGCCAGACGACGGTCGTCGAAGGCGTGCCACAGGGCAATGACACCAACATACAGAAACAGCAGCACCAGTTCAGAAGTCAGACGTGCATCCCATACCCACCAGGTGCCCCACATCGGTTTTCCCCATGCAGAGCCGGTAACCAGGGCAATAAAGGTAAACACGGCACCAATGGGGGCCATCGCCGCCACCGCCAGGTTGGCCATTTTCATCTGCCAGACCAGGCCAATAAACGCTGCCACCGCCATTGATGCATAAATGCCCATCGACCAGATCGCCGCAGGCACATGCAGGTAGATAATGCGGTAGCTATTTCCCTGCTGATAATCAGCCGGAGCAAAGCCGAACCCCCAGATCCAGCCGACGGTAAGCACGACCACACTGGCAATTGCCAGCCACGGTATAAACCAGCCACAGATTTGATACAGCCGTGGTGGGATCGCCAGTTGATGCAGTGTTTTCCACATAGTTTCGATACCAGACTCGAACAAAAATCAGTAATCCAGCGTTATTGAATGCTGATTCGTAACGCTGCCGCCGTCGCAAAAGGACTTAATGTCGCGGTGCCTGCCAGCAACGCGCCTAAAATTGCCAGATACCCATCAACGGGCAAATGCATAGAAGCCGCGTCCATCGCGGCGGTGGCAAAGATGAGTAATGGGATAGTCAGCGGTAACACCAGTATGCTGAGCAGCACACCACCGCGCTTAAGTCCCACTGTCAGCGCCACGCCCGGCGCACCGAGAAAGCCAAGCGTAGGGGTTCCCAGCAGCAGCGTCAGCGCCATCACTTGCCAGCCATAAACATCCATTCCCAGTAGCATTGCTACCAGGGGCGAAAGGATGAGTAACGGCAGACCGGTTACCATCCAGTGCGCCATCACCTTCGCCAGCACAACGGCGGGCAAGGGTAACGGCAACAACATCAATTGTTCAAGACTGCCGTCCTGCAAATCGTCACGGAACAGTCGCTCGAGTGCCAGCAAGGATGAAAGCAACGCAGCAACCCAGATAATGCCCGGTGCAATACGCGCCAGCAGTTGCGGCTCCGGACCGATACTGAGCGGAAAAAGGGTAATGACAATCAGGAAGAACCACAGCGGGTTGGCGATTTCGGCGCTATGGCGAAACGCCACGCGCAGCTCAAGACGGAAAATGCGCCAGAACATCATGCGGCCCCCGTTTGCGTCAGTGAAATGCGGCGAATTTTACTTTCAGCAACGTTGAGCGGCTGGTGGGTAGTCAGAATCACAATCCCCCCCTGCTCCGTATGCTGCGCCATACGCTGGGTCAGACGATCGACGCCGTTAACGTCAATCGCGGTAAAAGGCTCGTCGAGTATCCATAACGTGGCACGGGTCAGCCACAGACGCGCTAAAGCGACGCGGCGTTGTTGCCCGGCAGAAAGTTGATTTACCGGAATATCTTCGAATCCGGCAAGCCCGGCCTGCGCCAGGGCTTCCAGACATTGTGCGGTATCGCCATCGCGATGATAAAAGTGCAGATTTTCTAACGCCGTCAGCCGGGTTTTGATCCCCGGCTGATGGCCTATCCATAACAGGTTTTGATGGTAGCTGTCGCGTACCTGATGCAAAGGCTGCCCTTGCCAGAGAACGTCACCCGCATCAGGGCGAGACAACCCCGTCAGCAAACGGAGAAGCGTTGTCTTCCCCGCGCCGTTGCTACCGGTGATTTGTACCCACTCTCCTGCGTTCAGCGTAAATGACAAGCCACTAAATAAGGTTCGTTCATCCCGCTCGCAAAGTAACTCTCTGGCTTCAAGCATACCCACGCAATAACCCTGTTAAAAACCTGGCTCGACTTCGCGCATATCGGGCAGCTTGTGCGCTATCCCTTTATGGCAATCAATACAGGTTTGCCCATCTTTCACCGCCTGGTCATGCATCTTCGCGGCAACCGATTTCTGGGCGGTTGTATCCATATACTCGAAGTTGTGACAGTTACGGCACTCCTGCGAGTTATTGTCCTTCATGCGCCGCCACTCATTCTGTGCCATCGTCAGGCGATGAGCTTCAAATTTCTGCGGCGTGTCAATAACGCCAAAAATTTTACCATACAGCTCTTTACTTGCTTTGAGCTTGCGTATCATCTTCGGCACAAACTCGTGCGGAACGTGACAATCCGGACAGGTCGCACGGACGCCGCTACGGTTGTTGTAGTGCACGGAATCCATGTATTCCTGATACACCGTGTTACGCATTTCGTGGCAGCTAATGCAGAACTCTTCGGTATTGGCTTTTTCCATCCCGGTGTTAAAGCCGCCCCAGAAGACGATGCCGCCGACAAAACCGATCAACAGCAGCGTCCCCAGCGCCAGACGGCTGGGGGTACGCCACCATTTCCACAGGCGCTTAATCAGACCAGGCTTACGGTCAGAATTTCCCATAATAACCTCTTATTTCCCGTAACCTTTTGATGGGGTAAAGGTATTCCCCACGATTGGCGCGGTATCGGCCTGCGGTACGTGACATTGCAGACAGAAATAACGACGCGGAGCCACTTCCGCGCCCACTTTGCCGTCGCTGTCCATAAAGTGAGTAGGACTGATGCGCGGCGCGCCAGTGGTGCGATAGCTTTCGACACCGTGGCACTGCAAGCAGCGGTTGGTATTGGTCGTTACCTGATAACCTTCAACGCTATGCGGGATCATTGGCGGCTGATTCACATAGTTCAGCGGCATCCGTTCCTGCTCTTTTGGCATCCGAATGGCCCCTTCCTGCGTCCCGGATACTTCCGGCGACTGGCTAAAATCGACGCCATTAGCCGCCCAAACCGCGCCGCTCACCACCAGGGCCAGCATCGCCGTCCATTGACACAGCGCTTTCTTCAGGTCATGGCTTTTCATGATTTCGCTCCCGAACTCCATCGTGTAGTTATTGTAAATACATCCTCAGAACAGACATCCACGCAGCGACCGCACGTCATGCAATCGCGGCTGGTGACCTGCACCGGGCTTTGTTCATCCAGCACCGGGGCACGTAGCACATGCGGTTCCGGGCAAACATGAAAACAATCCATACAGCGGTTACATTTCTGCCGATCGCTGGCCGCAACGGTAATCACACCTTTGCTACCCAGCACGCCATACAGCGCGCCAACCGGACAAATGTGACCGCACCAGCCGTGTTCAACGACCAGTAGATCAAATAAAAACAGCGCGAGAATAAGCAGCGCGCCGCTACCGAAGCCCATTACCAGGCTGCGCCCCATCAGGGAAACGGGGTTGATCCATTCCCAGATGAGCGTGCCGGTTAAGGCCGATCCCACCAGAATGACCACCAACAGCACGTAGCGAATGTGGCGAGGGATCGTCGCAGACTGATTGAGGTCAAAGCGCCTGCGTAACCAGTTCGCTAAGTCGGTAATCGGGTTCAGCGGGCAGACCCAGCTGCAAAATAATCGCTTTCCTGCCAGGGCGTAGAGCACGGTGATAATTACCGCACCAGTCAGTGCTACCGTGGCAGGCAGATGACCGCTGGCAAGGCTTTGCAGCGTCATCAGCGGATCGGTCAGCGGAACGGTGTCGAATAACAGGCTACTGCTGTAGTTGCCGTGCAAGATCCACACACCAAACCACGGACCGCTCAAAAACATCCCCAGCACGAAGAACTGACAAAGGCGACGTAACACTAACCAACGGTGACTGCGCCACCAGCCTTTTTTCTCCAGCGCCTCGCGCCCGGCGTCACGTTTACGATTTGCCATTGTTCCCCTCCAGCCAGCCGAAGCGGTAATGGTGACCTAACTCCCCTTTCGCCAGTGACAGCGGTAACACCTTGATTGCCGGTTGTTCCAGCACGCACACTTTTTCGCACTTACCGCAGCCGGTACAGGCGTCGCTGTGAACCGTCGGCAGAAAGCGGGCGTGCTTACCGGTTCGCGTGTTGCGCTCCAGCTCCAGGGTGATGGCCTCATCAATTTTCGGGCATTCGCGATAACAAACATCGCAGCGCAGCCCCTGAAAGTTGAGACAGTTTTCCTGGTCCACCAGTACCGCCAGCCCCATCCGCGCGTCGTCGATCGATTCGATCTCACGATCCAGCGCACCGCTCGGGCACACTTTGGCGCACGGAATGTCCTCACACATTTCGCAAGGAATATCCCGTGCGACAAAATATGGCGTGCCCGCCGACAGACCAGAGGCCAGCGTCGCCAGTTTTAAGGTGTCGTAAGGGCAAGCCTGAACACACTGACCGCAACGCACACAGGCACTGGCAAAGGCGTTCTCGTTTATGGCTCCGGGCGGGCGCAACCGCACACCAGATGCGCGTGCGGTTTGCTGTTGTAACCCCAGCGCCACACCCACGGCAGCCAGCCCGCCTGCTGTGCGAACGACATCGCGCAGAAAGCGGCGGCGACCATTTTGAGGTTTCGCTGACCGGGACATAATGGCTTACACCTTCTCCAGTTTGACCGCGCACTTCTTGAAGTCCGTCTCTTTCGAGAGCGGATCGGTCGCATCCAGCGTCAGTTTGTTAACCAGCTGTGCGGCGTCGAAGAACGGCATGTACACCAGGCCCTGCGGCGGACGGTTACGACCGCGCGTTTCGACAATCGAGATCACTTCGCCACGGCGAGAAACCACTTTCACTTTGTCGCCACGGCGCAGATCGCGCGCTTTCGCATCCAGCGGGTGAATAAACAGAACCGCTTCCGGGAAGGCGCGGTGCAGTTCCGGTACACGGCGAGTCATACTGCCGGTATGCCAGTGCTCCAGGACGCGTCCGGTAGAGAGCCACAGGTCGTACTCTTCATCCGGTGCTTCCGCCGCAGGTTCGAACGGCAGCGCGAAGATCACCGCTTTGCCATCCGGTTTACCGTAGAACTTGTAGCCTTCGCCCGCTTTCACGTACGGGTCGTTACCTTCGCTGTAACGCCACTGCGTTTCTTTACCGTTCACCACCGGCCAGCGCAGACCGCGTGCTTTGTGGTAATCATCGAACGGCGCGAGATCGTGACCGTGACCGCGACCA
This sequence comes from Escherichia sp. E.sYA108, assembly GCF_011754335.1. Classification (NCBI taxonomy): domain Bacteria; kingdom Pseudomonadati; phylum Pseudomonadota; class Gammaproteobacteria; order Enterobacterales; family Enterobacteriaceae; genus Escherichia; species Escherichia sp. E.sYA108. The sequence goes on along the minus strand of NZ_JAAQVZ010000001.1, from coordinate 1,698,322 downwards.
AACCATGCGTACTCTTCGAACAGCCCTTTTTGCAGATAGAAGCCCAGCTCGCGGGATTCATCGTTCAGCTGATCTTCCGCCAGTTCGGATACCGGGAATTTGCTCACTTCCGGAGTGGCATACAGAACTTCGTACAGCGTTTTGCCGCGCAGTTCTGGTTTCTTCGCCAGCAACTCTTCCGGCCACACTTCTTCAGTTTTGAAGCGACGGGAGAACTGAACTAACTGCCAGAGATCCGATTTTGCTTCACCCGGTGCCTGTACCTGCTGACGCCAGAACTGAGTACGGCGTTCGGCATTACCGTAAGCGCCCTCTTTCTCTACCCACATTGCGGTCGGCAGGATCAAGTCGGCTGCCAGCGCACTGACTGTCGGATACGGATCGGAAACGATGATAAAGTTGCGCGGATCGCGCCAGCCCGGCATACGCTCTTCATTAATGTTCGGTCCGGCCTGCATGTTATTGGTACACATGGTCCAGTAAACATTCAGTTTGCCGTCTTTCAGCGCACGGTCTTGTGCCACCGCGTGCAGACCGATTTTCGCCGGAATGGTGCCACTCGGGATATTCCACTTCTTCTCGCAAATATCACGATGTTTCTCGTTAGTCACCACCATGTCCGCAGGCAGACGGTGAGCAAAGGTGCCCACTTCACGCGCAGTACCACACGCGGAAGGCTGCCCGGTCAGGGAGAACGGACCGCAACCCGGCTGGGAAATTTTGCCGGTCAGCAGGTGCAGGTTGTAGACCAGGTTGTTGGCCCACACACCACGGGTATGCTGGTTGAAGCCCATCGTCCAGTAGGAGATGACTTTCTTGTTCGGATCGGCATACAGCTGCGCCAGTTGTTCTAACTGGTCTTTCGGCACGCCGGTCATTTCGGCGGTTTTTTCCAGCGTATATTCAGCAACGAAGGCTTTGTAATCTTCAAAGCTCATCGGTTCGGAGGCGTCAGAACCCGGATTCTTCGCTGCTTTTTCCAGCGGATGGGTCGGACGTAAACCGTAGCCGATGTCCGTCGCTCCTTTGCGCAGGTTAACGTGTTTGCTGAAGAAGTCCTGATTTATCGCATTGTTTTGAATGATATAGTTGGCGATATAGTTCAGGATCACCAGGTCAGATTGCGGCGTAAAGATGATGCCGTTATCCGCCAGCTCGAAGCTACGATGCTGGTAGGTAGAAAGCACCGCCACGGTAACGTTCTGGTTAGAGAGACGACGGTTAGTGATGCGCGACCAGAGGATCGGGTGCATCTCCGCCATGTTTGCGCCCCACAGCACAAACGCGTCAGCCTGCTCGATGTCGTCGTAGCAGCCCATCGGCTCATCCATACCAAAGGTACGCATAAAGCCAACTACTGCCGACGCCATACAGTGACGCGCGTTCGGGTCGATGTTGTTCGAACGGAAGCCCGCTTTGAACAACTTGGACGCGGCATAACCTTCCCAGATAGTCCACTGACCAGAACCGAACATACCGATCGATTCCGGCCCTTTTTCTTTCAGGGCAGTCTTAAATTTCTCTTCCATCACATCGAAGGCCTGATCCCAGGTGATTGGGGTAAATTCGCCTTCTTTGTCATATTTACCGTTTTTCATACGCAGCAGCGGCTGCGTCAAACGGTCTTTACCGTACATGATTTTGGGCAGGAAATAGCCCTTAATGCAGTTCAGGCCACGGTTAACCGGTGCGTCCGGGTCGCCCTGACAGGCCACCACACGCCCCTGCTGCGTTCCGACCAGAACGCCGCAACCCGTACCGCAGAAACGGCACGGCGCTTTATCCCATTTAATGGCTTCCTGCTGACCAACAACGGCGCGGGCAACGCCCGGCACGCTGAAACCGGCAGCCGCCGCAGCGGCCGCAACGGCGTTAGCTTTCATAAAGCTACGACGACTGAGTTTCATGGTGTTTCCTCACCTTGCTCTTCCTGCTGGTGATAAACCAGCGACACCGCCAGCACGCCCTCTACGTTGCGTACTGACTCAATGGTTTGGATCAGCGTTTCGCTGTCTTCTGCTTCCACCACCACAATCAACTGACCGCTCGGCGCGTCGCTGACAGCAACTTCACAGCCGGTAAAGGCGTTCAGTTGGGTGCTGATGTCTGAAATTCGTTCGCTTTTGGCCTGCACGACCAGGCTGCAAACTTGCCAGTTAGTGTGCATGGAGATACTCCGCAGTTATGGCTGATACCGGACAGCTGGCTGCACATGCTCCACATCCGTTGCAAAGTTGGCTATTAAGTTGCGGCTGGTAGATCCCGGAGAGCGTCGGGCGAAAGATAATTGCCATTGGCTCACAGCTATCCTGACAGCGGCGGCATTCAACTGACTGATACGCCAGGCACGCGTCCCCAATGGTGAACTGCAAATCCCAGGCCCTGGTGTGGCGCGGAGAAAATAGCGATTCGGGGCAAGCCTGCGCGCAGGCGTAACAGAAGCTGCACTCGTTATTTTTGAAATTAACGCTCGGATAGCCACCCGCGCCGCGTTGCAGAATGTTGTTTTCACAAGCATTAATACAGGCGTCGCAGCGGGTGCAATGGGTCAGAAAATGAGATTCATCACCGGACCAGGGCGGACGGATACCGTTACTGGCTTTGCGCCAGCGACCAGTGAGTATGCCCCGACGGGATGCATCAATCTTCACATTGACCTTCCATCATTAACGCGCTCTGAAAATTGAGAGCGACCAAATAAACCGCATAATTAATAAGCCATTTTTATAGCCGCTAAGATATTAAAGGATGTGTCAAAGATGCATACCCCGATCGGGGTAAAACCTGTAGCAGGATCAAAAGAGTGGCGGGAAGCGTGGCAAAAACGGGCTTTTGCTCACATTTCAAATGGTTATAAACATATTTATATAGCGATTAATTCGCCAGAGATATTTCTGCTGGTTTGTTTTCTCATCAGAATTTAACACTAAAAGAGCAGGTAAAATTATCTGAATGTTCTTTAAGTTATTCATAAAGCAAATTAATAAATCTGATGAATATGTTAACCTTCAGCGACATCATCGGTGAAAACCTATAAATGAAGAAGGAAAGCAAAAAAATGAAGACCATTCTACCTGCAGTATTGTTTGCCGCTTTCGCCACCACTTCCGCCTGGGCGGCAGAAAGCGTCCAGCCACTGGAAAAAATCGCACCTTATCCACAAGCTGAAAAAGGCATGAAGCGTCAGGTGATTCAGTTAACTCCGCAAGAAGATGAATCTACCCTGAAAGTAGAACTGTTAATCGGTCAGACGCTGGAAGTCGACTGCAATTTGCATCGTCTCGGCGGGAAGCTGGAAAGCAAAACGCTGGAAGGCTGGGGCTATGATTATTATGTCTTTGATAAAGTTAGCTCGCCGGTTTCCACGATGATGGCCTGCCCGGATGGCAAGAAAGAGAAGAAATTTGTCACCGCGTATCTGGGCGATGCTGGAATGCTGCGTTACAACAGCAAGCTGCCGATCGTGGTGTATACGCCAGACAATGTGGATGTGAAGTACCGCGTCTGGAAGGCGGAAGAGAAAATTGACAACGCGGTTGTCCGCTAAACTGCTGTGAAGTGCTGCAACCTGTAGGCCGAATAAGGCGGTTACGCCGCATCCGACATCTAACGCCCGAGCCGGTTGCCTGATGCGACGCTGAAGCGTCTTATCAGCATACGCCACATCCGGCAAACCATGCCGGATGTGGCACATCATTACAACGCAATATCCGCCACTTCTTTTTGAACGAGTTGCGGTTTCAACTGCGGTTTCGGCGTACTATCTACTGCCTGCGGCTTGTCGTATTTCAGCCCCAGCACTTCGCTGGTGTACTGCAACTCGCGTTCTGTTGCCGCTACATCACCGTTCAGCTTGCGTCCATAAGACGGAACGATCGCTTTCAACGTAGCCTGCCATTGCGGGCTGGAAACGCGATCGCCAAATACTTTTTCCAGCAGATTCAACATAATCGGCGCGGCGGTTGACGCCCCTGGCGATGCCCCCAGGAGCGCGGCAATGGTCCCTTGCTGGTCACTGACGACTTCAGTACCCAGACGCAGTACGCCACCTTTATCGGCATCACGCTTGATAATCTGCACGCGCTGCCCCGCTTGCCACAAACGCCAGTCCTCTTTTTTCGCCTGCGGATAGTACTCTTTCAACGCTTCAAAACGATCCTCTTCACTCAACATCACCTGACTCACCAGATATTTCACCAGATCGAAATTATCCAGCCCGACGTGCATCATCGGCATCACGTTAGAGGTGGTGGTGGAACTCATCAGATCCCACAATGAACCGTTTTTGAGGAATTTAGTTGAGAAGGTGGCAAATGGCCCAAACAACACGACGCGTTTACCGTCCAGCACACGGGTATCGATATGCGGAACCGACATCGGTGGTGCGCCAACGGATGCTTTACCGTAAACCTTCGCCAGATGGTGATTAACCACGTCCGGATTTTCCGAAACAAGGAACTGTCCGCCCACCGGGAAACCGGCGTAGTCTTTCGCTTCCGGAATCCCCGATTCCTGTAACAGCTTCAGCGCCGCACCGCCCGCGCCGATAAAGACAAATTTGGCGCGGATGTTCTGTGCAGTGCCATTTTTCAGATCGGCAACGGTAACGGTCCAGGTGTTATCGTCATTACGCTTTAGGGCGCGGACTTCGCTGCTGAGTTGCAGCGAAAAATTAGATTTCTTCTGCAAGGAAGCAATTAACTGGCGGGTGATCTCGCCATAGTTCACATCAGTGCCAATTTCCGTACGCGTGGCTGCCACTTTCTGTTGCGGATCGCGCCCTTCCATCACTAACGGTGCCCACTCTTTGATCTGCGCGTGATCTTCAGAGTAACGCATACCGCGAAACAGCGAGCTTTGTTGCAACGCGGCGTAACGGGCTCGCAGGAAATTAACGTTATCCTCGCCCCAGACAAAGCTCATATGCGGAACGGTATTGATAAATGAACGCGGTGTACGCAGCACGCCGCGCTCGACCTGGTGCGCCCAGAACTGGCGCGAAATCTGAAATGCTTCGTTAATGGCGACTGCTTTTTCAATACTGATGCTGCCATCGGCGTTTTGCGGGGTGTAGTTCAGTTCCATCAGTGCAGAATGCCCGGTTCCGGCGTTGTTCCAGCCGTTCGAACTCTCCTGCGCGACACCTTCCAGGCGCTCCACCATGGTCATCGACCATTCAGGCTCCAGCTCGCGTAAATAGGTCCCCAACGTGGCGCTCATAATGCCGCCGCCAATCAACAGTACATCAGTTTCCTGCTCCTCGGACGCTTTCGCTTTTGCCGCCATCGAAACGGCATTAAGCCCCACGGCCATCGAGAAGAGCATGGCAGTCACTTTTTTCATCTTGTTAATGCCTTACTTTTAGTCGCTTTATTGCAGGTGAGATTTGCGCGGCATCAACGGTAACACTTAAGTAACAACATTTAAATAATGTTTATAAATTATATTCTAATTTTAGAAACATTATAATTTCGTTGATTAATTATAGGGTTATTAGAAACGAAGGTATTTTTAGAATATTGACCTGGCGGCAGCAGTCCGCCAGGTCAGCGTCGAAATATTATGCCGTCCGGGCAACGGCATCACGCGAAGCAGCATCGCGCTCTTCGCCTGTCAGCTCGCTAAGTTGCCCGTTGCGCATTTCCAGCAGGCGGTCGGCGTGGATAAAGTAATGATCATCATGACTGATGGCGAAAATAGTTTTACCCATCTCCTGCATCAGCGGCAGCAGCACCTGATAAAACTCACGACGGAAGTGTGGATCCTGATCCGCCGCCCATTCATCCAGCAGGATAATATCGCGTTCTTCTGCCAGCGCCAGCAACAGCGCCACGCGTTTTTTCTGCCCTTTTGATAACTTCAGGTTAACAATACGCCCGTTGCTTAACTCAAGCTTATGAGCCATTTTCAGCTGCGCCAGCCACTTCTCAACCAGTTGCGGGTTAGCGGGTTGCCCCTCCGGCCCCAGCAGTTGATCAAACAGCCAGACATCGGTAAACACTGCCGAAAACAGTTTGCGATAATCTTCCGGTTGTTCGCCGCTGACAGGTTTGCCATCCAGCAAGATTTCGCCGCTTTGTGGTTGGTACAAGCCCGTCAGCAACATCGCCAGCGTCGATTTTCCACTACCGTTGCCACCAATCAGAAACAGCAGTTCACCACGTTTGATGGTGAGGTTAATCGGCCCAACGGAAAACGCGTTATCCTGATAAGCAAACGTCACGTTACGCAGCTCCAGCGTTTGCCAGTTGGGAAAAGCCTGCGGGCGCGGAAACTCTGCTTTGAAAGGCGCGAGCGCGAATTTGTTCAGCTTGTTAAACGCCACCTGCGCCGTCAGCAGCGTCGGCAATGCGCCAACCGCCGAAAGCAGCGGCGTACGCAGGAATAACAGCGTCAACGAATAGGTCGCAGCAACGTTGGTATCAGCCCAACCGAGACTGTTCGCCATCCAGAACACCAGGCCGATAGCGCCCAGCATCATGATGTTTGACCAGTTCACGGCACTAAGATGGAAGGTGTCTGCGCGAATAATATGATGGCGATACTCTTGCGCATCAGGAATGTAGAGGTTGTTAAACACATACTCGGCGCGTTCACGGTTCAGAGTCAGCTCTTTGCGCCCTTCGAGTACAGTTTGAAAATCCGTGTACAGCTTATCTTCGGTTTCACGCAGGGTCGCCATATGTTTGTACACCCGCGCCACCAGCACAAAACCGCCCCAGATGGTGACTGCCATCCAGATAGCCGTTACCAGCAACATTTTGCCCGACAGCATCCACAAATACGCCGCTGAACCGATAGTGAGAATGATCCCCTGCACCAGTTCCGGCAGACGCACAAAAGCAATGGTGATATTGCGCACATCGCTGGTTAACCCCGCCAGCAACGAAGCGCTACCAAGTTGTTCAATGCGCTCGACGTGGGTATCCAGAATCCGCTTGATAAATTCACTACGCAGTCGGTAAACGAAGTGATGCCCCAAAGTGGTGAGCGCCAGTTGCGATCCGAGAGTGACTGCCATCAACAGCAACAATAATCCCAGAAACTCCGGCAACACCAGCAGACTGGTATCCGCCGTTTCGATAAGGCGCTGATTGATAAAAGCAATTAAGCCAATGCCTAATGCCGCACTGGCGAGGCTTAGCGCCATCACACTGATAAATGGCCAGCGATACTGCCGCCAGACAAGTACAAGAAGTTCCATGCAGAAAACCCGGACAATGAATTACAGCCCGCAGTTTAAACATCTTCGCGCGCACAGCAATAATAATTCTTATTTTTATTCTTTTTTACCTGCCTGACGGAATGTCAGGTTGTAGCGGCAGTCGGTGGTGAGTGGATGAAACCCCGCTTTCAACGGTTGAATACCGTGATAAAACAGCCGCGATTCACCGCCCCATACCACCACATCGCCATGTTCCAGCAACAATCTTTTTAGCGGATCATTTCGTTTCAGGCCGCCAAATTGAAAAATCGCGGGTAAGCCCAGAGAAACAGAAACAATCGGCGCGCGCAGATCCGGTTCGTCTTTATCCTGATGCAGCGACAGTTTCGCGCCAGGAGCGTAGCGGTTGATAAGACAAGCATCTGGCTGGAAATCTGGATAGCCCGCCGCCGTAGCCGCACGTTGACATAAATTATGAAAACTCTGCGGCATGGCGGGCCACGGTTTATTTGTTTGCGGATCAATGGGCGAATAGAGATAACCCTGCCGATGGGTGGTCCAGCCCAGACGCCCGCAGTTGGTCATCGCCACCGACATGGTATATCCGCCTGGAGTGACCATCTGGCGAAACGGCGACTGGCTGGCAACGTCATTAATATCGCGGATCAGTTGCTCCGCAGCGTTAAAAGCAAAACGGTGCAAAATCACCGCTCCAGCCGCCAGTGGTTCTTGCCACGGTTCAGCATCGGCAAACAGATCCAACATTACCTCTCCTCATTTTCAACTTCGCGGCGCAGCAGTTGCGCTTTGCGCGACACGCCCCAGCGGTAACCGGAAAGTGAGCCATCACCACGGACCACCCGATGACAAGGTATAACGATAGCGAGCTTGTTGGCGGCACAGGCGCTGGCAACGGCCCGTACCGCTTTCGGTTTGCCGATGGCGTTCGCCAGTTGCTGATAACTGACGGTTTCACCACAAGGTATCGTGCGCAGTGCCTGCCAGACTTGTTGCTGAAAAGCAGTGCCGCGAATATCCAGCGGTAACGTCAGCGGCGTATCGCGTTGATTGAGGCTGGCGATCACTTCACGCACATGTTGCTGAAACGTCAGATCGGCAGGCGCGTTGTCGGCAGCGGGAAACATCTGCTGCAACTCGCTGATTAATGTCGCATCATCATCGCCCAACAATATCGCGCAAATCCCCCGCTCGCTTTCTGCCACCAGGCAACGGCCCAGCTCACAATCAGCCAGCGCGTAACGCACCGCCAGATTTTCGCCACCGTGACGGAATTGTTTAGCCGTCATGCCCAGCGTTTCATCGGCTTTACGGTAGTAACTGCTGCCGTCGGGGAATCCGGCACTGAGAATCGCCTGAGTCACGCTCTCCCCTTTTGCCAGAGACTCCCGCAATCGGCGAGCACGCCAGGCCTGCTGCCAGGCTTTCGGCGTCATTCCGGTAGTCGCTTTAAACAATCTATGCAAATGGAACGGACTCATCGCCAGCTGTTCGGCTAAGGATTCCAGCGTTACAGGCGTTTCCTGTTCCAGCAGTCGGCAGGCGTGGGTGATTTTATCAAGGCGATGTTGTTGGGGATTGGCTTTGTCTGGCTGACAACGTTTGCAGGGGCGAAAGCCAGCGGCAAGCGCCTCACTGGCATCGGCATAGAAAGAAACGTTTTCCCGCAAAGCATGTCTGGCGCGGCAAGACGGACGGCAAAAGATGCCTGTGGTGCGCACGGCGAAAACGAATTCGCCGTCGGCATTCGGGTCGCGGGCTAAGACAGATTGCCAGCGTTGATCGTCAGTTAAGCATGTGGCGTTTTTCATAATCAGCTCCCTGGTTAAGGATAGCCTTTAGTCTGCCCGGTCACCATCACGCAAAAACCAACAATCTTGCGCTTTAATTTTTTTCGCTGATAAGGAAGCTTTTAAACTGCGGCGACATCCAGGTTTTAAAGCTATCGCCCTCTTTGGTGATCATATAAACCGCCAGCCCTTCCCGGCGAACGACTTCTTTGGCTTTCTCTGGCCCGAGCACCATTAAGCCAGTATCCCAGGCGTCGGCTTCCAGCGCCGTCGGGGCAATCACCGTCACGGATACCAGATTGTGTTCGATGGGACGCCCGGTTTGCGGATCGATAACATGGGAAAGGCGTTTGCCGTCCAGTTCGTAATAGTTACGGTAGCTGCCAGAGGTGCTAATGCCATGACCGTTGATATCCACCACGGCCTGAACCGCGTTTTCTTTATCGGTTGGTTTTTGAATCGCTACCCGCCACGGCTGGCCTTCACCGTTCATGCCACGGCTGTTCAGCGCGCCGCCCACCGACACCAGATAGCGGGAAATCCCTTCCTGCTCCATCAAGCGTGCCAGATGATCCGCCGCATAGCCTTCGCCGACAGTGGAGAGATCGACATATAAATCCGGCAGGTTTTTTTGCAGATATTGCTGATGCGACTGATTAATGACCGTCAGGTGCTGTAAGCCGGTTTTGGCTTTCATCGCATCGATCTGTTCCTGGCTCGGAATTTGAACCGGCTGTTGTTCCGGGCCAAAGCCCCACAGATTCACCAGCGGCCCGACGGTTATATCCATCGCACCATCGGTCCTTGCGCCAATGCGCAGCGAGGTGGTGACGATATCGGCCATCGCTTCACTTACCGGCCACGGCGACAAACTTTGCGAGTCGTTAAAGCGCATCAGCGCGGAATCTTTTTTATAGGTCGAAAGCAGCTGATCGTCGGCGTCCAGCTGGGTCTGAATCTTTTCTTTAAGTTCGGCACTGCGTTTGGCATCAATGCCCGGGATGCTGGCACGCCAGAAGGTACCCATGGTTTTGCCTTCAAGAACGGTAACTTCAGTAGCGTGGGTTTTGGCGGGTTGTGGTTTTTGATCGCAACCAACAAAGAAGAGCGCGGCAGCCAGCAGTGCCACGCGGGTAAAGCTTATTTCCATACGTGATTATCCTCATGCGAACGGTCGCAAGAGTACACCAAAAAACTGTGTTTGTACGCTGAAAACAATGAAAAAAGGGCCCGCAGGCCCTTTGTTCGATATAAATCGAGATTAGAACTGGTAAACCAGACCCAGAGCTACGATGTCATCAGTGTTGATGCCAGCAGCGCGGGTGAACTGGTTGTCGTCCAGCAGGTTGATTTTGTAGTCAACGTAGGTGGACATGTTTTTGTTGAAGTAGTAGGTAGCACCAACATCAACATATTTCAGGATATCTTCGTCGTCGTAGTTACGACCAGCAACGACACCCAGGTTTTTACCTTTAGACTGCAGGTATGCTACAGACGGACGCAGACCAAAGTCGAACTGGTACTGAGCAACAGCTTCGAAGTTCTGTGCTTTGTTCGCCCAACCCAGGGAACCTACGCGAGTTGCGTTGTAGGTCTGGGTGTACTGAGCAGCCAGGTAGATGTTGTTAGCGTCGTATTTCAGACCACCAGTGTAGGTTTCAGCACGGTCGCCAGTACCGATCAGGCCAGTGTTGTTCTGATCCCAGGTACGTTTGGAGCTGGAAACTGCAGCACCAACGCCGAAGCCTTCGTAATCATAAGTGATAGATCCGCCGACACCGTCGCCGTTCTGACGCAGAGCTTTACGACCATTGTTGGTGATGCCATGACCAGTGAAATCCGGATCATTTTCACCGCTTACGCTGCCATTCTGGCCCTGGTACTGAACAGCAAAGTTCAGGCCGTCAACCAGACCGAAGAAGTCGGTGTTACGGTAGGTCGCGAAGCCGTTACCACGCTGCTGCATGAAGTTGTCAGAACCGTAGGTGTCGCCACCGAATTCTGGCAGAACGTCGGTCCAGGAAGTTACGTCGTAAACAACGCCGTAGTTACGACCGTAGTCGAAAGAACCGATGTCCTGGAATTTCAGACCAGCAAATGCCACACGGGTCCAGGAGTTGTTTTCGCTTTCCGGAGCGTTGCCCTGGATCTGATATTCCCACTGGCCGTAACCGGTCAGCTGGTCAGTAACCTGAGTTTCACCTTTGAAGCCAAGACGCATGTAGGTCTGGTCGCCATCTACAGACTTGTCGTCAGAGAAATAGTGCAGGCCGTCTACTTTACCGTACAGATCTAATTTGTTGCCGTCTTTATTGTAAACTTCAGCAGCGTTTGCTGCGCCTGCTACCAGCAGAGCTGGGACCAGGAGGGACAGTACTTTAACTTTCATGTTATTAACCCTCTGTTATATGCCTTTATTTGCTTTTTTATGCCACTGCATACTGATTAACCCTCATTAATCAGTCGGCAGGTCCATTCTCCCCAAAAATGCAGAATAATCCAACACGAATATGATACTAAAACTTTTAAGATGTTTCATTTATCGCTATAGATGTTTCAAAATGTAAATACAAGGGAACTTTTTAAGATTATTGCGGAATGGCGAAATAAGCACCTAACATCAAGCAATAATAATTCAAGGTTAAAATCAATAACTTATTCTTAATTATTTGACAGCACTGAATGTCAAAACAAAACCTTCACTCGCAACTAGAATATCTTCCGCTATCATCATTAACTTTATTTATTACCGTCATTCATTTCTGAATGTCTGTTTACCCCTATTTCAACCGGATGCCTCGCATCCGGTTTTTTTTACCCTTCTTTACACACTTTTCATTATTCTGTGCTACCACAGAAAAACTATAACGCCTGTTAACTATTTCACAAATAATTAACATAGGCATAATTTCCAGCAATCTTCGTTTATTTGCAATTAATATCGTTAGGCTTTTTGTAGGTTATTTGTACAGCAAAATGGCGCTTGTACATCTATTTCACCCAATGCAGGATGATAAATATCACTGGAGAATAGAGAATCATCAATCAGGTAAGAGTCTGGAATTTCACACTGTACCCTTTATACTGCCCTATCACTTCGCGAAGTTTTAACAGGTCATAAACACGAATGCGTCAGAAAGAGACAACGGCCACGACCCGCTTTTCACTCCTACCGGGGAGCATTACCCGCTTCTTTTTACTGTTGATCATTGTGTTACTGGTGACGATGGGTGTAATGGTACAAAGCGCCGTTAACGCCTGGCTGAAAGATAAAAGTTACCAGATTGTCGACATTACCCACGCAATCCAAAAGCGCGTCGATACCTGGCGTTACGTGACCTGGCAGATCTACGACAACATTGCCGCGACGACCTCCCCCTCCTCCGGCGAAGGTTTACAAGAGACGCGCCTGAAACAGGATGTCTACTATCTGGAAAAACCACGCCGCAAAACGGAAGCCTTAATCTTTGGCTCTCACGACAACTCAACGCTTGAGATGACTCAACGGATGTCCACCTATCTGGACACATTGTGGGGCGCAGAAAATGTACCGTGGTCGATGTATTACCTGAATGGTCAGGATAACAGTCTGGTGCTGATCTCAACCCTGCCCCTCAAAGATCTCACCTCCGGATTTAAAGAATCGACCGTCAGCGACATTGTTGATTCACGTCGTGCAGAGATGTTGCAACAGGCCAACGCCCTCGATGAACGCGAAAGTTTTTCTAACATGCGCCGCCTGGCCTGGCAGAACGGTCATTACTTTACCTTGCGTACCACGTTCAACCAGCCGGGACATCTGGCAACGGTCGTGGCTTTTGATCTGCCGATTAATGATTTGATCCCACCGGGTATGCCGCTGGACAGTTTCCGCCTTGAGCCAGACGCGACGGCAACGGGAAACAATGAAAATGAGAAAGAAGGGACGGATAGCGTCAGTATCCACTTTAACAGTACGAAGATTGAAATCTCCTCGGCACTCAACTCTACCGATATGCGCCTGGTCTGGCAGGTTCCTTACGGCACCTTACTGCTGGATACGTTGCAAAACATTCTGCTGCCACTGCTGCTGAACATCGGTTTGCTGGCGCTGGCGTTATTTGGCTATACCACATTCCGCCATTTCTCCAGCCGCAGTACAGAAAGCGTCCCCAGCACGGCGGTCAATAACGAATTGCGCATTTTACGGGCAATTAATGAAGAGATAGTCTCACTGCTGCCGCTCGGCCTGCTGGTTCACGATCAGGAATCGAACCGCACAGTCATAAGTAACAAAATTGCCGATCATTTGCTGCCGCATTTGAATCTGCAAAACATCACCACCATGGCGGAACAGCATCAGGGGATTATTCAGGCGACGATCAATAACGAGCTGTATGAGATCCGCATGTTTCGCAGCCAGGTTGCGCCGCGCACACAAATTTTCATTATTCGCGATCAGGATCGCGAAGTGCTGGTAAACAAGAAACTCAAGCAGGCGCAGCGTCTGTATGAGAAAAACCAGCAGGGGCGGATGACCTTTATGAAAAACATTGGCGATGCGCTGAAAGAACCCGCACAGTCCCTGGCGGAGAGCGCGGCTAAACTCAACGCCCCGGAAGGCAAACAACTGGCGAATCAGGCAGATGTGCTGGTGCGGCTGGTCGATGAAATACAGTTAGCGAACATGCTTGCGGACGATAGCTGGAAAAGTGAGACGGAGCTGTTCTCCGTGCAGGATTTAATTGATGAAGTTGTGCCTTCAGTGTTGCCTGCCATCAAGCGTAAAGGTCTGCAACTGCTGATTAACAATCATCTGAAAGCACACGATATGCGCCGCGGCGATCGCGATGCCTTACGACGTATTTTGCTGCTACTGATGCAATATGCCGTGACCTCAACGCAATTGGGAAAAATCACCCTTGAGGTTGATCAGGATGAGTCCTCCGAAGACCGCCTGACGTTCCGCATTCTGGACACTGGAGAAGGCGTAAGCATTCATGAAATGGATAATTTGCACTTCCCGTTTATCAACCAGACCCAAAACGATCGCTATGGCAAGGCGGACCCGCTGGCATTCTGGCTGAGCGATCAACTGGCGCGTAAACTGGGCGGTCATTTAAACATCAAAACGCGGGATGGGCTTGGTACACGCTACTCTGTGCATATCAAAATGCTCGCAGCTGACCCGGAAGTTGAAGAGGAAGAAGAGCGATTACTGGATGATGTCTGCGTAATGGTGGATGTTACTTCGGCAGAAATTCGGAATATTGTCACTCGCCAGTTAGAAAATTGGGGTGCAACCTGTATCACACCCGATGAAAGATTAATTAGTCAAGATTATGATATCTTTTTAACGGATAATCCGTCTAATCTTACTGCCTCTGGCTTGCTTTTAAGCGATGATGAGTCTGGCGTACGGGAAATTGGGCCTGGTCAATTGTGCGTCAATTTCAATATGAGCAACGCTATGCAGGAAGCGGTCTTACAATTAATTGAAGTGCAACTGGCGCAGGAAGAGGTGACAGAATCGCCTCTGGGCGGAGATGAAAATGCGCAACTCCATGCCAGCGGCTATTATGCGCTCTTTGTAGACACAGTACCGGATGATGTTAAGAGGCTATATACTGAAGCAGCAACCAGTGACTTTGCTGCGTTAGCCCAAACGGCTCATCGTCTTAAAGGCGTATTTGCCATGCTAAATCTGGTACCCGGCAAGCAGTTATGTGAAACGCTGGAACATCTGATTCGTGAGAAGGATGTTCCAGGAATAGAAAAATACATCAGCGACATTGACAGTTATGTCAAGAGCTTGCTGTAGCAAGGTAGCCTATTACATGAACAATATGAACGTAATTATTGCCGATGACCATCCGATAGTCTTGTTCGGTATTCGCAAATCACTTGAGCAAATTGAGTGGGTGAATGTTGTCGGCGAATTTGAAGACTCTACAGCACTGATCAACAACTTGCCGAAACTGGATGCACATGTGTTGATTACCGATCTCTCCATGCCTGGCGATAAGTACGGCGATGGCATTACCTTAATCAAGTACATCAAGCGCCATTTCCCAAGCCTGTCGATCATTGTTCTGACCATGAACAACAACCCGGCGATTCTTAGTGCGGTATTGGATCTGGATATCGAAGGGATCGTGCTGAAACAAGGTGCACCGACCGATTTGCCGAAGGCTCTCGCCGCGCTGCAGAAAGGGAAGAAATTTACCCCGGAAAGCGTTTCTCGCCTGTTGGAAAAAATCAGTGCTGGTGGTTACGGTGACAAGCGTCTCTCGCCAAAAGAGAGTGAAGTTCTGCGCCTGTTTGCGGAAGGCTTCCTGGTGACCGAGATCGCTAAAAAGCTGAACCGCAGTATTAAAACCATCAGTAGCCAGAAGAAATCTGCGATGATGAAGCTGGGTGTCGAGAACGATATTGCTCTGCTGAATTATCTCTCTTCTGTGACGTTAAGTCCGGCAGATAAAGACTAATCACCTGTAGGCCAGATAAGACGCGTCAGTGTCTTATCTGGCATTTGCACGGATTGCCGGATGCGGCGTAAACGCCTTATCCGTCCTACGATTCCCGCGATTTCCTGACCCTCTCGGCATATACCGTCAGCGTCTGTTTTATCACATCCAGCGTTACCGGCTTCGACAGGCAGCTGTCCATACCGGACTCCAGACACCGCTGCTTCTCTTCAGCCAACGCATTAGCAGTTACTCCGATTACCGGCAACGTCAGTCCCAACTGACGAATGCGTTGCGTCAAGCGGTAACCATCCATATTTGGCATATTGACGTCGCTAAGCACGATATCAATATGATTCTTGTTAAGTACATTAAGCGCATCGACGCCATCATTCGCGGTTTTACATTGATAGCCCAACGATCCCAACTGATCTGCCAGCAGACGCCGGTTAATCGGATGATCATCCACGACCAGAATCATCATATCGTCATTATCGCTGACCGCTTTGTCCGTCGACGGCAGAGCGTTAGCAGGATCGTCGCTCTCCATCTCGATCAAATAAATACGCGCCAACAATGCCGGTAGCTCATGCGGAGCAGCCACACTGTGTACCCACTCCCCTGGCGCTTTCTCCAGCGGAATACCAATATGGCGACGACAGAAGGTCACTACCGCTCTGCCCTGCCATTTTTTGTTCACTACCTCGTCAGTAATTAACACATCTTCGGGAGTCGGTTCCTGCCCTTCGTATGTTGTAACGACGATGCCGCTGCGCTGCAAACTGGTTTCCAGGAACTGACAGAGCGACGCATTGCGGACCGCCAGCCAGCAGCGTTTACCACTCAACCCTTCCACACCTTTTTTCTGCGGGTACTGAGCGCCATACAACGGAATACGCACGGTAAACTGGCTGCCCATTCCCGGTTCTGAATCTACCGAGATGTCGCCGTCCATCATGCTGATCAGTTTTTCACAAATCGCCAGACCCAGACCAGTCCCCTGGAAGTTACGCTGTACGCCCGTTCCGACCTGGAAGAAGGGATCAAACAAACGCACCACTTCTTTTGCCGGAATCCCCACGCCGGTATCGCGAACACGGATAGAGAGATAATCGCCATCAGCGCGAACATGCAAAACTATACAGCCGGTATCGGTGAATTTTATGGCGTTACTCAGCAGGTTAGAGATGACCTGTTGTAAACGCATCGGGTCGCCATTTAAGGCCACTGGCACATCCGGTTCAATAAAGCAGTACAAGCCTAACTGCTTGCGTACCACCAGCGGTAAATAGTTGGCGGTGATGTGGTTCATCACTTCACGCGGTGAAAACTCACGCGGTTCGATCTTCAACTGTTCTGATTCAATTTTCGAGAAATCGAGAATATCGCTGATAATTTTCAACAACAGGCTGGAAGAGTTGTTCATTGCCGTCACCAGACGATCGACGCCTTTCGGTAACTCTTTGGTTTGCAACAGATCCAGGTTACCGATAATGCCATACAGCGGCGTTCGCAGCTCATGACTGACGGTGGCCAGGAACATCGATTTTGACTGGCTCGCCTGTTCCGCTGCTTGTGCCATCTCCTGCAACGACTCTTCCATCTTCACGCGCGAAGAAACATCCACCAGCACACAAATGGCCACGTTTTCATTACGATAGCGCGAATGGACGAAGCTGATTTGCAGATTGGTATTGTTGCTGGTCAGGACATCAACAAAATTGACCTGCTGCCCACAGATAATTTGTGTCAGCCGTTGGCGGTCCTCATGCGTAAGCATATTGAGATAGGTATGCGCCAGTTCGTTACTTAAAATATTGACGCCATCAGCGGTACGCAAAATGCAGATACCCACTGGCGCGGAGGCGACAATCTTGCGATTAAATTGCTCATGTTCTTCCAGTCGCAGGGCGTCGCTTTCCGCCGGAATGAAAATACGCCGCTCGTACATCCGCGCGAGAGTAAACAATGCAGCTCCGGCAAGCACATTCAGCAAAATTGCGTTAAGGATCAACATGCGAATGCGTTCCAGCACCTTATCAACTGGCACTGAATAAACGATGCTTAGCGATGAGGGTGGCAGATTTTTCTTCAGCACCAGTTCCCGGAACCCTTCCGTATAGCCAAACCAGGAGCGTTCCTGCATCCAGCGAGGATCGCCCTTAATTTTGCTTTCTGGTCCGGTAAGCGAAATCAGGGTATGACCATTTTCATCAAGAATGGTAACCCCCATCGGCAACGTACCAGGTAAGAAAAAGTTCTCCATCCGGATGGTTTGCTCGACACCCAAAAGCGCCTGCAACCGGTTCGCCAGATAAACTGGCGTCAAGGCGTAAAAATACCCGACGCCAGGGCGCGGACCTTCGCTGATCCAGTAGAGGTTACTGCCACTATCATCTTGTGGTGCATTTCGATATTTATTAATGCGTTCATGCAAAGCTTTTAGCGCGGTATCGCGTTCCACTGGCATATCACGCAGACCGAAATTGGCCATGCAGAGGTTATCGCTGCCGATTAAAAATACCCGGTTTAGATCGTAAGCCGCAGAAAAATTATCGCGCCAGTAGCGCATAAACCACGCCAATGACTCCAGAGAACCTCGCCAGGTGTTACTCATTGCGGAACAATCAGAGTCAGCAAACAGCGGTTCAAACGCAGGCACATCCGTCTGCGTTTCTCGTCCACGCGGGGAAAGCACACCGTTTTCTGCCGATAAGCGATTTTCAGCTATGTACTTCAGCTCTTTCATCACATCAGAGGTGCGTTGAATAAAGCGCTGAGCCTGATCGGAACTCAGATTAAATTCCTGACGAATTTCCGATTCTCGCTGATGTAACGCATTAACGATGTAAAAAACGGATGAAAAAGCAATCAACAGCCAGAGCACTAACGCCAATGCTCTGAACATGTAGCGCGAGGCTTTCAGGGTTGTACGAAAAGAAGCAAGGTATTTCAAAGGGGCGAAGCTCCGCCTCAGGTGACCGATGGAGTGTGGTTAAGGTAGCGGTAAAAGCGTGTTACCGCAATGTTCTCTCTTCTCTGGAATATGATACACCGCCGAGAAATCATCACCTTAACCTCTGATAATCGTCATATACCGGACAAGACTAGTGGATTTCAGCATGCATTATATGAAGTGGATTTATCCACGCCGCTTACGCAATCAAATGATCCTGATGGCAATCCTGATGGTCATTGTCCCAACGCTTACTATTGGTTATATCGTAGAAACGGAAGGACGTTCAGCAGTCTTATCTGAAAAAGAGAAAAAACTTTCTGCCGTGGTCAACCTGCTTAATCAGGCGCTAGGCAATCGCTACGATCTCTACATCGACTTACCGCGTGAGGAGCGTATCCGCGCATTAAATGCAGAACTTGCCCCCATTACCGAAAATATCACTCACGCCTTCCCTGGCATCGGCGCTGGTTATTACAACAAAACGCTGGATGCGATAATCACCTACGCGCCTTCAGCGCTATATCAGAATAATGTGGGCGTTACCATTGCCGCAGATCACCCTGGTCGCGAAGTCATGCGTACAAATACCCCTTTGGTTTATTCAGGCAGGCAGGTGCGCGGCGATATTTTGAATTCAATGATTCCCATTGAGCGTAATGGTGAAATCCTCGGCTATATCTGGGCCAATGAATTAACCGAAGATATTCGTCGCCAGGCCTGGAAAATGGATGCGAGGATTATCATTGTGCTCACCGCCGGTTTGCTGATAAGCCTGCTGTTGATTGTCCTTTTCTCCCGTCGCCTGAGCGCCAATATAGATATCATCACCGATGGCCTCTCGACTCTGGCTCAAAATATTCCCACTCGATTACCACAATTGCCCGGTGAAATGGGGCAAATCAGTCAGAGTGTTAACAACCTCGCCCAGGCACTGCGTGAAACGCGAACACTTAACGATCTGATTATTGAAAACGCTGCCGATGGCGTCATTGCCATTGACCGCCAGGGTGATGTAACCACCATGAACCCAGCAGCAGAAGTCATCACTGGCTATCAACGTCATGAACTGGTAGGGCAGCCTTACTCCATGTTGTTCGACAATACTCAGTTCTACAGTCCCGTACTGGATACGCTGGAACATGGCACCGAACATGTAGCGTTGGAGATCAGTTTTCCAGGCCGTGACCGCACCATTGAACTCAGTGTCACGACCAGTCGTATTCATAACACGCACGGTGAAATGATAGGTGCTTTGGTGATTTTCTCTGATTTAACTGCCCGCAAAGAAACCCAGCGCCGCATGGCGCAAGCAGAACGCCTCGCCACACTGGGTGAGCTGATGGCTGGCGTGGCGCATGAAGTACGTAATCCGTTAACGGCTATTCGTGGTTATGTACAGATCTTGCGCCAACAAACCCGTGACCCAATACATCAGGAATATCTGTCCGTAGTACTCAAAGAAATCGATTCAATTAACAAAGTTATTCAGCAATTGCTCGAATTTTCACGCCCACGCCACAGTCAATGGCAACAAGTCAGCCTCAATGCATTGGTTGAAGAAACTCTGGTACTGGTACAAACCGCCGGCGTACAAGCGCGGGTCGACTTCATAAGCGAACTGGATAATGAATTAAGCCCGATTAACGCCGATCGTGAACTGCTCAAACAGGTACTACTGAATATCCTGATCAATGCCGTCCAGGCTATCAGTGCACGAGGGAAAATTCGTATTCGAACCTGGCAGTATAGCGACTCGCAACAGGCCATTTCGATAGAGGACAACGGCAGTGGCATTGATCTCTCGCTGCAAAAAAAGATCTTCGATCCCTTTTTCACTACCAAAGCCTCAGGAACCGGGCTTGGTCTGGCGTTAAGTCAACGCATCATTAATGCCCATCAGGGTGATATTCGCGTCGCCAGTTTGCCGGGCTACGGCGCAACCTTCACGCTTATTTTACCGATCAACCCGCAGGGAAATCAGACTGTATGACTGCTATTAATCGCATCCTTATTGTGGATGATGAAGATAATGTTCGCCGTATGCTGAGCACCGCTTTTGCACTACAAGGATTCGAAACACATTGTGCGAACAACGGGCGCACAGCATTACACCTGTTTGCCGATATTCACCCTGACGTGGTGTTGATGGATATCCGCATGCCAGAGATGGACGGCATCAAGGCACTAAAGGAGATGCGCAGCCATGAGACCCGGACACCCGTTATTCTGATGACGGCCTATGCTGAAGTGGAAACCGCCGTCGAAGCACTACGCTGCGGAGCCTTCGACTATGTTATCAAACCGTTTGATCTCGATGAGTTGAATTTAATCGTTCAGCGCGCTTTACAACTCCAGTCAATGAAAAAAGAGATCCGTCATCTGCACCAGGCACTGAGCACCAGCTGGCAATGGGGGCACATTCTCACCAACAGCCCGGCGATGATGGACATCTGCAAAGACACCGCCAAAATTGCCCTTTCTCAGGCCAGCGTCTTGATTAGCGGTGAAAGCGGCACCGGGAAAGAGTTGATTGCCAGAGCGATTCACTACAATTCGCGGCGGGCAAAGGGGCCGTTCATTAAAGTCAACTGCGCGGCACTGCCGGAATCGTTGCTCGAAAGTGAACTGTTTGGTCATGAAAAAGGTGCATTTACTGGTGCACAAACCTTGCGTCAGGGATTATTTGAACGTGCCAACGAAGGTACTCTGCTCCTCGACGAAATTGGCGAAATGCCGCTGGTACTGCAAGCCAAATTACTACGCATTCTGCAGGAACGGGAATTTGAACGGATTGGCGGCCATCAGACCATAAAAGTTGATATCCGCATCATTGCTGCCACCAACCGCGACTTGCAGGCAATGGTGAAAGAAGGCACCTTCCGTGAAGATCTCTTTTATCGCCTTAACGTTATTCATTTAATACTGCCGCCTCTGCGCGATCGCCGGGAAGATATTTCCCTGTTAGCTAATCACTTTTTGCAAAAATTCAGTAGTGAGAATCAGCGCGATATTATCGACATCGATCCGATGGCAATGTCACTGCTTACCGCCTGGTCATGGCCGGGAAATATTCGAGAGCTTTCCAACGTTATTGAACGCGCCGTCGTGATGAATTCAGGCCCGATCATTTTTTCTGAGGATCTTCCGCCGCAGATTCGTCAGCCAGTCTGTAATGCTGGTGAAGCAAAAACAGCCCCTGTCGGTGAGCGTAATTTAAAAGAGGAAATTAAACGCGTCGAAAAACGCATCATTATGGAAGTGCTGGAACAACAAGAAGGAAACCGAACCCGCACTGCTTTAATGCTGGGCATCAGTCGCCGTGCATTGATGTATAAACTCCAGGAATACGGTATCGATCCGGCGGATGTATAACGCCAAAACTTGCTATGCAGAAATTTGCACAGTGCGCAATTTTCTGCATAGCCGCTCATTCTCCTTATGAATCCCCATCTAATTTATCCTTTTCTATTCAATTAGTTAAATAACAACATTCAATAATCTCATTCTGGCACTCCCCTTGCTATTCCCTGACTGTACCCACAACGGTGTATGCAAGAGGGATAAAAAATGAAAACAAAATTGATGACATTACAAGACGCCACCGGCTTCTTTCGTGACGGCATGACCATCATGGTGGGCGGATTTATGGGGATTGGCACTCCATCCCGCCTGGTTGAAGCATTACTGGAATCTGGTGTTCGCGACCTGACATTGATAGCCAATGATACCGCGTTTGTTGATACCGGCATCGGTCCGCTCATCGTCAATGGTCGAGTCCGCAAAGTGATTGCTTCACATATCGGCACCAACCCGGAAACAGGTCGGCGCATGATATCTGGTGAGATGGACGTCGTTCTGGTGCCGCAAGGTACGCTAATCGAGCAAATTCGCTGTGGTGGAGCTGGACTTGGTGGTTTTCTCACCCCAACTGGTGTCGGCACCGTCGTAGAGGAAGGCAAACAGACACTGACACTCGACGGTAAAACCTGGCTGCTCGAACGCCCGCTGCGCGCCGACCTGGCGCTAATTCGCGCTCATCGTTGCGACACACTTGGCAACCTGACCTATCACCTTAGCGCCCGCAACTTTAACCCCCTGATAGCCCTTGCGGCTGATATCACGCTGGTAGAGCCGGATGAACTGGTCGAAACCGGCGAGCTGCAACCTGACCATATTGTCACACCTGGTGCCGTTATCGACCACATCATCGTTTCACAGGAGAGCAAATAATGGATGCGAAACAACGTATTGCGCGCCGTGTGGCGCAAGAGCTTCGTGATGGTGACATCGTTAACTTAGGAATCGGTTTACCCACAATGGTCGCCAATTATTTACCGGAGGGTATTCATATCACTCTGCAATCGGAAAACGGCTTCCTCGGTTTAGGCCCGGTCACAACAGCGCATCCCGATCTGGTGAACGCTGGCGGACAACCGTGCGGCATTTTACCCGGTGCAGCCATGTTTGATAGCGCCATGTCATTTGCGCTAATCCGTGGCGGTCATATTGATGCCTGCGTGCTCGGCGGTTTGCAAGTAGACGAAGAAGCAAACCTCGCGAACTGGGTAGTGCCTGGGAAAATGGTGCCCGGTATGGGTGGCGCGATGGATCTGGTGACCGGGTCGCGCAAAGTGATCATCGCCATGGAACATTGCGCCAAAGATGGTTCAGCAAAAATTTTGCGCCGCTGCACCATGCCACTCACTGCGCAACATGCGGTGCATATGCTGGTTACTGAACTGGCTGTCTTTCGTTTTATTGACGGCAAAATGTGGCTCACCGAAATTGCCGACGGGTGTGATTTAGCCACCGTGCGTGCCAAAACAGAAGCTCGGTTTGAAGTCGCTGCCGATCTGAATACGCAACGGGGTGATTTATGATTGGTCGCATATCGCGTTTTATGACGCGTTTTGTCAGCCGGTGGCTTCCCGATCCACTGATCTTTGCCATGTTGCTGACATTGCTAACATTCGTGATCGCGCTTTGGTTAACACCACAAACGCCGATCAGCATGGTGAAAATGTGGGGTGACGGTTTCTGGAACTTGCTGGCGTTTGGTATGCAGATGGCGCTTATCATCGTTACCGGTCATGCCCTTGCCAGCTCCGCGCCGGTGAAAAGTTTGCTGCGTACTGCCGCCTCCGCCGCAAAGACGCCCGTACAGGGCGTCATGCTGGTTACTTTCTTCGGTTCAGTTGCTTGTGTCATCAACTGGGGATTTGGTTTGGTTGTCGGTGCAATGTTCGCCCGTGAAGTCGCCCGGCGAGTACCCGGTTCTGATTATCCGTTGCTCATTGCCTGCGCCTACATTGGTTTTCTCACCTGGGGTGGCGGTTTCTCTGGCTCAATGCCTCTGTTGGCTGCAACACCGGGCAACCCGGTTGAGCATATCGCCGGGCTGATCCCGGTGGGCGATACTCTGTTCAGTGGTTTTAATATTTTCATCACTGTGGCGTTGATTGTGGTGATGCCATTTATCACCCGCATGATGATGCCAAAACCGTCTGACGTGGTGAGTATCGATCCGAAACTACTCATGGAAGAGGCTGATTTTCAAAAGCAACTACCGAAAGATGCTCCACCGTCCGAGCGACTGGAAGAAAGCCGTATTCTGACGTTGATCATCGGCGCACTCGGTATCGCTTACCTGGCGATGTACTTCAGCGAACATGGCTTCAACATCACCATCAATACCGTCAACCTGATGTTTATGATTGCGGGTCTGCTGCTACATAAAACGCCAATGGCTTATATGCGTGCTATCAGCGCGGCAGCACGCAGTACCGCCGGTATTCTGGTGCAATTCCCCTTCTACGCGGGGATCCAACTGATGATGGAGCACTCCGGTCTGGGCGGACTCATTACCGAATTCTTCATCAATGTTGCGAACAAAGACACCTTCCCGGTCATGACCTTTTTTAGTTCTGCACTGATTAACTTCGCCGTTCCGTCTGGCGGCGGGCACTGGGTTATTCAGGGGCCGTTCGTGATGCCCGCAGCCCAGGCGCTGGGCGCTGATCTCGGTAAATCGGTAATGGCGATCGCCTACGGCGAGCAATGGATGAACATGGCACAACCGTTCTGGGCGCTGCCAGCACTGGCAATCGCCGGACTCGGTGTCCGCGACATCATGGGCTATTGCATCACTGCCCTGCTCTTCTCCGGCGTCATTTTCGTCATTGGTTTAACGCTGTTCTGACGGCAACCCTACAGACAGAAGGAATATAAAATGAAAAATTGTGTCATCGTCAGTGCGGTACGTACTGCTATCGGTAGTTTTAACGGTTCACTCGCTTCCACCAGCACCATCGACCTGGGGGCGACAGTAATTAAAGCCGCCATTGAACGTGCAAAAATCGATTCACTACACGTTGATGAAGTGATTATGGGTAACGTGCTACAAGCCGGGCTGGGGCAAAATCCGGCGCGTCAGGCACTGTTAAAAAGCGGACTGGCCGAAACAGTGTGCGGATTCACGGTCAATAAAGTGTGTGGTTCGGGTCTTAAAAGTGTGGCGCTTGCCGCCCAGGCAATTCAGGCAGGTCAGGCGCAGAGCATTGTGGCGGGGGGTATGGAAAATATGAGTTTAGCGCCCTACTTACTCGATGCAAAAGCACGCTCTGGTTATCGTCTTGGAGACGGACAGGTTTATGACGTAATCCTGCGCGATGGTCTGATGTGCGCCACCCATGGTTATCATATGGGGATTACCGCCGAAAACGTGGCTAAAGAGTACGGAATTACCCGTGAAATGCAGGATGAACTGGCGCTACATTCACAGCGTAAAGCGGCAGCCGCAATTGAGTCCGGTGCTTTTACAGCCGAAATCGTCCCGGTAAATGTTGTCACTCGGAAGAAAACCTTCGTCTTCAGTCAAGACGAATTCCCGAAAGCGGATTCTACGGCTGAAGCGTTAGGCGCATTGCGCCCGGCCTTCGATAAAGCAGGAACAGTCACCGCCGGGAACGCGTCTGGCATTAACGACGGTGCTGCCGCTCTGGTGATTATGGAAGAATCTTCGGCGCTGGCAGCAGGCCTTACCCCCCTGGCTCGCATTAAAAGTTATGCCAGCGGTGGCGTGCCCCCCGCATTGATGGGTATGGGGCCAGTACCTGCCACGCAAAAAGCGTTACAACTGGCGGGGCTGCAACTGGCGGATATTGATCTCATTGAGGCTAATGAAGCATTTGCTGCACAGTTCCTTGCCGTTGGGAAAACCCTGGGCTTTGAGCCTGAGAAAGTGAATGTCAACGGCGGGGCCATCGCGCTGGGGCATCCTATCGGTGCCAGTGGTGCTCGTATTCTGGTCACACTATTACATGCAATGCAGGCACGCGATAAAACGCTGGGGCTGGCAACACTGTGCATTGGTGGCGGCCAGGGAATTGCGATGGTGATTGAACGATTGAATTAACATGTAAAAACGCCCGATAGCGAAAGTCATCGGGCGTTTTCTTGAACATTGACAGTAAAGATAACCTCATTAATCACCAGTCAAAACTTTTCACCAGCGTCAGTTCGCCAGCATTACGCATCGGTACAATAAAAGTTTCCTGTTTCTCATTGACCGACCCTTCATCGGTGATCAGCGTCAGTTGGGCCGTAGTTAATTCCGTTTCGCTGCGTCCGCCATAGTAGTTGATATACACCTGATAACGGCCGTGAACTGGCGCTGGCATGGCGAAAATCTCGGGGCCGTACCCTGTCGTGACATCCATATCCAGTGCACCACTGTTTTTCAGCACGGTGTTACCGTACCAGGCATATTCACCGTCAGGCGTAACGACATGAAGATCGAGGTCGGTATTGTCCGTATCCCACGAGAGAACCAGCCGTAAACGTGCGCGAATCGCCCCAGCACCCGGCGTTGAGTAAAACTGCATTTTTTGTCGGCTTTGCCCATCTGGGCTGATGACCTGCACGCTGTTGCTGCCTTCAGTGAAAATATAAGGGCGTGCAAAAGAACCATCTGATTCAATTCTCTGCGGCATACTGGCACCGTTGACCACCAGCCGGCCCTGCTGAACTTTACCCGCCGCAGCATAATTCTTTATTTTGCCGCGGATCTGCGCTGAGATATTTTGATCATCTGCCATGTTGACGGACGACGCCGGGTAATTGATCGTTTGTGAAAAACTGGCATCTTCACCCTCTGCCGGATGCCAGCCAGAGAGCGGTGCATCAATCTCGACTTCCTGCACACCTTCACTGTGAGCGACAGGCGAAAGCGCCACCAGTAACAACGGAAGAAAAATCTTTCGCATAGCATTAGTCCATTAATAATTGTCGGGTCAGCGTTTCGATATAGTTCTCATCAAGCCCGGTGGGATAACCATCAAAGGCCAGGTGCAGATACTCATGGGTTAAATCCAGCCGATCCTGAAGCGTAAAGAAGTTACGAATAAACAGCCGTTTCTGCTGCCGATCGGTATAGGGGAAACCTGAGACTAAACGACAGACCGCAAACACGTCTGGTTCGTTGTATCCCGTCTCACCTTGTAATATACGCCGCCACTGCGGCATTTTTTTCGCCAGCCAGGCTTTCGCTTTGGGTAATAACTGGCAGGTTGAGCGTGGCGCTCCCCAGCGGCTAAGGTTGTTGTCGGGATAAGCAAACGCAAGTATCTGATCATAACGCTCTCCCTGCCCCGCCTGGGCAGTAGCGTGCCGCCAGGAAAGCGTCCCTTCGGTAACCCGGCTGCCATGATAATGAACCGGATCGCCCGCATAGATGAGATCCTGCGTCCAGGCGGTCATCGTTCGCGCCCCCGTGGTAGCTGGCGAAGCCGAAACACGCTGTGTGGCGCTGCTGTCAGGGATGGTCAGGCAATCGCCTTCCCGATTGGCGTTTTGCTGTAAGAAAGTGCGAATCGCCACGGTCATAGCTTTCGCTGCCTCAGGGGGCGTACTTTTCGCCTCGCGATCCAGAACTCTGGCAACGTACTCTTCACGATCGAGATGCGACTGCAATTTCAGTTTGCCCTTTACCGTCAGTAACGTTGTCTCACCGTGGCTGACAAATGTCATGTGGTTACCATTGGCAAACGTCACACGATAGCGCCCATTGAGCACGCCTGGTTTGAATGCCGTCGTACTCTTTTCCTCAGTAACTTTCTTCAGCGGATAACGAGCAAACAGATCCACCAGCACACATTGCCCACTGGCAACTTGCGTCGGCACTGGCAAAACCCGATTAAGCACCGTCGCATAACGGGTTAGTACCGTTTTGCTGGTGCCACTGCCAGTAGCCCACAGCGGTGTACCATCGGTTAACCAGCCAGCAAAACCACCCTGACGGATTTCCTGCTTATCATCGGCAAACCAGCTCCAGGTTTTCACCCGTACCCGACTACCGAGCATGGATGCGACATCGATTTTCGCCTCGTCCAGCACCACATCCAGTAAGACTTCCTGAGCTTTGTTTTGCGCGGGTAACGTCGCTAAAGAATCAAGCAGCGATTTAACCGTTACCGAGGTTTCTGGCTTCAGCGTAGTAAGAGACGCTAACCACGCAGGTGCCTGACGCTGTTGCCAGTATTGCCCCCACACATCTGCGCCAATATGCAACCGCTGCGGCGCAAAATAGAGTCCACAGGAGCGTACCAGCGCGGTATCGCGCGTTATGCTCTCCCCAGCCTGACAACAATAAACCTCTTCCGGGGAGTTTCCGCGACACTGGTAGGGCTGCTCCGGTTGATGGGTATCCTCCAGCCAGGCGTAAACATACAGTTTCCACAAACTCCCTAATGGCGTGGTGAGCGTGTCAGGTAATGCCGAGACTTTGGTCACGCCTGATGACGACAGCTGATACAGTTGATCGTGTTGCGCGCCCCGCAGCGCCAGTTGTAACGGCGTCTCCTCCGCAAGCGTTGGCAGAGTAACCAACGCCAATAGCCAGACGATTCTGCGCCAGTTCACTTATTTCACCTGCATCCCGGTCCATTCACTCCCTGGCGCAACACTTTGCTGTGCAGGTGCATAGGAACGCACATAACGAGCAGGAGGCAGAACGAATTGCCCTTTTTGCGAGAAGCGCAGCAAATGGCGGAAAGTGACCGTTCCCGTCAGTTCTTTCACCGGCAACATATAGGCCAGTTCGCCCATTTCATTACGCGCTTTTTCCAGCAATTGCCCCTGCTGTTTTCCAGCGTTAGGTTTATTGACCGAAATGCCCCACGTTGTCCGCTCAACGTCGGCTCCCGGCGGGAGCGGTACTTCCACCTGACCATAGCGCAGAACTGCATCCTGCTCGCTGGTAAGCATAATTTCATCGAGATACAGCGCATCGCTGTCAATCTCATTGCTGGTCACCGGCTGCAGAGTAAAGCTCATCTCTTCTTCACCGGGGATAAGCCGATACAACTGGCGTTCAACGGTCACCGGAATGTTACTTTGTTGAGCCGTTTTTGCCGGTTCACGCCAGCGGACCTGCACATTTTGCGGCGACAATTCATCACCAAAAGAGAGAATGTCCGGCACGCCCTGACCAACCCAACGCCAGTATTCGCCTCCTCCGGTTAACTTATGTTTGGCCCATGCGCCCGCAGGCGCAGGCAACACAACTGGAGGCATTGTCGCCATATATTTCGCCAGCCAGTTCATGGCCAACGCGCGCTCAATGGTGGATTGCTCAGCGGTTAAACCACTTAAAATAGCGGCCGCCTGGGTAGCGTCGCCTCCACTATTGAGCAGCACAACCGTGTGCGCCAGCGGTTGGTTGCTGTTTGCTGCTTTATCCCACGCATATTGCTGAACCTGTGGCATCACAGTGGACTTCAACTGCGCTTTTTTCAGCAACGTCATGGTTAAGACGTTTGCCACCGCATCTGCCAGTGGAGATTCAGGTGTATCGAGGATCAGGCTGTCATTGATATCGCTGGTGTCTTCCTCAGAGAAATCTTCAGTTTTAGTTCCGCGCCGGGCGATAGCTTCATCCAACCCTTTCAACAACGTTTTGCACGGCAGATTCATCTCCTGTGCCCACGCCAGCACCAGCGCCCGATGCAATAACGGCATGTTGTCCGCCTGCTCGGCATAACTGTCGAGCATATGTTGCCAGTATTCCGGTTGCTGCGTTACGCCGAGCGCCTGGCTGGCCTGCCAGTCGGCGTACCATGCCCATGCCGTGAGGAAGGCGTCGCCATTGCCATCTTCACCCCACCAGGTAAAGCGCACTCCGGGCCCCGCCAGTTGCATCAGCCGCAGACGGTTATCCTGAATCATCTGACGAATGTCGTTAGCGGCGGCACTTTGATGATCGGCAAGCGAACGCCAGGCGAGACTGAGCGGGATCAGACGGCTACCGGTGTTGATCACGCCACCCCACGGTTCATCGACTAATGCATCAAGATTGTTACGGAAAATCTCCTGCGGCGTTTCGCTACTTTGTAGCCGGATATTGCTCGCCTGCTCGGGCAACGTCAGCGCATTATCGCCACCGCCGAGCATGACGTTTTTCTGTTGTTCAACGGGCCAGCTGTTATCCACAAAAGACAGTTTTGTGCTAATGCTGTCCTGTACTTGCCCATTTTGTTGCAGTTCTGCACTTAACAAGCCAGATTGCTGAATATTCTGCGTCAGCGAAATATAATTCGCCCCTTTGTGCAGCGTCAGCGTCTGGCGCATCTCAGCACCTGCAAATTTAGTCACCAGCGCCACCGGTTCGTTATCCTGCTGACTGAAGATAAACAGTCCTGCCGCCGGTTTGTCGCCCATGCGATACACCGTTGGCATACTCCATTTCATGTAGAGACTTTTTTCCGAACGCAGATAAGCACGCCCCTGCCCGACCAGCCCGTCGCCGTTCATCCCACGCGCGGTGATGCGCCAGCGGGTTAACGAATCAGGCATCAGGAACGTGAAATACGCTTTGCCTTGTTTATCGGTTGTGAGTGACGGCATCCAGGCCGCGGTATCCACCTCTTCACGCCGTGGACGTTCAAGCATTTTTACTCGCCGCTCGCTGCGGTTAGTCGCGCCAGGCGCAACCGGCTCGCTGGAGAGCGCCTGATCGTAGCTGATAAATGACAGGCTGGAGCTGGTACGCACATTGTTACGCCCCAGCGGATAGAAAAATTTGCCGATATTCGGCGCGATTTCCGGTTGCAGCGCGTAGATCATTTCATCGACCACACCTACCGTTAACTGCGCAGAAACAGGTTTACCTTTCAGCGACGAGGTTAATTCGACATTGACCAGTTCACCAGGCTGGTAATGGGTTTTGTCCGTTTTCACCCGGATATCCAGCTGGGGAACGGCAACTTTAATCCCGGCGTTCTGAAAACTGTACTGACCGTTACGGGTATACAGCACCGAAAAAGTGATGTTAGGCGCAAAGGAATTGCTCACCGGTACGCGGGCTTCATACTGGGTATCGTTTAAACGTTGTAGCGTTAGCCAGTTTGCCGGATGCGATAGCAGCGACTGCTGTTCCACGCGATCGCGTTCCAGCGTCAATAATGCTTCATCAATTGGCTCCGGGAAGGTAATCAGCATCTTCGCGGTTTCGCCAGGCTGGTACAGCGTTTTATCTGCCACGATATCTACCGTACCAGTATGCGACGTGCTGCCCTTACCGCTGACTGCATGGCTTAACCCGGCGAGAATTAAGCCGTCTTTATCGCGTAATGTCAGATTGTAGTTGCCAGGTTTAGCGAAATTGACGGTAAAGGATTTGCCGCCTGACGGTAGCTCTCCGCTGTGGCTCGTGCGGTCTTCGAGACGCAACCATTCATACGTAACAGGAACCTGTTTTGAAGATTCCAGCGCGGCATAACGGAACACAACCAGCTCGCCGCTATTACTGTATTGTGCGGCGGTACTTAAAGAGTAATGCGCCAGGCCACGTTCAATGAGGATCTCTTTGGTGGTGGTAACTCGATACGCCGCGCCGTCACTGGCGGAGACGGTTAACAAATAACGGCTCGGTTTATCGGCGGCGGGGAGATTCAACGCCACATGACCATTATCGTCGGAAACCGTTTCACTGCCTTCCAGCGACACCGGGAAACGTCCTGCATAACGCAAATCGTTACCAACCATTGATAATTGCTGAGCGCGCAAACTTAACTGCACGCGGGCATTTTTTACCGGCTCGCCATCCGGGTAGAGCAGTTGCAGTTTGCCGCTGACCGCTTCGCCAGTTTTGAACTCTTTTTTATCGAGAGCTAAACCAATCTCAAAATGGGGTTTGATGTAGTTTGCCACGCGAAAACTGCTGCTATAGACCTGTTTGCGGTAAGCAAGACGTAACTCATAACCTCCGGCGACGGCATTTTCTGGCAGGCGGAAACTCCCCTGCCCGCCATTACGCGCATCCAGCGTGACATTGACGGTTTGCAACAGACTGCCGTTGGCGTCCAGCACCGAAAGCTTCGCCGGTGCGCTGACGATGGGGGATGAATGCAACGGATCGTGGAACTCGCGGCCCATCACTTTAACATCGACACGATCGCCTGCGCGATATAGCGGGCGATCGGTAAAGATATACAAGCGGGTGTTGTAGATTTCGCTTTCGTAGAAAAAGTTCTCGGAGACAAAAACGCCGCCTTCAGCATCCTTACCCAGAATATATGAACGTTCTGGCGATATATGTTGTAACTGCAAGGTACCGCTGCCATCGGTCACACCGCGGGTCATCACGCCAAGACCGTCAGTCCACAAGATCTCTGAGCCGGTCTTCGCTTCACCCTGTTTTTTCCCCGCGGTCCACACCAGAAGCTCGTTACCTGACACTTTGCTAAGCGCCACTGTATCGGAAACAAACACCACCGTCGTCGCCCGATACCCACCCACTATCGCCTCGACGAGGTACAGTCCCGGCTCTTGTTTGCCGAGAGGAATATAGATGTTGCCCGGCTGCGGCGAAATGAAATTGCTGGATGCGCCTTCCAGTTTTACCCCTTGTTGCGGCTCGACCGGTTTAGCCTGCCATAGTGGGTAACGGAACTGTTCCACTAGTGGATATTTTTTCAGCGGTGAAAACTGGTTGTTCTGTACATAACGGGAAGGCTTAATAATGGCATTGCCGAGCTGTAATTCGGGTAACGCCTGAGTCACATTCTGCCGTGACTGAGAAGAGAAAGTACGCTGCATCACGCGGCGAGATTTGCCGTACCAGTTATCCCACAGCCAGGTCAGCGTATTGTTCAGTCCGTCGCCCAGATATTGCGGTTGCACCACAATGCGATGCAGGTTTTTCTGCTGGCGCAAAAATGCCATCGGGTCAGGAATACGATACAGGCGAACGTCCACGCCGCCGTACTCTTCCATCTGATAGCGCCGATAATCACGCCCCGGCGCTTCCAGTCGCACTTTCGCCTCTTCACTGCTGCTAAAACTGCTGTCAGCGAGCAAAAAGAATGTTCCCCCGGCGGGCGGCACATAGTTACTGGAAGGAAGCGAATCATCAGCATTAGCAAGCCCTGTTCCCACAAGAGACAGGGACAAGCACGCTGCTATCGCGCCAGAAAATTTAAACGATAAATGCCAATGAAATTGGGATTGGAATCGTTGGGTATCCATCGGGTGTCCTTCCATGTCATAAGTTGTTGCAGACTGACTGCGCGCATTCCGTTGTCAGTTTTCGTGGCGCTTCCGGTGTGGTAGATGATGTAACGCCCCATCCAGACCATTAAGTGCTGGGCATCGCCCTGATCGAAAAAAATCATATCGCCAGGCAGTGCCTGGTTTATGTCCTGGCCAATAAACTGGCTGTTGTACTGAATCAAATTAATCGCGGTCACATAGGGGCCGGTTTTCCCATTCCCCTGATTCCAGTTTTGCGCCAGTTGACGCTGTTCAGGTGTTAGCGTCATCTCTGGCGGCAAATACTGGTTAGATAAACCGTTACTTTTTAGCCATTTACTGTCGTGAACTTTCAGCGCCTCGTTCGCCGCAAATCGCACCAGGCCCGCGCAATCCTGTTGATACCAGCGTGGGCTTGGCCCCTGGCGGAGCTGTTCCTGTGCAATGCGCACAAACCACGCGCGAAACAGCCCGGATTGTTCGACATTTAGCATTTCACTATGGGCAACAACACAATACAGCCAGCAAATCAGCACCAGCAGCCCGTGTCTCATAGCGGTTGCCAGGTTATGGGTAGCCACTGCCAGGCGGCACCGGGTTCCATCTGGGCCAGCTTCATGACATAACGCGGTTGTTGAGATAAAGCGTCCAGCTTCGGCATTAATAAAGTTTGTGCGGCGTTATAAAAAACCGGTTCGAGATTCTTCGGCAGACTGGTCAGCGTTTCGTTACGCAGCAGTTTCGCCATTCCTTGTGGATTGATATAGAGCGGAACGATGCCATCAGTGGGTATTACATCCACCATTGCCGGGCGGGTTTTATTCAGTGCTTGCAGGGCGTTATTAACCAGCGTGTCATCGAGGGAGAAAAGCAGCGTTTTGTTTTGCATCGCCAGCGACACGCGGAAAAAATAATCCGACATTAATTGATCGGGTTGCGCCGCCTGCGCTTTCGGATACTGACCGTATCGGGAACTCACTTCGCGACGCCAGATTTGCGCTTCGCCCTGCTGAGTCTGGCTTACCGGCAAAACACCTTCTGGCGCTTTGCTTTCGTGCGCACCAATATTTTGCGTAAACAGTTTCCCTGGCAATTGCGCCTGTTCGGCAGTGCCATCAAACTGACCAACAAATAGCGGGGTTTGTAATTTTGAGTCTTCATACCAGCACCGCCCGGCGCCACCGTCTAACGCCCCATTCAGCTTGTCGTTTTCCTGGCTGATGTGCGAAAGCATCTCTTCGGCAATACCGTGTGAATACGGCACCGCCACACAGAAGCTGGCTCCGGCAGGCATACTGTTCCATACCGGCGTAAAATCGAAACTGGCATCTACGCTGGCGGATTCATCATTTAACGCCACAAAGCTATGCCAGCCGTCGTTACCCATTTCGAAGCGCACGCCAGCAAAAGAAGGCATTAATCGCTGGTAGCCAAACCCCAGCAACCTGGCGCTGACTACGATGCGCTGGCGTACTGGCGTTTTTTCGGCAGTACGCGCTTCCAGGCCAAAGCGGGTTTCCCAGCGTTTTTTACCACTCAACAAATCACTTGCGATCGCCGTAGCTTCGGTATCCTGTTGGTCATCTTTAAACAGCATATCCGAACTGGAAAACGCCAATATTTTGTCCTGATAAGTCGCAAACATCAGGACGTTATTGCCGTTATAGCGCAACTGATAAACAGGAATAGTTTCACTATTTATCTTGATGCTACTGATTTCCGTCTTGCTTAACTGGCTGTCGCTGGTAGCGGCAAACAACAATGGCTCCAGCAGTTTGCTTAAACCACTGCGCTGGATAAGCACCATATAATGTGAAAGATGACCTTGTTTATCATGCCACAGTGCCGCCTGCGCGGGCTGGTCTAAGAGTGACGAAAAGAGCTTATCTTTCAGCGTGAGATCGTGTTCATAGACAATGCGGCGAATGCTGCCTTCAATGCCCAGACGATCGGCATGATTCTGATAATAGAAAACGAAATCTTCGCTCAGAACATCGTGGAGAAACGGAATGGTAAGGAGATCTTTGGGAAGCTGGCTCAGAGAGTCGCTGTCGAGAAAGAGGTCCGGCTCATTGAGATCGATTTGCAGATTGTTGTGCACCACCAGTGGCGACAACGTTTTTTTTGGCCCACTGCCAGCATATTGCAACGCCCATACGCCAGCGGATAGCAGCGCTATTGCCCCAAAACCAACAAGGCCATAAAACCGCCAGCCTTTCGCCTTTTTTTCACCACTCATTGCCACATTCCTTGTGTATAGCCAGCCATTTTTTACGGGCACAGCCAAACTTTACCGCGCCCTAATACGACAAAAGCCCAGACTTTACAGCCTGGACTTTTCAATTCAAAAAAGGGAGATGGCTCCCTTTTGGCATGAAGCGATGAAATTATTCTTCTTCTGGCTCGTCGTCAACGTCCACTTCCGGAGCGATTTCATCGTCCCCTTCCGCGGCACTGCCGTCGATGGTATCCAGATCTTCCTCGTCAACCGGTTCAGCAACACGTTGCAGACCCACCACGTTTTCATCTTCCGAAGTACGGATAAGGATTACGCCCTGGGTGTTACGGCCTACGATGCTGATTTCCGAAACGCGAGTACGTACCAGCGTACCGGCATCGGTGATCATCATGATCTGGTCGCAGTCATCTACCTGCACCGCGCCAACCACTAAACCGTTACGTTCGGTAACCTTGATGGAGATAACCCCTTTCGTCGCACGCGACTTGGTTGGGTATTCCGCCACTGCGGTACGTTTACCATAACCGTTCTGCGTTGCGGTGAGGATTGCGCCATCGCCACGAGGCACGATCAGAGAGACGACTTTATCGCCTTCGCCTAAACGAATACCACGAACACCGGTGGTGTTGCAGCCCATCGCACGGACAGAAGACTCTTTAAAGCGCACCACTTTACCTTCAGCGGAGAACAGCATTACTTCGTCTTCGCCGCTGGTCAGGTCAACGCCGATCAGCTCATCGCCTTCAACCAGTTTGATCGCCACTTTACCGGCGGTACGCAGACGGTTGAACTCGGTGAGGACGGTTTTCTTCACAGTACCGTTAGCGGTCGCCATGAAGACTTTCACGCCTTCTTCAAACTCGGTCACCGGCAGGATCGCGGTGATACGTTCGTCCTGTTCCAGCGGCAGCAGGTTGACGATCGGACGACCGCGCGCGCCACGAGTGGCTTCCGGCAACTGGTAGACCTTCATCGAATAGACGCGGCCACGGCTGGAGAAGCACAGAATATGGTCGTGAGTGTTCGCCACCAGCAGTCGGTCGATAAAGTCTTCTTCTTTAATACGTGCGGCAGATTTACCTTTCCCGCCACGACGCTGCGCTTCGTATTCAGAAAGCGGCTGATACTTCACGTAACCCTGGTGAGAAAGCGTGACCACCACATCTTCCTGGGTGATCAGATCTTCCAGGTTGATGTCGGCGCTGTTAGCGGTGATTTCGGTACGACGTTTGTCACCGAACTGTTCACGAACCAACTCCAGCTCTTCACGGATCACTTCCATCAGACGATCGGCGCTACCAAGAATACGCAACAGTTCCGCAATCTGATCCAGCAGCTCTTTGTATTCGTCGAGCAGTTTTTCGTGCTCAAGGCCGGTCAGTTTCTGCAGACGCAGATCCAGAATCGCCTGAGCTTGCTGTTCGGTCAGGTAGTACAGACCATCACGCACGCCGAACTCTGGCTCCAGCCATTCCGGACGCGCAGCATCGTCGCCCGCACGTTCCAGCATCGCAGCAACGTTGCCCAGCTGCCACGGATTTGCAACCAGCGCGGTTTTCGCTTCTGCAGGCGTCGGCGCATGACGGATCAGTTCGATGATCGGGTCGATGTTCGCCAGCGCCACGGCTAATGCTTCAAGGATATGAGCACGATCGCGAGCTTTACGCAGTTCGAAAATAGTACGACGGGTCACTACTTCACGGCGGTGACGAACAAACGCCGCGATGATGTCTTTCAGGTTCATGATCTTCGGCTGACCATGGTGCAATGCCACCATGTTGATACCGAAAGAAACCTGCAACTGGGTCTGGGAGTAGAGGTTGTTGAGCACAACTTCACCGACCGCATCGCGTTTCACTTCAATCACGATGCGCATACCGTCTTTGTCAGACTCGTCACGCAGCGCGCTGATGCCTTCCACGCGTTTTTCTTTTACCAGTTCCGCAATCTTCTCGATCAGGCGCGCTTTGTTCACCTGATAAGGAATTTCGTGGACGATAATGGTTTCACGTCCGGTTTTGGCGTCAACTTCTACTTCGGCACGGGCGCGGATATATACCTTGCCGCGACCGGTACGGTAAGCTTCTTCAATACCGCGACGACCGTTAATGATTGCCGCCGTCGGGAAGTCTGGCCCCGGGATGTGTTCCATCAGCCCTTCAATGCTGATGTCTTCATCATCGATATACGCCAGACAACCGTTGATGACTTCCGTCAGGTTGTGCGGCGGGATGTTGGTTGCCATACCTACGGCGATACCGGAAGAACCGTTCACCAGCAGGTTAGGAATTTTGGTTGGCATGACGTCCGGAATTTTTTCCGTACCGTCATAGTTATCAACGAAATCGACCGTCTCTTTTTCGAGATCGGCCATCAGTTCATGGGCAATTTTCGCCAGACGGATTTCCGTATAACGCATTGCCGCCGCAGAGTCGCCGTCGATGGAACCGAAGTTACCCTGACCGTCTACCAGCATGTAACGCAGCGAGAATGGCTGCGCCATACGGACGATCGTGTCATAAACCGCCGAGTCACCATGGGGATGGTATTTACCGATTACGTCACCAACGACACGGGCAGATTTTTTATAGGCTTTGTTCCAGTCATTGCCTAGTACGTTCATGGCGTAAAGTACGCGACGGTGTACCGGCTTCAGGCCATCTCGGACATCTGGCAGCGCACGGCCAACAATGACCGACATCGCATAATCCAGATAGGAGCTCTTCAGCTCTTCCTCAATGTTGACCGGTGTAATTTCTCTCGCAAGGTCGCTCATCTAACCGCTATCCCTCTACTGTATCCCGGATTCAAAGGTCGCAAATTATAACACAGCCGCGCAGTTTGAGGTAAACCTATACGCTTTATTCACATCCAATGCCTGATATACTCGTTTGTCTTGCCAATTACGGAGTAGAAGTGCCAATGAATGCCGAAAAATCGCCGGTAAACCACAACGTAGACCACGAAGAGATCGCTAAATTTGAAGCCGTCGCCTCCCACTGGTGGGATCTTGAAGGTGAGTTCAAACCGCTGCACCGCATTAACCCGCTGCGTCTGGGCTATATTGCCGAGCGTGCTGGCGGTTTATTTGGCAAAAAGGTGCTCGATGTCGGTTGTGGCGGCGGCATTCTGGCCGAGAGTATGGCGCGGGAGGGCGCGACGGTGACCGGTCTGGATATGGGCTTTGAGCCATTGCAGGTGGCAAAACTGCACGCACTGGAAAGCGGCATTCAGGTGGATTACGTGCAGGAAACCGTGGAAGAGCACGCGGCAAAACATGCCGGACAGTATGACGTGGTGACCTGTATGGAGATGCTGGAGCACGTCCCCGATCCTCAGTCAGTGGTCAGAGCCTGTGCGCAACTGGTGAAACCGGGCGGCGATGTCTTTTTCTCGACGCTTAACCGCAACGGCAAGTCATGGCTGATGGCGGTGGTTGGTGCGGAATATATTTTGCGCATGGTGCCTAAAGGTACACATGATGTGAAGAAGTTTATTAAACCGGCAGAATTGCTGGGCTGGGTGGTTCAGACCAGTCTTAAAGAACGGCATATGACCGGGCTGCATTACAACCCTATCACTAACACCTTTAAGCTCGGCCCCGGCGTGGATGTGAACTATATGCTGCATACGCAGAATAAGTGAGGTTGTTGTTTGGATTCATCCGGCAACCGCGCCAAGCCTGATGCGACGCTTGCCGCGTCTTATCAGGCCTACAAATGCTCCCCGTAGGCCAGATAAGGCGTTTACGCCGCATCCGGCAACAGTGCCGGTCAGACAGCGATTACCATTTCACTGTCATCGACAAAAACCCTGCCGTCTGGGCAAAATCATCACTCCCTTTCTGCCACGCCACGCTGCCGCGCAGCGAAACTCGCTGACTGATATTGCCCGTTATTCCCACTTTTATTTCACCCCGTTGCTTCGCCGCATCGTCACTGATAGTGCTGCCATCTTCTTCAATTTCCGTCGCATGGGGATCGTGATAATAATTCAGATCTAACGTTGGCGTGACACTAACAGCAGTACGCCATTCGCTGTGTAAACCCAGCCGCGTCTGAATATCATCACCCTGCGATTGTGACACGCGCGCATGGTTAGCGGCGGTAAAATCATCCTGCTGCACGCCCTGATAAATCACCTGCGCCTGCGGTTCAATCACCACACCACGCCCCGGTAACCATTGATACCCGGCTTCCAGCGAGGCGATAATCCCC
The DNA here is from genome assembly GCF_011754335.1 of Escherichia sp. E.sYA108. Taxonomy (NCBI): domain Bacteria; kingdom Pseudomonadati; phylum Pseudomonadota; class Gammaproteobacteria; order Enterobacterales; family Enterobacteriaceae; genus Escherichia; species Escherichia sp. E.sYA108. The sequence goes on along the minus strand of NZ_JAAQVZ010000001.1, from coordinate 1,658,962 downwards.
GACGAGTGGTAATGATCCACGCCATCGTCTTGTTCGGAAACATCATTGTTAAACCACGCATATTGCAGCCAGCTATCCAACCAGGCCCCCTGCTTCTGATTACCGTGCTGATACCAGCTTGAGGTCAGCCCAACGGCATAACCGTGGTTCTGGTTATCGGCGCGAGTTCCGGTCATATTCGAGCGGCTGTCGCCCTGGTTATCGCTGTAGCCACCAACAATCCCAAGCATCCACTCGCCATCATCACCCCAGTGCCCGCTAAACAGGTTGCCGCTAAGCTGCACCGTAGAAGTGTCTTCATGCTGAGCCAACTGCCCTACCGCCGTGTAATGATAACGCCCGCCGATAACGCGTAAATTCAGCGTCTGACCATCGCCACCAGCGTGATCGCGTCGCTCCATCACAAATGCCTGATTTGCCGCCCGCAGGTTATTAAAATATCCACCAACTTTGGCATTCAACACCGGCTGGTAGGCAGGTGTAGGTTCCGGGTCGGGGGTTGGGTCGGGATCCGGCGTGGGATCAGGATCTGGAGTCGGGTCCGGATCAGGCGGCGGCGTCGGATTGACTTCTTGTGATCGCAGATACCAGTCGTTGTTATCTTCCACCAGCGTGTAGTCATACGCCCCCATATTGACGTAGCCGCTTCCTGTCAGACTGAACTGCGCATTGTTTTGAAACTGCGCGGGATCAGCTGCGAAATCAACTACTTTAATACCTGTAGATGTCGGCTCACCAATACCCGTAATGGGGTTAATTACCACGGCCGTGTTGCCAGCAGTATTACCGTTCAATACCAGTTGGTCACTTGCTGAGTCATCGCCGTTTAATTCGCTATCGAGCAGTAGCGTACCGCCGCCGGTATAATCACCATTTACCGTCAGCGTGTCGCCAGCGACGCCATTTTGCAGGCTAATCGCACCGGACGTATTGGTCAGATTGCCATTAACCGTCACGTCGGAAAGATAAGTCAGGCTGTCAGTTTCAAGGTTGGTATTAAGCTCACCTGCCAGCGTCACGCCATCGGTGGCATTCACCAGCGTACCGTCGCCGCTAAACAGCGAGGCATCCAGCGCCTGGTTCGTATCCTGCTGCGTCAATCGCAACACAGTACCATCGGTTATGTCGATATCGCCGCCAGAGGTGGCATCGATTGAACGAATATCCTGATTTTGCCCGGTTTCAAAAACACCGTCTTCCCCCACCCACAGTGAAGAAACATAAGGAATAATATTCTCCGCTTCACCTTTTAGCGTTCCGTCCTCCACACGTACCGCAGACGTCGCAGTGCCGCTGGCAGTCAACTCCAGCGTACCGCCGCCACTTTTAGTCAACGTGCTTACGCTATCCAGTTGTTGCCCGGTACTATCCGCCATCAACCCGCCCCATTGCGTATCTACGCCATCCTCAACGTGTATTTCGCCATCAGCGCGCATTTCAATATTCCTGCCCTGACCTGTTGTAGCCGAGCGAGTGTCAACATCAGTCGTCACATCCATTTCACTGTGTTGTTGGGGATCTGTGAAGATCACTGAACGGTTGTAACTTGTGTCCCCCAATTGCGAATTATCGCTGACTTCAAGCGTACCGGAGGCGATTTGCGTATTACCGAGATAACCGTTGTTATTCGCCAGCGTTACGCGCTGATCCCCCGCATTAATGACGACATAAACGCCATTCTGGCTGGCATCGCTGCCGCCAATATGTAAATCATCGCCACTGCTGATATCAACGACATCATTACTGCCAATCACTGTCCCCCCGCTGCCGCTGATTTGCAGACCGTCATTGTATGAGCTATCGCCATCCCAGGTGGTGAAATCAGAGAGATCCAATACTCCGCCATTTAGCACGATCGATTGCGGATCGCTCTGCATTGCCCGTAAATCGGCCTGATTCCCCGCCAGCGACAATACGGCGTTATCTTCCACCACAATATCGCCGGTTAATGCCATCGACTGCGCCCCTGTCAGGAGATAGCTGCCATCTTGCGCTACCGTCAACTGTCCTTCACCCTGAATCGAGCCGGAAAAACCGCCCTGGTTTACTGTAACATTGCCGCCTGCGTCGATATTCAAAATGCCATTAGCAAAACCGGTTAATGAGTGCACAAACGTTTGTTGTGTATTGCCAACATTCAGTTCTGCCTGATACTCAGAATGAACAGTGCTGCCGACCATCAAACCAAAGCAATCCTGCGGATCGCTCTGACAGTGCGTGTCGCCGACATTCATTAACTCATCGCTGCGCCCCAACGTCACCTCGCCATTCTGGATACTCATCTCGCCGGTAAACGCATTATTGTCGGCATTGAGGACTAACTCTCCCGCTCCCTCTTTCACGATGACTCCCGTTCCGGCAAGAGAATCAATCGCGCCATCGTTGCTGGTATTGCCTATTACCAGCGTTTTATCGGCGGCAATGTTAAATTCAGCCACACTATGACCGATATACATAAAGCCCCCCGCCGCTGCCGTCGCCGAATGGTCATATCCCGAGGCGCTGTTATTTTCATCAATCATCACACCATTGTTTTGGTCATAATTATCATCAACAGAAATATCAATAAGATACGGGGATGTGGTGCTGCTGGTATAAATTGCGCCGCCATAACCTTCTGCATAGTTATTGGTAAAGGAGGTATTATTAATTATCGTTTTTCCTGAAAGATGTGTGTTATCCGTACTATTATCCGTAACATCAATGGCGCCGCCATCCCCATCACTATAACTTGTTGATGTATATGCCTGGTTATTATTAAAAGCATCATCACTTAAATAGACGTCATTATTGATGGTATAAATTGCACCGCCTTTGCCGTCATTAGCGATGTTATTGTGAAATACGGCGTTAGTGACACGTAAATCGGCGGCACCGGTATCATTGGTACCGGCAGAATAGATTGCCCCGCCATAGCCTCCTGCAACATTACTGTCGAAAATAACATTCGCAAGATTTATCGTTGAGTTTTCTTTAGCAAAGATAGCCCCACCATTATTATATTCGCCACTAACCGAGTTATCAGCAAACAGGGTCATCCCTGTTTCATTTTGTGGTGATATCGTAAATTCAGCACTGTGCTGCAAAAATACTGCGCCACCGCTGGCATTATTGGCCATACCCGAAAAAATCAACCATTGCCCATCCGCGATGCTCCAGTCCTGCATATTGCCTGAAAGGCTTTGCCTGCTCGCCTGACAGTTCGCTTTGATATCATATCCCTGGCATGAATCAATGACCGCTGCGGCACCGTTAGCAGAGAAAAGAGATGCAATCATTGACGGGAGTAAAGATAAATACTCCTTGCGTAGAGAGATAATCCGCATATTCATCTAACCATCATTTTCTATAATGATGGCGTATTTAATCGCATTATGCGATATAGGGTATTTTTCTTTTGTAAATTCTGCCCCTGATGTAATAACTATTTTGTTATTATCTGATAATTAATTTAGATGCATCACAATTCAAATTAATAACTTTAAGGTAAATCGGTTATATTTAAACTGAATTAAAGCAATAAATAATATTCTTATAATAAATACAAAAGTAACAAATTGGCTTAGTATTTAACAATAACCGAATATAAAACAACCATTTCCGACTCAACAATCGCTTACACTCGCTTATATATTGACCACAACTGATACATCAGATTATGTGACGACTTGTGCCTAGATCAATTTTGGCAATCATTAGCAACAAGATTAATAAACCATCTATATCAATTTACCTATCCTATTTTACCGTTCAAGAATTCACCGAACGGTTATTTTTAACAAATTTTTCTCTTCCCATTGACTTTCCCGGACACCTTGTCTGACCTAAGGTGCGCGGAAGCCACTTTTTCCTTCCTGAGTTATCCACAAAGTTATGCACTTGCAAGAGGGCCAGTTTCACACTATCTTGCAGTGAATCCCAAACATACCCCCTATATATAGTGTTCTTAGCAGCTTCCCTCACTACAGGTAGTCTGCATGAAGCTATTGAAAAACAGGTACGACATACATGAATCAGAATCTGCTGGTGACAAAGCGCGACGGTAGCACAGAGCGCATCAATCTCGACAAAATCCATCGCGTTCTGGATTGGGCGGCAGAAGGACTGCATAACGTTTCGATTTCCCAGGTCGAGCTGCGCTCCCACATTCAGTTTTATGACGGTATCAAGACCTCTGACATCCACGAAACCATTATCAAGGCTGCCGCAGACCTGATCTCCCGTGATGCGCCGGATTATCAGTATCTCGCCGCACGTCTGGCGATCTTCCACCTGCGTAAAAAAGCCTACGGTCAGTTTGAGCCGCCTGCGCTGTACGACCATGTGGTGAAAATGGTCGAGATGGGCAAATACGATAATCATCTGCTGGAAGACTACACGGAAGAAGAGTTCAAGCAGATGGACACGTTTATCGATCACGACCGTGATATGACCTTCTCTTATGCTGCCGTTAAGCAGCTGGAAGGCAAATATCTGGTACAGAACCGCGTGACCGGCGAAATCTACGAAAGCGCCCAGTTCCTTTATATTCTGGTTGCCGCGTGCCTGTTCTCGAACTACCCGCGTGAAACGCGCCTGCAATACGTGAAGCGTTTTTACGACGCGGTTTCCACATTTAAAATTTCGCTGCCGACGCCAATCATGTCCGGCGTGCGTACCCCGACTCGTCAGTTCAGCTCCTGCGTGCTGATTGAGTGCGGCGACAGCCTGGATTCCATCAACGCCACCTCCAGCGCGATTGTTAAATACGTTTCCCAGCGTGCCGGGATCGGCATTAACGCCGGGCGTATTCGTGCGCTGGGTAGCCCGATTCGCGGTGGCGAAGCGTTCCATACCGGTTGTATTCCGTTCTACAAACATTTCCAGACAGCGGTGAAATCCTGCTCTCAGGGCGGTGTGCGCGGCGGTGCGGCAACGCTGTTCTACCCGATGTGGCATCTGGAAGTGGAAAGCCTGCTGGTGTTGAAAAACAACCGTGGTGTGGAAGGCAACCGCGTGCGTCATATGGACTACGGGGTTCAAATCAACAAACTGATGTATACCCGTCTGCTGAAAGGTGAAGATATCACTCTGTTCAGCCCGTCCGACGTACCGGGGCTGTATGACGCGTTCTTCGCCGATCAGGAAGAGTTTGAACGCCTGTATACCAAATATGAGAAAGACGACAGCATCCGCAAGCAACGTGTGAAAGCCGTTGAGCTGTTCTCGCTGATGATGCAGGAACGTGCGTCTACCGGTCGTATCTATATTCAGAACGTTGACCACTGCAATACCCATAGCCCGTTTGATCCGGCCATCGCGCCAGTGCGCCAGTCTAACCTGTGCCTGGAAATCGCCCTGCCGACCAAACCGCTGAACGACGTCAACGACGAGAACGGTGAAATCGCGCTGTGTACGCTGTCTGCTTTCAACCTGGGCGCAATTAACAGCCTGGATGAACTGGAAGAGCTGGCAATTCTGGCAGTACGCGCACTCGACGCGCTGCTGGATTATCAGGATTACCCGATCCCGGCCGCCAAACGTGGAGCGATGGGTCGTCGTACGCTGGGTATTGGTGTGATCAACTTCGCTTACTACCTGGCGAAGCACGGTAAACGCTACTCCGACGGCAGCGCCAACAACCTGACGCATAAAACCTTCGAAGCCATTCAGTATTACCTGCTGAAAGCATCTAATGAGCTGGCGAAAGAGCAAGGCGCGTGCCCGTGGTTTAACGAAACCACTTACGCGAAAGGGATCCTGCCGATCGATACCTATAAGAAAGATCTGGATGCCATCGCTAATGAGCCGCTGCATTACGACTGGGAAGCACTGCGTGAGTCAATCAAAACGCACGGCCTGCGTAACTCCACGCTTTCTGCCCTGATGCCGTCCGAGACTTCTTCGCAGATCTCTAACGCCACTAACGGTATTGAACCGCCGCGCGGTTACGTCAGCATCAAAGCGTCGAAAGACGGTATTCTGCGCCAGGTGGTGCCGGACTACGAGCATCTGCACGACGCCTATGAGCTGCTGTGGGAAATGCCGGGTAACGATGGCTACCTGCAACTGGTGGGTATCATGCAGAAATTTATCGATCAGTCGATCTCTGCTAACACCAACTACGATCCGTCACGTTTCCCGTCAGGAAAAGTGCCGATGCAGCAGTTGCTGAAAGACCTGCTCACTGCCTACAAATTCGGGGTCAAAACGCTGTATTATCAGAACACCCGTGACGGCGCAGAAGACGCGCAGGACGATCTGGTGCCGTCAATCCAGGACGATGGCTGCGAAAGCGGCGCATGTAAGATCTGATATTGTGATGCCGGATGCGGCGTGAGCGCCCTACCCGGCCTACGGGTCCAATTTGTAGGCCGGATAAGCGAAGCGCATCCGGCACTGGATGCCCAGATGCGGCATGAACGCCCTACCCAGCCTACGATGCGGTTTGTAGGCCGGATAAGCGAAGCGCATCCGGCATAAAACTCCTAACAGGACACATTCATGGCATATACCACCTTTTCACAGACGAAAAATGATCAGCTCAAAGAACCAATGTTCTTTGGTCAGCCGGTCAACGTGGCTCGCTACGATCAGCAAAAATATGACATCTTCGAAAAGCTGATCGAAAAGCAGCTCTCTTTCTTCTGGCGTCCGGAAGAAGTTGACGTCTCCCGCGACCGTATCGATTACCAGGCACTGCCTGAACACGAAAAACACATCTTTATCAGCAACCTGAAATATCAGACGCTGCTGGATTCCATTCAGGGTCGCAGTCCGAACGTGGCACTGCTGCCGCTGATCTCGATCCCGGAACTGGAAACCTGGGTAGAAACCTGGGCGTTCTCAGAAACGATTCATTCCCGCTCCTATACCCATATCATCCGTAATATCGTTAACGATCCGTCAGTTGTCTTTGACGATATCGTCACCAACGAGCAGATCCAGAAACGTGCGGAAGGGATCTCCAGCTATTACGATGAACTGATCGAAATGACCAGCTACTGGCATCTGCTGGGCGAAGGCACCCACACCGTTAACGGTAAAACCGTAACCGTTAGCCTGCGCGAGCTGAAGAAAAAACTGTATCTCTGCCTGATGAGCGTTAACGCGCTGGAAGCGATCCGTTTCTACGTCAGCTTTGCCTGCTCTTTCGCATTCGCTGAACGTGAGCTGATGGAAGGTAACGCCAAAATTATTCGCCTGATTGCCCGCGACGAAGCCCTGCACCTGACCGGCACCCAGCATATGCTGAATCTGCTGCGCAGCGGCGCGGATGATCCGGAGATGGCGGAAATTGCCGAAGAATGTAAGCAGGAGTGCTATGACCTGTTTGTCCAGGCGGCACAGCAAGAGAAAGACTGGGCGGATTATCTGTTCCGTGATGGTTCGATGATTGGTCTGAATAAAGACATCCTCTGCCAGTACGTTGAATACATCACCAATATCCGTATGCAGGCAGTCGGTTTGGATCTGCCGTTCCAGACGCGCTCCAACCCGATCCCGTGGATCAACACCTGGCTGGTGTCTGATAACGTGCAGGTTGCTCCGCAGGAAGTGGAAGTCAGTTCTTATCTGGTCGGGCAGATTGACGCGGAAGTGGACACCGACGATTTGAGTAACTTCCAGCTCTGATGGCCCGCGTTACCCTGCGCATTACTGGCACACAACTGCTGTGCCAGGATGAACACCCTTCCCTTCTGGCGGCGCTGGAATCCCACAATGTGGCGGTTGAGTACCAGTGCCGCGAAGGTTACTGCGGCTCCTGTCGCACCCGACTGGTCGCAGGCCAGGTGGACTGGATTGCCGAACCGTTAGCTTTTATTCAGCCGGGGGAAATTTTGCCCTGTTGTTGCCGGGCAAAAGGCGATATTGAAATCGAGATGTGAATTGGTTTTAACGCCAGATACGACGCTTATACGTCTTATCTGGCCTACAACGATTACATAGCGTAGTAATATGCTTTCACCTGCTCCCAGTCCGCTTTGGGGATCGGCTCCAGATATTTTTCCAGCTGGCGGAAGTCATGATTAATCGCTTTATCACGACGCAAGCGGCGACGACTTTTCTCCAGGTCAAGAAATCCAGCTTCTGCCTTACCTTCTGTTTTCACATAGATATGGCGAACATAACAACAGCCATGCTGACGATTAACGCTATGCATTTTCTTAAACGCCAGCGCCACTGCTTTCAACATGGCTTGCCGTACTTCGTCAGAATAAGGCGATACTGCATGCCGGGCATACCAGTCAGCAATGCTGATGAACCCCGCCATATCTTCAGTCACCAGCAACGCGCGCCATTCACCCTCAACTTTCACCGCTTCACCAAAAACGATCTTCGGCACGATGACACCGGCCCGTTCCAGTTCTTTAATTACCGCAACCTCACGGACAATCGTTGGTCGGCCGAACGGGTAACGTACAGAATGAAACAGATGATGCGTCATGCGCTTTACATACAGCTTTTTGCCGTTGCGCTCGACGCATTGCACCCCGCTCATACCATTACGGCGATAGTTAGGCTCTTCAACCCAGTCGCCCTCTGTTGCCCACCAGTGATTAAATTCGTCGTGCTTTGCTGAAACTGCCATACCCTATCGCCTGTCGTTTTTTATTAACGACAATGACTATAGATGTTTAGCTGAGGAAAATCTTAATAATACGTGTTGTATTGACGAGTATCTTATGCCGGGAACAAGTCATCTCGCTCAAAATAATTGCAATTAAGGATAACCCACAGACTTTAATGAAGAGTGGTATCGGATAGCACATAAGTGCCATCCGGTAGTTAATTTACTCTTTATTAAGGAATTTTACTGCCTTATCAGGGAAATCAGTAAATAGCCCGTTTACACCCGCTTTGTTATACAGAGCATCATATAACTGATTCACATCAGTAGTGTATTCAGGCAGTTTATCTGACCGCACGGTATAAGGATGCACTACCAGTTTATTCTGCTGAGCATCTTGCACCATGCCAGTGAGTTTGATATTACCCGGCTGCGATGTCTCCTCAATCAACATATGGTAATCCGGACCAATACCATCAGCATATTCCGCCACCTGTTTCATAGCCCCCGGCTTAAACATCCAGTCGTAATTGTAATTAACCCAGCTTCCGTCCGGCTGTTTCTGCTGCGTTTCATTCCAGTCGGTATAGGCAATCAGCTGTACCAGATTGAGATCCATACCCATTTTGGGTTCCAGCACATTCTTAATACGCTTCAGCTCATCAGCATCAAAACATTGCAAATAAACTTTGTCGTCCTTACCGGTGTAACCATATTTCTTCAGCACTTCCAGCGTTTTTGCCGCAATATCCTTCCCTTCCTGATGATGGAACCACGGCGCTTTAATTTCTGGATAGATACCGATATTTTTCCCGGTAGAGTGGTTTAACCCCTGAACAAATTCAATCTCTTCTTCAAAGGTGTGCACCCGGAAGTCAGATTTACCCATTGGGAAACGCCCCGGATAAGTCTGCACTTTTTTACCGTTTTCAATATCGAAACCTTCGGTAAATTTCAGCGACTTAATTTCATCCAGCGTGAAATCTATCGCGTAGTAACGACCGTCTTTGCGCGCTCGATCCGGGAAACGATCGGCAACATCAGTAACACGATCGAGATAATGGTCATGCAGAACAACCAGATGGTCGTCTTTGGTCATCACCAAATCCTGTTCCAGATAATCCGCTCCCTGCGCATACGCCATCGCTTTTGCTGGCAGCGTATGCTCCGGCAAATATCCACTGGCACCGCGATGGGCGATGACTATTTTTTCGTTGCTGTCCGCCGCCATTGCACTGCTTCCCATGACTATAGTGCTCATCATGATCGCCATGCTAAGGTTTTTCAGCGTCAATTTCATGCCATTAGCCTCCGTTGCGTTTTTGCAGTAATTGTTCATGGCGACGTTTTTCGCCAATCATCACAACAATCAACAAGATAACCGCCAGAATGCTGCCGCCAATCATTACCATAAAGCCGCCATCCCAGCCGAAGAAGTCCACGGTGTAGCCAACAATCGCGCTCGCCGCCACCGAACCGCCGAGGTAACCAAACAGCCCGGTAAAACCCGCTGCCGTACCTGCCGCTTTTTTCGGTGCCAGTTCCAGCGCATGTAGACCGATCAGCATCACAGGGCCATAGATCAGGAAGCCGATAACAATCATACAAATCATATCGACGGTTGGGTTACCTGCCGGGTTCATCCAGTAAACGATAGTCGCGATGGTCACCAGTGTCATAAAGAAGACGCCGGTTGCCCCACGGTTACCACGAAAGACTTTATCCGACATCCAGCCGCACAGCAGGGTGCCCGGAATACCTGCATATTCATAAAGGAAGTAGGCCCAGGAGGATTTATCCAGCGCGAAATGCTTAACCTCTTTCAGATAAGTCGGTGACCAGTCGAGGATGCCGTAACGCAGCAGATAAACGAACACGTTGGCAATGGCGATGTACCACAGCAGTTTGTTCGGCAGCACGTACTGCATGAAGATCTGCTTCGCGGTCAGCTCCTGTTCCGCTTTTTCGTTATAGTCGTCCGGATAATCATTTTTGTACTCTTCGATCGGCGGCAGGCCACAGGATTGCGGGGTATCGCGCATCATCGCAAAGGCGAACAGTGCCACCAGAATGGCGCAGAAAGCGGGCATATAGAGCGCCGCGTGCCAGTCATTGAACCAGGCCATCCCCAGCAGGAACAGCAGCGGCGGAATACCACCACCGACGTTGTGCGCACAGTTCCACACTGACACAATGCCGCCACGTTCTTTCTGCGACCACCAGTGCACCATAGTACGACCACACGGCGGCCACCCCATCCCCTGGAACCAACCGCAGAGGAACAACAGTACAAACATCACCGCAATGCTCGACGTCGCCCATGGCACAAAGCCCATAAACAACATCACTGCCGCCGCCAGAATCAAACCTGCGGGCAGGAAAACGCGCGGATTCGAGCGATCCGATACCGAACCCATGATGAATTTCGAAAATCCATAAGCAATCGAGATCCCCGAAAGGGCAAAACCTAAATCACCGCGTGAGAATCCCTGCTCAACCAGATAAGGCATAGCGAGCGCAAAGTTCTTACGAACCAAATAGTAAGCAGCATAGCCAAAGAATATCCCCAGGAAAATTTGCCAGCGCAATCGACGATAAGTCGGATCGATCTCCGCGGCAGGTAAGCGCGCTTTGTGTGGCGCTGGTTTAAAAATACTCAACATTGATAGCCTCCGTGGCCCGTGGTCTTATTTATGATTAACAGCCTGATTCCGTGGGAGAACCTGCCGTTTCTTGAGTTGCCGCGATGTTAAGAAAACATTCATAAATTAAATGTGAATTACCGCACACATTATTAAATACGATGGTTGAAATGTTCAGAATGACGCATGAAATCACGTTTCACTTTCGAATTATGAGCGAATATGCGCGAAATCAAACAATTCATGTTTTTACTATGGCTAAATGGTAAAAAACGAACTTCAGAGGGATAACAATGAAAACTCGCGACTCGCAATCAAGTGACGTGATTATCATTGGCGGTGGCGCAACGGGAGCCGGGATTGCCCGCGACTGTGCCCTGCGCGGGCTGCGCGTGATTTTGGTTGAGCGCCACGACATCGCAACCGGTGCCACCGGGCGTAACCACGGCCTGCTGCACAGCGGTGCGCGCTATGCGGTAACCGATGCGGAATCGGCCCGCGAATGTATTAGTGAAAACCAGATCCTGAAACGCATTGCACGTCACTGCGTAGAACCAACCAACGGCCTGTTTATCACCCTGCCGGAAGATGACCTCTCCTTCCAGGCCACTTTTATCCGCGCCTGCGAAGAAGCAGGGATCAACGCAGAAGCCATTGAGCCGCAGCAAGCGCGCATTATCGAACCTGCCGTTAACCCGGCACTGATTGGCGCGGTGAAAGTTCCGGATGGCACCGTTGATCCATTTCGTCTGACAGCAGCAAACATGCTGGATGCCAAAGAACACGGTGCCGTTATCCTTACCGCTCATGAAGTCACGGGGCTGATTCGTGAAGGCGCGACGGTGTGCGGTGTTCGTGTACGTAACCATCTCACCGGCGAAATTCAGGCACTTCATGCGCCTGTCGTAGTTAATGCCGCCGGGATCTGGGGGCAACACATTGCCGAATATGCCGATCTGCGCATTCGCATGTTCCCGGCGAAAGGATCGCTGCTGATCATGGATCACCGCATTAATCAGCATGTGATCAACCGCTGCCGCAAACCTTCCGACGCCGATATTCTGGTGCCTGGCGATACCATTTCGCTGATTGGCACCACCTCTTTACGTATTGATTACAACGAGATTGACGATAATCGAGTGACGGCAGAAGAAGTTGATATTCTGCTGCGTGAAGGGGAAAAACTGGCCCCCGTGATGGCGAAAACGCGCATTTTGCGGGCCTACTCTGGCGTACGCCCGCTGGTTGCCAGCGATGACGATCCGAGCGGGCGTAACGTCAGCCGTGGCATCGTGCTGCTCGACCATGCTGAACGCGATGGTCTGGACGGGTTTATCACCATCACCGGTGGCAAACTGATGACCTATCGGCTGATGGCGGAATGGGCTACCGACGCCGTATGCCGCAAACTGGGCAACACGCGCCCCTGTACGACCGCCGATCTGGCACTTCCTGGTTCACAGGAACCCGCTGAAGCTACCTTGCGTAAAGTCATCTCCCTGCCTGCCCCGCTGCGCGGTTCTGCGGTTTATCGTCATGGCGATCGCACGCCTGCCTGGCTGAGCGAAGGCCGTCTGCACCGTAGCCTGGTATGTGAGTGCGAAGCGGTAACTGCGGGTGAAGTGCAGTACGCGGTAGAAAATTTAAACGTTAATAGCCTGCTGGATTTACGCCGTCGTACCCGTGTGGGGATGGGCACCTGCCAGGGCGAACTCTGCGCCTGCCGCGCTGCCGGACTGCTGCAACGTTTTAACGTCACGACGTCCGCGCAATCTATCGAGCAACTTTCCACCTTCCTAAACGAACGCTGGAAAGGCGTGCAACCCATCGCCTGGGGAGATGCACTGCGCGAAAGCGAATTTACCCGCTGGGTTTATCAGGGATTGTGTGGTCTGGAGAAGGAGCAGAAAGATGCGCTTTGATACTGTCATTATGGGCGGCGGCCTCGCCGGATTACTCTGTGGCCTGCAACTGCAAAAACACGGCCTGCGCTGTGCCATTGTCACTCGTGGTCAAAGCGCGCTGCATTTCTCATCTGGATCGCTGGATTTGCTGAGCCATCTGCCGGATGGTCAACCGGTGACAGACATTCACAGTGGACTGGAATCTTTGCGTCAGCAGGCACCTGCCCATCCTTACACTCTTCTCGGGCCACAACGCGTGCTCGATCTCGCTTGCCAGGCGCAGGCATTAATCGCTGAAAGCGGTGCGCAATTGCAGGGCAGCGTAGAGCTGGCTCACCAGCGGATTACACCGCTTGGCACTCTGCGCTCAACCTGGCTAAGTTCGCCAGAAGTCCCTGTCTGGCCGCTGCCCGCGAAGAAAATATGCGTGGTGGGAATTAGCGGCCTGATGGATTTTCAGGCGCATCTTGCGGCGGCTTCGTTGCGCGAACTCGACCTTGCCGTTGAAACCGCAGAAATAGAACTGCCGGAACTGGATGTCCTGCGCAATAACGCCACCGAGTTTCGCGCGGTGAATATCGCCCGTTTCCTTGATAACGAAGAAAACTGGCCGCTGATAATTGATGCGCTAATCCCTGTCGCCAATACCTGTGAAATGATCCTGATGCCCGCCTGTTTCGGCCTGGCCGATGACAAACTGTGGCGTTGGCTGAATGAAAAACTACCTTGTTCACTGATGCTTCTGCCAACACTACCACCTTCAGTGCTGGGGATACGTCTGCAAAACCAGTTGCAGCGTCAGTTTGTGCGTCAGGGCGGTGTGTGGATGCCGGGCGATGAAGTGAAAAAAGTGACCTGTAAAAATGGCGTGGTGAATGAAATCTGGACGCGCAATCACGCCGATATCCCGCTGCGCCCACGATTTGTGGTGCTTGCGAGCGGCAGTTTCTTTAGCGGCGGACTGGTGGCAGAACGTGACGGCATTCGCGAGCCGATTCTCGGCCTTGATGTGCTACAAACCGCTACGCGGGGTGAATGGTATAAGGGCGATTTTTTTGCGCCGCAGCCGTGGCAGCAGTTCGGTGTAACCACTGATGAGGCGCTACGCCCGTCGCAGGCGGGGCAAACCATTGAGAACCTGTTTGCCATCGGTTCGGTGCTGGGCGGATTTGATCCCATCGCCCAGGGATGCGGCGGCGGTGTTTGTGCCGTCAGTGCTTTACATGTCGCTCAACAGATTGCCCAACGCGCAGGAGGCCAACAATGAATGACACCAGCTTCGAAAACTGCATTAAGTGCACCGTCTGCACCACCGCCTGCCCGGTGAGCCGGGTGAATCCGGGTTATCCGGGGCCAAAACAAGCCGGGCCGGATGGCGAGCGTCTGCGTTTAAAAGATGGTGCACTGTATGACGAGGCGCTGAAATATTGCATCAACTGCAAACGTTGTGAAGTCGCCTGCCCGTCCGATGTGAAGATTGGCGATATTATCCAGCGCGCGCGGGCGAAATATGACACCACACGCCCGTCGCTGCGTAATTTTGTGTTGAGTCATACCGACCTGATGGGTAGCGTTTCCACGCCGTTCGCCCCCATCGTCAACACTGCTACCTCGCTGAAACCGGTGCGGCAGTTGCTTGATGCGGCGTTAAAAATCGACCACCGTCGCACGCTACCGAAATACTCCTTCGGTACGTTCCGTCGCTGGTATCGCAGTGTGGCGGCTCAGCAAGCGCAGTATAAAGACCAGGTCGCTTTCTTTCACGGCTGCTTCGTTAACTACAACCATCCGCAGCTAGGCAAAGATTTAATTAAAGTGCTCAACGCGATGGGTACCGGTGTACAACTGCTCAGCAAAGAAAAATGCTGCGGCGTACCGCTGATCGCCAACGGTTTTACCGATAAAGCACGCAAACAGGCAATTACGAATGTAGAGTCGATCCGCGAAGCTGTGGGAGTAAAAGGCATTCCGGTGATTGCCACCTCCTCAACGTGTACATTTGCCCTGCGCGACGAATACCCGGAAGTGCTGAATGTCGACAACAAAGGCTTGCGCGATCATATCGAACTGGCGACCCGCTGGCTGTGGCGCAAGCTGGACGAAGGCAAAACGTTACCGCTGAAACCGCTGCCGCTGAAAGTGGTTTATCACACTCCGTGCCATATGGAAAAAATGGGCTGGACGCTCTACACCCTGGAGCTGTTGCGTAAAATCCCGGGGCTTGAGTTAACGGTGCTGGATTCCCAGTGCTGCGGTATTGCGGGAACTTACGGTTTCAAAAAAGAGAACTACCCCACTTCACAAGCCATCGGCGCACCACTGTTCCGCCAGATAGAAGAGAGCGGCGCAGATCTGGTGGTCACCGACTGCGAAACCTGCAAATGGCAGATTGAGATGTCCACAAGTCTTCGCTGCGAACATCCGATTACGCTGCTGGCACAGGCGCTGGCTTAAACTCCTTTCTGATGCCCGGTAAGCATGTTGTTACCGGGCATTTTTGCGTACACGATTCCGTGCCCAATGTATGCGTTGCAACGCAGTGAAAATTCCTCTGAAAACGTCTCGCAAAGGCTGAAACTGGCAGATGTCAAAGGCCTGGGATAACCGTAATGTCGCGTCATCATAAATATCAGGTGACGGACAACCATGACCGAATCAACAACCTCCTCCCCGCATGATGCGGTGTTTAAAACCTTTATGTTCACACCCGAAACCGCACGGGATTTTCTGGAAATACATCTACCAGAGCCGCTGCGCAAGCTTTGCAACCTGCAAACCTTACGCCTGGAACCCACCAGTTTTATTGAAAAAAGTTTACGCGCTTACTACTCGGATGTTTTGTGGTCCGTGGAAACCAGCGAGGGTGACGGCTATATCTACTGCGTGATTGAACATCAAAGCTCTGCAGAAAAGAATATGGCTTTTCGGCTAATGCGCTATGCCACTGCCGCCATGCAGCGTCACCTGGATAAAGGCTATGACAGAGTTCCGCTGGTGGTGCCATTGCTGTTTTATCATGGCGAAGCCTCGCCCTACCCGTACTCACTCAACTGGCTGGATGAGTTTGACGATCCGCAACTTGCCCGGCAGTTGTACACCGAAGCTTTTCCGTTGGTGGATATCACCATCGTACCTGACGATGAGATCATGCAACATCGGCGTATAGCTCTGCTGGAACTGATTCAAAAGCATATTCGCGACCGCGATTTAATCGGTATGGTCGACAGGATCACCACGCTTTTGGTTAGAGGCTTCACTAATGACAGTCAGCTACAAACACTGTTTAATTATCTGCTGCAATGCGGCGATACCTCCCGTTTCACCCGCTTTATTCAGGAGATTGCCGAACGTTCACCACTACAAAAGGAGAGATTAATGACTATTGCTGAACGGCTACGGCAGGAAGGACATCAAATTGGCTGGCAGGAAGGTAAATTAGAAGGTTTGCAGGAAGGCATGCATGAACAAGCCATTAAAATTGCTTTGCGCATGCTGGAGCAGGGCATTGATCGTGACCAGGTGCTCGCGGCCACTCAGCTAAGCGAAGCCGATCTGGCAGCGAATAACCACTAATTAACACAGGCCCACAGCCGATCCCCATGGGCCTTTGATATCAATAACTACCTTTTACGCGTGGCCCATTTTTGCCTGATTTAAACATCGCCAGTCGTTGATCCAGGGCATCGCTGTAGAGCATCGTGTCAACGCCAACAGCGACAAAGTTCGCTCCCCACGCCAGGCATTGCTGCGCCATATCAGGAGCCACAGCCAGAAAACCAGCCGCTTTACCCGCAGCACGGATCCGCCGAATGCTGGTTTCAATAATTCGCTGCACTTCCGGGTGCCCGGCGTTATCCGGGTAGCCCAACGACGCAGAAAGATCCGCAGGTCCAATAAACACGCCATCAATCCCTTCAACATCGAGGATTTCGTCCAGGTTATCCAGTGCCGTTTTACTTTCCACCTGCACCAACAGACAAAGCGAATCGTTGACTTGCGCCATGTAATTCTCAATGCGTCCCCAGCGTGCAGCCCGTGCCACACTGGCCCCAACACCACGCTCACCGTAGGGAGGATAGCGCGTGGCAGACACCACCTGACGTGCCTGATCGGCAGTATCGACCATCGGGATCAGTAGAGTTTGCGCGCCAATATCCAGGACTTGTTTAATCAGCGGCTTACTGCCTTCCACCGGACGGATCACGGGGTGGCTGGCATAGGGCGCTACCGCCTGTAGCTGGTGATAAAGATCCTGAATGGTGTTTGGCGCATGCTCCCCGTCAATCAGCAACCAGTCATAACCGGAAGTGGCGGCAATTTCTGCCATATAGGCAGTCGTTGAGCTTAACCACAGACCAATTTGCACTTCGCCCTTGCGTAAACGTTCTTTAAAGGGATTGGTTAATAATGCGTTCATCGTGTTCCTTAAACTATTTAATGATGTGCCACGTCGGTCTGCGCAACAGTGCGATTTACACGCAGAGTGAAAATAATCAGCGAACCGATGACCGCCACCGCTGCCAGCGTCAGTAATCCCGCCGCATCGCTGGAAAATAACGTTTCTGCTTTCACGCGCAGGATCGGGGCAATAAACCCGCCCACTGCACCAAACAGGTTTATAAAACCAATCCCCGCAGCCAGCGCCGTACCGGAAAGAAGCTGTGTCGGCATCGTCCAGAACACCGGTTGCACGGCAATAAACCCGATGGCTGCAACACACAGTGCTACGATCGCCAGTACTGGAGAAAGCAGCCCGGACAGACCAATACCAATGCCCGCCGCCAGTAATGTCAGCGCTGCGACATTACGCCGTTCGCCGGTTTTATCGGAGTAGCGCGGAATAAGCCAGGTCCCAAACAAGGCCGCAACCCACGGAATGGCGGTGACCACCGACGCCGTAAAGCCCACTTTTGTCCCCAGCAATGCAGCAACCTGGGTCGGCAGGAAGAAAATTAATCCGTAAACCGCCACCTGAATGGTCAGGTAGATAATCGCCAGTTGCCAGACTCGCCCATTACGCAACGCATCGCTCAGTCGCGAAGTCACTTTCTGTTGTTCTTCACTTGCCAGTTGATTGATAAGTAACGTTTTTTCTTGTTTACTCAGAAAACGTGCCTGCTCCGGTGTGTCATCAAGCCAAAAGAATGTGAATACCCCAGCGCCGACTGCCAGCAATCCTTCAATCACAAACATCCAGAACCAGCCGGGATGCCCCATAAATCCATGCATCTCCAGCAGCGCGCCGGAAAGCGGTGATCCCAGTGTTAACGCCAGCGGTGCGCCCATATAGAACAGCCCCATAATGCTGGCGCGATTACGCTGCGGAAACCATTGCGAAGTGAGATAAATCATACCAGGGAAAAAACCGGCCTCCGCAGCACCAAGCAGAGTGCGAACGATCAGAAATTTCGCTTCAGTATCGGCCCATGCCATGGCAGCCGAAAGAAATCCCCACAGCAGTGTTGTCGTACCAATCCAGGTTCTGGCCCCCAGTTTGCGCATCAAAAGATTCGCCGGAACCCCCAGAAACGCGTATACCACAAAGAAAATGCCTGCTCCCAGCGCATAAGCTTCATTACTCAGCCCGGTATCAATCTGGTAGGTCTGTTTGGCAAAACCAATATTCGAACGGTCGAGAAACGCCAGCACATACAGCGCCAACATAAACGGAATTAAACGCGCGCGGTTTTTCTTCACCACGGCGTCAAGCAAAGCGGTGCTCATAAAAAGCTCCTTAGAATATGTGGGCGTTACCGTTGTCACAGCAACGCCCGGAGTGATTAGTGGCTGTAGGGGCGTTTCAAATTGCAGTCACGATTGAGTTCGACGCCGAAACCGGGTTTATCAAGCACTGATTTATGAATACGACCATTCACCGGTACTGGCTCATTAAGCAGAATCGGATCAAATTGCGGACGCATCGTTGAACAATCCGGGCTGGTCATCAGGAATTCGCTGAATGGCGTATTGGTGAAGGTGATCACCGCATGGTGGGAGTAAACAGACGAACCGTGTGGCACCACCAGTTGCCCCCTTGATTTGGCGATTGCGGCAATTTCCACCAGCGTGGTTAAGCCACCGCACCAGCCAACATCCGGCTGCATAATGTCGATACCGGTTTCTGAAAGCGTACGGAAAGATTGCAGTGTGCCGTGGTGCTCACCGCTGGTGACCATCATCCCCGCTGGTGCGTTGTGTTTCAGTTCGCGATAACCTTCATACTGCTGTGGCGGCAGGCACTCTTCGATCCATTTCAGGTTATAGGGCGCGCAAGCGTGGGCCAGTTTGATGGCATAGTTCACGTCCTGACTCATCCAGCAGTCGAGCATTAACCAGAAATCCTCACCGCATTTTTCACGCATATCCGCGACCATAGCGGCATCTTTGCGGATCCCCGCATCACCATCATGTGGCCCCCAGTGCGTCGGCATTTTGCCACCGATAAAGCCCATCTCTTTTGCCAGATCCGGACGCGCACCTGTGGCGTAGAACTGAATTTCATCACGAACTGCACCACCTAAAAGTTTATAAACCGGAAGCCCGACCACTTTGCCGAACAGATCCCACAGAGCCAGATCGACACAGGAAATCGTATTCATCACCAGGCCACCAGAGCCGGAGTAATACAGGGTGGCATTGAGCATTTGATCGTGGATCAGTTTGATATCACTGACGCATTTACCCTCAATGAAACGGTTAAGATGTTTTTCGACAATAAAACAGCCCATTTCACCGGCTGTCGAAACAGCGAATCCGGTCTGGCCGTTTTCTGCTTCAACTTCAACAATCAACGTGCCAAGAACGTTAATGCCAAATGACTGGCGTGACTGCTCGTAATCGCGGTATTTACTCATCGGGGTGGCAATATGATCATCAATCCAGTGATTCGCCCCCTGGTCGTGATAATCACCGCCGCCAGCGCCTTTTTCTGCTGTCGCACCGCCAGTAAACCAGGCGCGAACCTGTTTGATTTTTGGTAGGGTCATGATGTTCTCCATTGTTATGAGGCCTGTAAGTCAAAGGGACTTTTCCATCCCAACAAACGTGAAATATCCCTGGCGCAGGCAATAGCCTTGCCCGCCAGATAATCACGGTATTCTTCATTGATTTGTAAGCGGGTACCGACCACCGAAATCGCAGCGGTAAGCTCGTTATTGGCGTTAAACACCGGCGCAGCGACACAACGGACATCGGCATAATCTTCGCCGTTGTCATAGCTCCAGCCCTGACGGCGAATACGCGCCAGTTCCTCGTAGAGCCGTTGTGGATGGGTAATGGTGGTGGGTGTCATCTGCTCCCAGACCAGCTCTTCGATAATACTTTTCTGTACAGCTTCAGGTTGCCAGGCAAGCAGGCATTTACCTATTCCGGAGCGATAAAGCGAAAGGCTTTTTCCTTCATGGGAACGCACGCTGATAGTGGCTGATGACTCCACTTTCAAAATGTAATAAGCGCTGCCGTTATCAATAATCCCCAGGTGACATAACAGCCCGGTGGTATCCATCAGTTGCGTCAAACGCGGTCGAGCCAGTTCCCGGAGATCCATCTTGCTTAACGCATGACCGGAAAGCTCCACCAGCCTGGTCCACAAACAAAAATTTTCCTGGTGATCAAGGCTAAGAAAACGCTGACGCCTGAGTTCATTAAGCAGCAAATAGGCTGTGCTTTTAGGGATCCCCAATGTGTCAATGATCGTCGCAGCACTACAGGGGCCAATCCGGGCAATCAAATTGAGAATATCAATAGCCCGTGTCAGGGCGGGAACTTTGCTTGATTCCAACATACTGGACTCCAGTCTTAGATACTGGAATCAGTCTCGTTGCTCAGGGGGAGTAAAATTGTGAAGCGCATCAAATCCCGTTTCTCGTCCAGCGGACTGGAGAAATTACGCACAAATTTGTGAATCAGCGCACGGATTTTTTCTTATTGAGTACAACAGGTTGGACAAATTTTGCCGGAGGGGGAATGTGCCGGTGCAGTAAACCGGCACAGAGTGGCGGAATCAGACAGATAAGGTCATGGACTCAACAACCTCAATCCAGCCATGCTCGCTGGCGATGTCCTGGCCGTTTAACCAACGGCGTAGCATATTAAGCGCCATCATTGCGCAGACTTCCTGGCGAATAGCCAGACTGTAGCGTGTGGCACTGAAATGTACACGCAAAGCGAAAGTGCCGTCTGGCGTGGCTAGTGCAAAGTTGAGATGCTCATCTTCCAGACCAGAAACAGCCAGTGCCAACCCAGCAAAATGGTTCGCCCGCCGTTCTGTAATCCAGTGCGCAGTTTGCGCCAGGGTTTCCTCCTGTGAAGGAACCACTTCACACGCCAGCAATGGAGCATCTGCGCGAGAAAGTTGCAAAGCCAATAAACCACCGGTGAATTGCTCGCTCAGCGTCAGGCTGAACTGGCGGCTCTGCAATTCGCGACTGATCTGCGCGGGCAGTCCTTCGGTGCCTTCGAAAATCACGCTCTGTCCGGCAACACGTTTAACGTCCAGCCACAGTTTTTCCATCGCCTGTTCCTCGCTTGCCGGTCCGGTGAGTTTCAGTTCGATAATCGGCATTGAGGAGCGATAGCCCATTGTTACGCCCGGCGGCAGTTGTAGAGTGTCCAGGCTTTGTGCCAGATCGCTTTCCGAACGACCAAAGGTAGTCAAACGCAGGCAAACCGGCGGCTGTGGTAAAGAAAAACGCTCGCGCAGGCGCGGCAGGATTTCGTGCTCGACCATCACCTTAAATTCTGACGGTACGCCGGGGGTAAAGAACATCAGGCAACGATTAAGCTGTATGGCAAAACCACAGGCAGTGCCTACCGGGTTATTGATAAATTCAGCACTGGCAGGCAGCTCCGCTTGTTTACGGTTGCTCGGTGCCATTACTCGTCCCCGTTCATGGAAATAGCGTTCCATCTCTTTGAGCCAGGCTTCATGCAGCACCAGGCCTTCACCTTTTGCTGTCGCAGCGGCGAGTGCGCTTAAATCATCACTGGTCGGTCCCAGCCCGCCGTTAACGATCAGCACATCGGCGTGCTGACTACGTTCGCGAAGAATGGTGACTAAGTCATCAAGATTATCCCCCACCGTATTGCGGCGAGATAATGGCAGCCCCTGATGAAAGAAAAAATCGGCCAGCCAGGCAGCGTTAGTGTCAACGATTTGCCCGTGTAACACTTCATCCCCGGTGGATAACATTTCCACTTTTAACATGGTTATCTCCTGCTTTTGTTATCGAATCACTATAACGCAAAGGGAGACAGGGCGTAGTAAGAAACTGAATGGCGCGACAGAACGCCGCGCCGGAAGGCGTCAGAAGCTGGCATTTACCCCAACATACGGACCATCAGCAATGGCGTTATCACGATTGCCATTTTTACCTGCCAGGTTCAGGTAACGGTAGCCAGCCTCAATGCTGACTGGACGCATAATGGTGTAACGCGCGCCAGCATTCGCTTCTTCATAACTTTTAATTCCGCTGGAGAGCGAATCCGGAGAGTAGTAATACTCACCAAACAAGCGGAAGCTGTCACCAATTTGCCACTGCAAACCACCGCCAACTGCCGCTGCATAACCTTCATCACCATCGTTCGGGTTGGTGTAAACGCCTTTTCCGCCAACGGTCGCCATTAATGGTCCGAGAGGCAGATTCAACCCCAGCCCCACGCCCGCGGCATCACCGTCGTCGTCGTTATGTGTCCAGTTACCGCTTAACGCCAGGCCCGTCGATTCAGTCCCAAAACCGACACCAATATTGGTGTATTCTTTACCCGCCTGGCCGCTGATGCTCATTGCATTGACCGATGCAGAAACCAACAGCATTCCGGCCAGACCTGCTAGCGCAATTTTTTTCATTATCCCCTTTCCCACAAGCAATTAATTAAAATTCCCAAAGCTGCGGGATTGTACTGCCTGGCGCAGAGGATTCAATGAGCGAAAAAAGGGATCTAGTCACTTATTGTAACTAAATACTTCTTAAATAATTAAACGCCGAAAAAATAAACACACTTTATCGATACACACAAAAATAATAATAAATGTAGTTATCATCGCAAAAGAGATTACTGTCACTTTCACATATTTCTGAGTTACCGTATTCTCATGGTTTCTTTTTATTTATAAGGAATACCCCTGTGCGACAACGGACTATTGTATGCCCTTTGATTCAAAATGATGGTGCTTATTTGCTGTGTAAAATGGCCGACGATCGCGGCGTTTTCCCCGGTCAATGGGCGCTTTCGGGTGGCGGCGTGGAGCCTGGCGAACGAATTGAAGAGGCACTACGCCGCGAAATTCGCGAAGAACTGGGAGAACAGCTGCTTTTGACAGAAATCACGCCGTGGACCTTCAGCGATGATATTCGCACCAAGACGTATGCAGATGGTCGCAAGGAAGAGATTTATATGATTTACCTGATTTTTGACTGCGTTTCTGCCAACCGAGATGTGAAAATAAACGAAGAGTTTCAGGACTACGCGTGGGTAAAACCTGAAGATCTGGTGCATTATGATTTGAATGTTGCCACCCGAAAAACGTTACGTTTGAAAGGTCTTCTTTAACAATGATGACAGCCATCACTGGCTGTCAGATTGAAAATTTAGTGGTTAACGAATTCCCCATCCAGATAAACTTTGCCTTTTTCCACATGCATGACTAAACCATCCAGATAATCAGGTTTAAATGTCGCATCACGCTTATCTTTAGCAATATATGTCAGGCAATGATTATGGGTAAAAATAACGATATTTTTATCAGGTGCTTTGCGTTGTAAGTCTTTAATTGCACTATAAATCTCATTACCGCATTGAAGAAATCGTTTATCTACCGTCAGCTTTTTACCCGCCGAAAACCAGGTCGCCGACTGAATAGTCCGGACGGTATTACTGGAATAGAGATCAAAATCAGGGATATCAGCACTAAAAGCGTTGCCCAGTTCACGGGCATCCTGGGTACCTTTGACCGTAATACCTGTTTTATCTGACAAGCATTGATTGGTTGAACGATCGCAACGTTCAGCATGGCGAAACAAAACGACAACCGGGTGCTGCTGTGCCAGTCTGGCCAGTGTTTTATTGTCGATGCGTGGCAAACCATTGCTACTCCAGGCGGCATGAGTACCCAGTCCGGCAATCGCAGCGAGCGCCAGTAAAATGATGAAATATTTTTTTGACTTCAACGAAGATCGGCAAAAAGCTAACACGTAAACTCCACCTGTAGACAAGCGCAACCAGACAATTACCGTGAAATTGAGCGACTTTTCTGGCGATAATTAGCAGTTGGTGTAATATTAAAAATCCTATGATGCCGGCAAAATGCCTCAAAATTTTGCCAAATGCAAAGTCTAAATAAGAAAAAATATAAAAATTTCAATATTTACGTCTAATATTAGTTTCTTAAGGTTAAGTTAATATTCTATCCTTAAAATTTTGCTCCAAATGGCAAAATATACACAACACTCTTTATAGCAAATATAAGTGGACAGGTATTCAATGACGGATGGAAAAAAAATGTCAGGATTTTTGCCTTTTTCGCGACCAGCAATGGGCGTAGAGGAACTCGCTGCAGTTAAAGAGGTTCTCGAATCCGGTTGGATCACAACCGGTCCGAAGAATCAGGCGCTTGAACAAGCTTTTTGCCAGTTGACGGGAAATCAGCATGCCATCGCGGTCAGTTCAGCCACCGCCGGAATGCATATCACGCTAATGGCGTTGGAAATTGGCAAGGGCGATGAAGTGATTACGCCTTCCCTGACCTGGGTTTCAACCCTCAATATGATTTCCTTGCTGGGTGCAACGCCGGTAATGGTGGATGTCGACCGCGATACGCTGATGGTCACGCCTGAAGCGATCGAAGCAGCCATTACGCCACGCACTAAAGCCATCATTCCGGTGCATTATGCCGGTGCGCCAGCAGATATTGACGCCATTCGCGCCATTGGCGAACGTTACGGCATCGCAGTTATCGAAGATGCTGCCCATGCCGTCGGTACGTATTACAAAGGGCGACATATTGGCGCAAAAGGTACTGCTATTTTTTCGTTTCACGCCATCAAAAATATTACCTGTGCGGAAGGTGGCCTGATTGTTACTGATAATGAAAATCTTGCCCGCCAGCTGCGGATGCTGAAATTTCACGGTCTGGGTGTCGATGCCTATGACAGACATACCTGGGGCCGTGCACCGCAGGCTGAAGTCTTAACGCCGGGCTATAAGTACAATCTGACCGATATTAACGCCGCGATTGCCCTGACACAGTTAGTCAAATTAGAGCACCTCAACACCCGTCGGCGCGAAATTGCCCAGCAATATCAGCAAGCACTGGCAGCTCTCCCCTTTCAGCCATTAAGCCTTCCCGCCTGGCCGCACGTTCATGCCTGGCATCTGTTTATTATTCGTGTCGATGAACAACGTTGTGGTATCAGTCGCGATGCGTTGATGGAAGCGTTAAAAGAAAGAGGCATTGGTACCGGGTTACATTTCCGCGCCGCTCACACACAAAAATATTATCGCGAGCGTTTTCCCACGCTGTCGTTACCGAATACCGAATGGAATAGCGAACGCATCTGTTCGTTGCCGCTGTTCCCGGATATGACCACCGCCGATGCCGACCGCGTCATCACAGCCCTTCAGCAACTCGCAGGACAATGAGCCATGTTTGAAATCCACCCTGTTAAGAAAGTCTCGGTGGTTATTCCCGTTTATAACGAGCAGGAAAGCTTACCGGAATTAATCAGGCGCACCACCGCAGCCTGTGAATCACTGGGGAAAGAGTATGAAATCCTGCTGATTGATGACGGCAGTAGCGATAATTCCGCGCATATGCTGGTCGAAGCCTCACAAGCGGAGGGCAGCCATATTGTGTCTATCTTGCTTAACCGCAATTACGGGCAACATTCAGCGATTATGGCGGGATTCAGTCACGTCACCGGCGACTTAATTATTACCCTCGATGCCGATCTCCAGAATCCGCCAGAGGAAATCCCCCGTCTGGTGGCAAAAGCCGATGAAGGTTACGACGTGGTAGGGACTGTACGCCAGAACCGCCAGGACAGCTGGTTTCGTAAAACCGCTTCAAAGATGATTAACCGGCTTATTCAGCGCACCACAGGCAAAGCGATGGGTGACTATGGTTGTATGCTGCGCGCCTATCGCCGTCATATTGTCGATGCGATGTTGCACTGCCATGAACGCAGCACCTTTATCCCGATTCTGGCGAATATCTTCGCCCGCCGTGCCATTGAAATTCCAGTGCACCATGCCGAGCGTGAGTTTGGTGAATCCAAATACAGCTTTATGCGCCTGATTAATTTGATGTACGACCTGGTGACCTGTCTTACCACAACGCCGCTACGTATGCTGAGTCTGCTCGGCAGCATTATTGCGATTGGCGGTTTTAGCATTGCGGTGCTGCTGGTGATTTTACGCCTGACCTTCGGACCCCAATGGGCGGCAGAAGGCGTCTTTATGCTATTTGCCGTGCTGTTTACTTTTATTGGCGCTCAGTTTATCGGCATGGGATTGCTCGGTGAATATATCGGCAGGATCTACACCGATGTCCGCGCCCGCCCCCGCTATTTTGTTCAGCAAGTTATCCGTCCATCCAGCAAGGAAAATGAATAATGAAAACCGTCGTTTTTGCCTACCACGATATGGGATGCCTCGGTATTGAAGCCCTGCTGGCTGCCGGTTACGAAATTAGCGCCATTTTTACCCATACTGATAATCCCGGTGAAAAAGCCTTTTATGGTTCGGTTGCCCGACTGGCAGCGGAAAGAGGCATTCCAGTTTATGCGCCGGATAACGTTAATCATCCGTTGTGGGTGGAACGCATTGCCCAACTATCACCAGAGGTGATTTTCTCTTTTTATTATCGCCATCTTATTTGCGATGAGATTTTGCAGCTCGCTCCGAGAGGTGCATTTAATCTGCATGGTTCGCTGTTACCAAAATATCGTGGTCGCGCGCCGCTGAACTGGGTGCTGGTGAACGGTGAAACGGAAACTGGCGTTACATTGCACCGAATGGTGAAACGTGCCGATGCCGGGGCCATTGTGGCACAACTGCGCGTTGCCATTGCGCCAGACGATATCGCCATTACGCTGCATCATAAATTGTGCCATGCCGCGCGCCAGCTACTGGAACAGACATTACCCGCCATTAAACACGGTAATATTCTGGAAATCGCCCAGCGCGAAAACGAAGCCACCTGTTTTGGTCGCAGAACGCCGGATGACAGTTTCCTCGAATGGCATAAGTCGGCATCCGTACTGCACAACATGGTGCGTGCCGTTGCCGATCCGTGGCCGGGTGCCTTCAGCTATGTTGGCAATCAGAAATTCACCGTCTGGTCGTCGCGTGTTCATCCTCATGCCAGCAAAGCACAGCCGGGGAGCGTGATTTCTGTTGCACCACTGCTGATTGCCTGTGGCGATGGCGCGCTGGAAATCGTCACTGGACAGGCGGGCGACGGCATTACTATGCAGGGCTCGCAATTAGCGCAGACGCTGGGCCTGGTGCAAGGTTCACGCTTGAATAGCCAGCCTGCCTGTGCCGCCCGACGCCGTACCCGGGTACTCATCCTCGGGGTGAATGGCTTTATTGGCAACCATCTGACAGAACGCCTGCTGCGCGAAGATCATTATGAAGTTTACGGTCTGGATATTGGCAGCGATGCGATAAGCCGTTTTATGAATCATCCGCATTTTCACTTTGTCGAAGGCGATATCAGTATTCATTCCGAATGGATTGAGTATCACGTCAAAAAATGTGATGTCGTGTTGCCGCTGGTGGCGATAGCCACGCCGATTGAATATACCCGCAACCCGCTGCGCGTATTTGAACTCGATTTCGAAGAGAATCTGCGCATTATCCGCTACTGCGTGAAGTACCGTAAGCGAATCATCTTCCCGTCGACTTCAGAAGTTTATGGGATGTGTAGCGATAAATACTTCGATGAGGACCATTCTAATTTAATCGTCGGCCCGGTGAATAAACCACGCTGGATTTATTCGGTGTCTAAACAATTACTTGATCGAGTGATCTGGGCCTATGGCGAAAAAGAAGGTTTACAGTTCACCCTCTTCCGCCCGTTTAACTGGATGGGGCCACGACTGGATAACCTTAATGCAGCGCGAATTGGCAGCTCCCGCGCTATTACGCAACTCATTCTCAATCTGGTAGAAGGTTCACCGATTAAGCTGATTGATGGCGGAAAACAAAAACGCTGCTTTACTGATATTCGCGATGGTATCGAGGCGTTATACCGCATTATCGAAAATGCGGGAAATCGCTGCGATGGCGAAATTATCAACATTGGCAATCCTGAGAACGAAGCGAGCATTGAAGAACTGGGTGAGATGCTGCTGGCGAGCTTCGAAAAACATCCGCTGCGCCATTACTTCCCACCGTTTGCGGGCTTTCGTGTTGTCGAAAGTAGCAGCTACTATGGCAAAGGATATCAGGACGTAGAGCATCGTAAACCGAGCATCCGCAATGCCCGCCGCTGCCTGGACTGGGAACCGAAAATTGATATGCAGGAAACCATCGACGAAACGCTGGATTTCTTCCTGCGCACCGTTGATCTTACGGATAAACCATCATGACCAAAGTCGGCTTACGCATTGATGTCGATACCTTTCGTGGCACCCGTGAAGGCGTGCCGCGTCTGCTGGAAATCTTGAGTAAGCATAATATTCAGGCCAGCATTTTTTTCAGCGTCGGCCCGGACAATATGGGCCGCCATCTCTGGCGACTGGTGAAGCCACAGTTTTTGTGGAAGATGCTGCGCTCAAACGCGGCATCGCTTTATGGCTGGGATATTTTACTGGCAGGTACGGCCTGGCCAGGTAAAGAGATTGGTCATGCCAATGCCGATATCATTCGTGAAGCGGCTAAACATCACGAAGTCGGCCTGCACGCCTGGGATCACCATGCCTGGCAAGCCCATAGCGGTAATTGGGATCGGCAAACAATGATCGACGATATTGCACGCGGCCTTCGCACCCTGGAAGAGATTATCGGTCAACCGGTAACCTGTTCTGCCGCTGCTGGCTGGCGTGCTGACCAACAGGTGATCGAAGCAAAAGAAGCGTTCCATTTGCGCTACAACAGCGATTGTCGTGGGGCGATGCCGTTTCGTCCATTGCTCGAATCAGGAACCCCTGGCACTGCGCAAATTCCGGTGACCTTACCCACCTGGGATGAAGTGATTGGTCGGGATGTGAAAGCAGAAGATTTTAACGGTTGGTTACTCAACCGCATCCAGCGAGATAAAGGCACGCCGGTTTATACCATTCATGCCGAAGTTGAAGGCTGCGCTTATCAGCATAATTTTGTGGATCTCCTGAAACGCGCAGCTCAGGAAGGCGTGACATTTTGCCCTTTAAGCGAACTGTTATCAGGGACGTTGCCGCTCGGACAAGTTGTTCGCGGAAATATTGCCGGACGTGAAGGCTGGCTGGGTTGCCAACAAATTGCGGGTAGTCACTGATGAAATCGGTACGTTACCTTATCGGCCTCTTCGCATTTATTGCCTGCTATTACCTGTTACCGATCAGCACGCGTCTGCTCTGGCAACCAGATGAAACGCGTTATGCGGAAATCAGTCGGGAAATGCTGGCATCCGGCGACTGGATTGTTCCCCATCTGTTAGGGCTACGTTATTTCGAAAAACCCATTGCCGGATACTGGATTAACAGCATTGGGCAATGGCTATTTGGCGCGAATAACTTTGGTGTGCGGGCAGGCGTTATCTTTGCGACCCTGTTAACTGCCGCGCTGGTGACCTGGTTTACTCTGCGCTTATGGCGCGATAAACGTCTGGCTTTACTCGCCACAGTAATTTATCTCTCATTGTTTATTGTCTATGCCATCGGCACTTATGCCGTGCTCGATCCGTTTATTGCCTTCTGGCTGGTGGCGGGAATGTGCAGCTTCTGGCTGGCAATGCAGGCACAGACGTGGAAAGGCAAAAGCGCAGGATTTTTACTGCTGGGAATCACCTGCGGCATGGGGGTGATGACCAAAGGTTTTCTCGCCCTTGCCGTGCCGGTATTAAGCGTGCTGCCATGGGTAGCAACGCAAAAACGCTGGAAAGATCTCTTTATTTACGGCTGGCTGGCGGTTATCAGTTGCGTACTGACGGTTCTCCCCTGGGGACTGGCGATAGCGCAGCGGGAGCCTGACTTCTGGCATTATTTTTTCTGGGTTGAGCATATTCAACGCTTTGCACTGGATGATGCCCAACATAGAGCTCCGTTCTGGTACTACTTGCCGGTCGTCATTGCCGGTAGCCTGCCGTGGCTGGGATTACTCCCCGGTGCACTGTACGCTGGCTGGAAAAACCGCAAGCATTCCGCAACCGTCTATTTGTTGAGCTGGACGATAATGCCGCTGCTGTTTTTCTCCGTCGCTAAAGGCAAATTGCCCACCTATATTCTTTCCTGCTTTGCACCTCTGGCAATGCTGATGGCGCATTACGCATTGCTGGCTGCAAAAAATAATCCTCTGGCGTTGCGGATTAATGGCTGGATTAATATCGCTTTTGGCGTCACTGGCATTATTGCCACATTTGTGGTCTCCCCCTGGGGACCAATGAACACACCGGTGTGGCAAACCTTCGAGAGCTATAAAGTCTTTTGTGCCTGGTCTATTTTTTCGCTATGGGCATTTTTCGGCTGGTACACCTTAACAAACGTCGAAAAGACCTGGCCTTTTGCCGCGCTTTGCCCGCTGGGGCTGGCGTTGCTGGTAGGATTTTCAATTCCTGACAGAGTCATGGAAGGAAAACATCCGCAATTTTTTGTCGAGATGACACAAGAATCACTTCAGCCAAGCCGCTATATTCTTACTGATAGCGTCGGTGTTGCCGCAGGTCTGGCATGGAGCCTGCAACGCGATGACATCATCATGTATCGCCAGACAGGTGAGTTGAAATATGGCCTTAATTATCCGGATGCAAAAGGGAGATTTGTCAGCGGTGATGAGTTCGCAAACTGGCTTAATCAACATCGTCAGGAGGGGATTATTACACTCGTGCTTTCGGTTGACCGCGATGAAGATATCAATAGTCTCGCCATTCCGCCCGCAGATGTCATCGATCGTCAGGAGCGTCTGGTGCTAATTCAGTATCGGCCCAAATGATCTGGTTAACATTAGTCTTTGCCAGCTTGCTTAGCGTTGCCGGGCAGTTGTGTCAGAAACAGGCAACCTGCTTTGCGACGGTAAACAAACGGCGCAAACATATCGTGCTGTGGCTGGGACTGGCGCTGGCTTGTCTTGGCCTTGCAATGGTGCTCTGGCTGCTGGTCTTGCAGAACGTACCGGTAGGCATTGCCTACCCGATGTTAAGTCTGAATTTTGTCTGGGTAACGCTGGCTGCAGTAAAACTGTGGCACGAGCCGGTATCGCTGCGTCACTGGTGTGGGGTGGCGTTCATTATTGGCGGCATTGTGATCCTCGGGAGTACGGTGTAGTGGGCCTGATGTGGGGATTATTCAGCGTCATTATCGCCTCCGCTGCGCAATTAAGCCTGGGTTTTGCGGCGAGTCATCTGCCGCCAATGACGCACTTATGGGATTTTATCGCGGCGCTGTTAGCTTTTGGCCTGGATGCCCGGATACTGTTGCTCGGGCTGCTGGGTTATCTGCTTTCCGTTTTTTGTTGGTATAAAACACTACATAAACTTGCGCTAAGCAAAGCCTATGCCTTGCTCAGTATGAGTTATGTGCTGGTATGGATTGCTTCAATGGTACTTCCCGGCTGGGAAGGGACTTTTTCGCTGAAAGCACTACTGGGAGTAGCCTGTATTATGAGCGGGTTGATGCTGATTTTCCTGCCCACAACAAAACAACGTTACTGAGTTTTCCCTGCCGCTTTACACTGCCGTTCCCACTCATCGGGGCTATAACAGCTTGCAGAAAGGACTTTCACCGTGTGCAGCTTTTCACGATTAATACAGTAAAGCGCATTCTGCAAAGGCGAGAGTAAATCCCCCACTTTCACGGCGAAGTCACTCTTCACTTCGGCGATCATTTTTATCGCGCCGCCAGCATCGCAGAGCATAATTACATGTCTGTTATCTTGTTTATTGCAGCACGATTTTTTGACCAGCCATTCCATTGCATTATCCTGTTTGCTAAGAGTTTTCACATCAATTTACAGATTAACAGATAAACTCTTTATCAACGGCAATGGAATGGCAGAAATGAGAAGTGAAACGGAGGGTTAATTATTGCTGGCGTTTCACCCACTCTTTTAGCGCCTGACGTGAAATTTTAATACCGCCGTTTTTCAGCTCCGGCGGCAGAGTCAGCCAGCGCACCGGTTGTTGAAAACGAGCCAGCTTATCTTTCACCCATTCGTCAAGATCAACGCTTTGCTGGTCATACTCCACCACCGCTACCGGCCGATGACCAAACTCCTTGTCGGCAACGGGAACGATAAACACCTGCAAAACCGCAGGATGTGCAGCAATAACGCGCTCGACTTCTTCCGGCTGAATACCCTCACCGCCACTGAAGAATAGATTGTCTAAACGTCCGACAATGGTCAACTTGCCATTATACATCTCACCGCGATCGCGCGTGGCGTACCAGCCTTCGTCATTAACCAGTGGAACCCGTTGCCCATTACGCCAGTAACCTTCTGCCATACTGGCAGCCCGCAGCCACACTTCATCATTAACGATTTTCACTTCCCGACCCGGCAGCGGCGAACCAACGTCTGCCAGACCGTCGGCTTCTTTCGCACACACCGTGGAGGCAAACTCGGTCAGACCATAGCCGCAAAAGCACCGAATCCCCTGCTCGCGCGCCTGTTCCGTCAACTCGACCGGGATAGCCGCGCCGCCAAGTAAAACCGCTTTCAGGGAAACGGAACTACGGTTAACCAGCAAACGCCAGAGTTGTGTTGGCACCAGTGAAGCGTGAGTACAACCTGCCAGCATTTGCTCCAATGGCTGTTTATCACGCACCGTCATCCGCGCACCAGCGTATAACCAGCGCCACATAATTCCCTGACCGGAGACGTGAAACAGCGGTAAAGAGAGCAACCAGTCATCGTGATCACCAAAAGGAATCAGCGATAACACCCCTTCGGCGCTGGCAAGATGAGCCTGATAAGTATGAACAGCGGCTTTCGGCAAGCCAGTGGAACCAGAGGTTAACGTCATTGAGCACAGACGCGTCGGCTGCCACGCCGCGGCATGTGCGCCTTCAACCAGCTGAATGTGCAGCGACGCTAACGCCGGAAACGTGTTTTCCCCTTCCGGCACCAGCGCAAATTGCAGCGTAAGATTGGGCAGCAATTCCTCAAGCAGCGGTTGCGGCAGCTGAGGGTTCACGGGCAACACCCGCGCCCCGCATTGCAGTAACGCCAGCCAGGCCAGCAGCGTTTGCGGCGTATTCCACGCCCGCAACATCACGCCGCTGCCCTCAACCACACCCTGCACCGCAAAGCTGGAGGCTAATTCATCGACGCGAGCACAAAGCTCGCGCCAGTTGAGTTGCTCGTCATTGAGACGTAAGGCGATGGCTTCTCCCCGCACTTGCCGCCAGTGACGCCACGGCCAGTCAGAGAAGATCATAACAGCTGCTCCAGTGCATCAACGTCCACTAACGGCAGCAGGCTCCCCGGCCAGCGACGAACCTGCTGCGCCTGCATCAGATCCAGCGTGTCCAGTCCCGGAATGGTGTCTGG
This sequence comes from Escherichia sp. E.sYA108, assembly GCF_011754335.1. NCBI lineage: Bacteria > Pseudomonadati > Pseudomonadota > Gammaproteobacteria > Enterobacterales > Enterobacteriaceae > Escherichia > Escherichia sp. E.sYA108. Next base: position 1,625,177 of record NZ_JAAQVZ010000001.1, on the reverse strand, counting down.
CGTTAACCAGGCAGCAATCCGCGCCAGTTGCGTTAGACCTAAGCTCGACTCAATGGAAGAACTGATCACCGCCGTCAGCCCCAGCGCATGCGCCGCCTGCACTTGCTCGCGTACTTTATCCAGGCTGCCCGTGAGCGTGGGTTTGATAACTACCGCGCGCACGCCCTCTTCAGCTACAAAGGCAAAATCCGGCTCGCGCAAGCTTTCATCCCAGGCAATGGCAATGCCGGTTTCACGGGCAAACGCACGCGAATCATCGCGGGTTTTGCACGGCTCTTCGAGAAACGCGATGCGGTGGCGATAATCCGGGTTAACGTATTTGGCAAACTGCTGGCCTTTCAGCGGTGTCCAGGCGCGGTTCGCGTCAAGACGCAAATGCAGATCAGGAATTGCCTCCAGCAACAGATTCACCACCATGCCGTCGCGCACGGCTTCGTACAATCCCACTTTGACCTTCGCCACTTTCTCGCCAGGCATATCGGCAAGTTTGAGGATCAGATCGTCAGGATCGCCATTACACAGCGGTGCCGCACGGTAATTGGCCGCCTGCGGGAGCGTATCTGCCAGCTCCGCCAATGCACAACTTACGCCAAAGGCAACGGAAGGCATCTGCGGTAATTCGCAATCGCCTGCCAGCCAGTTATTTACCCAGGCAAGCAGCACACTTTGCGCCTCTTCCCAGGTTTCCTGACTGAAGCCCGGCAGTGGGGAGATCTCCCCCCACCCTTCGCGCTCGCCCTCACGCAGGCAAACATACAGCCCGTCGCGGGTTTTTAACCGCCTGTCGCGCAGAACCACCCCCGCGTCCATGGGGATCTGCCAGCGGTATACCTGCGCGCTACGCATTACGGATTCCGTTTAAATTTGCTGAAATCAGGCTGACGTTTCTGGTTGAAAGCGTTGCGACCTTCCTGACCTTCTTCCGTCATATAGAACAGCATGGTGGCGTTGCCCGCCAGCTCCTGCAGCCCCGCCTGCCCGTCACAGTCGGCGTTCAGTGCAGCTTTCAGGCAGCGCAGCGCCATCGGGCTGTTTTGCAACATTTCGCGGCACCAACGGACGGTTTCTTTTTCCAGATCCGCCAGCGGTACAACGGTGTTCACCAGACCCATATCCAGCGCCTGTTTCGCGTCGTACTGACGGCACAGGAACCAGATTTCACGCGCTTTTTTCTGTCCAACGATGCGAGCCATGTAGGAAGCGCCCCAGCCGCCGTCGAAGGAACCGACTTTCGGGCCAGTCTGACCGAAGATGGCATTATCAGCCGCGATAGTCAGGTCGCACATCATGTGCAGGACGTGACCGCCACCGATGGAGTAGCCAGCCACCATCGCGACAACCGGTTTTGGACAGGTACGGATCTGACGCTGGAAGTCCAGCACGTTCAGGTGATGTACGCCGGAATCATCTTTATAGCCGCCGTAATCACCACGTACTTTCTGGTCACCACCGGAGCAGAACGCTTTATCGCCTGCACCAGTCAGAATGATCACGCCGATGTTGTCGTCATAACGCGCATCCGCCAGCGCCTGGATCATCTCTTTTACCGTCAGAGGACGGAAGGCATTGCGCACCTGCGGACGATTAATGGTGATTTTTGCGATACCGTCGGTGGATTTTTCATAACGAATGTCCTCAAAACCTTCGGAGCAGTCGTGCCATTCAACCGGTGCGTAAAGCATTGCTTCATCAGGATAAATCATATTGTGTCCTTTAGTCAGAAACGCAAGATCTGCGCCAGACTTGCGATTACGCCAGCGGGATTTTCCCGGTGCGCGTTATGTCCGGCGCGAGGAATGACATGGCAGTCGGCAGCCAGTTCCGCCGCCAGAGCGCGGAATTTGCTGTCACGTTCACCACATAAATAATAAAACGCAAATGTGCGGGCGCTAAGGTTAGCACGTAAATCGGGCTGGACGGCGAGAGAAGTCGCCTCCAGCATGGCGGCAAGGGTTGCGCCATTATTGTTGCTGCGCAGCGCCACCAGCTCCCGGCGTTGATCGTCATTGAGCGAGGCAAAAACAGGCTGTTGATACCAATCGGCAAATACCGCCGTTAACGGTTCTGTACGAAAACGCTGCGCCCATTGGCGATCGGAACGCTGACGTTCCGCGCGTTGTTCAGCATTTTGCAATCCAGGATGCCCGCCTTCGACAACAACTCCACAAAGCCCCGCCAGCTCCTGGCAAGCCGCCATCATCGCCACCCGTCCGCCAAGCGAGTACCCCACCAGCCAGAAGTTAAGGATGTTGTAACTAACCAGCGTTTTACACAATAAGCCGGTGACATCATCAAATCCATCGACGCTGATCGTCGCTGAACCACCGTGACCTGGGAGATCAACATACAACCGCGAGTAGTCGGCAAACGCCTCGCCCACTTCTTGCCATTCATGGCAATCGCCAGAAAAACCGTGCAAAAACACCAACCAGGGTAAACCTGGTTTGCCGTGTTTTGCCTGCGCGTGCAGGATCATAAATGGCTTACCTGCGCCAGAAGTTGCTGGAGCGTTTGCGCACCATCGGTGTCGTTAACCACCATTTCAATCACCGTGGTGGTCGGCGTACGCCAGGCATCGACTAGTGTCGTTTCAAGTTCCTGCCAGTTTTGCGGACGATGATATTTCAGCTCGAACATCGCGGCGGCGTGCTCAAAATGGACGTTTTGCGGCATCAGATAGAAACGCTCGCGCTCGCTTTTCGGCGTTGGCAACAGCGAAAAAATTTGCCCGCCGTTGTTGTTCACCACAATTAATACCAGCGGTGCGGAAACCTGGCGCAATAACGCCAGCGCGTTGAGATCGTAAAGTGCGGAGAGATCGCCCACAATCGCCAGCGTCGGTTTGCCGCTTGCCCGCTGAACGCCGGCGGCAGTCGAGAGCAGCCCGTCGATACCGCTGGCACCACGGTTGCTGTACACCGGGTAACCTGCCGGAAGTTGCGAAAGCGCATCAATCAGACGCACCACCAGGCTGTTACCGACAAACAATTGCCCCTGTTCAGGCAAGTAGTCGCTGATGCGATGCGCCAGTTGCGCTTCGCCAAACGCATCGCGACGGGCAATAACCGCCTGCATTGCCTGTTCCGCCAGGCGCGGGATTTCAACGCACCAGGGCTGGCGTTTTTCTGCCGGATGCAGCTCCAGCCAGTCGGCAATATTGGCAATTAAGCGACGTCCGCGATGGTGTGCCGGATCAAGTCGCCCTTCAATGTCATCAACAATCCAGTACTCTTCTGGTTCACAGCTTGCCTGCCATTGGAGGAGTCGTTTCCCCGTCAGGCTGCTTCCCAGTTGCACCACTATTTGTGCCTGTTGCAGTTCGCTGGTCGCTTTGGCATTGCCTAACCAGAGATCGGCACACGGCAGCGGCTGTCCGGTTTGCGACAGCACGTCGCCAATCAGCGGCCAGCCAAGAGTTTGCGCCCACAGTGCAACTTTTTTGCCCTCTTCCGCACTCATGCGCCCGGCAACCACCACGCCGCGCTTTTGTCGCCAGAAGAACCAGTCACGCTGTTTTTCACTTTCCCGACGAGGCGCTTCACGCAGCCACGGTTTGTCGTCCTGCCACCAGTCGCCCAGCCGCTGTTGCCAGCTAATCCCGGTGTCGTCCATTTCGCCATACAGCGGTTCAGCAAACGGGCAGTTGATATGGACTCCACCAGCATGAAGCGTACCGAGAGCGTGGTCGATGGTAGAAACCAGCCAACGTGCGGGGATATCCTGGGTCGGGCGCGGCAGTGAAATACTGTGCGTGGGGTGAGAGGCGAACATTCCCGGCTGACGAATCGCCTGATTCGCGCCGCAGTCAATCAGCTCCGGCGGGCGATCGGCGGTTAACAGGATCAGTTTTTCTCCGGTTAACCCAGCTTCAATCAGTGCCGGATAGAGATTTGCTACCGCCGTGCCGGAGGTCACAATCACCGCCACCGGCTGCTTGCTGACTTTCGCCAGCCCCAGTGCCAGATGCCCCAGTCCACGCTCATCGAAATGGGTATGATGAATAAATGCGGAATTCTCCGCCGCCGCTAACGTTAACGGTGTAGAACGCGAGCCAGGGGCGATACAGATGTGTCTGACGCCGTGACGCGTTAATGCTTCCAGAATGACCGCCGCCCAGCGTCGGTTAAATGCGCTTACTGACATGAGTTTGTCCGGTATCAATATTGCGGCTAAGTATAAGGAGCTACAAAAATAGATTATTGATATGAATCGGTAATGATGCGACTCATTACTATTCCATTTGTAATAAAGTACGCAGCCCTGCCGCTTTGTTGTCGATTTCCTGCCACTCTTGCTCGGGGTCGGAACCACGGACAATGCCTGCGCCAGCATATAGCCGCACGATATTGCCGCTGATTTTTGCTGAGCGCAGGGAAACGCAGAATTCACTTTGCTGTAATGAGAGATAGCCCGCAGAACCGGCGTACCATTCTCGAGTGAACGGTTCGTGACGGGCGATAAACTGTCGCGCCAGATCGCGCGGTAAGCCAGCAACTGCTGCCGTTGGCTGCAACTGATGTAAACAGATCACATCATCCGCTTTGTTGAGTGAAGTCCAGATACAGCGGCGAAGATGCTGTACTTTACGTAGACGCAGTACCTGCGGCGGTAAAACATCCAGCGTTTGGGTATCGGCCTGCAATCGTTGGCAGATATCTTCCACCACCAACATGTTCTCGCGCTGGTTTTTATCATCCGCCATCAGCCACTCACCTAACTGCTGCGCCTGCTTATCATCAGGATGATTTGCTACCGTTCCCGCCAGCGCTTCGGTACGCAGCGCTTTGTCACGCCGCCGCCATAACCGTTCCGGTGAAGAACCAAGAAAAGCATTTTCGCCATCAAAGGCCATGTAAAAATGGTAGCAATTCAGATTGAGCCGACGACTGGCAGCCATCATCGCTGCCGCATTGACCGGACTTGCGAAATGCAGGTCGGTTGCCCGAGCAAGCACAACTTTGTCGAGCTCGCCTTCGGCGATGGTTTTCGTTGCCAGTTCGATTAATTGCGTCCAGCCCGTTTTGTCCGGCCAGTGTTGTTCTCGCGTGGTGGTAAAATGTAATCCAGGCAAGGGCTTGATACTCACCAGTGTGGCGATAAATTCTTTTGCCTTGATTGCATCGTGCTGAAGGGAGCTTTCGCTGAATAGCGTCAGCCGCAGCGTGGCTTTACCGCCACAACGTCGCCATTCCAGGCGTGGTAAAAGTAAATTGCCCTGCGACGGGTCAAACGCATTCAACCCCCAGATGCGTAAGTCGGCGTGTTCCGGGTGCTGGCGAAGAAACCGTTGTGCCTGGTCCAACGACGTAAAACGGGTTATCGCACCCAGGACGGCAGCTTCTTCATCACCATTACGTTGTTGCCAGTAGAATTGCGGGTACGTTTGCTGACTGGCCAGCCAGCTCAAGGCATCAAAAGCGTCTTTGAGAGGGAAAGGAATATCGATAACCCGAATGCCGGGTGTCGCCGGAATCTCTTGCGACAAATGGCGCAGTAGATTTTCCAGCGCCGTAGTAAGTGATTGCACGCGGACCTCTCCCTGTTAAAAGCCTCACATTATACGGGGTACGACAAAAAAAATGCAGTACCCCGGTGTAGGGAGGTTTTAACGGCGTGCCAGCAACAGTCCTAGAACCAGCCCAACGGCCGCACCCACACCAATTCCTTGCCAGGGTTTTTCGTGGACGTAGTCATCAGCACGATAAACAGCCTGCTTCGCCCGATAGTAATAACTGTCTGAAGCCTGGCTAACCCGTTTTTTCACATCATCCAGCGCTTTTTCTGCACGCGCTTTCAGCTCAACATATTTCTGATCGGCGGGATCGCCAGAGGAGCGGAGCACCTCTTCCAGTGTTTCACTAAGCAGCGTCAGGTCATCATCAATACGTGTATCACCAAACTGATTAGACATTCTCGTTCTCCATTTGTGTAAAACCTGTCACTAACTATAGACAAGGGTTATTGATTACGCCTGAATTACCTCGCGTGCCATCCCAATGTGTGGGATACCATCTTCTTCATAAATATCGGTCACAGGGATGAAACCAAATTGCCCATAAAAGTTTTGTAAATGCGCCTGCGCCCCCAGATAAATCGGCTTCTCCGGCCAGCGGCGAGTACACGATTCCAGCGCCTTACTCATCAATTGCTGACCGATTTTTTCACCGCGTAAGGCTTCGCTGACAATCACCCGACCAATCACAACGGGTTGCAGTTCGTCGTCACTTTTCAGAATCCTCGCATACGCCACCAGTGTCCCGTTATGCCAACCGAGAATGTGGCGATTTTCTCCCTCCAGATCGTCACCATCGATATCCTGGTAAGGACAGTTTTGTTCCACTACAAATACCGCACAACGCAGTTGTAATAAGGCATAAAGCTGAGAAACGGATAAATCAGAATGATGCAGATCTTGCCAGTCGATCATGGAAGGCTCCTTTGTGCTGTTTGCTTTATACTAGCCGGAATATTTTCAGCAGCGTGATGAACTCATGGAATTAATTTTTTTAGGTACTTCAGCCGGTGTGCCAACCCGTACGCGTAATGTCACGGCAATATTGCTTAACCTGCAACATCCGACCCAGAGCGGACTTTGGTTATTTGACTGCGGTGAAGGCACCCAGCATCAGCTACTGCATACCGCCTTTAACCCTGGAAAACTGGACAAGATTTTTATCAGTCACCTTCATGGCGATCATCTCTTTGGTTTACCCGGCTTACTGTGCAGTCGTTCTATGTCAGGCATTATCCAACCCTTAACGATTTATGGTCCGCACGGTATCCGTGAATTTGTGGAGACCGCGCTGCGGATTAGCGGCTCATGGACCGATTATCCGCTGGAAATTGTCGAAATTGGTGCTGGCGAAATTTTCGATGATGGCCTGCGCAAAGTGACCGCTTATCCGATGGAACACCCACTGGAATGTTATGGTTATCGTATTGAAGAACATGATAAACCAGGTGCATTAAATGCCCAGGCATTAAAAGCTGCTGGCGTGCCGCCTGGCCCGCTGTTTCAGGAATTAAAAGCGGGCAAAACAATCATGCTGGATGATGGAAGGCAGATTAATGGCGCAGATTACTTAGCCGTTCCAGTGCCGGGTAAAGCGCTCGCTATTTTCGGCGATACCGGCCCCTGCGATGCCGCGCTGGAGCTGGCTAAAGGCGTCGACGTAATGGTTCACGAAGCGACTCTGGATATGGCGATGGAGGCCAAAGCCAACAGTCGCGGCCATAGTTCTACACGCCAGGCGGCGGCACTAGCCCGTGAGGCTGGAGTCGGTAAGCTAATCATTACCCACGTCAGCTCGCGCTATGATGACAAAGGTTGTCAGCACCTGTTACGTGAATGTCGGTCAATTTTCCCGGCGACTGAACTGGCGAATGATTTCGCGGTGTTTAGCATTTAAGTCGAAAGCGGTGGTTAGTTAGCAGATTAATTTAACGATACCAACGCATTTATTTGACATTTTTTCATCTGTTTGCCGGATACGTTTGATGTCGATATCAGGCAAACAGAATTATCATTTTTAGTTTTGTGAATTGTCCAGATCTTTCGCCAGTCCAATCAGGCGAATAAATTCCGCTCTGTAACCCTGTGGATCTTCCCCTTTTGCCTTCTGAGCCCACTGTTTGATCTGCTGCCAGGAGGTATTATTCAGGTATTCAGAACCGCGTAACTTTTGCCCATATGCAGCCACTGCTGCGCGAAAACGCATATCTTCTGAAGGTGCCTTTATTGCGAATGCCAACGGGAATTCAACTAACTGACTTTCTTTTCCCTGTGGGGATTTCCAACGAATCTTTAACCAGGCAAGTTCTTTTGTTTTGTCCGATTTCGCTGATTTGTTATCCGGGGCATAGCGTAACTTATCAATTGATGCTTTTTGCCCTTTCAGCGTTAATTCAAATAAAAATGTTATATGTTTACCTGCGCCAATATCACCCGCATCAACGTTGTCGTTATTAAAATCCTCTGCCCTAAGTTGGCGCTTTTCATAACCTATCTGACGGTATTCCGTTACCCACGCGGGGTTAAACTCAATTTGCGCTTTGACATCTTTTGCTACGGTAATCAACGTCTGCCGCATTTCACTGTTCAACACTTTCTGCGCCTCTGAGAGGGTATCAATGTAGCTATAGTTGCCGTTACCAACATCGGCAATTCTTACCATCATTGCCTCGTTATAATTGCTATCCCCCACGCCAAGCGTCGACAGAGTAACACCGGACTCACGCTGTTTTTTGACCATTGATTCAATCGATTTTGGATCGTCAATGCCAACGTTAAAGTCACCGTCAGTGGCCAATAAAATGCGATTGATACCACCTTTAATAAACCCCTTCGCTGCCTGCTGATAAGCCATCTCCAGCCCGGCACCGCCATTGGTACTGCCTTCTGCATCCAGCGAATCAATTGCAGCATTAATTTCCGCCTTGTGACTACCGGAGATAGAAGGCAACGCAATACGAGAGTCGCCAGCGTAGGTCACGATGGCAATGTTATCCTGCTCACGAAGTTCTTTGACCAATAATTTCAACGAAGACTGGATAAGTGGCAAACGTTCATCAGAAATCATTGAACCAGACGTGTCGATAAGAAAGACCAGATTAGAAGCGGGTAACTCTTCACTTTTGCGATCTTTCGCCAGGATATCAACTTTCAGCAATGTTCGCTGTTCATTCCAGGGTGCAGGTGCCAATTCGTAGCGCATAGCGAAAGGTATTGGCTTAGAGGCCGGAATAGATTGTTTGTCTTTGATATCCCAGTCAGACGGGAAATAATTGACTATCTCCTCCACCCGCACAGCGTCTGGCGGAGGTAACAGCCCTTGATTAAGGAAACGCCGCACATTCGCATAACTGCCGGTATCGACGTCAAGGCTAAACGTCGCCAACGGGTTTTGCGCTACCTGCTTAACCGGATTATCATCGAACTGCTGGTAGCGAGCGGTTCCTGGATTTGCGATTTGGGAGGCTGCTTTTTCTCTGGCTGCATGTTGATATTTTGGAGCCGCCTGCAATCGCCCCAGCAAAGCCTGTTTGTCTGAATATTGTTGCACTTCTTGCTGGGCTAAGGCTTTCGCGTCTGCAGCGGCTTTGGCGGCGCTTTGCTCAGCCACTTTTGTTGCCGCTTGTTGCGCGGCAAGCACTTGCTGGTCAGTGGGTGTAGTAGATTGTTGTTGCTGACTTTTCTTATCCTCAGGTTCCGGCCCACATCCTGACAAAATCAAACTACTTATAAGCAACATGATTATATTTTTATTTCGCATATAAAATCCTTTTAAATAAATTCAGGGCCCCGACATAAAATACACTCTTTGTATAATCCTGCTAATCTTAATAAAATACAATATCGAAACCCATAACAAATAATGATTCAACAACGCAACCCATTAATAATTTGCATATGAAAAAAAATAAATTTTGCTTTTATTATATTATTTCTGTTTTCACTCCCTCTGATTATTTTTTACCAACCCTGGGTGAATGCATTACCGCCAACGCCCCGACACGCAAGTCCTGAGCAATTAGAAAAAACAGTTCGTTATCTTACACAAACAGTGCATCCACGTAGCGCCGACAATATTGATAATCTGAATAGGTCCGCAGAGTATATAAAAGAGGTCTTTATCAGTAACGGTGCCAGAGTTACCGCGCAGGATGTCCCCATTACGGGTGGCCCCTACAAAAACATTGTTGCTAATTATGGTCCTGCCGATGGACCGCTGATTATTATTGGTGCGCACTATGACTCTGTCAGTAGTTATGAAAACGATCAATTGACCTATACGCCGGGCGCGGATGATAACGCCAGCGGCGTGGCAGGATTACTCGAACTGGCACGTTTGTTACAGCAGCAGACTCCAGGGATTGGCGTCCAACTGGTCGCCTATGCGTCGGAAGAACCGCCCTTCTTTCGTAGCGATGAAATGGGGAGCGCGGTACATGCAGCTTCGCTTGAGCGTCCAGTGAAATTAATGATAGCGCTGGAGATGATTGGTTATTACGACTCTACGCCTGGTAGCCAGGATTACCCTTACCCGGCAATGTCCTGGCTTTATCCCGATCGGGGAGACTTTATTGCCGTGGTCGGCAGAATGCAGGATATCAACGCCGTTCGTCAGGTAAAAGCGGCATTGTTGTCATCCCGGGATTTATCTGTTTATTCTATGAATGCCCCAGGTTTTATTCCCGGTATTGATTTCTCTGATCACCTTAATTATTGGCAACACGATATTCCCGCCGTAATGATTACTGACACCGCTTTTTATCGTAATAAACAATACCACTTGCCCGGTGATATCGCAGACAGATTAAATTATCAGAAAATGGCTCAGGTAGTGGATGGAGTTACAACCTTGTTATACAACAGTAAATAATAAAAATTTCTCGAGGCGGATCCAGAAAAAGCAACATGCGCATTTTATTTTCTTTCGTCTGTTTTAAGATGCGAAACATGAAATTCAACGGAGGAAAAATAAATGGGAATGATTGGCTATTTTGCAGAAATTGACTCAGAAAAGATTAACCAACTGCTTGAGTCTACTAAAAAACCTTTGATGGATAATATACATGACACGCTTTCAGGATTACGCCGACTGGATATTGATAAACGCTGGGATTTTTTACACTTTGGGCTGACAGGCACCTCTGCGTTCGATCCAGCGAAGAATGACCCGCTGAGTCGCGCCGTGCTTGGTGAACACAGCCTAGAAGATGGCATAGATGGCTTCCTGGGATTGACCTGGAATCAGGAGTTAGCCGCGACAATCGACCGACTGGAATCACTGGATCGAAGTGAGCTGCGTAAACAGTTTTCCATTAAGCGACTCAATGAAATGGAGATTTATCCGGGAGTAACCTTTTCAGAAGAGTTAGAGGGGCAACTCTTTGCTTCGATCATGCTTGATATGGAAAAGCTGATTAGCGCGTATCGACGTATGCTGCGACAAGGGAATCATGCGCTGACGGTTATTGTTGGGTGATGGTGTCAGGGCACCAAAAAAAACCGCCGAACATGTCGGCGGCTTTCTGACTTACAAACTGACTGTTTACATCAGCGGCATTGCTAACCGCACAATGCTAATCAGCGGTTGTGGCCATACACCCAGCACCAGTACCAACAGTGCAGAGATCAGCACCACGATACCGCCTGCGCTGTACTGCCAGTTTGATGGTGCATCGCGACCCGGTTGTTCCGGAGCGTGCAGGTATAAGCTCACCGCCACGCGCAGGTAGTAGTAAAGGCCGATTGCCGAACCAACAACCACGGCACCCACCAGCCACCACAAGTGTGCCTGGACACCGACCGCCAGCACGTAGAACTTACCGATAAAGCCCAGCGTCATTGGGATACCAGCCAGTGAAAGCATCATCACCGTCATCACTGCCGCGAGGATCGGACGATGCCAGAACAGACCGCGGTAAGAGAACAGGGAATCAGCATCCGGGCCACGATACGGGCTGGACATCAGGCTGACCACGCCGAACGCGCCGAGGCTGCTGAACAGATAACCGACCAGGTAAACCCCTACCGCTTCCATCGACATCTCGCCGGTTTGCAGCGCAATCAGCGCCACCAGCAGATAGCCGAGGTGAGAGATAGATGAGTAACCGAGCAGACGTTTGATATTGGTCTGGCTCAGCGCCATCAGGTTACCGAAGATGATGGAGGCAAAGGCGATAATCGCCAGCACTACGCGAATCGCTTCACTGTCACCCACCGGTGCGTAAAGGAACAAACGCATCACCACGCCGAAGATAGCGATTTTGCTCGCCGTCGCCAGGAAAGTGGAAACCGGCGCAGGCGCGCCCTGGTATACGTCTGGCGTCCACAGGTGGAACGGCACCAGAGAGAGTTTGAAACCGAGGCCAACAATCATCAGGCCAAAACCTGCCAGCAACAGCGGCTCGTTGAGCATACCGTCGCCGAGGTTTTTACCCAGTGCGACAAACGACAGGTCGCCAGACTGCGCATACACCAGCGCCATACCGAACAGCAGGAAAGAAGACGCTGCGGCAGAAAGGATGGTGTATTTGATACTGGCTTCCAGCGAACGTTTCTGGCGGAAAGCGTAACCGACCAGGCCAAACAGCGGCAAAGAGATCAGTTCGATACCGAGGAACAGAGACGCCAGATGGTTGGCATTCGCCAGCAGGATCCCGCCCAGCGCGGCAATTAACACCAACAGGTAGAACTCGTCCTTGTTGTCGTTATAGCCTTCAAGCCACGGGTAGGCGAAAGTACAGGTGGCGAGGCTCGCCAACAATACCAGCCCGGTGTAAAGCATGGCGAAACCATCAACGCGCATCAGCGGCGTAACGTCCATAGCGCCCGCCTGGCCGACAAACCAGAGCGAAACCAGCGCCGCGTTAAGCCCAATAACCGAGAGCGTAGCGTTGAGGAAATGATTGCGTCGCCACGCAATGGAGAGCATCACAACCACCACCGTCAAGCCGACGATCAGCAACGGTAGCAGTGCGATCAGGTTTTGTGGAGTTATTGTCATGGCGATTTACGGCCTTGTAGTAGTAACGGAATTAACAAACCACTGCTGGATATTGCCAATCGCGGAGTGCGAGGTATCCAGAATCGGCTGCGGATAGAAGCCCAGCAGTACCAGCAGCACCACCAGCAACAGGATCATAAACAGCTCACGCAGCGACATCCCTGGCAGTTCCTGGCTGGCAATCTGGCTTTTCGCTTTGCCGAAGTAAGCGCGATGCAGCATCGCCAGCGAATAAACAGATGCAAAGACCAGCCCAAAGGTAGAGATAACGGTAATCACCGGGACAACCTGGAAGCTGCCGAACAGAATCATAAATTCGCCGACGAAGTTACCGGTGCCAGGCATCCCAAGCGTTGCCACCGCAAAGAACAGCGACAGTGCTGGCAGCCATTTCATTTTGCTCCACAGACCGCCCATCATGCGCATGTCGCGGGTATGGATACGTTCATAAAGCTGACCACAAAGAATAAACAGACCCGCCGCCGACAAGCCGTGCGCAATCATCTGGATTACCGCGCCCTGGTAGGCCAACTGGCTGCCGGTGTAGATAGCAATCAGCACGAAGCCCATGTGGGAAACCGAGGTGTAGGCGATCAGACGTTTGATATCGGTCTGGGCGAAGGCCATCCACGCACCATAGAAGATGCCGATAACACCCAGCCACATGGCGATTGGCGCAAACTCTGCCGACGCGTTCGGGAACAGCGGCAAGGAGAAACGCAACAGACCGTAAGCGGCGGTTTTCAGCAAGATCCCCGCGAGGTCAACGGAACCGGCGGTCGGTGCCTGGGAGTGCGCATCCGGTAACCAGCCATGCAGCGGAACCACCGGCATTTTCACTGCGAAGGCGATGAAGAAGCCCAGCATCAACAGGTATTCCACGCCGTTAGACATCGGCGTATTCAGCAGCTCTTCATAGTTGAAGGTCCAGACGCCGGTCGCATTGTAGTGAACGAAAACCAGCGCCAGGATGGCGATCAACATCACCAGACCACTCGCCTGGGTGTAAATGAAGAACTTGGTTGCCGCCGTGATACGCGTTTTACCGTCAGAGGCTTTATGCCCCCACAGTGCGATCAGGAAGTACATCGGCACCAGCATCATTTCCCAGAAGAAGAAGAACAGGAACATGTCGATGGCAAGGAACACGCCGATAACGCCGCCCAGGATCCACATCAGGTTGAGGTGGAAGAAGCCCTGATATTTTTCGATCTCTTTCCACGAACAGAGTACCGCCAGCACACCGAGCAGACCGGTCAGCACGACCATCAGCAACGACAGACCGTCAATGGCGAGATGAATAGAGATACCAAAACGCGGGATCCACGGCATGTCGAATTCAGACTGCCACTGCGGAATTCCGGCGGATTGCGTCAGTGAATAACCGCCCTGCAACCACAGTTGCAGCGACAGCGCCAGCGTCAATCCCATGGTTACCAGCGCGATCCAGCGCGGCACCTTGACGCCAAAGCGTTCGGTCTGCCAGCACAGGAAGCCGCCGATAAAGGGAATTAATATTAGCCAGGGTAGTAACATGGCGATCTTTATTCCTTGTAAAAGTCCCGTCAGGACCGGATTTTCAACGAATTCTCACGACAGAAAATTCTCTTCGGACTGGGGGTAGTGTCGGATGCGCCGCGAAGACGGCTTATCCGACCTACGTTCTTATATGCCCAGGGGCAATCCCACAATCCTTAACTCAACGCAGTACCATCAACAGTGCCAGCACCACGACCGCACCGATGCTCATGGATGCCACATACCAGCGCAGATAACCGTTCTCGCTTAACAGCAGACCTTTACCTGCAAAGCGGGAAAGGACAGCCGGGATGTTCATCATTGAGTTCAGCGGATCGCGTTTCAGCAACCAGGCAATACCCAGGAACGGCTTGACGAACACTTTGTCGTACAGCCAGTCAAAGCCCCAGGCGTTGTACCACCAGGTACCCAGCAGACGGCCCGGCGCACTGTTGGCGATGGAGGTCACCAGAGTACGTTTACCCAGCCATAGCCAGGCAGCCAGCAGAATGCCGACCACCGCGACCACGCCAGAGGTAATTTCCAGGGTCAACATGCTGCCGTGCGCCAGCTCCGTCGTTTGCGGAAGCACGCCCTGCAGCGGCGGTACAATCAGTGCGCCAACGAAGGTGGAAAGGATCAGCAGCACAATCAGCGGCAGGCTGTGAGTTACCCCTTTCACGGCGTGAGCGTGAATTTGTTCTTTTCCGTGGAAGACGATGAAAATCATACGGAAGGTGTAAAGCGAGGTCATAAATGCACCGACCAGACCTGCCACCATCAGATTGATATGTCCATTCGCCATCGCACCCGCGAGGATCTCATCCTTACTGAAGAAGCCCGCAGTGACCAGCGGCAGTGCCGACAGTGCTGCGCCGCCCACCAGGAAGCAGAGATAAACCAGCGGAATAGATTTACGCAGACCACCCATCTTAAAGATGTTCTGTTCGTGATGGCAGGCCAGAATGACGGAACCGGATGCCAGGAACAGCAGCGCTTTAAAGAACGCGTGGGTCATCAAGTGGAAAATCGCCGCATCCCATGCCTGCACGCCAAGCGCGAGGAACATGTAGCCAATCTGGCTCATGGTAGAGTAAGCGAGAACACGTTTGATGTCGGTCTGTACCAGCGCCGCAAAACCGGCCAGCAGCAGCGTAACCGCCCCAACAATGCCCACCAGATGCAGAACTTCCGGCGTCATCAGGAACAGGCCGTGGGTACGGGCGATCAGGTAGACACCCGCGGTTACCATTGTTGCGGCGTGGATCAGCGCGGAGACAGGCGTCGGGCCCGCCATCGCGTCGGCAAGCCATGTCTGCAACGGCAACTGAGCAGATTTACCGACCGCACCGCCCAGCAGCATCAGCGTCGCCCACATCAGCATGTTATTGCCGTCAGCAAAGTGCGCTGGTGCCAGTTCCACCATTTCGCGGAAGTTCAGGGTGCCCAGTTCGTTGTAAAGAATGAACAGCGCGAAAGCGAGGAAGACGTCACCCACACGGGTCACGACGAACGCTTTCATTGCCGCTGCGCCATTCTTCGGATCGGTGTAATAGAAACCGATCAGCAGATAGGAGCACAGGCCCACGCCTTCCCAGCCGAGGTACATCAGCAGCAGGTTGTCGGCAAGCACCAGAACTACCATGCTGGCGATGAACAGGTTGGTGTAAGCGAAGAAGCGAGAGTAGCCCTCTTCACCGCGCATATACCAGGAGGCGTACATGTGAATAAGGAAACCCACACCAGTGACCACCGAGAGCATGGTCAGCGACAGGCCGTCCAGCACCAGGTTAAAACCGATGTTAAAGTCGCCTACCGACATCCACGTCCACAGCGGCTGGCTGTATGCCTGCTCACCGTTAGCGAAGAAGTCAACGCCGATAAAGGCAGTTACCAGCGCCGCCAGGCCCACAGAGCCAACGCCGACGATCGCCGAGACGTTTTCAGACCAGCGCCCACGGGAGAACGCCAGCAGGACGAAGCCAATCAATGGCAAAATAATGGTTAAGGCAAGCATGTTCATCCGCGCATCTCACTTACTGAATCGATGTTCAGGTTCTGGCGACGACGGTGAAGTTGCAGCAGCAGCGCAAGGCCGATACTCGCTTCCGCCGCCGCGAGGCTGATGGCGAGAATGTACATCACCTGACCGTCGGTCTGGCCCCAGTAGCTTCCGGCGACCACAAAGGCCAGCGCAGAGGCGTTAATCATGATTTCCAGACCAATCAGCATAAACAGCAGATTGCGACGGATAACCAGACCGGTTAAGCCAAGAACGAATAAGATTGCCGCGAGGATCAGTCCATGTTGTAAGGGGATCATGCGTGCTCCTCCGTTTTTCTTTTCGCGCTGTCGTCTTTACGATTGCTCAGCACTTCACCCGCACGCTCTTCACGACCGACGTGGAAGGCCACAACCAGACCCGCGAGCAGCAGCATAGAAGCCAGTTCCACCGCCAGTACGTAAGGCCCGAACAGCGTAATACCCACTGCTTTAGCACTGATTGGCGTACCGTCGATACCTTGATCGTTAACACCGAGAATGGCGTAAACAATCACCACCAGCATGATGGCTGACAAAATTGCCGGACCAATCCACACCTGCGGTTTCAGCCACTGGCGTTCCTGTTCGATTTCCGAACCGCCCAGGTTGAGCATCATCACCACAAACACGAACAGCACCATAATGGCACCCGCGTAGACGATAATTTCCAGCGCACCGGCGAAGTAAGCGCCCAGCGAGAAGAACACCCCGGAAATCGCCAGCAGCGAAATAATCAGGTACAGCAGTGCGTGTACCGGATTGGTATGGGTGATCACTCGCAAGGTCGCAAGTATGGCTATCAGGCCACAGATATAAAAAGCGAACTCCATTGCCCCTCTCCTTACGGTAACAGGCTCTTGACGTCGATAGGCTTGGCTTCGTTCTCTGCTTCGCCCTTATCTTTGCCGTCGATTGCCATACCTGCCATCCGGTAGAAGTTATATTCCGGGTATTTGCCCGGACCGGAGATCAGCAGATCCTCTTTCTCGTAAACCAGATCCTGGCGCTTGTATTCCCCCATTTCGAAATCCGGGGTTAACTGAATCGCCGTGGTCGGACAGGCTTCTTCGCACAGACCACAGAAAATGCAGCGTGAGAAGTTGATGCGGAAAAATTCCGGATACCAGCGACCGTCTTTGGTTTCTGCTTTTTGCAGCGAGATACAGCCGACCGGGCAGGCTACCGCGCAGAGGTTACAGGCTACGCAACGCTCTTCGCCGTCCGGATCGCGGGTCAGAACGATACGACCACGATAACGGGGCGGCAGATAGACCGGCTCTTCCGGGTACATTCGCGTTTCGCGTTTGGCGAACGCGTGCAGGCCGATCATCCAGATACTACGAACCTGGGTGCCGAAACCTACTAACAATTCTTTTAAGGTCATGGTCTTATTGCCCCTTATTGCGCCTGCCAGAGAATGACAGCCGCCGTTACCAGCAAGTTGATCAGCGTCAGCGGCAGGCAGATTTTCCAGCCGAAGGACATTACCTGGTCATAACGCGGACGCGGTAACGACGCACGAATCAAAATGAACATCATCATAAAGAACGCGGTTTTCAGCGCGAACCAGATGAATGGCGGTAACAACGGGCCTTGCCAGCCACCGAAGAACAGCGTCACCATCAGTGCAGAGATGGTCACAATCCCGATGTATTCGCCCACGAAGAACAGACCGAACTTCATACCGGAATATTCAATGTGGTAACCATCCGCCAGTTCCTGCTCGGCTTCCGGCTGGTCAAACGGGTGACGGTGACACACCGCCACGCCCGCGATGGCAAAGGTAATAAAACCAAAGAATTGCGGGATGACGTTCCACACATGCGCCTGGCTGTTGACGATGTCGGTCATGTTGAATGAACCGGCCTGCGCCACCACGCCCATCAGGGAAAGCCCGAGGAACACTTCGTAGCTCAGGGTCTGCGCAGAAGCACGCATCGCACCCAGCAGCGAGTATTTGTTGTTACTTGACCAGCCCGCAAACAGCACCGCGTAAACCGCCAGACCTGCCATCATCAGGAAGAACAAAATCCCGATGTTCAGGTCGGCAACCACCCAACCCGGACTGACTGGCACAATTGCAAAGGCCAGCAGCAGCGAGGTAAAGGCAATCATCGGTGCCAGGGTAAAGATGACGCGATCCGAGAATTTCGGGATCCAGTCTTCTTTAAAGAACATTTTGATCATGTCCGCAACCAGCTGGAGCGAACCGCCCCAGCCAACACGGTTAGGTCCATAACGGTTCTGGAACAGACCCAGCAGGCGACGTTCGCCAAAGCTCATGAATGCCCCACAGGTGACTACCACCAGCAGGATCACCACCGCTTTAAGGACGGTCAGCAAGATCTCAATCAGTTCCGGTGATATCCAACTCATTGTTGTGCCTCCTTGAGATCCTCAAGATGCGCGCCAGCCAGCACCGGAGCAATGCCGGACATACCCATCGGCAAGCCCACCTGCCCTGCCGTCAGCCCTTCGGAGATTTCAACCGGCAGCGTGACCATGTTGCCATCGTAACTAAAGGAGACGCGTGTACCTGCGTTCACCCCCAACTTCGCGGCATCCGCTGGGTTGAGTTTGATGTACGGCTGCGGCATACGGCTCTGGAAGACCGGAGCACGCTGTGACAATTCATCGCTGCCAAACAGGTGGTAGTACGGCGCGATACGCCATTTCCCGTCCTGCGGCTGGAAGCGTGCCGGTACGCTGGTGAAGTAATCCAGACTGTTTTCGCTGGTTTCAAACAGACGCACGCCCGGATCGCCAAAACGCAGTTTGCCGCCCACTTCGTCCTGGAATTTGTTCCACGCCTGCGGGGAGTTCCAGCCTGGCGCCCAGGCAAACGGCACTTGCGAACGGTGCGCGGTCGGCTGGTTGTTACCTTCCATCGAGAAGGTAAACATGGTGTCAATATCCTGCGGCTGACGCGGCTCATGAACGCTGATATTGGCGCGCATGGCGGTACGACCACTATAGCGATGCGGTTCACGGGCCAGTTTCTGCCCACGAATACGGAATGTCGCATCCGGCGCAGCATCTTTGATACCTGCCAGTTCCGGGATTTTCGCCACAACAGCGTCAATCACGTGGTCGAGCTGCGTCCAGTCCACTTCACGGCTCAGCAGGGTGCTATGCAGCGAGTGCAGCCAGCGCCAGCTTTCCAGCATGACAGTTTGGCTGTCGTAATAAGCCGGATCGTAAACCTGGAAGAAACGTTGGGCGCGGCCTTCGTTGTTGATCACCGTACCGTCGCTTTCAGCAAAGCTGGCAGCAGAAAGCACCAGATGAGCGTTTTCCATAATCGCTGTGCGTTGATGGTCAACCACCATCACCAGCGGCGCTTTAGCCAGCGCAGCATTCACGCGGGTAGCGGAAGCGTGACGATGCAGATCGTTTTCCAGCACCACCACCGCGTCGGCGCGTCCGGTTTCCAGTTCGGTTAACGCTTCTTCAAGCGATCCACCGCCCATAATGCCCAGCCCCATGCTGTTGACGGAACGGGCAATCATGGTGATACCGACGTCAGCGCCGCGACCTTTCAGGGCTTTCGCCACGTTAGCCGCAGCCTGAATCACTTCAGCGCTACCAGCGTTCGTCCCGGAGATAATCAACGGTTTCTTCGCACCAGCCAGTGCCTGCACGATGACGTCGATTTTGCTTTGCAGCTCAGGTTCAATACCGTCAACCGCTGGTGCAGAGTTATCCAGCGCATGAGCGATGGCAAAACCTAAACGCGCCTGATCTTCAACCGGTGCGCGGTAAGTCCACGCCGCGATATCATCCAGACGGGTGTCATCAACGTTGGTAACAAACAGCGGATGCTTCGCACGTTGACCGATGTTGAGGATTGCCGCAATCTGCCAGTCAGCCACTTTCTGTGCTGCCGCCATTTCGCGCGCTTTACCTTTTACCGCCTGGCGCACCGCCAGCGCAACGCGCGCGCCGGTCTGGGTAACGTCTTCGCCCAGCACCAGTACCGCATCGTAAGATTCGATTTCGCGCAGTGCCGGCGTATAAATGCCGCCTTCACGCAGTACTTTCAGCGCCAGTTGCAGACGTTCCTGCTCACCGTGAGCGATACCGGTATAGAAGTTTTCTTCGCCCACCAGCTCACGCAGCGCAAAGTTGCTTTCCACGCTGGCACGCGGAGAACCAATACCGATGACTTTCTTCGACTGACGCAGAATATCTGCTGCGCCCTGCATTGCCTGTTCGGCGTTGAGGGTAATGAAATCATCGCCACGACGCTGTACTGGCTGACGCGGACGATCTTTCAGGTTGACGTAACCGTAACCGAAACGACCACGGTCGCAGAGGAAGTAGTGGTTTACCGTACCGTTGTAACGGTTTTCGATACGACGCAGTTCGCCATAACGCTCGCCGGGGCTGATGTTACAGCCGATGGAACATTGCTGGCAGATGCTCGGCGCAAACTGCATATCCCATTTACGGTTGTAACGCTCGGAGTGCGTTTTGTCGGTGAATACGCCGGTCGGGCAAATTTCGACCAGGTTACCGGAAAATTCGCTTTCCAGCGTGCCGTCTTCCGGGCGACCGAAGTAGACGTTGTCGTGCGCACCGTAAACGCCCAGGTCCGTACCGTCAGCGTAATCTTTGTAGTAACGCACACAGCGGTAGCAGGCGATGCAGCGGTTCATTTCGTGAGAGATGAATGGCCCCAAATCCTGATTACGGTGGGTACGTTTAGTGAAACGGTAGCGACGGAAGCTGTGTCCGGTCATCACGGTCATATCCTGAAGATGGCAGTTACCGCCTTCTTCACATACTGGACAGTCGTGCGGGTGGTTGGTCATTAACCACTCGACCACACTTTCACGGAACTGTTTCGCTTCTTCGTCGTCAATGGAAATAAAGGTGCCATCGGAAGCCGGTGTCATACAGGACATCACCAGGCGACCACGCGTGTCTTCCGCGTTTTGGTATTGCTTCACCGCACACTGGCGGCAAGCACCGACGCTTCCCAGCGCCGGATGCCAGCAAAAGTAAGGAATATCAAGGCCCAGAGACAGACAAGCTTCCAGCAGGTTGTCCGCTCCGTTGACCTCGTATTCTTTGCCGTCTACATGAATTGTAGCCATTAGCATGCTTCCAGTTTTCTCAGTCAGAGACTGAGCGTTAATCGAAATTCGGTTACCAGCGCTCTTTCAGCAGGTTCGGCTGAATCCCATTAATCAAATGGGTATTGCTGAACGGCTGTTTGATTCCCGCCTCAAATTCTTCGCGGAAATATTTGATGGCGCTCTGTAACGGCTCCACTGCACCAGGTGCGTGGGCACAGAAAGTTTTACCCGGGCCTAAGAATCGACACAGTTGCTCAAGTGTTTCGATATCGCCCGGCTGGCCTTCGCCACGCTCCAGCGCACGCAGAATTTTCACGCTCCACGGCAGACCGTCGCGGCATGGCGTACACCAGCCGCAGGACTCACGGGCGAAAAACTCTTCCAGGTTACGCACCAGCGACACCATGTTGATCTCGTGGTCAACCGCCATCGCCAGCGCCGTACCCAGACGGCTTCCCGCTTTACCGATACTTTCGAATTCCATCGGCAGGTCAAGGTGCGCTTCGGTCAGGAAGTCAGTCCCCGCGCCGCCTGGCTGCCAGGCTTTGAATTTCAGACCGTCACGCATACCACCGGCGTAGTCTTCGAGGATCTCGCGTGCGGTGGTGCCGAACGGCAGTTCCCACAGACCCGGATTTTTCACCCGACCGGAGAAGCCCATCAGCTTGGTGCCAGCATCTTTACTTTTCGAGATGTTCTGATACCACTCCACGCCGTTAGCGAGGATCGCCGGAACGTTACACAGGGTTTCGACGTTGTTAACGCAGGTTGGTTTACCCCATGCACCGGAGGTTGCCGGGAAGGGCGGTTTCGAGCGTGGGTTAGCGCGACGCCCTTCCAGGGAGTTGATTAACGCTGTTTCTTCACCGCAGATGTAGCGCCCTGCCCCGGTATGGACGAACAGTTCGAAATCGAAACCTGTTCCCATAATGTTTTTGCCAAGCAGACCCGCTTCGGTGGCTTCGGCAATGGCACGACGCAGATTCACTGCCGCTTCGATATATTCGCCGCGCAGGAAGATATAGCCACGGTAAGCTTTCAGCGCAAACGCGGAGATGAGCATGCCTTCCACCAGCAGGTGCGGCAGTTGCTCCATCAGCAGACGGTCTTTATAGGTGCCCGGCTCCATTTCATCGGCGTTACACAGTAGGTAACGGATATTCATGGATTCGTCTTTCGGCATCAGGCTCCACTTCAGGCCAGTCGAGAAGCCTGCGCCACCGCGCCCTTTCAGACCAGAGTCTTTTACCTGATTAACGATTTCGTCCGGAGACAACCCGGTCAGCGCCTTACGCGCGCCTTCGTAACCGTTTTTGCTGCGATATTCGTCCAGCCACACTGGCTGTTTGTCATCGCGCAGACGCCAGGTCAGCGGATGCGTTTCGGGAGTACGGATAATGTTTTTCATTTATACCGCTCCAGCAGTTCAGGGATCGCTTCCGGGGTCAGATGCGCGTGAGTGTCCTCATCGATCATCATGTTTGGCCCTTTATCACAGTTCCCCAGGCAGCAAGTTGGCAGCAGCGTGAAGCGACCGTCAAATGTCGTTTGCCCTGGTTTGATGTTCAGTTTTTTCTCCAGCGCCGCCTGAATACCCTGGTAACCGTTGATGTGACAGACCACGCTGTCGCAATAACGGATCACATGGCGGCCTACTGGCTGACGGAAGATCTGGCTATAAAACGTTGCCACGCCTTCGACGTCGCTCGCCGGAATACCCAGCACATCGGCGATCGCGTGGATCGCGCCATCCGGCACCCAGCCACGCTGCTTCTGAACGATTTTCAGCGCTTCAATGGACGCCGCACGCGGGTCTTCGTAGTGGTGCATCTCGTGCTCAATCGCTTCACGCTCTGCCGCACTCAGCTCAAAAGCCTCGGTTTGTGGTTGTTGATTCTCGTGCATAATTAGCGGTCCACATCTGACATAACAAAATCGATACTGCCCAGATAAACAATCAGGTCAGACACCAGGCTGCCGCGGATCGCCGCCGGAATTTGCTGCAAATGCGCATAACTCGGCGTACGGATACGGGTGCGATAACTCATGGTGCTGCCGTCGCTGGTCAGGTAGTAACTGTTGATCCCCTTGGTCGCCTCAACCATCTGGAAGGATTCATTGGCAGGCATCACCGGACCCCACGACACTTGCAGGAAGTGGGTGATCAGGGTTTCGATATGTTGCAGCGTGCGCTCTTTCGGCGGCGGCGTGGTCAGCGGGTGATCCGCTTTGAACGGGCCTTCCGGCATGTTGTTGAGGCACTGCTCAAGAATACGCAGACTCTGGCGCAACTCTTCTACTTTCAGCATTACGCGGGTGTAGCAGTCAGAAACACCACCGCCCACCGGAATTTCGAAGTCGAAGTTTTCATAGCCAGAATAAGGACGCGCCTTACGCACGTCGAAGTCGATCCCGGTGGCACGCAGGCCCGCGCCGGTGGTGCCCCACTCCAGCGCCTCTTTCGCGCCGTAAGCGGCAACGCCCTGGGAACGACCTTTCAGAATGGTGTTTTGCAGCGCCGCTTTCTCGTAAGACGCCAGACGTTTCGGCATCCAGTCGAGGAACTCACGCAGCAGGCGATCCCAGCCGCGCGGCAGGTCGTGCGCTACGCCGCCAATACGGAACCACGCCGGGTGCATACGAAAACCAGTGATTGCTTCCACCAGATCGTAAATTTTCTGACGATCGGTAAAGGCGAAGAACACTGGCGTCATCGCGCCGACGTCCTGAATAAAGGTGGAGATATACAGCAGGTGACTGTTGATGCGGAACAGTTCGGAGAGCATTACGCGAATGACGTTAACGCGATCCGGCACGGTGATCCCAGCCAGTTTCTCTACCGCCAGCACATAAGGCATTTCGTTAACGCAGCCGCCGAGGTATTCGATACGGTCGGTATACGGAATGTAGCTGTGCCAGGACTGGCGTTCGCCCATTTTCTCTGCGCCACGGTGGTGGTAACCGATGTCTGGTACGCAGTCGACAATCTCTTCGCCATCAAGCTGCAAAACGATACGGAAAGCACCGTGCGCAGACGGGTGGTTCGGACCGAGGTTGAGGAACATGAAGTCCTCATTTTCGGTGCCGCGCTTCATCCCCCACTCTTCCGGTTTGAAGGTCAGGGCTTCCATCTCCAGATCCTGTTTGGCTTTGGTCAGCTCAAACGGCGAGAATTCGGTAGCGCGCGCCGGGTAATCTTTACGCAGCGGGTGACCTTTCCAGGTTTGCGGCATCATGATGCGGCGCAGGTTCGGGTGACCGTCGAATGTAATGCCAAATAGATCCCAGGTTTCACGCTCATACCAGTTAGCGTTCGGGAATAATTTGGTAAAGGTCGGTACGTGCAGGTCGTTTTCTGCCAGCGCCACCTTCAGCATGATGTCGCGGTTACGATCGATAGAAATCAGATGGTAGAAAACGGAAAAATCCGCGGCAGGTAACCCTTCGCGGTGTGTGCGCAGACGTTCGTCCATGCCGTGTAAGTCAAACAGCATGACGTAAGGTTTCGGCAGTTTCTTTAAGAAATCGCCCACTTCCAGTAATTGTTCACGCTTGATCCACACAACGGGAACCCCGGTGCGAGTCGCCTGAACAGTAAAGGCATCCGGCCCAAAACGGTTGCGCAGTTCGCCAATCACCGGATCATCAAGATGATCGCGGGTCTGCCAGGCGGGTTCTTGCGCGGTTAAGTCGGTCATATTGTTCACCATTGCAAATGGTCCGTGGTGACTGTCGGCGCAGTAAGCTTCGCGAAATAGATTTAGGAATAAGCGAAGAAAATTCCCTTTGCCGACAGGCGCAAATTAAATCTCGTCAGGTGTACGCAGGTTGGTTACGGCAATGCGTTCACCGCGCTTGCGTTCGCGCTCTGATTGCATATTGGCGCGATAAACGCCCTGATCGCCAACCACCCAGGAGAGCGGACGACGTTCTTTACCGATAGATTCCTGCAACAGCATCAGTGCCTGCATGTACGCTTCAGGACGCGGCGGGCAGCCCGGGATATACACATCAACCGGGATGAATTTATCGACGCCCTGCACAACGGAATAAATATCGTACATACCGCCGGAGTTGGCACAGGCACCCATTGAGATAACCCATTTGGGTTCCAGCATCTGGTCATACAGACGCTGAATAACCGGTGCCATTTTGGTAAAGCAGGTTCCTGCAACCACCATCAGGTCAGCCTGACGCGGCGAAGCACGCAATACTTCAGCGCCAAAACGCGCCACGTCATGCACCGCGGTAAACGAAGTCACCATCTCAACGTAACAGCAGGAAAGACCGAAGTTATACGGCCAAATTGAGTTTTTACGACCCCAGTTAACCATGTCATTGAGCTTGCCCATAAACACGTTTTTGTTAACTTCTTGCTCCAGAGGGTCGGTTACGATCTCCTGCTTTTGCAGGGGGTAACGGTCGTTCTCACCGTTGGGATCTATGCGGGTGAGCGTATAATCCATCTTAATGCCTCGCGGTTAGCGTTGACGATTAGCGATACTGTTCGTTTCCGGGTTCATACGCTCGCGGCGTGAACGCGCGGGCGTCCAGTCCAGCGCGCCAATACGCACCAGATAAACCAGACCTGCCAGTAACACAAAAATAAAAATTGCAGCTTCCACAAAGCCTACCCAGCCGCTTTCGCGGATAGAGGTTGACCATGCGAACAGATACAGCGCTTCAACGTCGAAGATAACGAAGAACATGGCCACCAGATAAAACTTGGCGGACAGGCGTAAGCGGGCGGAGCCGACCGAGTCGATACCGGATTCAAACGGAACGTTTTTTGACCTCGCGCGTGCGCGACCGCCTAAAAACCAACCGCCTACCAGCATCAGGCAACACAGGCCAATGGCAACGATAAGAAAGATAGCGAATGCCCAGTGATGAGCGATGACTTCAGTGGATGTTGACATACTCATTGCTTACTCATCAAAAGTAGCGCCTGATTCTCTGCTCTTTACGGCAGATGGACGCCACATCGATTCATGGGGAGGAATAAAAAAAACCTTACAATAACTGCAGAAACTATTTTATACAGCTAATTGATGTGGTCTTTTACTCCTTTCTATAACCTTTTGTCAACTTTAACAAAGGTTTCTTCACACTGATTTACACAATGACAACAACATTTGCATTTGGCGCCCTTTCTCCCCAGATCATTGACGACTCCAGGAAAATTAGATGTTGTTGAATCGTGTCCGTTGTGAAGCAATGGAAAAAATACGGGTCTATTTTGACAGGAATTTGTGTCGATTCCTCCCCCCAAAAGAGAGTATTTTCTTGATCTGTGACACGCTTTTGTCATTCTATAACAAAAATGCAGCAACAAATTCACGTATTTTTTAACATTATTGTAGCAGGAGATTTTTTTCAGGTGATTATTTGTGCGTACGGGGCGTGAATCTCTGGTGATTGAAAAATGAACAGTTTTGTACGTTCTGCACGATACGAGGAAAGCTTTTTACTAAAAAAAAGCCGCTGGGGTTTAAAATAAACCCAGCGGTTCGTTTTTACACTATTGTCTCAGGAATTATCTATCGTCCGTCGATTACTCGATATCCCTTTCAATCAACAATGAGTCATCTCCTTCCGGAGCAGACATTGGGCTGTATTGCCACGGATTATGGTAGCTCTCCATCGCCTGATAGATCACCTGGGCCAGCTCATTATTACTGGACGGGTCATAGCACAGCAAATATTCGGTATCAGGTAGCGGCGGTAAGCCATCTACTCCACTCAGCACACGCAGTTCCGGACTCATCATCTCGACCGGCCTTGCCGTCACGCCAAGACCGGCTTTCACTGCCGCACGAACGGCCGGAAGCGTCGAGGCGACATAAGCCAGTCGCCAGGGAATATCTGCTTTATTAAGCGTCGCCAGCACCATATCGCGAAACGGACTTGGATCATCCAGCAACACAAGAGGGATCGGCTCACCTTTTTGCAATACGTATTCCGCTGCGCAGTACCAGTGTGTTGGCGAGGTACGCAGGTTCAATGCCTTAAAGGTAGAAGGACGATGGGTGGTTACCATCAAATCCACTTCCTGGGATTCCAGCATTTCTGCCATGTAGGCATTACGTTTAACGCGGACATCCAGCGCTAGTTTCGGATAAACCGAACTCACGCGATTTAACAGGAAAGGTAAGATCGTATCGGCAGATTCATCTGAAGCACCGATAGTTAACACGCCCTGAAGATTACTGAACATTAATGATGAGCAGGCCTCATCATTAAAACGCAGGATTTTCCTGGCGTAACCAAGAAGTTGAATGCCATGTTCAGTTAACAGTTTGTTGCGACCGTGACGAGCGAACAGTTCTTTCCCAACGAGTTGTTCCAGACGCTGCATTTGCTGACTTACGGCGGACTGAGTACGACACACAGCGGCAGCTGCGGCAGCAAAAGTGTTCAGATCGGCAACAGCAACAAATGTTCTCAGCAGATCGAGGTCGAGGTTAATTATCGGACGATTTGCACTTATCATATATTATCACTTACTGGCGGCTCATACTGAGCTGGTTAATGCTGTGCACACACAAACAAGCAATTCCATTTGTAATGTGCCTCCCTGGCAGTTTCATCCGGAACCCGGACGAAAGTAAAAATGCATATGAGTTGCACTAAAAAAGTGACTCACATTGTTCCGTTATAATGCCTGAAGTAGATCACAGAATATATCTTCAGGGATCGCATATCTATTAAGTTACTCACTCTTTTCTATTTATGACATGCGCGTGTTTGTATAAATGTAAATGTGAGTCCTTGTTCCACTCTCGTACAGCATCGCTGGTCATACGCGAACACGTACAAACAGCAATGGTGAGGCGGCATCAAGAGCAGGGATCCGTCATTTATGCAAGCATTTTACCCCAAAAACCTTTTATTTATAAGGGTCATTGCGAATTATCTGATGCAAAGTTATGTTATGTTAGGCAAAGTAATCTTCTATTATTAATAAGCACAACAAAACCTTTTTGAATATTAAATAATAATTAATTAGCATCATCCCCATTCATTAATTCCGCTTAACAATAGTTTCACGCCTTGCCCCCATTGTGACACCTCGGAAATCATCACGCTGTTAAACTCTCCGTAATGCGGAAATATCATCATCGCGATTCAGTAGTGAATTCTTAAACGAGGCATTTTCACACAATTATCTTACAGATAAAAAAACCACACTTACAATTAAGAATCAGAACAATTCACTACATAACATTACTTATTAAGCATATGCGCCTCATTATTTTGCCATTATTAAGTTATTAACAGCACAATCGAGCCTTCCCCTCTGGCAAAATCTTATTCTGCAGACCTTCAAAACACCGTCCTGGGGGAGTACATTGTTCTAAGCTGACTTCCACGGCAGGGAGTGGCGATAACAGCAAAAAAGGTCAAGATTCATGTCCCCCATTGAAAAATCCAGCAAATTAGAGAATGTCTGTTATGACATCCGTGGTCCGGTGCTGAAAGAAGCAAAACGCCTGGAAGAAGAAGGTAACAAGGTACTGAAACTGAACATCGGCAACCCTGCCCCGTTCGGTTTTGACGCGCCAGATGAAATTCTCGTTGACGTGATACGCAACCTGCCTACCGCTCAAGGGTATTGCGATTCCAAAGGTCTTTACTCCGCGCGTAAAGCCATCATGCAGCACTACCAGGCTCGTGGCATGCGTGATGTTACCGTGGAAGATATTTACATCGGCAATGGTGTATCGGAGCTTATCGTTCAGGCAATGCAGGCATTGCTGAACAGCGGGGACGAAATGTTGGTTCCTGCACCTGATTACCCACTATGGACCGCAGCGGTTTCGCTCTCCAGCGGTAAAGCGGTGCATTATCTTTGCGATGAATCCTCTGACTGGTTCCCGGACCTCGATGATATTCGCGCTAAAATTACGCCTCGTACGCGTGGGATCGTTATTATCAACCCAAATAACCCAACCGGCGCGGTATATTCCAAAGAGCTTTTAATGGAGATTGTGGAGATTGCACGTCAGCATAATCTCATTATCTTCGCCGATGAAATTTATGACAAAATTCTCTACGACGACGCTGAGCATCACTCCATTGCGCCGCTGGCACCTGACCTGCTGACCATTACCTTTAACGGACTGTCGAAAACGTACCGCGTTGCAGGCTTCCGTCAGGGGTGGATGGTGTTGAACGGGCCGAAAAAACACGCCAAAGGTTACATCGAAGGTCTGGAAATGCTGGCTTCAATGCGCCTGTGTGCTAACGTTCCTGCGCAACACGCCATTCAGACCGCACTGGGTGGTTATCAGAGCATCAGTGAATTTATTACCCCTGGCGGTCGTCTTTATGAGCAGCGTAACCGCGCGTGGGAATTGATCAACGATATTCCGGGCGTTTCCTGCGTGAAACCTCGTGGTGCGCTGTATATGTTCCCGAAAATCGACGCCAAACGCTTTAACATTCACGACGATCAGAAAATGGTGCTGGATTTCCTGTTGCAGGAAAAAGTCTTGTTGGTGCAAGGGACGGCATTCAACTGGCCGTGGCCGGATCACTTCCGCATTGTCACGCTACCGCGTGTCGATGATATCGAGCTGTCTTTGAGCAAGTTCGCGCGTTTCCTTTCTGGTTATCATCAGCTGTAATCTTAATTTCACTGCCGGAGATTGCATCCGGCAGTGTTATCCCGCCACAATGACCTGATGATGTCATCATACGTAAGGTCACTATGAAACAGAGCCATTTTTTTGCCCATCTCTCCCGCCTGAAACTCATTAACCGCTGGCCGCTAATGCGCAACGTGCGGACGGAAAATGTGTCCGAACACAGTTTGCAGGTAGCGATGGTCGCCCATGCGCTGGCAGCTATCAAAAATCGTAAATTTGGCGGTAATGTCAACGCCGAACGTATCGCTTTACTGGCGATGTACCACGATGCTTCAGAAGTGCTCACCGGAGATCTCCCTACTCCGGTGAAATACTTCAATTCGCAAATCGCTCAGGAATACAAGGCTATTGAAAAAATCGCTCAGCAAAAACTGGTCGATATGGTTCCGGAAGAGCTGCAGGATATCTTTGCGCCGTTAATTGACGAGCATGCATATAGCGATGAAGAAAAATCGCTGGTGAAACAGGCAGATGCACTGTGTGCATATCTGAAATGCCTGGAAGAACTTGCGGCCGGAAATAATGAATTCTTGCTGGCAAAAACGCGACTGGAAGCGACGCTTGAAGCGCGCCGCAGCCAGGAGATGGACTACTTCATGGAAGTATTTGTTCCCAGCTTCCATCTTTCGCTCGATGAGATTAGCCAGGATTCACCGCTGTAAGCAGTCGGAGTCTGCGTCGCATCAGGCAATAAGCACCGGATGCGACATCAGGCTCTTGTCAAAACGGAAACAGCATCGGGATCATCACCACACAAACCGCCATCACGATAATGGTGAACGGTACCCCCAACTTAACAAAGTCACTGAAGCTGTAATTCCCCGGACCTAAAACCAGTGTGTTAACAGGTGAAGATATCGGTGTCATAAAGGCGGCGGATGCTGCCATCGCCACGACCATCGCAAATGGATAAGGCGACACCCCCATCGTTTTGGCAGCAGCCAGCGCAATCGGAGCCATCAACACCGCCGTCGCGGTATTAGAAATAAATAGCCCAATAACCGCCGACAAGACAAACAAACAACCCAGCATCATATGTGGCCCGTAACCGCCGCCAATGTCCATCAGCCCTTTCACCGCCAGCGCGACACCTCCCGTTTTCTGTAATGCCACAGCAAATGGCATCATCCCAACGATCAAAATAATGCTCGGCCAGTGAATGGATTTATAGGCGCTTTCAGCATCTATACAGCGGAATTTCCCCATCAGCAGGCAGGCGATAATAGCGGCAACAGGATTAGGAATTTCATCGGTCAGCATTAACGCCACCATTAGCACCAGACAGAAAATCGCATGGGGTGCCTGGCTGTGCGCGGGCGATGCTTCACTCACCTCTTCCGGTAAGTTCAGCGCTACGAAGTCGCGGCCCTGTTTGGCCAGCATACCGATCAGTTTCCAGTTACCCACAACCAGGATGATATCGCCCAGCAGCAGAGGCTCATCCGCCAGCGAACCTTCCAGCGCCACGCCATTGCGCTTTAGCCCCACTACATTCAATCCGTAGCGGGTACGAAAACCAATTTCGCGCACCGATTTACCAATAAGTTCTGACTCAGGAATTAATGAAATCTCTGCCATGCCCACATCAAGAGCCTGGTCAGAAAAATACTCGCCGCGCAGTACCATCGGCTCCAGCAATTGCTCACTACAAAATTGCCGGAGATCGACATCAGCCGCAGACATATCAATAAGCAAAACGTCACGCGCGCGAAATTCAGAAACCCCATTAACGTTCACGATAACGCGACGAAAACGCCGCCAGCGTTCAACACCGATGACGTTAGCACCATAACGTTCACGTAATTTGAGATCGTCCAGTCGTTGACCAATCATTGGCGATCCGGGGCGAATAGCCAGACGTCGCGCACGCCCGGTCAGTCGATATTCACGGATAAGATCGCGAAAGGTTCGGCGCGTCCAGCCTTCGCGCTGCGGGGTCTGGGTATCCCCTTTCAGCATGAAACGCATCACTAACATATACAAAATACCCAGCACCAGCACGACCAGGCCAATAGGTGTTACGCTAAAGAAACTAAAACCATGATAGCCTTCACGCAGCAATTCACTGTTGACTACCAGGTTCGGCGGCGTCGCCACCAGCGTCATCATGCCGCTTATCAGCCCGGCAAAACTTAACGGCATCATCAGGCGCGACGGCGACGTTTGCATACGCATGGCAACGCTTAACACCACGGGAATAAAGATAGCGACAACGCCGGTTGAACTCATAAACGCGCCAAGCCCCGCGACGGTCAGCATCAACAAAACCAACATTTTGATTTCACTGTTGCCCGCCACTTTGACCAGCCATGTCCCCATTACAGTGGCAACACCGGTACGGACCAAACCATCGCCAATAATAAACAAGGCGGCAATCAGGACAACGTTAGGATCGGAAAAGCCGGAAAATACTTCGGGGACCGTCAGCGTTCCGCTTAATGCAAACGCGACAATAACAAACAAAGCGACCGCATCCATACGCACTCTGCCCGTCGCAAACAAGACGATGGCAACGGCCAGTAATGAAAGAACCCAAATCAATTCACCGTTCACAACTTATCCTTGTTAATTGAGGGGGATAACTTGATTCTGCCATAAAAAAGCCCCGACGAGACGGGGCTAAATCATGATCAGGTGTTTCACTGAATAATAACATCGCCATTTGGCTGTTTGGTCACAGTAATTTGCTCCAGACTGTGGAGGACTAAATCGACTTCATTCAGGCGCGGGGTATCTGCCGGGGCATTAACCGCAATAACATGGCAACCCGCCGCCAGACCTGAAAGC
This sequence comes from Escherichia sp. E.sYA108, assembly GCF_011754335.1. Lineage (NCBI taxonomy): Bacteria > Pseudomonadati > Pseudomonadota > Gammaproteobacteria > Enterobacterales > Enterobacteriaceae > Escherichia > Escherichia sp. E.sYA108. The sequence continues at coordinate 1,592,585 of NZ_JAAQVZ010000001.1, read as the reverse complement.
ACGCCAGCGGGAGCATCTTCCACCACAACACACTCCTGCGGCGCAAGGCCCAGCAGCTGCGCGCCTAACAGATACGCATCAGGTTCTGGTTTTCCGCGCTTCACCCGCTCAGCGGTTACAAACACCTCTGGCGCGGGAAGCCCCGCTATTTTATGACGCGCTCGCGCTACCGGCATGGAGCCAGAAGTCACAATAGCCCACGGAATACCTGCTTTATTCAAATGATTGAGTAAGGCGATTGCCCCCGGAAGCGCGGTAATACCTTCGGTTTCCGTGGCCTCGATGTGCTCCAGACGCGTAAACTCGGCGGCAATGTCTGCCTCGGATTTGCCCGCCATAAAATGGCGCAGAGAGGTGATCGCCTGTTTACCGTGAATGAAAGCCAGCACCTCTTCCGGCGATAACCCATGACGTCTGGCCCAGTTGCTCCACGCCCGTTCTACCGCAGGCAGGGAATCCACCAGCGTTCCATCAAGATCAAACAGAAAACCTTTGCACCGCACGCGGGCCTCCTCAGGCGTTAATAATTTGATTAATTTCGTTGGCGCTCAAATGGTACTGGCGCGGGCAGGCATGCCAGACATTAAGCATGCGCTGATATTTTTCCCACATTGGCGTCTGGGCGTTAAAACCGTGAGTTCCAGCGTCAAAATGGGTATAGCGCCCTTCCACATTAACCATAAAGCGGACATAACCGAGGTAACGTGCTTCAGTGGCAGCGTCAAAGCCGAGGAAGGTGACACGACGTTCATCGATGGATTGCTGGTCCTGCAAATTAGACCAGGAAACATGCAACGCATGATACATCTCCATAATGTCGATGATAGTGCGGCAGGTTTCTTCTTTCAGCTCGCCAAACTCGCGATCCAGTTCACGCATCTGTAATCCATAACCACGCTCAATGATTGTTTGCAGGCGACGGTAACGTTCAGCATTTGCCGGATCGAGCATAGTCATCATCTTGTACTGGTTAGACAAAATAAGACGTTGCGCGTTGGTCATTTCCATTATTGACTCCTGTATCACTCTACTACGGTGAAAAAAAGAAGGCTGAGTATGCCTTCTTTTATATGCGTAATCAGGGGTCAATTACAAATCATCAAGGAAAGTTTTATCCAGTTGTTTGAAGGCACGCTTAAGCGTGTCAGCTAATGCCTGGTAATCAGGCTTGCCTTCAACGGGTGCCAACACCTGTCCAGACTCCTGCAATTTACCGCGAACTTCATAAAACCAGTTGAGGATTGCAGGAGGTAATGGCGTTACAGAACGCTTGCCCAGCCACCACAATCCCTGCATGGGTAAACTTAAGGCGAACAGCGCAGTGGCAACTGCCGGCCCAAGCTGACCGCCCAGGGCAATCTGCCAGCAGAGAGTAAATACGGCGATCGGCGGCATAAAACGGATCGCATAACGCGTCATCTTGATAACGCGATTTTCGACAAAGACTGGGGCAAGGCGTTTTTCCAGCGGCCACGTCTTTGAGTAATGCTGTCCCCGGCAAAACAAGCTAAAAAAATTAACAGAACGATTATCCGGCGTTGACATGCTTCACCTCAACTTCACATATAAAGATTCAAAAATTTGTGCAAATTCACAACTCAGCGGGACAACGTTCAAAACATTTTGTCTTCCATACCCACTATCAGGTATCCTTTAGCAGCCTGAAGGCCTAAGTAGTACATATTCATTGAGTCGTCAAATTCATATACATTATGCCATTGGCTGAAAATTACGCAAAATGGCATAGACTCAAGATATTTCTTCCATCATGCAAAAAAAATTTGCAGTGCATGATGTTAATCATAAATGTCGGTGTCATCATGCGCTACGCTCTATGGCTCCCTGACGTTTTTTTAGCCACGTATCAATTATAGGTACTTCCATGTCGAGTAAGTTAGTACTGGTTCTGAACTGCGGTAGTTCTTCACTGAAATTTGCCATCATCGATGCAGTAAATGGTGAAGAGTACCTTTCTGGTTTAGCCGAATGTTTCCACCTGCCCGAAGCACGTATCAAATGGAAAATGGACGGCAATAAACAGGAAGCGGCTTTAGGTGCAGGCGCCGCTCACAGCGAAGCGCTCAACTTTATCGTTAATACTATTCTGGCACAAAAACCAGAACTGTCTGCGCAGCTGACTGCTATCGGTCACCGTATCGTACACGGCGGCGAAAAGTATACCAGCTCCGTAGTGATCGATGAGTCTGTTATTCAGGGTATCAAAGATGCAGCTTCTTTTGCACCGCTGCACAACCCGGCTCACCTGATCGGTATCGAAGAAGCTCTGAAATCTTTCCCACAGCTGAAAGACAAAAACGTTGCTGTATTTGACACCGCGTTCCACCAGACTATGCCGGAAGAGTCTTACCTCTACGCCCTGCCGTACAACCTGTACAAAGAGCACGGCATCCGTCGTTACGGCGCGCACGGCACCAGCCACTTCTATGTAACCCAGGAAGCGGCAAAAATGCTGAACAAACCGGTAGAAGAACTGAACATCATCACCTGCCACCTGGGCAACGGTGGTTCCGTTTCTGCTATCCGCAACGGTAAATGCGTTGACACCTCTATGGGCCTGACCCCGCTGGAAGGTCTGGTCATGGGTACCCGTTCTGGTGATATCGATCCGGCGATCATCTTCCACCTGCACGACACCCTGGGCATGAGCGTTGACGCAATCAACAAACTGCTAACCAAAGAGTCTGGCCTGCTGGGTCTGACCGAAGTGACCAGCGACTGCCGCTATGTTGAAGACAACTACGCGACGAAAGAAGACGCGAAGCGCGCAATGGACGTTTACTGCCACCGCCTGGCCAAATACATCGGTGCCTACACTGCGCTGATGGATGGTCGTCTGGACGCTGTTGTATTCACCGGTGGTATCGGTGAAAATGCCGCGATGGTTCGTGAACTGTCTCTGGGCAAACTGGGCGTGCTGGGCTTTGAAGTTGATCATGAACGCAACCTGGCTGCACGTTTCGGCAAATCTGGTTTCATCAACAAAGAAGGTACCCGTCCTGCGGTGGTTATCCCAACCAACGAAGAACTGGTTATCGCGCAAGACGCGAGCCGCCTGACTGCCTGATTTCACACCGCCAGCTCAGCTGGCGGTGCTGTTTTGTAACCCGCCAAATCGGCGGTAACGAAAGAGGATAAACCGTGTCCCGTATTATTATGCTGATCCCTACCGGAACCAGCGTCGGTCTGACCAGCGTCAGCCTTGGCGTGATCCGTGCAATGGAACGCAAAGGCGTTCGTCTGAGCGTTTTCAAACCTATCGCTCAGCCGCGTACCGGTGGCGATGCGCCCGATCAGACTACGACTATCGTGCGTGCGAACTCTTCCACCACGACGGCCGCTGAACCGCTGAAAATGAGCTACGTTGAAGGTCTGCTTTCCAGCAATCAGAAAGATGTGCTGATGGAAGAGATCATCGCGAACTACCACGCTAACACCAAAGACGCTGAAGTCGTTCTGGTGGAAGGTCTGGTCCCGACACGTAAGCACCAGTTTGCCCAGTCTCTGAACTACGAAATCGCCAAAACGCTGAACGCAGAAATCGTCTTCGTTATGTCTCAGGGCACTGATACTCCGGAACAGTTGAAAGAGCGTATCGAACTGACTCGCAACAGCTTCGGCGGTGCAAAAAACACCAATATTACCGGCGTTATCGTTAACAAACTGAACGCTCCGGTTGATGAGCAGGGTCGTACCCGTCCGGATCTGTCCGAGATTTTTGACGACTCCACCAAAGCAAAAGTGAACAACGTTGATCCGGCGAAGCTGCAAGAATCCAGCCCGCTGCCGGTTCTCGGCGCTGTGCCGTGGAGCTTTGACCTGATCGCGACTCGTGCGATCGATATGGCTCGCCACCTGAATGCGACCATCATCAACGAAGGCGACATCAATACTCGCCGCGTTAAATCCGTCACTTTCTGCGCACGCAGCATTCCGCACATGCTGGAGCACTTCCGTGCCGGTTCTCTGCTGGTGACTTCCGCAGACCGCCCTGACGTGCTGGTTGCCGCTTGCCTGGCTGCCATGAACGGCGTAGAAATCGGTGCCCTGCTGCTGACTGGCGGCTACGAAATGGACGCGCGCATTTCTAAACTGTGCGAACGTGCTTTCGCTACTGGCCTGCCGGTATTTATGGTGAACACCAACACCTGGCAGACTTCTCTTAGCCTGCAGAGCTTCAACCTGGAAGTTCCGGTTGACGATCATGAGCGTATCGAAAAAGTTCAGGAATACGTGGCTAACTACATCAACGCTGACTGGATCGATTCTCTGACTGCCACTTCTGAGCGCAGCCGTCGTCTGTCTCCGCCAGCGTTCCGTTATCAGCTGACTGAACTTGCGCGCAAAGCGGGCAAACGTATCGTTCTGCCGGAAGGTGACGAACCGCGTACCGTTAAAGCAGCCGCTATCTGTGCTGAACGTGGTATCGCAACTTGCGTACTGCTGGGTAATCCGGCAGAGATCAACCGTGTTGCAGCCTCTCAGGGTGTAGAACTGGGTGCAGGCATTGAAATCGTTGATCCAGAAGTGGTTCGCGAAAACTATGTTGGTCGTCTGGTCGAACTGCGTAAGAACAAAGGCATGACCGAAACCGTTGCCCGCGAACAGCTGGAAGACAACGTGGTTCTCGGTACGCTGATGCTGGAACAAGATGAAGTTGATGGTCTGGTTTCCGGTGCTGTTCACACCACCGCAAACACCATCCGTCCGCCGCTGCAGCTGATCAAAACTGCACCGGGCAGCTCCCTGGTATCTTCCGTGTTCTTCATGCTGTTGCCGGAACAGGTTTACGTTTACGGTGACTGTGCGATCAACCCGGATCCGACCGCAGAACAGCTGGCAGAAATCGCGATTCAGTCCGCTGATTCCGCTGCGGCCTTCGGTATCGAACCGCGCGTTGCTATGCTCTCCTACTCCACCGGTACTTCTGGTGCTGGTAGCGACGTAGAAAAAGTTCGCGAAGCAACTCGTCTGGCGCAGGAAAAACGTCCTGATCTGATGATCGACGGTCCGCTGCAGTACGACGCTGCGGTAATGGCTGACGTTGCGAAATCCAAAGCACCGAACTCTCCGGTTGCAGGTCGCGCTACCGTGTTCATCTTCCCGGATCTGAACACCGGTAACACCACCTACAAAGCGGTACAGCGTTCTGCTGACCTGATCTCTATCGGACCGATGCTGCAGGGTATGCGCAAGCCGGTTAACGACCTGTCCCGTGGCGCACTGGTTGATGATATCGTCTACACCATCGCGCTGACTGCGATTCAGTCTGCACAGCAGCAGTAATCTCGTCATCATCCGCAGCTTTGCGCTGCGGATATCTGAACCGGAAATAGTCACTATTTCCGGTTTTTTATTCTCTTAATTTGCATTAATCCTTTCTGATTATCTTGCTTAACTGCGCTGCATCAATGAATTGCGCCATCTCACTTTGCATACTTACCACTTTGTTTTGTGCAAGGGAATATTTGCGCTATGTCCGCAATCACTGAATCTAAACCAACAAGAAGATGGGCAATGCCCGATACGTTGGTGATTATCTTTTTTGTTGCCATTTTAACCAGCCTTGCCACCTGGGTAGTTCCGGTGGGCATGTTTGACAGTCAGGAAGTGCAGTATCAGGTTGATGGTCAAACAAAAACACGCAAAGTCGTAGATCCACACTCATTTCGCATTCTGACTAATGAAGCAGGCGAACCTGAGTATCACCGCGTACAGCTGTTCACGACGGGCGATGAACGCCCGGGTCTGATGAACTTCCCGTTTGAAGGGTTAACCTCAGGATCGAAATACGGGACAGCCGTTGGCATCATCATGTTTATGCTGGTGATTGGCGGCGCGTTTGGCATTGTGATGCGTACAGGAACCATTGATAACGGTATCCTGGCGCTTATTCGCCATACCCGCGGAAATGAAATTCTCTTTATTCCTGCGCTGTTTATTCTGTTTTCACTTGGCGGCGCAATATTTGGTATGGGAGAAGAGGCCGTCGCCTTTGCCATTATCATCGCACCGCTAATGGTCCGGCTGGGCTATGACAGTATTACCACCGTCCTTGTGACCTATATTGCCACGCAAATCGGTTTTGCCAGTTCGTGGATGAACCCGTTTTGTGTGGTTGTTGCTCAGGGTATTGCCGGCGTTCCGGTGCTTTCTGGCTCCGGGTTGCGCATCGTGGTGTGGGTTATCGCCACTCTGATTGGCCTGATCTTTACCATGGTGTACGCCTCACGAGTGAAAAAGAATCCTCTTCTGTCACGCGTGCATGAGTCCGACCGCTTCTTTCGTGAAAAGCAGGCGGATGTTGAACAACGTCCGTTTACCTTTGGTGACTGGCTGGTATTGATTGTCCTGACCGCCGTAATGGTCTGGGTTATTTGGGGCGTGATCGTTAATGCCTGGTTTATTCCTGAAATTGCCAGCCAGTTCTTCACCATGGGTCTGGTGATTGGCATCATCGGCGTTGTTTTCCGCCTTAACGGCATGACGGTTAATACCATGGCTTCATCCTTCACCGAAGGGGCGCGAATGATGATCGCCCCTGCCCTGCTGGTAGGTTTCGCCAAAGGGATTTTGCTGCTGGTCGGTAATGGTGAAGCGGGTGATGCCAGCGTGTTAAATACCATCCTCAACAGCATTGCCAATGCCATTAGCGGTCTGGATAACGCGGTCGCGGCCTGGTTTATGTTGCTCTTCCAGGCGGTATTTAATTTCTTCGTGACGTCCGGTTCTGGTCAGGCGGCGTTAACCATGCCGTTACTGGCACCGCTTGGCGATCTGGTCGGTGTTAACCGTCAGGTTACCGTGCTGGCGTTCCAGTTTGGTGATGGCTTCAGCCACATCATTTACCCAACCTCAGCTTCGTTAATGGCGACGCTCGGTGTTTGCCGGGTGGACTTCCGTAACTGGCTGAAGGTGGGTGCGACCCTGCTTGGACTGCTGTTTATTATGTCCAGCGTCGTGGTGATCGGCGCTCAGTTGATGGGCTACCACTAAAAATGTTAAGAGCCGCAATTGCGGCTCTTTTTTCATTCTGCCGTTTCAGTCTCTACGGCTTCATTTTTGGCATTGCGCTTCATCCACAACGCCAGCGCTTTCAGCGAGTCTGGAGTGAACTCATCGCAGCGTGCGGTGATTTCTTCCGGCGTCAGCCAGCAAACTTCACTGACTTCATCTTCCTGTAGAGCGAAGGGACCGTGAGAGACGCAGCTGAACAACGCGCCCCAGACACGGCAATTTTTATCTTCGAAATAGAACTGCCCGTGCTCAGCAAAGGGGACCCCGGCAATGCCCAACTCTTCTTCCGCTTCGCGACGCGCGGATTCCAGCAGTTGCTCATCGGCCTGGACTACACCGCCTGCGGTCGCATCTAACATGCCGGGTAAAAAGTCTTTTGTCTCGGTACGACGCTGGACCAGAATTTTGCCCATGCCATCATGCACGACGATATAAGTTGCACGATGACGCAGACACTGTGCCCGCATTTGTTCCCGGCTGGCTTGTGCAATGACTTCGTTCTCTTCATTGACAATATCCACCCATTCAGTACTTGCCAAACGACGCTGTTCCATTATCAGGAAACCTTCTTTTTCTGGCGCTCTTACGGCGCATTTTGAGTTGTGGGTAAATTACGGATTAATCGCGACCTGCGCAATGATACTTTGATCATTGAGTGCGATTACACTAAGTACGTCATTATCCAGCATGCCATAACTCGCCGGATTACCGCCTTTCGGAATACTCACCGAGCCGGGGTTGAAGTGGAAAATCTCCCCCCGCTGTTCTGCCACTGGCAGATGGGTATGACCGTACACCAGCACATCGTTCTGGTTTAAAGCAGGTAGATTTTCCGGGCCAAAAAGATGACCATGCGTCAAAAACAGACGTTGTTTTTCCAGTAATACCTGTTGCCACGGCGCGGTTATCGGGAAATGCAGCAGCATTTGATCCACTTCGCTGTCGCAGTTGCCGCGCACAGCGATAACCTTATGTGCCACTTCATTAAGCCGTTCAGCGACTTTGGCTGGCGCGTAACCCTCCGGTAAAGCATTACGCGGGCCATGATTCAACACGTCGCCAAGGATCACCAGCCACTGGGCACCGCTTTGGGCAAACAACTCCAGAACACGTTCCGTCGCCGGTAACGACCCATGAATGTCCGATGCAAACATCAGTTTCATCACTCACTCCTCGTCGAAAAAACGTAAGCTATGATACTGGATTCTGTCGTTGCTATCAGCCAGATTGCTTCGCCGAAAGTGCAATAAAACGCTGGACAGACGCTCGCTGCCACTGGAATGTCGCATAATCCACCAGGCGTTCCGGCACCTCATCGCCATGTAGTACCAGGCGGTTAATCATTAGCGCCAGATCAGTATCAGCAATGCACCATTCACCAAATAAATTCGGCTGACCCAGTGCTAACAAATGTTCTGCCATCGCGAACAATTTCTCTGCACTGGCTTTTCCCTCGGCCGTTAGTGGCGCTTTTTTCGCCCCCGCAAAGACAACATCCGCCGGGCGTTCTTCGCGGATGGGCATCAGATCGCTGCGCAACCAAGCCTGAATCTGTCGTGCACGCGCACGATTTTCTAAATCAAGCGGATAAATACGTTCCCAGGTCGGTGGCGCAAATCGATCTTCCAGATACTCCGCAATGGCAGAAGATTCACTCAACTCAAAATCATCGATCTGTAATAACGGCACACGGCGTGTCTGACCGTAACCTTGCCACGCCGGCTGCAAATGTTCACCGCTGTCGAGGTCGATGGTCTTGATATGAAACGACAGGCCTTTCTCCTGCAACGCCACCCAGGCGGATAACACATAAGGGGAGAAAAAATGGGCATCTGACCAAAGCGTGATAGCGGGTTTACTCATTATGTCCTCGGCAATAAAGGGGGCTTGCTATCAAACTATAGAGCCTTTTTGTCACTGTCACGTGACGAATACTCACGCAAGTCGCCGCGCTTTCTATACTTGTGGTGTTCAGATGATTAGACAACCGGAGCTGCAATGATCGATCTCTATTTCGCCCCGACACCCAATGGTCACAAAATTACGCTGTTTCTCGAAGAAGCAGGGCTGGATTATCGCTTAATAAAGGTAGACCTGGGGAAAGGAGGTCAGTTTCGCCCGGAATTTTTGCGCATTTCGCCTAACAACAAAATTCCGGCAATTGTTGATCATTCTCCAGCCGATGGCGGCGAACCGCTAAGCCTCTTTGAGTCTGGTGCCATTTTGTTGTATCTGGCTGAGAAAACGGGACTCTTCTTGAGTCATGAAACGCGTGAACGCGCCGTCACATTACAGTGGTTATTCTGGCAGGTAGGCGGACTGGGGCCGATGCTTGGGCAAAATCATCATTTTAATCACGCAACCCCCCAAACCATTCCTTACGCTATTGAACGTTATCAGGTTGAAACTCAGCGTCTGTACCATGTACTGAACAAGCGGCTGGAAAATTCGCCCTGGCTGGGAGGCGAGAACTACAGCATTGCGGATATTGCCTGCTGGCCGTGGGTTAATGCCTGGACTCGCCAGCGAATTGACCTCGCAATGTATCCGGCAGTCAAGAACTGGCATGAGCGGATCCGTTCGCGCCCTGCCACCGGGCAGGCACTGCTAAAAGCACAACACGGTGATGAGCGTTCGGATAGTTAACAGAAACAGGTTCTCGTGTATTATTTCATCCTAAGTAAAACAACGGAGAACCTGCAATGGCACAACCTGCCGCTATTATTCGTATAAAGAACCTTCGTTTGCGTACGTTTATCGGAATTAAGGAAGAAGAAATTAACAACCGTCAGGATATTGTTATCAATGTGACTATCCACTACCCCGCCGATAAAGCGCGCACTAGCGAAGATATCAACGATGCGCTGAATTATCGCACCGTAACGAAAAACATTATTCAGCATGTAGAGAATAACCGTTTCTCTTTGCTGGAAAAATTAACTCAGGATGTGCTCGATATCGCACGTGAACATCACTGGGTGACGTATGCTGAAGTGGAGATCGATAAACTGCACGCGCTGCGCTACGCCGATTCGGTATCCATGACCTTAAGCTGGCAGCGTTAACCGCCATATCGGGAGGCTGCATGAACATAGTGATCACCGGAGGGACGGGATTAATTGGTCGCCATTTGATTCCACGTTTGCTGGAGCTGGGCCATCAAATCACGGTAATGACGCGTAACCCGCAGAAAGCCAGTTCTGTTCTCGGCCCTCGGGTGACACTATGGCAAGGGCTTGCCGATCAAAGTAACCTCAACGGCGTTGATGCGGTAATCAACCTGGCCGGAGAGCCGATTGCTGATAAACGCTGGACTCACGAGCAAAAAGAGCGTCTCTGCCAAAGCCGCTGGAATATCACGCAAAAACTGGTCGATTTGATTAATGCCAGCGACACGCCGCCGTCGGTACTCATTTCCGGCTCGGCAACGGGCTATTATGGCGACTTAGGTGAAGTGGTGGTTACCGAAGAGGAACCGCCGCATAACGAATTTACCCATAAACTCTGCGCCCGCTGGGAAGAAATTGCCTGCCGGGCACAAAGTGACAAAACGCGAGTGTGCCTGCTGCGTACCGGCGTAGTGCTGGCACCGGATGGCGGTATTCTCGGTAAAATGCTGCCGCCATTTCGTTTTGGCCTGGGCGGGCCGATTGGCTCTGGTCGGCAGTATCTGGCCTGGATTCATATTGATGATATGGTCAACGGTATTCTCTGGCTGCTGGATAAAGAGCTGCGCGGGCCATTTAATATGGTTTCGCCCTACCCGGTGCGCAATGAACAATTTGCCCATGCACTGGGTCATGCGCTGCATCGCCCGGCCATTTTGCGCGTCCCTGCGACCGCCATTCGGTTGTTAATGGGCGAATCTTCAGTTCTGGTATTAGGCGGTCAACGCACGCTGCCAAAAAAGCTGGAAGAAGCGGGTTTTGCGTTTCGCTGGTACGATTTAGAAGAGGCGCTGGCGGATGTCGTTCGCTGATGTGGTTTACTGCAAACATCCACCAGCGGAAACGCTGATGAATAAATATAGATAATTCAGAACTATTTTTAGCGGACTGCAACTTTTACATTTCAGCGGAAGCGGACTCGCAAATTCCCCATGAAATACTCCGGCAGCGTTAACCACCGGAGAGGAAATTATTTCAGCGAACCTTTAAGGAACTGTTGCAGACGAGGGCTTTGCGGGTTACCGAATAACTGCTCCGGCGCCCCTTCTTCTTCTATTTTCCCCTGATGGAGGAAAATGACGTGAGTAGAAACATGACGAGCAAAGCCCATTTCGTGAGTCACTACCACCATGGTTTTCCCCTCTTCTGCCAGTTGCTGCATAATACGCAACACTTCGCCTACCAGTTCAGGATCGAGCGCTGAAGTAGGTTCATCAAACAGTAAAACTTCCGGTTCCATCGCTAGCGCCCGCGCGATAGAAACACGCTGTTGCTGACCACCGGACAGGTGTACCGGGTATTTCCCCTGCGCACGTTCGTCTATCCCGACTTTTGCCAGATATTTCACCGCCCGCTCGCGCGCTTCCTGCTTGCTCAGGCCCAACACCTGAATCGGCGCTTCCATGACGTTTTCCAGCACCGTCATATGGCTCCAGAGATTGAAGTGCTGGAATACCATCGTCAGGCGTGTGCGCAATAAGCGCAGCTGATTTTTATCGGCGACTTTGAGTTGACCGTCTTTATCGCGCACCAGATTGATCGTCTGGCCATTGACCACGATCGATCCTTCGCTCGGTTTTTCGAGGAAGTTAATGCAGCGCAGAAAGGTACTTTTACCCGATCCCGACGATCCGATGATGCTTATGACATCTCCGGCATTCGCTTGCAATGAGACCCCTTTCAGCACTTCGTGTTCGCCGTAGCGTTTGTGCAAATCGATAACGTTTAATTTATTCTCGGACATCGTATTCTCAGTGCGTTGAAGAAGGTTTCACATGCTGCAACCAGCGTTTTTCAGCTCTACGAAAGAGGCTGATCAGGACATAAGAGATGATTAAATAGAGCACCGCGGCAATGCCGAAAGCGGTAAAAGGTTGATATGTGGCGGCGTTAATATCGCGGGCAATTTTCAGCAGATCCGGCACCGTGGCAGTAAATGCCAGCGCAGTAGAGTGCAGCATCAGGATCACTTCGTTGCTGTACGCCGGTAACGCAATACGCAGCGCAGAAGGCAAAATAATGCAGCGATACATTTTAAAGGTCGAGAAGCCATAGGCTCTGGCGGCTTCAATTTCCCCATGCGGCACTGAACGGATTGCCCCGGCAAAAATCTCGGTAGTGTAAGCGCAGGTGTTAAGCGTCAGCGCCAGCACGGTACAGTTCAGACCACTGCGAAAAAAGGCGTTAAGGAACTCGGTTCCCTTAACAATCTCCAGCGTGTACATGCCGGAATAGAACACCAGCAACTGAACATACAGCGGCGTACCGCGAAAAATATAGGTAAATAACCAGATTGGAAACTGGATGTATTTATTACTTGAGACGCGACCAATCGCCAGAAACAGCGCCAGAACTCCGCCTATCACTACCGACAAAATCAGCAGCCACAGGGTGATCGCCACGCCAGTAAAGCGATAACCGTCAGTCCACAGCAGTGGTTTCCAGTATTCATGTAAGATTTCGATCACAGGTCAGCCCTCTTCACACCCACGGAGTAGCGGCGCTCAAGGAACAGCAGCACACCATTGGAAACGGTGGTGAAAACAAGATAAATCACGCCACAGACGATAGCGAAATAGAACGGTTCCCAGGTACTTTTGCCTGCCAGTTGCGTGGCTTTGACCACATCTTCCAGGCCGAGTAACGAAACCAGTGCGGTAGATTTGAGGATCACCTGCCAGTTGTTGCCAATGCCTGGCAGGGCGTAACGCATCATCGCCGGAAACATGATCCGCCGAAACACTTGCCCACGAGTAAAACCGAACGCCGTCGCCGCCTCTATATGTCCTTTCGGCACTGCCATAAACGCGCCACGAAACGTTTCGGTAAAATAAGCACCGTAGATAAAACCGAGAGTGATAATACCTGCGACCATCGGATCAATATCAATCTGCCCGACGCCCATCGCCTCCGTCACCGTGTTTAGCGCAATCTGCAAACCGTAGAAAATCAGCAGCATCAATACTAAATCCGGCACGCCTCGAATCAGCGTGGTGTACCCTTCGAAAATAAGGCCCGAAAGCCGATTTTGTGAGAGCTTACCGCCAGCGCCAATTAAACCGATGATTACAGCGAGCACTACAGAGCTGATAGCCAGCTCCAGCGTGACGAGCGCACCCTGTAAAATAACACCTGAAAACCCATACAACATGCTGCCTGTCCTGTCGTGTGTGGTGAATTACCGCCTCTTGTCTCCCTCCGGATACCCGAAGGGAGCGGGCTTTCTTTCACCGATGGCGATTAACCACCATAAACATCAAAATCGAAGTACTTTTTCGCTAATTTCTCGTAAGTACCGTCAGCGCGCATTTCGGCAAAGGCTTTGTTCAGTGCCTCGCGCAGTTCGTTATCTTCTTTACGCAGGCCCATGCCGGTCCCTACGCCAAACAGTTTTTCATCTTTAACAGACGGGCCACCGAATTTGTAATCTTTACCGACGGGTTGTTTGAGGAAACCTTCGCTGGCTGCGACCTCATCCTGGAACGCGGCATCAATACGTCCGGCAGTCAGGTCAGAATAAATATTGTCCTGCCCCTGATAAGAAACGATTTCAATGCCTTTTGGTGCCCAGTGTTCGTTACCGAACGTCTCCTGGGTGGTGCCCTGCAATACGCCTACCCGTTTGCCTTTCAGCGATTCGACTGTCGGCTGAATGTCGGAATTTTTCGCCACCACCAGACGAGAATCGGCAGCGTACAGTTTGTCGGTGAAGGCTATTTCTTGCTGACGTTTTTCCGTAATGGAAAGCGATGACATGATGGCGTCAATCTTCTTCGCTTTTAAGGACGGGATTAACGCATCCAGTGGGTTTTCGACAAACGTACATTGCGTATTGATGCGTTTGCACAACTCCTTCGCCAGATCGATATCGAAGCCAACCAGTTCACCTTGTGAATTTTTTGATTCAAATGGCGCATAGGTCGGATCGGTACCGATGCGGATGTTTTGCGGAATCGCAGCAAATGCCGCAGTTGCGCTGGAGAAGGCCAGAACCAGAGAGAGCGATAGCACCAGTTTTTTCATAATGTCCTCAACTGACAGTCTTTTTATCGGGAATATTTACAGGTTTGTTACACTTATCGTGCCATAAAATTGACCATCAAGGCAAAATATCCCGCCCCGCTAGACGTATTATTTTTCATTAAAAATGCTTAAGTATGCATTTCAATGCACCACGATAGTGCAACAAACCTGGCGTGCACCATGATGATCATTCCATCAGGTACAGCTTCCCTGCGACGTATCAGTCACCGTAGACATTAAAGTCGAAATACTTTTTCGCCATCTTGTCGTAGGTACCGTCCTGACGCAGCTCGCCAAGCGCCTTATTAAACGCAGCCGTCAGTTCAGCATCATCTTTACGCAGCCCTACACCGGTGCCGTCACCGAAGTATTTTTTGTCTTTCACTGATGGGCCTGCAAAGGCGAAATCTTTACCGGCGGGTTGCTTAAGGAAACCTTCGCTGGCAGCAACTTCATCTTGTAACGCAGCATCCAGACGTCCTGCAGCCAGATCGGAATAGACTAAATCCTGGTTGGCATAGGCCACCACATCCACGCCTTTGCTACGCCAGGTCTCGTTAGCGTATGCTTCCTGGGTTGATCCCTGCAGCACACCAACATGTTTACCTTTCAGTGAATCCAGCGTTGGCTGAATCGGTGAACCTTTGGCGGCAATCAAACGAGAATCTGCGGCGTACAACTTGTCGGAGAAAGCAATCTCCTGCTGACGTTTATCGGTAATGGAGAGCGACGAAATAATGGCGTCGATTTTTTTCGCTTTCAGTGAGGGGATCAGCGCGTCAAAGTCGCTGGCAACCTAGGTACATTTCACCTGCATCCGTTTGCACATCTCGTTACCGAGATCGATATCAAAGCCAACAAAATCACCTTTAGCATCTTTCGACGAGAACGGCGCATAGGTGGTATCGGTTCCGATACGTACCGTCTCCGGTAGCGCCGCATAGCTGGAAGCCGCTGCGGAGAGACCGACTAACAAAGACAGAGCGAGAATCGACTTCTTCATACATAACCCTCAAGTGAAAATGGCTTTTTTATGTTGTGTATTGTGTTGTGTGTTTGCAGGCTCTTTCATGCAGGTCTTATGCCATCTTGACGACAGCAGTAACATTCAACGTTAAATATGTTAATAAGACGTTGCATTATTGTCCTAAAGTTGAAGATAGCAGGTATAGCGGTTGAATCGCAGCGTTTCGATTGAATGGCAGAAACAAAATGTCGAGGATTTGATCGCGGTTGCAAAATTGCCCTGAAACAGGGCAACAGCGGAGTTATGCGCCCTGCCAGCGGGCAAAGAGATCTTCAGGAAGGGTTACCGCAAACTGGTCAAGAACACGATTAACCGTCTGATTTATCGCATCATCAAGGGATTGTGGGCGATGATAAAACGCCGGAACGGGAGGCATAATCACCGCACCGATTTCTGCCGCCTGAGTCATTAAACGCAGATGGCCTAAGTGCAGTGGCGTTTCACGCACGCAGAGCACCAACGGGCGACGTTCTTTCAGCACCACATCTGCCGCACGGGTCAGTAAGCCATCAGTATAGCTATGGACAATGCCGGACAGGGTTTTGATTGAACAGGGTAAAATCACCATCCCCAACGTCTGGAAAGAACCGGAAGAAATGCTGGCAGCAATATCGCGCGCATCGTGTGTCACATCAGCTAACGCCTGCACTTCGCGCAGGGAAAAATCCGTTTCGAGGGATAAGGTCTGGCGCGCCGCCTGGCTCATTACCAGATGCGTTTCGATATCTGTGACATCGCGCAGAACCTGTAATAAACGCACGCCATAAATCGCGCCGCTGGCACCGCTGATGCCTACAATGAGTCGTTTCATAAATAGTTGCCCTGTCAGACTTGCAGGCAGACTTTGCAGGATTTCGGCGGGAGTTGCAAGTCAGGGTGCCAGACCGGCACCCTGAGTGAAGGCATCATCCTTCGTTATGCATTTCGAGATTTTCCACTTCGTTCTGACGTTGCACTGCTTTGGCGTCGTCATTACGTAAAGTATCAAGGAAATCGAGGTAGCCCTGATCAACGTCTTTGGTGACGTAGACGCCGTTGAACACCGAGCATTCAAACTGCTGGATATCCGGGTTTTCAGCGCGAACGGCTTCGATCAGATCGTTCAGATCCTGGAAAATCAACCCGTCAGCACCGATGATCTGGCGAATTTCATCTACTTCGCGACCGTGAGCGATCAGTTCCGTGGCGCTCGGCATATCGATACCGTAAACGTTCGGGAAGCGAATTTCCGGTGCCGCAGAAGCGAGGTACACTTTCTTCGCTCCGGCTTCGCGTGCCATCTCGATAATCTGCTCAGAAGTGGTGCCACGGACGATAGAGTCGTCGACCAGCAGGACGTTTTTATCGCGGAACTCGGCGCGGTTGGCGTTCAGTTTACGGCGCACGGACTTACGACGCAGCTGCTGACCCGGCATGATGAAGGTGCGGCCAACATAACGGTTTTTAACGAAGCCCTGGCGGTACGGTTTGCCCAGAATACGCGCAATTTCCAGCGCGATATCACACGAGGTTTCCGGAATAGGGATCACCACGTCGATATCCAGATCTTCCCATTCGCGGGCAATTTTTTCGCCCAGTTTGGTGCCCATATTCACGCGCGCGCTGTAAACGGAAATTTTGTCGATGAACGAGTCCGGGCGGGCAAAGTATACATACTCAAACAGGCACGGATTGCTGACCGGATTGTCAGCACATTGACGGGTAAACAACTGTCCTTCTTCAGTGATGTAAATCGCTTCGCCCGGCGCGACGTCACGCAGGAAATCAAAGCCCAGCGTATCGAGCGCAACGCTTTCGGAAGCGACCATATATTCTGTGCGGTTCTCGTCAATATCACGTTTTCCCAGTACCAGCGGACGAATCCCGTTAGGATCGCGGAAAGCAACCATACCGTGGCCGATGATCATCGCCACACAGGCATACGCGCCGCGGATTAAGCGGTTTGTAGCAGCGATGGCGGCGAAAATGTTGTCGGCTTCCAGCGGGTAATGGCGGAAGTTGTCCAGTTCGCTTGCGAAAATATTGAGCAGAATTTCCGAGTCGGAAGTGGTGTTGATGTGGCGGCGTTTTTCTTCAAACAGTTTTTTACGCAACTCGTGAGCGTTGGTCAGATTGCCGTTGTGGGCAAGCGTAATGCCATACGGAGAGTTAACGTAAAACGGCTGCGCTTCAGAGGCGCTGGAGCTGCCAGCCGTGGGGTAACGCACATGACCAATGCCCATATTGCCCTGCAAACGCTGCATATGGCGAGCTTCAAATACATCGCTCACCAGCCCGTTCGCTTTACGCAAACGGAAGCAGTTATTGGCATCTATGGTGATGATGCCGGCGGCATCCTGACCGCGATGCTGAAGCACCGTTAAGGCATCATAAATCGACTGGTTAACCGGCATAACACCGGCGATACCGACAATACCGCACATACGTCTTTTTCCTCGTTAAGCCACATCTCAGAGCACTTACGCTCTGGGCAAGAAACTTGACGAGCTTTGCAGATAATCAAAAAACCATCTGATGATAAAACTGAACTGCGGGATCAGCTGTGATTTGCTCCAGTCTTCGCTTTTCGACACCCCGGTAAAGGAGTCGAGAAAGAAGAGAATGGCGGCAACAATCAACACACCGCGCAACGCACCGAAACAGACGCCCAGCACCCGATCGGTGCCTGACAACCCCGTTTTCTCTACCAACTGGCCTATCACGAAGTTCACGATAGCACCAACGATCAGGGTAGCGATAAACAGTACCGCGATGGCAATCCCATTTCGAACCAGTTCGTCTTCAAAGCCCGTAAACCAGACTGACAGGTAAGTGTAGTAATGACTGGCAACAAAGAAAGCACAACCCCATGTCACCAGCGATAACGCTTCACGAACAAAGCCGCGGATCAGGCTAACCAGAGAGGAAAAAGCAATCACCGCGATTATGGCGTAATCAATCCAGACCATATGTGTCCCACGATTTTACGCCCTGTCATCCTGTTCGGGGCGCATTCTAACAGAAAAAGAAAACGTTTGCGTAGGGATTTCCTTCCCGCGCATCAATAAAAATGGCGCTGAAAAAATATTCAACGCCATCGACTTTTTATGCCTTTGCGGCATCGGGCAATGCGTGTCGGATGCCGCATGAACGCCTTATCCGACCTACAGTTCTGCTCCAGCACAGGCCTGATAAGACGCGCTGGCGTCACATCAGGCAACGGCTGTCGGATGCAGCGTGAACGCCTTATCCGACCTACGGTTCTACTCCTGCGTAGGCCTGATAAGACGCGCTAGCGTCGCATCAGGCAACGGCTGTCGGATGCAGCGTGAACGCCTTATCCGACCTACTGTTCTACCCCTGCGTAGGCCTGATAAGACGCGCTGGCGTCGCATCAGGCAACGGCTGTCGGATGCGGCGTGAACGCCTTATCCGACCTACGGCTCTACCCCTGCACAGGCCTGATAAGATGCGCCAGCGTCGCATCAGGCAAGACCGTATTAATTCGGTGTATAGCCCATTACCACGCCACTTAAGCCAGAAAGCTGCTTGAGCTCACCCAGCGATCCTTTCAGCTTCTCTTTGGAAGCATCCGGCCCAACCAGAATACGGGTAATTTTACCCTGCACTGGCGTGGATGGCGACGTATAAACCCGATAACCGGCACCGCGCAACTTACCGACAATCTCATTCACTTTATCGGCATTTTTCAGCGCGCCCAGTTGCACAACATAAGCTTTACCCGTTGGCGCTGCTTTTTCTTCCACAACCGGCTTCGGTTCTGGCTTCGGCGCAGGTGGTGCTTCAACCTTTGGCTTAAGCGGCTCCACCGGTTTCGGCTTCGGTGGGGCGACCGGTGCAGGTTCCGGTTCAAACTCGGTGTTATTGGCTGCAATAGTGGCCGGATCGAGCGACGGTGCTGCGGCATCACCTGCCCGTACCTCTTCCGCTGCGCCTTCCGGCGGCTGCGTCGGCAACGCCTGGGTGGCGGCTGGCATCATATCAGGCTCATCGCGATCGCCCGCTTTCGGCACCAGCGGGATAGCAGCGAACTCATCCTGATAATGCTTTTTCTGCCCGTCCAGCAGCCCTGGAAGTACAATCACCCCCAGCGCCACCAGCACGATCGTACCCACTAACCGATTCTGAAACTTACTTGCCACCGCTTCTCCTCGCGTCAATCACTTCCATGACATGTGCGACCGTGTGGAACGAACCACACACCAGCACGGTGTCTTCCGCTTTAGCGTCCGCCATTGCGGCATCCCATGCCTGCGCAACGCTATCAAATGATTTGCCGTTACCCAAATGCTCAAGCAGTTGTTCTGCCGTGGCACCGCGCGGCCCTTCCAGTGGCGCACAATACCAGTCATCAACCACGCTTTTCAACCAGGCCAGAGTTCCGGCAATATCTTTATCATGTAGCATACCGATAACCGCCAGCACGCGCCCGTTTTTCGGTAGCGCTTTCATACGCCCGGTGAGATATTCCGCCGCATGTGGATTATGCGCGACATCAAAAATAACGCGTGGCGACTCGCTCACAATCTGGAAACGTCCCGGCAAAATTGCGCTGGCAATCCCGTCGCGAATGGCATTTTCACTGACCTCCAGCCCGCTGGCACGCAGTGCCGCCAGCGCCGTTGCGGCATTCGGTTGCGGGACAAGCGGCAACGGCAGATTTTCCAGCGTGCCGTGAGCATCGCTAAACGTCCAGTCATGATCGGTGACGGAATAGTTCCACTCAACGCCCCGACGTTGTAGCAGTGCACCTTTTTCCTGCGCCACATCAGCAATGGTAGAAGGCATTTCCGGCTCACCGACAATTGCCGGTTTTTCGCTGCGAAAGATACCTGCTTTCTCGCGACCAATACTTTCGCGATCTGGCCCCAGCCAGTCGGTATGATCCAGCGCAATACTGGTTACTACCGCGACATCGGCATCGACAATATTGGTTGCGTCCAGACGACCGCCCAGCCCTACTTCCAGAATCACTACGTCAAGTTGTGCCTGCTTGAACAGCCACAACGCCGAGAGCGTACCGTACTCGAAATAGGTCAGGGAAATATCACCGCGTGCCGATTCAATCTCCGCAAAAGAAGCGGTGTGGGCCGATTCCGGCAATTCCTGACCCTGCACACGTACGCGCTCGGTATAACGCACCAGATGCGGCGAACTGTAGACGCCCACTTTGTACCCTGCCGCCATCAGAATCGACTCCAGCGTACGGCAGGTGGTGCCCTTGCCATTCGTACCCGCAACGGTAAACACAAATGGCGCTGGTTTCAGAATGCCAAGACGCGCCGCGACCTGGCTCACGCGCTCAAGGCCGAGATCGATAGTTTTACTGTGCAGGTTTTCCAGATAAGAAAGCCACGAAGCCAGAGGCGACGCGGCTTGAGGAGTGCGTTTGATAATCATGGTATCCGCTGATTCGTTACGGTGAGAATAGCAAAAGGGCAGAGCCAGTGGCCCTGCCCTTATCAGTTATCAGGCCTCAGGTTCCTGATCCGGTACCGGTGGCACCACTACGCCTTCACGCGGCGCTTCAGGATTCGGCGCTGGCAGATTCATCAACTTCGCCAGAATGCTCGCCAGTTTCAGGCGCATTTCCGGACGACGGACGATCATGTCGATCGCGCCCTTCTCGATCAGGAATTCACTGCGCTGGAATCCTGGCGGCAGTTTTTCGCGAACGGTCTGTTCGATAACTCGCGGACCGGCAAAGCCAATTAACGCTTTCGGTTCAGCGATGTTGAGATCGCCCAGCATGGCGAAACTTGCAGAAACACCGCCCATGGTCGGGTCGGTCAGCACGGAGATGTACGGCAAGCCGCGCTCCTGCATTTTTGCCAGTGCCGCAGAGGTTTTCGCCATCTGCATCAGCGACATCAGTGCTTCCTGCATACGTGCGCCACCAGAGGCGGAGAAGCAGATCAGTGGGCAGTTATCTTCCAGCGCCTGCTCAACGGCACGCACGAAACGCGCACCTACCACAGACCCCATGGAACCGCCCATAAAGGCGAACTCGAATGCCGCAGCGACAACCGGCATTCCATACAGAGTGCCTTTCATCACCACCAGCGCATCTTTTTCGCCGGTTTCTTTCTGCGCAGATGCCAGACGGTCTTTATACTTCTTGGAGTCACGAAACTTCAGCACATCTTTCGGCTCAAGCTCGCTACCCAGCTCCACAAGGCTTCCTTCATCTAACAGGCTATGCAGGCGATTACGCGCTGTCATACGCATGTGATGGTCACACTTCGGACAGACCTCAAGATTACGTTCCAGCTCAGCGCGGTATAAAACCTGACCGCAGCTATCACACTTAGTCCACACCCCTTCAGGAATGCTCGCCTTGCGGGTGGGAGTAATGTTGCTTTTAATTCGTTCAATCCAGCTCATTAGGGACCTTTCTGTCTGAACCTGGTTCGATGCCAGTTTTATCTTTGGGGACGCATAATGCCATTTTTGCCCCCAACAGACCATGAATGTTGCACATTAAAACATAACAGCCCGAAACTTTGGATAAAAAAGTGGTCGAACCGCAGAGTTACTTTTTATTTTGCGGCGCGTGCCGCAGCGCGTTTGTGGCGAATAAATTCGAAAACACCTGGCAATATTGAAACAAAAATAATGCCAACAATCATCAGTTTAAGGTTGCTCTGAATGAAGGGGAGCGTGCCGAAGAAATAGCCTGCGTAGGTAAAAAGCAGTACCCACAACAGTGCGCCAATCACGTTATAAGCGGCGAAATGACGGTACGACATGTGGCCCATTCCCGCAACAAACGGGGCGAACGTTCTGACGATCGGCACAAAACGGGCGAGAATAATCGTTTTGCCGCCATGTTTCTCATAAAACTGATGGGTTTTGTCGAGATAACTGCGACGGAAAATTTTCGAATTGGGATTACTGAATAACTTTTCACCGAACAACCGCCCGATAGTGTAATTGACCGCGTCACCCACAATCGCGGCGATCAGCATCAGCACCACCATCATATGGACGTTGAGATCGTTGGTCTCCAGTGATGCCAACGCTCCGGCAACAAACAGCAATGAATCACCCGGTAAAAACGGCGTTACCACCAGACCGGTTTCACAGAACAAAATTAAGAACAAAATGGCATAAACCCAGACGCCGTACTCCGCGACCAGCTCTGCCAGATGCACGTCAATGTGCAGGATAAAATCGATGAGGAAATAAATCAGGTCCATATTTGCCTATGCCTTGTACTCGTCATCTATCAGGCTGTAACTACGTTGGCTACAGCCTGAAATGTTCCGAGCATTATTCTCGTTAGTCCGCCAGAAATAGCGGGCCCATTGGCGGTTTTGGAAGATCATATCGGTCAGGGTAATCCACCGCGACCAGATATAGCCCTTCCGCTTTTGCCGTTGCTGCCGCCAGCGTTCTGTCCTTTGCCGCCAGCAACTCTGCTATCCAGCTCTCCGGCTGGTTGTGGGCACCGACTTCCATCAGGCTGCCGACAATATTCCTGACCATATGATGTACAAAGGCATTCGCTTTGATATCTACCACCACATAAGGACCGTGACGCGTGACATTAATATGCATAACGTTGCGCCACGGGGTCCGGGACTGGCACTGCACCGCACGGAACGAGGTGAAATCATTCTCGCCCAGCAAGCATTGCGCAGCCCGATGCATCCGTTCAGCGTCCAGCGGTTCGTAAAAATGGGTTACCCCTTTACTCAATACCGCCGGGCGCAGCCGATGATTGTAGATGATGTAGCGATAACGGCGAGCCGTGGCGCTAAATCGGGCATGAAAATCATCAGGTACAGCTTTAACCCAACGCACGGCGATGTCACCAGGTAAATTCGCATTTACGCCCAACGTCCACGCAGCGTCTTTGCGCTGCGCGGTCGTTTCGAAATGCACAACCTGCCCGGTGCCGTGTACCCCTGCGTCAGTACGCCCGGCGCAGAAGACGGTGATCGGTTCGTTCGCCACCTGGGAGAGCGCCTTTTCCAGCTTCTCCTGCACACTGCGGACTTCGTTCTGCCGTTGCCAGCCGTAATACTTACTGCCGTCGTACTCAATGCCCAGCGCAATTTTATAAACTGGCGGTTGTTGCTGGTCGGACATTAGTACAGATACTCCTGCACCAGTTTCTCGGCGATTTTTACTGCCATCAGCGCGCCGCCAAAGCGAACGTTATCGGCCACCGACCAGAACTGAACTTGCTCCGGCATACCGTAGTCATTACGTATGCAGCCAACGGAAAGATGCGGCGTACCAGAAGCATCTCCTACCTGAGTCGGGAATTCGTTCTCTTCAGAGAGCACAATATCTTCGCCCTGAGCAAACGCATCACGCGCTTCTTCTGCCGCCAGCGGACGCAGTGCTTCAAAGTTGACCATCTGGGCATGACCGTAGAATACCGGTGCCTGGACGACGCTTGCCGAAATCATCAGCCCTTCGTCCTGCAGGATTTTGCGTACTTCGTCAACGATACGACGTTCTTCACGCACGCTACCTTCGCTATCCGGCAGTAACGGCAGCATGTTGAACGCCAGCTGACGCCCGAAGAAATCTTCTTCGTCAATCGGAATGCCATTGAGTAATTTAGCACTCTGCCCCGCTAACGCATCGACCGCTTTTTTGCCCTGGGCGGAGGCTGAAATCAGGCTGGTAACGCTGATACGTGATAAACCGCCCTGATCAATTAGCGGTTTCAGTGCCGCCAGCAGCTGGCTGGTCAGACTGTCTGGTACGGCGATGACATTCCGGTTGCGGTAATCGGTCAGTACAAACGGGTTTACTTCCGGCACCACCAGCGGTACGTCGGGTTCGAGAGCAAACAATCCGCTGCTGTCGATCACCAGACAACCTGAGTTGGTTGCTTCTTCAACCCAGGTAGCGGTAGCTTCTTTGCCTGCGACAAAAAACGCCAGCTGCGCCTGCGTCCAGTCGAATTCAGCGGCATCCTGCACGGTGATTGTCTTACCACCAAAGCGCAGTTGTTCGCCTGCGCTTTCGTTACGTGCCAGTGCATAAATTTCCCCAACCGGGAACTGACGTTCAGCCAGCGTTTCAAGCAGGGCTTCGCCCACAGCGCCAGTTGCGCCCAGGACGGCAATGTTCCAGCCTTCAGACATGGTGGTTTACTCCAGAAATAGCAAAGCTCCCTGCCAATGTTACAGCAGAGAGCATGAAGAAGAGATTAACGTGCCGGATGATGAACGGCGTTAAAACCCAGTTTACACAGCAATGATGCCGCACTGGCGTCATCACAAATCACATACAGAGATGACCATTCACGGCGCTCAAGATAGTTTTTGCGCAGTTTATCGAACTCACCCGGTATCCCGGCGACTTTACGCAGCGGTGCGTCATCGCGGCGCACATCATACACCAAATGCACCAGCCTTTTCAGCGTCGGTTGATCGAGCGGGCCATGCAGCGTAATGCGACCAAACTCTGGCGCGGGCAGTAATGTATCCAGCGCAACGTGCTGTTCATGCCCAATAAACTTGCTATAAGCTTCAAACACTTGCGTAGTACCGCGTGCTTTACCTTCCAGGGTATAGCCTGCGATATGCGGCGTGCCGATATCCACTTTTTTCAGCAATTCCACGTTAAGTTCCGGTTCGCCTTCCCAGACATCCAGCACTACGCTTAACTTCTGGCCTTCGTTCAGGCAGGTCAGCAGGGCGGTATTATCGACGACTGCGCCACGGCAGGCGTTAATCAGGATCGCTCCCGGTTTCAGGCTGCGGATCAGTTTTTCATCCGCCAGATGCAGCGTTTTGTACGGACCATCTTTAAAGAGTGGCGTATGGAAAGTCAGAATATCCGCATGCTGGACTAATTCATCCAGCGAGCGGAAATCCCCCTCATCCCCACGGTCGGCGCGGGGCGGATCGCAAAGTAAGGTTTTGATCCCTAAAGCTTCCAGTCGCGCCTGTAAACGACGACCAACGTTACCAACGCCAACGATCCCCACGGTACGCTCGTGCAGTGAAAATCCATCGCGTTCGGCAAGCATCAGCAGGGAGGAGAAAACATATTCCACTACCGCAATCGCATTACAGCCAGGTGCAGCGGAAAAACCAATTCCCGCCTGCTTTAACCATGCTTCATCGACATGGTCGGTCCCCGCGGTGGCAGTGCCAACAAATTTAATGGGTTTTCCTGCCAGCAAAGATTCATTCACTTTCGTGACCGAACGCACCATAAGCGCATCCGCGTCTGCCAGTTGAGCGACGGGAATTGGACGCCCGGGAACCGCGGTCACCTCACCCAAACGGCTAAATAAGTCGCGGGCATAAGGCATATTTTCATCAACAAGGATTTTCACGTTTGTGTTACCTGTATGAGACGAGAGTTAACCAGACAAGTGTGCCATAATCTCGCGGCCAGGCATACTTGCGAAGATTTCAGGTATAAGGATACGTAATGATACAACCTATTTCCGGCCCTCCTCCTGGGCAACCACCAGGTCAGGGAGATAACCTGCCGTCTGGCGCGGGCAATCAGCCTTTATCCAGTCAGCAACGTACTTCGCTGGAAAGCTTAATGACGAAAGTGACCTCACTGACGCAACAACAAAGAGCAGAACTGTGGGCGGGTATCAGGCACGATATTGGTCTGTCGGGAGATTCACCGCTGCTTTCGCGTCACTTCCCTGCCGCTGAGCATAATCTGGCGCAACGTCTGTTGGCCGCGCAGAAAAGCCATTCTGCCCGCCAGCTTTTAGCGCAATTAGGGGAGTATTTACGTCTGGGGAATAATCGTCAGGCGGTCACGGATTATATCCGTCATAACTTTGGTCAGACGCCGCTGAATCAGCTCTCACCGGAGCAATTAAAAACCATTCTCACCCTGTTGCAGGAAGGGAAGATGGTTATTCCGCAACCACAGCAGCGCGAGGCGACCGACCGTCCTTTATTACCGGCGGAGCACAATGCGCTCAAACAGCTGGTGACCAAACTTGCGGCAGCAACGGGGGAACCCAGCAAACAGATCTGGCAATCGATGCTGGAACTTTCCGGGGTGAAAGATGGCGAGTTAATTCCAGCGAAACTGTTTAACCATCTGGTGACCTGGCTACAGGCGCGTCAGACGCTAAGCCAGCAAAATACGCCGACACTGGAATCACTACAGATGGCGCTAAAACAACCTTTAGATGCCAGTGAACTGGCGGCGTTATCGACATATATCCAACAAAAATATGGCCTTTCTGCGCAATCATCGCTTTCTTCTTCCCAGGCCGAGGATATTCTTAACCAGCTTTATCAACGGCGGGTTAAAGGGATTGAACCGCGTGATATGCAACCGCTGCTTAATCCTTTTCCACCGATGATGGACACGTTGCAAAATATGGCAACGCGTCCCGCGCTGTGGATACTGTTAGTCGCGATTATCCTGATGCTGGTCTGGCTGGTTCGTTAACCCCGACGAAACGACAGTATCGTGACAATAATTCCCAGCACCGCAGAGATCGCCCCGGCAAGAAATACCGAAGAGTAACCAAACGTGGTCGCCAGCATTCCCGCAAGCGGCCCGGAGACGCCGAGGGCGATATCCTGAAACGCGGCGTAACCACCCAGTGCGGTGCCGCGAACGTGTGAGGGGACGCGTTTAACCACCTCCACGCCCAGCGCAGGAAAGATAAGCGAACATCCGGCTCCAGTTAACGCCGCGCCCGCTAATGCGACCCACGCCCCTGGTGCTTGCCAGAGCAGCAACAAGCCCACGGTTTCTACAAGCAGAGAGACGATCGCCACTTTCACGCCGCCAAAACGGTCCGGCATCCAGCCAAACATGACGCGCATCACGACAAATGCGCCGCCAAACGCGGTAAGAGTAAAGCCCGCCATCGCCCATCCTTTGCTGGCAAAGTAGAGCGAAACGAAAGTCCCGATAACCGCAAAACCAACGCCTTGTAGTGCCAGACCTAACCCTGGTTTCCAGATAAGCCCGACAACGCTCCACAGCGATGGACGTTCCCCCGCCAGGGCCGGTACTTTGCGCACTGTGCCGTTACAGGCCCACGCCAGTAAGGGTAATGCCATTGTGGTGAGCGCCAGTGCGGCAAAACCGTAATGGCTATGAATCAACAGGCCAAGCGGCGCACCAACAGCGAGGGCACCGTAAATAGCCATTCCGTTCCATGACATCACTTTGCCGGAATGTTTTGGCCCAACGATGCCTAATCCCCAGGTCAGAGCGCCCGTCAGTAACTGGCTTTCACCAAAGCCAAGAATCAAACGCCCGACGACCAACAGAGCAAATTTGAACGGTGCGGGGACGGGCAAAATCGCCGCCAGCAGCAACGCGCCCCCCGCCAGACCACAAGCTAACATCCCCTGAAGCGCCGAACGTTTTGCGCCATATTGATCGGCCAGTCGCCCGGCGTAACCACGCGTCAGCACCGTAGCCAGAAACTGAATCCCGACGGCAATGCCGACCATAGTGTTGCCATAGCCCAGTTCATGATGAACAAACAGCGGGATAACCGGCAACGGTAAACCTACGGTCATGTAGGTGAGAAAAACCGCAAAAGCGATGCGAAAGAGCGAAAAATTGGCAGAAGATCGTGTTTCGGTTTGGCTTACAGCAGTCATGCATTACTCCAGAATGCAGCGCAAGGCGAGGAGTATCCCCGTCTCATCTCTCTGATTTCAGGGTTACGGTGCGTTGGCAGGATTTAACGCGTACGTCTTTTCTGAAGGAAATCGACAAAGCGGGAAGTTTGCCTGGAACTGGCGGCGATTGTCAATGATGTGAAAAAGGGAACCATCGGGTTCCCTTTTGCGTTAGTGCCGGAGGCCGCATTGGCGCGTAACGTCGGATACGGCGCTGGCGCGTCTTATCCGACCTACTCCGAATTAATCTTTCAGCTTGCGCATTACCAGCGTGGCGTTAGTGCCGCCGAAGCCGAAGCTGTTAGACATAACTGTGGTCAGTTCGCGATCGGTCGTTTCGGTCACGATGTTCAGACCCGCAGCCTGCTCGTCCAGCTCTTCAATGTTGATGCTCGGGGCGATAAAACCGTGTTCCAGCATCAGCAGAGAGTAGATAGCTTCCTGTACGCCAGCAGCGCCCAGTGAGTGACCGGTCATTGCTTTGGTTGCAGAAATCGCCGGGCTCTTATCGCCGAACACTTCACGGATAGCTGCCAGTTCTTTCACGTCGCCAACCGGAGTCGAAGTACCATGAGAGTTCAGGTAGTCGATTGGGGTATCAACACCGTGCATCGCCATCTTCATGCAGCGCACTGCACCTTCGCCAGACGGAGCAACCATGTCTGCGCCATCAGAGGTTGCGCCGTAGCCAACGATTTCAGCATAGATGTGAGCACCACGCGCCAGCGCGTGTTCCAGCTCTTCAACCACTACCATACCGCCACCGCCAGCGATAACGAAACCGTCACGGTGAGCGTCGTAAGTACGGGAGGCTTTTTCCGGGGTGTCGTTGTATTTAGTAGACAGCGCCCCCATCGCGTCGAATTCGCAAGCCATTTCCCAGCACAGCTCTTCGCCGCCGCCAGCAAACACGATGTCCTGTTTGCCCAGTTGGATCTGCTCTACTGCGTTACCGATACAGTGTGCGGAAGTCGCACACGCGGAGCTGATGGAGTAGTTAACGCCGTGAATTTTAAACGGCGTGGCGAGGCAGGCAGAAACGCCGGATGCCATCGCTTTGGTGACCACATACGGGCCAACCGCTTTCAGGCCGCGCGGGCCGCGCATTGCGTCAGCGCCGAAAACCTGGAAACGCGGGGAGCCGCCGCCGGAACCTGCAATCAGGCCAACGCGCGGGTTATTCTGGTAAGCTTCCGGGGAGAGGCCAGCATCTGCAATTGCCTGCTCCATAGAAAGGAATGCATAAATGGATGCGTCGCTCATAAAGCGCACAACTTTGCGGTCAATGAGGCCAGTGGTATCCAGTTTTACGTTGCCCCAGACGTGGCTACGCATGCCGGAATCCTTCAGCTCCTGAGAGAAAGTGATCCCTGAACGTCCTTCACGCAGAGATGCCAGGACTTCCTGCTGGTTATTACCG
Organism: Escherichia sp. E.sYA108; assembly: GCF_011754335.1. Lineage (NCBI taxonomy): Bacteria > Pseudomonadati > Pseudomonadota > Gammaproteobacteria > Enterobacterales > Enterobacteriaceae > Escherichia > Escherichia sp. E.sYA108. The sequence goes on along the minus strand of NZ_JAAQVZ010000001.1, from coordinate 1,563,314 downwards.
ATGCTGGAAACAATGCCCAGGCCAGTAATCACTGCACGTTTCATTCAATACCTCTGTAAGTCGCACATAGAGTAAGTTTCGAATGCACAATAGCGTACACTTGTACGCCGAACAAGTCCGATCAGCCAATTAATAGAGAAATTTGCGCAGCCTGACACACATCGCTAAGATCGAGCCACCGCCTGTAAGACGAGTAACTTACGTGAAACACTACTCCATACAACCTGCCAACCTCGAATTTAATGCTGAGGGTACACCTGTTTCCCGAGATTTTGACGATGTCTATTTTTCCAACGATAACGGACTGGAAGAGACGCGTTATGTTTTTCTCGGGGGTAACCATCTAGAGGCACGTTTTCCTGAACATCCACATCCTCTGTTTGTGGTAGCAGAGAGCGGCTTCGGCACCGGATTAAACTTCCTGACGCTATGGCAGGCATTTGATCAGTTTCGCGAAGCACATCCGCAAGCGCAATTACAACGCTTACATTTCATTAGTTTTGAGAAATTTCCCCTCACCCGTGCGGATTTAGCGCTGGCGCATCAACACTGGCCGGAGCTGGCCCCGTGGGCGGAACAGCTTCAGGCGCAGTGGCCTTTGCCCTTGCCCGGTTGCCATCGTTTATTGCTCGATGAAGGCCACGTGACGCTGGATTTATGGTTTGGCGATATAAACGAACTGACCAGCCAACTGGACGATTCGCTAAATCAAAAAGTAGATGCCTGGTTTCTGGACGGCTTTGCGCCAGCGAAAAACCCGGATATGTGGACACAAAATCTGTTTAACGCCATGGCGCGACTGGCGCGTCCGGGCAGCACGCTGGCGACCTTTACGTCTGCCGGTTTTGTCCGCCGCGGTTTGCAGGAAGCCGGATTCACTATGCAAAAACGTAAGGGCTTTGGGCGCAAACGGGAAATGCTTTGTGGGGTGATGGAACAGACATTACCCTTCCCCTGCTCCACGCCGTGGTTTAACCGTATGGGCAGCAACAAACAGGAAGCGGCAATTATTGGAGGCGGTATTGCCAGCGCGTTGTTGTCACTGGCGCTATTGCGTCGCGGCTGGCAGGTAACGCTTTATTGCGCGGATGAAGCCCCCGCGCTGGGTGCTTCCGGCAATCGCCAGGGGGCGCTGTATCCGCTTTTAAGTAAACACGATGAAGCGCTAAACCGTTTTTTCTCTAATGCGTTTACTTTTGCTCGTCGGTTTTACGATTTATTGCCCGTTAAATTTGATCATGACTGGTGCGGCGTCACGCAGTTAGGCTGGGATGAGAAAAGCCAGCATAAAATCGCACAGATGTTGTCGATGGATTTACCCGCAGAACTGGCTGTAGCCGTTGAGGCAAATGCGGTTGAACAAATTACGGGCGTTGCGACAAATTGCAGCGGTATTACTTATCCGCAAGGTGGCTGGCTGTGTCCGGCAGAACTGACCCGTAATGTGCTGGAACTGGCGCAACAGCAGGGTTTGCAGATTCATTATCAACATCAGTTACAGGATTTATCCCGTAAGGATGACGGTTGGTTGTTGAATTTTGCAGGTGATCAGCACGCGACGCATAGTGTGGTGGTACTGGCGAATGGGCATCAAATCAGCGGTTTCAGCCAAACATCATCTCTGCCAGTATATTCGGTTGCCGGGCAGGTCAGCCATATTCCGACAACGCCGGAGCTGGCGAAACTGAAGCAAGTGCTGTGCTATGACGGTTATCTCACGCCGCAAAATCCGGCGAATCAGCATCATTGTATTGGTGCCAGTTATCATCGTGGTAGCGAAGAGACGGCGTACAGTGATGAAGATCAGCAGCAGAATCGCCAGCGGTTGATTGATTGTTTCCCGCAGGTACAGTGGGCAAAAGAGGTTGATGTCAGTGGTAAAGAGGCGCGCTGCGGTGTGCGTTGTGCCACTCGCGATCATCTGCCAATGGTAGGCAACGTGCCTGATTATGACGCTACACTCGTGGAATATGCGTCGCTGGCGGAGAAGAAAGATGAAGCGGTAAGCGCGCCGGTTTATGACGATCTCTTTATGTTTGCTGCTTTAGGTTCGCGCGGTTTGTGTTCTGCCCCGCTGTGTGCCGAGATTCTGGCAGCACAGATGAGTGAAGAACCGATTCCGATGGATGCCAGTACGCTGGCGGCGTTAAATCCGAATAGGTTATGGGTGCGGAAGTTGTTGAAAGGTAAAGCGGTTAAGGCGGGGTAATCTGCTTTGGCATTGTTTGTCGGATGCGGCGTAAACGCCTTATCCGACCTACGCGTTACCTGTAGGCCTGATAAGACGCGATAAGCGTCGCATCAGGCATGGTGCTCCAGACGTCACAACTTACTGCTGTGAGGCCTGCTGAAACAGGTGTTCCCACATATCGGTAACCAGCGCCTGGTCACGCGGTGACAATTCACCCGCGCCAATGGCTTTTTCCAGACTCTGGCTAACGGTTGTATGTACCGCCTGAGCGGAGTGGTCGTCACCACTTTCCAGTTCTGCGATGGCTAATGTCAGGTGGCCACGCAAATACCCACTGGCAAACAACTCATCATCACTGGCATGGTCAACCATACCGTCGATTAATGCCAGAATGCGTGATTCAAACTCCGCGATCATCTTCTTTCCTCATTGTAAAACGTGGCGCTGGCTTCAGTTGAGCGCTTCCGGCCACGGGAACTGTTCCGCCGTAAGTTCCGGCGTGTGATAATAATTTTGTAGTGCTTTAATGAAGCGTGCCGGACGTTCGGGAATGCCGTTTGCCAGATAATCCATCACCTGCGCATGTACCCGCCGTTGAAACACCACGCGGTCCGGTTCGAAATCCCCTTCCAGATTGTCGCAGCTAACATTAAACGGATATCCCGCCGCCACGCAGAACAACCAGTCCAGCGCCTGCGGCTTCACTTCAACATCTTCAAACTGACTTTGCGTCTGGGCATCGCGTCCGTCCGGGCAATACCAGTAACCGAAATCAACCAGGTCACGGCGCGCTTTCCCGGCAATACACCAGTGCGAAATCTCGTGGATGGCGCTGGCATAAAAGCCATGAGCGAAGACGATTCTGTTATACGGTACTTCCGCATCAGCAGGAAGATAGATCGGTTCGTCGTCGCCTTTAATCAGACGGGTATTAAATTCATCGGCAAAGCAGCTATTAAAAATCTCAATCAACTGCTCATAGTGGTGTGTACTGTTCATTAGTTCATCCCCAACCAGTGGAGGATCTCCTGTCCGTGGCTATCATAAAGTAATTTGGCACTCATCACCGCCGAGACGATAACGATCATCGGGCGGATCAGCTTTTGTCCTTTGCTCAACACCAGTCTTGACCCCATGCGCGCGCCGAGGAACTGTCCTACCAACATCACAAATCCTGTCGCCCAAATCACTTTGCCACCGAGAATAAACAGCAGCAAACCGCCAATGTTTGACGTTGCGTTAAGTAATTTGGCGTGAGCAGTGGCTTTGGCGAGGTTGAATCCGCACAGCGTAACGAAGGCCAGCGCGTAAAACGATCCGGCAGCCGGGCCAAAAAATCCATCGTAAAAACCGACGCAACCACCTGCAATTAACGCGAAGGGTAAACCGTACATCCGGCGCTGGCGATCTTCTTCACCCAGCTTTGGCATCAGTAAGAAATAAAGACCGATACAAATTACGAGGATCGGTAAAATCTGCCGTAAGACATCGGCCTGAACATACTGCACCAGTAGCGCGCCGCTCATTGAGCCGACAAAGGTCATGGCGATATTGAGTTTTTGATCGCTTAAACTAACCACTTTACGGCGAATAAAGTAGATAGTGGCGGAAATAGAGCCACCGCAGGCTTGCAGTTTATTGGTTGCCAGCGCGTTAGCGGGAGACATCCCCGCCGCCATCAATGCCGGAATGGTGAGTAACCCACCGCCACCGGCAATCGAGTCGATAAACCCCGCCAGCATGGCGACAAAAAAGAGAACTCCCAGCAGCAGCGGGGAAACCATAAACAGGCTATTAAACGTTTCCATTAGATCACGTGCTCATCCAGTAGCGCCTGGCAGGAAGGCGGCAACGGAGGCGGTGTCTTCTTCTCAGGCTTTGTTGTTCCCGGTTTTGGAGGTTCAAACCAGCTTTGCAGTTCTGCCCCGCAACCATCGCCTGGTGGCGGTAAAGGTTGATCCTCACACTCCAGACTATCGGCAGGACAACGTAATCGTACATGCATATGCGCGCGATGCTGGAACCAGGGTCGCACTTTGCGCAACCAGTCGCGATCGGTGCCCGCATCAAGGCAAAGTTGTTGTTTAATCGCCGGATTAACAAAAATGCGCGTGACGTCTTTGTCCTGGGCGGCGAGTTTGATCAAGCTGAAAATTTCTGGCTTCCACAGCGCGGGGACAACGTGTTTACCGTCGCGGGAAACTAAATCTAACGCTTGCGGGCGCAAGAGCTGCGCGGAGGTCCAGCGTGTTTTCGGCAGTTGCAGGAAGATATCGACATCCAGTCCGGTCTGGTGGCTGGCGTGACCGCCGTTGAAACGACCACCAGCAGGCATCCCCATATCGCCAATCAGCACCGTACCCATGCCCAGATTGCTCACCTGGCGACTCAGACGCTGGATAAACATCACCAGGTCTGGGTGACCGAAATAGCGACGCTGATCGGTACGCATGACCTGATAATGTTCGGACTGTATCGGCAACGTGTCAGCACCGACGATACAGCCATTAGAAAAACTGCCTATCGATTGTGCGCTACCCGGCACAGGTTGGGTTATTTTTTGCCACGGCGTCGCTGCCAGGCTGGCGCTACTGGCAAGCAGGGCCAGCAGCGCAATCGCGGTTTTGTTCATTTTTTACCAGCGTGGAATATCAGTCTTCACATCGGCATTTTGCGCCCGTTGCCGTAACAGGTGATCCATTAAAACGATCGCCAGCATCGCTTCCGCGATCGGCACCGCGCGGATCCCAACACAAGGATCGTGACGGCCTTTGGTGATCATCTCAACTTCTTCGCCAAAGCGGTTAATAGTGCGCCCCGGCACGGTAATGCTGGAGGTTGGCTTCAGCGCCATATGGGCAATGATTTGCTGCCCGCTGCTGATACCACCAAGAATGCCGCCCGCATGGTTGCTCTGGAAACCGTCTTTGGTGATTTCGTCGCGGTTCTGGCTGCCACGCAGCGCTACCACGTCAAAACCATCACCAATTTCCACGCCTTTCACCGCGTTGATGCTCATTAGCGCATGGGCGATGTCGGCATCCAGGCGGTCAAAGACCGGCTCGCCAAGTCCGGCGGGTACGCCACTGGCAACGACGGTGACTTTCGCACCAATAGAGTCGCCTTCTTTTTTCAGCGCGCGCATCAGTTCATCTAACGCGTCGATTTTGTCCGGGTCCGGGCAGAAGAATGGATTTTGCTCGACCTGAGACCAGTCTTTGATTTCCAGTGGAATGTCGCCCATCTGGGTCAGGCAACCGCGAATCTCAATGCCAAATTTCTCGGCGAGATATTTTTTGGCAATCGCCCCTGCCGCCACGCGCATAGCGGTTTCACGGGCGGAAGAACGTCCACCGCCGCGATAATCACGCAGGCCGTATTTTTGTTCGTAAGTGTAATCGGCATGGCCTGGACGGAAGACATCTTTAATTGCGCTGTAATCCTGAGAACGCTGGTCGGTATTTTCGATCAACAAGCCAATGCTGGTGCCAGTAGTAACACCTTCAAAAACACCGGAGAGAATTTTGACCTGATCCGGCTCACGACGCTGGGTGGTATAGCGCGATGTCCCAGGGCGACGACGATCAAGGTCATGTTGCAGGTCCGCTTCCGTAAGCGGAATGCCTGGCGGAACACCATCGACGATGCAGCCGAGCGCCAGCCCGTGCGATTCGCCGAAGGTGGTTACGCGAAAGAGTTGTCCAATTGTGTTTCCAGCCATCACGGCTCCGTTATTGTTGTGTTTGCGTGTTTACTTAATCTTTATAAATCGCGAAATGTTCACGGGCCGCCAGCAGCTGCTCTTTGGTGAGCATAAACACACCATCGCCGCCGTTATCAAACTCCAGCCATGTGAACGGAACATCCGGATATTGTTCCATAAGATGTACCATGCTGTTGCCCACTTCACAAATCAGCACACCATCATCAGCGAGGTAATCTGCCGCGTTACCGAGAATGCGACGCGTCAGTTTCAGGCCGTCGGTGCCAGATGCCAGACCGAGTTCCGGCTCGTGGCGGTATTCGTTTGGCAGGTCGGACATATCTTCCGCATCGACGTACGGCGGGTTGGTGACGATCAGGTCGTACTGCACTTTCGGCAAGTCACGGAACAAGTCGGAACGAATCGGAATGACGTTGTGGATCAAACCGTGTTCTTCGATGTTCTGTTCAGCAACCGCCAGCGCGTCTGGAGAGATGTCCACCGCGTCGACTTCCGCTTCCGGGAAGGCATAAGCACAGGCAATGGCGATGCAGCCGCTACCGGTACACATATCTAAAATGTGCTGCGGTTGCTTACTGATGAGTCCGGCAAATTTATTGTTGATCAGTTCACCAATCGGCGAGCGCGGCACCAGCACGCGTTCATCGACGTAAAATTCATGACCGCAGAACCAGGCTCTGTTGGTCAGGTAAGCCACCGGAATGCGTTCGTTGACGCGGCGGATCACGCGCTCAACAATACGGTGTTTTTCGCTGGAGGTCAGACGCGCGGTGCGCATGTCTTCCGGAATATCCAGCGGCAGGTAGAGCGAAGGCAACACCAGTTGCACGGCTTCATCCCACGGGTTATCGGTGCCGTGGCCGTACCAGATATTCGCCGCGCTGAAGCGGCTCACCGACCAGCGCAACATGTCCTGAATGGTTTGCAGCTCATTTACTGCTTCATCAACGAAAATTTTATCCACGTATTCCTCCAGGGCATGATCGCAATAATTTCGGCGGCTAGTTTGCCATGAAGATGACGATAAATCAGCATTCACGCGCGGTGAGTGAGGAAAAATACGTTTAAAACGATCGATTGTGCTACGAGTCGGGTAAACTGTAGGAAAATTAGAAATAGAGAAAGATAAATGAAAAAGAAAACAACACTTAGCGAGGAGGACCAGGCGCTGTTTCGCCAGTTGATGGCGGGGACTCGCAAGATTAAGCAGGACACGATTGTCCACCGACCGCAGCGTAAAAAAATCAGCGAAGTGCCAGTAAAGCGGTTGATTCAGGAACAGGCCGATGCCAGCCACTATTTTTCGGACGAATTTCAGCCATTATTGAATACCGAAGGTCCGGTCAAATATGTTCGCCCGGATGTCAGCCATTTTGAGGCGAAGAAGTTACGCCGTGGCGATTATTCCCCGGAGTTGTTTCTTGATTTACACGGTCTGACGCAGCTACAAGCCAAACAGGAACTGGGGGCGTTGATTGCCGCCTGCCGCCGTGAACATGTGTTTTGCGCCTGTGTGATGCATGGTCATGGTAAGCATATTTTGAAGCAGCAAACGCCACTGTGGCTGGCGCAACATCCGCATGTGATGGCATTTCACCAGGCACCAAAAGAGTATGGTGGCGATGCGGCGTTGTTGGTGCTGATTGAAGTGGAAGAGTGGTTGCCGCCGGAATTACCCTGAATATTAAAAGGTGGATGAGTCGGGCCATTTAGCCTTGGATACTGGCGTCTCAACCCTGGCGATAATGAACGTAATAATCGGGCATTAATTGAAAAACGTAAGCAGCTTTCCGACAGCCTTCTGTGGGCTAATGGCATTGACCCTTCAGAGGGGCTTGAGGATGACGACCTGCTGCAAGCGCTTATCGACGAATTACTCACCCTCGTCGACGGTTATCTGGCACCTTTCGCTCCCGTGATGGCGAATATTCTAAAAAACTGGATGACCGCATGACATAACGGACAACGGGGCCTGATGGCCCCGTTGTGTGGTGTATACGCTACAGCTCGTTGAGCGTGTACTGGAAGCGGCAGGTGGAATCAATCGGCTGGCGGCTGCTGGTATCGACACGCACCACCATGTCGTGCAGTTGCTTGTCAGTGATGGGATGCCTGTTTGGCGCCACCGTAACATTAGCATTATCACAGCCTGATGATGAAAACGTGATCATTTGCGCAACCCAGCGACAGTAAGCGCCCTCTTCATTCATTTGCGAGCCATCACATAGTTTGCCGTCTTTCATCAGATAGGTTGAAAGCGTTTTTTCAATCACACCCCCCGTCGATTGCAAAGACAGTGTTTTCGTTTTATTGATATAGTTTTCATCCCACGAAACATCATACGGCGTAACTGACACGGTTGGGCACACGGACACGGTTGCATTTGGTCCATAATAGATATCTTTATCAACAGAACCGACCACAACCTGGCTGGTGGCTCTGATACTCACTAACCACGGGCAGCCTCCCACATCACCATCGACGGTAATATCCAGAGGCAGCTTGAGACATTCCCAGCGGCTGTCTTTGGCTTCCAGTGCCTCCATGCCCGGACAAAATGAATTATTTACAATTGTCCCATCTTTTACCGTAATCGTCGGCGCAGGAGAACTGCCCGTTCCTGTCCATGTGCGATTGGGTAAGTTGCCAAGCGTCATAACATAATTACTTTGATAATAGGTACCGTAGTAAACACTCGAAACCTCAGCAACATCAAGATACAGTTCGACCTGACTATTCCAGCCAAACGTAGCATAGTAGATATACACATTACGAAATGTCTGCCCCATCCCGGCCCGACTACCGAGCATAAAAACCATCAGGATCAAAAGACGAAACAGCAAGTTAGTTTTTTTCATCTTATATGTACTCAAACGTTGCGGTTAAGGAGGCGGTAAACTCACCCATCGTCACTTCCCGCCCGCTTTTCGCCTGGAGCCAGGCATTAAAATTCAGATTGTTATTGCCGTTACTCAGCACAAAGGTCGCGCCGCTGGTATTGTTAATCGGCACCGGTGTTCCATCGGTTTTTTCCATGCCAATTCCGACACCTTGCGCCGCCGAAGATACATCCAGCGCCAGAAAGCCCGGCTGTTCACTGTCTTCTGTACCGGTCAGCGTCACCCGGACTTCATACTGAGCTGGCCCTTTGCAATCTTTGAGCTGAAACACCACTGGCACCCGCGCAGACTGCCCGGTCACCATCAGGTCTTTACGGCTAACGGTGGGAAAATGCACCTCCGCCAGCGACTCGCCCTGAACGACTAACGTGCAGGACTTGCTGAGTAAATTGCCGTAGAAATGCAGGTTGTCAGCCGCCTGAACATGGGGCGTCAGCAGCACCGTCGCCAGTACAGCCGCGCAGTGAGATATCCGTTTTAGGTTCATTGGTAATCCACCTGTAATGTTGCGTAGGCAGAAAAGGTTCCGTCGCTGAGCGCCGCATCATTGGCTTTCACCGGCACAGCTTGCAGCGTTGGCGGCGTTGACGGGTCAATTTTCAACGGTGTTCCCAGCTTAAACGGCTGGCCGTTTTGCTGTAGCTCAATCCCCAGGCCGCTAACGTCCGTTTCAATGGCGGAATCATCATAAGGGGTTTGGCTGCCCGTCCAGGTCAGGCTCATCTCCCAGGCGTCGTCGCGCACATCGGGGTCACATGTGATGGTGTAAGGCACATCCTGACGGAAATTATCGCCGTTAATGTTGTCGATAATGACGTTGCGAAACTCAACTTCGATCGTCTTACCATCGCTGATAGTACAGGCGGGTGGCGAAACCAGCGTGCCGTGAAAAGTAACGTCGTTAATCGCGGCCTGCGCCAGGCCAGCAAAACCGTAAATTAAGCACCATGCGAGTCGTTTCATTGGTAGTCCACCACCATGGTCATGGTCGCATTAAACTCCGATGCCATCAGTTCCACACCGCTCTGCTTCACCGGAACGGCTTCGAAGTCTGGCTGAGTATTGATGTTGAACGGCAGCCAGCTACTGTTACCCACTGCCACCAGCGAATGGTCAGCGGCATTCTGAATACGAATGCCAAAACCGCTGATTCCAGTACTCAGCACCGTTTCGCCGTTGATGGTCGTGGTGGTGGCCTGAAGCTGCATTTGCAGGTCGTCGCTGACACTGTTTGAGCAGTTCAGGGTGTAGCCCACTGCCTGACGGTAGTTGGCACCATCAATGCTTTTAATAATCACATTGCCGAACTCCACCGCGCTTCCCTTTACCGAACAGGGCGGCGGTCCATCCACCAGCACGCGCAACGTCAGATTGACGATTTTGCCGCCCGCCATTGCCGGGAAAACGGTCACGCCACAGGCCAGCAATAGCGCGGCAGATCCGGTCAGAAAGAACGCTTTCATGTTGCTTCTCCCGTTATCAACCTTTGCTGCTTTGATCTTCATCCACCTTGCAGGTGTTCCCTTCACAACGGAAGATCAGCGGCATGCGCGCGCCGTAGTCGTTGATATAGGTCAGCACCGGGGCGCTCGCCATTTTTGCCTTTAACGGTTGTGACGTTTTCGGTGGCATCACCAGCGGTTTAAACCCGGCGGCAGTCAGCCCTTTCTTCTGTGTGCTGGCATCGCTGATGATGACGTGGTACGGCGTCGGGTTATTGACGGTATAGTCCTGGCCACTGCGCGTGAGTGTGACCTTAAACTGCCACGGTCTTCTCATGTCAATCTTCTCCAGCGCCTTTGGTCGCCAGAACAGCTTGATGCGCGTTTGCAGCGCAATTTGCAGGGTGTTGGCTTTCCCGGACTTTGGCGGGATCTCACGCACGTTGTAGTAGAACAGGCTTTCTCGGTCGGACGGCAGTGTGTGAATGTCCGGCAGCGCCTGAATCTTCACCTGGCCGTTCATCATAGCGTCAATACGCTGCACCGGCGGCAGTACTGCCAGCGGCGAAGTGATTTTGTTGCCCTTCTCGTCTTCCAGCCAGCTTTGCGCCAGGTAAGGCAGCTTTTCGTTGTTGTTACGCAACGTCACGCTGATCGATTTATCGCTTTCGTTAAACACCAGACGGGTGCGATCCGGGGTGACCGATGCATGCGCCGTCAGGCTGGCGGTGGTAAGCAGTGCCATCAGCGCTGTGCTGACGAGCATTGGACAGGATAATTTATAAGACATTGATCGTTCCTTAATCAGATTATTGAGTTGCTGAAATTGACGTCGGCGCTTCCGTTGGTGTGACTTGCCGCGTCTGGTCCTGAATAACAGGCTTAATTTCTGGCGCTGAAGAATCAGGGGCTGCCGTTCCCTTTTGTTCACACGGCAACAACAGACCGCTGAACAAATCGGCAGGTAGCGGCTTCGGCAATACGATCTCGCATTGTGCGCTGCCTTCCCAGAACACCATCATATGCTCGTCCGCATTGACCCCCGCCAGATAGACATTGCCTTCATCATCCACAATGCCAACCTGCTGCTGCTCGTCGTTTTTCACTTCCGCGCCAAACGGCGGGTAGCTACCGTCACGCAACCGCAGTACCGCCATCGCTTTTTGCCCGCTGATCACTTTGAATTTACGATAGCCGATTGCGCCTTCCGTCAGAGTCGCCTGCACCACCGACTGGGTGGCTTCCGCATCTTCCGGCAAGTTGTTTAAATCGATATACGCCTGATTGCGATAGTAGTTGTTAATATCGGCGACCACCGCCTTGCCAAACATATTGGTGTACACCGGCGCGCCGTTGCTTTCGACCGGCACGTTGGCAATCCCGTCGGCGTCAATCAGCAGGCGCGTGCCGCCCATGTTCTGGGTACGGTGCAGCGCCCCACCATGCGCGGTCAGCGTTGCCCCGCCCTGTAAGGCGATCCCCGCCGAACGGTATTCCCCTTCATGGTAGTTGGCGCTGAGATCAACCTTCGCCAGCGAACCGTCGTGGCTCAGATAACCATCCGCGCTGCCGTGCTGCTCGCTGGTGCCAACGTTAACCTGGTAGTGCGTTGCGTCATCGACGCGCTTAAAGTAACCGACCTGGCTGCTGTCCGACCCGCTGCCGTAGGAACCGTTGTAGGTCACGGTGCTGCTGTCGCTCCACGGAATGCTCATACTGAGGTACATCCCCTTATCCGCATTATCGTCATATTCGTAGCGATAGCCGGTCACCGAGATGCTCATGTTGCGAATGCTCCCCATATTAAAATAGTGGGAAAACATCAGGTTATAGTTTGTCTGTTCCGGGCGATCCCAGTAAGTACGATGGGAGTAGTTGAGATAGATCGAAACACCCGCAGCGGCAAAGTTCTGGTTATAGGTGATCGTATACATCTCTTTGTCGTTACCGGTCCGCGCCATGTCCGACTGGTTCGCGTCCAGATACTCGCTCATGGTCATGAAGTTCTTTTCGGAGAAACGGTAGCCTGCAAAGGTGACGCGGCTGTTGAGTTCGTCAAAGTCTTTGGCATAGCTCACGCGAAAGGAGTTGCCGTCCAGTTTTCCTTTGCCGTATGCGCTGTCATGATCCAGGTTGACGTGCGAGTGAGTCACATCGAACGCCAGCGCGCCAAACTGTGCGAGGTCGCGCCCCACCCCCATCGCCGCCGACTGATAGTGTTTATCTGCCAGCGCACCACCGTAGAGCGACCAGCCATCTGCCACCCCCCATGACGCTTCTCCGCCGGAGAAAAAGCCGCCTTCGGTCTTGTGGTTCCAGTCTTCCGGACGCCCCATCATCACTTTGTAACGCACCTGCCCCTGGCGCGTGAGGAATGGCATAGATGCGGTCGTAACGTCATATTCCTGCACCTGACCATTCTGTTCTTCAACGCGGACGTGCAGTGTGCCGGAGACGGAGTCGCCGATATCCTGAATGCGGAATGGCCCGGCGGGAACCTGGGTTTCGTAAAGTACCCGGCCCATCTGGCTAATGGTGACTTTTGCACTGCTGTGCGCCACGCCGGAAACATCCGGTGCATAGCCGCGCAGGTTGGGCGGCAGCATCTGGTCATCGGTGCTGACGCTGCTGCCGATATAGTTAAAGCCGTCGAAAATATCGGAATTGAGATAATCTTCCCCCAGCGACAGCTTCGCTTTTAAAGAGGGTAAGGCCCGCCAGGCGTAATAACGGCTCCAGTCCCAGTTTTTGCTCGTTGTACTGTTACTGCTGTCATCGTCGTCATCGTTGCTGCGGGTGTGCTGATAATCACTTTGCCAGTCTGCACGGAAACGCCATGCCCCCAGGTTCGCCCCAACGGTACCGTTGCCGCTGATATCATGTGAGTCCTCGCCCCCCTGCTCCTGATGGCGAGTTTGCGCATTGAGGCTGTAGTCGGCAATCAGGCCAGGAATACCGTCGTCCCAGCGTGAGGGAGGGTCCCAGTCGCTGCTGGTATATTCGAGGTAAGCCTGTGGCACTGTCAGCAGCAACGCCGACTGGCTTAAATCATTCTCGACTTCCATCCCGTCTAATTGACCTGGTTTAAGGCATTCATCGTTGTGCGTCCACTGCAGGCTTTTTGCTATCCCTTCTTTCAGCCCCAGCGCCGCCACTAACTCAGGTGTCAGGCAGGCATAGTTTTTTGTTGGATCGTTTTCAGAGACGTACCAGTTAATGTCGTATTCATCAGAAAGGGGTTGTTTATTTATAAATACACGTAAATTATATTTACCCGCGTCGACATACCCTTTTTTTGAAAACTTACCGAGATCAATTTTCGTATCGCCCTTTAACTCAAGGAAACGGGGGTCAAATTGAATTGAATCATCAGCCCATGCATTGACTGACCCACCAGAGATTGCCAGCGCAATATAGCAGGCGATTCCCCGCAGCCGAAAATTTGAGTGATTAGGCATACACATATCCGTTTGTGAAACAGTCGTAAATCTGTTGCGTGTTGAATAACCCCACAGCAGAACGCTGTGGGGTTGTCACATCAGAGATAAGTAATCTGGAATGTGGTCAGGGTTTCGAACTGGCCGAGATCCGGCGCATCGGTTTCACCCACCAGCCAGGCTTTAAAGTTCAGCGTTTGCTTGTCTTTACCCTTGCTGGTTGAAGTATCCATCACGATTGGCTGAACAATCTTTTCGCCCACTTTATAACCTTTGCCATGGGTATCGCCGATTACCAGGCTCACGTGGTTCATGGCAACACCGCTGTCAACATTGAATAACGCATAGTTATCCGTGTTGGCTGGCCCCGCGTAGTTAGTACCGGTGAACGTGGTCTCCATGTTTGTTTCAGTGGTAAACACGCAATCCTGTAAACGGATCTGGAAATCTTTCGGTGTGGTAGTGCCACCGCCGGTCAGTTTAGCCGCACCGATGTCACCCATATCGACTTCCAGTTTGTGATCGTCTGGAACGATAGAGCACGGGGAGTCTTCAATGGTGCCGTAGAAGCGCGCGGTACCGTTGTTGCCTGCTGCAAAAGCAGAACTGGAAACAACTGCGCCCATGACCATCGCCGCAGCAATGGCTGTTTTGGCAAACTTACTCATTATTTGTCCTTAAATCATTAAGAGTTATAATATAATCACCTGACATAAAATTAATATATATTATGCCCGATATTTATAGTTAGCCATTGAACATATACACTCCAATATAATCATAGAATGTAAACAAGTATTCTCTGGTGTGTCTGTATGTTGGTCTTATCTATAAAAAAACTCAATTTAGTAATACTTAAACACTTTATGTAGATTTTATTAATTAATACATCTACAAAATACTTTCACCACTTTCCAACAAAAAAACATGCGAATTATCAACAAAAAAACAAACCATTATAATCAACAAAAATGAATTGCTTATAAAGCACACTAAAAAAATTATAATGACCTTACCATTATTTATTGCTAAAATTTAATATTAATTAAATCAATAAATATATATTCAAGACACAAAACCATTATCTTCTTTATTTTATTACGGGATTCAATAATGGGAAAATATAATAACTATCGAGAGTTGTTAAATATTAACAACATTTAGACAAGAAAAAGAATGATTGTATGACGGAGAAACTGCCCGGTGTACGCGCACGTAACCGGGCATTGATTGCTTAAATTGCTTTTGCCATCTTCAAATTACAAGGGCTCATTTGCCAGTTGAATTGGCCTTTTCCGCTTTCATCAAGCGTTACGCTGGCAATCGCTGAAGTGGTAAACATAGGCGGCGTTTCGCCCGGACATAACTCGGCAACCAGATACCCGACTAACGGTAAGTGAGAGATTACCAGTACCGAAGCAACACCTTCATTGGTCAACGCCTGCAAATAGGCGCCGACCAGACCAACATCGCCGCAGGGCGTTAACTCCGGCAGAACTTCTGCACTGGAAGGCAGGTTCAGACAATCCCCTACTTCTTCCAGTGTTTGCTCGGCTCGCAGGAACGGGCTCACCAGAACGCGTTCGATTTCCACTTTTTGACCTTTCAGCCAGTTCGCCATCAGGCGAGATTCGTCACAACCGTTAGTAGTCAGAGGACGAACCGAATCACTGGCGGCATCGAGGGCTGCGTCGCCGTGACGCATGATAAAAACTTGCATATTGCACCGCTTTTGTTAACCAGATTCGCCCGTTTTCTTTCATCTGAAACCAGAGAAAGAAAACGGTGGCCGGCATTGTGCCTTATCCATTCACCGAATGAAACGCTGTTTTTTACCTCAATGGCGTAAGTATAGTCAATATGCGTTTACATTTTGAGCAACACTCCGCCATTCAGCGCGGATTCATATAGCTTTGACCTTCTTATTGCAGGTCAGTTGCAGTTGTTTTCCAAAAACTTTCCCCACGCTTGCTCATCTCGACTAAACGCTCGCAAGGGGTAAAACGGGAACCATACTGCGTGGCCAGTCGTTGCATTATTGCAACCACTTCGCCTGCGCCGAGAGAATCGATATAGCGGAACGGTCCACCGAGAAATAGCGGAAAACCAATGCCAAATACCGCGCCTATATCCCCGTCACGCACGCTACGGATAACCTGCTCGTCCAGACAACGTACTGCTTCATTCAGCATCAACATCACACACCGTTCAGCAACCTGCGGTGCGGAGAGTCGCCCCTGCCCTTGTGCGCCAATGAGCGGGTAAATGGCGGGATCGACCTGTTTTTTGCTTTTACGCCCTTTCTGACCATAAAGATAGAAACCCCGGCCATTTTTTCTGCCTTTGCGATCGTCGTTCAAAATTGAAGAAACAACATTTGCAGGCGCGCTAAAACGTTCTCCATAAGCGGCTTCCAGTACAGGAATAATTTTAGTCCCGGTGTCGATTCCTACCTCATCCAAAAGTTGGATTGGGCCTACCGGAAAACCAAATTTCACCAGCGCGGCATCAATGTGCTCTACCCGTTCACCTTCGGTCAACATGCGGATAGCTTCATTAATGTAAGGCGCTAAAATGCGATTGACGTAAAACCCGGCTTTGTCACGCACGACAATGGGCGTTTTGCCCTGTTTTTTCGCCAGTTTTACTGTGGTAGCGATGGTTTGCGCCGATGTCCCCGCATGAGGAATAATCTCCACCAGCGGCATTTTTTCCACCGGACTGAAGAAATGCAGGCCAATAACTTGCTCAGGTCGCGCGGCGTGAGCGGCGATATCGGCAATCGGTAAAGATGACGTATTCGAAGCAAAGATGGTATGAGCGGCGCAATTTTGCTCCACTTCCGCCACCATCTGTTGTTTTAATTCGAGATTTTCAAACACCGCTTCAATAATCAGATCGCGATGGGCAAAGCCGCGATAGTCCGTCGTTCCGGAGATTAATGCCAGCTGTTTGTCACGTTCGCTGGCTTTGAGATGACGACGGCGAACTTTGCCCTCCAACTGATCCCAGCTGTACTTCAATGCATGATTTATGCCCTGCGGGTTGATATCTTTAATTCTGACCGGAAGCCCCGCTTTACAAGCAGTGACATAAGCAATACCGCCGCCCATCAAGCCACCACCTAGAATCCCCACGCTGTTTAATGGCGCAGGCGGCGCATCACTGCCGGGATCTTTTTTCACTTCCGTACTGGCAAAAAAGATATTGCGCAGCGCCTGTGATTGCGGCGTCATCGCCAGTTCACCAAACGCCCGAGCTTCGGCGTCATAGCCACTGCTGGTCCCCTGCGCTAAACCGGTTTCAATAACGTCAAGAATGCGTTTCGTCGCTGGATAGTTACCCTGAGTTTTTTGCTCTGTTTTCTTGCCGACCATTTTGAACAGCAGCGCACGACCTAACGGCCCCGCCAGAATACGCTCGCGTACAGGTAGAGGGCGTGAAGATGGACGATCCTGCTTTGCCAGCTCAACAGCGGCTTCCAGCAAAATGGAGTGCGGAACAACGTCATCCACCAGCCCCAGCTTTAATGCCTGTTTCGCCCGAAGTTGTTTTCCGGTGAGGATCATCTCTAATGCTGTGCTGACACCTATCAGGCGCGGTAAACGCTGGGTGCCGCCTGAACCGGGTAACAATCCAAGTTGTACTTCAGGCAAACCGAGTACCGTTTTAGGATCATCAGTACACACGCGACCGTGGCACGCCAGCGCCAGCTCCAGCCCGCCGCCCAGGCAAGCGCCATGAATAGCCGCGATAACCGGAACGGGCAAAGCATGAATCTCCGCCATTAACTGTTGACCCTGCCGCGCCAGTGCTTCCGCTTCTTGCGCCGTTTTGCAGTTGGCGATCATATTGATGTCTGCACCAGCGATAAAGTTGTCCGGTTTCGCGGAGATAAACACCACACCGCGCAGATCTTTATTTTCGCGGAGTTGTTTAATAATGGCGCGCACCTGCGAGGCAAACTCCGCCTTCAGGGTATTCATTTTCTCACCCGGTACGTCGATGGTGATAACAGCAATGTTGTCCAGACGGACATTAAGGGTAAACGCTGATGCCATTTCCATTATTCCGCCTCCACAACTATTGCCGCGCCAAGCCCACCCGCAGCACAGGCGGTCACTAATCCAAATCCACCGCCGCGACGGCGAAGTTCATGCAATGTCTGGGTAATCATTCGCGCGCCGGTCGCCGCGAAGGGATGCCCGTAAGCAATCGAACCGCCAAGCACGTTAAATTTGCTATCGTCCACTTCGCCAGTGGCATGTGCACGCCCCAGTACATCACGAGCAAAACGTTCACTACCCAGCAACTGAATATTCGCCAGTGTCTGAGCTGCAAAGGCTTCGTGCATATCGATCAATGTCAGATCGCTCATTGTCAAACCGGCACGTTCCAGTGCCAGCGGCGTTGACCAGGCCGGACCGAGCAACATGTCCTGCCAGACATCTATCGCAGTAAATGCGTAACTGCGCAGATACCCCAGCGGTACCAGCCCTAATTCTTTCGCCCGCGATTCGGTCATCAGGATCACCGCCGCTGCGCCATCGGTCAGCGGCGTACTGTTTGCTGCCGTTACCGTCCCGTGTTTACGATCAAACGCCGGACGCAACTTTGCGTAATCAGCAAGCGAGGAATTACCGCGAATATTGTTGTCTTCGGCAAGCGGTTGTTTATAAGGAGGGATAAAGGCAGTCATCACCTCTTCTTTGAGTTTACCGTCTGACCACGCCTGAGCAGCACGCTGATGCGAACGGTGCGCCAGTGCATCTTGCTGTTCTCGGGTGATGCCGTAGGTTTTCGCCATTTGCTCTGCGGTGTCCCCCATCCGCAAGCCGGTAGAATACTCTGCTACCGCAGGCGGTACGGGCATTAAGTCGCGTAAACGCAGGCGAGAGAAGAGTTTCAGGCGCTGGCTCATTGTGCGGGCTTTGTTGACATCAACCAGTACGCGCGCCAGTTTTTTACTGACGCCAATTGGCAATACGGAAGAGGAATCTGCCCCACCGGCAATCCCCGCGCGAATAGTTCCCGCCATCAGGCTTTCTGCGACGTTTGCAACCGCCTGGAAACTGGTAGCGCAAGCGCGGCTGACGCTGTAAGCATCTGTATGCACATTCATTCCAGTACCGAGAACAATTTCACGCGCAATGTTGGGGGCTTCCGGCATTTGTACGACCTGACCAAAGACCAGTTGTTCAATCACTTCAGCGGGGATCTCGCTGCGTGCCAGCAGTTCGCCTACCACCATCTTCCCCAAATCAACAGCAGGAATGCCATGAAAAGCCGTCGCCTGGCGGGCAAAAGGCGTACGTAACCCGCTAACGATGGCGATACGATCGCCCTGGCGGGTAACCAGCGGTAAAACCTGACCCATAACACTCCCCTGTAAAAAAATAAATAAAGTGGTCTGACCTGATCATAGTCTTAACCATTTTTTTACATTTAGCCAAGCGGAGAAAAAGGAAAGTGGGAGCTATGACACAGTGAAGACAGGAGAAAGAAAAGAAAACACCCCTGCCAGCAACTGACAGGGGCATACGTACCCGAGAGGAATTAACGCAGACCCAGCTGGAAGATCAGCATTTCAGCTTCGCAGGCAAAAGTGAAATCGATATCCAGGCGCACACCGTCAGACTCTTCAGTGAAAGTCGGGGTGATTTTGCACGGTTCGGATTCCACGCTACGGGCTTTTTCAGTCAGCGCCGCCAGCGTTTGTTCTGCTTCTGCGCGGTTTGCAAACACACGGCTGTAAGACGCGGTGCAGTCGGAGTTGTCCATAATGGTGCCAACATCCATACAGCAGCAAACCGGGGTTTCATCAGCACTACATTTACTCATCGTTGATTTCCTCTGTATGTGCACCCAAGGTGCCAGATAAACGTTGTGGATATTTTACGCTTCCGGAAAGTGCTGCTCCAGTTGTTAATTCTGCAAAATCGGATAAGTGACCGAAATCACACTTAAAAATGATCTAAAACAAAATTCACCCGAATCCATGAGTGCGCCACCTCCCAATTTTGCCAGCTGGATCGCGTTTCTTAGATCATATCTGAAAAAAGATAGAAACATACTTGCAACATTCCAGCTGGTCCGACCTATACTCTCGCCACTGGTCTGATTTCTAAGATGTACCTCAGACCCTACACTTCGCGCTCCTGTTACAGCACGTAACATAGTTTGTATAAAAATAAATCATTGAGGTTATGGTCATGAGCCAGAAAACCCTGTTTACAAAGTCTGCTCTCGCAGTCGCAGTGGCACTTATCTCCACCCAGGCCTGGTCGGCAGGCTTTCAGTTAAACGAATTTTCTTCCTCTGGCCTGGGCCGGGCTTATTCAGGGGAAGGTGCAATTGCCGATGATGCAGGTAACGTTAGCCGTAACCCCGCATTGATTACCATGTTTGACCGCCCGACATTTTCTGCGGGTGCGGTTTATATTGATCCGGATGTAGATATTACCGGACATTCTGATTTAACCGGTCAGAGTGCAAATGCTAAAAATATCGCACCGACAGCATGGGTACCTAACCTGCACTTTGTTGCGCCTATTAACGATCAGTTTGGTTGGGGAGCGTCAATAACTTCCAACTATGGCCTGGCTACGGAATTTACCGACAACTACGCTGCTGGTATCTATGGCGGTAAAACCGATCTGCAAACAATCAACCTTAACCTTAGCGGGGCTTATCGCCTTAACAATAGCTGGAGTTTTGGTCTTGGTTTTGATGCAGTTTATGCCAAGGCAAAAATTGAGCGTTACGCCGGTTCGCTGGGGCCATTGTTGTCTCAACAGTTGATTGCCCAGGGTGTACCCGCTTCATTAACCAATGGTATTAATACTCCGGACTCTCAAATTGCTCATTTGAAAGGTGACGAATGGGGCTTTGGCTGGAACGCGGGTATTCTTTATGAACTGGATAAAGATAACCGTTGGGGGCTGACATATCGTTCAGAAGTTAAAATCGACTTCGATGGGGATTACAAAAGCTCCATTAACCCAAATCTGAACAATATTTTGGGTAACATGGGCTTACCGTATGGCACGATGGGGGCAACCCAAAATGGATCCTTAACGCTGAACCTGCCTGAGATGTGGGAGATTTCTGGTTATAACCGTGTTGCGCCGCAGTGGGCAATTCACTACAGCATGGCCTATACCAGTTGGAGCCAGTTCCAGGAATTGAAAGCGAAAGGCGATAGTGGTCAGACTCTGTTCTATAAAGATGAAGGATTCCGGGACGCGTATCGTATCGCGTTGGGTACAACCTACTATTATGATAAAAACTGGACCTTCCGTACCGGTATCGCTTATGACGACAGCCCGGTTCCGGCAGATAAACGTTCTATTTCCATTCCTGACCAGGATCGTTTGTGGTTAAGTGCTGGGTTAACCTACGCATTTAATGAAGATGCATCCATTGATGTTGGCGCATCTTATATGCATGGTCAGAAAGTGAAATTCACCGAAGGTGAAGGAGCGGCAGCTTATTCCTTCGAGTCTGAAGGTAAAGCCTGGCTGTTCGGTACTAACTTTAACTACGCGTTCTGATAACGCGTTAGCTTAATAAGAAAAAAGGTGAGTTTTGCGACTCACCTTTTTTGTTTGTTTCTTATTCAGAATCGATATCTTTTAAATCATCCTGAATCGCTTGCGCGTTCGGATTTTCCTGCGGTTTGAGTTCACCGCCATTAGCGATGAAATCATGACGCTGGAAGTACGCTTCACGCACCATAATATAAGGATCGGAGGACTGACGCAGCAGACCGTCGGAATCCAACAACTGCGCACGAGTTTCTATCCCTTCAAGCGTCCATTTACCCACAGACA
The DNA here is from genome assembly GCF_011754335.1 of Escherichia sp. E.sYA108. NCBI lineage: Bacteria > Pseudomonadati > Pseudomonadota > Gammaproteobacteria > Enterobacterales > Enterobacteriaceae > Escherichia > Escherichia sp. E.sYA108. Next base: position 1,541,788 of record NZ_JAAQVZ010000001.1, on the reverse strand, counting down.
TCGGCCAGGTCAGCCAGGAAAGAACCGGGTAAAGACTATCCGCCATATCACCACCGTCATCACGCAGCGTGAAGCTACCGTAGAACGGTAACTGAACGTACGGCCCATAACCCACACCATAATGACCAAGCGTACTACCGAAGCGGTGAGGTTCAGTCCGTTGCAGTTTCGGGTTCGCCATCCCTGCAACATCAATAAAGCCGCCCATTCCCAAAATGGTATTCAGGAAAAAGCGGGTAAAGTGGACCATCCCCTGATAAGGGTCGCCCTGCAAGAAGTAGTTAACCATCACCGCAGGTTCTTCAAGGTTGCCGGTAAAGTTGCTCAAACCGTTACGCGCAGGTTGCGGAACATAATCACGCCAGGCGACAGCGACCGGTCGAACAATATACGGGTCTAATACATTGAAGTTGAAGTTGTACATAGTGCGGTTAAACCCTTCTAACGGGTCAGAACGCCCTTGCTGATCTGTACCGGAACTCGCACACCCCACCAGAAGCGTAGTTCCCAGAGCAAGCGCCGACAGGCGAAGCTTCATAAATGTCTCCCTGTTTTTTTATGGCTTATGCAGTTTGCCATCCATGACGGAACGATACCGTATCCGCCTGTTTAGGTGTGGGCGATTGTAACAGCACGTCAACTGATGTCCAGACGCCCTGATTTGCTGATTTGATCATAGCCTGGTAATCGCCGCCCTGTAGGCTACTTGATTCTATAGAAACAGAAAAAGGCAAACGCGGCCTTTTCTACATTTTCAGAGTAACTCCCGCCAGTTGCGAGCAAAAAAGCCGCTACGCTTTAGCTATACGTGCTAATTCAAGAGAAGAGACCATGGACAACGACAAAATTGATCAACACAGCGACGAAATTGAAGTTGAGAGCGAAGAAAAAGAGCGCGGTAAAAAAATAGAAATAGATGAAGACCGACTCCCCTCCCGGGCGATGGCAATTCATGAGCATATCCGCCAGGATGGTGAAAAAGAGCTGGAACGCGACGCAATGGCGCTACTGTGGTCAGCCATTGCGGCGGGCCTGTCGATGGGCGCTTCGCTACTGGCAAAAGGGATATTTCATGTCGAACTGGAAGGCGTGCCGGGCAGCTTCTTGCTGGAGAATCTCGGTTATACCTTTGGTTTTATTATCGTCATAATGGCCCGCCAGCAATTATTTACCGAAAACACCGTAACTGCGGTACTACCCGTCATGCAAAAACCGACAATGAGCAACGTCGGCTTACTTATGCGGTTATGGGGCATCGTGCTGCTGGGTAATATTATCGGGACAGGTATTGCTGCGTGGGCATTTGAATATATGCCTATCTTCAATGAAGAAACTCGCGATGCATTTGTCAAAATCGGCATGGATGTGATGAAGAACACCCCCAGCGAGATGTTTGCCAACGCGATCATTTCCGGCTGGCTGATCGCCACTATGGTATGGATGTTTCCTGCAGCGGGTGCGGCAAAGATTGTGGTGATTATATTGATGACCTGGCTTATTGCCCTGGGTGACACCACCCACATCGTTGTCGGTTCTGTTGAAATCCTCTATCTGGTGTTTAACGGCACGCTGCACTGGAGCGATTTCATCTGGCCCTTCGCACTACCTACTTTAGCGGGGAACATCTGCGGCGGCACCTTTATCTTCGCGTTAATGAGTCATGCACAGATTCGTAACGACATGAGCAACAAGCGCAAAGTAGAAGCACGTCAAAAAGCAGAACGTGCGGAAAACATTAAGAAAAATGATAAAAACCCGGCATAAATGGCGAGGGTTTAAGCAATCGAGCGGCTGTGTACTTACCCCGTAGTCCATTAGCGGGTATACTCATGCCGCATTGTCCTCTTAGTTAAATGGATATAACGAGCCCCTCCTAAGGGCTAATTGCAGGTTCGATTCCTGCAGGGGACACCATCTATCATCCCCCTCGCAATAACCCACTTACAATCAGTGAGTTATCTTAAAATCCTTAGTATAGTCAACCAGTACTTCGATATGTGAACGCAAATCATCATGCATTCGTGAACTTAACTGGAAACCTCCCCCATTCGATGTCAAAATGACTACCCCAATAAGTTGCCAATAATCAGGCTAATCAATACGGGTCAGTCTTGCTGGTCAGTGACCATAAAAATGTCACCTCATATTAGACACAGCAAATAATTGTGTCGATTAAACATACTACCTTCAGCATAACCGTTCCTGAAAAATTATTATATTCAGTAATCTGAATAAATTACTGGCCTGCTATTTTTCTTAGCAACCATATTTAGCAGCAAGCCAGCAAATCTGAATGATTACAGATGCTGGCCTGCTGAATCTCCCTTCTGGAAATCGTCAGAATCTAGTGATTACTTACTTTGTTCTGGTTTCTCTTCATTCTTATTGTGCACTTCCACTTTGGGTAACTGATTAAAAACCAGATTTTCTTTTTCAACCAGAGCCATGACTTCTTTGGTGATATCAGCTGACTCGTTATGCGCAAGCACAACACCTGAAGACAATACAGCAATATTTTTAGGATTGTCTTTTCTCCATGTACCTATGGCATTATCTATCGCACGGGATAACACCATTTTTGCGCTATTTTCCTCAATAACACATTGTCGCTCCAGTTTTTGTCTGGCATCAAGAAGCAGCGCCTCTTTATTCGCGTTATCTGCGAATGCTTTTTGCGCATCCTCATAGCCTTTTTCAAGAATACTCTTAACCTCATTCAGATGCTTTCTGACCATGTCTCCGGCGGCAGACTGATTATAAATAGCATCGATATTAACAACTGCAATTTCTTTTGACTTTTTCATATAAAAAACACCAGTAAGTACAATCAGCAACAGCAGCACTACTGCATTAACAACAGAAAATTTCATTACAGAACTCATTATGACAACCCTGAGGTGGCAGGAGGTCCCCTCCTGCCACTGTGTGATTAGAATATATATTTAATACCCAGCATTGCCTGGGCATCACTGTACCCTTTATCGCCAGCCTGAACACCAACATTGCCCCAGACATTCAGGTTATCTGACAATTTACCCTGAACACCCGTTTTGACTTCAGCAATATTTGTAGCTCCGTCCTGACTGAGTGCCGTATTATCCATTTTGACACCCCAGCTCCGTGTATTATGGATCCAGTTAACTTCCACAAATGGCTCAAACTGATGCGCCTTATTATCATCAGACGCACTCTTACCTTTCAGGTAAGTTCTGACGCCCAGACGACTCTGGATATTACCGTCTCCGCTGAGCTGAACTTTCGTGCCATTCTTCTCCGTATGCTCACTGGCTCTTACATTCATCCACGTGATCTGGGACTGCGGCTGAATATACCAGTCATAGTGACTACCCTGGCTACCGGTAAATTCGCCGGCTTTAAAGGTATAACCCGCTTCCACTGAACCGGTAAATCCACGGGATTTCCAGGACTCCGCAGCCAGTTTTTCACCATTAACGGTATTATTAAACCATCCGTACTGGATCCAGGTATCGACATAAGCCCCGTTGTCATTACCGTCATTCTGCTGCCACGTTCCGTATAAACCGGTGCTGTATCCATTGATCGCACCTTTAGATTTATATCCCGAAAGCGAGGATGTCGTGGAACTCTTCTCATTTCCATAACCGGCCATAATCCCCTGTTGCAGACGGTCCTGACCGTCAGTCCATTGCGCAATGCTGCCACCCAGTTGCACAACATAACGGTTACTTTGCGTATTCAGCTGTGAACTGCTGTCCTTCCAGCGATTATGACCGCCGATATGACGCATCCACATACTTGTTGCTTTCTTCTCACCAGTAAACACATCGGTATAGTAAGTTTCCCCCTCACGATCGTGCATTCTGATGTTGAACAGCGTGTTGGCTGCCGCTATGTTCGCAATATAAGAGCCCGCTTCCGGACGATAGACCTTCTGTACAGGTTTATCCGGCGTGGGGTGTGGCTGTGGCTGCGGTTGTGGCTGCGGCTGCGGTTGTGGCTGCGGCTGCGGTTGTGGCTGCGGCTGCGGTTGTGGTTCTGGCGGCAATTCAGAACGCAGATACCAGTTACCGTCAGTACCACCCGCATTACCTTTATGCAGGAAATATTCCCACGCCCCTGCCACCGCACGGTTCTGCAGTCTGAAGTTACCGTCAGACTGCCCACCGACATGCACAATCTCAATGCCGTCAGCGGTCTGAGCCCCCTGGCCCCGGACATTATTCACCACCACGCCGGTATCACCGGAGGTGTTACCCGTGACAATCAGTTTGTCAGTGGTAGAAGTATCATCCCCCAGCACGGTATTGATAATTAACGTACCGCCACCGGTGTAATCGCCATTTACGGTCAGGGTATTTCCTGTCTTACCACCGGCCAGACGAATGACGCCGGTATTGGTCAGTGAGCCAACGGTAAAATTGCCCACCTCTGCCGTTTCATAACCTGAGAGAGCATTCAGTGATGCCAGTGTTCCCTGGTTATTAACCTGACCCGAAACGGTCCCCAGCCCACTCAGTGTGCCGCCATTAAGAACATGAATGTTTTTGGATCCTGACAACGTCGCGCCAGCGGCACGGGTGACTGAATCATCACCGACAATCAGAACGCCACTCTCAACCGTGGTATCACCGGTATAAGTCAGCTCATGATTAATGATCAGATTACCCGCCCCCTGTTTCACCAGAGCGCCGGAGCCAGTAATATCATTCTTCAGTAACCAGTTTCCACTGGCGGTAAGCCAGGTGACACCATCACTGTCAATCAGCCCGGTGCCCAGGTGTTTTTCATCTGAAGCCCGCAGAGCAGCATCTTTCTGCACACGGAATTCACCGCTGAAATTACTGTTATCCCCGGAAAGCGTCAGATCAGTGGTGTTCAGTATACCCACTGAACCTTCTCCGGAAAGCGATTTACTCAGGTTACTGCTGACTCCGCTACCGTCGGCGATATCAATCGCCAGGCGATCATTAAGGCTTTCAAAGCTGATGGAGCCCTGGCTTCCCAGCCCCTGTGCGCCGTTCATTTCAACCAGCGCCCCCTGGGTAAGGCTGGCATTACCGGTAAACCCGATATTGGTGCCATGTACCGTCAGATTGCTGCCCGTGACAGCCAGCGTTCCCTCACCGGACAGCACGTTGTTTTCAATGATGCCACCATTATCATCCCCCGGCTGACGCTGCGTGCCGCTGACCGTTAGTACACTACCGCTATCAAGCTGAATGTGCGCTCCCGTTTCTGTCTGCAGTGCACCGACAGTCTGGCTGTATCCGTTTGTTCTGAAGACGGCATTGCTGGCGACGTTCAGATTACCTGTTGCGCCAAGTACATTATCATTTGCCATCTGTAATGTGCCGCTGCGCACCAGCGTATCCCCGGTGTAGTTATTACCGCCGTTAGACAGTGTGACAACCTGCCCCGCAGCTTCGATGGCCAGATCCCCTGCCCCCGTTAACTGTGCGCCAAGATCTGTCTGCAGTCCCTGGGCATTCGCTCTCGGTGTCAGCACCAGCGCTTTATCACCGGTTCCCTGTAAATCCAGCGACTTCAGCCCATAGCCTATGTACAGTCCGTCACCTTTAATACCGTCGGAGCTTCCCAGCAGCTTATAGTCATAATTTCCCTGAGCTACAACTTCACCGCCCTGAGTGACATCAAACGTCTGACTGTGAGAAATAGCCTGCCCGTTTTCATCCACCAGTTGCAGTTGCCCGCCAGTACCGGTGACGGTACCCGCTGCATTCACCAGCGTGACCAGGGTCTGCGCATCATCCTGCTCCAGCAAATTCTTACGGGTATCAACAGCCGGAATATCATTAATCACTTCATCTGGCATGGTGACCTGAATTGTGCCTTTCCCCCGGATATCCAGCGTACCTGCAGCAGAGGTTTCAATACTGTTGCTGGCAATGGTATCGCCCGGCATAACGGAACCAAAAATCAGCGTTCCGCCATTGAACCCAAGACCGCCAATCTGCTGAACACCGGAGCCAACCGTTGTGATATTCCCGGTTTCAGACATCAGCATTGCATGGGTTAACCCGCTCGTATTCAGCCCTTCCAGAGCAAAGCTACTAGTACCCAGCTTCAGAGTTCCGGCAAATTGATCCCCGACGTTATGGCTGAATTCAAAAGCAGATGTGTCGGCATCAAGACGGGCAGACAGTGTTCCTTTGCCTGTTAACAGTGGATCAAAGGTAAAGTTGCCTGCAACTGCGGGAATAATGGCCAGTTCGCTGCCCGATTCAATATCGACGGAACCCGGACCGTTCCCCCCATCGGTCAGCACAAGAGCTTCCTTCAGAGTGACAAGTGAACTGTTCTTCAGCCCGACATGTTCGAAATTCTGTAGTTTTACAACAGAATCCAGCGTATGAATGGCGTTATCAAAAATCAGGGAATCAGAATCTCCCTGCCCGCCATCCAGCAGGTTCCAGGTTGCCCCTTCACCTTTAATGGTGAAGGTGTTCTTCCCGGTACCGGCAGTAACCTGATCAACATGAGTCTTACCATTGAGTGTTACATTATTATTGCCATTTCCTGCAGTCACTTCTCCTGTCAGTGTGCTGCCATCATCAAATAAAAATGTATTGTTACCCTCTTTCGCACTGACGGTTCCGGTAATACTGCCTTTATTGGTGAATGTGTTATCACCGCCGTTCAGAGCCACAACCCCCTGAATTTCAGCACCGCTGTCATTCAGTACGGTGGTATTCACGGCGTCATCAAACGCCATTGCAGTCCCGGTGGTGGACGCAGCTTTAATCTGACCTTTATTGGTAAAGGATTGTGCTTTTGAAGCATCCACTACGGCATGACTCAGAGAAGCAGAGATGAGATTACCGCTCTGAACCACTTCACTGGCTGCATTGTTAACCACCAGAGCGGAACCGCCATCGGCCTGTATAACATTGACACTTGCACCACTCTTCACGACAGCACCATCTTTAGTGTTGGCGAAAATACCCGTGCCGTCCGTACCCTTCAGGTTAATGACCAATCCAGCGGAGTCAGACATATCCAGGTTATTATCGGTTTCACTTCCGTCAGCTTTCTGGAACGCCAGTGCAATTCCACTGCCGTCTACATTAATAGTGCCGCTGTTGGTCTTGGCCAGGGAGGCAGAAGTACGTACACCAATGCCATCAGCCACATTAATTTCAGTCGTATTGGTTAACTGAATGCCTTCAATTTCTGCGCGGTTCTCAATCCCGTGACCGACCGCACCTGCAGCATTAACATTGATTTTCGCACCATCAATAACCAGCCCCACAGCCCCTGTATCCAGCAGGATGCCATGCGCATTTTTCTGACCTTCGATCGTACCCAAGCCACTCCCTGCCAGGTTCAGTGACGCGCCCGCCCCCAGCTTAATGGCAGCCTCACCATCCACAGCGACGATATCCCCTCCTGTGCTGGTAATCTGAGACTGTGCACCTTCAACAAATAATGCAACGCCATTGACCGCAATACGGCTTCCTGTATTTTCAAAGCGGCCGTTATCAACCCAGACGCCGATATTATCTGTACCGGTAGTGAAATCAATGTTGCCGTTGTTAATCAACAGTCCCTGATTACGCGTAATAAAGCCCTTGGCATTATTCAGCGGCGAAGAGATATCTGCCTCATTGGTAATAACCGAGCCAGTATTCGTTTGTGTAATACTGCCATCCAGAGCGTATTCATTTCCGTCAACTTCCGCGACAACAGCGCCATCCCCTACAAGGTTAACTGATGCCCCCTGTTTCAGCGTCGCTGTCGCACCACCAGTTACATATAATCCCTGAGCCTGAGCGCCCAGGATCTGGAAATCACTGCCAGCATCAGCCAGGACATTGCTCCCTTTCCCTGTGGCCCAGATACCACGGCTGCCTGTCCCGGAGGTTTTCATCAGCAGAGAGCCGGCCTGTTTTGCCCCATCTTCAATACGGAAAAGTACAGAACGTTCCCCACTGGCATCCAGCAGAGTTCCCGGTGCAATATTCGTCTTAATGGTTGCACCATCTCCGATAATACGAAAAGCAATCTGATCGGTAATACCAGAGCCGTCAGCAGCAAAGTTCGGTACTGCCGAACCATCAAGGTTAACAGTCCCTTTATTGCTGGCCTCAACGCCAATCGCCCCCTGTCCCTGCAAAGATATAGTACCCGCGGTCATATTAACCGTTGTTGTTGTACCAGATGCTTTTATACCCGTTGTACGGTTAGCATTATCTCCTCCCTTGAGAACGAGATTTCCCGAGTTATTAATCGTTGTAACATCTTGTGTGGCATTAGCAATTAGTCCCACACCACCATCCTGAACTGTAATATTTCCGCTGTTGGTACCAACAGCCCCCTCCTCAACCCGGACGCCCACTGTATTCTTTCCAGTAAAGATGATATTACCGGTATTATTTAGAGTGGCCCCATTACGGGCGATATACCCGGTCACTTTATCCTGGGTGGAACTTAACTGAGCCCCCGCCGTTAATAGTGTGGTCTTGTCCTTCGGATTAATGAGTTTGCCGGAAATATCATAGCCATTGCCATCCGCAATACCGGCTATCGCACTGGCATTATCCATATTGATAATGGCATTACTTTCAATTGTGCCCTGCGCTCCCCCTTCAATTAAAGTCGCTGTAGCCCCCTCACCCGTCAGGTTGATGGTCATTCCTCCAGACGTTACTGTCGAGGCCACACCGCCATCCGATTTCCCCGTGGCAATAAGTGCATAAGAGTTCTTACCAGACGCCGTAAGTGCAGAAGAAGCATCTGCAGTTCCCTGGAATGTCGCACCACTGGCAATACGGAATAATGTTGAGTTTTCAGTGGACACATCCATAACACCGCTTCCGGTATTATGAATGGCAGAGTCCTTTCCATAGACATAAAAGCCTATCTGATCGCTGCTGCCAAATAGCACTGCACCATTGCCTGACAGGGTCAGACTGCCGCCATCTTTAGCAAAAACCCCCACAGCCCCCGTACCGGCAAGACTGATTTTTCCGGATACATTAACATTGCTTCCGGCACCTTCCACCCAGGCACCATAGTTACGGAAACCACTACTGATACCCTTGCCGCCAACATTTATCGTACCGTCAGAATTCAACTGTCCTGCATTGATTACCTGTAGCCCGGTGCTGTTCAGACCATTAACATTGATAATCCCGGAGTTTTTCATCCCGGAGCTATTATTTGCCAGCATGCCAACATTCAGTGCAGGTGCATCACTGTCATGACCGTCAATAGTGATAGTCCCTTTATTTACCACATCAACAGTCCCGGCATCCTTTGCCAGGATTCCGTAGTTCCCCTGAGCCCCCCTGCCCAAAAAAATAGTACCTTCATTAACGACTTTGTTTGCACCATTTTGTACTTCAATCGCAACAGAACCCACAGCCGAATGAGTCGCAGTTTTATCCTCCGCAATACCTACATTGATGCTCCCGAAGGCCGAGTTAATAAAAGAGCCTCCAGCTCCAACATTTACACCTCGTGTTTTGCCATTATTATCATTAGTTGATGCATCGGCAGTAATATTTATTGTGCCTTTATTTGTTGCCATGCCCCCATTACTAACAACAATTGCGGTGTTAATCCCCTCTGGAGCGAAAGCATTTTTAAATGGGCGAATATTAATAACACCATTATTAATGGCTGAAGAACCATTACTACCGGCAACCATCCCCTCTGCCTGGAGAGCATATTTATCATTATTATCCCAAACAAAAAGTGTACCATCGTTAACAATGGTACTGTCTTGATAGGCAATCATTTCAGTACCAATGGCATCAATGACCCCTTCATTAACACCGGTCCCACCATTAGTTGCAACGATCCCTCCTCCATTCCCATAGGCAGGAAGAACTCCAGTTAATTTACCCGTTTTACCTAATATTGCTCGTGCGTTATTGGTTGCATGGAGAACAGCAAGCAGCCCTACATTTTCTTTGTAAGGAGTTGAGTCTATACGTCCCCCAGCGGTCATATCCACATTGTAATTATGCTTGGTGACAATAAGGGCCTTATTAAATTCAGCATCATACTGCTTATAAGAAAGCGTTTTGTCCTCTAGTGACTTTATCAAATATTGATTATATTGCTTTAAATCATCAAGAGAGTTAATATGGTGTACTTTTCCCGCCCAATCAGTAATTGTTCCAGCATATTTCATTGAGTCAATGATTTTTTGAGTAACGCCGCCCCCCTGCATGGTTGCACCAGGCTGAAAATAAAAATCATTGACCGAGTTCCATACAACAGAGGAACCTTCTCCATCAGCTACAGCAAGCTGTGTATTTTTAAAAAAATTACCGATTGCTGGTGAACCCACATCCAAAATAGCTGTACCGCCATTATTGGCTGTTACAAAACGTGTCGCATTGAAAAAATCCGCAGTGCCACTAAAACCAGGAATGGTTTCATTTCCCCCAGTCCCCGCATCGCGTTGTGAGAAAGAGTCAGTATCAAACACTTGAAGTGTTTGAGAAGCGCCAGTAACCTCATCCTTCACTGTAATGGTTTTTGTTTTTTCTCCGGTATTGACGTAAATCAATCCGGATAAATTATCTCCAGTGGTGTAGCCATTTAAAATTGCCTGTTCTACAGTCATCCAGATAAGACCTGACCCACCAGACTGGACGACATTTGGACCAGTGATGTATTCGGTTTTACCACTTACTGTTGCAGCCCCAACACCCGAGTTATTCGTACCCGGACGCCAGTCTGGTGACAATATGACATCTGCCATTGCGTTATTGCAATTAATTGCAATAGCGCCCCCCAGAACCATTGCTGATAAAGCAATTCCTAAGCGAGTTGATTTACATTTTTTTCTACAACTCGTCAATTCTGAAACAACATCCCATTTTTGGGTTGTATGGTTCCAAATGACTTTATATACTTTATTCATAACACTAATACTCTTGAACGCACATTATAATTGAATATTTTCACTAATAAGGGAACACGGAATATTTATAAATTGATGTAAACGTTTTACCCCGAGTTTATCCATAGCTCTACGACGATGCGTCCACACAGTCTTACTGGATATACCCAAGGTGTTCGAGATCCATGCAATATCTTTTCCTTCCTTGGTATATATAAAGATACTTTTCTCCCTCGGGGATAATTGTCGTTCTAAAAAAGAAACTTTATGATTCGCGCGAATATTTTTTTTGCACCTCCAGCCATTGATAAATTTATCTATATAGAAACAAAATTGCTCTGCTGTTAATTTCCACGGTATGAAAGGTATGCCTTTATTACTAACTACACCATTATCCCCCCATGCCAGGCACGGAATATTGACAGGCTGGCTTTTTAGCCATTGGTGAATGAAATACAGTGAGCGTATACAGGTAGTAGAATCATTATCAGGGAATACAGGTAACAACAACGATTGCTCATCCCGAAAGCAAGATGTGCCAAAATCACGAATCAGAGAAGAATAGTCGTCCACAGCGATGACTTTCACGTACGAAAAACCCCGCCAACGCATACTCTTAATTGCTTGAATTATAAAAGTATTTTTTGTAGTCGTAATCAAAACCATGCAATCAATTTCCTGTTATCCCCTTTCCCAATTTCCTTTTGCTTTGCACACCGGGGGGAGACAAACCTTGAGGCACAGGTTTACAAAATGACCCATTTTGACAACATCAATTTAATTAACTACAAATAGCACAAAACGCAGGTAAAAAACCTGCGTATTTATTTTAATTCAGAATATAATTTTGATTGTTATTTACATTTTGGCTTTATACGCCAGAGATTAAAAAGAAGACAAACCTACCTCTTTATGTGTAGATTGACGCCGCACATTGATCTAAATCAGTAAATTTAATGTTTTTTATAGAAAAAAATGTTTTTCTATACGAGAATTTCTAAACAAAGATTGGGTTTACATTTTGGGTCAAAATGTTGCTTTTTTGCATCACCTATCCCCCACATTTTTTCAAATCTCATTGAATTAGAAGCAGTATAAATTACCGTATGCCTGATATTACGATGCCCGAGATAGTCCTGAATAAGACGGGTATCCACACCATTATCTGCTAGTGAATAACCACATGCATGGCGTAACATATGTGGATGAACTTTAATATTTAAACCTGCATTTTTACCCGCAGCAGAAACTATGTTATAAAATCGTTGTCTCGATAATGGTTTTCCTGTTCGGGAAACAAATAACCACGGGTTATCATTGAAATGTTTAACATTTAATGAATTCCTTTCATTCAGCCAGTTTGTTATTGCAATCACCTCTTCCTTTTGAAGTGGATGGACTGTACTGAATCCATTTTTTATCCGTTGAATATATATTTTTTCTGTAGTTAGTTCTAAATCCGACAACTGCAGAGATAAGAGCTCACTAACACGCAGACCATGAAAATAAGCCAATAAAATCATGCAAACATCGCGTGAAGAGCAACTCTTTTGTTTTACAGATTGAAGTAGTAAATTAATTTCATGATGCGTTAAAAATTTTCTGTTTTGCATAAATCACCTCTATTTATATGAAATAGCCATGTCAACTATGATGAAAGAATTACATTTAGTCAATAATATAATTCATATAGTTGCTGTATGATTATAGATTAATTTATTAAAATTCACCTAATCTAATTAATCGCTTGTAAACGCATATAAACAACCTTCGTTATGTAACTATCGTTCAAAACTCTCTTGTAAATATAAAGAGCCCTATAAGATGATTATAAAAAAGTCCTACAACCCGAAATAGCATTCCCTCATAAAATTAAGCTCAACATCGGCATATTTAAAAAGTATCCAATGCAATTAATATTTTATCTAAAATTAACATTGTATCTTGTATATATTACATCCATGAATGTATGGATTTTTTTATTTAAAAATTAATGCACTATAACAAAAAACATCACCAAGTGTTAAAACTAACACAACAATTAACCAAAATAATATGGCTGTTTATTTTTCATCCGTAAACAAAAAGGTACAAATATTTTCACCACAAAAAAACCACCAGCATGGCATTGAATTACCATTCACAATACACACCTCCTTTCGCTTATTTATGCTCATTGGTTGACTAATAATGATCTATACCCCCTGGGCAACTATCTCTCTGGCGGGGTATTGATGAATATCCATTTAGTGGCATAATTTAAACCCCAGCTCATTATTTGCTTATAAAAACAAGCAATAATACCAGGCTCTGGTATTTATAGTTTATTTTTTAACTTAATTAATATAACCGATAATATTATGCGCAAATTTATTACTCATAGTGAATGGTTGTTATTTTTTGAAGCCATCAACGGTTCAAAAAATGAAATTAGAGATAAAGCCATGTTACAAATGGCATATGTACATGGTCTTAGGGTAAGCGAGCTTATTGCACTAAAGATTAGCGACATTGACTTTTCAGAGTCAGCAATATATATCAAGCGTTTAAAAAATGGATTATCCACAGTACATCCCCTGCAAAAAGAAACTGTTCTGTTATTAAAAAAATGGCTAGCACTACGTGATAACATAGTAAAAAAACCTTTTGAAGACTCTTTGTTTCTTTCTTGTCAAGGAAATAAAATCTCGAGACAATATGTGTATAAGATGTGTAAGAAATATAGTCACAATATGAATATTAATATTCATCCTCACATGCTTAGGCATGGTTGTGGGTATGCTTTAGCTAATCAAGGGTTAGACACCAGACTAATACAAGATTATTTAGGGCACAGAAATATACATCATACGGTATTATATACAGCCAGTAATGCAGCAAGATTTAAACGAGTATGGGAGGGTGATGTGTTAGATATAAAGAAGATATAACCCCTGTTCTAAAGGCCTCAATTCATTGAGGCTTTTAGCCCCTCATTTTTATGACATACAACTGATAATCATAATGGATCTCAATATTAATCAAAATGAGAAATAAATCACCTTTTTATTAAAAAATTAATTTTTTTAAAGTCACAAACCAACACATATAATATTTAATAAAAATGCCACCAGCAAATATATTGCCACTTATCTTTTCTCTGGTAATCTAGTTTACTATAAATTATCGCTCTCCAATATTCGACGCCAAGAAGAAGTGGTTATTTTATTTATCCTTTTCGTAACTATTGACAAAACAATTCCCATATAAAAATTGCAATTTATAAAGCCAACATACACTTACAGTGCATAATAAGGTTATTTAGGAACCAGATGATTTAATGTATTATAAGGTATAACATTCATATTGACTTACCTGTTCTCTTAACCAAGTAATAAATGCCTCAATTTTTGGCCACTGCCTGCCCGGTAATGTGGTGATGTAATAATGCTGATGGCATTTCACCGTCATATCGCCAAACGGCGCGACGAGCTCACCACTGGCAAGCCTTTTTTGTACCATACGTTTCCTTCCCATCGCCACCCCAATATGATTCATCGCGGCGATAACGGCTAAATCAGAGCGATCAAAGCCAATTCCAGAAGATGTTGGCAAATTAACCGCATAATGTTGCGCCCAACTATGCCATTCATCCGTACCGGAGTCGTTGCTCCATGCCTGTCTGTCATGGAGCAACGTACAGTGACGCAGGTTAATTACCGTGTTGGTTAAATCATGTCTTTGAGCGTACTCCGGGCTGCAAACTGGCAAGATTTCTTCATCCATCAGAAAGTGATGAGCCAATTGCGCTGACGGCGCATCATCAAAGTAGATCGCCAAATCGATTCCGGCACGTTGCAAATTGACATTGTCATTACCAGTGAGCACGGTGAGCGAAATAGACGGATATCGGCGTGTAAAGTCACCTAATGCGGGCACCAACCAGCATTGGGCGATAGAGGGCCGGGAATACAGCGTTAACGTTCCCGATAACTCCTGATTTTTGATATCCAGAATTTCCTGATTCAGGGTATCCAGCGACGATTTTAGCGCCCAATAAACACGTTTCCCCTCGTGCGTTAATTCCACTTTGCGATGGGAACGAACAAACAACTGAATACCTAATTCTTCTTCCAGCTGATTGATACGGTGACTTACCGCACTGGGGCTCAGCGACAATTCCTCTGCCGCGAGAGCGAAGGACTGATGCCTGGCAGCCACTTCAAAAGTATGCAGTTTTGATAGTTGCCAGCCGTTAAGCAGTCGATTTCTTATTTCACGAAGGGGTTCCATAATCACCTCATTTTTCTCTTAAGTGTAAAAAAATAGCGGCAAAATTTCAGCTGTAAGGTGAGCTAAAGTGAACCATATCTCAATTCACCTTCATTTTTAGATGTAAATCACTCCCTTGATGCAATTTAGCTCATGTGAAAGGCAAATTTTATCGTTTGTCAGCCTGCGTTGTTTTTTTGTCCAATATCATCAGGTTAATCACAGGGGAAGGTGAGATATGCACTCTCAAATCTGGGTTGTGAGCACGCTGCTTATCAGCATCGTGTTAATTGTACTGACCATCGTGAAGTTCAAATTCCACCCGTTTCTGGCGCTGTTGCTGGCCAGCTTCTTCGTGGGAACGATGATGGGCATGGGGCCACTGGATATGGTAAATGCTATTGAAAGTGGAATTGGCGGAACGCTGGGGTTCCTCGCTGCGGTTATCGGCCTTGGCACGATACTGGGAAAAATGATGGAAGTATCCGGGGCCGCAGAAAGAATTGGTCTGACACTTCAACGCTGCCGGTGGCTTTCAGCTGATGTCATTATGGTGCTGGTTGGCCTGATTTGCGGCATCACGCTGTTTGTTGAAGTGGGCGTCGTGCTATTGATTCCTCTGGCTTTTTCAATTGCCAAAAAAACCAATACCTCATTGTTAAAGCTGGCCATTCCGCTGTGTACCGCATTGATGGCAGTGCACTGCGTGGTTCCCCCACATCCGGCTGCTTTATATGTTGCCAATAAGCTGGGCGCAGATATCGGTTCGGTGATCGTCTACGGTTTGCTGGTTGGGCTGATGGCATCACTGATCGGTGGCCCACTTTTCCTTAAATTTCTGGGTCAACGACTGCCCTTTAAACCTGTACCCACAGAGTTTGCCGATCTCAAAGTTCGCGATGAAAAAACACTACCGTCATTAGGCGCAACGTTATTCACCGTACTGCTACCCATTGCGCTGATGTTGGTTAAAACGATTGCCGAATTGAATATGGCACGTGAGAGTGGTTTGTATACCTTGCTTGAGTTTATTGGCAACCCTATCACTGCCACGTTTATCGCCGTGTTTGTCGCCTATTATGTGTTGGGTATACGTCAGCATATGAGCATGGGGACGATGCTCACACATACGGAAAATGGTTTCGGTTCTATTGCTAATATTTTGCTGATTATCGGGGCCGGAGGCGCATTCAACGCCATTTTAAAAAGCAGCAGTCTCGCTGATACGCTGGCAGTTATTCTCTCCAATATGCATATGCACCCGATTCTTCTGGCCTGGTTGGTGGCACTTATTCTGCATGCTGCAGTGGGCTCCGCTACGGTGGCAATGATGGGGGCAACGGCAATTGTTGCACCCATGCTGCCGCTGTATCCCGACATCAGCCCGGAAATTATTGCGATTGCTATCGGTTCCGGTGCGATTGGCTGCACGATCGTTACGGACTCACTTTTCTGGCTGGTGAAGCAATATTGCGGCGCTACGCTCAATGAAACATTTAAATACTATACGACAGCGACATTTATCGCTTCAGTCATCGCTCTGGCGGGCACATTCCTGCTGTCATTTATCATCTAAGCGCAAAGAGACGTACTATGGAAAACGCTAAAATGAATTCGCTCATCGCCCAGTATCCGTTGGTAGAGGATCTGGTTGCTCTTAAAGAAACCACCTGGTTTAATCCTGGCACGACCTCATTGGCAGAAGGTTTACCTTATGTTGGCCTGACCGAACAGGATGTTCAGGACGCCCATGCGCGCCTGTCTCGTTTTGCGC
Source organism: Escherichia sp. E.sYA108 (assembly GCF_011754335.1). Lineage (NCBI taxonomy): Bacteria > Pseudomonadati > Pseudomonadota > Gammaproteobacteria > Enterobacterales > Enterobacteriaceae > Escherichia > Escherichia sp. E.sYA108. Next base: position 1,524,905 of record NZ_JAAQVZ010000001.1, on the reverse strand, counting down.
CGTATCTGGCAAAAGCATTTCCTGAAACGGCTGCCGCGGGGGGGATTATTGAATCAGAACTGGTTGCTATTCCTGCTATGCAAAAACGGCTGGAAAAGGAATATCAACAACCGATCGCCGGGCAATTGCTACTAAAAAAAGACAGCCATTTGCCGATTTCCGGCTCCATAAAAGCACGTGGCGGGATTTATGAAGTCCTGGCCCATGCTGAAAAACTGGCTCTGGAAGCGGGTTTGCTGACACTTGAGGATGATTACAGCAAACTGCTTTCCCCGGAGTTTAAACAGTTCTTTAGCCAATACAGTATTGCTGTGGGATCAACCGGAAATCTGGGGTTATCAATTGGTATTATGAGCGCCCGCATCGGCTTTAAAGTAACGGTGCATATGTCTGCTGATGCCCGCGCCTGGAAAAAAGCGAAACTGCGCAGTCATGGCGTTACTGTCGTGGAATACGAGCAAGATTATGGTGTTGCCGTCGAGGAAGGACGTAAAGCCGCGCAGTCTGACCCGAACTGTTTCTTTATTGATGACGAAAATTCCCGCACGTTGTTCCTTGGATATTCCGTCGCAGGCCAGCGTCTTAAGGCGCAATTTGCTCAGCAAGGTCGCATCGTCGATGCTGATAACCCTCTGTTTGTCTATCTGCCGTGTGGTGTTGGCGGTGGTCCTGGTGGCGTCGCATTCGGACTTAAACTGGCGTTTGGCGATCATGTTCACTGCTTTTTTGCCGAACCAACACACTCCCCGTGTATGTTATTAGGCGTCCATACCGGATTACACGATCAGATTTCTGTTCAGGATATTGGCATCGACAACCTTACCGCTGCCGATGGCCTTGCAGTTGGTCGCGCATCGGGCTTTGTCGGGCGGGCAATGGAGCGTCTGCTGGATGGTTTCTATACCCTTAGCGATCAAACCATGTATGACATGCTTGGCTGGCTGGCGCAGGAAGAAGGTATTCGTCTTGAACCATCGGCACTGGCGGGTATGGCCGGGTCTCAGCGCGTGTGCGCATCAGTAAGTTACCAACAGATGCACGGTTTCAGCGCCGAACAACTGCGTAATGCCACTCATCTGGTGTGGGCGACGGGAGGTGGAATGGTGCCGGAAGAAGAGATGAATCAATATCTGGCAAAAGGCCGTTAATAACGTTTCAACGCAGCATCGCCATCCTTTCCCTGGGTGAGCGATGCTGCCGATGACGCAGACTTAAGATTCTGCCGTTTTACCTGCTATAGCCTCCTCTTTTTCCATCACCCAACGCCTTTCGCTGTAAACGGCGGTTTCGCAAACCAAACCAAAACCGTAAGTAAGATAAAAGCAATAGCCGCCATACGGAAAATCTCATTTGCAGAAATAGAAAGTGACTGCTGAGTTATTTCATTATTAATTTCATTAAGAACTCCTGAAAGCGAACCATAGTATTTATCCATAATTTGTGACGATGAATTAAACACGGGGTTAAATTGATCGATGGTTGCTGTCAACTGACTATGGTGTAACGATTCGCGGCGTCCCCACAGTGTCATTGTCAACGACGTACCAACTGATCCTGACAAGGTGCGAAAAAAATTACTCATACTCGAGGCATTGGCAAATTTATTATCTGGCAAGCCTGAAAACGAAATCGTTGTTAAGGGTAAAAAGAAACAGGCAACGGCGAATCCCTGAAAAAACTGTGGCAAAATGATGCCTGTAAAATCAATCGTTGGCATAAATGTCACAGAACGCCAGTAATAGCAAACCGCATACATCAAAAAACTAAATGTCACCAACAACCGCATATCAATTTTGTTGCCATAACGTCCTATCAAAGGTGATATTAATAGCGGCATGATACCGATGGGCGCATAGGCAAGTCCGGCCCATATCGCATTATACCCCATCGTTTCCTGGAGTAACTGCGGCATAAGAACTATCGCTCCAGAGTAAAATAAATACGCGCATGTGATACTCACAATACCAATGGTGAAATTACGGGACTTAAACAAACTGAGGTCAAGAATCGGATTCTCTGAGGTCGACTCCCAAATGACTAAAGAGATCAGAGAAATAACTGATACTACTGTTAGTAGTATTATTGTACTCGAGTTGAACCAATCCAGATCGCGCCCTTTATCAAGCATAATTTGCAAGCCACCAACACCGAGCACTAACAGGGTCAGTCCTGGTAGATTCATTTTGACCGGTGAAGTCTCAGTTTCTCTTCCTTTAAGTAAGGTTAAGCATAATGTCAGGACGATAATCCCCATAGGGACATTGATTAAAAATATCCAACCCCAGCTAAAGTTATCGCAAATATAGCCGCCCAATATCGGCCCACATATCGGAGCGATAATCACGGTCATTGACCATAATGCCAGAGCAAATGTTCTTTTTTCTGGTGGATAATTCCTTAATAATAAACTCTGTGACAGTGGAATTAACGGCCCCGCCATTAACCCCTGAACGACTCTAAAAAATATCAGCACATCTAGATTGGTCGATAAACTACACATTAATGAAGACAGCGAAAAAAAGGTTACTGAAAGTAAAAATAACCTTAATTCGCCTATTCTTTGTGCCAGCCTGCCGGTAACAGGGATCGCAATGGCATTTGCTACGCCAAACGAGGTGATAACCCAGGTGCCTTCGTCTGTTGATGCTCCCAGAAAGCCAGATATTGTCGGTATTGCGACGTTAGAAATAGTGGAATCCAACATTTGCATAAACGTCGCTAATGACAATGCAATAGTGACGCACCATAACGTCCCACCGGTTAATGGTGCAGGAGTTGATTTAGTGATTGCCATTAAAGTTGTCCATTATGCGAAATAATGTTGCTAATTTCTTTTTCTATCGGACTGGTATCGATAACTAAAGCCTTACTGGTATAAGCAGGCATGGACGTCACGGTTGAAGCCAGATCGGGCATCTCGGCAATGTCTTCATTCTTCGTATCAATAGTTGCAGTCATCGATAAACCAATGCGCAAAGGGTGTTCCATGAGTTCTTTTGGATCCAGAGAAACTTCAACCGGTACACGCTGAACGATTTTGATCCAGTTCCCTGTCGCATTTTGTGCAGGTAATAAGGAGAACGCATTGCCGGTTCCCATATTGATCCCTGTCACCCGACCATGAAACACAACATTTTCACCATAAAGATCGCTGATAATATTGACCGATTGACCAATCCGTACATCCGTGAGTTGTGTTTCTTTAAAGTTGGCATTAACCCACATTTGACGCGCCGGTACGACAGCCATTAACGATTGTCCGGGACTCACTGTTTCGCCGACCTGAACACTTCTCTGGGCAATATAACCGGTAACCGGACTCTTAATATCCGTACGTTTAAGCGCCAACCAGGCTTCTTTGGTTGCATCTGCAGCTTCAATGACTTGTGGCTGACGGTTTAATGGTGTGTTCATTACTAAAGCTTTATTCGCTTTATAAGCCTGGATAGCAGCATTCAATGCCGCTTTGCTACTTATTAACGTATCTTTGGTATGCTCCAGCGCTTCTTTTGAAATAACCCCTTGCTTCGCTAAAGGCACACGACGGTTATAATCTTCTAAAGATTGTTGATACTGAATACGTGCTGAAGCGACTTCGGCACTGTATTGTTTATCCTGTAAGTATAGTTTATTCGTTTGCCGAACAATATTTGCCAGATTATTTTTAGCTTTATTGAGTGCGATAGTGGCATCAGTTTTATCCAGTGAAACTAAAATGTCACCTTGTCGAACGTAGTTCGTATCTTTATGATTAACGACAGTGACACTGCCTGAGACTTGTGCAGAAATTGGATCTGCATTTCCCGTGACATAGGCGTCATCTGTACTAATCATGTCTTTTAATTCCATTGACCAATAGGCATAGGCACCTGAAAACGCAATAAATAAAACTACCGCTAACAAAGCAAAATATTTTCTTCTGTCAGAATGTTTTTTATTTGAATTAATCTGTTCCACTATTATCTCTCATTTCGCATAGATGAAATTTATGAATTGAATGAAAAGAGTATTCATTCCTCATATCAAACACAGTGCATGTTTTGCACATTATCCCGGGAACGTTGGAGGGCTAATTTAAATGAAGTGCAAAAAAAACAACAGAGGACTAAACCGCGGCTTTTGCAATACAATTCTTACGCCTGTAGGATTAGTGAGAAAACTTATAGTGCTCATTTGAAACTATAAATCATCGGTATCATCCCTGATTTTATTGTTGACATTTTATTTATGCCGACTATTTATATGGTATACTTGTCGAATTATCTTAAAGGAAGCTCAAATTTTCTTATTTTTATTGAGAAAATGAGATGATACCTTATGTCTGTATTACTACAAGGAGAAGGGAAATGCTTCATTGCAAAGGGAATAATCTATGAACGCAATAATTATTGATGACCATCCTCTTGCTATCGCAGCAATTCGTAATTTATTGATCAAAAACGATATTGAAATCTTAGCAGAGTTGACTGAAGGCGGAAGCGCCGTTCAGCGGGTGGAAACACTTAAGCCTGATATCGTCATCATTGATGTCGATATCCCCGGAGTTAACGGTATCCAGGTGTTAGAAACGCTGAGAAAGCGCCAATATAGCGGAATTATTATTATTGTCTCCGCTAAAAATGACCATTTTTACGGGAAACATTGTGCTGATGCTGGCGCTAATGGTTTCGTGAGTAAAAAAGAAGGCATGAACAATATCATTGCGGCTATTGAAGCTGCAAAAAATGGCTACTGCTATTTCCCCTTCTCTCTCAACCGGTTTGTTGGAAGTTTAACGTCCGACCAGCAAAAACTCGACTCCTTATCAAAACAAGAAATTAGTGTCATGCGGTATATTCTTGATGGCAAGGATAATAATGACATTGCTGAAAAAATGTTCATCAGCAACAAAACTGTCAGCACTTATAAAAGTCGCTTGATGGAAAAATTAGAATGCAAATCACTGATGGATCTTTACACATTCGCACAACGTAACAAAATCGGCTAACCACATGAAGTTTTTACCCTATATTTTTCTTCTCTGTTGTGGTCTTTGGTCGACCATAAGCTTCGCAGACGGAGATTACATCGAATATCGTGGCATCAGTAGTAACAACCGTGTCACACTTGATCCACTACGTCTGAGCAACAAGGAATTACGTTGGCTCGCGAGCAAAAAAAATCTTGTGATTGCAGTACACAAGTCCCAAACAGCTACGTTGTTGCATACCGATTCGCAGCAACGGATTCGTGGTATTAATGCTGATTATTTAAATCTTTTAAAAAGAGCGTTAAATATCAAATTAACACTCCGGGAATACGCAGATCATCAAAAAGCAATGGACGCGCTGGAAGACGGTGAAGTTGATATAGTGTTATCACATTTAGTTGCTTCGCCGCCTCTTAATGATGACATTGCTGCAACTAATCCTCTGATAATTACCTTTCCGGCGCTGGTCACTACCCTTCACGATTCAATGCGACCGCTTACCTCATCAAAACCAGTAAATATTGCTCGAGTAGCAAATTATCCCCCAGACGAGGTAATTCATCAATCATTTCCAAAAGCAACAATTATCTCTTTTACAAATTTATATCAGGCATTAGCATCCGTCTCAGCCGGACAGAATGATTACTTTATTGGTAGTAACATCATTACCAGCAGTATGATTTCCCGTTATTTTACTCACTCCTTAAATGTAGTGAAGTATTATAACTCACCGCGTCAATATAACTTTTTATTAACCAGAAAAGATTCAATCGTTCTTAATGAAGTACTCAATCGATTTGTTGATGCTTTAACAAATGAAGTTCGCTATGAAGTATCACAAAATTGGCTTGATACAGGAAACCTGGCCTTTCTGAACAAACCATTAGAACTCACTGAACATGAAAAACAGTGGATTAAGCAGCATCCCGATTTAAAGGTGCTGGAAAATCCTTACTCGCCACCCTATTCTATGACAGATGAAACTGGCTCAGTTCGGGGCGTGATGGGTGATATTCTTAATATTATTACCTTGCAAACAGGTTTAAATTTTTCTCCGATCACCGTTTCACATAATATTCATGCTGGGACACAGCTTAACCCCGGTGGATGGGATATATTGCCCGCCGCTATTTATAGTGAAGATCGAGAAAATAATGTTTCATTTGCTGAAGTCTTCATAACAACGCCTTACGTTTTTGTCATGCAAAAAGCGCCTGACAGTGAACAAACATTAAAAAAAGGAATGAAAGTTGCCATTCCATATTATTATGAGCTTCATTCGCAATTAAAAGAGATGTATCCGGAGGTAGAGTGGATAAAAGTCGATAACGCCAGCGCTGCATTTCACAAGGTCAAGGAAGGTGAACTTGATGCTCTGGTCGCGACACAGTTAAATTCGCGTTACATGATCGACCATTACTATCCTAATGAACTTTATCATTTTCTTATTCCCGGCGTTCAGAATGCATCACTTTCGTTTGCTTTTCCTCGCGGAGAACCGGAACTTAAGGATATTATTAATAAAGCACTGAATGCAATTCCCCCAAGCGAAGTTCTGCGCCTGACCGAAAAATGGATTAAAATGCCCAATGTGACCATTGACACATGGGACCTCTATAGCGAGCAATTTTATATTGTTACGACATTATCCGTTTTATTAGTTGGCAGTAGCCTTTTATGGGGATTCTACCTGTTACGCTCAGTTCGTCGTCGTAAAGTTATTCAGGGTGATTTAGAAAACCAAATATCATTCCGGAAAGCGCTCTCGGATTCCTTACCGAATCCAACTTATGTTGTAAACTGGCAAGGTAATGTCATTAGTCACAATAGTGCATTTGAACATTATTTCACTGCTGATTACTATAAAAATGCAATGTTACCATTAGAAAATAGTGAATCCCCCTTTAAAGATGTTTTTTCTAATACGCATGAAGTCACAGCAGAAACGAAAGAAAACCGAACAATATACACACAGGTATTTGAAATTGATAATGGCATCGAGAAAAGATGCATTAATCACTGGCATACCTTATGTAATCTGCCAGCAAGCGAACATGCTGTTTATATTTGTGGTTGGCAAGATATTACCGAGACGCGTGATTTAATTCATGCACTCGAAGTAGAGAGAAATAAAGCGATCAATGCAACTGTCGCAAAAAGCCAGTTTCTGGCAACAATGAGTCACGAAATAAGAACACCAATAAGCTCCATTATGGGCTTCCTGGAACTACTGTCGGGTTCTGGTCTTAGCAAGGAACAACGGGTGGAGGCGATTTCACTTGCCTACGCCACCGGACAATCACTCCTCGGCTTAATTGGTGAAATCCTTGATGTCGACAAAATTGAATCGGGTAACTATCAACTTCAACCACAATGGGTCGATATCCCTACTTTAGTCCAGAACACTTGTCACTCTTTCGCTGCGATTGCTGCAAGCAAATCGATCGCATTAAGTTGCAGCAGTACGCTTCCTGAACGCTACCTGGTTAAGATCGACCCTCAGGCATTTAAGCAGGTCTTATCTAATTTACTGAGTAATGCTCTCAAATTTACTACCGAGGGGGCAGTAAAAATTACGACCTCCCTGGGTCACATTGATGACAACCACGCTGTTATCAAAATGACGATTATGGATTCTGGAAGTGGATTATCGCAGGAAGAACAACAACAACTGTTTAAACGCTATAGCCAAACAAGTGCAGGTCGTCAGCAAACAGGTTCTGGTTTAGGCTTAATGATCTGCAAAGAATTAATTAAAAACATGCAGGGCGATTTGTCATTAGAAAGTCATCCAGGCATAGGAACGATATTTACGATCACAATCCCGGTAGAAATTACCCAACAAGTGGCGGCTGTCGAGGCAAAAGCAGAACAACCTATAACACTACCTGAAAAGTTGAGCATATTAATCGCGGATGATCATCCGACCAATAGGCTATTACTCAAACGCCAGCTAAATCTATTAGGATATGATGTTGATGAAGCCACTGATGGTGTGCAAGCGCTACACAAAGTCAGTATGCAACATTATGATCTGCTTATTACTGACGTTAATATGCCGAATATGGATGGTTTTGAGTTGACTCGCAAACTCCGTGAGCAAAATTCTTCCTTACCCATCTGGGGGCTTACAGCCAACGCACAGGCTAACGAACGTGAAAAAGGGTTAAATTGCGGCATGAACTTATGTTTGTTCAAACCGTTGACTCTGGATGTACTGAAAACACATTTAAGTCAGTTACACCAGGTTGCGCATATTGCACCTCAGTATCGCCACCTTGATATCGAGGCCCTGAAGAATAATACGGCGAATGATCTACAACTGATGCAGGAGATTCTCATGACTTTCCAGCATGAAACGCATAAAGATCTACCCGCTGCGTTTCATGCACTAGAAGCTGGCGATAACAGAACTTTCCATCAGTGTATTCATCGCATCCACGGTGCGGCTAACATCCTGAATTTGCAAAAGTTGATTAATATTAGCCACCAGTTAGAAATAACACCTGTTTCAGATGACAGTAAGCCTGAAATTCTTCAGTTGCTGAACTCTGTAAAAGAACACATTGCAGAGCTGGACCAGGAGATTACTGTTTTCTGTCAGCAAAATGACTAAATAGCGGCTCCCACAATGTTCAAATGTGGGAGCTATTTACCAGCACATCTTACATTTATGATGAGAACTCCTGGCGAATTTGTTCCCCATGCTGGTCGAGCGTTGCCGCTCCCGGCATAACATGCGGGTCCGCGCAGCCGCTGATTTTTATCGGATTACCCGGCATCATTATTCCCCCGGCTTCAATCAACATATTTCTCGCCTGAGTTTGTGGTAAATTAATGGCCTCAGCCACACTTAATAACGGCGCGACGGGCACACCAACTTCATGTATTCTGGCTAACCAAACTTCAGCTACCTGCGTTTTTAACGTCCGCTCAATATATTCTTTAAGAATAGCCTGGTTATGTACGCGTAAAATATTGCTGCTAAATCGGGGATCATTAACCAGTTCCGTAAGCTCCAGTGCCTGGCATAACGCAGAAAAAAGCTTGTCATTACCACAACAAATCGTAATCGGCTTATCCTGAGTATCGAAAACATCAAAAGGTGCCATGTAGGGATGGCGATTTCCCAGGCGTTGTGGTGACTTCCCAGTCGCGATATATGCCATCAGTCCATGCTCCAGAAAACTCAGAGTGGCATCAAACATCGCTATATCGACATGCGCCCCTCTCTGGCTCTTTTCGCGGCCATAAAGTGCACTCACTATTCCACTGAATAAATAAACACCGCCACAGAGATCCGCAAGAGAGGTACCAACGCGCACTGGCGGAGCATCAGGGTATCCTGTTTCCATCATTATCCCGCTCATTGCCTGAATGATGGTATCGTAGGCAGGAGCATCTTTTAGCGGACCGGTATGTCCGAAACCTGACGATGAAGCATATATAAGGCGCGGGTTGATTTCTTGTAACCTTTCCCATGAAAACCCGAGTTTTTCCATTGTACCTGGGCGAAAATTCTCAGCTAATACATCAGCTTGTTTAAGCATATTTATAAATATACTTTTATCGTGATCATTCTTTAAATCAAGAACCACACTCTCTTTTCCATGATTAATAAAACTGTAATAGAGCGACTGTCCATCCACATAGGGACCAAATGTGCGGGTATCATCACCATGACCCGGCGGCTCAACTTTAATTACCCTTGCACCCATATTACAAAGAAGTTGAGTTCCGAAAGGCCCATTAAGGACATGCGTCATATCGATAACTAATAAGCCTTCAAACGGCCCTTTGCATTCATTATTTGTCATTTGCTTATGCCTTGAAAAAAGCCGAAGGTGAAAAGACACTTCGGCATTTATGTAAAATCAATAACATGATTAATTATGAAACCAGTCGACTGACATAAATCCACAAAGGAGCCGTGACGACAAAACCCAGTACGCTCACAGCCAATGACGCTGTACCAGTGCGGGTGTAGACATTAAACCGGCTGGCAATAATGATTCCGGAGAATGCCGGCGGTAATGCGCCTGCCAGTACCATCATCTGCAAATGTTCGCTATTCAAATGACATGCCATACCTACGAGAAGCAGCGCCAGTGGCATCAGAATCAGCTTCAGGAAGGTGTTATAAGCAATTTCGGCACTGAACTCGAATTTATGTGCAGCCAGAGTCAACCCCGCAGCGAATACCGCCACCCCTGAGTTAGCCTTCGCAATCAGATTAAAGGTTGGGTCCCATGCTGCCGGAATTTTTACCCCAACCAACACCAGGATCGTTGCCAGAACAGGTGCCCATACTACTGGCTCCTTTGCCGCAGAAATTAATGCGCTCAGATTACTATTCTTCTTACCATCCGCTCCTGAGGAAGGATTCAGCAAATACAGACCAATAGGAATAGTAATTGCGTTAACAATAATAGAAATAATTGCTACCACTAAACCTGTTGATACGGAATCACCATAAATAGGATCGAGAACTGCAAACCCCAGGAATCCAATGGTAGGTGAACCTGCAATTAATGCACATACTGCTGCTTCTGCATGGGTACGTTTAAAAAATTTGTAGCAACCGAACCAGGAGAAAAAGAAACATCCGACAATAACCACAAGTGATACAAGGGTCAGGCGAGTGTCCGCAAAAATCATTTCCCTGTTTGCCCGGGTAATAGAAACAAATAGAGCCGCAGGAAGAGCGTAGTTTAATACCAGTTTATTAAATGCCCGAGCTTGATCCTCTGAAAAAGTTTCTCGTCTGCCGCTAAAATAACCCAACAGCATGATTACGATAATAGGCAATAAATCGCCAATAAAAAATGTTAGCATAATAGTATTTCCGATAAGGGTCCCCTTACCATCGCATAATAAGTTGGCAAGAGGAGACGATGTCAGTATTTAATTACCAGCGACTTGTTTTGGGTTAAGTTTGGTAATATGGCCACTTTCAGTTCCTGCTGCTGGGTCGATGACCACATTAATAATGGTCGGTTTGCGCGACTGAATTCCGGTGGTTAAAGCATGACGAAGTTCATCTGTCGTGGTGACGTTATAGCCAACGCCACGAAACGCATCCATTAATTTGTCATACCTTGCATGGTGCAACAGATCCGTTGGCGATGGTGCACCAGCGCCGCTGAGGTCAACACCGTCTCCTCTGTAGATGCCGCCATTATTAAAAATAACGATCGTCACCGGCAGGTTATATCGACAAATCGTTTCAATCTCCATCCCACTGAAACCAAAAGCACTATCACCTTCAATGGCGACAACCGGAGAACCAGAGGTCACGCTAGCACCGATGGCATAGCCCATACCGATGCCCATGACACCCCAGGTGCCACAATCCAGACGACGACGTGGTTTATACATATCAATAATATTTCGTGCATTATCCAGGGTATTTGCCCCTTCATTAACTAAATAAATATCCTGGTTCTCGCGCAAAACATCGCGCACGGCACCCAATGCATTAAAGTAATTTAATGGTTGGGTATCTGTACTTAACTTTTCATGCATTTTTTGTGCATTTTGCTGCTTGTGGATATTTAAAATATCGCGCCACACCAGTGGAGTCGTGAATGTGTTTTGTTTCAATTCTGCCAGCATACCTTGCATACTGGATGCAATATCGCCAACGACTGGCACAGCAATGGGGCGGTTGCTGTCAATTTCCTGCGGTTCAATATCCAGTTGAATAAACTGTGTATCTGCCGCCCATCCTTTTTTACCGTGTGCCAGTAACCAATTCAGTCGTGCACCAACAAGCATGACAACGTCAGCATTTGCCAGGGCAAACGAACGCGCAGCTGCCGCAGAAAGTGGATGCGTATCTTCGAGGATCCCTTTCGCCATAGACATTGGCAGGAATGGAATCTGGGCACTTTCAATAAATTCACGAAGCTGTTCATCAGATTGTGAATACGCCGCGCCTTTGCCAAGAATAATTAATGGTCGTTCAGCTTTTGCTAAAAGCGAAATTGCGCTAGTGACTGACTTCGGGCATGGCAATAATGCTGGCGACGGATTTTCAACTTTAACAATCGTGGTTAACGCTTCGTCTTTTTCCATCGTCGCGGCCAGGACATTTGCTGGCAAATCAAGATAAACACCGCCAGGACGACCCGATACTGAGACCCGGATAGCGCGTGCCAATGCAATGCCAAGATCCTGCGGCTGATTAACGCGAAATGCTGCTTTGGCATACGGTTTTGCCGCATTCATTTGGTCCAGCTCTTCATAATCACCTTGCTGTAGGTCGACGATCGCGCGGTCGCTGGAGCCGCTAATCATGATCATCGGAAAACCATTTACCGTTGCATTGGCCAATGCGGTCAAACCGTTGAGGAATCCTGGCGCAGACACTGTCAGGCAGATCCCTGGTTTTTGGGTAAGAAAACCGCTTGCTGCAGCGGCATAGCCTGCCGACTGCTCATGACGAAAACCAATATAACGAATGCCTTCCGCCTGGGCATGGCGCGCCATATCCGTCACAGGAATACCTACAACACCATAAATAGTGTCAATATTATTCTGTTTTAATGCTTCAACGATGATATGCATACCATCTGTCATTTGAAGTTGATCTGACATGATTAATAACCTCGAAATTTTTATAAATTGGGAGCCAGAAGCCCCCGTTAATATCAGATGGCGTGGTTTTGCTTCATTGCAGCAATTTCATCGTCGCTATAACCCAGCTCCTGCAATACAGCAGCGGTATGTTCACCTAATAGCGGCGCAGCTTTAATATCCGGCGTAAAGGCAGAGAATTTCATTGGACAACCAACTGTCAGATATTTTCCACGCAACGGTTGTTCCACTTCGACAACACTGCCACTTTGGCGCAAAGAGGGATCAAGTGAAATTTCTTTCATACTTAAAACCGGTGCACAAGGAATATCAAACTGAGTCAAATAGGCCACCGCTTCATGTTTATCAATAGTGACAGTGTATTTTTCGATTTCAGCAAAAATATCGAAAATATGTGGCTGTCGGGCATGGGCTGTACTGTATGCCGGATCGGTAATCCATTCTGGTTTGCCGATGGCTTTACAGGTGTTTTCCCAGTTTTGCTCCTGAATAGTGAAATAAATATAGGCGTTAGGATCGGTTTCCCAGCCTTTACATTTCAGGATCCAGCCAGGCTGACCGCCACCACCCGCATTACCACCGCGGGGAACTGCATCACCAAATGTGCCATTCGGATACTGCGGGTATTCTTCCAGATACCCCAACTTATCGAGACGCTGCTGGTCGCGTAATTTCACGCGGCAAAGGTTCAACACGGCATCCTGCATTGACATGGTGACTCGTTGCCCACGCCCCGTTTTTTCGCGATGCAGCAAAGCAGCAAGTAAACCGATCAGCAAATGCATTCCGGTGTTGCTGTCACCCAACGCTGCAGCGCTTACCAGCGGCGGACCGTCCCAAAAACCTGTAGTAGATGCCGCGCCACCCGCTGCCTGAGCAACGTTTTCATAGGCTTTTACATTCACATAAGGCGAACACTCATCAAACCCTTTGATCGAACCAAAAATCAGACGTGGATTGATTTCTTGAATATGCTCCCAGGTGAAGCCCATATGATCAATGGCCCCTGGATGAAAGTTCTCGACTAAGATATCAGCTTCGCGGATCAGCTTTTCCATTACCTCTTTGCCTTCCGCTGTTTTGGTATTTAATTCAATAGAACGTTTGTTACTGTTAAGCATGGTGAAGTAAAGCGCATCGATATCAGGAATATCTCGCAGCTGGTGGCGCGTTACGTCACCAACGCTGGGACGTTCAATTTTAATGACGTCAGCGCCAAACCAGGCCAGCATTTGAGTACAAGATGGGCCAGATTGCACACCGGTGAAATCGAGAACTTTAATTCCTTGAAGTGGAGTTGACATAGCAATACCTATTAGTTAATTAAATATGTGTTAATTTAGCGTTTATTTAAGGCATAACGCCTCTATAAATAATCTGCAAAATATCGTCGTAGCTGCACTCGATATTTTTAAATTCCTGTATCAAGTGCTGAAAATCATTTCATCGCTACTTCCAATTCCTTTCTGCATGGTAAGTAGTGAGGACGAAAAGAAGAATATAATAAATATTGGTTCGCGGTAATCAGAGAGAGCCGCGACATTTGTGATGTTATTCTTACAACTGTAAGAAGTGTCAGTGATTTACAAGTAAGGTTATGATTACACTATTTAAAGCGTACCATAAAATATAACATAATAAATGATTTGTGATAATATGGGATTATTGCGGTTTACTTTGAGGAAGATAAAATGCGAGTTTATAGAACCGCGAGCGCCAAATAATTTTATGACCACAACCTGTCGTATTGTGGTCATAAAAAATTGTCGACTGGAGGGAGTTAAATCCTTTACCTCAATATATTGCCTGTCAGGTTTAGTTCACAAACAGTGCTTCGCTATCAACGATGATTCCATCTTCCGCACCTTTAAGCGCCAGGTTTGCCTCGTAGTATTGCTTTTTATCAAGCAGTTTCTGCGCATCAGCAAGTGCATTACGAGTCTGTTTAAGCGGCATCAAATATTGGTTTTCCATTACACCAACACCGGCCAGGCGAAGCTCTTCCATTGCACCCTTTTTATCCCCTTTCGCCATTTTTTCGTTGGCAATTTTTATCGCGGCTTCTTTTTCGGGTGTCGCTACATAACTTTCAGAAATTCCGACAGATGCATTAATGACAATATATTGGTCATCATTGACGTTGGTCTTTTTACCTGGCTTAGCGAACTTTGCCCATTCGGTACTATCATCTGACAGCAAAGCGGAAGCTTCATTGGTCAGTTCTTTTGCCTTTTCCGGATCGCCATGAAACAGAGCCAGGCGCGCTACCTGCACGTCACGCATCGCATATAAACCTTGTTCAGAGATACGCTCTGCTGCTGCCGTTTTCTGGGTTTGCTTAACTTGCTGAGTTTGCTGTTGTGCCGCTACCGGTGCATTATCAGCAGCCCATACAGTTGAAGATGCCAGAATTGCTGTGACCATCGTAGCCATAATTAAACGTTTCATACTTACCTCATTCTTTAACAGTTTTAGAAAACGCCGCCATCATATTGGGTGAGAATGAAATGAGAAATCAGAGAGCAACGGACATTTTGAAAGGGTTATCTTACAACTGTAGTTATTATCGCAAAGCCGCTTTTAGTCTTACAGTTGTAGGAATCTGCTTCCTGTCGCAGAGAACTATTCTTATATACCACAAAGATATGTCATTTATTATATCGATGTAAATACTGATTAATTAAATATAAATACAGCCATAACATCGTAGGTTTTCAGTGAACCATTTTCAGGATATTTTCTATGAAAGTAAACTTAATGCTTTTTAGCTTATTTTTATTTGTCTCTATTATGGCATGCAATGTTTTTGCATTTTCTATTTCTGGTGGTGGTAGTGAGGCGAGCTATAAAGAGACAGAAAAAACGTCAGTGATGACGACAACGCATTCTACAAAACTTCAGCCATCACAGGCGATTTTGTTTAAGATGAGAGAAGATGCACCACCATTAAACCTCACAGAAGACATCACGCCTACTTATCCGACAAAGGCGAATTATCTCATTCATCCTTTGCGATAGCGTCTGTCACCTGGCAGGTGAACAATCATGTCTGATGCTGATGTGAACACCTGCCCAAATGAGCCATCCTGACCCACTATCGCCTGCCATACCCCACCATAAAGCGAATCATCAAGCCACAAGCCGGGGCAAGAAACATAAATATCCCCGTCACCAGTTCATTACCGCCAGTTAACCACATGGTGAAGTAATAAATGAGTGCAGCGAGGATCACCATGCCGAAGAAAGAAGAGATCGCCGATACCATGTTCAGTACCTGACCGATGTATCCGCTTACGCAGACAATACACAGGGCGAGAAACATCCATAAATAAATCATAGCTCAACCTCCTGCCGCGCTAAAAAACCTGTAACTTCAGTCACTTTAATAGTAAGACAATCCTTAACCTCTGGCAATTTTTGCTAAGCATCAATGAAAACAGCATGTTAAATGCAAGACTGTTGTGTACGGAAAAATATTTACTTTGCACGATTAATAATCAGTAGCTGAAAGCAGTCAGCGAGTGATAAAGTACAGATACCGCATTCATGCTCCTCGTGGTTATGTCCTGACTAGTCTTTACACTCTTTACAGGAACCATTGTCGTACATGATGGCCTAATCAATTGAGTGTACCGCTGTCGACATGGAATCTTCTGCGATACAACAATTCGTATCTACAGAAGGTAACTATGTTTCCAAAATGCAAATTTTCCCGCGAGTTTCTGCATCCTCGCTACTGGCTCACGTGGTTTGGGCTTGGTGTACTCTGGCTTTGGGTACAGCTTCCTTATCCTGTTCTCTGCTTTCTCGGCACGCGTATCGGCACAATGGCGCGACCATTCCTGAAACGTCGTGAATCTATCGCCCGTAAAAACCTGGAACTTTGTTTCCCGCAGCATTCTGCGAAAGAGCGCGAGAAGATGATTGCCGAAAACTTTCGTTCACTCGGCATGGCGCTGGTAGAAACCGGCATGGCGTGGTTCTGGCCCGACAGTCGCGTACGTAAATGGTTTGATGTGGAAGGGCTGGATAACCTTAAACGCGCACAAATGCAAAATCGCGGCGTAATGGTTGTCGGCGTCCATTTTATGTCGCTGGAACTGGGCGGTCGGGTGATGGGACTTTGCCAACCAATGATGGCCACCTATCGCCCGCATAATAATCAGCTGATGGAATGGGTGCAGACCCGTGGTCGCATGCGCTCTAACAAAGCGATGATCGGCAGAAATAATCTGCGCGGCATTGTCAGTGCACTGAAGAAAGGTGAAGCGGTATGGTTTGCTCCCGATCAGGATTATGGTCGTAAAGGCAGCTCCTTCGCGCCGTTCTTTGCGGTGGAAAATGTCGCCACAACCAATGGCACCTATGTCCTCTCTCGTCTCTCTGGCGCAGCCATGTTGACCGTAACGATGGTAAGAAAAGCGGATTACAGCGGATATCGTTTGTACATCACCCCAGAGATGGAAGGCTACCCGACAGATGAAAATCAAGCCGCTGCCTATATGAACAAGATTATCGAGAAAGAGATCATGCGCGCACCGGAGCAGTACCTCTGGATCCACCGTCGCTTTAAAACGCGCCCGGTGGGTGAATCGTCGTTATACATTTAACAAACGGCTCTCACTCTTTCCCTCCTCAAATCAGCCATAATAACCTCATGGTTTTTATGGCTTTTTTCTTAAGGTTTTTTCCTTCGCTGAATATCTAATTATTACCGTCAGAAATTAAACTGTCGCCGATATGAGACACCTGTAAGTTACTAAAAGTAAATAAGAAAATGCCTCTTGTCTCGTTTCAGTTTTAGGCGTACATTAGCGCCGTCTCGAGCAGTTTAGCTCAGAATTCTGGGATGATGCCCACGGTAAAATACAGGACGTTTAAGGTCGTTTTGCCCGGTGTCAACTCACTGTATCAGGTGTAATAAAGTCATTCAGGCGTAACAGTAGTTACGCGGAGAGATGTAAAGTGAAATATTTCTTTATGGGCATTTCTTTTATGGTCATCGTTTGGGCCGGTACTTTTGCCCTGATGATCTAAAAGCAAACTGTGCAATGAAAAACAGGAGCCATCTGGCTCCTGTTTGCATTTCTGACGATGGTGTTTATTCCGCGTTTTCGTGAATATGTTTGCTGCTGGCAGGTAGTAAACCGTCGGCACGGAACATCGCTTTAATCCCACGAATCGCCTGACGAATACGGTCGCGGTTTTCAATCAGTGCAAAGCGCACATGCGTATCGCCGTAGTCGCCAAAGCCAATCCCTGGAGAGACACAGACCTTCGCTTCGTTAAGCAATTTCTTGGCAAATTCCAGCGAGCCCATGGCAGCATACGGTTCCGGGATTTTCGCCCAGACATACATCGAAGCCTTCGGCATTTCGACCATCCAGCCCGCTTCATGCAGCCCTTTCACCAGCACATCACGGCGGCGTTTGTACTGTTCGGCAATATCGCGCACGCACTGTTGATCGCCCTCCAGCGCCGCAATAGCCGCCACCTGCAACGGCGTAAAGGTGCCGTAATCGTGATAGCTTTTAATACGTGCCAACGCGCTGACCAGCGTTTTGTTACCGACCATAAAGCCGATACGCCAGCCCGCCATGTTGTAGCTTTTCGACAGCGTAAAGAACTCGACCGCCATGTCGCGTGCACCTGGCACCTGCATGATTGACGGCGCTTTCCAGCCATCGTAGACGATATCGGCATAGGCCAGGTCGTGGACCACCAGCACATCGTAGCGTTTCGCCAGCGCCACAACCTTCTCAAAGAATTCCAGTTCCACGCATTGCGCGGTTGGGTTTGACGGGAAGCCGAGGATCATCATCTTCGGTTTCGGATAACTTTCACGAATGGCGCGCTCCAGTTCGTTGAAGAAATCGACACCTTCCACCAGCGGCACTGAGCGTACCTGCGCCCCGGCAATCACCGCGCCGTAAATATGAATGGGGTAGCTTGGATTCGGCACCAGCACTGTGTCACCATGATCCAGCGTCGCCAGCATCAGATGCGCCAGGCCCTCTTTCGAACCAATAGTGACGATGGCTTCTGATTCCGGGTCGATTTCAACGTCGTAGCGATCCTGATACCAGCGGGAAATGGCGCGACGTAACCGCGGAATGCCGCGTGAAGTGGAGTAACCATGCGTGTCCGGGCGCTGGGCCACCGTACATAATTTTTCGACGATATGCGGCGGAGTCGCACCGTCCGGGTTACCCATACTGAAATCGATAATATCTTCGCCGCGCCGACGCGCAGCCATTTTCAGTTCAGCGGTAATGTTAAAAACGTAGGGCGGGAGACGATCAATGCGCGTAAAGCGACGTTCAGGGCGAGTGTCAGCCATAATTTCCTCAGATTAACGTTAGCGCCCGGACCGTCCGAGCGACGCTGCCACGATGGTGGCTGTTTTGAAAATAGCCTGATTAATTTCTGTCTGTCCAGCGTTTTAGAACATTTTTATCAATGGCTTTAAATGAGGAACTCCACTTCAAAAACAGGAAATTTATCTACGCTAACAAGAAAATTACCATTCATTTTATTAACATTATAATTTCAATAAATTTACCAACCAGATGTGCATTATCAAGAGATGCATTGCTAATACACCATTTATCTTTCAATCCCCTTTTAAAATTGTGGTTTTTCCTCAAAAACGGCCTGCTGGTCATCAGCCTTCAGGTTACCTATCATAGAGGTTTAATCCTTATTCAGAGTCACCCGTGCACGAAATATTCAACATGCTGCTGGCGGTCTTCGATCGGGCAGCGTTAATGCTTATCTGCCTGTTTTTTCTCATCCGTATCCGCCTGTTTCGCGAACTGTTGCACAAGTCGGCACACTCACCGAAAGAGCTGCTCGCCGTTACCGCCATTTTCTCGCTGTTCGCCCTGTTCAGCACCTGGTCCGGCGTTCCCGTAGAAGGCTCGCTGGTGAACGTACGTATTATCGCGGTGATGTCAGGCGGAATTCTGTTTGGCCCGTGGGTGGGCATCATTACCGGCGTGATTGCGGGTATTCACCGTTATTTAATTGACATCGGCGGCGTGACGGCGATCCCCTGCTTTATCACCAGCATTCTGGCGGGTTGTATATCGGGCTGGATCAACCTGAAAATCCCCAAAGCACAGCGCTGGCGCGTCGGTATTCTCGGCGGCATGTTGTGTGAAACGTTGACCATGATTCTGGTGATTGTCTGGGCACCAACTACCGCATTGGGGATCGATATCGTCTCTAAAATCGGGATTCCAATGATCCTCGGTAGCGTCTGTATCGGCTTTATTGTGCTGCTGGTGCAAAGCGTTGAGGGCGAAAAAGAGGCCAGCGCCGCGCGGCAGGCCAAGCTGGCGCTGGATATCGCCAACAAAACGCTACCGCTGTTTCGCCATGTCAATAGCGAGTCATTACGCAAAGTTTGTGAAATTATTCGCGATGATATTCACGCCGATGCGGTGGCGATGACTAATACTGATCATGTGCTGGCCTATGTCGGCGTGGGTGAACACAACTATCAGAATGGCGATGACTTCATTAGCCCGACTACCCGACAGGCGATGAATTACGGAAAAATCATCATTAAAAACAATGATGAAGCCCACCGCACACCAGAGATTCATTCCATGCTGGTGATCCCATTGTGGGAGAAAGGCGTTGTGACCGGAACGCTGAAAATTTACTACTGCCACGCGCATCAGATAACCTCGTCATTACAGGAAATGGCGGTCGGTCTGTCACAAATCATCTCCACGCAACTGGAGGTGTCACGCGCCGAGCAGCTGCGTGAAATGGCAAATAAGGCAGAGCTTCGCGCCCTGCAAAGCAAAATTAATCCCCATTTCCTGTTTAACGCTTTGAACGCTATTTCATCGTCAATCCGCCTGAATCCGGATACTGCTCGCCAGCTGATCTTTAATCTGTCGCGTTATCTGCGCTATAACATTGAATTAAAAGATGATGAGCAAATCGATATCAAAAAAGAGCTGTATCAAATTAAAGACTATATTGCCATTGAGCAGGCCCGCTTTGGCGACAAGCTGACGGTTATCTATGATATTGATGAAGAGGTGAATTGCTGCATTCCCAGCCTGCTGATCCAGCCGTTGGTGGAAAACGCCATTGTCCACGGTATCCAGCCTTGCAAAGGTAAAGGCGTTGTCACCATCAGCGTTGCAGAGTGCGGTAATCGGGTACGTATTGCGGTGCGAGATACCGGGCACGGCATCGATCCAAAGGTGATTGAGCGGGTCGAAGCGAACGAAATGCCGGGCAATAAAATTGGCCTGCTGAATGTCCATCATCGCGTGAAGTTATTGTATGGCGAGGGGCTGCATATCCGCCGCCTGGAACCAGGAACGGAAATTGCGTTTTACATTCCTAACCAACGCACCCCAGTCGCCTCACAGGCTACCTTATTGCTTTGAGCCGGAGTGATATTGTGAAAGTCATCATTGTTGAAGACGAATTCCTGGCACAACAGGAACTGAGCTGGTTAATTAAAGAGCACAGCCAGATGGAGATTGTCGGCACCTTTGACGACGGTCTGGACGTGTTGAAGTTTTTGCAGCATAACCGCGTCGACGCCATTTTTCTGGATATCAATATTCCGTCGCTGGACGGTGTGTTGCTGGCGCAAAACATCAGCCAGTTCGCCCATAAACCGTTTATTGTATTCATCACCGCGTGGAAAGAACATGCGGTGGAAGCATTTGAACTGGAAGCGTTTGACTACATTCTCAAACCGTATCAGGAGTCACGCATTACCGGGATGCTGCAAAAACTGGAAGCAGCCTGGCAACAACAGCAGACCAGCAGTACGACACCTGCCGCGACGGTAACGCGTGAGAATGACACCATTAATCTGGTGAAAGATGAGCGAATCATCGTCACGCCAATTAACGATATCTATTACGCCGAAGCGCACGAGAAAATGACCTTTGTCTATACGCGGCGTGAATCCTACGTAATGCCGATGAACATTACCGAGTTTTTCAGCAAGCTGCCGCCGTCGCATTTTTTCCGCTGCCATCGCTCATTTTGTGTCAATCTGAACAAAATACGCGAAATCGAACCGTGGTTTAATAACACCTACATTCTGCGGCTGAAAGATCTGGATTTTGAAGTGCCGGTCAGCCGCAGCAAAGTTAAAGAATTCCGCCAGTTAATGCATCTGTAATCGGGAACTTTCATGAAAGCACCAGGCTTGCCCGCCGATCAACAATTTTTCGCCGATCTGTTCAGCGGCCTGGTGCTTAACCCGCAACTCCTTGGGCGCGTCTGGTTTGCCAGCCAGCCCGCCTCATTGCCAGTGGGCAGTTTATGTATTGATTTTCCCCGTCTGGATATCGTGCTACGCGGCGAATACGGCAATCTGCTGGAAGCAAAGCAGCAACGTATGGTGGAAGGAGAAATGCTGTTTATTCCAGCACGCGCGGCTAATTTACCGGTCAACAACAAACCGGTGATGCTGTTAAGCCTGGTGTTCGCACCGACCTGGCTTGGGTTATCGTTTTACGATAGCCGCACCACGTCGTTGTTACATCCTGCTCGCCAGATCCAGCTTCCCAGCCTGCAACGCGGTGAAGGTGAAGCGATGCTTACCGCCCTCACCCATCTTAGCCGTTCGCCACTGGAGCAGAATATCATTCAGCCGCTGGTGTTAAGTTTGCTGCATCTTTGCCGTAACGTGGTGAATATGCCGCCGGGCAATTCGCAACCGCGCGGCGATTTTCTCTATCACAGCATTTGTAACTGGATTCAGGATAATTATGCCCAGCCGCTCACCCGCGAGAGCGTGGCGCAGTTTTTTAATATCACGCCAAATCATCTGTCAAAACTGTTTGCTCAGCATGGAACAATGCGTTTTATCGAATATGTGCGTTGGGTACGAATGGCAAAAGCGAGGATGATTTTGCAAAAATATCATCTGTCGATTCATGAAGTGGCGCAGCGTTGCGGGTTTCCGGATAGCGACTATTTTTGTCGCGTTTTCCGGCGTCAGTTTGGTCTGACGCCGGGAGAGTATAGCGCACGTTTTCAGGGCTAACTTCAGAAGGTTAATTCCGTTTCCAGCAGCGTCAGAATACTTTGTGCATCTTGCGCGGCAAACAGCGACTGGCGGAAGTTTTTATTCACCAGTTTACGCGCCAGCTGCGAGAAGACTTTCACATGATTCATCCCTTCGTTAGCGCCCAGCGTCAGCATGATCACCAGTTCGACTTCGCCCATTTCTGACTGCCAGTCAACCGGTTTCACCAACCGGGCAATGCTGATACTGGAATGACGGATCCACTGTGATTTGGTGTGCGGGATCGCCACGCCAAAACCAACGCCAGTAGTAACAATCTCTTCCCGCTGCCAGACATCTTCTTCCAGCTCGAACGGATGTTCAGTACGCCCGTTAACACCGAGGTTACCGCACAGGAACTGGATCGCCTGCTCTTTATTACTAAAGGACTGATCAACAAAGATATTCTCTAGTGCCAGCAGTGGGCGAACGTCTTCTTCCGGCGTAAACGCGGTAAGTAACGCTTCAATTTCCTGCGCGCTGCGGCACTCGCACGCCTGACGCGCCAGTTCCCGACACGCCTCGCTATCCAGTTGACGAAGCTGGCTTTTCACTGCCGGAATACGCGGGCTACTCATGCTTAGCTCATCCAGGCCCAGCCCTAGCAGTAGCGGCAGATAACGACTTTCACCGCCCAGTTCACCGCAAATACCTACCCATTTGCCGCGCTGATGCGCAGCGGTAACAATCTGCTGCAACATGCGCAGGAACGATGGCGTAATCGGGTTATACAGCGGCGATACGCGCGGGTTATTACGATCGACTGCATACAGATACTGGGTCATATCGTTAGAACCGATACTGAAGAAATCGACCTCATCGCAGAAGTGGTCGATGATGTAGCACACCGACGGCACTTCCACCATGATACCCAGCGTAATCGTCTCTGCATGACGCAGGCCATCGCGCTTAAGCTCAACGATCGCTTTTTGGAGCTCACCCTTCACCCATAAGATCTGATCGAGACTGTGGACCATTGGGATCATCAACTGGGCGTTGCCGAAACTGGCAGCGCGCAAAATCGCCCGCAATTGAGTGCGGAACAGGCCAGCAAATTCCGGGTAAATACGTACCGCGCGATAGCCGAGGAACGGGTTCTCTTCCTGGGGAATGTTGAGGTAAGGAATGCTTTTATCGCCACCGATGTCCATCGTGCGGAAGATAATCGGCTTGTCGCCCGCCGCCAGTAGCACCTGCTGGTACGCTTCAAACTGTTCCTGCTCGTCCGGCGCGCTGTCGCGATCCATATAGAGCATTTCGGTACGAAACAGCCCAACGCCTTCCGCGCCGTTGGCAAACGCGCCTGGGGCTTCCAGAGCTGTGCCAATATTCGCCGCAATATCAATACGCTTTTTATCACGGGAATAGGCCAGCTGCGCGGCAGCTTGCGCCTGTTGTTTTTGGCGTTTATCCGCCAGCGTCTGCGCCACCTGGTAATAACCGCTCACCGCATCGTTGGGATTAATTGCCAGTACGCCGCACTGGGCATCAAGCACTGCAGGTTGCCCGGCATAACGGGCAATCGCATCCAGCGGCAGGCCGCTCAGTACCGGGATCGCCGAAGCGCGGGCCAGAATCAGGGTATGCGAGGTGCGCCCGGTTTTCTCCAGAATCATGCCCGCAAGATTTTTTAAATCGAGGCTCAAAAACTGGCTTGGGGTTAAATCTTCAGCCACCAGAATGGTCGGTTTTTCAAGCACCAGATTATTGCGCGGTTTTAGTTCCGGCCAGGTGATATGCAGCAACTGTTCGCTGATATCGCGAATGTCGCTGACCCGCTCGCGCAGATAATCGCTGGCAGAAGCAGAAAGTTTGGCACAAATCTGCTCCATATTGCTGATGATCGCCGCCCCCAGCCCCTGATGCTGTTCTGCCATCAGGTGACGGATATTGCCTGCAAATTCATCATCCTGAATCAGCGACAAATGGGCGCTGAGGATAGTTTTGCTTTCGCCGTCACGCTCACGCAATTGCTGGTTCAGTTGCTCGGCAAGCGTTGCCAGACTGTGCTCCAGTAGGGTGGAATCTTGCGCACTCGCAGGGATCACCCGATAACTGTCGAGGCTGTCGCTCTGTAACAGGGTCAGTGTACCCACGCCAACGCCGCTTGCCAGCACGTTGCCGTACAGTAAATCCGGGTTCAGGCGGCTTAATGAACGCGGCAGCGGATGCGCCGTCAGTTCTGCCAGCGTCGGCTGGACGCTATCGCTGTCGATAAAGCGCACCTGGATATACTCTTCCAGCACTCGCCGCGCCTGCTCTTCATCGCTACCGCTAATGTTCAGGCTGCAACTGTCATTAAATAAAGTGCCAGTGCCAATCAGCGCCAGCGAGCTTTTCGCATCGGCCTTTGCGTTCTGGCGATGGTTAATAAAAGTGATTTCGCTTTGCCACTGGCTGCACTGCTCTTTAAGTTCCCACGCCGGACGAGCATGTAGACCGTTAGGCAAAGGACAGAGAAATTGAATCGTTAACATAACCGCTCCGGGTTAATCAGGAGATCATCTGAAATCCGTCAGTTGAACAACCGTCTCACGCGTAAGACGTTGAATAAGGGCAGATAAAAGTTGCTCCATCTGCAAAATGTCACGGCAGTCGGCAATCGATGCGGCGCAATGTCCGTGGCGGGTTGCAGGCCCCATCACCACTGTGGGTACGCCAGTGCCGGTTAAATGCACCGCCCCGCCGTCCGTTCCGCCGTTGCTGAACATATCTGACTGCAACGGTACGCCAATTTCTGCCGCCACGGTTTCGATCCACGCGGTAAGTTTTGGCGGCGCAATCAGTGACTTGTCGCTTAACACCAGCATCGGCCCGTTACCAATCTGGCGATGGTTAGCTGCGCCATAATCAAAGTTTTTCGCCCAGCAGGCAGTATCAAGCACAATGGCGACATCCGGCGACACCGCGCGGGTGGCAGTTTGCCCGCCGCGTAATCCCACCTCTTCGCTGGAACTTGCCACCAGCCACACTTCCGCAGGCAGTTCGGCGTCGTGCAGCTCACGCAGTAACGTCACCAGCAGATAGCAACCGAGGCGGTCATCAAAGGCTTTCCCCATCACTCGCTGGTGAGGGAGAACCTGAAAAGTGGTATCGAAGGTGACGCGATCGCCTGGACGAATTCCCGCCTGCATCACTTCGTCACAGGAGCGCGCGCCAATGTCCACGCGCATGGCGCTGACGTCATTCCCCTGCCGGTCGCCGTCAAGCAGGCCTGGAATTTTGCACTCTTCACGGGTAGTGATACGCACCGACTGAAGCTGGCGGGCAGCCATGCGTACATTGCCAACCGGCAACACATCGATCGCCCCTTCGCGGGAGATGCTGCGCACCATAAATCCCACTTCGTCCATATGCGCACAGATCATCACCTTCGGACCTGTCGACTCATTGAGTCGGATCAGCACCGATCCCAGGCCGTCAAAACGGACCTCTTTTTGCTGGCGATCCGCTTCATCCAGCAGGATCTGCCGTACTTCCTGTTCCGAGGAGGCGATCGCATCTGCCTCGCTCAACGCTTTTAAGAGCGATAAATCCATTATGCCTCTCCCGTGAGCAACACTGTTTTCGGCATGGCGTAGAGCACTTCTGCGCCTTGCGGGGTGACCAGCACGACATCTTCAATGCGCACGCCCCCTTGCCCTGGAAAATAAATCCCTGGCTCCACGGTCAGTAACATACCTGGCTGTAGCGTCGTGGTGTCCCGCGGTGAAAAACGCGGTTCTTCATGGACTTCAATACCGATAGCATGACCGGTGTTATGGCCGAAAAACTTGCCATAACCGGCCTCGGTAATCACGCGGCGCGCGGCATCGTCAACCTGCTGGCAGCGCACGCCGGGGCGAATTACAGAGATTGCCGCGAGCTGTGCCTGCAGGACAATCTGATAGACGTTAAACAGCGGGTGAGATTCGGCGCTCACCCCTTCGCCATTCACCAGCAAGGTGCGCGTCATATCAGAGCAGTAGCCCTGATAGAGCGCACCGAAATCGAGAGTGACAAACTCGCCCGCTGCAACAATCTTGTCGCTGGCTTTACCGTGCGGCAGCGCCCCACGCCAGCCACTGGCGACAATGGTATCGAAAGAGGCTTTTTCTGCGCCCTGCCGGCGCATAAACCACTCCAGTTCAGCGGCTATCTCGCATTCGCTCATCCCCGCCTGAATAAAGCGGCGAATATGCTCTGCGCCACGATCGGCAATCCCGCAGGCAAGGCGGATTTTCTCCACCTCTTCTGGCGTTTTGATTTGCCGCAGCACATCCGGCGTGGCGCTAACCAGTTTCGCATTGAGTTCGGACTGCCAGCGGTGCGCGGTTTCCCAACTCACCTGCTGGCCTTCAAAACCGAGCGTTTGCAACTGCTCATCGGCAATGATTTGTCTGACGATGGTGGCAAGCGTGTGCATCGCGTCGAGCAAATGCAGCTGGTAACCTTGCGTGCGGGCTTCAACATCCGCGTAATAGCGCGAATCCACCAGAATGTGCGCACTTTCACGGCTAATCACCACATAGCCTGATCCGGTGGAGATCCCCAGATGCGGCTGTTTGTTCTGCCGTGAGGAGAGAAGCACCGCATCCAGTTGTTGTGCCTTAAGCCAGTCGCGCAGCGAAGCGAGTAATGTCATCTGGATTTTTCCTTCTTACAGGCTCTCGATTAACAATTTACCTTTGCGGAACATCATCAGACGCAAGAACACCACCATCAGCGCAGTAATGATTGCTCCCAGCGCGATCCCCGCCATATAGACACCCAGATTAGTGACCAGCGGCCACGCCCAGATAGCGGACTCCGGGAACCATTGCACTGCGCCCAGCCAGACAGCGGCGGTTGAGCCGACAATCGCGCCGACCATATACGACGGAATGGCGGTGATAGGGCTTTCCAGTGCAAACGGAATCGCACCCTCACTGATCCCCATAAACGCCAGGAACATCGCGGTTTTACCCTGCGGATAAAGCTGGGCGTTGAACAAGCGTTTGCCAGTTAAGCGACGATCGATAATGGTCGCCAGACCCAGACCAATCGGCGGAATAACGATAGCGATAGAACGTGCAGTGACCGGTAATACGTGGTCAGTGGTAAAGCTGAAGGCAACGAAACCTGCCGCTTTGTTGATCGGGCCACCAAGGTCGATTGCTGTCGCCGCGGCGATCCCCATTGCGTACATCAGCGCGCCCTTCTCACCTGCAGCGGTCAGCACGGTACGGATACCGCCGTTGATCCAGCCACCAAAGGGGGTGATGACGTAGTACATCGCCAGCATGACAAAAATGGCGGAAAGAATCGGTAGCAAAAATGTGGTTTTGAACGCTAACAGGAAATCCGGTAACTGGATTTTCTGGTTCATCCATTTCACAAGGTAACCGGCAACGATAGAAATAATCAGCGCACCAATGAAGGTGGACGGCACCGGCGAAGAGGTCGCCCATTGCATCGTGCTGGGATCGAAGTTCAGCAGTTGCGTCGGCTGGGTAGACATCAAGCCGCCGATAAAACCAGCCGGGAACGCCAGTTTGCCACCGATAGAGTTCGCCACAAAAGCAGCAAACATCGGAATGGCAAAACCAAACAACACGCCGCCGAAGGACTGCGACAGCCAGGCAAATTTAAGTAAGGAGAGGTCGAAACCGGAGAATTTCCCGCTATTAAGAGCATCCATGATGCCGATATCAGCAGGAATTTTAAGCCAGCTATAAGCAATCAGCTGACTGAAAGCGAGGATCACACCGCCCATAATTAAGGTCGGCACCATGCGTGAAATCCCTGACATCACATGCTGCGGGAGTTCACCCCAGAAGCTGGATTTAGAGGCCTGCGGATTCTTAACTGCCGCTGCCGCACCGGATGCGCCATGCACAACGGTTGCACTGCGTTTTTTAATGGCCATAACAATTATCCCTGTCGAATATTACTGTTGTTCAGAGGCAATCATCTCTTCGATTTCTTTGATGATTCCCGCAGCGTTTTTAATTGCGTCCTGCAAAGTGATTTCATAAACGTCGCGTGATTCGAAACGTTCGTTATCTTCCGGGGTAACTGCCACGGAGTGGATGATGATGGTCGCTTCGGCGATATCCTGCGCCGTCAGGCGATTCTGGATACCGTCCGCGCCCTGGGTTTCAATTTTCACTTCATAACCGGCTTCTACCGCCGCTTCTTCCAGCGCCTGAGCGGCCATAAAAGTGTGAGCCAGGCCCATTGGGCAGGCACATAAGGCAATCAGTTTCTTACTCATCGTTAATTCCTCGTTCAGTGATAGTTGACGAGTGAAATTATGAACGTGCAAAACAAATCGCCGTTACCAGACAAATAATGCATTTACTGGAGAATTAATCCCGCTGTACGGAAGTGTGACGCAGGTCGGCCTTGTGAGGGGGACACAAAGAAAATTTAATTAACTGTATGATTTAAAAGATTATCGGGAGAGTTACCTCCCGATATAACAGGAAGGATTTAGAGAATGTGACCTAAGGTCTGGCGTAAATGTGCACCGGAACCGAGAAGGCCCGGATTGTCATGGACGATGAGATACACCGGAATATCATGGACATATTCTTTAAAGCGCCCTTTATCTTCAAATGCGGCGCGGAAACCAGAGGCTTTGAAGAACTCAAGGAAGCGCGGCACGATACCACCCGCAATAAACACGCCGCCAAATGTCCCGAGATTGAGCGCCAGATTGCCGCCAAAACGGCCCATAATGACGCAAAACAGCGACAACGCGCGGCGGCAATCGGTGCAGCTGTCAGCCAGCGCGCGTTCGGTAATATCTTTTGGCTTGAGATTTTCTGGCAGGCGGTTGTCGGCTTTAACAATTGCGCGATACAAATTCACCAGTCCAGGGCCAGAAAGCACGCGTTCCGCCGAAACATGACCAATTTCCGCACGCAATATTTCGAGGATAATGCCCTCTTCTTCACTATTCGGCGCAAAATCAACGTGACCGCCTTCTCCTGGCAAGCTTACCCAACGCTTATCGACATGGACCAGATGCGCAACCCCAAGCCCTGTTCCGGCACCGTAAACCGCAATAGGCTTACCTTCTACCGGTTCTGCGCCACCAAACTGAATCAGATGCTCTTTTTTCAGCATCGGGATCGCCATCGATACAGCAGTAAAATCGTTAATAATTTCCAGATGGCTAAAACCGAGATTCTTTTTCATTTCGGCAATTGAGAACGCCCAGGTATGGTTGGTCATTGCCACCCAGTCACCGGTAATTGGGCAAGCGATGGCAATACAGCCGTCTTTCACCTCGACCTTATGTTCTTCAAGATAAACGCGAATGACCGCTTCGAGGCTGGGGTAATCAAGCCCTGAATAGGTCTTAGCCTGCGAGATTTCACCACTGGCAATATCACACAGAGCAAGACGTGCGTTGGTGCCGCCCACATCACCGACTAATGCATACTTTGTCATTCTTCAACTGCTCCGCTAAAGTCAAAATAATTCTTTCTCACACTGTAAATACCTGGGGGCATAACAACAACGCCGGAAAGGCAGGCTCCCTGTAAATATCGATCTGGGTCACACAATTACTTTATCGTTTCAGCACCAATTGCAGCGATGCCTTTTTGCAAGCTGGGCAAACTAAGTATCTGACCCCGCATAAGGAATAGAACATGCTCCATCCGCGAGCCAGAACCATGTTGTTATTATCGCTCCCCGCCGTGGCAATTGGGATTGCGTCCAGTCTTATTCTGATTATGGTGATGAAAATCGCCTCGGTATTACAGAATTTGCTCTGGCAACGACTGCCGGGAACTCTGGGGATAGCCCAGGATTCACCTCTCTGGATCATCGGTGTATTAACGCTAACGGGTATTGCGGTGGGGTTGGTTATCCGTTTCAGCCAGGGTCATGCCGGACCAGATCCCGCCTGTGAACCGCTTATCGGCGCACCGATTCCGCCCTCTGCGCTACCAGGACTTATCGTAGCATTAATTCTCGGTCTTGCTGGCGGCGTCAGCCTGGGGCCGGAACATCCGATCATAACCGTCAATATCGCCCTTGCCGTCGCCATTGGCGCTCGTCTGTTACCGCGCGTCAACCGAATGGAGTGGACTATTTTAGCCTCTGCCGGAACCATCGGCGCGCTGTTTGGCACACCTGTTGCGGCGGCATTGATATTTTCGCAAACCTTAAATGGCAGTAATGAAGTTCCGCTATGGGATCGTCTCTTTGCGCCGTTAATGGCGGCAGCAGCTGGTGCACTTACTACCGGATTATTTTTCCATCCTCATTTTTCACTGCCCATTGCGCATTACGGACAGATGGAAATGACCGATATTCTCAGCGGTGCAATTGTCGCGGCGATTGCCATCGCAGCAGGGATGGTCGCCGTATGGTGCTTACCACGGTTGCACGCGATGATGCATCAAATGAAAAATCCGGTGTTCGTGCTGGGTATTGGCGGATTTATTCTCGGTATTCTGGGGGTTATTGGTGGACCGGTTTCGCTGTTTAAAGGGCTGGATGAGATGCAGCAGATGGTGGCAAATCAGGCTTTCAGCACCAGCGATTACTTTTTGCTGGCGGTGATAAAACTTGCCGCCCTGGTCGTTGCTGCCGCCAGTGGCTTTCGCGGTGGGCGAATCTTCCCGGCAGTGTTTGTCGGCGTGGCATTAGGGTTGATGCTTCATGAGCACGTTCCCGCCGTTCCAGCGGCAATAACCGTTTCCTGCGCTATACTCGGCATCGTGCTGGTGGTAACACGCGATGGCTGGTTAAGTCTTTTTATGGCGGCAGTCGTTGTACCCAATACCACATTGCTACCGCTGCTCTGTATCGTCATGCTCCCGGCATGGCTGTTATTAGCAGGTAAGCCGATGATGATGGTCAATCGTCAGAAGCAACAGCCACCCCACGATAACGTTTAGCAAAAAATGCTCTCCTTTATGATTTAAGAGTTATGGCGATGATACGGCGCTTTACCTCCCCGTAATATTGCGTTAACAGGCCGCTGACGGCTTCGATCGTGAAGGAGAATAACAATGTTCAGGTCACTGTTTCTGGCGGCCGCCCTGATGGCATTTACCCCGCTTGCGGCAAACGCAGGTGAAATCACCCTACTGCCATCAATCAAATTACAAATTGGCGATCGCGATCATTACGGTAATTACTGGGACGGTGGTCACTGGCGCGACCGTGACTACTGGCACCGCAATTATGAATGGCGTAAAAACCGCTGGTGGCATCATGATAATGGCTACCATCGTGGCTGGGATAAGCGTAAAGCGTATGAACGTGGCTATCGTGAAGGCTGGCGCGATCGTGACGATCATCGTGGAAAAGGCCGCGGACATGGACACCGCCATTAAACACATTCGCCAATGGAGCAAAATGCCTGATGCGACGCTAGCGCGTCTTATCAGGCCTACAAACCAGCTCTTTAACGCGTAGGGCGGATAAAGCATTTACGCCGCATCCGCCAATGGTGCCAAATGCGACGCTCATTCAACTACAATCCCAGTGCCGTTCCTACCAGTAACCAGATATTCAGCGCCACTACCAGCACCACAATCACCCAGCCTGTCTGTTTTACGCGTTTACTGTTCACCAGATCGCCCATCAACTTGCTGTCACTGGTGAAAATCAACAGTGGAACCAGCGCCAGGGCGATACCAAAACTTAACAGCACCTGACTCATAACCAGAATCCGTGTCGGATCTAATCCCATCAGAATGACGATAAATGACGGCAGCATGGTGACTGTACGACGCACCCACAGCGGGATATGAAAGCGAATGAAGCCCTGCATCACTACCTGCCCCGCCAGCGTCCCCACCACCGTTGAAGACAGTCCGGCAGCAACCAGGCTTAATCCAAAGACCGTTGCCGCAGCATGGCTTAACAGCGGTTGCAGCGTCAGATAAGCCTCATCAAGATCGGCAACACCAGTATGACCAGAAAAGTGGAACGCCGCCGCAGCTGTAGCCATCATCGCCAGATTGACAAAACCGGCAATCGTCATGGCGATAGCCACATCCCATTTGGTGGCGGAATAACGTTGTTGACGCGAACCGCCATGTAAATGCTGAGTGAGCGAAGAGTGCAAATAAATCACATGCGGCATAATCGTCGCCCCTAACACGCCCGCTGCCAGGAAGACCGCCTCCGAAGTAGGTAAACTCGGGATTACCATTCCTTTACCCAGCTGCGCCAGGTTAGGCTGGGAGAAAATCAACTCGACAATGTAAGCCGCGGCAACAAACAACAGTAACCCGCCAATCACTTTCTCCAGCGGTTTTTGCCCGCGACG
Organism: Escherichia sp. E.sYA108; assembly: GCF_011754335.1. Lineage (NCBI taxonomy): Bacteria > Pseudomonadati > Pseudomonadota > Gammaproteobacteria > Enterobacterales > Enterobacteriaceae > Escherichia > Escherichia sp. E.sYA108. Next base: position 1,492,019 of record NZ_JAAQVZ010000001.1, on the reverse strand, counting down.
TTGCAGCATTAAAATCAGGAAAGTCGCGATCCCCGTCAGCACCGCGCCCTGCAACAACGAAACACCAAGAATGAGTTTAAAACCGATCGCCGCACCAATAAATTCCGCCAGGTCGGTTGCCATCGCAATAATTTCTGCCTGAACCCAATAGAACCACACGACGGGGCGCGGGTAGTGATCGCGAATCTGCTCCGCCAGATTTTTACCGGTGGCAATCCCCAGTTTGGCCGAGAGGATTTGAATCAGCATCGCCATCAGGTTAGCCCAAACGACAACCCACAATAACTGATAGCCGAAGCTGGCACCCGCCTGAATATTGGTCGCAAAGTTACCGGGATCGATATAACCAATCGCCGCAATGAACGCAGGTCCCATTAATGCGAGCCTCATCTTGCGCGCCGCCCGTCCGCTGCTACTCTCAACGCGATAGTTCGTCATCTTGTGCCTCTAAAACATAGCCTTTGCTATGTTTCATGCTACGTTAAATGAGAATGATTATCAAATTCATTTAAATGGGTTGTGATGATTTCTCTGATAGACCAGGATTATGACTACGAAAAGATAGATGACTCGAATGTTATGGTTATGTTTAATATTAGCACATTTACATAACCTTCCGCTTCCATACACAACATAGCAGAAATGTATGACAGATCACTATTTTTGAAGCTTGTCACAGGACGTCATTATAGTGTGTGTCAGATCTCGTTTTCCTTAACCATGTTACATAGAATGTGCACGGAAATTTAACCTGCCTCATATTTGGAGCAAATATGGACCGCGTCCTTCATTTTGTACTGGCACTTGCCGTTGTTGCGATTCTCGCACTGCTGGTAAGCAGCGACCGCAAAAAAATTCGTATCCGTTATGTTATTCAACTGCTTGTTATCGAAGTGTTACTGGCGTGGTTCTTCCTGAACTCCGACGTTGGTCTGGGCTTCGTGAAAGGCTTCTCCGAAATGTTCGAAAAACTGCTCGGTTTTGCCAACGAAGGGACTAACTTCGTCTTTGGTAGCATGAATGATCAAGGCCTGGCATTCTTCTTCCTGAAAGTGCTGTGCCCAATCGTCTTTATCTCTGCGCTGATCGGTATTCTCCAGCATATTCGCGTATTGCCGGTGATTATCCGCGCAATTGGTTTCCTGCTCTCCAAAGTCAACGGCATGGGCAAACTGGAATCCTTTAACGCCGTCAGCTCCCTGATTCTGGGTCAGTCTGAAAACTTTATTGCCTATAAAGATATCCTCGGCAAAATCTCCCGCAATCGTATGTACACCATGGCAGCAACGGCGATGTCCACCGTGTCGATGTCCATCGTTGGTGCATATATGACCATGCTGGAGCCGAAATACGTCGTTGCGGCGCTGGTACTGAACATGTTCAGCACCTTTATCGTGCTGTCGCTGATCAACCCTTACCGTGTTGATGCCAGTGAAGAAAACATTCAGATGTCCAACCTGCACGAAGGTCAGAGCTTCTTCGAAATGCTGGGTGAATACATTCTGGCAGGTTTCAAAGTTGCCATTATCGTTGCCGCGATGCTGATCGGCTTTATCGCCCTGATCGCTGCACTGAACGCTCTGTTTGCTACCGTGACTGGCTGGTTTGGCTACAGCATCTCCTTCCAGGGCATCCTGGGTTACATCTTCTATCCGATTGCATGGGTGATGGGTGTTCCTTCCAGTGAAGCACTGCAAGTGGGCAGTATCATGGCGACCAAACTGGTTTCCAACGAGTTCGTTGCGATGATGGATCTGCAGAAAATTGCTTCCACGCTCTCTCCGCGTGCGGAAGGCATCATCTCTGTGTTCCTGGTTTCCTTCGCTAACTTCTCTTCAATCGGGATTATCGCGGGTGCGGTTAAAGGCCTGAATGAAGAGCAAGGTAACGTGGTTTCTCGCTTCGGTCTGAAACTGGTTTACGGCTCTACCCTGGTGAGTGTGCTGTCTGCGTCAATCGCAGCACTGGTGCTGTAAGACCATACATAAAAAAGCCGGGGTAATTCCCCGGCTTTTTTACGCCTGTTAATCAGCTAATGGCTGCGGACGACCAATTAAATATCCTTGCAGATATTGCACCCCAAGTTTATGCAATAGCGCCTGCTGCTGTGGCGTCTCGACAAACTCCGCGACCACACTCAATGACTTCGCTTTCGCCAGATCGGTAATTGATCTCACAATCATCGCATCCAGCGTGTTCGTGACGATATCTTTCACAAAGACGCCATCAATTTTGATGATATCAGCCTGCAAACGCTTTAACCGTTCGTAGTTGGCATATCCGGTGCCAAAGTCATCAATTGCAATCCGGAAACCAAACTTATGCAGCTGCTCGATGTTGTACATGCTGCTTTCTGCGTTAGAAAACGCCTGCTCCTCGGTGATCTCAAGAATGACCGCCTGCGGGGAGATGTAATAACGCTTAAACAGACGAATAATCCGCCCGGCAATATTCTTTTGCAGCAGCGTGAGCGGCATTAAATTGACTGAAAAGCGTGGACCTTTTTTGTCGCAAGGGTGTGTTGCCAGCCACTTCAACAAGGATTCCAGCACTTGCAAATCAAAACGCGCGCTAAGGTTAAACTGAGCAATAAGGGGCAGAAACTTATCCGGGGTCATAATGCCGCCGTCATACTTCAGTCGCGCGAGGATCTCATCATAACCTTCACCCTCTTTGTTGCGAATTGGCTGGGCGTAGAGCAGCAAATCACCCTGATCTAACGCCGTGCGAATGGTATTCAGCAATAGCACCTGTTTAGTGGTTTGCCCGGAAACCATCTCCTCTCTGCTATCCAGCGCCAGCACATGATGATGTGCGCAGGATTGCTCCGCCAGCCAGCTTAACTGCCCCAACAAGGGTTGCAGGGTTTCCTGATTTCCATCAAAACGCCCCCAGGCAGCACCATAGCCCATATCCAGCCCGGTATTGTTCCAGTGAATTTGCCGACTATTCAGGATGTTAACCATATGCTGGAGTCGCCCTTCCGTTTCCGGCCCGCTCAGCACTAACAGCAGTTCACTACCCGGCAATTGATACAACTTTTCGTTTTCCTGCATCAACGGCAGCAGCGTACGGTAAATTGAGCGGATACAGTGAACGCGCATTATTAAGCCGTAATGACGACTCATAAACTCAAGATTATCAATGCGCAGGCAGCAAAAACTCTTGCCCGCCTCTTGCTCCGGCGCTTGCTCCAACGCACGAAAGTTGGGTAGAAGCGTTAACGGATCGGTCAGCGCCTGCAAATGCCAGCGGCGGTTAAGCCATTCACTACGATGATAAATACGCACCATATAGAGCAGGCAAACACTAAAGGAAATCAGTACTGCGAGAATAAATGCCAGCGAATATTCGGTTAGTACCCCTTGCAAAAAGTTCTGGTTGTAATTCAGAAGGCAAAGCGTTGAAACAGCCCAGGTGAGATTTAAAAACGGATAGCGAATCTTACCGACACCGAGGGTAAAGATGATAAAGAAAACAGGTACCAGGTAACCGGCAATAAAGTCATTTTCATACGGTGTGCACATCAGAAGTAGCAGCACGCTAAGAGCTGCCAGCCAGCTTAAGGTAAATGCGCGTTTCTCTTTGCTCAACGACGGAGCGATATCCCTACGCCACAATATCTGTGCAAAGTGGGGACTTACAATCATGCGGGTGAGATAGTAAAAAAGCATGTTGTAAATCAGCACTGCGGTGAAAAGGCTTAGCAAATCAACGACCGTGAAAATGGCATCCGCATCGCCGAAAAAGGTAGATATCTTTAGCGGAAAATCAAAGAAATTTCCCACAAGATACATGCTGCATTTGATGCCAATCGGCGCCACCAAACCAAGCCAGAACAGACGTTGCCAGACGTATCGGCTGGTCAATCCATAACGCCAACGCGTCCCCAATTGCCAGCGTAATATTGCACAGGCACACAGGACTGCAAACGCCTGGCTGCCGATCATGACGGCGGTCTGTAAAAAAGAGAGATGCAGGTTCCACAGATTGGTGCAAAACATCCCGCATAAAATGGGAACGACACCACGCCAGCCAAAGATAAACAAGATTGACAGCATTACGCACAGTGGCATCCACGCCAGAAAGATATAATTGGAATGGATAACAGCAAGTGGCGAAATTAAACGGGATAGCTGAATAAGTACCACGGTGAGCGTAAACGCTAGTGTGAATATCTTGATATTTTTTATCAGGTTATGCTCCACAAACATGAGTACACTACTCTCACTGATCGGGGTTTTCAGGCACACAAATAATAAGTTTATTCGCATCGCGAAGCAAACAGGGGCCAGCCTGTTGCTGTTTTTTCAGTCAGTGATGCATTCACCACACGGCACTGCCAGGATATAGACTGTATTACAAAAGCGGCAAAAGGCAGAGACAAAAAACCCCCGCTTTGCAGCGAGGGTTTGAAATTTGGTGGAGCTAAGCGGGATCGAACCGCTGACCTCTTGCATGCCATGCAAGCGCTCTCCCAGCTGAGCTATAGCCCCACGAGTCGTTTACGTACCAAATTTGCTGGGTGCAAAATTTGGTGGAGCTAAGCGGGATCGAACCGCTGACCTCTTGCATGCCATGCAAGCGCTCTCCCAGCTGAGCTATAGCCCCATCACGTAAAGCTTGTCGAGTTGACGGGCGGCATCATATGAATTCCGCCCGAATGTGTCAACGGCAAATTGCCACGTGTAGTTTCAATCGCTGAAAAATCAGGCAAATGAACAATTTTGGAAAACCGCTCGCATTCAGTAGTTATTCATGTCACGGTTTCCTGTAAAGTGGTGTTATAAAATGAACTACTAATAGACCCACATACATTCAGGGAATTGTTATGTTCAAGGAGAGGATGACGCCAGATGAACTTGCCAGACTGACCGGCTATAGCCGCCAGACCATTAATAAATGGGTACGCAAGGAAGGCTGGACAACGTCACCAAAACCAGGCGTCCAGGGTGGCAAAGCTCGACTGGTTCACGTCAATGAACAGGTTCGTGAATATATTCGCAATGCTGAACGTCCAGAAGGTCAGGGAGAAGCGCCAGCCCTTTCTGGTGATGCGCCGCTTGAAGTGTTGCTGGTGACACTGGCGAAAGAGATGACGCCAGTTGAACAAAAACAGTTTACATCCTTGCTTCTGCGGGAAGGGATTATCGGATTGTTACAACGCTTAGGGATTCGCGATAGCAAATAATATGAAAAGATTACGCAATAAAATGACCACCGAAGAACTGGCTGAATGCCTCGGCGTGGCTAAACAAACTGTTAACCGTTGGATCAGAGAAAAAGGCTGGAAAACGGAAAAATTTCCCGGCGTGAAAGGCGGTCGTGCCAGACTTATTCTGGTCGATACGCAAGTTTGCGAGTTTATTCAGAACACGCCAGCCTTCCATAACACACCGATGCTTCTGGAAGCCGAAGAACCCCTTGCCGAATACGCACCGGGTATTCGCACTCCTGCTTATCGGCAAATCATCAGCGCAATAGACAACATGACTCACAGTGAGCAAGAAAAAGTTGCGCAATTTTTGTCACGCGAAGGAATTCGTAATTTTCTTGCTCGTCTCGACATAGATGAATCAGCATAAATAAAAAACGGCAGGGGTATCTCTCCTGCCGTTTATCTTTTATGCGCTAATTACTGCTGATTTTCGCGTTCAGCAATAAAAGCCAGCGCTTTGTTGATACGCTCGATACTGCGGGTCTTACCGATTGCGTGAACGGTAACATCCAGCGCCGGAGACTGCCCCGCACCGGTTACGGCGACACGCAGCGGCATACCAACTTTACCCATACCCACTTCCAGCTCATCCGCCGTCGCCTGAATAGCGTGATGAACGTTTTCAGCGGTCCAGTCAGTAATCGCAGTCAGTTTGTCACGAACTACTTCCAGCGGCTGACGCGCTACCGGACGCAGATGTTTTTTCGCGGCGTCGGCATCGAACTCAGCAAAATCTTCGTAGAAATAACGGCAGCTCTGTGCCATCTCTTTCAGCGTCTTGCAGCGTTCGCCCAGCAGTTTCACCAGATCAGCCAGCTGCGGGCCGTTACGGGTATCGATATTTTCCTGCTCAATGTGCCACTGTAAGTGAGTAGCAACATACTCCGGCGGCAACGCGTTAATGTAGTGATGGTTCAGCCACAGCAGCTTGTCGGTGTTGAACGCACTGGCAGATTTGCTGACGGCATTCAGAGTGAAGTATTTAATCATCTCTTCACGAGTGAAGATTTCCTGATCGCCGTGGGACCAGCCCAGACGCACCAGATAGTTCAGCAGTGCTTCTGGCAGATAACCATCATCACGATACTGCATTACGCTGACCGCCCCGTGACGTTTGGACAGTTTTTTACCGTCATCGCCGTTGATCATAGAAACGTGCGCGTAAACCGGTACCGGCGCTTTCAGAGCCTTAAGAATGTTAATCTGGCGCGGTGTGTTGTTGATATGGTCTTCGCCACGGATAACGTGGGTGATTTCCATATCCCAGTCATCGACAACCACACAGAAGTTATAGGTTGGGGAACCATCGGTACGGCGGATAATCAGATCATCCAGCTCCTGGTTGCTGAACTCGATCGGACCACGGATCTGATCGTCAAAAACAACAGAACCTTCCTGCGGGTTAGCAAAACGTACGACACACGGCTCATCATCAGCGTGATGCTCATGACTGTGGCGGCAGCGACCGTCATAACGCGGCTTCTCACCTTTCGCCATTTGCTCTTCGCGCAGCGCTTCCAGGCGCTCTTTAGAGCAATAGCATTTATAAGCTGTGCCCTCTTCCAGCATCTGATCGATCACCGCGTTGTAGCGATCAAAACGTTTGGTCTGGTAGTACGGACCTTCATCCCACTCCAGGCTCAGCCAGTTCATGCCATCCATAATGGCTTCGATAGCTTCCGGCGTGGAACGCTCAAGATCGGTGTCTTCAATACGCAGCACGAACTCACCGCCGTGGTTACGTGCAAAAAGCCAGGAGTAAAGAGCAGTACGCGCGCCGCCAACGTGCAGATAGCCTGTTGGGCTTGGCGCGAAGCGAGTTTTGATTTTCATGAAATGGCCTTACGTTTAGAAAGATGCCGACAACCGGCAAATCCTGGAAAAATTGAGTGGGCGATATTCTATCACTCCCGCCTGATTCCTCAATGTAGTTCGGGTTGCAACCTTACGCATTATTGTTTTCGTTGACAAATTGCGCAACACGGTCTGTTTTGCGATCATCTTGCTTAAATTTACGACGAACGAACAATTTCTTTAGAAAATGCGTTGACTCATTTTGAACTCTCCCTATAATGCGACTCCACACAGCGGGGGTGATTAGCTCAGCTGGGAGAGCACCTCCCTTACAAGGAGGGGGTCGGCGGTTCGATCCCGTCATCACCCACCAACTACTTATGTAGTCTCCGCCGTGTAGCAAGAAATTGAGAAGTGGGTGATTAGCTCAGCTGGGAGAGCACCTCCCTTACAAGGAGGGGGTCGGCGGTTCGATCCCGTCATCACCCACCACTTTCTCGCCAGCTAGATTTCTTGTAAAAATGTGAAGTACCGAAGTGGGTGATTAGCTCAGCTGGGAGAGCACCTCCCTTACAAGGAGGGGGTCGGCGGTTCGATCCCGTCATCACCCACCACTTCGGGTCGTTAGCTCAGTTGGTAGAGCAGTTGACTTTTAATCAATTGGTCGCAGGTTCGAATCCTGCACGACCCACCAATGTAAAAAAGCGCCCTAAAGGCGCTTTTTTGCTATCTGCAATTTGCGAAATTGCCTGATGCGCTTCGCTTATCAGACCAACTATGTCCGGCAGTTCCCGTGCCTCTCATCTACTGCGCCAACGCCGCCAGCAGTTTAACCAGCGCGGGCGTCACCTGCTGCGTTTCATAAACAATATATAAGTCTGCCGGGATGCGTTCTTTGAGCGGACGGAATATGACACCGGGCCAGTTCATCTGCGCGTAGCTGTCCGCTATCAATGTGATACCAATACCCATACTGACTATGGCGAGTACCGTTTGCGGTTCATTAACTTCGCGAATAACAACCGGTGAAAATCCCACCTGCTGGCAAACTCGCTGCAAAAAATCCCAGTCAGTGTACACGGGCGGCATTGTAACGAAATACTCGTCACGTAGCGCTTCCAGCGGGACGGTGGAAAATGATGAGAGATGATGCTCTTCAGGCATCGCCACCAGAAACGCCGATTCATGCAACCGTAAGCTGGTAAAACCAGTCGGTGGTTCTGTCGCCATTCGCCAGATCCCGGCATCAAGTTCGCGGCGTTCCAGCAAGGCCATTTGCATCGCTGGCATCTTTTCGCGAAACAGAACTTCAACGTTAGGATTTTCTCTAAGGAATCGCCGCATAACCGGGCGCATCCGTCCCCACATTGCCGTTCCCACAACCCCGAGTTCAATCCGCCCTGCTTCTCCCCGACCTATTTGTTCAACCCGAGCCAATATATTATTTGCATTCACCAGCAATCGACGCGATTCTTCCATCAAGATTTTGCCCGCGTGTGTCAGTACGACGCTGCGCGAATGGCGAATAAAAAGCTGCGTACCGAGTTGATTTTCCAGCTCTTTAATATGAATACTGAGCGGAGGCTGAGACATATTTAAACGCGCTGCTGCGCGACCAAAATGCAACTCTTCCGCTACGGCAAGAAAATAACGGAGCAACTTAAGATCTGTTCTATATACGCGTTCCATAATTAAGTGCTCCATATAAAAAATACATCGTATTAAATTATCATGGCATAAAGTATTTCACCACCAGATATCCGATATACATAAACACGATGGATAATATACCCGGCAATACATTTGGAACAGGAATAGGTAATCGCACGATTGTAAACAAAGCACCAATGCCAAAACCAACGCCAGAAGAAAATAAAATATCTTTCACTAATTAACCTTTATCATAAAAGCAGCCCCAAGGAACAGAGCTGCGAATCCTTTTAATGTGTAACTGAACGATGCGTTATCTTTTCAGGGTCATGGTTATATTTAAACCCAAAGAAAAATATCACTGCGAGGAAAAGAGCATACCCTGCAAACATCAGCCAAATGGTATGCCAGTCTTTTACGCCATCCACCGAGAAGTAATCCACTGCCATACCGCTCAGAATCGAGCCAACCCATGCGCCGACGCCATTTACCATCGTCATAAAAAGGCCCTGGGCGCTGGCACGAATGCTGGAATCAACTTCCTGTTCGACAAAGACCGAACCAGAAATATTGAAGAAATCGAATGCACAACCGTAAACAATCATCGACAGCAACAGCAAAATAAACCCGGTTGGTGATGGATCGCCATAGGCAAAGAAGCCAAAGCGCAGCGTCCACGCCACCATACTCATCAGCATGACGGTTTTAATACCGAAACGCTTCAAAAAGAACGGTATCGTCAGAATGAAACCGACTTCAGCCATCTGTGAAACTGACAGTAAAATGGACGGGTATTTCACCACGAAGCTATCAGCAAACTCAGGATTACGGGCGAAATCATGCAGGAACGGGTTGCCAAAAACGTTGGTAATTTGCAGCACCGCACCCAGCATCATGGCGAAGAGGAAAAAGATAGCCATGCGTGGATTTTTAAACAGCACGAAGGCATCCAGACCCAGCTTGCTGGCAAGCGATGTAGTCGCTTTTTTCTCCGCAACCGGAATCTTCGGCAAAGTCAACGCATAAGCCGACAGCAGCAATGACGCACCGGACGCGATATACAGTTGCAGACTACTCAATTCCAGATGCAGCAGGCTTACTGCCCACATGGCGACAATGAACCCCACCGTACCAAAAACGCGAATGGGCGGGAAAGCGGTCACCGGGTCAAGCCCTGCCTGGGCAAGACAGGAATAAGAGACGCTGTTCGATAACGCAATAGTCGGCATAAACGCCATCGCATTGACTAACATCACCCAAAACATCATATCCGGATCAGTTACGGATGCCGCATAAAAAAGTACGCCCGCACACACCAGGTGACACAGCATGTATGCACGTTCCGCACGCAGCCATTTATCCGCGATAATCCCCATAATGCCAGGCATAATAATCGCAGCAATCCCTTTGGAGCTATAGACCATACCGACATTTGCGCCGGTAAAATGAAGGGTATTAATCATGTAAGAACCGAGGGTAACCAGCCAGCTCCCCCAGATAAAATATTGCAAAAAGGACATTACCTTTAAGCGCAAAGCGATGCTCATAATCGTTTCCTTGTCGCATCATATGGCCTCACTCAGTGAGGCCGTTTATTGTTGTTTTACTCAGGCAATTTTGCGCAGAAAGCCGCAAATAAGATTAATAAAGTTTTGCTTTGAGAGTTCCGCTGCTGCCAGCGTTTGGGCATGAGAAAGCTTCACGTCACTCAGACCTTCCGCCATGTTGGTAATCGCAGAGACCGCAACGACTTTAAGTTCGCAATGGCGAGCTGAAATAACCTCAGGCACCACAGACATACCAACAACATCCCCACCAATAATTTGCATCATGCGAATTTCCGCCGCAGTCTCGAAATTCGGCCCCGGATATGAGACGAACACGCCCTCCGTCAGAGGGAACCCCTCTTCTTTCGCCACTTTTTGTAACAGTGCGCGGTATTCCGCATCGTAGGCATTCGCCAGCGAGAAGAAGCGCTCACCAAAACGTTCATCATTAAGACCCACCATCGGCGTTCCCGGCATGGTGTTGATGTGATCTTTCAATGCGACCAGACTGCCGGCCCCCACTTCAGGGCGCAGTGAGCCAGCCGCATTGGTGCAGAACAGCAACTCGCAGCCCAGCAACTTAAAGGTACGGATTGCATCCGTCATGATGGTCATCCCACGACCTTCGTAGAAATGTCCGCGACCTTTCATACACGCCACTGGCACCCCCTGGAGATAACCCAGCACCAGCTCACCCGCATGACCGTGTACGGTACTTACCGGGAACCCAGGCAGCTTTTCGTAGGAAATTGCGACCGCGTTCTCAATCTGATCGGCCAGCGCGCCCAGCCCGGAACCTAAAATAAAGGCCACTCGTGGCGTGAAATCAGGTTTATAAGTCTTGATAATATCTACGCAATACAGTGGGTTATGAGAAAACTGAGCCTGATACATATATATCCTTTTTTTGTAGGGTGGAATCTAACGCCTTTTTATAACGAGATTGCCCTACCTCATACCAATACACTTTTTTCATGTATCCGATAGTTATTCGATATCGATATATTTATATTTTTTCACTATTAATAGGCTGAAAAAACTGTATTGGTACTCTCCTTTCCCTTGCATTAACAATATGCCGCTTTTAATCAACCTTTTATTAAGCAATCAACTAATAACGATCGGCATAGGGAATTATGCTATGAAAAAACATCTTTTTACTCTGACACTCTCTTCTGTATTGGCGATACCAGCAGTATCCCATGCAGAATTTAAAGGCGGTTTTGCTGATATAGGTATTCATTATCTTGACTGGACTAGCAGAACCACTGAGAAATCGTCGACCAAATCACACAAAGATGATTTTGGATATCTGGAACTGGAAGGCGGCGCTAACTTTAGTTGGGGAGAAATGTACGGGTTCTTCGACTGGGAAAACTTTTATAATGATCGTCATGATAAACCGGGTAGCGAGCAGCGTTATACATTTAAAAATACCAACCGTATTTACCTGGGTGACACCGGATTTAATCTCTACTTGCATGCGTATGGCACCTACGGTTCTGCGAATCGTGTGAATTTCCATGACGATATGTTCCTTTACGGGATCGGCTACAATTTCACCGGCAGCGGTTGGTGGTTCAAACCGTTCTTTGCAAAACGCTATACAGACCAAACCTATTATACCGGCGATAACGGTTATGTCGCCGGTTGGGTTGCAGGTTACAGCTTTATGCTGGGCAGTGAGAAATTCACCCTCACCAACTGGAACGAGTACGAGTTTGATCGTGATGCCACCTACGCGGCAGGTAATGGCGGCAAAGAAGGTCTGAACGGTGCCGTCGCACTTTGGTGGAATGCAACTTCACACATCACCACAGGGATTCAGTATCGTTATGCGGATGACAAACTGGGCGAAGATTTTTACCAGGATGCGATAATCTACTCCATCAAATTTAATTTCTGATTGATTACTGCCGGAGCTCCCGGCAGTATGAATTCACTCTATATCTGATACAACGGATCCCCTTCCCGCCCAGCCATTAGCGCATTGCCCTGGTCTCGTACTACGTCCCATAACGCTTGTGCGGCGGTGGAAAGTGAACGGTTCTTCCTGCGCACCAGCATCAACTGGCGTTCAACCACTGGCGTAATGCGCTTTACCACCAGTGGGCTACCTTCAGGCAATGGTAGCGCCAGTGCGGGAAGAATACTGATGCCGATGCCTGCGGCTACCATCGGGAACAGCGTCGCCGGATGACCAATCTCCTGCACAATATTCGCCTGAATACCGTTGCGCGCCAGCGCTGCGTCAATCAGCGGTCGGCTGCCTGACGCGTAATCCTGCAACACCAATTTCGCTCCCTGTAATGCCTGCCAGGGGACATAATCTTCCACGGCCAAAGCGCTATCGCGATGGCAAAGCAGAAAGAAAGGCTCGGAAAGAATCGCTTCACATTGCAGATCGCCCACTGGGCCTGGATCGATGACGATGCCAAAATCGACATCTCCCTGGCGAATACTTTCCATCACCCACTGCTGCGGACGATCGTGCAGGACAAACTGAATATCTGGATAGCGGCGATGGCTTTCAGCAATGCATTGCGGAATAAGATGCGCGGAAATGGTCTGGCTGGCAGCGACCCGAACTTTTCCGCTCAGTTGTTGCCCCATACGCCCGGTATCGCGCAACGTGCTGTTAAGTTCATCCAGCAGTCGCTCAAGACGCAAAGCCAACTGCTGCCCTGCATCTGTAAGCACCACTTCACGCGTGGTTCTGTCCAGCAGGCGAACACCAGTATGATTTTCCAGCTCCTTCACACTGTGACTCACTGCCGACTGGCTCAGGCCGATACGCTCTCCTGCACGACTAAAACTTTTCTCCTGCGCTACTGTGACGAAAACCTTTAATTGCTTTAAAGAATAATTCATCTGTTTTTTTCATGAATGGATGCAATAAATCAATTTTATTTCTCAAACTGGAAGAAGCACAATAGAACCATCGATCATCTGGAGTCTTTATGAAACTTTTTCGTATCCTCGATCCTTTCACCTTAACCCTGATCACGGTGGTGTTGCTGGCATCTTTCTTTCCGGCCAGAGGCGATTTCGTCCCCTTCTTTGAAAATCTGACCACTGCAGCGATTGCTCTGCTGTTCTTTATGCACGGCGCGAAGTTGTCGCGTGAGGCAATTATTGCTGGCGGTGGTCACTGGCGACTGCATTTGTGGGTAATGTGCAGCACCTTCGTGCTGTTTCCGATTCTGGGCGTGCTGTTTGCCTGGTGGAAACCGGTAAATGTCGACCCGATGCTCTACTCCGGTTTTCTCTACTTGTGCATTCTCCCCGCGACCGTGCAGTCTGCAATCGCCTTCACGTCAATGGCGGGCGGTAACGTCGCGGCGGCGGTTTGTTCTGCGTCAGCATCCAGCCTGCTGGGGATTTTCCTTTCACCATTGCTGGTTGGTCTGGTGATGAATGTTCACGGTGCAGGGGGCAGCCTTGAGCAGGTCGGTAAAATTATGCTGCAACTGTTGCTGCCATTTGTGTTGGGGCATCTTTCCCGGCCGTGGATTGGTGACTGGGTGTCGCGTAATAAAAAATGGATTGCGAAAACTGACCAGACGTCCATTCTGTTGGTGGTTTATACGGCATTCAGCGAAGCCGTCGTTAACGGTATCTGGCACAAAGTTGGCTGGGGATCATTGCTGTTTATCGTGGTGGTCAGTTGCGTTCTTCTGGCTATCGTGATTGTAGTTAACGTCTTTATGGCACGCCGACTGGGCTTCAATAAGGCAGATGAAATTACTATCGTCTTTTGTGGTTCGAAAAAGAGTCTGGCAAATGGCATCCCGATGGCAAACATTCTGTTCCCCACATCGGTGATCGGTATGATGGTGCTGCCCCTGATGATTTTCCATCAGATCCAATTGATGGTCTGTGCGGTGCTGGCGCGTCGATACAAACGCCAGACCGAACAGTTACAGGCGCAGCAGGAAAGCAGCGCCGATAAAGCTTAAAGCGGACGCTTCAGGGGCTGGACCAGTTGCGTCAGCCCCTCGTTTTTAATCAGCAGCGTGATTTGCATTAGCTCACCGAGCTTCCCTGCAGGGAACTCATCTTTGCGGGCAAACCACAGCAGATACTCCTCCGGCAGGTCGATTAAGCGACGCCCTTTGTACTTGCCAAACGGCATTATCGTATTGGCTATTTCAATCAGCTGCTCTTTTTCCATCTCAGCTACCCAGCAAACGCAGCATTTCCGTTTCGTCGATGACTTCAATGCCCAGTTCCTGCGCCTTCGCCAGTTTAGATCCTGCAGCTTCACCCGCTATCACCAGATCGGTTTTCTTCGACACGCTGCCCGCGACTTTCGCCCCCAGTTCGACCAGTCGAGCTTTAGCGTCATCACGCGACATCTGGCTTAAGCTGCCCGTAAGCACCACGGTTTTACCAGCAAACGGACTGTCAATCTCTTCCGCATTGATAACGATCGGCTCAGGCCAGTGAACACCTTCCGCCAACAGCTCGCTGATGACATTGCGGTTGCTTTCTTCGGCAAAGAAGTTGTGAACGTGGGAGGCAACGACAATTCCAACATCAGGCACCTTTTGCAGCTCTTCAATCGACGCGGCTTCCAGCGCTTCCAGCGTGCCGAAATATGCCGCCAGACCTGCTGCGGTAGCCTCGCCGACTTCACGGATGCCAAGTGCATAGAGGAAGCGGGCAAAGGTGGTTTCTTTCGCTTTTTCCAGCGCGTTAACCACGTTTTGTGCCGATTTCGGCCCCATACGCTCCAGTCCGGTCAGTTTGCCTGCGGTGAGTTTGAACAGATCCGCCGGAGTGTGGACATATTCTTTTTCAACCAGTTGATCGATGATTTTGTCGCCCATTCCGTCAACATCCATCGCACGGCGGGAAACAAAGTGTTTCAGAGACTCTTTACGCTGCGCACCGCAAATCAGGCCACCGGTACAGCGGGCAACCGCTTCACCTTCCACACGCTCGACGTCAGAACCACATACCGGACAATGCGTCGGGAATACAACCTCACGGGTATCTTCCGGGCGTTCAGAAAGCACGACGTTAACCACCTGCGGGATCACATCGCCTGCGCGGCGAATCACCACTTTATCGCCAATGCGTAAACCAAGACGTTCGATTTCGTCAGCATTATGCAGTGTAGCGTTACTCACCAACACGCCAGCAACATGGACAGGTTCCAGACGCGCAACAGGCGTAATCGCGCCAGTACGCCCAACCTGAAACTCGACGTCACGCACAAAGGTCATCTGTTCCTGCGCCGGGAATTTAAACGCTACCGCCCAGCGCGGGGCACGCGCGACAAAGCCAAGCTGCTCCTGCTGTGCCAGTGAGTTGACCTTAATCACCACGCCGTCGATATCAAAGCCCAGCGTCGGACGGTCTTCTTCTACTTTGTGGTAGAACGCCAGCACTTCTTCCGCCGATTCACAAAGCGTTACCCGATCGCTGACCGGCAAACCCCACTTTTTAAATTGCAGTAAACGGCCAAGATGAGTATCCGGCAGCTCGCCACCTTCCAGAACACCGACGCCGTAGCAGAAGAAAGTGAGCGGTCGCTTCGCTGTAATACGCGGATCAAGCTGACGCAGTGAACCAGCTGCCGCATTACGTGGGTTAGCAAACACTTTCCCGCCCGTGCGTCGCGCATCTTCGTTAATCTTTTCGAACCCCGCCTGCGGCAGGAACACTTCACCACGCACTTCCAGACGCGCCGGGATATTCTCTCCGTGTAGCTTCAGCGGAATGGCGCGAATAGTACGCACATTAGACGTAATATCTTCCCCGGTGGTGCCATCGCCACGCGTCGCGGCACTGACTAAAACGCCATTTTCATACAGAATACTGACGGCAAGACCATCCAGCTTCAGCTCACAGCACCAGGTGACTTTCTCGTTGCTTTTCAGACGGTCCTGCACACGTTTGTTGAAAGCAAGAAAGCTTTCTTCATCAAAAACGTTATCCAGCGACAGCATTGGCACTTCATGGCGGATCTGGCTGAAAGCCGCCAGCGGCGCTGCACCTACACGTTGGGTAGGCGAATCAGGCGTAATCAGTTCTGGATGTTTGGTTTCCAGCTCGCGCAGTTCGCGCATCAGCCTGTCGTATTCAGCGTCGGGAATTTCCGGCGCATCCATCACATGATAAAGATATTCATGATGGCGAAGCGTCGTTCGCAGTTCTGTCAGTTGTTGTTCGATTGATTCCATATCGCACCATCAATGCTAAAAACCCCCGACAAGCGGGGGTTCGAAGAGGAGTTAATTTGCCTTAAGTGTATCAGGCGTTGGCGTCTTTGACTTCGCGGATGATGTCCTGGTACTCGCGCAATTTCTGCGGAGTCATCATACGGCGCTGATCGTCAAGCACTACACCGCCCACTTCATCGGCAATATGCTGCGCAGATTGCAGCATCAGCTTAAAGTTCTGCAGCTCGTCACCGTAAGACGGTACCTGCATAAAGATAGTGACACCCGGAGTAGTGAAATCCTTCATTTCAGGATCAAAGGTTCCCGGTTTCACCATATTCGCCAGGCTGAATAACGCCGGGCCGCTGCCATCCGGGCTAAGATGACGATGGTAAATGTTCATATCGCCAAAAATGAAGCCCGCTTGTTGAATGCTGTTAAGAAGCAGTTCACCGTTTAGCTCGCTACCGTGATGCGCCGCGACGTTCATGATAATCACCGCTTCTTTGCGCTTCGGTTTATCCATAACTGGAGCCGGTTCCGCTACAGGCTCAGGCTGTGGTGCCGCTACAGGCTCTGCAGGCTGGAAAGCCTGTTGTGCTGGTTGCGGTGCTGAATGCACTGGCTGCGGCGCTGACGCGACCTGTGGCGAAACAGGCTGCTGCAACGGCTGTTCAGGCTGCGGCTGATAGGCAGGCTGCTGCACAGGTTGCTGCACCGGCTGCGTTGGACGCGGAGCATGTTGCGGCGGTACCTGCGCTTCAGGCGGCTGCTGGACCGGTTGACGCGGCTGCGCAGACGCATAAGGCGGTTGGTACTGGTGTTGCGGCGACGGACGAGCAGCCTCATGCTCCTGGGCGTTAGCCGGGGCATGATTCACGCGGTGAACACGAACCTCACCAACGCCCTCATCATCTTCGACATCCTCGTCATAAGAATCGTCGTCACGTTTTGACTTCATTCGTTTTAATGGCCGATCGCGGAACATAGAAGATCGTTCTTTACGGCTGGTCCAGAAACCATGTACCAGTAAAGCGATTATGGCGATCGCGCCAACAATGATTAATATCAGACGCAAATCCTGCATCATTATATTCTCTGTTGTTCTAACACCTTGCCACCACGGCAAACATTTACTCACTAAGAGTATTTGCCGATTACCTCAAGTGCAAGTGCACTATTAACTTTCACAGCACAAAGATAGATGAAATCGTGCTTTTTGCTGTTTTTTCGAACATATCCTAACTGTCCATTGCGCAATTACCCGGTAAAATACGCAGAATTTTCCTGGGATTGGTCAAAAGGAGCTCATCCTGATTATGGTTTCATCATTCACATCTGCCCCACGCAGCGGTTTTTACTATTTTGCGCAAGGCTGGAAGCTCGTCTTGCAACCTGGGATTCGGCGTTTCGTTATTTTACCGCTGCTGGTCAATATTTTGTTGATGGGGGGCGCATTCTGGTGGCTCTTTACGCAACTCGATGTCTGGATCCCGACGCTCATGAGTTATGTTCCGGACTGGTTACAATGGCTGAGCTATCTGTTGTGGCCCCTGGCTGTCATCTCTGTGCTGTTAGTGTTTGGCTATTTCTTCTCAACGATTGCTAACTGGATTGCTGCTCCGTTCAACGGTTTATTGGCTGAACAACTGGAAGCAAGACTGACTGGCGCTACACCGCCAGATACCGGAATTTTCGGTATCATGAAAGATGTGCCGCGAATCATGAAACGCGAATGGCAAAAATTTGCCTGGTATCTGCCGCGCGCAATTGTATTGCTAATTCTTTACTTCATCCCTGGCATTGGGCAAACCGTCGCGCCGGTACTGTGGTTCCTGTTTAGCGCCTGGATGTTAGCCATCCAGTATTGTGATTACCCCTTCGATAACCACAAAGTGCCGTTTAAAGAGATGCGCACCGCCCTGCGCACACGCAAAATCACCAATATGCAGTTTGGTGCTTTAACCAGCCTGTTTACGATGATCCCGCTGCTTAATCTGTTCATTATGCCCGTTGCCGTTTGTGGCGCGACGGCGATGTGGGTCGATTGCTATCGCGATAAACACGCCATGTGGCGGTAACAATCTACAGGTTATTTTGTAAACCGTTTGTGTGAAACAGGGGTGGCTTATGCCGCCCCTTATTCCATCTTGCATGTCATTATTTCCCTTCTGCATATAGATATGCTAAATCCTTACTTCCGCATATTCTCTGAGCGGGTATGCTACCTGTTGTATCCCAATTTCATACAGTTAAGGACAGGCCATGAGTAAGATTTTTGAAGATAACTCGCTGACTATCGGTCACACGCCGCTGGTTCGCCTGAATCGCATCGGTAACGGACGCATTCTGGCGAAGGTGGAATCTCGTAACCCCAGCTTCAGCGTTAAGTGCCGTATCGGTGCCAACATGATTTGGGATGCCGAAAAGCGCGGCGTGCTGAAACCAGGCGTTGAACTGGTTGAACCAACCAGCGGTAATACCGGGATTGCACTGGCCTATGTAGCTGCCGCTCGCGGTTACAAACTTACCCTGACCATGCCAGAAACCATGAGTATTGAACGCCGCAAGCTGCTGAAAGCGTTAGGTGCAAACCTGGTGCTGACCGAAGGTGCTAAAGGCATGAAAGGCGCAATCCAAAAAGCAGAAGAAATTGTCGCCAGCAATCCAGAGAAATACCTGCTGCTGCAACAATTCAGCAATCCGGCAAACCCTGAAATTCATGAAAAAACCACCGGTCCGGAGATCTGGGAAGATACCGACGGTCAGGTTGATGTATTTATTGCTGGCGTTGGGACTGGCGGTACGCTGACTGGCGTCAGCCGCTACATTAAAGGCACCAAAGGCAAGACCGATCTTATCTCTGTCGCCGTTGAGCCAACCGATTCTCCAGTTATCGCCCAGGCGCTGGCAGGTGAAGAGATTAAACCTGGTCCGCATAAAATTCAGGGTATTGGCGCTGGTTTTATCCCGGCTAACCTTGATCTCAAGCTGGTCGACAAAGTCATTGGCATCACCAATGAAGAAGCCATTTCTACCGCACGTCGTCTGATGGAAGAAGAAGGCATTCTTGCTGGTATCTCTTCTGGAGCAGCTGTTGCTGCGGCGTTGAAACTACAAGAAGATGAAAGCTTTACCAATAAGAATATTGTGGTTATTCTGCCGTCATCGGGTGAGCGTTATTTAAGCACTGCATTGTTTGCCGATCTTTTCACTGAGAAAGAACTGCAACAGTAATGCCAGCTTGTAAAAAATGCGTAAAAAAGCACCTTTTTAGGTGCTTTTTTGTGGCCTGCTTCAAACTTTCGCCCCTCCTGGCATTGATTCAGCCTGTCGGAACTGGTATTTAACCAGACTAATTATTTTGATGCGCGAAATTAATCGTTACAGGAAAAGCCAAAGCTGAATCGATTTTATGATTTGGTTCAATTCTTCCTTTAGCGGCATAATGTTTAATGACGTACGAAACGTCAGCGGTCAACACCCGCCAGCAATGGACTGTATTACGCTCTTCGTGCGTCGCGTCTGTTAAAAACTGGCGCTAACAATACAGGCTAAAGTCGAACCGCCAGGCTAGACTTTAGTTCCACAACACTAAACCTATAAGTTGGGGAAATACAATGTTCCAGCAAGAAGTTACCATTACCGCTCCGAACGGTCTGCACACCCGCCCTGCTGCCCAGTTTGTAAAAGAAGCTAAGGGCTTCACTTCTGAAATTACTGTGACTTCCAACGGCAAAAGCGCCAGCGCGAAAAGCCTGTTTAAACTGCAGACTCTGGGCCTGACTCAAGGTACCGTTGTGACTATCTCCGCAGAAGGCGAAGACGAGCAGAAAGCGGTTGAACATCTGGTTAAACTGATGGCGGAACTCGAGTAATTTCCCGGGTTCTTTTAAAAATCAGTCACAAGTAAGGTAGGGTTATGATTTCAGGCATTTTAGCATCCCCGGGTATCGCTTTCGGTAAAGCTCTGCTTCTGAAAGAAGACGAAATTGTCATTGACCGGAAAAAAATTTCTGCCGACCAGGTTGATCAGGAAGTTGAACGTTTTCTGAGCGGTCGTGCCAAGGCATCAGCCCAGCTGGAAACGATCAAAACGAAAGCTGGTGAAACGTTCGGTGAAGAAAAAGAAGCCATCTTTGAAGGGCATATTATGCTGCTCGAAGATGAGGAGCTGGAGCAGGAAATCATAGCCCTGATTAAAGATAAGCACATGACAGCTGACGCAGCTGCTCATGAAGTTATCGAAGGTCAGGCTTCTGCCCTGGAAGAGCTGGATGATGAATACCTGAAAGAACGTGCGGCTGACGTACGTGATATCGGTAAGCGCCTGCTGCGCAACATCCTGGGCCTGAAGATTATCGACCTGAGCGCCATTCAGGATGAAGTCATTCTGGTTGCCGCTGACCTGACGCCGTCCGAAACCGCACAGCTGAACCTGAAGAAGGTGCTGGGTTTCATCACCGACGCGGGTGGCCGTACTTCCCACACCTCTATCATGGCGCGTTCTCTGGAACTGCCTGCTATCGTGGGTACCGGTAGCGTCACCTCTCAGGTGAAAAATGACGACTATCTGATTCTGGATGCCGTAAATAATCAGGTTTACGTCAATCCAACCAACGAAGTTATTGATAAAATGCGCGCTGTTCAGGAGCAAGTGGCTTCTGAAAAAGCAGAGCTTGCTAAACTGAAAGATCTGCCAGCTATTACGCTGGACGGTCACCAGGTAGAAGTGTGCGCTAACATTGGTACGGTTCGTGACGTTGAAGGTGCAGAGCGTAACGGCGCTGAAGGCGTTGGTCTGTATCGTACTGAGTTCCTGTTCATGGACCGCGACACGCTGCCCACTGAAGAAGAACAGTTTGCTGCTTACAAAGCAGTGGCTGAAGCGTGTGGCTCTCAGGCGGTTATCGTTCGTACCATGGACATCGGCGGCGACAAAGAGCTGCCATACATGAACTTCCCGAAAGAAGAGAACCCGTTCCTCGGCTGGCGCGCTATCCGTATCGCGATGGATCGTAAAGAGATCCTGCGCGATCAGCTCCGCGCTATCCTGCGTGCCTCTGCTTTCGGTAAATTGCGCATCATGTTCCCGATGATCATCTCTGTTGAAGAAGTGCGTGCACTGCGCAAAGAGATCGAAATCTACAAACAGGAACTGCGCGACGAAGGTAAAGCGTTTGACGAGTCAATTGAAATCGGCGTAATGGTGGAAACACCGGCTGCCGCAACAATTGCACGTCATTTAGCCAAAGAAGTTGATTTCTTTAGTATCGGCACCAATGATTTAACGCAGTACACTCTGGCAGTTGACCGTGGTAATGATATGATTTCACACCTTTACCAGCCAATGTCACCGTCCGTGCTGAACTTGATCAAGCAAGTTATTGATGCTTCTCATGCTGAAGGCAAATGGACTGGCATGTGTGGTGAGCTTGCTGGCGATGAACGTGCTACACTTCTGTTGCTGGGGATGGGTCTGGACGAATTCTCTATGAGCGCCATTTCTATCCCGCGCATTAAGAAGATTATCCGTAACACGAACTTCGAAGATGCGAAGGTGTTAGCAGAGCAGGCTCTTGCTCAACCGACAACGGACGAGTTAATGACGCTGGTTAACAAGTTCATTGAAGAAAAAACAATCTGCTAATCCACGAGATGCGGCCCAATTTACTGCTTAGGAGAAGATCATGGGTTTGTTCGATAAACTGAAATCTCTGGTTTCCGACGACAAGAAGGATACCGGAACTATTGAGATCATTGCTCCGCTCTCTGGCGAGATCGTCAATATCGAAGACGTGCCGGATGTCGTTTTTGCGGAAAAAATCGTTGGTGATGGCATTGCTATCAAACCAACGGGTAACAAAATGGTCGCGCCTGTAGACGGCACCATTGGTAAAATCTTTGAAACCAACCACGCGTTCTCTATCGAATCTGATAGCGGCGTTGAGCTGTTCGTCCACTTCGGTATCGACACCGTTGAACTGAAAGGCGAAGGCTTCAAGCGTATTGCTGAAGAAGGTCAGCGCGTGAAAGTTGGTGATACTGTCATTGAATTTGATCTGCCGCTGCTGGAAGAGAAAGCCAAGTCAACCCTGACTCCGGTTGTTATCTCCAACATGGACGAAATCAAAGAACTGATCAAACTGTCCGGTAGCGTAACCGTGGGTGAAACCCCGGTTATCCGCATCAAGAAGTAATTCTTGCCGCAGTGAAAAATGGCGCCCATCGGCGCCATTTTTTTATGCTTCAGCCAGAGGCGGCAAAATCAATTCATCGCTCTCATGCTGCTGGGTATAGCGCATCACTTCCAGTACGCGCAACCCCGCGCGGTGTACCGCATCGGTTAACGCCTTCCCTTTCAGCAAACCACTGATAAGCTGAGCACAAAACAGGTCGCCAGTCCCTTTCAGGTCAGTTTTAACCCGGGAATGGGAAATGACATTCACGCTGTCGGCACTGACCACCACCACCTGCATCTCCTGATTTTCTTCATTGCCGGAGGCGCTGGTAATCACCACCCACTTTAATGTGTCTGAAAGCAGACTTTTTGCGGCAGCAATGGCACTGTCGAGATCGCGGCAATCTTTACCGGTCAGGATTTCCAGCTCAAAGATATTGGGGGTAATTCCCTGTGCCAGCGGCAGTAAATATTGTCGATACGCCTCGGGAAGGTCAGGTTTGACATAAATTCCGCTATCAATATCGCCAATCACCGGATCGACCATGATCAATAGGTCAGGATGGTCTTTGCGTAGCGCAGTCAGCCACTCGGCAAGGATTTTGATTTGCGATGCCGTTCCCATATAGCCCGTGGTTACAGCACGAAGTTGGCGCAGCGCATCACGCTCCTGAAGCGCACGCAAATAACCGCTAAACCATTCATCCGGAATCGCACCACCGTAGAAAGTGTCATAATGCGGCGTATTGCTCAGCAATACCGTCGGCACGGCAAAGACATTCAGGCCGTTCTGTTTGATAGCAGGCACCGCAATGCTGTTGCCTACGCTGCCGTACACTACCTGCGACTGCACGGCAACGATATCCGCCTGCAGTGCCCTGCTCTTATCGTTAAACAACAACAAACTACTCATTTAATTTTTTCTCCTTGCCGATGATCCTCATCGTATTCCAGCCGAAACTTTACCTGATTCTGGCAGTCAAATCGGCTATTACAAAACAAGGATAAGGTAATTCAGTGAAGAAAATCATTTGTCTGGTCGTTACGCTGCTAATGACACTCCCCGCTTATGCGAAGTTAACGGCCCATGAAGAAGCCCGTATCAACGCCATGCTGGAGGGATTAGCACAGAAAAAGGATTTGATATTTGTGCGCAACGGTGATGAACATACCTGCGATGAAGCGGTTTCTCATCTGCGCCTGAAGCTGGGCAATACCCGTAATCGCATTGATACAGCCGAGCAGTTTATTGACAAGGTGGCCTCGTCGTCATCGATTACCGGGAAGCCGTATATCGTGAAGATGCCCGGTAAGAGCGATGAGAACGCACAGCCTTTTTTACATGCGTTAATTGCGCAGACGGATAAAACGGTGCCTGCGCAATAATCTTAAATCCCCGCCCCCTGGCTAAAATGCTCTTCCCCAAACACCCCGGTAGAAAGGTAGCGATCGCCACGATCGCAGATGATCGCCACCACCACCGCGCCAGGGTTAGCTTTTGCCACCCGCAGTGCTCCGGCAACCGCGCCGCCGGAGCTTACGCCGCAGAAAATCCCTTCCCGCACTGCCAGTTCGCGCATGGTGTTTTCCGCATCGCGCTGATGAATATCCAGCACCTCATCCACCAGAGAAGCATTGAAAATCCCCGGCAGATATTCCGCAGGCCAGCGGCGAATGCCGGGAATACTGCTGCCTTCTTCCGGCTGCAGGCCAACAATGGTCACCGGTTTGGATTGTTCGCGCATAAAGCGTGACACGCCGGTGATAGTGCCGGTTGTTCCCATGCTGGAGACAAAATGGGTAATACGCCCGCCAGTTTGCTGCCAGATTTCTGGCCCGGTAGTGGTGTAATGGGCGTAAGGGTTATCGGGATTATTGAACTGATCGAGCAACTTTCCTTCGCCGCGATTCGCCATTTCAAGCGCCAGATCGCGTGCGCCTTCCATGCCCTGTTCTTTGGTGACCAGAATCAGTTCTGCACCGTAGGCACGCATCGCCGCACGGCGTTCCTGGCTCATGTTGTCGGGCATCAGCAATTTCATGCGATAGCCTTTAAGCGCCGCAATCATTGCCAGCGCAATGCCGGTGTTACCACTGGTGGCTTCGATCAGCACATCACCCGGTTTAATCTCGCCGCGCTTTTCCGCCTCGACAATCATCGAAAGCGCCGCACGGTCTTTTACCGATCCCGCCGGGTTATTGCCTTCCAGTTTTAACCACACTTCACTGCCGTTATCCGGCGCCATTCGCTGCAACTTCACCAGAGGCGTATTGCCTATTGTTTGTTCTAATGTACTCACGATCTCTGTCCATACGTGGTGTTGCCTGATGCGACGCTTACGCGTCTTATCAGACCTACAGGTTACAAAACCTTGCCATTAAAAAGCCCGGATCGCGGGAAGCGCCTCCGGGCGTTTAACATTCACTCAACCTATCAGGCGCTTTGTGCGAGAGCAAGTTCCTCATCGCGGGTTTCAATACGCTCATCGCCGTTATACAGCCGCGCATGTTGCAGACCAACGTATAAACGATCGCCACGCTGCGGGGCATCGTCGCCATGCATCACGACCGTCAGCGGTTCGTTGTACCACCCCAGCGGCTGCACCACTAATTGGGTGTAGTGACCTTTCGGGCTGGCTTCCAGTACCTGTACGGGTAGCGGCGAATCGAGGCTGGTACGGCGGCTGATATCCACTTCCCACGGGCGCAGGAAGAGATCCACCGGCCCCTGATACGCGGGGGTGTATCCCAGCGGCCAGCGATGTGCGCCAACGTGGAACTGCCCGCCGCGAATGGTTCCCTGCAGGCGGTTTACCTCGCCCATAAACTCCAGCACAAAACGAGTCGCCGGTTCACGCCATACCTGATCCGGTGCGTCAGCTTGTTCAATATTGCCCTGACTCATCACCACTACACGATCGGCTACTTCGGTCGCCTCTTCCTGGTCGTGGGTCACGAACACGCTGGTGAATTTCAGTTCTTCATGCAGTTGACGCAGCCAGCGACGCAGCTCTTTACGCACCTGCGCATCCAGCGCGCCAAACGGTTCATCAAGCAGCAAAATTTGCGGTTCCACAGCCAGCGCGCGTGCAAGCGCCACACGCTGTTTCTGGCCGCCGGAAAGCTGCGCCGGATAACGATCCGCCAGATGCGCGAGCTGCACCATCTCCAGCAATTTTGTCACTTTCGCTTTGATCGCCGCCGCATTCGGGCGTTCACGCCGTGGCAACACCGTCAGGCCAAAAGCGATATTGTCAAACACCGTCATATGGCGAAACAGCGCGTAATGCTGGAACACGAAACCGACTTTACGGTCCCGCGCGTGCAGACGGCTCACGTCGGTACCGTGGAAGCGAATATGCCCGCTGGTTTGATGCTCCAGCCCGGCAATAATGCGCAGCAGCGTGGTTTTTCCGGAACCGGACGGCCCCAGCAACGCGACCATCTGACCAGAAGGAATATCCAGTGAGATATCGTTCAGCACCTGGGTGCGACCAAACGACTTCTTAATATTGGCAATCTCAATGCTCATGATGTTCCTCCTGCTGCGCGCGTTTTTCCTGGTTCTCCAGGCGCCACTGCAACATACTCTTTAAAAACAGGGTGATAATCGCCATC
This sequence comes from Escherichia sp. E.sYA108, assembly GCF_011754335.1. NCBI lineage: Bacteria > Pseudomonadati > Pseudomonadota > Gammaproteobacteria > Enterobacterales > Enterobacteriaceae > Escherichia > Escherichia sp. E.sYA108. The sequence goes on along the minus strand of NZ_JAAQVZ010000001.1, from coordinate 1,465,841 downwards.
AGCGTCAACAGCGCCGCGGCGGTAAAGGAGCCAACGGTGTTGTAGTCCTGCTCCAGCAATTCAATCTGTAACGGCAGCGAAAGTGTTTCGCCGCGAATCGAGCCAGAAACCACCGACACCGCGCCAAACTCGCCAATCGCGCGGGCGTTGGTCAGCACCACGCCGTAAAGCAGCGCCCAGCGGATGTTCGGCAGCGTGACGCGACGGAACATCTGCCAGCCGGACGCGCCAAGCAAAATCGCCGCTTCGTCTTCCTGGCTGCCCTGACTTAACATTACCGGCACCAGCTCGCGCACCACAAACGGACACGTCACGAAGATGGTGACCAGCACCATACCCGGCCAGGAGAACATAATTTGCAGATTATGTTCATCCAGCCAGCCGCCCAGCGGGCCGTTAGAGCCGTAGAACAGCAGATACACCAGACCAGCAACCACCGGCGACACGGCAAACGGAATGTCCAGCAGCGTCAGCAATAGCTGGCGTCCGGGGAAGTTAAAGCGCGTCACCAGCCAGGCCAGCAGAATACCGAACACCAGGTTTACCGGTACGGCAATCAACGCGATCATCACCGTCAGCCAGATGGCGTGCAGCATGTCCGGATCGGCCAGATTTTGTAACACCGGCATCAGTCCTTTGCTGAACGCCTGTACGAAGATATAAATCATCGGTACCAGCAGGATGAACGCCGATACCAGCATCCCGATGCCAATCAGAAACCATTTGCCCCAGTTAATCGGGCGCGCGTCATAACGCTTCAATTGTGTCACTTCCGCCATTAATGACCTACCACACGCCGACCAAAGCGACTTTGCAGAGTGTTAATTGAGAACAGCAACAGCAGCGATGCCGCGAGGATCACCGAGGCAATCGCGCTCGCCGCCGGGTAATCAAACTCCTGTAAGCGAACAAAGATCATCAGCGACGTCACTTCTGTTTTCCAGGCGATATTCCCGGCGATAAAAATCACCGCGCCAAACTCACCGAGGCTGCGGGTAAACGACAGCGCCACACCCGCCACCAGCGCCGGAGATAGTTCCGGCTGCACCACTTTGCGAAAACTCTGCCAGCGTGTTGCGCCGAGCGTTTCTGCCGCCTCTTCATATTCCGGGCCTAACTCTTCCAGCACCGGCTGCACGGTGCGCACCACAAACGGAATGCTGGTAAAGGCCATCGCCACCGCAATCCCCAGCCAGGTATAGGTGACTTTGATATCAAACTTCGCCAGCCATTCACCGTAAAAACCGTTCACGGAAAAGAGCGAGGCCAGCGTTAAACCGGCGACTGCCGTTGGCAGCGCAAAGGGTAAATCCATCAGCGCATCAAGCAGCGTGCGACCCGGAAAGCGATAGCGGGTTAAGATCCACGCCATCAGCAGACCGAAAACGCCGTTAAAAATCGATGCCACAAACGCCGACAGCAGCGTCACTTTATAGGCTGCGACCACCTGCGGGTTGGTGATCACCTCCCAGTACTGCGCCCAGCTCATCTGGGCCAGTTGCATCACCAGCGCGGAGAGCGGCAGCAGCAAAATCAGGCACACAAACAGCAGACTGGTGCCGAGGCTTAAGGTAAAGCCCGGCAGCACGCGTCTTGAAGAAACGGCAAACATTACTTACGCCCCGCCGCTAACAGCTTGTCTAACTCGCCGCCGCTGGTGAAGTGGGTTTTCATCACTTCCGGCCAGGAGCCAAATTTATCTTCCACGCGGAACAGCTCGGTCTGCGGGAATTTATCTTTCAGTTTGCCCATGACTTCCGGGTTATTTACGCGGTAGTAATAGTCGGTGATGATGGTTTGCGCCTGCGGGCTATAGAGCCAGTTCAGGTAAGCTTTTGCTGCTTTTTCCGTACCGTTGGCCTGCACATTTTTATCGACCCACGCCACCGGGAATTCCGCCAGAATGTTGGTTTTCGGAATCACCACTTCAAAGCCCTGCGCTTCATACTGTTTACGGATGTTGTTCACTTCCGACTCGAAGCTGATCAGCACATCGCCCAGGCCGCGCTCGGCAAAAGTGGTGGTCGCGCCACGACCGCCAGTATCGAACACTTCAACGTTTTTCAGGAACTGGGTCATAAACTGTTCGGTTTTGGCTTTATCACCACCGTCGGCTTTGTCCGCTGCGCCCCATGCCGCAAGGTAGGTATAACGCGCGTTACCCGACGTTTTCGGGTTCGGGAAAATCAGCTTCACGTCAGAGCGTACCAGGTCGTTCCAGTCGTGGATATTCTTCGGGTTGCCCTTACGCACCAGGAAGCCCATGGTGGAGTAGAACGGCGAGCTATTATTCGGCAGGCGCGACTGCCAGTCCGCTGGGATCAGCTTGCCTTTATCGTGCAGGATTTGTACGTCGGTCACCTGGTTATAAGTGACAACGTCGGCTTTTAAACCCTGCAAAATTGCCAGCGCCTGTTTTGATGATCCGGCATGAGATTGTTTAATCGTCAGTTTGTCGCCACCGTTATCTTTTGCCCATTGTTGCTCAAACGGCGGGTTCAGGGCGGCAAACAGCTCGCGGGAGACGTCATAAGAACTGTTCAGCAGTTCCGTTGCCTGTACATGGCCCGCCAGTAGCAGAGAAGCAACCAGCACGAGTGAGTTCTTTTTCAGTAAGTTAACGGCCATTGCGCACCCTTATAAATTTAATGACTTTCTAATAGCCATCATATTTATAACGGACGTGAAAGGAGTAACGGTTTTATATACCGTTTGGTGATTTGGAAGTTGAAAAGGGAATAAGACGAAATCCTCCCCACAAATGCAGGGAGGAAACAGAGGTGAATCAGATGCCGACGCTAACCGTCTCCGGCAGTGTGCTGCCGCCATCAATCACATTCTGTGTACCGGTTAAATAGCTGGATTCATCCGATGCGAGGAAGGCCGCCAGTTCGCCGACTTCCAGCGGATCGGCGAGGCGACGCATCGGGATTGCTTTCGCCATTTCAGTCAGCACCGATTCTGGATCTTCCGGGTTCGACTGGCGGGCAATGCTTTCCGCCATTGGCGTGCGAACGTATCCAGGGCAGATGGCGTTAACGCGAATACCAGACTGCGCGTACTCCACCGCCAGCGATTTAGTCAGGCCAACAATCGCCGCTTTCGTTAAGGCGTACGCCGTTTCGCCCGGGTCTGCCACCATATCGCCAGTGACTGAAGACATCATCACAATCCGGCCATCTTTGCGGGCAATCATCTCCGGCAGCACCGCCTTCGTGACGTTCCATACGCCTTTTATATTGATATCAATATGGAAATCGCGATCTTCATCGCTCATATCAAGGAAACTGCCCAGACGACAAACGCCTGCGTTATTCACCAGAATATCAATGCGCCCTTCTTTTTCCTTAGCGCGCTTAATAGCTGCGGCTACCGACGCCGGGTCACGCACATCGGCGACAACCGCCGTACAGCGATGACCACGGCCACACAGTTCGTCCGCCAGCTTTTCGATCTCAGGGGAGATATCCAGCAAGATTAGGTTTGCGCCATGACGCGCAAAAGTTCTGGCAATTCCTTCGCCAATTCCCTGCAATGCGCCCGTAATCAGTGCTGTCTTGCCCGTGAGTTTACCCATTTTAATGCTCTCCTTGTTAATACAGAGCGTTACACTCCATTCCCTCTGAAAATACAGGATAAACAAAATATTGCTGCGGATCAGCTCACTAATTAAGGAAAATCTCAATTTAGTCGCTGCTTTATGCAGCACCTCAAGCGTTACGTCAGCGCGCAATCATTTTCAGTGACATCACATGAGTAATATTCGGACTTAATGATTCCTTTGTGTCTATCAAATCGGGATATATGATCCCATTTATCTGCAATTATTTGATCGCAAATATTAAGGTCACCACCGATGCAACTTGAAAAGATGATTACCGAAGGCTCGAACGCCGCCTCAGCTGAAATTGACCGCGTATCAACGCTGGAAATGTGCCGGATTATCAACGATGAAGATAAAACCGTACCACTCGCCGTTGAGCGCGTACTGCCGGATATCGCCGCGGCGATCGATGTTATCCACACCCAGGTAAGCGGCGGCGGCCGTCTGATTTATCTCGGTGCGGGAACATCCGGTCGTCTGGGGATTCTGGATGCCAGCGAATGTCCGCCGACCTACGGCGTGAAACCGGGCCTGGTAGTTGGTTTGATTGCTGGCGGCGAATATGCCATTCAGCACGCGGTGGAAGGCGCAGAAGATAGCCGGGAAGGTGGTGTTAATGATCTGAAAAATATCGGCTTAACCGCGCAGGATGTGGTGGTTGGTATTGCGGCCAGCGGACGCACGCCGTATGTGATTGCCGGGCTGGAATACGCGCGCCAACTCGGCTGCCGTACAGTGGGCATTTCCTGTAATCCGGGGAGTGCCGTTTCATCCACCGCAGAGTTTGCTATTACGCCGGTAGTTGGTGCCGAAGTTGTTACCGGTTCTTCGCGAATGAAAGCAGGCACGGCGCAGAAACTGGTGCTCAACATGCTCTCCACCGGGCTGATGATTAAATCCGGCAAAGTGTTCGGCAACCTGATGGTCGATGTGGTCGCCACCAACGAAAAACTGCATGTGCGCCAGGTCAATATCGTCAAAAACGCTACCGGATGTAATGCCGAACAAGCGGAAGCGGCGTTAATTGCTTGCGAGCGCAACTGTAAAACGGCCATTGTGATGGTACTGAAAAATCTCGATGCCGATGAAGCTAAAAAATGCCTGGATCAACACGGCGGTTTTATTCGCAAGGCTCTGGAAAAGGAATAACCCATGGCTAAAGAGATCAGCAGTGAACTTCTGAACACCATTCTTACCCGGGTCGGCGGACCGGGAAATATCGCCAGTTGTGGTAACTGTATGACGCGCCTGCGTCTGGGTGTACATGACAGTTCATTGGTTGATCCCGATATCAAAACGCTGGAAGGCGTGAAGGGCGTCATTTTGACCAGCGATCAGGTGCAGGTGGTTTTTGGGCCAGGCAAAGCGCATCGTGCCGCAAAAGCCATGAGCGAGCTGCTGGGCGAGGCACCGGTACAGGATGCCGCAGAAATCGCCGCCCAGAATAAACGCCAGTTAAAAGCCAGACAAACTTCCGGCGTGCAACAATTTCTCGCCAAATTCGCCACCATCTTCACGCCGCTGATCCCCGGTTTTATTGCCGCCGGTCTGCTGCTGGGGATAGCGACGTTAATTGCCACGGTGATGCACGTTACGGCAGATGCTCAGGGCACGCTACCCGATGCGCTGAATTTTATGAAGGTGTTCAGCAAAGGCCTGTTCACCTTCCTGGTCATTCTGGTGGGCTATAACGCGGCCCAGGCATTTGGTGGCACGGGCGTAAATGGCGCAATTATCGCTGCGCTCTTTTTGCTTGGTTATAACCCAACTGCAACCACGGGTTACTACGCCGGATTTCACGATTTCTTTGGTCTGCCCATCGATCCGCGCGGCAATATTATCGGCGTGTTGATCGCCGCGTGGGCCTGCGCCCGCATCGAATGCATGGTGCGCCGCTTTATGCCGGACGACCTCGACATGCTGTTGACCTCATTAATCACCCTGCTGATCACCGCTACGCTTGCGTACCTGATCATTATGCCGCTGGGCGGCTGGCTGTTTGAAGGCATGTCGTGGCTGTTTATGCACCTGAACAGTAATCCGCTCGGTTGTGCGGTTTTAGCCGGGCTGTTCCTGATCGCCGTGGTATTTGGCGTGCATCAGGGCTTTATTCCTGTTTATCTGGCGTTAATGGACAGCCAGGGATTCAACAGCTTATTTCCCATCCTTTCAATGGCAGGCGCAGGCCAGGTGGGCGCGGCGCTGGCGCTCTACTGGCGGGCGCAACCGCACAGTGCATTACGCAGTCAGGTCCGCGGGGCGATTATTCCCGGTCTGCTTGGCGTTGGCGAACCGCTGATTTACGGTGTCACCCTGCCCCGCATGAAACCGTTTGTTACCGCCTGTTTAGGCGGCGCGGCGGGCGGTTTGTTTATCGGCCTGATAGCCTGGTGGGGTCTGCCGATGGGCTTAAACAGCGCCTTCGGGCCGTCTGGTCTGGTGGCGCTGCCGCTGATGACTTCCGCGCAAGGCATCCTTCCGGCAATGGCGGTTTACGCTGGCGGTATTCTGGTGGCATGGGTTAGTGGGTTTATTTTCACCACACTCTTTGGCTGCCGTAACGTCAATCTGGACTGATTATGAAACGGACAATGCTCTATCTTTCTCTGCTGGCTATTAGCTGTAGCGTCAGCGCCGCAAAATACCCTGTTCTGACAGAAAGTAGTTGATCAAGTGTATGCGGCGTTAAAGCAGTAATAAAAAGGCCAGTCAGTTGTGTTACTGGCTGGCCTTTAATCAATGAATCAGAAACGCTTACAGCGCCATCAGCTTGTCCAGCGACGGTGCGAAGTAATAGCCGCCAGTGACCGGTTTGGTGAAACGCAACATCGCATCACGCTTACCATCAGTATCGCCAAACATGCTCAGCAATTGCTGCTCAATGTTATGCAGACGCGCGCAGTAGGCGCAGAAGTACAGACCGTGAGTGCCACTGGCGGTGCCGTACGGCAGGCTCTGACGAACAATCTTCAGCCCTTTGCCATCTTCTTTCAGATCAACGCGGGTCAGGTGAGAGGTTTCCGGACGTTCGTCGCCGTCAATCTCTTCGTTGGCCTCTTTGGTGCGCCCGATCATCATCTCTTGATCGTGAACGCTCATCCGATTGAGCTGCTTCAGGTTGTGCTCCCAACGCTGCACAAACACATAGCTGCCGCCCGCATCCACGCCGTCTTTGATAACAGCCACTTCGCGGCGCGTCTCTTCACCCGCCGGGTTTTCTGTACCGTCAACAAAGCCGCTCAGGTCACGCTCTTCAACCCAACGGAAGCCGTGGATCTCTTCTTTCACTTCAATGCAGTCACCAAAGGCTTCCATCGCCGCCTGAGCGACAGAGAAGTTCACGTCGTGACGCAGAGAAAGAATGTGGATCAACACATCGAACTGGGTCGTCGGTGCAAGACCTTTACCGTAGCCCGGAAAATCTTTCAGCTCTTCAGCCCCAACGCCGCCGCTCAGAGTGCGCCAGGTATTGTTACCAAAGGCAACCACCGCACCAAGATGCGCGTCCGGGAATTTCGCTTCAAAAGTTGCCAGTTTGTCGGCAAATGTTTTACTGGCCGCACGCAGGGCGTCAACTTCCCCTTTCACGTTGGCTTCGATCCAAATCGCCGCGCGGCAATGTTCTGGCAAAATGCCACTCTGAACCTGAGACATTGTTCCTCCTGAAAATAATAATGCCACGCAATCCGTGGCATTGTTGGGCGCTATTTTACGTGTTTTTTCGCGGCGGCGGTTTGTTCAGACGCAAATTAACGCCGCCAGATAATTTTACTGACTTTCCAGTTTTTCAGGGTATCGTCCGAAGGCATTAACCCTTCAGGACCACTCCATTCCCCGCTGAACTGGTAGCTAATATGTTGACTGCCTTCGGCTTTACATTCGACGGCACGATTATCATCACTGTCGGCCTTTTGGCAATTGCCAAATGCTTTGCTGTAAAGGTCACTAAACGGTGTACCGATTTTAACACCGGTGTCAGCAGGAATATCGCTATCCAGCACATCAATGCGGCTGATCGTGCCTTGATCGCCGTTAATCACCATCGCCACGTTGTCGCCTTTCATCACTTCAAAAAAGCGCACCACGTTGCCGTTCGCGGTTTTCATTCCGCTGCGCAGGCGATAATCGCCATCAAGCGCATCAGCAATGGCTTGTTCTTGCAGTGGTGTGGACGCCGTTAATTCACCCACGCCCTGCTCGCTCACTTTGGTGGATGATCCAAACCAGTTCCACGGGTTAGCGGCCGACCAGTTAACTGACGACATCGTGGAACAGCCGGTCAGCATCAACGGCATAGCGCATAACATTAAACGCAGCGATTTCATGTCACTTCCTTTGGTTATTCAATAACGTTGATTGGAGTGCAAATTCACCAAAAAGTGCCGTTATTCTTTTTCTTCATTAAAACAAGCGCGTAAACGTCGATTGGTCAGCAGCCAGATTAACGCCACGATATCCGCCACTACCAGCGCCAGACCGATACCGCTAACGGATTCACCGTTCAGCCACAGCCACGGTTGCCAACAAAGTAAAACCACTTGCGCCAACAGCAACAGAAAATAGAGCACATGCCAGATACGGGGAAATGAAGCCCGCCGACCACTCAGCAAAAATGCCAGCACCGCCGGAATACCGGGAATCAACCCCAGCCAGAAATTATCGTGATCGGGATAAAACAGATTTAGCAGCGCAGTACCCTGCTCGCGCGACGCTCCGGCAATGACAAACAGCACCCAGGTTCGCGCCTGAAGCAATAGCACAAGCCAGAAGAGCAAGGGTAAACGCAGGCGACCGTGCGCATCATAATGGACAGGATGAAACTCAGTACTCTTCATCTTCAATCAAACGCTTACCCAGACTCAGCACGTCGGCGTGTTCATATCCCAGGCGTTCATACATTCCGAGCACCATGTCGTTATCTTCCGGCACGTTGATCTGAATTTTCGGACAGCCGCGAGCAATCAGCTTTTTCTCCAGCCGATTAAGCAACGCATTAGCAATCCCACGCCCACGAAACTCGGGATGCACGCCAAGATAATAAGCAGACCCGCGATGCCCGTCATAACCGCCCATCACCGTTCCGACCACTTCACCGTTCACCTCAGCGACCAGAAACAAACTGACGTCATGGTTCATCTTACGCTCAATGTCCATTTCCGGATCGTTCCACGGACGCAGCAAGTCGCAACGCTCCCAAAGGGTGATGACCTCTTCGAAATCTTCCTGGCGAAATACGCGTATCTCCATGGTATTCGTTACCTTTTTGCGGGTTAAAAGGCTGATTATGGCGTGAACGGTCGAATTAGCCAATATCTGACGAAAATCGGTTGAAAAAGTGGCATAATGGGGAGTTGTCAACTATTGAAATGAAAAGTAAAACAATTCTCAACAGCAAACCGTCGTAACGGATTACGCGATACGATATAACATCTGGAACTTTATTATTACAACTCAGGCCGTATGAGCACTTTTAAACCACTAAAAACACTCACTTCGCGCCGCCAGGTGCTGAAAGCCGGTTTGGCTGCCCTGACGTTATCAGGAATGTCGCAAGCCATCGCCAAAGAAGAACCGTTAAAAACCAGTAACGGACACAGCAAGCCGAAAGCAAAAAAATCTGGTGGCAAACGTGTCGTTGTTCTCGATCCAGGCCACGGCGGGATTGATACCGGAGCGATCGGACGCAACGGTTCGAAAGAAAAACATGTGGTGCTGGCAATTGCCAAGAATGTCCGTTCCATATTGCGTAATCATGGCATTGATGCGCGTTTAACGCGTTCTGGCGATACGTTTATCCCACTGTACGATCGCGTGGAAATCGCCCATAAACACGGCGCAGACCTGTTTATGTCAATTCACGCCGACGGTTTTACCAACCCGAAAGCTGCCGGTGCTTCGGTATTTGCCCTCTCTAACCGTGGGGCAAGTAGCGCAATGGCGAAATACCTGTCTGAACGCGAAAACCGCGCCGATGAAGTTGCCGGTAAAAAAGCGACTGACAAGGATCACCTATTGCAGCAAGTGCTGTTTGATCTGGTGCAAACCGATACTATTAAAAACAGCCTGACGCTCGGCTCGCATATTCTGAAAAAGATTAAGCCGGTGCATAAACTGCACAGCCGCAATACCGAACAAGCCGCGTTTGTGGTGTTGAAATCGCCGTCGGTTCCGTCGGTGCTGGTGGAAACCTCGTTTATCACCAACCCGGAAGAAGAGCGGCTGTTAGGCACTGCAGCGTTTCGCCAGAAAATCGCCACAGCGATTGCCGAAGGCGTGATCAGTTATTTCCACTGGTTTGACAACCAGAAAGCACACTCGAGAAAGCGGTAAGTGATGAAACCCGACGCACACCAGGTTAAACAGTTTCTGCTCAACCTTCAGGATACGATTTGTCAGCAGTTGAGCGCCGTCGATGGCGCAGAATTTGTCGAAGATAGCTGGCAGCGCGAAGCTGGCGGCGGCGGGCGTAGTCGGGTTTTGCGTAATGGTGGTGTTTTCGAACAGGCAGGCGTCAACTTTTCACATGTCCACGGTGAGGCGATGCCTGCTTCCGCCACCGCTCATCGTCCGGAACTTGCCGGGCGCAGTTTCGAGGCGATGGGCGTTTCACTGGTAGTGCATCCGCATAATCCGTATGTCCCCACCAGCCACGCGAATGTGCGCTTTTTTATTGCCGAAAAGCCGGGTGCAGAGCCCGTCTGGTGGTTTGGCGGCGGCTTCGATTTAACCCCTTTCTATGGTTTTGAAGAAGACGCCATTCACTGGCACCGCACCGCCCGTGACCTGTGCCTGCCATTTGGCGAAGACGTTTATCCGCGTTACAAAAAGTGGTGCGACGAATACTTCTACCTCAAACATCGTAACGAACAGCGCGGCATTGGCGGGCTGTTCTTTGATGATCTGAACACGCCAGATTTCGACCACTGTTTTGCCTTTATGCAGGCGGTAGGCAAAGGCTACACCGACGCTTATTTACCAATTGTAGAGCGACGAAAAGCGATGGCCTACGGCGAGCGCGAGCGCAATTTTCAGCTCTACCGTCGCGGTCGTTATGTCGAGTTCAATCTGGTCTGGGATCGCGGCACGCTGTTTGGCCTGCAAACTGGCGGGCGCACCGAGTCGATCCTGATGTCAATGCCGCCACTGGTACGCTGGGAGTATGATTATCAGCCAAAAGATGGCAGCCCGGAAGCGGCTTTAAGTGAGTTTATTAAGGTCAGGGATTGGGTGTAACTCCCTCACCCCCACTCCCGCATCCGCTGATGCAGCGTCAGTGACGGCTTCTCGGCAAACAGTTGCTGATAATCCGTGGCAAATTGCCCAAGATGCCAGAATCCCCACTGCATGGCGGCGTCTTTTACCGTTGTGCTTTGTGACCACGGACTTATGAGTTCGCGGCGCACGGCGTTCAGGCGAATACGTTTCAGCCACGCGTTCGGACCAATGCCCAAAATGGCGTGAAACGCGTTTTGTAGCGTGCGGCGGCTGACATGCAGTTGATTACACAAGTCCAGCACCGTCACCGGTTCGGACATGTTTTCCAGCACATATTCACGGGCGCGGGAAAGCAATCGACGGTAACTCTGATGACTGATGCTTTCCGCCGTCATCATCGGCTGCGCTTCTTCCAGCATCGCCCCCATCGCCATTAGCAAATTATCCCCCAGCACTTTTCGCACTGCAGGCTGATGGAGATTTTCCGGGTTCTCGCAAAACGTCGCCAGCGCCTGTTGGACAAAGCCCCACAGCGCGGCTTTATGCTGCTCTTTCACTTCCAGCGCCGACTGGCTACGCAGCATATGTAATACCCGATCCGGATTATGCAAAAAGTTAGCCTGACGAGTGATGACATCTTCAGAAAGCACTACGCCAAGGATCGTGTAATCGTCCGGCGTACTTAATTCAAACTCGGTTCCACCAGGGCGCGTCGCAATTTCTGCACTTCCCAGACATTGCGAACCGATAAATCCCTGCTCACCGCGCGTCGCCGGAATGCCAAACCAGAACGAGTTCGGCCAGACCAGGCACGACTGACGCAGCGCCAGACCAGTGTATTCACGAAAAACCTGAATATCATCGAGTAGAATTTCCGTAAATTCACCATGAAACTTGCCCGGATGCAGCTGATCGTAAATCTGCTGCCAGGCGGTAATTGTCAAAGCATGTTCATAGACGTCCGTTGTCTGTCGTTGATGAACATTATCCACTTCGACCTTCGGCGTGAGCTTCAGGTTTTCGGGTAAGGGTTCATGATAAAGATGGTGCAAATTGGCTGTACGGGTCTTTTTCATGATGTTAATGCCGGGTGTTGTAGGACACCCGGCACCTCCGACAGGTTAATGGGGCTTGAGACGGTAACGACTACTGCGTTTACGTAACGTCCCGGCAGAAAAGAGCTGTTCGAGCGCATTTCTGGCTTTTTCCAGCGGCCAGCCAAAGTGGGCAGCCACTTCTCCTGCCGTCATTCCCTGACGTACTGATGTTAACAGCGCCAACAACTCGTCAGCAGATTCCGCGACGATAACTGGCGCGTCGGGTTCCTTTACGGGTTGCTTCGGCTGGCGGTTAAAGCCAGTAAGCAGCCACTGGGTGTCATCGTCTGGCCGACCGATCTCCTTACGGCTGATGACACGCCCGGTACGCATCGCGGCAGCACAACCTGCGTCCAGCGCCGCACGACACGCCGCCAGATCGCCTTCCACCACCAGCGTTAGGCGACCAGGGTCAAGCACTTCGTGACTGAGCAGACGAACGTTAGCTGCTTTGAGCATGGCATCAGCTGCATCTATCGCGGCGACCATGCCGTCCACTTCCAGCAATCCCAGTGCATTGATCATCGGCAACCTCCGTTACGCACGCTGGATTGGATTACGCGCGATTTCCAGCACTGCATCGGTAAAGGCGTTACAGGCTGCTTTACACGCGGCCTGGCTACCGGTTAAAAATGCTGCCGAGTAGTTGGTTTCAGACGGTGGCGGGACATAGGTCACCAGCTGCACGTCGGCAGATTTCAACGCTGCATCAATGCCGTAGGTCGCTTCCAGCGGCGGTGCCACCAGATACGCCATCGGATCGCCAAGCGTGATCCCGGCGGTTGATGAGAGATAAGAACCGGTACGCGAAACTACATGTGCCAGGAAGGCTGTGTTTTCTGCGTCATTAGCCCACTGGAAAGCAGCGCCATTTTCAATATTTGCAACCATCGCATCCAGACCAGCACGCACTTCCGCCGGGTTTGGTCCACCAAGCATAATCAGCACCTCACCGGCAGTCGGTGACGGGCCGTGTGCAGCGCCCGCATACAGCGAGCGACCATATACCACTTCGACCATCGCCTGCTTGGTCGCTTCGTCAGCCGCAATGTAGGTGACGTCATCTGAATCAGCAGAAATCAGCCCGAGGCTACGAATATGCGGCGGCAATTTCAGTTCACGTGCAAATTCGGCGTTAACGGAGGCAATCACCCGCATGGCGGTTACCGACGGTCGAATCAAATCTAAAGCTGGCATGATGCCTCCTTATCGGGTCATGTTGATGCCGGATGCTTTCTGCTCCAGCATACGTTTCGCCAAATCCACAATGACGGCTGCGGCTTCAACCGGCGGCGTGCCGCCCTGGTGAATATTAGAGATACAGGTGCGATCGGCCTCAACGGTGGTCGCCATACGCGGCGAGTAAACGGCGTAGCAGGAGAGGCTTTCTGACTGCCCCAACCCCGGACGTTCGCCCACCAGCAGGATCACTACTTTCGCGCCTAGGATCTCACCGATCTGATCTTCAATCTTCACGCGACCATAACGTACAAAGAATGGCGTACCGACTTTCAGCCCGGCTTGCTTCAGGCCCGCCATCAGCGGCGGCAGGATCTCTTCGTAGTTCACGGTGATCGCATCAGTTGACAGGCCATCAGAAATAACGACCTGCACGTCCGGATTAGCAACACACTGTGCTTTCAGCGCTTCAACAGCTTCTGCACACAGGCGGCGGCCCATATCCGGACGAGTCAGGTAGAGATTTTTGTCGCTGATTTCGGAGCGGACTTCCAGCAAGCCCTGCGCTTTCACCCACTCTTCCGGTACTTCTTTCAGAACGGTATCTTTCGAACGAGAGTGATCGGCCAGGAAACGCAGCAACGCCTGGGTGCGCGGACGCGGACCGGCACGACCGGTACAAACGCGGGCCACGGTGCTGCGACGCAGTTCTGTTAATACGTCCGCGCGATGTGGGTTTTCCACACCAATCCACGCTTTTGCTTCCGCAGAACCTAAATCCAGCGCGCAGCTTTCCGAGGTCACCGGTGCCGCACAGTTGGTGGTGGCGCACTTTGCTTCTGACGGCGCGGGGGCCGTTTGTCCCATTGACGCCATCACACTGCGTACAATTTCTTCAATCTGTTTTTGATCCATGATGTGTTATCTCCGCGTCATCAGAAGAACAGTGACGGATCGCCCGCCCGTTTGGTCAGGCGACCGTTTGCCATAATGCCCATGCTTTCCAGCCAGCGTTCAAACTCCGGTGACGGACGCAGATTCAGTAACTGACGCACAGTGGCAGTGTCGTGGAATGCGGTGGTCTGATAGTTGAGCATGATGTCATCACCCAGCGGCATCCCCATGATGTAGTTGCAGCCTGCGGTGGCGAGCAGGATCATCAGGTTTTCGTTGAGGTTCTGGTCAGCGTCAGCGTGGTTGGTGTAGCAGCAGTCACAGCCCATAGAGATGCCGCTCAGCTTGCCCATAAAGTGATCTTCTAAGCCCGCACGGATAATCTGGCGGTCGTTGTAGAGATACTCCGGCCCAATAAAACCGACCACGGTGTTGACGATAAACGGATCGTAATGACGCGCCAGCCCATAGTTACGCGCTTCCATCGTCACCTGGTCTGCGCCGAAGTTAGCGCCAGCGGATAGCGCCGAGCCTTGTCCGGTTTCGAAGTAGAGACAGTTTTCCCCGGCGATACGGTTGAACTCCGCGCCCACTGCGCGTGCTTCATCGAGCATCGCCAGCTCTACGCCAAACTCTTTCAGCCCTTTTTCGCTGCCGCAGATACTCTGGAAAATCAGCCCGCCTGGTGCGCCACGACGGATCGCTTCGATCTGGGTGGTGACGTGCGCCAGTACGCAGCCCTGAGTTGGGATGTTGAATTTGTCGATCACGCCATAGATGGTATCCAACACGCGGCTTAAGTTTTCCACGTCGTCAGTCACCGGGTTAACGCCAATCACCGCATCGCCCACCCCAAAGGAAAGCCCTTCGTAGATTTGCGCGGCGATACTTTGCACGTCGTCACGGGTATCGTTCGGCTGCAAACGGGCGCTAAAGGTGCCCGGAATACCGATGGTGGTATTGGCCTTTTTGATCACCGGCATTTTCTTCGCGCCGTAGATCAGGTCCGCGTTGGAGCAAATCTTCGCTACCGCCGCCACCACTTCCGAGGTCAGCCCTTTGCGGGTAAAGGCAATGTCGTCCACGCTGATTTCATCGCTCAGCACATACTCACGCAGTTCGCTGATGCTCCAGTTTTTAATCTGGTTATAGGCCGTTTCGTTAACGTCGTCCTGAATCAGCCGCGTCACGCAGTCATCTTCATAGGCAATCACCGGATTATTGCGGATGTCCGCTACGGTCATTTCCGACAACACCTGCTTTGCCGCCACGCGCTCCTGTGAACTTGCCGCAGCAACGCCCGCCAGCACATCCCCCGAACGCAGTTCGTTGGCTTTAGCCAGCACCTCTTTTACATCCTTAAACTGATATACATTGCCGAACAATGTGGTCTTTAGTTTCATAAGTCGTTCCCTCAGGAAGGAAATGCGAGTGATTTCACCGTCACCGGCACAACCGATCCGCCAAAAAGAGGCGTACCAATGTCGATATAGTCCCCCGCGCGGACAATCACTTCGTCAATGACTGCCAACGGGAGTTGTTGTAGCTGTGGGCGCAACAACATGCCCAGAGCTTTACCAAAGTCCTGCCCGGCCACCACCAGCAGGGGATGCGGATTCGGAAAACGCGCGACGAAATCGACCAGCGCGTTGATGACCGTCAGTACCGCGGCGTAACGCACAGGCAGCGAGGCGGGAAGCGCCAGCACGTACGCGTCAGTTTTGGGGCAAAGATCCAGTTGAATCAGCGCCTGTTGCCAGGCACTGACCAGATCCGTTTCATCAATCGGGATCGCCACCGGCAAATTGCGCAGCGGCAGTTGTACGCCCTCCAGCCAGATTGTGCTGCCAGAGAGCGAAAGGGTATGAGCACCCGCGCCAATCACCGTGGCGCGCACGGTTTGCGCCGGAAACTGCACGTTCATCTCACGCAGACGCGGATGGTCATGCAGCGCCGTTGCCAGAAGCGGGCCTATATCGGCAAAACAGAACGGGTCGGCGGGCTGGTGGCGATAACATTCGCCTACCCCGCCAGAAAGCGTAATGATTTCGGGCGTAACACCTGCGGGCAGCAAATCGGTTTGCATCAATGCCTGCGCGAGCGGCGAGAGCGTTCCGTCAATCACTTCGACAATCAGCTCTGCCATCCGGCGGGTAACCTGCACCAGCTGCCCGCCGGTCAGCGAACGGGCGTCAGTACCGGCACCGAAGCACTCATCCACAATCATCTGCCCCGGTTTATGAGCGTAAACCACGCGCCCCTGGCTGTCGGTTTCCAGCAGGCGACCGCCGACGTTGAGGCAGGCAGTGCCGCTGATTTTTCCGGCATCGAACAGGGCGTAGTTCGCGGTGCCACCGCCGATATCGATATTCAGTACCCGACACAGCCGTTGTTCAGAAAGGGTTTGCGCCCCGGCACCGTGTCCGGCGATCACGGATTCAAGATGCGGCCCGGCGCTGGCGACGACAAAATCGCCCAGCGACCGGGAGAGCGCCATCACCGCCGGGCGAGCGTTGCGGGTTTTTGCGCTTTCACCGGTGATAATGATGGCACCAGAATCAACGCTTTCCGGCGCAATGCCCGCAGCCTGATATTGCTCGAGGATTAAGGTTTTCAGTTCCGCTTCTTTTAAACCACCCTGTTTATCGACAGGGGTAAAGAACACCGGGCTTTGCCAGCTAATTTCGCGTTTGATGAATTCGTAGCGCGGCACCTGCGACACCGCCGCACGGTTAACCAGCTCCAGGTGGGAGAAGATCACCTGGGTGGTGGTGGTGCCGATATCGATACCGACGCTCAGTAGCTGGCGAGTGTTCACGATTGCGCCTCCGCTTCAGTTTTAGCCGCGGTCGCGTCTTCTTTTGGCACCAGCATCATCGCCACGCCAATTGCCGTTACGCCGCCGATCAATTTGCCGACAATCATCGGGAAGATCATGGCGTTCATGTTGGCAGCGGCGAAGCCTAAATGGTCGCCCAGGGCGAAAGCAGCGGAAACGGCGAAGGCGCAGTTGATGACTTTGCCGCGGGTATCCATCTGCTTCATCATGCCAAACATCGGAATGTTGTTGGCAAGCGTTGCCACCATGCCGGCTGCCGCGATATTGTTCATATTCAGCACCTTACCGACGCTCATCAGCGGTTTTTCAAACCAGCGAGTCAGCAGCAGTACCATTGGATACGCCCCTAACAGAACGCAGGAGATCGAGCCGATAACTTCAATGGCGCGCATCACTTCACCGGGTTTATCGCCAGGGGCCATAAAGATAGGATCAAGACCCGGGATCAGTTCCCAGCCAAGGAGGAATTTCACTACCGCAGCGGCAAGACCGAGGGTGATCAATGCAACGAGGAATTTGGCGAAGATCTGGAAGCCGTTGATCATTTTTTCCGGGATGAATTTCAGCCCCAGCGCCACCAGCACCGCAACGATAAGTACCGGGATCATGTTCATCAGGATCAGCGCAAAGGTGAATTCAACAGGCTGGCCGTTGATCTGCACACCGGAGTACATCGCTACCAGACCACCAGCGATACAGCCAATCGGAATGGTCACTATGCCCGCCAGCACGCCGAGCGCCAGATAACGACGGTCAGAAGGTTCGATAATGCCGAGCGCCACTGGAATGGAAAACACAATCGTTGGCCCCATCATCGACCCGAGGATTAACCCAGAGTATAGCCACGCTGCTACGTCACCGCCCGCCAGCTCTTTGGCGAGGAAGAAGCCGCCCATATCGCACGCCAGCAGTGTTCCGGCGAACATTGACGGGTTTGCGCCGAGCATTTCGTAAACCGGGATAATCACCGGCCCGAGTACGTGGGCCAGTACCGGTGCCAGCGCGGTCATACCGACCATCGCCAGGCCCAGAGCGCCCATTGCCATAAAGCCTTCTTCAAACTGGCCGCCGGCCCCTTCGATACTTTTGCCGAACTTACCGAGGAAACGAGCAGAACCGCCGAACTGCGACAGGATCCTGTCTACGGCAGCTATCAGCATAAAGAACATCATGATGTACATGATGATTTCGTTAATTCCCATCGCCTTTACTCCCTGTTAGTTGTTATTTATTGGCGGATGCGGCGTGAACGCCTTATCCGCCCTACATGTGCAATCCCGTAGGCCAGATAAGACGCGGCAAGCGTCGCATCCGGCAATTGCACCGCGCCACTGGCGGATGCGGCGTGAACGCCTTATCCGCCCTACATGTGCAATCCCGTAGGCCGGATAAGACGCGGCAAGCGTCGCATCCGGCATTTATTGCGCCGCTGCGTACAGGCCGACAATCTGCTCCAGGCTGGCGGTACGCGGGTTACTGCGCAGACAAATATCTTCCAGCGCGGCCTGCGCCCATGCGCCGTAATGCGCAGATGTCGCACCAACATCGCCCAGTCGTTTACCAATCCCAACTTCAGCAATCAGCTCACTTACCGCGTTAATAGCGTCACGATCGTCGGATTTTTTAGTTCGCAGCGCCCGACCAATCTGACTAAACCGATCACGACAAACCATCCGGTTAAATTCCATCACCGTTGGCAACAACATGGCGTTCGCCAGACCGTGCGGAATATGCAGCGCCGCCCCTGGCTGATGCGCCATCGCGTGGCATAACCCAAGCCCGGCGCTGGAAAACGCCATTCCCGCCATACATGAAGCCAGCAACATGCTCTCGCGCGCGGCAAGGTCATGGCCGTAGCCCACCGCTTTCGGCAGTGATTTGCCAATCATCGCAATGGCACCAATCGCCAGGCTGTCGGTAAACGGTGTAGCGTTCAGCGCGCTGTAC
Source organism: Escherichia sp. E.sYA108 (assembly GCF_011754335.1). Lineage (NCBI taxonomy): Bacteria > Pseudomonadati > Pseudomonadota > Gammaproteobacteria > Enterobacterales > Enterobacteriaceae > Escherichia > Escherichia sp. E.sYA108. The sequence goes on along the minus strand of NZ_JAAQVZ010000001.1, from coordinate 1,447,066 downwards.
GCTTCAATGGCATGGGTTAACGCATCAATGCCAGTCATCGCCGTGACATGCGACGGCACGCCTTCGGTCAGCGCAGCGTCGAGAATCGCGACATCCGGCATCAGCGAGGCATGGGCTAACACCTGTTTGCGCCCGCTTACCGCATCGATAATCACCGTCACGTTAGTCGTTTCAGAGCCGGTTCCGGCGGTCGTTGGAATGGCAATCAACGGCAGGCGCGGTTGCAGGACGCTGGTTTCTGACATTTCTGCCAGCGTGCTATCGGGGTTCGTCACCAGCAACGCAACGGCTTTCGCCGCATCCAGCACCGAGCCGCCGCCAAACGCGATCACCCCGTCACAACCTGATTCACGCAACTGCGCCACGGCTGCACACACGTCGGTGATGCACGGTTCGCCCACCGGACATGGCCAGAGCGTCATGGCGATACCTTTAACGGCCAGGCTACGTGTCAGCCCGGCGGTCATCCCTGCCTGATGCAAAAAGCTGTCTGCCATCACGAACAGATGTTTCAACCCACGCGTTTGCGCTTGCTGCCCACAACTGCTCACCGCGCCCGGACCGCAAAGCGTCACCGGTGGAACGCTAAATGTTTTTACCCGTTGCAGATTCAGGGTATCGAACGCCTGAAAAAGCGCCGTTTGCAATTCACTTTGCATAGATCCCCTCCGCTTTCTCTCGCCCACTACTGGCGATTGCCAGCGGGGTCATAAACAAACTGTGCTGCGGTAAATGCACCTGTAACGCCGGAAATTGTTTGCAAAACAGCGCAGCTACGCCCGGTTGCATACAGGAACCGCCCGCCAGCCATAAATCCGTAATGCCCTGCCCTTCAATATGCCGGGCCACAATGTCCGCCATTTTTTCGTACACCGGTTTCACCGCGGGCCAAATCTCGTCACCGTGACCGCGTTTGTACTGCTCTGCCTCTTCCAGCGAAATACGGCGATTTCCGGCGAGAGTCAGAGAGATGTGATGTCCGCCGGTGGCTTCATCCGCCGAGTACGTCACCTTGCCCTTTTTCACGATGGCAATACCAGTAGTGCCACCGCCGATATCCACTACACCGGCGTTGTCCAGTTGCAGCAGATCCGCGACTGCGGTTGGCTCATCCAGCACATGGCTCACTTCCAGTCCGGCAGACTCCAGCACGTTGATGGAAATACGCGGGTCCGTACCTGGAGGAAAAGAGGTCGCCGCATGGCTAAAACGGCGACCGAATTGCTGCTCGAGGGTGTCGAGATGGCGTCGAACAATGGTGACCGCACCGAAGAAATCCCAGACGATGCCGTCGCGGACCACATCAGCCCAGTCGAGGCATACCGCCACCGGCTGACCGTCGCGGTCGACAACCATCGACACCACATCGCAAGTGCCCAGATCCACCCCCAGCCACAGCGGAGATTCCGTCGCGGCAGGCGTCTGGTTACACAGCGTTGCCGCCGTTTGCAGACGTGGGGTGAGCCATTGTTCATCGTGCGCCATCGGTTACTCCTTAAACAATGCGAAACGCATCGACTAATACACAGCGACGCAGACGGACAAACGTCCGCGCGCTGGTTACCCCTTCACCGGTTGGCGTGGTGATGGTCATCGTGGTCCAGCCTTCCCCGCCCAGCCCCAGCCCGGCAATACACGGTCCGTTCTTAACGAAAATGCTGGTATCAATGGCGTTCGCCATCTGGTTCATGTTTTCGATATTGCGCGAGTGCATTGCCGCCGTGTGGTGGCAACCGCCTTCCAGTTTCACCGCCAGCGCAATGGCATCCGCCACGTTGGCGACGCGCACGACGGGCAGCACCGGCATCATCAGTTCGGTCACGGCAAACGGATGTTCTGCGGTGGTTTCTACAAACAGCAGTCGCGTTTCTGACGGGACGTTCAGGCCGATTGCCGCCGCGATTTTCGCCGCATCGCGACCAACCCAGTCACGGCTGACGGTGCCTTTTCCGCGCTCGTCGATATTTTTCAGCAACACCGATTGCAGTTGCTGCGCCTGCTCTGCGGTCAGTTTCACCGCATGCTGGCCTTCCATCAGACGCATCAGTTCATCGGCTACGCTATCAACAACAATCAGTACCTTTTCGTCGGCACAAATGATGTTGTTATCGAAAGAAGCGCCTTTGACGATGGACTGAGCAGCACGGGCGAGGTCGGCGGTTTCATCCACCACTACCGGCGGGTTACCGGCACCTGCCGCAATCAGGCGTTTATTGGTGTGTTTGCGCGCCGCTTCCACTACCGCTTCGCCGCCGGTCACCACCAGCAGGCCGATACCCGGAAACTTGAATAAGCGTTGCGCGGTTTCGATATCCGGATTTGCTACGGTAACCAGTAAGTTTTCCGGCCCGCCTGCGGCAACAATCGCCTGGTTGAGCAGCGTGATCGCCCGCTGGGAGACTTTTTTCGCCGCCGGATGCGGGGCAAAAATGACGCTGTTGCCCGCGGCAATCAGGCTGATGGCGTTGTTAATTACGGTTGCCGCCGGGTTAGTGGAAGGCGTCACCGAAGCCACCACGCCCCAGGGTGCGTTTTCAATTAGGGTCAGGCCGTTGTCGCCAGTCAGCACTTGCGGAGAGAGGCACTCAACGCCTGGTGTGCCGCGCGCCTGAGCGACGTTTTTGGCAAATTTATCTTCAACGCGCCCCATGCCGGTTTCACTGACGGCAAGTTCCGCTAAATCTCTGGCGTGTTTTTCGCCTGCTTCACGAATGGCAGCAATGGCTAACTGGCGCATTGCCACGCTTTTTAACCCTTGCTGGGCGACTTTGGCTGCCGCAACGGCGTCATCCAGGGACGCGAAAACGCCCATCTCATGAACGGCGGCGGGCGGCGTGTCACTGCTTTGCATTTTCAGCAGTACCGCTTTCACCACCTGTTCAATATCCTGTTGATTCATGATGTTCTGCCTTATTTGTGGAAAATGACCTGACCGCCAGACACCACCTCATCGACGATGCCAATCACGCACAGATCGACCGGTGACGTTTCGCTTTTATGCGCCTGGCGGGCGGAACTGCCACTCACCAGTAACACCCACTCCCCGGTTCCCGCGCCAATATTGTCGATGGCGACGGCGCATTGCCCGTCAGGATTACCTTGTGGATCAATCATTTCCACCATCAGCAATTTGTCATGCGCCAGTCCGTGATGGCGTACGGTACAAACAATTTGTCCAGTGACGACTGCCAGTTTCATACCCGCCTCCGTGGCGTATTTCAGGTAAAAGCTCCCCCTACCCTCCGCGGAAGGTAAAATGAAAAAGGAGAGAGCGTGACGCCCGAATCGACGTCACACAGGGTGATTACAGGTTGCTGCTATCGCCTTTCAGGCCGATCGGGAAGACTTCTTCCAGGTCGCCGTGCGGACGCGGGATAACGTGTACAGATACCAGCTCGCCGATACGCTGTGCCGCTGCGGCACCTGCATCGGTCGCGGCTTTACAGGCTGCAACATCACCACGAACCATGGCAGTACACAGGCCGCCGCCAATCTGCTTAACACCAACCAGCTTGACGCGCGCAGCTTTAACCATCGCGTCAGAAGCCTCAATCAGTGCAACCAGGCCCCGGGTTTCGATCATTCCTAATGCTTCCATTGTGCTTTCCTCTTTATCAGGGTCCAGAACGGGACCGTTCATTCAACCAGTGTTTGTAAACTGCTTTCGCGGTTCACTTCTGTCTGACGCGGCACAGCTGCCACCAGCGCCAGTTCGATAATTTCCTGCACGCTACAACCACGAGAGAGATCGTGCATCGGCGCGGCAAGTCCTTGTATCAATGGCCCGACGGCACGATATCCGCCAAGTCGTTGTGCGATTTTGTAGCCAATATTTCCGGCTTCCAGCGACGGAAAAACCATCACATTAGCTTTGCCCTGTAACGGGCTGGCAGGCGCTTTTTGCGCCGCCACTTCCGGCACGAAGGCGGCGTCAAACTGCAACTCGCCATCGACAACCAGCTTTGGTGCGCGCTCACGGACGATTTCTGTCGCCTGCTGGACGTTGGCAACGCAGGGGTGACGGGCACTACCGTTACTGGAAAACGACAGCATCGCCACGCGCGGTTCTTCTCCGGTGATGGCGCGCCAGGTTTCGGCGCTGGCAAGCGCGATATCCGCCAGTTGTGCCGCCGTCGGCTGCGGCACCACGCTGCAATCGGCAAAGCCCAACGCCGGACCGCTGTACTGTGGCAGCATCAGGAAAATGGATGAGAGCGTTTTACAGCCTGGCTGCAAGCCGATAATGCGTAATCCGGCACGCAGCACATTCGCCGTGGAAGAGAGGTTGCCCGCGATACAGACATCCGCTTTACCGGCGCTGACCATTGCGGCGGCGAACATCAGCGGATCGGTAAGTTTTTCCAGCGCATCCGGCGGCGTTTTTTCGCCCGCGCGGGCCAGCCAGCGATGAGCAAATTCTTCCCGCATTGCGAGGTTGCCATGCGGATCTATCACCTGTAGCCCGTCCATCGCCACGCCGTGACTGAGCGCAAACTGACGAAGTTCAAACGGATTGGCGACCAGAATGGGCGTTGCCAGACCTTGTTGATGTAAATATTGCGCAGCTTTCAGCACACGTTGATCTAACGCATCCGGAAAAACTACTCTGGCGGGCGCTCGCAACGCCAGTTCACGACAACGTTTAATAATCATTGCGTTTCCCCCAGTCGTTGTTGGATCTGCTTCACCGTTAGCGGCTGCTTCGTTACGCTCAGGATCATCATCACGTAGACCGTGCTGGAAAGGCGGTTCAGCGCCTGCAAAATGTCCGGGCGTAATACTTCAAAGCTGCGGGTGATAAAGACCTGCGCCGCTACGGTTTCGGTTTCCCGCACTTTGGTGCGTAACAGATTCAGCAACGCCGCATCGCGCCCGTGGCTGGCTTCCGGCACCAGATGATCGTGGTCGAGATAACGCAGCGGCTGGTGAGAAAGCCGATGCAGATCTTCGTCAGAAAGCCCGACAATCGCCTGACAGCCCAACGGTTCCCCCAGCGCATCGGCACGCATAATGTTGCCAAGACGCGAACGGATATCCGCCAGCCACGGCTGCCACGGTTCCGCCAGTTCAATTTGCAGCCACACTGCCAGCGCAATGGTGCTGTCGAGAACAGCGCGAAAACCCAGACGCGGATCGCTTTTGGCGACCATTTTTTCCGCCGACAGGTGAGTCAGCGTATCCGGCTTTTTTGCTACCGGCTGGCGGCACAGTTCGCAGCACGCCTGCGGATGTTCATCGCTACTGGTCAGCCCGTGAACGGGCTGCGGCTGCTGCTGTTCATCGTCAACAAACAGGCGGCCCTGCTCGTCAATAAACTTGATGCGCAGATGGCGGCTTTCCAGTAACTCCCGGGCAGAGGGCGTCAGGCGACTGTCCGCAGGGAGATGGATCTCTGCGCCTTCGCTGAGCGTATGGTTCGCTCTTAGCCATGCTTCGGTGATGAAATCTTTCATAGGGATTGCCAGTTAGCCGGCCAGGCGACATACAGGAATTTCACGCTGGATGTCGTACCAAATTCGATGCTGGAGCCTTTCGGGATAAACATCACATCGCCCGCTTTGGCGATCATAGTTTCGCCTTCATGGCGAACATGCAGCTCCCCTTCCAGCACCATGTCGATTTCGTCGTAGTTCAGGGTCCACGGAAAGAAGGCGTTCTCCCACTGCATGAAACCAGCGGCCATACTGCTGCCGTCGTCTCCGGTCACGAGATCAGTCAAGCCTACGCAGTGCGGTTGTGCGCCGTCGAAACGACCAAACTTGACGCTGCTGCCATCAATAACTTTGATGCCGCCTTTGCCGGTCACCGATTTAAAGCTCGGCTGCAGTGCACCCTGTTCCAGCGACTGTTTTTCCTTCATCACTTTTTCCATCAGCTGCGCGACCAGGCTTTCGGTAAACTGACCTTCCGGCAGTTGGGCGATAATGGTTTCACGGATGCGCTGGCTTTCGGTTTTATCGGCTGATGCGCTGGCGGGAACAGACGCCGTTACCGGGATCGATTCATCACATTCGGTGATGGTAAAACCCAACAGATCAGCCACTTCACGGGCTTCCGGGGTAATAATGCTGGCGCGCAGAACCACGGACATTGCCAGTTTGCCGCGCGCGTGTGCTTCACGAATATCATTCGCTGTGATGAGTTTTTTCACCTGCTTCCTCCTGTTTGGTGAGAGATGCCAGATAATCCACCAGTTGCTGCACGCTTTGCGGGTCGTGGCTGTTTAGCTCGAAAATCGGCTCTTCGAAGCCCGTCTCAAGCAATAACTTTCGCGTTGCGGCGACGTCAGCATCTGGCATGTCCGTTTTACTGATGACGGCGATTTGCCGTTTGCTGACGCCAATATCCAGCAACCCGGCAGGCAACCGACTTTCCGGGTCATTCGCGCCGTGGACATAGATCAGCATGTCCACATCCTGTAGCGTGGTAATTAAGGCGTGATACCAGCGGGGATGGCTAAAATATTCACCCGGCGTATCAATATCGCCATTATCATTAAATTCCACGGCCTGTGTTTTTCTTGCGAGGGTATAATTCCCCTGCAACGCATTAAATAACGTTGTTTTTCCTGCCCCGACGGTCCCCACAAACGCAATTCGTTTCATGAATGCCTCGTATTAACTTTTGGTCATTTCACAAAGCGTATAATTTAATAAGCGTCCTAAACCACTGACGGTTTGTGATAACGCTTCTTCTACTGCGCCCACCGAGCCATAAATCACCAGCGCGCCACTAAAACGATCGAGAAAACCGATATGCACATCGGCGGCTTTCAACGCTAAATCACCGGCGATCATCGCCGTTTCTCCGGGAGTTAGCGTCATAATGCCGATTGCGCCCGCATCCGGAACGCCGATTTTCTTCGCCAGTTCCTCGCCGGGATGCGCGATGAGATGCGCCAGTGTGACCTGTTTACCGGGCACAAATTCCTGAATGATGCGTTCTTTATCCATGAGTCGCCGCCTGTGAAAAACTTTCGTGTATCGTGACAATTTTTCGTCAGAGTAAATAACAAAATTCGGCAAGCGCGTTTAAAAGGTGAGGTAGATCACTAAGAATGGAGAGATATTTGCTGTGGTGCATAAACTTTCATATGCAACGCATGAATATAAATAAAATAATATCGAAATATTTTATATACTGATTTTTTTATTATTCGCAAACTCAGTAATAAACTTTACTAATATATTGCAGCTAAACCGCTTACCCTGAATATTCAGGGTAAGCGTGAGAGTTAAAAAAGAATTACAGCGGTTGGGTTTGCGCTTCAACCACGGCCAGCGCCACCATGTTGACGATACGACGTACCGATGCGATCGGCGTTAACACGTGAACCGGTTTCGCCACCCCCATCAGCACCGGGCCGACAGTCACACCTTCCGAGCTGGAAACGCGCAGTAAGTTGTAACTAATGCGGGCAGCTTCCATGTTCGGCATCACCAGAATATTAGCGGAACCTTTCAAAGGGCTGTCCGGCATACGGTCGTTGCGAATCGCTTCCACCAGCGCTGCATCGCCGTGCATTTCACCATCAATCATCAGTTCTGGCGCACGTTCCCTGACCAGTTCCAGCGCCTGACGCATTTTGCTCGACGACGGGCAGTCAGAAGAACCAAAGTTGGAGTGCGACAACAGAGCCACACGCGGCTCAATACCAAAACGACGAACAGTTTCTGCCGCCATCAAGGTGATCTCCGCCAGCTCTTCTGCATCAGGCTCATCATTGACGTAGGTATCGGCAATAAAGGTGTTACCACTCGGCAACAGCAGCGCGTTCATTGCACCTGCGGTGTGAACGCCATCACGATAACCAAAGACATTTTTCACCACGCTAAAGTGTTCATGATAATCGCCCACCGTACCGCAAATCATTGCATCGGCTTCGCCACGCTGAACCATGATCGCGCCGATCACTGTCGGGTTACTGATCAGCGCACGCTGCGCCTGCTCCTGAGTGACACCGCGACGCTTCATGATCTGGAAGTATTCGGTCCAGTACTCTTTAAAGCGCGGATCGGATTCGTTATTGACGATCTCAAAATCAACGCCCGACTTGATCTGCAAGCCCAGTTTCTGAATGCGCATTTCGATCACGTTCGGACGACCAATAAGGATCGGTTTCGCCAGTCCCAGCGTTACCAGTTCCTGAGTGGCATGCAGAACGCGCGCCTCTTCCCCTTCCGGCAGAACTACGCGCTTCGGCGCTTTGCGAGCCTGGGAGAAAATCGGCTTCATAAACAGGTTAGTTTTGTAAACGAACTCTGTCAGCTTGTCGATGTAGACGTCGAAATCAGCAATCGGACGCGTCGCCACGCCCGACTCCATCGCCGCTTTCGCCACCGCAGGAGCGATCTTAACGATCAAGCGCGGATCAAACGGTTTTGGAATGATGTATTCCGGACCAAAGCTCAGATCCTGATCGCCATACGCTGAAGCCACCACTTCACTCTGTTCCGCATGGGCCAGTTCTGCAATCGCGCGTACTGCCGCCAGTTTCATCTCTTCGTTGATGGCGGTTGCGCCAACGTCCAGCGCGCCACGGAAGATAAACGGGAAGCAAAGGACGTTGTTCACCTGGTTCGGGTAGTCGGAACGGCCGGTACAGATGATGGCATCCGGACGCACTTCTTTCGCCAGCGGCGGCAGAATTTCCGGTTCCGGGTTCGCCAGCGCCAGGATCATTGGCGCACGGGCCATTTTCTTCACCATTTCCTGGGTCAGCACTTTCGGGCCGGAACAGCCGAGGAAAATATCCGCGCCTTCAATCACATCATCGAGGGTACGTTTACCGTCATCCACCACCGCGTATGCGGCTTTGGTTTCCGCCATGTTTGGCTCACGGCCCTGATAGATAACGCCTTTTGAATCGCAAACCACGATGTTATGTTTTTGCAGACCCAGCGCTACCAGCAGGTTCATACAGGCGATTGCTGCGGCACCCGCGCCAGAAACCACCATCCGCACGTCGGAGATGTTTTTCTCCACCACGCGCAAGCCGTTGAGGATGGCGGCAGTGCTGATAATTGCCGTGCCGTGCTGATCGTCGTGGAATACCGGAATATTCATCCGCTCGCGCAGTTTCTGTTCAATATAGAAACATTCTGGCGCTTTAATGTCTTCGAGGTTGATGCCGCCGAAGGTCGGTTCGAGCGCAGCGACGACTTCAATAAATTTGTCCGGGTCGAGTTCATCAACTTCAATGTCAAATACATCAATCCCGGCGAATTTCTTAAACAGAACGCCCTTGCCTTCCATCACCGGTTTGCCTGCCAGCGCGCCAATGTTGCCTAACCCCAGCACCGCCGTACCGTTAGAGATCACCGCTACCAGGTTACCGCGCGCGGTATATTTGTAGGCTTTTAACGGGTCTTTTTCGATTTCAAGACAAGGTGCGGCAACGCCTGGTGAGTAGGCCAGCGCCAGATCGCGCTGCGTTGCCAGAGGCTTGGTTGGAGAAACCTGGATTTTCCCTGGAACTGGAAATTCATGGAAATCAAGTGCACTTTGTTTTAACTGGTCATCCATTTGGTTGTTCCTTTCACGTAACGTTCACAAATAAAGTGTGTGGGCAACAGCCCCTGTCCACAACGTGGCGCACATTATTACCCTGCCGGAGTCTACAGACTTTGAGCAAGTCCAAACTCTCACCATTAATATAATGTTTTGGTAATAATCATATAACACTGATGTTACCTGCTTAATCCAGCAATACCATGCCTGTCTGCTATGCTTTTTTGATGCGTTTAGCGAAATTTCTCAGAAGTGTGAATTAACGCACTCATCTAACACTTTACTTTTCAAGGAGTATTTCCTATGAACGAGTTAGACGGCATCAAACAGTTCACCACTGTCGTGGCAGACAGCGGCGATATTGAGTCCATTCGCCATTATCATCCCCAGGATGCCACCACCAATCCTTCGCTGTTACTCAAGGCTGCCGGATTATCACAATATGAGCATTTAATAGACGATGCTATCGCCTGGGGTAAAAAAAATGGCAAGACCCAGGAACAACAGGTGGTCGCAGCGTGTGACAAACTGGCGGTCAATTTCGGTGCTGAAATTCTCAAAATCGTACCCGGTCGCGTGTCAACAGAAGTTGATGCACGCCTCTCTTTTGATAAAGAAAAGAGTATTGAGAAGGCGCGCCATCTGGTGGACTTGTATCAGCAACAAGGCGTTGAGAAATCGCGCATTCTGATCAAGCTGGCTTCGACCTGGGAAGGAATTCGCGCGGCAGAAGAGCTGGAAAAAGAAGGTATCAACTGCAACCTGACGCTGCTGTTTTCTTTTGCACAGGCGCGGGCCTGTGCAGAAGCAGGCGTTTTTCTGATTTCGCCGTTTGTCGGGCGTATTTATGACTGGTATCAGGCACGCAAGCCGATGGACCCGTATGTGGTGGAAGAAGATCCAGGCGTTAAATCAGTACGCAATATCTACGACTACTATAAGCAACACCACTATGAAACCATTGTGATGGGCGCGAGCTTCCGTCGCACCGAACAAATCCTCGCCTTAACCGGCTGCGACCGACTGACTATCGCACCGAATTTGCTGAAGGAGCTACAGGAAAAAGTTTCGCCAGTGGTACGTAAATTAATCCCACCTTCTCAGACGTTCCCACGCCCAGCTCCCATGAGCGAAGCGGAGTTCCGTTGGGAGCACAATCAGGATGCGATGGCGGTAGAAAAACTGTCTGAAGGCATTCGTCTGTTCGCCGTTGATCAACGCAAACTGGAAGATCTTCTTGCCGCCAAACTATAAACCAGCCACGGAGTGTTATATGTCCCGAAAAGACCTTGCCAATGCGATTCGTGCACTCAGTATGGATGCGGTACAAAAAGCCAATTCTGGTCATCCCGGCGCGCCGATGGGCATGGCTGATATTGCCGAAGTGCTGTGGAACGATTTTCTTAAACATAACCCCACCGACCCAACCTGGTATGACCGTGACCGCTTTATTCTTTCCAACGGTCACGCGTCGATGCTGCTCTACAGTTTGCTGCATCTGACCGGTTACGACCTGCCACTGGAAGAACTGAAGAACTTCCGTCAGTTGCATTCGAAAACCCCTGGTCACCCGGAAATCGGCTATACGCCAGGTGTTGAAACCACCACCGGTCCTCTTGGACAAGGTTTGGCGAACGCCGTCGGGCTGGCGATAGCAGAGCGTACGCTGGCGGCGCAATTTAATCAGCCGGATCATGAAATTGTCGATCACTTCACCTATGTGTTTATGGGCGACGGCTGCCTGATGGAAGGTATCTCTCACGAAGTCTGTTCGCTGGCGGGCACGCTGGGGCTGGGCAAGCTGATTGGTTTTTACGATCACAACGGTATTTCCATCGACGGTGAAACCGAAGGCTGGTTTACCGACGATACGGCAAAACGTTTTGAAGCCTATCACTGGCATGTGATCCATGAAATCGACGGCCACGATCCGCAGGCGGTGAAGGAAGCGATCCTTGAAGCGCAAAGCGTGAAAGATAAGCCGTCGCTGATTATCTGCCGTACGGTGATTGGCTTTGGTTCGCCGAATAAAGCAGGTAAGGAAGAGGCGCACGGCGCACCGCTGGGGGAAGAAGAAGTAGCTCTGGCACGGCAAAAACTGGGCTGGCACCATCCGCCATTTGAGATCCCTAAAGAGATTTATCACGCCTGGGATGCCCGTGAAAAAGGCGAAAAAGCGCAGCAGAGCTGGAATGAGAAGTTTGCCGCCTATAAAAAGGCTCATCCGCAACTGGCAGAAGAGTTTACCCGTCGGATGAGCGGCGGTTTGCCGAAGGACTGGGAGAAAACGACTCAGAAATATATCAATGAGTTGCAGGCGAATCCGGCGAAAATCGCTACCCGTAAGGCTTCGCAAAATACGCTTAACGCTTACGGGCCGATGCTGCCTGAGTTGCTCGGCGGTTCGGCGGATCTGGCTCCCAGCAACCTGACCATCTGGAAAGGTTCTGTTTCGCTGAAGGAAGATCCGGCGGGCAACTACATTCACTACGGGGTGCGTGAATTTGGTATGACCGCTATCGCCAACGGCATCGCGCACCACGGCGGCTTTGTGCCGTATACCGCGACGTTCCTGATGTTTGTTGAATACGCCCGTAACGCCGCGCGGATGGCGGCACTGATGAAAGCGCGGCAGATTATGGTTTATACCCACGACTCAATTGGTCTGGGCGAAGATGGTCCGACGCACCAGGCTGTTGAGCAACTGGCTAGTCTGCGCTTAACGCCAAATTTCAGCACCTGGCGACCGTGCGATCAGGTGGAAGCGGCGGTTGGCTGGAAGCTGGCGGTTGAGCGCCACAACGGACCGACAGCACTGATCCTCTCAAGGCAGAATCTGGCACAGGTAGAACGAACACCGGATCAGGTTAAAGAGATTGCTCGTGGCGGTTATGTGCTGAAAGACAGCGGCGGTAAGCCAGATATTATTCTGATTGCCACCGGTTCAGAGATGGAAATCACCCTGCAAGCGGCAGAGAAATTAGCGGGAGAAGGTCGCAATGTTCGCGTAGTTTCCCTGCCCTCGACCGATATTTTCGATGCCCAGGATGAGAAATATCGGGAGTCGGTACTGCCTTCAAATGTTTCTGCCCGCGTGGCAGTAGAAGCGGGTATTGCCGATTACTGGTACAAATATGTTGGCCTGAAAGGGGCAATTGTCGGGATGACAGGTTATGGGGAATCAGCTCCGGCGGATAAGCTGTTCCCGTTCTTTGGCTTTACCGCCGAGAATATTGTGGCAAAAGCGCATAAGGTACTGGGAGTGAAAGGTGCCTGATGGTGATCGCCGGATGCTGTATGTTCCCCTCACCCTAACCCTCTCCCCAGAGGGGCGAGGGGACGGTCCGTGCGCTTTTTAGGGGCGCATCTGGGATTTTGTTTAACGGGTGATCCACAACGTGGGCCAGGCGTCTGGCCCATGCCAGTTATCGCAGGTGGGTTCTGCGGCGTAACGCACCAGGCGAAAACGCTGACCGTCAAAGCGCCAGCGCGCCTGAATGCCACAATCGCTTAATCCGCGCCCTTTTGCTAAGGTCACCAGTTCACGCGATTTTTCATCGAATGTTGCGTTCATCAGTTCCAGTTCATTGGTCTCCTGACCGTTGTTGAACGGCAAACGCAACCGTACCGGGCGCGAGGCCAGCGGCTTTTTACGCGACACAATCCATGCCAAATCAATGGTGTTATAGGCCCCAGCCTCACAGCTAATCATCATCAGCGCTTTATCATCGGTCAGCGCAGTGACATTCACCTCACGACGTAACGGATCAAGCGAACAGCGCAGACCATTCATCCGCCAGTTTCCATAATCCAGCAAATCGTTACGTTCTTCGCGTGAGAGTGGCGTCGGCGTTGGGTTAACCACCACGACCTCTTTCAGCGCAGGCGCTGGCGGTACGCTGAGCGGCGGTTCGTCCCCTTTCTTTATCCACGCGGTCTCACTGCCAACGCGCTTTTGCTGGGCATCAATAAACAACAACGCCGCTTTTAAGCCACTCAGAGAAATAGTCTGATTGCCGTCGCGTAAGGTGATCGCCCTCCCTTCCTGAATCATCTGCAAAAACGCGGTGATGGTTGCCGTATCATCGGTTACTAATAACCATGGTGAAATCCGCCACTTGTCACCACTTAACGCCAACGGCTCACCATCTAACAGCAGCCGTGGCGCTATCTCCCCTTCTGACGCATCCGGCGACTTCAACCCGCCGCGCTCAATACGTAAAACGGCATCGGTATGCGCCCCGGCGCTGCGGCTCAGGGTCATCACCAGTCCATTATGATCGCCCGTATTGCGCGCTACACAGAAATTTTGATTATTACAGGTGACCTGCCAGTCGGAAAACGCCCGTTGCGCTGGTGCCGCCCACACCAAAGACATCGGCAACAAAACGAAAAAAAAGAGAAGGAAAATGCGATATCGCATGGACGGTACGACCCCAGAAGTTCAAACAAACAGCACAAGTCGTATCTTCGTTGCGCAGGTAGCGCGGCTCAATCGGATTTGTCGGATTGAGCCAATAATAAACAACGAAATATTATTGTTATTTTTCAGTCCATTAAATGTGACATTTGCAAATAGTTAAGCAATAACACCGTCTTACCGTCACGTATCTCGCCGGTTTTAATCATCTCCAGCGCCTGGCTGAACGGCAGCTCAAGCACTTCAATATCTTCATCTTCGACACCACCACCGGCGTTAGCGCGCTGGCTGTCACTGTATTCGGCGATAAAAAAGTGGATTAGCTCAGTCACACCGCCTGGCGACATATACAGTTCAAATAATTTGCGGACTTCGCCAACTTCATAGCCCGTCTCTTCAATCGCTTCCTTGCGAATGCACACTTCCGGTTCGTCGTTATCCAGCAGCCCGGCGCAGGTTTCAATCAGTTGCCCGCTTTCATTGCCATTAACCCAGGTAGCGACGCGGAACTGGCGAATCAGAACCACGGTCTTTTTCTTCGCGTTGTACAGGAGGATCGTCGCACCATTACCGCGATCGTAAACTTCACGTTTATGGCGGATAACTTCGCCATCTTTGCGCGTGAGATCGTAAGTAATGTTGTGCAGGGTGAAATAGTTATCGGAGAGAATTTTGTCTTTAACGAGGGTGATTTGTTGCGTCATACCGACTCCACAGCGCGAAATGAACAATTATCTTACGCTGTGAAGTCGGGTTTGTCTGCGCAGGCTATCAGTGAGATTTGACTGATTTTACGCCCAGCCAGTCAATGATCCCCTGTGCCGCATGACGTCCTTCTGCCATTGCGGTAACCACCAGATCCGCACCACGCACGGCGTCACCACCGGCGAAGATTTTCGGATTCGTGGTCTGGTAACGGTACTGGCTTTCCACATCCGCGATGATGCGGCCCCATTTGTCTACCGTTACACCGTGCGACTCCAGCCACGGCATCCCGTGCGGATTGAAGCCAAACGCCATAATCACCGCATCGGCTGGCATGACAAATTCACTGCCTTCCACCGGCACTGGACGCCGACGTCCCTGGGCGTCCGGCTCGCCAAGACGCGTGCGCAGGAAACGAATCCTGCAGACGTGACCTTGTTCATTCAGTTCAAGCGCCACCGGCTGGACGTTAAATTCGAAGTTGGCCCCCTCTTCACGGGCGTTCTTCACCTCTTTCTTCGAGCCTGGCATGTTAGCTTCATCACGACGATAAGCGCAGGTGACGTTACTCGCGCCGTGGCGCAGCGCAGTACGCACACAGTCCATCGCGGTGTCGCCGCCGCCCAGTACCACGACGTTAAGTCCGGCAGTATTGATAAACGGCTCTTCCGGTAGCTCTTCGAGTCCCATCACCTGTTTAGTATTGGCGATGAGGAACGGCAGCGCGTCATAAACGCCCGGCGCATCTTCATTGGGTAAACCCGCTTTCATGGAACGGTAAGTGCCTACGCCAACGAAGACCGCGTCGTATTGTTCCAAAAGCGAATTCAAAGAGACATCTTTACCCACTTCACAATTGAGTTCGAAGTGAATCCCCATCGCGCTGAAGATTTCCCGACGGCGTGCCAGCAGGGATTTATCCAGTTTGAAAGAAGGAATGCCGAAAGTGAGCAAGCCACCGATTTCTGGATGGCGATCGTACACCGTCACCGCCACGCCATTGCGGGTGAGAACATCTGCACAGGCCAGCCCTGCCGGACCCGCACCGATAATCGCCACCCGCTTGTCCACTTTGGTGACATGGCTTAAGTCAGGACGCCAACCTTTCGCCAACGCCTGATCTGAAATGTAGCGTTCAATGTTACCGATAGTTACTGCGCCGTGCTCATCGCGAATAGTACAGGCACCTTCACACAAACGGTCTTGCGGGCAAACGCGTCCGGTAATTTCCGGCAGGGTGTTGGTCTGGTGAGAAAGCTCGACGGCGGCGTCGATGTTTCCGGCTTTCACCAGTTCAATCCACTGCGGTATATGGTTATGCAGCGGGCAGGTCCATTCACAAACGCTGTGCTCGCCGCACTTAAGGCAGCGCGAGGCTTCCCGTTGTGCCTGATCGGCACGGAATGGCAGATAAATTTCATCAAAACCGGTTTTGCGCGCTTCAATCGCCAGTTTATCTGGCTCGCCACGCGCGGGCGTTGCCTGCATTTGCTCGACTTTACTCATTACCGGCATTTCTTGCGCCGCGGTACTGGCATGCCACGGTTGATGTTCCTGACGTGCGGTGCGCAAGCGGCGGGATTTCGCCATGCCGGAGAGTGCGGCGTCAGTGACCAGTTGCAGCGCGTCCGCCGGGCAATTTTCGACACAGGCAGGACCGTTTTCGCGCCCTGCACAAAGGTCGCATTTATGCGCCGTGGCTTTTACTTTTCCTACCGCAACGGGTGTCAGAACGATTTGCATCGTACCAAATGGACAGGCCACCACGCAGGATTTACAGCCAATACACTTTTGCTGATTGACCTGAATGCTGTCATCAACGTGGCTGATTGCGCCATTAGGGCAGCTACGGGCGCAGGGCGCATCTTCACAATGGTGACAGGTCACTGCACTACGTTGCTGCTGATGTTTGATAACCGTAATTCGGGGATGAAAATGGTGTTGGCTCAGGACATGTTGCTCGTCATTGTGAGCCATGACACAGGCGATTTCACAAGCATGACAACCCAGACATTGCTGACTGTTGGCCATAATAAAACGATTCATAACGACCTTCTTTTTTGGTTGTAAAAACCTTATTCTTTATATGAGTGTTGTTATTACCCGACTTACAGGGGAATCGGCAATGTTCATGTGCCCAGAATAAGTAACTATTTCGCTATAAACTGTGGCAGATCAAATAATCCCATCACTGACTAAATTTCGTTTCAGCGAACTGGAACATTAATGATTTTTTGTGGAGAAGACGCGTGTGATTGTTAAACGACCCGTCTCGGCCAGTCTGGCCCGGGCCTTTTTTTACATTGTGCTGCTGTCGATTCTTTCCACGGGTATCGCTCTGCTAACGCTGGCGAGCAGTTTACGCGACGCTGAGGCTATCAATATTGCCGGATCGCTGCGTATGCAGAGTTACCGCCTGGGCTACGACTTGCAAAGTGGCAGTCCACAACTCAATGCACATCGTCAGTTATTTCAGCAGGCACTGCATTCACCGGTATTAACCAATCTCAACGTCTGGTATGTGCCAGAGGCAGTAAAAACCCGCTATGCGCATCTGAATGCCAACTGGCTGGAGATGAATAATCGGCTCAGCAAGGGCGACTTGCCGTGGTATCAGGCCAATATTAATAATTATGTTAATCAGATAGACCTGTTCGTGCTGGCTTTACAGCACTACGCTGAACGCAAAATGCTGCTGGTGGTGGCAATTTCCCTGGCTGGCGGCATCGGTATTTTCACGCTGGTCTTTTTTACTTTGCGCCGCATACGCCATCAGGTGGTTGCCCCGCTGAATCAGCTGGTTACCGCCAGTCAGCGTATTGAACACGGGCAGTTCGACTCGCCGCCGCTGGATACCAGCCTGCCGAATGAGCTTGGCCTGCTTGCAAAAACCTTTAACCAGATGTCGAGCGAGCTGCATAAATTGTACCGTTCGCTGGAGGCGTCAGTAGAAGAAAAGACCCGCGATCTCCACGAGGCCAAGCGTCGTCTGGAGGTGTTGTATCAGTGTTCGCAGGCGCTAAACACCAGCCAGATTGATGTGCATTGTTTCCGCCATATTTTGCAGATTGTTCGCGACAATGAAGCGGCTGAATATCTGGAGTTAAATGTCGGTGACAACTGGCGGATTAGCGAAGGGCAGCCAAACCCGGAATTGCCGATGCAGATTTTACCGGTGACAATGCAAGAGACGGTTTACGGCGAACTGCACTGGCAAAATAGTCACGTTTCATCATCAGAACCGCTGCTTAACAGCGTTTCGTCGATGCTGGGACGCGGTTTGTACTTTAATCAGGCGCAGAAGCATTTTCAGCAGTTATTGTTGATGGAAGAACGTGCGACCATCGCCCGCGAATTGCACGACTCGCTGGCTCAGGTACTTTCTTACTTACGTATCCAGTTGACGTTACTGAAGCGTTCGATACCGGAAGATAACGCCACCGCACAAAGTATCATGGCCGATTTTTCCCAGGCGTTGAATGATGCTTATCGGCAGTTACGCGAGCTGTTGACTACTTTCCGCCTGACGCTGCAGCAGGCGGATCTCCCCTCCGCGTTGAGGGAAATGCTGGATACGTTACAAAATCAAACCAGCGCCAAACTGACCCTCGACTGCCGTCTGCCAACCCTGGCGCTGGATGCGCAAATGCAGGTGCATTTGTTGCAAATTATTCGCGAAGCGGTGCTGAATGCGATGAAGCACGCCAACGCCAGCGAAATCGCCGTTAGCTGCGTCACCGCGCCGGATGGCAATCACACAGTCTATATTCGCGACAACGGGATTGGCATCGGTGAACCGAAAGAACCCGAAGGCCATTATGGTCTGAATATCATGCGCGAACGCGCGGAAAGATTGGGTGGGACGCTGACTTTTTCACAACCTTCCGGCGGCGGCACGTTAGTGAGTATTAGCTTTCGCTCTGCGGAGGGTGAGGAAAGTCAGCTGATGTAATGCCTCTTATTGACCAAAGAATAGTGGCACTTAAGGTTCAGTATAAAAGGGCATGATAATTTACATTAACTCCTTTTTTTCTCCACGATTGGCTCGTACCTTGCCGCTACAGTGAAGCAAGCCAAGCCTACAACGATACGCAGAAACACGAGGTCCTCTTTTAATGGCGAATTTCTTTATTGATCGCCCCATTTTTGCCTGGGTGCTGGCAATCCTGTTGTGTCTGACAGGTACCCTGGCGATTTTTTCATTGCCCGTTGAACAATACCCCGATCTCGCGCCACCGAATGTGCGAGTGACCGCTAACTATCCCGGCGCATCGGCCCAGACGCTGGAAAACACCGTGACCCAGGTTATCGAGCAAAATATGACGGGCCTCGATAATCTGATGTATATGTCATCTCAGAGCAGCGGCACCGGTCAGGCATCTGTCACGTTAAGTTTTAAAGCAGGCACCGATCCGGACGAAGCCGTGCAGCAAGTACAAAACCAGCTACAATCAGCCATGCGAAAGTTACCGCAGGCGGTGCAAAATCAGGGCGTGACGGTGCGTAAAACCGGCGATACAAACATTCTGACCATTGCCTTCGTCTCTACCGATGGTTCGATGGATAAACAGGATATTGCCGATTATGTTGCCAGTAATATTCAGGACCCGTTAAGCCGCGTGAATGGCGTCGGGGATATCGATGCCTATGGTTCGCAATATTCCATGCGTATCTGGCTGGACCCGGCGAAACTCAACAGTTTCCAGATGACGGCTAAAGATGTCACCGATGCCATTGAATCACAGAACGCGCAGATTGCGGTTGGGCAACTTGGTGGTACGCCTTCCGTCGATAAGCAGGCGCTCAACGCCACCATTAACGCCCAGTCACTGCTGCAAACACCAGAACAGTTCCGCGATATCACCTTGCGGGTGAATCAGGACGGCTCAGAGGTAAGGCTGGGCGATGTCGCCACCGTCGAAATGGGGGCGGAGAAATACGATTATCTTAGCCGCTTCAATGGTAAGCCAGCCTCCGGGCTGGGGGTAAAACTGGCCTCCGGCGCGAACGAAATGGCGACAGCGGAGCTGGTGCTCAATCGTCTCGACGAGCTGGCGCAGTATTTTCCACACGGACTGGAATACAAGGTGGCGTATGAAACCACCTCTTTTGTAAAAGCCTCCATTGAAGACGTGGTGAAAACGCTGCTGGAAGCTATCGCCCTGGTTTTCCTCGTTATGTATCTGTTCCTGCAAAACTTCCGCGCCACGCTGATACCCACTATCGCCGTGCCGGTGGTGTTGATGGGAACCTTCTCGGTGCTTTATGCCTTCGGCTATAGCGTCAACACCTTAACCATGTTCGCGATGGTGCTGGCTATCGGCCTGTTGGTAGATGACGCCATCGTGGTGGTGGAAAACGTCGAACGTATTATGAGTGAGGAAGGACTCACTCCTCGCGAAGCCACACGTAAATCGATGGGGCAAATCCAGGGCGCACTGGTCGGGATTGCGATGGTGCTTTCGGCGGTATTTGTGCCAATGACCTTCTTCGGCGGCACCACCGGGGCCATCTATCGCCAGTTCTCTATTACCATTGTTGCGGCGATGGTGCTGTCAGTACTGGTAGCGATGATCCTCACTCCGGCTCTGTGTGCCACGCTACTTAAGCCACTGAAAAAAGGTGAGCATCACGGGCAAAAAGGCTTTTTTGCCTGGTTTAACCAGATGTTTAACCGCAACTCCGAACGCTACGAAAAAGGGGTGGCGAAAATTCTCCACCGTAGCCTGCGCTGGATTGTGATTTATGTCCTGCTGCTTGGCGGCATGGTGTTCCTGTTCCTGCGTTTGCCGACGTCGTTCTTACCGCTGGAAGACCGTGGCATGTTTACTACCTCGGTACAGTTGCCCAGCGGTTCAACCCAGCAACAGACCCTGAAAGTCGTTGAGCAAATCGAGAAATATTACTTCACCCATGAAAAAGACAACATCATGTCGGTGTTTGCCACCGTGGGTTCTGGCCCTGGGGGTAACGGGCAAAACGTGGCGCGAATGTTTATCCGCCTGAAAGACTGGAGCGAACGCGACAGTAAGACCGGCACCTCGTTTGCCATTATCGAGCGTGCAACGAAGGCGTTTAACAAGATTAAAGAAGCTCGCGTTATCGCCAGCAGCCCGCCAGCAATTAGCGGTCTTGGTAGTTCTGCGGGTTTTGATATGGAGTTGCAGGACCACGCTGGGGCAGGTCACGATGCGCTGATGGCAGCACGAAACCAGTTGCTGGCGCTGGCGGCGGAAAATCCGGAGTTAACCCGTGTACGCCATAACGGCCTCGACGACAGTCCGCAGTTGCAGATTGATATCGATCAGCGTAAAGCTCAGGCGCTGGGCGTTGCTATCGACGATATTAACGACACGCTGCAAACCGCGTGGGGTTCGAGCTATGTGAATGACTTTATGGATCGCGGTCGCGTGAAGAAAGTCTATGTGCAGGCAGCTGCGCCGTATCGCATGCTGCCAGATGACATCAATCTCTGGTATGTCCGAAATAAAGATGGCGGCATGGTGCCCTTCTCTGCTTTCGCGACCTCACGCTGGGAGACAGGCTCGCCGCGTCTGGAACGCTATAACGGTTATTCTGCGGTTGAGATTGTTGGGGAAGCCGCACCGGGGGTCAGTACCGGTACGGCGATGGATATTATGGAATCGTTAGTGAAGCAGCTGCCAAACGGCTTTGGTCTGGAGTGGACGGCGATGTCGTATCAGGAGCGGCTTTCCGGCGCGCAGGCTCCGGCGCTGTACGCCATTTCCTTGCTGGTGGTATTCCTGTGTCTGGCGGCATTGTATGAAAGCTGGTCGGTGCCGTTCTCGGTAATGCTGGTCGTGCCGCTGGGGGTTATCGGCGCGCTGCTGGCAACCTGGATGCGCGGGCTGGAAAACGATGTTTACTTCCAGGTGGGTCTGTTAACGGTCATTGGTTTATCGGCGAAAAACGCTATCCTGATCGTCGAGTTTGCTAACGAGATGAACCAAAAAGGCCACGACCTGTTTGAAGCGACGCTCCACGCCTGCCGTCAGCGTTTACGCCCGATTCTGATGACCTCGCTGGCATTTATCTTCGGCGTATTGCCAATGGCAACCAGCACAGGTGCCGGTTCCGGTGGTCAGCATGCGGTGGGTACTGGCGTAATGGGCGGGATGATTTCGGCCACTATTCTGGCTATTTACTTCGTGCCGCTGTTCTTTGTGCTGGTGCGCCGCCGCTTCCCGCTGAAGCCGCGCCCGGAATAAGCAATAAAAAAGGCGACATGCCAATGTGTCGCCCTTTTCAACTTTCCGATTAAGAACCTGCTCAGCAGGTTCTTGCTGTTTGTACTTTGTCTCAGGAATTACTTACGAAGCATAACTTCGATAAAGTCTTTCCAGTTCCCCAGTTCACGTTCAATCATAACAACCTCTCTTATAATTATGGGTATTCTACGGAAACAATATACCGTGGTGAAGCTAATTTACTCGATTGCTGCGATGACTACCTCCGGGGGACAAACCTTATGTAAATACTATGGTCCTGCGGTGATGATTTGTATGTGATACACCGCAACATTTCGAGATATTCATACGGCATCTAATACTGATTTAATTCTGGTTAAAATACAGACAGATAACAAGATGAATATTCTTAATGTTTACGTTAAAAATGTTTAATGTTATTTAATAGTTGTTAATTTGAATACTTCGATAATGTTATATTTCCTGATAATCATTTGCAGGCAAAATGTTTTCACCTTTAAATGAGTATTTATTCTCATAAATCGAAAAAGGATTCATTATGGTTACACTTTACGGCATCAAAAATTGTGACACCATTAAAAAGGCTCGCCGTTGGCTGGAAGCCAATAACATCGACTATCGTTTTCATGATTACCGAGTCGATGGATTGGACAACGAATTATTGAACGGTTTTATCAACGAATTAGGCTGGGAAGCGTTACTCAACACCCGTGGTACAACCTGGCGTAAACTGGACGAAATCACCCGCAATAAAATCACCGATGCGGCCTCTGCGGCGACATTAATGACTGAAATGCCTGCAATTATCAAACGTCCATTGCTCTGCGCGCCTGGTAAGCCTATGCTGCTGGGTTTCAGTGAATCCAGTTATCAGCAATTTTTCCATGAGGTGTAGTCTATGTCGTGCCCGGTTATTGAGCTGACACAACAGCTTATTCGCCGCCCTTCCCTGAGTCCTGATGACGCAGGATGCCAGGCTTTGTTGATTGAACGTTTGCAGGCGATCGGTTTTACCGTTGAACGCATGGACTTTGCCGACACGCAGAATTTTTGGGCATGGCGTGGGCAGGGTGAAACGTTAGCCTTTGCCGGGCATACCGACGTGGTGCCGCCTGGCGACGCCGACCGTTGGATCAATCCGCCGTTTGAACCAACCATTCGTGACGGCATGTTATTCGGGCGCGGTGCGGCAGATATGAAAGGCTCGCTGGCGGCGATGGTGGTAGCTGCAGAACGTTTTGTCGCACAACATCCCAACCATACGGGGCGACTGGCATTTCTGATCACCTCTGATGAAGAAGCCAGTGCACACAATGGTACGGTAAAAGTCGTCGAAGCGTTAATGGCACGTAATGAGCGTCTCGATTACTGCCTGGTTGGCGAACCGTCGAGTATCGAAGTGGTAGGTGATGTGGTGAAAAATGGTCGTCGCGGATCGTTAACCTGCAACCTTACCATTCATGGCGTTCAGGGGCATGTTGCCTACCCACATCTGGCTGACAATCCGGTACATCGCGCAGCACCTTTCATTAATGAATTAGTGGCTATTGAGTGGGATCAGGGTAATGAATTCTTCCCGGCGACCAGTATGCAGATTGCCAATATTCAGGCGGGAACGGGCAGTAACAACGTTATTCCAGGTGAACTGTTTGTGCAGTTTAACTTCCGCTTTAGCACCGAACTGACGGATGAGATGATCAAAGCGCAGGTGCTTGCCCTGCTTGAAAAACATCAACTGCGCTATACGGTGGATTGGTGGCTTTCCGGGCAGCCATTTTTGACCGCGCGCGGTAAACTGGTGGATGCGGTCGTTAACGCGGTTGAGCACTATAATGAAATTAAACCGCAGCTACTGACCACAGGCGGAACGTCCGACGGGCGCTTTATTGCCCGCATGGGGGCGCAGGTGGTGGAACTCGGGCCGGTCAATGCCACGATTCATAAAATTAATGAATGTGTGAACGCTGCCGACCTGCAGCTACTTGCCCGTATGTATCAACGTATCATGGAACAGCTCGTCGCCTGATGAGTGGTTCTGCAAGAGGAAATAAGCATGGACTGGCTGGCTAAATATTGGTGGATTCTGGTGATTGTCTTTTTGGTAGGCGTCCTGCTGAACGTGATTAAAGATCTCAAGCGCGTCGACCATAAGAAATTTCTCGCCAACAAGCCGGAGCTTCCCCCGCATCGTGATTTCAACGATAAGTGGGACGATGACGACGACTGGCCGAAAAAGGATCAACCGAAGAAGTAAGCTAAGTGGCCGGATAAGGCGTTAACGCCGCATCCGGCCATGATGCCTGATACAGTCTTATCAGGCCTACCCGGCTATTATTACATCATTTCAATCACATCATCATCGCCAGGCTTACCGCCACTTAGCGCTTCGTCGAAATAATGTTTCGGAATGGTATAACGCAAGTGATCCAGGGCTAATTGCATACTGCGATTGTCGATCGCATGGCCTAAATCCTCCACGATATCCAGCGTCACATCGCCACCGGCACTGATTAACGCTTCCTGCGCCGCAACCGCATGCGCCAGATCGATAACCGGATCTTCACCGCCATGAATCAAGTGAATTGTTGTGGCTGTAGACGCAGTTTCCGGCAGGCTCGCATAGCGTCCGTTAAAGGCAATGACGCGTGAGGCAAGGCCCGGTTCGGCTTTAATGCTCTCCAGCGCCATAATCGCGCCTTGAGAGAAACCGATTAGCGCCGTGGCGTTAGCCCCTACTCCGCTCTGTTTCTGCCAGTAGCGCACCGTTTCAATAAACGTCGGCATGATGGCATCCACACGCGCCTGGCGATTATCTTCCGTAATACCCTGCACCGAAAACCACTGACGCCCCGCCGGATTACCGCTCGGCTCCGCGCCACCGACACTCACCACCAGCGCATCAGGAAACAGCGGCGCAAACCAGCTACCTATTTCCCCCATTGCCACCGGGTTATCCCCGACACCGTGGAAAAGCAGTAACAACTGTTGTGCTGGTTTATCCGGGCTTTGAACAACAAAATGGTCATGTTTCATGGCGAACTCCTTAACTGATGTCATTAATTTTACGCCGCTGACTCACAATGACCATGGGAGAAAATTGAAGGAGTCAGTGAAAAAATTGCCATTGCGTTATGCGATCGCGCAGACGCTCAGTGCGAACATCATCAAGTGCGAATAGCGCCTGCGCGGCCTCTTCCCGCTGGCGAACCAGTAACAGCTTACGGCCTGAAAGTTTAAGTGTGGTACATAACTGCGCGTCACTGGCGTTTTTCTGTAAACGCCCACGCAGCGCCGGTAATGCCAGTTCGCTGGTTTGTAGCAAACGCAATAAGCAACCTAACGATGTTAATAGCGGACGATGAGTGAAAGCAAAACCGGCCAGTTCAAGCCAGTCGTCGTCAGAAAGGACGGCATCGTTTAGTGGATCAACAGGAAGCATTTCGCCATTCCACTGCGCGAGAGCTTGCGCATCGCGACGTAAACGGTAATGCTCACGTTCAGCCAGTTGTTTACCCGCATCACTCATCGGTAACAGCGCCATCGCCGTATAGCAACCGCTGCTGGCTTCACGATGATTACCCATTCGCACCAGCACAAAACCGCAGCGTTGCCAGAAACGCCATAACTCCTCGGTGTAACCAAAACTCACCGAAAGATAGTCGAGGTCATGAATATATTGCAAAGCACCAGCAATAAGCTGTCGCCCTGTGCCTTCCCGCTGACGAGCCGGATGAACTGCTATCCGGCTAACCCGCCGTCCGCGCAATGTCGCCGCCAGTGGATTGCTGCCGTGCGCCGCCAGCGATTGAGCCACCAGATTGCCCCGTGGACGACGATAACCCGCCCATACCGCCTGACTGAGTTCTTGAGATAATCCACCCTCATCCACCAGACACAGCGCTCCGGCAATCTCGTTTTCGCCAGCCGCCTGTAAAAAATGTTGACCTGGTGCATCCATCATGCGGCGTAAATCCAGCGGCGAAGTCCGGTAGTGCGCACCAGACAATAATTGATAAACCTTTAACGGCGTTTCTGGCTCGCTTCGCCATAACGTCTGTTCAAATGCGGAAATAACGATATTGCCTTGTGGTGTATGGGTGAAGTTTTCATCGTCAAACACCAGTGCCTCACTAACCATTTTTTCCAGCGGGCATCCCTGCGCCCAACGGATCGGCTGTTGTAGTTCAAAACGGTGTAAATGCGGAAAGCGAGCGCAAAATTTCAGCAAAAAACCACGTCCGGTGCCTTCGTAGCCCTGCACCGTAGTGGTTAACAACGTTCGAGGAAAACGCGATACCAGTTGATGCAACAACGGCGCAGGTATAGCTGCGGCTTCATCGACCACCAGCCAATCGGCTTGCTCATCGCTGGCTAACAAGGCATCCGGTGCAATAAAGCGAAACTTCTCGCCCGCAAATTGTGCCAGTACATCCGTTGCCGCTTTTGCGGGCGCGGTGACAATCGCACTGCCCGCAATACGAGAAATGAGTTGCCCTGCCAACGCCGACTTACCGCGCCCACGCGCAGCAGTTACCGCTGCCACGCCCGGCGGCATGGTCAGTAACTGCTGTAAGAGTTGCTGTTGTTCTGGTTGTGGTGCGCCGGTAGCGGGGTGCCAGTCAGTACGGGGAGTAAAATGCGCCAACGAGAACGGCTGGTTTTGCCGCCAGAGGATAGCGTCGTTATTCGCCGTAAGTACACGTTTGAGGTGCAGGACAAAATGCGGCGTCGCAATAGGGTCAGGGCAATCACTCCAGCGCAGCGAGTCGGCATCAGGTTGGTTTTCCCACTCATCCCATACAGGGAGTAACAACACCAGCCAGCTTCCCGCTTTCAACGTTCCGCTAAGTGCCGCAAAGGCAGCGGCATCAAAGCCGTAGCGGGCGTCGAATACCGCATGCCGGAACTCGCGCCCAAGTAAAGTTTGTAGTGCCGAGGGAGAACAGTGGTTTTCAGCATCTGGCTGCGGCGAAATCCACAGCCAGTCGCCAGGTAAGGCATCACGCAACTTAAGCGCATGATCAAAACACCAACGCTCTTCCCCGCTCAACACCAGCAAGCGGCGGATCCCTTCAAGTTTCATTTGCGCTGTTAATGTGTGAAGCGCAGTCAGTTCAGCCATCCCTGCCCCGGAAGTTAAATGCTTTTACCAAAAGTATTGCATTGTGCCGGATCGCCGCTGTCGAAACCACGTTTAAACCAGCTGTAGCGTTGCTGAGAAGTGCCATGAGTGAAACTGTCTGGTACTACTCGCCCCTGACTTTGCTGTTGTAAACGGTCATCGCCGATGGCCTGCGCCGCGTTCAGCGCCTCTTCCAGATCGCCGGTTTCCAGAACACCTTGCTGCTGCATACTATGCCCCCAGACACCGGCAAAACAGTCGGCCTGGAGTTCCATACGCACAGATAAGCGGTTTACTTCCGCCTGCGTCGCGTTTTGTTGCAGTTGACGAACTTTCGGCTCGATGCCTAACAGTTTCTGCACATGATGACCGACTTCATGAGCGATAACGTACCCCTGGGCAAAATCGCCATCCGCGCCAAGTTTGTCTTTCATGTCATCATAGAAGGAGAGATCGATATAAACTGTGCCATCCGCCGGGCAATAGAATGGCCCCATTATGGACTGGCCCGCCCCGCAGCCGGTACGCGTCATTCCACGGTACATGACCAGCTTCGGTTGCTGATAGGTTTTACCCATCTTCTCGAATTGCTGTCCCCAGGTGTCTTCCGTGGTTGCCAGAATCACCGAGGTGAATTTTGCGGCTTCGTCTTCATTAGGGCTAATTGACCGCGTTGATTGCTGTTGGGAAACCGGCTGTCCGGTCATCAACCCGGTTAAATCAACGCCATAGTAGCCTGCAACCAGCACGACTATCAGTAAAATCAGCCCGCCTTTACCGCTTGGCAGGCGAAAACCGGGACCGCCCATTGACGGACCGCCGGAGCTATTGCGCCTGTCTTCAACATTGTCACTTTCACGTCGCCCTTGCCAACGCATAGATACCTCAACATTATATTCATTATAGAAATGATCGTAGGTGGATCAGAGGAAGATTACCACAGGAAAGCGGGATGAAATGGCGGAGGAATGAGCGTTCAATACTCATCTTATGAGAGCGGTTGTCTTGCCGTGCCAGCAGCACGGCAAGATGATGAATAGAAAAATCAGTCCAGCTGTACACCCAGGCGGCGGGCAACGGCTTCATAGGCTTCGATCAGGCCACCGAGGCTCTGGCGGAAACGGTCTTTGTCCATTTTCTCCAGCGTTTCTTTGTCCCACAGGCGGCTGCCGTCCGGGGAGAACTCATCGCCCAGTACCACTTCACCTTTGTACAGACCAAACTCCAGCTTGAAGTCGACCAGAATCAGACCAGCATCATCGAACAGTTTTTTCAGCACGTCGTTCGCTTTGTAGGTCAGCTCTTTCATACGCGCCAGGTTCTCTTTGCTCACCCAGCCAAAGGTTTCGCAGTAAGATTCGTTGACCATCGGATCGTGCATGGCGTCGTTTTTCAGGAACAGATCGAACAGTGGCGGGTTCAGCTCAATACCTTCTTCGATTCCAAGACGTTTCACCAGAGAGCCAGCAGCACGGTTACGCACGACACACTCAACCGGCACCATATCCAGCTTTTTCACCAGACATTCGGTATCGGAGAGCAGACGCTCCATTTGAGTCGGGATACCCGCTTCAGCCAGTTTGCTCATAATGAAGTAGTTGAACTTGTTGTTCACCATACCTTTGCGATCAAACTGCTCAATGCGCGCGCCATCCCCTGCTGACGTATCATTGCGGAATTCGAGCACCAACAGGTCCGGGTTTTCCGTGCTGTATACGGTTTTCGCTTTACCACGATACAACTCAGCTTGCTTTTGCATCTTTATCACTCCTGGGTGTGAATTAACGTTTTAAAATCTTTTGCTGTCTGGTGTGCCGGATGTTTTATCGGATGCGGCGTGAACGCCTTATCCGACCTACGTCCGACAAACAAATTTCGTGCGAATTACCGCTAAAATCGCGTTTTTCTGTCGACGCACACGTTTGCGTATCATATCAGAAAAAAGGGCCGGATGACTCCAGCCCTGTATTTTTACTTGCTAAACGCAGCCTGGAAGACAGCTACCAGCGCGTCGTTCTGACTCTGAGTCAGAGTATGACCTTTCGGATCGATGAACTGTAGGCTGCTGCGGTTATCTAAATCGCCAACCTGCAGTTTATAGTCACCGGATGCCAGACCTGGATCGCTCGCGCCCAGTTCGTGCCATTCGCTGTCAGACAGCGGCTTATAAGTTACGGCCATGTTGCCCTGCGAACGGGTGCTGTCGGTCACTTTCATGCCCACTTTTTCCAGCGCAGCTGGCAGACGTTGCCAAACCACATTGAACGGCCCGCGTACGACCAGCATTGGTAAACCGGTGTCATCAGCTGCACTTTGTACGTCCATAGTGGTGGAGGCACGGTTTTGCGCAGCGTTCGCGGCGTCAGTGGCAGATTTATCCAGACCGGCGGAAATAACGTTCATCATCTCCGTGCTGTAACGCTGCATGGAAGCCGCGTCTGCAACCGGTTTGCCCGCCTGTTCCAGGTTCAGCAGTTTAACCGTAACCGCCTGCTGATAACCCTGCGGCTTAACAGAGATTTGATAACGACCACGATACTGCTCGTCTTCGTCCAGACGGTTCCATTGTACCCAATCGGTGGTCAGTGTCTGACCAGCATCATCACGTTGGGTGATGGTGTAGTTTTTCGCCTGCAGCACGCTAACCACCTGCGGCCACAGAGTATTGCCACGACCATTTTCCACCAGCAATGAAGCGGTATCGCCCGTGAACTGGGTACGCGCGCCAGAAACCAGTGCCAGCGGCTGGGCTGGTGGACGAATGTCCAGCGCCTTACCGACGGCACCACTACCGTTGGTCACCGGGATTGCATAATCGCCGGAGGTCACCGGCAAGATCATTCCAGCCGGGGCATGAAGCTCCGCAAGCGGTGCCGCTTCCAGGTAGGCTTCATCACCACTGACCTGACGCTTATAGCGTGAGTCAGAACTACAGGCAGCGAGTAATAAAACAAGCGAAACACCCGCAACCTTTGCCAGGCGCGACTTTTGAACAGAGTAAGCCATCAAATCTCCCTAAACTTTACAGCAAACCGGCATGCTTAAGCGCCGCTCTGACCGTCTCACGACCACTGTCGGTGATTGGTGTCATTGGCAGGCGCAGCGTATCGGTCGCCACAAGACCCAGTTCCTTACATGCCCATTTCACCGGGATTGGATTGGGTTCGACAAATAGTTTGTTGTGTAATGGCATCAGACGCTGATTAATAACGCGTGCCTCGGCAAAATGCCCTTCTGCTGCCAGTTTGCACATCTGGGCCATATCACGCGCTGCGACGTTAGCCGTAACGGAAATAACCCCATGACCGCCTAATTGCATGAAGTCCAGCGCGCTCGCATCATCGCCGCTCAGCAGAACAAAATCATCTGAAACCAGCTCTTTGATCTGGTTTACACGCGTTAAGTTCCCTGTTGCCTCTTTGATTCCGATAATATTTTTTACTTTCGCCAGACGGCCCACCGTTTCCGGGAGCAGATCGCAGCCAGTACGGGACGGCACATTATACAGAATTTGCGGCAGGTCAGTATGTTCAGCGATGGCTTTGAAATGCTGATACAAACCTTCTTGCGACGGACGATTGTAGTAAGGGGTTACCGTCAGGCAGCCGACGATACCGCTGTCATTGAAGCGCTGCGTCAGGCTAATGGCTTCCGCAGTAGCGTTAGCACCGGTCCCGGCAATCACCGGAATGCGCCCGTCAGCCAGCTCCAGCGTCATCATCACCACATCAGCATGTTCGTCATGATTTAAGGTAGCGGACTCGCCAGTGGTGCCAACAGAAACGATCGCCGAAGTACCGCTGGCGACATGATAATCAATCAGTTTTTTCAAGCTAGCCCGACAGACATTACCTTTTTCATCCATCGGAGTAACAATCGCGACAATACTTCCCGTGAACATGGGCCATCCTCTGTGCAAACAAGTGTCTCAATGGTACGTTTGGTATGGCATTAAAAGCAAGCAGACAGAACCGTTCTGATTGTTGTATGCATGTTTTTTTTATGCTTTCCTTAAGAACAACTCACCCCTTGAAGGAATAACCAGTTTGACACTGTCATCGCAACATTATCTGGTGATCACTGCGTTGGGTGCCGATCGCCCTGGAATAGTGAACACCATCACCCGTCATGTCAGTAGTTGCGGCTGTAATATTGAAGACAGTCGCCTGGCGATGCTGGGAGAAGAGTTCACGTTTATCATGCTGCTTTCCGGTTCATGGAATGCCATTACTCTGATTGAATCAACGTTACCGTTGAAAGGTGCCGAGCTGGATCTTTTAATCGTGATGAAGCGCACGACGGCGCGTCCGCGTCCGCCAATGCCAGCATCTGTCTGGGTTCAGGTCGATGTGGCAGACTCCCCGCATTTAATTGAACGCTTCACAGCACTTTTCGACACGCATCATATGAACATTGCGGAGCTGGTGTCGCGCACGCAACCTGCTGAAAATGAAAGGGCTGCGCAGTTGCATATTCAGATAACTGCCCACAGCCCCGCATCTGCGGACGCAGCAAATATTGAGCAAGCGTTCAAAGCCCTATGTACAGAACTCAATGCACAAGGCAGTATTAACGTCGTCAATTATTCCCAACATGATGAACAGGATGGAGTTAAGTAATGAATCCACTGAAAGCCGGTGATATCGCACCGAAATTTAGCTTGCCGGATCAAGACGGAGAACAAGTTAATTTGACCGACTTCCAGGGACAGCGTGTTCTGGTTTATTTCTACCCGAAAGCCATGACCCCCGGCTGTACCGTACAGGCCTGCGGCTTACGCGATAACATGGATGAGTTGAAAAAAGCGGGCGTTGATGTGCTGGGTATCAGCACCGATAAACCCGAAAAACTCTCCCGTTTTGCGGAAAAAGAGCTGCTTAACTTTACGCTCCTGTCTGATGAGGACCACCAGGTGTGCGAACAATTCGGCGTCTGGGGTGAAAAGTCCTTCATGGGCAAAACCTACGATGGTATTCATCGCATCAGCTTCCTGATTGACGCTGATGGCAAAATCGAACATGTTTTTGACGATTTCAAAACCAGCAATCACCACGACGTTGTGCTGAACTGGCTGAAAGAACACGCCTGATTACTTTGCTCCATTCCGTGCTGGCTGCGCTTGCGGCCAGCACATCTCAAATCTTCTCACTGCCCTGCAACACTCGTTTCAAATTTTTTCGCTGAAGGTCAGTCTTGCGCGATTTGCCCATCAGGCCAGGCGTGAATCACGGCTTTGATCAGCGTCGCCAATGGAATAGCGAAGAATACGCCCCAGAATCCCCACAAACCACCGAAGATCACCACCGATAAAATAATCACCAGAGGATGCAGGTTAACCGCTTCGGAAAACAACACCGGTACTAACAGGTTGCCGTCCAGCGCCTGAATAATCAGATACACCGCGAAGCAGCTCCAGAATTCCGTGCCAGCACCAAACTGGAATAGCGCCACGCCAACCACCGGAATGGTCACCACAAATGCGCCAATGTACGGAATAAGTACCGAGAAGCCGACCAGCACCGCCAGCAGCAGCGAATAATTCAGCCCAAAGAGCAAGAACCCCAGCCAGGTGGCGATCCCTACCACGATCATCTCCAGCACTTTGCCGCGGATATAGTTGGTGATTTGTTGATTCATCTCCTTCCACACCTGTCCTGCCAGTCCACGGTTGCGCGGCAGCACCCGGCGAACGGCGTTCAGCATCTGCTCTTTGTCTTTCAGCAGGAAGAAGACCATCAATGGTACCAGCACCAGATAGACGGCAATGGTCAGCAAACCGACCAACGAGGCGAGGGAAATTTTCACCACCGAGTCCCCCATACTGAGCATCCGGCTACGCATATTTTCAGCCATTGCATCAATAATCCCCGCATCCATTAATGCCGGATAGCGGCGCGGTAACGTGGCAGCAAAATCAGAAAGTTTATTAAGCATCCCTGGCATATCGCGGATTAAGTAGATGCCCTGCTGCCAGGCGATAGGCAGTACCACGAACGCCATCAGTAGCAGGATGCCCACAAACAGGATCAGCACGATAGATGTCGCCCAAGGGCGGGAACAGCCAATAGACTGCAGGCGGACAGTCGGCCATTCCAGCAAATAGGCCAGAACAATAGCCACCAGCAACGGCGCGAGTAGGCCGCTAAAGAAAAAGATAATGCCAAAACCAGCAACCAAAATAACCAGCAAGGCAATCGCTTCCGGGTCGCTAAAACGGCGGCGATACCATTGCATCAACATTTCGAGCATACAGACCTTCCCTGAACCTCAAGAGCGGGATTGCGATCCGCAATTGTATCGAAATGTCACAAAAAAGACTTCGCTTTTTATGACGGATTCAGGAAACTGAAAAGTCATTTGAGTGGGCTAATCTTCGCCGTTACACTCAAAGGCGGCGCGGTGGGAACGATATTTCACAGTATCGGTCAAATGACTATCTCCAGAAATACAGGATAGAGGTTATGTTCAGGCAGTTGAAAAAAAACCTGGTTGCAACCCTCATTGCTGCTATGACCATTGGTCAGGTAGCCCCGGCGTTTGCCGACAGCGCAGACACCTTGCCGGATATGGGAACCTCCGCAGGAAGCACACTTTCCATTGGTCAGGAAATGCAGATGGGCGACTATTATGTCCGCCAGTTACGCGGCAGCGCGCCGTTAATTAATGATCCGCTGTTAACGCAATACATTAATTCGCTAGGAATGCGTCTGGTTTCGCATGCCAATTCGGTTAAGACACCGTTTCATTTCTTTCTGATCAACAACGACGAAATTAACGCCTTTGCTTTCTTTGGCGGCAACGTGGTGCTGCACTCTGCCCTGTTCCGTTATTCCGATAACGAAAGTCAACTGGCTTCAGTTATGGCGCACGAAATCTCCCACGTCACCCAACGTCACCTGGCGCGAGCGATGGAAGATCAGCAGCGCAGCGCGCCGCTGACCTGGGTCGGCGCGTTAGGTTCTATTTTACTGGCGATGGCCAGTCCGCAGGCGGGGATGGCGGCGCTGACCGGTACACTGGCGGGAACGCGCCAGGGGATGATCAGTTTCACCCAGCAAAATGAACAGGAAGCGGACCGCATTGGTATTCAGGTGCTGCAACGCTCGGGATTCGATCCGCAGGCGATGCCGACCTTCCTCGAAAAATTACTCGATCAGGCGCGTTACTCTTCGCGCCCGCCAGAAATTCTGCTCACTCACCCACTACCGGAAAGCCGTCTGGCTGATGCCCGTAACCGTGCCAATCAGATGCGCCCGATAGTGGTGCAATCGTCAGAAGATTTCTATCTGGCAAAAGTGCGCACACTGGGGATGTACAATTCAGGGCGTAACCAACTCACCAGTGATTTGCTGGATGAATGGGCGAAAGGAAACGTTCGTCAGCAACGAGCGGCGCAATATGGTCGTGCTTTACAGGCGATGGAAGCCAATAAATACGACGAGGCGCGTAAAACGCTGCAACCGTTACTGGCGGCAGAACCTGGCAACGCATGGTATCTCGATCTGGCTACCGATATCGATCTTGGGCAAAACAAAGCCAATGACGCTATCAATCGCCTGAAAAATGCCCGCGATTTGCGCACCAATCCGGTGTTGCAGCTCAACCTGGCGAACGCTTATCTGCAAGGGGGGCAACCACAGGAAGCGGCCAATATTCTGAATCGCTACACTTTTAACAATAAAGATGACAGCAACGGCTGGGATTTACTGGCACAGGCGGAAGCCGCACTAAATAACCGCGATCAGGAACTGGCTGCGCGAGCAGAAGGTTATGCGCTCGCCGGGCGACTCGATCAGGCTATTTCCTTGTTGAGTAGCGCCAGTTCGCAGGTGAAATTAGGCAGCCTGCAACAAGCGCGTTACGATGCGCGCATCGACCAGTTGCGCCAGCTGCAGGAACGCTTTAAGCCTTATACCAAGATGTAATTCGCATTAAAGGAAGAACAATGACCAAACAGGTAAAAATCTACCATAACCCACGCTGTTCAAAGAGCCGGGAAACGCTGAACCTGCTGAAAGAAAACGGCGTGGAGCCAGAAGTGGTGCTCTACCTTGAGACACCCGCCGATGCGGCAACGCTGCGTGATTTGCTGAAAATGCTGGGGATGAATAGCGCTCGTGAATTGATGCGCCAAAAAGAGGATCTTTATAAAGAACTGAACCTGGCTGACAGTTCGCTTAGCGAAGAGGTGCTGATTCAGGCGATGGTAGAGAATCCGAAGCTAATGGAACGCCCGATTGTGGTCGCGAATGGCAAAGCGCGGATTGGTCGTCCACCGGAGCAGGTACTGGAAATCGTGGGTTAAGATGTGCTCCATCGCTAGTTGAAGCACATTGCCGGATGCGACGCTTGCCGCGTCTTATCCGGCCTACGAATACTATGGATTAACTTCGCGTAGGTCGGATAAGGCGTTCGCGCCGCATCCGACAATAAACACCTTATCTACAACTTCAGAATTTCTTTCACAAACGGAATGGTCAGCTTGCGTTGCGCGGTAATCGACGCACGATCCAGCTGATCCAGCGTCATAAACAACGTGCGCATTTCTCTGTCGAGCCGCTTCAGCAAGAAACGCCCCACATCTTCCGGCAGTTCAAAACCACGCAAACGCGCGCGTAACTGTAGCGCCTGCAACTTATCTTCATCAGAAAGTGGCTGCAATTTGTAGATCTGCCCCCAGTCGAGACGCGACGCGAGATCCGGTAATCCCAGATTCAACTGCCGCGGTGGACGATCGCCGGTGATCAACAACCGTGTTTTGCCCGATTCCAGAATTCGATTGTAGAGATCGAAAATCGCCATCTCCCACAACTCATCGCCGGCAATACACTCAATGTTGTCAATACAGACCAGCGACAAATGCTCCATACCGTCGAGCACTTCCGGAACAAACCAGGTACGTTTATCCAGCGGGACATAGCCCACCGCATCGCCACGCTGCGACAATTCCGCGCAAGCCGCGTGCAGCAGATGGCTGCGCCCCGCGCCTTCGCGTGCCCAGAGATAGATGTAACCGCTATGTTCCTGACGCAGCACGTTTTGCAGCGCGGCCAGTAAAGAGGAGTTATCCCCCGGCCAGAAACTTGCAAAGGTTTCGTCGTCAGGAAGATAAAGTGGCAAAGAGAGCTGTGCCGGTGTGTTCAGAGATACCTCAACCAGGATTTCACAAAATCGCGAGAAGTTTACCACAGAATCCCATGATGTTTGAAC
This sequence comes from Escherichia sp. E.sYA108, assembly GCF_011754335.1. NCBI lineage: Bacteria > Pseudomonadati > Pseudomonadota > Gammaproteobacteria > Enterobacterales > Enterobacteriaceae > Escherichia > Escherichia sp. E.sYA108. Next base: position 1,410,870 of record NZ_JAAQVZ010000001.1, on the reverse strand, counting down.
CGGGCAGCAACACTGCCCGGTCGGTACATTATTTGTCTGTTATATCCGCGTCTTCTGCGTCCAGCACCACTTCTTCAGGGCGCAGCATACTAATCAGTTTGAAGATCAAACTTAAGCCGATACCGACGATGGTCGCCAGCGCCATACCTTTCAGCTCCGCCGCGCCAATGTTTACCTTCGCGCCACTGACGCCGATGATCAAAATAACGGAAGTCAGGATCAGGTTCTGTGCTTTGTTGTAATCCACTTTCGATTCGATCAACACACGAATACCGGAAGCACCGATGACACCGTAAAGCAGCAGCGAAACGCCGCCCATCACCGGCAATGGAATCATCTGGATAGCAGCAGCCAGTTTACCGACGCAGGAAAGCAGGATAGCGAAAATCGCCGCACCGCCGATAACCCAGGTACTGTAAACACGGGTGATCGCCATCACGCCAATGTTTTCTCCGTATGTGGTGTTTGGCGTGGAGCCAAAGAAGCCGGAGATCACGGTCGACAAGCCGTTAGCAAACATCGAACGGTGCAGACCTGGATCGCGCAGCAGATCTTTTTTGACGATATTAGCCGTTACGACCAGGTGCCCTACGTGTTCGGCAATAACCACTAACGCCGCTGGCAGAATAGTCAGAATGGCAAACCACTCGAAGCGCGGCGTATAGAGGGTCGGCAGCGCAAACCAGTGAGCATTAATAATCGGCGTGGTATCGACAATTCCCATTGCGAAAGAGAGCGCGTACCCCACCAGCACGCCAATTAAAATCGGGATAATTGCCAGGAAACCACGAAACAGCACGGAACCTAAAACCGTGACCGCCAGGGTGGTAATAGAGATGATGATGGTTTTGGAGTCTGGCGTTTGCCCTTCAGCCGGGAGTAAACCCGCCATACCGGCAGCTACGCCCGCCAGCTCCAGACCGATGACGGCAACGATTGCGCCCATTGCCGCAGGTGGAAACAGCACGTCCAGCCAGCCGGTCCCCGCTTTCTTCACGATAAAAGAAACCAGGCAGAACAGCACGCCGCACATAATAAAGCCGCCCAGCGCGACTTCATACCCTAACGGCAACAGTAACAATACCGGTGAAATAAAGGCAAAGCTGGAACCAAGATAAGCCGGAATTTTCCCTTTACAGATGAAGAGATACAGCAGTGTTCCTATACCGTTAAATAACAGTACAGTCGCCGGGTTAATATGAAATAAGACGGGCACCAGGACGGTTGCACCAAACATGGCGAACAAATGTTGCAAACTAAGCGGGATTGTCTGTAAAAGTGGCGGTCTTTCACTCACCCCGATAGCACGGCGCGTCATAGTATTATCCTCTGTATTATGTGTTATAGGCGCTTTACTCAAAAAAAAGCCGACTCTTAAAGTCGGCTTTAATTATTTTTATTCTTTATTTCGTACCAAAGATTTTGTCACCGGCATCGCCGAGGCCCGGAATAATGTATCCGTGCTCGTTCAGTCCCTGGTCAATCGATGCAGTATACAGTTCGACGTCCGGGTGCGCTTTTTCCAGCGCAGCGATACCTTCTGGTGCAGCTACCAGCACCAGAACTTTGATGCTGCTGCAGCCCGCTTTTTTCAGCAGGTCGATGGTCGCGATAACGGAACCACCGGTTGCCAGCATTGGGTCAACGATCAGCGCCATACGCTCATCGATGTTAGAAACCAGTTTCTGGAAGTACGGTACCGGCTCCAGCGTTTCTTCATTACGGTACATACCGACGACACTGATGCGCGCACTCGGAACGTTTTCCAGCACACCGTCCATCATCCCAAGACCCGCACGCAGAATTGGCACAACGGTAATTTTCTTACCTTTGATCTGGTCGATTTCTACCGGGCCGTTCCAGCCTTCGATAGTGACTTTTTCCGTTTCGAGGTCGGCGGTCGCTTCGTAAGTCAGCAGGCTACCCACTTCGGAAGCGAGTTCGCGAAAGCGCTTGGTGCTGATATCTTGCTCACGCATCAGTCCCAGCTTGTGTTTGACGAGTGGGTGTTTGACTTCCACGATCTTCATACTCTTTCTCCTTTGAGGGGCAGCCACAAAAAAAATCGACGGATTATACCTCCTTTCTTCAAGGCGGCAATATTATTTTCGTTGACTTTAGTCAAAACGATAACGGTTTTAGATAAAGTTATTTTATATTCAAATGGTTATGAAAGAAGATTATTCCATCCGAAAACGATCCTTTGCCCTGGTACAAGTATTCTTTCGCCGCGCGCCTGGGGAAAAGACGTGCAAAAAGGTTGTGTAAAGCAGTCTCGCAAACGTTTGCTTTCCCTGTTAGAATTGCGGCGAATTTTATTTTTCTACCGCAAGTAACGCGTGGGGACCCAAGCAGTGACCGATAAAACCTCTCTTAGCTACAAAGATGCCGGTGTTGATATTGACGCGGGTAATGCTCTGGTTGGAAGAATCAAAGGCGTAGTGAAGAAAACGCGTCGTCCGGAAGTGATGGGCGGTCTGGGCGGCTTCGGTGCGCTGTGTGCATTGCCGCAAAAATATCGTGAACCTGTGCTGGTTTCCGGCACTGACGGCGTAGGTACCAAGCTGCGTCTGGCGATGGACTTAAAACGTCACGACACCATTGGTATTGATCTGGTCGCCATGTGCGTTAATGACCTGGTGGTGCAAGGTGCGGAACCGCTGTTTTTCCTCGACTATTACGCAACCGGAAAACTGGATGTTGATACCGCTTCAGCGGTGATCAGCGGCATCGCGGAAGGTTGTCTGCAATCGGGCTGTTCACTGGTGGGTGGCGAAACGGCAGAAATGCCGGGGATGTATCACGGTGAAGATTACGATGTCGCTGGTTTCTGCGTTGGCGTGGTAGAAAAATCAGAAATCATTGACGGATCTAAAGTCAGCGACGGCGATGTGCTGATTGCACTCGGCTCCAGCGGTCCGCACTCGAACGGCTATTCGCTGGTGCGCAAAATTCTTGAAGTCAGCGGTTGTGATCCGCAAACCACCGAACTTGATGGTAAGCCATTAGCCGATCATCTGCTGGCACCGACCCGCATTTACGTGAAGTCAGTGCTGGAGTTGATTGAAAAGGTCGATGTGCATGCCATTGCGCACCTGACCGGCGGCGGCTTCTGGGAAAACATTCCGCGCGTATTGCCAGATAATACCCAGGCAGTGATTGATGAATCTTCCTGGCAGTGGCCGGAAGTGTTCAACTGGCTGCAAACGGCAGGTAACGTTGAGCGCCATGAAATGTATCGCACCTTCAACTGCGGCGTCGGGATGATTATTGCCCTTCCTGCTCCGGAAGTGGACAAAGCCCTCGCCCTGCTCAATGCCAACGGTGAAAACGCGTGGAAAATCGGTATCATCAAAGCCTCTGATTCCGAACAACGCGTGGTTATCGAATAATGAATATTGTGGTGCTTATTTCCGGCAACGGAAGTAATTTGCAGGCAATTATTGACGCCTGCAAAACCAACAAAATTAAAGGCACCGTACGGGCAGTTTTCAGCAATAAGGCCGACGCGTTCGGCCTTGAACGCGCCCGCCAGGCGGGTATTGCAACACATACGCTCATCACCAGCGCGTTTGACAGTCGTGAAGCCTATGACCGAGAGTTGATTCATGAAATCGACATGTACGCACCCGATGTGGTCGTGCTGGCTGGTTTTATGCGCATTCTCAGCCCGGCGTTTGTCTCCCATTATGCCGGGCGTTTGCTGAACATTCACCCTTCTCTGCTGCCGAAATATCCCGGATTACACACCCATCGTCAGGCGCTGGAAAATGGCGATGAGGAGCACGGTACATCGGTGCATTTCGTCACCGATGAACTGGACGGTGGCCCGGTTATTTTACAGGCGAAAGTCCCGGTATTTGCTGGTGATACGGAAGATGACATCACCGCCCGCGTGCAAACCCAGGAACACGCTATTTATCCACTGGTGATTAGCTGGTTTGCCGATGGTCGTCTGAAAATGCACGAAAACGCCGCGTGGCTGGATGGTCAACGTCTGCCGCCGCAGGGCTACGCTGCCGACGAGTAATGCCCCCGTAGTTAAAGCGCCAGCTCTGCCGCTGGCGTTTTTCAATTCACCTGTAAATCGCAAGCTCCAGCAGTTTTTTTCCCCCTTTTCTGGCATAGTTGGACATCTGCCAATATTGCTCGCCATAATATCCAGGCAGTGTCCCGTGAATAAAACGGAGTAAAAGTGGTAATGGGTCAGGAAAAGCTATACATCGAAAAAGAGCTCAGTTGGTTATCGTTCAATGAACGCGTGCTTCAGGAAGCGGCGGACAAATCTAACCCGCTGATTGAAAGGATGCGTTTCCTGGGGATCTATTCCAATAACCTTGATGAGTTCTATAAAGTCCGCTTCGCTGAACTGAAGCGACGCATCATTATTAGCGAAGAACAAGGCTCCAACTCTCATTCCCGCCATTTACTGGGCAAAATTCAGTCCCGGGTGCTGAAAGCCGATCAGGAATTCGACGGCCTCTACAACGAGTTGTTGCTGGAGATGGCGCGCAACCAGATCTTCCTGATTAATGAACGCCAGCTCTCCGTCAATCAACAAAACTGGCTGCGTCATTATTTTAAGCAGTATCTGCGTCAGCACATTACGCCGATTTTAATCAATCCTGACACTGATTTAGTGCAGTTCCTGAAAGATGATTACACCTATCTGGCGGTGGAAATTATCCGTGGCGATACCATCCGTTACGCGCTGCTGGAGATCCCATCAGATAAAGTGCCGCGCTTTGTGAATTTACCGCCAGAAGCGCCGCGTCGACGCAAGCCGATGATTCTTCTGGATAACATTCTGCGTTACTGCCTTGATGATATTTTCAAAGGCTTCTTTGATTATGACGCGCTGAATGCCTATTCAATGAAGATGACCCGCGATGCCGAATACGATTTAGTGCATGAGATGGAAGCCAGCCTGATGGAGTTGATGTCTTCCAGTCTCAAGCAGCGTTTAACTGCTGAGCCGGTGCGTTTTGTTTATCAGCGCGATATGCCCAATGCGCTGGTTGAAGTGTTACGCGAAAAACTGACTATTTCCCGCTACGACTCCATCGTCCCTGGTGGTCGTTATCATAATTTTAAAGACTTTATTAATTTCCCCAATGTCGGCAAAGCCAATCTGGTGAACAAACCACTGCCGCGTTTACGCCACATTTGGTTTGATAAAGCCCAGTTCCGCAATGGTTTTGATGCTATTCGCGAACGCGATGTGTTGCTCTATTATCCTTATCATACCTTTGAGCATGTACTGGAACTGCTGCGTCAGGCTTCGTTCGACCCGAGCGTACTGGCGATTAAAATTAACATTTACCGCGTGGCGAAAGATTCACGCATCATCGACTCGATGATCCACGCCGCACACAACGGTAAGAAAGTCACCGTGGTGGTTGAGTTACAGGCGCGTTTCGACGAAGAAGCCAACATTCACTGGGCGAAGCGCCTGACCGAAGCAGGCGTGCACGTTATCTTCTCTGCGCCGGGGCTGAAAATTCACGCCAAACTGTTCCTGATTTCACGTAAAGAAAACGGTGAAGTGGTGCGTTACGCACACATCGGGACCGGGAACTTTAACGAAAAAACCGCGCGTCTTTATACTGACTATTCGTTGCTGACCGCCGATGCGCGCATAACCAACGAAGTACGGCGGGTGTTCAACTTTATTGAAAACCCATACCGTCCGGTGACATTTGATTATTTAATGGTGTCGCCGCAAAACTCCCGCCGCCTGTTGTATGAAATGGTGGACCGCGAAATCGCCAACGCGCAGCAAGGGCTGCCCAGCGGTATCACCCTGAAGCTAAATAACCTTGTCGATAAAGGCCTGGTTGATCGTCTGTATGCGGCCTCCAGCTCCGGCGTACCGGTTAATCTGCTGGTTCGCGGCATGTGTTCGCTGATCCCCAATCTGGAAGGCATTAGCGACAACATTCGTGCCATCAGTATTGTTGACCGTTACCTTGAACATGACCGGGTTTATATTTTTGAAAATGGCGGCGATAAAAAGGTCTACCTTTCTTCCGCCGACTGGATGACGCGCAATATTGATTATCGTATTGAAGTGGCGACGCCGCTGCTCGATCCGCGCCTGAAGCAGCGGGTGCTGGACATCATCGACATATTATTCAGCGATACAGTCAAAGCACGTTATATCGATAAAGAACTCAGTAATCGCTACGTTCCCCGCGGCAATCGCCGCAAAGTACGGGCGCAGTTGGCGATTTACGACTACATCAAATCACTCGAACAATCTGAATAACCCTATGCCAATACACGATAAATCCCCTCGTCCGCAGGAGTTTGCTGCGGTCGATCTTGGTTCAAACAGTTTTCACATGGTCATAGCCCGTGTGGTAGATGGTGCCATGCAGATTATTGGCCGCCTGAAACAGCGGGTGCATCTGGCGGACGGCCTGGGGCCAGATAATATGTTGAGTGAAGAGGCAATGACGCGCGGTTTGAACTGTCTGTCGCTATTTGCCGAAAGGCTACAAGGGTTTTCTCCTGCCAGCGTCTGTATAGTTGGTACCCATACGCTGCGTCAGGCGCTGAACGCCACTGACTTTCTGAAACGCGCGGAAAAAGTCATTCCCTACCCGATCGAAATTATTTCCGGTAATGAAGAAGCCCGTCTGATTTTTATGGGCGTGGAACATACCCAACCGGAAAAAGGTCGCAAACTGGTTATTGATATTGGCGGCGGTTCTACAGAACTGGTGATTGGTGAAAATTTCGAACCGATTCTCGTTGATAGCCGCCGGATGGGTTGTGTCAGCTTTGCCCAGCTTTATTTCCCTGGCGGGGTCATCAATAAAGAGAATTTTCAGCGCGCTCGCATGGCGGCAGCACAAAAACTGGAAACGTTAACCTGGCAATTTCGAATTCAGGGCTGGAACGTGGCAATGGGCGCTTCCGGTACCATAAAAGCCGCCCATGAAGTGTTAATGGAAATGGGCGAGAAAGACGGGATAATTACCCCGGAACGTCTGGAAAAACTGGTAAAAGAAGTTTTACGGCACCGTAATTTCGCATCGCTGAGTTTACCAGGTCTTTCCGAAGAGCGGAAAACAGTCTTCGTTCCTGGACTGGCGATTTTATGCGGTGTGTTTGATGCTTTAGCCATCCGTGAACTGCGCCTTTCTGACGGGGCGTTACGCGAAGGCGTACTGTATGAAATGGAAGGACGTTTCCGTCATCAGGATGTGCGTAGTCGCACTGCCAGCAGCCTCGCCAACCAGTATCACATCGACAGCGAACAGGCCCGACGGGTGCTGGATACCACTATGCAAATGTACGAACAGTGGCGGGAACAGCAACCGAAGCTGGCGCATCCACAACTGGAGGCGCTACTGCGATGGGCCGCCATGCTGCATGAGGTCGGGTTGAATATCAACCACAGCGGTTTGCATCGCCACTCCGCTTATATTCTGCAAAACAGCGACTTGCCGGGTTTTAATCAGGAACAGCAGTTGATGATGGCGACACTGGTGCGCTATCACCGTAAAGCGATTAAACTCGACGATCTGCCGCGCTTTACCTTGTTTAAGAAGAAACAGTTCCTGCCACTGATTCAGCTATTGCGCCTTGGCGTATTACTCAATAATCAACGTCAGGCAACCACCACACCGCCAACATTGACGCTGATTACTGATGACAGTCACTGGACACTGCGTTTCCCGCATGACTGGTTTAGTCAGAATGCGCTGGTACTGCTTGATCTGGAAAAGGAGCAAGAATACTGGGAAGGCGTGGCTGGCTGGCGGTTGAAAATTGAAGAAGAAAGTACACCAGAAATCGCCGCTTAATGCTTTGCGGGCCGACGAGAAATGTCGGCCCGCATTATTCAGGCACTTTCGCGAATGGGTTCGATTTCATTCAGCGTATCAATTAACGGTTGCGGCTTACCAATAAGATAACCCTGCATATAATCGATCCCCAAAGAGAGCACCGCCTCGCGGATCTCTTCGTTTTCAACGTACTCTGCCACTACCCGCATTTTCTTCATTCGCGCCAGGTGGCAAATCGACGCCACTATCTGATAATCCAGACTATTTGACACAATATTGCGGATAAAACTGCCGTCAATTTTAAGCAGATCGGCATTCACATTTTTAAGCCGCGCATAGCTGGCGTAGCCAGTGCCGAAATCATCAATCGCAATCTGGCAGCCTAATTCCTGAAGATGCTGCAAGGTGATTTGCGCCTGCTTAACATTGGTCAGAGCATTACTTTCGGTGACTTCAAAAATAAGTTGCCACGCTTCAATCTGATATTTAGCCAGCAGCTGACTGACTTCAACAGGAAAACGAGCCTGACATACCGAGGTTGGAGACAGATTAATAGCAAAACGGTGAGCGGGCATCTTCGCTCTGTTTTCAGCCATAAATTGCAGCGTATGCTCAATGACCCACATGTCGATACTCGACGATAAACCAAATTCGTGCGCGACCGGTAAGAAGCTATCGGGGCTGATCAGTTCATCATTCTCACCTTTCATGCGCAGAAGAATTTCATGGTAGACATCACCACGCATACCGGTAATCGGCTGGGCCATCAGGAAAAAATGGTTGTGTTCCAGCGCCCGCTGTAGCCGATTCATCATCGCGACTTTATCTTTCAATTCGCGTTGCAAATACATTGCTCCGCGACGCTGCATATTTTCCGGGGCGTTGGTCACGATAGAAAGTTCGGCCACTGTATTTAGCTCTCCCAGCAGCAGGTAGATATGATTCACTGGCGAGCGCACATAGCAGTAACTGACGCCAATCTGCGGTTGCATCGGCATTCCATCCCAAAAGAAACGAAATTGCTTAAGATGGCTATCCAGTGCGGTAATGCGCTCCTGGTGCGATTCTGTATTCAGCCGCAGCGCGAGATCGTTACCCGAAAGCTGATAAACATCTTCACCCGGTTCCAACAATGGTGACAGCCAGTGAGAAAGTTTTTGCTTGTATTGAATCCGCAGCATGATGCCATAATTCTTAACCAGCATTTCCATGCCAGGGATGCGTAAATAACAAAGCGCAGACCAGGGGGCATCACGTAACGCGCGATTCAGGGCGCGAACATTTGGCAGATGAACCACCGGGTCCACATACGCAAGCCGCTGAATGCGTCTGACTACCGCTCGCTGACGGGTTGCCAGTACAGCCATATAATTGACAATAAAAGAGAATACCAGATAACTGGAGGAGGTTATGGTCAGCTGCGTGGTATAGCCAGGATAAATGGGAATGTAATTTTGATAGCTGTGGATGCTGATCATCAACACGACCGCCCAGAGCAATGAAATCAGCTTATAACCATAGCGCATCGCTCCCCACATCATCAGGGGCAGCAATAATGACAAGGTGTAATTGGTGCTAAAAATCGTGCTTTTTTCATTTAACGGCATGCATAACAGCAACAATAAAGCACCTAATGCCAGTAGCCAGATTGCGAACTCTTTTTTGGTAACCTTGGCATCAACCTGCTGTTTTAATTGCGAATAATAGCTACGTAAATAAAACGGATTTCGCACCACCCGAATGATGAAGTAGCACAGCGGGACACCAATCAGATTACCCACCAGCAAGGCCTGATAATTGATTAAGGTCCCGAGGTTAAAGGGCATGACGCCGACCAGATTTTCTCTGCTCGCCAGTAATCCAACAAACGCAGCAAACTGGAAAAGTATCAGAAACAGCGTTGCAGGAAACACAATCTGCCAGAATAGTCGCTGGGAAATTAAACGGCTATCACCATGTGAAACGTTGTTACGCCGGGGAGTAAAAACCCTGTAACCGCCCCAACAGAGAATGATAATGATAATAAAATTAGCCGTTAATGAGAGCGTTTCGTAAAAACCCAGCTCTGCATATTTGCGGACAAAAATCCCTAAGGCGATCCCTGGCAATGCCGCCCAGCTGAAAAACATCATCATGCTGATCATCAGTGCCAGTGGCAGATAAAAGAGAAAAACTTCACCGGAAGAAATATGCGCGAAAGTATTAATGTGGGCGAAAATGGGCAAGATTAAAGAAGGCAGGAACAGCGGAAGCCCCCACCATTTATCACGTATTTTTATATAAGTTGCATTCAGTTTCATAGATGCTCAGCAGAATCCCCCACATCCTGAAGGAGGTGTATTCAGACAGGCATCCCACCTGACTTCGAATGATGATTATTCATCACTATAGAGAGCAATGATTCTAAGTGTCATATGAAAGTTCCAATTGATATATATCAAACAAAATAACCCTGATTAATGAATTATTACGTTTATCATGTTAACTCATCATTATTACATCATCATTGTAAATAATTAAATTAACTTCCATAACATTAAAATATGTATCCACTGACGCTTTTTTACATAACGAAGAATTGACCATTTTGTCCTGTTGTGCCTTAATGTAAGTACCGTCCACGGCGTGGGACATACTTCAAGGAACCTTTTGTGAGTCAGGCAACCAGTATGCGAAAACGACACCGATTTAACAGTCGCATGACCCGTATCGTACTGCTCATCAGCTTTATCTTCTTCTTTGGCCGTTTTATCTACTCGTCCGTCGGTGCCTGGCAGCACCATCAGAGCAAAAAAGAAGCTCAGCAATCCACACTCTCCGTCGAATCACCGGTACAACGTTAGCGGTTACCTTCTCCACTCTCACAGAACATAACGGCACCTCGCTGTCGGATGCTTTTGCTCTTTGAGATTATCAAAGCGGCAGATATTCTTTCATCTTAAATTTTACGTCTTTGTTCTGACTGAAGTTCATCCTGTTCGGCTGCGAAATAAATACATCATTAATACATATGTTGTGATGATGTATTTTTATAAATTATTTCCCATATGAATTTTAATAAATTTAATCTATTCCTTTATACGCAATACATTTACTTTCCTCTTTTGATGATCTTAAATGTCTTATTTTTCGTAATGTGTATAACAAGGAATAGTGATGAAATTAAAAAAATGTCTTCTGCCTGTGGCAATGTTAGCGTCATTTACTCTGGCAGGATGCCAGTCAAATGCTGATGATCATGCCGCCGATGTTTATCAAACCGATCAACTGAATACCAAACAAGAAACTAAAACCGTTAATATTATTTCCATTCTTCCCGCAAAAGTTGCCGTAGACAACGCCCAAAATAAACGGAACGCACAAGCCTTCGGCGCGCTTATTGGCGCTGTCGCTGGCGGTGTTATCGGCCACAACGTCGGGTCTGGCAGCAATTCCGGAACGACAGCAGGTGCAGTTGGCGGCGGAGCTGTTGGCGCAGCAGCGGGTTCTATGGTGAATGATAAAACCTTAGTGGAAGGTGTTTCTTTAACATATAAGGAAGGCACCAAAGTGTATACCTCCACCCAGGTGGGTAAAGAGTGCCAGTTTACGACAGGTTTAGCCGTTGTTATTACCACGACGTATAACGAAACGCGTATTCAGCCAAATACCAAATGTCCTGAAAAGAGCTAATAATCAGGAGGAGTCATGAAGAAAGTTTTTCTTTGCGCCATCTTAGCCTCCTTAAGCTATCCGGCTATCGCCTCATCATTGCAGGATCAACTCTCGGCTGTCGCAGAAGCGGAACAGCAAGGTAAAAATGAAGAGCAAAGGCAGCATGACGAATGGGTCGCGGAGCGCAACAGGGAAATCCAGCAAGAGAAGCAACGTCGCGCAAACGCCCAGGCCGCGGCTAATAAAAGAGCGGCAACGGCAGCAGCGAATAAGAAAGCTCGTCAGGATAAACTGGACGCCGAAGCCACTGCGGACAAAAAACGCGATCAAAGTTATGAAGATGAGCTACGTAGCTTAGAGATTCAGAAGCAAAAACTGGCGCTGGCGAAAGAAGAAGCCCGCGTTAAGCGCGAAAACGAATTTATCGATCAGGAACTGAAGCACAAAGCTGCGCAAACCGATGTGGTGCAATCTGAAGCTGACGCAAACAGAAATATGACTGAAGGCGGTCGCGATCTGATGAAAAGCGTGGGTAAAGCAGAAGAGAACAAATCGGACAGCTGGTTTAACTAAGCGATGTCAGTAACTTCAAGCCTATGATTCGTGAGTATAAAAAACCCTCTGTAGTAACAGAGGGTTTTGTTCATTCATAGTACAGGGTTCAAATCATTCCCACTCAATAGTCGCTGGCGGCTTGCCGCTGATGTCATACACCACGCGGGAAATACCGTTCACTTCATTGATAATACGGTTGGAAACGCGGCCGAGGAAGTCGTACGGCAGATGTGCCCAGTGTGCGGTCATAAAGTCGATGGTTTCGACAGCACGCAGAGAGACAACCCAGTCATACTTACGACCATCGCCCATTACGCCAACGGAACGTACTGGCAGGAAGACGGTGAACGCCTGGCTGACTTTGTCGTACAGGTCCGCTTTACGCAGTTCTTCAATGAAGATGGCGTCAGCACGGCGCAGCAGGTCACAATACTCTTTCTTCACTTCTCCCAGAACACGAACGCCAAGGCCTGGTCCCGGGAACGGGTGACGGTACAACATGTCATACGGTAGGCCCAGCTCCAGACCAATCTTACGCACTTCGTCTTTGAACAGCTCTTTCAGCGGTTCAACCAGGCCCATCTTCATCTCTTTCGGCAGGCCACCCACGTTGTGGTGAGATTTGATGACGTGTGCTTTACCGGTTGCAGAAGCAGCAGATTCGATAACGTCAGGGTAGATGGTGCCCTGCGCCAGCCACTTCACGTCTTCCAGTTTCAGCGCTTCTTCATCGAATACTTCAACGAAAACGCGACCGATAATTTTACGTTTTGCTTCCGGATCGTTTTCGCCAGCCAGCGCTGACAAGAAGCGATCTTCTGCCGGTACGTGAACAATGTTCAGACCAAAGTGATCGCCAAACATATCCAGAACCTGCTCTGCTTCGTTGAGACGCAGCAGGCCGTTGTCGACGAATACGCAAGTCAGGTTTTTACCGATAGCGCGGTGCAACAGCATTGCGGTAACGGAGGAATCCACGCCACCAGAGAGGCCGAGGATGACTTTATCGTCGCCCACTTGCTCGCGGATGCGGGCTACAGCGTCGTCGATAATTTTCGCTGGCGTCCACAGGGCTTCACACTGGCAGATATCACGCACAAAACGCTCCAGCATGCGCATACCCTGGCGGGTGTGAGTCACTTCCGGGTGGAACTGTACGCCATAGAAGCGTTTTTCTTCGTTGGCCATGATGGCAAACGGGCAGCTTTCGGTGCTGGCTACGGTGACGAAGTCGGACGGGATAGCGGTAACTTTATCGCCGTGGCTCATCCAGACGTCCAGCAGCGGTTTACCATCTGCGGTCAGCGCATCTTCGATACCGCGAACCAGTGCGCTGTCGTTTACGACTTCAACCTGCGCGTAGCCAAATTCACGTTCGTTAGAGGCTTCAACGTGACCGCCCAACTGCATTGCCATGGTCTGCATGCCATAGCAAACGCCGAATACCGGTACGCCTGCTTCAAAGACATACTGCGGCGCACGCGGGCTGTTTTCTTCGGTGGTGCTTTCCGGGCCGCCGGAAAGAATAATGCCGCTTGGATTGAAGTCACGAATTTGTGCTTCTGTCACATCCCACGCCCACAGTTCGCAGTAAACACCCAGCTCACGCACGCGGCGCGCAACTAGTTGAGTGTACTGAGAACCGAAGTCCAGAATGAGGATGCGATGCTTATGAATGTTTTCCGTCATTGACGCTTATTCCGAGGCAAGTGAAACAGATAATATAAATCGCCCGACATGAAGTCGGGCGAAGAGAATCAGGAGCCCAGACGGTAGTTCGGGGACTCTTTAGTAATGGTCACGTCGTGAACGTGGCTTTCCTGAATGCCCGCACCGCTGATACGTACAAACTCCGCTTTAGTACGCAGTTCGTCGATAGTACCACAGCCGGTCAGGCCCATACAGGAGCGCAGGCCGCCCATCTGCTGGTGAATGATCTCTTTCAGGCGACCTTTATAGGCTACGCGGCCTTCGATACCTTCCGGCACCAGTTTGTCGGCAGCGTTGTCGCTCTGGAAGTAACGGTCAGAAGAACCTTTGGACATCGCGCCCAGGGAACCCATACCACGGTAAGATTTGTAAGAACGGCCCTGGTAGAGTTCGATTTCACCCGGAGATTCTTCAGTACCTGCCAGCATGGAACCTACCATCACCGCGCTTGCGCCAGCGGCGATAGCTTTAGCGATATCGCCTGAGAAACGGATACCGCCGTCAGCGATAACCGGAATGCCGGTACCTTCCAGGGCTTCTACTGCATCAGCAACGGCGGTGATCTGCGGAACACCGACACCAGTCACGATACGCGTCGTACAGATAGAACCAGGGCCGATACCCACTTTAACGGCACTGCAACCGGCTTCTGCCAGCGCGCGGGCACCTGCAGCAGTTGCCACGTTGCCGCCGATGATTTGCAGGTCAGGATATTTAGCGCGAGTTTCACGGATACGCTGCAGAACACCTTCAGAGTGACCGTGAGAGGAGTCGATCAGCAGAACGTCAACGCCTGCGGCAACCAGCGCATCAACACGCTCTTCGTTACCAGCGCCCGCGCCAACCGCTGCACCTACACGCAGACGGCCTTGTTCGTCTTTACACGCGTTCGGTTTACGTTCCGCTTTCTGGAAGTCCTTCACAGTGATCATGCCGATCAGGTGGAATTCATCATCAACCACCAGCGCTTTTTCAACGCGTTTTTCGTGCATTTTTGCCAGCACCACTTCACGGGCTTCGCCTTCACGCACGGTTACCAGACGCTCTTTCGGCGTCATGTAAACGCTAACCGGCTGGCTCAAGTCGGTCACAAAACGCACGTCACGACCGGTGATAATGCCGACCAGTTCGTTTTCTTCGGTAACAACCGGGTAGCCAGCAAAGCCGTTACGCTCGGTCAGTTCTTTCACTTCACGCAGCGTCGTGGTTGGCAGTACGGTCTGCGGATCGGTTACCACGCCAGATTCGTGTTTTTTCACACGGCGAACTTCTTCTGCCTGGCGTTCAATGGACATGTTTTTGTGGATAAAGCCGATACCGCCTTCCTGAGCCAGAGCAATAGCCAGGCGCGCTTCCGTTACGGTATCCATTGCTGCGGAAAGCATAGGGATATTCAGACGAATAGTTTTCGTCAGCTGAGTGCTGAGGTCAGCAGTATTCGGCAGAACGGTAGAATGAGCAGGAACGAGGAGAACGTCGTCAAACGTCAGAGCTTCTTTAGCGATACGTAGCATGGGCAATATCTCGACCAGAGTGGTTAATAAATATTGCCGCGGCATTATACAGAGCGTAACCGATTGCATCTACCCCTTTTTGCAAAAAATGCTTGCTATCCCCGGAGGGCGGGTTACTATCGACTGAATAACCTGCTGATTTAGAATTTGATCTCGCTCACATGTTACCTTCTCAATCCCCTGCAATTTTTACCGTTAGCCGCCTGAATCAAACGGTTCGTCTGCTGCTTGAGCATGAGATGGGGCAGGTGTGGATCAGCGGCGAAATCTCTAATTTTACACAACCAGCCTCCGGTCACTGGTACTTTACGCTTAAAGACGATACCGCGCAGGTGCGCTGTGCGATGTTCCGCAACAGCAACCGCCGGGTCACCTTCCGCCCACAGCACGGGCAACAGGTTTTAGTTCGCGCCAATATTACACTCTACGAGCCGCGCGGCGATTATCAAATTATCGTCGAAAGTATGCAGCCGGCCGGTGAAGGATTGCTGCAACAGAAGTACGAACAGCTTAAAGCGAAGTTGCAGGCTGAAGGTTTGTTCGAGCTGCAATACAAAAAATCACTCCCCTCCCCTGCGCATTGCGTTGGTGTGATCACCTCAAAAACCGGTGCTGCGCTACATGATATTTTGCATGTGTTAAAACGTCGCGATCCTTCTCTGCCGGTGATCATCTACTCCACCGCCGTACAGGGGGATGATGCGCCGGGGCAAATCGTTCGTGCCATTGAACTGGCGAATAAGCGCAACGAGTGTGACGTGTTGATCGTTGGCCGTGGCGGTGGTTCGCTGGAAGATTTATGGAGTTTTAATGATGAGCGTGTGGCGCGGGCGATTTTTGCCAGTCGCATTCCGATAGTCAGCGCCGTCGGGCATGAAACCGATGTGACAATTGCTGACTTTGTTGCTGATCTACGTGCGCCAACGCCGTCAGCCGCCGCTGAAGTGGTGAGCCGTAATCAGCAAGAATTGCTACGTCAGGTGCAATCGACCCGTCAACGGCTGGAGATGGCGATGGACTATTATCTCGCCAATCGCACGCGGCGCTTTACGCAGATCCATCACCGATTACAGCAACAGCATCCGCAGCTCCGGCTGGCACGCCAGCAAACTATGCTCGAACGTCTGCAAAAGCGGATGAGCTTTGCGCTGGAGAATCAGCTTAAACGCGCGGGTCAGCAACAGCAGCGATTAACACGGCAACTCGTCCAGCAAAATCCGCAGTCGCGTATTCATCGCGCGCAAACGCGCATTCAGCAACTGGAATATCGTTTAGCAGAAACCCTGCGCGCACAGCTTAGCGCCACGCGTGAACGTTTCGGTAATGCAGTAACACACCTCGAAGCCGTAAGCCCACTGTCAACGCTGGCGCGCGGTTATAGCGTCACCAGCGCCGCTGATGGCGCGGTGTTAAAACAGGTTAAGCAAGTGAAAGTGGGTGAGACACTGACCACACGACTGGGAGATGGTGTGGTGATTAGTGAAGTCAGCGCCGTAACAAAAACCCGCAAATCACGTAAAAAAACGTCTAATCCGTAGACCGGATAAGAGGCGCCAGCATCGCATCCGGCAATAACTCCCAGGCTACGCCAGATCCGCCATGCTGGTTACTGGAAGCAGGTCACCAGACCCGGTTTATTTATTAGCGTGATACTACAATCCTGTGCTCCAGTACCTTCGTCCATCCCACACTGTTGAGAGGACAAATAAGGAAAACTGGGTGAAGACGGCCATCCCAGTGAATTAAAAACAGTATGCAACAACTCTAATTCATTGTATGTCGGTGCATTTTCTATGCTGCCACACTGCCTTGCGATATCCCATTTACTGGCATCAATGATATGTGCAGAAGCCCAGTTTTCGTAGTTAATAATCGGTGAGGATACGGGATTAGCCCCGGACGGCAATTCCGTCGTTAACAACGGTCGATGTAGCGATTTACTATTCACCACTACCGTGTCTGCCATATGTCCCCAAAAGTGCGCCGAGGAAACATTTGGGCTGGTTGGTACCGTAAAAATAGCGTCCAGCGTGTCTGTCGCGGAAGCGTAATTAGCCAGAGTAACCGTCAGTGGCGTTTTATAACCAGGGGTATTATCCTGGCGGAGCGAAAAACTTGCCGTCCCATCCGCGCCTGTCATGCCACTAATGGTATTACCGCTTTCACTCAGCGTAACAGCCGAACCTGATAACGGCTGAACGACGAGATCGTCCATCGCCACTACATTGCCATACAACGTTGCCCCAGCGTTACGCGGCGATGCCTCACCACGTTTCAAAGTAAATTCAACATTCGGCACCGTATTCCCGGCGCTGTCTTTCACCGTCACGGTAACGGACATGGCTTCGCCTTTTTTCACTTTCGCCGCCTGAGTGGCTGCATCAAACGCTGTTGAGGTAAGTGTGACGCTGGAAACCGTTGAACGCGCGTTAGCCAGGCAAGGCTGAAATGATTTTGTTGAACCCGTATACAGCGTGCCATTTCTCAAATCAACCGACTGGTCTTTACCATCGGCGGATTTATCCTCTGCCCACCAGGTGTAATACGCAGGCCAGCCAGTTTCAGTGACAAACGTGTTATTCGGATAACGCGCAGACAACGAACTTAAATCATTGAATAGTGGCTGCCTTGCTACTTCACAAGGGCTCACACTCGCATCTGATTTCTGTGTTGGGGTAAAGTACGGCCAGTCTTCATTATTGTTATTGATCTTGCCGACGCCAGAAGTCGATGTCAGTTCACTCCACAATTTCGGGCGTTCAAATACCGCACCATTCACTGCCGTCAAGGTTGCTGGCATATGCCCCCAGTAGTTAGCCTTCGCAGAATCCGGGCTGGTCACTACCGTGAATATCAGGTCCTGATTAGCCGTAACCTGCGGATTTCGCGCCAATGAAGCTGTAAACGGCGTTACCAGACCAACGGTGTTATTTTGGGTAACGTTGAACGTTATCGTGCCATCACTGCCGGTGAAGCCGCTCCATGCCGACGTATTCTGGTTGAAGGAGATACGCGCCGATGTCGGGGTGACTTCATCTAAAATGAGATCATCTACGGTATTGGAGGATACAGAGATCCCTGAACGGCTTTTCGCCTGCACGCGCTTGAGCGTAACACCTTCGCCGCCAACAGGATTACCATTGGCATCTTTGATCGTCACCACGATGGGAAGCATCTCACCTTTTTTCACAGATGACGTGGGGGTACCACCATTGCTGGCAGTTCGGCCCTCATCATAGGCAGTCGATGACAGCGTAAGGCTTGCTGGTGCCGAATGTGGCTGCGTCAGACAGAGCATTAAAGCGTATCCATTAATAGTCGTCGTCGATTGTCCCGTTTTCAAATTAATGACGCCGTAATACCACGTCAACGCGTCAGTGGTGCTCATTTCATAAGTCCACCAATTTCCACTTCCGGCAGTTATAGGCAACCCCAAATCTGTCAGTATTGTCCCGCCTGGATGATCATTATATAGCCCCTGTAACTCATTGAGACGCGGCTGATACTCAACCGGGCAATCCGGCGTAACTTTATTGGTATAAAAAAGGTATGACCACGACTCATTATTATTACTTACCGAGGACCCCAAGGTCGCTTCTGCTGCCAGTAGCGGTCGTTTAAAGGTCACCCCCGCCCTACTGGTAAACGTGTCGGGCATATGACCCCAGTATTTTGCTTTCGGTGAGTTCGGACTGGTTATCACAGTGAAAATAACATCCATCGTGGCACTTTTTGTGGTGTCGCGCATCAATGTTGCAGTGAGCGGAGTTGCCAGCCCATAAGTCTCGTTTTGCGTCACATCAAAAGTCGCTTTACCATCACTTCCTGTCGTCAGAAGTGCCTGTGCCCCATTATTATAGAGTGACATGTTTACTCCGGCAGGGGTGACCGGCACGATAGTAAGATCATCATACGTAGAATCTAGCCTGTTTTTTGCACGATCCAACGCAGTCCCGCGTATGAGATTAAAGTTTGCGCCTGGCAACAGATTTCCTCCGCTATCCCGCACAATCACCGTCATCCGGATCGCCGTACCTTTCGCCGCCGTTGCACTAGGGCGACCATCGTTGCTGGCCGTTTTCTCCGCATCCAGTGCCGTGGAGGTCATCTCTATAGAAGCTGCCACTGCATGAGGGTTTACCAGACAGGACACAAATGCCACGGTGTTTGATAATGCCCTGGAGCTTGATCCATTCGATAAATTAATAGACTGATCGTACCAGACGTTCGCGTAGGCAATTTTATCGTAAGCCCACCAGGTGTTAGTCAGCGGAAGGCCTAAATCGGTCCCTATCGCACCATTAGGATGTTCACTGTATAACTCTTGAAATTCGCTTAATAACGGTTGATAAGGTTCGCCGCAGTCTGATTTGCTGACATCATTTTTTGCTGCCGTATTCAAAGAAAGCCATGATTCATTATTAGCCATGGTTGACTGCCCCGCTGGATGCTCGGCAGTAAGCAATGGCCGCTTAAAGGCAATTCCCGACCGGGTAGTAAACGTTTCAGGCATATGCCCCCAGTAACTTGCCAGTGGCGTATCCGGGCTGGTTATGACGGTAAACATGACCGGTAATTTGTTGGATTCTATCGTCAGCTGATACAACTGGGCGTACATATTGGTTACCAGGCCCATAGAATCATCTTGTTTTACCGTAAAGGAGGTAGTCCCGTCCGCGCCAGTCACCCCATAAAGCAGGCTTGAAGAACTATTCATCCTCGCAGAAGCGCCTGCCGCGTTAATTACCGTAATCGACTTATTTATCATCTCGGCATTTTGACGGTTCTTCGAGCCTTCACGTCTGAGAATAAAGGGGACATTGGGCACGCTATTTCCCTGCGCATTTTTAGTCACCACGCGAATCACCGCGTCTTCGCCTTTTTTCACTTTCAACGCACTCAAGGTGTCGTCAACTTTGACAAATTGCGCCGTATCATTCGCCTCAACAATGATCTGACTGGCAACGGCGACAGGCGTGGTCCGGCAGCTCAGTAATGCACCACCAGATGAGGGCATCTGCGTTTCATCTCCTGTCTTCAGCGAAACGACATCATACGTAAAGGTTTGAGTGAACGTATCTGCAACGGTATTCGAGATATAGAACCTCGACACTGGCCAGCCAATAGCATCATGTAATGCGCTACTCCCCTGGTGCGCATAAATGGCCCTAAGTTCATTGTCAGTTGGAACATACTCCGCGCCACAACCATTTATCGAGGTATCGTTAGCCTGGCCCGACGGGAACGTAGACCAGGCCTCCCCCTCTTCCACCAGGGTACCGATACTGGTGGTAGCACTATTCTCGTCCCTCAGCAAAGGCCTTCGATAAATAAGACCGTCATCGCCTGTCGCCGTTTCAGCCATATGCCCCCAGAATTTGGCTTTTGGCGAATCCGGGCTGGTAAGCACCGTAAAGACAACGGGAAGCGTCGATTTAGTGCTGCTGGAGGAATCCAACGCTGCCGTGAGTTCTGTTTTTAGCCCGGTAGTCTGGTCTTGCTTCAATGTGAAAGTGGTGGTGCCATCAGCCCCCGTCACGCCATAAATAACCAGGGTCGTTGAAAGAAAATCATTTTGAGTATTTCCCCAGGCATCCGTTACCGCCAGTGAAGCAATCGACGTCGTAGTTGACACATTGGCCCTGTTCACGCTGGTGTTTCGTTTGAGGGTAAATGCGGTATTTCCCACAGGCTTACCCTGCGCATCTTTAGTGGTCACTCGTAATACGGCTTCTTCACCCTTTTTCACTTTGACAACATTATTCATACGGTCAAATTTTGTGAGGTCTGCAGCTTCAAGAACGATTTGGCTTGCCTTAACAATCGGCGTCGTCTGGCAGGTAAGCAGTTCTTTTGTGGCAGATGGAATTATCGAACTGGTGCCTGAACTGAGATTGACGGCCTTGAAGTCACGCTGTTCCAGGCTACTACTACCTGTCGTGCTGGAAAGGTAACTTGAGGCGACGGGCCAGCCCTGAACCGTTTTCATCGCATTTCCGCGGTTGGCTTCATACAATGACTCCAGCCCGGCCTGAGAGGGAACATATTCACTACCACAACCATTAGAGGATGTGCTTATAGCCTGAGCTTGGGTAAATTGCGCCCAGTCTTCATTATCTTCCGCAATCGCTGTTCGACCCGACGTACTGGATAACTCTTTCAACAATAATGGGCGTTTAAAGACCGCTCCATCTGCAGCCGTCACTGTTTCAGGCATATGCCCCCACATTTTCGCCTTATCGCTGTCCGGACTGGTTACAACGGTAAAAATGGTATCGAGGGTCGCTTTTTTCGTTGTATCTGAATAGAGCCTAGCGGTCAGCGACGTTTTCGTGCCATGGGTATCCGGGCGGGTAATAGTGAGAATTTTAGTTCCGTCGCTGCCGGTCATGGCGCTGTATGCTGCAGCGGTATTATTAAGCGAAGTTTCGTCCGCCAGGCCACCATTGACCACAACCGGCGCAACCAGCGCATCACTGCTACCAGCAACGTGTTTTTCCTCTGAGCGGGTATAACCATCGCCACGTTTCAGGGTAAAGGGTATATCACCCAATGGATTGCCCTGCGCATCTTTTACCGTCACCTTTACCTGTAGCGTTTCGCCTTTTTTCAGCTTCGCCGCATTTGCAGCCGCGTTCCACTGCGCCGGATCTACCACTTCCAGCGTAATGCTGCTGGCAGGATTGTTAGCCGTCGTCAGGCAACTGACATAAACCGCCGTGCTACCGCCAACGGTCCGCGCCCCATCGTTGAGGGCTATGGTGTAATAATGCGGTACCTGATCTGCGGGCGAACTGCTCCAGTAGGGCTGACGCTGCGTTGGCCAGCCGTGTACTGTCTGTACACCGTTACCGTTATTGGCATCATAGAGCGCGCTAAGCTGAGAACGGCGTGGGAGCATATTGGCGCCACAGCCACCTTTACTGGTGCTGGAGGCGTTGGCCTGGCTGACTCGCGACCAGACTTCGTTATTTTCCGTTAATGTGCCGTCCGGACTGAACACTTCCGCAGCCAGTCGGGGTCGGGCAAAGGTTAAAGCATCGACGGTAATCGTCTCATCCATATGCCCCCACATCTGCGCGCCAACCGCATCCGGACTGGTGAGCGTAGTGAAAATCACATTGTAATTAACAGTATTGGGAATATAGGAGTTCACAGGCACAATATTTAGCGGCGTCGATAAGCCCACACCTTGCGATTGCTTAATTTCCACAGTCGCAAAACCCTGCGCATCCGTAGTACCGGCATAGACTAAAGACGGTTGCGATGTTCCGTAGAGTGTGCCATTCATCTCGATTGCGCCGCGGGTTGGATCATCAAAACCTGTAGTCTGCCCCTGACGATTTTTCCCCATATCTTTAGTGATGGTGAACGCGGTATACGGCACGGGTGCATTATTCAAGGCATTAAAGGTGCGTACCGTCATGGTGATCGTGTCACCCACTTTGGCCTGCGCTCTGCTGCCTGCGGAAACATCACGATCGGTGGTCGCGGCAATCTTGGCGACCATCTCATTGCCCGAACAAGAGAGATAGTTTTGCTTAAAGCCGGAATAGGTGTCGATGTTGCCCGTGGCCAGGTTTACCGACGCGTGCGACGTCTCTTCCACCGCACTAAGATACGCTTTTTGCAACGTTGGCCAGCCATATTCGGTGCCGATGGCATTGGCTGGATGAGCGGCAAACAAACTGTGCAATGAACTTTGGCTCGGAATATGACCTAAACCACACTCAGCCTGCATACTGCTATTCTGATCAAACAGCGCCCAGTCTTCGTTATTTTCCCGCACCGATCCCAGTTCGTTGTCGGTTTCATCCGCCAGCCGTGGGCGTTTAAAGATATTGTTCGCTTCAATAATGCCCAACATATGGCCCCACATCCGCGCTTTGTCGGTATCGGGGCTGGTGATCACCGTAAAAATAACGTCTTTCTCATCCGAGGCAGTAAAATCACTGCGCATTCTCGCGGTGATGTGAGTTTTCACCCCCACGCCGCCTGGCTGGGTCAGCGTCAGAGTGGCCTCTCCGTTAGCATCAGTGATCCCTTCATAGGTATGGGCGTCAACTTTGCGAACGTTACTGCCGCCATCAATTTGTACCGGATGCGTCTCCCACGCGGCGTCAGTTTGATTCTTACGGTTAATGCCGTCATCCAGATGCAGCGAAAAGTAGTAGTAAGCCAGCGGCTGATCGTTGTTCTTGCTATCGGTAATCGTCAGACGTAAAGAAGCCTCTTCCCCCACCTTTACTTTCATCGCTTTTATCGTCGAATCATAGCTGCCCGGCGTCAGTACCAGCTTCGGTTCAACATCGGGCGCTTCTTTATCGACACAGCTCACAATAAACGTCGTATCGTCCGGTTTTTGCGCTTCGCTGCGGTTCGAAACATCCGCCGCATGGTGCTGGCCGCTCATCCCCGCCAGTGATGACCAGTAGAAATTACCCTGCATCGGCCAACCAGCCACATCCTGCACTGACGTTGGCACCACCGTCGCCAGCGCACCGAACTGACGCATTCCGGGCAAAATGTCGCAATGTTTATCCGCGCCGCTCCAGGTAAAGGTGGACCAGGTTTCATTGTGATCGTTAACCGTACCGCCTTCATTATCGACTTCCGCCGCCAGTTTTGGTCGACTAAAAGTGTAATCACGGGCCTTCAGCGTATCGGGCATATGACCCCACATTGTAGCCTGCGGAACATCCGGGCTGGTGAGGACGGTAAAGATCACTGCCGTTTCACTGGCCTGAGCAATACCCGCGAGGCTCGCGACCAACGGCGTTTTTACACCAGGGCCGTTGGCCTGGGTGACCGTAACCGTGGCAACACCATTCGCATCGGTAGTACCACGATATTCCGTCGCGGTGGTGGTTAATTCGGTCGTGCCCAGTTTTACAGGCGCAGTATTGTTCACCACACCCTGGCGGTTTTCAGCATCTTTGCGTTTGATAACAAAAGGAATATTCCCCACAACATTACCGACGCAATCTTTGGTGGTGACCGTTAACGTGATACTGCCCCCAACCGTCATTTTCGCCGCACCTGAGGATTCGTCATAGCCCGCAGCGCTGACGGAAATAAGGTCACCCTGCGCGGGCGCAATCTTCAGCGTCACTTTCTGATCGGCGAGCGTCAGAACACTTTCATAGGGATAGCCCGTCGAGGTGAGTAAATATAACAGCGGCATGGTCTGCTGGGGATCAGGCTGCGCCCAGGCGACCAGCGAACGCCCGGCAAGTCCCTGTGCACAAAACGAGCGATCTGCGACTGGCTGTGGGTCCAGTAAGGTGTCCGGCGTGGCGGCATCCGCCCAAACTAAAGATACAGCCGGTGGCGTTTGGTTTTCCCAACGTGGGGTGGCAATGATATCGCCTTCTCTGTCTTGCGGGTTGGTGACGAGCAATTTAGAGACGCTAACATCCGCGTTGAATTCACTCGGTTTAGCGGTAAACGCTACCTCATGCGTCTTTGTAGGATCCAGAAAGACACTGCCCTGGTAGACGGGTATGCTGGCGCTGTCGGCGGTGGGCACGGTACCGTTAAATTCGCCGACCGTATCTGAAGAGTCTTGCCATGCAGATTCTGCCCATGACCACCCAGGCAGCATTGCGCTTATCAGCAATGCGCATAACACAAGGATTTTATTCAGGGTCAGGGACATGACAGAAACTCCACCGGTTGTTAAACGGACGCTTGTCGCATCAACATATTTTGCTTAATCCGGGATTAAGCAAAATATGCGGAAACAGCATTCCCTTGCGGGAATGCTGCTGAGTACGCGTTATTTGTGTTTGTAAATAATGTGAAGTTTGTAACCCTGTACCCCGTCGCCGTTGGTCGGGATGGAAAGTGCCTCTTTTCCATCGCGCGCAGGGCCGTTAAGGTTGGTTCTGGCTTCGTCGTTGGTCGCAGGGATGACCAAATTGTTATTATCGAAGCTTGAGTTAACGATGCCACCCGAAGTGCCAAGCTGTTGGCTGCTGCCAGAAAGTACCCAACGGAAGTCATAATTGGCGGTGACGTCAGCATCGGTACCCGCATCAAACTTGCCATTTTTGTTCTCATCCGAGTACAGTTTGGCCACGTAGGTTTTGCCAAGTTCGATTGGTGTGCTACCGTTGATAAGGTTGATACTGGTACCATCAACAAAGATGGCGACTTTCAGGTTCTGGTTAACCACCGGCCCCGGTGCAACGTTATCGCTGTCGCTTCCGCCGCCGCTGGCAGTAGAAACGTCATAAAGATGCAGCGCAGTCCCGACGTTTGGCGTACCGGTCTGCGTGGTTGGCGTAATTTCAATACCGATATAGCGACCACGGTCGGCATCGGTAAGAGTGTAACTGGTCACCTTCGTTGCCAGCTCTTTTGGATCCCCCCCCTGCGCATCCTTGTAGCTCATCCAGCGGATAGTATCGATAGTTTTCGCGTTATCGCCCAATCCACCAAGATCCACGTCGCCTTCGGTATCACCAATTTCCCAACTTACGGTTAATTTATCACCCGAGTAAAGACGCTTGTCCGTTTCACTGCCTTGCGGGCGAGCGCCTTTTAGATCAGAAGTCAACGTTACACGGTCGGCATCTGTCGTAGCACTTCCCCCTTCCGAATAGAGCCACGGAATGGTCCCCTGGAAAATATTGGTTTCACCGCTGTCGACCCAGGCGCTGTCTTCAGCCAGCGCCACAGGTGCCACACAATAACCTGCCAGTGCCAGCGCTAATGCGATCCGGGTCAGACCGCGTCTTTTATCCTGCTTCATTGATGCTCTCCTTAATGAACCTTCAGCGACTGGCCGACTGGCCTTACGCCAATCTTATTTTTTGGTATACAGCACGCGTAAACCGTATCCCTGCAAGCCATCTCCCGCTTGTGCGCCATAGGTTTGCGCCGCTTCACGGTTAGTGGCCGGAATCACAATGTCCTCATTGGAAGTGTTCGCCTGTGCACCCACTTCACCATTGATGCTCTTGCCGGTAAATTCCCACTTGTAGTCGTACTGCACCATCTCTTCGTCAGTCAGTTTTTCGACCTGCTGGAAGACACCGTCTTTATTGTTGTCGCGCCATAAAACAAATCGATAAATGTTGTTGAGCGGCAACGGTTCTTTATCTTTACCTATCAGGTTGCTGGGTTTAGCCGCCCCCACACGATAGATAAAAGCATTTAGCCCACCAATTTCTGCCCCGAGGAAAGTGACATCCACATAGTTACTGTCATCGTAGGGCGCGGCTTTTGCTTTCCAGCGATAGGTGCCAGGTAAGGTACTGGAGAGGGTGACAGTGCCCTTTTCTTTATCTTGTTTGGCAATAAAAACGCAGGGGTTATCGGTCGAGCAGGGCTTGTTGGTTAACGTCACTCGTTTGTCCTGCGCGTCGTAAAGCTGAGGCGTAAGGTTATCTTCCGGCAACGCATCGCCGTTGCGGTCGGTGTTATCGCCAAAGCTGTCGGTTACATCGAGATCCATCACTACACCATCAACGCCATCTGCCTGTGCGCTGGCTTCGTGGCTGTGGTTGTTCTCTTCTGGCACGTTCGCGATGTTATTAACAATCAACTCTATTTTACGGTCCTGCTGAACGGTGATTTCCACCACGCCAGAGTTCTGTCGGTTGCCCTTTTCATCTTCCAGCGCCAGACGTACTCGCCAGGTATTGAGTTTTTCTTGTTCGGCTTGATCGGAACTGTACTGCCAGGCAGGCAGCACCAGGTTCCAGTGGTTATTGTTACCCTCTGTCAGAGTATTCTCTTTGATAACCGGCATCACCAGCGTGCGGGCGGCATTGTTTTTCGCCTGCCAGGAGGCCGCAACGATTTTGTAATGATGATTAATGAGTGCGTTAATGGTCCACTTACATTTTTCCAGACCGACGGCCGCTTCGGGAGTGTCCTTAATGACGCACTCAGGGTGCTCGTTGGTGGCATCCGCTTTCAACCACAGGGTGACATCAAGCGGATCTTTTTCTTTGTATTCCAGAACAATAAAGTTATTACGCTCAACGAAATCAAGACGGCTGCCCATCAGCGAGTGCGCCGCTTTCACTTTATCGCTATCCAATTGATCTTTTAGCGGAACGCCGAACTGATAATTAAGAGTGGCATTAATGCTGACATCACTGTTATCTCCGGTCCCCGCTTTATAGTCCGTCCCAACTGTCAGTAACGGCACTGGTTGATAATTCAGTCCAAGCGTTACCGCGTAGGGATCTTTCTCCAAATTATCCGTACCAAAAAGGGCGACTTCATCGCCGTAATATTGCTCGAAGACAATTTTGCCCCCCAGTTGCGGATAAGAAGGTAACCAGACTTCGGCACGAATATCCCAACCGCGCGCAGGGCGTTCTTCATAAAAGTCGAAATCTTCAGAGTCTTTCCAGTCAGAAAGTGGGTGATAATAGTTGCCTGAGAATTTTAAATAATCCGTCCAGGCTTCGGCGCCTAAACCTAAACGGCGATGTCCACGGGTAAAGTCATAATCATAAAATATATTTCCACCCAATAGATATTTATCAAAATTATACCTTACCCCAAGGCCAATATTCCCGATCGTACGATCTTCTTTTCGTTGCGCAGAAAATTGGCTGAAATAAACAGTGGTTTGATTATCGTACCAGGGAACAAAATAATCGATGGAACTGCCATCCAGATCGCCGCCCTGACCAATGGAGAGGTTCAAACGGACCTTACCGTAGGGAGAGAGTGTGTCTTCAATATAAGATTGTGCGGTTGAGGTGATTTGACTTTGCAGATAGCTTCTGGCCTGAGATTCCAGCGCCTCAGGGGTCAAGTTTTCAAACCCTTGCGTGGCGGAGTTGATGACGTAATCGGCTCCGCGCTCTTTCAGCGATTTACCCTTGTTGGTTTGTTCATCCTGTTGTGCTGCCTGGCTACCTAAATCAGGTAACGATTCGTTTTGCTTAACATTTATCTCTGGCGCCGCGAAAGCAGCACCAGAGATAAATGTTAGAATAATACAGCGTTTCCATCGCAGCATGCACTTTCCCTGTGACAATGATACAGTCAAAAATAAGCTTTAATATTGTATCCCTGATTATTCAGAAAGGCATGTCATAAAGAGTAAATATATTCTTAATTATTTAAATTAGTGATTTCACTCAAATACATTAGTTATTCCACTAATAACAGATTGTTTATCATTCATATATTAAATATAAATGATAAAACAATACATTCACATGATATTAAGCAATAATAAATTCAACGCGTTTTTTAGATATTAAACCGTGCCCATGTTGGCAGAAATAATCCACAGCACCACAAGCTTTTAACACTTGTAACGCCTGATGACACTCAGGGCAAAGTGCCTGGACGGTAAAGTCTTTGTCGCAAGTTGCACAGTGAGCAGTCTCGCCATTGCGTTCGAGAGGGGTTTTGCAGGTTGGACAGTTGAGTGCCATAAATACTCCTCGCGTGTTATTCGGCTTCCCTCTCCGTGTGGAAAGGGAAACCAGATAAGTGATTACTTACTTTTCTTGATATGCTTCATCAGACGCTTACGTTTACGCATCTGGGTTGGCGTCAGGGTGTTACGCTTGTTCGCATACGGGTTTTCCCCTTCTTTGAACTGAATACGAATCGGCGATCCCATTACGTCCAGCGATTTGCGGAAGTAGTTCATCAGGTAACGCTTGTAGGAATCAGGCAGGTCTTTCACCTGATTGCCGTGAATCACCACAATCGGCGGGTTATAACCCCCGGCGTGGGCGTATTTCAGCTTCACACGACGACCGCGTACCAGCGGTGGTTGGTGATCTTCAACAGCCATCGTCATGATGCGCGTCAGCATAGAGGTCCCCACACGACGGGTGGAGCTGTCATACGCTTCACGTACTGATTCAAACAAGTTACCAACACCACTGCCGTGCAAGGCAGAGATAAAGTGCACACGAGCAAAATCGATAAAGCCCAGACGGAAGTCCAGCGTCTCTTTCACCTGCTCTTTCACTTCCTGGCTCAGGCCGTCCCACTTGTTCACTACAATCACAAGTGAGCGCCCACTATTGAGAATAAAGCCCAGCAAGGAGAGATCCTGATCGGAAATACCTTCACGCGCATCAATCACCAACATCACCACGTTGGCATCTTCAATGGCCTGCAACGTTTTGATTACCGAGAATTTCTCTACCGCATCGGTGATTTTGCCGCGTTTACGTACGCCAGCGGTGTCAATGAGCACATACTCACGTCCGTCGCGTTCCATTGGAATGTAGATACTGTCACGCGTCGTGCCAGGCATGTCGTAAACAACAACGCGCTCTTCACCAAGAATACGGTTAGTGAGTGTAGACTTACCTACGTTCGGACGACCCACAATCGCCAGTTTGATCGGCAAACTTTGCGGGTCGAAGTCGTCTTCCTCTTCTTCTTCGCCGTTCTCTTCCGCTTCAAATTGCGCCCAGTATTCGGCGTCTTCGTCGACTTCTTCTTGCGGTGCGAGATCTTCCATCCACGGCAGCAGCACGTGCTCCAGCAGACTTAATACGCCACGACCGTGAGACGCGGCGATCGGGTAGATTTCACCTAAACCAAGCGCGTAGAAATCAACCACGGCCTGATCGGGATCCAGACCGTCAGTTTTGTTTGCCACCAGGAAGGTCGGTTTTTCACGGGAGCGCAGATGTTTAGCAATCGCTTCATCCGCCGGCATCAGGCCCGCGCGCGCATCCACCATAAACAGTACGACGTCCGCTTCTTCAATCGCCAGCAGCGACTGTTCCGCCATGCGGGTTTCTACACCGTCTTCTGTGCCATCAATCCCGCCGGTATCAATGCAGATAAACTCACGGCCTTCAATTTCCGCACGACCGTACTTACGGTCACGAGTCAGACCCGGGAAATCCGCAACCAGCGCATCTCGGGTGCGAGTTAGACGGTTAAATAACGTGGATTTTCCTACGTTAGGGCGCCCGACAAGCGCGACCACAGGTACCATGTTTAAAGCCTCATTTTTATAAATCATCAGACAACGCACGCTATATTCGTGTCGTTGTTAAAAACAGGAAAACGGCCCCTGTCCAGGAGCCGTTTTCAAAGTGAACGACAGAGACGATTAACGTGTAATAGAGTACACGGTTCCGTCTTTTGCCTGGATCAGCAGTTTGCCGTCAGCAGCAACCGGTTCAGTCTGGAAACCGGAACTATCAACTTTTTGCTGGGCAACGAAACGACCATCTTCGACGTTAATCCAGTGCAGATAACCTTCACTGTCGCCTACCACCAGGTTGCCATTATACAGCACCGGAGAAGTCAGCAGGCGATGCAGCAGATCGCTTTGTGTCCACAGCGTAACGCCGCCATCAATGGTCAACGCCATCACCCGGTCATTTTGATCGACCAGATAGATGCGATTGCCGTCGACGATGAAATCATTCACCGAACCCAGTTCGCGTTTCCACATAATCTGACCACTGCGCAGATCAAGCGCCGTCAGGTTACCATTATAGGCCAGCGCGAAAACAACACCGTTAACAACGACGGGAGTCGTGTCAACATCGCTCAGACGGTCAATTTCGGTAGAACCGGTCGCCTGGGAAATACGCTGCTGCCAAATCATCTGGCCCTGTTCCATCAGCACTGCGCTGACGCGACCATTATCGCCACCCACGACGGCCGCACCAAAAGCCGTTGCCGGCGCAGACTCGCCACGCAAAGAGAGCGAAGGCATATCGAGGTTAACTGTCCATTTGACAGCGCCGTCAGCTTCGTTCAGCGCTTGTAACTGACCGTTACTGGTGTGGATTAACACCAGACCGTCGCTGACCACCGGGCGCGAAAGTGCTTCACCCGCGACTTTAGTTTGCCATGCCACAGTACCATCGCTGGTATTCAGCGCGTAAACCTGCGCCTTTTCGGTGCCAATGTAGACATGCCCACCAGACACGGTCACGCCGCCAGAAAGTAATGCAGGATCTTTAGAGAACCAGCCATCTTTCTCGGCCAGGTTGACAGACCAGATTTCTTTGCCGTCATCCGCATTCAGCGCTTTTACTAAACCAGCGCGGTCCGCTGCATAGACAACGTTGTCCGCCAGTGCCGGATGAAGATTGGAATAGAAGTTGCCAATGCCGCTACCAACGGAAGTGCTCCACGCAGTAGTCGGCGTAAACTGGTTTTCAACGGTTGGCAATGGGGACATCTTTACCACATCTTCTTCGCTGTTAAACAGCGAACAGCCGCTTAAAAGGGTAACGGAAAGCAGTCCTGGCAGCAGTAATTTACGCAATTGCATCGGGTCCCTCTCAGATGGACAAATTATTAATTTTCATCTGCATCATTTCGCTCAGTGCCGGGGTAACATCGCTTTTCACGCCTGCTTCCCATGCACTACGCGCACCTTGCTTATCACCTTTGCTCAGCAATGCTTCACCACGCAGGTCGGCAACAATGGCAGCCCACCCTTCACCTTTGATAGCATCAAGGGTTTTTAGCGCGGCATCAGCCTGCTTGAGCTGTACCTGAACGCGAGCAAGACGCAGATTTATCACGGCTTTGAGATTTTCATCGCTCGTGTCTGCCAGCCCCTGTTGTAACTGGGCGGCAGCTTTCTCTAGTTCATTTTTGTCAACAAATTGCTGCGCAAGTTCCAAAGAAGCCAGCGCACCATAAGTATTTTTATTTTCAGCAGCAAATTTTTCCGCCGCTGGGATGCTATCCGGTTTGCCTTCGCTCACTGCGGTAACCGCATTTTGATAGGCAAGAGAAGCGGAGCGTGCAGAATCAACCTGATGGCTGTTCCAGTAGCGCCAGCCAATCAGTGCGCCAACGCCCAAAATCACCCCAACAGCCAGTGCTTTGCCATTTTCAGCAAAAAAGCGTTTAACCGCTTCAACCTGGTCGTTTTCGTTCTCGTAAATTTCCACGCTGTCCTTCTCCTTCCTTAACCCAGTAACGTGCGCAAATGCGCGGCTACGCTATCCTGCGCAACTGCAGTTTGCTCACCAGAGCGCAAATCCTTCACTACTGCTGTGCCGTTAGCCACTTCAGACTCACCCAGCACCACAGCAACGCGGGCACCCCATTTATCAGCACGGGCAAACTGTTTCTTAAAGTTGCCGCCGCCGTGGTTGGTCATCAGTTTCACGCCCGGTAATTCATCACGCAGACGCTCTGCTAATGCCATAGCCGCAGATTGTGTGTCAGCACCTGAAGCCACCAGGTATATATCGACAACAGGATCGGCTTTAAATTCCGGATTAACGGCCTGAACTAACAATACAAGACGTTCGAGGCCCATCGCAAAACCGACTGCCGGTGTTGCACGACCACCCAGTTGTTCCACCAGACCGTCATAACGACCACCTGCACACACGGTGCCCTGGGAACCGAGGCTGTTAGTCACCCACTCGAAAACGGTACGGTTATAGTAATCCAGACCGCGCACCAGACGCTGGTTTACGGTGTAAGCGATCCCCGCGCTCTCAAGCAGTTTGCACAGACCGGCAAAGTGCTCACGAGATTCCTCGTCCAGATAATCGCCTAATGCCGGAGCGTCGTTGAGAAGCGCCTGCACTTCCGGATTTTTTGAATCCAGTACGCGCAACGGGTTAGTGTACATGCGGCGTTTGCAGTCTTCGTCCAGCTTTTCTTTATGCTGCTCAAGGAATGCCACCAGCGCATCGCGGTAATTCGCACGAGCTTCCAGCGAACCGATAGAGTTCAGCTCAAGAGTTACGTGCTCGGAAATACCCAGCGCGCGCCACCAGCGGGCAGTGAGCATAATCAGTTCGGCGTCGATATCCGGACCTTGCAGACCGAAAACTTCGCAGCCCAACTGATGGAACTGACGATAACGCCCTTTCTGCGGACGCTCGTGACGGAACATAGGCCCGATATACCACAGACGCTGTTCCTGATTGTACAGAAGACCATGCTCGATGCCGGCGCGTACACAGCCCGCCGTCCCTTCAGGGCGCAGAGTCAGGCTGTCGCCATTGCGATCCTCAAAGGTGTACATCTCTTTTTCAACCACGTCGGTGACTTCACCAATCGCACGTTTGAATAGCGGGGTCTGCTCTACAATCGGCAAGCGGATTTCACTGTAACCGTAGCTGCCGAGCACGTTTTTCAGTGTGCCTTCAATGCGCTGCCAGATGGCCGTTTCGCCAGGCAGGTAATCGTTCATGCCGCGAATGGCTTGAATGTTTTTTGCCACGTTTATTCTCTTTCTGAATATAAAAATGAACCCTCAACGCTTCCCTCAATGTTTCGGGAGCCATGCGGGTTCAATCATACACGGGAAGCGAGGCGCTTCCCATCACGTTATTATTTTTCAACCTGCTGAACGTCAATTCGACGCGCTTCGTCCAGCTGACTGGCTTTCGCACGAATGCGCGCTTCCAGCTGATCGATCATATCGTTGTTGTCCAGACGGTCTTTGCGCACGCCATCTTCATAGAGGCCGCTTTTCTTGTTGCCGCCAGTGACGCCGAGTGTAGAAACCAGCGCCTCACCTGGGCCATTCACCACGCAGCCGATAATCGAAACGTCCATCGGAGTGATGATATCTTCCAGGCGTTGCTCCAGCGCGTTAACCGTACCGATAACATCAAATTCCTGACGCGAACAGGTCGGGCAGGCGATGAAGTTGATCCCGCGCGAACGGATGCGCAGCGATTTCAAAATATCGAAACCGACTTTGATCTCTTCGACCGGATCGGCCGCCAGCGATACGCGCAGCGTGTCGCCGATGCCTTCAGACAGCAGCAGACCTAAACCAATAGCGGATTTTACTGCCCCGCTACGCGCACCACCGGCTTCGGTGATCCCCAGATGCAGCGGCTGATCGATTTGTTTTGCCAGCAAACGATAAGACTCAACAGCGAGGAAGACGTCAGACGCTTTCACGCTGACTTTGAACTGATCGAAGTTCAGGCGATCGAGATGATCAACATGACGCATGGCAGATTCCAGCAACGCCTGCGGCGTCGGTTCGCCATACTTTTCTTGCAGATCTTTTTCCAACGATCCGGCATTAACGCCAATACGGATCGGAATGTTTTTATCGCGCGCACAGTCAACCACCATGCGAATACGCTCTTCATTACCGATATTGCCAGGGTTAATACGCAGACAATCGACGCCGTATTCCGCTACTTTCAGCGCAATGCGATAGTCGAAGTGGATGTCAGCCACCAGCGGCACGTTAACCTGCTGTTTGATGAGTTTGAACGCTTCTGCCGCGTCCATCGTCGGTACGGAGACACGGACGATATCAGCGCCAACACGTTCCAGCGCCTTGATTTGATTGACCGTTGCTTCGACGTCTGTCGTACGCGTATTGGTCATGGACTGTACGGCGATGGGAGCACCATCGCCAATCGGCACATTCCCAACGTAAATACGTGTTGATTTTCTACGTTGAATTGGAGCCTGGTTATGCATGAAAAATCTCCCGCGTTACCCGTCTGTTACTGCGCCGGTGATTGTTCGGCATTGAGGGTCAGACGCGCAACCTGGTTAGTTCTGATAAAACGACTCAGATCGACAGGTTTCCCTTGATACTGGATCTGTACTGCGGCTGGCGCACCAATTTTCAGTTTGTACGGTGCCTGCCCGGTTAAGTTCAAATTACCGTCTTTACGCTGCATACCGCTAAACAGTTTTTTACCGGTAGCATCGGTGACTTCCAGCCAGCAATCGGCAGTAAAGTTCATCACCAGCGCATTCGGGTCAACCGCCGGCGTGGTCACGCCAGCCTGATCGGTTGGCAACGGCGCAGCGCCATCTGGTGTTGTTGTTGCCGCTGGTGCCGGAGTCGCAGCGGTATCAACATTTGCCTGCGAAGGTGGAACAACCGCATTCTGTTGCGGATCAACAGCTGGTGCTGGCGCAGTTACGGCAGGTGTTTGCGTGTTGGTTGCGGTGGTATCCACAGGTGATGTCGGCGTGGTCGCCATAGCCTGATCTGTGGTTGTCGACGTATCTAACGGTACACTCTGGCTTTGATTATTATTCAGTTCCGCAGAAGATTGATCGGCCATAGTGGTGATCTCTTCCTGCTGAGCTTTGTGGTCTTGCCACCACCAGGCACCGCTCAGACCAATAACCACAAACAACACCAGCCAGGTGAAGGTCATCAGCCAGCCGTCACGTTTTTTGCGGCGTTTACCGAGGGAAAAACTCTGCATCGGCGCAACTTTTGCAGCCCGTAGTGGAGCCTGCTTTTCCAGCCCTGGCAGCAGTTCTTCTTCTGGAATATGTACCAGACGCGCATAAGAGCGGATATATCCGCGCAGGAATGTTGAAGCAAGATCGGCAGGTGCCTTATCTTCTTCAATGTCGCGTACCGTGGAAACCTTCAGGCAAAGTCGCTCGGCAACGGCCTGTTGACTAAGTCCTAGTTGTTCGCGAGCATTACGCAGGCGAGCGCCGGTAGTAAGTGCTTCATTTTGGTCGTGCGTGGCTTCAGTATTCATTCGCTGCAGGTACGTTTAAATGAGAATTGAGATGCCGGTGAACCATCATGCTCACCCACACCGCGAAACATCCGTTAAGTTAACCGTTATCATACAGTATAAGACCGTCTGTGTGCTCGTGACAAAGCCCACATTCACTAAGGCTAACTTACTGTTGCATCGTTACATACTGCCTTAAAGTCAGCAAAAACGCACCGTTAATATTGACCAGACAATTGCAACTTAATACTTCATTCATAAAAGATTACGCCACGGTACATAAAGTAACCGTGGCGTAATGGCTATCAGACCGCTTTAATATCGATGGCTTCACCCTGCATCCGTTTACGCAGGGTACGTTTCGTACGGTCGATAACATCGCCCGCCAACTGACCACAGGCAGCATCAATATCATCACCACGAGTTTTACGCACAATAGTGGTGAAACCGTAGCTCATCAGCACTTTTGAGAAACGGTCGATACGGCTGTTCGAACTGCGTCCATACGGCGCGCCAGGGAACGGGTTCCACGGGATCAGGTTGATCTTACACGGCGTATCTTTCAGTAGCTCCGCCAGTTGGTGCGCGTGTTCAGTGCCGTCGTTAACGTGGTCAAGCATCACGTATTCAATAGTGACTCGGCCCTGATTGGCGTTGGATTTCCCCAGATAACGGCGCACCGCAGCAAGGAACGTTTCGATATTGTACTTTTTGTTGATCGGCACAATTTCGTCACGAATTTCGTCGTTCGGCGCGTGCAGGGAGATAGCCAGCGCAACGTCGATCATATCGCCCAGTTTATCCAGCGCCGGAACCACACCGGAAGTGGAAAGCGTGACGCGACGTTTTGACAGGCCAAAACCGAAATCATCAAGCATGATTTCCATCGCCGGAACGACGTTGTTCAGGTTGAGCAGCGGCTCGCCCATACCCATCATCACGACGTTAGTGATTGGGCGCTGACCGGTGACTTTTGCTGCGCCGACAATTTTCGCCGCACGCCACACCTGGCCGATAATTTCCGATACCCGCAGGTTGCGGTTAAAGCCCTGCTGGGCGGTGGAACAGAATTTACACTCCAGCGCACACCCCACCTGCGAAGAGACGCAGAGCGTGGCACGGTCGTCTTCCGGGATATACACCGTTTCAACGCGCTGATCGCCAACGGCAATTGCCCATTTAATGGTGCCGTCAGATGAACGCTGTTCTTCAACCACTTCCGGTGCGCGGATTTCCGCCACCTCTTTCAGCTTGCCGCGCAACACTTTGTTGATGTCGGTCATCTCATCAAAGTTGTCGCAGCAATAGTGATACATCCACTTCATCACCTGATCGGCGCGGAAGGGTTTTTCACCTAAATCTTTAAAAAACTCCCGCATCTGCTGACGGTTGAGATCCAGCAGGTTGATTTTTCCATCTTTCGTGGTGACGTTTTCAGGTGTGACTAATTGTTCAGACATATGCTATTCCGGCCTCGTTATTACACGTTATGGCCCCTGGAGGGTTGAAAAAAGAAACGCCCCGGTGAGCGGCTGCTCGTCCGGGGGCGCTGCATTGTACAAATTCTGGCGCACGGATGCCACGTTTGCACGCGGCATTTACGAAATTATTAACGGGTGCGCGGGCACACTTCGCCTTCGCCGAAGAAATAAGCGATTTCGCGAGCGGCAGACTCGACGGAATCAGAACCGTGGGTACCATTTTCGGTCAGGCTGTCAGCGTAATCAGCACGCAGAGTACCGGCCAGTGCGTTTGCCGGATTGGTCGCGCCCAGCAGATCGCGGTGACGCTGAACAGCATTTTCACCTTCCAGCACGGAAACAACGATCGGGCCAGAAGTCATGAATTCAACCAGACCATCAAAGAACGGTTTTCCATCGTGTTCAGCATAAAAGCCACGAGCCTGTTCAACGGTCAGGTGCAGCATTTTGGTGCCGACAATTTTGAACCCTGCAGCTTCAAAGCGCGCAAAGATACTACCAATCACGTTTTTTGCTACCGCGTTCGGTTTGATGATGGAAAAAGTACGTTCAATAGCCATTTTTACCTCTGTAAATTGTTCTGTTGTTGTCTGTACCAGCGTACGAGATGGCGCGGATTATAATGAGCAACAGAGCCGTTGACTATTGATGAAGGTAACATTTTTTTAAAATAAACCCAGTTTAAGCAACAATCAGGGACAAAATAGACTATTGCATGACAAATTTCACTGTCGCTATTTGCCCCACGTCATCCATCACCAGCAATTGATAATCGCCTTTATCCGTCAAATGCAGGGTCACGTTGCGCCCACGTTCAGTTAACGGTTCGCCGTTCAGAAACCACCAGCGTTCACCTGCTCCTCCACTTGATTGCAACGGCAAAGTCGCTGCCGCTGCGCCCGGTAAACGTTTAATAATCGCGCCATCGCGCACACCTGTTAGCTGCAGCGGGAGTTGTGCATCGTGACCGTATGGCGGGCAAATTGTCGAGGCCGGTGGCAAGCGCACAGCGCGACGTTCTGATGCGGGCAGCCAGGGTTCCAGCGGTAGCGGCCAGACATTTATCATTTCTTGTCGCGCCTGAGGGCAATCAGCGGCAACACGTTTGCCGTTTTCATCCAGCCAGATGGGGAAACGAATGCCATTAATGCCTTCCTGCTCCGGCAGTAATAGAGTTGGCGGCTGGCTCCCGTCCAGCAGCCAGGTTGCCAGGCGGCGGCGACAGTTACCGTCACCTTCCGGCAAAGACTGTCCGCCCGGCCAGCAGATAACGCCACGACTTACAGAGTCAGGACGTGGGTCTTCCGGCAAATTCACACTGCGCGACAGTAAGATATTATTAACCTGATTCAACAGCGGTACGGCACTGGCAAAGCCAAACTGACCAACAACGGGCGTGCCGTCCGGTCTGCCAGTCCAGATCCCAATGACATAGCGAGCGTTAACCCCAATCGCCCAGGCATCACGATAGCCATAGCTGGTGCCCGTTTTCCATGCCAGTGGGGCGACGCGCGGCAAGGCACCATCCGGCAAGGGTTGCGCTTCATCAGCCATAATCCGGCGAATGATCCACGCAGCCCCCGACGACATTAAAGGCCGTTCAAGCAGCGGATCGTCAGGCTGTAAGCGCAATTTACCTGCCTTGCCGTGGCGAGCAAACGCGGTATACGCTGCCGCCATATCTTCCAGTTTTGCGCCAGCGCCGCCGAGAATGAGCGAAAGATTCGGTGCAGCACCGTTGGGCAAATATAACGGCAATCCAACATTGCGTAACTTTGCCGCAAACCGTTTCGGTCCATAGGCTTCCAGCACCTGCACAGCAGGTAAGTTCAGCGATCGCACCAGCGCCTCACTCATGCTGATCGGGCCATGAAAACCGCTGTCAAAGTTGCCAGGTCGGTAATCACCGGTGCGTCTGGGGACGTCTTGCAACAGCGATGCCGGGTGGATCAAGCCTTCATCCAGCGCCAGACCATAAACAAACGGTTTGAGCACCGATCCTGGCGATCGGATCGCATTGACCATATCAACATGACCAAAGCGTGAATCATCGTTGAGATCAACCGATCCCACCCAGCCGCGAACACGCATATCGGTATGATCAACCACGATCATCGCCAGTGAGCTGCGCGGTGGCAATCGTCCTTTCCAGTTTTGCGCCAGTTCTTCCAGACGTCGTTGAAGACCGGCATCCAGCGTAGTAACGATTTTGTCGCTTTTGCTTTTACCGAGCATCATGCGCGAAAACAGCGGTGCCAGTTGCGGCATTTGTCGGGGTGCCAGCCAGATGGGTTCTTCCCTTGACTCTTTTACCCGCTCACGGGACCACACACCTTGCACGGCCATCCGTTCGAGCACTTTATTACGCGCGGCTTCGGCACGCTCCGGCCAACGATCCGGGCGAAGACGGCTGGGCGCTTGCGGCAACACCGCCAGCATTGCCGCCTCGGAATAGCTTAAATTCGCAGGCGATTTCCCGAGGTAAGCCCAACTTGCCGCACCAATCCCCTGCAACGTACCGCCAAACGGGGCACGGTTAAGATACAAGGTCAGAATTTCACGTTTAGACAGATGCCATTCCAGTTGCAACGCGCGCCAGAGCTGGCGAATTTTGCCGCCAAACGTTTTGGGGTGAGGATCAAGCAGGCGCGCCACCTGCATGGTGAGCGTGCTGCCGCCGGAAATGACCCGACCCGACGTGAGATCTTGCCAGGCTGCACGCGCCACCGAGAACGGATTCACCCCCGGATGCTTCCAGAACCAGCGATCTTCATAATTGATCAGCGCTTCAAGGTAACGTGGAGAAACATCTTCGATTGTTACTGGATAACGCCAGATGCCGTCAGCATCGGCGAAACGCCAGAGTGGCGTACCATCCTGCGCCACCACCACGCGTGCAGGATTCACTTCTTGCAATGGCAGAGGCCAGAGTTTATCTGCTGCCCATGCTGCCAGAATGATGATAAAAGGCGCGGCTGCCAGCATTATCCAGCAGCCGCGTTTGGTTAACAGGCGAGGCATTTACGGTCTGACTATCAACAGATCGTCAGCCGCACCAGTCGCCCGCCATTGAGGAACATACATTGATTCCACCATAGGCTGCGGCACCTGATACGTTCCCGGCGTCACCGCCCGCGCCAGATACACCAGCGTTACCGGTTGATATTCATCAACGGCAACCGCCGCCACAAAGCGATCGTCACGGAACTCTATGTGCTTAATGCTCGCCTGCTGCATCTGGTTCAGCAAGTTCTGCACTTCACCACCACTTTGCTCCAGGCTGGCGCTGCCGTTCGCCAGATTCTGGTTTTCCAGTTCCAGCCCCGCAGGCAACAGATCCACGACTAACGCATCCGGTACACTGTTACTGGCTTTAACCTGCAACCACACCAGCACCAGATCGCCGCTACGTAACGAGTCCAGCGATTTGCTCTTACCGTCAGTACCCAGAATATGACGCTCAATTTGCAGCACATTGCTCGCCGGTAAAGGTGCGGATTGCGGATAACCGCTGGCATCCACACGCAGCCATAACGGCTGATCGCCACTGTTGGTCACCTGCAAGGTGGCAAGTTGATCGCTATTCAGATTGCTGGTTTGCGCTTTCTCGCCTGTCAACGGCTCAGCAGAGAAAGTGGTTTGCGCCTGCCATTTGCCCGGTAAATCCTGAAGAGTACGGGCAGCCAGGAACAACGCGTTACTTTCCTGCGTCGATAGCCAGCGTTCACCGAACGCCTGCTGCGAAAGTGTGTTTAACAGGGAGTACTGCTCATCGGGTAGCAGTTTGTTCTCTTCCAGCAATGAGAGCATCAACGCGCTGTCTCGCAGTGGACTACCGTAATCACCCAGCCATATCCGCTCATCACTATTACGCGGCGTTTTCAGCGCCAGCGCAATCGCTTCTTCACCACGCGTCGCATCACCCATGATTTTCAGCGCAACGCCAAGTTGCAGCAGCGGTAAACCAGAAGCGGCATCTGCACGATGCTCCCAGATTTCACGCAGCGCACCCAGTGGTGCTTTTTGCTGACGGGCCAACACCAGCGCAGCGTAAGACTGTACGGCGAATTTACTGGCTTTGAGATTATCAGCGTACGGGATCGACATCATGCCCGGATCTTGTAAATAGCGCAGCAGACGCTCATTACCCCGGTTAATGGCGTCTGTCGGCACGCTGTAACCCTGTTCGCCTGCGCGGACCAGGAAATCCATCACGTAAGCCGTCAGCCAGTACTCTTCGTCACCGTTTTTATCCCACAACGCAAAGCCGCCGTTATCACGTTGCATTTGCAGCAAACGGGAAATGCCGATATCGACCGATGCACGGCGTTTCTCATCACTGTCGCCTTTGATGCCCAACGCCTGCAGTTGGGCTGCATTGGTATAAAGTGACGGGAACAGGCCGCTGGCGGTTTGCTCGAGACAGCCGTACGGATACGCTTTTAACTCTTTGATATAACGTGCGATGTTCAGCGGTGGTTTGCCACTCAACAACAATTGCCCTTCCAGCGTAACAGGCGAGAAGTTTTGCAATCCATCAGCCGGGAGCGCCCAGGTTTCACCAGGCTGTAACGCCGTACCGTAATTGACCGTTTGTGCCGGGAATGCTGGACGGACGCCGATTTTCCACTGCTTATGCTGATCGGCAACGGTTTCCCCGGGTAACGCTAACCCGCTAATGGTGGCCTGAATGTCTCCATCGCCATAACCCGGCAATGCACGCACCGGGATAAACAGCGTAGTACGCACCCCTGGCGCTAATTCAACAGGTGCGGGGGAATTACTCACCAGTTCAAGCAAGCCACTGGCGGTCAGAGCAACATTAAGTTTTTGCGGTTTATCGGTAAGATTAGTGATATCCAGCGTCAGGCGCGAGGTATCGCCACTCGCCATAAAGCGTGGCATGTTCAGTTCAGCAATCACCGGTGCGGCAACAATCACTTTGCTTTCGTTGCTTCCGAAGTCATCTGCCGTCCAGGCTTGCGCCATGACGCGCAATTCACCGTTAAAATCGCCAATTGGCAGTGTAACCGAGCCTTCGCCCTGTTCATTGAGCGTTACCGGCAGCGCCTGCTGCGCGACAATATTGACGTGATTGACCGGCGGTTTACCACCACGTTTCAGCTCATCACCATCGCCACCAAAACGCAGAGCTGCCAGACGCCCCTGACCTTCAATGACCTGACCGTAAATATCGTAAATGTCTGCGCCATAGCGTTTCTGACCAAAGAACGCCTGCCACGGATCTGGCGTGACGTAATCAGTAATATTCAGCACACCGCTATCAACCGCAGACACCAGCACATTCACCTGTTTTGGCATCTCACCATTTTTATTGCTGGCTTTAATTTTCACGGTTAATGGCTGATTGGGGCGCATTTTGGTAGGGGTTTCCAGCGCCAGATCGAGGCGACGGTTTTCATCACCAAGCGGCAGATGCAACACCCCAACCGCGCGTTTTGGCGTCGCGGAGCGAGATTTATCGCCAGGACGTACCACCAGCGTACTTAAATACAGATCATGACGATTCCAGGTTTTATCGACCGGAATCGTCAGATCCAGCCCTTGAGCCGGAACATCAATCTCTTGCCACCACAGCGGCCCTTCACTGGACTCGACCATCGCATAACCTTTACCCGCCGTTGGCGCGGCAATATGCAACTTAATGGTATCGCCAGGGCGATAGCTGGCTTTATCCAGTTTCAGCGTGACACGGTCGGGTCGCACTGCACCACCCCCGTCGCTGTTATCCTGCCAGCTATAACCAGCCCAGAAACGCACACTACTGACCGCTTCATTCGGCGCTTTAACTTCCAGACGATAAGCGCCCCACTCTACCGGGAAACTGACCTTACCGGTTTCGTCCGCTTTCAGATCCAGAGTTTGTTCATTTTCGATCAGATCTTTTTGATCAAACTGTGACTGCCAGCCTTCATATTCCGACCAGTTCCAGTAGTAATCGCGGCGTTCGCGAATCAGGCGCACCTGCAAGCTCGACACGGCTTTTTTCACGCCTTGCGCATCGCTATAAACGATGTCAAAAGCGGCGTTACTACCTTCATCAACAATGGGCTGTTTCACCGTGCTGTCGGTGCGATAATCGTAAACCGATTTCGAGGCGAACTGCGGACGGATCCCTGGCAATGCATCAGCAGGCCAGATAGCCTGCTCAGCACGGCGCGTCACCGGGCGACCGCCCGATTCCAGCAAACTACCCTGGAAAATAACCTGTAATGGGGAATGTGTTTCCTTCCACTGGCTTTCTGTAGAAACTTCGCCGCGCCCTTTATCATCCAGCGTCAACTGAACTTCATCCAGCGTGCGGGAAAGATTTTCGGCAGCTATATCGCCGAATTCAAAACCAGGTAAGGCTGACACAGCTTCACGCAGTGGGCGCAGGAAAAGTTGCCCTTGCAAAGTATTACCATTAGCAGGTGCGCCATACAGGTAGTACCCCACCACGGAGAATTTCACTTCATCTTTCGGCGTTAGCGGGGTTTTCTCACCGGTCAGATTCAGCGCCATACGCTCTGGCATAAAATCTTCGACGTGGAAATCCCACATCCGATACTGGTTATCGCCCGTGTTAGCGCGAATATGCCACATACCGGTTGCCGCATTGCTATCGAGTGGCCAGGTAAAGTGGTAGAGGCCATTCTCCGGCTGACTAACGACGCTCCTGAGTACCTGCCCGTCGGGTTTAATCACGTCTAACTTGATGGGTTGA
The DNA here is from genome assembly GCF_011754335.1 of Escherichia sp. E.sYA108. NCBI lineage: Bacteria > Pseudomonadati > Pseudomonadota > Gammaproteobacteria > Enterobacterales > Enterobacteriaceae > Escherichia > Escherichia sp. E.sYA108. The sequence goes on along the minus strand of NZ_JAAQVZ010000001.1, from coordinate 1,367,025 downwards.
TCGGGCAATGCTTTACCGTCTGCATCACGCAGCAAACCATTGAGGATGACCGTTTCACCCGGGCGATAAAGATCGCGCGGGCCAAACATGAAAAACTGTTTGCTATAGCCCGGCGCGCCAGCAATGTTAAATTCCGCTAAGTCCAGCGCCGGGAGTTTTAAATCGAGCAGCGTTGTCTGACCGTTTTTACGCGCCAGCAGTAATGCCGCGTTTTTATCATTTTCCAGCTGCACATGCCCCTGAGCGTCACTGCTTGCCTGAGTCAGAGTCTGCCCTTTCTCATTTAATAAAGAGACTTCAATTCCTTGCTGGGCCGCGCCGTTTTCCAGACTTTGGGTAAAGATATCCAGACGATTGTGATAACGGTGAGCTGAAACGCCAATATCACTTAACGTAAACAGCGTCGCGGGATTACTGTAATCGTAACGTCCAGCCTGATTCATCACAGCCAGATACACGCCCGCCTGCTGAAGCGGTTTGATATCGCCCAGCGGCAGCAATAATTTTTCACGGGTGTTACGCGCAGGATTGAGATCAAACCGTCCGGTGTAGACCAGATCCGCCATCTGCAGCAGTTTATCTGACTGCCAGTTCGCCAGCGAATTGCGGTATTCCCACTGGCTAATGAAAGCGGGCAGTGATTCTGGTTTCACACGGAAGAAGTTAACATCGACATTGTTAACGTTAAGCGCCATTACCGGCAGCCCTTCAACGACCTTACCAGGAAGCAACGAACCACGACTGGCAAAACCGACGCTGGGTTGGATATCGCGGGTAGTTATAGTTTTTTCGTCATCTTTACTAAAGGTTGCGTTATTGAGCGCTTTGACCTCCTTGCCAATAGTGACGATCAAATCACGTTTCGGTTCGAGGTGGCGTAAACGCAGCTCTTTAAGATTATCTGACAGCTCCCAGGCACCATCCACTTTGCCGCTTTTTTTATCGACGACATGAATAACGCGTGAGAAATCCTGATCCGGGTCGAGAGGGATGGAGAACGTCAGCACCAGCGTGGCTGCGCCATCGAGTTGAACTTCAGAGAGATCCAGCAATGTCAGCGCCTTACCGGCACTCTGTTGGGCCAGTTTTTGTCGCTCCGGCGCGGAAAGCTTTGCTGAACTCACGTTTTCTGAAGAGGCCGCTTTAGTAACTTCAGAAGGCGCATCTTTTTTCACCGCTGTTGGCGCGTTATCGTTGTTGTCGCACCCTGCCAGCGCCAGCATTAGCATGCAGGAGGCTACGCGTAACTTTTTCATTTTTCATCCCTGCCACAATGGCCCGTTAGCAACGTCGAATAATTATTATGCGTGAGAATTTACGTTATGTAATTCAGTATCACGCCCATACAATCCGAATTTTAGTGAGAATTGTGGCTCAGACAGCCAAATCAGCCTCTTTTGCTTGTCGCTTTTCACTAAACATCCGACAATTTAGCCTAACCCCGGCAAAAATGGAGATGCCTATGTCCACGACATGGTTTGTAGGAGCCGACTGGCTCGCCGAACATATTGATGACCCGGAAATTCAGATTATCGATGCCCGCATGGCGTCGCCTGGACAGGAAGATCGTAACGTTGCTCAGGAGTATCTGAATGGACATATTCCCGGCGCAGTGTTTTTTGATATCGAAGCGCTTTCTGATCACACTTCCCCGCTTCCGCACATGCTGCCGCGCCCGGAAACGTTCGCTGTGGCGATGCGTGAATTAGGCGTTAACCAGGATAAGCACCTGATTGTCTATGACGAAGGTAATCTTTTCTCAGCCCCACGAGCATGGTGGATGCTGCGCACCTTTGGTGTAGAGAAAGTGTCGATTCTGGGTGGTGGACTTGCAGGCTGGCAGCGTGATGATCTGCTATTAGAAGAAGGTGCAGTAGAGCTGCCGGAAGGAGAGTTTAACGCCGCGTTTAATCCTGAAGCCGTGGTGAAAGTAACCGATGTGTTATTGGCAAGCCATGAAAATACGGCGCAAATTATCGATGCCCGCCCGGCTGCACGTTTTAACGCAGAAGTTGATGAACCTCGCCCAGGTTTACGTCGCGGACATATTCCCGGTGCATTGAACGTTCCGTGGACGGAACTGGTGCGCGAAGGCGAACTAAAAACGACCGATGAACTGGATGCGATATTTTTTGGTCGCGGCGTCAGCTATGACAAACCGATTATCGTCAGCTGCGGCTCTGGTGTAACAGCAGCCGTGGTTTTGTTGGCACTCGCGACGCTGGATGTGCCAAACGTGAAACTGTACGACGGCGCATGGAGTGAATGGGGCGCACGAGCAGATTTACCGGTTGAGCCAGAGAAATAAGCTTTTAACAGGCAATAAAAAACCGCCGAATTTGGCGGTTTTTTATTGCTGGTCTGGTTCGCGGCCTTTCCAGCAGATTGGCTTGTGTTGCATGAGCAACGCAGGTGCTTCACAGCAAAGCAATACTCGCCAGTAACTCTCTTTTTGTCAAGCGAAAGAGAGTAATCATTGTTTATTTAGCGTATTATCGACACCGGCCCTTTCCGCCGTCTCGCAAACGGGCGCTGGCTTAAGGAAAGGATGTTCCATGGCCGTAAATGCAGGTGTTTCACAGCGCTTGCTATCGCGGCAATATCGCCAGTGGTGCTGTCGTGATGCGGTCTTCGCATGGACCGCACAATGAAGATACGGTGCTTTTGTATCGTACTTATTGTTTCTGGTGCGCTGTTAACCGAGGTAAATAATAACCGGAGTTTCTCCGGCAACAATTTACTGGTGGTTAACAAACTTCAGAGCAGCAAGTAAGCCCGAATGCCGCCCTTTGGGGCGGCATATTTTAGATTATCCGGTTCTGTTTAAAGTCACGCAAAAAACCACCCCAGCGACGTTCATAGAATGGCGCAATATGTTCGGTAATAAAGTGGCTAATTCCTTTTTCCCCTTTTTTCACCTGACAAATATCGATTGGTTCATCGCCAGGTAATGTATCGGTCGCTACACTTCCCGCCGCCTGAATAATTTCTTCGATATCACCATCGGCTTCAATGCCAATAAGTAAATTAGGCTGTGCCTCTTCGCTCTCTTTAATTAAACAAATAAAAGCACGCTTCACTGGCTTAATGGTTTTAAATAAGGTGGTGAGTGAATCAATCATTTGTACTGGCGGCTCTGCGACTTCCGATAATATCAGCGATTCACCGCCTTCCAGTACTTCCTGGCTACTCAGCGAATTCCCTTCTTCACCAATCAACAAACTGATTTCACGCGGCATAAACTCTTTACCGGTTGGCAGTTTGGCATTAAGGAAGAGCGTTTCGCCAAGGGTCATCTCAAACAATGTGCGAACGGGCATTACGACAAATGCCTGTTCGTCTTCAACCACCTGTTGAAGTGCTTCTAACGAGGTAAAAAAAGGAATGACGCTGGTGCCGTCTTCTTTTTCCCAGTGCTGTAAATCAAGCGCGCTATCTTCAACTACTGCCTCGCCCTGCGCCGCCGTACCAGGCACCCAGACGGTGGATTCCAGTAGAGTACGGAAAAAGGCCGGGCGGTGCGCCGGTTCGGTTGCTGCTTTTTCCAGCAGGTCTTCAAGTTCGTTTTTTGTTTCGGACATAAGAACCATAATTCATTCAACGTTCGGGGCGTAAGTGCCTGATGCGCTACGCTTATCAGGCCTACAAGGGAACCGCAATATATTGAATTTGCAATACTTTGTAGGCCGGATAAGGCATTTACGCCGCATCCGGCATATTAGTTTACGCCGTTAACAGATTAGCAATCGTGCGCACACCAAGTCCCGTAGCACCCGCAGACCACTGTTCAACCGGCGCTTTACGGTAAGTCGCCGAGCAGTCGATATGCAGCCAACCTTGCTGATAGTTCTCAACAAAGTGCGACAGGAAGCCCGCCGCTGTGCTCGCGCCTGCCGGATACGCCGCGCTTCCGGTGTTGTTCAGTTCGGCAAAGTTAGACGGCAATTGGTTGCGGTGGAACTCCGCCAGCGGCAGACGCCAGAACGGTTCATTCTCCTGCGCGGCACTCGCCAACAAGCGACCGGCAAGCGCATCGTCAAAACTGAACAGCGCGTGATAATCATTACCCAGCGCGGTTTTCGCCGCCCCGGTGAGGGTCGCCGCATCAATGATCAGTTCCGGTTTCTGCGCACTGGCATCAATCAGGCCATCGGCCAGCACCAGACGCCCTTCGGCATCAGTGTTCATCACTTCAACTTTTTTACCGTTGCGATAGGTGATGATATCGCCCAGCTTGAACGCATTGCCGCTGATCAGGTTATCCGCACAACAGAGGAACAGCTTCACGCGCTTGTTCAGTCCGCGCGTAATGGCAAATGCCAGCGCCCCGGTAACCGTTGCCGCACCGCCCATATCCGACTTCATCGAGTCCATAAACGCGGTCTGTTTGATGCTGTAGCCGCCGGAATCAAAAGTGATGCCTTTACCAACTAGGCACGCGTACACTGGCGCTTCTTTATCGCCAGTTGGGTTGTAATCCAGCGCCAGCAATACCGGAGAACGTTCTGAACCGCGCCCGACCGTGTGCAGCCCCATATAACCTTGCTCACGCAGATCTTCGCCTTTGGTGATCCGGTAAGTCACACGATCCCCTGCGACGTTGCTGATCAGATCAACAGCACGCTGTGCCAGTTGCGATGGCCCCAGCTCTTCTGCCGGTGCGTTGATGGTGTCACGCACCCAGTCGATGATCATCAGGCGGTTATCCAGTTCCTGACGCTGGGCATCGTCCAGATCCGGCCACTCCACTTTACGTATGCCTTTCGGGGCTTTGTAACCTTGCCAGAATGCCCAGCAGCGATCCGCATCCCAGCCTTCACCGCTTAACTGAACATGCTTGATGCCCAGACCGTCAATCTTGCGCGCCGCACGCTGGATCAACCCCAGATCGTCTGCCCCGTTCAAATGCAGGGTAATGCCATCATTATTAATGCTGTAAGTCGCTTTTTCTCCCCAACGTGCGTCGGCAGGTTGGGGAGAGAGGGTAATCTTCATCGCTTCTGTCATTTTAGTTATCCTTATTCGTTTAACAGCAAAACGGGCTACCCCCAGGCAGCCCGTTCATTCACTCGGCTTCGTCCAGCCAGACCAACAAAATCGCTTCGAGGATTTTCTCGTTCGATGCCTGCGGGTCGTCGTCGAAATCTTCCAGAGCGCAAATCCACTGATGCATATCGGTGAATCGAACCGTTTTCGGATCAATATCAGGATACGCATCGTACAGTGCTTCGCCAATTTCGCGGCTATCGGTCCACTTAAGTCCCATACTAACCTCTGTTAATGCTCACGCGCATGGTTGATAGTGTAACGCGGGATTTCGACCACTAAATCTTCGTCGGTAACGCGCGCCTGGCAGCTTAAACGGCTTTCCGGCTCCAGTCCCCAGGCTTTGTCCAGCATGTCGTCTTCCTGCTCTGTACTTTCCGGCAGCGAGTCAAAACCTTCACGAACGATGCAGTGGCAGGTGGTGCAAGCACAGGATTTTTCACAGGCGTGTTCAATCTCGATACCGTTACGCAGCGCAACGTCGAGAATGGTTTCACCGCTATTCGCTTCCAGAACAGCGCCATCAGGGCAGAGATCCTGATGAGGCAAAATAACAATCTTTGGCATATTAAACCTCGTCCACGGAATGGCCTTTCAGCGCACGACGAACCGACTGGTCCATGCGGCGAGCGGCGAAATCCTGGGTTTGTTTGTCTACGTTTTTAATCGCTTGTTCGATGGCGTCAACATCATCGCCCTGCGCCACTTCACTCAGGTGAGCGGCAGCATCGTCGATAGCCTGACGTTCTGCGGCGCTTAACAGCGCGGCATCAGCAGCCAGCGCACCGTGCAGACTTTCCAGCACACGCGCCGCTTCTACTTTTTGTTCTGCCAGCATTCGGGCTTTTACGTCCTGCTCGGCATAGCTCATTGAGTCTTTGATCATCGAGGCGATTTCGCTATCGGTCAGGCCATAAGACGGTTTGACCTGAATAGACGCCTCAACGCCGGTGGATTTCTCCATCGCCGTCACGCTCAAAAGACCGTCGGCATCGACCTGGAACGTCACGCGAATATGCGCACCGCCAGCCGGTAGCGCCGGAATACCTCGCAGCGCAAAACGCGCCAGCGAGCGGCAGTCCTGCACCAGTTCGCGCTCACCCTGCATCACATGGATAGACATCGCCGTCTGACCATCTTTAAAGGTGGTGAAATCCTGGGCGCGGGCCACCGGAATCGTGGTATTACGCGGGATAACTTTCTCCACCAGGCCGCCCATCGTTTCGAGGCCCAGCGACAGCGGGATCACATCCAGCAACAGCATTTCGCTGTCCGGCTTGTTACCCACCAGAATATCCGCCTGAATCGCCGCGCCAATAGCGACGACTTTATCCGGGTCGATAGAAGTCAGCGGTGGACGACCGAAAAATTCGCCTACTCGTTCACGCACCAGCGGCACGCGAGTAGAACCGCCCACCATCACCACTTCCAGCACTTCATCAGCTTCTACGCCCGCATCTTTCAGCGCGCGACGACAAGCCAGTAAGGTTCGTTTTACCAGTGGCGCGATCAGTTCATTGAATTGTTCACGGCTGATTTCGCCCTGCCAGCCCGCAACGTTAACGGTCACGGAGTCCGCATCGCTCAGCGCGATTTTGGCCGCAATGGCAGCATCGAGCAGTTCACGCTGAACGCGGTTATCGCTACGATCAGGAATGCCCGCCTGCTCGCGAATGTAATCCGCCAGCAGATGGTCGAAATCATCGCCGCCGAGCGCGGAATCACCGCCGGTCGCCAGCACTTCAAACACACCGCGACTTAAGCGCAGAATGGAAATATCAAACGTCCCGCCGCCGAGGTCATAAACAGCGATCACGCCTTCCTGGCCGGAATCCAGCCCGTAGGCAATAGCCGCAGCGGTCGGTTCATTAAGTAAGCGCAGAACATGCAGCCCCGCCAGACGCGCCGCGTCTTTGGTGCCCTGACGCTGGGCATCGTCAAAGTACGCTGGAACGGTGATAACGACACCATCCAGCTCGCCTGCCAGGGCTTCAGTTGCCCGCGCCGCCAGTGCTTTGAGGATGTCCGCAGAAACGCGCACCGGGTTCAGCAGCCCCGCCGCCGTTTCAATCATCGGCAGGCCATTTTCGCTGGCCTGGAATTGATAAGGCAGATGCGGATAGCGTTGCTGGATATCAGCCAGCGAGCGCCCCATCAGGCGTTTAACAGAACTAATGGTGTTGGCGGTGTCGAGCGCTGCGTTAGTACGCGCGTCATAACCCACCGAATGCCCTTGCTGTTGATAGTGAACAACAGATGGCAGCAGGTGACGGCCTTCATGGTCAGCTAACGTTTCGGCCTGACCGCTGCGCACTGTTGCCACCAGCGAGTTGGTTGTGCCCAGGTCAATACCGGCCGCCAGGCGACGCTGATGCGGCGCAGCACTCAAACCAGGTTCACTAATTTGTAATAAGGCCATGTTTAGCTTCCAGAAATTAAAAATCGAGCAGTTTTTCTTCGAGTTGTTCGGCACTGCTCCGCAGTTTATCGAGAAAACGCAGCTTACGCACGGTATCCGCCGCCGCGTCCCACGTCTCGTTGTCTAACTGTTCAACCATCAACTGATGGCGGGTATCAAACATCTTTTTCACACGTTTGATAAAGCTTTCCAGCCGCGCTTCATCTTTCGCCTGTTCGATCTCGTCCAGTTCTTCGCGCAGTTCCAGCTGTTCCATCAGGAACGCGGTGTCGCGCACAGTATGCTGCTCGCTGGCGAGATCAAAACCGTGCAAAGAAAGCAAATATTCCGCGCGCATTAACGGATGACGCAGCGTTTGCCAGGCCTGGTTAATGGTCGCGGATTGCTGTACGGCGGCGAGTTGTTCCGCCTGGCTTCCGCTGGCGAATTTATCAGGATGATACTGACGTTGTAGATCCTGAAAACGCAGGCTCAGCGCCTGGGTATCGAGTTGATAACGGGCAGGCAAGCCAAAGAGGGTGAAGTAATCCATAACATTCTCAGGGCTGCGATCCGCCGCGATAACGGCGAATCAGGTAAAACAAACCCCACGCGCAGGCGACCACGGTGGGGTTATCGGTATGCGCATCAAACGTGGAAGCTTTCGCCGCAACCACACTCATCTTTGACGTTCGGGTTGGTGAATTTAAACCCTTCGTTAAGGCCTTCTTTGACGAAGTCCAGCTGCGTACCGTCCAGAAATTGCAGGCTTTTGCCATCGACCACGACTTTCACGCCTTTGTCTTCAAACACGATGTCTTCCGGCGTCGGTTCGTCAACAAATTCCAGTACATAAGCCATACCTGAACATCCGGAGGTTCTCACGCCCAGACGCAGGCCAAACCCTTTGCCGCGGTTAGCCAGAAAGGTATTTACTCGCGCTGCTGCACTGTCGCTCAGTGTAATCGACATAACCAAACCTCAACTCTTATTTTGCTTCACGTTTGCTTTTATAGTCCGCAATGGCGGCTTTGATCGCGTCTTCTGCCAGAATAGAACAGTGAATTTTCACCGGCGGCAGTTCAAGTTCTTCAGCAATATCGGTGTTTTTGATAGCCTGCGCTTCGTCGAGAGACTTCCCTTTCACCCATTCGGTGACCAGGGAGCTGGAAGCGATAGCAGAACCGCAGCCGTAAGTTTTAAAACGCGCGTCTTCAATGATACCTTCATCGTTGACTTTAATCTGCAACTTCATCACGTCGCCACAGGCCGGCGCACCCACCATGCCGCTGCCGACGTTCTCGTCGTTGTTGTCAAAGGAACCCACGTTACGCGGATTCTCGTAATGGTCGATAACTTTTTCGCTGTAAGCCATTATAAATTCTCCTGATTCCGATACCGATTAATGATGAGCCCATTCGATGCTGTTCAGATCCACGCCCTGCTTGTACATTTCCCACAGCGGAGAAAGGTCACGCAGACGACCGATGGATTTACGAACTAACTCGATGGTGTAGTCGATCTCTTCTTCAGTAGTAAAACGACCTAAAGAGAAACGGATAGAGCTATGTGCCAGCTCGTCGTTCAGCCCCAGCGCGCGCAGCACGTAGGACGGTTCGAGGCTTGCTGACGTACAGGCGGAACCGGAAGAAACCGCGAGGTCTTTCAGCGCCATAATCAGCGACTCACCTTCAACGTAGTTGAAGCTGACGTTGAGAATGTTCGGCGCACCGTGTTCCAGGTCACCGTTCAAGTAAACTTCTTCGATATCTTTGATGCCGTTCCACAGACGGTTACGCAGGCCGCGCAGACGTTCCATCTCGGTCGCCATCTCTTCTTTTGCGATGCGATAGGCTTCGCCCATACCGACGATCTGGTGAACAGGCAGAGTACCGGAACGCATACCGCGCTCGTGACCGCCGCCGTGCATTTGCGCTTCGATGCGTACGCGCGGTTTACGACGCACATACAGCGCACCAATACCTTTCGGGCCATAGATTTTGTGACCGGAGAAAGACATCAGGTCAACTTTCAACTGGCTCAGATCGATAGGCAGTTTGCCCACGCTCTGGGTTGCATCAACGTGATAGATAATGCCACGAGCACGGCACATTTCGCCGATAGCTGCGATATCCTGCACTACGCCGATTTCGTTATTTACGTGCATGATGGAAACGAGGATGGTGTCGTCACGCATCGCTGCTTCCAGTTCTTTCAGGTCGATAATGCCGTTACGCTGCGGTGCCAGGTAAGTGACTTCAAAACCTTCGCGCTCCAGCTGACGGCAGGTATCCAGTACCGCTTTATGTTCGGTTTTACTGGTGATGATGTGCTTGCCTTTTTTCTGATAAAAGTTGGCTGCACCTTTGATCGCCAGGTTGTCAGATTCGGTTGCACCAGAGGTAAAGACGATTTCACGCGGGTCAGCGCCGACCAGATCGGCAATCTGATTACGGGCGATATCTACCGCTTCTTCAGCCTGCCAGCCGAAACGGTGAGAACGGGAGGCCGGGTTACCAAAGGTTCCGTCCATCGTCATAAACTGCATCATTTTCTCGGCAACACGCGGGTCCACCGGCGTGGTTGCGGAGTAGTCGAGATAAATCGGTAATTTCATTGCTCTATAAACTCCGTACATCACTCAATGCAAGGAACCAGGCTACCGGCTGGATGTACGACCGTGTTTACGGAGCGCTAAACACTCCGGCCTGATTCTGAATTCTTTTTATTAAGCGCGTAACTTAACGTCGATCGCGTCTTGTGTGCGGGTGCGTGGCGCGTCGTGAGTATGCTGACGACCAGACACATCCAGCACTTCCTGGTTATTAACCAGTTCGCCTAAAGTAATGTTGTTGAGAAAACCGGTAAGGCGGTCGCTCAAATCACGCCACAGCGCGTGGGTCAGGCATTTATCCCCGCCCTGGCAGCCGCCTTTACCCTGACAACGGGTGGCATCTACAGATTCGTCAACGGCGCTAATCACTTCGCCAACGGCGATGCTGCTGGCATCTTTGCCTAACAGATAACCACCGCCTGGTCCACGTACGCTGGAAACCAGACCATTTTTACGCAGACGGGAAAACAGTTGTTCCAGATAAGAAAGGGAAATTCCCTGACGTTCGGAAATATCAGCCAACGGTACCGGGCCCGCTTCAGAGTTGAGCGCAACGTCAAGCATTGCGGTCACGGCATAGCGCCCTTTAGATGTCAGTCTCATGTCTTACTTCACCTCAAACTCGCCCCTGCCCGGGGTTTTTTATTGTAAAAGTGGGGGTATTGCATAGCAGGGTCAAGTCTGACATTCCCGAGTAAATTGGTCAACTATTTACTTGACTGATTTAGTCGGGTATTTAACCTTCAGTGCCATTTTTTTATCGTGGCGTTTGTACCTGTTGTCGGATGCGGTGTGAACACCTTATCCAACCTGAGATTCCGTGCACTTACAGGCCTGATAAGACGCGTTAAGCATCGCATCAGGCAACCACTGTTATTCGGCCTTGTTACCTTTATTCTGCTGCTCAATAGAAGCCAGAATCCCGCGCAGGATATTCAATTCCTGGCTTTCCGGGCGTGCACGGGTAAACAGACGGCGCAATTTATTCATCACCTGCCCCGGATGGTTTTCACGGATAAAACCGGTTGCCAGCAGCGTTTGCTCCAGATGACCATAAAAACGCTCCAGATCATCGACCAGCGGATACGGTGTCTCTTCATGCTCGACCTGCTCGCCATTTTCCTGAGTTGCCAGCCAGGCCATACGCACTTCATAGGCAATAACCTGAACCGCCATCGCCAGGTTCAGCGAGCTGTATTCCGGGTTCGCGGCAATCGCGACATGATAATGGCATTTCTGCAACTCTTCATTGGTCAAGCCAACACGCTCACGACCAAAAACCAGCGCCACCGGGGTATTTGCCGCTTCAGCGACGCTTTTCAGACCGCATTCGCGCGGGTCGAGCATCGGCCACGGCAGCGTGCGGGAGCGAGCGCTGGTGCCCACCACCAGACTACAACCGGCTAACGCTTCGTCGAGCGTATCGACGATGTGAGCATTACCAATCACATCGCTGGCCCCTGCTGCCAGGGCAATCGCCTGGGAGTCAGGTTTCACTAGTGGATTAACCAGCCACAGATTGGTTAATCCCATTGTTTTCATGGCACGGGCAACAGAACCCATATTGCCGGTGTGTGACGTCTCCACCAGCACAATTCGAATATTTTGCAGCATTGTCTTTCTTCATCTAAAGATTATTCACGCATCTTATCATAAAACGAAGACAGATGCCGATCTCGCTGCTATACTCTGCGCCGTTTTCCCGTTCTTTAACATCCAGTGAGAGAGACCGATGCATCCGATGCTGAACATCGCCGTGCGCGCAGCGCGCAAGGCGGGTAATTTAATTGCCAAAAACTATGAAACCCCGGACGCTGTAGAAGCGAGCCAGAAAGGCAGTAACGATTTCGTGACCAACGTAGATAAAGCTGCCGAAGCGGTGATTATCGACACGATTCGTAAATCTTACCCACAGCACACCATCATCACCGAAGAAAGCGGTGAACTTGAAGGTACCGATCAGGATGTTCAATGGGTTATCGATCCACTGGATGGCACTACCAACTTTATCAAACGTCTGCCGCACTTCGCGGTATCTATCGCCGTTCGTATCAAAGGCCGCACCGAAGTTGCTGTGGTATACGATCCTATGCGTAACGAACTGTTCACCGCCACTCGCGGTCAGGGCGCACAGCTGAACGGCTACCGTCTGCGCGGCAGCACCGCTCGCGATCTCGACGGTACTATTCTGGCGACCGGCTTCCCGTTCAAAGCAAAACAGTACGCCACTACCTACATCAACATCGTCGGCAAACTGTTCAACGAATGTGCAGACTTCCGTCGTACCGGTTCTGCGGCGCTGGATCTGGCTTACGTCGCTGCGGGTCGCGTTGACGGTTTCTTTGAAATCGGTCTGCGCCCGTGGGATTTCGCGGCAGGCGAGCTGCTGGTTCGTGAAGCGGGCGGCATCGTCAGCGACTTCACCGGTGGTCATAACTATATGCTGACCGGTAACATCGTTGCTGGTAACCCGCGCGTTGTTAAAGCCATGCTGGCGAACATGCGTGACGAGTTAAGCGACGCTCTGAAGCGTTAATGACTCAGGCGGGTGATATCACTCACCCGCCCTCGCCTTTCAGGCGCTATTCCGAAATACTTCCTCACCGCTTTACTTTCTTTCGTCACTCTCCCACCATCTTTCCCCGATTAATGGATGATAAAGAAGTCGCAAGGAAAGATTATGGCGCTGCCAGTGAACAAACGCGTTCTCAAAATTCTGTTTATTCTCTTTGTTGTTGCCTTCTGCGTTTATTTAGTGCCGCGCGTCGCCATCAACTTCTTCTATTATCCTGACGATAAAATATACGGTCCCGACCCCTGGTCGGCGGAATCCGTCGAATTTACGGCTAAGGACGGTACTCGTCTGCAAGGCTGGTTTATTCCTTCTTCGACGGGCCCTGCTGACAACGCCATCGCAACCATCATTCATGCTCACGGCAATGCCGGAAATATGTCCGCCCACTGGCCGCTGGTCAGTTGGTTACCCGAGCGTAATTTCAACGTTTTTATGTTTGATTATCGCGGGTTTGGTAAATCAAAAGGCACGCTGTCCCAAGCCGGATTGCTGGACGATACGCAAAGTGCCATCAATGTGGTGCGCCATCGCAGTGATGTAAACCCACAACGGCTGGTGCTGTTCGGGCAGAGTATTGGCGGGGCGAATATTCTGGATGTTATTGGTCAGGGTGATCGTGAAGGCATACGTGCAGTGATCCTCGACTCCACCTTTGCCTCTTATGCGACCATCGCCAACCAGATGCTCCCCGGCAGTGGCTACTTACTTGATGAGAGTTACAGCGGTGAAAATTACATCGCCAGCGTCAGCCCGATCCCGCTTTTACTCATTCACGGTAAAGCTGATCACGTTATCCCATGGCAGCACAGTGAAAAGTTGTATAGCCTGGCAAAAGAACCAAAACGGTTGATCCTAATCCCGGATGGCGAACACATTGATGCTTTTTCCGATCGTCACGGCGATGTTTATCGCGAACAGATGGTGGATTTTATCCTTAGCGCATTGAATCCGCAGAACTAACCCATGATCGCTAGCACGATAATCATTCACAAAACCACCTTAAGACATGCTAATCCACTGGTCAGAACAGTTTAAGATGAGAAAAATTCTGTGACGCTTGCCAACATTTCTGATGATTAGCATTCCCTTCGCCATTTCCCTGAGCAAACTTTAGCTATTCTTATCAATTATGCTTATGGGAGATCTACAGATGATGCCTACGCTTGCTCCACCATCTGTCCTTTCGGCTCCCCAGCGCCGCTGCCAGATCTTGCTGACGCTCTTTCAGCCGGGGTTGACCGCCACCACGGCAACTTTCAGCGAGCTTAATGGTGTGGATGATGATATTGCCAGTCTTGATATCAGCGAAACAGGACGGGAGATCCTGCGCTATCATCAACTCACACTGACTACTGGTTATGACGGTAGCTACCGGGTTGAAGGTACAGTGCTTAACCAACGTTTGTGTTTATTTCACTGGCTACGACGTGGTTTCCGTCTGTGTCCGTCATTTATTACCAGCCATTTCACCCCCGCCCTGAAGAGTGAACTGAAGCGGCGCGGAATTGCGCGTAACTTTTACGACGATACCAATCTACAAGCGTTAGTGAATCTCTGCTCCCGACGGCTGCAAAAACGCTTTGAAACGCGCGATATTCATTTCCTGTGTCTGTATCTGCAATATTGTTTGTTGCAACACCACGCTGGAATTACGCCTCAGTTTAATCCGCTCCAACGTCGCTGGGCGGAATCCTGCCTTGAATTTCAGGTAGCGCAGGAAATTGGACGCCACTGGCAGCGTCGGGCGCTCCAGCCTGTACCGCCTGATGAGCCACTGTTTATGGCATTACTTTTTTCCATGTTGCGGGTTCCCGATCCACTGCGGGATGCGCATCAGCGGGACAGGCAACTGCGTAAGTCTATCAAACGTCTGGTAAACCACTTTCGTGAGCTGGGAAATGTTCGTTTTTATGATGAACAGGGGTTATGCGATCAGCTTTATACCCACCTCGCCCAGGCGTTAAATCGCAGTTTGTTTGCCATCGGTATTGATAACACCCTGCCGGAAGAGTTCGCCCGCCTGTATCCACGCCTGGTGCGCACCACCCGCGCGGCGCTGGCTGGATTTGAAAGTGAATACGGCGTCCATCTTTCTGATGAGGAAAGCGGTCTGGTCGCGGTGATTTTTGGTGCCTGGCTAATGCAGGAAAACGACCTGCATGAGAAACAGATTATTCTACTGACCGGGAATGATAGCGAGCGAGAAGCGCAGATTGAGCAGCAGCTACGCGAACTAACGTTACTGCCGCTCAACATTAAACATATGTCGGTAAAGGTATTTTTGCAGACAGGCGCTCCGCGCGGCGCGGCACTGATTATTGCTCCTTATACCATGCCGTTACCGCTCTTTTCACCACCGCTGATCTATACGGACCTGACGCTGACAACACATCAACAGGAGCAGATCCGCAAAATGCTCGAATCAGCATGAGGGAACAACTTTCGGGCGCAAAAACATTGCCGGAAGCGCCACCAGCGCCACCACCCAGAACACGCCGTGGCCGAGATATTGATACAGGAAACCGGCGAAAACGGTCATGATGGCGATACTGCCGCCCATCGCGACGGCAGAGTAAACCGCCTGTAAACGGATGACTTCGCTACCCTGGCGAGCAGCAATATAGCGCATGGCAGCCAGGTGGCAGACCGTGAAGGTACCGCAATGCAGAATTTGCACCACTATCAACCACGGCAACGCCGTAGTTGCTCCCATAATGCCCCAGCGCACTACGCCGCAAATCGCCGAGATCAACAGCATATCGCGTGCACTACAACGGCGGAAAAGTTTATTACTCAGCGCAAAGATAATGACTTCCGCCACCACGCCCAGCGACCACAAATACCCCACCGCCGAGGCCGAGTAGCCAGCTGCCTGCCAGTAAATGGCGCTAAAACCGTAATAGGCCGCATGTGCCCCCTGCAATAAACAAACGCAGGCCAGAAAACGCCAGTTCTGGCGAACCAACGCCAACCACGCAGACCAGCCGGTGCTCTCCTGCTGGCGGCTTGCCCCTTGTGGCTGAATCGTCGGACGGATGAGAAAGCCGAGCAGCATGGATGCCACGCCCAACGTCAACAGCGCGAGGATCACCCGATAATCAAACATACTGACCAGTTTGCCCGTCAGCGCCGAGCCAATGACAAACGCCACCGAGCCCCACAGTCTCACTTTGCCGTAATCAAGCGGGAACTGCTTTTGCCACGTATTCGCCAGTGCATCGGTCAACGGTACCAGCGGTGAGAAAAAGAGGTTAAAGCCAATCATCACCAGCATCAGCCACGCTACGTGCGCCCCCGCCCAGAAGGCGACAGCAAAGAGAAGTGTCAGCAGTGCCAGCACGCGCAAGGCGGAAATCAGGCGGGAAGGATCGCTGACGCGGGGCGCGATGAGCAAACTCCCGAGGAAACGGGCAACCAGACCCGCCCCCAATAACAGGCCGATGGTTTCTGGCGTTAAACCAATCCCTTTAAGCCAGACGCTCCAGAAAGGTAGAAAAATGCCGTAACTAAAAAAGTATGTGAAATAGCCGAGCGCCAACCAGCGCGTGGATTGCAAAACCATGAGTCCCTCCCGTCAGGAGGCGTTAGTCTGAGGTTAATCGAATGTTGGTGCAAGTTGAAAAATAAGAATATTCGAGCCTGCTTCCTGACGGTTATCCTGCATATCAGGAAATGACAAAAAAGAGCGGCCCACAACACAACATGTAAAAAAGAACGATGAAACAGGTGAAAATCGCAATTTATTGAACTGACAAACTCATGTGAGACGGATAAGGCGTGCATGTCGCATCCGGCAGGAAACAATAAGCACATTGTCAGCCATCTGCGTTATGCCGTTATACCAGAAACGAATATCTCAACGCCTGGGCGTGGCGAGGTACCAGAGTGTGTATTACGTTTAAATCACATCATCTTGCAAAGGGATTGGTTATGAACTCACTACGTTATTTTGATTTTGGCACTGCCCGCCCCGTTTTATTATTAATTGCCCGTATCGCCGTGGTCTTAATTTTCATTATTTTTGGTTTTCCCAAAATGATGGGCTTTGGCGGTACGGTCCAATATATGGCCTCGCTGGGCGCGCCAATGCCGATGCTGGCAGCGATTATTGCGGTAGTTATGGAAGTGCCCGCCGCGATATTAATCGTGCTTGGCTTTTTCACCCGTCCGCTGGCGGTGCTGTTTATTTTCTACACGCTGGGTACGGCGGTGATTGGCCACCATTACTGGGATATGACCGGCGATGCGGTTGGGCCAAATATGATTAATTTCTGGAAGAATGTCAGTATCGCTGGCGCATTCCTGCTGTTGGCAATTACCGGGCCGGGGGCGATTTCTCTCGATCGGCGTTAGGAAAGATGCCGGATGCGGCGTAAACGCCTTATCCGGCCTACCGCTCCAACACCGATTGTAGGCCTGATAAGACGCAGCAAGCGTCGCATCAGGCATCGTGCACCGAGTGCTACAAAATCGAAATTACCCCGTAGGCCTGTGCATCCGGCATTTTATAAATTACAGCAACGCAACCCGCAACGACATCTCTGAAATTGTTGATTCCCCTGGTGCAAGCGCAATGAGGTCACCACCTTCCGGACGATGATGGTCATCCGGCGCATGACTCATCGGTTCCAGACAGAAGAAATCAAACGCATATCCTTTATCAAACGCAGGGTCTGAAACAAAGATGAAATAACACGGTGCAGGTGGCGTCGTTTCCATGATGATGGCATAACCCTCCTGCGGCTGCTCGATGCGGGCCTGACCATTCCATCCGGCAAAACCATTGTTTACCCACTGGTGCGGCAACGGCGTGAGCTGGTTAAAATCCAGTTCCTGCGGTAGCTGCTCGCAAAACTCACCCGCCAGCCACTGCTCTCGCTCCAGCCAGTAACCGCTCGCCTGTGCCTGAACCCGCGTTTGCGGCGACAACGGAAAATAAGGATGCCAGCCGGTACCAAATGGCAGCGTCTCTGCCCCTTGATTGGTGACAGCGAGCGTCACCGTCAGCGTATCCGCCGTTAAATGAAATGCCTGGCTTACCCGATAGTGATAAACACCGCTGAGATGTTCATACACCAGACACAAGCTATCATCGCTGCGCGAGACACATTGCCACTCGCCCAACCAGCCATCGCCGTGTAGATAGTGCGCATCCCACTCAACATTCGGTTGCAGTTGATACTCACGCCCCTGCCAGACAAAACGGTTGCCGCTCACCCGGTTTGCAAATGGTACCAGCGGAAAACAAGAGGCATCGGTTGCCACACCGCTTTTTTTACCAGGACGTAGCAGCGGCGTCGTATCGCGCCAGAAGCCTTCGATTACGCCGCCCTGATCAGAAACGTCCAGCTTTAGCAGCCCGTGAGATAGGGTATAGATGGTCATCCGCAGACTCCTTAATCCGGGAAATTAATCACAACTTTCCCGCATTTGCCGCTTGCCATCAGTGCATAAGCATCTCCCGCCTGTTCCAGCGAGAAGCGGTGGGTAATGGCGTTACGCGGCCACAGTTTCCAGTCCGTTAAATCGTGGGCGCATTTTTCCATATGGAACAGACTGGTCACCCAGGAGCCGATAATCCGCCGTTGATGGTGCATCAGGTCGGCGCTAACCTCGAACTCGACTTTTCCGGTTTCACCAATGTAAACCACGCGTCCCCAGTCAGCGGTGGATTGCAGTGCCAGTAAGCGACCTGCGGCATTACCGGAACAATCAAGCGCAACATCCGCGCCGCCGTGAGTGAGTTCGGCGATTATCTGCGGCATACCTTCGGTGGTCGCTAAATAGCCGTGATCCATCACTCCTAACTGTTTCGCCATCGCCAGACGTTCCGGCAACATATCAACGCCGATGATCCGTTTTGCACCGCGACCTTTCGCCAGCATCATCGCCATCATGCCGACCGGCCCCAGACCAACCACCACCACGTTATCGCTACCGGAAACCTCGCCGCGCAAAATCCCTTCATACGCCGTACCAACACCGCAACTGATAAACGCGCCATCTTCGTAACTCAGCGCGTCTGGCAGGAGGATCAGATCTTTTTCTTCCGCCAGTAGGTATTCGGCATGACCGCCGTCACGCTGCCAGCCGTAAGCCGCTTTTCCTTCGCCAGTACAAGAAATAGGAAAACCGCGACGGCAGTTCGGGCAAAAACCACAGCCAGAAATGTGATACACCAGCACGCGGTCGCCCTCTTTAAAATGGCGACAGCCTTGCCCC
The DNA here is from genome assembly GCF_011754335.1 of Escherichia sp. E.sYA108. Lineage (NCBI taxonomy): Bacteria > Pseudomonadati > Pseudomonadota > Gammaproteobacteria > Enterobacterales > Enterobacteriaceae > Escherichia > Escherichia sp. E.sYA108. Next base: position 1,348,170 of record NZ_JAAQVZ010000001.1, on the reverse strand, counting down.
ATCGCCACAATCTGCCCGCACGGTTCATGACCGTTGATAAATCCCTGGTATAACGGTTTATCGGGTGCCGCCGCCGTAGCGCAGTGCTGGTGGTAGATATAGTGGACATCGCTTCCGCAAATCCCGGAGGATTTCATTTTGATCAGTACCTGGTTAATCCCCGGCGTCGGCACCGCAACTTCCCGCAGATCGACGGTCGAATTTCCTGGTAAATAAGCTGCCAGCATCGTTTTCATAAATCCCTCATTAACAATACGATTAATTTTCATCCCTGCCGCACCCGCGCCAGGGGCGTTAAGGTTTAGCGTTTCGCTTTACTGCTACGCTGGGTCAGCAAGATATTCGCCAGCACCGCCACCACGATGATGACGCCGCGCACCACCTGCTGGAAAAAGGAGTTAATCCCGAGCAGCACCAGACCGTTACCGATTAGCGTAATCACCAGTACGCCAAGCAGCGTACCGAACAACGAGCCGCGACCGCCGGAAAGCGCCGTACCGCCGACCACGACCGCGGCGATGACGTCAAACTCCAGACCGTTTGCGGCACCTGCGTTACCGGAACCGAGGCGGGCCGCCAACAAAATGCCGGTCACCGCCGCTAATAATCCCGAAAGGGTAAAAATAAGAATGCGTACCCGACGAACGTTAATACCGCACAACTGCGCTGCAGTGGCATTACCGCCAACAGCAAAAACCGAGCGCCCGAAGGCAGTTTTGCGGCTAATGAACACAAACAGCGCAAATAACACCATCATGATCAGCGCGGATACCGGCACACCGAGAAATTGTCCGCCCAGCCAATCCAGCACTTCGTTTTCGTTAATTGGCACTGGCAAGGCGTTCGTCATAAACAGCCCCATTCCGCGCAGGGCGCTCCATAAACCCAGCGTGGCAACAAAACTTGGCACGCTAAACACGCCGCGCAGCACCCCGGCGAGCGTTCCCATCAGCGCACCTAACAGCAACACCAGCAGACAAGCAATCGCCAGCGGAACGTCAAATTGCAGCAAAAACGCCAGGCACACTGAAACAAAAGCCACCATCGGCCCAACGCTGACATCAATTTCACCGGAGATAATAATCAGCGTCATCGCCCAGGCGGCGATCCCAATGGTGGCGGCATCGCGCAGCACGTTCATCTGGTTATTCAATGAGATAAAGCCAGGCGCATTCAGGGAGAAGACCAGATAAAGAATGGCAATCACCACCAGCAAACCGATCTCATTAATATGGCGACTGACAAATTGTTTGAGCGAGACGCTCTTGCCCTGCGGCAATGGTAATGACGAAGCAGACATCTTCAGGTTCCTCGGTAAAATTCATCAGTGCACAGACAGAATGGCGGACATCAGCTCATCCACATTGACCGGAGAGTGAAACTCCTGCGAGAACGTGCCGTGCTGTAATAACAGGATGCGGTCACACACCAGCGGCAACTCCTCCACTTCACTGGAGATAAACACCACGCTTTTTCCTTCGGCAGCCAGCTCGCGGACAATACGGTAAATCTGCTGTTTGGCTTCGATATCGACGCCGCGCGTTGGCTCGTCGAGTAACAAAATCTGGCTGGCGGCATAGACCCAACGACCGATCACCACTTTTTGCTGATTGCCGCCAGAAAGCGTGCCGATGGGCGTTTCGCTACTGGCGGCCTTGACCGTCATCCGCTGCATCACCTCTTCGGTCAGGCGGCGGATGGTGGACCATTGCAGTACACCGTTGGCGCTGATTTTTTGCCGATTGGTCAGCACTGTATTTTCGTCAACGCCCAACCAGGGAATGATCCCCGCTTCTTTGCGGTTTTCTGGCGTATAGCCAATGCCGCGTTTCAGCATGTCGCCGTAATCGGGGCGCGTGATTTTCTCGCCGTTGATAACAATTTCGCCCTGTTCATACGTCTCCAGCCCAACAATCGCCTTCAGCAATTCACTGCGCCCTGCCCCCAGCAGACCAGCAATGCCGAGCACTTCGCCACGACGTAGTGTAAAACTGATATCCTCCAGCTTGGGCTTATGGCGTAACGCACGGACTTCCAGCACGGCCTGATCCACAATTTCCTGAGGGGCAACCGGCGCAATATCAACGTGATCGCGCCCGAGCATTAGCGACACAATATGATGCGTAGAGGTGTTTTTGAGCATCACATCGCCCGCCACCTGACCATCGCGCATAACGGTGGCACAGGAGGCAATGCGGCGAATTTCTTCCATCCGGTGGCTGACATAAATCACCGCCACGCCCAGTGCCGACATCTTTTTCACCGCGCTGATCACCAGTTCAACTTCCGCACTGGCAAGCGAGCTGGTGGGTTCATCAAGAATGACCACGCGCGGCTCGCCCTTCATCACCCGCGCAATTTCCACCAGTTGCTTTTGCGCCGGGCTTAGTGTTGAAACAAGTTGTTCAGGACTAACGTCAACGCCCAACGCCTGCAAGCAACGTTGGGCGTCCTGCGCCATTTGCAGGTAATCAATCATGCCGTTGCGGCGGGGCCACTGACCGAGGCAGAGGTTTTCCGCCACTGTCAGCCCTTCCACCAGACTTAACTCCTGATAAACCGCACGAACCCCCAGTTCAGCGGCACGGCGAGTCAGCGTAGCTTCGTCACCTTCCAGTCGCGTCTCGCCAATCCAGATATCACCGCTATCCGGACGTTCGCTACCGGTAAGCATTCGAATGAGGGTCGATTTTCCCGCACCGTTTTTGCCTAACAGCGCGCGAACTTCGCCTTTATTGAGCGTGAAGTTAACGTTATCCAGCGCAACGACGCCGGGGTAACGCTTATTTCCTGCCACCACTTTTGCTACCGGGACTGCCTCTGTTGCCGTGAACATAGGGACCTCTGCGAATCAGCGATTAGGGCAGACCATCAACGTGCGTTGCCAGCCACTGTTTACCGTCTTCCGTTTTGGTATAGAGATCGATTGGCACCTGAATCACTTTTTCACCGTCGGCTTGTTTATTGATAACCTTCAATGTTTGCGTAAAAACAGCATTGCCCATTTTCTTACCGGAAATATCCACCACCGCTTTCAGCACCTGGTTGTTTTCCAGCTCCTGAGCAATTTCAGTGGTCATATCAGAACCGAAAACAGCAATTTTTCCGGCCTGATTTTGATTACGTACCGCTTTTACCGCGCCGAGTGTCGCTCCGCCCGATTCCCCCATAATGGCGTTGAGATCCGGCGTGGAGATAATCAGTTTTTCACCGACAGAAATCGCTTTATCTAAAACAGTCCCTTCCTGATTAGCGACAATTTGCGCGCCGGGAACGCGGGCTTTTAATACTTCTTCAAACCCTTTACGTCGTTGCACACAAACTTCAAAGGCTTCGCAATTGATGACGGCAATTTTCGGCTGGTCAATTTTGTTGGCAATAAAATAATCGGCGGCAGCGTTACCCAGTTTTTTACCAAATTCCAGCGGGTCACCAACCAGATATGCCGAGACATATTTATCGACACCCTTTTGATTAATACAGGTGTTGTAGCAAATCACTGGAATGCCCGCCTCACTGGCGCGACGAACGGTGCGGCTGCTGCCATTTTCAGAAACAGCTGACAAAATAATGGCATCGACATTACGCGCCACGAGGGTATCAACAAAGGTACTTTCTTTCGAAATATCACCCTGGGCGTTAGTTTCAATTAACTGTACCTGTACTGAAGAATCTTTTGCCGCATCCTGAACGCCCTGACGCACTCCGGCGTAATATCCCTGGGTATCAAGGTATATTGCGCCAATAGTCATTTCTTTATCAGAAGCCCTGGCAAATAGTGCGCTACCCAATAGCGTAGCCATTAATAATAAATTACGGGTTCTTGTCATTTTTTTAGGCATAGTGCCTCCTGTAGGGTTTTTATTTACAACGGCTTATTTTAATTATTTGAGCGTGAGCGGCAGCGCGTGCCGCTCAAATATTACAGTTAATAGGGTTTAGTGAACGTAGCTAAAAATAAAAGGCGTCACGGTGGTGAATAATGCCGCTTTCGGCCAGGCTGGATTAATCGCCATCAATTCAGCGCGAGCAGATTCATAGTGCGCAACCTCCCCTAATCCCGCGGCCGCCAGCATCGCCACCATCAGGCATTTTTCTTTATGCTGCTGTTGTAAATCGCCATACAGCGACAACAAGTCAGGCTGCGAGACGGCAAAGAAATCCGCTTCGATACTGGTTTTCGCCATCTCTTGTGCCCACTGTTTCATTTCACTAAACAGTTGCTGTGCGGTGTGTTGTTCGCCCAGCAGTCGCAGCGCCATTCCTTGCCAGAAGAGATAATCAACCGGCTGATCGTTGTAATAACTGTGGATGTTAATGGTGCGATCGCCGGTCGCCGCCAGACGTAAACAACGCGTCGCTTCAGTTTCATCGCCCTGCGCGTTGGCGCATACTGCCTGCCAGAACCAGATGTCGTTGTCAGTTTGCCCCGGTAAACGGCCTTCGCTTAAATTCTCCGGATAATGCAGCGCGGCATGAAGCAGTTCGCTGGCCTGCTGCGGCTCTCTGGCATCAAGATGCTGCCAGGCGCGTAATAACTGGTTGAGGATAAACTGGCTGGTGACCTTCCCTTCCCCACCTTCCCACGGGTGGAATTTGCGCGTGGCGAGAATGTCCGCCGCTTTGTCTGCCTGACCAGTGAGATGCCACAAATTGAGCAGTTCTGCGGTCATGTCGTCGCGTTTCAGCGCAATTTCCAGATTATTTTCCAGACGCGCCAGTCGTTTCTCCGGTGTGACACCGCTTAACTTATCCAGCAAATCCCGTTCGAAAAGCAGACGTGCATCCTGCGGCGCAAGCTGATAAGCATTATCAAGATAACGCGCGGCCAGCTCATAATCGTGCTGCTTATTCCACGCATGGATCGCCAACCCGCGCCAGCCGTCGGCAAACTCCGGCGACATCTCTACGCAACGCTGCCATAAGGCAATGGCTTTGCCGTAGCTACGCTTGTTGTAGTAGAAGCAGGCCAGTAAATGCCGGGCAAACCAGCACTCTTCGATACTCTCCAGCGCCGCCACTTCTTCCAGCGTATTCGGGAAACGGACAAACTGCGGGAAGGCATCAATAGCTTTTACGACCAGTTCTCCGCGTTCAGCTTTTGGTAGCAAACTGGCTTGCAGGTAAAGCGGTAGCGTGCGCTGACAGTCCAGTGCGTTCAGCATCTCTGCCGCCAGGGCGGGCATGCCCCAGTTAATCAGTTGCCCGGCGGTCATCAGGGCGTTAACGTCGCGTCCCTGACAAAGACCTCGCCACTGCGCGAGGGCTGATTCGCTACGACCATCGAACCAGTTCAGCCACCACAGAGTGGCGTTCAGCGGATAATCACGCAGCAGTTTCTCGCGCTGCAAACGCGCGTTGTCCTGACGACCACTTAACACCAGTAGCAGGTTATGCAGGCAAAGCACTTCCTGATTGGTTGGGCAGGCGCGAAGACTTTGTTGGCAAAAATCCAGACCAGTGTCGAAGTTACCATTACGCGCCGCCAGTCGTGCCAGACCATAATAGCCACCGGCTTTACTGTTGCCGCTCCAGACCGCACGCCAGAAATCCTCTTCGGCTTGTTGATATTGCCCCTGACGTTCGTAAGCACTGGCGCGAATCAAACTCGCCTGTCCGCACTGCGGATTTTTGTTCAGCGCATGTGCGCGTTTCAGTGCCTGACTGGCATATACCACCGCTTGCGGGAAATCTGCACGGTTATATTCCAGCATTGCCAGCGCCAGATTACAGCGATAATCCAGCGGATCCAGCGCCACGCCGCGCAGGTAGTAATCGAACGGTGAACGGCTCGCGTGATGATATTGCTCCAGATGTTGACCGATAAACCAGGTTTCATCTGTACTGGTAATGTCTTGTGCTGCCAGTGGCGCTTTGGCGACGTCCGGCAACGGCAACACTTGCGGCTGATGTTCCTGATAACTCAGTATGATATTGCCGTCGGCATCGGAGAGCTCAATGGTCAGCCTTTCAGGATTGATACCGTGCAACACGCCCTGGATGGCGGTCGCTGGCATCAGTGCCACGGCATCATCAAGTAACGCGTTGCATTTGCCGATTTCGCGGATCGCCAGGCGGTATCCGTTCAACGGAGAGATGGCATACAACCCCCACTCAATCCCCCGATCACTACGCTGGAGTTTTATCACCGCATCGCGGGAGGCGTTTTGCACCATGCCCAAAGAATGGTAAGGCAGGAAATACTGCTCAAAACGCTTCTCTTCATAAGCATCAAGCCAGGTAAAATCGGGCTGATTATCCGCAAAAATGCCGGTCATCAGTTCGATATACGGGCCGTTATTGTCGGTCAGACTCTTATCCCACGCCTGGCCAAATTCACTGTGTCCCCAGCTCCACTGTTTTTTACCTGGCGCGATATGGTGGTTGGCAACGTGTAGCAAACCGCCATCTTCATCGTGACACCACGCGCCAACAAAATCGTACTGTGATTTTTCAGCCATATATGAGGTTGGAACGGGCACATTTTTATAGCGAGAAATGTCCACTCCGGCGGAGTAGTCCACTTTGTAGTAAGTGCCGGTGGCGATGGGGAAAGCAGAGACGGCCCGTTTGCCGTGATCAAACACCGCCGTTACATCCGGCGGGAAGACGCTCTGATGCCCTTCACCCCCTTTCACTGCCGGGTTGGCCCACCACAAGAAATGACGCGGCGTGGCGTTGCCGTTATAGACGCGGCTGGCAATTTCCAGTGCCGCCCGGTCAGGGCGCAGGGTGAAACCTGTCATCACCTGTAAACCGTGCATCGGCTCCGTTTCGCCGACCCACACGGTTTGTGCGCCGTCTTCATGGGCTTCGAGGGTGAAATCGACGGGCATAAAGGTGGTCGGGCGATGGTGTTGCGGCCAGTTAAACTCAATCCCGCCGGAGATCCACGGCCCCAGCAGCCCCACCAGCGCCGGTTTAATGACTTCATTGTGATAGACAAAATCGCGCTGTTTCACTTTATCCCATGCGCGATGCACCCGACCGCCCAGTTCCGGCAGGATCATCACTTTGATGTAGTCGTTTTCCAGCCACACCGACTGCCAGGATTTCAGGGTTTTCTGCTCGCTCAGCGTATCGGTCACGCCGTAGGGATAAACCGCGCCGGACGATCCCTGATAAACGCGATTTTCCAGGAACATGGGATGTATATCCTGCGGCCCGGTTTCATAGGTCGGGATCTCAACGCGCTCTTGCCACACTTTTACTGGAGTCATGGTGCCCTCAATATTAACAAGACATACTGAATTAAAAGATTTGTGGCAGTGTATTGAACAATCTGGCAATGTTTTCGCGGAATAATCACGCAATTAACTAAACAAGGTTTAGTGAAGATGAGAGCCTGCATTAATAATCAACAGATTCGCCACCATAACAAATGCGTGATTCTGGAACTGCTGTACCGGCAAAAGCGCGCCAATAAATCAACGCTGGCCCGGCTGGCGCAAATTTCGATTCCGGCGGTCAGTAATATTTTGCAGGAACTGGAAAGCGAAAAACGGGTGGTGAATATCGACGATGAAAGCCAGACGCGCGGGCATAGTAGCGGTACATGGCTGATTGCGCCGGAAGGTGACTGGACGCTGTGCCTGAACGTGACGCCCACCAGTATTGAGTGTCAGGTCGCTAACGCCTGTTTAAGTCCGAAAGGTGAATTTGAGTATTTACAGATTGATGCACCGACGCCGCAGGCGCTGCTGTCCGAAATCGAAAAATGCTGGCATCGCCACCGTAAATTGTGGCCGGACCGCACCATCAATCTGGCGCTGGCAATCCACGGTCAGGTTGATCCGGTGACTGGTGTGTCGCAAACCATGCCGCAAGCGCCGTGGGCAACACCGGTTGAGGTGAAGTACCTGCTGGAAGAGAAGCTGGGCATTCGGGTAATGGTCGATAATGACTGCGTGATGCTAGCGCTGGCGGAGAAATGGCAAAATAATTCGCAAGTGCGTGATTTCTGCGTAATCAACGTTGATTACGGCATTGGCTCGTCGTTCGTGATTAACGAGCAAATTTATCGCGGCAGTTTGTATGGCAGTGGACAGATTGGTCACACCATCGTTAATCCGGATGGCGTCGTCTGCGACTGCGGGCGTTATGGCTGCCTGGAAACCGTCGCCTCGTTAAGCGCATTAAAAAAACAGGCGCGGGTATGGCTAAAATCACAACCGGTTAATACTCAGCTTGATCCTGAAAAATTGACTACCGCGCAGTTAATCGCTGCCTGGCAGAGTGGAGAACCGTGGATCACCAGTTGGGTTGACCACAGTGCCAACGCCATTGGTTTGAGTCTGTATAACTTCCTCAACATCCTCAATATTAATCAGATTTGGTTGTACGGTCGCAGTTGTGCCTTTGGTGAGAACTGGCTTAATACCATTATTCGCCAGACGGGATTTAACCCGTTCGACCGCGACGAAGGACCGAGCGTGAAAGCGACACAGATTGGCTTTGGGCAATTAAGCCGCGCACAACAGGTACTGGGAATTGGCTATTTGTATGTTGAGGCGCAGTTACGGCAGATTTGATGGCGCGATAACGTAGAAAGGCTTCCCGAAGGAAGCCTTTTTTCAACAGATTAACCGTTTCGCTTATGCGTAAACCGGGTAACGTGCGCAGATGTCGAGAACTTTACCTTTGATGCGCTCGATAACGGCTTCATCATTGATGCTGTCCAGCACGTCACACATCCAGCCAGCCAGTTCTTTCGCTTCGGCTTCTTTAAAGCCACGACGGGTAATCGCCGGAGTACCTACACGAATACCGGAAGTCACAAACGGGCTCTTCGGATCGTTCGGTACGCTGTTTTTGTTCACGGTGATGTTAGCACGGCCCAGAGCGGCGTCTGCTTCTTTACCGGTCAGGTTTTTATCAACCAGATCAACCAGGAACAGGTGGTTATCAGTACCACCAGAAACCACTTTGTAGCCGCGTTCGAGGAACACTTCTACCATCGCTTTGGCGTTTTTCGCGACCTGCTGCTGGTAAGTTTTGAACTCAGGTTCCATTGCTTCTTTCAGAGCAACCGCTTTACCGGCGATTACGTGCATCAACGGACCGCCCTGACCACCAGGGAAAACGGCAGAGTTCAGTTTTTTGTACAGCTCTTCGCTACCACCTTTCGCCAGGATCAGGCCGCCGCGCGGACCCGCCAGGGTTTTGTGAGTGGTGGTAGTAACAACATGAGCATGAGGAACCGGGTTCGGGTAGACGCCAGCAGCAACCAGGCCCGCAACGTGCGCCATATCAACGAACAGGTAAGCACCGATGCTGTCAGCGATTTCACGCATTTTCGCCCAGTCAACCACGCCGGAATATGCAGAGAAGCCACCGATAATCATTTTCGGTTTGTGTTCTTTGGCTTGTTTTTCCAGATCGGCGTAGTCGATATGACCGGTAGCATCGATACCGTAAGGAACGATGTTGTACAGTTTACCGGAGAAGTTAACCGGAGAACCGTGAGTCAGGTGACCGCCATGCGCCAGATTCATACCCAGAACGGTATCGCCTGGTTCCAGCAACGCGGTGTAGACCGCAAAGTTAGCCTGGGAGCCGGAGTGCGGCTGGACGTTAGCGTAGTCAGCGCCGAACAGTTCTTTCGCACGATCGATCGCCAGTTGTTCAACGATATCAACATACTCGCAACCGCCGTAGTAGCGTTTGCCCGGATAACCTTCAGCATATTTGTTGGTCAGCTGAGAACCCTGCGCCTGCATTACGCGCGGGCTGGTGTAGTTTTCGGAGGCGATCAGTTCGATGTGCTCTTCCTGACGTACTTTTTCCTGCTCCATAGCCTGCCACAGTTCGGCATCATAATCGGCAATGTTCATTTCACGCTTTAACATCCGCATCTCCTGACTCAGCTAACAATAAAATTTTTGGCCTTTATAGGCGGTCCTGTTGGACAACGGCGAACAGTATAACCGAATCATTGTGCGATAACAGGTCTTGACAAAGGAATTTACGCAAACGATTACCTTCAGGCTACGCAAGGCTTTGGAGAATAAAGAGCTTGCAACCGGAAACGGATTTCTTTTCAGGTTTGTGATGCAAATTTTTCACTTCATCACATTCTTTCTGAAAAACACCAAAGAACCATTTACATTGCAGGGCTATTTTTTATAAGATGCATTTGAGATACATCAATTAAGATGCAAAAAAAAGGAAGACCATATGCTTGACGCTCAAACCATCGCTACAGTAAAAGCCACCATCCCTTTACTGGTGGAAACGGGACCAAAGTTAACCGCCCATTTCTACGACCGTATGTTTACTCATAACCCAGAACTCAAAGAAATTTTTAACATGAGTAACCAGCGTAATGGCGATCAACGTGAAGCCCTGTTTAACGCTATTGCCGCCTACGCCAGCAATATTGAAAACCTGCCTGCGCTGCTGCCAGCGGTAGAAAAAATCGCGCAGAAGCACACCAGTTTCCAGATCAAACCGGAACAGTACAACATCGTCGGTGAACACCTGTTGGCAACGCTGGACGAAATGTTCAGCCCGGGGCAGGAAGTGCTGGACGCGTGGGGTAAAGCCTATGGCGTCCTGGCTAATGTATTTATCAATCGCGAGGCGGAAATCTATAACGAAAACGCCAGCAAAGCCGGTGGTTGGGAAGGTACTCGCGATTTCCGCATTGTGGCTAAAACACCACGCAGCGCACTTATCACCAGCTTCGAACTGGAGCCGGTCGACGGTGGCGCAGTGGCAGAATACCGTCCGGGGCAATATCTCGGCGTCTGGCTGAAGCCGGAAGGTTTCCCGCATCAGGAAATTCGTCAGTACTCTTTGACTCGCAAACCGGATGGCAAAGGCTATCGTATTGCGGTGAAACGCGAAGAGGGTGGGCAGGTATCCAACTGGCTGCACAATCACGCCAATGTTGGCGATGTCGTGAAACTGGTCGCTCCGGCAGGTGATTTCTTTATGGCTGTCGCAGATGACACACCAGTGACGTTAATCTCTGCCGGTGTCGGTCAAACGCCAATGCTGGCAATGCTCGACACGCTGGCAAAAGCAGGCCACACCGCACAAGTGAACTGGTTCCATGCGGCAGAAAATGGCGATGTTCACGCCTTTGCCGATGAAGTTAAGGAACTGGGGCTGTCACTGCCGCGCTTTACCGCGCACACCTGGTATCGTCAGCCGAATGAAGCCGATCGCGCTAAAGGTCAGTTTGATAGCGAAGGTCTGATGGATTTGAGCAAACTGGAAGGTGCGTTCAGCGATCCGACAATGCAGTTCTATCTCTGCGGCCCGGTTGGCTTCATGCAGTTTGCCGCGAAACAGTTAGTGGATCTGGGCGTGAAACAGGAAAACATTCATTACGAATGCTTTGGCCCGCATAAGGTGCTGTGATTTGATGTTGCCGGATGGAAACATCCGGCAACCCTTGACCCGTTTTAAATCGCCGCATCATCCTCTTCACCGGTACGGATACGAATGACCCGTGCCACGTCGAAGACGAAGATTTTACCGTCACCGATTTTGCCGGTTTGCGCCGTGCGAATAATGGTATCGACACAGGTATCGACAATGTCGTCCGGTACGACAATCTCAATTTTCACTTTCGGCAGAAAATCCACCATATACTCCGCACCGCGGTACAGCTCGGTATGGCCTTTCTGGCGGCCAAAACCTTTCACCTCAGTGACCGTCATGCCGGTAATACCGACTTCAGCCAGTGCTTCGCGGACATCGTCCAGCTTGAAGGGTTTAATAATCGCATCAATCTTTTTCATGCTATTCCTTGAAAAGGTCGCCTGTCTTTTGATCTGCTAAACGTAACACATAACGCCAATTCATTCCTTGAAATCGTTTGCATCCAGTTCGTGTCGGGAAAGCAGTTTATAAAATTCTGTCCGGTTGCGCCCCGCCATTCTCGCCGCGTGGGTGACGTTGCCTTTGGTGATTTGCAGCAGCTTACGCAAATAGTTGAGTTCAAACTGATTACGCGCCTCAACAAAGGTTGGCAGCGCCGTGTTTTCGCCCTCCAGCGCCTGCTCCACCAGCGCATCACTAATTACCGGAGATGATGTCAGCGCCACGCACTGTTCAATCACGTTGACCAACTGGCGCACGTTGCCCGGCCAGCTCGCAGTCATCAGGCGTTTCATTGCATCGGTGGAGAACGCGCGGACAAACGGTTTATGTCGCTCTGCCGCCTGGCGCAACAGGTGATTTGCCAGTAGCGGAATGTCTTCTGTGCGCTCCGCCAGGGCCGGAATTTTCAGGCTGACAACGTTGAGGCGGTAATAGAGGTCTTCACGGAATTCCCCGCGCGTCATCGCTTTTGGCAGGTCGCGGTGGGTCGCAGAAATAATCCGCACGTCGATATCAATATCGCGGTTACTGCCCAGCGGGCGCACTTTACGCTCCTGCAACACGCGCAGCAGTTTGACCTGCAACGGTGCGGGCATATCGCCAATCTCATCGAGAAATAGCGTACCGCCTTCCGCCGCCTGGAATAAACCTTCGCGATTGCTGACAGCGCCAGTAAACGCGCCACGTGCATGACCAAACAGCTCCGACTCCAGCAATTGCTCGGGTAATGCGCCACAGTTAATAGCAATAAATGGCTTGCTGTTGCGCGGGCTGGCGTTGTGGATAGCCTGGGCGAAAATCTCTTTCCCGGTGCCGCTCTGGCCGTTAATCAAAACGCTAACGTCTGATTGTGCCACCAGCCGCGCCTGTTCCAGCAAGCGCAGCATCAGCGGGCTGCGGGTGACAATCGCCTCGCGCCAACGTTCGTCGGTGGCTGGCGCGGATTGTTCCAGCGCATCGTCAATTGCCTGATATAGCGCATCTTTATCGACAGGCTTGGTGAGAAAACTGAACACGCCCTGCTGTGTTGCAGCAACGGCATCAGGAATAGAACCATGCGCGGTAAGAATAATTACTGGCATTCCCGGCTGCACTTTCTGAATTTCAGCAAATAGCTGCATACCATCCATTTCATCCATCCGCAGGTCGCTGATGACTAAATCTACTTTTTCGCGATTCAGTACCCGTAATCCTTCAACGCCACTTTCCGCCGTGACCACGCTGTAGCCTTCGCTGGTCAGGCGCAGGCCAAGCAGTTTCAGCAATCCCGGATCATCATCGACCAGTAATAAATGCGCAGGTTTATGGCTCATCAGGAGTGACCTCATCGGTGGATGGCGCGGGCTTTTCACTCTCGTGCGGCGTATCCGGCGAGAAATTTCCAGCCGGTTTGCGGGTCGAGAGCTGGCGTTCAATATCGGTCAGGTTTTCCAGCTTGCGGGTAGTGAGTTCCAGTTGCTGTTGTAGAACGTGATGTTGCTGGCGCAAAGTATCCAGCTCGCTGTCGCTGGACTGCTGGAGTTTGCTGTAGCGTTGGCGCTCTTCCGCCAGTTGCAGTTGCAGCGCCTGACCGTCGCGCCAGAGTTGATACAGTGGGCGAACCTGTGCCGGGATCTCGGTACTTAGCGCATCAATGCGCGCGACCAGCTGGCGGCGCTCATACGGCGTAATTTTGGCGTCGGCGAGCAAAATCCCTTGTTTAAAGGTATTTTGCCAGTTGCCGTCGTCATATTGGCGGGCTTGCTGACGCGACTGCGCAGGCATTAAACGATCAGCACAATCCATCGCCCGCAGCCAGTAAAGCGGATTGGTTTCGGTTGATTTACCTTGCAGCGCCCAGATGTCGCTACATTCAGTAGAAAGATAGTCAGCCAGTTGATAAACCGGAATTTTTTCTTCTGCTGGCGTATCAATGGCTGGCTTATTGTGACTCTGCACGCAACCCAGCAATGCCAGACATGGCAGCCCTGCCAGCCACAGCCGTCGGGGCAATAATCGTTGAAAAATGTGTCGCATATTCACCAGACTTAAAGCCTATCCCAGTGGGCGTAATTGTTGCAGGCAGTTTGGACATGGACAGCGCGGAGAAACCAGAGCGTACATGTCGTACGTGAAGATTTCGAGCACTGCCCGGGGCCGAACTGACAAATAAAATAGCCTGATGGGATGGGCTGTTAGCATTATTTCGTGTTTTTCGACGACGGTAATTCAATGCGGAAACAAACGTCTTGCCCGCTCTCGTCGACCAGATACAGTTCCCCTTGCATACGGCGAATACAATCCCTGGCAATGCTTAATCCCAGACCGCTGCCCTTCACCGCCCCTTTTCGCTGGTGGCTTCCCTGAAAAAAGGGTTCGAAGATCATGGCGCGTTCCTCTTGCGGAATGGGCGTGCCTGTATTGATGACATCAATATAAACCCGCGCACCATGTAAACTGCTGCGAAGGCAAATGTTACCGGATTCAGCCCCGTAGTGCACCGCATTGGAGTAAAGATTATCCAGTACGCTCATCAGCAGCATTGGCTCCGCCAGGCAAGCTGTTGCTTTGAGATCAACGTCGGTATGCATCATTTTAGCCCGTGCGGGCAGGCTATGAGCAGAAACCACTGTCTCCACCAGCGGTGCTAACTCAACATTCTCCAGTTCCACCGCACTGTCCGCCTGTTTACGGTTGTAATCAAGCAGTTGTTCGATCAGCTTTTGCAAATTGCGGCTGCTGCTATCAAGAATGCTCACCACCTCTTTTTGCTCTGGCGTAAGCGGCCCGACAACCTGATCAGCCAGTAATTCAGTGCCCTCGCGCATACTCGCCAGTGGCGTTTTTAATTCATGAGATAAATGTCTTAAAAATTGATGGCGTTGGGATTCCAGCCATGACAGACGCTCACTTAACCAAAGAATACGTTGCCCAACCGAGCGTAACTCGCTCGGTCCACTGAACGAGACGCTATTGCCCAGAGAACGCCCTTCCCCCAGCCGGTTGATCATGCGCTCGATATTTTTCACCGGACCGATAATCATCCTCGTGAAAAGCAGTACCATCACCAGACTCACCAGAAATAGCACCAGCGATTGCCAACCAAAATATTGCCCACGTTCGGCGATTTCACGCTGAAGTTGCTGCCCACGAGAGAACACCACTGTGCGCGTGGCCTGCACCATTTCGGTATTGGCACTGGCAAAGGCTTCCAGACGCGCGGCGGCAGCAGCATCGGGACCGCTGTTGTTACACTGAAGTTGAGCCAGATTATTCAAATCCTGACGTAATGCCTGGTAGAGTTTATCGTCCGGCAGCACGCCTGCGTGGGCATCGAGCATTTCGCTGTAACGCTTGCGCTGGCTTTGATAAACCTTCGCAAGCGTAGGGTCGTCCAGCACGCAGTACTGACGATAGCTGCGCTCCATCTCCAGTGCCGCGTTGGTCATCGCTTCACTGCGCCGGGCATCAATAAGCGTAGTGCGGTTAACCAGCGCCGCCTGATCGCTAAGTGCATTCAGGCTTTGCCAGGCTTGCCATGCCAGCACCAACAGGGGCAGCAGAATCAGCAAAAATGCCAGCATTACCAGTTGTCGTAATGAGCGGGGAAAAACGGGCCAGCGTTTCAAGGCGTTACTCTCGTCAGACGCGAATAGCCTGATGCTAACCGAGGGGAAGTTCAGATACAACAAAGCCGGGAATTACCCGGCTTTGTTATGGAATAAGGCGGTGCCTAACTCGACGTTTCGCCCGATGGTTGATATAGCTACGCTGATATCAGAAGTTGGACGGCAGGCACCTTGTTGTGCGTCATTCGAATTTTATGTAGCACGTCCCGAAGGGGCTGACATAAGT
The DNA here is from genome assembly GCF_011754335.1 of Escherichia sp. E.sYA108. Lineage (NCBI taxonomy): Bacteria > Pseudomonadati > Pseudomonadota > Gammaproteobacteria > Enterobacterales > Enterobacteriaceae > Escherichia > Escherichia sp. E.sYA108. Next base: position 1,332,504 of record NZ_JAAQVZ010000001.1, on the reverse strand, counting down.
CGGTGAATGAGCCACTGCTTACTATTATGCAGTAACTGTGCCAATAAAGAAAATAGTTTGGTAACGTACTGATTATACACTGCTTTGAGGGGTTTATGGCTTCTCCACTATTTGAATGTAAATCAGCCACTGTGTCGCTAAAAAGAGACAACTTAAGATAAACTTATTAGATAATATTAAAATCAATGAGTTAAGTGTCACCAAAAAGCGACACGGCAAACCACCCATTGTCGTGATTTAAAGACACAAAAAAGCTCCCGAAGTTGGGAGCTCATAATAGCGGTTGGTGCTTAATGCCGGATGCGGCGTGAATGCCTCATCCGGGCTGCAATACCAATGGGTTGACGACTTACCCCAACTGCTTACGTGCATTGCGGAAAATGCGCATCCATGGGCCATCCTCGCCCCAGTTTTCCGGATGCCAGGAGTTGCTGACAGTACGGAAAACACGTTCCGGGTGCGGCATCATAATGGTGACTCGACCACTTTCAGTCGTGACTGCCGTAATACCATTCGGAGAACCGTTCGGGTTAGCCGGGTAGGTTTCAGTGACTTTGCCGAAGTTATCGACATAGCGCAGTGCCACCAGCCCTTTGCTTTCCAGTGCCGCCAGATGCGCCGCATCACGCACTTCCACGCGCCCTTCACCGTGAGAGACAGCAATCGGCATCTGCGAGCCCACCATCCCCTGCAACAGCAGCGACGGGCTTTGGGTTACTTCTACCAGACTGAAACGCGCTTCAAAGCGATCGGAGGTGTTACGCACAAAACGTGGCCACAACTCGCTACCCGGGATCAGTTCACGCAGATTAGACATCATCTGGCAACCGTTACATACCCCCAGCGCCAGCGTTTGCGGACGATGGAAGAAGGTTGCAAACTCATCGCGTACACGGTCATTGAACAGGATAGACTTCGCCCAACCTTCACCAGCGCCCAGCACATCACCGTAGGAAAAACCACCGCACGCTACCAGGACGTGGAAACCCTCCAGGCCCGTGCGTCCAGCCAGCAGATCGCTCATATGCACGTCGATAGCATCGAAGCCCGCACGGTGGAAAGCTGCCGCCATTTCAACATGGGAGTTCACACCCTGCTCACGCAGTACGGCAACTTTCGGGCGCGCGCCAGTGGCAATAAACGGTGCTGCCACATCTTCGTTGATATCAAACGACAGTTTCACATTCAGGCCCGGATCGGCGTCGTTTGATTTCGCCTGGTGTTCCTGATCGGCACACTCCGGGTTGTCACGCAGACGCTGCATCTGCCAGGTAGTTTCTGCCCACCAGACACGCAACGTGGTGCGGCTTTCGCTAAATACAGTCTGCCCGTTGGCGGTAATCACAAAACGGTCACCGGAAACCGCCTGCCCAACATAATGGACGCAATCAGCAAGCCCATGCTGTGCCAGTACCGCTTCAACGGCTTCACGGTCAGCGGCTCGAACCTGAATCACCGCACCCAGTTCTTCGCTAAACAATGCAGCCAGGCGATCGTCACCCAGAGTGGCGATATCCGCGTCAATGCCACAATGACCAGCAAAGGCCATTTCCGCCAGCGTTACCAGCAGGCCGCCATCAGAGCGGTCGTGATACGCCAGCAGCTTACGCTGTGCAACCAGCGCCTGAATCGCGTCATAGAAGCCTTTCAGTTGGGCAACATCGCGTACATCTGCCGGTTTGTCGCCAAGCTGACGATAAACCTGCGCCAGTGCCGTTGCGCCCAGCGCGTTATTGCCTTTGCCCAAATCAATCAGCAACAGTGCGTTATCTTCGGTAGAAAGCTGCGGCGTAATGGTGTGACGTACATCTTCCACGCGGGCAAATGCGGAAATCACCAGCGACAACGGCGACGTCATTTCGCGCTCTTCGTTACCTTCCTGCCAGCGGGTTTTCATCGACATAGAGTCTTTACCCACCGGTATCGTCAGGCCCAGCGCCGGACAAAGTTCTTCGCCCACAGCTTTAACGGCTTCATACAGGCCCGCATCTTCACCAGGGTGGCCTGCCGCCGCCATCCAGTTGGCGGAAAGTTTAATGCGTTTGATATCGCCAATTTGTGTTGCGGCGATGTTGGTTAGCGCTTCACCGACTGCCAGACGGGCAGAAGCGGCGAAATCCAGCAGCGCAACTGGCGCACGTTCGCCAATTGCCATCGCTTCGCCATAGTAGCTGTCGAGGCTGGCGGTAGTGACTGCGCAGTTAGCGACCGGCACCTGCCACGGCCCCACCATCTGATCGCGCGCCACCATGCCGGTTACGCTGCGGTCACCGATGGTCACCAGGAAAGTTTTCTCCGCCACGGTCGGCAGATGCAGCACGCGTTTCACCGCGTCAGCGATGGTGATCCCTTCACGGGCCAGCGCGTCGCCTTTCGCTTTCAGCGTTTGTACATCGCGGGTCATCTTCGGCGTTTTGCCAAGCAGTACGTCCAGCGGTAGATCAATCGGCTGATTATCAAAATGACGATCGTGCAAAGAAAGATGCAGTTCTTCGGTCGCTTCACCAATCACCGCGTATGGCGCGCGCTCACGCTTACACAGTTCGTCAAACAGCGGTAACTGATCGGCAGCAACCGCCAGCACGTAGCGTTCCTGGGATTCGTTACACCAGATTTCCAGCGGGCTCATGCCCGGTTCGTCGCTCAGGATATCGCGCAGTTCAAATTTACCGCCGCGCCCGCCGTCGCTCACCAGTTCCGGCATGGCGTTAGAAAGACCGCCTGCGCCAACGTCGTGGATAAACAGGATTGGGTTGGCATCACCAAGCTGCCAGCAACGGTCGATCACTTCCTGGCAGCGACGCTCCATCTCCGGGTTGTCGCGCTGTACGGAAGCAAAGTCGAGGTCGGCATCAGACTGACCAGATGCCATGGAAGACGCCGCGCCGCCGCCAAGACCGATGTTCATTGCCGGGCCGCCGAGAACGACCAGCTTCGCACCAACGTTGATCTCGCCTTTTTGTACGTGATCGGCGCGAATGTTGCCGATCCCACCCGCCAGCATGATCGGTTTGTGATAACCGCGCAGCTCTTCGCCATTGTGGCTGTTCACTTTTTCTTCATAAGTACGGAAGTAGCCGTTCAGTGCCGGACGACCAAATTCGTTGTTAAACGCCGCACCGCCCAGCGGGCCTTCGGTCATGATGTCCAGCGCGGTAACAATGCGCTCAGGTTTACCGAAATCTTCTTCCCACGGCTGTTCGAAGCCAGGAATTCGCAGGTTGGATACGGAGAAACCAACCAGACCAGCTTTCGGCTTTGCGCCACGTCCGGTGGCACCTTCATCGCGGATTTCACCGCCGGAACCGGTCGCCGCGCCCGGCCACGGAGAAATCGCCGTCGGGTGGTTGTGAGTTTCAACTTTCATCAGAATATGCGCCGGTTCCTGATGGAAATCGTAGCGGCCCGTTTCGTGGTCAGCAAAGTAGCGGCCCACTTCAGAACCTTCCATTACGGCGGCGTTATCTTTATAAGCAGAGAGAACGTGGTCTGGCGTGGTTTCGAAGGTGTTTTTGATCATCTTGAACAGCGATTTCGGCTGCTGTTCACCGTCGATAATCCAGTCGGCGTTAAAAATTTTGTGGCGGCAGTGCTCAGAGTTCGCCTGAGCAAACATATACAGCTCGATGTCGTTCGGGTTACGACCCAGCTTTGTGAACGCATCCTGCAGATAGTCAATTTCATCTTCCGCCAGTGCCAGGCCAAGACGCAGGTTAGCGTCAATTAGCGCCTGACGGCCCTGCCCCAGCAAATCTACGCTGGTGACCGGAGTCGGTTGATGGTGTGCAAACAACTGCTCTGCATCATCTAAAGCAAAAAAGACCGTTTCCATCATGCGGTCGTGCAGTTCAGCGGTAACCTGCTGCCATTGTTCATTGGTCAGCGTACCGGCTTCTATATAGTAAGCAACGCCGCGCTCAAGGCGGTTAACCTGTTGCAGCCCGCAGTTATGGGCAATATCGGTCGCTTTCGAAGACCAGGGAGAGATGGTGCCAGGACGCGGGGTCACCAGCAGGAGTTTGCCTTGCGGGGCGTGGCTGGCGAGTGCCGGGCCATATTTCAGCAGGCGTTCAAGTTGTGCGTGCTCATCATCGTTTAACGGCGCATTGAGGTCAGCAAAATGGACATACTCGGCGTAAATATTGTGAACCGGGAGCCTGGCAGCCTGAAAACGTGCCAGCAGTTTGTTGATTCGGAATGCCGACAATGCAGGCGAACCACGCAGAATTTCCATCATAAGTCTCTCGTCTTCTAAGCTTTCGGTGTACCCAAGGGGGGGAAACGGGCGTCATTATAAAGAATCTGATGCGCTGACGAAACCGTTTGCGTGGAAATAAAATCACCATCGTGAATTAGCAACGCGTGCCGCCAATGGCTGTAATAAGTTGCCATCTGGCGCAGGTTTACGCAAAATGCCGCTCATTTATGAGTAAACCTTTCACTATTATTACGTTTTTTCAAGCTGGGACGCGCACGACACAGAGAATTAACTAATTGAAAAAATTAAAGATTAATTATCTGTTCATCGGCATTCTGGCACTGCTGCTCGCGGTCGCTCTCTGGCCATCCATTCCCTGGTTTGGTAAAGCCGACAACCGTATCGCCGCCATTCAAGCGCGGGGAGAGTTGCGTGTGAGCACCATTCATACCCCCCTGACTTATAACGAAATCAACGGGAAACCTTTTGGCCTGGATTACGAACTGGCGAAACAGTTTGCCGATTACCTCGGCGTAAAACTGAAAGTGACCGTGCGGCAGAATATCAGCCAGCTGTTTGACGACCTCGATAATGGTAACGCCGACCTGCTGGCGGCAGGCCTGGTCTATAACAGTGAGCGGGTAAAAAATTATCAGCCTGGCCCTACCTATTATTCCGTGTCACAACAACTGGTTTATAAAGTCGGTCAGTATCGCCCACGTACGCTGGGCAACCTGACGGCGGAGCAACTCACCGTTGCACCGGGTCACGTGGTGGTTAACGATCTCCAGACCCTGAAAGACACAAAATTCCCGGAATTAAGCTGGAAGGTAGACGACAAAAAAGGCTCTGTGGAATTAATGGAAGATGTCATCGAAGGAAAACTCGATTACACCATTGCTGATTCTGTCGCCATCAGCCTGTTTCAGCGCGTTCACCCGGAACTCGCCGTAGCGCTCGATATCACCGATGAACAACCGGTGACCTGGTTTAGCCCGTTAGATGGCGATAATACCCTTTCCGCCGCCCTGCTCGACTTCTTCAACGAAATGAATGAAGACGGTACACTGGCACGCATTGAAGAGAAATACCTGGGGCATGGCGATGATTTTGATTACGTCGATACGCGCACATTTTTACGCGCCGTCGATGCGGTACTGCCGCAGTTAAAGCCCCTGTTTGAGAAATACGCCGAAGAAATTGACTGGCGTTTGCTGGCCGCTATTGCTTATCAGGAATCGCACTGGGATGCTCAGGCCACTTCACCGACGGGTGTGCGCGGCATGATGATGTTAACCAAAAACACCGCGCAAAGCCTCGGCATTACGGATCGTACCGATGCCGAACAGAGCATCAGCGGCGGCGTGCGTTATTTGCAGGATATGATGAGTAAAGTGCCGGAAAGTGTGCCGGAGAACGAACGGATTTGGTTTGCCCTCGCCGCGTACAATATGGGCTATGCGCATATGCTGGATGCCCGCGCCCTGACGACAAAAACCAAAGGTAATCCTGACAGTTGGGCTGACGTAAAACAGCGTCTGCCTTTACTTAGCCAGAAACCCTATTACAGCAAGCTGACTTACGGCTACGCTCGTGGGCATGAAGCCTACGCTTATGTCGAAAATATTCGTAAATATCAGATTAGCCTGGTGGGTTATCTGCAGGAGAAAGAGAAGCAGGCTACAGAAGCGGCGATGCAACTGGCGCAGGATTATCCGGCGGTATCACCTACGGAGTTGGGCAAAGAGAAATTTCCTTTTCTCTCGTTTCTTTCCCAGTCGTCATCAAACTATTTGACCCACTCTCCCTCTCTGCTGTTTTCCAGAAAAGGGAGTGAAGAGAAACAAAATTAATCTGTCGAGGATTGCGCTTTTTTCTGCGCTTTAATTTCCTGGCGGCGCATGCGAAAGAAGTCACTGAGCAACGCCGCACACTCATCCGCCAGTATTCCTTCCGTAATTTCCACCCGGTGATTCATACCCGGATGATGCAGCACATCCATTAAAGATCCCGCAGCGCCAGTTTTCGCGTCACGCGCACCAAAGACCACGCGACCAATGCGACTGTGGATCATTGCTCCGGCACACATTACACAGGGTTCAAGCGTGACATACAACGTGGCGTCGATCAGACGATAATTTTGCATCACCAGACCGCCCTGCCGTAGGGCCATGATTTCTGCATGTGCGGTGGGATCATGTCGACCAATCGGACGGTTCCAGCCTTCGCCAATAACACGATTGTTATGCACTAATACCGCGCCGACCGGTACTTCCCGCTCATCCCAGGCACGCTTCGCCAGCGTCATTGCATGACGCATCCAGTATTCGTGGCTAAATTCGACTTCAGACAAAAAGAAAACTCCGATTATAAAAGCGCGGCGCATTATACACGGCCGCTATGCTTTACTCTATTCCAGTTGCTGGAGTTCACCGCGCGGGGTTACTCGCCAACGATGCTGACAGAAATAAAGCAGCGGGTTGTCCTGATTACTGTCGCTATAGCCACTGTACAGCCGCAGCGGCGTGCCGATTTTGCGCTCCAGTTGCGCGACCTTTTCATGTCCCAGACAACGCATCGTCAATACCCAACCACCATAGCCACGCTGAATCTGACTGGCGATAAGATTAACCCGCGGCAGCCAGGGCGTATCGAAATAAACCGCTTCAACCAGCGACTGCGGAGAGCCGGTAATCAACCAGATATCAGCATCGGAACTTAACAGGTAGGTGGTTAATCGCTCCTGAACCAGCGGAAAGGCGGTAACATTGTCACGAAACCAACGTACGAAATCGGCCTGCAACGCCTGCAAACGCGCTTCATTGTGACCAAAAGTGCATCCCCACAGAAGCAGACTCATCGGCCAGCGTGCCGCACGACCTTTTATCAATAACGCAATGGCTATGATCGGCAACAACGGCAGAACAAGTAACGCATTCAGCGGTTGGCGACGCAGTAAATAACGCAAAAAACTGCCGAACATATCCTGCTGATGCAATGTTCCATCTAAGTCAAAAAACACCACACGACGCTCGTGAGTTGCCAAACCATACTCCTCTGGACTGAAACATCCTGATTAATTTTCGCTACTACATAGCCTAACAGATAGATCATCACTTTTCCGGCAACAATCGACCGCATCATGGCTAACTGGAATTTTTAATTCATGGCAATTAGCGGCAATGGAATATAAAATTCACTCGCGTTTGTCTCATATTGCCTGTTGTCGCCACTATTTCATCGCGAGGAAAGATATGAACGGCTTACTTCGTATCCGTCAGCGTTACCAGGGGCTTGCCCAGAGTGATAAAAAACTGGCGGATTATCTGCTGCTACAACCTGATACGGCGCGCCATTTAAGCTCTCAGCAACTGGCCAACGAAGCCGGAGTCAGTCAGTCCAGCGTCGTGAAGTTCGCGCAAAAACTCGGCTATAAAGGTTTTCCGGCACTAAAGTTGGCGTTGAGTGAAGCGCTGGCAAGCCAGCCGGAATCTCCCTCCGTGCCCATTCATAACCAAATCCGCGGTGATGATCCGTTACGGCTGGTCGGCGAAAAACTGATTAAAGAAAATACTGCCGCTATGTACGCAACGTTAAACGTTAATAGTGAAGAGAAACTGCATGAATGCGTGGCAATGTTGCGCTCTGCGCGGCGGATAATTCTGACCGGTATTGGCGCTTCGGGTCTGGTGGCGCAAAACTTTGCCTGGAAGCTGATGAAGATTGGCTTCAATGCTGCCGCAGTGCGCGATATGCATGCGCTACTCGCTACAGTACAGGCGTCGTCCCCTGACGATCTGTTATTAGCCATTTCCTACACCGGTGTACGACGCGAGTTAAACCTGGCGGCAGATGAGATGCTGCGAGTGGGCGGAAAAGTGCTGGCTATTACCGGCTTTACTCCCAATGCCCTGCAACAGCGTGCTTCTCATTGCCTGTATACCATTGCCGAAGAACAAGCGACAAACAGTGCTTCAATCTCTGCTTGTCACGCGCAGGGAATGTTAACGGATTTGCTGTTCATTGCGCTGATTCAGCAGGATCTGGAACTGGCACCAGAACGTATTCGTCATAGCGAAGCGCTGGTGAAAAAACTGGTCTGAGTAAAGAATGCGCGTATAATGCCCGCCCGGTTTGTGTTGTTTTGAGAGTTTCCTTATGGCGCTGTTAATCACTAAAAAATGCATCAATTGTGATATGTGTGAACCCGAATGCCCGAATGAGGCGATTTCGATGGGTGAACATATCTACGAGATTAACAGCGATAAGTGTACCGAATGCGTAGGGCACTACGAGACACCAACCTGCCAGAAGGTGTGTCCGATCCCCAATACTATTGTGAAAGATCCGCAACATGTCGAGACGGAAGAACAGTTGTGGGATAAATTTGTGCTGATGCACCACGCGGATAAAATTTAATATTCTGCTCTGGAAGTAGAGTGTTAATTATTTTATAGGAAAATCTTAACGCTATTATATTTATTTAAATGATGACATTAGCATAATCATTCACTAAGTTAATTTATATAGTATCTGCCCAGACACTTATTTATAGTTATTAAAGGCGCGTCCGACTGGTTCACCGGACGCACCTTAAGTACGTTTCCTTGTGTTATAAGAACAAAAGGAGCAGCTGTAAAACAGCAATGATGATTTTGATGACCCGTTTAATCAGGTATCGGCAATCAGTCATTCGTTTTTCCTTAAACAAGGAATGCAGCCGTTCAGATTAGCCCTTACATCTCCCCAAAACTGAACGTGCGAGTTATTGGAATCGAGTGCTGCACTCCACACCAGAGCTTTGACGACACCACTCGTTTCAATGGGGGAATTCAGTGGCATGGTGTAAAGCACAGCAAAATTGCCAATAACGAAACCGATTTTAATGTACTTATCAAAAAGCGGTCACGTTAATCTTTTCATCAATGTCGATTTCTTCGTAAAGGCTCGCGTTTTTTATGTCAGAGATTGCAAGTTGCTTGTACAGGTCAACGAAATTGATCCATAATCATTTTCGTTGGAATCGTGTGCTGCACAAAATTAAAGTTAAAAAGTAAAACCCCCGTTCCTTACCAGTTCGGGGGTTTTACTTTATAAAGAGAACGGTATTATTTTAACTTTCAATAATTACCGTGGCACAAGCATAGTGGCGCTCATCGGCAAGCGTTACATGCATATTTACAACGCCGAGCTTTTCCGCCAGTTTTAATGCCTCACCCCATAGCCGTAGCCGTGGTTTGCCGAGCTCATCATTGAATACTTCAAACTGATTAAACGCCAGACCATTGCGGATCCCTGTGCCAAATGCTTTTGCCGCCGCTTCTTTCACAGCAAAACGCTTCGCCAGAAAACGCACTGGCTGGTGGTGCGTTTTCCAGATTTCCCATTCGTTATCGCTTAATACGCGGCGTGCCAGGCGCTCACCGGATCGGGCGATCACCGCTTCTATGCGAGCGATCTCTACAATATCCGTACCTAAACCTAATATTGCCATTAGCCACGCGCTTCCAGCATCAGACGTTTCATTTCTGCCACCGCATCTTTCAGTCCGGTCATCACTGCACGACCAATAATGGCATGACCGATATTCAGTTCATGCATCTCAGGGATGGCGGCAATGGCTTTCACGTTGTGATAGGTCAGACCGTGTCCGGCGTTAACTTTCAGACCGAGACTAGTGGCAAAGGTCGCGGCTTTGGCGATACGCGCCAACTCTTGCGCCTGTTCGGCGTCAGTTTTGGCATCAGCATAGCAACCGGTGTGGATCTCGATAAACGGTGCGCCAACCTCTGCCGCAGCTTTGATCTGATCTTCATCGGCGTCGATAAACAGAGAAACCTGGATCCCGGCATCTGCCAGACGTTTGCAGGCATCGCGCATTTTTTCACGCTGCCCTGCGACGTCCAGGCCGCCTTCGGTTGTTACTTCCTGACGCTTTTCCGGTACCAGACAGCAAAAATGTGGCTTCGTCTCAACGGCGATCGCCAGCATCTCTTCGGTCACCGCCATCTCCAGATTCATGCGGGTATCCAGCGTCTGGCGCAGGATGCACACATCGCGGTCGGTAATGTGGCGGCGGTCTTCACGTAAATGCACGGTAATGCCGTCCGCTCCCGCCTGCTCAGCAATAAACGCCGCCTGCACCGGATCCGGGTAAGCAGTACCGCGCGCGTTACGCAGCGTTGCAATATGGTCAATGTTGACGCCTAACAGTAATTCAGCCATGACAATCCTCATCATTCATAATGTGTTTTCACCGTTCGCTTAGGCATAAACTGCCGGAACAGTTCCCTGCTCTTTAATGGTTTACCGCCAAGATACGGCTTAAGCGCCATGCGGGTAAAGCGTTTCGCGGCGCGCAGTGTGTCTGCGTCAGGAAATTCCCGCGCGTTTAACGCTTTTAACTGCCTTCCAGTGAACGTTTTATTGTCGATAACGACGCTTGCGATAAACCCTTTTTCTTCGCGATAACGATACGTCATGGTGTCATCTACCGGCTCGCCGCTACCCGCACAATGGGTAAAATTGACGCCATAGCCCAGATGCCCGAGCAGTGCCAGTTCAAAGCGGCGCAACGCGGGTTCTGGCGTACCAGTGACCCCGGCAAGAGACTGAATGCAGTGCAAGTAATCGAAAAAGAGTTCAGAGAAGCGCGTCTCGTATTCCAGTACGCGGGAGAGAAGTTCGTTGATGTACAGACCGCTGTAAAGCGTGATACCGCTTAATGGCAGCGCCAGCGAGACAGCTTCAGCACTGCGCAGCGTTTTGACTTCGCCACGCCCGCCAAAACGTAGCAAGAGAGGGGTGAAAGGCTGTAATGCCCCTTTCAGAGTAGAGCGTTTAGAGCGTGCGCCTTTGGCAACCAGACGCACGCGACCCGATTCCTCCGTGAAGACGTCCAGCATCAGGCTGGTTTCGCTCCACGGGCGACTATGCAGGACAAATGCGCGCTGCCAGCCTTCCATCGGAGTTACTCTTAAAGATCGTCAACATAACCGAGACTGCGCAGTGCGCGTTCGTCGTCGGCCCAACCGGATTTCACTTTTACCCACAGCTCAAGGTGAACAGGCGCTTCGAACATTTCCTGCATGTCTTTACGCGCTTCAATCCCGATGGTTTTGATCTTGGCCCCTTTGTTGCCAATGACCATCTTCTTCTGCCCTTCACGCTCAACGAGAATCAAACCGTTGATGTCATAACCGCCGCGTTCGTTAGAGACGAAACGTTCGATCTCCACGGTCACGGAGTACGGCAGTTCAGCGCCGAGAAAACGCATCAGTTTTTCGCGGATAATTTCAGACGCCATAAAACGCTGTGAGCGATCGGTGATGTAATCTTCCGGGAAGTGATGGGTCGCTTCAGGCAGATGCTTACGCACGATTGCCGCGATAGTGTCGACATTCAGCCCGGTTTCGGCAGAGATCGGCACGATATCGAGGAAGTTCATCTGGCTTGCCAGGAACTGTAAGTGTGGCAGCAGATCGGCTTTTTCCTGCACGTTGTCCACTTTGTTCACCGCGAGGATTACCGGCGCTTTGCCATCACGCAGCTTGTTGAGCACCATTTCATCGTCCGGCGTCCAGCGGGTGCCTTCTACGACAAAAATCACCAGCTCAACGTCGCCGATAGAGCTGCTCGCCGCTTTGTTCATCAGGCGGTTAATGGCGCGTTTTTCTTCCATATGCAGGCCAGGGGTATCAACGTAGATCGCCTGATACGCGCCTTCAGTATGGATCCCCACAATGCGGTGACGAGTTGTTTGCGCCTTGCGGGAGGTGATGGAGATCTTCTGCCCCAGCAGTTTGTTCAACAATGTGGATTTGCCAACGTTCGGACGTCCGACGATAGCAATAAATCCGCAGTAACTTTTATCGATGCTCATTCCAGCTCCAGTTTTTTCAACGCCTGTTCGGCGGCAGCCTGCTCAGCCTTACGACGGCTTGAACCTGTGCCAACCACCGGTTCACTCAGGCCGCTGACCTGGCAGTGGATAGTAAATTCCTGATCGTGCGCTTCGCCACGTACCTGGACTACCAGATAAGTTGGCAGCGGCAGATGGCGACCCTGCAAATATTCCTGCAGACGCGTTTTCGGATCTTTTTGTTTATCGCCTGGGCTAATTTCGTCCAGACGAGTTTGATACCAGTTGAGGATTAATTTCTCGACGGTTTGAATATCACTGTCGAGGAATACGCCACCAATTAATGCCTCGACGGTGTCGGCGAGAATTGACTCACGACGAAATCCACCGCTTTTAAGTTCACCTGGCCCTAAACGTAAGCACTCACCTAACTCAAATTCGCGCGCCAGTTCAGCCAGCGTATTACCACGGACCAGCGTGGCGCGCATCCGGCTCATATCGCCTTCATCCACACGAGGGAAACGGTGATAAAGCGCATTGGCGATAACGTAGCTCAGAATAGAGTCACCTAAAAATTCTAAACGCTCGTTATGTTTACTGCTGGCACTACGATGAGTTAATGCCTGCTGCAACAGTTCCTGATGATTAAAAGTGTAGCCCAGCTTCCGTTGAAGCCGATTAATTACGATGGGGTTCATGCGATACCAATAAATAAATGCGTCAACAATTCAGCACACGAAACAGACCTGATATACATGGCTCGGCTAACTGCTTCACTGCAGTTTCAGTTTACCGGTATATGGGGACCAACGCTGTTTCGTGTGCCGTGGCAACCTGGAGGTGCCAACCTTAAACTTCGGGGGAATATTCTATACACAACGACGGGGGATGTCGTTAGCCACGGGAGATTTATCTCATAAATAATTCACGTTGTCGCCATAACGGCGACAACGTGAACGAAGATGGCTATTAATGGATACCGCCAATGCGACTTAAGCGCACACCAGTCGGCCATTCGCCTTCTTGCTTATCGAAGCTCATCCAGATAGCCGTTGCCCGACCGACCAGATTCGCTTCAGGCACAAAACCCCAGTAACGGCTGTCCGCGCTGTTGTCGCGGTTGTCGCCCATCATGAAGTATTGTCCCGGCGGAACAATCCAGGTTGCCAGTTGTTGCCCTGGCTGCTGGTAATACATCCCCACCTGGTCCTGCGCAATCGGCACTGTCAGAATGCGGTGCGTCACATCACCCAATGTCTCTTTACGCTCGGAAAGACGAATTCCATTTTCTTTGGTTTCGTTTTTCGGCACTTCAAAGAATCCGCTGGTCGCTTCCCCACCATTACGGCGTGAGAAGGTCTGAACGAAATCGCTCGGTTCCACGTTGGAGTAAGTGACCGGTAGCGCGTTTTCACACGCCTGGCCGGAACTGCATCCCGGTTGAATCGTCAGCTCTTTTGAGACCGGATCATAAGTGACTTTATCGCCCGGCAAACCCACCGCGCGCTTGATGTAATCAAGCTTTGGATCTTCCGGATATTTAAAGACCACGATATCGCCGCGTTTCGGATGACCGGTTTCGATCAGCGTTTTCTGGTAGATAGGATCTTTAATGCCATAAGCAAACTTCTCTACCAGAATAAAATCACCGATTAACAGAGTCGGCATCATCGAACCTGACGGGATCTGGAACGGTTCATAAATAAACGAACGCACAATCAATACGATAGCCAGTACCGGAAAAACAGAAGCACCGGTTTCCAGCCAGCCAGGCTTCGGCGCAACCTTTTTCAGCGTTGCTTTATCCAGTGAGTCACCGGCAGCCGCCTGCGCCGCTGCCTGACGTTCCCGCCGTTTAGGTGCGAAAAAGAATTTATCCACGCACCATAAAATGCCCGTCACCAGTGTGGCAATCACCAGAATCAGGGCAAACATATTCGCCATGCCAACTCCTAAGGGTTATTTGTTGTCTTTGCCGACGTGCAGAATGGCGAGGAACGCTTCCTGCGGCAGCTCGACGTTACCGATCTGCTTCATGCGTTTCTTACCTTCTTTCTGCTTCTGCAGCAGCTTTTTCTTACGGCTGATATCGCCGCCATAACATTTAGCCAGTACGTTTTTACGCAGCTGTTTCACGGTGGATCGCGCAATGATGTGCGTACCAATCGCTGCCTGAATAGCGATATCAAACTGCTGGCGTGGGATTAGATCTTTCATCTTCTCCACCAGCTCGCGACCGCGGTTTTGCGAATTATCACGGTGGGTGATCAACGCCAGCGCATCAACACGTTCACCGTTGATTAATACGTCTACACGTACCATGTCGGACGCCTGGAAGCGTTTGAAGTTGTAATCCAGAGACGCATAACCACGCGAGGTAGATTTCAGGCGATCGAAGAAATCGAGCACCACTTCCGCCATCGGGATCTCGTACGTCAGCGCCACCTGATTACCGTGGTAAACCATATTGGTCTGCACGCCGCGTTTTTCTACGCACAGCGTAATAACGTTGCCGAGATATGCCTGCGGCAGCAGCATGTGACATTCTGCAATCGGCTCGCGCAGTTCGTAGATGTTATTTACCGCTGGCAGCTTGGATGGGCTGTCGACGTAGATAACTTCTCTTGACGTGGTTTCAACTTCATACACTACGGTCGGCGCAGTGGTGATCAGATCCAGATCGTATTCACGTTCCAGACGTTCCTGGATGATCTCCATGTGCAGCAGACCGAGGAAGCCGCAGCGGAAACCAAAGCCCAGCGCGCTTGAGCTTTCCGGCTCATAGAACAGTGAGGCATCGTTCAGGCTGAGTTTACCCAGCGCGTCACGGAAGGCTTCATAGTCGTCGGAACTTACCGGGAACAGACCGGCGTATACCTGCGGTTTGACTTTCTTAAAGCCAGGCAGCGCCTTTTCTGCCGGATTACGCGCCAGCGTTAAGGTATCGCCTACTGGAGCGCCGTGGATATCTTTAATCGCACATACCAGCCAGCCTACTTCGCCACATTTCAGTTCAGTGCGGTCAACCTGTTTTGGCGTAAAAATACCCAGACGGTCGGCGTTATAGGTCTGCCCGGTACTCATGACTTTCACTTTGTCGCCCTTACGCAGGGTGCCGTTTTTAATACGGATAAGTGAAACAACGCCCAGGTAGTTGTCGAACCAGGAGTCGATAATGAGTGCCTGTAACGGGCCTTCCGGATCGCCTTCCGGCGGCGGAATGTCGCGCACCAGACGTTCGAGAACGTCCTGCACGCCAACGCCGGTTTTCGCTGAACAGCGCACCGCGTCAGTGGCGTCGATGCCGACGATATCTTCAATTTCTTCCGCCACGCGTTCAGGATCAGCTGCCGGCAGGTCAATCTTGTTCAGTACCGGCACCACTTCGAGATCCATTTCCATGGCGGTGTAGCAGTTTGCCAGGGTTTGCGCTTCTACGCCCTGCCCGGCGTCGACCACCAGCAATGCACCTTCACATGCAGCCAGCGAACGAGAAACTTCATAGGAGAAGTCTACGTGGCCCGGGGTGTCGATAAAGTTAAGCTGATAGGTTTCGCCGTCAGACGCTTTGTAGTCCAGCGTCACGCTTTGCGCTTTGATGGTAATGCCACGCTCACGCTCAAGATCCATGGAATCGAGAACCTGCGCCTCCATTTCACGGTCAGACAGGCCACCGCAGATCTGGATAATACGGTCAGACAGCGTCGATTTACCGTGGTCAATGTGAGCTATGATCGAAAAGTTACGTATATTCTTCATAAAGTATGATTATTGTGCCTTAATGCCCGGTTAACCAGGCTTTTAGAAGTCGCTGTTCTGAGCTTAACGTCTGTATTAATAGAAACGCCGCATTCTACACTACAACATTGAGGCGAGGAAATGTTCATACCGTATGGATTGTGGTATCTGGAAACGTCCTCGCATTTGTTATGCAAAATGCAACAAAGCCAGTGAAATCACTGGCTCGCGTCTTCCGAAGATGTTTCAAATCGCACAAGGCCAGGCGGCAAGGCCACGCTTAAGATGATCGGTTGCCATTCTGCCCGGGCAGCAAACTTACGCGAGTAGCCGCGCGCAATCAGGAACCCGCCAAAACCGCCGAGGATCGCACCACATAATGCTGCGACGTCAGAAGCAAAGAGTAGCTGAAATAGCGAAGCGATGAGGAATAATCCCACCAGCGGCGACATATAAACCAGTAATGCGGAGCTAAGCAGGCTGCCTTCGGCGATTCCTAATTCTACTTTTTGCCCCGGCACTAACGGCTCATCACAGGGTACGACAATGGTATGCGTGGTTTGCGGGCCAAGTTTATTCAACACGCGGCTACCGCAACCGGCGCGTGAAGCGCAGCTGCTGCATGAGGCTTTAACATCACAACTGACCAGCGCCTGCCCGTTTTGCCAGGAGACGACGGTAGCCCACTCTTTGATCATTGCGCTGCCCCGAACTTAATATTCTCGGCAATGCGTTTCGCCGTTTGCGGCGGCAGTTCACCGACAATGGTGATTTCGGCGTTATCACGTACGCTTGTACTGACGGTTCTGCGTCCGGTGCGCAACATCTGATCGCTGCTCGATGGCGTAGCGCGGTTAACGTTTACCGAGAAGCTGAATAATCCGTCGGAATAGAGACGTGATTCGATAGGCATGTTGTCCATCGTCGGTAGCGGACGTCGACTACTGGAAACTTCGCTAAAACCCTGTGGCAACCAGGTTGGCGTCCAGCTGAATTTAGCTTTTTCACCTACAGGAACAGAAAGCAACGGCGGCAAATTTGCCTTCGCCAGCGTCTGCATACTGCTGCTGATATCCTGATTGACGTTAAAAGCAATCACGCGAAATTGTTCCAGCGTTTCACCATCGCGATCAAGGAGATCAACCCGCATCGGTAATTTCGATTCGGTGTCCATCCACACAATGTAGCTGTAGCGTGTGCCATCACGGGCGACTACGCGAATGACTTCGCAAAGACGATCAGCAATACGCGTGCGTCCCACGGAGATAAAGTCGTAGTAAGGAGAAAGGCGTTTGAAATCGGTATAAATGAGCGATGGCAGAGAATCAACAATGTAATCGCCATTAAGCGTGAACGGTTCAAGGCCCGGCTCAAAGTAGCTGATTTCATTGCCGCGCTGTACCACTTCCCGGCGCGGGCCATCCATTTGCAACAGCTGTGCA
Source organism: Escherichia sp. E.sYA108 (assembly GCF_011754335.1). Classification (NCBI taxonomy): domain Bacteria; kingdom Pseudomonadati; phylum Pseudomonadota; class Gammaproteobacteria; order Enterobacterales; family Enterobacteriaceae; genus Escherichia; species Escherichia sp. E.sYA108. Next base: position 1,315,265 of record NZ_JAAQVZ010000001.1, on the reverse strand, counting down.
AGCGGACGGTTATCGAGGCGTGCATGTCGATAACGCAGAGACTCAACACCCTGTTTATTGATGCTGATGAATGACAGCTCGTAATTCAGTGACTGACTGGCCAGGTTCATCTGCTGTAATAACGCCCCGGACGCGGGAGTGGCCGAGGCGTTAGCAGAGAATAACAGGCTACCTGTCACTAATGACATGGCAAACCAAAGTTGCTTCATTACTGCGATTGCGTTCCTAAAGTTTGAATTCCTGGCACCTGTACAGCGGCTTGCTGAGTTTGTGCCTGCTCAAACTGAAGCTGTTCAGAGTGGAGTCGGCGTTGCAGTTCGTAATCCTGCAACATTGCATTAATGCGACGACGCTGCTCCTGTACCTGCTGCTGTTGACCATTATTTGCGGTCGCTTCAGAAGGTACTCCCAGACTAACCGGGCTGGCTTTACCCATCATCGGCAGTGTATTAAATACTGGCGTTTCGGGCTGCTGGGACGTTTCAGATTGCCCATTATAGTGCTGGACGCCAACGATAACTGCAAGCGATACGCATGCTGCTACGCCCATTTGGGTAAGCTGTGCCGCCCACGGACGTACTTTCTGCCAGAATGGCATTTTCTGCCATTGATGCGGCGCAGGCTGGGCTTCCGGGATCAATGTCGCCGGTTGACGTACTGGCTCTTCTTCAATGGCGGCCATCACACGTGAAGAGATATCGAAATGGAGCACCTCGGGAGTATCACCCCGCATTGAGTCACGGATCAAGTGATAGCTTTCCCAGGTTTTCTGCATTTCTGGGTTATGAGCCAGTTCGTTAAGCAGCTCACTATCCAGCGTTTCGCCATCCATTAAAGCGGAAAGTTGTTCTTTCTGCATGCCTAATACCCTTATCCAGTATCCCGCTATCGTCAACGCCTGATAAGCGGTTGAACTTTGTTATCAATAGCTTCCCTCGCTCGGAAGATACGTGAACGCACCGTACCTACCGGACAATCCATGATAGCGGCTATCTCTTCATAGCTCAGGCCATCCAGCTCCCGCAAGGTTATTGCCATGCGTAAATCTTCCGGGAGGGACTCAATAGTTCGGAAAACTATCTGTCTCAGTTCTTCTGACAACATTAAGTTCTCAGGGTTCGAAATTTCTTTCAACGCGCCGCCACTTTCGAAGTTTTCAGCTTCAATGGCATCCACATCACTGGAAGGTGGACGACGCCCCTGAGCAACCAGGTAATTTTTCGCTGTATTTACAGCAATCCGATACAGCCATGTATAAAAAGCGCTATCTCCCCGGAACGAATCCAGCGCACGATAGGCTTTAATAAAAGCTTCTTGTACCACATCGGGAACATCACCCGACGGCACATAGCGGGAAACCAGACTCGCCACTTTATGCTGATAGCGCACTACCAGTAAGTTAAAGGCTTTCTGATCTCCCTTCTGGACCCGTTCAACCAGGACCTGGTCCGTTAACTGCTCGCTCATCCGAGGTAAAGTCTCCCCAAACCAAATTTCCACGCGCTATCGAAACGCCACTCCATTAGCTGCAATTTGAGCAAGCAAAGGGTTAGAGTGTCTCGTTTTTGTAAAGTTCCGTAACGCATCTGTTTTTGTTTGTCATGCTGTAGACGGATCATTATCTATCATTATAAGTCTACAGAATCTGAACATCGCATTATCTGTGTAGAAATGCCCATTTAACTGCCTGAAGAGTAACCCAACGGCCTTTTTATTTCACCACCTAATCCTCCACCAGCCAGTAACTTCTCGTTTTCTCGCCGCCCTGAGGCAGCGTGTTTAGTCACTGTAACAAATATTAAAATAGCAGGTGTTTATTCGCACAACATGATGTTATGCTGACCAAACCGTGTTTAGTAAATTAAACAAAGAAAATGAATACTCTCCCTGAACATTCATGTGACGTGTTGATTATCGGTAGCGGCGCAGCCGGACTTTCACTGGCGCTGCGCCTGGCTGACCAGCATCAGGTCATCGTTCTAAGTAAAGGCCCGGTAACGGAAGGTTCAACATTTTATGCCCAGGGCGGTATTGCCGCCGTGTTTGATGAAACTGACAGCATTGACTCGCATGTGGAAGACACATTGATTGCCGGGGCTGGTATTTGCGATCGCCATGCAGTTGAATTTGTCGCCAGTAATGCACGATCCTGTGTGCAATGGCTAATCGACCAGGGGGTGTTGTTTGATACCCACATTCAGCCGAATGGCGAAGAAAGCTACCATCTGACTCGTGAAGGTGGACATAGTCACCGTCGTATTCTTCATGCCGCCGACGCCACCGGTAGAGAAGTAGAAACCACGCTGGTGGGCAAGGCGCAGAACCATCCGAATATTCGCGTGCTGGAGCGCAGCAACGCGGTTGATCTGATTGTTTCTGACAAAATTGGCCTGCCGGGCACGCGACGGGTTGTTGGCGCGTGGGTATGGAACCGAAATAAAGAAACGGTTGAAACCTGCCACGCAAAAGCAGTGGTACTGGCAACCGGCGGTGCTTCAAAAGTTTATCAGTACACCACCAATCCGGATATTTCTTCTGGCGATGGCATTGCTATGGCGTGGCGCGCAGGCTGCCGGATTGCCAATCTCGAATTTAATCAGTTCCACCCTACCGCGCTGTATCACCCACAGGCACGCAATTTCCTGTTAACGGAAGCACTGCGCGGCGAAGGCGCTTATCTCAAGCGCCCGGATGGCACGCGTTTTATGCCCGATTTTGATGAGCGCGGCGAACTGGCCCCGCGCGATATTGTCGCCCGCGCCATTGACCATGAAATGAAACGCCTCGGCGCAGATTGTATGTTCCTTGATATTAGCCATAAGCCCGCCGATTTTATTCGCCAGCATTTCCCGATGATTTATGAAAAATTGCTCGGGCTGGGGATAGATCTCACGAAAAAACCCGTGCCGATTGTGCCTGCTGCACATTATACCTGCGGTGGTGTAATGGTTGATGATCATGGGCGTACGGACGTCGAGGGTTTGTATGCCATTGGCGAAGTGAGTTATACCGGCTTACACGGCGCTAACCGCATGGCCTCGAATTCATTGCTGGAGTGTCTGGTCTATGGCTGGTCGGCGGCAGAAGATATCAGCAGACGTATACCTTATGCCCACGGCGTCAGTACGTTACCGCCGTGGGATGAAAGCCGCGTTGAGAACCCTGACGAACGGGTAGTAATTCAGCATAACTGGCACGAGCTACGTCTGTTTATGTGGGATTACGTTGGCATTGTGCGCACAACGAAGCGCCTGGAACGCGCCCTGCGGCGGATAACCATGCTCCAACAAGAAATAGACGAATATTACGCCCATTTCCGCGTCTCAAATAATTTGCTGGAGCTGCGTAATCTGGTACAGGTTGCCGAGTTGATTGTTCGCTGTGCGATGATGCGCAAGGAGAGCCGTGGCCTGCATTTCACGCTGGATTATCCGGAACTGCTCACGCATTCCGGTCCATCGATCCTTTCTGCCGGCAATCATTACATAAACAGATAAAAAGCCTGGGTCAGCGCCGTATACGCTTCGGAATAGTTCTGGTCTGGCCCACGAATGACTAAGCGATCGCTAAAGCATTCTCCCGCCTGCGGGGAGAATGCCAGCAGCACCCGATGCGGCAGTCGCGCTTCGTTTTCCGCCACATCCGTCCGCAAACGTAAATGCCAGCCCATACTTAATGCCAGTTCAGTAAAACCATTACCAATCTGCTCTGGCAGCACCACGCAGAAAAATCCCTCTTCGGTAATGCACTCCGCCGCACAAGTCAGCAACGATGGGTGATCAAGCGTAGTGGTATAGCGAGCCTGTTCCCGTTGAGGTGTCGCGCACTCTACTCCCTGCTGATAGTAAGGTGGGTTGCTGATGATTAAATCGAAGCGTACTGTCTGCAGTGTGATCCACTGCAGAATATCCGCCGTATGGACGTTAATCCGCTCTGCCCACGGGGACTGGTTGATATTTTCCTGCGCTTGCGCGGCAGCTTCACTTTCCAGTTCAACTGCATCAATCATCACGCTGTCATCTGTTCGCTGCGCCAGCATTAATGCCAACAACCCGCTACCCGCGCCGATATCAAGGCAACGTTTTACCCCAGCCACAGGTGCCCATGCGCCCAGCAAAATGCCATCCGTTCCCACTTTCATCGCACAGCGATCGTGAGCAACAAAAAACTGTTTAAAAGTAAATCCATTACGACGAAACACGGATGTAGACTGTGACATGAAAATAAAACCTTGCAGGAAAAACGGCGATAGCACCGGGTGAGAACAATACCCGAGAAGCGATATCCATACAAACAGATGAAGATTGCAGCCGTAACGTCTATAATCAGCGCCCCACACAGAGGTAGAACATGACTGTAACGACTTTTTCCGAACTTGAACTCGACGAAAGCCTGCTGGAAGCCCTCCAGGATAAAGGTTTCACTCGCCCGACCGCCATTCAGGCTGCCGCCATTCCGCCTGCGCTCGATGGCCGTGATGTACTCGGTTCTGCGCCGACAGGCACCGGTAAAACGGCGGCGTATCTGCTGCCAGCGTTGCAGCACCTGCTCGATTTCCCACGTAAGAAATCCGGTCCGCCGCGTATTTTGATCCTCACCCCGACTCGCGAACTGGCGATGCAGGTGGCCGATCATGCCCGCGAACTGGCGAAACATACGCATCTGGATATTGCCACCATCACCGGCGGCGTGGCCTATATGAACCACGCAGAAGTGTTCAGCGAAAACCAGGACATTGTGGTCGCCACGACCGGACGTCTGCTGCAATACATAAAAGAAGAGAACTTCGATTGCCGCGCGGTTGAAACGCTGATCCTCGACGAAGCAGACCGTATGCTGGATATGGGCTTCGCCCAGGATATCGAACATATTGCTGGCGAAACGCGCTGGCGTAAACAGACCCTGCTCTTTTCGGCAACGCTGGAAGGCGATGCGATTCAGGACTTTGCCGAGCGTCTGTTGGAAGATCCGGTGGAAGTTTCTGCCAATCCGTCTACCCGTGAGCGCAAAAAAATTCATCAGTGGTATTACCGCGCCGATGATCTTGAGCATAAAACCGCGTTGCTGGTGCATCTGTTAAAACAGCCGGAAGCGACCCGCTCAATTGTGTTTGTGCGTAAGCGTGAGCGTGTGCATGAGCTGGCAAACTGGCTGCGCGAAGCAGGCATCAACAACTGCTATCTCGAAGGTGAGATGGTACAAGGCAAGCGTAACGAAGCGATTAAACGCTTGACCGAAGGCCGCGTAAACGTACTGGTTGCTACCGATGTTGCCGCGCGCGGTATCGACATTCCTGACGTCAGCCACGTCTTTAACTTCGATATGCCGCGCAGTGGCGATACTTATTTGCACCGTATCGGACGTACCGCGCGCGCCGGTCGTAAAGGCACCGCGATTTCGCTGGTGGAAGCCCATGACCATCTGCTGCTGGGCAAAGTTGGTCGCTATATTGAAGAACCAATTAAAGCTCGCGTAATTGACGAGTTACGCCCGAAAACGCGTGCGCCAAGCGAGAAGCAGACCGGCAAGCCATCGAAGAAAGTACTGGCAAAACGCGCCGAGAAGAAAAAAGCTAAAGAGAAAGAGAAGCCGCGGGTGAAAAAACGCCATCGCGACACCAAAAATATTGGTAAGCGCCGTAAACCAAGCGGAACGGGCGTGCCACCGCAAACGACAGAAGAGTAATCTCAATGCCGGGTTTAAGCCCGGCATTGTTTTTATCCCGGCAAAAAACACTCTTCAACACACTGAATAAAAGTGTGCATCGCCGGGCTAACCGCTTTTCCGGCATGGTGAGCGCACATTGCCGTAATGGTCTGCGACTGTTCGCCAAAAGGCAATTCAATTAATTCTCCGCACTCCAACTCTTTTACCACCGCAAAACGCGGCAGGTAACTGACTCCGATATTTGCCGCGACACAACGCTTGATGCTTTCGATACTTATAAGCTCAATGGTGTTTTCCACCGTGATCCGCCGCTGGCGCAGCGTGCTCTCAAATATCTGCCGGAAGACACATTGTGGTTCGTTGATAATAAAGCTACAGGCGTTATGTCTTCCCGGCTCAGTAAAATCGACATCTGCAATTTGCGGTGAAGCCACCAGCGCCAGCGGTTGTTCACCCAACTCTCGTCGGTTCAGAGCATCATCATTCCCTACGCGATAAAAAACCCCGACATCGGCCTCATCATTCAGTAGCGCATCACGGATCACGTAACAGTTCAGCGACTGCAACGATAAACGCACTTTTGGAGCGCGTTGCCGAAAACGCTGCAACACCTGCGGCATTCGATAAGAGAGCAACGTTTCGCCTGAAATAACGCGTAGTTCCCCGTCCGGATCCGACTCTTTTTTCGCAGCCTCACGAAGCGTATCCATCACTCGGGTAAGTTCATAGATGTGCGGCAGCAGCTTTTTTCCTTCGCGGGTAAGGCACATTCGTCGACCAATTTTCTCAAACAATTGTACCGAGAACTCCTGCTCAAGCTGCTGAATATGAAAAGTCACCGTCGATTGTGTGCAGCACAATTTTTGCGAAGCTCGCAAAAAGGAACCCTCTTCCACCACGGTTTTAAGTGTAATAAAACGGCGCAGATCCATAACCCCAAACCTATCGAAAATATCGAATTTAGAATGTAAAAACATTCATTTTTTTAAATGTTCCGTGTCGGGTACTGTCTACCAAAACAGAGGAGATAACAAGTGACACCGACCCTTTTAAGTGCTTTTTGGACTTACACCCTGATTACCGCCATGACGCCAGGACCGAACAATATTCTCGCCCTTAGCTCTGCTACGTCGCATGGATTTCGTCAAAGTACCCGTGTGCTGGCAGGGATGAGTCTGGGATTTTTGATTGTGATGTTACTGTGTGCGGGCATTTCATTTTCACTGGCAGTGATTGACCCGGCAGCGGTACACCTTTTGAGTTGGGCGGGGGCGGCATATATTGTCTGGCTGGCGTGGAAAATCGCCACCAGCCCAACAAAGGAAGACGGACTTCAGACAAAACCAATCAGTTTTTGGGCCAGCTTTGCTTTGCAGTTTGTGAACGTCAAAATCATTTTGTACGGTGTTACGGCACTGTCGACGTTTGTTCTGCCGCAAACACAGGCGCTAAGCTGGGTAGTTGGCGTCAGCGTTTTGCTGGCGATGATTGGGACGTTTGGCAATGTGTGCTGGGCGCTGGCGGGGCATCTGTTTCAGCGATTGTTTCGCCAGTATGGTCGCCAGTTAAATATCGTGCTTGCCCTGTTGCTGGTCTATTGCGCGGTACGCATTTTCTATTAACGAAAAAAAGCGGAAGAGGTCGCCCTCTTCCGCTTAGTAACTTGCTACTTAAGCCTTACAGGCTTTCAGTAAAGGTACGAGCGATAACGTCGCGCTGCTGTTCCGGAGTCAGAGAGTTAAAGCGAACTGCATAACCGGATACACGGATGGTCAGCTGCGGATATTTTTCCGGATGCTTAACTGCATCTTCCAGCGTTTCACGACGCAGAACGTTAACATTCAGGTGTTGACCACCTTCAACGCGAACTTCTGGTTTCACTTCTACTGGAACTTCACGGTATTCAATGTCACCCAGTTTGCTTACTGCAACCACTTCGTCTTCTGCAAAACCTGCTTTCGCAACGATGCAACGCGCTTCGCCTTTTTCGCTGTCCAGCAACCAGAAAGAGTTCAGCAGATCGTCGTTAGCGGCTTTAGTAATCTGGATACCTGTAATCATGTGATGCCTCCCCGGCAAAATTATTTGATTTGTTCAGCCTGTCGCGGCCAATTGGTAAAACCATTGTTGCTTGAGTGTATATATACTCCTCAAACACCCTTGATTCTTTGATTTAAATCAATAAAAACCATATATCAAGTGTGGTCACAAATGGATTTTATTGTTTTACATCAACTTATGCAGATGTGAAATTTTACCAATTTACATTTTTTTGCATGTCTTTTTGTCTATAAAATGAGCATGATTTTGTTCTGTAGAAAGAAGCAGTTAAGCTAGGCGGATTAAAGATTCGCAGGAGAGCGAGATGGCTAACGAATTAACCTGGCATGATGTGCTGGCTGAAGAGAAGCAGCAACCCTATTTTCTTAATACCCTTCAGACCGTCGCCAGCGAGCGGCAGTCCGGCGTCACTATCTATCCACCACAAAAAGATGTCTTTAACGCGTTCCGCTTTACGGAGTTGGGTGACGTTAAAGTGGTGATTCTCGGTCAGGATCCTTATCACGGACCAGGACAGGCGCATGGTCTGGCATTTTCCGTTCGCCCCGGCATTGCGACACCACCGTCACTGCTGAATATGTATAAAGAGCTGGAAAATACTATTCCCGGTTTCACCCGCCCTAATCATGGTTACCTTGAAAGCTGGGCGCGTCAGGGTGTTCTGCTGCTCAATACTGTCTTGACGGTTCGCGCTGGTCAGGCGCATTCCCACGCCAGCCTCGGCTGGGAGACGTTTACTGATAAAGTCATCAGCCTCATAAATCAGCATCGCGAAGGCGTGGTGTTTTTGTTGTGGGGATCACATGCGCAAAAGAAAGGGGCGATTATAGATAAGCAACGCCATCATGTACTGAAAGCACCGCATCCGTCGCCGCTTTCGGCGCATCGTGGATTCTTTGGCTGCAACCATTTTGTGCTGGCAAATCAGTGGCTGGAACAACGTGGCGAGACGCCGATTGACTGGATGCCAGTATTACCGGCAGAGAGTGAGTAAATTTGCGGGAAAATGCCGGATGGCAGAGTTGCCATCCGGCTGATTTATCAGGCTTTATTCTGACGCCACCATTCGCCAAGAAGAACGCCGGTTGCGACAGAGATATTCAGCCCGGCAACGTTGCCAGTACCATCAATCTTCACGCGCAGATCGTTCGGATCGCGTGCGGCATCCGGTAACCCTTCATATTCCTGACCCAGCACCAGTACCATTTTCGCTGGCAGACTGGTTTTGAACAGCGGTTTACCCTGCTCGCTGGAAGTTGTCACTACGGTGTAACCCGCCTGACGGAAATCATCCAGCACGTTAACAATGTTGTCGCCAGTAATCGGCTGAACGTGCTCTGCGCCGCCTTCTGCGGTACGGATAGCCGCCCCAGACTCCAGCAGTGCTGCATCCTGCACCACAACACCTTTCACGCCGAAGTGCGCACAGCTACGCATCATGCCGCCCAGGTTATGCGGGTTAGATTCGTTTTCCAGGGCCAGTACACAATCCTGCGCGCCTGCCTGGCTTACCCACTGCTGCACGGTTGTACCGTTACGCTTTTTGATCAGGAAGCAAACGCCGCCGTGATGTTCCGTGCCTGACGCTTTTGTCAGTTCCGCTTCATCCACCACATGGTACGCTTTGCGGTTTGCCGCCATCCAGCGCAAGGCTCCTTTAAAACGTGGCGTTACGCTCTGGATAAACCAGGCGCGAACAATCGCTTCCGGACGGCTCTGGAACAGTGCCTGACAGGCGTTTTCGCCGTAGACGCGGGTTTCTTCCGCACGCTGACGACGCAAAACTTCCGGATCAATAAAACTTTTACCACTGATGCCACCGTGATCGGCCTTTTCCGGCGTCTCATCACCCGGCGCGCGGGAAACCGTGCGCCACGGCGAATCTTCCCACTTGCGGTCACGGTGCTGACTCTGTTTGTCATCGCGGGCGGGGCGACGGCCACCGTCAGTACGAGATTTTCCTGGACGCCCGCCCCCTTTCCCGGTACGCGGGTTGTGGGTACGTTTATCAGAATCATCATCACTGCGGACATACATCACTTTGACCTTGCCGCTTTTACCTTTCATTTCATCGTTCATGCTTTTCTCCACCAGCGCTGCGCGAAGCGCGCAGATTACCCGAAGTCCGCGCGGTTCGCCATGATTTCGTTCCAAAGCCTGTGTCTATCATACCCATTGAATAAAACAGATTGTTGTCTGGAACAATGTCCCCGATAATATGTAACATATTAGAAACATACCGGCGTCGTTGCCGATAAGTCTCCTTACTCATCCCGAGGTTAGTTATGAATACCGTTTGTACCCATTGTCAGGCCATCAATCGCATTCCCGACGATCGGATCGAAGATGCGGCAAAATGCGGACGCTGCGGTCACGACTTGTTTGACGGAGAGGTGATTAATGCGACCGGTGAAACGCTCGACAAATTGCTGAAAGATGATCTACCTGTGGTGATCGACTTCTGGGCACCGTGGTGCGGCCCCTGCCGTAATTTCGCACCAATTTTTGAAGATGTCGCGCAAGAGCGTAGCGGTAAAGTGCGCTTTGTGAAAGTGAATACCGAAGCTGAACGTGAATTGAGCAGCCGCTTTGGTATTCGCAGTATTCCGACGATCATGATTTTCAAAAATGGTCAGGTTGTCGACATGCTTAATGGCGCAGTGCCGAAAGCGCCGTTCGATAGCTGGCTGAATGAATCTCTTTAATCTTACCGGGGCGCATCTTGTGCCCCGTTTTCTCCTCTGCGACAATGGCGTTTTTTCGACGCTCCCTTATGACCGAAAACGCTGTTCTCCAGTTACGCGCCGAGCGTATTGCGCGTGCAACACGTCCTTTTCTTGCCCGCGGTAATCGCGTTCGTCGCTGCCAACGCTGTCTTTTGCCAGAGAAATTATGTCTCTGTTCGACAATTACCCCAGCACAAGCAAAAAGTCGCTTCTGTTTGCTGATGTTCGACACCGAGCCAATGAAGCCCAGTAATACCGGGCGTCTGATTGCTGATATTTTGCCTGATACCGTTGCGTTTCAATGGTCGCGTACCGAACCCTCGCAAGATTTGCTGGATCTGGTGCAAAACCCGGACTATCAGCCAATGGTGGTCTTTCCCGCTTCGTATGCTGATGAGCAACGGGAAGTGATCTTCACACCACCTGCCGGTAAGCCTCCGCTATTTATCATGCTCGATGGTACCTGGCCAGAAGCTCGCAAGATGTTTCGTAAAAGTCCGTATCTGGATAATCTTCCCGTCATTTCCGTCGATCTTTCTCGGCTTTCTGCCTATCGCCTGCGTGAAGCCCAGGCTGAAGGCCAATATTGTACTGCCGAGGTAGCCATCGCACTGTTAGATATGGCCGGCGATACCAGGGCGGCGACAGGGTTAGGCGAGCATTTTACCCGCTTTAAAACACGCTATCTGGCAGGAAAAACGCAACATCCGGGAAGCATCACAGCAGAACAGTTAGAAAGCGTTTAAAATCATTCGGTCACTTCTGCGGGAGACCGGTATGAGTCAGCGAGGACTGGAAGCACTACTGCGACCAAAATCGATTGCGGTAATTGGCGCATCGATGAAACCCAATCGCGCAGGTTACCTGATGATGCGTAACCTGCTGGCGGGAGGCTTTAACGGACCGGTACTCCCGGTGACGCCAGCCTGGAAAGCGGTGTTGGGTGTGTTGGCCTGGCCGGGTATTGCCCGCTTGCCCTTTACACCCGACCTTGCGGTTTTATGTACCAATGCCAGCCGTAATCTTGCTCTTCTGGAAGAGCTCGGCGAGAAAGGCTGTAAAACCTGCATTATTCTTTCCGCCCCGGCATCGCAACACGAAGATCTCCGCGCCTGCGCCCTGCGCCATAACATGCGCCTGCTAGGACCAAACAGTCTGGGCTTACTGGCTCCCTGGCAAGGTCTGAATGCCAGCTTTTCACCTGTGCCGATTAAACGCGGCAAGCTGGCGTTTATTTCGCAATCGGCTGCTGTCTCCAACACCATCCTCGACTGGGCGCAACAGCGTGAGATGGGCTTTTCCTACTTTATTGCGCTCGGCGACAGCCTGGATATCGACGTTGATGAATTGCTCGACTATTTGGCGCGCGACAGTAAAACCAGCGCCATCCTGCTCTATCTCGAACAATTAAGTGATGCGCGACGTTTTGTTTCGGCGGCCCGTAGCGCCTCACGTAATAAACCGATTCTGGTGATTAAAAGCGGACGTAGCCCGGCGGCTCAACGTCTGTTGAACACCACGGCAGGAATGGATCCGGCGTGGGATGCAGCTATTCAGCGTGCCGGTTTGTTGCGGGTACAGGACACCCACGAACTGTTTTCGGCGGTGGAAACCCTTAGCCATATGCGCCCGCTGCGTGGCGACCGGTTGATGATTATCAGCAACGGTGCTGCGCCTGCCGCGCTGGCGCTGGATGCCTTATGGTCACGCAATGGCAAGCTGGCAACGCTAAGCGAAGAAACCTGCCAGAAACTGCGCGATGCACTGCCAGGGCATGTGGCAATCTCTAACCCGCTCGATCTGCGCGATGACGCCAGCAGCGAGCATTATGTCAAAACGCTGGACATTCTGCTCCACAGCCAGGATTTTGATGCGCTGATGGTTATTCATTCGCCCAGCGCCGCTGCTCCCGCAACAGAAAGCGCGCAAGTATTAATTGAAGCGGTAAAGCATCATCCCCGCAGCAAATATGTCTCTTTGCTGACGAACTGGTGCGGCGAGCACTCCTCGCAAGAGGCACGACGTTTATTCAGCGAAGCCGGGCTGCCGACCTACCGTACTCCGGAAGGAACCATCACTGCTTTTATGCATATGGTCGAGTACCGGCGTAATCAGAAGCAACTACGCGAAACGCCGGCGTTGCCCAGCAATCTGACTTCCAATACCGCAGAAGCGCATCTTCTGTTGCAACATGCGATTGCCGAAGGGGCTACGTCGCTCGATACCCATGAAGTTCAGCCCATCCTGCAAGCGTATGGTATGAATACTCTCCCTACCTGGATTGCCAGTGATAGCACCGAAGCGGTACATATTGCCAAACAGATTGGCTATCCGGTGGCACTGAAATTGCGCTCGCCGGATATTCCACATAAATCGGAAGTTCAGGGCGTCATGCTCTACCTACGTACAGCCAATGAAGTCCAGCAAGCGGCAAACGCTATTTTCGATCGCGTAAAAATGGCCTGGCCGCAGGCGCGGGTCCACGGCCTGTTGGTGCAAAGTATGGCTAACCGTGCTGGCGCTCAGGAGTTGCGGGTTGTGGTTGAGCACGATCCGGTTTTCGGGCCGTTAATCATGCTGGGTGAAGGCGGTGTGGAGTGGCGTCCTGAAGATCAAGCCGTCGTCGCACTGCCGCCGCTGAACATGAACCTGGCCCGCTATCTGGTTATTCAGGGGATCAAAAGTAAAAAGATTCGTGCACGCAGTGCGCTACGCCCATTGGATGTTGCAGGCTTGAGCCAGCTTCTGGTGCAGGTTTCCAACTTGATTGTCGATTGCCCGGAAATTCAGCGTCTGGATATTCATCCTTTGCTGGCTTCTGGCAGTGAATTTACCGCGCTGGATGTCACGCTGGATATCGCGCCGTTTGAAGGTGATAACGAGAGCCGGCTGGCTGTGCGCCCTTATCCGCATCAGCTGGAAGAATGGGTAGAATTGAAAAACGGTGAACGCTGCTTGTTCCGCCCGATTTTGCCAGAAGATGAGCCACAGCTTCAGCAATTCATTTCGCGAGTCACCAAAGAAGATCTTTATTACCGCTACTTTAGCGAGATCAACGAATTTACCCATGAAGATTTAGCCAACATGACGCAGATCGACTACGATCGGGAAATGGCATTTGTAGCGGTACGACGAATTGATCAAACGGAAGAGATCCTCGGCGTCACACGTGCGATCTCCGACCCTGATAACATCGATGCCGAATTTGCCGTGCTGGTTCGCTCGGATCTCAAAGGGTTAGGCTTAGGTCGACGCTTAATGGAAAAGTTGATTACCTATACGCGAGATCACGGACTACAACGTCTGAATGGTATTACGATGCCAAACAATCGTGGCATGGTGGCGCTGGCCCGCAAGCTCGGGTTTAACGTTGATATCCAGCTCGAAGAGGGGATCGTTGGGCTTACGCTAAATCTTGCCCAGCGCGAGGAATCATGAGTAAGGTACTGGAAATGTTGACCACTTAATCGGGACTGGTGTTATTATTGCCCGCTTATGTCGTCTGCATTGCACAGAGGACCCTTCAATGAACAGAGAAGAAATGCACTGTGATGTTGTCAAAATTTAAGCGTAATAAACATCAACAACACCTTGCCCAACTACCCAAGATTTCTCAATCAGTTGATGATGTCGATTTCTTTTACGCTCCCGCCGACTTCCGGGAGACGCTGCTGGAAAAAATAGCCAGCGCGAAGCAGCGCATTTGCATTGTCGCCCTGTATCTCGAACAGGATGACGGTGGCAAAGGCATTCTGAACGCGTTGTATGAGGCTAAAAGGCAGCGTCCGGAACTGGATGTGCGGGTGCTGGTCGACTGGCATCGTGCACAACGTGGACGCATTGGCGCTGCGGCATCTAACACTAACGCTGACTGGTACTGCCGCATGGCGCAGGAAAATCCGGGCGTAGATGTTCCGGTTTATGGCGTTCCAATCAATACCCGTGAAGCCCTTGGTGTTCTGCACTTTAAAGGCTTTATCATCGACGATAGCGTACTTTATAGCGGTGCCAGCCTGAACGATGTTTACCTGCATCAGCACGATAAATATCGCTACGACCGTTATCATCTGATCCGTAACCGTAAGATGTCAGACATTATGTTTGAATGGGTTACACAGAATATTATGAATGGCCGCGGCGTTAATCGTCTGGATGATGTTAATCGGCCAAAAAGCCCGGAAATCAAGAACGATATTCGTCTGTTCCGCCAGGAGCTGCGTGATGCCGCTTATCATTTCCAGGGCGATGCCGACAACGATCAGCTTTCCGTAACGCCGCTAGTGGGGCTGGGGAAATCGAGTCTGTTGAACAAGACTATTTTCCATCTTATGCCTTGTGCCGAGCAGAAACTAACCATCTGCACACCTTACTTCAACCTACCAGCAATCCTTGTGCGCAATATTATCCAGTTGCTGCGCGAAGGGAAAAAGGTCGAAATTATTGTTGGTGATAAAACCGCGAATGACTTCTACATTCCGGAAGATGAACCTTTCAAGATAATTGGCGCATTGCCTTATCTCTATGAGATCAATCTGCGTCGTTTCCTGAGTCGTTTACAGTATTACGTCAACACTGACCAGTTAGTAGTTCGGTTATGGAAAGATGACGACAACACCTATCACCTGAAAGGGATGTGGGTTGATGATAAGTGGATGTTGATCACCGGTAATAACCTGAACCCGCGCGCCTGGCGTCTGGATCTGGAAAACGCCATTTTGATCCACGATCCGCAACTGGAGCTTGCGCCACAGCGAGAGAAAGAACTGGATCTGATCCGCGAGCATACCACCATCGTTAAGCACTACCGCGATCTGCAAAGTATTGCCGATTATCCGGTGAAGGTTCGTAAACTCATCCGCCGTTTGCGCCGTATCCGCATCGACCGATTAATTAGCCGCATCCTGTAATCACAACCCCGTCCTGTACGGGGTTTGTTTTTTGGAGGCCACGTTTTGCGTATTCTTTTTGTCTGTTCGCTATTGTTACTTTCTGGATGCAGCCATATGGCTAACGATAGCTGGAGCGGGCAGGATAAAGCTCAACACTTTATCGCCTCGGCGATGCTTTCCGCCGCCGGAAATGAATATTCACAGCATCAGGGGATGAGCCGGGATCGCAGTGCCATGTTTGGATTGATGTTCTCTGTCAGTCTGGGGGCGTCAAAAGAGCTTTGGGATAGCCGCCCTGAGGGGAGCGGCTGGAGCTGGAAGGATTTTGCCTGGGATATCGCCGGTGCAAGCACCGGCTATACCGTCTGGCAACTGACCCGTCACTAAAGCCGCATCCCTTTTCCTTTACGGTGCAATGTTAGTGAAACCAGAAACGCCACCACGGCCATCAAGGTCACATACCAGAAGAAGGCTGTTTCCATTCCTATTGATTTCAGCGACAACGCTACGTACTCCGCCGACCCACCAAATATAGCATTGGCGACCGCATATGACAGACCAACGCCTAATGCGCGAACCTGTGCCGGGAACATCTCAGCCTTCAGTATTCCACTGATTGAAGTATAAAAACTCACTATCAGCAGGGCGCACATCACCAGACCAAAAGCGGCATAAGGCGAGGAAACGTTCTGCAATGCTGAGAGAATAGGAACGGTAAAAATGGTTGCCAGAGAACCGAAACATAACATTGAGGTACGGCGACCAATCTTATCCGACAGCGCGCCAATAAGTGGTTGAATAAGCATGAATACAAACAATGCGGCAGTCATAATGCCACTCGCCACGTTGGCATGCATTCCCGCAGTATTTACCAGATACTTCTGCATATAAGTGGTGAAGGTATAGAAACAAAGGGAGCCCGCAGCGGTAAAACCGAGAACCATGATGAATGCACGGCGATTGCGCCATAATCCTTTCAGAGATCCAGCTTCTTTTAAAGCGCGTGTTTCTTGTTGTGAAGTTTCATCTAACTGACGACGTAACCACAACGCCACAACAGCTAACACAGCCCCTAACGCGAAAGGAATACGCCATCCCCACTCTCTGAGTACAGCGTCTTCCATGGTGTGTTGTAAAACCACGACAACCAGTAGAGCTAGCAGTTGCCCGCCGATCAACGTCACATACTGAAATGATGCGTAAAAACCTTTGCGCCCTTCAACGGCAACTTCACTCATATAGGTGGCGCTGGTGCCATATTCTCCGCCAACGGATAATCCCTGGAATAAACGCGCGAGAAGCAATAATGCCGGAGCCCAGGTACCGATTGTTTCGTAGCCTGGCAAACAGGCGATAACCAGTGAGCCGAAACACATCATACACACCGATAACAGCATCGATTTTTTGCGACCATGTTTATCGGCTATGCGGCCAAACAGCCAACCGCCTATTGGGCGCATCAGAAATCCTGCAGCAAAAACACCTGCTGTTTGCAGTAGTTGAGTCGTCGTGTTCCCGGAAGGGAAGAAGATGTGGGCGAAGTAGAGTGAACAGAACGAGTAGACATAGAAATCGAACCACTCGACCAGATTACCTGAAGAGGCCCCAACAATTGCCCAAATGCGGCGACGAGTATCACTACTTGTCAGTTTGCTGTCTGCCGTTACAGTACTTTCAGCCATGCCATTATGTCTCCTGCCGTAATCCAATGCTTTTGTCGGTCGCTTTTGTTTATTTTTTGGTAAGAAAAATGTTATACATTTGTTGCATATCATTATGCAACCTTAACCATGAATTTAGTTAGCAGGAAAATGGTTATTAAGGAGCTTAAGGATAGATTTCTGGTAAGGAGGAAGTATGGAAGTGGGCAATTTGGGGAAGACGTATTCGCTGTTGAATCTGGCTTATGTGGGAGTATAAGACGCGCCAGCGTCGCATCCGGCATTTATTCCGCACCAACGCAAAAAAGCCCAGTCTTCCGACTGGGCCTTTCGCTTAATTTGATGCCTGGCAGTTCCCTACTCTCGCATGGGGAGACCCCACACTACCATCGGCGCTACGGCGTTTCACTTCTGAGTTCGGCATGGGGTCAGGTGGGACCACCGCGCTAAGGCCGCCAGGCAAATTCTGTTTCATTAACCCGCTTGTCGCCGGTTAATCTAATCTGTATCAGGCTGAAAATCTTCTCTCATCCGCCAAAACATCTTCGGCGTTGTAAGGTTAAGCCTCACGGTTCATTAGTACCGGTTAGCTCAACGCATCGCTGCGCTTACACACCCGGCCTATCAACGTCGTCGTCTTCAACGTTCCTTCAGGACCCTCAAGGAGTCAGGGAGAACTCATCTCGGGGCAAGTTTCGTGCTTAGATGCTTTCAGCACTTATCTCTTCCGCATTTAGCTACCGGGCAGTGCCATTGGCATGACAACCCGAACACCAGTGATGCGTCCACTCCGGTCCTCTCGTACTAGGAGCAGCCCCCCTCAGTTCTCCAGCGCCCACGGCAGATAGGGACCGAACTGTCTCACGACGTTCTAAACCCAGCTCGCGTACCACTTTAAATGGCGAACAGCCATACCCTTGGGACCTACTTCAGCCCCAGGATGTGATGAGCCGACATCGAGGTGCCAAACACCGCCGTCGATATGAACTCTTGGGCGGTATCAGCCTGTTATCCCCGGAGTACCTTTTATCCGTTGAGCGATGGCCCTTCCATTCAGAACCACCGGATCACTATGACCTGCTTTCGCACCTGCTCGCGCCGTCACGCTCGCAGTCAAGCTGGCTTATGCCATTGCACTAACCTCCTGATGTCCGACCAGGATTAGCCAACCTTCGTGCTCCTCCGTTACTCTTTAGGAGGAGACCGCCCCAGTCAAACTACCCACCAGACACTGTCCGCAACCCGGATTACGGGCCAACGTTAGAACATCAAACATTAAAGGGTGGTATTTCAAGGTCGGCTCCATGCAGACTGGCGTCCACACTTCAAAGCCTCCCACCTATCCTACACATCAAGGCTCAATGTTCAGTGTCAAGCTATAGTAAAGGTTCACGGGGTCTTTCCGTCTTGCCGCGGGTACACTGCATCTTCACAGCGAGTTCAATTTCACTGAGTCTCGGGTGGAGACAGCCTGGCCATCATTACGCCATTCGTGCAGGTCGGAACTTACCCGACAAGGAATTTCGCTACCTTAGGACCGTTATAGTTACGGCCGCCGTTTACCGGGGCTTCGATCAAGAGCTTCGCGTTACCGCTAACCCCATCAATTAACCTTCCGGCACCGGGCAGGCGTCACACCGTATACGTCCACTTTCGTGTTTGCACAGTGCTGTGTTTTTAATAAACAGTTGCAGCCAGCTGGTATCTTCGACTGATTTCAGCTCCACGAGCAAGTCGCTTCACCTACATATCAGCGTGCCTTCTCCCGAAGTTACGGCACCATTTTGCCTAGTTCCTTCACCCGAGTTCTCTCAAGCGCCTTGGTATTCTCTACCTGACCACCTGTGTCGGTTTTGGGTACGATTTGATGTTACCTGATGCTTAGAGGCTTTTCCTGGAAGCAGGGCATTTGTCGCTTCAGCACCGTAGTGCCTCGTCATCACGCCTCAGCCTTGGTTTTCCGGATTTGCCTGGAAAACCAGCCTACACGCTTAAACCGGGACAACCGTCGCCCGGCCAACATAGCCTTCTCCGTCCCCCCTTCGCAGTAACACCAAGTACAGGAATATTAACCTGTTTCCCATCGACTACGCCTTTCGGCCTCGCCTTAGGGGTCGACTCACCCTGCCCCGATTAACGTTGGACAGGAACCCTTGGTCTTCCGGCGAGCGGGCTTTTCACCCGCTTTATCGTTACTTATGTCAGCATTCGCACTTCTGATACCTCCAGCAACCCTCACAGGCCACCTTCACAGGCTTACAGAACGCTCCCCTACCCAACAACACATAGTGTCGCTGCCGCAGCTTCGGTGCATGGTTTAGCCCCGTTACATCTTCCGCGCAGGCCGACTCGACCAGTGAGCTATTACGCTTTCTTTAAATGATGGCTGCTTCTAAGCCAACATCCTGGCTGTCTGGGCCTTCCCACATCGTTTCCCACTTAACCATGACTTTGGGACCTTAGCTGGCGGTCTGGGTTGTTTCCCTCTTCACGACGGACGTTAGCACCCGCCGTGTGTCTCCCGTGATAACATTCTCCGGTATTCGCAGTTTGCATCGGGTTGGTAAGTCGGGATGACCCCCTTGCCGAAACAGTGCTCTACCCCCGGAGATGAATTCACGAGGCGCTACCTAAATAGCTTTCGGGGAGAACCAGCTATCTCCCGGTTTGATTGGCCTTTCACCCCCAGCCACAAGTCATCCGCTAATTTTTCAACATTAGTCGGTTCGGTCCTCCAGTTAGTGTTACCCAACCTTCAACCTGCCCATGGCTAGATCACCGGGTTTCGGGTCTATACCCTGCAACTTAACGCCCAGTTAAGACTCGGTTTCCCTTCGGCTCCCCTATTCGGTTAACCTTGCTACAGAATATAAGTCGCTGACCCATTATACAAAAGGTACGCAGTCACCCCATTAAGAGGCTCCCACTGCTTGTACGTACACGGTTTCAGGTTCTTTTTCACTCCCCTCGCCGGGGTTCTTTTCGCCTTTCCCTCACGGTACTGGTTCACTATCGGTCAGTCAGGAGTATTTAGCCTTGGAGGATGGTCCCCCCATATTCAGACAGGATACCACGTGTCCCGCCCTACTCATCGAGCTCACAATATGTGCATTTTTGTGTACGGGGCTGTCACCCTGTATCGCACGCCTTTCCAGACGCTTCCACTAACACACACACTGATTCAGGCTCTGGGCTCCTCCCCGTTCGCTCGCCGCTACTGGGGGAATCTCGGTTGATTTCTTTTCCTCGGGGTACTTAGATGTTTCAGTTCCCCCGGTTCGCCTCATTAACCTATGGATTCAGTTAATGATAGTGTGTCGAAACACACTGGGTTTCCCCATTCGGAAATCGCCGGTTATAACGGTTCATATCACCTCACCGACGCTTATCGCAGATTAGCACGTCCTTCATCGCCTCTGACTGCCAGGGCATCCACCGTGTACGCTTAGTCGCTTAACCTCACAACCCGAAGATGTTTCTTGCGATTCATCATCGTGTTGCGAAAATTTGAGAGACTCACGAACAACTCTCGTTGTTCAGTGTTTCAATTTTCAGCTTGATCCAGATTTTTAAAGAGCAAATATCTCAAACATCACCCGAAGATGAGTTTTGAGATATTAAGGCAGGTGACTTTCACTCACAAACCAGCAAGTGGCGTCCCCTAGGGGATTCGAACCCCTGTTACCGCCGTGAAAGGGCGGTGTCCTGGGCCTCTAGACGAAGGGGACGTGTCAGTCTGCTTCGCAAGACGCCTTGCTTTTCACTTTCTATCAGACAATCTGTGTGAGCACTGCAAAGTACGCTTCTTTAAGGTAAGGAGGTGATCCAACCGCAGGTTCCCCTACGGTTACCTTGTTACGACTTCACCCCAGTCATGAATCACAAAGTGGTAAGCGCCCTCCCGAAGGTTAAGCTACCTACTTCTTTTGCAACCCACTCCCATGGTGTGACGGGCGGTGTGTACAAGGCCCGGGAACGTATTCACCGTGGCATTCTGATCCACGATTACTAGCGATTCCGACTTCATGGAGTCGAGTTGCAGACTCCAATCCGGACTACGACGCACTTTATGAGGTCCGCTTGCTCTCGCGAGGTCGCTTCTCTTTGTATGCGCCATTGTAGCACGTGTGTAGCCCTGGTCGTAAGGGCCATGATGACTTGACGTCATCCCCACCTTCCTCCAGTTTATCACTGGCAGTCTCCTTTGAGTTCCCGGCCGGACCGCTGGCAACAAAGGATAAGGGTTGCGCTCGTTGCGGGACTTAACCCAACATTTCACAACACGAGCTGACGACAGCCATGCAGCACCTGTCTCACGGTTCCCGAAGGCACATTCTCATCTCTGAAAACTTCCGTGGATGTCAAGACCAGGTAAGGTTCTTCGCGTTGCATCGAATTAAACCACATGCTCCACCGCTTGTGCGGGCCCCCGTCAATTCATTTGAGTTTTAACCTTGCGGCCGTACTCCCCAGGCGGTCGACTTAACGCGTTAGCTCCGGAAGCCACGCCTCAAGGGCACAACCTCCAAGTCGACATCGTTTACGGCGTGGACTACCAGGGTATCTAATCCTGTTTGCTCCCCACGCTTTCGCACCTGAGCGTCAGTCTTCGTCCAGGGGGCCGCCTTCGCCACCGGTATTCCTCCAGATCTCTACGCATTTCACCGCTACACCTGGAATTCTACCCCCCTCTACGAGACTCAAGCTTGCCAGTATCAGATGCAGTTCCCAGGTTGAGCCCGGGGATTTCACATCTGACTTAACAAACCGCCTGCGTGCGCTTTACGCCCAGTAATTCCGATTAACGCTTGCACCCTCCGTATTACCGCGGCTGCTGGCACGGAGTTAGCCGGTGCTTCTTCTGCGGGTAACGTCAATGAGCAAAGGTATTAACTTTACTCCCTTCCTCCCCGCTGAAAGTACTTTACAACCCGAAGGCCTTCTTCATACACGCGGCATGGCTGCATCAGGCTTGCGCCCATTGTGCAATATTCCCCACTGCTGCCTCCCGTAGGAGTCTGGACCGTGTCTCAGTTCCAGTGTGGCTGGTCATCCTCTCAGACCAGCTAGGGATCGTCGCCTAGGTGAGCCTTTACCCCACCTACTAGCTAATCCCATCTGGGCACATCCGATGGCAAGAGGCCCGAAGGTCCCCCTCTTTGGTCTTGCGACGTTATGCGGTATTAGCTACCGTTTCCAGTAGTTATCCCCCTCCATCAGGCAGTTTCCCAGACATTACTCACCCGTCCGCCACTCGTCAGCAAAGCAGCAAGCTGCTTCCTGTTACCGTTCGACTTGCATGTGTTAGGCCTGCCGCCAGCGTTCAATCTGAGCCATGATCAAACTCTTCAATTTAAAAGTTTGATGCTCAAAGAATTAAACTTCGTAATGAATTACGTGTTCACTCCTGAGACTTGGTATTCATTTTTCGTCTTGCGACGTCAAGAATCCGTATCTTCGAGTGCCCACACAGATTGTCTGATAAATTGTTAAAGAGCAGTGCCGCTTCGCTTTTTCTCAGCGGCGCGGGGTGTGCATAATACGCTTTCCCGCCACAGAGTCAAGCATTTATTTTGCTTTCCCTGCCGAAGTTCTCAGGAGAACCCCGCTGACCCGGCGGCGTGTTTGCCGTTGTTCCGTGTCAGTGGTGGCGCATTATAGGGAGTTATTCCGGCCTGACAAGCAAAAAATATAAAAACTTTATTGTTCGCTCATTTTTCAGGCAAAACATCTTTAATATAGTCTTTTCCGTCTAACTTATAGACAAAAACGAGCCCCGAAGGCTCGTTTTATCATTACTGGACGGCGACGATCCGGTCTTCATTAACTTCCAGGCGAATAACTTTACCCGGAACCAATTCACCAGACAGTATTTGCTGTGCCAGCGGGTTTTCGATCTGCTGCTGGATAGCACGTTTCAGAGGACGTGCACCATAGACCGGATCGTAACCGTTCTCGCTCAGCAGTTTCAGCGCCTCGTCAGAAATGTGGATTTCATAACCACGTTCTTCCAGACGTTTGTACAGACGTTTCAACTGAATCTGCGCAATCGACGCAATGTGTTGTTCACCCAGCGGATGGAAGACGACGACTTCATCGATACGGTTAATGAATTCCGGACGGAAGTTATGGCTTACCACACCGAGCACCAGCTCTTTCATGTGCGCATAATCCAGTTCACCAAAACGTTCCTGAATCAGATCGGAACCGAGGTTAGAGGTCATAATGACGACCGTATTACGGAAGTCGACCGTTCTCCCCTGCCCGTCAGTCAGACGCCCATCATCCAGTACCTGCAACAGAATGTTGAAGACATCCGGATGCGCTTTTTCCACTTCATCCAGCAGGATGACGGAATACGGGCGACGACGCACCGCTTCGGTCAGATAGCCACCTTCTTCATAACCAACATATCCCGGAGGCGCACCAACCAGACGAGACACCGAGTGTTTCTCCATAAACTCGGACATATCGATACGGACCATCGCCTCGTCGCTATCAAACATAAAGTTCGCCAGCGCCTTACAAAGCTCTGTTTTCCCCACACCCGTTGGGCCGAGGAACAGGAATGAACCAATCGGGCGATTTGGATCCGCCAGCCCCGCACGGCTACGACGAATAGCGTTAGATACCGCATCAACCGCTTCGTTCTGACCAATAACGCGATGGTGCAGTTCTTGCTCCATACGCAGCAGTTTTTCGCGCTCGCTTTCCATCATGCGAGAAACCGGAATTCCCGTCCAACGCGCCAGCACTTCAGCAATTTCGGCATCGGTCACTTTATTACGCAACAGACGCATAGTTTTGCCTTCGAGCTGCGTTGCGGCTTCCAGTTGCTTTTCCAGTTCCGGGATTTTGCCGTATTGCAGTTCAGACATCCGCGCCAGGTCACCCACACGGCGAGCCTGTTCAATAGCGATTTTCGCCTGTTCCAGTTCCGCTTTAATGGTCTGCGTACCAGAAAGCGAGGCTTTCTCTGCTTTCCACTCTTCTTCTAACTCGGAGTACTGACGTTCTTTGTCGCTCAGTTCTTCGTTGAGCATATCCAGGCGTTTTTTACTGGCTTCATCAGACTCTTTCATTAACGCCTGTTGTTCCAGTTTGAGCTGGATGATACGACGATCGAGTCGGTCGAGTTCTTCTGGTTTTGAGTCAATCTGCATACGAATGCTGGATGCTGCTTCATCGATCAGGTCGATGGCTTTATCCGGCAGCTGACGGTCAGCAATGTAGCGATGAGACAACGTCGCTGCTGCAACAATTGCCGGGTCAGTAATTTGCACATGGTGGTGCAGCTCGTAACGTTCTTTCAGGCCACGCAGAATAGCAATGGTATCTTCAACAGAAGGCTCGGCAACAAACACTTTCTGGAAACGACGTTCCAGCGCAGCATCTTTTTCGATGTACTGGCGATATTCGTCAAGCGTCGTGGCACCTACGCAGTGCAATTCACCACGCGCCAGTGCAGGTTTCAGCATGTTTCCGGCGTCCATTGCGCCATCGGCTTTACCCGCGCCGACCATGGTATGTAATTCGTCGATAAACAGGATGACGTTGCCTTCCTGTTTAGCAAGATCGTTAAGTACGCCTTTTAAACGTTCTTCAAACTCACCGCGATATTTCGCCCCAGCCACCAGCGCGCCCATATCCAGCGCCAGTACGCGGCGGCCTTTCAACCCTTCGGGCACTTCGCCGTTGATAATACGCTGCGCCAGACCTTCAACGATGGCAGTTTTACCGACGCCGGGTTCACCAATCAATACCGGGTTATTTTTAGTACGACGTTGCAGCACCTGAATGGTACGGCGAATTTCTTCATCACGACCAATCACCGGATCGAGTTTGCCTTGTTCGGCTCGTTCGGTAAGGTCGATGGTATATTTTTTCAAAGCCTGACGTTGGTCTTCAGCACCTTGATCGTTCACGCTTTCACCTCCACGCATTTGTTCAATCGCTTGAGTAATGTTGGCGGTGGTCGCCCCTGCTGCTTTCAGGATGTCGGCCAGCGTGCCGCGAGACTCAAGTGCCGCCAGAACGAACAGTTCTGACGAGATAAAGTTATCACCACGTTTTTGCGCCAGCTTGTCGCAAAGATTAAGAACGCGCACCAGATCCTGTGATGGCTGGACATCACCACCAGTACCTTCAACCTGCGGTAAACGATTTAATGCCTGATTTATATCTGTGCGCAACTGGCCAGCATTTATGCCAGCGGATGTTAATAAAGGACTAACCGAACCCCCTTCCTGATT
The DNA here is from genome assembly GCF_011754335.1 of Escherichia sp. E.sYA108. Classification (NCBI taxonomy): domain Bacteria; kingdom Pseudomonadati; phylum Pseudomonadota; class Gammaproteobacteria; order Enterobacterales; family Enterobacteriaceae; genus Escherichia; species Escherichia sp. E.sYA108. The sequence goes on along the minus strand of NZ_JAAQVZ010000001.1, from coordinate 1,290,009 downwards.
CAGCAGGGCGCTCATTAAATGAAGTGGTTCGATGAATTGGTTGTCGTGCCCGAGTGCAAGTGATTGGGCATCGGCAAGAGCAAGCTGGAATTTATTAGTAAGACGATCCAGACGCATAACTCCTCCCATAACGGATCAAAGTTGCTACTGGAGATTAAATGAGGTCATCCCTCAATTATTCAAGGTTATTGACCAGATTAATGTGAAAAGAAAATCACGCGTACCGGATCGTCTTGATTCTTTAGGTTATATCAGCCAAATGAAACTTGCCATACGACCGGTGGTCTTGTCGCGACGATAAGAGAAGAAAGTCTCATTTTCCGTATATGTACAACGGTCGCCGCCGAAAATTTGTTCAACACCAACGCTCGCCAGACGCTGCCGGGCAAGCTGATAAATATCCGCCAGATACTTATCACCATGCTGAATGAAAGCTGTACTCGCTTTGGCGTCTACTGCCATAAACGCCTCGCGAACCTCCGCCCCCACTTCAAACGCGCGTGGACCAATTGCCGGCCCTAACCAGGCGAGAATATTTTCCGGATTATCAGCAAAACAGGAAACCGTCTCTTCCAGCACGCCTGCGCACAGTCCACGCCAGCCAGCATGAGCGGCGGCGACTTCCGTTCCCGCTCGATTGCAAAACAGCACAGGGAGGCAATCGGCAGTCATCACTGCGCAAACCGTGCCGGGCGTATTGCTATAAGAGGCATCTGCTCGTTTTGAGGCATAAGGTTCACCAGTAAGCTTAAGCACATCTTTGCCGTGTACCTGCTCAAGCCAGACCGGTTTAGAAGGCAAATTGCCCGCAGCAAAAAGTCGCTTGCGATTCTCCTCAACGTGATCCGGGTTATCACCACAATGAGCGCCAAGGTTGAGAGAGTCGTAAGGCGGCAAGCTCACGCCGCCGATACGGGTAGAGCTACAGGCCGCAACACCTTTTGGCAGCGGCCACTGCGGGACAATCAGCTTACTCATAACCAGTCCACTTCATCCTTATGCTCTTCGAAATCGGCGCGCATCACCTCAATCAGCTCCACCATATCTTGTGGAATAGGCGCATGCCATTCCATTTCGATACCGGAGATCGGGTGATAAAGACGCAGCATGGTTGCATGAAGCGCCTGGCGGTCAAACTTACGCAGCGTGGAGATAAACGCTTCCGAAGCACCTTTTGGCGGACGCGGACGGCCACCATAAACCGGATCGCCCACCAGCGGATGAGTGATATGGGCCATATGCACGCGGATCTGGTGCGTACGTCCAGTTTCCAGACGCAACCGCAGACGCGTGTGCACACGGAAGTGTTCCATGATGCGATAGTGTGTGACCGCCGGTTTACCCATCGGATGCACCGCCATGTGAGTACGTTTGGTCGGGTGGCGGCTGATTGGTTCATCTACTGTACCGCCAGCGGTCATATGACCAATTGCCACCGCTTCATACTCACGAGTAATTTCACGCCGTTGCAAAGATTCGACTAAACGCGTCTGAGCCGGAACGGTTTTTGCCACAACCATCAGGCCGGTGGTGTCTTTATCCAGACGATGGACGATGCCCGCACGCGGTACATCGGCAATGGGCGGATAGTAATGAAGCAACGCATTCAGTACCGTACCATCCGGGTTACCCGCGCCAGGATGTACCACCAGGTCGCGTGGTTTATTAATGACGATGATATCTTCATCTTCATAGACGATATCCAGCGGGATATCCTGCGGTTCAAAACGCGCTTCTTCTTCAATCTCAGCGTTGATGGCCACCTGCTCGCCACCCAATACTTTTTCTTTCGGCTTATCACACACTTTGCCGTTAACCAGCACGCGCTGGTCGAGGATCCATTCTTTTATTCGCGAACGTGAATAATCCGGGAACATTTCGGCCAAAGCCTGATCTAAGCGTTGACCGAGTTGGTTTTCGGACACCGTTGCAGTGAGCTGTACTCGTTGTGCCATATATACTGCTTCTTCGTTTATCGTTGGGGTTTTACGGCTTTGCCGTTTAATATAGTGTGCTATTGTAGCTGGTCTTAACCGGGAGCAGGAACAGAGAATCTCCCGTATTACATTTTGAGGAAAGTCAAAACGTCATGACGCGCATGAAATATCTGGTGGCAGCCGCCACACTAAGCCTGTTTTTGGCGGGTTGCTCGGGGTCAAAGGAAGAAGTACCTGATAATCCGCCAAATGAAATTTACGCGACTGCACAACAAAAGCTGCAGGACGGTAACTGGAGACAGGCAATAACGCAACTGGAAGCGTTAGATAATCGCTATCCGTTTGGTCCGTATTCGCAGCAGGTGCAGCTGGATCTCATCTACGCCTACTATAAAAACGCCGATTTGCCGTTAGCACAGGCTGCCATCGATCGTTTTATTCGCCTTAACCCGACCCATCCGAATATCGATTATGTCATGTACATGCGTGGCCTGACCAATATGGCGCTGGATGACAGTGCGCTGCAAGGGTTCTTTGGCGTTGACCGTAGCGATCGCGATCCTCAACATGCACGAGCTGCGTTTAGTGACTTTTCCAAACTGGTGCGCGGCTATCCGAACAGTCAGTACACCACCGATGCCACCAAACGTCTGGTATTCCTGAAAGATCGTCTGGCGAAATATGAATACTCCGTGGCCGAGTATTATACAGAACGTGGTGCATGGGTTGCTGTCGTTAACCGCGTAGAAGGCATGTTGCGCGACTATCCGGATACCCAGGCTACGCGTGATGCGCTGCCGCTGATGGAAAATGCATACCGTCAGATGCAGATGAATGCGCAAGCTGAAAAAGTAGCGAAAATCATCGCCGCAAACAGCAGCAATACATAACAGAAACCTGAAACACAAAACGGCAGCCTTGAGCTGCCGTTTTTTTATTCTGTTAGTTGTGAAACTGAAGCGATTTAGTCACTATCGATCTCATCAAATATGGCTCGCTTTGAGATATTCCTCAAGTAAAAAAACACCTCTTCCTGCGATTTCTCACAAAAAAGATTCGTTGACAAAAAGTGACAAAATTATGAGATTTCCATCACACATTTTGACATCAGGAACGTTATGCTGAATTCACCAAGACGGGAAGACAAGAGGTAAAATTTATGACAATGAACATTACCAGCAAACAAATGGAAATTACTCCGGCCATCCGCCAACATGTCGCAGACCGTCTCGCCAAACTGGAAAAATGGCAAACACATCTGATTAATCCACATATCATTCTGTCCAAAGAGCCACAAGGGTTTGTTGCTGACGCCACAATCAATACACCTAACGGCGTTCTGGTTGCCAGTGGTAAACATGAAGATATGTACACCGCAATTAACGAATTGATCAACAAGCTGGAACGGCAGCTCAATAAACTGCAGCACAAAGGCGAAGCACGTCGTGCCGCAACATCGGTGAAAGACGCCAACTTCGTCGAAGAAGTTGAAGAAGAGTAGTCCTTTATATTGAGTGTATCGCCAACGCGCCTTCGGGCGCGTTTTTTGTTGACAGCGTGAAAACAGTACGGGTACTGTACTAAAGTCACTTAAGGAAACAAACATGAAACACACACCGTTTTTCTTCGCATTCTTTTTTACCTTCCCCTGAATGGGAGGCGTTTCGTCGTGTGAAACAGAATGCGAAGACGAACAATAAGGCCTCCCAAATCGGGGGGCCTTTTTTATTGATAACAAAAAGGCAACACTATGACATCGGAAAACCCGTTACTGGCGCTGCGAGAGAAAATCAGCGCGCTGGATGAAAAATTATTAGCATTACTGGCAGAGCGACGCGAACTGGCCGTCGAGGTGGGAAAAGCCAAACTGCTCTCGCATCGCCCGGTACGTGATATTGATCGTGAACGCGATTTGCTGGAAAGATTAATTACGCTCGGTAAAGCGCACCATCTGGACGCCCATTACATTACTCGCCTGTTCCAGCTCATCATTGAAGATTCCGTATTAACTCAGCAGGCTTTGCTCCAGCAACATCTCAATAAAATTAATCCGCACTCAGCACGCATCGCTTTTCTCGGCCCCAAAGGTTCTTATTCCCATCTTGCGGCGCGCCAGTATGCTGCTCGTCACTTTGAGCAATTCATTGAAAGTGGCTGCGCCAAATTTGCCGATATTTTTAATCAGGTGGAAACCGGCCAGGCCGACTATGCCGTCGTACCGATTGAAAATACCAGCTCCGGTGCCATAAACGACGTTTACGATCTGCTGCAACATACCAGTTTGTCGATTGTTGGCGAGATGACGTTAACTATCGATCATTGTTTGTTGGTCTCCGGCACTACTGATTTATCCGCCATCAATACGGTCTACAGCCATCCGCAGCCATTCCAGCAATGCAGCAAATTCCTTAATCGTTATCCGCACTGGAAGATTGAATATACCGAAAGTACGTCTGCGGCAATGGAAAAGGTTGCACAGGCAAAATCACCGCATGTTGCTGCGTTGGGAAGCGAAGCTGGCGGCACTTTGTACGGTTTGCAGGTACTGGAGCGTATTGAAGCGAATCAGCGACAAAACTTCACCCGATTTGTGGTGTTGGCACGTAAAGCCATTAACGTTTCTGACCAGGTTCCGGCGAAAACGACGTTGTTAATGGCGACCGGACAACAAGCTGGTGCACTGGTTGAAGCGTTGCTGGTACTGCGCAATCACAGTCTGATTATGACCCGTCTGGAATCACGTCCGATTCACGGTAATCCGTGGGAAGAGATGTTTTATCTGGATATTCAGGCCAATCTTGAATCAGCGGAAATGCAAAAAGCATTGAAAGAGTTAGGGGAAATCACCCGTTCGATGAAGGTATTGGGCTGTTACCCAAGTGAGAACGTAGTGCCTGTTGATCCAACCTGATGAAAAAGTGCCGGATGATGTGAATCATCCGGCACTGGATTATTACTGGCGATTGTCATTCGCCTGACGCAATAACACGCGGCTTTCACTCTGAAAACGCTGTGCGTAATCGCCGAACCAGTGCTCCACCTTGCGGAAACTGTCAATAAACGCCTGCTTATCGCCCTGCTCCAGCAGCTCAATCGCCTCGCCGAAACGCTTATAGTAACGTTTGATTAACGCCAGATTACGCTCTGACGACATAATAATGTCGGCATAAAGCTGCGGATCCTGAGCAAACAGTCGCCCGACCATCGCCAGCTCAAGGCGGTAAATCGGCGAAGAGAGCGCCAGTAGTTGCTCAAGCTGAACATTTTCTTCTGCCAGGTGCAGCCCATAAGCAAAAGTAGCAAAGTGGCGCAGAGCCTGAATAAACGCCATATTCTGATCGTGCTCGACAGCGCTAATACGATGCAACCGAGCGCCCCAGACCTGAATTTGCTCCAGAAACCATTGGTATGCTTCCGGCTTACGTCCATCACACCAGACCACAACTTGCTTTGCCAGGCTACCGCTGTCCGGGCCGAACATCGGGTGTAACCCCAGCACCGGGCCATCGTGCGCCGCCAGCATGGCCTGTAATGGTCCATTTTTCACCGATGCCAGATCAACCAGAATACAATCTTTCGGTAAAGGCGGTAATTTGCCGATAACTTGCTCAGTAACGTGGATGGGCACACTAACAATCACCATTCCGGCATCGGAAACAATATCAGCCGCTCGATCCCAGTCATGTTGCTCCAGAATCCGCACCTGATAACCCGAGAGTGTCAGCATCTTCTCGAACAGACGTCCCATCTGACCGCCACCACCGACGATAACCACCGGGCGCAGTGACGGACAAAGCGTTTTAAATCCTTTGTCGTTTTCACTGGAGTAAGATTCACGCATCACCCGACGCAAAACATCCTCAATCAGATCTGGCGGTACACCCAGAGCTTCCGCCTCTGCACGACGCGAGGCCAACATAGATGCCTCGCGCTCCGGAACATAAATAGGCAGTCCAAAGCGGCTTTTCACCTCGCCCACTTCAGCAACCAGTTCCAGACGCTTCGCTAATAAATTCAGCAGCGCTTTATCGACTTCATCAATTTGATCGCGTAATGCGGTCAATTCAGCAACCATAATAAACCTCTTAAGCCACGCGAGCCGTCAGCTGCCCGTTCAGATCCTGATGAATTTCACGCAGCAAGGCATCGGTCATTTCCCAGCTAATGCAGGCATCGGTTACGGATACACCGTATTTCATTTCACTGCGCGGTTGCTCGGAAGACTGATTGCCCTCGTGGATATTACTTTCGATCATCAGACCAATAATTGAGCGATTGCCATCTTTGATTTGAGCAACCACGGATTCTGCCACCGCAGGCTGACGGCGATAATCTTTATTGGAATTACCGTGGCTGCAATCTACCATCAGAGACGGGCGCAGTCCCGCCTGTTCCATCTCTTTTTCACATTGCGCAACATCCGCAGGGCTATAGTTTGGCGCTTTACCACCGCGCAGGATCACATGCCCGTCCGGATTCCCCTGAGTTTGTAGCAACGCAACCTGCCCTGCCTGGTTAATGCCAACAAAACGGTGCGGCTGGGCGGCGGCACGCATAGCGTTAATTGCCGTTGCCAGACTGCCATCGGTGCCGTTTTTAAAACCAACCGGCATGGAAAGCCCGGAGGCCATTTCACGGTGAGTTTGCGATTCCGTTGTACGAGCACCAATTGCTGACCAGCTAAACAGATCGCCCAGGTATTGCGGGCTATTCGGATCTAACGCTTCCGTCGCCAGTGGCAGTCCCATATTCACCAGCTCAAGCAGCAATTTACGCGCGATCTGCAGCCCGGCTTCTACATCAAAAGAGCCATCCATATGGGGATCGTTAATTAACCCTTTCCAGCCGACAGTGGTACGGGGTTTTTCAAAATAGACGCGCATTACCAGATAGAGGCTATCGCTGACCTCTGCGGCAAGGGCTTTAAATCGACGAGCATATTCCAGAGCAGTTTCCGGATCATGAATGGAACAAGGACCACATACTACCAGCAGACGAGGATCGCGCCCGGCGATAATATCTGAAATGGTTTTACGCGAGTCAGCAATCTGGGCTTCTTGTTGCAGGCTTAATGGAAAAGCGGCCTTCAGTTGTTCCGGAGTCATTAAAACCTGTTCGTCGGTAATATGTACGTTATTCAGCGCGTCTTTCTGCATGATGGCGATCCTGTTTATGCTCGTTTGCGATAGTTGATCCTCAGCGAGGATGACGTAACGATAACACATAAAGTAAAGTTTTCAATCCATATTTCGTACATATTTCTTTACACAAGCAATTTATTCGCGCTTTTTCCCCTTATTTCTGTATAAATAAATTTACACCAGCTTTAAAAACAATCCGCTATGCTTTGAAAAAGGAGAAAAAAATGATGAAAAAATTTATCGCCCCCTTGTTGGCTTTACTGGTTAGCGGATGTCAGATTGATCCTTATACTCACGCGCCAACCTTGACCAGCACCGACTGGTATGATGTTGGTATGGAAGATGCGATATCGGGCAGCGCCATTAAAGATGACGATGCATTTAGCGATTCACAGGCGGATCGCGGTCTATACCTTAAAGGATATGCCGAAGGGCAAAAGAAAACTTGCCAGACCGATTTTACTTATGCCCGGGGACTTTCTGGTAAAAGCTTTCCTGCCAGCTGCAATAATGTTGAAAATACCAGCCAACTGCATGAAGTATGGCGAAAAGGGGCTGATGAAAATGCCAGCACAATACGATTAAATTAATTACCCCCCAAATCAATTAAGCATGAGATTTTACTCATTATGTTTTATTTCTCACATTGATGACGACCGCATGAAAGGATGATATTTTAATGAGCATTCTGAAAAAATATCGATGCATTTCGAGCGAAGATGGTGAGGATCCCTGAATGCGTTTTTCTCACCGACTGTTCTTACTGCTGATTCTCCTGCTGACGGGAGCACCAATACTCGCTCAGGAACCTTCTGACGTTGCGAAAAACGTGCGTATGATGGTTTCCGGTATTGTCAGTTACACCCGCTGGCCTGGGCTATCAGGGCCACCAAAGTTATGTATCTTTTCATCTTCACGTTTTAGTACCGCCTTACAAGAAAATGCTGCCACATCTTTACCTTATCTGCCTGTCATCATTCATACTCAACAAGAGGCGATAATTTCAGGCTGCAATGGTTTTTATTTTGGCAACGAGTCACCGACATTCCAGATGGAATTAACCGAACAATATCCGTCAAAGGCGTTATTATTAATTGCCGAACAAAATACCGAGTGCATTATTGGTAGCGCCTTTTGTCTGATCATCCACAATAATGACGTCAGATTTGCCGTAAACCTGGATGCCTTATCGCGTAGCGGTGTAAAAGTCAACCCGGATGTCTTAATGCTCGCACGGAAGAAAAATGATGGATAACGATAATTCTCTTAATAAGCGCCCCACGTTTAAAAGAGCATTACGCAACATCAGTATGACCAGCATATTTATCACTATGATGCTGATCTGGCTGCTGCTTTCCGTGACGTCAGTGCTGACCCTGAAACAGTACGCGCAAAAAAACCTGGCACTGACAGCAGCAACAATGACTTACAGTCTGGAAGCAGCTGTCGTTTTTGCCGATGGCCCTGCAGCAACTGAAACACTGGCAGCGCTGGGCCAGCAAGGCCAATTTTCAACTGCAGAAGTGCGTGATAAGCAGCAAAATATTCTGGCATCCTGGCATTACACCCATAAGGAACCAGGCGATACTTTCAGCAATTTCATAAGCCACTGGCTCTTCCCTGCCCCCATCATTCAGCCGATTCGCCACAATGGTGAAACTATTGGCGAAGTACGCTTAACTGCTCGCGACAGTTCAATCAGCCATTTTATCTGGTTTTCGCTCGCTGTCCTGACCGGTTGTATTCTGCTGGCATCAGGCATCGCAATTACCCTCACCCGCCATTTGCACAATGGCCTGGTGGAAGCGCTGAAAAATATCACCGATGTCGTACATGATGTGCGTTCTAACCGCAATTTTTCCCGACGAGTTTCGGAAGAACGTATCGCTGAGTTTCACCGCTTCGCTCTCGACTTCAACAGTCTGCTGGATGAAATGGAAGAGTGGCAGCTTCGTTTACAGGCCAAAAATGCGCAGCTTCTACGTACCGCGCTACATGACCCATTAACCGGGCTGGCTAACCGCGCAGCGTTTCGTAGCGGCATCAACACGTTGATGAACAATTCCGATGCCCGAAAAACGTCGGCGTTACTATTTCTTGATGGCGATAATTTCAAATATATCAATGATACCTGGGGTCATGCGACGGGCGATAGAGTCTTGATTGAAATAGCAAAACGGTTAGCTGAATTTGGCGGGCTGCGACATAAAGCATACCGCCTGGGCGGCGATGAATTCGCTATGGTGCTCTATGATGTACAGTCGGAATCTGAAGTGCAGCAGATATGCTCAGCACTGACACAAATTTTTAATCTCCCGTTTGATCTTCATAATGGCCATCAGACTACCATGACATTAAGCATTGGTTACGCGATGACTATTGAGCACGCCTCTGCGGAAAATTTACAAGAGCTTGCCGATCACAATATGTATCAGGCCAAACACCAGCGTGCCGAAAAGCTGGTGAGATAACAAGGATATATCGATATGATAAAGCACCTGCTAGCACCCCTGATTTTCACCTCGCTAATACTTACTGGCTGCCAGTCCCCTCAGGGAAAGTTTACTCCTGAGCAAGTCGCCGCTATGCAATCTTATGGATTTACTGAATCCGCCGGCGACTGGTCGCTGGGCTTATCAGATGCCATTCTGTTTGCAAAAAATGACTACAAATTGCTCCCGGAAAGCCAGCAACAGATCCAAACCATGGCAGCCAAATTGGCCTCGACAGGGCTAACACATGCCCGTATGGATGGACACACCGACAACTATGGTGAAGACAGTTACAACGAAGTCTTATCATTGAAACGGGCGAATGTCGTGGCCGATGCATGGGCTATGGGTGGACAAATTCCGCGCAGCAATCTCACCACTCAGGGTTTAGGAAAAAAATATCCCATAGCCAGTAACAAGACCGCCCAGGGCCGCGCCGAGAACCGCCGCGTCGCAGTGGTGATTACAACCCCTTAAAACACGAGCAAACAGACAAAAAAAGGGCCAGCCAATTGGCCAGCCCTTCTTAACAGGATGTCGCTTAAGCGAAATCTTAGTTAAGACGCTCTTTGATACGAGCAGCCTTACCAGTACGCTCACGCAGGTAGTACAGTTTAGCTTTACGAACAGCACCACGACGTTTGACAGAAATGCTGTCAACTACCGGAGAGTGAGTCTGGAAGACACGCTCAACGCCTTCGCCGTTGGAAATTTTACGAACAGTGAATGCAGAGTGCAGACCGCGGTTACGAATAGCGATAACCACGCCCTCGAATGCCTGCAGACGTTTTTTGGAACCTTCAACAACCCATACTTTCACTTCCACGGTATCACCCGGACGGAAGGAAGGTACGTCCTGCTTCATCTGCTCTTGTTCAAGTTGCTTAATAATGTTGCTCATAATTTAATCTCTTATCCTGGGTAAACTGATATCTCGGGGGCTTACGCCATCCCATCATGTTTATGTTGCTGTTGTGCGTGTTCCGTTTTGAACTCCGCCAGCAACCTTGCTTGCTCTTCAGTCAGAGCCAGGTTTTCCAGAAGTTCAGGTCTTCTAAGCCAGGTACGGCCCAGCGACTGTTTCAAACGCCAGCGACGTATCTCGGCATGGTTGCCCGACAGTAACACTGGCGGAACTTCCATCCCTTCTAACACCTCAGGCCGCGTATAGTGCGGGCAATCCAGCAATCCTTCAGCAAAGGAATCTTCCGTTGCCGAGGCTTCATGTCCCAGTACTCCCGGAATAAACCGGGAAACGGAGTCAATCAGCGTCATTGCTGGTAACTCACCACCACTGAGAACGTAATCGCCGATTGACCATTCTTCGTCAATTTCGGTTTGGATCACGCGCTCATCTATACCTTCGTAGCGACCACACACCAGAATCAATTTTTGATTCGTTGCCAGTTCGCTGACGCCCGCTTGATCAAGCTTGCGTCCCTGTGGTGACAGATAAATCACCTTTGCGCCTTCGCCCGCCGCGGCTTTTGCTGCATGAATGGCGTCCCGCAAGGGTTGCACCATCATTAACATCCCCGGTCCGCCGCCGTAAGGACGATCGTCCACGGTACGGTGCCGGTCATGCGTGAAGTCGCGAGGACTCCAGCTCTGGATGCTCAGCAGGCCATTTTTAACTGCCCGGCCAGTTACCCCGTAATCGGTAATTGCGCGGAACATTTCAGGAAACAGGCTAATTATGCCAATCCACATAGCGCCGTCTTTTACCGTTTATCCGGTGGTTTAAAAACCAGGATCCCAATCTACTTCGATTGAACGTGTAGTGAGATCGACTTTCTTGATAACCTGCCCATCGAGGAACGGTACGAGACGTTCCTTGATACCAAACGCATCTTTCAGGTTTGCCTTAATGACGAGAACGTCATTAGATCCGGTTTCCATCATATCTACGACTTTACCGAGATCGTAGCCTTCAGTGGTTACTACCTGGCAGCCCATCAGGTCTTTCCAGTAGTAGTCCCCCTCTTCAAGCTGAGGCAACTGCGATGAATCCACGACAATTTCACAATTCGTCAGCAGGTTCGCCGCATCACGATCGTCAACGCCTTTCAGCTTGATGATCATGTCCTGATTGTGGTGCTTCCAGCTTTCCAGCTGGACTTGCTGCCACTGACCCGCCTTCTGGATAAACCAGGGCTGATAGTCAAAAATGCTTTCGGCGTCTTCGGTGGAAGAAAACACTCTGAGCCACCCACGAATACCGTAAGACGACCCCATTTTTCCCAAAACGATGGGATCAACAGGTGCTTGCGCGGTGAGTTGTTTGCTCATCATGACCACCGTGACAGATTAAGCTGCTTTGTTTACTTCTTTGATCAGCGCAGCAACGCGATCAGAAATAGTTGCGCCCTGGCCAACCCAGTGAGCGATGCGATCCAGATCCAGGCGAGTGCCTTCTTCTTTTTCGCTAGCGATTGGGTTGAAGAAACCAACGCGCTCGATGAAGCGACCGTTGCGTGCATTACGGCTGTCAGCGACAACAACCTGGTAGAACGGACGCTTTTTAGCGCCGTGACGTGCTAAACGAATAGTTACCATAACATCCTCTTGTGTGAATAAAACAACCGGACCCCATCGAGGAACGGAGTCCGGTGTCATATTAAAAGCCCGAAAATTTTACTGATTTCTGGAGAAAATGCAATCAGCAGTTAATAACTCTGTCGCATAAGGTCATTTAGCGACCAGGAAATCCCGGCGGCATCATCCCTTTCATGCTTCTCATCATCTTCGCCATCCCGCCCTTCTTCATTTTCTTCATCATGCGCTGCATGTCGTCGAACTGTTTCAGAAGACGGTTAACGTCCTGCACCTGCATACCGCAACCGGCAGCGATACGACGCTTACGCGAACCTTTGATGATTTCTGGCTTAGCGCGCTCTTTCATCGTCATCGAGTTGATGATGGCTTCCATACGCACCAGCACTTTATCGTCCATCTGTGACTTGACGTTATCCGGGATCTGCCCCATGCCCGGTAGCTTGCCCATCAGGCTAGCCATGCCGCCCATATTTTTCATCTGGCGCAGCTGCTCAAGAAAGTCGTTGAGATCGAAGCCGTCGCCTTTTTTCAGCTTGCTGGCTAATTTCTCTGCCTGCGCGCGGTCAACCTTGCTTTCGATATCTTCGATCAGTGACAGTACGTCGCCCATGCCGAGAATACGGGAGGCAATACGGTCCGGATGGAATGGCTCCAGCGCCTCGGTTTTCTCGCCAACACCGAGGAACTTGATCGGTTTGCCAGTGATGTGACGAATAGAGAGCGCCGCACCGCCGCGGGCATCGCCGTCCACTTTGGTCAACACTACACCGGTAAGCGGTAACGCTTCATTGAATGCTTTTGCCGTATTGGCCGCATCCTGACCGGTCATGGCATCGACCACAAACAGGGTTTCAACCGGATTAATCGACGCATGGACTTGTTTGATCTCGTCCATCATCGCTTCGTCAACGTGCAGACGACCGGCAGTATCCACCAGCAGCACGTCGTAGAATTTCAGTTTGGCTTCTTTCAGCGCCGCGTTAACGATATCTACCGGCTTCTGACCAACATCAGAAGGGAAGAAATCAACGCCCACCTGCTCTGCCAGCGTCTCAAGCTGTTTGATTGCCGCCGGGCGATAGACGTCGGCAGAAACCACCAGCACTTTCTTCTTGTGCTTCTCGCGCAGGAACTTACCGAGTTTACCAACGCTGGTTGTTTTACCGGCACCTTGCAGGCCCGCCATCAGCACGACCGCAGGCGGTTGCGCAGCCAGGTTCAGGGTCTGGTTCTCTTCGCCCATCGCCGCAACCAGTTCGTTACGGACAATTTTGACGAACTCCTGCCCCGGCGTCAGGCTCTTATTAACTTCATGACCAACCGCTTTCTCTTTTACGCGATTGATAAACTCACGCACTACCGGCAGAGCGACGTCCGCCTCCAGCAGCGCCATGCGCACTTCGCGCAGCGTATCTTTTACGTTGTCTTCAGTGAGGCGTCCACGGCCACTGATATTGCGCAGCGTGCGCGACAAACGATCGGTTAAATTATCAAACATTGTCTCTCGCCTGGGGTGGAAACGGTTGGCCGCAATCGCGACACATCATCAGTATTTTGCCGCAGTATAACATGAAGGCGTCTTTGTTGTTATGCAACGGTTGGAGCAGCGTTCACCTGACGCTATACTGCTTCTCTTTCTTATTGCTCAAACTGTCGACATTACTATGCCCGTTTTTGCTCTGCTCGCGCTTGTCGCCTACTCCGTCAGTCTTGCGCTGATTGTTCCCGGTCTGCTGCAAAAAAACGGCGGCTGGCGGCGCATGGCTATTATTTCTGCGGTCATCGCGCTGGTCTGCCACGCAATCGCTCTGGAAGCCCGCATCCTGCCCGACGGTGATAGCGGACAAAACCTCAGCCTGCTGAACGTTGGTTCATTGGTCAGTTTGATGATCTGTACGGTAATGACCATTGTGGCTTCTCGCAATCGTGGCTGGTTGTTGCTACCCATTGTCTATGCCTTTGCGCTTATCAACCTGGCGCTGGCGACCTTCATGCCCAATGAATACATCACCCATCTGGAAGCAACGCCGGGGATGCTGGTGCACATTGGCTTATCGCTTTTTTCCTATGCCACGCTAATTATCGCTGCCCTGTACGCGCTGCAACTGGCGTGGATTGATTACCAACTGAAGAACAAGAAGCTGGCGTTTAACCAGGAAATGCCTCCATTGATGAGTATCGAGCGTAAAATGTTCCATATCACGCAGATTGGCGTGGTGCTGCTAACGCTCACTCTTTGCACTGGCCTGTTCTACATGCACAACTTATTTAGCATGGAAAATATCGACAAGGCCGTGCTCTCTATCGTGGCGTGGTTTGTCTATATTGTGCTGCTGTGGGGACATTATCATGAAGGATGGCGTGGACGCCGCGTCGTCTGGTTTAACGTTGCGGGTGCAGTCATTCTGACACTGGCCTACTTCGGCAGCCGAATTGTCCAGCAGTTAATCAGCTAACCCCAGAAAAGGAGTTTCCCCTGGAACACATTTCTACTACTACGTTGATCATTATTCTGATCATCATGGTGGTCATTTCAGCCTATTTTTCCGGTTCAGAAACTGGAATGATGACACTCAACCGCTATCGCCTGAGACACATGGCGAAGCAAGGTAATCGCTCGGCAAAACGCGTCGAAAAATTACTGCGCAAGCCAGACCGCCTGATAAGCCTGGTGTTAATCGGCAATAATCTGGTCAATATCCTTGCTTCCGCACTCGGCACTATTGTCGGGATGCGCTTGTATGGCGATGCTGGCGTGGCAATTGCGACTGGCGTGCTGACCTTCGTAGTGCTGGTTTTTGCTGAAGTATTGCCGAAAACCATTGCCGCACTGTACCCGGAAAAAGTCGCCTATCCGAGTAGTTTTCTACTGGCGCCGCTACAAGTCCTGATGATGCCGCTAGTCTGGTTACTAAATGCCATCACCCGAATTTTGATGCGTATGATGGGTATTAAAACCGATATCGTAGTCAGCGGCTCTTTGAGTAAAGAAGAGTTGCGCACCATCGTGCACGAATCACGCTCACAAATTTCCCGTCGCAATCAGGATATGCTGCTGTCGGTGCTCGATCTGGAAAAGATGACCGTCGATGACATCATGGTGCCGCGCAGTGAAATTATCGGTATTGATATCAACGATGACTGGAAATCGATTCTGCGCCAACTCTCCCACTCACCTCACGGGCGCATCGTGCTCTACCGTGATTCGCTGGACGACGCCATCAGTATGCTGCGTGTGCGTGAAGCCTGGCGACTCATGTCGGAGAAAAAAGAGTTCACCAAAGAAACCATGCTACGCGCCGCGGACGAGATCTATTTTGTCCCGGAGGGTACGCCGCTCAGCACACAGTTGGTGAAGTTTCAGCGCAACAAAAAGAAAGTCGGACTGGTCGTCAACGAGTATGGAGACATTCAGGGACTGGTGACGGTCGAAGATATTCTCGAAGAGATTGTCGGCGATTTCACCACGTCGATGTCGCCAACACTTGCCGAAGAGGTCACGCCGCAAAACGACGGTTCGGTGATTATTGATGGCACTGCCAACGTGCGAGAAATTAACAAAGCCTTTAACTGGCATCTACCGGAAGATGATGCTCGTACTGTTAACGGCGTCATTCTGGAAGCGCTGGAGGAGATCCCGGTAGCAGGCACCCGCGTGCGTATAGGCGAGTACGATATCGATATTCTCGACGTACAGGACAATATGATTAAGCAGGTAAAAGTTTTTCCTGTAAAACCGCTGCGCGAGAGTGTGGCGGAGTAACGAAAACGGCCCGGCATTCGCATGCTGGGCCGTGATTTATTACGAAAGCAGAAATTAAGCTTTTGCTTTCGCTACAGTCACCATCGCCGCACGAATCGTACGACCGTTCAGCGTATAACCTTTCTGCATAATGCCCAGTACGTTACCTGGCGCAACGTCATCAGATTCCACCATTGCGATGGCCTGATGCACATTTGGGTCCAGTGGGACGTTGGTTTCGGCGATCACTTCAACGCCAAACTTACGCACAACATCCAGCATCGACTTCAGCGTCAGCTCAATACCTTCAACCATCGCGGACATATCCGGGTTAGCTTTATCAGCCACTTCCAGCGCACGATCCAGGCTATCAATCACCGGCAGCAATTCGTTGATGAATTTCTCCAGCGCGAATTTGTGGGCTTTTTCGATATCCAGTTCAGTACGACGACGCAGGTTTTCCATTTCGGCTTTTACGCGCAAAATGCCGTCACGTTCACGGGTCTGGGCTTCAGCCAGCTGAGCTTCGAGATTCGCAATTTTTTCATCGCGCGGATCCACCTGCTCAGCAGAAGCTTCTGGCTCAACTGCCTCAATCTCTTCGTGCTGATCCATGATAATTTCTTCCGGGGCTTGCCCCTCAGGCGTTTTCTGTTCTTTACTACTCATGAATTTCTCCGCGTTTTTTTCGCATTCATCTCGCTAACTTCGCTTATTATGGGGATCAGTTTCAGGGTTTCAAGGGAAGCACTCACATTGTCATCAATCTTCGCAACAAGGACCTCGGAAAAATGAATAATCATTTCAAGTGTATTGGCATTGTGGGACACCCACGGCACCCCACTGCACTGACAACACATGAAATGCTCTACCGCTGGCTGTGCACAAAAGGTTACGAGGTCATCGTTGAGCAACAAATCGCTCACGAACTGCAACTGAAGAATGTGAAAACTGGCACGCTCGCGGAGATTGGGCAACAGGCTGATCTCGCGGTTGTCGTTGGCGGCGACGGTAATATGCTGGGCGCGGCGCGCACGCTCGCCCGCTACGATATTAAAGTTATTGGAATCAACCGTGGCAACCTGGGTTTCCTGACTGACCTTGATCCCGATAACGCCCAGCAACAATTAGCCGATGTGCTGGAAGGCCACTACATCAGCGAGAAACGTTTTTTGCTGGAAGCGCAAGTCTGTCAGCAAGATTGCCAGAAACGCATCAGCACGGCGATTAACGAAGTGGTACTTCATCCTGGCAAAGTAGCGCATATGATTGAGTTCGAAGTGTATATCGACGAGATCTTTGCGTTTTCGCAGCGTTCCGATGGACTGATTATTTCGACGCCAACAGGCTCCACCGCATATTCCCTCTCTGCGGGCGGTCCTATTCTGACACCCTCTCTGGATGCGATTACCCTGGTGCCCATGTTCCCGCATACGTTGTCAGCACGACCACTGGTCATAAACAGCAGCAGCACGATCCGTCTGCGTTTTTCGCATCGCCGTAACGACCTGGAAATCAGTTGCGACAGCCAGATAGCACTTCCGATTCAGGAAGGTGAAGATGTCCTGATTCGTCGCTGTGATTACCATCTGAATCTGATTCATCCGAAAGATTACAGTTATTTCAATACATTAAGCACCAAGCTCGGCTGGTCAAAAAAATTATTCTAATTTTACGCCAGCCTCTTTACTGTATATAAAACCAGTTTATACTGTACACAATAACAGTAATGGTTTTTCATACAGGAAAACAACTATGTTGGCACAACTGACCATCAGCAACTTTGCTATCGTTCGTGAGCTTGAGATTGATTTTCATAGCGGCATGACCGTAATAACTGGCGAGACCGGCGCGGGTAAATCTATTGCAATAGATGCCCTCGGCCTTTGTCTCGGTGGTCGCGCTGAAGCCGACATGGTGCGTACCGGCGCTGCTCGTGCCGACCTGTGCGCCCGTTTTTCTCTGAAAGATACGCCAGCGGCCCTGCGTTGGCTGGAAGAAAACCAGCTTGAAGACGGGCATGAATGTTTGCTTCGTCGCGTAATCAGCAGCGATGGTCGCTCCCGTGGTTTCATCAACGGTACAGCTGTTCCTCTGTCACAACTGCGCGAACTGGGTCAGTTGCTGATTCAGATCCATGGTCAGCACGCTCATCAGTTACTCACCAAACCCGAGCACCAAAAATTCCTGCTTGATGGCTATGCCAATGAAACCTCTCAGCTCCAGGAAATGACCGCACGTTATCAGTTGTGGCATCAAAGCTGCCGTGACCTCGCGCATCATCAGCAGTTAAGTCAGGAACGCGCCGCCCGTGCGGAGCTGCTGCAATACCAATTAAAAGAACTTAACGAATTTAATCCGCAGCCTGGAGAGTTTGAGCAAATCGACGAAGAGTACAAACGTCTGGCGAACAGCGGTCAATTGCTGACCACCAGCCAGAATGCATTGGCATTAATGGCTGACGGTGAAGACGCAAATCTGCAAAGTCAACTTTACACGGCTAAACAACTGGTGAGCGAATTGATTGGCATGGACAGCAAACTGTCCGGCGTACTTGATATGCTGGAAGAGGCTACCATCCAGATTGCTGAAGCCAGTGATGAACTACGCCACTACTGCGATCGTCTGGATCTCGATCCCAACCGACTGTTTGAACTTGAACAGCGCATCTCAAAACAGATTTCGCTGGCACGTAAACATCACGTCAGCCCTGAGGCATTGCCACAGTATTACCAGTCGCTACTGGAAGAACAGCAGCAACTGGACGATCAGGCCGACTCACAAGAAACGCTCGCGCTGGCGGTAACGAAACATCATCAGCAGGCACTGGAAACGGCGCGCGCGTTACACCAGCAACGCCAGCATTATGCAAATGAGTTGGCACAGCTGATCACCGATAGTATGCATGCACTCTCTATGCCACATGGGCAGTTTACGATCGATGTTAAATTTGACGAGCATCACCTGGGCGCTGACGGCGCTGATCGTATTGAGTTTCGGGTAACCACCAACCCAGGTCAGCCAATGCAGCCTATTGCCAAAGTCGCATCCGGTGGTGAGTTGTCCCGCATCGCATTGGCAATCCAGGTCATTACCGCGCGTAAAATGGAAACCCCGGCACTGATTTTTGATGAAGTGGATGTAGGGATTAGCGGCCCAACAGCGGCAGTTGTCGGCAAACTGCTACGTCAACTTGGCGAATCAACTCAGGTGATGTGTGTTACCCACCTGCCACAAGTCGCGGGATGTGGTCATCAACACTATTTTGTCAGCAAAGAAACCGATGGTGCGATGACAGAAACGCATATGCAATCCCTGGATAAAAAAGCGCGGTTACAAGAGTTGGCGCGCCTGCTTGGTGGCAGTGAAGTCACACGTAACACACTGGCGAATGCGAAAGAACTGCTTGCGGCGTAAACTTTTTTCCTGCTTCACGGTCAGAGTAAACAGCAAAACGCCGTAAGACCGGAAAGCAAAAGGTTTTAAAGTGATGAAAGGTCTATTATCATCGGCATATTACAGATGAGCCACGTACTGCTCGGGCCCGAAAAGGAATCAAATCACTATGCGCTGTAAAACGCTGACTGCTGCAGCAGCAGTACTATTGATGTTGACCGCAGGCTGTTCCACTCTGGAGCGAGTGGTTTACCGTCCTGACATCAACCAGGGGAACTATCTGACCGCTAACGACGTATCCAAAATACGTGTTGGCATGACGCAACAACAAGTTGCGTACGCATTGGGTACACCGCTGATGTCCGATCCATTTGGTACAAATACCTGGTTCTATGTCTTCCGCCAGCAACCTGGTCATGAAGGTGTAACGCAGCAAACGCTGACGCTGACCTTTAACAGTAGCGGTGTGTTGACCAACATTGATAACAAACCTGCGCTGAGTGGTAACTAATAATAAAGTTGCTCTCAAAGACGTTAAAAAAGGTGCTCAATGAGCACCTTTTTTCTGTCTGTTATTTATTCGCTGATTTTTCTGCTCGTTGCCTGCGAAGCTCTTTCGGATCGGCAATGAGAGGACGATAAATCTCCACCCGATCGCCATCATGCACAATATCGCTGAGTTTTGCCGGACGGCTGTAAATGCCGACTTTGTTTTTAGTTAAATCGATATCGGTACGCAATTCCAGCAAACCACTGGCGCGAATAGCTTCTTCAACCGTCGCGCCCTCCTGCAACGTCACGCGCTGCAGGTACTGCTTCTCAGGTAGCGCATAAGCCACCTCAACGGCAATTTTACCTGGCACTGTAGACCTCTTTTGCACGAACAGTAAAAGCCTGCACCATATTAGCTGCCAGCTCTTTAAACACACGACCAAAGGCGAGTTCAATCAACTTATTGGTAAACTCAAAGTCGAGATGAAACTCAATACGGCACGCGTCCTGGCTCAACGGCGTAAACTTCCAACCGCCGATCAATTTCTTAAACGGTCCATCAACCAGACTCATGAGAATACTTTGATTACTGGTCAACTGGTTGCGGGTTGTAAACGTTTTGCTGATCCCAGCCTTAGACACATCTACCGCAGCAGTCATCTGCCCAGGAGTGGACTCCAGAATCCGACTTCCGGTACAACCCGGCAAAAACTGAGGATAAGACTGAACGTCATTCACTAACTGATACATTTGCTCCGCGCTGTAGGGCACCAGTGCGGTCCGACTAATCTGAGGCATAACAATTTCCATCAACAAAAATCCAACAAATAATATCATTTATCCTGCTGTAAAAAAAACGCTATCCCGGCGCTGGGTAACATCGGGTTCATGCTAAGATAGAGCCTTGTCCCCCGCAGGATTGATATGGGGTGTTTTCGATTTCAGATTACCGATGATTCACGACGCTTATGACGAAGAAAAAAGCACATAAACCTGGTTCAGCGACCATCGCGCTTAACAAGCGCGCCCGTCACGAATACTTTATCGAAGAAGAGTTCGAAGCGGGACTTGCCCTGCAAGGCTGGGAGGTTAAATCCCTGCGCGCAGGAAAAGCCAATATCAGCGACAGCTATGTCCTTCTGCGCGACGGAGAGGCATTTCTGTTTGGCGCTAACATCACGCCAATGGCTGTGGCCTCCACGCATGTGGTGTGCGATCCTACCCGTACCCGCAAGTTACTTCTCAACCAGCGCGAACTGGACTCATTGTACGGTCGCGTCAATCGAGAAGGCTATACCGTAGTGGCGCTCTCCCTGTACTGGAAAAATGCCTGGTGCAAAGTGAAAATCGGCGTCGCCAAAGGTAAGAAACAGCACGATAAACGTTCAGATATCAAAGAACGCGAATGGCAGGTGGATAAAGCGCGTATCATGAAAAATGCCCACCGTTAAACCTATATAAGCGATACTAATCAAATCCTCACCGCGCCTCCCTATCCGGTGGCGCGAATGAACATCTTATCGACTGTCAAATCTGACACAGATGTAGCCATCCCATTGCTTAATCGAAAAAAAATCATACTATGCAGGCGCTAATTCCAGGATGATAACGCCTTTTGGGCTAGTCATGCTGCTCATAAATCTGGTATACTTACCGTTACACATTGGGGCTGATTCTGGATTCGACGGGATTTGCGAAACCCAAGGTGCATGCCGAGGGGCGGTTGGCCTCGTAAAAAGCCGCAAAAAATAGTCGCAAACGACGAAAACTACGCTTTAGCAGCTTAATAATCTGCTTAGAGCCCTCTCTCCCTAGCCTCCGCTCTTAGGACGGGGATCAAGAGAGGTCAAACCCAAAAGAGATCGCGTGGAAGCCCTGCCTGGGGTTGAAGCGTTAAAACTTAATCAGGCTAGTTTGTTAGTGGCGTGTCCGTCCGCAGCTGGCAAGCGAATGTAAAGACTGACTAAGCATGTAGTACCGAGGATGTAGGAATTTCGGACGCGGGTTCAACTCCCGCCAGCTCCACCAATCATGATTGGACGGTGTAAGGACTACACCAACAAAAACAGGAAGTTATAAGTCTCAGCAGGACACCGACCAGACGGTGAGGAGACAAAAAAGGATACGCAACGGAGTCGCGACTCCCTATGACATTAAAGCCCGCTGATGCGGGCTTTTTTATTGGTCCTGACCCGCCCTGAATAGAATTCATCCAATTACAGTCCAGACATATACAGTATCCCTCAGCTCAGTATCAGCTTCTCGACAAATGGTCACTGTTATTTACCCGTTGCCAGAAAGAGAATAATTTGCCCCCATAGCCAGCCTTCCTGGAATCTGTATATTCATTAATATTGTTATCGATTCCATCAAGTAACATAGGTTGGATGCGATTGATCTTACTCACATTAGTCGACACGGAACTCAGTAAGTTGAACTCTGAAAAAGCAGTTTAAATAGCATTTAAACAAATGCCACCAGTTCGAAAAAGAGTATAAGCACACTTAATATATTGTTTTAATTATTCATTTCCTTTCAACCCAATTCTTATCCCTCACATTATTTGTTATTAATTTGTTGTTTTTGATCACAATAAGAAAACAATATGTAACTTTTATGCGCATTTTTCAGAAATGTAGATATTTTTAGATTATGGCTACGAAATGAGCATCGCCATGTCACCCTACATCTCATAAGAGGATCGCTTCTGATGAATGCACTGACCGCCGTACAAAATAACGCTGTCGATTCAGGCCAGGACTATAGCGGATTCACTCTCATCCCGTCGGCGCAATCCCCGCGTCTGCTGGAACTCACCTTCACCGAACAGACGACCAAACAGTTTCTCGAACAGGTTGCCGAGTGGCCCGTGCAGGCGCTGGAGTACAAATCGTTTCTGCGTTTTCGGGTAGGCAAAATTCTCGACGATCTGTGTGCGAATCAGCTGCAACCGCTGCTGTTGAAGACCCTGTTAAACCGCGCTGAAGGTGCGCTGTTGATCAATGCGGTGGGTATCGATGATGTCGCGCAGGCGGATGAGATGGTGAAGCTGGCGACGGCGGTGGCGCATCTGATTGGTCGCTCCAATTTCGATGCGATGAGCGGTCAGTATTACGCGCGTTTCGTGGTGAAAAATGTTGATAACTCAGACAGCTATCTGCGTCAGCCACACCGCGTGATGGAGTTGCACAACGACGGCACCTACGTGGAAGAGATCACTGATTACGTGCTGATGATGAAAATCGACGAGCAGAACATGCAGGGCGGTAACTCGCTGCTGCTGCATCTCGATGACTGGGAACATCTGGACCACTTTTTCCGCCATCCGCTGGCGCGCCGTCCGATGCGCTTTGCCGCGCCGCCGAGCAAAAACGTCAGCAAAGATGTCTTCCATCCGGTGTTCGATGTCGATCAGCAGGGCCGCCCGGTGATGCGCTATATCGACCAGTTTGTCCAGCCGAAAGACTTCGAAGAAGGCGTGTGGTTGAGCGAGCTTTCCGATGCCATTGAAACCAGTAAAGGCATTCTTTCTGTACCCGTTCCCGTTGGCAAATTCCTGTTGATTAACAACCTGTTCTGGCTGCACGGTCGCGACCGCTTTACTCCGCACCCGGATCTGCGCCGTGAACTGATGCGTCAGCGTGGCTATTTCGCTTACGCCACTCACCACTACCAGACGCATCAGTAAGCGCAAAGGAATTGAGCGGATGTATGATTTTGTGATTATTGGCGGCGGCATCATCGGCATGTCGACCGCCATGCAACTGATTGATGTTTATCCGGATGCCCGCATTGCGTTGCTGGAAAAAGAGTCCGGCCCGGCCTGTCACCAGACGGGCCACAACAGCGGCGTGATCCATGCTGGGGTCTATTACACGCCCGGCAGCCTGAAGGCGCAGTTCTGCCTGGCGGGAAACCGCGCCACCAAAGCCTTTTGCGATCAAAACGGCATTCGCTATGACAACTGCGGCAAGATGCTGGTCGCCACCTCTGAACTCGAAATGGAACGGATGCGCGCGTTGTGGGAACGCACGGCGGCGAACGGAATCGATCGCGAGTGGTTAAACGCCGAGGAACTGCGCGAGCGCGAACCAAATATCACCGGGCTGGGCGGTATTTTTGTGCCGTCCAGCGGCATTGTCAGCTACCGCGAAGTGACGGCGGCAATGGCAAAAATTTTTCAGGCCAGAGGCGGTGAGATTATCTATAACGCCGAAGTCAGCGCCCTCAGTGAGCATAAAAACGGCGTGGTGATATGTACCCGTCAGGGCGGTGAATATGAAGCATCGACGCTGATTAGCTGTTCCGGGCTGATGGCTGACCGGCTGGTGAAAATGCTCGGCCTCGAACCGGGCTTTATTATCTGCCCGTTCCGCGGCGAGTATTTCCGCCTTGCGCCGGAGCATAACCAGATTGTTAACCACCTGATTTACCCCATTCCCGACCCGGCAATGCCGTTTTTGGGCGTGCATCTCACCCGCATGATCGACGGCAGTGTGACCGTCGGGCCAAACGCGGTGCTGGCTTTCAAACGCGAAGGCTATCGTAAGCGCGACTTCTCATTTAGCGACACGCTGGAAATTTTGGGCTCGTCGGGGATTCGCCGGGTGCTGCAAAACCATCTACGCTCAGGACTGGGCGAGATGAAAAACTCGCTGTGCAAAAGCGGCTATCTGCGGCTGGTGCAAAAGTATTGTCCCCGGCTTTCGTTAAGCGATCTCCAGCCCTGGCCCGCCGGTGTGCGGGCGCAGGCGGTATCGCCGGACGGCAAGCTGATTGACGATTTTCTGTTTGTCACCACCCCGCGCACGATCCACACCTGTAATGCGCCCTCCCCGGCAGCGACATCAGCAATTCCTATTGGTGCGCATATTGTCAGCAAGGTACAAACGCTGTTGGCAAGCCAGAGTAACCCCGGACGCACGCTGCGAGCGGCACGTAGTGTGGATGCCTTACACGCCGCATTTAATCAATAACCTTTGAAAACAGGATGTAGCGATGAAACTTAACGACAGTAACTTATTCCGCCAGCAGGCGTTGATTAACGGGGAATGGCTGGACGCCAACAATGGCGAGGTCATCGACGTCACCAATCCGGCGAACGGCGACAAGCTGGGTAGCGTGCCGAAAATGGGCGCTGATGAAACCCGCGCCGCTATCGACGCCGCCAACCGCGCCCTGCCCGTCTGGCGTGCGCTCACTGCCAAAGAACGCGCCAACATTCTGCGCAACTGGTTCAATTTAATGATGGAGCATCAGGACGATTTAGCGCGCCTGATGACCCTCGAACAGGGCAAACCACTGGCTGAAGCGAAAGGCGAAATCAGCTACGCCGCCTCATTTATTGAGTGGTTTGCAGAAGAAGGCAAACGTATTTATGGCGACACCATTCCCGGTCATCAGGCCGATAAACGCCTGATTGTTATCAAGCAGCCGATTGGCGTCACCGCGGCTATCACGCCGTGGAACTTCCCGGCGGCGATGATTACCCGTAAAGCCGGTCCGGCACTGGCGGCAGGCTGCACGATGGTGCTGAAGCCCGCCAGTCAGACGCCGTTCTCTGCGCTGGCGCTGGCAGAACTGGCGATTCGCGCGGGCGTTCCGGCTGGCGTGTTTAACGTAGTCACCGGTTCGGCGGGCGCGGTCGGTAACGAACTGACCAGCAACCCGCTGGTGCGCAAGCTGTCGTTTACCGGCTCGACCGAAATTGGCCGTCAGTTAATGGAACAGTGCGCGAAAGACATCAAAAAAGTGTCGCTGGAGCTGGGCGGCAACGCACCGTTTATTGTCTTTGACGATGCCGATCTCGATAAAGCCGTGGAAGGCGCGCTGGCCTCGAAATTCCGTAACGCCGGGCAAACCTGCGTCTGCGCCAACCGCCTGTATGTGCAGAACGGCGTGTATGACCGCTTTGCCGAAAAATTGCAGCAGGCGGTGAGCAAACTGCACATCGGCAACGGGCTGGAGAAAGGCGTCACCATCGGGCCGCTGATCGATGAAAAAGCGGTAGCAAAAGTGGAAGAGCATATTGCCGATGCGCTGGAGAAAGGCGCGCGCGTGGTTTGCGGCGGTAAAGCACATGAACGCGGCGGTAACTTCTTCCAGCCGACCATTCTGGTGGACGTTCCGGCTAACGCCAAAGTGTCGAAAGAAGAGACGTTTGGCCCCCTCGCCCCGCTGTTCCGTTTTAAAGATGAAGCCGATGTGATTGCGCAAGCCAATGACACCGAATTTGGCCTTGCAGCCTATTTCTACGCCCGTGATTTAAGCCGCGTCTTCCGCGTGGGCGAAGCACTGGAGTACGGCATCATCGGCATCAACACCGGCATTATTTCCAATGAAGTGGCCCCGTTTGGCGGCATTAAAGCCTCGGGTCTGGGTCGTGAAGGTTCGAAGTATGGCATCGAAGATTACTTAGAAATCAAATATATGTGCATCGGTCTTTAACTGGAGAATGCGAATGAGCAGCAATAAAGAGTTAATGCAGCGCCGCAGTCAGGCGATTCCCCGTGGCGTTGGGCAAATTCACCCGATTTTCGCTGACCGCGCGGAAAACTGCCGGGTGTGGGACGTTGAAGGCCGTGAGTATCTTGATTTCGCGGGCGGGATTGCGGTGCTCAATACCGGGCACCTGCATCCGAAAGTGGTTGCGGCGGTGGAAGCGCAGTTGAAAAAACTGTCGCACACCTGCTTCCAGGTGCTGGCTTACGAGCCGTATCTTGAACTGTGCGAGATTATGAATCAGAAGGTGCCGGGCGATTTTGCCAAGAAAACTCTGCTGGTTACGACCGGTTCCGAAGCGGTGGAAAATGCGGTGAAAATCGCCCGCGCCGCCACCAAACGTAGCGGGACCATCGCCTTTAGCGGTGCGTATCACGGGCGCACGCATTACACGCTGGCGCTGACCGGCAAGGTGAATCCGTACTCTGCGGGCATGGGGCTGATGCCGGGTCATGTTTATCGCGCGCTTTATCCTTGCCCGCTGCACGGCATAAGCGAGGATGACGCTATCGCCAGCATCCACCGGATCTTCAAAAATGACGCCGCGCCGGAAGATATCGCCGCCATCGTGATTGAGCCCGTTCAGGGCGAAGGCGGTTTCTACGCCGCGACGCCAGCCTTTATGCAGCGTTTACGCGCGCTGTGTGACGAGCATGGGATCATGCTGATTGCCGATGAAGTGCAGAGCGGCGCAGGGCGTACCGGCACGCTGTTTGCGATGGAGCAAATGGGCGTGGCACCAGATCTCACCACCTTTGCGAAATCGATCGCAGGCGGTTTCCCGCTGGCGGGCGTCACCGGGCGCGCGGAAGTGATGGACGCCGTCGCACCGGGCGGACTGGGTGGCACCTATGCCGGTAACCCGATTGCCTGCGTAGCGGCGCTGGAAGTGTTGAAGGTGTTCGAGCAGGAAAATCTGCTGCAAAAAGCCAACGTTCTGGGGCAGAAGCTGAAAGACGGATTGCTGGCGATCGCCGAAAAACACCCGGAGATCGGCGACGTACGCGGGCTGGGGGCGATGATCGCCATCGAGCTGTTTGAAGATGGCGAACACAGCAAACCGGACGTAAAACTCACCGCCGAGATCGTGGCACGCGCCCGCGATAAGGGTCTGATTCTTCTCTCCTGCGGCCCGTATTACAACGTGCTGCGCATCCTTGTACCGCTCACCATTGAAGACGCTCAGATCCGTCAGGGTCTGGAAATCATCAGCCAGTGTTTTGCTGAGGCGAAGCAGTAGTACCGCACCATGCCGGAGGCGACGCTGCGCGTCTTGTCCGGACTACGAGAATCCAGGTCGGATAAGGCGTTTACGCCGCATCCGACAATCTGTACGTGAACAGGAATAAATCTATGTCG
Organism: Escherichia sp. E.sYA108; assembly: GCF_011754335.1. NCBI lineage: Bacteria > Pseudomonadati > Pseudomonadota > Gammaproteobacteria > Enterobacterales > Enterobacteriaceae > Escherichia > Escherichia sp. E.sYA108. The sequence goes on along the minus strand of NZ_JAAQVZ010000001.1, from coordinate 1,262,393 downwards.
GCCGGATAAGGCGGAGCCGCTCTCCGGCAAAAAGAACCAATAACAATTAAACGCGTGACCCGACGCGGGAAATGTCGGGGCGCTCTCCCAAGTGACACACTTTCGAGAGGATTCAGGATGGGGCAATCATCGCAACCACATGAGTTAGGCGGCGGGCTGAAGTCACGCCACGTCACCATGTTGTCTATTGCCGGTGTTATCGGCGCAAGTCTGTTTGTCGGTTCCAGCGTCGCCATCGCCGAAGCGGGCCCGGCGGTATTACTGGCCTATCTGTTCGCCGGATTACTGGTGGTTATGATTATGCGGATGTTGGCGGAAATGGCGGTTGCCACGCCCGATACCGGTTCATTTTCCACCTATGCCGATAAAGCCATTGGCCGCTGGGCGGGCTATACCATCGGCTGGTTGTACTGGTGGTTTTGGGTACTGGTTATCCCACTTGAAGCCAACATCGCCGCCATGATCCTGCACTCGTGGGTTCCAGGCATTCCCATCTGGTTATTTTCCCTCGTCATTACCCTCGCCTTAACCGGCAGTAATTTATTAAGCGTTAAAAACTACGGCGAATTTGAGTTCTGGCTGGCGCTGTGTAAAGTCATCGCTATCCTGGCCTTTATTTTCCTTGGTGCCGTCGCAATTAGCGGTTTTTACCCGTATGCCGACGTGAGCGGTATTTCAAGATTGTGGGATAGCGGCGGCTTTATGCCCAACGGCTTCGGTGCGGTATTAAGCGCGATGTTGATCACCATGTTCTCGTTTATGGGCGCAGAAATTGTCACCATTGCCGCCGCGGAATCCGACACGCCGGAAAAACATATTGTCCGCGCCACCAACTCGGTTATCTGGCGTATCTCTATTTTCTATTTGTGTTCTATTTTTGTCGTTGTGGCATTAATCCCGTGGAATATGCCAGGGCTGAAAGCCGTTGGTTCTTATCGCTCGGTTCTGGAATTGCTCAATATTCCTCATGCGAAATTAATCATGGACTGCGTGATATTACTTTCCGTAACCAGCTGCCTGAACTCGGCGCTGTATACCGCTTCCAGGATGCTCTACTCCTTAAGCCGTCGCGGTGATGCTCCCGCGGTAATGGGTAAAATCAACCGCAGTAAAACCCCGTACGTGGCGGTGTTACTCTCCACCGGCGCGGCATTCTTAACGGTGGTGGTGAACTATTACGCGCCTGCGAAGGTGTTTAAATTTCTGATCGACAGCTCCGGCGCTATCGCCCTGCTGGTTTATTTAGTCATCGCCGTTTCACAATTGCGGATGCGCAAAATTCTGCGAGCAGAAGGAAGCGAAATTCGCCTGCGGATGTGGCTTTATCCGTGGCTCACCTGGCTGGTCATCGGCTTTATTACCTTTGTGTTGGTAGTGATGCTATTCCGCCCGGCGCAACAGTTAGAAGTGATCTCCACCGGCTTATTAGCGATTGGGATTATCTGTACCGTGCCAATTATGGCTCGCTGGAAAAAGCTGATAATGTGGCAAAAAACACCCATTCATAATACGCGCTGATAATGCTCAGGAGTCACACCATGACCATTACCTCTCTGGATGGCTATCGCTGGCTGAAGAACGATATTATTCGCGGCAATTTTCAGCCGGATGAAAAATTACGGATGAGTTTGCTGACATCGCGTTATGCACTTGGCGTCGGACCGTTGCGGGAAGCGCTTTCGCAACTGGTGGCAGAACGACTGGTCACGGTGGTGAATCAAAAAGGGTATCGGGTGGCGTCTATGTCAGAGCAGGAGCTGCTCGATATTTTCGACGCCCGCGCCAATATGGAAGCGATGCTGGTGAGTCTGGCGATTGCCCGCGGTGGCGATGAATGGGAGGCAGACGTTCTCGCAAAAGCGCATCTGCTCAGTAAGCTTGAGGCCTGTGACGCCAGTGAGAAAATGCTTGATGAGTGGGATCTGCGTCATCAGGCGTTTCATACTGCAATTGTGGCGGGCTGTGGTTCTTACTATTTGCTGCAAATGCGTGAACGGTTGTTTGATCTGGCAGCGCGTTATCGATTTATCTGGCTGCGGCGAACAGTGCTTTCGGTGGAAATGCTGGAAGATAAACACGATCAGCACCAGACCCTGACTGCGGCGGTACTGGCGCGAGATACCGCGCGCGCCAGTGAGTTAATGCGCCAGCATTTACTGACGCCAATTCCCATTATCCAGCAGGCGATGGCTGGCAATTAACTACTCTTCAGGAATACGCAACACTTGCCCCGGGTAAATTTTATCCGGGCTTTTTAGCATCGGTTTATTCGCTTCGAAGATTTTATTGTACAGATTAGCGTTACCGTAGACCTGTTTGGAAATGGCACTCAGAGTGTCGCCAGACTTAACGGTATAAAACTGGCTGGCAGTGGCTGGTGTCGCCGTTTTCACCTGATCATCGACACTGGCAATACCGGAAATATTCCCCACCGCAACAAGGATTTTCTCCTTCGCCTCCTGACTTAAGCCGTCACCAGTGACCGTCGCTTTGCCGTCGGCAATTTGAATGTTCACTTTATCGGCATCAGGTATACCGGTTTTGTTCAGATGCTCCTGCACCTTCTTCGCCTGATCGTCTTTATCGTGCTGACCTGTAACCGCGTCCCAGAGTTTTTCTCCGGCATCTTTCACAAAATTGAACAGACCCATAGCTACCTCATTCGTTAACGGAAACACTCAGAAAGTGTAGCAGAGGAACGCGGCGCGTTAACGCCGCGGGGATGAGCACAGGTTTAATCGCGGGTTTGCACCCAGAACGCGTGAATCAAACCGGGGATATACCCAAGCAGTGTCAGCAGAATATTAATAATGAACGCCCAACCGAACCCTTTACCGAGCAGCACGCCGAGCGGCGGCAGAATGATGGTGATGACGATTCTCCAGAAACCCATATGTACTCCCTATAAGAAAATTACTCATTGTTTAAAAAGAGATTTTATCTCTTAAGCGTAGTAATTTTAGCGGAGCCTGCCAGTTTCAGCGTACGCTTTTACTCTCATTTACGCTGCTGATGCTGGTATATGTTGCACACTTAGTTTAGAGTTTACTTAATTTAGATAATACTTAAATAACTATGACTGAACTCGCACAATTACAGGCCAGTGCCGAACAGGCAGCGGCCTTATTGAAATCAATGAGCCACCCTAAACGATTGCTGATTCTGTGTATGCTTAGCGGTTCCCCCGGCACCAGCGCGGGAGAGCTGACGCGCATTACCGGACTGAGTGCCTCTGCGACATCACAGCATCTCGCTCGTATGCGGGGCGAAGGGCTTATCGACAGCCAACGGGATGCCCAACGCATTCTATATTCCATTAAAAATGAGGCGGTAAATGCCATTATCGCCACCCTGAAAAATGTCTATTGTCTGTAAGGAGTCACTATGGCTTTGACAACCATTTCGCCGCATGATGCACAAGAATTAATCGCACGCGGCGCAAAGTTAATCGATATTCGTGATGCTGATGAATATCTTCGTGAACATATTCCTGAAGCAGATCTGGCTCCATTATCCGTACTGGAACAGTCAGGTCTTCCGCCTAAATTACGTCGCGAGCAAATTATATTCCACTGCCAGGCAGGTAAACGCACCAGTAATAACGCCGATAAATTAGCAGCGATTGCCGCCCCCGCAGAAATCTTTTTACTCGAAGATGGGATTGATGGCTGGAAAAAAGCAGGATTGCCAGTAGCGGTAAATAAATCCCAACCCTTGCCGTTAATGCGCCAGGTGCAGATCGCCGCGGGTGGTTTAATATTAATCGGCGTTGTACTGGGTTATACCGTAAATAGCGTTTTCTTCTTATTAAGCGGCTTTGTTGGTGCTGGGTTACTGTTTGCAGGAATTAGTGGTTTTTGTGGAATGGCAAGATTGTTAGATAAGATGCCGTGGAACCAACGAGCTTGAGAAGCGACGCCGGACGCGCCATAGCAGCGGCATCCGGCCTCAGTAATTAGATCAGGAAATCGTCGAGAGATTTACCTTCTGCCAGCGCCTGAGCGATTGGCTTCGGTGTACGGCCCTGACCGGTCCAGGTTTTAGTTTCACCGTTAACATCGATGAATTTATATTTCGCCGGACGCGGCTGGCGTTTTTTACCAGCGCGTGGTGCCGCAGCAGAGCTATTACCCAATAACTCTTCCGGGTTAATTCCGTCAGCTTTCATCAGCTCCAGCCAGGTGCTAATTTTTTCCTGGCGCTCTGCCAGTTCACGCTGCTGTTGTTCTTCTTCTTCACGTCTTTCTTTAGTGACAACCCTGAATTTTTCGAGCATTTCTTCAAGAACGTCAATGGAGAATTCGCGAGCCATCGCACGGAGGGTGCGAATGTTATTTAAACTTTGTAACATTACGGACATAATAAAGAAAACCTTTTAACCCAAAACAAAAAAGTATTTCGTCGCGTAGTGTAAGCGATCACTTATTATATTTCCACAAAATTTAATCTATTTACAGTCCTGCACGAGATTATTTCAGCTGTTATTTTCTGAAACTCTCAGAATAATTTCAAGATTATATATTAGCCATTTTGATGAGTAATTTCGGTTATTGGTGAACAGAGCGGCGCTCTCTGCTCGATAATTCCGCAAGCCTGACAAAACCAAAGTGAATAAAAATGCAACTCAACAGAATAAAAGAAAACATCACTCACTGGTGCTTTCTGCTGTCAATGTACATTATCTGGCATAAAAAATGCTGAAAATGACCCGGTCACTACATACACCGAATTCTCTACGCTTATAGCGTTACCTCCCCCCCAAACCTTCATGAGTGAAAATAAAGGTAAACACATATCCAATTGATTTAATTAAAAATAAATCATACCGGCATGTAAAAATCCACAATGTACAAAAAACGCGCCGTTACGGAATATTTTATCTACAAAAACAGATTAAATAAAAATTTTTCACTAATTGATTAGTCATAGCCAGCGATATACGCTATGCGAAAATGCAGATGGCAATGAGATCCGCTGCTTTCATCTCCATTAACATCCCATTACGCTTTTATTAAGGAGCATTAGCATGTTCTCACCGCAGTCACGCTTGCGTCATGCAGTTGCAGATACGTTCGCGATGGTTGTTTACTGTTCTGTCGTGAACATGTGTATTGAAGTTTTCCTCTCCGGAATGAGCTTCGAACAGTCTTTTTATTCCAGATTAGTAGCGATTCCGGTGAACATCTTAATTGCATGGCCATACGGTATGTACCGCGATCTGTTTATGCGCGCGGCACGCAAAGTTAGCCCGTCGGGCTGGATAAAAAATCTGGCGGATATCCTGGCTTATGTGACGTTCCAGTCACCGGTGTATGTGGCGATCTTGTTAGTGGTGGGCGCAGACTGGCATCAGATTATGGCGGCAGTCAGTTCAAACATCGTTGTTTCGATGTTGATGGGGGCGGTTTATGGCTACTTCCTCGATTATTGCCGCCGACTGTTTAAAGTCAGCCGTTACCAGCAGGTAAAAGCCTGACCCTTCTTTTCGCGACTGGCATCGCCAGTCGCGTCTTTAACTGGCTTCGCCAAATAAACCATTCAAATAACGTTCAAGCGCAACACGCGAACTAAAGCCATGCGGGATACCGTAATGCTCATGACGTTCACCCGCTAAATAGAGCGGAAATTGCTGGTAATGATCGCAAGTTTTAATATCGGAAGCGGGTTCAGCCAGTGTTGAACTACGTTCTTTTAATGTTGGATGAATCACCAGGGCGGTACGTCCCATTCGCGCTTCGCGATTAACATAGACATAATTTTCCCCACGGCGGTAACCATACGCTTTCTGGGTTACCACATCGACAGTAAAACCGACTTTTTCAAGTACGCGCGCCACCTCGTCTGGTCGTAAATACATATTTGATCCTCGTTATTATCAACCGCGGGCCTACCTTACCTGATTGCGCATTCACAACGCTTTCAGAAAAGTCCATAAAGCCGCGATGAACCTCAGTTAAGAAAATTATGGTCTACACTGAAAATTACATCGAATTCTAATGGGGGATCATATGTTTAACCGACCGAACCGCAACGACGTTGATGATGGCGTGCAGGATATCCAGAATGATGTCAATCAATTAGCTGACAGTCTCGAATCTGTATTGAAGTCCTGGGGCAGCGACGCCAAAGGGGAAGCCGAAGCCGCTCGTAGTAAAGCGCAGGCTCTACTGAAAGAAACCAGGGCGCGGATGCATGGTCGTACTCGCGTCCAGCAAGCCGCGCGCGATGCCGTTGGCTGCGCGGATTCTTTTGTTCGTGAAAGACCCTGGTGTAGTGTGGGTACAGCGGCAGCGGTGGGTATTTTTATCGGCGCACTGTTAAGCATGCGCAAATCGTAGTGCAAAAATGATAATAAATACGCGTCTTTGACCCCGAAGCCTGGCTTCGGGGTTTTTTAGCTTAAGGCTTTACGTAATTGTTGTGCTACCTGTCGCGCCATACCTTCGTTAACAATATTAGTAAACGAAAGCAGTAATCCACCTTCCCCACTTGAACGGATACGCCAGTCGCTAAGTGCCTGCACCGCAAGGCCTGCAGCATTGGCTTTACGCGCATGGGCAATATCATCGCCTATCATTCTGATCACCATCTGGATACCACCTTTCTGCGGCACAACCTGAAATCCTTGCTGCGTCAACGCTTGCTCAATCCATTGCCGACGTTGAGCATAATGCTGACGCATTTTCTTCAGATGCCGCCAGAAATGCCCCTCGCGAAGAAAGTCTGCCAGTGTGTTCTGCCATAGAACAGGTACCGCACATGGAGCCAGTGACGCCTGGTGGCGGAATTGTGCAATTTGCTTCACCGGCACCACCAGCCACGCACAGCGCAATGCAGGAAATAGCGCTTTGCTGAATGTTCCGGCATAAATTACCCGCTGCGGTGCGTCGAGACTTTTTAACGCCGGTAACGGCTTACCGTGATAGCGAAACTCACTGTCATAATCATCTTCAATAATCCATGCCTGACTACGATCTGCCCATTCCAGTATCTGATGCCTGCGCGCTAAAGAGAGCGCCACACCCAGCGGACTTTGGTGTGCTGGTGTTATCAGGGCAAAACGCGCATCAGGATAATTTTGTATTCCGCTTGTGATATCCAGTCCATTGTCATCAACCGGCACAGGCAAAATTTCCACATCATGGCGAGTGACAATCGGGCGAATCAGTGGAAAGCCGGGATCTTCTATCCACATCCCGTTTCCCGGTTTCGCCAGCGCGTGCAGAATTAAAGCTATTGAGGCCGCATAACCGTGAGTGATAAAGACCTGCTCTGGCTGACAATCAATCCCACGTGAAATGCGTAAGTAATCAACTATTGCCTCGCGCAACGCCACCTCACCGCAAACATCGCCTAACGCCAAATCAAAGCGCGTCTGGGTACGAAGGCGACGCCCCATCACCCGCGCCCACAGCTCTCGCGGAAAGAGATCGAGTGCGGGTAATCCCATTTGAAATGGCAACGGTTGCTGACTTTCACCGGCAAAATCTACAACTTGTACAGTAGATTGTTGCGGATATATCCGCTCACTGACAAATGTGCCAGCCTGTCCCCGCCTGATCAGCCATCCTTGCGCCACCAGCTCAGCATACGCATTTTCGACAGTGGATCGAGACACCCCCAGCTCCTGCGACCAGGTACGACTTGAAGGCAGCCTTGCGCCGGGTTTCAGTTCCCCTTGCTCAATAGCCGTTTTTAACTGACGGGCGATATCCTGATAGCGCGGCATATGGTCTGCTTTTTTAGGTAATTTATGGCTCTCTTTAGCAGTCCATTATAGTGCTACATTGCGGGCGTTAATAAGAGGAGAAACTGTATGACTACATTACGTCAGCCTTACTACGAACTTAGCCCGGCAGTGTATAACGCACTAGTGCAGGCCAAAACGGCACTGGAAAATAGCACGCTGGATACCACGTTGATGGAGTTAGTTTATTTGCGCGTCTCGCAAATCAACGGCTGCGCATTTTGTCTGGAGATGCACAGCAAAGCATTGCGCAAATCCGGCGTGCCACAGCACAAACTGGACGCCCTGGCAGGTTGGCGCGTAAGCCATCATTTTGATGAACGCGAGCGGGCGGCGCTGGCATGGGCGGAATCGGTAACCGAAATTGCCAGAACCCATGCGGAAGACGAGGTTTATCAGCCTTTGCTTGAGCATTTCAGCGCAGCAGAGATCAGCGACTTAACGTTTGCCATCGGGCTGATGAATTGTTTTAACCGTCTGGCCGTTTCCATGCGGATGTAACTTCTTGATGCCGGGTATTTGCCCGGCAAAAAACACAAAATCCCCTACCCCGTTGAGCCATTCATCGGTGGCGTAATCAATCTAAAATTCCCATATCTTGTGTGGTTGAATCTTTTTTCAACTACATCTAGTATCTCTGTATCAACAGAGATACAACCCGACGCGTATCATCGCGCCGTATCTTCATTTTAAACGGAAATACGAATCATGCGCATTACTATTTACACTCGTAACGATTGCGTTCAGTGCCACGCCACTAAACGGGCGATGGAAAACCGGGGCTTTGATTTTGAAATGATTAATGTCGATCGCGTTCCTGAAGCGGCAGAAGCGCTGCGTGCTCAGGGCTTTCGTCAGTTGCCGGTTGTGATTGCAGGCGATCTTAGCTGGTCTGGTTTCCGCCCGGACATGATCAATCGTCTGCATCCAGCGCCACACGCGGCCAGTGCATGAGCCAGCTCGTCTACTTTTCCAGCAGCTCCGAAAATACGCAGCGTTTTATCGAACGTTTAGGGCTGCCCGCGGTGCGCATCCCGCTCAATGAGCGGGAACGGATTCAGGTAGACGAGCCTTACATCCTGATCGTGCCCTCTTACGGCGGCGGCGGTACGGCTGGCGCGGTGCCACGACAGGTCATTCGCTTTTTAAACGACGAGCATAACCGGGCGTTGCTGCGCGGCGTTATTGCTTCGGGTAATCGCAACTTTGGTGAGGCATATGGCCGCGCCGGAGATGTGATTGCCCGGAAATGCGGCGTGCCGTGGCTGTACCGCTTTGAACTCATGGGTACGCAAAGCGATATCGAAAACGTTCGTAAAGGAGTAACCGAATTTTGGCAACGACAACCGCAGAACGCCTGACGCAGGAAACGATGGATTATCACGCTCTGAATGCGATGCTTAACCTTTACGATAGCGCAGGTCGCATTCAGTTCGATAAAGATCGCCAGGCAGTAGACGCCTTTATGACGACGCATGTGCGTCCGAACAGTGTGGCCTTCAGTAGCCAGCAGCAGCGCCTGAACTGGCTGGTTAACGAAGGTTACTATGATGAAAGCGTCCTTAATCGCTACTCTCGCGATTTTGTCATTACGCTGTTTGCCCACGCGCACGCCAGCGGTTTTCGTTTCCAGACATTCCTCGGAGCATGGAAGTTTTACACCAGCTATACGTTGAAGACATTCGACGGTAAGCGTTATCTGGAAGATTTTGCCGATCGCGTCACGATGGTGGCGCTGACGCTGGCACAAGGCGATGAAACACTGGCGACGCAGCTCACTGATGAGATGCTGTCAGGACGCTTTCAGCCAGCCACGCCAACATTCCTCAACTGCGGTAAGCAGCAGCGCGGCGAACTGGTTTCCTGTTTTCTGCTGCGTATTGAAGACAATATGGAGTCGATTGGCCGGGCAGTGAATTCCGCACTACAACTGTCGAAACGCGGCGGCGGCGTAGCATTTTTGCTGTCGAATCTGCGGGAAGCGGGCGCGCCAATTAAACGTATTGAAAATCAATCTTCTGGCGTGATTCCGGTGATGAAAATGCTGGAAGACGCATTTTCTTATGCCAACCAGCTCGGCGCGCGTCAGGGTGCTGGCGCAGTCTATTTACATGCCCATCATCCCGATATTCTGCGTTTTCTCGATACAAAGCGGGAAAATGCCGACGAGAAAATCCGCATTAAAACACTGTCGCTGGGCGTGGTGATCCCGGATATCACTTTCCATCTGGCAAAAGAGAATGCGCAGATGGCACTGTTTTCGCCTTATGACGTTGAGCGGGTTTATGGCAAGCCGTTTGCTGATATCGCCATCAGTGAACACTATGCCGAACTGGTTACCGATGAACGCATCCGCAAAAAATACATCAACGCCCGTGATTTCTTCCAGCGACTGGCAGAAATCCAGTTTGAGTCCGGCTATCCCTACATCATGTATGAAGACACGGTAAACCGTGCTAACCCTATCGCCGGGCGCATAAATATGAGCAATCTCTGCTCAGAAATTTTGCAGGTTAACAGCGCCTCAGAGTATGACGAGAATCTCGACTATGCCCGCACAGGCCATGATATTTCCTGCAATTTAGGTTCGTTGAATATTGCCCACACCATGGATTCCCCCGACTTTGCCCGCACGGTAGAGACTGCCGTGCGCGGTTTAACGGCGGTGTCAGATATGAGTCATATCCGCAGCGTGCCGTCCATCGAAGCCGGAAATGCCGCCTCACACGCCATCGGACTGGGGCAGATGAATTTACACGGCTATCTGGCGCGAGAAGGCATCGCTTATGGTTCGCCGGAAGCACTGGATTTCACCAATCTCTATTTCTATACCATCACCTGGCACGCACTGCGTACCTCGATGTTGCTGGCGCGCGAACGCGGTGAAACCTTCGCCGGGTTCAAACAGTCACGCTATGCCAGTGGTGAATATTTCAGCCAATATCTGCAAGGGAACTGGCAGCCGAAAACTGCGAAAGTTGGCGAACTGTTTACCCGTAGCGGTATTACGTTACCTACCCGTGAGATGTGGGCGCAGCTGCGCGACGACGTGATGCGCTACGGCATTTACAACCAGAATCTTCAGGCGGTGCCGCCAACCGGTTCTATCTCTTATATCAACTATGCTACGTCGAGTATTCATCCGATTGTGGCGAAAGTAGAGATACGCAAAGAGGGCAAAACAGGACGCGTTTACTACCCTGCCCCGTTTATGACTAACGAAAATCTGGCGCTGTATCAGGACGCTTACGAAATCGGCGCAGAAAAGATCATCGACACCTACGCGGAAGCGACTCGCCATGTCGATCAGGGGCTGTCGCTGACGCTGTTTTTCCCCGATACCGCCACCACTCGCGATATCAACAAAGCGCAGATTTACGCCTGGCGCAAGGGTATCAAAACGCTCTATTACATTCGCCTGCGTCAGATGGCGCTGGAAGGCACTGAAATTGAAGGCTGCGTCTCCTGTGCACTTTAAGGAATATCTATGAAACTCTCACGTATCAGCGCCATCAACTGGAACAAGATATCTGACGATAAAGATCTGGAGGTGTGGAATCGCCTGACCAGCAATTTCTGGCTACCAGAAAAGGTGCCACTGTCGAACGATATTCCTGCATGGCAGACATTAAGTGTCGTAGAACAACAACTAACAATGCGCGTTTTTACTGGCCTGACGCTGCTCGACACGCTGCAAAATGTTATCGGCGCGCCCTCGCTGATGCCCGATGCACTCACCCCCCATGAAGAGGCGATATTATCAAATATCAGCTTTATGGAAGCGGTTCATGCCCGCTCTTACAGTTCAATTTTCTCGACGCTGTGCCAGACCAAAGATGTCGATGCCGCCTACGCCTGGAGTGAAGAAAACGCGCCGTTGCAGCGAAAAGCACAGATTATTCAGCAACATTATCGCGGTGATGATCCGCTGAAAAAGAAAATCGCCAGTGTGTTTCTTGAATCTTTTTTGTTCTATTCCGGTTTCTGGCTGCCGATGTATTTTTCCAGCCGCGGAAAGCTAACCAATACCGCAGACCTGATCCGTCTGATTATCCGGGATGAAGCAGTCCACGGTTACTACATCGGCTATAAATATCAGAAAAACCTGGAAAAGATCTCCCAGGCACGACGTGAAGAATTGAAGAGTTTCGCCTTCGATTTGTTGCTGGAACTCTATGACAACGAGTTGCAATACACCGATGAGCTGTACGCCGAAACCCCGTGGGCTGACGATGTGACAGCGTTTCTCTGTTACAACGCCAATAAGGCGTTGATGAATCTGGGCTACGAACCACTATTTCCCGCAGGAATGGCGGAAGTGAATCCGGCAATCCTCGCCGCGCTTTCGCCGAATGCCGATGAAAATCACGATTTCTTTTCCGGTTCAGGCTCTTCATATGTGATGGGAAAAGCGGTCGAAACAGAAGATGAGGACTGGAATTTCTGAGGGTGTTATTTTTCAAAAATATCACTACCCGCAGCAGGGAAATAATTCCCGCCAAATAGCTTTTTATCACGCAAATATTTTGTGGTGATCTACACTGACACTCTGTTGCATTATTCGCCTGAAACCACAATATTCAGGCGTTTTTTCGCTATCTTTGACAAAAAATATCAACTTTTCTCGATTTGCTCTCAGCCCTTATATCATGGGAAATTCCGGCGATTTGCTCACATCAATATTCATGCCACATTTGCCATCAGGGGTTGCCTCAGATTCTCAGTATGTTAGGGTAGAAAAAAGTGACTATTTCCATTGGGTAATGTATCGACATAAACAAATAACAGGAATCTTTCTATTGCATGGCAATTAAATTAGAAATTAAAAATCTTTATAAAATATTTGGCGAGCATCCACAGCGAGCTTTCAAATATATCGAACAAGGACTTTCAAAAGAACAAATTCTGGAAAAAACCGGGCTATCGCTTGGCGTAAAAGACGCCAGTCTGGCCATTGAAGAAGGCGAGATATTTGTCATCATGGGATTATCCGGTTCGGGTAAATCCACAATGGTACGCCTTCTCAATCGCCTGATTGAACCCACCCGCGGGCAAGTGCTGATTGATGGTGTGGATATTGCAAAAATATCCGACGCCGAACTCCGTGAGGTGCGCAGAAAAAAGATTGCGATGGTCTTCCAGTCCTTTGCCTTAATGCCGCATATGACCGTGCTGGACAATACTGCGTTCGGTATGGAACTGGCCGGAATTAATGCCGAAGAACGCCGGGAAAAGGCCCTTGATGCACTGCGTCAGGTCGGGCTGGAAAATTATGCCCACAGCTACCCGGATGAACTCTCTGGCGGGATGCGTCAACGAGTGGGATTAGCCCGCGCGTTAGCGATTAATCCGGATATATTATTAATGGACGAAGCCTTCTCGGCGCTCGATCCATTAATTCGCACCGAGATGCAGGATGAGCTGGTAAAATTACAGGCGAAACATCAGCGCACCATTGTCTTTATTTCCCACGATCTCGATGAAGCTATGCGTATTGGTGACCGAATTGCCATTATGCAAAATGGTGAAGTGGTGCAGGTTGGTACACCGGATGAAATTCTTAATAATCCGGCGAATGATTATGTCCGAACCTTCTTCCGTGGCGTCGATATTAGCCAGGTGTTCAGTGCGAAAGATATTGCCCGTCGTACACCGAACGGCTTAATTCGTAAAACCCCCGGCTTCGGCCCGCGTTCGGCACTGAAATTATTGCAGGATGAAGATCGCGAATATGGCTACGTCATCGAACGCGGTAATAAGTTTGTCGGCGCTGTGTCTATCGATTCGCTTAAAGCCGCGTTAACGCAGCAGCAAGGTCTTGATGCGGCGCTGATTGATGCGCCGTTAGCGGTCGATGCACAAACGCCTCTTAGCGAGTTGCTCTCTCATGTCGGACAGGCACCCTGTGCGGTGCCCGTGGTCGACGAGGACCAACAGTATGTCGGCATCATTTCGAAAGGAATGCTGCTGCGCGCTTTAGATCGTGAGGGGGTAAATAATGGCTGATCAAAATAATCCGTGGGATACCACGCCAGCGGCGGACAGTGCTGCACAATCCGCAGACGCCTGGGGTACACCGGCGGCTGCACCAACCGACGGCGGTGGCGCTGACTGGCTGACCAGTACGCCTGCGCCAAACGTCGAGCATTTTAATATTCTCGATCCGTTCCATAAAACGCTGATCCCGCTCGACAGTTGGGTCACTGAAGGGATCGACTGGGTCGTTACCCATTTTCGTCCCGTCTTTCAGGGCGTGCGCGTTCCGGTTGATTACATCCTCAACGGTTTCCAGCAATTGCTGCTGGGTATGCCCGCGCCGGTGGCGATTATCGTTTTCGCTCTCATCGCCTGGCAGATTTCCGGGGTCGGAATGGGCGTGGCGACGCTGGTTTCGCTAATTGCCATCGGCGCAATCGGTGCCTGGTCACAGGCAATGGTTACCCTGGCGCTGGTGTTAACAGCCCTGCTGTTCTGTATCGTCATAGGTTTGCCGTTGGGGATCTGGCTGGCGAGAAGTCCGCGAGCGGCGAAAATTATTCGTCCACTGCTTGATGCCATGCAGACCACGCCCGCGTTTGTTTATCTGGTGCCAATCGTCATGCTGTTTGGTATCGGCAACGTGCCAGGCGTGGTGGTGACGATCATCTTTGCGCTGCCGCCGATTATCCGTCTGACGATTCTGGGAATTAACCAGGTTCCGGCGGATCTGATTGAAGCCTCGCGCTCATTCGGTGCCAGCCCGCGCCAGATGCTGTTCAAAGTTCAGTTACCGCTGGCGATGCCAACCATTATGGCGGGCGTTAACCAGACGCTGATGCTGGCCCTTTCTATGGTGGTCATCGCCTCGATGATTGCCGTCGGCGGGCTGGGTCAGATGGTACTTCGCGGTATCGGTCGTCTGGATATGGGGCTTGCCACCGTTGGCGGCGTCGGGATTGTGATCCTCGCCATTATCCTCGACCGCCTGACGCAGGCCGTTGGGCGCGACTCACGCAGTCGCGGCAATCGTCGCTGGTACACCACTGGCCCTGTCGGTCTGCTGACCCGCCCATTCATTAAGTAACTCTGCACTTGCCCGGTGACGCCGGGCATATCACCCTGCCAAAAAAAGGAATAACAATGCGACATAGCGTACTTTTTGCGACAGCGTTTGCCACGCTTATCTCTACACAAACTTTTGCTGCCGACCTGCCGGGCAAAGGCATTACTGTTAATCCAGTTCAAAGCACCATCACCGAAGAAACCTTCCAGACACTGCTGGTCAGTCGTGCGCTGGAGAAATTAGGTTATACCGTCAATAAACCCAGCGAAGTGGATTACAACGTTGGCTACACCTCGCTTGCTTCCGGCGATGCAACCTTCACCGCAGTGAACTGGACGCCACTGCATGACAACATGTACGAAGCTGCCGGTGGCGATAAGAAATTTTATCGTGAAGGAGTATTTGTTAACGGCGCGGCACAGGGTTACCTGATCGATAAGAAAACCGCCGACCAGTATAAAATTACCAACATCGCGCAACTTAAAGATCCGAAGATCGCCAAACTGTTCGATACCAACGGCGACGGTAAAGCGGATTTAACCGGCTGTAACCCAGGCTGGGGCTGCGAAGGTGCGATCAACCACCAGCTTGCCGCGTATGGACTGACCAATACCGTGACGCATAATCAGGGGAACTACGCAGCGATGATGGCTGACACCATCAGTCGTTACAAAGAGGGTAAGCCGGTGTTTTACTACACCTGGACGCCGTACTGGGTGAGTAACGAACTGAAACCGGGGAAAGATGTGGTCTGGTTGCAGGTGCCGTTCTCCGCACTGCCGGGCGATAAAAATGCCGATACCAAACTGCCGAATGGCGCGAATTACGGCTTCCCGGTCAGTACCATGCATATCGTTGCCAACAAAGCCTGGGCCGAGAAAAACCCGGCAGCAGCGAAACTGTTTGCCATTATGCAGTTACCAGTGGCAGATATTAACGCCCAGAACGCCATTATGCATGACGGCAAAGCCTCAGAAGGCGATATTCAGGGCCACGTTGATGGTTGGATCAAAGCCCACCAGCAGCAGTTCGATGGCTGGGTGAATGAAGCGCTGGCAGCGCAGAAGTAATTTTTATTCGGGCGGATAAGGCGTTTTTGCCTCATCCGCCGCTCTGTACACAATGCCTGATGCGACGCTGGCGCGTCTTATCATACCTACAAACCACACCGCACATTTCAACAATCTATCTTTCATCCCATATTCATCAACATCCGCTATTATTGATTTCCAGCTTAATCATCACCTGATGAACAAAAATAATGACTAAACCTAATCATGAGCTTAGCCCGGCGCTGATCGTGCTGATGTCTATCGCCACCGGTCTGGCGGTAGCCAGTAACTATTACGCCCAGCCATTGCTCGACACCATCGCGCGTAACTTTTCCCTTTCCGCCAGTTCGGCAGGCTTTATTGTTACCGCCGCGCAGTTGGGCTATGCCGCAGGTCTGCTGTTTCTTGTTCCCCTCGGTGATATGTTTGAACGCCGCCGCCTGATTGTCTCGATGACCTTACTGGCAGCAGGCGGCATGTTAATCACTGCCAGCAGTCAGTCGCTGGCGATGATGATCCTCGGTACAGCATTAACCGGTTTATTTTCAGTCGTGGCACAAATTCTGGTTCCACTGGCAGCGACGCTGGCTTCACCGGACAAACGCGGCAAAGTGGTTGGCACCATTATGAGCGGTCTGCTATTGGGGATCTTACTCGCACGGACCGTTGCCGGATTGCTGGCGAATCTCGGCGGCTGGCGCACCGTCTTTTGGGTTGCTTCGATGTTAATGGCACTGATGGCGCTGGCATTATGGCGTGGTCTGCCACAAATGAAATCAGAAACCCACCTCAACTACCCACAGTTGTTGGGTTCCGTTTTCAGCATGTTTATCAGCAATAAGATCCTGCGCACCCGCGCGTTGCTGGGCTGCCTGACCTTTGCCAACTTCAGCATTCTCTGGACCTCAATGGCCTTTTTGCTTGCCGCTCCACCTTTTAACTACAGCGATGGTGTAATTGGTCTGTTTGGGCTTGCGGGAGCTGCCGGAGCGTTGGGCGCTCGTCCGGCGGGCGGTTTTGCCGATAAGGGCAAATCGCACCACACCACAACTTTCGGTCTGCTGCTGCTGTTACTTTCATGGCTGGCAATCTGGTTTGGTCACACTTCCGTACTGGCGCTGATTATCGGCATCCTGGTGCTGGACCTCACCGTGCAGGGCGTGCATATCACTAACCAGACGGTAATTTATCGAATACACCCTGATGCGCGTAATCGCCTGACCGCAGGTTACATGACCAGCTACTTTATTGGCGGTGCCGCCGGTTCGCTAATTTCAGCCTCAGCCTGGCAACATGGCAGTTGGGCTGGCGTGTGTCTGGCTGGCGCGACGATTGCCCTGGTTAACTTACTGGTCTGGTGGCGAGGTTTTCATCGTCAGGAAGCCGCAAATTAAGCAATCAGCAACCGTTTTCGTGGCTTTACACTTATAAGGGTGTTAAGAAGCCCATCAGTCTGATAAGGTTAAGATATTCATTCAGTCTATTTATAATATTAACAATCGTTAAGCGTACACTCTATGGAAAGCCCTACTCCACAGCCTGCTCCTGGTTCGGCGACCTTCATGGAAGGATGCAAAGACAGTTTACCGATTGTTATTAGTTATATTCCGGTGGCCTTTGCGTTCGGTCTGAATGCGACCCGTCTGGGATTCTCTCCTCTCGAAAGCGTTTTTTTCTCCTGCATCATTTATGCAGGCGCGAGCCAGTTCGTCATTACCGCGATGCTGGCAGCCGGGAGTAGTTTGTGGGTTGCTGCACTGACCGTCATGGCAATGGATGTTCGCCATGTTTTGTATGGCCCGTCACTGCGTAGCCGTATTATTCAGCGTCTGCAAAAATCGAAAACCGCCCTGTGGGCGTTTGGCCTGACGGATGAGGTTTTTGCCGCCGCAACCGCAAAACTGGTACGCAATAATCGCCGCTGGAGCGAAAACTGGATGATCGGCATTGCCTTCAGTTCATGGTCATCGTGGGTATTTGGTACGGTAATAGGGGCATTCTCCGGCAGCGGCTTGCTGCAAGGTTATCCCGCCGTTGAAGCAGCATTAGGTTTTATGCTTCCGGCACTCTTTATGAGTTTCCTGCTCGCCTCTTTCCAGCGCAAACAATCTCTTTGCGTTACCGCAGCGTTAGTTGGTGCCCTTGCAGGCGTAACGCTATTTTCTATTCCCGTCGCCATTCTGGCAGGCATTGTCTGTGGCTGCCTCACTGCGTTAATCCAGGCATTCTGGCAAGGAGCGCCCGATGAGCTATGAGGTTCTGCTGCTTGGGTTACTGGTTGGCGCGGCGAATTATTGCTTCCGCTATCTGCCGCTGCGCCTGCGTGTGGGTAATGCCCGCCCAACCAAACGTGGCGCGGTAGGTATTTTGCTCGACACCATTGGCATCGCCTCGATATGCGCTCTGCTGGTTGTCTCTACCGCACCAGAAGTGATGCACGATACACGCCGTTTCGTGCCCACACTGGTCGGCTTCGCGGTACTGGGTGCCAGTTTCTATAAAACACGCAGCATTATCATCCCAACACTGCTTAGTGCGCTGGCCTATGGGCTCGCCTGGAAAGTGATGGCGATTATATAACCCACAAGAATCATTTTTCTAAAACAATACATTTACTTTATTTGTCACTGTCGTTACTATATCGGCTGAAATTAATGAGGTCATACCCAAATGGATAGTTCGTTTACGCCCATTGAACAAATGCTAAAATTTCGCGCCAGCCGCCACGAAGATTTTCCTTATCAGGAGATCCTTCTGACCCGTCTTTGCATGCATATGCAAAGCAAGCTGCTGGAAAACCGCAATAAAATGCTGAAGGCTCAGGGGATTAACGAGACGTTGTTTATGGCGTTGATTACGCTGGAGTCTCAGGAAAACCACAGTATTCAGCCTTCTGAATTGAGTTGTGCTCTTGGATCATCCCGTACCAACGCGACGCGTATTGCCGATGAACTGGAAAAACGCGGTTGGATCGAACGTCGTGAAAGCGATAACGATCGCCGCTGCCTGCATCTGCAATTAACGGAAAAAGGTCACGAGTTTTTGCGCGAGGTTTTACCGCCGCAGCATAACTGCCTGCATCAACTCTGGTCCGCGCTCAGCACAACAGAAAAAGACCAGCTCGAGCAAATCACCCGCAAATTGCTCTCCCGTCTCGACCAGATGGAACAGGACGGTGTGGTTCTCGAAGCGATGAGCTAACGCGTCATCTCGCTCAAAAATCCAGATTTATAAAAGAAAAAATAACCGGCCAGCATCGCAACATGCTGGCCTTTTTGGCAAGCAGGTCGGCTCAGCCGATGAGTTAAGAAGATCGTGGAGAACAATATGAGCGCAAATGCGGAGACTCAAACCCCGCAGCAACCGGTAAAGAAGAGCGGCAAACGTAAGCGTCTGCTCCTCCTTCTCACCTTGCTCTTTATAATTATTGCCGTAGCGATAGGGATTTATTGGTTTTTGGTACTGCGTCATTTCGAAGAAACCGATGACGCATACGTGGCAGGGAATCAGATTCAAATTATGTCTCAGGTGTCTGGCAGCGTGACGAAAGTCTGGGCCGATAACACCGATTTTGTAAAAGAAGGCGACGTGCTGGTCACTCTCGACCCGACAGATGCTCGCCAGGCATTTGAAAAAGCCAAAACTGCACTGGCTTCCAGCGTTCGCCAAACCCACCAGCTGATGATTAACAGCAAACAGTTGCAGGCGAATATTGAGGTGCAAAAAATCGCCCTCGCGAAAGCACAAAGCGACTACAACCGCCGTGTGCCGCTGGGCAATGCCAACCTGATTGGTCGCGAAGAGCTGCAACACGCCCGCGACGCCGTCACCAGTGCCCAGGCGCAACTGGACGTCGCTATTCAACAATACAATGCCAATCAGGCGATGATTCTGGGGACGAAACTGGAAGATCAGCCTGCCGTGCAACAGGCTGCCACCGAAGTACGTAACGCCTGGCTGGCGCTGGAGCGTACCCGTATTGTCAGTCCGATGACCGGTTATGTCTCCCGCCGCGCGGTACAGCCTGGGGCGCAAATTAGCCCAACGACGCCGCTGATGGCGGTCGTTCCAGCCACCAATATGTGGGTGGATGCCAACTTTAAAGAGACGCAGATTGCCAATATGCGTATCGGTCAGCCGGTCACCATCACCACCGATATTTACGGCGATGATGTGAAATACACCGGTAAAGTGGTTGGTCTGGATATGGGCACAGGTAGCGCGTTCTCACTGCTTCCGGCGCAAAACGCCACCGGTAACTGGATCAAAGTCGTTCAGCGTCTGCCTGTGCGTATTGAACTGGACCAGAAACAGCTGGAGCAATACCCGCTGCGTATCGGTTTATCCACGCTGGTGAGTGTCAATACCACTAACCGTGACGGTCAGGTACTGGCAAATAAAGTACGTTCCACACCGGTCGCGGTAAGCACCGCGCGTGAAATCAGCCTGGCACCTGTCAATAAACTGATCGACGATATCGTAAAAGCTAACGCTGGCTAATCCAGAGGTGCGTGTGATGCAACAGCAAAAACCGCTGGAAGGCGCACAACTGGTCATTATGACGATTGCGCTGTCACTGGCGACATTCATGCAGGTGCTGGACTCCACCATTGCTAACGTGGCGATCCCCACTATCGCCGGGAATCTGGGCTCATCACTCAGTCAGGGAACGTGGGTGATCACTTCTTTCGGGGTGGCGAATGCCATCTCGATCCCGCTTACCGGCTGGCTGGCAAAGCGCGTCGGGGAAGTGAAATTGTTCCTCTGGTCAACCATCGCCTTTGCTATTGCGTCGTGGGCGTGTGGTGTCTCCAGCAGCCTGAATATGCTGATCTTCTTCCGCGTGATTCAGGGGATTGTCGCCGGGCCGCTGATCCCGCTTTCACAAAGTCTATTGCTGAATAACTACCCACCTGCCAAACGTTCTATCGCGCTGGCGTTGTGGTCGATGACGGTGATTGTTGCGCCAATTTGCGGCCCGATCCTCGGCGGTTATATCAGTGATAATTACCACTGGGGCTGGATATTCTTCATCAACGTGCCGATTGGCGTGGCGGTGGTGTTGATGACACTGCAAACTCTGCGCGGACGTGAAACCCGCACCGAACGGCGGCGGATTGATGCCGTGGGGCTGGCACTGCTGGTTATTGGTATCGGCAGCCTGCAGATTATGCTCGACCGCGGTAAAGAGCTGGACTGGTTCTCATCACAGGAAATTATCATCCTCACCGTGGTGGCGGTGGTGGCTATCTGCTTCCTGATTGTCTGGGAGCTGACCGACGATAACCCGATAGTCGATCTGTCGTTGTTTAAGTCGCGCAACTTCACCATCGGCTGCTTGTGTATCAGCCTCGCGTATATGCTCTACTTCGGCGCGATTGTTCTGCTGCCGCAGTTGTTGCAGGAGGTCTACGGTTACACGGCGACGTGGGCAGGGCTGGCCTCTGCGCCGGTAGGGATTATTCCGGTGATCCTGTCGCCGATTATCGGCCGCTTTGCGCATAAACTGGATATGCGCCGACTGGTAACCTTCAGCTTTATTATGTATGCCGTCTGCTTCTACTGGCGTGCCTATACCTTTGAACCGGGTATGGATTTTGGCGCGTCGGCCTGGCCACAGTTTATCCAGGGCTTCGCGGTGGCCTGCTTCTTTATGCCGCTGACCACCATTACGCTGTCTGGTCTGCCACCGGAACGATTGGCGGCGGCGTCGAGCCTCTCCAACTTTACGCGAACGCTGGCGGGGTCTATCGGTACGTCCATAACGACGACGATGTGGACTAACCGCGAGTCGATGCACCATGCTCAGTTGACCGAATCGGTGAACCCGTATAACCCGAACGCCCAGGCGATGTACAGTCAACTGGAAGGGCTTGGTATGACGCAACAGCAGGCATCAGGCTGGATTGCCCAGCAGATAACCAATCAGGGGCTGATTATTTCCGCCAATGAGATCTTCTGGATGTCAGCCGGGATATTCCTCGTCCTGCTGGGGCTGGTGTGGTTTGCTAAACCGCCATTTGGCGCAGGTGGCGGCGGAGGTGGTGCGCACTAAGGTTGCCAAAGGGAGCTGCGGCTCCCTTTTTATTTGCTCATTCTGCAAACGGTTGTTTTATACACTCATTCGGTGTATCTTTTCGCCGCCCCAAACTCTTCCATTCACCATTAACCGGTTCTGAGCATTCGCTCAGGTTGTTAATTCTCTTTTTCCTTCGCCCTTGCTTTCGCGGGTGATACTCACATTTTTATTTTAACCCCATAACTCGCACCCTCGCGGGCGTACATTTATTACACACAAAATAATGGATTATTATGAATACCCAACGAAAATACGGGAGAACCTGGCATTACCCCTTCTCTCCAGGCACCACCAGCGATGACCGCATTAACACCGATTACTGGCAGGATTTACAGGCCATCACGCAATTGGTGCACACAGAAAAACTCGATGGCGAAAATAACTGCCTTAACCGCTACGGCGTGTTTGCCCGCTCCCATGCCACGCCTACGCAGTCGGCATGGACCTATAAAATTCGCCAACGCTGGCAACTGCTGAAAAACGATCTCGGCGACCTGGAGTTGTTTGGTGAAAATCTCTACGCCGTTCATTCCATTGAATACCGCGCGCTGGAACAGGACTTTTACCTGTTTGCCGTTCGCTGTGGCTGAGCTGGGAAGAGGTGCAGTTTTACGCCGCTCTGTTTGATTTCCCCTGCGTTCCCGAAATCTCCGGCCCGCAGCCGGGGAATGATGAAAAAAGCTGGCAACGTGATTTTCTGGCGCTGACCAATGCGCGCGGCACATTCGATCCCTGGGATACGCAAACCTGTCAACCCTGTACGCTGGAAGGCATTGTCAGCCGAAATCATGATGCGTTTTCTGTCGCTGACTTTTCGCATAACGTCTTCAAGTATGTGCGCAAAAATCATGTCAAAACCACTGTGCACTGGAAACGCCACTGGCAACGGGCGCGGATGGCCCATGAGTTCGTTTATGGAGAACAGTCATGATTTGGCAACTTACCGACGATAAACGCTGGTCGGCGCTACGTCAGCGTTTTAGCTGGGTTGAGGAGATGCATCACACGCCACAAGACCCTGAGCATCATGGTGAAGGCGACGTCGGCGTACATACCGAAATGGTGCTTAACGCCCTCATTACTCTGCCAGAATTCCAGCAACTCCCCGCTCAACAGCAGGAAGTTTTATGGGCGGCAGCGTTATTGCATGATGTTGAAAAGCGCAGCACTACCGTGCAGGAAAACGGACGTATTCAGTCTCCTGGTCATGCTCGTCGGGGCGAACTGACGGCCCGACAAATTTTATGGCGCGATATCCCAACGCCGTTCGTGCTGCGCGAGCAAATTGTTGCACTGGTGCGTCTGCATGGGTTACCGCTATGGTTACTGGAGCGCCCGGAACCGGAGCGTTTGTTGCTCACGGCTGCAATGCGCATCGACACGCGTCTGCTCGCTTTGCTTGCTCGTGCCGATCTGCTTGGTCGCCAAAGCCCGGATCAGCAATCAATGCTGGAACGCATCGATCTGTTCGAGCTGTTTTGCCATGAGCAACAATGCTGGGGAAAAATGCGCCCGTTCGTTTCTGATTCCGCACGCTGGCATTACCTGACCCATGAGCAAAGTTCTCCTGATTTTGTTCCCTGGGAGGCTGAACCTTTTGAGGTCATTTTGCTGTGTGGCTTACCGGGTATGGGCAAAGATCGCTATATCAATGAACAGTGCCAGGGAATGGACGTTATCAGCCTTGATGATATGCGGCGGCGAATCAATGCCAGTCCGGACGACAAAACCGCCACCGGGCGTATTGTGCAACAGGCAAAAGAAGAGGCACGCGTTTTTTTACGCCAGAAAAAGCCGTTCATCTGGAATGCAACGAACATTACCCGCCAGCTGAGTAGCCAACTCATCAACCTGTTTACGGCTTACGGCGCACGAGTAAAAATCGTTTATCTTGAAGTGCCATGGGCGCAATGGAAGCAGCAAAATGCCAGACGCGAGTATGCAGTTCCTGAAGCGGTCGTGATGCGGATGGCCTCAAGGCTGGAAGTTCCTCAACCTGATGAAGCACATAGCGTGGAGTATCGGGTGATTGAAAGGTAAAAAAACCGGGCGGTGGTGTCACCTGCCCGGCTTCTTTTGTTCCACTGACTAGATGTGCAGTTCCTGCAACTTCTCTTTCGGCAGCGCCAGTTCTTCGTTGCTGTTGATGCGCACGTCACGTTCCAGAATGTTACGCGCAATATCCTGCGCTTCCTGCAACGAGTGCATCTGGTAAGTGCCACACTGGTAGACGTTCAGTTCCGGGATCTGATTCTGATCCTGCACTTTCAGCACGTCTTCCATTGCCGCTTTCCAGGCATCAGCGACACGCTGCTCATCTGGCGTACCAATCAGACTCATATAAAAACCGGTGCGGCAGCCCATTGGCGAGATATCGATAATCTCTACGCCATTACCGTTAAGATGGTTACGCATAAAACCAGCAAACAAGTGCTCCAGGGTATGGATCCCTCTTTCTGGCATCACTTCTTTGTTCGGCACGCAGAAGCGCAGATCGAACACGGTGATTGCGTCGCCAT
This sequence comes from Escherichia sp. E.sYA108, assembly GCF_011754335.1. NCBI lineage: Bacteria > Pseudomonadati > Pseudomonadota > Gammaproteobacteria > Enterobacterales > Enterobacteriaceae > Escherichia > Escherichia sp. E.sYA108. Next base: position 1,237,954 of record NZ_JAAQVZ010000001.1, on the reverse strand, counting down.
GCGGGGTGTTCATTGTTTTCGCCACCCGAACTGCAGGCGCTTCCATCCGGGTATGATCGACTGTGAAGCTATCTAACAACGGCATTTAGCCACCTCCGGTAATTTTTTTAAAAATTTTCTGAACTCTTTCTTCCCAGGCGAGTCTGAGTATATGAAAGACGCGCATTTGTTATCATCATCCCTGAATTCAGAGATGAAATTTTGGCCACTCACGAGTGGCCTTTTTCTTTTCTGTCAGGCGTGTTTTTCCAGCCACACTGCAAACGGTTCGGTATCAGCGGCTTCCATTTCCTGCTGACGGCGTTCAGACGCCTCGCGCTCGGCTACAAAATCCTCTTCGCGCAGAATTTCCAGCGGCTCTTCACGCAGCAGATTACGGTACGCTTCAGCAAACGCTTTGCCTGTTCCGCCAATACCAGTATCAATCATAGACCTTAAGATACGGGCAGAGAAAGTCAGATCGGGATTATCGAAGCAGGCGACCAGTTCATCACACACTTTCTGATACGCTTCGCCGCCGTTAATGCTATCCAGCGTTTGCGCGACGCGTTTCAGATCGCGGAACAGATCTTTACCCACCTGCGGTAACGGGAACTGCGCAGTTTCGCAGCCGATACCCAGCGTCAGGCCCGGTTTGCGACCTTCGAGGATCACCCGGTTCCAGTTAACGCGTGTACAGGCAAGTTCGCTACTGCTCATTTCCGGTGCATCAGCCAGCGCACACCAGACCATAAACAGGTCGAGGAATCGCACCTGTTGTTCATCTACACCAATCGGCGAGAACGGGTTGATGTCCAGCGAGCGGACTTCAATATATTCAATGCCGCCACGTAACAGCGCATCAGAAGGCGACTCGCCGCTGCGGGTAACGCGTTTTGGACGAATCGGCGCGTACAGTTCGTTTTCAATCTGCAGCACGTTGCTGTTGATTTGCAGCCGCTTACCGTCTTTCTCAATACCAATCTTCGCGTACTCTTCCGATGGCGTTTTGATTGCCTGTTTAAGGCCCGCCACGTACTCGTAGAGATCATTGAAGGTGATACCAAGATTGCTTTGCGATTTATTGGTATAGCCGAGATCGCTCAAACGAAGAGAGGTCGCATACGGCAGGTAATACATACCGCACTCGGTTTTCTCAAACGGCAGCGACGTTGGTTTTCCTTGCAAGAAAGAAGAACAAATCGCTGGAGACGCACCAAACAGATAAGGAATGACCCAACCGAAACGATAGTAATTGCGGATAACGCGGAAATAGCCCGCAGAAATTTTCTCTTTGGCATCAGCGCCCGAGATATCACCGCACTTCGCTTGCCAGAATGCCATTGGCAAAGAGAAATTATAGTGCACGCCGGAAATGGTTTGCATCAGCGCGCCGTAGCGATTTTTCAGCCCTTCACGGTACAGCGTTTTAAAGCGACCGGTGTTAGAAGTGCCGTACTGTGCCAGTTCGATGTCCTGACCTTCTGCGATGTAGCATGGCATACTTAACGGCCACATCCGCTCATCGCCCATATTGCGCGCCGTATAGCGATGCAGATCGCGCATAAAGGTCAGCATATGTTCAATATCACCATCCACTGGTGTAATAAATTCCAGCAATGCTTCCGCAAAATCGGTAGTAATCCATTTATGGGTCAGTGCAGAACCTAATGCTTCAGGATGACCTGTTGTTGCCAGTGTGCCATCAGCATTAACACGCAAAGTTTCGCGCTCCAGCCCACGCTGTATCCCCTTTAACGCCTGAGGATGTTTTTCCAGCCAGGCCAGCGCCTGTGATACGTCCGGGATCAAATTGACCTCCCGCCTGTCAAAATCGTTTTAATTAGCATAACTGTAATGGTGACCATATGTGCAGGCCTACAATTAGTGCCACCACATCATGCCCTGAACGGTAGCTGCTGCAACTGCAACATAGCGTAACGCTTTACCAAGGCACAAAAAAAAGATTACCGGTCCCCACGAGATGCGCATCCATCCCGCTAACAGACACAGTAAATCGCCAACCACGGGCATCCAGCTTAATAATAGCGTGACTGCACCATAGCGTTTCAGCCAGCCGGTAGCTTTCTCTTGCCAGCGCGATGTTTTACGCAATGGAAAGAAACGCCCAAGGATAACGTTAGTTAACCCTCCAAGGCTATTACCCATTGTTGCTGTTAAAACTAAAACCCAGGGATGACTCACTCCGGAAAGCAACATTGCCACCAGCACGACTTCGGAGTTGCCGGGTAATAGTGTAGCGCTGAGAAAACTACTGGCAAACAACGAGAAAAGCGATAACGCTTCACTCACAGCAAGCGAACATCCACGGCGTCCATGCCTGCTGCACGGGCCGCCTGAATACCGAAATCGGCATCTTCAAAGACCACACACTGCGTCGGTTGCACGCCCATACGCTGCGCGCACAACAAAAATGTGTCTGGCGCGGGTTTATGGTGTTTGACGTGATCGGCAGCGACGACGGCGTCAAAATAACGGCGTAATCCCAGGTGTGCCAGCAATGCCTCAGCGATGGCGCTTTCACTCCCCGTTCCTACAGCCATTGGGCGACGACCATGCCAGCTTTTCACCACTTCAACAAGAGGAAGCGGCTCGACACTATCCAGCAGCATACTTCTTACTGCTTCTGTTTTTTCACGCGCTAACGCATGCGGGTCGAGATCGGCCTGATTCAGCTCAATAATCGCCTGAGCAATACGCCAGGTGGGCGAGCCATTAAGCGCAATCATCGCCTGAACATCGTACTGAAGACCGTAGTGCCCTAATACTTCGCGCCACGCTTTACGGTGCGTAGGCTCGGTATCCAGGATGGTGCCATCCATATCAAAAATTAAACCTGCATAACGCTCGTACATGGTCTTCTCGCAAGTAGAAAAATATGACGCTACTTTAGCGTAATTGCTTGATTTTGTCGCTGATGGCGAAGGAGAAGAAAATTCAGGAAATGGATAAAGTAGTTATTTAGAAATGAGATATTTTTGAAGGAAATTTTTTGGAGAATATGGTGCATCCGGGAGGATGACTCACTGGCGCTCGCCCTTCGGGCCGCTGCTGGCGCAACGTTATCCTCCCTGGTGCCTGCGGTTAATACCGCTACCTCTTCGATACCTTCATTGCTGAAGGTTACGGAGAATATGGTGCATCCGGGAGGATTCGAACCTCCGACCGCTCGGTTCGTAGCCGAGTACTCTATCCAGCTGAGCTACGGATGCATCGGGAAATTTATTTTACTGCTGATATTGATATCGCTACTAAAGCCATATCAAGTAAGAGATGGTGCATCCGGGAGGATTCGAACCTCCGACCGCTCGGTTCGTAGCCGAGTACTCTATCCAGCTGAGCTACGGATGCATCGGGAAATTTATTTTACTGCTGATATTGATATCGCTACTAAAGCCATATCAAGTAAGAGATGGTGCATCCGGGAGGATTCGAACCTCCGACCGCTCGGTTCGTAGCCGAGTACTCTATCCAGCTGAGCTACGGATGCATCGGGAAATTTATTTTACTGCTGATATTGATATCGCTACTAAAGCCATATCAAGTAAGAGATGGTGCATCCGGGAGGATTCGAACCTCCGACCGCTCGGTTCGTAGCCGAGTACTCTATCCAGCTGAGCTACGGATGCATCGGGAAACTTACTTTACTGCAGATTTTTTGATACCGCCACTAAAGTCGTATCAAGTAAGAGATGGTGCATCCGGGAGGATTCGAACCTCCGACCGCTCGGTTCGTAGCCGAGTACTCTATCCAGCTGAGCTACGGATGCAAATGGCGGTGAGGCGGGGATTCGAACCCCGGATGCAGCTTTTGACCGCATACTCCCTTAGCAGGGGAGCGCCTTCAGCCTCTCGGCCACCTCACCACACGCCTCTTACGAGTGCTTCGAAGAACTTGTTTATCGCTCATCGTCGCTGCGTGGCGCACATATTACTTTCTGAGACTTATAAGTCAAACAATTTTTCCCACACTTTTATCGTTTGCACACTTCACGCTCAATTAGTCTGTAAAAACGTCAAAAAGAGTGTTTTATCAACAGAAAAACGGAGGTCTGACAGATAGCAGTAATGCAAAAAAATGGAGACTTAAGTTGAATGAACGGGAGTAAAGCGAAAAGACAATGGAGTGAAAGAGAAATTTTGAGGGTGCGTCTCACCGATAAAGATGAGACGCGGAAAGATTAGTAACTGGACTGCTGGGATTTTTCAGCCTGGATACGCTGGTAGATCTCTTCACGGTGAACAGAAACTTCCTTCGGGGCATTTACGCCAATACGTACCTGGTTGCCCTTTACCCCTAAAACTGTCACGGTGACCTCATCCCCAATCATGAGGGTCTCACCAACTCGACGAGTCAGAATCAGCATTCTTTGCTCCTTGAAAGATTAAAAGAGTCGGGTCTCTCTGTATCCCGGCATTATCCATCATATAACGCCAAAAAGTAAGCAATGACAAACACATTACATCTAAGCAGTCATGGCATTACATTCTGTTAAACCTAAGTTTAGCCGATATACACAACTTCAACCTGACTTTATCGTTGTCGATAGCGTTAATGCGAATGCCGTGAAGCGAGTCCACGGCATTGCCTGACGCTTATATTATTGCAATTTCGCGCTGACCCAGCCTTTCACACTGGCTAACGCTGCAGGTAAGGCCGCAGCATCCGTACCACCGGCTTGCGCCATGTCAGGACGTCCACCACCCTTGCCGCCCACCTGCTGAGCGACCATACCAATCAGTTCCCCTGCTTTCACACGATCTGTGACGTCCTTAGATACGCCTGCAATCAGAGAAACCTTACCTTCGGCTACCGTTGCCAGCACGATAATTGTCGACCCCAGCTGATTTTTTAAATCGTCAACCATGGTACGCAACATTTTCGGCTCAACACCGCTAAGCTCGCTAACCAACAGCTTAACACCATTAACATCAATTGCCTTACTGGAAAGATTTGCGCTCTCCTGTGCGGCAGCTTGTTCTTTAAGCTGTTGTAACTCTTTTTCCAGCTGACGCGTACGTTCCAGTACTGAACGCACTTTATCAGCCAGATTATTGCTATCGCCTTTCAGCAGATGCGCGACTTCGCTTAAGCGATCGCTGTCTGCATGAACGGTGGCGATAGCGCCTTCTCCGGTTACCGCTTCGATACGACGAACGCCTGCAGCAGTACCCGATTCAGAGATGATGCGGAACAGACCAATATCACCAGTGCGGCTGGCGTGAGTACCGCCACACAGCTCGGTGGAGAAATCGCCCATGCTCAGCACGCGTACGCGCTCATCATACTTCTCGCCAAACAGCGCCATCGCACCTTTCGCTTTCGCCGCTTCGAGATCCATGATGTTGGTTTCGATCGGCAAGTTACGGCGAATCTGTGCGTTCACCAGGTCTTCGACCGCACGAATCTCTTCTGGTTTCATCGCTTCGTTGTGTGAGAAGTCGAAGCGCAGCACTTTGTCGTTAACCAGTGAACCTTTCTGCGATACATGAGTACCCAGAACCTGGCGCAGCGCAGCGTGCATCAGGTGCGTTGCGGAGTGATTCAGACGAATACGGGCGCGACGAGCCTCATCAACATCAGCCTGCACAGCGTCGCCCACTTTCAGAGAACCCGCAGCAAGTTTACCGATGTGACCAATCGCCTGGCCGTATTTCTGCGTATCTTCCACCGCGAAGGAGAAGTTAGCGCCTTTCAGTTCGCCTTTATCACCAACCTGACCGCCGGATTCCGCATAGAATGGCGTTTGATCCAGCACGACCACAGCTTCCTGGCCTGCATTGATGGCATCAACCGCTTTACCATCAACAAACAGCGCGGTCACTTTGCCGTTCAGTTCCAGATGGTCATAGCCTTTAAATTCAGATGCACTGTCAACACGGATCATTGCGTTGTAATCGGCACCAAAGCCGCTGGCTTCGCGCGCACGACGACGCTGCTCTTCCATTGCTGCTTCAAAACCAGCTTCGTCAACTTTGATGTTGCGCTCACGACAAACATCAGCCGTCAGGTCAACCGGGAAGCCGTAGGTGTCGTACAGGCGGAAAGCAGTTTCACCATCCAGCGTATCACCAGAAAGTTTTGCCAGCTCTTCATCCAGCAGCGCCAGACCGCGCTCCAGAGTACGGGCAAACTGCTCTTCTTCAGTCTTCAGCACCTGCTCAACCTGCGCCTGCTGGCGTTTCAGGTCTTCACCCGCAGAGCCCATAACGTCGATCAGCGGACCAACCAGTTTGTAGAAGAAGGTTTCTTTCGCGCCGAGCATATTGCCGTGACGCACTGCGCGACGAATGATACGACGCAGTACATAACCACGGTTTTCGTTGGACGGCATTACGCCATCCGCGATCAGGAACGCACAAGAACGAATGTGGTCAGCGATTACGCGCAGCGATTTATTGCTCAGATCGGTTGCGCCAGTGACTTTCGCTACCGCCTGGATCAACGTGCGGAACAGGTCGATGTCATAGTTAGAGTTAACGTGTTGCAGCACCGCAGCAATACGCTCCAGACCCATACCGGTATCTACAGACGGTTTCGGCAGCGGTTCCATCGTGCCATCGGCCTGGCGGTTGAACTGCATGAAGACGATGTTCCAGATCTCAATGTAGCGGTCGCCGTCTTCTTCCGGACTTCCCGGAGGGCCGCCCCAAATGTGGTCGCCGTGATCGTAGAAGATTTCGGTGCACGGGCCGCACGGACCAGTGTCACCCATCTGCCAGAAGTTGTCAGATGCGTATGGCGCACCTTTGTTATCGCCGATGCGAATAATACGTTCGCGCGGGATCCCTACTTCTTTTTCCCAGATTTCGTAGGCTTCGTCGTCGCTTTCATAGACGGTAACCCACAGACGCTCTTTCGGCAGGGCAAACCATTTTTCGCTGGTCAGCAGTTCCCATGCAAACTGAATGGCATCGTGTTTGAAATAGTCGCCGAAGCTGAAGTTGCCCAGCATTTCGAAGAAGGTATGATGACGCGCGGTGTAACCGACGTTTTCCAGGTCGTTGTGTTTACCACCCGCACGCACGCAGCGTTGGGAAGTGGTAGCGCGGGAATAATTACGCTTGTCGAGCCCAAGGAACACATCCTTGAACTGGTTCATCCCGGCGTTGGTAAACAACAAAGTTGGGTCGTTATGGGGTACCAGGGAGCTGCTGGCAACTACCTGATGTCCCTTACTATGGAAAAAGTCGAGAAACGCCTGACGGATCTCAGCGGTGCTCTTGCTCATAATTATCCTGAAATCAAGCTAACGAAATATCGCTACCAGCCGTTGCGTGTCGTTAACCGCCCGGCTGGTAACTGAAAAGTGGGAATAAGATAAGTTTTCTTGACTGGGAAGTAAAATCCCGTATGCGTTCAGTCGGCAAAATTTCGCCAAATATCCTGGATATCTTCCATCAGATAGCCACGATAGAGCAGAAAACGCTGGATCTTAACTTTTTCTGAAAAGACAGTTGGCAAAGGTTCGCCATATTTTCGCGTCGCCTGATCGCGCGCCAGTGCGCACCAGTCGATGTCACATTCACGCATCGCTTTTTCTGTCGCTTCGCGGGAAATACCTTTCTGATTCAGTTCCTGACGAATACGCGCAGGTCCATAACCTTTGCGGCTACGGCTGGCGATAAAGCGCGCAACAAATCGGCTGTCATCAAGATAGCCATGTTCATGGCACCAGGCAATAACGCGCTCGTAATCTTCTGCCGTGGCATCAATCTCTTCCGGGCCATTTTTGCCCATAATCGGTGCCGCGAGTTTACGTCGCAGTTCTTGCTCACTGTGATCGCGCACCGCCAGAATGCGTACCGCACGATCCAACAGGCGAGCATATGCCGGGCGACGGGATGTTGATTCTGTCATGGCATATCCTTACAACTTAAAAAAGCAAAAGGGCCGCAGATGCGACCCTTGTGTATCAAACAAGACGATTAAAAATCTTCGTTAGTTTCTGCTACGCCTTCGCTGTCATCTACAGAGAAATCCGGCGTTGAGTTCGGGTTGCTCAGCAGCAACTCACGTACTTTCTTCTCGATCTCTTTCGCGGTTTCCGGGTTATCTTTCAGCCAGGCAGTCGCATTCGCTTTACCCTGACCGATCTTCTCACCTTTGTAGCTGTACCACGCGCCTGCTTTCTCGATAAGCTTCTCTTTCACGCCCAGGTCAACCAGCTCGCCGTAGAAGTTGATACCTTCGCCGTAGAGGATCTGGAATTCAGCCTGTTTAAACGGCGCAGCGATTTTGTTCTTCACCACTTTCACGCGGGTTTCGCTACCCACCACGTTTTCGCCCTCTTTCACCGCGCCGATACGACGGATGTCGAGACGAACAGAGGCGTAGAATTTCAGCGCGTTACCACCGGTAGTGGTTTCCGGGTTACCGAACATCACACCAATTTTCATACGGATCTGGTTGATGAAGATCAGCAGCGTGTTGGACTGCTTCAGGTTACCCGCCAGCTTACGCATCGCCTGGCTCATCATACGTGCCGCAAGGCCCATGTGAGAGTCGCCGATTTCGCCTTCGATTTCCGCTTTCGGCGTCAGTGCCGCCACGGAGTCAACGACGATAACGTCTACTGCGCCAGAACGTGCCAGGGCATCACAGATTTCCAGTGCCTGCTCGCCGGTATCCGGCTGGGAGCACAGCAGGTTGTCAATATCGACGCCCAGTTTACGTGCGTAGATTGGGTCCAGCGCGTGTTCAGCATCGATAAACGCACAGGTTTTACCTTCGCGCTGCGCTGCGGCGATCACCTGCAACGTCAGCGTGGTTTTACCGGAAGATTCTGGTCCGTAGATTTCGACGATACGGCCCATCGGCAGACCACCTGCCCCAAGCGCGATATCCAGTGAAAGCGAACCGGTAGAGATGGTTTCCACATCCATGGAACGGTCTTCACCCAGGCGCATGATGGAGCCTTTACCAAATTGTTTCTCAATCTGGCCCAGTGCTGCCGCCAACGCTTTCTGTTTGTTTTCGTCGATAGCCATTTTTACTCCTGTCATGCCGGGTAATACCGGATAGTCAATATGTTCTGTTGAAGCAATTATACTGTATGCTCATACAGTATCAAGTGTTTTGTAGAAATTGTTGCCACAAGGTCTGCAATGCATACGCAGTAGCCTGACGACGCACCGCATCACGGTCACCGCTGAAGCATTCCCGCCGGGTAATGCCTTCACCACGGGCAGTGGCAAAAGCAAACCAGACGGTGCCGACAGGCTTCTCTTCACTGCCGCCATCCGGCCCGGCGATACCACTAATAGACACGGCGTAATCAGCACGAGCCGCTTTCAGTGCGCCTATCGCCATTTCCACCACGACAGGTTCGCTCACCGCGCCATGCTGCGCCAGCGTCTCTTCGCGTACACCGATCATTTGCGCTTTTGCTTCGTTACTGTAGGTGACAAATCCGCGTTCAAACCAGGCGGAACTGCCGGCAATATCGGTAATCACTTTCGCTACCCAACCGCCGGTACAAGACTCAGCAGTTGTTACGGTTGCGCCACGGGCTTTCAGCGCCTGCCCAACCTGTTCGCTTAACTGCATCAGTTCACTGTCAGTCATCACAACCTCTGTCAGTCAAAAATTTATGCCGGACAAGATAACACTTTCGTCAGGAAGATGGTGTTGGCGTTGCAATTTTACGAGGAGGATTCAGAAAAAAGCTGATTAGCCAGAGGGAAGCTCACGCCCCCCTCTTGCAAATAGTTACTGCACGCGCGCCAGCGCCACGGCTTGTCCTAACTGCCAGACCGCCATTGCGTAATGGGTGCTGTGGTTATAACGGGTAATGGTGTAGAAGTTCGGCAGACCGTACCAGTACTGGTAGCCGGTGCCAACATCCAGACGCAGCAGGCTGGCTTGTTGATGGTTGCCCAGCGGCTGCTGTGGCGTTAAACCTGCCGCGGCAAGCTGCGAAATGCTGTACCTGGTTTTGAAGCCATTTGGCAAGCCTGGCGCCTGACCGTTTGCCATTACCGCGACCTGATCGCCTTTCACCCAGCCGTGCGCTTTGAAATAATTCGCCACGCTACCGATCGCATCAACCGGATCCCACAGGTTGATATGCCCGTCGCCGCTGAAATCTACCGCATATTGTTTGTAAGACGACGGCATAAACTGACCGTAGCCCATCGCCCCGGCAAAGGAACCTTTCAGATTGAGCGGATCGTCCTGCTCGTCGCGCGCCATCAGCAGGAAGGTTTCCAGCTCGCCAGAAAAATACTCCGCGCGGCGTGGGTAGTTAAATGACAGCGTTGCCAGCGCATCGAGGATGCGAGTTTTCCCCATCACGCGCCCCCAGCGGGTTTCAACGCCGATAATCCCGACGATAATTTCCGGCGGTACACCATACACCTGCCACGCGCGATTCAACGCATCTTCATACTGATTCCAGAAAACCACACCGTTCTGCACGTTGTCCGGCGTAATAAATTTTTTGCGATAACGCAGCCATGCGCCGTTCGGACCTGATGGCGGTTTCACCGATGTGGTTGGTGCCTGGTTATCCATCAGCCGCAGTACCGAATCCAGACGTTTCGCCTGGGAGAGAATTTCCTGCAACTGCTGACGATCGAAACCGTGTTTGTTCACCATTTTGTCGATGAACTGCTGGGCATTCGGGTTATTGGCGAAGTCACCGCCCATCTGCATCACATTGTGCTGCGGCTCAAGCAGGAAGCCGCCAGACGGCGTTCCGGTGGTCGTTTCAGTCTCAGTAGGTTTTGGCTTGCTGCTACAGGCGGCAAGCAACATAAAAAGGGGAAGCAATGTTACATAACGACGCTTGAACATGAGGGGTCCATTTAACAGATTCAACCAGGGGCAAGTATGGTAAAGCATCCCGCCCCGCACAAGGAAGCGGTAGTCACTGCCCGATACGGACTTTACATAACTCAACTCATTCTCCTCACTACCCTCTTTATATAAACTTTCAAAATAAAATATTTATCTTTCATTTTGCGATCAAAATAACACTTTTAAATCTTTCAATCTGATTAGATTAGATTGCCGTTTGGTAATAAAACAATAAATCCTGAAGGAGAGAACAATGATAGAAACCATTACTCATGGCGCAGAGTGGTTCATCGGGCTGTTCCAGAAAGGCGGAGAAGTGTTTACCGGGATGGTAACCGGCATTCTTCCGCTGTTAATTAGCCTGCTGGTTATCATGAACGCATTGATTAATTTTATCGGTCAGCATCGTATTGAACGATTTGCTCAACGTTGCGCCGGTAACCCTGTTTCCCGTTATCTGCTGCTACCGTGCATTGGTACGTTTGTCTTTTGTAACCCGATGACCTTAAGTCTTGGTCGCTTTATGCCGGAAAAGTACAAACCCAGCTATTACGCGGCGGCCTCTTATAGCTGCCACTCAATGAATGGCCTCTTCCCCCATATCAACCCTGGCGAACTGTTTGTTTATCTCGGCATTGCCAGCGGTCTGACAACACTGAATCTGCCACTTGGCCCACTGGCGGTGAGCTATCTGCTGGTTGGTCTGGTCACCAACTTCTTCCGCGGCTGGGTAACCGATCTGACCACCGCCATTTTCGAGAAAAAGATGGGCATTCAACTTGAACAAAAAGTTCGTCTGGCAGGAGCAACATCATGACACGCATTCGGATCGAAAAAGGAACGGGTGGCTGGGGCGGCCCGCTTGAGCTGGAAGCCACGCCGGGCAAAAAAATCGTCTATATCACCGCCGGTACCCGGCCTGCGATTGTTGACAAACTGGCACAGCTTACTGGCTGGCAAGCTATCGACGGATTTAAAGAAGGTGAACCCGCGGAGGCGGAAATTGGTGTCGCGGTAATCGACTGTGGCGGCACATTACGCTGCGGCATCTATCCGAAACGGCGTATTCCCACCATTAATATCCACTCGACGGGCAAGTCCGGCCCGCTGGCGCAGTACATTGTGGAAGATATTTATGTCTCTGGCGTAAAAGAAGAAAACATCACTGTAGTGAGTGAGGCGACACCACAACCCTCTTCCGTGGGCCGTGACTATGACACCAGCAAGAAAATCACCGAACAAAGCGATGGTTTACTGGCGAAGGTGGGAATGGGTATGGGTTCCGCCGTTGCCGTGTTGTTTCAATCTGGTCGTGACACCATCGACACTGTATTAAAAACCATTCTGCCGTTTATGGCGTTCGTCTCGGCGCTTATCGGAATCATTATGGCTTCTGGCCTTGGTGACTGGATTGCCCACGGTCTTGCTCCGCTGGCGAGCCATCCACTGGGTCTGGTCATGCTGGCGCTCATCTGCTCCTTCCCGCTGCTTTCACCTTTCCTCGGCCCAGGCGCAGTTATCGCACAGGTTATCGGCGTATTGATTGGCGTGCAGATTGGTCTCGGCAATATTCCGCCGCATCTGGCTTTACCTGCACTGTTTGCCATCAACGCGCAGGCGGCCTGCGACTTCATCCCGGTCGGTTTGTCGCTGGCGGAAGCTCGTCAGGACACGGTTCGCGTCGGTGTCCCTTCTGTTCTGGTGAGCCGCTTTTTAACCGGCGCGCCAACTGTACTGATCGCCTGGTTTGTCTCCGGTTTTATCTATCAATAGAGGCTGAAACATGACCGTTATTTATCAGACCACCATCACCCGTATTGGCGCGAGTGCCACTGACGCCCTCAGCGACCAGATGCTCATCACCTTTCGTGAAGGCGCGCCTGCGGATCTCGAAGAGTATTGCTTCATTCATTGCCACGGCGAGTTGAAAGGTGCACTCCATCCCGGTTTGCAATTTTCTCTCGGGCGGCATCGCTATCCGGTGACCGCCGTTGGCAGCGTGGCGGAAGACAACCTTCGCGAACTGGGTCATGTCACCCTGCGCTTCGATGGTTTAAGCGAAGCGGAATTTCCGGGCACTGTCCATGTGGCAGGCCCTGTACCCGACGATATCGCGCCGGGATCGGTTTTGAAGTTTGAATCTGTTAAGGAGTAAAAAATGAATCAGGTTGCCGTTGTCATCGGTGGTGGGCAAACCTTAGGCGCGTTCCTGTGCCACGGTCTGGCTGCCGAGGGGTATCGCGTGGCGGTTGTCGATATTCAGAGCGACAAAGCCGCAAATGTGGCACAAGAAATTAACGCCGAATATGGTGAAGGAACAGCGTACGGTTTTGGTGCTGACGCCACCAGCGAGCAAAGCGTTCTGGCGCTTTCTCGTGGGGTAGATGAAATCTTTGGTCGCGTGGATTTGCTGGTCTACAGCGCCGGAATAGCAAAAGCAGCCTTTATCAGCGACTTCCAGCTCGGCGATTTTGACCGTTCGCTACAGGTGAATCTGGTGGGTTATTTCCTGTGTGCCCGTGAATTTTCGCGTTTGATGATCCGCGACGGGATTCAGGGTCGCATTATTCAGATCAACTCGAAATCCGGCAAAGTGGGCAGCAAACACAACTCTGGCTACAGCGCCGCGAAATTTGGTGGCGTCGGGCTGACTCAATCACTGGCGCTGGATCTGGCGGAGTACGGCATTACGGTGCATTCGCTGATGCTCGGTAACCTGCTGAAATCGCCTATGTTCCAGTCGCTATTGCCACAATACGCGACCAAGCTGGGTATCAAACCGGAGCAAGTCGAGCAGTATTACATCGATAAAGTACCGCTCAAACGCGGCTGCGATTATCAGGATGTGCTGAATATGCTGCTGTTCTACGCCAGTCCTAAGGCGTCGTACTGCACTGGTCAGTCGATCAATGTCACCGGCGGTCAGGTGATGTTCTGATCAACAGCGGAGATCTTTTAAGGATCTCCGCGCGACTAATAGAATGCCTGATGCGCTACGCTTATCAGGCCTACAGGACTTCCGCCACTACATTACGGAGAAGTTATGGTATCCGCACTCATCACCGTCGCCGTTATCGCCTGGTGTGCGCAACTGGCCTTAGGCGGTTGGCAAATTTCTCGTTTTAACCGTGCCTTCGACACGCTATGCCAGCAAGGGAGGGTTGGCGTGGGCCGTTCCAGCGGGCGCTTTAAACCGCGGGTCGTGGTCGCTATTGCGCTGGACGATCAGCAGCGCATCGTCGACACCTTGTTTATGAAAGGACTGACCGTCTTCGCCCGACCGCAAAAAATTCCCGCAATTACCGGCATGCATGTGGGTGATTTACAGCCTGATGTGATCTTTCCCCATGATCCACTATCACAGAATGCTCTATCATTGGCGCTTAAACTGAAACGTGGATAATTTCGTTGTGAATGTTACTTGCTTGCGAAGTTATCATTTTGAAACCTAAATCAGGTAATCACGCCCATGAAACCTCGTCAGCGTCAGGCCGCCATTCTGGAGTATCTACAAAAGCAGGGTAAATGCTCGGTTGAAGAATTGGCGCAATACTTTGACACCACAGGCACAACCATTCGCAAAGATCTGGTCATTCTGGAACATGCCGGAACCGTCATTCGTACTTATGGCGGCGTGGTGTTGAACAAAGAGGAATCCGATCCGCCTATCGATCATAAAACGCTTATCAACACCCACAAAAAAGAGCTGATTGCAGAAGCTGCCGTTGGTTTTATTCATGATGGCGACTCAATAATTCTTGATGCTGGCAGTACCGTGTTGCAGATGGTGCCTCTGCTATCGCGCTTTAATAACATCACGGTGATGACCAACAGCCTGCACATCGTCAATGCGCTATCCGAACTGGATAACGAACAAACTATCCTGATGCCAGGCGGAACATTTCGCAAAAAATCGGCCTCATTTCACGGGCAACTGGCAGAGAATGCCTTCGAGCATTTCACCTTCGATAAATTGTTTATGGGCACCGACGGCATCGATCTCAATGCGGGCGTAACCACCTTTAACGAGGTCTATACCGTCAGTAAGGCGATGTGTAATGCCGCGCGCGAAGTGATTTTGATGGCTGACTCATCGAAGTTTGGTCGTAAAAGCCCCAACGTGGTTTGTAGTCTTGAAAGCGTCGATAAGCTGATTACCGACGCAGGTATCGATCCAGCGTTTCGTCAGGCGCTGGAAGAAAAAGGGATCGACGTGATCATAACCGGAGAGAGCAATGAGTGAAGCACTACTGAACGCGGGACGTCAGACGTTAATGCTGGAGTTGCAGGAAGCAAGCCATTTACCGGAACGTCTGGGCGATGATTTCGTTCGCGCCGCCAATATCATCCTGCACTGCGAAGGCAAAGTGGTGGTTTCGGGAATTGGCAAATCGGGCCACATTGGTAAGAAAATCGCCGCAACGCTTGCCAGCACCGGCACACCGGCTTTTTTTGTCCATCCGGCAGAAGCACTGCACGGCGATCTGGGGATGATTGAAAGCCGCGATGTGATGCTGTTTATCTCTTATTCCGGTGGCGCGAAGGAACTGGATCTCATTATTCCGCGTCTGGAAGACAAATCTATCGCGCTGCTGGCAATGACCGGAAAACCGACGTCACCGCTGGGCCTGGCGGCGAAAGCGGTGCTGGATATCTCCGTAGAGCGCGAAGCCTGCCCGATGCACCTTGCGCCGACCTCCAGCACCGTGAATACCCTGATGATGGGCGACGCGCTGGCGATGGCGGTCATGCAGGCGCGCGGATTTAATGAAGAAGATTTTGCCCGCTCCCACCCAGCCGGGGCACTGGGCGCTCGCTTGCTGAACAAAGTGCATCATCTTATGCGTCGTGACGATGCCATCCCGCAGGTGGCGTTAACCGCCAGCGTGATGGACGCGATGCTGGAACTTAGCCGCACCGGTTTAGGTCTGGTGGCAGTGTGCGATGATCAACGACTGGTGAAAGGCGTCTTTACCGACGGTGATTTACGTCGCTGGCTGGTTGGCGGCGGCGCACTCACCACGCCAGTCAATGAAGCGATGACGGTCGGCGGCACCACGTTGCAATCGCAAAGCCGTGCCATCGACGCCAAAGAAATCCTGATGAAACGCAAAATCACCGCCGCACCGGTAGTGGATGAAAACGGCAAACTCACCGGCGCAATTAACCTGCAGGATTTCTATCAGGCCGGGATTATTTAATCCTTCAGCCCCAGACGTTTCGCCAGCCTATGCAGGTTGGCGACGTCGGTTTCCAGCATCCGCGCACAGGCGGCCCAGTTGTGATGATTTTGCGCCAGTGCCTGACGAATGGTTTCACGCTGGAACGCTTCTGTCGCTTCACGCAGGTTTTGCTTAACAACGGGCACCGCCGCCACTTCTGGCGGCGGCAACGTCACCTCAGGAAAAGCAAAATGTTGCGCCTCAAGAATCACTTCATCGCCGCTGCGGGTTGCTCTCGCCAGCACTACCGCCCGATGAATAGCATGTTCCAGTTCACGAACGTTCCCCGGAAAATTGTAGTGTTGCAGTAAATTTCGCGCTCCGGCACTTAATACCACTCGGGAGAGCCCCAGCCGCAAACGACACTGCTCGCAGAAATACCCCGCCAGCAGAATGACATCATCGCCCCGCTCACGCAGCGGCGGCACTGAAAGTGGAAACACGCTCAGGCGGTGGAACAAGTCAGCGCGAAATCGCCCTGCCAGTACCTCTTCGCGTAAGTCACGGTTAGTCGCCGCCAGCACGCGCACATCGACCCGCAAACTGCGGTCATCGCCAACGCGTTGAATATCGCCATACTGCAACACCCTCAGCAGCTTGGCCTGCAATGCCAACGACAACTCGCCGATCTCATCGAGAAACAGCGTGCCGTTATCCGCCATTTCAAACTTCCCGCTGCGGTTACTGATAGCACCAGTAAACGCCCCTTTCACATGCCCGAACAACTCACTTTCCGCCACACTTTCCGGCAGTGCGGCACAGTTGAGATAGACCAGCGGATTCACCGCCCGTGGCGAGGCTTCATGAATCGCTTTCGCCACCAGCTCCTTACCGGTTCCCGTCTCACCGCTAATTAAAACGTTGAGATCGGATGCCGCCACAATCTCAATCTCTTTTTTCAATTGCGTCATGCCTGGCGACAGACCGATCATCTGCGTCTGTTTCACCGCTTCAAACGGCGCGGCTTCGCCTGGCAGCATATTCTGGCTTTCCAGTTGTTCAATCAGTAACGCATTGCTTAACGCTCCCGCCGCCAGCGCAGCAATCAGGCGTAACTCTTCGTCGCTGAAAACATCGAACTGATCGGGCTGCATCCCGTCGAGCGTCAAGGCACCGATCAGGTTTTGCCCGGCAAACAACGGCAAACCAACGCAGGCGTGAACCTTCAGACTCTCCTGCCCTGGAATCAAACCGTCATAAGGATCGGGCAATTCGCTGTCTGCGGGAAAGCGCACCACATCACCCGCGCGGGCAATCGCTTCCAGCCGTGGATGCCCTTCCAGCGCAAAGCGTCTACCGAGTACATCCTTCGCCAGCCCGTCGATGGCAAGCGGAATAAACTGCCGCGAGTCGTAACGTAGCAACGCAGACGCATCGCACTCCAGCACCTGACGCAGCGTGGTGATCAGGCGTTGAAAACGATCCTGATGACCAATCCCACGCTGCAATTCGATGGCGATATTCGCCAGCACATCAACGGAAAAACTCATCTTTGCCTCACTGTCAATTTGACTATAGATATTGTCATATCGACCATTTGATTGATAGTCATTTTGACTACTCATTAATGAGCATAATTTTATTTATAGAGTAAAAACAATTAGATAAAAAACTGGCACGCAATCTGCAATCAGCAAGACATCTTTTTAGAACACGCTGAATAAATTGAGGTTGCTATGTCTATTGTGGTGAAAAATAACATTCATTGGGTTGGTCAACGTGACTGGGAAGTGCGTGATTTTCACGGTACAGAATATAAAACGCTGCGCGGCAGCAGCTACAACAGCTACCTCATCCGCGAAGAAAAAAACGTGCTGATCGACACCGTCGACCATAAATTCAGCCGCGAATTTGTGCAGAACCTGCGTAATGAAATCGATCTGGCAGATATCGATTACATCGTAATTAACCATGCTGAAGAGGACCACGCCGGGGCGCTGACCGAACTGATGGCGCAAATTCCCGATACGCCGATCTACTGTACAGCCAACGCTATCGACTCGATAAATGGTCATCACCATCATCCGGAGTGGAATTTTAATGTGGTGAAAACTGGCGACACGCTGGATATCGGCAACGGCAAACAGCTCATTTTTGTCGAAACGCCAATGCTGCACTGGCCGGACAGCATGATGACTTACCTGACAGGCGACGCGGTGCTGTTCAGTAACGATGCTTTCGGTCAGCACTACTGCGACGAGCATCTGTTCAACGATGAAGTGGATCAGACTGAGCTTTTCGAGCAGTGCCAGCGTTACTACGCCAATATCCTGACGCCGTTCAGCCGCCTGGTAACGCCGAAAATTACCGAGATCCTGGGCTTTAACTTGCCAGTCGATATGATAGCGACCTCTCACGGCGTGGTATGGCGCGATAACCCGACGCAAATTGTCGAGCTGTACCTGAAATGGGCGGCGGATTATCAGGAAGACAGAATCACCATTTTCTACGACACCATGTCGAATAACACCCGCATGATGGCTGACGCTATCGCCCAAGGGATTGCGGAAACCGACCCACGCGTGGCGGTGAAAATTTTCAACGTCGCCCGAAGCGATAAAAACGAAATCCTGACCAATGTCTTCCGCTCAAAAGGCGTACTGGTCGGCACTTCTACGATGAATAATGTGATGATGCCGAAAATCGCCGGGCTGGTGGAGGAGATGACCGGATTACGCTTCCGTAACAAACGCGCCAGCGCTTTCGGCTCTCACGGCTGGAGCGGCGGTGCGGTGGATCGTCTTTCCACGCGCCTGCAGGATGCGGGTTTCGAAATGTCGCTTAGCCTGAAAGCCAAATGGCGACCAGACCAGGACGCTCTGGAGTTATGTCGTGAACACGGTCGCGAAATCGCCCGTCAGTGGGCGCTCGCGCCGCTGCCGCAGAGCACGGTGAATACGGTGGTTAAAGAAGAAACCTCTGCCGCCACGACGGCTGACCTCGGCCCACGGATGCAATGCAGCGTCTGCCAGTGGATTTACGATCCGGCAAAAGGCGAGCCAATGCAGGACGTTGCGCCAGGAACGCCGTGGAGTGAAGTCCCGGATAACTTCCTGTGCCCGGAATGCTCTCTCGGCAAAGACGTCTTTGACGAACTGGCATCGGAGGCAAAATGAGCAACGGCATTGTGATCATTGGTTCGGGCTTCGCCGCCCGCCAACTGGTGAAAAATATTCGCAAACAGGACGCCAGTATTCCATTAACCCTGATTGCCGCCGACAGCATGGATGAGTACAACAAACCTGACCTCAGCCATGTTATCAGTCAGGGGCAACGTGCCGACGACCTTACCCGCCAGACGGCAGGTGAATTTGCCGAGCAGTTTAATCTGCGCCTGTTTCCGCACACCTGGGTAACGGATATCGATGCCGAAGCCCATGTGGTGAAAAGTCAGAATAATCAGTGGCAATACGACAAGTTAGTGCTGGCAACCGGTGCCAGCGCCTTTGTCCCGCCAGTGCCCGGGCGTGAGTTAATGCTGACGTTAAATAGTCAGCAAGAGTATCGCGCCTGTGAAACGCAACTGCGGGATGCCCGACGCGTGTTGATTGTCGGCGGTGGTTTGATTGGTAGTGAACTGGCGATGGATTTTTGTCGGGCAGGCAAAGCGGTCACGCTAATCGACAACGCTGCCAGTATTCTGGCGTCGTTAATGCCAACGGAAGTCAGCAGCCGCTTGCAGCATCGGTTGACGGAGATGGGCGTTCATCTGCTGTTGAAATCTCAGTTGCAGGGACTAGAAAAAACAGATTCTGGCATTCTGGCAACGCTGGACCGCCAGCGCTGCATCGAAGTGGATGCGGTAATTGCCGCCACCGGACTGCGCCCGGAAACCGCCCTGGCACGACGCGCCGGGCTGACGATTAATCGCGGCGTTTGCGTCGATAGTTATCTGCAAACCAGTAATGCCGATATTTATGCGCTGGGCGATTGCGCGGAAATTAACGGTCAGGTATTGCCGTTCCTCCAGCCGATTCAACTTAGCGCGATGGTGCTGGCAAAAAATCTTCTCGGCAATAACACGCCGCTGAAACTCCCGGCGATGCTGGTGAAAATCAAAACGCCGGAATTACCGCTGCATCTGGCAGGCGAAACCCAGCGTCAGGATTTACGCTGGCAAATTAATACCGAACGCCAGGGAATGGTGGCACGCGGCGTTGACGATGCTGACCAGCTTCGCGCCTTTGTGGTCAGTGAGGATCGGATGAAAGAGGCATTTGGATTGTTGAAAACGTTGTCGATGTAGGCGAGCTACAGTGCCCCAAATGTCGGATGCGGCGCTGACGCGTCTTATCCGACCTACAGGGAACACATGTGTTGATCACATAATACGTTTATGTCGCATCCTGCACTGTCCCAAAATGTCGGATGCGACGCTGGCGCGTCTTATCCGACCTGCGGGGATGAATATGTAGGCCGGATAAGGCGTTTACGCCGCATCCGGCAATGGTGTCCAAATGCAGCACGTTTTATCCGTTCTGGACTTCCCCTGCCAACCAACGCGCCGCAACAATAACCCCCTGCCCCAGAGACAACCCGCCATCGCCCGCAGGTAAACTCTGTGGAAAGAGCAATGTGAAATCAGCGAGATAATGCGCCAGACGTGCACGCAGCAAACGGTTATGAATAACTCCGCCGCTAAATACCAGCGTAGTGATACCCCGCATCGTGGCCTGCTCACGCATCAACGCGGCAAAACCCTGCGCCAGCGCATCATGAAACGCCCACGCGCGTTGATTAACCGGAGCCTGCCAGCTCAGCCACTGCTGCCAGAAAGTGGCGAGATCCAGTTGATTGTCCACCAGCGGCATCGTCACCGGATGCGTCACTCTGTGGCACGGAGCTGCGAGTGCCTCCAGAGCACAAGCCGCTTCACCTTCATAACTTAACGTGGCTGGCGCACAGCCCAGCGCCGCCGCTACGGCATCGAACAAACGTCCACACGACGATGCCAGCGGCGCGTTAATTCCACGCTCAATAGCCCGCGCCAGCACGCTCCAGTTTTGCTGTTGCACACTTGCCGTTTCAGAGTAATTCTGCCACTCCGGCACAAAGCGCAGGCACTGCGCCAGCAGGTTTCGCCACGGCTGCTTCGCAGCCAAATCGCCCCCCGGAAGCGCCACCGCGGGCAAGCCGCCCAGGTGCTGGCATTCACGATAGTTCACCCGCAGGCACTCGCCCCCCCATAAAGCGCCGTTCTCCCCCATACCAATACCGTCGAGCGTCAACGCAATGACATCTCCGCCATCCAGAGGCCAGAGGTGTTCTGCCAGACACGCCGCTGCGTGGGCATGATGATGCAGTACCGTTTGCGTCGGCAGATTCATTTCGCGCGCCCACTGGCTGGAGACATAGCCCGGATGCGCGTCATGCACAACGTATTGCGGAGTGAAATCGTAGATGTTTTGCATCAGGCGTAACGCTTCGCGCCACTGCATCTGGATGCCATCGTCACTTAAATCGCCCAGATGCTGACTCAACACCGCTTGTTCGCCGCGCACCAGGCTGAAGGTGTTTTTCAGATCCGCACCGAGACACAGCACAGGCGGAACATTTTTAAAGCCCGGAGGCAAAGCCAGCGCATCCGGCACATACCCCCGCGAACGGCGCAGCATTTCGCCGCTTTCGCGCACCACCGAATCATCCATCCGCTGCACGATGTCGCGGTTATGTATCAAGAATCCGTCGGCAATGCCCTGCAAATCCGCCAGCGCCTGTTCGTTGCTGATAGCCGGTGGTTTACCGCTCAGGTTGCCGGAGGTCATCACCAGCGGGCATTGCAGTTCCTGTAACAGCAAATGCTGGAGCGGGTTCGCAGGCAACATTACCCCGACTTCGTTAAGGCCAGGGGCGATATCATCACAAAGCTCAGGTACATATTTTTTATCCACCAGCACAATCGGCGCGGCGGGCGTGGTAAGCAACTGGCGCGCAGCGTCTGGTAAATCGTCAGCCACTGGCAACATGACCGCCAGCGGTTTCGCCGGGCGATGTTTGCGCGCCCGAAGTGTCGCCACCGCGTTACTGTTACGTGCATCGCAGGCAAGATGAAATCCGCCAATCCCTTTGATGGCGACAATGTTGCCCATTTTTAACTGTGCGATAGCTGCCTGTAATGCCGCCTCTTGTTCTGCATGTTCACCATGACTTACCCATTCAAGATGGGGGCCACACTCCGGGCAGGCCACCGGCTGGGCGTGGAAGCGACGATCGAGCGGGTCACAGTACTCTTTGTCACAAGCCGGACACAGCGGAAACGCCGCCATCACGGTAAACGGGCGGTCGTAAGGCATGGCGCGAATAATGGTGAAACGCGGGCCACAGTGGGTACAGTTGATAAACGGATAACGCCAGCGTCGTTCGCCTGGGGTATTCATTTCGGCAAGGCAAGCAGGGCAAGTGGCGGCATCGGGAACAATTTGCGTATTCATGACGCCACCCGCGCTCTGGCGGATGGTGAACTCAGTGGGCAGTTGTGACCAGATAAACGGCTCACGCTCGACGCTATCAATACGCGCCAGTGGCGGGCAGTGCTGATGCAATTGAACAAGAAACGTTTCCGGATCTTCCAGCAGCCGGACTTCTACGCCATCGCCGTCATTACAGACATCGCCGTGAAGATTTAATTGCTGTGCCAGTTGCCAGACAAACGGACGAAAACCGACGCCCTGCACTTTGCCACGAATACGCAGTTGGACACCGCAAGATGTGTTTTTTGCCATTGAGTTATTCCCGCCATCATGAATTGCGTAACCCGCCCTGCCGGACACGACAGCGTCGCATCCGGCAGTCACAGGTCGGCGATACCGCCCGCTTCGTATTCTACGAATATTTCCGGGAATTCCTTTGATACCAGAACAGTTCTGTAAGATTTTTAGAACATCAGCGCCGTGCGGCGGCGTTTTTCTGCGCTCAGTTGTTCAAGTTTATTACGATCGACACAAATCAGCGCATGGGTCGGGCAAGCCGCCATACACGCCGGGCCGTCTTCACGATGGTTGCACAGGTCGCATTTATTGGCTTCGGCTTTGTCAGCCCGTACATTCAGCCCTGCGCCGCTGTTGCGAATCACCGGACGCACCACCACTTCCATCGCACCATACGGGCAAGCCACAACGCAGGTTTTGCAACCAATACAACGTTCCTGCATGACATGAACAAACCCTTTATCACGGCTGATAGCACCATTCGGGCAGACGTTAGCGCACGGTGCATCTTCACACTGACGGCAAACTGTCGCCGTGGAAATGTTCACACCTTTAATGACATGGATACGCGGTAAAAATGTTTCCGGGGTCAGCGATGCACAGTCCTGATTTTCCTGATGAGAAACCACGCACGCTACTTCACAGGTACGGCAACCAATACATTTACTCGCGTCAGCAATGATGAAACGGTTCATCAAATTCTCCAGCAATGACAGTTAATGCGCCGATACATTCACAAATCATGCCAGTTTTTAATTTACTGTTATTTAAGGAAATTAAATTCTGTACTACAGGAAAAACGATGTCATCGACACTAGTGACGATGACATGTGATGACAGTATTTATCGTTGCCAGTCCACATCTGGGTACTTTTTTCCGACAAGTCGTTCTGGTGGTATAAAAAAGTAATTGCCAGTAACGGGGAGGATTTAAGGGAAGCAACCGTGCCGGATACGGCGTGAACAATGACCACTTTGTCAGCTATCCATATGATTGTATTTTGAGGTTCATCGCAGATTAGCGATGAACCTTTATTAAATAATACAATTCCGACTGAAATAACAGGTAAGGATACAAAATGGGTTCATGGGGAATGGAGGCTCTCGAAAGCGACGAAGGGCTGGATTTGATTAATTGGGTAGAGGAACAACTGCAAGATGATTCGACCTTTGATGCCGAGTCAATTGTTCAACGCTTAAGCCAGCATGAAGATTTGTTCGGATTTCAGGGAGATGAAGAATTTCTCTACGATAATAATGTTATCGGTCTCGTCGAACTTATCATTCAAAAAGCAGCCGGGGAAAAAATCACATCGAGTAAACAAATTGATCAACTCGACAGTTATCGGCTCACGTCGATTTTCAGCAAAAAACTCCAGGGCCGTTTACAAACAATCGACGACACACATGAGTGGATAATGCTTTTTGAGGGGCGAGCACGCGAAAAGGCAAAAGCATATCTGATTGAGATTACTGATAAATTAAGAGTAGTAAAGACAACAGCCTGAATGACAAACAAGGGCGCGCAAAATTAAGAATCTGCGCCCTTTCAAAGCCCGACAGGCGTAGCGCATCAGGCGATTTAGCGTCTGCCATCAGTCAAAGAAACCATTCCGGCTTAACGCCAAATCGGGCTGAAAGTGCCTTAATGTGGGGTATCGTCAAGGATCGTTGTCCAGACAAGATCTGGCTGACCAGGGATTTAGAGCCGATTTCGTTCTTCAAATCTGCATAGGTCAGATTATGTTGATCAATCAGCGTGCGAAGTAACGCCACACCAACAGGCATTGCCGCAACGGCTTTGTCGAACTCTGCAAACTTTTCGTTGTTGTTTTCATATTCTGCAATGCGGCTCGCCAGAAAGTCGATAAGTGGATTGGTGTCATCTTCTTCAATCAAATATTCGACCAGTTCCAGTGCTTCACGATAATCATCTTCTGAGTCACTGCCTCCCAGAAAGGGGACTGCATTGACCAGTTCTCTTGTTGCTTTAACAGCGCGTGCAGCATTAGCAGTCATTCTTTGTTCTCTCTGTAGTAACGTGTCAGTTTGTCATACTCTGCGTGATTCGTGATGTGCTTCACAAAGAACCGCTTATTAACAAAGTTTATGTAGGCAATAACCCTAAGATTGTTCCCGCCGACATCCAGAACGTACCATTTGTTGCGATATTTAAAATTGTCGAGGTTGGGAAAAGCCGTTCGCATTTCTTCTGGCGTAGAAAAATCCGTTTCCTTAATAACCCGATACAATGAGTGTAGAGCCAGAGCGTCGTTAGGATATTTGCGCGCACACTCTTCAAATGGCGCTTTAGAAATGATGTGCATTTTTAAGTTTTAACTTCCTTATAGTAAGTAAACAGCCACATCTGCGAGTTCTATCCTTATATGTTCGGAACACTATAGCTTATCAAATCCAAGTTCACAATATGTAAACACTTGCGCACGATATAATTACTACAAAAATCCTCATAGCCACTCTGCAAAAAGTCAGTTCTGATTCACCCCATCAAGCACATCACCCTTTATTAAACAACGCTGTGTCAGCGCCAGATCTTTCGTTTGCGGGTTACGTCCGGCGACAGGTTTAATGACGAGTTTACGGTTGGAGGTATAGGTAAAACGCGTGAGTGCGGGGTAGCTTAACTTGCCAAACCAGCCGTGAACGCGCTGCCATTTGGCCTCTTTTACCTGATACAAACTGGTTATCCAGTAACCGGAATCAAACTGCATATCCAGCAATTGCGTGTGACCATTGCCTTGTAAATCAAGCAAATCATCAACGCCAGTTTCGTTTGCGGTGTAAAAACCATCGACCTGGAAAACACACGGGCGACCTTGCTGATTAAAGGTCATCAGGATCAAAAACGAGGAAGGCGCCAGCCCGTTTCCCGAAACACCTCGCCAGATAACCAAATCCTGAATGCCATTACGATCGAGGTCAGCACGGTAAAATTGCGCATTACCCGCCATATTTTGCAGCACACCCACAGGCACAAACCAGGATTTACCGGCACGGTCCTTAGCGGTTAATCGCCAGTAATCCTCTTCATTTGGCATCTTCTCAAGCGTTACGCCTGCAATGCCCACTTTTCTAAAATGCCAGGTTTGCTCGGCATCATAAGGCAGGGTTAAGAGAGGTTTCAGCGCCCGCTTTTGCGCGTATTCGCTGTCACTCATCGGTAGATATTCGGTAAAGCTGGTAGCCTGCGCAGGCAGCACTAAGCTCAATAAAAAAGCGCACATCCCTGTCCTGATGTTCAATTCCCTGAATTCCTTACTGAAAAACTACTCTTCTTCCGCCGCTAACTGCGCGAAGCCGCCATTTCCTTCCCAGCCTTCCAGCCGCTGATACACCGTTTCCACCGCATCTTTAATCTGCTGAGTCATCGGGTAGTAAAAGCCGACGATATCCGGCTGGATGCCAAGGAAAATCACTTCGCCAATATCTTCTTTCAACTGGTCGATAAGATAGTTCAGCGGCATGTTATGGGTAGTCATCATAAACATCTCGGCGATGTCAGCCGGGTCGATGATGCGGATCTCGCCAGGGTTTAGCCCCATATCCGTGGCGTCGACAATAAGCAGCCGTGTCGGGCGCAGTTCGCGAATAGCGACAATGTCGTTTTCCGGTGCGCTACCGCCGTCAATCACTACCCAGTTACCTTTCGGCGCGGCAGCGCACTTTTCCGCCAGTAGCGGGCCTGCGCCATCATCGCCCATCATGCTATTGCCAACACAGAGTAAAACGTCAGTCACGCAGTCTCCTCACCATCAAATAGATGGCGTTTTCCTGATGAATATCATGCAGCATACTTAACAGCATTGTACTCCATTCCTTCTGCTGCGAAGTTTGCGCTGCCCGGGCTTTATCGAATGCGTTGGCCAGCATCGGCACATGGTTAATGTCGATGACGATCTCACCATATTTCGGCACGCCTTCCATTTTGCGGCGGGCTTCGCTGCCCGCCTCCAGAGTGGCAATCCATGCCAGATATTCATCCCACGGGCAGGTAAGCGCCGCTTCCAGGCAATCGATAACCCCAAGGTGGTGACCAATCGCCAGGCTGTAATAGACCACCTGCTGCGCCTCGGCGGGCGTAGCATCGTTCTCATCAATGAATTTACGGCTCAGTTGACTGAACACCACCTTTTCACTCATCGGATACGCGCCTCTTCAACAACATGATTCAGATGGCTGACAATCTCGTTCAGACGCGGATCGTTTTCCGCTTCCAGCCAACGTGCAACCTGTTCTTCGCCCTGCCCTAACTGTGTCAGGAAGTCATCGGCAATCTGACGACCGTAACGATAACCCGCCAGTCGGCGTGCTTCGCGATCCACTTTCACGCGCAGCGGCTGCACCATATCGCCATGCAGAATCTCCGCCGGTTGTTCATCCTGCTCACCCGGCCCACGGGCGTGAATTTTCTGCTCCAGCAGGCCGAGCGCCATCGCAAAGCCGTACAGCGTGGCGGCAGGCGTTGGCGGGCACCCCGGAATGTAGACATCCACCGGGACGATTTTATCCGTACCGCCCCACACGCAGTAGAGATCGTGGAAGATCCCGCCGCTGTTACCGCAGGCACCGTAGGAGATACAGATTTTCGGGTCCGGCGCGGACTGCCACGCACGCAGCGCAGGGGATCGCATTGCACGGGTGACCGCGCCGGTAAACAGTAAAATATCCGCATGACGCGGTGACGGAACAACTTTAATGCCGAAGCGTTCTGCATCGAACAGCGGCGAAAGCGTGGCGAAAATTTCGATTTCGCAACCGTTACAGCCGCCGCAGTCCACGCGATAAACGTAGGCAGAACGTTTGATTTTTTTCAGTAACGACGCCTTCATGCTGGCGATGGATTCATCCACCGTCATCGGGACCGGAATGCCGTTGGCGTCACGGGGGCCTAATAAATTGCTCATCAGATGGCCTCTTTCATATGGCGAGTCAGTTCAATACGGTCGGACGGCACCAGGCATTTCTGGCGCTTACATTCCGGGCAAGTCTCAAAGCTTTCGCGGTGGTTTTCCGCGCGGCTGTCGCCGTTGTGCTTAAGCAGCGCAATGGCGTAGTCGATCTCTTTCTGGACGGCGAAAGGACGATTGCAGACGCGGCAGTTGCACAGCGCGAAGCGGGACTGTTGCAGGAAGTCTTCTTTCTTCCACACCGCCAGTTCGTATTCTTGCGACAGTTTGATCGCCGCTGTCGGGCAGACTTCTTCGCAGCGCCCACAGAAGATGCAGCGCCCAAGGTCAAACTGCCACGCCAGCTCACCAGTGGCGAGGTCGGTTTCAACCGTTAAGGCGTTTGACGGGCAGGCATTGACGCAAGCCGCACAGCCAATGCACTGCTGCGGGTTCTGCTCTGGCTTACCACGGAAGTTTTTATCAACCGCAATCGGCTCCAGCGGATAAGACGAAGTCGCCGTGCCGGTTTTGATGACTTTTTTGATAAAGGTAAACATGGCGATTCCTTATTTCAGCGGCGAGTTTTTACGCTCAATGCTGTAACGCTCGAGTTCTTTGTACGGCACCACTTTGCTCTTCTTCTTACGTACATCGACCACGGTCATGCGGTCGGTACAGGAGTAGCAAGGGTCCAGGCTACCGATAATCAACGGCGCATCGGAAACGGTGTTACCGCGCAGCATGTAGCGCAGGGTCGGCCAGTTCGCGTAGGTCGCCGCACGGCAGCGCCAGCGGTACAGCTTCTGGTTGTCGCCGGTCATGCTCCAGTGGATATCGTCGCCGCGCGGCGCTTCGGCAAAGCCCAGCGCGAAACGGTGCGGAATGTAGGTAAAGCCTTCCACCATCAGCGGGCCGCCCGGCAGGTTATCCAGACCGTAATCGATCATATTCAGCGCGGTATAGACTTCGTTGATACGCACTTTCAGACGGGAAATAACGTCGCAGCCCTGCTCGCTGTGGACTTCCATTGGCAGCAGGCCATAACCAACAAACGGGTGATCGGCACGGGTATCACGGGCGTGACCGCTGGCACGAACCATCGGGCCAACGTTACTGAAGTCGCGAGCGATTTCCGGGTCCAGACGACCAATGCCGACGGTGCGTTGTTCCATGTTCGGTGTGCTCAGCAGCACATCCACCAGCTCCTGCACTTCACGACGCATCTGTTGTGCCAGCTGGCGGGTCTGGATCATGTCGTCTTTCAGCAGATCGCGACGAATCCCGCCGATCAGGTTCAGGCCGTAGGTTTTACGTGCACCGGTAAGGATCTCTGCCATTTTCATGGAGGTTTCACGCACGCGGAAGAACTGCATAAAGCCGGAGTCGAAGCCGGTAAAGTGACAGGCCAGGCCGAGATTGAGCAGATGCGAGTGCAGGCGTTCTACCTCCAGCAGAATGGCGCGGATCATCTGCGCGCGTTCTGGCACCTGAATACCCATCGCGTTTTCCACCGACGTGGTATAGGCGGTGCTGTGAGCAAAGCCGCAGATCCCGCACACACGGTCAGAGAGGAAGGTCACTTCGTTGTAACCCATACGGGTTTCCGCCAGTTTTTCCATGCCGCGATGGACGTAGAACAGGCGGTAGTCGGCGTCGATAATGTTTTCACCATCGACGAACAGACGGAAGTGACCCGGTTCGTCAGAAGTGACGTGCAGTGGACCAATCGGCACGACGTTGTTTTTCTTGTCGCCCAGTTCGTTGATGAACTCGTAGGTTTCAGCATCGGTAGTCGGTGCCGGACGCTGACGATAATCCATGCTGTCTTTACGCAGAGGATAAAGTTCATCCGGCCAGTCATCCGGCAGCACCAGACGACGTTCATCCGGCAGACCAACCGGAATCAAACCGTACATATCGCGCACTTCACGCTCGCCCCACACCGCCGCCGGAACGCGCGGCGTCACGGAAGGATACTCCGGTTTGTTGGCGTCAACTTCGACGCGAACCGTTACCCAACACTTGGTGCCCTTCTCCATCGACAGCACGTAATAAACGGCGTAATGACCATTCAGTTTGCGTTCGTCGTTACCAAACAGCACCGACAGCCAACCCCCTTGTTTGTAGTAGAGAAACTCCACCACTTCCGGCAGGTAGTTCACCTTCACGGTGACGGTTAGCTGATCTTTGGTCTGCCAGGCGTGGTCCAGCACGACGCCAGGAAATGCCTCATTCAGCGCGGCGAGATAATGTTGACCTAATTTTTCTTCAGACATGCTCAAACTCTCTTTAATCACGCCGCCAGCAAGGAGACGAACGCTAAAAATGCAAAGCCAAACCCAGCCCAGGTAATGCGCGGAGTAATATCAAGACGCAGACGGGCCATGCTGTTTTCGAACAGCGCGATAACCAGTACGCCGACCACCAGTTTGACGATGGCAATCACCAGCGCCAGCAGCAGCCCACCGACGGTGAAGGTTTCCATTTGTCCCCACGGAATAAACACCCCGACGAACATCTGCAACACCACCAGCTGTTTCAGGCTGATGCCCCATTTCATGACGCCAAAGCCGCTGCCGCTATACTCAGAGAGCGGACCTTCCTGCAACTCCTGCTCGGCTTCCGCCAGGTCGAACGGCAGTTTGCCCATTTCGATAAAAGTGGCGAACGCACAGGCACAAAGCGCCAGCACCAGCGGGATGCTCTGGCTCAGTGGCCAGTGATAAACGGTGTCGGTGATGTTGCTGATGTTGGTGGAACCGGCAACCTGTGCGGCGACCCACAGACCAAGCAGCAGCATCGGTTCAACCAACACGCCAAGCATCGCTTCACGGCTCGCGCCGATAGCGGTAAACGGGCTACCGGTATCCAGACCAGAAATGGCAAAGAAGAAACGCGCGATGGCGAAGAGATACAGTAAGGTGATCAAATCGCCCAGTTGCGGCAGCGGAGAACCGACGGTCACCACCGGCAGCGCAGTGGCGATAGTCAGCATGACGCCCACCATCACATACGGCGTCAGGCGGAACACCCAGCCGGAGGCATCCGGGCCAACGCTCTGACGCCCCAGCAGTTTGATAATGTCGCGATACTCCTGCAACACGCCCGGCCCGCGACGGTTATGCAGACGGGCACGCGCCACACGGGTAATACCGGAGAGCAGCGGCGCAACGGCAAATAGCACCAGCGCCTGAATTAACGGATATAAAACACTCATTCTCAGGCTCCTCGTGAAACAATAATCACCACCAGCACCGCCAGTTCAACCAGCGCCATCCGGCGGAACAGCAACGCACTCCCCTCGCACTGCCAGCCCGGCACCAGCGACACCGGATTCAACCATTTGCGTAGTTTCAGCACCGGCGCAAACGCCTGTTTCACCGGCATGGCAAAACCGTGAGCGGTAATCACCATTGATTTTTCATGATCGTAGCCGCACACCCAGGCCGCGCCGCGGGAACGCGACGGCAAACGATCGCCTTTGCAAATCGCCATAATGATGAACGGCAGCAGCGGGCAGGCAATCAGCAGCAACGTGATCATCGGTTGAGAAACGGTGGTGTTAGCAGGCTCCAGCGGCAGAGGTACAGCAGCAGAGAGCATCGGCAGTAGCCACGGCGCAGCAACACCGCCAATTACGCAGCAAATCGCCAGTGCCACTACGCTTACGCTCATCAGGAGCGGCGCACAGGTGGCGTTTTCGGCCTCTTTGGTACGCGGCGCGCCGAGGAAAGTAACGCCATAAACTTTCGCCATACACATCACCGCCAGCGCACCGGTAATTGCCAGACCCACGGCGAGCAGCGGCCCGAACAGACGGGCAACAAACGCGCCACTATTGCTCAGTTTGAAGAAGGATTGATAGATAACCCATTCCCCGGCAAAACCGTTCAGCGGCGGCAGCGCAGCCATTGCCATCAGCCCGACTAACATGGCGATGGAGATAACCGGCATTTTCTTGCCAATACCACCGAGTTTTTCGATATCGCGATGACCGGTACGGAACCAGACGCTCCCCGCACCAAGGAACAGTACGCTCTTGAACAGGCTATGGTTAATCAGATGGTACAGACCACCAACCAGACCAAGGGCAATCAGCGCCGGTTGTTCGAGCGCGATACCCGTTACGCCAGCGCCCAGCCCCAGCAGGATAATGCCGATATTTTCCAGGGTGTGGTAAGCCAGCAGACGTTGGATATTGTGTTCCATCAACGCATACAGACCGCCGACGAATGCGGTGATCATGCCGAGTACCAGCAGTACGATCCCCCACCACAGCGGTGCATTACCGCCCAGTAGTGACAGAGTTAAAATGCCCAGCAGGCCAATTTTCATGACTACCGTGGAAAACAGCGCGGCAGCTGGCGCAGAGGCGTTGGCATGTGCCTGTGGCACCCAGCCGTGCAGCGGAATAATCCCGGCCAGCAGGCCAAAGCCAATCACACCGAGCAGCCAGATATCGGAACCGAGCGGCAGCTGTTGCATACGCATATCCAGCAGGCGCAGATCCAGCGTACCGTAACGCTGCCACAGCAGCCAGCAGGCAATCGCCAGCAGCAGAGTGCCAAGACGCCCCAGCGCAAACCACAGTTTGCCCTCTTTGCTGTTGCTGGTGAGGAACACCGCACACAGGGCCATGATTTCGGCCATTACCACGAACATGCCGAGGTTGCTGGCGATGACGGCACAGACGGCGGCAGCCATCAACATATTGATCTGCAAGCCGTTGCATTTCACCTGCGCGTGGCGATGCCAGTCAATGTTGTAGAGGCTGACAAACAGACCGCACAGACCGAGCGTAATCAGCCAAATCGCGTTAAGCGGAGAGATTTGCACATCGTAGCTTACCAGCGACAGCGCACCGCTCACGCCAACCGCGCCAGTCAGCACAGTGAAGCCCGCGGCTGCCGTATACAGGCTACCCACCGCGCCGCCAATTCCGGCTATCCAGCCACTTAGCGCTTTTTGAAAAGAAAAGAGAAATGCCAGAACAGCGGCGGCGACAAACCACGCCACGCCGCTATTGATCAGGGAAATTGCGCTCATTTAGCCTCTCCACTTTGAGCCTGCTGAAACAAGGTGAGATCGCCAAAGTCCGTGTTAAAAGTCAGCTCACGCTTACGTTTGCTGACGCGGGCGATATCGGTGTTATCCACCAGATGCAGGGCTTTAGTCGGGCACATCCGCACGCAGGCCGGACCTTGTTCATCAAAGCTACAAAGGTCACATTTGACGGCGATCGCGCGAATACCTGGCACCCAGTCAAGCAATGTGCTGACACGCGCCGGAGCAGGCGGTGCCGGTGGCGCTTTCGGGGTATTGGCGTTTGCCGGAATATCCAGCGGACGGCTGCCGGAAAATTCAATTGCGCCAAACGGGCAGGCGATACCACACAGTTTGCAGCTTACGCACAGACTTTCATTCAACTGCACAGCACCATCAACACGAGTGATGGCGTTAACCGGGCAGACCACCGCGCAGGGTGCATCTTCACAGTGATGACAGAGCTGCGGCGCAGATTCTTTTTCATTTAGCATCACTCGCAGGCGCGGCATTGATTGCAGGCCGTGCTGGCGATGCGTCTCTGAACAGGCAGCCTCACAAGTGTGGCAGCCGATACAGAGCGTGGAGTCAGCAATTACAAAACGATTCACCAGGCATTCCTCAGGTGATTGTCATTTTTGACGAAAACATGCCGATGAAATGTCATTTTCGACACTCATCGACACGCCCATCCCCAAACAGGCGTAACGCCTGCAAAACGGGCAAAGCCTCAGCTCATGCTACCGGG
This sequence comes from Escherichia sp. E.sYA108, assembly GCF_011754335.1. NCBI lineage: Bacteria > Pseudomonadati > Pseudomonadota > Gammaproteobacteria > Enterobacterales > Enterobacteriaceae > Escherichia > Escherichia sp. E.sYA108. The sequence goes on along the minus strand of NZ_JAAQVZ010000001.1, from coordinate 1,204,523 downwards.
CTTTGTCCCTTTACCAGTTGGCTTAAATTCACCGGCACATTGTTTTCAATGGCGGTATATAAGCTGTCGTAAACGCCAGCGATTTTTTCGAGATAGTGTTCCAAAACTTGTTCGCGATCGCGGATGTTGACCTTGCCATCAATCATGCCGTCAATGCTCAACTGCGCCTGCGCAATCCGCTGTTTGTCTTCGCCATCTTTTGTTTCGACGTAATACTCGATGGTGTGGCTGTTAAAGCCATCCGCCAGGGTGACGTAAATGCGAAAATGTTCAAAAAGGACGAAACAGAGTTCTTTGTCCGGCGCGCAGCTCATGGCGTGATGCAGGCGCGCTTTCGATAACGTGATCCCCTGAACCAGCGAATTGCAGTAGATGTGCCACTGGTCCTGTAGGCGACGATGCCGCTGTGCGATGTAATCGGCTTTCTCGCTTATTTCCCAAATAGTCATTGTCAGGTTACCCGTTTAACAGAGATGCCAGCTTTAAGCATTTTCTGTGCCAACTTTTAATTCATTGTTATTAAAGCGATTTCTAAGCTAAAGATGAATTTCGTCGCCGTGTCGACGTGTCATTTCGACATCATCGACATTATTCACCGCAGGGATAATCAACACTGGCACAATTATTGCTTGTAGCTGGCAATAGTTAATGGGAGGCGATATGCACGAAATAACCCTCTGCCAACGGGCACTGGAATTGATCGAACAGCAGGCCGCAAAACACGGCGCAAAACGCGTAACTGGGGTCTGGCTCAAAATTGGCGCATTTTCTTGTGTCGAAACCAGCTCTCTTGCCTTTTGTTTTGATCTGGTTTGCCGCGGCAGCGTGGCGGAAGGTTGTAAACTGCACCTCGAAGAACAAGAGGCCGAATGCTGGTGTGAAACATGCCAACAGTATGTGACGCTACTGACCCAGCGCGTCCGCCGCTGTCCACTGTGTCATGGTGACATGCTACAGATTGTGGCAGACGACGGTTTACAGATTCGGCGGATAGAAATAGACCAGGAGTGAGCGATGTGTACAACATGCGGTTGCGGTGAAGGCAACCTCTATATTGAGGGTGATGAACATAACCCTCATTCCGCGTTTCGTAGCGCGCCATTTGCCCCGGCGGCACGCCCGAAGATGAAAATCACCGGCATTAAAGCGCCTGAATTTACCCCCAGCCAGACTGAAGAAGGCGACCTGCATTACGGTCATGGCGAAGCGGGCACTCACGCGCCGGGCATGAGCCAGCGTCGGATGCTGGAAGTCGAAATTGACGTGCTGGACAAAAATAACCGTCTGGCTGAACGCAACCGCGCGCGCTTTGCTGCCCGCAAGCAACTGGTGCTCAACCTGGTTTCCAGCCCTGGTTCCGGTAAAACCACCCTGCTGACGGAAACCTTAATGCGCCTGAAAGACAGCGTTCCGTGCGCGGTTATTGAAGGCGACCAGCAAACCGTGAACGATGCCGCGCGCATTCGCGCTACCGGCACACCAGCGATTCAGGTGAACACCGGTAAAGGCTGCCATCTTGACGCACAGATGATTGCCGACGCCGCGCCGCGCCTGCCACTGGATGATAACGGTATTCTGTTTATCGAAAACGTCGGTAACCTCGTTTGCCCGGCCAGCTTCGATCTCGGTGAAAAACACAAAGTGGCGGTGCTTTCCGTTACCGAAGGTGAAGACAAACCGCTGAAATATCCGCACATGTTTGCCGCCGCCTCGCTGATGCTGCTCAACAAAGTTGACTTGCTGCCGTATCTCAACTTTGACGTTGAGAAGTGCATCGCCTGCGCCCGTGAAGTCAATCCAGAAATTGAAATCATCCTTATTTCCGCCACCAGCGGCGAAGGGATGGACCAGTGGCTGAACTGGCTGGAGACACAGCGATGTGCATAGGCGTTCCCGGCCAGATCCGCACTATTGACGGCAACCAGGCGAAAGTCGACGTCTGCGGCATTCAGCGCGATGTCGATTTAACGTTAGTCGGCAGCTGCGATGAAAACGGTCAGCCACGCGTGGGCCAGTGGGTACTGGTTCACGTTGGCTTTGCCATGAGCGTAATTAATGAAGCCGAAGCACGCGACACTCTCGACGCCTTACAAAACATGTTTGACGTTGAGCCAGATGTCGGCGCGCTGTTGTATGGCGAGGAAAAATAATGCGTTTTGTTGATGAATATCGCGCGCCGGAACAGGTAATGCAGTTAATTGAGCATCTGCGCGAACGTGCTTCACATCTCTCTTACACCGCCGAACGCCCTCTGCGGATTATGGAAGTGTGTGGCGGTCATACCCACGCCATTTTTAAATTCGGCCTCGACCAGTTGCTACCGGAAAACGTTGAGTTTATCCACGGTCCGGGTTGCCCGGTGTGCGTACTGCCAATGGGTAGAATCGACACCTGCGTGGAGATTGCCAGCCATCCGGAAGTCATCTTCTGTACCTTTGGCGATGCCATGCGCGTACCAGGGAAACAGGGGTCGCTGTTGCAAGCAAAAGCACGCGGTGCCGATGTGCGCATCGTTTACTCGCCAATGGATGCGTTGAAACTGGCGCAGGAGAATCCAACCCGTAAAGTGGTATTCTTCGGCTTAGGTTTTGAAACCACCATGCCGACCACCGCCATCACTCTGCAACAGGCGAAAGCCCGCGATGTGCAGAATTTTTACTTCTTCTGCCAGCACATTACGCTTATCCCGACGCTGCGCAGTTTGCTGGAACAGCCAGATAACGGTATCGACGCGTTCCTCGCGCCGGGCCACGTCAGTATGGTTATCGGCACTGATGCCTATAATTTTATCGCCAGCGATTTTCATCGTCCGCTGGTGGTCGCTGGTTTCGAACCCCTTGATCTACTTCAAGGCGTGGTGATGCTGGTGGAGCAGAAAATAGCGGCCCACAGCAAGGTAGAGAATCAGTATCGTCGGGTGGTACCGGATGCCGGTAACCTGCTGGCGCAACAGGCGATTGCCGATGTGTTCTGTGTCAACGGCGACAGTGAATGGCGCGGCTTAGGCGTGATTGAATCTTCTGGCGTGCACCTGACGCCGGATTATCAACGATTCGATGCCGAAACACATTTCCGCCCGGCACCGCAGCAGGTCTGCGATGACCCGCGTGCGCGTTGTGGCGAAGTCTTGACGGGCAAATGTAAGCCGCATCAATGCCCGCTGTTTGGTAACACCTGTAATCCTCAAACCGCGTTTGGTGCGCTGATGGTTTCCTCCGAAGGAGCGTGCGCCGCGTGGTATCAGTATCGTCAGCAGGAGAGTGAAGCGTGAATAATATCCAACTCGCCCACGGTAGCGGCGGCCAGGCGATGCAGCAATTAATCAACAGCCTGTTTATGGAAGCCTTTGCCAACCCGTGGCTGGCAGAGCAGGAAGATCAGGCCCGTCTTGATTTGGTACAGCTGGTAGCGGAAGGCGACCGTCTGGCGTTCTCCACCGACAGTTACGTCATTGACCCGCTGTTCTTTCCTGGCGGTAATATCGGCAAGCTGGCGATTTGCGGCACCGCCAATGACGTTGCGGTCAGTGGCGCAATTCCGCGCTATCTCTCCTGTGGCTTTATCCTCGAAGAAGGATTGCCGATGGAGACACTGAAAGCCGTAGTGACCAGCATGGCAGAAACCGCCCGTGCGGCAGGCATTGCCATCGTTACTGGCGATACCAAAGTGGTACAGCGCGGCGCGGCAGATAAACTGTTTATCAACACCGCTGGCATGGGCGCAATTCCGGCGAATATTCACTGGGGCGCACAGACGCTAACCGCAGGCGATGTATTGCTGGTTAGCGGTACACTCGGCGACCACGGGGCGACTATCCTTAACCTGCGTGAGCAACTAGGGCTGGATGGAGAACTGGTCAGCGACTGCGCGGTGCTGACGCCGCTTATTCAGACGCTGCGTGACATTCCCGGCGTGAAAGCGCTGCGTGATGCCACCCGTGGTGGTGTAAACGCGGTGGTTCATGAGTTCGCGGCAGCCTGCGGTTGTGGTATTGAACTTTCAGAAGCGGCACTGCCGGTTAAACCTGCTGTGCGCGGCGTTTGCGAACTGCTGGGACTGGACGCCCTTAACTTTGCCAACGAAGGCAAACTGGTGATCGCCGTTGAACGCAACGCAGCAGAGCAAGTGCTGGCGGCGTTACATTCCCATCCATTGGGAAAAGATGCGGCGCTGATTGGCGAAGTAGTAGAACGTAAAGGTGTTCGTCTTGCCGGTCTGTATGGCGTGAAACGAACCCTCGATCTACCGCACGCCGAACCGCTTCCGCGTATATGCTAATAAAATTCTAAATCTCCTATAGTTAGTCAATGACCTTTTGCACCGCTTTGCGGTGCTTTCCTGGAAGAACAAAATGTCATATACACCGATGAGTGATCTCGGACAGCAAGGGTTGTTCGACATCACTCGGACACTATTGCAGCAGCCCGATCTGGCCTCGCTGTGTGAGGCTCTTTCGCAACTGGTAAAGCGTTCTGCGCTCGCCGACAACGCGGCGATTGTGTTGTGGCAAGCGCAGACTCAACGTGCGTCTTATTACGCATCGCGTGAAAAAGACACCCCCATTAAATATGAAGACGAAACTGTTCTGGCACACGGTCCGGTACGCAGCATTTTGTCGCGCCCTGATACGCTGCATTGCAGTTACGAAGAATTTTGTGAAACCTGGCCGCAGCTGGCCACAGGTGGGCTATACCCCAAATTTGGTCACTATTGCCTGATGCCACTGGCGGCGGAAGGGCATATTTTTGGTGGCTGTGAATTTATTCGTTATGACGATCGCCCCTGGAGCGAAAAAGAGTTCAATCGTCTGCAAACATTTACGCAGATCGTTTCTGTCGTCACCGAACAAATCCAGAGCCGCGTCGTTAACAATGTCGACTATGAGTTGTTATGCCGGGAACGCGATAACTTCCGCATCCTGGTCGCCATCACTAACGCGGTGCTTTCCCGCCTGGATATGGACGAACTGGTCAGCGAAGTCGCCAAAGAAATCCACTACTACTTCGACATTGACGATATCAGCATCGTCTTACGCAGCCACCGTAAAAACAAACTCAACATCTACTCCACTCACTATCTTGATAAACAGCATCCCGCTCACGAACAGAGCGAAGTCGATGAAGCCGGAACCCTCACCGAACGCGTCTTCAAAAGTAAAGAGATGCTGTTGATTAATCTCCACGAGCGGGACGATTTAGCCCCCTATGAACGCATGTTGTTCAACACCTGGGGCAACCAGATTCAAACCTTGTGCCTGTTACCGCTGATGTCTGGCGACACTATGCTGGGCGTGCTAAAACTGGCGCAATGCGAAGAGAAAGTCTTTACCACTACCAATCTGAATTTACTGCGCCAGATTGCCGAACGTGTGGCAATCGCTGTCGATAACGCCCTCGCCTATCAGGAAATTCATCGTCTGAAAGAACGGCTGGTTGATGAAAACCTCGCCCTGACCGAGCAGCTCAACAATGTTGATAGTGAATTTGGCGAGATTATTGGCCGCAGCGAAGCCATGTACAGCGTACTTAAACAAGTGGAAATGGTGGCGCAAAGTGACAGTACCGTTCTGATCCTCGGTGAAACTGGTACAGGTAAAGAGCTGATTGCCCGCGCGATCCATAATCTCAGTGGGCGTAATAATCGCCGTATGGTCAAAATGAACTGCGCGGCGATGCCTGCCGGATTGCTGGAAAGCGATCTATTTGGTCATGAGCGTGGGGCTTTTACCGGTGCCAGCGCTCAGCGCATTGGTCGTTTTGAACTGGCGGATAAAAGCTCACTATTCCTCGATGAAGTGGGCGATATGCCGCTGGAGTTACAGCCGAAGTTGCTGCGTGTATTACAGGAACAGGAGTTTGAACGTCTCGGCAGCAACAAAATCATTCAGACGGACGTACGTTTAATTGCCGCGACTAACCGCGATCTGAAAAAAATGGTCGCCGACCGAGAGTTCCGTAGCGATCTCTATTACCGCCTGAACGTATTCCCGATCCACCTGCCGCCACTACGCGAGCGTCCGGAAGATATTCCGCTGCTGGCGAAAGCCTTTACCTTCAAAATTGCCCGTCGTCTGGGGCGCAATATCGACAGCATTCCTGCCGAGACGCTGCGCATCCTGAGCAACATGGAATGGCCGGGCAACGTGCGTGAGCTGGAAAACGTCATTGAGCGCGCGGTATTGCTAACACGCGGCAACGTGCTGCAGCTGTCATTGCCAGATATTGCTTTACCAGAACCTGAAACGCCGCCTGCCGCAACGGTTGTCGCCCAGGAGGGCGAAGATGAATATCAGTTGATTGTTCGCGTGCTGAAAGAAACAAACGGCGTGGTTGCCGGGCCTAAAGGCGCTGCGCAACGTCTGGGGCTGAAACGCACGACTCTGCTGTCACGGATGAAGCGACTGGGAATTGATAAATCGGCATTGATTTAACAGATGTGGTTATACTCGATCAACATTCAATGAAAGGAGGCAGTATGGCAGTTTCAGCAAGAAATCAATTAACCGGAACAGTTAGCGCAGTAGCAATGGGCGCTGTGAATGATGAAGTAGAACTGACGCTGGCAGGTGGTGCAAAGCTGGTGGCAATTGTGACTCACAGCAGCCAGCAAGCGCTGGGTCTGGCGAAAGGGAAAGAAGCGATTGCCCTGATTAAAGCCCCGTGGGTCACGCTGGCAACGGAAGACTGTGGACTGAAATTCTCTGCTCGCAACCAGTTTGCTGGCAGCGTGTCGACAATCACCGAAGGCGCAGTGAACGCCACTGTCCATATCAAAACGGATGCGGGTTTTGAAATTGTGGCAGTGGTAACAAATGAAAGTCAGGATGAAATGAAACTCACCACTGGCTCGCGCGTTATTGCATTGATCAAAGCATCAGCCATCCTGATTGCCACCAAAGCGTAAGCGCCGTATTTGCCGGAGAGTATGGCTCTCCGGCAGATTTATTTCTTTGGACGATATTTTTCTGGCAACTCCGGCACCGGACGCTTGTCATCGATGAGATGACGCACGGTTAAGATCGGATGACGCCACAGCATTCTCGGCCCGGCCCAACGCATAATCTGTTTCATCTCTTCACGCTTTGCAGGCTGGTAACAGTGCACCGGACACTGCTTACAGGCTGGTTTCTCTTCGCCGAACACACATTTATCCAGCCGCTTTTTCGCGTAAGCAAACAACGCCTCGTAATGCTCCGGCTCTGCTGACGCCTGCGGGCATTTCGCTTGATAAAGATCGATCATTTTTTTAATCGTCAGTTTTTCACGAGAGATACGCTTGCCGGACATGCTGCCTCCATACTCTTAAGGTGCATTTATATTACAACTTAATTTTAAAGGGGACTATGTCTCTGAAGGAGGAGGTTTCTTCAACCGACGAATTTGGCGATCTTGTTTCATCGTCATCACGCAAAAGCTGCAAAGCAGCATTTTTCGCGGAACCGACATCAAGAACTCACCTTTCGCGTCTTCCCCTGAAATGATTAACTCCGGTATCATGTGCGCCTTATGTGATTACAACGAAAATAAAAACCATCACACTACATTTAACATCAGGGAGCCGGACTTAACCCCATGAGTACAATAGAAAATTTCGACGCCCATACGCCCATGATGCAGCAGTATCTCAAGCTGAAAGCCCAGCATCCCGAGATCCTGCTGTTTTACCGGATGGGCGACTTTTATGAACTGTTTTATGACGACGCAAAACGGGCGTCGCAACTGCTGGATATTTCACTGACCAAACGCGGTGCTTCAGCGGGAGAGCCAATCCCGATGGCGGGGATTCCCTACCATGCGGTGGAAAACTACCTCGCCAAACTGGTGAACCAGGGCGAATCGGTTGCTATTTGTGAACAGATTGGCGATCCGGCGACCAGCAAAGGGCCGGTCGAGCGCAAAGTTGTCCGTATCGTTACGCCGGGCACCATCAGCGATGAAGCGCTGTTGCAGGAACGTCAGGACAACCTGCTGGCGGCTATCTGGCAGGACAGTAAAGGTTTCGGCTACGCAACGCTGGATATCAGTTCCGGTCGTTTTCGCCTGAGCGAACCGGCGGACCGCGAAACGATGGCGGCAGAACTGCAACGTACGAATCCAGCGGAATTACTGTATGCGGAAGATTTCGCCGAGATGTCGCTGATTGAAGGTCGCCGCGGCCTGCGTCGTCGCCCGCTGTGGGAGTTTGAAATCGACACCGCTCGCCAGCAATTGAACCTGCAATTTGGCACCCGAGATCTGGTCGGTTTTGGTGTGGAGAACGCACCACGCGGACTTTGTGCTGCCGGTTGTCTGTTGCAGTATGCGAAAGATACCCAACGCACGACCCTGCCGCATATTCGTTCTATCACTATGGAACGTCAGCAGGACAGCATCATTATGGATGCCGCGACGCGTCGTAACCTGGAAATTACTCAGAACCTGGCCGGCGGTGCGGAAAATACGCTGGCTTCCGTACTCGACTGCACTGTAACGCCGATGGGTAGTCGTATGCTGAAACGCTGGCTGCATATGCCAGTGCGCGATACCCGCGTGTTGCTTGAGCGCCAGCAAACTATTGGCGCATTGCAGGATTTCACCGCCGAGTTACAGCCGGTACTGCGTCAGGTGGGCGACCTGGAACGTATTCTGGCGCGTCTGGCGTTGCGTACCGCTCGCCCGCGCGATCTGGCCCGTATGCGTCACGCTTTCCAGCAACTGCCAGAGTTGCGTGCGCAGTTAGAAAATGTCGATAGTGCACCGGTACAAGCGCTGCGTGAGAAGATGGGCGAGTTTGCCGAGCTGCGCGATCTGCTGGAGCGAGCAATCATCGACACACCACCGGTGCTGGTACGCGACGGTGGTGTTATCGCATCGGGCTATAACGAAGAGCTGGATGAGTGGCGCGCGCTGGCTGACGGCGCGACCGATTATCTGGAGCGTCTGGAGGTCCGCGAGCGTGAACGTACCGGCCTGGACACGCTGAAAGTTGGCTTTAATGCGGTGCACGGCTACTACATTCAAATCAGCCGTGGGCAAAGCCATCTGGCACCAATCAACTACATGCGTCGCCAGACGCTGAAAAACGCCGAGCGTTACATTATTCCGGAGCTGAAAGAGTACGAAGATAAAGTTCTCACCTCAAAAGGCAAAGCACTGGCTCTGGAAAAACAACTTTATGAAGAGCTGTTCGACCTGCTGTTGCCGCATCTGGAAGCGTTGCAACAGAGCGCGAGCGCGCTGGCGGAACTCGACGTGCTGGTGAACCTGGCGGAACGGGCCTATACCCTGAACTACACCTGCCCGACCTTTATTGATAAACCTGGCATTCGCATTACCGAAGGTCGCCATCCGGTAGTTGAACAAGTACTGAATGAGCCGTTTATCGCTAACCCGCTAAACCTGTCGCCGCAACGTCGCATGTTGATCATTACCGGTCCGAACATGGGCGGTAAAAGTACCTATATGCGCCAGACCGCGTTGATTGCGCTGATGGCGTATATCGGCAGCTACGTACCGGCGCAAAAAGTCGAGATTGGCCCGATTGACCGTATCTTTACCCGCGTAGGTGCTGCGGATGATCTGGCTTCCGGGCGTTCAACCTTTATGGTGGAGATGACCGAAACCGCCAATATTTTACATAACGCCACCGAATACAGTCTGGTGTTGATGGATGAGATCGGGCGTGGAACGTCCACTTACGATGGTCTGTCGCTGGCGTGGGCATGTGCGGAAAATCTGGCAAATAAGATCAAAGCGTTGACGCTGTTTGCTACCCACTATTTCGAGCTGACCCAGTTACCGGAGAAAATGGAAGGCGTCGCCAACGTGCATCTCGATGCACTGGAGCACGGCGACACCATTGCCTTTATGCATAGCGTGCAGGATGGCGCAGCGAGCAAAAGCTACGGCCTGGCGGTTGCAGCTCTGGCGGGTGTGCCAAAAGAGGTTATTAAGCGCGCACGGCAAAAACTGCGTGAGCTGGAAAGCATTTCGCCGAACGCCGCTGCTACGCAAGTGGATGGTACACAAATGTCTTTGCTGTCCGTACCGGAAGAAACTTCGCCTGCGGTCGAGGCACTGGAAAACCTCGACCCGGATTCACTGACTCCGCGTCAGGCGCTGGAGTGGATTTATCGCTTGAAGAGTCTGGTGTAATAATAATTCCCGATAGCCTTTTGCTATCGGGAATATTAACGACAACTGACGAATCAAATAAAAATACCCTGTATAATAGGAAAACTTATTTTACAGGGTAAAACCATGCCATCTACGCGCTATCAAAAAATCAATGCCCATCACTATCGCCATATATGGGCCGTTGGTGATATTCATGGTGACTATCAATTATTACAATCCCGCTTACATCAACTCTCTTTTTGTCCTGAAACCGACTTACTTATTTCTGTCGGCGATAACATTGATCATGGGCCGGAGAGTCTTAACGTGCTGCGCCTGTTAAACCAGCCCTGGTTTACATCGGCTAAAGGCAACCACGAAGCGATGGCGCTTGAGGCATTCGAAACTGGCGATGGAAATATGTGGCTTGCCAGCGGTGGTGACTGGTTTTTCGATTTAAATGATTCAGAGCAACAAGAGGCAATAGATCTGTTGCTGAAATTCCATCACCTTCCACATATTATTGAAATCACTAACGACACCATAAAATATGTCATCGCACATGCAGATTATCCGGGGAAGGAGTATCAGTTTGGCAAAGAAATAGCGGAGAGCGAATTACTCTGGCCTGTTGATCGTGTGCAGAAATCACTTAATAGCGAATTACAAAAAATAAACGGCGCCGACTTCTTTATATTTGGTCATATGATGTTTGATAACATTCAGACGTTCGCTAACCAGATTTATATAGATACCGGATCGCCGAAAAGCGGGCGGCTGTCATTTTATAAAATAAAGTAGTCTCATGCTTCTTCTGTGAAGCATGAGTAACCCGGCGTTATTGCAGGTCATTATTCATTTTTCGCTACCAGCAAAGAGAGATCCAGCTTCGCCAGCGCGCGGCTGGCACTCTCCGGCAGACCATCGTCAGTAATGATCTGATCAAACTCGCTTAATGGTAACGCCAGCCATGTCGCCACCTGTCCATATTTCGTCGCATCACAGACCAAAACTCGCTGGCGGCTGGCACTGGCAATCGCCCGTTTCACCGTGACTTTATCTTCTGCTGGCGTAGAGATCCCCCGCACACTCCATGACGATGCAGAAATAAAAGCCTGATCAATCATCAGGCTACGCAGCATGGTCGCAGCGGCTTCCCCAACACAGGAACGGTTTTCCCGACACACTGCGCCGCCAGTGTGAATAATTGTGCAATTACTGTTGTCGAGCAAGTAGTCCGCAATAACGAAGTCGTTAGTAACCACTGTGAGTGGCTCCATGTGAGTCAGATGCTGTGCAATCGCTAACGTGGTCGTTCCCGCATCCAGATAGATACAACGTCCCGGCTGAACAAGACTTGCCGCCAGCTTGCCAATAGCCGCTTTTTGCGTCATTGCCAGCGCAGTTTTTACCTGATGAGAAGGTTCATGTGCCACGCGTCCCGGAGACTGGACGCCCCCGGACACCAACACAACGGCTCCCTGCTGCTCCAGTTTTTGTAAATCCCGACGAATGGTCATATGTGACACATTCATTCTGTCCGTTAGTTCAGCAATACTAACAATGCCTTTTTCAGCTACCATCTCAAGGATGATTTGGCGACGCTCTACGGGTATCAACTTTTGCTCCTTCCTTTGTCCTGCTGACATTCTACGCTATTTGCCTGCGAAACGTGCGCGGCGCAACTAACGCTTAGTTCACATAAAATAACACGCAATGTTAATTTTTGTGAATCAGCTCACCATATCGTTATCTTTCCGCGCTTATATTCACAACATCAAACAAAATATCACTTAAATTAACAAGGAGAGCAGATGAAAACGGGATCGGAGTTTCATGTCGGTATCGTTGGCTTAGGGTCAATGGGAATGGGAGCAGCACTGTCATGTGTCCGCGCAGGTCTTTCTACCTGGGGCGCAGACCTGAACAGCAATGCCTGCGCTACGTTGAAAGAGGCTGGTGCTTGCGGAGTTTCTGATAACGCCGCGACGTTTGCCGAAAAACTGGACGCTCTGCTGGTGCTGGTGGTCAATGCGACCCAGGTTAAACAGGTGCTGTTTGGTGAAAAAGGCGTTGCACAACATCTGAAACCCGGTACGGCAGTAATGGTTTCTTCCACTATCGCCAGTGCTGATGCGCAAGAAATTGCTACCGCTCTGGCTGGATTCGGTCTGGAAATGCTGGATGCGCCGGTTTCTGGTGGTGCGGTAAAAGCCGCTAACGGTGAAATGACTGTCATGGCCTCCGGTAGCGATATTGCCTTTGAACGACTGGCACCCGTGCTGGAAGCCGTTGCCGGAAAAGTTTATCGCATCGGTTCAGAACCGGGACTGGGTTCGACCGTAAAAATTATCCACCAGTTGTTAGCGGGCGTACATATTGCTGCCGGAGCCGAAGCGATGGCGCTTGCAGCCCGTGCGGGGATCCCGCTGGATGTGATGTATGACGTCGTGACCAATGCCGCCGGAAATTCATGGATGTTCGAAAACCGGATGCGTCATGTGGTGGATGGCGATTACACCCCGCATTCAGCCGTCGATATTTTTGTTAAGGATCTTGGTCTGGTTGCCGATACCGCCAAAGCCCTGCACTTCCCGCTGCCATTGGCCTCAACAGCATTGAATATGTTCACCAGCGCCAGTAACGCGGGTTACGGGAAAGAAGACGATAGCGCAGTTATCAAGATTTTCTCTGGCATCACTCTACCGGGAGCGAAATCATGATCAAGATTGGCGTTATCGCCGATGATTTTACCGGCGCGACGGATATCGCCAGTTTTCTGGTGGAAAACGGTCTACCAACGGTACAAATTAACGGTGTTCCAACAGGTAAAATGCCGGAAGCAATCGACGCACTGGTGATCAGCCTGAAAACGCGCTCCTGTCCGGTGGTTGAAGCCACACAGCAATCGCTGGCGGCTCTGAGCTGGTTGCAACAGCAAGGTTGCAAACAGATCTATTTCAAATACTGCTCTACTTTCGACAGTACGGCGAAAGGGAATATCGGCCCGGTTACCGATGCATTAATGGATGCTCTCGACACGCCGTTTACGGTCTTCTCTCCGGCCCTGCCGGTCAACGGACGTACGGTTTATCAGGGGTATTTGTTCGTAATGAATCAACTGCTGGCCGAATCCGGGATGCGCCATCACCCGGTAAATCCCATGACCGACAGCTATCTTCCCCGTCTGGTTGAATCGCAATCCACAGGGCGCTGCGGCGTCGTTTCAGCACATGTTTTCGAACAAGGTGTGAAAGCCGTTCGTCAGGAGCTGGCTCGCTTACAGCAAGAGGGCTATCGCTACGCGGTGCTTGATGCGCTGACCGAACACCATCTGGAAATTCAGGGGGAAGCCTTGCGCGATGCCCCACTGGTAACGGGCGGTTCTGGTCTGGCCATTGGCCTGGCCCGGCAGTGGGCGCAAGAAAACGGTAACCAGGCTCGCGAAGCAGGGCGTCCGCTCGCTGGGCGCAGCGTAGTGCTCTCCGGTTCATGCTCTCAAATGACCAACCGCCAGGTGGCACATTACCGTCAAATTGCACCAGCCCGTGAGGTTGATGTGGCACGCTGCCTCTCAACCGAAACTCTGGCCGCTTATGCACACGAGCTGGCAGAGTGGGTTCTGGGCCAGGAAAGTGTACTTGCTCCACTGGTTTTTGCCACCGCCAGCACTGACGCATTGGCAGCAATTCAACAGCAATACGGTGCACAAAAAGCCAGTCAGGCAGTGGAAACACTGTTTTCTCAACTAGCGGCGCGGTTAGCAGCGGAAGGCGTGACACGCTTTATTGTCGCAGGCGGTGAGACCTCCGGCGTAGTCACACAGAGCCTGGGCATAAAAGGTTTTCATATTGGCCCAACCATTTCCCCCGGCGTGCCGTGGGTAAACGCACTGGATAAGCCTGTCTCACTCGCCCTTAAATCTGGCAACTTCGGTGATGAAGCCTTTTTTTCACGAGCCCAAAGAGAGTTTTTATCATGAGCGATTTCGCAAAAGTAGAGCAGTCTTTGCGAGAGGAGATGACGCGGATTGCCAGTTCATTCTTTCAGCGCGGATATGCAACTGGTTCGGCTGGCAATCTGTCGCTGCTTTTACCTGACGGGAATTTACTGGCGACACCGACAGGTTCATGCCTGGGCAATCTCGATCCACAGCGGCTTTCCAAAGTCACCGCGGATGGCGAATGGTTAAGTGGTGACAAACCCTCGAAAGAGGTGCTCTTTCATCTGGCGCTGTATCGCAACAATCCGCGCTGTAAAGCGGTAGTGCATTTGCACAGTACGTGGTCGACGGCGCTTTCCTGCCTGGAAGGGCTGGACAGCAATAACGTTATTCGGCCGTTCACACCATACGTGGTGATGCGGATGGGTAATGTCCCGCTGGTGCCCTATTACCGACCGGGCGATAAACGCATCGCACAGGATCTGGCGGAACTGGCAGCAGACAATCAGGCTTTTTTACTGGCAAATCATGGCCCAGTGGTTTGCGGTGAAAGCCTGCAAGAAGCCGCCAACAATATGGAAGAGCTGGAGGAAACGGCAAAGCTGATTTTTATTCTCGGTGACCGCCCGATCCGTTATCTGACCGCAGGTGAAATTGCGGAATTAAGGAGTTAATGCAATGCCTCGTTTTGCAGCTAATTTATCCATGATGTTCACCGAAGTGCCTTTTATTGAACGCTTCGCCGCAGCGCGAAAAGCCGGGTTCGATGCTGTGGAGTTTCTGTTTCCCTATGACTACTCCCCCCAGCAAATCCAGCAGCAACTGGTGCAAAACCACCTGACGCTGGCGCTGTTCAATACCGCTCCCGGAGATATTAATGCGGGAGAATGGGGATTATCCGCCCTTCCCGGACGTGAGCACGAAGCACGCGCAGACATCGACCTGGCACTGGAATATGCATTGGCGCTCAATTGTGAACAAGTCCATGTGATGTCAGGCGTCGTGCCCGCTGGCGAAGATGCTGAACGGTACCGGGCAGTATTTATTGATAATCTCCGCTACGCTGCCGACCGCTTTGCGCCACACGGCAAGCGAATATTGGTTGAAGCACTCAGCCCCGGCGTTAAGCCTCATTATCTCTTCTCCAGCCAGTATCAGGCACTGGCTATTGTTGAAGAGGTTGCGCGAGATAACGTGTTTATTCAACTAGATACTTTCCATGCACAAAAAGTAGATGGCAACCTGACACATTTAATCCGCGACTACGCCGGGAAATATGCGCACGTACAAATTGCCGGACTACCTGATCGACATGAACCGGACGATGGAGAAATCAACTATCCGTGGCTGTTCCGCCTGTTCGATGAAGTGGGATATCAGGGCTGGATCGGTTGTGAATACAAACCTCGTGGCCTCACCGAAGAAGGGCTTGGCTGGTTTGACGCCTGGCGCTAATTCGCTCAATCCCTAATTACAACGTACCCATACATCCCCCCATCTACGGATGGGGTAGGTTAACTATAACTTTCAGACAGGGTTTCCCATGTCCACAATTACATTGTTATGCATTGCGTTAGCTGGCGTAATCATGCTGTTGCTACTGGTCATCAAGGCAAAGGTACAACCATTCGTTGCTCTGCTCCTCGTCAGCCTGTTAGTCGCACTTGCGGCGGGTATACCGGCGGGCGAAGTGGGTAAAGTGATGATCGCCGGGATGGGCGGTGTGCTTGGTTCCGTCACTATTATTATTGGTCTGGGCGCTATGCTGGGGCGTATGATCGAACACTCTGGTGGTGCAGAGTCACTGGCTAATTATTTCAGTCGCAAGTTAGGTGACAAACGAACTATCGCTGCGCTGACTCTGGCAGCGTTCTTCCTCGGTATTCCCGTCTTCTTTGATGTCGGCTTTATTATTCTTGCGCCAATCATTTACGGTTTTGCCAAGGTTGCCAAAATATCACCACTCAAATTTGGCCTGCCTGTCGCTGGGATCATGCTCACTGTTCACGTGGCGGTACCGCCGCATCCAGGCCCTGTCGCCGCAGCGGGGTTACTCCACGCAGACATCGGCTGGCTAACCATCATCGGTATTGCGATTTCTATTCCCGTAGGGATTGTTGGCTACTTTGCAGCGAAAATAATCAATAAGCGCCAATATGCGATGTCGGTCGAGGTACTGGAACAGATGCAACTGGCTCCGGCCAGTGAGGAAGGCGCGACAAAATTAAGCGATAAAATAAATCCACCGGGCGTCGCGCTGGTCACCTCGCTAATTGTTATTCCTATCGCGATTATCATGGCGGGTACGGTTTCTGCAACACTGATGCCGCCTTCGCATCCCCTGCTTGGTACGCTACAGTTGATAGGCTCACCAATGGTAGCTCTAATGATTGCGCTGGTGCTGGCATTCTGGTTATTGGCTTTACGTCGCGGCTGGAGCTTACAACACACCAGCGACATTATGGGCTCTGCCCTTCCCACTGCGGCGGTAGTGATTTTGGTTACTGGTGCTGGAGGGGTATTTGGCAAAGTGCTGGTGGAATCGGGCGTCGGTAAAGCCCTTGCCAACATGTTACAAATGATTGACCTGCCTCTGTTACCAGCCGCATTTATTATTTCACTGGCGCTGCGTGCATCGCAGGGGTCAGCAACCGTAGCAATCCTGACAACCGGCGGGTTACTCTCAGAAGCGGTGATGGGATTAAATCCGATTCAGTGCGTATTGGTGACGCTGGCAGCCTGCTTTGGTGGGCTTGGCGCGTCACATATTAATGACTCAGGGTTCTGGATTGTGACCAAATATCTGGGGTTGTCGGTAGCAGACGGTCTGAAAACCTGGACAGTGTTAACGACCATTCTCGGTTTTACCGGATTCTTAATTACCTGGTGCGTATGGCTCGTCATCTAATAATCCAGATAAGATATGATGTATCGTTTAAGTGCCTGATAAGGGTGTAATGTATGCCAATATTAACCTCGGTAATATCTCGCTACCGAGGTTAATTTTCACTTTGCAATATAATTACAGTCTCTTGCAAGTTGATTTTATCTTAGTAATAAGAACCGACCAATCTTATTGCCATTTCGATATTAGCAGGCATAGATGCGTCGTAGCCATACATATGGCCATATTTCGGACGTAATACTTCAGTTACTTTCTTAATAATTGCTTCGCGCTGGGCTCGCGCAAAATCAGCATGATTATTTGCCGTTTTATTCATAAATTTACCAAAACTTTCTTCTTTTCTGACTTTAATTGTCGTATCCCGAAGATCATTAAGAAACTGGCGTTGAAATTTAAAATCATCGTGTGAACCAATATTACCATGCCCGCCAATAAAATATTTCCAGTCAAGCATTTCAACCTGACGCAAATTACTGTCATGGTAAACCAACGTATCCGATACGGCGAAGCCCATCATCGGCAGTTGGTCAGGATTCAGGAGATCCGGGCTGTGAGCTACTTTTTCCTGTTTTAGCAACCATACAGAATGGTCGTCGGTATGTCCTGCTTTAACAAATCGGTGTAATTCAATGGTCTGCTTTTCAAATTTAAACTGGTCATCTTTTTTACTTAAAACCTGAGTGGCGACGGGTAAGCGACTGTTCATAAATTGCATTTTTTCAGCAGTGGCTTTACTGGCAATAATACGCAGATTCACGCCTTCTTTCTTCGCCTCATCGTTCCAAAATGGACTATCGCCAATGTGATCCACATGGTAATGAGAATAAACCAGCGCTGTTACGGGTAATGGAGTCACATCACGAATTGCCTGTAATAAATATTTACCGCGACCCTCCGGAGCATCAAACAGCAAAACCCCTTTGTCTCCGACATAAAACGTAGTGGAATAAAAATAGCGTTGAACATAATAAGTTCTCTCGCCAATTTTTTGTAAAATATAAGGCTGAGACATATTTCTTTCAAAAAGGTTATTGAGTTTATCGCTTGGCGATATTATTTTTTCCGCTGAAGGTTCAACATAACTTGCATTAACTGTAGACGAATTTGCAGTCGAAATTTCCGTTTGAGCAAAAATACTACCAGATATAAGAGAAGAGGCTAGAATTGTATATATTTTAATGCCTTGCATACGTAGTCCTTTATTAATGTGTTGTTGATTTATAGCATCTCTGAACAGACTGTTATTTTAGATATTACTACGTTACGAGATTCATTTTTCTTCGAATATTATGTTTATCTCATTCAAAAAATATGTTCATCATTTGATGGTTTAAATAATATCTGCAAGGCATAATACTCCACATCTTTAAAACCTGCCTCAAAAAATCATTCATTAGTAAAAAGGATATTTATATGCAAAACATAGCTGTGGTTTATTATTCAGGATATGGTCACACTAAACTGGTTGCTGAAAAAGTGGCACAAGGCGCCCATGCAGATTTAATTTCGATTGATAACGAAGGAAATATCACTGAGCAGGAGTGGGAAAAACTGGACGCAGCCGATGCCATTATCTTCGGTGCTCCCACCTATATGGGCGGTGCGCCATGGCAATTCAAGAAATTTGCTGATGCCAGTTCCAAAGCGTGGTTTACACGTAAATGGCAGGATAAAGTCTTCGGGGGTTTCACCAACAGCGCCAGCCTGAATGGCGATAAACAAGTTACGCTGATCTATCTGCAAACGCTGGCTTCACAGCATGGCGGTCTGTGGGTGAGTTTAGGTCAGGCTCCTGCCAATGTGCTTGCGTCAACCAGGGAAGATGTAAACAATCTGGGCGGTTCAGTCGGTTTGCTGGTGCAATCTCCAGCCGATGCGGGTGCAGACCAAATCCCTACGGGCGATCTGGATACAGCCGTGAAATATGGTGAACGCGTGGCGACAATTACTGTGCGCTTAAAATGATGATTGCCAAATGTGACGCTGACGCGTCTATCCGGTCTTCTACATCTAAAAAGTGCCGTCCCCTGGTCAGTCAGATAAAGTTTTAACGCTGTACCCGATAACAGTTCAACATGTACCATGTACCAAAAGAAAAAAAGCCAGCCTCGCTTGAGACTGGCCTTTCTGACAGATGCTTACTTACTCACGGAACAGCGCTTCGATATTCAGCCCCTGCGTTTGCAGGATTTCGCGCAAACGGCGCAGGCCTTCAACCTGAATCTGGCGAACACGTTCACGGGTGAGGCCAATTTCACGACCTACATCTTCAGTGTTGCCGCTTCGTACCCCAGCAAACCGAATCGACGTGCCAGTACTTCACGCTGTTTGGCGTTCAGCTCGAACAGCCATTTGACGATGCTCTGCTTCATATCGTCATCTTGCGTGGTATCTTCCGGACCATTCTCTTTTTCATCGGCCAGGATGTCCAGCAACGCTTTTTCGGAATCACCACCCAGCGGGGTGTCTACCGAGGTAATGCGCTCGTTAAGACGAAGCATACGGCTGACGTCATCAACTGGCTTATCCAGTTGCTCTGCGATCTCTTCCGCACTTGGTTCGTGGTCCAGCTTATGGGACAACTCACGTGCGGTTCGCAGGTAAACGTTCAGCTCCTTTACGATGTGAATCGGCAAACGAATAGTACGGGTTTGGTTCATAATCGCCCGTTCGATCGTCTGGCGAATCCACCAGGTTGCGTATGTTGAGAAGCGGAAACCACGTTCCGGGTCAAACTTCTCTACCGCGCGGATCAGCCCCAGGTTGCCCTCTTCGATCAGGTCCAGCAACGCCAGACCACGATTGCCATAACGGCGGGCAATTTTTACCACCAGACGCAAGTTACTCTCGATCATCCGGCGGCGAGAGGCAACATCTCCACGCAGTGCGCGACGCGCAAAATAAACTTCTTCTTCGGCCGTTAACAGTGGTGAATAACCAATCTCACCAAGGTAAAGCTGAGTCGCGTCCAGCACACGCTGTGTGGCTCCCTGCGATAACAGTTCCTCTTCGGCCAAATCGTTATCACTGGGTTCCTCTTCTACTAAGGCCTTTTCGTCAAAAACCTCAACTCCGTTCTCATCAAATTCCGCATCTTCATTTAAATCATGAACTTTCAGCGTATTCTGACTCATAAGGTGGCTCCTACCCGTGATCCCTTGACGGAACATTCAAGCAAAAGCCTGGTTCCGCCGATTTATCGCTGCGGCAAATAACGCAGCGGGTTTACGGATTTCCCCTTGTAACGAATTTCAAAATGCAAGCGTGTTGAACTGGTTCCGGTGCTACCCATGGTTGCTATTTTTTGCCCCGCCTTCACTTCTTGTTGTTCCCGGACCAGCATTGTGTCGTTATGGGCGTAGGCACTCAGGTAATCATCATTATGTTTGATGATAATCAGATTACCGTAGCCGCGCAGCGCGTTACCGGCATAAACAACGCGGCCATCCGCGGTCGCGATAATTGCCTGTCCTTTGCTGCCTGCGATATCAATCCCCTTGTTGCCCCCCTCAGAAGCGCCAAAGGTTTCGATCACTTTGCCCTCAGTCGGCCAGCGCCAGGTGGAGATAGGCGTACTGGTTGATGTACTGCTGACAATCGGCTCGGTTGTGCTTGCTGTTGGTACCGTTACAGGCGCTGTGACCGTGGTCGCAGTTGGCTTGTTGTTCGGCAACATTTTGTTAGCACTCTGTTCACCCGAAGACTCAGAATACGTAATTGTCGGTTGCGACGCAACAGCAACGGTGGAATTTTGTGCAGGCTTGATCACAACTCCTTGCTCTGCTGCGTCGGCCTGGGTAATGGCATTTCCGCCTGTGATTGGCGTACCGGAAGCATTACCCACCTGTAAGGTCTGACCGACGTTCAGCGCGTATGGTGCCTGAATATTGTTGCGCTGAGCAAGGTCACGGAAATCGTTGCCAGTAATCCAGGCGATATAAAAAAGCGTGTCGCCTTTTTTCACGGTGTATGTACTGCCGCTATAACTGCCTTTCGGAATGTTCCCATACTGACGGTTGTAGACGATTCGTCCGTTTTCCATCTGTACCGGCTGCTGAGCTACTGGCTGCATAGGCTGGATTTGCGGTTGTTGAGTAGCCTGAATTTGTGGCTGCTGTACCGGCTGAATTTGCGGTTGCTGCGCTGTAGACGTCGTCCCCATTTTCGGCGGCGGCGTAATCAACATACCAGAATTGGTATTTGCGGGCGCATTGCCATTAACGGAGCTGACCGGTGCCGGTGGATTTGAAGTGTCAGAACAGCCTGCCAGCCATAGCGAAACCAGTGACAATGCCGCAATGCGGCGAACGGTGAATTTTGGGCTTCCCGCGCTCATTTATCCCCCAGGAAAAATTGGTTAATAACCAGTGACATAATTACCGTGCAAGGCACCATACTGAACACTGGAAAAGATGTTCACGATACGCTGACCTGCGGCAAAATAACCAGGAAAAATCCAGGTATTTCCTCACGCTTTAAGCCAGCTCACCCTTCACTAAAGGGACAAAGCGCACGGCCTCCACGGTATCGATAATAAATTCGCCTCCCCGACGACGCACCCGTTTCAAATACTGGTGCTCCTCCCCTACGGGTAAGACGAGAATCCCGCCTTCGTCCAGCTGCGTCATTAGCGCAGTTGGAATTTCAGGCGGTGCCGCCGTAACAATGATAGCGTCAAACGGCGCGCGTGCCTGCCAACCTTGCCATCCATCGCCATGACGGGTTGAAACATTATGTAAATCAAGATTTTTCAGGCGGCGACGCGCCTGCCACTGCAAGCCTTTAATCCGTTCAACCGAGCAAACATGTTGGACAAGATGCGCCAGGATTGCAGTTTGATATCCCGAACCAGTGCCAATTTCCAGCACCCGCGACTGCGGCGTCAGCTCGAGTAATTCGGTCATTCGCGCCACCATATACGGCTGCGAAATTGTCTGCCCCTGACCTATCGGCAAGGCGATATTGTCCCAGGCTTTTTGTTCAAACGCTTCATCAACGAATTTTTCACGCGGCACGGCGGCAAGTGCATTCAGCACCAGCTCATCCTGAATACCTTGCGCACGTAATTGATCCAGAAGTGCTTGTACGCGTCTGCTTACCATTGCGTGCCAACTCCCACGCTGTTTAACCAGTCTGAAACCACATCTTGCGCGCTATGCGCAGTTAAATCCACATGCAGCGGCGTGATGGAAACATAGCCCTCATCTACCGCAGCAAAATCGGTCCCCGGACCGGCATCACATTTACCGCCCGGCGGGCCAATCCAGTACAGCGTATTGCCGCGCGGATCTTGCTGCGGGATCACCTGATCTGCCGGATGTCGTGTACCGCAGCGCGTCACGCGAATACCTTTGATTTGATCCAATGGTAAATCCGGAACGTTAATATTAAGAATACGCCCGGTGCGCAGCGGCTCTTTACACAGTGCGCGCAAAATTGAGCAGGTTACCGCCGCGGCAGTGTCGTAATGTTTATGCCCGTCAAGCGAGACGGCAAGCGCCGGAAAACCTAAATGACGGCCTTCCATCGCGGCCGCTACCGTACCGGAATAAATAACATCATCCCCCAGATTCGGCCCGGCGTTAATTCCGGACACAACAATGTCCGGGCGCGGGCGCATCAGAGCATTTACGCCAAGATAGACGCAATCGGTCGGGGTTCCCATTTGCACAGCAATATCACCATTTTCAAAGGTAAACGTGCGCAGGGAGGATTCCAGTGTCAGAGAATTAGAAGCGCCGCTGCGGTTACGATCGGGGGCGACCACCTGAACGTCAGCAAACTCACGCAAGGCTTTCGCCAGCGTTTGTATACCGGGTGCATGTACCCCGTCATCATTACTCAGCAATATGCGCATAATCACCTGTTGTGTTGATAAGTTCCCTGACAACGCTGGTTGCAAAACTTCCCGCCGGAAGCCAGAAACGGATTTCTACGGTGACGTCATCCCACCAGTTCCAGCTTAATTGTTGCGGATACAGCAGCATCGCTCTGCGCGCGGCTTCAACTTTTTCGCGCACCAGTAAGGTTTGTAATTCAGTTTCTTCGGCGACAGCTGCTTGTTCGAATGCCAGCGCTTCACGCTGAGTTCCCCATTCGCCACTGCCCGGCAATGCGGCGGTTATCATCAGCTCTTTATCGTTGACGCGACGCTGTAATTCCGCCAGTTCTTCGGTGGTTGCGACAAACCAGCTACCACGTCCGGCTAATTGTAGCGCATCGCCGTCAACAACTTGATTAACGTCTGCTTTTTTGAGGCGCTCAGCAACAATCTGATTAAACAACGCACTGCGGGCTGCCGACAACCAAAAACTACGTTTATTGCGATCGCGCACCGGAGTATTGGTTTGCGCCCAGCGCAGCGCACCCTGCAAGTTGCTACCGCCAATCCCAAAACGTTGGGCACCGAAGTAGTTCGGTACACCTTTTACGCAAATATCGATCAGACGTTGTTCAACGTCATCGCGATTGCTCACTTCGCGTAGTACCAGGGTAAAGGCGTTACCTTTCAGCGCCCCTAAACGCAGCTTGCGCTTGTGCCGCGCATACTCCAGCACCTGGCAGCCTTCCAGTTGAAAGGCGCTCAGATCGGGCATCTCTTTGCCCGGCACGCGAGCGCATAACCACTGTTCCGTAACAGCATGTTTATCTTTTTGCCCAGCGAAGCTGACTTCACGGGCATGAATTTTCAGGAATTTCGCCAGTGCATCCGCCACAAAACGGGTATTGCAACCGTTTTTGAGGATTCTAACCAGAATATGCTCACCTTCACCATCAGGCTCAAAGCCCAAATCTTCCACCACCACAAAGTCTTCCGGATTCGCTTTCAGCAGCCCGGTGCCTTGCGGTTTACCGTGGAGGTAAGTGAGATTATCAAACTCAATCATTTTGTTGCCTTAATGAGTAGCGCCACCGCTTCACAGGCAATCCCTTCCCCACGTCCGGTAAATCCCAGTTTTTCCGTAGTAGTGGCTTTCACGTTAACATCATCCATATGGCAGCCGAGATCTTCGGCAATAAACACGCGCATTTGTGGAATGTGCGGCAACATCTTCGGTGCCTGAGCGATGATAGTGACATCGACGTTGCCGAGGGCATAACCTTTCGCCTGAATACGACGCCAGGCTTCGCGCAACAGCTCGCGGCTGTCGGCACCTTTAAATGCCGGATCGGTATCCGGGAACAGCTTGCCTATATCTCCCAGCGCCGCCGCGCCAAGCAATGCATCGGTCAACGCATGGAGCGCCACGTCGCCATCAGAATGCGCCAGCAGCCCTTTTTCGTAAGGAATGCGTACGCCACCAATGATAATTGGGCCTTCACCGCCAAAGGCGTGTACGTCAAAACCGTGTCCAATTCGCATTATGTATTCTCCTGATGGATGGTTCGGGTGAGGTAAAATTCGGCCAGCGCCAAATCCTCCGGGCGCGTTACCTTGATGTTATCCGCGCGGCCTTCAACAAGTTGCGGATGAAAACCGCAATATTCCAGCGCCGAGGCCTCATCGGTAATGGTAGCGCCTTCATTTAGAGCGCGCGTCAGGCAGTCATGTAACAGCTCACGAGGGAAAAATTGCGGCGTCAGCGCGTGCCATAAGCCGTTGCGATCAACGGTATGAGCAATGGCATTTTTGCCCGGTTCGGCACGTTTCATCGTATCGCGCACCGGCGCAGCGAGGATCCCTCCCGTGCGGCTGGTTTCGCTCAACGCCAACAATCGCGCGAGGTCATCCTGATGCAGACAAGGACGAGCGGCGTCATGCACCAATACCCACTGCGCGTCGCCAGCGGCTTTCAGACCTGCCAGCACGGAATCGGCACGCTCTTCACCACCATCAACAACCGTGATTCGTGGATGATTCGCCAGAGGAAGTTGTGCAAAGCGGCTATCGCCAGGACTTATGGCAATGACGACACGTTTCACCCTGGGATGCGCCAGCAGCGCATGCACCGAGTGTTCAAGAATGGTTTGATTACCGATTGAGAGATATTGCTTAGGACATTCCGTTTGCATTCGGCGGCCAAATCCGGCCGCCGGAACCACGGCGCAAACATCCAAATGAGTGGTTGCCATGTTAATTCCCGGGCTGATTTATCGATTATTTTGCCCCGCAGACTGTGCGCGCTTTGACGCGTCAGGCACCAGACGATAAAACGTTTCGCCCGGCCTGGTCATGCTGAGTTCATTACGCGCACGCTCTTCGAGCGCCTCCTGGCCGCCATTGAGATCGTCAATTTCGGCAAAAAGCTGATCGTTTCGCGCTTTAAGTTTCGCGTTTGTAGCTTGCTGTGCCGCCACATCATTATTGACGCGAGTATAGTCATGTATACCGTTCTTACCGAACCACAGCGAATACTGTAGCCAGACCAGAATAGCCAGCAACAGCAGCGTTAGTTTACCCATCCTGCCCCCTGAAAAACGGCATCTTCATCCCATGCATCCGAAGACGACTCTACATCCTCTGTTGGGGATACCGCGACAACGCGGGCAAATGTACCACATTTGTCGATTGTTACGTATACCCAGGGCGTGCAGAACATAATCTCATTATTAGTTACGGATTGAATTATGAACAGAATAGAGAGGAAAGAACAATTAACCCAGTAGCCACATAAACAGTGCACCAAACATAATGCCAACCGTCGCCAGAGTGAAAACAATACTGTAGCGTAGCTTTCCGTCCATCAATGAATGCAGTGCAATCCCCACCACTACAGCGACGGGCATCAGCGCCAGAAAGAAAGGCCAGGTGTAGATAAAAAAGAGCAGCGTGTTAGAGCCATAAATCAACATCGGAATTGCCAACGCGCACAGCCACGATAAAAAACCAACCACAGCGCCAGGCAGCGACCATGTGGTGTCTTCAACCTCAGTAAGGCTGTCGTTATTTGTTAATGTAATGTTGTGGCTGTTACGCATATCTGATCCTGTTACTTTGACGAACCGGGCATGAAAACCCGGTGGTGTCTCAGGATCTGATAATATCGTTCTGTCTCAACAGATCTAATAATTGCTGTACCAAATTTGTTACTAATTGTTCACCATTGAGATGAATTTCTGCCGATTCAGGCGCTTCGTAAACGGAATCTATTCCCGTAAAGTTGCGCAGTTCACCGGCACGCGCTTTCTTATATAAACCTTTTGGATCGCGGGCTTCGCAAATCGCCAGCGGCGTATCGACAAACACTTCGATAAAGCGCCCTTCTCCTACGCGTTCGCGAACCATCTGGCGTTCGGCGCGGTGTGGCGAGATAAATGCGGTCAGCACCACCAGTCCGGCTTCAACCATCAAATTCGCCACTTCACCGACGCGACGGATATTCTCTTTACGGTCGGCATCGCTAAAACCGAGATCGCTGCATAATCCGTGGCGAACGTTGTCGCCATCCAGCAGATACGTACTGACGCCAAGTTTATGTAACGCCTCCTCCAGCGCCCCCGCGACGGTTGATTTACCGGAACCAGAGAGGCCGGTAAACCACAGCACAACACCACGATGACCGTGGTGCTGTTCGCGTTGTTGCGGAGTTACTGGGTGGCTATGCCAGACGACGTTTTCGTCATGCAGAGCCATTATTTATCTCCCAGTAAATCGCGCGCACCCCAATGCGGGAAATGGCGGCGAACCAGGGCATTCAATTCCAGTTCGAATGCACTGAATTCAGATGGCGCAGCAGTTGCCTGGCTAACTGGTTCGTGCACCATACCGGCACCTACGGTCACATTACTCAGGCGATCGATAAAAATCAGCCCACCGGTAACCGGGTTTTGCTGATAACGATCTAACACCAGTGGCTCGTCAAAGGTGAGATCTACCAGGCCGATGCCGTTCAGCGGCAGGTTTTCAACTTCGCGTTGGGTAAGGTTATTGATATCAACCTGATAATGAATGCCATCAACACGAGCACGCGTCTTCTTACCGGCAATTTTGATGTCGTAACTCTGGCCCGGGGAAAGCGGCTGTTCCGCCATCCATACCACATCCACCGACGCGCTCTGCACAGCCGGTAACGCTTCGTCTGCCGCCAGCAGCAGATCGCCACGGCTGATGTCGATCTCATCCGTCAGCACCAGGGTGATCGCTTCTCCGGCAAAGGCTTCTTCGCGATCGCCATCAAAGGTCACGATCCGCGCGACGTTTGATTCCACACCAGAGGGCAGCACTTTGACACGTTGCCCGACTTCCACACGACCGGATGCCAGCGTTCCGGCGTAGCCACGAAAATCGAGATTCGGACGGTTAACGTACTGCACCGGGAAGCGCATTGGCTGAGCATCCACCACTCGCTGGATCTCCACGGTTTCCAGCACTTCTAGCAGTGTCGGACCGCTGTACCACGGCATACTTTCACTTTGCGAAGCCACGTTGTCGCCTTCCAGTGCGGAGAGCGGCACAAAGCGGATATCCAGATTACCCGGCAGCTGCCCGGCAAAAGTCAGATAATCTTCACGAATACGGGTGAACGTCTCTTCACTGTAATCCACCAGATCCATTTTGTTGATCGCCACGACCAGATGTTTGATCCCCAACAGTGTGGAGATAAAACTGTGACGACGGGTTTGATCGAGCACGCCTTTACGGGCATCGATCAGTAAGATCGCCAGTTCACATGTCGATGCGCCAGTCGCCATATTGCGGGTGTACTGCTCGTGCCCTGGGGTGTCGGCGATAATAAATTTACGCTTCTCGGTAGAGAAATAGCGGTAGGCCACATCAATAGTGATGCCCTGTTCGCGCTCAGCTTGCAGGCCGTCCACCAGCAGTGCCAGATCCAGCTTTTCGCCCTGGGTGCCGTGACGCTTACTGTCGTTATGCAGCGATGAGAGCTGATCTTCGTAGATTTGGCGGGTATCGTGCAGCAGGCGACCAATCAGGGTACTTTTGCCGTCATCGACGCTACCACAGGTCAGAAAACGCAGCAGGCTTTTATGTTGTTGCGCAATCATCCAGGCTTCGACGCCGCCTTCATTGGCGATTTGTTGTGCAAGTGCGGTGTTCATCTTAAAAATACCCCTGACGTTTTTTCAGCTCCATAGACCCCGCCTGGTCGCGGTCAATTACGCGGCCCTGACGTTCACTGGTGGTGGAAACCAGCATCTCTTCGATGATCTCCGGCAGTGTTTGCGCATTTGACTCCACCGCGCCGGTCAGCGGCCAACAGCCCAGTGTGCGGAAACGCACCATCCGTTTTTTAATCACTTCGCCCGATTGCAGGTTGATACGGTTGTCATCAATCATCATCAGCATACCGTCGCGTTCCAGAACCGGACGTTCCGCAGCGAGATACAGCGGAACAATGTCGATATTTTCCAGCCAGATGTATTGCCAGATATCCTGCTCGGTCCAGTTTGAGAGCGGGAAGACGCGGATGCTTTCGCCTTTGTTAATTTGCCCGTTGTAGTTGTGCCACAGCTCCGGGCGCTGATTTTTCGGATCCCAGCGATGGAAGCGGTCACGGAAAGAGTAGATTCGCTCTTTAGCGCGGGATTTCTCTTCGTCACGGCGCGCACCACCGAAGGCGGCATCAAAACCGTATTTGTTCAGCGCCTGTTTCAGGCCTTCAGTTTTCATAATATCGGTATGTTTCGCGCTGCCGTGTACGAATGGATTAATCCCCATCGCCACGCCTTCCGGGTTTTTATGCACCAGCAGCTCGCAGCCGTAGGCTTTCGCCGTACGATCGCGGAACTCATACATCTCGCGGAATTTCCAGCCGGTATCGACATGCAGCAACGGGAAAGGCAGCGTACCTGGATAAAACGCCTTGCGCGCCAGATGCAGCATGACGCTGGAATCTTTACCGATAGAGTAGAGCATCACCGGATTTGAGAATTCTGCAGCCACCTCGCGAATAATGTGGATGCTTTCCGCCTCCAGTTGCCGCAGGTGGGTAAGTCGTTTTTGATCCATAACCGTTCCTTTGCAATACCGCTATTTTCTTGCCATCAGATGTTTCGACTATAGGGAGCGTAAGAGAACGAATGAAATTACCAATTAGAATGAGTAGTTCCTTAACGGAATAACGATTTGGCAAAGCTAATATCAAAAAGTGCTTAAGGCACCGGATTTCGGGCGTTTAGGAAGATTTGAAATTGTTTTAGCGCAGCGGCAGTTTCATACTATGGCGGTAAAAAAATTTGCATGGTATTTAAGGACTCACTATGTTTTCCGCATTGCGCCACCGTACCGCTGCCCTGGCGCTCGGCGTATGCTTTATTCTCCCCGTACACGCCTCGTCACCTAAACCTGGCGATTTTGCTAATACCCAGGCACGACATATTGCTACTTTCTTTCCGGGACGCATGACCGGAACTCCTGCAGAAATGTTATCTGCCGATTATATTCGTCAACAGTTTCAGCAAATGGGTTATCGCAGTGATATTCGGACATTTAATAGTCGGTATATTTATACCGCCCGCGATAATCGCAAGAGCTGGCATAACGTGACGGGAAGTACGGTGATTGCCGCTCATGAAGGCAAAGCGCCGCAGCAGATCATCATTATGGCGCATCTGGATACTTACGCCCCGCTGAGCGATGCTGACGCCGATGCCAATCTCGGCGGGCTAACGTTACAAGGAATGGATGATAACGCCGCAGGTTTAGGTGTCATGCTGGAACTGGCTGAACACCTGAAAAATACGCCTACCGAGTATGGTATTCGATTTGTGGCGACCAGCGGCGAAGAGGAAGGAAAATTAGGCGCTGAGAATTTACTCAAGCGGATGAGTGACACCGAAAAGAAAAATACGCTGCTGGTGATTAATCTCGATAACTTAATTGTTGGCGATAAGCTGTATTTCAACAGTGGCGTAAACACACCTGAAGCAGTAAGGAAATTAACGCGCGACCGGGCGCTGGCAATTGCCCGCAGCCATGGAATTGCCGCCACCACAAATCCAGGTTTGAATAAAAACTATCCGAAAGGCACCGGGTGTTGTAATGACGCAGAAATATTCGACAAAGCCGGTATTGCTGTACTTTCGGTGGAAGCGACTAACTGGAATCTTGGCAATAAGGATGGTTATCAGCAACGCGCAAAAACAGCCGCATTCCCTGCGGGAAATAGCTGGCATGACGTAAGACTGGATAATCAACAGCATATTGATAAGGCACTTCCTGGAAGAATAGAACGTCGCTGCCGTGATGTTATGCGGATAATGCTACCGTTGGTGAAGGAGCTGGCGAAGGCATCTTAATGGGTTTGAAATGATTACTCCCTTGCCTGCAGGAAATCAATGCCACCAGAAACAGAGTATAAAAAAGGGTGCAGGAGACCAAACCATCACAATTCAGTACGCGGGGTTTTACCCCGCGTGGTGGCTACTTCTTCGATTCGTAAGCGAGAACTGCCTTAAACTCCATACCACGTTCTCTGATACTCAACTCACACAACGAGTCGCCTACCATCAACGTGAATCCCAGTACTGTACAACACAGTACGATGATTGCCACAAGGGCATATTTTGTCAGCATGTCTTGCCTCCCTGCAAAGAAGAGACTAACATCCGAATTGCTTAGGTTCGAACGTAGGCCTCAGGTTGATAGAAATATCGCCTGGGGCTTTTGTCCATCTGGAACCTCGCGAATGCTTAACGCCAGACAGCCTCAAGCACCCAATGCCATTCTATACCTGTTAATTCTCCCTGCGACGTTCTCGTTTAAATGCCGGAATGCTGCTCGCAAAATAAAAACGCCCCCATCATTTCTGACAGAGGCGTTTAATTTATCCGGCAATATTTACCCTTCGTGTAATCCACATTCCCTTTTTAAGCCAAAGAAACGCGTTTCTTCTTCCGCCATGCCGGGTTCCCATTTACGGGTTGTATGGGTATCGCCCACCGATAAATATCCTTCATCCCATAATGGGTGATATTTCAGGCCATGTTTTTGCAGGTACTGATAAATAGTTCGGTTATCCCAGTCGATAATCGGCAGCACTTTAAATACGCCACGCTGAATTGCCAGCACCGGTAAATTGGCGCGACTGCCGGATTGTTCACGGCGCAGGCCAGCAAACCAGGTTTGCGCATTCAGTTCTTTCAGCGCCCGGTTCATCGGTTCGACTTTGTTGATGTCATTGTACTTTTCAATGCCTTCAACGCCCTGCTCCCACAGTTTGCCGTAGCGTGCTTCCTGCCAGGCGGCGCTTTCGGTAGCACGGTACACTTTCAGGTTGAGCTTGAGTTTGTCCGTTAACTCGTCAATAAAGCGGTAGGTTTCCGGGAACAGATAGCCGGTATCGGTGAGGATCACTGGAATATCCGGGCGAATCTGATTCACCAGATGCAGACTCACCGCCGCCTGAATGCCAAAGCTGGAAGAAAGTACATATTCACCGGGCAGATTATCCAGCGCCCAGGCTACGCGGCCTTCAGCGTCCAGTTTTTCCAGTTGGGCGTTAGTTTCCGCCAGCGCCAGAATCCGGTCTACCTTTGGCAGTTCGTTCAGGGCGTTTAGATCGAGTTTGGACATAAGTTCCTCACTGTTTGCCTTGCCTGATGCAACGCTTACACATCTTATCAGGCCAACAAGACCGGGCTGATGGTTAATCCCATAAATCGCGCGCCGGATCGAGCACCGGGCGAATGATGCCCGCACGCACCGTAAAGTCGCCGAAGCCTTCACCCGCTTCGCGCTCTTTCGCCCAGCGCCCTATCAGTTCATCAAGCGACGCCAGGATTTCCGGCTCGGTGATGTTTTCTTTATACATCCGTGGGATACGTGTCCCCATACGGTTGCCGCCAAGATGCAGGTTGTAGCGCCCCGGCGCTTTACCCACCAGGCCCACTTCCGCCAGCATCGCGCGACCACAACCGTTCGGGCAGCCTGTTACACGCATCACGATATGCTCATCGCTGACACCATGTTTCGCCATTAAATTATCGATGTTGTCGATAAAAGACGGCAGGAAACGCTCCGCTTCCGCCATCGCCAGCGGGCAAGTCGGGAATGACACGCAGGCCATTGAGTTTTCACGCTGCGGCGTGACGGCATTCATTAACCCGCTCTCTTTGGCGATCTTCTCGATCTTCGCTTTCTCGCTTTCCGGCACTCCGGCGATGATCAGATTCTGGTTCGCCGTAATGCGGAAATCACCTTTGTGGATCTTCGCGATCTCCAGCAGGCCGGTTTTCAGCGGACGCCCCGGATAATCAAGGATGCGACCATTTTCGATAAACAGCGTCAGGTGCCAGTTATCATCAATGCCCTTAACCCAGCCAATACGATCGCCGCGTCCGGTGAACTCATACGGACGAATCGGCTCGAATTTGATCCCCGCGCGACGTTCAACTTCCGCTTTAAACGTCTCAACCCCCACGCGCTCCAGCGTGTATTTGGTTTTGGCATTTTTACGATCGGTTCGGTTACCCCAGTCACGCTGAGTTGTCACGACGGCTTCCGCCACCGCCAGCGTATGCTCCAGCGGCAGATAGCCAAACTCACTCGCCGTGCGGGCGTAGGTTTTCTTGTTGCCGTGTTCGATGGAAAGCCCACCGCCCACCAGCAGGTTAAAGCCCACCAGCTTGCCGTTTTCGGCGATCGCCACGAAGTTCATGTCGTTGGCGTGCAGATCGATATCGTTCTGCGGCGGGATCACTACCGTGGTTTTGAACTTACGCGGCAGGTAGGTCTGACCAAGGATCGGCTCTTCATCAGTAGTGGCGACTTTTTCCTGATCGAGCCAGATCTCCGCATACGCGCGGGTACGAGGCAGCAGATGTTCAGAAATTTTCTTCGCCCATTCATATGCTTCCGCGTGCAGCTGCGACTCGT
This sequence comes from Escherichia sp. E.sYA108, assembly GCF_011754335.1. Taxonomy (NCBI): domain Bacteria; kingdom Pseudomonadati; phylum Pseudomonadota; class Gammaproteobacteria; order Enterobacterales; family Enterobacteriaceae; genus Escherichia; species Escherichia sp. E.sYA108. The sequence goes on along the minus strand of NZ_JAAQVZ010000001.1, from coordinate 1,171,803 downwards.
AAGGGTTCGAGGTGCAGAGTACGTTACGGTTCATGTCGTTGGCGGTCGCCAGCGCATCAAGACCGACCGAGTGCAGCATCTGGTGCACCGGTTTGACGTTCTTTTTCAGAATGCCGTGGAACTGAAACGTCTGGCGGTTGGTCAGGCGAATGCTGCCATAGATGGTGTTTTCACCGGCAAATTTGTCGATCGCCTGCCACTGTTTAGTGGTAATCACCCCACCCGGCAGACGACAGCGAAGCAGCATCGCGTGACGTGGTTCCAGCTTCTGTTCAGCACGTTCGGCGCGGATGTCGCGGTCATCCTGCTGATACATGCCGTGGAAGCGGATCAGCAGGAAGTTATCACCCTTAAAGCCGCCGGTCAGACCGTCGTTTAAATCTTCCGCAATGGTGCCGCGCAGGTAGTTGCTTTCAAGCTTCATGCGCTCGGCGTCTGTCAGTTTTCCTTCGACCACTAAAGGTCCTGGATGTTTTTCGCTCATTAGTAGACATCTCGCTGATAACGGCGCTCTACGCGCAGCTCACTTAAAAATTCATCCGCCGCTTCGGTGTCCATGCCACCAAATTCGGCAATCACTTCCAGAAGTGCCTGCTCAACGTCTTTCGCCATGCGATTAGCGTCGCCGCAGACATAAATGTGGGCACCGTCATTGATCCAGCGCCACAGCTCTGCGCCCTGTTCGCGCAGTTTGTCTTGTACGTAAATTTTTTCTTTTTGATCGCGCGACCAGGCGAGATCGATGCGCGTCAGCACGCCTTCTTTGACGTAACGCTGCCATTCCACCTGGTAGAGGAAATCTTCCGTAAAGTGTGGGTTGCCAAAGAATAGCCAGTTTTTACCCGGCGCTTCGTCGGCAGCACGCTGCTGCATAAAGGCACGGAACGGCGCGATGCCGGTGCCAGGGCCAATCATGATCACCGGGGTTTCCGGATTGGTTGGCAGGCGGAAGTTGTCGTTATGTTCGATAAAGACGCGGACTTCACCCTCTTCTTCCACACGATCTGCGAGGAAGCTGGAGGCACCACCGGCACGGGCACGGCCTTCCACGTCGTAACGCACCACACCAACGGTAACGTGCACTTCGTTCTCGACTTCCGCCTGCGAGGAGGCGATGGAATACAGGCGCGGGGTCAGCGGGCGCAGCAGATTAATCAGCGCTTCGGCATCCAGTTGCGCCGGAGAGAAACGCACCATGTCGACAATCGGCGTCGTCGCGGCGTAATGCTGTAATTTCGCTTTATCGCCCACCAGCGGCAGCAGCGTTTCGCTGCGGGTAAGCGTGGCATAGTTCTCAACAATGTTGGCGGTGTTGACGGTCAGTTCGAAGTGCCACTGTAGCGCTTCGTTCAGAGGCAACGTTTTGCCCTCGACGGTGACAGGTTCATCGCCTTTCAGCCACAGCAGTTCGACAAGTTCTTTCACCAGTGCCGGATCGTTCTGATACCAGACGCCCAGCGCGTCACCCGGCTGGTAACGCAGGCCAGAGTCACCTAAGTCAATTTCAATGTGACGAACGTCTTTTTCAGAGTTACGCCCGGTAATTTTCTGGTTAACCGAAAGGCTGGCCGCCAGCGGCGCGTCTTTGCTATACGGGCTGGTGTGGATTTCATTTACCGCGCCAGTAGCGACGGATTGCGAAGGCGCCGCGACAGGCGCACGCGATTTAAGCGCATCAACCACGCGGGCGCGCCACTCGCTGGCAGCAGCCTGGTATTCAACATCGGCATCGACACGGTCTAGCAGGCGTTCACCGCCCAGTTCCGCCAGCTTACTGTCAAAATCTTTCCCGGACTGGCAGAAAAATTCATAAGAGCTATCGCCGAGGCTAAACACGGCAAACGCGGTGTTTTCCAGCTTTGGCGCTTTTTTGGAGAACAGGAACTTATGCAGCGCGACGGCTTCTTCCGGCGGTTCCCCTTCCCCTTGCGTTGACGTCACCACGATAAGCAGTTTTTCGCTGGCGATTTGTTTGAATTTATAGTCACCCGCGTTCACCAGCTTAACGTTCAGTTTTGCCGCTAATAAATCATCGCGTAATGCTTCAGCAACCCGGCGCGCATTGCCGGTTTGCGAGGCGGAGATAATAGTTATACCCGGCATTTCTGCGGCGGGCGCTGGCGTCGCTGCAAGCGCAGCAGGCTGCTGGTTGAGCACGCCCCAGAAATAGCCAGAAACCCAGGCAAGCTGGGTAGGAGTTAAATCGGTCGTGGCCGCCTGAAGGCGTGCCAGTTGCTCCGGGTTCAACGGAAGCAACGCGGAAGGTGGGACCTGTGTCGTCATGCGTCGTTATGTTCCAGTAAGCAAAGCTGTTTCTGCGCCCTGTCAGCGCCCATAAAACAGAAGAGAAGGTAAGGTTAACGGGGTGAACGGTGTGGATTAAAGACGGGATAGCGATAACTAATAACCAAATCGACTAACCTGTTTTAGCAATAGTCTTTAACAACAAAATAGATTAACCAACCCAATGAAAAACAAATGAATATTGCCCATCAATAAGATAAATCAGCGATTTTGCGCAACAAAGTCGTTTTAGATAATGCGAAAAAACAGCCTTTCCGGTACTCTACGGCGGTTTTATCGTCATGTAGAGAAATTATGATGTCCACCACGTTATTTAAAGATTTCACCTTCGAAGCCGCTCACCGCTTGCCGCACGTCCCACAAGGGCATAAATGTGGTCGCCTGCACGGGCATTCCTTTATGGTGCGACTGGAAATTACCGGGGAAGTCGATCCGCATACGGGCTGGATTATCGATTTCGCTGAACTGAAAGCGGCGTTTAAACCAACTTATGAGCGCCTCGATCACCATTATCTCAATGATATTCCAGGTCTGGAAAACCCAACCAGCGAAGTTTTAGCAAAATGGATTTGGGATCAGGTTAAACCCGTTGTGCCGCTGTTAAGTGCGGTGATGGTAAAAGAAACCTGCACCGCAGGTTGTATCTATCGCGGCGAATGATAAGAGTGTGTCGGCGGTCAATTTCCCTTAAGTAACGCTATGTTAGGGTGTTGTGTTCTGGATATCTGGGGCATGACATGGAAGACGACTGCGACATTATTATTATCGGTGCCGGAATTGCTGGCACCGCTTGCGCGTTACGCTGCGCGCGAGCGGGTTTATCCGTTTTGTTACTGGAACGAGCGGAGATTCCCGGCAGCAAAAATCTTTCCGGCGGGCGGCTATACACCCATGCGCTCGCGGAACTCCTCCCGCAATTTCACCTGACCGCGCCCCTTGAACGACGCATCACTCACGAAAGTCTTTCTCTGTTAACGCCAGATGGCGCAACGACGTTTTCCAGCTTACAGCCCGGCGGTGAATCCTGGAGTGTATTACGTGCACGATTCGATCCGTGGCTGGTTGCCGAAGCCGAAAAAGAAGGTGTCGAATGCATCCCCGGTGCGACGGTAGATGCACTGTATGAAGAAAACGGCAGGGTGTGTGGTGTCATTTGTGGTGACGATATTCTTCGCGCCCGTTATGTGGTGCTGGCAGAAGGTGCCAACAGCGTCCTGGCGGAACGCCACGGGTTAGTGACTCGTCCTGCTGGCGAAGCGATGGCATTGGGGATCAAAGAAGCGCTGGCGCTGGAACCATCCGCTATTGAAGAACGTTTTCATCTGGAGAATAACGAAGGCGCAGCGTTGCTGTTCAGCGGCGGGATCTGTGATGACTTACCCGGCGGCGCATTTCTTTATACTAATCAACAAACGCTCTCGTTAGGGATTGTTTGCCCGCTCTCCTCCCTTACGCAAAGTCGTGTTCCGGCAAGCGAGCTGCTGACTCGCTTTAAAACGCATCCGGCAGTGCGCCCGCTTATCAAAAACACGGAATCACTGGAGTATGGTGCGCATCTGGTGCCAGAAGGTGGCCTGCGCAGTATGCCGGTGCAATACGCCGGTAACGGCTGGCTGCTGGTGGGCGATGCGTTGCGCAGTTGCGTCAATACCGGAATTTCCGTGCGCGGTATGGATATGGCGCTAACTGGCGCGCAGGCGGCGGCACAAACGCTGATAAGCGCCTGCCAGCACCGCGAGCCGCAAAATCTGTTTCCGCTTTATCATCACAACGTAGAGCGCAGCCTGCTGTGGGATGTTCTACAGCGTTATCAGCATGTTCCGGCGCTTTTGCAACGCCCTGGCTGGTATCGAGTGTGGCCTGGGTTAATGCAGGATATTTCCCGTGATTTATGGGATCAGGGGAATACACCTGTTCCACCGCTGCGCCAGTTGCTCTGGCGTCATTTACGTCGTCACGGCTTGTGGCATCTGACGGGCGATGTTATCAGGAGTCTACGATGTCTGTAGCCCGTAATCTCTGGCGCGCTGCCGATGCGCCGCACATTGTTCCAGCTGACTCCGTTGAGCGCCAGACGGCACAACGGTTGATTAACGCCTGTCCGGCTGGTCTTTTTTCGCTCACACCTGAAGGTGACTTACGCGTTGATTATCACGGCTGCCTGGAGTGTGGCACCTGCCGTTTGCTGTGCGACGAATCAACACTACAACAGTGGCGCTATCCGCCTTCCGGATTCGGCATCACCTACCGCTTTGGATAAATAACAAGGATAATTTATGTCCCTCTTACACCTGCTCCGCCAGAATCCGGTGATTGCTGCCGTTAAAGATAATGCCAGCCTGCAACTGGCAATCGACTCTGAATGCCAGTTTATTTCCGTGTTGTACGGCAATATCTGCACCATTAGTAATATCGTTAAAAAGATTAAGAACGCCGGGAAATATGCTTTTATTCATGTTGATTTGCTGGAAGGCGCGTCAAATAAAGAAGTGGTGATTCAGTTTTTGAAACTGGTAACCGAGGCGGACGGAATTATCAGTACCAAAGCCTCAATGCTGAAAGCAGCAAGAGCGGAAGGTTTTTTCTGTATTCATCGACTGTTTATTGTTGATTCGATTTCGTTTCACAACATTGATAAGCAAGTTGCGCAATCGAATCCGGATTGTATTGAGATCCTGCCAGGCTGCATGCCTAAAGTGCTGGGCTGGGTGACGGAGAAAATCCGCCAACCGCTGATTGCTGGCGGGCTGGTGTGCGATGAAGAAGATGCGCGTAATGCGATTAACGCGGGTGTTGTGGCGCTTTCCACCACGAATACTGGGGTCTGGACGTTAGCGAAAAAATTGCTTTGACGGGATAATCGTAACAAGTTGAATTTGGTGTGATTTGTAGGCTGCACGCCACATCCGACATTCAGCGCCTGATGCGACGCTTGACGCGTCTTATCAGGCTTACAAGTCCCCAGCCCAGAACCGTAGGCAGGATCATCCGGCAGCACGTTATTGGCAATCTGCGTGAATGGTTGTCACCAGTGCCTCCAGCACCGCTTTCCAGTCATCAACCACGCCAACATCTGCCTGTGAAAATACCGCCGCGCTGGCGTCATGATTAATCGCCACCACAAACTTGCTATTGCGTACGCCCGCCATTAACGCTGCTGCGCCGGAAGCGCCAACAACAATACACACCTCAGGTGCCAGCAGATGTCCGGAAATACCAATCACTTTTTCGGCATCAACGCCACCGTTCATCACTCGTGCCCGACTGTAGCCCACTTCGACTCCCATCTTTTCTGCCAGCATAGCGATTTCCTGGTTATCTGCCTCTCCGCCCTGCCCCACCACCAGCACCCGTCTGGCCTCAGCTAATGGGTCACGGGTAACATTTTTCAGATTTTCGACGCTGATAAGCCAGTCTGGAAGCGCGCCGGGGACAATGTTCAGTTGCTGCATCCCAGAGGGCAACGTGGCGTTTTTATCTGCTCCCGCCTGACGTGCCAGCGAAAGGCATAGCGGGCGTTTTTCTGTTTGCAACGTCGCCGTTAGCGCATTTCCCCAGTGAGATTTGCGCACGCTTGCGGTTGATATATCGAATGAAATCACCTGGCAGATACTGGCGCCATGTACACGCCAGGCCAGTCGGGTAGCCAGTTCATCGCCAAACGCGCCCGGAGGAAAGAGGACAACCTCCGCAGGCGTTCGTTGCCACTGTTCCACCAGCGCATCCAGCACCTGTTCCGCAATCATCGGCTGTGGTTCTATTTGCCAGTGTGCCAGGGTACAACCGCTGAAATCCTGCGCCGCCAGCCAGCTCGCTATTGCGGCATGGTCCTGATTTATTGTCACAAGTACGATATTCATGGCTGCATCCTTTGGCATAAATAGTACTGCCATAGCTTTTGCGCTTTTTCTGCTACCGTTTGCCCATCAATCAGCGTCGCTCCGCGTCGTTGCTCTGCTCTTGCCAGTTGCAGACACTGCATCGCTGGCATTTCGGCAGCAACAGTTTTACGGATAATTTCTGCTTTCCCCGCCGCCATTCGCTGACGCATTCCCGGTACTGGCAAGGCCACTTCACCGCACTGACGCACGGCAATCACCGCAGGCAAGCGAACCCGGCAACAGCGCAGCCCGTTTTCAGTACGCTGTTCGAGGGTGATAAACGGCGCGTCGAGAGTGAAACGCTCCACCTGGGTGAAGCAGGGCCAGCCCAGCATTTCCGCCAGCAAAAATGGCGTTTGCCCATTCTGCCCTTCGCTGCTTTGGCAGCCAGTAATTATCAGCTCCAGCGGATTCTGGTACTGCCATTCGGCAATATGGCGAGCGACAAATTCCGGCGCAAAGCGCAGATCTGCCGCCGTCTCCAGCAATACAGCGTCCTCAAACCCAAGAGCCATGAGATAGCGCAGCCAGTGCAACGCCCGTTCATCCCCCATGCTCAACGCGGTTAAAGACATCGACGTACCGTTTTTTCTCTGCGCCAACAGCAGCGCGGCGGCAGCCTGTTCATCAGCACCGAGTAAACTTCGCAGAAGCGAAACATCCGGTCCGCTATTACCCTGAGCCGCCTGCCACTCTTTTTCCGCCAGCATTCCGGCATCCGGTTCGGCTTTAAACGCTAACAGAATGTTCATTCGCACCTCCTACATTTCCCGCCGCCACCAGCGGGAGTGCTTTGGTTTCTGGTGCCCATAGCCAGGTCACAACAAAACCAACCAACAACACTGCCGCCAGGAGCAATAAGGTGGCTTGCATTCCCCACTGCGCCAGCACCCACGGCAGCAGGCCAGTACTTACCGCCGCCCCCAACCGACTCATGGCGGTGGCAAAACCGACGCCCAGCGAGCGAATGTCAGTAGGAAAACTTTCCGCAGGCAAAATGCCCACCAGATTACTGACTGCCGAAATGGTGGTGCTGAAGAGAACAAAAAGCAGCAGCGTTAATGAACTGCCGGAAGGCAAACAGGCCATTACTACCAGCGTTGCCGTTAGCAGCAAAAAACTTCCCAGTAAAAATCTGCGATGCGCTAACAAGTGGGTCAACACTAACCCTAATAACGCGCCAACAATTAACAACGCATTAAGCATCAGGCTGGCAGTCAGCGCATCTTCCAGACCAATAGTTTGGGCGATGGTCGGCAGCCAGGTATAAATCACAAACCATGGGATTACGAGGCAGACAAAGAAGACGCTGTTAAACGCCGTGCGCCGCCAGTAGCGCGAAGAGAACAAGGTTTTGATGTGTTTATGGGTCGCCGTTGCCACTTCATCGCCCAGTAAAACATGCGGGCCAAAATAGCGATGAACGATAGCGTGAGCTTCTGCAAAACGCCCCTGGCGCAGTAGCCAGCGTGGCGATTCCGGCGTGCCCCAACGTAGCAGCGTAATCAGCAAGGCTGGTAACGCTGCTGATGCCAGCAGCCAGCGCCAGGCCTCCGGGCTTTCGGAAATAAAGTGATGTCCGGCAATACTTGCCAGCACATAGCCTACGGTCCACACCACACTGAATGCGCCCAGCAAAATACCGCGATGGCGGCGCGGGGAAAATTCAGCCAGCAAGGTGTGACCGACTGAGTAATCGCCTCCCAGACCAATGCCGATCAAAATGCGCAATCCAATAAGATGCTCTGGCGTGGTGGCAAAAAATTGCAAGAACGAAGCGAGCGTAATCAGCATAAAACTGAAGGTGAAGATTTTTTGCCGCCCGATATGGTCGGAGATCCACCCCAAAACCAGGCTGCCAAGAAACAAACCAAGTAACGCCGAGCCGCCGATCATTCCCGCCATAAACGGCGTCAGTTGCATGGCGGGCGTAAGCTGAATAATGGCGTAACCAATAACGCCGAGGACATAACCGTCGGTCAGGTGTGCGCCGAAAGTGAGCGCAGCAATTCGACAGTGAAAACGGTTAAGCGGTAAATCATCCATTCGCACCGGTGAAGTGTTCATCTTTACCCCTTCATTGTCCGGTAATAAGAACGGCTTCTCGCCTGAGAAGCCGAAAAGGCAACGCCCCGTCATCGCGGAACGCTGCCTGACACATTATTTTTCAATCGGATAGATAGTACCCGTGTTCATAATGTCATTAGGATCGAACTGCTTTTTCAGCCCTTCCAGCAACGCCCACGCGCTGCCGTGTTCCAGTTTGCTCCAGTGAACGCGATGTTTACCGATACCGTGGTGGTGCACCATCGAACCGCCGAGACGAATGGTTTCTTCGCAGATGATTTTGTTGAGCGGATTGTGGTACTTGTCGATTTCCTCTTCCGGCTTACAGTCAACGACGTTGTAGTCGTAGACGAAGTACATGTTGGTGCCGTTCTGATAGCTATGAGAGGAGTGACCGCCCAGCATGGTGATGTCGTCGGCGTGCGGGAACTCGGTACGAATACGGTTAATAACGCTTTCGTAGATTTCGTGAATGCAGCTCCAGCAGCCGGACACTTCGGTGGTAAAGCCCATGTTGCCGGTTTTGAGGATCTGCACACGTTCGGCAGCCACTTTATCCGGTCCCCAGTTCAGGTTGTTAAACCAGGTTTCGATCAGCTTGCTGTCCACGCGCTGGCATTGCGGGTAACGGGCAACGATTTCCGCAATCCCTTCGCCCGTCGCCTTCGCAATGCGAGAGTTACCTTCAGCCATAAAGATCAGTACACATTTACCGTCGGCAAAATGGGTGAAGTGTTGGGTGCCATCTTCAGCATCATACAAACGAGCAATCGACGGACGATACCCTTCCACCATGATTTCACGCAGGATGTTGAAGCCGGTTTTCATCTCTTCCAGGATATAGCCGTAGAAGAGATTGTTTTCCGGCGTAAATTTGAAGATTTTCACTGTGACTTCAGTGATATAGCACAGTGCACCTTCGTTGCCGATGATGATATGACGAATGTCCGGGCCAGCCGCGCGACGTGGCACGTTTTTAATGCGTGTGACGGTGCCATCTGCCAGCACCGCTTCCAGACCAACGACCATATCCTCGATTGCGCCGTAGAGTGTGGAAAACTGCCCGATACTGCGGGTCGCCACCAGGCCGCCCATCTGCGCCAGCGGCTTTGACTGCGGAGAATGCCCCGTGGTGTAACCTTTTTCACGCAACGCGTTTTCCAGCACCTCCAGCGGAACGCCACATTGCGCCGTGGCCTGCATATTCTCAATATCAATATTAATGATTTGATTCATGGCGGAGCCGTCGAGCACCACCGAGTTTTCCACAACGGTTTCCAGCCCACCTTCGGTGGCGGAAGCACCGGTACGTGGCACACCGTTAATTTTGTGCGCATTCATAAAATTCAGCACACGGGATACTTGTTCTGTAGAACCGAGTTTTACGACCGCTGCCGGAATCGGCAAAGTATAAATTCCATGAATATCCGGAAATTTACGAAAACGGTCAATACTGTTTTTCTTTAATACCGTTTCATCGGTAATTACGCGATCTGCACCAACAATTTCCTTTAGCTGGTCGACAATCGCTACGCGAGATAAAGACATAGTAATTCCTTCCTGATAATAAAAATGGAATAGTTATTAATAAGAGAAAACAGAAACCACCGTTATGAATTAGCGCACTAAATAACCGCCATCAACCACTAATAAATGTCCGTTGACATAATTCGATGCCGGACTTGCGAGGAATACAGCTGCACCCATTAAATCCTGAGTATCACCCCAACGGTTTGCCGGAATATGATCAAGAACACGCTGGTTAGTTTCTGGATTACTACGGGTCGCCAGCGTAATATCGGTTGCATAATAACCAGGAGCAATACCATTCACCTGAATATTATATTGGCCTAATTCATCGCAATAGGCTTTGGTGAATCCGGCAAGAGCATGTTTAGTGGCAGAATAAGCAGGTGACCATTGACCACCTAAGTAAGAGAACAATGAACAGATATTAATGATTTTACCGCTTTTCTGCGGGATCATAATTTTTGCCGCTTCGTAGCTTAACTCGAATGCGGCGGTCAGGTTCACGTCAATCATCGGGTCCCAGTCGGCACGACCAAAGTCCAGCACCTTATTCAGCTTACAAATACCGGCATTGTTAACCAGAATATCTACGGTACCGAAGCGCTCACAGCAGGCAGCGATAATCTTCTGCGGCGCGCCTTCTGCGGTGATATCCACCTGCATAAAATCAACTTCGACACCCTGTTTTTCAATCATTTCCTTAGTTTCGCCGTTATCTTTGACGAAACTAGGAATAAAGACATTTGCGCCAGCTTTGGCCAACGCCATGGCAAATGCCTGGCCTAAACCGCTATTCCCGCCGGTAACAATTGCTGTTTTACCTTTCAGGGAGAAAAAATCCATTGAGAACGCATTGAGAGATTCGATTGACATAGTTAGCTCCAATTTCCGTAAGGCAAAAAAAAAGAAAGGTAACTTCCCCCGCGAGAGGGAAGTTACCTTTCTCATTATCTCTGGTAACTGGAGATAATTTTTAGCATAAGGACATAACTGCTAATGTGATCGTAATCACAGTGTGATGTTAGTATTGTCAAATAATTTAAAAAAGCAGAAGCGTGATTACTCTCACACAACACCTCTGCTTTCCATGTTATTTCTTATTGCAATTACTAGAGACCTGAGAAAAGTAATCCACCTGAAAGGGCGGCTTACTTTTCTCTTTTTTTTGTCTATTACAAATGGGAATACGATATGCAACACAACTCATATCGCCGTTGGATAACCCTCGCGATAATTAGTTTTAGCGGCGGCGTTAGTTTCGACCTGGCTTATTTACGTTATATTTATCAAATTCCCATGGCAAAATTTATGGGATTCAGCAATACCGAGATAGGTTTAATAATGAGTACCTTTGGTATTGCGGCTATTATTCTTTATGCCCCCAGCGGCGTTATTGCCGATAAATTTTCACACCGCAAAATGATTACTTCCGCGATGATCATTACCGGATTACTGGGCCTGATAATGGCAACATATCCACCACTGTGGGTAATGCTCTGTATTCAGGTCGCCTTTGCGATAACGACGATTTTAATGCTGTGGTCGGTGTCGATTAAAGCCGCATCGTTGCTGGGCGATCATAGCGAGCAAGGGAAAATTATGGGCTGGATGGAAGGGCTGCGCGGCGTCGGTGTAATGTCGCTGGCGGTGTTTACCATGTGGGTCTTTTCTCGCTTTGCACCGGATGACAGCGCCAGCCTGAAAACGGTCATTATTATCTATAGTGTGGTTTACATTCTGCTGGGCATTTTGTGTTGGTTTTTTGTTAGCGATAACAACAATCTGCGCAGTGCCAATAACGAAGAAAAACAGTCATTCCAGCTTAGCGACATCCTGGCCGTTTTGCGCATCAGCACCACCTGGTATTGCAGCATGGTGATTTTTGGTGTCTTCACCATCTACGCCATTCTGAGTTACTCCACCAACTATCTGACCGAAATGTACGGCATGTCACTGGTGGCGGCGAGCTACATGGGGATTGTGATCAACAAAATCTTCCGCGCGTTATGCGGCCCACTTGGCGGCATTATCACCACCTACAGCAAAGTGAAATCCCCTACCCGCGTGGTCCAAATCCTTTCCATCATCGGTTTGCTGGCATTGACAGCCCTGCTCGTCACGAACTCTAACCCGCAATCGGTCGCGATGGGGATTGGCCTGATTTTATTACTGGGATTCACCTGTTACGCCTCACGCGGGCTGTATTGGGCCTGCCCTGGCGAAGCGAGAACACCGTCTTACATTATGGGCACCACGGTAGGTATTTGTTCGGTGATTGGATTCCTGCCGGATGTCTTCGTTTACCCGATTATCGGCTACTGGCAAGACACCCTGCCCGCTGCAGAAGCCTACCGCAACATGTGGCTAATGGGCATGGCGGCGCTTGGCATGGTGATCATCTTTACCTTTTTGCTGTTCCAAAAAATTCGTACTGCTGATAGCGCCCCCGCAATGGCTAGCAGCAAGTAAGCCAGGAAAATTACAGGAGAAAAATCATGTCGAAAAAATACATCATAGGGATTGATGGCGGAAGTCAGAGCACAAAAGTGGTGATGTACGATCTGGAAGGTAATGTGGTTTGCGAAGGCAAAGGCTTATTGCAGCCGATGCACACGCCAGATGCCGATACCGCAGAACATCCTGACGACGATTTATGGGCATCACTATGTTTTGCCAGTCACGATTTGATGAGCCAGTTTGCCGGAAATAAAGAAGATATTGTCGGCATTGGCCTGGGCTCAATCCGTTGCTGCCGTGCGTTATTGAAAGCCGATGGTACGCCAGCCGCGCCGTTGATTAGCTGGCAGGATGCACGCGTTACACGCCCTTACGAACACACTAATCCTGACGTGGCCTATGTCACCTCTTTTTCGGGTTATCTGACACATCGCTTAACCGGCGAATTTAAAGATAATATCGCCAACTATTTTGGTCAGTGGCCGGTGAATTATAAGACCTGGGCATGGAGCGAAGATGCCGCGGTAATGGAAAAGTTTAATATCCCCCGCCAGATGCTTTTTGACGTGCAAATGCCGGGCACCATTCTTGGGCATATCACACCACAAGCTGCGCTGGCGACACATTTCCCGGCTGGGCTGCCGGTTGTTTGTACCACCAGTGATAAACCGGTAGAAGCTCTGGGAGCCGGGTTACTGGATGATGAAACGGCGGTAATTTCTCTTGGCACCTATATCGCGTTGATGATGAACGGCAAAGCACTGCCGAAAGATCCGGTCGCGTACTGGCCGATTATGTCTTCTATTCCGCAAACATTGCTGTATGAAGGTTACGGTATTCGCAAAGGCATGTGGACGGTGAGCTGGCTGCGCGACATGTTAGGCGAGTCGTTAATTCAGGATGCCAAAGCACAGGATCTTTCACCGGAAGATTTGCTCAACAAAAAAGCGTCTTGCGTGCCACCTGGTTGTAATGGGCTGATGACGGTGCTGGACTGGCTGACCAATCCGTGGGAACCGTACAAACGCGGAATTATGATCGGCTTTGATTCCAGTATGGATTACGCATGGATATATCGTTCGATACTGGAAAGCGTGGCGCTGACGCTGAAGAATAATTACGACAATATGTGTCATGAAATGAATCACTTTGCAAAGCATGTGATCATTACTGGCGGCGGTTCGAACAGCGATCTGTTTATGCAGATTTTTGCCGACGTGTTCAACCTTCCGGCACGCCGAAACGCCATTAACGGTTGTGCAAGTCTGGGGGCTGCGATCAATACGGCGGTAGGTCTGGGGCTATACCCGGATTACACAACGGCTGTCGATAAAATGGTTCGCGTGAAAGATATCTTCATACCGATTGAGAGCAATGCCAAACGCTACGACGCGATGAATAAAGGCATTTTCAAAGACCTAACCAAACATACTGATGTGATCCTGAAAAAATCGTATGAAGTGATGCATGGGGAATTGGGGAATGCGGATTCGATCCAGAGCTGGTCGAATGCGTAAGTGAGGAAGGCCGGGCGGGAAACTGTCCGGCCTGAACATACCTGAATGGTTATCCCCGCTGACGCGGGGAACTCATATCCGGTTTTTGCTGGTGGGCCGCGCCGTTCGGTTTATCCCCGCTGGTGCGGGGAACTCTCTAAACATAACCTATTATTAATTAATTATTTTTTAAGACAGTCACAATCTACCAACTTTACAGTATCACACAAACAACACATCCATTATGTTAAAGAGCACTTAATCCATTGATTAAAAAGATAAATATTTACAATGACTCTATTCAAACTAAAATCTACCAAACTTTACCGCAATAATTTTCACTCCAGCGAAAAATTAACGCCACAGAATTTGTAGAGAATGATAATGATTAGTCCAGAATGGGCAAAATGGAGGTTTTTCAGAGACGACAAAGAATATAAATGAGTAGAAGTCTTTACAGATTCCACCCATTTATAACGCTTATAAATGTTTAATCAGGCAATATTCAAATATTTATGTGTCTGCATCGACAAACGCCAGTTGCGCGCAATGCAGGTATCGATACATAAACGCGTAGCATCTTCCTTCTGGCTAATTGGCTGAAGTGCAATGACTCGCGGTTTATCATCGGTCAGCGTCGCCAGCAATTCATCCAGTGCTTCAATATCACGTACGCGTCCTACTGGGTGTTTGATTTCGTTGGCTCGCTCCAGGGCTTGTGACAACACTTCATAGCCACCGCGCATATTTAGCTTTGGTGATACGGTAACCCAGGTATTCGGTGTGCAGCGTACTTCATGAGTACCACTGGTTTCGATCTGGCAGCTAAAACCGTTCTTTTCGAGCAGGTCAGTCAGTGGCAGCAAATCATGAATGCAAGGCTCACCACCCGTAATCACCACATGACGCGCGGTGTATCCCTGACGGCCAATGACAGCCAGCAAATCTTCACTGCTCGCCGCCCCCCACTTATCACTCTCTTTGGTCTTCGCCAGAATGCTGAAAAGGGAGACTTCCCGATCCTCAAGCTTTTCCCAGGTGTGTTTGGTGTCGCACCAGGCACAGCCAACCGGACATCCCTGTAAACGAATAAAAATGGCGGGGACGCCGGTAAAGTAACCCTCACCTTGCAGGGTCTGGAACATCTCGTTAATCGGGTACTGCATAGCATTCTCTGTGAAGTGGATAATTGTTAATTATTGCAGATCCTGCCACAACAATCATGTCTTATTAACATTCTGTTACAGGCAGGTTTGATGCAAAAATTGGCTCAGATCATTAAGAATAAAATGAAGCGGCGTATTATGTTTTCAAGGATTAAATGAAAGGGATTTAAACATGTTTAGAATATTCATCGCGTTTATATTTATTTTCAATTTATCAGGTTGCGGTTATAACGATATTCAAACCTATGATGAACAGGTTAATGCCTCCTGGTCAGAAGTATTAAATCAATATCAACGTCGCACCGATCTTATTCCTAATCTTGTCGCTAGTATTAAAGGTTACTCCAGCCATGAACAAGAGGTACTAGAAGCCGTAACATTGGCACGTAGTCAGGCTAATCGCGCCAGTAGCGATCTTCAGAAAACTCCGGGAGATGAACAAAAATTACAAGCCTGGCAACAGGCGCAGGCGCAGGTGACTCGCACTCTCGGGCAGTTAACGATTATTAGTGAGCGTTACCCTCAGTTAAAGGCTCAAGAGCTCTATCAAAACTTAATGGTACAGCTCGAAGGAAGTGAAAATAGAATTGCCGTTGCGCGAGGAAGATATATTAAAGCCATTGAACAATATAATGTCACTATCCGCAAATTCCCCGCTGTATTAACCGCAAAGGTCATGGATTACACACCAAAGAAAAATTATTTGCCGGATGATGTCACCGCAGTAAGTAAAGCCCCAACAATAGATTTTAGCCAGAATGCTAATGCTCATTAAGCGGGGACGTTCTATGCGAAATTTTATCTTCCTTATAGCTTTCTTCTGTTCATCTGTGTTTGCTACACAAATTCCAGTACCTGAATCACCCAGGTATGTGAATGACTTAACCGGCACATTAACAAACAGCGAAGTAAACACCCTGACCAACCAGATTAAAGCCCTGACGCAAAAAAACCACGCACAGTTGGTCGTGTTAGTGGTTGATACAACAGGCGATGAAACCATCGAGCAGTACGCAACGCGGGTATTCGATAGCTGGAAACCGGGTGATAAAGACCGTGATGATGGCGTTCTACTGTTAGTCGCCTGGCAGGATCATACCGTGCGTATTGAAATCGGTTACGGGCTGGAAGGTATTATTACGGATGCACAGTCCGGGAAAATTATTCGCAACAGTATTATTCCGGCATTTAAAAAAGGCGACCTGGCTGGTGGTTTACAAAAGGGGATCAACGATATTGAAAGTCGCCTGACGGGGAATAATTCAGCAACGATAACACCGACCGATCACCCTTTGCCCTTTAGCGGTTGGTGGGCTTTATTAGTCTGGGCGATAATACTGACGTTTATTTCTGCCAGAGGATATATCAAAACGTTGGGAGTAATTTGCTTCGCAGCCATTGTACTGGCCTTTGTTTTACCTATAGCAGGTTTCAGCGGAAGCTGGGGAGTACTCACAACATTACTCTGCTTCGCCACACCGTTTCTGGCAGTTGCCATCGCTTTTACCCCCTTCGGCAAAAAGGTTCGGGATTCGATGCGTGATGCCAACCAGCCATCACGCCATACAAGAAGCAATTCTTCCTCCCACTATTCATCATCGTCATCCTCTTCATTCGACAATGACAATTTTAGCGGTGGTGGCGGTTCATCTGGTGGCGGTGGCGCTTCCGGGCGCTGGTAACAAAAGGAATTGATATGCGTATTTTTCTCTTACTTCTGATGCTATGCGGTTTTCAGGTATTCGCTGAACGATTGCCTTCAGTGACTGACTTAACCGGGACATTAACGACAGAAGAACAAAGTGCTTTAAATCAACAATTACAGACTCTCGAGCAGCAAAACCACTTCCAGGTGGCCGTGTTGGTTACGCCGACAACAGGGGGCAAAAACATTAAACTTGCAGCCTCGCAGAGATACGGGGTATATCACTGGAAACCCGTTGGAGAGAAGCGATATGGCGAAGGTATCTTAATTCTCGTCGTTTGGCCGGAAGGGCTGGCGTCAATGAAGATTGGACATGGACTGGAACAGATGTTGCCGCCGGAACAAGCTGCGCAAATTGTTCGTTACCATATGCAGCCAGAATTCGAAAAAAACAATCTCTTTGCTGGATTAACGGGCGGAATTGAAAGCATCGCACAGTTTACCCATATCAAAGCGAACCTTAGCCCTTTGGATGCTTTAGCCAATCATCTGTTTGCTAATCCGCAACTTTCGCTGCCATGCCTTGCCTGGACAGTGCTGATGATCGTTGCCATCATTGTCCTCTGGCGATTTACCAGCCGTCCAGGACCTGGCATATGGATGATATCAATGATTACACCTACGGTCTGGTTTTTCTGCTTTCAGGACGATGTCATCATTCGGCGGGTGTCGGTCGTTTGTTTTAGTTTATTTTTCGCAGCAATCTGCTGGCAGCGTCTCGCAGTAGTTTTTAATATGTGCCGCGTATTTCCTATGATGCTGGCCCCAAAAAATAAAAACGCTAAAGTGAAAAAACAAAAGAAGACTCCGCAATTTCGTGAATCAGGACGAAATTCATTGTTTGTCGTGATGCTGATAATTATTGTGGGATGGTGCCTGGTGTTCGCCAGTAATAAAGATATTGCATTCATCTCAACAATTATTGGGTTAATTGATCATTTTATCGGCCCAATAACCATTGCTGGCATCGTTCTGCTGATCATTGTGGCCAAATTTACTGGCAATCTTAAGCTGGGGTCAGGAGAAAAAAGCAACAGGAAAACGGGGAATCGTAATGCTCATGCTCATTCTCGCTCTTCGTCGAGAAATTCTTTCCGCGGTGGTGGCGGTTCTTCAGGAGGCGGCGGTTCATCCGGCCGTTGGTGATCGTAATGCGCTTAATCTTTATTCTATTCACTTTGTGGTGCCTTCCTGGGCTTGCCCAGCAAATTGCTGTGCCGGAACTGCGCCAACAGGTGACCGATATTACTGGTACGTTAAGCACTTCTGAACAACAATCACTGACACAGCAACTGCAGGATATTACACATAAAACACGGGCGCAGGTCGCTGTATTAGTAGTGCCGTCCATCGGAGACGATTCCATTGAACAATATGCTACAAGGGTTTTTGACAATTGGCGTTTAGGAGATGCCAAACGTAATGATGGGATACTGATCATTGTTGCCTGGTCGGATCGTACTGTCCGCATCCAGGTAGGTTATGGGCTGGAAGAAAAGGTAACCGATGCTCTGGCTGGCAATATCATCCGTAGCATCATGATACCCGCCTTTAAAAAACAAAAATTAGCTAAGGGATTAGAGTTAGCTATAATCGCTTTGAATAACCAACTCACTTCACAACACCAATATTCGTCTAATCCTTCAGAAAGTGAATCAGCGTCTTCCAGTGATCATTACTACTTTGCTATTTTTTGGGTATTTGCAGTGATGTTCTTCCCTTTCTGGTTTTTTCATCAAGGCAATAATTTTTGTCGGGCATTTAAAAGCAGTGTTTGTATTTCAACAGTCTATCTTATAGATTTATTCCTGTTCTCCGATCAAACTTTTTCCATTGCTGTATTTTCCTTCTTTTTTGCTTTCACCATCATTATGGTCTTTACCTGGTTATGTGTCCCACAGAAAAAAGCATCAGGTAGAAGTTATCATTCAGACAGCGGCGGTTCTGGTGGCGGCTCAAGTGGCGGCGGATTTAGCGGAGGTGGCGGTTCTTCTGGCGGTGGCGGCGCGTCTGGCCGCTGGTAACTCAGCCATAAAAAATGCCAGCCCGAAGGCTGGCATTTTTAAATCAGATAAAGTCAGACTTATGCCTGGCCTTTGATCTCTTTACGACCGTTGTACGGTGCTTTTTCGCCCAGAGCTTCTTCGATACGAATCAGCTGGTTGTATTTAGCAACACGGTCAGAACGGCTCATGGAACCCGTTTTGATCTGGCCTGCAGCAGTACCAACAGCCAGGTCAGCGATGGTAGCATCTTCAGTTTCACCAGAACGGTGAGAGATAACTGCAGTGTAGCCAGCGTCTTTCGCCATCTTAATAGCAGCCAGGGTTTCGGTCAGAGAACCGATCTGGTTGAATTTGATCAGGATGGAGTTAGCGATGCCTTTTTCGATACCTTCTTTCAGGATCTTGGTGTTGGTTACGAACAGGTCGTCACCAACCAGCTGGATTTTGTCGCCCAGAACTTTGGTCTGGTATGCGAAACCGTCCCAGTCAGATTCGTCCAGACCGTCTTCGATGGAAACGATCGGGTACTGTTTGGTCAGTTCTTCCAGGAAGTGAGTGAATTCTTCAGAGGTGAATGCTTTGTTGCCTTCGCCAGCCAGAACGTATTTACCGTCTTTGTAGAATTCAGAAGCTGCGCAGTCCATCGCCAGAGTGATGTCTTTGCCCAGTTCATAGCCAGCAGCTTTAACAGCTTCAGCGATAACAGCCAGAGCTTCAGCGTTGGAACCCAGGTTCGGCGCATAGCCACCTTCGTCACCAACAGCAGTGTTCATGCCTTTCGCTTTCAGAACTTTTGCCAGGTGATGGAAAACTTCAGAACCCATGCGGATGGCTTCTTTCACAGTTTTCGCGCCAACCGGCTGAATCATGAATTCCTGGATATCAACGTTGTTGTCAGCGTGCTCACCACCGTTGATGATGTTCATCATCGGAACCGGCATAGAGTATTTGCCCGGAGTGCCGTTCAGTTCAGCGATGTGCTCGTACAGCGGCATACCTTTAGCAGCTGCAGCAGCTTTGGCGTTAGCCAGAGATACAGCCAGGATTGCGTTCGCGCCGAATTTGGATTTGTTTTCGGTGCCGTCCAGGTCGATCATGATCTTGTCAATGCCAGCCTGATCTTTAGCATCTTTGCCAATCAGCGCCTGAGCGATCGGGCCGTTTACCGCAGCAACAGCTTTGGTTACGCCTTTACCCAGGAAACGGGATTTGTCGCCATCGCGCAGTTCCAGAGCTTCACGGGAACCAGTAGAAGCACCTGACGGAGCAGCTGCCATACCGACGAAACCACCCTCCAGATGTACTTCGGCTTCAACAGTCGGGTTACCACGGGAGTCGATGATTTCACGACCGATGATTTTTACGATTTTGGACATTAGGTTTTCCTCAAGTCACTAGTTAAACTGAAACTCCAGACAAACAACGCGTACCCAGGGTACGCGTTGCCGTTCTAACTTTTTTACTTACTTCGCCTGACGTTTCTGGAACTCGCTGGCGGCTTTCACAAAGCCTGCAAACAGCGGGTGACCATCACGTGGAGTAGAAGTAAACTCCGGATGGAACTGGCAAGCCACGAACCACGGATGATTCGGAACTTCGATGATCTCGACCAACTGATCATCCCCGGAACGGCCCGCAACGCGCAGACCTGCATCTTCAATCTGTTTCAACAGCATGTTGTTGACTTCGTAACGGTGACGATGACGCTCAACAATTGTCGGCGCATTGTACAGCTGGCGAACCAGGCTATCGTCAACCAACTGGCACTGCTGTGCGCCGAGACGCATGGTACCGCCGAGATCGCTCTTCTCGCTACGAACTTCAACGTTGCCGTTTTCATCGCGCCACTCGGTAATCAGCGCCACAACCGGGTACTTACAGTCTGGCACAAATTCCGTAGAGTTGGCGTTCTCCATGTTGGCAACATGGCGAGCGTAATCAATTAACGCCACCTGCATACCCAGGCAAATGCCCAGATAAGGAATATTGTTCTCACGCGCAAAACGCGCGGTCGTAATCATGCCTTCTACGCCACGATAGCCGAAACCGCCAGGTACGAGGATTGCGTCCAGACCTTTAAGGATTTCAACGCCGCGCGTTTCAACATCTTGTGAATCGATCAGTTTGATGTTGACGCTGACACGATTCTTCAGCCCACCGTGTTTCAGTGCTTCGATCACGGATTTGTATGCATCCGGCAGCTCAATGTATTTGCCGACCATACCAATGGTGACTTCACTTACCGGATTCGCTTCTTCGAAGATAACCTGTTCCCATTCGGACAGATTCGCTTCCGGGCAGTTTAAGCTGAATCGTTTACAAATATAATCGTCCAGCCCCTGAGATTTCAACAGGCCCGGAATTTTATAGATGGAATCGACGTCTTTCAGAGAAATAACCGCTTTTTCTGGAACATTACAGAACAATGCAATCTTCGCACGTTCGTTCGCCGGAACGGCGCGATCTGAACGACAAATCAGGATATCAGGCTGGATACCGATTGAAAGCAGCTCTTTTACAGAGTGCTGAGTCGGTTTGGTTTTGACTTCACCAGACGCTGCCATGTACGGCACCAGCGTCAGGTGCATAAACAGGGTGTGCTCACGGCCAATTTCAACAGCCATCTGGCGAATCGCTTCGAGGAACGGCAGGGATTCGATATCACCTACAGTACCGCCGATTTCGACCAGTACTACGTCATGACCTTCGCCGCCTTCCAGCACGCGCTCTTTGATAGCGTTAGTGATGTGCGGAATAACCTGTACGGTTGCGCCGAGATAGTCACCGCGGCGTTCTTTACGCAGAACGTCAGAGTAGATACGACCCGTGGTGAAGTTGTTGCGGCGGCTCATTTTGGTACGAATGAAACGCTCGTAGTGCCCCAGGTCCAGGTCGGTTTCAGCGCCGTCTTCAGTAACGAACACTTCCCCGTGTTGGATTGGGCTCATAGTACCTGGATCGACGTTGATGTACGGATCCAGTTTCATGATGGTCACATTGAGGCCACGGGCTTCAAGAATGGCTGCGAGGGAGGCTGCGGCAATGCCTTTACCCAGAGAGGATACGACCCCGCCGGTCACAAAAATATAGTTCGTTGTCATGCTGAACCTGAGAAGTTAGGTTGAAAAGACGATGGAATAACCAGGACGGGAAAGCAGTATACCCGAACATGACCTGTGCCACAAACTTTCATTATCCCTCCTCTTCGCCAGCGCACTATTGAAATCAGGAGTGAGAAAATAGCCCCTTTGGGGTAAATGTTTTTGACGCAAATCAAGCGCTTGTCATTTAAAAAATGACACAAATCGCGCTTGACCGCGTAATTCCCTTAGAGATCAATTTCCTGCCGTTTTACCTGTTGCCAGACTTCTTCCATTGTTTCGAGGTCAACACCTGTCATTTCCAGTCCACGCGCGGCAACAATACGCTCCACTTCGCGAAAACGACGCTCGAATTTTTCGTTCGCTTTTTGCAATGCGATTTCCGCTTTTGTCCCTAAATGACGAGCCAGATTGACCGTGGCAAACAGCAGGTCACCCATTTCCTCCTCCAGTTTAGCCTGGTCGACAACAGCCTGCCGCGCCTCGTACATCACCTCGTCGATCTCTTCGTAGACTTTATCGACTACCGGATCAAGCGTCGTCCAGTCGAAACCAACGTTGGCGCAACGTTTCTGGATTTTTTGCGCACGCATTAAAGCCGGTAAACTACGAGGAATATCGTCCAGCGCCGAATGCTGCGCTTTCTGCGCGCGCTCTTCGGTTTTGATTTGCTCCCAACGGGCAAGCACTTCACTACTATTTTCGGCAGAACTGTCAGCAAAAACATGCGGATGGCGACGCTCTAATTTATCGCTAATAGCAGCGCAAATATCATTAAAGTCAAAGCGCCCTTCTTCCTGAGCCATTTGTGCGTAAAACACCACCTGGAACAGCAGATCGCCCAGTTCACCGCGCAGATCGTCAAAATCTTCACGGGCGATGGCGTCCAGCACCTCGTAGGTTTCTTCAAGGGTGTAAGGCGCAATGGTGGCAAATGTCTGCTCTTTATCCCACGGGCAGCCGTTTTCCGGGTCGCGCAGGCGCTGCATGATGGTGAGCAAACGGTCGATTTGATTCATTGAATTGTCCTGAAAATTGCGGGTCCGTCAGATGTAATACCTTCGAGTAAAAGATATCGCTGGATACGGCTGACGCCATATCCAGCTATGTAAGATTAACTCCCGTGCAACCGACGCGCGTCGATAACATCCGGTACCTGGTTGAGTTTACCCAGCACGCGGCCCAGCACTTGCAGGTTGTAAATCTCAATGGTCATGTCGATGGTCGCCAGTTGCTGTTTGGTGTCGCTACGGCTGGCAACGCCAAGCACGTTCACCTTCTCGTTGGCGAGAATGGTCGTGATATCACGTAACAACCCACTACGATCATTAGCCACCACGCGGACCACCAGCGAATATCCGGCGGAGTAGCTCTCACCCCATACCGCGTCAACAATGCGTTCTGGCGCATGGGAGCGCAGTTCCGCCAGTTGTTCGCAATCGGCGCGGTGTACTGAAATACCGCGTCCCTGAGTAATGAAACCAACTATTTCATCACCAGGAATAGGCTGACAGCAGCGCGCGATGTGGTGCATCAGGTTACCGACACCTTCAACCACCACACGACCGTTATCTTTACTGCGGTTTTGCGGCGTGTAGCTTTTTTGCTGAAGTTGCTTCAGCGCGGCGGCGTCCTGCTCTTCGGCACTCGGCTTATTAAATTGCGATTGCAGGAAGTTCACCATCTGATTGAGACGGATATCCCCGCCACCAATCGCCGCCAGCAACTCGTCGACATCATTGAAGTTGTAACGCGGCAGCAGATGTTTTTCTGCTTCTTTCAGGCTGATCCCCAGATGTTCCAGCTCGTCGTCAAGGATTTGCCGCCCAGCCAGAATGTTTTTGTCACGGTCCTGTTTACGGAACCAGGCGTGAATTTTCGAACGCCCACGGCTGGTTGTGACGTAACCGAGGTTTGGGTTTAACCAGTCACGGCTGGGGTTCGGCTGTTTCTGGGTGATAATTTCAATCTGGTCGCCCATCTGCAGCTGGTAGGTGAACGGCACAATGCGCCCGCCAATTTTTGCCCCGATGCAGCGGTGTCCGACATCACTGTGGATGTGGTAAGCGAAGTCCAGCGGCGTTGATCCCGCAGGCAAATCAACGACATCACCTTTCGGCGTAAAGACGTACACTCGGTCGTCAAAGACCTGACTACGTACTTCGTCGAGCATTTCGCCGGAATCAGCCATCTCTTCCTGCCACGCAATCAGTTTACGCAGCCAGGCAATCCGGTCTTCATGTCCCGAACGTGCGCCGCCAGCAGCCGCGCCCTCTTTATATTTCCAGTGCGCAGCAACACCCAACTCTGCATCTTCATGCATCTGTTTGGTGCGGATTTGGATCTCAACGGTTTTGCCACCCGGCCCCAGAACCACGGTATGAATGGACTGATAACCGTTTGGTTTCGGGTTAGCGACGTAATCGTCAAACTCATCCGGCAGGTGGCGATAGTGAGTGTGCACTATCCCCAGTGCGGCATAACAATCCTGTAAACGCTCGGCGACAATACGTACCGCACGCACATCAAACAGCTCATCGAAGGCGAGGTTCTTTTTCTGCATTTTGCGCCAGATGCTGTAGATGTGTTTCGGTCGACCATACACTTCAGCTTTAACACCTTCAGCTTTCATCTCAGCGCGCAGATGGCCGACAAACTCTTCGATATAGTGTTCGCGGTCGAGACGGCGTTCATGCAGCAGTTTTGCGATGCGTTTGTATTCGGTCGGGTGCAGATAACGGAAGCAGTAATCTTCCAGCTCCCATTTCAGTTGCCCAATCCCAAGACGGTTCGCCAACGGCGCGTAGATATTGGTGCACTCTTTTGCCGCCAGTACGCGTTCATCTTCCGGCGCATCTTTTACTTCGCGCAGGTGAGCAATACGCTCCGCCAGTTTGATGACCACGCAGCGAAAATCATCGACCATCGCCAATAACATCCGGCGAACGTTATCGACCTGTTCGGAGGAAACAGAATCAGTGTGCGTCGCTTTCAGCTGGCGGATCGCCGCCATATCACGCACGCCGTGAATAAGGTTAACGACCGACTTACCGACGCTCTCACGCAGCACATCTTCGCTGACTACGTTGGCATCAGCCAGAGGGAACAGCAGCGCCGCCCGCAGCGTGTCAATGTCCATACTTAATGTCGAGAGGATCTCCACCATCTCAACACCACGCCACAATAACAGACTGGCATCCGGATGCCCCTGCGTCTGTTGCAGACAATACGCCCAGGTTTCGGCTAAGCACTCACACGACTTCTGGCTGGTAATACCCAGACTTGCGATCCATTTTTCCGGATCAAATTCACCAGCCTTATTGATATGTGCACTTCTTACCGCAACCATCGTCCTCTCCTTTAGGGACCAGACCTGCCGAAATCGGCAAATCGTAACTATTTAACGCGCGAGAAAAGTACCATCGATTCCAGATGTCCCGTGTGTGGGAACATATCCAGCATCGCCAGTCGCGCAATGGTATATCCTGCTTTTAATAACGCTTCGCTATCCCGAGCCAGCGTTGCAGGGTTACAGGATACATAAACTATACGAATAGGTTCCAGTTTTATAATTTGCTGCATAACACCTGCGGCACCTGCTCGCGCCGGGTCCAACAACACTTTATCGAAGCCGTTTTTCGCCCACGGCTGCTTTGTGACATCTTCTTCAAGATTTTCGTGATAAAACGTCACATTCTGTAAGCCATTAAGACGCGCATTCTGCTGGCCTTTTTCCACCAGCGCCGGAACACCTTCTACACCCACCACACTGGCAGCTTGTGTCGCCAATGGCAGTGTAAAGTTGCCCATACCGCAGAACAGATCCAGTACGCGATCTTCAGGTTCCACATCCAGCCATTCCAACGCACGCGCTACCATTTTCTGGTTCACACCCGCATTGACCTGAATAAAATCGCGCGGGCTAAAAGTTAAGCGCAACCCATTTGAGTCATACCAGGGCATCTCACCAGAGACGGTTTCGAGTATCTCACTATCGGGGGCGAGATACAGATCCAGGCCTTCAGAATGCGAAAAGCATTCCAGTTTTTCGCGATCTGCCGAACTTAGCGGTGCGGTATGGCGCAAAATCATTAGCGTGCCGCTGGTTGCCTGTACCAGTTCAACATGACCAAGATGGCGCATAGCTTGTAAGCTGCCCAGGCATGCCCTGACTTTGGGCAGCAATGCTTCAAGTTGGGGCACTAAAATGGGGCATTGTTTCACGTCGACAATGTCACTGGAGCCCGCTTTGCGAAACCCCATCTGAAGTTGCTGTGTTTTCGGTAAGTAGTTCAGACTTAAACGCGCGCGACGGCGATAGCCCCAGGGAACATCGGCGATCACTTCAGAGACTTCGTGTTTCATTAATCGGGCGAGTGCCGCACTTTTGCTTCGCTGCTGTAAATCCACACTGGCG
Organism: Escherichia sp. E.sYA108; assembly: GCF_011754335.1. Lineage (NCBI taxonomy): Bacteria > Pseudomonadati > Pseudomonadota > Gammaproteobacteria > Enterobacterales > Enterobacteriaceae > Escherichia > Escherichia sp. E.sYA108. The sequence goes on along the minus strand of NZ_JAAQVZ010000001.1, from coordinate 1,145,673 downwards.
TGTTGTTGCTGACAGCCGCCGCATACGCCAAAATGAGGACAGCGTGGCGTTTCGCGTTCCGGGCTATCGCTTAACCGGCGTACGACTTTAGCGCGGGCATACTGTTTTTTATCTTCAGTAACAGTAACTTCCGCGTTTTCCTGCGGCAATAATCCGGGGATAAATAATGTTTTGCCGTTATGTCGCGCCACACCCTGACCAAAAGAGTCGAGGTCGTTGACTGAAACGGTTATGATCTGACGCGTCGTCGTGCGTCGTTTTGCAGAGTAGAATTGCGCCATTGGCGAGACTTTCTCAATTTAACAGTGTGACCTTAATTGTCCCATAACGGAACTCCATGACCAACTACAGCCTGCGCGCACGCATGATGATTCTGATCCTGGCACCGACCGTCCTTATTGGTTTATTGCTGAGTATCTTTTTCGTCGTGCATCGCTATAACGACTTGCAGCGTCAACTGGAAGATGCCGGTGCCAGCATTATTGAGCCGCTTGCAGTTTCTACTGAATATGGCATGAGTCTGCAAAATCGCGAATCTATCGGTCAGTTAATAAGCGTACTGCATCGTCGCCATTCTGATATTGTTCGCGCGATTTCGGTTTATGATGAAAATAACCGACTCTTTGTCACCTCCAATTTTCATCTTGATCCCTCATCAATGCAGCTCGGCAGCAACGTGCCGTTTCCTCGCCAGCTCACTGTCACTCGTGACGGCGATATAATGATCCTCCGCACGCCGATTATTTCTGAAAGTTACTCCCCCGACGAATCGCCCAGTAGCGATGCCAAAAATAGTCAAAATATGCTGGGATATATTGCGCTGGAGCTGGATCTTAAATCGGTTCGCTTGCAGCAATATAAAGAGATCTTTATTTCCAGCGTGATGATGCTGTTTTGTATCGGTATTGCGCTTATTTTTGGCTGGCGCTTAATGCGCGATGTAACCGGTCCGATTCGCAACATGGTGAATACCGTCGACCGCATCCGTCGCGGGCAACTCGACAGCCGGGTGGAAGGATTTATGCTCGGCGAGCTGGATATGCTGAAAAACGGTATCAACTCGATGGCAATGTCGCTGGCGGCTTATCACGAAGAGATGCAACACAATATCGACCAGGCGACGTCCGATCTGCGTGAGACGCTGGAGCAAATGGAGATTCAGAACGTTGAGTTGGATCTGGCGAAAAAGCGCGCCCAGGAAGCGGCGCGTATTAAATCCGAGTTTCTGGCAAATATGTCACACGAGCTGCGTACACCACTGAATGGTGTTATTGGCTTTACCCGCCTGACGCTGAAAACAGAATTAACACCAACGCAGCGCGATCACCTGAATACGATTGAACGTTCGGCAAATAATTTGCTGGCAATTATTAATGATGTTCTCGACTTCTCGAAACTGGAAGCCGGTAAGCTGATTCTGGAAAGTATTCCATTCCCACTACGCAGCACGCTGGATGAAGTCGTTACCCTGCTGGCACATTCTTCTCACGATAAAGGGCTGGAACTGACGCTCAATATTAAAAGCGACGTGCCTGATAACGTGATCGGCGACCCACTACGATTACAGCAAATCATCACTAACCTGGTAGGGAATGCAATTAAATTCACCGAGAATGGCAACATTGATATTCTGGTAGAAAAACGTGCGCTGAGTAATACCAAAGTGCAAATTGAAGTGCAGATTCGGGATACCGGCATTGGTATTCCTGAACGCGATCAATCGCGCTTATTCCAGGCCTTCAGACAGGCTGATGCCAGTATTTCCCGCCGTCATGGTGGCACCGGGCTGGGGCTGGTGATTACACAAAAACTGGTTAATGAAATGGGCGGCGATATTTCGTTCCATAGCCAGCCGAATCGCGGTTCAACTTTCTGGTTCCACATTAATCTCGATCTGAACCCGAACATTATTATCGAAGGGCCATCCACCCAGTGCCTCGCTGGTAAGCGCCTGGCCTATGTCGAACCAAACTCCGCAGCAGCACAATGCACGCTGGATATTTTAAGTGAAACGCCGCTGGAAGTGGTTTATAGCCCAACGTTCTCCGCGCTGCCTCCCGCGCATTACGACATGATGTTATTAGGCATAGCGGTGACCTTCCGCGAGCCGCTAACAATGCAACATGAGCGATTAGCGAAAGCAGTATCGATGACCGATTTCCTGATGCTGGCACTTCCTTGCCATGCACAAGTCAATGCTGAAAAACTTAAGCAAGATGGTATCGGCGCGTGTCTGCTGAAACCATTAACACCTACGCGCCTGTTGCCTGCCCTGACAGAATTTTGTCATCACAAACAAAACACGCTTTTGCCTGTAACCGATGAAAGTAAGCTGGCAATGACAGTCATGGCGGTTGATGACAACCCCGCTAACCTGAAACTTATCGGCGCATTGCTGGAAGATATGGTGCAACATGTGGAACTTTGCGATAGCGGGCATCAGGCGGTTGAACGGGCGAAACAGATGCCGTTCGATTTAATCTTAATGGATATTCAAATGCCGGACATGGACGGCATTCGGGCATGTGAGCTCATCCACCAGCTCCCGCATCAGCAGCAAACGCCGGTTATCGCGGTAACGGCGCATGCGATGGCCGGGCAAAAAGAGAAACTGCTTGGCGCGGGGATGAGTGATTATCTGGCCAAACCGATCGAAGAAGAGCGATTGCATAATTTGCTGTTGCGCTACAAGCCTGGCAGCGGTATTTCCTCTCGCGTCGTGACGCCCGAAGTCAACGAAATTGTGGTCAACCCGAATGCGACCCTCGACTGGCAACTGGCACTACGCCAGGCAGCAGGAAAAACCGATTTAGCGCGCGATATGCTGCAAATGTTACTCGATTTCCTGCCTGAAGTTCGCAACAAAGTTGAGGAACAGCTGGTTGGAGAAAACCCGGAAGGCCTGGTTGATTTGATTCATAAACTGCATGGCAGTTGCGGCTATAGCGGTGTACCGCGTATGAAGAATCTCTGCCAACTGATCGAACAACAGCTACGTAGCGGTACTAAAGAAGAAGATTTAGAGCCGGAGCTGCTGGAACTGTTGGACGAGATGGATAATGTAGCGCGCGAAGCCAGCAAAATTCTCGGGTAATGGACGTCTTGTCGAGTAGCAACCGGATTTTTATGACGCTGGTTTCAGATTGGTGACAAGTGCCTGTGTTTATGCCGGATGCGGCGTTAACGCCTTATCCGGCCTGCAAAACCAATTAAATTCAATGAATTAAAAAATGATGTAGCCCTGATACGTAGCGCAACAGGCAATTTTGCGTTTGGCATCAGTCTCAAACCGGCTCCAGATAGAGCCGGTTTTGGTTTTCTGTCTTAACGCACCATGCACGGACGCTTGTTATCGAACGTCCAGCCGGGGATCAGGTACTGCATTCCCATCGCATCGTCACGCGCGCCAAGCCCGTGTTTCTGATACAGCTCGTGCGCTTTCATCACTTGATCCATATCGATTTCTACACCCAGCCCCGGTTTTTCTGGCACCTGAACCAGACCGCCTTTGATCTCTAACGGTTCTTTGGTCAGGCGCTGATTACCTTCCTGCCAGATCCAGTGCGTATCAATCGCGGTGATTTTACCCGGTGCGGCAGCGGCAACATGGGTAAACATCGCCAGGGAAATATCGAAGTGGTTGTTGGAGTGTGAACCCCAGGTCAGGCCAAATTCATGACACATTTGCGCCACACGTACCGAACCTTGCATCGTCCAGAAATGCGGATCCGCAAGCGGGATATCAACGGATTGCAACGAGAGCGTATGGCCCATCTGCCGCCAGTCGGTGGCGATCATATTGGTTGCGGTCGGCAGGCCAGTTGCGCGACGGAACTCTGCCATCACTTCACGCCCGGAGAAACCTTGCTCCGCACCACACGGATCTTCTGCATAAGCCAGCGAACCTTTCAGGTATGTACCGATTTTAATCGCTTCGTTCAGCGACCAGGCACCGTTAGGATCGAGCGTAATACGCGCCTGCGGGAAACGTTGCGCCAGTGCCACAATAGATTCGGCTTCTTCTTCCCCGGCCAGTACACCGCCTTTCAGTTTGAAATCGTTGAAGCCATATTTTTCATACGCCGCTTCCGCCAGGCGCACCACCGCATCCGGCGTCATCGCTTCTTCATGACGCAGGCGATACCAGTCGCATGAGTCATCCGGCTGGCTTTGATACGGCAGCGGTGTAGCTTTGCGATTACCGACGAAGAACAGATAACCGAGCATTTCGACTTCGCTACGCTGTTGACCATCGCCCAGCAGCGATGCCACGTTTACCCCCAGATGCTGCCCCAGCAGATCCAGCATTGCCGCTTCTATCCCGGTAACTACATGAATAGTGGTACGCAAATCAAATGTCTGCAAACCGCGCCCACCGGCATCACGATCGGCAAAAGTATTACGCACCAGCGTCAGAACGTTTTTGTATTCACCCAGCGTTTTACCCACCACCAGCGGAATCGCATCTTCCAGCGTTTTACGGATTTTCTCGCCGCCGGGAATTTCCCCTACGCCAGTGTGACCGGAATTATCTTTGATAATCACAATATTACGCGTGAAGAACGGTGCATGTGCACCACTCAGATTCATCAGCATACTGTCATGACCCGCCACCGGGATGACCTGCATTTCAGTAACAACAGGCGTCGTAAATTGAGAACTCATATTTATGTCCTTTTTCAGAATCAATGACGGCCGAAAACGGGACGTTTACGGTCAAAGGTCCAGCCGGGGATCAGGTACTGCATCGGGCCTGCGTCGTTACGCGCACCGCCAGGCAGACGTTTATAGGCCTCATGTGCCTTTTGTACCTGTTCCCAGTCCAGTTCCACGCCCAGACCGGGCGCATCAGGAACGGCAATTTTTCCGTTTTTAATCTCCAGCGGATTTTTGGTCAGACGACAATCGCCCTCCTGCCAAATCCAGTGGGTATCGATAGCGGTAGGATTACCCGGTGCCGCCGCGCCCACATGGGTAAACATCGCCAGAGAGATATCAAAGTGGTTATTAGAATGGCAGCCCCAGGTCAGCCCCCAGTCGTCGCAAAGTTGCGCCACGCGGACTGCACCGGAAAGCGTCCAGAAGTGCGGATCGGCAAGTGGAATATCTACCGCATTGAGCATCACCGCATGACCCATTTCGCGCCAGTTGGTGGCGATCATGTTGGTCGCGACGGGCAAGCCGGTCGCCCGTCGAAACTCCGCCATCACTTCACGACCGGAGAAACCCTGCTCAGCGCCGCACGGGTCTTCCGCATAGGTAAGAACATCATTTAGCCCTTTGCACAGAGAAATGGCTTCATCAAGCAGCCAGGCACCATTGGGATCAACGGTAATCCGCGCATCAGGGAAGCGTTTCTTCAATGTACGGACAGTGTCGATTTCTTGCTCGCCAGGTAACACGCCACCCTTAAGTTTGAAATCTTTAAAGCCATAGCGATCCTGTGAGGCTTCCGCCAGACGCACAACGGCTTCGCTGTTCATCGCTTTCTGATGCCGCAACTGATACCACTCATGGTTGCCCGGCGTATTTTCCAGATAAGGAAGATCGGTTTTGGTCCGATCACCGATATAAAACAGATAACCGAGAACGGTAATAGCATCACGTTGCTTGCCTGGCCCTAACAGTTCGCAGACCGGAACATTCAGCGCCTGACCTAACAGGTCAAGCAAGGCGGCTTCCAGCGCCGCCACGGCATTAACGCGCAATTCAAAAGTCCAGGCACCTTTGCCGAAGGTATCAAAATCGGCTGCCTGATTACCTTTATGCACCTGCTGAACCACTTTATTCAGGCGCGCAACTTCCTGGCCCAGCACCATCGGAATAGCCTTGACCAGTGTTTGATAAATCACCTCTCCGCCCGGCGCTTCACCAATGCCGGTATACCCGGCATTATCGGTGAGTACCACAATATTGCGGGTGAAATATGCGTTATGTGCACCACCAATATTAAGCAACATGCTGTCATGTCCGGCGACCGGAATGACTTTCATATCAGTAATAACAGGACTGGATTGTGTCGTCATCTTATTGCCCCGCGACAGGTTTCAGCTCAATACGCTTGATATCGCCCACCAGCACCAGGTAGCTGAGTACCGCGATTAAGGCATGAACACCAACATAAATCAGCGCCCCATTAAAGGAGCCAGTCGTGCCAACGATATAACCAATTGCGATTGGCGTGACGATGCCAGAAATGTTACCAAACATGTTAAACAGGCCACCGGAAAGACCGCTGATCTCTTTTGGCGCAGTATCAGCCATTACAGCCCAACCCAGCGCACCGATCCCCTTACCGAAGAAGGCCAGCGCCATAAAGCCGATGATCATCCACTCAACGTTGACGTAGTTGCAGAACACCATCACCATCGACAGCAACATGCCCATCACGATCGGTGTTTTACGCGCAATGTTCAGTGAACCCGTGCGACGCATCAGCCAGTCGGAAATAATCCCCCCCAACACACCGCCGATAAAACCGCAAACCGCCGGAACAGAAGCCACAAAGCCTGCTTTCAGAATCGACATCCCGCGCGCCTGCACCAGATAAACCGGGAACCAGGTAATAAAAAAGTAAGTCAGGGCGTTGATACAGTACTGACCGATATAAACGCCGATCATCATCCGTGACCCGAGCAGCTGTTTGATCTGCCCCCACTTCACGCTGAACGGCACTTTAACTTTGGTGTTTTGCTGATCCATATTGATCAGCGCGCCACCCGTGGCGATGTACTCCAGCTCTTTCTGATTTACGCCCGGATGTTGATTTGGCTCGTGGATGACTTTCAACCAGATAAAGCTGATGACAATGCCCAGACCGCCCATAAAGAAGAAGACGTGTGACCAGCCCACTTCATGAGTCAACCAGCCCATAATCGGCGCGAAGATAACCGTTGCGAAGTATTGGGCGGAGTTAAAAATCGACACCGCCGTTCCCCTTTCCTGCGCCGGAAACCAGGCCGCAACAATGCGGCTGTTGCCAGGGAAAGAGGGCGCTTCAGCAAGCCCGACCAGGAAGCGCAGTGTAAACAGGGCAACGATAATGCCGAATCCACTAAAGATATCGACGAAGCCTTGCAGCAAGGTAAACATCGACCAGATAAAGATCGACCAGAAGTAGACGCGTTTTGAACCAAAACGATCCAGCAACCAGCCACCAGGGATCTGCCCGATAACATACGCCCATGAGAAGGCAGAGAACACATAGCCCATTCCCACGGGATCAAGGCCGATATCTTTGGCCATTTCCGAACCGGCAATAGAAAGCGTAGCGCGGTCGCCGTAGTTGAAGGATGTGACGATAAACAACATCACCACTATCCAGTAACGAGCATTCGTGCGTTTTTCCACACTGCTCGCAGCCTGACTTAAAGAACTCATTGTTGCACTCCTGAAAATTCGCGTTAGCCACGCTCACTCTGGACTGCGACATCGCAGGAAATCAGAGGTGACGTAGGGTGTTTTTGCCGTTTTTATAGGTCGTTCGCCGAATACGGCGCGTGTTTATATCTGGCAATAGCAGTATAAAAAGCGCGCCATAGCGGCTCACCGTGCAACAACACAACATTAATGCGTTCAATGAGGCCCGATTTTGGCATTAGCCCTGGACGGTGGAATCCACTTCACGGAAATGAAAACAAGAACAAGAAAGGAAGGGTTAAAACGAAGAAATAAAGAAGAGTATGAAATGGATCGCTTGACTCCAGGCAAACGCCAGTAAAAATCCGCGCTATGAAGCAGTTTTTACTGGCATTTGCCTGAAAAGATTCGATTCAGCACCGCTAAAACGGCATTTACCGCTCGCTGAACATATCAGGACAACATCGTGCCCCAATGTTCAACCCACGGATTTGATTCCGTTTCCGGTTCCGGGTTCTCACTGGCGTCAATCAACAGCATTTCGCCAACCCGCTGAGCGCTCTGTTCCTGCAACAAGGCATCGAACTGTTTGCCGCCATTGCAGAAATTCACATAACTACTGTCGCCGAGCGCAATCACGCCATAACGCAGATTCGGCTGGAAGCCCAGACTATCTTTGATTCCCTGAAAGAGTGGCACAATGCTATCAGGAAGGTCGCCCTGCCCGGTCGTGGACGTAACCACCAGAACATACTTATCCTGATAGGGCAGCCAGTCGCTTAATTCAGGATCTTCAAATACCGTTGCTTTGTGGCCCTGCGCGGTCAGAATCGCTTCCGCTTCTTCGGCCACTAACAGTGAATTCCCGTACATGGTGCCGACAAAAATACCAATTTCCGCCATACCGTTTTCTCCCTGGATTAGGAACTTATCTCTCCATCCTGACCCGATGGCGCACTGAACTCAACCCTTTCATTTTCAGGAAGCAGACCGCGCCAGCCAAATTGTGATAATGCCTGCATCCAGGTGTCGTCCAGGCCCGCGTGAATAGCCAGCGGCTCGCCAGTAAAAGGATGCGTCAATGACAACTGACTGGCATGCAGCATTAACCGCTGAAGGCCAAAATGCTCAGCGCCGCTGCGATTCTGGCGTAAATCACCATGTTTGCTGTCGCCAATAATCGGGTGCCGCAAATGGGCAAGATGGCGACGAAGCTGGTGCTTGCGTCCAGTTTTCGGCTCCAGTTCCACCAGGCCGTAGCGCGTGGTCGGGTAACGTCCGGTCGCTACCGGCATTTCTACGGTCGCCAGACCGCGATAATGCGTCACTGCTGGCTGCGGGCCTTTATCTTCGCGGGCAAATTTATCAGCGATTTTGTCCAGTTCTTCCACCAGTGGATAATCCAGCACCGCTTCTTCCATCAACCAGCCACGCACAATCGCATGGTAACGTTTCTGGATTTGGTGCTGTTCAAACTGTTGTGCCAGCAGCCGTCCGGCTTCGCTGGATAATCCCATCAACAACACACCAGAAGTTGGTCGGTCCAGACGATGAGCAGTAAAAACATGCTGGCCTATCTGGTCACGCACGGTTTGCATGACCACTACTTTCTCGTCGCGATCCAGCCAGCTGCGGTGAACCAGCCAGCCGGAGGGTTTATTTACCGCAACCAGCCATTCATCCTGATAGAGTATTTCCAGCATTAGCTCGCATCATCCGCAAAAAGAGCATCCAGTTTCTCCAGCTCAGCCAAAATAAGCGCGCGTTGCGGATGATCAGTCGCCAGCGCCATTTCATAATAGGGCGCAACAGCAAAAGCGCCCGGTAACGGCTGGTTGTTATCTAACAAATCGTGCATTCGCGGGATCAGCACCCACTGCAACCACTCCAGTGGTTCCATGGTGTCCATAAAGAACGGTTGAGTACTGTTAAATTGATGCGGCAGGGGTTCATCGTTTCGCCAGTGCTGATGTTCACGCAGTAACGCTTCAAGCGCCTGCAACTGGAGACGAACGCGGTCATGAGTGGTCATAAAGCAACCTCAATAAGAAAAACTGCCGCGAAGAATAGCAGGAATAAAAAAAGGGAGCACTGTATTCACAGTGCTCCCGGTTCGTTTCGCAGCATTCCGGCTACTTTTGTTGCTCCCTGCTCATCCTTGACAACTTTTCCTCTGGCCTTGCGGCCAATCGTTCATCCTGAACTATTGCTTCCTGCTCACACCACCCCGATGTGATACTTCATCCTGAAGTGTTCCTGGCCTTCCTGACCCACCGAATCATCCTGACCGGTTCTCATTCTCCATCCTGGAGGTGTCCTTTAACGCGTCCTGCGTCATCCTCTTCGCTTCATCCAGAAGCCTTTCCCTGAAACACCATCCTGGTGTGTCCTTCAGAAGTGTCATCATCCTGATGTTCACTTCGTTGTCTGACTCCCTGTCGACGAAGATAGAATCGTCTTTTTCTCGAAGTCTTACAAGGCGCTTACAGACAATGCCTTAAGGAAAATTTCATATGAAAGTTAAGAATTAACAAGCAACATGTTGTTTTTAAATGAGAATAACGATTCTTATCTTTTTAAGTATTCGCTTATTTCCTGGCGATCTCCTACAGAGTCTGTAAGAGATCTCTCACAACCAGATGGGGTATTTGGATTACAGAAGAGGCTTAAGTTGATTAAGGAATTCCGCAAGATTTGAGGCTAAATGCGTCCGTTTACGTGTTCCTAGCGTCTCTTTGCACACTTCACCGGAGAGATTACACACCGAGATGACCTCTAACTCTTCTTCCAGCGTCGCGATAAATAGCGTGGGCGGCAGTTTTAGCCTTTTCTGAGTCACCAGATGACCAATCAGATTTTCCTGCACCCGACGGAAGTCGTCTTCACTCCAGGTTTGCAGCAATGTCAGTTTGATATCGCCAAACTGCGCGTGCATATCCCCGGCAAACTGAGTCGTATAAAAGGTATGAATCGTGGGTTGTATCACAATATCAAAAGCGCGTTCAACCGCGTTTACATTTTGTTCCCCGGTAAACGGCTGGGGTTGCCAGTATACGGCATCTTCGGTAGTTGAAATAATGCACGGTGAAGGAACGCCGTACAGTTCCTCACTTAACGGCCAGCTTTTATGCTCTTCATGCCACGCATCGCAGTAGCGTGCAGTAAAATCTTTCAGGGCTTGTGCGGTCAAATCGTCCACTAATTTCTCTCTTCACTTAAACCAGATACACTTGTCGTTTAGTTTATCTGGTTTATGACGGTGAAACATGTCTTCTTATGCAAACCATCAGGCACTTGCGGGCCTGACTCTTGGAAAATCAACCGATTACCGGGATACCTATGACGCCAGCCTACTGCAAGGCGTTCCACGCAGCCTGAATCGCGACCCGCTGGGTCTGAAAGCGGATAACCTGCCTTTTCACGGTACGGATATCTGGACGCTGTATGAACTTTCCTGGCTGAATGCGAAAGGTTTGCCGCAGGTCGCTGTCGGTCATGTTGAACTTGATTACACCAGCGTAAATCTGATTGAGTCGAAGAGTTTTAAGCTCTATCTCAACAGTTTTAACCAGACGCGTTTTAATAACTGGGATGAGGTGCGCCAGACGCTGGAGCGCGACTTAAGCACTTGCGCCCAGGGTAAGGTTAGCGTGGCGTTATATCGTCTTGATGAACTGGAAGGCCAGCCGATAGGTCATTTCAATGGCACCTGCATTGATGACCAGGATATCACTATCGATAACTATGAATTCACTACTGACTATCTGGAGAATGCCACCAGCGGTGAAAAAGTAGTGGAAGAGACGCTTGTCAGCCACCTGCTGAAATCAAACTGCCTGATCACCCATCAACCAGATTGGGGTTCGATCCAAATTCAGTATCGTGGACGCCAAATTGACAGAGAAAAACTGCTGCGTTACCTGGTCTCTTTCCGTCATCACAACGAGTTCCACGAACAGTGCGTGGAACGCATCTTTAATGACCTGTTACGCTTCTGCCAGCCAGAAAAATTGAGCGTTTACGCACGTTATACCCGTCGTGGCGGTCTGGACATTAACCCGTGGCGCAGTAATAACGATTTTGTCCCATCGACCACAAGACTGGTTCGGCAATAAATTTTTTCTCAATTTTGCGTGCTGGATTCACGCAGAAGGTTGTGAAAGGTCAGCAGGCAGGGCTATTGTAATCAAAGGGAATGACGATATTCGTCCCATAAGGAGTTTTTCTTGATTACACATATTAGCCCGCTTGGCTCCATGGATATGTTGTCGCAGCTGGAAGTGGATATGCTTAAACGCACCGCCAGCAGCGACCTCTATCAACTGTTTCGCAACTGTTCACTTGCCGTACTGAACTCCGGTAGTTTGACCGATAACAGCAAAGAATTGCTGTCTCGTTTTGAAAATTTCGATATTAACGTCCTGCGCCGTGAACGCGGCGTAAAGCTGGAACTGATAAATCCCCCGGAAGAGGCTTTTGTCGATGGGCGAATTATTCGCGCTTTGCAGGCCAACTTGTTCGCGGTTCTGCGTGACATTCTCTTCGTTTATGGGCAAATTCATAACACCGTTCGTTTTCCCAACCTGAATCTCGACAACTCCGTCCACATCACTAACCTGGTCTTTTCCATCTTGCGTAACGCTCGCGCGCTGCATGTCGGTGAAGCGCCAAATATGGTGGTCTGCTGGGGCGGTCACTCAATTAACGAAAACGAGTATTTGTATGCCCGTCGCGTCGGGAACCAGCTGGGCCTGCGTGAGCTGAATATCTGCACCGGCTGTGGTCCGGGAGCGATGGAAGCTCCGATGAAAGGTGCTGCGGTCGGACACGCGCAGCAGCGTTACAAAGACAGTCGCTTTATTGGTATGACAGAGCCGTCGATTATCGCCGCTGAACCGCCTAACCCGCTGGTCAACGAATTGATCATCATGCCAGATATCGAAAAACGTCTGGAAGCGTTTGTCCGTATCGCTCACGGTATCATTATCTTCCCTGGCGGTGTGGGTACAGCAGAAGAGTTGCTGTATTTGCTGGGAATTTTAATGAACCCGGCCAACAAAGATCAGGTTTTACCATTGATCCTCACCGGCCCGAAAGAGAGCGCCGACTACTTCCGCGTACTGGACGAGTTTGTCGTGCATACGCTGGGTGAAAACGCGCGCCGCCATTACCGCATCATCATTGATGACGCCGCTGAAGTCGCTCGTCAGATGAAAAAATCGATGCCGCTGGTGAAAGAAAATCGCCGCGACACTGGTGACGCTTACAGCTTTAACTGGTCAATGCGCATTGCGCCAGATTTGCAAATGCCGTTTGAGCCGTCTCACGAGAATATGGCTAATCTGAAGCTTTACCCGGATCAACCCGTTGAAGTGCTGGCTGCCGACCTGCGCCGTGCGTTCTCCGGTATTGTGGCGGGTAATGTAAAAGAAGTCGGTATTCGCGCCATTGAAGAGTTTGGTCCTTACAAAATCAACGGCGATAAAGAAATTATGCGTCGTATGGACGACCTGCTACAGGGTTTTGTTGCCCAGCATCGTATGAAGTTGCCAGGCTCAGCCTACATCCCTTGCTACGAAATCTGCACGTAATCTCCCCTCCCCCGGTGACGTTTGTTGCCGGGTTTTCTCGTTTTTGGTCACTTACTCATCAACTCATTTCATTTGTTATATGAATGTTTCCTACCACCCTCACGCGACAAATATCACCACAGTTAATATGTCATACAATTTATGTTGAAACGCAAACGTTTCCCTATTTTCATAAACCACATTTTATCGCCATGAAAAAGAAATTATCGCCATGATTAACTAAAAGTATTGATTTTTTCAGTTCAACCTACATATATTGCGCGCCCCGTAAGAAGTCAGATGTCGTTTAATGGGTAAATATTGCCCTTAAATTCTCTTTTACTTTTGATTTACAGAGTAAAGCGTTGGGATTATCTATCTTCCAAGTAGATTATTGTATTTGGGATCAAGATCACTGATAGATACATAACTTGTGTGTATCTTTCCGCCCTCAAATTATTACGGTGGAAAATGATTAAGCCATCGCCGATAGACAGATTTCATTTTTACGGTCAGGCACCTTCCCGGGCTGAACTGGCTAAAAGCTGAATTATTTGCATTCCTCCAGGAGAAATAGATGGAAACGACTCAAACCAGCACGATTGCGTCGAAAGACTCTCGTAGTGCCTGGCGCAAGACAGACACCATGTGGATGCTGGGCCTTTACGGCACGGCAATCGGCGCGGGCGTGCTGTTCCTGCCAATCAACGCTGGTGTTGGCGGTATGATCCCGCTGATCATCATGGCTATCCTTGCGTTCCCGATGACGTTTTTTGCTCACCGCGGCCTGACTCGCTTCGTACTGTCTGGTAAAAACCCGGGCGAAGACATCACCGAGGTTGTAGAAGAACACTTTGGTATTGGCGCAGGTAAACTGATTACCCTGCTCTACTTCTTCGCTATCTACCCGATCCTGCTGGTTTATAGCGTGGCAATCACCAATACAGTTGAAAGCTTCATGTCTCACCAGCTGGGTATGACGCCACCGCCGCGTGCGATTCTGTCGCTGATCCTGATCGTGGGTATGATGACCATCGTTCGCTTCGGTGAGCAAATGATCGTTAAGGCGATGAGTATTCTGGTATTCCCGTTTGTTGGCGTACTGATGCTGCTGGCTCTGTACTTGATCCCGCAGTGGAACGGCGCAGCACTGGAAACGCTGTCTCTGGACACTGCATCTGCAACCGGAAACGGTCTGTGGATGACACTGTGGCTGGCAATTCCGGTAATGGTGTTCTCGTTCAACCACTCTCCGATCATCTCTTCTTTCGCCGTTGCGAAGCGTGAAGAGTACGGCGATATGGCAGAACAGAAATGCTCGAAGATCCTGGCATTCGCACACATCATGATGGTGCTGACCGTAATGTTCTTCGTCTTCAGCTGCGTACTGAGCCTGACTCCGGCAGACCTGGCTGCGGCTAAAGAGCAGAACATCTCGATTCTGTCTTACCTGGCTAACCACTTTAACGCGCCGATCATCGCGTGGATGGCTCCGATTATCGCGATTATCGCTATCACCAAATCCTTCCTCGGCCACTACCTGGGCGCACGTGAAGGCTTCAACGGTATGGTGATTAAATCTCTGCGTGGTAAAGGTAAGTCTATCGAAATCAACAAGCTGAACCGTATCACTGCGCTGTTCATGCTGGTAACGACCTGGATTGTTGCCACCCTGAACCCGAGCATCCTGGGTATGATTGAAACCCTGGGCGGCCCAATCATCGCGATGATCCTGTTCCTGATGCCGATGTACGCAATTCAGAAAGTACCGGCAATGCGTAAATACAGCGGTCACATCAGCAACGTATTCGTTGTCGTGATGGGTCTGATTGCAATCTCCGCAATCTTCTACTCTCTGTTCAGCTAAGTCCTTTCGCGCCGCTTTCGGGCGGCGCTTCCTCCGTTTTAACGCGATGTATTTCCTATGATTAGCGTATTCGATATTTTCAAAATCGGCATTGGCCCTTCCAGTTCTCATACCGTTGGACCAATGAAAGCGGGTAAACAATTTACCGACGATCTGATTGCCCGTAACCTGCTTAAAGACGTGACCCGCGTGGTGGTTGACGTGTACGGCTCGCTCTCTCTGACCGGTAAAGGCCACCACACAGATATCGCCATAATTATGGGTCTGGCGGGTAACCTGCCGGATACCGTGGATATCGATTCCATCCCTGGTTTTATTCAGGATGTGAATACTCATGGTCGCCTGATGCTGGCAAACGGTCAGCATGAAGTGGAGTTCCCGGTTGATCAGTGCATGAACTTCCATGCCGACAACCTTTCTCTGCATGAAAACGGTATGCGCATTACCGCGCTGGCGGGCGATAAAGTCGTTTACAGCCAGACTTATTACTCTATCGGCGGTGGCTTTATTGTTGATGAAGAACATTTTGGTCAGCAGGATAGCGCACCGGTTGAAGTTCCTTATCCGTACAGTTCAGCAGCCGATCTGCAAAAACATTGTCAGGAAACCGGGCTGTCACTCTCTGGCCTGATGATGAAAAACGAGCTGGCGCTGCACAGCAAAGAAGAGCTGGAACAGCACCTGGCGAACGTCTGGGAAGTCATGCGTGGCGGTATTGAGCGCGGTATTTCTACCGAAGGCGTGTTACCTGGCAAACTGCGCGTTCCACGCCGTGCTGCGGCACTACGCCGGATGCTGGTCAGCCAGGATAAAACCACCACTGACCCGATGGCGGTTGTTGACTGGATCAACATGTTTGCACTGGCAGTGAACGAAGAGAATGCTGCTGGCGGTCGCGTGGTGACTGCGCCGACTAACGGTGCGTGCGGGATTATTCCGGCCGTGCTGGCGTACTACGACAAGTTTATCCGCGAAGTGAACGCTAACTCACTGGCTCGTTACCTGCTGGTAGCCAGCGCCATTGGTTCTCTTTATAAGATGAACGCCTCGATTTCTGGTGCCGAAGTCGGCTGCCAGGGTGAAGTCGGCGTGGCGTGCTCAATGGCGGCAGCTGGTCTGGCAGAACTGTTAGGCGCAAGCCCAGCGCAGGTATGCATCGCGGCGGAAATCGCCATGGAGCACAACCTCGGTCTGACGTGTGACCCGGTCGCCGGGCAGGTACAGGTGCCGTGCATCGAGCGTAACGCCATTGCGGCAGTGAAAGCAGTAAACGCTGCACGTATGGCGCTGCGCCGTACCAGCGAGCCACGCGTCTGCCTCGACAAAGTTATCGAAACCATGTACGAAACAGGTAAAGATATGAACGCCAAGTACCGTGAAACGTCTCGCGGCGGCCTGGCAATGAAAATCGTTGCCTGCGATTAATCGCTCTCCAGAGGCCTCTTTTTGCGAGGCCTCTTCCCGATTTCTCATCCAGCCATAGCCTGTTCTGGCATCGAATGTTACCCTTATCGCCTGATCTTTAAGGGGGTTATCGTGGCTGTTCATTTGCTTATTGTCGATGCACTGAATCTTATTCGTCGCATTCATGCCGTTCAGGGTTCGCCCTGTGTCGAAACCTGCCAGCACGCGCTCGATCAGCTCATTATGCACAGCCAGCCAACCCACGCGGTCGCCGTTTTTGATGATGAAAACCGCAGTAGCGGCTGGCGTCATCAGCGTTTACCAGATTACAAAGCGGGTCGACCGCCAATGCCGGAAGAGTTGCACAACGAGATGCCTGCATTACGCGCCGCCTTTGAGCAACGCGGCGTCCCGTGCTGGTCCGCCAGCGGCAACGAAGCCGATGACTTAGCCGCCACGCTGGCGGTCAAAGTGACACAGGCCGGGCATCAGGCAACGATTGTTTCGACAGATAAAGGCTACTGTCAGTTACTTTCACCGACATTACGTATTCGTGATTACTTCCAGAAACGTTGGCTGGATGCGCCATTTATCGATAAAGAATTTGGCGTTCAACCGCAGCAGTTGCCCGATTACTGGGGGCTTGCGGGGATCAGCAGTTCAAAGGTACCGGGTGTTGCAGGGATCGGACCAAAAAGCGCCACACAGCTACTGGTCGAGTTTCAGAGTCTGGAAGGGATATATGAGAATCTGGATGCGGTTGCCGAAAAGTGGCGCAAAAAATTAGAAACCCATAAAGAGATGGCGTTTCTGTGCCGCGATATTGCCCGCTTACAAACCGATTTGCATATCGACGGCAATTTACAGCAATTGCGGTTGGTAAGGTAACGGCGTGCCGGATGCAAACGATTATCAACACATTGAATTTAATGCACTTATATGCCGGATAAGACGCGGCTAGCGTCGCATCCGGCATTATCACATCAGCGCATTTACCAGGCGGTATGGTAAAGCTCTACAATATCCTCAAGCGTTGCTTCACGCGGGTTGCCACCGGTACAAACATCATCCAGTGCCGCCTGCGCCAGTGCCGGAATGTCTTCCTTGCGTACACCAACATCACGTAAATGTGGCGGAATACCGACATCACGGTTGAGAGCAAACACCGCTTCAACAGCGGCATTACGCGCCTCTTCCAGGCTCATACCTTCCACTTTCACGCCCATAACGCGCGCGATATCGCGGTACTTCTCACCGGTAAAGTCAGCGTTATAGCGCATGACATGCGGTAACAGGATGGCATTTGCAACACCGTGTGGCGTGTTGTAAAACGCGCCCAGTGGATGCGCCATACCATGCACCAACCCTAACCCAACATTCGAGAATCCCATACCCGCAACATACTGCCCGAGCGCCATTTCTTCTCCGGCATCCTTATCACCAGCAACCGATCCTCGCAGCGCCCCAGCAATGATTTCAATCGCTTTAATGTGCAGCGCATCGGTTAGCGCCCACGCGCCACGGGTAATATACCCCTCAATAGCATGAGTGAGCGCATCGACACCCGTCGCGGCTTTCAGCGCTGGAGGCATACCATCCATCATGTCAGCGTCAATAAACGCCACCTGCGGGATATCATGCGGATCAACGCAAACAAACTTGCGCCGTTTCTCTTCGTCAGTGATCACGTAGTTAATGGTCACTTCTGCCGCAGTGCCTGCTGTGGTGGGGATTGCCAGAATCGGTACACTGGGTTTATTGGTCGGGGAAAGCCCTTCCAGGCTACGCACATCGGCAAACTCCGGGTTGTTGCTGATAATGCCAATCGCTTTACACGTATCCTGTGGAGAACCACCACCAATAGCGATCAGGTAATCCGCGCCGCTATTCTGGAATACATCGAGCCCTTCTTTGACGACAGTAATTGTTGGGTTAGGTACTACGCCGTCGTAAATCGCCCATGCCAGTCCTGCCGCATCCATCTTATCGATCACTTTCGCCACCACGCCGCATTGCACCAGCGTTTTATCGGTGACGATCAGCGCCTTCTGATAACCACGGCGTTTCACCTCATCGGTTAAAGACCCAACAGCCCCCCGACCAAACCATGCCGTTTCGTTCAGAATCATTCTGTTAGCCATCATCCTTCTCCTTGTTGCTTTACGAAATTACTCTTCAATCCGTAACCCGTAGGTTTTGAATTTCTCCAGCACTACGGCAATCTCTTCATCGCTCAGCACTGGCACCGGGTCCGTAATCGCCAGGGTCGTCAGGTAAAGTTGTGCCAGCACTTCAACTTCATGCGCCAGCCATAACGCTTTCTCCAGATTCGCCTCACAAGCGATAAGCCCATGATGTTGTAACAAAGTTGCCTTACGATTTTTGAGAGCCAGCGCAACATGTTCAGAAAGTTCGCGTGTTCCAAAGGTCGCATAAGGCGCGCAAGGAATAGAATTACCGCCAGCCGCCGCAATCATGTAGTGAATCGCGGGGATCGGTCGGTTAAGAATGGAAACTGCCGTACAATGAACGGCATGATTGTGAACAACCGCGTTGGCATCCGGTCTGCTTTGATAGGCCGCCATATGGAAACGCCACTCGCTTGAGGGGAGTTTTCCTTCCTCATGTTTGCCGTTGCCATCAATAAAGACAATATGCGACTCCGTCAGTTTTTCATATGGAATACCTGTAGGCGTAATCAGCATCCCATCCTGATAACGTACACTGACGTTACCCGCTGTCCCCTGGTTCAGCCCCAGGCGAGTCATTTCCAGGCAAGTGTCAATAATCTGACGAGCAAGTTTATTTCGTTCCATTAGCTACCTCTCTCTGATTCAAAACAGGGCAATAATGTTGTTCCTTTCACACTATTGAATTAGCCGTTTAATTACCCACCATCTTCTTCCTGATTAACCAGAAAGAAATTCACAAGCTTATATTTTGTGACCTGGTTCAACTAATCACAGTAAATAACTGCAAGTTCTCTTTTTATAACTCCATTAAAAATGACCGCTCTTAAAAATATTTATCAAAACGGTCATTTTTCTACTCCTCCCTGCCAGGAATGCCCGTTTTCGGCACAAACAATTAATACGGTCATCTGGTTTGTGTTTTTTATGATTTATTTTCTGAAACGGGCATGAAATTTCGATTATTAAAGTGATGGTAGTCACATAAAGTCACCTTCCGGCTAATAAGTGTGACCGCCGTCATATTACAGAGCGTTTTTTATTTGAAAATGAATCCATGAGTTCATTTCAGACAGGCAAATATTCACTGATATGAAGCCCGAACTCGCTGGTTTTGCACTTTTGAAAACATAACCGATTACGTGCTTAAGCTTCTGAACCTAAGAGGATGCTATGGGAAACACATCAATACAAACGCAGAGTTACCGTGCGGTAGATAAAGATGCAGGGCAAAGCAGAAGTTACATTATTCCATTCGCGCTGCTGTGCTCACTGTTTTTTCTTTGGGCGGTAGCCAATAACCTTAACGACATTTTATTGCCTCAATTCCAGCAGGCTTTTACGCTGACAAATTTCCAGGCTGGCCTGATCCAATCGGCCTTTTACTTTGGTTATTTCATTATCCCAATCCCTGCCGGGATATTGATGAAAAAACTCAGTTATAAAGCAGGGATTATTACCGGATTGTTTTTATATGCTTTCGGCGCTGCATTATTCTGGCCCGCCGCAGAAATAATGAACTACACCTTGTTTTTAGTTGGCCTATTTATTATTGCAGCCGGATTAGGTTGTCTGGAAACTGCCGCAAACCCTTTTGTTACGGTATTAGGGCCGGAAAGCAGTGGTCACTTCCGCTTAAATCTTGCGCAAACATTTAACTCATTTGGCGCAATTATCGCGGTTGTCTTTGGGCAAAGTCTTATTTTGTCTAACGTGCCACATCAATCGCAAGACGTTCTCGATAAAATGTCTCCAGAGCAATTGAGTGCGTATAAACACAGCCTGGTATTATCGGTACAGACACCTTATATGATCATCGTGGCTATCGTGTTACTGGTCGCCCTGCTGATCATGCTGACGAAATTCCCGGCATTGCAGAGTGATAATCACAGTGACGCCAAACAAGGATCGTTCTCCGCATCGCTTTCTCGCCTGGCGCGTATTCGCCACTGGCGCTGGGCAGTATTAGCGCAATTCTGCTACGTCGGCGCACAAACAGCCTGCTGGAGCTATTTGATTCGCTACGCTGTAGAAGAAATTCCAGGTATGACAGCAGGCTTTGCCGCTAACTATTTAACCGGAACCATGGTGTGCTTCTTTATTGGTCGTTTCACCGGTACCTGGCTCATCAGTCGCTTCGCACCACACAAAGTCCTGGCAGCCTACGCATTAATCGCTATGGCACTGTGCCTGATCTCAGCCTTCGCTGGCGGTCATGTGGGTTTAATAGCCCTGACTTTATGCAGTGCCTTTATGTCGATTCAGTACCCAACAATCTTCTCTCTGGGCATTAAGAATCTCGGCCAGGACACCAAATACGGTTCGTCCTTCATCGTTATGACCATTATTGGCGGCGGTATTGTCACTCCGGTCATGGGGTTTGTCAGTGACGCAGCGGGCAACATCCCCACTGCCGAACTGATCCCGGCACTCTGCTTCGCAGTCATCTTTATCTTTGCCCGTTTCCGTTCTCAAACGGCAACTAACTGAACATATTTTCCGAATAAAGTGAGGAATCAGTAATGAAAAAAATCAGCTTACCGAAAATTGGTATCCGCCCGGTTATTGACGGTCGTCGCATGGGTGTTCGTGAGTCGCTTGAAGAACAAACAATGAATATGGCGAAAGCCACGGCTGCACTGCTGACCGAGAAACTGCGCCATGCCTGCGGAGCTACCGTCGAGTGTGTCATTTCCGATACCTGTATCGCGGGTATGGCTGAAGCCGCTGCTTGCGAAGAAAAATTCAGCAGTCAGAATGTAGGCCTCACCATTACGGTAACCCCTTGCTGGTGCTATGGCAGTGAAACCATCGATATGGATCCAACCCGCCCGAAAGCCATTTGGGGCTTTAACGGCACTGAACGTCCCGGCGCTGTTTACCTGGCAGCGGCTCTGGCAGCTCACAGCCAGAAAGGCATCCCGGCATTCTCCATTTACGGTCATGACGTTCAGGATGCCGATGACACATCGATTCCTGCCGATGTTGAAGAAAAACTGCTGCGCTTTGCCCGCGCCGGTTTAGCAGTCGCCAGCATGAAAGGTAAAAGCTATCTGTCGCTGGGCGGCGTTTCGATGGGTATCGCCGGTTCTATTGTTGATCACAACTTCTTTGAATCCTGGCTGGGAATGAAAGTCCAGGCGGTGGATATGACCGAACTGCGTCGCCGTATCGATCAGAAGATTTACGACGAAGCCGAACTGGAAATGGCGCTGGCCTGGGCTGATAAAAACTTCCGCTATGGCGAAGATGAAAATAACAAACAGTATCAACGAAATGCCGAGCAAAGCCGCGCAGTTCTGCGCGAAAGTTTACTGATGGCGATGTGTATCCGCGACATGATGCAAGGCAACAGCAAACTGGCCGATATTGGCCGCGTGGAAGAATCACTTGGCTACAACGCCATCGCTGCGGGCTTCCAGGGGCAACGTCACTGGACCGATCAATATCCCAATGGCGACACCGCCGAAGCGATCCTCAACAGTTCATTTGACTGGAATGGCGTGCGCAAACCGTTTGTCGTGGCGACCGAAAACGACAGTCTTAACGGCGTGGCAATGCTAATGGGTCACCAGCTCACCGGCACCGCTCAGGTATTTGCCGATGTGCGTACCTACTGGTCACCAGAAGCAATTGAGCGTGTAACGGGGCATAAACTGGATGGACTGGCAGAACACGGCATCATCCATTTGATCAACTCCGGTTCTGCTGCGCTGGACGGTTCCTGTAAACAACGCGACAGCGAAGGTAACCCGACGATGAAGCCGCACTGGGAAATCTCTCAGCAAGAGGCTGACGCTTGCCTCGCCGCTACCGAATGGTGCCCGGCGATCCACGAATACTTCCGTGGCGGCGGTTACTCTTCCCGCTTCCTTACCGAAGGCGGCGTCCCGTTCACCATGACTCGTGTCAACATCATCAAAGGCCTGGGACCGGTACTGCAAATCGCGGAAGGCTGGAGCGTGGAATTGCCGAAGGATGTGCATGACATCCTCAACAAACGCACCAACTCAACCTGGCCAACCACCTGGTTTGCACCGCGCCTCACCGGTAAAGGGCCGTTTACGGATGTGTACTCGGTAATGGCGAACTGGGGCGCTAACCACGGGGTTCTGACCATCGGCCACGTTGGCGCAGACTTTATCACTCTTGCCTCCATGCTGCGTATCCCGGTATGTATGCACAACGTTGAAGAGACCAAAGTGTATCGTCCTTCTGCCTGGGCCGCGCACGGCATGGATATTGAAGGCCAGGATTACCGCGCTTGCCAGAACTACGGCCCGTTGTACAAGCGTTAATACATGACTCCCTGATGTGATGCCCGGTCGCTCCGGCTACCGGGCCTGAACAAGCAAGAGTGGTTAGCCGGATAAGCAATGTTATCCGGCTATATTGCAGGAGCGATTATGAAACAAGAAGTTATCCTGGTACTCGACTGTGGCGCGACCAATGTCAGGGCCATCGCGGTTAATCGGCAGGGAAAAATTGTTGCCCGCGCCTCAACGCCTAATGCCAGCGATATCGCGATGGAAAACAACACCTGGCACCAGTGGTCTTTAGACGCCATTTTGCAACGCTTTGCTGATTGCTGTCGGCAAATCAATAGTGAACTGACTGATTGCCACATCCGCGGTATCGCCGTCACCACCTTTGGTGTGGATGGCGCTCTGCTAGATAAGCAAGGCAATCTGCTCTATCCGATCATTAGCTGGAAATGTCCGCGAACAGCCGCGGTAATGGACCATATTGAACGGTTGATCTCCGCACAGCAGTTGCAGGCTATTTCTGGAGTCGGAGCCTTTAGTTTCAATACGTTATATAAGTTGGTGTGGTTGAAAGAAAATCATCCACAACTGCTGGAACGCGCGCACGCCTGGCTCTTTATTTCGTCGCTGATTAACCACCGTTTAACCGGCGAATTCACTACTGATATTACGATGGCCGGAACCAGCCAGATGCTGGATATCCAGCAACGCGATTTCAGTCCGCAAATTTTACAAGCCACCGGTATTCCACGCCGACTCTTCCCTCGTCTGGTGGAAGCGGGTGAACAGATTGGTACGCTACAGAACAGCGCCGCAGCAATGCTCGGCTTACCCGTTGGCATACCGGTGATTTCCGCAGGTCACGATACCCAGTTCGCCCTTTTTGGCGCTGGTGCCGAACAAAATGAACCCGTGCTCTCTTCCGGTACATGGGAAATTTTAATGGTCCGCAGCGCCCAGGTTGATACTTCGCTGTTAAGTCAGTACGCCGGTTCTACCTGCGAACTGGATAGCCAGGCAGGGTTGTATAACCCAGGTATGCAATGGCTGGCATCCGGCGTGCTGGAATGGGTGAGAAAACTGTTCTGGACGGCTGAAACTCCCTGGCAAATATTGATTGAAGAAGCTCGCCTGATCGCGCCTGGCGCAGATGGAGTGAAAATGCAGTGTGATTTATTGTCGTGCCAGAACGCTGGCTGGCAAGGCGTAACGCTTAATACCACGCGGGGGCATTTCTATCGCGCGGCGCTGGAAGGGTTAACCACGCAATTACAGCGCAATCTACAGATGCTGGAAAAAATCGGGCACTTTAAAGCCTCTGAATTATTGTTAGTCGGCGGAGGAAGTCGCAACACATTGTGGAATCAGATTAAAGCCAATATGCTTGATATTCCGGTAAAAGTTCTCGACGATGCCGAAACGACCGTCGCAGGAGCTGCGCTGTTTGGTTGGTATGGCGTAGGGGAATTTAACAGCCCGGAAGAAGCCCGTGCACAGATTCATTATCAGTACCGTTATTTCTACCCGCAAACTGAACCTGAATTTATAGAGGAGGTGTGAAATGCTGAAAACAATTTCGCCGTTAATTTCTCCCGAACTATTGAAAGTGCTGGCAGAGATGGGGCATGGAGATGAAATTATTTTTTCCGATGCTCACTTTCCCGCCCATTCGATGGGACCGCAGGTGATCCGCGCTGATGGCCTGTTGGTGAGCGACTTGCTCCAGGCGATTATCCCGTTATTTGAGCTGGACAGTTATGCACCACCGCTGGTGATGATGGCGGCGGTAGAAGGTGACACTCTCGATCCTGAAGTAGAACGACGTTATCGTAATGCGCTTTCACTACAAGCCCCCTGTCCTGACATCATCCGCATCAATCGTTTTGCGTTTTATGAACGGGCGCAAAAAGCCTTTGCGATCGTTATCACAGGCGAACGAGCGAAGTACGGGAATATTCTTTTAAAAAAAGGGGTAACACCGTAATCTCATACCGGTACGCCCGCATGACGCGGGCGGTTATCGAATGATGGGGTGAAAAATATGAAAGCGGCACGCCAGCAAGCGATAGTCGACCTGCTGCTGAACCATACCAGCCTGACCACGGAAGCTCTCTCTGAACAGCTAAAGGTCAGTAAAGAAACCATTCGTCGCGATCTCAATGAATTACAGACGCAGGGTAAAATTCTGCGCAATCATGGGCGCGCTAAATATATCCACCGTCAAAATCAAGACAGTGGCGATCCCTTTCACATCCGGCTGAAAAGCCATTATGCGCATAAAGCAGATATCGCGCGCGAGGCGCTCGCGTGGATTGAAGAAGGGATGGTGATAGCCTTAGACGCCAGTTCAACCTGCTGGTATCTGGCACGCCAGTTGCCTGACATCAACATCCAGGTCTTCACCAATAGCCATCCGATTTGCCATGAACTCGGTAAACGCGAACGCATTAAACTGATCAGTTCCGGCGGCACACTTGAGCGCAAATATGGCTGTTACGTCAATCCCTCGCTGATTTCCCAACTTAAATCGCTGGAAATCGATCTGTTTATTTTTTCTTGTGAAGGGATCGATAGCAGCGGCGCACTGTGGGACTCCAATGCCATCAACGCTGATTACAAATCAATGTTATTAAAACGTGCCGCGCAATCGTTGTTATTGATTGATAAAAGTAAATTTAATCGTTCAGGGGAAGCCCGCATCGGGCATCTGGATGAGGTAACGCACATTATTTCTGATGAGCGCCAGGTTACAACTTCTTTGGTAACAGCCTGACGGAAAGGGTAGCAGGCCGGAGACGACGCCCCGGCCTTACCTGTTATCGCTCGTCGCGACGACCACCCACCGCAGCCCAGATACGGCGGACGTGCACCGTCACTTCTTCGCGATCGTGATACAACTGCCGCGCCTGAATCTGAGCATTTATGCCATGTTCATCAAGCTGTGCCTGAATATACGCCAGATTGTGTGACACTTCTTCGTAGCGTTTTTTCATCGGCAGTTTGAGATTGAAGATAGTTTCACGGCACCAGCCATTAACCAGCCACTGCGCCATTAATGCCGCAACTTTCGCCGGTTTTTCAACCATATCGCATACCATCCAGGAGATATTGCTGCGTGTCGGACGGAATTTGAAACCGTCTTCCCGCAGCCACGTCACCTGCCCGGTATCCATCAGACTTTGCGCCATCGGGCCGTTGTCGACGGAATAAACCCACATGTTGCGCTTCACCAGTTGGTAGGTCCAGCCGCCTGGGCAAGCACCTAAATCCACCGCCCACATCCCGTTCGCCAGGCGTTCATCCCACTCATCCGCGGGAATAAACACATGAAATGCCTCTTCCAGTTTGAGCGTGGAACGACTCGGCGCATCTGCCGGAAATTTCAGGCGCGGAATGCCCATATAGAACGGCGAATTATTGCTGCTGTATGAGTAACCAGTATAGCAACAGCCTGGTGCAATAAAGAATACATGCACAACCGGACGCTTCGGCGTTTCATAGTTCGCCAGCACCCCCGCATCACGCAAGGCAGCGCGTAGCGGCACGGTGAATTTACGGCAGAATTTCAGCAACTCTTTGCTTTCGTTGGTATCGGCAACTTCAACACGCAGTTCACCGCCCTTCTCTACTACGCCCTGTAACATGCCGACAATGGGGGTAATACGATCTTCTGGCGGCAAATGCTGCAGGAGTTCCCCCACTACAAACCACTGGCGGGCAAAAATTAATGAACTGAACGGCAGCTCACGGATTAACTTATCGCCATCATCAGGTTGATAACATTCATAAATGACATAACCCGCATTCTCTTTCACGCGGGCAAAACCGAAAATTTCCCGCTGGCCGGCTTTATCGGTAATTTCTGCGGCGCACTCTTTTTCAAAGCCCGGACGGCACAGCAATACAACCTTATTCATGACTTACGCCCTTGCGCTTTAAACGGATAGCACCAACTAACATTAACGCCCAGCCCGCAAGGAAGCTCACGCCGCCAACCGGTGTGACAAACGCCCACAAACGCAGATGGGACAGCGCCAGGCAATAAAGGCTGCCGCTGAACAGCACCGTGCCTAACGCGAGGAAAACGCTACTCCAGTAAAACCAGATACTGATGCGACGCTGCATTGCCACCGCCAGACCTAAGATCGCCAGCGTATGAAACGCCTGGTATTCGAGGCCGGTCTGGATCCAGCCCATCTCAACGGCCCCCATGGTTTTACTTAACACATGCGCGCCAAAAGCGCCCAGAGCTACAAAAATGAAGCCGCTAATGGCGGCGAAAATCAGCATAAAACGGCTGGTCATGGTCGTACCCTACGTAAATTATTGTTCATAACGAAAGCGGAATTTTTCTTGTTCAGCAGCGGCTTTCGCCAGGATCCATTGGCGAAAGGCGGCTATTTTACCCAGTTCTGCCTGGCTGTCATGACAAACCAGATAAAAAGCGTTTTTACTGACCAGAACATCATTAAACGGGCAAACAAGACGTCCGGCCTCGATTTCAGATTGCGCCATCACGTTATTTGCCAGCGCCACTCCCTGCCCGTGGATAGCCGCTTGCAGCACCATGGCGCTATGGCTAAAAATTGGCCCTTGCTGAACGTTGATATGATTTAACCCCAACTGTCGGGTATATGTCTGCCAGTCACGGCGTGACGCATCATGTAATAACGTATGTTTAGCCAGATCTTCCGGGGTCTTCAAGGGTTTTTCGCCAGTCAGCAGTAGCGGCGAGCACACCGGCAATAAATATTCGGCGTACAGTTTTTCCACCCGTAGCCCCGGCCAGTTGCCCCGACCATAAAATATCGCCACATCAACATCATCCGCCAGCTTATCTTCCTGACGATCAACCGCCTGGATTCGAACGTCAATTCCCGGATAAGCTGAATTAAAGCTGGAAAGTCGCGGAACCAACCAATGAATGGCGAAACTGGGGAGTAAACTGACCGTCAACGCCCCCTTAGCGCTACGGGCCTGGAGTTTACGCGTCGCTTCGGTTAATTGCGAAAATATCTCTTTGATATCGAGGAAATAGCTTTGCCCTTCCTCGGTCAGCAGGAGTGAACGATTACGGCGGCGGAACAGTTTTAGCCCCAGAAAATCCTCAAGAGACTTGATTTGATGACTTACTGCGGCCTGGGTCACAAAAAGCTCTTCTGCTGCGCGAGTGAAACTTAAATGGCGTGCTGCGGCATCAAAAACTCGTAAGGCATTTAGCGGTGGTAATCGTTTAGACATGGCTTTTAAACTTTGATGTTAAATGAATTTAACAATTAGATTACACTATGTAACCTATTAGTTTTTTTAATCTGAGCCATTATAAATTGTCCGTTGAGCTTCTACCAGCAAATACCTATAGTGGCGGCACTTCCTGAGCCGGAACGAAAAGTTTTATCGGAATGCGTGTTCTGGTGAACTTTTGGCTTACGGTTGTGATGTTGTGTTGTTGTGTTTGCAATTGGTCTGCGATTCAGACCATGGTAGCAAAGCTACCTTTTTTCACTTCCTGTACATTTACCCTGTCTGTCCATAGTGATTAATGTAGCACCGCCTAATTGCGGTGCTTTTTTTTACCTTGCGATCGCGAATTACTGATCCAGTTCGACCATCTCTTTCACGTCGGTACGGTTGATCTGCTGTTTGTTGCCATTAGCGTCTTTATACGAAATCATACCGGTATCGTTATCAGTCTGTGGTTTGCCGTCAGAGACGATGGTACGTCCGTCATTGGTGTGCATCACATAGTTCGAACCGGAACAGGCGCTCAGGGCAAAAGTCAGCATACAGGCAGAAATAATTGCGGCAGTCTTTTTCATCATCTTCTCCTTAAAGCGATTAATAAATCTTAATAGTATTGATTAACAGGCTAAAATTAACGCCTAACACTATTCAGCATATGTTACTGACGCGGCTTCGCCAGGATATCCAGATAATTCTGATGGTTAGCACTCTCCTTGTATCAAAGTGAATTTTGCGTCACGATCGGTGCATCAAGCCGAGGAGTACCATGAACGTTTTTAATCCCGCGCAGTTTCGCGCCCAGTTTCCCGCGCTACAGGATGCGGGCGTCTATCTCGACAGCGCCGCGACCGCGCTTAAACCTGAAGCCGTGGTTGAAGCCACCCGACAGTTTTATAGCCTGAGCGCCGGAAACGTCCATCGCAGCCAGTTTGCCGAAGCCCAACGCCTGACCGCGCGTTACGAAGCTGCGCGGGAAAAAGTGGCACAATTACTGAATGCATCGGATGACAAAAATATCGTCTGGACGCGCGGCACCACTGAATCCATCAACATGGTGGCGCAATGCTATGCCCGTCCGCGTCTGCAACCGGGCGATGAAATTATTGTCAGTGTGGCAGAACACCACGCCAACCTCGTCCCCTGGCTGATGGTCGCCCAACAAACGGGGGCCAAAGTGGTGAAATTGCCGCTTAATGCGCAGCGACTGCCGAATGTCGATTTGTTGCCAGAACTGATTACTCCCCGTAGTCGGATTCTGGCGTTGTGCCAGATGTCGAACGTCACTGGCGGTTGCCCGGATCTGGCGAGAGCGATTACTTTTGCTCATTCAGCCGGGATGGTGGTTATGGTTGATGGTGCTCAGGGGGCGGTGCATTTCCCCGCGGATGTTCAGCAACTGGATATTGATTTCTATGCTTTTTCAGGTCACAAACTGTATGGCCCGACAGGCATCGGCGTGCTGTATGGCAAACCAGAACTGCTGGAAGCGATGTCGCCCTGGCTGGGCGGCGGCAAAATGGTTCACGAAGTGAGTTTTGAAGGCTTCACGACTCAATCTGCGCCGTGGAAACTGGAAGCAGGAACGCCAAATGTCGCTGGCGTCATAGGATTAAGCGCGGCGCTGGAATGGCTGACAGATTACGATATCAACCAGGCCGAAAGCTGGAGCCGTAGCTTAGCAACGCTTGCAGAAGAAGCGCTGGCGAAACGTCCAGGCTTTCGTTCATTCCGCTGCCAGGATTCCAGCCTGCTGGCCTTTGATTTTGCGGGTGTTCATCACAGCGATATGGTGACACTGCTGGCGGAGTACGGTATTGCCCTGCGCGCCGGGCAGCATTGCGCTCAGCCGCTACTGGCAGAATTAGGCGTAACCGGCACACTGCGCGCCTCATTTGCGCCATATAATACAAAGAGTGATGTGGATGCGCTGGTGAATGCCGTTGACCGCGCGCTGGAATTATTGGTGGATTAATGACAAACCCGCAATTCGCCGGACATCCGTTCGGCACAACCGTAACCGCAGAAACGTTACGCAATACCTTCGCACCGTTGACGCAATGGGAAGATAAATATCGCCAGTTGATCATGCTGGGAAAACAGCTTCCGGCTTTGCCAGAGGAGTTAAAAGCGCAGGCTAAAGAGATTGCCGGATGCGAAAACCGCGTCTGGCTGGGATATACCGTGGCTGAAAACGGCAAGATGCATTTCTTTGGCGACAGCGAAGGGCGCATTGTGCGCGGCCTGTTGGCGGTGTTGTTGACTGCCGTTGAGGGGAAAACCGCCGCCGAATTGCAGGCACAGTCGCCGCTGGCATTGTTTGATGAGCTGGGATTACGTGCGCAACTTAGCGCCTCACGCAGCCAGGGGTTGAATGCGTTAAGCGAGGCGATTATCGCTGCGGCGAAGCAGGTTTAAGCACAGAACCAGGTCGGATAAGACGTTCGCGTCGCATCCGACCTGATTGTTTACCCCTGACGCGCCGCTTTCGCCATCATCTTCTTCAGCGCATGAGAAACCGCAACAAAGCCAAAAGTGGCGGTCACCATCGTCGCCGCGCCAAATCCTGAGGCACAATCCATCCGCTTTGGCCCTTCCGCCGTGGCTTTCATCGCACAGACGGTGCCGTCTGACTGCGGGTACACCAGCGCTTCGGTAGAGAACACGCAATCCACGCCGAGCTTACCTTTACTGTTTTTCACTACGCCAAAATCGCTTTTCAGGCGCTCGCGCAACTTCGCCGCCAACGGGTCCTGAATCGTTTTCGCCAGATCGGTAACCTGAATCTGCGTCGGGTCAATCTGCCCACCAGCGCCACCGGTCGTGACCAGCGGGATTTTATTGCGCCGACAATAAGCAATCAGCGCCGCTTTGGGCCGTACACTATCAATAGCATCAATCACGTACGAATAACCGGCATTCATATATTGCGCTACGTTATCCGGCGTCACGAAGTCATCCACCACCATTACACGGCACTCCGGGTTAATCTGGCGAATACGCTCCGCCATGACTTCCGCTTTTGCCAGCCCGACGTTATCGCGCAGAGCGTGAATTTGCCGATTGGTATTGGTGACGCACACATCATCCATATCGATAAGCGTGATTGCGCCAATCCCCGTGCGCGCTAGCGCTTCCGCCGCCCAGGAACCGACACCACCGATACCAACCACACAAATATGCGCGTCAGCAAACAGTTGCAATGCTTTTTCACCATACAGACGCGCTGTGCCACCAAAACGCTGACGCCATGCATCACTAATTACCACAGACATAGCACCTCAGAATTAAAAAGGGTGAGGTTACCCCTCACCCTGTCATATCCGTAAAAACGGCATACAGAATATCACATCAGCCGCTAAAGACGTTACCTGCGCCCGGGGCGGTTTTCAGCACCCAGACACGTCCATAGTGGTTGTACCAACCAGCGCGGTGTCCGGCTTCCGGCCCGATCCCTTGATAGATATCGAAGTGTTGGCCTTTGATTGCGCCACCGACATCCAGCGCCACCATCAGACGCAATTCGTACTGACCGTTAAATTTGCCGTTATTATCCAGCAGCGGCACTTCTGCCAGCAAGGTAGTACCTGGCGGAATAATTGAACGATCGGAGGCAACAGAAGCACGGCCAACCAGCGGCACCGCACTTGCCCCTTTCACCGGTGCAAAAGATTGCGGTTTAAAGAAGACGAAAGACGGGTTCTGTTCCAGCAGCTCGCGAACCTCAGCTTCACTGTGTGTTTCGCCCCAGTGACGAATCGCCTGCATCGACATATCTTCTTTTTTCACTTCGCCACGGTCGATCAACACCTTACCAATGCTGCGATAGGCATGACCGTTTTTCCCTGCATAGCTGAAAAAGTTAAGCGGACTGCCATCACCAAAGTCGATATACCCGCTACCCTGCACATCCATAATGAAGTTATCCATCAGGGAGTTACTGTAAGCGAGAATATATTTATCACTCAGAGCTCCTGCGTAGATCTCCGCACGAGACGGCAGACGACCACGTTTTGGCGGCATACGGTAAATCGGATACTGGAACTCGCCCTGACGGGTATGGCGCGCCTGAATTACCGGCGTGTAATAGCCTGTAAACTGCACGTTACCATAGTTGTCGACACCTTCCATCTGCCAGGCATCAATGCCGAACTGGCGCATATTGCGGGTATCACCGCCTGCGCGCAGCCACTCTTGCACCGCGTTATAAACATTACTCTGGTTGCCATACAGACGCGGTGACGAATTACGGATATGGTTAATTTGCTCGGCAAAATCACCGGCATTAATCGGCGCGCCAACGGCATCTGGCTGGTTCACCAGAGAGAAAGGCTGGGTAAATTTCCCGTCTTTATATTGCTGTCCGCGATCGGTTGGTTTGGAAGAGCAGGCGGCAAGCATTGCCACAACCGTGCCCATAAGAAGGTACTTTACCCAACGTCCTTTCATTGTTCTCTTCTTCAGGTTAAAAAATAAGGCGCAACGAAGATAACAAACCACCGCGTTTAATGAAATGAGCAGCCTCTCCCTGACGCAAATTTTGCACAAAAAATAGGCTTTAGTGATTTGTTTTTGTTCAAAATCATGCCGAATCCGTGATCGGGGTAAAAAAAAGGTTGCATGAAAACGCGAGCAGAGTATAGTGCGCATCCACGGACGCGGGGTGGAGCAGCATGGTAGCTCGTCGGGCTCATAACCCGAAGGTCGTCGGTTCAAATCCGGCCCCCGCAACCAATTAAAATTTGATGAAGTAAAGCAGTACGGTGACGCGGGGTGGAGCAGCATGGTAGCTCGTCGGGCTCATAACCCGAAGGTCGTCGGTTCAAATCCGGCCCCCGCAACCAATCAAAATTTGATGAAATAAAGCAGTACGGTGACGCGGGGTGGAGCAGCCTGGTAGCTCGTCGGGCTCATAACCCGAAGGTCGTCGGTTCAAATCCGGCCCCCGCAACCAATTTATTAGAATGCTGACAAACCGCAAAGCTGCTATTGGCTTGCGGTTTTTTCGTTTTTACGCTTCCTTACCCGTTTCAGTGAAGCCTGAGACAATGAGTAAACCGTTAATATCCCTCCATCAAAGCCATCCATCTTATTTATATATTAAACATATACCCCATTAATGAATTTCATTTATATATTCTATAAATCAATTTATTTTGGTTATGTTAACATTTCAATATCACAACAGGGCGCAACGCTTATATAATCATTGTACAAAAAGCACACAACTTTTTAATTAGTAGAAAAATTAATAATTTTTTGTGAAAGCCCGGACAATAAGTTTAATGAATATCTTAATAGGCTCTCATACTACCCAATTTCTTAAAAGTGCAAATTTGTGAAGCTTATCCTGTTATTATTTTAAGTTTCATGCCAAATTCTCTCACCAGATAATGCCGCCCTCTTCCGAAAAATAATCAAGAGGCCAAACAATATCTAAAATGATACAACTGTATCTATTCCCCTGAAAAATACATTATTCATTTGTATATTTTCCTCATCATTGCTTTTTATTTAAATCATCCGATAATCCCCTGAATATAATTATGTCAATAACCATCAGAAAAAGTGGATGATGAGGAAAAGGATATGGCCGACAGTTTCCAGAATGAAGTTCCCGCCGCTCGTGTAAATATCAAGCTTGATCTGCATACAGGCAATGCTAAAAAGAAAGTTGAACTCCCCCTCAAGCTTCTTGCCGTAGGCGATTACAGTAACGGAAAAGAGCAACGTCCGCTGTCCGAACGGGACAAGGTTGATATCAATAAAAACAACTTCAACAGCGTCATGGCTGAGTTTTCGCCTGCGGTTAATTTAACAGTAGAAGATACGCTAAACGGAAACGGTAATGAACAAAATATCGCGCTTGAATTTAAAAGCCTGAAGGATTTTGAACCCGAACAGGTAGCAAAAAATATTCCGCAACTTCGTGTATTACTCGCTATGCGCAATTTACTACGTGACCTGAAATCCAATCTGCTGGATAACGCAACGTTTCGCCGTGAACTGGAAAATATCCTGAAAGACCCGACGCTCAGTTCAGAACTGCGTGATGAACTGGCGAAAATTGCGCCGCAGGAGAACGTTTAACCCGAACGCGTATTCAGGTTAAACCGGAGAAGAAAGGATCACTGAAAAGGAAATGCTGATGTCTGTACAACAAGAACATGCCACCTCTGAAACTGCAACACTCACCACCACTGAGTCCGGCGGCGTTTATCAGTCCCTGTTCGATAAAATTAATTTAACCCCGGTGTCTTCCATTCAGGAAATCGATTTATGGCAAAACAGCGAAACGCTGGCCGATGCCTCACCCGATGAGCGCGTGACGGCGGCGATTCACGTTCTGCTTTCCTGTCTGGCGAAATCAGGCGAGGACGTGGTTAAGCTCGACAAGAGCCTGCTGGATTTTCATATCGACGATCTGGATCAGAAAATCAGTAAACAGCTTGATGCGGTCATGCACCACCCTGAATTCCAGAAAGTCGAGTCGCTGTGGCGTGGTACATGGTTCGTCGTACAGCGCACTGATTTTCGCAAAAATGTCAGAATTGAATTGCTGGATATCAGCAAAGAGCATCTGCGTCAGGATTTTGATGATTCACCGGAAATCATTCAGAGTGGTTTATATCGCCATACATACATTCAGGAGTACGATACGCCGGGTGGCGAACCTGTAGCCTCATTAATATCCAGCTATGAATTTGATAACAGCCCGCAGGATATTGCCCTGCTGCGTAATATTTCCAGAGTGTCTGCCGCTTCCCATATGCCTTTTATCGGTTCTGTCGGACCGAAATTCTTCCTTAAAAATTCGATGGAAGAAGTCGCCGCGATTAAAGATATCGGCAACTACTTTGACCGCGCAGAATATATTAAATGGAAGTCGTTCCGCGATACGGATGACAGCCGCTATGTGGGATTAGTGATGCCGCGCGTGCTGGGCCGTCTGCCCTATGGGCCGGACACGGTGCCGGTACGCAGCTTTAACTATGTGGAAGAAGTCAAAGGCCCGGATCACGAAAAATACCTGTGGACAAACGCCTCGTTCGCCTT
Organism: Escherichia sp. E.sYA108; assembly: GCF_011754335.1. Classification (NCBI taxonomy): domain Bacteria; kingdom Pseudomonadati; phylum Pseudomonadota; class Gammaproteobacteria; order Enterobacterales; family Enterobacteriaceae; genus Escherichia; species Escherichia sp. E.sYA108. The sequence continues at coordinate 1,110,722 of NZ_JAAQVZ010000001.1, read as the reverse complement.
TGCCGCCAATATGGTGAAGAGCTTTGTGAATAATGGCTGGTGCGTGCAGATCCGTGGCCCACAGGCGGGCGGCGCAGTGGCCGATCTGCCGATCCATCTTTACGATCTCGGCACCGGCAATCAGGTCAAAATTCCGTCCGAAGTGATGATCCCGGAAACCCGCGAGTTTGAGTTCGCCAACCTTGGCTTTATTCCACTCTCTTATTACAAAAACCGCGATTACGCCTGCTTTTTCTCGGCAAACTCCGCCCAGAAACCGGCGCTGTATGATACCGCTGACGCCACCGCCAACAGCCGTATCAACGCCCGTTTGCCCTATATCTTCCTGCTGTCCCGCATTGCTCACTACCTGAAAATTATTCAGCGCGAGAATATCGGCACCACCAAAGACCGCCGCGTGCTGGAACTGGAGCTTAACACCTGGATCCGCACGCTGGTGACGGAAATGACCGATCCGGGCGATGAACTTCAGGCTTCGCATCCACTGCGCGACGGGAAAGTTATCGTCGAGGACATAGAGGACAATCCGGGCTTTTTCCGCGTCAGACTCTTTGCCGTGCCGCATTTCCAGATCGAAGGGATGGACGTCAACCTTTCTCTGGTTTCCCAGATGCCAAAAGCAAAAGCCTGATCGGGCGGTGGTGTGATGTATGAAAATTTGTCGACCACTGTGGGCTGAGGGGACATTCCTGTCTTCTCAGCAGTTTCAGCAGCAGGCCCGCTGGGAAGCGTTCAGCAATGACAGCATTGCGCAGCTTTGTATTCGCCATCCGTGGGGGATCGCAAACGTGCTCTTTGACCGGGATGCCCTGGCGCTCGGAAAGCTGAAAACGCAGGCAGTACGCCTGCGTTTTGCTGATGGTACGCTGATCGATTCAGACGTGAGTGACGTTCTGCCGCTCGCCTGCGATCTGCGCGCGCTGAAGAACGACAGCGCGATTGTCCTGCTGGCGCTGCCGCTTGCACATGGTAACGGCGGTAATCTCGGTCAGGGTGAGCAGACTGAAAGACCGCTGCGCTATCGTCAGGAATGGCAAAAGGTGCAGGATATCTACGGCAGTGACAGTGAAGATATGGCCGTTGAGCGTCATGCGCTGTCCCTGCGCTTTGCTCATGATAACAATCAGGATTACATCACCTGCCCACTGGCGCGTCTGGTGCGGGATGTTCAGGGCAACTGGACACAGGATGAGAGCTATATTCCGCCGTTACTGGCGTTTAACGCCCATGACGGGCTGGTACAGCGTCTGGACACGCTGCTGTTGCAGCTACGGGCCAAATGTCAGCGCCTGATGGCGATGCGCCGGGAAAGCAACCAGCGTATGGCGGACTTCGCCGTCGCCGATGTCTCCCTGTTCTGGCTGCTTAACGCGCTGAACTCCGCCGAGCCGGTACTGAGTGATTTCCTGCGCTACCCGGCGGTTCATCCCGAACTGGTCTGGCGGGAGCTGGCGAGGCTTGCCGGTGCGCTGCTGACGTTTTCCCTTGAACATAACGTCAGCGCCGTTCCGCCCTATGTCCACGAATCGCCGTCCATCGTCTTTCCGCCACTTTTCTCCCTGCTCAGCGAACTGCTGGAAGCCAGCCTGCCGTCACGGGTGATCGCGCTGGATCTGGCGTCCCTGCCGGGCAACCGCTGGAAAGCAGACCTGCACGATCCGCGCCTGCGGGAAGAGGCCGACTTTTACCTGTCCGTTCGTTCCTCTCTGCCTGCGCATCAGGTACTGCACCAGCTACCGCTGGTCTGCAAAATCGGTGCGCCTGATGACGTCACGCTGCTTATCAATGTGGCGCTGAATGGTGTTCCACTGGTGCCGCTTACCTCAGTTCCGGCAGCGCTGCCACTGCGGCTGGAGAACCAGTATTTTGCGCTGGATATGCACAGTGACGCGGCTAAATCGATGCTGGAGTCCGGGTGCTGCATGATTTATGCGCCGGGAACAATGGGCGACCTGAAACCTGAACTGTTTGCGGTGCTGCGCACATGAAAAAAGAGACGGATATCAATATCGACGCGCTGCTGCGCGACACGTTTCTGACGGTGGTGGAACTGCGTCAGGGAACCACCGTGCGTCACGGTATGGAGCTGTATCGCCACTGCCAGCGGCAGGTGGAACTGGTCCGCGAACGTCTGAAAGATGCCGGATTCAGTCGGGAGAACGTGGAGCACATAACTTACGCGCAGTGCGCCCTGCTGGACGAAACGGTCCTGAGCCGTAGCGGCATGGACGACGGTCAGACCATCTGGATGAAGGATCCACTCCAGTCGCATTTCTTCAACACCCTGCAGGCCGGTGAGCTGCTGTACGAGCGGATGAAGCAGGTGCTACAGGAACCCGCCCCCGCGCAGGCCGTGCTGACCTGCTTTCACCGTGTCCTGCTGCTGGGATTTCGCGGGCGTTATCAGGATCCGGCAGCCCCGGAGCGCGACCAGCTTATTTCGACGCTCAACGGGCAGGTCGCGCCATTTGGTGTGCTGCCGGAAACGGCGGTACTGAACGTGCCGTTATCCACCCGTCAGCACCCTTTGCTGCATTCGCCATTTTTCTGGCTGGTAACACTGGCGCTGCTACTGGCGGGCGTCTGGTGGGGGCTACACCACTGGCTGAATGTACTGGTGGATGAACTGCTGCCGCAAAGCCTGCGTTAAAGGGAGTCGTGAGTGAGGAACACGCTGAAACAGGCCATCGTGCTGTGGGGAATGGTGTTACTGCTGGTGCTGTGGTCAGTGTTTATCAGTCCGTCTGGCGTGCTGAGATGGGCCGGTGCGGCGGCTATCGTTCTGGCGGTTGCCGCGTTGTTGATTTATCGGCGCAGGCAGGCGTGGACGGAGATGACCGGCGATGCCGGGTTGTCATCGCTGCCGCCGGAAACCTACCGACAGCCGGTAGTGCTGGTCTGTGGCGGTCTGTCGGCGCACCTGTCCACTGACAGCCCGGTCCGCCAGGTTTCAGAAGGGCTGTATCTGCATGTTCCTGATGAAGAACAGCTTGTGGCGCAGGTGGAGCGATTGCTGACCCTTCGCCCGGCGTGGGCATCGCAGCTTGCCGTGGCGTATACCATCATGCCCGGCATACACCGGGATGTGGCGGTTCTGGCCGGACGGCTGCGACGGTTCGCCCACAGTATGGCGACGGTGCGTCGTCGGGCAGGCGTAAACGTCCCCTGGCTTCTCTGGAGCGGGCTGTCCGGCTCGCCGTTGCCGGAAAGAGCGAGTTCACCGTGGTTTATCTGTACCGGCGGCGAAGTTCAGGTAGCAACATCCACAGAGACCACCATGCCCGCGCAGTGGATTGCACAATCCGGCGTACAGGAGCGCAGTCAGCGACTCTGTTACCTGCTGAAAGCTGAAAGCCTGATGCAGTGGCTGAATCTTAATGTGCTGACGGCACTGAACGGCCCGGAGGCGAAATGTCCACCACTGGCGATGACCGTGGGGCTGGTCCCCTCGTTGCCTGCGGTGGATAACAACCTGTGGCAGTTGTGGATCACCGCCAGAACCGGCCTGACGCCGGATATCGCGGACACCGGCACAGACGATGCGCTGCCATTCCCGGATGCCCTGTTACGGCAGTTGCCGCGTCAGTCGGGCTTTACCCCGCTGCGACGAGCCTGCGTGACCATGCTGGGCGTCACCACCGTGGCGGGTATCGCCGCGCTGTGCCTGTCAGCCACGGCAAATCGCCAGTTATTACGGCAGGTCGGTGACGATCTGCACCGGTTTTATGCCGTCCCGGTGGAGGAATTTATCACCAAAGCCCGTCACCTGTCGGTGCTGAAAGACGATGCGACCATGCTCGATGGGTATTACCGGGAAGGAGAACCACTGCGCCTCGGTCTGGGGTTATACCCCGGCGAACGCATCCGCCAGCCGGTATTACGCGCCATTCGCGACTGGCGTCCGCCTGAACAAAAAATGGAGGTGACGGCTTCGCTTCAGGTTCAGACCGTGCGTCTTGACAGTATGTCGCTGTTTGACGTCGGACAGGCCCGCCTGAAAGACGGCTCGACAAAAGTGCTGGTGGACGCACTGGTGAACATCCGGGCAAAACCGGGCTGGCTGATCCTCGTGGCCGGATATACCGATGCCACCGGCGATGAAAAAAGCAATCAGCAGTTATCGCTGCGGCGTGCCGAAGCGGTGCGCAACTGGATGCTGCAGACCAGCGACATCCCGGCCACCTGTTTTGCCGTACAGGGACTGGGCGAGAGCCAGCCTGCGGCGACCAACGACACGCCACAGGGCCGGGCAGTCAACCGGCGTGTCGAAATCAGTCTTGTTCCGCGTTCTGACGCCTGTCAGGACGTGAAATAAAACATACCGCCGGAAGAAGGCGGTGCTTCAATCACACTAACAAGGAGAGTAATTCTCATGGCTATTCCTGCTTATCTCTGGCTGAAAGATGACGGCGGCGCGGATATCAAAGGTTCCGTGGACGTTCAGGGGCGCGAAGGTAGCATCGAAGTGGTGGCGCTGGATCACGATGTGTACATCCCGACCGACAATAACACCGGCAAACTGACCGGTACCCGTACTCACAAGCCTTTTACGTTTACCAAAGAAATCGATGCGTCCAGCCCGTATCTCTACAAAGCTGTGACCACCGGACAGACCCTGAAAACGGCAGAATTTAAGTTTTACCGCATCAACGATGCCGGTCAGGAAGTGGAGTACTTCAACATCACGCTTGATAACGTCAAGCTGGTCAGAGTCGCTCCGCTTATGCACGACATCAAGGATCCTTCCAGAGAGAAGCATAACCACCTGGAACGTATTGAGTTCCGCTACGAGAAAATCACCTGGACTTACAAAGACGGCAACATCATTCATTCCGACTCGTGGAATGAGCGTCCTTCCGCCTGATAACTGCGGCAGACAGGAAACTGTCTGCCTTTTTGTTGTGTGCTTTGTCCAGTGCCGCAGGCACCGGTACTGAGCAAAGCATACCCACAATCTGGTGATACCTGATGGGCCTGAGTGAGGTAACGGCTATGGGCGGTAGCGTGCCTGAACGCGGATCGCAGGAATACAGAACACGATAAGGAAACCCTTCTATGACAGGAAATCACCCCGCCGCGCTGCTGCGTCGCCTTAACCCATACTGTGCACGGGCGCTGGACGCTGCCGCCTCACTGTGTCAGACCCGCGCCCATGCGGAAATAACCATTGAACACTGGCTGCTGAAACTGCTGGAGCAGGGAGAAGGCGATATCACGGTGATTGCCCGCCGCTATGAATGGGATATCGACACGCTCTGGCAGTCTCTGCTGGCACATCTGGACACCTTACCCCGCCCGGTCCGCGAACGTCCTCAACTTTCTGAACCGCTGGCAGCGCTTATCCGACAGGCGTGGCTGATAGCGTCACTGGAAGGCGACGATCCACAAATCCGCAGCCAGCATCTGCTGATGGCGCTGACAGAAAAACCGATGCTGCCCGCCTGTAATGACCTGTGGGTATTGCTGAGTCTGAGCCGCGTGCAGCTTGAGCGGCTGCGTCCCCTGCTGGATGCGCAGTCGGATGAATGTCCGGCACGTCAGCCACAGGTCACCGAACCGCTGACCTCTGCACTGCCGGAGACGGCAACGGCGGACGCACCGGCAAAAACGCTGACGGAGAAACAGGATGACGCCCTGCTGGCGGTGCTTAACCGCTTTACCGAAGACGTGACGGAAAAAGCCCGCAGCGGGCGAATCGACCCGGTATTCGGGCGCGACACGGAAATTCGCCAGATGGTCGATATCCTCTCCCGTCGCCGCAAAAACAACCCGATTCTGGTGGGAGAACCGGGGGTGGGCAAAACCGCGCTGGTGGAAGGGCTGGCGCTGCGTATCACCGAAGGCAACGTGCCGGACAGCCTGAAAACGGTGCATATCCGCACACTGGACCTCGGTCTGTTACAGGCTGGCGCGGGCGTTAAAGGTGAATTTGAACAGCGGCTGAAAAATGTCATCGATGCAGTGCAGAAATCACCGGAGCCGGTACTGCTGTTTATTGATGAAGCCCATACCATTATCGGTGCGGGTAATCAGGCAGGCGGCGCGGATGCGGCGAACCTGCTGAAACCGGCACTGGCAAGGGGCGAACTGCGCACCATCGCGGCGACCACGTGGAGCGAATACAAACAGTATTTTGAGCGCGACGCCGCGCTGGAGCGCCGCTTCCAGATGGTTAAGGTTGACGAGCCGGATGATGACACCGCCTGCCTGATGCTCAGGGGGCTGAAAGCCCGCTATGCGCAGCACCACGGCGTACATATGCTGGACAGCGCCATTCAGACCGCCGTGCGCCTGTCGCGCCGCTATCTGACCGGACGCCAGTTGCCGGACAAGGCGGTTGATTTGCTGGATACCGCCGGGGCAAGAGTCCGCATGAGCCTTGACACCCTGCCGGAACCGTTGACGCAGCTTCATGTGCGACTGGCGGCACTGGATATTGAGCGGGAAGCGATTGAGCAGGACAGCGTATTTTATCCCGAAGCCAGCCCGGAGCGGCTGGCGGAACTGACCGATTTGCGTGATGAGCTACAGGCAGAAGCCGGGCATCTGGAAGCGCAGTATCAGCAGGAAAAGGCACTGGCGCAGCAGATTATGACGTTGCGTCAGGAAGGGACAGACAGCACTGAACTGCAACAGCAACTGCGAACGCATCAGGGCTTTGCACCGCTGCTGGCGCTGGATGTGGACGCCCGCGCCGTCGCCACGGTGGTGGCGGACTGGACCGGCATCCCGCTATCTTCCCTGCTCAAGGACGAGCAGAGCGACCTGCTCAGTATGGAACAGAGTCTTGAAAACCGCGTTGTCGGGCAAAGCCCGGCGCTCTGCGCCATCGCACAGCGGCTGCGGGCGGCTAAGACCGGCCTCACGCCGGAGAACGGCCCGCAGGGGGTATTCCTGCTGACCGGCCCCAGCGGCACCGGTAAAACCGAAACTGCGCTCACACTGGCCGACACTCTGTTTGGCGGTGAAAAATCCCTTATCACCATCAACCTCTCCGAATATCAGGAGCCGCATACCGTCTCCCAGCTTAAGGGGTCTCCTCCGGGCTACGTTGGCTACGGTCAGGGTGGCGTACTCACCGAAGCCGTTCGCAAACGCCCTTACAGCGTGGTGCTGCTCGACGAAGTGGAAAAGGCGCACCGCGACGTAATGAACCTGTTCTATCAGGTATTTGACCGGGGCTTTATGCGCGACGGCGAAGGCCGGGAAATTGACTTCCGCAACACCGTGATTCTGATGACGGCTAATCTGGGCAGCGACCACATCATGCAACTGCTGGAGGAAAAACCGGACGCCACGGACGCAGACCTGCATGAACTGCTGTATCCCCTGCTGCGCGAGCACTTCCAGCCAGCACTGATGGCGCGTTTTCAGACGGTGATTTACCGCCCGCTGGGACAGGAGGCGATGCGCGCCATTGTGGAAATGAAACTGGCGCAGGTGGCCCGCCGTCTTCACCAGCACTATGGGCTGGAAACGGAAATCAGTAACAGCCTGTACGACGCCCTGACCGCCGCCTGCCTGCTGCCGGACACCGGTGCGCGTAATATCGACAGCCTGCTGAACCAGCAAATCCTGCCGGTCTTAAGCCAGCAGTTGCTGGCGCAGCAGGCCGTGCATCATAAGCCTGCCCGACTGCGGCTTGACTGGGATGATGAAGACGGGATTGTGCTGGAATTTGATGAGAAATAATGGAGGCTCTTATGAACGTACAGTTCTTCGACCACGCACACCACAAGCTCAAAATTCGCGGCCTGCAAAGTCCGGTGGATGTGCTGACCTTTGAAGGCCGCGAGCAACTGAGTACCCCGTTCCGCTACGACATTCAGTTTACCAGCAGCGATAAAGCCATCGCGCCGGAGTCGGTGCTGATGCAGGATGGCGCATTCAGCCTGACGGCACCGCCGGTACAGGGAATGCCGGTACAGACTGCCCTGCGCACCCTGCACGGCGTCATTACCGGCTTTAAACATCTCTCATCGTCACAGGACGAAGCCCGTTACGAAGTGCGCCTTGAACCCCGTATGGCGCTGCTTACCCGCAGCCGCCAGAACGCCATCTACCAGAACCAGACGGTGCCGCAAATCGTCGAAAAAATCCTGCGCGAGCGGCACCAGATGCGCGGTCAGGACTTCGTGTTTAACCTCAAAAGCGAATACCCGGCCCGCGAACAGGTGATGCAGTACGGTGAGGACGACCTGACGTTTGTTTCACGCCTGCTGTCAGAGGTGGGTATCTGGTTCCGCTTTGCCACCGACGCCCGGTTGAAAATCGAAGTTATCGAATTTTACGACGACCAGAGCGGCTACGAGCGCGGGCTGACGCTGCCGCTTCGCCATCCTTCTGGGCTGTTTGATGGTGAAACGGAAGCCGTATGGGGGCTGAACACCGCGTACAGCGTGGTGGAAAAAAGTGTCTCCACGCGGGACTACAACTACCGTGAAGCCACGGCGGAAATGACCACAGGCCAGCATGACGCCACCGGGGGCGATAACACCACTTACGGCGAAGCCTACCACTATGCCGACAACTTCCTGCAACAAGGCGATAAAGAGGCAGCGGAAAGCGGCGCGTTTTATGCCCGTATCCGTCACGAACGCTACCTGAATGAACAGGCCATTCTCAAAGGCCAGAGCACCAGTTCACTGCTGATGCCGGGGCTGGAGATAAAAGTTCAGGGCGACGACGCGCCTGCGGTGTTCCGCAAGGGCGTGCTGATTACCGGCGTGACGACCAGCGCGGCGCGTGACCGCAGCTATGAGCTGACGTTCACGGCGATACCGTACTCAGAACGCTACGGCTACCGTCCGGCGCTAATCCCCCGCCCGGTCATGGCCGGAACGCTCCCGGCGCGGGTCACCAGCACGGTGAAGAACGATATCTATGCCCATATCGACAAGGACGGGCGCTACCGAGTCAACCTTGACTTTGACCGCGATACGTGGAAACCGGGTTATGAAAGCCTGTGGGTACGCCAGTCGCGCCCGTATGCGGGAGACACCTACGGCCTGCACCTGCCGCTGCTGGCGGGAACGGAGGTCAGCATCGCCTTTGAGGAAGGCAACCCGGACAGGCCGTATATCGCCGGGGTAAAACACGACTCGGCGCACACCGACCATGTGACCATTCAGAACTACAAGCGCAACGTGCTGCGTATCCCGGCCAACAACAAAATCCGGCTGGATGACGAGCGCGGGAAGGAGCATATCAAGGTCAGTACCGAATATGGCGGCAAGAGCCAGCTAAACCTCGGCCATCTTGTTGATGCCGGGAAAGAACAGCGTGGCGAAGGCTTTGAACTGCGTACCGATCTGTGGGGCGCGGTGCGGGCGAAGAAAGGGATTTTTATCAGCGCTGATGCGCAGGATAAGGCGCAGGGTCAGGTGCTGGAGATGCAGCCAGCTCTGGCTCGCCTTTCTGCAGCGTTGGTGACAATGGAATCTCTGGCTGCCAGTGCGCAACAGGCTCAGGCACTGGCGGCAGATGTGAGTCGTCAGCAGACGCTGTTGCAGCAAAAAATTGAGCAGTTACAGCAGGAAGTGCTACTGGGTAGCGCACCTAAGGGCGTGGCGCTTGTCAGCGGTGAGGATATGCAGTTGTCTGCCAGCGATAATCTGACTCTGACAGCAGGTAAGCAACTGGATATTGGCGTACAGAAAGACTTTACGCTGGCAGCAGGAAAACAGCTCAGCTTGTATAGCCGTGCGGGAGCAAAGCTCTTTAGCTCACATAACGATATTGATATTCAGGCGCAGGGGGGAAATCTGACCACCTGGTCAACACAGGACACCTATATATCGAGTGGTAAAAAGCTGGTGGTGACAGCGCAGGATGAGTTAACACTGATTTGTGGCGGGGGCTATATCAAAATTAAAAGTGGCAATGTGGAGATTGGCGGTCCGGGAAAACTATTGGTTAAAAATGCCGGTATTAAGAAAGCAGGCTCCGGTAGTATGCAGGGCGTGATGAAGTCGTTTGAGCCTGAAAGTTTCGATGAAAATTTCATTATTTCGAATCCAGCATCAGGTAAGCCGATAGCAAATCAAAAATATGAAATACACATGCCAGATGGGAGTGTTATTGCCGGGATAACCGATGCAATGGGGTATTCCTCTCTTGTTGCGTCAAAAGCATCTGATGACCTAAAAATTATTCTGAAAAAATGATTTCAGGGGGAAATATGTTGAAAGAATGGATGATATTTACGTGCAGTTTATTGACTCTGGCTGGGGCGTCACTGCCCCTCAGTGGCTGTATTTCCAGAGGCCAGGAGTCTATATCCGAAGGGGCGGCATTTGGGGCAGGGATCCTGCGCGAACCGGGAGCAACAAAAAAAGCCGACACGAAAGACCTCAATGTGCCACCACCGGTTTATGGTCCGCCGCAGGTGATATTTCGCATTGATGACAACCGCTATTTCACGCTAGAAAATTATACCCACTGCGAGAACGGGCAGACGTTTTATAATAATAAAGCAAAAAACATTCATGTTAAAATATTAGACGCTTCAGGGTATTTATTTAAAGGCCGCTTATTCTGGTTATCAACGCGTGATGATTTTCTGGCCTTTCCTGCCACGTTAAATACCAGACACGCTTCCTGTATGGGGTCGAATAAAGGCTGTATGAATGCGGTCATTGTCACTACCGATGGTGGAAAAAGACGCAGTGGTGTGCCATACGGCAGTTATACCCAGAATCCGACCGGTGCCACGAGGGATTATGACATGCTGGTGATGAATGACGGCTTCTACCTGCTTAGATATCGGGGGGGACAGGGCAGATTTAGTCCGGTGATACTTAGATGGATTCTCAGTACTGAAGATAGCTCTGGTGTTGTGCGTTCAGAAGATGCTTATGAATTGTTCCGTCCCGGAGAAGAGGTACCCTCCACCGGTTTTTATAAAATCGACCTGTCACGTTTTTATCCCAAAAACAACGTTATGGAAATGCAGTGTGACAGGACGCTGGAGCCAGTTCAACCTTCAGAGAGTAAAATTCAATGAGTACCAATAAATCAGAGCCAACCCGAAAGGTCGATGTTCATCTTACGGATAATGGTACTCCTTTTGCCTATTCAATGACCTCTCATAAAAATGTCAAAGTCCGTGCGGAAGTTCAACCACCGCTCCAGTTACCCGGCTTAATTATTTTTGTTCACGGCGTTAATTCTGAAGGCGAATGGTACGATTATGCTGAGAGGTCGTTATGCGCCGGACTCAATCAGCGCCTGGGGCTTGAAGGTGAGCATGGTCTTAAGGAAAACAACTATGAAGGAGGTTTCTTTGTCAACAGCGATAAAAGTGAGGGTGGTTGGGAACATACCTACGAAATAGAGGGTTCCCAAAAGAAATGGGTTTCAGGCCCCAGAAAAATAACAAAAGGTGGTGACGGTCGTTCCCCGGTTATTCGTTTTTACTGGGGCTATCGTGCGGCGGATAATGAAACCGATACATACGCCATTCCGCTAAAAAATAAAAAGGGGGACAACTATTATGACCTTCCCCCGGAATCGCGTAAAGCCAAAGGCCCTTGGTTTTGGGGCGGCGGTCCGTTCCAGAATGGCTGCAACCAACTGGTCAGCCTGTGGAGTAAAACCGGGTTTAATAACAATCCATCCCTGCTGGGGGTTCCGCTTCCGTTCAGTACTCAGGTACTGAACGGCGAACGTGACAGGCTACTAAGCGACGCCCCACCAAGACACTATTACGCTCATGCGGCTGGTCGTCTGGCCAAATTAATTAAAACCATTCGCAACCAGCATCCGGAAGACACCGTTACGGTGCTGTCACACAGTCAAGGAACAATGATTGCGCTGGCGGCGGCAGCCATCGAAGCGCCGGATGCGCTGTTTGTGATGAACTCCCCCTATGCGCTGGAGAATGAACCTACCACCTATATTTCCTACCCGATAAAGGAAATTATCAGCCGTAAGGCCAGATCGGCGACGTTTGCCGATATTGTCAAAAAGGTAGCGGAAAACAAAACGCGGCTGAAGCAACAGGGCTGCGACAATCTGCTGGCAGGCATGAGCAGCGACGGTAATTCATGGATCCCGGAAGGTAAAACACATAACGGACTACCGGAGCGGGACAACCATGGAACGACGTGGATTTATTGTAATCCCCATGACCGAGTTATGGGGTCTTCCCCCCTGCGCAGTATTGGCTGGCAGGGGCTGCCGGATACTAAAGATGGCACACCACATACCTTATTTAAACAGGCTGGAGATACGCTTTATGTTCGTATACTTGGGCGCAATACACCCTGCGGCGGTACGCCGACCGCACAGACCCATTTCAGTAATTTGGGTGATGGCAAACCCTTCTGGGACAGCACAACAACGCTGTTACAGAGGGCAACGTGGCCGGATCCGGACAGCGGGCAGACATTAACTATTAACGCGCCGCAGGTGCCGGAACCGCTGACAGCTGAAGAACTAAAGAATTTTGATCAAGACTATGCCCGTGACGAAAAGCAAAGCGGCGGAGCAGGATATGCTTACGGGCAGATTAACCCAGAGACGAAAAAACCTGTCGATACCGACTATCGTTATTACATTTCACTGTATGGCTATTTTGACCGGAAGATGGTGCCGAAAAAAGACTCGGGATACTACCAGTCAGGGCCGGGGTCGAAAGAGGACAGGGTAAAGTATGAAAAGCAGTCACAAGAAGAGATGCTGGAGGAGGTAAGAACCTATGTTCAGCGTCCAACAGATCACAGTACCCTGCCATCGGATGAGCGATTTATGAGCCGGGTGGTGGCCTATGATTTACCCATCGGTTACTGCTGGCATTCGTGGGACAAAGCGGGTCTGGAAGAGCTTCGTCGTCAGGCTGACTGGCTGGAAAGCGATGACTATTACTTTAGTGGCAAGCTGACTGTTCCGCCAATACCGCCTGCGATAAAACAGGATGTCGCCGAAGATGCTGAACAGAGAAAGGCAGAAGAAAAGGCCCGGTTACGTAATGTGTGAAACAAATACATGGAAAGTGATATGGGAAAAAATGTGGTAGTACTCAATGACGCAACTTCTCACGGTGGCAAAGTCTCTTCGGCCTCTTCAACCTTTGATATTCAGGGAAAAAAGGCTGCACTGCTGAATGATACCGTCACTTGCCCGAAGCATGGTACTAACCCAATTGTGGAGTGTGATACCAGTTATGAGGAGGGTGGACGTGGGATTGTTGTGCATGGCTGTAAAAGCGCCTGCGGCTCGGTGGTGTATGCCAGTCTGCCGGATGTGGAGATAGGCTGATGGGGTGGTCAAAACCGAAAATTCCCACCAGCAAAGACGTGCAGCGCTGGTCTCCTTGGGTATGCCTTTTTATTCTGTTTGCCGGGGCATTTGTCGCGCTCACATATGGGATACTGCATTCCCCTGCGGACGGACTCCCCGCCCTCGCCAGCGGTTACTGGTTGCCCTTGACAGGCAGGATGATGGCTGGAGTGATGACAGCCCTAACCGGCTATTTGTTGTGGTGGGAGTTTCAGGCATATTACGTCTGGTGCTGGAATAGTCGGCGGCACAGCGCACTCCTTGTCTGGCAGCAGCGAGCACATCAGCACCGCTACTTAGCCTGCCATGTTCTGCTGACCTCAGACACGCAACTGCTTCCTCGCCTCGCAGGTACTTCTTATGAAGATAATAATAATGATCCTCCTTTAACATTATTGGCAGAGGAGCCGCTGATACCCGGTATTGCGCGTTTTGAGCAACTTTGCCAGTTACTGATAAACCAGATTAAAGCTTCTCTTATTCAGCATTATCCTTCCGGTCAGATGACTGTACTGATTGAAACCTCTGAAGTGGTTTACTGAATTTGGCCACCTGAACAGAGGTGATATGCTCACCTCAGAACAACACAGGTGCCATAATGAAAAAAAGAAATTTCAGCGCAGAGTTTAAACGCGAATCCGCTCAACTGGTCGTTGACCAGAATTACACCGTGGCAGATGCAGCCAGCGCTATGGATGTCGGCCTTTCCACAATGACGCGATGGGTGAAACAATTACGTGATGAGCGGCAGGGAAAAACACCAAAAGCCTCCCCTATTACCCCGGAACAAATTGAAATCCGTGAGCTCAGGAAAAAGCTACAACGTATTGAAATGGAAAATGAAATATTAAAAAAGGCTACCGCGCTCTTGATGTCAGACTCCCTGAACAGTTCTCGATAATCGGGAAACTCAGGGCGCGTTATCCTGTGGCCACTCTCTGCCATGTGTTCGGGGTCCATCGCAGCAGCTACAAATACTGGAAAAACCGTCCTGAAAAGCCAGACGGCAGACGGGCTGTATTACGCAGCCAGGTACTTGAACTGCATGGCATCAGCCACGGCTCTGCCGGAGCAAGAAGCATCGCCACAATGGCAACCCAGAGAGGCTACCAGATGGGGCGCTGGCTTGCTGGCAGACTCATGAAAGAGCTGGGGCTGGTCAGCTGTCAGCAGCCGACTTACCGGTATAAACGTGGTGGTCATGAACATGTTGCTATCCCTAACTACCTTGAACGGCAGTTCGCCGTGACCGAGCCAAATCAGGTGTGGTGCGGTGATGTGACCTATATCTGGACGGGTAAGCGCTGGGCGTACCTCGCCGTTGTTCTCGACCTGTTCGCAAGAAAACCAGTGGGCTGGGCCATGTCGTTCTCGCCGGACAGCAGGCTTACCATGAAAGCACTGGAAATGGCATGGGAAACCCGTGGTAAGCCCGTCGGGGTGATGTTCCACAGCGATCAAGGCAGTCATTATACGAGCAGGCAGTTCCGGCAGTTACTGTGGAGATACCGGATCAGGCAGAGTATGAGTCGGCGTGGAAACTGCTGGGATAACAGCCCAATGGAGCGCTTCTTCAGGAGTCTGAAGAACGAATGGGTGCCGGCGACGGGCTATGTAAGCTTCAGCGATGCAGCTCACGCAATAACGGACTATATCGTTGGATATTACAGCGCACTAAGACCGCACGAATATAATGGTGGGTTACCACCAAACGAATCGGAAAATCGATACTGGAAAAAACTCTAACTCGGTGGCCAGTTTTTGTTGACCACTTCACTCTGCATCGGATAAAGAGCGTGAGCGAACAACCCTTATTCGTTTATGGAAAGAGGATGAATTACCCTGGATACTGGACATCCATATGTCACCCACTCCCCTTCCTCTCAGTGATGAGAATAACCACTTATTTGATATTGATAACCCTGTTCTTGTTTTGGCGTTGCACTACCGCCAGCCGGAGGAAAACCTGCCGGAATTCGCCAGCGCATTGTTACTGTTGCCGCCCGAGTTACTGAAAGTTTCTATACGGCGGGATACGGTGCGGGTGTTTCGCCCGATGCCACTAAACATTGATGCGATCTCCCGTGAGTTGACTGAACTGCGGGATATGGCGCAACAGCCAGTGAATGCCAGATATCTGGTCTGGCACAGTGGTCTGACACAGGCATCACAACAGGCTCTGGGCCGTGTGGTGAACGACCTTCCGTTATCCCTGCATAACGATATCGCCACTGGCGGAATTATTGATGTGGATAAAGTTATCGCCGCTTACGGGCCTCCTGCCGGTTGGCTGATGGTGGCAACCGCCGCAGAGATGGTCAGATACGGGCCGGGAAGTCACTGGTTGTTACAGGTCAGAAATAAACAGGCCAGTGCTGTGGTGACGGGCAACGGCTATCCGGCGATTAATCAGGAATACCTTGATACAACCTCATCTCCTTATCCCGCAGGTTCCCTAATGCTGGCGGTTATGCTCAATATACTGGTGCTCTGGTTTATCGGGCGGTACAGCCAGGAATGGCTGTTTTCCTGGGCAGGCGTAGCCATGACACTGTTGCTGATGATAGTGACATTGCCAGGCATCGTCTTTGGTTTACGAAGCGCTGTTGCTCATCTGCAATACCCTCGCTTTATACAGGCTATCGTTCGCGCCCAGAAGGAATAATTTGTTATGAAAAGAGTTGTGCGTCTTTTGGGTGTGGGGTTACTGCTCCTTGTTGTGTTGTTGCTCATTTTGTTTGTTCTGGCTCAGACCACACCGCTGATATCAGCACAGGATGAGCATGCTGTCTGGCTTCGTCTGTTGATAACAGCGATTGTGATCTGTTTGCTAAGTATGTGCATATTTTTCCTCTTTTCTTTCCGGCAGAACGAAGCCTCGACGATATCACTATACGCTCAACCGACTGATATAAAGGAAATAAATACGGAGCAGCCGAACTATGCATCACTGCTGACGATATATTTACGCGACCGCTACGGTCCGTTCTGGCGGCGTAAAGTCCGCCTGCTGCTGGTGACCGGCGAGCCTGAACAGGCAGAAGCCATCGCGCCGGGGCTGACCGGGCAACACTGGCTGGAAGGCGACCACACGGTGCTGATATATGGCGGCAGGCCAACAGCGGAGCCTGATGTCACACTGCTGACCGCCTTAAAAAAACTGCGCCGCAGCCGTCCGCTGGACGGCATCATCTGGGCGCTGACAGAAGAACAGAGCCGCCAGACAGCGCAACTCGACAAAGGCTGGCGCGGACTGATAAACGGCGGTAAGCGACTCGGTTTTCAGGCTCCACTCTATTTGTGGCAGGTCTGTGACGACGGTGATTATCAGACCGGACGCCCCCTGCAAAGCGTCGGCTGCCTGCTGCCGGAACGCTGTACCCCGGAACAACTGGCTGTAATGCTGGAAGCACAAACCCTGCCGCTGACGGAACAGGGCATGTCGCAGCTACTGACCGATAACCGCCATGATTTTCTGCTGCGTCTGGCTCATACCCTTGCAGAGCGGGGTATTGCTCACTGGCAGACCGTCCTGAAACCGCTGCTGGCAGGCGGCGCATTTTCTTCCCTGCGCCTGCGCGGCCTGATGTTCAGCCCGCCGCTTGCCGCCGTGCCGGAGGCCGCACCTCATGCGTGGCTGCCGTCACCGGTCTGGGCGGGCGTGACGGGTGATAACGCGCGCGGGCGCACGGTGGGTTTTCCGTGGCTGCGTACCGCACTGATGTCCGCTGTCTGCGTGCTGGTGATATGGGGGGCCGGAATGACGACCTCGTTCTTCGCCAACCGCGCTCTTGTTCAGGAAACCGGTATCCAGACGGCACGTGCGCTTGATACCCGCCTGCCGCTGGCAGAACAACTGGTGGCGCTGCATACCCTGCAGGGCGAACTGGAACGCCTGCAATATCGTATCCGCGAAGGTGCGCCGTGGTATCAGCGTTTTGGCCTTGAACGTAACCAACAACTGCTCGCCGCCGCTTTTCCCGGCTATGCGCAGGCGGCAAACCGGCTGGTGCGCGACGTGGCCGTTGACCATCTGCAACAGCAACTGAACGCCTTTGTCGCCCTGCCGCCCAACAGTCCTCAGCGTACCGCCACCGGTGAACAACGCTATAAGCAGCTTAAGGCATTGCTGATGACTTCCCGCCCGGAAAAGGCCGACGCTGCCTTTTTCAGTACCACGCTGATGGCGGACGGTCTGCGCTACGAGAATATCCCGGAAGGTGTGCGGCAGAGCGTGTTGCCGTCACTGCTGACCTTCTGGACGGCGAACCTGCCGGAACACCCGCAGTGGAAAACATCGCCGCCACCGGAACTGACCGGCGCAGTGCGTAAAATCCTGCTGCGCCAGATTGGTGTGCGTAATGCCGAAAACACCCTCTACCAGAACGTGCTGCAACAGGTGTCCCGCAACTACGCCGATATGACGCTGGCGGACATGACCGGGGATACCCTCACCGAATCTCTTTTCAGTACGGAACAGACGGTGCCGGGGATGTTCACCCGTCAGGCGTGGGAAGGACAGGTCAGGGAAGCCATCGAGCAGGTGGTGACGGCGCGGCGCGAGGAAATCGACTGGGTACTCAGCGACCGCCAGCAGGATACCTCTGCGGATATCTCGCCGGATACGCTGCGTAACCGTCTCACCTCACGCTACTTTACCGACTTTGCCGGAAGCTGGCTGGCGTTTCTCAACAGCATTCACTGGAAAAAGGAAGACTCGCTCTCCGGCATTCTCGACCAGCTGACACTGATGGCCGATGCCCGTCAGTCGCCACTGATTGCGCTGACGGACACCCTCGCGTGGCAGGCGGCGACAGGCAGGGAAAACCGTGGTCTGTCAGACTCGCTGGCGAAATCGGCACAGGAACTGTTTAACGGCAAGGAGAAAACGCCGCAGCAATCCCGTGAAGGTGACGACGTGCCTGTCGGGCCGCTGGATAAAACCTTCACGCCGCTGCTGCGTTTGCTGGGCGATAAGGCCGGAGGCGGCGACAGCCAGCTGAGTCTACAGACCTACCTCACCCGCGTCACCCGCGTGCGCCTCAAACTGCAACAGGTGACCAACGCCCCCGACCCGCAGGAGATGACCCAACAACTGGCGCAGACGGTCTTACAGGGTAAAACCGTTGACCTCACCGACACCCGCGACTACGGACGGTTAATCGCCGCCAGTCTGGGCGAAGAATGGAGTGGCTTCGGTCAGGCGCTGTTCGTTCGCCCGGTAGAGCAGTCGTGGCGGCAGGTGCTGACGCCTGCGGCGGACAGCCTGAACCGCCAGTGGCAGCGGGCGATTGTCAGCCACTGGAATCAGGACTTCGCTGGCCGCTATCCGTTCAAAGCCTCACAGAACGATGCCTCCCTCCCCCTGCTGGCGCAGTACCTGCGCGATGACGGGCGCATCAACCTGTTTATCGCCGCCAACCTTTCCGGCGTGCTGAAACGAGAGGGCCGCTACTGGGTGGCTGACGCCATGAACACGCAGGGGCTGACGGTCAATCCGGACTTTATCCGCGCCCTGAACCGCCTGCGCGACGTGGCCGATACCGCCTTTGCCAGCGGCGATGCCGGGATACATTTTGAACTGCGGGCAAAACCGGCGCGTGACGTGATGAAGACGCATCTGGTGATTGACGGGCAGGAGCTGGAATATTTCAACCAGAAAGAACGCTGGCAGCGTTTTAACTGGCCGGATGAACAGTGGCAACCCGGCGCATCGCTAAGCTGGACCAGCACACAGGCGATGGAGCGCATACTGGCGGATTACCGGGGAAGCTGGAGTCTTATTCGCCTGCTGGAACAGGCGCAGGTGACGCCGGTGGACAGCAGCACCTTTAAGGTGGTGTGGAAAGCGCAGGACGGCCTGCCGCTGAATTACCTGCTACGGGTTGAACAGGGTAAAGGGCCGCTGGCGCTGCTGGAGCTGAAAAACTTCCGCCTGCCGGGACAGGTGTTTCTGACCGGAAAAAGTATGAAGGATGTGGAAGAGTATGGGGAAGACGCCGATGAGTGAACTGTTGCAAAAGCTGACCCGTAGCTGTTTTGCCGACCGGGATGCACTGGATGTGGCGCGAACACAGGCGGCGCTGTGGCAGACATGGCTGCTGCCGGTGACGGCAGATACGCCGGTCGGGGAAGACCCCGGCTACCACGACGATTTTCTGCGTATCCGCGACGAGATGAACAAACTTTCCGGCGCGGATACGGACCTCATCTGCCAGCTTGCCGAATCCCTGCTGCTGACGCAGGCAAAAGACGTGCGCATCGCCACTTACTACATCTGGGCGCGACTGCACCGCGACGGTGAGCGCGGACTGGCGGAAGGACTGGCGCTGCTGACCGGACTGGTGGAACGCTTCGGTACGCAACTGCTGCCCTCGCGCCCGGCCAGCCGGAAAATGGCGCTGGAGTGGCTGGCGGGGGAAAAGATGCTCGACAGCCTTGCCCGCTACCCGGAAGTGGCAAAAGAGGATTTTGCGAACATTGTTGCCGCCCTGAATCTGCTGACGGTTTCCTTCGCCGCGTGGCCCGAAGACCAGCATTCCCCCTCCCTGATGCCGCTGATTAACGCGCTGGAATCGCGTCTGGCACAGTCGGGCGGAATGAACGCGGTGGTGCCGCAGAACAGCAGCGGCGTTCCGGCACCGTCATCCCCGGTGGATGCGCCGCAGGTACAGACCATCACCTCCGGACGTGACCTGCTCGACCAGGCGAAAGTGCTGGCCCGTTATCTGAACGAACAGCCGCAGGGCTGGCTTTCGGCGCACCGGCTGATGAAAACCCTGCGCTGGGATACGGTGCATGAACTGCCGCCGGACGTGGACGGCAAAACCCGGCTGGCCCCGCCGCGCACCGAGTCACGCAACCAGCTTAAGCGGCTGTATGCCCAGCAGAACTGGACGGAACTGCTGGAGCAGGCCGACCTGATGTTCAGCACCGGCGTCAGTCATTTCTGGCTGGACATTCAGTGGTATCTGCATCAGGCGCTGACTAAGGCGGGCGTACCGTGGGACAGGTGGACAGCCGTTATCCGTCAGGACCTGGCGTTACTGCTGGAACGCCTGCCAGGGCTGGAAAATCTGGCATGGAACGACGGCACACCGTTCGCCGACGAGGTGACGCGCAACTGGATAGCGCAGCAGGTCATGATGCGGGAAGACGGCGCATGGCTTGCGGGGAAAGCCGCTGTACCGACAGACGACGCCACAAATGACGTACTGGCGCTGGAGCCGGAAGCACTGGCGATGGCAGACAGTCAGGGCGTGGAAGCGGCGCTGGGCTGGATACAGACCCGTCCGGGCATCACCACGGCACGACAGCGCCTGTTATTGCGGCTGCTGATGGCACGGGTGGCGGAACAGTACGGTAAAAACGAGATGGCGCTCCTGCTGCTGGAAGAACTGGATACCGCCGCACAGGGAATAACGCTGACGCAGTGGGAGCCAGAACTGCTGTTTGAAGTAAAAGCCCGGCAACTGAAACTGCTGCGCCTGCGGGCACATCGCCACGCGGACAAGGCGGCGCTTGCCCGGAAAATGGACGCTCTGCTGGGTTCGCTGGTGGCAATCGATCCGGCGCGGACAGCGGTACTGTGTGATACGCAGCATAAGGACTGATTTCTTATTTGTATTTCAGATTAAAGGACTTTGATGGACGACCTGACCCAACGCTACTATGAAGCCGAAATGCGCTACCTGCGTGAAGCGGGTAAAGAATTTGCGCAGGCTTACCCCGACCGTGCTGCGATGCTTAATCTTGATAAACCCGGCGCACGCGATCCCTATGTGGAGCGCCTGTTCGAGGGCTTCGCTTTTTTAATGGGCCGCCTGCGCGAAAAGCTGGACGACGATCTGCCGGAACTGACTGAAGGGCTGGTCAGCCTGCTGTGGCCCCACTACCTGCGAACCATCCCGTCACTTTCCGTGGTTGAACTGTCGACAGATCACCGGCAGATGAAGCAGAGCGAAACGCTGAAAGAGTTTCAGGTGCTATCCCGTCCCATCGGCGAACGCAGAACCCGCTGCGTCTACAGTGCCACGCGTGATATCACGCTGCATCCGCTGGCGTTGCCGGACGTGTCATTGCAATATGAACCGGACGGACGCTCGGTTATCCGTCTGCGCTTTGCGTGCGGCCCGCTGGTTGGTGACTGGTCGCAGATCGATTTATCCCGCCTGCCGCTCTATCTCAATGCCGACAGCCCGGTAGCCTGTGCGTTGCACCGGGCTTTAACGCTTGGCACGCAGCAGTTCTGGCTGCGTCTGCCGGGGCAGGAACGCCGTGTGCTGGACGCGCACTTTTCCCCGATGGGTTTTGATGACGATGACCGACTGTGGCCGAAAGGTGAGTCAGCGTTCAGCGGCTACCAGTTGTTGCTGGAATATTTCACCTTCCGTGAGAAGTTTATGTTTGTGGCGCTGAACGGGCTGGAGAACGTCATCTGGCCGGAAAGGATAACCGGCTTTGAGATTGACGTGGTGCTGGCGGAAAACTGGCCTCATGATTTGCCGTTTAATACCGACAATCTCCGCCTGCACTGCGTGCCGGTCATCAACCTGTTCCCGCTCGAAGCCGATCCGTTACACCTTTCGCCGCTGGAAAACGAATTTCTGCTGCGCCCGATGCGCATTCAGGACGGGCATACCGAGATTTATTCCGTCGACAACATTATTTCTTCGCGCCATACCGGCAGTCAGGCGTATGTCCCCTTCTCCAGCTTTCGTCACCGGGGCGGGATGCTGCGCCACGATGCGCCGGAACGCTATTACCACACGCGGGTAAAGCGCGGCCCTTCCGGCCTGCATGACACCTGGCTGATTCTGGGCGGCGATGCATTTGATACTGACCGGATGCTGGAGGATGAAACGCTCTCTTTAAGCCTGACCGGTACTAACGGGCAGCTTCCCCGTAAGGCTTTACAGAGCACGCTGCTCGATACGCCAGTTCATGCCTCACAGAACGTCCTGCGGGTGCGCAACCTGTGCGCTCCGACGCAGCCCTGCTATCCCCCTGCGCGTGACCGCTTCCACTGGCGGGTGCTCAGTCACCTTGGTTCTAACTTTTTATCGATGATGGATAACGCCGAAATTCTGCGCGGCACGCTGGCACTGTACGACTGGACCGAAAGCGAGATGAACCGCCGTCGTCTGGAGGCGATTGTCGACGTTCAGCACAGCCTGATACAGCGTTTTGAAAGAGGCTTTCTGCTGCGTGGCGTGGATATTCAGGTGACGCTGGACAGTAACGGCTTTGCCGGAGAAGGTGATATCACGCTGTTTGGTGAACTGCTGCACCGCTTTTTCGCACTGTATGCCGATATCCACTTATTCACTCAACTGACCTTAATTCTGCAACCCACAGGAAAGTGCCTGCAATGGACAGAGCATCACAGCCAGCGCGTACCGGGCTGACCGACCGGCTGGCCCCGGATATTGCGCGGATCAATTTTTACCGTTTTTGCCAGTTGCTGGAACAGAGCCAGCAGAACGCGCCGCTGGGCAGTACCGACAGCCCCGCCACCGATGCGGTGCGCTTTCGTCCTCATCCCGGTATGGGCTTTCCGGTCAGCGAGTTAAAAAACGTTGAACGTGACGCGGGCAATCCCGACGCGCCCCCCACGGTGCGCACCACCTTTCTCGGCCTGTACGGCGTGGATTCGCCGCTGCCCACCGCCTATCTGGACTACATTACCCAGCGTCATGACGGACATGACGCAGTGATGGCGTTTCTCGATATTTTTAACCATCGCTTTATTACTCAGTACTACCGCATCTGGCGCAAATATAACTACCCGGCGTCGTTTGAAGCAGGTGCCGTGGATGACATTTCCCGTTGTCTGCTGGGACTCATCGGGCTGGGTATTCCCGGCAGCGAGAACCATATCGCCACGCCGGTATCCCGTTTTCTGGCCCTGCTCAGCGTGATGCGCCTGCCGACGCGCACGGCGGAAGGCGTCACGGCACTGGTAGGGCTGCTTGCCCCGCTGACCAAAGCGACGGTGGTGCCTCACGATCCGCAGCCTGTAATTCTCCCGGCCCCTGCGGGTCTGTCAAAAAATTCACGCATCAGCCTGAAAACGCGAACGCTGCTGGGGCGTACCGGTACCGACGCCAACAGCCAGTTGCTGCTGAAACTGTATACCGAAGATGCCGCAGAAGCACGTGGCTGGCTGCCCGACGGGCAACTGCACAGCGATTTGCTGGTGCTGCTGCGCGTTTATCTGGGCTGGCGCTGTCAGGCCCGTCTGCAACTGACGCTGCCCGTCAGCCTGTTGCCTGCTGCCCGGCTGGGAAAACAGCGTGTACAGATTAGCCGTACCGGCATCCTTCGCGCCTCCTTTGCCGCGCCCGCGACCGGAACAGTGACGGTCAGTCTGGGGCGTTATCAGGGATTAATACCCGCTTTTTCCATTCGTAACAGGGAGAGTATGACTCATGTTTCCTATTCGTTTTAAACGTCCGGCGTTGCTCTGTATGGCGATGCTGACGGTTGTTCTGAGTGGCTGCGGCCTGATTCAGAAAGTGGTGGATGAATCGAAAAGCGTGGCCTCAGCCGTTTTCTACAAACAAATCAAAATACTGCATCTCGATTTCTTCTCCCGCAGCGCCCTGAATACGGATGCGGAAGATACGCCGCTTTCCACGATGGTGCATGTCTGGCAACTGAAAACCCGCGAAGATTTTGACAAGGCGGATTACGACACCCTGTTTATGCAGGAAGAGAAGACGCTGGAGAAGGACGTACTGGCAAAACACACCGTCTGGGTAAAACCGGAAGGCACGGCATCCCTGAATGTGCCGCTGGATAAAGAGACGCAGTTTGTCGCCATTATTGGGCAGTTTTATCACCCTGATGAAAAAAGCGACAGCTGGCGTCTGGTGATCAAAAGGGACGAACTGGAGGCCGACAAGCCGCGCTCGATTGAACTGATGAGAAGCGACCTGCGACTGCTGCCTCTCAAGGATAAATAACCGATGTCGACACCTTCCTTATATGAAATGCTGACGTTCAGTTTCAGCGGCGAGTTACCGCTGGAACAGATCAGCGAGCGGGATCAGCTTATCCTTTCCGTGATGGACAATATGCAACGCATTATCAACTGCCGGGCAGGCACGCTGGCGCATTTGCCGGATTACGGTCTGCCGGATCTCAGTCTGATCCATCAGGGGATGGCTGCGGGTATTCATGGCCTGATGCGTCAGATTGAAGAAACACTGCTGCGTTATGAACCACGCCTGAGTCAGATACAGGTGGAATTACTCCCCCAGCCCCGTCCGGGGCATCTTAATTACCTGATCCACGCGCAGCTTCCCGATACCGGCTGGATACGCTTTGATGGCGTATTTTCTCCGGAAGGACGAATTGTTCTGCGTCATCTCAAACAACAGGAGCGGGCGTACTGATGGCAAGTAACGCGAATTTTATCAGCCAGTTCGTCATGGGCGGCGATCCCTGTACTTATAAGGAATCCGGTGAACTGCAGGCTGAAATGAGTAAACTGACTCACCCGGCCCGACCGGATGTGGACTGGCGTCAGGTGGAAAAACTCTGCCTCGCGCTGTTCCGGCAAAATGGCGTGGAACTACAGACGCTGGTCTGTTACGTACTGGCGATAACCAGACGGCAGGGGCTGGCAGGGATGGCAGACGGACTCGGTTCACTGGATATACTGCTCCAGCGCTGGGCTGACTTCTGGCCGGTACAGGTACATTCCAGAATATCACTGCTCAGCTGGGTCACAGAAAAAATGCAGCAGGCACTGAGAACGCTGGATATTCAGTATCAGGATCTGCCGCAGATCTACCGTTGTGTACAGCATCTTTCCGCCATCGAAACCACGCTGCAACAGTGTGAACTGTGGCATATGACGAAACTGGATCTACTGGCCGGGCAGTTTCGCAATACCGCATTGCGTCTGGAACGGCTGGCGCCTCAGGGAGCGGAAACCACTATCACTCCCCCTGAATTACCCCGCCGGGAAATGAATCAACCGAAAAAGTCAGAGGAAAGTCCACAGCCGGTTTTTGCAACCAGATCCGTTCAGCAAAACGATAAGGATGCCAGTCCACCCGTTCCATCCCCTGAAATCTCCCGGCAGCGGACATGGCCGATATTTATGGCCGGAATGGTTGTGATGGCCGGTCTCGGCGGAACAGGATTATGGGGCTGGTCGCAGCTTAATCAGCCGGACGCGCTAATCCAGCGAATACAACTGTCTGTCATGCCGTTGCCGCTGTCGCTGGAGAGCGGCGAACTGGCAAAGCTGGATGTAAAGGATAAGGCGCTGCTGGCTCAGGACAGAACAATTGCGGCAAGTCAGATGCAACTGGAGCAGTTAAACAAATTGCCTGCCCGCTGGCCACTGGAGCAGGGATATCGCCAGCTACGCCAGCTTGATGCCCTGTGGCCGGATAATCCTCAGGTCAGGGCGCTGAACGCGCAGTGGCGCAAACAGCGGGAGCTGAGCGCCCTGTCTGCTGAGGCACTGAATGGCTATGCTCAGGCGCAGAGCCAGCTACAGCGCCTGTCGGCGCAGCTGGATGCACTGGATGAACGTAAGGGGAGATATCTGACCGGTTCGGAACTAAAAACGGCGGTGTACGGCATCCGGCAGTCGTTAAAGGAGCCGCCGCTGGAAGAACTGCTTCGGCAACTGGAAGAGCAAAAACAGACCGGAGAGGTTTCGCCAACGCTGTTGACGCAAATTGATACCCGGTTAAATCAGTTGTTGAATCGCTATGTCATTTTACTGGATACGAAGGTGGAACAAAGTCAGTAAACATCGGGGGATTTATGTACCAATAAGGGATATGTGACCTTGCCATTTTTTAAAGGAGTCTCTGTGTACAAAAAAAGAGAGGAACAGGCCATTCGATCTACTCGTTGATTCACATCAGATAATGAGTGTATATTTCGGTAGATAGCTTGGGTTCGGGAACAGTGAATACCTTAAGTTTCAAAAGATTGGATTAACCTCTTGACTGTGGCCCCCGCAACCAATTTATTAGAATGCTGACAAACCGCAATGTGTTCTACAAATTGCGGTTTTTTTGTATTTAAAATCTTTGTTCGCTGAACTCACAACACGTTTTTTATCTCCCTTCCTGCGAAGTAATCAATTATCGACTGGGCAACGTGTATCCCGGTTTGCTGGTATGACTCAACGGTGGCGGCCGCGATATGCGGCGTTGTAATGATATTTTTGGCATGTAGCAGTGGGCTAAATTGCGCCAACGGTTCAGAGCTAAACACATCCAGCGCCGCAAACACATTTCGTTCTTCAATCACCTGAAGTAAAGCGCCCTCATCCAGCAACTTTCCCCTTGCGACATTGATGAGCAGAGCACCATTGCGCATCATCGACAAATATTTATGACTAATGAAGTTCTCCAGCCCAGAAGAAAAAGGCAAAAGAACAATGATGACATGCGACTGCATAAAGATATCTTCAATTGATACAAACTGAACTCCAGCTTTGTCAGCAACCTGATAGTCGGGTTGTTTGTCAAAAGCTAAAAGCTCAACATCAAAACCGGATAACCTTTTCGCCAGAGTTTTACCTATATTACCGTAGCCAACCAGGCCAATCCGTTTCCCTTGTAATTCACAGCCATGCGACTCACCCCAGTAGCCATTTTGCATCGCATGATAGCTGCCAGGGATATTTCTCATGCTCGCGAAGATAAGTCCAATGATAAATTCCGCAACCGCATTTGAATTAATCCCAACCGCATTATTGACAACAATACCGGATTGCTGTGCCGCACGAAGATCAATATTGTCTATCCCCGTCCCGAATCTCGATATTATTCTCACACCAGGCAGCAATGATAGCGTGTCCGCCTGATAACCATCTTTTCCGGCGATGACCGCGCAAATAGATTCTCGTAATGCAGTGGATTCTGATTTAAGCAGATGCTCCATATTATTCTTAATAATAAGATTAAAATTATTCTCTCTTAGCAACTTGCTGGCGGAAACACAGCGTGCTGAAAAGCTGGGGACGGTGACCAGAACATTTTTCATAGCGGACACTCACTTCAAAGAACGCCACCCCAAAAGATGGCGTGACCGGTTACTGTATTTATATTTTGAAATTATGAATTTGCTTTAATGCCGAGTGCACCTCCTGGATGATATAAGCCGAAATCAGCACGAGTAAATTTTTTCAATTCAGAGAGTGCAAGCGCCACCGCATCACCAACAACCAGAACAACAGTCGACGAGCATGACGGTGCTAAACCTAAATTATCCGCCTCACTTTTGACGGGGATTTCAACAGATAAATCACAACTTATCGCAAGCGATGAGTGATGACTGCGGGTAAAAGAGATCAAATAATTACCCATTTTTTTCAAACTAGGCAGTGTCGCCAGGATTTCCGCCGTCTCACCACTGTTTGAAATAAGAATAACAACATCGTCTTTCGCCACCATTCCAAGGTCGCCGTGTACCGCTTCCGTACCGTGAACAAAAAACGAGGGAGTTCCGGTACTGGCAAAAGTTGCTGCGAGTTTTCTGGCAATAATACCGGACTTACCAACACCAATAAAAACAACTTTTCCCTGACAAGATTGTAATACTTTAATTAAATTAGCGAATTCAGAAAGTGGGGAATCAATAACCTCTTCTACTGCTTTAAGTTCGTTATGCATAAAATGTTTAATGAGATGGATAAGATCCGTGTTATTCATTTTTATTCTCCCTGATTAATATTTTTAATTACACTCACAAGACGCGTAAGCCCCATATATAATTTTTCTCGACCGCAGGCCAGGTTCAGACGAAGGTAGCCCTCCCCCTCCGTTCCATAGACATGCCCCGCCATAATGCCCACTTTGCCTTCATGAATTAATCGACTGTAGAATTCATCAAAAGGATAACCAATAGCAGAACAATCTATCCAGGAAAAATAGCAACCATCAGCTGGCCTTACGATCAATTCTGGAATATTTTCATTCAGATACTGCTGGGTGAATTGAATGTTAGAGGCAATATGTGCCTTTAATGACTTTAACCATCCCTCACATTCGTTATAGGCAATAATAGTTGCAATTATATTCAGTACTGATGGGGAGTTTACAAAATCGCGATACCTCGATATCGTTCTGAACTTATGATTAAAATTATCGTCAGTTGAAATCATATACGATCCTGTTAGTGCAGGAACATTAAATGTTTTCGATATCGAGTTAAATACTACTACTTTTTCTTTTTTTATTTTAAGCGCGGATGTAAAGCTACGATTAAAAACAAAATCACTATGGATTTCATCTGAACATAACCAGACATTATGCCTTGTACAGCTTGCAGCGATTTTATGCAGTTCTTCTTCCGACCAGACTGTTCCTGTCGGGTTATGAGGATTACATAATAACACCATCTTTGCGCTTTTAATCTTAAGATCAAAATCTTGCCAGTTGATAGCGTAGCCCCCCTCATTTTTTATAATCAAAGAGGCTGTCAGAATATTTCGCTCGCTATGTTTAATTACATCAAAAAATGCATTATAGACAGGTGTAAAAACGAGAATATTATCACCATGCGATGTCAATAACTCTATTGCTTTTGCAATAGAGTACATCACACTGGGGCTATAGGTTATCCATTCAGGTTTAATATCTGTTTGATATTGTTGATAATACCAGTTTACTATCGCATTCAGATATTCACCATGTTGCCAACGACTGTACCCTAAAATCGGGTGTTCCAGGCGTTTTTTTAATGCTCTGGTGATAGCGTCTGGTATCGGAAGATCCATATCTGAAATAGAGAATGGTAGTACATCTTTTACACCAAATCTGTCCTCGCAAAAGTCCCATTGGGTACAATATGTTCCTTTGCGGGAAACAGGAGTATTAAAAACATCCATCAGTATATCCCCATATAGTTATCCATATCCCGACGCAGGGCGATGACTTTAGTGCCGATAATGACTTGTAGGGTATTTTGATCAAGTTTAACAACCGCAATTCCGCCGGCTCTTTTTATTGCAGCCTCGTCAAGCAATCCCATATCTGCGATTGTTAAACGTAAACGAGTTACGCAATTATCCAGTGACTTAATATTCTCTTTACCACCAAGTGCCTTAACCATCTGCTCCGCCGCTTGCAGCTCTGATTTATCAGGAGTTGGGATATCCGCTATAGCCGTATCCTCATGAGCGTTCAGCGTGACAGGACTGGACTCTTCACGGCCTACCGTCATCAGGTTAAATTTGAGAATAGTCCAACGGAACACAAAGTAATAAATGAAGAAATAGGCCACTTCGACACACACCGCGATCGGCCAACCTGTTCTTGTGCCACGCAATACGCCAAAGCTAATAAATTGAATCAGATCGCCAGTAAATCCCATCTTCACGCCCATATATGGCAGAACCATGTTAGCGAATCCATTCATAAAGGCATGGAAGACAAACAGCAGTGGACTGACAAATAAGAACAGAAACTCAATCGGTTCGCTGACGCCGCCAATAATCACCGTAAGCACCCCGGAAATAAGCAATGCTTTGATAGCCTTTCTGTTTTGAGCATGAGCAGTGCGATACATCGCCAGCGCGGCACCAGCCAGACCATACTGAATCATCAGTTTGCCCTGCTCCATTTTCCCCGCCAAATCCAGCGGAATGACCGCATTCTCTTTGACGTATGCCATAAACATGTTCAGGGTGCCGTAATATTCTTCGCCACCAATCACAGCCGAACCGCCGATTGGCGTAAAGCGGAAAACTGACGTCACCAGATGGTTTAAGCCAAAAGGAATCGTCACGCGTTCGGCAACTGCATAGAAGAAATAACCAACAGGACCGGAAGTTGAAATCCAGTGTCCAATGAGCATGAAAAGATTGAAAAACGGCGGCCAGATAAAAGGAATGATCAGACCAAATCCACTCATCACAATCAGTGTAATGATAGGCACCAGACGTGGGCCGCTATAAAAACCTAACGATTCAGGAATGCGTAAATTAACGATCTTTTTATACATGCTGGCGACTAATAACCCAGCAACAATTCCCCCCAACACGCTGGTATTGTAGGACTGGATCCCCAGAATGATGGTTTGCCCATGTGTCGACATTTGGTCAGCAACGACCAATAAGTCGTGCTGTTTAAGATAAAAGTTCGTTCCCAGATGCATCGCCATAAAACCAATTAAGCCAGAAAAAGCACCATAGGCTTTATCCTCTTTATCTTTTAATAATCCTAAGGGAATCGCTATCGCAAACAATACAGGTAAATTAACAAAGGCAAACAAACCAAGACTAACAATGAAATCAAGTATGGTTTTAATTATTGGAATAGCCAGAAATGGAATTAACTTTGCCATATCATCACTGGCTAAACCACTTCCCAGCCCTAGCATCATGCCACATACACTTAGCAGAGCAATGGGATACATAAATGCCTTCCCCAGGCTCTGAAAAAAACTCCAGGCTTTCTTTTGTTTCATGTGGGTTATCTCATATAAATGTTATATATAATTAGTCCATTAATACTTTGGTACGAATAGAGAGATATAGTTTTTCTTCTAAAATTAATTCATATTTAAAAGTGGCATACAGATACCGTTCAATTTCATGAATTGCGCGCTGTAACAGGATGTCCTTTTCAAGAAACTGTTCATAGATATCACCAATATCTTTCTGTTTTATTTTTTCATTGCATAACACGCGACTTGAAAAATATTTAAGGTGCATCATAAATCTGGAATAGTTAAATGAACTTCTGTCCACCTTTCTGTTATAAACAACTTCAATAAGCTCCGTGATTATTTGCGACAACTCAATAATCCGTACTGATTCATAATCAACTGAATTTTCATAATTATTTAAAATATGCAATGCTATAAAACCAATCTCATCATCAGGAAGTTGAACGCTGAATTGCTCATTAATGATAGTTAATGCATCGCGACTTATCGCATACTCTGCTTTGTACAACGCTTTGATTTCATCAAGGAAAACATTATTAATTTGTATACCTGAAACGACTCGGGATATTGCATTCGAAATGTGATCCGCAAGAATCAATAGTAGCGATGGATTGAGATTTTTTTCGAGATTTTTCTCCGCATATTGCACTATTTTTTCGGCAACAAACACATACTCAATATCTACATGTTCAATCAATTTATAGAGTTTGTTTTTTTGTTCATTTCTGACATAAAAAATCCGGTTAGCCGGATGCTCAGGGACCAACATTCCATATTTTTTGTTGTAACCGACGCCAGGCCCAGAAATGATAACCTCCTGTCCATTCATCGATGCCTGCACACAATTATTGTTCATGACTTTTTCGATGATCATTCCATGGCTCCAAAAAAAAAGGCAAGGCACGTCAGAAGTAATAACTACTTCAAACATTGCCTTGCCTGATTTAACAGTTACAAGATGATTAACTAATGCGTATACATTACACGGAATTGTGCTTAATTAAAGAGATGGTCGGCTTATTTTTCAAGCCGACATTCAAATATCCGACATCAGTCACAAAACCAGCGTCTAATATTCAGGTAAATGTTATCTATTCAACGAAATATAAATTCATTGAATAAATAAAAACATTATCCCCTTCTCGCCAGCGTCGCCCCATCGGCAAAATACGCTTTAATTCCCGCAAGAATAGACTCCGCAACTTCCTGCTGGAAAGTCGCCGTTTTCAGTTTACGCTCTTCCTCAACGTTACTGATAAACGCCGTTTCGACCAGAATGGAGGGAATATCTGGTGCCTTTAGTACGGCAAACCCAGCCTGTTCAACTTGATTTTTATGCAGCTTGTTGATTTTACCGAGCTTATTCAGCACCGCTTTACCAAACTTAAGGCTGTCGGCAATGGTCAGCGACTGCACCATATCGAACATGGTGTGGTCGACATAGCGGTCACCGCTTTTGCTTACGCCACCAATCAAGTCCGAGGCGTTCTGGGTTTGTGCCAGATATTTTGCCGCAGTACTGGTTGCGCCTTTGGTTGAGAGCGCAAACACCGAGGAACCGCTCGGCTGGCGACTGGTAAAGGCGTCGGCATGGATAGAAACAAACAAGTCAGCGCGCTGTTTCTGGGCTTTTGCTACGCGCACTTGCAACGGAATGAAGATGTCTTCATTGCGCGTCATGTACACCTTCATATTGCCCTCTTTCTCGATCAGAGAGCGCAGACGGCGAGCTATTTGCAATACCACGTCTTTTTCGCGCGTTTTGTATTTCCCCACCGCACCGGAGTCTTCGCCACCGTGGCCAGGGTCAAGCATAATGACAATCGGACGATCCCGCCCAGCTTTACCCGGTTGTGGACCACTTTGTGCTGGCGGCACCTGCTTTTCGAGGTCGCCTTTGTTGTAATCCTCCAGCAGCGCCAGCAGCGGGTCCTGCATATCCTGTGCATTGGCCGGATAGAGGTCCATCACCAGACGCTCTTTAAACCCGGCGACCGGCGCAAGGGCAAACAGCTGCGGTTTTACGTTTTGCTTTAATTCAAAAACCATACGTACGGTTTGCGGGTCAAATTGCCCGACGCGCGCCGACTTGATGAACGGGTCGTCAGCGCGGATTTGCGCAGCCATCCCCTTGAGCACCGAGTTCAGGTTTACATCTTCGATATCCACCACCACGCGTTCAGGATTACTCAACGCGAACTGCTTATATTTCAGCTGACGATTTGATTCTACCGTCACGCGGGTGTAGCTGGACGCAGGCCAGACGCGCACCGCCACGACCTGGCTGACCGCAGCCAGGCTGACCTGACTTACGCTCAATAGCCACATGGCACCCGCGCCTTGCAGTAAACGACGACGGCTGATTGCAGTGTTGGATCCTGACATGCCTCTCCCGAGCAAAAGAAATCTAAGCTGTGTAACAAGTAAACGACCAATTTGACCGGAAACTTTAGCGAAAGACGCATAATCTGTCATCTATAAAACGGTAAACATTCTTTTTATATTCACGGTATTACTGATAAAAAACTCGCTCCCGCATAAAATTTACACTTGCACCCTGCAAAAAAACAGAATAAAAATACAATAATTTCGAATAATCATGCAAAGAGGTGTACCGTGGTAAAGGAACGTAAAACCGAGCTGGTCGAGGGATTCCGCCATTCGGTTCCCTATATCAATACCCACCGGGGAAAAACGTTTGTCATCATGCTCGGCGGTGAAGCCATTGAGCATGAGAATTTCTCCAGTATCGTTAATGATATCGGGTTGTTGCACAGCCTCGGCATCCGTCTGGTGGTGGTCTATGGCGCACGTCCGCAGATCGACGCAAATCTGGCTGCACATCACCACGAACCGCTGTATCACAAGAATATACGTGTGACCGACGCCAAAACACTGGAACTGGTGAAGCAGGCAGCGGGAACATTGCAACTGGATATTACTGCTCGCCTGTCGATGAGTCTCAATAACACACCGCTGCAGGGCGCGCATATCAACGTCGTCAGTGGTAATTTTATTATTGCCCAGCCGCTGGGCGTCGATGACGGCGTGGATTACTGTCATAGCGGGCGTATCCGGCGGATTGATGAAGACGCGATCCATCGTCAACTGGACAGCGGTGCAATAGTGCTAATGGGGCCGGTCGCTGTTTCGGTCACTGGCGAGAGCTTTAATCTGACCTCGGAAGAGATTGCCACTCAACTGGCCATCAAACTGAAAGCTGAAAAAATGATTGGTTTTTGCTCTTCCCAGGGCGTCACTAATGACGACGGTGATATTGTCTCCGAACTTTTCCCTAACGAAGCGCAAGCGCGGGTAGAAGCCCAGGAAGAGAAAGGCGATTACAACTCCGGTACGGTGCGCTTTTTGCGTGGCGCAGTGAAAGCCTGCCGCAGCGGCGTGCGTCGCTGTCATTTAATCAGTTATCAGGAAGATGGCGCGCTGTTGCAAGAGTTGTTCTCACGCGACGGTATCGGTACGCAGATTGTGATGGAAAGCGCCGAGCAGATTCGTCGCGCAACAATCAACGATATCGGCGGTATTCTGGAGTTGATTCGCCCGCTGGAGCAGCAAGGTATTCTGGTGCGCCGTTCTCGCGAGCAGCTGGAGATGGAAATCGACAAATTCACCATTATTCAGCGCGATAATACGACTATTGCCTGCGCAGCGCTCTATCCGTTCCCGGAAGAGAAGATTGGGGAAATGGCCTGTGTGGCAGTTCACCCGGATTACCGCAGTTCATCACGGGGCGAGGTTCTGCTGGAACGCATTGCCGCTCAGGCGAAGCAGAGCGGCTTAAGCAAATTGTTTGTGCTGACCACGCGCAGTATTCACTGGTTCCAGGAACGTGGATTTACCCCAGTGGATATTGATTTACTGCCCGAGAGCAAAAAGCAGTTGTACAACTACCAGCGTAAATCCAAAGTGTTGATGGCGGATTTGGGTTAAGCGATGAAAATCGCCGGATGCGGCAGGCGTAACACTCGTGCGTCGCATCCGGCAATTACGTTTATTCCCGCGAACTAAACAACGCCGCCAGACCACTGCGCCGCTCGGTGCGCGTGGCAATTGCCGCACTTAAAATGCGCTCATCGGCATACAGCGACAGACGGCGACGCGCGCGGGTCACTGCGGTGTAAACCAGCTCTCGCGTTACTACCGGCGTGCGTTGACTCGGTAAAATCAACGCCGCATGGTCGAACTCCGATCCCTGCGATTTATGTACCGTCATCGCCCACGTCGTTTCGTGCTCTGGCAGGCGACTCGGTTGCACAGACTTAATATTGCCGTCCGGCATCGCAAACCAGACGCGCGTCCCCTGCCCGCGATCCAGCGCAATACCGATATCGCCATTAAACAACCCAAGCGCGCTGTCATTACGGGCAATCATCACCGGTCGACCTTCGTACCAACGAGAGTGCGGATTACGATGAATTTTGCGCTTCTGTTGCATAAACTGCTCAATTCGCTCATTCAGTCCAGCCACGCCAAACGGCCCTTCCCGCAGGGCGCACAAAAGCTGGTACTCATTGAACGCCTGAATGATTAAATCCGGCTCGGCACGCGCTTGCAGCAGATCCAGATAACGCCCGTAACCCGCAAGAGCTTCCTCAAGCATCGCAATATAATCTTCGCCACTCTGTAAAAGCCGTTTTTCGATATCAGTAAAATCCTGCTGAAAAACGGTTTTCACTGCCGTTTTATCACCACGGTTAATCGCCGCAGCTAACTGACCAATGCCAGAATCGCTGCCGAAACGATAGCTTTTTTGCAGCAGGCAGAGGCTGTCGCGCAAAGATGCCGCTTCTGTGCCAGTTCCTGCTGGAACGTGGCTTCCCGTCAGGCGGCTCAACTGCCCGGCACGCTCGGCGGTAAAGCCCGCGTTGGCATAAGCGCAGATATCGCCCAGCACAGCCCCAGCCTCAACCGAGGCCAGTTGATCACGATCGCCGAGAAAGATCACTCGCGCATGATCGGGCAAGGCGTCGATCAGTCTCGACATCATAGGAAGATCGATCATTGACGCTTCATCTACCACCAGCACATCAAGATGCAGCGGGTTACCGGCATGATGACGTAAACGCTGGCTACCCGGCTGCGCACCCAGCAATCGGTGCAAAGTGCTGGCATCTTCCGGAATGCGTTTCTTTTGTTCATCGGTCAGCGGTAATTGTCGCAAAGCCTTGCCGAGAGATTCGGTTAAGCGCGCGGCAGCTTTACCCGTTGGTGCAGCCAGACGGATACGGCAGCGTTCGCCGTCGGCCATTTGAATTAACGCTGCCAGCAACTTCGCTACGGTGGTCGTTTTACCGGTGCCAGGGCCGCCGGAAATCACCGAGATCCGCCGCGTCAGCGCCACTGCCGCCGCAACTTTTTGCCAGTTAATTTCATCGCTTACTGGAAAAAGTTTGTCCAGGGTTTGCGCCAGTAGAGCTTCATCAACCTCAATGGCATGATTCACTTCGTTGAAAAAGCGTGCCACTGTGCGCTCGTTACACCACATGCGATTCAAATAAAGACGATCGCCACAGAGGATCATCGGCGTTGGTTCATCTCCCCGGCTGACCGCTTGTGAAGCCAGCAAGCATTCTTCCCAATTTTGTAGCTCACCGATTTCACTGACACAGGTCGCCAACAGCGGATGCGATGCCTCGTTATTTTCCAGTCGTGAAAGCGGCAAACAAACGTGTCCCTCTCCGGCATCATGACTTAATAGTGCCGCCGCGAGGGTGACGGCAGGATGTTCATCTCCCGCCACGGTCAGGGCAAACTGCACGTCCAGTGGGCGTAGCTGTTTGTGCTCCACAGCTTCCAGTAATTGCTTTTGCAATTTCATTACGCCTCCTCCAGGGTCATACCGGCAAACATCTCATCCATCAGGGCAATCAACCCGGCATTGGGTCGGGTTGTGTAAATCCCCTGTTGCGGATGTTCTTTATCAACACCACGCAGGAACAGATAAATAACGCCGCCAAAGTGGCGCTCATAGTCGTAATCAGCAATGCGATGGCGCAGATAACGGTGCAGCGCCAGGGTATAAAGCTGATATTGCAGATCATAGCGGTGCGCCTGCATTGCCGCTGCCATAGCCTGTTGGGTGTAAGCCGAACTGTCTTCACCCAGCCAGTTGGATTTATAGTCGAGCAGGTAATAACGCCCTTCGTGGCGGAATACCAGGTCGATAAAGCCTTTTAACATGCCGCGTACCTGCATGAACTCCAGCGGCGGGCAGCCAGCGGATAGCGGGTCAAACTGGCGAATTAGTGCATCAAGCTGGCTGGCGATAAGCGGTTCACTAATCGGCAGGTAAAACTCCATCTCCACCTGTTTATCGCGATCGGAAAGCTGATTCAGGCTAACACCCGTTTCATTGAGAGGTGCCTGGAGGACAGCCGTGATCCACTCGGTCAACACTGGTTCCCACTGCGATTCAAAGCCGCCGAGTTCCAGTTTTTCCTGTACCCAGTTCGGGTCAACCGGCTGGGTAAAATCGAGGTCTTCAAACAAACTGTGCAAGAATGTCCCTGGTGACGCACCGCGCGGGAACTGATGCGGTGTTAACGTCGGTTCTTCAACGACGCTGACCACGCCTGCGGCATCAACATCCAGCCGTGGCATCAGATCCTGAGCGATACCGTGACCACGCTGCTGCAAACCGGAGTAGCTGGTGACACGCCAGTTATCGCCGGGCAATCGTTGTAGCGTCCTCGCATTCAGTTCTGCAGTTAAAACATCATTAACCTGCCAGGGCTGGTTATCACCAGTTTGTGCCGTTTGCCAGGCAATATCATCATCGCATAACGCTTCAATACAGGTGCGAAGCCCTGCCGCATCTTGTGGTTCCCCTTTTTGCAGCAAACGCCCAAGCGCACTTTGGTGGACGTCGGTGTCACTTTTTTTATCGCCACGACGGCGCACCAGCGGTGCAACGCCGAGACTGCAATGCCAAACCGAACGCGTCAGCGCCACGTAAAGTAAACGCAGATCTTCCGCCAGACGTTCGGCCTCCGCGAGGTCGACGCTTTCTGGCGCAGCATTAAGATCCAGAACGGCCTCAAACGAGTGGCGATCGTGATAGAACGCCTGATCCTGGACGCGGAAATTGGTAATAAATGGCAACCAGACCAGCGGATATTCCAGCCCTTTTGATTTGTGGATCGTGACAATCTGCACCAGATGTTTATCACTTTCGAGGCGCATTTGTTGGCTGGAGGCATTACTGTCTGGCTCGAGGATATGTTGCGATAACCAGCGTACCAGCGCATGTTCACTTTCCAGCTGCGTTCCGGCTTCTTGTAGCAGTTCGCTGATATGCAAGATATCGGTAAGACGCCGCTCACCGCCTGCCGTTGCCAGCAAGTTTTCAGCAATGTTACGCGCCGACATCAGCGCCCGCAGCATCGGCATAACGCCACGTTTGCGCCAGATTTGCCGATAACCATCGAACTCTTCGACTACCGCATCCCACGCATGTTCGTCATTATTCAGCGTTTCAATATCCAGCGCATTCAGCCCCATCATTGACGTTGCCAGCGCACTGCGCAGGGTGTTCTCACGTTCGGGTGTCATCACCGCCTGCAACAGCCAAAGCATCTCCTGTGCTTCCAGAGTTTCAAAAACACTGTCGCGGTTCGAAAGGTAAACGGAAGGGATTTCCAGCAACGTTA
This sequence comes from Escherichia sp. E.sYA108, assembly GCF_011754335.1. Classification (NCBI taxonomy): domain Bacteria; kingdom Pseudomonadati; phylum Pseudomonadota; class Gammaproteobacteria; order Enterobacterales; family Enterobacteriaceae; genus Escherichia; species Escherichia sp. E.sYA108. The sequence goes on along the minus strand of NZ_JAAQVZ010000001.1, from coordinate 1,072,344 downwards.
AGGCATCGCGCACCTGGGCGGCCTCCTGGCGGCTGCGCACCAGCACACTGATGTCCGAAGCACGTACCGGACGTGCATCATCGCCGTTCATCAGCAACGCTTCCCCGCGCTGCCCGGCTTGTAGCCAGTCGCGGATTTGCGCAGCACATACCTGCGCCATGGTACTTTGATAGTCGCCAACGCCGCAGCTTTCGCCTTCCATCAGCCACATTTTCATCGCAGGCTGCGTTTCACCTTTAAATACAAAACGTAACGCCTGATTTTTGCCGGCAGATTTCACAGGAATAAACGGTATTTCACGAAACATGAACGCGTCATCAGTCTGGCTGAAAAGTTTGTTAACGCTGTTCACCATTCCCGGTGCGGAACGCCAGTTGGTATCTAAGGTGTAGTGAGCATGAACTTCGCTACGCGCCTTCATATAAGTGAAGATATCCGCACCCCGGAATGCATATATGGCCTGTTTCGGGTCGCCAATCAGCAACAATGCGGTTTCCGGCTGATGGTGCCAGATACGGCGAAAAATTCGATACTGTTGGGGGTCGGTATCCTGAAATTCATCGATCATTGCCACCGGGAATCGCGTACGGATCGCCGCTGCCAATACCTCGCCGCTTTCACTACGCAGCGCGGAATCGAGCCGACTTAACATGTCATCAAAACCCAATTCGCCACGGCGGCGTTTTTCACGCGCTACTGTTTCGCGGATCTCAGCCAATGCGCGAGTGATCACCAGATCGCGGATCGACAATGGTTCTGCAAGCAGTTGATCGATCGCCTCAAACAGTGGATGTCGCGGGGTTTCCCCCCCGGCTTTCGTGCGATCTTCTAAGAAACGCTGAGAGAATTTTTCCAGCGACTCTGGCAACTGATAACTGTTGGTCTCTTCTTCTGCCCAGGCGCTGATCTTGTCGATCCATTTAGCCTGATTGCTACGGTTAAACTTGCGTCGATCAATACCAGAAGATTCGATCAGCGCATCCAGTTCACCCACTGCGTCGCGCCACTGCTGTTTTACCGTATCAATACGCGCCACAATTTGCGCGTGGCGGGAAGCCAGCGTTTCATCATCGGGCGGCGGTGCTTTGATAACCGGTGCTTCGCCTTGCAGATAACGATTAATATCGCGCAGCAACGCCTGCGGCCCTTTCCAGGTTTCAAAGACCACCTGGGCAATTTCACGCGTCAGCGGGTAGCAGTGGCGACGCCAGAAATCGGCGCAGGCCTGGTAGCGTAGCAGAGACTCATCTTCAATCAGCTGCTGCTCAAACAGCATGCCGGATTCAAAGGCATTCAGGTTGAGCATGCGCTGGCAAAAACCGTGAATAGTAAAGACTGCCGCTTCATCCATCTGCCGTTCGGCTAACAACAACCACTGCGCGGCTTGCGCTTTATCGTCGATCTCTTCCAGCAGACGTGCATACAGCGGATTGTCAGTGGTTTCACGCAGGCAGGCGATACGCAACTCGTGAATATTGCTACGGATACGACCGCGCAATTCTGCCGTGGCAGCCTCGGTAAAGGTGACCACCAGCAGTTCTTCAACGGTCAGCGGGCGGGGAAAGGCGGCGGAACCGCCTAGCCCAAGTAACAGGCGCAAATAGAGCGCTGCAATCGTAAAGGTTTTGCCTGTGCCGGCAGAGGCTTCAATCAGGCGCTCACCCTGTAAGGGCAAGCGCAAAGGATCTAGTGTCTCGGCGACATCACTCATTCTTTTCACTCATCAGGGGCATTGTTTGCTGCAACGCGCTGACGTTCTCCCACACTTTCCAGCCTTCAGGATGCACATATTCGGCTTTCCCGTTCTGGCTGCCGGAAATCTGCGACAGAATAGCCATACCTTGCGGCTCGACCACCGCCTGATGGAAGAAATCAGCAAGTTTTTGCGGCGTCAGCAGTTTTATCTGGGCCACGATTTTATCACGCGAATCGAAGCGCATATTGCCGCGATCGAAATCTTTACTTAACTTCGATGCTTCTTCGCCGAGCGTTTGCGGTGCCTGCAGCATCTGGGTTATTACCGCCTGCTGGATTTGCGCAAACTCTTCTGGCTTCATCGTCCGCAATTTTGCCTCTGCGGTTGGGAAAAACGCCTTGTAACGCTCCCACAAGAATGAAGGCTGTTTATCATTGCTTTGCAAAAGGAAGCCCATGCCCCACTGACGCCCCACGCTCATTGGAAACGCAAACACGGCATAGCCCAACTGTTCTTCGGTACGCAACTGATTGTAGAACCACGGCTGTACGATCTGCCCCAACAGAGAGCTATAGGCTGAGCTGGTGTATTCATCGTAGCCAGTCGGTACAAATATCGCTGCCAGTGCGGAGTCGGTGCTGTTACCAGCTTTTTCAAAGATGACGGATTGTTTTTTATCGACCACGACATCTTTGTTACGACACCACTCTGAACCATCAGCGCCCAACTGTTTTTGCACATGGCGTGCCAGCGTTGTTGCCTGGGCTTCAGTCATGTTGCCGATAACCATAAACTCTGGTCTAGCCCCTGATTTTAAGGCGTCGCGATAGGCCAGCACCTCTTTCAACGTAATGGAGGGCAAAATTTTGCGCCGTTCATCTCGCGAGAAGTACGGCACTTGCGAGAGCATCTGCGCGGGCATAATCGCCTGCTCAAACGCTTTGCCCTTTTCTGCGGAATCCATCATCTGGTTATACCAGGACTTCGCCTGCTCAAGCTGATCTTCCGTAGCGGTATAGCTAAAGTAGCCCTCCAGCAGAGCCTGGAACAGCTGCGGCAGGCGCTGAGTGTAACCATTGGCATTAACCATAAGGCCGTTGTTAGCATTGGTGGAAAAACTTATGCCACCAACCGACGCCTGGTTGCTTAACTGATCAAGCGCCAGCCCTGCGAGATAATCATTGAGCGCAAACATCACCTGATTGCGGGCGCTGTCCATGGCTTTCGGATTACGCAAAATCAGGCTGACATCAGCTTTGGGCTCACTGGCAAAATAACGGCTTGGCGCATACACCACGCGCAGATTCGACTCATCAACAATCAACTCTGGATGGTCGTATTTCTTCTCTGACTTAATCAGCGAGAAATCGTCAGGAATATAGGGGTTAAGCTCCGGTAAGGAGAGCGCAATATTGGCGGCTTTTTTCTGCCAGTCCGCGAAAGTTTGTTCGCTGATTTTATCGACTTGATACGGCGCATCGACAAAATAAGCCGTTTTATTGTGCGGCTCTTTCGGGCTGATATACCAGATACGCGCATTCTGCGGCGTCATCATCGCCAGACGTTCTTTTACTGCTTTAGCATCGTACCGATCGGCAATATTGACTGCATCCAGTGTATGCTCAACAGGAACGCGAATCATGGTATCAGCCAGCCATTCGACGTAATCCATATCACGGGTGATTGACGGATAACGGAAGTCGATATCCAGCACATTCGCCAGTTCATCGAAGTATTGTTTATCGATCCCTTTTTCACGTAACAGATTGAGATAGCTAAAAATGGCCGCCACAACCTGATCGCGATTCGCCAGACCTTTATCGGTTAAAGACGCAGAGATCGCTAATACGCCGCTGTTGCCGTTGACGATAGGATCGGAATTGGCGCTAATACCCTCAACTAATCCCTGCTTTTGCAGCCAGTCAGAAAGTGTACCAGGGCTGCGATTACCAATCAGATAGGTAATCAATTCATCCGTTTTACTACGGAACTTCGCTGAATTGTTATCGATGCGAAACTCAACGCGCAGAACTTTACGCGGCAACGCCGGGACGTAATGAATGATAATGCCCTTTTGCGCGTCGGTGACTACCGGCACGGTGATTTCCGGTTTTTTGCTCTCTTTGTTCGGCACGCGACCAAAGGTGTCCGCCGCCATTTTCGCCAACTCCGGCAACGGTTTATTGCTGTAAATAACCGCCTTCATCAGATTGGCGGAATAGTACTTCTCGTGGAAATCTTTCAGCGCCTGCTGTACCGGATTACCTGGTTTGTCGCTTAAAGTTTCGAGGTTACCACCAGAAAACTTTGAACCGGGGTGTGCCGGGTTAATGGTTTCTGCGCTGACCTGTGCCATGCGCATCCCGTCACGCGTACGCGCCATGGTTAATTCGGCATTCACTGCATTACGCTCACGTTCGGCGTATTTCTTGTCGAGCAAGGGTTCTGCAATAGCATCGGCCAGGCGGTCTACCGCACCGGGTAAGGCATCGTTCTCAACTTCCAGATAGAAAGCCGTGCGATACGGTGCCGTGCTGGCATTGTGACTGCCGCCGTGCATTTTGAGATATTCGGCCAGACTGTCAGCCTGCGGGTACTTTTTCGACCCCATCAGACTCATATGTTCAAGGTAATGTGCCAGCCCCTGGTACGCCTCAGGATCTTCCAGCGACCCAACGGGCACCACCAGCGCCGAGAGCGATTTAACTGCCTGCGGATCAGAAACCAGTAAGACCACCATACCGTTATCCAGACGTATAGCCTGATACTGGCGGTTATCTTTATCACTTTTACGGATGGTTTCCTGAATCGGCTGCCATCCCGTTTCTGCCTGACTTAAGGGTGCCCAGAGGGCAACAAACAACAATAATGCTTTGAACCAGATGCTGCGGGGCATTCACGGACCTCATAATCAACTTTATTTTCTGGCCAGATTCAACACGTTAACGCAAATCATCTGCCAGAATTTAATCTTGTGCTGCACGAGTCAGCCTATGTCTATATAACCATCAGTCCGTGACTGGTGCGCATCATAAAGTAAGCGGATAGATTGCGCAATTTTTATACAATACTCATGACTGATTAAAGCGAAACAGCGGTAACAGGAAACGTTGCGACTGTTCAACGATAGCCTCCATTGTCTCTGGTGTTAATTGCCGCCAGAGCCGTTGATACCAGATATCATCACCTTCGCCACGCACCATCATGTTGCCTTCGTAAGCCTGAAGGAATTTCGTACGGGCTTTTTGCAACGTGGAATCGTCATCCAGCATGGCATCGTTTTGCGCGTCATAACAGGTTTTTAGCCACGCGCCGCCACTTTCAGGTAACACCAGCAATGGCGCGGACATTCCTTCACGATACCCTTCAATCAGCTGTGAGAGGTAATGTAAAGCCTGTTCGGCTGCAAGCGGCGGAAAACGCCACTCGCCGTCTTTGCGTAGAAAAAGGCGACTTTCACCATTACCACCGCTGGCACAGTAGACAAGGTGTTCCAGCCAAAGTTGCATTCCCTGCGCCACACTTAATAAAGAGGGACGCCAGCGCAACAGGCCATCCGGCTGCACCTGCGGCAACCAGCCAGTTATCTGCACACCGTTGCAGGCGAGATCAATCTCCATACTCTGCCCTGGCTGGCGACAGGCAATGACTCTGTCGGCAAGTTGCTGCATCTCCTGACACTGCGTTTCCCAGAAAATTTCACCAAAGGCACCATACGGCAAATCACCTGCCGCCCGGAATCGGCGGAACAAGCGTTCGGCATCATCCTGCTCAACCAGTACATTTAATAACTGCTGGTTGATTTGATAACGACTAAGCCCTTCAAGAATAAAAGGTTCGGTGTCGGGGATTTCGCTGTCTTCGGTACGGAAGTTCACCTGCAAACGCATCTGGAAAAATGCCCGCACCGGATGTGCCCAGAATCGTTGTAGCGTTTCCAGCGGCACGGTTTCCGGTAAGGTAAATGGCAGCGGCTGAACAAATTCAGAATGTGCTTTACCAGCCTGGCTGGCCGCAGGTAGCCATTCACGAGCATAGCTTTGTCGTTCGCCTGGCTGGTAGTTTTGTGGATCAAACGGCATTCGGGTATGGAGGCAAGTAAGATGCGCTTTTACCCTTGCCTCGCTTTCATCACAGTTGAGCGCTTCATCGCCCGGTAGATAATGGCTTTGCCCGATGTAGTCAATCAGTTCCTGCACCAGTACCGACGGGAAACGTTCACTGTTATCCTGAATGGAACGCCCGATATAGCTGATATAGAGTTTTTGCTGCGCGGAAATTAACGCTTCCAGGAACAGATAGCGGTCGTCATCGCGACGGCTACGGTCGCCACGCTTCGGTTTCTGGCTCATCAGATCAAAGCCCAATGGCGCAAGCTGACGTGGATAAACGCCGTCGTTCATTCCCAGCAGGCAAACCACTTTGAACGGAATTGAACGCATTGGCATCAGAGTACAAATGTTAACCGGTCCGGCGAGAAAACGCTGGCTGATACGTTCTTGATCCAGGCGCAGTGCCAGTTCATCACGCAATAGTGACAGCGGCACCGCGTCGCCATACTGCGCACCTAAACCTTCGGCGATAATCGCCTGCCATTGTTGTTCGATCAGCGTCATCGCCGCTTCGGTTTCCGCATCCGGCAGGAAAAAGGCGTTGAGCATATCGCGACAAACCGGCAACCACTCTTCCAGCGGACGCTCCTGCGCCAGCCCGCGACGCCAGATATTTAGCTGCATTAGCAGTGAAGCCAGATGCCCCACCAGTTCTGCAATTAAGCCGCTCGATTCATCATAAGGTAGAACCGATTGCCACTCGCCCTGCGCGCTCTCCATCGCGTAGCCCAGCAACATGCGCGTCAGGCCAAACCGCCAGGTGTGTTGACCGGTAGCGGGAAGTTCCAGCTCGCGAACGTTGTCGTCATCTATCCCCCAACGAATTCCGGATTCGTTGACCCACTGACGTAAATAACGCAGCCCTTCTTCGGTGATGTCAAACCGCGCTGCCAGCACCGGCACATCCAGTAATGCCAGCACGTCTTCCGACACAAAGCGGCTGTCTGGCAGCGATAACAGGCTGATAAACGCTTCAAGTACAGGATGCGACTGCCGCGCCCGACGGTCGGAAATGGCGTAAGGCAGGTAACGATCCGCAGGTGCGCTACCAAACACAGCCTGAATAAACGGACTGTAGCTGTCGATATCAGCCACCATCACGATGATGTCGCGCGGAGTAAGTGTCGGGTCTTCCTCCAGCATCGCCAGCAGGCGATCGTGTAAAACTTCAACTTCACGCTGCGGGCTATGGCAAACGTGGAAGGTGATACTGCTATCCAGTGGATCAAGCGGGCGTTTGTTATCGCTACGGGAAAACTCTTCGATGTTCACACCAGCAACGGCGCGGTTTTCCAGTTCCAGAATGTCAGACTGAATATTATGCAGCAGGTTATCTGGCGTCACATCGACAAAAGCGTCCAGCTCCTGGCTGCTCTCCAGGTCAGAAAGGAGATAAATGTAGTCGCGCCCAAGCTTGCCCCATGAAGCCAGCAGCGGGTTGCCGACATCCTGTTCACCATCGCTGTTAAAGAGCTGCCCGGCATTTTCGCTGTCGCGAAATAGCGGTAATTCGCGATCTTCAAAACTGTGTCGGCGCTGGCGAGTCAGTAGTTTCGCCAGATAAGCAGGATCTTTAATGTCGCCCCAGTAATAACGGCAGGGGTTGGTAAACAGGAGATGGATTTCAATATGTTTACCCAGCGCCTGTAGCGCCTGGAGATAAACAGGCGGTAACGCGGAAATACCGCATATAAAGACGCGCGAAGGTAACCCCGGCGGGCAGGTCGTCGCGGACTCCAGCGTTTCGATAAAGCGCTGATAGAGATTGGCGCGGTGCCAGCGCGGTTGCCCAAGTTCGTCGGTATATTCCACCAACGCCTTCCACAACGGCGCTTGCCAGGCCTGTGCTTCTCCCAACCCTTCTACCAGATGTCCTGTTTCCCACTGTGCCAGCCAGTCCGGACGATAGACCAGATACTGGTCAAACAGGTCCGCCGCTTTTGAAGAAAGCTGGAACAGTTTTCGCTTGTCACTATCGTCAGTCAGATAATGCCGCAACAGGGTAAAGTCTTCGCGCTCCAACAGTTGCGGCAGCAGAGTCATCAGTTTCCAGCTCATGCTCTGTTTGTTAAAGGCGCTCTCTTTGGGGATCTCCGGTAATACCCGGACGAACATATCCCAGATAAAGCTCGCTGGCAGCGGAAAATCAATGTTTGCCGCAATACCAAACTTTTGCGACAGGGTCATTTGCAGCCACTGTGCCATACCAGTACTTTGCACCAGAATCATCTCTGGTTCGAAAGGATCGTCCAGTCGTTCGCGTTCGACAATAAACTCCATCAACGCTTCCAGCACGTCCAGACGATTGGAATGGTAGACCCTTAACATAGCGGCTCCTGACTACTGACGATTCGGGCAATGCAGGCGGGTCATCTCGCCTTCTCTGCCCCCGGGTGAAACTAGCGTAACGCTGATGCTGACACATCCCGCCTGCGATGTCTGCATTCGGTTGACCTGCCAGTTAGCAGGTGGCGAAATCGCGCGCAGTTGCGTTTGCTGCCAGCCATGCCGCCAGAGCTGTTGGTACTGGTTTCTGCTGGCAAGACTGTTCATTAATGTTCGCTGGAAACCCGATAACGCAGTGACAATCATCACCATCAACACCATCGCCAACATTACCTCCGGCAGACTAAAGCCTTGTTGATTCCTCAGGGAAGCTGACATAACGCCCTCTCTTTCAGCGGACAAAAATCGCTCCAGCCGCGTGGCGAAAAAACAATGTTTCCATCGATGACTTCGCCTGTTCGCCACAACGAAACGCCTTCATAACCAGCAATCAATAAGGCTTCATTATCTGCCAGTAAACGCAGACAAACCCGGGCACCGGTGGCAGCATACAGTAAGCACTGAACTGCGGGCAGCGTCTGCCAGGAGTGCATTTTTCCCCACTCCAGCGCCGACTGAACGATGGCCTGGCGGCGCAATGACTGACTTTCCATGCTCACGCGAGAAGCAAAACTGCGATCCTGCTGACTCATTCCTTGCAATAGCAAGCTACCCAAAATCAGCAGCATCAGGACCAGAGCCAGTGACGAAACACCCTTTTCGCGGTTCACAGGTTGGATCCTGTCACGCTATAGCTGGCATCCACCACGGTTTGCGGATCAGCCTTGCTGGCAGCGTGCATATTAACCGTCAACACCGGCGAGAAGCCGCTGACATCCTGACGTACGACCTGAAAAGTGTCGATAATGATGGCATCCGGATTAGTGACTTTATCCCAGCCCTTACCTTCACAGGATGTCGCACCGCGTAGCGTTTCCAGCACATGCTCCTTCAGACGAAATCCAATCTGGTCGGACTCTTTTACCGGTTCGCGATCCCAGATACCATTACTGTTCGCATCCCACTGCACAATGATACAGTCACCCTGTCCGACAATTTCCAGCCCTTCGCCCGTACAGCTGCCATGGCAATAACCCGCCCTCTGGAGATGCTTCGCGACGGTAAATACCCGCAGCCAGATTTCATCTTCCAGCGCCAGCTTACGGGTGTTCGTTAAACTTTCACGCTGTAACGCAGGCAGAAAGCGTGCAGCCCCCAGCAACAATACGCTACTGATCGCCATAGCAATCAACACTTCCAGCAGAGAAAAACCTTGCTCTTTTACAGGCATCCTTCTGTTTCTCCTTGCTGACAAAGCCGGAGTCTTCCCCACGGCGAAACCACCAGCCACCACTCGCCCGTTGAGTTTTTGAAGCGAATATGCCCGGCCCATGCGGTATTGCGCAGGCCAAAGAAAGCAAGCGAAGGTGTCAGGTCGCTCATTTCGACTTCGGGCCAGCGCGGCACAAAGACCAATGGTGAACTGCCATGACAGGTATTCGCCCCAGCAACGGAACTCACAAGGCACCATAACGTCCCCTCCCTGATAAGACTGATACTGTGGTCGCGGTTATGCCAGTTGGCATCTTCACGTAAATAGAGCAAATAGTCCCGCGCCTGGCTGGCGGTTTGCCAAAGCCGTTGCGACTGCTGCCAGTATTGCCAGCCATAGAGCCCACTTGCGCTTAGCATGACCAGAATCAGCATCGCGACCAGCGTTTCAATCAGCGTATAACCACGTTGTGTTTTCATGCCGGCAGTATGGAGCGAGGAGAAAAAAAGACGAGGGCCAGTTTCTATTTCTTCGGCGCATCTTCCGGACTATTTACGCCGTTGCAGGACGTTGCAAAATTTCGGGAAGGTGTCTCGAAGAATTTAACGGAGGGCAAAAAAAACCGACGCACACTGGCGTCGGCTCTGGCAGGATGTTTCGTAATTAGATAGCCACCGGCGCTTTAATGCCCGGATGTGGATCGTATCCTTCAATCTCAAAGTCTTCGAAACGGTAGTCGAAGATGGATTCGGGTTTACGTTTGATAATCAACTTCGGCAGCGGACGCGGTTCGCGGCTTAATTGCAGATGAGTTTGATCCATATGGTTGCTGTAGAGATGCGTGTCGCCACCGGTCCAGACAAAATCACCCACTTCCAGATCGCACTGCTGCGCCATCATATGCACCAGTAACGCGTAGCTGGCAATGTTGAACGGCAGGCCGAGGAAGACGTCACAGGAGCGCTGATAAAGCTGGCAAGAGAGTTTGCCGTCTGCCACATAGAACTGGAAGAATGCATGGCACGGTGCCAGCGCCATTTTATCCAGTTCGCCTACGTTCCACGCTGAAACAATAATGCGACGGGAATCCGGGTCGTTTTTCAGCTGGTTCAGTACAGTAGTGATCTGGTCAATATGACGACCATCCGGCGTTGGCCAGGCGCGCCACTGTTTACCATACACTGGCCCGAGGTCGCCGTTTTCATCGGCCCATTCGTCCCAGATGGTGACATTGTTTTCGTGTAGATAAGCAATGTTAGTGTCGCCCTGCAGGAACCACAGCAGTTCGTGGATGATGGAACGCAGGTGGCAACGTTTAGTTGTCACCAGCGGGAATCCATCCTGCAGGTTAAAACGCATCTGATGACCAAAAATGGAAAGCGTTCCGGTTCCGGTACGGTCGTTTTTCTGTGTGCCTTCGTCGAGCACTTTTTGCATCAGTTCTAAATACTGTTTCATGGTTCCTCAGGAAACGTGTTGCTGTGGGCTGCGACGATATGCCCAGACCATCATGATCACACCCGCGACAATCATCGGGATGGAAAGAATTTGCCCCATGCTGATGTACTGCACCCAGGCACCAGTAAACTGCGCGTCGGGCTGGCGGAAAAACTCAACAATGATGCGAAACGCGCCGTAACCAATCAGGAACAAGCCTGAGACAGCTCCCATTGGGCGCGGTTTACGAATATACAGGTTGAGGATAATAAACAGCACCACACCTTCCAGCAGCAGCTCGTAAAGCTGTGATGGGTGGCGCGGCAGCACACCGTAAGTGTCGAAAATGGATTGCCACTGCGGGTTGGTTTGCAGCAGCAAAATATCTTCTGTACGGGAGCCAGGGAACAGCATGGCAAACGGGAAGTTCGGGTCAACGCGGCCCCACAATTCACCGTTAATAAAGTTGCCCAGGCGCCCAGCACCAAGACCAAACGGAATGAGTGGGGCAATAAAATCAGAGACCTGGAAGAAGGAACGTTTAGTACGGCGGGCGAAGATAATCATCACCACGATAACGCCAATCAGGCCTCCGTGGAAGGACATGCCGCCGTCCCAGACACGGAAAAGATACAGCGGATCGGCCATAAACTGCGGGAAATTGTAGAACAGAACATAACCAATACGTCCACCGAGGAAGACGCCGAGGAAGCCCGCATAGAGTAAGTTTTCAACTTCATTTTTGGTCCAGCCACTGCCCGGACGATTCGCCCGTCGTGTTGCCAGCCACATTGCAAAAATGAAACCCACCAGATACATCAGGCCGTACCAGTGAAGCGCCACGGGTCCTATTGAGAAAATGACCGGATCAAACTCCGGAAAATGCAGATAGCTACTGGTCATCTGTCACCACAAGTTCTTGTTATTTCGCTGAAAGAGAACAGCGATTGAAATGCGCGCCGCAGGTTTCAGGCGCTCCAAAGGTGCGAATAATAGCACAAGGGGACCTGGCTGGTTGCCGGATACCGTTAAAAGATATGTATATGATCCGCGCTATAACCCCCCGCGAATCAGCCCGCCCATGCCGCGACGCTCCATAAAGGCAGCAACCTGATGGCGAACTTCGGTCGCCAGTTGCGCTTCCAGACTACGCTGCGCAAGATTTTCTGCTTCAGCAAAATCAATGCGCCGCAGCAGGTATTTTACGCGCGCTACAGAACGTCCGTTCATAGACAGATGGCGATACCCAAGCCCAATGAGGATTGCCACGCACATGGGATCGCCCGCCATTTCACCGCACAAACGGAGATCGATTCCATGTATTTCCGCTTCCCGGGCGATCATCGCCAGAGCTCGTAACATTGCAGGATGAAGACTGTCATAAATGTTCGCCACCCGGGTATTGTTGCGATCAACGGCCAGGATGTATTGCGTCAGATCGTTGGTGCCAACAGAGATGAAATCGACCCGCTTTGCCAGATGCGGCAGCATAAATACCATTGACGGCACTTCCAGCATGATGCCGATACGTGGTTTGGGAATTTCGTAACCGATCATCTCCTCGACTTCACGTCCGGCACGTTCAATCAGGCGGCGTGCTTCGTCAACTTCATCGAGGCTTGTGACCATCGGCAACAGAATATTCAGGTTGCCCGTAGCGGCATTAGCACGCAGCATCGCCCGCACCTGGATCAAGAAGATCTCCGGCTGATCGAGCGTAATGCGAATCCCACGCCAACCCAGGCATGGATTCTCTTCGCTGATCGGCATGTAAGGCAGCTGCTTATCTGCTCCGACATCCAGCGTACGCAAGGTGACGGGTTTATCATTGAACATTTGCAGCATCCCCTGATACTGCGCCACCTGTTCTTCTTCCGACGGAAAACCACTTTGCAGCATGAATGGGATTTCAGTGCGATAAAGTCCTATGCCATCAATACGGCTGCCCAGTTTTTCTTCATGTTCCGGGCTTAAACCGGCATTGAGCATAACTTTAATGCGCTCGCCGCTTTTTAACTGGGCGGGTAAATTGACGTCATCTTCCGCCAGACGGCTAAGCTCAATCTCTTCACTAATTAGCCGCTGATATTCTTGCAGCAGTACCGGCTCCGGATCGACCAGCAATTCACCGCGATAACCATCGACGATCAGCGTCCGACGATGCAGTACCGAAGGCTGAATATCCGCGCCCATCACGGTAGGTATCCCCAGCGCACGTACCATGATCGCAGCATGGGAGTTGGCAGCGCCATCGCGCACGACAACACCGACTAAGCGATCCTGGGGCAGCTCAGCAAGCGTTGTCGCTGACAGTTCATCTGCCACCAGAATGAAACGTTCCGGCCAGGCGTTCGGCCCTTGATTAGCGTCATCAAGATGAAACAGCAATCGCTGACCCAGCGCACGTAAATCGCCAGCCCGCTCTTTGAGATAGTTATCGCTTAGCGCGGCAAACTGTTCGGCAAATTTTTCAATGACCGTTTTTACCGCCCACTCTGCCACCGAGCCTTTATCAACCTCGGCAAACAATTCGCGACGCAGCCGGGTATCCGAAAGCAGGTGTGAGTAAAGATCGAAAATAGCCGCCGTTTCTTTTTGTGCACCGGCAGCAAAGCGTTTGCTATAGCGGCGAAACTCGTTAGCCGCCTCTTCCAACGCCCCGGTCAGTCGTTCGCGTTCCAGAGCCGGATCCAGCGTTGATGCCTGATACACCTGTTCCATTAAAGGTAACGTGGCATCCTGCCAGCCTTCGGCAATCGCCACACCAGGTGCTGCCGGTAATGCACGGATTCGCGTCTGGCGATATTGCCCAAACAAGGCAGTCAACTGCGACTGAGAAAGAATAGCTGCCATCTGGGTGGCAAGCGTCACCAGGAAGGATTCTTCACTTTCGTCATACTGGCGCAACTCTCGTTGCTGTACCACCAGTACACCAAGCAACTGGCGACGTTGAATAATTGGTACGCCTAAAAACGCGCGGAAACGTTCTTCTTTTACGGAGGGGATGTATTTGAAGCTGGGGTGCTTTTGCGCATCTGCAAGGTTTATCGGTTCCGCCAGCCTGCCAACCAGGCCGACGATCCCTTCATCAAACGCGAGCGTTACAGTGCGACCGCGTGGTTTTTTCAGTCCCCGGGTCGCCATCAGGTAGTAACAACGTCGATCATGATCGGCCAGGTAGACCGAACAGACCTCGGTATCCATCGCAAGACAGATGTCGGTAACCAGAATATTTAACGCCTCATTCAGGCGTGGTGCGCTGGCTACCTTTTCGACTATTTCGCGCAGGCGAGTGAGCATAATTGGCGTGACTTAACCTCTTTTACGTCGATAAGCAGATGCGTTTTGTGGTTTTGGCGTATTTTCCTGCAGTGACATCACCACACTCGCGAACTCTTTCATTACCCTACGGTAGACATCACGTTTAAATGACACCACCTGTCTGACTGGATACCAGTAACTTACCCATCGCCAGCCGTCAAACTCTGGTGTACTGCTGGTTTGCATATTGATTTCTGCATCGCCGCTCACCAGCTGCAAGAGAAACCATTTTTGTTTTTGGCCGATACAAACCGGCTTCGTGTCCCAACGCACCAAACGTTTCGGTAATTTGTAGCGCAACCAGTTACGCGTTGAAGCAAGGATTCGAACGTCTTTGCGGCTTAATCCTACTTCTTCAAACAATTCACGGTACATCGCCTGCTCTGCGGATTCTCCGGGGTTGATTCCGCCTTGCGGAAATTGCCAGGAGTGCTGACCAAATCGCCGGGCCCACATTACCTGCCCCTGGCGATTACAAATCACGATACCTACGTTTGGGCGGTAGCCATCGTCATCAATCACCGGACTACCTCAAAATAAAGCTTTATATACGAATGATTGTTTCATACTCCAGGAAGACGGTAAACCACTCTCTGCAGGGCATTACACACTAATAACAATTGAATAACTCACAGTTATGTGCAGAGTTATAAACAGAGGAAGGGGTGGATAGCCGTTTTTATTCACCTTTTCTGTGGATAGAGTTGTGAAGAACTACGGAATTACTACGGGAAAACCCGGAGCATTCTGAATAAGACAGATACAGAGATTTTAAAATATTCATTATCAGTCAATGCATTACATGTGATTTGAGTAATAAAAAAGAGTAATTCGTGACCCAGGTCACACCTCTCATTTACGTGTTGGCGAAAGATCAACCAATGCCGTATTTATCCACAGAATGTGCCACTAAGTTAAGCACTGAACCACTAAAAACTGGAGTTTCGTCGCACGTCAAGGCTGTAAATGGAAACAGTAGTGGAGGTTTTTCACAGTTATCCCAGCTTTCTGTGGATAACATGGTGTAAGATCCTGTTTATTTTCAGTGACCAGATTTGGAAAACCCGTTGCAGTGTTGCGCAACTCGTTTACCGGCAACCTAAAAAGCAATATAAATCAGAGAATTGAACAACGCATGTGGAAAAAGTTACACTGCGAATATTCAGCACATAATTGCTGTTTGTTTTTTAACCAAGGTATCATGACATGTCCCAACCTCGCCCACTGCTCTCTCCTCCCGAAACTGAAGAACAATTGTTAGCGCAAGCACAACAACTTTCTGGTTATACATTGGGAGAACTGGCGGCACTTGCCGGGCTGGTTACGCCGGAGAATTTAAAACGCGATAAGGGCTGGATTGGCGTGTTACTGGAGATCTGGCTAGGTGCCAGCGCAGGGAGTAAACCTGAGCAAGATTTTGCTGCTCTGGGCGTGGAACTTAAAACTATCCCTGTGGATAGTCTTGGTCGTCCACTGGAAACAACATTCGTTTGTGTTGCCCCGTTAACGGGCAATAGCGGGGTGACCTGGGAAACCAGCCACGTGCGCCACAAGCTCAAACGCGTGCTGTGGATACCGGTTGAAGGCGAGCGCAGCATCCCGCTGGCAAAGCGTCGCGTAGGATCACCGTTGCTGTGGAGCCCGAATGAAGAGGAAGACCGGCAGCTACGCGAAGACTGGGAAGAATTAATGGATATGATTGTTCTCGGTCAGATTGAGCGGATCACCGCTCGTCACGGGGAATATTTACAGATACGACCGAAAGCAGCGAATGCGAAAGCGCTGACCGAAGCTATTGGTGCCCGGGGCGAACGGATTCTGACGCTGCCGCGCGGATTTTATTTGAAGAAGAATTTCACCAGTGCGCTACTGGCCCGTCATTTTCTGATCCAGTAGCCATCGCTTTGACCTGCTGCTTTCCGGGCATATAATTACCGCTTCATTTTTTTGGCAGGGCTTTTTAGATGTTATTTGCATGGATAACCGATCCTAACGCCTGGCTTGCGCTCGGTACACTGACGCTGCTGGAGATCGTTCTTGGGATCGACAATATTATTTTCCTTTCTCTGGTGGTGGCAAAGCTTCCCACAGCACAACGTGCTCATGCGCGCCGTCTGGGGTTGGCGGGAGCCATGGTTATGCGTCTGGCGCTGCTGGCATCCATCGCCTGGGTTACGCGCCTGACGAATCCGCTTTTTACAATATTCAGTCAGGAAATTTCCGCCCGTGATTTGATCCTGCTTCTGGGTGGCTTGTTCCTTATCTGGAAAGCCAGCAAGGAAATCCACGAATCCATCGAAGGTGAAGAAGAAGGGCTGAAAACACGCGTTTCATCATTCCTCGGCGCTATCGTGCAGATTATGCTGCTGGATATTATCTTCAGCCTCGACTCGGTGATTACCGCTGTGGGTCTGTCAGATCACCTGTTTATTATGATGGCTGCCGTGGTGATTGCCGTAGGCGTGATGATGTTCGCCGCGCGCTCGATTGGTGATTTTGTCGAGCGCCATCCTTCGGTAAAAATGCTGGCGCTCTCTTTCCTGATTCTGGTGGGCTTTACCCTGATTCTGGAAAGTTTCGACATCCACGTACCGAAAGGTTACATCTACTTCGCGATGTTCTTCTCTATTGCGGTTGAAAGCCTCAACCTGATTCGCAACAAAAAGAATCCGCTCTGATACTCCGTACGCTCTCCTGCGGGAGGGCGTACTCACTCCTGTTACCCTCACAGTTTAAGATTTTCCTGCTTTCAAGATATATAACGTCGGTTTATAAACAGACTATTATCATAGGTGGGCCAAATGAGGATAACCGGATGAAAAAATGGGCAGTAATAATTTCTGCAGTCGGACTGGCGTTTGCTGTTTCCGGGTGTTCCAGTGATTACGTCATGGCGACCAAAGATGGCCGTATGATTTTGACCGATGGAAAACCTGAAATTGATGATGATACCGGGCTGGTGAGTTATCACGATCAGCAAGGTAACGCGATGCAAATTAACCGTGATGATGTTTCGCAAATTATTGAACGTTAACAAATAAGGTCAGCATCCGGCTGGCCTTAAGATTTTTCTCTTTCCCTTTTCCCTTCCCTCTGCCATTTTTATATTCCTTATGTCGTGATTATAAAAAGGAAACGGCTATGCAATATCACCGTATACCCCACAGTTCGCTGGAAGTCAGCACGCTGGGGCTTGGCACGATGACGTTTGGTGAACAGAACAGCGAAGCCGACGCCCACGCACAACTCGACTATGCCGTCGCTCAGGGCATTAACCTTATCGACGTTGCCGAAATGTACCCAGTACCTCCGCGCCCCGAAACTCAAGGGCTAACCGAAACCTACGTCGGCAACTGGCTGGCGAAACATGGCAGCCGCGAAAAGTTAATTATCGCCTCCAAAGTGAGCGGACCGTCGCGCAATAATGACAAAGGCATCCGCCCGGATCAGGCGCTGGATCGGAAGAATATCCGCGAAGCGCTGCATGACAGCCTCAAGCGTCTGCAGACTGATTACCTCGATCTCTATCAGGTGCACTGGCCGCAGCGCCCAACCAACTGCTTCGGCAAACTCGGTTATAGCTGGACAGATTCTGCGCCTGCGGTTTCGCTGCTGGATACGCTGGACGCACTGGCAGAGTACCAACGCGCGGGAAAAATTCGTTATATCGGCGTGTCGAACGAAACTGCATTTGGCGTAATGCGCTACCTGCATCTGGCGGACAAACACGATCTGCCGCGTATTGTCACCATTCAGAACCCCTACAGCCTGTTAAACCGCAGTTTTGAAGTAGGTCTGGCAGAAGTCAGCCAGTATGAAGGGGTCGAACTGCTGGCCTATTCGTGCCTGGGTTTCGGCACACTGACCGGGAAATATCTCAATGGTGCAAAACCCGCTGGCGCACGTAATACGCTCTTTAGTCGGTTCACCCGCTATAGCGGTGAGCAAACGCAAAAAGCCGTCGCGGCGTATGTTGATATCGCCAGACGTCATGGCCTGGACCCTGCTCAGATGGCGCTCGCATTTGTACGCCGTCAACCGTTTGTTGCCAGCACTCTGCTGGGCGCAACCACGATGGAGCAGCTGAAAACTAACGTCGAAAGTTTGCATCTGGAGTTGAGCGAAGACGTATTAGCTGAAATTGAAGCGGTGCATCAGGTTTATACGTATCCTGCACCATAAGATTAACGCCGGTTAAAACCGGCGTTAAATATTAATGACGGCGCTGCCAGATCCACAGCGCCGTTATTGCCAGCGCAAACAGCGCACCGAAGCCAATGCCAATGGGCACGACCGGGATGCCTACCATTACCGCCAGCGAGTAAATGCCCAGCATCAACAACATGGCGCTGTTTTCGCCAAGGTTTTGTACTGCAATCGCATTCCCCGCCCCGACGCTTTTTTTACCCCGCTCCTGTAGCAACGCATTGAGCGGAACGACAAAAAAGCCCCCCAGCACGCCAATCAGCATCAACAAAGCATAGGCTGGCAGCAGCTCGTGTTGCAGGGAGAAAATCAGTACCACCACGCCAATCAAAATCCCGGCTGGCATACAGCGTGACACGGTTTCCAGCGTAACCAGCTTCGCTGCCGCACCTGCGCCAACCACGATACCAATCGCTACCATCGCGTTGAGATAGGTCGGCGTAGCGTTATCGGTAATACCCAGCGCCACCGGTACCCACAGCACCAACAGGAAACGCAGCGTGACACCTGCTCCCCAGAATAAACTGGTGCCCACCAGCGAAAAACGCGTTTCACCATTGCGCCATAGCGAGGTGCAGGCATTCAGGAAACTGCGGGTCATGCTGATGAGATTCCAGGACTGCCCCGGACGCGCCGCCGCCAGTTTGGGAATGTAGATATTGGCAACGACCGCGCCACCGTAGGCCAGTGCGCATGCGGCCAGGGCAACCAGAATATGCCAGTCAGCCAGAACACCACCAGCTACGGAACCGAGCAAAATCGCCGCTATGGTAGACGCTTCCATTAAACCGTTAGCTTTTACTAACTTACTACCCGTGGTTAATTCGCCGAGAATACCGTATTTCGCCGGTGAATAGGCTGCAGCACCAACACCCACCAACGTATAGCCGAGAAACGGATTGATACCAAAGCAGATACTGGCTGCGCCCAGTAGCTTCAGGCCGTTGGCAAACATCATCACCCGGCCTTTGGCGAAGCTATCCGCCACCTGCCCGACAAACGGCGCAAAAAGAATGTAAGCACCTACAAACACCATTTGCAGGATGGGCTGGCTCCACTCCGGATAGAACTGCGCTTTCAGTAACGCCAGAGTGGCAAACAGCAGCGCATTATCGCCAAACGCAGAGAGAAACTGCGCCACGATAACCGCTTTCATCCCCTTCGACCACAACGAAGTGTTAGTGTGCACTGACTCACTCATCGTGTTGTTCCGCTTCGTCTACCCAGCTTTTCAACGTGACAAAGTCAGGTTTGCCGCTGCCAAGTAATGGCATCTGTTTCAGATAGCGAATATCGCGCGGTACAGCAAGCTCCGGCACGCCGTGCTCGCGGGCATACTGTTGTAACTTATCGCGCGTCAGTTCGTTATCTGTGGTGAAAAGCACCAGTGCCTCGCCTTTGCTGGCATCGCTCTTAATCGCAGTGGCATGGACTTTATCTGGCGAAACACCAAGTGCCAGTTGTTCCACCATTTCCAGCGACACCATTTCGCCTGCAATTTTGGCAAAGCGTTTTGCGCGGCCCTGAATCTGCACAAAGCCCTGCTCATCAAAACGCACGATATCGCCAGTGTCATACCAGCCGCGCTCCATTTCGCCGCGAACATTCTCGGCGGTGGGCACTTCCAGTACACCAGGCTTCTCCACCCGCAGATAGCCGTTCATTATGTTCGGCCCTTTCAGTTGCAGGCGTCCGCCCTCTTCGATACCAGGAACTGACAACAGGCGCGCGTCCATACCTGGTAGAATACGCCCTACCGTACCGGGTTTCGCCGCCATCGGTACGTTGATAGAAACGACAGGCGCGCACTCGGTCACACCGTAGCCTTCAAGGATGCGCAGGCCAAATTTATCCTGCCAAAGCTGTTTGGTACTTTCTTGTAGTTTTTCTGCGCCTGCCACCACATAGCGTAGACGATAGAAGTCATACGGGTTGGCGAAACGCGCGTAGTGACCGAGGAAAGTCGAGGTACCGAACAACACGGTGCAACTGCGGTCATACACCAACTCCGGCACAATGCGGTAATGCAGCGGGCTTGGATAAAGGAACACTTCTGCACCTGTGAGCAGTGGCGTAAACAGGCCTACCGTCAGCCCAAAGGAGTGAAACAGCGGTAACGCCGACATAAAGCGATCGTTGGTGGTGAAGTCGGCAATCGTTTTAATCTGCTCGACGTTCGCCAGAATGCTTTTATGGCTATGGACGACGCCTTTCGGATGGCCTTCAGAACCGGAGGTAAAGAGGATCAGCGCCTCTTCTTCCGGCTGCTGTTTTAACTGTGCCAGACGCGGCATCAGCAAATGAGCGAAAATCCACACTTTGTCGGCAGTGGTGACATCTGCTTTTAAATCTTCCAGATAGACCCAGCGTACCTGAGTAAGTTGCTCCGGCAGATGCCAGAGTTTGCCTTTATCGAGAAACTGACGGGAAGTGAAAATGGTTTTGATTTCAGCCGCCGTAATAGCACTGGTCAACCCTTTTACCCCGGCGGTGTAGTTCATCATTGCGGGAATGCGGCGACGGGCGATGGCCCCAAAAATCACTGCAGCACTGATGCCTGCATTGGGCAGCATTAAGCCGATGCGTTCGCCTTCAACACTGTATTTTTCAAGGATGCGTCCAACAAACAGCGTTTTCGTAAGCAATTTGCGATAGGAGTCTGGGGTAAAGTTGACGTCTTCGACACATTTCTTCCCGGCTCCGAAGCGGTACATTGCACTCAGTAAAGATTCGTACAGCGTTTCACGCGGGCGCACCGCCATACGCGCTTCCATCATTATTTGATGCAGCATTTCGCCAGCGATTTTGCGACGGTCACGGGCACGCGGCGCATCCGGCATCTCCACCTGCGTTGGTGGCAAAATATGCAGAGTAATTTGCGGGAACAAGCGACGTTTAACCAGACCTTTCAGGCGGCTGAAGTGCGTAAGTTCCGCCCCTTCAATACGCACAGGAATAACCGTTGCACCAGACTTCGCCGCGACAAATCCCGCGCCATCGTAGATTTTCATCAGCGAGCCAGTGGTGGTGATGCGTCCTTCAGGGAAAATCACCACTGGTCGGCCCTGTTCCACCAGACGTACCAGATGTTTAATCGCCATAGGTTGCGTCGGGTCGAGAGGAACAAAGTCGATAAATGATTTCAGCCAACGCATATACCACTGTTGGCTTATTGAGGTGTAAACGGCAAATACCGGACGTACGGGTAAAAACAATGCCAGCAGTATGCCATCAATAAAAGAGACGTGATTAGGCGTAATTAGAACGCGCTCGCCCTTCAGTGCCTTGGTGTCACCCGTAACGCGAACGCGATACAAAACACGGCACAAATTTCGAAAAAAGCTAAAAAGCATTCCAACTCCCTTTGCTCTGATTCAGTAAAAGCGAATGGAGGGAGATTACACGAGATAAAGAACGCGAGCGACAGTAAATTAGGTGCGAAAAAAAACCTGCGCATCCGCGCAGGTTGGTGCAAGAGACAGGGTACGAAGAGCGTACCGAATAATCTCACCAATCAATACCTCTGGGATCTTGATTGTGGTCTGCACGACGACTCTTCGCCAGCGAGAAAACGCAAAGGAATGAAGGGAAATGCAACGAGGTGTGTAAATTGTCGGTTACTGTTACAGATTGATGACCGGCAAAAAAAAACCTGCGCATCTGCGCAGGCTGGTGTAATTCATGTGCTCAACCCGAAGTTGACTTCACCTATCAATACCTCTGGGATCACCACTTTAGCAACCTGAAGCCAAACGCCACCAGCGGTCAATCGCAACAGCGTTTCGCAAAGTGTAACCAAAGGTTTGCAATCTCTTTTTTTGTCTTACTTATTTGCGTTTGGCTCACATTCCCACGATGAAAACATGTCACCCCTTGAACCAACGGGCGTTTTCCGTAACACTGAAAGAATGTAAGCGTTTACCCACTAAGGTATTTTCATGGCGACCATAAAGGATGTAGCCCGACTGGCAGGCGTTTCAGTCGCCACCGTTTCCCGCGTCATTAATAATTCACCCAAAGCCAGCGAAGCTTCCCGGCTTGCTGTGCATAGTGCAATGGAGTCTCTTAGCTATCACCCGAACGCCAACGCCCGTGCGCTGGCGCAGCAGACCACTGAAACGATCGGTCTGGTCGTTGGTGATGTTTCCGATCCGTTTTTCGGCGCAATGGTGAAAGCGGTCGAACAGGTGGCTTATCACACTGGTAATTTTTTATTGATTGGCAACGGTTACCACAACGAACAAAAAGAGCGTCAGGCCATTGAGCAACTGATCCGCCATCGCTGTGCTGCGCTGGTTGTCCATGCCAAAATGATCCCGGATGCCGATTTAGCCTCATTAATGAAACAAATGCCCGGTATGGTGCTGATCAACCGTATCCTGCCTGGCTTTGAAAACCGTTGTATTGCTCTGGACGATCGTTACGGTGCCTGGCTGGCAACGCGTCATTTAATTCAGCAAGGTCATACCCGCATTGGTTATCTGTGCTCTAACCACTCTATTTCTGACGCCGAAGATCGTCTGCAAGGGTATTACGATGCCCTTGCTGAAAGTGGTATTCCGGCCAATGACCGGCTGGTGACATTTGGCGAACCAGACGAAAGCGGCGGCGAACAGGCAATGACCGAGCTTTTGGGACGAGGCAGAAATTTCACTGCGGTAGCCTGTTATAACGATTCAATGGCGGCGGGCGCGATGGGCGTGCTCAATGATAATGGTATTGATGTACCGGGTGAGATTTCGTTAATTGGCTTTGATGATGTGCTGGTGTCACGCTATGTGCGTCCGCGCCTGACCACCGTGCGTTACCCAATCGTGACGATGGCGACGCAGGCTGCCGAACTGGCTTTGGCGCTGGCGGATAATCGCCCTCTCCCGGAAATCACTAATGTCTTTAGTCCGACGCTGGTACGTCGCCATTCAGTGTCAACTCCGTCGCTGGAGGCAAGTCATCATGCAACCAGCGACTAACCGCAGTTAAAGCAATTCCAGCGCCAGTAATTCTTCAATGGTCTGGCGACGGCGAATCAACCGCGCCTGACCATTATCAAACAGAACTTCTGGTAACAGCGGACGGCTGTTGTAGTTGGATGACATTGATGCGCCATATGCCCCTGTATCATGCAGTACCAGATAATCACCCGCCTTCACTTCCGGCAAGGCGCGGGTTTCGACATTTCCCCCTTCCTGCTGGGTAAAGACATCGCCCGATTCACATAACGGCCCGGCGACGACGGTTTCCACCGTTGGCGCGTGTTCCAGAGAACGACCCTCAGCTGCCAGGGCACTGATATGGTGGTAACTACCGTACATTGCCGGGCGCATCAGATCGTTGAACCCGGCATCAACCAGCACAAAGTGGCGGCTACCCATTTGTTTGACGCTCCGCACTTGAGTAATTAATACGCCAGCCTGCGCTACCAGAAAGCGACCCGGTTCAATTTCCAGTTTCACAGGATGGCCCAAATGGCGGGCGATTTG
Source organism: Escherichia sp. E.sYA108 (assembly GCF_011754335.1). Classification (NCBI taxonomy): domain Bacteria; kingdom Pseudomonadati; phylum Pseudomonadota; class Gammaproteobacteria; order Enterobacterales; family Enterobacteriaceae; genus Escherichia; species Escherichia sp. E.sYA108. The sequence goes on along the minus strand of NZ_JAAQVZ010000001.1, from coordinate 1,048,494 downwards.
CTCACGCGCGGCATTCCACAGACCATAATAATGTTCGGTATCAACCGCCTCTTCACCCTGTTGATAAGGAATAGAAAGCCCACCGCCCGCAGAAATAGCCTGTAAATCCTGACCGAACTCGAGGACCTGACGCACCATAGCACCACATACCTGTTCCAGATGGGCATAATCGACGCCAGAACCAATGTGCATGTGAATGCCGACCAGCTGTAGATGATGACGTTGTATCACGTCCAGTGCGGCGGGCAGATCGGTGTACCAGATACCGTGCTTGCTGTTTTCGCCACCGGTATTGGTTTTTTGGCTATGCCCGTGACCAAACCCCGGATTAACACGCAGCCATACCCGATGCCCTGGAGAAACCTGACCCAGTTGGTCGAGCATATCAACAGAACCCGCATTCACCGGAATTTGCAATTCACTGACGCGTTCAAGCGTCGCCTGATCGATAACATCTGCCGTAAAAACAATATCATCGGGGTGCGTTTGCGGATTGTAACCCGCCGCCAGTGCACGCTCTATTTCGCCTAACGAGACGGAATCCACTTTTACGCCCTGCTCACGCATTAAGCGCAAAATATGAATATTGGAACAGGCTTTCTGTGCAAAGCGCACCACATCAAACTGTTTCAGCGCTGCAATCTGCCGACGAATAATTTGCGCATCGTAGACCCACACCGGGCAGCCAAATTCTGCGGGCAAACGCAGCAGATTTTCGGCGGTGAGATCGGTATCAGTGCTGAACAGTGAATGTGGCATAACAAACTCCAGATAAGTGCTTTTTTATGATTACGCCACATCATAAAAAGAATAAAAAATATCGATTTATGTCGAGTCTATGCAAAAATGATATGGATTACCGGATTGCGAGAGAGCGCTAATGGCCGCAGTTAACTTACGTCATATTGAAATTTTTCATGCGGTAATGACCGCCGGAAGCCTGACTGAGGCGGCACACCTGCTACACACCTCACAGCCAACCGTCAGCCGCGAACTGGCGCGCTTTGAGAAGGTGATCGGGCTGAAATTGTTTGAGCGCATACGTGGACGATTACATCCTACCGTGCAAGGACTGCGTCTGTTTGAAGAAGTGCAACGATCCTGGTACGGACTGGATCGCATTGTCAGTGCCGCAGAAAGTCTGCGCGAGTTTCGCCAGGGAGAACTGTCTATTGCCTGCCTGCCGGTCTTTTCGCAATCTTTTTTACCGCAGCTCCTGCAACCCTTTCTGGCACGTTATCCCGATGTCAGCTTAAATATCGTGCCCCAGGAATCACCGCTACTTGAAGAGTGGCTCTCGGCCCAGCGTCATGATTTAGGACTCACTGAAACGCTCCATACGCCTGCGGGAACAGAACGTACCGAATTACTCTCTTTAGATGAAGTGTGTGTGTTACCTCCGGGCCATCCGCTGGCGGTAAAAAAGGTATTAACGCCGGATGATTTTCACAGTGAGAACTACATCAGCCTTTCCCGTACTGACAGCTATCGCCAGTTGCTGGATCAATTGTTTACTGAGAATCAGGTTAAACGACGCATGATCGTAGAAACCCACAGCGCCGCGTCAGTCTGCGCAATGGTACGGGCGGGGGTAGGCGTTTCGGTGGTTAACCCGCTCACCGCACTGGATTATGCGGCAAGCGGTTTAGTGGTGCGGCGGTTCAGCATTGCGGTTCCATTCACCGTCAGCCTGATCCGCCCCCTGCACCGCCCGTCATCAGCGCTGGTGCAGGCGTTTAGTGAGCATTTACAAGCGGGATTACCGAAACTGGTCACTTCTCTTGACGCTATTTTGTCGTCAGCTACGACAGCATAAAAGCGACAGCATCCTCGGCATGGATCGCCGCGGTATCAAACACAGGCAGAACACTGCGCTCTTCTGGCACCAGTAAACCAATTTCTGTGCAGCCAAAAATGACGCCCTGTGCGCCCTGTTCTGCAAGGCGAGCAATCACTTGCGCATAATAAGCGCGTGACGCTTCGGTAAATTGCCCCAGACACAGTTCTTCAAAAATAATCTGATTAATTTTCGCCCGTTCATCCGCTTCAGGAATAAGACAGTTGATGGAAAATTGTTCCGTCAGCCGCCCGCGATAAAAATCCTGTTCCATGGTGTAACGTGTACCCAGCAGCGCCACACGAGTCATTCCTGCCCCGGTAATTGCACGTCCAGTGGCATCCGCTATGTGTAAGAAAGGCAGAGAGCAACGAGACTCAATGGCATCCGCCACTTTATGCATCGTATTGGTGCATAACACAATACCTTCTGCGCCCGCCCGCTGTAAGCCAAGCGCCGCCTCAGCCAGAATATCCCCGGTTTTGTCCCACTCACCGCGACGCTGGCACTCTTCTATTTCATGAAAATCGACGCTATGTAGCAGCACTTGCGCAGAGTGAAGCCCACCAAGCCGCTGTTTAATGCCTTCATTTATCAGACGATAGTAAGGAATAGTGGATTCCCAGCTCATTCCTCCCAGCAAACCAATTGTTTTCATTCCTCTCTCCTGATGTGTGTTACCGCAACAAGGCTGAATAAGGAACGAGACAAACGCCTCAACGGCCAGGTGCCCAATCTCTATTAACGAAAAAAGGGCCGGATGTACAGCACATCCGGCCCGTGAAATCAGACGCCGATATTTCTCAACTTTTCGCCTGCCATCAGTTTGCGCTCGATATGTTCCAGCGTGACATTTTTGGTTTCCGGAATGAGCCAGAAAGTGATGCCCACAAACGCAATGTTCAGCGCAGTGTAGAGCCAGAACGTACCGGCAGCGCCAATGCTATCAAGCAGTGTCAGGAAGGTCGCGCCGATAATCATATTCGACACCCAGTTTGTCGTCGTTGAGCAGGTGATGCCAAAATCGCGGCATTTCAGCGGCTGAATTTCAGAGCACAAGATCCACACCACTGGCGCGGCGCTCATCGCATAACCGGCAATACACATCATCGTCATGCCAACAGAGAGCCAGGACAAGCCACTGGAAGCCGTACCGTTATCAAACTGCATCAGGCAGTAACCCAGCACCAGAGTGCCTAACGCCATCACGCTGAAACCAATTTTCAGAGCCGGCTTACGCCCTGCTTTATCTACCGTAAAGACCGCAATGAAGGTAGCGAACATAAAGGTCAGCCCCACGACCAGAGTCGCAATCATCTGTTGTTCTGTGGTCGTAAAGCCCGCCATTTTGAAGATACGTGGCGCGTAGTACATGATGATGTTCATACCGGTAAACTGCTGCATCGCCTGCAACAACATACCGAGAAATACAGCACGACGGACGTTACGGTTGATCTTAAACAGTGCCCAACCGCCCTGTTTTAACTTCAGGCTTTCACGAATTTCGTTGAGTTCTTCTCGCGCTTTTTCCGACGTATCGCGCAGCATACGCAACACTTCTTCCGCCTCAATATGACGCCCCTTTTCCGCCAGCCAGCGCGGGCTATTTGGCAGGAAGACCACCAGAATAATCAGCAGGACTGCTGGTAAAGCAAGAACCCCCAACATTGCGCGCCAGTTACCGCTATAACTGAACGCTGTATCGGATAAAAACGCCAGCACGATGCCGAGTGTGACCATCAACTGGTACATGCTGATCATCTTACCGCGAACGTTTTCACTTGCCATTTCAGAAAGATATAGAGGAGCGGTGTAAGACGCGATCCCAACAGCAATGCCCAACACCACACGAGCGGCGATTAACATCTCTACGCTGGTCGCAAAAGCGGACCCTATCGAACCGAGTACAAACAGGATGGCCCCCGCCATCAGGCTGTATTTACGCCCCAGGCGGAACGACAGCCACCCATTAAACAGCGCACCAATTGCTGCGCCGAGCATCATGCTACTGACCACCCATTCCTGCAAACGGCTGGTCAGCACAAAGTGATCGGTAATGAACGGCAACGCTCCGGCGATTACGCCGATATCAAGACCAAATAACAATCCTGCGACCGCAGCAGCTACCGAAACAAACATATTCATACGCCGCGTATCCCGCAGAGGACGTGGCGTTAAAGCAGATTCCGTATTGATAGTAACCATTTTTTCCTGCCAGCAGAGAGTAAGACATAGTGAAAAAATACGTGAACAACTCACACAGGTGTCAGGTCGGAAATAGCATAAATATGGATTAAATTGCTGCGACATGTCGTTATGTGATGGATATTCCAATTTTCAAATTAAGTTGAATTATTGAGATTATTATTAACCACATAATTTTAAAGCAGATAAAATTCATAAAGTTCATTAATTGATAATTGATATGGATTATTTCATAACCATGATATGGATTATGATGATCTACAGATATAAAAAACCCTGCCATGCGGCAGGGTCATAAAAGTAAGAGGAATGAATTAACGCGCCAGCCAACCGCCATCCACAGCAATGGTATAACCATTTACATAATCTGAAGCGCTGGAGGCAAGAAACACTACCGGCCCCATCAGGTCACTCGGCAGTCCCCAACGGCCAGCCGGAATGCGGTCGAGAATTTCCGCGCTACGTTGTTCATCTGCCCGCAGTTGTTGGGTATTGTTGGTCGCCATGTAACCCGGAGCTATCGCATTAACATTAATGTTGTGTTTAGCCCATTCGTTCGCCATCAATCGCGTCACACCCATCACGCCGCTTTTTGATGCGGTATAAGAAGGCACACGGATCCCGCCCTGGAAGGAGAGCATTGACGCGATATTGATAATCTTGCCGCCATTGCCTTGCGCGATAAAGTGTTTCGCCGCTGCCTGAGACATGAAGAATACGCTCTTGATATTCAGGTTCATGACATCGTCCCAGTCTGTTTCGCTGAACTCGAGAGCGTCTTCGCGGCGAATCAATCCGGCGTTATTCACCAGGATATCAATATGACCAAACTCCGCTACCGCGCGATCCAGCAGTCCAGGAATGCCATCAATCTTTCGCAGATCGGCGGTCAGGCTTAAAAAACGACGCCCCTGCGCCGTGACCTGCTTGATGGTTTCAGTCGGTTCAACGATGTTAATGCCAACAATGTCACAGCCCGCTTGCGCCAGCCCCAACGCCATCCCCTGGCCCAGCCCAGTATCACAACCAGTGACGACCGCAACTTTACCTTCGAGAGAAAATGCATTTAAAATCATAACAATACCTTATTCGTTTATGCCCACAACTAGCGCAAATCTTTAACGGCCACATGGTCCATATCATCAAAAACCTGGTTTTCACCGACCATGCCCCAGATAAAGGTATAAGCTTTGGTTCCGACGCCGGAATGGATCGACCAGCTCGGGGAGATCACCGCCTGCTCGTTATGCATCACAATGTGACGCGTTTCTTGCGGTTGCCCCATCATGTGGAAAACGCAGGCGTCATCATCCATATTGAAATAGAAATAAACTTCCATCCGGCGCTCGTGGGTGTGACACGGCATGGTGTTCCACAAGTTACCTGGAGCCAGCTCCGTCAGCCCCATACTCAATTGGCAGGTTTCCAGCACATCCGGGACAAAATATTTGTTAATCGTGCGACGGTTACTGGTGAGGTTATCGCCTAACGTGACTGGAGATACTTCGTCCGGTGTGACTTTTTTGGTGGGATACGTCGTATGCGCGGGTGCGCAATTGTAATAAAACTTCGCCGGAGTGGCGGTATCAATACTGGCAAAGACAACTTCTTTTGCACCTTTACCAACATACAGGGCGTCGCGGTGACCGATTTCATAGCATTGACCATCGACAGTAATCGTACCGGCACCGCCAATATTGATAACACCTAACTCGCGACGTTCAAGGAAATAGCTTACGCCGAGTTGTTTACCAACTTCCCCGCCAACGGAAACCGTTTTAGTTACCGGCATAATGCCGCCAACAATAATACGGTCAATGTGGCTGTAAACCATGGTGTACTCATCGGCGACAAATACCTTTTCAACCAAAAATTCATTGCGCAGCCCCTGGGTATCCAGCGTTTTTGCGTGCGCACTGTGGATGCTCTGTCTTACGTCCACATCAACCTCCGATAATCAGTGAAGCGTGAAAATAGAAAACAATAATAAAACACTGTTTCGTTTTCTCTATGAGGGGATGATATGCCCATGGGATAGGGTTTTCAATTAAAAATAAAACAATGTTTCATTTTCAAGTTAAGGATTAAAAAAAGTGCAGTGTCGATCACGAATATGTCATGAGAATGGAAAAATCAGGGAGCCCTGAAAAGGTATGTCGACTCACCAGCCATCATTATTCAACAGATTAATGACGGCAGATATTTATCGGTAAGGAGGAAATGCAGAGCTACTCGTCACGTTCAATGGTCAATGCCACACCCTGGCCCCCGCCGATACAAAGCGTTGCCAGTCCTTTGCGGGCATTACGTTTCACCATTTCATGAACAAGAGAAACCAGGATTCGGCAACCGGAAGCGCCTATCGGATGACCGAGTGCGATCGCACCACCATTGACATTGACCCGACGCTCATCCCATTCAAGCATCTTGCCAACCGAAAGCGCCTGTGCAGCAAACGCTTCATTAGCCTCGATAAGATCGACATCAGCCAACTGCCAGCCAACACGCTCCAGGCAACGACGGGTCGCATACACCGGCGCAATTCCCATCAATGCCGGATCCACACCAACGCTGGCAAATGCGCGGATGCGGGCCAGCACGGGTAAATTCAACGCTCGTGCTTTGGCTTCGCTCATCATCATTACTGCAGCTGCCCCATCGTTTATGGATGATGCATTACCCGCTGTCACAGAACCGAGACTATCAAATGAAGGATTTAAACGGGCTAAGGCTTCTGCGCTGGTGTCAGTGCGTGGCTGTTCATCGGTATCAACAACCAACGTCTGTCCGTTACTTTGGGTTATTACCGGGACGATCTCATCTTTAAATCGTCCGGCGTCAATCGCCGCTCGCGCTTTTTGTTGCGAGCTAAGTGCGTAAGCATCCTGCAACTGACGGCTGATGCCATATTCGCGAGCCAGATTTTCGGCGGTGACACCAATATGATAATCATTGAAGGCATCCCACAACCCATCATGCACAAGACTATCAACCAACTGGCTATTGCCAAGCTGTGCGCCGGTGCGGCTATCAGTCAGAACATGTGGTGCGCGGCTCATGTTTTCCTGGCCACCGGCGATGACAATATCAGCCTCGCCACACTGTATCGCCTGAGTAGCCAGATGCAGTGCTTTAAGCCCGGAACCACAAACGTCATTAATAGTGATTGCAGAAACGCTATTAGGAAGACCACCTTTAATAGCCGATTGTCTTGCCGGATTCTGCCCTGCCCCTGCAGTCAACACCTGACCAAGAATCACTTCATCCACCGCATATGCAGGAACGCCGGTACGTTCTATTAACGCTTTGACGACCAGGCTGCCAAGTTCCACGGCGGAATGACCCGCTAACGCACCACGAAAGCAGCCGATAGGTGTCCGTAACGCCCCGACAATCACAACGTCTTTCATCACAACCTCGCACCAATTAACAGTGCAATAGTAAATGATTGTTAATTACAGTTATCTTAATTGTTTAAAAAAAGTGACTATTATCACAAAGGAAATACGCCTGAGTAGTAGTCAGAGACATAACTGGCACGTAAGGTTTGCAACCACTAACTCACCAATAGAGAGGTAGATAGGGCGTTAATCTCCCATACTTAACCTGGTTTATGGTAAATTGCCCTCCATTTTGTTTAATTTGTAGATGATACGTTCAGATAATGTCTAATATTTGGTCAAAAGAAGAAACTCTGTGGAGTTTCGCGCTCTACGGCACAGCCGTTGGTGCAGGCACGCTCTTCCTTCCTATTCAGTTAGGTTCGGCGGGGGCTGTGGTCCTGTTTATTACTGCTCTGGTCGCCTGGCCTTTAACATATTGGCCACATAAAGCCTTATGCCAGTTCATCCTCTCATCGAAAACATCAGCAGGTGAAGGGATAACGGGCGCGGTAACACACTACTATGGCAAGAAGATTGGTAATCTGATTACCACGCTGTACTTCATCGCCTTTTTTGTCGTCGTGTTGATATATGCAGTGGCAATTACCAACTCACTTACGGAACAGCTGGCAAAGCATATGGTTATTGATCTTCGCATCCGTATGTTGGTGAGTCTGGGGGTTGTATTAATCCTGAATCTCATTTTTCTGATGGGACGCCATGCAACCATTCGGGTAATGGGATTTTTGGTATTCCCATTGATTGCCTATTTCTTATTTCTTTCTATTTACCTGGTCGGTAGTTGGCAACCTGATCTATTAACAACCCAGGTAGAGTTCAATCAGAATACCCTTCACCAGATATGGATATCGATTCCCGTGATGGTTTTCGCTTTTAGCCATACGCCCATTATTTCTACGTTTGCCATAGACAGACGTGAAAAATATGGCGAACATGCTATGGATAAATGCAAAAAAATTATGAAAGTCGCTTATCTCATCATCTGCATAAGTGTATTGTTCTTTGTCTTTAGCTGCCTGCTTTCTATTCCACCTTCGTATATTGAAGCGGCTAAAGAAGAAGGGGTTACCATTTTATCGGCGCTTTCTATGCTGCCGAACGCCCCAGCATGGTTGTCAATTTCCGGGATTATTGTCGCAGTAGTTGCGATGTCGAAATCATTCCTGGGTACGTACTTTGGCGTTATTGAAGGTGCCACAGAGGTCGTCAAAACAACATTACAGCAGGTTGGTGTAAAGAAAAGTCGTGCATTTAACCGCGCACTATCAATTATGTTGGTATCGCTGATTACCTTCATTGTTTGTTGCATTAACCCGAACGCGATTTCGATGATTTACGCGATCAGCGGCCCGCTCATTGCCATGATACTTTTCATCATGCCTACGCTGTCAACGTATCTCATCCCGGCGCTTAAACCCTGGCGTTCCATCGGAAATCTGATTACCCTGATCGTGGGTATCCTGTGCGTATCGGTAATGTTCTTTAGCTAATATCCGTTGTGGATGGTTCAAAATTGCTTCAATTTTGAACCATCCCAGTTTTCATAATGTTCATTTGTTATTATTCCGCTCTATCACTTCTCTCGTAATATTATATAATTATCAGCCAGTTAAACACACAAAGAGTTCTGAACATCTTAAATAAGACTATTTAAGATACATGACGATTGCATTGCGTAAACGCTTTTTATTTACAAAAAAATGGGGAAGTATTACGGCGATTGCGAAAAGTCTGAAGCGCTTGAATTAAGATAATATAGAAAATCAGATACAACAAAAATGGCAGGCAGATGATGTGAAGATAAATTGGAGCGGGCGAAGGGAATCGAACCCTCGTATAGAGCTTGGGAAGCTCTCGTTCTACCATTGAACTACGCCCGCTTCGAGATGCGTAAGGCATTATAAACCTTACGCTCTCCTTAGCAAGTATCACGCTGCTGACTGCTGATTAATTCGCCATCAGCATTTTGGCTTGCTGCCCTGAGGCGGCAAGTAACGTAGCGGATCAATTGCCGTTGCACGGTAACGAATCTGGAAATGCAAGCGAACAGATGCCGCATCAGTGCTCCCCATGGTAGCGATTTTTTGCCCAGCCTTCACGCTTTGCCCATTATTTACCAGCATCGTGTCATTATGAGCGTAAGCCGTAATGTAATCTTCACTGTGTTTAATCATGATGAGATTACCGTAGCCACGCAGCTGGTTGCCCACATACACCACCTTTCCTGCACCCGCGGCGTAAATAGGTGTACCCCGTGGAGCTGAGATATCAATCCCTTTATTGCCGCCATCTGCTGTCGAATACGGCATGATAACTTTCCCTGTCGTTGGCCATAACCAACAACGTTGCCCTACTGGCGGCCAGGAAGATTTCGGTACCGCTGATGACGGTGTAACCGATGCGGTTTTGGTCGTTGATTTGGCGGTTGATTTACGTGTACTACTGCTACTTTTCGCCCCACCCAGTTTTAGTTTCTGACCTACTTCAATGGTGTAAGGGGGGGAAATGCCGTTCAGTCGCGCCAGTTCTTTTACGCTGGTTCCCGTGGTGCGCGAAATACGATATAGCGTATCCCCCCGTTTCACGGTGTAAACGGAGCCGGAATACGTTCCTGTATCGGATGATTTGCTACCCGAACAGCCCGCCAAAAGCAGTCCAACCGATAACAACATCACGATACCCAGAGATTTTTTATTCAGGCGTCCCGCACTCAAAATCTTTCCTCGCTTAAAAAACAAGACGCCATATCATAGCAGCCAGCCTCTTGATACCCAATCTCTTGCTTCTGGAAAAACGATGTAATAGAGAAAGAGGTTAATTTCATTTGGCAAAGGGAAGTATCATCAGCAAAATATTTGCTGTAGTGGTATCGAAGTTCCTGACTTTTACCCTATTTCCCACCTTGATGCGTAATAATCCTAATTTATCACATTGATTTTATCGCCACTCATATTGATACGTATCACTGTCCCTATTCAGAGTCCTGTTTCGTATCATATCTGTGTTTTTTTAACGTCATCACACTTCCTTCCTCCCCTCACGCATATAGTCGTTTCTGGCGTAATTCTTGCCTGCTAAGACTAAATCTTTGCCATAAGAACCAAATGTTCAAACCGAGGGGATTTCTATGGAAGCGCGGGAAGCAACCGCTACGGGTGAATCATGCATGCGCGTCGATGCCATTGCTAAGGTCACCGGGCGGGCACGATATACTGACGATTATATTATGGCGGGCATGTGTTACGCGAAATATGTACGTAGCCCTATCGCACATGGTTATGCTGTAAATATTAATGATGAACAAGCCAGGAGTTTGCCGGGCGTCCTGGCGATTTTTACCTGGGAAGATGTGCCAGAAATCCCATTCGCCACGGCAGGGCATGCCTGGACACTTGACGAAAACAAGCGCGATACCGCCGATCGTGCCCTGCTAACGCGTCATGTTCGTCATCATGGTGACGCCGTTGCCATCGTCGTGGCCCGCGATGAACTCACGGCAGAAAAAGCGGCGCAATTGGTCAGCATTGAGTGGCAAGAATTACCCGTTATCACCTCGCCAGAAGCGGCGCTGGCAGAAGACGCTGCACCAATCCATAACGGTGGCAATTTACTGAAACAAAGCACGATGTCGACGGGTAATGTCCAACAAACAATCGATGCCGCCGACTACCAGGTACAGGGGCACTATCAGACTCCCGTTATTCAACATTGTCATATGGAAAGCGTGACATCGCTGGCATGGATGGAGGATGACTCGCGAATTACCATCGTTTCCAGCACCCAGATCCCGCACATTGTTCGCCGCGTGGTTGGTCAGGCGCTGGATATTCCCTGGTCATGCGTACGAGTCATCAAACCGTTTATCGGTGGCGGTTTTGGTAATAAACAGGATGTACTGGAAGAGCCAATGGCGGCATTCCTGACCAGCAAACTTGGCGGCATTCCGGTGAAAGTTTCCCTTAGCCGTGAAGAGTGTTTCCTCGCAACCCGTACCCGCCACGCTTTTACTATTGACGGGCAAATGGGCGTGAACCGCGACGGAACATTGAAAGGTTATAGTCTGGATGTTCTGTCTAACACCGGCGCTTATGCATCTCACGGGCACTCCATTGCTTCTGCTGGGGGGAATAAAGTCGCTTACCTTTATCCTCGTTGTGCCTACGCTTACAGTTCAAAGACCTGCTATACCAACCTCCCCTCGGCTGGTGCGATGCGTGGTTATGGCGCGCCACAAGTCGTATTTGCCGTTGAGTCTATGCTTGATGATGCCGCGACAGCGTTAGGTATTGATCCTGTTGAAATTCGTTTACGCAACGCCGCCCGCGAAGGAGATGCTAATCCGCTCACGGGAAAACGTATTTACAGCGCAGGGTTGCCGGAGTGTCTTGAAAAAGGCCGGAAAATCTTTGAATGGGAAAAACGCCGTGCAGAGTGCCAGAACCAGCAAGGCAATTTACGTCGTGGCGTTGGCGTCGCCTGTTTTAGCTACACCTCTAACACCTGGCCTGTCGGCGTAGAAATAGCAGGCGCGCGCCTGTTGATGAATCAGGATGGAACCATCAACGTGCAAAGCGGCGCGACGGAAATCGGCCAGGGTGCCGACACCGTGTTCTCGCAAATGGTGGCAGAAACCGTGGGAGTTCCGGTCAGCGATGTTCACGTTATTTCAACCCAAGATACCGACGTTACACCATTCGACCCCGGCGCATTTGCCTCACGTCAGAGCTATGTTGCCGCGCCTGCGCTGCGCAGTGCAGCACTGTTATTAAAAGAGAAAATCATCGCTCACGCCGCAGTCATGCTACATCAGTCAGCGATGAATCTGACCCTGATAAAAGGCCATATCGTGCTGATTGAAAGACCGGAAGAACCGTTAATGTCGTTAAAAGATTTGGCGATGGACGCTTTCTACCACCCTGAACGCGGCGGGCAGCTCTCTGCCGAAAGCTCCATCAAAACCACCACTAACCCACCGGCGTTTGGCTGTACCTTTGTTGATCTGACGGTCGATATTGCACTGTGCAAAGTCACCATCAACCGCATCCTCAACGTTCATGATTCGGGCCATATTCTTAATCCGCTGCTGGCAGAAGGTCAGGTACACGGCGGAATGGGAATGGGCATTGGCTGGGCGCTATTTGAAGAGATGATCATCGATGCGAAAAGCGGCGTGGTCCGTAACCCCAATCTGCTGGATTACAAAATGCCGACCATGCCGGATCTGCCACAACTGGAAAGCGCGTTCGTCGAAATCAATGAGCCGCAATCAGCATACGGACATAAGTCACTGGGTGAGCCCCCCATAATTCCTGTAGCCGCTGCTATTCGTAACGCGGTGAAGATGGCTACCGGTGTTGCAATCAATACACTGCCGCTAACGCCAAAACGATTATATGAAGAATTCCATCTGGCAGGATTGATTTGAGGATAACATCATGTTTGATTTTGCTTCTTACCATCGCGCAACCACCCTTGCCGATGCCATCACCCTGCTGGCTGACAATCCGCAGGCCAAATTGCTTGCCGGTGGCACTGACGTACTGATACAGCTTCACCATCACAATGACCGCTATCGCCATATTGTTGATATCCACAATCTGGCAGAGCTTCAGGGAATAACACAGGCGGAAGATGGCGCGCTGCGAATCGGCTCTGCGACAACATTTACTCAGCTCATTGAAGATCCCGTAATCCAACGCAATCTCCCGGCGTTATGTGCTGCGGCTGCATCAATCGCCGGGCCGCAGATCCGTAATGTCGCCACCTACGGCGGAAATATTTGCAACGGTGCCACCAGCGCAGATTCTGCCACGCCAACGCTAATTTATGACGCGAAACTGGAGCTCCACTCCCCACGCGGTGTTCGTTTCGTCCCGATTAATGGCTTTCACACCGGGCCGGGCAAAGTGTCTCTTGAGCATGACGAAATCCTTGTCGCCTTTCATTTTCCGCCACAGCCGAAAGAACACGCGGGCAGCGCGCATTTTAAATATGCCATGCGCGACGCAATGGATATTTCAACAATTGGCTGCGCCGCACATTGCCGACTGGATAACGGCAATTTCAGCGAATTACGCCTGGCATTTGGTGTTGCCGCGCCAACGCCGATTCGCTGCCAACATGCCGAACAGACTGCACAAAATGCGCCATTAAACCTGCAAACGCTGGAAGCCATCAGCGAATCAGTCCTGCAAGATGTCGCCCCGCGTTCTTCATGGCGGGCCAGTAAAGAGTTTCGTCTGCATCTCATCCAGACGATGACCAAAAAAGTGATTAGCGAAGCCGTCGCCGCGGCGGGGGGAAAATTGCAATGAATCACAGCGAAACAATTACCATCGAATGCACCATTAACGGGATGCCTTTTCAGCTTCACGCCGCGCCAGGAATGCCGCTTTCGGAACTACTCCGAGAACAAGGGCTTCTTAGTGTCAAACAAGGTTGCTGCGTAGGCGAATGCGGTGCCTGTACGGTGCTGGTCGACGGCACTGCGATAGACAGTTGCTTATTCCTTGCGACCTGGGCTGAAGGAAAAGAGATCCGCACGCTGGAAGGTGAAGCGAAAGGCGGTAAACTTTCTCATGTCCAACTGGCTTATGCGAAATCTGGTGCAGTGCAATGCGGGTTTTGTACGCCGGGCCTGATTATGGCTACCACGGCGATGCTGGCAAAACCACGCGAAAAACCATTAACCATTACGGAAATTCGTCGTGGACTGGCGGGAAATCTTTGTCGCTGCACGGGGTATCAGATGATTGTAAATACAGTTCTGGATTGCGAGAAAACGAAGTAAAAGGATATCCGGCCTGAATTCAGGCCGGATTCTCAGAGGTTATGTGTTTAACAACTCATATTTCTTAATCTTGCGATAGAGCGTAGCAATGCCGATGCCCAGTTCATCAGCAACTTCCTTCTTGCTGTTATGACGTGAAAGCGCCTCGCGGATCATTTGCTTTTCCATCTCCTCCAGCGCCGTGCCGCCCGCATCATCGAGTGACAGGTGCGCCTCACTGACCTCTGTTACATCACTTTGCTCCGTTGTGCCATTATTCAGCAGATTTGGCGGCAATAGCGTGCTGTCGATAACTTCACCTGAAGGAACAACGTTAACCAGATATTCCATCAAATTGCTTAACTCGCGCAGGTTTCCGGGCCAACGATGCTTACGCAATATTTCGACGACATCAGGAGCAATGCCAGGATAAACCGATCCCAGACGACGGGTATGCAGATGTAAAAAGTAATGCACCAGTAATTCAATATCTTCCTGACGTTCACGCAGCGGTGGAAGAGTTATCGGGATAACATTAAGTCGGTAGAAGAGATCTTCGCGGAATTTACCTTCGGCAATGAACTGGGCCAAATTCTGATTAGTTGCAGAAATGATGCGGATGTCGACTTGTATTGGGCTACTGGCACCAATCGGCAGAATTTCACGCGCCTCAATAGCGCGCAGTAATTTAGCCTGCAACATTAATGGCATATCACCAATTTCATCGAGAAACAGCGTGCCCGTATTCGCCGCCTGAATCAACCCTGTTTTACCGTTGGCAGAAGCGCCAGTAAATGCGCCTTTAACATAACCGAACAGTTCGCTCTCCAGAAGCTGTTCCGGAATCGCGGCACAGTTGATAGCAATAAAGGGTTTATTCCGTCTTCCGCTCAACTTATGGATTGCACGGGCGACGACTTCTTTACCCGTGCCGCTTTCACCAACCACCATAACGCTGGATGGGCTGGGTGCAATACGGCTAATGAGTCGTTTTAATTGCCGCATAACACGGCACTCGCCAACCAATTGTTCAATATGCGGTTCATCAGATGCATTTGCTACAGAAAAACTGGTATGCGATTGGTGAAACGCCATTAAAAATAGTTGTCGGCCCTGGATGTTATGCAACTGACCAATGATTAATTCACTTTTATCATCCCACGAAACAATATGTTGCATATGACCATGGGTAAAATTACTCTCAAATGTTAATGGTCTGAAACGAACAGGTTTTCCAATAATATTATTTTGTACAACACCGAGTGTTTTTAAAGCTGTCTGATTAACAAACTGAACCCGATTATCAGCATCAACCACTAACACGCCCTGATCCATATTATCGATCATGGTCGCGAATATTTTACTGATGTTATCTCCTGGTCCCTGATCCTCCAGAAGTTTAGAAACAAAAATGGTGGATATATGGCGAACGTAATCGGAAAATTCGCGTAAATTATCACTGATATGTTCTTGTTGCTCGTGGGTAACGGCAATCAAACTTATCACCCCAACACAACGTTCCTGTAAAATGACAGGCGTACCCAGAAATGCTTTTTCGCGGCAATTTTCTTTACTATCGCAACCTTCACAAAGGGGATCGAAGCGAGACTGTGTCACAACTTTTTCAGTTTTCGTTTCCAGGACGTGGCGGAGCAGGCGTGAGTTGCCGCTCAACTGGCGGCCAAGAAACTTCCCATACGCGCCCGTTCCGGCGACGCGACACAAGTTTTCATCAACGATCTCAACCTCAAGCTGCAAAACGCTGGCAAGCATTCTGGCAAAACGCTGAATTGTCGGTTGAATTTGCATCAATACTGACTGCGTAGTCGCAAGCTCCATAGCTTTACCTTCCAGACTTACTTAAAAGTCGATCATTGAAGACGTTGATGGTTCACAGATCATGATGATATTAACTCAGGCGAAATTGGCTTTGATAAAAACATAAGATTTTTATCACTTTCTAATAAAATTATGGAAGAGATATCACATTTCTATATCAATATGAGAATTACAGCGGCAAGTTTATCAAACTGAAGAGAGATAGCCTGCCTCTTTATCTTATTTCTGATACTTAGCAGCAAATAAATAACGTGATAAAAAAAGCCAAACGTTTTCGTATTTTAAAAACAACCGGAAACTGGCATCAATATGTGATCAACCCCACACATTATCCGTCAAATTAGCCTTTCGCAGCCGCGTGGATAATTCTGGCACACTTATTGTTAGTCCCAGGTATAGCTGTGAAAACACCAATCACTTTGGCACGTCACAGTGAAATAAACCACTTTGCCTGTCATTCCACTATCGGGACTTTATGATGAAAACTGTTAATGAGCTGATTAAGGATATCAATTCGCTGACCTCTCACCTGCATGAAAAAGATTTTTTGTTAACGTGGGAACAGACGCCAGACGAACTGAAACAAGTACTGGACGTTGCCGCCGCGTTAAAAGCACTGCGTGCTGAAAACATCTCAACCAAAGTCTTTAATAGTGGATTAGGTATTTCCGTCTTCCGCGACAACTCCACCCGTACCCGCTTCTCTTATGCTTCCGCGCTTAACCTGCTCGGCCTTGCACAACAAGATCTTGACGAAGGTAAATCACAAATCGCTCACGGCGAAACCGTGCGTGAAACCGCCAATATGATCTCCTTCTGCGCTGACGCTATCGGTATTCGCGACGATATGTATCTGGGCGCAGGCAACGCCTATATGCGTGAAGTTGGCGCTGCACTTGATGACGGTTACAAGCAGGGTGTGCTGCCGCAGCGTCCGGCTTTAGTGAACCTGCAATGCGATATTGACCACCCGACTCAATCAATGGCTGATCTGGCATGGTTACGTGAACACTTTGGTTCGCTGGAAAACCTGAAAGGCAAAAAAATCGCCATGACCTGGGCCTACTCTCCAAGCTATGGCAAACCGCTCTCTGTACCACAAGGCATCATAGGTCTGATGACCCGCTTCGGTATGGATGTCACCCTGGCCCATCCGGAAGGATACGACCTGATCCCGGATGTCGTTGAGGTTGCTAAAAACAATGCTAAAGCCTCCGGTGGTAGCTTCCGTCAGGTCACCAGCATGGAAGAAGCCTTCAAAGACGCAGACATCGTTTATCCGAAGTCATGGGCACCTTACAAAGTGATGGAAGAGCGTACTGAATTGCTGCGTGCGAACGATCACGAAGGCTTAAAAGCACTGGAAAAACAGTGTCTGGCACAGAACGCGCAACACAAAGACTGGCATTGTACTGAAGAGATGATGGAACTGACCCGTGATGGCGAAGCCCTGTACATGCACTGCCTGCCAGCTGATATCAGCGGCGTATCCTGCAAAGAAGGTGAAGTGACTGAAGGCGTATTCGAAAAATACCGTATCGCTACCTACAAAGAAGCCAGCTGGAAGCCTTATATCATCGCCGCGATGATCCTGTCCCGTAAATACGCCAAACCAGGTGCACTGCTCGAGCAACTGCTGAAAGAAGCGCAAGAACGCGTGAAATAACCCCTCGGGCCGATCAGCTGGTCGGCCCTCTATTTCCAGAGGCCAAAAGGATAGGATATGTCCGTTTTCTCATTGAAGATTGATATCGCCGATAACAAATTTTTCAACGGCGAAACATCACCGCTTTTTTCGCAAAGCCAGGCAAAACTGGCACGCCAGTTCCACCAGAAAATTGCTGGTTATCGCCCAACACCGCTTTGTGCGCTGGACGATCTCGCAAACCTGTTTGGTGTAAAGAAAATTCTCGTCAAAGACGAATCAAAACGATTCGGTCTGAACGCCTTCAAAATGCTCGGCGGTGCGTACGCCATCGCTCAATTATTGTGTGAAAAATATCATCTTGATATCGAAACGCTGTCATTTGAGCACCTGAAAAATGCCATCGGCGAAAAAATGACTTTCGCGACTACCACCGACGGCAACCACGGGCGCGGTGTGGCATGGGCAGCACAGCAACTCGGACAGAATGCGGTGATTTACATGCCGAAAGGTTCTGCTCAGGAACGCGTTGACGCCATTCTAAACCTCGGTGCCGAGTGCATCGTCACGGATATGAACTATGACGATACCGTTCGCCTGACCATGCAACACGCGCAGCAGCACGGCTGGGAAGTGGTACAGGACACGGCATGGGAAGGCTACACCAAAATCCCAACCTGGATCATGCAAGGCTACGCAACACTGGCGGATGAAGCCGTCGAGCAAATGCGTGAAATGGGCGTCACCCCGACACACGTTCTGCTACAAGCCGGTGTCGGTGCAATGGCCGGTGGTGTGCTGGGTTATCTGGTCGACGTCTATAGCCCGCAAAATCTGCACAGCATTATTGTTGAACCTGACAAAGCTGACTGTATTTATCGCTCCGGCGTCAAAGGCGACATCGTCAACGTTGGCGGTGATATGGCCACCATCATGGCGGGCCTGGCCTGCGGCGAACCTAACCCACTGGGCTGGGAAATCCTACGTAACTGCGCCACCCAATTCATCTCCTGCCAGGACAGCGTTGCCGCATTAGGTATGCGCGTGCTGGGTAATCCGTATGGCAACGACCCGCGCATCATCTCCGGTGAATCCGGCGCTGTCGGTTTGGGCGTTCTCGCAGCGGTTCATTATCACCCGCAACGTCAAAGCCTGATGGAAAAACTGGCGCTGAACAAAGATGCCGTGGTGCTGGTTATCAGCACTGAAGGCGACACCGACGTGAAGCACTACCGCGAAGTTGTCTGGGAAGGCAAACACGCTGTAGCACCTTAATCACCCTATTGGAACTGCTCCCTGCAAAACGGGGAGTAAAAAATCTGGAGAAAAATAATGGCTAAGAATATTCCATTCAAACTGATTCTTGAAAAAGCAAAAGATTACCAGGCAGACATGACTCGCTTCCTGCGCGATATGGTTGCTATTCCCAGTGAAAGCTGCGACGAGAAACGCGTAGTACATCGTATTAAAGAAGAGATGGAAAAAGTCGGCTTCGATAAAGTTGAAATCGACCCAATGGGCAACGTTCTCGGTTATATCGGCCACGGCCCGCGTCTGGTGGCAATGGACGCTCATATCGATACAGTCGGCATTGGCAACATCAAAAACTGGGACTTCGATCCGTATGAAGGCATGGAAACCGACGAGCTGATCGGTGGTCGTGGTACTTCCGACCAGGAAGGCGGCATGGCGTCTATGGTATATGCCGGAAAAATCATTAAAGATCTCGGTCTGGAAGATGAATATACCCTGCTGGTCACCGGTACTGTGCAGGAAGAAGACTGCGACGGTCTGTGCTGGCAATACATTATTGAACAATCCGGCATTCGCCCGGAATTTGTGGTCAGTACCGAACCAACCGACTGCCAGGTATACCGTGGTCAACGCGGTCGTATGGAAATTCGCATTGATGTTCAGGGTGTTAGCTGCCACGGTTCGGCACCAGAACGTGGTGATAACGCCATTTTCAAAATGGGTCCAATTCTTGGCGAATTACAGGAACTGTCTCAACGTCTGGGCTATGACGAATTCCTCGGCAAAGGTACGCTGACTGTTTCTGAAATCTTCTTCACCTCCCCAAGTCGTTGCGCTGTAGCAGACAGCTGCGCAGTTTCAATCGACCGTCGTCTGACCTGGGGCGAAACCTGGGAAGGCGCGCTGGACGAGATCCGCGCTCTACCTGCAGTACAGAAAGCTAACGCGGTTGTTTCTATGTACAACTACGACCGCCCGTCCTGGACTGGCCTGGTTTACCCAACCGAATGCTACTTCCCGACCTGGAAAGTGGAAGAAGATCACTTCACCGTTAAAGCACTGGTGAATGCTTATGAAGGGCTGTTTGGTAAAGCGCCTGTCGTTGATAAGTGGACCTTCTCAACTAACGGCGTATCCATCATGGGTCGCCACGGCATTCCGGTCATCGGTTTTGGCCCTGGTAAAGAACCTGAAGCGCACGCGCCAAACGAAAAAACCTGGAAATCTCACCTGGTAACTTGTGCCGCTATGTACGCTGCAATCCCATTAAGCTGGCTGGCAACCGAATAATTACTCTTCACTTATTCCCCCTCCGGTTTACCGGAGGGTTTTTGGAGTTTGCTATGCGCGTATTGATAAAAAACGGCATTGTTGTTAATGCAGATGGACAGGCGAAGCAGGATTTGCTGATTGAAAGCGGGATTGTTCGCCAGTTGGGTACCGATATTTCGCCGCAACTCCCTTGCGAAGAAATTGATGCCTCTGGCTGTTACGTTTTCCCTGGCGGCGTGGATGTCCATACGCATTTCAATATTGATGTCGGCATCGCGCGCAGTTGTGATGATTTTTTTACCGGTACCCGCGCTGCTGCGTGTGGCGGTACAACAACCATTATTGACCATATGGGATTTGGCCCAAATGGCTGCCGGTTACGCCATCAACTGGAAGTTTATCGCGGTTATGCCGCCCACAAAGCAGTCATCGACTACAGCTTTCACGGTGTCATTCAACATATTAATCACGCTATCCTCGACGAAATTCCGATGATGGTTGAGGAAGGACTGAGCAGTTTTAAACTCTATTTAACCTATCAATATAAACTCAACGATGATGAAGTGTTGCAGGCATTACGCCGCTTGCATGAGTCCGGCGCGCTGACCACCGTACACCCGGAAAATGACGCAGCTATCGCCAGCAAGCGGGCGGAGTTTATCGCCGCAGGGTTAACCGCGCCGCGTTATCATGCCTTGAGTCGACCTCTGGAATGCGAAGCGGAAGCCATCGCCCGCATGATTAACCTGGCACAAATTGCCGGTAACGCCCCGCTCTATATCGTGCACCTGTCTAACGGCTTAGGTCTGGATTATCTGCGTCTTGCCCGTGCGAATCACCAGCCAGTCTGGGTTGAAACCTGCCCACAATATCTCCTGTTGGACGAACGCAGTTACGATACAGAAGATGGCATGAAGTTCATTCTTAGCCCACCGCTGCGTAACGTACGCGAGCAGGACAAACTGTGGTGTGGCATCAGCGATGGTGCGATTGACGTGGTGGCAACCGATCACTGCACCTTCTCGATGGCTCAACGCCTGCAAATTTCTAAAGGCGATTTCAGCCGCTGCCCAAATGGCTTACCCGGTGTGGAGAACCGCATGCAACTGCTGTTCTCCAGTGGCGTGATGACGGGACGTATCTCACCGGAGCGTTTTGTTGAGTTAACCAGTGCAATGCCCGCCAGGTTGTTTGGCCTGTGGCCGCAAAAAGGATTATTAGCGCCCGGTTCCGATGGCGACGTGGTGATTATAGACCCACGTCAGAGCCAACAAATTCAGCATCGCCATCTCCACGACAACGCTGACTACTCGCCATGGGAGGGGTTTACCTGTCAGGGCGCGATTGTCAGAACCTTATCCCGTGGTGAAACGATTTTCTGCGACGGCACCTTTACAGGCAAAGCCGGGCGAGGTCGTTTCCTGCGACGCAAACCGTTTGTCCCTCCCGTGCTCTAACCACTGCCAGGGATCTATACACAATCAAGAATGATGAGTGAGGAAAAATGAGTAAGAAAATTGTTCTCGCCCTGGGCGGGAATGCGCTGGGCGATGACCTGGCTGGGCAAATGAAAGCGGTAAAAATTACTTCTCAGGCAATTGTTGATTTAATTGCCCAGGGACATGAGGTCATCGTCACTCATGGCAACGGGCCACAGGTGGGCATGATTAACCAGGCCTTTGAAGCTGCAGCAAAAACTGAAGCGCACTCGCCAATGCTGCCGATGTCTGTCTGTGTTGCCTTAAGCCAGGGTTATATTGGTTACGATCTACAAAACGCCTTAAGAGAAGAACTGCTTTCTCGTGGCATTAATAAACCTGTAGCAACGCTGGTTACCCAGGTCGAAGTCGATGCTAACGATCCGGCATTCCTCAACCCGACCAAGCCGATCGGTTCGTTCTTTACCGAGCAAGAAGCAGAGCTACTGACAAAACAGGGTTACACTCTGAAAGAAGATGCGGGTCGCGGCTATCGTCGTGTCGTTGCTTCGCCAAAACCGGTTGATATCATTGAAAAAGAAACGGTTAAAGCTCTGGTAGATGCCGGACAGGTGGTGATCACCGTTGGCGGTGGTGGTATCCCTGTTATTCGTGAAGGTAACCATCTGCGTGGTGCCAGCGCGGTTATCGATAAAGACTGGGCCAGCGCCCGTTTAGCAGAAATGATCGATGCCGATATGCTGATCATTCTGACTGCGGTAGAAAAAGTGGCCATTAACTTCGGAAAAGAGAATGAACAGTGGCTCGATCGCCTGTCGTTAAGTGATGCTGAACGCTTTATCGAAGAAGGTCATTTTGCGAAAGGTTCTATGCTGCCTAAAGTGGAAGCTGCCGCCTCGTTTGCTCGCTCTCGCGCAGGTCGTGAAGCACTGATTACCGTATTGAGCAAAGCGAAAGAAGGGATTGAAGGCAAAACCGGAACGGTGATTTGTCAGTAATTTAAAGGCCGGATGGGTAATACCATCCGGCCATTTTCATTTAAGCCACTTCCAGCACTTCTTTTGTCGCTTTAACGCCCTGATGCATCAACATCATTAACGCCTCAAGTACGCCGCCGCCAATCGCCCGGGCTTTATCAGAAACGCTGGTGAAATCAGCCGTTTCACCACGAGGATCGATATCACCAATTTTAAAACCACCGACCACGGCCAGTCCGTCGTTCAACAAGCCACGCACCATCCCCGTCAACGGTGCTTTAATTTCATGCTCACCAATCCAGGCAATGACATCGCCCTCTTTCACCAGATCGCCTAATTTCACGTTGGATCGCATAATGCCTGCAACAGGAGCACGGATCACTCGTCGGGTGGTATGCCCCATAATATTGCCGGGAACACCGGTATTCTCCTGCGCACAACCTGAGTAAATCACCTGACCGAGCCAGTGCCCGCGATTTGTTTCAATTACCGCATGACAATCCTTCCCTGCAGTAAAGCCCGGCCCAAGCGCGATTGTTACTGGTGCCATATCTGCCCGCGTTCCCAAATTCTGTTTCGCCAGAATAGCGTCCACCACGCAAAGCGGTTTCAGTTCATCAAGCAATGAACAGGTGGGATCTACCATCACAGGGATAAATCCGCGTTCGGTAAGTTTCATCGCTTCCGCAGAGCTGGTTGCCAGGCGGGCGGTGACGCCTTCGACCGTCATTTCGCCATCGAACACGGCCTGGGCAAACGCCACGGTACAACGAATCACTGTCGGTTTTTCCACTTCCAACATGATCACTTTAAAACCCGCATGATACAGACGTAGCGCTACACCACTGGCGATATCCCCCGCACCGCGAATCACCACCAGCTGGTGTCCGGAAGGATGAGAAGGCTTCATCATCAACCCACCCGGCGCGTTATTTTTCACCTGTAATATTTCTGCCAGCACGCTAATGGCGATCTCCTGCGGCGTTTCCGCACCTATGTTGTAACCAACGGGCGCATGTAAACGGGCAATATGTTCTTCAGCCACGCCTTTCTCACGCAATTGGCGCAGGAAAAGCTGAACCTTGCGGCGACTTGCCAGCAACCCCAGCCATGCAATGGGTTGTTCAATGAGTTTGTCGAGGGCTTCACGATCCTGATTATTCGTGGCAATCAGGACAAAATTATCAGGGCGAATATCCAGTGCTTCCACTGCCGCACCAAACGACTCAGCATGGAGAAGCGTGGTTGATGGTGGGAATAGTTCAGGATTGAGGCTTTCGCGATAAATATCAGCAACGGCGATATCAAATCCTAATAGCGCCGCACTCTGGGCTATCGCCCGGTTGACATGCCCCGCACCAATCAACACCAGACGTGGACGCATACCATGGACGCTGATAAATACTGACATTGCACCTCCACAATCTGACCCGACAGCATCCGCACCGTTACGAGCCATACGTCCATGGAATAATCGCGGCTTACGTTCCTGCAATGCCTGAAGCGACTCTTCAATCACCTTCCGTTCAACCATTCCGCCACCAATTGTACCGACGATAGAACCATCGGCGCGCACTAACATTTGTGCAGAATGGCGGGGGGTTGAGCCTCGGCTATCAACAATTTGCGCCATCGCAAACGGACAATTTTGCTCTTCGAGTTTTGCAGCCTCTGTGAAAATATTCATACCAACCTCAATGGATATCCTTTCAGTAACCCGGAATACCCGGGCCGCTAATTCACAAATCTGCGCGCGATTGCAGGATGTTCTTGTATATCGCCCAGCCAGATTGCCTCTACGTTGTGTTGTTGCAGCGGTTGAAGGAGCTCGCTTTGCGCAATCGCATTCTCACATTGAGAAAAACGGTTAATGAACCAGACTCGCCGACAACCTTGCGGTACGTTTTTAAACGCCCCCTGAGGGTGGCGAACCAGCGCAACGAGATCGCTCAGTTGCAAGGGTGCATCAGGTGTTAACCCAGTAATATCAGCAAACTGCGACCAGCGATGGACATTTTCTGTGCTCACTTTCGCACCCAAAATATGTCCTCCCATCACAGCAATCACGCAGCAACTGCTTTTAGGTATGCAAGGTTCGTGCTCATCAGGCGCTTTTAACGGCATTCCACGCGAGCCATCTGCCTCAATGAGAATTACGTCACACTCTGGTCGTTGTACCAGTGCATCAATCGCTTCTGGCGTAAATCCCTGCACTTTTCCCTGGTTCGCTTTCCAGCAGTGAAAACAAAATGAAATGGGGGATATAAAAGACGCATGAGGAAGCATGGCGGGATCACGACAGAAAACCACGGGCCAGTGAGATGTTGGCATAAACATATGTGTCGTCGTAGTGATTAATACACGCCTGCCACTCGCCTGGAACAGTTCTGCCAGCCAAAAAAGCAAGCTGGTTTTCCCCCCAGCACCAACAATAGAAATCACAGTGGGACGTTTCTGCGCGCCTAAATCAATGAATAATGCCGATGGGTCAATTATACTTTTCACGCGTCTTTATGGACCTCTCTGGGATAAATTACCCTCAACGTAATCCATCAGGAAGTAACGCAATTATCAGGCGTTATTAGCTCCTGTAAATAATGGAATCACTATGTCAGCCATCGACTGTATAATTACCGCCGCAGGATTATCATCAAGAATGGGGCAATGGAAAATGATGTTACCCTGGCAACAGGGAACAATTCTTGATACAAGTATCAAAAATGCGTTGCAGTTTTGTAGCCGAATTATTTTAGTCACCGGCTATCGTGGTAATGAACTGCACGAACGTTATGCGAACCAGAGCAATATCACTATTATCCACAACCCAGATTATGCGCAGGGTTTACTGACATCAGTAAAGGCCGCAGTACCCGCGGTGCAAACAGAACATTGTTTTCTCACCCACGGAGATATGCCAACCCTCACCATCGATATTTTTAGAAAAATCTGGTCGTTACGAAATGATGGCGCAATACTGCCACTCCATAATGGCATCCCCGGCCATCCGATTTTAGTGTCAAAACCATGCCTGATGCAGGCAATCCAGCGACCCAATGTCACCAATATGCGTCAGGCACTCCTTATGGGAGAACATTATTCCGTCGAAATAGAAAATGCAGAAATAATTTTAGATATTGATACTCCGGACGACTTTATTACAGCGAAGAAAAGGTATACTGAAATTTAGAAAACGTAGCTAAACGATTGCGTTCAAATATCTAATCCCTCCAGCACTCTTTATCATAATGATAAGGAATCACTGATTTTGAGAAAAGAGAAAAAGTGATAAATGGGCTGGCAATAATAATTTTCAGGAGTGATTTTAATTCTCATTTGGCACCTGTGAGTTCATTCACAAAAAGCCATTAAGTTTCGAGCCGCCTCACATTTTTTTATATTTCCCGCCAAACCTGGCAAGAGTGGTGCGATTGTTGCTCTATCCCCCTAAACCACCGGATTTCTCAACACCGGTCACTCAATGATATCTGTATAAGCTAAGGAGAGGGTTATGGGGGATATTATGCGTCCCATTCCGTTTGAGGAACTTTTGACGCGCATATTTGATGAATACCAACAACAACGCTCAATCTTTGGTATTCCCGAGCAACAGTTTTACTCACCCGTAAAAGGTAAAACTGTTAGCGTCTTCGGTGAAACCTGTGCCACTCCCGTCGGCCCTGCCGCTGGCCCGCACACGCAACTTGCGCAAAACATCGTCACCTCCTGGCTGACTGGCGGACGCTTCATCGAACTAAAAACCGTCCAAATTCTTGACCGCCTGGAGCTGGAAAAGCCCTGTATCGATGCCGAAGACGAGTGCTTTAACACCGAATGGTCTACCGAATTTACCCTGCTTAAAGCCTGGGATGAATACCTCAAAGCCTGGTTTGCCCTGCACCTTCTCGAAGCGATGTTCCAGCCTTCTGATTCCGGTAAATCGTTCATCTTTAATATGAGCGTCGGTTACAACCTCGAAGGTATTAAGCAACCGCCGATGCAGCAGTTCATCGACAATATGATGGACGCATCTGACCATCCGAAATTCGCTCAATACCGCGATGCACTTAATAAGCTACTCCAGAATGAGGCATTTTTAGCCCGCCACGGATTGCAGGAAAAACGCGAAAGCTTGCAAGCCTTACCCGCTCGCATCCCCACCAGCATGGTACAAGGGGTTACCCTCTCCACCATGCACGGCTGTCCTCCGCATGAAATCGAAGCCATTTGCCGCTACATGCTGGAAGAAAAAGGGCTCAACACCTTTGTGAAACTCAACCCGACCTTACTGGGGTACGCGCGTGTTCGTGAGATCCTCGATGTCTGCGGTTTCGGTTACATCGGCTTAAAAGAAGAGTCATTTGATCACGACCTCAAGCTGACGCAAGCGCTGGAAATGCTGGAACGCCTGATGGCACTGGCAAAAGAAAAATCACTCGGCTTTGGCGTAAAACTGACTAACACTCTCGGCACCATTAATAACAAAGGCGCACTGCCTGGTGAAGAGATGTATATGTCAGGCCGTGCGCTGTTCCCGCTCTCCATCAACGTTGCAGCAGTTCTCTCTCGCGCCTTTGACGGCAAACTGCCCATTTCTTATTCCGGTGGTGCCAGTCAGCTGACTATCCGCGATATTTTTGATACTGGTATTCGCCCTATTACTATGGCAACCGACCTGCTGAAACCTGGCGGCTATCTGCGCTTAAGTGCCTGCATGCGCGAGCTGGAAGGCTCCGACGCCTGGGGACTTGACCATGTTGACGTCGAACGACTGAACAGACTGGCAGCAGACGCGTTAACCATGGAATACACCCAGAAACACTGGAAGCCAGAAGAGCGTATTGAAGTGGCTGAAGACCTGCCGCTGACCGATTGCTACGTTGCCCCCTGTGTTACTGCCTGCGCTATCAAGCAAGATATTCCGGAATACATCCGTCTGCTTGGCGAACACCGCTATGCCGACGCGCTGGAACTCATCTATCAACGCAACGCCCTGCCCGCCATTACCGGTCATATTTGCGATCACCAGTGCCAATACAACTGTACCCGCCTGGATTACGACAGTGCGCTGAATATCCGCGAACTGAAAAAAGTCGCGCTGGAAAAAGGTTGGGAGGAATATAAGCAACGCTGGCACAAACCAGCCGGTTCTGGTTCACGCCATCCGGTTGCCGTGATTGGTGCAGGTCCGGCGGGTCTGGCCGCAGGTTACTTCCTTGCCAGAGCGGGCCATCCGGTTACGCTGTTTGAACGCGAAGCCAATGCGGGCGGCGTGGTGAAAAATATCATTCCTCAGTTCCGTATTCCTGCAGAGTTAATTCAGCACGATATCGATTTTGTTGCCGATCACGGCGTGAAATTTGAGTACGGTTGCTCACCCGATTTGACCGTTGAACAGTTAAAAAATCAGGGCTTCCACTATGTTCTGATTGCCACCGGTACCGATAAAAATAGCGGTGTGAAACTGGCGGGCGACAACCAAAATGTCTGGAAATCACTCCCCTTCCTGCGTGAATACAACAAGGGCACCACACTCAAGCTGGGCAAACATGTGGTCGTTGTCGGGGCGGGTAACACCGCAATGGACTGCGCTCGTGCGGCGTTACGCGTTCCAGGCGTAGAAAAAGCAACGGTCGTTTACCGTCGTTCACTGCAAGAGATGCCAGCATGGCGCGAAGAGTATGAAGAAGCGTTGCACGACGGCGTGGAGTTCCGTTTCCTGAATAATCCGGAACGTTTCGATGCTGATGGCACCTTAACCTTGCGCGTTATGTCGCTTGGCGAACCTGATGAGAAAGGTCGTCGCCGTCCGGTTGAAACCAACGAAACAGTAACACTGCATGTAGACAGCCTGATCACCGCCATTGGTGAACAGCAGGATACTGAAGCCCTGAATGCGATGGGCGTGCCGCTGGACAAAAACGGCTGGCCAGACGTCGACCATAATGGCGAAACGCGTCTGAGTGACGTCTTTATGATCGGCGACGTACAGCGCGGACCATCCTCCATTGTCGCTGCTGTCGGAACCGCGCGTCGGGCGACCGATGCCATCCTGAGTCGGGAAAATATCCGTTCCCACCAGAACGATAAATACTGGAATAACGTCAATCCGGCGGAAATCTATCAACGTAAAGGCGATATCTCTGTCACTCTGGTGAACAGTGACGATCGTGATGCGTTTGTCGCGCAGGAAGCCGCTCGCTGCCTTGAATGTAACTACGTTTGCAGCAAGTGTGTGGATGTCTGCCCGAACCGCGCCAACGTATCCATTACGGTCCCAGGCTTCCAGAACCGTTTCCAGACGCTGCACCTCGACGCTTACTGTAACGAATGTGGCAACTGCGCCCAATTCTGCCCGTGGAACGGTAAACCGTACAAAGACAAAATCACCGTCTTCAGCCTGTCGCAAGACTTTGATAACAGCAGCAACCCAGGCTTCCTTGTGGAAGATTGCCGGGTACGCGTACGTCTGAATAACCAAAGCTGGGTGTTAAACATCGACAGCGAAGGTCAGTTCAACAACGTACCACCGGAGCTGAACGATATGTGCCGTATCATCAGCCATGTCCACCAGCATCATCATTATCTGCTGGGCCGCGTGGAGGTGTAATCATGTTGATTCTGAAGAATGTCACCGCAGTGCAGTTACACCCGGCGAAAGTGCAGGAAGGCGTTGATATCGCCATCGAAAATGATGTGATTGTCGCTATCGGCGATGCCCTGACGCAACGCTACCCCGATGCCAGCTACAAAGAGATGCATGGTCGGATTGTGATGCCGGGAATTGTCTGCTCGCATAACCATTTTTACTCGGGGCTTTCCCGCGGAATTATGGCAAACATCGCCCCCTGCCCGGATTTCATCTCAACGCTGAAAAATCTCTGGTGGCGGCTCGATCGCGCCCTTGATGAAGAGTCGCTCTATTACAGCGGACTGATTTGTTCCCTGGAAGCGATTAAGAGCGGATGTACATCGGTTATCGATCACCATGCCTCTCCAGCCTATATCGGCGGGTCGCTCTCCACATTGCGCGACGCATTTTTAAAAGTTGGCCTGCGCGCGATGACCTGTTTTGAAACTACTGACCGTAACAGCGGCATCAAAGAGTTGCAGGAAGGTGTAGAAGAAAACATCCGCTTCGCCCGTCAGATTGATGAGGCGAAGAAAGCAGCAACCGAGCCGTATCTGGTGGAAGCACATATCGGCGCTCACGCGCCGTTTACCGTACCGGATGCCGGTCTGGAGATGCTGCGTGAAGCCGTGAAAAGCACAGGTCGTGGTTTGCATATTCACGCTGCGGAAGACCTTTACGACGTTTCCTACAGTCACCATTGGTACGGCAAAGACCTGCTGGCACGACTGGCGCAATTCGATCTCATCGACAGCAAAACGCTGGTCGCTCATGGGCTGTACTTGTCGAAAGATGACATCGCCCTACTCAATCAGCGCGATGCGTTCCTGGTGCATAACGCCCGTTCAAACATGAACAACCATGTCGGCTACAACCATCACCTTAGCGACATCCGCAATCTGGCGTTGGGAACGGACGGCATTGGTTCGGACATGTTTGAAGAGATGAAATTTGCCTTCTTTAAACATCGCGATGCGGGTGGCCCGCTGTGGCCTGACAGTTTTGCCAAAGCACTGGCTAACGGCAACGAACTGATGAGCCGCAACTTTGGCGCGAAATTTGGGCTTCTGGAAGCCGGTTACAAAGCCGATTTAACCATTTGCGATTACAACTCGCCAACGCCGCTGCTGGCAGACAATATCGCCGGGCATATCGCTTTCGGTATGGGCTCAGGCAGCGTTCACAGCGTGATGGTCAATGGTGTGATGGTCTATGAAGACCGTCAGTTTAACTTCGATTGCGATTCCATTTATGCGCAAGCCAGAAAAGCCGCTGCCAGTATGTGGCGTCGGATGGATGCGCTGGCATAAATAACAGCTCCCCTCTTCTTTCAGAGAAGAGGGGAAATTAAGGAAAGACGATGATTGAACAATTTTTCAGACCCGACTCTGTCGAACAAGCGCTGGAACTGAAGCGCCGCTACCAGGATGAAGCCGTCTGGTTCGCCGGGGGCAGCAAACTCAACGCTACACCAACCCGTACCGATAAAAAGATTGCCATTTCCTTGCAGGATCTGGAGCTGGACTGGATTGACTGGGATAACGGTGCACTACGAATTGGCGCAATGTCTCGCTTGCAGTCACTGCGTGATGCACGATTTATTCCTGCAGCACTGCGTGAAGCTCTCGGTTTTGTTTACTCACGCCATGTTCGTAATCAGTCGACCATTGGTGGTGAAATCGCCGCCCGGCAGGAAGAGTCGGTGCTGCTTCCCGTCCTGCTGGCACTGGATGCTGAACTGGTTTTTGGCAACGGCGAAACGCTGTCAATCGAGGACTACCTGGCCTGCCCATGCGATCGCCTGTTAACCGAAATTATCATTAAAGATCCGTATCGTACCTGTGCGACCCGCAAAATTAGCCGTTCTCAGGCAGGTTTAACCGTCGTGACGGCAGCCGTTGCAATGACAGACCACGACGGTATGCGAATTGCGCTGGATGGCGTCGCCAGTAAAGCACTGCGTCTGCACGATGTCGAAAAACAAAATCTGGAAGGCAATGCACTTGAACAGGCTGTCGCCAACGCCATTTTCCCGCAGGAAGATTTGCGGGGCAGCGTGGCCTATAAACGCTATATCACGGGAGTTCTGGTAGCCGACCTGTATGCCGACTGCCAACAGGCTGGGGAGGAAGCCGTATGATCATCCACTTTACTTTAAATGGCGCGCCTCAGGAGCTAACCGTTAATCCAGGCGAAAACGTGCAAAAGCTGTTGTTTAACATGGGAATGCACTCTGTACGCAACAGCGATGATGGATTCGGGTTTGCCGGTTCTGACGCGATTATCTTTAACGGTAATATCGTTAACGCGTCCTTGCTTATCGCCGCACAGTTAGAGAAGGCAGATATTCGTACCGCAGAATCTCTGGGCAAATGGAATGAGTTAAGTCTGGTTCAACAGGCCATGGTTGATGTTGGCGTGGTGCAGTCTGGTTATAACGATCCAGCTGCGGCTCTGATTATCACCGATCTTCTCGATCGCATCGACGCACCTACCCGCGAAGAGATCGACGACGCGCTCTCAGGTCTGTTTAGCCGCGATGCAGGCTGGCAGCAATACTATCAGGTCATTGAACTGGCGGTTGCACGTAAAAATAATCCGCAGGCCACCATTGATATCGCTCCGACTTTCCGTGACGACCTTGAAGTCATTGGCAAGCATTATCCTAAAACTGATGCCGCGAAAATGGTGCAGGCGAAACCCTGCTATGTTGAAGATCGCGTAACGGCTGACGCCTGCGTCATTAAAATGTTACGTAGCCCACACGCTCACGCACTGATTACTCATCTGGATGTCAGCAAAGCTGAAGCCTTACCGGGCGTCGTTCACGTTATTACTCACCTGAATTGCCCGGATATTTACTATACCCCGGGTGGTCAGAGCGCACCGGAACCATCACCGCTTGACCGCCGTATGTTCGGCAAGAAAATGCGTCACGTCGGCGATCGCGTTGCTGCGGTAGTAGCCGAAAGTGAAGACATTGCGCTCGAAGCACTGAAGCTCATCGACGTTGAATATGAAGTGCTTAAGCCGGTAATGTCGATTGACGAGGCAATGGCGGAAGATGCGCCTGTCGTGCACGATGAACCGGTGGTGTATGTTGCTGGTGCGCCAGATACTCTGGAAGATGATAACAGCCATGCAGCCCAGCGCGGCGAGCATATGATCATCAACTTCCCGATCGGTTCTCGCCCACGCAAAAATATCGCTGCCAGTATTCATGGTCATATTGGCGATATGGACAAAGGCTTTGCCGATGCCGATGTGATCATTGAGCGAACCTATAACTCAACGCAGGCGCAGCAGTGCCCGACTGAAACACATATCTGCTTTACCCGTATGGACGGCGATCGTCTGGTGATCCACGCCTCCACCCAGGTACCATGGCACTTACGCCGCCAGGTCGCGCGCCTCGTGGGCATGAAACAACATAAAGTTCATGTCATTAAAGAACGTGTAGGCGGCGGTTTTGGCTCTAAACAGGACATCCTGCTGGAAGAAGTGTGCGCTTGGGCAACTTGCGTAACCGGGCGTCCGGTACTTTTCCGCTACACCCGTGAAGAAGAGTTTATTGCTAACACCTCTCGTCACGTAGCGAAAGTCACCGTCAAACTGGGCGCGAAAAAAGATGGTCGCCTGACGGCAGTGAAGATGGATTTCCGCGCCAACACGGGTCCTTACGGTAACCACTCACTCACCGTACCGTG
This sequence comes from Escherichia sp. E.sYA108, assembly GCF_011754335.1. Classification (NCBI taxonomy): domain Bacteria; kingdom Pseudomonadati; phylum Pseudomonadota; class Gammaproteobacteria; order Enterobacterales; family Enterobacteriaceae; genus Escherichia; species Escherichia sp. E.sYA108. The sequence continues at coordinate 1,015,518 of NZ_JAAQVZ010000001.1, read as the reverse complement.
TAACGGACCGGCGCTGTCGCTGCCGTTATATCCATGCGATAACGTCGATTTCCAGGTCACCACCTACTACAGCAACATTTGCCCAAATGGTGCTTATCAGGGTTATGGCGCACCGAAAGGTAACTTCGCTATCACCATGGCGTTAGCGGAACTGGCTGAACAGTTACAGATCGACCAACTGGAAATTATCGAACGTAACCGGGTACACGAAGGGCAAGAGCTGAAAATTCTCGGTGCAATCGGTGAAGGTAAAGCGCCGACCTCCGTTCCTTCCGCCGCCAGCTGCGCACTGGAAGAGATCCTGCGTCAGGGTCGCGAGATGATCCAATGGTCTTCACCAAAACCACAAAACGGTGACTGGCACATCGGTCGTGGCGTCGCCATTATCATGCAGAAATCGGGTATCCCGGATATCGATCAGGCTAACTGCATGATCAAACTGGAATCAGACGGTACCTTTATCGTTCATTCTGGCGGTGCGGATATTGGTACTGGTTTGGATACTGTGGTGACGAAACTGGCAGCAGAAGTGCTGCACTGCCCCCCGCAGGACGTGCATGTTATCTCCGGTGATACCGATCATGCGTTGTTTGATAAAGGCGCATATGCCTCGTCCGGTACTTGCTTCTCGGGTAACGCTGCGCGTTTGGCAGCGGAAAATCTGCGGGAGAAAATCCTGTTCCACGGCGCGCAAATGTTGGGTGAGCCAGTGGCAGATGTTCAACTAGCAACGCCGGGCGTCGTTCGCGGCAAGAAAGGCGAAGTTAGTTTCGGAGAGATAGCCCATAAAGGCGAAACCGGCACCGGCTTTGGTTCACTGGTGGGAACTGGCAGTTATATCACGCCTGATTTCGCCTTCCCGTATGGCGCAAACTTCGCTGAAGTTGCCGTCAACACGCGTACGGGTGAAATCCGCCTGGATAAATTCTACGCCTTGCTGGACTGCGGTACACCGGTCAATCCAGAGTTAGCGCTGGGACAAATCTACGGTGCCACCCTGCGTGCTATCGGCCACAGTATGAGCGAAGAGATCATTTATGACGCCGAAGGTCACCCGTTAACGCGTGATTTACGCAGTTACGGCGCACCGAAAATTGGTGACATTCCGCGTGATTTCCGCGCTGTGCTGGTGCCGAGCGACGATAAAGTCGGCCCATTCGGGGCGAAATCGATCTCGGAAATCGGTGTAAATGGCGCCGCTCCGGCGATTGCTACCGCAATTCACGATGCCTGCGGCATCTGGTTACGCGAATGGCATTTCACACCGGAGAAAATACTCACCGCGCTGGAAAAAATATAAGTAATAAATGGCCGCTTCGGCGGCCTGTTTCTCTGTTTGAACGATGACTAAATAGTGACTGCGAAAATGAGATAAGCCGTTCTCAAGGCGTCCTGCGCCCCAAATTCGTGGGAATTTATTTTACTAATTCAGATGATCAAATTTACTTTAAAAGGAGTGAAGGGATGTCTGATATAAACCATGCAGGTTCTGACCTTATATTTGAACTGGAGGATCGCCCTCCCTTTCATCAGGCTCTCGTAGGTGCCATTACCCATCTGTTGGCAATTTTCGTTCCGATGGTAACCCCCGCGTTAATCGTGGGTGCGGCCTTACAGCTTTCCGCTGAAACAACTGCCTATCTTGTTTCTATGGCGATGATCGCCTCTGGTATTGGTACCTGGTTACAAGTAAACCGCTACGGCATCGTCGGTTCTGGTTTACTTTCAATTCAGTCAGTCAATTTTTCATTTGTTACGGTCATGATTGCGCTGGGTAGCAGCATGAAAAGCGACGGTTTTCACGAAGAGTTAATCATGTCGTCGCTCCTCGGCGTCTCTTTCGTTGGCGCATTTCTGGTTGTCGGCTCTTCTTTTATCCTGCCCTATTTACGTCGGGTTATTACGCCTACCGTCAGCGGCATTGTGGTGCTGATGATCGGCTTAAGCCTGATTAAAGTCGGCATTATTGATTTTGGTGGAGGATTTGCAGCCAAAAGCAGCGGTACGTTCGGCAATTACGAACATCTCGGCGTTGGTTTATTGGTTTTGATTGTGGTGATCGGCTTTAACTGCTGTCGCAGTCCGTTGCTACGCATGGGAGGGATCGCCATTGGGCTATGTGTCGGCTATATCGCATCGTTATGCCTGGGCATGGTGGATTTCAGCAGTATGCGCAATTTGCCGTTAATCACCATCCCGCATCCGTTCAAATACGGCTTTAGTTTTAGCTTCCATCAGTTCCTGGTGGTTGGCACGATTTATCTGCTTAGCGTGCTGGAAGCTGTCGGCGATATCACCGCCACGGCAATGGTTTCCCGCCGTCCCATTCAGGGGGAAGAGTATCAGTCCCGACTGAAAGGCGGCGTGCTGGCAGATGGTCTGGTTTCTGTTATCGCCTCCGCTGTCGGTTCATTACCATTAACCACGTTTGCGCAAAATAATGGGGTTATTCAGATGACTGGCGTCGCTTCACGTTATGTCGGGCGAACCATCGCGGTAATGCTGGTTATCCTCGGCTTATTTCCGATGATTGGCGGCTTCTTCACGACCATTCCCTCAGCAGTTCTGGGAGGCGCAATGACGTTGATGTTTTCCATGATTGCCATCGCAGGGATTCGCATCATCATCACCAACGGTTTAAAGCGCCGAGAAACACTTATTGTCGCCACGTCTTTAGGTTTAGGGCTTGGCGTCTCCTACGATCCCGAAATTTTTAAAATATTGCCAGCCTCTATTTATGTATTAGTTGAAAACCCTATTTGTGCTGGCGGGTTAACTGCGATTTTATTAAATATTATCCTCCCTGGTGGCTACCGACAGGAAAACGTTCTGCCTGGTATTACCTCAGCGGAAGAGATGGATTAACAGTAAAGGAGTCAATGATGTCAGGAGAACACACGTTAAAAGCGGTACGAGGCAGTTTTATTGATGTCACCCGTACGGTCGATAACCCGGAAGAAATTGCCTCTGCGCTGCGGTTTATTGAGGATGGTTTATTACTCATTAAACAGGGAAAAGTGGAATGGTTTGGCGAATGGGAAGACGGAAAGCATCAAATTCCTGACACCATTCGCGTGCGCGACTATCGCGGCAAACTGATAGTACCGGGCTTTGTCGATACACATATCCATTATCCGCAAAGTGAAATGGTGGGGGCCTATGGTGAACAATTGCTGGAGTGGTTGAATAAACACACCTTCCCTACTGAACGTCGTTATGAGGATTTAGAGTACGCCCGCGAGATGTCGGCGTTCTTCATCAAGCAGCTTTTACGTAACGGAACCACCACGGCGCTGGTGTTTGGCACTGTTCATCCACAATCCGTTGATGCGCTGTTTGAAGCCGCCAGTCATATCAATATGCGTATGATTGCCGGTAAAGTGATGATGGACCGAAACGCACCGGATTATCTGCTCGACACTGCCGAAAGCAGCTATCACCAAAGCAAAGAACTGATTGAACGCTGGCACAAAAATGGTCGTCTGTTGTATGCGATTACGCCACGCTTCGCCCCTACCTCATCTCCTGAACAGATGGCGATGGCGCAACGCCTGAAAGAAGAATATCCGGATACATGGGTACATACCCATCTCTGTGAAAACAAAGATGAAATTGCCTGGGTGAAATTGCTTTATCCTGACCATGATGGTTATCTTGATGTTTACCATCAGTACGGCCTGACCGGTAAAAATTGTGTCTTTGCTCACTGCGTCCATCTCGAAGAAAAAGAGTGGGATCGTCTCAGCGAAACCAAATCCAGCATTGCTTTCTGTCCGACCTCCAACCTTTACCTCGGCAGCGGCTTATTCAACTTGAAAAAAGCATGGCAGAAGAAAGTCAAAGTGGGCATGGGAACAGATATCGGTGCCGGAACAACTTTTAACATGCTGCAAACGCTGAACGAAGCCTACAAGGTATTGCAATTACAAGGCTATCGCCTCTCGGCATATGAAGCGTTTTACCTGGCCACGCTCGGCGGAGCGAAATCTCTGGGCCTTGACGATTTGATTGGCAACTTTTTACCTGGCAAAGAGGCTGATTTCGTGGTGATGGAACCCACTGCCACTCCGCTACAGCAGCTGCGCTATGACAACTCTGTTTCTTTAGTCGACAAATTGTTCGTGATGATGACGTTGGGCGATGACCGTTCGATCTACCGCACCTACGTTGATGGTCGTCTGGTGTACGAACGCAACTAATAATAAAACTTTAACATCCTCGTGAGGACATCATTATGTCTGGAGACATCCTACAAACACCGGACGCACCAAAGCCACAGGGCGCGCTGGATAATTATTTTAAAATTACCGCTCGTGGCAGTACCGTTCGTCAGGAAGTACTGGCTGGCTTAACGACCTTTCTGGCCATGGTTTATTCCGTTATCGTCGTTCCGGGAATGCTGGGCAAAGCAGGTTTTCCTCCCGCAGCTGTGTTTGTTGCCACCTGTCTGGTCGCGGGCTTCGGCTCGTTGCTGATGGGGTTATGGGCCAATTTGCCAATGGCGATTGGTTGCGCTATTTCCTTGACGGCGTTTACCGCATTCAGTCTGGTACTCGGGCAACAAATTAGCGTTCCTGTCGCACTGGGCGCAGTCTTTCTGATGGGCGTCATCTTCACCGCTATTTCCGTAACCGGTGTGCGTACCTGGATCTTACGTAATTTGCCGATGGGGATCGCTCACGGTACAGGTATCGGTATCGGCCTGTTTCTGCTGCTGATTGCTGCTAACGGTGTGGGAATGGTTATCAAAAACCCGATTGAAGGCTTGCCAGTGGCGCTCGGTGCCTTTACCTCCTTCCCGGTGATGATGAGCTTACTGGGGCTGGCGGTCATCTTCGGTCTGGAAAAGTGCCGCGTACCCGGCGGGATCTTGTTGGTGATTATTGCAATTTCGATCATCGGCTTAATCTTTGACCCAGCGGTGAAGTACCACGGTCTGGTGGCGATGCCAAGCCTGACTGGCGAAGATGGTAAGTCTCTGATTTTCAGCCTCGATATTATGGGCGCACTCCAGCCAACTGTACTTCCGAGTGTACTGGCATTGGTGATGACCGCAGTGTTCGACGCCACTGGCACCATCCGTGCCGTCGCCGGTCAGGCGAATTTGTTGGATAAAGACAACCAGATCATCAACGGCGGCAAAGCCCTGACCAGTGACTCAGTAAGTTCAATATTCTCCGGCCTGGTGGGCGCAGCGCCCGCGGCGGTTTATATCGAATCAGCGGCAGGAACCGCCGCCGGGGGGAAAACCGGTTTAACCGCAACCGTGGTTGGTGTGTTGTTCCTGATGATTCTGTTTTTATCACCGTTATCGTTTCTGATCCCCGGTTATGCCACAGCTCCCGCACTGATGTACGTGGGTTTGCTGATGTTAAGCAACGTCTCGAAGCTGGATTTCAACGATTTTATTGACGCAATGGCTGGCCTGGTGTGTGCCGTGTTCATCGTTCTGACTTGTAATATCGTTACCGGTATTATGCTGGGCTTTGTAACACTGGTGGTGGGTCGCGTCTTTGCGCGCGAATGGCAAAAGCTGAATATTGGTACGGTGATCATTACTGCCGCACTGGTCGCGTTTTACGCGGGTGGTTGGGCAATCTAATAGATTCTCCGCGCCTTTCAGCGCGGAGATTTCTTTCACAGAGGATTCTCACTGCTGGCAACAATACGCTGCTGGCGGACTCGCCTGAGTTCTCTTTCAGTCAGCAACTGCAGCGCCTGTGTCGGGCAAGATTCAACGCAGGCTGGCCCCTCTTCCCGCTGTTCACAGAGATCGCATTTCACGATTTGTTGCCGGGTATCCCCCGGCAATGACTGAATGGTGATCATTCCAAACGGGCACGCACTGACGCAACTCTGACAGCCAATACAACGGGCAGAATTTGCCTGCACCACCTGCTCGCCCATCGTCAGCGCCCCCACGGGACAAGCGCCAACACAAGGGGCGTTTTCACACTGATGGCACATCACCGGCGCACTGATGCTATCCAGCCGTTGTACCTTCAGCCGGGGTAAAAAGATATCGGCATTCAACTCCTGTTCTGAAGGGTGAGCGACCACACAGGCCACTTCACAAGTACGGCAGCCAATACAGTCAGCCGGATTAACGATAATTAACGATTTCATCACGATGCCTTCGTATCAAACAGAGTTAACATATCGCGCGCCGCCTGCCTTCCTGCGGCCATTGCAGTGACAACCAGATCTGCGCCATGAACTGCATCACCACCAGCAAAGACTTTTTTCAGATGCGTCTGGGTGGGTAAATACCCGACGTCGCCGGTTTGAATCAGGCCCCATTTATCGAGTTTAATTCCGCTGCCCTGCAACCACGGCATGGTATGTGCCTGGAAACCAAAGGCCATAATGAGAACATCGGCGGGCAATTCAAACTCTGAACCCGCAACCGGACGAGGACGACGGCGGCCATCCGGCCCCGGCTCACCCATAGCGGTACGAATCAGGCCCACCGCCGTTAAGCGTCCATCTTCATCACAAGCGATATATTGCGGCTGAACATTGAACTGAAACTCAACACCTTCCTCGCGGGCATTGACCACCTCTTTGCGCGAACCCGGCATACTGACTTCATCACGACGATACGCACAGGTCACGCTGGCAGCATTAAGGCGGATGGAAGTCCGCAAACAATCCATTGTCGTATCGCCACCGCCCAATACCACAACTCGCTTACCTTCCACATCCGTCAGCGGATACTCTGCAGACTCCGGCAATCCCATGAGCTGGCGGGTATGGGCGGTCAGGAACGGTAACGCCTGAATGACACCAGGCGCATCTTCATGCGGCAGATCTGCTCGCATCATCCCGTAAGTCCCCACGCCGAGGAAAACAGCATCATATTCCGCCGTTAATTCGTTGAAAGAGATATCGCGGCCAATTTCACAGTTGAGATGGAAATCGATTCCCATTGCGGTGAATATCTCTCGCCGCTGGCTTAATACCGTTTTATCGAGTTTGAAAGGAGGAATGCCAAAAGTCAGCATACCGCCAATTTCTGGATGGCGATCAAAGACATCAACCTGAACTCCCGCGCGCGCCAGAATATCAGCACACCCTAATCCTGCAGGTCCAGCGCCAATCACCGCCACTTTTTCGCTACGGGGAACAACTTTGCTGACATCGGGACGCCAGCCCATCGCCAGCGCAGTATCGGTGATGTAGCGTTCCAGATTACCGATAGAGACTGCGCCAGAGTGATCTTTCAAAGTACATGCACCTTCACAAAGACGGTCCTGTGGACATACCCTGCCGCAGATTTCGGGTAAGGAACTGGTCTGGTGGCAAAGTTCTGCCGCTTCAATAATCTTTCCTTCCTGTACCAGACGGATGTAATCCGGAATAGCGTTATGCAGCGGACAATGCCAGTTGCAGTTAGCTTTTTCGGCACAATAAACACAGCGGTCACTCTCATAAGTCGCTTGTTGTGGATCCAGCCCGCAATAGATTTCGCCAAAGTGGGTTTTCCGTTCACTCGCTGAAATTTTATCTGCGCCTTTACGCGAGTTAACGGGGAGCAACGCTGCACTGCGAGATGGCTGAGCGTCTGATGACGCTTTTCCTGCTGCCGTTTTGCGCTGGCGGGCCACCTTTATCTGCTGCAACCCTTTATCGTCCATCAGCCGTAACGCCTGTGTTGGGCAGACGTCAATACAGGCTTGCGTGCCGGAACTGCGCTGGTTACAAAGGTCGCATTTCTGTGCAATCGTATCGACCATCTCAACGACGCCAAAGGGGCAAGCGATTGCGCATCTTTTACAACCAATACATTTTTGCTCGTCCAGTTGTACGCTATCGGACTGGAAAGTCAGAGCATTAACCGGACAAGCCGTAACGCAAGGGGCATTGTTGCAGTGATGGCAGGCCACCGGATTCGCAGCCTGGCCTTTCCCTACAACGTGGATACGCGGTCGAAAGTCACTGTGACTCAGCGGCCAGTTTTCTTGATTATGTGCCACCGCACAGGCAATTTCACAAGCATGGCAGCCTATACATTCCGCAGCTTCAGCAGCGATAAACTTATTCATTTGCATCCCTTTCATTTAATGAGTTATGTCTTCTCAAATTTCGCGATGCAATAAACGGGCATATATTAGGTAGCATGACCGTTTTAATTATAATTTTGCAACTGAGTTCAAATTATTGCCCCTCAATCTATGCCGCTTTCATTATTTCAACATTGCCGATCAAAAGAATGCTATCCAGATAAAAACGATTAAATGCGAGAGTGCGACATGCCAGAATGATTAATGAAATATCAATATGAGAAAATTACAGATAATTCCATTGTCAGGTTCTCTTCTCATTTTCGTGGTTTAACCACGATTATGTGATTGCCTCCGCAATTCCTGTCTCTAACTCCCCTTCCTCGCAAAAACTGGCACTCCACGAGCATGTGTTTAGACAGTTTCATGAACATAAACGGTTGCTTTTTACTCTGGCGGGCGAAAGGAGAAACACTGATGAGCGCCATAGATTCCCAACTTCCCTCATCTTCTGGGCAAGACCGCCCAACTGATGAGGTTGACCGCATATTATCACCAGGAAAGCTGATCATACTCGGTCTGCAACACGTCCTTGTCATGTACGCAGGTGCAGTCGCTGTTCCTCTTATGATTGGTGACCGACTCGGCCTATCAAAAGAAGCTATTGCGATGCTCATTAGCTCGGATCTCTTTTGCTGCGGGATCGTCACATTATTGCAATGTATCGGTATCGGCCGCTTTATGGGGATCCGCCTGCCGGTGATTATGTCGGTGACCTTCGCCGCTGTAACACCAATGATAGCTATTGGTATGAACCCGGATATCGGCCTGCTGGGGATATTCGGTGCCACTATCGCCGCGGGTTTTATCACCACATTATTAGCGCCACTTATCGGTCGCTTGATGCCTTTATTCCCGCCACTGGTTACCGGTGTGGTGATTACTTCTATCGGGCTTAGCATCATTCAGGTGGGTATTGACTGGGCCGCCGGAGGTAAAGGGAATCCGCAATATGGTAATCCCGTTTATTTAGGTATCTCCTTTGCCGTCTTAATTTTTATCTTGCTCATTACTCGCTATGCGAAAGGATTTATGTCCAACGTCGCCGTATTACTGGGGATTGTATTTGGCTTTTTACTTTCGTGGATGATGAATGAAGTCAATTTATCCGGGCTACATGATGCTTCATGGTTTGCGATTGTCACGCCGATGTCATTTGGTATGCCGATTTTCGATCCCGTTTCCATTCTGACCATGACTGCCGTGTTAATCATCGTGTTTATCGAGTCGATGGGGATGTTCCTGGCACTGGGTGAAATAGTCGGTCGTAAACTCTCTTCACACGATATTATTCGCGGGCTGCGTGTCGATGGTGTAGGGACAATGATAGGCGGAACGTTTAACAGCTTCCCCCACACGTCATTTTCTCAAAACGTTGGCCTGGTTAGCGTGACGCGCGTTCATAGCCGCTGGGTGTGCATTGCTTCCGGTATCATTTTGATCCTGTTCGGCATGGTGCCCAAAATGGCGGTGCTGGTGGCCTCGATTCCGCAATTTGTGCTGGGCGGCGCGGGGCTGGTGATGTTCGGCATGGTACTGGCGACAGGGATTCGAATTCTGTCGCGCTGTAACTACACCACTAACCGTTACAACCTCTATATTGTGGCGATCAGTCTCGGTGTTGGCATGACGCCAACGCTCTCTCACGATTTCTTTTCTAAGTTACCGGCCGTACTGCAACCGTTGCTGCATAGCGGCATTATGCTCGCAACCCTTAGCGCCGTTGTGCTGAACGTCTTCTTTAATGGCTACCAGCATCATGCTGACCTGGTGAAGGAATCCGTCTCTGATAAAGATTTAAAAGTCAGGACAGTACGTATGTGGCTTCTGATGCGCAAGCTGAAGAAAAATGAGCATGGAGAATAATATGAATCTTTTAATGCGCGCTATATTCAGTCTGCTGTTGCTTTTTACTCTCTCTATTCCTGTCATTTCTGATTGTGTTGCAATGGCCATTGAAAGTCGCTTCAAATATATGATGCTGCTTTTTTAAATGGTTTTTACCTGTCGACATCCGCTCAAAACGGGCGGTTGTCGATAAACGCTCACTTGGTTAATCATTTCACTCTTCTATTATCTATAATGATGAGTGATCAGAATTACATGTGAGAAATTATGCAAACGGAACACGTCATTTTATTGAATGCACAGGGAGTTCCCACGGGTACGCTGGAAAAGTATGCCGCACACACGGCAGACACCCTCTTACATCTCGCGTTTTCCAGTTGGCTGTTTAATGCCAAAGGGCAATTATTAGTTACCCGCCGCGCCCTTAGCAAAAAAGCATGGCCTGGCGTGTGGACTAACTCGGTTTGTGGGCACCCACAACTGGGAGAAAGCAACGAAGAGGCGGTGATCCGCCGTTGCCGTTATGAGCTTGGCGTAGAAATTACGCCTCCTGAATCTATCTATCCTGACTTTCGCTATCGCGCCACCGATCCGAATGGCATTGTGGAAAATGAAGTGTGTCCGGTATTTGCCGCACGCACCACCAGTGCGTTACAGATCAACGATGATGAAGTGATGGATTATCAATGGTGTGATTTAGCAGATGTATTACGCGGTATTGATGCCACGCCGTGGGCATTCAGTCCGTGGATGGTGATGCAGGCGACAAATCGCGAAGCCAGAAAACGATTATCTGCATTTACCCAGCTTAAATAAAAAACCCCGACATTTGCCGGGGTTGTGAGCATAACGTAATGCTTATTTCACCGGACGCATCGCCGGGAACAGAATAACGTCGCGGATGGTATGGCTGTTGGTGAACAGCATTACCATACGGTCGATACCAATTCCCAGACCGGCTGTCGGTGGTAAGCCATGTTCCAGTGCGGTGACATAATCTTCGTCGTAGAACATCGCTTCGTCGTCACCTGCATCTTTCGCGGCAACCTGATCCAGGAAGCGCTGCGCCTGATCTTCCGCGTCATTCAGTTCGCTAAAGCCGTTACCGATTTCACGCCCACCAATGAAGAACTCAAAGCGGTCTGTGATTTCCGGGTTAACGTCGTTACGACGCGCCAGAGGAGAAACTTCTGCCGGATATTCAGTAATGAAGGTCGGCTGGATCAGATGTGCTTCTGCCACTTCTTCGAAGATCTCGGTAACGATACGGCCCAGACCCCAGCTTTTCTCAACGTGGATGCCGATAGATTCAGCAATCGCTTTCGCAGAGTCGAAGTTGTCCAGATCCGCCATGTCAGTTTCCGGGCGATATTTCTTGATCGCTTCACGCATGGTCAGTTTTTCGAACGGTTTACCGAAGTCCAGCGTTACGTCGCCGTAGGTCACTTCCGTCTTACCGAGAATATCCTGTGCCAGAGTACGGAACAGCGATTCGGTCAGCTCGATAAGATCTTTGTAATCTGCGTAAGCCATATAGAGTTCCATCATGGTGAACTCTGGGTTATGACGTACGGAAATACCTTCGTTACGGAAGTTACGGTTGATTTCGAATACACGCTCGAAGCCACCGACCACCAGACGCTTGAGGTACAGTTCCGGCGCGATACGCAGGTACATGTCGAGATCCAGCGCGTTATGGTGAGTGATAAACGGACGCGCAGCGGCACCGCCAGGGATCACCTGCATCATCGGCGTTTCAACTTCCATAAAGCCGCGGTTCACCATGAACTGGCGAATACCAGAGAGGATCTGCGAGCGCACTTTAAAGGTGTTGCGGGATTCATCGTTAGAGATGAGATCCAGATAACGCTGACGATAGCGCGCTTCCTGATCCTGCAAGCCGTGGAATTTATCCGGCAGCGGACGCAGTGCTTTGGTCAGCAGACGCAGCTCGGTACAGTGGATAGACAGTTCGCCGGTTTTGGTTTTGAACAGTTTACCTTTCGCGCCGAGGATATCGCCGAGGTCCCATTTTTTGAACTGCTCGTTGTAAACGCCTTCCGGCAGATCGTCACGGGCAACGTACAACTGAATGCGACCGCCAACGTCCTGCAGGGTAACGAAAGACGCTTTACCCATAATACGACGGGTCATCATGCGGCCAGCAACGGCGACTTCGATGTTCAGCGCTTCCAGTTCTTCGTTCTCTTTACCGTCGAATTCTGCGTGCAATTGGTCAGAGGTATGATCGCGACGGAAATCGTTCGGGAAGGCAATCCCCTGCTCACGCAGGTTCGCCAGCTTCTCACGACGCGTTTTCAGTTCATTGTTAAGATCGACTACCGCGTCAGCGCCCTGTGCGTGTTGTTCAGACATGTTGGTTCCTCATAACCCTGCTTTCAAACTTGCTTCGATAAATTGATCCAGGCTGCCGTCCAGCACGGCCTGCGTGTTGCGGGTTTCTACCCCGGTACGCAGATCTTTAATGCGGGAGTCATCAAGGACATAAGAACGAATCTGGCTGCCCCAGCCGATGTCGGATTTATTGTCTTCCATCGCCTGTTTCTCGGCATTTTTCTTCTGCATCTCCAGTTCATAAAGCTTCGCTTTCATCTGCTTCATGGCCTGGTCTTTGTTCTTGTGCTGGGAACGGTCGTTCTGGCACTGAGTCACGATCCCGGTCGGGATGTGAGTAATACGCACCGCAGATTCGGTACGGTTAACGTGCTGACCGCCCGCGCCGGACGCGCGATAAACGTCAATGCGCAGATCCGCCGGATTGATTTCGATATCGATATCGTCATCAACTTCCGGGTAAACAAACGCGGAGCTGAACGACGTGTGGCGACGACCGCCGGAGTCAAACGGGCTCTTACGCACCAGGCGGTGAACGCCAGTTTCTGTACGCAGCCAGCCGTAAGCGTAATCGCCGGAGATTTTGATCGTTACGGATTTAATACCCGCCACTTCACCTTCCGACTCTTCGATAATTTCAGTTTTGAAACCACGCGATTCTGCCCAGCGCAGATACATACGCTCAAGCATGCTCGCCCAGTCCTGTGCTTCCGTACCGCCAGACCCCGCCTGAATATCGAGGTAGCAGTCGGCGCTGTCATATTCGCCAGAGAACATACGGCGGAACTCAAGCTGCGCCAGTTTTTCTTCCAGGGCGTCGAGTTCAGCAACGGCTTCGTTAAAGGTTTCTTCGTCGTCAGCTTCTACAGCCAGTTCCAGCAGACCAGAAACATCTTCCAGCCCCTGTTTCATTTGGTCGAGGGTGTCGACAACGGCTTCGAGGGAGGAACGCTCTTTACCCAGCGCCTGTGCGCGTTCGGGTTCGTTCCAGACATCCGGCTGTTCCAGCTCGGCGTTTACTTCTTCCAGACGCTCTTTCTTGGCGTCGTAGTCAAAGATACCCCCTAAGAACGTCGGAGCGTTCCGTGAGGTCCTGAATGCGATTATTTACCGGATTAATTTCAAACATGGTCTGATTTCTTTTATTGAGCTAGTCAAAATGCGGTGATAAGAGCGGGATTGTACCCAATCCACGCTCTTTTTTATAGAGAAGATGACGCTAAATTGGCCAGATATTGTCGATGATAATTTGCAGGCTGCGGTTGCCGCGAAACTCGTTGATATCGAGCTTGTAAGCCAGTTGCACTTCGCGCACACCGTTATCCGGCCAGAGGGCGGTATCGACATTAAAAGCAATCCCGTCCAGCAGTGGACCGCCGCCGACCGGTTCGACCATCACCTTCAAATGACGCTCGCCCACCAGCCGCTGTTGCAACAGACGGAAATGACCGTCAAACAACGGTTCCGGGAACATCTGCCCCCACGGGCCAGCATCACGCAACAGCTGCGCCACTTCCATGGTCATCTCTGCCGCACTTAATGGGCCGTCTGATACCACTTCCCCTTGCAATAAAGAAGGATCTAACCACTCGGTAACCAGTTCGCCAAAGCGTTGCTGAAAGAGTTCGAATTTATCCTCTTCCAGCGACAATCCTGCCGCCATCGCATGGCCGCCAAACTTGAGCATCATGCCGGGGTAAAGCGTGTCTAGCCGCTCCAGCGCATCGCGCATATGCAGCCCCTGAATGGAGCGACCGGAACCTTTCAGCGTACCGTCGCCCGCAGGCGCAAAGGCGATAACCGGACGGTGAAAACGCTCTTTGATACGCGATGCCAGAATGCCAACAACGCCCTGATGCCATTCAGGGTGATACATTGCCAGCCCACCTGGCAGCGTGTCGCGGCTACGTTCCAGCTTCTCGCACAGAGTGAGCGCTTCAACCTGCATTCCCTGTTCGATCTCTTTACGTGTTTGGTTTAGTGCATCGAGTTCATTCGCCAGCACACGCGCTTCGCCAATGTTGTCACACAACAACAGCGCCACGCCAACGGACATATCGTCCAGTCGCCCGGCAGCATTGAGACGTGGCCCCAGCGCAAAACCTAAATCGCTGGCGGCGAGTTTTTGTGGATCGCGATTGGCCACTTCCAGCAGCGCTTTAATCCCCGGACGGCACTTTCCGGCACGGATGCGACTCATCCCCTGCCAGGTCAGAATGCGATTATTAGCGTCCAGCGGCACGACGTCCGCCACTGTCCCCAACGCTACCAGATCCAGCAGTTCTGCCAGATTAGGAATTGCGATGCCGCGCTCATCAAACCAGCCCTGATCGCGCAAAAAGGTGCGCAGCGCCAGCATCAGATAAAACGCCACACCCACGCCTGCCAGTGATTTCGACGGGAAATTACAGTCGCGCAAGTTAGGGTTAATGATCGCTTCCGCTGCGGGTAATGTGTCGCCTGGCAAATGGTGATCGGTAACAATAACCGGAATGCCCAACGAACGAGCGTGTTCAACCCCCGCATGGGAGGAAATACCGTTATCCACCGTGACAATTAACTGCGCGCCACGGGCATGAGCCTGATCGACTACTTCCGGGCTTAAGCCGTAACCGTCTTCGAAACGGTTTGGAACCAGGTAGTCGATATTGCTGCAACCAAGCGAGCGCATCGCCAGCACGCTTAGAGCCGTGCTGGTCGCACCGTCGGCGTCGAAATCACCGACCACAATAATCCGCGTTCCTTCGCGAAAAGCGTTGTAAAGGATCTCAACGGCCTTTTCGACGCCGCTCAGTTGCTGCCAGGGCAGCATGCCTTTAACACTGCGTTCCAGTTCCTGCGCGCTACGCACACCCCGGCTGGCATATAAACGGCGCAGCAAGGGAGGCAATTCAGCGGGCAAGTCGGCCGTTTCATCGACTTCTCGGCGACGAAGTTGTATCTGTTGTTTCACGCGAATTATTTACCGCTGGTCATTTTTTGGTGTTCGTCGAGGAATTCTTTCATGTCTTTCGGCGGCTGGTAACCCGGAACAAGTGTGCCATTGCTCAGCACAACTGCCGGAGTACCGCTAACGCCAAGCTGGACGCCAAGTGCGTAATGGTCGGCAATATCCACGTCGCAGCTGGCTGGTGCGACGCTTTTACCTGCCATCACATCATCAAACGCTTTGTTTTTATCTTTCGCACACCAGATAGCTTTCATTTCTTTCTCTGCATCGCTGTCCAGCCCCTGGCGCGGGAAAGCAAGATAACGCACGGTGATCCCCAGCGCGTTATAGTCTGCCATTTGCTCATGCAGTTTGTGGCAGTAACCACAGGTAATATCAGTAAACACGGTGATGACGTGTTTTTCCTGCGGCGCTTTATAAACGATCATCTCTTTTTCAAGCGCATTCAACTGCTTTAACAGCATCTTATTGGTGACATTGACCGGAGCCGTGCCACTAACGTCATACATTGGCCCCTGAATGATATGTTTACCATCATCGGTGATGTACAACACACCGCTGTTAGTCAGAACTGTCTTCATGCCAGCTACGGGCGCGGGCTGAATATCGCTGCTTTTGATGCCCATTTTGGCTAACGTTTGTTGAATTGCCGCGTCATCAGCCTGAACAAAGCCTGAAAACGCTGCCAACAAGGTAAATAACATAAAACCTTTCTTCATAAATTTTCCTGTTCTTTTCAGACATCACGCCCGCGGGTGATGCTGTTGATGAAGTTGCCGCAGACGCTCGGTAGCGACATGCGTATAAATTTGCGTGGTGGAGAGATCGCTGTGGCCCAGTAGCATCTGCACCACGCGCAAATCCGCACCATGATTTAATAAGTGAGTGGCAAAAGCGTGACGCAACACATGCGGTGACAGCTTTTCGCTGTCGATACCCGCCAGCACGGCATAATGTTTAATGCGGTGCCAGAAGGTCTGTCGCGTCATCTGCTGCGCACGCTGGCTGGGAAACAACACGTCAATTGACACACCATTCAACAGCCACGGACGCCCATGTTCCAGATAGGTTTCCAGCCAGTAAACCGCCTCTTCACCTAACGGCACCAGGCGCTCTTTGTTGCCTTTACCAATGACCCGCACCACGCCCTGACGCAGGCTGATATCACTCATTGTCAGCCCGACCAGTTCAGAGACACGCAGTCCGGTAGCATACAACACTTCAAGCATGGCTTTATCGCGTAGCTCCAGTGGCTGATCAATTAATGGTGCCTGTAATAAACGTTCGACCTGCGCTTCGCTTAAATCTTTTGGCAAACGCTGGGGCAATTTCGGTGAAGCGAGATGCGCACTGGGATCATCTTCACGAAACTTTTCGCGATAAAGATACTGGAACAATCGGCGCACTGCACTCAGCAAACGCGCTGAGCTGGTGGCTTTATATCCGCCCTCCAGCCGTTCTGCCAGTAATGCCTGCAAATCGTCACTTTGCGCCGTCGCCAGCGTCAACCCGCGGTGATGCAACCACTCCACCATCATTGACAGATCGCGACGGTAAGCGTTCAACGTATTTTCAGCCAGATTTTTTTCCAGCCACAGAGCATCAAGAAACTGCTCGATGCGTGCCAGATCCTGTTTCACTTGCGCCCCTTATGGTCACTCATTTGATCCATTATGCCTTATTGTGCCGTGACTAAAGCGATTCTGATACACTAGCCGCAAAAGCCACAGCAGAATCGAGAAGCTTACGTTATGAATATGGGTCTTTTTTACGGTTCCAGCACCTGTTACACCGAAATGGCGGCAGAAAAAATCCGCGATATTATCGGCCCAGAACTGGTGACCTTACATAACCTCAAGGACGACTCCCCGAAATTAATGGAGCAGTACGATGTGCTCATTCTGGGTATCCCGACCTGGGATTTTGGCGAAATCCAGGAAGACTGGGAAGCCGTCTGGGATCAGCTCGACGACCTGAACCTCGAAGGTAAAATTGTTGCGCTGTATGGGCTTGGCGATCAACTGGGATACGGCGAGTGGTTCCTCGATGCGCTCGGTATGCTGCATGACAAACTCTCGACCAAAGGCGTGAAGTTCGTCGGCTACTGGCCAACGGAAGGATATGAATTTACCAGCCCGAAACCGGTGATTGCTGACGGGCAACTGTTCGTGGGTCTGGCGCTGGATGAAACTAACCAGTATGACCTTAGCGACGAGCGTATTCAGAGCTGGTGCGAGCAAATCCTCAACGAAATGGCAGAGCATTACGCCTGATGTCACTGACGGCTTAGCACATATGCTTTGCCGTCATCTTTATCTTTGCGTCTCTTGTTGTAACAATATCCGCCGTAAATCCCGCCATTCGGCTTCGTCCATGCTGTCAGCTGCCAGCCATAAATGTTGCCGTTTTCCGCTGTCAGAACGTAAACGCAGCATCATGCCGCTCTTAATCATCCACGGCGCTTTGACGATGCTCCACTCCTGCCCTTGCCAACGCAAACGCCCGTCCATCAACAAGCGAATTTCCCCCTGGCGAGCATTAATGCGCCGCTGGCTGCGAACGCAATCAAACACCACCAGCGAAAGTAACACCATCCATAACGGGGTGTAACTGAGCGGCCAGGGCATGAGTAAAATAACAGCGGCAACCAGCCCATGAATCAGCAAGGAAAGCCACTGTGCGCGCCAGGAGACGCGCAAATCAGATTGCCACAGGACCACGTTCCCGGTTCCGTGTCTGGATGAGTCGGACCATCATTTCCAGTTCTGCATCGGCCGGTTTACCGTGATTCATCAGCCAGTTAAACAGGTCCGGATCGTCACATTCCAGCAAACGAATAAAGATGCGTTTTTCGTCATCGCTTAAGCTGTCGTACTCATGTTCGAAAAACGGCATGATTGAAATATCGAGTTCGCGCATACCACGGCGGCATGCCCAATGAATGCGGGCTTTGTTGTTAATGTCCATCTTCTTCCTGTCTCACGAAAATCCAGTACCCGGCTATTGTAACGTGTTTTTCGACTTCTTTTACGGGAATATCAGTAAACACAATCGCGATCGCGAAATTAATTCACAACAATTCAAGGGCTTCATTTTTTTGGAAGTCGCCTCGCAGAAGGCACAGATCGCGTAGTGAAAGCACTTGCATTGCCTCATAGCTCTTTTACCATTAGTTATTAATACGCCGTTAAGCAACTCAGGACTCTATTATGGCTTTTACACCTTTTCCTCCCCGTCAGCCTACGGCTTCTGCCCGTTTGCCACTGACGCTGATGACGCTTGATGACTGGGCGCTTGCCACTATTACTGGCGCGGACAGCGAAAAATATATGCAAGGCCAGGTGACAGCAGATGTCAGCCAGATGACTGAAGATCAGCACCTGCTCGCCGCCCATTGCGACGCCAAAGGTAAAATGTGGAGCAATTTACGTCTGTTCCGCGACGGCGATGGCTTTGCATGGATTGAACGGCGCAGCGTGCGTGAACCGCAGCTGACTGAACTGAAAAAATATGCGGTGTTCTCTAAAGTGACCATCGCGCCAGACGACGAGCGTGTGCTGCTTGGTGTTGCCGGTTTTCAGGCGCGCGCCGCGTTGGCAAATCTCTTTAGTGAACTACCTTCGAGAGAAAAACAGGTAGTCAAAGAAGGCGCGACCACGTTGCTATGGTTTGAACACCCGGCAGAACGTTTCCTGATCGTAACCGATGAAGCTACTGCCAATATGCTGACCGATAAACTGCGCGGTGAAGCGGAACTGAACAATAGCCAACAGTGGCTGGCATTAAACATTGAAGCGGGTTTTCCGGTGATTGATGCCGCCAACAGCGGGCAGTTTATCCCCCAGGCGACCAACCTCCAGGCGCTGGGCGGTATCAGCTTTAAGAAAGGCTGCTATACCGGACAAGAGATGGTGGCGCGAGCAAAATTCCGTGGTGCCAACAAACGCGCGCTCTGGTTGCTGAAGGGTAGCGCCAGCCGACTGCCGGAAGCTGGTGAAGACTTAGAGCTGAAAATGGGCGAGAACTGGCGTCGTACCGGTACGGTGCTGGCTACGGTCAAACTGGAAGATGGTCAGGTTGTGGTGCAGGTTGTCATGAATAACGATATGGAACCGGACAGCATCTTCCGCGTGCGTGACGATGCGAATACATTGCGTATCGAGCCACTGCCATATTCGCTGGAAGAGTAAATCTCTGTATCGCATCAGGCATTTATCGCCTGATGCGACACTGGTGTGTCTTTTCAGGCCTACAAAGGCACGCCAATTACGCCTGCCCAATATACAAATAGATCGCCAGAAAGTGGCACACACTACCGCCGAGCACAAAGCCGTGCCAGATGGCATGATTGTATGGAATGCGCTTGCAGACGTAGAAAATCACCCCGAGCGAATAAACCACACCGCCTACCGCCAGTAAGGTAACGCTGCCCGCCGCGAGCTTAACTGCCATTTCATAAATTACCACCAGCGACAGCCAGCCCATCGCTAGATAGGTCACCAGAGATAAAATTTTGAATCGGTGCGCGATGGTCAGTTTAAACAGAATACCCAGCAATGCCAGGCTCCAGATAACAATCATCAACCCGCGCGCTAACGGAGAATCCAGCCCCACCAGCAAAAACGGCGTGTAGGTTCCGGCAATCAACAGATAAATGGCACAGTGGTCAAATTTCTTCAGCCACATTTTTGCCCGTTGATGGGGAATGGCGTGATAGAGCGTCGAAGCGAGGAACAGCAGGATCATACTGCCGCCATAGAGGCTGTAACTGGTTATCGCCGTGGCGCTGGCATTGAGATCCACCGCCTGAACCAGTAGCAACACCAGCCCAACGATACCAAACACCAGCCCAATGCCGTGACTGACGCTGTTGGCAATTTCCTCTGCCAGCGAATATCCCTGCTTAATGAGGGGCTTCTGAACCATAACTTACTCCGGAAAAACGTACACGCACATGTATACCTCTCCAGCGTAACTGAGAATAGTTCCAGTGAACACCTGTTAGCTAAAATAAATTCTGATTTGAGATTAATCTCCGAAAAATCATGAAATTAAATGCAAAATTTCAACTAACAGGCGTGAGTTCAATTTAAAGACATTTAAATTCAATCACATAAAACTGTGTCTGGTCGGGATAGATGTCGGCAATGACCTTTTTCAGTTCAGTCAGGGTCATATTTTCCTGCTCTGCATGTTTTTCCGTCAGCGTATCCAGCGTTACGGTTGAGGTTGCGGTGACTTCAATCGTGCAAAAATAACCGTCATCTTCAAAACGTCCGACACGAAGCACATCACCCGTTTTGAAGTGCGATTCAGACTCGTCGCGGATGGTGATGGTTTTACGCCCAGCCAGAATGTCATCCTGGAAACGTTGAAAAAAAGTGATGTCGTTTGGCTGCATGGTAATATTTCCTGTAAGAATTGACTCATCTGGAGCCTATGATAGTGAAAAAACTCACCTTACCGAAAGATTTCTTATGGGGCGGCGCAGTTGCCGCTCATCAGGTCGAAGGCGGCTGGAACAAAGGCGGCAAAGGGCCGAGCATTTGTGACGTTTTGACCGGTGGCGCACACGGCGTGCCGCGCGAAATCACCAAAGAAGTTGTGCCTGGCAAATACTATCCAAACCATGAAGCCGTTGATTTTTATGGTCACTACAAGGAGGACATCAAGCTATTTGCCGAAATGGGCTTCAAATGTTTTCGTACTTCCATCGCCTGGACGCGCATTTTTCCAAAAGGCGATGAAGCTCAGCCAAACGAAGAAGGGCTGAAGTTCTACGATGATATGATCGATGAACTGCTGAAATACAACATCGAACCGGTGATCACCCTCTCCCACTTTGAAATGCCGCTGCATCTGGTGCAGCAATACGGTAGCTGGACCAACCGTAAAGTGGTTGATTTCTTTGTCCGTTTCGCGGAAGTGGTATTCGAACGCTATAAGCACAAAGTCAAATACTGGATGACCTTCAACGAAATTAACAACCAGCGTAACTGGCGTGCACCGCTGTTCGGTTACTGCTGCTCCGGCGTGGTGTATACCGAACATGAAAACCCGGAAGAGACCATGTATCAGGTGCTGCATCACCAGTTTGTCGCCAGCGCCCTGGCGGTGAAAGCCGCGCATCGCATCAACCCGGAGATGAAAGTCGGTTGTATGCTGGCGATGGTGCCGCTCTATCCTTACTCCTGTAACCCGGACGATGTGATGTTTGCCCAGGAGTCGATGCGCGAACGTTACGTCTTTACCGATGTGCAGTTGCGTGGCTATTACCCGTCCTATGTGTTGAACGAGTGGGAACGCCGCGGATTTAACATCAAAATGGAAGACGGCGATCTGGATGTACTGCGCGAAGGCACCTGCGATTATCTCGGCTTCAGCTATTACATGACCAACGCGGTGAAGGCCGAAGGTGGCACCGGCGATGCGATTTCTGGTTTCGAAGGCAGCGTACCGAATCCGTATGTTAAAGCGTCTGACTGGGGCTGGCAGATTGATCCGGTTGGTCTGCGCTACGCACTTTGCGAGCTGTATGAGCGTTACCAGAAGCCGCTGTTTATTGTCGAAAACGGTTTTGGCGCTTACGACAAAGTGGAAGATGATGGCAGCATCAATGACGATTACCGCATTGATTACCTGCGTGCCCATATTGAAGAGATGAAAAAAGCGGTGACTTACGATGGCGTGGACCTGATGGGCTACACGCCGTGGGGCTGCATCGACTGTGTGTCGTTCACCACCGGGCAGTACAGCAAACGCTACGGCTTTATCTATGTGAATAAACATGACGACGGTACTGGCGATATGTCGCGTTCACGTAAGAAGAGCTTTAACTGGTACAAAGAGGTGATTGCCAGCAACGGCGAGAATCTGTAATTAGCCGATGTGCCTGATGTGCTCCGCTCATCAGGCCTGGCACTCTTTTAATATATTGAGCTCGCAATATTTTATATTACGCCTCAGCCGAAACACACAAAGCGCACTTTATTAACAAGCGAAAAAGGCGCCGAAGCGCCTTTATAAGATAGTCGAATCAGTAAATTACTGGTATTCGCTAATCGGTACGCAGGAGCAGAACAGGTTACGGTCGCCGTAAACATCATCCAGACGTTTCACGGTCGGCCAGTATTTGTCTGCCACACCTGCCGGGAATACTGCAACTTCACGGCTGTACGGATGCGCCCACTCGGCGACCAGTTCGCTTTGAATGTGCGGCGCATTCACCAGCGGGTTATCTTCCAGCGGCCAGACACCGGCTTTCACCTGATCAATTTCTGCGCGGATAGCCAGCATCGCATCGATAAAGCGATCCAGTTCCACTTTGCTTTCAGATTCAGTCGGTTCAACCATCAGCGTACCCGCCACCGGGAACGACATGGTCGGCGCGTGGAAACCGTAGTCGATCAGGCGCTTGGCAATATCCAGCTCGCTGATGCCGGTTTCTTCTTTCAGCGGGCGAATATCGAGAATACATTCGTGCGCCACGCGACCGTCGCGACCGGTATACAGCACCGGGAAGGCATCCTGCAGACGGCTGGCAATATAGTTGGCGTTAAGAATTGCCACCTGGCTTGCTTTTTTCAGCCCTTCTGCGCCCATCATGCGGATGTACATCCAGCTGATTGGCAGGATAGAGGCACTACCGAACGGTGCCGCAGAAACCGCGCCCTGACGGGTTAACATGCCTTCGATTTGCACCACGCTATGACCCGGTACAAACGGAGCCAGATGCGCTTTCACACCGATCGGTCCCATACCCGGACCACCACCGCCATGCGGAATGCAGAAAGTTTTATGCAGGTTAAGGTGGGAAACGTCCGCACCAATAAAGCCCGGCGAGGTGATGCCAACCTGAGCGTTCATGTTCGCGCCATCAAGGTAAACCTGACCGCCGAACTGATGCACGACTTCACACACTTCACGGATCGTTTCTTCATACACGCCGTGGGTAGAAGGATAGGTCACCATGATACAGGAGAGGTTATCGCCCGCCTGTTCCGCTTTCGCGCGCAGATCAGTCAGATCGATGTTGCCGTTTTTATCACACGCAACAACCACCACCTGCATTCCTGACATATGCGCGGAAGCCGGGTTAGTGCCGTGCGCAGAAGCCGGGATCAGGCAGATATCGCGATGCCCTTCGTTGCGGCTTTCATGATAATGACGAATCGCCAGCAGGCCCGCGTATTCGCCCTGTGCGCCAGAGTTCGGCTGCATACAAACGGCGTCGTAACCGGTCAGTTTCACCAGCCAGTCAGCCAGCTGCGCGATCATCTGCTGATAACCTTCAGCCTGTTCTGGCGGGCAGAACGGGTGCAGTTCGGCAAATTCCGGCCAGGTGATCGGGATCATCTCGGCGGCGGCGTTCAGTTTCATGGTGCAGGAACCCAGCGGGATCATCGCCTGATTCAGCGCCAGATCTTTACGCTCCAGCGAGTGCATATAGCGCATCATTTCGGTTTCGCTGTGGTAGCGATTAAACACCGGATGGGTGAGGATTTCGTCGTCGCGCAGCATCGCAGCCTGAATAGAGCGACTGTCGTGAGCCACGTCTTTGTCCAGTGTGTCGATGTCCAGCCCGTGGTTATCGCCCAACAGCACGCTGAAAAGCTGCATCACGTTTTCGCGCGTGGTTGTTTCATCAAGGGTGATCCCAACCGCGTTCAGAATATCGCTACGCAGGTTGATTTCAGCCGCTTCGGCACGCGCCAGCACGCCCGCTTTGTCGGCCACTTCCACACACAAAGTATCGAAATAGTGCGCATGGCGCAGCTTCAGACCTTTTTGTTGCAGGCCCGCCGCCAGGATATCGGTCAGACGGTGGATGCGATTAGCGATACGTTTCAGGCCAACCGGACCGTGATAAACGGCATACAGGCTGGCAATGTTTGCCAGCAGTACCTGGGAAGTACAAATGTTGGAGTTCGCTTTCTCACGACGAATATGTTGCTCGCGAGTCTGCATCGCCATGCGCAGAGCGGTGTTGCCAGCTGCATCTTTCGATACACCGATAATACGGCCCGGCATTGAGCGTTTGTATTCGTCTTTCGCCGCAAAGAATGCCGCGTGTGGGCCACCATAGCCCATCGGTACGCCAAAGCGTTGCGCCGAACCAAAAACAATATCCGCGCCCTGTTTACCCGGCGCAGTTAACAGCACCAGCGCCATAATATCGGCGGCAACGCTGACCACGATTTTGCGTGATTTCAGTTCGCTGATAAGCGCGGTGTAGTCGTGAATTTCACCAGTAGTGCCGACCTGCTGTAACAGCACGCCGAAGACGTCCTGATGGTCGAGCACTTTTTGCGCGTCATCGACAATCACTTCAAAACCAAAGGTTTCGGCACGAGTACGGACCACATCCAGCGTTTGCGGATGAACGTCAGAAGCAACAAAGAAGCGGTTGGCATTTTTCAGTTTACTGACGCGTTTCGCCATCGCCATTGCTTCGGCGGCAGCGGTGGCCTCATCCAGAAGAGAAGCCGAAGCCATATCCAGCCCGGTCAAATCCAGCGTTACCTGCTGGAAGTTGAGTAGTGCTTCAAGGCGGCCCTGGGAGACTTCAGGTTGATACGGAGTATACGCGGTATACCAGCCCGGATTTTCCAGCATGTTACGCAGGATAACCGGCGGTAGCTGCACGGCGGTGTAACCCATGCCGATGTAAGACGTGAAGCGTTTATTGCGACTGGCAATAGCCTTGAGTTCTGCCAGTGCGGCGTATTCGGTCGCCGGTGCGCCAACCTGCGGTGGTGTCGCAAGCTGAATATCTTTCGGCACAATCTGGCCGGTCAGCGCGTTTAACGATTGTGCACCAACGGCATTCAGCATTTCTTGCTGTTGCGCGGCGTCCGGTCCGATATGGCGTTCAATAAAAGCGCCGCTGTTTTCAAGCTGGCTTAACGTCTGTGTCATGAGCGATGGTTCCTGAAACGTGCAGTGAATTGTGAACCTCTCTCCTTGCGAAGAGAGTGAGGGTGAGGCGTAAATTTCCTCACCCTGATCCTCTCCCGCAGAAGAGGAATAAAGCCGTTACTCGTCTTCTAACAATGCTTCGTATGCGGTTGCATCCAGCAGTGATTCCAGTTCGCTTTCATCGCTGGCTTTGATTTTGAAAATCCAGCCGCCTGCATACGGTTCGCTGTTCACCAGTTCCGGAGAATCGCTCAGTGCATCGTTTACCGCCACGATTTCACCGCTTACTGGCGCATAAATATCTGACGCCGCTTTTACCGATTCGGCAACCGCGCAGTCATCGCCCGCGCTAACCGTTGCGCCCACTTCCGGTAGGTCAACAAACACCATATCGCCTAACAGCTCCTGAGCGTGTTCGGTGATGCCAACGGTGTAAGTGCCGTCGGCTTCTTTACGCAACCATTCGTGTTCTTTGCTGTATTTCAGTTCTGCTGGTATGTTGCTCATCAATCAATCTCCAAAAAAGTAAATCACGCGACGGCTTTGCCGTTACGCACAAAAACAGGTTTCGTCACTTTAACCGGCATTTCACGGTTGCGAATTTGCACAATCGCCGTTTCACCAATACCTTCCGGCACGCGCGCCAGCGCAATGCTATAACCCAGCGTTGGGGAGAAAGTACCGCTGGTGATAATGCCTTCATGCTGGTTGCCCTGCGCATCAGTAAAACGTACCGGCAGTTCATTACGCAGCACGCCTTTTTCGGTCATCACCAGACCAACCAGTTTTTCTGTGCCATGTTCACGCTGCGCTTCCAGAGCTTCACGACCGATAAAGTCACGATCTGCCGGTTCCCAGGCGATAGTCCAGCCCATATTGGCGGCTAAAGGAGAAATAGTTTCGTCCATCTCCTGGCTATACAAATTCATGCCCGCTTCCAGACGCAGCGTGTCACGCGCGCCCAGGCCACATGGCTTAACGCCCGCTTCCACCAGCGCGCGCCAGAAATCGGCCGCTTTTTCATTGGGCAGCGCAATTTCGTAGCCCGCTTCACCGGTGTAACCGGTGGTGGCAATAAACAGATCGCCCGCCTGCACGCCAAAGAACGGTTTCATCCCTTCCACCGCCTGACGCTGGGCGTCATTAAACAGTGTGGCAGCTTTTGCCTGCGCATTCGGCCCTTGTACGGCGATCATGGAAAGGTCATCACGAACAGTAATTTCGATGCCGAAAGGTTCAGCGTGTTGGGTAATCCAGGAGAGGTCTTTTTCGCGGGTGGCGGAGTTAACAACGAGGCGGAAGAAATCTTCAGTAAAGTAGTAGACGATGAGATCATCTATCACACCGCCAGAGGCATTCAACATCCCCGAGTAAAGGGCTTTGCCGCTTTTGGTGAGCTTCGCCACATCGTTCGCCAGCAGATAACGTAGAAACTCCCGGGTGCGGCTGCCGTGAAGATCGACGATGGTCATATGTGACACATCAAACATTCCGGCATCGGTACGTACCGCATGATGTTCGTCGATTTGCGAACCGTAATGCAGCGGCATCATCCAGCCGTGGAAATCCACCATGCGAGCGCCGCAAAGCGTGTGTTGTTCATACAAAGGAGTCTGTTGTGCCATCTTGTCCTCATTGAATAAGCGGGGCTGACAACTTTTTCATGGTGAAATTATCACCACGAAACCCAGCATCGGAGCCACTCCCGGTCCCCAACGCAATCGTTCTCTTTTGCCTGAACTTACCACCGAAACAGACTGTTAACCATAAGGTTAAATTGATCATCACATTAGCTTATGGTTAAAAAACGCCAAAATCGTAACAGAATAAAAAACCAAAAAATGAACAAATCTCTATATAAAGATAAATAGATGAGAAAGTTAATTTGAATAAGACAACATTAAGAACTAAAAAAATGTCAAAAAACACTAAATCAAAAATTCGTGGCATTAGAAAATATAATGCGAAATCGCAGGTGAAATTAGTTTATTTCAAATGAGGAAAATCTCCCGGCGAAAAAACCGGGAGATGAAAGTGTGATGGGTATCAAATAAACAGCAGAAGAGAAATATTTAACGCAGCCATTCAGGCAAATCGTTTAATCCCATTGCCTGACGAATAAGTTGTGGCTTAACGCCAGGAAGCGTATCAGCCAGTTTCAGACCAATATCACGCAGCAATTTTTTCGCCGGATTAGCCCCGGAAAACAGATCGCGGAATCCCTGCATACCAGCCAGCATCAGCGCCGCGCTGTGCTTGCGGCTACGCTCATAGCGACGCAGGTAAATGTACTGCCCGATGTCTTTACCCTGACGATGCAACCGTTTCAGTTCAGCAATCAGCTCTGCAGCATCCATAAAGCCGAGATTTACCCCCTGCCCCGCCAACGGGTGAATGGTATGCGCGGCGTCGCCCACCAGCGCCAGACGGTGCGCGGCAAACTGGCGCGCATAACGCCCCGTTAGCGGGAACACCAGGCGCTCACTTTCAACCTTGCATAAGCCCAGGCGATTATCAAAAGCGATATTTAACGCGCGATTAAATTCGTCTTCACTAGCCTGCTGCATCCGCAGCGCTTCCTCTGGCGACAGTGACCAGACAATCGAGCAAAGATACGGATCGCTAAGCGGTAAAAAGGCCAGAATGCCTTCGCCATGGAAAACCTGCCGCGCCACCGCATCATGCGGTTCTTCCGTGCGAATGGTCGCCACCAGCGCGTGATGCTGATAATCCCAGAAAGTCAGCGGAATATCGGCTTTGTTGCGCAACCAGGAATTAGCGCCGTCTGCGCCAATCACCAGACGCGCCGTTAACATGCTGCCATCTTTCAACGTCAGGAAGGTTTCATTTTCTCCCCAGGCGACCTGCTGTAATTCTGCGGGGGCCAACAGAGTGATATCTGACGACTGCTGCGCTTTGTTCCACAGCGCGTAGTGAATCACTGAGTTTTCAACGATATGCCCAAGATGGTTATAGCCCATGCTTTGATCGTCAAACGAGATGTGACCAAAACTGTCTTTGTCCCACACTTCCATACCGTGATAGCAACTGGCCCTACGAGAGAGAATGTCCTGCCAGACGCCAAGACGAGTCAGTAATTTTTCGCTGGCGGCATTGATAGCCGAAACGCGCAGTTGTGGTGGTGCATCCGCCGCCAGAGGTTCCGGTACGCGCTGCTCCAGTACGGCAACGCGTAAGCCGCTACCCTGTAAGCCGCAGGCAACCGCCAGCCCGACCATGCCGCCGCCAACAATGGCTACATCAACACTTTGCATTGTTTATTCCTTAAAACCGCCTTCAACGCGCCACCCAACCAAGAGTGCGCTGCGCCAGCACATCGCGTGCTGGGGTAAATAATTCCATCGTCATCAGCCCGATGTTGCGCCCGACAACCAGCGGCGTCCAACGGTTGGCAAAAAGATGTACAAGGCTGTCCGTGACGCCGATGGTTGCTTCGCGATCGCTCTGTCGACGCTGCTGATAACGGCACAATACGCCGTAATCACCCATGTCTTCTCCGCGTTCCTGCGCCTGAGTCAGGGTTTCCGCAAGGCTCATGACATCACGCATACCGAGGTTAAATCCTTGCCCGGCGATGGGATGCAGAGTTTGCGCCGCATTGCCCACCAGCACGGTACGATGGGTAATAGGTTTGGCGGCGCGGGTTAGCGCTAGCGGATAAGCACTGCGTTTACCGGCATGAGTAATTTTCCCAAGTCGCCAGCCAAAGGCCGACTGGAGTTCACGGCAAAACTTCTCGTCGCTCCACGACAGCACCTCTTCGCGCCGTTCCAGTGGATGACACCAGACCAGCGAACAGCGTCCGTCAGACATCGGCAACATCGCCAGCGGGCCATGTTGCGTAAAGCGTTCAAAAGCGCGCCCTTCATGCGCAACGGAAGTCGCAACGTTCGCAATCACAGCCAGTTGTTCGTAAGGATCCTGCTGCCAGTCAACGCCGCACACGGTGGCTAACGCTGAATGGGTGCCATCAGCGGCTACCAGCACGCGGCCCGTCAGCGTCTCACCACTCTCCAGCGTCACTTCAACGTGGCTCTGAGTACGGGCAACGTTAGCCACGCGATCAGGGCAATGCAGCGTTACACCAGGTGCTTTGCGCAGCAATGCAAACAGCCGTTGCCCGACATTGTGCAATTCGACAACCTGCCCCAGCGCCGCCAGTTGGTAATCTTCTGCGGCGAGGGTGACAAATCCAGCGTGACCACGATCGCTGACATGCACTGTGGTGATGGCAGTTGCGCAATCAGCCAGAGATTGCCAGACGCCGATGCGCGCCAGTTGCTGACAGGTACCCGCCGCCAGCGCAATAGCTCGTCCATCAAAGCCCGGATGCGCATGTGACTCTGGCGCGGTCGCTTCAATCAAATGTACTGGCAGCGCCCCGTGACTTAACCGGGAAATAGCCAGCGCCAGCGTCGTGCCCGCCATGCCGCCACCGACGATGATTACGCTCATTGCTTTCTCGCAGCTGCCATCAACGCTTCGATTTCTTCCGGCTTTTTCACCACGCTGGCGGTGAGGTTTTCATTACCGGTTTCGGTAATCACAATGTCGTCTTCAATACGAATGCCGATACCGCGATACTGTTCTGGCACTTCTGCATCCGGCGCAATATACAGCCCTGGTTCTACGGTCAGAACCATACCCGGTTCCAGAATACGCGAGCGATCCTGACCATAAACACCAACGTCATGAACATCCAGTCCTAACCAGTGGCTAAGGCCATGCATAAAGAAAGGACGATGGGCGTTCTGAGCGATCAGTTCATCAACATCACCTTTCAGGATACCGAGTTTTACCAGACCGCTAACCATGATGCGCACCACTTCACCAGTGACTTCCTGAATGGAAGTTCCCGGACGATACAGACGCAGGCTGGTTTCAAGAGACTCCAGCACAATGTCATAGATTTCACGCTGAGCCTGAGTGAATTTGCCGTTGACCGGGAAGGTGCGGGTAATGTCGCCAGCGTAACCTTTGTATTCACAACCCGCGTCAATCAACACCAGGTCACCGTCACGCAGTTCACACTCGTTTTCGGTGTAGTGCAAAATGCAGCCGTTTTCACCGCTGCCAACAATGGTGTTATAGGAAGGGTAACGCGCACCGTGGCGGTTAAATTCGTGGTGAATTTCGCCTTCCAGATGGTACTCGAACATCCCCGGACGGCATTTTTCCATCGCCCGTGTATGCGCCAGTGCGGTGATTTCACCCGCGCGGCGAAGTACGGCAATCTCTTCTGGTGATTTGAACAGGCGCATTTCATGAACAACAGGACGCCAGTCGATCATCGTTGCCGGTGCGGTGAGATTTTGCCGCGAACCTTTACGCAGTTTCTCAAGCGCGCTGTTCACGATTTCATCAGCATATGCATATTCGCCCTGGGCGTGGTAAACCACATCCAGACCATTAAGTAGTTGATAAAGTTGCTGATTGATTTCGCTGAATGCCAGTGCGCGGTCAACGCCCAGTTTCTCTGGCGCGGCATCCTGGCCTAAGCGACGACCAAACCAGATCTCTGCCGTCAGGTCGCGAACGCGGTTAAACAAAACGCTGTGGTTATGAGTGTCATCGCTTTTAATCAGCACCAGCACCGCTTCCGGTTCGTTAAAGCCGGTGAAGTACCAGAAGTCACTGTTCTGACGATAGGGGTATTCGCTGTCGGCGCTACGTGTTACTTCTGGTGCAGCAAAAATCAGCGCGGCGCTGCCGGGTTGCATTTGCTCTACCAGGGCCTGACGGCGACGCTGAAACTCTTGCCGGGATATATCACTCATAACACTCTCCTTACATTTTTTGTTTTTAGTGTAGAGTCGGTTTTTGTACTTCTGGCGCGGTCGGTTGCGGATGAGTAAAGGTGTCGTGGCATAACAGCGCGGCAACACGGACGTACTCGATGATCTCTTCAAGCGACATTTCAAGCTCTTCCTGATCTTCGTCTTCGTCGTAACCCAACTGCGCGATGTTACGCAGATCGTCGATGGCTTCACCGGTTTCGCCGGTCACTTTGTCCAGCTTCGGTTGCGTAACGCCAAGACCAAGCAGGAAGTGATTGACCCAACCAGCCAGCGCATCAGCCCGATCGAAAACGCTGACATCATCGCCATCAGGCAGATAAAGCTGAAAAAGGAAGCCGTCATCCTGCAGGGCATCGCTGGTGG
This sequence comes from Escherichia sp. E.sYA108, assembly GCF_011754335.1. Classification (NCBI taxonomy): domain Bacteria; kingdom Pseudomonadati; phylum Pseudomonadota; class Gammaproteobacteria; order Enterobacterales; family Enterobacteriaceae; genus Escherichia; species Escherichia sp. E.sYA108. Next base: position 984,202 of record NZ_JAAQVZ010000001.1, on the reverse strand, counting down.
CAGAGTGCATTTTGCGCAGTGCCTGTGCCAGCTCATGACCGAAAGCCATGCCTTCGTTCGTCAGGTCGTGAAGTAGCGGCAGCCATGAGCTGTCATCGTTACCGCCACATATCATCCCACTGATTAAACCATGCATCTCAGCAGGGGTCAGACCCGTCCCTTGTTGGTTCAGATACTGGTTCATTTCGTTGTAACCAGGCATTTCGTTCTGTATAGACATAAGCATTCGTCGTCAAAGGGAGGAATATTCATGATATGCTACCACTTTGGGCCCTGGTGGACCAGAAAAGGGCTTGTCTCTTCTCATCAGGGTAGCTATAGTGTCGCCCCTTCGCAGACCATGGGTCTAAAGACGAAGGCAGCGCAGTCAATCAGCAGGAAGGTGGCATGTCTGCACAACCCGTCGATATCCAAATTTTTGGCCGTTCACTGCGTGTGAACTGCCCGCCTGACCAAAGGGATGCGTTGAATCAGGCAGCGGACGATCTGAACCAACGGTTGCAAGATCTGAAAGAACGCACTAGAGTCACAAATACTGAACAGTTGGTCTTCATTGCCGCATTGAATATCAGCTATGAGTTAGCGCAAGAAAAAGCGAAGACTCGTGACTACGCAGCAAGTATGGAACAGCGTATTCGGATGCTGCAGCAGACCATAGAACAAGCGTTACTTGAACAAGGTCGCATCACCGAAAAAACTAACCAAAACTTTGAATGACACTTTTCGGTTTACTGTGGTAGAGTAACCGTGAAGACAAAATTTCTCTGAGATGTTCGCAAGCGGGCCAGTCCCCTGAGCCGATATTTCATACCACAAGAATGTGGCGCTCCGCGGTTGGTGAGCATGCTCGGTCCGTCCGAGAAGCCTTAAAACTGCGACGACACATTCACCTTGAACCAAGGGTTCAAGGGTTACAGCCTGCGGCGGCATCTCGGAGATTCCCTTCTTACCTGGCACCAGCCATGACGCAACTACCAGAACTCCCACTGACATTATCCCGACAAGAAATCCGCAAAATGATTCGGCAACGTCGTCGTACGTTAACGCCGGAACAACAGCAGGAAATGGGTCAACAAGCCGCTACCCGGATGATGACGTATCCCCCAGTGGTGATGGCGCATACGGTCGCTGTATTCCTCTCTTTTGATGGCGAACTCGACACCCAGCCACTCATAGAACAACTCTGGCGCGCCGGTAAGCGCGTATATCTTCCAGTTTTGCATCCCTTTAGTGCCGGTAACTTGCTGTTCCTGAATTACCATCCGCAAAGCGAACTGGTGATGAACAGGTTGAAGATCCACGAGCCAAAACTGGACGTGCGCGATGTGCTTCCCCTTTCCCGGTTAGATGTATTGATCACGCCGCTGGTGGCTTTTGATGAATACGGTCAACGCTTGGGAATGGGCGGTGGTTTTTATGATCGGACCTTACAAAACTGGCAGCACTATAAAATGCAACCGGTGGGTTATGCGCATGATTGCCAGTTAGTAGAAAAACTCCCAGTGGAGAAATGGGATATTCCACTGCCTGCGGTGGTTACACCGTCGAAAGTCTGGGAATGGTAAGGGCGATACATCCCGCATCGCCCTGATTGACATCGTTGATTCTTTGACCTAATTTAGTGAGTAAGGGTAAGGGAGGATTGTTCCTCCCCTGTGACTGACTGTTAATAAGCTGGGAAACTTATGAGTAACAGTACAATCAGTATGATGACAAGTCGCATCATAACCCTTCTCCTTCAAGCCCTCGCTTCGGTGAGGGCTTTACCGTTACAGCCCCATGCTGCCCTGCCATCGTAAATCCCCATTAAATAAACACAACGCATTGATCTGACTTTGATTTATTTTCTGGAGCAGACTCGCAAAGTAGAATGCGCAATGCGGCAACGGTGTGGAGAAGGGATAAAAAAACGGGCAAGTCAGTGACCTGCCCGTTAATTTTCAGAGAAGGGGAATTAGTACAGCAGACGGGCGCGAATGGTACCCGGAATAGCTTTCATTGCCTGCAGCGCTTTTTCGGCAACGTCTTCGTCGGCTTCAATATCAATAACTACATAACCCATCTGGGCGGAAGTTTGTAGATATTGCGCGGCGATGTTGACGCCCTGCTCGGCAAAAATTTTGTTGAGCGCAGTTAGCACGCCCGGACGGTTTTCGTGGATGTGCATCAGACGACGCCCACCGTGCAGTGGCAGCGAGACTTCCGGGAAGTTCACCGCAGAGAGCGTTGAGCCATTGTCAGAATACTTGATCAATTTACCCGCAACTTCCAAGCCGATATTCTCCTGCGCTTCCTGAGTCGAACCGCCAATGTGTGGCGTCAGAAGGACATTGTCGAATTCACACAGCGGAGAGGTAAATGGATCGCTATTGGTCGCCGGTTCCGTCGGGAATACGTCGATTGCCGCCCCCGCCAGATGTTTGCTCGCCAGCGCGTCACACAGCGCTGGAATATCCACCACAGTACCGCGCGAAGCATTAATCAGCAGCGAGCCGGGCTTCATTAGCGAAATCTCTTTCGCGCCCATCATATTTTTGGTGGACGGATTCTCTGGTACATGCAGACTCACCACATCGCTCATATTCAGCAGGTCAGAAAGATGCTGTACCTGAGTGGCGTTGCCCAGCGGCAGTTTGTTTTCAATATCATAAAAGTAAACATACATTCCCAGCGATTCAGCCAGAATGCCCAATTGCGTACCAATATGACCGTAGCCGATGATACCCAGCTTTTTGCCGCGCGCTTCAAAAGAACCCGCCGCCAGTTTGTTCCACACGCCACGATGCGCTTTAGCATTGGCTTCTGGCACGCCGCGCAATAGCAGCAGCAGTTCGCCAATCACCAGCTCCGCAACAGAGCGCGTATTTGAGAACGGTGCGTTAAATACCGGGATCCCGCGCTTTGCCGCCGCATCCAGATCAACCTGATTTGTTCCGATACAGAAACAGCCAATAGCGACCAGTTTTTCTGCGGCGTTGATCACGTCTTCAGTCAGATGGGTACGGGATCGCAGGCCGATGAAGTGGGCATCGCGGATGGATTCTTTTAATTGTTCATCATCCAGCGCGCCTTTGTGAAATTCGATGTTGGTGTAACCAGCTGCACGAAGGCTTTCCAGCGCCTTTTGGTGCACGCCTTCTACCAGCAGAAACTTAATCTTGTCTTTCTCCAGCGATACCTTTGCCATTTACCCAATCCTGTCTTTTGAAATGTTGTGTGCGGATTTGCATCCGCCTTTCAACATATCAAAAAATAATATTGCGGCAATATGAACGTTTGCGTCGCGATGTTGAGGAAATATCACGCAAAAGTATTTCTTGGATGAATATGCTGGTTTAGAAGATTTATTTAGAGCAATCGACAATTGCCAGGTAAAAACGTGACACATGTCACCAAATTTAATGAAGAGAATTTTTTTAACGGGGGAGGTTCCCCCGTCAGATCATTTCACAATAGTTTTGACACCGTCAGGTGTGCCAATCAGCGCAACGTCCGCGCCACGGTTAGCAAACAAACCAACAGTCACCACACCAGGAATCGCATTTATGGCGTTTTCCATCGCTATCGGGTCAAGGATTTCCATGCCGTGGACGTCGAGGATCACGTTGCCGTTATCGGTCACTACGCCCTGACGGTATTCCGGACGACCGCCCAGTTTCACCAGCTGGCGCGCCACTGCACTACGTGCCATCGGGATAACTTCTACTGGCAGCGGGAATTTGCCCAGAATATCAACCTGCTTGGAAGCGTCTGCAATACAGATAAATTTTTCCGCAACCGAAGCAATGATTTTTTCACGGGTCAGCGCCGCGCCGCCGCCTTTGATCATTTGCATGTGGCCGTTGATTTCATCTGCGCCATCAACGTAGATGCCAAGGCTGTCGACTTCGTTGAGATCAAAAACGTGAATGCCGAGGCTTTTCAGTTTTTCAGTGGAAGCATCTGAACTGGAAACGGCCCCTTCAATCTGGCCTTTCATTGTACCGAGTGCGTCAATAAAGTGTGCGGCGGTGGAACCTGTACCTACACCAACAATGGTGCCGGGCTGAACATACTGAAGTGCCGCCCATCCTACTGCTTTTTTCAATTCATCCTGCGTCATGATCGTTTCGCCTGTGGTATGAAATTTCACACGCATTATATACAAAAAAAGTGATTCAGACCCCGTTGGCAAGCCGCGTGGTTAACTCATCCATAAAATATCGCGCAATGGCGGGCATCCCCTTTCGCCCCGCAAATAAAGCATACAACGGTCTGGGGATGCCGCTCCACGGTGCAAACAGGCGCACCAGTTCCCCGTTCGCAAGCCCCTGTTTACAGGCAAACTGAGGCAATAACGCCACGCCATTCAACACAACCAGGGCGCGAACTCGCTGAGCGAAATGCATTAGCGCAAATCCCTGATCTTTTAAGCTGCGCGTTAACCACTGATACAAATGTTACCCGCCAACGGCTTCGGTATATGCAACCCGACACAAAATTGTGTCATAGTGCAGGAAAAAGCATTTACCAGGAGCAGACAACAGCAATGAAACGCCCGGACTACAGAACATTACAGGCACTGGATGCGGTGATACGTGAACGAGGATTTGAGCGCGCGGCACAAAAGCTGTGCATTACACAATCAGCCGTCTCACAGCGCATTAAGCAACTGGAAAATATGTTCGGGCAGCCGCTGTTAGTGCGTACCGTACCGCCGCGCCCGACGGAACAAGGGCAAAAACTGTTGGCGCTACTACGCCAGGTGGAGCTGCTGGAAGAAGAGTGGCTGGGCGATGAACAAACCGGTTCGACTCCGCTGCTGCTTTCACTGGCGGTCAACGCCGACAGTCTGGCGACGTGGTTGCTTCCGGCACTGGCTCCTGTGTTGGCTGATTCGCCCATCCGCCTCAACTTGCAGGTAGAAGATGAAACCCGCACTCAGGAACGTCTGCGTCGCGGCGAAGTGGTCGGCGCAGTGAGTATTCAACATCAGGCGCTGCCGAGTTGTCTTGTCGATAAACTCGGTGCGCTCGACTATCTGTTCGTCAGCTCAAAACCGTTTGCCGAAAAATATTTCCCTAACGGCGTAACGCGTTCGGCATTACTGAAAGCGCCAGTGGTCGCGTTTGACCATCTTGACGATATGCACCAGGCCTTTTTGCAGCAAAATTTCGATCTGCCTCCTGGCAGCGTACCCTGCCATATCGTTAATTCTTCGGAAGCGTTCGTGCAACTTGCTCGTCAGGGCACCACCTGCTGTATGATCCCGCACCTGCAAATCGAGAAAGAGCTGGCCAGCGGCGAACTGATTGACTTAACGCCAGGGCTATTCCAACGCCGGATGCTCTACTGGCACCGCTTTGCTCCTGAAAGCCGCATGATGCGTAAAGTCACTGATGCGTTGCTCGATTATGGTCACAAAGTTCTTCGTCAGGATTAATCCATCAAATAATGCCTGATAGCACATATCAGGCGTTATCCTCACTTCTTTTTGTATTCCTTGAATCACATTACAAAATAGACAAATCTCAGGCGGCAAAAAACGACGTCTGAATGCATTTTTTTGCTGGAGACAAACCCACGTAAAAAGCTCACCGTAAGCGCAAATACCCTCATTTTGATTGCGTTTTACGGAGCAAATAATGTCTAACGTGCAGGAGTGGCAACAGCTTGCCAACAAGGAATTGAGCCGTCGGGAGAAAACTGTCGACTCGCTGGTTCAGCAAACCGCGGAAGGGATCGCCATCAAGCCGCTGTATACCGAAGCCGATCTCGATAATCTGGAAGTGACGGGTACCCTTCCCGGTTTACCACCCTACGTTCGTGGCCCGCGTGCCACTATGTATACCGCCCAACCGTGGACCATCCGTCAGTATGCTGGTTTCTCGACAGCAAAAGAGTCCAACGCTTTTTATCGCCGTAACCTGGCCGCCCACCGAGGCTACGACTCCGATAACCCACGCGTGGCGGGCGACGTCGGCAAAGCGGGCGTCGCTATCGACACCGGGGAAGATATGAAAGTCCTGTTCGACCAGATCCCGCTGGATAAAATGTCGGTTTCGATGACCATGAATGGCGCAGTGCTACCAGTACTGGCGTTTTATATCGTCGCCGCAGAAGAGCAAGGTGTTACATCCGATAAACTGACCGGCACCATTCAGAACGATATCCTCAAAGAGTACCTCTGCCGCAATACCTATATTTACCCGCCAAAACCGTCAATGCGTATTATCGCAGACATCATCGCCTGGTGTTCCGGCAACATGCCGCGATTTAATACCATCAGTATCAGCAGTTACCACATGGGTGAAGCGGGTGCCAACTGCGTGCAGCAGGTAGCATTTACGCTCGCCGATAGGATTGAGTACATCAAAGCAGCAATCTCCGCCGGGCTGAAAATTGATGGCTTCGTCCCTCGCCTGTCGTTTTTCTTCGGCATTGGCATGGATCTGTTTATGAACGCCGCCATGTTGCGTGCGGCACGTTATTTATGGAGCGAAGCGGTCAGTGGATTTGGCGCACAGGATCCGTATAACAACGTTATCCGCACCACCATTGATCATTGTGCACATCCTATGTGTCGGGATTATCTGCATCGCTATCTGGAAAATGCGTCCGGCGGACATATTCACCACGATCTTAGCCACGTCTTCGACTTACACCGTAATTTAATTGCAACCGGATCGATGCTGGGTTAATGGTTTGTCCCGTCACGATCTTCAGCAATATGCTGAAGCATCGTGGCGGTATAACGATGATTTCTGATTGAATAAAGATATTCCTGCATATACATCGGCCTGTGCGGCGCATCAAAATATTTCAGCGTTGCCGGATTCACCAGTCGCCAGGCAAAATGCGGGATCACCGTCAGAAAATGTCCCCGCTCCACGTCGCTGATTTTGGCCATAAAACTATAGGGACGATAAATAATGGTTGGATTGATCCCACAAGGACGCATATTCGCATCAATCATTGCTTCGAAGTTAGCCCGGTTTTGAAAGCGCATTTGTAGCCAGGGCAGCTCCTGAAGCAGCTCTTGCTCTTGTCGCTCTTCATAACGGCGAGAAACGAGAAAGCCCAATCGCAGCGGCGGTAGTTCACTGATAGTCAGGTTTTCCAGTTCCTGAACTCGTGCAGATACATGCTGTGGGGAGATTATAAAATCTAACTGACGGTCAAAAAGATTATCGATAACGCCATTTGCGCTGAACTCAACTGGCTGGGCGGTCACGCCTTCGTACTTATCTCCGAGACTAATCAACTGATCAAAAATAATGGTCGGATAAGTATTATCTATGCCTATCACAATGTCTCGTGAACGACGTCCTGAGTTATGGATTTCATTATCAATCGCAGAAAGTCGTTGATAAACCGGGAACAGTTTTTGATACAGTTCCTGTCCGGCTTTATTGAGGCTGATATTATTATCTTTGCGGGTAAATAGCGTATAGCCAATTTGTTCTTCCAGCGCGGCAATGCTTTTGCCAAATCGCGAAGCCGTCATATGGATTTTTTCTGCCGCCCGGGCAATATTATTGGTTTGCGCTAATAAAATGAAATTGCGCATCTTTTTCGAAATAAAAATGTCCATCCCCCCTCTCCCGCATCCTTGTCCGCTTAACCGTTTCAGTCAGCCTATCCTTGATGAAACCGCGAGCAAAGATAGGTGATTACGTCATGGTTTTACAGAAAAAGGAGGCAATATCGGGTAAAGGCATTAGCCCGACGAATACGTCGGGCTACAAGTATTAATGTGCAGCAGGTGTTTTAGCGGGTGGTTGATCCACAGGTTCTAACTGGAAGATTACATCGACCTGATCATCAAACTGAATAGCGGCCTGCTCGTAAGTTTCCTGGGCGGACACCGGCGCGGCATCGGCTTTCATCATCCGCACCATTGGGCTGGGCTGATAGTTGGAAACATGGTAGCGCACGCTATATACCGGCCCCAGTTTACGATGAAAGCCGTTCGCCAGTTCCTGCGCCTGATGAATCGCGTTATCAATCGCTGCCTTACGCGCTTTGTCTTTATAGGCATCCGGCTGCGCCACGCCCAGCGACACAGAACGAATTTCGTTAAGTCCCGCCTTCAGCGCGCCATCCAGCAAGGAATTCAGTTTGTCTAACTGACGGAGCGTGACTTCCACCGTTCTCACAGCACGGTAGCCTTTCAGGATACTTTTACCATCCTGATAATCATAATCTGGCTGGGTGCGTAAGTTCGCTGAGCTGATATCTTTTTTCGCGATCTGATTGAGTTCAAGGAAGGAAATGTATTGTGCGACGCGCTCATCCGCCTGTTTCTTGGCAGTAGCGGCATCCTTCGCGGCCACGTTAACTTCAATCGCAAGAGTGGCAATGTCTGGCACCGCATCCACGCTTGCCGTACCGGAGGTGACAATATGCGGTCCATCCGGCAATTCGTTAGCCTGCGCTGCCATCCCGCTAATACCCATTAATGCCGCCAGGGCGATAACTTTGAACTTCACGTTAGTCTCTCCGTGTTAATTGACTTGCCCAAAATTCAGGACCTCTGGAGGCAAGCTTAGCGCCTCTGTTTTATTTTTCCATCAGATAGCGCCTAACTGAACAAGGCTTGTGCATGAGCAATACCGTCTCTCGCCAGCTGCAAGGCAATAAACCACATAACACATCCCACTACCAGATTGATAATGCGCTGTGATTTTGCCGTGCGCAGGCGCGGTGCCAGCCAGGCTGCGAGAATAGCCAGACCAAAGAACCACAGGAAAGAGGCGCTAATTGTTCCGAGCGCAAACCAACGTTTTGGTTCCACATCAAGTTGCCCGCCAAGGCTGCCCAGCACAACAAAAGTATCCAGGTAAACATGCGGATTCAGCCAGGTCACTGCCAACATGGTGGCGATAATTTTCCATCTGCCTTGTTTCAGAACTTCGGCACTGGCTAACTCAATGTTACTGCTCATTGCTGTTTTAAAAGCGCCAAAACCATACCACAGCAAGAAGGCTACGCCGCCCCAGGTGACCAGCGCCAGCAACCACGGCGACTGCATCAATAACGCGCTGCCACCAAAAATCCCCGCACAAATCAGGACCAAATCGCTGATAGCACAAAGTAAGGCAATCATAATGTGGTACTGACGACGAATGCCCTGATTCATCACAAAAGCATTTTGTGGACCGAGCGGTAGGATCATAGCCGCCCCAAGTGCAAGACCTTGAAAATAATAAGAAAACACGTTGGATATTCCGAATTAAGTATCTGATGCAGAGACTATATCGCGGGATTGTTATTAGCGGAAATTGATAATATTAATTGGCAATCAGAAAAACTAATAAGAGAGAGGCCAGAGAGTATTATCTGGCCTCAGCGTTGATTACGCAGCTTTGTCTTCTTTCACCCGCTTAAAGTTCACATCCATTTGCGGGTACGGGAAGCTGATACCGGCGGCATCAAATTCACGTTTAATACGCTCCAGCACATCCCAGTACACGTTTTGCAGATCGCCGCTGTTGCTCCAGACGCGGACCACGAAATTAATCGACGATGCGCCAAGTTCGTTCAGACGCACAGTCATTTCGCGATCTTTCAAAATGCGATCTTCAGACTGGATAATATCGGTCAGGATCTGCTTAACCTGATCGATATCGGAATCATACGCCACGCCAATAATAAATTCGTTACGGCGAGCTGGCTCGCGGGAGAAGTTAATAATATTCCCGGCAATAATTTTACCGTTCGGAATAACGATAATTTTACCGTCTGCAGTACGCATGGTGGTGGAGAAAATCTGCACACTCAGCACAGTACCGGCTACGCCGCCGAGGTCAACATATTCTCCGGCACGGAACGGGCGGAACATGACAAGTAACACGCCAGCGGCCAGGTTAGACAGTGACCCCTGCAAAGCCAGACCAACAGCTAAACCTGCGGCACCGAGTACAGCAATGACTGACGCTGTTTGTACGCCCACGCGTCCCAGTGCTGCGATTAGCGTAAAGGCGATAATTCCGTAACGGACTAATGCAGAAAGAAAATCAGCAACAGTGGCATCGATTTTACGGGAGATCATCAGGCGATTCACCGCGTTGGAAATCATCCGCGCGATAATCAAACCAACGATGATGATCGCGAGTGCCGCCACGATGTTTACTGCATAACTTAGCAGCAGCGCCTGGTTAGCCACCAGCCAGCTTCCCGCGCCGTTTATGCTATCGACAACATTCAAATCTTCCATTCAATATTCCTTTTCAACTGACTCAAAATGGAGAAATACACTCCGCCGCCTTATGACGGGCAGTCTGACAAGGGTAAACAATAAAGCATAATTCTGCCAAATAGATCACAGATTTCTCATCTGTATCACCTTGCTTTTGGCGAAAAAAAGACCCGCAGAGCGGGCCTTGAGATAAGCAGAAAGGAATATCTTACAGAACGTCGATCGCGTTCAGTTCCTGGAATGCTTTTTCCAGACGAGCGATCATCGAAGTCTGACCGGCACGCAGCCATACGCGCGGATCGTAGTATTTCTTGTTCGGCTGATCTTCGCCTTTCGGGTTGCCCAGCTGGCCTTGCAGGTAAGCTTCGTTTTCTTTGTAGTAGTTCAGAACACCTTCCCAGGTTGCCCATTGGGTATCGGTATCGATGTTCATTTTCACTACGCCGTAGCTTACGGAGTCTTTGATTTCCTGAGCAGTAGAACCGGAACCACCGTGGAAGACGAAGTTCAGGCTGTTGTGCGGCAGGTTGTGTTTCTTAGAAACATATTCCTGAGAGTCGCGCAGGATGGTCGGAGTCAGAACCACGTTACCCGGCTTGTAAACACCGTGTACGTTACCGAAGGACGCAGCGATGGTGAAACGCGGGCTGATTTTGCTCAGCTCGGTGTATGCGTAATCAACGTCTTCCGGCTGGGTGTACAGTGCAGAAGCGTCCATGTGGCTGTTGTCCACGCCGTCTTCTTCACCACCGGTGCAACCCAGTTCGATTTCCAGAGTCATGCCGATTTTGGACATGCGCTCCAGGTATTTAGAGCAGATTTCAATGTTCTCTTGCAGAGATTCTTCAGACAGGTCAATCATGTGAGAAGAGAACAGCGGCTTACCGGTAGCAGCGAAGTGTTTTTCACCCGCGTCCAGCAGACCGTCGATCCACGGCAGCAGTTTTTTCGCGCAGTGGTCAGTATGCAGGATCACCGGAACACCGTAGTGTTCAGCCATCTGGTGAACGTGATGCGCACCAGAGATCGCACCCAGGATAGCAGCGCCCTGCGGAACGTCAGATTTCACGCCTTTACCAGCGATAAAAGAAGCACCACCGTTGGAGAACTGAACGATAACCGGCGCTTTAACTTTAGCTGCGGTTTCCAGTACGGCGTTGATGGAGTCAGTACCGACGCAGTTTACTGCTGGCAGTGCGAAGTTGTTTTCTTTTGCTACCTGGAAAACTTTCTGTACGTCATCACCAGTGATTACGCCAGGTTTTACGAAATCAAAAATCTTAGACATGTCTCTTGTCCTGTATCGTCGGGCCTTATACTCGTCATACTTCAAGTTGCATGTGCTGCGTCTACGTTCGCTCACCCCAATCACTTACTTATGTAAGCTCCTGGGGATTCACTCTCTTGTCGCCTTCCTGCAACTCGAATTATTTAGAGTATGAAAAAGTGCGTGCTCTAAAAGCGCGCTGAAACAAGGGCAGGTTTCCCTGCCCTGTGATTTTTTACTTCTTAGCGCGCTCTTCGAGCATCGCTACTGCAGGCAGTACTTTACCTTCCACGAATTCGAGGAATGCGCCGCCGCCAGTGGAGATGTAGGAGATTTTGTCAGCAATGCCGAACAGGTCGATTGCTGCCAGAGTGTCGCCGCCGCCAGCGATGGAGAACGCTTCGCTGTCTGCGATAGCGTTAGCCACGATTTCAGTACCTTTGCGGAAGTTCGGGAATTCGAACACGCCAACCGGACCGTTCCACAGAATGGTTTTCGCATTCTTCAGGATTTCAGCCAGTTCCTGAGCGGAAGCATCACCGATATCCAGGATCTGCTCGTCAGCTTTCACATCGTTAACAGATTTTAGGGTAGCCGGTGCAGTTTCAGAGAACTCGGTTGCTACGCGAACATCAGACGGAACCGGGATGTTGCAGGTGGTCAGCAGACGTTTAGCTTCGTCAACCAAGTCAGCTTCGTACAGGGATTTACCCACATCGTGGCCTTGTGCCGCGATAAAGGTGTTAGCGATACCACCGCCAACGATCAGCTGGTCAGCGATTTTAGACAGGGAGTCCAGAACGGTCAGTTTGGTAGATACTTTAGAACCACCAACGATAGCCACCATCGGGCGAGCAGGTTCTTTCAGTGCTTTACCCAGCGCGTCCAGTTCAGCTGCCAGCAGCGGGCCTGCGCACGCAACGTCAGCGAATTTACCGATACCGTGAGTAGAAGCCTGCGCGCGGTGAGCAGTACCGAATGCGTCCATTACGAACACGTCACACAGTGCAGCGTATTTTTTGGACAGAGTTTCGTCATCTTTCTTCTCGCCTTTGTTGAAGCGAACGTTTTCCAGAACAACCAGTTCACCTTCAGCAACGTCAACGCCGTCGAGGTAATCTTTAACCAGACGAACCGGGTTAGACAGTTTGTCTTTCAGGTAGTTAACAACCGGCAGCAGAGAGAATTCTTCGTTGTACTCGCCTTCGGTAGGACGACCCAGGTGGGAAGTTACCATCACTTTTGCGCCTTGTTTCAGGGCCAGTTCGATGGTCGGCAGAGAAGCACGGATACGCGCGTCGCTGGTTACTTTCCCGTCTTTTACTGGTACGTTCAGATCCGCACGGATAAATACACGTTTCCCAGCAAGATCCAGATCGGTCATCTTAATTACAGACATGGTGAATCCTCTCGTTGATTCTAAAAGTTTTGCAGACGCTGCTTGCGTCTTACCTGAAAGCAACAGTAGCCATAGCTAACGTCGTGTCGAGCATTCGGTTAGCAAAGCCCCATTCGTTATCGCACCAGACCAACGTTTTGATCAGGTGTGCGCCACTGACCCGGGTTTGAGTGCCATCGACAATGGCACTGTGCGGATCGTGGTTAAAATCTACAGAGACCAACGGCAATTCCGTATAGTCAACTATACCATGAAATGCACCTTGTGCTGCTTTTTGCAGCAACAGGTTGACTTCATTGGCTTTTACAGGTTTCTTCACCGTCACGCTTAAATCGATTGCCGTCACATTTATGGTTGGCACACGTACCGCAATCGCCTCAAAGCGATCGTTAAATTGCGGAAAAAATCGTGTGATACCGGCGGCCAGTTTAGTATCGACCGGAATGATCGACTGACTGGCTGCCCGAGTGCGACGCAGGTCAGGATGGTATGCATCAATAACCTGTTGATCGTGCATGGCGGAGTGAATTGTGGTCACAGTGCCGGACTCAATACCGTACGCATCATCTAACAATTTGATGACGGGAATTATGCAATTCGTGGTACAGGAAGCGTTAGAAACGATGCGGTGTTCCGCACGAAGTTGATCCTGATTGACGCCATAAACAACGGTCGTGTCGAGATCGTTACTGCCAGGATGTGAAAAGAGCACTTTTTTAGCCCCGGCGGCAATGTGTGCTTCACCATGCTCGCGGGAGCCATATACGCCGGTGCAGTCGAGGACTACATCAACGCCAAGTTCACGCCAGGGGAGCGATTGCAGTGAACGTTCATGCAATACACGGATGGCGTCATCACCAACAAAAAGTTGATCGCGTTCCTGTCGTACTTCCCATGCAAAACGGCCATGGCTGGTGTCATATTTCAACAAATGCGCCATGCCCGCAGCATCCGCCAGTTCGTTGATTGCCACCACGGTAATTTCCGCACGGCGTCCGGATTCATACAAAGCACGAACCACATTACGCCCGATGCGACCGAAGCCATTTATCGCTACGCGTACGGTCATAGATCTCCTGCAAGGTTTTCCCTGAGCAAATTTGCCAGACAGAGTAATCCAGCAAATCGTTCGGGGAAACCTTACCTGTCGCAAACTGCGACTGATTGGTTAATTGTCGAACATTTAATCGACTGAAACGCTTCAGCTAGGATAAGCGAAACGTGGAATAAAAGGAATGATTGTCCAGTCAAAGAAGACAATTATCTGACTTACGTCACGTTTTCAGCCCCGCCCCTGTGGAATTTATTCCACTTTGCAGAATCACGAATAAGCGTAGCAAAATCTTTTCGTTGTGCCGTCACAAACCCTGACTTATATCAGAATATGACTGATGCAGCGTCGATATTATCCGCAATACGTCCGAGTTTCGGAGTACTCCAATGATGACATTGCCCTACCCATATTCTTCCTCCGCACGTTTTTACGCGCTGCGCCTGCTCCCCGGGCAGGAAGTTCTCTCCCAATTACGCGCCTTCGCGCAGCAACAACAACTCCACGCCGCGTGGATTGCAGGTTGTACCGGCAGTCTGACTGACGTCGCCTTACGCTATGCCGGGCAAGAAAACACTGCCCTGCTAAGCGGTAAGTTCGAAGTCATCGCATTGAACGGCACGCTGGAACAGAGTGGTGAACATCTTCATCTCTGCGTTTCCGATCCACACGGCACGATGCTTGGCGGTCATATGATGCCCGGCTGTACCGTGCGGACCACGCTTGAACTGGTGATCGGCTGCCTTGAGGAACTGGCGTTTAGCCGCCAGTCTTGCGCGCTTTCTGGTTACGACGAGTTGCATATTTCCCCCGTTAACTAACTATTTTCAGAGAGGTTTTCTTATGGCGCGTCGCCACTTTTCCAGTCAGGCGCTGGTGTTGATCGTTATATCTATCGCCATCAATATGATCGGCGGGCAACTGGCCAGCATGGTCAAATTACCTATATTTCTCGACTCCGTCGGCACACTTATTAGCGCAGTACTGCTTGGTCCGGTGATCGGGATGCTGACCGGCTTACTGACCAATTTACTCTGGGGATTGCTGACCGACCCGATCGCCGCCGCATTTGCGCCCGTCGCGATGGTCATCGGCCTGGTCGCCGGTTGGCTGGCGCGAGCGGGTTGGTTTCGCACCCTGCCAAAAGTCGTTGTTAGCGGCGTGATTATTACGCTTGCGGTAACGGTCGTCGCTGTACCGCTGCGTACTGCGCTGTTCGGCGGCGTGACAGGAAGCGGAGCCGATTTGTTCGTTACCTGGATGCACTCGATGGGGCAAAACCTGGTGGAGTCGGTGGCGATTACGGTGATAGGCGCGAACCTGGTCGATAAAATTCTTACAGCGGTGATTGTCTGGCTTTTACTGCGTCAGCTGCCGATTCGCACCACGCGCCATTTCCCGGCAATGGCTGCCGTGCGCTAAATGCATCCGTTTACATCCTTAACGCTGTGGGCGCTGGCGGCCTGCACCACGCTTATCCTGCCCACACAGACAATATTGCCAGTCTATAGCGCGGCGACCTTTTTCTGCCTTATTGCGCTAAAGGCCACGCGGCGGCGGGCAAAATATGTCGTCTGGCTGATGTTCTCGCTGGGGGCTGGACTGTGGTTGGTACACGGTGGCTGGCTGACAGAATGGCTAAGCGGCACGCCACGCTCTCCAGAACGGTGGGCGCATGCTATTACGCTCTGGTTGCGGATTCTGGCGATTGTTTCAACCTCACAGTTGTGGATGCAGTACGTCCCCGTGCAACGTTTTATCCGCGCTTTGTTTGCTTCTCGCCTGCCGCCGGGCGTCGCTTATCTGTTTGCCGGGCCGTTATTGGTCGTTGAGCAGTTAAAACGGCAATTGGCGATTATTCATGAAGCGCAGCGCGCCCGCGGCGTGCCGCTGGATGAGGGCTGGTATCAGCGTTTACGTGCGATGCCCGCGTTAATTATTCCGCTAACACACAATGCGCTAAACGATCTTGCTGTCCGTGGTGCGGCGCTGGATATGCGGGCATTTCGAATCAACAATAGGCGCACTACGTTATGGGCACCAGCCGATAGCACCCTACAACGCGTAGCACGTTACGCCATGATATTGCTAATGCTGGCTGAATTCGGAGCGTGGATATGGTTACGTTAGAACTGTTTCGCTATTGCCCGACACACTCAACGCATCCTCCGTTCTGTTATGACTTTCACTATGTCAAACCGGGGATGGTCGCCATCTTTGGTGACAACGGCAGTGGCAAAAGTACGCTGGCGCAACTGATGGCAGGCTGGTATCCGGACTTTCTGCCAGGAGAGATAACCGGCACGGGGACGCTTCTCGGTACGCCCATTGGGCATATCCCGCTTAATGAACAATCCGCCACCATCCAGCTCGTTCAGCAATCGCCCTATTTGCAGCTCTCCGGCTGTACCTTTAGCGTGGAAGAAGAAGTTGCCTTTGGGCCAGAAAATCTGTGTCTTGCTGAAAAAGAGATTATGGCGCGGATTGATGCCGCTCTGACTCTGACCGAGTGCCAGCCGTTGCGCCATCGTCACCCGGCAACACTCTCCGGTGGAGAGACACAGCGTGTGGTCATCGCCTGCGCCATCGCGATGCAGCCAAAGCTCTTAATTCTTGATGAAGCCTTTAGCCGCCTGACGCCGCAGGCCTGCGAAATGCTGTTGCAGCGCTTACAACACTGGTCGCTTGAACGTGGTTCGCTGATTATTCTTTTTGAACGTCATCGTACACCTTTCCTGAACTACTGCCAGCAAGCGTGGCAATTGCAAAACAGAGCGCTCAAGCCATGTTAACGTTAAATCAGATATCTTATCGCTGGCCTGGCGCGGCAACGGATTGCCTTTGCGACATTTCTCTGCAACTCAAACAAGGTGAATGGCTGGCGCTGACCGGCGATAATGGCGCAGGGAAATCGACGCTGTTACGAGTAATGGCAGGTCTTCTTACGCCCACATCCGGTACGGTTATGCTGCAACAACAAGCGATGAAAAGCCTGAAAAACCGCCAGCGCGCGGCAAAGATTGGCGTACTGTTTCAGGAAGCGGAAAATCAGCTTTTTCACAGCACCGTTGCTGACGAAATCGCATTTGGTTTGATACTGCAAAAATGCCCGGCGGATGAAATCACTCAACGTACCAATGCTGCCCTGCAATGCTGTCAGTTAGCAGACACTGCCAGCGCGCATCCGTTAGATCTGCATAGTGCGCAGCGACGGATGGTCGCCGTCGCCTGCCTGGAAGCACTCTCTCCGCCACTATTGCTACTGGACGAGCCGAGTCGGGATTTTGACGAAAATTGGTTGAGCGTGTTTGAAAGCTGGCTGGAAAAGTGCCGCCAGCGAGGCACCAGCGTCGTAGCAATCAGTCATGACGCCGCATTTACCCGGCGTCATTTCTCTCGTGTGGTGCGACTGGAAGATGGTGTAATCAGGAACGTTAATCCATCAGACGATATTCACCCGTAGCGGTCATCATTAAGGTCAAATTTGCAGGCAGACTCTCTTCCAGCACCCGGCGAACATTCGGCCCGTCGGTACGGTCATAAAAGGCTTCTGCGTCTGCCAGCGATAACCCTCCCGCCAGCTTGCGCCCCACCAGACGCTCCCGCAACGCAGATGCGGGAGCTTTGATAAAGATCGAGAAATCACAAAATTGCGCAAGCTGGCACCACTTCTCGTCGTCCAGCAACAACCAGTTTCCTTCGACGATGACGAGTGGTGCGGTAACGTCCAACGCATCTTCAACAGGATCATGCTTTTGTCGATCGTACTGCGGCCACGTACAATCCCCTTCCACAACCCGGCACAGATTTTCCGCCAGTTTCGCAACGTTGAATGTCTCTGGTGCGCCTTTGAAGGGGCGCAATTGATGCGCATCCAGCCAGCTATTGTAATGGTGAAAACCATCCATCGGCAGCGTCTGAATAGCGGGCAGTTCCGGGTCTTGTTGCGCGAGATATTCCCAGAAGGTGGTTAGGGTAGATTTACCCGTCCCCGGCGGAGCGCAAAGAAAAACCACCGTACGCCGCTGCGGATTTACTGTCTGTAAGGCCGCCAGCATACGCAGCAATGGTTTATGTACATTTTCAATTTCATCATCAGAGTACTGCGCCTGTACCTTTAGTCCATTCACCGTCAGTTCGATTTTCACGGCGTTAATTCCTTTAAGGTGGTCGTTACTGCCAGCGTCAGCGCCGTTTTGACCATCCCGCTAAAACGCGCCTCTGACCAGACGGCGAAATCGGCGAACTTCATCGCTTTCAACGCGTCATAGAGCGTCGCATTGCGGGTTATGCTATTGACGTTGCTGATAAAATCCCAGGTTATGTCATCAGCAAATCTGGGCGTTTCATCCTGTTCGTTCAGGTAATGCCAAAACTGGGAAAAATGCGTGATATCGGCGTACAGCCATTTATCCATTTTCCCCAGCGCATAAATCAAACGCAGCGCAACATCAATATCGTCAAGCGGGCCGCTTTGGGCGAGTAACGGCTTCACTGCATATTCGACGATCTCTTCATCGTTATCGACAAACAGCGACGGCAGAAACTGGCGTATCCCCTGGAGCAAAATAGAATGCGCAGTTTTCATAAATGAAAATAAATTGTCCTGTGCATTCAGTTGCTCAAGCACATCATCTTCTGTCAGCGTCGCCATTGGTCTTCCGATAGATCACCATCAATGCAGGGAGTCTATTATATTACACGTTTGGTCCGCGCCGCCGATCAGTAATGTCTGCGTCCGCACCCCATTCGCCGTCTGTTGGATACCGTTCACCAACTCGCCGCCCGTCACGCCCGTAGCGCTAAAGAGGATATCGTTCCCCCTCGCCGATAACCACTCGCCCACGAAAAGCAACGTCGTTTAATGCCTGGCGCATCGCGGTGACCGCAAGGCCATCAATTTTATTTTTGTCGCCACAGCCGGTTTGCGGCCAGGCAGCCAACGCTGCCTGTTCCGTAACGCGAAATAATGGCCACGCCAGGGACATCATTGCGCGGCCTCCCCAATATCAACGCCAAATTGTGCCAGCAGATATTTCTCGGCCTGTTCATTCCAGATGCCGTGCGTTTCCTCAACCAGCCGCGCCAGCTCTTTAAACAGCGGATCGGTTTTGCCTTTTTCGGCAAAATCGGCAATGGCGCTCAGCGGCATGGTCACGCCGTTATAAATGAGTTTTTTACCGCCAGGGATATCCGGCAGATTGAGCACGGTTTCTGGCACCGCATCCAGGCCACCGATATGGGTCACCATAAACGACGGCTGTAACTGCCCCGTGGCGCTAAGGGCAATCGCCTCTTTCATGTCGTCCGTGGAACCGCCGGACGTGCCGACAATGTGCGTACTGTTGTAATGGACGTTGTAGAAATTAAACGGCACTTTGAAGTTTTTATCCGTCGGACCGGCAAAGAAGTTCAGGCAGCCATCTTCAGCCAGTAATTCATCAGCCATCTCGACGACTGAAGGCACCGCTGCATAGACAAATACGTCATCAAATCCGGCATCATCCGTCAGTGCCCGCAGCGTCTGGACCGGATCGCTCATCCCTTTGGTATTCATATACACCAGCTCAATGCCTTTACTGGCCGCCAGTTCCACCGGCAGCAGCTTTTGTACCTGCGTCAGGCGTTTGTCGTCGATATCGACTACCACCACCCGCGCCGGTTGTATGCCGCCGTTAATGGCGTAATCAATAGCGCCAATTCCCATCGGGCCTGCACACGCCAGTAGCGCAATATTGCCACCAGGTTTGACGCCCATGCGATGCTCATAAACATATTGCGTGGTGTGATAATTGGCATGATAAGCGCCAATAATGCAGCACATCGGTTCCGCCAGCGAGGCCGCAGCAAAATAAGAGCCGTGATACGGTAATACGCAGCCCAGGTTAATGGCGATTTCGGGAATAATCATATAGGTGGCGTTACCGCCAAAATATTCGTAGCTGTAGCCCGCTGAATATCCGCCTGGTAACCCCATCGCCGGTTGCAATACAAAACGCTGGCCTTTTTTATATTTGCCAGTGAGATTTTTACCCACTTCGACAATAACCCCGGCACATTCATGCCCGGTAATGACCGGATGATTTTCTAAATCGTCGGGGACGCGTTTATGTTCACTACCGAGTAACGCCGCTTTCCAGGTGGATAAACAAACGCTGTCAGAAATTACATTCACTAACAGTTCATTATCGGTAATTTCTGGCAGCTCAAATTCGCGCAGACGGACATCCCGCTTGCCATAAATAGCAGCAACTTTGGTTTTCATTTTTACCTCTGTAATCAGTGTTTATGTTCAGCGGTTAATTGATTAAATAAAGTGTCGAGTTTTGGATCGCCAATATAGTTATTAATCAATATCAGTGGTTTATCCGTCACACGTTTCACGCGCCCTTCCAGACTGGCGTGAGTAACGACGATATCCGCATCCGCAGGCACGTTTTCTATGGCGTAATGTTTTACTTCTATTGCCAGCCCCGCTTTTTCCAGGCGTTTACGGAAGGTGGTTGCGCCCATCGCACTGGAGCCCATCCCTGCATCGCAAACAAAGGCAATACGCTTAACACGGCTTAACGAGAATGCACCTTCTTGTTTCATCGCCTTAACCGCATTGGCTGACTGAGCAAACTCATCTTCGCTCTTCGTTTCCACCGTTTTTTCCATCTTCAGTATCAGCGAAGTAATAGCAAAGGACACCAGGGTACCTACCGTAACACCGGCAATTGTCGCCAGGAACGAGCCTTTCGGCGTCAGTGCCAGGTAAGCAAAGATAGACCCCGGACTTGGGCCAGCCACCAGACCACCGTCCAGTAAGTTAAACATCCAGGTGCCAGACATACCGCCCGCAATCATGGCAATAATGGTCAGCGGCTTCATCAGCACATACGGGAAATACAGTTCGTGGATCCCACCGAGGAAGTGAATAATCATCGCCCCGGGCGCAGAACGTTTACTCATCCCTTTACCAAACAAGGTAAACGCCAGCAGCAGCCCCAGACCAGGACCTGGATTGGAGGCCACCATGAAGAAGATGGATTTACCGTTAACCGAAGCCTGTTGCATTCCCAGCGGATAATAGACGCCCTGATCGATCGCATTATTAAGGAAAAGCACTTTCGCCGGTTCATTGATGACTGACAGCAAAGGTAGATAACCCGCATGTACCAGCGCCTCAATACACTCTTTGACGAAAGTATTAGCAATTAACACCGCCGGGCCGATAACTTCAAAACCCAGCAGACAAAGGAGCATCCCCGCGATACCTAATGAGAAGTTATTGATAACCATCTCAAAGCCAGCAGGTATGCGTTTTTCCAGCGACTTGTCGATATATTTAATCACCAGACCACCGAGCGGCCCCATAATCATCGAGCCAAGGAACATCGGGATTTCAGCGCCGACGATCACACCA
This sequence comes from Escherichia sp. E.sYA108, assembly GCF_011754335.1. Classification (NCBI taxonomy): domain Bacteria; kingdom Pseudomonadati; phylum Pseudomonadota; class Gammaproteobacteria; order Enterobacterales; family Enterobacteriaceae; genus Escherichia; species Escherichia sp. E.sYA108. Next base: position 962,897 of record NZ_JAAQVZ010000001.1, on the reverse strand, counting down.
ATCGTACCAATTCCGCCCATGACCGCGCCGCGTTTACCGCCGACCAGATGACCACCGGTAGAACCAATCATCACGGGCAATAAATAGGTAATCATCGGACCAACAATTTTGGCGAAATGTTCATTCGGCAGCCAACCGGTGGGAATAAATAATGCCGTTATAAATCCCCAGGCAATAAAAGCACCGATATTGGGGATGACCATTGCAGTCAAAAATCCCCCAAAAGCCTGGACCTTTGCACGAGCAGACTTGTTTTCCATAATATTATCCTGTAGAGGAGAGAGTAATTATCCGCGGCTGATAATGTCCGCTAATTGTTTTTCTGATGATGCGGTTAAGAGTTGTTCGAGTATTTCTTCTTCGCACAGTAATTCACTTAACGCCTGAATAGCACCAATGTGCGAATCGGCATCGGCAGCAGAAAGTCCGATGAGTAATTTAATCGGTTCGTCATTCCCCGGAAAATAAACGCCTTGTTTAAGTAACGTCAAAGACATCCCGGTTTTAAGCGCTCCACATTCCGGTCGCGCATGAGGCATTGCCACGCCTGGTGCGAGAATATAATAAGGACCATTGCTGATGGTGGAACCTTTAATTGCCTGAATGTAATTCTCGCTGATATAGTTTTTATCCAGCAATGATACCATCGAGAAATCGATAGCTTCCTGCCAATCTTTTGCTGAATGTATAACTGAGATTGATGGCTCTGGAAAATAATCAATAAGCCGCATAAATTATCCTTATTTTATTTTTAGGGTACAGTCCGGCGGTAAAAATAAAATACGCGTACAAATTAACGAAAGCAATTGGACACATGAAAGGAGAAACTCCACGAGCAAAAATAACAAAATATTAAATAACAACAACATGAAATAAGATTTTAAAAAGTCAATTATAAATCTGTTAAGTAAACTACAAAATCAACAAATTATTCATCACTATATTTGTGATACACATCTCTATTTTCTTATTGAATGTTCGAAAACATACTTATTACGTTTATTATTTTTTCGCTCATCCCCTTTATAAATTCTGAATTATCGGCTGTTGTCTGTTTTCTCATCACCTCATGTGACATATTCCCCACTTTACTCAAGGAAGATTCATATGAAAGCACCTGTTTCATTAACCTCATTTCGCCCACAAAAATCTCTTGCTATCGCCATTGGCGTGCTTGCCGTGGTTGTGCTGCCATTTCTCTCGTATTACACCGTTAATGAAGGTGAACGCGGCATTTTGCTGCGCTACGGAAAAATCGTAAAAGTTGCCGAGCCGGGGCTGGGTTTTAAGATCCCTTTTATGGAAAGCGTAGAGAAAATTTCCACGCGTAATCAGGCTGTGGTCTATCAGGGATTACAGGCCTACAGCCGCGACCAGCAACCGGCACAAATGACAGTATCAGTCAGCTTCCACATTAAACCTTCAGAAGCAGGCGCGGTTTATACCACCTACAACACCATTGAAGCATTAAAAGATCGTCTGATTGTCCGTCAGTTGCCAACTCAACTGGAGAACGTTTTCGGACAATATACCGCCATCAGCGCCGTACAGGATCGTACAAAACTGGTTCAGGATCTGCAAAATGCCATGCGCAAAGCCGTTGTTGGGCCAGTGGTAATTGACGGGGTCCAGATTGAAAATATTGATTTTTCTGACGCTTATGAAAAGTCGATTGAAGACCGAATGAAAGCAGAAGTCGCCATTGCCACGCGTAAGCAAAATCTGGAAACGGAGAAAATCCAGGCGCAAATAGCGGTAACTCAGGCCCAGGCGGAAGCAGACAGTAAACTAGCGGCAGCCAAAGCAGAAGCGGAAACTATTCGCGTAAGAGGCGCGGCAGAGGCTGAAACTATTCGTTTAAAAAGTGCGGCTGAAGCAGAAGCTATCCGCCTGCGCGGTGAAGCTCTGCGGGAGAATCCCGGACTTGTTGCCCTCACCACTGCTGAGCGTTGGGACGGTAAACTGCCCGATACCATGATCCCCGGCAGCACAGTTCCGTTTATCTCTACTAAGTAAAAAAGGGCCGCTTTCGCGGCCCTTGAGACTGATAGCAAAGACAAAACTGCCTGATGCGCTACGCTTATCAGGCCTACATACTTCCTGCAATATGTTGAATTTGCAAAATCTTGTAGGACGGATAAGGCGTTCACGCCGCATCCGGCATAAACAACGCGCACTTTGCCAACAATCTGAAGGGCCGCATTTGCGGCCCTTCTCACAAAGCATCTTACCGATTACAGCAGCGCTTTTGCTTTCGCAACAACGTTGTCAACGGTGAAGCCGAACTCTTCAAACAGCTGCTCTGCCGGAGCAGATTCACCGAAGGTGGTCATGCCGACGATAGCACCGTTCAGGCCAACATACTTGTACCAGTAGTCAGCAATGCCAGCTTCCACCGCAACACGAGCGGTAACCGCTTTCGGCAGTACGGATTCACGATAAGCCGCGTCCTGCTTGTCGAATGCGTCGGTAGACGGCATGGAAACCACGCGCGCTTTCACGCCTTCGGCAGTCAGTTTTTCGTAGGCGGCAACAGCCAGTTCAACTTCAGAACCGGTCGCGATGAAGATCAGTTCCGGCTGACCAGCACAGTCTTTCAGCACATAACCACCGCGCGCGATGTTTGCCAGCTGCTCTTCAGTACGTTCCTGCTGCGCCAGGTTCTGACGGGAGAGGATAAGCGCAGTCGGGCCGTCCTGACGCTCAACGCCGTATTTCCACGCTACTGCGGATTCAACCTGGTCACACGGACGCCATGTAGACATGTTCGGGGTCACGCGCAGAGAAGCGATCTGTTCTACCGGCTGGTGAGTCGGGCCATCTTCGCCCAGACCGATGGAGTCGTGGGTGTAAACCATCACCTGACGCTGTTTCATCAGCGCAGCCATACGTACGGCATTACGTGCGTATTCCACGAACATCAGGAAGGTTGAGGTATACGGCAGGAAACCACCGTGCAGGGAGATACCGTTGGCAATCGCAGTCATACCGAATTCACGTACACCGTAGTGGATGTAGTTACCCGCAGCATCTTCGTTGATTGCTTTAGAACCAGACCACAGGGTCAGGTTAGACGGCGCCAGGTCTGCAGAACCGCCGAGGAATTCCGGCAACAGCGGCCCGAACGCTTCGATAGCATTCTGAGACGCTTTACGGCTGGCGATCTTCGCCGGATTAGCCTGAAGTTTAGCGATGAACTCTTTCGCTTTGGCGTCGAAGTCAGACGGCATTTCGCCTTTCATACGGCGGGTAAATTCAGCGGCTTCCTGCGGATAAGCTTTCGCGTAAGCAGCGAATTTCTCGTTCCATGCGGATTCTTTCGCCTGGCCTGCTTCTTTCGCATCCCACTGAGCATAGATTTCAGACGGGATTTCGAACGGCGCGTATTTCCAGCCCAGCTGTTCGCGGGTCAGGGCAATTTCAGCGTCGCCCAGCGGCGCACCGTGGGAGTCGTGGGTACCGGCTTTGTTCGGGGAACCGAAACCGATGATGGTTTTGCACATCAGCAGGGACGGTTTGTCAGTCACTGCGCGCGCTTCTTCTACTGCGCGTTTGATGGATGCCGCGTCATGACCGTCGATATCGCGAATAACGTGCCAGCCGTAAGCTTCGAAACGCATTGCGGTGTCGTCGGTAAACCAGCCTTCAACGTGACCATCGATAGAAATACCGTTGTCATCGTAGAACGCAATCAGTTTACCCAGCTTCAGCGTACCCGCCAGAGAGCAAACTTCGTGGGAGATGCCTTCCATCATGCAGCCGTCGCCCATGAAGGCGTAGGTGTAGTGGTCGACGATGTCGTGGCCCGGACGGTTAAACTGCGCCGCCAGCGTTTTTTCTGCAATCGCCATACCGACTGCGTTGGCAATACCCTGACCCAGCGGACCGGTGGTGGTTTCTACACCTGCGGTGTAACCCACTTCCGGGTGACCCGGAGTTTTAGAGTGCAGCTGACGGAAGTTTTTCAGTTCTTCCATCGGCAGATCGTAACCGGTGAGGTGCAGCAGGCTGTAGATCAGCATGGAGCCGTGGCCGTTGGACAGCACGAAGCGGTCACGGTCAGCCCAGGACGGATTCTGCGGGTTGTGTTTCAGGAAATCACGCCACAGGACTTCGGCAATGTCAGCCATACCCATAGGGGCACCCGGGTGACCGGATTTGGCTTTCTGTACTGCGTCCATGCTCAGCGCACGAATAGCATTGGCAAGCTCTTTACGTGAGGACATTTTGACTCCAGATCGGATGATGAAGGGCACGCCCTTAACGACTTGACGACAGCGCGTTTTGGGCTACGCCGGAAAATTTGCCAACAATTTACCGCAAGCCGCTCGTCATGTACATGGAACATCCTTTTGCCGCTTCAGAAATCTCTGGATCATGCTCGCATGTTGCGCAATCCACTCGCCCGTCCGCTGCGCTTTTCCTTATACTGAGACTGAGCGTCGATTCACCTGCAAACGGCGCATTTTTAGAATAATCCTGACCTTGTGCGGAAGAGAAAACATGAAAATTCGCGCCTTATTGGTAGCAATGAGCGTGGCTACGGTGCTGACCGGTTGCCAGAATATGGACTCCAGTGGACTGCTCTCATCAGGAGCGGAAGCTTTTCAGGCTTACAGTTTGAGTGATGCGCAGGTGAAAAAACTGAGCGATCAGGCATGCCAGGAGATGGACAGCAAAGCGACGATTGCGCCAGCCAATAGCGAATATGCTAGACGTCTGACGACAATTTCTCGCGCGTTAGGCGATAACATCAACGGTCAGCCGGTGAATTACAAAGTGTATATGGCGAAGGATGTGAACGCCTTTGCAATGGCTAACGGCTGTATCCGCGTCTATAGCGGGCTGATGGATATGATGACGGATAACGAAGTCGAAGCGGTGCTCGGTCACGAAATGGGGCACGTGGCATTAGGCCATGTGAAGAAAGGAATGCAGGTAGCACTTGGTACAAACGCAATTCGCGTTGCGGCGGCCTCTGCAGGCGGAATTGTCGGCAGTTTGTCACAATCACAACTGGGAGACCTGGGCGAAAAGCTAGTCAATTCGCAATTTACCCAACGTCAGGAATCAGAGGCCGATGATTACTCCTACGATTTGCTGCGCCAACGCGGTATCAGCCCGGCAGGTCTTGCCACCAGCTTTGAAAAACTGGCGAAACTAGAAGAAGGCCGCCAAAGCTCAATGTTTGACGACCATCCTGCATCCGCCGAACGCGCCCAGCATATTCGCGATCGTATGAGCGCGGATGGAGTTAAGTAAAGCCAGGTAGTGCCGAACGTAGGTCGGATAAGGCGTTCACGCCGCATCTGACAAGAATGGCACATTTGTTACTCCGTGCGCATTGCCGGATGCGATGCTGGCGTATCTTATCCGGCCTACGGGTGCCGAGTGTAGGTCGGATAAGGCGTTCACGCCGCATCCGACATTAATGGCACATCACCCGCGCGCCTCTTATCTGGCGCTTACTCGCCCTTTTTCGCCGCCTGGATATACAGCATCTCCAGCGCCAGCGTCGCCGCAGCCAGAGCGGTGATTTCCGACTGATCGTATGCCGGAGCCACCTCCACTACGTCCATCCCAACGATGTTGAGATCTTTCAAGCCGCGTACCAGTTTAATGGCGCGATCGGAGGTCAGGCCGCCAATTACCGGCGTACCGGTGCCTGGTGCAAAAGCAGGATCCAGGCAGTCGATATCAAAGGTCAGGTAAACCGGCATATCACCCACAATCTGTTTCACCTGGGCGATAATGTCATCCACGCTGCGATCGTTCACCTGGCAGGCGTCCAGCACGGTAAAGCCGTTGTCTTTATCAAACTCGGTACGAATACCAATCTGCACAGAATGATTCGGGTCGATCAGACCTTCTTTCGGCGCGGTATAGAACATGGTGCCGTGGTCAAATTCACAACCGTTCGCATAGGTATCGGTGTGGGCATCAAAGTGTACCAACGCCATTTTGCCGAAATGCTTCGCATGAGCGCGCAGCAGTGGCAGCGTCACAAAGTGGTCACCACCGAAGGAGAGCATACGCTTACCGGCAGCCAGCAGCTTCTCGGCGTGCGCCTGCAGCTTCTCGCTCATCTCACGGGCATCTCCGAAGGCATATACCAGATCGCCGCAGTCCACGACGTTCAGGCGCTCACGCATGTCGAAATTCCACGGGAAGCGATTGTGTTCCCAGGCCAGATTCGTCGAAACCTGACGGATCGCTGCCGGACCGTGGCGCCCCCCCGCACGGCCAGAAGTGGCCATATCGAACGGCACGCCAGTAATCACCCAGTCAGCATCGCTGTCATACGGCTGGAAGTTCATCGGCAGGCGTAAAAAACCAAAGGCGTTGGAAACCAGTGAGTTATCGTATTGATGACCTAAGGTGCTCATGGATGGACTCCTATTACAAAGTCGATATAAAAAAACCCTTCCGCGTCGTTAGGCCCGACGAGGAAGGGTTGGATTTGCGAAACACAAGTTTGTGCTAATTATCGCCTTAAATGGGCGAGGCATCAAGCGAGGTTGCTATTTCCGACACGGTGGCGGCGCATAGCCATTGTTATCTGCCGGAAAGGCTTGTCCAGAGCACGGCGGCAGCGCGTTTTTCGCCGGGCCTTGTAATTCAAAGGCGGCAAAGCCGATTACACCGGTATTACGCACATCGCCTTGCGCCGAATTGGCTGCGTAGGAATCAGCAACGTTGGCGAACTGAAAAGCCGCTTCGGTATGTTTATCTTTGCGGAATCCTTTAATCGCTAACGAATCTCCGGCATTCACAATATAACCGTTGTTATTCAGCGAACCTTGTTTACCATTCAGAACATCCAGGCCATCAACCGTAGCAACGATCTCGTAGTTGGTGTTACGACTGTAATTACGGACATATAATTGATAATTCATTCCGACTCTGGCATGGACAATATAGCGTGGTTCATTATTGGATGAATCATAAACCCGCGTAATTGGTAGAGATTTAAAATTACCATCGCGAATAGCATATTCCAGTTCGTTAATACGAATGCTATAAACGCGGTCGTAGCCGGGAGGAACATTAGTCGAATAACTAATAACGATCATCTCTGCCGGATCGCGCCAGGCTCGTTCAGCAGATACGCCCTGAACCGTTGAGTGCACATCCCCACCCCAGGCGGTGCCGACATTACCCGATGCACTGCTATTATACTGCGCATTACTGGAACAACCGGCCAGCAGCACGGCTAATGCTATCAACGCGCTACGTACTTTCCATTTTTTCATAACCGTTCCCTCTGCATTTAATTAATGCAGCGATTGTAGGGAGATTATTTAATAAGAAAAGCAGCTAAATTATTTTTAAGAATATATAAAAAGAAAGCGGGCCGATTTACGTAAATAAATCGCCCCGCCAGCAGAATAATCTTAATTATTCATCTTCAAGATAGGTATAACCGTACAAACCTGCCTCGAACTCTTCCAGGAACTGTTGTTGCAGTTCAGCATCAAGATCGGTTTTCTTCACCTGATCGCGGAACTGGGTTAACAGCGTTTTCGGATCGAGCTGCACATATTGCAGCATGTCCGCCACGGTATCGCCTTCGTCAGACAGTTCTACCTCTACGCTACCATCAGGGAAGACGAACACGTCAACCGCTTCGGTATCACCGAACAGGTTGTGCATGTTGCCGAGGATCTCCTGATATGCGCCGACCATAAAGAAACCGAGCATCGGCGGATTCTCCGGATCGTACTCCGGCATAGGCATTGTCGTGGCAATACCGTCACCATCAATATAGTGGTCGATAGCACCGTCTGAGTCACAGGTAATATCCAGCAGCACAGCGCGGCGTTCCGGCACTTGATCCAGCCCTTCCAGCGGCAGAACCGGGAACAACTGGTCGATCCCCCACGCATCCGGCATCGACTGGAACAGCGAGAAGTTGACGTACATTTTGTCCGCCATACGTTCCTGCAGCTCGTCGATAATCGGACGATGAGCACGGTTTTGCGGATCCAGCTGCTTTTGCACTTCATGGCACATGCTCAAATAAAGCTGCTCAGCCCATGCGCGTTCTTGCAGGCTAAAGGTGCCGGAAGAGTAGCCGATATGAATGTCGTGCAGATCCATCTGGCTGTCGTGTAACCATTCACGCAGAGAACGGCGAGTTCCCGGTTCGTGCATTTCCTGCCAGGTTTCCCACATGCTTTGCAGGGCGCGCGGTGCGTCTTCTGCAGGCGCGGTCGGCACCGTGTATTCGTTACGTTCCACGCCGATGATATTCGACACCAGCACGGTGTGATGCGCAGTCACCGCACGACCCGATTCGGTGATTACCGTCGGATGTGGCAGACCATTTTCTTCACACGCATCACCAATCGCCCAGATGATGTTGTTGGCGTATTCATTGAGGCCGTAGTTTACGGAGCAGTCAGACTGAGAACGGGTGCCTTCATAGTCCACGCCCAGACCGCCGCCGACGTCGAAGCACTGAATATTGACGCCCAGCTTGTGCAGTTCCACATAGAAACGCGCGGATTCACGAACGCCTGTCGCGATATCGCGAATATTCGCCATCTGCGAACCGAGGTGGAAGTGCAGCAGTTGCAGGCTGTCGAGACGCCCGGCTTCACGCAGCGTTTCAACCAGTTGCAGTACTTGAGTCGCCGCCAGGCCAAACTTCGATTTTTCCCCGCCGGAGGACTGCCATTTACCCGAGCCTTGCGACGCCAGACGTGCACGCACGCCCAGACGAGGAACGACATTCAGACGTTCTGCTTCATCCAGCACAATGGCAATTTCTGACATCTTCTCAATGACCAGATAGACCTTGTGGCCCATCTTCTCGCCAATTAATGCCAGGCGGATATATTCGCGGTCCTTATAACCGTTGCAGACGATGACGCTACGGGTCATGCCAGCATGTGCCAGCACCGCCATCAACTCAGCTTTGGAACCGGCTTCCAGGCCCAGCGGTTCGCCCGAATGAATCAGGGACTCAATCACGCGGCGGTGCTGGTTAACTTTGATCGGATAAACGAGGAAGTAATCGCCGTTATAGCCGTAGGATTCCCGCGCTCGTTTGAACGCGGCGTTAATGGAACGCAAACGGTGCTGCAGGATCTGTGGGAAACAGAACAGTGCAGGCAGACGCTGACCCTGTGCTTCGCGAGTTTTCACTAACTGCGCGAGATCGACGCGAGCTTCCGGGACGTCCGGGTCCGGGCACACGCTGATGTGGCCCAGCTCGTTAACGTCATAGTAGTTATTGCCCCACCAGGCAATATTGTAAGTACGCAGCATCTTGCTGGCTTCCTGGGAGCTCATTGCAACCTCCTGCATGGAGCGTAGTACACCGTGTTCGCCCGCTGACGAAGGCAAACCCATAGACATGTCGTCAGACATAGCGAACCTCAAATTATTTTATTAAGTGTAAAACAGTTAACGACTATCGCAGCCTGGAACTGCGATAACAACCCATAAGCACATGGATTTTCCAGCAGTGAATGCTGACGCTCCAACTGCGCAACCGGTTTCTTTTTCATAACATTATTAAGCACATAACCGAACGTAAGTGTGACAGTTCGGCGAAACCACGAGAAAACTCTTGTTTTTACAAGAGCGCCCTTGTTCAGTCCTCAGTAGCTGTAACCAGCTCTTGAATCCTGAGAAGCGCCGAGATGGGTATAACATCGGCAGGTATGCAAAGCAGAGATGCAGAGTGCGGGGAACGAATCTTCACCAGAACGGTGAGACAGGTTAAGCAGCAGACAACGGTTCATTATTTCGTATCACCTCCACGGCCGCCTGTTAAGACGAACCCACAAGCCAAAACTCTGTTTTCAACCCGGCTGGAAGTGGCAACACGAAAGAAACGTCGTGTGCTTTTTATTTAAGCCGCGCGCCGCGTTTTATACCCCACAATGGCAGAAAATTGCAAAAGATAAATACGCAGAATGCCAGCATTGTCAGGAAAAATTTCCAGCCACGTTTTTAACAGAATGAGACACGATTCAAAAAAAAGTGGAAATTGGGTGAAGAACTGACCTAAAATAGCCATCCAGATGTTAATCCATCCATACCGATTAACACTCAGACTGCCAGTGTTTTTAACCTGCAGAGTCGTGGTAGGATCCGCTACCACAGAAAATCCACACAACAGTTTGAGCTAACCAAATTCTCTTTAGGTGATATTAAATATGGCAAAACACCTTTTTACGTCCGAGTCCGTCTCTGAAGGGCATCCTGACAAAATTGCTGACCAAATCTCTGATGCCGTTTTAGACGCGATCCTCGAACAGGATCCGAAAGCACGCGTTGCTTGCGAAACCTACGTAAAAACCGGCATGGTTTTAGTTGGCGGCGAAATCACCACCAGCGCCTGGGTAGACATCGAAGAGATCACCCGTAACACCGTTCGCGAAATTGGCTATGTACATTCCGACATGGGCTTTGACGCTAACTCCTGTGCGGTTCTGAGCGCCATCGGTAAACAGTCTCCTGACATCAACCAGGGCGTTGACCGTGCCGATCCGCTGGAACAGGGCGCGGGCGACCAGGGTCTGATGTTTGGCTACGCAACTAATGAAACCGACGTGCTGATGCCAGCACCTATCACTTATGCACACCGTCTGGTACAGCGTCAGGCTGAAGTGCGTAAAAACGGCACTCTGCCGTGGCTGCGCCCGGACGCGAAAAGCCAGGTGACTTTCCAGTATGACGACGGCAAAATCGTTGGCATTGATGCTGTCGTGCTTTCCACTCAGCACTCTGAAGAGATCGACCAGAAATCGCTGCAAGAAGCGGTAATGGAAGAGATCATCAAGCCGATTCTGCCCGCTGAATGGCTGACTTCTGCCACCAAATTCTTCATCAACCCGACCGGTCGTTTCGTTATCGGTGGCCCAATGGGTGACTGCGGTCTGACTGGTCGTAAAATCATCGTTGATACCTACGGCGGCATGGCGCGTCATGGTGGCGGTGCGTTCTCCGGTAAAGATCCATCAAAAGTGGACCGTTCCGCAGCCTACGCAGCACGTTATGTCGCGAAAAACATTGTTGCTGCTGGCCTGGCCGATCGTTGTGAAATTCAGGTTTCCTACGCAATCGGCGTGGCTGAACCGACTTCCATCATGGTAGAAACTTTCGGTACTGAGAAAGTGCCTTCTGAACAACTGACTCTGCTGGTACGTGAATTCTTCGACCTGCGCCCATACGGTCTGATTCAGATGCTGGATCTGCTGCACCCGATCTACAAAGAAACCGCAGCATACGGTCACTTTGGTCGTGAACATTTCCCGTGGGAAAAAACCGACAAAGCGCAGCTGCTGCGTGATGCTGCCGGTCTGAAGTAATCTTTCTTCACCTGCTTTCAAAGGCCAGCCTCGCGCTGGCCTTTTTCTTTTACCTCACCGCGGTGGACAGGCATTCACGCCGCATCCGGCAAAAAAACCGCCCGCACAATAACATCATTCTTCCTCAACACGTTTTACCGCAAATTATCATCACTACTGAAACCGATTACACCAACCACGCCAGCCAAATATTTGTAATATTTTCATATTATTATTTAGCCTTCACAGTTGTTACATTTTTTTTCAGTAAAGTCTTAATTGCAGATAACAGCCTTTAATCTATGATGATATAACTCAATTATTTTCATGCACTTAAATCATAACTAAGATAAATGTTAGTGTAAGCGATTACACTGATGTGATTTGCTTCACATCTTTTTACGTCGTACTCACCTATCTTAATTCACAATAAAAAATAACCATATTGGAGGGCATTATGCCTGACGCTAAAAAACAGGGGCGGTCAAACAAGGCAATGACGTTTTTCGTCTGCTTCCTTGCCGCTCTGGCGGGATTACTCTTTGGCCTGGATATCGGTGTAATTGCTGGCGCACTGCCGTTTATTGCAGATGAATTCCAGATTACTTCGCACACGCAAGAATGGGTCGTAAGCTCCATGATGTTCGGTGCGGCAGTCGGTGCGGTGGGCAGCGGCTGGCTCTCCTTTAAACTCGGGCGCAAAAAGAGCCTGATGATCGGCGCAATCCTGTTTGTTGCCGGTTCACTGTTCTCTGCGGCTGCGCCAAACGTTGAAGTACTGATTCTTTCCCGCGTTCTGCTGGGGCTGGCGGTGGGTGTGGCCTCTTATACCGCACCACTGTACCTGTCAGAAATTGCGCCGGAAAAAATTCGCGGCAGTATGATCTCGATGTATCAGTTGATGATCACTATCGGGATCCTCGGCGCTTATCTTTCTGATACCGCCTTCAGCTACACCGGTGCATGGCGCTGGATGCTGGGTGTGATTATCATCCCGGCAATTTTGCTGCTGATTGGTGTCTTCTTCCTGCCAGACAGCCCACGTTGGTTTGCCGCCAAACGCCGTTTTGTTGATGCCGAACGCGTGCTACTACGCCTGCGTGACACCAGCGCGGAAGCGAAACGCGAACTGGATGAAATCCGTGAAAGTTTGCAGGTTAAACAGAGTGGCTGGGCGCTGTTTAAAGAGAATAGCAACTTCCGCCGCGCGGTGTTCCTTGGCGTACTATTGCAGGTAATGCAGCAATTCACCGGGATGAACGTCATCATGTATTACGCGCCGAAAATCTTCGAACTGGCGGGTTATACCAACACCACCGAGCAAATGTGGGGGACAGTGATTGTCGGCCTGACCAACGTACTTGCCACCTTTATCGCAATCGGCCTTGTTGACCGCTGGGGACGTAAACCAACGCTAACGCTGGGCTTCCTGGTGATGGCTGCTGGTATGGGCGTACTCGGTACAATGATGCATATCGGTATCCACTCTCCGTCGGCGCAGTATTTCGCCATCGCCATGCTGCTGATGTTTATTGTCGGTTTTGCCATGAGTGCCGGTCCGCTGATTTGGGTACTGTGCTCCGAAATTCAGCCGCTGAAAGGCCGCGATTTTGGCATCACCTGCTCCACTGCCACCAACTGGATTGCCAACATGATCGTTGGCGCAACGTTCCTGACCATGCTCAACACGCTGGGTAACGCCAACACCTTCTGGGTGTATGCTGCTCTGAACGTACTGTTTATCCTGCTGACATTGTGGCTGGTACCGGAAACCAAACACGTTTCGCTGGAACATATTGAACGTAATCTGATGAAAGGTCGTAAACTGCGCGAAATCGGCGCTCACGATTAATCTCCTCAGGCTTCCTCCCATCATGGAGGAAGCCACCTCTTGCAGTCATCTTTTCTTCGCTCTATCCTCTGCCGCTATGAAAACATCCCGTCTCCCTATCGCCATCCAACAGGCCGTTATGCGTCGCCTGCGGGAAAAACTCGCCCAGGCCAACCTGAAGCTCGGGCGTAACTACCCGGAGCCAAAACTCTCTTACACCCAGCGCGGAACCTCTGCCGGAACAGCCTGGCTGGAAAGCTATGAAATTCGCCTCAATCCCGTTTTGCTGTTGGAAAACAGTGAAGCCTTTATTGAAGAGGTAGTGCCACACGAACTGGCACATTTGCTGGTATGGAAACATTTCGGGCGCGTAGCGCCACATGGCAAAGAGTGGAAGTGGATGATGGAAAGCGTGCTGGGCGTTCCCGCCCGTCGTACGCATCAGTTCGAACTGCAATCCGTGCGCCGCAACACCTTCCCCTACCGCTGCAAGTGCCAGGAGCATCAGCTTACCGTACGCCGTCATAATCGCGTAGTTCGTGGCGAAGCCGTCTATCGCTGTGTTCACTGCGGCGAACAGCTGGTTGCGAAATAACCACCTGAACTATCAGGAACTTTCCTGATCTGGCTGATTGCATACCAAAACAACTTTCGCTACGTTGCTGGCTCGTTTTAACACGGAGTAAGTGATGTACCGTTATTTGTCTATTGCTGCGGTGGTACTGAGCACAGCATTTTCCGGCCCGGCATTGGCCGAAGGTATCAATAGTTTTTCTCAAGCGAAAGCCGCGGCGGTAAAAGTCCACGCTGACGCGCCCGGTACGTTTTATTGCGGATGTAAAATTAACTGGCAGGGCAAAAAAGGCGTTGTTGATCTGCAATCGTGCGGCTATCAGGTGCGAAAAAATGAAAACCGTGCCAGCCGCGTAGAGTGGGAACACGTCGTTCCTGCCTGGCAATTCGGTCACCAGCGCCAGTGCTGGCAGGACGGTGGACGTAAAAATTGCGCCAAAGATCCGGTCTATCGCAAGATGGAAAGCGATATGCATAACCTGCAGCCGTCAGTCGGTGAGGTGAATGGCGATCGCGGCAACTTTATGTACAGCCAGTGGAATGGCGGTGAAGGCCAGTACGGTCAATGCGCCATGAAGGTCGATTTCAAAGAAAAAGTTGCCGAGCCACCAGCGCGTGCACGCGGTGCCATTGCGCGCACCTACTTCTATATGCGTGACCAATACAACCTGACACTCTCTCGTCAGCAAACGCAGCTGTTCAACGCATGGGACAAGATGTATCCAGTTACCGACTGGGAGTGCGAGCGTGATGAACGCATCGCGAAGGTGCAGGGCAATCATAACCCGTATGTGCAACGCGCTTGCCAGGCGCGAAAGAGCTAACCTACACTAGCGGGATTCTTTTTGTTAACCCCTACCCCACGCGTACAACCGCGTGGGGAGACGACGCGGATTTTTAACTATGCGTATCCCCCGCATTTATCATCCTGAACCACTGACCAGCCATTCTCACATCGCGCTTTGCGAAGATGCCGCCAACCATATCGGGCGCGTACTGCGTATGGGGCCGGGACAGGCGCTGCAATTGTTTGACGGCAGCAACCAGGTCTTTGACGCCGAAATTACCAGCGCCAGCAAAAAAAGCGTGGAAGTGAAGGTGCTGGAAGGCCAGATCGACGATCGCGAATCTCCGCTGCATATTCACCTCGGTCAGGTGATGTCGCGTGGTGAAAAAATGGAATTTACTATCCAGAAATCGATCGAACTCGGTGTAAGCCTCATTACGCCACTTTTTTCTGAGCGCTGCGGCGTTAAACTGGATAGTGAACGTCTGAACAAGAAGCTCCAGCAGTGGCAGAAGATTGCAATTGCTGCCTGTGAGCAGTGTGGCCGTAACCGGGTGCCGGAAATCCGTCCAGCGATGGATCTGGAAGCCTGGTGTGCAGAGCAGGATGAAGGACTGAAACTGAATCTTCACCCGCGCGCCAGTAACAGCATCAATACGTTGCCGTTACCGGTCGAACGCGTCCGCCTGCTGATTGGCCCGGAAGGCGGTTTATCGGCAGATGAAATTGCCATGACTGCCCGCTATCAATTTACTGATATCCTGTTGGGACCTCGCGTTTTGCGTACTGAGACAACTGCGCTCACCGCCATTACCGCGCTACAAGTGCGTTTTGGCGATTTGGGCTAACGGAGAAGAATAATGATCAAGCTCGGCATCGTGATGGACCCCATCGCAAACATCAACATCAAGAAAGATTCCAGTTTCGCTATGTTGCTGGAAGCACAGCGTCGTGGTTACGAACTTCACTATATGGAGATGGCCGATCTCTATTTGATCAATGGTGAGGCTCGCGCTCGTACCCGTACTTTGAGCGTCGAACAGAACTACGATAAATGGTACGAGTTCACGGGTGAGCAGGATCTGCCGCTGGCCGATCTCGATGTGATCCTGATGCGTAAAGACCCGCCGTTTGATACCGAGTTTATCTACGCGACCTATATTCTGGAACGTGCCGAAGATAAAGGGACGCTGATCGTTAACAAGCCGCAGAGCCTGCGCGATTGTAACGAAAAACTGTTCACTGCCTGGTTCTCTGACTTAACACCAGAAACGCTGGTCACACGCAATAAAGCGCAGCTAAAAGCTTTCTGGGAAAAACACAGCGACATCATTCTTAAGCCGCTGGACGGTATGGGCGGCGCGTCGATTTTCCGCGTGAAAGAAGGCGATCCAAACCTCGGCGTGATTGCCGAAACCCTGACTGAGCATGGCACTCGCTACTGCATGGCGCAAAATTACCTGCCAGCCATTAAAGATGGCGACAAACGCGTGCTGGTGGTAGATGGCGAGCCGGTACCGTACTGCCTGGCGCGTATTCCGCAGGGGGGCGAAACCCGTGGCAATCTGGCTGCCGGTGGTCGCGGTGAACCTCGTCCGCTGACGGAAAGTGACTGGAAAATCGCCCGTCAGATCGGGCCGACGCTGAAAGAAAAAGGGCTGATTTTTGTTGGTCTGGATATCATCGGCGACCGTCTGACTGAAATTAACGTCACCAGCCCAACCTGTATTCGTGAGATTGAAGCAGAGTTTCCGGTGTCGATCACCGGAATGTTAATGGATGCCATCGAAGCACGTTTACAGCAGCAGTAACCCACCTTAGCGAGAAGGATCTCGTTGAGACTCTGAGTGACAGCGCCCTTCTTTCCACGCATACTGGGCGCTGTTGCTTTTTTGAACCAGGAAACAGAACCTCTGACAATGAATTTACAGCATCACTTTCTTATTGCCATGCCTGCTCTCCAGGATCCGATTTTCCGTCGTTCCGTGGTCTACATTTGCGAACATAATACCAATGGTGCAATGGGGATCATCGTCAACAAGCCGCTGGAAAATCTCAAAATTGAAGGGATTCTGGAAAAGCTGAAGATCACGCCGGAGCCGCGTGATGAATCAATCCGTCTGGATAAACCGGTTATGCTCGGCGGTCCGCTGGCTGAAGATCGCGGGTTTATTTTGCATACTCCGCCCTCCAATTTTGCTTCCAGCATTCGCATTTCAGACAACACAGTGATGACCACTTCCCGCGATGTGCTGGAAACGCTCGGCACCGATAAACAACCGTCTGACGTATTGGTGGCTCTGGGTTATGCCTCCTGGGAGAAAGGTCAACTGGAACAAGAAATTCTCGATAACGCGTGGCTAACGGCCCCGGCAGATCTGAATATTCTGTTCAAAACGCCGATTGCCGACCGCTGGCGCGAGGCGGCAAAACTGATTGGTGTGGATATTCTCACCATGCCTGGTGTGGCAGGACACGCCTGATGAGTGGAACCTTACTCGCCTTCGACTTCGGCACCAAAAGCATTGGCGTAGCGGTCGGCCAACGCATTACCGGCACCGCTCGCCCTTTGCCTGCAATTAAAGCGCAGGACGGTACGCCGGACTGGAACATTATCGAGCGTTTACTGAAAGAGTGGCAGCCGGACGAAATCATCGTCGGTTTGCCGCTGAATATGGACGGCACCGAACAGCCGTTAACCGCCAGAGCGCGTAAATTTGCCAACCGTATTCATGGTCGTTTCGGTGTTGAAGTAAAGCTCCATGACGAGCGTCTTAGCACCGTGGAGGCACGTTCCGGTCTGTTTGAACAGGGCGGCTATCGGGCGCTCAACAAAGGCAAAGTCGACTCTGCCTCTGCGGTTATTATTCTCGAAAGCTATTTCGAGCAGGAATATTAAGGCGATTTACTAGCGCACAGATTTCTGACAATGTGCTCGTTGTTTCATGTTGGATGCGGCGTAAACGCCTTATCCAACCTACAGTGAGTGCGAATTCAAAGTTACGCTTCCCTTGTAGGCCCGATAAGCTTGCGCATCGGGCATATTTACAATTCGTATCAGACACAGCAACGTCACAAGCGCCCTTCTTTCACCCGCTGCTGATAACTCTGCTGAAACGTTATCATCCCCACCTGCTGCCCGGTTTGAATAACATGCGGTAACTGGTGGGTTTTCCCTTCACGAATCAAATTCCCCACCGCGGGTGTGTTAATCAGTAATTCAAACAGCGCCACGCGTCCTTCCTGTTTATCCACTTCCAGTTTTTGTGACAACACTGCCCGTAAACTACCTGCCAGTTGATTACGCACGGGATCTTTTTCCTGCGCAGGAAATGAATCCACCAGTCGCTCAACTGCCTGCGCTGCGCCGCGCGTGTGTAATGTCGCCAGCACCAGATGCCCGGTTTCTGCCGCCGTCAGCGCCAGACGGATTGTCTCGCTATCACGCAGCTCTCCGAGCAAAATCACATCAGGATCTTCCCGCAATGCAGCCCGCAATCCCGATGTGAAAGTCATACAGTGCAAACCAATCTCCCGCTGCTGGATCAAACATCGCTGACTGGTATAGAGATATTCCACAGGATCTTCCAGCGTCAGAATATGCGCATCGGCATGTTGATTGAGATAGCCAACCATCGCCGCCAGCGTGGTAGATTTGCCGCTCCCCGTCGCCCCCGTCACCAGAATCAGGCCATTCTCGCTCTTGAGTAATTCCGGCAATACCGGTGGTGCGCCAAGCTGTTCGAGCTGCGGGCAGTGCGAAGGTAACAGCCGTAACGCCAGAGAAATACCTTGCCGTTGTGCGAACGCACTGCCGCGCAATCGCTGGTTTTCCGCCAGCGACACAGCAAAATCCAGCTGACCATTCTCCAGCAATATTGCCCGCTGATCGTCATCCAGCCACTCCCGCAGTAGCTCTTCGACGTCCGGCGCATCAAACGGCGCAGCTTCCATTCTGCCGCGTATGCGCCATCGTGCGGGCCAGGCGCTGCACAGGTGTAGATCCGAGACGTTATGCTTTACACTAAGGGCCACAATTTCTTCCATATTCATACTAAGATCCTCGGAAAATGAACGATATTGCGCATAACCTGGCACAGGTCCGGGACAAAATCTCAGCGGCTGCAACGCGTTGCGGCCGTTCTCCAGAAGAAATTACGCTGCTTGCAGTCAGTAAAACAAAACCTGCGAGCGCCATCGCAGAAGCCATTGATGCCGGGCAGCGTCAATTTGGTGAAAACTACGTTCAGGAAGGGGTAGATAAAATTCGCCACTTTCAGGAACTGGGCGTAACAGGATTAGAATGGCATTTTATTGGCCCGTTGCAGTCTAATAAAAGCCGCCTGGTGGCAGAGCATTTCGACTGGTGTCATACCATCGACCGTTTGCGCATCGCTACCCGCCTGAACGACCAGCGCCCGGCAGAACTTCCCCCTCTTAACGTACTGATTCAAATTAACATTAGTGATGAAAACAGTAAGTCCGGGATTCAACTGGCTGAACTGGACGAGCTGGCAGCTGCGGTCGCTGAACTACCGCGTTTACGTCTGCGCGGGCTGATGGCAATCCCTGCGCCTGAGTCAGAATATGTAAGGCAGTTTGAAGTTGCACGCCAAATGGCTGTAGCATTTGCCGGACTGAAAACGCGCTACCCGCATATCGACACGCTCTCTCTGGGAATGTCGGACGATATGGAAGCCGCCATTGCGGCAGGTAGCACGATGGTTCGTATCGGCACTGCAATTTTTGGTGCGCGTGATTACTCTAAAAAATAAGGAATTAAAGGAACGCCATGAATACGTTGACTTTCCTGCTTTCAACGGTCATTGAGCTGTATACCATGGTGCTGTTATTACGCATCTGGATGCAGTGGGCTCATTGTGATTTTTACAACCCCTTCTCACAGTTTGTAGTGAAGGTAACGCAGCCGATTATCGGGCCACTGCGCCGCGTTATTCCGGCAATGGGCCCCATTGATAGCGCCTCGCTGCTGGTTGCCTATATTCTCAGTTTCATTAAAGCCATCGTGCTGTTTAAAGTGGTGACCTTCCTGCCAATCATTTGGATTGCCGGTTTATTGATTCTGCTGAAAACCATCGGCCTGCTGATTTTCTGGGTCCTGCTGGTGATGGCGATTATGAGCTGGGTAAGCCAGGGTCGTAGCCCGATTGAATACGTGCTGATTCAGCTGGCCGATCCGCTGCTGCGCCCGATTCGCCGCTTGCTACCGGCAATGGGTGGGATTGATTTCTCGCCGATGATCCTCGTTCTGCTGCTGTATGTCATCAATATGGGTGTCGCAGAAGTCTTGCAGGCGACCGGAAATATGCTGCTGCCGGGGCTGTGGATGGCGTTATGAGTGCCGTAACAGTTAATGATGACGGTCTGGTTTTACGGCTCTATATTCAGCCGAAAGCCAGCCGTGATTCTATTGTCGGTTTACATGGCGACGAGGTAAAAGTCGCCATTACCGCGCCGCCGGTTGACGGCCAGGCCAACAGCCATCTGGTGAAGTTTCTCGGTAAGCAATTCCGGGTTGCCAAAAGCCAGGTGGTGATTGAAAAAGGCGAACTTGGCCGCCACAAACAAATTAAAATCATTAATCCGCAACAAATCCCGCCAGAAATCGCGGCGTTAATTAATTAGGTATCCTATGCAAAAAGTTGTCCTCGCAACCGGCAATGCCGGTAAAGTGCGTGAGCTGGCGTCGCTGCTTAGCGACTTCGGTCTTGATATCGTGGCCCAAACAGACCTCGGCGTAGATTCCGCTGAAGAAACCGGCCTGACCTTTATCGAAAACGCGATTCTGAAAGCGCGCCATGCGGCAAAAGTGACCGGTTTACCGGCAATTGCCGACGACTCCGGTCTGGCGGTAGATGCGCTGGGTGGCGCGCCGGGTATTTACTCCGCGCGTTATTCCGGTGAAGACGCGACCGATCAAAAGAATCTGCAAAAACTGCTGGAAACAATGAAAGACGTACCGGACGACCAACGTCAGGCGCGTTTCCACTGCGTGCTGGTATATCTGCGTCACGCGGAAGATCCCACTCCGCTGGTATGCCACGGTAGCTGGCCAGGCGTGATTACTCGTGAACCAGCGGGCACTGGTGGCTTTGGTTATGATCCAATCTTCTTCGTACCTTCCGAAGGGAAAACCGCTGCCGAACTGACCCGCGAAGAAAAGAGCGCCATTTCCCACCGTGGTCAGGCGTTGAAACTGCTGCTGGACGCTTTACGTAATGGTTAAATTACCGCCGCTGAGTCTCTACATTCACATCCCGTGGTGCGTGCAGAAATGCCCGTACTGCGATTTCAACTCTCACGCGTTGAAAGGAGAAGTGCCGCACGACGATTATGTTCAGCATCTGCTTAACGATCTGGACAACGATGTGGCTTACGCTCAGGGCCGTGAAGTGCAGACAATCTTTATTGGCGGTGGTACGCCGAGCCTGCTTTCCGGCCCGGCGATGCAAACGCTGCTGGACGGCGTGCGTGCGCGTTTGCCGCTGACAGCGGATGCAGAAATTACGATGGAAGCGAACCCTGGTACGGTTGAAGCCGATCGCTTTGTCGATTATCAGCGTGCTGGTGTGAACCGCATCTCTATTGGTGTGCAGAGTTTTAGCGAAGAAAAGCTGAAACGACTTGGGCGCATTCATGGCCCGCAAGAAGCGAAACGAGCTGCGAAGCTGGCGAGCGGTTTAGGGTTACGTAGCTTTAACCTTGATTTGATGCATGGGCTGCCGGATCAATCACTGGAAGAGGCGCTAGGCGATCTGCGCCAGGCTATTGAACTGAATCCGCCGCATCTTTCCTGGTATCAACTGACCATCGAACCTAATACGCTGTTTGGCTCTCGCCCACCGGTGCTGCCGGACGACGATGCGTTGTGGGATATATTCGAACAGGGGCATCAGTTATTAACCGCAGCGGGTTATCAGCAATATGAAACTTCCGCTTACTCCAAACCCGGTTATCAGTGCCAGCACAATCTCAACTACTGGCGCTTTGGTGACTACATTGGTATTGGCTGCGGCGCGCACGGCAAAGTGACCTTCCCGGATGGGCGCATTCTGCGTACCACCAAAACGCGTCATCCGCGTGGTTTTATGCAGGGAAGATATCTGGAAAGCCAGCGTGATGTCGAAGCTGCAGATAAACCGTTTGAGTTCTTTATGAATCGCTTCCGTCTGCTGGAAGCCGCGCCGCGCGTGGAGTTTAGCCAGTATACTGGCCTTTCTGAAGAAGTTATTCGCCCACAGTTAGAAGAGGCTATCGCTCAGGGTTATCTCACAGAATGTGCAGATTACTGGCAGATAACGGAACATGGGAAGTTGTTTTTAAATTCGTTGCTGGAGCTTTTTCTGGCGGAGTAAATTTGTATTGCCGGATGCGGCGTGCGTGTACGCAGCATCCGGCAACAACTCATGCGTCATCGCAAAAATTACTTAATCACCCCATTGCGCCGCAGTTGTTCGGTATCTTTTTTCCAGCGTTCATTAGCCTGGTTGATATCGTCAATTTTCATCAAAATCGCGACTTTTTTACTGTTTATTTCTGAAACTTTCATCGTTAACGGATATTGCCCTTTCTCGAGCGTTATCCAGTCATCCTGCAATTTACGGCTAAGTTTTTGTGATTGCAGAAAAGTCTGTCGCCGTTGTTCGTTGATATCAAAATCTCGTTTCTGCTGAATTGGCACTTCATAACACTCTTCACTCTGTTTATGACATGCCGCAATCGCCGGTTGATAAACCTCTTTGTCATATTTAACCGCGAACGCCTCACTATCGTTCTGTTTATTAAAATCATCACGCTGTTGGTGAATTTTTTTAAAGGCGTCTTCGCGGGTCATTTGCTTACCGTTTGCATCTTTTCCCCAATATGCATCCGCTGCTTTCTGCGCCGCCACCATTTGCTTATCAAGCGCTTTTACATCCTTTTTCAGTGCAGGAATCGAGTTATTCTGGTTATTCAACGCAGACTCAAGCTGACTAAAGCGATAATTGAAATCTTCGCTATTCACGATCAGATATTTATTATTCGTTTTGATATCGTCAACCACCCGCCCACGATCGCTGGCTGCCGCCTGAAAAGAGTAAAAGTTCACCGACCAGCCAGACGCGGGCGTTCCTTTACTGGTTAACATCGCCGAGAATTTCACCGGTTTATCTTTCGTCCAGGTCTGTTCGAGCAGCTCGTAATCTGCCAACTGACCGACCCAGGTATAGAGATCGTCACTGGAAGAGACATCGCCTTCCGCTGACCAGGTGGCCTGATTACCCTTAGCATCAAGATTTTTTAAGGTGATGACATCAAGCTTGAGAATGCCGTGATACTGCTTTTTGAATTGATCTTTTAAGATATTTTCAGTTGGCGGTTCACCATCTGCCCAGACATTACCAGTCATCAACATAAACAGCGCCGTACCAACAATCCATTGCTTTTTCACCCGAAAACCCTCGCGCGGAATAATTTATTCCGGTGATTATCATTAGGGTAATAAAAATTGGCAATGGACGTGAGTCTGAAGTGAATAAGCCCCGGCACGATACCGGGGCGAAGTGATTAGTACTGATTGAAGATCTGCTGGATCTGCTGCGGATCTTTAGTTTGCGTCAGAGCCAGTTGCAGCAGAACGCGCGCTTTTTGCGGGTTCAACATGCCGGAGGCGACGAAGCCGTATTTCGCATCATCCACTTCGGCATCCTGAGTGGTAGCGCCCGTCGGTACGCGGGAAGAACGCACTACTGCAGTGCCGTTTTTCGCAGCGGTTGCAAGGGTGTCAAATACGGTTTTATACAGGTTGCCGTTACCCACGCCAGCGCTAACGATGCCATCATAGCCCGCATCTACCAGTGCTTTAGCCGGAAGATCGGATGCGTTAGCGTAGTTATAAACAATGCCGACTTTCGGCAGTTCATTCAGCTTAGAGACATCGAACGGCGTGTCGCTGGTGTGCTTACGTGCCGGGGTACGTTGGTAGTCAATCTTACCGTTGTGAATGTAACCCAGAGGACCGTAGTTAACAGACTTGAAGGTCGCTACATCGGTGGTGTTGGTTTTGGTGACATCACGGCCATCAAGCACGGTGTCGTTCATCACTACCAGTACGCCACGATTAGCGGAGGCTTTATCAGCTGCGGTCACTACCGCGTTATACAGGTTGAATGGACCGTCTGCGCTCATAGACGTGGACGGGCGCATTGCACCGACCATCACCACCGGTTTGTCGCATTTCACCGTCAGGTCGAGGAAGTAAGCGGTTTCTTCCATCGTGTCGGTACCGTGGGTAATGACGAAGCCGTCAGTTTTATCGCAGTCGGTGTTAATTTTTTTCGCCAGTGTCAGCCAGACATCATCGTTCATGTCCTGGGAGCCAATATTCACTACCTGCTCGCCTTTAACGTTCGCAATGTCCTTCAGTTGCGGCACCGCATTAACCAGATTTTCTACGCCAACTTTACCCGCTGTGTAGTTAGATTTGGTTGCGGAGTCACCACCACCGGCAATGGTCCCGCCGGTTGCTAAAATGGTGATATTGGGTAATGCCAATGCTGCACCACTAAAACCCATAACCAGTGCGGCAAGTGCCGTCTTTTTGAAAAACTCCATTTCATTCCTCCAGTTACGTGAACGCTACGCATTATCCCTTAGCTTTGCATGGGAAATTTGACGTTAAACAATTTACAACGTGAATATATTTTGGAGATCTACAAAGTTAGAGGCAGGTAACAAAACGAAGAATTAAACGGCATAAAAAAGTATTATGCCGTCTTAAAATAGAGGATTATTTTAAATTCCCGACCAGGGCTTTGCGGCTATCTTCCAGAGTCACAACGCGGCTACAAACATCTTTGCCAAACTGCTGGAAATCTTTTTCCTGCTTTTTCCACTCGGTTTGGATTGAGGATTGCAGGCCGCCCAGGCTTCCCAGCACGTTCTGTAATGGGTTACCGCCGCTTTTCAGCACCGCTTTCGCGCCCATTTCATTAATGCTGTCCTGTAAAATTCCGCCCATTGCCTGATTCACTAATTGCTGGCCTTCGGCACGAACCTGATCAATGGCTTTATAGTGAAACGTCAGGCCATCGCTGCGCGTTTCGATAATGCGGTTCATCTGCTCTTTCAGCTGCGCATCAAGTTTGGTCAGACGGCTGCGCATTTTGCTGCTTTCGCCCATCTCCTGAACGATAATTTTATCCAGCGCAATACGAGCTTTCTCGACGCGGCTTTTCGCGCCTTCATCAATCCACGGCAGGGTGCTACGTAGTTCAGCCTGATAATCCTTCGCCTGCTCGCGCTGGGCGGCATTCAGGGAATATTGCTTACCGTTATACATCACGTTGCCGTCTGGCGTGATCACCAGATTGCCGTTTTCGCCCTTCACCTGCACGGTTTGCGGGCTGACAATCACATCGTCACGCGGCGTGACGCTGCACTGGTAGTCGGCGTGAGCGGTCATTGCCGTCACTGAAAGTGCTGCCGCCAGCAGCATTTTGCGCATCATAGTCTTCCCTCAAGAACAAATCAGGCCAGCATTTGCTGGCCCCAGATTGATAACAAAGTGCGCGTTTTCCATGCCGGATGCGGCGTAAACGCCTTATCCGGCCTACTCGATCGTGCATCTTTGTAGGCCTGATAAGCGTAGCACATCAGGCAGTTTTGCATTTGTCATCGCCCGTATGCTTTCTTAGTCCCACCAAACGTCGAAAAGTTCGCTGGTGCGTACCTCTTCCAGTTTGCGTTCTTCCAGCCACTTACGCACAATCGCCTGATGTTCTTCGGTGCATTTGCCGATTTCCTGCATGCAGATCAGACCTTCCCAGGCCAGATAACCGCTGCCGTCAAAGGCCAGTTTGTTCGGTTCGATAACCTCGTTAATAAAGTCATCAACGGTTTTATCAATCTGTTCTTCCGATGTACCTTCCGGGAATCGCCATGCCACCGAAAATCCTAATTCCTGGAATTCGTCGATGTGCATTTTTTTACGCAGACGACGGCTACGGTTCTTTGCCATTATTTCACCCTCTCGAACATTAAGTCCCATACTCCGTGACCAAGACGATGACCACGTTGTTCAAATTTCGTCACCGGACGTGATGCCGGACGCGGTACGTAATCATTGCTCTCTGACAGGTTTTTATAACCGTCAATAGAAGACATCACTTCAAGCATATGTTCCGCATAAGGTTCCCAGTCGGTCGCCATATGGAATATGCCCCCCAGCTGCAGTTTGCTTTTTACCAGCTCGGCAAACGGCACCTGAACGATACGGCGTTTATTATGGCGCGCTTTGTGCCACGGGTCAGGGAAAAAGAGCTGCACCATGCGCAATGAATTGTCAGGAATCATTTTATGCAGCACTTCAACCGCATCGTGACACATCACGCGCAGGTTGCTTAAGCCCTCTTCATGCGCAGAAGACAGGCACGCACCAACGCCCGGTGAATGCACTTCAATGCCGAGGAAGTCCTGCTCGGGGCGATCTTTAGCCATTGCCACCAACGACGCGCCCATGCCAAAACCAATCTCAAGCGTCACCGGCGCTTCACGGCCAAAAAGCGCAGGGAAATCCAGCATATCTTCGCTGAACTCAACGCCCATCACCGGCCAGTAGTTTTCCAGCGCATGTTCCTGGCCTTTGGTCAGTCGCCCCTGGCGGCGCACAAAACTACGGATACGGCGCAGCGGGCGGCCGTTTTCATCAAATTCCGGTGAGATGACGTCGTTTTTCATAAAGATTTAGTCGCTTGTGAAAGTGTTCTGAAAACGGGCATTATCCAAAGTTAGTTGCCGGATGCAAGCATGATAAGGCCGTGGCTGCGGAAAGTTCCGGTTTACACCCTGCCGTCGCTGTGCTGCAATCTTGCCCCCAACAACAGTGAATTCGGTGACCATGCAAGCGTCGCAATTTTCAGCCCAGGTTCTGGACTGGTACGATAAATACGGGCGGAAAACGCTGCCCTGGCAAATTGACAAGACGCCCTACAAAGTATGGCTCTCAGAAGTGATGTTGCAACAAACTCAGGTTGCGACCGTTATCCCCTATTTTGAACGCTTTATGGTGCGCTTCCCAACGGTGACCGATCTCGCCAATGCGCCGCTCGACGAAGTTCTCCACTTGTGGACCGGGCTTGGCTATTACGCCCGAGCGCGCAATCTGCATAAAGCGGCACAACAAGTGGCGGCCTTACACGGCGGTAAATTCCCGGAAACCTTTGAGGAAGTTGCAGTACTGCCGGGCGTCGGGCGTTCCACCGCAGGCGCGATTCTCTCGCTTTCTCTGGGTAAGCACTTTCCGATTCTCGACGGTAACGTCAAACGCGTGCTGGCGCGCTGCTATGCTGTAAGCGGCTGGCCCGGGAAAAAAGAGGTCGAGAATAAACTATGGAGTTTGAGCGAGCAGGTGACGCCCGCGGTTGGCGTGGAACGGTTTAACCAGGCGATGATGGATTTGGGCGCGATGATTTGTACGCGCTCTAAGCCGAAATGCTCGCTCTGTCCGCTACAAAACGGATGTATTGCCGCCGCCAACAATAGCTGGTCGCTTTATCCGGGCAAAAAACCGAAACAGACGCTGCCAGAGCGCACCGGCTACTTTTTGCTGTTACAGCACGAAGATGAAGTATTGCTGGCGCAGCGTCCGCCGAGCGGATTGTGGGGCGGTTTATACTGTTTCCCGCAGTTTGCCGATGAAGAAAGTTTGCGGCAGTGGCTGGCGCAACGACAGATTTCTGCCGATAACCTGACGCAGCTGACCGCGTTTCGGCATACCTTCAGCCATTTCCACTTAGATATTGTGCCTATGTGGCTTCCCGTGTCGTCATTCACCGGCTGCATGGATGAAGACAATGCGCTCTGGTATAACTTAGCGCAACCGCCGTCAGTTGGCCTGGCGGCTCCCGTGGAGCGTTTGTTACAGCAGTTACGCACTGGCGCGCCGGTTTAGCGCGTGAGTCGATAAAGAGGATGATTTATGAGCAGAACGATTTTTTGTACTTTCCTGCAACGTGAAGCAGAAGGTCAGGATTTTCAGCT
Organism: Escherichia sp. E.sYA108; assembly: GCF_011754335.1. Lineage (NCBI taxonomy): Bacteria > Pseudomonadati > Pseudomonadota > Gammaproteobacteria > Enterobacterales > Enterobacteriaceae > Escherichia > Escherichia sp. E.sYA108. Next base: position 935,362 of record NZ_JAAQVZ010000001.1, on the reverse strand, counting down.
GTACCCCGGCGAACTGGGAAAACGCATCTATAACGAGATCTCCAAAGAAGCCTGGGCGCAGTGGCAGCACAAACAAACCATGCTGATTAATGAAAAGAAACTCAACATGATGAATGCCGAGCACCGCAAGCTGCTGGAGCAGGAGATGGTCAACTTCCTGTTCGAGGGTAAAGAGGTGCATATCGAGGGCTTTACGCCGGAAGATAAAAAATAAAAACAGTGCCGGAGCACGCCTCCGGCAACTTGCATAAAAACAAACACAACACGCACCCGGAATGATGAAAAAATATCTCGCGCTGGCTTTGATTGCGCCGTTGCTCATCTCCTGTTCGACGACCAAAAAAGGCGATACCTATAACGAAGCCTGGGTCAAAGATACCAACGGTTTTGATATTCTGATGGGGCAATTTGCCCACAATATTGAGAACATCTGGGGCTTCAAAGAGGTGGTGATCGCCGGTCCTAAGGACTACGTGAAATACACCGATCAATATCAGACCCGCAGCCACATCAACTTCGATGACGGTACGATTACTATCGAAACCATCGCCGGGACAGAACCTGCCGCGCATTTGCGCCGGGCAATAATCAAAACGTTGCTGATGGGGGACGATCCGAGTTCGGTCGATCTCTATTCCGACGTTGATGATATTACGATTTCGAAAGAACCTTTCCTTTACGGTCAGGTGGTGGACAACACCGGGCAGCCGATTCGCTGGGAAGGTCGCGCGAGCAACTTCGCGGATTATCTGCTGAAAAACCGCCTGAAGAGCCGCAGCAACGGGCTGCGTATCATCTACAGCGTCACCATTAACATGGTGCCGAACCACCTTGATAAACGTGCGCACAAATATCTCGGTATGGTCCGCCAGGCGTCACGCAAATATGGCGTTGATGAGTCGCTGATTCTGGCAATTATGCAGACTGAATCTTCCTTTAACCCGTATGCGGTCAGCCGTTCCGATGCGCTGGGATTAATGCAGGTGGTACAACATACTGCCGGGAAAGATGTGTTCCGCTCGCAGGGGAAATCCGGCACGCCGAGCCGCAGTTTCTTGTTTGATCCTGCCAGCAATATTGATACCGGCACCGCGTATCTGGCGATGCTGAACAACGTTTATCTCGGCGGAATTGATAACCCAACATCGCGGCGTTATGCCGTCATCACCGCCTATAACGGCGGCGCAGGCAGCGTGCTGCGAGTCTTTTCGAATGATAAGATTCAGGCTGCCAATATTATTAACACCATGACGCCGGGCGATGTTTATCAGACGCTGACGACCCGCCATCCCTCTGCGGAATCTCGCCGTTATCTTTATAAAGTGAATACCGCGCAAAAATCTTACCGCCGCCGATAATTCCACTAACCGCCCCTGACGATGCTCAGGGGTAAAAATGTTATCTACATCACAATTTCGTTTTGCAAATTGGGAATGTTTGCAATTATTTGCCACAGGTAACAAAAAACCAGTCCGCGAAGTTGATAGAATCGCATCATCTCGCACGGTCAAATGTGCTTTTTCAAACACTCATCCGCATCACGATGTGAGGAAATTAACATGAATCTTAAGCTGCAGCTGAAAATCCTCTCTTTTCTGCAGTTCTGTCTGTGGGGAAGTTGGCTGACGACCCTCGGCTCCTATATGTTTGTTACCCTGAAGTTTGACGGTGCTTCTATCGGCGCAGTTTATAGCTCACTGGGTATCGCCGCGGTCTTTATGCCTGCGCTGCTGGGGATTGTGGCCGACAAATGGTTAAGTGCGAAATGGGTCTATGCCATTTGCCACACCATTGGCGCTATCACGCTGTTCATGGCGGCAGAGGTCACTACGCCGGAGGCGATGTTCCTTGTGATATTGATTAACTCGTTTGCTTATATGCCAACGCTTGGGTTAATCAACACCATCTCTTACTATCGCCTGCAAAATGCCGGGATGGATATCGTTACTGACTTCCCGCCAATCCGTATCTGGGGCACCATCGGCTTTATCATGGCAATGTGGGTGGTGAGCCTGTCCGGCTTCGAATTAAGCCACATGCAGCTGTATATTGGCGCAGCGCTTTCCGCCATTCTGGTTCTGTTTACCCTGACTCTGCCGCATATTCCGGTTGCTAAACAGCAAGCGAATCAGAGCTGGACAACCCTGCTGGGCCTCGATGCATTCGCGCTGTTTAAAAACAAGCGTATGGCAATCTTCTTCATCTTCTCAATGCTGCTGGGCGCGGAACTGCAGATTACCAACATGTTCGGTAATACCTTCCTGCACAGCTTCGACAAAGATCCGATGTTTGCCAGCAGCTTCATCGTGCAGCATGCGTCAATCATCATGTCGATTTCGCAGATCTCTGAAACCCTGTTCATTCTGACCATCCCGTTCTTCTTAAGCCGCTACGGTATTAAGAACGTAATGATGATCAGTATTGTGGCGTGGATCCTGCGTTTTGCTCTGTTTGCTTACGGCGACCCGACTCCGTTCGGTACTGTACTGCTGGTACTGTCGATGATCGTTTACGGTTGCGCATTCGACTTCTTCAACATCTCTGGTTCGGTGTTTGTCGAAAAAGAAGTTAGCCCGGCAATTCGCGCCAGCGCGCAGGGGATGTTCCTGATGATGACCAACGGCTTCGGCTGTATCCTCGGCGGCATCGTGAGCGGTAAAGTGGTTGAGATGTACACCCAAAACGGCATTACCGACTGGCAGACCGTATGGCTGATTTTCGCAGGTTACTCCGTGGTTCTGGCCTTCGCGTTCATGGCGATGTTCAAATATAAACACGTTCGTGTCCCGACAGGTACACAGACGGTTAGCCACTAATTACGCAAAGAAAAACGGGTCGCCAGAAGGTGACCCGTTTTTTTATTCTTACTTCAACACATAACCGTACAACCGTTTCATGCCATTCGCATCGGTTTCGCTATAGACACCTTGCAACTCCGGCGAAAATCCCGGCAACAAATTCACGCCTTCTTCCAGCGCAAGGAAATAACGTTGAACCGCCCCACCCCAGACTTCCCCGGGTACCACGCAAAGCACGCCAGGTGGATAAGGCAACGCTCCTTCTGCCGCAATTCGCCCTTCGGCATCACGAATCCGCACCAACTCCACTTCACCGCGAATATAAGCGCTATGCGCATCCTGGGGATTCATCACCACTGACGGGAAACTCTGCTGGCGGAACATCGCTTTTTGTAGGTCTTTGACGTCGAAACTGACATACAGATCGTGCATCTCCTGACACAACTGACGCAGGGTGTAGTCGCGATAGCGCACCGGATATTTGTTATAAACGCTCGGCAACACCTCAGCCAGCGGCGAGTCATCCTCAATATGCTGTTCAAACTGCGCCAGCATCGCCACCAGTTGTGCCAGCTTCTCGTGGCTTTCCGCCGGAGTTAATAAGAACAGAATGGAGTTGAGATCGCACTTCTCCGGCACAATGCCGTTCTCACGCAGATAGTGCGCCAGAATCGTCGCTGGAACGCCAAAATCGCTATATTCGCCGGTTTCGGCATCGATACCCGGCGTGGTGAGTAACAGCTTGCACGGATCAACAAAATACTGATCCGCGGCATATCCTTCAAAGCCGTGCCACTTCGCCCCCGGCTCAAAACTGAAAAAACGGCGGTCGCTGGCTAACACTGACGTCGGATAATCCTGCCACAATTTGCCATCAACAACGGGCGGGATAAACGGGCGGAACAGCTTACAGCGCGCAAGAATAGCCTTGCGCGACTCAATACCCAACTCAACGCACTCAGCCCACAGCCGACGCCCACTCTCCCCTTCATGAATTTTGGCGTTAACGTCCAGGGCGGCGAACAGCGGATAGAACGGGCTGGTAGAAGCATGGAGCATAAAGGCATTATTCAACCGCTTATGCGGGCAAAAACGCGCCTGTCCACGGATATGGTTATCTTTTTTATGGATCTGCGACGTCTGTGAGAATCCCGCCTGCTGTTTGTGCACCGACTGGGTCACAAAGATCCCCGGATCGTTTTCGTTAAGTTCTAACAGCAGCGGCGAGATATCCGCCATCATCGGGTTAAACTGTTCGTAACCGACCCACGCGGAATCAAACAGAATGTAATCACACAGATGCCCAACGGTATCGATCACCTGACGGGCGTTATAGACAGTGCCGTCATAGGTTCCCAGCTGAATAATCGCCAGGCGAAACGGGCGCGGCAGGTCGGCTTTTTCTGGCGCAACGTCGCGAATTTGCTGGCGCAGATACTCTTCATTAAAACAGTGCGCATCAATACCGCCAATGAAACCAAACGGGTTACGTGAAGCTTCCAGATAGACCGGCGTCGCCCCCGCCTGAATCAACGCGCCGTGATGATTCGACTTATGGTTGTTACGGTCGAAGAGCACCAGATCGCCACGCGTTAACAGCGCATTCGTCACCACTTTATTCGCTGCCGATGTGCCGTTCAGCACAAAATAGGTTTTATCGGCATGAAAGACTTTGGCTGCAAATTTCTGCGCATCTTTCGCCGATCCTTCATGAATAAGCAGATCGCCCAATTTTACGTCAGCGTTACACATATCGGCGCGAAAGATGTTCTCGCCAAAGAAATCGTAAAAATGGCGTCCGGCAGGATGCTTTTTAAAGAACGCACCATGTTGATGTCCAGGGCAAGCAAAGGTGCTATTACCCATCTCAACGTACTGCGTCAGCGTGTCATAAAACGGTGGCAGCAAATTCTCTTCATACTGACAGGCTGCGGATTCCAGCTCCAGCCACTGCTGCTCGTTGCCGTTGATTACCGCCGTAACGCCCGCAGGTAATTCAACAGCATGTTCGGAATACAAAAACACCGGTAGATGAAAACCGGTGCGCTTAAGCAACGCAAGAATGCCACTGCGACTATCCGCAACGGTAATGACGACTGCCGCGACGTCCGTAAAATCAGTATCTCCCAACGCCACCACGCGGCGATGAGTAGAAAGTCGGGATACCAGTTCACTACTGGCGGCAATATTCATTGATTTCATAAGCGCAAAACCCGTTTAGGGGAAGTAAGAATACCGGACAAGGTGGAAAACCCTGCCCCATGAGATATGGGTCAAACTGGTCACCAGCTCCGACCACCAGACATCAGTAAAAGCAGAAACGCTCTGATTTTACTGTTGTCCTGCAGTGAGCGTACGTTAACTTCACCGCATGAGCAGTAGCATAAAAAGAGAAGAGTTTCGCGCGAAACGGCGATAAGCGAGAGAATGTAAGGAGGTGGCGTGCATCGGGCAAACTCCGTACAGAGAGGAGAAAATTCGCGCAATCATGGCACCTTTCGCTAAAGCGTGCAAGCCAGGACTTTGCGAACAAACAAGCCATCGATGGCGCCAAAAGTTCATAATAAGAAAATCAAACAATACAGCTAACAGGAACTCTTGTGGTCATCGGCCCTTTTATCAACGCAAGTGCAGTCTTACTGGGTGGCGTTTTCGGCGCACTCCTTAGCCAACGCTTACCGGAACGTATCCGCGTCTCCATGACATCAATTTTTGGTCTGGCATCGCTGGGGATTGGTATTTTACTGGTGGTGAAATGCGCCAACCTTCCGGCGATGGTTTTAGCAACCTTACTCGGAGCATTAATCGGCGAAATTTGTCTGCTGGAAAAAGGCGTCAATACAGTGGTCGCCAAAGCGCATAATCTGTTTCACCACTCGCGTAAGAAGCCAGCGCATGAATCTTTTATTCAGAATTTTGTCGCGATTATTGTCCTGTTTTGCGCCAGCGGCACCGGAATCTTCGGGGCGATGAACGAAGGGATGACCGGCGATCCAAGTATTTTAATCGCCAAGTCATTTCTTGATTTCTTTACGGCGATGATCTTCGCCTGCTCGCTGGGTATTGCGGTGTCGGTGATTAGCATTCCATTACTGATCATCCAGTTAACGCTGGCGTGGGCTGCCGCGCTGATATTACCGCTGACCACACCGTCGATGATGGCAGACTTCAGCGCCGTAGGCGGTTTATTGCTGCTGGCAACCGGATTACGCATCTGTGGCATTAAAATGTTCCCGGTGGTCAACATGCTTCCAGCACTCCTTCTGGCAATGCCGCTTTCCGCCGCCTGGACCGCCTGGTTTGCCTGACAATGCGTGCAATAGCGGCAAAGTGATGATAGATTGTGCAGTCTGCACTAAATTGAAGAAATTTGATTGACGAGACGAGGCGAATCAGGTTTAATGCGCCCCGTTGCCCGGATAGCTCAGTCGGTAGAGCAGGGGATTGAAAATCCCCGTGTCCTTGGTTCGATTCCGAGTCCGGGCACCAAATTCATATAAACGGACCTCCACGGAGGTCCGTTTTTCGTTTCAGGACGCCACGATTTAAGCGTCCTGCCGCCAAATCAATTCTACCGAACTCAACCAGACTCCCCCCACATCAACCCCATTGTGTGGGTATAATTGCGGGTATACCCCAGTTCGACAGAATTTGTACCCTCTTTAACGCATTCAGAAGGCTGAACTATGGCACTGACTGACGCAAAAATCCGGGCTGCAAAGCACACTGACAAGGCTTATAAACTCACTGACGGGGCTGGCATGTTCCTGCTGGTACATCCTAATGGTTCCCGTTACTGGCGTCTCCGTTATCGCATTCTGGGTAAGGAGAAAACTCTGGCACTTGGTGTATACCCGGAGGTTTCTCTCTCCGAAGCTCGTACAAAACGGGATGAGGCCCGAAAACTGATTTCGGAGGGGATTGACCCTTGCGAACAGAAAAGAGCTAAAAAAGTAGTCCCTGATTTACAACTCTCTTTTGAACATATTGCACGACGCTGGCATGCCAGTAATAAACAATGGGCACAATCACACAGCGATAAGGTACTCAAAAGCCTCGAAACACACGTTTTCCCCTTTATCGGCAACCGGAACATCACAACACTCAATACCCCGGACCTGCTTATCCCTGTTCGTGCTGCAGAAGCTAAACAAATTTATGAAATCGCCAGTCGTCTGCAGCAAAGAATATCTGCTGTAATGCGTTATGCCGTACAGTCTGGCATCATCAGATATAATCCTGCTCTGGATATGGCTGGCGCATTGACCTCTGTAAAACGACAGCATCGCCCCGCTCTTGATCTTTCACGTCTGCCTGAACTTCTGTCGCGTATTAACAGTTATAAAGGTCAGCCTGTCACCCGGCTTGCTGTTATGCTGAATTTACTGGTTTTTATTCGCTCCAGTGAACTCAGATATGCCCGCTGGTCTGAAATTGATATTGACAATGCCATGTGGACTATTCCAGCCGAACGCAAACCTCTGCCAGGCGTAAAATTCTCACACCGGGGCTCCAAGATGCGAACACCACATCTTGTGCCACTCAGCCAACAGGCTGTAGCCATACTGGCAGAACTTCAGACATGGGCAGGTGAAAATGGTCTGATCTTTACGGGAGCACACGACCCACGTAAACCAATCAGTGAAAATACCGTAAATAAGGCCCTCAGAGTGATGGGGTATGACACAACCAAGGAAGTCTGTGGCCATGGATTCCGGGCGATGGCGTGCAGTGCATTGATTGAATCCGGCTTATGGTCAAGAGATGCGGTTGAACGTCAGATGAGTCATCAGGAGCGCAACGGAGTACGTGCCGCGTATATTCATAAAGCAGAACATCTGGAAGAACGTCGGCTTATACTGCAATGGTGGGCAGATTTTCTGGATGCAAACAGGGAGGAGTGTATCAGTCCGTTTGAATATGCAAAAGTTAACAATCCACTAAAAAGGTGACTGAACGCCATTTACACACATGCTCTTCCTCTTAAGGGGAAGAGCACCCGCCTCAATCAATTTCTTTTTTATGCCGGCGGAACCATCAGCCAGGCTGAGGTTCTCATTCAATAACTCAACGTCTTACCACAGAACAGAATTCACTGTATTATCATGGGCAACGTTAATCCCGGACAATAAAAGGACACCGATGCCAGGCATCACAATTTTTATAGCCTGCAGGTTATGGTCCATCCTTTTTTACAGGTTCAGAATATGACTGGCAAATTACGCTTTGCAGTGAACGATAACCAGGGCTGTTTCATATTTCCGGAAACCTGGTTTGGCTCGTTGCTGGATGAGTTTGAAGAACTGATTGATGCATACGATGCGGATGAAATCAGCGAAACAAGTTACATCAACAAACTCAGGCGCCTTGCCCGACAGGAGAATGACTTTATTGATGTACACGCTTACCTGGCATACGTATTTCTGGAGCAGAATGCCCCGCGTAAGGCGCTGAATGCAGCCCTTAAAGGGCTGGCAGTTGGCAATCGTCTTATCCCTGAAGGTTTCAGTGGCAGAATCATCTGGATACATCCTGACAACCGACCTTTTCTTCGTGCCCTCTATGCGGCAATCCTGGCAAATGCACATTTACAGCGTCATCAGGATGCCATCATGCTCATTGAAAAAATACTGGATTACAATCCCGAAGATAATCATGGTGCACGCTGGCTACTGGGACCGGAACTGTTACGCACTGGCGCTCATGAACAGGCACGCCATATACTGCAGGAACATGCAGATGAATTTTCACCTTACTGGTATGAACTCGGCCTTCTGCATTTTCTTAATGGGGAACTGGTAAAAGCTGCAACTGCATTTCGTCGCGGCTTTGCGGCAAATACTTACATCGCAGAAATACTGTGCGGAAATCTGCATCCATTTCCACTTGCTGTATGGCATAACTTTTCAGGCGGTCCGGATACTGCCGAAGATTATTATGCCACATACCACCCGTTATGGGGGCAATATCCGGAAGCATTGCTGTTTGTAAACTGGCTCTATAATCATTCCTCTGTGCTGCATGAACGGGCAGAAATCATTAAATGCGCCGAAATGCTGATGCAGGAAGATGATTTCGAAATATGCGAAAGTATTTTAAGACAGCAGGAGAAGTTGCGTGAAAGAATTGATGAGACGCTTTCTGAGAAAATTGTACAGAAATGCAGAAATATGAATGGTGAATATGTCTGGCCCTGGATATTGCCGTTTTCAGCGGCAGGCATGAAACATACTGGCATACAGTATCAGTAGATATTGCATTAGTGTATCCTGCACACAAGTAATAATTTATCCACCAATAATAACACTGTTAATGCCCCCTTCCCCTGGTTGTCAGCCAGGGGGTATCTTCTGAATATTTCTTTTGAAAAGGATAACACAGTAAATTATTTTTATGAATTATCCCATGGACTCATTAACACCCTTTCATGATGCTTTATTGTCAAACACGTTATGGCTGACATCAAAAAAAACCGGATTTCCTCTGCTAGCGGGTAATCACCTTCCCGGTGTTTTCGGTTGGTCTGGTTACTCCTGTCTGGTTATTAGCAAGATAATTGCTATAAACAGTGGAAAACTCATCGTACATAATCTGGTGATGAACATTACGCTTATTTTCCCCTGACCGGAAGAATCAGAGGCTGTGGTTTCAGACTGTCTGCCAGTACATTCCTCTCTCCGTTAAAAACCATAACGGGTTCATTATCTTCGTCTGTCAGCAGATTGAATGGCGGTATATTTTCAGTACGAATGCCGGTCAGCCACTGAAAAATACCTGCGAAATGACGGGCACTGATTTTTCTGCTGACGGACTGATGAGACGTGATGTCACTGGCGGTAATAATCAGGGGAACGCTGTAGCCTCCTTGTATATGGCCATCATGATGAACAGGATTAGCACTATCGCTGACCGACATCCCATAGTCAGAAAAGTAAAGCATGGCGAAATGACGGGAATGCCGGCGAAGGATACCATCAAGCTGACCGAGAAAGTTATCCAGTTTACTGATGCTGGCGAGGTAACAGGCAATTTTTCGGGGATACTGCCCCAGGTAATGATTCGGCCAGGAGTTAAGCCGGTCACACGGATTCGGATGAGAGCCAATCATGTGCAGGAAAATCACCTTCGGAGAGGATTTATCCGCCAGTGCACGTTCTGTTTCCTGTAACAACAACATGTCATCCGTTTTACGGGAAGCGAAGCTGCCTTTCTTGAGGAAAACGGTATGCTCCGCATCAGAAGCAATAACAGAGATGCGTGTGTCATGCTCTCCCAGTTTTCCCTGATTGGATATCCACCATGTGCTGTATCCTGCTTTTGCTGCCAGCGCCACCACGTTGTTGCCGGAATCAGGGTTCTGCTCATAGTCATAAATCAGTGTCCGGCTCAGGGAAGGCACAGTACTGGCTGCTGCCGATGTATAGCCGTCAATAAATAAACCGGGAGCAGTATTCAGCCACGGTGTGGTTGGCACGGGATAGCCATATACCGACATATAATCCCTGCGCACACTCTCACCAGTGACGATAACAATCGTGTCATACAACGGTACACCCGGCAGGATTTTCCAGTTGTCAGCCCCGTGCTGATTCGTAAGCGTCGTCTCAGCACCGTCTGGCAGATCCTGAAATTCCTGAAAGAATAGTGGACACCAAATATGGTGGACGCTATCCATGAAATCATTAACCGCAGTGCGTAAAAAAAGCCCTAATTATCCCGTTGAGTTCAAAATCAAAATGGTTGAACTCTCGCATCGACCAGAGATCTCCGTAGCGCAACTCGCTCGTGAGCATGGGATCAACGATAATTTGCTGTTCAAGTGGCGCCAGTACTGGCGCGAAGGAAAACTACGTCCTCCTTCAACAACAGAAAACAACGTGCCTGAGCTGCTCCCGATAACACTTGATGCCGAAGATGTTGTCCCTACAACCTCCCCCCGGTCACAACCTGTAGCTGCTGCGACACCTGAATCACTCAATATCAGCTGTGAAGTGACGTTCCGGCACGGATCACTCCGTCTGAATGGTGCCATCAGCGAAAATATCCTGAACCTGCTGATACGGGAGCTCAAACGTTGATCCCATTACCATCAGGGACAAAGATCTGGCTGGTCGCTGGCATCACCGATATGAGAAACGGCTTCAACGGCCTGGCGGCAAAGGTGCAGACGACGCTGAAAGACGATCCGATGTCAGGTCACGTTTTTATCTTCCGTGGGCGTAATGGCAGTCAGGTAAAGCTCCTCTGGTCTACCGGCGATGGACTGTGTCTGCTGACCAAACGGCTGGAGCGCGGCCGCTTCGCCTGGCCGTCAGCCCGGGATGGCAAAGTGTTCCTCACACCGGCACAGCTGGCGATGCTGCTGGAAGGTATCGACTGGCGGCAGCCTAAAAGACTGCTTACGTCCCTGACTATGTTGTAAGCCTCTTTATCCTGGTCGACGCTGAATGAGCCTGGTAATATACCCGGTATGAGCAGCTCACTTCCTGACGATATCAATGCACTGAAACGTCTCCTTGCCGAACAGGAGGCGCTGAACCGTGCCCTGCTGGAAAAGCTGAACGAGCGTGAACGCGAAATAGACCATCTGCAGGCACAGCTGGATAAGCTGCGCCGGATGAACGTCGGCAGCTGCTCCGAAAAAGTCTCCCGTCGTATCGCACAGATGGAAGCTGACCTGAAGGCACTTCAGAAAGAAAGTGATACCCTTACCGGTCGGGTTGACGACCCGGCCGTGCAGCGCCCGCTGCGTCAAACCCGCACCCGCAAACCGTTCCCCGAATCACTCCCCCGCGATGAAAAACGGCTGCTGCCGGCAGCGTCATGCTGCCCGGAATGTGGAGGCTCGCTGAGCTATCTGGGTGAGGATGCCGCCTAACAGCTGGAGCTGATGCGCAGCGCCTTCCGGGTTATCCGGACGGTACGTGAAAAGCATGCCTGTACTCAGTGCGATGCCATCGTGCAGGCCCCCGCGCCTTCACGGCCCATCGAGCGGGGTATCGCCGGACCGGGGCTGCTGGCCCGCGTGCTGACCTCGAAGTATGCAGAGCACACCCCGCTGTATCGCCAGTCAGAAATATACGGCCGGCAAGGTGTGGAGCTGAGCCGTTCACTGCTGTCGGGCTGGGTGGATGCATGCTGCCGGCAGCTGTCTCCGCTGGAAGAGGCGCTTCATGGCTATGTGCTGACTGACGGTAAGCTCCATGCTGATGACACGCCTGTCCCGGTGCTGTTGCCAGGCAATAAGAAAACGAAGACCGGGCGGTTATGGACCTGCGTTCGTGACGACCGTAACGCCGGGTCAACGCTGGCGCCGGCGGTGTGGTTCGCTTACAGCCCGGACAGAAAAGGCATCCATCCGCAGACCCATCTTGCGGGGTTCAGTGGTGTACTGCAGGCGGATGCATACGCCGGGTTCAACGAGCTGTACCGGGATGGCCGGATAACGGAAGCCGCCTGTTGGGCTCACGCCCGCCGTAAAATCCACGATGTGCACGTTCGCACCCCGTCAGCCCTGACGGAGGAAGCGCTGAAACGGATCGGCGAACTGTACGCCATCGAGGCAGAGATAAGGGGAATGACGGCGGAGCAGCGCCTTGCCGAACGTCAGTTGAAAACGAAACCGCTGCTGAAATCCCTGGAAAGCTGGCTGCGTGAAAAGATGAAAACCCTGTCGCGACACTCAGAACTGGCGAAAGCGTTCGCATACGCCCTGAACCAGTGGCCGGCGCTGACGTACTATGCAGATGATGGCTGGGCTGAGGCGGACAATAACATCGCTGAAAATGCGTTGCGGATGGTCAGTCTGGGCCGCAAAAACTACCTGTTCTTCGGTTCGGATCATGGAGGAGAGCGGGGAGCGCTGCTGTACAGCCTGATCGGGACGTGCAAACTGAACGGAGTGGAGCCAGAAAGCTACCTCCGCTATGTCCTTGACGTCATAGCCGACTGGCCGATAAACCGGGTCGGCGAACTGCTCCCCTGGCGCGTAGCACTGCCGACTGAATAACACATCCCTGTCAATACGGTTTTTGCTGCACGCTTACCCATGGAACGTAGTACTCACCAATAAATAAGCGTCAATACGGTGCTCCGTTGACGCTTACAGTCGCAGAGGGAATTGCTTGGATAATTCGCCGATGGAAAGAGTCTTTCGCAGCCTGAAAAGTGAATGGCTTCCGAAAGGTGGTTATGGTGATTTTAGCCATGCGGTACGCGATATAAACCAGTGGATTAATGGTTGTTATATTATAACGTTTATCGACCTCACACGAACAACGATGGTTTACCGCCTTGCTTACATGAAGAAAAGTGGAAACAGGTTATCCCGGTGTCCTGATTTTGTGCTCCACTACAGAACTTGTATCCCTTTTACAAAGGCAGATACACATAACCACCCCAAAATATGCCGCCTGATGTTATAATGGAAGAAAAAAACGAAAGCAGGCTCCAGTCGTTGAATCAGTCAACCTGATATCACCACCGTGTAGTACCAGCATCCTGCGTACAATCAGCAATCCCAGTCCTCCCCGGGGCTCTTCTGACGGTTCATGACATAACACTGATGCCCGCCGGAAAAGATGAGTTCGCATATCTTCAGTTAGTCCAGGGCCGCTGTCAGCCACTTCGACGTGCAACCGATTATCTTCCTGCCAGACTTTCAGCCTGATCGAGCCTTCCGGAGGTGTGTGGCGTACAGCATTATCCAGTAAATTTGTTATCACACGCTCTATCATTGAAATATCTGCCCTGATAAGAGGCAGGGAATGTGACATCATAATTCTTAGTTGCAATCGACGGGTTTCTATGCTGAGCTCAAATTTTTGAGCTACATCCTGAATAAGTTCACAGACAGAAAATTGCTCCAGTTGAGGTTTTATAGCACCATGCTCAAGACGTGCCAGCTCAAAAAGCTGACAGGATAGATGCCTCACCTTGTGTCCCTGCCGGAGAGCTGTTGTCAGATATTTATGACAGTCCTCTGATGATAGCGAATCCGACTTCATTGACAGGGTTTCCAGATATCCCAGAAGTGATGTTAATGGCGTCCGTAAATCATGGGAGATATTGGCAATAAATTCACGGCGCTGTTGATCACTTTCTGAAAGTTGATCCCACTGACAGGATATTTTACGGGCCAGTTCAATGAAGGCATTGTGTAATATCTCGACCTCGTTGCTAGGGGGGGTGGCAGGGCGCTGAATTGCCAGTTGTTTAATGGCACTAATACTGTCCTGCTCTATCCCGCTGACATTTTCAGTTAGTTGCTGTATGGGACGGGTTACCCAGTACCAGACCAGCATACCCGACAGCAGACCACATATCACTACCAGAAACAGCGACCAGTACAGTGCATTCCATAGTGCCTTTGTCCAGGCTGCATCAGTAAGAGCATTAAGTTCCTCTCCCTGTAAAATAATATACAGATATCCTTTCAGATCATCCCTCAGGTAAAGCGGTGCGGTACTGAAAACTTTTTTCTTATTTACACTTCGGGGATCATCACCATATACGGGCCAGACAGCACCGGAGAGAAATTTTTTCAAGGGCGCTATATTGATATACCGACGTTTGATATGACCTAGAGGGGCGGCCTCCACAAGCAGCCGACCTTCCGGCGAGACAATATACAGCTCCACACTGGGATTAAGCGTCATCAGACGCTCAAACAGACTCTTTAATGTCCGGTGATTCACCTGCCCACGATTATCCAGCAGAGGCTCCGTGATGACAATCTGTTGCGCCAGCCCTGCAGATAAACGCTGTACCATTGCATTGCCATACAGATTACTGCTGTAAATATGAACGCCACATGTCACTGCTGCGCAAAACAGCAAAACGACTGTAAATACTAGGCTTAACCTCTGGCTTAATGTCAGGCTACAATTCATTTATCGCATTCCTGCATTGTCAACTGAAAACCTATACCCTTTTCCCCAGACGGTCTGGATCATCTTTGGCTCTGCTGCATCCTGTTCAATTTTGGCACGAAGACGGTTGATATGCGTGTTGACTGTATGCTCATATCCTTCATGCTGATACCCCCAGACATTATCCAGCAGTGAAAGACGGGAAAAAACTTCGCCAGGATGACGTGCAAACCAGAGCAGCAGATCAAACTCGCGTGGGGTAAGATCAACCTGTTTATTATGCAAATGAACTTCACGTGAAAATGGATTGATGCACAGATCGTGACAGCAAATCAGTCCACCTGCCAGGAGAATATTTTGCCCCATGGCTTCCTGACGACGAAACAACGCTTTGATGCGGGCAATCAGCTCCGGAATGGAAAAGGGTTTCGGTAGATAGTCATCAGCCCCCATTTCCAGTCCCAGGACGCGGTGGGTTTCGCTGGTACGGGCACTGATGATAATCACAGGCAGATAACGGGTCATCTGACGGATATAACGGCAAATCTCCAGCCCATTAACATTAGGCAGCATAAGATCAAGTATTACGGCATCCCAGGTCTGCTTGTCTAGTAATAAACGAGCTCTGGCGCCATCCGCTTCATGAACTATCTGATACCCTTCATCCTGCAGATTAAGCCGCAACAGAGCTGCAATATCATAATCATCTTCCATCAGCAGTATTTTTTTTACGTTATTCATCAAAAGTTATCCACATATTCTTTATCTGAATTTTACCCCAGCATTTGACGATGAATTATCACATTTTTTTTAAACTCTTGTGAGGATGTGATGAACATTCCTTTCCATAATATACTTAGTTTACAGACAGAGATCACATAATGCAGCCATTACCGTTAAAACAAATACATCCTCTGTGGTTACGCTGTTGCCACCGGATTAATGCTGTTACTGTCGCAGGCATGATATGTAGTGGATGGCGCATTTATAATGCTTCTCCTTTGTTTTCTTTTAACTATCCGGCAGCATTAACTCTCGGTGGCTGGCTTGGTGGTGCGTTACTGTGGCACTTCGCCCTGATGTGGATTCTGCTGATTAATGCCACGATCTATCTTACTCTGGGAATTTGTAGCGGACGTTTCCGGAGCAAGTTTTTCCCGCTGTCATGGACCTCACTGAAAGAATCCCTTACGCAGGCACTGTATGGAAAGCTGCATCATACGAATATGCAGGAATACAATATGGTGCAAAAAGTCGCCTATATTCTGTTATTTTAGATGGCGCTGCTCTGCTATTGTCTGGTCTGGTTTTATGGAAACCCGTTCAGTTTTCCCTTCTGACTATACTATTCGGTGGTTATGATACAGTGCGTTATATCCACTTTCTGTGCATGAACATTATGGTACTGTTTATTATTATTCACCTGGTTATGGTGTTATTGGTTCCGCGTGCATTGTTATCTATGATACGGGGTCACTAATGAAGAAAAAACATTTTTTGTCTGACAGTGATGCCCATTACGTGGTGAAAGATGCAGAAAAAATCCTTGCGCCGGACAGACGTCGTTTACTCCAACAGGGACTGACGCTTGGGGGAATTATGATGCTGACTGGCTGTGATATAAGCAATAATGATGATATTGAAAAAGCATTGTTCCGTATATCCAGATTTAATGACCGGATTCAAAGTTTTCTGTTCAGCAAAAACAGTGTGGCACCAGAATATCTTCCAGAGGACATTACCACTCCATTCCCTTTTAATGCCTTCTATGGAGAAGAAGAGATCCCAGTAATTGATGGCCAGGATTATAAATTGGAAATACGGGGGCTGGTACGTGATAACCGTAACTGGTTTTTGTCTGAATTGTATAACATGCAGCATGTGAGTCAGATAACCCGTCATATCTGTGTTGAAGGATGGAGTGCAATAGGAAAATGGGGAGGGATACCATTCCGGCATTTCCTGACGCTGATTGGTGCCGATATGCGGGCAAAATACGTCAGTTTTCGTTGCGTCGATGGTTACTACACCAGTATTGATATGGCGACAGCACTACATTCACAAACATTGCTGACATTGACATGGAATAACAGGGTATTGCCAAAAGAATATGGCTATCCCATAAAGATACGTATCCCTACTAAGCTGGGATATAAAAACCCCAAGCATGTTCAGGTTATAGAGGTCACTAATCATTTTCCGGGGGGGTACTGGGAAGACTAGGGTTATAACTGGTTTGGTGGTTGTTGATACAATTGTTAAAAATGAGGAGGAACCATGAAAAATATTATTTCTGTAACTGTACTATCCGCGCTGTTCATGTTCAATGCTCAGGCTGCAGACACAATGGATAAAACACATGAAGTAAAAGGCAGCATGTCCAGCGCGCATGATAAAATGTGCAAGGATGGTATGTGCAAAAATGCAATGGATAAAGAGAAAATGGAGAAAGAACACATGAGCAAAACGGATGGGATGAAAAATGACCACATGGGTAAAAAAGACAATATGTCTCAATAAGTTGAGAACTTAAAATTACGTTACGATAAAACATCATATTCTGTCGTTTTTCAGATAAATAGCTCATTATGGCAATGTCAGGCTCTGTATCGGAAATGACATTGCCTTTACTGTGTATTCGTAAGCATCATTTCTGCGCAGTCTGGCAGATCCTGAAATCCTTATGAAACAAAGTATAGTGAGTGAAATCATAAAACCGACTGACTGGTTAACTGGTCTGATTTGTTTCAGTCAGTTTTCGTTAAAATTCTCCATGTTATAAATTTAATAACCTGAAAATTATTACCGCGCTAATTAAATGTATTTCTTTTTGTTATTTTTTTTCTGGAGTTTTATACTGATTTAAGTAATATATTTCAAATAAACTCGTTTTTACTATGTCTTATGGTGTAATGCGCTAACCTGTTTCGATACGGTAATAGATATACCCACCATATTGAACATTTGTAGATCATTATTCTATAGTGCTCAGAGTTAAAATCGTCTCTGGTTGAATTGATTTGTTACACAGGATTCTGGTCCCGGTTGATACGGGTAATTTCCGGAAGGGCGGTAGCATGCTTATTCAAAATACAATATGAGACACGGTCGAAGTCGGATGGAATTAAATCATGGCTACAGCATTTTTGTGTGTATGATATAATTTTGCCTCATATTTTAGAGTATACTTGCGCACCCGCCAATAGAGTCGCCTTCTTTTGCGTGCTGGGATCGTACTGTATGAGATACACTTTGAATCATTATCCGAAGTCAGAAGAAGCGCATTGACTGGTATGACCTGATTAATTCAACCCCTTATCTGACAGGGGTAGAAAAAGAAGAGAGGTTCACATGACAACTCACAGGTCATCATTCGGCAGCTGATTGGTACTGGGTAAGGAAGTTATATATATAAGCAACTATACATCTTAGATGTATGATAAAGAAAAAGATAACAGTTCTTTAGAATGTGCATATTGAAGAGAATACAATAGCATGGTTTATATAAATTACGCATAAAAATAAGCATATGTAAGCATTTTGGTTTGCTTTTTTTTACCTGCCACCGCAATGAATGCTTTTTTTATGTTAATGTGCGTTATGAAACTAAATGCAAGAAACATATTTAAAGGATTAATATCGTTCTCTCACAGACTCCGTTTACTTATTCAAGAATATAATTTAATTTATAGTGAGCTTATTATGAATATGAACAATCCATTAGAGGTTCTTGGGCATGTATCCTGGCTCTGGGCCAGTTCCCCATTACACAGAAACTGGCCAGTCTCTTTGTTTGCAATAAATGTATTACCTGCAATACGGGCTAACCAATATGCTTTATTAACCCGGGATAATTACCCTGTTGCATATTGTAGTTGGGCTAATTTAAGTTTAGAAAATGAAATTAAATATCTTAATGATGTTACCTCATTAGTCGCAGAAGACTGGACTTCAGGTGATCGTAAATGGTTCATTGACTGGATTGCTCCTTTCGGGGATAACGGTGCCCTGTACAAATATATGCGAAAAAAATTCCCTGATGAACTATTCCGAGCCATCAGGGTGGATCCCAAAACTCATGTTGGTAAAGTATCAGAATTTCACGGAGGTAAAATTGATAAACAGTTAGCGAATAAAATTTTTAAACAATATTACCACGAGTTAATAACTGAAGTAAAAAACAAGACAGATTTCAATTTTTCATTAACAGGTTAAGAGATAATTAAATGCCAACAATAACCACTGCACAAATTAAAAGCACACTACAGTCTGCAAAGCAATCCTCTGCAAATAAATTGCACTCAGCAGGACAAAGCACGAAAGATGCATTAAAAAAAGCAGCAGAGCAAACCCGCAATGCGGGAAACAGACTCATTTTACTTATCCCTAAAGATTATAAAGGACAGGGTTCAAGCCTTAATGACCTTGTCAGGACGGCAGATGAACTGGGAATTGAAGTCCAGTATGATGAAAAGAATGGCACGGCGATTACTAAACAGGTATTCGGCACAGCAGAGAAACTCATTGGCCTCACCGAACGGGGAGTGACTATCTTTGCACCACAATTAGACAAATTACTGCAAAAGTATCAAAAAGCGGGTAATAAATTAGGCGGCAGTGCTGAAAATATAGGTGATAACTTAGGAAAGGCAGGCAGTGTACTGTCAACGTTTCAAAATTTTCTGGGTACTGCACTTTCCTCAATGAAAATAGACGAACTGATAAAGAGACAAAAATCTGGTAGCAATGTCAGTTCTTCTGAACTGGCAAAAGCGAGTATTGAGCTAATCAACCAACTCGTGGACACAGCTGCCAGCATTAATAATAATGTTAACTCATTTTCTCAACAACTCAATAAGCTGGGAAGTGTATTATCCAATACAAAGCACCTGAACGGTGTTGGTAATAAGTTACAGAATTTACCTAACCTTGATAATATCGGTGCAGGGTTAGATACTGTATCGGGTATTTTATCTGCGATTTCAGCAAGCTTCATTCTGAGCAATGCAGATGCAGATACCGGAACTAAAGCTGCAGCAGGTGTTGAATTAACAACGAAAGTACTGGGTAATGTTGGAAAAGGTATTTCTCAATATATTATCGCACAGCGCGCTGCACAGGGATTATCTACATCTGCTGCTGCTGCCGGTTTAATTGCTTCTGTAGTGACATTAGCAATTAGTCCCCTCTCATTCCTGTCCATTGCCGATAAGTTTAAACGTGCCAATAAAATAGAGGAGTATTCACAACGATTCAAAAAACTTGGATACGATGGTGACAGTTTACTTGCTGCTTTTCACAAAGAAACAGGAGCTATTGATGCATCGTTAACAACGATAAGCACTGTTCTGGCTTCAGTATCTTCAGGTATTAGTGCTGCTGCAACGACATCTCTGGTTGGTGCACCGGTAAGCGCGCTGGTAGGGGCTGTTACGGGGATAATTTCAGGCATCCTTGAGGCTTCAAAACAGGCAATGTTTGAACATGTCGCCAGTAAAATGGCCGATGTTATTGCTGAATGGGAGAAAAAACACGGCAAAAATTACTTTGAAAATGGATATGATGCCCGCCATGCTGCATTTTTAGAAGATAACTTTAAAATATTATCTCAGTATAATAAAGAGTATTCTGTTGAAAGATCAGTCCTCATTACCCAGCAACATTGGGATACGCTGATAGGTGAGTTAGCGGGTGTCACCAGAAATGGAGACAAAACACTCAGTGGTAAAAGTTATATTGACTATTATGAAGAAGGAAAACGTCTGGAGAAAAAACCGGATGAATTCCAGAAGCAAGTCTTTGACCCATTGAAAGGAAATATTGACCTTTCTGACAGCAAATCTTCTACGTTATTGAAATTTGTTACGCCATTGTTAACTCCCGGTGAGGAAATTCGTGAAAGGAGGCAGTCCGGAAAATATGAATATATTACCGAGTTATTAGTCAAGGGTGTTGATAAATGGACGGTGAAGGGGGTTCAGGACAAGGGGTCTGTATATGATTACTCTAACCTGATTCAGCATGCATCAGTCGGTAATAACCAGTATCGGGAAATTCGTATTGAGTCACACCTGGGAGACGGGGATGATAAGGTCTTTTTATCTGCCGGCTCAGCCAATATCTACGCAGGTAAAGGACATGATGTTGTTTATTATGATAAAACAGACACCGGTTATCTGACCATTGATGGCACAAAAGCAACCGAAGCGGGTAATTACACGGTAACACGTGTACTTGGTGGTGATGTTAAGATTTTACAGGAAGTTGTGAAGGAGCAGGAGGTTTCAGTTGGAAAAAGAACTGAAAAAACGCAATATCGGAGTTATGAATTCACTCATATCAATGGTAAAAATTTAACAGAGACTGATAACTTATATTCCGTGGAAGAACTTATTGGGACCACGCGTGCCGACAAGTTTTTTGGCAGTAAATTTACTGATATCTTCCATGGCGCGGATGGTGATGACCATATAGAAGGAAATGATGGGAATGACCGCTTATATGGTGATAAAGGTAATGATACGCTGAGGGGCGGAAACGGGGATGACCAGCTCTATGGCGGTGATGGCAATGATAAGTTAATTGGGGGGACAGGTAATAATTACCTTAACGGCGGTGACGGAGATGATGAGCTTCAGGTTCAGGGGAATTCTCTTGCTAAAAATGTATTATCCGGTGGAAAAGGTAATGACAAGTTGTACGGCAGTGAGGGAGCAGATCTGCTTGATGGCGGAGAAGGGAATGATCTTCTGAAAGGTGGATATGGTAATGATATTTATCGTTATCTTTCAGGATATGGCCATCATATTATTGACGATGATGGGGGGAAAGACGATAAACTCAGTTTGGCTGATATTGATTTCCGGGATGTGGCCTTCAGGCGAGAAGATAATGACCTCATCATGTATAAAGCTGAAGGTAATGTTCTTTCCATTGGTCATAAAAATGGTATTACATTCAGGAACTGGTTTGAAAAAGAGTCAGGTGATATCTCTAATCACCAGATAGAGCAGATTTTTGATAAAGACGGCAGGGTAATCACACCAGATTCCCTTAAAAAGGCACTTGAGTATCAACAGAGTAATAATAAGGCAAGTTATGTGTATGGGAATGATGCATTAGCCTATGGAAGTCAGGATAATCTTAATCCATTAATTAATGAAATCAGCAAAATCATTTCAGCTGCAGGTAATTTTGATGTTAAAGAGGAAAGAGCTGCAGCTTCTTTATTGCAGTTGTCCGGTAATGCCAGTGATTTTTCATATGGACGGAACTCAATAACTTTGACAGCATCAGCATAATTTATTAATTTAAATAATAGCAATCTTACTGGGCTGTGCCACATAAGATTGCTATTTTTTTGGAGTCATAATGGATTCTTGTCATAAAATTGATTATGGGTTATACGCCCTGGAGATTTTAGCCCAATACCATAACGTCTCTGTTAACCCGGAAGAAATTAAACATAGATTTGACACAGACGGGACTGGTCTGGGATTAACGTCATGGTTGCTTGCTGCGAAATCTTTAGAACTAAAGGTAAAACAGGTAAAAAAAACAATTGACCGATTAAACTTTATTTCTTTGCCCGCATTAGTCTGGAGAGAGGATGGACGTCATTTTATTCTGACTAAAGTCAGTAAAGAAGCAAACAGATATCTTATTTTTGATCTGGAGCAACGAAATCCCCGTGTTCTCGAACAGTCTGAGTTTGAGGCGTTATATCAGGGGCATATTATTCTTATTGCTTCCCGTTCTTCTGTTACCGGGAAACTGGCAAAATTTGACTTTACCTGGTTTATCCCTGCCATTATAAAATACAGAAAAATATTTATTGAAACCCTTGTTGTATCTGTTTTTTTACAATTATTTGCATTAATAACCCCCCTTTTTTTTCAGGTGGTTATGGACAAAGTATTAGTACACAGGGGGTTTTCAACCCTTAATGTTATTACTGTCGCATTATCTGTTGTGGTGGTGTTTGAGATTATACTCAGCGGTTTAAGAACTTACATTTTTGCACATAGTACAAGTCGGATTGATGTTGAGTTGGGTGCCAAACTCTTCCGGCATTTACTGGCGCTACCGATCTCTTATTTTGAGAGTCGTCGTGTTGGTGATACTGTTGCCAGGGTAAGAGAATTAGACCAGATCCGTAATTTTCTGACAGGACAGGCATTAACATCTGTTCTGGACTTATTATTTTCATTCATATTTTTTGCGGTAATGTGGTATTACAGCCCAAAGCTTACTCTGGTGATCTTATTTTCGCTGCCCTGTTATGCTGCATGGTCTGTTTTTATTAGCCCCATTTTGCGACGTCGCCTTGATGATAAGTTTTCACGGAATGCGGATAATCAATCTTTCCTGGTGGAATCAGTCACGGCGATTAACACTATAAAAGCTATGGCAGTCTCACCTCAGATGACGAACATATGGGACAAACAATTGGCAGGATATGTTGCTGCAGGCTTTAAAGTGACAGTATTAGCCACCATTGGTCAACAAGGAATACAGTTAATACAAAAGACTGTTATGATCATCAACCTGTGGTTGGGAGCACACCTGGTTATTTCCGGGGATTTAAGTATTGGTCAGTTAATTGCTTTTAATATGCTTGCTGGTCAGATTGTTGCACCGGTTATTCGCCTTGCACAAATCTGGCAGGATTTCCAGCAGGTTGGTATATCAGTTACCCGCCTTGGTGATGTGCTTAACTCTCCAACTGAAAGTTATCATGGGAAACTGGCATTACCGGAAATTAATGGTAATATCACTTTTCGTAATATCCGGTTTCGCTATAAGCCTGACTCTCCGGTTATTTTAGATAATATCAATCTCAGTATTAAGCAGGGGGAGGTTATTGGTATTGTCGGACGTTCTGGTTCAGGAAAAAGCACATTAACTAAATTAATTCAACGTTTTTATATTCCTGAAAATGGCCAGGTCTTAATTGATGGACATGATCTTGCGTTGGCCGATCCTAACTGGTTACGTCGTCAGGTGGGGGTTGTGTTGCAGGACAATGTGCTGCTTAATCGCAGTATTATTGATAATATCTCACTGGCTAATCCTGGTATGTCCGTCGAAAAAGTTATTTATGCAGCGAAATTAGCAGGCGCTCATGATTTTATTTCTGAATTGCGTGAGGGGTATAACACCATTGTCGGGGAACAGGGGGCAGGATTATCCGGAGGTCAACGTCAACGCATCGCAATTGCAAGGGCGCTGGTGAACAACCCTAAAATACTTATTTTTGATGAAGCAACCAGTGCTCTGGATTATGAGTCGGAGCATATCATCATGCGCAATATGCACAAAATATGTAAGGGCAGAACGGTTATAATCATTGCTCATCGTCTGTCTACAGTAAAAAATGCAGACCGCATTATTGTCATGGAAAAAGGGAAAATTGTTGAACAGGGTAAACATAAGGAACTGCTTTCTGAACCGGAAAGTTTATACAGTTACTTATATCAGTTACAGTCAGACTAACAGAAAGAACAGAAGAATATGAAAACATGGTTAATGGGGTTCAGCGAGTTCCTGTTGCGCTATAAACTTGTCTGGAGTGAAACATGGAAAATCCGGAAGCAATTAGATACTCCGGTACGTGAAAAGGACGAAAATGAATTCTTACCCGCTCATCTGGAATTAATTGAAACGCCGGTATCCAGACGGCCGCGTCTGGTTGCTTATTTTATTATGGGGTTTCTGGTTATTGCTGTCATTTTATCTGTTTTAGGTCAGGTGGAAATTGTTGCCACTGCAAATGGGAAATTAACACTAAGTGGGCGCAGCAAAGAAATTAAACCTATTGAAAACTCAATAGTTAAAGAAATTATCGTAAAAGAAGGAGAGTCAGTCCGGAAAGGGGATGTGTTATTAAAGCTTACAGCACTGGGAGCTGAAGCTGATACGTTAAAAACACAGTCATCACTGTTACAGACCAGGCTGGAACAAACTCGGTATCAAATTCTGAGCAGGTCAATTGAATTAAATAAACTACCTGAACTGAAGCTTCCTGATGAGCCTTATTTTCAGAATGTATCTGAAGAGGAAGTACTGCGTTTAACTTCTTTGATAAAAGAACAGTTTTCCACATGGCAAAATCAGAAGTATCAAAAAGAACTGAATCTGGATAAGAAAAGAGCAGAGCGATTAACAATACTTGCCCGTATAAACCGTTATGAAAATTTATCGAGAGTTGAAAAAAGCCGTCTGGATGATTTCAGGAGTTTATTGCATAAACAGGCAATTGCAAAACATGCTGTACTTGAGCAGGAGAATAAATATGTCGAGGCAGCAAATGAATTACGGGTTTATAAATCGCAACTGGAGCAAATTGAGAGTGAGATATTGTCTGCAAAAGAAGAATATCAGCTTGTCACGCAGCTTTTTAAAAATGAAATTTTAGACAAGCTAAGACAAACAACAGACAACATTGAGTTATTAACTCTGGAGTTAGAGAAAAATGAAGAGCGTCAACAGGCTTCAGTAATCAGGGCCCCTGTTTCGGGAAAAGTTCAGCAACTGAAGGTTCATACTGAAGGTGGGGTTGTTACAACAGCGGAAACACTGATGGTCATCGTTCCGGAAGATGACACGCTGGAGGTTACTGCTCTGGTACAAAATAAAGATATTGGTTTTATTAACGTCGGGCAGAATGCCATCATTAAAGTGGAGGCCTTTCCTTACACCCGATATGGTTATCTGGTGGGTAAGGTGAAAAATATAAATTTAGATGCAATAGAAGACCAGAAACTGGGACTCGTTTTTAATGTCATTGTTTCTGTTGAAGAGAATGATTTGTCAACCGGGAATAAGCACATTCCATTAAGCTCGGGTATGGCTGTCACTGCAGAAATAAAGACTGGAATGCGAAGCGTAATCAGCTATCTTCTTAGTCCTCTGGAAGAGTCTGTAACAGAAAGTTTACATGAGCGTTAAGTCTCAGAGCCGCGGTATCCGGCTCATATCTTCTCCTGTCATGTGTGACTGCACTGTTTTGTGGCAAACCAGTACTGACTATCCACTGGAATTCGGTAGTCATTAACTATGGCATTGATGTCCTTTATAACTGTCTTACAGGGCGTATAACACATCCCGCGACGGAAGCTTATCACAGAGGAAGAGGTAAGCTTCAGAATGGAAAGTATATGAGAAGACTGTGATTGTTTAAAAATACACAATCCGCTGTGAGGTGGAGTCAGGGGAGTGAGGTGTACTGGCAATAGCGGATACTACCATTTGTTCTTTTTTTAAGCAGCCATCTGATGATATTTTTCCCTGAAGGTTGCCGGGGAGATATTCCCCAGACGAGAGTGACGACGCTGACGATTGTAGAAAATCTCAATGTATTCCCGTATTACTGAGATGGCTTCATCCCGGTTATTAAAACGATAGTGGCTCAGGCTCTCATTTTTCAGCGTTCCCCAGAAGCTTTCCATCGGAGCGTTGTCGTAACAGTTACCTTTACGCGACATTGATGTTTTCAGACCAAACTGCTCCTGTATGACCCGGTAATCGTATGCGCAGTACTGTGAACCTCGATCAGAGTGGTGGATTAGCCCGGCAGGTGGGCGCTGGCTCCTGAGCGCCATAAACAGGGCTTTACCTGTCAGCTCTTTTGTCATGCGCTCTCCCATGGCGTAGCCGACAATTTCGCACGTATAAACATCTTTGATGCCAGCGAGGTACAACCATCCCTCCTGTGTGGCAACATACGTCAGGTCCGCCACCCAGACCTGATTTGGTGCTGTAGGAGCGAACGTCTGGTTCAGCAGATTTGGCGCAACTGGCAGATTGTGGTTCGAGTTCGTAGTCGCTCTGAACTTGCGTTTCTGCTTACAGCGTAGCCTTAGCTCCTTACGAAGACGTGCCAGTCGGTCACGACCAACGATGATGCCATTCTCTGCCAGCTCCGTCTGGAGCCGCCGGGTTCCATATGTTTCGCGAGTGCGGATATGTGCCACCTTAATCTCCAGTTTTAGCCGCTCATCACTTTGTTTTCTGTCTGAGGGTTCATGCTGTACCCAGTTGTAATAACCGCTCCTGGATACACCAAATACCTGACACATCGCTTCAATGGGAAATTGTTGTCGCCATTGTTCGATTAACGCGTATTTTTCAGCGACTCCTGTGCAAAATACGCTGTTGCTTTTTTTAATATATCTCGCTCAAGGCGAGCTTCATTTAACGCCTTACGCAGTTGCAGAATTTCAGATTCCAGTTCAGCCACCGTGCGGGAACCAGGAGTACCGAGCCCTTTTCTGGCGGCGGTAACCCATTGTCCTAAAGTGCCTTCAGGAAGAGATAATCGGGAAGCGCCTTCGCTGATCGAAAGTTGATTTTCAAGAACCGTTCTGACAGCTTCGGCTTTGAACTCTTTAGAGTAACGTTGGTTTTTTCTGCTCATTATTAGCTCTGTAAGCGTACAGCCTGAACCGTCTGGTCAGAATCTGACAAATTAGACAAAGTGGTGTCCACCAAATAAGTAGTGGGAACCAAAGTGTCAGATATGCAGAAAAATGTGACTCCCGGCAGGCGAAAAGGCTGCCCTAATTATCCTCCCGAATTTAAACAGCAGCTCGTTGCTGCCTCCTGTGAACCCGGGATATCCATCTCAAAACTTGCTCTTGAAAATGGCATTAACGCCAATCTGTTGTTCAAATGGCGACAACAATGGCGCGAGGGAAAGCTGCTATTACCTTCTTCAGAGAGCCCCCAGCTACTTCCTGTGACTCTCGATGCAGCTGCCGAACAGCCAGAATCGCTCGCAGAGGACCCGGAAACCCTCAGTATCAGCTGTGAGGTAACGTTCCGGCACGGGACGCTCCGCTTCAATGGCAATGTCAGCGAAAAGCTCCTGACTCTGCTGATACAGGAACTGAAGCGATGATCCCGTTACCTTCCGGGACCAAAATTTGGCTGGTTGCCGGTATCACCGATATGAGAAATGGCTTCAACGGCCTGGCTGCGAAAGTACAGACGGCGCTGAAAGACGATCCCATGTCCGGCCATGTTTTCATTTTCCGGGGCCGCAGCGGCAGTCAGGTTAAACTGCTGTGGTCCACCGGTGACGGACTGTGCCTCCTGACCAAACGGCTGGAGCGTGGGCGCTTCGCCTGGCCGTCAGCCCGTGATGGCAAAGTGTTCCTTACACAGGCGCAGCTGGCGATGCTGCTGGAAGGTATCGACTGGCGACAGCCTAAGCGGCTGCTGACCTCCCTGACCATGCTGTAAATCTCTTTATCCTGGTTGTCACAGAATAAGCCCGGTAAAATACGGGCTTATGAACGACATCTCTTCTGACGACATCTTCCTGCTGAAACAGCGCCTGGCCGAACAGGAAGCGCTGATCCACGCCCTGCAGGAAAAGCTGAGCAACCGGGAGCGCGAAATAGACCATCTGCAGGCGCAGCTGGATAAACTCCGCCGGATGAACTTCGGCAGTCGTTCCGAAAAAGTCTCCCGCCGTATCGCACAAATGGAAGCCGATCTGAACCGGCTTCAGAAAGAGAGCGATACGCTGACTGGTAGGGTGTATGACCCGGCAGTACAGCGTCCGTTGCGTCAGACCCGCACCCGTAAGCCGTTCCCTGAATCACTACCCCGTGTACAGCCTGATCGGGACGTGCAAACTGAACGGAGTGGAGCCAGAAAGCTACCTCCGCTATGTCCTTGACGTCATAGCCGACTGGCCGATAAACCGGGTCGGCGAACTGCTCCCCTGGCGCGTAGCACTGCCGACTGAATAACACATCCCCGTCAATACGGTTCTTGCTGCACGCTTACTTAGCTCCTTCTGATGCCATTCTATTTCAGGAAGGAGTGTCCGTTAAACTCAGGCTACCTCACTACTGTACAGCCTGATCGGGACGTGCAAACTGAATGACGTGGATCCAGAAAGCTACCTTCGCCATGTGCCTGGCGTCATAGCAGACTGGCCGGTCAACCGGGTCAGCGAACTGCTTCCGTGGCGCATAGCACTGCCAGCTGAATAACACATCCCCGTCAATACGGCCCTCGCTGTACGCTTACAACACATCTGCAAGAATCATTATTCTTTTGCCTGAAGCTATCCGGCATACTCAGGCATTTCACGCTTTATGAGCTGACATCATCAAGATGCGCCAGTAATTTTTTATTAATGACTTCAAACAGTTCCTGTTCATCATGGGTCAGATAACCCCAGATTTCTTTCAGATACATGCTTTGTGCAAGAGTGAGCCTCTGAATAAAAAACATACCTTCAGATGTCAGACTGATTTTTTTAGCACGGCGATCCTCCCTGCTATCCATCCTTTTTACATATCCGGCTTTTTCTAAAAAATCTGTAATGCGGGTAATATTAGTTCTGGTAAACTGAAGTTTCTGGCTTATCTCTGAAGGTGACAGACAATGACTCTCCGCTGCGAATAATGTGGTGAGAACCATATATACTGAGTGATTTATTCCATACACCCCCAGAAATTCAGATATATTATCCTGCATTCTTTTATTTGTGCGAATACAGAGTTGCATCAACAAATGCTCCCGAAAGGGATATGCGGGGTCTTTGTTTTTTTGGTGTCTGATTATTTTTTCTAATGTGTCTGTGTTATTCATTTCATTATTCTCCATATTACTGAAACACACTGTCTGTGTACAAGCGCGCATCAGTCATCCGGTAAACATCGACTTTCCACTACAATTTATTCCTGCCTGATTTCTGTATAACTGAGATATTCCTACACAGCAGACAGATAAATTCCCTCAGATAAAAGAACATAAATGCTGGCTGCTGACAAGTCTGTGAAAAAGGATTATCCATACTGCTCAGTAATCGCGGATCATTCACCAGCCCTCCGCCCGTCTGAAAGGTGACTTCCCGGGGCATCCCAGATATCCACAACACTCTATCCGGCTCCGGATAAACCATTTATGGCAATATCATGAGCAGCGTTGCTGAACCAGATAGTACTCCTGGTTGTATCTTTGAAGATTCACCATAGAGGCGACTGCCGATGGTCAGGTTTTGTGTACCTGCTTTGTACCATCTCATCGTTGTCTCTCCTGTGTCCACCCCGTTAACCGAAACAATGGAGTCCCAGCCATGCCCCAGACCAACCGAAAATTTCTTACCATGGCTGTATGTCGGAGTTGTATTTCTTAACAGCATAAAACGAATATTTGCAGGCACATCGCAAGACACAGAAAGAGTCTGAGCCGCATAATGATTATTAGCGCTATTAATAGACAGATCACCATGCTTTATTTCCAGAGACTGTGCAGAAGGACGGCATCCGCCGATATTCTTAAATAAGAATAACATTTCATTCTCTCTTGGGAGGGTTTTGGCCACATTGTATGGGATTTTAAAACGGGCCCCCAAGTAACTCGCGAAATGACGCTGCATGCCGGAAGTGTATGGAATTGTAACAGAATAATCCCCTAAAGGAAGATCTGCAGGTAGGGCGACTTTAAAAATAATATCGTCAAATTTCTCAGTCAGACGGGTTTTTTCTCCTGGTTTCTGACACAAATTAGCTGTATCAAAGGCCCGCTCATCCCACTTATACCCCTTGAGAAAAAAATAGCTGTCATTGTCACCAGTATTCTCCTCACTCCAGCTACCTTTATTATGAACCTCAATAAATAAGGGATATCCATTTTTGGTCATAACCTTTTTGGGGAATACTACCCACGCAATATACTCCCTGTAGTAAGCCCAGGAACCATCAGCAAACCCAGGACCATTACACTGATTCCAGGTTACCGTAGCAATGCCCGGGCGCCACGAAGTTATAAATTGTGGCCTTTGAGTAATCACCACATTCCCTCCCTGATAAGAGTTAACGTCTCCAAGGGAGTAAAAGACAATATTATTCCATGCAGAGGACTCACCAGACACACACAAGGAAAATAACAAAGCTGGGAACCATTTTTTCATCAGAAATCACTTCCGTAATTACAGTTATTCATTTAGGTATGACTCAGTTATAAATCATGCTCATACTGGCCGTGGTCCGGAAATCCCCGCCATTCAGTGTCCTGCTGCCATTACGAAAGGGCACTGAAGTAAAGGTGAACGTTGAACGTGCTGTGTCCAGACCTGCTGTCACTCTGTAACCATTTCCTGAACCATTACCTAATGTAAGAGGTGTTGACATTCCTTTTCCCTGATACAACGCTATACCAAAATTGGCTATATTTGTTGCCAGTACATTAGTCTGCCCAGCCATTGCATTACCTGTGACCTTTATCCAGGGTGAGCCACTCTTATACGTACAGGATATGCTTATGGTTTTTGTGATTTCACCACGTGAGTTGTCCACGTGCTCAGGATTAATATTCCCAAAATCAACAACAATATTCTGCCCGTTATTAATGGTGCATGGGGGGATATAAACATTTCCCCTGATGTTAATCTGCACATCAGCCAGTACAGCGACCGATGTCAGAAGCAACGATATAAATAATGATAAACGAGCCATTCCCCCTCCGGAGAGCGGTACAGAAAATATTTTATTTTATGAGATATAAAATCGGCGTATTTTAACTGATAGCATTACGAATATGATGCAACCAGCGTTGCTGTTGCAGCGAATGCCCCTGCCTGCAAGTTCTGCATATTTCCTTTATATCCAAGTTTTGCATAGAGAGAAATATTTCTGGTCGCCCCCACCTCTTTAATATAGCCAGGGGTAAATGGCGAATTAAAAACTATAGGTGAACCAATAGAACCATTTTGATTTCTGTTGTAAAGATAGATAAGCAATCCATTACCTGTCGTAGTTGATGTATTAGGCACCAGTATAGAATTGTTATTCTGAGTATTCGTGGCTGTTATCGTAACCTTCATTGTTCCCAGATTATAAGGACACTGCATATTCACAGTAAACTCTTTTTCGTGATTTCCATTTTGACTCAGGGTCTGAATCTCTACATTTCCCCAGTCAACCTCTGCCTTTGTTACAGTACAGGCTGGAATAATCAGTTTTCCTTTAAAGGTCAGATTATCAGCTGCATGTGCATGCTGAGACATTAACACTGCCCCCAGTATTACCGGAAGACACAAACCTCTTATCTTTTTCATCTGAAATATCCTGTACAAAATTTTTTCTAACGATATGTCAATTCAAACGTGGCTGTTGCTTCATAATCACCGGGTA
This sequence comes from Escherichia sp. E.sYA108, assembly GCF_011754335.1. NCBI lineage: Bacteria > Pseudomonadati > Pseudomonadota > Gammaproteobacteria > Enterobacterales > Enterobacteriaceae > Escherichia > Escherichia sp. E.sYA108. Next base: position 903,538 of record NZ_JAAQVZ010000001.1, on the reverse strand, counting down.
CCACACTCTTCGTCCGCAGGGCTTCCGGCGTTGCCACAACATACGCGCCGAAAGGAAGCTCAAGACTGTTTCCGGTAACCTTTTCCCCCTGGCCTTTGTTATGGGAAGCGCCGGGTTTCAGCAGACTGCTGCCATCGGTGTCCAGCAGTGCAATGCCTAACCGGCCGGAATTCACTCCGGTTACCTTCAGATGGCCCGGGAGGGCCGCCTCTTCCGTTCCCTTAAAGGTCAGGGTCACAATTTTGCCAACTGCTGTTGCATGGCAGTTTTCCAGCCTGATGACAAACGACTCTGTCGGCGAACGTCCGGGCGGATACCAGAAATCCCTGGACGCCCGGGTTTTGAAGACGACATGTTTATTCAGACTGTCACCGGACACATGGCAGGGTCTGTCAAGCAGATTACCCCTGAATGCCACATCTGAGGCTATTGCCTGTCCGGCAGACAGTGCGGCAAACAGTAAAAGAGCGCCTGTGCTTTTTATCATCACATTCCCTTACTCATATTTTATGCTCAGACGCAGCATGGCCGGATTGCTCCTGGCATCAGAATACTCACCCTCCTGTGTCGCCCTTTTCCTCCAGGCGGCCAGCATCTCCTCCTGCCGCCGGTCAGGCCGGCACAGTAAAAAGGTATCACCATCATGTATAACAAGATGGTCACAGCCGGATAGCTTACGGTCAGGAAGTAAAGCACTTCCGGTTCCGGGACCGGTTACCAGTGAGCCGGAGACTGTCATCGCAACGCCCCGTTTTCCGGGCTGAAGTGCACCACCGTCCCCACATCCTGCCAGCCTCAGCATCAGAGGTGCTCCGGCTGACGCAGAGTGATTTTCCGGCCGGAGGCTTAACGGCACCTCATTACTCACCAGCGTGCAGGGTGAGGACAGCAGTGCACCACTGACTGCCAGGCTTCCGGTGCGTCCCCCCCGTTCATTTATCCGGTAATGATGCAACTCATCTGCAGTAAAGACGTCATCGTATATACCCCGCTCTTCAGCCCGCAGGAAAGTATGGATGAAACCACTCAGCGACAGTGCAATAAGATACAGTACTGCTGTTGTTTTATTCACAACCATAATATCCCACCCGCATTTAACCGTTATTGCGGTACATTATTTCTCTTTTTTCACAGAGCAACGGCTGCCATTACAGATAAACGACAGTACCGGGCGACCACCATAGTCGTTAATATAAGACAGATAAGGGGTATTATAATTTGCCGATTTTACTGTCTGCTCTGAACGGGGAGACAGCATCACGGTTTCAAACTCACCTTCCTCTGCCTGCTTTTCACTTCCTCCCAGACCAATAACAGTGACATAATAGGGGGTCGGGTTTTCAATACGATACCCATCGCTGACTTTGTTCAGAATTAACTGGTCCTGCCATACTTCATTTGGTCTGGTTTTAATTGCTGCCGGGCGATAAAAAAGCTTTATTTTGGTCTGTAAGGCTATCTGCAGTACATTGGCCTTTTCACTCCTCGGCGGTATTTCCCGGAGATTAAAATAAAACAGTGATTCCCTGTCCTGAGGAAGTTTACTGATATCCGGTGTGGTACTCAGCCTGACCATGCTTTTCGCACCCGGCTCAAGGCGCTGAACCGGAGGGGTGGCAATAACCGGCCCTGCAATAATTTTTTCCTGATTTTCATTTTCTATCCATGCCTGAGCAAGATAGGGCAGTTGTTTGTTATCATTGGAGATATCAAGCGTCATTGACTTCTCACTCCCGTCAAACACCGCGCGGGTTCTGTCCAGCGAAACAGCAGCGTCTGCCCCGGATATAACAAACAGGGGGATGGCAGCCATCAGAATCTTTTTTCGAATCATACTTAATTTCCACATTCTGTAATTTCACCTGGTCCGGAAAATGGCATAACCGCATTCATCAGCCGTTAATATTCCGGACTTTCATTTATTTCTGAGGCGTACAGGGAAGCAATAACTGCTGGTCAGATATTGCTGTCTCCGGTACATTTACCTGACACTGTATTTTTCCATCCCAGTTTACCGACAGGGTTTCCCCCGGCGTCACGCCACTCAGCCAGGCAAGGCCTTCGTCGGCCACCATGCCCAGCTCCCGGCCTTTTTCACTGGTTACACTGGCACCAAACGGGGGCTGAGAGCCATCAGCAAGACGCAGTATTGCAAACAGACGTTTCCCTTTAAGCACGCTGAATTTCCGGTAACCAATGGCACCTTCTGTCAGCGCCGATTCCACAACAGAACGGGTTGCTTCCACATCATCCGGTAAGCGCTTCAGGTCAACAGAGGTTGTATTCCGGTAATAACTGCTGATGTCAGTCACCACGCCCGTTCCCCAGCGATTTGTCACCACCTGCCCGCCATCAACCGGTACACCTCCCACACCATCCGTGTCAACAAGAAGACGTGTTCCACCGGACATTCCCCCTGCATGTAACGCCGCACCTTTTCCGGTAATTGTTGCCCCACCGGAAGCACTGACGCCGAAAGACGTATATCCTTTCTGCAGGGATGCAATATTCGCGGACAAATTTGCCAGCGGACTACGATGACTGTAATAGGCATTAATCTGACGTTGCGATGTCAGTCCACCGCCACTGTTAAGGCCGGCGTTCAGGCTGTAGCTGTCCAGACCGTCATTGAACGTGTCAGTGTAGCCGGCCATATTCACATAACGGTCATTACTCATACTGCCACTGTAGCTCGCAGTCCCCGTCCCCAGCGGCACGGATATACGCAGGTAAGCAGAATCGTTATCACGCCCCAGATATTTAGACCTTGAGGCTGACAATCCAACCGCCACACCCTGCAGTCCGAAAACATTAAAGTAGCGGTTGACGCTCACCGTATAATAGTCCGTTTTCCGTATGTCCCAGTATGTCTGACGGCTGTACTGCAGGTTAAAAGAGGTGTTCCAGTCCGCCACGTTTTTATTCAGCGTAACGGTATACATCTCTTTTTCCCGACTGCTGTAATCATTACGGTAGCGGGCGTTCAGGTACTGCTCCATGGTCATATAGTTTCGCTCTGAGAAACGATACCCGGCGAACGTAATGTCGGCATCCGCATTATCAAACCGTTTGGAGTAGCTAAGACGCCAGGATTTTCCCTGAAACGTTCTCTCTCCCTCAATACGGGCTACTGACTGCGTGATATCAGCGGAAAGGGTCCCCGGCACACCCAGGTCCCAGCCGGCACCGGCTGCCAGTGCATTATAATCACCGGCAAGCACAGCCCCGCCATACAGCGACCACTGGTTACTGAGCCCCCAGGACGCCTCTCCGGTCGCAAATACAGGCCCTTCGGTCTCATGCCCGTATCCGCGGGAACGACCGGAGACAAGTTTATACCGGACCTGTCCCGGACGCGTCAGATAAGGAACCGAGGCCGTATCGACCTGAAAGGTTTTCTTCCGTCCGTTCTGTTCAATAACCTCAACATCAAGACGTCCGCGAACTGAACTGTCCAGGTCCTGAATACTGAATGGCCCTGCGGGGACCATCGAGTCGTACAGCACCCGTCCCTGCTGCGACACCACAACACGGGCATTAGTCTCCGCAATCCCGGTAATCTGCGGTGCATAGCCTCGCAGTCTGGGCGGCAGCATCCGGTCATCGCTTTCCAGGCTGGCTCCCGTATAACTCCATGACCGGAATATATCTGAGTTGATATTATTCTCGCCCAGCGTCAGGTTTGCCCGCCACCGGGGAATGGCACGGAACAGATAAAAGCGACTCCATGTGAAATTTCTGTTTGTCGTTTTTTCCCCGTTGTAGCGGCTCTGCTCCTGGCTTCCCTGATAGTCAGCCCGCAGGCGCCAGGGCCCCAGATTCCCCCCCACAGTCCCGTTATAACTGAACTGATGAGAGTCTCCTCCCTGATAATTACGGGAAACCGTCCCGTTGAGGTTATAATCCAGCATCAGTCCGGGAATGCCGTCGTCCCAGCGTGAGGGAGGCAGCCAGGTGGCATCAGAATACTCAAGCCAGGCCTGCGGCATATTGATGCGTAATACGCCCGCTCCGGTATCAGGACGAATATCCACTCCCGGCAACCCATGAAAATCCGCACACTGACCATCATGCCAGTAAACAACTTTATCCAGAGATTCTGCTGTTAACCCCATCAGTCTGACCATATCTGATGTCAGGCAGGCCTGTGGCAATTTTTTTTCTGCCTTATCTCCTGACGACTGAGGTTCAACAAATGAAATCTGTAACGATGCGGGAGAAATACTTTGCCCGTTAACAATCACATCCAGAAGATATTGCCCCGGCAGAACATAACCGGCTTCTGAAAAACGGGTGAAGTCAATATTTTTCTTGTCCGCCGCGTCAAGTACATCTGTATTAAACTCAACGGCACTGGCTGCGTTACAAAACAGAGACAACAATATCACACAGGTAATATTGTTGACTGCAAAAGGTATTCTGTCTTTCATTCCACGCATCACCAGATTCACAAAAAAGATAAATAACCGGACATCTCACCGGAGTGACTCACTCATAATCGACCCGGAATCCCAGCACGGCAAAATAATTTCCGGCTTCAAGTTTTTTTCCGTTTCGCACAATTCTGAGGGTGTAATCCAGCGCTTCTTCATTACCCGTCAATGGTATTGCAGGCATTACTTTCCCTGCCCGGGCAATATTTCCCCTGGCATCAGCTATCTGCAGATTAATGCCTTTTGCCTGACCGGATAAATTAAACTTATCCGGCGTTTCACCCCGGACGCCATCGAAAGTCACCCTTATCCGGGAATCAGAGAAAAGGTTCCCACCCTGACTGTTAAATTCACAGTTCCTGAGCCGGAGGCTGAATTTTCTTTCAGGTCCGGAAAAACCATTCTGTAAATCCCGAACCGGGGTTTCCCCCATATCGATAATCTGCCAGGCGTCTTCCATCGCCAGAGTACAGGCAGGTCTGACAACCTCACCATGAAAAGCAGCCCTGCCGTCCCACCATACGTGTTCTTCTCCCCAGTATTCAGGAAGGGACATGCCGGGCGGAGGAAACGGACCGGCAAAAACACCATGAACAAACACACAGCAAAAAAAGAAAAGTGGAACAGAGAATCGCAGTCTCATGATAAATACCCTGAGAAATAAACAGCGGAATATTTCCGCTGTTTACCGGACCAGATTATCGTATTACTGTTACTGATAAGTCAGGTTGAAATTCGCAACTGCTGAGAAAGCACCTTCTGTTACAGGGTTGCCACTACCATCTTTTCTGACGGCAGCAGTAAAATGAATTGTGTTATCACCATCAACTAAATAGGAAACACCTGTTGCTGTCGCACCATCAAATTTTACGCGTTTTCCATGTGGATCGGTGACAACAATAGCTGTATTTGTTGCACCGACGGTCTGTAACATGTCACTCTGCGGACCACTTGGGACACCCGAAAAAGTCAGAGATACTGTGCCAGTCTTCGCCCCACCACCGCCAGCAGCTTTTTTAAAGTTTGTAATATCACAATTTATAAGTTTAATATCAAAAGATTTGGGTTGACTTTCCCCATCATTCTCCAGAAATAATTTTGATACTTGTCCAAAATCAATAGATTGATCAGCAGACTGAGCATCAATACCACATGGTGCATCTACTACAGTTCCGTTAAAAGTTACTTTACCCTGCCCCTGAGGAATAGTTGGAGCAGCATATGCACCAAAAGACACCACTGCCATAGCTACCGCACCGGCAATAACCGACTTAATCATAAATAACAACCTCTTTTTCATTACTGAACACACCAGAGATATCTGGCAATTTAAAATGACCCGATTACCTTTAATAACCAGATCAATACAAATAATATTCTCGTATTTCAGGGCAGGTTATTTATCGACAGAATACTGATATAACCTGTCTGCTTTCTGATAAGGGCTTCTTTTTTTATCTTCCAGAAACTCCGGAATGCCATAATTTAGTCAAATGCCGAGGACTCATCTGTATAATAAGGTGCAAGCCTTGCTGCAAGAGCATTCAGCCGTATAAGTCTCCCCAGTGTTGTACTGAAATACCCATTATTCATCTGGTATTTCTCGCAGACCTCCTTACGGGAGTGCCCACCTACCAGATAGTCCTTCATAGCCAGAATGACCCTGTCACTGTGAATAGACGAAATACCTATCAGTAAAAAAAAATGCATTTCAGACATAGACCCGGGCAACAGTACGCTCTCGCGTATATTCAGCAAAAACGCATTTCCTGACCGACTGATGACTTCATGATGCGCCATGTTTCCCCCTTCTGTCGGGCCCCTGGATATATGCTTCCGGCCCGGAAATACTCTTCACGCAATAAGTTAAATTTAGTTTTTTATGTTGTAAATATTGATTTAAACGATCTTTTAACCCACAAAACAAAATCAAACTAGAACAAAACACTAACAATAAGAATGTGCTCAGATAAAAACATTATGGTGAATTGAATTTACAGCATAAAAGATCGTCTAAATGCATTTTTACGGACTTTCTTTTCACAGAAAAATAAAACGCAAAATGTGATACACATCAAATAAAGCCAATAAAAAGCAAATTCACTAAATTGAACAAATAAAGCAAACATAGAGAATAAAAATACCTTTCCGTTGATAACAGAGAGCATGATTTTTATTATTCGAAGAAACTTTGTTACAGTGAGATGAGTGAATATATGAAGAATGAAATACTGGAATTTCTGAACAGGCATGATGGAGGGAAAACGGCAGAAATTGCAGAGGCGCTGGCGGTAACGGATTACCAGGCCCGCTATTACCTGTTATTACTGGAAAAAGCAGGTATGGTTCAGCGCTCACCATTAAGACGGGGCATGGCAACATACTGGTTTCTGAAAGGAGAGAAGCAGGCGGGGCAGAGCTGTTCTTCCACAACTTAATAACTCAATCTGTGGGCATGCTTCACTGAAACAGATAAAAGTTACATCAGAGTACAGATTCAATTTTGCAGCATTCATCACAAAATAGAAATTTAGTATTTTATGGCAGAATACTTCACATGATAATAAAAACCTGTCTGGATTTACTGCATGGCCAGACATTACAAAATACAAACGCCATAAACTTCATTCAGCCTTCTTGCTGTCCGGTAACGGAGGCTGCTTTTTCGTTACACCTTTCCCCGGCAGCATCAGTAGCAGTAATTTATAGATTCTACGAACTGAGACTGTCTGTCCGGGGAGAACGTACACAGCCCGACACAATGTACCAGTCAATAATATCCGGTTTCTGATTCCCTGCCTGACAGACCACTCTCTGGCAACTTTGTATTCAGTTCATCTACTACTGGAGACAGATTTATAAAATCCAACTCCACGATCTTTGACTGTCCGCATCCCCTACTCTCTGTGCTGCGGTCATCGGTTAATTCCAGCGTCCGTCCGTTACGATCAGATATTACTGAACCGCCCCGGGTTTCCTGGAGAGTGTTTTATCTGTGAACTCAGGCTGCCAGATCATTGTTTCCGATGGAAGCATAATAAGCTTTTTCTGCTTCTGCCGGAGGAGTATGGCCCAGCCTTCCCAGCAATCGTCGATTGTTATACCAGTCCACCCACGTGAGTGTGGCCAGTTCCACTTCTGCACGGTTTTTCCAGATCTTACGGTGTATTACCTCCGCTTTGTAAAGACCATTGATGCTCTCCGCCATCGCGTTGTCATACGAGTCGCCTGTACTCCCTGTTGATGCCAGCAGTTTTGCTTCTTTTAATCGCTCCATATAGGCCAGTGACACATACTGAGAGCCTTTATCGCTGTGATGGATGGTGCCGGACGGACGGCGGGCCCACAACGCCTGCTCCAGCGCATCCAGCATGAATGTCGTTTCCATAGACGATGAGACCCACCACCCCACGATGTATCCGGCAAACACATCAATGATGAACGCCACATAGACGAAGCCCTGCCATGTGCTGACGTAATTAAAATCAGCCACCCACAGCTGGTCAGGACGTTCTGCCACGAACTGACGGTTTACGCGGTCACCTGCAGCAACGGTTTTCCGGCTGACGTAGTGCGGACCTTTTTACCCCGGAGAACACCGGCAAGTCCCATAACCGCCATGAGGCGCGCCACTGTACATCTGGCCACCCTGATTCCTTCCCGTAACAACTGACGCCAGACTTTACGCACACCGTACACCTGATGATTTTCATCGTATACGCGCTGTATCTCTTTCTTCAGCCAGTCATCGCGCTGCGCACGGGCACTGCGTTTATCAGGATGATGTCTCTGCTGCTGACAATGGTAATACGTTGACGGGGCAATATGCAGTTCACTGCATACCGGTCCGACCCCGTACTGCTCACGCAGCTTATCCAGCAGTGGCATTATTTTTTCCAGAGGCGGTCGAACTCCGCCTTCGCAAAATAAGCGGAAGCCTGGCGAAGGATATCGTTACTGCGGCGCAGTTCACGATTTTCACGTTCCAGCTCTTTCAGACGCTGACGTTCAGCGGTGGTGAGCCCACCATCACCGCCCCCGGTATCCCGCTCATGCTGGCGAATCCAGACACGCAGAGTCTCTGGCGTACAGCCAGTCTTTGGAGCAATGGAACAAATTGCCGCCCTTTGTGAGTCATATTCGTCCTGACTTTCCAGAACCATACGAACTGCCCGTTGACGGACTTCGGGGGAAAAACGTGTATTTTTAGTCATCCTGTTTACCTCTTTCTCAGGGAGTTTAGTCTCCAGGATTCCCGGGGCGGTTCACAGTAATCATGCCGGGTCTGGCTGGCTAACACCCCATTATAAGGGGTACGAATAAAGTAACGGGGCTTCACGCAGGGATGGACAGATTGCTCTGATATACAGCCGACGACGTCCCGCTGCAACATCATCACGCAGATGCTTCATTTTCAGATTTGGGACCTCCTTTTGATTTCTCGTTTAACTTTTGCTGTTACCAGACTTTAATCTATTTTAACAATTCAAGAATTTTTTATAAAATGCTCAAAGATGAAAGCGTTACTGAACCAACCAGCTTGGCTGATGTTTTCTATAGATAAAAAGATCATCAGCAAAAACTGATAGCCTGAATCACCTTTACTACCAATCATGTATGAAGAAAACACGCACAAACAATTGACAATGATTATCATTTGCATTAAAAAGACTACGTAGTATTTTTATTTCATGAGGAACTATACCCGCCAGCAATCTGAGTAGCGAAAGCTGTTCATCCCCAATATTTTTGCTGGCGGGTTCTTTTTTCTACTGCCCTTCTCCTCAGAGGGAGCATTCCATTCTTTTTCTCATTAATGGCGAGGGGGCGGGACAAAAAGCCGGTTCTTTATCCCTAAATAACAGCATGATTTCAGTCCATGCAAAATCTGATTTACCAGCTCACATAATAACCTGATGATACATGGGTTTTCCCTGATCATGATGGGAAGGCTCAGAACGCCATATTCAGTTTCCCGTAGTGGAACATCACGCCCAGCTTAAAGCGCTCCCGATTTCGGTATCCCCTGGCTTTTATCCTCAGTAGCCTGATCTTACTGTTAAGCGCCTCCGCGTTTCCGTTTGAGACACATGGCATTCAGGATCCCGTAAAGCCTTTTTCCTATCGTTTTCGCGGCGTTTTTCATCATAGGAACGTCACTGTTGGCCGCCAGAGCCAGCCATCTCTCCCAGTCATTACGTCTTTCCTCACTCCATGGCCTGTTCCAGATATCCTTTGCCAGCTCTTTCAGCGCCCAGCACTGGCTTGTCAGCTTCATCTGTGCACGCAGCCATATCAGCTTTTCCTGCCTGGATTTGGTCATCCATTTATCGCTGTACTGCCACAGGAAGCGGGCCCCCTTTGCCTGACGCCAACTTTCAACAGGGAGGTGCGGATGTTCATTCTAACGGGTTTTATCAACCACTTCGCCAAGTTGCTTTGCTACATGGAAGCGGTCGAAGGCGATTTTCTCAACCGCACAGGGTAAGTGGATACGCGCTGCTCTTATATAGCCTGCATTCATGTCCATTGAGAGCGTTTTGATAGCCAGCAACTGCTCGTCAGTAAGCGTGCGAAGATAGCCGGCGAGGCTCTCTGTGCCACAATCGTCCGTTAAGGCCAGCGCACGACCATCGCGATCGGAGATCACCGTTATATAACGATGGCCTTTTTTAAAGGCGACCTCATCCACATTGTCAGCACCAGTGATATAAGACGGATAGCAAAGCGCACGCGCTGTTTGTCACCGTGAAAAACGACGGTGCGACGGCAAAAGCCAATAACAACGAGAGCGTCGTGCGCATTCCTCTGCACTGACAGTTGATTCTTAGAACGTAGAGGCCTGGATTGCTGCCAGGCTTTTATTGCACTACCAGCTACGGCTAAAAGATAAGCGTCCCGGGAAGTACATAGCGCTTACAAAATATCCGACATGAAGCATACTGGAAACGAGGCGTATTGTTATTGTTGTTCATATTGGCTTCCGTGGCGGAAATATCAGGGGGTAGCTACATATCCCCCATGCAGCCAAGGCAACGATGTTAACTCTCGTCACCTGTTCCTTTCGACAGAGCCAACCTCGCAGAGGGCCAGATCTTACAACTTCACCTCAGTGATACAAAACACAAAAATACAAAACAATTTGATACAAATCATCCCTCTTATTTTAAATAAATCCATCTTGCAAGCCTACCAATCAGAAGGTAGCATGTGTAGTATCGCAAACATAAAGAGAAACTGCTCATGAATTATGTTATCTGCACTACCATTGTCGCCCTTGGTCTCATTCTGACAGGCTACGCAACTGCTGCAGATGAAATTAATCGTCAGGACGTTGTTGGTTTGATGCCGTCAGACTATATTTCTGTTGGTAATCTATATACACCAGAAGAGGTGGCAACTGCGCTTAAAGACAAAGCGGAGCAGGCAGGAGGTTCTCATTTCCGAATCACTTCATTGGGAGGAAAAAATAAACTTGATGGAACTGCCATTATCTATCGTTAAAATATGTATAATAGTCCCTTTAATACATAACAGGTAAAGCCGTGTCTACTTATGAGAATATACTTCGCATAACGGATACTCTGATCCAGCAACGCGGATTTTTGGGGTTCAGTTACGCAGATCTGGAAAAAGAAATTGGTATCAGAAAAGCCAGTATTCATCACCATTTCCCGAGGAAAACTGATCTTGGTATAGCCTACTGCCAATACAAAACAGAAGTATTTGATAGACTTAATATAACTCTCCATAATGTTTCTTCTGGTGTACAACGTCTCAGGACATATCTTGATGCATTTGCTGGTTGTGCTGAAAGAGGGGAAATGTGCGGTATTTATGCCATGCTATCCGACAGCCATCAGTTTTCTCCTGAATTACAGGAGGCTGTAAGTCAACTGGCACATCAGGAGATACAGATGATTAAAGATATTATCACCTCCGGGCAGAATAGTGGAGAGTTCAAAACAGTTCTTCTTCCGGATGAGCTCGCCGTTATAGTCTGTTCTACACTAAAGGGGGCACTGATGTTAAATCGACTTCCACCACATGATACCTATTCAGGAACCGTTAACGCTTTAATTAAAATGCTTGATACCCGTACTTAATCCTTTTTAGTGCATATAATTTTCCACCCGGAGAATGAAATGAAAAAATTTATTAATGTTTACATTAAATCAGATTATGACATAGTTATTCTTCGCCTGTCTGTTATTATAATATTTATGCTCTTCGGGACCTATAAATGGTTTGATTTTGAAGTGATGGCCCTCAAGCCCCTGATTTCTCCCACGTGGCTGAATATCCTGTACATTATGTTTGGTGTTCATGGGGGGAGCTATTTCCTCGGCATAGTGGAAACTATCACTTTTCTAGCACTGAGTATCGGCTTCTTCAGGCCTGCTGCTGGCATACTGGGAGATATTATCGTTATTGTTACAGGTTTAGTCACACTAAGTCTGTTACCACAACTGGGAAAAGTTGACAGTTTTGTCATCAAAGATGTGCTGCTGTTAGGTGCTGGTAGTGTCCTGCTGAAATATGATTTGAAAAATCATTTAAATATCAAAAACTGATTTTTCACTTCGGTGATGAACGTTTGCGTATTTTCATGGAAAGAGATTACCTAATCCCCCTCGTTCTCCTTCATGTTAATACGCAACGTTATGGAAAACAAAAATACCCTGAGTAAAAAGGTCCGTAGGCAGGCGAGTACTTTTATTTTCCGCTAGTTTTACTTTCCCATCGAAGGCCCCATACATCACTACGCCCACGAAACAACCGACGAAATAACGCAACTTGGCTGGATACAACGTATTGCCACAGATATGCAACAACTGCGTCAGTCCGGAATGTCAGTCATCTCCGGGGATGTTGGGGTCTCAGGCACACTGACCGGCCCCCCGTGTTGTTTCCGGGTACTGTTTTTGATTTATGCAACAAAGTATCGCAGCGTCGAATATGAGCTATGGCCAGATTTTTGTTAATCGTGGTTGTTGCAACATGTAAGGCGAATGACCACACTATTCTGGCACGCTCGTAATCACGCTGAAATTCCGCTTCCTGTGCTGCCGTGAAGAGTTCCGACCAGGACATACGGCGAAGTGTATGTCTGTCAGTAATATCCGTCATGAGCTCTCAGCCTCCTCCTTCGTATTTCCGTCAGAAACACAAACGCCCCGCAGAGAAAATTCGCCAACATTCTCCTTTTTAATGGCGCGCAATGCATCGCGACAGGCCCGTTCGGTATGAAATGCCTGGCTGTGCACCGCCAGTGTGGGCTGCCGGGCATCACCGGAAGAGACATTAAAGGGAGATGAAAGCCAGAAAATCAGTAGCCACATGCGTCACACCTCGTCCTTTTTATGCGGGTATCTGGCCAGAATATTGAGCGCCTGTAATGGAGCTTCATGCATTTCACGGATACAACGGGCATCGGTGATGTTTTCCCTGTAATGCGTGGTTTCCAGCATCATATGATGCATATGCAGCATCCGGGCCAGGGCTGCGCGGAGTTCTTCAATATGTTGTTCATGGGAATACTGGCGGGGCTGTATCCGGCAGAGAGGGATAACCTCCACATCATCCGGGTGCGCGCGAAGCCACGCGTCAGTGACTGCAATGTCTTCAGTGTAAAACCATGTGCCGGATGTCCCGTTGGCCAGAAAACGCATTTTCCAGGCTTCTGGGGTGGCGGTTGTGTTGTTATCTTTCATGGTGCCACCACTCATTCAACAGGCTTAATGCTGTCCAGGCGCAGTCTGCTCAGACTGTCGTGGCTGCCACAGCGGCGTCCTGTACTTTTGCTGTAGCACTCCTGCCCCCTGATACACCATGCCGTTGGCGTTTCGTAGAGGCTGACACGTCGGGTTTTATCTTTACTGGCTAGAAGCCCGGTGTGAGTTTTTGTCTTTTTCATCGGTGGGGTACAAACGCAGAAATTTTGTTGTCATCAGTTTTTGCCTGCAGAGGCCTGAAAAGACAGCGTTTTCAGGCCCTGTTCAGGTTAGTGAATATTCTTGCCTGGCCTTTCGGCAATATCAATCCCCTGAAGTTGCATGGATATCCCATGCCCATTGAGCATCTGGCTGTCCATGGAATGGATACCGCATGTCATCATCAGGTTGTAACAAAGCGTACTCAGCATGGCGAGTGCCTCTTCTGAGGATTTACAATGTGTGTTCATAAGGGCCAGAAACTGCTCAACAACATCCGGGTTAATGCTGGTACTGTGTATTTCATCCTTCATGATGTGTCCTTGTTTTTTATTATTTTGCATTTCAGAAAATAACACGATGCATGTAACCCAGAAAACCGATATGTGCACGCGTAGTCACTTTCTGGCAGATTCCGGTCTCTGAAACAAAATACGAGGTGGCATGAAGCGGATTGTGGCGGACAGGGAAAGTGATTTGATTCCGGGGAAGGCGCTGTGCAGCAGTCTTATCCGGCAGTTTAAAGGGGTGGACGGAGACCAATGAGGCACTGGAGCAGATTCAGTGCAGAGGTGACCTGCTTTATCAAACTTAATTGTGACAAAATGGCGATTGAGAAGGTGCAATTGACTTATCCGGATTCGGTCGTGGCGAGGTGGTGACCCTGCATTCTGCTAACCGGGTTATGAGCCAGGAGTCAGCGATAGACAAAGGGACTTATCTGACCGGGCCCCCGGAAAAATGGCGGGAGAGAATGATACCTTCCTGCTGACGAGACCGGACTTTGAGATGACGAGCGATAGTGCGGCAGTGATGTACAGCCTGATCGGTAGCTGCAAAACTTAACGGAATCGAGCCGGAAACGTGGCTACGCCACGTGATCAGTGTAATCAACACCTGGCCTGCCAACCGCATGAAAGAGTTGTTGCCCTGGAACGTCACTCTCTCTGTAAACTAATTTTTACCCCACGTCCTTCACGGTGCGCTTACACTCTGGACAAGTATGTAAATGATAAGTTAAAAATAATCCGTGCATTTCCTGTGACGATATTAGTTGTTGGTAACGAAATCTCATTAGCGGATCGGAAATGCACTTAACCTAATACGTTGCCACTGTTCCGCCAGGAGTTGCAGTGGCAACGTATTCTACCGTCAGTGATAGCGTTTTGTTATTATCAGAACTGATAGTTCAGCGACATCCAGTAATTTCGCTCAGGTATCACATATCCTGTTGTTGATGATCCCGTCTGGAAGTAATCACCGGCATACAGCGTACTCTTACCGGCACTGTACAGGCTCACGTCACTGTAATCCTTGTTGAGCAGGTTATTCACCGCAGCATTCAGCGTCAGGGCATCCGTCATCTTCCACGACAGACCTGCATCCACCACCGTCCAGGCTTTCAGGTATTCTCCTTTCTCATCATACACTTTCTTCTGTACAGCGCTCAGTGACGAATAATTCTGGGTGAAACGTGGTGTTTTCCCGCGATAACGGGCACCCAGCCATGATGCCACCTCTTCGGTGATCTGCCAGTTCAGTTTCGCATTCACCATGTGTTCAGGGGTATAACTCAGCGGCGCACCTTTGTTATCACCATCACGTTGTTCACTTCGGGTCCAGGTGTAATTCAGTGACAGCGTGACATCCTCTGACCACAGCGGCAATGTGCCGGCAAATTCCACACCATGCAACCGGGCCTTTCCGCTGTTTACATAGCTATTGGTGTTATCATTTATGGAATAAGAGACAATCTTGTTGGAGAAGTCAGTCATAAAACCTGTGACATTGGCATTCAGACCGGCGGGGTTATCGTAATACACCCCAGCCTCATAACTGACGCTCTCTTCCGGCTTCAGGTTGGGGTTACCAAGTAGATTTGTTTTTCCCTGCCCGGATACACCACTAATCCCTTTATGTAGCTGCCCCATTCTGGGTGCCTTATATCCCGTGGTCACACCGCCTTTCAGCGTCCAGGCATCTGCCACATCCCAGACCAGATATGCACGCGGACTGAAGTGTCCCCCGAATTGCTCATGATGTTCATAGCGGCTGCCCGCAGTCAGCGCAAGTGCATCCGTGAGATGCCACTCATCCTCAGCAAATACCGACCAGCTTTTCTGCCGGAAAGTTTCACCTGTGCTGGCAAGGACAACTCCGTCTTTCATGGACGAGCTCTGAAACTCGCCCCCCACCGTAACCAGATGAGATTCTCCCAGAGGGGTAAGCAGTAATGAATTCAGGATAAGGTTCGATTCCTTAAGCTCCCGCGGCTGACCGGCAAGCCCCCATTTGTCGCGCTTCAGTACACTGCGTACGAGCTCACGACCTTTATTTTCTGTCTCGTTCCAGTTCAGATACGATTTCCATGTTCCGAAGGTGAAAGTATGATCATAGCCAGCTGAAATTTTGTTTCGCTCATAGCGCAGGGTCCGGTCATATCCCCCCGTCAGACTCCCCAGTTGCCCATCCCGGTTATCATAACGCTGCCGGGTGGTATCCATATCAAACCAGAGCACATCCTGCTCCGACGCCTTCCAGTCAAGACGTGCACCAAGATTATAATTCTGTGACTCCGTGGGATAAGGAATACGCGTGGCTGCTGTATCGCTCAGTGATGTGACCGATGAGCCCTGACGCTGTTGTGTGCTACCGCGTACCTGCAGGCTGACAGAATCATCCACAAGGGGACCACTGCTCCAGAAATTAAACTGGCTGCTGTTACCCCATTTGTTGCTTTCCTGCAGATTCAGCCCTGCATTGACGGAAGAGAGCCATTTGTCTGCATTCTTTCTGGTAATGATATTCACCACACCGCCCATCGCATCAGAGCCATACAGTGTGGACATCGGCCCCCTGATAACCTCAATACGCTCAATGGCGGCCAGAGGGGGCATGAACCCGGTATTCATGGCAGAAAAACCGTTGGGAGTCACGTCACTGCTTCCGCCCTGACGAACACCATCAATCAGTATCAGCGTGTAACTGGCTGGCATTCCTCGGATGCTGATTTCCAGCCCACCGGTTTTACCCGTACCACTTTCAACATCCACACCCTCTACTGATCTCAGAGCCTCCGCC
Organism: Escherichia sp. E.sYA108; assembly: GCF_011754335.1. NCBI lineage: Bacteria > Pseudomonadati > Pseudomonadota > Gammaproteobacteria > Enterobacterales > Enterobacteriaceae > Escherichia > Escherichia sp. E.sYA108. The sequence continues at coordinate 887,091 of NZ_JAAQVZ010000001.1, read as the reverse complement.
AGATCGTGGTACTGGCTGGACTGCAATTCCTCCTGGCTAATCACAGAAACACTGGCGGCTGCGTTAGTCAGCTTTTTCTCATAGCCGGATGCCGAGACAATCATCACATCCTCTGCAGCAGCTATGCTGCTGGCTGAAAATCCGAGACAGGGAATGACTACGGAAGCCAGAGTGGTTATTCGCATATTACTAATCTCCGATCATGTTAACCGGCAAGACAATACACAAATACAAACAATAATGAGAATAATTTATATTTACCTTTTACAAAAAATAAAGATTATTGACAAAACTAAATATAAATAACGACTGCCTCGGCATGCCAGTTAACAGCTATCCGTATGGCGTGTTCGGTTTTGCGAATAAAAAATGGTTACTGTAGAAGCGGATTTCCACCACATGTCAACCATGAATGGTCAGTGGTGCGAGACGACTGGGATGATTTGGTCGATGACTTCTTCCGGCGAATACTGATAGAAACATTGAAATATTGTAAGAGAAAGCGTTCAAAATTCTGTGGCACGTGAAAAATTCTACAGCGTCATCACCTTATTCAGTCGACCTTCAAAATAAACGTTTAACAGAGACAATCACCATTTGGATTGTCCGCTGAGGAGGCGAACGATTTCCTAGACAGCTTTATCATGTCAGCCCACATTGTTGGCGCTGACAATGGATTTGCCCCTATATTTCCAGACATCTGTTATCACTTAACCCATTACAGGCCCGCTGCCGCAGATATTCCCGTGGCGAGCGATAACCCAACGCACTATGCGGATGCCATTCGTTATAATGCTCGAACGCCTCTGCAAGGTTCTTTGCTGCCGTTAACCCGTCTGGTTTGGGTATGATACTTATGTAGTCACGCTTTATCGTTTTCACGAAGCTCTCTGCTATGCCGTTACTCTCCGGACTCCGCACCGCCGTGTTCTTCGGTTCAAGTCCCAACATCCGGGCGAACTGGCGTGTTTCATTAGCCCGGTAGCATGAACCATTATCCGTCAGCCACTCTACTGGAGACGCCGGAAGCTCGTTGCCGAAGCGGCGTTCCACCGCTCCCAGCATGACGTCCTGTACTGTTTCACTGTCGAAGCCGCCCGTAGTGACCGCCCAGTGCAGTGCCTCACGGTCACAGCAGTCCAGCGCGAACGTGACTCGCAGTTTTTCTCCGTTATCACAGCGGAACTCGAACCCGTCAGAGCACCATCGCTGATTGCTTTCTTTCACGGCCACTTTGCCAGTATGTGCCCGTTTCGATGGCGGTACAGCGGTTTTTCGCTCAAGCAACAGCGCATTCTGGCGCATGATCCGGTAAACACGTTTGGCATTGATCGCAGGCATACCATCAAGTTCGGCCTGTCTGCGAAGCAGCGCCCATACCCGACGATAACCATACGTGGGCAGCTCTCCGATAACATGGTATATACGGAGAAGCACATCCGTATCATCAGTGTGACGACTGCGGCGGCCATCCATCCAGTCATCGGTTCGTCTGAGAATGACGTGCAACTGCGCACGCGACACCCGGAGACAACGGCTGACTAAGCTTACTCCCCATCCCCGGGCAATAAGGGCACGTGCGCTATCCACTTTTTTGCACGCCCATATTCAACGGCTTCTTTAAGGAGTTCATTTTCCATCGTTTTTTACCGAGCAGGCGCTGGAGTTCTTTAATCTGCTTCATGGCAGCAGCAAGTTCAGAGGCAGGAACGACCTGTTCTCCTGCGGCCACAGCACTAAGACTTCCCTCCTGGTATTGCTTGCGCCAGAGAAATAACTGGCTGGCTGCCACACCATGTTGCCGGGCAACAAGGGAGACCGTCATTCCCGGTTCAAAGCTCTGCTGAACAATAGCGATCTTTTCCTGTGTGGTACGCCGTCTGCGTTTCTCCGGTCCTAAGACATCAATCATCTGTTCTCCAATGACTAGTCTAAAAACTAGTATTAAGACTATCACTTATTTAAGTGATACTGGTTGTCTGGAGATTCAGGGGGCCAGTCTAGTGATATTCTCACCACAACATAAAACAACAAGAAAACAAAGCGTACCTTCTCTCCTGAGTTTAATCTGGAATGCGCCCAACTTATCGTTGATAAAGGTTACTCATACCGGGAAGCTACTGAAGCTATGAATGTTGGTTTCTCTACTCTGGAGGCATGGGTATGTCAGCTCAGACGGGAACGTCAGGAGATCACGCCTTCTGCAGCACCATTCACATCAGAGCAGCAATGTATTCGTGAGCTGGAAAAGCAGGTGCGTGTAAGCGTCAACGGAGCACCGTATTGACGCTTATTTATTAGTGAGTACTACGTTCCATGGCAGGAGTTCGTCAACTCGGTTGGAAGGCCATTCCGGCAGTACGCTCAGGATATGGCGCAGATACGCTTCCGGATCGATACCATTCAACCGGCAGGTGCCGATCAGCCCGTACAACAGTGCACCACGCTCGCCGCCGTGATCGCTACCGAAGAACACGAATTTTTCTTTCCGAGACAGACTGCACGAAGCGCTCTTTCCGCTGTGTTATTGTCCGCCTCCGCCAGACCGTCATCACAGAAGTTGCACAACGCAACCCAGTGCTTCCTGATATACCGGAACGCATCTCTCAGACGGCATTTTTTCGATAACGTGTGTTCTTTCTCCTGCATCAGCTTATACAGGGAAGTCAGTAGCGGTTTACTCTGCATTTGCCTGACCGCCAGGCGTTCAGACACCGGCAACCCGCGTATTTCGTGCTCAATGGCGTACAGTTCGCCGATTAGTTTCAGTGCTTCTTCCGCCGTCGCGCTTTTAGTACTGATATATACATCGTGGATTTTGCGCCGCGCATGAGCCCAGCATCCTGCTTCCGTCAACGCGCCGCCTTCACGTTCGGCACTGAACAGCCGATCGTAACCTGCGAACGCATCTGCCTGCAGGATACCCCGGAAGGGACGAAGGTGTTGCTCCGGATGTTTACCCTGATGGTCCGGTGAGTAGGCGAACCAGACCGCCGGAGGTTCTGGCGAACCGGCATTCCGGTCATCCCGGACATACGTCCAGATATATCCTGTTTTCGCCTTCTTCCTGCCCGGTGCCAGTACTTTTACTGGTGTGTCATCAGTGTGAACCTTGCGGGTGTTCATCACATAACTGTACAGGGCATCATTCAGCGGAGTCATTAACTGGCAGCACGCATCAACCCAGTTGGAGAGTAAGGCACGGCTCAGTTCGACACCCTGGCGGGCAAAGATTTCACTCTGACGATACAGTGGCAGGTGTTCGCAGTATTTTCCCGTTAACACGCGGGCAAGTAACCCCGGGCCCGCGATACCACGCTCTATCGGACGGGATGGTGCCGGTGCTTCAACGATGCAGTCACATTTTGTACAGGCTTTTTTTACCCGTTCTGTGCGGATCACTTTCAGGGCGCTGCTCACCAGTTCCAGTTGTTCTGCGCTGACTTCCCCCAGATAATCCAGCTCACCGCCACACTCCGGGCAACAGCTTTCTTCAGGCTCCAGGCGGTATATTTCACGGGGGAGATATGCCGGTAACGGACGACGATGGCGTGACTGTCGCAACTGGCGGGGAACCAGCGGGTCATCCTCACGCCCACTGTAACGATCGCTTTCCTGCTCGCGTTGTTTCAGCAGGGCTTCAGCCTGTTCAACCTCACGACGCAGTTTTTCAGAACGGGTTCCGAACAGCATCCGGCGCAGTTTTTCTATCTGAGCCCGCAGATGCTCTATTTCCCGTTCATCTTCTTCGATCTTTTCTTCGGCACGTGCCAGTGCAGAGCGCAGGAAGGCCTCCGTCTCTTCAACCAGACTCAGTTGCTGGTCTTTCTGACGGAGGGCTTCAGCCTGCTCAGAGAGCAGCCTTTCCAGCTCAGCGATGCGAATGAGGTATTTCTGACTCATGGCCGTTTTTATAATGCGGTCAGGAGTTTTTTACAACATTGTCAGTGCGTTAAGGCGGGATGTTTTTGGCTGACGCCAGTCCAGCTTATCGAGGAGCATTGCCAGTTGCGAGCGGGTAATGGATATCTTACCGTCACGCACCGCAGGCCAGATAAACTGACCTTCCTCAAGGCGTTTGGTGAACAGGCACAGACCATCAGCATCAGCCCACAGGATTTTAATCGTGTCTCCCCGTCGGCCACGGAAGATAAACAGGTGACCGGAGAAGGGGTTATCATCCAGCACATGCTGTATCTGCTCCCCCAGACCGTTGAAGGATTTACGCATATCAGTAACGCCGGCAACGAGCCAGATACGGGTACCTGATGGGAGTGAAATCATCGTCCCCTCCCGGTCAGCTCACGGATCAACACCGTGAGCAGCTCTGGTGAAGGATTTTCCAGCATCATTTTACCGTAATGGAATTCCACATGGCAGGAAGCTGCACAAGCAACTGATAATGCCTCCGGAGCAGGAGCATCTGTAGCACAGCGCGGGGTGTCGATAAGTTCCACTGGAACCAGAGTCGGAGAGGCCGGAAAAGATTGTGATACTGTAGGGCCTACAATAGTTGGAGGCATTCTACGAGAAATACGTCCTTCTCTTTGCCAGAGGCGTAGCCATTTAAAAATCAGGTTGTTATCAACGCCATGTTCCCGGGCCAGTTGTGCAACATTGGCATTTGGTTTCGAAGCCAGTTCAACCATATGAAGTTTAAATTCATTAGAAAATATCCGGCGGGTTCCGGAGCGCCAGTCTGTAGGTTTATCCATCAATAGAACTCCGTCTAATTTAGAAGGAGCTCTAATTTAGTCTGCAAGGAGCAGGTGTTACAGACGGCATTGGCTTTACGCTTACCAGGTGTCCACTAGTTGATGAAAAGGTGGGCACCTACGTTACCAATACTGGCTTAATGGCTACATACGGCGGTCAGTTTACGCTTACGACAATCCTGATAATACGCTTATGAACATTACAACACGCTCATGCGGAACCTGGATGGGGGAAGGAACGGTGAAGCTGTTAGCGAATGACCGGCGTTTGTATAAACGCCGGTCATGATGAATGATATTTCAGAATATACCTCGGGCTAAAATACCGGGACAGAGATCAGGCGTGATTAATCTGCAGCATTTTTAATAACAGAAGTACTGAGCTTACTTTACCTTTGATGATGGAATAGTTATTTCCGTCGGTACTCATTTTTCCCTGAAATAATGTCACGGATGTTTCTTCCTGCTGATCCTGCAGGCGCAGTCGTAAGGTCATATTTTTAATGAGCTGAGATCCGGGAGGCAAGGGGTATTTGCTGTCAGATACTGGGCGACTGAGTCTGATGTGGCGCGTATACAGCCCGTTTTCGTACAGGGTGGCCTCTGTTATGGTGTCAGTGACCAGCATGTGGGAGACAATGCTGTATTCTTTTTTAAAGCACCCACCAGAAACGGTGATTGTAATGATAATGGTCTTCTCGATCGAGATGTAAATACCCGTTTCGTTATACTGTCCGTATCGGAACCATGAGAACTCAGTTGCATTCCAGCCATGATCCAGAATATGTGCATTTTTTTGCCTGATAGTTTCTTTTTTTATTCGCTCATGTTTAAGGCATAACAGGCAGATAAATAATGTCAGAAAAAGAAAGCTAATAATGAGAGCAAGAGCGATATAGTCTGTCACAGGGTAATACATATTCTCTCCGGTAGAAGAAGGGCCGCAAACGCGGCCCGGGCTGTTATCAGAAAGAGTAACGGAAGTTGGCGTTGATCGCGTTATCCACGTTGTATTTACCAAATGCCGATTTCTCAAACTCAAGACCGAAGCGAAGATTATCGCGAATTTCGGCGTTGAGACCAACATTCATGAGCATACGACCGTCTTTTTCACCTTTGATACGTTTCTCACCGGACGCATCACGCAGTACGGTTTCACCGTTGGCAAACAGGTCAAACTGGTAGCCAAGGCCGGCGCGGGCTGTGACTTTCCAGTCCTTACCGGAGAAGGATTTACCCACATCAACACCGGTACGCCCAATCAGCGGATTAAAGTCCTTATCCTTCATGGTGAGGTTCATTCCCTGGTCCTTCCAGGAGAACTGTTTCCCGGATACAGCACCGTAAACAAGTTCCGCCTGCGGCTCAATCCATGCAGAGTCAGTTACATGGTAACGGTAACCGACTTCCGCACCGGCATACCAGGAGTGGGAGCTGTAGTCTCTGGTGCCAAGGCCGGCGAAAGTTGCGGTATACTCGTTGTCATGGTGAACGTACTTACCGATGAGGTCGATATATGCTCCGGACTCAAACATGGCAGAGGCATAGAGACCGGCACCCACAGACTTCGTTTCACCACTGAAGGCATCACTGCCTGCATGGCTGTCGGTATAGGTCATGGTCACCCCGGTGAAGAGGTCAAGGCCATCGAGTTCATGTTTGTTATCCGCACCGACCTGAACGTGGGTGTAGTTGTCACTGAATCCACCGCCGGCAGACCCGGTTCCGCTAATGATTCGGGCCCATGCACCGGACTCACCGTTAATGTCACGCAGATCACCCATACGTTTGTTAAGGTTGTTGACCTCAGCAAGGAAGGCTTTATAGCCGCCTGACATCAGTAATGTTGCCTTTTTAGCCGCATCGGCGTTGGCCACAGATTTATAGCCGATCAGAGTCCATGTTGCTTTGTCTGTATCGTTCTTTTGCTCGATAACCGGTGTTACATCACTGAAGCCAATACTCCGAGTCGTAGCTTTAAAGACATCTACTGCAGTTCCTTTTGGTGCGCTGACCAGATCGATATTCAGTCCGTTGCTGTTTCCATTTTTCTCAATGAAGTCGACTAACAGAAGGTTGTTTTTACCAGACAACGATTTATTGACAACAAGCTGATCTGCTTGGGCCAGATTTGCACGCAGCACAAATGCACTGTCATCTATAGTAAGGTTGTTCACTGTAAGGGTTGTAAACTTCCCATTATCACCAGTAAAACGCACCATACTGTCTTTTGTTTCTAGACGATTAATTGATGACTGGCTATTTAGATGCCAGATCGCATTATTCATGCTAACTGTAGCTTTGGGGGCTGTTATTGCGCCTCGATAAGCGGTATCAAAGCCATACAAAAGAGTCTCTGCCCATGCCTGATAAGCAGACGATATAGTCGGTGTTTCAGTTTCAGGCTGTCCCAGAGTAATGGTTGCTGCATCATCAGCATAAATATTTCCGGTGACAGATGCCATATTTCTGGCAATGAAATTTGCATTTCCACCACTCAGCCTGAATCCATCAGCAGCGTAGTGGAGACCCGGCGTTACAGTTTTACTATTCTGTTCAGGGATTCCCATCATAGTCAGTTCACCGGAGATATCAATACCTTTTGTTGTGAACATGGAATTTTGTGCTATAACTTTTGCTCCTTTATCTATACTTATAGGAGTATTATCCAGAAAGGTTGCACCATTAAGTGTAACTACAGCTTGATCACCTATGGCTATTTGGCTGTTATGTGCAGTGATGCCACCTGTAAATTTAGTTTCTCCTATGGATAGATTAGTACTGATAGTTTGTTTGAAGTCAAAACCATTATTAGTAATATTTTTCCCTGCAAGATTATCAATGTAAACATTTTTATCGCCGATTGTGATAGCTGATTTATTTGCTGATATATTTCCTTCAACATTGGCATTGCGTGATATTGAAAAGTCAGCATTGTTCAGGTGTAATGTATCAAATTTAAACACCCCGGTTTTCCAGTCAGGCTGATCAAATGAGGTCTGCTGATTATTACTTTTGTAATCAGAATTGAATTTTTTATTATATGAACTCTCTGTTTCTTTCAAAACGGTGACCCAGTCCGTTCCACAAAGAAATACCAGGGAGCAATGATTCGCTGAGCTTCTGAATATTGCATGCTCTGTTGCATGGCCTTGCATGGTAAGACTGGCATTACTGACTTCAACATCATTTTTTGTGTTGACACTACCATCCAGAATTAATTTTGCATTAGTTTTCTTATCCTGAGAATTAATATTGTGCGTTAGTTTTATATTGCCATTTATGTTCCCATGATATATGTAGGAGTCTTCGTTATTGATTGCCAGAACGGCTTCTTTCGTTGTATCTGAGTTAGTTATTGTTGTTCCATCGTCAGTGGCGGCAATTCTAGTAAAAGTCTGATTGTGTCCATTTAAATCTAGCGTACCACCACGTTTAGTAAAAAATATCCCCGCATATTGATCATTGCCAAGGGAATTATCTTTATTTAGTATTACCTTACCATTTCCGCTTGCAAGGTATATATTGTTAAATGTTCCTTCTTCATTAAGAATAACATTTCCTTCACCTATCTTTATATTTGCCCCCTGTTTTTTTTGAACATTCAGAGTACCGGGGCCTATTTTGTGTAAAACATCATCACTGGAATACAATGCATTCCAGTTTACAATGCTTTCTTTTCCGATATCAATTCCTGCTCCTTTAAATGTAAATCCCTGACCGTTTATGTTATATTCATGGCCTTCGTCAAAGATAATACCACCGCTACCAAAATCCAAATTATCCTTAAACAGGACATCTCCCCCATTTGTGAACACAATATCTTTGTCTTTAGTTATTTTTTCTTGAGTACCAGTGGTATCTGCATTGTTTTGGTGTAATGTTATATCTGTGTTTTTAATGGTTACATTATTGCCATTCAGATTTATTTTATGACTATAGGTATCTTTTAACTCACTAACCAGTTTATCATTGTATTTTGTTATCCATGTCAGTTGGTCACCATTAACGCTGGCAATACCATGGGTTGTTCCGACTAATACCCATTTTTCTAGTTTGTTATCATATAAGTATGCTCCAGAGCCGCTGTCTCCGAATATTTCAAGATTACGAAATGTTTTATCATTTTTATAAATCATCATGCCGTATGAGTCCCATTGGGTGACCTCAAATAGACTAGCACTTAACAGATCATGGCTATATGCTGAATTTGTTGAGATTTTGGATTCACCATTAATAAATGATGTTCCTCCAGAGCCAGCACGAAAACCTATGATTTTTTTTGAACCGTCAGAAGTGACTATACCGTAGCGTTCTAATGCATCAGAATATGTTGTAGGGTTGGTCTCTGCCGGGGTGGCACCTACTGTTTCCACAACAAATTTATTTAACCTCTGAATCTCAAAATCATTGGAATTTCTTCTGTCAACAACCCTGTAAGAAGACTGAGCGTAAACCTGGGTTTCTGCGGCCTGAGGGTTCTTTTTGTTATGTGCAACAGTAACACTATAAGAACCTCCTATTGCGGTAGCTGCGCCACTCGCTGCTGCACCAGAAAAATCCGGAATTGAGAGATTATGGAAAGAGAATTTATCTCCGTTTTTTAAAGTGATTGTTACGTCTGTTGCTCCGGGCTGGAAAATACCTTTATTTTGTGCAAGATCAAGATAGTCTCTCGCCCATACATTTGATATATCAATATTTGCTGCATTTACTGTACCGGCAACAGCCAGAGACAACATTGTTGCTACAAGTTTTCGGTTTGTTTTACCAGAAACTCTTTTCGCTAATTCAGAAACAGCAATGAGTCCGCCAGTGGCAGCACTATATTTAAGGGAGTATATTTTATTCATATATTCTCTCAACTCATTTATTGAATGAACAAAGTATTAAGAATTAAAATTATTAGTAACGGTTGGTTACTAACAGCTTGCTAAAAGTAACAGTTCTATATTGTAAATATGTGACAATGTTCTCATTAATGATGAGAGATTATGTGAATCAATACTAATTGATCGTTAATTGATCGTTTTTTGTTTTTTTTTGCCCAATGTGGGGAGGGGTAATGTTTAATATTTCGATATGATCGAATATCTGTTCGCATGGAACATCGTTCAGTGATTCACGACGAATTAGCGATCGACCACGATGCGATTTTGCAGTGTGCCGAAGAAGTTCTCCATCGCTGCGTTATTCAGACCGTTTCCTTTGTGCGGCATATTTTGTGCTACTCCATGGGGCTTTAACTTTGCCTATAGCCTGCCATTCGATATTGCCAACCCTGATCCGTATGTAGCTACGGGGCATCCTCCGGGCCGGGCACTGACAATGCATCGTGCACCATCGTATTAACAATCTCCATTACCGGACTTTATGACAGGCGCAGGAGAAAATCTCCCGGTTAAACTGAACGGAGAACCAGCGACAGGTACCTCTTTTTACCCTGTAGCAAGTACTCTATAACATACTCCCCCATTTTTCGTTGGCCTTCATTGCAGCAAAGTTCCGACTCAGGATATTGGGCGCAGATCATCCTCTCAGGAATTTCAGGATCTGCCAGACGGTGCTGAGACGACGCTTACTTGTAAGGTTAGTTTTCAGACGGACAATGAAATGAGGATATGCGATAAATTTCAGTCAAAGATCCATAAAACAGACATAATGTTATTCAGTGGTGAACAGTCCATTCCGGAGACGGAATATCTTGTTAAGGCTGTATATTATACTGGCTGTAAACAACATGGCCACCAAGGACCATGTTGTTTACAGCATACCCTTGTTGCAAAAGCATCCACGTCAGAACAGCACTGAGTAGTTCAGACCAAAGGTTCGGCCCCGGCCTTTGTAGTCGTACAGTGAAGCAGGGCCGTAACCCGGGCTGTAGTACAGAGGTGCACGCTGTCCCCAGACAGTGGTATAGTCACGGTCGAAGAGGTTCTCAACGCTGAAGCTGAGTGTTCCCACCGGAAGCTGCCAACTACTGATAAAATCGACGGTAGTGTAACCATTAATATCGTTACCCTCTGCATCGCTTACGTCGAAAGAAGTGGTGCTCTGTACACGCAGACTCCACGGTTCCGGCGCCCAGTTAATGTAAGCTGTCGCTTTCGATGGACTTGATTCCTTCACGTCATATTTTTGCCATTGACCGTTCACTTTCGACTCGGTTTTCAGCACATTGAAGTTCACACCGGTACTCCAGTCAGTATCCGGGATCAGGTAGTCCACCGCACCTTCCACGCCGTAAATACGGCGCCTGTCGTCCTTCACACTGATGGTCAGATCTTTATTCCTTTCCACGCTCTTATTGGAAAGCGAGTAATATGCCGCGATTTGAGTCCGCAGGTTGTCACCGGTAAAGCGCCAGCCCAGTTCATAAGAATCGACTTTCACGCCTTCCAGCTTACTGTCGCTGACGTTCACGCTCTTTGTCAGGGGAAGATGGCCGTTCACTGCTGCACCATAGATGCCGCGACCATAATATTTCCCCGGATCCGGCAATGCCACCCCCTGGGAAAAATTGAACCATGCCTGCTGACGTTCGGTGATGTGCATCAGCAGACCAGCATTGAACAGAAAGTTATCGTAATCTACCGAACCACCAGGAATGGCGTCGGCAGATATCGCCTTCCCGGCAGCAATCTTCTGTTGCTGCGTGTAGTCGATGAAATCATCTACCCTGTTCTCAGTATACTGATAGCGTACGCCACCGCTAACGGTAAAAATATCATTAATGTCATAGCTGGATTGCAGGAAGGCCGCCAGATTGGTGATGTCATATGACGGATAGCGCCCGGTGGTGTAAATCTTATGGTTGTTCAGCCCTCCGGAAGCACTTGCCTGAGCCAGATCGAAGAACATCTGGTTGGAGGTAAAGCGCTCATGCTCAGCATCCAGCCCCCAGGTGATTTGCCAGCCGTCCATAAGTTGGCTGTTCAGAGTCAGTTTCATGCCGTACTGGTCGGTATCCTGCTGTGACGAGGAGAAAGCCGTCGCCTGTTTATTCGCATTTACCGTCGGGAACGGGTAGAACCGCAACGACTCATCGCGGTAGTAAACCTGACCGACCAGTTCCTGTCTCAGGAAATCACTGTCAGAGTACTGCAGGCTGATCAAATGCCGCTCAGTGCCGGGAATGCGGTCAGAATTCAGCCCCTTACTGACGTATGGTGTGCTGCTCCCGCTGATGGCGGAAAAGCCTTTCCCGAGATTAAGCCCGTAATTGTCGTCCCCCTGACTTTTATAGTACTGCGTTATCAGTTGAAGCTGCCGGGATTCATCGATGTTCAGCGTACCGGTTCCCATGATGTCCAGCCGATTGGAGTGCTGCAGGCCGGTCTGGGTGTTATCAAGCAGGGTGGCATCGCCGTTACCGTCAAACCAGCCGCCAAATTTCTGATATGCCACGGAAAGACGTCCGGAGATATGGTCATTTCCGCCGGAGACAGCACCGGCAATGCGCTCATCGTGATCTTTACTGCTGTTAAAGCCACTTTTTGTGCCAGCCTCAAACTCCATCATGGTTTCCGGCTGGCCTTTTTTGGTCACGATGTTGATCAACCCTCCGGTACTCCCGCCACCGTACAGGGCCGTCGCGCCGGAGATCACTTCAATATGGTCGATATTAAAAGGATCGACAGAGTCCAGTTGTCGGCTGTCGGAACGTGAAGAGTTGAGGCGCACACCGTCAATCAGGACAACCAGCGGGCGGCCACGCATGTTCATACCGTAGTTGGTTCGGCTCTGGCTGCTGACATCAAGGCCGGGGATTAACTGAGCCAGTGCGTCTTTCAGCTCTTTACCGCCCTGAATCTGCTGCTCCAGTTCGGCATTTTCGATAACCCAGGTGGTTTGCGCCATCTCCGCTACAGTTCGATTGCTGCGGCTGGCAGACACTATGATCTCATTATCATCGTTTTGCTGGGCGACAGCTGGTGACAGCACGACAAGAAGCAGCGGACCAAGAGCCCGGGGCATATACTTTTTGCGCATCATCGTTATTCCTGAATATTTGTTGTATAGTGAGTTAAAGCAGCAGCCTCCGGCTGCGGTTTTTTCCGGCTGCCGCTGCGCCACTGAATCAGTGCGGGCGGCATACTGAGATCGAATAAATCACGCCCCAGTACGCGATTAAGAATACGTGCAGATCTCCAGGCCATCAGGCTGAGCTGGGGTTCGGCGATGCCATGAGTTTGCATGCTGGCGTTGACCGCAAAGATGTTATTTTCTTTCGGGCCACTCCATTCCAGAGTGAAGTCATCACGCACTTTAAAGGTGTTCTTATCGTGCATGGTGATCAAGGGCATCAGTGAGGGAAGTATTTGTGGCAATGCAGAACGGTAACCTGTGGCGAAAATCACCACATCACTTTCCAGGCTCTCTCTGCCCCGATCCAGATGATGTTCCATCAATAACTTCCAGCCCGGACCACTACTTTCCAGAGTTGTTACCGAGCGGCTGGGTAGCAGACGGATATTTCTTGGTTTTCTCAGAACTTCAAAACGGTGGTACAACTCACGATAAATGGTCAGTAAAGAATCGGCAGTGATGCCATCCGATGTCATTTTCTGCTCATCCAGTAACTGATGGCGAATATCTTCCTTCAGTCCGGAGAAGCCTGAAATATATTCAGGTGTAAAATACTCATCAGCAAAAGCAGCCTCATCCAGTGCGTTAAAATTATTACGCCGTGAGACCCAGTTTATTTCCGCCGCTTCTCCCCATTCCCCGCGTAATGCATTAAGGAACAGGTCTGCACCACTCTGTCCTCCACCAACCACAGTTATCCGTTTTCCACTCAGGTCCGGCCGACGAAGATTCATTTCACTGGCATGGAAACAGGATTGTGTCACATGCTTCACACAGGGTGGTAAATAAGGTTGTTTTCCTGTACCAAGGCAGATATTGCGGGCAAAATATTCTCCCCGACTGGTCTGAACCAGAAACAATCGACTTTTTTTGTCGAAATCAATATTTTCAACGGTATGACTGAAATACAGGTTATTCATATCTTCAGCAGCCCAGCGGAGATAGTCAGAAAACTCTTCACGGGATACTGTACGTAGTCTGCTTGTAAGGAAGCGATAGAACTTTTTGTGCTTCACCAGATAGTTAACAAAGCTGTAGGGATTTGTAGGTGCAACTGCACTGACCAGATCTTTCAGAAAGACAGTCTGCATATGACAATCCGGTACCAGCATACCCGGATGCCAGGAAAAATGAGGATGTTCGTCAAAGAAGAGACAGTTCAGTTCTTCGATCTGATGTGACAATGCAGCAATACTGAGATTAAATGGCCCTGTCCCGACACCAATAAAATCGACACTTTTTTTCATGATTCATATTCCTGAGTTACCAGCCACAGCGGATTTTGCAGATTCTCAAGGTAATTCGGCAGCATGCGACTGCCGCCATCCTGGTCCGGCCAGGTCAGTTTTACCGGGTTCAGCACCACGCGAATGATTTGTGGCCTGAAGAGTGAGAAAAGCGCAAAACGCTCTGACATTTGTGGATGTTTGTTCATGTAATCACTCAACACTGCTGCCAGCAGTTGATAAAATCGCCTTTCAGGTACGCCAAGACGAACCATCAGTGGCGAAATAAAACGCAGTACTGTCACGAAGTGACCCGTCTGCAAATCATGGATTAAGTAGTCCGCACTCAGACGGGATGTGACATCACGCACCTCCTGAGGCAAAGAGTCCATTTCGGGAAACGCTTCTTTCACCAGCCGCATATCGCCCTGGAAGTCTTTCAGCAGAACACGCTGTGGTACCCCCTCTTTCATGGCGAGCGTTATATTTTGTCCGTGTGCAATAAGCGCGACACCGTAGCGGCAAAGCAGGTGATACAGCGGAACCACAACCACCCGGAACAATTGCGTAAGCCAGGTTTCAGCGTCCAGTCCGGAGCGGTCGATATATGCGCCTGCCAGCGGCTGATTGTTTTCGTCGCACTCCATCAGTGTTGCCATCAGAACCGGACTTTCATCCGGTTTCAGCCAGCGGCACGGATTCTCCCGCCAGATAACACCAAGCATTTCCTGGTAGCGATAGGGAGCCCGGGCAAGCGCGGCATAGCCTTCATGGGACACATAGCCTGCAGCCGGTTCACCAAGGATCACTGCGCCGCTTTGCACCAGGGTGGCGTCGGTCGCAAAAACCTGTTGCAGCCAGCGTGAAGCCAGTGGTCCGGCAGCGATATATCTGCCAGGGATCCCCCGGTAGCATGAGGTGTTGTAGATGGTCAGCGGCAGCTTGATATCCAGCCCTCCCCGGCGGCTGGCGTTGGTCAGGGTACGCAGCGACTGCTGGGCGAGCCACTGGTCGCCAAACTCGCCGAGAGACACCATCCTGCCTTCGGCAAAATCAGCGATGAAGTCGGTGGCGATTTTTTGCTGCCACTGCCACGGATGTACCGGCAGCGGCAGCCAGTTGTGATCCAGCCCGTTTTCCTGCCAGACCTGACTGAAGCGTGTAAACTCCTGCGGATCCATTGCGGCAGTCAACAACTGCTGAATATCCAGATCGTTGTCGCAGCGCCAGATCATATGTTCACGTTTTACCGCCAGCCAGTGCAGTCTGAAGGTGTTGGCATACTCTGGCGCATATCGTTCCAGCGCCTCTTTGCCCCAGCCACGGCGACCTTTATTAAAAACGAATTTAGGATGACCGCTCAGCAGGCATTGCAGACGATCGGCATCAAGATTAATCAGGTCACTGGCACTCAGTCCGCGACGGGCCTTCAGCAGTTGCAGGTCGCCCAGTAGCGTGGCATACAAATCCTGCATATGCTCTGCAACAGTGGCATCACTCATTGACAGCACCGGCTTTAGCTGCATCAGCAGCGTCTGCGCCAGTACTGGTTCGTCCGTGCAGCGCAACGTTTGGGCATCAATCCACAGCCAGCCCCAGATACCACGTTCAGCGATAAAGCGCCATTGTGCTCCCGGCAGGTTAATGCAGTAGTGGTCATCGCCCTGAGATTCCGCGTGGAAAACCTGCTCATACTCCATCTCAGACAACATTTTTGCCACCAGCCGACGGTTAACAAAATCCCAGTCCTTGTGATTCATTACAGACCGACCTCCGTGAAGAAGTGATGACGATCCGCCATCACCATGCGCGAGCGCTTATGTGGGAAGTCGAACTCTTTAATTGTCCGGTATCCCGCAGGCTCAAGATGGCGGAACAGGCGCTGGTTATCGGTGCGTGGCTCCAGTACTGTGCGCTGCGTACGGGGCTCATCCAGCAGCAGGTAATGTGTCAGCCCGCGCAGCCAGCTTTGCACATAGTGGGCCCCGCGCCATTGCTGTTCACCAACCAGCAGATGCAGGCCACGGTCAAAGGGCTGCCACGAATAGTGACGACCAATGCGGTCTTCCGCCGCCCAGTAGATTTCAAAATAGCTGAATGGCCGATCGTCGAAGCACCCAATCAGCGGGAATGCATGTTTACCGGTGAGCTGGCGCTCCAGATAGGCGGTCTGTACCTCCAGTGAGCCACTTTGCTCCCAGAAATACTCAACGCGCGGATCATTCATCCAGCGGGTGAAACGTTCTGCATCAGAAACGGGATCGGCAATGCGGAAACTCAGCATCCTGCGAATACGTGGGTCGTAACGGCGGTAAACCTCACCCTGCGGACGGGGTGGGCGCTGCGGGAAATAAATCTCACGCTCTGCATCAAAAACCATTTCACCGGAGGCCCGGTTTGCCGGTGAACTCAACCATAACGGTAACTGCCAGAAGGCGGTACGATGGATAATGTCGCTTTTTACCTGCCCAAAAAGCGTCAGCGCCTGTGGCTCCTCACACCATTCGGCCCAGGGGAGAGCCACTGCTGACAGTTGTGGTGCGGCGATAAATATCTGATCCAGCGCATCGCACAGCCACCCTGTCGGCAGCTCCCCGGGACAGTGCAACACCGCGCTATTGTCCAGTCCCCAGCCAAGATTCAGGGGCTTGTCGAGTTTTTCACAGCGCAGTCCATATCTGCTGTGAATAATGTTTGCCTCAGACATTCAGACCTCCTGAGCCTGCAGCGGGTTAGCGAAATCGAAATAGATCACCGAAGGGTCAACAATGGTGTTCTCGTTATGATCGTTCAGATAACAGAAAAAGTTACCTTTTACGTTCCAGTACGGACTTTCCAGCACGTAGTTGAGACAGGTTTTATGAGTCACCTGATCACGCACTTCAGCCAGCGATGCTCGTACACGAGCCATCAGATTCGATTCGCTGTCCAGCCCGGCAGCCCCCAGCGCAGCGGTCACAGCAAAAGTGGAGTTAACCAGCAGGTAATAAGGGAAATAGCGCAGCAACTGCTCATGGGTGAAAATATTTTCCGCCTGCGCCTCGCCAATAGAATCGAGCCAGTCTGTCGCGTGAGGCATAAAAGCGCTGCCCTGACAGTCACGGTAAATAAATCCGACCGGCAGATCCCCAAGCATCTGGACAAGAATATTTTGCTGATGCGCCAGCAGCACCAGGCCGTAATCCGCTTCAGCCGTAAACAGCGGCTTTAGCACTTGCTGACAGTATGCATCGACCCATGCATGGGCGGCCTGTTGCACAGTGATACCGAGGCGATCGCTCAGGCGTTTTACCGCCGAAACCAGCAGCGAATCACCGCCATCAGGTGCGGCCTGAGTCAGGGAGACCAGTACGTTGGTCTGGCTTTTCGGCTGATCCACCAGCAGATTTTCACGCAGGGCAAACAGACTTTCCTGCATGATGTTGCCGTTAAGATCGAGCAGCCCGGCCCAGCCATCCTCCTGCATTACCCGGAAAGTCGGGAAGCGGACCTGTAGCATCTGCCAGCCGTCGGTTTGAGCCAGGCGTGCCAGGCGCATCCCACGCTTCACTTCTTTCACGGACAGAGTACGGATGGAGTTGGTCAGCCGTACGCTCAGGGAGAACTTGATCATATCGCGGCTGGTGGCACAGTAGAGGGAACGGGAAGAGGTGGTCGGCAGCCACGACGTGCCGGCCTCACCTAAGTCTTTAATCAGCCCTTTAGCAACAAGTGCCTGGCACCACCCCTGCTGCAAAAGATATTCCCCCTGCCACGGGTGCAACGGGAACAGCCATTGGTTGTCACTTAATTCGTTGAGTAACTGAGGCGCATTCTCTGCGGCAAATCGCGTCAGCCGCTGTTGAAGGTTGAGATGCAAACTTTCACCGGCGATTTGCGTTTTATCCACCGAAAACCACCGCAGTGGGAAGTGGGGTGCCATATCAGGCAGGTAGCGTTCAGCCTCCCGCCGGTTAAACGGTTCATGAGACTTAGGCGCAGGGTGGAAAGCGTGTCCTGTCAGCAGCGCCTGCTCAGCTTCGCCAAAATTCAACGCTTTTTCACGCAGGGCGGTCCAGTCATGACGGGCATCAATTGCCTGTTGCGTATGGGCGTGGCTTTCCAGCACGCGCTGGTGGAAAGTTTCGCAGAGGGGAACGGGCAGAAACAGTTGATGCCGTAGCTTATCAATAATAAGCCGGGAGAGAGTGGTAAAGTCGACAGGATAACTGCCTGATGCCGTGACCAGACGTGCAGGAAATGCAAAGCGGTGATGCTGGGTTGGGGAGAAATAAGCCACTCTGAAATGGAGCGATTTCTGCTCATCCAGCGGGATGATCAATTCGTCTGGCGGGTATTCTGTCAGTTTCCAGTCTGTGGTTTCACGAATCAGTGCATTCAGGAAGCACTGCGCAGCCACATCTGTGGCTGGTTTTTCAGAGGGCAGGGTCATAGTCAAACAGCTCCCACACAGTAAAATAATAACAATTATGTCAATAATGATTCTCATTATCAATAAGAAATGTTATTGTCAGATAAATTAATTTTACAAATAAACACAATTAATACATGGAGTTGAAACATTAAAATGTCACCTGGGATCGAAGATACGCCCCAAAAACCACTGTCCTGCTGGCCACTTGCGTTCAGTGCCGGGCTTCTCGGTATCGGGCAGAACGGTCTGCTGGTTGTGCTCCCTGTTCTGGTCATACAGACAAATCTGAGTCTGTCTGTATGGGCTGCCCTGCTGATGCTTGGCTCAATGCTGTTTCTGCCATCGTCCCCGTGGTGGGGAAAGCAAATTTCCCGTACTGGCAGTAAACCTGTGGTGTTGTGGGCTCTGGGAGGATATGGCATAAGCTTTACCCTGCTAGGGCTGGGAAGCGTGCTGATGGCTACCAGCGCCATAACAACAGCGGTGGGACTGGGAATATTAATCATCGCCCGGATCGCCTACGGGCTGACCGTGTCGGCAATGGTGCCAGCCTGTCAGGTCTGGGCATTGCAGAGAGCAGGAGAAGGGAATCGCATGGCCGCTCTGGCAACCATCAGCTCCGGCCTGAGTTGCGGCAGGCTATTCGGGCCGCTGTGCGCGGCAGCAATGCTGGCCATTCATCCTCTGGCGCCACTGGGGCTGCTGATGGCAGCCCCAGTGCTGGCGCTGCTGATGCTGCTGCGGTTGCCCGGCACACCACCACAGCCCACACCGGAGTACAAGAGCGTCAGTCTGAAGCGGGATTGTCTGCCTTATCTGCTTTGCGCAATATTACTGGCTGCGGCGGTGAGCATGATGCAGCTTGGACTTTCGCCTGCCCTTACTCGCCAGTTCGCCACGGATACCACCGCCATTAGCCAACAGGTGGCCTGGCTGTTGGGTCTGTCCGCAGTAGCTGCGCTTATCGCGCAGTTCGGGGTACTCCGTCCGCAGCGCCTGACTCCGGTGGCCCTGCTCCTGAGTGCCGGAGTGTTGATGAGTGGTGGTCTGGCTATCATGCTCTCCGAACAGCTATGGTTGTTTTACCCGGGCTGTGCAGTGCTGTCATTTGGAGCAGCTCTGGCAACACCCGCTTATCAACTTCTACTGAATGATAAGCTGGCTGATGGCGCAGGCGCGGGCTGGCTCGCTACCAGTCACACACTTGGCTATGGACTGTGCGCTTTGCTGGTGCCGCTGGTATCGAAAACAGGTGTCGCAATCGCGCTGATTATGGCAGCATTATTTGCAACTATATTATTTACCATTGTGTCTGTATTTATCTGGCATTACCGTACTATCAAATAAAGATATGATCATCACCTTACTGGAGTAAATCAGAGGATATGAGAGAGGACCTGCGTCTGATGAAAGCATGTCAGGCAGTGTTCTGGCTTGCTGCCCCCGCCACTCCGTCATGTCTCTCAGAGAATCATGTCAGAGCTGTAGATATATCCTGAACTTGTTTACAAATAATTTCTTATTTTTTGCGCATAACATTCAGCAATAACTCCCCTTCTGGCCATTGAATTAAAATGTGTACTTCTCTGTGACGTTGTCCAGCTTAATTCTGTCCTCCATGATGACCCCAGATACCCGACAGATAAATCATCGGCATCTTCTTCTGGCTCATTAGTTAATTCATGTCGGTTACTATCCTGAAAGCTGAGAAAATGTATTTCATCATCAGTCCGTTGTCTGTAATGTCCATATATAAAATCATATTCTTTTTGATAAGATTCCTTCCAGTACCAGGTTGTATCACCACACAACCATGGAACTCTTTCTGACGAATTACCAACACACTGAGATGAGTATTCAGATAACTCAGACCTGAAAGAAGTTACCATCTGATAAAACAAGTCAGGATGCTTTTCATAATCTGGTGACATAAGATCAAACTCCCCCTGCATCCAGCAGACAGATAGCAGTTTATTCTTTCTGTTATATTCCAGAGCTACCTTAACCCGGGCTACTAAGTCCTCATAGAGTGCTGTTCCGGTGCCCCACCGCATTGCATCAGCTGTTGCCCCTGTATCAGGTACATACATACCTTCAGCTCCAACAGTAAAGGCGGCACCTCCTCTGCAACAAGGAACCAGTAATATCCCTGCTTGCTCAGGTATGTATGGCAGTAACTTTTTAGCTATATGCAATCCCTGTCCGACACAACCATATTCCCCTTTATGCAAATCAGCAGCCGGATGGTGATATCCACTCATATCCTGAACATCATGCAGGCAGTGATCTGCCGGAATAATCTCATTGAATTTACACTCTTTTCCTCCTGGTGTGATTGTTTTTCGACGAGCCAGTTGTTTTACACGGGACTCGGGTTTGTCGAGTGTATCTGGCAGGGGAATACCTTCACCGTAGGCCATACCATTAGACTGTCCTGCGAGGGCTATCACATACCAGAAACCTATTTTTTCATTAAAATCATGATGATACATCATTCCCCCTTTACATAATAGATTTAATTAAATATTTTCATTATTAAAAGAAAGTGTTAAATTAAAAACTCATTTGCTCTAATCCATATAAATCAATATATGTCCGACAACAAAAAAACCGTGTTACCCGGGCTAACAACGACCAGAAAGCCCATTGTTACAAAAAAACTTTCAGAAATCGTTGCCGAAGAGCTTGAAAGAATGATCCGCCAGGAGGAGATAAGGGAAGGTGAATACCTGCCTTCTGAACGTGAACTTATGGCATTCTTTGGCGTTGGAAGACCATCTGTCAGAGAGGCTTTATCATCTCTCAGACATAAAGGGCTAATCCGGTATAACAAGGGAGAAAAAGCCAGTGTCTGCCGTCCATCACCAGAAACCATCATTAATGGGTTATCAGGCATTGTTAAAGATTTTTTATCTACAGCTGATGGCATCAAGGATTTTGAAAGACTACGCATCTTTTTTGAAACCAACCTTGTAAGATATGCAGCAAAAAATGCAACGCCTGAGGATATTCACAGGCTTGAGAAGGTGCTCAGTATCCATCATAACTCACTGAGAACCCCCGAAGTGTATGCTCAATATGATATTGAATTTCATAGTATACTTGCTGATATACCTGACAATAAAGTATTAAAAACAATACACTCAGCATTTTCTGAATGGCTGATAATGGCCAAACCTCTGGAAAAGAATAAAATGACATATGAAAATAACAAAAAAACCCATCAGCAGCATATTGAAATACTTACGGCCATAAAAGAGCATGATTGTGATAAAGCTGAACAGCTAATGTATAATCACCTTTATAAACGAATTGAAGCATCATAGTTACTCGACGCTTCACCAGGTAGTCACCATAAATATTATTTAAATCCATGAGAATACATCCAGTCCATAAACAGTTTTATCCATCCTCCAACAGGAAGATCTGTGGCCCACTGAATACTAAAACCATGCCCTCCTTTCTCATAGAGATGCATTTCAGCAGAAACACCTTTCTCTATTAGGCCACGGTACATGAGCAGACTGTTTTCAATTGACACAAGATCATCATCACAACAATGGAGTAAAAACACAGGAGGAAAACATGATGTGACATTAAGATCCGCACTATATTGTATTATATTTTCTGAGGTACTATTGTCCCCCAGTAATTGCTTCCTGGAGCCTGGATGTGTCACATCATCTTTCATTGATATTACAGGATAAATTAACCCGACAAAATCGGGAATAGCGAAAATCTCTTGTTCTTTACTGTCAGAAGAACGTTTGAAATCACAAATCTGATTCACAAACGTTGAGGCGATATGCCCCCCAGCAGAAAATCCTAATACACCAATACGATGACGCTGTAGATGCCATTTATCAGCATTCTTACGAATATAAAGCATTGCAGATATTGCATCAATAAAAGTTTTGTTTATATTTTCTCCCTCAACTGGCGATGGTAATCTGTAACTAAGAACAAATAATGTATAGCCCTGAGATAAAAACTCTGGAGCAAGAGCTGTACCTTCCTTATCTAACATAACAGCCTGGTAGCCCCCCCCGGGAATAATCAATATTCCTGTTCCATTTGGTTTATCTGGTAAAAAAATAATTAACTGAGGAGCATAAATATCTGTCAATACACGATCAAGTTCAAATTCCCCGTTATGTTCAGGATCCTGATAAATACGGCCTGAAAGAGATTTACTCTCAGATATTGTCTCACTTGACAAGTCAACAATAGTTGATTTATTAAACAAGCTTAACATCATTTCATTTAAAGATCTATCTTTATTCATTATAAACCCCATTAAAATAACTCAGGTGACTGAACAACTAATACAGTCACCTGCATTACAGTTATTTAACAATCTTTATTTGTTTGTCATTTTTTTTCAGATAAATAACATCTGAAACAGCTTTACCATCTTTTTTCTCCCCCCCCAGAATGAGCATCCCCCCCTGCCAGGGCAGGCTTACACCATAAGCAAGTCCTTCCGGCAAAGAACCAACTTTTTTCCAGTCATTTTTTATTAGCTGATATATCTCTTTTGAATAGGCTTTATCCAGTCCTTTATGAGACCAGTATTCACCATTGCTATACTTTTCTGCCGCTCCCGGGAAATATGCACCACCGGCCAGAAAGATATTTCCATCAATAACAGAGGCATATGCTCCTGACACCCCCTCGGGTGAAGCTACTGGTGGAAGTTCAGACCATTTAATTCGATCATGCGAAAGCTCCCCCGTCCAGGATCTAACAGAACGAAGCCCCGGTTTTCTCTCCCCTCCCAGTATATAAATTTGCTGTTCTGCAAAAATCACCGATGAACCAGCAGTTCCCGGAAATGGAGTCGTTCCCAGGTTCTTCCACTGGTTTTTTGACGGGTCATAAGAAATTATATGATTATTTAAAAAATAATCATCAGCAGGTTTACTAAAATAATCCCTGTTGACTTTCTCTGTCAGCGCGGAATTCCCTTTTGATAACTCGACATCTGAAAAGTATCCATTAAAAATATTCTCATTTACACCACCAGTAGATACCGCATGACCATTATGGATAAAAGAAACATGACCGGCAAGAGATACAGGGGGACGGGTCATCAATTTTTCCCATTTATCTTTAGCAATATCATAGGAATAGACATCTTTTTGTAAGGTTATGACTCCACTTGTATCTTTTCCAATTCCTCCAAATACATAGATCTTACCATCAATAATAGTAGCTGTTGCCTGCTCTCTGGGAACTGTCGGCCATTGCGCTATCTTAGTCCATTTTTTTTCACTCTGGTTTGTATCTATCATATACCAGTTATTTCCCAGACTTCCCAGTCCTATATATATTTTACCATTCTCGATCCCTCCTACACCATATTTAAATGGTTCAGGAATTTCCGGTAAAGCTCCGGCTACCGACGTTCCAATAAACAAGCAGAAGGGAAGATATATAAAGTTTTTCACTTTCATTGTAATCACCTTTTAAAAATTAATCAGAACACCGACACGGTAACTATTTTCATGTTTATTATCTTTCCCCTTATACACCCCTTGTTTATCCAAGTAATCATATTCTATATATGGGGTGAACACCGGTGACATTTTATATTGCAGAACAAATGCATTTTCAGTTGCTGTTTTTTTATGATTCCCATATTTGAAATTATTAACCTTCGTATATACCGTGGTCTGCCATGCAAACAACCATGAATCATTAATTTTGTATGTCACATAACCATCAAACTGATGCTGATCATTACGCGCCCTGTTGCCATCTAAATCCGTCTGTCGGAAAGCTTTCCAGTCATAGCGATAGCGTAAGGCCAGATTAAGATCTGGCGTTGCCTGATACGAAATTTTCAGATAAGGGTTATACTGACTTCCTGCTGACATCCATTGTGTCTGAATCCCTGGGATTAGAGCCCATTTGTCATCTATTTTATATGTTTTATTTATATCTATTTTATTATAATTGAGTGCAAACAATTCATTTTCATTGTTGTGAATTGTATTCCAGGTGTTTGACTCAAAACTTGCCCACCAACCATTATTCCACCCCTGACTAACCTGAATCAACGTTTCATAAGCGTGACTGGCGCTTCTGTATCCCCCACGTAGATTAAGAGTTAATGCCTGAGAGCACAAAGGTAAACCAAGAAGAATTACAGTTAATAGTGGATAATATTTTTTCATAAATGCCTCATCATTAAATATATTTATCACTTGTAATTTGATTTCTCAATAAAACTTATGTTCCGCAAGCCATTCCAGAAGCAGGCTTTGCCATTTTTCTATCGGATATCCATTTTTTCCGGATACACCAAATCCATGACCTCCCTTATCAAAAAAATGAGCTTCTGCATGATGTCCCTTATCCCGAATAGAGTTAAAATATCTCAGAGAATGAATAACTGGAACATCCTTATCATCTGTTGCATGCACAATAAAGACTGGTGGCATATACTCTGTAACACTATTTTCAAGACTGGCTGAATATTCACTTTCACCTGCATCCAGAAGACGTTTCCGGCATCCCTGATGAGCAATACTCCTGTCAAGAGATATAACTGGATATATCAGAGCCATCCAGTCAGGACGCACAGAAGTCTCTTCCTCATAATGGAGATGAGTAATATATCCAGCAAGATGACCACCTGCCGAAAACCCCATACATCCAACACTCTTAAATGTTCTCTCCGACATTCCGGCCCAGTAAGAAATAAAGTTCAGGGCATTCTTCGCATCTGCAAAGGAATAATAACCATTAACGGAGGGCATTCTGTAAGAAAGAATAAATGCCGTATATCCCTGACCTGCTATCCATCTGCCAACATCAAGTCCCTCTCTTTCATAAACAATCCTCCTGTATCCACCTCCAGGTATAATCAGCACACTATGTTGAT
Source organism: Escherichia sp. E.sYA108 (assembly GCF_011754335.1). Taxonomy (NCBI): domain Bacteria; kingdom Pseudomonadati; phylum Pseudomonadota; class Gammaproteobacteria; order Enterobacterales; family Enterobacteriaceae; genus Escherichia; species Escherichia sp. E.sYA108. Next base: position 861,759 of record NZ_JAAQVZ010000001.1, on the reverse strand, counting down.
TAGATACAACAGGCTCAACAACTGTAATAAGGGGCACAATACCTGTATATATTATGCCATCGCCAGTATTCTCAAATAGCGAACTGTCAGTTATATAACGCTCATAATTATCAAGAGAATATATATTCTCCCTGTAATGAATCATTTTTTTATTCCCTGATAGCATCCGTTATTCTTCTGCAACATTCTTTTTTCTTGCTCCATAAAAAGGTTTTCCATCGACAGTATCATATTCAAGCGCAGCTTCTGGATGGATCCATCTCTGTACACGTGATGGCATATCAAAACCAATAAGGACAAGAACAACAAATGTTAAGATAAAAGCAAGAGAACACATTGCTGTACCAAGACTTGTATGAGACGCAACAACTGCACCAAGAATAGGCGCACATGCTCCACCAAGTGAACCTACATTATAAATAAACCCCAGTCCTGCCGCACGCTGCTCCACATTAAAATAACCACTGATTATTTTCGGCACCAGAGCACCAATCCCCTGACCAAAAACCTGCTGAGTAAAGATTAGAAGGCCAAGTAACCATACATAGTCCCGGTCCACAAGAAAAACGGGGATAATAACAAGCTGACCGATAAGAAGTGATATAACATATGCTTTTCGGGTTCCAAGCCAGTCCCCCATAAAACCACCTATACAACTTCCAGCTGCAGAGCCAAAACCTGCCAGCATAAATATGAGAGCAACAGTTTCTGGTGAATACTGCATATCAACCTTAAGCCATGTAGGAAGAAAAGCCTGCAGTGGCCATCCGTAGAGGAAACAGAACATAACCACAAGCATCAACATAATGCCTGTTGGCCATCTTTTCCCCATACCCTGATATATAAAACTGATAAAAACAGCCGCACAGCACAATGCCATAACTGTGATTAAAGCAGCGTTTGCAGTGACGCCTGAAAAACAAACATATAGACATGCAAATGCAATACAAGACAGAAGAATATTTATGTATTTATTCTTTTCTCTGTACAGAATATCCACCATTGTTCTGACGGGTTTATTCTCTTGTTGCCTTTTTTGCCAGTCATCAGACTCCGGAAGATTCTTGCGAAGATAAAAAGCAAATAATATTGGAAGCATGCCGACAAAGAAAAGAGAACGCCAGCCCCATAGTGGTACTACAATGCTATAAACCTGTGCAGCTAAACCTCCCCCAATAGAAAATCCAGAAATTAAAAAACCACTTGCCTTGTTTCTGAGATGAACAGGCCAGCTTTCGATAACATATGTTACACTTGAGCCATATTCACCTGCCATACCAAGCCCAATAACAATGCGAGCAATAAACATCACTGCATATCCAGGAGCCAGACCACAGGCAAGGGTTCCGAGAGAGAATAGCACTATACTTAAAACCATTGCCATCCTGCGCCCCATCTTGTCCGATAAAGCGCCAATAGCAAGCCCCCCAAACCATCGAGAAATAAAAGCAGCGGAAATAAGGCTTGCCGCTTCTATTGTCGTCAAGCCGAATTCATGCTGAACCTCTGTAAGAACCAGAGATATCAGAACGAAATCAAAACCATCAAGTAAATAACCTGTCCATGCCGCACCGAATATCTTCCACTGTCTGGGTGAAAGATGCTTATACCAAACCTGCTTTTTCTGAATACAGGAGTCCATATTAAACCTCACAATAATAGCGGATTTATAATACACTGGAGTATTACTTTAAGTAATACAATCCCGGTCCCAAAGAGTTGCACCAATAAGACCAGAGTCACTTCTGAAATATGCCGGAAACAGCATTACATTACAAATTTCAGAATATATGGAAAGATGTTTCGACACTTTCTGAACATACCCATCAGCAAGTCCAACACTTCCTCCGACAACAACAACCTGACAATCAAGCAGTAATTTTAAACTTACTATTAATTCAGCAATAGTACTGGCAGAACGCTCTGTCAAAAATTCTGCTTCCTTATATCCCTGTCTCGCTAATTCAAAAATATATTTGGTGCTATATCCTGCAAGTTTATTTTTTGCTGCCCCCATGATGGCCCGACCAGATGAAACCGCTTCAACGCATCCCCGACGACCACATCCACATTCTGTATCCGTTACTCCGGACAATATATGCCCAACATGTCCGGCTAATCCAGAAACACCTGTTAATAATTTTCTGTTAACTACAATTCCCCCTCCAACCCCCGTAGAAACGGTTATAAAAACCATATCACAAATTTCTTTCGGCAAAACTGTATATTCTGCCCATGCGGCTGCCTGGGCATCATTTATCACACTTCCATTTAAACCAGTTATATCTTCCATTATATTTTTCAGAGGATACTCTTTCAGCCCTCCAAGATTGTCTGGATTCAGAGCTGTCAATACTCCATTATTAATAATCCCTGTTGATGCTACTGCAAATCGCTCCGCTGTTCCCTTCATTTCAGAAACCAGTAGACGTAAAGCCCCTGTCATTTCGTCAGGACATCTTTCATGAGGTGTTGATATCTGTTTTTTCAGCAAAAATGAACCGTCATCAGATATCAACGCCGCTGAAATTTTCGTTCCTCCTATATCAACAGCCAGTGTTATCATTCATTTTCACCTATATAACAATCTTGCAATTATTCAGATTATTTTCATTTTTTTGTTTCTGTCATGTTCTTCGAACAGTCGCTCTGCAAGTTTTGATAATACATCCAGATTCTTTTCCTTTACCGGAGAAAAAGGACTTCTGCATACAGGAGTATTTATAATCCCCATATAGTAAAGAAGAGTTTTTATACCTGCCAGGACACCACTCTGAATAAGAGTGTCAATAACCTGGTTACAGGCTACTTGCATTTCCTTCGCCTTAATCACATCATTGTTTTTGACTGCTTCAAATATTTCAAGATAACGCCACCCCATTATATTATATGTACTACCGATTCCCCCATCTGCACCTGCAATTAACCCTGATGCAAATATTTCATCGTAACCATTATATAACACAAGCTCTGGATGATTCCTTTTGATTTGTTCCATCTGGAATAAATCACCGGATGTCTGTTTTAATGCACAAACCCTGGGTATTGTGACAAGCTCATTTATCTGATCTAAAGAAAAACGCACTCCGCTAAGAGCCGGTATATTATAAACTACCATCGGAAGTCCATCTGCAGAATCAATAATCTTCCTGTAATGGATACAATGCTCTTCAAATGAAAAAGGATAATAAAATGGAGTAACAGCAGATATAGCATGATATCCGTATTTTTTTGCAGCTTTTGCAAGTACCTCGCTTTCTGCCGTACTGATGCCGCCCACATGCGCTATAAGTGTCAGTCTTCCATCTGATTCATCGGCTACTGTTTCAAGAATTTTTTCTCGCTCTGCAACATTCTGAAGAAATGCTTCTCCAGTAGAGCCTCCAACATACAATCCCTTAATATTTTGTTCGATATTAAAACGGATCAGTTTTCGAAGACTCTCCATATCGATTTGCTGGGATTGGTCATAAGGAGTGGGTAATGCTGATATGACCCCTTTAAATTCACATTGCATTTTTAATCACCTTCACTTAACTGCATAATGGGATACCTAGTACACCATCAAGTACAAAGATTATCCAACAGAAAAGAAGCACAATGTGAAGATTATCAAAAAAAAACCATCAGAAAGCTGTCATGCCGCTCAGTTAAGGATCGGTTGATCGATCCAGTGTCCAGTTACTATTCTCTGCGTAACCCTCTGCGACTATCTTGCCCCGGAACTGATTACCCACAGCCCTGAAGAGTCCGACACTGTCACGCTACGCAAACGGCGTCTTCCTCTGGAAATGATGGCCTGGTGAATTATCAGTATGGCCCATGAGCGTAAGGAACCTTCACCAGATTGTGAACCGGCTGGACACATGCTGCCAGGTAGTCGCCCCTTTGTCGCGCCGTGATCCATGCCCAGCAGCGGCCAGGAAGCGGGGCCGTACGCCACGTGTTCACGTAAACAGCGCAGCCCTGACATAACACCACGCTGTATCCGCTCTGGTGCAATATGAACCTGCTGACCATCGATGGCGTGTTCTAACTAACACAGGACACGCCAGAACACGACATAAAGCTTCACTCGCCAGATACATGGTAAGCGTAAACTGACCGCCGTATGTAGCCATTAAGCCAGTATTGGTAACGTAGGTGCCCACCTTTTCATCAACTAGTGGACACCTGTTATGGAACAGAAAATATTATCCGCAGAACCCCGCAGAACATTTTCAAATGAGTTTAAACTTCAAATGGTTAAACTGGCTTCACAACTAGGAGCCTCTGTTGCCCGTATTGCCAGGGAACACGATATCAATGATAACCTCCTGTTCAAATGGCTCAGGCTCTGGCAGAACGAAGGGCGTATATCGCGGCGTCTTCCGGTAACAACCTCTTCTGACGCTGGCGTTGAATTATTACCTGTTGAGATAACGCCTGATGAGCAGAAAGAGCCTATGGCGGCTCTTACTCCGCTTTTATCCACTCCTTCACAAAGCACAGTCAGTGCCAGTTCCTGTAAAGTTGAGTTCCGCCACGGTAACATGACGCTGGAAAATCCTTCACCAGAGCTGCTCACGGTGTTGATCCGTGAACTGACCGGGAGGGGGCGATGATCTCGCTCCCATCAGACACTCGAATCTCGCTGGTTGCCGGCGTTACTGATATGCGTAAATCCTTCAACGGTCTGGGTGAACAGGTACAACATGTGCTGGATGAGAACCCCTTCTCCGGTCACCTGTTCATCTTCCGTGGCCGACGGAGTGACATGATTAAAATCCTCTGGGCTGATGCTGATGGTCTGTGCCTGTTCACCAAACGCCTGGAGGAAGGCCTGTTTATCTGGCCTGCGGTGCGTGACGGTAAGGTATCCATTACCCGCTCGCAGCTGGCAATGCTCCTCGATAAGCTAGACTGGCGTCAGCCAAAAACATCCCGTCTTAACGCACTGACAATGTTGTAAAAATGTCATGGCCGGATTATAAAAACGGTCATGAGTCGGAAATACCTCATTCGTATCACTGAGCTGGAAAGGCTGCTCTCTGAGCAGGCTGAAGCCCTCCGTCAGAGAGATCTGCAACTGAGTCTGGTTGAAGAGACGGAGGCCTTCCTGCGCTCTGCACTGGCACGTGCCGAAGAAAAGATCGAAGAGGAGGAGCGGGAAATAGAATATCTGAGGGCCCAGATAGAAAAACTGCGCCGGATGCTGTTCGGTACCCGTTCTGAAAAACTGCAGCGTGAGGTTGAACAGGCTGAGGCCCAACTGAAACAACGCGAACAGGAAAGCGATCGTTACAGTGGGCGTGAGGATGACCCGCAGGTTCCCCGCCAGTTGCGACAGTCACGTCATCGTCGTCCGTTACCAGCACATCTTCCCCGTGAAATACACCGCCTGGAGCCTGAAGAAAGTTGTTGCCCGGAGTGTGGCAGTGAGCTGGATTATCTGGGTGAAGTCAGTGCTGAGCAGCTGGAACTGGTGAGTAGCGCCCTGAAAGTGATCCGCACTGTTCGGGTAAAAAAAGCCTGTACAAAATGTGACTGTATAGTTGAAGCGCCAGCGCCGTCCCGCCCGATAGCGCGCGGCATCGCGGGCTCCGGATTACTTGCCCGCGTGTTAACGGGAAAATACTGCGAACACCTGCCACTGTATCGTCAGAGTGAAATCTTTGCCCGACAGGGTGCCGAACTGAGCCGTGCATTAATCTCCAACTGGGTTGACGCGTGCTGCCAGTTAATGACTCCGCTGAATGATGCCCTGTACCGTTACGTGATGAACACCCGCAAGGTTCACACTGACGACACACCGGTAAAAGTGCTGACACCGGGCAGAAAAAAGGCAAAAACAGGACGCATCTGGACGTATGTCCGGGATGACCGGAATGCGGGCTCATCAGAGCCACCGGCGGTCTGGTTCGCCTACTCACCAGACAGGCAGGGAAAACATCCGGTACAACACCTTCGTCCCTTCCGGGGTATCCTGCAGGCGGATGCATTCAGCGGTTACGATCGGCTGTTCAGTGCCAAACGTGAAGGTGGTGCACAGACAGAAGTTGCGTGCTGGGTCCATGCCCGGCGAAAAATACACGATGTATGAACGACATCTCTTCTGACGACATTTTCCTGCTGAAACAGCGCCTGGCCGAACAGGAAGCGCTGATCCACGCCCTGCAGGAAAAGCTGAGCAACCGGGAGCGCGAAATAGACCATCTGCAGGCGCAGCTGGATAAACTCCGCCGGATGAACTTCGGCAGTCGTTCCGAAAAAGTCTCCCGCCGTATCGCACAAATGGAAGCCGATCTGAACCGGCTTCAGAAAGAGAGCGATACGCTGACTGGTAGGGTGTATGACCCGGCAGTACAGCGTCCGTTGCGTCAGACCCGCACCCGTAAGCCGTTCCCTGAATCACTACCCCGTGACGAAAAGCGACTGTTGCCTGCGGCGCCGTGCTGCCCGAACTGCGGCGGTTCACTGAGCTATCTGGGCGAGGATACCGCCGAACAGCTGGAGTTGATGCGTAGCGCCTTCCGGGTTATCCGGACGGTACGGGAAAAACATGCCTGTACTCAGTGCGATGCCATCGTGCAGGCACCTGCACCTTCGCGGCCCATCGAGCGGGGTATCGCCGGACCGGGGCTGCTGGCCCGCGTGCTGACCTCGAAGTATGCAGAGCACACCCCGCTGTATCGCCAGTCAGAAATATACGGCCGGCAAGGTGTGGAGCTGAGCCGTTCACTGCTGTCGGGCTGGGTGGATGCATGCTGCCGGCAGCTGTCTCCGCTGGAAGAGGCGCTTCATGGCTATGTGCTGACTGACGGTAAGCTCCATGCTGATGACACGCCTGTCCCGGTGCTGTTGCCAGGCAATAAGAAAACGAAGACCGGGCGGTTATGGACCTGCGTTCGTGACGACCGTAACGCCGGGTCAACGCTGGCGCCGGCGGTGTGGTTCGCTTACAGCCCGGACAGAAAAGGCATCCATCCGCAGACCCATCTTGCGGGGTTCAGTGGTGTACTGCAGGCGGATGCATACGCCGGGTTCAACGAGCTGTACCGGGATGGCCGGATAACGGAAGCCGCCTGTTGGGCTCACGCCCGCCGTAAAATCCACGATGTGCACGTTCGCACCCCGTCAGCCCTGACGGAGGAAGCGCTGAAACGGATCGGCGAACTGTACGCCATCGAGGCAGAGATAAGGGGAATGACGGCGGAGCAGCGCCTTGCCGAACGTCAGTTGAAAACGAAACCGCTGCTGAAATCCCTGGAAAGCTGGCTGCGTGAAAAGATGAAAACCCTGTCGCGACACTCAGAACTGGCGAAAGCGTTCGCATACGCCCTGAACCAGTGGCCGGCGCTGACGTACTATGCAGATGATGGCTGGGCTGAGGCGGACAATAACATCGCTGAAAATGCGTTGCGGATGGTCAGTCTGGGCCGCAAAAACTACCTGTTCTTCGGTTCGGATCATGGAGGAGAGCGGGGAGCGCTGCTGTACAGCCTGATCGGGACGTGCAAACTGAACGGAGTGGAGCCAGAAAGCTACCTCCGCTATGTCCTTGACGTCATAGCCGACTGGCCGATAAACCGGGTCGGCGAACTGCTCCCCTGGCGCGTAGCACTGCCGACTGAATAACACATCCCCGTCAATACGGTTCTTGCTGCACGCTTACCCTTCTGTTGCTCACTCAGGGCATGTAAATCATGCTCAAACCACGCCCCCTGAGCATCTGTCTGCAGAATCAACCGGCCATGACAGGAAAGGCAGAAACAATGCCGGATATTTCTGCTGAGCGCAGAGTCGGCACTGATAATGTGCTCACCCGGCGTGATCCCCAGCCCCGTTTTTATACCGTTCATTCTGCTCCCCGTCCTCACTGAAGCGCCCGGTCTGGCAGTGTGTGCAGTACTGCTCCCCATAATAATCGTGGTGACATTGCCTGCAGTACCAGCTGGCTTTACGTACCACGGGTAAGGCATCCGGGACGAATTGCTGCAGACGTTTAATCAACCGTATTTCTCTGCGTTCCGGCCTGACATAAGGACATTGCTGCGCGTGCTCCGTCAGCCCGTCGTCAGTGTGTTCAAACCAGGGACGTTCCGTGTCGTGCTGCGGGTGGTATCTGAGTGCACTGCCGCAAAGGTGGCAGGTGTAGTAAGCATAAGGTGCGGTCTGTGCGGTACGGGCACCGGTCAGACGTCCGTTGCCATCAAGTGCGAGAAAAGATTTTGCGTACATAGTGTGGTTCCTTACCGCCAGACGACACGCAGGCAACAGCCGTCCCGGTACGGGCAGCGTGGTCAGGTGTGAATGGCGGTTTTCAGTTCAGTCTCAGAAGGGAAAATCAGTGTGGTCGCTGTGAACACGTCATCACACTGAAGTCAGATAAGTCGTCTGTCGGGCTCAGCCACGACTGCAGCCAAAGTTGCGCTCACCGGTGCCGTAAGCTTTGGTACTCTCCTTCGCCAGATAGTCAGCACGCTCCAGCACCTGCTGAAAGCCGGTGTCATCATCGCGTTCCAGCCACACCGCCGGCCTGACCGGAAAATGTGCCAGCGTGTCATAACGTCCGGCATCCACTCCCAGGGCACTGCACCACGCCTGTTTAATCATCCCGGCCAGTGATCCCGGAGCGCGGTAATCGCCGGCACGACACCAGGTATCCCGGTTGACCAGCAGCATCAGGTGATAGTGTTTTTTACCTTTGCACTCCCCAAACTCCCGGGCCCAGACGTAATGCAGGGTTGTGGGATGCACGCGTTTACCTTCCCGATGCTTACGTTTCTGGTAAGCGTCGATTCGGGCTTTCAGGGCATTGATGAAGCGGGATATCACAGCTGCGTCCGTTGCTGCCGGTACATCCGGGAAACGCAGGTCAACCCGCAATGCCGTCAGGCGGGGATGAACATTCAGTGCGTGCCGCACCGTCTCACGAATACGTTGCTGCCAGAAGGGGTTGTATTTGTAGGTCATGGTTAAATCTCCGTATGGTTCATACGGAATAGCCACGTCGTAAAAAATACGCAGAGTCCCTGAAGTGACCTCCGGCAGGACACTGTCTCAGGCACTCTGTGATAACCCGAACGGTCGTCTCCGGACTGACGATTGAATTCCCGGCGTTGTTTTTTTTAATGTAAAAAACCGGTTACGGATAAGGCGTGGCGAGGGAGCTATCGTGATACGCAAAAAGAAGTGCAGGGACTGTGGTAACGCAATTACTCATAATACAGTTTGTTGCCCGTATTGTGGCGCTGTCGACCCCTTCGGTTATTACCGGAAGACCGATCGTCTGCTCTGTTTACTGACGTTACTGCTGGTGCTGATTCTGGTTACCGTTTCAGGCGTCAGTGTATTTGTACTGTTGCAGTAGGTTACAGGGGAGGGATTATCAGGAGTCGGCGGGGCAGAGCGACCCGCTGCGTTTGTTGTGCCAGACAGTAACGCACCGGATCCCTGCAAAATGGTACCTGAATCAATCACAGTCAGGTTTCTTCCAATCCGTGATCGAATCGAGCGGAATACTCAGCCCCGACAAATACGAGTCCCCTTCAGAAGATACAGGCCGGTAATGCCTGAACGCCTGCCCCTCTGTACACCATTCCCTTTTGATTTCGAATTCTTTGTTGCCGTTATACTGCTTAATGTTCCCGATCTTCCGGTGCACAGATAACACCAGAGTCATCGTAGCGCGGATTCAAGATTCAGGTGACATATTTCCAGACGGAAGCCGGCACGCGATCGTAAAGTTTGTTCATTGTCAGTTCTGCCAGCCGGTGATCGACCGCAGAGTTAAAGGCTTCCAGCTCCGCAGGGGTAAGTTTATAACGTGTGCGGGTAATCACTTTTTCCAGCGTCTCCCGGGATGAACAACGACGGAACTGCTCTGGTTTTAACTTCCATTCGTCTCTCGTTACTTTATGCTGCAATCAACGTGATACTGCCAGCATACCGCACCTGACTGGCATTCTGGTACCCTCCCCAAACTCATTACTCCCGTGCCACCACTTAACCGGTCTCTCAGCAATATCGCCTTAACGCTACGTTTAGTTATCCGACACCGGATGTCCGATGCCATTGCGACAACCTGAAGGTAACCAGCCAGTTAGCTGAGGTGTTAAGCTGCTGGATGCATACACCTTGCCAAATCTAATCGCTCTTAACCAATTTCCAGGATACAAGGGGGCGATTACTGAGAATGCTCTCAGACTGTCACTCACCAGATCGGATACGTTTACCGCTCAGGCGGATGCTTAATGCACTCTGTTCAGGTGCATTGCAGGTACGTTTTATGTACGCAGGTTATACGCCAGTTATCAGGGATAACCCTGTGAGTACAACGCAATCTGTTGCTACTGGGTAGACTGGTCTGCTGATCACACTCACAGATTTATTTCACATATATGAACTCATGTGTTTGATCTCTCTTATATATTTATAATACCAATCAGACAGTCTTATCCCACCAGTGATAACTGTCGCCTGCCCACAGGTCACAGGCTGATATACCACAACCGCCTTCAAAAACAACTCTGCAATTATCAGAACGCTAGTTTTCCCCTTGTCTCACGAAAGTCCTCCCTCCTTTATCGCGTGCGCGTGCGGAAGCATCGTTTCGCAACAACCACCCGACATACCGGTACGGCTCAGCCACCGCAATCCCCCCGTTTATCTCCTGACGGTCACATTCCCGATTATTTTTTACGTTTCTCCCCGGTTGTTATGCCGGTGAAGGTGGTGCGTTGTTTTCATCACCAACGCCGGTTGAGATTAACAACATCCGGAGGAACATTCTCATGACCACCCCAGTTTCACTGATGGATGACCAGATGGTCGACATGGCGTTTATCACTCAACTGACTGGCCTGACCGATAAGTGGTTTTACAAACTCATCAGGGATGGGGCCTTTCCGGCCCCCATCAAGCTGGGCCGCAGTTCCCGATGGCTGAAAAGTGAAGTGGAAGCCTGGCTGCAGGCGCGTATTGCACAGTCCCGTCCGTAATTCCTGACCGTTATCCGTTCAACCGCAGCAAAGGCATGATCCGGCCCCCGGAGGCATTTTGCTGCGCGCTAAAGGAGAGAATATTATGCAAAAACTTGAAAACCGGTGTGAGCTGCTGCTCATCCAGCATCAGAAATGGATGACAAACGTGACGAGGCTTATCGTCGCTCATGGAATGGGGGCTCCGCATCTTCATGGTTATCACCGCCTGACCCTGGCCCACTTTTTTCTGCCAGAAAAAGGCACCATCATCTCAGTGGCACCACAGGGACTCTATCAGGTCGTCAACCCGGGAACACCACCGTTCATTCCTGCCATTCAGGAAGGGTTAATGACCAGCATTCAGACCCATGAAATCATGCTGCTTACACATTTTAATCTGGGCGGCGTTTTACTCAGTGAGCTACATCGTCTGGGTGAAAACCGGCTGGCAAACAGGCTGAACAGCCTGCTCCGGCGTTTCGACGATCGTGATCTCTACCACACGCTGATATGGCTGTGCTGGTATGATCTGATGTGTGCCCACTCCATGCAGCCCTGGACTGAAGAGTTAAAGCATAAATCACATGCAGAGCTTGAAAACTGGGCTGTGGCGCGCAAACGGGAAAAGCGCGAGCTGGAACTGATGATTGACGAGTACCTGTTATACGCCTGTTGATTCATAACGCTCCCGGGCCTCCGCACACTTACTTTTCCTCCGTCACCCTCATGCAGAAGCGGGGGTGACGGGCATACTGCGATACCACCACTGAATAATCCGTCTCAGCAACAGGGAACATTATAAGCCAAAGGATTGCTCATGCCATCTTATCAGTTTCTGGCTGTAGCACGCATTCAGTTCAGGCAGCGTGATATTGTTTATTTCGGAAAGCAGGACATAGGTGGTTTTTCCTTCCTGCACGACAGAGAGCCTGAGTTGAGATGCAAGAATGTTCAGCAGGACGTTCAGCTTTTTCCTGTTCCGGAACCGGCCCGGGCCACACTGGAGAATATAATTTTTCCTGACACGGGGCGGGCATTCTCCGCGGCACTCCTCAATGAGCCAGTCGAGCAGCTCCCGGGCGTCCTGCAGCTGCAGTTCAGATTCATCAGGTAACGCAAATAATTTTTTATATTCATCTGTGTACCACGAACTTATTACGACAGCAGACGTCATGATATCGGCAGAGATTTTCCCTTCACCCTGACTGAAATACTGCAATAACGCAGCAATTCTCGCAATGTTTTCTGTTTTTTTTGAAACATGCCCCCGAAACTGGCTTAAGGGTCCGGAAGGAGACAAATCCTGCTCCAGAACATTATAGTGATCAATAAATATTTTTTGCGCTTCAGGAGAAAAATGCAGACAATAACGTTCATCCTTACTGGATTTTTCAATACTGCCTCTGGCCAGTTCCATTAATCGTTCATGAAATGCCGTTAATGATCCTCCCGGGGTCACAGCTCCGTTAATAAAGCGTTTCCCCTGCGTGGTGGCAGGTTTACTGATTAGACAACGGGCAAGAAAACCACTGTCCCTGGCAACAGAACCTTTTCGCTCCATATATCGGTCAAAAAGACCGGGTTGTACCATGAGGGATAATGTCATTCTGGCATTTTCAATCATCTGTTCGGGTTCATTCTTTCTGTCCACCGACAATACGGAGCCATCCCACATTTTGTTAATAAAAGGCAGCTCAGACAGGGTATACCCATCAAATATTATACCGGCTTCATCAGACATGATACCCACTGAACGCCACTGACCACAAAGCTGATCTTTAATTGCTGCTGTCGTGGCATCATTAAAAATGAATTTATATCTTACAGGTTTTTCCCCTCTGTTTTTCTGAAGCGCTTCCAGTTGTCTGAGCGTTTCTGACTCATCCGCGCCTTTGCGGAGTTCTTTATTCAGTTTTGACAACAATGCTTTTTTCTGCGCCTTTAAAAGCTCTTCCTTATTTTTCCATGTCGTCAGTTCATTTTTGTGTCTGGAATATAACAGCATCTCCTGCTGGTACAGGGGCTCCATTAATAATTTGTCCACTGCGGTTTTTCGTTCTCCGGACTCAGCAAGCGTCAGTAAGAAAAGAGAAACCGGCCCCCGCAGTGTATTCAGTCTGCAGACATCAATCAGATTCTGGCAGACAAGTGAAACAGCGCCCAGGGCAGATGCTGCCACAAGCCCCAGGGGAGCCTGCGTGATTTGCTGAGCTTCAATAACGGCATCACGAATGAGTGGAGGCAGCGAGCTCAGGGGAAACTCATCAGGATACTGAAAGTATGGCATAATGACCTCACAACACACAGAACATAAAGTACCGCAACTATTGCTACTAATAGCAAAAATAGCAGCAGAATCAATACAGGATAAAAATTTCTGTCGATTTTCAGATTAAATAATAACCATTCGGTATTTTGTCGCTAAAGAATGTTAGAATGAATCTGTGCGTCTACGGGCGCTCTCCGGAACACACGTGTTGATTAATTTTCACACAACAACGTACCAGCAAAAAGCATCATCCAGGGTATTGCAGGTACGGGTTTCCTGCCGGGAATAAACATAAACAGTTTCCCCGGAGTAACGCTTTCAGAAAACTGCCCTCCTGAAGAAGAATAAAATAAAGAAGATGACAGTTCCTGCACTGAATGCTGAGTACAATATTCTATGGACAGGATGACATTTTTATAAATAACAAAAACCATTTAATACTGATACATCAATAAAATACTTCCTCCCTGCTGACACAGATAAAATGCAACATTTTTTCTTCAAATACTTCTGTATAATCGCCAGCCAATGATGAGAATGGATTAAAATAACACTTCTTCGACAAACACAAAAACCAGCCTTCATTTTCACATCATCATCCAGTTTTAATTAAACCCTGACGAGCGACAGTATTTCAGTTCAGGAATTAAAAGCCAGCTATTACTCAGTAAAAACACCACCAACTAATAATATCTCAGCAGATATTTCCTGACCAGGATGACACATTTATTAAAGTTTTTTTACAGGACACTTCACATTACTGAACGCTATTCCGACAGTATCACTACACAAATAAAAAAGGGAACTGGATAAATATTCATGCCGGAAGAATGGTGTAACAAAAGCATTTAATCATTACGTGCGTATTCCTCTCTATTCGATCACGGTTTGGCCAAACCGTGATCGATTCAGATGCCATTTTGCAAGTACGCATGACCCGGAAGGGAAACACTTAACAACATGGTATCAACAGATATCATTACGTGCGCACTCTTATAAAAATACACAGCAGAAGCAAGATAACTCTAAACGTAAATTTAATATCTCCCACTGACTGCCCCGACAATATACTGAAAAATACTCACCTCAGTAAACATAAACACACCTGATAATCAGGCTGCAAGATGAATATTTTTCTCCTTTACGGAGTAATCAGCCTGCTGTTTAACAATAACCGCGTATTTTCATGGAAGGATATCACCCAATAACGGATAACTCCTGCCCTCCTTCATGTTAATACTCAACATCCCCATCGATTCCAAACAATTTCAGACAGATATTATCTCCGTGGATCCCCCGCCACCTTTCCGGTGTGCGGGGTTTTGTCTTTTTTCACCGGGAATACATGTATGAATCCGTCTGATGCCATTGAGGCAATTGAAAAACCGCTCTCCTCCCTGCCTTACTCGCTTTCCCGTCACATCCTGGAACATCTGCGCAAACTCACCCGTCACGAGCCCGTGATTGGCATTATGGGTAAAAGCGGGGCCGGTAAATCTTCACTCTGTAATGCCCTGTTTCAGGGGGAGGTCACACCGGTCAGTGATGTTCACGCCGGCACCCGGGAAGTGCAGCGCTTCCGTCTGAGTGGTCACGGTTACAGCATGGTTATCACTGACCTGCCCGGGGTGGGCGAGAGCCGGGACAGGGATGCAGAGTATGAAGCCCTGTACCGTGACATTCTGCCTGAACTGGACCTGGTGCTGTGGCTGATTAAAGCCGATGACCGGGCCCTGTCTGTGGATGAGTATTTCTGGCGACACATCCTGCAGTGCGGACATCAGCAGGTGCTGTTTGTGGTGACACAGGCCGACAAAACGGAGCCCTGCCATGAATGGGATATGGCCGGCATTCAGCCCTCTCCCGCACAGGCACAGAACATTCGCGAAAAAACGGAGGCGGTATTCCGTCTGTTCCGGCCTGTACATCCGGTTGTGGCCGTATCGGCCCGCACCGGCTGGGAAGTGGATACGCTGGTCAGTGCGCTCATGACAGCGCTTCCCGACCATGCCGCCAGTCCCCTGATGACCCGCCTGCAGGACGAGCTGCGCACGGAATCTGTCCGCGCTCAGGCCCGTGAGCAGTTTACCGGTGCGGTGGACCGGATATTTGACACAGCGGAGAGCGTCTGTGTTGCCTCTGTTGCACGCACGGTTCTGCGTGCCGTCCGTGACACAGTGGTCTCTGTTGCCCGCGCGGTATGGAACTGGATCTTCTTCTGAACCTGTTGTGGATGATGTCCTCCCTGCCTCTGAGTCTGCTCACAAAAGCGCTGTTTTCGTTACTGTCTCTCTTGTCCGTGCAATAGCTTGATAATAGAATAAAACGATCAATACCTATTTTACCGATCGTTAATATCGATCGTTATGCTAATAATAACTCCTGTTAGCAACGTGCGCAGATACACACAGACATGAGATTCAGGGAACAACAGAGCCACACGTCAGAAACTTCCGTCAGCCGGACCTCCGGCACTGTAACCCTTTACCTGCCGGTATCCACATCTGTGGATACCGGCTTTTTTATTCACCCTCACTCTGATTAAGGAAATGCTGATGAAACGACATCTGAATACCTGCTACAGGCTGGTATGGAATCACATTACGGGCGCTTTCGTGGTTGCCTCCGAACTGGCCCGCGCACGGGGTAAACGTGGCGGTGTGGCGGTTGCACTGTCTCTTGCCGCGGTCACGCCACTCCCGGTGCTGTCTGCTGACATCGTTGTGCACCCGGGTGAAACAGTGAATGGCGGAACACTGGTAAACCATGACAACCAGTTTGTATCCGGAACAGCTAATGGCGTGACTGTCAGTACCGGGCTTGAGCTGGGGCCGGACAGTGACGAAAACACCGGCGGGCAATGGATAAAAGCGGGTGGCACAGGCAGAAACACCACTGTCACCGCAAATGGTCGTCAGATTGTGCAGGCAGGAGGAACTGCCAGTGATACGGTTATTCGTGATGGCGGAGGGCAGAGCCTTAACGGACTGGCGGTGAACACCACGCTGGATAACAGAGGTGAGCAGTGGGTACACGGGGGAGGGAAAGCTGCCGGTACAATTATTAACCAGGATGGTTACCAGACCATAAAACATGGCGGACTGGCAACCGGAACCATCGTCAACACCGGTGCAGAAGGTGGTCCGGAGTCTGAAAATGTGTCCAGCGGTCAGATGGTCGGAGGGACGGCTGAATCCACCACCATCAATAAAAATGGCCGGCAGGTTATCTGGTCTTCGGGGATGGCACGGGACACCCTCATTTACGCCGGTGGTGACCAGACGGTACACGGAGAGGCACATAACACCCGACTGGAGGGGGGTAACCAGTATGTACACAACGGTGGCACGGCAACAGAGACGCTGATAAACCGTGATGGCTGGCAGGTGATTAAGGAAGGAGGAACTGCCGCGCATACCACCATCAACCAGAAAGGAAAGCTGCAGGTGAATGCCGGCGGTAAAGCGTCTGATGTCACCCAGAACACGGGCGGTGCACTGGTTACCAGTACAGCTGCAACCGTCACCGGCACAAACCGCCTGGGAGCATTCTCCGTTGTGGCGGGTAAGGCTGATAATGTCGTACTGGAAAATGGCGGACGTCTGGATGTGCTGAGCGGACACACAGCCACTAATACCCGTGTGGATGATGGCGGAACGCTGGATATCCGCAACGGTGGTGCCGCCACCACCGTATCCATGGGGAATGGCGGTGTACTGCTGGCCGATTCCGGTGCCGCTGTCAGTGGTACCCGGAGCGACGGAAAGGCATTCAGTATCGGAGGCGGTCAGGCGGATGCCCTGATGCTGGAAAAAGGCAGTTCATTCACGCTGAACGCCGGTGATACGGCCACGGATACCACGGTAAATGGCGGACTGTTCACCGCCAGGGGCGGCACACTGGCGGGCACCACCACGCTGAATAACGGCGCCATACTTACCCTTTCCGGGAAGACGGTGAACAACGATACCCTGACCATCCGTGAAGGCGATGCACTCCTGCAGGGAGGCTCTCTCACCGGTAACGGCAGCGTGGAAAAATCAGGAAGTGGCACACTCACTGTCAGCAACACCACACTCACCCAGAAAGCCGTCAACCTGAATGAAGGCACGCTGACGCTGAACGACAGTACCGTCACCACGGATGTCATTGCTCAGCGCGGTACAGCCCTGAAGCTGACCGGCAGCACTGTGCTGAACGGTGCCATTGACCCCACGAATGTCACTCTCGCCTCCGATGCCACCTGGAATATCCCCGATAACGCCACGGTGCAGTCGGTGGTGGATGACCTCAGCCATGCCGGACAGATTCATTTCACCTCCTCACGCACAGGGACATTTGTGCCGGCGACTCTGAAAGTGAAAAACCTGAACGGGCAGAATGGCACCATCAGCCTGCGTGTACGCCCGGATATGGCACAGAACAATGCTGACAGACTGGTCATTGACGGCGGCAGGGCAACCGGAAAAACCATCCTGAACCTGGTGAACGCCGGCAACAGTGCGTCGGGGCTGGCGACCAGCGGTAAGGGTATTCAGGTGGTGGAAGCCATTAACGGTGCCACCACGGAGGAAGGGGCCTTTGTCCAGGGGAACAGGCTGCAGGCCGGGGCCTTTAACTACTCCCTCAACCGGGACAGTGATGAGAGCTGGTATCTGCGCAGTGAAAATGCTTATCGTGCAGAAGTCCCCCTGTATGCCTCCATGCTGACACAGGCAATGGACTATGACCGGATTCTGGCAGGCTCACGCAGCCATCAGACCGGTGTAAACGGTGAAAATAACAGCGTCCGTCTCAGCATTCAGGGCGGCCATCTCGGTCACGATAACAACGGCGGTATTGCCCGTGGGGCCACGCCGGAAAGCAGCGGCAGCTATGGCTTCGTCCGCCTGGAGGGTGACCTGCTGAGAACAGATGTTGCCGGTATGTCTGTGACCGCAGGGATATATGGTGCTGCAGGCCATTCTTCCGTTGATGTTAAGGATGATGACGGCTCCCGTGCCGGCACGGTCCGGGATGATGCCGGCAGCCTGGGCGGATATATGAACCTGACACACACCTCCTCCGGCCTGTGGGCTGACATAGTGGCACAGGGAACCCGCCACAGTATGAAAGCGTCATCGGGCAATAACGACTTCCGCGCACGGGGCCGGGGCTGGCTGGGCTCACTGGAAACCGGTCTGCCCTTCAGTATCACTGACAACCTGATGCTGGAGCCACGGCTGCAGTACACCTGGCAGGGGCTTTCGCTGGATGACGGTAAGGACAACGCCGGTTATGTGAAGTTCGGGCATGGCAGTGCACAACATGTGCGTGCCGGTTTCCGTCTGGGCAGCCACAACGATATGACCTTTGGTGAAGGCACCTCATCCCGTGCCCCCCTGCGTGACAGTGCAAAACACAGTGTGCGTGAACTGCCGGTGAACTGGTGGGTACAGCCTTCCGTTATCCGCACCTTCAGCTCCCGGGGTGATATGCGTGTGGGGACCTCCACTGCAGGCAGCGGGATGACGTTCTCTCCCTCACAGAATGGCACATCACTGGACCTGCAGGCCGGACTGGAAGCCCGTGTCCGGGAAAATATCACCCTGGGCGTTCAGGCCGGTTATGCCCACAGCGTCAGCGGCAGCAGCGCTGAAGGGTATAACGGTCAGGCCACACTGAATGTGACCTTCTGACAGAACCATCGCCTCTCTGTGGTCCCGGTCATCATGACCGGGACCCGGACCGGCGCAACGGATCTTCAACGCCACATTCGCTGGCATTAACGTGTCGTTACGGGGAAGTCATCTTCACAGGGATCTTCGGTCAGTTAGTATTACCGACATCCATTCACCAACTTACCGGAGATAATCGATGTCAAAACCCCGATGGACCATTGAACAGAAAAGGCAGCACGTTGCTGCCTGGCGCGCCAGTGGTCTTACACGTCAGCAATACTGTGAACTCAACGATATTCCCTTCACATCACTTCGCGAATGGCCGCAGGATGTCGCAAAAGCTGAACGCCGGGCAAATGAACCGACCGTTCTTCCCGTTCATATTGCGCCACCACTGCATGCTGATGTACCACAGCCCGTCACGAATGAGCCAGTCACGCTCTTCCTTCCCGGTGGAG
Organism: Escherichia sp. E.sYA108; assembly: GCF_011754335.1. Classification (NCBI taxonomy): domain Bacteria; kingdom Pseudomonadati; phylum Pseudomonadota; class Gammaproteobacteria; order Enterobacterales; family Enterobacteriaceae; genus Escherichia; species Escherichia sp. E.sYA108. Next base: position 842,408 of record NZ_JAAQVZ010000001.1, on the reverse strand, counting down.
TACGGATGTGCTGTCAGCCGTCACAACTTACCGATGTCTTCAGGGCACTCAAATATGCTCAGTCCTGATAATGTCTTCATCGCAATTAAACCTGTTGACATGCGCCGGGGCATCGACTCACTGACGCAGTATATACAGGATGAACTCCGGTCGACATGGCATGAGGGAGCCGCCTTCGTCTTTGTTAACAAAGCCCGTTCGCGTATCAAAGTTCTCCGGTGGGATAAACACGGGGTGTGGTTGTGTACCCGCCGTCTGCACAAAGGCAGCTTCCGCTGGCCACGTGCAAATGACGCTGCCTGGCACCTCACTCCCGACGAGTTTAACTGGCTGATTGCCGGTGTTGACTGGCAGCAGGTTAAGGGACATGACCTGACGAAATGGGTCTGGCAGAATGAACCTGAACTGCGCCCTGAAAACACGCAAAATACACTGCTAACTCAGTGAAAAATAATGAATATCCGTATCTGGAGTGGTATACTCCCCTGTATGGATATCTCCGCTCTCAACACCACGAATGACATCGAAAAACTGCGTGCTATGGCACTTGCCATGGTACAAGAAGTCATGTCGGAGAATGCCGAAAAAGAGCGGGAATTACTGGAGAAAAGCCGGCGCATCCAGCTTCTGGAAGAAATGCTGAAACTGGTTCGTCAACAGCGCTTCGGAAAAAAATGTGGAACGCTGGCTGGTATGCAACGCTCCCTGTTCGAAGAGGATGTTGATGCCGATATCGCCGCGCTTACCGCACATCTGGATAAACTGCTCCCGCAATCCCCTGAAGAAGACGAAAAAGCGTCCCGTTCACGCCCGATACGCAAACCCTTACCGGTTCATCTTCCACGGGTGGAAAAAATTATCCAGCCGGACACTGACCATTGCCCTGAATGTGACGAGCCGCTGCACTATATCCGCGATGCGGTGAGTGAAAAGCTGGAGTATATTCCCGCTCACTTTGTGGTGAACCGTTATGTCCGTCCACAATACAGTTGTCCCTGTTGCCAGAAGGTGTTCAGCGGTGAAATGCCGGCACATATCCTCCCGAAAAGTGCCGTTGAGCCATCAGTCATCGCACAGGTGATCATCAATAAATACGGTGACCACCTGCCTCTGTATCGCCAGCAACAGGTCTTTGCCCGTTCAGATGTCGGGCTGCCCGTCAGTTCGATGGCTGACATGGTTGGCGCGGCGGGTGCCGCATTATCTCCCCTGGCGGCGTTACTCCATCGCGAGTTGATAAACCGTCCGGTGGTGCATGCAGATGAGACTACCCTGAAGATCCTGAACACGAAGAAAGGCGGTAAATCCTGCTCCGGTTATCTGTGGGCATACGTCAGTGGAGAAAGGACGGGACCGTCAGTTGTGTGCTTCGACTGCCGGACCGGACGTAGCCATGAGTATCCTGAAAACTGGCTTCAGGGCTGGGGCGGGACGCTGGTTGTCGACGGACATAAAGCTTACCGGACTCTGGCAAACAAAGTGCCGGAGATCACGCTGGCCGGATGCTGGGCCCATGCCCGCAGGGGCTTCGCCGACCTGTATAAAATCAGTAAAGATCCACGGGCTGCCATAGCCGTGAAGAAAATCGCGGGGTTGTACCGTCTTGAGAAGAAGATCAGTAGCCGCCCCGTGGAAAAAATCCGCCAGTGGCGACAGCGTTATGCCCGTCCGATACTGGAAGAACTGTGGTCATGGCTTGAAGAGCAGGAACCGCAATGTTCTCCGGGAAGGGCATTACACAAAGCCATTGCCTATGCGCTGTCTCATCGCGTGGAACTGAGCCGCTTCCTGGAAGATGGTGCGGTGCCGCTGGATAATAATGTGTGTGAACGGGCCATCAAAAACGTGGTTCTGGGCAGAAAATCGTGGCTGTTCGCCGGTTCGCAGATGGCGGGAGAACGCGCCGCGCAAATAATGAGCTTGCTGGAAACCGCGAAACGCAACGGTCTGGAGCCGCATGCCTGGTTGACAGACGTCCTGATGCGTCTGCCGGAGTGGCCGGAGGAGCGACTGGCAGAGTTGCTGCCTCTTGAGGGATTTACCTTCTCCGGGTGAGTGATACCTGCCGTCAGGTGTTCGTGCACCGGGCCATAACCTGCAGTCGGGAGTTGAACTCCTGACGGCAGGAAATGAGCCAGACCAGCAACCACGCGGGCTGACAGCGAATAAGAACCTGAATCAGCCCGGAGTCATTCCCGGGTCAGTACATCATCACCTGCTATTAATCCCCGAGTCAGTACTTCGCGGCCTGACGCGATCACCCTACTCAGTACTTCAGAGCCCGCCTCCGGTACCTGCCTGGCGATCGCCCCTGTGCAACAAAATAAATCAACCGTTATCAAACCACGATCGTTCGTATGCGCCGTAACCGGCTCATTTAGACCGTCTGGTCTGTTTCCTCCGGCTCTACAAAAATAATGTCCATCATTTTTAATGGACACTATCGTATGAAACACCGGACCTGGATCACTGAAGCTTTACGTCTTCACTTTGAAGAACATTTACCCCGGGTTGTGGCCGGGCGTCGCCTGGGTGTACCAAAATCAACAGTTTGTAGTATGTTCGTGCGCTTTCGGAGAGCTGGCCTTTCGTGGCCTTTGCCCGCAGGCATGTCGGAGCAGGAACTTGATGCCTGCCTTTACGGACAATTTTCCACGGTACCAGTCGTACGTCCTGAAAGCACCGTTATATCCGAAGCCCCCGTGGTAAAAAAACGTCCCCGGCGGCCCAACTTCCCTTATGAGTTTAAAATCGCCTTAGTGGAGCAGTCACTGCAGCCCGGAGCCTGTGTGGCGCAGATCGCCCGGGAAAACGGAATCAACGATAACCTGCTCTTCAACTGGCGCCATCAATACCGGAAAGGTGGCCTGCTGCCTTCCGGAAAAAATATGCCGGCACTGCTTCCCGTGACGTTAACGCCGGAGCCGGATAATAAAATCCCGGCCCCCGCACAGGAACCAGAGCAGATAAATACACCGTCCGACAGTCTGTGTTGTGAGCTGGTTCTGCCGGCCGGAACTCTCAGGCTTAAAGGTAAACTGACGCCGGCGTTATTACAGACACTTATCCGCGAAATAAAAGGGAGCAGCCACTGATGATATCTCTCCCTGCAGGTTCGCGTATCTGGCTGGTTGCAGGTATCACCGATATGCGAAATGGCTTTAACGGCCTGGCATCAAAAGTTCAGAACGTCCTGAAGGATGACCCGTTCTCCGGACACCTGTTCATCTTCCGCGGACGCCGGGGTGACCAGATAAAAGTGTTGTGGGCTGACAGTGACGGACTGTGCCTCTTCACCAAACGCCTGGAGCGGGGCCGCTTCGTCTGGCCAGTCACCCGTGACGGCAAGGTGCACCTTACTCCGGCTCAGTTATCCATGCTTCTTGAAGGTATCAACTGGAAGCACCCGAAACGAACGGAACGCGCTGGAATCCGCATATAACCCGTTGTAAAGTGAGGATATGGACACCTCACTTGCTCATGAGAACGCCCGCCTGCGGGCACTGTTGCAGACGCAACAGGACACCATCCGCCAGATGGCTGAATACAACCGCCTGCTCTCACAGCGGGTGGCGGCTTATGCTTCCGAAATCAACCGGCTGAAGGCGCTGGTTGCGAAACTGCAACGTATGCAGTTCGGTAAAAGCTCAGAAAAACTTCGTGCAAAAACCGAACGGCAGATACAGGAAGCACAGGAGCGAATCAGCGCACTTCAGGAAGAAATGGCGGAAACGCTGGGTGAGCAATATGACCCGGTACTGCCATCCGCCCTGCGCCAGTCTTCAGCCCGTAAACCGTTACCGGCCTCACTTCCCCGTGAAACCCGGGTTATCCGGCCGGAAGAGGAATGCTGTCCTGCCTGTGGTGGTGAACTCAGTTCTCTGGGATGTGATGTGTCAGAGCAACTGGAGCTTATCAGCAGCGCCTTTAAGGTTATCGAAACACAACGTCCGAAACAGGCCTGTTGCCGGTGCGACCATATCGTGCAGGCACCAGTACCTTCAAAACCCATTGCACGCAGTTATGCCGGAGCGGGGCTTCTGGCCCATGTTGTCACCGGGAAATATGCAGACCATCTGCCGTTATACCGCCAGTCAGAAATATACCGTCGTCAGGGAGTGGAGCTGAGCCGTGCCACACTGGGGCGCTGGACAGGTGCTGTTGCTGAACTGCTGGAGCCGCTGTATGACGTCCTGCGCCAGTATGTGCTGATGCCCGGTAAAGTCCATGCTGATGATATCCCCGTCCCGGTCCAGGAGCCGGGCAGCGGTAAAACCCGGACAGCCCGGCTGTGGGTCTACGTCCGTGATGACCGTAACGCCGGTTCACAGATGCCCCCGGCGGTCTGGTTCGCGTACAGTCCGGACCGGAAAGGTATCCATCCACAAAATCACCTGGCCGGTTACAGCGGTGTGCTTCAGGCCGATGCTTACGGTGGTTACCTTATACGAATCCGGCAGAATAACGGAAGCCGCGTGTATGGCTCATGCCCGGAGAAAAATCCACGATGTGCATGCAAGAGCGCCCACCTACATCACCACGGAAGCCCTGCAGCGTATCGGTGAACTGTATGCCATCGAGGCAGAGGTCCGGGGCTGTTCAGCAGAACAGCGTCTGGCGGCAAGAAAAGCCAGAGCCGCGCCACTGATGCAGTCACTGTATGACTGGATACAGCAACAGATGAAAACACTGTCGCGTCACTCAGATACGGCAAAAGCGTTCGCATACCTGCTGAAACAGTGGGATGCACTGAACGTGTACTGCAGTAATGGCTGGGTGGAAATCGACAACAACATCGCAGAGAACGCCTTACGGGGAGTGGCCGTAGGCCGGAAAAACTGGATGTTCGCGGGTTCCGACAGCGGTGGTGAACATGCGGCGGTGTTGTACTCGCTGATCGGCACATGCCGTCTGAACAATGTGGAGCCAGAAAAGTGGCTGCGTTACGTCATTGAACATATCCAGGACTGGCCGGCAAACCGGGTACGCGATCTGTTGCCCTGGAAAGTTGATCTGAGCTCTCAGTAAATATCAATACGGTTCTGACGAGTCGCTTACTATGCGCCGCCGATGACGCGCGCCTGAAAAACGCGTCAATATGAGTTCCCCGGAAGCTTACGCATTAACAATAACATGATATTCATCACGGAGTGACTATGTTACAGATAGTCGGCGCGCTGATCCTGCTGATCGCAGGATTTGCCATTCTTCGCCTTTTGTTCAGAGCATTAATCAGCACGGCGTCTGCGCTGGCAGGGCTCATATTGCTGTGTCTGTTCGGCCCGGCCTTACTGGCTGGCTATATCACCGAACGCATAACCCGGTTGTTCCATATTCGCTGGCTGGCAGGCGTATTTCTGACGATTGCCGGAATGATCATCAGCTTCATGTGGGGACTTGATGGTAAACATATCGCGCTGGAGGCTCACACCTTTGACTCTGTGAAATTTATTCTGACCACCGCTCTCGCCGGTGGTCTGCTGGCTGTTCCCCTGCAGATCAAAAACATTCAGCAGAACGGGATCACACCAGAAGATATCAGCAAGGAAATTAACGGGTATTACTGCTGTTTTTATACTGCCTTTTGCCTTATGGCGTGTTCTGCATGCGCACCATTGATCGCGTTACAGTACGATATTTCACCGTCACTGATGTGGTGGGGCGGGTTGTTGTACTGGCTGGCTGCATTAGTGACGCTGCTATGGGCGGCCAGCCAGATCCAGGCGCTGAAAAAACTGACCTGTGCCATCCGCCAGACACTGGAAGAACAACCGGTGCTCAACAGTAAATCGTGGCTGACCAGTTTGCAAAACGATTACAGCCTTCCTGACTCACTGACGGAGCGCATCTGGCTGACGCTCATTTCTCAACGGATTTCCCGGGGAGAGCTGAGGGAATTTGAACTGGCAGACGGAAACTGGCTACTGGACAATGCCTGGTATGAAAGAAACATGGCGGGTTTCAACGAAAAGCTGAGAGAGAGCCTGTCATTTACCCCTGATGAACTGAAAACCCTCTTCCGGAACCGCCTGAATTTATCACCGGAAGCGAATGACGATTTTCTCGATCGTTGCCTGGACGGCGGTGACTGGTACCCCTTTTCAGAAGGCCGCCGTTTTGTATCATTCCACCACGTGGATGAGCTTCGTATCTGTGCCTCCTGCGGGCTGACAGAAGTACATCATGCCCCGGAAAATCATAAGCCGGATCCGGAATGGTACTGCTCCTCTCTTTGTCGCGAAACAGAAACACTGTGTCAGGACATTTATGAACGTTCTCACACCGGTTTTATTTCCGATGCAACGGCGAATGGTCTGATTCTCATGAAACTGCCGGAAACCTGGAGTACAAATGAGAAAATGTTTGCTTCCGGAGGGCAGGGACATGGGTTTGCCGCTGAACGGGGAAACCATATTGTCGACAGAGTCCGTCTGAAAAACGCACGGATCCTCGGTGATAATAATGCCAGAAATGGAGCAGACAGACTGGTCAGCGGAACAGAAATCCAGACGAAATATTGTTCAACTGCAGCCCGTAGCGTCGGTGCGGCATTCGACGGACAGAACGGACAGTATCGTTACATGGGAAATCATGGTCCCATGCAACTGGAAGTCCCCCGTGATCAGTATGCCGGCGCTGTGGAAACCATGAAGAATAAGATCCGCGAAGGTAAAGTACCCGGTGTAACCGATCCCGAAGAAGCGTCCCGGCTGATTCGTCGGGGACATCTGACTTATACCCAGGCCCGTAATATCACCCGGTTCGGGACCATCGAATCGGTCACTTATGATATTGCCGAGGGGTCGGTTGTCAGTCTGGCGGCCGGAGGGATCAGTTTTGCCCTGACGGCATCGGTCTTCTGGCTCAGCACCGGCGATCGCGATGCTGCCCTGCAGACAGCTGCTGTCCAGGCAGGAAAAACCTTCACCCGCACACTGGCTGTCTACGTCACAACCCAGCAACTTCACCGGCTCAGTGTTGTTCAGGGTATGCTGAAGCATATTGATTTTTCGACGGCCAGCCCGACTGTCCGGCAGGCGCTTCAGAAGGGGACCGGTGCAGGAAATATCAGTGCCCTGAACAAAGTGATGAAGGGTTCGCTGGTGACATCTCTGGCACTGGTAGCTGTCACAACCGGCCCTGACATGATCAAAATGTTGCGGGGACGGATCTCCGGTGCGCAGTTCATCAGGAATCTTGCCGTGGCATCTTCCTGTGTGGCAGGTGGTGCTGTCAGGTCAGTGGCGGGCGGGATATTGTTCAGTCCACTGGGACCATTTGGTGCACTGACAGGGCGTGTGGTTGGCGGTGTTCTGGGGGGAATGATTGCCTCCGCTGTATCAGGAAAAATTGCCGGAGCGCTGGTTGAAGAAGATCGCGTCAAAATTCTGGCAATGATTCAGGAGCAGATGACATGGCTTGCCGGCAGTTTCCTGCAGACCGGACATGAGATTGAAAATCTGAACGCGAATCTGGCCCGTGTTATCGATCAGAATGCTCTGGAGATCATTTTCGCCGCCGGTATACAACAACGGGCCGCGACCAACATGTTAATCAAACCACTGGTGGTCAGTATCATCAGGCAACGCCCCGTCATGGAATATGATGCATCCCATCTCGGCAATATGGTTAACCGACTGGAAGAAACATTACCCCCGGAGTTACCGGCATAACGGCTATTCTGCGCCTTTTACGTTTTATCACCTGATTTGTCAGTGTCATCGTCATGACTCAGAGAGGTAAATACCATGATTCACCTGTTCAAAACCTGCATGATTACCGCCTTCATTCTGGGGTTAACGTGGTCTGCCCCACTCCGGGCACAGGATCAACGTTACATCAGTATACGCAATACAGATACGATATGGCTCCCGGGAAATATTTGTGCTTACCAGTTCCGGCTGGATAATGGCGGAAACGATGAAGGATTTGGCCCCCTCACCATCACTCTGCAACTCAAAGACAAATATGGTCAGACGCTGGTGACCAGAAAAATGGAAACGGAAGCCTTTGGTGACAGTAATGCCACGCGAACCACAGACGCATTTCTGGAAACGGAGTGCGTGGAAAATGTCGCCACAACCGAAATCATTAAAGCAACTGAAGAAAGTAACGGCCATCGTGTCAGTCTGCCGTTATCGGTTTTCGATCCCCAGGACTACCATCCACTGCTGATTACCGTTTCCGGAAAAAACGTTAACTGATCCCTGAAGTCAGTTTCATGCTTCAGCCTCTGTCACAACGCGTGGCAGAGGCTTTTTATTTATCAGGAGAAAACAGATATGCCGGGTTACACAGAGTATGTCCTGGCTGAAGGATCTTTCTCATACGGGCAGGCGGTTGCTGTCATAACCGCTTACCGCAATGTGTTTATCCAGGATGACCCGGGAATGCATTTCCGTCGGGTTATCCGCAACGCGGAAGGTCAGCGACGCTGGCGCTGCCGGAACTCTGAAGCTGATGCCGGAAAACAGCTTAATGCGTGGCTCGCCAGTGGAGGGCTTCTCAGACAATAAACCTCATTGATTTCATCCATCAGGCCGCGTCTTCTCCGGGAGACGCGGCTTTTTTCATTTATTGCACCAGTAAATCTTAACCACCGATAAGGAGCAAAGTATGCGATTAGCCAGTCGTTTTGGTTATACTGCAAACCAGATACGTCGTGACCGTCCACTGACACATGAAGAGCTGATGCACCATGTGCCGGGGATTTTCGGGGAAGAGAAACACACGTCCCGAAGCCAGAACTATACGTACATCCCCACCATCACCGTACTGGAAAGCCTGCAGCGGGAAGGCTTTCAGCCATTCTTCGCCTGCCAGACCCGTGTGCGCGACCCGGGCCGCCGGGGATACACAAAACACATGCTGCGTCTGCGGCGGGCCGGAGAGATAAACGGAGAACATGTCCCTGAAATTATTCTGCTCAACTCTCATGACGGTACCTCCAGCTACCAGATGCTGCCGGGTTACTTCAGGTTCGTCTGCCAGAACGGGTGCGTCTGTGGTCAGTCTCTGGGGGAAGTGCGTGTTCCGCACCGGGGAAATGTGGTGGACAGAGTCATTGAAGGGGCTTACGAGGTAGTGGGCGTGTTTGACCGGATTGAGGAAAAGCGTGATGCCATACAGTCGCTGATTCTGCCGCCACCGGCACGCCAGGCGCTGGCACAGGCGGCACTGACTTACCGTTATGGTGACGAACATCAGCCCGTCACCACCGCCGACATTCTGACGCCACGACGCCGGGAGGATTACGGTAAGGACCTGTGGAGTGCTTATCAGACCATTCAGGAGAATATGCTGAAAGGCGGAATTTCAGGTCGCAGCGCTAAAGGAAAACGTATCCATACCCGTGCCATTCACAGCATTGACACTGACATTAAGCTCAACCGCGCATTGTGGGTGATGGCGGAAACCCTGCTGGAGAGCCTGCGCTGATTCAGCCATTACCCTGAAAACCACGCATTTATTTGTCCTTTAAGGAGTCATTTCATGAAAACCATTTCACATAATTCCACCACATCTTCTGTTTCCGTAACCGCTGCATCAGGGAATGACCAGCCTCAGTTGGTTGCCACCATAGTCCCTGATGAACAGCGCATCAGCTTCTGGCCGCAGCATTTTGGCCTCATTCCACAGTGGGTGGCCCTGGAGCCCCGTGTTTTCGGCTGGATGGACCGTCTGTGCGAAGACTACTGCGGTGGTATCTGGAATCTGTACACCCTGAACAACGGCGGGGCATTTATGGCCCCCGAACCGGATGACGATGATGACGAAACATGGGTACTGTTCAATGCCATGAACGGCAACCACGCTGAAATGAGCCCGGAAGCCGCTGGCATTGCTGCCTGTCTGATGACGTACAGTCATCACGCCTGTCGTACGGAGTGTTATGCCATGACGGTCCATTATTACCGGCTGCGGGATTACGCCCTGCAGCATCCGGAATGCAGCGCCATTATGCGCATCATCGACTGAATGGAGGCAGGGACAATGCAGCAGCTTTCCTTTCTGCCCGGAGAAATGACGCCCGGCGAGCGCAGTCTCATTCTGCGGGCTCTGAAAACCCTGGACCGCCATCTTCATGAACCCGGCGTGGCCTTCACCTCCACCCGTGCGGCACGGGAATGGCTGATTCTGAACATGGCGGGACTGGAGCGTGAAGAGTTCCGGGTGCTGTATCTGAATAACCAGAATCAGCTGATTGCCGGTGAAACCCTCTTCACCGGCACCATCAACCGCACGGAAGTCCATCCCCGGGAAGTGATTAAACGCGCCCTGTACCACAATGCCGCTGCCGTGGTGCTGGCGCACAATCACCCGTCCGGTGAAGTCACACCCAGTAAGGCAGACCGGCTTATCACCGAACGTCTGGTACAGGCACTGGGCCTGGTGGATATCCGGGTGCCGGACCATCTGATAGTCGGTGGCAACCAGGTTTTCTCCTTTGCCGAACATGGTCTGCTTTAACCCGTCACAACCACATCACACCTGTTTTCACTTTTATCTTCTGTCTTCAGAGGTATCCCATTATGAAAATTATCACTCGTGGTGAAGCCATGCGTATTCACCAACAACATCCGACATCCCGTCTTTTCCCGTTCTGTACCGGCAAATACCGCTGGCACGGCAGCACTGAAGCGTATACCGGTCGTGAAGTGCAGGATATTCCCGGTGTGCTGGCCGTGTTTGCTGAACGTCGTAAGGACAGTTTTGGCCCGTATGTCCGGCTGATGAGCGTCACTCTGAACTGAGTCAGTAAAGGCATTCTGATGAGCAGCATTATCACCATCACAGTGTATACGCTGGATGAACTTTCCTGCCCGGCACGGGGAAAAGCCCGCGACTGGTACCGTCAGCATCATGCTGACAGCAACTGGTATGAAAACGTGTATGAAGACTTCAGGGAGGTCTGTGGCATTTTCGGGATTGACCTCCGCCAGCGCGTTTTCCGGCTCAGCAATGGCAGGTTTATGGAAGAGCCGTGCATCTGGTTCAGCGGATTCTGCAGCCAGGGGGACGGAGCCTGTTTTGAAGGACGCTGGCACTGGCAGTCTGCAACAGCCCGGAGAATCAGGGAGCATGCACCGCAGGAGCGTGAGCTTCATCGTATTGCTGATACCCTGCAGGCGGTGCAGAAACGTAACTTCTGGCAGCTTCAGGCTGAAATCAGTCACCGGGGACGTTACTGCCATCCGTACAGCATGGATATCACTGTTACCCGGAACAGTCCGACTGGTCAGGCAATGACAACCGATGCGGAAGCCGCTGTCAGCGAAGCCCTGCGCGACCTGGCCTTCTGGCTGTACCGCCAGCTGGAAAACAAGTACGACTGGCTGACCTCAGACACCGCTGTGGATGAGGCCCTTCTCATCAACGAATATACCTTCACCGAAGCCGGTCTGCGCGCCGGCTGACCCGTCATCGTTAAACTATCATTCACCGATTTTCTGTGAGGATTTTATCATGTCGGACACACTCCCCGGAACAACGCTTCCCGACGACAACAAAGACCTCCCCTGGTGGGGGCTGCCCTGCGCCGTGACACCTTGTTTTGGCGCCCGTCTGGTGCAGGAGGGTAACCGGTTGCATTACCTTGCCGACCGCGCCGGTATCAGGGGCCGGTTCAGCAATGCGGATGCATACCATCTGGACCAGGCTTTTCCACTGCTGATGAAACAACTGGAACTCATGCTCACCAGCGGTGAACTGAATCCCCGCCATCAGCATACCGTCACGCTGTATGCGAAAGGGCTGACCTGCGATGCCGACACCCTCGGGTCCTGTGGTTACGTTTATCTGGCTGTTTATCCTGCGACCGAAACGGAAAGTAACCCTCCGGAATAGTCTTCTGCTCCGGCCTGGTGCTTTCTCCACGCCACTTTTCCATTTCTTATATCTGCATATCAGGAAAATCTTCAGTATGAAAACATTACCCGACACACACGTACGGGCGGCATCGCGCTGCCCGTCTCCCGTCACCATCTGGCAGACACTGCTCACCCAACTGCTGGACCAGCACTATGGCCTCACGCTGAATGACACACCGTTCGCTGATGAACGTGTGATTGAGCAGCATATTGAGGCAGGGATTTCACTGTGTGACGCGGTGAACTTTCTCGTTGAAAAATACGCGCTGGTACGTACCGACCAGCCGGGATTCAGCGCAGGAGCCCCGTCGCAGTTAATCAACAGCATTGATATTCTCCGGGCTCGCAGGGCGACCGGCCTGATGACCCGGAACAATTACAGAATGGTAAATAACATTACCCAGGGCAAGCATCCGGAGGCAAAACGATGAAACTGGCCCTGACGCTGGAAGCTGACAGCGTTAACGTACAGGCACTGAACATGGGGCGAATTGTCGTTGACGTCGATGGTGTTGAGCTTGCCGAACTGATTAACGTGGTCTGCGATAATGGCTACTCCCTTCGTGTTGTTGATGAATCTGACCGGACCTCAACAGACAGCACCCCCCCCTCTGCTGCCCTGAGCGGTATACGCTGTAGTACCGCGCATATCACGGAAACAGACAACGCCTGGCTGTACTCGCTGTCGCATCAGACGAATGACACCGGCGAATCAGAATGGATTCATTTTACAGGTAGCGGATATCTGTTACGTACCGATGCGTGGTCATACCCGGTTCTGCGGCTTAAACGCCTGGGGCTGTCAAAAACGTTCCGCCGTCTGGTTGTCACACTTACCCGACGTTATGGCGTCAGTCTCATTCATCTGGATGCCAGCGCTGAATGCCTGCCGGATTTACCCACTTTCGACTGGTAACCCGGAAATTCACAACATGAAATCATTAACCACGGAAACAGCGCTGGATATTCTGATTGCGTGGCTGCAGGACAATATTGACTGCGAATCAGGGATTATCTTCGACAACGATGAGGATAAAACGGATTCAGCAGCACTGCTGCCCTGCATTAAACAGGCCAGGGAAGATATCCGTACCCTGCGCCAACAGCAGCTTCTGCAACAGAACAGGTGAGTCTTACTCACCAGACTTTATTCCACTGACGCCAGCCTGAACAGGGCTGGCGTTTTCATTTATCTGCAAAAAGGAAATGTAATGAACGCATCCCAACATTATGAAATGAGCCGCTCGGGGATTAAGTAGATGAGTGTGGATCCCCGCAGATTTCCGGCATCATCGTGCCCAACGGGATGCGTTTCGCTCCCAACAGACTGGAGGATCCACACCATGAAATATATCCCTGTCGGCGTTGATATTGCAAAACATCTTATGCAGGTGCATTTCGTTGATGAACATACCGGAGAGATTATCGATAAGCAGGTTAAGCGTGAGAAATTCCTTGAATATTTCAGCAACCGTGAACCCTGCCTTATCGGCATGGAGGCCTGTGGGGGTTCTCATCACTGGGCGCGTGAGCTTCAGAAACTGGGACATAAGGTCAGATTACTCAAAGGCCGGTTCGTCAAAGCATTCGTGATGGGAAATAAAAACGATGTGATGGACGCCCGAGCCATCTGGCTGGCGGTTCAGCAGCCGGTAAAATCCGTCGCCGTTAAAAGCGAGGAGCAACAGGCCACGCTGGGGTTACACCGAATGCGCCAGCAACTGGTGAAGTTCAGGACAGCACAGATAAACGCGCTTCACAGTCTCTTGCTGGAATTTGGTGAAACGACGCACAAGGGGCGTGCTGCTTTGGCGAAGGAGGTGCCGGAAGCCCTGGAGCGTCTGAAGGAGCGGCTACCGCTCTACCTGATAAACATGCTGGATGAACAATATCAGCGAATTACTGAACTTGATGAACATCTTGACCACATTGAGAAGCAGTTGCAGGCGATAGCCAGACAGAATGAAACCTGTCAGCGGTTACTGAACATCCCAGGCGTGGGGCCGTTAATCGCCACCGCTGCCGTTGCCACGATGGGAGACGCCTCCGCCTTTAAGTCGGGACGGGAATTCGCCGCGTTTATCGGTCTGGTGCCCAGACAGACAGGCTCAGGAGGAAAAATCCGCCTGCTGGGAATAAGCAAACGTGGTGATAAATATCTGCGAACCCTGTTTATTCATGGTGCAAGGGCGGCAGCATTACTGACCAAAGAACCTGGTCCATGGATAACCGAACTGAAAAAGCGTCGTCCGGCCAGCGTGGCAATCGTCGCAATGGCAAACAAGCTGGCGCGAACGGTGTGGGCAATAGCCGCTCACGGACGTAAATACGACAAAAATCATGTCAGTATCAGGCCTGATTAATCGCTGATACCGATAAACATAAACTCTTTACAAAAGGGTGAATGCAGAAAGGTTGCTCTGGCAGCCAGCGTGATGACAAAGACAGGTAAGACCGTGACTCACTAAACCTGGATAATCGATTGGGCCTAAAGCCCGCAGAGGAAATGAGGCGTGAGTCGGCGAATTACATAGGGGCTCGCAGCTTCCGGGCTGCAATAAAGCCGGATATAAAGCTGCAACCTACCGTCGATGTCAGAACAATGGATGCCTTTGCAAACGGGATGCGTTCATATAAATATCGATTATGTCTGATATCACAGCCTCCCGTCCGGAAGTGGTCAACGGGCATACGGAAGTTATCTGCTCAACCAGTATCCACCACATTCTGGCTGTACGAAAAAGTACACTGCTGCAAATCGACACACTTATCCGGCAACTGGCTGAAATCTCAGTTCTGACGGAAAGCATTGGAGGTAAAACCACCCGGGACTGGGCCATGAAACAGGATTTTCGCTGCGGCTGCTGGCTCATGGAGAAACCTGAAACGGCAATGAAAGCCATCACCCGCAACCTTGACCGTGAAATCTGGCGTGACCTGATGCAACGTTCCAGGATGCTTTCCTTAATGGATGCGCAGGCCCGTGATACATGGTACCGGTCACTGGAGTACGATAATTTTCCGGAAATCAGCGAAGCGAACATTCTGAGCACATTTAAACAACTGCACCAGAACAAGGATGAGGTGTTTGAGCGGGGAGTGATCAACGTCTTCAGGGGACTGAGCTGGAATTATAAAACCAACTCTCCCTGTAAATTTGGAAGTAAAATCATTATCAACAATCTGGTGAGATGGGACCGGTGGAGATTTCATCTTATCACCGGACAACAGACTGACCGACTCGCCGATCTGGAAAGAATGCTACATCTGTTCAGCGACAAACCGATTCCCGACAACCGGGAAAACATCACTATTCGTCTGGATGGTCACATCCAGTCCGTTCAGGGTAAAGAGCGCTATGAAGACGAAATGTTCAGCATCAGATACTTTAAGAAGGGCTCCGCACACATCACGTTCAGGAAACCAGAACTGGTTGACAGGCTAAATGACATAATTGCCAGGCACTATCCAAATGTATTAGCAGACAGGTAATGTGGCCTTGCCCCGCTATTAAACATGTCATATTTTTGCTATCATTGTGAAAATTTTTCGGAGGAAACATGACTACAAAAGACCGTATTCAGTCCCGACTGAACCGTTCAAAACGTTATGTGTTCACCCGGGATGATTTCAGGGATATCGCTGGCTATGATCAGGTTGGCAGAGCTCTTCGTACACTGGTAAACGAAGGTAAGTTGATGAAAGTGGGCTATGGTGTTTACACCAAAGCCCGTCGTAACATCATCACTGGGAAAATCATGCCCGCAGCGCCTGGGGGCTCTGCTGCAGTAATTACAGAGGCCCTGGAGCGCCTGAATATCAGATACCGTCTGGCAGGAGCAACGGAATGCTACAATAAAGGTCAGTCCACACAAATTCCTGTATCTCTGGGGATAAAAACACCTTCTCGATTTAAAAGAGTGTTAATAGTAGGGAAAAGTAAAATCAATGCCTGAATTAACATCATTATTTCCTGACGTTGCCGATGCACTGGATATTGAATCTGTCGCTATCGTCGAAAAAGATTATTTTGTGGTTGATCTTTTAAGATTATTAAAAGAAATAAAACCAGAAACACATACTCTCGTGTTTGCAGGAGGTACCGCATTATCAAAAGCAGGTATCTCGCTAAACAGAATGTCAGAAGATATTGATATAAAGCTCGTGCCAACAGAGAACTTTATGCAAAATGGCAGAGACAAGAGAAGAAAAATTCGCAAGGAAATCGTGCAAATAATCACGGATGTTATTCATAATTCTGACATTTTCAGCTTGGATAATGAAAACGCCCGTATAACACGTGATGAGTATCGTTATAACGAAATCTCGGTACGTTATCCCCAGACATTTGCACAAGTCCCCTGTCTTCGTCCATTTATTAAGCTGGAGTTGATGGAAAGCACTCTGCTGGAACATCCGGAAAGCAGAGATATTTATTCCCTTGTCACGGAGTTAACGGGTAAAGGTACACCTGTAACAGCATTCCCCTGTGCCACCATTTTATCCACTCAGGCTGAAAAGCTCATCTCCATGATGCGAAGAACAGCAGCACATCTTCGTAATCCCGAACAACAGGATGATGAGTTTCTGGTACGTCACATTTACGACAACTACTGCATTGTCAGGGAAAAAGGTGTGAATGTTCCTGTATTGAAAAATTTTGTTCAGATATGTATTCACGCTATGGTAACCAGTACCCACAATTTTGTAGCTCACCAGTTGATGAACTTAAGAAAGGGCTGGATGCACTCCGGGATTATCCTGTACACAAATTGCGCTTTCAACGATTTGTTAAACCGATGGTATTTGGTAATACACAGATTAACTGGGAAGAAGCCTATTCCAGTTTCAGACAAACAGCGCTAAGTGTTCTGACCAGCTAACAAACGCGTTAAGTACGATTCCACAATTCAGCATATCGAACCAGACCAAATGATTACAGCAAAGCACAAAAAAGAGGGATTATAGCGTCAAAAGAATTCGAATTGCACATGGGGGCCTCATTGGTGGCCTCAAAAACAACAAATACAAAATAATCTATATAAAACAATTTGTTATACAATCAGTTTCATTCCGATTCCGGGCACCACTAATTCTTAAGAACCCGCCCACAAGGCGGGTTTTTGCTTTTGGATCTTTATATAAAATAAACTTGGGTGCATAACGCCATCAGGTCTTAAACACTCCCGAATCATCAATAAACATCCCCCGCTAGCAAAACACAGTTCAGTTCACATAACATCCCTGTTATCCCACACATATCTGCTGGCCGAACGACGCCAGTGCGCGTACGGAGGCAAGAGCAGCCCTGCACATGGCAGCGCTTGTGGTAACCTGGTTTAATCCGGTGAAAGAGGCGTTTTACATGCATCTGCCAGCACCCGGAAAAACCAAAAAAGTGGCGCTGGTTGACTGTATGCGTAAATTGCTGACCATCCTGAACGCAATGCTCAGAAAGAACGAAGAGTGAAATGAATCGTAGCATCATGTTGCTCCATAATTTTTACGTTCAAGACAGTTGATTATCGGCGCATATGACTCAAAAAGAGCCTGATGATTGCCTCTTTTCCATAGGCTCTTTCTCTGAAGTGAAGGAAGGCCCGGAAGAAAGCACTCGCTGGCATACGTGACTCCAGCTCAACCGGAGATAATCACCATTGTTATTTTTCTATTTAATAATAATCTCCTGAAAAATAGATATAGCAAAAATACAATCCGGCCAGATTTAATTCCGCATTCATTACCAGAAATAATCAACACCACAACTATCATATCACTCAATAGTCACCGCTAAAATTTTATTATTTTCCTCTTCTTTACATAGAAATTGTCAACCTGTTTATTATGAATCACTTAAATAATTAATCACAAAACAACATCACCATTATTTGCGTATTTTATTTATTAATAACATAGTCATACGTTCTTTTTTTACAAGGAAATAATCAATTGATAAATTGTTTTTGGCATTAATAGTCAAGTAGGAAACATTTTAATAAATGATAAAAATCCTAAATTCCTTGTTCATAATGTAGGAGTGTGTTAAATAGGTGGGCAAAATTTGGTTCCCTTTCTCGCCTGTAATATTGCAGCGTCTTCGCACCTCCATGAGACATTGCGACTTAATAAGAAGGTGATAAGTCCTGCATATAAGCATGGACTGACCATGGTTTTATATTCATTAAAAATTTTGTTACAACCCATTGATTTAGCATAAATAAATTATAGTGGGTTCAGGTTTGTTGTGACTGTGGCATTATTTCCGTGCAAAGGAGCTGATATGTCTGAAAGACATTTACCTGATGACCAGAGCAGTACTATCGATCCATATCTAATTACCTCTGTTCGCCAGACTCTGGCAGAACAAAGCGCAGCATTACAAAACTTGTCTAAACAACTGGATTCCGGGCAGTACCAGCGTGTCCTTAATTTGATAATGAACTGTAAAGGGCACGTTATTCTTTCGGGAATGGGTAAATCAGGGCATGTCGGTCGTAAAATATCAGCGACGCTGGCCTCTACGGGTACGCCTAGTTTCTTTATTCATCCTGCAGAAGCTTTCCATGGCGATCT
This sequence comes from Escherichia sp. E.sYA108, assembly GCF_011754335.1. NCBI lineage: Bacteria > Pseudomonadati > Pseudomonadota > Gammaproteobacteria > Enterobacterales > Enterobacteriaceae > Escherichia > Escherichia sp. E.sYA108. Next base: position 823,965 of record NZ_JAAQVZ010000001.1, on the reverse strand, counting down.
GGGCATGATTACGCCTTACGATCTTCTGATCCTTATTTCTGCCAGCGGTGAAACGGATGAAATCCTCAAGCTAGTTCCTTCACTGAAAAATTTCGGCAATCGAATTATCGCCATTACCAATAATGGAAATTCCACGCTGGCGAAAAATGCTGATGCCGTGTTGGAACTCCACATGGCGAATGAAACCTGCCCGAATAATCTTGCACCAACAACGTCTACCACGCTGACGATGGCGATCGGCGATGCGCTGGCGATTGCCATGATCCACCAACGCAAATTTATGCCGAATGATTTTGCGCGCTATCACCCGGGCGGTTCATTAGGTCGTCGCCTGCTGACCCGCGTTGCTGATGTCATGCAGCATGATGTTCCTGCGGTACAGCTGGATGCGTCATTTAAAACCGTGATTCAACGTATCACCAGCGGATGCCAGGGAATGGTGATGGTAGAAGACGCAGAAGGTGGGCTAGCGGGCATTATCACCGACGGTGACCTGCGTCGTTTTATGGAAAAAGAGGGTTCTCTGACATCCGCTACGGCTGCGCAGATGATGACACGTGAACCGCTGACGCTACCGGAAGACACCATGATCATTGAAGCGGAAGAAAAAATGCAAAAGCACCGCGTCTCAACGTTATTGGTGACCAACAAGGCAAATAAAGTCACTGGCCTTGTGCGCATTTTCGACTAATTAAGCAACGGGGTTCGAGAGGTTAGTCTCTCATTGAGTTTGCGCCCCACTGAAACTTTGATAATCGTTACATGTTGATAAAAGTGAAGTCTGCCGTATCCTGGATGCGTGCTCGTCTGTCTGCCATCTCACTGGCAGATATCCAAAAGCACCTGGCAAAAATCATCATTCTGGCACCGATGGCGGTGCTGCTGATCTATCTGGCTATCTTCAGCCAGCCTCGCTATATGAGCGAGTCGAAAGTCGCCATTAAACGCTCGGATGATTTAAACAGCGGCAGCCTGAATTTTGGTCTGCTTCTGGGTGCCTCTAACCCCAGTTCCGCAGAAGATGCGTTGTATCTGAAAGAGTACATCAACTCGCCGGATATGCTGGCGGCGCTGGATAAGCAACTAAATTTTCGTGAAGCGTTTAGCCACAGCGGGCTCGATTTTCTTAATCATCTTAGCAAGGATGAAACCGCAGAAGGCTTCCTGAAGTACTACAAGGACCGTATCAACGTCTCGTATGACGATAAAACCGGATTACTGAATATTCAGACGCAGGGCTTTAGCCCGGAGTTTGCGCTTAAGTTTAACCAAACCGTGCTGAAAGAGTCAGAGCGCTTTATCAATGAGATGTCACATCGCATCGCGCGTGACCAGCTTGCCTTTGCAGAAACGGAGATGGAAAAGGCACGCCAGCGTCTGGACGCCAGCAAAGCGGAATTGCTCTCTTATCAGGACAACAACAACGTTCTGGATCCACAGGCACAGGCACAGGCGGCGAGCACGTTAGTGAATACGCTGATGGGCCAGAAGATCCAGATGGAAGCGGACCTGCGGAACTTGCTGACGTATCTGCGTGAGGACGCCCCGCAAGTTGTGAGTGCGCGTAATGCGATTCAGTCATTGCAGGCACAAATTGACGAAGAAAAAAGCAAAATCACTGCGCCACAGGGTGACAAGCTAAACCGTATGGCAGTGGATTTTGAAGAAATCAAATCAAAAGTAGAGTTCAACACCGAGCTGTACAAACTGACCCTGACCTCCATTGAAAAGACCCGTGTAGAAGCGGCTCGTAAGCTCAAGGTGCTGTCAGTGATCAGTTCGCCACAGTTGCCGCAGGAATCGTCTTTTCCAAATATCCCTTATTTGATCGCCTGCTGGTTACTGGTGTGCTGCTTACTGTTCGGCACCCTGAAACTGTTGCTGGCTGTTATTGAAGATCACCGAGACTAACGCTGTCGCTGAATGAGTTTGTGATGAAATTATTTAAATCAATTTTACTGATTGCCGCCTGTCACGCGGCGCAGGCCAGCGCGGTCATTGATATTAACGCTGACCCAAACCTGACAGGAGCCGCGCCGCTTACCGGTATTCTGAACGGACAGAAGTCGGATACGCAAAACATGAGCGGCTTCGACAATACCCCGCCGCCCGCACCGCCGGTGGTAATGAGCCGTATGTTTGGTGCTCAACTTTTCAACGGCACCAGCGCGGATAGCGGTGCGACGGTAGGATTCAACCCTGACTATATTCTGAATCCGGGTGATAGCATTCAGGTTCGCTTGTGGGGTGCGTTCACCTTTGATGGTGCGTTACAGGTTGATCCCAAAGGTAATATTTTCCTGCCGAACGTTGGTCCGGTGAAAGTTGCTGGCGTCAGTAATAGTCAGCTAAATGCCCTGGTCACATCCAAAGTGAAGGAAGTATACCAGTCCAACGTCAACGTCTACGCCTCCTTATTACAGGCGCAGCCAGTAAAAGTGTACGTGACCGGATTTGTGCGTAATCCTGGTCTGTATGGCGGTGTGACGTCTGATTCGTTACTCAATTATCTGATCAAGGCTGGCGGCGTTGATCCAGAGCGCGGAAGTTACGTTGATATTGTGGTCAAGCGCGGTAACCGCGTGCGCTCCAACGTTAACCTGTACGACTTCCTGCTGAACGGCAAACTGGGGCTTTCGCAGTTCGCCGATGGTGACACCATCATCGTCGGGCCGCGTCAGCATACTTTCAGCGTTCAGGGCGATGTCTTTAACAGCTACGACTTTGAGTTCCGCGAAAGCAGCATTCCCGTAACGGAAGCGTTGAGCTGGGCGCGCCCTAAGCCTGGCGCGACTCACATTACGATTATGCGTAAACAGGGGCTGCAAAAACGCAGCGAATACTATCCGATCAGTTCTGCGCCAGGCCGTATGTTGCAGAACGGCGATACCTTAATCGTGAGCACTGACCGCTATGCTGGCACCATTCAGGTGCGGGTTGAAGGCGCACACTCCGGTGAACATGCCATGGTACTGCCTTATGGTTCCACTATGCGTGCAGTTCTGGAAAAAGTCCGCCCGAACAGCATGTCGCAGATGAACGCAGTTCAGCTTTATCGCCCATCAGTGGCTCAGCGTCAGAAAGAGATGCTGAATCTCTCGCTGCAAAAGCTGGAGGAAGCATCACTTTCTGCCCAGTCATCCACCAAAGAAGAAGCCAGCCTGCGAATGCAGGAAGCACAACTGATCAGCCGCTTTGTGGCGAAAGCACGCACCGTGGTTCCGAAAGGTGAAGTGATCCTCAACGAATCCAATATTGATTCTGTTCTGCTTGAAGATGGCGACGTCATCAATATTCCGGAGAAAACATCGCTGGTTATGGTTCATGGCGAAGTGCTGTTCCCGAACGCGGTGAGCTGGCAGAAGGGTATGACCACCGAGGATTACATCGAGAAATGTGGTGGCCTGACGCAAAAATCGGGTAACGCCAGAATTATCGTCATTCGTCAGAACGGTGCAGCCGTCAACGCAGAAGATGTGGATTCACTCAAACCGGGCGATGAGATTATGGTTCTGCCGAAATATGAATCGAAAAATATTGAAGTTACCCGTGGTATTTCCACCATCCTCTATCAGCTGGCGGTGGGTGCAAAAGTGATTCTGTCTTTGTAAGGAGTTGAAATGAGCAAAGCTGTTATTGTCATCCCGGCTCGTTATGGCTCATCGCGCCTGCCGGGTAAGCCACTGCTCGATATTGTTGGTAAACCGATGATCCAGCATGTTTACGAGCGTGCGTTACAGGTGGTGGGCGTTGCGGAAGTTTGGGTGGCAACAGACGATCAGCGTGTTGAAAAGGCCGTGCAGGCATTTGGCGGGAAATCCATCATGACGCGCAACGATCATGAATCCGGCACCGATCGGCTGGTCGAGGTGATGCATAAAGTCGAGGCAGATATCAACATTAACCTGCAGGGCGACGAACCAATGATTCGCCCACGGGATGTAGGAACGCTGTTACAAGGAATGCGTGATGACCCCGCGTTGCCAGTGGCAACGCTATGCCACGCGATTTCTGCCGAAGAAGCGACCGAGCCAAGCACGGTAAAAGTGGTGGTAAATACCCGCCAGGATGCGCTTTATTTTAGCCGTTCGCCGATTCCCTATCCGCGTAATGCTGAAAAAGCGCGCTACCTGAAACACGTTGGTATTTACGCTTATCGTCGCGATGTGCTGCAAAACTACAGCCAGTTACCGGAGTCCATGCCAGAGCAGGCAGAATCACTGGAGCAGCTACGGTTAATGAACGCGGGGATCAACATTCGCACGTTTGAGATTGCCGCAACCGGTCCGGGCGTCGACACCCCAGCATGCCTGGAAAAAGTGCGCGCCCTGAGGGCACAGGAACTGGCTGAAAACGCATGATTGGCATTTACTCGCCTGGCATCTGGCGTATTCCGCATCTGGAGAAATTTCTGGCGCAACCATGCCAGAAACTTTCTCTGCTGCGCCCTGTTCCGCAAAACGTCGATGCTATCGCCGTGTGGGGACATCGTCCCAGCGCGGCGAAACCAGTCGCCATCGCCAAAGCAGCGGGAAAACCCGTCATTCGTCTGGAAGATGGATTTGTGCGTTCGCTGGATCTTGGCGTCAATGGCGAGCCGCCGCTTTCTCTGGTGGTGGATGATTGTGGCATTTACTACGATGCCAGCAAGCCTTCGGCGCTGGAGAAACTGGTACAGGATAAAGCCGGAAATGCGGCATTGGCTGATCAGGCCAGAGAAGCGATGCACACCATCGTGACCGGGGATTTGTCGAAATATAACCTGGCGCCTGCATTTGTGGCTGATGAGTCAGAACGTGCAGACATCGTTCTGGTTGTCGATCAGACATTTAATGACATGTCCGTGACGTATGGCAATGCTGGCCCGCATGAGTTTGCTGCCATGCTGGAAGCTGCGATGGAGGAAAATCCTCAAGCCGAAATTTGGGTGAAGGTGCATCCGGATGTCCTGGAAGGAAAGAAAACAGGTTATTTCGCTGATCTGCGTGCCACGCAACGAGTACGTTTGATTGCCGAGAATGTCAGCCCGCAGTCGCTATTGCGACACGTTTCCCGGGTTTACGTCGTGACATCCCAATACGGCTTTGAAGCCTTGCTGGCAGGAAAACCAGTAACATGTTTCGGCCAGCCCTGGTATGCAGGCTGGGGCTTAACCGACGATCGCCATCCGCAGTCCGCTTTGTTATCTGCCCGACGCGGTTCTGCCACGCTGGAAGAACTTTTTGCCGCTGCATACCTGCGTTACTGTCGCTATATCGACCCGCTCACGGGGGCCGCAAGCGATCTGTTTACCGTACTGCAATGGCTGCAATTACAGCGCAACCATCAGCAACAGCGTAATGGCTATTTATGGGCGCCAGGCTTAACGCTGTGGAAGTCGGCAATCCTGAAACCTTTCTTGTGTACCGCAACAAACAGACTGAGTTATTCACGCCGTTGTACTGCGGCGACGGCTTGCGTGGTATGGGGTGTAAAGGGAGAACAGCAATGGCTAGCCGAAGCGCAACAAAAATCACTGCCGTTATGGCGAATGGAAGATGGTTTTCTGCGTTCATCCGGACTTGGCTCTGACCTTTTGCCGCCGCTATCGTTGGTACTGGATAAACGCGGGATCTACTATGACGCCACGCGCCCCAGCGACCTGGAAGTCCTGCTTAATCACAGCCAGTTAACGCTGGCGCAGCAGATGCGAGCTGAAAAATTACGCCAGCGACTGGTTGAAAGCAAACTGAGCAAATACAACCTGGGGGCCGATTTCTCTCTGCCTGCCGAGGCCAAAGATAAAAAAATCATCCTGGTGCCGGGTCAGGTAGAAGACGATGCCTCAATTAAAACAGGCACTGTGTCGATTAAGAGCAACCTTGAGTTATTACGCACAGTACGCGAGCGCAATCCGCACGCTTACATTATTTATAAACCGCACCCGGATGTACTGGTGGGGAATCGCAAGGGCAATATTCCGACAGAACTAATTGCTGAACTCGCTGATTATCAGGCACTGGACGCAGATATTATTCAATGCATCCAGCGCGCAGATGAAGTGCACACCATGACATCATTGTCCGGGTTTGAAGCGTTATTACATGGCAAGCAAGTTCATTGTTACGGCCTGCCCTTCTATGCCGGTTGGGGTTTAACCGTTGATGAACATCATTGCCCGCGCCGCGAGCGCAGATTAACGATAGCAGACTTGATCTATCAGGCGTTGATTGTTTACCCAACATATATTCACCCAACACGGCTACAGCCTATTACGGTTGAGGAAGCTGCGGAATATTTAATCCAGACGCCGCGTAAGCCGATGTTTATTACCCGAAAAAAAGCGGGGCGGGTAATACGCTATTACCGCAAATTAATTATGTTCTGCAAGGTCAGATTTGGCTAAACAATTTCATAGTTGACTATTACACAGATTATTTATGCAAGGCAACGCACTAACCATTTTATTATCGGGTAAAAAATATCTGCTATTGCAGGGACCGATGGGACCTTTTTTCAATGACGTCGCCGAATGGTTAGAGTCATTAGGCCGTAACGCTGTGAATGTTGTCTTCAACGGCGGGGATCGTTTTTACTGCCGCCATCGACAATACCTGGCTTACTACCAAACGCCGAAAGAGTTTCCCGGATGGTTACGGGCTCTCCACCGGCAATATGACTTTGATACCATCCTCTGCTTTGGTGACTGCCGCCCATTGCACAAAGAAGCAAAACGCTGGGCAAAGTCGAAAGGGATCCGCTTTCTGGCATTTGAGGAAGGATATTTACGCCCGCAATTTATAACCGTTGAAGAAGGCGGAGTGAACGCATATTCCTCGCTACCGCGCGATCCGGATTTTTATCGTAAGTTGCCAGATATGCCTGCGCCGCACGTTGAGAACTTAAAACCTTCAACGATGAAACGCATTGGCCATGCGATGTGGTATTACCTGATGGGCTGGCATTACCGTCATGAGTTCCCTCGCTACCGCCACCACAAATCATTTTCCCCCTGGTATGAAGCACGTTGCTGGGTTCGTGCGTACTGGCGCAAGCAACTTTACAAGGTAACACAGCGCAAGGTATTGCCGAGGTTAATGAATGAGCTGGATCAGCGTTATTATCTTGCCGTTTTGCAGGTGTATAACGATAGCCAGATTCGTAACCACAGTAATTATAACGATGTGCGTGACTATATTAATGAAGTCATGTACTCATTTTCACGTAAAGCGCCGAAAGAAAGTTATTTGGTGATCAAACATCATCCGATGGATCGTGGTCACAGACTCTATCGACCATTAATTAAGCGATTGAGTAAGGAATATGGCTTAGATGAGCGAGTCATTTATGTGCACGATCTCCCGATGCCGGAATTATTACGCCATGCAAAAGCGGTAGTGACGATTAACAGTACGGCGGGGATCTCTGCGCTGATTCATAACAAACCACTCAAAGTGATGGGCAATGCCCTGTACGACATCAAAGGCTTGACGTATCAAGGGCATTTGCACCAGTTCTGGCAGGCCGATTTTAAACCGGACATGAAACTGTTTAAGAAGTTTCGGGGGTATTTATTGGTGAAGACGCAGGTTAATGGGGGTTATTATGGAGGAGTAAAATTTGAGAATGCATTGGGTATGAATAAAGATTTTTTGTTTGGATCAAAGTCAATATCATAATTTATTCTAAATTATCAACGTAGAATAAAAGCATTACCTTCAAGAATCCTTATTTTTATAACTATATGACTCATAAAAATATATTCCTATATATTTAGTTCATATAATTATTTTACCATATAAACATATCACTTTTATATAATGAAAACTCGTCTGATTTCTTATTGAGTAAATTCATCCAGTAGAATAATGATCCCTTCACTTCTGGAGGTTTTATGATGGTATCTATCACTATAAATATACATACTGTAAATAGTATTATTCTTGACTATCACTCCCTCATTTTCAATTCTAGAAACTGTTAAGCCCATTTTTTTGAGAACATTCATCATTTCATTTGGATGGAAAATTTTTTCAGATAAAAGCTTTCCGGAAAAATCAAAAACTCTAATGCCTTGATATGTATTATAAGTACTTTCCATTTTGGAATAGTAAAAGGCACCATAACTAGCAACAAAAAAACCATCACCTAAAGCTATCCCTTGTCTTTTATTATAATTCTTTGCATCAGGACTCGCATCTGATACAATATATCCAGAATAATTATTCTGTAAATAAATTACTCTTAATAAATCTCCACTTACTGAATATAGTTCAAGTCTATTTCTACTATACTTTATACTTCTTTCGCTTTCATAACCTTCAATAAGCCAATAGTCTTGACTCATCGAAAATTGGTTAAAAGCATTAATTGAAAAATCTCTTTCCTTAAATAATCTGTCACCATACAAGCTACTCACCATATTATATCTTTGCAAGGTTCCCGTATTCGAAACGACATATACAACATTAAACCCATTATAGTCTTGTATAATAGCCAAACCTTCGCCAGCCCCGCCTCGCCCACCACTTGGTATCTTATAGTACCCAAGGTAATTTCCTTTTTTATTATAACAAACTAATATATTATCCTTTTGTTTTGGCTCAAAAATATACTGAATATAAATATTATTATCATCATCAAGAGCAAATGAACTAGGGTATAAATATTTTGCCCCGTCATACTGACTGAGTACATCATCGTACTCATTAAATAATAATGGCAGAGTGATATGAATATCATTATGTGAATAGCTTTTACTTAAAATAGCAGCGCTACAAATTTGGATACTGCAAATCACCGCAAGTATAAAAACAGAATTTAATCTTAAAGCCATATTATTTAAACAAAATCATAGATGCCGTTAGATAGTTTTATTCCAGAAAGAGCCATATTAATCATTGCTACAATCATATGAATTGATTGTGGCCCAACATCAGGATGGCTTTTAATTTTATCATTGATGCTATTTGCAACTGTTGAATAAGTGATGATTGGATTTATAATATCCATAATATATTTGTACTGTTCCGAATTTTGTGAAACAATAAAATAAGACATATTCCCCTTATAGTTTATTAAATAGTCATCAATGACTTTTTTGAATAACTCTTCCTTTGGCTGAGGAAAAACTCCCTCTATTAAATGTAGATCATTTTTATTATTTATATAATGTTCATCATTTAATATAGGATCCACCGCTACTATTTTATAATTATTAGTTAATCCATGATAAACGGCTGCCGTACCTCCTTTTGAGCATCCATAAAGTACGACATCATCTGATTTTATTTGACATTGTTCAATAACTTCTAATATAAGGCTTTTAATTTTATCAGCATTGGTTGGTAATGCATTTGTATTTAAGTAAAATGAGCCAGTAATTCCTCCGATATCAGCCACTCTTAATATAGAAACATTTTTTCCAATATATTTATCAATTGTAGAAAAGTTTTTTGCAAAATATCTGTACAAGCTTGCAGAATATGGTTCAATTGGCATCTGAGAGAAAACAATCAGTAGCTTTTCATTTATTTTGCATGCAGCCCGTTGTAACGTATATACAATCCCATCAGAATTAATAGAAAACTTTTTTTCTTTTACTGGAATCCAGAGGTTTTTTATCTCATCAAAGTGAACCAATGAAGTTACATTTCCACGATGAACGTACGACATAAAACCAGCATTAGTTAAAGCAATTAATTGTTTTTTTAAATTATAATCATGATATGAAAACTCAATTAAATTTTTACATGAATCACCTTTCCCAATTATTTCAAAATGAATATATTTATACTTGGATGCCTGCAACAATAAACTAATTTCATCTGTGGTTATATTACTGTTAATATGTAAAACTGTCTTATTCATAATTATTTATTAACTTAACTAAATTTACTTTAATTTGTAAGGAGGTATACCTCCTTACAAATCAATCAATGGTTCTTGACGATCATGATATAGATTAATGCTTTAATGAAGGCATTTTTCATAAAACATCGACAAAGCATTTTTTTGATAAGATTCAATGTCAAAATGTTTAAACTCCAACCTTCCCAAGATAAAGTCCCGCATTCCGTTGAAGAGACCGTCTACACTATTTTCAACTAATACACCAGAACGCCCTTCAAGAGCACTTCTAGAACCAGTAATGTCAGTTGATATTATAGGTTTATCTAGAATCATTGCTTCGAAAAGAACCATAGGTTGCCCTTCATGATTTGAAGAGAGGACAAAACAGTCAGCTCTCTTTAGCAGTGGAAAAGGATTTGATATGCGTCCCAGAAGATGTACGGATTTTTCAAGTCCTAAAGTTATAATCTGGCGTTGTAAATCAATCTTGAGGGGGCCGTCTCCAAGAATTAATAACTCAATATTAGGATATAATTTTTGTAATCTGCAAAAGGCATTAATCAACTTTTGTTGATCTTTTTCGACTGAAAGTCTGCCCAAAGTTATAAAGTAGATTTTATCATTTTCAAAAATAAATCCACTTGTATCAATATCATCAGATTTTTTAATCACCTCATCTGGATTCTGAACATTATCACAATAAATAAACTTATCATGCTCAATATTAAAAAATTCGCTTAAGTTATCTCTGTTCAACTCCATCGTTTTTTCAGAAACAGAAACAATTTTATTGTAAGATTTATAAAAATCAAAAACAACTCTAAGATATGGAAATCTTTCTCTCCACTCGCTCAACTTATCATTATGTTGAAATATTATTTTATTTCTAACTGTATCTTTCGGAGCATTAGCAAACCGGATAACCCAAGATTGATTATAACCTTCAAAATGGATTAGATGATCAATATGACTATAGCCAAAGAGCCTTAAAAACTCTCGTTGGTAAGCATGATCAAGAATATCATACATTTCCTTACTTGCCAGGGTGAATTGATTATTTAATTTATCATTAAGCCATTTCTCTTCAATATTATAAAGCATGTTTCCACAAGTTCCAATGACTTGAATATCTGGAGAGACTCTCTTAAACTGCTCGAACCGTTCTTGAAAACCATGAATTGATTTTGGGTCAACAACCAAAGAAATATTATATTTATCACGATCAATTACCGATATAAGATTTAGCCATGATGACAATATACCATTTGGAATAAATGGACCAATATAAAAAAGTATATTTTTATTTTTGTTTTTATTAAGCAATATGGATTTTTCTTCAAAGAAGAACCATTCAATTACTTTTCCACATACACTTCCATCATCATTTTTACAAAACTTATCAATACCTTTAGATGCATCGAAATATATTTCATTACGAAGATATCCACTTAACGTGTTAAGTAACTCTACATCATTAAAACAAACGGTTCCAGGTAATTCATTTAGAGGAAAATACAACCCTCTCTCATTATTATATTGCTCAATATCATACGCATAGTAAATTACTGGTCTATTCATTACAAAAAAATCGAAAGCAATACTTGAATAATCTGTGATAAGAATATCAATCGCCCCTAGTAACTCATTCGTGTCAATCTCAGAAGGAACAATTGTTATACCAGAAATATTCTGCTCACTTACTAATTTTTCGATCATATGATGACCACGGAAAACGATATGACAATCCTGGTCAGCCAACTTTTCAAGATCGTTCTTTAGTTTTTCTATATCTAAAGTTGCCTTTCCATGTATTCCTCTCCAAGTTGGAGCATACAAGACTACTTTATCGTAAACGTTCGCATTAATTTTCCTACGTATATATTCCTTCCGTTCAGAGCTAAGATTAATAGTCCGGTCAATGCGAGGATAACCTAACTCTTTAATTTCCCCACTAAATATATTAGATATATCATACCTATCTAATAAAATATTAGTTGTGTGTGTATTAGGACTAAGTAAATGTGTTGTGTGAAGGAAATTTCTAGCCACATTTTTATGTGCTAAAAATTCATCTTTAATATCTTTTCCAAGAAATTTTATAGGAGTTCCATGCCAAGTATTTAAATATCGCTGCCCTTTCTTTCTTATAAAATACTCAGGAAAACTAACATTATTTATCAAAAATTCACATGATGCCAAACATTGCATGTATAAATCACTTTGCCTTGAAACAAAATATACATTTTTTTTATTTTTTAGCTGCTCAGGGATTTTTTTTTCATTATTGATAACCCAAATATGTCTGAAATTATCAAATCGTTGATCATCAATAATATCTAAAAATAATGCATATGGGTTACAAGAAATACTTGCACCATGAAAGCTTTCATAAAGTATAGTGTTTTTTTCAATTGATAATGTTTCATAAAATTCAGTGTATGTAGCATTCCTCCTAAAAGTTAAATTTTTTGTTAGAATATCATCAGGAGCCCCATACGGTGTTCCAAAAATCTCTATTTTACGAAAAAAATTACATGCCTGTTGATAATTCCCATCGCGGAATAATGAATATCCGATTCTATAATAATAGTCTTTGGTATATGTATTGTTTCTCATAATACCTTCATGATATGCAATGACAGCATCATTCCAATTACATGAAGATTCATATGTTTTACCTAATTCATACCATAATCCATAATTTATGCATGAATTAGAAATTGCTGACTCTAAAGTATTAATCCTGCTTTCATATTTAAGTTTTTTTCTGTAAGAGTTTAAATGGGTATCATTGTTATCAATAACTTTTATTTGTGATGCATAAATTTCCTGAGAAGAGTCATATGCTTTTATATACATTTCACAGGATTGCCTGTATTTATTAGCCTTAGCATATGCGTACCCAGATCTATAGTACCAAATCGAGATATGTTTGATATTGCTTTGTGCTGCAAATTGATAAGCAACAGCAGCATCAAGATACTTTTGACTTCTCTCTAAAACAAACCCTAGCCTATAATGCCAATAAGGATGATTTTCATCGAGTGATAATGCCTTGCGATAATTCTCTGCGGCTTTATCCCATTGATAACATCTATCATAAGATAATCCGAGCCTATAATATAGCTCTGCACATAATGGATTTATGGATGTATGTTTTTCATACGCATCAATAGCCTTAGCCCAGCGTCCCTTATATTGATGAAATGCTCCTATTCCAAATTTATTACTATTTAATTTTTTGTCTAACGATATAGCTGTCGCATATGCTATTTTAGAACTACGGACATTTTCTACATTGTTTGTTTCATCAGATTCAAGCGAATATCCGAGTGCATAATACCAAATAGCATCATGTTTTTTATTAAATTCAAGTCCTTTTTTATAATATATACTAGCCTCATTAAAACGCCCCATCTTTTCTAATGCGGTGCCAAGTTTGAAATAACGTTCAGGTATTGAAGGATCTAATTTTATTGCGTTTTTCAGCGTATCAACTTCCTGCCACCAACGCCCTTTTTTATGAAGAACCTCAGCAAGTCTATCGTGTAATTTTGGATTATTAAAGTCTGTATTAAGTTTTTCCCTTAATAAATCTTCTTCAGTAGATGATTTGCTCACCATATGATTATTTAACTTATCAAGATGCCTTGCACACTGTTCGAGTTGTTCTTTCCACTGTATATTTGAGGGTTCCAATTCTAATGCTTTACTTATATATTTAAATGCCTCTTCATATCTATGCAATTTAAGATTGCATATTCCTGCTTTAAAATAGCTCTCCGCATGTTTTGTTTTTTTTATGATTGATTTCTCAAAGAACAATAATGCCTTCTCCCATTCTTTTTTTTTGTATAGAGAAATTCCGTTAATATATTCTTTGGATTGGCATATTTTTTTAGCTAACTTAGTTAACAACATACTATGTCCCCATGATTATTTTTTAATATTTAATATATTCAGTTATATAGACCTCAAGGCTTAGATATAATACACCCAAGTTCATTTAATTTATCTTCATAATATCTAACGCCTTCAACACTACCAATTTTCATGTTTATTATTAGCTTTTTATACGCGTGTATTTTTAATTCATACATATTAACTATTTCATGATTGGGTGTATCGAATGCAGAGTCAAATTTCATTTTTTCTTGCATCCAGTTTCCATAATTCTCAGTCAAATATAAATCATAATTTTCTGGTATTAAAAACACGTTCCCAAGAAAACCATAAGAAATCAAATTAAATGGAGTATTGTTCCATCTCAGCTTTGAACCCGCATGCCAATAGCTGTCATGATCTCGATAATGAAAAAATATGTCGATTGCCACACCATTAACATGTTTTATTCTCAACGTATACGGTGAGCGCATAGGTGCAATATCAAACAAGCCAGAGCAAGCAATTTTCGTTGATAATACGGATAGATTTGTTTCGCTCCATACTCCTATATCAATATCTTTGTCATGTTTTAGTAATTTTTTATCACGAATACAACCAAGTAATGTTCCGCTAACTAAAAAAAACTGTATTTTATTAGCATCCAATATTTTTTTTAGACCTAATAATGCAATTTTAGCAGCATTAACAGAAAAGTTTTTATTGCTAGTTTTTGGTAAGATAAAAGCCTCAGAATTTATACTTCCCAACAATACTTTAACCCGATTTAATGCTTCTTCATATAGTTTAGCCCTTAACGCAGCAATTATAAGGTAATCGTTCACATCATAATGATACTTAAGTATATTCCTATAAGAACATTCCCTTTCCCAATGATTCAATAATTCATCATAATCTTTTTTTGTATCAACCAAGTTCGCCAATAATAGCCAAGTTTTCAAACGATCAGAAAAATTAAAAACTTGAATGAGTACATCCTTCGCTTCTAATTTATTTCCGGTTAGTCTATAAACATCAGCCAACCCATAATAGCTATCAGTATGTATTGGGTTTACCTTAATTATCTCTTGATATAATTTCTTAGCAAATATATAATCACCATTAAGAAATGAAGCCCTAGCAACAAAATATTTAGCGACACTCCCGCCAAAAAGTAAAATCAACCACTTAAATTTTAAAATCTCTTTCGAATGACCTTTTCTTATCGCAATTGTTAGCAGCAGATAAGATATTATATTAACAAATAAAATACCTTTGAATTTCTTCGCATTTTTTATAGAGTTTTTTATCTCTGAATGAAATTTCAAAATCCCTCTCCAAAATTAACCATATCTTTTGATTTGAGAAATTAGTTCTGTCGTTGAAATACCAACAGTTCTTGGCAGATATGATACTTCACATAATTCCTTATATTCATCAAATCGCCCTAGCCAATCATCTCCCATCACTAAGATATCTGCCTTAAATTTTTTAATATACTCGCCCTTTAATTCCAATGACTCTTCAATAAAAACTTCATCTACAAATTTTAAGGACCTAATTATTTCAAGACGCTCAGTTTCCGGATAAACAGGATACCTCTGTTTTTTTGAGAAATTCAAATAATCGGATGAGACGCCAACTATTAGATAGTCCCCCATTTTTTTTGCCCTTTTTAAGATATTTATATGACCTATATGTAATACATCAAATGTACCAAAGGTGATAACTTTACGCATTTTTAGCTCCACTAAATGTTCAAATTTTCATCATTTTGATATAACTTAATTGCGTCATTAATATTCTGATAAAGACAAGTCTGATGATCTCTAGGTATGAATAGCGCCACATCACAAAACTCTTTCAATGAATTCAAACTATGTGAAACCATTAAAAAGCTAGATTCTTTATGCCTTTCTTTAAACAATTGAGCGCATTTTTCTTTAAACCTGGCATCACCGACCGCCGTTACTTCATCGACGATATAATAATCAAACTTAAATGCCATGCTTAAACCAAAGCCTAAACGCGATCGCATACCTGATGAGTAAGTTTTAATCGGCATATCGAAGTACTTGCCAAGTTCGGCAAATTCTTCAACAAACTCAATTTTCTCTTTCAGTTCTTCTTGCTTCGCGTATAACCGCGCAACAAATTTTACGTTTTCGCGTCCGGTTAAACTTCCCTGAAATCCACCTGCAAGGCCGACTGGCCATGATATTGTTTTATTAGTGATGATCTTTCCACTGTCGGGGCGGTCAATGCCACCAATCATTCTCAGTAACGTTGATTTACCCGCACCATTACGACCAATAAAGGCAACACTTTTTCCTGAAGGGATTTCGAGGTTTAAATCCTTAAACACATAATGTCGACCCGTTGGCGTGCGATATGACTTCGTCAAATTCTCAATCTTAATCATGATGTCAGCATTGCCTCCTCACGAGTTCGATATAACGCCAGACCAATGAACAGAGTTATCAATGTGAACATTGCCAGGTAGTTCAGACTCACACCTTCGCTAATATAGCCAGGCATAACGGCCTCACGGCTTAACTCCACGACATGCACTAGTGGGTTCCAGAGTAGATATGACCAGTATTGCTTTGGAATTGAGTGCAGAGGGAACATGATGCAGGAGATGAAATAAAGGGGCTTAAGAAGTATCGGCAGAACCTTTTGCATTTCGGGGAAGGTTTTACCAACGACCATGAATATTAAGCCGACGCTGCATGAAAGAATGATCAGCAGACTCCAGGTAGCCACAAGTTGTAAAAAATTTGTTATCTCGAAATATTCGCCTGCCATCCTGACAATGAGCATAAGCAGAATATAAACAGAAACGTAAATCAGCGTCTCAAGCAGGGCGCGCGCAATGATCGTATCGATGGGTTTTACTGGGCGATAATTAAACAGCCCCTGGTTCGCTTCAATAGCACTTACAGAACGTTTGCTGATACTGCTAAAGATAAAAAAGGGAATCAGGCCATTAAGTAAAAACACCGGGAACGAGATGTCTGGCATCGTGCGGTGCATAATGTAACCAAAAATGCCCAACAGTATCAGCAAATGCGCAGAGGGTTCGAGAATCGCCCACAGATATCCCAGACGGAACTTACCAAAGCGTGTTCGTATTTCTCGTAGAAATAATGCCTCTACGGTGACTTTCTGGACTTCAAATCCACTTCTTGCCATTTGGTGATGTGATCCTATTCTCTTCAGGTATGCTACCGCCCCTGGCTTAACAGCTACCAATACACTGGAGGTAATACTTGTTTGTAACTGGATAAAATTTAGTCAGACGGTTTGACCTTTTTAATAGCCGCAAACAATTTCAGCAGAAATTATTTCCGCAGGGATAAATAGATCTATTTCCGTCTCGTTTCTTCTAATCCATTCTTCAGGCATGAATGTATTCGGTCTTCTGGTAATTTCAGAAAACTGGCCGTTTCAGAATGTTGAGTTAATTTCTCAGGAAATTATTTCTACTTCTTTTTGCTTAACCAATATGGCTTGAAAAAGATGTAAAGCAGCATGCGTTCTGGATTACTCCGGAACACACTTATTCAAAACGGGCCGCTAATTTCGCAAGAAATTATTTTTCACTATTACTGTTAACTACTTGATTATAATACCACCCATGAATTTTATGCGTAGTAACACCTGTAATCTATCTCAAACCAGAACGCATGCGATTGATTACCAATAAATTGTTTAGCAAGAAACTATTTCCCTATTTAAAATTCACTCATGTACTTCTTATTTATATCTACAGCACCCTCTTTACAGTCACATTTGTGATTTACATCACATTTAAACGGTGTTATTTAACACCCATCAATAATTCCGCGAGTAATTATTTTTGTCGATTAAAATATACATCTTGATTATTTTTGTGTGTTTATTTTAACCAGTGTTACAACCAACACCATCCCTCAGTAGATATACCTGAGCAGACATTTCTTAAAATCGACGAATAGTTTCACTGGAAATTATTATGCTTATTTGAAATTCCCTTTCTGATTATCTCCAGGAATTTTACTAACTTCCAGGTTACACAAAATACAGATCACACTAGAATTATCCTATATGTTTTGGCCTATCAATTGTTACTCAATGATTTATTACAACTATTAATAATCATAATGTGTCAAAACACTTAAGCAACTTTACAGTCTGAGAAAGGTGTCGATTAACGAAGGCTACATGGTGAAAAACAGGTTCCTTCAGTGTTACCGAATATTCCGTGGTGGTCTGGAGGGAGATAATTCTTGCTACATCGAAACTCAGCCCGGTGAGCGGGTTTGACAGTTCCGCACTCACCATTGGGCTAAGGGTTATCAGGTGGGGTTAAGGAAATGGCAATACCTACCCCCGCCCAAACTCCAGTCGCTGCACATTCACCATCCCAGGCTTCTCACCCGCACTGACATCAATTTGTGCCACCCGCAGCGCGTACTTTTCATCCAGCGCCTTTAACCAGTTCAGCAGGTCATTAAACACCACAGGTTCTATCCAGACCTGAATATTCTCCCCACGCTCGGCAATCCGTTTGATGACCACAGAGTGCGCGGAAGCGCTGTCGCTGATGACCCGCGATACCTGTGCTGGCGTTGTCGTGCCGGATTTTCGCGCCGCAATAATATTCGGCGCGGCGCTCTTCAGTCGCGCGTTCATCGCCACCAGCTGCTGCAACATCGTCTCCTGTTGTTCTATCCGTTCGCTCAACGGCTGCCAGATGAGGACGTAATATCCGGCGCTAAACAGGAACACTACCGCTGCCAGTAACATGCCTTTTTCACGCGGAGAACGCCCCGCCAGGTGTTGTGTCAGCCAGTGTTCGCCACGGCTTAACTGGCGTTCACGCCATTGCTGAAAATAGTGAATAAATTTATCGCGTAACATGTTATTTCCTCCGCAACGTTACGCCGCCGGAAACCGCATCACCCTCTTTCTGTAACGCGTCCTGTTGCACAACATAATCTGCCGCCAGTGCGCTACGCAGTTTGTCGAAGCTGGCAAAGTTCGCAGCCCGTAGCTGAAGGTGAAGCGTCTGGCGTTTTTGATCAAAGGTGAAACCACGCATTTCGATGTCGGAAAGTGACGCTGATTTCAGGGTACTGGCGATCACTGACAATTCTGCGAGCAGCCAGGTATCGTCGGCCTGTGGGCGATATTTTTTCAGCGCCATCGTCATCTGAGAGCGTAAATTCACAATCCGCTTCTGCTCCAGGAATAGCGTTAAGAACTGTTTCTCCGCCTGGGTGCGGCTTTGCGCCACCTGTTCGCTGACGCTCCATAACGTCACGCCCCGTTCCACTACCAGCGCAACCAGAATCAGCAATATCGGCAGAATCATCACCCGCCAGCGCGCCCACTGTTTTCGGTAGCTGACACGAGGCTGCCACGGCCCTGTTAGCAGGTTCCCTTCCGGTTCGCCATAAGTGGTAATGGCGGGCAGAGCCGTAACGGTCAGGCGTTCGCGTCCGCACCAGCCCATGCAGACAGTTCTTCCGGTGCAATGCCGACCACGGTTAGTGAAATCGGTAAATTCTGCTCATTGAGCTGTGCGCGGAACATGACCGGAGCCAGCGCCCGCCCGGCGCTCCATCCCCGGCATTCATCGATGCGGCAGATAACCCGTTGCGCATCGCCAGCCATAAACCCACAAGGAATGGACATCCAGTCCGGCGCGACGGTAGCGCGGGTGATGCCGTTTGCCTGCAACCACTGCGCAATGTTGCGCATATGCTGCTGGTGAATCACAGCTACGGTTGCCAGTTGCTGGTCGATTTTCAACGGGGCAAAATGCAGTTCATCGATATCCTGGTTCAGCTCTTCTTCCAGCAAGGCGGGCAGAATCGTCGGTATCTGCTTGCGGGGCACATCAGGCAGTTCAACCTGCCAGACGCTGATCCATTCGCCGGGAATGTAGAGTCGAATCGCATCAGTTTGCAGCCATTGCTGGAGACATTCATCAGCAACGTCAGGCCAGATACCGTGCTCCACGTCGGGTGTATGGCGCTGCCAACGGATGGGATCAGCGGCGCAAAGCGGGAAAAAAATCTCAAGCATGAAACTCACTCACTTTCTCCTGTCTGATGCCAGAGAACAGAAAAGTGTTGTGGGCCCATGCGGACAATTAACGAATTCATCGTCAGTTCAATCTCATTCACGGTGATATCTGAACGCAGCCAGAAGTAATTGCTGTCCACGCTCAGGACGGTTTTTAGCTGTTTTTTAGTACGCTCATCGACGTCTGCAAGTAGCGGCTGTGCAAGAAACTGATCGACATCTTCCCAGCCCTTCGCCGGACGTTGTTGTAATAACGCCCGCGCCTGAACAGGGCTTAACCACGGGTCAAACAGCGCCTCAAGAATCACACTTTGCGTGACATCTAATGTATTGATGTTGATTTGCTGGCGGGCCATCGGCAGCGCACAGACCAACGGTTTCAGTTTTTGATAAAGCCCGGCGTCCATTCCCTGTACCACGCGCGTTCCATCGGGTGTGCGCTAAGCTCTTTTCGTTCCCCATTGGGACCCCCTTTTGATTTCTTGTTTGACACTTGCAGTTGCCAGACCGCAAGGTGTTTTAACAAATCAAAAGGGGTTTTAATAACTGGCTCAAAGCTGAAAGCTTTCCGGAACCCCCAGCCTAGCTGTAATGCCAGTCAGTTAAGCAACTGACTGGCTCTTTTTCGGGGCTGTGGGGTATTTCCAGGCCTCTCCTTTACCACTCTCGGGAAGGCCCTTTCCCTTCTTGTCGGTAATTTCACAAGTTGTCCCATACTTGCAAGATCGCGCATCAGCTCCGGTATACGTCCCGGTGAAGCGCCCTGCAATGTCATCAGCATTCTCATCACCATTCCGCATGATTCTGAGAAACTCAGTTGATTCGGCCAGTAACCTTTCAGATGTTCCGCCATTTTAATCATCTGATATCTCACCAGATTATAAGCCAGTAAGACACCCCACAGCTCTTGCTCCACAAGCTCCGGTTTTTTACTTCTCAGCGTCAGCCTGCTCAGTTGCATCGTCTGTTTTATCTCCCTGTATCCCAGTTCGATTTCCCAGCGATGACTGTACAGTTCCGCCATTTCTCCTCCGGGGAAGCGCATGGCGTCCGTCATCGACGTCAGCAGATGGCAGACTTTTCCTTTGCGCGTCACGGTCAGCAGGCGGGCTGTCACTTCATTTCCCAGTCCCGGCCACTTTTTTCGTGCCTGCGGGCTGGTTTTCAGCTTCACCAGATGATCGCCTTTACCCAGTTTTCTGATCTCTTCATATTGCGCTCCCTTTCTGAGAGGTATCATCCAGTGGCGGTGTTCTCCCGCCAGGCTCCAGGCATTTAACAGTCCCAGTGAGTAATAACCTTTATCCATTAACGTCAGAGTGTTATCGCCGGTTTGTTCTATAAGTTGCTCAGCAAGCTCATTTTCGCTGTTCTTCATCGTGCCGAAGGCTGCAGCCGTCAGCAGATGGCTGGTCAGTTCCATCTGGCAGACCATTTTGACCTGCGGGTAGAGCGCCGGGTTCCCGGCATGTGTCTGGCGGGGGAAGGCTGCATCGTTCTCTGGTGTATCCGGTGTGCGCCAGAACACACCATCGATGGCCAGCAGGGTCAGGCCGCACCAGTGCGGATGCGGCGTGGCGTTATGCCAGAGCTGCGCTGTTTTCGTGAACACGCGGCGGACAGCCTCACTTCCCAGGCGCTGGCGGGCCTGAATAACGGCACTGGGGGCAACGAAGGGGCGATTGCCCGGCAGCATGATGTCCAGGCGATTCACAATCTGGTGAAGAGGTTCTTTACGCTCAAGCGCCATGCCAACAATACACCAGACCATCATTTCGAGGGGAAGACGGCGCTTGCGTAGCGTTACAGTACCTGATTCGGCAAGGCAACGAGAGATGAGTTCGGGGTCGAGGTAATCCCCCAGAGAAGTCAGTGGGTTACGCAGAGAATCGTAACGGGATACCAGATCAAGAGCCTGTCCAATGTGCATAAAAAAATCCGGAAACAAGTGAGCGTTTCCGGATTCTTACACAGCCACTGGATCGGTCAACTGATCCTTAACTGATCGGCATTACAGCCTAGCTGGGGGTTTTCTGTGCACAACGAAGCCGGATGATATTAACGATCATCCGGCTTTATTGACTTACGAAACTAACATCCCGGTAAACACATACGCCTGCAACAGCGTGATAATGCCGATAACGCTGGCAAAAATCAGACTGTGCTTCACGGTGTAGCGGAACAGTTCAGATTCTCGACCCACCATGCCCGTCGCGGCGCAGGCCACGGCGATAGATTGCGGGGAGATCATCTTGCCAGTTACGCCGCCGCTGGTGTTTGCTGCCACCAGCAGGGTGTCAGAGACGTTGATTTGCTGCGCCGTGGTCGATTGCAGTGAACCAAACAGGGCGTTTGAAGAAGTGTCCGAGCCGGTAAGGAATACGCCCAGCCAGCCGAGAAACGGTGAGAAGAATGGGAACATCACGCCTGTACCAGCCAGTACCAGCGCCAGCGTGGTGGACATACCGGAATAGTTGGTGACGAAGGCAAATGCCAGCACCATGCCAATCGACAGTATCGGCCACTTCAGACTAATTAGCGTTTCGGCAAAGACGCCAATACCTTTCTTGATCCCCACGCCGAGGATGAAGATAGAGATAATCGCCGCAATAAAAATAGCGGTGCCACCAGCAGAGAGGGGGTCGAATTTAAACACCGCGTCCATTGGCGTCGGCTGGGCGACAATGGGGGCCGCTTTCAAGACTTGTTGATGCAAATGAGGGATCTGGAAATTAATCACCAGTGAATAAAACGCGCCGCCCGGAGCAAATAACGCTTTAAACGGCTTCATGGTCCAGATGGTGACCAACACCGTTAAGATTAAAAACGGTGACCACGCACGAATGATTTGCCCCAGACTATATTCTGAAGGCACGGGACCGCCAGAAGATGGTTTATTCACCACCATCGCACATGCGGATTGTCCCATGCTGATTGCCGTTTCGGTATTTTTCGGCCGCCAGACTTTAAGGAATAAAGCGAGTGAGACGATACTCACCAGCGCCGAAGTAATATCCGGCAGTTCCGGACCAATATAGTTAGAGGTAAAGAACTGCGTGACAGCGAAGCTTCCCCCAGCAACCAGCGCCGCTGGCCACGTCTCTTTCACCCCTTTCCAGCCGTCCATCATTGCTACCAGCCAGAACGGCACAAGAACCGACAGGAACGGTAACTGACGTCCCGCCATTGCGCCAATGTGGAACGGATCGATTCCCGTTACCTGACCGGCGACCAGAATCGGCACGCCCAACGCACCAAACGCCACCGGCGCAGTGTTGGCAATCAGACACAGCCCCGCCGCGTATAACGGTTTGAAGCCCAGGCCCACCAGCAGCGCACCGGTAATCGCCACCGGCGCACCAAAGCCAGCCGCCCCTTCCAGCAGCGCGCCAAAGGAGAAACCAATCAGTAACACCTGCAAACGCTGATCGTCAGTGATGGAGATAACCGAGCTGCGGATAATATCAAACTGACCGCTGGCAACGGTTAATTTATACAGGAACACCGCCGCAACAATAATCCACGCAATAGGCCATAATCCATAAATAAAGCCATAGCCCGCAGCAGCAAATGCCATATCAATCGGCATTTTAAAGGCGAATATCGCAATCAGAATAGATAATATAAGGGTTGTTGCTCCGGCGACATGTCCTTTCAGACGTAATACCGCGAGTGCAACGAAGAAGAATATTATCGGGATCAGGGCGACCAGAGCGGATAGCCCCAGTCCTCCCATCGGCATATACATTTGGGTCCAGGTAACCATATTGTTCAGTCTCTTATTATCTTTATATGCTTGATATACTTAAGGTTGTAATAAGCAAAAGAGGACTGAACTGTAAAATATAGGCGTTATACTTTACAGCAACAGTACGCTGCTAACGCAATTGCTACCTCTGGCATAACAAGTATATCGGGTAAGGGTTTCTGTTCCGCACACGCAGGCGCAGAGTATCGTTAAGATGTCCATATTGTTGTTTTAGGCCCGCTAGTAATGCGCTACGGGTATTTAATATTGTTAAACCCTGATAATCGCTCCGGTTATTTCCGGGATAAATGTACTACCGCAGTTACTATCATAGCCCCGACAATAAAACTTGCCGGGGCTTTTTTGACGCTATTAATGACTTTCTTTTTCGCGTAAACGCCAGGCGTGTAATAACGGTTCGGTATAGCCGTTTGGCTGTTTCACGCCGAGGAAGATTAAATCGCTGGCAGCTTTAAAAGCACACGAGTTAGCGAAATTCCCCGCCATCGGACGATAAGCCGGATCGCCAGCGTTTTGCTGATCAACCACTTTCGCCATATTCTCCAGCGACGCCTGCACCTGTTCTTTGGTCAGAATACCGTGACGTAACCAGTTGGCGATATGCTGGCTGGAGATACGCAGCGTTGCGCGGTCTTCCATCAGCGCCACGTTATGAATATCCGGCACTTTTGAACAACCAATCCCCTGCTCCACCCAACGCACCACGTACCCCAGAATCCCCTGCACGTTGTTATCCAGCTCTTGTTGGATCTCTTCCACCGACCAGTTAGCGTTTTCAGCAACCGGAATAGTCAGCAGATCGTCCAGCAGCGGTTCAAATTCAGCATTGAACTCGGTCTGGGCAATGTTGGCTTGCACGCTCTGTACGTTGGTTTGGTGGTAGTGCAGCGCATGGAGCGTAGCGGCAGTTGGCGACGGAACCCAGGCCGTGTTTGCCCCGGCACGCAATTGGTCGCCCTTCTGGCTGTACATGTCTGCCATCAGGTCCGGCATTGCCCACATGCCTTTACCGATTTGCGCTTTTCCACGTAGCCCACAGAACAGACCGGAAAGCACGTTATTACGTTCGTAGGCTTTGATCCACGGCGTCGATTTCATCTGGTTTTTACGCAGCATCGGGCCCGCTTCCATCACCGAATGCATTTCATCGCCGGTACGGTCGAGGAAACCGGTATTGATGAACGCCACGCGGTTGCGCGCCTGAGCGATACAGCTACGCAAGTTCAGCGAGGTCCGGCGTTCTTCATCCATAATGCCCATTTTCAGGGTATTCGGTGCCATACCGAGCATTGTCTCAACGCGGGAAAACAGTTTGTTGGCGAACGCCACTTCCTGCGGACCGTGCATTTTCGGTTTCACAATATAGACGCTGCCAGTGCGCGAGTTTTTCTGCACTTTTAAATCATAGAGGGCAATCGCGCCAGTCATGACGCCATCAAGAATGCCTTCCGGGATTTCATTGCCTTCGCTGTCCCAAATCACAGGAATGGTCATCAAATGACCCACGTTGCGGATAAACAGCAACGAGCGTCCGTGCAGAGAAATTTCAGATCCATCGGCGGCAGTGTACTGACGATCGTCATTCAGTTTACGCACGATTTGCCGACCGTTCTTCTCCATTTTCTCTTGCAGAGTCCCCTGCATCAGGCCCAGCAGGTTGCGGTACAGCAGGATTTTATCTTCCGCATCAACCGCCGCAACCGAATCTTCGCAGTCGAGAATGGTACTGATGGCCGCTTCGACGATAACATCGTTGATGTGCGCCGAATCGTCTTTGCCAATCCGCCCGTTGGCATCGATTTGTAGCTCAATATGCAGGCCGTTATTTTTCAGCAAAATGCAGGTCGGCGCAGCAGTATCGCCACGGTAACCGACAAACTGTGCTGGAGTACGTAACGTGGTTTCTTTACCATTTTTCAACTGGATGCGTAATTGTTTATCGACCACCTTAAACGCCACCACATCCTGATAGCTGCCATTTTCCAGCGGTAGTGATTCATCGAGGAAACGCCGAACCCAGGCGATAACCTGCTCACCACGCTGCGGATCGTAGCCGCTGACCATCGCCCCTTCCTGCGGGATGATGTCGCTGCCGTATAACGCATCGTACAGTGAGCCCCAGCGAGCGTTCGCCGCGTTCAACGCGTAGCGGGCGTTCATCGCCGGAACCACCAGCTGTGGCCCCGCCTGACTGGTGATTTCGCTGTCGATGCCCGTGGTTTCCACCGTAACGTGGTCAGGCTGTGGCACCAGGTAGCCCAGTTCACGCAGGAAAGATTTATAGGCCGCTTTATCTTTTACCGGCCCCGGATTGCTGCGATGCCACTCATCAAGCGCCGCCTGAATGCGATCGCGCTCTGCCAGCAACTGACGATTCTCTGGCGCCAGATCGTGAACGATCTCATCAACATTGTGCCAAAACGCGGCAGCATCCAGTTCCACGCCAGGTAAAACTTCTTCATCCACAAAACGTTTAAAATTGGCGTCAATGCGTAAACGGCCCTGGGTTATGGTTTGACTCATTGTTTATCTCCTCGTTTTCGCTTATTTCGCCAACACCGCTGCTGCCGCTTTCGCGACCTGCGCATCCTGTGCTCCGGTTAAACCAGAAACGCCCACGGCACCAATAATTTGCCCATCCACAACAACCGGTACGCCACCTTCCAGCGACGTCAGTAACGGCGCAGTCACGAACGCGGTACGTCCGTTGTTCACCATCTCTTCATAGCCCTTAGTTTCACGACGCCCCAGCGCGGCGGTACGCGCTTTCTCCTGGGAGATGTAAGCCGCAATCGGCGCGCAATCGTCCATGCGACTTAACGCCAGCAGATGACCGCCGTCATCGGCAACAGCAATGGAAACAGACCAGTTATTTTTCTGCGCCTCTTCCTGACCTGCGGCAATAATTGCACTCGCCATTTGCTGGCTAAGAATGACTTTAGTTTTCATTTTGTTATTCCTTTTCAAGGGCTTGTTCTACAATTTCAATCCAGTGACGCACAGAGGTACGACCGGCGCTCGCCAGATGCGTCTGGCAACCAATGTTGGCGGTGACGATCATTTCCGGTTTGCCGCTTTCCAGCGCATTCATTTTGTTATCCCGCAGCTGGCGTGCCAGATCGGGATGCGTTAACGCATATGTTCCCGCTGAACCGCAGCACAGATGGCTGTCGGGAACGTCCGTTAAGGTAAATCCAAGACGAAGCAACACTTTTTCCACTTCGCCGTTCAGCTTTTGCGCATGTTGTAGGGTACACGGGCAGTGGAAGGCCAGTTTTTTATCGCCGCGAATTGCCAGTTTTTCCAGCGGTTCCTCGCGCAGAAGTTCGACTAAATCGACCGCCAGTTCACTGACCAGACGCGCTTTATCGGCATACAACGCATCGTTTTTCAGCATCTGCCCATACTCTTTGACAAACGCGCCACAACCGCTGGCGGTTT
This sequence comes from Escherichia sp. E.sYA108, assembly GCF_011754335.1. Taxonomy (NCBI): domain Bacteria; kingdom Pseudomonadati; phylum Pseudomonadota; class Gammaproteobacteria; order Enterobacterales; family Enterobacteriaceae; genus Escherichia; species Escherichia sp. E.sYA108. The sequence continues at coordinate 796,967 of NZ_JAAQVZ010000001.1, read as the reverse complement.
GCAAAATTGCCTCGGCACCTGCTTCAATCGCGGGCCACCAGGCATCAATATTATTGCGCGCCCGCGCTAACCCTTTCTCTTGCGCATTAAGATGATAGTCCACCGCGCCACAACAGCCTGCTTCGTTAGCTGGCATGACGCTGATCCCCAGACGATCCAGCACTCGCGCAGTTGCCGCGTTGGTGTTGGGCGAAAGCGTAGGCTGGGCGCAGCCTTCCAGCATTAAAACCCGACGCTTATGGCGCAGTGGTGGACGCGGTTTAGCTTTCACGGTTTCAGCAGGCAGTTTTGCTCTGACCTGTTCCGGTAAAAACGGTCGCAGCACCAGCCCTACCTGCGTCAGCGCACGGAAGACCGCCGGACGCGGCACTACCTGGCGCAATCCTTCGCGCAGCATTCGCTCCGGCAGTGGGCGTTTCACTTTCTGCTCGACAATATCACGCCCGATATCCAGCAAATTGTGATAACGCACACCAGAAGGACAGGTGGTTTCACAATTGCGGCAAGTGAGACAGCGATCGAGATGCTCCTGTGTTTTAAGCGTGACTTCGTTACCTTCCAGCACCTGTTTAATCAGATAGATGCGCCCGCGCGGCCCGTCCAGTTCATCGCCCAGAAGCTGATAGGTTGGGCAGGTTGCGGTACAAAATCCGCAGTGAACACAGGCGCGCAGGATGCTGTCGGCTTCCAGCGCGCGCGCGTTCTGCCGCATCTCTTCTGTTAATCGGGTTTGCATAGCCTGCTCCTCAAAGTTCCGCGTACATGCGACCGGGGTTAAACACGCCGCAAGGATCGAGCTGCTGTTTAAGCTGCTGGTGATAGCGGAATAAAGGTGCCGGTAGCGGGGCAAAGCCACCGTCTCCGGCACTAAAGCGGGTCGCATGACCGCCCGCGTTGCGGGCGATGCGATGGATTTGATTATCATCGGCTGTCGATTTCAGCCAGCGTAACGCCCCGCCCCAGTCGATCAGTTGCTCGCCGGGTAAATCCATCATCGGCGCATCACTGGGTAATGAAATGCGCCATGAGGTACCTGGTAACGAGAAGAACGGCAGTTGTTGTTCACGCAATTGCTGCCAGAACTGACCTGCAACCTCTTCGCCACCCAGCAGTTCACGCGCTGCTTTTACCGATCCTTCGCCGCCCTCAAGGCGGATCCACAACGCATTGTCGAAGTAACATAAGCCACTAATGGGTAGCGGCTGGAGTTGCCACTGGGCGATTTCATTCATGGCTTCTTGCAGGCTGATTTCCCGACGCAGGCTCAGGGAGGCGCGCGGTCGCGGTAACACTTTCATCGAGATTTCAGTGAGCACGCCAAGACAACCGTAGCTTCCGGCCATTAACCGTGAGAGATCGTATCCGGCAACGTTTTTCATCACTTCGCCACCAAAACGCAGATGTTTTCCAGTGCCGGTAATGATGCGCGTGCCGAGGACAAAATCGCGGACCGAACCACTCCACGGGCGACGCGGCCCCGCCAGCCCGCAAGCGACCATCCCGCCCCAGGTGGCTTCTTCACCATAATGCGGCGGCTCGCAGGGGAGCATTTGCCCGGCGCTCTCCAGCGCTGCTTCAATCGCCACCAGCGGCGTTCCGGCACGCGCGGTTATCACCAGCTCGGTCGGGTCGTAATTAACAATGCCGCGATGACAACGCACATCCAGCGTTTGCCCGGTGACAGGGCGACCTAAAAAGGCTTTGCTATTGCTGCCCTGAATCACCAGCGGCGTTTTATCGCTAATCGCCTGATTCACCTGCTCCAGCAGCGCCTGGCTGTAATCACACTCGCGTAGCATCAGAAACGCTCCAGTTCAGGAAAAGGTAAATGACCGTGATGCACATGCATGGCACCAAATTCAGCACAGCGGTGTAGCGTGGGAATGTTTTTTCCTGGGTTCAGCAAACCATCGGGGTCAAACGCCGCCTTGACCGCATGGAAGGTCGTGATTTCATCGCTGTTGAACTGGGCGCACATTTGATTGATTTTTTCGCGCCCGATGCCATGTTCCCCACTGATGCTGCCGCCAACTTCAACGCAGAGTTCGAGGATCTTCCCGCCCAGTTCTTCCGCGCGGGCAAATTCACCGGGTTCGTTGGCATCGAAAAGGATTAACGGGTGCATGTTGCCGTCTCCGGCATGAAAGACGTTGGCAACACGTAAATCATATTGCTGCGATAAACGGGCAATGCCTTCCAGTACGCCAGGCAGGGCGCGACGCGGGATGGTGCCATCCATGCAGTAGTAATCCGGGGAGATACGTCCTACCGCCGGGAACGCATTTTTGCGACCGGCCCAGAAACGTACGCGCTCTGCTTCGTCCTGTGCCAGACGGACGTCAGTCGCGCCCGCTTTCAACAAGATGTCGTTAACCCGCTCGCAGTCTTCCTGTACGTCAGACTCCACGCCGTCCAGCTCGCATAACAAAATCGCTTCGGCGTCGACGGGATAACCGGCATGAATAAAATCTTCCGCCGCGCGGATCGACAGGTTATCCATCATCTCCAGCCCGCCGGGGATAATGCCATTGGCGATGATGTCACCAACCGCAAGTCCGGCTTTTTCTACCGAGTCAAAGCTGGCTAACAGAACCCGCGCCACGGGCGGCTTCGGCAGCAGTTTTACCGTCACTTCGGTGGTCACGCCGAGCATACCTTCCGATCCGGTGAACAGCGCCAGCAGGTCAAAACCAGGTGAATCCAGCGCGTCCGATCCAAGCGTCAGTGCCTCGCCGTCCAGCGTTTGCACTTCAATTTTCAGCAGGTTATGTACGGTCAGACCATATTTCAGGCAGTGGACGCCGCCGGCATTTTCAGCCACATTGCCGCCAATGGAACAGGCGATTTGTGAGGAAGGGTCCGGTGCGTAGTAGAGATTATGCGGTGCAACGGCCTGGGAGATCGCCAGGTTACGCACGCCTGGCTGCACGCGCGCGCGGCGACCAACGGGGTTAATGTCGAGGATCTCTTTAAAGCGCGCCATCACCAACAACACACCTTTTTCCAGCGGCAGCGCGCCACCAGAAAGCCCGGTGCCTGCACCACGGGTCACCACCGGTACACGCAGGCGATGGCAGACAGCCAGAATCGCTGTCACCTGTTCCATTTGCTTAGGCAGAACAACCAGTAATGGACGCGTGCGATACGCGCTCAACCCGTCACACTCGTAAGGAATGATCTCCTCATCGGTATGCAGGATCTCAAGTCCAGGGACATGCTCACGCAGTGCCATCAGTACCGATGTGCGGTCGACATCGGGTAAAGCGCCATCAAGACGCTCTTCGTACAAGATGCTCATGAGTAGGCTTCGCTTTGTTGTGTTGTGTGGCAGCTGATTTTTGCGCGCTGCTTCTGTGAACAGTTATTAAGCGGGCTTTTCGTTTTCGTCTATCTCTTTAGCTACCGGTCAGACCATTTTTTTTCCAGCTCTGTGACCTTGTCTTGGTTAACTCAATGTTAAATTGATGTAACATAATCACTTACGTGATGTGCGTGTTTTGCGAGTTAAGAACAGAAAAATTGGTCCTACCTGTGCACGAGGTCCGGGAATGAAAGATGAACGTCGCCCTATTTGCGAAGTGGTTGCAGAGAGTATCGAACGGTTAATTATCGACGGCGTACTGAAGGTCGGTCAGCCGCTTCCCTCGGAACGTCGACTGTGTGAAAAGCTCGGCTTCTCACGCTCCGCACTGCGTGAAGGGCTGACCGTGCTGCGCGGGCGCGGGATTATTGAAACGGCGCAGGGTCGCGATTCTCGTGTCGCACGGCTTAATCGGGTGCAGGACACCAGCCCGCTGATCCATCTGTTCAGTACGCAGCCGCGAACGCTGTACGATCTGCTCGACGTTCGCGCATTACTGGAGGGCGAATCGGCAAGGCTGGCGGCAACGCTGGGAACGCAGGCTGATTTTGTTGTGATAACCCGCTGTTATGAAAAAATGCTCGCCGCCAGTGAGAACAACAAAGAGATTTCGCTGATCGAACATGCGCAGTTGGATCACGCTTTCCATCTCGCCATTTGTCAGGCTTCTCACAATCAGGTGCTGGTGTTTACGCTGCAATCATTGACCGATCTGATGTTTAATTCAGTGTTTGCCAGCGTAAATAATCTCTACCATCGACCACAGCAAAAAAAGCAGATCGATCGCCAGCATGCGCGGATCTACAACGCGGTGTTGCAGCGGCTGCCGCACGTCGCCCAGCGCGCAGCACGCGATCATGTGCGGACCGTGAAAAAGAATCTCCACGATATCGAGCTGGAAGGCCACCATTTGATTCGCTCGGCGGTGCCGCTGGAGATGAACCTGAGTTAGCTGGTATTAAATCTGCTTTTCATACAATCGGTAACGCTTGTACGGCTCCGCCCCAATGCGTTCCAGCATGTTATTCATGCCTGTATTGGTTTCGAGGATCCATGACATCTCCAGCGCATCGATCTTCCGGCGGGCAAACGGATCGCGTAAGGCTTCAATCAATAACAGCGCAATCACCGGGCCGATGCGGCTGAACTGATACTCGTCGCGCACGCCCATCAGCGGTACTCGCGCAGTTCGCACACCGCTGACTTTCAAACGCCACAGCAATTTTGCCCAGCCGAAGGGAAAGAGCGATCCGTTCAGATCGGCAATCGCCTCGTTGATGTTCGGCAAGCCGACAATAAACGCGCAGGGTGCAGAATCAATCTCAGCGATATAGATCATATCGTCCGGCACCAGATATTTAAGTTGATCGCCCATGGTCGCGAATTCATGTTCGGTAAACGGCACAAATCCCCAGTTGTGCTGCCAGCCAGAGTTGAAAATCTCACGCAGGATCTGCATCTCTTCGGCAAACCGCTGACGATTGATGCAGCGAATGGTCACCTTTTTGCGCACCTGATCCATCAGTTTTTTTAGCGCCGGAGAGAAAGTGAGATCGGTTCGCTGCATCCACCACGCCAGTAAATCAATGCCTTTGTGATAACCCAGTTGTTCAATATGCGCGGCATACCACGGTTTGCCGTGTGGCATCATCGCACAGGGTGGTGTGTCAAAACCTTCAATCAGTAATCCGCTTTCCTGATTGATATTCAGGCTGAAAGGACCGCTGATCTTACTTGCACCTTGTGACTTCAACCACGCTTCCGCTGCGCCAAACAACGCGGCAAAAACCTGCGGATCATCAATGGCGTCAATCATGCCGAAATGACCGGTATCTTTGCCGTAACGCTCGCGGTGCAAGGTATCTATTTGCGCGGTAATACGCCCAACTATCTGCCCCGCTTTTTTTGCCACCCACGCCTGCCAGATGATATGGTCCGTCCCCGGATTTTTCGCAGACAAATGCTCGTTGCGTTCAATGAATAAAGGGGGTATCCAGTTTGGATCGTCGGGATAAAGTGATGACGGAAAAGCGATAAATGCCTTAAGGTCATTTTTATTAATTACTTTTTCAATTTTAATCATCAGCAGATCGCATTCCATAGTTCTGTTCTGTGGGTAACAAATAATTAACGGTGACAAACAGGTTGCAACAGCAACGAACGGCACCTTAATAATCAACCCAATGAATACAAACGACGAATAAATAGTATTTATTAATGATTACGATAAGGTCAGAGACTACACAGAAGCGCCACAATGCCTTTTGTCGATTTAAGGCGACCGGACAAGGCTTCTTCTTAATATATTCATAAATTAAATATCATTCACAATAAAAACAAAAAAACTCAAACTCATTATTTAAATCAATGTTCATTTTCACACTGATGAAAATACTATCTCATTTATCTTTTATGCCTATATAATCCACCGCATTATTGTCATTTTATTTTGGATATCCAATTTTTTCGTGGTGTATATGTCTAATAAAATCTTTACGCATTCCCTACCTATGCGCTATGCCGATTTTCCAACGCTTGTTGATGCTTTGGACTACGCCGCTCTGAGTAGCGCCGGAATGAATTTTTATGACAGACGTTGCCAACTTGAAGATCAACTGGAATATCAGACGTTAAAAGCACGTGCCGAAGCTGGTGCGAAGCGGTTGTTATCGCTGAACCTGAAAAAAGGCGATCGCGTGGCACTGATTGCCGAAACAAGTAGCGAGTTCGTAGAGGCTTTTTTTGCCTGCCAGTATGCCGGCTTAGTCGCCGTCCCGTTGGCGATTCCAATGGGCGTTGGTCAGCGGGATTCCTGGAGCGCCAAATTGCAGGGTTTACTGGCAAGTTGCCAGCCCGCAGCCATTATCACTGGTGATGAGTGGTTGCCACTGGTCAATGCCGCGACGCATGACAACCCCGAATTACATGTTTTAAGCCACGCCTGGTTTAAGGCATTACCGGAAGCCGATGTTGCGCTCCAGCGTCCAGTTCCGAACGATATCGCCTACCTCCAGTACACCTCCGGCAGCACCCGTTTTCCCCGTGGCGTCATTATCACCCATCGCGAAGTGATGGCTAATCTACGTGCTATAAGCCACGACGGCATTAAATTACGCCCTGGCGACCGCTGCGTCTCCTGGCTGCCTTTCTACCATGATATGGGACTGGTCGGCTTTCTCCTGACCCCCGTCGCCACGCAGCTTTCAGTAGATTATTTGCGCACTCAGGATTTTGCCATGCGTCCTCTGCAATGGCTTAAATTGATCAGTAAAAATCGCGGCACCGTTTCCGTTGCGCCGCCGTTTGGCTATGAATTGTGCCAGCGCCGCGTGAATGAAAAAGATCTCGCTGAACTGGATCTTTCCTGCTGGCGCGTCGCTGGTATTGGTGCAGAACCCATCTCCGCAGAACAACTCCATCAATTCGCTGAATGTTTCCGTCAGGTTAACTTTGACAATAAAACTTTCATGCCGTGCTACGGACTGGCAGAAAATGCGCTGGCTGTCAGCTTCTCTGATGAAGCCTCCGGGGTTGTGGTTAACGAAGTGGATCGCGACATCCTCGAATATCAGGGTAAAGCCGTCGCGCCGGGTGCAGAGACACGCGCCGTATCGACTTTCGTCAACTGCGGCAAAGCGTTGCCGGAACATGGTATTGAAATCCGCAATGAAGCAGGTATGCCGGTCGCGGAACGTGTGGTAGGCCATATTTGCATCTCCGGTCCCAGTCTGATGAGCGGTTACTTTGGCGACCAGGTTTCGCAAGACGAGATTGCCGCGACGGGCTGGTTAGACACCGGCGACCTCGGTTATCTGCTGGACGGTTATCTGTATGTCACCGGACGCATTAAAGATCTGATTATTATTCGTGGCCGTAATATCTGGCCGCAGGATATTGAATATATAGCGGAACAGGAACCGGAAATTCATTCTGGCGATGCGATTGCTTTTGTTACCGCCCAGGAAAAAATCATTTTGCAGATCCAGTGTCGGATCAGCGACGAAGAACGTCGCGGGCAGCTTATCCACGCGCTGGCGGCACGGATCCAAAGCGAATTTGGCGTGACCGCGGCTATCGATCTGTTGCCGCCCCACAGTATTCCCCGAACGTCCTCCGGCAAGCCTGCCCGTGCGGAAGCGAAAAAACGTTATCAGAAGGCTTATGCTGCCAGTCTTAATGTGCAGGAATCCCTGGCATGAATCAAACTGTCGCGGTGACGGGCGCTACCGGGTTTATCGGTAAATATATTATCGATAACCTGCTCGCCCGCGGCTTTCACGTTCGCGCATTGACGCGTACTGCCCGCGCTCACGTCAATGATAATCTCACCTGGGTGCGCGGTTCGCTGGAAGATACTCATTCACTTAGCGAGCTGGTTGCCGGAGCCAGCGTAGTGGTCCATTGCGCCGGGCAAGTGCGCGGGCACAAAGAAGAGATTTTCACCCGCTGTAACGTTGACGGCAGCCTGCGCCTGATGCAAGCAGCAAAAGAGAGCGGCTTTTGCCAACGTTTTCTGTTTATCTCTTCGCTGGCGGCGCGCCATCCCGAGCTCTCCTGGTATGCAAAATCCAAATACGTCGCCGAGCAACGACTGGCAGCAATGGCGGACGAAATTACGCTGGGCGTTTTTCGCCCGACAGCCGTGTATGGTCCCGGCGATAAAGAGTTAAAACCGCTGTTTGACTGGATGCTGCGCGGCCTGCTGCCACGACTTGGTGCGCCAGATACACAGCTCTCTTTTCTGCACGTCACCGATTTCGCGCAAGCAGTGGGTCAGTGGTTAAGCGCCGAAACTGTACAGACGCAAACCTATGAATTATGCGATGGCGTCGCCGGCGGCTATGACTGGCAACGTGTCCAACAGCTTGTTGCCGATGTCCGCTGTGGTTCCGTGCGAATGGTTGGCATTCCTCTGCCGGTACTCACCGGCCTTGCGGATATCAGTACCGCGTTGAGTCGCCTGGCAGGTAAAGAACCTATGCTGACCCGCTCGAAAATTCGTGAATTAACCCACGCCGACTGGTCGGCAAGTAATAACCGTATTTCTGAAGATATTAATTGGTTTCCCGGGATTAGCCTGGAACACGCATTACGCAACGGGCTATTTTGATTGTCTTGTTTAAAGGTGTGTTAACGTTTCTATGGTAAATCGTGAAATAGTAATGGATTACATCCTTTCCTGTTTACAGGATTTGGTCGAAAACGGTGTGGAAATTAAGCCCGACAGCGATCTCGTCAACGATCTTGGCCTGGAGTCGATCAAAGTGATGGATCTCTTAATGATGCTGGAAGACAGATTCGATATTTCCATTCCTATTAATATTCTGCTGGATGTCAAAACCCCTGCGCAATTAATGGAAACTCTACTTCCATGGCTGGAGAATAAATAATGGGGCTATACGATAAATATGCGCGCCTTGCTGGCGAGCGCCTGCAATTTAGTGACAACGGGTTAACACCGTTTGGCACCTGTATTGATGAAGTGTATTCCGCCACCGAAGGCCGGATCGGCAATAAAAAAGTGATTCTGGCCGGGACCAATAATTATCTCGGTTTAACCTTTAATCATGATGCCATCAGCGAAGGTCAGGCCGCGTTAGCGGCCCAAGGTACCGGCACCACCGGTTCTCGTATGGCAAACGGCAGTTATGCGCCGCACCTGGCGTTAGAGAAAGAGATTGCCGAGTTTTTCAATCGCCCTACCGCTATCGTTTTTTCAACCGGTTATACCGCTAATTTAGGCGTCATCAGCGCACTTGCCGACCATAACGCCGTGGTGTTACTGGATGCCGACAGCCACGCCAGTATTTATGACGCCTGTTCTCTCGGTGGCGCGGAAATTATTCGTTTCCGCCATAACGATGCTAAAGATCTGGAACGGCGCATGGTTCGCCTCGGTGAACGGGCGAAAGAGGCGATTATCATCGTTGAGGGTATCTACAGCATGCTCGGTGACGTTGCGCCGTTAGCGGAAATTGTTGATATCAAACGTCGTCTCGGTGGTTATTTGATTGTCGATGAAGCGCATTCGTTTGGCGTGTTAGGCGCAACGGGGCGCGGACTGGCTGAAGCTGTCGGCGTTGAAGATGATGTGGATATTATCGTTGGCACCTTCAGTAAAAGTCTGGCCTCGATTGGCGGTTTTGCTGTCGGTTCGGAAGCGATGGAAGTGCTGCGCTACGGCAGCCGCCCGTATATTTTTACCGCCTCTCCTTCTCCGTCCTGCATTGCGACCGTGCGCTCGTCGTTAAGAACTATTGCCACACAACCAGAGCTGCGGCAAAAGCTGATGGATAATGCCAACCATCTGTATGACGGTCTGCAAAAACTGGGTTATGAGTTAAGTTCACATATTAGCCCGGTAGTGCCGGTAATAATCGGTTCGAAAGAGGACGGTTTACGCATCTGGCGCGAGCTTATTTCGCTGGGCGTTTATGTGAATCTTATCCTGCCACCTGCCGCGCCTGCAGGCATCACGCTGCTGCGCTGTAGCGTAAACGCTGCTCACAGTCGTGAGCAAATCGATGCCATCATTCAGGCATTTGCTACTCTGAAGCAGTAATGTGAGCCCGCCGTGGTGTTGCGCCACGGCGGGTTTAATGTTGTCTGTCATACCAATACACCAGGCTCAACGCCACCAGCACAAACGCTATCGGTAAACCGAGCGCGGTAACAGGTGCGCTCAACGCAAATAGCAATCCCAGATTGACCATGATTTGATAGCTGATCCAGGTGAGTAAGCCAACGATGACACCTACAGCGAGACGGCTACCCATCCCTGGCGAGCGCGGGGCGCTAAAGGTAAACGGCACAGCCAGCAAAATCATCGCCAGGGTCAGGATGGGTTGCCCCAGTTTTTCCCACAGTGCAAGGCGGTATTCGCTGCTGGGTTGCCCGGTTTCCTGCAAATAATGGATGTAATGATTAAGCTGACGGACAGAAAAAGTATTGCCCGGCATTGATAACTCTTCAAGATCCATACTGGTGAAGGCCGATTGCCAGGCAAGATTATCTAATGTTTCCAGCGTTTCTTTGCCATTCAGCCATTTTTTATGATTCACACCATGCAGGATCCACGTTTTGTCGTCTTCAATGGTGGCACTGCGTGCATAAATGTAGGATTCGAGCGAGAGATCGTCGCGATAATGAAAAATCTCCACGCCCACCGGCTGGCCCTGCTCGTTCAGCGATTTCACCGTCACAAATTCATTACCACGCCTGGCCCACAGCATATTGCCGGTAATGTCATCGTCCTCCCCCAACGCGGTGGCGGTCGATTTGATTTGCAACGCCTGTTGCTGTAATGGCGACGCTACCCACTCATCTATCGCGCCTAACGAAACAGTCCACAATATCCCTGCAACCAGCGCCACCAGTGCAATACGGAAGATAGAAAACCCCATGCTGCGAATGGCGGTAAGCTCACTGTTTTTCGATAACTGCCCCAGGCCGACAATCCCTCCCAATAAGGCGATAAATGGCGAAAGTTCGACCAGTGTGCGCGGTAAGGTCATTAGCACCACCAGCACCGCCTGAGTCCAGCGATAACCGCCCGGGCTGACATCATCCAGTTCGTTAATCAGGTTGAAGGTGGTAAAAAGCGGCAGCAATAGCCCTGCGGCGGCGGCAAAACCGAGAAAGAGATGACGGATTAAATAGCGGCTGAAAACATTCATCGGGAAAATTTCTGCAGCAAAGAGAAGTCGCGTGCGACCAGCATCAGCAGGCCCATTAGCATGAGTCCGGGTACTAACCACAAACCAGGAATGAGGGGAATCGCGCCGTTAGCCACCAGCGTACGGCAGACGTCACCGCCATAAAAAATGGCAATAAACAGCAACGTCAGTGGCAATAACGTTGAAAATCGCCCTTGCCGCGGTTTTACCCGACTTAATGAAATGGCCAGCAGCGCCATCAACAATGCGGTCAGGCCACGGCTTTGCCGCCATTGCAGTTCGGCATGATCGGCTGGAAAGACGGAGCGCGCCAGCTCCGTGACCGATTTCGCTTTGCGTTTGACGTTAGGGCTTTGATCCAGCGGATTCAGATGTAATTGCAGATTACGGTAGATCTGTTCGTTGTCATCACGCCCCTGATGATCGATAAGATAGGCAGTGCCGTTGTGCAACATAACGGTCGGTTTCTCGGGTGATGGGTCAACCACATCAACCGAACGGGCGCGGAAAATGCGGGTTCGATTGGCAGTAGAAGTATAAATCAGCGCGTCAGTCAGGCGATTATTATCCTGATCAACCGTCTGCGAAAGGATCATTCGTCCGTTATCGTTAGTGTTAAATTTCTTTGCCCGCAACTGGCGAACATCCAGCTCCGACTGCGACTGCTGCTCCAGTTGATAAATCTGCGCATAAGCCCACGGACGACCATACATCGACAGAAGGGTGACAAAAATACTTAGCGGTATCGCCAGATAAAGAACGGCTTTGTACAAGCGTCCCGGACTGCCCCCCGCCGCAGAGATAGCGGTAATTTCCGAGTCGGTATACATCTGCCCTAGCGTCACGCCAACTGACACATACAGACCAACAGGTAACAACATCTCCAGTGCAATCAGTACTTTGTAGAAAACGATATCCAGCACAACATCAAGAGCTAATGTCCCATTTGCCGCTTCGGTCAGATAACGCTGTGCGGAGTAGCTGGCGAAAATAAAGATCAGAAAACCGACGATAATCAGCACCAGACGGCGCGTACCACGCATGATGTAGTGTTCAACCAGCTTCATCTCACTAACGCCCTCAATCCTTTGAGTTTTTTATTCATTGATCAGTTTCTGCGCCAACGCAATGACATGATCTACCTCTTCCGGCGTCAGGCTGCCGTCCTTTGCCCACTGAATTTGCCCGGCTTTATTCAGCACCAGAATGGTTGAACTCTGCTCCGGCAAGCGCCAGGCAACGCGTCCCTGTCCATTGCCGTCAATAACGAATTGCGCCCACGGATAGCGGCGTTTATTTTTTTCGATTTTGCCAACAACAAAATAGCCAGTACCAAAGATGGCATCATCGGTGTTCACAATGGTGGTGGGCTGAAAACGATCCTGCGGAAAGTTTGCCGCTTCAACCGCTTTAATTAACAGTGAGTTCTTTTTCTTCGCCGACTTACGCCCGGCGATATACTGAATAATGCGGACTTTTCCCGCTAATTGTGTGCTGTTCCACTTTTGGTAGTGAATTTCGTCGTCGCTATTCAGAAGCAGCTCGCCGCCTTCCTGGATATAAACAGGGGTAACCGTTTTGCCAGTGACGAAATTGTGTGCCTGCACACCCGGGGCTAAGAGCATGATAATCAACGCAATAATCAAACGAGATGACATCATTGCTCCGGCTATAGCGGAAAACGCGAAATCAGCAGCTCTAAGCGCTGACGAATATCGCTATCCAGCGCCACCGGTGCATCATACGACTGGCGGTTTTCCATATCATCCGCCACCATGTCGTCGTGTTTATCTCCCATCAGGCCATTAATGGCGGCGAGGAAGCGGGATATCTGTAACGCCTCTTTATTTTCAGGATCAAGCGATCTTAAGGTGTCGTAATAAGAAACCTGCTGGCTGATGATTTTTCGCACATCATGAAATTCCCTACCGGTTAGTCGCGGTTTGGCAATAATCTCTTTCAGGGTATGCATTTGCTTTTGCCGATAGGCAATAAAACTGCTTACGCTTTCTAACTGGCTATGGCGTAATGAATAGTTCACCAACGACCAGACCGGAGAGCTTAAATAAATCCGTAACAGGTTGCCGTAATACGACACAATATTTTTCTTACCGTTACGAAAGCCGTCCTGAAAACGCCCCAGAAAAACGGTCGTTTTGCCGAATAAAAATCCGGCCTGATGCTTCTTTAAATACAGCCGTTGCGCAAAACGCAGGTGCTTGTAGCGCGCTCGCATGTATTTAAATTGTTTGCGCTCATCAGCAGTCAGCTCATCGCCTTTGGCTTGTTTGCGAACTAAACGCAGTAACTCCTGACGATCAACGCCATTGAGCCAGAATTGCAGGCATAACGCGTAATTATCATGAATGATTTCGGTGGTACAACTTAGTGCAATAGTCGGCGGCAAACTAACCTGTGCATCAACGACATCATCTTCTTCAATCGCAACAAATAGACGCTCGCTCGCCTCAAGCGGGAAATATTTTCTCATCATCAGGATTTCTCTCCGGTTGAGTTATAAAGCAAGGAATGGCGCTGAAAAAATGCCTTTAAGGTCGGAATTAGCGAGAGCACCACATCCAGACATTGCCCACCGAAGTAAGCAAATGCAGCCCCCAGCACGCCAAACAGATGACAGAACATGAACAGCAATACGATGTAGCCGATTGAGGCGATGGTTTGCGCCACGAGAAAAGCGCGCTGTTTTCCCGCCATCAATAGCAATGACTCCTGTGGGAAGCCCAGCATCGAAATCACAATTGCGCCCAGCATCACCTGAATCAGGTCATACGCTTCGAGATACTTAACGCCAAACACCAGCGAAATGAGCGGCTTGCCGACGATCAACACCGCGAGCGCCACCAGAATACCGATTCCGCCCGCCAGTAAACCGGACTTCACGCCTAACAACCACGGTCTGATGGTGCGTGGATCTAAACGCATCACCTCTGGATAAAAACTTTTGCCCAGTAAACCCGCTGGCGTTCCGGCGGCATCGAAGAATGTCATGGCGATTTTAAATAACCCGGCAGCAGCGGGTCCTAACACGATCCCCACCAACACTGTGCTGCACGAGTTACGCGCCGACCAGATGGAGTGGGCAATGTTGGTTGACCAGACAAAACTCCACGCGCCTTTAATGTGTCGGGCAGACTCAAACAGATTCAATTTGAAGGCGTTATGGATATTTCTGCGGCGTAATTCGCGCGCGGCAAACCACCAGTACATGGTGCCGCCAACCAGATTCGACACGTACCAGGCAATAACAAAACCCGCAAAACCAAAGTCAAAATACCAGGTTACGACGCTCCCCGCTGCGCGCAGAAAAGGTTTCGTCGCTTGCTGTACAGCAATTAGATCGAAGCGATCTACCGCACGCAGAATGCCGGTCGGCGTGGAGGAAGCCATTGAAGGAATGAGCGTGCAATACAGCGCTGCCAGCCAAAAGCTTTGGTCATCCAGACCTAATGAATGGGAAAGAAAAGGGAGTAAGGCAATGCCGCCGACAATCGCCACCGCGCCGCTGACGATATCCAGCGAGAAGGAAAATGAGACGACATTGCGGAATTGCTGCGGATTATTGTTGGTTAATGCTGGTGTTCCGTACTGAACCACCAGCTGCCATGTCTGAAACTTAATAAAATCGCTGATCGATTTGGCGTACGATTGCACAATTACCAGTACGCCAAACATGGCGGGCGTCATCCCTTTACCGGCACACGAGAGCGCCAACAGCCCCAGCAAAGCGCTCACAACATTACTGGAGCCTAACCAGGCGCTATTGCGAATAATGGTGCGAAACGCGCCATCTGCAAACCAATGTTTGATGTTAAAACCCGCCAATTCAGCCTGACCTTATCGTTGATAGTAAAAAGTATCCCGCCAGCCTTAAGTTAAACTTCGGCGGTCAGAAACGATGGCAACCAGAGAAACCGCCTTCTGTGCCTGTTCCAGCACCTCGCTGTAAGGCGCTCTGGAATCAATCTCAAGAATTTTTGTGCCGTTATAGCCAATCGTCGACATAACACCGATTTTGTCCTGCAGCTCGGCATAGTCATGGTCAGGCTTGCGGGAGATGGCAGTATCAATATCAATGCCCAGGCGAATGATTAATTCAGGACGGTATTGCGCCATTTTTTGGTATAAACGCCGTTCACGCTGCGCCAGAAACCTGCTGATTTTCCCGGTCGCACGTTCGACGCCAATCCCCGGTCCGTCATAATAAAAGCCCGAAATTTCAGCCTGCGGGAAGCGATCGCTGACCACCAGAACGCCACTTTGCGCCAGTCGCTGAACCTTGCGCAGATTCGCCATTCTTCGCAGCGAGAAGCAGTACATAATCACCGCCGCCCATAGCGCCGGAGATTTGGTTTTCATGCTTTGGGTTTTCGAGGATTTGGCCGCCAGTCGCCGTTCGAGCCAGACACCAACCAACGGCAATCGTTTGATTTTGTCGCCGTCTTCGCCGGAGAGCAGCCCCAGATAGCGCCGCTCGGTTTGCCAGTGTTGTTGCAGCGATTTCACCAGGTCATTTGTCAGTGTGGATTTACCGGTGCCATCACACCCGACCACCGCAATCAGCCCCGGAATGTAGTTGGGCTGCGGCGCGGTTGTACTCTTAACAGTTTGTGTTTGTAGTGCATCCATTCGTTTAATCATCCCCTATCCATTTTGGTGATCAGGAAAGCGCGGCGTGAATTGCGCGTAGTGACGCTTGCAGAATTTCATCGGCGGGGTGTCGCCCATCCAGTTCAAGGATCCTGGCGCCATTGAATGTCAGTTGCGGCGTAACGGCGATTTTTTCCTGTAACGCTGCCAGTTGGTGGTCAGGTTTACGCGCAAACGCGGTTTGTTCATCAATGCCAAGACGAATCAACAATACAGGCAAATAAGAAGCCATCCATTGGTACAGCTTCAGCTCACGCTGCCTTAACATTTTTATCCAACCGTTACCGCCCGTGGTTTTTGCCAATTGCGGGCCATCAAAGCGGAAACCCGGCACTTCAACCTGCGGGTAGCGGTCGGTGATGAGCAGATAGCCTTGCTGGTTTTTACACAACATTTTGCGAAACTTGTACGCCCGCCAGCAGGAAAGCAGATAGATAACCAGCGCAGTAATATTGCCAGGCGGTGTTGAGGGCTTTTCGTGCACATGTGCCGCTTTACTTCGCAAATAACGCCCAAAAGGTGCGCCAATAACAGGTAGCTGTGAAATCCATTCGCCAATTCGCCCGGACGATTGCCCGAGATAAATGTGTTCTGTTGGCATTCTTGATGCCAGTTCATTTACCAGGCTTGCCGTGAGGGTCGATTTACCTGAACCATCACATCCTACAATGGCAATAACACGCACTGGCGTGGAATTAATTATTGACATATTACGTTGATTCACGAAAAACCCGGCAGCAAATAATGTATTGAATATTACGTGGTCCGTGCTCAGAATATCCGTTCAACCTTATTGTGACAATGGTTAATTGTGACATTGACCTGAATTACGCTTTCATCAAAAACATATTAACCAAATAAATATTTTGGATGGATATTTAAATTTAAGGATATATTCATGCAGTCAATAATACCTCCATTAATTGCCGTTATTGGTAGCGATGGTTCAGGCAAGTCAACGGTGTGTGAACATCTTATTACCGTTGTCGAAAAATATGGTGCTGCCGAAAGGGTTCATTTAGGAAAACAGGCCGGAAATGTTGGTCGTGCAGTGACAAAATTACCGTTGATGGGAAAATCCTTACATAAAACAATTGAACGAAATCAGGTAAAAACAGCAAAAAAATTGCCTGGACCAGTTCCGGCGCTGGTAATTACAGCGTTTGTCGCCCGCCGCTTACTGCGCTTTCGTCATATGCTTGCCTGTCGTCGTCGCGGGTTAATTGTTTTAACCGACCGTTATCCGCAGGACCAGATTCCTGGCGCTTATGATGGTACGGTGTTTCCGCCTAACGTTGAAGGTGGTCGTTTTGTCTCATGGCTGGCAAGTCAGGAACGTAAAGCATTTCACTGGATGGCGAGCCACAAGCCCGATCTGGTCATCAAACTCAATGTTGACCTTGAAGTTGCCTGCGCGCGTAAACCCGACCATAAACGGGAATCGCTGGCGAGGAAGATTGCCATAACGCCACAGTTAACCTTTGGTGGTGCACAACTGGTTGATATCGACGCCAATCAGCCACTGGAAAAGGTGCTGGTTGATGCAGAAAAAGCGATTACGGATTTTATGACCGCGCGTGGTTATCACTAGTGAAAAATGGAAATGCCCGATCGCCAGGACCGGGCATTTTCAGGAAGGTTAAATCAACTGCAATGCTATCCAGTACAACCCACCAGAAAGAAAAATCGCCGCCGGTAAAGTAAACACCCACGCCATCAGGATGCTGGTTACCGTTTTACGCTGTAACCCACCGCCGTCCACCACCATCGTTCCTGCTACTGCAGACGAGAGTACGTGTGTTGTGGAGACGGGCATCCCAATATAACTGGCAAGGCCGATAGACACTGCCGCCGTCATTTGTGCCGCCATGCCTTGCGCATACGTCATGCCGCGCTTACCAATCTTCTCACCGATGGTCATCGCTACACGACGCCAGCCAATCATGGTGCCGATGCCGAGCGCCAGTGCTACCGCCATGATGATCCATACCGGTGCGTACTCAATGGTGCTTAACATATCGCTGCGCAGTTTTTTCAGCAGGTTCTGGTCTTCTTTACTGACGCCTGGCAGTTTCGCCAGCTTCGCGGAGGTATCAGAGATGCACAGCATAATGCGGCGCAGCTGGCTGCGCTGACTCACGCTTAACGGCTCGTAACTTTCCATATTGCCTGGCAGCATCGTTTTAACGCGCGCAATCGCATCAAAGGTATTTGCCGGATGACAGTGAAACTCTGTTACTTGCGTGCCATCAGTCGATGTCGCAGGCAATGGAGGTTCCATCGTAATCAACTTCTGCGGCAGTTCAGGATGCTGTTGCAGGTAGTGTTCGAAGTTGGTGACGGCATCGCGGGTACGGGTAATTTCATAGCCGGACGCATTCATATTGACGACAAACCCGGCGGGAGCAATCCCCACCAGCACCAGCATCACCAGACCAATTCCTTTCTGCCCGTCGTTCGCGCCGTGCGAAAACGCCACGCCCGCAGCGGAAACAATGAGGGCAATACGCGTCCAGAATGGCGGCTTACGTTTGCCTTTTTTCTTTTTGCGATCTTCCGGAATGCGGTGAATACGGTCACGCTTTTTCGTCCCACTCCAGAAACGGCGTAGCAGAAAAATTAGCCCCCCCGCAATCACCAGCCCCACGATGGGAGAGACAATGAGTGAAGAGAAAATCTTGGTGACTTCGCGCAGGTTTAACGCATCCATCACCGACGAACCATTTAACAGCGCGTTGGTTAAACCAATGCCGATAATCGCACCAATCAAAGTGTGCGAACTGGAGGCCGGTAAACCAAAGAACCACGTTCCCAGATTCCAGATAATCGCCGCCAGCAGCATGGAAAAGACCATCGCCAGACCGTGAGTTGACCCCATATTCAGCAACAAATCGGTTGGCAACATATGGACGATGGCATAGGCAACGCTAAGCCCGCCAAGCAATACGCCAAAAAAGTTAAAAAATGCCGCCATGACCACAGCAAGCTGTGGTTGCATGGCACGGGTATAAATAACGGTTGCCACCGCATTCGCCGTGTCATGAAAACCATTGATTGCTTCATAGAACAACACAAATGCCAGAGCAAGTAATAACAAAAGCCCCGTATATATATCAAGGCCAACAAATAAATTTAGCATATATTAGATTACGCCATTTTGAATTTACGAACGGAGGCATTATCAGTGACTTTCACGGCGTGGGCAAAGTGAAATATCATTTTTTAACGATAAAAAGCGTGTTATTTCTTGTGTATCAGACAATAAGCCTTCATTCAAAACCTTTAAAAATAATCAAAACACAGGTATTCCACTTGTTAATATATTCATATATGAAATGAATAAATATTGAAATATATAAATATTGAATATTTTGATTAATCCCCGTACTGATTATTCTTCATAATCAGTACGGGGTTGCTACAACATGTATTACTCTTTCACCACAATTAACGGTTCAATATCACTCTCTTTTTTGATGACCAGTGATTCATCACCGCGCAAACACGTCCCACCGTAGTTGCCGCCAACGGTGAAAGTACATACCTGAATGTATTTACCGTCCACTTTCGGCAAACACCACAGTTGCTGATAGATGTTTTTCTGCTCGGCAAATTTACCGCTGGTTTTGTCCAGCACCTCTTCATGATGGCTGACGAGGTCGATGTTACTGCCACAGCGACCGGCGATCGGTTTAACGGCATAACCGGTTTTCACCAGCTCATCATTCACGGTGAAGTCAGTATCCAACAGATAACGATGGTGCGGGAACAGAGACCAGAGGATCGGCAGAATCGCTTTGTTACCGGGGATCACCGTCCATAGCGGCTCAAAAACCAACACTTCCGGGCGTAACAGAACGTCTATCAGACGAACTTCATTTTGTGGATGCCCGGTACGGATCGGCACTGCGGCAAATTCACGGTCGCTCACTTCGCGGATTTGATCAAATGCCGTTTCCCACGCCCAGGTTTTCCATACGCAGTTAACCAGTCGCCCTTCCCCATCAATCAGTTGCCCGGCAGCATCCCAGCCCAGTTCATCCAACCCACGCAAGATACGCGTTTCAAAGCCCGCCTGGTGCAGCGCCTGCTCCATAAACTGCGCGTGATAGTTTTCCTCGATATCTTTGTCCTGCATGATATGGACAAACGGACGTGCACGACTGTGTTTCCACGCGCCAGCCAGTTCGTTAATCAGTCCTTCCGCAGGATTGAAGCCGTTGCCTTTATAGCCCTGCTCCGCCCAACGTTCGAGGATCAAGCCCGCTTCGGTATGACAGGAGGCAGAATCGGCGTTGTATTCGTAGACTTTCAGGCCACGTTCATCCATGCAGAAATCCATACGACCAGTGATCATATGATGACGGCGACGCTGCCAGGAGAGACGCAAACGTGGCCAGAGGATTTTCGGAATGTCAAACAGCGCCAGCAGGTTGTCATCTTTCAGCACCTTGTCGGTGGCGTGAAGATACATCAGGTGCAGCTCGTTGGTGGCTTTAATCAGCTCCTGCTCGGCACTCTCGGTAATGGTGTAGTAATGATACGGATCCTGATTGATCACCTGGCCGTTGGCCTGTACATAGGCGTTTTGCAGCGGATCTTTTTCATCCAGCCATTTACCGTCAAACTGGCCTTTGTTTTCCAGACGCGCCCCGCTGATTTTCAGCAGTTCGCCTGCAATTTCCGGCTGTGGCAAGCTGTATTCGGTATCTTCCGTCTGGATCATCCAGCCCAGAATAGTGGTGTCATCGAAGGTGTCTTTCAGGGTATAGCCGCCGTTTTCGACCACCATCTCCAGCTCGCGTGTCCACTGTTGCCCTTGCGGCAACGGGGTATGAATCACGTTCTGTTCCGCAATACGGACTTTGTTGCCATGCAATTGGGTAATGATGGCGACATGGCCAGTGTCTTTAAATTCACCGCCTTTATCCCAGATAAGAAGCGCCCCCGCTACCGGTGCACGCGGCGAACCGTTAGGAAATGCCTGCAATGGCAGGATGTTGTCATTGACCACTTCACGCAGGAAGCGCAGTGAGAAAATCTCCCATGCCATACCCACGTCAGTGAAGACTACACCGTAGTTCAGAAAGAGAAAACGGCGAGCAAATTCAACGCATTGCCATTTGTGGCCCATATATTCATCGTCGATATAGCTACGGAATACGGCGTCATCTTCGTATTCCTGCGGATCGAGAGAACTGTAATCTGAAGAGTAGATTGCTACCCCACCTGGGGCGTAGCCCAATAATGTCCCGAACGGGGCATCCTGGCTGGTCGTTCCTTTGCTCATCACTTTACCTTTAACAATACAACCTAAGCAGTTGGCGTAATTGTTGTGCTCTGATTACCTGCTCAGCGACATTAACCGGACAGAGGTCAGACTAATCATACACCTCATCGCAGCGGCTGGCGCAAAGGGTTAAAAAATTCACATTCTGTACAGCAAGTGACCTGCTACACTGCTTCAACACTACCACTCAGAAGGCAACTCACTATGACAGACAATACTTATCAGCCCGCGAAAGTCTGGACGTGGGATAAATCCGCTGGCGGCGCGTTCGCCAGTATCAATCGCCCGGTTTCTGGTCCGACGCATGAAAAAACGCTGCCGGTGGGCAAACATCCATTGCAACTTTATTCGCTGGGAACGCCGAACGGTCAGAAAGTAACGATTATGCTTGAGGAGCTGCTGGCACTGGGCGTTACTGGTGCAGAGTACGACGCCTGGCTGATTCGCATTGGCGATGGCGATCAATTCTCCAGCGGCTTTGTCGAAGTGAACCCGAATTCGAAGATCCCGGCATTGCGCGATCATACCCATAATCCGCCGATCCGCGTGTTTGAGTCAGGCTCGATTCTGCTTTATCTGGCGGAGAAATTTGGCTACTTCTTGCCGCAGGATCTGGCAAAGCGTACTGAAACGATGAGCTGGCTGTTCTGGTTACAGGGCGCGGCACCGTTCCTCGGCGGTGGTTTTGGTCACTTTTACCATTACGCGCCGGTGAAAATTGAGTACGCCATCAACCGCTTTACTATGGAAGCCAAGCGCCTTCTCGACGTGCTGGATAAGCAACTGGCGCAGCATAAGTTTGTTGCGGGCGATGAGTACACCATTGCGGATATGGCGATTTGGCCATGGTTTGGCAATGTGGTGTTAGGCGGCGTATATGACGCCGCAGAGTTTCTTGATGCGGGCAGTTATAAGCATGTACAACGCTGGGCGAAAGAAGTGGGCGAACGTCCGGCAGTGAAGCGTGGGCGTATTGTTAACCGCATCAACGGACCGCTGAACGAGCAGTTGCATGAGCGCCATGACGCCAGTGATTTCGAGACAAATACGGAAGATAAGCGTCAGGGGTAATGGTTAGCGTTCGTCGCAGCAAGCCATCCAGACCAATGTAGGCCGGATAAGGCGTTCACGCCGCATCCGGCAATCAGGCACAATGCCTGATGCGACGCTGCCGCGTCTTATCAGGCCTACGAAAGCATCCGGCTTTAATCATCACGCGCTGGTAATGTCGTAATCCATTTGGCGCAGTGCGTCTAATGTGGCTTTGGCTTCGTCTTCATCGATAATGCTCATGGCAAATCCGACGTGTACCAGTACCCACTGGCCCAGCAGATCGGCAGGGTTACCTTCACAAATCAGGGCGATATTCACGTCGCGCTTGATACCACATACTTCAACCTGCGCAAGCTGGTGAATATCTTCACCGACAGCCAGCACCTGGCCTGGAACGCCAATACACATTGTTAACTCCGGTTATTCAACTTCAATACTTTTGACGATTAGCGAATCGCCGGTATCGACACGCAACCGCTCGCCATGACAGATCGGACACTGCGCATCGTGCTGATGAATCTCCACCACCTGGCTGCAATCCCAACACCAGGCCTGGGCGGGTTTATAGACGATATGTAAATCGCACCCTTGCGCTACCGTTCCGTGGCAGACAATTTCAAAACTAAAACGGACGGCGCTCTCCTCAACGCAGGAGAGTGCACCAATTTCCAGCCACACGGCGGTGACGCGCTTAACATCGTGCTGCTCCGCCTGCCGTTGGATAATTTCAACGGCGCTCTGGCAAAGCGACAACTCATGCATTTTCGCCACTCCTGCGGCCAAATAGCAGGGCACGACGCCCTGCGTGTGGTACATCCGGATTGGTGACTGGCAGCGAAAGGATCATTCGGGCGCAGTCATCCGTCAGCCGTTGGCCCTCTTCAATCGACATGCTGTGCGAAAGCGGCGACATCAGCGAGCAGGAGAGGTATTGCGAAACACCGTCCAGTTCACCAACAGTAAAGGTCATAGTGCCATACGGCAGTTGCAGACCAATTTTTTCACTCACTTTGCGCAGCGGCCAGAGTTGATCCGGGCCGGGGAAGATAACTGCACTCAGCATCCACGGGGTGATCACACACCCCGTCCACTGACCTTCGAACAGCGTAAAGTCAGAAACATACACCGGCATTGAAGGATGCAGAAAAGAGAGATCATGCATCGAACGCCGGGCAATTTCTTCAAAAGCTACCTGTACTTGCGCCTTCGGGGAGGTCTGGAAACCTGCTATCTCTTCAGTCATGAGTCGCCTCCCGTGGGATAGCTTCCACGCCTGATTCGCGCAGCGCAGCCAGAACCTGCTCAAGCGCAGGTTCAATCATCGATTCGACCGTCGGCGTCAAACCGATGTGCGGCTCCAGTGATTCCGGGATCACGCCGACCAGGGTCAGCTTTTTCGGAAACTCGCCAGTGAAGCGCAGGGCCGACAATACGTCGGCCAGGCCAAGCTGATGCGGAGAGATTTTGTTGGTAAACAACGCCGGAACTTCTTCATCCCGCAGGATCATCATCGTTCCCGGCGCGTTCTTTTTCGAGACAATGGCATCCGCAATAATCAGATGATCGCGATTTGCCATGTCACCAAGCAGCTCCATTCCCGCCGTGCCGCCATCGAGGATCTCAACATAATCCGGCAGAATGTATCGTTGCTCTAACGCTTCAACAATCCGCACACCGATGGCTTCATCGGTCAGCAAAATATTGCCGACCCCTAAGACTAAAATACGCATTACAGAACCTTCACTGAAACCACTTCGTTGCCGTCGGCATCCACTACGTGTACCGCACAGGCCATGCACGGGTCGAAGGAGTGAATGGTACGCACCACTTCCAGCGGTTTATTCGGATCGGCAACCGGTGTACCCACCAGCGACTGCTCGTAAGGACCGACGTCATCATTGAAGTTACGCGGGCCAGAGTTCCAGGTTGATGGAACAACTGCCTGGTAGTTGCTGATGATACCGTCTTTGATCACCATCCAGTGAGAGAGCATACCGCGCGGTGCTTCGAGGAAGCCTACGCCTTTGAACTCACCCGTTGCCGGAATGTTCGGCTTCACAAAGGTGGTGTGATCGCCTTTGCCGATATTGGTGATCAGTGCACTGTATTGATTTTGCAGGATATCCTGCAATTCACAGCAGTGAACGGTACGACCAATAATACGGCCCAGCGTGGAGTGCAGCTGCGCCACTTCCAGCGTGTTGCCAGTCAGTTTCTGATAAATCGCAACGATTTCATTCAGTTTGTTCTGGGTAGACTCGCGTCCTGCCGCCAGTTTCACCAGCATGTTAGCCAGCGGACCCACTTCTACCGTTTTGCCGTAGAAAGTCGGTGATTTCACCCAGGAATATTTACCGTCGTCAGACCAACCATCATAAGCCGGAATGGTGGTACCTTCCCACGGTGCCTGCGGCGCTTCGTCTTTATACCAGGAGTGCTTCGCGCTTTCCTGAATTCCTTTGATCAGGTATTCATCGGAATGAGAAGTGATCGGACGATACGAGGACAGATCCGCATTCTCAATGTAGCCGCCCGGGAACAGGAAGCTGCCATTTTTACTGTCGGTCGGGAATTCCGGCACGCTCAGGTAGTTCACCGCACCTTTACCGCGCGTCAGCCATTCCGGGTAGAACGCAGCGATAACTGCAGTATCAACCTTGTAAACCTGCTCAACAAAGTCGCTCAGCTTGTCGATGAAGGACTTGATGTACATCAGGCGCTCAAGGTTCAGCACACCCAGACCGTCGAGGTTGATCGGGTTCGCGACACCACCTACCGCCAGGTTCTGAATATGCGGCGTTTTACCGCCCAGCAGCGCCACAACGCGGTTAGCGTCACGCTGGCACTCCAGCGCCTGCAGGTAGTGCGCTACCGCAATCAGGTTCACTTCCGGCGGCAGTTTCATTGCCGGGTGACCCCAGTAGCCATTGGCGAAAATACCCAACTGACCGCTGGCAACCAGATCTTTGATCTTGTTCTGAACTTTGGTGAACTCTTCCGGGCTGTTCAGATGCCAGGTCGAAACGCCTTTCAGCATTTCGGAGGCTTTGGCTGGATCAGCTTGCAGTGCAGAAGTGATGTCCACCCAGTCCAGCGCCGAAAGCTGATAGAAATGAACAATATGGTCATGCGTGGTGTGCGCAGCCAGAATGATGTTACGGATGTATTGCGCGTTAACCGGAACGTCGATATTCAGCGCACTTTCTGCCGCACGAACGGAAGACAGCGCGTGAGTGGTAGTACATACGCCACAGATACGTTGCACAATCATCCATGCATCGCGCGGATCGCGGTTTTTCACGATCTCTTCCATGCCGCGCCACATGGTACCGGAAGCCCATGCTTTCGAAACGACGCCATTTTCGATTTCGCAATCGATGCGTAAATGCCCTTCAATACGGGTTACCGGATCAATAGTAATTCTCTGGCTCATGCTTTGCTCGCCTCATGACGATTATGATCGTTTTGTTTTAAAGGAGGAAGTATCGGCAGTAGACGAATGAGTACGATATAAGCGCAAATCTCAATAGCCACAAAACCAATAGAAATCAACAGTTCTTCCCAGGTCGGGAAGTAGGCGTAACCGCCACCCGGGTTGAATGCCACCAGCGAATAGGTCAGACGCCAGGTTGCACAACCTAACAGTGCACTCAGTGCTGACAGGAACAGCATGCGGGAATCATTACGCAACTTCGCCACACGCAGAACCACCAGCGGGAAGAGCATCAGCAGGACTTCAATCCAGAACATCACGGAGTAGAAGTCACCGGCAAACGCTAACGACAGCTTGTCGCGATAGATAAGCTCGCCAAAGCGCAGCACGATGAAAATCGCCAGCAACACACTGATGGTATTGGTCAGCTTAACGAACAGACTCTTTTCATCCGGACCGTTGCCACGCAGACCCGCCTGCACCAACGAACCTTCAAAGATGACAATCGAGAAGCCCATGATGAACGCCGTCAGCAGCGAGAACAGCGGCAACATTTCATAGCTTTGCCACAGCGGATGCACCTTGTAGCCCGCCGAGATCATCAGCGATCCCATTGAAGACTGGTGCATAGTTGGCAGCAGCGCACCAAGCGCGATGATAAAGAACATCACCTTGTTCAGACGTTTGAGTGACAGCTTCCAGCCCAGACGTTCAAACAATGCCGGAGCAAACTCCAGTGCCATCACACCGATGTAGATGGTCATACAGACCGCCGTCTCGAACAGTACCGAGTTCACGTTGAAGTGACCCGGAATGTAGAAGTACGGCAGGTTCCAGTAGCGACCCACGTCGATAGTGATCGACAAGCCACCCAGTGAATAACCAAACAGACTCGCCAACAGCGCCGGACGCACCAGCGGATGGTATTGCCCACGGTTAAAGACGTATACTGCCCACGCCAGCGCCCAGCCGCCACAGGCAAAGCCGGTACCGATCAGCAGGTCAAACGCGATCCACACGCCCCACGGGAAGCCGCCGTTCAGGTCGGAGACAGAGCCCAGACCGAACACCAGACGCTTCACAATCAGGAGCATACAGATGACGATTAACGGTCCAAAAATCATGACCGGTTTACTGATGATTTTGCCGCCCAGCGGTTGTGGATCATGACTCATGATCGTCTCCTCCGTCGTGATGGTCGTTTTTAGTGTTGCGACGAACCAGCACGGTTAAGCCCGCCAGCACAGCCAGTGGTAGCATCATGCCTTTATACAGGGTGTGTTGGACATGTTCGGAACGCGCACCAGTAGAAAGATCGTCCAGTTTCGGCAGGTCGAGATTTTCATAAGGCACACCCGTCAGTACCAGAACCTGAGTACCGCCGCCCTCTTTCTCGCCGTACAGATGCGGATAATATTTCGGCACCGTATGCAGGTAAGTGTCGCCAGATTTCAGCGTCTGACGCGGATAGTGGTATTCGCTGCCCGGCTTCAGCGCCAGACGTTTTTTCGCCTCCGCCATCAGCTCTTCACGCGTACCAAAAATCACCGCGCCCGCCGGGCACACTTCTACACAGCCAGGCAGACCGCCTTTATCGAGACGTTCCACACCTTTCTGGTTGCACAACTCGCACTTATGCAGCGCACCAAACGGGTTGTTGTAGTCGTACTTCGGCACGTTGTATGGGCAGGCGACCATGCAGTAACGGCAGCCGGTGCACACATCTTTGTCGTAATGGACAATGCCGGTTTTCGGATCTTTTTTCAGTGCAGAGACCGGGCACACAGAGACACAGTTCGGATCGACGCAGTGCATACACTGTTTCTTAATGTACGCGTAGCCATTCTCCTCCTGGTCTTTGTTGACCCCTGTGCCGCTGGTCCACACCTGAATGATGTTATTGGTATACGGCGACAGTTTGTCGTTGTTCGACCAGGTCTGTTCCCCTTGCGGGTTACGTTCAGGGAAGTTGATATCCTGACACTTGGTGACGCAAGCCTGGCAGCCTACGCACAAGGTCGAGTCGTACAACATCCCCAGCGATCCCGGAATTGGCGGGCGGTTTTCAGCAGCCGCATGACTGACAGACGGCAGCGCGCCCGTCAGCAATGCCCCGCAGGAGGCTGCTTTAATAAAATTACGTCTGTTCACGGTTATTCTCCCCGTG
Organism: Escherichia sp. E.sYA108; assembly: GCF_011754335.1. NCBI lineage: Bacteria > Pseudomonadati > Pseudomonadota > Gammaproteobacteria > Enterobacterales > Enterobacteriaceae > Escherichia > Escherichia sp. E.sYA108. The sequence goes on along the minus strand of NZ_JAAQVZ010000001.1, from coordinate 769,319 downwards.
AGTCAGCGTTATCTTTCTTTTGCTGACGACCCAGTTCACGCACCGCCATCACGCTGACACCGGCAACCAGCCCAACCACACCGCCGAGCAAACCAATAGCGCCTGCCGAGACGTTGCCGCCTTCTTTAGCGTTAACGTCCGGTTTCTGTGAACGCGGAGTCTGGTTTTCGACGTTGGCAAGCTGATGGATGCCTTTATGGAAGCCGATACCTTCTTCGTTACAGCCATAGCACGGGTGACCAATCGCTACCGGCCACACGCCGCCAACATCGCAGAATTGCAGCGTTGAGCAGTTGCCGTAAGTTTCTGGCCCTTTACAGCCGAGGTGGTACAGGCACCAGCCTTCGCGGTGACCTTCATCACCGAACTCTTTGGCAAAACGACCAGCATCGAAGTGCGGGCGACGTTCACAGTGTTCGTGAATCAGACGACCATAGGCGAAAGTCGGACGGTTTTTGTCATCCAGTTTCGGCGGTTTGCCGTAAGTGATGATGTGCGCAACGGTCGCGAGGAAGTTGTGCGGGTTCGGCGGGCAGCCAGGAATATTGATAACGGTTTTGCCCGGTAGAACTTCTTGCAGGCTGACTGCGCCAGTTGGGTTAACTCCAGCTGCGGCAACACCGCCCCACGCAGAGCAGGAACCGATAGCGATAATGGCTGCTGCGCCTTCCGCCGCTTTGCGGATGTGATCCACAATCGGCTCACCGGCAACCATGCAATAAATACCGTTATCTTTTAATGGGATGGAACCATCCACCACTAACACATACTGCCCTTTGTACTTCTCGAGAGCGTTATGTTTGTTCTCTTCGACCTGATGACCGAAGGCGGCGGAAAGCACTTCGTGATACTCCAGAGAGATAGTCTCCAGCACGAGGTTTTCTACCGTTGGATGCGTTGCACGAAGCAGAGATTCCGTACAACCGGTGCACTCCTGCGCGCCAATCCAGATAACTGGCGGACGCTGCGGGTTAGTAACCGATTCGGCCATCTCTGCAGCGGCTTTGCTACTTAACCCCATGGTGGCGGCTAATGCTGCACAAAGCTTCATGAAATCACGACGGTTAATGCCGTGAGAATGGATGAGGGTGTTATCTCCAGTCATTTATAGTTATTCCGTTGCGAAGACCTGGCATATATTTTGCCTCAATCGCAAAATCAATAATGCGATCGATGCGCCATTTACCACACATTTATTATGGTTATCGATATCATGATACTGCGGCGGGGCACTAAAACGAAGGGAAGAAGCATTAGTGTAATTAATTAAAGCAAGATAATACGTATGTTTGATCAATTTTCTAGGCGATAACCGGCCATAAAAAAGCGCAACGTAGAACAGGAATTATTCTCACGAAAGAAATCCATTACCATCTCTTTATCCAGTCCATAACGGCGCGTCAGAATACCCGCTTCCCAGGCGCTAAGCTGGCGATCTCCGGTCTTTTCGTACATCCGGTGTGAGTAGCCTAATACAAAACCGCGTTTATAATCGGCACAGAATTTTGTCACATTAACCGCACTGTCGGCATGCGTTGCTTTTAATCCCGCCATTAAGCCTTTACCAAAATGGTTATTCATCGTTCACCTCATTCGCTATATATTGTCATATATAGCGATATTTTAGGCAAAGAACGACATTTGCGCACGCTATTTTTTCATGCTTGTTTAAGACGTAATCCTGTAAGAGATAAACCCATCAGGAGAGATATTTATCGAACCATTTCAGCGTCCTTTGCCAGGCAAGATCGGCGGCAGATTTGTCATAACGGGGCGTGGAATCATTATGGAATCCGTGATTAACCCCCGGATATATATACGCCTCATAGACCTTATTATTGGCTTTCAACGCCGCCTCGTAAGCGGGCCAGCCCTCGTTGATTCGGCTATCCAGTTCAGCGTAGTGGAGCAGTAAAGGCGCTTCAATCTTCGCCACATCGGCAGTGGGTGCCTGACGCCCATAAAACGGCACCGCGCAGGCCAGTTCCGGATACGCGACTGCTGCCGCGTTCGATACGCCCCCGCCATAGCAAAATCCGCTAATATACACTTTGCCTGTCGCTTGCGGATAGCGTTGCATAAACTCAATTGCGGCAAAGAAATCATTCATCAGTTTGGTTGGATCAACCTGCTGTTGCAGTTCGCGGCCTTTATCATCGTTACCAGGATAGCCACCTACTGAGCTTAAACCGTCTGGCGCCAGGGCGATGTACCCTTCCTTCGCCACTCGCCGCGTCACATCTTCGATATACGGATTCAGCCCTCGATTCTCATGCACCACTACCACGGCTGGCGTTTTACCGCTCATTTTTGCGGGCTTCACCAGATAACCCCGTACCTCGCCGTGACCATTTGGCGAGGGATACGTGATGTACTCTGCAACAATTTCCGGGTCGGTAAACTCTACCTGAGTCGCCAGCGCATAATTTGGCTTGAGCAAATCAAACAGCGCTAATGCCGTCATCCCGCCCACCGCATACTTCGCCGCAAGGTTGAGGAACTCACGTTTCGAGATTTTCCCGTGAGCGTAATAGTCGTAGTAATCCAGCAACTCTTGTGGGAAAGCTTTGGCAGTTAAACGCGGCATCGTTGCACTCCTCAACTGGTGTTTTTTTAAGCAAAGCATAAGCGCGTGTTTTTGCCCAGTTTTTCGTCACTCTGTGAGCCAGACTACGGGATACGCGCAGGCGAATCGCTAAACTAGAAACATTGTTTCGAAATTGAACGGTGGAAAGGAGAGGTCATGGTCTGGTTAGCGAATCCCGAACGTTACGGGCAGATGCAGTACCGCTATTGCGGAAAAAGTGGTTTACGCCTACCCGCGTTATCGCTCGGTTTATGGCACAATTTCGGTCACGTTAACGCGCTGGAATCACAGCGTGCGATCCTGCGTAAAGCGTTTGATTTAGGCATTACGCACTTTGATTTAGCCAACAATTACGGGCCGCCTCCAGGAAGCGCAGAAGAGAACTTTGGTCGCCTGCTGCGCGAGGATTTTGCCGCTTATCGCGATGAACTGATTATCTCTACCAAAGCCGGATACGATATGTGGCCCGGCCCATATGGCTCTGGCGGCTCACGTAAATACCTGCTCGCCAGCCTCGACCAAAGCCTGAAGCGTATGGGGCTTGAGTATGTCGATATCTTTTACTCTCATCGCGTCGATGAAAATACGCCGATGGAAGAAACCGCCTCTGCGCTGGCTCATGCGGTACAAAGCGGTAAGGCGCTGTATGTCGGGATCTCCTCTTACTCGCCAGAGCGGACGCAAAAAATGGTCGAGTTGCTGCGCGAGTGGAAAATTCCGCTGTTAATTCATCAACCTTCGTACAATTTACTGAACCGCTGGGTGGATAAAAGCGGCCTGCTGGATACCCTGCAAAATAACGGCGTGGGCTGCATTGCCTTTACTCCACTGGCTCAGGGATTGCTGACCGGAAAATATCTCAACGGTATTCCGCAAGATTCACGGATGCATCGTGAAGGGAATAAAGTTCGTGGTCTGACGCCGAAAATGCTCACCGAAGCCAACCTCAACAGCCTGCGCTTATTGCATGAAATGGCACAGCAGCGTGGACAATCAATGGCGCAAATGGCGTTAAGCTGGTTGCTGAAAGATGAGCGAGTGACGTCGGTATTGATTGGTGCCAGCCGCGCGGAGCAACTTGAGGAGAACGTGCAGGCGCTGAATAATCTGACATTTAGCACCGAGGAGCTGGCGCAGATTGATCAGCATATCGCCGATGGAGAGCTGAATCTGTGGCAGGCGTCTTCCGATAAATGACCTGTTAATAACGGGCGCGAGAACCGCGCCCGAATCAGATCAGTGATTATGACGAGTCAGTCGGTCAAGATAGCCCATCACAAATGCAGAGAGCACAAACGTCAGATGGATAATGACGTACCACATCAGTTTGTTATCAGGGACATTTTTCGCATCCATAAAGACGCGCAGTAAGTGAATGGAAGAAATTGCCACAATCGACGCTGCTACTTTGTTTTTCAGCGACGTTGCGTCCATTTTCCCCAGCCAGTTCAGCTTCTCTTTGTTCTCAGAGATATCGAGTTGTGAGACGAAATTCTCGTAACCGGAAAACATCACCATCACCAGCAAACCGCCAACCAGCGTCATATCCACCAGCGACAGCAACACGAGGATCAAATCTGATTCCGCCATCGAGAAGATATTCGGCAGTACGTGAATAATCTCCTGGAAGAACTTCAGCGCCAGGGCAACTAACGCCAGCGAAAGGCCAAAGTACACGGGGGCAAGCAGCCAGCGAGAAGCATACATTGCATTTTCAAGAAAACGTTCCATACATTCCTGTCGTGTAGTTAAAACGGGCAACAGTATATCGCAATTAAGTAAACAGCACGCAACAGCAAATCAACATATACGTTAAACCTTTGTCGCATAATTCTGAGGGTTAGGGATCTTCCTGGTTCCCTTATCAACGCATCGAGAGCGTCTACCCTTAAAGGACGTTGAACCTGAAGGGAGAAAAACGATGTCTCATTTAAAAGACCCGACCACGCAGTATTACACTGGTGAATATCCCAAACAGAAACAACCGACGCCAGGCATCCAGGCGAAGATGACACCGGTACCGGATTGCGGCGAGAAAACCTATGTTGGTAGCGGTCGCCTGAAAGATCGTAAAGCACTGGTGACAGGGGGCGATTCCGGAATCGGTCGCGCTGCCGCCATTGCTTACGCGCGTGAAGGGGCTGACGTGGCGATCAGTTATCTTCCCGTGGAAGAAGAAGACGCTCAGGATGTGAAAAAGATCATTGAAGAATGCGGACGCAAAGCCGTTCTGCTGCCAGGCGATTTAAGCGATGAGAAATTCGCCCGTTCGCTGGTTCACGAAGCACACAAGGCGTTAGGCGGGCTGGATATTATGGCGCTGGTAGCCGGGAAACAGGTTGCCATTCCTGATATTGCAGACCTCACCAGCGAACAGTTTCAAAAGACCTTTGCCATTAACGTTTTCGCGTTGTTCTGGCTAACCCAGGAAGCGATCCCCCTGCTACCGAAAGGTGCAAGTATCATCACCACTTCCTCAATCCAGGCATACCAGCCAAGCCCGCATTTACTGGACTATGCGGCTACGAAGGCGGCAATTCTGAACTACAGCCGTGGCCTGGCAAAACAGGTCGCGGAGAAAGGTATTCGGGTGAATATTGTCGCGCCAGGCCCGATCTGGACAGCACTGCAAATTTCTGGCGGACAAACGCAGGATAAGATCCCGCAGTTTGGTCAGAAAACGCCGATGAAGCGTGCGGGGCAACCGGCGGAGCTGGCCCCTGTATATGTTTACCTGGCAAGTCAGGAGTCGAGCTACGTCACCGCAGAAGTGCACGGTGTCTGCGGCGGCGAGCATTTAGGTTAAAAAAATGCCCGGTTGTGAAAAGCAACCGGGCATCATTTTTATTTCGCTTTCGCAGTTTCTTCGCCGACCAGACCTATTTTCAGGTAACCCGCCTGATGCAGCGTATCCATTACCTTCATCAACGTCTCGTAATCGACAGTTTTATCCGCACGGAAGAAGATGGTGGTGTCTTTCTTGCCTTCGGTTAACGCATTCAACGCCGTAATCATTGTTTCATCGGTGACCGGATCGTTACCAATAAACATCGAGTTGTCTGCTTTCACCGACAGATAAACCGGTTTTTCCGGGCGCGGCTGCGGCGTGCTGGTAGAAGCAGGCAAATTCACCTTCACATCTACCGTCGCTAACGGTGCCGCCACCATAAAGATAATCAGCAAAACCAACATCACGTCGATAAACGGCGTCACGTTGATATCATGCATTTCGCCGTTATCGTCGAGGTTTTCGTTAAGATGCATCGCCATCGGACATTATCCTGCACGTAATTTTTGTGCGACACGAACCGGATGCGCAGCGGCGCTGGCTTCCAGATCCAGGTCACGGCTTTGCAGCAACAATACCTGCGCTGCAACATCACCCAGCATCGCTTTAAAGCCGCCAATCTGGCGTGCAAATACGTTATAGATAACGACCGCAGGAATCGCTGCCACGAGGCCGATTGCCGTTGCTAACAGAGCTTCTGCAATACCCGGCGCAACGACTGCCAGGTTAGTGGTCTGCGTTTGCGCGATACCAATAAAGCTGTTCATGATGCCCCAGACCGTACCAAACAGACCAACGAACGGCGAAATCGCGCCGATGGTTGCCAGATAGCCGTTACCACGGCCCATTTGACGACCTACTGCGGCGACCCGACGCTCCAGACGGAAGCTGGTACGTTCTTTAATACCTTCGTTATCGTCGCTGCCTTCTGACAGTTCCAGCTCATTCTGCGCTTCATTGAGCAAATGCAGGCTCAAGCTTTTGCTACCAAAATCAGCGGCGATATCGTTGGCCTGGTTTAAGGAACGCGCTTCAGCCAGCAGTTGCTGCTCGCGCTTAAGACGACGCTTCTGATTGAAGAACTCCACGCTCTTACTGAAGAAGATTGCCCAGGTGACTACGGAGGCCAAAATAAGCCCAATCATCACGCACTTAACGACAATATCGGCGTGCTGATACATACCCCAGACGGAGAGGTCCGTCTGCATTAAATTATTACCCACTGTGTATCTCCAGGACGCAAGTCACAAAATCTGTGCATAATAATATCAAAACGACGTCGAATTGATAGTCGTTCTCATTACTATTTGCATACTGCCGTACCTTTGCTTTCTTTTCCTTGCGTTTACGCAGTAAAAAAGTAACCAGCACGCCATTTGCGAAAATTTTCTGCTTTATGCCAATTCTTCAGGATGCGCCCGCGAATATTCATGCTAGTTTAGACATCCAGACGTATAAAAACAGGAATCCCGACATGGCGGACAAAAAGCTTGATACTCAACTGGTGAATGCAGGACGCAGCAAAAAATACACGCTCGGTGCGGTAAATAGCGTGATTCAGCGCGCGTCTTCGCTGGTCTTTGACAGTGTAGAAGCCAAAAAACACGCGACACGTAATCGCGCCAATGGCGAGTTGTTCTATGGACGGCGTGGAACGTTAACCCATTTCTCCTTACAACAAGCGATGTGTGAACTGGAAGGTGGCGCAGGCTGTGTGCTATTTCCCTGCGGGGCGGCAGCGGTTGCTAATTCCATTCTTGCTTTTGTCGAACAGGGCGATCATGTGTTGATGACCAACACCGCCTATGAACCGAGTCAGGATTTCTGTAGCAAAATCCTCAGCAAACTGGGCGTAACGACATCGTGGTTTGATCCGCTGATTGGTGCCGATATCGTTAAGCATCTGCAGCCAAACACTAAAATCGTGTTTCTGGAATCGCCAGGTTCCATCACCATGGAAGTCCACGATGTTCCGGCGATTGTTGCCGCCGTACGCAGTGTGGTCCCGGATGCCATCATTATGATCGACAACACCTGGGCAGCCGGTGTGCTGTTTAAGGCGCTGGATTTTGGCATCGATGTTTCTATTCAGGCCGCCACCAAATATCTGGTTGGGCATTCAGATGCGATGATTGGCACTGCGGTGTGCAATGCCCGTTGCTGGGAGCAGCTGCGAGAGAATGCCTATCTGATGGGCCAGATGGTCGATGCCGATACCGCCTATATAACCAGCCGTGGCCTGCGCACATTAGGTGTGCGTTTGCGCCAACATCATGAAAGCAGTCTGAAAGTGGCTGAATGGCTGGCAGAACATCCCCAAGTAGCGCGAGTTAACCACCCTGCTCTGCCTGGCAGTAAAGGCCACGAATTCTGGAAACGAGACTTTACAGGCAGCAGCGGGCTATTTTCCTTTGTGCTTAAGAAAAAACTCAATGATGAAGAGCTGGCGAACTATCTGGATAACTTCAGTTTATTCAGCATGGCCTACTCGTGGGGCGGGTATGAATCGTTGATCCTGGCAAATCAACCAGAACATATCGCCGCCATTCGCCCACAAGGCAAGATCGATTTTAGCGGGACCTTGATTCGCCTGCATATTGGTCTGGAAGATGTCGACGATCTGATTGCCGATCTGGACGCCGGTTTTGCGCGAATTGTATAACATTGCCACTTTTGGACAATTTTGCAGACATTTTATTGTGAAAAGTCTTAAATTGTTGCGTCCGGGATCAAGGCGTCCCGGACGATTCAGGAGTACAATAGGCAGATAAAGGCTTAAACGCTGTTCCACAGGAAAGTCCATGGCTGTTATTCAAGATATCATCGCTGCGCTCTGGCAACACGACTTTGCCGCGCTGGCGGACCCTCATATTGTTAGCGTTGTTTACTTTGTTATGTTTGCCACGCTGTTTTTAGAAAACGGCTTGCTGCCCGCCTCATTTTTGCCAGGCGACAGCTTGTTGATACTGGCAGGCGCATTGATTGCCCAGGGGGTTATGGATTTTCTGCCTACGATTGCGATTCTGACCGCCGCAGCAAGTCTGGGCTGCTGGCTAAGTTATATTCAGGGGCGCTGGTTAGGGAATACCAAAACGGTGAAAGGCTGGCTGGCACAGCTTCCTGCTAAATATCACCAGCGCGCCACCTGCATGTTTGACCGCCACGGTCTGCTGGCGCTGCTGGCTGGACGTTTTCTTGCATTTGTCCGTACGCTGCTGCCAACCATGGCGGGAATTTCCGGTCTGCCAAACCGCCGCTTCCAGTTTTTCAACTGGTTAAGCGGATTGCTGTGGGTCAGCGTGGTAACCAGTTTCGGCTATGCCTTAAGTATGATTCCGTTCGTTAAACGACATGAAGATCAGGTAATGACGTTCCTGATGATCCTGCCAATTGCCTTGTTAACCGCTGGCTTGTTGGGCACGCTGTTTGTGGTGATTAAAAAAAAATACTGTAACGCCTGACGATTTTCCCCGTTCCCGGTTGCTGTACCGGGAACGTATTTAATTCCCCTGCATCGCCCGCATTCTTGCCGCATCTTCCCCCGGCGTCACACCGAAGTAACGTTTAAACTCACGGCTAAATTGCGATGCGCTTTCATAGCCGACGCGCATCGCCGCCGCGCTGGCCTTCATGCCGTCGTGGATGATCATCATCCGCGCCTTATGCAGACGGTAATTCTTCAAATACTGCAACGGCGAGGTGCTGGTGACAGACTTAAAATTATGGTGGAACGCCGATACGCTCATGTTGGCTTCTGCCGCCAGTTGCTCGACGCTCAGGTTTTCGGTGTATTTATTCTCAATCCGTTTCAGCACGCGACTAATCAGGCTGAAGTGAGTCTGGCGGCTGACCAGTGCCAGTAACGCGCCGCCGCAAGGTCCGGTCAGCACGTAGTACAGAATTTCGCGGATGATCTGTTTGCCGAGAATACGCGCATCCAGCGGTCGCTCCATCACGTCGAGTAACCGCTCCGCCACGCATAAAATCTCTTCTGATAACGTGGCAGAGTTAATCCCGCTGGCTGCCATCGACGGCTGGAAATGCTCATCTTCGCCAATTTCCATCAACAGTTCCTGTAACTGCAAAATATCGACATTGAGACGCAACCCTGCCAGCGGCACCTCTGACGTGGCATAGGTTTCGCACTCAAACGGCAACGGCACCGTCAGCAGCAGGTATTCATTGGCATCATAACGAAACACGCGTTCATTGATATAACCGATTTTATGCCCGGAAAAGAGAATTATGATGCCAGGCTCGTACATCACCGGTGTGCGTGCGAAAGGCGTCTCGCCATACAACAAACGCACATCGGGCAACAGCTCTGACAAACTATTTTCTTTATTTTTCAGTTTATTAACTTTATCCGCCAGCAAGCGGCAAATCTCTTCACGTTTCATATCGCGTAATTTCTTAGGAATAATGCGGCAATTTGATTGTGCGCAATTTTGTAGCATTTCTCCAGCACTCTGGAGAAATAGGCAAGACATTGGCAGAAATGAGCATTGAGAGGTACGGCGCTGGCGACCACAATGAAAAACATCAGGCAGACCGATCTCTGCCCTCATATTGACCCAGCAAAGGGAGCAAGTAATGAACAACTTTAATCTGCACACCCCAACCCGCATTCTGTTTGGTAAAGGCGCAATCGCTGGTTTACGCGAACAAATTCCTCACGATGCTCGCGTATTGATTACCTACGGCGGCGGCAGCGTGAAAAAAACCGGCGTTCTCGATCAAGTTCTGGATGCCCTGAAAGGCATGGACGTACTGGAATTTGGCGGTATTGAACCAAACCCGGCTTATGAAACGCTGATGAACGCCGTGAAACTGGTTCGCGAACAGAAAGTGACGTTCCTGCTGGCGGTTGGCGGCGGTTCTGTACTGGACGGCACCAAATTTATCGCCGCAGCGGCTAACTATCCGGAAAATATCGATCCGTGGCACATTCTGCAAACGGGCGGTAAAGAGATTAAAAGCGCCATCCCGATGGGCTGTGTGCTGACGCTGCCAGCAACCGGTTCAGAATCCAACGCAGGCGCGGTGATCTCCCGTAAAACCACAGGCGACAAGCAGGCGTTCCATTCTGCCCATGTTCAGCCCGTATTTGCCGTGCTCGATCCGGTTTATACCTACACCCTGCCGCCGCGTCAGGTGGCTAACGGCGTAGTGGACGCCTTTGTACACACCGTGGAACAGTATGTTACCAAACCGGTTGATGCCAAAATTCAGGACCGTTTCGCAGAAGGCATTTTGCTGACGCTGATCGAAGATGGTCCGAAAGCCCTGAAAGAGCCAGAAAACTACGATGTGCGCGCCAACGTCATGTGGGCGGCGACTCAGGCGCTGAACGGTTTGATCGGCGCTGGCGTACCGCAGGACTGGGCAACGCATATGCTGGGCCACGAACTGACTGCGATGCACGGTCTGGATCACGCGCAAACACTGGCTATCGTCCTGCCTGCACTGTGGAATGAAAAACGCGATACCAAGCGCGCTAAGCTGCTGCAATATGCTGAACGCGTCTGGAACATCACTGAAGGTTCAGACGATGAGCGTATTGACGCCGCGATTGCCGCAACCCGCAATTTCTTTGAGCAATTAGGCGTGCTGACCCACCTCTCCGACTACGGTCTGGACGGCAGCTCCATCCCGGCTTTGCTGAAAAAACTGGAAGAGCACGGCATGACCCAACTGGGCGAAAATCATGACATTACGCTGGATGTCAGCCGCCGTATATACGAAGCCGCCCGCTAAGCTTTTTACGCCTCAAACTTTCGTTTTCGGGCATTTCGTCCAGACTTAAGTTCACAACACCTCACCGGAGCCTGCTCCGGTGAGTTCATATAAAGGAGGAACGTATGGCTAATCCAACCGTTATTAAGCTACAGGATGGCAATGTCATGCCCCAGCTGGGACTGGGCGTCTGGCAAGCAAGTAATGAGGAAGTAATCACCGCCATTCAAAAAGCGTTAGAAGTGGGTTATCGCTCGATTGATACCGCCGCGGCCTACAAGAACGAAGAAGGTGTCGGCAAAGCCCTGAAAAATGCCTCAGTCAACAGAGAAGAACTGTTCATCACCACTAAGCTGTGGAACGACGACCACAAGCGCCCCCGCGAAGCCCTGCTCGACAGCCTGAAAAAACTCCAGCTTGATTATATCGACCTCTATTTAATGCACTGGCCCGTTCCCGCTATCGACCATTATGTCAAAGCATGGAAAGGCATGATCGAATTGCAAAAAGAGGGATTAATCAAAAGCATCGGCGTGTGCAACTTCCAGATCCATCACCTGCAACGCCTGATTGATGAAACTGGCGTGACGCCTGTGATAAACCAGATCGAACTTCACCCGCTGATGCAACAACGCCAGCTACATGCCTGGAACGCGACACACAAAATCCAGACCGAATCCTGGAGCCCATTAGCGCAAGGAGGGAAAGGCGTTTTCGATCAGAAAGTCATTCGCGATCTGGCAGATAAATACGGCAAAACCCCTGCGCAGATTGTTATCCGCTGGCATCTGGATAGCGGCCTGGTGGTGATCCCAAAATCGGTCACACCTTCACGCATTGTCGAAAACTTTGATGTCTGGGATTTCCGTCTCGACAAAGACGAACTTGGCGAAATTGCAAAACTCGATCAGGGCAAGCGTCTCGGTCCCGATCCTGACCAGTTCGGCGGCTAACGTGCAAATTCTCCCGGTGGCGGTAATGTTCCGCTACCGGACTTTTCAGAAATCATTTATTCCCCTCGCGTCCCGCCCGTTGCTACTCTTCCTTGTTCAGGAATGCCAAATATAAGGACATCATCATGCAGAGCCGGAAGCTCTTAAAAGAACAACTCATCTATATCCGGGATAAACGCAACGGAGAGGTGAAAAACAGATGAAAATAATACTTCTGTTTTTAGCAGCCCTGGCAAGTTTTACCGTACACGCACAGCCCCCCTCACAGACCGTAGAACAAACAGTCCGGCATATTTATCAGAACTATAAATCAGATGCCACTGCCCCTTATTTTGGTGAAACCGGAGAGCGAGCGATAACTTCTGCGCGTATTCAACAGGCGCTTACCCTGAACGACAATCTTACGCTGCCGGGCAATATTGGCTGGCTGGATTATGATCCGGTTTGTGATTGTCAGGATTTTGGCGATCTGGTGTTAGAAAGCGTAGCGATAACCCAAACTGACGCCGATCATGCCGATGCCATTGTGCGCTTTCGTATCTTTCAAGACGATAAAGAAAAGACCTCGCAGACACTGAAAATGGTGGCGGAAAATGGTCGTTGGGTCATTGACGATATTGTCAGCAATCATGGCAGCGTCTTACAAGCGGTTAATAGCGAGAATGAAAAAACACTGGCCGCTATAGCTTCGTTGCAAAAAGAACAGCCGGAAGCCTTTGTTGCCGAACTCTTTGAACATATTGCTGATTATAGCTGGCCGTGGACGTGGGTGGTTTCCGACTCTTACCGCCAGGCGGTCAATGCCTTCTATAAAACCACCTTCAAGACGGCCAACAATCCCGATGAAGATATGCCAATAGAACGGCAATTTATTTACGACAATCCGATCTGTTTTGGCGAAGAGTCGTTATTTTCACGCGTTGATGAAATTCGAGTCCTGGAGAAAACCACCGATTCCGCCCGCATTCATGTTCGCTTTACGCTGACCAATGGCAACAACGAAGAGCAAGAACTGATTTTACAGCGGCGCGAAGGTAAGTGGGAAATCGCTGATTTTATCCGCCCGAACAGCGGCAGCCTACTTAAGCAGATTGAGGCAAAAACCGCCGCCAGATTAAAACAATGAGCTGAATTAAATAACAATTAGCCGGAACAATAAATAAAAGGGAACACTATATGAAAACGATTTTCACCGTGGGAGCTGTTGTTCTGGCAACCTGCTTGCTCAGTGGCTGCGTCAATGAGCAAAAGATCAATCAGCTGGCGAGCAATGTGCAAACATTAAATGCCAAAATCGCCCGGCTTGAGCAGGATATGAAAGCATTACGCCCACAAATCTATGCTGCCAAATCCGAAGCTAACAGAGCCAATACGCGTCTTGATGCACAGGACTATTTCGACTGCCTGCGCTGCTTGCGTATGTACGCAGAATGATAAAAAAATCCCCGGCAGCATTCTGTTACCGGGGATATTTTTTAACGTCCAACCGCCGCTTTAGGGCGTTTCTTCGCACCAGCATTCTGCAGGCGAGATTGCGTAGACGACGCTTTTTTTGCCGTAGCAGGCGTCTGACGCTGGGTCGCCATCGGCGTATGTTTAGTCAACGCCGGACGGGTATTGCGGTTCTGACGGCGAGCTTCACGCATCTCTTCAATGGTTGGCGCAGGCACTAAGCAATCGCGACGGCTGCCAATCAGATGCTTTTTGCCCATCGCTTCCAGCGCCTGGCGGATTAACGGCCAGTTTGCCGGATCGTGGTAACGCAACAACGCTTTATGCAGGCGACGCTGCTTGTCGCCCTTCGGTACGAAGACGTCTTCACTCTTATAACCAATCTTCGCCAGCGGGTTTTTGCCGGTGTAATACATGGTGGTCGAGTTAGCCAGCGGCGACGGATAGAAGTTCTGCACCTGGTCGAGGCGGAAGCGATGCTTTTTCAGCCATAGCGCCAGATTCACCATATCTTCATCACGCGTACCCGGGTGCGCGGAGATGAAATACGGGATCAGATACTGTTCTTTACCTGCCTGTTTCGAGTAAGTATCGAACAGCTCTTTAAAGCGGTCATAGCTGCCCATGCCCGGCTTCATCATCTTCGATAACGGCCCTTCTTCGGTATGTTCCGGGGCAATCTTCAGATAACCGCCAACGTGATGGGTCGCCAGCTCTTTGATATAGCGCGGATCTTCTACGGCGATGTCATAACGCACACCAGAGGCAATCAGGATCTTTTTAATGCCTTTCAGATCGCGCGCACGGCGATAGAGGTTGATCGTCGGTTCATGGTTAGTGTCCATGTGCGGACAAATATCCGGATAAACGCACGACAAACGACGGCAGGTTTGCTCAGCGCGTGGCGATTTGCAGCGCAACATATACATGTTGGCAGTAGGCCCACCGAGATCGGAAATCACGCCCGTAAAACCTGGAACAGTGTCGCGGATCGCTTCGATCTCATTAATAATCGAATCTTCGGAACGGCTCTGAATAATGCGCCCTTCGTGCTCGGTAATAGAACAGAAAGAGCAGCCGCCAAAGCAGCCACGCATAATGTTGACCGAGAAACGAATCATTTCGTAAGCCGGAATTCGGGCATTACCGTAAGCCGGATGCGGCACGCGCTTGTACGGCAGCGCAAAGACGCTATCCATCTCTTCGGTAGAAAGCGGAATAGCAGGCGGGTTGATCCATACATAGCGGTCGCCATGTTTTTGCATCAATGCGCGGGCGCAGCCTGGGTTAGTTTCGTGGTGCAGAATGCGCGAAGCATGGGCGTACAGCACTTTATCGCCCTTCACTTTCTCGAAAGAAGGCAGCAACACGTAGGTTTTTTCCCACGGTTTCGGGCGTGGTGGCTGCACGGTTACAGCTTTGGCTTCCTGCTTTTTCGGAGCTACCGGTTTGTTATCCGCGCACGGCAAATCTTCGCCATACGGATGCGGGATTGGGTCGATTTTCCCTGGGGTATCAAGACGGGTGGAATCCACACCGCTCCAGCCAGGCAACGCCTCTTTTACGATAATCGCGGTATTACGCACATCGCGGATTTCACTAATCGGCTCGCCCATCGCCAGACGGTGCGCCACTTCCACCAGCGGACGCTCGCCGTTACCGAACATCAGCATGTCAGCTTTGGAATCCACCAACACCGAACGGCGCACGGTATCCGACCAGTAATCATAATGCGCGGTACGGCGCAGGCTGGCCTCAATACCGCCGAGGATCACCGGCACATCTTTCCACGCCTCTTTACAACGCTGGGTATAAACCAGTGTGGCGCGATCCGGACGCTTACCCGCGACGTTATCCGGTGTGTAGGCATCGTCATGACGTAAACGGCGATCGGCGGTATAGCGGTTGATCATCGAGTCCATGTTGCCAGCAGTAACACCGAAAAACAGATTCGGTTTACCCAGACGCATAAAGTCGTCTTTACTGCTCCAGTCTGGCTGGGCGATGATCCCGACGCGAAAGCCCTGCGCTTCCAGCATACGACCGCAAATCGCCATCCCGAAGCTTGGGTGATCGACATACGCGTCGCCAGTAACCAAAATGATGTCGCAGCTATCCCAGCCTAGTTGATCCATCTCTTCACGTGACATCGGCAAAAACGGTGCCGGTCCAAAACAGGCGGCCCAGTACTGCGGCCAGGAGAACAGGTCGCGATCCGGTTGGATCAGGGAGATAGAGCTCATTTTGCTTCCAGAAATGGTAAAAAAATAATCAAAGGCCGGGGATTATACGCTGTATCACGCGCGGAAATGAAGTGATGTTGATGAACGGTGGCGAAATACCCTGGTGAGGTTTTTCACTGCCCGACTTGGGCAAGCACATTTAAGGCTGGCGGTATCGTGGCAACTGCCGCTACTATTTATGCCGCTCAGCAACGTTCAAATCATATTGCACGTCGATCGGCTATCCGAGGACACCCACAGTAAGGCAAGGTATGGAACAGGTTATTACAAAGCGCCGCTATTACGATATTGGTCTACAGATTGAAGAGCTGCTGTATTCAGGCGTATTTAAGGCCGGAGAACGCTTACCTTCAGAACGTGAACTGAGCGAGCGGTTTAATACCAGCCGAACTACCATTCGTGAAGCCATCATTATGCTGGAACTGAAAGGCGTATTGAATGTGAAGCAAGGGTCAGGGATTTTCTTTGTCGACTCCACCGATAAGCTCAACCAGAAATCATTAATGCCCTATTCAGAAATTGGCCCGTTTGAACTGTTACAGGCACGTCAGGTAATTGAGAGCAATATTACCGGTTTTGCTGCCAGCCAGATCAGCTTTAACGAGTTACAAGAGTTGAAGAAAATCATTGGATTACAGGAAAAAGCCATCGCTGCGGAAAGTGATAAATTTGAAGACCTGGATCACCGATTTCATAGCATTATTGCCGAAGCGACGCAAAATCGGGTACTCATCAAACAAGCTGCTGAATTATGGCGGGCAGTTCGTACAGAAAACCCCCGCTGGAAGAAACTTAACTACAAGTACCTGCATGAAAAGCATTTGCGTCTGCAATGGCTGGAAGATCACCGGGCTATTTTCCTGGCTCTGCAACAGAAAGATTCAGAGCTCGCCAGGGAAGCGTCCTGGAGACATCTGGAAAACAGCAAAAATGAACTGATCAAAATCTTCAAACAAGACGCTTCCATCAGCGATTTTGATGACTTTTTCTTCGCTCGTTAACCTTCATTAGTCCAGAGCTGGCGGAAAAAATAACGCCGGCTCTGCCTTCCGCCCTCCACTGGTACACGCTCTCTTTTTAATTGGTCTAATAAATCGACTATCATCAGATATCTTAGATTAGCGGCAATTATCCTAAAAACTGACCTCTAAAAAACTTTCCTTTCATTTTATTCATATAACTCATTGATACAGATATAAATAACGCCTTGTTGTTCTGTTTCGTACTTTTACCTTTCTCTGCAAGCGTGATGCATCTCTCTGTTTTTGGTCTAATGAATTATGTAAATTGGTATACACACAAGCCACCAGGAGTAAGAGCATAATGTCAGGGAACGAAAGTATCGATGCCGCCCACTATGATCAGGTAACCACCTGGCCTCGGGGCGGGTTACAGGCAGATATTGTCCATATTGGTTTTGGCGCTTTTCATCGCGGACACCAGGCTGTCTACACGGATCTCACTAATCAGCTTTCTGACACCCACTGGGGGATCTTTGAGATCAACCTGTTTGGTGATGCTCAACTGATCGAAAACTTAAATGCGCAAAATGGGCTGTTTTCGGTTGTGGAAACATCTGCATCGCAATCTACCTCACGCCTTGTGCGTTCGGTAACTGGCGGTATTCATACCCCCGTGGATGGCATTGCCGCAGCAATCCAGAAATTGACTGAACCTCAGGTAAAAATCGTTTCATTAACCATCACCGAGAAAGGCTATTGTCTCGATTCGCAAACGCGATCGCTTGATCTCACCAATGGATTAATCAAACACGATCTACAAAACCCGGATGCGCCTCAGTCGGCTATTGGCTTGATCGTCTGTGCTTTGCAACAACGTAAAGCGGCAGGGCTCGCCGCTTTTAGCGTGCTCTCCTGCGACAACTTGCCAGACAATGGGCATCTGACGCGAAATGCCGTTCTCGGTTTTGCCCGACAACTGGACCAGCCCCTGGCTCAGTGGATCGAAGAAAATGTCTCATTTCCAGGCACGATGGTCGATCGCATTGTTCCGGCAATGACCGAATCGCAATTCGCCTTACTGGAAACTAAAACCGGTTATGCCGATCCCTGCGGGATCGTCTGCGAATCATTTCGTCAGTGGGTGATTGAAGATAATTTTGTGCATGGGCGACCACAATGGGATAAAGCAGGCGCGATGTTTGTCAGCAATGTTCAGCCTTATGAAGAGATGAAGTTACGCATGTTAAACGGTGGCCATTCATTTCTGGCCTATAACGGCTCACTGGCTGGCTATGAATTTATCTGGCAATGCATGGAAGACGCTGATTTTCGTTCCATTACCCGCCAACTGATGATTAATGAACAAGCCCGAACACTTAATCCAGACTTAAATATCGACGCCCAGGAATACGCCGACCTGTTAATTGAACGCTTTAGCAACCGTAATGTTGCACACCGTACCGGGCAAATCGCTATGGACGGTTCACAAAAGCTTCCCCAGCGTGCGCTGACGCCCTGGCTGAAATTGCATCAGCAAAAACAAAACAATGCTGTTCTGTCACTGCTCGTTGCTGGTTGGTTGCATTATGTCATTGAAGCTGTTGAGAAAAGCCAGTCTGTCGCGGATCCAATGAATGAACAATTTCAGGCGCTAATAAAGGAACAACAAGACGCATGGCAACAGGCGCTCGCATTACTGCACCTTAGCGCCATATTTGGTGATTTAAGCAACCATCAGCCATTTATAAATGAAATAAAAATCGCCTTTGCAAATATAAAAAACAAAGGCATCAAGGCCACCATCAGCCAATTATTATCGGATGAGCAGAAATGAAAACATTAATTTGTCAGCAGCCTGGCGTTATGGAATATGTGGAAAAGGATATTCCCACACCAGCAGATAATGAAGTGCTGTTAAAAATAAAAGCTGTGGGTATTTGTGGTACTGATATTCACGCTTTTGCCGGCAGACAGCCTTTTTTTAGCTACCCACGTGTATTAGGTCATGAAATATGCGCCGAAGCGGTTTCGCGAGGCAGCCAGTGCCAAACAGCACAATCAGGCCAGCGCTATTCCGTCATCCCATGCATTCCGTGTGGCGAGTGCGCAGCCTGTCGGGAAGAGAAAACGAACTGCTGCGAACGTGTTTCGCTGTATGGCGTGCATCAGGATGGGGGTTTTAGTGAGTACCTTGCGGTACGTGAAGACAACCTTGTGCCTCTCCCTGACGAGGTCAGCGACAGTGCCGGAGCATTGGTTGAATGTTTCGCCATTGGTGCACATGCCGTTCGTCGGGCAGAGATCAAGGCTGAACAAAACGTACTGGTGATTGGCGCTGGGCCAATCGGTCTGGCTACCGCAGCCATCGCCCGGGCTAAAGGGGCACATGTTGTTGTTGCTGATATTGACTGTCAACGTCGCCAGCACGTTGTGGATCATCTGGCGATTAATGCCTTCAATCCCACACAGGAAGATTTTATTGCCGCGCTTCGTGAGGCCTTTGGAGGCGAACTGGCTTGCGTAGTACTGGATGCGACGGGAAATAAAGCTTCAATGAGTCATGATGTCAATCTTATTCGTCATGGCGGCAAAATTGTTTTCATCGGTTTGTACATTGGTGAACTTGTTATTGACGATCCGACCTTCCATAAAAAAGAGACAACGTTACTCAGCAGCCGCAATGCCACACGGGAAGATTTTGCGTTGGTGATTGAACTGATGCGCAGCAATAAAATTCACGAAAATTTAATGAAAAACCAGGCGTTCAATTTCTTTAGTGTTGGCGAAGATTACCAGCGTAACGTTGTAGAAAATAAAAATATGGTCAAGGGTGTGATCACTTTTTAAGGGAACAAATATGACAACTGTTTATGTCAGTGAAGAAAATTTAAAATCACTGGTGCACCACAAATTACATACCGCCGGGCTGGATACCGACACCACACAACAGGTGACAGATGTTTTAGTACATGCCGATATTACCGGTGTGCATTCACATGGTGTTATGCGTGTCGAACATTATTGCACCCGCCTTGCTGCCGGAGGGTTAAATAAAGCCCCGCAGTTTAGCATTGAGCAAATTTCACCGTCAGTGGCCATTCTCGACTCTGACGACGGAATGGGGCATTCCGCATTAATTAGCGCCACTGAGCACGCTATTAAACTGGCCCAGCAAGAGGGTCTCGGTTTTGTTAGCGTTAAAAACACGTCTCACTGTGGTGCGTTATCTTATTTTGCAGAGATGATCACCAACAAAGGGTTGGTTGCTATCGTAATGACGCAAACCGATACCTGTGTGGCTCCCCATGGCGGCGCCGAGCGCTTTTTGGGAACTAACCCCATCGCCTTTGGTTTCCCGGTGGAAAACAGCCATCCGATGATTGTTGATATGGCGACCAGTGCCACGGCTTTCGGCAAAATACTTCATGCAAAGGAAACCGGAAAACATATTGGTGAAGGGCTGGCGATAGATAAAAACGGTTATGGCACCACTGATCCGTATAAGATTGAAAACCTGCTACCTTTCGGCCAACACAAAGGTTCAGGCATTGCACTGGCTATTGATGCACTGACTGGCGTGCTGATGAATGCGAATTTTGGCAACCATATTGTTCGCATGTATGGTGATTATGACAAGATGCGTAAGCTGGCAAGTTTGGTTATTGCCATCGATCCGAAAAAGCTCGGCAATCCTGTTTTTGCAAAAACTATGGCGAAAATGGTCACGGAGCTGCATGCCGTTAAACCGGCTCCTGGTGTCGAAAAAGTGTTAGCGCCGAACGATCCGCAAATGCACTACAAAGAAAAATGCCAACAGGAAGGTATTCCGGTTCCGGCAGGAATATTCCATTATCTGGCAGAGAATTAATCACTATTTTTTATTATAACGATAGAAAAGCGCTGTATTTATCGTTTCTGTTATATTAACCAGGAGCAGGATATGAAAGCACTTCGTCCTCTGACGGCATCGCTTATGCTGTTAACCAGTTGTTTATTAATATCTAATACCACACTGGCAAAAACAACATTAAAACTGAGTCATAATCAGGATAAAAGCCATGCTGTCCATAAAGCATTAAGCTATTTAGCGGATAAAACCAAAGAGTATTCTAATGGTGAATTAGTTATTCGCATTTACCCAAATGCGACATTAGGTAATGAGCGTGAATCACTGGAATTAATGAACTCCGGTGCATTACAGATGGTTAAGGTTAATGCTGCATCACTAGAATCATTTGCTCCGGATTACAGCCTTTTCAGTCTGCCGTTCTTATTCCGCGACCGTGATCACTATTATCGTGTTCTGCAAAGTGATTTAGGTAAAAAAATACTTAATTCATCAGAAAGCAAAGGTTTTGTTGGTATTACGTACTATGACGGCGGTGCGAGAAGTTTTTATTCCAATAAACCGATTACAAAACCTGAAGATTTAGCGGGAATGAAAATCAGGGTTCAACAAAGCCCCAGCGCCATTGCAATGATGAAAGCACTCGGTGGTGTCGCTACCCCGATGGCGCAAGGCGAACTCTACACCGCACTTCAGCAAGGAGTGGTTGATGGCGGAGAGAACAATACCGT
This sequence comes from Escherichia sp. E.sYA108, assembly GCF_011754335.1. Taxonomy (NCBI): domain Bacteria; kingdom Pseudomonadati; phylum Pseudomonadota; class Gammaproteobacteria; order Enterobacterales; family Enterobacteriaceae; genus Escherichia; species Escherichia sp. E.sYA108. The sequence continues at coordinate 748,020 of NZ_JAAQVZ010000001.1, read as the reverse complement.
TGTCTATGCCGATATGCGTCACGCCGAAGTCGCAAAAGTCTATTCACGTGATGAACACACCATGGTACCTGATGTGTTAATTATCAGCACCGACGTGTTAAATAAACTTGGTGATAAAGAGCGCACGGCATTATTAAAAGCAGCCGATGAGTCAATGATGCAGATGAAGGACGTCATCTGGCCTGCGGCTGAAAAAGAAGCCTACGACAAAATGAAAGGGATGAACGCAACAGTTGTTGATGTTGATAAATCCGCTTTCAAAGAACGCGTCAAACCGTTATACGATGAATTCAAGGCGAAAGATGCACAATCAGCCAAAAACCTTGAGCTAGTAGAAAGTATGTAACCCTAATGGGCAGGTAATTCCTGCCTTTTCATGGAAGACTTATGCGAACACTCACTCATATTCTTAATAAGATCCTTGCCGGATGTTGCTGCATTATTCTCGCCATTATGGTGTTCTGCGTAACCTGGCAAGTTATTGCACGTTTTATTTTTAACGCTCCCAGCACTGTGCTTGATGAGTTCACCCAGATTTTATTTATGTGGATGATTTTACTTGGCGGTGTATATACTGCGGGGTTAAAAAAACATCTGGCCATTGATTTGTTGGCTCAAAAACTTCCGGCTGCATCTGTTCTGACGCTTGACAGTTTTATCCAAATTATTATTACGGTCTTTGCGGTTATTTTCATGATCTATGGCGGGAATATTGTTGTTGAAAAAGCACAACATGTTGGACAAATCTCTCCAGTATTAAAATGGCCAATGGATAAAGTATATTGGGTTATGCCTGTCAGTGGGCTTATTCTGGTCTGGTATTCAGTAATGAATATTATTGACAACTATCGTAAACGGAATTTTCATTAACGAGGGAAATATGGACTTTGAATATATCTACCCCGTCTTAATTTTATTTGGCAGTTTTGCCGTCATGCTGGCAATAGGTGTGCCAATTACTTTTGCGATTGGTCTTTCTTCGCTGTTATCTATTATTACTGCCTTACCACCCGATGCCGCCATTTCTGTGATTTCGCAAAAGATGACTGTGGGGCTGGATGGCTTTACGCTATTAGCCATTCCCTTCTTCGTGTTAGCCGGAAACATTATGAATACCGGTGGTATAGCCAGACGACTGGTTAACCTGGCGCAAGCATTAGTTGGGCGTCTTCCTGGCTCACTGGCTCATTGTAATATCCTCGCGAATACACTGTTTGGTGCGATTTCAGGTTCAGCCGTTGCGTCAGCCGCAGCGGTAGGTGGGATTATGTCACCACTGCAAGAAAAAGAGGGATATGATCCGGCGTTTTCAGCAGCGGTTAATATTGCCTCTGCACCCATTGGCCTGATGATCCCACCGAGCAATGTGTTGATTGTTTATTCCCTCGCCAGTGGCGGGACTTCTGTCGCTGCGTTGTTCTTAGCTGGATATCTGCCGGGCATCCTCACCGCTGTTGCCTTAATGTTTGTAGCTGCACTTTATGCCCGACGTAACCATTATCCGGTGGCCGAACGCATCAATTTTCGTCAGTTTTTACAAGTATTCCGCGAATCAATTCCTAGCCTGATGCTTATTTTTATCATTATTGGCGGTATTATCGCCGGGGTATTTACGCCTACAGAAGCATCGGCAATTGCGGTAATTTATAGTTTAGCCCTGGCGATGATTTACCGGGAAATCACTCTTAAGAAGCTCAATGATATTCTGTTAGATTCGGTAGTAACCAGTTCAATTGTTCTGTTACTGGTAGGCTGCTCGATGGGGATGTCATGGGCCATGACGAATGCTGATGTTCCTGAGTTGATCAACGAACTGATTACCCGCGTTTCGGATAACAAATGGGTCATTCTGTTTATTATCAATATCATTCTGTTGATCGTCGGTACCTTTATGGATATCACGCCGGCGATCCTGATATTTACACCTATTTTCCTGCCGATCGCCCAGCATCTGGGGATTGATCCGATTCACTTCGGCATAATTATGGTTTTCAACTTAACCATTGGCCTTTGCACACCACCTGTCGGCACCATTCTGTTTGTGGGGTGCAGCATTGGTAAGGTCAGTATCGACAGGGCAATAAAACCATTACTGCCGATGTTTCTGGCATTGTTTGTAGTAATGGCAATTATTTGTTATTTCCCGCAGCTTAGTCTGATGCTGCCAGGATTATTTTCGACCTGATACACAATGAAGACTGCATACTGAGTAATTTTCAATGCCCCACCACTCTGTGGGGCATTGAATTGGTCCATTACGGTACCGGATTGACCAACAGTTGCCCAATCGAGCCACGGTCCGCCATTTCCAGCGTCTGACTGTTGAAGTAGAACGGGAAGTGCGCCCAGGAAGGCTGACCGAAATAAACAAGCAGCTCCACTTGTCCGTCAACCCAAACGGTATCTTTCCAGCCTCTGTCTTCCGGGAACGGCATCGCGCCATTCACGTTACGGATCTGGAACATCACGCCTTCAATATGGAACGCTTGCGGCTCGTCCGCGCGCACCGTCCAGCGTTCCCACGTTCCTTGCTGCGCGGTGACATCAATACGGTTGACGTCCCACAGTTGTCCATTAATACCCGGGTCATCACCCAGACTAATATCGCGACTGCGAATCGGCGAACCGGCCATGATTTCAGTTGGCAGCAAGCGCATCGGAAGACTGTCAGTGACCAGCGGCAGAAGGCCGGTTGGGCGCAGCGTTAGCACCAGCGTAGAAACCAGAATGCTGGATGGCTCAAAGAAGCCACGAATACGATCAACAATGCTCGCCGCTTCGCCACAGGTAATCGACACTTCATCACCGTTGCTCATATCCACCAGAATCTCACGACGCTCGCCCGGTGCCAGCGAAAGTTGCTTCACCGATACAGGAGCGGGCAGGAATCCCTGATCGCCAGAAATCACATGTAACGGGCGACCATCGCTCATCTGTAGTTGATAGCGACGAGAGTTCGACGCGTTCAACAGACGCAAGCGCACCCAGCCACGCGAGACTTCAACGTACGGGCTTTGTACACCGTTAACCAGCAGCGTATCACCAACAAAGCCGCCGCTTCCCGGTTCGTTGTATTCTGGCGTACCAAAGTTATCCAGCCGTTTATCCTGAATAATGACAGGAAAATCATCCACACCATAATGGTTGGGGATAGGCAGCGATTTACTGACTTCATCTTCCACCAGCCACATTCCGGCAAGGCCGTTATAGACCTGCTGAGCCGTGCGGTTGGGAGTATTGGCGTGATACCACAGAGTAGCTGCGTTCTGGCGAATGGGCAGTACGGGTGCCCAGTCAGCGTTTGGCGACATCATCCGTGCCGGACCGCCCATCAGCGGGCCAGGTACCTGTAGCCCGGCCACCGTCATTGAGACATTTTCTGTCAGGCGGTTGCTGTAAATAAGCTTAACATCGTCGCCCTTCCAGACGCGGATAGTCGGCCCCAGGTAACGACCATTGATTCCCCAAACCGACGCGCGTGTCCCTGGCGTAAATGACCAGTGCGCACGTTGTACAGTCATAAACAGCGGTTGCCCACGGCGAGATTCAAGCAGCGGCGGAACGGGTAGCGGTTGCTGTTGCCCGGCTGCGCTGGCCTTCAGGGGAACAGCGCCTGCACAAAGTGCAATCCCCGATGCCTGAATGAACTGACGCCGACTGAGTGACATATTTGCTCCATGTAAAACTGGCTAAAGTAATACCGTGCAGGAAAGTGTTCCCCGCAAAAATACAGATTGCCGACTTAAACTTTTCCGGCGGCTTCGCGTTCTGCGACTTCTTTATCGAGCTCGGCGATTTTTTGTTCCATTATCGAACGACAATGGGCAGCCAACTCGCGAACCTGATCTTTGCCATACTGACTGACGTCAATTGGCGGCAGCATTTCGACAATCACCAGACCGTTGTGTAGCCGATTAAGATTAATCTTATTCGAAGTTGTAGAGACGCACACGGGTATAATCGGGACGCCCGCCGCAATTGCCGCGTGAAATGCCCCGGTCTTGAACGGCAGCAGGCCGCGACCACGGCTGCGGGTTCCTTCCGGGAACATCCAGATGGAAATACGGCGTTTTTTGAAGTGATTCACTACTTCCGCAATAGTGCCGTGAGCTTTAGTGCGATTGTTTCTGTCGATCAATAAGTTGCCGGTTAACCAGTACAACTGCCCGAAGAAGGGGATCCACAGCAAGCTCTTTTTACCTACCGTCACTGTCGGCGGCTGCACAATGTTCGATGCCGTCACCATGTCATAATTGTTCTGGTGGTTAGCAATATAGATAGCATTGCCGTAGCTTTCAGCGTCTGCAGGTTTGCGGCACTCCACTTTCAGGCCGAAAAGCGGCGCAAGACGGCCAAACATATGCCCAAAGGTGGCCACATGTTTCGGGTTACGCGGGCTGAAAAGGCAGTAAATGGAGCCGAATACACAGACTAAGATGCTGTAAATCACGGTAATAATAAGACGAAAGATATATAGCATAACACCCTCTGAAGGTCTGAGAGACTGGCATTGTACGTCACCTGAAAATCAGGTTAGGGCATTGTTAAAAGCCGCTCTCTGGAAAAGCGTATTGTTAATCGCAACGCATGAATAAACAACGGTTTCAAGGGAATTTTTATCGTTTCCGGGGGTTGAATACGCTGCCGGATGACGACTTAACGTTTCATCCGGCGTTCCTTGCAAGCGGGAGGAAACAGCGCCCTCCCCGGCATATTACTCTTCGCTATCACCGCTGCTGGCACGGCGAGGAGAGTCGATCTCAACACGATCGATACGCTGCAAACCGCGCATCAACGTACCGCGGCGTCCACGTTCGCCAGTGACTTTCTGTAGCTCTTCCGGACGCAGTTTAATTTTGCGTTTCCCAACATGAATGGTCAGCGTGCTTTGCGGCGGCAGAACGTACAGTTGCGCCAGGCCATCCTCGCCACGCGCGGCTTCTGCCGATGGAATGTTGATAATCTTGTTGCCTTTGCCCTTCGACAGCTGCGGCAGATCGCTTACCGGGAACATCAACATACGGCCTGCCTGAGTGATTGCCAGCAGCATATCGGAAGCATCTTCAATCACCACCGGCGGCATAACATGGGCATTTTCCGGTAAGGTGATCAAAGCCTTACCTGCACGGTTACGCGCCACCAGATCGTTAAAGGTGCAGACGAAACCGTAACCCGCATCGGAAGCCATCAGCAGTTTCTGATCGTCGCTTTCCATCAGCATATGGTCAACGGTCGCTCCAGGGGGCAACGTTAATTTGCCGGTGAGCGGCTCGCCCTGACCACGCGCCGACGGCAGCGTAATCGGGTCGATGGCATAGCTACGACCGGTGGAATCAACAAACACTACCGGTTGGTTGCTCTTACCTTTCACCGCCGCTTTGAAGCTATCGCCCGCTTTATAATTCAGGCCCGGCGCGTCGATATCATGGCCTTTAGCGCTGCGTACCCAGCCCATCTGCGACAGCACAATGGTGACAGGTTCAGACGGCAGCATGTCGTGCTCGCTCATCGCTTTCGCTTCTTCGCGTTCCTGCAACGGCGAACGACGTTCGTCACCGTAGGCTTGCGCGTCTGCCTGCAGTTCTTTCTTCAGCAGGTTATTCATTTTACGCTCGGAAGCCAAAATGCCCTGCAACTGGTCGCGCTCTTTTTCCAGCTCACTCTGCTCACCGCGAATCTTCATCTCTTCCAGTTTGGCAAGATGACGCAGTTTCAGTTCGAGGATCGCTTCCGCCTGGGTTTCCGTAAGGCCAAACCGCGACATCAGCGCCGGTTTCGGTTCATCTTCATTACGAATGATCTCAATCACTTCGTCGATATTGAGAAACGCCACCAGCAAACCTTCGAGGATATGCAGGCGCTTGAGGACTTTCTCCAGACGATAGTTCAGTCGGCGGCGCACGGTATCGCGGCGGAACACCAGCCATTCGGAGAGGATTTCCAGCAGGTTTTTCACCGCCGGACGACCATCCAGACCGATCATATTGAGGTTAATGCGATAGCTCTTTTCCAGATCGGTGGTAGCAAAGAGGTGGTTCATCACCTGATCCATATCCACGCGGTTGGAACGCGGCACAATCACCAGACGGGTCGGGTTCTCGTGGTCAGATTCATCGCGCAGATCGTCAACCATCGGCAGCTTTTTGTTGCGCATTTGCGCAGCAATTTGCTCCAGTACGCGCGCACCTGAAACCTGATGCGGCAATGCGCTGATAACCACCGCGCCATCTTCTTTCTTCCACACCGCGCGCATACGCACTGAACCACGTCCGTTCTCGTAGATTTTACGAATCTCGGCGCGCGAAGTGATAATTTCCGCTTCAGTCGGATAATCCGGCCCCTGCACGATATCCAGCAGCTGATCGAGCGTGGTTTTCGGTTGGTCGATTAATGCGATTGCCGCCTGAGCCACTTCACGCAGGTTATGCGGTGGAATATCGGTCGCCATGCCGACGGCAATACCGGTGGTGCCGTTAAGCAAAATGTTTGGCAGACGGGCAGGTAGCATTTTCGGCTCCTGCAAAGTGCCGTCGAAGTTTGGCACCCAGTCAGCCGTCCCCTGCCCCAGCTCGCTCAATAGCAGTTCGGAATATTTCGACAACCGGGATTCGGTGTAACGCATTGCCGCGAACGATTTCGGATCGTCCGGCGCCCCCCAGTTCCCCTGACCATCAACCAGCGGATAACGGTAAGAGAACGGCTGCGCCATCAGGACCATCGCTTCATAACAGGCACTATCGCCGTGCGGATGGTATTTACCCAGTACGTCACCGACGGTACGGGCAGATTTTTTAAATTTGGCGCTGGCATTCAGGCCCAGTTCAGACATCGCATACACAATGCGCCGCTGAACGGGTTTCAGACCATCACCAATAAACGGCAACGCACGGTCCATGATCACGTACATGGAGTAGTTTAAGTAGGCGTTTTCCGTAAATTCATGTAGCGCAAGGCGCTCTGCCATATCGCTCATTAATTCTGATTCCTCAACTTATTCGCCAGCCTTCAAAGGGGCAATATTGCCGGAGATACTACATTATCTGCCGCGTCGAGTCACAGGAGATCAGCGTGAATAGCGCCGCCGGACGTGCTCCGACGGCGATAAAGGCATCAATGTGCCTTGATATACAACTCTTTGCTGTAGACATAATCCTGGGGATTATGCAGCGGAAAACCGCCAACGTAGGGTTTAAGCAGTTTGATTAACGGCTGATAGTAGATGGGAATCAGCGGTGCCTGCTGGTTGATGATCACTTCTGCCTGCTGATACAACGCATTACGCTTTGTTGCATCAGTGATCTGCGTGGCCTGGTTTAGTAAGGCGTCATACTGCGCATTTTTCCAGTGACCGACGTTTTCTTCACTATCGCTTTTGAGCGTGTTCAGGAAGCTGGAGGCATCATTGTACGTCGCATCCCACGACTGCCGAGACAGCATAAAATCACCGGCTCGTCGGGCATCAAGATAGGTTTTCCACTCCATTGTGCGCAGCGTCACCTGTGCACCCAGCCATTTTTTCCATTCGGAAGACAACGCTATCGCGGTCTTTTCATGCAGATCGTACTTGTTGTAGAACAGCTCAAAGCGTAGCGGATGAGAGGCGTCGTATCCCGCCTGTTTCAGCAAGACTTTTGCCATCGCGACACGCTCACTCATTGGCTTTTGCAGTTCATCGAACGTCGTCGCGCTAAAGCCTTTTACCTCTGGCGGCGTCAGCGTGGTTGCGGGCGTTCTCAACCCCAGTACCTTTTGCGCAATAAGCTGTCGATCAACCGTAAGATATAGCGCCCGACGCACCCGCACATCGTTAAATGGCGGTTTCTCAAGGTTAAAGTTGTAATATTCGCTGTTCAGACGCGGGATAATTCGTAGCTCGCCAGGCAGTGATTTTTCAATGGCGGGAATTTGCTGCGCCGGAACCCAGGTGAGATCGACCTCTCCCGCGCGATAGCGGTTATAGCCGGTGACCGAATTATCCAGCGCCAGATACTCAACCTGTTGCAATACTGTATGTTGCGCATCGCGGTACTTTGGATTTTTGCGTGCAGTAATCTTTTCGTTAACTACCCATTTATCAAGCACAAAGGCACCGTTGTAAACCATGTTCTCTGGCTTACTCCAGCTATCGCCATGTTTAGCGATGACATGATGAGGAACCGGGAACAGCGTCGGCCAGGCGAGCATCGTCGTGAACCAAGGAACTGGCTGCTCAAGCGTAACTTCAAGAGTACGATCATCCGTCGCTTTGACACCCAGCGATGTAACATCTGCTTTACCCGCAACAATAGCCGCGGCATTGTTAATGTGCGCCTGTGCCAGATAGCCAGCAAAAGGGCTTGCCGTTTTCGGGTCAACCGCGCGCTGCCAGCCGAGGACAAAATCCTCTGCCGTCAGAGGCTGACCGTCTGACCACTGCAAACCGCTACGCAGATGGAAAATATAGCGCTTGCCGCCGTCAAGTATCTCCCAGCGTTCAGCCTGAGCGGGCTGCACCTGGCCTTCACCGTCCATCCATACCAGACCTTCAAACAGATCCAGCACAATCTGCGCGGCAGTATTCTCCTCTACCTTTTGCGGGTCGAGCGTGCCTGGGTCGCTATGATTGTTGTAACGAAAGACTTGTTGCGGGGCGAGCGGTGTGTTGGCGGGAACGTCAGCAGCGTAGAGAGGAGCCGCACTTACCAGGCTGACCAGCCATAATAAATTTCGCGTATACATGGTATTCCTTACCGGAGAAATTATAAGCCCGACAACAATACGCCTGTGGCATTGTTTGCTCAAACTTATCGCGAGTGATTTGGCTCACACTCCGGTAAAGATTCCCCATCACGCCAACGGCACATAAATATCCGTTTCCAGTCGCCGCTCTGTCATCTCTTCGGCAAGATTGGTGTAGTGAAACAGGATCGGGGCTTTGCGCATTTTTTCGCCGCTTGCAGGTAGCCAGTGGCGAATGATGCCCCATATCGTGTGTGAAATATCGTCCAGCTCGCCAACATGGCGGGCAACAGCATAACGCCCACCGGTAAGTTCGCCATTACTCACGCCATAACGATTATCGGGGATCGGTTCGCTAACGCTGCCGCAGATATCAAAGCGAAACGCTTCCGGTGCGGTGGTGGCAGGGTCGTCCCAGGCGACGCCAAAAGTCTGGCTTTGGTTAACAGGAGAAAGCCCCGTCTCTTTACGCCACATGATAAATTTCGCCACGCTGTAGTTGAGCAACTCAGGGCTACAGCGGTGCGGCAACATCGCCACAGGGATTGATGGGAAATCGATAATATTTACATCCAGTGTCAGGTTTGTCATTTTGCCTCCCTGCGAAATTATTCCCGGGAACGCGTCCCGGGAGCGGTAACAATTACGGATTTACTTTGCGGATCTGTTTGACGTCAATTTCAACAGAATTCCAGTCTTTATCGACTTCCCCCTGAATCTCAACCGTATCTTTCGGCGTCACCGTCACGCCGTTCCAGCGTTTGTGGTCGATATCAACATTGATAGTACCGCTGGCATCTTTGAACACATAGAGATCGTCAGAGATGCGTTCAACGATATTGCCGCGTAGGGTTACCCAGGTGTCGTCACGCAGGGATTTTGCGCTTTCTACGGTCGTTACGCTGCCGTTCGGCCCCTGGAATCCTCCGGCCTGACTTTGCGTTGTCGATGGGCCAGAAAAACCTCCCTGCTCTGCTGCCATAACCGGTGTACTGCACAGGGCCATTACTGCGATTACTGCTGCGAATTTTTTCATGTTTATTACTCCCTTTAATGTCTGTTTCCGAGCATTTAACAAGATAGTCCTTAACAACTTCTTAAGGGAAAAAAATAAAATTTAATGCTGTACAGAGCGCGTTACAACACGGTTTACTGGCAGCAAATACGGTTATCGCAGGGATGAAAAAATGCGAATTTTACTGATAGAAGATGACATGCTGATTGGCGACGGCATCAAAACGGGCCTTAGTAAAATGGGTTTTCGCGTCGACTGGTTTACACAAGGTCGTCAGGGAAAAGAGGCGCTATATAGCGCACCTTATGATGCGGTGATCCTGGATTTAACCTTACCGGGCATGGATGGTCGCGATATTTTGCGCGAATGGCGAGAAAAAGGTCAGCGTGAGCCGGTATTGATCCTGACTGCGCGCGATGCGCTGGCGGAACGTGTAGAAGGGCTGCGTCTGGGAGCTGACGATTATCTGTGTAAACCTTTTGCGTTGATAGAAGTCGCCGCCAGGCTGGAAGCTCTGATGCGCCGAACCAACGGCCAGGCCAGCAACGAGCTGCGCCACGGCAACGTCATGCTAGACCCCGGCAAACGTATCGCCACGCTGGCTGGCGAACCCTTAACGCTGAAACCAAAAGAATTTGCCCTGCTGGAATTACTGATGCGTAACGCTGGTCGGGTACTGCCGCGCAAACTGATTGAAGAGAAACTGTATACCTGGGACGAAGAGGTCACCAGTAATGCCGTTGAAGTGCATGTGCATCATCTGCGACGCAAACTCGGCAGTGATTTTATTCGTACCGTGCATGGTATTGGCTACACATTAGGTGAGAAATGAAATTTACCCAACGTCTTAGTCTGCGAGTCAGGCTGACGCTAATCTTTTTAATTCTGGCCTCGGTGACCTGGCTGCTTTCCAGCTTTGTCGCCTGGAAACAAACAACGGATAACGTCGATGAGTTGTTCGACACCCAACTGATGCTGTTTGCCAAACGGTTAAGTACGCTCGATCTCAACGAAATCAACGCGGCGGATCGCATGGCACAGACGCCAAATAAATTAAAACACGGTCATGTTGATGACGATGCGCTGACTTTTGCCATCTTTACCCACGACGGCAGAATGGTCCTTAACGATGGCGATAACGGAGAAGATATTCCCTATAGCTATCAGCGGGAAGGTTTTGCTGACGGGCAACTGGTCGGTGAAGACGATCCCTGGCGTTTTGTCTGGATGACCTCACCTGATGGCAAATATCGCATCGTTGTGGGTCAGGAATGGGAATACCGTGAAGACATGGCGCTGGCGATTGTTGCCGGACAATTGATCCCGTGGCTGGTCGCACTGCCGATTATGTTAATCATCATGATGGTACTACTGGGTCGTGAACTCGCGCCGCTGAACAAACTGGCGCTGGCACTACGTATGCGTGACCCAGACTCGGAAAAACCACTAAACGCGACGGGCGTACCCAGCGAAGTGCGCCCACTGGTTGAGTCGCTAAATCAACTGTTCGCCCGCACACATACGATGATGGTTCGTGAACGACGCTTTACCTCCGACGCAGCTCACGAACTTCGTAGCCCGTTAACGGCGCTGAAAGTGCAAACCGAAGTTGCTCAACTCTCTGACGATGATCCGCAGGCGCGGAAAAAAGCGCTGCTCCAATTACATTCCGGGATCGATCGCGCTACTCGTCTGGTTGATCAACTGCTCACGCTATCGCGGCTGGACTCACTGGATAACCTTCAGGACGTCGCGGAGATCCCGCTTGAAGATCTCCTGCAATCGTCGGTGATGGATATTTACCACACGGCGCAGCAGGCGAAAATTGACGTGCGACTGACACTCAAAGCCAACGGCATCAAACGCACCGGACAACCGCTATTGCTAAGTTTGTTGGTGCGAAATTTGCTGGATAACGCCGTGCGTTACAGTCCACAAGGTAGCGTGGTAGACGTCACGCTGAATGCCGATAATTTCATCGTGAGGGATAACGGCCCCGGTGTGACACCAGAGGCACTGGCGCGAATTGGCGAACGCTTCTATCGCCCACCCGGACAAACCGCTACCGGCAGTGGACTTGGGCTATCGATTGTCCAGCGAATCGCCAAATTGCATGGCATGAATGTTGATTTTGGGAATGCGGAACAAGGTGGATTTGAGGCGAAGGTAAGCTGGTAACTTCTCTGTCTATGAGAGCCGTTAAAACGACTCTCATAGACTTTACTAATAGCAAAATATAAACCGTCCCCAAAAAAGCCACCAACCACAACCCAGACAAATAACGAGCGAGAATACATATAGCCAAAACTCGAACATTTCCCGCATAAAGAGTTTTCTTAAGATAAGAATAATAAGTGGTGTCAGAAGAAAAAATGCTGCAATCATTGCTTGCAATATACGATCTTCGCCTGAAACAGAAGGTATACTGCAAATATTGTCTCCCGACTCAAGCATCCAGTCATACTTATTGAAAGCAAAAAAAGAATCTATTAACCAATAAGTAAGCATTATATATAATAGTGCTTCAAATATTGATAGTAGTTGTTTTTTTAACATATCTGATTACTCATTAATCAATTTTTTGATATGTTCTCTAATCTCTAACAACCTCATACCATAAGAGATGAATTTATAATCATCTGTATCACGCGCAGGCAAATTATTAATTAAACAAATAAAAAAACCCAAATCTCGTTCAACACCACGATTATATCTAATACCAGCCATAATATACTGCTCATTCGTCATATACAGTGTTGCCGAAGAGGGATAATCAAAAAGAACAAGATCTCTTAAATAAGTAGCAGCAATTTGAAAGGTAAAATCATCCTCCATTAGGCATGTCGCTAACTCTAACTGATTTCTGGTAGTTAATTCTGAAGGGTCTAGACCTAGAGTAATCGCTGCGGTTCGTATTTGTATACCCATTGAGCCAAATGATGTTTTATTTTCAGGCATATCTAACAATCCGATCATTCTTTTTGTTTCATATATCTGAAACTTATAATTTTCAGGCATACCTCCTGACTCAATCCAGGCCACGCCGCCCAGTAACTCTGGACGAATTCCAGCGGCGTATGCATGTTTAATTATTTTGTCTCTATTATATTGTACATATGCATCTTTATAAGCATTTAAATAATATACTCCTGAACGGCGACGCGAATCATTTTTTCCTAACTTCCAGAGTAAAACGTCCATTTCATCCCATTTACGGAACTTCGCTTGTGGAATTGTACAATATCTATTTTTTATAGTGAGATCGCTTTTCATATTTAAAAAATCCTTTCTTCCCAACAACTATATGATTCCGTACTCGCGATATGGTGCTTCCATGTTATATTTTTATAATTAAGAACAATGACATCTTCCGGCTGATTACCCGCATGTGTAATTGAGTGTGGATAACATGTCAGAATATTCGATAAATGTGCTCCTTGCAATTCAATTGTGTAAAACCTTTCAATACAACCGCCAGAATTAATTCTATAAAAATTAAATACAGCTGATAACTCTTCATTTTCAGAAAGAGCGGCATTTAATAAAGGGGAGGATTTATCTATTGGCTTGTAAAATTTTATGGGGTGATGCACTACATTATACTCTCGACTTAAAGAATGGTCGAACTGTAAAACAAAAATTTCATCCACATGATTTATTTGATATTTATTACCAATAGATGCATACGAACCACAACCCTCAGAGATCAAACCTTGTATTTTCCCTTTAATTGATAAGTATATCATATTTGACATATATATTCTCCATAATCATTTTTTCCGAAAAACTCCTGTATCATTTGCATAATACATCTCTCCTGTGGGAGCTTATGGGAAGTTGATTTAAGTATTGTCATTTTCAGAAAATATTTATCCCGCATCGGTGAATCAGAGAAAGATCAGACTTTTGCTAAATTCGCAAAAGACTTTGCACATTTTGCTAATTTCACCGTACCGCTCTGTGACGTACTATAGTCGGCAAACGTCTCACCTTGAGGTTAAAAAATGAGCAACATCCTGATTATCAACGGCGCGAAAAAATTCGCCCACTCCAATGGTCAACTGAACGACACCCTGACCGAAGTCGCGGATGGCACACTGCGCGACCTCGGGCATGATGTCCGCATTGTTCGCGCCGACAGCGACTACGATGTCAAAGCGGAAGTACAAAACTTTCTCTGGGCTGATGTGGTGATCTGGCAGATGCCAGGCTGGTGGATGGGCGCGCCGTGGACAGTGAAAAAATATATTGATGATGTATTCACCGAAGGTCACGGGACTCTGTATGCCAGCGATGGTCGTACCCGCAAAGATCCATCAAAAAAATACGGTTCCGGCGGCCTGGTACAGGGCAAAAAATATATGCTTTCACTGACCTGGAACGCACCAATGGAAGCCTTCACCGAAAAAGATCAGTTCTTCCACGGCGTTGGTGTTGACGGTGTGTACCTGCCGTTCCATAAAGCAAACCAATTCCTTGGCATGGAACCGCTGCCGACATTTATCGCTAATGACGTGATAAAAATGCCTGATGTTCCCCGCTATACTGAAGAATATCGCAAGCATCTTGTGGAAATTTTTGGTTAACTAGAGCTCTGGCTTTAGAAGGAGTTAACCATGATTACAGTAATCGCAGAAATCCGTACTCGTCCTGGTCAACATCACCGTCAGGCAGTGTTGGATCAGTTTGCTAAAATCGTTCCAACCGTACTGAAAGAAGAAGGTTGCCACGGCTATGCGCCAATGGTGGATTGCGCTGCTGGCGTGAGTTTCCAGTCTATGGCACCGGATTCTATCGTGATGATTGAGCAGTGGGAAAGCATCGCGCATCTTGAAGCGCATCTGCAAACCCCGCACATGAAAGCATATAGCGAAGCCGTAAAAGGTGACGTGCTGGAGATGAATATTCGTATCCTGCAGCCGGGGCTTTGACATTTCTAAAAAGAGGCCGGTGCTGCTACCGGTCTCAGCCCAGATTAGCCATTCTTTCTTCCCGTTTTCAGTCCTCGATGGAAATCGTTAATTCGCTTAATGGTTTTAACCGCACGCTGCGGCACTGCGGAAGCTACCGACCAGACAATCATTTCCAGACACAACAATACCGTACCATGTAGCGGCGTTTTCCCTTTTTCATCCCCGCGCGGAACATGAATCACGATACTGGCGTCTTTGCTAAAACGTGAATCCAGCGCGTTTGTCAGCAAAATAACAGGGATCCCCAGCCGCCTCGCCTCACGAAGCGTTGTCAGCCCTTCCCGGTGCGCAGATTTTTGCGCCATCATGATCAGAACATCGCCACGTTGAAGCGCGATCAGTTGCTCGGCAAGGCCAATACCCGTACGGTTTAGTGCCGTGGCAGGCAAACCTATGCGGTTGAATAGTCGTGCGGTATAGTCCGCCAGAATACCCGAAGCGCCAATACCAAAAATAGCGACTTGCCGTGCCTGCACCAACAACGCTACAGCTTGCGCAAGCGCGTGGCGGTTTTCAGGCTCTGACAGGACATTACAGGTATACAAATGCCCTTCAAGAACAAAGTCGATTGCGGTGTTAACATCGCTCGTCAAGTTACTCACCGTCGTAGACATCTTTTCGCTGGAACTAAGGGCTGGACCAAGCCACTGTTCCAGAGTGCGTTTCAGATCACGCAGCCCGGCAAACCCCAGGGCCTGTATAGCCCTGATAACTGTGGCATCGGAAGTGTTCAACGTGGCCGCAATTTCCATCGCCGTTTGCTCGAGTACCACTTCACGATGCTCATTAATGTAGCTGGCGACAACTCTTAACCCAGGCGTTAACTGACTCGCGCGAGTGCGAAAACGCTCACCAAAAATATCAACCCGCACTTTATCTTTCTGGATCATTTATCTTCCGGTAGAGGTCGCCCTGCAATTTGTGATTGTATCTGCGCAGCCATCAGCCCCAGAGATGCAAAGGAGTTAGAAATTGCCTCTTCACGAGAAATCAGCACATAACGCCCGGAACGACAGGCAGTCAGAAACTGACACCATCCCGGCATGACTTTTTCCATTGCTGCCAGCTCATCCTGAGGTTTACCACCGGTGTCACCGCGCCAGGTTGCAAAAACAAAATCGGCATCCAGTTCAGGTAAACGCTCCGCGCTCACATCCATTCGCCCACCTTCAGGAATGCTCTCAATCAGCGGCGGAAAACGAAAACCAGCATCGCGTAATACCCGTCCCAGCGAATGATAGCTATGCATCACATTAATTTTTCCCTGGTTTGCCTGAATCACCGATACCGTTATTTTTTGGCTGTCCAGCGTCGCCTTCAGCGCATTGATTTGTGCCTGATAGCGGCGTTCAAGTATCGCCAGCTGCGACTGCGTTCCTGTAAGTTCTGCCAGCTTGCGATAGATTTCTGGCGCGCCCCCTTTGAGATGATCAATGCTCACCGTGGGCGCAATTTTTTCAAGTTGTTCAATGGGCGTATTACGGGTCGGTTCTGTGATGATCAGGTCAGGCTTTGCCGCCACAATCGCTTCAATATCAATATCAGCGGTACCAATAAAGGCGATCGATGAATTATCAAAGTCGACACCTGTCAATAACGCGCCAGATCGAATGAAATGGCTACCGTCAGGCCGAGTTCGCCCGTGGCTGGCGACAGGAGGTACACCGAGCTCAATCAGAGGAATAGTGATATCAAGATCGTGTAAAGAGACAATTCTCTTTGGATGAGCAGGAACAGTGACTTTGCGCCCTAAATCATCAGTAAATACCTGAACAGGTTCTGTTGCACGGGAAAAAAATGACAACAGTATCAGCAGAGAAAAAAATAAACGCATATAACTCCCGTTAAAAACTGTTCCTGCGCTGCCAGAGCAGTAGCAAAAAAAATGGTCCACCAATCAGTGAGATAATGATTCCGGCAGGCAGTTGCAAAGGCAAAAAAGCCAAACGACCAATGCTATCCGCCAGAATAACTAACAACGCCCCCGATACCGCGCTCCCCAGCAGTAATGTCGTCTGCCCGCCACGTAGAATAAAACGTGATATATGGGGTGCTATCAATCCGACAAAACCGATGTTACCAACACACGAAACGCAGACGGCTGTCAGGATTATGGGTGCGGCGACACGTAACAACGCCAGACGAGAACTATTCACCCCTAACCCGGTTGCAACCTGATGACCAAGCAGAGCGATATCCGCAGTCCTGGCGGTGAACAGCAATAAAAGAGCGGCTGGCAACATCCAACAGGCTGAAATACCGACTAACATCCAGTTAGCTGCATGCAGGCTTCCCGATAACCACATCAATGCAGTTTGTACATCTCGAACATCTGCAGTGGTCATAAATACACCGATACCGGCGGCGAAAAACCAGGAAACACCAATACCAATCAGAACAAATCGCGGGCGGGAAATATCGCGCGCACAAAAAATCACGATTAAAGCCACCAACAGGCCACCAGCAAGACCAGCCACTGGACGCCAGAACATTCCCAGCATTGGAAACTGGAAAATCAGCCACAGCACAGCCACGCTACATCCTTCTTTGACGCCGATTAAACCAGGATCGGCAAGGCCATTACGTGCAATGGATTGCATTGCGGCCCCCGCCATACCTAACATGGCCCCGCATAGCAATGCCATGATGACTCTCGGCAAGCGAATATCCTGCACAATATAACGTGCGTCTGTGCTTACGTTTTCTGGAGCAAACAACGCTCGTCCTACTTCCGATGCCGGAACAAAGAAAGAACCCTGCATCAGACCGAATATCAGTATTCCAACCGCAAACAGAAACAACCCACCAAGCAACACCAGATTTTTAGGGCGTACCAGTGTCGAAAACTTACCAACACGTAGTGGTCGTAGCCCGACGTTCATTATCCGACTCATTTGAACATCCTCGTCGCCATAATGACAAAAACGGGCGCACCAACTAACGCCGTCATGACACCGGTCGCTAACTCATGGGGCGTGAAAAGCGTCCGGGCAATAATATCTGCCAGTAATAACAAAAGTGCGCCGACACAAGCTGAAAGAGGGAGCAGAACGCGCAGATCCGCTGATACCAGACGCCGGACAATCTGCGGTACTAGCAGGCCGACAAAACCAATGGGGCCAGCAATCGATACGGCTGCGCCACAGAGCAACGCGATCGCAAGCAGGGTAAATGTTCGCGTGCGGAGTACAGAGACGCCCAGCCCCTGCGCCATGCGATCGCCCAGTGCCAACATGTTAAGGGAGGGTGCAAGGTAAAGGGCTAACACAAATCCCCCCAGAGAAAACCAGGCGGACGTACCCAGCGTCGCCCAATCCTGCCCCGCTAAATCACCTGCTAGCCATGTCCGCATCGCCAGCAGTGTTTGTTCGTCAAGAATCAGGATTGCAGCCGTTATTGAGGACACGAACGCCGATAGCGCCACGCCGCATAAAGTAACTTTCATTGGCGTTACCCCTGAACGCCCTGCGGAGGAAAGCAGCAATATCAACAGGAACAATAACGCGCCCCCCGTAGATGCCAGCAGTGGGCGTCCAACCGGAAAGGCCAGTCCAAGCGCACTGGCGGCAACGACAGCAAGAGCGGCTCCGGCATTTAAGCCTAAAATATGTGGCTCCCCCAATGGGTTACGAATGACAGCCTGCAACAAAGCACCAGCAACACCAAGAGAAGCACCGGTAAGCAATGCTGCCGCTAAACGCGGCAAACGGAGTCTTACAATTACGTTGTGATCGAAGTTTTGCGGATCAAAATGAAGAAATGCCTGCAACACCGTTTGTGGTGCAATAAATCGGGCACCAATCCCTGGATATACCACGCATCCCACCAGCAGTAAGGCGAGGAAAATTACAGTAACCAGCCCTGTGCGCATCATACTTTTTCTACACCACGAAACGGCATGAAGAACGGCTTTCCCGTCAGAGGATTTATTGATGCGTGAACATCAACGTCAAAGACCGCTTTTACCAGTTCAGGCGTGCAATGCTCCCCCTCATTCAACACACGCACCACTTTCCCCTGGCGTAAAAATATCAACGTATCGCCATAATTGACGGCAAAATTCAGATCATGCAACACCACGACGACTGTACGCCCGTGATGACGCGTTAAATCATGTAATAACTCAAGAATTTCAACCTGATAACGTAAATCAAGCCAGGTTGTGGGTTCATCCAGCAGGATATAAGGCGTCTTTTGCGCCAACACCATCGCAATCCAGCAACGCTGGCGCTGCCCACCAGAGAGTTTTTCAACAGGTAAATGTGCAAACTCCTGCGTACCGGTTAATTTCAGGGCATCTTCCACCGCCTGCTCATCGGCGTCGCTCCATTGACGTATGAAATTTTGCCAGGGAAAACGCCCACGCGACACCAGTTCATAAACGGTTAAGCCCTCCGGCAATAATGGCGACTGCGGCAAGATCCCAAGTCTACGGGATAACGCTTTCGTTGGTTGCTCGTGAATCGCTTTGCCATCAAGCAATATCGAACCGCCCATAGGTTGCAAGATACGTGCAATGGTGCTGAGCAACGTCGACTTTCCACAGCCGTTTGCCCCAACCAGAACGGTCATTTTTTCTGTGGGAACGGAGAAAGAAACACCATCAACAATGATCTTCTTGTGATACCCGGCAGAAACATTGTCGAGGATCAGCCCCTGCCCTTTTGCGTTATGTGCCACGTGTACGCCAACTTAATCAAAGACAAACAAAAATAAAACTCATTCTCCTTTGAGAGTTTGACGCCACAAAATGTAGTAGTCAAGCAGTTAAAAGCCACACAAAAACAAGGTAAATAACAGGTAAACTATTTTTATACATAAAAATAAAAACATTAAATATCAATAAATTAAAAGCAATCAAATTGTATAAACTTTTCATAAAAACACATGTAGCAATTTTTTGTTATTTCTCATTTACTACTACATTACTGCGTGATTGAATGATTCTCAATTACATATCCGATGGCGAAATAACAAACGGATAGTGCTTAGTGAGCAATAAGAAACAATTTTCACTCGCGACAATCCGCGAGTTTTTGGGATAACAGACTAAATGGCTATGTTCACACCTTCATTCTCAGGACTCAAAGGTCGGGCGCTCTTTTCACTGCTTTTTGCGGCACCGATGATTCATGCAACAGACTCTGTAACGACCAAAGATGGCGAAACAATCACTGTTACAGCAGATGCAAATACCGCAACTGAGGCAACCGATGGTTATCAACCTCTGAGCACCTCCACGGCGACATTAACCGATATGCCGATGCTGGATATCCCGCAGGTGGTCAATACGGTTAGCGATCAGGTTCTGGAAAACCAGAATGCGACAACGCTGGATGAGGCGCTTTATAACGTCAGTAACGTGGTACAGACCAATACATTAGGCGGGACTCAGGATGCTTTTGTACGCCGTGGGTTTGGCGCAAACCGGGATGGCTCCATCATGACCAACGGTCTGCGAACCGTACTTCCTCGTAGTTTCAACGCCGCAACAGAGCGTGTGGAAGTGCTAAAAGGCCCGGCCTCCACGCTGTATGGCATTCTCGATCCTGGCGGACTGATTAACGTCGTGACCAAGCGCCCGGAAAAAACATTCCATGGTTCGGTTTCAGCCACCTCCTCCAGTTTTGGTGGCGGCACTGGGCAACTTGATATCACAGGTCCCATTGAAGGCACTCAGCTGGCGTATCGCCTTACCGGGGAAGTGCAGGATGAAGATTACTGGCGAAACTTCGGTAAAGAGCGCAGTACATTTATTGCCCCGTCACTCACCTGGTTTGGTGATAATGCAACAGTAACCATGCTCTATTCCCATCGGGACTATAAAACTCCATTCGATCGTGGAACGATTTTCGACCTTACGACGAAACAGCCCGTAAACGTTGATCGAAAAATACGTTTTGACGAACCGTTTAATATTACAGATGGTCAGTCCGATCTGGCGCAACTCAACGCAGAATATCATCTCAATAGCCAGTGGACAGCGCGCTTTGATTACAGCTACAGCCAGGATAAATACAGCGATAATCAGGCGCGTGTTACCGCGTATGATGCAACGACAGGAACACTGACACGGCGTGTTGATGCAACTCAGGGATCTACCCAGCGTATGCATGCTACTCGTGCGGATCTGCAAGGGAATGTTGATATTGCCGGATTCTATAATGAGATTCTGGGTGGGGTGTCATATGAATATTATGATCTTCTGCGTACAGATATGATTCGCTGTAAAAAAGCTAAAGATTTCAATATATACAACCCTGTTTATGGTAATACCAGCAAATGTACAACGGTTTCGGCGTCGGACAGCGATCAGACGATCAAACAGGAGAACTACTCAGCTTATGCACAGGACGCGCTCTATCTGACCGATAACTGGATTGCCGTCGCCGGGATCCGCTATCAGTATTACACGCAATATGCGGGTAAAGGCCGTCCTTTTAATGTCAATACTGACAGCCGCGATGAACAATGGACGCCCAAACTGGGGTTAGTCTACAAACTGACGCCATCGGTATCCTTATTTGCCAATTATTCGCAAACATTTATGCCGCAGTCGTCAATTGCCAGCTACATTGGCGATCTTCCACCAGAATCATCTAATGCTTACGAAGTCGGGGCAAAATTCGAGCTATTCGATGGTATCACCGCAGATATTGCGCTGTTTGATATCCATAAACGTAATGTGTTGTATACCGAAAGTATTGGTGATGAAACCATCGCCAAAACGGCAGGCCGCGTTCGTTCAAGAGGGGTAGAAGTCGACCTTGCGGGAGCATTAACTGAAAACATTAATATCATTGCCAGCTACGGCTATACCGATGCAAAGGTTCTGGAAGATCCTGATTATGCAGGGAAACCATTGCCGAATGTTCCTCGTCATACCGGTTCGCTATTCCTGACCTATGATATTCATAACATGCCAGGCAATAACACACTGACGTTTGGCGGTGGCGGACATGGTGTAAGCCGTCGTTCGGCAACCAATGGGGCTGACTATTATCTGCCTGGCTATTTCGTTGCCGATGCCTTCGCCGCATACAAAATGAAATTGCAGTATCCGGTCACTCTGCAATTAAACGTCAAAAACCTGTTTGATAAAACGTATTACACCTCTTCCATCGCCACAAATAATCTGGGCAACCAGATTGGCGATCCGCGTGAAGTGCAATTCACGGTGAAAATGGAATTTTGATCAAAAAAGCCCGGTATACACTTGTATACCGGGCTATGTTTTATTCTTCTGGCGGGAGGATTATCAGACCTCAATCTCTGCCATGTCGCCTTTTTCTTGCAACCAATTGCGGCGATCTTCCGAGCGTTTCTTCGCCAGCAGCATATCCATCATCGCGTCAGTACGCTGATCGTCTTCATCATCGATAGTCAACTGCACCAGACGGCGAGTGTTCGGATCAAGCGTGGTTTCGCGCAATTGCATCGGGTTCATTTCCCCGAGACCTTTAAAACGCTGGACGTTTGGCTTGCCTTTCTTGCGTTTTAATTGCTCAAGTACGCCCTCTTTCTCTTCTTCCGTCAGCGCGTAATAAACCTCTTTCCCGAGGTCAATACGGTAGAGCGGTGGCAGTGCAACGTAAACGTGACCGTGTTTCACCAATGCGCGGAAGTGTTTTACAAACAAAGCGCAGAGCAGCGTGGCAATGTGCAGACCATCGGAGTCAGCATCCGCCAGGATACAGATCTTGCCGTAACGAAGCTGGCTCAAATCGTCGCTGTCAGGATCGATACCGATAGCTACCGAAATATCGTGCACTTCCTGCGAAGCCAGCACTTCGTCGGAAGAGACTTCCCAGGTATTAAGGATCTTACCTTTCAGTGGCATGATCGCCTGATATTCGCGATCGCGCGCCTGCTTGGCAGATCCGCCTGCGGAGTCACCTTCCACAAGGAATAGTTCGGTACGGTTAAGATCCTGCGCGGTACAGTCAGCCAATTTACCAGGCAACGCCGGGCCGCTGGTTAGCTTTTTACGCACCACTTTTTTAGCCGCACGCATACGACGCTGGGCGCTGGAAATCGCCATCTCTGCCAACAGCTCCGCCGCCTGAACGTTCTGGTTCAGCCACAGGATGAAGGCATCTTTCACCACGCCCGAAACGAATGCCGCACACTGACGCGAAGAGAGACGTTCTTTGGTCTGCCCGGCAAACTGCGGATCCTGCATTTTTACTGACAGCACATAGGCGCAGCGATCCCAGATATCTTCCGCCGACAGCTTTACACCGCGCGGCAGAATGTTGCGGTATTCACAGAACTCACGCATCGCGTCCAGCAGGCCCTGACGCAGGCCATTAACATGGGTACCGCCCTGCATCGTTGGGATCAGGTTGACGTAGCTTTCGGTCAGCAGTTCACCGCCTTCCGGCAGCCACAGTAGCGCCCAGTCCACCGCTTCAGTATCGCCAGCGAAATTACCGATAAACGGTTTTTCTGGCAGCGTCGGTAAACCGTTTACCGCTTCCGCCAGGTAATCATTCAGACCGTCCTGATAGCACCAGCGCTGTTCGGTGTTGTTGATCTCATCTTTAAAAGTGATCTCAACGCCCGGGCACAGTACCGCTTTGGCTTTCAGCACATGCGTCAGGCGTGAAACAGAAAAACGCGGGCTGTCAAAGAAGGTTTCATCCGGCCAGAAGTGCACGCTGGTACCGGTATTGCGTTTACCGCAAGTGCCGACAACCTGTAAATCTTGCACCTTTTCGCCATTTTCAAAGGCGATGTTATAGATCTGACCATCGCGGCGTACGTTAACTTCTACGCGCTTCGACAGGGCGTTAACTACCGAAATCCCCACGCCATGCAGGCCGCCAGAGAACTGGTAATTTTTGTTAGAGAATTTACCGCCCGCGTGCAGACGGCAAAGAATCAGTTCAACCGCCGGTACCCCCTCTTCCGGGTGAATATCTACCGGCATCCCGCGCCCATCGTCAATCACTTCTAACGACTGGTCGGCATGTAAGATTACATCCACGCGTTTTGCGTGGCCCGCCAGTGCTTCATCGACACTGTTATCAATAACTTCTTGCCCCAAATGGTTAGGGCGAGTGGTATCGGTATACATCCCCGGACGGCGGCGAACCGGCTCAAGCCCGGTGAGTACCTCAATGGCATCAGCGTTATAAGTTTGCGTCATGGTTTAAGTTAGCAATTCGAGTTGATCGTCAGAGATGGTGCAGACCAAGAAAATCGACGATCGGGTTGAAATAATCTTCGAAGCCCGTGAATGCGTGGTTGCCGCCTTCTATGACAGTCTGGCGGCAGGAAGCGTAGTACGCCACCGCCTGGCGGTAATCCAGCACTTCATCTCCCGTCTGTTGCAGCAGCCAGATCAAATCCGGCGCTTCCAGCGGGTCAATCTGCATGACTTTGAGATCGTAAATATGGCGTGACTCTAGCACATATTGCTGCCCGGTGTAGGGGTTCTCGTTCTGACCGAGATAGTCCGTCAGCAGTTCAAACGGGCGCACCGCCGGGTTGACCACCACTGCGGGCAGCATAAAACATTGCGACAACCAGGTGGCGTAATATCCCCCCAGTGACGAACCGACAATACCCAGCGAATCGCCGCCATGTTCCAGGACAATGGATTCCAGCAGTTCTGCCGCGTCAGAAGGATACGGCGGCAACTGCGGAATGATCATCTCAACGTCAGGGTGATGTTCCGCCAGCCAGTTTTTTAACAAGCTCGCTTTTGCAGAGCGCGGCGAGCTGTTGAAACCGTGTAAATAAAGAAGCGTAGACATCAGTAGCCTTCTGAAGCGGTATCAGGTTGGAAGCGTGCGTCCGCCAGGCGATGCACCTCGGTGGTCAGCGTGCCATCAGCATGTAACTCGAGAGTACGCCAGCCGGGCGCGATGGTGTCCAGCGTAAAGTTAGAACAGTGCGGCTTAAACTGCACACAGGTCGACGGCGTTGCCAGCAAGCGGCGACCGTTCCAGTCGAGATCCAGCTCCTGATGAATATGACCGCACAGCAAGTATTTGACGTGCGGAAACTTCGCCAGCACGGTATCCAGTTCGCCCGCGTTACGCAGGCTGTGTTGATCAAGCCAACTACAACCCGCAGGTAGCGGATGATGATGCAGCAGCAGCAACGTATGGCGTTCTGGCGCATCGGCCAGTTTACGTTCCAGCCACTCAAGCTGAAACTCGCTCAGCTCACCGTGCGGCACGCCAAACACCTGGCTATCCAGCAACAGGATTTGCCATTGCTCACCAATAAACACGCGCTTCGCCGGGGAGATACCCGCATCCTGTAACGCGCTGTACATCGCGGGCTGGAAATCGTGGTTGCCCGGCAGCCAGACGCAGGGCGCACGAAAACTTGCGATGCCTTCAGCGAAATGCTGATAGGCCGCAGAGGATTGATCCTGCGCTAAATCACCTGTCGCGACAATCAGGTCGAATTCGTGCTGGTGTGGCCGAATCGCCTCCAGCACCGCCTGGTAGCTTTCCCAGGTGTTTACCCCTAACAGGGCTTCGTGCTTTTGTGCAAACAGGTGAGTGTCGGTAATTTGTAAAATCCTGACTCTGGCCTCACCAGCCAGAGGAAGGGTTAACAGGCTTTCCAAATGGTGTCCTTAGGTTTCACGACGCTAATAAACCGGAATCGCCATCGCTCCATGTGCTAAACAGTATCGCAACCAGTCCGCTAAAAACTGATTAATTTGATGCTTTTCGTCGCGTTGATGCAACTTTTTATTAGGATAATCATACCGCGCTTTGAAGCGAAAAATCTGCTGGCTTGAACACACTTCAGCCACCATCGCGTCATGATACAGACGCACCGTCATTGACGGAAGGCTCCAGTAACTGATCGCGGGCGCAGTCTGTTCTATTGTCACCAGGGTAGTGTATCGGGTCGATTCCACAATCGTCAGCCGATATTGTGCGTTTGCCACCTGATAGCTTACAGTTTCGCCGGGTGCGTCATTGCGCGGTAACAAACGGCGCAATTGTGAAAAGTTCATCTCGCACAGGCGCATCATTTCAGGAAAGTCAGGTGTGTAACGCTTCATTTATGCCCACTCATTTTTTAACGCTTGATGATGCAGCTGCAGCCATTGCAAAGCGATGACCGACGCTGCGTTGTCGATTTTCCCCTCTTCTACCCACTGGTATGCCTGTTCCCGGCTTACCACATGAACGCGAATATCTTCGTTTTCATCAGCCAGACCGTGAATACCGCTTGCGGTCGTGGCGTCCACTTCGCCCACCATAATTGACGAACGCTCACTGGTGCCCCCCGGGCTTGCCAGGAAACTTAACACCGGTTTGGTCCGTTTGACTATCAGTCCCGCCTCTTCAATCGCTTCGCGACGGGCAACATCTTCCACACTTTCACCCTCTTCAATCATCCCGGCAACCATCTCCAGTAGCCAGGGGGTTTCGCTGGTGTCGTACGCGGCAATCCGAATCTGCTCAATCAGCACAACTTCATCACGCACTGGGTCAAAGGGTAGCAAGACTGCGGCGTGACCGCGCTCAAAAATTTCCCGCCGTACCTCATGACTCATTTGCCCGTTGAATAGACGATGACGAAATCTATAAAGATCTAATGAAAAAAAGCCGCGATAAAGTGTTTCTCGTGCAATAATTTCTACATCGTTTTTGCCAAATGTAACGGGCAGGTTGTCTGGCTTAAGCATTGTTAATGTCCTGGCACTAATAGTGAATTAAATGTGAATTTCAGCGACGTTTGACTGCCGTTTGAGCAGTCATGTGTTAAATTGAGGCACATTAACGCCCTATGGCACGTAACGCCAACCTTTTGCGGTAGCGGCTTCTGCTAGAATCCGCAATAATTTTACAGTTTGATCGCGCTAAATACTGCTTCACCACAAGGAATGCAAATGAAGAAATTGCTCCCCATTCTTATCGGCCTGAGCCTCTCTGGGTTCAGTTCGTTGAGCCAGGCCGAGAACCTGATGCAAGTTTATCAGCAAGCACGCCTTAGTAACCCGGAATTGCGTAAGTCTGCCGCCGATCGTGATGCTGCCTTTGAAAAAATTAATGAAGCGCGCAGTCCATTACTGCCACAGCTAGGTTTAGGTGCAGATTACACCTATAGCAACGGCTACCGCGACGCGAACGGCATCAACTCTAACGCGACCAGTGCGTCCCTGCAGTTAACTCAATCCATTTTTGATATGTCGAAATGGCGTGCGTTAACGCTGCAGGAAAAAGCAGCTGGGATTCAGGACGTCACGTATCAGACCGATCAACAAACCTTGATCCTCAACACCGCGACCGCTTATTTCAACGTGTTGAATGCGATTGACGTTCTTTCCTATACACAGGCGCAAAAAGAAGCGATCTACCGTCAATTAGATCAAACCACCCAACGTTTTAACGTGGGCCTGGTAGCGATCACCGACGTGCAGAACGCCCGCGCACAGTACGATACCGTGCTGGCGAACGAAGTGACCGCACGTAATAACCTTGATAACGCGGTAGAGCAGCTGCGCCAGATCACCGGTAACTACTATCCGGAACTGGCGGCGCTGAATGTCGAAAACTTTAAAACCGACAAACCACAGCCGGTTAACACGCTGCTGAAAGAAGCCGAAAAACGCAACCTGTCCCTGTTACAGGCACGTTTGAGCCAAGACCTGGCGCGCGAGCAAATTCGCCAGGCGCAGGACGGTCACTTACCGACTCTGGATTTGACGGCCTCTACCGGAATTTCTGACACCTCTTACAGCGGTTCAAAAACCCGTGGTGCCGCTGGTACCCAGTATGACGATAGCAATATGGGCCAGAACAAAGTTGGCCTGAGCTTCTCGCTGCCGATTTATCAGGGCGGAATGGTTAACTCGCAGGTGAAACAGGCCCAGTACAACTTTGTTGGTGCCAGCGAGCAACTGGAAAGCGCGCATCGTAGCGTCGTGCAAACCGTACGTTCCTCCTTCAACAACATTAATGCTTCTATTAGTAGCATTAACGCCTACAAACAAGCCGTAGTTTCCGCTCAAAGCTCATTAGACGCGATGGAAGCGGGTTACTCGGTCGGTACGCGTACCATTGTTGATGTGTTGGATGCGACCACCACGCTGTACAACGCCAAGCAAGAGCTGGCGAATGCGCGTTATAACTACCTGATTAATCAGCTGAATATTAAGTCAGCCCTGGGTACGTTGAACGAGCAGGATCTGCTGGCACTGAACAATGCGCTGAGCAAACCGGTTTCCACTAATCCGGAAAACGTTGCCCCGCAAACGCCGGAACAGAATGCTATTGCTGATGGTTATGCGCCTGATAGCCCGGCACCCGTCGTTCAGCAAACATCCGCACGCACTACCACCAGTAACGGTCATAACCCTTTCCGTAACTGATGACGACGACGGGGCTTCGGCCCCGTCTGAACGTAAGGCAACGTAAAGATACGGGTTATCTGCCGCATTCTTCCCCCTTCTCGCTTCAATTTCGACCAGCCATCCTCTATTCTGATGGGTATTTACCACTGGTCCCGGAAGACAAAAATGAAACGGACAAAATCCATACGCCACGCATCGTTCCGCAAAAACTGGAGCGCACGCCATCTGACACCAGTCGCTCTCGCGGTTGCCACTGTTTTTATGCTGGCTGGCTGTGAAAAGAGTGATGAAACAGTGTCTCTCTATCAAAATGCTGACGACTGTTCAGCTGCAAACCCAGGCAAAAGCGCCGAATGTACCACCGCGTACAACAATGCGCTGAAAGAAGCCGAACGTACTGCGCCGAAATACGCCACCCGTGAAGACTGTGTTGCTGAATTTGGTGAAGGTCAGTGCCAGCAGGCACCAGCCCAGGCTGGCATGGCACCAGAAAACCAGGCGCAGGCCCAGCAATCCAGCGGGAGTTTCTGGATGCCGCTGATGGCCGGTTACATGATGGGGCGTCTGATGGGCGGCGGCGCGGGATTTGCACAGCAGCCGCTGTTCTCCTCGAAAAACCCGGCCAGCCCGGCTTACGGTAAATATACCGACGCGACCGGTAAAAACTATGGCGCAGCCCAGCCAGGCCGAACCATGACCGTACCGAAGACGGCAATGGCACCAAAACCGGCGACCACTACTACTGTTACCCGTGGCGGTTTTGGTGAATCTGTTGCCAAACAAAGCACTATGCAGCGTAGCGCAACCGGCACCTCTTCTCGTTCAATGGGTGGCTGATACCGATGGAAAGAGTCAGTATTACCGAGCGCCCGGACTGGCGCGAAAAAGCCCACGAATACGGTTTCAATTTTCACACCATGTACGGCGAGCCGTACTGGTGTGAAGATGCTTACTACAAGTTGACCCTCGCCCAGGTTGAAAAGCTGGAAGAAGTCACCGCCGAACTGCACCAGATGTGCCTGAAAGTGGTGGAAAAAGTGATCGCCAGCGATGAGCTGATGACCAAATTCCGCATTCCAAAACACACATGGAGTTTTGTGCGCCAGTCATGGCTGACGCACCAGCCATCGCTTTATTCGCGTCTTGATCTGGCATGGGATGGTACTGGCGAACCTAAACTTCTGGAAAATAACGCCGATACGCCAACGTCACTATACGAGGCGGCGTTCTTTCAGTGGATCTGGCTGGAAGATCAGCTTAACGCCGGTAACTTGCCGGAGGGCAGCGACCAGTTTAACAGTTTGCAAGAAAAGCTGATCGATCGCTTCGTTGAGCTGCGTGAACAGTATGGCTTCCAGTTGCTGCATCTCACCTGCTGTCGCGACACGGTGGAAGATCGCGGAACCATTCAGTATTTGCAGGACTGCGCAACGGAAGCTGAAATCGCTACCGAGTTCCTCTACATCGACGATATCGGGTTAGGTGAAAAAGGTCAGTTCACGGATTTACAGGATCAGGTGATTTCCAACCTGTTCAAGCTGTATCCGTGGGAATTTATGTTGCGTGAGATGTTCTCCACCAAGCTGGAGGATGCAGGCGTACGCTGGCTGGAACCGGCGTGGAAGAGCATTATCTCCAACAAAGCGCTTCTACCGCTACTGTGGGAGATGTTCCCGAATCACCCGAACCTGCTGCCCGCTTATTTTGCGGAAGATGATCATCCGCAAATGGAAAAATATGTGGTTAAACCGATCTTCTCCCGTGAAGGCGCAAACGTGTCGATCATTGAGAACGGCAAAACCATTGAAGCAGCGGAAGGTCCGTATGGCGAAGAAGGGATGATTGTTCAGCAATTCCACCCGTTACCGAAATTCGGCGACAGCTATATGCTGATTGGTAGCTGGCTGGTGAACGATCAACCTGCCGGAATTGGCATTCGTGAAGACCGTGCATTGATCACCCAAGATATGTCTCGGTTTTATCCGCATATTTTTGTTGAGTAATACAGCTTAATATTGCCCCGATAAGCGGGGCAATCTCTTATAATCCACCATTCATAACTCCCATCAATATATAAACACATACATATCCAACCTTTATTTAACATTAATACTCAATTTAATGTTAAATCGTCATATGCAAGCGATATTGTAATTAAAGTAAGTGAATACATCACAACATAACTATTTGATATTATTTAAATACTTTACTTTTATCTCACCAGATTTAAATTTAATAATTAAAAAACAATGTTGCAGGGATCACACTACACAGTATTGAACATTGTGATTGATATATTGCCCCCCTACTATCCATTAAACATAAATATTTGTTTCACTGAATAACAACATATTTAAAAGAAACACAAAAACATTCTCACTCTTTATTGAATTAATATTTATATTCACGTAACGAATTTATTAGCACCCTCTCAACAGTCGATATTCATCATTATTATATATTTGCGTTATATAAGGAGATATATCCATGTTTGATAAATATAGAAAAACACTCGTAGCCGGAACTGTGGCGATAACCCTGGGTTTGTCAGCATCGGGGGTGATGGCTGCGGGTTTTAAACCAGCGCCACCTGCCGGGCAACTGGGTGCGGTCATTGTCGATCCCTACGGCAATGCACCACTGACCGCTTTGGTTGACTTAGATAGCCATGTTATTTCTGACGTCAAAGTTACCGTCCATGGGAAGGGCGAAAAAGGCGTAGAAATCAGCTATCCCGTGGGTCAGGAATCACTAAAAACTTACGATGGTGTACCGATTTTTGGTCTTTATCAGAAATTTGCTAACAAAGTGACCGTTGAGTGGAAAGAAAACGGCAAGGTCATGAAAGATGATTATGTGGTGCACACTTCGGCCATCGTCAATAATTACATGGATAACCGCTCTATCTCCGATTTACAACAGACCAAAGTTATTAAAGTCGCACCGGGTTTTGAAGATCGCCTCTATCTGGTTAATACCCACACCTTTACCGCCCAAGGTTCCGATCTCCACTGGCATGGTGAGAAAGATAAAAATGCCGGTATCCTTGATGCGGGTCCGGCAACCGGCGCACTCCCTTTTGATATCGCGCCCTTTACTTTCATCGTCGATACCGAAGGTGAATACCGCTGGTGGCTGGATCAAGACACTTTCTACGATGGTCGTGACCGCGATATCAACAAGCGTGGTTATCTGATGGGTATCCGCGAAACGCCACGCGGCACCTTTACCGCTGTACAAGGTCAGCACTGGTACGAGTTCGACATGATGGGGCAGGTGCTCGAAGATCACAAACTACCGCGCGGATTTGCTGACGCCACTCATGAGTCCATTGAGACGCCAAATGGCACGGTACTGTTGCGCGTAGGTAAGAGTAACTATCGTCGCGATGACGGCGTACACGTCACCACCATTCGTGACCATATCCTCGAAGTCGATAAATCTGGTCGCGTTGTCGATGTATGGGATCTGACCAAGATCCTCGATCCGAAACGCGATGCACTGCTCGGCGCGCTGGATGCAGGTGCAGTTTGCGTTAACGTTGACCTTGCCCATGCAGGACAACAGGCAAAACTGGAACCAGATACACCGTTCGGCGACGCGCTGGGTGTAGGGCCAGGCCGCAACTGGGCGCACGTGAACTCTATCGCCTATGACGCAAAAGATGACTCTATCATCCTCTCCTCTCGCCACCAGGGTGTTGTGAAGATTGGTCGTGATAAGCAAGTGAAATGGATCCTTGCGCCCTCTAAAGGTTGGGAAAAACCGCTGGCCAGCAAGCTGCTGAAACCGGTGGACGCTAACGGTAAACCTATTACCTGTAACGAAAATGGCCTGTGCGAAAACTCAGACTTCGATTTTACCTACACCCAGCATACCGCCTGGATTTCCAGTAAAGGAACGCTCACCATTTTTGATAATGGCGATGGGCGTCATCTGGAACAACCTGCCTTACCAACCATGAAATACTCCCGCTTTGTGGAATATAAGATTGATGAGAAGAAAGGCACCGTTCAGCAAGTGTGGGAATACGGTAAAGAACGTGGCTACGATTTCTATAGCCCGATTACCTCCATCATTGAATATCAAGCCGACCGTAACACCATGTTTGGCTTCGGTGGTTCTATTCATTTGTTCGATGTCGGGCAGCCAACCGTCGGTAAGTTGAACGAAATCGATTACAAAACCAAAGAAGTGAAAGTGGAAATCGACGTGCTGTCAGATAAACCCAATCAGACTCACTACCGTGCGCTGTTAGTCCGTCCACAACAGATGTTCAAATAATTAAGAAGGGAATAAAAATGTCGAAATTAGGGATCTCATCACTATTTAAAACCATACTGCTTACCGCAGCTTTGGCTGTTTCATTTACCGCTTCTGCATTTACCGAAGGCACGGATTACATGGTTCTGGAAAAACCTATTCCGAATGCCGACAAAACGCTGATTAAGGTATTTAGCTACGCCTGCCCGTTCTGTTACAAGTACGACAAAGCGGTTACCGGTCCGGTATCGGAAAAAGTGAAAGATATCGTTGCTTTCACGCCGTTCCATCTGGAAACAAAAGGTGAATACGGCAAACAAGCAAGCGAAGTCTTTGCGGTCTTGATCAATAAAGATAAAGCAGCAGGCATTTCCTTATTTGATGCTAACTCTCAGTTTAAGAAAGCCAAGTTTGCCTACTACGCGGCTTATCACGACAAAAAAGAACGCTGGTCTGACGGTAAAGATCCGGCTGCTTTTATCAAAACCGGTCTGGATGCCGCAGGTATGAGTCAGGCGGATTTTGAAGCGGCACTGAAAGAACCAGCAGTTCAAGAAACACTGGAAAAATGGAAAGCCTCTTATGATGTCGCCAAAATCCAGGGGGTTCCAGCCTATGTCGTTAATGGTAAGTACTTGATCTACACCAAGAGCATCAAATCCATCGACGCGATGGCAGACCTTATCCGTGAGTTAGCAAGCAAATAACAGGGAAACAGGCTATGGGTATTAAGGGAATGTGGAAAGATCTTCGCACATCACCAGTTGACACACTGGTCAGATGGCAGGAGCAACGCTTGTTGTGGTTGTTAATGGCCGTTGCGATGGGCGCGTTAATTATCCTGGCGCACTCTTTCTTCCAGATCTATCTCTACATGGCACCCTGTGAGCAATGTGTATACATTCGCTACGCCATGTTTGTGATGGTTATTGGAGGATTGGTTGCAGCGATCAACCCAAAGAACATCATCCTAAAGCTAATTGGCTGCGTGATGGCATTTTACGGCAGCATTTTGGGACTGAAGTTTTCGCTCAAACTGAACGATATCCACCATGCAGTACATAATCCGGATCCCGATTCACTGTTTGGCGTACAGGGTTGCTCTACCGATCCAACTTTTCCCTTTAACCTGCCGCTGGCACAGTGGGCACCAAATTGGTTCAAGCCTACCGGGGATTGTGGCTATGACGCACCAATCGTTCCTGATGGCGTCACACTGAGCAGCACGCAACAGTGGTTTGTGGAAATGTATCAGCAATCTGAAGGCTGGTATCTGCTACCACCATGGCATTTTATGAATATGGCTCAGGCTTGTATGCTGGCTTTTGGTATGTGTCTGGTGCTGCTGGTCATTATGAGTGGCGCATGGGCGCTTAAAATCATCAGAGGCTAACTCAGCAACACCCGAAGCCAGTCATTCTGGCTTCGGGTTCTTTTATTAACCTATCTGCACCGACAGCATACTTAAACTGCCCATTTCTATACCATCGACCGGAATGGTAATTGGCTCCTGCCCATCCCACGCCCCTAAGACATACAACAACGGCAGATAGTGCTCTGGCGTTGGGTTCGATAACGCGCCACCTTCATGGTCGAGATAATTCACCAGAGGATGTTGTTCCACCGGCCCTTGCCACGTCAGATTCGCTTTCACATACTCATTAAACGACGTCGCCCACGGATACGGTGAACTATCACCGTGCCACTTCACTGTACGCAGGTTATGTACCACGTTGCCACTGGCGACCAACATTATCCCTTCATCACGCAGCGCCGCGAGTTTGCGCCCCATTTCGAAATGCCAGGCGGCAGGTTTGCTACTGTCGATACTCAACTGCACCATCGGGATATCGGCGTCAGGGTACATCTTAATCAGCACGCCCCAGGAACCGTGGTCAAAGCCCCAGGCTTCTTTATCCAGCGCCACAGGAACCGGCGCTAACAGCTCAACCAGATGCTGTGCCAGCGCAGGTGAACCCGGAGCAGGATAATGCGTATCGTACAGCGCCTGCGGGAAGCCACCAAAGTCATGAATCGTGGGCGGCATCTCCATCGCGGTCACTCCTGTTCCACGGGTAAACCAATGAGCCGAAACCACCACTATTGCTTGCGGGCGTGGCAATGTCATCCCCAACGTCTGCCAGCTGCGGGTATACAAATTATCTTCCAGCACGTTCATCGGACTACCGTGACCTAAAAACAATGCTGGCATACGTGTTGAAGACATGATGATATCCTTAACTAAAGGTGTCATTTTGATATCCTCACAATACGCTTGTTCGGCGGAGTAAGAACCCGGATAACAATGATGATGATCATCAGTTATTTTGACGATCTGCCTGAAGGTGAAGATTTATAAGGAGTTGTCGATGTCAGTACCTCTCATTCTGACCATACTGGCGGGGGCAGCCACGTTTATTGGCGCGTTTCTCGGCGTTCTCGGGCAAAAACCCTCGAACCGCTTACTGGCGTTTTCGCTAGGATTTGCGGCGGGGATCATGTTGCTCATCTCATTAATGGAAATGCTTCCTGCCGCATTAGCCGCCGAAGGAATGTCGCCTGTGTTGGGTTATGGAATGTTTATCTTCGGTCTGCTTGGCTATTTTGGCCTGGACCGCATGTTGCCACATGCGCATCCGCAGGATTTAATGCAAAAATCGGTGCAGCCGTTGCCAAAATCGATCAAGCGCACAGCCATTCTGCTCACTCTCGGCATCAGTCTGCATAACTTCCCGGAAGGGATTGCCACCTTTGTCACGGCGAGCAGCAACCTGGAGCTGGGATTTGGCATCGCCCTGGCCGTAGCGTTGCACAATATTCCTGAAGGTCTGGCGGTTGCAGGCCCGGTTTACGCTGCAACAGGATCGAAACGTACCGCGATTCTGTGGGCGGGCATTTCCGGGCTGGCAGAAATTCTTGGTGGTGTGCTGGCATGGTTAATCCTCGGTAGCATGATTTCTCCGGTGGTCATGGCGGCAATCATGGCGGCGGTTGCAGGAATTATGGTGGCGCTCTCCGTTGACGAATTAATGCCGCTCGCCAAAGAGATCGACCCCAATAATAACCCCAGCTATGGCGTACTATGTGGAATGTCAGTGATGGGATTCAGTTTAGTGCTGCTACAAACGGCGGGAATTGGTTAAAGACGATAATGACAGATGTTGCCCATTGCTAAAGGCAACATCTGTATCGTTATTAAAGGTATTATTGATGCTTTTCAAACACTTCTTTATCGGAGCGTTTATCTAATTTACTTCGGGCAGCTAACAGCGCATCTCTGTCATGGCGAAAAGCTTTACAGTAACGTTTAAGATGAAGAAAATAGCCACCAGCCAGTAGAACAATTAATACAATCCAGTACCAGGCAATAAACATCCTTTTCACCTTCAAAATTTAACATTACTAAACATTTAGCGTTAAAATTTCACATATCCATCGTTGAATACATTCATATACTCGCATAATTCTGGATCAAGTATATGATTTCGATCATAGTAAGTGTTGTATTATATACCATATCTGGTTAAAAAAAGAACAACCAAGACTATTAATATATATTATCCCCCGATAAAACATTACTAATTAATAATATAAATTAATAAGCATCGCTAGATATATATTATATCTTCACGATTATTAAGCCCCTACTCGTTATAATAAGTATACACTCCCCCCTTTACAACATTAGGCGTAAACCTTTGTCAACAAACGGTTGTTTTTTCGCCGCAATTCATACAAAAAAATTATCACAAATAACGATAAACAACAAATATCTAGATATATACACCTCAATATATAACGGGGAATTATATTTTAAGTTTTACTTAATCAGCATTTAATATAAATAACGAGTCAAATTATCTCTGGTTATGGTAATGTCCATAGCTGAATTAATATTAAATTCAAACCTGTATTTTCCTCATCCATTTATAAAGGATTATAGTCATGTTAAAAAAAACATTGTTATCTATGTTCGCAACCGCATTGTTATCAGGCGTTGCTTTTAACGCTCTTGCTGACGATGCTAATCAGGGTTCAGGTAAAATTACTTTTAAAGGTGAAGTTATCGATGCACCTTGTTCTATTGCTCCTGGTGATGAAGATCAGACAATAAACCTCGGTGAAGTTGCTGATACCGTATTAAAAAGCGGTCAGAAATCACTGCCTGTAGATGTCACCATTCATTTGCAGGATTGTATTTTATCTGACGGCACTAACACTGTTGATAAAGTCAAAATCACCTTTAGTTCTGCCAGTGTTGACGCTACCGACTCCAACCTGCTTAAAAACACTCTGGAAGGTAACATCGGCGGCGCAACTGATGTAGGCGTACGTCTGGTGAAATCAGACAACACCAACGTGACTCTTGGCACTCCAATCACTATCAACTTCCCGACGACTAACTCTTACCAGGAGTTGAACTTTAAAGCCCGTATGGAGTCTCTGGGACGCACCGCGACCCCGGGTAACGTGCAGGCACAGGCTAATTACGTACTCGACTACAAGTAATCGGTAGTCAATACCTACACAACGCCAGGCGGTAAAGCCGATGAAATTTCATCGGCAACTTTGGGCCTTTTTAGAAATGGATTTTTATGAACAATAAAAACACGTTTTCCCGGGATAAGTTATCCCATGCAATTAAAAATGCCCTGTCTGGCGTTGTGTGTTCCCTACTCTTCGTTTTGCCAGTCCACGCCGTAGAATTCAACGTCGATATGATTGACGCAGAAGACCGTGAGAATATCGACATCTCTCGTTTTGAGAAAAAAGGCTATATCCCCCCTGGTAGATACCTCGTTCGTGTGCAAATAAATAAAAATATGTTGCCACAAACGTTAATACTGGAATGGGTAAAAGCCGATAATGAAAGTGGTTCGTTACTCTGCTTAACCAAAGAAAATTTGACTAATTTCGGTCTTAATACGGAATTTATTGAATCATTGCAAAACATAGCTGGCAGCGAATGTCTCGATTTAAGCCAACGTCAGGAGTTAACGACACGACTTGATAAAGCTACGATGATATTATCGCTAAGTGTTCCCCAGGCATGGTTAAAATACCAGGCAACAAACTGGACGCCACCAGAGTTTTGGGATACCGGTATCACCGGGTTTATCCTTGATTACAACGTGTACGCCAGCCAGTATGCCCCACATCACGGAGACAGCACCCAAAACGTCAGCTCCTATGGTACGTTAGGCTTTAACCTCGGCGCATGGCGCTTACGTAGCGATTACCAATATAATCAGAATTTTGCTGATGGACGCTCGGTAAACCGCGACAGCGAATTTGCGCGAACTTATCTGTTTCGCCCTATCCCCTCCTGGTCGTCAAAATTCACTATGGGCCAGTACGACCTGAGCTCCAATCTTTACGATACCTTCCACTTTACTGGCGCATCGCTGGAAAGTGATGAAAGCATGCTGCCGCCAGATTTACAGGGTTATGCGCCACAAATTACCGGCATCGCGCAGACCAACGCGAAAGTAACTGTGGCACAAAATGGTCGTGTACTTTATCAAACCACTGTCGCGCCAGGCCCTTTTACTATTTCTGATTTGGGGCAATCGTTTCAGGGGCAGCTGGATGTCACAGTGGAAGAAGAAGATGGCCGCACCAGCACCTTCCAGGTTGGCTCCGCATCCATTCCCTATTTAACCCGTAAAGGGCAAGTGCGCTATAAAACGTCACTGGGAAAACCGACATCCGTCGGGCATAACGATATCAATAATCCCTTTTTCTGGACGGCGGAAGCCTCCTGGGGCTGGCTGAACAATGTGTCGTTGTATGGTGGTGGCATGTTCACCGCTGATGATTATCAGGCTATCACTACCGGTATTGGCTTTAACCTTAACCAATTCGGTTCGCTTTCTTTTGATGTCACTGGAGCAGACGCGTCTTTACAGCAACAAAATAGCGGCAATCTGCGTGGTTACAGCTATCGCTTCAACTATGCAAAGCATTTCGAATCGACAGGCAGTCAGATTACCTTCGCGGGTTATCGCTTCTCAGATAAAGATTACGTGTCGATGAGTGAGTACCTCAGCTCGCGTAATGGCGATGAGTCAATCGATAATGAAAAAGAGAGTTATGTCATTTCCTTGAACCAGTACTTTGAAACGCTGGAATTAAACTCTTATCTCAACGTTACACGCAATACTTATTGGGACAGCGCCAGCAATACCAACTACTCCGTATCTGTAAGCAAAAACTTTGATATTGGCGATTTCAAAGGTATATCTGCATCGCTGGCAGTAAGTCGAATCCGCTGGGATGACGACGAAGAGAATCAATATTACTTCTCTTTCTCTCTACCTTTACAACAAAACCGCAACATCTCCTACAGTATGCAGCGAACGGGAAGCAGTAATACTTCGCAGATGATTTCCTGGTACGATTCATCAGATCGCAACAATATCTGGAATATTTCAGCGTCGGCAACGGACGACAATATACGTGATGGCGAACCAACACTGCGCGGCAGCTACCAGCACTATTCGCCGTGGGGACGCCTGAACATTAATGGCAGTGTACAGCCGAATCAGTACAATTCTGTTACCGCAGGCTGGTACGGTTCACTTACCGCTACACGTCATGGTGTCGCCCTTCACGATTATAGCTATGGCGATAACGCCCGCATGATGGTCGATACCGATGGCATCTCCGGCATTGAAATCAACTCTAACCGTACCGTTACCAACGGGCTGGGCATCGCCGTGATACCTTCGTTATCGAACTACACCACCTCCATGTTGCGGGTGAACAATAACGATCTGCCAGAAGGTGTCGATGTCGAAAACTCGGTTATTCGTACTACGCTCACCCAGGGTGCCATCGGCTACGCAAAACTGAATGCCACCACCGGATACCAAATCGTCGGCGTTATTCGTCAGGAAAATGGCCGCTTCCCTCCACTAGGTGTGAATGTCACGGATAAAGCGACAGGTAAAGATGTGGGCCTGGTAGCGGAAGATGGCTTCGTTTATCTCAGCGGTATTCAGGAAAACAGTATTCTGCATTTAACCTGGGGTGATAATACCTGTGAAGTCACGCCGCCAAACCAAAGTAACATTAGTGAAAGCGCGATAATTTTACCTTGTAAAACAGTCAAATAATTCAGGATGAATATAATGAAATTACCATTAATCACAACAGGAATGATTTGTTTTCTGGGGATCTGCAACTTTGCCCAGGCGACTGTCTCCCCCGACAGGACACGCATCATTTTTAATGCTTCGAATAAAAGCGCAACGGTTCGCCTGACCAACCAAAGTAAAATCGATCCTTATCTTGCTCAATCGTGGATTGAAGATGCCAGCGGTAAAAAAACGCGTGATTATATTTCAACACTGCCGCCGATGGAACGTATTGAGCCTGATGAACAGGTACAAATTCGCCTGATGGCGCTGGCCTCGTTAAATAACTTACCACAGGACCGAGAAACGCTATTCTACTATAACGTGCGGGAAATTCCGCCGCGTGCCAAAGAACAGAATGTCATGCAAATCGCCATGCAAAGCCGTCTGAAACTGTTCTGGCGACCGAAAGCGATTGAGTTAAAAGAAGGAGAGATGGTTCCTCTGCAAAAAGTGACGATTACCCGCACCGCCGCCGGGCTGACCCTGAATAACCCGACGCCTTATCATATTACCGTCGGCTATATCGGCACTAATGGCAAGACACTGATGCCTGGTGCGGACAGTATTATGGTGGCACCATTTGCTTCTGCGACTCAACACTTAAACAACCTGCCCTCTACGTTCCAGTTAGGCTTTGTGGCGGACTACGGCGGGCTGGAGATGTTTAAAGTAGTATGTAATTCCGTCCAGTCCCTCTGCCAAAGTACTCCTGCGAAGAAGGGGAAAATATGATTACACTTTTTCGACTACTGGCGATTCTTTGCCTTTTTTTTAACGTTTCAGCTTTTGCTGTTGATTGCTATCAGGATGGGTACAGAGGAACAACCCTCATAAATGGAGATTTACCAACGTTCAAAATTCCAGAGAATGCGCAACCTGGGCAAAAAATTTGGGAGAGCGGAGATATTAATATCACAGTTTATTGTGACAATGCACCAGGATGGTCAAGTAATAACCCATCAGAAAATGTCTATGCCTGGATCAAATTGCCCCAAATAAATAGTGCCGATATGTTGAATAATCCGTATTTAACATTTGGCGTGACTTATAATGGTGTAGATTATGAAGGGACAAATGAAAAAATTGATACTCATGCGTGCCTGGATAAATATGAACAATACTATAATGGGTATTATCATGACCCTGTATGCAATGGCAGCACTCTTCAAAAAAATGTAACATTTAACGCCCATTTTCGCGTCTATGTAAAATTCAAAAGCCGCCCGGCAGGAGATCAGACGGTAAACTTTGGCACAGTCAACGTGCTGCAATTCGACGGTGAAGGCGGGGCGAACATGGCCCCCAACGCGAAAAATTTACGCTATGCGATTACGGGGTTAGATAATATTTCATTCCTTGACTGTAGTGTCGACGTCCGCATTTCCCCGGAAAGTCAGATAGTCAATTTTGGGCAGATCGCTGCGAATTCCATTGCAACTTTCCCACCGAAGGCAGCATTCAGCGTTTCTACCATAAAAGACATTGCGTCTGATTGTACCGAACAGTTTGATGTTGCAACCAGTTTCTTTACTTCAGATACATTATATGACAATACGCATCTGGAAATAGGTAACGGCTTGCTCATGCGAATTACTGATCAAAAAACGCAAGAAGATATTAAATTTAACCAGTTCAAATTATTTAGTACTTATATTCCCGGTCAGAGTGCGGCAATGGCAACCCGCGATTACCAGGCCGAATTAACCCAAAAACCTGGTGAACCACTCGTCTATGGCCCATTTCAGAAAGACCTGATAGTTAAAATCAACTACCACTAAACAGCAAAATGCCGGGAACACCCCGGCATTTTCATATTTAGTATTTCATCTCATTAGCTGGCTTTACGCTCATGTGCCTGACGGTATGCCACCAGGTCTTCAATAGTCACGAGCGCCATATTGTGTTTATTGGCAAACTCAATGCACTCTGGTGCACGCGCCATCGTGCCATCGTCATTAGTCAGCTCACACAGCACACCAGCTGGTTTAAAGCCTGCCAGCGTCATCAGATCGATAGTCGCTTCAGTATGACCGCCACGCGTCAGTACACCACCTGCCTGCGCGCGAAGTGGGAAAACGTGGCCCGGACGATTCAGATCTGACGGTTTTGCGCCATCGGCAATCGCTGCGCGAACGGTCGTAATACGGTCAGCGGCAGAAACACCGGTAGTCACACCTTCAGCTGCTTCAATGGTCACGGTAAAACCGGTGCCATAGGCGCTGGTGTTATTTTCTACCATCATTGGCAGATCGAGTTGTTTACGGCGATCGTCAGTAATGCACAGGCAAACAATACCACTCCCGTGGCGAATGGTCAGCGCCATCTGCTCAACGGTCATGGTTTCTGCCGGGAAGATCATATCGCCTTCGTTTTCACGGTCTTCATCATCAAGCACCATCACACCGCGTCCTTCACGCAGCGCAGCCAGTGCATTTTCAACACGTTCGAAAGGCGTACCAAAAGAGGAAAGTAGCGTCTGATTCATGGTAAAAAAACCTCACTAAAATTATGGTTACCAGAATCAGGGCAGTCTTAGGAGTGGCGGCATATAGCCAAAATAACGTGAGCGGGTCCATGCCCGACAGAATCGTTACTCTCTCCCATCCGGACTCTAACCGTCGGCCCCGGAATTACACCGGATCTGCTGTCCTTTGAGTTCGCACCCAAAGCGCTCGCGGGCTTTCAACTGAGTTGATTTACCGCCGGTGGGGAATTTCGCCCCGCCCTGAGAATAAGCGGATTCACTATAACGCTAATGATTAGCGGCAGCAACGCATAGCTTCACATAATTCTGGTTTATGACTTACCCTTATCGCACTACAATGGCACTCAACACCTATCAGTACAGGGAAACTACAATGATTGACCCGAAAAAAATTGAGCAAATCGCTCGCCAGGTTCACGAATCAATGCCTAAAGGAATCAGGGAGTTCGGGGAAGATGTGGAGAAAAAAATCCGCCAAACCCTACAAGCGCAGCTGACGCGTCTCGATCTGGTGAGCCGCGAAGAATTCGACGTACAGACGCAAGTCCTGTTACGGACTCGTGAAAAACTGGCGTTACTGGAGCAGCGCATCAGCGAACTGGAAGCGCGCTATAATCCGGTAGCAGAACTTCAATCTCCTCCGGCTATCCCGCCAGTTGATAAAGCAGAATAAAGCACCACAAAAACGGGCCAGACGGCCCGTAATATCAGTGTTCTAATTCAAGTTCTCTGGTTTGCATCATCTGTTGGCAATACCAGGCATAACGTGCGCAAAACCAGGTTCTATGTTCTTCATCCATGTTACCAGTAACGGCCAGAATATCGACCGGGCGACCTTCTGCGTGCATTCTGGCAAAACTACGCGCGAGAAAATCGAAATTATTTAAAGAATTAAGACTATGATCCATAAGCACATCCTCCGGTTATTGCATACCTTTTAAGGCCATATGCTTTTTCTGATTTCAGTATTCCCCAATCAGTGTAGTGCCTTTAAACATAACGTGCGTAAATATATTGTCCCCGATCACACTTTTTAGTGAAAAATAAAAAAACCATATTAAAAGACTTTCTCTTCCAGAACCTCTCTAACATGTGTTATTATTAACAAAGATAAATGTAAGCAAGGAAACTATTCCAAAGTAAATATTGCGTCACTAAATGGACATTGGAGTGACATATGATTTTATTCGCCGACTATAACACCCCTTATCTTTTCGCTATTTCCTTTGTACTGTTGATCGGCCTTTTAGAAATTTTTGCACTTATCTGCGGTCACATGCTCTCCGGTGCTCTTGATGCACATCTTGACCATTATGATTCCATAACCACAGGTCATATTAGCCAGGCACTTCATTATCTCAATATTGGAAGATTACCAGCTCTCGTCGTCCTCTGCTTACTCGCTGGTTTTTTTGGTCTTATTGGCATCCTGTTGCAACATGCCTGCGTTACGCTCTGGCAATCACCACTCCCCAACCTGTTCGTGGTTCCTGTCAGTTTACTGTTTACAATTATTGCAGTGCATTATACCGGTAAAGTCGTTGCACCCTGGATTCCACGCGACCATAGTTCAGCTATTACAGAAGAAGAATATGTTGGTAGCATGGCATTAATTACCGGCCATCAAGCCACTTCAGGTAACCCCTGCGAAGGAAAACTCACCGATCAATTTGGCCAAATACATTATTTGTTACTGGAGCCTGAAGAAGGAAAAACTTTCACTAAAGGAGACAAAGTGTTAATTATTTGCCGACTTTCTGCAACGCGATATTTGGCGGAAAACAATCCCTGGTCCCAGATATTGTGATTTATTAATCAAAAGGAAATTTAATAATGGATGATATCGTTAATTCTGTGCCCTCCTGGATGTTTACCGCGATTATCGCCGTATGCATTCTGTTTATTATTGGAATTATTTTCGCCAGGCTCTATCGTCGCGCTTCGGCAGAGCAAGCATTTGTTCGTACTGGTTTAAGTGGGCAAAAAGTGGTGATGAGCGGTGGCGCAATCGTGATGCCGATCTTTCATGAAATAATTCCCATCAATATGAATACCCTGAAGCTGGAAGTCAGCCGTTCTACTATTGATAGCCTGATTACGAAAGATCGTATGCGTGTTGATGTTGTAGTGGCTTTCTTTGTACGGGTAAAACCGTCAGTAGAAGGCATCGCCACTGCGGCCCAGACGCTGGGGCAACGCACTCTATCACCAGAAGATTTACGTATGCTGGTCGAGGATAAATTCGTCGATGCCCTCCGTGCAACAGCGGCACAAATGACCATGCATGAGTTACAGGATACCCGCGAGAACTTCGTGCAGGGAGTACAAAATACCGTAGCTGAAGATCTGTCGAAAAATGGCCTGGAACTGGAAAGCGTTTCAC
Source organism: Escherichia sp. E.sYA108 (assembly GCF_011754335.1). NCBI lineage: Bacteria > Pseudomonadati > Pseudomonadota > Gammaproteobacteria > Enterobacterales > Enterobacteriaceae > Escherichia > Escherichia sp. E.sYA108. Next base: position 703,708 of record NZ_JAAQVZ010000001.1, on the reverse strand, counting down.
TTACCAACTTTAACCAGACCTCGAAAGAACATTTCAATCCGAACAATGCCTTTGACGCCGAAGGTTTAACCAAACTGACTCAGGAGACGGAGCGCCGTCGTCGCGAACGTAACGAAGTTGAACAGGATGTGGAAGTCGCAGTGCGTGAGAAAAACCGTGATGCACTTTCGCGCAAGTTGGAGATTGAACAACAAGAAGCGTTTATGACGCTTGAGCAGGAGCAGCAGGTTAAAACCCGTACCGCTGAGCAGAATGCGAAAATTGCGGCTTTTGAAGCTGAACGTCGTCGTGAAGCAGAGCAGACGCGAATTCTGGCTGAACGACAGATTCAGGAAACAGAAATCGACCGCGAACAGGCCGTCCGCTCAAGAAAGGTTGAGGCCGAACGTGAAGTTCGCATTAAAGAGATCGAACAGCAGCAGGTCACCGAAATCGCTAACCAGACGAAATCGATCGCTATTGCCGCCAAATCGGAACAACAGTCCCAGGCAGAAGCGCGTGCTAACCTTGCACTCGCAGAAGCAGTAAGCGCCCAACAAAACGTAGAAACCACTCGCCAGACTGCCGAAGCCGATCGTGCTAAACAAGTGGCGTTGATCGCCGCAGCGCAGGATGCAGAAACCAAAGCGGTTGAACTGACCGTGCGGGCGAAAGCAGAAAAAGAAGCCGCAGAAATGCAGGCGGCGGCTATCGTTGAGTTAGCCGAAGCTACACGTAAAAAGGGTCTGGCGGAAGCAGAAGCACAACGTGCGCTGAACGATGCTATCAACGTACTTTCTGATGAACAAACCAGCCTTAAATTCAAACTGGCATTATTGCAGGCGCTGCCTGCGGTAATTGAGAAATCCGTTGAGCCTATGAAGGCTATCGACGGCATCAAAATTATTCAGGTCGATGGGCTGAATCGTGGTGGCGCTACGGGTGATGCAAACACGGGGAATGTGGGGGGCGGAAACCTGGCAGAACAAGCGTTATCAGCCGCACTCTCTTACCGCACACAGGCACCGCTGATTGACTCCTTGCTCAATGAAATTGGCGTTTCAGGCGGCTCACTGGCGGCATTGACTTCATCCTTAAGCTCAACAACTCCCGTCGAAGAAAAAGCAGAGTAAACCCTCTTCTATGAATAATCCCTGGCCCAAAAAGCCGGGGATTTTTTATATCTGCGTTCCGCTAAAAGGTGCAAATGATCAGGCTGTTGCAGCATTTTGCGTGACTGCTCGGGGAAGGCAAAACTGCCTCTGGGAAAGCGTTGCGCGGAGTCCGGCGCTCATCAACAATCGGGGAGCCAGCAAGGGGCTGAAACGGGAAAGCCCCTCCCGAGGAAGGGGCCTTATAGAAGGAAAGGGTTATGATGAAGTTCGTCATCATACTGGTTGTGTTGTTACTGTTAAGTTTCCCGACTTACTAACAACTCATCAGAGGGGGGAGAAATCCTCCCTTACCCTTGTTCCTTTACTTTAGGTTGAAAAAACAACAGCGTCAATAGACCTGCCTGCTACGAAGCGAGATCTGTGAACCGCTTTCCAGTTAGCCTTTTTTATCCAGTTGGATCTTCTTGATGATGTTGGTCGTCGAGCAACCGTCTTCAAAGTTGAGCACCAGCACTTCGCCACCGTTGGCCCAGACTTCTTTACTCCCGGCAATCTCTTCTGGTTTATAGTCGCCGCCTTTCACCAGCAGATCTGGCAAGATCCCGGCGATCAAGCGCTGCGGCGTGTCCTCTTCAAACGACACCACCCAGTCGACCGCTTCCAGTGCGCCCAGCACAATCATACGCTGTTCGAGCGGGTTAACGGGGCGGGAATCCCCTTTCAGCCGTTTGGTGGAGGCATCGCTGTTCACAGCGACAATCAAACGGTCACCCAGTTTACGGGCATTTGCCAGATAAGAGACGTGCCCGGCGTGCAGGATGTCAAAGACACCGTTGGTCATCACCACTTTTTCACCGCGTTTACGCGCTGCCGCTACAGCAAGCTTCAGTTCCTCTTCGGTCATCACACCAAAGCCGGTATCTGCACGTCCACGTACTGCGTTTTCCAGCTCGATCGGCGAAACCGTGGATGTCCCCAGTTTGCCGACCACCACACCAGCCGCCGCATTGGCAAAGAAGCAGGCTTCTTCCAGCGAATTACCCGCTGCCAGCGTTGCCGCCAGGACGCCAATCACCGTGTCGCCCGCACCGGTAACGTCATACACTTCCTGCGCCTGGGTTGGCATATGCAGCGGCGCTTTACCCGGTTGCAGCAGCGACATACCCTGTTCGGAACGGGTCACTAACAGAGCCGAGAGTTCGTAATCGGCAATCAGTTTCATGCCGCGCTCAACAATCTCTTCTTCGGTCTTACATTTACCGACAACAGCTTCAAATTCCGAGAGATTCGGCGTTAACAGCGTAGCGCCGCGGTAGCGCTCAAAATCGGTACCTTTTGGATCAATCAGCACTGGAACACCCGCTTTACGCGCCAGTTGGATCATCTGCTGTACGCTTGCCAGCGCACCTTTGGCGTAGTCAGAAAGCACCAGCGCGCCAATCGAACTCAGTGCCTGATTAATCCGCTCGTGCAGCGGCTGCGGATCAACCCCTTCGAAACCTTCTTCGAAATCCAGACGGATCAGTTGTTGGTTGCGGGAAAGTACCCGTAATTTGGTGATGGTCGGATGCGTCGGTACAGAAACAAAGTCGCATTTGACGTTGACGTCGGCCAGAGATTTACTGAGCGCGCGCGCCGCATCGTCAATGCCCGTCAACCCGACCAGGCGTGCATTAGCACCGAGAGAAGCGATATTCATCGCCACGTTAGCCGCGCCGCCCGGACGTTCTTCGATGGTATTCACTTTAACCACGGGCACCGGCGCTTCCGGCGAGATACGACTGGTGGGACCGTACCAGTAACGATCCAGCATCACATCACCAACCACCATCACTCCTGCACGTTCAAACTCTGGCAGCGTTACTTTCATTCCTGTCTCCTGAGAGATTCAAAATTTGCGCGCGATAATACCATACTTCATTCTTCCACCAGCCACTTCTGCCAGCTTGCCCGCACCAGTTCACGCTCTGCGGTGAAGCAATCCTCCGACACATGGCCCGGCAATTCCTGTAATGCCAGATGATGAAGTTCATCGCGCAGCGTCGTGTAAGCACGGGTCAGCGCCATCGCTTCCTGCTCTTCCATAATGTCGTTTTGCGCCAGTAGTTCCAGAATGCGCACGTTGTCTGACCAGCGCGTTAACTTCGGTTTTTCGTGAGCGTAGCGCAACACCAGATATTGAGTAATAAATTCGATATCGGTAATTCCGCCTTCATCGGCTTTGATATCAAAGCGATCGCGATGTTTATTGCCGAGATGGGCACGCATTTTCTCGCGCATTTCCCGCACTTCTGTTTGCAGGGTTTTGCCTTCGCGCGGCAGCGTCATAATCTCCCGGCGTACTGCGTCAAAGTGCGCGGTGAGCTGCGGATCGCCGTACACTACACGCGCACGCACCAGCGCCTGATGCTCCCACGTCCAGGCCTCGTTTTTCTGATAATCAGCAAATGCTTCTGCGGATGTCACCAGCATTCCCGCCGCCCCGGACGGACGCAGTCGTGCATCCACTTCATACAAAATGCCGGAAGAGGTTCGCGTACTGAACAGATGCATAATGCGTTGCGCCAGACGCAGATAAAACTGTCGCCCGTCGATTTCCCGCTCGCCGTCAGTCATCGCATCCATTGGGCAATCATGGAGGAAGATCAGGTCAAGATCGGAACTGTAGCCTAACTCCCAGCCACCCAGCTTGCCGTAGCCGACCACCGCAAAACCACGCCCTTCGCGTTCGTTCAGGTGATTTGGCTTACCGTAGCGGGCAACCATTTGAACCCACGCCTGCTGAACGACGGCATCAATCATGGCTTCTGCCAGCCAGGTTAAGTGATCGCTCACTTTCATTACCGGTAGCGTACCGGCGATATCCGCTGCCGCAATGCGTAACAGCTGCGCCTGTTTGAACTGACGCAGCGCCTCAAGCTGTTGTTCTTCGTCATCTTCCGGCACGCGCAGCAAATACTGGCGCAGTTCATCACGGTAGGCATCCGTCGCCGTTGGTTGGTAGAGGGTATTTGGATCGAGCAATTCATCCAGCAATAATGGATAACGCGCTAGCTGGCTGGCAATCATCGGCGATGCAGCACACAGAGAAATCAAATGCTTAAGCGCCGCAGGGAATTCACTAAGCAGCTCAAGATAAGTGGTGCGAGTAACAATCCCCACCAGCAAGGCGGTAATGCGCGACAGCGTGACAGCAGCGTCTTCACGCGCACAGACATCACTTAGCAGATGTGGCATCAGATGGTCGAGCACCTGACGTCCTCGCGGCCCGATAGTGCGCTTATCCAGCTCTTTGCGGAAATCAGCAATCAGCATTAGCACCTGTTTGCGATCATCCTCGCTAAGATGCGCCAGCACTGGCGTGGTGTCATCTTCCTGCAACGCATCCTGCCACAGCTCACGCCACTGTTCCGACAGCGACTCTTCCTGAGTTTCACTTTCGTCGTCGCCAATCAATTCATTAAACACCCGGCGCACATTGGCCATATGTGCGGTCAGCACCCCGGTCAATTGCGGCCAGTCAGCAAAGTCCATCGCCCACGCCAGCCGCGCACGGTTAAGCTCATCAGAAGGAAGCGTCTGGGTTTGTTCGTCGTTAATGCTTTGCAGCAGGTTTTCCAGACGCCGCAGGAACAGATACGCCACTCGCAATTGTTCAGCATCGTTTTCAGAAAGCAGATGCAGCGCGGCAATGGCGCTGAGCGTTGGCAGTAAAGCGCGCGATTGCAGCGACGGTTCGCGCCCGCCGCGAATGAGCTGGAACACCTGGACGATAAATTCAATTTCGCGAATGCCGCCTGCGCCAAGTTTGATGTTGTCGGTCAAACCGCGTCGACGCACTTCACGGGCAATCATTCCTTTCATGTTGCGCAGCGACTGAATCACGCTGAAATCGATGTAACGACGGAAAACAAACGGACGCAGCATCGCACGCAACTCGTTAGCATAGACGCCGTCGCTATCCCCCATAATCCGCGCCTTGACCATCGCGTAACGCTCCCAGTCGCGCCCCTGCTCCTGGTAATAATCTTCCAGCGCCGCAAAACTCAGCACCAGCGGGCCACTTTCACCAAACGGACGCAGCCGCATATCCACGCGATAGACGAAGCCATCCTGCGTTGGTTGATCCAGCACTTTAATCAGCCGCTGCCCCATGCGGGTAAAAAACTGCGCGTTATCCAGTTCCCGGCGTCCACCCTGGGTACAACCATGTTCCGGCCAGGCAAAAATCAGATCGATATCAGAGGAGAAATTCAGTTCCCCGCCGCCCAGCTTACCCATGCCTAAAATCAGCAGCGGTTGCGCTTCGCCCTGCGCATTGCACGGCGTTCCCCATTCGCGGCAGCAGGCGTCATACAGCCAGTCACGCGCCGCAACAATCAGCGTCTCCGCCAGATGGCTGAGCTGCTGCAATATGCTCTCTTCAGTAACCAGAGCCAGCGTTTGCGCCCAGGCGATGCGCACCATAATGCGCCGCCGGAATAGCCGCAGCTCGCGCATTAACCCGGCTTCGTCACTCACATTACTGAGCGCCTCCTGCAGCCATGCAGCGTAATGCTGCCATTCGTCGGCCTGCGGCGGTTGGCTTTCCAGTTCCGTCAGCCACTCTGGATGCGCAATCACGCTGTCCTGCACAAAATCACTGAAAGTAAGTACTGACTTCGCCTGTGCGCTAAGTGATTCCTCGGCTAAAGGCTCTGGCAGCCGCTCAACAACGGTCTGCCAGTACTGCTGTAACGGTGAAGAGAGCGGCTTCATAAGCGATTTTATCCTTGCCTGATTAACGTTTTCCGCTGTGCAACCAGAACGGTTCCTGATTGTTTGCCTCATTACGGAAATGTTCAATTTCAATGCGTTGCCCGGTCGCAATAGCGTGACGCAGCCCCTGCCAGTTCTCCAGCCAGTCTTGCGCGACGACAGGATCGTAGTAACCCGCCAGCAACAGTATTGAGTCAATATCACGCGTCAGGCGTGGCAATTGGTCACGGTAGCGATCGCCTAACGGCTGGCAGAAAACGCTTTTCAGTTCAGCGGCATGGCGGGAAAGATGGATATCGGCAAAGCGTTTGAAGGAATCGCTGATTTTGCTCTGCGCTTTGGCATCTAAAAACGGCTGCCAGGCTTTGCTTACCAGCCATTCGGTCAACGCCAGCTTCGCCATTGCCGTTTCGGTAGAGTAGACCGCCGTTACGGCAGAAACCGCAGAAGCAATGGTCGCCTCGCATTGAGTCAGCAGATCACGTAAGTGAGTGCTCGCTTTACGCGGCACGATACCGCCGAACAGCATCAGTGTATGACGGACCAGGCCAATGGCTGCCAGCACCTGCTCTTTCGCCGCATCGTTGCCGCGTACCCACAGTTCTTCATGATACTGCCATTGCGCTAACGCCAGCTCGAGCGCCGCTTCCAGCCCCTGTTCCACATCAGCTTTTGCCGCAACATGCAAAATGGTGGTCGGTTTGATTTCACGCGCCGGATTGCCCTGCGCCAGATGATAGCCACGCGCTGCTTTGCTCAGGCTGCCCTGGCGTAATCCGGTTTGCGATACCAGTTGGTTCGCCAGTTTCAGCACCGCACGCATGTCGCCGCTAAGCAGTTCCAGTTCCAGCTCACAGATAGGTTCAGCAAATTCACCCGCTTTCACCTCACCCTGATCGAAAGCGATTTCAATTCGGCTGCCATCGACCTCTACTAGCCATTTTTCGCGATAAAAATCGGTGCTAAACAGCGGCTGTACGCGGGAAGCGAGATCGGCAGGCAATTCGCCGTTCGGCCAGACTTCCGTCGGTAACTGCGCCAGGTCGAGCGTCGGTTCGCTCAACGCCACGTTATATTCCGGGCGCTGGTGTAAGCCGCCTGTCACTCTTCCTGCAACTTTCATGGTCATCTCATAGCGACCGTTTTCGCCACGAATACGCAAGCCCATGTCGTGCCCACGCAGCCAGTTATCCGGCGTTTCGTAGTAAATATTCAGCAACTGCACGGGATCATGGTGCTCGCCGCCCAGCGTATTGAGATGGTCACGCAACGCCTCAACGGCACTGTGATTAACAATAAACTTTAATTCGATTTCCTGAGCCATCCTTCCTCCACTGGGTACTCCCCCCAACGTAGGCGGGAGGGGAATTTGGGCTGTTAAGCCCGCAGTTTATCAGCCACGCTGATTCTGAATATACTTTTTCACAACTTCCAGCGGTGCTCCACCACATGAACCGATGAAATAAGAGCGTGACCAGAGTACGGGCTTTGAATACGCGGCGCGCAAATCAATAAAATCATTCCGCAGCCGCCTACTGGTAACGGACTTAAGGCTGTTTACCAGCTTTGTGAGTTGCACCAACGGTGGGTATTCAATCAGCATGTGAACATGGTCTGCCTCGCCGTCACATTCCTTTAACTCGGCGCCAAAGTCCGCGCATACCTCCGCTACATACTGACGCATGTTTGCATGATGCAATTCACCAAAAACTGGACGGCGGTATTTTGTCATAAAAACAACGTGAACATGCAACAGGTAAGCTGAATAGCGTGAACGATTGATTTCGCACACGTATTGACCCTCCCAAAAAAATGTGGATATATTGTACATTCTAAACAACCACATACTGAATGCAAAATGTTAATCCAGAAAGCATATAAATACAGGCTCTACCCCACTGACCAGCAGGCGCAAAGGTTGCGTCAGTTGTGCGGTTGCGCTCGCTTTGTCTGGAACTATGCACTGAATGAAACACTGAGCATTCATGACGCGGGCGGAAAAATTCCGTCAGCTTTCGACCTGAATAAACGACTTACGGGCTGGAAAAAACTCCCTGAGCTGGCCTTTCTTTCTGAGGGTTACACTGACAACCTCCAGCAGAAACTGAAAGACCTGCGGAGCGCATGGGATCGCTGTTTTGATAAATCCCTGACGGCTGAAAAGCCCGTTTTCAAAAAGAAAACCAAAGGCTGCGACTCTATCCGGTTCGTCAATTTCAGCAAATATTGTGGGCTGGATTATGGCCGTGTGAAACTCCCGTCAGGACTGGGCTGGGTTAAATTTCGTCAGTCCCGGAAGATTGAAGGCGTCATTAAAAATTGCACCATCAGCCAGCATGCCGGACACTGGTATGTGTCTTTTCAGGTCGAATTAGCTGTTACCGATCCGATTCACGCATCGACCAGCGCAATAGGCCTGGATGCAGGTATAACGAAGCTGGCAACACTTTCAGACGGCACGGTCTTTGAACCGGTAAACAGCTTAAAAAAAAATCAGGATAAGCTGGCTCGCTTACAGCGCCGTCTGGCCCGGATGGTTAAATTCTCCGCCAACTGGAAAAAGCAGAAAGCGAAGATTTCCCGTTTCCACTCTCATATCGCAAACATCCGCCGCGATTACCTTCATAAAACCACGACGACGATCAGCAAAAACCACGCGATGATAGTCATTGAGGATTTAAAGGTTTCGAACATGTCAAAATCAGCAGCGGGTACGGTAGACCAGCCGGGGCGCAACGTCGCGGCAAAATCAGGTCTTAACCGGGCGATACTGGATCAGGGCTGGGCAGAAATGCGCCGCCAGCTCGAATATAAGCAGGCATGGCGCGGCGGTGATGTACTGGCGATTAATCCGGCGTACACCAGTCAGAAATGCGCATGTTGTGGGCATACATCGAAAAATAACCGCAGGACGCAGGCGAGCTTTATCTGTACCGCGTGCGGCTATACGGCAAACGCCGATGTAAACGGCGCTCGCAATATATTAACAGCAGGTTTTGAAGTCATGGCGGCAGGACAAATATTGCCGTCAGTCCGTAAAGGACGCGCCCGTAAGGCGGCGTAAGCCGTCGAGCGAGGAACCGGGGAATGCGGCAACGTATTGCTACCCTGACAAGGGAATCCCCCTCCTGAGTCGCTTTGCGCGAAGGTGGGGGAGGATGTCAAGGCCTTTACTTATCGGTTATGTCACATAAGTGACGATGAACGGCGAACTTAATGCGATCTTTTTTGTCAGTAGATAGTATTTTGCGCCAAATTGCCATGCAACGGGCAATTTGACGGGCGTAAAAGTTTGAAGCAGTGGCAAGACCTGACACAGAGGATTCCGATTGATGTCGAATGCTTTGCGTAGCGACACTGATGCCACTACTATCGTTCCACTTTCCATGACAATAACGACAGCCTGATGCCAAAATTACGCCTGATCGGATTAACTTTACTCGCACTTAGCGCGACTGCCGTCTCACACGCTGAAGAAACGCGCTATGTTTCTGACGAACTGAATACCTGGGTCCGTAGCGGTCCGGGAGATCATTATCGCCTCGTGGGCACGGTTAACGCCGGCGAGGAAGTGACCTTATTACAAACTGACGCCAACACCAATTATGCCCAGGTGAAAGACAGCTCTGGTCGTACTGCCTGGATCCCGTTGAAACAACTTAGCACGGAGCCAAGCCTGCGTTCCCGTGTGCCAGATCTGGAAAATCAGGTCAAAACGCTGACCGATAAACTCACCAATATCGATAACACCTGGAATCAGCGCACCGCAGAAATGCAGCAAAAAGTGGCGCAGAGTGACAGCGTGATCAACGGGTTAAAAGAAGAAAATCAGAAACTGAAAAACGAGCTGATTGTCGCGCAGAAAAAGGTCGATGCCGCCAGCGTACAGCTGGATGACAAACAGCGCACCATCATCATGCAGTGGTTTATGTATGGCGGTGGCGTGCTGGGGCTTGGCTTGCTGCTCGGTCTGGTACTGCCGCACCTGATCCCAAGCCGCAAACGCAAAGATCGCTGGATGAACTAAATCGCCTTCTTCGTTGCACTGTCTTATTATTAGGAATTGTGTATTTGACGAAGGGATGATGGCGTGAAGATTTATCTGGTCGGTGGTGCTGTTCGGGATGCATTGTTAGGGCTACCGGTCAAAGACAGAGATTGGGTGGTGGTCGGCAGTACGCCACAGGAGATGCTCGACGCGGGCTACCAGCAGGTAGGCCGCGATTTTCCTGTGTTTCTGCATCCGCAAACGCATGAAGAGTATGCGCTGGCACGTACCGAACGGAAATCCGGTTCCGGTTACACCGGTTTTACCTGCTATGCCGCACCGGATGTCACGCTGGAAGATGATCTTAAGCGTCGCGATCTGACCATTAATGCGCTGGCCCAGGACGATAACGGCGAGATTATCGACCCGTACAACGGTCTGGGCGATCTGCAAAATCGTCTGTTGCGCCATGTTTCCCCCGCTTTTGGCGAAGATCCGTTACGCGTGTTGCGCGTAGCGCGTTTTGCTGCGCGTTATGCCCACCTCAGTTTCCGTATTGCCGATGAAACTCTGGCGCTGATGCGCGAGATGACCCATGCGGGTGAACTGGAACACCTGACGCCTGAACGGGTATGGAAAGAGACGGAAAACGCCCTCACCACCCGCAATCCCCAGGTGTTCTTCCAGGTACTGCGCGATTGCGGCGCACTGCGCGTTTTATTCCCGGAAATTGACGCCCTGTTTGGCGTTCCGGCCCCTGCCAGGTGGCATCCGGAAATCGACACGGGTATTCATACCTTAATGACGCTCTCAATGGCGGCGATGCTGAGTCCGCAGGTCGATGTCCGTTTCGCAACGTTATGCCACGATCTCGGTAAAGGACTGACGCCGCCAGAACTTTGGCCACGTCATCATGGTCATGGCCCGGCGGGTGTGAAGTTAGTGGAACAACTATGCCAGCGTCTGCGCGTGCCAAATGAAATTCTCGATTTAGCCAGACTGGTGGCTGAGTTTCACGATCTCATCCACACCTTTCCAATGCTGAACCCGAAAACCATTGTTAAATTGTTTGATTCCATTGACGCCTGGCGTAAACCACAGCGTGTCGAGCAACTGGCGCTGACCAGCGAGGCTGACGTGCGCGGCAGAACCGGTTTTGAATCAGCGGACTACCCGCAAGGCCGCTGGTTGCGCGAAGCCTGGGAAGTGGCGCAGTCAGTGCCGACAAAAGCTGTCGTTGAAGCAGGATTTAAAGGTGTGGAGATTCGTGAGGAGCTGACCCGACGGCGGATTGCGGCGGTAGCCAGCTGGAAGGAACAACGTTGCCCAAAGCCTGATTAACTTTTTAAATTCAGTATATTGCAGAAATCCCTTAGGTCGGATAAGACGCACAAGCGTCATATCCGACACTATATCTCAATCAAAAGAACACAACGTACACCGCAGCCGCCACAATAAAGCGATAAATGGCGAACGGGATAAACGAAATGCGCTTAATCAATTGCAGGAAGGTTTTAATCGCTATCAGCGCCACCACAAAAGCGGTGATAAACCCAACGGCAAACATCGGGATATCGCCGGTAGTCAGGAAGCCCCAGCTTTTGTAGAGATCGAGCGCCGTTGCGCCCATCATCATCGGCACCGCCAGCAGGAACGAGAACTCGGAAGCAGCGTAACGGCTCACCCCCATCAGCATCCCACCTGAAATGGTCGCCCCGGAACGGGAGAAACCCGGCCACAGCGCCAGACACTGGAAACAGCCAATCATAAACGCCTGACGATAGGTCATATCATCAAGACCCGGCGCACGCGGCTCTTTCGGCTTCAGGCATTCGGCGGCAATCAGCAACAGACCGCCAACGACCAGTGCATACATGACATTTATCGGGTTAAACAATGATTTAATCGTGTCGTGGAACAACAGCCCCAGTACCACCGCCGGAATCATCCCCAGCAAGATGTGGATCAGCGTTAAACGACCTTTGCTTTCTCCTTCGTGCTGCAACGGGCGACCAAAGTGGATGCCAATCAGGCCAAACAGACGCCGCCAGAACATCACTACTACCGCCAGAATTGATCCTAACTGGATCACGACTTCAAAGGTTTTCGCCGTGTCGCCCTCAAACCCCAACAAGTGACCGACAATAATCATATGGCCCGTGCTGGATACCGGCAGAAATTCTGTCAATCCTTCGACCACACCCAATATTGCCGCTATCAGCAGCGAGTGCATATCGCTCATCAATAAACCCCTAAATTATAAAAATGTAACGCTTGTCCGAACTACTGCAGTATGACCAGGTTATAATCGTTTGGTTTAACAGCTGTAAAATTAATTATTTTCTTTCAGATTATTGCCACGCTCAATGATTACGCCAACATTCGCCGCCCGCGCCACTGCGCCTGGCTTGCTGAGTTTGATACGCACCCACGGCGAGTTGAAGCGTGCTAACAGCAGCTCCGCCACCTCTTCAGCCACGCGTTCCACCAGCGCAAAACGCGCCCCCTCGACGTGGCTGACCACCGTTTCTGCAATGTCAGCGTAACTGAGGCAATCCGCCACATCATCACTTTTCGCCGCTTTACGGTTATCCCACGCCATTTCGATATCGAACACTAACTTCTGTTCGATGGTCTGTTCCCAGTCGTAAACACCAATAGTGGTGATTACCGAAAGTTGCTCTATAAATACAATATCCATCACGTCCTGCCTGCTTTTTGGCTAACCGGATACCACTTCCGGCGAAATGTGCGTATTATCCACAGATTCATCGTTGAACACGAATTTTCAAAACGGAACAGCTTATGAGTGCAATCGCGCCTGGAATGATCCTCATCGCGTACCTCTGCGGCTCCATTTCCAGTGCCATTCTGGTTTGCCGCTTGTGTGGGTTGCCCGATCCGCGAACCAGCGGCTCCGGCAATCCAGGCGCAACCAATGTGTTACGTATCGGTGGCAAGGGAGCAGCCGTAGCAGTACTGATTTTCGACGTTCTGAAAGGAATGTTGCCCGTCTGGGGCGCGTATGAATTAGGTGTCAGCCCCTTCTGGCTAGGCTTAATTGCCATCGCCGCCTGTCTTGGACACATCTGGCCCGTTTTCTTCGGTTTTAAAGGAGGAAAAGGCGTTGCTACCGCTTTTGGTGCCATCGCACCAATTGGCTGGGATCTCACTGGAGTAATGGCGGGAACCTGGTTACTGACCGTGCTATTGAGTGGTTACTCGTCGCTGGGAGCGATTGTCAGTGCACTGATTGCTCCGTTTTATGTCTGGTGGTTTAAGCCACAATTCACCTTCCCGGTTTCGATGCTCTCTTGCCTGATCCTGCTGCGTCATCATGACAACATCCAGCGTCTGTGGCGTCGTCAGGAGACAAAAATCTGGACGAAATTCAAAAGAAAGCGCGAAAAGGATCCCGAGTGATTTCTGGTGGATCTACATGACCTGATAGCCTTCGTCGGGCTTGCCCAGCCGTTGCTGGCACCATGCCGCCAGAAATTCCACACAGACACGTAATTTCATGCTGCGATAGAGCGGCTCCCGGTAAACAGCCCAGATATTGGCGCTTTGTGCATACTCCGGCAATACTCGCACCAGTTTGCCACTCTCCAGAAACGGCAACACATCCCACTCGGAACGCAGCATAATCCCTTTGCCCTCCAGCGCCCATTGCAGCACAATCTCGCCGCTATTGGAGGAAAGATGTCCGCTTACCTTCACCGATTTTTTCTCCTGACCGTTCCCCAACTCCCATATTCCGTGGGTCATATCGCGCTCTTTGGTCACCAGGCAGTCATGACGACTTAATTCCTGTAAGGATTGTGGCTGCGGATATTTTTGCAGATACTCAGGTGCTGCGCATAATATTCTTTTATTTTTTGTCAAAAGATGCGCAATATAATAATCAGGAATTGCGTCATTAATACGAATATCCAGATCAATATTATCCTGCACTAAATCAATTTGTCGATCGAACAATTCAAAATGCACCTGTAACTCAGGATAATTGCGCATCAGTTCGGTAATAGCTGGCGCAATATGGCTGCGCCCAAAACCAAAACTGCAACCAATGCGGATCATCCCCTCCGGGCGCGTTTTGATTTGCGTGACGTCATCGACCAGTCGCTGATATTGGGTGAGGATTTCCAGCGCATGTTCGTAACAACGCTGGCCACTTTCAGTCAGCGCCACGCCGCGAGCGGAGCGGTTCAGCAGAGTTGTTGCCAGCGTATTTTCAAGGATTTGGATCCGCTTGGTGACAAATGCAGGCGTTTGCCCAAGCGTCGCCGCTGCAGCACTAAAACTCCCGCTATGGACGATTTCCACCAGTACCTGCAAGTCTTTGGCTAAAGGCCAGCTATTTAGCATTGTTAAATATCCGCAGTTTTGATAAACGCAGTGTATTTCGCAAAACATTACCATTCCCTGCTCTGGCGCAATATTCGTTCTTATTTTCGCGTTGATTCACGAACTGTTAATTACATATTCACGGTGGCAAAAAATATAAAACCACATTTTTAGTGGTAGTTTGTGGCGGTGAATTTTTCCAGACAAATACATAAACTGGAGTTGCCATGATGAGCGAAAGTAATAAGCAACAGGCAGTGAATAAGTTGACGGAGATTGTCGCTAACTTTACCGCCATGATTTCTACCCGAATGCCTGATGACGTGGTGGATAAACTAAAACAGCTAAAGGATGCCGAAACATCGTCGATGGGAAAAATCATCTACCACACGATGTTCGATAACATGCAAAAAGCGATCGACCTGAATCGTCCTGCCTGTCAGGACACCGGCGAAATCATGTTTTTTGTTAAGGTCGGTTCCCGTTTCCCACTGCTTGGCGAGCTGCAAAGCATACTCAAACAAGCCGTGGAAGAGGCAACCGTCAAAGCGCCACTGCGTCACAATGCGGTAGAAATTTTTGACGAAGTAAACACCGGCAAAAATACCGGCAGTGGCGTACCGTGGGTCACCTGGGATATCGTCCCCGACGGTGACGATGCGGAAATCGAAGTTTACATGGCAGGCGGCGGCTGCACGCTACCTGGCCGATCGAAAGTGTTAATGCCGTCAGAAGGCTACGAAGGCGTAGTGAAATTCGTCTTCGAAAATATCTCCACCCTCGCCGTAAACGCCTGTCCGCCGGTACTTGTGGGCGTTGGCATCGCTACCTCGGTGGAAACCGCCGCAGTGCTCTCGCGTAAAGCCATTTTGCGCCCGATTGGCAGCCGCCATCCCAATCCAAAAGCGGCAGAGCTGGAGCTACGCCTGGAAGAAGGACTCAACCGTCTGGGGATTGGTCCACAAGGGCTGACTGGCAACAGTTCAGTGATGGGCGTGCATATCGAATCTGCCGCTCGCCATCCGTCAACCATCGGCGTTGCTGTTTCTACCGGCTGCTGGGCGCATCGTCGCGGCACACTGCGAGTTCATGCCGATCTCACCTTTGAAAATCTGTCTCATACCCGGAGCGCGTTATGAAAAAGATCCTGACAACCCCGATCAAAGCTGAAGATCTGCAAGATATTCGCGTCGGCGATGTGATCTACCTGACCGGTACGCTGGTGACCTGCCGTGACGTTTGTCACCGCCGATTGATCGAACTGAAACGTCCGATCCCTTACGATCTCAACGGCAAAGCGATTTTCCACGCTGGCCCCATCGTGCGCAAAAACGGCGACAAATGGGAGATGGTGTCCGTCGGCCCGACAACCAGTATGCGTATGGAAAGTTTTGAACGTGAATTTATCGAGCAGACCGGCGTGAAACTGGTGGTCGGCAAAGGCGGAATGGGGCCGCTGACCGAAGAAGGCTGCCAGAAATTCAAGGCGCTGCATGTGATTTTCCCGGCTGGCTGTGCGGTACTGGCGGCAACTCAAGTGGAAGAGATTGAAGAGGTACACTGGACAGAACTCGGGATGCCAGAGTCGCTGTGGGTCTGCCGGGTCAAAGAGTTTGGCCCGCTGATTGTCTCTATAGATACCCACGGCAACAACCTGATAGCCGAAAACAAAAAGCTGTTCGCCGAACGCCGCGATCCCATCGTAGAAGAGATCTGCGAGCACGTCCACTACATCAAATAACCCTCCCAGAGAGGCTCGCCCCTCTCCTTTTTCTCAGGCATAACACGATGAAACCTTCCACTGAATGGTGGCGATACCTTGCGCCGCTGGCGGTCATCGCCATTATTGCTCTACTTCCGCTTCCCGCAGGGCTGGAGAGTCATACCTGGCTCTACTTTGCCGTTTTTACTGGCGTGATCGTTGGACTGATCCTCGAACCCGTGCCGGGTGCCGTGGTGGCGATGGTGGGTATATCCATCATCGCCATTCTTTCGCCGTGGCTGCTGTTTAGCCCGGAGCAGCTCGCCCAGCCAGGTTTTAAGTTCACCGCCAAATCCCTCTCCTGGGCGGTTTCTGGTTTTTCTAATTCAGTTATCTGGCTTATTTTCGCCGCCTTTATGTTTGGTACGGGCTATGAAAAAACCGGGCTTGGACGTCGCATCGCTCTGATTCTGGTGAAAAAAATGGGGCATCGCACGCTGTTTCTCGGCTATGCAGTGATGTTCTCCGAGCTGATACTCGCGCCTGTAACACCGTCCAACTCGGCGCGTGGTGCGGGGATTATCTATCCCATCATCCGTAACCTGCCACCGCTCTATCAATCACAACCAAACGACAGCAGTTCGCGCAGCATTGGCTCGTACATCATGTGGATGGGGATTGTTGCCGATTGCGTGACCAGCGCCATTTTCCTGACGGCGATGGCTCCAAATTTGCTGTTAATTGGACTGATGAAAAGCGCATCTAACGCCACGCTGAGCTGGGGCGACTGGTTCCTCGGGATGTTGCCGCTCAGTATTTTACTGGTTCTGCTGGTTCCCTGGCTGGCTTACGTGCTGTACCCGCCGATACTGAAGTCTGGCGATCAGGTGCCGCGCTGGGCAGAGACGGAACTGCAGGCAATGGGCCCGCTCTGTTCGCGTGAAAAACGGATGCTGGGGCTGATGGTAGGCGCACTGGTGCTGTGGATTTTTGGCGGTGATTATATCGATGCCGCGATGGTCGGTTACAGCGTGGTGGCGCTGATGCTGCTTCTGCGCATTATCTGCTGGGACGACATTGTCAGTAATAAAGCGGCGTGGAACGTTTTCTTCTGGCTGGCCTCGCTTATCACCCTCGCTACCGGACTCAACAACACCGGTTTTATTAGCTGGTTTGGCAAACTGTTAGCAGGCAGCTTAAGCGGTTATTCGCCAACGATAGTGATGGTGGCGTTGATTGTGGTCTTTTATCTGCTGCGCTACTTTTTTGCCAGCGCCACAGCGTATACCTCCGCTCTCGCACCGATGATGATTGCCGCCGCGCTGGCGATGCCGGAAATCCCGCTGCCGGTGTTCTGCCTGATGGTTGGTGCGGCAATTGGTCTGGGGAGCATTCTTACACCATACGCCACCGGACCCAGTCCGATTTACTACGGTAGTGGTTATCTGCCAACGGTGGATTACTGGCGACTGGGGGCAATTTTTGGGCTGATATTCCTCGTGTTGCTGGTGATTACCGGCTTACTGTGGATGCCCATGGTGTTGCTTTAAGTGAGGACGGTGCCGGAAATTGCTCTCCGGCACCTAATAGTTTTACGCGGCCGGTAACTCTGCCAGCGGCCAGCGCGGACGCACGCTAACGCCGAGATCCGCCGTCGCGCCTGCTTTAAACCGCACCATTCCGGCATAGGCGATCATCGCACCGTTATCAGTGCAAAATTCCGGACGCGCGTAGAACACTTCGCCACGACGCTTTTTCATCATTTCAGCCAGCTTCGCCCGCAGTGTGCGGTTAGCACTCACGCCGCCTGCCATGACCAGTCGCTTAAAGCCCGTCTGATCCAGTGCTCGCTTACACTTAATCATCAACGTATCGACCACTGCATCTTCAAAGGCGCGGGCGATATCGGCACGCGTCTGATCGTCAGTGCCGTTGTCACGTATGGTATTTGCCGCGAAGGTTTTCAGACCAGAAAAGCTGAAATCCAGCCCCGGACGGTCGGTCATCGGGCGCGGGAAGACAAAGCGCCCGGCAGTACCCTGAGCCGCCATTTTCGACAGTAATGGCCCGCCAGGATAATCCAGCCCCAGCAGCTTCGCGGTTTTATCAAACGCTTCACCAGCCGCATCATCGATAGACTCTCCGAGCAGCTCGTACTGACCAATGCCAGTCACGCTGATTAACTGCGTATGACCGCCGGAAACCAGCAGCGCGACAAACGGAAATTCCGGTGGGTTATCTTCCAGCATCGGCGCTAACAGATGTCCTTCCATATGATGTACCGGGATTGCCGGAACGTCCCAGGCAAACGCCAGAGAACGCCCCACGGTCGCGCCAACCAGCAGTGCGCCGACTAATCCTGGGCCTGCGGTATAGGCCACAGCATCAATGTCTTTTGCCGTTAAACCAGACTCCTTTAGCGCCTCCTGGATCAACGGTACGGTTTTACGCACGTGATCGCGGGAGGCCAGTTCAGGCACGACGCCGCCGTAGTCAGCGTGCAATTTCACCTGACTATACAATTGGTTGGCTAACAAACCTTTTTCATCGTCGTAAATGGCGATGCCGGTTTCATCGCAGGAAGTTTCAATACCCAGTACACGCATGACTTGTTTTACCTCGCTTTATTACCGCGCAGTGTAGGACCAATGCGGGTTGATGTAAAACTTTGTTCGCCCCTGGAGAAAGCCTCGTGTATACTCCTCACCCTTATAAAAGTCCCTTTCAAAAAAGGCCGCGGTGCTTTACAAAGCAGCAGCAATTGCAGTAAAATTCCGCACCATTTTGAAATAAGCTGGCGTTGATGCCAGCGGCAAACCGAATTAATCAAAGGTGAGAGGCACATGCCGGTAATTAAAGTACGTGAAAACGAGCCGTTCGACGTAGCTCTGCGTCGCTTCAAGCGTTCCTGCGAAAAAGCAGGTGTTCTGGCGGAAGTTCGTCGTCGTGAGTTCTATGAAAAACCGACTACCGAACGTAAGCGCGCTAAAGCTTCTGCAGTGAAACGTCACGCGAAGAAACTGGCTCGCGAAAACGCACGCCGCACTCGTCTGTACTAATTCCCCGAGAGCGTTGCTCTCCGATCAGACCGAGTTGTAGTTGTAAGGCCGTGCTTCCGAAAGGAATGCGCGGCTTATTTTCGTTTATGAATTGCTAAAAATCGGGGCCTATGGCTGGACGAATCCCACGCGTATTCATTAATGATCTGCTGGCACGCACTGACATCGTCGATCTGATCGATGCCCGTGTGAAGCTGAAAAAGCAGGGCAAGAATTTCCACGCGTGTTGTCCATTCCACAACGAGAAAACCCCGTCATTCACCGTTAACGGTGAGAAACAGTTTTACCACTGCTTTGGATGTGGCGCGCATGGCAACGCGATCGACTTCCTGATGAACTACGACAAGCTCGAGTTCGTCGAAACGGTCGAAGAGCTGGCAGCAATGCACAATCTTGAAGTGCCATTTGAAGCAGGCAGCGGCCCCAGCCAGATCGAACGCCATCAGCGGCAAACGCTTTATCAGTTGATGGACGGTCTGAATACGTTTTACCAACAATCTTTACAACAACCTGTTGCCACGTCTGCGCGCCAGTATCTGGAAAAACGCGGATTAAGCCACGAGGTTATCGCCCGCTTTGCGATTGGTTTTGCGCCCCCCGGCTGGGACAACGTCCTGAAGCGGTTTGGCGGCAATCCAGAAAATCGCCAGTCATTGGTTGATGCGGGCATGTTGGTCACTAACGATCAGGGTCGCAGTTACGATCGTTTCCGCGAGCGGGTGATGTTCCCCATTCGTGATAAACGCGGTCGGGTGATTGGTTTTGGCGGACGCGTGCTGGGCAACGATACCCCCAAATACCTGAACTCGCCGGAAACGGACATTTTCCATAAAGGCCGCCAGCTTTACGGTCTTTATGAAGCGCAGCAGGATAACGCTGAACCCAATCGTCTGCTTGTGGTCGAAGGCTATATGGACGTGGTGGCGCTGGCGCAATACGGCATTAATTACGCCGTTGCGTCGTTAGGTACGTCAACCACCGCCGATCACATACAACTGTTGTTCCGCGCGACCAACAATGTCATTTGCTGTTATGACGGCGACCGTGCAGGCCGCGATGCCGCCTGGCGAGCGCTGGAAACGGCGCTGCCTTACATGACAGACGGTCGTCAGCTACGCTTTATGTTTTTGCCTGATGGCGAAGACCCTGACACGCTGGTACGAAAAGAAGGTAAAGAAGCGTTTGAAGCGCGGATGGAGCAGGCGATGCCACTCTCCGCATTTCTGTTTAACAGTCTGATGCCGCAAGTTGATCTGAGTACCCCTGACGGGCGCGCACGTTTGAGTACGCTGGCACTGCCACTGATATCGCAAGTGCCGGGCGAAACGCTGCGAATATATCTACGTCAGGAATTAGGCAACAAATTAGGCATACTTGATGACAGCCAGCTTGAACGATTAATGCCAAAAGCGGCAGAGAGCGGCGTTTCTCGCCCTGTTCCGCAGCTAAAACGCACGACCATGCGTATACTTATAGGGTTGCTGGTGCAAAATCCAGAATTAGCGACGTTGGTCCCGCCGCTTGAGAATCTGGATGAAAATAAGCTCCCTGGACTTGGCTTATTCAGAGAACTGGTCAACACTTGTCTCTCCCAGCCAGGTCTGACCACCGGGCAACTTTTAGAGCACTATCGTGGTACAAATAATGCTGCCACCCTTGAAAAACTGTCGATGTGGGACGATATAGCAGATAAGAATATTGCTGAGCAAACCTTCACCGACTCACTCAACCATATGTTTGATTCGCTGCTTGAACTGCGCCAGGAAGAGTTAATCGCTCGTGAGCGCACGCATGGTTTAAGCAACGAAGAACGCCTGGAGCTCTGGACATTAAACCAGGAGCTGGCGAAAAAGTGATTTAACGGCTTAAGTGCCGAAGAGCGATCGGGAAGCCCCCGACAGCCGCACTGAGAGGCAGCGGCAAATATATAAGTACGCCCTCGTAATTATCGTTGGCGGTAAACAACCGTTGGATTTCAGCGTTAACAGCTGAAGGACATCGGGTCAATCGCCCAACACCAACCTCATGAAATAAGTGTGGATACCGTCTTATGGAGCAAAACCCGCAGTCACAGCTGAAACTTCTTGTCACCCGTGGTAAGGAGCAAGGCTATCTGACCTATGCCGAGGTCAATGACCATCTGCCGGAAGATATCGTCGATTCAGATCAGATCGAAGACATCATCCAAATGATCAACGACATGGGCATTCAGGTGATGGAAGAAGCACCGGATGCCGATGATCTGATGCTGGCTGAAAACACCGCGGACGAAGATGCTGCCGAAGCCGCCGCGCAGGTGCTTTCCAGCGTGGAATCTGAAATCGGGCGCACGACTGACCCGGTACGCATGTACATGCGTGAAATGGGCACCGTTGAACTGTTGACCCGCGAAGGCGAAATTGACATCGCTAAGCGTATTGAAGACGGGATCAACCAGGTTCAATGCTCCGTTGCTGAATATCCGGAAGCGATCACCTATCTGCTGGAACAGTACGATCGTGTTGAAGCAGAAGAAGCGCGTCTGTCCGATCTGATCACCGGCTTTGTTGACCCGAACGCAGAAGAAGATTTGGCACCTACCGCCACTCACGTCGGTTCTGAGCTTTCCCAGGAAGATCTGGACGATGACGAAGATGAAGACGAAGAAGATGGTGACGACGATACCGCCGATGATGACAACAGCATCGACCCGGAACTGGCTCGCGAAAAATTTGCGGAACTGCGCGCTCAGTACATTGTAACGCGTGACACCATCAAAGCGAAAGGCCGCAGTCACGCTGCCGCTCAGGAAGAGATCCTGAAACTGTCTGAAGTATTCAAACAGTTCCGCCTGGTGCCGAAGCAGTTTGACTACCTGGTCAACAGCATGCGCGTCATGATGGACCGCGTTCGTACGCAAGAACGTCTGATCATGAAGCTCTGCGTTGAGCAGTGCAAAATGCCGAAGAAAAACTTCATTACCCTGTTTACCGGCAACGAAACCAGCGATACCTGGTTCAACGCGGCAATTGCGATGAACAAGCCGTGGTCGGAAAAACTGCACGATGTCTCTGAAGAAGTGCATCGCGCCCTGCAGAAACTGCAGCAGATTGAAGAAGAAACCGGCCTGACCATCGAGCAGGTTAAAGATATCAACCGTCGTATGTCCATCGGTGAAGCGAAAGCCCGCCGTGCGAAGAAAGAGATGGTTGAAGCGAACTTGCGTCTGGTTATTTCTATCGCTAAGAAATACACCAACCGTGGCTTGCAGTTCCTTGACCTGATTCAGGAAGGTAACATCGGTCTGATGAAAGCGGTTGATAAATTCGAATACCGCCGTGGTTACAAGTTCTCCACCTACGCAACCTGGTGGATCCGTCAGGCGATCACCCGTTCTATCGCGGATCAGGCGCGCACCATCCGTATTCCGGTGCATATGATTGAGACTATCAACAAGCTCAACCGTATTTCTCGCCAGATGCTGCAAGAGATGGGCCGTGAACCAACGCCGGAAGAACTGGCTGAACGCATGCTGATGCCGGAAGACAAGATCCGCAAAGTGCTGAAGATCGCCAAAGAGCCAATCTCCATGGAAACGCCGATCGGTGATGATGAAGATTCGCATCTGGGGGATTTCATCGAGGATACCACCCTCGAGCTGCCGCTGGATTCTGCGACCACCGAAAGCCTGCGTGCGGCAACGCACGACGTGCTGGCTGGCCTGACCGCGCGTGAAGCGAAAGTTCTGCGTATGCGTTTCGGTATCGATATGAACACCGACCACACGCTGGAAGAAGTGGGTAAACAGTTCGACGTTACCCGCGAACGTATCCGTCAGATCGAAGCGAAGGCGCTGCGCAAACTGCGTCACCCGAGCCGTTCTGAAGTGCTGCGTAGCTTCCTGGACGATTAATCGGTAGGCCGGATCAGGTGTTACGCCGCACCCGGCACTAGTCCCTCCGCACAAACGCCACCTTTTCGGTGGCGTTTTTATCGCCCACGCACCACCAGCGCCTGGTCCAGCTCGCGATACGCTTCAACCAGTTTCTCCAGTGAAACGCGACTTAAACCGCTGGGATTTGGCAGCACCCAAATCTGCGTCGAACCAATGGTGAGAGTTTGTTTCCCCCACTGTGCACCGCGCTGGCTGAATCCCTGTTCATATGCTTGTTTGCCCAGAATCGCCAACGCCTGCGGCTGATAATCTTCTATTTTTTCAATTAGCTTACGCCCGCCTGCGTGCAGTTCCTGCTTTGACACTTCATTGGCTTGCACCGTTGGACGGTCTACCAGTTTGGTGACGCCACAACGATAATCCAGCAGATGCTGTGCCTCCTGCGGCTTCAACTGACGGTCGGTAAACCCGGCCTGATATATCACCTTCCAGAAGCGGTTTGCCGGATGAGCAAAGGGAAAACCCGTTCCGGCGGATGAAAGACCAGGGTTGATACCGCAAAACACGACCCGTAACCCTGGAGCCAAAATATCCTCAACCATATTTACTCCTTTCTAACATCACCAGGAAAAGTATAACGGATTGAAAATACATTGTTTATAAAAACAGCAGGCGCGCGGTAATGGCTGGATTGCGACACGGAGTTACTTTATAATCCGCTACCATGGCCCCTTAGCTCAGTGGTTAGAGCAGGCGACTCATAATCGCTTGGTCGCTGGTTCAAGTCCAGCAGGGGCCACCAGACATAGCAAAGGCTGACGAGAAATCGTCAGCCTTTTTCTTTTTATATATCAGTTACTTTGCGTGCCAGTAAGCCGCCGCGCGTACCCGCTGTGGGTCATACTGTTCCGCTTCAAAGCGACGGCTTAAATTCTTAACGACTTTGCCTTCGCCGGTTATCCAGATGAAGTAATCATCGGCAGGGATTTGCATCTGCGCCAGACGCGCATCTACCGCCTGCTCATCATGTGCCAGCCATTCGATATTAAAACCATCAAGGTGCGCGAGATAATCCTGACAGGCGTTATCCCGCACGCTAACCAGCGCACTAACTTGCGGTTTAACGGCAAGTTTGCTCAACGTTTCCAGGCGGCGGCGCAGTGCGGGCATTCCGGATTCATCGCAGACATACAGCTGATACGCGTAATCCTCTGGCACCACCAGCGAACCGCGCGGACCTGCCACCGTAAGTTTATCGCCCGGTTTCGCCTGCATCGCCCAGCCGCTGGCGACCCCACCGTCGTGAATAAAGAAATCGATCGCCAGTTCATGGCGTAGTTCGTCATACAGCGGCGTATAGTCACGCGACGGTGGGCGTGGTCCTTCCGGCCAGACGATGCCCTCTTCCGTTACCGTTGGCGGCACAAAGTGAGTGCCTGGTTGAGGAAAGAAGAGCTTGCTGTGATCGTCAAAGCCGCGCGATGTAAAACCGTCCAGCGCCTCGCCGCCAAGGACAATGCGCTGAAAACCGGCGCTGATACGCTCAACGCGTAGCACAGTCAGTTCACGGAAGCGCAGATCATTGCGAACGCGCTGCGGGTAGCGGGGGGAGTTATTCATTGTTATCGCCTTCATGATGGTAATCAGATATATCTAAATAAATTCCACAAATGATAATGATTGTTAATCATGATAAATGCAAGTGATTTGTAGCACTGATATATCTGTAGTCTGATAAGACGCGCAACCTCTTATCAAGCATCATTGCTCAATGCCGGATGCGGCGTGAACGCCTTATCCGGCCTACATGTTGAGTAAACCTGCGTTTAAAAATCATTTTTGTACTTGCAGTAATGCTTATATCAGATATAAATTAGATATATCTAATTAAGCAAAAGGAGGCTGATATGAGCCATCATCACGAAGGGTGTTGTAAACATGAAGGCCAGCCACGCCATGAGGGCTGCTGCAAAGGTGAGAAGTCAGAACACGAGCACTGCGGACACGGTCACCAGCATGAACACGGTCAATGCTGCGGTGGTCGCCACGGTCGCGGCGGCGGTCGTCGACAACGTTTCTTTGGTCACGGTGAATTGCGTCTGGTGATTCTGGATATTCTCTCGCGCGATGACAGCCACGGTTACGAGTTGATTAAAGCGATTGAAAATCTGACCCAGGGGAATTACACCCCAAGCCCGGGCGTCATCTACCCGACGCTGGATTTTCTGCAGGAGCAGTCGCTGATTACCATTCGCGAAGAGGAAGGTGGTAAGAAGCAGATTGCGCTGACCGAACAAGGCGCGCAGTGGCTGGAAGAAAACCGCGAACAGGTAGAGATGATTGAAGAACGCATCAAAGCGCGTTGCGTTGGCGCTGCGCTGCGCCAGAACCCGCAAATGAAGCGGGCGCTGGATAATTTTAAAGCGGTGCTGGATTTACGCGTCAACCAGAGCGATATCACTGATGCACAAATAAAAAAGATCATTGCGGTGATCGACCGCGCCGCTTTTGATATTACGCAACTGGATTAATCGCCGCATCCGCCAGTGGCGCGGTGCAATTGCCGGATGCGACGCTTGACGCGCCTTATCCGGCCTACACCCGCTACACACCCCGTAGGCCTGATAAGATGCGCCAGCATCGCATCAGGCATTGTGCTCCAACCGCTGGATCCGGCATACCGATTAATGCAGCACCGTCACCGCGTCTTCCAGTCGGCTGGCGCGGTGTTTCACCATCGCCGACACCTGCGCACTCTCTTCCACCAACTCGGCGTTTTTCTGGGTGATCAGGTTAAGCTCATCCACTGCACGGGTCAGGCTGGAAAGCCCATCGGCCTGTTCCAGCGTTGAATGGCTAATCTGAGCTATCAACTGGGTGACGTTTTTTACCTGCGCCACAATATCTTCCATCGTCCGTCCGGCGGCGTGTACCTGCTGCGAACCAGATTGCACCTTATCAGCACTGGCATCAATCAGCTTGCGAATATCGTTGGCAGCATTGGCGCTGCGGCTGGCTAAATGACGCACTTCCCCCGCCACCACTGCAAAACCTTTGCCCTGTTCGCCGGCACGCGCCGCTTCCACCGCCGCATTCAGGGCCAGAATATTGGTCTGAAACGCAATATCGTTAATCAGCGAAGTAATGGTGCCAATGCGCTGGGTACTGTCGGCAATATCGTCCATTGTCTTGATCACCGTAGTCATCGCCTCCCCGCCCTGCACTGCCGCATTACTGGCGGTGATAGAAAGTTTATCGGCAGCCGACGCCGTGGCAGAGTTCTGTTTCACCGACGCCGCCATTTGGTTCATGGTCGCCACCGTTTGCTGAACGTTATCAACTGTCTGCTGGGTATGTTCGTTCAGTTCATCGGTGCCTTTCGCCAGCGTCTCACTGCCGTTTCTGACACTGGACACCTGGCTTGAGACATCATTAATTAGCCAACGGCACATCAGGCCAAGCTGCCCTACCGCACGTAATGTCAGCCCCAGCTCATCGCTGCGCTTCAGATGCTCAACACTATTACGCTCTCCGGTCGCCACCTTCAGTGCCTGACGGGCGACATTTTCTATCGGGCGGACAATCTGCCATTCAAAACAAGCGCTTGCCAACAATACCACTAATGCACAGAGGATATACGTCACCACCGGGGCAGCAACAAACCAGAGCATGGCCGCCAGCAAGATAAACATCAGGGTCATCACTCCACGCGCCCGCCAGCGAAGCGGTAATGAAGGCAGTTTTCCCAACCAACCTTTACGCACCACCAGGCCTTTATGAATACGCTTACTGGTCCGTCCGGCGTTCAACGCTTTGTACAGCGGCTCCACCGCCGCGATCTCTTCATCCGTCGCCCGGGTACGAATCGACATATAGCCACTGATTTTTCCCTCGCGCACCATCGGTACCGCATTGGCCCGCACCCAATAATGGTCGCCATTTTTGCGGCGATTTTTCACGATGCCGCTCCAGGGCTCCCCTTTTTTCAGGGTGAACCACATATCCGCAAACGCCGCTTTTGGCATATCCGGGTGACGCACCATGTTGTGCGGTTGCCCCTGTAACTCCTGCAAGGTATAGCCGCTCACCTGCACAAAAGTGTCATTAGCATGAGTGATATAGCTTTGCAGATCGGTAGTGGACATCAGAGTGGTGTCGTCCGCCAGCGGGGTATTTTGCTGGGTGACATACGGATGAGAAGACATGTTCGCGTCCTGTGCAGGTTATATGGTTGTTAACTTCTTGTCAGAGTTTATGTCGGCCCCGCTGCGGTTATCTTTAACCAATTAATTTGATTTAGATCGCAATTTGCGACTAAAGCACAAATCTAATTCCTTGATTTAAAATACTTTCACTCTGTTACTATACGAAAACGTTAATTACCTTGCCCAAAAATCAGGCAATTATTGCCCTGAAAGCGTGCATTTGCGCAGCAATCATCAAATCCATACCCGACAAAAACCGTGCAAAATAACAGCAAATGTTAGCAAATAGCATTAAATATTGCGCAAATGATAACCACATTTGTGTTTATCCCGATTTTCGCGATCGCAGCCGGAGTGGCGCAATCCCTGCAATACTTAAATCGGTATCATGTGATACGCGAGCCTCCGGAGCATATTTTGAACAGGTTACCTTCGAGCGCATCAGCTTTAGCGTGCAGCGCCCACGCCCTGAATCTCATTGAAAAGCGAACGTTGGATCATGAGGAGATGAAAGCACTTAACCGGGAGGTGATTGAATACTTCAAAGAGCATGTCAATCCGGGGTTTTTAGAGTATCGCAAATCTGTTACCGCCGGCGGGGATTACGGAGCCGTAGAGTGGCAAGCGGGAGGTTTAAATACGCTTGTCGACACCCAGGGACAGGAGTTTATCGACTGCCTGGGAGGTTTTGGAATTTTCAACGTGGGGCACCGTAATCCAGTTGTGGTTTCCGCCGTACAGAATCAACTTGCGAAACAACCGCTTCACAGCCAGGAGCTGCTTGATCCGTTACGGGCGATGCTGGCGAAAACCCTTGCGGCGCTAACGCCCGGTAAACTGAAATACAGCTTCTTCTGTAATAGCGGCACCGAATCCGTTGAAGCGGCGCTGAAGCTGGCGAAGGCTTATCAGTCACCGCGCGGCAAGTTTACTTTTATTGCCACCAGCGGCGCGTTCCACGGTAAATCACTTGGCGCGCTGTCGGCCACGGCGAAATCGACCTTCCGCAAACCTTTTATGCCACTGCTGCCAGGGTTTCGTCATGTACCGTTTGGCAATATCGAAGCCATGCTCACGGCTCTTAACGAGTGCAAAAAAACCGGTGATGATGTTGCTGCGGTGATCCTCGAACCGATTCAGGGCGAAGGTGGCGTAATTCTGCCGCCGCCAGGCTATCTCACCGCCGTGCGTAAGCTGTGCGATGAGTTCGGCGCACTGATGATCCTCGATGAAGTACAAACGGGCATGGGGCGCACGGGCAAGATGTTCGCCTGCGAGCATGAGAACGTACAGCCGGATATCCTCTGCCTTGCCAAAGCGCTCGGCGGTGGCGTGATGCCGATTGGCGCAACTATCGCCACTGAAGAGGTGTTCTCAGTCCTGTTCGACAATCCGTTCCTGCATACCACCACCTTTGGCGGCAACCCGCTGGCCTGTGCGGCGGCGCTGGCGACCATCAATGTGTTGCTGGAGCAGAACTTACCGGCTCAGGCTGAACAAAAAGGCGATATGTTGCTGGACGGTTTCCGTCAACTGGCGCGGGAATATCCCGATCTGGTACAGGAAGCGCGTGGTAAAGGGATGTTGATGGCGATTGAGTTTGTTGATAACGAAATCGGCTATAACTTTGCCAGCGAGATGTTCCGCCAGCGCGTACTGGTGGCCGGAACACTCAACAACGCTAAAACGATCCGCATTGAACCGCCACTGACACTGACCATTGAACAGTGTGAACTGGTGATCAAAGCGGCGCGTAAGGCGCTGGCGGCCATGCGAGTAAGTGTCGAAGAAGCGTAATATCAAATCGGATGGCGATTCGACGTCGCCATCCGATTGTTTTATACGATACGAACGCCCGCAGGCATCATCCGCTCCGGCGTTAACAACACGCTTTCACTGCCGTCATCGGTTTCCGCACACAGCAGCATGCATTCCGACGTTTCACCGCGCATTTTCGCTTTTTGCAGATTGCATAAGACCACCACCGTTTTCCCCATCAGCTCTTCTTCGCTGTAGTACGGCACCAGGCTGGTCACGGTTTGCAGTGTTTTTTCCCCCACATCAACCTGTACGATGTACAGCTTGTCGGCGTTTTCATGGCGTTTCACTTCCACAATCTTTCCGACGCGCATTTCCAGACGTGCAAAATCAGCGTAAGCCACGGTTTCCATTGTTTCCTCCCTTTGGGTAAAATTTTACTAAACTATAGCAAAAGTTTTTCTCAATCCTGTAGGCTAAAAATGGAGAATGCAGGCGTGATCACATTCGTGAGCCGCTGTGTTACCGTTACAGCGTCAAAGAAACGCGCTTTATTTACTGAAAACAGGTGACCCGATAAGCACTTCCTCTACAATGGGGGCGCACATCAGGGAAAGTAAAAAAGGTAAACATGGCAACACTAAAAGACATCGCAATCGAAGCTGGC
The DNA here is from genome assembly GCF_011754335.1 of Escherichia sp. E.sYA108. NCBI lineage: Bacteria > Pseudomonadati > Pseudomonadota > Gammaproteobacteria > Enterobacterales > Enterobacteriaceae > Escherichia > Escherichia sp. E.sYA108. The sequence goes on along the minus strand of NZ_JAAQVZ010000001.1, from coordinate 674,256 downwards.
GTATCCCTGGCGACAGTATCCAGGGTCTTAAATGACGATCCAACATTGAATGTGAAAGAAGAGACGAAACATCGCATTCTGGAGATCGCCGAAAAGCTGGAGTACAAGACCAGTAGCGCCCGTAAACTCCAGACAGGTGCAGTCAACCAACATCATATTCTGGCTATCTACAGCTACCAGCAGGAGCTGGAGATCAACGATCCTTACTATCTGGCGATCCGCCACGGCATTGAAACTCAGTGCGAAAAGCTGGCGATCGAACTGACCAACTGTTATGAACACAACGGTTTACCAGACATTAAAAACGTCACCGGTATTTTAATTGTCGGCAAACCCACGCCCGCCCTGCGCGCCGCCGCCTGTGCGTTGACCGACAATATCTGTTTTATCGACTTTCACGAACCCGGCAGCGGTTACGATGCGGTGGATATCGATCTGGCACGTATCAGTAAAGAAATCATCGATTTCTATATCAATCAGGGCGTTAATCGTATTGGTTTTATTGGCGGTGAAGACTTACCCGGCAAGGCGGATATTCGTGAGGTCGCCTTTGCGGAATATGGTCGTCTGAAACACGTGGTACGCGAAGAGGATATCTGGCGCGGCGGTTTTTCCAGTTCGTCGGGCTATGAACTGGCAAAACAGATGCTGGCGCAGGAAGACTATCCGAAGGCACTGTTTGTTGCTTCCGATTCCATTGCTATCGGCGTACTGCGGGCAATTCATGAACGTGGCCTGAACATCCCACAGGATATTTCGCTTATCAGCGTTAACGATATCCCCACCGCGCGATTTACCTTTCCGCCGCTCTCCACCGTGCGCATCCATTCCGAGATGATGGGAAGTCAGGGCGTTAACCTGGTGTATGAAAAAGCCCGCGATGGTCGCGCGCTGCCGCTGTTGGTCTTCGTTCCCAGCAAATTAAAACTGCGCGGCACGACCCGTTAAATCCCCTTGCACGCTGTCCAGCAATCGTTTTTGCCGGACAGTGCTGCCGTTTATTTTCGTGATCCAGTTAAAGTAAATGCATTTACTCGCTACTTTTTAGTAAAATTTTTACTAAACTCCCCAGCAATTACACAAACTACCATCACCATGAATGGTTCCGATTTCTCTCTACCGGGAGGCCCTATGAATCGCTGGGAAAACATTCAGCTCACCCACGAAAACCGACTTGCGCCGCGTGCGTACTTTTTTTCATATGATTCTGTTGCGCAGGCTCGTACTTTTGCCCGTGAAACCAGCAGCCTGTTTCTGCCCTTAAGCGGTCAGTGGAATTTCCACTTTTTTGACCATCCGCTGCAAGTGCCAGAAGCCTTCACCTCTGAGTTAATGGCTGACTGGGGGCATATTACCGTCCCCGCCATGTGGCAAATGGAAGGTCACGGCAAACTGCAATATACCGACGAAGGTTTTCCGTTCCCCATCGATGTGCCGTTTGTCCCCAGCGATAACCCAACCGGTGCCTATCAACGTATTTTCACCCTCAGCGACGGCTGGCAGGGTAAACAGACGCTGATTAAATTTGACGGCGTCGAAACCTATTTTGAAGTCTACGTTAACGGTCAGTATGTGGGGTTCAGCAAGGGCAGTCGCCTGACCGCAGAGTTTGACATCAGCGCGATGGTTAAAACCGGCGACAACCTGTTGTGTGTGCGCGTGATGCAATGGGCGGACTCTACCTACGTGGAAGACCAGGATATGTGGTGGTCGGCGGGGATCTTCCGCGATGTTTATCTGATCGGAAAACAACTCACGCACATTAACGATTTCACCGTGCGCACCGACTTTGACGAAGCCTATTGCGATGCCACACTTTCCTGCGAAGTGGTGCTGGAAAATCTCGCCGCCTCCCCTGTCGTCACGACGCTGGAATATACCCTGTTTGATGGCGAACACGTGGTGCACAGCAGCGCCATTGATCATTTGGCAATTGAAAAACTGACCAGCGCCCGCTTTGCTTTTACTGTCGAACAGCCGCAGCAATGGTCAGCAGAATCCCCTTATCTTTACCATCTGGTCATGACGCTGAAAGACGCCGACGGCAACGTTCTGGAAGTGGTGCCACAACGCGTTGGCTTCCGTGATATCAAAGTGCGCGACGGTCTGTTCTGGATCAATAACCGTTATGTGATGCTGCACGGCGTCAACCGCCACGACAACGATCATCGCAAAGGCCGCGCCGTTGGGATGGATCGCGTCGAGAAAGATCTCCAGTTGATGAAGCAGCACAACATCAACTCCGTGCGTACCGCTCACTACCCGAACGATCCACGTTTTTACGAACTGTGCGATATCTACGGCCTGTTTGTGATGGCGGAAACCGACGTCGAATCGCACGGCTTTGCTAATGTCGGCGATATCAGCCGTATTACCGACGATCCGCAGTGGGAAAACGTCTACGTCGAGCGCATTGTTCGCCATATTCACGCGCAGAAAAACCATCCGTCGATCATCATCTGGTCGCTGGGCAATGAATCCGGCTATGGCTGTAACATCCGCGCGATGTACCATGCGGCGAAGGCGCTGGATGACACGCGACTGGTGCATTACGAAGAAGATCGCGATGCTGAAGTGGTCGATATTATTTCCACCATGTACACCCGCGTGCCGCTGATGAATGAGTTTGGTGAATACCCGCATCCGAAGCCGCGCATCATCTGTGAATATGCTCATGCGATGGGGAACGGACCGGGCGGGCTGACGGAGTACCAGAACGTCTTCTATAAGCACGATTGCATTCAGGGACATTATGTCTGGGAATGGTGCGACCACGGGATCCAGGCGCAGGATGACAACGGCAACGTCTGGTACAAATTCGGCGGCGACTACGGCGACTATCCCAACAACTATAACTTCTGTCTTGATGGTTTGATCTATTCCGATCAGACGCCGGGACCAGGCCTGAAAGAGTACAAACAGGTTATTGCGCCGGTAAAAATCCACGCGCTGGATCTGACTCGCGGCGAGTTGAAAGTCGAAAATAAACTGTGGTTTACCACGCTAGATGACTACACCCTGCACGCAGAGGTGCGCGCCGAAGGTGAAACGCTCGCGACGCAACAGATTAAACTGCGCGACGTTGCGCCGAACAGCGAAGCCCCCTTACAGATCACGCTGCCGCAGCTGGACGCCCGCGAAGCGTTCCTCAACATTACGGTGACCAAAGATTCCCGCACCCGCTACAGCGAAGCCGGGCATTCTATCGCCACTTATCAGTTCCCGCTGAAGGAAAACACCGCGCAGCCTGTACCTTTCGCACCGAATAACGCCCGTCCGCTGACGCTGGAAGACGATCGTTTGAGCTGTACTGTTCGCGGCTACAACTTTGCGATCACCTTCTCAAAAACGAGTGGTAAACCGACATCCTGGCAAGTGAATGGCGAGTCGCTGCTGACCCGCGAGCCAAAGATCAACTTCTTCAAGCCGATGATCGACAACCATAAGCAGGAGTACGAAGGGCTGTGGCAGCCAAATCATTTGCAGATCATGCAGGAGCATCTGCGCGATTTTGTCGTTGAGCAAAGTGATGATGAAGTGTTGCTAGTCAGCCGCACGGTTATTGCCCCACCGGTGTTTGACTTCGGGATGCGCTGCACCTACATCTGGCGCATCGCTGCCGATGGCCAGGTTAACGTGGCGCTTTCCGGCGAACGTTATGGCGACTATCCGCACATCATTCCGTGCATCGGTTTCACCATGGGAATTAACGGCGAATACGACCAGGTGGCGTATTACGGACGTGGACCGGGCGAAAACTACGCCGACAGCCAGCAGGCTAACATCATCGATATCTGGCGCAGCACCGTCGATGCCATGTTCGAGAACTATCCCTTCCCGCAGAACAACGGTAACCGTCAGCATGTCCGCTGGACGGCACTGACTAACCGCCACGGCAACGGTCTGCTGGTGGTTCCGCAGCGACCAATTAACTTCAGCGCCTGGCACTATACCCAGGAAAACATCCACGCTGCCCAGCACTGTAACGAGCTGCAGCGCAGTGATGACATCACTCTGAATCTCGACCACCAGCTGCTTGGCCTCGGCTCCAACTCCTGGGGCAGCGAGGTGCTGGACTCCTGGCGCGTCTGGTTCCGTGACTTCAGCTACGGCTTTACGTTGCTGCCGGTTTCTGGCGGAGAAGCTACCGCGCAAAGCCTGGCGTCGTATGAGTTCGGCGCAGGGTTCTTTTCCACGAATTTGCACAGCGAGAATAAGCAATGAGGATCATCGATAACTTAGAACAGTTCCGCCAGATTTATGCCTCTGGCAAGAAGTGGCAACGATGCGTTGAAGCGATTGAAAATATCGACAACATTCAGCCTGGCGTCGCCCACTCCATCGGTGACTCATTGACTTACCGCGTGGAGACAGACTCCGCGACCGATGCGCTATTTACCGGGCATCGACGCTATTTTGAAGTGCATTACTACCTGCAAGGGCAGCAAAAAATTGAATATGCGCCGAAAGAGACATTACAGGTAGTGGAATATTATCGTGATGAAACTGACCGTGAATATTTAAAAGGCTGCGGAGAAACCGTAGAGGTCCACGAAGGGCAAATCGTTATTTGCGATATCCATGAAGCGTATCGGTTTATCTGCAATAACGCGGTCAAAAAAGTGGTTCTCAAAGTCACCATCGAAGATGGTTATTTCCATAACAAATAACAACTACGGCGGCAAAAGGAGTTTGCCGCCACCGCTACCCTACTCATTTTCGGAGATGTGTTATGTCTGATACCAAACGTAATACAATCGGCAAATTCGGCTTGCTCTCGCTGACTTTTGCCGCCGTTTACAGCTTTAACAACGTTATCAATAATAATATTGAGCTTGGACTGGCCTCGGCACCGATGTTTTTCCTCGCAACAATTTTTTATTTTATTCCCTTCTGTCTGATCATCGCAGAATTTGTTTCGTTAAATAAAAACTCAGAAGCCGGTGTCTACGCGTGGGTAAAAAGTTCGCTGGGCGGACGTTGGGCATTTATTACTGCCTATACCTACTGGTTCGTAAACCTGTTCTTTTTCACCTCGTTGTTGCCGCGCGTTATTGCTTATGCTTCGTATGCCTTCCTCGGCTACGAATATATTATGACGCCGGTTGCCACCACCATTATCAGTATGGTGCTGTTCGCCTTCTCCACCTGGGTTTCCACCAACGGGGCGAAAATGCTGGGGCCAATCACCTCCGTCACTTCAACGCTGATGCTGCTGTTAACGCTCTCCTACATTTTACTGGCAGGTACGGCACTGGTTGGCGGCGTACAGCCTGCCGATCCGATCACCGTTGACGCGATGATCCCGAACTTCAACTGGGCGTTCCTCGGCGTGACCACCTGGATCTTTATGGCCGCAGGTGGCGCGGAGTCCGTCGCTGTGTACGTTAACGACGTCAAAGGCGGTTCGAAATCGTTCGTTAAAGTGATCATCCTCGCCGGGATTTTTATCGGCGTACTGTATTCCGTCTCCTCGGTGCTGATTAACGTCTTCGTCAGCAGCAAAGAGTTGAAATTTACTGGCGGATCGGTACAGGTATTCCACGGCATGGCGGCGTATTTTGGTCTACCGGAAGCACTGATGAATCGCTTTGTCGGTCTGGTGTCCTTTACCGCGATGTTCGGTTCCCTGCTGATGTGGACGGCAACGCCGGTGAAAATTTTCTTCTCCGAAATTCCGGAAGGCATCTTTGGTAAGAAAACCGTCGAACTGAACGAAAACGGCGTTCCGGCGCGCGCAGCGTGGATCCAGTTCCTGATCGTCATCCCGCTGATGATTATCCCGATGCTCGGTTCCAATACCGTGCAGGATCTGATGAATACCATTATTAATATGACCGCCGCAGCGTCCATGCTTCCGCCGTTATTCATCATGCTGGCTTACCTGAATTTACGCGCCAAATTAGATCACCTGCCACGCGATTTCCGTATGGGCTCCCGCCGCACCGGTATTATCGTTGTTTCAATGCTGATTGCGATATTTGCCGTAGGGTTTGTCGCTTCGACATTCCCGACTGGCGCGAATATTCTGACCATCATTTTTTATAACGTCGGCGGTATTGTTATCTTCCTCGGCTTTGCGTGGTGGAAATACAGTAAATATATAAAGGGATTAACGGCTGAAGAGCGCCATATTGAGGCGACACCAGCCAGCAATGTTGATTAAGCAGAATAATAAAAAATGAGCAGGCATTTTCCCTCTTCCTGGATGGGGAGAGGGAAAATAGTTTCTGCCTTTATATTTTTATAATTACAACGATAAAAGGCTGTACTTTTTCTTTAGCTCATGGATTAACATAATGAAATTAATCACTGCACCATGCAGAGCATTACTTGCGCTGCCGTTTTGCTACGCCTTTTCTGTGACCGCTGATGAAGCACGTCCGGCAGAACATGACGACACAAAAACCCCCGCAATGACCTCGACATCTTCTCCTTCATTTCGTTTTTACGGCGAATTAGGGGTTGGTGGGTATATGGATTTAGAGGGTGAGAATAAACATAAATACAGCGACGGCACCTATATTGAAGGTGGCCTGGAGATGAAGTACGGCTCCTGGTTCGGCCTGATTTACGGCGAAGGCTGGACCGTGCAGGCCGACCACGACGGTAATGCCTGGGTGCCTGACCATAGCTGGGGTGGTTTCGAAGGTGGGATTAACCGTTTCTATGGCGGTTATCGTACCAATGATGGCACCGAAATCATGCTCAGTCTGCGTCAGGATTCCTCGCTGGATGACCTGCAATGGTGGGGCGATTTCACGCCCGATCTGGGCTACGTCATTCCCAATACCCGCGACATTATGACTGCGCTGAAGGTACAGAACTTAAGCGGCAACTTTCGTTATAGCGTTACCGCCACACCTGCCGGACATCATGACGAAAGCAAAGCCTGGCTACATTTTGGCAAGTACGATCGCTACGACGACAAATACACCTATCCGGCAATGATGAACGGTTACATCCAGTATGACCTTGCAGAAGGTATCACCTGGATGAACGGTCTGGAAATCACCGACGGCACAGGCCAACTCTATCTCACGGGCCTGCTTACCCCTAACTTTGCCGCTCGCGCCTGGCACCATACCGGACGCGCCGACGGGCTGGACGTATCGGGAAGTGAAAGCGGGATGATGGTGAGCGCCATGTATGAAGCGTTAAAGGGCGTTTATCTCTCCACCGCTTACACCTACGCCAAACATCGCCCTGACCACGCTGACGATGAAACCACCTCTTTCATGCAGTTTGGTATCTGGTACGAATACGGCGGCGGACGTTTCGCAACGGCTTTTGATAGCCGCTTCTACATGAAAAATGCCTCTCACGATCCCAGCGACCAACTCTTCCTGATGCAATATTTTTACTGGTAATAAGGACAGTAATCTCATGAAAATAAAAACCATTTTAACGCCAGTAGCCTGTGCTCTGCTGATGAGCTTTTCCGCCCATGCCGCTAACGCTGACAATTATAAAAACGTGATTAACCGTACTGGCGCGCCGCAGTACATGAAGGATTACGATTACGACGATCACCAGCGTTTTAATCCGTTTTTCGATCTCGGAGCCTGGCATGGTCATCTGTTGCCAGACGGCCCGAACACTATGGGCGGCTTTCCTGGCGTTGCGCTGCTGACGGAAGAATACATCAACTTTATGGCCAGCAATTTCGATCGCCTGACCGTCTGGCAAGACGGCAAGAAAGTCGATTTCACGCTGGAGGCATACAGTATTCCCGGCGCGCTGGTGCAAAAGTTGATATCGAAAGATGTACAGGTCGAAATGATTCTGCGCTTCGCCACGCCGCGCACATCACTACTGGAAACCAAAATCACCAGCGATAAACCGCTGGATCTGGTGTGGGATGGTGAACTGCTGGAAAAACTGGAAGCGAAAGAAGGGAAACCGCTTTCCGATAAAACCATTGCTGGCGAGTACCCTGACTATCAGCGCAAAATCAGCGCCACCCGTGATGGCCTGAAAGTCACCTTTGGCAAAGTGCGCGCCACCTGGGATCTGCTGACCTCCGGTGAATCAGAATATCAGGTGCATAAATCCCTGCCAGTGCAGACTGAAATCAACGGCAATCGCTTTACCAGTAAGGCGCATATCAACAGTTCGACGACGCTCTATACCACCTACTCCCATCTGCTGACCGCTCAGGAAGTTAGCAAAGAGCAAATGCAGATCCGCGATATTCTGGCGCGTCCGGCGTTTTATCTCACCGCCTCGCAGCAACGCTGGGAAGAGTATCTGAAGAAAGGGTTAACCAATCCGGATGCGACGCCGGAACAGACGCGCGTCGCGGTGAAAGCCATCGAAACGCTCAACGGTAACTGGCGATCGCCGGGCGGTGCGGTGAAATATAACACCGTCACGCCGTCGGTGACCGGGCGCTGGTTCTCCGGCAATCAGACCTGGCCGTGGGATACCTGGAAGCAGGCGTTTGCGATGGCGCATTTCAATCCGGATATCGCCAAAGAGAATATCCGCGCGGTCTTCTCCTGGCAGATCCAGCCAGGCGACAGCGTGCGTCCGCAGGATGTGGGCTTTGTCCCCGACCTGATAGCGTGGAACCTTAGCCCCGAGCGTGGCGGCGATGGCGGCAACTGGAACGAACGTAACACCAAACCCAGCCTTGCCGCCTGGTCGGTGATGGAAGTGTACAACGTCACCCAGGATAAAACCTGGCTGGCAGAGATGTACCCGAAACTGGTGGCCTATCACGACTGGTGGCTACGTAACCGCGATCACAACGGCAACGGCGTACCGGAATATGGCGCAACCCGCGATAAAGCCCACAATACTGATAATGGCGAGATGCTGTTTACAGTGAAAAAAGGCAATAAAGAAGAGACGCAGTCTGGGCTGAACAACTACGCCCGCGTGGTGGAGAAAGGCCAGTACGACAGTCTGGAAATTCCGGCACAGGTTGCGGCGTCGTGGGAATCGGGGCGTGATGATGCCGCCGTCTTTGGGTTTATCGACAAAGAACAGTTGGATAAATATGTCGCTAACGGCGGCAAACGTAGCGACTGGACGGTGAAATTCGCCGAGAACCGCAGTCAGGACGGAACGTTGCTGGGCTACTCGCTATTGCAGGAGTCGGTGGATCAGGCCAGCTATATGTACAGCGATAACCATTATCTGGCGGAGATGGCGACGATTCTCGGTAAGCCGGAAGAGGCCAAACGCTATCGTCAGTTAGCACAACAGCTCGCGGACTACATCAACACTTGTATGTTCGACCCGACTACACAGTTCTACTATGACGTGCGTATTGAAGATAAACCGCTGGCGAACGGCTGCGCGGGCAAACCGATTGTCGAGCGCGGTAAAGGGCCGGAAGGCTGGTCACCGCTGTTTAACGGTGCGGCAACGCAGGCCAACGCCGACGCGGTGGTGAAGGTGATGCTGGATCCGAAAGAATTCAACACCTTTGTCCCGCTGGGGACGGCAGCGTTAACCAACCCAGCCTTTGGCGCAGATATCTACTGGCGCGGGCGCGTATGGGTGGATCAGTTCTGGTTTGGTCTGAAAGGGATGGAGCGTTACGGTTATCGCGATGACGCCCTGAAACTGGCTGATACGTTCTTCCGGCACGCCAAAGGATTAACCGCCGATGGCCCAATTCAGGAGAATTACAACCCGCTCACTGGCGCGCAGCAAGGCGCACCAAATTTCTCCTGGAGTGCCGCGCATTTGTATATGTTGTATAACGATTTTTTTCGTAAGCAGTAATTAGCAACGGCTGGCGGATGCGGCGTAAACGCCTTATCCGCCCTACATGTGCAATCCCCCAGGCCGGATAAGACGCGTCAAGCGTCGCATCCGGCGTTACCACCGGGCGTATTCTTTTTGAATCCCATCACAAACCCCGCACTCCCCTTTTCCCTTTTCTCCGGCGACGGCTAAATTAGAACTCATCCGACCACATAACAATTATTTTACATACTGGACAATTTTATGAGCTACCCGTCGCTGTTCGCCCCGCTGGATTTAGGTTTTACCACGTTAAAAAACCGCGTGTTGATGGGTTCAATGCACACCGGGCTGGAGGAATACCCGGACGGCGCTGAACGGCTGGCAGCGTTTTATGCCGAACGCGCCCGTCACGGCGTGGCGTTGATTGTCAGCGGCGGTATCGCACCAGATTTAACAGGCGTTGGCATGGAAGGCGGTGCAATGCTCAATGACGCCAGCCAGATCCCACACCATCGCACCATTACCGAAGCCGTACATCAGGAAGGCGGCAAAATCGCCCTGCAAATTTTGCATACCGGGCGCTACAGCTACCAACCGCATCTGGTCGCTCCCTCCGCATTGCAGGCCCCCATCAACCGTTTCGTTCCTCACGAACTCACCCATGAAGAGATCCTGCAACTGATCGACGATTTCGCCCACTGCGCGCAATTGGCACGGGAGGCAGGATACGACGGTGTAGAGGTGATGGGGTCCGAAGGGTATTTGATCAACGAATTTCTGACGCTGCGCACCAATCAGCGTAGTGACCAGTGGGGCGGCGATTACCGCAACCGGATGCGGTTTGCCGTAGAAGTAGTGCGTGCGGTGCGCGAACGTGTCGGCAACGACTTCATTATTATCTACCGACTGTCGATGCTCGACCTGGTCGAAGGCGGCGGTACTTTTGCCGAAATGGTAGAGCTGGCGCAGGCCATTGAAGCGGCGGGCGCGACCATTATCAACACCGGCATTGGCTGGCATGAAGCACGTATTCCGACCATTGCCACGCCCGTGCCGCGCGGTGCCTTTAGCTGGGTCACGCGCAAACTGAAAGGCCACGTTTCGCTGCCGCTGGTGACCACCAACCGGATTAACGATCCGCAGGTTGCCGACGATATTCTCTCGCGCGGCGATGCCGATATGGTATCGATGGCGCGACCGTTTCTTGCTGATGCGGAACTGCTGTCAAAAGCGCAATCGGGACGAGCCGATGAGATCAACACTTGTATTGGCTGCAACCAGGCCTGTCTCGATCAGATCTTCGTTGGCAAAGTCACCTCGTGCCTGGTGAATCCTCGCGCCTGCCATGAAACCAAAATGCCAATCCTTCCTGCCGTGCAGAAAAAAAATCTGGCGGTGGTCGGTGCGGGACCTGCTGGGCTGGCGTTTGCCATTAACGCGGCGGCGCGTGGGCATCAGGTAACATTGTTTGATGCGCACAGCGAGATCGGCGGGCAGTTTAATATCGCCAAACAGATCCCCGGCAAAGAGGAGTTTTACGAAACGCAGCGCTATTACCGCCGGATGATCGAAGTGACGGGTGTGACGCTAAAACTCAATCACACCGTGACAGCGGATCAGTTACAGGCGTTCGATGAAACGATCCTCGCCAGTGGGATCGTGCCGCGCGTTCCGCCTATCGACGGGATCGATCATCCGAATGTATTGAGTTATCTCGATGTACTGCGCGACAAAGCGCCGGTGGGCAACAAAGTTGCCATCATCGGTTGTGGCGGAATTGGTTTTGATACGGCGATGTATTTAAGTCAGCCGGGCGAATCCACCAGCCAGAATATCGCCGGGTTCTGTAATGAGTGGGGAATCGACAGTAGCCTGCAACAGGCCGGAGGTTTGAGTCCGCAAGGCATGCAGATCCCCCGTAGCCCACGGCAGATTGTGATGCTCCAGCGCAAAGCCAGCAAACCAGGACAAGGGTTAGGCAAAACCACCGGCTGGATCCATCGCACCACCCTGCTCTCACGCGGCGTGAAAATGATCCCAGGCGTAAGTTACCAGAAGATCGACGATGACGGGCTGCATGTAGTGATCAACGGCGAAACGCAGGTATTAGCAGTGGACAATGTGGTGATCTGCGCGGGGCAGGAGCCAAACCGCGCATTGGCGCAACCGCTGATTGATAGTGGGAAAACTGTGCATTTAATTGGCGGCTGCGATGTAGCTATGGAGCTGGACGCACGGCGGGCAATTGCCCAGGGAACACGGCTGGCGCTAGAGATTTAAATCGTTGTTTGAAGCGCCGGATGCGACGCATCCGGCACGTCGCGTTAATCAATAAACAAGGCGGGAGAAATGCCGAATCGCGTTGCCAGTTTTTTAGCGTGTTCCAGCGTTAATTTCCTCTTCCCGCTCAAAACGCGTGACACCATCGATTTACTGCCAATTTCCGGAAGATCGGAAAGGGTTAAACCATATTGATCCATAAGGGTACGAATCACAGCTATACCGCCAGGCATGGCTTGCGCCATGGCATTAAATTCAGCAAATTCGGGCGCTGATTCTTCCCACGCGGTTATTTTGGCACACACCAGATCCAGCAAGGGGTTTTCAGGATCGTTGAGCAGCAGATGATCTACCAGTTCCAGCGCCTGGGTGTATTGTTCCTCGTTCTGAATACCCGCCAGAAAAGGTGCCACAGCAGTTAGCTTTTCTCCTGCTTGCAAGATGTCGGCAATCGCAATCATTTTTTCCCCTTAGTACGATGAACGGCGGTAAAGAAATCGTATTCTTTATGCGTCATAACTTCACGTATGTAGCATAAACGTTGAACAACGCTAAACAAGAGAATGTAGAGGATGGTGACAGGGATTTTTTGTTTTATGGAAGCGCGATTCCAGAACTGGGCAGACATTGCCGGATGCGACGCTTGCCGCGTCTTATCCGACCTGGGGGTAATGTGCTGAACGTATGCCGGATAAGGCGTTTACGCCGCATCCGGCAGGTAACCCCCAATCTTACCGACGACGCCCCAGCTTCACTGCTTTCAGCACCACAAATTTATTATTCGTGGCGATGGTGGTGCAGTTGCCGAAAATTTTCTTCAGTTTATGGAAGTAATCCAGGTGACGGTTGGCAACGATATACAGCTCGCCGTTGATTTTCAGGCAGCGGCGGGCATGGTGGAACATCTCCCAGGCGACGTTATCGGTCAGCGCATGTTGCTGATGAAACGGCGGGTTGCAGAGCACAGCATTAAAACGGAAAGGCTCCACGCCGGAGAGCGCGTTGTTGATCATAAACTCGCAGCGATCCAACGCCTCGGGCATGTTGGTTTCTACGTTTAACCGGCTGGAAGCAACCGCCATCGGCGATTCATCGACAAACACCACTTTCGCCTGCGGGTTTTTATCGAGCAATGTCAGGCCAATAACGCCATTACCGCAACCGAGATCGACAATCTCACCTTCGAGATTCTCTGGCAGATGTTGCATAAAGAAGCGCGCGCCAATATCCAGCCCAGTGCGGGAGAAAACATTCGCATGGTTGTGGATAGTCCAGTCAGTGCCTTCCAGCTTCCAGCTAACGGTCTGCGGCGCATCGGCCAACGGCGGTTCGTTGAAGGTGCAGTTAATCAGGCGCGCTTTCTTCCATGCCAGCGTGGTGGTGGTCGGGCCGAGCACTTTTTCGAACAGTTCCAGCGTGGAAGTGTGGATGTCACGGGCTTTGGCACCGGCAATAATACGTGTATCCGGCGTGACCACTTTGCGCAGCGCGCGCAGTTGTTGTTCCAGCAACGCCAGTGTTTTCGGTACTTTGATCAGTACCACGCCCGGCTGTTGCGGGTAGTCGGCGGTGCTGTCGAGAAACTTCACGCTCGACTCATCAATCCCGTTGAGGCGTAAATTCTCGCGCGTCGCCAGTTCGCTGATGTATGAGTCGCCAATGCTGTATGGCTTATGTTCCGCCAGCGCACAACTTAACGCACCAAAGGCATCATTCAGGATCAACACCGGGCCGCGGATTTCTGTGTCGTCCAACTGTTGCAGCAAATATTCATCCGCCGCTTCCCACGCCTGTAGTGGGTTTACGTCATCCGTCGCCGGAAAACGTTGTAGTGTCAGTGAACGGAAACCGTTGTCTAAGTGGCTCATCGGCCCTCCTGAATGATAAAATTTCGACGTTGCCCCTGAAAAGGGTGCGTGAGTATACCCTTTTTCTCTTTTTCGTGGGCGGTTATGAGCAATCTTACTTATCTTCAGGGTTATCCCGAGCAGCTACTTTCCCAGGTGCGAACGCTGATAAACGAACAGCGTCTGGGCGATGTGCTGGCAAAACGCTATCCGGGAACACACGACTACGCCACCGATAAAGCCCTCTGGCAATATACTCAGGATCTTAAAAATCAGTTTCTGCGCAATGCCCCGCCGATCACTAAAGTGATGTATGACAACAAGATCCATGTGCTGAAAAATGCGCTCGGGTTACATACCGCTGTTTCGCGTGTGCAGGGCGGCAAGCTGAAAGCAAAGGCGGAGATCCGCGTCGCTACCGTGTTTCGCAACGCGCCGGAACCGTTTTTGCGCATGATCGTGGTGCACGAGTTGGCGCACCTGAAGGAGAAAGAGCATAACAAAGCGTTCTATCAATTGTGCTGCCATATGGAGCCGCAGTACCACCAGCTTGAGTTCGACACCCGGCTGTGGCTAACGCAGTTGTCGCTTGGGCAGGACAAAATCTGAAAATGATGTCAGGCGTTATTTTTTCCTCCTTTAGCGCCTAAAATCGACCTCCTCCCTTTCGTTAAGGATGACGACCATGCTGCGCGCATTTGCCCGCCTTCTTCTCCGTATTTGTTTTTCTCGCCGGACTCTTAAAATTGGCTGTTTATTGTTGCTTATAGCAGGAGCAACCCTTTTTATTGCCGATCGCGTTATGGTCAACGCCAGCCAACAACTGACCTGGAGCGATGTCAACGCCGTTCCGGCGCGGAACGTGGGTTTATTGCTGGGGGCGAGGCCGGGTAATCGCTACTTTACCCGACGTATTGATACCGCAGCAGAGTTGTACCACGCCGGAAAAGTGAAATGGCTGTTAGTTAGTGGCGATAACGGACGTAAAAATTACGATGAAGCGTCAGGAATGCAGCAGGCCTTGATCGCTAAAGGCGTACCAGCAAAAGTGATCTTCTGCGACTATGCCGGATTCTCAACGCTTGATTCGGTGGTGCGTGCCAAAAAGGTGTTTGGTGAAAACCATATCACCATTATCTCGCAAGAATTTCATAATCAACGCGCCATCTGGCTGGCAAAGCAATACGGCATCGACGCTATCGGTTTTAACGCGCCAGACCTCAATATGAAGCACGGTTTTTATACTCAACTGCGGGAGAAACTCGCTCGTGTCAGCGCGGTGATTGACGCAAAAATCCTCCATCGCCAGCCGAAATATCTCGGGCCGTTGGTTATGATTGGGCCGTTTAGTGAGCATGGCTGTCCGGCAAAAGAATAATGCGTATCTGCGCACGTCGAAGATAAAAAAGGCGTGCTACAGTGACGAGAGAATCCCTTTATGGAGTATCCACGCGTTATGATACGTTTCGCTGTGATTGGTACGAACTGGATCACTCGCCAGTTCGTCGAGGCCGCCCATGAGAGCGGTAAATACAAGTTAACCGCCGTTTATTCCCGCAGTCTTGAACAGGCCCAGCACTTCGCCAATGATTTTTCTGTCGAGCATCTGTTTACGTCGCTGGAAGCGATGGCAGAAAGCGATGCCATTGACGCGGTGTATATTGCCAGCCCGAATTCCCTGCACTTTTCCCAGACACAACTTTTCCTTAGTCACAAAATTCATGTGATTTGCGAGAAACCGCTGGCGTCGAATCTGGCGGAAGTGGATGCCGCCATTGCCTGTGCGCGGGAAAATCAGGTGGTGCTGTTTGAGGCATTTAAAACGGCCTACCTGCCGAACTTTCATCTGTTACGCCAGGCGCTGCCGAAAGTCGGCAAACTGCGTAAAGTCTTTTTCAACTATTGCCAGTATTCCTCGCGGTATCAACGTTACCTGGATGGTGAGAATCCCAACACCTTTAATCCGGCATTCTCTAACGGTTCAATTATGGATATCGGCTTTTACTGTCTGGCGTCAGCGGTGGCGTTATTTGGTGAGCCGAAAAGCGTGCAGGCAACCGCCAGTTTGTTGGCAAGCGGCGTAGATGCCCACGGCGTGGTGGTGATGGATTACGGTGATTTCAGCGTTACGTTGCAGCACTCAAAAGTGAGCGATTCTGTCCTGGCAAGCGAGATTCAGGGCGAAGCGGGATCGCTGGTGATTGAAAAACTGTCTGAATGCCAGAAAGTTTGCTTTGTTCCGCGTGGCAGCCAGATGCAGGATCTCACCCAACCGCAGCATATTAATACCATGCTCTACGAAGCAGAGCTGTTCGCTACCCTGGTGGATGAGCATCTGGTGGATCATCCAGGGCTGGCGGTCAGTCGCATCACCGCCAAACTGCTGACCGAGATCCGCCGCCAGACTGGGGTGATTTTTCCGGCAGATAGCGTAAAACTATAAATTGCCAAAGTAAAACAGTGTAAAAGGTATGTAACAGACCATTGACTGACTGAATGGTCTGTCATACTTTGTTACCTGCAAAGGGGAGTAACTTCATTGCCGGTCGATCGTCATTACGATGTGTGAAAAACCACATCCGGTCACCGGGCAACCCGAAAGGAATACGCAGACGTATTCCTTTTTTGTTGTAAGTGAGACCTTGCCGGAAGGCGAGGTCTATGCATAAAAAGCAGCGGCTGACGTCTTCCGACGTTGGCCGTTTTTTTATGTGTAAGGAACTTCTATGAATACTGTCGGCACGCCGTTGCTATGGGGCGGATTCGCTGTTGTTGTCACCATTATGCTGGCTATCGACCTGTTGTTGCAGGGGCGTCGTGGGGCACATGCCATGACCATGAAACAGGCTGCGGCCTGGTCGCTGGTCTGGGTGACGCTGTCGTTACTGTTTAACGCCGCTTTCTGGTGGTATCTGGTGCAAACCGAAGGTCGCGCCGTTGCCGATCCACAGGCACTGGCCTTTCTCACGGGTTATCTGATTGAGAAATCGCTGGCGGTCGATAACGTCTTTGTCTGGCTGATGTTGTTCAGCTATTTCTCTGTTCCGGCGGCATTACAACGCCGCGTGCTGGTGTATGGCGTACTCGGGGCGATTGTTCTGCGTACCATCATGATCTTCACTGGTAGCTGGCTGATTTCACAGTTCGACTGGATCTTGTATATCTTCGGTGCCTTCCTGCTGTTTACCGGCGTGAAGATGGCGCTCGCCCATGAAGATGAATCAGGCATTGGCGACAAGCCGCTGGTGCGCTGGCTACGCGGTCATTTGCGCATGACCGACACCATCGACAACGAGCATTTCTTTGTGCGTAAAAATGGTTTGTTGTATGCCACGCCGCTGATGCTGGTGCTGATTCTGGTGGAGTTGAGCGACGTGATTTTCGCCGTGGATAGTATTCCGGCTATCTTCGCCGTGACCACCGATCCGTTTATTGTGCTGACCTCAAACCTGTTTGCGATCCTCGGCCTGCGTGCGATGTATTTCCTGCTGGCAGGTGTGGCAGAGCGTTTCTCGATGCTCAAATATGGTCTGGCGGTGATTCTGGTGTTTATCGGTATCAAGATGCTGATTGTCGACTTCTACCATATTCCGATCGCCGTCTCGCTGGGCGTGGTGTTTGGCATTCTGGTGATGACGTTTATTATCAACGCCTGGGTGAATTATCGGCATGATAAGCAGCGGGTAGAATAATTTTTAATCTGCCTAAGCCGTGTACTCTGTCATCAACATGAGCACCGTTTTCTCCCTCTCCCCAAAAGGGGCGAGGGGACTGACCGAGTACTTTTTTGACGTTGTCATCAGTCTGGAAGCCGCACGTTGGGCTTTATTTTCATGTCAAACAAATGTAACCATTAAGTTGCGAAATATGACTTCTCTTTAAAATCCAGCATATTTCGCTTCCCGAAGCTGTAACTTTCCTTATACTCGACCTTGCAAACACTTTGTTACATCCTGAAAGATGCGTCGACAGAACGCACCAGGGATGTGCGACAACACAATGAAAGGATCGAAAAATGACTACGCAACATTCACCGGGGCTATTCCGGCGTCTGGCTCATGGCAGCCTGGTAAAACAAATCCTGGCCGGCCTTATTCTGGGGATTCTTCTGGCATGGATCTCAAAACCCGCGGCGGAAGCTGTTGGTCTGTTAGGTACTTTGTTCGTCGGCGCACTGAAAGCCGTTGCCCCCATCCTGGTGTTGATGCTGGTAATGGCATCTATTGCTAACCACCAGCACGGGCAGAAAACCAATATCCGCCCTATTTTGTTCCTCTATCTGCTGGGCACCTTCTCTGCTGCTCTAGCCGCAGTAATCTTCAGTTTTGCCTTCCCTTCTACCCTGCACTTGTCCAGTAGCGCGGATGATATTTCGCCGCCGTCAGGCATTGTAGAAGTGATGCGCGGGCTGGTAATGAGCATGGTTTCCAACCCCATTGACGCGCTGCTGAAAGGTAACTATATCGGGATCCTGGTGTGGGCAATTGGCCTCGGTTTCGCACTGCGTCACGGTAACGAAACCACCAAAAACCTGGTCAACGATATGTCGAATGCCGTTACCTTTATGGTGAAACTGGTGATTCACTTCGCACCGATCGGTATTTTTGGTCTGGTTTCTTCTACCCTGGCAACCACCGGTTTCTCCACGCTGTGGGGCTACGCGCAACTGCTGGTGGTACTGGTTGGCTGTATGCTGCTGGTGGCGCTGGTGGTTAACCCACTGCTGGTATGGTGGAAAATTCGTCGTAACCCGTTCCCGCTGGTGCTGCTGTGCCTGCGCGAAAGCGGCGTGTATGCCTTCTTCACCCGCAGCTCTGCGGCGAACATTCCGGTGAATATGGCGCTGTGTGAAAAGCTGAATCTGGATCGCGATACCTATTCCGTTTCTATTCCGCTGGGAGCCACCATCAATATGGCGGGCGCAGCAATCACCATTACCGTGTTGACGCTGGCTGCGGTTAATACGCTGGGTATTCCGGTTGATCTGCCCACAGCGCTGCTGTTGAGCGTAGTGGCTTCTCTGTGTGCCTGTGGCGCATCCGGCGTGGCGGGGGGGGCTCTGTTGCTGATCCCACTGGCCTGTAATATGTTCGGTATTTCGAACGATATCGCCATGCAGGTGGTTGCTGTCGGCTTTATTATCGGCGTATTGCAGGACTCCTGTGAAACCGCGCTGAACTCGTCAACTGACGTGCTGTTCACTGCGGCAGCTTGCCAGGCGGAAGACGATCGTCTGGCAAATAGCGCCCTGCGTAACTAATACTTAGCCCCTTTCGTCTACGGCGGAAGGGGTTTTCTCCACTTTAAACGGATCAATTCCCCTTCTCTGCATACGCCAGAAACGAATGATATTCAGGCCATTCATCAGCAGAAAACTGCCTTCAATCATCGTGCCGCCTATCGACCCCGCCCAGAAGTTGTGAATCACCCAGCAACACGTTGAAAACCACATTACGCAGCGCATGGTCAGCCCTTTACAGCGGAACAGCGCCCAGGTACTGACAATCGTGCCGATTACCGGCAATAGTTCGACAGGATGATGGAACTTCGCGAGGCCAATTCCGCCAGTCAGCACAATAAAAATCGCCATTACCCATAAGCTGCGCGTGCGTAAGGTAATCAATGTACGAATGGCATTAAGGATGGCACTGGCACCGGCAGGATAGGTGCCCAGAAGAAAAAAATGTACGCCAATAACGGCGCTATAGACCGAAAGTTGCTTTTTGAAGCGACGTTCGTCACGATTGAAAAATGTTGTGATACCAATCAGAAAGGCGATGACACCCACGCCCTGGGCCAGCCAATACGCGGTCATGATAAATCCTTAGCAGGTATGGAAAAGCAAACGGCGCTTCACATTATGAAACGCCGTTTTTTATTAACAACTCATTTCGACTTTATAGCGTTACGCCGCTTTTGAAGATCGCCAGTTCGCGGAAGTCGTTACGCTCGTTGCAGGTTTGCTTACCGTTGGCAAACTCAACGATGGTGTCGATAAATTCTTCCAGCAACTGCGGCATCGCTTTACCGTGGATCAGCTGACCCGCGTCAAAGTCGATCCAGTGTTTTTTCTTCGCCGCCAGTTCGCTGTTGGTGGCGATTTTCACCGTCGGTACAAAGCCGCCGTACGGCGTGCCGCGACCGGTACTGAACAGCACCATATGGCAGCCCGCACCCGCCAGGGCGCTGGTCGCTACGGCATCGTTACCCGGCGCACTTAACAAGTTCAGCCCCGGCGTTTTCAGACGCTCGCCGTAACGCAGCACGTCAACCACGACACTGGAACCCGCTTTCTGGGTACAGCCAAGCGATTTATCTTCCAGCGTGGTGATACCGCCTGCTTTGTTCCCCGGTGATGGGTTTTCGTAGATCGGCTGGTCATGGGCAATAAAGTACTGCTTGAAGTCATTGACCATGGTGACCAGTTTTTCAAACGTTGCTTCGTCGCGACAATGGTCCATCAGCAACTGCTCTGCGCCAAACATCTCCGGCACTTCGGTCAGTACGGTAGTACCGCCGTTAGCAATCACGTAGTCAGAGAAACGCCCCAGCATCGGGTTAGCAGTAATACCAGAAAGACCGTCAGAACCACCGCACTCCAGACCAAACTTCAGTTCGCTGAGTTTGCCCGGCTCGCGTTTATCGTTGCGCATCACGCTATACAGCTGATGCAAATGCGCGATCCCGGCCTCGATTTCATCATCCTGCTGTTGGCAGATCATGAAATGAACGCGTTCAGGATCGATATCGCCCAACGTTTCACGGAATGCGGCAACCTGGTTATTTTCGCAACCCAGACCAATCACCAGCACTGCGCCCGCGTTCGGGTGGCGCACCATGTTTTGCAGCATGGTGCGAGTATTGATGTGATCGTCGCCCAGTTGTGAGCAGCCGTAGGTGTGGCTGAAGAGGAACACGCCGTCGGTACCTTCAGCGTTGTTGGTCTCTTTCAGGAAACGATTTTGGATCTGCCGCGCGATGCCGTTGACACAGCCCACGGTTGGCAGGATCCACAGCTCATTACGCACCCCGACATCGCCGTTAGCGCGACGATAGATCTGCACTTCACGATCTGCCGCTTGCGCAGGCAGATCCTGAAAATCAGGTTGATAGCGATACTGATCCAGATCGCTCAGATTCGTGCGCGTATTGTGGGCGTGAACGTGTTCCCCCGCTGCAATATCCGCCAATGCATAACCAATCGGCAGGCCATATTTAATGACGTTGGCCCCTTTTGCGATATCCGTTAACGCAAATTTATGTCCACGAGCAACATCCTGGCGCAGCGTAACAGTCTGGTTATCGACACTGACTTCTGTGCCTTCAGCCAAATCCGCTAAAGCAACCGCGACGTTATCCAGCGCATGGATCTTGATGTATTGCATATCAACCCCAGACCTTAGTTCAGTTCAATGGCGAAGTAGTCACGCGCATTGTTAAAGCAAATATTTTTCACCATCTCGCCCAGCAGGTTGATGTCCGCCGGTGCTTCGCCTGCTTCCACCCAGCGACCGATCATCTGGCACAGAATGCGGCGGAAGTATTCGTGACGGGTGTATGACAGGAAGCTACGGCTGTCAGTCAGCATGCCGACAAAGCGGCTCAGCAGACCGAGCTGCGCCAGTTGGGTCATCTGACGTTCCATACCGTCTTTCTGGTCGTTAAACCACCAGCCGGAACCGAACTGCATTTTGCCCGGCATACCTTCGCCCTGGAAGTTACCGATCATGGTGCCCAGCACTTCGTTATCGCGCGGGTTCAGGCAGTAGAGAATGGTTTTCGGCAGCAGGTTTTCTTCATTCTGCTTGCTCAGCAGCTTAGACAGCTCTTCCGCCATCGGACGGTCGTTGATGGAGTCAAAGCCGACATCCGGCCCCAGCAGTTTAAACTGACGCAGGTTGTTATTACGCAGTGCGCCAATGTGGTACTGCTGTACCCAGCCGCGACGTGCATATTCGGCACCAAGGAACACCAGCACCGCAGTTTTGAACTGTGCCACTTCGTGCTCGCTCAGGGTTTCGCCTGCCAGACGGCGCGCGAGGATGCTGTCCAGTTCCGCTTCGTTCGCTTCAGCAAACATCACCACATCCAGCGCGTGGTCAGACACTTTACAGCCGTGAGCGGCGAAGTGATCCAGACGTTTAGTCAGGGCAGTTTGCAGGTCAGCAAAGCGGCGAATGTCGGTATCGGAAACTTCGCCCAGCTTCGCCATGTAGTCGTTAAAGGTCGCCTGTTCAATGTTAAAGGCTTTGTCCGGACGCCAGCTCGGCAGCACTTTAATGGTGAAAGAGCCGTCTTTGGCGATCTCTGCGTGATGCTCCAGAGAATCGATCGGGTCATCGGTGGTGCCGACCATTTTCACGTTCATCTGCTGCATGATGCCGCGTGCAGAGAAATTATCCTGCGCCAGCAGTTCGTTACATTCGTTCCAGATTTCATCGGCAGTTGACGGAGAAAGCAATTTGCCAGTGATACCAAACGGACGACGCAGTTCGAGGTGCGTCCAGTGGTATAACGGGTTGCCGATAGTGTGCGGAACAGTCGCCGCCCAGGCGTCAAATTTTTCACGGTCAGACGCATCACCGGTGCACAAACGCTCGGCCACACCGTTGGTACGCATAGCGCGCCATTTGTAGTGATCGCCCTTCAACCAGATGTCATACAGGTTTTTAAAACGATAGTCTTCCGCAATCTGCTGCGGCGGCAAATGGCAATGGTAATCGAAAATCGGCTGGTCTTTTGCGTAGTCGTGATACAGACGGCGGGCAAATTCAGTATCTAACAGGAAATCTTCAGTCATAAACGGAGTCATTTTCGTCTTCCTCTCAACGAGTGAGCTAGCTTGCTTATGGTGCGATGCTGACAAAGTTATCACACCAATTTCCAGAGTCCGAAGATATTTTCGTGAGTTAGATCAATAAACGTAGTTAAAAAAATTACTCTCAAAGTGGTAAATCTCGCTGCAGGCCGCGCCAGTACTGGCCTCGCCGTCGTCAGGTAATGTCCCTACAAATATTCGCACATTTGTGATGGCTCTCACCTTTTAAAGTTGTATGACAAGTTATCTTTCTGCCGTCGCAAATCATAAGTCGACGGAATGCAAATTGCCGATTCATTCATTTGTTAGATGAATCGGGTTAACCGATACGGAAGCCGAATTAGCACGAAACTTTCATGGCAACGTTCGGGGCGTGCCGGTTTTTTTTCGGTTACCCGGTCGTAACTAACATCTTCAGCCTCTGGCGGGATGATGGCCGCGCTTCCTGCGGATATAACAAAACGATGAGGTTTTACATGCGTAAAATTAAAGGGTTACGTTGGTATATGATCGCACTGGTGACGCTCGGCACCGTGCTTGGTTACCTGACGCGTAACACTGTGGCGGCAGCTGCGCCAACTCTGATGGAAGAGTTAAACATCTCCACCCAACAGTATTCCTATATCATCGCAGCGTATTCTGCTGCTTATACGGTCATGCAACCGGTAGCGGGTTATGTACTGGATGTGCTGGGTACGAAAATCGGTTATGCAATGTTTGCTGTACTGTGGGCCGTGTTCTGTGGTGCAACTGCGCTGGCAGGTAGTTGGGGTGGCCTGGCGGTTGCTCGTGGTGCGGTCGGTGCCGCGGAAGCCGCGATGATTCCGGCGGGTCTGAAAGCCAGCTCCGAATGGTTCCCGGCGAAAGAGCGTTCCATCGCGGTAGGTTACTTTAACGTAGGTTCTTCGATTGGTGCGATGATTGCGCCGCCGCTGGTGGTATGGGCAATCGTGATGCACAGCTGGCAGATGGCATTTATCATCTCCGGTGCGTTGAGCTTTATCTGGGCGATGGCATGGCTGATTTTCTATAAACATCCGCGCGACCAGAAACATCTGACCGATGAAGAACGCGACTACATTATTAATGGTCAGGAAGCCCAGCACCAGGTTGACACAGTGAAGAAAATGTCCGTTGGTCAGATCCTGCGTAACCGTCAGTTCTGGGGTATCGCGCTGCCGCGATTCCTGGCAGAACCGGCATGGGGTACTTTTAACGCGTGGATCCCGCTGTTCATGTTTAAAGTTTACGGCTTTAACCTGAAAGAGATCGCGATGTTTGCCTGGATGCCGATGCTGTTTGCTGACCTCGGTTGTATCCTCGGTGGTTACCTGCCACCACTGTTCCAGCGTTGGTTTGGTGTGAACCTGATCGTTTCCCGTAAGATGGTCGTAACGCTGGGTGCTGTGCTGATGATTGGCCCGGGTATGATCGGTCTGTTCACCAACCCGTATGTCGCGATTATGCTGCTGTGTATCGGTGGTTTTGCTCACCAGGCACTGTCTGGCGCACTGATTACGCTCTCTTCTGACGTGTTCGGTCGTAACGAAGTGGCGACGGCGAACGGTTTAACCGGGATGTCCGCATGGCTGGCAAGTACGCTGTTTGCACTGGTAGTCGGTGCACTGGCTGACACCATCGGCTTCAGCCCGCTGTTCGCAGTTCTGGCAGTGTTCGACCTGTTAGGTGCGCTGGTTATCTGGACCGTGTTGCAGAACAAACCGGCGATTGAGGTGGCGCAGGAATCACATAACGATCCCGCACCGCAACATTAAGGCTTCGTGTAAGTTTTAGTTTCCCTTCAAAGCCGCCTTCTCAGGCGGCTTTTTCATCACTGCGAGTAGAGCTAAACTCGCAAAAGTGGTATAACAAATATAGTCTGCCGTATCATGCCTGGAGCGCATATGGAAATCACTGAACCACGCCGTTTGTATCAACAACTTGCCGCTGACCTGAAAGAGCGCATCGAACAGGGCGTCTATCTGGTGGGTGATAAACTGCCTGCCGAACGCTTTATTGCCGATGAAAAAAACGTCAGCCGCACCGTGGTTCGTGAAGCCATCATCATGCTGGAAGTTGAAGGCTATGTCGAAGTGCGTAAAGGTTCAGGTATTCATGTGGTTTCCAACCAGCCGCGCCATCAGCAGGCGGCTGACAATAATATGGAATTCGCCAATTACGGTCCGTTTGAGTTGCTCCAGGCTCGCCAGCTCATCGAAAGTAATATTGCCGAGTTCGCGGCAACTCAGGTCACAAAACAGGACATCATGAAATTGATGGCCATTCAGGAGCAGGCACGCGGTGAACAATGCTTCCGTGATTCCGAGTGGGATTTGCAGTTCCATATTCAGGTAGCCCTGGCGACGCAGAACTCCGCCCTGGCGGCTATCGTTGAAAAAATGTGGACCCAGCGTAGTCATAACCCGTACTGGAAAAAACTGCACGAACACATTGATGCCCGTACCGTCGATAACTGGTGTGATGACCACGATCAAATCCTCAAGGCGCTGATTCGCAAAGATCCTCATGCTGCTAAGCTGGCAATGTGGCAGCACCTGGAAAACACCAAGATCATGTTATTTAACGAAACCAGCGACGATTTCGAGTTCAATGCCGACCGCTATCTGTTCGCCGAAAACCCGGTGGTGCATCTCGATACAGCCACCAGCGGCAGTAAATGAAATTCCTGTCCGACAGGCGCTACAGTGCGCCTGTTTGTCTCGTCGGTAAGCGAAAAGTATAAAGTGTCAGCCTGTGTAAATCCTCTCGCCTCCCTCCCCTGCATTCAGCAAAATCAGACTCCACGGACATGTAATTTTGATAACGAACAACGTTGACCTTTGTTACAATTAGATTCAATTTGAATTTATGCTTTTGAATGCTTTCTTATCTCACGATTTAACAGGGAATAGTTCAGGCTGTGTTGATGTATCAAACCCGCAGAACATACCAAGACAGCAATAACATTGCGGTAGTGCATCATTTAAAACCAGCGTGGCGTTAACCGATTCACCAGGAATAATGAATGGAACTTTTGACCCAATTGCTGCAAGCCCTGTGGGCGCAGGATTTTGAAACCCTGGCCAATCCGTCGATGATTGGCATGTTGTATTTTGTCTTGTTTGTCATTTTGTTCCTTGAAAACGGCTTGCTTCCGGCGGCCTTTTTACCGGGCGACAGTTTACTGGTACTGGTCGGCGTATTGATTGCGAAAGGCGCGATGGGCTATCCGCAAACGATTCTGCTGCTGACCGTTGCCGCCAGCCTCGGTTGCTGGGTCAGCTATATTCAGGGGCGATGGCTGGGCAATACCCGCACCGTACAAAACTGGCTATCTCATTTACCCGCGCATTATCATCAACGCGCACACCATCTTTTTCATAAACACGGTTTATCGGCGCTGTTAATTGGTCGCTTTATTGCGTTTGTCAGAACACTGCTGCCGACGATTGCCGGGTTATCAGGGCTGAATAACGCGCGCTTTCAGTTCTTCAACTGGATGAGTGGTCTGCTGTGGGTGTTGATCCTGACAACTCTGGGTTACATGCTCGGCAAAACGCCGGTATTTTTAAAGTACGAGGACCAGCTGATGTCATGCCTGATGCTGCTCCCGGTGGTGCTGCTGGTGTTTGGCCTGGCAGGTTCTCTGGTCGTGTTATGGAAAAAGAAATATGGAAATCGGGGGTAAGGGATGCAAATACCTCGCATGTCACTTCGCCAGCTAGCCTGGTCCGGCGCTGTTTTACTTCTGGTCAGCACACTATTGCTGGCCTGGTCCGCGGTTCGCCAGCAAGAGTCTACGCTGGCGATTCGTGCCGTTCATCAAGGGACAACGATGCCAGACGGTTTTTCAATCTGGCATCACCTTGACGCTCACGGCATTCCTTTCAAAAGTATCACCCCCAAAAACGACACTCTGTTAATTACCTTTGACTCCAGCGACCAGAGCGCCGCCGCAAAAGCGGTCCTCGACAGAACATTGCCCCATGGCTACATCATTGCGCAGCAGGACAATAACAGTCAGGCTATGCAGTGGCTGACCCGGTTGCGGGATAACTCTCATCGCTTCGGATAACTTCCTGTTATCCGAAACAGATCACTCACTTTGGTGATTTCACCGTAACTGTCTATGATTAATGAGGCGGTGGTTAACACGACCGCTTCGTTGTCTGGACAATCGTTCCTTTGTAATAGGTCCGAATCACAATGGAAGGTTCAAGAATGAAATACCGCATCGCTTTAGCTGTTTCTCTCTTTGCTCTTAGTGCCGGTAGTTATGCCACTACCCTGTGTCAGGAAAAGGAGCAAAATATCCTTAAGGAGATCAGCTATGCCGAAAAACACCAAAACCAGAATCGTATTGACGGTCTGAATAAAGCCCTGAGTGAAGTCCGGGCCAACTGTTCAGATAGCCAACTGCGTGCCGATCATCAGAAGAAAATCGCAAAGCAGAAAGATGAGGTGGCGGAACGCCAGCAAGATTTAGCCGAGGCGAAGCAAAAAGGCGATGCAGATAAGATTGCCAAACGCGAACGGAAACTGGCAGAAGCGCAGGAAGAGCTGAAAAAGCTGAAAGCGCGCGACTACTAACTCACAATAGTCACTACTTACTCACCTGGAGAAAACTATGTCGAAAGAACACACTACGGAACATCTGCGTGCTGAGTTGAAATCCCTTTCCGATACGCTGGAAGAGGTGCTTAGCTCATCTGGCGAGAAGTCAAAAGAAGAGTTGAGTAAGATTCGTAGCAAAGCGGAGCAGGCACTGAAACAGAGCCGTTATCGCCTGGGTGAAACCGGTGATGCCATTGCCAAACAAACCCGTGTCGCGGCGGCGCGTGCCGATGAGTATGTGCGTGAAAATCCGTGGACGGGCGTGGGCATTGGCGCAGCAATCGGTGTAGTGCTCGGCGTTCTGCTGTCGCGTCGTTAATTATGGCGGACACTCATCACGCGCAAGGGCCCGGTAAAAGCGTTCTGGGCATCGGGCAGCGAATTGTTTCCATCATGGTTGAAATGGTGGAGACACGTCTGCGGCTGGCGGTGGTGGAGCTGGAAGAGGAAAAAGCGAATCTCTTTCAACTTTTACTGATGCTGGGCCTGACGATGCTTTTCGCTGCATTTGGTCTTATGAGCCTGATGGTGCTAATTATCTGGGCGGTTGATCCGCAACATCGCCTGAATGCGATGATTGCCACCACCGTGGTGTTGCTGCTACTGGCACTGATTGGCGGCATCTGGACGTTACGTAAATCGCGTAAGTCTACGTTGCTGCGCCACACGCGCCATGAGCTGGCAAACGATCGGCAGCTGCTCGAGGAGGAGTCCCGTGAGCAGTAAAGTCGAACGTGAACGACGTAAGGCGCAACTGCTTAGCCAGATCCAGCAACAACGGCTGGATCTTTCCGCCAGTCGTCGTGAATGGCTGGAGGCAACAGGCGCTTACGATCGTCGCTGGAATATGCTGTTGAGTCTGCGCTCCTGGGCGCTGGTTGGCAGTAGCGTGATGGCTATCTGGACGATTCGCCATCCTAATATGCTGGTCCGCTGGGCCAGACGCGGTTTTGGTGTATGGAGCGCCTGGCGTCTGGTGAAAACAACCCTCAAGCAACAACAGCTTCGCGGTTAACTTCCTCTCTGGCCGGAGAAATTCCGGCCTTATCCCTCAAATTTTTTGAAAATATTTGACAGTTTTCCTTGCTAACAATCACGCTTCGTCACGTTTATGATTCTCTCCATCGACAGCAACGACGCTAATAGCGCGCCCTTGCACAAAAAAACAATCAGCAGCCTGAGCGGCGCAGTGGAGAGTATGATGAAAAAATTAGAAGATGTTGGTGTACTGGTAGCGCGTATTTTAATGCCGATTCTGTTTATTACGGCAGGCTGGGGAAAAATTACTGGCTACGCGGGTACCCAACAATATATGGAAGCAATGGGCGTCCCCGGCTTTATGCTGCCGCTGGTGATTCTGCTTGAGTTTGGTGGTGGTCTGGCAATCCTGTTCGGTTTCCTGACACGTACCACAGCCCTGTTTACTACTGGCTTTACGCTGCTGACGGCATTTTTATTTCACAGCAACTTTGCAGAAGGCATGAACTCGCTGATGTTTATGAAAAACCTGACTATTTCTGGCGGATTCCTGCTGCTGGCAATTACCGGTCCAGGCGCATTCAGCATCGACCGCCTGCTGAATAAAAAGTGGTAAGCACGCGCTATACTTAACGATAAAAAACGAGGGGGAAGCTCCTCGTTTTTGCTATTGGAGGATAGAAAAATGGGTCAACTGATTGACGGCGTCTGGCATGACACCTGGTACGATACCAAATCCACCGGCGGTAAATTTCAACGTTCAGCTTCCGCATTTCGTAACTGGCTCACTGCCGATGGCGCGCCAGGCCCCACTGGCAAAGGCGGTTTTGCCGCAGAGAAAGATCGTTATCATCTCTATGTTTCACTCGCCTGCCCGTGGGCACACCGCACGCTGATCATGCGTAAGCTCAAAGGACTGGAACCGTTTATTTCCGTTTCCGTAGTGAACCCGCTGATGCTGGAAAACGGCTGGACCTTTGATGACAGTTTTCCGGGAGCAACCGGCGACACACTCTATCAACATGAATTTCTGTATCAGCTTTATCTCCACGCCGATCCACACTACAGCGGACGAGTTACTGTTCCCGTGCTGTGGGACAAAAAAAACCACACCATCGTCAGCAACGAATCAGCAGAAATCATACGCATGTTCAATACCGCGTTTGATGCGCTGGGTGCGAAAGCTGGAGATTACTACCCACCAGCCCTGCAACTGAAAATTGACGAACTTAACGGCTGGATTTACGACACCGTTAACAATGGCGTGTATAAAGCCGGTTTTGCCACCAGCCAGCAAGCCTACGACGAGGCGGTGGCGAAAGTGTTTAAATCGCTGGCGCGACTGGAACAGATTTTAGGTCAGCACCGTTACCTGACCGGCAACCAGCTAACCGAAGCCGATATTCGCCTGTGGACCACGCTGGTGCGTTTTGATCCAGTGTATGTGACCCACTTCAAGTGTGATAAGCACCGCATCAGCGATTACCTGAATCTGTATGGCTTCCTGCGCGATATCTACCAGATGCCGGGAATTGCCGAAACAGTCAATTTCGATCACATCCGTAATCATTACTTCCGCAGCCATAAGACCATCAACCCTACGGGAATTATTTCAATTGGTCCGTGGCAGGATCTCGATGAACCGCATGGACGAGATGTTCGCTTCGGTTAAAAAAAGGCACCTTACGAGGTGCCTCTGATAATTAGCTAAGTACGTGTTGTTCATGTCGGATGCGGCGTAAACGCCTTATCAAACCTACAAAACATTTATATTCAATATGTTGCAATGACCGCGCAGGCCAGATAAGCGTAGCGCATCTGGCAATTTTGCGCTTGCCCTTATCCTTCACAGCGCCTTATTAATTCATCGCGATAATATTTACTGCCATTTCATTCACGTCTATTCTTAATTTGCTGCTTTAAAAACAAGTGATTGAGCAAAATTGAGGCAAAAATGGACTGGTATCTGAAAGTACTAAAAAATTATGTCGGTTTCCGGGGTCGTGCGCGGCGCAAAGAGTACTGGATGTTTATTCTGGTCAACATCATCTTTACGTTCGTGCTGGGGCTACTGGATAAAATGTTAGGCTGGCAACGTGCCGGTGGCGAAGGCATCCTGACGACAATCTACGGTATTCTGGTGTTTTTACCATGGTGGGCAGTTCAGTTCCGCCGCCTGCACGACACCGACCGCTCGGCGTGGTGGGCACTGCTATTCTTAATCCCGTTCATCGGCTGGCTTATTATCATCGTCTTTAACTGCCAGGCGGGTACGCCAGGCGAAAACCGCTTTGGACCAGATCCGAAACTGGAACAAGACTAATAATTAAGCACCTTGTAAAAGGTGCTTAATCGATTATTTTCCGCTAAAAAGTTTGGGAATTTCCCGCAGACACCAGGATTTCGCCTCCCCCATACTGTCACGACGCCAGGCCATAATAATATCGATCTCGCTGGTCGATTCCGGGCTGACGACACGCAACCGCCCTTCCGCAATATCTTTTTCGACCATCGGATACGGCATCGTCGCCACGCCAAGCCCCGCCAGTAATGCCTGACGTTTATCTTCAATCGTGCTCACCGTTAAGCGCGGCTGTTTGTCCAGCAACTGTACGGTCAACACCGGGCGCTCACGAGCGGTATCCGCCACCGCAATTCCACGATATTTCACGCGCGTCACTTCAGATAACGGTTCCGGCTCCTGATGAATCGGGTGATCCGGCGCGGCAACATAGACGTTCATTAAGGTATAGAGTTTGCGCGAGTTGATCTCCGACGAGGAACGAAAATGCATATCCGGCGCGATAACGATATCCGCCCGCCCCTGCTCCAGCCGTTCCCACGCCCCCGCCAGCACTTCGGTGATGATTGCCAGTTGGGTATTGGCTTTTGCCGCCAGTTTGTCGATTAACGGGAAAAAGGCAGGTGTCGGTACCAGCGCCTCGGTCACAATGGTGAGATGCGTTTCCCAACCGCGCGCGAGGGCTTCCGCATCGGTAGTCAGTTTATCTGCGGCTTCCAGCAAAACGCGCCCTCGTTCCAGCAACATCCTCCCGACATTGGTGAATTTGGTGCGATGGCCCGAGCGGTCAAACAGCACCACATCCAGCTCTTCTTCCAGTTTTTGCATGGTGTAGCTAAGTGCGGAAGGCACGCGTCCCAGCTCATCCGCCGCCGCCGCAAAACTGCCCCGGCGATCGATCGCATCCATAACCCGTAGTGCTTCCAGCGTTAATGCCCTTTCTTTGGCCATTTCGTTCTCATTCAGGAAATTTGAACATACCGGGCAGAATATCTGGCTAACAATGTAGCGTCCAGCCCCTTACCATAAAAGGAAGTAAAGAGAGGTCAAGAATTATGATTACTACCCGAACTGCCAGGCAGTGTGGACAAGCAGACTACGGATGGTTGCAGGCCCGGTATACTTTTTCCTTTGGACACTACTTCGACCCGAAATTGTTAGGCTATGCCTCCCTGCGCGTGCTTAACCAGGAAGTGCTGGCCCCAGGTGCCGCCTTTCAGCCGCGAACCTATCCCAAAGTCGATATTTTAAATGTGATTCTGGATGGAGAAGCTGAGTATCGCGACAGCGAAGGCAATCATGTTCAGGCCAGCACTGGTGAGGTGTTGCTGCTCTCTACCCAGCCGGGTGTCAGCTATAGCGAACACAATCTCAGCAAAGACAAACCGTTAACGCGAATGCAACTTTGGCTGGATGCCTGCCCGCAGCGAGAGAATCCGCTGATTCAAAAGCTGGCGCTTAATATGAGCAAGCAGCAATTAATCGCCTCGCCAGAAGGTGGGATGGGAAGCCTGCTATTGCGCCAGCAAGTGTGGCTGCACCATATCGTGCTCGACAAAGGCGAAAGTGCGAATTTCCAGTTGCATGGGCCACGCGCGTATTTGCAATCGATTCACGGGAAATTTCATGCGCTTACGCATCATGAAGAGAAAGCGGCGCTAACCTGCGGTGATGGGGCGTTTATTCGTGACGAGGCTAACATTACGCTGGTTGCCGATTCCCCACTGCGCGCTTTGCTGATAGATTTGCCTGTCTAGTTGTTTTTACAGGGAGATGATGATGAGTAAAAAATCGGCCAAAAAGCGCCAGCCAGTGAAGCCCGTGGTGGCGAAAGAACCTGCTCGTACCGCCAAAAATTTTGGCTATGAAGAGATGTTGAGCGAGCTGGAAGCCATCGTCGCGGATGCTGAAACGCGTTTAGCCGAAGATGAAGCTACCGCGTAAAGACAAGTTGCCGGATGCGGCGTAAACGCCTTATCCGGCCTACAAAACCCAACAACATCAACAAATTGTGCAATTCGTAGGCCAGATAAGACGCGCCAGCATCGCATCCGGCACAATACCCAAAACCGGGCGTTTATCTGGCCTTGCTCGCCATAATCTCGATAATCTGCCGATCCGTTTGCTGCATCGAATGGCTTGCTAACGCACACAGGTTGGCAATCGACTGCTCAACATCATGCGCCACAATCCCTTCATTACCGGTTACGGCGGTATCATCCAGCGCCATTAACACCGCTTTCCACGCAGCCGAAGCACTGGTCGAAACCTTCATCGCGCAGCTGTTCGACGCACCATCGCAAATCATGCCGCTGACATCGCCGATCATACTGCTGATCGCCATCGAAATGGTTTCATAACGCCCATCCACCAGCCATGCCATCCCGGCGGCGGCCCCCATTGCTGCGGTCGTTGCGGCACAAAGCGCAGACAAACGCGGTAACTGGTTATGGATGTAAATCGCGCTCAAATGCGAAAGCATCAGCGCACGCGCCAGCCGTTCATCATCCGCTCCGAAGTGTTCTGCTACCACCACCACAGGCATTGTTGCGGTGATCCCTTGGTTACCCGAGCCGGAGTTACTCATTGCCGGAAGCGTAGCGCCGCCCATACGCGCATCGGATGCCGCGCTGGTACGAATCACAATGGATGAAGAGAGATCTTTCGCCAGCAAACCGCGCGCGCACTGTTTTTCCAGCGTCGCACCAATATGCAGCCCCCAGTTACCGCTCAAACCTTCCTGCGATAACGCACAATTTAACTTCGCAGAATCGAGAATAAAGCGGATCGCCGCAAACGGGACTTCATTGACGAACTTCAGGATCTCAGCCAGCGTCGTCCTGGAAAGCACCGTCAGCGGCGACTCTTGCTCGCCCTCTGTCACACACGCCTGCTGGGTAAACACCACACCATTGTGCGTCTCAATATGCACAATGTTGGTATGCCCGCCGACAATGGTGACACACGCCCACTTCTCACCGTTCCAGACTTTGGCGCGTGAGAAGAGGATTTCATCGCAAGGTTCCTGGATCTTAACTGAGACTTTCCCCGCCGCCAGCAGTGCTTTGGCATCGGCAATTGCCTGCGCAGTTGCATCTTTCAGCACTTCCAGCCCGGCGTTAGCATTTCCACCTAACGCTCCCAGCGCCGCCGCAATCGGCAGCCCCACCATTCCCGTGCCGGGAACGGTGACGCCCAGACCGTTCTTCATCAGATTTGGCGAAACCCAGGCTTCTACACGTTCAACCGGACCTTCCAGTTCAGCCGCAGCAACCGCCGCCGCCAGCGCCAGTGAAATCGGTTCAGTACACCCCAGCGCCGGTTTTACCTCCTCCTGAACGGCGAGGATGTAACGCTGCCATAACGGATTTAAAGTCGAATCAAACATATTAAAAACCTTAAAATTTCAGGTAAATCAAGAAAATGCCAGGAACGGAGAAACACAAAGCAACAAACCAGTGACGATAATCAGGTACAGAGACATCCCTTTGTATTTGTGCAATGCCGGTACTTTGTAAACCAGCCACGCCGGGATCAGGCACCCTACCATGCCGAAAATCGGGCTACAGATAGAGGTGAAGCTCAACACCGGGGCGTTCAGTACGATGGCGCTCCAGGCCAGCAAAATGGCGAAAATCATGATGCCGCGCTGAACGAGATTTTCGTTAATCTTCTCGGCAGGTATCTTGCGACGCAGGATGTTCATTACGATCCCTTGCGTTGCTTCGCGAAAGCCTAAATAGACGCCAAAGAATGCAGTCATTACAGCAAAGATATTGAGAATGACGCTGACCACTTTCACCCACGCTGCGCCGTCACCGCTAATAAACTGTGCGGCAATCGCCAACGCGGAAATATTCTGCTCGTAGGCTTTTACCGCTTCGTCATGTCCCATCGCCAGCGTGAACGACACGGCGTAGAAAAAGACGGTGACAAACAAAATGCCAAACGCGATATTCATTGCCCGCAATGCTTTATGCCGCGCCACTTCAATTGATTTTTCCCGCGAGCGATAAGAGATCACCATCGGGCTTAACGTCTGGATAAACAGAATCGACGTCAGGGTAAACGGCAGCGTAATAATGGCGTTTTTCACCAGCAGCCCCAGCGGCGGTAGCGAACCGACGTTATACAGATGCCACATTCCCACCATCGACACGCCCAGCGCCGCGACCACCAGCAGCTTGGTCAGCACCATGCCGGTCGAAATTTTGAATAACAATTTCTCGCCGCGTGAAGAGATCGCCACCAGAATGCAAATCAGTACCAGACCATAAAAGGGACTGTCTGACAGCAACCCTTCCGTCACGCCGAAGGTATGCAGATAGGAAGCACTATCGTTGGTGATGGCGGTGGAATAGACGAACATCCAAATCACCAGCATTACGAAATAGAGCGCACCTAACAGGATGCCCCAGTTTTTACCTAAATAACCGCTAATGACGCTCGGGTAATCTTTACATTCTGGTGATTCTGCCAGCGTATTAATAAACAATCGCTGAAACAGATACATTGCCGGGTAACCAATCACCGATGAGAGCAAAAATACCCACAATCCCATCAAACCGACCTGCACCGGGAGAAAAACAATCCCCGCGCCAATCGCCATCCCGATACTCATAATCACCCAGCCGGTGTCAGTACTGTCGAATTTGATCGCTTCTCGCCACTCGCTCTCACTCATTCCAGCACGACCCGCCGGGGTCGAAGCGTCTGCAATGACGCCTTTATTCGATGCAATTTCCATAATTTCTCGCTCAATATTTTGTAGGGCTTATTATTTTTTTCCGAGCCGCATCAAGGCGATATGCGGTCTACGTTTTTGCAGGCGAGTTATTAGAATAAAGAAATGATACGCGCGAGGTCAGAGAAAATCTTCACAATCAAGACTTTGAAATAGCAATTGTGGGTAATAATTTTCTATTAAATTGAGTTAATGGAAATAATTATTCTCTATTTGCGGCAGATCACAATAAAAAAGGGTGCACATTTTGTGCACCCAAGGATGAAAGCTGACAGCAATGTCAGCCGCAGACCACTTTAATAGCCAGTCCTCCGCGTGATGTTTCGCGGTATTTATCGTTCATATCTTTGCCGGTTTCATACATCGTCTCGATCACTTTATCGAGTGAAACACGCGGTGCCGAGGTGCGGCGCATCGCCATCCGCGCGGCGTTTACTGCTTTCACGGCATTAATGGCATTACGTTCAATGCACGGGATTTGTACCTGTCCGGCAACCGGATCGCAGGTCAGCCCAAGGTTATGCTCCATCGCGATTTCCGCCGCATTGCATACCTGCGCCGGACTGCCGCCCAGTAGTTCAGTTAACCCTGCCGCCGCCATTGAACAGGCCACGCCAATCTCCCCCTGACAGCCGACTTCCGCGCCAGAGATGGAGGCGTTCATTTTATACAGCGCGCCAATAGCCCCCGCTGCCAGAAAATAGCGGGCAATTGACCGCTCGTTTACCGGACGACGGAACTTATCGTAATAAGCCAGCACTGCCGGAATAATGCCGCACGCACCGTTAGTCGGTGCCGTTACCACGCGCCCGCCAGCTGCGTTTTCTTCACTAACCGCTAGCGCGTACATGTTGATCCAGTCGATGACATTCATCGGATCGTTAGAGATGTTATCGCTGGAAACCAGTTGACGACGCAGCGCTACGGCACGGCGCGGCACATTGAGCGGACCAGGCAGCACGCCTTCAGTATTCATTCCACGTTCAATACCGTCATGCATCACTTGCCAGATACGGGCAAACCCTGCGTCAATTTCCGCTTTACTGCGCAGCGCCAGCTCGTTGTGCATCATCAGGCCAGATATAGACAGGCCGTTGTAATCACACATTTTCAGCAGTTCACCTGCTGAGTGGAAATCGTAAGGTACGGGTGTTTCGACATCGTACGACAGGCCGAAGTGTTCTTCTTCGACAATAAACCCGCCGCCGACAGAGTAATAGGTTTTGCTTAATAGCTCTTCCTGTCCCTTCCAGGCAGTGATCCGCATTCCGTTCTCATGGCGAGGCAACATTTCGGGATGGAAGATAATGTTCTTTGCTACAGGAAAATCAACAATATGCGCGCCAGAAGTCACCGGCAACCGCCCGCTGCGCGTCACTAACTCTATAAATGCAGGGATCTCATCAATGACAACATCCTGCGGACTGTTTCCTGCCAGTCCCATGATGATGGCGACATCCGTGGCATGGCCTTTGCCCGTCAGTGACAACGACCCGTACAGATCGACCACAATATGGCTCGTCGCGGTTAATAAGCCGCTACTTTCCAGCCGATCAATAAAACTTTTTCCGGCATTCATTGGCCCCACAGTATGCGAACTGGAGGGACCAATCCCAATTTTGAAAATATCGAATGCACTAATCATATCCACACCCTCGGATTGCCGTTCAGTAAAGTGGAGCGGAACGACCTTGCGACCGTCCCGCTCACGAGGCCTTACGCACTACGTACTGCGATGGCTTCAATTTCCAACTTCACATCTTTCGGCAAACGCGCGACCTGCACACAGCTCCGGGTCGGGTAGGTCGCCTGATGTTCATCGAAGAACTGCTTATAGA
The DNA here is from genome assembly GCF_011754335.1 of Escherichia sp. E.sYA108. Classification (NCBI taxonomy): domain Bacteria; kingdom Pseudomonadati; phylum Pseudomonadota; class Gammaproteobacteria; order Enterobacterales; family Enterobacteriaceae; genus Escherichia; species Escherichia sp. E.sYA108. The sequence goes on along the minus strand of NZ_JAAQVZ010000001.1, from coordinate 637,133 downwards.
CTTCATTGATGGTGGCAAAATCATTCAGATCGGTGATGAACACGGTCATCTTGATGATATCGCCCACACTCAGTCCGGCAGCAACCACGATCGCTTTGACGTTTTCGAGGCTTAAACGCGCCTGATCTTGCACATCAGCCGGGATCTCACCGGTCTGTGGGCAAACCGGAATTTGCCCGGAGGTGAAGACCATGCTGCCTAAATCAACGCCCTGAACATAAGGGCCGATTGCGCCTGGGGCACGTTGCGTTTCGATAATCTTTTTCATACATCCTCCGGCGTCAGAGCGCCTGGGTAAAGGTACGTGAAATAACATCCTGTTGCTGTTCACGGGTCAGTGCGTTGAAGCGCACGGCGTAGCCAGAGACACGGATTGTCAGGTTAGGATATTTTTCCGGGTGCTCGATGGCATCCAGCAGCATTTCCCGATTCATTACGTTGACGTTGAGGTGTTGACCGCCTTCGACATCCGCTTCGTGGTGGAAATACCCATCCAGCAGGCCGACAAGGTTCGTTTTACGTATCGGATCTTCTTTGCCCAGCGCCGCAGGGACGATGGAGAAGGTGTACGAGATCCCATCTTTGGCGTAGGTGAATGGCAGTTTCGCCACCGACGTCAATGAGGCTACGGCGCCTTTGCGATCACGACCGTGCATCGGGTTAGCGCCCGGCGCGAACGGTGTTCCGGCGCGGCGACCGTCCGGCGTGTTCCCGGTTTTCTGACCGTACACCACGTTAGAGGTGATAGTCAGAATCGATTGGGTCGGCACAGTATTGCGATAGGTTGGCAAAGCTTTAATTTTCTTCATAAAGCGTTCAACCAGATCGCAGGCAATGCTGTCTACGCGCTCGTCGTTGTTGCCATACTGCGGATATTCGCCGTCAATCTCGAAATCCACCGCCAGGCCGTTTTCATCACGGATTGGTTTCACACGAGCATATTTGATGGCAGACAGGGAGTCCGTTGCCACCGACAGGCCCGCGATGCCGCACGCCATGGTGCGATAGACATCACGATCATGTAGCGCCATCAGCGAAGCTTCGTAGCTGTACTTGTCGTGCATGTAGTGAATGATATTCAGCGCGCTGATGTACTGTACCGCCAGCCAGTCCATGAAGTGGTCGAGGCTATCCATCACTTTGTCGTAGTCCAGCACGTCATCCATCAACGGAGCCGTTTTCGGGCCAACCTGAATCTTCAGCTTCTCGTCCATTCCGCCGTTGATTGCGTACAGTAGCGTTTTCGCCAGGTTAGCGCGTGCTCCAAAGAACTGCATTTGCTTACCAATCACCATTGGGCTGACGCAACAGGCAATCGCGTAATCGTCGCTATTGAAGTCAGTACGCATCAGATCGTCGTTTTCATACTGCAAAGAGGATGTGACGATAGACACCTGCGCGGCATATTTTTTGAAGGCAATCGGCAAGGCTTCCGACCACAGAATAGTCAGGTTAGGTTCCGGTGCAGGCCCCATAGTGTGCAGGGTGTGCAAATAGCGGAAGGAGTTTTTGGTCACCAGGGTTCGACCGTCCAGCCCCATCCCGCCGATCACTTCCGTCGCCCAGATCGGGTCGCCGGAGAACAGCGAATCAAATTCCGGCGTACGCAAGAAGCGCACCATACGGATCTTCATGATGAAGTGGTCGATCAGTTCCTGTGCCTGCTGCTCATTGAGTACGCCTGCTTTAAAGTCGCGCTCAATGTAGATATCGAGGAACGATGCCGTGCGCCCCAGCGACATCGCGCCGCCATTTTGCGATTTCACTGCCGCCAGGTAAGCGAAGTAGAGCCACTGCACCGCTTCCTGTGCATTCTGCGCCGGACGGGAGATGTCAAAACCGTATTTCGCCGCCATTTCTTGAATCTGCAACAGCGCACGACGATGTTCCGCCAGCTCCTCACGCAGACGGAGCGTAGCTTCGAGATCTTCGCCTTTTTCCAGACGGGACTGGAGATCGGCAAACTGCAGTTCGCGTTCACGTACCAGATAACTGATGCCGTAAAGCGCCACGCGGCGGTAGTCACCGATGATACGCCCACGACCATAACCATCTGGTAAACCGGTCAGTACACCAGATTTACGGCAGCGCAGCATATCCGGTGAGTAAACATCAAATACGCCCTGGTTATGGGTTTTACGCAGATCGGTAAAGATGTATTCAAATTCGCTATCCATTTCACGACCATACGCGTGGAATGAACTTCTAATCATATTAATGCCGCCGAACGGATGCAGTGCACGCTTTAATGGCGCATCCGTTTGCAGACCCACTATTTTTTCCAGCGGCTGGTCAATATATCCTGCATCATGAGCGGTAATTGTGGTGGCAATATTGGTATCGAAATCCAATGGCGCGTGAGTCGCATTTTCGATACGGATGCCTTCCATGACTTTTTCCCACAATTCCGTGGTGGCAGGCGTCGCTTCGGCGAGAAAAGATTCATCGCCTTCATAAGGTGTATAGTTATGTTGAATAAAATCGCGGACATTAATTTCGTTTTTCCAGTCCGTACCTTTAAAGCCAAGCCATGCGTCGGCGTACAGCTTATCGCTGGTATCAATATCTACCTTCATGAAAAATAATCTCTCTACAATACTTCAACTAAATTATGCAAATTCTGCGGGCGCGTTCACTTTGCCTAAATGAATGGCATCCAAAGCAATCATTTTTTCTTCGTTAGTCGGAATTACGGCGCAAATGACACGCGCATTTTCACTGGAAACAATTCGCTCTCCAAAAGAGTTAGAGCGATTATTCATTTCTGTATCAATCTCTACGCCTAATACAGCTAAATGTTCCATGACCAGACGACGAATTAAACTTGAATTCTCTCCTATTCCGCCGGTGAATATAATTCCATCCAGGCGATGTAATGAAGCAGCGTGTCCGGCAATATGACGGGCAATTCGGTGAACAAAGGTTTTAATTGCCAGTTGCGCGCGTTCGTGACCTTCATGCCAGGCTTTTTCCAGAACACGTAAATCCGAAGAAAGGCCGGAAATACCTAATAATCCCGACTCTTTATTCACTACGCGTTCCAGGTCCCCCAGGCTCTGGTTGGTTTGGCTGGCGACCCAGGACATCGCCCCGAAGTCGACATCACCACTGCGGGTACCCATCATCAAGCCTTCCAGCGGCGTCATTCCCATGGAAGTGTCAACACTCTGACCGTTGCGAACCGCGCAGATTGACGCGCCATTGCCAAGATGCGCCACAACCAGGCCGGAGTCATCTTCCGCCAGATTCAGCAGAGAATGCGCGCGCTGGGAAACATAGCGGTGCGACGTGCCGTGGAAACCATAACGGCGTACACCTAACTCTTCATAATATTTCCACGGCAGGCCGTATAAATAAGCTTCCGGAGCCATCGTCTGGTGGAAACTGGTATCAAATACCGCCACCTGAGTTACGCCCGGGAATAATTGCTGCGCCGATTCAATACCACTTAAATTGGCGTAATTATGCAGGGGTGCCAGTGGAGAAACGCGACGGATATTATCAATGACTTCATCGGTAATAATGGCGGACTCGGTAAAAATACTGCCGCCGTGAGCGATGCGGTGGCCAATTAAGGCCACATTGTCATTTAAATTCCGTTTTTCCAGTTCAAATGCAATTGCCTTCAATGCACCTTCGTAGCTGTGGTGAGCCAGCGGTGCTGGCTCTCCCCCATTTACGGATAAGAATGCATTTTCCGAGTTAATACCGTCGGCAATACCTGACATTAATACTTCACAGTCGCTGGCATTGAGTACGGAAAACTTAATCGAAGACGAACCACAGTTAATAACCAAAACAACCGGAAATTCATTCATCTCTTTTCTCATCCTGAGTTACGGATTAAAACAGTTTGTATACGATGTTCAGGATGGTCAGCAGACCAATCACGGTAACAAACACGTTATCCAGACGACCACGGTATTTCGCCAGAGACGGCGCTTTACGGATGGCATACATCGGCAACAGGCACAGCAGTGATGCGATAATCGGTGCGCCCATGGCTTCAATCAGGTCGAGGATGTTCGGGTTGGCGTAGGCAACAACCCAGGTGGAGCCCATAATGAAAATCATGCTGATAGTATTCAGTTTACCCAGCGACACTTTGGTTTTGTCACCTTTATAACCGAACTTCAGAATCAAACCATTCAGCCCTTCCAGCGTCCCCAGATAGTGACCGAAGAAAGATTTGAAAATAGCCACGAGTGCGATGATGGAAGCGGCATATTCCAGTGTAATCGCAAACGTTGTTTTGGTACCGGTCATGGACGCAAAGTGGTTAGCCAGATAAGAAAGCACTGGAATATTCTGCGCTTTCGCTTCAGCCATATTCGCCGGAGACAGCGTAAACAGGCAGCTAAAGGCAAAGAACATCACCACTGCAACCATCAGCATACTGGCGCGAGAGATGATTTGTGAACATTTACGCTCGGTGAAGTCGCGACCAAAATCTTTCTCGTACTCTTCACGTTTAGAAACCACGAAGGAAGAGACGATTGGCGAGAAGTTAAAGGAGAAAACCATGATGGAAATCCCCAGCCAGACGGTGATCAGGATACCGTCATGACCAGTTAACGACAGCGAACCGAGGTCAACCTGGTCGATAACTGCAGAGTTCCAGTAAGGGATCAGCGAAAGAGAAATCAGCACCAGGCTGGCGATAAACGGCCATACCAGATAGCTCATCACTTTAACCATCAGATCCTTACCAAACCAGATGACGAAAGCCATCAGCAGCAACAGGAACAGCGCCACAAAGCCGCGATTCAGCGGTGCAAAGCCGAGCTGGTTTTCCCAGAACGTCATAAAGGTATTGGTAATAGTAACGCCATAAATCCACAACAGTGGGCAAATCGCGAAGAAGTACAGGAACGTGATAACCACGCCGCCAGTTTTACCAAAATGCTCTTCCACCGTTTCCGTAATGTTGCCGGAAGGGTTAGAGCCAGAAAGACACAGACGCGCCAGTGCCCGGTGGCAATAAAACGCGATGGGGTATGCTAATACCAACATCAGAAGAATCGGGATCAGTCCGCCAAAACCTGCGCGGATAGGGAAGAACAGCACCCCGGCGCCGATTGCCGTACCAAACAAGCCTAACGTCCATGTGGTATCTGATTTACGCCAGGACGATTGTTTTGTCTGGCTGGATACAATGCTATCTGAAGTACTCATATCCTATCCTCAACGAATTAATTAAGCGTCAACGAAACCGGTGATTTGAGAGACGCGAGAAAGATCGATATTGCCGCCGGAAATAATACTGACGGTTTTTCTGTTTTGAATATATTGGTCTAATTTACCGCTTAATAATGCAGCACATGCCAGAGCGCCTGCGCCTTCGGTGACGACTTTATTGCGCTGAATTAAGGCAATCATACTGTTTCTGATTTCGTCTTCGCTGACCAGCACGATGTCATCGACTAATTCACGAACGATTTCGTAAGTTAAATTACCCGGGCGGGAGACATCACAACCATCCGCCAGGGTGCCGGTAGTTCGGTGCGTAGTTATTTCTCCGGAGTGGAAAGAAGCCGCCATGCCGTGAACGTTTTCAGACTGTACGCCAATAACACGGATGGTCGGGTTGATAGATTTAATTGCCACCGCAATACCTGCAATTAAACCGCCGCCGCCAATTGGCACAATCACGTTATCGACATCATAGAGATCTTCCATAATTTCCAGACCAATCGTTCCCTGGCCAGCAATCACTTTCGGATCATCGTAAGGTGGGATAAAAATACGGCCTTCCATTTCGACAATTTCGCTCACTTTAGCAATAGTGTCGTTGAAGTTATCACCATGCAAAACGACTTCTGCGGAGTAGTCGCACGTTGCCGCGACTTTGGATTTCGGCGCACCTTTTGGCATCACCACTTTACCGTCAATACCCAGCATCGCGCAGGAGAGCGAAACCCCTTGCGCATGGTTGCCCGCAGAGCAGGCCACTACACCTTTACGTTTTTCCGCATCAGTCAGTGAACTTAATTTATTAAATGCGCCACGAATTTTAAATGAACCGGTACGCTGCATGTTTTCGAATTTGAGGAATATTTCACCTTTGCAACGTTCACTAAAATAGTTGGAGCGAGGCATACCTGTTTTATAAATTCGCCCAGCCAGTCGTTGTTTTGCTTCAATGATGTCATCAATAGCAACCGGGAGATCGTATGTAATATGCATTATAAAACCTCTTAGCCTGAATTAAATATGTAGGTAACCGTAACCGACACCTGCAAAACAGACAGGTGGATTATTTATGTTTAAATTAAAACAAATAACTAATCAACTTCAATTAATTGCCTTCGTCTACACCCATTATAAGATGAATACTCTTTGGCTAATTCCACCAAAACCGATGCTGCTTTTTTAATACGATAATTTTTCGACCATACCGCGGCATATTGTGCCACAGGTAATGTTTCTTCAACCGGAATAGTAATAAATTGATTAGAACCAAAAGGTGATGTCATATCACAAGGAATTACAGTTAAGAAATCAGCATTGAGAACAAGATTATAAATTGTCACGACTGAGTCGGTTTTAACGATGTTTTCAATACTGATGCCATTTCTTTGTAACGTAGTAAGTAGTTCGCTGTAGTACCCCATATTGGTTTGTGGCAACACCCACTGTTCGTTCTTCAACGACTCCAGCGTGGTGGTGCCGGTGCATGTTCGGGACTTACTGGCTACCAGCACAAACTCGGACTCGAACAGCGGCTCAACATGTAAATCCTGAAGCTTCATTTCTGCGCTTAACGTACCAATCGCAAAATCCAGTCGACCGTCGCGGATTGCCGGTAAGAACGAAGACAGTTGCGCTTCATACATAGAAACCTGCGCTTTCGGGAACACCTCTTTGAACTTGTTGATCATCCCTGACATAAAAGTAAAACCAATCAATGAAGGAAAACCAAATGAGACTTCCACCACCGCCTCAGAAGACATACCGCTTATCTCATTAACCATATTTTTCATTTCACGGGTAATGGATTCGGAACGGGAGAGTAACAATTGACCGGCAGGTGTTAATGTTACACCGGTATTTTTCCGCACCACTAACTCCACCCCAAAATAATCTTCAATATCGTTAATGATTTTACTGACGGCCGGTTGAGTTAACCCTAACTCTTTTGCAGCCGAGCCGATAGAACCACTTCTAATAACTTCCTGAAAGACTACCAGGTGCTGCGTTTTCGGAAGAAGAATAGTGCTCATAACGACCTACGTTAATTACCTCATTGACGGTATGAAGTGTATCAAAATGAAATGAACAGGATATGTGCGACCACTCACAAATTAACTTTCAATACTTTCCATGGCATCGTCACCAAAATTAAATACCCTTAAGTATCAACAAGTTAAAGTATGAAAATCAGCATAAACCCTGACTTTTGTCAAAAAAAATGACGGGGATAACCATATTTTATGGCGATAACATCATTCTTTATGTGGTTAATACAAAAAAGGGGCTGAGACTATATTTCAAGCAATTACCGGATAATTACCAGGCAAAATTTGAGTTAAATTTAATGAGTAAGTTCTCAAATTTTATTATAAACAAACCATTTTCAGCGATAAATAATGCGGCACGTCACATTTTTTCACGCTATTTGTTGGAGAACAAACATTTATTTTATCAATATTTTAAAATTTCGAATACAGGTATTGATCATCTCGAACAATTGATTAACGTCAACTTTTTCTCTTCTGGCAGGACGTCATTTTGTGAATGCAATCGTTTTCCATAAATTCTTCTCCCCTCATAGGCAACGAATAGCATTTTGTGTTGAGGATCACAAAACGAATAATTGCTGGTCGCCGCGATAAGGTCAGACGAAGTCAACAAGGAGGATTTTCGCTGTGCTTTACATCAGCGTAGGCCATAGAATGTTGCTTCGTTGACTGTAATGCCGGGTAAATGAGCATTTTTTGATAGTGCGAAAGAACCCTGCGAGGAAAATAAGCATCTATTATTGTTTGTCATGATGACAAGGCTGGCATCAATGAAAGGCTTCTCAATTGCACATATTTTTCACCCTTCAATGCACGCAGTGGTTAACAATCACAATAGAAATATTGATTATTGGACGGTAAAAATTTAGGTTATAACGCCCAAATGATTCAACGATCGGACAATACCTGCGAACTTACAATTAATGAGAGAAATATATGTATAATTACGACCTTTTAAATGCAATATAGACTTAATAACTTCTTACAAAGTCTGTTATTAATACCGTAGATATTCATCTTACCCTGGGCACCAAAAGCAAAAACCCGCCGAAGCGGGTTTTTACGTAAATCAGGTGAAACTGACCGATAAGCCGGGTTCTGTCGTGGACAGTCATTCATCTAGGCCAGCAATCGCTCACTGGCTCAAGCAGCCTACCCGGGTTCAGTACGGGCCGTACCTTATGAACCCCTATTTGGCCTTGCTCCGGGTGGAGTTTACCGTGCCACGGACTGTTACCAGCCGCGCGGTGCGCTCTTACCGCACCCTTTCACCCTTACCTGATCCCGCTTACGCGGGCCATCGGCGGTTTGCTCTCTGTTGCACTGGTCGTGGGTTTCCCCCCCAGGCGTTACCTGGCACCCTGCCCTATGGAGCCCGGACTTTCCTCCCCTCCGCCCGTCTCCCCCGAAGAGGACGACGACGAAGCGGCGACTGTCTGGTCAGCTTCGGCGCGCAGTATAGAGGGTTTGCGCGCCCTTGTCACCCCGCGTTGCGCATTCCAATCGCCAGTGTCGCGGCGATATTACGTGAAGCACGGCAGATATTGTCATAAGCTCCGCGGAGTGCTTCGTCTAACGTACCAATGCTGGTCAGTACGCTGAAGACCGCATCAATGCCATGCTGATGTACAACGCCAACATCATTGGTCAGGCTACCCGCAATGCCAATCACCGGTTTATGGTACTTCTTCGCCACGTTTGCGACACCAATCGGTACCTTGCCGTGAATACTCTGGCTATCAATACGCCCTTCACCAGTGATCACCAGCGTACAATCGTGAATATGTTCCTCCAGATTCAGCGCCGTAGTGACGATTTCAATACCACTTTTCAGTTCTGCACCAAGAAACGCCATCAGCGCCGCGCCCATACCGCCCGCAGCTCCTGCGCCGGGGACATCTTTCACATCAACATGCAGCGCTTTTTTAATAACATCGGCATAGTGAGAGAGGTTATTGTCCAGCTCGACAATCATCGCCTCACTGGCTCCCTTTTGTGGGCCAAAGATGCGCGAAGCACCACTGTCGCCGACTAACGGGTTGGTGACATCACAAGCGACGCGGATGACACAATCTTTTAAGCGCGGATCGAGACCGGAAATATCAATATCATTCAGAGTATTAAGACTACCGCCGCCAAAACCAATTTCATTGCCGTTGGCATCGCATAATTTCGCCCCCAGCGCCTGTACCATGCCTGCGCCGCCGTCGTTGGTGGCGCTGCCGCCAATGCCGATAATAATGTTTGTCGCACCGCTCTCCAGCGCCTGCAGGATTAACTCGCCAGTACCGCGTGAAGTGGTCACGAGTGGATCGCGTTTTTCCGCAGGTACCAGTTCCAGCCCACTGGCCGCCGCCATTTCGATAAACGCGGTTTTGCCATCGCCGGAGATCCCCCAACTGGCATTCACTTTCTCGCCCAGCGGCCCTGTAACCCAGGCGTGACGTTCAGCCCCCTGGGTGGCTGCAATCATCGCTTCCACCGTTCCTTCACCACCGTCGGCAACCGGAACAGAAACATACTGTGCATCAGGAAAAATTTCCCGAAATCCTTTTTCTATCGCCTGCGCAACCTCGCTGGCAGATAAACTTTCTTTATAAGAGTCTGGGGCGATTACGATTTTCATACCTATGCCTGTTACCACATGACGCCGGAGGGCGTTTCTCTTATTCGGCCTGGATTCCAGGCCCGGATTGCAATACGCCATCCGGGCACGACGTCATTAGCGAGTAACTTCGACTTTCGCCAGTTTTTCGTAGTAGCACGCCAGGGCGCTATGATCCGCCGTTCCTAAACCATCTGCACGCAGTGCCTGCATCATCTCCATAACCGCAGCTGTGAGCGGCAGTTGCGCGCCGACGCCGTGAGAAGTATCCAGCGCATTCGCCAGATCCTTAATATGCAGATCAATACGGAAGCCCGGTTTGAAGTTGCGGTCCATCACCATCGGCGCTTTGGCATCCAGCACGGTACTGCCCGCCAGCCCACCGCGAATTGCCTGATACACCAGATCCGGGTTAACGCCCGCTTTGGTTGCCAGCGTTAACGCTTCTGACATCGCAGCAATATTCAGCGCCACAATGACCTGATTTGCCAGTTTGGTGACGTTACCTGCACCGATTTCCCCGGTATGCACCACGGAACCCGCCATCGCTTTCATCAAATCATAGTATTTGTCGAAAATAGCCTTGTCGCCGCCCACCATCACTGACAGCGTACCGTCGATGGCTTTCGGTTCACCGCCGCTCACCGGGGCGTCCAGCATATCAATGCCTTTCGCTTTCAGCGCTTCGCTGATTTCACGGCTTGCCAGCGGTGCGATAGAACTCATATCGATCAATACCGTACCTGGCTTCGCGCCTTCAATAATGCCATTCTCACCCAGCGCCACCTCTTTCACATGAGGGGAGTTTGGCAGCATGGTTATGATGACGTCGCACTGTTCAGCGATCGCTTTAGCCGTAGAGGCTGTTTCTGCACCTGCAGCAATCACGTCAGCAATAGCTTCTGGGTTACGGTCAGCAACCACCAGCGAGTAACCTGCTTTCAGAAGGTTTTTACTCATTGGTTTACCCATAATCCCCAGGCCAATAAAACCAACTTTCATAGTCATATCAATCATCTCTCTTGTTGCGGTGGTGGTTATTTTTTAAAGGTATCAGCCAGTTTCTGAGTGGCAGAGCGGAAGATGCCGAGATCGCTGCCGACAGCCACAAACGTCGCACCCCATTCCAGATAACGACGCGCATCAGCCTCGACTGGTGCGAGGATGCCGCTGGGTTTGCCGTGCGCGCTGGCACGGTTAAAAATGTGCTGAATTGCTTTTTGTACATCCGGGTGCGAGGCATTGCCGAGATGGCCTAATGCCGCAGCCAGATCGCTGGGGCCGACGAAGATGCCGTCTACACCTTCGGTAGCGGCAATAGCATCGACGTTATCTACGCCCTGCTGACTTTCTATCTGGACCAGAATAGTGATGTTCTTGTTCGACTGAGCGAAATAATCCGCCACGGTGCCAAACATATTGGCGCGGTGAGAAACGGAGACGCCGCGAATGCCTTCCGGTGGGTAACGAGTTGATGCCACCGCCTGCTCTGCTTCCTCTTTTGTTTCTACAAAAGGAATCAGGAAGTTATAGAAACCGATATCCAGAAGACGCTTAATAATTACCGGCTCGTTGGTCGGCACTCGCACTACTGGCGCGCTGGCGCTGCCTTTCAGGGCCATTAACTGCGGAATAAACGTGGAGATATCGTTTGGCGCATGTTCACCATCCAGCACCAGCCAGTCAAACCCAGCCAAACCAAGAACTTCAGTGCTAATCGGGTTAGAGAGAGCTGACCAGCAACCAATTTGTACCTGTTTCGCAGCCAGTGCGGCTTTGAATTTATTCGGGAAAACATCGTTATTCATCGCTTATACCTTTGCTTATTTCTGCAATTCCATACGTTTAATGTCGCCGACTACGAAGAGGTAGCAGACCATCGCCATCAGCGCTGAACATCCCACAAAAACCAGTGCTGCATTGAAGGAGTGCAGTTCACTTACCAGGTAGCCAATCACCAGTGGAGTGACAATGGAGGCAACATTGCCAAAGACGTTAAAGACGCCGCCGCAGAGGCCAACAATCTCTTTCGGCGCGGTGTCAGAAATCACTGGCCAGCCCAGCGCACCAAATCCTTTGCCAAAGAAAGCCAGCGCCATCAGCATGACCACCAGCGTGGTGTTGTTGGTGTAGTTACATAAGATGATGGTGGAAGCCAGCAACATTCCCAGCACAATTGGTAGCTTACGTGCCAGGGTCAGGGACAAACCGCGTTTGATCAGATAATCCGAGAAGACACCTCCCAGCACGCCGCCCGCAAAGCCACACAGTGCCGGAATCGAGGCGACCAGACCCACTTTCAGAATCGACATGCCTTTTTCCTGCACCAGATAAATTGGGAACCAGGTGAGGAAGAACCAGGTGATGGTGTTGATAAAATATTGTCCGAAAAATACGCCCAGCATCATGCGGTTAGAGAGCAATTGCTTGATGTAATGCAGTTTGGGTCCGCTTGCTGCCGCACTGCCCGGCTTTTTGTGGTCCATATCGACCACCGCGCCATTTTCCGAGATAAACTTCAGCTCTTCCGCAGACATACGTGGGTGATCTGTCGGGTTATGAATCAACTTGATCCACAGCGCCGTCAGCACAAAACCAATCACCCCCATAACGGTAAAGACGTGCTCCCAGCCCCAGGCGAAAGTCAGCCAGCCAAGCAGCGGCGAAAAGAGCGCCAACGAGAAATATTGCGCCGAGTTAAAGATGGCGGAGGCAGTACCACGTTCTTTCGTCGGGAACCAGGCGGCGACAATACGGGCGTTCGCCGGGAATGATGGCGCTTCCGAGAACCCCAGCATAAAGCGCATAAAGAACATGGAGATCCCAGCCCAGGCCAGCGGAAACATATCGACAAAGCCTTGCAGGAAGGTGAACAGCGACCAGAAAAAGAGGCTGTAAGTGTAAACTTTCTTCGAGCCAAACTTATCAAGCAGCCAGCCGCCGGGAATTTGCATCAGCAAGTAGGCCCAGCCAAAAGCAGAGAAGATGTAACCCATCGAAACCGCACTTAACTGCAACTCTTTTGCCACTTCGGTACCAGCAATAGACAGCGTTGCACGATCGGCGTAGTTAACGGCGGTAACAATAAAAATAATCAGTAATATTAAATAGCGGGTATGCACGCCTTTCTTTTTTTCGTCAACGGTGTCCAGCATCATTTTATTTACCTCGGGTACTTATGCTGATTTTTATTATTATGGGGAAGGTGTTATTTATGAGTTTCATTTATGCCGTTACGACAATGAACTCGGGAATTAGTATAAGCAGCGCGAGAATAATAATCATTGTGCAAATGCTAATTTAATTAATACTATTTAAATATTATTTTGAGCATATGCACATAAGGTTGCGCGCTAAAGCACAGATTTGCGCTTTACCTTGCCGGGAGGTACTGCAATCCCTGAAATGATTGACATTGATCACATTTCTGCATTTAAACTCCTGACATTCTTATTTCACCCAATGAAGTTATTTATTTTTAAATGAGACCAGGTCCTCATTTTAATAGTCCCTGGCTGGAGAATATTGCACAATGGCCAACATCAAAATCAGACAAGAAACGCCAACTGCGTTTTATATAAAAGTTCACGACACAGATAATGTGGCAATTATTGTTAATGATAATGGCCTGAAAGCAGGAACGCGTTTTCCGGATGGGCTGGAATTAATTGAACATATTCCCCAGGGGCATAAAGTCGCATTGCTGGACATTCCGGCTAATGGTGAAATTATTCGTTATGGCGAGGTGATTGGTTACGCCGTGCGCGCAATCCCACGCGGAAGCTGGATCGACGAATCAATGGTTGTACTACCGGAAGCGCCGCCGTTACATACGCTGCCACTGGCAACCAAAGTCCCGGAACCCTTACCGCCGCTGGAAGGATACACCTTTGAGGGCTATCGCAATGCCGATGGCAGCGTGGGCACCAAAAACCTGCTCGGCATCACCACCAGCGTCCACTGTGTGGCAGGCGTGGTGGACTACGTAGTAAAAATCATTGAACGCGATCTGCTACCGAAATACCCGAACGTCGATGGCGTGGTGGGGCTGAATCATTTGTACGGTTGTGGCGTGGCGATTAACGCACCCGCGGCAGTTGTACCTATTCGTACCATTCACAATATTTCGCTGAACCCTAACTTTGGCGGCGAAGTAATGGTGATTGGTCTGGGTTGTGAAAAGTTGCAGCCTGAACGCCTACTGACTGGAACGGATGATGTGCAAGCTATTCCAGTAGAAAGCGCCAGCATTGTCAGTTTGCAGGATGAAAAGCATGTCGGTTTTCAGTCCATGGTCGAGGATATTTTGCAGGTCGCCGAACGCCATCTACAAAAACTGAATCAACGTCAGCGAGAAACCTGTCCGGCTTCAGAACTGGTTGTCGGCATGCAGTGCGGTGGCAGCGATGCGTTTTCTGGCGTAACGGCAAACCCGGCGGTTGGGTATGCGTCTGATCTATTGGTGCGCTGCGGCGCAACGGTGATGTTTTCAGAAGTCACAGAAGTGCGTGACGCGATACATCTGCTGACACCACGCGCTGTGAACGAAGAGGTCGGCAAACGGCTGCTGGAGGAGATGGAGTGGTACGATAACTATCTCAATATGGGAAAAACCGATCGCAGCGCCAACCCTTCGCCGGGGAACAAGAAAGGCGGTCTGGCAAATGTGGTGGAGAAGGCACTCGGCTCCATTGCTAAATCGGGTAAAAGTGCAATTGTTGAAGTGCTGTCGCCCGGCCAACGCCCGACTAAACGCGGATTAATTTACGCCGCGACGCCAGCCAGCGATTTTGTCTGTGGCACGCAACAGGTGGCTTCGGGTATCACCGTGCAAGTGTTTACGACCGGTCGTGGTACGCCGTACGGCCTGATGGCGGTACCCGTCATTAAAATGGCGACCCGCACCGAGCTGGCGAACCGCTGGTTTGATTTAATGGATATTAACGCGGGCACTATCGCTACCGGCGAAGAAACCATTGAAGAAGTGGGCTGGAAGTTGTTTCACTTTATTCTCGACGTCGCCAGCGGGAAGAAGAAAACTTTCTCGGATCAATGGGGACTGCATAACCAGCTGGCGGTGTTTAACCCGGCACCGGTGACCTGATTTCTTTTGGAACGTCCCTCGCAAAACATGGCCTTAGTGCCATGTTTTTATTGTTTAAAGTCCACACATCCATTAATAATGCATTTGCATTACCTTAGTTCAAGCTTATAATTTGAGCAGAAAACAGGCTGTAAAAGGACAGTAAATAATGCCCGCTAATGCTCGCTCTAACGCTGTACTGACCACTGAATCAAAGGTCACTATACGCGGACAAACAACTATCCCCGCGCCAGTGCGTGAGGCCTTAAAACTGAAGCCTGGCCTGGACAGCATTCATTACGAAATTCTGCCTGGTGGGCAAGTATTTATGTGCCGACTGGGAGATGAACAGGAGGATCATACTATGAATGCATTTTTGCGTTTTCTGGATGCAGATATCCAGAACAACCCGCAAAAAACTCGTCCATTCGACATTCAACAAGGAAAGAAACTTGTCGCTGGCATGGACGTCAACATTGACGATGAGATTGGCGACGACGAATAATGGATTTTCCACAAAGGGTTAATGGTTGGGCGCTATATGCTCATCCCTGTTTTCAGGAAACCTACGATGCTTTAGTTGCCGAAGTCGAGGCATTAAAGGGAAAAGATCCTGAAAATTATCAGAGAAAAGCTGCCACAAAGTTATTGGCGGTGGTCCATAAAGTGATTGAGGAGCATATCACGGTCAATCCATCATCACCGGCATTCCGTCATGGCAAGTCGTTAGGCTCTGGGAAAAATAAAGACTGGTCACGGGTAAAATTTGGCGCTGGTCGCTATCGTCTCTTCTTTCGTTACAGTGAAAAAGAGAAAGTCATCATTCTGGGATGGATGAACGATGAAAACACGCTGCGCACCTACGGTAAAAAAACAGATGCCTATACCGTATTCAGTAAAATGTTAAAAAGAGGACATCCTCCTGCCGACTGGGAAAGCCTCACCCAAGAGACAGAAGAAAGCCATTGATGGTGTTCACAATGCCCGCCGAACGCATTGGTGTTGACCAGCGGGCATCCTTTCTCATTCCCCGACCAGAATCACTTCAACCCCAGCCTTTCTCAGTCCTTCCAGACTATCCGCAGGAATGCCTTCATCAACAATGATCATGTCGATACGTTGAGTATCAATGATCTTATGTAAACTAGAACGATTGAACTTACTGGAATCGGTGACCACGATGATCCGTTCCGCAACTTCGCACATCCGACGGTTTAAACGGGCTTCATCTTCATTATGCGTGCTGACGCCGCGCTCCAGATCGATCGCATCTACACCAAGAAACAGCATATCGAAGTGGTAATTTTGCAGCGATTGCTCAGCCTGATCACCGTAAAAAGATTGCGACTGACGGCGCAAATGCCCCCCGGTCATCAGCAGCTCAACGCCTTCCGCTTCCAGCAACGCATTAGCCACGTTCATACCGTTGGTCATCGCAATTACGTCAGTGTGCTTGCGCATCAGACGAGCAATCTCAAAAGTGGTGGTCCCGGAGTCGAGGATCACCCGATGACCAGGCTGAATCAACTCAACGGCAGCTTTCGCAACGCTGCGTTTCATCGCGGTGTTCAGCGCGCTTTTATCTTCCACTGATGGCTCGACTGACGGCGTTGTGCTATCGCAGATCAACGCGCCACCATAGGCACGCACAGCGATCCCCTGCTTTTCCAGAAACGCCAGATCGTTGCGGATCGTCACAGTAGATACACCATACAACGCCGATAGATCATTAACTTGCACACTTCCTTGCTGGCGCAGGCGTTGAATGATCTGTTCTCGTCGCTCGCTGGTGCCTGTCACTCGCTTCTCACCTGAAGCGTCGGTATTACTCATAGTAAGTCCTTTCGTAAAACTTTCGTTTCATTTCGTTTTGCCTATTAACGCCTTTCTATTAAGCAAATGCAAGCCCACCTTACCCATTGGCGCAAGCTACTCTCGTTTCAGTGGCTTTCATTATGTTTCTTTTGTGAATCAGATCAGAAAACCATTATCTTTCGTTTTATTTTTATCTCACCATGACGCAGTATCAACTGAAACAAAACGAAAGATTAATGTCGCAGTAATCTGAACTGGAGAGGAAAGTGAAACATCTGACAGAAATGGTGAGACAGCACAAAGCGGGCAAAACAAATGGGATTTACGCCGTTTGTTCCGCACATCCGCTGGTGCTGGAAGCTGCAATCCGCTACGCCAGTGCAAACCAAACGCCGTTACTGATTGAAGCAACCTCCAATCAGGTGGACCAGTTCGGCGGTTATACCGGAATGACGCCCGCCGATTTTCGCGGCTTTGTTTGTCAGCTCGCCGACTCGTTGAATTTCCCGCAGGATGCGCTGATTCTGGGTGGTGACCATCTGGGGCCAAACCGCTGGCAAAACCTGCCTGCCGCTCAGGCAATGGCCAATGCCGATGATTTGATTAAAAGCTACGTGGCGGCAGGATTCAAAAAAATTCACCTTGATTGCAGCATGTCCTGTCAGGACGATCCGATTCCCTTAACTGATGACATCGTGGCTGAACGCGCCGCCCGTCTGGCGAAAGTGGCGGAAGAAACCTGTCTTGAACACTTTGGCGAAGCCGATCTGGAGTATGTCATTGGTACCGAAGTCCCGGTGCCTGGCGGCGCGCATGAAACCTTAAGCGAGCTGGCGGTCACCACGCCGGATGCCGCCCGCGCCACGCTGGAAGCCCATCGTCACGCTTTTGAAAAGCAGGGTCTGAATGCCATCTGGCCACGCATCATTGCCCTGGTGGTTCAACCCGGCGTCGAATTCGATCACACCAACGTTATTGATTATCAGCCCGCCAAAGCGACCGCCTTAAGCCAGATGGTCGAAAACTACGAAACGCTGATTTTCGAAGCGCACTCTACCGATTATCAAACACCGCAATCGCTGCGCCAGCTGGTGATTGACCACTTTGCCATTCTGAAAGTTGGCCCGGCGCTGACCTTTGCTCTGCGTGAAGCTCTGTTCTCTCTGGCGGCGATTGAAGAAGAACTGGTGCCAGCAAAAGCCTGTTCTGGTCTGCGTCAGGTGCTGGAAAACGTGATGCTCGACCGCCCGGAATACTGGCAAAGCCACTACCACGGTGACGGCAACGCGCGTCGTCTGGCGCGTGGTTATAGCTACTCGGATCGCGTGCGCTATTACTGGCCGGACAGCCAGATTGATGACGCTTTCGCTCATCTGGTTCGTAATCTGGCGGATTCACCAATTCCGCTGCCGCTGATCAGTCAGTATCTGCCGCTGCAGTACGTGAAAGTTCGCTCCGGCGAGCTGCAGCCAACGCCACGGGAACTCATTATCAACCATATTCAGGACATCCTGGCGCAGTACCACACAGCCTGTGAAGGCCAATAAGCAAAACAAAGAGGAACACGCTATGCCAAATATTGTTTTAAGTCGGATTGATGAACGCTTGATTCACGGTCAGGTCGGCGTTCAGTGGGTCGGATTTGCGGGGGCAAATCTGGTGCTGGTAGCCAACGACGAGGTTGCCGAAGATCCGGTACAACAAAACCTGATGGAAATGGTACTGGCAGAAGGGATCGCCGTACGTTTCTGGACGCTGCAAAAAGTCATCGACAACATTCATCGCGCCGCCGATCGACAGAAAATCCTGCTGGTTTGTAAAACACCGGCCGATTTCCTGACGCTGGTGAAAGGTGGCGTTCCGGTGAATCGCATTAACGTTGGCAATATGCACTACGCCAATGGCAAGCAACAAATCGCCAAAACGGTTTCTGTGGATGCGGGTGATATCGCAGCATTTAACGACCTGAAAGCCGCTGGGGTGGAATGCTTCGTTCAGGGCGTCCCAACAGAGCCTGCTGTGGACCTCTTTAAATTACTTTGAGGGATTCATCATGGAAATCAGTCTGTTGCAGGCATTTGCGTTGGGCATTATCGCCTTTATCGCTGGCCTGGATATGTTTAACGGCTTAACCCATATGCACCGCCCGGTGGTTCTCGGCCCGTTGGTCGGGCTGGTACTTGGCGATCTGCATACCGGTATTTTAACCGGCGGTACGCTGGAACTGGTGTGGATGGGGCTGGCCCCTCTGGCGGGCGCACAGCCGCCTAACGTGATTATCGGTACTATCGTCGGCACGGCGTTTGCCATTACTACTGGCGTGAAACCCGATGTCGCGGTCGGTGTCGCCGTACCTTTCGCTGTCGCAGTACAGATGGGGATTACCTTCCTGTTCTCGGTGATGTCTGGCGTGATGTCCCGCTGCGACCGGATGGCGGAGAACGCCGATACACGCGGCATTGAACGCGTGAACTATCTGGCATTGCTGGCACTCGGCACTTTCTATTTTCTCTGCGCTTTCCTGCCTATCTACTTCGGCGCAGAACATGCCAAAACCATCATTGATGTCCTGCCGCAACGATTAATCGACGGCCTCGGCGTCGCGGGCGGCATCATGCCAGCAATCGGTTTTGCCGTGCTGCTGAAAATCATGATGAAAAACGTCTACATCCCCTACTTCATCCTGGGCTTTGTTGCCGCGGCCTGGCTCAAGTTACCGGTGCTGGCTATTGCTGCCGCCGCGCTGGCGATGGCGCTGATCGACCTGCTGCGTAAATCTCCTGAACCGACTCAACCTGCGGCACAGAAAGAGGAATTTGAAGATGGCATCTAATCAAACCACCCTGCCGAACGTCAGTGAAAACGAAGAAACACTGCTGACTGGCGTCAATGAAAACGTGTATGAAGATCAGAGCATTGGCGCAGAGCTGACGAAAAAAGATATCAACCGCGTCGCCTGGCGTTCCATGCTGTTACAGGCTTCTTTCAACTACGAACGTATGCAGGCTTCCGGCTGGCTGTACGGCCTGCTGCCAGCACTGAAAAAGATCCACACTAATAAACGCGACCTGGCGCGCGCCATGAAGGGGCATATGGGTTTCTTCAATACCCATCCGTTTCTGGTGACGTTTGTTATCGGCATTATCCTTGCGATGGAGCGTTCTAAGCAGGACGTTAACAGTATTCAGAGCACCAAAATTGCCGTCGGTGCGCCGCTCGGCGGGATTGGCGATGCGATGTTCTGGCTAACGCTACTGCCGATTTGTGGCGGGATAGGTGCAAGCCTCGCGCTACAAGGCTCTATTCTTGGCGCTGTCGTCTTTATTGTGCTGTTCAACGTGGTGCACCTGGGGCTGCGTTTTGGTCTGGCGCATTATGCTTACCGCATGGGCGTGGCGGCGATTCCACTCATTAAAGCAAATACCAAAAAAGTCGGCCATGCGGCATCTATCGTTGGGATGACGGTAATCGGCGCGCTGGTGGCAACCTATGTTCGTTTAAGCACCACGCTGGAAATCACCGCGGGCGACGCAGTGGTTAAGTTACAGGCTGATGTTATCGACAAACTGATGCCAGCCTTCTTACCGCTGGTCTACACCCTGACCATGTTCTGGCTGGTACGCCGCGGCTGGAGTCCGCTGCGCCTGATTGCGATTACCGTGGTTCTCGGCATCGTCGGTAAATTCTGCCATTTCCTTTAAATACAATGAGGTATTAGATGTTAAGTATTATTTTGACAGGGCATGGCGGATTTGCCAGCGGCATGGAAAAAGCAATGAAGCAAATTCTCGGTGAGCAATCGCAGTTTATCGCCATCGATTTTCCGGAAACCTCAAGCACCGCGCTGCTTACATCGCAGCTTGAAGAGGCCATCGCCCAACTGGATTGTGAAGACGGCATTGTTTTTCTGACGGATTTGCTGGGCGGCACGCCGTTTCGCGTAGCTTCAACGCTGGCGATGCAAAAACCGGGCTGTGAAGTGATCACCGGCACCAATTTGCAACTGCTACTGGAAATGGTGCTGGAGCGCGAAGGGTTAAGCGGTGAAGAGTTCCGTGTGCAGGCGCTGGAGTGTGGACACCGTGGGCTGACCAGTCTGGTGGACGAGTTAGGCCGCTGCCATGAAGAATGTCCGGTCGAGGAAGGAATATGACACACGTTCTGCGCGCCAGAAGGCTGCTGACTGAAGAGGGATGGCTCGATGACCATCAGTTGCGTATTGCTGACGGTGTAATCGCAGCAATCGAACCGATTCCAGTGGGCGTGACTGAACGCGATGCGGAACTGCTCTGTCCCGCTTACATCGACACCCATGTACACGGTGGTGCGGGCGTTGATGTAATGGATGACGCGCCGGATGTGCTCGACAAGCTGGCAATGCACAAAGCACGCGAAGGTGTCGGCAGTTGGTTACCGACCACCGTAACCGCGCCGCTTAATACCATTCATGCGGCGCTGGAACGTATTGCTCAACGTTGCCAACGCGGCGGACCTGGTGCGCAAGTGCTGGGGAGTTATCTCGAAGGACCGTACTTCACGCCGCAGAATAAAGGCGCGCATCCACCGGAGCTGTTCCGCGAGCTGGAAATTGCCGAGCTGGATCAATTGATTGCCGTTTCTCAGCATACCTTGCGCGTGGTGGCGCTGGCACCGGAAAAAGAAGGGGCATTGCAGGCCATCCGCCATCTTAAACAGCAAAACGTACGGGTGATGCTGGGGCATAGCGCGGCGACCTGGCAACAAACCCGTGCCGCGTTTGATGCTGGTGCCGACGGCCTGGTGCATTGCTATAACGGGATGACAGGTTTACATCACCGCGAACCGGGAATGGTTGGCGCGGGATTAACAGACAAGCGCGCCTGGCTGGAACTGATAGCCGATGGTCATCATGTACATCCGGCGGCAATGTCGCTCTGTTGTTGCTGTGCGAAAGAGAGGATCGTACTGATCACCGACGCGATGCAGGCAGCCGGGATGCCGGATGGTCACTATACGTTATGTGGTGAAGAAGTGCAGATGCGCGGTGGCGTTGTCCGTACCGCGTCCGGTGGGCTGGCGGGCAGTACGCTGTCTGTCGATGCGGCAGTGCGCAACATGGTCGAGTTGACGGGCGTAACGCCTGCGGAAGCCATCCATATGGCGTCGCTGCATCCGGCGCGAATGCTGGGTGTTGATGGTGTTCTGGGATCGCTTAAACCGGGCAAACGCGCCAGCGTCGTTGCGCTGGATAGCGGGCTGCATGTGCAACAAATCTGGATTCAGGGTCAATTAGCTTCGTTTTGATGGTTTGCTCCTTTATTAGGCCTTCACTTCCCCCGTAAGGCCTTCTTTTTCTTTCGTTTTGATCTGTGCAGCGGTGTCGGATGCGACGCTAATGCGTCTTATCCGACCTACGGTTGGTGACCGTAAGGCCGGATAAAGTATTTACGCCGCATCCAGCAATCCCTTTTACTTCCCTTGCCTTTTCTTTCAACGATCACAGATTTCGTTTTATTTCCTTTTTCTTCATTGAACTTTCAGTTTCTTTTCTATAAATTTTAACCAACGAAAGAAATCACCAAGTGAAATGAAACGAAAGGCAAGCGAAAGCGACAACGCCGACGTCAAGTTCATCAGACTAAGGATTGAGTTATGCCAGAAAATTACACCCCTGCTGCTGCCGCAACCGGTACATGGACTGAAGAAGAGATCCGCCATCAGCCTCGCGCATGGATCCGTTCACTCACCAACATCGACGCGCTACGTTCCGCGCTCAATAACTTCCTTGAACCGTTACTGCGCAAAGAGAATCTGCGGATCATCCTGACCGGAGCCGGAACCTCGGCATTTATCGGTGACATCATCGCGCCGTGGCTCGCCAGCCATACCGGTAAAAACTTCAGCGCCGTACCGACCACCGATCTGGTCACTAATCCGATGGACTACCTGAATCCAGCTCATCCGCTGCTGTTGATCTCCTTCGGTCGATCCGGCAACAGCCCGGAAAGCGTCGCCGCCGTGGAACTGGCAAATCAATTTGTACCAGAATGCTATCACCTGCCGATCACCTGCAACGAAGCGGGCGCTCTTTACCAAAACGCGATCAACAGCGACAACGCGTTTGCCCTGCTGATGCCCGCAGAAACGCACGATCGCGGCTTCGCGATGACCAGCAGCATTACCACCATGATGGCCAGCTGCCTCGCGGTTTTCGCACCTGAGACGATCAACAGCCAAACCTTCCGCGATGTGGCGGATCGTTGCCAGGCGATCCTGACCTCACTGGGCGATTTCAGCGAAGGTGTGTTTGGTTACGCACCGTGGAAACGGATCGTTTATCTCGGCAGCGGTGGCTTACAGGGCGCAGCACGCGAGTCGGCGCTGAAAGTGCTGGAACTGACAGCGGGTAAACTGGCGGCCTTCTATGATTCCCCGACCGGATTCCGTCATGGCCCGAAATCGCTGGTCGATAACGAAACGCTGGTGGTGGTGTTTGTCTCCAGCCACCCTTACACCCGTCAGTATGATCTTGATCTGCTGGCAGAACTCCGCCGCGATAACCAGGCAATGCGCGTAATCGCCATCGCCGCGGAAAGCAACGACGTTATTGCCGCCGGTCCACATATCATCCTGCCGCCGTCCCGTCACTTTATCGACGTTGAGCAGGCATTTTGCTTCCTGATGTACGCCCAGACATTTGCACTGATGCAGTCGCTGCACATGGGTAATACGCCGGATACCCCATCAGCCAGTGGCACCGTTAACCGCGTGGTGCAAGGCGTAATCATTCATCCGTGGCAGGCATAAGAGGATCGCATTATGAGCATTATCTCCACCAAATATCTGTTACAGGACGCCCAGGCCAATGGCTACGCGGTGCCTGCCTTTAACATTCATAACGCCGAGACGATCCAGGCGATCCTCGAAGTGTGCAGTGAAATGCGATCGCCGGTGATCCTCGCCGGGACGCCGGGGACCTTTAAGCATATCGCGCTGGAAGAGATCTACGCCCTGTGTAGCGCCTATTCCACGACCTATAACATGCCGCTGGCACTGCATCTTGATCACCACGAATCGCTGGATGATATTCGCCGTAAAGTCCACGCAGGCGTGCGCAGCGCGATGATCGACGGCAGTCATTTCCCGTTTGCCGAGAACGTGAAGCTGGTGAAATCGGTTGTCGACTTCTGCCACTCCCAGGATTGCAGCGTGGAAGCAGAACTGGGCCGCCTCGGCGGTGTTGAAGATGACATGAGCGTTGACGCCGAAAGTGCATTCCTGACCGATCCACAAGAAGCTAAACGCTTTGTCGAACTGACTGGCGTCGACAGCCTGGCGGTAGCGATTGGTACGGCGCACGGCTTATACAGCAAAACGCCGAAGATTGATTTCCAGCGGCTGGCGGAAATTCGTGAAGTGGTGGATGTTCCTCTGGTGCTGCATGGTGCCAGCGATGTCCCGGATGAATTTGTCCGTCGCACTATTGAACTTGGCGTAACAAAAGTGAACGTTGCCACAGAATTAAAAATAGCCTTCGCTGGCGCGGTTAAAGCCTGGTTTGCGGAAAATCCTCAGGGTAATGATCCTCGTTATTATATGCGCGTCGGAATGGATGCGATGAAAGAAGTTGTCAGAAATAAAATTAATGTCTGTGGTTCAGCGAATCGAATTTCAGCATAATCATTAGTTTTTTATGATTTATCCCAATGTACTTCCCGATTAATATCGGGGAGTGCCTTAATGGTAAAGGAGATAACTAAACCTTAATAAATACATCAGTACAATATCGCAACAATAATATATTTAAAAAGATTATATTATTCAACTTTATGGTGAGGATTACACAATGAGCAGTCCAAATATTCTCTTAACCCGTATTGATAACCGTCTGGTTCACGGTCAGGTTGGCGTGACCTGGACATCCACCATCGGTGCGAATCTGTTGGTAGTCGTGGATGATGTTGTCGCTAACGATGATATTCAACAGAAATTAATGGGTATTACCGCAGAAACCTACGGCTTTGGCATTCGTTTCTTTACTATCGAAAAAACCATTAACGTCATCGGCAAAGCTGCACCACATCAGAAGATCTTCCTGATTTGCCGTACGCCACAAACGGTACGTAAATTGGTAGAAGGTGGTATTGACCTGAAAGATGTCAACGTCGGCAATATGCATTTCTCGGAAGGGAAAAAGCAAATCAGCAGTAAAGTTTATGTCGATGACCAGGATCTCACGGACTTACGTTTTATTAAACAACGTGGCGTGAATGTTTTCATTCAGGACGTCCCTGGCGATCAAAAAGAACAAATCCCTGACTAAATCTAAAATCGCCTTAATATTGGTTTGAGGTAATAAAAATGCATGAAATAACCCTACTCCAGGGATTATCCCTGGCGGCGTTAGTTTTCTTTCTGGGGATTGATTTTTGGCTGGAAGCCTTATTTTTATTCCGCCCGATAATCGTTTGTACCCTTACAGGTGCTATTCTCGGTGATATTCAGACTGGCTTAATTACCGGTGGCCTGACAGAGTTGGCTTTCGCCGGATTAACCCCTGCAGGTGGTGTTCAGCCGCCCAACCCTATTATGGCGGGTCTGATGACCACTGTCATTGCATGGTCTACGGGCGTTGATGCCAAAACGGCAATTGGTCTTGGCCTGCCGTTTAGTTTGTTAATGCAGTACGTCATTCTGTTCTTCTATTCCGCTTTCTCATTATTTATGACCAAAGCCGATAAATGCGCAAAAGAGGCGGATACGGCAGCATTTTCCCGACTTAACTGGACAACGATGCTCATCGTCGCTTCAGCGTATGCGGTGATTGCTTTCCTCTGTACTTACCTGGCACAAGGGGCGATGCAGGCGCTGGTGAAAGCGATGCCCGCCTGGCTGACCCACGGCTTTGAAGTGGCTGGCGGTATTCTGCCTGCCGTTGGTTTTGGCTTGCTGCTGCGCGTGATGTTCAAAGCGCAATATATCCCTTACCTGATCGCCGATTTCCTGTTCGTTTGCTACATCCAGGTCAGCAACCTGTTGCCGGTTGCCGTACTGGGCGCAGGCTTTGCGGTGTATGAGTTTTTCAATGCGAAATCCCGGCAGCAAGCGCAACCGCAGCCCGTTGCCAGTAAAAATGAAGAAGAGGACTACAGCAATGGGATCTGAAATCAGTAAAAAAGATATCACCCGTCTGGGCTTTCGTTCGTCACTGCTACAAGCAAGCTTTAACTACGAAAGGATGCAGGCGGGCGGTTTTACCTGGGCGATGTTGCCGATCCTGAAAAAGATTTATAAGGACGACAAACCGGGCCTAAGCGCGGCGATGAAAGATAACCTCGAATTTATTAATACCCACCCTAATCTGGTCGGATTCCTGATGGGGTTATTAATTTCGATGGAAGAAAAAGGAGAAAACCGCGACACCATTAAAGGCCTCAAAGTGGCGCTGTTTGGCCCAATCGCCGGGATTGGCGATGCGATTTTCTGGTTTACCTTGTTGCCAATTATGGCGGGGATTTGCTCATCGTTTGCCAGTCAGGGGAACCTGTTGGGACCGATTTTGTTTTTCGCCGTTTACCTGCTTATCTTTTTCCTGCGCGTCGGCTGGACCCACGTCGGTTATTCAGTCGGCGTGAAGGCTATCGATAAAGTGCGAGAGAACTCGCAGATGATTGCTCGTTCGGCAACCATCCTCGGGATCACAGTAATCGGCGGGCTGATCGCTTCGTATGTGCATATTAACGTGGTGACGTCGTTTGCCATCGACAGTACCCACAGCGTCGCACTGCAACAGGATTTCTTCGATAAAGTCTTCCCGAATATTTTACCGATGGCCTACACCCTGCTGATGTATTACTTCCTGCGGGTGAAAAAAGCGCATCCGGTGCTGTTAATCGGCGTGACGTTTGTTCTTTCTATTGTTTGTTCTGCATTCGGCATTTTGTAAATGGAACGAGGCACCGCGTCTGGCGGTGCCTCTTTACTTAAGGAATTTCATCCTGTGCAACCCCTTCAACAAGTTGAAAACTATACGGCATTAAGTGAACGTGCCAGCGAATATTTATTGGCCGTGATCCGTCGCAAACCGGATGCCGTGATTTGCCTGGCGACCGGAGCCACGCCATTACTGACGTATCATTATCTGGTAGAAAAAATCCACCAGCAGCAGGTTGATGTCAGCCATCTCACCTTCGTGAAGCTCGACGAATGGGTGGATCTGCCATTAACGATGCCTGGCACCTGCGAAACTTTCCTACAACAGCATATCGTGCAGCCGCTGGGGCTGCGTGAAGACCAGCTCATCAGCTTTCGCTCCGAAGAGATAAATGAGACAGAGTGCGAACGGGTAACGAACCTGATTGCGCGCAAAGGCGGTCTGGATTTATGCGTTCTCGGATTGGGGAAAAACGGTCATCTTGGGCTGAACGAACCGGGAGAAAGCCTGCAACCAGCCTGCCATATCAGTCAACTTGATGCCAGAACACAGCAACATGAGATGTTAAAAACCGCGGACCGTCCCGTGACTCGTGGGATCACCTTAGGCCTGAAGGATATTCTCAATGCCCGCGAAGTTTTGTTACTGGTGACTGGCGAAGGAAAACAGGATGCGACAGAACGTTTTCTCACGGCTAAAGTCTCCACCGCTATCCCGGCTTCATTTTTATGGCTGCATAACCATTTCACATGCGTGATTGATGAAATGTGTCGTCGTTAACTCGCCAGGTAAAGGCGTTGTAGCGCTATTCCTGCTGCGACGCCTGTAATCACTCTCCCTGCTGCTCCAGCGCATACTTATACAGCGCATTTTTCTTCACGCCGTGAATTTCTGCGGCCAGCGCCGCCGCTTTTTTCAGCGGCAGTTCTGCCTGTAGCAGCGCCAGCGTGCGCAGGGCATCAGCAGGCAAGTCATTTTCCTGCGCTTTATGGCCTTCGACAATCAGCACCATTTCGCCTTTGCGACGGTTTTCATCTTCTTTTACCCACGCCAGCAGCTCGCCAACGGGCGCGCCGTGAATGGTTTCCCAGGTTTTGGTTAGCTCACGCGCCAGAACCACGTAACGGGATTCGCCTAATACCGCAACGATATCTTCCAGGCTATCTAACAGACGGTGGGTAGATTCATAAAAAATCAGCGTGCGCGGCTCCGCTTCAATAGCTTTTAGCGCATCACGGCGGCCTTTTGATTTGGCAGGTAAAAAGCCTTCATAACAAAAACGATCGGATGGTAAACCCGCGGCGCTTAACGCAGTGATAGCAGCACACGGCCCTGGTAGCGGCACCACGCGAATCCCCGCTTCACGACAGGTACGCACCAGATGGTAGCCAGGATCGTTAATTAGCGGCGTTCCGGCATCGGAAACCAGCGCAATGTTTTGCCCCTCTTGCAGCTTCGCCAGCAGCGTTTCGGCTTTTTGTTGTTCATTATGGTCGTGCAGCGCAAACAACCGGGCATTAATCCCAAAATGTTGCAGCAATAAACCGGTGTGACGCGTATCCTCGGCGGCAATCAGATCAACGGCCTGTAATACCTCCAACGCACGCTGGGTGATATCCGCCAGATTGCCGATTGGCGTCGGTACAATGTAAAGCTGCCCCTGAGAATTATCCGCCGATTGGTGTTGTTTCATTGTGTCGTCCGTATTGCCGATTTAATATTGAGCATTGCGTAAAAAAAAATATCACTGGATACATTATGGTACCCTCAACATTTTCTCGTTTGAAAGCCGCGCGTTGTCTGCCTGTTGTTCTGGCAGCCCTGATTTTCGCCGGTTGTGGCACCCATACTCCCGATCAGTCCACTGCTTATATGCAGGGCACGGCGCAGGCTGATTCTGCCTTTTACCTGCAACAGATGCAGCAAAGTTCTGATGATACCAGGATCAACTGGCAATTACTCGCCATTCGTGCACTGGTGAAAGAAGGTAAAACCGGGCAGGCGGTTGAGTTGTTTAACCAACTACCGCAAGAACTGAATGATACTCAGCGTCGCGAGAAAACACTGCTGGCGGCAGAGATAAAACTGGCGCAGAAAGATTTTGCTGGCGCGCAAAACTTGCTGGCGAAAATCACACCTGCCGATTTAGAACAAAACCAGCAAGCCCGTTACTGGCAGGCAAAAATCGATGCCAGCCAGGGGCGTCCTTCCATTGATTTACTGCGCGCGTTAATTGCTCAGGAACCGCTGCTCGGTGCGAAAGAAAAGCAGCAGAATATTGACGCCACATGGCAGGCGCTCTCCTCCATGACTCAGGAGCAGGCGAATACGCTGGTGATCAACGCCGACGAAAATATTCTGCAAGGCTGGCTGGATTTGCAGCGCGTCTGGTTTGATAACCGTAACGATCCTGACATGATGAAAGCTGGGATCGCCGACTGGCAGAAACGTTATCCGAACAACCCGGGCGCGAAAATGCTGCCAACGCAGTTGGTTAACGTAAAAGCGTTTAAACCAGCATCGACCAACAAAATCGCCCTGCTGTTGCCGCTGAATGGCCAGGCAGCGGTATTTGGTCGCACTATTCAGCAAGGCTTTGAAGCGGCGAAAAATATCGGCACTCAGCCAGTGGTGGCCCAGGTAGCAGCCGCACCTGCCGCAGACGTAGCAGAACAACCTCAGCCGCAAACCGTGGATGGCGTTGCCAGCCCGGCACAAGCTTCGGTTAGCGATCTGACCGGTGAACAGCCTGCGGCCCAGTCGGTGCCTGTAAGCGCCCCGGCGACAAGCACCGCAGCGGTAAGCGCACCCGCAAATCCATCCGCAGAGCTGAAAATCTACGATACCTCATCACAACCACTTAGCCAGATCTTAAGCCAGGTTCAGCAGGATGGCGCGAGTATTGTGGTCGGTCCGTTGCTGAAAAATAACGTTGAAGAGTTGCTGAAGAGCAACACTCCGCTGAACGTGCTGGCACTGAACCAGCCGGAGAACATCGAAAACCGCGTCAATATTTGTTACTTCGCGCTTTCACCGGAAGACGAAGCGCGCGATGCAGCGCGTCATATTCGTGACCAGGGTAAACAAGCGCCGCTGGTGCTGATCCCACGCAGTTCATTGGGCGATCGCGTAGCCAATGCGTTTGCGCAAGAGTGGCAGAAACTGGGCGGCGGCACCGTTCTGCAACAAAAATTTGGTTCCACCAGCGAGTTACGCGCGGGTGTTAACGGCGGTTCGGGTATCGCTTTAACGGGTAGCCCGATTACTCCCAGAGAAACAACCGACTCCGGCATGACGACCAACAATCCAACGCTGCAAACCACACCAACCGATGATCAGTTCACCAATAATGGCGGTCGTGTCGATGCGGTGTACATTGTGGCAACGCCGGGTGAAATCGCTTTTATCAAACCAATGATCGCCATGCGTAACGGTAGCCAGAGCGGTGCAACGCTGTACGCCAGCTCCCGCAGTGCGCAAGGGACCGCTGGCCCGGATTTCCGCCTGGAGATGGAAGGCTTGCAGTACAGCGAAATCCCGATGCTGGCAGGCGGTAATCTGCCGTTAATGCAGCAGGCGCTCAGCGCGGTGAACAACGATTATTCGCTGGCTCGCATGTATGCGATGGGCGTCGATGCCTGGTCGTTGGCAAATCATTTCTCACAAATGCGCCAGGTTCAGGGTTTTGAAATCAACGGTAATACCGGAAGCCTGACGGCAAACCCGGATTGCGTGATTAACAGGAAGTTATCATGGCTACAGTACCAACAAGGTCAGGTAGTCCCCGCCAGTTAACCACCAAACAGACCGGCGATGCGTGGGAAGCACAAGCGCGTCGCTGGCTGGAAGGCAAAGGACTACGGTTTATCGCCGCTAACGTGAACGAGCGTGGCGGCGAGATCGATCTGATAATGCGTGAAGGCCGGACCACCGTTTTTATCGAGGTGCGTTACCGCCGCTCTGCGCTTTATGGCGGCGCGGCAGCCAGTGTGACCCGCAGCAAACAACACAAATTATTACAGACTGCCCGCTTGTGGCTCGCGCGTCATAATGGGAGTTTTGATACTGTGGATTGCCGGTTCGATGTGGTAGCCTTCACCGGGAATGAGGTTGAGTGGATTAAGGATGCCTTTAATGACCACTCATAATTAAGGTTTAAGGATTAGCGTGCAAGAAAGAATTAAAGCTTGCTTCACTGAAAGCATTCAAACTCAAATTGCGGCGGCAGAGGCGCTTCCGGATGCCATCTCCCGTGCAGCCATGACGCTGGTTCAGTCTCTGCTCAATGGCAACAAAATCCTCTGTTGTGGTAATGGAACTTCCGCTGCCAATGCACAGCATTTTGCTGCCAGCATGATCAACCGTTTCGAAACGGAGCGGCCCAGCTTACCTGCCATTGCACTAAATACTGATAATGTTGTCTTAACGGCAATTGCCAACGATCGCTTACATGATGAAGTGTATGCAAAACAGGTGCGGGCGCTGGGCCATGCGGGAGATGTATTGTTAGCCATTTCCACCCGTGGCAACAGCCGCGATATTGTAAAAGCGGTAGAAGCTGCCGTTACGCGTGATATGACCATTGTGGCATTAACCGGCTATGACGGCGGTGAACTTGCAGGTTTGTTAGGGCCACAGGATGTGGAGATCCGCATTCCTTCGCATCGTAGTGCTCGCATTCAGGAAATGCATATGCTGACGGTAAATTGCCTGTGCGATCTGATCGATAACACGCTTTTCCCTCACCAGGATGTTTAAGGAGAATACATGAAGGCATTATCGCCAATCGCAGTCCTTATTTCCGCGCTGCTGTTGCAAGGTTGTGTTGCCGCTGCCGTAGTGGGTACTGCTGCTGTGGGTACCAAAGCCGCAACTGACCCACGCAGTGTCGGCACCCAGGTAGACGATGGTACCCTGGAAGTGCGCGTGAACAGCGCATTGTCGAAAGACGAACAAATTAAGAAAGAAGCGCGCATTAATGTAACGGCCTATCAGGGCAAAGTGCTGCTGGTTGGGCAGTCACCAAACGCTGAACTTTCGGCTCGCGCCAAACAGATTGCTATGGGCGTAGACGGTGCCAACGAAGTGTATAACGAGATTCGTCAGGGCCAGCCGATTGGTCTGGGCGAAGCGTCTAACGATACGTGGATCACCACCAAAGTACGTTCGCAGCTGTTAACCAGCGACCTGGTGAAATCGTCCAACGTGAAAGTGACCACCGAAAACGGTGAAGTGTTCCTGATGGGGCTGGTGACTGAACGTGAAGCGAAAGCGGCGGCAGATATTGCCAGCCGGGTAAGCGGCGTGAAGCGGGTAACTACGGCGTTTACGTTTATTAAATAGCAGCCCTTGTAATGCCTGATGCGACGCTTGCAGCGTCTTATCAGGCCTACAACGATGCAAACCGTAGGTCGGATAAGGCGTTTACGCCGCATCCGACATGTTTTCCCTCAAATCAAACCAACAGCGCCAGCCCGCCGACAATCACACCAGACACTGCCACCATCGCCCCCGTCAGCCATAAGGCTTTCGCCGGAAACGCTTTACGCAACATAATCAGTGACGGCAAACTCACCGCCGGGAGCGTCATCAACAATGCCAGCGCCGGAGCGGTTCCCATACCTGCCAGCATCATCGTTTGTACAATCGGAATTTCTGCTGCCGTGGGAATGACAAACAAGCATCCCGCTACCGCCATCGCCACCACCCACATCAGGCTGTTATCGACAGCACCATCGGCATGGGGGAATAACCAGACGCGAGCGGCACCCAACACCAGTACTGCAAGGATGTAAACCGGGATCGTACTCCAGAAAAGCGTCCATAGCGCCCTGCCCCAGCGGCTAAAAAAACCGCCCTGTGATTCCGGTATGTCAATTTCGACCGGTGCCTGCGTTTGCGGTGTTTCACGCACCCATTTTTGCACCAGCGTCGCAATCAGCAACACCATCACCAGCCCCGCCACCAGACGAATCGCCGCAAAACCCCAGCCGAGGACGAACCCCATAAACACCAGCGTCGCCGGGTTTAACAACGGATTCCCCATCCAGAATGCCAGCGCACCGCCCATCGACACCTGTTGGCGACGCATTCCCGCCGCGACCGGAGCCGCACAGCAGGTACACATCATGCCCGGCAGAGAAAACAGCGTTCCCAGCAACGTGCCGCGAAAGCGCGATTGCCCAAGCGTACGCAACAACCAGTCACGCGGGATCAGCACCTGAATCAACGAACCGAGGATCACCCCCAGCACCGCCGCTTTCCATACCGCGAGAAAATAGATCATCGCGTAATCCAACGCCGCCTGCCACGGATTAGCATCTGCCTGCGCAAGGATAGATTTACCGATACTGTGGGTTTCGGCAGCAGTAAACGCTTTGCCGTAGTAAGGTTGCCATTTCACATACCAGAGACCGGCAATGACAACGAGAAAGAAAAGCGCGGGTTTCCACCACTGAATGGGCGTTGCCGCCTGAGATGAAGACTGACCAGTCATAGCATTCCCCAGGAATAAGTTATGATAATTGAGCGCGTGAATATTACGCTCACT
Source organism: Escherichia sp. E.sYA108 (assembly GCF_011754335.1). Taxonomy (NCBI): domain Bacteria; kingdom Pseudomonadati; phylum Pseudomonadota; class Gammaproteobacteria; order Enterobacterales; family Enterobacteriaceae; genus Escherichia; species Escherichia sp. E.sYA108. Next base: position 603,926 of record NZ_JAAQVZ010000001.1, on the reverse strand, counting down.
ATCATTTCTTGGGAATAATTATTCAGCTCTTTTGCGTAATTCTGAAGAGCTCAAAATCGTCACGCCTTCATGCTCAGGCCGCATCGCCTCTGCCAACATGACCCGCGCCACGTCTCGTGCATCAATGGATTTCCAGTTACCCGGTAGCAAACGAAAAAGCGGCGCAAAAAGCGTTTCATTCATTCGCTGTTTGCTTCGGTCACCCAGCAGCATTGACGGACGAGCAATGGTCAATTTCGGCCAGTTCTGGGCGATTAATGCTTCTTCCATCTCCCCTTTGACGCGGTTATAGAAAAACGGCGAGTGGGCATTAGCACCCATAGCACTGACCACCAGCATATGCTGCGCACCGAGCCGCCGCCCGGTTAATGCGGTATCCACCACCAACGTGTAATCGGCATGAATAAACGCCTCTTTGCTCCCCGCTTCTCGCCGCGTGGTGCCGAGACAACAAAACACAATGTCGATGGGATCGGTGACCTGCGCCAGCGCGTCAGTCAGTTGCGGATCATGGGGATTAAACACCCCGGGCATATCGCCCAACGGACGTCGCGTCGGCGCAGCAATGGCGTTAACTTTCGGTTCATTAATCAACATCCGCAGCAGGTGACCGCCCACCAGCCCCGTTGCGCCTGTAATTAAAACCTGGCTCATATTGCCTCCCCCCGGTATGTGTACTCATGTTTAACTATAGGTTACCGTTGCCAGACCAGTTTTTTACCAAAGCCCAGCGTGTTGTCGGTGAATTTGATTTCATCGAGCCGGATTTCCCATACCGGGGCCGACAGCATTCTGGCAACCGGAAAGCGACGATTGTACGCCTTGCGTGCGAGGTCGCTTTCCTCGCCTTCCAGTCTGCGGATCTCACCTTTAAACTGCACGCCGCGAATTAACGCTACCGTTTTCGGCTGACCGTTTACCGTTCCGGCAATTGCCGCCTGCGGCCCGCTCATCTGCGCATGACGCGTTTTTTCTTCCGTCAAAATGTAGAAGGCGACTTTCTGCGCATCAAAAAGATAAAAGGCATTGGCGCACCACAGTTCCCCTTCCTGCTGCACACACCAGGTGACAACATGTTGTTTTGCCAGCCAACGGCTGATGGCGGTGAGTGTTTCCATTGCTGTTCTCTTTTATACTGTGGGCCTGACCTTAACATGCGACGCAGACGATGACACCCTGGTTTCTTTACTTGATCCGTACCGCCGACAATAAGCTTTATACCGGGATCACCACGGATGTCGAACGCCGCTATCAGCAGCACCAAAGCGGCAAAGGGGCGAAAGCACTGCGCGGGAAGGGAGAACTAACGCTGGCGTTTTCCGCACCAGTGGGCGATCGTTCGCTGGCGTTACGGGCAGAATATCGCGTTAAGCAACTGACCAAACGGCAAAAAGAGCGTCTGGTAGCGGAAGGTGCAGTGTTTGCAGAACTGTTGAGCAGCCTGCAAACCCCGGAGATTAAAAGCGATTGAAGTGCTCGTGATACTCAACCAGACCAGTTACACCGTTCAGCGCGTCATCCGCTAAACGATGTACCTGGAAGGCACTTTCAGTGCCCGGCCAGCGGCAACGCAGATCGTGATGTGCCGCCAGTTCAAAGCCGAAACGGCTGTACAGCGCCGGATCGCCCAGCGTCACCACTGCGGCATAGCCGAACTCATTAAGCGAATCGAGTCCTTCATAGACCAGTTGGCGTGCCAGCCCCTGTCCACGGTATTTTTCATCTACCGCCAGCGGTGCCATGCCGACCCATTGCAGGTCTTCGCCCTGCACATCAACCGGACTAAATGCCACATAGCCAATGACCTGACCTTCGTCATCTGTCGCCACCAGCCCCAGCGTCAGAAAGCCATCTTCACGCAGATCGTGAACCAGCTTCGCTTCCGCATCACTTTCGAATGAACGACGCAGCAGGGCATCAATACCCGGCGCATCAATGGGAATTTCTACTCGAATTAGCATGGTTCACCTACCGATGTCTGTTTGGTTTCAGGCGCGGTTTTCATTCCCGCCTCAACAAAATCCGCCAGTTGCAGCAGCATCATGCGTAAGGCTTTCGGCATTTGCTCCAGTTCAATGGCGTCCATCAGGTTTTTCACATACAGCCCCAGCTCCGTATCGCCTTCAATCACCAGCCGACGCTGGAAGAAGAGCGTATCCGGATCTTGTTTACGCGCCGCAATCATCAGCAGATCGCTGGCGTCGGCACTAAAACTCACATCAGCTTGCGCGTTCTGGCTAACGACCAGTTTGCCATTCACCACCGAGGTAAACCATTGCAGGTCAATATCACGCACATGAATACTTAACCAGCGACCTTCAAGAAACTCCAGCTCGCCATCATCCAGCGCCTGACGGAATTGCCAGCTTAAGACCTGCTCAAGAACCTGGCGTTTTAGCGCAAATGGCGTCAGTTTTACCGGTACACTCAACAGAGATGGCCCCAAATGCACAATACGGGAACGCAGTTTATCCAACACGAGTTTTACTCCCTGTTTCAACAATCATCCTATTTTGCCATATCAGAAAAATAACATAGCGGTATAAATCAACAATTCCATATGAAATTGCTGCTACCACCAATACAACTTTAACTGCCTTAAATCAAAAATTGTCGCAGCAAGGTTAACTAAAATCCCAGTTCGTTAACATTTTTGCGTTTTGATAGCGCAACCTTCAGGAAAAATTATGGAGCTGCTCTGCCCTGCCGGAAATCTCCCGGCGCTTAAGGCGGCCATCGAAAACGGCGCAGATGCTGTTTATATCGGGCTAAAAGATGATACCAATGCCCGTCACTTCGCCGGCCTTAACTTTACCGAGAAAAAATTGCAGGAAGCGGTGAGTTTTGTCCATCAACATCGCCGCAAACTTCACATCGCGATTAACACTTTTGCGCATCCGGACGGTTACGCCCGTTGGCAGCGCGCCGTGGATATGGCGGCGCAACTGGGTGCCGACGCGCTGATACTCGCCGACCTCGCCATGCTGGAGTACGCCGCCGAGCGTTATCCGCATATTGAGCGCCACGTATCGGTGCAGGCTTCGGCGACCAATGAAGAGGCGATTAACTTTTATCATCGCCATTTTGACGTTGCCCGCGTGGTGCTGCCGCGCGTGTTGTCGATTCATCAGGTGAAACAACTGGCACGGGTCACACCTGTACCACTGGAAGTCTTTGCTTTCGGCAGCCTGTGCATTATGTCGGAAGGTCGTTGCTATCTGTCGTCGTATTTGACGGGTGAGTCGCCCAACACCGTGGGCGCGTGTTCTCCGGCCCGTTTCGTGCGCTGGCAACAAACGCCGCAGGGGCTGGAATCCCGCCTGAACGAAGTGCTGATCGACCGTTATCAGGACGGCGAAAACGCAGGTTATCCGACGCTATGTAAAGGGCGTTATCTGGTGAACGGCGAGCGCTATCATGCGCTGGAAGAACCAACCAGTCTCAATACCCTTGAGCTACTGCCGGAGTTAATGGCGGCGAATATCGCTTCGGTGAAAATTGAAGGCCGCCAGCGTAGCCCTGCGTATGTCAGCCAGGTAGCGAAAGTCTGGCGTCAGGCTATCGACCGTTGTAAGGCCGATCCGCAAAACTTCGTGCCGCAAAGCGCGTGGATGGAGACGCTCGGGTCGATGTCCGAAGGCACGCAGACCACCCTTGGCGCATATCACCGTAAATGGCAGTGAGAAAAGCAATGAAATATTCCTTAGGGCCAGTGCTGTGGTACTGGCCAAAAGAGACGCTGGAAGAATTTTATCAGCAGGCCGCCGCCAGCAGCGCCGACGTGATTTATCTTGGTGAAGCGGTATGCAGCAAGCGCCGGGCAACCAAAGTTGGCGACTGGCTGGAGATGGCAAAATCACTCGCCGGAAGTGGCAAGCAGATTGTGCTCTCCACGCTGGCGCTGGTGCAAGCATCCTCCGAACTGGGCGAACTGAAACGCTATGTTGAGAACGGTGAGTTTCTGATTGAAGCCAGCGATCTCGGCGTGGTGAATATGTGCGCTGAACGCAAACTGCCGTTCGTCGCCGGGCACGCGCTGAACTGCTACAACGCGGTGACGCTGAAAATATTGCTCAAACAGGGCATGATGCGCTGGTGTATGCCGGTGGAGCTTTCCCGCGACTGGCTGGTGAATCTGCTTAATCAGTGCGATGAGCTGGGCATTCGTAACCAGTTTGAAGTGGAAGTCTTGAGCTACGGTCATCTGCCGCTGGCCTACTCTGCTCGCTGCTTTACCGCGCGTTCGGAAGACCGCCCGAAAGATGAGTGTGAAACCTGCTGCATTAAGTATCCGAACGGGCGCAACGTGCTGTCGCAGGAAAACCAACAAGTGTTTGTGCTCAATGGCATTCAGACCATGAGCGGCTACGTGTACAACCTCGGTAACGAGCTGGCATCCATGCAGGGGCTGGTTGATGTGGTCCGCCTGTCACCGCAGGGTACTGACACTTTCGCGATGCTCGACGCCTTCCGCGCTAATGAAAATGGCGCTGCACCACTCCCGTTGACGGCAAACAGCGACTGTAACGGCTACTGGCGACGGCTGGCTGGGCTGGAACTGCAAGCCTAAGCAAATAGCTCACTTTGTTAACAACTTTAACTACCCTTTAATGCAGTATTAAAGATTAATCGGTAACAAAGTGAGCTGTTATGACTGATAAAACCATTGCGTTTTCACTACTCGATCTGGCCCCCATCCCCGAAGGTTCTTCAGCGCGGGAAGCGTTCTCCCACTCTCTCGATCTCGCCCGTCTGGCTGAAAAGCGCGGCTATCATCGCTACTGGCTGGCGGAACACCACAATATGACCGGCATTGCCAGTGCTGCAACATCAGTATTGATTGGCTATCTGGCGGCAAATACCACCACGCTGCATCTGGGGTCTGGCGGCGTGATGTTACCAAACCACTCACCGTTGGTGATTGCCGAACAGTTCGGCACGCTCAATACGCTCTATCCGGGGCGAATCGATTTGGGGCTGGGTCGTGCGCCAGGTAGTGACCAACGGACAATGATGGCACTACGTCGCCATATGAGCGGCGATATTGATAATTTCCCCCGCGATGTCGCGGAGCTGGTGGACTGGTTTGACGCCCGTGATCCCAATCCGCATGTGCGCCCTGTACCGGGCTATGGCGAGAAAATCCCCGTGTGGTTATTAGGCTCCAGCCTTTACAGTGCACAACTGGCGGCGCAGCTTGGTCTGCCGTTTGCGTTTGCCTCACACTTCGCGCCGGATATGTTGTTCCAGGCGCTGCATCTTTATCGCAGCAACTTCAAACCGTCGGCACGGTTGGAGAAACCGTATGCGATGGTGTGCATCAATATTATCGCCGCCGACAGCAACCGCGATGCCGAATTCCTGTTTACCTCAATGCAGCAAGCCTTTGTGAAGCTGCGCCGCGGCGAAACCGGGCAACTGCCGCCACCGATTCAAAATATGGATCAGTTCTGGTCGCCGTCCGAACAGTATGGTGTGCAGCAGGCGCTGAGTATGTCGCTGGTGGGCGATAAAGCGAAAGTGCGTCATGGCTTGCAGTCGATCCTGCGCGAAACCGACGCCGATGAGATTATGGTTAACGGGCAGATTTTCGACCACCAGGCGCGCCTGCATTCGTTTGAACTGGCGATGGATGTGAAGGAAGAATTATTGGGGTAGTGTGTTTTAACGTAGGAAGCCTTATCCGAGATGGCAACGCTGCCCTACACAATGCCTGATAAGCGAAGCGCATCAGGCATTGTGTAGGCAGCAGAAATGTCGGATAAGGCACCGCTGATTACTGATACACCGGCAGCAAATTAAAGCTCGATAAAATATGCACCAGTGCGTTGCCAACGCCAAACACCAGAATCAGCGCAATCATCGGCTTGCCGCCCCAGACGCGGAATTTCGGGCTGCCAAAGCGTTTACGCGATGCGCGGGCCAACAGCGCCGGTACAATTGCCGCCCAGATAGTAGCTGCTAAGCCAGCATAACCAATGGCGTACAGGAATCCGTTAGGAAACAGCAGGCCACCCACAACAGGCGGGGCAAAGGTCAGCAACGCTGTTTTCAAACGGCCCATAGCCGAGTCGTCAAAACCAAACAGATCTGCCAGATAGTCAAACAAACCCAGCGTTACGCCAAGGAACGAACTCGCTACCGCAAAGTTTGAGAACACGACCAGTAGAAGGTCCAGACTACGGCTGTTCAGTACGCCGCTTAACGCCTGTACCAGCACATCAATATTACCGCCCTTCTCGGCGATGCCGATAAACTCCGGACGCGGGATGTTACCCATCGTCGCCAGCAACCAGATGGTATACAGCGCCAGCGCCATCAGCGTACCGTACACCAGGCATTTCACGATGGTTTTCGGATCTTTGCCGTAATACTTCATCAGGCTCGGTACGTTACCGTGATAACCAAACGATGCCAGACAGAACGGCAGCGTCATCAACAGATACGGTGCATAAGACGCATTGCTTTCGGCGACGTTGAACAATGTCGCAGGCTGCACATGCCCCAGCAGGCTACCGAAGGTGAGGAAGAAGGTAATGACTTTCGCCCCCAGCACAATCGCTGTCATGCGACTGACGGCTTTGGTGCTCAACCACACCACAAACGCTACCAACAGTGCAAAACCAAAACCCGCTGCCCGTGCCGGGACGTTTAGCGACATCTCTGCGAAGGTGTGATGCAGAATCGAACCGCTGGCAGAAATATAGGCGTAAGTCAGGATATAGAGCACAAAGGCAATGGAAATGCCGTTGACTACGTTCCAGCCTTTGCCCAGCAAATCTTTGGTGATGGTGTCAAAGCTAGAACCGATTCGATAATTCAGGTTAGCTTCCAGAATCATCAAGCCGGAATGCAGCATACAGAACCAGGTAAAGATCAGCGCCGCCATTGACCAGAAGAACCACGCCCCGGACATGACCACAGGCAGAGAAAACATCCCTGCGCCAATAATGGTGCCGCCGATAATCACCACGCCGCCAAGCAGCGACGGTGACGTTTGGGTGGTGGTTAGTGTTGCCATGAGGGCTTCTCTCCAGTGAAAAATAGTGCGACTGTGTTGTTATGCATTGCACTGTACCAGTACATGAGTACAAAAAACAGAAAAAAAGCCCCGATGGTTAAAATCGGGGCTGTATATATTATTTTACAGATTGTGTTCGCTGTTCAGCGATGATTACGCATCACCACCGAAACGACGACGACCGGTAGAGTCATCACGACGCGGTGCGCGGCCTTCACGACGTTCGCCGCTAAAACGACGCCCATCACCACGCCCCCCTTCACGGCGTTCACCGCTGAAGTTACGACCGCCTTCACGACGTTCGCCACCGAAACCACGACCACCGCCACGACGCTCACCGCCAGTATGCGGCTGTGCATCGCCCAGTAACTGCATGTTCATCGGCTTGTTGAGAATGCGAGTACGCGTAAAGTGTTGCAGCACTTCACCCGGCATACCTTTCGGCAGTTCGATGGTGGAGTGAGAAGCAAACAGCTTGATGTTACCGATGTAACGGCTGCTGATGTCGCCTTCGTTAGCAATCGCACCAACGATATGACGAACTTCAACACCATCATCGCGGCCCACTTCAATACGGTACAACTGCATATCGCCAACATCACGACGTTCGCGACGCGGACGATCTTCACGGTCGCCACGCGGGCCACGGTCGTTACGATCGCGCGGACCACGGTCATCACGGTCACGGAATTCACGTTTCGGACGCATCGGCGCATCTGGCGGAACAATCAGAGTACGTTCACCCTGTGCCATTTTCAGTAGTGCGGCTGCCAGAGTTTCGAGATCCAGCTCTTCACCTTCGGCAGTCGGCTGAATTTTGCTCAGCAGTGCACGGTATTGATCCAGATCGCTGCTTTCCAGCTGCTGCTGTACTTTAGCGGCAAATTTTTCCAGACGACGTTTGCCCAGCAGTTCTGCGTTCGGCAGTTCTACTTCCGGAATGGTCAGCTTCATGGTGCGTTCAATGTTACGCAGCAGACGACGCTCACGGTTCTCAACGAACAGCAGTGCACGACCAGCACGACCTGCACGACCGGTACGACCGATACGGTGAACGTAAGACTCAGAATCCATCGGGATATCGTAGTTAACCACCAGGCTGATACGCTCAACGTCCAGGCCACGGGCTGCAACGTCGGTCGCAATCAGGATGTCCAGACGACCATCTTTCAGGCGTTCCAGTGTCTGCTCACGCAGCGCCTGGTTCATGTCACCGTTCAGCGCGGCGCTGTTGTAGCCGTTACGCTCAAGAGCTTCTGCCACTTCCAGAGTCGCGTTTTTGGTACGAACGAAGATAATCGCCGCATCAAAATCTTCCGCTTCCAGGAAACGTACCAGTGCTTCGTTTTTACGCATACCCCAGACAGTCCAGTAGCTCTGGCTGATGTCAGGACGGGTAGTCACGCTGGACTGAATGCGCACTTCCTGCGGCTCTTTCATAAAGCGGCGGGTAATGCGACGAATCGCTTCCGGCATGGTTGCAGAGAACAGAGCGGTCTGATGACCTTCCGGGATCTGCGCCATAATGGTTTCAACGTCTTCGATGAAGCCCATGCGCAGCATTTCGTCAGCTTCATCCAGAACCAGACCGCTCAGTTTAGAGAGGTCCAGAGTGCCACGTTTCAGGTGGTCCAGCAGACGGCCCGGAGTACCGACAACGATCTGCGGCCCCTGACGCAGGGCGCGTAATTGCACGTCATAACGTTGGCCGCCGTACAGGGCAACCACGTTTACGCCGCGCATGTGTTTAGAGAAATCCGTCATTGCTTCAGCAACCTGTACCGCCAGTTCGCGGGTCGGTGCCAGCACCAGAATCTGTGGTGCTTTCAGCTCAGGATCAAGATTCTGCAGCAGAGGTAGAGAGAATGCTGCAGTTTTTCCGCTCCCCGTCTGGGCCATACCCAGAACGTCGCGGCCATTCAGCAGATGTGGAATACACTCTGCCTGAATTGGAGATGGTTTTTCGTAACCCAGATCGTTAAGGGCTTCAAGGATAGGAGCCTTCAGGCCCAGATCTGCAAAAGTGGTTTCGAATTCAGCCATGTAGTACGTGTGCCTCAAAATTAATGGCGGCCAGTCTACATAACTCATCATGAAATTGATCAGCAATTTTCATTGAAAAGTGTGAACCGGCTCAAAGTAGGTGTATTAACGAACAACAACGCCCTCACCCGTTAAGGTGATGGCAATCAAAAAAGATTACGGGCTGATGTGTACGTCAGCTATTGCTGGTCCGATTCTGCCAGGTCATCTTGGTCCTGGCCCAGGAGCGATAATTCCAACAATGCGTATCGGTGCTCAACAAAGTTATGAACGTTGTTGGCAACCGCCAGTTTGAACAGTGCCGTGGCGCTGTCCAAATCCCCCAGACTTAGGTAGTACTTACCTAAATAGAAGTTGGTTTCACTGAGATGCTCAGCGAGCGAGGTGTTATCCGTTGCGTCCGCCTTGAGCCTTTCCATTAACGTTTGTTCGCTAATGTTGCCCAGGTAGAACTCGACAATGTTCCATCCCCACTGTTCCTTATCCGATTTTTCGAAGTGCTGTTTCAACACTTCTTTAGCCTGCTTCTCATCGAGCTTCTGCTCGGCGAGATAAAGCCACAGACTACGGAAAGGATCATTGGGATCGTCTTGATAAAACGCCAGCAGATCATCTTGCGCTAACTTGTCACGACCGCCGTAATATAATGCGATCCCGCGATTCAAGTGCGCGTAGTTGTAAGTTGGATCAAGCTCAAGTACAGAATCAAACGCTTCATAGGCAGCATCAAAATTGCCTGCCTGCGTTAAATATATGCCTAAGTAATTGAATACTTCAGGCATATCCGGTCGGATTGCCAGCGCTTGCGAAAAATCGTTACGCGCTAATGCCCTCAGACCGAGACTATCATACAACACTCCGCGCTCATATAAAAGCTGTGCGCGTTCGTCATCGGTTAAAGCCCGACTGGCAAGGATCTGTTCCATACGTGCCAGAATCACTTCCTGCTGTAAAGTCGGTTGCAATGGTACCGCGAGGACTTCACTTTTACGCCAGGAAGTATTACTGCATCCTGCAAGCGTAAGTGCTGTCGCAACGAAACACCAGCGCAAAAAAGGCTTCATTTCCCACTCCCGAAGACCACGGTTGAATGAACGTCCTGTTCCCGGTTGCTAACAAGGCGTCCTGCCCGGTTAAAAGCCCCCCGCCGCAGCGGAGGGCAAATGGCAACCTTACTCGCCCTGTTCAGCAGCCGGAGCTTCCGGTGCTGCAGCAGGTTGAGATTGCTCAGTCGCTTCTTTAATGCTCAGACGGATACGGCCCTGGCGATCAACTTCCAGAACTTTCACCGGTACTTCCTGACCCATCTGCAGGTAATCGGTCACTTTCTCAACGCGTTTATCAGCGATTTGAGAGATGTGGACCAGACCTTCTTTACCGCCACCAATGGCAACAAATGCGCCAAAATCAACGATACGGGTCACTTTACCATTGTAGACGCGGCCCACTTCGATTTCTGCAGTGATCTCTTCGATACGACGAATCGCGTGTTTCGCTTTCTCGCCGTCGGTCGCTGCAATCTTCACAGTACCGTCATCTTCAATTTCGATGGTGGTGCCGGTTTCTTCGGTCAGAGCACGGATTACAGAACCGCCTTTACCGATAACATCTTTGATCTTGTCCGGGTTGATCTTGATGGTATGGATACGCGGTGCGAACTCAGAGATATCGCCACGCGGCGCGTTGATCGCCTGTTCCATTACCCCCAGGATATGCAGACGCGCACCTTTAGCCTGGTTCAGTGCAACCTGCATGATCTCTTTGGTGATACCTTCAATTTTGATATCCATCTGCAATGCAGAGATACCGTCACGGGAACCCGCAACTTTGAAGTCCATATCGCCCAGGTGATCTTCGTCGCCCAAAATGTCAGACAGTACAACGTAGTTGTCGCCTTCTTTCACCAGACCCATTGCGATACCCGCAACGGCAGCTTTGATTGGCACACCTGCGTCCATCAGCGCCAGAGACGCGCCGCACACGGAAGCCATAGAAGAGGAACCGTTGGATTCGGTAATTTCAGACACAACACGTACGGTGTACGGGAATTTGTCCATATCCGGCATTACTGCCAGCACGCCGCGCTTCGCCAGACGACCGTGACCAATTTCACGACGCTTCGGAGAACCGACCATGCCGGTTTCGCCTACGGAGTACGGAGGGAAGTTGTAGTGGAACAGGAAGGTATCGGTACGTTCGCCCATCAGTTCATCAAGAACCTGCGCGTCACGAGCAGTACCCAGCGTTGCGGTAACCAGCGCCTGCGTTTCACCACGGGTGAACAGCGCAGAACCGTGAGTACGCGGCAGCACACCAGTACGCACATCCAGACCACGGATCATATCTTTTTCACGACCGTCGATACGCGGTTCGCCTGCCAGTACGCGGCTACGAACAACATTTTTCTCGATAGCGTGCAGAATTTCACCCAGTTCGTTTTCGTCCAGGGTTTCGTCTTCAGCAAGCAGTGTCGCGATGGTTTCAGATTTGATGACATCAACCTGCGCATAACGCTCTTGTTTGTCGGTGATGCGGTAAGCATCGCTCAGACGAGCTTCAGCCAGCGCAGCAACGCGCGCGTTCAGCGCTTCGTTTACCGGCTCCGGCTGCCAATCCCAACGCGGTTTACCGGCTTCTTTCACCAGTTCATTGATGTTCTGAATAACAACCTGCTGTTGTTCATGACCGAACACCACTGCGCCCAGCATTTGGTCTTCGCTCAGCAGTTCAGCTTCAGATTCAACCATCAGCACGGCAGCTTCTGTACCGGCAACAACCAGGTCCAGTTTGCTCTCTTTCAGTTCGTCCTGAGTCGGGTTCAGTACGTACTGGTCATTGATGTAACCTACACGGGCAGCACCAATCGGGCCATTGAACGGAATACCAGACAGAGACAGTGCTGCGGAAGCACCAATCATCGCGACGATATCCGGGTTAACCTGCGGGTTAACAGAAACCACGGTGGCGATAACCTGAACTTCGTTGACGAAGCCTTCCGGGAACAGCGGGCGAATCGGGCGGTCAATCAGACGCGCGATCAGGGTTTCGCCTTCGCTTGGGCGGCCTTCACGACGGAAGAAGCTACCCGGGATACGACCAGCAGCGTAGGTACGCTCCTGATAGTTAACGGTCAGCGGGAAGAAGTCCTGACCTGGTTTGGCTTTTTTCTGACCAACAACGGTAACAAATACCGCGGTGTCATCCATGCTAACCATAACAGCGGCAGTAGCCTGACGAGCCATCATGCCGGTTTCCAGAGTCACGGTGTGTTGGCCGTACTGGAATTTACGAACGATCGGATTAAGCAATGTAATATCCTTTCTCTTTCTTAGACAGTACCTTACGGTACTGGTGTTAATACCCGATCTTCTGCGCATCCTCGCGACTAATGACAACCCTAACCCAGCTCTATGTGGGTAAAGCCTCTCATTAGCCGCGCGAACCTCTGCAACGGAAGATCATTCATAGCAACAATACATTAGTTTCCAGTGAATTGCTGCCGTCAGCTTGAAAAAAGGGGCCACTCAGGCCCCCTTTTCTGAAACTCGCAAGAATTAGCGACGCAGACCCAGGCGCTCGATGAGCTGGGTGTAACGTGCTACGTCTTTACGTTTCAGGTAGTCGAGCAGTTTACGACGCTGAGAAACCATGCGCAGCAGACCACGACGGCTGTGGTGATCTTTTTTGTGCTCTGCAAAGTGGCCCTGCAGGTGGTTGATCTGTGCAGTCAGCAGTGCTACCTGAACTTCGGTAGAACCGGTGTCGTTTGCGTCACGACCAAACTCAGAAACGATTTTAGCTGTTGCTTCAGTACTTAGAGACATTTTAAAACTCCAAAGTATATAGAATGAAAGGACGCCGATCTCTAATTCAGCGATCCCAGTGTACGTTACGCAAAGTGTTAAACAATTTACGCGACGTTAAGCGGCAGTATTCTACTCGTAGCGACCTGTTATCGCAAGACGGTTAACATTACGCCGGGTATTCAACCACCAGGCGACGAGGCGCAACGCGGCCTTCATCGTCAATTTCGCCCATACCGATAAACTTGCCGTTCTCACCCTCTGTAACGCGAACCAGTCCTTCCAGCGGCGCACCGGATGTACGAACTGGGTTACCATTTTTGAAGTAAACAGAAGACGTTAACGGAAGATTCACCACCGGGTAGTCCGAAGCTGGACTGTCCATTGGCATCAGTAATGGATCAAGTAACTCCGCAGCCGGAATATCCTGCTGTTCGGCTTGCTCAACCAGTTCACGCAGATGTTCCAGGGTCACCATCCGTTCAACCGGATATTTACTTACCGCCAGACGACGCAAGTAAATAACATGCGCGCCACAACCGAGTTTTTCGCCGAGATCGTCAATGATAGTGCGGATATAAGTGCCTTTTGAGCAGTGAATTTCCAGCTCCAGCTCATTGCCTTCATGGCGAATAAACAGCAATTCATAAACGGTAATCGGGCGCGCTTCACGTGGAACTTCAATGCCCTGACGCGCGTATTCGTACAGTTTTTTGCCCTGATATTTCAGTGCTGAATACATCGAAGGGATCTGTTCGATATCGCCACGGAAGGTATCCAGCGCCGCCGCCAGTTGCTCTGCACTAAAGGTTACCGGACGTTCTTCAACGATTTGTCCGTCGGCATCAGAAGTATCGGTACGCTGCCCAAGACGCGCAATGACCCGATAGCGTTTGTCGGAGTCCAGCAGATACTGGGAAAACTTCGTCGCTTCCCCGAGGCAAATTGGCAACATGCCGGTCGCCAGCGGGTCCAGCGCACCGGTATGCCCGGCACGGTTGGCGTTATAAATCCGTTTCACTTTTTGCAGCGCATCGTTGCTGGACATCCCCTGCGGTTTATCCAGCAACAAAACGCCGTTAATGTCGCGACCGCGACGACGAGGACGACTCATTAGTCCTCCTTGCTGTCGTCCGGGTTAACACGACGTTCTTCGTCATGTTTGACCACGCTGGTCACCAGGTTTGACATGCGCATCCCTTCAACCAGAGAGTTGTCGTAGAAGAAGGTCAGTTCCGGCACGATACGCAGGCGCATCGCTTTCCCCAGCAGGCTGCGGATGAAACCAGAAGCTTCCTGCAACGCTTTGATGCCCGCTTTAACCGCGTCTTCATCTTTGTCGTTGAGGAACGTCACATATACTTTGGCATACGCCAGGTCGCGAGACATTTCGACACCGGAAACGGTGGTCATCATGCCCAGACGAGGATCTTTAATTTCACGCTGCAGGATGAGAGCGATCTCTTTTTGCATTTCCTGCGCTACGCGCTGCGGGCGACCAAATTCTTTCGCCATAATAAATTCTCCTGACAAAAAAGGGGCTGTTAGCCCCTTTTTAAAATTAATTTCAGGTGGAAGGGCTGTTCACGTTGGCCTGATAAGACGCGCCAGCGTCGCATCAGGCAATCCATGCAGGATGCGACATAAACGCCTTATCCCGCATGGAACCCTAAAAACCTTAAGCGATAGTACGTTGGATCTCGATGATTTCGAATACTTCGATCACATCGCCAGTGCGGACATCGTTGTAGTTCTTAACGCCGATACCACATTCCATACCGTTACGGACTTCGTTAACGTCATCTTTGAAGCGTCGCAGGGACTCCAGCTCGCCTTCGTAGATAACCACGTTGTCGCGCAGAACGCGGATCGGGTTGTGACGTTTAACCACACCTTCGGTAACCATACAACCTGCGATAGCACCAAATTTCGGTGATTTGAACACGTCACGAACTTCCGCCAGACCGATAATCTGCTGTTTCAGTTCCGGAGACAGCATACCGCTCATCGCCGCTTTCACTTCGTCGATCAGGTTATAGATGACGGAGTAGTAACGCAGATCCAGGCTTTCCGCTTCAATCACTTTACGTGCAGAGGCATCAGCACGTACGTTGAAGCCAACCAGGATGGCGTTGGACGCCGCAGCCAGGGTAGCGTCGGTTTCGGTGATACCACCTACGCCAGAACCGATGATCTTCACTTTAACTTCGTCAGTAGACAGTTTCAGCAAGGAGTCGGAAATTGCTTCCACAGAACCCTGTACGTCTGCCTTCAGGACAATATTCACTTCGTGAACTTCGCCTTCGGTCATGTTGGCGAACATGTTCTCGAGTTTAGATTTCTGCTGACGCGCCAGTTTAACTTCGCGGAATTTACCCTGACGATAGAGTGCAACTTCACGCGCTTTCTTCTCGTCACGTACAACGGTAACTTCATCACCCGCAGCCGGTACGCCGGACAGGCCAAGGATTTCCACCGGAATGGACGGACCCGCTTCCAGCACTTCCTGACCCAGTTCGTTACGCATTGCACGAACACGACCGTATTCGAAGCCACACAGAACGATATCGCCCTTGTGCAGAGTACCTTCACGTACCAGAACGGTAGCAACCGGACCACGACCTTTATCGAGGAAGGATTCGATAACCGCACCGCTCGCCATACCTTTACGTACCGCTTTCAGCTCCAGAACTTCCGCCTGCAGCAGGATAGCATCCAGCAGTTCATCAATACCGGTACCCGCTTTTGCAGATACGTGTACGAACTGGCTTTCGCCGCCCCACTCTTCTGGCAGGATGCCGTACTGGGAGAGTTCGTTCTTAACGCGATCCGGATCGGCTTCTGGTTTATCGATTTTGTTCACAGCAACCACCACCGGAACACCCGCCGCTTTCGCGTGCTGGATAGCTTCGATGGTCTGCGGCATTACACCGTCGTCTGCAGCAACAACCAGGACTACGATGTCCGTTGCCTGCGCACCACGTGCACGCATTGAAGTAAACGCGGCGTGCCCCGGGGTGTCCAGGAAGGTGATCATGCCGTTTTCAGTTTCAACGTGGTATGCACCAATGTGCTGGGTAATGCCGCCCGCTTCGCCAGAGGCCACTTTCGTTGAACGAATGTAGTCCAGCAGAGAGGTTTTACCGTGGTCAACGTGACCCATGATGGTCACAACCGGCGCGCGCGGTTCAGCCGCAGCACCCGTGTCACGGTCGCTCATTACCGCCTCTTCCAGCTCGTTTTCACGACGCAGGATAACTTTGTGGCCCATCTCTTCAGCAACCAGCTGTGCGGTTTCCTGATCGATAACCTGGTTGATGGTTGCCATTGCGCCCAGTTTCATCATCGCTTTGATGACCTGAGAGCCTTTAACCGCCATCTTGTTCGCCAGTTCGCCAACGGTGATGGTTTCGCCGATCACAACGTCACGGTTAACGGCCTGAGCTGGCTTCTGGAAGCCTTGCTGCAGCGAAGAACCTTTACGTTTTCCGCCCTTACCGCCACGTACTGCTGCGCGAGCTTCTTCACGATCAGCTTTTGATTCAGCGTGTTTGTTGCCCTTCTTCGGACGCGCTGCTTTCGCGTTACGACCACGGCCACGGCCGCCTTCGACTTCACGATCGCTTTCGTCTTCTGCCTGGCGAGCATGTTGAGAAGTAGTGACGTGATAATCGCTGGAATCTTCAGTCGGTTCCGCGTTATCAGTCCATTTGTTTTCTTCCGCCATACGACGTGCTTCTTCAGCAACGCGACGTGCTTCTTCTTCGAGTTTACGACGCGCTTCTTCTTCGGCTTTACGCTTGAGCTCTGCAGCTTCCTGCTCACGGCGGGCTTTTTCAGCCTGGGCGTTTTTAGTCATATCGTCTTGTTGATTGCTCACTTTGTCTTTTTCCGCAGCTTCACGTTTCGCTTGTTCAGCAGCTTCACGCTTAGCCTGTTCTGCGGCCTCACGTTCAGCTTTTTGTTGCGCCTCGCGTTTAGCCGATTCTTCTGCCTCACGACGGGCTTGCTCTTCCGCTTCACGCTGCGCTTGCTCTTCCGCTGCAAGGCGCTCAGCCTCTTGCGGATCGCGTTTCACAAAGGTGCGTTTCTTGCGGACTTCGATTTGTACCGATTTGCTTTTTCCACCGGTACCAGGAATGTTAAGGGTGCTGCGTGTTTTACGTTGCAGCGTCAATTTGTCCGGGCCTGAATTTTTCTGATTCAGGTGGTCAATCAAAGTCTGTTTCTCTTGTGCAGACACAGAGTCGTCAGCAGACTTCCGGATACCTGCATCAGCAAATTGCTGTACCAGGCGTTCCACGGAGGTCTGTCGCTCTGCGGCCAGCGTTTTAATCGTTACATCTGTCATGCTGTTCCTTCCTGCTACAGTTTATTACGCTTCGTCACCGAACCAGCAAATATTACGGGCAGCCATAATCAATGCTCCGGCTTTTTCGTCGGTCAACCCTTCGATATCAGCCAGATCATCAATGCCCTGTTCGGCGAGATCTTCCAGCGTACAAACGCCACGGGCGGCCAGTTTGAATGCCAAATCACGATCTACCCCTTCAAGGTTCAGCAGATCATCAGCCGGTTTGTTATCACCGAGGCTTTCTTCCTGGGCCTGTGCAATGGTGGCCAGTGCATTTTTAGCACGCTCGCGCAGTGCTTCAACGGTCGGCTCATCAAGGCCTTCGATTTCCAACAGCTCTTTCATCGGCACATAGGCCAGTTCTTCCAGCGTCGAGAAGCCTTCTTCTACCAGAACAGTCGCGAAGTCTTCATCGATGTCGAGATATTTGGTGAAGGTGTCGATCGCTGCGTGCGCTTCCGCCTGATGCTTAGCCTGCAGGTCGTCAACGGTCATCACGTTGAGTTCCCAACCGCTCAGCTGCGAAGCCAGACGCACGTTCTGACCGTTACGGCCAATCGCCTGCGCCAGGTTACCGGCTTCAACGGCGATATCCATGGTGTGTTTATCTTCATCCACCACGATAGAAGCAACGTCTGCTGGTGCCATTGCGTTAATCACAAACTGCGCCGGGTTATCATCCCACAGGACAATATCGATACGCTCGCCGCCCAGTTCAGTAGAAACCGCCTGAACACGCGCGCCACGCATACCTACGCAAGCACCTACCGGATCGATACGTTTATCGTTGGTTTTCACCGCAATTTTCGCACGAGATCCCGGGTCGCGAGCCGCTGCTTTAATTTCAATCACTTCTTCGCCGATTTCCGGCACTTCAATACGGAACAGTTCGATCAGCATTTCCGGCTTGGAGCGGGTGACGAACAGCTGCGCGCCACGCGCTTCCGGGCGAACGGAATAGAGCACGCCACGAACGCGGTCACCAGGGCGGAAGTTTTCACGCGGCAGCATATCTTCGCGCAGGATCACGGCTTCAGCGTTGTTGCCCAGATCCAGAGAGATGTTGTCGCGGTTTACTTTTTTCACCACGCCGGTGATGATTTCACCTTCGTGTTCACGGAACTGATCAACCACCATCGCACGTTCGGCTTCACGCACTTTCTGCACGATAACCTGTTTTGCCGTCTGGGTAGTGATACGGTCAAAGGTAACAGACTCAATCTGATCTTCAACGTAATCGCCCAGGTTCAGGCTTTCATCTTCATAACGTGCGGCTTCAAGGGTGATTTCCTTGGTCGGCTGGGTGACTTCATCAACAACTAACCAGCGACGGAAGGTGTCAAAATCACCGCTTTTGCGATCGATCTGTACGCGAACGTCGATTTCTTGTTCATATTTTTTCTTTGTTGCTGTCGCCAGCGCGCTTTCCAATGCTTCGAAAATCTTCTCGCGAGGTAGCGCCTTTTCATTGGATACGGCTTCAACTACAGCCAAAATTTCTTTGTTCATCGCGGGCTTTTCACCTCATCCAGACTATTAAAAGTGGGGAACCAGGTTCGCCTTCTGGATATTACTCAGCGCGAACACTTCATCTTTACCTTCGACGGTAACTGTGATCATTTCACCGTCTACCGCTTTGATAACGCCCTGCCATTTACGACGGTTTTGTACCGCCATACGGAGAACCAGAGTCACCTCTTCTCCGACAAAACGGGCGTAGTGTTCAGCCGTGAACAGTGGGCGATCGAGACCCGGTGAGGAGACTTCCAGGTTATAAGCAACGGTGATGGGGTCTTCAACATCCAGCACAGCACTTACCTGGTGGCTCACATCAGCACAATCATCAACATTGATGCCATCTTCACTATCAATATAGATGCGCAGTGTGGATGTGCGACCGCGAATAAATTCGATGCCAACCAGTTCAAAACCCAGGGCCTCAACTGGCGCAGTAATCATCTCTGTTAATTTTTGCTCTAATGTGGACAAGCCCACCCCCAAGACATAAAAAAAGGGCCTAAAGCCCAGTTATTCTGTAGTCAGATAACAAAAAACCCCGATAAATCGGGGCTTTATATAACTGAACCCTATAACCGCAACTGCGGTCTGGAGCACTTTCCAGAAGGATTTTTTCAAATCCCACTACGAAGGCCGAAGTCTTCACAGTATATTTGAAAAAGGACTCTAAGGGAAAGTGGTTGCGGGGGCCGGATTTGAACCGACGACCTTCGGGTTATGAGCCCGACGAGCTACCAGGCTGCTCCACCCCGCGCCTGAAACGTGGCAAATTCTACTCGTTTTGGGTAAAAAATGCAAATACTGCTGGGATTTGGTGTACCGAGACGGGACGTAAAATCTGCAGGCATTATAGTGATCCACGCCACATTTTGTCAACGTTTATTGCTAATCACGTGAATGAATATCCAGTTCACTTTCATTTGTTGAATACTTTTACCTTCTCCTGCTTTCCCTTAAGCGCATTATTTTACAAAAAACACACTAAACTCTTCCTGTCTCCGATAAAAGATGATTAAATGAAAACTCATTTATTTTGCATAAAAATTCAGTGAAAGCAGAAATCCAGGCTCATCATCAGTTAATTAAGCAGGGTGTTATTTTATGACGACGATTCTCAAGCATCTCCCGGTAGGTCAACGTATTGGTATCGCTTTTTCCGGCGGTCTGGACACCAGTGCCGCACTGCTGTGGATGCGACAAAAGGGAGCGGTTCCTTATGCATATACTGCAAACCTGGGCCAGCCAGACGAAGAGGATTATGATGCGATCCCTCGTCGTGCCATGGAATACGGCGCGGAGAACGCACGTCTGATCGACTGCCGCAAACAACTGGTGGCCGAAGGTATTGCCGCTATTCAGTGTGGCGCATTTCATAACACCACTGGTGGACTGACCTATTTCAACACGACGCCGCTGGGCCGCGCCGTGACCGGCACCATGCTGGTTGCTGCTATGAAAGAAGATGGCGTGAATATCTGGGGTGACGGCAGCACCTATAAAGGAAACGATATCGAACGTTTCTACCGTTACGGTCTGCTGACCAATGCTGAACTGCAGATTTACAAACCGTGGCTTGATACTGACTTTATTGATGAACTGGGTGGCCGTCATGAGATGTCTGAATTTATGATTGCCTGCGGTTTCGACTACAAAATGTCTGTCGAAAAAGCTTACTCCACGGACTCCAACATGCTTGGTGCAACGCATGAAGCGAAGGATCTGGAATACCTCAACTCCAGCGTCAAAATCGTCAACCCAATTATGGGCGTGAAGTTTTGGGATGAGAGCGTGAAAATCCCGGCAGAAGAAGTCACAGTACGCTTTGAGCAAGGTCATCCGGTGGCGCTGAACGGTAAAACCTTTAGCGACGACGTAGAAATGATGCTGGAAGCTAACCGCATCGGCGGTCGTCACGGCCTGGGCATGAGCGACCAGATTGAAAACCGTATCATCGAAGCAAAAAGCCGCGGCATTTATGAAGCCCCTGGGATGGCACTGCTGCACATTGCGTATGAACGTTTGTTGACCGGTATTCACAACGAAGACACCATTGAGCAGTATCACGCGCATGGTCGTCAGTTGGGCCGTCTGCTGTACCAGGGACGTTGGTTTGATTCCCAGGCGCTGATGCTGCGTGACTCTCTGCAACGCTGGGTTGCCAGCCAGATCACTGGTGAAGTTACTCTGGAGCTGCGCCGCGGGAACGATTATTCAATCCTGAATACCGTCTCAGAGAACCTGACCTACAAACCAGAGCGTCTGACGATGGAAAAAGGCGACTCGGTGTTCTCGCCAGATGATCGTATCGGTCAACTGACCATGCGTAACCTGGATATCACCGATACCCGCGAGAAACTTTTCGGTTATGCCAAAACTGGCCTGCTCTCCTCCTCTGCCGCTTCAGGGGTGCCGCAGGTGGAGAATCTGGAAAATAAAGGCCAGTAATTCGACCTCAACCCTGCCCTTCAGGGGTGGGGTTACCTTGATTATCCTCTGTAAACTCCTTTCTGAGCATCACATAATCGAAAACATCATGGTTTGCATCCACAACCCGTGAGTCTCCTTTATAGTGTGCAATCACTTCCTCAAGCGTTTGCGGCTGTTCCGGCTTTGTTACCCCCATCCACGCATTAATAAGGTAATTATTGTAAGCTGTCGAAAAGATGTTGTTTTCCGTTGTGCGATCCACGCCATCCCCTAGAACGGGGCTATACCAGATAAACATCGGGACATGATACGCCTGCTGGCTAGCCTCCCTGCCTCCATGAAAATAGACGTTCTTCTTCGTAGGGTCGCGTTCCAGGCCGTGGTCGGCAAAATACATGACCGAGGCGCGGCGATCTTTTAATAATTCAAAAACCTGACCTAGCAAACTATCTGTGTAATGAATGGAGTTGTCATAGCAGGCATCCTGATCGTCCTGCGGTTGAAACACAGCGCTGGATTGCGGATAGGCGCTACAAGCCGGTTCATGGCTTCCATTTAAATGAAGAACAATCAGTTTCTTTTGCTGCGTCTTTTGCTGTAACGCTTGCGATAAATGCGGCAACAACAATTCATCAAATCCTCTGACATAGACTGTTTCCATGGCGCGCATGGCGATACTGGTAACTGCTGTACCATTCTGCCGAAAAGCGGATTGCGAGCTTAGCCAGAAAGTCTGAAATCCTGCTTGATTAGCCATATTAATAATGTTGTCCGGGTAATTATGAATGTCATGACTCAAAACAGAATCAGCAGTTAAAGAAAGGGGAACCGACAGCGCAGTGTAAGGTGCACCGCTTATTGCTTGATTAAACAGTTTGATCTGTTTTCTTTGTGCTTCGACTTGCGGTGTCGTAGAGCGTGTATATCCATACAAAGACATATTGTCGACACGTACAGACTCCCCCACAATCAACACGTAGGTATCAATACCTGTATCCCTGACTGATAATTGAAAACACGGCACCGTGTTTGCAATTGAGAGTAATCTTTGATGCTCTTTCGCTGCTAAAGCAAAATAATTGAGATTGAAAAACGGTGTATAGGTAGCAAATCGCGACGCTAGTATATATGGACTGAACGCTTTTTTATTTTTTGCATCTTTATAAGCAAATTGACAAGCGGAAAATAAACTGCCCGAAATGACAATCAGCAATAATATTCCTGTCACTTTTTTCGTCGGCAAGGAAACATCATATTTTATTATTACTGCCAAAAAAAGAAGGGATAAAAAGGCAAAAGCACATAGATAAGGGATATACATCCCCAGCATTTTGACAACTTCATCCGGATCACTCTGCAGCACACTAATCGCAAATCCATCATTGAAAGTTGTACCAAAGGTACACCATGAATAGAGGCTAATACTCATGTCTGCCGCTGTCAGTAACACAAATGGTGTGGCAACAAGCAGGCGAAGCGGAAGGGATGATATACGTTTAACAACCAGGATGGTCAGAACGAAAAACAGCAATCGCTGAACCATATGCGCTCCGGAAGAGGCGACTAAGTTCGTAATACCAAAAACAATAACACAAAGATACAACAACCAATGAGATTTAAAACTTCTAACAAATTTGTTGAATACTGTCATCCAGAAATCCAAGTTCACAACCAATATAAACAATTATCAACAATGTTCAATTTTATATCAGACATGTTTTTCAACTCTGATCCATATCAGACCGAAACACTGTTAGTTTTTTCTTTTTAAATGATGCGGCCATTGTTCTCAGTAATTAAATAACATTATCAATGCGTCTCTAAACATTACGCAGAACGTAGCCATCAGTAGTTATACTGACAGGAGCAGGATGGTTTATCGAGAAGTAAACATATCCGTATTCGTACCGGAACTGGAGTTGACACAATAAAGTGCCAATTATGTCAGCAGAAGGGAAAAGTTTATAACTAAGGCGTACCGGCACCATCGTTTCAAAGTACCAGCTACGAGTAAAGCAACTGGACGAGATACAGATACCTGACAACCATTCCTCAGACCAGGACCAAAACGAAAAAAGACGCTTTTCAGCGTCTCTTTTCTGGAATTTGGTACCGAGGACGGGACTTGAACCCGTAAGCCCTATTGGGCACTACCACCTCAAGGTAGCGTGTCTACCAATTCCACCACCTCGGCACGGATACTACTTTTTAGTTCGGGATATCGCTGGTCGGCTTAGCCGGAGCAGCTGGCTGAGTTTGTTCGGTTTTCGCCGGCGCACTCAGGTTTTCCCATTCGCTACCTTTATTGGTTTTATTGCTATTGATGTTACCCAGCACCAGACTGATGATGAAGAATAACGTTGCCAGCAGCGCCGTCATGCGGGTCATGAAGTTACCAGAACCACTTGAACCAAACAGCGTAGCGGAAGCGCCTGCTCCGAAGGAGGCTCCCATATCAGCGCCTTTACCTTGCTGCAGCATGATCAGACCAACAAGGCCAATTGCCACAATAAGGAAAACTACTAAAAGAGCTTCGTACATAATCAACCTGTTCCTTGCGGAGTTGCCGCGTACCAATGCTTCAACCAATAAAGCGGGAGTTTTTAATCTTTCCCACTGAAGCGGGTGTGAATACTAACCAAAGCGAATGACCTTCGCAAGGGCAATTTTATTGCATTGTATCAACTGCGGAAAAAAACAGCAAAACCGATGTGTTCGCTGAGAAAAAAGGCGACAATCGCCGCCTTTTTAGCCAGTTATCTAACGCTTTAAACGGCTTTTACTGCATCGGCGATGCGGTGTGCAAATTCAGTCACCTGCGCTTCGTCTTCGCCTTCCACCATCACGCGAATTAACGGTTCGGTGCCGGATTTACGCAACAGCACACGTCCACGGCTACCCAGCGCCGCTTCAACTTCTGCGGTCACAGCTTTGACTGATTCATGCTCCAGCGGATCGCCGCTACCTGCGGTGTAACGCACGTTTACCAGGATTTGCGGGAACATTTTCATGCCGCTGCAAAGGTCGTGCAGGCTCATATGATTACGCGCCATCGCCGCCAGCACCTGCAAACCAGCAACGATGCCGTCACCGGTAGTGGTTTTATCCAGCAGGATCACATGACCGGAATTCTCTGCACCGATACGCCAGCCTTTCTCCTGCATTTTTTCCAGTACGTAGCGGTCACCCACTTTCGCGCGCGCAAATGGAATTCCTAACTGTTTCAGCGCCAGTTCAAGCCCCATGTTGCTCATCAATGTACCCACAGCGCCACCACGCAGCTGGCCCTGACGAAGACCTTCACGCGCGATGATATACATGATCTGATCGCCATCGACTTTATTGCCTTCATGGTCAACCATAATCACGCGATCGCCGTCGCCGTCGAAGGCAATACCGAGATCCGCTTTTTCAGCCAGCACACGAGCCTGGAGCGCGCGAACGTCGGTAGCCCCCACTTCGGCATTGATGTTTACACCGTTCGGCTCACAACCGATAGCGATAACGTTCGCTCCCAGTTCACGCAGCACGTTCGGCGCGATGTGATAAGTCGCACCGTTTGCACAATCCACCACAATCTTCAGTTCACTGAGGCTAAGTTCGTTTGGGAACGTGGCTTTGCAAAACTCGATATAGCGACCCGCAGCATCAACGATACGGCTGGCTTTACCCAGTTCTGCCGAATCAACACAGCTGATCTCTTTTTCCATTTCCGCTTCGATGGCCTCTTCTACTGCATCCGGTAGTTTGGTGCCGTCGATAGAGAAAAATTTAATGCCATTATCGTAGAACGGGTTATGCGATGCAGATATCACAATTCCGGCCTCTGCGCGGAAGGTACGCGTCAGATAAGCCACGGCCGGTGTTGGCATCGGACCAGTGAAGAGTGCGGAAAGGCCCGCAGCCGCCAGACCCGCTTCCAGTGCTGACTCCAGCATGTAGCCAGAAATACGCGTGTCTTTACCAATGATGATCTTACGGGAGCCGTGGCGCGCCAGCACTTTACCCGCGGCCCAACCCAGCTTAAGCACAAAATCAGGGGTGATCGGCGCATCCCCTACACGACCACGAATCCCATCGGTACCGAAATATTTACGATTACTCATAGCGTTTGTTTTCCTTTGCAGACAGAGTGGCTTCCACCACCCGCATCGCTTCTACGGTTTCTTTGACGTCATGAACACGAATGATATGCGCGCCTTGCATAGCGGCAATGACCGCACAAGCCAGACTACCGCTCAGACGCTCGGACGGCCCCACGTTCAGCAGCTGCCCAATCATCGATTTTCGTGACATACCCACCAACAGCGGCAGGTTGAAATGGTGAAATTCAGCCAGGCGCGCCAGTAATGAATAGTTATGGGAGAGATTTTTACCGAAACCGAATCCGGGGTCGAGCAACAATTTCTCTTTTGCGATACCCGCCTGCTCGCAACGTGCTATTTGCTCAATAAAATAGCGATTCACTTCTGCAAAGACATCGTCATACTTCGGGGCTTCCTGCATGGTCTTTGGATTTCCCTGCATATGCATCAGACAAACCGGTAAACCGGTTTCTGCAGCTGCCTCCAGAGCCCCTGGTTCGGAAAGGGAGCGGATATCGTTAATAATGTGAGCGCCAACTTTCGCTGACTCACGGATGACTTCTGGTTTGGATGTATCGACCGAGATCCAGACTTCGAAGCGTTGAGCAATTGCCTCAACCACAGGAATAACACGTTGCAACTCTTCTTCAACGCTAACTTCCGCCGCTCCTGGGCGCGTGGACTCGCCACCAACGTCAATGATCGTCGCGCCAGCGTTGATCATCAGATTCGCATGTTTCACCGCATCTATCAGCGAGTTATGCGTACCGCCATCCGAAAAGGAATCAGGCGTGACGTTGAGGATCCCCATTACGTGAGGATGGCTAAGGTCCAGTGAAGTGCCCTGGGCAAAGAGTTTCATGGTGTTATCCCTGGTATGAATTGATAAGAAAAAACCCCGGAGCACGCCCCGGGGTTTTCGGTACAAATACAGTCATCTGATGCGGGAACTTATTTGTCGCCTAACTGCTCTGACATGGTGTTACCCGGGTTCGGCGTACGCGGTTCATCAACCGGACGAGGAGCCTTTGGACTACCATTGTCGCCAGAATTGTTAGAAGCGCCTGGTTCTTCCCAGCCCGCTGGCGGACGTACATCGCGACGTGCCATCAGGTCATCAATCTGCGGTGCGTCGATAGTCTCATATTTCATGAGAGCATCTTTCATCGCATGCAGAATATCCATATTGTCGGTCAGAAGCTGACGCGCACGATTATAGTTACGCTCAATCAGTGCTTTCACTTCCTGGTCGATGATACGTGCAGTTTCATCGGACATATGTTTCGCTTTCGCTACGCTACGGCCGAGGAACACTTCACCTTCTTCTTCCGCGTACAGCAGTGGACCCAATTTCTCAGAGAAGCCCCACTGAGTCACCATGTTACGTGCCAGGTTGGTCGCAACTTTAATATCGTTGGACGCACCGGTAGAAACATGTTCCGGCCCGTAGATGATCTCTTCCGCCAGACGACCACCGTACAGCGTAGAAATCTGGCTTTCCAGTTTCTGACGGCTGGCGCTGATTGCGTCGCCCTCAGGCAAGAAGAAAGTCACACCCAGCGCACGACCGCGTGGGATAATCGTCACTTTGTGCACCGGATCGTGTTCCGGCACCAGGCGACCGATAATTGCGTGACCCGCTTCGTGGTAAGCCGTCGATTCTTTCTGCGCTTCCGTCATCACCATGGAGCGACGTTCCGCACCCATCATGATTTTGTCTTTCGCTTTCTCGAACTCAACCATCGAAACAACGCGTTTGTTGCCACGAGCAGCGAACAGTGCCGCTTCGTTCACCAGGTTCGCCAGGTCAGCACCGGAGAAACCAGGAGTACCACGGGCAATGATTGCCGCGTCGATATCGGGTGCCAATGGTACGCGACGCATGTGAACTTTCAGGATCTGCTCACGACCGCGAACATCTGGCAAGCCAACCACAACCTGACGGTCGAAACGGCCAGGACGCAGCAGGGCTGGGTCGAGAACGTCCGGACGGTTAGTCGCAGCGATAACGATGATACCTTCGTTACCTTCAAAACCATCCATCTCAACCAGCATCTGGTTCAGAGTCTGTTCACGTTCATCGTGACCACCGCCCAAGCCTGCGCCGCGCTGGCGGCCTACGGCGTCGATTTCATCGATAAAGATGATGCACGGCGCCGCTTTCTTCGCCTGTTCGAACATGTCACGAACACGGGATGCACCCACACCGACGAACATTTCTACGAAGTCAGAACCGGAGATAGTAAAGAACGGAACTTTCGCTTCGCCTGCAATTGCTTTCGCCAGCAACGTTTTACCGGTACCCGGAGGACCTACCATCAGGACGCCTTTCGGGATCTTACCGCCGAGTTTCTGGAAGCGGCTCGGCTCGCGCAAATACTCAACCAGTTCAGCAACTTCTTCTTTTGCTTCGTCGCAGCCCGCAACGTCAGCAAAGGTGGTTTTGATCTGATCTTCCGTCAGCATGCGCGCTTTGCTCTTACCAAACGACATGGCACCTTTGCCACCGCCGCCCTGCATTTGACGCATGAAGAAGATCCAGACACCAATCAGCAACAGCATCGGGAACCAGGAGATGAAGATAGAGGCCAGCAGGCTTGGTTCTTCAGGCGGTTCACCGACAACCTTGACGTTCTTGGTCAACAGGTTATCCAGTAATTTCGGATCCTGAACCGGAATGTAAGTGGTATAACGGTTACTATCTTTCTTGGTAACGTTGATTTCACGTCCGTTGATACGCGCTTCACGAACCTGGTCGTTATTGACCTCTTGTAGGAAGGTAGAGTAATCCACCTTACGGCCATTAGACTCGCTGGGCCCAAAGCTCTGGAATACTGACATCAGCACAACGGCAATGACCAGCCAGAGTATTAGGTTTTTCGCCATGTCACTCAAGGGATTAACCTCTTATTACAACTGTGTTAAAAACAGCGTCAGGATACTCTATATCCAGCATCTTTCAAACTTTCGTCTGAAATCTCCCGGTTAGGGTTTACGCCCGGTCGCTACAATATACACTTCCCGCGAACGTGCACGAGAAGAGTCCGGCTTACGAACTTTGACCTTCGTAAACAGGGAGCGAATTTCCCTTAGATACTCATCGAAACCTTCGCCCTGGAACACCTTCACTACAAAACTGCCACCTGGCGCTAATACATCACGACACATTTCTAGCGCCAGTTCCACCAGATACATGGCACGGGGGATATCCACCGCCGGTGTTCCGCTCATGTTTGGTGCCATATCGGACATGACAACCTGGACTTTGCTGTCGCCAACGCGCTCCAGCAGTGCTTTCATCACCAGTTCATCACGAAAATCGCCCTGAAGAAAGTCCACACCAACGATAGGATCCATAGGTAAAAGATCGCAAGCGATGATGCGGCCTTTGCCGCCAATTTGGGTGACCACATATTGTGACCAACCACCCGGAGCTGCACCAAGGTCGACAACCGTCATTCCCGGTTTAAAGAGTTTGTCACTTTGCTGTATTTCATCAAGTTTAAACCAGGCACGGGAACGTAACCCCTTTTTCTGTGCCTGTTGAACATATTTATCGCTAAAGTGTTCCTGAAGCCAGCGGCTGGAGCTGGCAGAACGCTTCTTACCTGTCATTTAACTTTCCCATGGGGATAACTCATCGTAACCAATTGCGTAAATTTTTACGCGCCTATTTGGTGATATATGGGAGATGGCGGTAGAATGACCCGTTTTCAATCCCAACGTAAGCAAAAAATACGATGAATCTGAGTACTAAACAAAAACAGCACCTGAAAGGTCTGGCACATCCGCTCAAGCCAGTTGTTCTGCTTGGCAGTAATGGTTTGACCGAAGGGGTGCTGGCCGAGATTGAACAAGCGTTAGAGCACCATGAACTCATCAAGGTGAAAATCGCCACCGAAGATCGCGAAACTAAAACCTTGATCGTGGAAGCTATCGTGCGCGAAACCGGCGCCTGTAATGTACAGGTCATCGGTAAAACGCTGGTGCTTTATCGCCCAACTAAAGAACGTAAAATCTCGCTGCCACGCTAAGATTATCCTAAAGTTACACACATTCGCTGTGTAAAACGAGGGGTTTTCCGCAGGCAGGAGAGCAAAATGCCACGCTCTGTTCGTTGATAAAAGGCCGCATAGCGGCCTTTTTCCTTTCTTTACAATACATCAACATCTTGAGTATTGGGTAATTCTTACAGGTATTCCACCTTAATTACTTCAAATTCTACTTCGCCGCCCGGCGTTTTGATGACCACAACATCATCTTCTTCTTTGCCGATCAGGCCACGAGCAATAGGCGAGTTTACAGAAATCAGGTTTTGTTTAAAGTCAGCTTCGTCATCGCCAACGATGCGATAAGTCTGTTCTTCGTCAGAATCGAGATTCAGCACCGTTACGGTAGCACCAAAAATAACGCGCCCATTGTTGGGCATTTTGGTGACATCAATCACCTGCGCGTTCGACAGCTTGGCTTCGATGTCTTTGATACGGCCTTCGCAGAAACCCTGCTGTTCACGAGCTGCGTGGTATTCGGCGTTTTCTTTCAGGTCGCCATGCTCACGCGCTTCCGCGATAGCAGCAATGATTTCAGGACGGCGCACAGATTTCAGAAAATCCAGCTCTTCGCGTAATTTTTCAGCGCCGCGTAAGGTCATCGGAATAGCTTGCATTTGTTATACCTCTTGAATATTCCTGATGGGGCAAGTCTTCACCCACCCCGGCTGTTCGGCCTGCCCGGCATAACTCCTCACCGGGACCAGAAGCAAAAAAAATACCGACCCGGGTACAAGTCCCAGGTCAGCTACAATTCACATTTTGATAGTCATTTTACCCTGGAGTTCCCGAAGGGTCATCGTTTACTTTATAGGGCGTTGCGCCGTAGTATGACGGCTCGATTCCAGGTTGTTAGCGCGAGATTATGCGATT
Organism: Escherichia sp. E.sYA108; assembly: GCF_011754335.1. Lineage (NCBI taxonomy): Bacteria > Pseudomonadati > Pseudomonadota > Gammaproteobacteria > Enterobacterales > Enterobacteriaceae > Escherichia > Escherichia sp. E.sYA108. The sequence continues at coordinate 573,753 of NZ_JAAQVZ010000001.1, read as the reverse complement.
TTCCAGATTTATCATCGGATTGACCAGCTGTATAGCGTTCAGTGTTCAGGCCGCAAATGTTGATGAGTACATTACTCAACTCCCCGCAGGTGCCAACCTTGCCCTGATGGTGCAAAAAGTCGGCGCGTCGGCCCCCGCTATTGATTACCACAGTCAGCAGATGGCGCTACCCGCCAGTACGCAGAAAGTAATTACTGCGCTGGCGGCGTTGATTCAACTCGGCCCCGATTTTCGTTTTACCACGACGCTTGAAACCAAAGGCAATGTGGAAAACGGCATACTTAAGGGTGACTTAGTAGCGCGATTTGGTGCCGATCCGACGTTAAAACGTCAGGATATTCGCAATATGGTCACGACTTTGAAAAAATCTGGCGTCAACCAAATCGATGGCAATGTGTTGATAGATACCTCCATTTTCGCCAGCCACGATAAAGCCCCCGGCTGGCCATGGAATGACATGACACAATGCTTTAGCGCTCCGCCTGCCGCCGCCATAGTTGACCGCAACTGTTTCTCCGTCTCGCTCTACAGTGCCCCAAAACCTGGTGATATGGCTTTTATACGCGTGGCATCTTATTACCCCGTTACGATGTTCAGTCAGGTACGCACCCTCCCCCGTGGTTCTGCCGAAGCGCAATACTGCGAACTGGATGTCGTACTTGGTGACCTGAACCGCTTTACGCTAACGGGATGCCTGCCACAACGTTCTGAGCCGCTCCCGTTGGCTTTTGCCGTGCAGGATGGTGCCAGCTATGCCGGGGCAATTCTGAAAGATGAGTTAAAACAGGCGGGTATCACCTGGAGCGGAACGCTGCTGCGCCAGACTCAGGTTAACGAACCTGGAACGGTAGTTGCCAGTAAACAGTCGGCCCCGCTGCACGATCTGCTTAAGATTATGCTGAAAAAGTCGGACAACATGATTGCCGATACGGTTTTCCGCATGATCGGCCATGCGCGCTTCAATGTGCCTGGAACATGGCGGGCCGGATCGGACTCCGTGCGTCAGATCCTGCGCCAGCAAGCCGGTGTCGATATCGGAAACACCATTATTGCCGATGGTTCAGGGCTTTCGCGGCATAACCTGATTGCCCCCGCCACCATGATGCAGGTGCTGCAATATATTGCCCAACACGACAATGAACTTAACTTTATCTCCATGCTGCCGCTGGCGGGCTATGACGGCTCTTTGCAGTACCGTGCAGGTCTGCATCAGGCGGGCGTGGATGGAAAAGTCTCAGCGAAAACCGGTTCGTTGCAGGGGGTATATAACCTGGCGGGATTCATTACCACAGCGAGCGGGCAACGAATGGCGTTTGTGCAATATCTTTCTGGCTATGCAGTAGAACCGGCGGATCAGCGTAATCGCCGTATTCCGTTAGTGCGTTTTGAAAGCCGTTTGTATAAAGATATTTATCAGAATAATTAGCCTAAAGAGAAACCCCGGCACATGGCCGGGGTTTTGCTGATTAACGCTTGTAAATGAACTCAACGCCTTCTTCGTCGTCTTCGTCCCAGTCGTCATCCCAGTCCTCATCATCCTCTTCAGCAATCTCTTCAAGCTGCTGACGGTGATAATCATCCCACATGAATTCGACTTTCTCTGGCTGTTTCGCTTCTTCAGCCTGCACGACCGGGTTTTCAATGATAAAGGTCATCACATCCCAGCAGAGATCTTTCACGCCCAGTCCGCTCGCCGCAGAGATCAGATAATATTTATCTTCCCAGCCCAGCGCTTCAGCGATCGCTTTCGCTTTCTCTTCGGCTTCTACCTTATCCAGCAGATCGATCTTGTTGAAGACTAACCAACGCGGTTTCGCCGCCAGATCCTGGCTGTATTTTTCCAGCTCACTGATAATAATACGCGCGTTTTCAACCGGATCGGTGCCGTCAATCGGATCGATATCGATGAGGTGCAACAGGACGCGGCAACGTTCCAGGTGCTTCAGGAAGCGAATGCCCAGACCTGCGCCTTCTGCAGCGCCTTCAATCAGTCCTGGAATATCGGCAACAACGAAGCTCTTTTCGTTGTCCATACGCACCACGCCCAGGCTTGGTACCAGAGTGGTAAACGGATAATCCGCCACTTTCGGTTTAGCCGCCGATACCGCACGAATAAAGGTCGATTTACCCGCGTTTGGCATCCCCAACATACCGACGTCAGCCAGCAGCATCAGCTCCAGCAGCAGCTCACGCTTATCGCCCGGCGTACCGTTAGTTTTCTGCCGTGGTGTACGGTTAACTGACGACTTGAAACGGGTATTGCCCAGACCGTGCCAGCCGCCCTTAGCAACCAGCAGACGCTGACCGTGTTTGGTCATATCGCCCATGGTTTCACCGGTACCCTGGTCGATTACACGCGTACCTACCGGTACTTTAATCGTGACGTCTTTACCGCGCTTACCGGTACAGTCTCGGCTTGCACCGTTCTGACCGCGCTCTGCACGGAAAGATTTTTCAAAACGATAATCGATAAGCGTGTTCAGGTTCTCGTCGGCTTCCATCCATACGTCACCACCATCACCGCCGTCGCCGCCATCCGGGCCGCCTTTCGGAATATACTTTTCGCGGCGGAAGCTCACGCAACCATTACCGCCATCACCTGCAACGACCAGAATCGATGCTTCATCAACAAACTTCATTTTATTCTCCGTAAATCATTCGCCTGCGCGGGGTTGCGATACCACCGTTGTATGCTTACGTAATCCGCCCCAAATACGATGACCAATGGCGGAATACATCGCGCCCGCAACCACGACAAACGCACCGAGATAACCTAAAAGGTTTAACATCGGTCTGGCGAAGAAATCGGGCCAGGCCAGTGATAAAAGATCTGAAAAAAACAGCGTAAACAGTGGGGTGAGCGTGATGATCGCGCTCACCTGCGCTGCCTGCCAGCGAGCCATCGCTTCCGCCAGGGCGCCATATCCTACCAATGTATTCAGTCCGCAAAAAATTAAACATGCGAGCTGCCAGTGGCTAAGCTGCGCTATCACTCCAGGATTTGCCAGAGGGAAGAGCGCAATTGTACATAAAGTGTACAGTAAAAACAGGATCTGCGGTGAAGCCAGCCGACGCAATAAAACCTTTTGCGCCACGCCATAACTCACCCAAACCGTCGCCGCACCGACCCCAAAGATAACTCCCCAGGTGTAATCGGTGAGCTTTGTAAATATCTCGACCAGACTGGTGTTAAAAAACATCACCAGGCCGCTCAGGAGCATCAATGCCCCTACAACCTGAGTACTGCGCATTTTCTCTTTCAGGATAAATACGCTGGCAACCATCATGCCAACTGGCGAGAGTTGCCCAATCACCTGCGAAGCGGTCGGACTCAGGTATTGCAAGGATGAGCTGAACAGGATGAAGTTCCCAAACAGCCCGGCGGTCGCCACTGCTAACAAAATCAACCAGCGTGGCTTACGAAACACGCGTAATGGCGGCAACCGCTTCTTCACCGCAAGAATGGCACCAAGGCCAATACTCGCCATCAAGAAACGGTAAAACACGATTGTCGGAGGTTCCATCACCTCCAGCACCTGCTTCATTGCGATTGGCAACGCCCCCCAGCAAATTGCTGTGGTGAGCGCCAAAAGAATGCCAATGCCTGCCTGCTGCTTCATACCGTATTCCCTGCAAAGCGCATATGCGGATTAACGTCGCACCATGCGCATTTTTACCGGTTATCGAATGTAAAAAGCCCCGCAACGTGTTGCGGGGCTTTCATCCGTTACCGGGACGCGAAAAACTTATTCAGCTTCGATGCTGATAAATTTACGGTTTTTCGGGCCTTTAACTTCGAATTTCACTTTACCGTCTGCTTTAGCAAACAGAGTGTGGTCACGACCGCAACCTACGTTAGCGCCAGCGTGGAATTTGGTACCACGTTGACGAACGATGATGCTACCCGCCAGAACGGATTCGCCACCGAAACGCTTAACGCCCAAGCGTTTAGCTTCTGAATCGCGACCGTTACGTGTGGAGCCGCCAGCCTTTTTATGTGCCATTTGAAATCTCTCCTCAGGTCTTAGGCGCTGATGCCAGTAATTTTCACATCAGTGAACCACTGACGATGGCCCTGCTGCTTACGATAGTGTTTACGACGACGAAACTTAACGATTTTAACTTTCTCGCCACGACCGTGAGCAACAACTTCAGCTTTGATTACGCCGCCATCAACGAAAGGAACGCCGATTTTGACTTCTTCACCGTTTGCGATCATCAGCACTTCAGCGAACTCAACAGTTTCGCCAGTTGCGATGTCCAGCTTTTCCAGGCGAACGGTCTGACCTTCGCTTACTCGGTGTTGTTTACCACCACTTTGGAAAACCGCGTACATATAAAACTCCGCTTCCGCGCACACCTTTTCAATGATTCAGAGTGCGCTATAAATATTCACAATAGGGCGCGAATATTACGCAAAACGCACGCCTTTGACAAGTGCTACAGTCAATACACGAAGAAAAAAAACACAACTTGTACGGTAACGTTTATCTGTGCCATTTTTTCAGTACAATCACCCTATATTCCTAACCATAAACCCTAAGTTGCCTTTGTTCACAGTAAGGTAATCGGGGCGAAAAGCCCGGCTTTTGCGATGAATTTAGAAAAAATCAATGAGTTAACCGCGCAAGATATGGCGGGTGTTAATGCGGCAATCCTTGAGCAGCTTAATTCCGACGTCCAACTGATCAATCAGTTAGGCTATTACATCGTCAGCGGCGGCGGTAAACGTATTCGTCCGATGATTGCTGTACTGGCTGCACGAGCTGTTGGCTATGAGGGAAATGCGCATGTCACCATTGCTGCCCTGATCGAGTTTATCCACACGGCGACTCTGCTACACGACGATGTTGTGGATGAATCAGATATGCGCAGGGGTAAAGCTACCGCCAACGCCGCATTTGGCAATGCCGCCAGCGTGCTGGTAGGCGATTTTATTTATACCCGCGCGTTCCAGATGATGACCAGCCTCGGTTCACTCAAAGTGCTGGAAGTCATGTCAGAAGCCGTAAACGTCATCGCAGAAGGTGAAGTTCTGCAACTGATGAACGTTAACGATCCGGACATCACTGAAGAAAACTACATGCGCGTTATCTACAGCAAGACTGCGCGTCTGTTTGAGGCTGCCGCGCAGTGTTCCGGGATTCTGGCTGGCTGTACGCCGGAGGAGGAGAAAGGCCTACAAGATTATGGGCGCTATCTCGGCACTGCTTTCCAGTTGATCGACGATTTACTCGATTACAATGCCGATGGCGAACAGTTAGGTAAAAACGTCGGCGACGATCTGAACGAAGGTAAACCGACGCTGCCGCTGCTGCATGCGATGCATCATGGCACACCAGAACAGGCACAGATGATTCGTACCGCCATCGAACAGGGTAACGGTCGCCATCTTCTGGAACCGGTTCTGGAAGCAATGAACGCTTGTGGATCTCTTGAATGGACGCGTCAGCGTGCCGAGGAAGAAGCAGACAAAGCCATCGCAGCGTTACAGGTGCTCCCGGACACCCCGTGGAGAGAAGCACTCGTCGGCCTCGCGCACATCGCTGTTCAACGCGATCGTTAATCCCCTCCCCTCATCCCGCGCAGTGCGCGGGATGATTCCAGTAAATTCCATAAAATACTTATTCAGCTCTATAACTCCTGAAAAACTGGGCTGTGTATCTTTATATATTCTGAATATTCACACTCTTTACAGGAACTTTTTAGAGCAATAGGCCATCAGGAGTATAGTGATGCTCGACAGAAACAGAAGAAGTGTTCTGAATGAAAGCGACTAACTTAAGGAGTGAGGAAAGATGGAAAGTAATTTCATTGACTGGCATCCCGCTGACATCATTGCAGGTTTGCGCAAGAAGGGAACGTCAATGGCGGCGGAGTCTCGCAGAAATGGTTTGAGTTCCTCAACGCTGGCGAACGCATTATCACGCCCATGGCCGAAAGGAGAGATGATTATTGCGAAAGCCCTGGGAACTGACCCCTGGGTTATCTGGCCATCACGCTACCATGATCCGCAGACCCATGAGTTTATCGACAGAACGCAATTGATGCGTAGCTACACTAAACCGAAAAAATGAGTGGTCTGGCGGTAGCCCCGCGAACGGGGCTGCCAGCTCTCAGACAATTACTCGCCTTTCACACGCTCAATATTTGCACCTAAAGCGCGTAGTTTGTCTTCAATGCGTTCGTAGCCACGATCGATGTGATAAATACGATCAACCACCGTCGTCCCTTCCGCAATACAGCCAGCCAGCACCAGGCTTGCTGATGCACGCAGATCGGTTGCCATAACCTGTGCGCCAGAAAGTTTTTCAACACCGTGACAAATAACGGTATTGCTTTCGATTTCGGCGTGCGCGCCCATACGGCTCAGCTCTGGCACATGCATAAAGCGGTTTTCAAAGACCGTTTCGGTGATGAATCCGGTCCCTTCTGCCACCAGGTTCAACAGCGTGAACTGGGCCTGCATATCGGTAGGGAATGCCGGATGCGGCGCGGTACGTACGTTAACAGCCTTCGGACGTTTGCCATGCATATCCAGGCTAATCCAGTCCTCGCCGACTTCGATGTCCGCTCCAGCGTCACGCAGTTTCGCCAGCACGGCGTCCAGAGTATCTGGCTGCGCGTTACGGCAGATAATTTTGCCGCGAGAGATCGCCGCCGCCACCAGGAAAGTACCGGTTTCGATACGATCCGGCAGCACGCGATAGACACCGCCGCCTAAACGTTCCACACCTTCGATGACGATACGATCGGTGCCCTGACCGCTAATTTTCGCACCCAGCGTAATCAGGAAGTTCGCGGTATCGACGATTTCCGGTTCACGCGCTGCGTTTTCAATAATCGTGGTGCCTTCCGCAAGGGTTGCAGCACACATGATGGTCACCGTTGCGCCAACGCTGACTTTATCCATCACGATATGTGCGCCTTTCAAACGACCATCGACGGAAGCTTTAACGTAACCTTCTTCCAGTTTGATGGTCGCGCCTAATTGTTCGAGGCCAGAAATGTGTAGATCAACCGGACGTGCGCCGATCGTACAACCGCCAGGCAGTGAAACTTGCCCCTGACCAAAGCGCGCTACCAGCGGCCCCAGCGCCCAGATAGAAGCACGCATGGTTTTAACCAGATCGTAAGGTGCGCAGAATACATTAACGTCGCGGGCATCAATATGCACAGAACCATTACGTTCTACTTTCGCACCCAGCTGGCTTAGCAGCTTCATTGATGTATCGACGTCTTTTAGTTTCGGGACGTTCTGGATCTCTACCGGTTCTTCCGCCAGTAGTGCGGCAAAAAGGATAGGCAGAGCAGCATTTTTAGCGCCGGAAATTGTGACTTCGCCCTGGAGCTTCGTTGGCCCCTGAACACGAAATTTATCCATTTAGTTTGTTCTCAGTTAACAATTCATATCCGCTACCGGCGAATCGCCCATAGCTCAAAAGCCGTTCAGTTTGCGATCGCGCGCCCACTCCGCAGGGGTATACGCTTTGATCGACACAGCATGAATGCGGTTATCCGCAATATATTCCATCAGCGGGCCATAGACCGTCTGCTGTTTTTTAACCCGACTCATGCCGTCAAACAACTCACCCACGGCAATAACCTGAAAGTGGCTGCCATCGCCGGAAACGTGGACTTCCTGGAGGGAGAGAGCGTTCATCAACACGCTCTGAATTTCATTATTTTCCATGGGATCTTCAATCATCAGTTAATAAATCAGCGAAACATCTTAGAGCAAAGTTGCGCTGGCATAAATAAGCAAAAAGCCTCGCTGATAAATCAGACAAGGCTCGACTTGCAGGCAGGTTTGCCGGACAGGCGGTTAACGCCATATCCGGCCTGAAAAAATTTAACGAGGCAGAACATCAGCAGGCAAATTATACAATTTCGCCAGGGTATACACTTTGTCGTTTACCCCCTGAAGCGTCACATTGTTGCCCTGCTTTTTCGCCAGATCGATAAGATGGAGCAGCAGTGCCAGTCCACCCGTATCCACGCGAGACACACGGCTAAGATCGATGCTGGTAATCCCCTTCACCGCTTCCTCACGTATTTCCCAAAGCGGTAGCAGAACGTCCTGATCCAGCTCTCCGGATAACGCCAGCGTGTCACCCGTCTGCATCCAGCTCAGTGACTCGCTCATTATTTTTTCTCTTCCAGAGTGATTTTCTGTTGAGAAATCGATTTCAGTTGCGCAGTCAGGCCGTCGATACCTTTGGTACGCAGCAGCGTTCCCCACTCGTTTTGTTTGGTGGTGATCATACTGACGCCTTCAGCAATCATGTCGTAAGCCTGCCAGTTGCCCGTCTGGGAGTTTTTACGCCACTGGAAGTCCAGACGCACCGGCGGACGGCCATTCGGGTCAATAATGGTAACGCGAATCGGCACAATGGTTTTATCACCCAGCGGCTGTTCTGGCGCAATCTGATAGGTTTGACCGTGATACATCGCCAGCGCCTGACCGTAAGCCTGCTTCAGGTACTCACGGAAAGCGGCAAAGTAAGCATCACGTTGAGCTGGGGTCGCACTCTTGTAATACTGGCCCAGCACCAGCGCACCGGCGTATTTCACCTGTACGTATGGCAACAGTTCCTGATCAACAATGGTACGCAGATAATCCGGGTTAGCCTGAATTTGCGGTTGCTCATTCTTCAGGCGATCGAACGTTTTCTGCGCCGCCTCGTCCATCAGCTTATACGGATTGGTCTGGTCTGCCGCGGTTGCCGCACTCAGCGGTGCAATCACCAGCAAAGCGACCATCATTAAACGTTTAAACATGCGTCGGTTCTCCTGAAATTATTTCGTTGTACCCACAGGTTCAGTGGTTTCATTATTACCTGGCGCAGCAGCTGGCGCATCGCCACTATTCTTATTGTCATCGTCTTTACTACCGTAAAGGAACTGACCAATGAGATCTTCCAGCACCATCGCAGACTTGGTGTCCTGAATTGTATCGCCATCCTTCAGGATAGCAGTCCCCAGTTCCGGGTCTTCAAAACCGACGTTTAATGCCAGATATTGTTCCCCCAGCAGGCCGGAAGTACGAATGCTCAGCGAACTGGTATCAGGAATGTGGTTATAACGTTGTTCAATTTCCAGCGTTACGCGCGGCAGATAGGTTTTCGGGTCCAGCGTAATATCCGCCACCCGGCCCACAACAACGCCACCAATGCTGACCGGAGAGCGGGCTTTCAGGCCGCCAATGTTATCGAACGTCGCATAAAGCGTATAGGTCGGTTCAGTACGTATAGACGTCACGTTCGCTGCCTTCAGGCAAACAAACAGCGCCGCAAGCAGTGCTGCTAATAAAAAGATACCCACCCAAATTTCATTTTTTTTCGTTTGCATGAACTCAATTCCCAAACATCAATGCGGTCAGCACAAAATCCAGCCCCAGAACAGCCAGAGACGAGTGGACAACGGTGCGAGTGGTTGCCCGGCTAATCCCGGCAGACGTCGGGATGGCGTCGTAGCCGTTAAACAACGAAATCCACGTCACCGTGATAGCGAACACCACGCTCTTAATCAGACAGTTGACGAGATCCATACGCCAGTCGACGGCATTTTGCATTGCCGACCAGAAGAACCCACTATCAATGCCTTTCCAACTGACGCCGACCAGCGATCCGCCCCAGATCCCCACGGCGACGAAGATAACCGTCAACAGTGGTAATGAAATAACTCCAGCCCAGAAACGGGGAGAAATAACCCGACGCAGCGGATCCACCGCCATCATCTCCATACTGGAGAGTTGCTCTGTAGCGCGCATCAGGCCGATTTCTGCGGTTAGCGCCGAACCAGCACGCCCGGCAAACAACAACGCGGCAACCACCGGCCCCAGTTCACGCAGTAGCGATAACGCCACCAGCATACCCAGACTGGTTTCCGCACTATAAGTGGTCAGAACCAGATAACCTTGCAGCCCCAACACCATTCCGATGAACACGCCAGAAACCACAATAATCAGCATCGACAGGACGCCGACATTATAGAGCTGGCGCACCAGCAGCGGTGCATGTTTGCGAAATTCCGGTTTGCCGACCAGCGCATTGAATAACATTAACCCGGCCCGCCCGAACGTTCTCAGGGTTTTAATCCCTTTATGTCCGAGCGACGCCAGCGCATTTAACAGCATGAGTGGCTTAACTCCCTGGTAAAAGATCAGCGTGATAATCGCCGGCAGGATAGCGGAACGGAACAGGCCCGTCAGCTATCCCGTCCAGAAACTGACGTACGCGCGGATCAGGATTCGCCTGCAACGCCTGGGCACTGCCATGAGCGACAATTTTTTTGTCCGCCAGGATCCAGGCGTGATCCGCAATACTTAACACTTCCGGCACATCGTGAGAAACCACCACACAAGTCACGCCCAGCGCGCTGTTCAGCTCAGAAATCAGCTTCACCAGCACGCCCATGGTAATGGGATCTTGCCCAACAAAGGGCTCATCAAACATGATGAGATCCGGCTCCAGCGCAATCGCACGTGCCAGCGCTGCACGCCGCGCCATCCCACCGGAAAGTTCAGAAGGCATAAGTTTAGCCGCTCCACGCAGCCCCACGGCCTCCAGCTTCATCATCACCGTACTATGCAACAATGGTGCGGGAAGTTGGGTATGTTCCCGCAGTGGATAGGCGACGTTGTCAAATACGTTCATATCAGTGAACAACGCCCCGGACTGAAATAACATGCTCATCCGTTTGCGCACTGTATACAGGCGCGAACGAGACATCGCCGGAATATTCTCACCATCGAAAAGGATCTCACCATGATCTGGTGCGATTTGCCCGCCAATCAGACGGAGTAGCGTCGTTTTACCGATGCCCGATGGCCCCATGATCGCCGTGATCTTCCCTCGCGGCACGGTCAGGGAAATATTATCGAAGATGCAGCGATTGCCACGCGTAAAACTGACATCGCGCATATCGACTAAATTCGCCACAGACTGCTCCATAATTCACCCTTCGTCTTGCGTTGATTTTCTAAGCATGGCGCTCAATTTAACCTTGAACCCAACATATTTACAGAATATTACCTGCCGTGGTTAGCGAAAGCTGGCATTTGTTTTACTTTTTAGCCGCATAAAGTCAAAATTAAGAATCTGTTACGGCTTTCTGAAAATCTTCAGCGGACCGGCGAGTATACCTGAAGAAAGGACGTTAGATGCTTTTAGCTACGGCACTGTTAATTGTTGGTTTACTTTTGGTCGTTTACAGTGCCGACCGCCTGGTTTTTGCCGCGTCTATTCTTTGCCGAACCTTTGGCATCCCGCCGCTGATCATCGGCATGACGGTGGTCAGTATTGGTACATCGTTACCAGAAATCATCGTCTCGCTTGCCGCGTCTTTGCACGAACAACGCGATTTAGCCGTTGGTACAGCCCTCGGCTCAAACATTATCAATATATTGCTGATCCTCGGTCTGGCTGCGCTGGTTCGTCCTTTTACCGTCCATTCTGATGTTCTACGCCGTGAATTACCCTTAATGTTGTTGGTCAGCGTGGTGGCCGGTTCCGTACTCTATGACGGACAACTTAGTCGCAGCGATGGTATCTTTCTCCTCTTTCTGGCTGTGCTATGGCTGCTGTTCATTGTTAAACTTGCACGTCAGGCTGAACGTCAGGGGACTGACAGCCTGACCAGAGAGCAGCTTGCAGAGCTGCCGCGTGAAGGTGGATTGCCCGTCGCATTTTTATGGCTCGGCATCGCACTGATCATTATGCCAGTGGCCACGCGGATGGTAGTTGATAACGCCACGGTGCTGGCGAATTACTTTGCCATTAGCGAGTTGACGATGGGTCTGACGGCAATTGCTATCGGAACCAGCCTGCCGGAACTGGCAACCGCAATAGCGGGGGTTCGCAAAGGTGAAAACGACATTGCGGTCGGAAATATCATTGGCGCAAACATTTTTAATATTGTCATCGTGTTGGGTTTACCCGCGCTGATAACGCCAGGAGAGATTGATCCACTGGCGTACAGTCGTGACTACAGCGTGATGTTGCTGGTGAGCATTATTTTTGCGTTGCTGTGCTGGCGGCGCTCCCCGCAACCGGGCCGTGGTGTAGGGGTATTATTAACTGGCGGATTTATCGTATGGCTGGCGATGTTGTACTGGTTATCGCCAATACTCGTTGAATAACTGGAAACGCATTATGTCGCACGTAGAGTTACAACCGGGTTTTGACTTTCAGCAAGCAGGTAAAGAAGTCCTGGCGATTGAACGTGAATGCCTGGCGGAGCTTGATCAATACATCAATCAGAATTTCACGCTTGCCTGTGAAAAGATGTTCTGGTGTAAAGGGAAAGTTGTCGTCATGGGGATGGGGAAATCGGGGCACATCGGGCGCAAAATGGCAGCAACATTTGCCAGCACCGGTACACCTTCATTTTTCGTCCATCCTGGCGAAGCCGCGCATGGTGATTTAGGCATGGTCACCCCACAGGATGTGGTGATTGCTATCTCTAACTCAGGTGAATCCAGCGAAATCACGGCCTTAATTCCAGTGCTTAAGCGTCTTCACGTACCGTTAATCTGCATCACCGGTTGCCCGGAGAGCAGCATGGCGCGCGCCGCAGATGTGCATCTGTGTGTTAAAGTAGCGAAAGAAGCCTGTCCGTTAGGGCTGGCACCGACCAGCAGCACAACCGCCACGCTGGTTATGGGCGATGCCCTCGCTGTCGCGCTGTTAAAAGCACGCGGCTTTACTGCTGAAGATTTTGCGCTCTCACACCCAGGCGGCGCACTGGGTCGTAAACTTCTGCTGCGCGTAAACGATATTATGCATACGGGCGATGAGATCCCGCATGTTAAGAAAACGGCCAGTCTGCGTGACGCATTGCTGGAAGTTACCCGCAAAAATCTTGGTATGACTGTCATTTGCGATGACAATATGATGATTGAAGGCATCTTTACCGACGGTGATTTACGCCGTGTCTTCGATATGGGCGTGGATGTTCGTCGGTTAAGTATTGCCGATGTGATGACGCCGGGGGGAATACGCGTGCGCCCAGGCATTCTGGCCGTTGAGGCACTGAACTTAATGCAGTCCCGCCATATCACCTCCGTGATGGTTGCCGATGGCGACCATTTACTCGGTGTGTTACATATGCATGATTTACTGCGTGCAGGCGTAGTGTAAAGATTCAAGGATAAACAACAATGAGCAAAGCAGGTGCGTCGCTTGCGACCTGTTACGGCCCTGTCAGCGCCGACGTTATGGCAAAAGCAGAGAACATTCGTCTGCTGATCCTCGACGTTGATGGCGTACTGTCAGATGGCCTGATTTATATGGGCAATAACGGCGAAGAGCTGAAAGCGTTCAATGTTCGTGACGGTTATGGCATTCGTTGTGCGCTCACCTCTGATATTGAAGTCGCTATCATTACCGGGCGAAAGGCTAAACTGGTAGAAGATCGTTGTGCCACATTGGGGATCACTCACTTGTATCAGGGGCAGTCAAACAAACTGATCGCCTTTAGCGATCTGCTGGAAAAACTGGCGATTGCCCCGGAAAATGTGGCTTATGTCGGCGATGATCTCATCGACTGGCCGGTAATGGAAAAAGTGGGTTTAAGCGTCGCCGTGGCCGATGCGCATCCACTGTTGATCCCGCGCGCCGATTACGTAACGCGCATTGCTGGCGGTCGTGGCGCAGTGCGAGAAGTTTGCGACTTATTACTCCTGGCGCAGGGCAAACTGGATGAAGCCAAAGGGCAATCGATATGAGTAAAGCCAGACGTTGGGTTATCATTGTGCTATCACTGGCGGTTCTGGTGATGATCGGCATTAATATGGCCGAAAAAGACGATACCGCCCAGGTGGTCGTCAACAACAATGATCCCACCTATAAAAGCGAGCATACGGACACGCTCGTCTATAACCCAGAAGGGGCACTAAGCTATCGATTGATTGCTCAACACGTTGAATATTATTCCGATCAGGCCGTTTCGTGGTTTACGCAGCCGGTACTTACCACGTTTGATAAGGATAAAATCCCGACATGGTCCGTAAAAGCAGATAAAGCCAAGCTGACCAATGACCGGATGCTCTATTTATATGGACACGTTGAAGTCAATGCACTCGTGCCGGACTCTCAACTTCGCAGAATCACGACGGATAACGCGCAGATCAATCTGGTGACGCAGGATGTTACCTCTGAAGACCTCGTCACGTTATACGGAACAACATTTAACTCCAGCGGTCTGAAAATGCGCGGCAACTTACGCAGCAAGAACGCCGAGCTGATTGAAAAGGTTAGAACATCCTATGAAATTCAAAACAAACAAACTCAGCCTTAATCTTGTGCTTGCCAGCTCACTTCTGGCCGCCAGCATTCCGGCATTTGCCGTAACCGGAGATACTGATCAGCCGATCCACATTGAATCGGACCAGCAATCTCTTGATATGCAAGGCAACGTGGTTACCTTTACCGGCAATGTCATCGTCACCCAGGGCACCATCAAAATTAATGCCGACAAAGTGGTCGTTACCCGTCCGGGCGGCGAACAAGGTAAAGAAGTGATTGACGGCTACGGTAAACCGGCAACGTTCTACCAGATGCAGGACAACGGTAAACCCGTTGAAGGTCACGCTTCCCAGATGCACTACGAACTGGCAAAAGATTTTGTCGTTCTGACGGGTAATGCTTATCTGCAGCAGGTCGATAGCAACATTAAGGGCGATAAGATCACTTACCTGGTGAAAGAGCAGAAAATGCAGGCTTTCAGCGACAAAGGCAAGCGCGTAACCACCGTTCTGGTGCCGTCGCAGCTGCAGGACAAAAACAATAAAGGCCAGACCCCGGCACAGAAGAAGGGTAATTAATTCGTTATGGCAACATTAACTGCAAAGAACCTTGCAAAAGCCTATAAAGGCCGTCGCGTGGTAGAAGACGTCAGCCTGACCGTCAACTCCGGGGAAATTGTCGGTCTGCTGGGGCCAAACGGTGCCGGTAAGACCACCACTTTCTACATGGTTGTTGGCATTGTGCCGCGCGATGCGGGCAACATCATTATTGATGATGACGATATCAGTCTGCTGCCTCTGCATGCACGCGCGCGCCGCGGTATCGGCTATCTGCCGCAGGAAGCCTCCATTTTCCGTCGCCTCAGCGTTTACGATAACCTGATGGCGGTACTGCAAATTCGTGACGACTTGTCTGCTGAACAACGTGAAGACCGCGCGAACGAGCTGATGGAAGAGTTTCACATTGAGCACCTGCGTGACAGCATGGGGCAGTCACTCTCCGGGGGTGAACGTCGCCGTGTAGAAATTGCCCGCGCACTGGCTGCGAATCCGAAATTTATTCTGCTCGACGAACCGTTTGCCGGGGTTGACCCGATCTCGGTTATCGACATTAAACGCATCATTGAGCACCTGCGCGACAGCGGCCTGGGCGTACTGATCACTGACCACAACGTGCGTGAAACACTGGCGGTTTGTGAACGCGCTTATATCGTCAGTCAGGGGCATTTGATCGCCCACGGCACGCCTACAGAAATCTTACAAGACGAACACGTTAAGCGTGTATACCTTGGGGAAGACTTCAGACTCTGATAGGGTAGAAGTTTGCGACGTTTTAGCAGGAGAGTACGATTCTGAACATGAAGCAAGGTTTGCAACTCAGGCTTAGCCAACAACTGGCGATGACGCCACAGCTCCAACAGGCAATTCGTCTGTTGCAGTTGTCGACGCTGGAACTTCAGCAGGAGCTACAGCAGGCGCTGGAGAGCAATCCGCTGCTTGAGCAAATCGACACTCATGAAGAAATCGACACCCGCGAAACGCAAGACAGTGAAACACTGGACACCGCCGACGCGCTCGAACAAAAAGAGATGCCGGAAGAGCTGCCGCTCGATGCCAGTTGGGACACCATTTACACCGCTGGTACACCATCCGGCACCAGCGGTGACTACATTGACGACGAGCTGCCGGTCTATCAGGGCGAAACGACACAGACCTTACAGGATTACCTGATGTGGCAGGTCGAGTTGACACCGTTTTCCGACACTGACCGCGCTATTGCTACCTCTATCGTCGATGCCGTTGATGACACCGGTTATCTGACTGTCCCGCTGGAAGATATTCTCGAAAGTATGGGCGATGAAGAGATTGACATCGACGAAGTTGAAGCCGTCCTTAAGCGGATCCAACGGTTTGATCCGGTCGGTGTGGCGGCAAAAGATCTGCGTGACTGCCTGCTGATCCAACTCTCCCAATTCGATAAGACCACGCCATGGCTGGAAGAGGCCAGACTGATCATTAGCGATCATCTCGATCTATTAGCCAATCACGACTTCCGCACTTTAATGCGCGTCACGCGTCTGAAAGAAGATGTGCTGAAAGAAGCCGTCAATCTGATCCAGTCGCTCGATCCGCGCCCCGGGCAGTCGATCCAGACTGGCGAACCTGAGTATGTCATTCCAGATGTGCTGGTGCGTAAGCATAACGGTCACTGGACGGTAGAACTCAACAGTGACAGCATTCCGCGTCTGCAAATCAACCAGCACTACGCCTCGATGTGCAATAACGCGCGCAACGATGGTGATAGCCAGTTTATCCGCAGCAATCTGCAGGATGCCAAATGGTTGATCAAGAGTCTGGAAAGCCGTAACGATACGCTACTGCGCGTGAGTCGCTGTATCGTTGAACAGCAGCAAGCCTTCTTTGAGCAAGGCGAAGAATATATGAAACCGATGGTACTGGCCGATATCGCCCAGGCCGTCGAGATGCATGAATCGACGATATCTCGCGTGACCACGCAAAAATACCTGCATAGTCCACGAGGCATTTTTGAACTGAAGTATTTCTTTTCCAGTCACGTCAATACCGAGGGCGGCGGCGAAGCTTCCTCCACGGCGATTCGTGCGCTGGTGAAGAAATTAATCGCGGCGGAAAACCCAGCGAAACCGTTGAGCGACAGCAAGTTAACCTCTTTGCTGTCGGAACAAGGTATCATGGTGGCTCGCCGCACTGTTGCGAAGTACCGAGAGTCTTTATCCATTCCGCCGTCAAACCAGCGTAAACAGCTCGTTTGACCCAACCGATAAGGAAGACACTATGCAGCTCAACATTACCGGAAATAACGTCGAGATCACCGAGGCACTGCGCGAATTTGTTACAGCCAAATTTGCCAAACTTGAGCAATATTTTGACCGAATCAACCAGGTCTATGTTGTTCTGAAAGTGGAGAAAGTCACCCACACCTCAGATGCAACACTGCATGTAAACGGTGGTGAAATTCATGCCAGCGCGGAAGGTCAGGACATGTACGCTGCCATTGATGGCTTAATTGATAAGCTGGCACGCCAGTTGACCAAACATAAAGATAAACTGAAACAACACTAATTGTCCGGGCAATTAGCATGTGCATGGCGGCCTGTTGTGCGGCACAACGGGCCATTTGTACGGTTAATGCCCCGAGCCTGTTCCACTGTTTGAGTGGGCAGGTTCTTAGGTGAAATTATGACAAATAATGATACAACTCTACAGCTTAGCAGTGTTCTTAACAGGGAATGTACGCGAAGCCGCGTCCACTGTCAGAGCAAAAAACGCGCCCTGGAAATCATCAGCGAGCTGGCAGCGAAACAACTTAGCCTGGCGCCCCAGGTGGTTTTTGAAGCTATCCTGACGCGGGAAAAAATGGGCAGTACCGGTATCGGCAATGGTATTGCCATTCCGCATGGCAAACTGGAAGAAGATACTCTGCGCGCCGTTGGCGTTTTCGTTCAGCTCGAAACGCCTATAGCTTTCGATGCCATCGACAACCAACCGGTGGACTTACTTTTTGCCCTGCTGGTGCCGGCAGACCAAACTAAAACGCACCTGCATACTCTGTCGCTGGTAGCGAAACGTCTGGCGGACAAAACCATCTGCCGCCGTTTACGCGCAGCCCAGAGCGATGAAGAGCTGTATCAAATCATTACGGATACCGAAGGTACTCCGGATGAAGCGTAGTTATTCGGTAATGTCTCTTTTAGACGTTGTGAGGAGAAACAGTACATGGTACTGATGATCGTCAGCGGACGTTCAGGTTCAGGTAAATCTGTCGCCCTGCGTGCGCTGGAAGATATGGGTTTTTACTGCGTGGATAACCTTCCCGTAGTGTTGTTACCCGATCTGGCTCGAACTCTGGCCGATCGAGAGATTTCTGCCGCCGTCAGCATTGATGTTCGTAATATGCCGGAGTCACCAGAAATATTCGAACAGGCGATGAGTAACCTGCCTGACGCTTTCTCACCGCAACTACTGTTCCTGGATGCCGACCGTAATACCTTAATTCGTCGTTACAGTGACACGCGCCGACTGCATCCGCTTTCCAGCAAAAACCTGTCGCTGGAAAGTGCTATCGACAAAGAAAGCGATTTGCTGGAGCCTCTGCGTTCGCGAGCGGATCTGATTGTCGACACCTCAGAAATGTCCGTTCACGAGCTGGCAGAAATGCTGCGTACCCGTCTGCTGGGTAAACGTGAACGTGAACTGACCATGGTCTTTGAGTCTTTCGGCTTCAAACACGGTATCCCTATCGATGCAGATTACGTCTTTGACGTGCGCTTCTTGCCGAACCCGCACTGGGATCCGAAACTGCGTCCAATGACAGGTCTTGATAAACCTGTCGCCGCGTTCCTCGACCGCCACACAGAAGTACACAATTTTATCTACCAGACGCGAAGCTATCTTGAGCTATGGTTACCTATGCTGGAAACCAACAACCGTAGCTACCTGACGGTCGCCATTGGTTGTACCGGCGGGAAGCACCGTTCGGTGTATATTGCAGAGCAACTGGCAGACTACTTCCGCTCGCGCGGTAAAAACGTCCAGTCACGCCATCGGACGCTGGAAAAACGTAAACCATGACCGTCAAGCAAACTGTTGAAATCACAAACAAGCTGGGCATGCATGCCCGGCCTGCAATGAAGCTGTTTGAATTAATGCAGGGTTTTGACGCTGAAGTGCTGTTACGTAATGACGAAGGCACCGAGGCTGAAGCCAACAGCGTTATTGCGCTGCTGATGTTGGATTCTGCCAAAGGACGGCAGATTGAAGTTGAAGCGACCGGTCCACAGGAAGAGGAAGCACTGGCCGCCGTTATCGCCCTCTTTAACTCTGGTTTTGATGAAGATTAATCTTCATCACTTTGACATTCAAATCCCTTCAAGCTCCCCCGGCAATAAGAAAAGCGCGTACTGAAATCGTTATCAATCAACATCAATTGTACATTTCGTGCGCTTTTTACTTTCAGAAGAACCTTAAGAAAACCTTAAGAAGCATTGTTTAGATTTCGTTTAAGTTAATCGACCATACTGGAGATCGTCAGAAAATATTTCCAGGAGATGGCATGATTCGCTTATCTGAACAAAGTCCCCTGGGCACCGGAAGACATCGGAAATGTTATGCGCATCCGGAAGATGCCCAACGCTGTATCAAGATTGTCTACCATCGTGGCGATGGTGGCGATAAAGAGATCCGCCGTGAGTTAAAGTACTACGCGCATCTTGGTCGCCGGTTAAAAGACTGGAGTGGAATACCGCGCTATCACGGTACCATTGAGACGGATTGCGGAACCGGTTATGTCTACGATGTGATTGCCGATTTCGACGGCAAGCCTTCCATTACGCTGACCGAATTTGCAGAACAATGCCGTTACGAAGAAGACATTGCACAACTGCGCCAGTTACTGAAACAGCTGAAGCGTTATTTGCAGGATAACCGTATCGTGACGATGTCGCTGAAGCCGCAGAATATCCTCTGTCACCGCATCAGTGAGTCAGAGGTTACCCCCGTCGTCTGCGACAACATTGGTGAAAGCACATTGATTCCACTGGCGACCTGGTCGAAGTGGTGTTGTCTGCGTAAGCAAGAGCGGTTATGGAAACGATTTATCGCCCAACCGGCGCTGGCTATTGCCCTGCAGAAAGATCTGCAACCTCGTGAGAGCAAAACGCTGGCCCTCACTTCGCGCGAAGCTTAATCAAGCTGGTGTTGTTGCATAAACGGCTCACCGCCTAACTGATACATCTGCCGTAAAATCCACGCCTGACGGCTACGCACGTAGCCCGATGGCGCGGAGACTTTGAAACGAAGTGGATTAGGTAATACAGCTGCCAGCAATGCAGCTTCCGACCGGGTAAGTTTGCTCGCGGGTTTGTGGAAATAACGTTGTGCCGCAGCTTCGACGCCAAACACACCGTCGCCAAATTCGGCGATATTCAGGTAAACCGTCAGGATACGCTTTTTGCTCCAGACTGTTTCTATCCCCAGCGTTAATCCGGCTTCCAACCCTTTTCGAACCCAGCTACGCCCATCCCATAAAAAGAGATTTTTGGCTGTCTGCTGAGAAATCGTTGAAGCACCGCGAATACGGTTTTCATTGCGCTCGTTGTGCGCCAGGGCTTGCTCAATGGAAGCGACATCAAAGCCCCAGTGCTCAGGAAATTTCTGATCTTCTGCGGCAATCACCGCCAGTCCCATCCACGGCGAGATTTGATCCATACTGACCCAGTCAGAATGTGCCACGTAACGAAAATTGCCATGCAGCCAGGCGCTGACTTGCCGCTCGACCATTACTGCTGAGAAAGGAACAGGCGCAACGCTAAACAACGCGATGCCCCCGCCCCAGAAAATGGCGAGGACAACCATTAACCGCAGAAGAAAACGGCGAACGAAACTAAACACCGTTAAGCGGCTTTTACTCATTCAGCCAGAACCAGCACGCGGGAAACCAGCTTATCAATGCCGCTCGCCGCTTCTGCAATGTTCTGCGCCAGCATATATGCCGGGGTGGTGACAATCTTATTGTCTTCATCAACCACGATATCATCGACAGGACACGGCACATGCTCCGCGCCCATCTCTTCCAGCACTTCTGCGGTATCGATATCAGTACCGATGGTCAAACGCAGCGGGAAATCGAAAATTTTCGGCAGTATCGCCGGTGCTATACACATAAAACCAAGCGGTTTTCCGGCCTGATGCATCGCTTGTGCCAGCGCCTTTAATTCACGGTCAACGGTGCATTCGCTACCAAGACTGGCAAAATTGCTTAAATTCTTCGCCGCGCCAAAACCCCCCGGCACAATCAACGCATCCAGTTCAGCGGCATCGGCCTGGGCCAGAGGACGGATTTCACCGCGCGTTATTCGTGCCGCTTCAATCAGCACATTGCGCGTTTCCGTCATCGCTTCACCAGTTAAATGGTTGATAACATCAACCTGCTGCTTATCCGGTGCAAAGCAGACCGCCTGCGCACCGCTGCGTGAAATAGCTAACAACGTCAACACCGCTTCATGAATTTCAGAACCGTCATAGACGCCGCATCCGCTCAGAATTACGCCAATTTTCTTCATTGTGATCTTCCTTTCGCAATTGACTGAAACACATTAATTTTTTTAATAAAAATGCTACGCATCACACATTTAACTGATTCATGTAACAAATCATTTAAGTTTTGCTATCTTAACTGCGTGCGGCCTGAAAAACAGTGCTGTGCCCTTGTAACTCATCATAATAATTTACGGCGCAGCCAAGATTTCCCTGGTGTTGGCGCAGTATTCGCGCACCCCGGTCTAGCCGGGGTCATTTTTTAGTGGCTTTTGCCACCCACGCTTTCAGTACTTCTACGTCGTGACGCCACTCTTCTTTCATCTCTTCAATCCATTCACCGACGTTATCTTCCCAGGCGGGAAGGTCAGGAGACTGAATTTGCTGACCCAGCTGTTGCAGATGGCGTAACCCCACTGACCCCGCCGCACCTTTAATTTTATGCCCTTCCTCAACAATGCCTTTTTTATCCTGCGCCGTCAGATTCGACTCCAGCACGCTGACATAGCCCGGCATCATTCTCTCAAACACCGCTAACCCGTCGGTGATCAGCTTCGGTCCTACAAGTTCGAGATACTGTTCCAGCATGGGAATATCGAGCAATGCTTCTGATTTACTGTTCTCTTCTGTCGTCACCGTACTCTCCTCATCATCCTGGGTATCCCAGAATTTCTTGATCATCGCGGTTAGCGCCGGAACAGAAAGCGGCTTACTCAGCACATCATCCATTCCAGCATTGAGGTACTCTTGTTTGTCTTTCAGCACGTTAGCGGTTAAGGCCACCAGCGGCGGTAAATCCTCGCGCGGATAACGCTTCGTCAGTGCACGAGAGATATCCAACCCGGTCATATCTGGCAACTGAATATCCAGCAACACCAGGTCGTATTCGCCCGGTTTAAACATCTCCAGCGCCGCCTTGCCGGTCATGGCGACATCAACGCTGTTACCTAACTTTTCCAGCACAGAGCGCGCGACAATCACGTTCAGTTCAATGTCTTCCACCAGCAGCACATTCAGCGCCGGTAAAGGCATATCGTCTTCATCAAACGCATCATCAACCTCTTCTGCTACCGACGGTGCGTGGATCGTCAACGTAAAGGTTGAACCTTTGCCCTGTTCGCTGGTAACCGTAATATCGCCGCCCATATTTTTCGCCAGACGACGAGAAACGGCCAGACCAATACCGGTGCCGGTGGCAGGTTTACCGCCATGACTGTCTTTCACCTGGTAATACATGGCAAAGATTTTATCCAGCTCATCCTGCGGAATGCCGATACCAGAGTCTTCCACTTCAAAATGCAGCATATCGCCTTCATCGTAGCGCACGCGCACGGTAACCTGGCCTTGCTGAGTGAATTTGACGGCGTTACTGATGAGGTTCCACAAGATCTGCCGTAAACGCGTCCCGTCGGTAATGACCTGATGCGGTAATGGCAGCGTCGGCTCCAGATTAAAGCGCAATCCTTTTTGTTGCGCCTGCAATGCGGAGAGATTTTCCAGATCGGCAAGGAAGCTGGTGAAATCAACCGGTTGATTATCAAGCTGGACCTTGCGCCGTTCCATCTTATCCATGTCGATAATATCGTTGAAGATATTCCCCAGCGTGACAGCCGAAACATGGATGGTTTTGAGATATTTTTCCTGCTCGGCGGTGAGTTCAGTATCCAGCAGAATGCGGCTCAGGCCGACGATACCGTTCAGCGGTGTACGCAATTCGTGACTGATGGTGGAGATAAACGTCGTTTTGTCGCGGCTGGCGCGTTCAAGCGCATCCTGATACCGCTTACGCTCGGTAATGTCGCGACCAAAGCCCATCAAACCGTGACGTTTACCCACGCGGTCGTAGTACGGTACTTTACGGATTTCAAAGCAGGCTTTGCGTCCGTCGGGATAATCCAGCCACTGCTCATAGGTCAGTGACACATTATGACGGAACACTTTTTCATCGGTTTCAATGACTTTCGCAGCGGCTTCCGGTGAGTAAACATCAGCAGGTTTCAGGTGAACCAGTTGTTTTTCGCTTTTTCCGGTCAGCAGCTCCATCGCGCGGTTACAGCCGGAAAACTCTTTATCTTCGTTACGATAAAAAACCAGGTCGGGTGAAGCGTCAAGGAAGGAACGTAAGAATGAGGATTGCTGCTCGAGCTGAATTTGTGTCTCTTCGCGCTCTTTGATTTCAATTTTCAGTTGGCCGAAGGTTTCCTGCAGTTCTGCTTCCGCTTTTTCACGAACGGCGATTTCCTGATTTAGCTGGGCAATATTATCTTTTAACTGAACGTTGAGGCTCAAATCGCGCTCGCGCATCTCCTCCAGTTTTTGCACCAGTCGTGACAGACGTTGTCGTGACTCCTCCAGTTGCTCGACGACCACCGATAGAAAGTAGACCGCCCACGGCGTAATCAGCAAACCAAAGAAGATAGAACGAATAACATCAATGCTTTCGACCTGGCCATGCAGCACCATGGTTACCGCCATTTGTACCACAATGGCAAGAACGACGAGGGCCAGCGCCAGCAACATTGAGAAGCGCACCAGACCTAACTTCATCATCAGGTCAACATAATACTGCGCCAGCAGACGAATTTGCTTCATTAGGGAATTCCTTCACGACAACCTGCCCCAATAATACCCAATTCTGACAGTTACGTTATAAATTGTGTGAGAAATGCGGAATTCCCCTCAATGGCCTACGCCGTTGGAGGTAGCCACGGACGTCCCAGCGCCGATCCCTGTACGCCATGTTCATTCAGATAACGATCCAGCCCGACCATTCCCGTCCATCGATTTTCGCACCACAGCGGAGCAAGCAGCGTCGGGCGACGGGCGCTGGCGGAAATGCGATGGTAGATCACTTCCGGTGGCGTATGGCGAATCATTTCTCCGGCAGTGAGCGTGTAATCCTCCAGTTCAATTCCGTTCAAACGCCCCGCTTCCCAGGCTTTCGCCATAATGCTGCCTTTCACTATATGCAGCGGATGCAGCTTTATGCCGTCCACGCCGGTTTCAACCACTCGCTCCAGCGTTTGCAAACATTCAGCCTGCCCTTCGCCAGGCAGGCCAACAATTAAGTGAGAACACACCTTCAGCCCGCGCTCACGCGCCAGCTGCGTCGTGCGCTGATAGCAGGCAAAATCATGACCGCGATTGATGCGATGCAGTGTTTTGTCGTGGGCGGTTTGTAGCCCCAGCTCCAACCACACTTCGTAGCCCTGGTCCTTATATTCGCAAAGCAAATCCAGCACCGCATCCGGCACGCAGTCCGGGCGGGTACCAACACACAAACCGACAATATTGGCCTGGCTCACCGCCTGCTGATACATCGAACGCAGCACCTGAACTTCCGCAAAGGTGCTGGTATACGCCTGAAAGTAGGCCAGATAGCGTTTAGCGCGGTTAACTAAATTCGCCTGGTGCGCCAGTTGCTCGGCAATGGAACGATGCTGCTGCGCTTCATCGGCAAACGAGGCAACATTACAGAATGTGCAGCCGCCACGCCCGATGGTACCGTCACGGTTAGGGCAGCTAAAACCGCCGTGCAGCGTCAGCTTATGCACCTTTTGCCCATAACGACGGGTGAGATCACCACCAAACATATTGACTAATTTCTGTAACTGCATAATCTGATAGACCGCGCCTTGAAAAGAGGCCAAAGCCTGCCATTTTTAGCCCAATTCGGCGATGACCTGGATCAATCGTCCCGGCCTGCTTTTACAAACTGCATAATCAATCAAAATTACCGAAATTTCATGCACAATCACATAAATCACTTTTGCTTATCTTGTGTCAGATTTTTTTATCTCCTTATGGATTTTAGGCAAAAACAGTAGCATGAAACGTTATTACCAATTAAGGCAGTATAAAATGCTGGTTTTCTCGTCAGTTCAAGGCAGGATAAGGGTTAACACGCCTTTATGACAGTCAGGTATTGGCTGTTTCTCTAACGACGCCCCTTTTAGCCTTAAATAGAAAATCCAATTTAATTTCAGATAATTAATAAAGAATTTTGCGCTAAAGCACATTTCTGTACCAATAAGCTTGCCATTTGACCTGTATCAGCTTTCCCGATAAGTTGGAAATCCGCTGGAAGCTTTCTGGATGAGCAGCCTGCTCATCATATTTATGCAGTAATTGAGATCCCCTCTTCACCGTATTAACCGATGCGAAAAGGACAACAAGGGGGCGAATGCGAGGTGCGCGTATGACACGCAAACCCCGTCGCCACGCTCTTACTGTGCCCGTGCGCAGCGGTTCGGAAGTGGGGTTCCCGCAGAGCCTGGGGGAGGTTCACGATATGTTGTACGATAAATCCCTTGAGAGGGATAACTGTGGTTTCGGCCTGATCGCCCACATAGAAGGCGAACCTAGCCACAAGGTAGTGCGTACTGCAATACACGCACTGGCCCGCATGCAGCACCGTGGCGCGATTCTCGCCGATGGTAAAACCGGTGACGGTTGCGGCTTGCTGTTACAAAAACCGGATCGTTTTTTTCGCATCGTTGCGCAGGAGCGCGGCTGGCGTTTAGCAAAAAACTACGCCGTCGGGATGCTCTTCCTGAATAAAGATCCTGAACTCGCCGCTGCCGCACGCCGCATCGTTGAAGAAGAGCTGCAACGCGAAACGTTGTCGATTGTGGGCTGGCGTGATGTCCCCACTAACGAAGGCGTGCTGGGTGAAATCGCCCTCTCCTCTCTGCCACGCATTGAGCAAATTTTTGTGAACGCCCCGGCAGGCTGGCGTCCGCGCGATATGGAGCGCCGTCTGTTTATCGCCCGCCGCCGCATTGAAAAGCGTCTCGAAGCCGACAAAGACTTCTACGTCTGTAGCCTGTCGAATCTGGTCAATATTTATAAAGGTCTGTGTATGCCGGCGGATCTGCCGCGCTTCTACCTGGACCTCGCTGACCTGCGTCTGGAATCGGCCATCTGCCTGTTTCACCAGCGCTTTTCCACTAACACCGTACCGCGCTGGCCGCTGGCGCAGCCATTCCGCTACCTCGCGCATAACGGTGAAATCAACACCATCACCGGTAACCGCCAATGGGCGCGTGCGCGTACCTATAAATTCCAGACGCCGCTGATCCCTGACCTGCACGACGCCGCGCCGTTCGTCAACGAAACCGGCTCTGACTCCAGTTCGATGGATAACATGCTGGAACTCCTGCTGGCAGGCGGGATGGATATCATCCGTGCCATGCGTCTGTTAGTGCCACCAGCCTGGCAGAACAACCCGGATATGGACCCGGAACTGCGTGCCTTCTTTGACTTTAACTCCATGCATATGGAGCCGTGGGATGGCCCGGCAGGGATCGTGATGTCCGATGGCCGTTTCGCCGCCTGTAACCTCGACCGTAACGGTCTGCGTCCGGCACGCTACGTCATCACCAAAGATAAACTGATCACCTGCGCCTCTGAAGTCGGTATCTGGGATTATCAGCCTGACGAAGTGGTCGAAAAAGGCCGCGTAGGGCCAGGCGAACTGATGGTGATCGACACTCGCAGTGGGCGCATTCTACACTCGGCAGAAACCGATGATGACCTGAAAAGCCGCCATCCCTATAAAGAGTGGATGGAGAAAAACGTCCGCCGTCTGGTACCGTTTGAAGATCTGCCCGATGAAGAAGTGGGTAGCCGCGAACTGGACGACGACACGCTTGCCAGCTACCAGAAACAATTTAACTACAGCGCGGAAGAGCTGGATTCGGTGATCCGCGTACTGGGTGAAAACGGTCAGGAAGCGGTCGGTTCGATGGGCGACGACACCCCATTCGCCGTGCTCTCCAGCCAGCCGCGCATTATTTACGACTACTTCCGCCAGCAGTTTGCTCAGGTAACCAACCCGCCAATCGACCCGCTGCGCGAAGCGCATGTTATGTCGCTCGCCACCAGCATTGGCCGCGAAATGAACGTCTTCTGCGAAGCAGAGGGACAGGCGCACCGTTTAAGCTTTAAATCGCCGATTCTGCTCTACTCCGATTTCAAACAGCTCACGACGATGAAAGAGGATCACTACCGCGCAGATACGCTGGATATCACCTTTGACGTCACTAAAACCACGCTCGAAGCGACGGTGAAAGAACTGTGTGACAAAGCCGAAAAAATGGTACGTAGCGGCACCGTGCTGCTGGTGCTCTCCGACCGGAATATCGCTAAAGATCGCCTGCCGGTTCCGGCTCCGATGGCGGTTGGCGCGATCCAGACCCGTCTTGTCGAGCAAAGCCTGCGTTGCGATGCCAACATCATCGTAGAAACCGCCAGCGCCCGTGATCCGCACCACTTCGCCGTGTTGCTGGGCTTCGGTGCGACGGCTATTTATCCGTACCTTGCCTATGAAACGCTGGGCCGCCTGGTAGACACCCACGCGATTGCCAAAGATTATCGTACCGTGATGCTCAACTACCGTAACGGCATCAACAAAGGCTTGTACAAAATCATGTCCAAAATGGGCATCTCCACCATCGCCTCTTACCGCTGCTCGAAACTGTTTGAAGCGGTCGGTCTGCACGATGATGTCGTAGGCCTGTGCTTCCAGGGCGCGGTTAGCCGCATTGGCGGGGCGAGCTTTGAAGACTTCCAGCAGGATCTGCTGAATCTGTCGAAACGTGCCTGGCTGGCGCGTAAGCCCATCAGCCAGGGCGGCTTGCTGAAATACGTGCACGGTGGCGAATACCACGCCTACAACCCGGACGTTGTGCGCACACTGCAACAGGCGGTACAAAGCGGCGAGTACAGCGACTATCAGGAATACGCGAAGCTGGTTAATGAGCGTCCGGCAACCACGCTACGCGATCTGCTGGCAATTACGCCGGGTGAAAACGCGGTCAACATTGCTGATGTTGAACCGGCAAGCGAACTGTTTAAACGCTTCGATACCGCCGCGATGTCTATCGGCGCGTTAAGCCCGGAAGCCCACGAGGCGCTGGCGGAAGCGATGAACAGCATCGGCGGTAACTCAAACTCCGGCGAAGGCGGTGAAGACCCGGCGCGCTATGGCACTAACAAAGTGTCGCGCATCAAGCAGGTGGCGTCCGGTCGCTTCGGCGTTACTCCGGCGTACCTGGTCAATGCTGACGTGATTCAGATTAAAGTCGCCCAGGGCGCGAAGCCGGGCGAAGGCGGTCAGTTGCCGGGCGACAAAGTCACTCCTTACATCGCCAAACTGCGCTATTCGGTGCCCGGAGTGACGCTGATCTCCCCGCCGCCGCACCACGATATCTACTCTATCGAGGACTTAGCGCAGCTCATTTTCGACCTCAAGCAGGTTAACCCGAAAGCGATGATCTCCGTGAAGCTGGTGTCCGAACCGGGCGTCGGCACCATCGCGACCGGCGTGGCGAAAGCTTATGCGGACTTGATCACCATCGCAGGCTATGACGGCGGCACCGGCGCAAGTCCGCTTTCATCGGTGAAATACGCAGGCTGTCCGTGGGAACTCGGCCTGGTGGAAACCCAACAGGCGCTGGTTGCCAACGGTTTACGTCATAAAATTCGTTTGCAGGTTGATGGCGGCCTGAAAACGGGCGTTGATATCATCAAAGCGGCGATTCTCGGCGCAGAAAGCTTCGGCTTCGGCACTGGCCCAATGGTCGCGCTCGGTTGTAAATATCTGCGAATTTGCCACCTGAACAACTGCGCCACGGGTGTAGCAACTCAGGATGACAAACTGCGTAAGAATCACTATCACGGCCTGCCATTCAAGGTGACGAATTACTTTGAATTTATCGCCCGTGAAACCCGCGAGCTGATGGCACAGCTGGGCGTAACACGTCTGGTGGATCTGATTGGTCGCACCGACCTGCTGAAAGAGCTGGACGGTTTCACCGCCAAACAGCAGAAACTGGCGCTGTCGAAGCTGCTGGAAACTGCCGAGCCACATGCAGGTAAGGCACTCTACTGTACCGAAAACAACCCGCCGTTTGATAACGGCCTACTGAACGCGCAGTTGCTGCAACAGGCAAAACCGTTTGTTGATGAACGCCAGAGCAAAACCTTCTGGTTCGATATCCGCAACACCGACCGTTCTGTCGGCGCATCGCTTTCAGGCTATATCGCCCAGACGCACGGCGATCAGGGGCTGGCAGCCGATCCGATCAAAGCGTACTTCAACGGCACCGCAGGCCAGAGCTTCGGCGTGTGGAACGCGGGCGGCGTGGAACTGTACCTGACCGGTGATGCCAACGACTATGTCGGTAAAGGCATGGCGGGTGGCTTAATCGCCATTCGTCCTCCGGTTGGCTCAGCCTTCCGCAGCCATGAAGCAAGCATTATCGGCAACACCTGCCTGTATGGCGCGACCGGAGGTCGTCTGTATGCCGCAGGCCGCGCGGGTGAACGTTTCGGCGTGCGTAACTCCGGTGCTATCACCGTGGTAGAAGGCATTGGCGACAACGGCTGTGAATATATGACGGGCGGTATTGTCTGTATTCTGGGTAAAACCGGCGTTAACTTCGGCGCGGGCATGACCGGTGGCTTCGCTTACGTTCTCGATGAAAGCGGCGATTTCCGCAAACGCGTTAACCCGGAACTGGTCGAGGTCTTAAGCGTTGACGATTTGGCGATCCATGAAGAGCATCTGCGTGGTCTTATCACCGAGCATGTGCAGCATACCGGTTCCCAGCGCGGTGAAGAGATTCTGGCGAACTGGTCAACCTTCGCCACGAAATTCGCGCTGGTTAAACCGAAGTCCAGTGATGTAAAAGCACTGCTGGGTCACCGTAGTCGTAGCGCAGCAGAGTTGCGCGTGCAGGCGCAGTAAGGGGTAGCAACAATGAGTCAGAATGTTTATCAATTTATCGACCTGCAGCGCGTTGATCCGCCAAAGAAACCGCTGAAGATCCGCAAAATTGAGTTTGTTGAAATTTACGAGCCGTTTTCCGAAGGCCAGGCCAAAGCGCAGGCTGACCGCTGCCTGTCGTGCGGCAACCCATACTGCGAGTGGAAATGCCCGGTACACAACTACATCCCAAACTGGCTGAAGCTCGCCAATGAGGGGCGTATTTTTGAAGCGGCGGAACTGTCGCACCAGACAAACACCCTGCCGGAAGTTTGCGGACGTGTCTGCCCGCAAGACCGTCTGTGCGAAGGTTCCTGCACCCTGAACGATGAGTTCGGTGCGGTGACCATCGGCAACATTGAGCGTTATATCAATGATAAAGCGTTCGAGATGGGCTGGCGTCCGGATATGTCCGGCGTGAAACAGACCGGTAAAAAAGTAGCGATTATCGGCGCAGGTCCGGCGGGTCTGGCGTGCGCGGATGTCCTGACGCGCAACGGCGTAAAAGCGATCGTCTTCGACCGTCACCCGGAAATTGGCGGCTTGCTGACCTTCGGTATTCCGGCTTTCAAGCTGGAAAAAGAGGTAATGACGCGCCGCCGTGAAATCTTCACCGGCATGGGTATTGAATTCAAACTCAATACCGAAGTGGGCCGCGACGTGCAGCTGGACGATCTGCTGAGTGATTACGATGCCGTGTTCCTTGGCGTCGGGACTTATCAGTCAATGCACGGCGGGCTGGAAAACGAAGACGCCGATGGCGTGTACGCAGCACTGCCGTTCCTTATCGCCAACACCAAACAGTTAATGGGCTTTGGTGAAACCCGCGACGAACCGTTCGTCAGCATGGAAGGCAAACGCGTGGTGGTCCTTGGCGGTGGCGACACTGCGATGGACTGCGTGCGCACGTCTGTACGCCAGGGGGCAAAGCACGTTACCTGTGCCTATCGTCGTGATGAAGAGAACATGCCGGGTTCCCGCCGCGAAGTGAAAAACGCGCGGGAAGAAGGCGTAGAGTTCAAATTCAACGTCCAGCCGCTGGGTATAGAAGTGAATGGCAACGGCAAAGTCAGCGGCGTAAAAATGGTGCGCACAGAAATGGGCGAACCGGATGCCAAAGGCCGTCGCCGCGCGGAGATTGTGGCAGGTTCCGAACATATCGTTCCGGCAGATGCGGTGATCATGGCGTTTGGTTTCCGTCCACACAACATGGAATGGCTGGCAAAACACAGCGTCGAGCTGGATTCGCAGGGGCGCATTATCGCCCCGGAAGACAACGACAACGCTTTCCAGACCAGCAACCCGAAAATCTTTGCTGGCGGCGATATCGTCCGTGGTTCCGATCTGGTGGTGACCGCTATTGCCGAAGGTCGTAAGGCGGCAGACGGTATTATGAACTGGCTGGAAGTTTAAGCGAGGTAACAATAAATTCGCCAGACAGTGTCTGGCGAATTTATAAAACGAGCGATCCAACTAAATTTTAAGCCATTAAATCAGCCTTAATCTTCACTACCACCTTTTTAATCTCACCAGGTTCGCCAACAACGCATCCCGGTTTATGCGGTTCTCCTGGCATAAACACGGCGAACATTCCCGGTTTCAGGATGATGGCTTGCTCGTTTTCAATGGCGCTGCAAAGCTGATAATCATCTTCATGGTGGAACTCTTCACACTGACGCGCAGTGCCTGCCATGCCAAACAGAATCCGTTCCTCACCGTTTAATAACAGCTGGATATCAATGTATTGTTCGTGCAATTCGGCTTTTTTCTCAACAGGCGATTGAGTATTAAATGTCATGACATTCATAAAGATATTGTCGCCCTGTAATTCGTAACGGCCAGGCGCTTTTTCTTGCGGTCTGGCAGCTAATGCCAACGTTAACGCGTCCTGTAACGCAGGATGTAATCCGGCAGACGGTAATGACTGTACTTCACCCATCATCATAATATTTCTCCCTGGGCCAACAGCGCAGCCCCAAGTAAACCTGCATCGTGGCGGTAGTGCGCCGCCAGTAAATCAACATGAAATGCCGCTGGCTCCTGCGCCAGATACGTTTCCACCAGCGCCAGATACCCTTCTGCCAGACCAACGCTGCCACCGACCACCACGCACTGGCAATCAGTTGTGGCTTTAATATCAGCGATCAGCCTTGCAAGCGTACGTGCGGAGCGGTGAATCAGTTGCTGCGCCTGCTCATCACCCTGCCCGGCGCGCGTGAAAATAGTTTTCGCATTCGCACCAGCCAACTCCCCCTGCGCTGCCGTTGCAATGCCGCGACCAGAAGCAATCGCTTCCACGCAACCTGTGCGTCCACAGCCGCAGACTGGACCATGCGGATCGGCAAGCGTATGCCCGATATGCCCCGCCAGACCGCCAGGGCCGGTACGCAGTTTACCGCCGCTCACTACACCGCCGCCAACGCCGGTGGAAACAGTGATAAACACCATATCGGTTATATCGCCATCCAGCGCCTGATACTCCGCCCATGCTGCGGCCTGCGCATCATTAATGGCAATGGTCGGCAAATTGGTAAGTTGCTCCAGCGTTTTGACTAACGGAAAGTGTAACAATCCACCGAGATTATGCGGATTCAGCGCCAGCAAGCTGCCGTCGCGAATAATTCCGGTTGAAGCGATGGCAACCCGCTGCGCATGTGCTTGCAACGGAGAGACTAATGCGGATAAGGCATCACGCAGCGCCTGCGGAGTCTGGCTGGCAGGCGTAGGAAGTTCTCGGCGATCGCGGATCTGCCCGTCAGCGCCAATCAGCGCGGCGGCAAGTTTAGTACCGCCGATATCAATCGCCAGTGTGGTCATAGCACCGCCTTTTTCATCGCTGTGTTGTACCACTGACAAATGTGTTCAAGACGCGTAATGGCAGAACCGACCGTCACCGCCCACGCGCCGTGGCGCATCGCATCCGCCGCCTGAGCAGGCGTGTTGTAACGCCCTTCGGCAATCACCCGGCATCCGGCGTCGCTCAACGTTTTCACCAGCGCCAGATCCGGCTCTTCTGGCGTTTCAGGCGTGGTATAGCCAGAAAGCGTAGTGCCAATAATTTCGGCTCCCAGCTTTTGGCATGCCAGGCCGTCTTCCGGCGTTGAGCAGTCGGTCATCGCCAGTAAACCGTGATGGTGAATACGTGCCAGCAGCGTTTCAACAGGTACCGGACGCGGTCGGTCGGTGCCGTCAATGGCGATAATGTCCGCGCCCGCCTGCGCCAGCGCATCAACATCTTCAATATAGGCCGTGATGCGTACCGGAGAATCCTCCAGATCGCGCTTCACAATCCCGATAATCGGCACGCTCACCACCGCACGCGTGGCTTGCAGATTTGCCACACCTTCAATACGAATGGCGACCGCGCCCGCCTGCTCTGCCGCTAATGCCATGGCGGCGACGATTTCGGGTTTATCGAGCGGGCTGTCCGGAACCGGCTGGCAGGAGACAATCAGGCCACCGTTAGCAGCGATTTTTTGATCCAGTTGTGCAAGTAACGACATACATCTTCCCTTAGCGAAAGGCCCGGTACAGAGACCGGGCAACAGGATTAACTTTTGGTTTTGACTAAATCGTTTTTGGCGCTGCCAAACGGCACGGCACCGCTAAATGGTTTGCCGTCGATAGCGTCATGAGTACGCAATGCTTCCGGGCGCAGCCAACGCTGAACACGAGAAGGCATATCCAAACCAATCAGCAGGATCACCACAAACGTTAAACTAAACGAGAGCGAGCCAAGTGCCGTTCCCAGATCCAGACGTTGAGCGATCAACGCGCCGAGGATTGGAGCTAGTGCACCGCCCAGTGCGCCAACGTTGTAGGTAAAGCCCAGCCCCGCTGCACGCTGGTCGGTATCGAAATAACCGCCGATCAGTTTCGGTAAAATCCCTGAGATGCCCTGACCAAGCATTTGCTGGAAGAACAGTAACAGACCGAGCACCCAGACGTTTGCGCCGCCAATCGCAAATACCGGAATAATCAGCAGCTGCGAGGCCAGCAGACTACAAACGTACGCTTTGCGGGTTCCCAGCCAGTCACCGAGGAAGCCACCGACGCAGCACCCCACCGCCGCGCCAAAGCCACTAAAGAACAGCACATTGGCGACAGTATGCGGGTCATAAGCCAGATCGGTTTTCAGATACGTTGGCAGCAGCGCCTGAATCGGCCATGAGTAGAGGAAAGCAAACAACACGACCACCATCAGCATTACGCCCGTTGGCCAGCGTTTGCCCGTACTTTGCACCATAAAGCTGATAAAGATTGCGGCGCATAACAGCCCGAGTACAGCGACGATCGCGGCATTTTGCAGGTTACCGGCGAAGCAGAACCACAGCGCAGTAGCCGCCGCCAGTGTCATTACGATATTGGCAATGCGATGTTCACCACGGTAGAGAATGTCTACCATCGTGCGTACCGGTGCTTTACCCCCGTGTTTCTCTTTCCAGTCTTCCGCTTCCGGGATGTTTTTACGCAGCCAGAGAGCAAAGATGATTGGCAAAATGCCGATAAAGAACAGCGCACGCCAGCCCCAGACCGGAACCACCAGGCTATAGACCTGAGCGGCAACGACGGCCCCCACTGAGAAGCCGGAAATCAGAAAACCACTGGCTTTGTTACGCAGATGCTTTGGCCAGCTTTCAATGACATAGGTGGCGCTGGAACCGTATTCACCCGCCATCCCCATGCCGATGACCAGACGAGCGATAAACATGGTGATGTAGCCTGGCGCAAAGCCGCAGGCCAGCGTCCCGGCCGAGAAGAGAACGATGCTGGTGACCATTGCCAGACGACGCCCGTAGCGGTCACCCATAGCGCCGAGCATCAGGCCGCCGAACCAGCGAGAGATAAAGGCTGCGGAGATCAGACTTGCCGCCTGCACCGTCGTGAGCCCGAATTCACCCTGTACTTCGGTGAGTACCAGGGCGATTAAAACGAAATCAAAACCGTCAAGCAGATATCCCAACCAGGCAGCGGAAAATGCCCGCCATTGTGCGCGGTTAAGATGGCGATACCACGGGATATTCTGGGTTGTAGTACTCATTGTGAGTCTCCCGCGGTGGGCGATGCCCACACGCTTTGGTATGAAAATTGTAGGGTACAGATGCGTTTATTTCCCCTCACCCGGTAGGGGCGAGCGAGGGGAAACAACTCACCCGC
The DNA here is from genome assembly GCF_011754335.1 of Escherichia sp. E.sYA108. Lineage (NCBI taxonomy): Bacteria > Pseudomonadati > Pseudomonadota > Gammaproteobacteria > Enterobacterales > Enterobacteriaceae > Escherichia > Escherichia sp. E.sYA108. The sequence goes on along the minus strand of NZ_JAAQVZ010000001.1, from coordinate 538,504 downwards.
GCTCTTGCATCAACTGCTGGGCCAGCGCCTTCAGTTCTGGCAGATATTTTTCATCTACCGGACCAAACGGTTTGCGGCACAGCGGCACAGAAACGACATCCATATAATGCAGGACAGTTTTCAGGCCGCGGAATACGCCAGTTTTGATCAGTAAATCAATGACTTTGTTGCACTCAGTTTGCAGTTTCTGCGCGGTCTGGATATCGCCTTCTTTCAGCGCCTTCACGATCCCCTGATAACGCCAGCCCATGATGTTGTAAGTGCTGCCGATACCGCCGTCTGCGCCCGCCAGAAGACCAGAGGCGAAGATTTCGTCGTAACCGTTATAGAGCACCAGATCAGGATGTTCACGACGGATCTGCTCCATCTGATAGAGATCGCCAGAGGTCTGTTTCAGCGCACCTACACCAGGCAGCGTAACCAGGGTGTTGATCTGATCCAGGGTCAGTTTTACCCCGCTCAGGGCTGGAATGTTGTACACCACCATCGGCAACCCATCCGCCGAATCAATAATTGCCCGATAGTGATCGCAGTGTTCTTCAAAGCTGAAAGGATAGTAGAACGGCGTGACGGCGGAGACGGCATCGAAGCCATAACGTTTAGCCGATGCCGCAAGTTGTTGGCTTTCGGCGGTGCTGACGCAACCGACGTGGGCGATGAGTTTAATCTTACCTTTCGCCTCTTCAGCGACGATTTCCAGTACCTGTTCACGCTCTGAAAGGCTCTGTACAAAGGCTTCGCCTGTCGAACCCCCCACGTACAAACCGTCGATGCCCTGCTGAATATTGAACTGAACCAGGCGGCGCAGACTCGCTTTATCCAGTGCTTGTTGTTGGTCAAAAGGAGTCAGGAGTGCAGCCATTACGCCACGTAAATTCGTTGCCATAAATACCTCTGAAGTGATGCTTGTCTGATAAACGATATACCTTTATACCTGTTATACCAGATCAATTAAGCAACACCCCATACAGAAAGCTTATAATGCGATCTGCTTCACTAAAGTGGCATTATTTCTTTTTGTTGGTGGTCTGACCGAAGGCGTGCCAGGTAGCAGAGACGCTGTTGAGATGCGATTGCAACGCGCGATCGGCTTCGTCAGGATCATGACGGCGGATCGCGTCAACGATCGCAATATGCTGTTGATAGCTAACGTTGTTATGCTCATGCAGAGCCTGATCGGCCACGGTTGGACGTGCGGCGATTAGCCAGTCGAGCAGGGCAACGTGGATCGCCATGAAGATTGGGTTACCAGGGATCTCCGCCAGAACGCGGTGGAAATCAACGTCTGAGCGAATGAATGCCGCGTTGTTATCCAGCGACTGACTGTTGATTTCCAGTGCTTTTGCCAGCAAATCGATTTGCTCATCGGTGGCGTGTTCAGCCGCATAGCGCACCAGGCTGGATTCAAAGAACAGACGTAATTGTTCGAAATGGGCAATCCCACCAGGATGAGAAAGGAAATCTTTCGCCATGCCGGAAAGCTCGCCGATGATGGTGTCCGCAGAAGGACGTGAGACGCGGGCACGTTCGCCGTTGTTTATTTGCACCAGACCTTTGCGTTTTAACGCTGCCAGCGCTTCGCGCACCGAAGGACGCCCGACGTTAAAGAACGCCATCAGTTCGCGTTCAGACGGTAATTGTTCACCTTCGCCAAATTCACGACGGCGGATCATCTGTTCCAGCTCTTCTTCCACCATTTCGGAGAGTTTTTTACGCGCCAGCGGGCGGCTGCGCAAGTTGCGCCCGATAGTGGTAGTAGAATCTTCAGCTTGCGGATCAAATGCGTTCATAGGACTCATTCAGGAAAATGCGTTAGCGGATAATAACGACGCTATCGTAGCACAGTATCAAAGTCAGGCGAAAAGATGACAGATAGCAAAACAGGCCACATGGGCCTGTTTTCATTTTACTTCACAACGCGTAATGCCGGTCGACCACCGCGTGGTGGCTGCGGAGGTTCATCGTCAGGATGAGTTTCATCATCGTGATCTGGCTTGTCGCCATCGATAACCGACATAACGGTTTCGTTGTCTGCCGATGCCTCTTCATCATTCATGATGCTGGCATCTTCATCGTAGGCAGCTTCAGGCTCAAACATCGTGCCTGCACCATTTTCACGGGCGTAGATAGCCAGCACGGCAGCCAGCGGCACAGAAACCTGACGCGGAATGCCACCAAAGCGCGCGTTAAAGCGCACCTCATCATTCGCCAGTTCCAGATTGCCGACAGCACGCGGCGCAATGTTGAGTACGATTTGCCCGTCACGCGCATATTCCATAGGAACCTGCACGCCTGGGAGCGTCACATCCACCACCAGGTGCGGCGTGAGCTGGTTATCCAGCAACCACTCATAGAATGCACGCAGCAGATAGGGACGACGTGGTGTTAGCTGTGACAAATCCATACAGATTAACTCCGGCCCAGACGCATTTCACGTTCTGCTTCAGTTAAAGAAGCAAGGAAAGAGTCACGTTCAAAGACGCGGGTCATATAGCCTTTCAGCTCTTTCGCACCCGGGCCGCTGAACTCGATGCCCAGTTGCGGCAGACGCCACAGCAGAGGAGCAAGGTAGCAATCGACCAGGCTGAACTCATCGCTCAGGAAGTACGGCTTCTGACCGAAGACCGGCGCAATCGCCAGCAGTTCTTCGCGCAGTTGCTTACGTGCGGCATCGGCTTCAGAAGCTGAACCGTTGATGATGGTGTTCATCAGCGTGTACCAGTCTTTTTCGATGCGATGCATGTACAGACGGCTTTCACCGCGAGCTACCGGGTAAACAGGCATCAGTGGCGGATGCGGGAAACGCTCATCCAGATATTCCATAATGATGCGAGATTCCCACAGGGTCAGCTCACGATCCACCAGGGTCGGAACGCTCTGATTCGGGTTGAGGTCAATCAGATCCTGAGGCGGATTGTCCTTTTCCACGTGTTCGATCTCGAAACTTACACCTTTCTCAGCCAGCACAATGCGGACCTGATGGCTATAGATGTCAGTAGGACCGGAAAACAGCGTCATTACCGAACGTTTGTTGGCAGCGACAGCCATGAAAACCTCCAGGTATAGTCAGAATTTTTACTGCTACCAGCCACCAGGTGGCCAGTCAGAAGTTGTGTTACCCAGTAAGGAACGACTCTCTTTGTTCGAAAATCAAACAAAAAATGAGCAATACCCGACATTTGGGCAGAAAATTGGATGATAGTTTACCAGATTTTGCGACCTTTGTGGTGAGTCGATGCCGGAAATGGGGAAAAAGAGATGCGCTTTAGTCTGAAATAGTTGACTTAGTCCCTTATTGGCGATGTGGTTTTTGTTTTACCTGTCTGTCAGGTGGCAGCAAAAAGCAACTTTCCATTTTTTACGCTGATGCAGATTTTAGCCATAAAAAAACCCGCCGAAGCGGGTTTTTTCGCAAATTGTTTTCTGCCGGAGCAGAAGCCAATTAACGTTTGGAGAACTGCGGACGACGACGTGCTTTACGCAGACCGACTTTCTTACGTTCAACCTGACGAGCGTCACGAGTAACGAAGCCAGCTTTACGCAGTTCAGAACGCAGGGACTCGTCGTATTCCATCAGAGCGCGGGTGATACCGTGACGGATCGCACCAGCCTGACCAGAGATACCACCACCTTTAACGGTGATGTACAGGTCCAGTTTCTCAACCATGTCGACCAGTTCCAGCGGCTGACGAACTACCATGCGAGCAGTTTCACGACCGAAGTACTGTTCCAGAGAACGTTGGTTGATTACGATTTTACCGTTGCCCGGTTTGATGAAAACGCGAGCTGCGGAACTTTTGCGGCGACCAGTGCCGTAGTATTGATTTTCAGCCATTGCCTATAATCCCGATTAGATGTCAAGAACTTGCGGTTGCTGTGCCGCGTGGTTGTGCTCGTTACCCGCGTAAACTTTCAGTTTACGGAACATAGCACGACCCAGCGGGCCTTTTGGCAACATGCCTTTAACCGCGATTTCAATCACACGCTCAGGACGGCGAGCAATCATCTCTTCAAAGGTCGCTTGTTTGATACCACCGATGTGGCCGGTGTGGTGATAGTACACTTTGTCAGTACGCTTGTTGCCGGTTACAGCAACTTTGTCAGCGTTCAGAACGATGATGTAATCACCGGTATCTACGTGCGGAGTGTATTCCGCTTTGTGCTTACCGCGCAGGCGACGAGCCAGTTCAGTAGCCAGACGGCCCAGAGTTTTACCGGTCGCGTCAACAACATACCAGTCGCGTTTTACGGTTTCTGGTTTAGCTGTAAAAGTTTTCATTAAAAGCTTACCCAATAAATAGTTACACGTTGGTGAACACCCAAACGTCTTCAATTGTTGAGGTTCACACGACAAAGTCCGGCAAACCTACCCCTTCGAATAGCCTATGCCAGCACACAAAAAGTTTCGGGAAAAAAAACTTTCTTGTAACGTGGGGTCGCAGGATTATAGAGAAGTCGGGGTCAAAGATCGACCCCTTTTTGTGATTTGTGGCAGGTTTTACCCCGCCAAATGCTCGCGCTTCAAATACTCTTCGCTTTGCATCTCTTGCAGACGTGACAGGCAACGCTGGAACTCAAACTTCAGCCGCTCGCCCTGATAAATTTCATACAGCGGCACTTCTGCACTCACCACTAATTTGACATGGCGCTCGTAAAACTCATCCACCAGCGCAATAAAGCGCCGCGCTTCGCTCTCCATCAACCGCGTCATAACTGGTACATCAAACAACATGACCGTGTGAAAGAGGCGTGAGAGCGCAATATAGTCATGCTGACTGCGGGCATCGACGCACAAGGTAGTAAAAGAAACCGCCAGCGTCTGGTTCTCGACGCCCATTGTCGCCAATGGCCGATGGTTGATTTCTAACGTCGGTGAATTTTCTCGTTTCGCCCCCGCCAGCGCCAACCATAGTTTATCCATTTGCGTCCGGGTTTCATCGTTGAGTGGCGAAAGCCACAGATGCGCCTGAGTGAGTGTACGCAGTCGATAATCAACACCAGCGTCCACGTTCATTACATCACAATGCTGTTTAATGGCATCGATTGCAGGCAAAAAACGCGCACGTTGCAGGCCATTTCGATAAAGTTCGTCCGGCGGAATATTTGACGTCGCTACCAGGGTAATACCACGGGCGAACAGGGCTTTCATCAGACCGCCAAGTAGCATGGCATCGGTAATATCAGAAACAAAAAATTCGTCAAAACAGAGCACGTCAGTTTCTGCTTTAAAGCGATCGGCAATAATTTCCAGCGGATCGCTTTGGCCTTGTAATTCGGTCAGCTCATCGTGCACCCGCAGCATAAAACGATGAAAGTGCAGGCGCTGTTTCCGCTCTCCCGGCAGACTTTGATAGAAAAGGTCCATCAGCCAGGTTTTCCCGCGTCCTACACCGCCCCACATATATAAGCCACGCACTGGCATATGCTTTGTGTCTTCGCGTTTACCCCACAGCTTACCGACCCGCGCCATTAGCCCACTCGTCCTGGGGGCTGGTGGCGTGCTATTGATGAGTTCCTGATAAATAATTTCCAGGCGGCTGACGGCCTCTTTTTGAACGTCGTCGTGTTGATGGCTGCCTTCATTGAGCGCCTTCAGGTATTGCGATGTTGGGGTAACGCTTTGCATGATCTTATTGTTATTCCTTGAATAATCGGTGCGCCGTTGTTCACGGTTGACGAAAAAAAGGCCGTTCTACACTACGCGATATGCAGTCGGGATTCCACTTCTGTGGAATTAACGGTTATAGTGGCATAATCAGCCGCAGGCATGGAGCCTGAAGCCAACACCCTACGGAAACAAAAGACAACGGGAGATGTTCATGACCTGGGAATATGCGCTAATTGGGTTAGTCGTCGGCATCATTATTGGTGCTGTGGCCATGCGTTTTGGTAATCGTAAACTACGCCAGCAACAGGCGTTGCAGTACGAACTGGAAAAGAATAAAGCTGAACTGGACGAGTATCGCGAAGAGCTGGTTAGTCACTTTGCCCGCAGCGCGGAATTACTGGATACCATGGCGCACGACTATCGCCAGCTGTATCAGCACATGGCGAAAAGCTCCAGTAGCCTGCTGCCGGAACTGTCTGCGGAAGCAAACCCGTTCCGTAATCGTCTGGCAGAGTCTGAAGCCAGCAACGATCAGGCACCGGTGCAGATGCCTCGCGACTATTCTGAAGGCGCATCCGGCCTGCTGCGTACTGGCGCGAAGCGCGACTAATTTATTTTTCGGGCGCAGCCATTGCGCCCTCCTCTTCTCTCCCTCCCCGACTATCATTTAATCTGGTGTCTCATTGTTAGCCGTCTGAAAATTCAATAACATCAAACTGTTTTGAATCTCTTTTCTTATCATTCAGGTACGAGAGCAGGAATAATGAAAAAACAAACCCAGCTGTTGAGTGCATTAGCGTTAAGTGTCGGGTTAACTCTCTCGGCGTCATTTCAGGCCGTCGCGTCGATTCCAGGCCAGGTTGCCGATCAGGCCCCCCTCCCCAGTCTGGCTCCAATGCTGGAAAAAGTGCTTCCGGCAGTGGTGAGCGTACGGGTGGAAGGAACGGCCAGTCAGGGACAGAAAATCCCGGAAGAATTCAAAAAGTTTTTTGGTGATGATTTACCGGATCAACCTGCACAACCCTTCGAAGGTTTAGGCTCCGGTGTCATCATCAACGCCAATAAAGGCTATGTGCTGACCAACAACCATGTGATTAATCAGGCACAGAAAATCAGTATTCAGCTCAATGATGGGCGCGAGTTTGATGCAAAACTGATTGGTAGCGATGACCAGAGCGATATCGCCCTGTTGCAAATTCAAAACCCGAGCAAATTAACGCAAATCGCTATTGCCGACTCCGATAAATTGCGCGTCGGTGATTTTGCCGTGGCGGTCGGTAACCCATTTGGCCTTGGGCAAACCGCCACCTCTGGCATTATATCCGCATTAGGCCGCAGCGGGTTGAATCTTGAAGGTCTGGAAAACTTTATCCAGACAGATGCTTCCATTAACCGCGGTAACTCCGGCGGTGCACTGTTAAACCTTAACGGTGAGTTAATTGGCATCAACACTGCAATCCTTGCGCCTGGCGGCGGTAGCGTCGGGATTGGATTTGCCATTCCCAGTAATATGGCGCGAACACTGGCGCAGCAGCTTATCGACTTTGGAGAAATCAAACGCGGCCTGTTAGGCATCAAAGGCACCGAGATGAGTGCCGATATCGCCAAAGCCTTCAACCTTGACGTGCAGCGTGGCGCGTTTGTCAGCGAAGTGTTGCCAGGTTCTGGCTCGGCAAAAGCGGGCGTCAAAGCGGGCGATATTATTACCAGCCTCAACGGCAAACCGCTGAATAGCTTTGCTGAGTTGCGCTCTCGTATCGCGACCACCGAGCCGGGCACAAAAGTGAAGCTTGGCCTGCTGCGTAACGGCAAACCACTGGAAGTAGAAGTGACGCTCGATACCAGCACCTCTTCGTCGGCCAGCGCTGAAATGATCACGCCAGCGCTGGAAGGTGCAACGTTGAGCGATGGTCAGCTAAAAGATGGTGGCAAAGGTATTAAGATCGATGAGGTTGTCAAAGGAAGCCCAGCTGCTCAGGCTGGCTTGCAAAAAGACGATGTGATCATTGGCGTCAACCGCGATCGGGTGAACTCGATTGCTGAAATGCGTAAAGTGCTGGCGGCAAAACCGGCCATCATTGCCCTGCAAATTGTACGCGGCAATGAAAGCCTCTACCTACTAATGCGTTAATGTCGTAAACCGGGCATCAGGCTGACGTGTGATGTCCGGTTAACTCGTGGTATGCTGCTGCCGTTCCCTTTTTTAACGATGCCTCCATCATGTTTGTGAAGCTCTTACGTTCCGTTGCGATTGGATTAATTGTCGGCGCTATTCTGCTGGTTGCCATGCCTTCGCTGCGCAGCCTTAACCCGCTTTCCACTCCGCAATTTGACAGTACCGATGAGACGCCTGCCAGCTATAATCTGGCGGTTCGCCGCGCCGCGCCAGCGGTGGTTAACGTTTATAACCGCGGTTTGAACACCAACTCTCACAACCAGCTTGAGATCCGCACCCTGGGATCTGGTGTAATCATGGATCAACGCGGGTATATCATCACCAATAAACACGTGATCAACGACGCCGATCAGATCATCGTCGCCTTACAGGATGGACGTGTTTTTGAAGCGTTACTGGTTGGCTCTGACTCTCTAACCGATCTGGCGGTGCTGAAAATTAACGCCACAGGCGGTTTACCAACGATTCCGATCAATCCACGCCGCGTACCGCACATTGGCGATGTGGTTCTGGCGATCGGTAACCCGTACAACCTCGGGCAGACCATTACCCAGGGGATTATCAGTGCCACGGGTCGAATCGGTCTGAACCCGACCGGGCGGCAAAACTTCCTGCAAACCGATGCTTCCATTAACCACGGTAACTCTGGCGGCGCGCTGGTGAACTCGCTGGGCGAACTGATGGGCATTAACACGCTGTCGTTTGATAAGAGTAACGATGGCGAAACGCCGGAAGGTATCGGCTTTGCGATTCCTTTCCAGTTAGCGACCAAAATTATGGATAAACTGATCCGTGATGGCCGTGTGATCCGTGGCTACATTGGCATTGGTGGACGTGAGATCGCCCCATTACATGCGCAGAGTGGCGGCATGGATCAACTGCAAGGGATCGTGGTTAACGAAGTGTCGCCTGATGGCCCAGCGGCAAATGCAGGCATCCAGGTCAACGATCTGATTATCTCTGTGAATAACAAACCCGCTATTTCCGCCCTGGAGACAATGGATCAGGTCGCGGAAATTCGCCCTGGTTCGGTGATCCCGGTTGTCGTGATGCGTGACGATAAACAGTTAACATTGCAGGTCACCATTCAGGAATATCCGGCGACCAACTAAGGTCAGCGTAAAAAAACAAAAACCGGAGTCTGTGCTCCGGTTTTTTATTATCCGCTAATCAATTACTTATTAACGAACTCTTCGCCCAGGGCGATATCTTTCTTCAGCGTATCCAGCATACCTTCCAGCGCGTTCTGTTCAAATGCGCTCAGAGTACCGATAGATTTACGCTCTTCCACGCCGTTTTTACCCAGCAGCAGCGGTTGAGAGAAGAAACGAGCGTACTGACCGTCGCCTTCAACGTAGGCACATTCGACAACGCCTTGTTCGCCCTGCAGTGCGCGAACCAGAGACAGACCAAAACGTGCAGCTGCCTGGCCCATAGACAGGGTTGCAGACCCGCCACCGGCTTTCGCTTCAACCACCTCAGTACCCGCGTTCTGGATACGTTTGGTCAGATCAGCCACTTCCTGCTCGGTAAAACTAACGCCAGGAACCTGTGACAGCAGCGGCAGAATGGTAACACCAGAGTGACCACCAATAACCGGCACTTCAACTTCGCCTGGCTGTTTGCCTTTCAGTTCCGCAACAAAGGTGTTGGAACGAATGATATCCAGCGTGGTAACGCCGAACAGTTTGTTTTTGTCATAAACACCGGCTTTTTTCAGCACTTCAGCAGCAATCGCAACTGTAGTGTTAACCGGGTTAGTGATAATACCAATGCACGCTTTCGGGCAGGTTTTCGCAACTTGCTGTACCAGGTTTTTCACGATGCCGGCGTTAACGTTAAACAGGTCGGAACGATCCATACCCGGTTTACGCGCTACGCCTGCAGAGATAAGAACGACATCTGCACCTTCCAGCGCCGGAGTCGCATCTTCACCTGAAAAACCTTTGATTTTCACAGCAGTAGGGATATGGCTCAGATCGACAGCCACACCGGGAGTCACTGGAGCGATATCATACAGAGAGAGTTCTGAACCTGAAGGCAGTTGGGTTTTTAACAGTAGTGCAAGCGCCTGGCCAATACCGCCAGCAGCGCCGAGGACTGCGACTTTCATCCTAAACTCCTTATTATATTGATAAACTAAGATATGTTGCTCCGCTGCCGCGACCTTAATCCACAAAATTGCCGTTTACAATGACCACATATCAAGAATGTGTAGTCACGCAAGTTTAGCGTTTATGCATTTAATTGCCGTAATCAGGAACCTAACTTACGTAATTAACAGTCACTTATGCATTAGCGCAACATTCCAACAGGTGGTGACAATATACCCTACCGCTCAGCCAAAACAATATCAATTTGATAACAATTAATTTACTTTTAAGCAGAATTTGCAGGCCGTGACGCAGGCATGTTTCTCAATAACGAAATTTGATAAAATCCCGCTCTTTCATAACATTATTTCAGCCTTCTTCAGGGCTGACTGTTTGCATAAAAATTCATCTGTATGCACAATAATGTTGTATCAACCACCATATCGGGTGACTTATGCGAAGCTCGGCTAAGCAAGAAGAACTAGTTAAAGCATTTAAAGCATTACTTAAAGAAGAGAAATTTAGCTCCCAGGGCGAAATCGTCGCCGCGTTGCAGGAGCAAGGCTTTGACAATATTAATCAGTCTAAAGTCTCGCGGATGTTGACCAAGTTTGGTGCTGTACGTACACGCAATGCCAAAATGGAAATGGTTTACTGCCTGCCAGCTGAACTGGGTGTACCAACCACCTCCAGTCCATTGAAGAATCTGGTACTGGATATCGACTACAACGATGCAGTTGTCGTGATTCATACCAGCCCTGGTGCGGCGCAGTTAATTGCTCGCCTGCTGGACTCACTGGGCAAAGCAGAAGGTATTCTGGGCACCATCGCTGGCGATGACACCATCTTTACTACCCCTGCTAACGGTTTCACCGTCAAAGAGCTGTACGAAGCGATTTTAGAGCTGTTCGACCAGGAGCTTTAATCTCTGCCCCGTCGCTTCTGGCGGCGGGGAAAATGTTGCTTTTGCCTATCAACCCCCTGCTTTCCCCTGCGATTCATTTAACGAATAGTGCGTTTTACTGCGACATATCATTCACACAATGAATACATATAGTAAAAAAGCACATTATGCAAAATTCATTATCTAATTGAAAATACTATAATTAACAATAAATGATCGTGTTTTTAATTCTTTTTTGTTATTAAAATTCACATTTTTAACACTTAGTATCAACTGAAACAGTTAGCGTGGTATTAATTAGTTCAATAATTAGTGTATACTTGATTTTGTGATATGGGTCACGAAACAAAGGCCCAGCTAAAAGATTATGTCGAGGTAAAAATCATGAAAATCAAAACCACTGTTGCTGCATTAAGTGTGCTTTCTGTTCTCTCTTTCGGTGCATTCGCTGCCGACTCCATTGATGCTGCACAAGCACAAAATCGTGAAGCAATCGGGACCGTATCCGTAAGTGGTGTGGCGTCTTCGCCAATGGATATGCGTGAAATGCTGAACAAAAAAGCGGAAGAGAAAGGCGCAACGGCCTACCAGATTACTGAAGCTCGTAGTGGTGACACCTGGCACGCTACGGCTGAACTGTACAAATAAACCCTCATCGTCTTGTCCGACGATATTGCCCCCGGTTCGGGGGCTTTTTTTGCGCTAATGACGAACATTAAAACGCAAATGCCCTTCCAGTTCTTCCTCTGCCTCATCAAACAGCAATATTAACGCGCCAAAACGGCGACGCGTTTTCTCTCCCAGATGAACAAATTCAATCTCAAGTGGTAGCGGCAGGACATCGTTCATTAACACATCCCATAGTGAGTCGAGATCGCGTACCTTATCTTTCGCCAGACCAAAGGTTTGGCTAAAGTCACGATAAAAATCCTCCTGACTCTCAATCTCATCAAAATCAAAGGTATAAATATTCATCTGTTGCCACCGTCACGTTTCGCGGCGAGTTCTGCCGTTCATCGCTAAGTATAGCCATGAAAAAACCGACGCTTCAGGCGTCGGTTTTGACTTAACTATCGGTCAACGCATGTTGATACTTATGGAGCATACCCGTAAGCCGATGTACTGGTTCCGTCACCTGCGGTGGCGCTTGCCAGATGCGTAGCTTTTCCTGGTCGATTTCCAGTTCTTCCAGCAACTGGCCAAAGTACCGACGACGTTTATCATCGCTACGGGCAGATATCACATGGTCTGCTGTGCGGCGCATTTGTCGGTGAAACGCCGATAAATCCTCGTTAACCGGAATCGGCGCATCACGCAGGCGCTGGTGCGCGATAATCATCGTCAGCGCCAGGCGAAATTTCGGCAAATCCCCTGGGAACTTATTCATCAGCAAAAACAGCTGCTGATAAAGTGCCGGGAGGTGATTCTCTTTACGACGTGCCACATTGGTAGTCATCGCGGAAACAGCGGCAGAAACAAACTGATTAAGCAGTACACGTCCAGTCCTGTCGCGCGATTTATCCCGCACCAGCAAAATAACGGTGAACGCGAGCACACAGCCGACGATTTGCCCTAATGCGCTGTCGAGAAACTGACTGAAATGGAAAGTCATCGGGTTATCCAGCACGATAATGTTTATGGTGCTGGCCAACGCCCCCATCGAGCCCAATCTCCGTTTCTGTACTTCTATACCGAGGAAGAATCCCAGCACTGCCAGGCTAATACACAGCAGCAACATGCTCTGTTGGGTATTAGGGATAATCACCAAAAAGTAGAGCAGCCCTAACGGTAGCGCTGCCAGCGTCCCGTAGATAAAGTCGATCGCCACCATGCGTGGATTCGGCAAACGCATTGCCAGTGACGTCACTACCGCAATCATCACCATTGCACCACTGCCGGAAGTCCAGCCCGTCCACAGCCAGAAAAGCGTGCCCAGAATGCAAGAAAGTGTGGTTCGCCAGAAGTTAACCATTGCATGATGACGTTCGGCTGACTCTACTTTTACTTCCGGTTCGCCTTGCAGGATCTCTTCTTCGGTGGCGTTGATTTTTGTGTTACTGATAACGCCGCGCTTGAGAAGCTGATAACGCGTTGCCGCCGCGACCCAGCTATAAATGGTGACAGGCGTTTCCCGTTCCCCGGTCCAGGCGATAACTCTCCGCAGGCGTTTGAGCTGCTTGTGGACGTCCTGCGCAGTTTCTACCGGTGTGTCAAAAAATTCGCGAAAAGTATCAGTGATCAATTCCGGGCGCGTATTCTGAATAAGATAAGTTTCGCAGGATTGGGTAATCAGCGTCAGCGATAGCGTATTGATCGCTTTTAAACGTCGATTGGCCCGCGCCCAGCGGGAAGATTCCATATTCAGGTTGCTGCGCATACCTTGTAACGCCGTAGTACGTCGCACCAGATCGCCCCAGGCTTTATCGACAACTTCACCATCGCCATGCTTGATACAGAGTTGCATTAATTGATATTGCGCGACCAGCAAACTTTCCAGCTCTCGATCCACTTCTTGTTTGATCGATCGCGGAGAAAAGAGCAAATCCGCCATAATTGCACACACAATACCGATAACGATCTCGCTACAACGTTCGACGGCAAACTGCGGCGTAAGCAATGGTTCCGGCTGAATGGTGATCACAATGATCAGCGCGGTATAACCGGCCAGCCCCCACGCATACGAGTTTTCTATTCGTACCAGCGAGGATATCCAGGTACAAAAACCGGCCCAGATACAGCACACCAGAATCATCAATAATGGTGCTCGGATCATCGCAATGATGATTACCAGTCCGGCAATACAGCCAATAAATGTGCCGATGATGCGCAAAAAGCCACGATAGCGAATAGCGCCAGAATACGGTTCACCTCCCGCAGCAAAGGCCGGACCGGCGGCAACAATCGCCGCTGTCAGTACCGCCCAGCGTGGCGTTTCCAGCTGGAAGTGAAAGCCAACAAACAGCGCCAGTACAATGGCGGTCGCCAGTTTTACCGCAAAGCGAATATGTTGATTAGCAATGGAGAAAATACCCATCGTGATTAACCAAACTCACGCAGGCGATGAGCCATTTTACGGAAGAACGAATCCTGACTTTCGTCGCGATCTTGTTTGCCAGTGACTACCACCGTAGCAGTGGTGCCCGCAGGCCAGATGTTCTCTTGCTGGTTGTCGAGACGAATACGTACCGGAACACGTTGCGCCAAACGTACCCATTCAAGGTTAGAGTCGATGGTCGCCATCCCTTTGTCGTCACGCGTGCTGCTGGCATTGGTGACCCCTGCGGCAACACTATCAACAGTCCCTTTCAGCACTTTGTTACTGCCAAGCGGCGTGATCTCCGCACGATACCCAGGGCGCACCCCTTCCAGCTTAGTTTCTTCCATATAGGCCAGTACATAGAAGGAGTTCTGTTTCACCAGCGCAACCGCCGTTGATCCTCGAGTAATAAACTCACCGGTATAGACGTTGAGGTTGGTCACCCAGCCATCTGCTGGCGCGCGGATGACTGTACGTTCAAGATCCAGTTTTGCCAGATCGCGGGTCGCCTGCGCTTTCGCTAACTGATGCAGAACTGTTTGTAGTACGTTGTTGGCCTGGTCGATCTCTTCGCGAGACATCGCCTGCACACCGAGACGGTTACGACGTCCGGCCTCCTGGCGTTTCTCCTGCGCCAGTACCTGATAATAAGCAACATCGGCTTGCGCTTCCTCAAGCGCCTTTTGATAACGCGGCTGGTCGATGGTGAACAGTACCTGTCCTTTTTTCACCAGCTGGTTATCATGAACATTCACCTGGGTAATGAGTCCAGAAACGTCCGGCGCGATCGCAACGACGTCAGCGCTAAAGCGCGCGTCACGCGTCCACGGGGATTCGGTGTAATAGACCCAGGCATTAAAAATTGCGATGAAGGCCAGAATGACTAATACGACCGTGATGGCCGTACGGGAGAATTTTCTTATTAGTGTTTTCACTTCAACCTCAAACGAACAGTCGCGATATCAAATAAAACAAGCAGCAATAGAGCGCGGTGTTGAACAACGCCGGATGCCAGACAAAGTCGTAAATACCTGTTGGCACAAGTACCCGGCGCACCAGCCAGAAAATCGCCAGTGATAAAAGCAATTCGAAAAATATCGGTGGGAAGGACAGCCCAAACACCACGATAACGGGAAACAGACTCATGTTGACCTTGGTTGTATAGAGAGAGCAGGCGTTATTATTTTCAGCATCTGTCGCCGCAGAGAAGGGCATGGAAAGCCGGGCGAGAGCAACATTGCTGTAGATTGATATTTAATATATTAACGTAACTGTTATGCTGTTATCTATATTATGTGATCTAAATCACTTTTAAGTCAGAGTGAATAATGGAACGACTAAAACGCATGTCGGTGTTTGCCAAAGTAGTTGAATTTGGCTCTTTTACCGCCGCCGCCAGACAGCTACAGATGAGCGTTTCGTCCATCAGTCAGACGGTGTCAAAACTGGAAGATGAGTTACAGGTAAAGCTGTTAAACCGTAGTACACGCAGCATTGGCCTGACTGAAGCCGGCAGAATTTACTACCAGGGCTGCCGTCGGATGCTCCATGAAGTGCAGGATGTTCATGAGCAACTGTATGCCTTCAATAACACCCCCATCGGGACGCTGCGCATTGGCTGTTCTTCAACTATGGCACAAAATGTTCTCGCCGGGCTGACGGCAAAAATGCTGAAAGAATACCCAGGTTTGAGTGTCAATCTGGTTACCGGAATTCCTGCCCCCGACCTGATTGCCGACGGTCTGGATGTGGTGATCCGCGTCGGCGCGTTGCAAGATTCCAGCCTGTTTTCCCGCCGTCTGGGCGCGATGCCAATGGTGGTGTGCGCCGCAAAAAGCTATCTCACACAATACGGCATACCAGAAAAACCCGCCGATTTAAGTAGTCATTCATGGCTTGAATACAGCGTGCGACCCGACAATGAATTTGAACTGATCGCACCGGAAGGGATCTCGACTCGCCTGATCCCGCAAGGGAGATTTGTGACTAATGATCCGATGACGCTGGTGCGCTGGCTGACTGCAGGCGCTGGGATCGCCTACGTGCCGTTGATGTGGGTGATCAACGAGATCAATCGCGGGGAACTGGAGATCCTGCTGCCACGTTACCAGTCAGACCCACGCCCGGTTTATGCGTTATATACCGAAAAAGATAAGCTGCCGCTGAAGGTACAAGTCGTGATCAACTCGCTAACGGATTATTTTGTTGAGGTCGGTAAATTGTTTCAGGAGATGCACGGGCGCGGGAAAGAGAAGTAATTAATATTGTACTGTTACGTTGTACAAACCTGTGCCAACGGGTTCCCCTCACCCTAACCCCAGAGGGGCGAGGGGACCGTTCGTACACGGAGAAGGATTAATTATCCTTCTGAAAATACTGAAATTATTACGCAGTACCGCCAACAGTCAGGTTATCAACTTTCAGCGTTGGCTGGCCCACGCCAACCGGCAAACTT
Source organism: Escherichia sp. E.sYA108 (assembly GCF_011754335.1). Taxonomy (NCBI): domain Bacteria; kingdom Pseudomonadati; phylum Pseudomonadota; class Gammaproteobacteria; order Enterobacterales; family Enterobacteriaceae; genus Escherichia; species Escherichia sp. E.sYA108. The sequence continues at coordinate 522,231 of NZ_JAAQVZ010000001.1, read as the reverse complement.
TGCCCTTCTTTACCGCAGACACCCACGCCGTTATCCAGTTTCAGGTCGTTGCCAACCATCGAAATCTGCTGCATGGTTTCGATACCGGAACCAATCAACGTTGCGCCTTTCACCGGCTTAGTTACTTTACCGTTTTCAATAAGATACGCTTCTGAGGTGGAGAAAACGAATTTGCCGGAGGTGATATCCACCTGGCCGCCACCAAAGTTCGGTGCATAGATACCGTACTCAACGGATTCAATAATTTCCTGCGGGGTCGATTTACCCGGCAGCATATAGGTGTTGGTCATACGCGGCATGGGCAGATGAGCGTAGGATTCACGGCGACCGTTGCCAGTCGGCGTCATCCCCATCAAACGCGCGTTGAGTTTATCCTGCATGTAGCCTTTCAGAATGCCGTTCTCAATCAGCACGTTGTACTGGCCTGGCGTACCTTCGTCATCAATCGCCACCGAACCACGGCGATCGACCATCGTGCCATCATCAACCACGGTACACAGTTCTGAAGCCACCAACTCCCCGACCTGTCCACTAAATACTGAAGTGCCACGGCGGTTGAAGTCGCCTTCCAGACCGTGACCCACCGCTTCATGCAACAGCACGCCCGGCCAACCTGCGCCAAGTACTACCGGCATGGTGCCCGCTGGTGCAGCAACGGCAGAAAGATTGACCAGCGCCATACGCACTGCTTCTTTTGCCCACGCATCCGCACGGACTTCGCCGTCGAGATCAGCAAGGAAGAACTCATAACCAAAACGACCGCCGCCACCACTGGCACCGCGTTCGCGTTTGCCATCTTCTTCGACCAAAACGCTCACGGAAAGACGCACCAGCGGACGAACATCCGCCGCTAGTGTGCCGTCGGTGGCCGCAACCAGAATTAATTCATAGACACCACTGAGGCTGGCAGTCACTTCCTGTACGCGCTTGTCCGCTTCGCGGGCAACCTTATCGACGCGACGCAGAATATCCAACTTCTCTTCACGGCTCATGCTTTGCAGCGGATCTACCGAGGTATATAACGGGCTATGCTCTACCGCGCCCAGCGTCTGTACTTTGCCATCACCACTATCACGGACGATGGTGCGCGCCGCTTGTGCACTCTGTTCCAGCGCCAGCAGGCTGATTTGGTCAGCATAAGCAAATCCGGTTTTTTCACCACTGATTGCACGCACGCCAACGCCCTGATCGATGTTGTAAGAACCATCTTTAATAATACGGTCTTCTAAAACCCAGGATTCGTGATAGCTCGACTGAAAATAGAGATCGCCATAATCAAGGCGACGTTCGGCCAGTTGACCGAGGATCGCGAACAAGTCCTGATGTTTCAGGCCGTTCGCCGCTAGCAATTGTTCACTTACCAGGTTCAGACTCATCGTTTTTGCTACTCGTTAGTTACTGCAGTAGAGGATTTTTTACGGCTGCCGGATGCGGCGTGAACGCCCTGTCCGGCCTACGGTTATGTTCTGGCTCGTTGGCCTTTGGCAACGATTATCATATGAGATTGGGGCAATTACGCGCCCTCGTCAAATCATTGCGCTTTTTCTTTGCGCGGTTGTCGCAACACTTCGTTGATTTGCGGATCGTCCAGCGGACCCGAAATGTGATAGCGCAAAATGGAGACTTTGCTCCACAGCGGTCCCAGCACTTTACTGGCGGCAAACACTGCCGCGCCAACAATGGGGTTAACCGCAAAGGCCGCAGCCACGCCCACCGTCGCAGAAATCTCTGGTGCGACAACCGCTTCCATATTCAGGTCGCGACGTACCAGATTTACCGACCCTTTCATAGCGATGTCCGCTTCCAGGCCATCCACCAGCGTGTCGTCGGTGTGCATAACGCCGTCTTTAATCCACGCGGTGCTGCGAATGGAGTCAAAATAGAACCCTTCGCCAAAAGTGTCTCTGAAATCAAAACGCAGCTTACGCATCAGGGCATCTACGCTCAATAAGCGCAGCAATTGCCCGGCATGTCCGGTATTGATTTCGGTAATTTCGCCTTTACCCAGTTGAGTATGAATGATGCCATTCAACGTCACCTCATCTGGCTGCCAGGGTGCTTTGCGCCAGTGTAAATCGTAATCCACATTAAATGACGACTGGCGTATGGGCGTCGTGACACCAAAAAATTCTGCGGCGGCATCAATTTTCTGCCCGCGCAGTTTTCCTTTCAGCGAGGTTCGTTCATTCCCCGGATTGTTAACCCATTCACCATCGGCAGTGAGCCGCGCAAAACCAGTATCAATCAGTCCATTAGTCAGCGTTAACGTATCGCCAGAAATGGTGATATCACTGTCAATGCGACCGAATTTTTGCCCCCAGAACCAGCACTCTGCGCATCGTATTTGTGCGTCTGGCCAGCCACGGAAGTTAATGCGTTCCGTTGTCGGGAAAGGTGATGACTGTGTTGAATCACCACGAGTTTTCGCCACGCTTGGGTTGTAATAAAGATATTTGATATTCGCCAGCCACGGTGCGTTATTACGCATCGCCAGCGTGGCGTTGATTTCACGCCCTTGCGCCTCAACCAGGGTGCCATTTGCCGTCGGTTGCGAAACAATACTCAGGTTATTCCATTGCTGATTTCCCAGCGACAACATAGGCGTACGTAACGTTATGTGTTGTGGGAAACTCGCTGCACCACCGACACTCTCCGCCGCGCCTTTCTGGAACAGGGCCAGCCACTCGGCACCATTCATCGGCGGCATATTGAGTTCAACGCCACTTTGTTCCGGCAACGGCGGGAGCGTTTTACTGTCTGCCGCCCAAATAGCACGATCGAGCGTCAGCTTTTGACCGAGCAACCAGCAGCTATTGAAATGGTTATCCGCACCAGCCTGTCCGGTTAATTCAAAGCTGTTGAGATTGCCATCAACCTTAACGTTTACCGGTAGTGGTTCACCCGCAGGTTTGGCTAACGGTGAAGGTAAGTGACTGCTCACATTCTTCAGATCGCCGTTCAGCTCTACGTTATACGTCGCGCCAGCATGATAAGGCAGCTCAATGCCCACTTTACCATCCCACGCCACGCTGCCACTTAATGCTTCGTTCACCGCTGCAGGCAGAAAGCCGGTTTTCGCTGGTTGCCAGTTACCGTTGAGATTCACCGCGACCTGGTAGGCTTTTGCCCCTTCTTTGGTGGAAAAATCCACGTTCAACGGCTGATTAAACCAGCTTGCTGTCAGTGGTTCACTTTGCAGATCGCCATTGATAAAGCTGAATTTACCGCTCAAATTTTTCAGGGTGCTGTCGAGTGGTTTGATAAACAGACTGTTATTACGCAGCGTCACTTCACCTTTCGCGGTTACCAACTCGCCGTTCAGCGGGATATCAAGATGTAAGCGAGCATTCACATCGCCGTCGAGCTGGAGTTCTTGCAGGGTCGCACCCAGGGAATCTTTCAGCGGTGTCTCATCAAAGTAAGGGCCAACGGCTTTACCCGGACCTTTAATGTCAGCGTCAATCAGCAGTTTTTCTTTTGAGTAGTCAGGGAGCACTGCGGTGAGATTACTCGCGCGCACGCCGCCCAGATTAACGCCATCGGTTTTCATCCATAAACCGTCGTTAATAAAGTCCAGTTCAATATCAAGGTTAGTTAATGCAGGCCAGTCCGGCTGGAAGGCAAACTTCGCGTTGCGCAGCGGCACCAGCACTTCAAACTGACCTTCGTTGTGTTTATAGGGGAAGAGTTGCGGATTGCCACCATAAACCAGCGTCGCGTTATCCGCTTCACCGCCCTGAATCGCGCCACTTAAGTAATCAACCAGGTCTTTACCCATCAAGTTTTCCGGGAAATAGCGCCAGGCTTGTGAACCATCATCGGTACTGATGCCAGCCAGAATACCCAGCCAGGGTTCATCGTTAGCAGGTTGCAGGTAACGAAAACCGCCGCGCGCATGGACGGCTTTGGCTTTAACGTCAATATTACGCCCATCCAGCTGGAAACCTTTGTCATTGTTCAGCCAGCTTATCGTTGCCTGGCCGTCGGCGATTTCCAGTGGCGCACGGAATACCGTTTCGTAAGGCATCTTTGCCTGCTTCATCGACGCAGTAAGCAAACCATTTTCTACGCTGCCGGAAAGCGTCCCGGAGAAGTGTTCCGCACCCGGTAATAATTTCCATTGCTTCCAGGCCAGATCGCTCCACGATGCCTGAAAACGGGTCTTGTCTGCCGCCTGAAGCGGGATATCCAGCGCCAGAGTGTTAATCTTGCCGCTCGGTTGTGTGGAGCGCCAAACATCACCCAGTGCAGGTGAAAGTTTCGCGACCAGCGGGCGTACGCCCTCCAGGCCTGCCAGCTCCAGATTACTGGCACGAATCCGGAGTTCGTCACTGCGTTTATTGTCTTTGCCGCCAACGTCCTGTTCCGGTATCCAGGCCAGCGTCAATGCTCCGCTCGGCCAGGGTTTGCCGTCCATCGTGATCCGTGTATCGGGAATAGAGAACTGCCATCCCGGATTTTCACGCGTAATATGCGCAGTCAGATTATCCACCGACAGCGTATGTGTTTCCTTCTCGCCCAACCAGCTGGCACCGCCCTGTTTCAGCCAGACGTCACCGCCGGTTACATCGCCTTTGTCGATCGTCATCCAGCCTTCAAGGGAGAACTGTGCCGTTTCCAGCGCAATATTGTCCTGCATCCATTTACCGAGCCACGGCTTCAGGTCGATGTCATCCGCCTGGAGCCAGACGCGACCATTGCTTAACAACCCCTCATCATCGCGCAAATCCATACGCACCTGCATCACGCCGTGCTGTCCGGTAAGGCTGGAGAGGCTTACCAGGCCTTCCGCACGGTGTCGACGTGGATCGTTCAGCCAGGTGAGCTGTGGGATCGCCAGCTCGGCGCGCTGACCGGATGGCGTCAGGAAACTGACTTCACTGTCGCGGAGATCGAAATGGTCAAATTGACGAAGAAACAGATCGCTGATGTGACTGGCTTCCAGGCTATCATTACCACCGCCGCTGGTGATAGGAGTGTTGGTGCGAAAACGCAGCTGCCAGAAAGTGAGGTCGCGAAACTGCCAGCGCATATGTAACAGGCTCTGCCAGACATCCAGCGCCAGAGTAACGCGTTTAACCGAAAATTCGCCGCCATCTTTTAGTTCTGCACGGATGTCGTGCGCTTCAAGCGTCGGACCAAAATTCTGCCAGCTGGCTGAGAGCTGACTGGCTTCTACCGGCATGCCAGTCGCGGATTCTATTTTGTTGAGGATTTCCGGACGCCAGGCGTCAAGATGCGGTAAAGCAATACGCAGGCCGCTAACCAGCAGGGCAGCGATCACAACGAGCGCGGCTCCAGTAAGCAGTAAAATCCCCGGCAATCGCCTCACCCGTCACTCCTTGTCTGCTAAAAATGTGACTCAAAAACCCTTTGCCGGATGGCGGCCCAGCATCTGTTTACATCATTACGACGTCAAACTGCTCCTGGTTATAGAGCGGTTCAATTTGTACTTTAACCTGTTTGCCAACGAAAATTTCCACTTCCGCCAGCGAGTGTGACTCTTCGCCTTTCAAGGCTTCGGCTACTGCCGGAGAAGCATAGACCAGGAAACGGTCGGAGTCGTAAGCATGGTGGACACGAACAATCTCGCGCATGATTTCATAGCATACCGTTTCCACGGTTTTCACCGTTCCGCGACCGTGGCAGGTTGGGCATTCGTTACACAGTACGTGCTCAATGCTTTCGCGGGTGCGTTTACGCGTCATCTCCACCAGCCCCAGCGCCGAAAAACCATTAACGCTGGTTTTCACCCGATCTTTGCTCAGCGCCTGCTCCAGCGAGTGCAGCACGCGGCGACGGTGATCTTCATTATTCATATCGATGAAATCAATAATGATAATCCCGCCCAGATTGCGCAACCGTAACTGGCGAGCGATAGCCTGCGTCGCTTCAATATTGGTATTGAAAATGGTGTCGTCCAGATTGCGATGACCGACAAACGCTCCGGTATTGATGTCCACGGTGGTCATCGCTTCGGTCTGGTCGATAATCAGATAACCACCGGATTTCAGTTCTACTTTGCGTTCCAGCGCTCGCTGAATTTCGTTTTCGACATCAAAGAGATCGAAAATCGGCTGGCGTCCGGTGTAATGCTCCAGCTTGCTGGTCATCTCGGGAATGTACTCCGAGGTAAACTCCAGCAATGCTTCGTAAGTCAGGCGTGAGTCAACGCGAATGCGGTCGAGTTCGGCGTCGGCGAAATCACGCAGAACACGCTGCGCCAGCGCCAGTTCTCCGTACAGCTGATAACGGGTCTGCGGGCGTTTTTTACGCTCCATCACTTTGGTCCAGACGCGTTTCAGATAAGCGGCATCGGAGGCCAGTTCAGCCTCGCCAACCCCTTCCGCTGCAGTACGGATGATAAACCCGCCCTGCTCGTCGCAATACTCTGCGACCACTTTTTTCAGGCGTTCACGTTCTGATTCGCTTTCAATTCGTTGGGATACCCCAACGTGAGAAGCCCCTGGCATAAACACCAGATAGCGAGAAGGTAGCGTGATATCGGTGGTCAGGCGCGCACCTTTAGTGCCAAGCGGATCTTTCACCACCTGCACCATCAGATCTTGCCCCTGACGGACCAGTTCCGAGATGTCGCGCACCGTGAATTGCTTTTGTTCTTCACCCGCCACACATTCAGTGTGCGGCATGATGTCAGATGCATGAAGAAACGCGGCTTTATCCAGCCCAATATCTACAAAAGCCGCCTGCATACCCGGAAGTACACGACTTACACGACCCTTGTAGATATTGCCTACTATTCCGCGTCGCGCCTCACGTTCAATATGAATTTCCTGCAGAATACCGCCATCAATATACGCCACTCGCGTTTCCGAAGGCGTTACGTTTACCAACAATTCAGCCGTCATGTTTATCCCTTTTCTCACGCAGTGCGTTAAAATTACTTAATAATTCATACGTTTCAACCAGCGGTAAGCCGACTACGGCGTGAAAGCTGCCATTTATCTTCCTGACAAAACAGCCACCCAGCCCCTGAATACCGTATGCACCTGCTTTATCTAACGGTTCGCCGCTGGCGACATAGCCCGCGATGTCTTCGTCTGTTAACGTTCTGAAAGTCACATCGGTGACCACCAGGCAATCGAGAATGTGCTGGCTGTCAGCCAACGCCACTGCCGTCATCACCTGATGGGTCTGACCCGATAATTTGCGCAACATCTGCGCCGCATGCTCTGCGTCGCGCGGTTTCTCGAGCACTTCTCCGTTCAGGATAACGATAGTATCCGCACCCAGCACCGGGAGATCCTGCGCCGTTTGCGCGACACCCGCCTGTGCTTTCTCGCGCGCCAGACGCACAACATACTGCTGCGCGCTCTCCTGCGGCTGACGCTGCTCCTCAATGCCCGTAACAATACGTTCAAAGGTCACGCCAAGTTGCGCAAGTAACTCCTGACGACGCGGAGAACCGGAAGCTAAATACAGAGAAGTCATAGAAACCTTTATTGCACTGCAAACTGCTGACGGACTTTACGCATCAGCAAGAAAATCCACGGCCAGAGCACCCCATTGACTACACTACTCCAGAACACTTCCGGTCTGAAAGAGACGTTAATCACTAAAAACTCTGCCCAGAAAACAATAATATCCACCACCAGCGAAAGCAACATGACGACCAGCGCCTGCTGCCATAATGCGAGGTTGCGGAAAAGCTGGTATTTCAGCGCCACCAGGTAAGCAATGATGCTCATCGCCAATACGCGTACGCCAAGCGTCGAGCCGCTGATCAGATCCAGTATGGCACCCATCACAAAACCTGTGCCCACATTTACGCGATGGGGCAAGGCCAGGATCCAATACAACAAGATGAGTAACACCCAGTTTGGCCGGAAAACAATCAGGTTATCCGGCCAGGGCATGATTTGCAGCAACAGCGCAATGAGGAAAGAGAGCCAGATTACCCAGCGTCCCTGGCTACGATAGCTCGCCACTATTGTCCTCCCGGCGCACGCGCAGGCGGTTGAGCACCACTTTGCGGCGGCGTAGCCCTTTGTGGAGAGCGATTAGCAGCGGGCTGTGTGGGCGCAGCAGGCGCAGTAACTGCATTTCCTGTCGCCGGTTGCTGCGGAGTCGGCTGAGTGATCCCCGTTGCCGGTTCAGGTAACTTTGGCCCCATCGCGTCTGGCGAAGGCAATACCTGCGGCATCATCTGCATCAGACGTTCATTGGCAACACGATGCACCTCTTCCGGCGTCATCGGGTTAGCGCCGTTACGATCCGCGCCCCACAGCAGCAGCAGATAACGCAAACGTTGCAGTCCTGCAGTCGGACGCGCCTGAATCACAGTATAAGCGCGCTGGGTATCGAGTTTTACGGAAGAGACAACCGCGACCGGATAGCCTTCCGGGAAACGACCGCCCAGACCGGAAGTCACCAGCACATCACCAACACGAATATCCGTATTCGCTGGCAGATGCTCAAGCTGCAAATCATCCGTACAACCGTTACCGGCTGCAATTACGCGGATATCGTTGCGCAGCACCTGGATTGGCAGCGCGTGGGTCGCATCACAAATCAGCAGCACGCGGCTAGTCAGTTTAGCGACGGCCACCACCTGACCAACAACACCTTTGTCGCTGATGACCGGCTGGCCTTCATAAACGCCATTAACGCTACCTTTATCGATAACAACTTGATCGCTATAAGGATCGTTAACCGTGGAGATAACCTGAGTCACCATTTTCTGCTCATCCTGACGCAGCGGGGAACCCAGCAGCTCGCGCAGACGCGCGTTCTCCTGTTTGTATTGTCCAAGCATCAGCAGTTCACTGTTTTTCAGCAACAGTTCCTGACGTAACGCCCGGTTTTCAAGTTCTAGTTGGTCACGCGAGGCCAGCGTCTGCGATACGCCATCCAGCAATTCACGAGGAGCATTGGAAACAAAGTAGAAAGGACTGACGGCGGTATCCATATAAGTACGGATTTGACTGAACGTCCCCAGGCGACTGTCGGCAATAATAATGCCGAGCGCCACCAGCACCGCCAGAATAAGGCGAATCTGTAGCGACGGGCCACGGCTAAAAATTGGCTTCATAAGTTATGCGTATTCTCGTATCAGACCAGGCAGGGTAAACAGACACTTCCCCTGCCTGCATCCGATTACTCTTCGCTGAACAGGTCGCCGCCGTGCATGTCGATCATTTCCAGCGCTTTGCCGCCACCGCGCGCCACACAGGTCAGCGGGTCTTCAGCAACAACGACTGGAATGCCGGTTTCTTCCATTAACAAACGGTCAAGGTTACGCAGCAGTGCGCCACCACCGGTGAGCACCATGCCGCGCTCGGAGATATCGGAAGCCAGTTCCGGCGGGCACTGTTCCAGTGCAACCATTACCGCGCTCACAATACCGGTCAGCGGTTCCTGCAGTGCTTCGAGGATTTCGTTGGAGTTCAGGGTAAAACCGCGTGGAACACCTTCTGCAAGGTTACGGCCACGAACTTCGATTTCACGGACTTCATCGCCCGGGTAAGCCGAACCGATTTCGTGCTTGATACGTTCTGCGGTGGCTTCACCGATCAGAGAACCGTAATTACGACGTACATAGTTGATGATAGCTTCGTCGAAACGGTCACCACCAATGCGCACGGAAGAGGAGTAAACCACGCCGTTCAAGGAGATAACAGCAACTTCAGTGGTACCACCACCGATATCAACCACCATAGAACCGGTCGCTTCAGAAACCGGCAGGCCAGCACCAATTGCGGCAGCCATCGGTTCTTCAATCAGGAAGACTTCACGGGCACCAGCGCCCTGCGCGGATTCACGAATTGCGCGGCGTTCAACCTGGGTCGCGCCAACCGGCACACAAACCAGAACGCGCGGGCTTGGACGCATAAAGCTGTTGCTGTGCACTTGTTTGATGAAGTGCTGGAGCATTTTTTCAGTCACGAAGAAGTCGGCGATAACGCCGTCTTTCATTGGGCGAATGGCAGCAATATTGCCCGGCGTACGGCCCAGCATCTGCTTCGCGTCATGACCTACTGCAGCTACGCTTTTCGGTGAACCGGCACGATCCTGACGAATGGCCACCACGGAAGGCTCATTCAATACGATGCCTTGTCCTTTTACATAAATGAGGGTATTCGCAGTACCCAGGTCAATGGACAAGTCATTGGAAAACATGCCACGAAATTTTTTCAACATACTAAGGGATAATCCTGAAAGCTGGGGCGGAAAAGAAAATCCGCTTACTTTACCAACCACACGCAGCAGCGACAAGGCGCAAAAATCATCTGCTACGGTGAAAATTAGTGCAGTTCGTTTCCTTTGTTACAAATCTCTGCCTGAGTCCAGAAAGGCTTAATGCATCAGCAGCATTCCTCGCCTGTTTGCAACCGCGTAAGGTCATTCATCTGCATATGTGCTGCAACAATCTGGCGAGCAGACAAGCACACTCCCATGAGACGCAGCGCGCGTTATTCTACGTGAAAACGGATTAAACGGCAGGTTAAACCGAGTATCTTTGTGAATATTTTTTCACGTTAGTATCAAGTGGCTGTGAGGACGCGAAAAAATCCCCTTGCCCACCTGTAACACCACGCTGAATCAGGGTCTGCCACTCGCTTCGCGAACGCACGCCGGTGGCGTAAACCTGGGTGCTGGTCCCGGAGCAGGCTTCCACCAGGCTTTGAACCAGCAGTTGGTTCTCCGTTCGCTTCTCAATGTTTCTGACCAGCCCCGGATGGAGCTTGAGTAACTCAACATTAAGTTCTTTGATCCAACTGGTGCTTACCAGCGTCAAACCAGCCTGGTTGACGGCTACCCGTACCCCTAAAGCATTCACTAAACGAATAACAGGTTGTAAGCGACTGATATGTTGACCAACATCGGCCTCTGCAAGTTCAATAATTATGCGTCTTCGTTGCGATTTTTCACATTGCATTAACGTATCGCGCAGCCAACGCTGAAAACGCGGGCGAATCAGCGACTCAACGGTAACCTGAATCGCCAGATTTTCCTCTGGCCAGTAACGCAATAGTGGAATAAGACGGCTGATTAGCAGGCGGTCATACTCTTCCGATAAACCAAACTGCAAGACCATCGGCATATACTCTGCCGAGCTAACCTCTTCATTACCATCGAAGATGCGGCACATGAGTTCACGATGATGAACCCGGCCTTCGCGAGTAACCGCCGGTTTTTGATAAAGGCGCGGGCCGCCGCGACTGAGCATTTGCTCGATAAGCGTACGCCAGCGAACATTACCGCGTCCTTTTTCAGGCAACGAGTCATCGTAAATAGCCCAGCTATTGCCGCCCTGCAATCCCGCATTACGCGTGGCAGACTCTGCATGTTCCATTACCTGCTCGGTATCCTGACCACTACGCCAGGCACAGATACCAATGTGGATCATATCGTCGCGATCGAGCATTTTATTGTTCGGCAAGGTATCGACGGCTTTGATTAACTGACTGGCGATGCTCTCTGCCTCTTTTAACGTCCGGTGCGGTAACAGCGCAGCAAAATCACTGCGGTGGTAACGCGCCAGCAGTGCGCCAGGGTAGCGCATCATAAATGTCGATAGCAGATTCGTCAGAGAGAAGAACTGTTCTTCAACCTGGCTGTGCCCCCAGGTATCACTCAACATATTGAAATCCGGCAGACGAATCATCATCACGATCCCGTGGGTACCAACTTTCTCTTGATCTTCCAGTAACGTTGCTAACTGATTATCGAAAAAGAGTCGGTTATTGAGGCCGGTTTTCATGTCCTGGGCGGCATAAGAGCGGATCAGCGTATCAAGACGGCTGTGTTGTTCGCGTGCGTTCTGAATTTCACAAAGCAGCGTATCCAGCGCACTGCTGGTTCTGGGCGGCCATTCATAGATGGTTCCCAACACATTAGAGCCACGCTCACCGTTTAAGATACGAGTAGCCCGGGTTTCCAGCAATTCTTGCCCGGCAAGTTGCCGTTGTAACCAGCGTACCGCCAGGAAGAGCATAAGAATGATAAAGCCAATCGCCCCCGTGAGCGGCGCGGTAGTCATTAAAGAATGGAAATAGTTGCCCATCGGATCCTGATAAACCAGACGCAGCGACATCCCCGGATGCTTTATCAACGGAACGCTCAGTTCACGAAACAGATCGTTGGTGCCAACCGGACGATAACTACCATTTCTGGCCAGGGTATAAACCTGCTTATCACCATGGAGCAGGTCTACACGAACGATATCTGCCGACATCATTAATTCGGTAATTTGTGGCCTTAATGTGCTGAAGTCATTCGACACAAGGTAGGTATCAATCGCCGTCGCCACCGCCTGAACACGATGACTAAACTTATACTGAATGGCGTTGTAGAAACTTAGCGAACAGCCCAGCAAAGTCACAAAAATTGTTAACCCGGTGAGCAGCGTGACAAAGGCCGAAAATTTCGTCGTTAATCTCATCCTTGTGTTAACTCCGATAGTGAGGAAGCGGGCATACTAGCAAATCAGATTTATCTCGCAATTTATTGCGCTTCATCGGCTTTGCTTTTCCATTAGCGAGTATAGTCTTCAGAAATTATTTTCCAATCCATCATGCACATGAGGACCACTTATGCAGGCGTTACTTTTAGAACAGCAGGACGGCAAAACTCTCGCATCAGTACAGACTCTGGACGAAAGTCGCCTGCCGGAAGGCGATGTCACGGTTGATGTTCACTGGTCGAGCCTGAACTACAAAGATGCGCTGGCGATTACCGGTAAGGGAAAAATCATCCGAAATTTTCCGATGATTCCTGGGATTGATTTTGCCGGAACTGTACGCACCAGCGAAGATCCGCGTTTTCATGCCGGTCAGGAGGTGTTACTCACTGGCTGGGGCGTTGGTGAAAACCACTGGGGTGGGCTGGCGGAACAGGCGCGAGTGAAAGGTGACTGGCTGGTTGCCATGCCGCAAGGGCTGGACGCGCGTAAAGCAATGATTATCGGTACTGCCGGTTTTACCGCCATGCTGTGTGTGATGGCGCTGGAAGATGCCGGTGTTCGCCCGCAGGATGGGGAGGTTGTCGTGACGGGTGCCAGTGGTGGCGTCGGCAGTACCGCCGTGGCGCTGCTGCATAAGTTGGGTTATCAGGTCGTTGCTGTTTCCGGTCGCGAAAGTACCCATGAATATCTGAAAAGTTTAGGTGCCAGCCGTATTCTTCCTCGCGATGAGTTTGCCGAATCCCGTCCTCTGGAAAAACAAGTCTGGGCTGGGGCAATTGACACCGTTGGCGACAAAGTGCTGGCAAAAGTGCTGGCGCAAATGAATTACGGCGGCTGCGTGGCGGCCTGTGGTCTGGCGGGTGGTTTTACTCTGCCAACCACGGTCATGCCATTTATTCTGCGTAATGTCCGTTTGCAAGGGGTGGATTCAGTAATGACGCCACCAGCACGCCGCGCACAAGCCTGGCAGCGACTGGTCGCCGATTTACCGGAATCATTCTATACCCAGGCGGCAAAAGAGATATCTCTGGCAGAGGCACCGAAGTTTGCCGAGGCCATCATTAATAACCAGATCCAGGGTCGCACGCTGGTGAAGGTTAACTAACCATTTAGCAGGGAATAATAAGAGAGGGAACTCATTTTGAAATCATTATTCAATCGGTTAACGGGAAAAGCGGTTAGCCGGACAGCTTTCGTCGAACATCTTGGTCATGAAGTTGTACAACATCATCCAAACTGGAAAGTCATGATTTCGACTGACCATAAATTGATGCGCATTGATACTCCACCAAACAGCCATTATTGATACGCCTCCGTCGCCTGTTAGGTTTATGGTGCTTTGCCTTGGCGACGCTACGCTTAATCTGTTACTGATTTCTGGTACCATGGGGGGAATAATCTGATTTTATTTGATTACAAATTAACCACTTAAACCTATTGAATGCGGAACATTGTCAGTCGGTTAATTTTGCGTGCTTTAGCATTCACATCTTTCCGGACGATGCAGTGAAAATTGGGTAATCCCCAGCAACCGCTGCGTAATGTCGTCTATCTTGTCGCGATCCTGGCATCCCTACATTATTTGTGGTCTGTGAAGATTATCTCATTGCAGCCCCCCATCTTCGCAGGGCTGGCTTTACAGCTTTTCACCTTACGTTATAAGAAGTTCCGTCGATGATGGCGCTAATTTCGTGAATTGTGCGGCTTGTTGCAAATTACACGGTGTTGAAGGTTATTTACATGTTAGCTGTTGATTATCTTCCCTGATAAGACCAGTATTTAGCTGCCAATTGCTACGAAATCGTTATAATGTGCGACCTCGTCCTCCCTGACGCAGTTTTTGCGCTGCGGAAAAGGTGACATTGGCGCAACGAAGGTATATTTTGTTTTTTGCCGGAGGATAGCAGCAGATCGCTGCACAATGTCCGTCAAGTCTAACATTGACACTCTGGGGCAAAATAGACCGGCGTCCCGGCCTGCTGGAATTTATCGCTATGCATACAGCTGTCGGGGCATACGCTTTACAGACGGCGGTGAAACGCCTGTCACAATCACACTAAACAAAGAGTACGGAACCCACTCATGGATATTCGTAAGATTAAAAAACTGATCGAGCTGGTTGAAGAATCAGGCATCTCCGAACTGGAAATTTCTGAAGGTGAAGAGTCAGTACGCATTAGCCGTGCAGCTCCTGCCGCAAGTTTCCCTGTGATGCAACAAGCTTACGCTGCACCTATGATGCAGCAGCCAGCTCAATCTAACGCAGCCGCTCCGGCGACCGTTCCTTCCATGGAAGCGCCAGCAGCAGCGGAAATCAGTGGTCACATCGTACGTTCCCCGATGGTTGGTACTTTCTACCGCACCCCAAGCCCGGACGCAAAAGCGTTCATCGAAGTGGGTCAGAAAGTCAACGTGGGCGATACCCTGTGCATCGTTGAAGCCATGAAAATGATGAACCAGATCGAAGCGGACAAATCCGGTACCGTGAAAGCAATTCTGGTCGAAAGTGGACAACCGGTAGAATTTGACGAGCCGCTGGTCGTCATCGAGTAACGAGGCGAACATGCTGGATAAAATTGTTATTGCCAACCGCGGCGAGATTGCATTGCGTATTCTTCGTGCCTGTAAAGAACTGGGCATCAAGACTGTCGCTGTGCACTCCAGTGCGGATCGCGATCTAAAACACGTATTACTGGCAGATGAAACGGTCTGTATCGGCCCTGCTCCGTCAGTAAAAAGTTATCTGAACATCCCGGCAATCATCAGCGCCGCTGAAATCACCGGCGCAGTAGCAATCCATCCGGGTTACGGCTTCCTCTCCGAGAACGCCAATTTTGCCGAGCAGGTTGAACGCTCCGGCTTTATCTTCATCGGCCCGAAAGCAGAAACCATTCGCCTGATGGGCGACAAAGTATCCGCAATCGCGGCGATGAAAAAAGCAGGCGTTCCTTGCGTACCGGGTTCTGACGGCCCGCTGGGCGACGATATGGATAAAAACCGCGCCATTGCTAAACGCATTGGTTATCCGGTAATTATCAAAGCCTCCGGCGGCGGCGGCGGTCGCGGTATGCGCGTAGTGCGCGGCGACGCTGAACTGGCACAATCCATCTCCATGACCCGTGCGGAAGCGAAAGCTGCTTTCAGCAACGATATGGTTTACATGGAGAAATACCTGGAAAATCCTCGCCACGTCGAGATTCAGGTACTGGCTGACGGTCAGGGCAACGCTATCTATCTGGCGGAACGTGACTGCTCCATGCAGCGCCGCCACCAGAAAGTGGTCGAAGAAGCACCAGCTCCGGGCATTACCCCGGAACTGCGTCGCTACATCGGCGAACGTTGCGCTAAAGCGTGTGTTGATATCGGCTATCGCGGTGCAGGTACTTTCGAGTTCCTGTTCGAAAACGGCGAGTTCTATTTCATCGAAATGAACACCCGTATTCAGGTAGAACACCCGGTTACTGAAATGATCACCGGCGTTGACCTGATCAAAGAACAGCTGCGTATCGCTGCCGGTCAACCGCTGTCGATCAAGCAAGAAGAAGTTCACGTTCGCGGCCATGCGGTGGAATGCCGTATCAACGCCGAAGATCCGAACACCTTCCTGCCAAGTCCGGGCAAAATCACCCGTTTCCACGCACCTGGTGGTTTTGGCGTACGTTGGGAGTCTCATATCTACGCGGGCTACACCGTACCGCCATACTATGACTCAATGATCGGTAAGCTGATTTGCTACGGTGAAAACCGTGACGTGGCGATTGCTCGCATGAAGAATGCGCTGCAGGAGCTGATCATCGACGGTATCAAAACCAACGTTGATCTGCAGATCCGCATCATGAATGACGAAAACTTCCAGCATGGTGGCACTAACATCCACTATCTGGAGAAAAAACTCGGTCTTCAGGAAAAATAATTTGTGACGCGCGGTGTTTCCATCGCGCTTAGCAAAGAACGTAATCAACGCCGGGCCTGTTAATGCTACCCGGCGTTTTTATTGCCGTTAACTAACGGTAGCCTGCAATTTCCGCTTTCAACGCGCTAATTTCAGCATCGCCATCAACAATTCCCAGCTCAAAGCAGTATTTCTTTGTTTCCCCTGGTTCAATAAAGGGCAGACGCCCCTGCGCTCGTTCTTTATCACGACCGTCAAGAAAACTATTACTGACCTCCAGTCCCATAACATATTCACCCGCGCCTAAATTTTTCCACTGGATAAAGTTGGGTAGCTGCATGATGTCGAATTTCTCGTAAATTCCCCACCCCAGTTCGGCGTTCACCAGCGCAACTTTCTCATCCCCTGACTGTCGCTATTCAACGTGAGATAGTAAACCTGCTCGTCAAAACCGGGCTGTGGGGTACAAATCTCCAGATGACTGGCTAACCCTTCCGCCGCATGCGGGGTTCGTGGCGTTACGCTTTTAGCCGACAGCAAAATTTCTGCCTGTGGCGATAATAAAGGCCAGCCGTAATTAAAGTGATAAAGAATTTGCAGCGGCTGGCGGGTGAAACCATGATTAGTCACCTTGTCTTCAATGCGCAGCACATTTTCGCCATAACGGCAGCGAATGGTCCTTTCCAGCGTCAGATTTTCACCGAACAATCGTGTTTCCCGTACTTTGCCATTGATGACAAATTCAATGCTGTCGTCGGTCCGTTCTGTGCGATACCCCACCTCTTCTGCTGGAGTCGCAGCCAAACGCCCGTGTAACCCCAGCGTTTCTCCTTCATCCTCACAGGGCGTGCCAATGTAGCTAAGTCCGCAGGTAGTCAGTAACCCCGCGTAAAAGCTACGTAAAAACCCGTTGCCCTGAGACTCAAAAAAAGCGGGGGCGACAACACCGTTGGGGGTGATAAAAGAGAGCGCAGTGTCCTTGTAGCTGGCCCATGCAATATCCAGCGCGCGATCTTTTACCACCGTAAATGCCAGTCCCGCACCAGTACGGACATCAAACGCTTCTGTACCCTTTGCTCTGCCACTACGTAACTCATAGTGTTTAATTCCGGCAACCTGCGAGAGATCGCCAATCCACGACCAAATTTCGCTTTTCATTGTGCTGCTTCCCGAATGGACATGTCATGGCGCTGGATGAACGTTTCGATTTCCATAAGGCGAGACGTTCCCTCCATTGGGCCACGTCGGGTTACCGCCAGTGCACCGCAGGCATTGGCATATTGTAATGCCCGATGGGCGTCAAACCCTAGCTGGCGGCAGGCAATCCATGCGCCACCAAAACAGTCTCCCGCACCGGTCGGGTCAACTTCTTCCACCGGATAGCTCTCAACATGAAACTGCTCATTCGCGGAGTAGTAACTGGCTCCTTGATTGCCGCGCTTCACAATCACCTCTTTAACACCTTCTTCAAGAAAACCAGCGATTGCACGCTCCGGTGTCGAGTGTGGCGACAAGAGCAACACTTCGCCCTCGCTGGGCATGTAGATATCTGTTAACTCAAGAACAAAGTGGAGGGCATCACGCATTTCTGGAATATCGAGCATCTCTTTACGAATATTCGGGTCGAAAGAAATAACGCCACCATTTGCTTTAACGATGGTTACTGCTTTTTTAACTGCGTCTACCATATGGAATGAAAACAGGGATGAACCCATAATATGAAAATGGGTACAATCCTTCAGAATATTTTCATCAACATGCTGTGCCGATAATTTACCGCAAGCAGCATTCTTGATATTAAAAATAAAATCGCGATCGCCAGAGTTATGATAAGTAACAAAGGCACTACCGGTGGCTTCCAGAGGTAAGACTGAAATCCCCCTGATGTCCACACCGTCAGCAGCCAGACGATGTATATTAATATCACCAAAGCCATCATTCCCCACGCAGCTAATGATGCCGCACGGAACGCCAAGACGTGTCACCTGGTCGATAAAAATAGCGGGCGCACCACTGGGATAAGGGCCGTTCCAGATACCTGGTTGATCAAATGGCTGGCCGATTTTACTCGCCATAATTTCAACCAGAATTTCTCCAATTGTGAAGACCTTACTCATATGATTAATTCCTTGAAATGATTAGCTGCGTTTTCTTTTATTTCTTACGTCAAAATAAACGGCTACAAGAATGACTAATCCTTTAACCACCATCTGGTAAAAATAAGGAACATTCATTAAGTTCATGCCATTATTAATAACGCCGATGGTTAATGCGCCGATCACCGTCCCCACCACGGTTCCATAGCCGCCATTCAGGCTGGTGCCTCCCAGTACAGCCGCGGCAATAGCATCCAGTTCGTAGCTCAACGCGGAATTCGGTTGCCCGGAATAGAGGCGTGAGGCAAGGATCATCCCGCTGATACCTGCCAGCACGGCTGTAATCATAAAGACTTTAATTTTCAAGCGGGTGACATTTATCCCTGAATAAATTGCCGCTTCTTTATTACCACCAGTGATATAAATTTTTCGTCCAAAGGTTGTTTTAGTAAGAATGAAGTGGTTTATCAGCAATAAGATGATTAATATCCATATAGGAATAGGTATATAGAGAAATTCTCCATTCCCCAGCGCCAGAAAAGCATCATCTTTAATCATGATGGGCATACCATCGGTCACTATATAAGCGATACCACGGAAGATCCCCATAGTAGCAACGGTGACAATAAACGAAGGGATCCCCGCTATAGCCGTCAAGCCACCATTTATCATCCCCAAAGCCAGTGCTGCAATAATGGATAATGGGACCAATAAAACAAATGGAATTCCCCATGAAGCCCCAAGCGCAGCAAATGTGCCAATCAATGCAATGGTTGAACCGACCGATAAATCAATATCGCCAAGCAAAAGCACATAAGTCATTCCATAGGCGGTAATTGCAATTATCGAAACCTGAAGAATAATATTAGTAATGTTATTGGCGGTAAAAAAACTGTCATTAATAAAACTGAACAGAATGATTAACACCACCATTCCACTGAGGATACCACCATATTGCCTGAAGACTTTTTTAAAATTATTTGCAATGGGAATTTCCGAAGGTTTCGGACTGGCAAGAGTTTTCTCTGTCATTTAACGTACTCCTGTTGCAGCGGTCATTACCTGTGTCTGCGTTAAATTTTCACATGAATAAATATCGGCAATCGTTTTATTACGCATTACCACCAGACGATCGCTAAGTGCCATGACTTCTGGCAGTTCAGAGGACACCAGAATAATTGCTGTCCCTGCCGCAGCCAGTTGACGTATCACGTTATAGATTTCAAATTTTGCGCCGACATCCACTCCGCGCGTTGGTTCATCGAGCAATAAAATACGCGGAGTTTTCTCCAGCCACTTCGATAACACGATTTTCTGTTGATTACCGCCGCTCAGTGCTCCCACTGCCTGATGCACAGAACTCACTTTAGTGTTCATTCTGGCAATTGATTGCAGCGTCTTCGCCTCTTCTTGTCGGTGATTGATGAGTCCCATCCGCGAAGCGTTATATTGAAACGCCACATGGTGCGTGTTCATATTGATGTCGTGCATCAGCACTAACCCTTCTTCCTTGCGGTTTTCGGTCACAAAAGCAATGCCATGATCAATAGCCTGTTTGGGATTAGCGATCCTGACTTCCTTACCATCAATCAACACAGTCCCGTGATACGAAACGAGGCCAAATAGCGCCTTCATCACATCGGAACGCCCGGCCCCCACCAGGCCAAAAAATCCGAGGACTTCCCCCGGACGCACAGCGAAACTGACCTCTTTAAAAAGCGAAGGATGGGAAAGATTTTTTACTTCCAGTTTTGCAGGAACATTTTCATCCGGTTTTTCCCCAAGACGTGCTGGCCAAATATTTTTCATTTCCCGACCAACCATTTGGGCAATCAAGTGCTGGATATCACTGTTTTTCTTTTCATGCGTAGCGATATACTCACCGTCGCGGATCACCGAAATATCATCTGAAATCCGCATAATTTCATCCATGCGATGAGAGATATAAATAACCGCACAGCCTCGCTGCTTTAATTTTTCAATAATGTTAAACAGGATCTCCGCTTCATTATCACTTAGCGAAGATGTCGGTTCATCCATAATCACGACATCCGCTGCATAGCTTAAGGCTTTAGCAATTTCTACCAGTTGCCTATGTGCCATCGACATATTGCCGACCATTTCCAGAGGGTCTAGTGGGATGCCCAGTTCCGCGAGGAGGTTCTGGCAATCTGCGAGCATTTCTTTATCGTTAATTATACCAAAACGTCGCGGTTCATTATTGGCATAAATATTTTCCGCCACGGTCATATTATTACTCAGGCTCAGTTCCTGAAAAATAATCGCAATCCCTAACTGGCGAGAATGCTGCGGATTATTAATGGTGATGGTTTCACCACGTAGTGTTATCGTTCCCTGGGTTGGCGGATAAACACCGGCCAGTATTTTCATTAATGTCGATTTACCGGCACCATTCTCGCCTAATAAAGTATGCACCCGCCCTTTACGTAAAGAGAGTGTAATATCTTTTAATGCCTGAACATGACCAAATGTCTTCGCAATATGCGAAACATCAAGAATAACATCCGTCATAATGACCTCGGTGTCACAACAAAACGCCAATAACGTTTTGTTGTGAGGTGAAGATATTTACTATTTACCTGTATAAACGCCGGGTTGTACCGGGATCATTTTTTCTACCGGTTTACCATTGAGGTGATCAACAGCGGCATCAATGGCTTTAGCACCCATTTGATCGGGATATTGCCGAATCACGGCCGCAAACGTTTTTTCACTGTCAACGGCATCACGCGCTTCTTTCATGCCGTCAAAACCAATGATTTTGATGTTGTCGTTATGCGCAGATTTTGCTGCGATAACCGCTGCCAGCGCCGCATCATCACCAAAGCCAAACAGACCATTCAGGTTAGCATTTGCCTGCATAATGTTTTGCGCAGTCGTTAACGCTTCAGCCCGCGTAATACCAGGCTGTTCAGCAACAATTTTAATATCCGGTGTATCGCTTAACCCTTTCTTAAAACCATCAACGCGCGCAACCACCGATTGTAGTGCCGGATAAGAAATAATGGCTACAGTACCTTTACCATGCAAAAGTTTACCCATTAACTTGCCTGCTTCAACGCCTCCCGCATAGTTATCGGTCGCAACATGCGATACGACCGGAACGCCTTCCGCAGCGACGTCAACGGTGATAACGGGAATACCGGCCTTATCGGCTTTAATTATCGCTGCCTGGACGCCTTTCGAATCGACCGGAGAGATAATAATGGCATCCACTTTTTTAGTAATAAAATCCTCAACATCAGAAAGTTGTTTGTTTAAATCCTGATTGGCAATAGAGACACTTAAATTGACATTGTCTTTTTTTGCCTCTTCTTTCATGGCATTCGCAAGATCAATATAGAAAGGATGTTGTTGTGTTAATAATGACGCACCAATTTTATACTCTTTTGCCAACGAACTTTGCGAGAACAATGCCAGGCTCACCAACATAGCTGAACCAAGTAATTTAATATTTTTCATAAACAATCCTCATTATTTTTGTAGGGTACAACGTCTTAAATTTTTCCTTCACTACCACAGACGCCAATAATACGAGTTACGACTTCTTTCATGGCGGCCTTTGCGGGCTGCATATAGTGACGTGGATCATTTGCCGCAGGATTGTTGTAGAAATATCCTTTTAACGCATCGGCAAACGCAATTTTCAATTCTGTCGCGACATTCACTTTACAAATACCGCGACGAATACAGTGCTGAACGTCCTGTTCCGATAAGCCCGAAGCACCATGCAACACCAGCGGAATCTCCACTCGCTGACGAATCTGTTCCAGCCGCACAAAATCCAGTCGTGGTTCATGCGCATATAAACCATGTGCTGTGCCGATTGCTACCGCCAGGGAGTCAATTTGGGTACGTTGAACAAACTCTGCAGCTGCGGCTGGTGAGGTATAAGCGGAATCTTTTTCATCCACCCGCAGATCGTCCTCCTGGCCGCCAAGACGCCCTAGCTCGGCCTCAACGCTAACATCAAAGCGATGGCAAAAGGTGGTAACTTCTTGCACTCGCGCAATGTTGTCTTCAAATGGCAAATGGGAGCCATCAATCATGACAGAACGGATCCCTGCGCGAACCTTGTTAAAAATGTCATCACTCTCTTCATGATGGTCGAGATGCAGGACTAACGGCAGGTTGTACTCGCGAGCCAGCGATTGTACTAACGAAATTAAACTTCCCACGCCACCATAACGATATGTACCGGGTGTTCCCGCCAGCATAACGGGAGAGCGAAGTTGTGCAGCGCTCTCAACAACTACCTGTAAAGTTTCAAGGTTATGAATGTTGAAAGCAGGGACGGCATATCCCTCTGACTGGGCTTTTTTCAGCATGTTTTTGCTTGAAATAATATACATCGCAGCTCCTGTTATTGGTCGTTCGCCTTACAAAATGAAGAAAGAGAATCTTTACTTTCATTTTGAAAGCAAACTAGCACAGCAAAAGCAGCAAAAAGCGTGATGCATGTCGAACATCATCAAAATAACTTACAAAAAATAACTTAATTTATTTTTCACTTTGCAAGTGAAACCAATGAAAACCCTGCATAAATATGAATATATTCATTTATTTTTCAATGTATTAAGCTATTTTCGTTGCAATTTTTGACCCATGATTTTCTTTTCGAATTGTCGATATGATTGAAGGATAACTTTCAAAGAAAAATACAAGGGGCTATAGTGTTACGCATTAAAGGCCAATGAAGAGTGTTAACGTGCCGAGAAAATCGTCTAACCTACTGAAACGCAGATTAAAAATTGCAGAAATTGTTGCCGCCCAGGGTGAAATCAAAGTTGATGACTTATCTGCGCAACTTGGTGTCTCTGGCGTGACGATCCGCGGCGATCTCAGTTATCTGGAGCAACAGGGATATTTAAAGCGATCATTTGGCGGTGCTATTGCGACACCACTCTCCTCTGAACCAGAAGCGATACAACCGATCGCGCCATTGTCTCTGGCACAACAAATGGAAATAGCACGACATTGCGCACGATTAATTCGCGATCGTGACACGCTATTTCTTGGACATGGGATAATCTGCCGTAAGATCATTCCATTGCTCAGCGAAGTGAAAAAACTGCGTCTGATCACCAACGATCCCGAACATGCGCTGCTGGCAAATCAGTTTATTGATGGCGAAATAATACTGGCTGGCAGTGAAATGTTGCGCCCCGACACCGCACTGGCCGGAAAACAGCTTGAACAGGCACTTCAGCATTTCACCATTACACATAGCATCCTGGAAATCAGCCATCTGGATGCTGATGGTACTTTAAATATCAACGTTCCCAGACTCGCCGCTGCCTGGCAGCTCTGTTTCGATCATGCCCAGAATAAGACGGTTATCGTTGCCGCCGATCCTGCGCCATCAACGGCTGCTATCGGGCATTTGCATCAGGCAGAAAATGTGATCGTCAGCCGCAGCATTAACGAACAATATCAGCAACAATTGCAGTCGGCTGATTTCGTTATCCTTTATACCAGTAATGAGTGCTTTACCTGGTCCAATCGCGAAAGGCTTCAGGAATGAGAGGGGTTTTGTGACAACAACTATCTGCGCTATGGGCGAATTGCTGGCCGAGTTTTTGTCCCGCAACCCACATCAAAAATTCACTCAGCCTGGGGAGTTTATCGGGCCATTTCCCAGCGGTGCGCCAGCAATTTTTGCTGCTCAGGTGGCAAAACTGTCCCATCGGGCCATCTTCTTTGGATGTGTTGGTAATGATGATTTTGCCCGACTCATTATAGAGCGTCTCCGTCATGAAGGTGTCATTACCGATGGGATCCATGTTATGAACAATGCCGTCACAGGTACGGCGTTCGTGAGTTATCAAAATCCCCAGCAGCGGGATTTCGTCTTTAATATCCCTAACAGCGCCTGCGGTTTGTTTACTGCCGAGCACATTGATAAGGATCTGCTTAAACAGTGTAACCATCTGCATATTGTGGGCTCATCGTTGTTCTCATTTCGCATGATCGATGTCATGCGTAAAGCAATAACGACGATCAAATCGGCTGGCGGCACCGTTTCTTTCGATCCCAATATTCGCAAAGAGATGCTGAGCATTCCTGAAATGGCGCAGGCTCTCGATTATTTGATTGAATATACGGATATTTTTATCCCCAGCGAAAGCGAACTCCCTTTCTTCGCGCGTCACAAAAATCTGTCAGAGGAACAGATTGTTAGCGATCTTCTCCACGGCGGCGTAAAACATGTGGCGATAAAACGCGCCCAGCGTGGGGCCAGCTATTACAAGCTTAAAAACGGTACATTACACGCCCAGCATGTTGCAGGTCACGATATCGAAATTATCGATCCAACGGGTGCAGGCGACTGCTTTGGCGCAACGTTTATCACTCTTTTCTTATCCGGTTTCCCGGCACACAAGGCGCTGCAATATGCAAATGCCAGCGGCGCGCTCGCCGTAATGCGGCAAGGTCCGATGGAAGGGATATCCTCACTGGCAGACATTGAAGACTTTTTGCAGCAGCACTGAACGGCAATTTTCTGTCAGATTATTTTCCCTGCCTGAAGACTTGCCGTAGAATTGCCCGTTTCTCGTATCCCCCCATGAGGAGGACCCCTTCCGTGGACACTCGTTTTGTTCAGGCCCATAAAGAGGCGCGCTGGGCGCTGGGGCTGACCCTTTTGTATCTGGCGGTATGGTTAGTAGCCGCTTACTTACCTGGCGTTGCCCCCGGTTTTACCGGCTTTCCACGCTGGTTTGAGATGGCTTGCATCCTGACGCCGCTGCTGTTTATTGGACTGTGCTGGGCGATGGTGAAATTTATCTATCGCGATATCCCGCTGGAGGATGACGATGCAGCTTGAAGTGATTCTACCGCTGGTCGCCTATCTGGTGGTGGTGTTCGGGATTTCAGTTTATGCAATGCGTAAACGGAACACCGGCACCTTCCTCAATGAGTATTTCCTCGGCAGCCGCTCTATGGGCGGTATTGTGCTGGCGATGACGCTCACCGCGACCTATATCAGTGCCAGTTCGTTTATCGGCGGGCCTGGAGCTGCTTATAAATACGGCCTGGGGTGGGTATTGCTGGCGATGATTCAGCTTCCTGCAGTCTGGCTTTCGCTCGGTATTCTCGGCAAGAAGTTCGCAATTCTTGCGCGCCGCTACAATGCGGTGACGCTGAACGATATGCTGTTTGCCCGCTACCAGAGTCGTCTTCTGGTGTGGCTGGCGAGTTTGAGTTTGCTGGTTGCGTTCGTTGGTGCGATGACCGTGCAGTTTATCGGCGGTGCGCGCCTGCTGGAAACCGCGGCGGGTATTCCTTATGAAACCGGGCTGCTGATTTTCGGTATCAGCATTGCGTTGTATACCGCCTTTGGCGGCTTTCGCGCCAGCGTGCTGAACGACACCATGCAAGGGCTGGTGATGCTGATTGGCACCGTTGTGCTGCTTATTGGCGTGGTACATGCCGCAGGTGGTTTAAGTAATGCGGTAGACACGCTGCAAACCATCGATCCGCAACTGGTTACGCCACAAGGCGCTGACGATATTCTGTCGCCTGCCTTTATGACGTCGTTCTGGGTACTGGTGTGCTTTGGCGTTATAGGCCTGCCGCATACTGCGGTGCGCTGTATCTCTTATAAAGACAGCAAAGCCGTACATCGGGGGATCATTATCGGTACGATTGTAGTCGCAATCCTGATGTTCGGTATGCATCTGGCCGGAGCGTTAGGTCGGGCGGTGATCCCCGATCTCACCGTACCGGATCTGGTGATCCCGACGTTAATGGTAAAAGTGCTGCCACCGTTTGCCGCCGGGATCTTCCTGGCTGCACCGATGGCTGCGATCATGTCGACAATTAACGCCCAACTGCTGCAAAGTTCCGCTACGATCATTAAAGATCTCTATCTGAATATCCGTCCGGATCAAATGCAAAACGAGACGCGTCTGAAGCGGATGTCGGCGGTGATCACGCTGGTTCTCGGTGCGTTGCTGCTGCTTGCCGCCTGGAAGCCGCCAGAAATGATCATCTGGCTGAATTTGCTGGCCTTCGGTGGGCTGGAAGCCGTTTTCCTGTGGCCGCTGGTGCTGGGTCTTTACTGGGAACGTGCCAACGCCAAAGGCGCGCTAAGTGCGATGATCGTTGGCGGCGTGCTGTATGCCGTACTCGCGAAGCTGAATATTCAGTACCTGGGCTTCCACCCTATCGTGCCCTCGTTACTACTAAGTTTGCTGGCTTTCCTGGTCGGAAACCGTTTCGGTACATCCGTCCCGCAAGCTACCGTTTTGACTACTGATAAATAAAGAGTTTTGCCATGCCTTGGATCCAACTGAAACTGAACACTACCGGCGCGAACGCGGAAGATCTTAGCGATGCGCTGATGGAAGCGGGTGCCGTTTCTATCACTTTTCAGGATACCCACGATACGCCAGTATTTGAGCCGCTGCCGGGCGAAACGCGCCTGTGGGGCGACACCGATGTGATTGGTCTGTTCGACGCTGAAACCGATATGAACGACGTGGTGGCGATTCTGGAAAACCATCCGCTGCTCGGCGCGGGCTTCGCGCATAAAATCGAACAACTGGAAGATAAAGACTGGGAGCGCGAATGGATGGATAATTTCCACCCGATGCGCTTTGGTGAACGACTGTGGATCTGCCCAAGCTGGCGTGATGTGCCGGACGAAAACGCCGTCAACGTGATGTTAGACCCAGGGCTGGCGTTTGGTACGGGTACCCATCCAACTACCTCTCTGTGCCTGCAATGGCTCGACAGCCTCGATTTAACCGGTAAAACAGTCATCGACTTTGGCTGCGGTTCCGGCATTCTGGCTATCGCGGCGCTGAAACTGGGTGCAGCAAAAGCCATTGGTATTGATATTGATCCGCAGGCGATTCAGGCCAGCCGCGACAACGCTGAACGTAATGGCGTTTCTGATCGTCTGGAACTCTACTTACCGAAAGATCAGCCAGAAGAAATGAAAGCCGACGTGGTGGTCGCTAACATCCTTGCAGGTCCATTACGTGAACTGGCACCGTTAATCAGCGTCCTGCCAGTTTCAGGCGGTTTGCTGGGCCTTTCCGGTATTCTGGCAAGCCAGGCAGAGAGCGTTTGCGAAGCTTATGCCGACAGCTTCGCTCTGGACCCGGTCGTGGAAAAAGAAGAGTGGTGCCGCATTACCGGTCGTAAGAATTAACCTTCGCATCGCCGTATGGCGACGCAGAGCGAAGTGCGAGCGATGTCACAAAAGGCACGTTAATTTGCCGATTATTTACGCAAATTTGCGTGCCAAAATTTTCATTCATAAAGAAAAATTGAGAACTTACTCAAATTTCTTTGAGTGTAAATTTTAGTCACTATTTTCTAATATGATGATTTTTATGAGTAATTATCGCGCTACGCTCATTTTAAATGCAATTCTTTGATCCATCTCAGAGGATTGGTCAAAGTTTGGCCTTTCATCTCGTGCAAAAAATGCGTAATATACGCCGCCTTGCAGTCACAGTATGGTCATTTCTTAACTCATGCGCATCGGACAATATCAGCTCAGAAATCGCCTGATCGCAGCGCCCATGGCTGGCATTACAGACAGACCTTTTCGGACGTTGTGCTACGAGATGGGAGCCGGATTGACAGTATCCGAGATGATGTCTTCTAACCCACAGGTTTGGGAAAGCGACAAATCTCGTTTACGGATGGTGCACATTGATGAACCCGGTATTCGCACCGTGCAAATTGCTGGTAGCGATCCGAAAGAAATGGCAGATGCAGCACGTATTAACGTGGAAAGCGGTGCCCAGATTATTGATATCAATATGGGTTGCCCGGCTAAAAAAGTGAATCGCAAGCTCGCAGGTTCAGCCCTCTTGCAGTACCCGGATGTCGTTAAATCGATCCTTACCGAGGTCGTCAATGCAGTGGACGTTCCTGTTACCCTGAAAATTCGCACTGGCTGGGCACCGGAACACCGTAACTGCGAAGAGATTGCCCAACTGGCTGAAGACTGTGGCATTCAGGCTCTGACCATTCATGGCCGTACACGCGCCTGTTTGTTCAATGGAGAAGCTGAGTACGACAGTATTCGGGCAGTTAAGCAGAAAGTTTCCATTCCGGTTATCGCGAATGGTGACATTACTGACCCGCTTAAAGCCAGAGCTGTGCTCGACTATACAGGGGCGGATGCCCTGATGATAGGCCGCGCAGCTCAGGGAAGACCCTGGATCTTTCGGGAAATCCAGCATTATCTGGACACTGGGGAGTTGCTGCCCCCGCTGCCTTTGGCAGAGGTTAAGCGCTTGCTTTGCGCGCACGTTCGGGAACTGCATGACTTTTATGGTCCGGCAAAAGGGTACCGAATTGCACGTAAACACGTTTCCTGGTATCTCCAGGAACACGCTCCAAATGACCAGTTTCGGCGCACATTCAACGCCATTGAGGATGCCAGCGAACAGCTGGAGGCGTTGGAGGCATACTTCGAAAATTTTGCGTAAACAGAAATAAAGAGCTGACAGAACTATGTTCGAACAACGCGTAAATTCTGACGTACTGACCGTTTCTACCGTTAACTCTCAGGATCAGGTAACCCAAAAACCCCTGCGTGACTCGGTTAAACAGGCACTGAAGAACTATTTTGCTCAACTGAATGGTCAGGATGTGAATGACCTCTATGAGCTGGTACTGGCTGAAGTAGAACAGCCCCTGTTGGACATGGTGATGCAATACACCCGTGGTAACCAGACCCGTGCTGCTCTGATGATGGGCATCAACCGTGGTACGCTGCGTAAAAAATTGAAAAAATACGGCATGAACTAATTCAGGTTAGCTAAATGCTTGATTAAAAAGGCGCTACTCGGCATGGGGAAGCGCCTTTTTTATAGGTGTCACAAAGGGAGTGACCATGAGAACAGGATGTGAACCGACCCGATTTGGTAATGAAGCAAAGACCATCATCCAGGGTGATGCATTAACCGAACTTAAAAAGCTCCCCGCCGAAAGTGTCGATCTGATCTTTGCCGACCCACCGTATAACATCGGTAAAAATTTTGATGGTCTGATCGAAGCCTGGAAAGAAGATCTGTTTATCGACTGGCTGTTTGAAGTGATTGCAGAGTGCCATCGCGTTCTGAAAAAGCAGGGCAGCATGTACATCATGAATAGCACGGAAAACATGCCCTTTATCGATCTCCAGTGCCGCAAGCTTTTTACCATCAAAAGTCGCATCGTCTGGTCATATGACAGTTCTGGAGTGCAGGCGAAAAAACACTACGGCTCCATGTACGAACCCATCCTGATGATGGTGAAAGACGCAAAGAACTACACGTTCAACGGTGATGCTATTCTGGTAGAAGCCAAAACCGGATCGCAGCGCGCGTTGATCAATTATCGCAAAAATCCTCCACAGCCTTACAATCATCAAAAAGTACCGGGTAACGTCTGGGATTTTCCGCGCGTGCGTTATTTGATGGATGAATATGAAAACCACCCGACGCAAAAACCGGAAGCCTTGCTGAAACGCATTATTCTCGCCTCTTCCAACCCAGGCGATATCGTTCTCGACCCGTTTGCCGGTAGCTTTACTACCGGTGCCGTAGCCGTCGCCAGCGGGCGAAAATTCATTGGTATTGAGATCAACAGCGAGTACATCAAAATGGGGCTTCGACGGCTGGATGTCGCGTCGCATTACTCTGCGGAAGAACTGGCGAAAGTGAAAAAAAGAAAGACCGGCAACCTGTCAAAACGAAGCCGGTTAAGCGAAGTTGACCCCGATCTCATTGCAAAGTAAAGGAAGTGTAAGCCTGGTTTTCAGATTATTCATTTCGTGTATATTTCCTGCCAGACTTGGTTAAACATGCACAGGCTCAGGTAATGATTCGCAAGTATTGGTGGCTCGTCGTTTTCGCTGTCTTCGTTTTTCTGTTTGATACTTTACTGATGCAGTGGATTGAACTGCTGGCAACAGAAACAGACAAATGCCGCAATATGAACTCAGTTAATCCACTAAAACTGGTTAACTGTGACGAACTGAATTTTCAGGACAGAATGTGAATTTATATGACACTTAATTCATTCGTTTTATGAATTAATTTCGTTATGTTTTCATCTGGCATGAACATTCTTAATACGTTATCGACCAGAGCGGGGGCTTGTTTATAAAGATCATAACCCGCCATATTCATTAACCAGTTTTGAACAATTCCGCTGAAGGCACCATCAATAATAATCATCACAACATCTAAATCGAGATTATTTGCTACACAACCTTGTTGCTGACACGCCTGCAATACTTCGCGGAGAGTCTGCGGATTAAAGCCCATCTTTTCGCGTATCACTCCCTCGGCCAGCATCTCATCATTAAATTCACATTTGTGATATAAGATTTTCAGCAACGCCTGCTGGCGGGGAATTTTGGCAATATATTGCAAACCGACAATCAATTTTTCACGCAATTGCTGAAACGGGTCATGCTCTAACCCAGCGGTCAAGTGATCCTGGATTAACTCCCGCAATGAAGGCTGTTGCAACCACATCTCATTAAACAGTTGAGTCTTGTTTTCGAAGTGCCAGTAGATAGCGCCACGCGTAACGTTAGCAGCGTCGGCAATGTCGTTGAGCGTCGTCTTGCTTACGCCATGCTGCGCAAACTGGGCGATGGCAGTTTCAATCAGTTCTTGCCGGGTCTTCAGGGCTTCAGCTTTGGTTCTTTTTGCCATGATTAATTATTCAGGAAATAAATATATTCGACACAGGATGAGAAAATAGCGAAGGTTAATCTATCACCTAATGTGTATTTATACGAGAGGCTAATATTGCGTTGCTATAAATCGTCAAATAAATGATATGTATTATTTACATAAAATACATTCACTTGACCTATACATATTTCAATTTACGAGATTTTAATTCTATTTCTTTCATTCCGCGTCAAAACAAAACAGTAGAATATTAATCTTTTTTTGTGTTTATGTGCCTTGAGTTGCCAGTATTCATAACTATTCCTTACATCGACGAATGATAATTTGTAGGATAGCGAACTGTATTTTTCTTTCTGCGAGTTAACGCATTGCCTTTTTGGGCAAATAACGCGCTTTTGGTTTTTTGAGGAATAGTAATGACGAAACATGCCAGGTTTTTCCTCCTGCCCTCCTTTATTCTGATCTCCGCGGCTTTAATCGCCGGTTGTAACGATAAGGGAGAAGAGAAAGCTCACGTCGGTGAACCGCAGGTTACCGTTCATATTGTGAAAACGGCCCCGTTAGAAGTTAAGACTGAATTACCAGGCCGCACCAATGCTTACCGTATAGCCGAAGTTCGCCCACAGGTTAGCGGGATCGTACTGAATCGCAATTTCACTGAAGGCAGCGATGTGCAAGCAGGCCAGTCCCTGTACCAGATCGATCCCGCGACCTATCAGGCAAGTTATGACAGCGCGAAAGGCGAACTGGCGAAAAGTGAAGCCGCCGCCGCCATCGCGCATTTGACGGTAAAACGTTACGTTCCGCTCGTGGGTACGAAATACATCAGTCAGCAGGAGTACGACCAGGCCATTGCTGATGCTCGCCAGGCCGATGCCGCCGTGATTGCCGCAAAAGCCACAGTCGAAAGCGCTCGCATCAATCTCGCTTATACCAAAGTGACTGCGCCAATTAGCGGACGTATCGGCAAATCGACCGTGACCGAAGGCGCTCTTGTCACTAATGGGCAAACGACTGAACTGGCGACTGTCCAGCAGCTCGATCCTATCTACGTTGATGTGACCCAATCCAGCAACGATTTTATGAGGCTGAAGCAATCCGTAGAGCAAGGAAATTTGCATAAGGAAAACGCCACCAGCAACGTAGAGTTGGTCATGGAGAACGGTCAAACCTATCCCCTGAAAGGTACGCTGCAATTCTCCGATGTGACCGTTGATGAAAGCACCGGCTCCATAACCCTACGTGCTGTCTTCCCTAACCCGCAACATACGCTTTTGCCGGGTATGTTTGTGCGCGCACGGATTGATGAAGGCGTCCAACCTGACGCCATTCTTATCCCGCAACAAGGCGTTAGCCGCACACCACGTGGTGATGCAACCGTGCTGATTGTTAACAATAAAAGTCAGGTTGAAGCGCGCCCTGTCGTTGCCAGTCAGGCGATTGGCGATAAATGGTTGATTAGCGAAGGTCTGAAATCTGGCGATCAAGTCATTGTCAGCGGCCTGCAAAAAGCGCGTCCGGGAGAGCAGGTTAAAGCCACTACCGATACCCCCGCAGATACTGCATCGAAGTAAGGCAATCTGACATGGCAAACTTTTTTATTCGACGACCGATATTTGCATGGGTGCTGGCCATTATTCTGATGATGGCGGGCGCACTGGCGATCCTACAATTGCCCGTCGCCCAGTATCCAACCATTGCGCCGCCTGCGGTTTCTGTTTCGGCAAACTATCCGGGTGCTGATGCGCAGACCGTGCAGGATACAGTGACGCAGGTTATCGAACAGAATATGAACGGTATCGATAACCTGATGTATATGTCCTCCACCAGCGATTCCGCCGGTAGCGTGACAATTACCCTTACCTTCCAGTCCGGGACCGATCCTGATATCGCGCAAGTACAGGTGCAGAACAAACTCCAGCTCGCCACGCCGTTGCTG
This sequence comes from Escherichia sp. E.sYA108, assembly GCF_011754335.1. Classification (NCBI taxonomy): domain Bacteria; kingdom Pseudomonadati; phylum Pseudomonadota; class Gammaproteobacteria; order Enterobacterales; family Enterobacteriaceae; genus Escherichia; species Escherichia sp. E.sYA108. The sequence goes on along the minus strand of NZ_JAAQVZ010000001.1, from coordinate 489,200 downwards.
CCGCAGGAGGTTCAGCAGCAGGGGATCAGTGTTGAAAAGTCCAGTAGCAGCTATTTGATGGTGGCGGGCTTTGTCTCTGATAACCCTGGCACCACACAGGACGATATCTCGGACTATGTGGCCTCTAACGTTAAAGATACGCTTAGCCGTCTGAATGGCGTCGGTGACGTACAGCTTTTCGGCGCACAGTATGCGATGCGTATCTGGCTGGACGCCGATCTGCTAAACAAATATAAACTGACACCGGTTGATGTGATTAACCAGTTGAAGGTACAGAACGATCAGATCGCTGCCGGACAGTTGGGCGGAACGCCAGCGTTACCAGGGCAACAGTTGAACGCCTCGATTATTGCTCAGACGCGGTTAAAAAATCCGGAAGAATTCGGCAAAGTGACCCTGCGCGTAAACAGTGACGGCTCGGTGGTGCGTCTGAAAGATGTCGCACGGGTTGAACTTGGCGGTGAAAACTATAACGTTATCGCTCGCATCAACGGAAAACCGGCGGCGGGCCTGGGGATTAAGCTGGCAACCGGCGCGAATGCTCTCGATACCGCGAAAGCCATTAAGGCAAAACTGGCGGAATTACAGCCATTCTTCCCGCAGGGAATGAAGGTTCTTTACCCTTATGACACCACGCCTTTCGTCCAGCTTTCTATCCAGGAAGTGGTGAAAACGCTGTTCGAAGCCATTATGCTGGTATTCCTGGTGATGTATCTGTTCTTGCAGAACATGCGGGCAACATTGATACCCACCATTGCTGTACCTGTCGTGTTGTTAGGGACATTTGCCATACTCGCCGCTTTTGGTTACTCCATCAATACGCTAACGATGTTTGGGATGGTACTTGCCATCGGACTTCTTGTTGATGATGCGATAGTCGTTGTGGAGAACGTCGAGCGCGTAATGATGGAGGATAAACTCCCCCCCAGAGAAGCGACGGAAAAATCGATGTCGCAAATCCAGGGCGCGCTGGTAGGTATCGCGATGGTACTGTCGGCGGTATTTATTCCGATGGCATTCTTCGGTGGCTCAACAGGGGCAATTTATCGCCAGTTCTCTATCACTATTGTTTCAGCAATGGCGCTTTCAGTACTGGTTGCGCTGATTCTCACCCCCGCGTTATGTGCAACATTGCTGAAACCAGTCTCTGCCGAGCATCACGAAAATAAGGGAGGATTCTTCGGCTGGTTTAACACCACTTTCGATCATAGCGTTAATCACTACACCAATAGCGTTGGCAAAATCCTCGGTTCCACAGGGCGATATTTACTGATCTATGCGCTGATTGTTGCAGGAATGGTGGTGTTGTTTTTACGTCTTCCGTCTTCCTTCTTACCTGAAGAGGATCAGGGTGTCTTTCTGACCATGATTCAGTTACCCGCTGGCGCGACGCAAGAGCGGACGCAAAAAGTGTTGGATCAAGTGACGGATTACTATCTGAAGAACGAGAAAGCGAACGTTGAAAGTGTCTTTACAGTTAACGGCTTTAGCTTCAGCGGCCAGGCACAAAACGCCGGTATGGCCTTCGTCAGTCTGAAACCGTGGGAAGAGCGTAGTGGTGACGAAAACAGTGCGGAAGCAGTAATCCATCGTGCCAAAATGGAATTGGGCAAGATCCGCGACGGTTTTGTCATTCCATTTAATATGCCAGCCATTGTTGAACTGGGCACGGCAACGGGTTTCGACTTTGAGTTAATTGATCAGGCTGGGCTGGGTCACGATGCCCTGACCCAGGCCCGTAACCAGTTGCTTGGCATGGCGGCGCAACATCCTGCCAGCTTAGTCAGCGTGCGCCCTAATGGCCTGGAAGACACCGCGCAGTTTAAACTGGAAGTTGACCAGGAAAAGGCGCAGGCATTAGGTGTTTCACTTTCTGACATCAATCAGACCATTTCAACGGCGTTGGGTGGGACTTACGTTAACGACTTCATCGACCGTGGTCGCGTGAAAAAGGTGTATGTTCAGGCGGATGCCAAATTCCGTATGCTGCCAGAAGATGTCGATAAACTTTATGTCCGCAGCGCCAACGGCGAAATGGTGCCATTCTCTGCCTTTACCACTTCACATTGGGTGTATGGCTCTCCGCGACTGGAACGCTACAACGGTCTGCCGTCAATGGAGATTCAGGGGGAAGCCGCGCCAGGAACCAGTTCCGGCGATGCTATGGCGTTGATGGAAAACCTTGCGTCAAAATTACCGGCGGGCATTGGTTATGACTGGACGGGTATGTCATATCAGGAACGTTTATCGGGAAACCAGGCTCCCGCTCTGGTAGCAATTTCCTTTGTGGTTGTTTTCCTGTGCCTTGCTGCACTCTATGAAAGCTGGTCAATTCCTGTCTCGGTTATGTTGGTCGTGCCGTTAGGGATTGTCGGCGTGCTACTGGCGGCAACACTCTTTAATCAAAAAAATGACGTCTACTTTATGGTGGGCTTGCTAACGACAATTGGCTTGTCGGCCAAAAACGCTATTTTGATTGTTGAGTTCGCTAAAGATCTCATGGAGAAAGAGGGTAAAGGTGTTGTTGAAGCGACACTAATGGCAGTACGTATGCGTCTGCGTCCTATCCTGATGACCTCTCTCGCCTTTATTCTCGGCGTATTACCGCTGGCTATCAGTAACGGGGCCGGCAGTGGCGCGCAAAACGCAGTCGGTATCGGGGTAATGGGCGGAATGGTCTCTGCAACGTTGCTGGCAATCTTCTTCGTGCCAGTGTTCTTTGTGGTGATCCGTCGATGCTTTAAAGGATAAATCAGAAACATAAAGGCGCTTTCAGGCGCCTTTTTTATTTTCAGTGAACCCCATAAAAATTAATAAGATATTCTTCTTCTCACTCTTTAAAAACTTTCTATAGTTCCCGCTCCCTTCACTATTTTTACAATTCACATAAATTGTCATTATTCATTCCGCAAGATTTATAACCTCCAGTGATAAAATGGCATTCAGCTCGTTAATAAGAGAGTTAACTTATTAAGCGTTAGCGTTTATTACTGAGGTAACACCATGAAAAGATTAATTCCTGTGACATTGCTCACCGCATTGCTGGCGGGCTGTGCTCACGATTCGCCCTGCGTTCCGGTTTATGACGATCAGGGTCGTCTGGTTCACACCAATACCTGTATGAAAGGCACGACTCAGGATAACTGGGAAACGGCTGGGGCTATTGCCGGCGGGGCAGCAGCTGTTGCTGGCCTGACGATGGGGATCATCGCTCTGTCGAAATAACTAAACAGGGCGCGGAGCTCCGCGCTCTTTTTAACGATACAGTATCTTTCCATAAGATAAAATATTGCTATATTCTGCTGGGTAATTCCCTGCTGATTTAGCATGTTATATCACGTTATTTCGCTGCTTTCGAAATAACGCATCAATTTAACTTTCACACATCCCACCAGAAATATACTCACGCTAATAATCATTATTCTGCTTAGTAAAAAACGCGTAAATATTTTGCGCCAAAATGTGGCGCATGTTCCATTTTCGCACCATTGCGGGGCGCTGTTTTTATTATTTCCTGTCTACACTCAGCTTATTGCGACGCGAAATCGTGCGCAAAAGCTGGCACTACTTTTGCTTATAAGAGGATGGCCACAGACAGGTAAAAGACGTTTCCCAAACGTCCTATAACGATAATTTTCGCCTCACAGGAAGCATTATGAAAAAGATGATGATAGCCACACTGGCTGCCGCCAGCGTGCTGCTTGCCGTTGCAAATCAGGCGCATGCTGGCGCGACGCTTGATGCCGTTCAGAAAAAAGGTTTTGTGCAATGCGGGATCAGTGATGGATTACCTGGGTTCTCTTATGCCGATGCTGACGGTAAGTTTTCAGGTATTGATGTAGATGTTTGTCGTGGCGTTGCCGCTGCTGTATTCGGTGACGATACGAAAGTGAAATATACCCCGCTCACTGCAAAAGAACGCTTCACCGCTTTACAGTCAGGGGAGGTGGATTTGCTCTCCCGTAATACGACCTGGACTTCATCTCGCGATGCCGGGATGGGAATGGCATTTACTGGCGTCACTTATTACGACGGCATTGGCTTCCTGACGCACGATAAAGCGGGGCTAAAAAGCGCGAAAGAACTGGATGGCGCTACCGTCTGCATTCAGGCGGGGACTGATACCGAACTCAACGTCGCCGATTACTTCAAGGCAAATAATATGAAGTACACGCCAGTAACCTTCGATCGCTCAGACGAATCAGCGAAGGCTCTGGAATCGGGCCGCTGCGATACTCTGGCCTCGGATCAATCACAACTGTATGCCCTGCGCATCAAATTAAGCAACCCAACTGAATGGATTGTCTTACCGGAAGTTATCTCTAAAGAACCACTTGGGCCGGTAGTTCGTCGTGGCGATGATGAATGGTTCTCGATTGTACGCTGGACGCTTTTCGCCATGCTGAATGCTGAAGAGATGGGCATCAATTCCCAGAACGTCGATGAAAAAGCGGCTAATCCAGCAACGCCTGATATGGCACATCTGCTGGGTAAAGAAGGCGATTACGGCAAGGATCTGAAGCTGGATAATAAATGGGCCTTTAACATCATCAAACAGGTGGGTAACTACTCGGAAATTTTCGAGCGTAACGTAGGTTCAGAAAGCCCGCTGAAAATTAAACGTGGGCAAAATAATCTATGGAATAACGGCGGTATTCAGTACGCGCCGCCCGTGCGTTAAGTCGGTGTGAGGTAACGAGCGTCGCTACGGCGGCGCTCTCTTCAGCGTTATGCTTTCCGAGGTTTCTATGTCTCATCGCCGCTCAACCGTTAAAGGCTCACTCTCTTTTGCCAACCCTACGGTTCGCGCCTGGTTATTCCAGATCCTTGCCGTTGTTGCTGTTGTCGGCATTATTGGTTGGTTATTTCACAACACTGTAACGAATCTCAGTAATCGCGGCATAACATCAGGATTTGCTTTTCTTGACCGCGGGGCCGGTTTTGGCATCGTTCAGCATTTGATTGATTATCAGCAAGGCGACACTTACGGACGCGTTTTTATTGTCGGCCTGCTCAATACGCTACTGGTTTCTGCATTGTGTATTGTGTTCGCTTCTGTTTTGGGCTTCTTTATCGGTCTGGCGAGACTTTCGGATAACTGGCTGCTACGAAAGCTTTCCACAATTTATATTGAGATCTTCCGTAATATTCCGCCATTGCTGCAAATCTTCTTCTGGTACTTTGCCGTATTGCGCAATTTGCCCGGACCACGACAGGCAGTGAGCGCACTGGATTTGGTGTTTCTGAGCAATCGTGGGCTTTATATTCCGTCGCCGCAGCTGGGAGATAGGTTTCTTGCGTTTATCCTGGCTGTTGTTATAGCTATAGTCCTTTCTGTTGGGCTATTCCGCTTTAATAAAACACACCAGATAAAGACCGGACAGCTGCGCCGCACCTGGCCGATCGCCGCAGTGTTGATCATTGGTTTGCCTTTACTGGCGCAATGGCTTTTTGGCGCAGCACTACACTGGGATGTCCCAGCCCTACGAGGCTTTAACTTCCGCGGCGGGATGGTTTTAATTCCTGAACTGGCAGCCTTAACGCTGGCACTTTCGGTTTATACCTCTGCATTTATCGCCGAGATTATCCGCGCTGGGATCCAGGCAGTGCCTTATGGTCAACATGAAGCTGCTCGGTCACTGGGATTACCCAACCCGGTTACGCTACGCCAGGTCATTATTCCCCAGGCACTGCGGGTGATTATTCCACCGTTAACCAGCCAGTATCTCAACATCGTCAAAAACTCCTCTCTTGCCGCCGCGATTGGCTATCCCGATATGGTTTCGCTGTTTGCTGGCACCGTGCTGAACCAGACGGGGCAAGCCATCGAGACGATAGCCATGACCATGTCGGTCTATCTGATTATCAGCCTGACTATCTCGCTGCTGATGAATATCTATAACCGCCGCATCGCGATCGTTGAACGCTAAGGAGTCATGATGACAAAAGTATTGCTGTCTCATCCCCCGCGCCCGGCGAGCCATAACTCAAGCCGCGCGATGGTGTGGGTGCGAAAAAATCTGTTCTCCAGCTTGAGCAATAGCCTACTGACTATTGGCTGCATATGGTTGATGTGGGAACTGATCCCACCGTTGCTGAACTGGGCATTTTTGCAGGCTAACTGGGTTGGCTCAACGCGTGCCGACTGCACAAAAGCCGGTGCCTGTTGGGTCTTCATCCACGAACGATTTGGTCAGTTTATGTATGGGCTTTACCCACACGACCAACGCTGGCGAATTAACCTCGCATTACTGATTGGGCTTGTGTCGATCGCACCAATGTTCTGGAAAATACTCCCGTATCGCGGTCGCTATATTGCGGTATGGGCGGTGATTTACCCACTGATTGTCTGGTGGCTGATGTATGGCGGGTTTCTTGGTCTTGAGCGGGTTGAAACCCGGCAATGGGGCGGGCTGACGCTAACTTTAATTATTGCATCAGTTGGGATTGCGGGGGCGCTGCCGTGGGGGATCTTACTGGCGTTAGGTCGCCGCTCCCATATGCCGATTGTGCGTATCTTATCGGTCATTTTTATCGAGTTCTGGCGCGGCGTACCGCTGATTACCGTATTGTTTATGTCTTCGGTCATGCTGCCGTTGTTTATGGCAGAAGACACCAGTATCGACAAATTGATCCGCGCGCTGGTTGGCGTGATCCTGTTTCAGTCAGCATATGTTGCGGAAGTCGTGCGAGGCGGATTACAGGCGCTGCCTAAAGGGCAATATGAAGCGGCAGAGTCGCTGGCGTTGGGTTACTGGAAAACCCAGGGGCTGGTTATTATGCCACAGGCGTTGAAGCTGGTGATTCCTGGGCTGGTAAATACCATCATCGCACTCTTCAAAGATACCAGCCTGGTGATCATCATCGGGTTGTTCGATCTTTTCAGTAGCGTTCAGCAGGCAACCGTTGATCCCGCCTGGTTGGGTATGTCGACGGAAGGGTATGTTTTCGCCGCGCTGATCTACTGGATCTTCTGTTTCAGCATGTCACGTTATAGCCAACATCTGGAAAAACGTTTTAACACCGGGCGTACACCGCATTGAGGACACTATGAGCCAAATTTTACTGCAACCTGCTAACGCGATGATTACGCTGGAAAACGTCAATAAATGGTATGGACAATTCCATGTTTTGAAAAATATAAATTTAACCGTGCAACCGGGAGAACGGATCGTTCTGTGTGGCCCTTCTGGTTCCGGTAAATCGACAACCATTCGTTGTATTAATCATCTGGAAGAACATCAACAGGGACGGATCGTGGTGGATGGCATCGAACTTAATGAAGATATCCGCAATATTGAGCGCGTCAGGCAGGAAGTGGGAATGGTCTTTCAGCATTTCAATCTCTTCCCTCATCTGACCGTGTTGCAGAACTGTACCCTGGCACCGATTTGGGTACGCAAGATGCCAAAGAAAGAGGCTGAAGCTCTGGCGATGCATTACCTTGAGCGGGTGAGAATTGCCGAACATGCCCAGAAGTTTCCCGGACAGATTTCTGGTGGTCAGCAGCAACGTGTTGCCATAGCACGTTCGCTGTGTATGAAGCCGAAAATTATGTTGTTTGATGAGCCAACGTCGGCGCTCGATCCTGAGATGGTGAAAGAGGTGCTGGATACGATGATTGGGCTGGCGCAGTCGGGTATGACAATGTTGTGTGTAACACATGAGATGGGGTTTGCACGAACCGTCGCTGACCGGGTGATTTTTATGGATCGTGGGGAAATAGTGGAGCAAGCTGCACCTAATGAATTTTTTGCGCATCCTAAATCAGAGCGTACGAGGGCATTTTTATCGCAGGTAATCCATTAATTGAATGTTAGTTCGAAAAGCAAAAAGGCCATCCTTTCGGATGGCCTTTCGCTTGATTTGATGTCTGGCAGTTCCCTACTCTCGCATGGGGAGACCCCACACTACCATCGGCGCTACGGCGTTTCACTTCTGAGTTCGGCATGGGGTCAGGTGGGACCACCGCGCTACTGCCGCCAGACAAATTCTTTTCTAATCTGCCGAACTTTAACCTAAAAAGTGGTGCTGATACCCAGAGTCGAACTGGGGACCTCACCCTTACCAAGGGTGCGCTCTACCAACTGAGCCATATCAGCACGCTAAATTTGATGCCTGGCAGTTCCCTACTCTCGCATGGGGAGACCCCACACTACCATCGGCGCTACGGCGTTTCACTTCTGAGTTCGGCATGGGGTCAGGTGGGACCACCGCGCTAAGGCCGCCAGGCAAATTCTGTTTCATTAACCCGCTTGTCGCCGGTTAATCTAATCTGTATCAGGCTGAAAATCTTCTCTCATCCGCCAAAACATCTTCGGCGTTGTAAGGTTAAGCCTCACGGTTCATTAGTACCGGTTAGCTCAACGCATCGCTGCGCTTACACACCCGGCCTATCAACGTCGTCGTCTTCAACGTTCCTTCAGGACCCTCAAGGAGTCAGGGAGAACTCATCTCGGGGCAAGTTTCGTGCTTAGATGCTTTCAGCACTTATCTCTTCCGCATTTAGCTACCGGGCAGTGCCATTGGCATGACAACCCGAACACCAGTGATGCGTCCACTCCGGTCCTCTCGTACTAGGAGCAGCCCCCCTCAGTTCTCCAGCGCCCACGGCAGATAGGGACCGAACTGTCTCACGACGTTCTAAACCCAGCTCGCGTACCACTTTAAATGGCGAACAGCCATACCCTTGGGACCTACTTCAGCCCCAGGATGTGATGAGCCGACATCGAGGTGCCAAACACCGCCGTCGATATGAACTCTTGGGCGGTATCAGCCTGTTATCCCCGGAGTACCTTTTATCCGTTGAGCGATGGCCCTTCCATTCAGAACCACCGGATCACTATGACCTGCTTTCGCACCTGCTCGCGCCGTCACGCTCGCAGTCAAGCTGGCTTATGCCATTGCACTAACCTCCTGATGTCCGACCAGGATTAGCCAACCTTCGTGCTCCTCCGTTACTCTTTAGGAGGAGACCGCCCCAGTCAAACTACCCACCAGACACTGTCCGCAACCCGGATTACGGGCCAACGTTAGAACATCAAACATTAAAGGGTGGTATTTCAAGGTCGGCTCCATGCAGACTGGCGTCCACACTTCAAAGCCTCCCACCTATCCTACACATCAAGGCTCAATGTTCAGTGTCAAGCTATAGTAAAGGTTCACGGGGTCTTTCCGTCTTGCCGCGGGTACACTGCATCTTCACAGCGAGTTCAATTTCACTGAGTCTCGGGTGGAGACAGCCTGGCCATCATTACGCCATTCGTGCAGGTCGGAACTTACCCGACAAGGAATTTCGCTACCTTAGGACCGTTATAGTTACGGCCGCCGTTTACCGGGGCTTCGATCAAGAGCTTCGCGTTACCGCTAACCCCATCAATTAACCTTCCGGCACCGGGCAGGCGTCACACCGTATACGTCCACTTTCGTGTTTGCACAGTGCTGTGTTTTTAATAAACAGTTGCAGCCAGCTGGTATCTTCGACTGATTTCAGCTCCACGAGCAAGTCGCTTCACCTACATATCAGCGTGCCTTCTCCCGAAGTTACGGCACCATTTTGCCTAGTTCCTTCACCCGAGTTCTCTCAAGCGCCTTGGTATTCTCTACCTGACCACCTGTGTCGGTTTTGGGTACGATTTGATGTTACCTGATGCTTAGAGGCTTTTCCTGGAAGCAGGGCATTTGTCGCTTCAGCACCGTAGTGCCTCGTCATCACGCCTCAGCCTTGGTTTTCCGGATTTGCCTGGAAAACCAGCCTACACGCTTAAACCGGGACAACCGTCGCCCGGCCAACATAGCCTTCTCCGTCCCCCCTTCGCAGTAACACCAAGTACAGGAATATTAACCTGTTTCCCATCGACTACGCCTTTCGGCCTCGCCTTAGGGGTCGACTCACCCTGCCCCGATTAACGTTGGACAGGAACCCTTGGTCTTCCGGCGAGCGGGCTTTTCACCCGCTTTATCGTTACTTATGTCAGCATTCGCACTTCTGATACCTCCAGCAACCCTCACAGGCCACCTTCACAGGCTTACAGAACGCTCCCCTACCCAACAACACATAGTGTCGCTGCCGCAGCTTCGGTGCATGGTTTAGCCCCGTTACATCTTCCGCGCAGGCCGACTCGACCAGTGAGCTATTACGCTTTCTTTAAATGATGGCTGCTTCTAAGCCAACATCCTGGCTGTCTGGGCCTTCCCACATCGTTTCCCACTTAACCATGACTTTGGGACCTTAGCTGGCGGTCTGGGTTGTTTCCCTCTTCACGACGGACGTTAGCACCCGCCGTGTGTCTCCCGTGATAACATTCTCCGGTATTCGCAGTTTGCATCGGGTTGGTAAGTCGGGATGACCCCCTTGCCGAAACAGTGCTCTACCCCCGGAGATGAATTCACGAGGCGCTACCTAAATAGCTTTCGGGGAGAACCAGCTATCTCCCGGTTTGATTGGCCTTTCACCCCCAGCCACAAGTCATCCGCTAATTTTTCAACATTAGTCGGTTCGGTCCTCCAGTTAGTGTTACCCAACCTTCAACCTGCCCATGGCTAGATCACCGGGTTTCGGGTCTATACCCTGCAACTTAACGCCCAGTTAAGACTCGGTTTCCCTTCGGCTCCCCTATTCGGTTAACCTTGCTACAGAATATAAGTCGCTGACCCATTATACAAAAGGTACGCAGTCACCCCATTAAGAGGCTCCCACTGCTTGTACGTACACGGTTTCAGGTTCTTTTTCACTCCCCTCGCCGGGGTTCTTTTCGCCTTTCCCTCACGGTACTGGTTCACTATCGGTCAGTCAGGAGTATTTAGCCTTGGAGGATGGTCCCCCCATATTCAGACAGGATACCACGTGTCCCGCCCTACTCATCGAGCTCACAATATGTGCATTTTTGTGTACGGGGCTGTCACCCTGTATCGCACGCCTTTCCAGACGCTTCCACTAACACACACACTGATTCAGGCTCTGGGCTCCTCCCCGTTCGCTCGCCGCTACTGGGGGAATCTCGGTTGATTTCTTTTCCTCGGGGTACTTAGATGTTTCAGTTCCCCCGGTTCGCCTCATTAACCTATGGATTCAGTTAATGATAGTGTGTCGAAACACACTGGGTTTCCCCATTCGGAAATCGCCGGTTATAACGGTTCATATCACCTCACCGACGCTTATCGCAGATTAGCACGTCCTTCATCGCCTCTGACTGCCAGGGCATCCACCGTGTACGCTTAGTCGCTTAACCTCACAACCCGAAGATGTTTCTTGCGATTCATCATCGTGTTGCGAAAATTTGAGAGACTCACGAACAACTCTCGTTGTTCAGTGTTTCAATTTTCAGCTTGATCCAGATTTTTAAAGAGCAAAACTTCGCAGTGAACCTTTGCAGGTACACTCTGAAGTATTTTTTATTTAATCACTACAGAGATGGTGGAGCTATGCGGGATCGAACCGCAGACCTCCTGCGTGCAAAGCAGGCGCTCTCCCAGCTGAGCTATAGCCCCATAACATGTAGTTAAAACCTCTTCAAATTTGCGGTGCAAATTTGGTAGGCCTGAGTGGACTTGAACCACCGACCTCACCCTTATCAGGGGTGCGCTCTAACCACCTGAGCTACAAGCCTGTAGAGGTTTTACTGCTCATTTTCATCAGACAATCTGTGTGAGCACTGCAAAGTACGCTTCTTTAAGGTAAGGAGGTGATCCAACCGCAGGTTCCCCTACGGTTACCTTGTTACGACTTCACCCCAGTCATGAATCACAAAGTGGTAAGCGCCCTCCCGAAGGTTAAGCTACCTACTTCTTTTGCAACCCACTCCCATGGTGTGACGGGCGGTGTGTACAAGGCCCGGGAACGTATTCACCGTGGCATTCTGATCCACGATTACTAGCGATTCCGACTTCATGGAGTCGAGTTGCAGACTCCAATCCGGACTACGACGCACTTTATGAGGTCCGCTTGCTCTCGCGAGGTCGCTTCTCTTTGTATGCGCCATTGTAGCACGTGTGTAGCCCTGGTCGTAAGGGCCATGATGACTTGACGTCATCCCCACCTTCCTCCAGTTTATCACTGGCAGTCTCCTTTGAGTTCCCGGCCGGACCGCTGGCAACAAAGGATAAGGGTTGCGCTCGTTGCGGGACTTAACCCAACATTTCACAACACGAGCTGACGACAGCCATGCAGCACCTGTCTCACGGTTCCCGAAGGCACATTCTCATCTCTGAAAACTTCCGTGGATGTCAAGACCAGGTAAGGTTCTTCGCGTTGCATCGAATTAAACCACATGCTCCACCGCTTGTGCGGGCCCCCGTCAATTCATTTGAGTTTTAACCTTGCGGCCGTACTCCCCAGGCGGTCGACTTAACGCGTTAGCTCCGGAAGCCACGCCTCAAGGGCACAACCTCCAAGTCGACATCGTTTACGGCGTGGACTACCAGGGTATCTAATCCTGTTTGCTCCCCACGCTTTCGCACCTGAGCGTCAGTCTTCGTCCAGGGGGCCGCCTTCGCCACCGGTATTCCTCCAGATCTCTACGCATTTCACCGCTACACCTGGAATTCTACCCCCCTCTACGAGACTCAAGCTTGCCAGTATCAGATGCAGTTCCCAGGTTGAGCCCGGGGATTTCACATCTGACTTAACAAACCGCCTGCGTGCGCTTTACGCCCAGTAATTCCGATTAACGCTTGCACCCTCCGTATTACCGCGGCTGCTGGCACGGAGTTAGCCGGTGCTTCTTCTGCGGGTAACGTCAATGAGCAAAGGTATTAACTTTACTCCCTTCCTCCCCGCTGAAAGTACTTTACAACCCGAAGGCCTTCTTCATACACGCGGCATGGCTGCATCAGGCTTGCGCCCATTGTGCAATATTCCCCACTGCTGCCTCCCGTAGGAGTCTGGACCGTGTCTCAGTTCCAGTGTGGCTGGTCATCCTCTCAGACCAGCTAGGGATCGTCGCCTAGGTGAGCCTTTACCCCACCTACTAGCTAATCCCATCTGGGCACATCCGATGGCAAGAGGCCCGAAGGTCCCCCTCTTTGGTCTTGCGACGTTATGCGGTATTAGCTACCGTTTCCAGTAGTTATCCCCCTCCATCAGGCAGTTTCCCAGACATTACTCACCCGTCCGCCACTCGTCAGCAAAGCAGCAAGCTGCTTCCTGTTACCGTTCGACTTGCATGTGTTAGGCCTGCCGCCAGCGTTCAATCTGAGCCATGATCAAACTCTTCAATTTAAAAGTTTGATGCTCAAAGAATTAAACTTCGTAATGAATTACGTGTTCACTCCTGAGACTTGGTATTCATTTTTCGTCTTGCGACGTCAAGAATCCGTATCTTCGAGTGCCCACACAGATTGTCTGATAAATTGTTAAAGAGCAGTTGCGACGCGGCTTTCAGCTCACTGTCGCGAGGTGGCGTATATTACGCTTTCCTCTCTCAGAGTCAACCCTGAATTTCAGGATTTTTCTCTTTGTTGTTACGACTATCTTGTGAAGTGTTTCACGTTGTCGTCTCAACGGAGGCGCATTATAGGGATCCCAATTTTTTGCACAAGTACTTTTTTGATCTTTTTTTCTGTTTGTTGTTTTTTCACCCTTTTTGCTGCATTCGCACACAAAACGGTGCTTTTTTGCATACTAAAAGACTTGCACAAGGCCAATAATGTACCCAAAGTCATTAGTAAATCATTTATTGTTGAGGTGAGTATGTCTGATGTTTTACGCCCATACCGCGATCTTTTTCCACAAATCGGTCAGCGCGTAATGATCGACGATAGCAGCGTCGTGATTGGTGACGTTCGTCTGGCTGATGATGTGGGGATCTGGCCGCTCGTTGTGATTCGTGGAGATGTACATTATGTACAGATCGGAGCACGCACCAATATCCAGGATGGCAGTATGTTGCATGTCACTCATAAATCCTCGTACAACCCAGCTGGCAACCCATTAACCATTGGCGAAGATGTCACTGTTGGTCACAAGGTGATGCTCCACGGCTGCACCATTGGCAATCGAGTTTTGGTTGGGATGGGCTCAATTTTACTTGATGGCGCAATAGTAGAAGATGATGTGATGATTGGTGCGGGTAGCCTGGTCCCACAAAATAAACGGCTGGAGAGCGGATATCTGTATCTCGGTAGCCCCGTCAAACAGATCCGCCCGTTAAGTGATGAAGAGAAGGCTGGGTTACGCTATTCCGCAAATAACTACGTGAAATGGAAGGACGAATATATGGATCAGGGTAACCACACCCAACCTTGATCATCTTCACTTTGTTCCTGAATTAAGTTTTCCGCTTCTTCTTCCAGGTCCCAGCGATGCTGACGAAAACTCGCTAACCACTGTTCTGGCGTATCTCCAGTAAAGCGATACGCCAGACTCTCGCCAGAGATCGCACATGTCAGTTGCATACCATTCACGAGAGCGGGAAAACATACACATTTTTTACTCTCGTTCCACTCTTCCCTATCCGGAAACTGGATGGCCTGATTCACGCTGACAACTCCTGTTGCAATAGTTTGATGACCGGTTCTACATCAGGCAGAACGCCATGCCAAAGAAGGAAGGCATGAGCCGCTTGTGCCACCAGCATTCCTAAACCATCAGCAGTACGTTTTGAGCCTCGCTGCTCACACCATGCCAGAAAAGGAGTTTTTCCTTTCTGATAGAACATGTCATAGCAATAAATGCCTGGATGAATGAGCGATGGCGGGATCGCCGGAATATCACCACTGATGCCACTGGATGTTGCATTAATAATGAGATCAAACTCATGACCTTCCAGTTCGTCCATACCCAACGCGTGAATACTGCCAGTGTGCGCAAACAATTTAGCCAACTCTTCCGCGCGGGATACCGTCCGATTAGTGATTGTCACCGCACAGTCCAGGGAAAGGAGTGGCAGTAGTACGCCGCGAGATGCTCCACCAGCGCCAATGAGCAGAATACGTAAACCAGGACGGATAAAAGACAGACGTTCCAGATCGCTTAACAAACCTATACCATCGGTATTGTCACCCAGCAGGCGTCCATCTTCTAACCGCTTGAGGGTATTAACAGCACCAGCCAACGCTGCCCGTTCAGTAAGCTCATCCGCTCTGGCAAAAGCCTCTTCTTTAAAAGGTACCGTCACATTCGCACCTTTACCACCAGCACTAAAGAAAGTGTTCAGTGTGTTGATGAAATCATTGATGGGTGCCAACACACGCCCATAGGGATGTTCAATATTCAGTTGCTGAGCAAATTGCTGATGAATGAATGGCGATTTGCTGTGGGCTATCGGATTACCAAAAACAGCATAGGTTTCCATTATGTTACCCCTGTCGAAACAGTTCACCCGTCAGGGCATCGCGGATTTCTGAAGGATTTAAACGCCCCCCCGTTTCACCAGGCACAACCGGGAACGCAGCGCCAAATTGTGCGCGAACTTCGTCTACTGTTCGACAAGGTGGCAATCCACTCAAGTTGGCACTGGTAGAAACCAGCGGTTTACCATAAGCCTGGCACAAAGCAACCACCAACGGATGGTCGGTGACTCGTACAGCAAGCGAATCAAAGCGGCCCGTCAACCAGCGCGGTGTTGTCGCAGGCGCGGGAAAGACAAAGGTGACAGGACCTGGCCAGCGGGAAAAAATGGTTTCACGCTGCGCGTCAGTCAGCATGGTGTCATCAATATAGGGTTTAAGCTGCTCGTAATTTGCCGCGATTAAAATCAGCCCCTTATCAACCGGACGCCGTTTTAACTCCAACAGTCTCATCACTGCTGTTTCGCTATCAGGATCGCACCCGACACCGAAAACGGCTTCCGTTGGATAGGCGATGACACGTTCTTCATTGAGGACATCTATCGCAGCTGCGATAGCGTCTCCTTGCAGGTTATTATTCACGTTATTATTCCGCCGAAATCGGCTTTCCACATTGTTTACTGGCACAAAAGTGTTTTACACCCTGCGCGGTTTTCTTTTCGATGAGTAGCGGATAATGGCACTCAGGGCATTCTCCAGCTATGGGTTTGAAGTTAATGGCAAATTGACACTCCGGGTAGCGATCACAGGAGTGAAATGTTTTGCCATAACGGGAGCGGCGCTGAACCAGATGGCCCGTCCGGCATTGGGGGCATGTAATTGCTGTTTCGTCCGGTTTATCGATAAGTTCGGTATGTTCGCATTCAGGGTAGTTACTGCAACCAATAAACATACCAAAGCGTCCCTGGCGTAATACCAGATTTGCGCCACATGCAGGGCAAACCTGCCCCTCCAGAACTTTGACAATATGTCCATCCGCTGAAGATTTCAGAGGACGGACGTAGTCACACGCCGGATACTGTGAGCATCCAAGAAACGGACCGTGTTTCCCGGATCGAATAACTAGTTCAGCCCCGCACTTTGGGCAGGACTCATTATTACGCACCGTGAACAGTGCTGATTTCGCCATAACTACTTATGCTGAATTAAAGAAATGATTAATGCAGCATACCTTCATTCACTTCAAAGAGTAATTCTTCCATTTGCTGGTACGCATTTTCGCAGCCCGGAATATTGAACAACACCATCAGGATTACCCATTTCAGGTCTTCCAGGTCGAACTCAGCGGTATCCAGCGCGAGCACTCGCTCTATCACCATTTCACGGGTTTCAAGGTTAAGCACCTGAATTTGCTCAAGGAAAAGCAGAAAACCACGACAGCTGGCATCCAGTCTTTCACACTCTTCAGGGGTATAAATACGCATGGAGAGTGGATCAGAGGCCAGTTGCATCGGTTCTGCCAGTCCTTCCTGATAATCCGCAAGCTTTTCCAGCCAAAGCAGGGCATTATAGATATCTTCTCGATCAAATCCTGCGTCGGTAAGATCCTGTTCAAGTTTGTCTTGATCCACACGCAACTCAGCTTCTGTGTGAATATAGGTTTCAAACAAATACATTAGTACGTCGAACATGGCATGCCCTCCTCAATCGGACATAGCCGCCGGGTACAGCTGCGATCCATCCTGCTAACTCCAGTTCGAGTAGTTGAGTAACTACCTCTGGCACAGGTTGGCCGGCACGTTCAGCGACGACGTCAACAGGTGTTACCTCATCTCCTACGTTAGCCAGGAGCTCAGGAAATGGCAATGCCACGTCTTCCTGATCTGGTGAATAAAATGAATTTTCAGGGGCGTCTGGCAACCAGTGCAATCCAAATTGCAAGTTTTCCAGAATTTCTTCCGGTTCCGTCACAAGAATCGCACCTTGTTTTATTAACCAGTGAGGCCCTTCGCTTCCCGGATTCCCTATTGGACCTGGCAAAGCAAAAACTTCACGCCCCTGCTCAAGCGCACAACGTGCTGTCACCAGCGAACCACTGCGCAAAGCCGCTTCCACCACCAGTACACCTTTACTTAGACCACTGATAATGCGATTTCTTCGTGGGAAATTGTAAGCAAGGGGTGGAACATCGAGGGGAAATTCCGAGACGAGAGCACCACCTTGCTCAAGTAGACTGGCAGCCAGTGGAGCATGGCGGCGGGGATGAATGGTATTAAGTCCATTCCCCAATACAGCAATGCTAACGCCATTTACCTGTAAGGCCGCTTTATGCGCCACACCATCGATTCCACGCGCCAGTCCACTCGTAATTGTCACTCCACGCGTCGCCAGAGTTTCGCAAAATAATCGTCCCCATCGCTCGCCATACCATGAATGCGCCCGACTCCCCACTACGGCAAGCTGAAATGAATGCAACGCGTGCAGTTCTCCTTCAACAAACAGTGCGCCGGGGTAATCTGTCGTCGCCAGAAGTTGAGGAGGATAAAATTCGCTGTCCGCAGGGATTAAATGATGGTTGGGTTGCTCCAACCAACAAAGTGAGCTTTCGATACTCTTTCGCGGAAATGAAAGAAAGCGTTGTGCCTGCCGCAATGTAAGCCCTGTTTGCTGCAATACAACCGCATCAATATGCGACTGTTTTGCCAGCCAGTGAGCTATACGGACCATATCATCGCCATACAAGCTGCTGATGCTAATTAAACGCAGCCAAATTTCTGTATCGACCATCCTTATCTCCCTGCCATAAGCAGCCTTAGCAATCTTTGCGATTGGTCAGTGATGCTGTCAATCAGAGGGGGATTTGTCTAGAATAGAAGAAATAATCTTTCTAACTCCTGAACACATCTCTGGAGATTTATGTCAGTTTTGCAAGTGTTACATATTCCGGACGAGCGGCTTCGCAAAGTTGCTAAACCGGTAGAAGAAGTGAATGCAGAAATTCAGCGTATCGTCGATGATATGTTCGAGACGATGTACGCAGAAGAAGGTATTGGCCTGGCGGCAACCCAGGTTGATATCCATCAACGTATCATTGTAATTGATGTTTCGGAAAACCGTGACGAACGGCTGGTGTTAATCAATCCGGAGCTTTTAGAAAAAAGCGGCGAAACAGGCATTGAAGAAGGTTGCCTGTCGATCCCTGAACAACGTGCTTTAGTGCCACGCGCAGAGAAAGTTAAAATTCGCGCCCTGGACCGCGACGGTAAACCATTTGAACTGGAAGCAGACGGTCTGTTAGCCATCTGTATTCAGCATGAGATGGATCACCTGGTCGGCAAACTGTTTATGGATTATCTGTCACCGCTGAAACAACAACGTATTCGTCAGAAAGTTGAAAAACTGGATCGTCTGAAAGCCCGGGCTTAAGGATAAGAATTAACGTGTCAGAATCACTACGTATTATTTTTGCGGGTACACCTGACTTTGCAGCGCGTCATCTCGACGCGCTGTTGTCTTCTGGTCATAACATCGTTGGCGTGTTTACCCAGCCAGACCGACCGGCAGGACGCGGTAAAAAACTGATGCCCAGCCCGGTTAAAGTTCTGGCTGAGGACAAAGGTCTGCCCGTTTTTCAACCTGTTTCCCTGCGTCCACAAGAAAACCAGCAACGGGTCGCCGATCTGCAGGCTGATGTTATGGTCGTCGTCGCCTATGGTTTAATTCTGCCTAAAGCTGTGCTGGAGATGCCGCGTCTTGGCTGTATCAACGTTCATGGTTCACTGCTGCCACGCTGGCGCGGTGCTGCACCAATCCAACGCTCACTATGGGCGGGTGATGCAGAAACTGGTGTGACCATTATGCAAATGGATGTTGGTTTAGACACCGGTGACATGCTTTATAAGCTCTCCTGCCCGATTACTGCAGAAGATACCAGTGGTACGCTGTACGACAAACTGGCAGAGCTTGGCCCACAAGGGCTTATTACTACGTTGAAACAACTGGCAGACGGCACGGCGAAACCAGAAGTTCAGGACGAAACTCTTGTCACTTACGCCGAAAAGTTGAGTAAAGAAGAAGCGCGTATTGACTGGTCACTTTCGGCAGCACAGCTTGAACGTTGCATTCGCGCTTTCAATCCATGGCCAATGAGCTGGCTGGAAATTGAAGGGCAGCCGGTTAAAGTCTGGAAAGCATCTGTCATCGATACGACAACAAAGGCTGCGCCAGGAACAATCCTTGAAGCCAATAAACAAGGCATTCAGGTCGCGACAGGTGATGGCATCCTGAATCTGCTCTCAATGCAACCTGCAGGTAAGAAAGCGATGAGCGTGCAAGACCTCCTGAATTCTCGTCGGGAATGGTTTGTACCGGGCAACCGTCTGGCCTGATAGTCCACTCTTCTAAGCCCGGTCTTACCGGGCATCTTTATATTTATACTTATGAAAAAACAACGTAATTTACGTAGCATGGCGGCCCAGGCCATTGAACAAGTCGTTGAGCAAGGGCAATCACTGAGCAACATTCTGCCACCGCTCCAGCAAAAAGTTTCCGATAAAGATAAAGCTCTTCTCCAGGAGTTATGCTTTGGCGTACTGCGTACGCTCTCACAGTCAGACTGGCTGATTAATAAGCTAATGGCCCGTCCGATGACAGGCAAACAGCGTACTGTTCATTACCTGATTATGGTTGGTTTGTATCAACTGCTTTATACCCGCATTCCACCTCATGCCGCGCTGGCTGAAACGGTTGAAGGCGCAGTTGCAATTAAGCGCCCGCAACTTAAGGGATTGATTAACGGTGTATTACGTCAGTTCCAGCGTCAGCAAGATGAGTTATTAGCCGAGTTTAATGCCAGTGATGCACGTTATCTGCATCCTTCCTGGTTGCTGAAGCGTCTGCAAAAGGCGTATCCCGAGCAGTGGCAATCCATCGTCGAAGCCAATAACCAGCGTCCGCCAATGTGGCTGCGCGTTAATCGTACGCATCATTCCCGCGACAGCTGGCTTGCATTGCTGGATGAAGCAGGAATGAAAGGTTTCCCGCATGCGGATTACCCTGATGCTGTACAGCTGGAAACACCTGCACCTGTTCATGCGCTACCCGGTTTTGAAGAAGGATGGGTTACCGTTCAGGATGCTTCAGCACAAGGTTGCATGACCTGGCTTGCTCCACAAAATGGTGAACACATTCTGGATCTTTGCGCCGCCCCAGGCGGTAAAACAACGCATATTCTTGAGGTTGCTCCAGAGGCGCAAGTTCTGGCGGTCGATATTGATGAGCAGCGCCTCTCTCGCGTTTACGACAATTTAAAACGCCTTGGTATGAAGGCAACCGTAAAACAAGGTGATGGCCGTTACCCTTCCCAATGGTGTGGTGAGCAACAGTTCGATCGCATTTTATTAGATGCACCTTGTTCGGCAACTGGTGTAATTCGTCGCCATCCGGATATTAAATGGTTACGCCGCGATCGCGATATCCCAGAACTCGCGCAGTTGCAGTCTGAAATTCTCGACGCCATCTGGTCGCATTTAAAATCCGGAGGAACCCTGGTCTATGCCACCTGTTCGGTGTTACCGGAAGAGAATAGCCTGCAGATTAAAGCCTTTTTGCAACGTACCGCTGATGCCGAACTTTGCGAAACAGGAACACCAGAGCAACCGGGTAAACAAAATTTGCCCGGTGCCGAAGAGGGCGACGGCTTCTTTTACGCTAAGCTAATCAAAAAGTGATGAGATAACGGGTCGCGACTGATGAAAATTATCATTCTGGGTGCCGGCCAGGTTGGCGGCACACTGGCGGAAAACCTGGTTGGCGAGAACAACGATATTACTGTTGTCGATACCAACGGTGAGCGTCTGCGGACCTTACAGGATAAATTTGACCTGCGAGTCGTGCAGGGGCATGGCTCTCATCCACGCGTATTGCGGGAGGCAGGTGCCGACGACGCCGATATGCTGGTTGCTGTAACCAGTTCAGATGAAACCAATATGGTTGCCTGCCAGGTAGCCTACTCACTTTTCAACACCCCTAATCGCATCGCTCGTATCCGCTCACCAGACTACGTGCGCGATGCCGATAAGCTATTTCATTCAGATGCTGTTCCGATTGATCATCTGATCGCACCAGAGCAGTTGGTTATCGATAATATTTACCGACTGATTGAGTATCCCGGCGCATTGCAGGTGGTGAACTTCGCTGAGGGTAAAGTCAGCCTGGCTGTGGTTAAAGCCTATTATGGCGGCCCGCTGATTGGTAATGCACTTTCGACCATGCGCGAACATATGCCACATATCGATACTCGTGTGGCAGCAATTTTCCGCCACAATCGCCCCATTCGTCCGCAAGGTTCGACCATTGTTGAAGCTGGTGATGAAGTGTTCTTTATTGCCGCTTCACAGCATATCCGCGCGGTGATGAGTGAATTACAGCGACTGGAAAAACCGTATAAGCGGATCATGCTGGTTGGTGGCGGTAATATCGGTGCAGGGCTGGCGCGTCGTCTGGAAAAAGATTACAGCGTTAAACTCATCGAACGTAATCAGCAGCGCGCTGCCGAACTGGCGGAAAAGTTGCAGAATACGATCGTCTTTTTTGGTGATGCGTCGGATCAAGAACTGCTGGCCGAAGAACATATCGATCAAGTTGATCTGTTTATTGCCGTCACCAACGATGACGAGGCCAATATCATGTCCGCCATGCTTGCCAAACGTATGGGTGCGAAAAAGGTGATGGTATTGATCCAACGTCGCGCTTATGTGGATCTGGTTCAGGGGAGCGTGATCGATATTGCGATTTCACCACAACAAGCAACTATTTCTGCGTTGCTTAGCCATGTGCGAAAAGCAGATATTGTTGGTGTTTCCTCATTACGCCGCGGCGTAGCAGAAGCTATTGAAGCCGTTGCTCACGGTGATGAAAGCACCTCACGCGTTGTCGGCAGAGTCATTGACGAAATCAAGCTACCGCCAGGAACGATTATTGGAGCGGTGGTACGTGGAAACGATGTGATGATTGCCAATGACAATCTGCGCATTGAGCAAGGCGATCACGTAATTATGTTCCTCACAGATAAAAAGTTTATTACCGACGTCGAAAGACTCTTCCAGCCAAGTCCTTTCTTCTTGTAATTAATAAGGCGTCTAATGACGCCTTATTATTTCCCTTTGATTATTAAGGATTAATTAAATCCATTCCTGGCAGGAAAATGGCTTAACATTTGTTAGACTTATGGTTGTCGGCTTCATAGGGAGAATAACATGAGCATTATTAAAGAATTTCGCGAATTTGCGATGCGCGGGAACGTGGTGGATTTGGCAGTGGGTGTCATTATCGGAGCGGCATTCGGGAAGATTGTATCTTCACTGGTTGCCGATATCATCATGCCACCTCTGGGCTTATTAATTGGCGGGATCGACTTTAAACAGTTTGCTGTCACGCTACGCGAGGCCCAAGGGGATATCCCTGCTGTTGTGATGCATTACGGTGTCTTCATTCAAAACGTCTTTGATTTTCTGATAGTGGCCTTTGCCATCTTTATGGCGATTAAGCTAATCAACAAACTGAATCGGAAAAAAGAAGAACCAGCAGCAGCAACACCTGCACCAACTAAAGAAGAAGTATTACTGACAGAAATTCGTGATTTGCTGAAAGAGCAGAATAACCGCTCTTAACAAGCGTCTGAAAGCAGAAGGCCAGTGGTAAAAAAGTGATTTACTTTCTTGCCACTGGCCTCCCAGTTCCCCCGATTGCCATGTTTTCCTTTTCGCATGTAACTGCCTTTCCCTTTCTTATTTTTCTCTACTCGCTGTCGGAATAAGGGATCATGTAGTAATGCTTCTATCGCATTATCCTTTATCTGCCCTTTAGTATGCTGATATCGGCTCATAAAAACTCCAGTTGGTTATTTAACGGCGCGAGTGTAATCCTGCCAGTGCAAAAAATCAACAGCCACTCTTAACGCCACTCGCCCCTTGTTCAAGAGCTTCAAGAATCGAGCAATAAACACTGCTATGGGCGGTCCCACAACAGGTATCATTAAGGCGTTGCAAGGAACGCTGCATACTCTGCAACTCGGCTATACGAGCTTCGACTTCCTGCAATCTTTCCTGCACAATGCCTTTTGACTCCTGACAGGTATGGTGTTCAGGATCGATACGGATCGACAGCAACTCGCGGATCGACTCCAGACTGAAACCTAGTTGTCTGGCATGGCGGATAAATTTCAATCGCTGGAGATCGCTTTCGGTATACAGGCGAAACCCACCTTCGGTGCGTACTTCATGCTCCATCATCTGCTGCTTTTCGTAATAACGAATCGTGTCGGGTGTTACTTCCGCCATTTTTGCCAGCTCACCAATGCGATACATACATACTCCACTAGTTATCGTTGATTTTGTTCAACAACTTGTCAGCATAATCGCCGCGTAAAAAATCGGTACTCAATCCAGCTTGTCGCAGCTTCAATTCCAGTAATGACAATCGACGACTAACCTCTTGATATTGCGGATCATCATGACGGATACCTTTGAGAATATCCAGAAGCTGTATTGCTTCCCTCCTATGCTCAAGTTCTGGCGGTAAGCAACCAGCATTCTTCAGCAAGCGATACCCCGCACGTAATTCCGGTGGCACATGAGAATCATCATCCAGTATCAATGGTTCGCCGCTACCTACCAGGTTATCAAACTCACCTTTCGCTTGCGCTTCTGCTATATGACGCTCTGCCCACTGGTCAAGTAACCACATAAATACTCCAGGGGATGAACAAAAAGAGTACAGCTATTGTAGATAAGTGGGGATGCTACGGGTATAAAAAAACCCGCCGGGGCGGGTTTTTTTACGTTGCTTCAGATTACTCTGCAGCAGCTTCTGCTTTCTCTGAACGATCAACCAGCTCGATGTAAGCCATCGGCGCATTGTCGCCTGCACGGAAGCCACACTTCAGAATACGAGTGTAACCACCGGCACGGCTCGCGAAACGCGGGCCCAGTTCGTTAAACAGTTTTGCCACGATCTCGTTATCACGAGTACGGGCGAATGCCAGACGACGATTAGCAACGCTATCAGTCTTGGCAAGAGTAATCAGCGGCTCAACTACGCGGCGCAGCTCTTTCGCTTTAGGCAGAGTCGTCTTGATGATTTCATGACGAACCAGTGAACCTGCCATATTGCGGAACATAGCCTGGCGATGGCTGCTGTTGCGGTTCAGTTGACGACCACTCTTACGATGGCGCATGACCTTATCCTTCTCAGTAAAACCTTAACCTGTGATCCGGTTACTCGTCAGCGATGCTTGCCGGTGGCCAGTTTTCCAGGCGCATGCCCAGAGACAGTCCACGGGAAGCCAGCACGTCTTTAATCTCAGTAAGAGATTTTTTACCAAGGTTAGGCGTTTTAAGGAGCTCAACCTCGGTACGCTGTACCAGATCACCGATATAGTGGATAGCTTCTGCTTTAAGGCAGTTAGCAGAGCGGACAGTCAATTCCAGATCGTCAACAGGGCGCAGCAGGATCGGATCGAACTCTGGTTTCTCTTCTTTCACTTCAGGCTGACGTACATCACGTAAGTCAACGAAAGCTTCCAGTTGTTCAGCCAGAATGGTTGCCGCACGACGAATCGCCTCTTCAGGATCGATTGTGCCGTTGGTTTCCATTTCGATGACCAGCTTGTCCAGGTCGGTACGCTGTTCTACACGCGCTGCTTCAACATTGTAGGCAATACGCTCCACAGGGCTGTAGCATGCGTCGACCAGCAGACGGCCGATTGGGCGCTCATCTTCTTCCGAATGAATTCGGGTAGAAGCCGGCACATAACCACGACCGCGCTGAACTTTGATACGCATGCTAATAGACGCGTTCTCATCGGTCAGGTGGCAGATCACGTGCTGCGGCTTGACGATTTCGACATCACCGTCGTGGGTGATATCGGCTGCAGTCACAGGGCCAATGCCAGATTTATTCAAGGTAAGAATAACTTCATCTTTGCCCTGAACTCTCACCGCCAGCCCTTTCAGGTTGAGCAGGATTTCCAGGATATCTTCCTGAACGCCTTCTTTGGTGCTGTACTCATGTAGTACACCATCAATCTCAACCTCGGTCACCGCGCAACCCGGCATCGATGAGAGCAGAATACGGCGCAGTGCGTTACCCAGAGTATGGCCAAAGCCACGCTCTAAAGGCTCAAGGGTCACCTTGGCGTGCGTCGAACTCACTTGCTCGATATCAACCAGGCGCGGTTTTAGAAACTCTGTCACAGAACCCTGCATTGTGTCCTCTCTTTGGTACTAAGCTTTACTTGGAGTAAAGCTCGACGATCAGGTGTTCGTTAATGTCCGCAGACAGATCAGAACGCTCCGGCTTACGCTTAAACGTACCTTCCATCTTGCCAGCATCAACTTCCAGCCAGGTTGGCTTTTCACGCTGCTCAGCCAGCTCCAGAGCGGCTTTCACGCGAGACTGCTTCTTCGCTTTCTCACGAATGCTTACAACGTCATTCGGACTAACCTGATAAGAAGCGATGTTAACAACACGACCGTTTACCATAATTGCTTTATGGCTAACCAGCTGACGTGCTTCTGCACGAGTGGCACCGAAGCCCATACGGTATACAACGTTGTCCAGACGACCTTCCAGCAGAGCCAACAGGTTTTCACCGGTGTTGCCTTTCAGACGTGCTGCTTCTTTGTAGTAGTTACGGAACTGACGCTCCAGCACACCATAGATACGGCGAACTTTTTGCTTTTCACGCAACTGCACACCATAGTCAGACAGACGCGGTTTACGCGCACCGTGCTGGCCAGGAGCTTGTTCAATTTTACACTTGGTATCGATCGCGCGAACGCCAGACTTAAGGAATAAGTCGGTGCCCTCACGACGGCTCAGCTTGAGCTTAGGACCCAAATATCTTGCCATTTTCTTTCTCCAACAAACCTGGAAAACGAGGCGTTATACGCGACGTTTTTTCGGCGGACGACAACCGTTATGAGGGATCGGAGTCACATCAGTAATGTTAGTGATGCGGAAACCTGCGGCGTTCAGAGCACGAATAGTAGATTCGCGGCCTGGACCCGGACCTTTAACCATAACTTCCAGATTCTTGATGCCGTATTCTTTCACGGCGTCAGCGCAACGCTCTGCTGCAACCTGTGCTGCAAACGGAGTGGATTTGCGAGAACCACGGAAACCGGAACCACCGGCTGTTGCCCAACCCAACGCGTTACCCTGACGATCAGTGATAGTCACGATGGTGTTGTTGAAAGAAGCATGGATATGAGCCACGCCGTCAGAGACTTGTTTTCTTACACGTTTACGTGCACGAATTGGTGCCTTTGCCATTATTCAATCACCCCGATTATTTCTTGATCGGTTTGCGCGGACCCTTACGGGTACGTGCGTTGGTCTTGGTACGCTGACCGCGAACCGGGAGACCACGACGATGACGCAAACCGCGATAGCAACCAAGATCCATCAGGCGCTTGATGCTCATGCTGATTTCACGGCGCAGATCACCTTCAACGACAAATTTGGCAACTTCGTCACGCAGCGTGTCGATTTGTCCTTCAGACAGCTCACTGATCTTAACATCTTCAGCGATACCCGCTGCAGCCAGGATGGCTTTAGAACGGGTCTTGCCGACGCCATAAATCGAAGTTAATGCGATTACGGCATGCTTATGATCAGGAATGTTAATGCCTGCTATACGGGCCACTATGCACTCCTACTATTTAATATGTACGTTCCATGCTGAAAAGCCCGTTTTCAGGATACTCAAATGGAAACGCACAGACATACAAAAGATTGGCTGGCTAATCTAGCCAGCTCAACCCAACTTTGCAAGAAAAATATGCGAAAAAATCAGCCTTGGCGCTGTTTATGCTTCGGCTCGGCACTGCAAATCACACGGATGACACCATCACGCTTAACGATTTTGCAGTTACGGCATAATTTCTTGACGGAAGCACGAACTTTCATTTTTACTCTCCGTAACTTCTCGGGCGACCAATTATCGGCCGTAGCCTTTCAGGTTCGCCTTCTTCAATGCAGACTCATACTGACTGGACATCATCAGAGTTTGCACTTGAGCCATAAAGTCCATAATCACGACAACAACGATAAGCAGTGAGGTCCCACCGAAGTAGAACGGTACTTTCATTGCATCACGCATGAACTCCGGGATCAGGCAGATAAAGGTAATGTACAGCGCACCAACCAAGGTCAGGCGGGTCATTACTTTATCGATATACTTCGCCGTTTGCTCTCCCGGACGAATTCCTGGTACAAATGCACCGGACTTCTTCAGGTTATCTGCTGTTTCACGCGGGTTGAAAACCAACGCCGTGTAGAAGAAACAGAAGAAGATGATTGCAGACGCATAGAGTAACACATAAAGCGGTTGCCCAGGCTGCAAATACAGCGAAATTGTTGTCAGCCAGTTCCAACCAGTACCGCCCCCGAACCATGACGCGATGGTCGCCGGGAACAGAATAATACTGGAAGCGAAGATTGCCGGGATTACCCCCGCCATATTCACTTTCAGCGGTAAATGTGTGCTCTGTGCAGCATAGACACGACGACCTTGCTGACGTTTCGCGTAGTTTACCACAATGCGGCGTTGACCACGCTCAACAAATACAACAAAGAACGTCACTGCAAATACTAATACTGCAACCAACAGCAACACGAGGAAGTGCAGGTCGCCTTGACGCGCTTGCTCGATAGTATGGGCAATGGCTGGCGGGAGTCCCGCGACAATACCGGCGAAGATAATGATTGAAATACCGTTGCCGATACCTCGTTCAGTGATCTGTTCGCCCAACCACATCAGGAACATGGTTCCTGTGACCAGACTTACAACAGCGGTGAAGTAGAATGCAAAGCCCGGGTTAATCACCAGGCCTTGCATACCAGGCATATTCGGCAGACCAGTAGCAATACCGATCGACTGGAATATTGCCAGCACCAGAGTACCGTAGCGGGTGTACTGGCTGATCTTACGACGACCAGACTCCCCTTCTTTCTTAATTTCTGCCAACGTTGGATGAACCACCGTCAGTAGCTGGATAATGATCGACGCCGAAATATACGGCATGATCCCCAGAGCAAAGATAGAAGCACGGCTGAGAGCACCACCAGAGAACATGTTAAACATCTCAATGATGGTGCCTCGCTGTTGCTCAAGCAGTTTGGCAAGTACAGCGGCATCAATACCAGGGATCGGAATAAAAGAGCCAATACGGAACACAATCAGCGCACCGATAACAAACAGCAGTCTGCGTTTCAGCTCGCCTAAGCCACCTTTGGCACTTTGAAAATCTAATCCCGGTTGTTTAGCCATCTGCTACTTATTCCTCGATTTTACCGCCAGCAGCTTCGATAGCAGCACGAGCGCCTTTAGTAACACGCAGGCCACGAACAGTTACCGGAGTCGTTACTTCGCCAGCCAGGATCACTTTCGCGAACTCGATCTGGATACCGATAATGTTAGCCGCTTTCAGCGTGTTCAGGTCTACAACACCGCCTTCTACTTTAGCCAGGTCAGACAGACGAACTTCGGCTGTAATCGCTGCTTTACGAGAAGTGAAGCCGAATTTCGGCAGACGACGGTACAGAGGCATCTGACCACCCTCGAAACCGCGACGTACGCCACCGCCAGAACGAGATTTCTGACCTTTGTGACCACGACCACCGGTTTTACCGAGGCCAGAACCGATACCACGACCCAGGCGTTTACCCGCCTTTTTGGAGCCTTCGGCCGGAGACAGAGTATTTAAACGCATCTCTTACTCCTCAACTTTAACCATGAAGGAAACCGCGTTGATCATACCGCGAATAGCAGGAGTATCCTCGCGCTCTACGGTGTGACCAATACGACGCAGACCCAGGCCAAGCAGCGTTGCCTTGTGTTTCGGCAGACGACCGATTGCACTGCGGGTTTGAGTAATTTTAATAGTCTTTGCCATGGTTTATTTCCCCAGAATTTCTTCAACGGATTTACCACGCTTGGCAGCGACCATTTCTGGAGAATTCATATTTTCCAGGCCATCGATAGTTGCACGAACCACGTTAATCGGGTTGGTGGAACCATACGCTTTAGCCAGAACGTTATGAACCCCAGCGACTTCCAGAACGGCGCGCATTGCACCACCGGCGATGATACCGGTACCTTCGGAAGCCGGCTGCATGAATACGCGAGAACCCGTATGAACACCTTTAACAGGGTGTTGCAGAGTGCCGTTATTCAGCGCGACGTTAATCATATTGCGACGGGCTTTTTCCATCGCTTTCTGGATCGCTGCTGGAACTTCACGCGCTTTACCGTAACCAAAACCAACGCGACCGTTACCATCGCCAACTACAGTCAGAGCTGTGAAGGAGAAAATACGACCACCTTTAACGGTTTTAGATACGCGGTTTACCGCGATCAGCTTTTCCTGCAGTTCGCCAGCTTGTTTTTCGATGTGAGCCATCTTACACCTCTACCTTAGAACTGAAGGCCAGCTTCACGGGCAGCATCTGCCAGTGCCTGGACACGACCATGATATTGGAACCCGGAACGGTCAAAGGATACATCTTTGATGCCTTTTTCCAGAGCGCGTTCAGCGACAGCTTTACCCACAGCTGCAGCCGCGTCTTTGTTACCGGTGTACTTCAGTTGTTCAGCGATAGCTTTTTCTACAGTAGAAGCAGCTACCAGAACTTCAGAACCGTTCGGTGCAATTACCTGTGCGTAAATGTGACGCGGGGTACGATGTACCACCAGGCGAGTTGCGCCCAGCTCCTGGAGCTTGCGGCGTGCGCGGGTCGCACGACGGATACGAGCAGATTTCTTATCCATAGTGTTACCTTACTTCTTCTTAGCCTCTTTGGTACGCACGACTTCGTCGGCGTAACGAACACCCTTGCCTTTGTAAGGCTCAGGACGACGGTAGGCGCGCAGATCCGCTGCAACCTGGCCGATCACCTGCTTATCAGCGCCTTTCAGCACGATTTCAGTCTGAGTCGGACATTCAGCAGTGATACCCGCAGGCAGCTGATGGTCAACAGGATGAGAGAAACCCAGAGACAGGTTAATCACATTGCCTTTAACCGCTGCACGGTAACCTACACCAACCAGCTGCAGCTTCTTAGTGAAGCCTTCGGTAACACCGATAACCATTGAGTTCAGCAGGGCACGCGCGGTACCAGCCTGTGCCCAACCGTCTGCGTAACCATCACGCGGACCGAAGGTCAGGGTATTATCTGCATGTTTAACTTCAACAGCATCGTTGAGAGTACGAGTCAGCTCGCCGTTTTTACCTTTGATCGTAATAACCTGACCGTTGATTTTTACGTCAACGCCGGCAGGAACAACGACCGGTGCTTTAGCAACACGAGACATTTTTTCCTCCGATTAGGCTACGTAGCAGATAATTTCGCCACCAAGACCAGCCTGGCGCGCTGCACGATCAGTCATAACACCTTTAGAGGTAGAAACAACTGCGATACCCAGACCCGCCATAACTTTCGGCAGCTCATCTTTACGTTTATAGATGCGCAGACCTGGGCGGCTGACACGCTGAATGCTTTCTACAACAGCTTTGCCCTGGAAATACTTCAGAGTAAGTTCCAGTTCAGGCTTGGTGTCGCCTTCAACTTTAAAATCTTCAATAAAACCTTCTTCCTTCAGCACGTTGGCGATTGCCACTTTCAGCTTGGAGGAAGGCATGGTGACCGCAGCTTTGTTCGCGGCCTGACCGTTACGGATACGGGTCAGCATATCCGCGATCGGATCTTGCATGCTCATCTGTCTTTACTCCCGTGATTCAATTGGTGACAATTACCAGCTAGCCTTTTTCAGACCCGGGATTTCACCGCGCATAGCGGCTTCACGGACCTTAATACGGCTCAACCCGAACTTCCGCAGGAAACCATGCGGACGACCTGTTTGACGGCAGCGGTTACGCTGACGAGACGGGCTGGAATCACGCGGCAGAGTCTGCAGCTTGAGAACAGCGTTCCAACGATCTTCGTCGGAAGCGTTCACATCAGAGATGATCGCTTTCAGTTCAGCGCGTTTCGCGAAGTATTTATCAGCTAAAGCTACGCGTTTTACTTCGCGTGCTTTCATTGATTGCTTAGCCATTTAGTAACCCTACCTTACTTGCGGAACGGGAAGTCAAAGGCAGCCAGCAGAGCGCGGCCTTCTTCGTCAGATTTCGCAGTAGTGGTAATGGTAATATCCAAACCACGAACGCGGTCGACTTTATCGTAGTCGATTTCTGGGAAGATGATCTGCTCACGGACACCCATGCTGTAGTTACCACGACCGTCGAAAGACTTAGCGGACAGGCCACGGAAGTCACGGATACGAGGTACAGCAATAGTGATCAGGCGCTCAAAGAACTCCCACATGCGTTCGCCACGCAGAGTTACTTTACAGCCGATCGGATAGCCCTGACGGATTTTGAAGCCTGCAACAGATTTGCGTGCTTTGGTGATCAGCGGTTTTTGACCGGAAATTGCTGCCAGGTCTGCTGCTGCGTTATCCAGCAGTTTTTTGTCAGCGATCGCTTCACCAACACCCATGTTCAGGGTGATCTTCTCGACCCGAGGGACTTGCATGACAGAATTGTAGTTAAACTCAGTCATGAGTTTTTTAACTACTTCGTCTTTGTAGTAATCATGCAGTTTCGCCATCGTACTACTCCAAATTACTTGATAGTTTCGCTGTTAGACTTGAAGAAACGGACTTTTTTACCGTCTTCGAATCTAAAGCCTACACGGTCAGCCTTGCCGGTTGTCGCATTGAAGATTGCTACGTTGGAAACCTGAATAGCGGCTTCTTTTTCAACGATGCCACCCGGTTGGTTCAGGGCCGGAACCGGCTTCTGATGTTTCTTAACCAGGTTGATACCTTCAACAATGACCTTGCCGGAAGACAGGACATTCTTAACTTTACCGCGTTTACCTTTATCTTTACCGGTTAACACGATAACTTCGTCATCACGACGGATTTTCGCTGCCATGATTCGCTCCTTAGAGTACTTCTGGTGCCAGAGAGATAATTTTCATGAACTTCTCACTACGAAGCTCACGAGTTACCGGCCCAAAAATACGCGTACCGATAGGCTGCTCGCTGTTGTTGTTCAGAAGAACACAAGCATTACCATCGAAGCGAATGACAGAACCGTCCGGGCGACGAACACCCTTCTTGGTGCGCACCACTACCGCCTTCAGCACATCACCTTTTTTGACCTTACCACGCGGAATTGCTTCTTTGATGGTGATCTTGATGATGTCGCCTACGCCTGCGTAGCGACGGTGCGAGCCACCCAGAACCTTGATACACATTACGCGACGTGCACCGGAGTTGTCGGCGACGTTCAGCATAGTCTGTTCTTGGATCATTTTAGTGCTCCGCTAATGTCAACTACTACTGAGACCCGAAAATCAGGTCGTTAAAAATCCCCATATCGAGGGCGCGGCATTATAACACCGCTTCAAGGATATGGGTAGAAAAAATAAACGGCTCATTTCTGAGCCGTTTATTCGTATCGAGAGAGTGTACTGTATTACAGAACCGCTTTCTCTACAACGCGAACCAGCGTCCAGGATTTAGTCTTGGACAGCGGACGGCATTCGCGGATTTCAACCACGTCACCGATACCGCATTCGTTGTTCTCGTCATGTACGTGCAGTTTGGTCGTACGCTTGATGAATTTACCGTAGATCGGGTGTTTCACAAAACGTTCGATAGCAACAACAATGGATTTCTCCATTTTGTCGCTAACAACGCGACCTTGCAGAGTACGGATTTTATCGGTCATTACGCACCCGCCTTCTCGTTCAGTAAAGTCTTAACGCGTGCGACATCGCGACGCACTTGCTTCAACAGGTGAGACTGTTGCAGCTGGCCACTTGCAGCCTGCATACGCAGGTTGAACTGCTCACGCAGCAGGTTCAGCAGCTCGGTGTTCAGCTCTTCAACGCTCTTCTCACGCAGCTCTTTTGCTTTCATTACATCACCGTCTTAGTTACAAAGGTGGTTTTAATCGGCAGTTTCGCTGCTGCCAGCTTGAATGCTTCACGGGCCAGCTCTTCCGGAACACCGTCCATTTCATACAGGACTTTACCCGGCTGAATCAAGGCAACCCAATACTCCACGTTACCTTTACCTTTACCCATACGCACTGCCAGCGGCTTTTCAGTGATCGGTTTGTCCGGGAACACACGGATCCAGATCTTACCTTGACGCTTAACTGCACGGGTCATAGCACGACGTGCTGCTTCGATCTGACGTGCAGTCAGACGACCACGGCCAACAGCTTTCAGACCGAAGCTGCCGAAGCTAACATCCGTACCCTGCGCCAGACCGCGGTTACGGCCTTTGTGCATTTTACGGAATTTTGTACGCTTTGGTTGTAACATCAGCGACGCTCCTTATTTACGGCCTTTACGCTGCTGCTTTTTAGGCTGAGCAGCCGGTTTTTCCGGTTGTTCAACAGCAGCCATACCACCCAGGATCTCGCCTTTGAAGATCCACACTTTAACGCCGATTACACCGTAAGTGGTGTGCGCTTCAGAGGTGTTGTAGTCGATGTCAGCACGCAGAGTGTGCAGCGGTACGCGACCTTCGCGGTACCATTCGGTACGTGCGATTTCCGCGCCGCCCAGACGGCCGCTAACTTCAACTTTAATACCTTTAGCGCCCAGACGCATTGCGTTCTGTACAGCACGCTTCATAGCACGACGGAACATAACGCGACGTTCCAGCTGAGAAGTGATGCTGTCAGCAACCAGTTTTGCGTCCAGTTCAGGCTTACGAACTTCGGCGATGTTGATCTGTGCAGGAACGCCAGCGATGTCCGCTACGACCTTACGCAGTTTTTCTACGTCTTCACCTTTTTTACCGATAACGATACCCGGGCGAGCAGTGTGAATGGTTACACGGATGCTCTTAGCCGGACGCTCGATAACGATACGAGATACGGACGCTTTAGCCAGTTCCTTAGTCAGGTACTGACGTACTTTAAAATCGCTGTCCAGGTTGTCAGCGAATTCTTTGGTGTTCGCAAACCAGGTAGAGTTCCATGGTTTTACAATACCCAGGCGAATACCATTAGGATGTACTTTCTGACCCATTGCTAGTCTCCAGAGTCTCAGCGATCGGACACAACCACAGTGATGTGGCTGGTGCGCTTCAGGATGCGATCTGCACGACCTTTTGCACGCGGCATAATGCGCTTCATGCTCGGGCCTTCGTCTACGAAAATTTTCGTAACTTTCAGATCGTCAATGTCAGCGCCATCGTTGTGTTCAGCGTTAGCAATGGCAGATTCCAGAACTTTCTTGACCAGTACAGCCGCTTTCTTGTTGGTGTAGGTCAAAATATCCAGAGCCTGCGACACTTTCTTACCGCGAATCAGGTCAGCAACAAGGCGAACCTTCTGAGCAGAAGAACGAGCATGGCGATGTTTAGCGATAGTTTCCATCTCTTCCTCCTACCTTATTTCTTCTTCGCTTTTTTATCAGCAGCGTGGCCGCGATAAGTACGAGTCGGTGCGAATTCACCCAGTTTGTGACCGACCATTTCGTCGGTTACAAATACCGGAACGTGCTGACGACCATTATGGACAGCGATGGTCAAACCGATCATGTTAGGAAAGATCGTTGAACGACGGGACCAAGTGCGCAGGGGCTTCTTGTCTCCGCTTTCCACCGCTTTCTCTACCTTCTTCAGCAAGTGCAGGTCAATAAAAGGACCTTTCTTGAGAGAACGTGGCATGGCTTATCCTCTAAAATTATTTGCTACGGCGACGTACGATGAATTTATCAGTACGCTTGTTGCTGCGGGTCTTCTTACCTTTGGTCTGAACGCCCCACGGAGTTACCGGGTGCTTACCAAAGTTACGACCTTCACCACCACCATGTGGGTGGTCTACCGGGTTCATCGCGGTACCGCGAACGGTCGGACGAACACCACGCCAGCGTGCAGCACCTGCTTTACCCAGAACGCGCAGCATATGCTCAGCATTGCCAACTTCGCCCAGAGTTGCACGGCAGTCTGCTTCTACTTTACGCATTTCACCAGAACGCAGACGCAGGGTGACATAAGCACCATCACGAGCAACGATCTGAACGTAAGTACCAGCGGAACGTGCCAGCTGACCGCCTTTACCTGGTTTCATTTCTACGTTATGAACAGTAGAACCAACCGGGATGTTGCGCATCGGCAGGGTGTTACCTGGTTTGATTGCAGCATCAACGCCAGACTGAATCTGGTCGCCAGCTTTCAGGCCTTTAGGGGCCAGGATGTAACGGCGTTCACCGTCTTTGTACAGAACCAGCGCGATGTTCGCGGAACGGTTCGGATCGTACTCAAGACGTTCAACAACTGCCGGGATACCGTCTTTGTTGCGTTTGAAGTCAACAATACGGTAAGCCTGCTTGTGGCCACCACCGATATGACGAGTGGTGATACGGCCATTGTTGTTACGACCACCGGATTTGCTGTTTTTTTCCAGCAACGGAGCAAAAGGTTTGCCCTTGTGCAGCTCAGGGTTAACCACTTTAACTACGTGGCGACGACCCGGAGATGTCGGTTTACATTTAACAACTGCCATTGTATTACTCCTCCGACTTACTCAGCGCCGCCAACGAAGTCCAGATTCTGGCCTTCTTTCAGGGTGACGTAAGCTTTTTTCCAGTCGCTACGACGACCGATACGCTGTCCGTGACGTTTAACTTTCCCTTTAACTACCAGGGTGTTAACGACTTCGACTTCGACTTCAAACAGTTTCTGCACAGCAGCTTTGATTTCTGCTTTGGTCGCGTCTTTAGCAACTTTGAGTACGATGGTGTTGGATTTTTCCATCGCAGTAGACGCTTTTTCAGAAACGTGCGGTGCACGCAGCACCTTCAGCAGACGTTCTTCACGAATCATGCCAGCATCTCCTCAACTTGCTTAACAGCATCAGCAGTCATTACGACTTTGTCGAAGGCGATCAGGCTAACCGGGTCGATACCAGTTGCATCGCGTACGTCAACCTTGTGCAGGTTGCGCGCAGCCAGGAACAGGTTCTCGTCCAGCTCACCGGTGATGATCAGCACATCTTCCAGAGCCATGTCTTTCAGTTTCTGTGCCAGCAGCTTAGTTTTCGGCGCTTCTACAGAGAACTTCTCGACAACGATCAGACGATCCTGACGTACCAGTTCGGACAGGATGCTTTTCAGCGCGCCGCGGTACATCTTCTTGTTAACTTTTTGACTGTGGTCCTGCGGACGAGCAGCAAAGGTCACGCCACCAGAACGCCAGATCGGGCTCTTGATAGAACCAGAACGCGCACGGCCGGTGCCTTTCTGGCGCCACGGTTTTTTACCGGAACCAGTTACTTCAGCACGAGTCTTCTGAGCACGAGTACCCTGACGAGCACCAGCTGCATAAGCAACAACAACCTGGTGAACCAGCGCTTCGTTGAAATCACGACCGAAGGTAGTTTCGGAAACAGTCAGCGCGCTCTGCGCGTCTTTCAATACTAATTCCATTGCTATCTCCTTACGCCTTCACAGCTGGTTTAACGATCAGGTCGCTACCGGTTGCACCCGGGACAGCGCCTTTAACCAGCAGCAGGTTGCGCTCAGCGTCAACGCGTACTACGTCAAGGCTCTGAACGGTTACACGTTCGTTACCCATCTGACCTGCCATTTTCTTGCCTTTGAACACTTTGCCCGGAGTCTGGTTCTGACCGATAGAACCCGGAACGCGGTGAGACAAGGAGTTACCGTGAGTAGCGTCCTGGGTACGGAAGTTCCAGCGCTTAACGGTACCTGCGAAACCTTTACCTTTAGAGGTGCCAGTTACGTCAACTTTTTTAACGTCAGCAAACAGTTCAACGCTAATGCTCTGACCTACAGTGAACTCTTCGCCTTCAGCCAGGCGGAATTCCCACAGACCACGGCCAGCTTCTACGCCAGCTTTAGCGAAGTGTCCAGCTTCAGGCTTGGTCACACGGTTAGCTTTTTTAGCACCGGTGGTCACCTGAATAGCACGGTAGCCATCGTTAGCCAGGTCTTTAACCTGAGTAACGCGGTTTGCTTCAACTTCGATTACGGTTACTGGGATAGAAACGCCGTCTTCTGTGAAGATACGGGTCATACCCACTTTTTTACCGACTAAACCAATCATTGTTTCAACCTCTCAATCGCTCAATGACCTGATTAACCCAGGCTGATCTGCACGTCTACACCGGCAGCCAGATCCAGACGCATCAGAGCATCAACGGTTTTCTCGGTTGGCTCAACGATGTCAACCAGACGCAAGTGAGTACGGATTTCGTACTGATCGCGCGCGTCTTTGTTGACGTGCGGGGAGATCAGAACAGTGAAGCGCTCTTTGCGTGTCGGCAGCGGGATCGGACCACGGACCTGCGCACCAGTGCGCTTGGCAGTCTCGACGATTTCCGCGGTTGCTTGATCGATCAGACGATGATCAAACGCTTTCAGGCGGATACGGATTCTTTGGTTCTGCATGAGACCAGAGCTCCAATTATTTTATAAACGAAAATGATTACTCCTCAGACCCATTACGATTGATGGGAGAGTGTAACCGTTCTTACGTAGCTCCCCGATTGGGAGCATTGTTA
This sequence comes from Escherichia sp. E.sYA108, assembly GCF_011754335.1. Taxonomy (NCBI): domain Bacteria; kingdom Pseudomonadati; phylum Pseudomonadota; class Gammaproteobacteria; order Enterobacterales; family Enterobacteriaceae; genus Escherichia; species Escherichia sp. E.sYA108. The sequence continues at coordinate 451,353 of NZ_JAAQVZ010000001.1, read as the reverse complement.
GGTAGCCAAATTCGGCTAACTGAGGTTCAGATTGAACCTGCTGTCAACTACGACAAGCCCGCGCATTATACATACTTAACCACCGAACGCAAGCGTATTGCTAGTAAAGTAAACAGCTTTCGGGTTATCTCTCAAGTTCGTTCAGCGCATTTTTGACACGCTCTCTTAAACCGGCTTTCTCGTCGCTTTCTTCTACAGTATTTTCTTCGTCTTCAGAAGAAGAGGTGGCATTCTCAACCGCGACGCCTGGGTCATCTTCCTCCTCGACGGATTCGACGACGGGGAGTGGCTGTTTTTTGAAAAAATAGTGTTGTGTTGATTGTTTAAAAGCAGGCGTTTCAGCATCTACTACTGTGACTTCTGCTTTTACTATCCAAAGCGCCCATAGCTGCCTGGCATACCCACCAACCAATACCATTCCTGCAAACCACAGGCAAATCAGCAATAAACAAATGACATATATTATGGTGCTGTGTTTTTGTCGGGAGAAGATACCAGGGTGACCCGTTTCTTTCTGCTCACGCGCGGCGATATAGAATTCAAACATGTCATTTCCCCTTCACTGTTGTTTCTGGGGAAATATTTGCTTCATCCCGATATAAGTAGGCACTCTCCCCCGCCACCTGCCAGAGATGTACTAACGTTGAAAAGCCAACAACACCGTCAGTTTTCAAGTGATGGCTTTTTTGAAATTGCTTTATTTTTTCTACCAACAAGGGACGCCACTCTGCCGAAGATTCTGTCGAAATATGCAATGCGCGGTTTAACATCGTTTCCAGCCAGAGAATCTCTTCCTCGCTGCTATCATGCGTAATGGTACTCTCCCCTTCCGGCGACATTTTCCACAACAGAAGATAATCACCCGTCCATACCAACTCAAACCATTTATGTGTCAGCGTCCAGGTTTGCTGCCCTACGAGTACATCAACGGTAGCATCACCGACGCGAACGACCACAACAGGCAATTTTTTGTCCCCGACTTTAAGCGATGCGATCCAGGGCAAATTCTGATCCACCAATGTTTGTAAAGAAGCATTCCCACTTTTACATACCAGCCCCGCTCTTACTGCCTGATCGCACCAGGCCGAATCGGCTGGGACCTCGTACCCCCATACGCCGTATAACACGCTTAGCGCCTCACTATCGCGCATCACCACATGGGCAATATCCTTAGTCATATCTTGTTTAGCTACTGGCGTTACGGGTATCAGCCACGCAGGAACGGGTAACGGAGCTGTGAAAGAGGACAGCAGTAGCCAACCACAGGTAAGTGCGATAATGGTTCCACTCATCACCACGGCAAGCTGCATTTTCCGGGGGCGGTTATCACCTAATACGCGGTAAATCATTCGCCATTGTTTTGCAGTGAAAACGCGGGTCTGCTCGGCTTGCTGTAATAAGCTAATTGTTTCGCCGGCAAGCGCCAGCTTTCTGCGATCTCCCCGACATAATAAAGCTATCCGTTTCAGAACTCTGGCGGTTAAAAGGAGATCGGGCTGGTCAATATTCTGACCTTCAAGGATGCTTGCCTTAAGCTCGTGCTCCGTCAGACGACCTGTCGAGACAAGTTCAATGCCCTGTTTTTTAAAATCACGTTCAACTTTTCGATCGGGTCTGCCGATCAGCAAAAATTGACCGTCAGGAATAAGAGATATCGCGCGTTGGAGATCATCAAGTATGCGGCGGTGATTCAGGTGAGCATTTTCAATAATAATAAGAGGGCAGCGACTATCAGTTCGATGAAGTGCATGCAGTAATTGACCCGCCATCTCATCTCGCGTCCAGGCGCTGTCACGGCAGCCCTGTTCAGCCGCATTATCGTCGGTAACGATCCATGCGGCCTTACCTTGCCAGGAAACAACGAGGCTTAAAGTAATCACACGGCGATGTTTATCTTTTTGTAGTTGCTGCGCCAGCCAGGTTTTTCCACTTCCAGCCTCACCCAACAAATAGCACAGACGCCAGGTCTGACGTTTCTCACGCAACCAGGAAAGAATGACTTCTCTTCTCGTAGACATAGAACTTCCTGTTTTAATTATTGATTATCCTTAATCATAAAAATAATGTATGTATTTATTAATTAAATACATATTACTAATATAAATAAATTTTGCTTGATTCATGCAAGCGGCATTAATACTATTTATACTAACGTCAATATACAACCCACCCAATCTATTTTATTAGAACATACATCGTGCCCACACTACCTTTCCCTTTCCATCTGGCGAATCATAATAAAGATGCTGCCATCAATATATTGATTATATTTATAAGCATAGGGTTGATTATTTTTAATGTGAATTATTTCCATACAACTATAGTTAAAAATGAACAGATCATTAATCAACCAACAAATGCATTTCAGTCTGAATTCAGCCTTGCCGCTTTATGGCGCAACGAAAATCATGCTGGGGTAAAAGATGCAAATCCCGTGGCAGTTAATCAGGAAACACCTAAGCTCTCTATAGCGCTTAATGGCATTGTACTCACATCGAATGATGAGACTTCTTTTGTCTTAATTAATGAGGGGAACGAACAAAAGCGATACTCCCTCAACGAAGCCCTTGAGTCAGCGCCGGGAACGTTTATTAGAAAAATAAATAAAACCAGCGTTGTGTTTGAAACTCACGGGCATTACGAAAAAGTAACTCTCCATCCAGGGCTACCTGACATCATCAAGCAGCCTGATTCGGAAAATCAAAATGTACTCGCCGATTATATTATCGCCACACCTATACGTGATGGAGAACAGATATACGGTCTTCGATTGAATCCTCGTAAGGGTCTCAATGCATTTACCACCAGCTTGCTGCAACCTGGGGATATCGCCCTCAGGATCAATAATCTTTCGCTGACCCACCCTGATGAGGTTTCACAGGCATTAAGTTTACTGCTAACTCAACAAAGTGCTCAGTTTACAATTCGTCGCAACGGCGTACCCCGCTTGATAAATGTTTCCGTCGCGGAACTTACAGGAATGAATGGACAGCGCAATGAAGGGACTCAATAAAATCACCTGCTGCTTGCTGGCAGCACTACTTATGCCTTGTGCAGGGCACGCTGAGAACGAACAATACGGCGCTAACTTCAATAACGCCGATATCCGCCAGTTCGTGGAAATAGTGGGTCAGCATCTTGGCAAAACGATCCTGATCGACCCTTCGGTACAGGGAACCATTTCCGTACGCAGTAATGATACGTTTAGCCAACAGGAGTACTACCAGTTCTTTTTAAGTATTCTTGATCTTTACGGTTATTCCGTGATCACGCTGGACAATGGTTTTCTGAAAGTGGTGCGCTCAGCTAATGTAAAAACATCGCCAGGGATGATTGCTGACAGTTCTCGTCCAGGCGTAGGTGATGAGTTGGTCACCCGAATCGTACCGCTTGAGAACGTTCCTGCTCGTGACCTGGCTCCCCTGCTCCGCCAGATGATGGATGCGGGTAGCGTCGGTAATGTTGTGCATTATGAACCCTCCAACGTTCTTATTCTGACCGGTCGTGCCTCCACCATTAATAAACTGATTGAAGTCATAAAGCGCGTTGATGTCATCGGCACAGAGAAGCAGCAAATTATTCATCTGGAATATGCATCAGCGGAAGATCTCGCCGAGATTCTTAATCAATTAATCAGCGAAAGCCACGGTAAAAGCCAGATGCCTGCCCTCCTTTCCGCGAAGATTGTGGCGGATAAGCGAACCAACTCTCTTATCATCAGCGGGCCGGAAAAAGCACGCCAGCGCATAACTTCATTACTGAAAAGCCTTGATGTCGAAGAGAGCGAGGAAGGAAATACCCGGGTCTATTACCTGAAATATGCTAAAGCCACGAATCTGGTGGAAGTGCTAACCGGTGTTTCCGAAAAGCTGAAAGATGAAAAAGGGAATTCGCGTAAGCCTTCTTCTACTTCTGCGATGGATAATGTGGCCATTACCGCCGATGAACAGACCAACTCGTTGGTCATTACCGCTGACCAGTCCGTCCAGGAGAAACTCGCCACGGTAATTGCGCGTCTGGATATTCGCCGTGCACAGGTGCTGGTTGAGGCAATCATCGTCGAAGTTCAGGATGGAAATGGACTCAACCTCGGCGTGCAATGGGCGAATAAAAACGTTGGCGCACAGCAATTTACCAATACGGGATTACCGGTTTTTAACGCTGCGCAAGGTGTAGCTGATTATAAAAAGAATGGCGGGATCACCAGCGCGAATCCTGCCTGGGATATGTTTAGCGCCTACAATGGCATGGCTGCAGGCTTCTTCAATGGCGACTGGGGCGTATTGTTGACTGCGCTGGCCAGTAACAATAAAAATGACATCCTCGCCACCCCGAGCATCGTAACGCTGGATAATAAACTCGCGTCCTTCAACGTTGGTCAGGATGTGCCGGTGCTATCCGGCTCTCAGACCACTTCTGGGGATAACGTCTTTAATACTGTCGAACGCAAAACGGTGGGCACAAAACTCAAAGTCACTCCGCAGGTCAATGAAGGCGACGCGGTACTGCTCGAAATAGAGCAGGAGGTTTCCAGCGTTGACTCTTCGTCTAATTCGACGCTCGGCCCGACATTTAACACCCGTACTATTCAAAACGCCGTGCTGGTTAAAACCGGTGAAACGGTGGTCCTGGGCGGATTGCTGGATGATTTTTCTAAAGAGCAAGTGTCAAAGGTTCCTCTGCTTGGCGATATTCCTTTAGTGGGACAACTCTTCCGCTATACCTCGACCGAGCGCGCTAAACGCAACCTGATGGTATTTATCCGTCCGACGATTATCCGTGACGATGATGTTTATCGCTCACTGTCAAAAGAGAAATACACCCGCTACCGCCAGGAGCAACAGCTGCGAATCGACGGGAAATCAAAAGCGCTGATTGGCTCGGAAGATTTGCCGGTGCTGGATGAGAACACGTTCAACAGTCACGCTCCTGCGCCATCGTCACGGTGAGGCATTCTTATGAGAATTCACTCACCGTACCCCGCCAGTTGGGCGCTGGCACAACGAATTGGTTATCTCTATTCAGAGGGCGAGATTATTTATCTCGCCGATACGCCATTCGAACGGTTACTCGATATTCAACGTCAGGTTGGCCAGTGCCAGACCATGACCAGCTTGTCACAGGCTGATTTTGAAGCCCGGCTGGAAGCGGTGTTCCATCAGAATACCGGTGAGTCGCAACAGATTGCGCAGGATATCGATCAATCCGTCGATCTTCTCTCGCTTTCGGAAGAGATGCCCGCAAATGAAGATCTGCTGAATGAAGATTCAGCCGCACCGGTTATCCGCTTGATCAATGCTATTTTGAGTGAGGCCATCAAAGAAACCGCCTCCGATATCCACATTGAAACCTATGAAAAAACAATGTCGATCCGTTTTCGCATCGACGGCGTTTTGCGGACAATTTTACAGCCCAACAAAAAACTGGCGGCACTGCTTATCTCCCGAATTAAGGTCATGGCGCGTCTTGATATCGCCGAAAAACGTATTCCACAGGATGGAAGAATCAGTTTGCGTATCGGGCGACGTAACATAGATGTCCGCGTATCCACACTGCCATCCATCTATGGTGAACGCACTGTGCTCCGCCTGCTGGATAAAAACAGCCTCCAGCTTTCATTGAACAACCTGGGGATGACGGCAGCGGATAAACAGGATTTAGAAAATCTCATTCAGCTTCCGCACGGTATTATCCTGGTAACAGGGCCGACAGGCTCCGGTAAAAGCACCACGCTCTACGCCATTCTTTCGGCGCTTAATACCCCTGGCCGTAATATTCTGACGGTAGAAGATCCCGTGGAATATGAACTGGAAGGCATAGGACAAACGCAGGTGAATACCCGCGTGGATATGTCTTTCGCTCGCGGCCTGCGCGCCATACTTCGCCAGGACCCGGATGTCGTCATGGTGGGGGAAATTCGTGATACAGAAACCGCGCAAATTGCGGTTCAGGCCTCGCTCACAGGCCATCTGGTACTCTCAACACTCCACACTAACAGTGCATCAGGCGCAGTCACCCGGCTACGCGACATGGGCGTCGAATCATTCCTGCTTTCGTCTTCACTGGCAGGGATTATCGCGCAACGTCTGGTTCGTCGTCTGTGTCCGCAATGCCGACAATTCACGCCCGTATCGCCGCAACAATCGCAGATGTTTAAATATCATCAGCTCGCGGTGACAACAATTGGCACTCCCGTAGGTTGCCCTCATTGCCATCAATCCGGTTATCAGGGGCGCATGGCGATCCACGAAATGATGGTGGTGACGCCGGAATTGCGGGCCGCTATTCATGAAAATGTGGATGAACAAGCACTGGAGCGACTGGTCCGGCAACAACACAATGCCTTAATCAAAAATGGCCTGCAAAAAGTGATACGCGGTGACACCTCCTGGGATGAGGTTATGCGCGTCGCCAGTGCCACGCTGGAGAACGAAGCATGAATTATCGCTATCGCGCCATGACCCAGGATGGTCAAAAATTGCAGGGGATCATTGATGCTAACGATGAACGTCAGGCACGACTGCGGCTGCGTGAAGAAGGGCTTTTCCTGCTGGATATTCGCCCCCAAAAAAGTTCGGGAGTAAAAACACGTCGCCCGAGGATCAGCCATAGTGAACTGACGCTTTTCACCCGGCAGTTGGCAACCTTAAGCGCAGCGGCATTACCCCTGGAAGAGAGCCTTGCCGTAATTGGTCAACAAAGCAGTAATAATCGACTGGCTGACGTGTTAAATCAGGTACGCAGCGCCATCCTTGAAGGGCATCCCCTTTCCGATGCGTTACAACATTTTCCCACGCTTTTCGATTCGCTCTACCGTACCCTGGTAAAAGCGGGCGAAAAGAGCGGTCTGCTGGCCCCGGTGTTGGAAAAGCTGGCTGATTACAATGAAAACCGGCAGAAAATCCGCAGCAAGCTCATTCAGTCACTGATCTACCCCTGCATGCTCACTACGGTGGCGATTGTGGTCGTGATTATTCTCCTCACTGCTGTCGTGCCCAAAATTACCGAACAGTTCGTGCATATGAAGCAGCAACTGCCACTGAGTACACGCATTCTTTTAGGTCTGAGCGACACGTTGCAACGTACCGGCCCGACATTATTAGCGACGGTGTTTATTGTCGCTGTGGGTTTCTGGCTCTGGTTAAAACGCGGCAATAACCGCCACCGTTTTCATGCCATGTTACTGCGCGTTGCGCTCATCGGCCCGCTGATTTGCGCCATTAACAGCGCACGCTATCTCCGCACTTTAAGTATTTTGCAATCCAGCGGCGTCCCTCTGCTGGATGGGATGAATTTGTCCACCGAAAGCCTCAACAACCTCGAAATTCGCCAGCGCCTGGCAAATGCGGCAGAAAACGTTCGCCAGGGTAACAGCATTCATCTTTCACTGGAACAAACCGCAATTTTCCCGCCGATGATGCTCTACATGGTGGCCTCTGGCGAAAAAAGCGGGCAACTCGGCACGTTAATGGTCAGAGCCGCAGATAACCAGGAGACACTCCAACAAAATCGGATCGCCTTAACGCTCTCCATCTTCGAGCCAGCACTCATTATTACGATGGCACTGATCGTCCTGTTTATTGTCGTGTCGGTACTCCAACCTCTTCTTCAACTTAACTCAATGATTAATTAAGGAAAGTATATGCGCGCAACGGATAAGCAACGCGGTTTTACATTACTGGAAATTATGGTGGTTATTGTCATCATTGGCGTACTTGCCAGCCTGGTGGTTCCCAACCTGATGGGCAATAAAGAAAAGGCGGATAAGCAAAAAGCCGTCAGCGATATCGTGGCACTGGAAAACGCCCTGGATATGTACAAACTCGACAATCATCGCTATCCAACCACAAATCAGGGGCTTGAATCCTTAGTCGAAGCGCCGACACTGCCACCGCTGGCCGCAAACTATAACAAGGAAGGTTATATCAAGCGTCTGCCTGCCGATCCCTGGGGCAATGATTATGTCCTCGTTAATCCTGGTGAACATGGTGCATACGATCTGCTTTCAGCAGGGCCCGATGGTGAAATGGGAACCGAGGACGACATCACCAACTGGGGTTTGAGCAAGAAGAAAAAGTAAGTCAGCGATGAATCAGCAACGCGGGTTTACCCTGCTGGAGATGATGCTGGTGCTGGCGCTGGTCGCTATCACGGCAAGTGTGGTGCTCTTCACATATGGTCGGGAGGATGCCGCCAACACTCGTGCGCGCGAAACAGCGGCGCGGTTTACCGCTGCACTTGAATTAGCCATCGACCGCGCCACGCTCAGTGGTCAGCCTGTCGGTATCCATTTCTCTGATTCAGCATGGCGCATTATGGTACCGGGCAAAACACCATCAGCCTGGCGCTGGGTTCCATTACAAGAAGATGCCGCAGACGAGAGCAAAAATGACTGGGGTGAAGAACTCTCAATTCAACTTCAGCCATTTAAACCTGATGACAGCAACCAACCGCAGGTGGTGATTCTGGCCGACGGACAAATCACGCCCTTCTCTTTGTTGATGGCTAATACCGGGACCGGTGAGCCGCTCCTGACGTTAGTCAGTTCAGGCTCATGGCCCCTGGATCAAACGCTCGCCAGAGATACCCGCCCATGAACAAACAATCAGGGATGACACTGCTTGAAGTCTTACTGGCGATGAGTATTTTCACCGCTGTTGCTCTGACTTTAATGAGCAGTATGCAAGGGCAACGAAATGCCATCGAGCGAATGCGCAACGAGACGCTGGCATTGTGGATAGCGGATAACCAGCTTCAGTCACAAGATTCATTCGGCGAGGAAAACACGTCCAGTTCTGGCAAAGAGTTAATAAATGGCGAAGAGTGGAACTGGCGCAGCGATATCCACTCAAGCAAAGACGGCACGCTTCTGGAACACACCATAACGGTGACATTACCCAGCGGTCAGACAACCTCGCTTACGCGCTATCAAAGCATCAATAATAAATCCGGGCAGGCACAAGATGATTAATCGCCAGCAGGGTTTCACATTGCTGGAAGTCATGGCGGCGCTGGCGATTTTCTCAATGCTTAGCGTGCTGGCGTTTATGATTTTTTCTCAAGTTTCCGAGTTGCATCAACGTTCACAGAAAGAAATCCAGAAGTTCAATCAGCTACAGCGCACCATCACCATTCTTGATAACGATCTCCTGCAACTGGTCGCCCGGCGGAATCGGAGTACGGACAAAATCATGGTGTTGGGTGAAGAAGCGATTTTTACCACGCAAAGTCGCGATCCGCTGGCCCCTCTCAGTGAAGCACAAACCTTACTCACTGTTCACTGGTATCTGCGAAATCATACGCTCTACCGTGCTGTTCGTACTTCTGTGGATGGCAGGAAGGATCACCCCGCCCAGGCGATGCTGGAACATGTCGAGAGCTTTCTTCTGGAAAGTAACAGCGGAGAAAGCCAGGAGCTTCCTCTCTCAGTCACGTTACATCTGAAGACTCAGCAATATGGGGCGTTACAGCGCCGTTTTGCATTACCTGAGCAGTTAGCGAGAGAAGAGTCGCCAGCTCAGACGCAGGCCGGGAATAATAACCATGAATAATGAACAACGCGGCGTAGCACTGCTCATTGTACTCATGTTACTGGCGCTCATGGCTGCTCTGGCTGCAGACATGACGATCAGTTTTCACGGCCAGCTTCATCGAACCCGCCAGGTAAACCATCATTTGCAACGGCAATATGATATTGAGCTGGCGGAGAAACTTGCGCTTGCCAGCCTCACCCAGGACGTTAAAGATAACGACAGACAAACCACGTTGCAGCAGTACTGGGCACAACCGCAACAGTTGCAGCTGGAAAATGGCAATACAGTGAAGTGGCAGTTACGCGATGCCCAGCACTGTTTTAATCTCAATGCCTTAGCAAAAATCTCTGACGCCCCGCTGGCTTCCCCTGATTTCCCCGTCCAGGTATTCAGTGCCCTGCTGATTAACGCCGGTATCGATCGCGGAAACACCGATGAGATCGTGCAATCAATCGCTGACTATATTGATGCCGATGATTCGCCACGCTTTCACGGCGCAGAAGATAACTTTTACCAAAGCCAAACGCCGCCTCGCCATAGCGCCAATCAAATGCTTTTTCTGACCGGTGAATTGCGTCAGATAAAAGGCATAACCGAAAACATCTATCAGCGGCTTATCCCGTATGTCTGCGTTCTCCCGACCTCGGAACTTAGCATCAATCTTAATATGCTAACGGAGAACGATATTCCGCTCTTCAGAGCATTATTCCTCAATAACATCACGGATGCTGACGCTCGGGTCTTATTACAAAAAAGGCCCAGGGAAGGCTGGCTCACCACAGATGCATTTCTTTACTGGGCGCAGCAGGATTTCTCCGGCGTGAAGCCCCTGGTTGCTCAGGTGAAAGGGCATCTCTTTCCCTATAGCCGCTATTTTACGCTGAATACGGAAAGTATCAGCGACGAACAATCCTAGGGATGGCAAAGCCATATTTTTTTCAACCGTAAACAGCAGAGCGCCCAAATCTATCGGCGTACGCTGCAACTCTACTAATCATAAGGATCGTGATGCCTGAATCGTTGATGGTAATACGTTCTTTCTCGACGCTGCGTAAGCATTGGGAATGGATGACGTTCTCCGCAGATAGCGTATCTTCGGTACATACGCTCACAGACGATCTTCCGCTGGAGTCGCTGGCCGATCAGCCCGGTGCTGGAAATGTTCACCTTTTGATCCCACCTGAGGGTCTTTTATATCGTTCCCTCACGCTGCCCAACGCCAAATACAAACTCACCGCGCAAACATTACAGTGGTTGGCGGAGGAGACATTACCCGACGCCAGCCAAAATTGGCACTGGACGGTTGTCGATAAACAAAACGAAAGTGTCGAGGTGATAGGCATTCAGTCGGAGAAACTCAGTCGTTATCTTGAGCGTTTACATACTGCCGGACTCAACGTGACGCGGGTTTTGCCAGATGGCTGCTATCTTCCCTGGGAAGTAGATAGCTGGACTCTGGTTAACCAGCAAACAAGCTGGCTTATTCGCAGTGCCGCACATGCCTTCAACGAACTGGATGAACACTGGTTACAGCATCTTGCTAACCAGTTTCCGCCTGAGAATATGCGTTGTTATGGTGTAGCGCCTCACGGCGTTGCAGCGGCCAATCCACTTATCCAGCATCCTGAAATACCATCACTGAGTTTGTATTCTGCCGATATTGCATTCCAGCGCTATGACATGCTGCATGGTGTTTTTCGTAAACAGAAAACTGTAAGCAAATCGGGAAAATGGCTCGCCCGCCTGGCAGTAAGCTGTCTCGTTCTCTCCATTCTTTCTTTTGTTGGCAGCCGGGGCATCGCGTTCTGGCAAACGCTTAAGATTGAAGATAAACTTCAGCAACAACAGCAAGAAACCTGGCAACGTTATTTCCCGCAGATCAAACACACCCACAACTTTCGTTTTTACTTTAAGCAGCAACTCGCTCAGCAATATCCTGAAGCTGTACCGTTGCTCTATCATTTACAAACACTTCTGCTTGAACACCATGAACTGCAGTTAATGGAGGCGAACTATAGCCAGAGGCAAAAGTCGCTGACCTTAAAAATGAGTGCTAAGAGTGAAGCCAATATCGATCGTTTCTGTGAGTTAACACAGTCCTGGCTTCCGATGGAAAAAACAGAAAAAGATCCGGTCAGTGGCGTATGGACAGTAAGGAACTCAGGGAAATGATTAAATCATGGTGGGCAGAAAAATCCACATCGGAAAAACAGATCGTTGCGGCATTGGCGGTTCTCTCGCTCGGCGTTTTTTGTTGGCTTGCGGTGATAAAACCGATAGATACCTACATTGAAGAGCATCAGTCCCACGCGCAAAAAATTAAGAAGGACATCAAATGGATGCAGGATCAAGCGAGCACCCATGGTTTACTCGGTCATCCAGCGCTTACGCAGCCCATCAAAAATATCCTTCTCGAAGAAGCAAAACGTGAGAATTTGACTATCACGCTGGAAAACGGTCCGGACAATACTCTGACAATTAACCCTGTCACAGCTCCCCTCGAAAACGTCTCCCGCTGGCTCACTACGGCACAGATAACATACGGTATTGTTATTGAAGACCTTCAGTTTACTCTTGCCGGAAACGAAGAGATCACCCTCAAGCATTTGTCCTTCAGGGAGCAACAATAATGACAATGCTACTGCCGCTCTTCATTCTGGTTGGTTTTATTGCAGGTTATTTTGTTAATGTCATGGCCTATCACCTCTCGCCTTTGGAGGATAAAACGGCGTTAACGTTTCGCCAGGTATTGGTTCATTTCTGGCAAAAAAAATATGCCTGGCATGATACAGTGCCCCTGATACTTTGCGTTGCTGCTGCTATCGCCTGCGCCCTGGCACCTTTCACGCCCATTGTGACTGGCGCACTCTTTCTCTATTTCTGTTTCGCACTCACGCTCAGTGTTATTGATTTTCGCACTCAGCTCCTGCCCGACAAACTCACCTTACCGCTGCTCTGGCTTGGCTTGGTATTTAATGCGCAGTCTGGATTAATTGATTTACATGATGCGGTTTATGGCGCGGTCGCTGGCTATGGGGTGCTGTGGTGTGTTTACTGGGGCGTCTGGTTAGTTTGTCACAAAGAGGGATTGGGCTACGGTGATTTCAAGCTACTGGCCGCTGCAGGCGCGTGGTGTGGCTGGCAAACGTTACCAATGATACTGCTGATTGCCTCGCTGGGTGGCATTGGTTACGCCATCGTTTCACAACTTCTGCAACGCCGGACTATACCCACTATCGCATTCGGCCCGTGGCTTGCGCTCGGCAGCATGATAAACCTGGGATATCTGGCCTGGATCTCTTATTAACCGGGAGGGTTCTCCCTCCCGACACGGCTCAACCTTCTTCGCGAATCTGTGCTTGCAGATAATTTTGCAGTCCCATCTTCTGAATCAGATCAAGTTCCGTTTCCAGCCAGTCGATATGGCCTTCTTCATCGCGCAAAATTTCTATCATCATATCGCGGCTGACGTAATCATGAACGCTATCGGCATAACCAATTGCCTCACGCAAATTCTTCGCGCCATCCAGCTCAAGTGCCAGATCAGAACGCAGCATTTCCTCAACATCTTCACCAATGTTCAGTTTGCCCAGGTCCTGTAAGTTTGGAAGACCTTCCAGAAAAAGAATGCGCTCAATATAACGATCGGCGTGTTTCATCTCATCAATGGATTCATGATACTCCACATCATTGAGACGTTTGAGACCCCAGTTTTTAAACATCCGGGCATGAAGAAAGTACTGATTGATTGCGACAAGCTCATTTCCCAACAGTTTGTTGAGATAATTTATAACTTTAGTATCACCTTTCATTTTTTGACTCCTTCGCTTCCACTCTTTGAAGCGTAGAACGGCTTACGAGTAAGTCAAAAAACACACTCCGTTTATGCGGACTCCTTAAACTCCGGCAGTTGCATTAATTCATCCTCCATCACTTCACGCGCGGCCCGGACACATTTACCGCACTGATTGCCGACCGGAATGAATTTTTTTAATTGCTGGAACGAGTGGGGGGAAAACTGGCGCACAGCCTGACGAATTTTTTTATCGCTGATACCATTACAAAGACAAACGTACATAGAGACTCCCGTATACTTTCTTCAAAAATAAATGAAAATAGTTCTTATTTCAATTACGGAAAGACTCTTTTTTAAGCAAAGAATAGAAATATGAATAAAAATAATGGGCTACCAAAAGTAGCCCATTGACAAAAAATGCGGCGATACCGGAAGGTATCGCCAACACATTTATTGCTTAGTAAACGGCGCGAAGATTTCGCTAAATGCGTACTTCGGTGCCTGTTCTTTAGTCAGGCCGTGGAATTCCGGAGACAGGTTAGTGCCGCCTGGCAGGTCGCGCGCGATTGACCAGATACCAACCATACCGAGATTACGCTTCTGCGCATCCTGCATGACCAGACGAGCATCAGAGAGATAGAACACCTCGCCCTGAACGTCGTTCACGCCAACCATCGGCGTGGTACCCATCATAGCGTCAATTTCTGCATCGCTCTTGTTGGGATGGAGGCCTTTCAATTGTGAATGCAGGTTGGCAATCGCAGACGTTGCACACTTACCGTGAATGTTCTGGCCTTCGGTATTTGCAGACTGACAAATCGCGTTACCGTAGTCCATTGTCATCACGTTCACACCCGCCAGCTCAACACCTTTCGCTTTGGCATCGCTCAGGACATTCATCCCTTCCGGCGTCAGGCCAGTCGGCAGAATTGGCAAGGTGTACCAGATAGCAATATCTTTGCCCTCTGACTTCCATTTATCCTGCACTTTCTTCACAGCAAGGTTACGACGTTCAATAGATGCCTGATCCGCAACCCAGGTGCCTTCGATATCGAAGTCCAGGACTCTGAGGTTCAGGTTATCAACGATGTCATAATAATGCTGCATTAGATCGTCAACGTTCTTACAGGAAGCTGCCAGCGGGGCATTATTAGCACCACCGATAGACAGCATCACATCACCGCCAGCCTCACGCAGAGCTTTGATTTTGCTGTACTGAGCGTAATTCTGCATACCGTAAGCGGTACCCCATGTCGGTAGACAGGTGTTCGCATCTTTACTCACCACAAACGCCAGCGTGAAGTGGTTGACGTTATGATTCTTAGCCAGCGCAGCCAAATCCGGGATCGTATTCAGCGTAAAGTCGACATACGGTGCATAAACGTGTTTCGGCCACGCTTTCTTCGGCGTACCTACGCGCTCTTTGGTTCCGGTCCAGTCAACAAAAACACGCCACGGGTTGCTGTCAGAAGGAGAAACTTTCTGCACTTTACTCTGAGAAATGTAGTTCTCACCGTTAAAGCGAATCAGCGTATCACTGGCATAAAGCGTTTCTGGATTAAACTGCGGCGCATTATTCAGCTCTTCGTTGCTATAGCTCTGAGTCTTACCTAACGGCTTCCACGGGCGACTATTGCTACCGGTGGCGTTTTGGTTCGCAACCAGAGCAGGGTTGTCACTTTGCGTCCAGAACAGCGCTTCATAAGCCTGCCCATCAACAACAACGCGATCACCTTTCACGTACACGGTGGAAGCGGACCATGCTTTCGCCGGTTCGTATTTCTTCCACGGGTTATCGCCGCCGGGGACAAAGCCCCATGCGTCTTGATCGACAGAGGTTTTATAATGTGCATCGTTATAATCTACGATGCTGTTCGCGCTGTACGCTTTGCTGGCCTGGAAACCATTCGCAATAATGACGCCGCCATTATCAATTTCACAGGTAGTCGGGTTACCGTACTGACTCATTTCCGCAGCGGTAGCTGTACGCACGAGGCGCCATGGGTTATTGGAGTTTTCTACACTGGTGCCACGCGGGCAATCTTCAGAACCAACCCACCAGGCATTCTGATAAACATTACCATTGAAGATAACATGGTAAATTTCGCTGCCTTCCTGGCCACTCCACGCCTGCAGTGAGTAATCGTTACTGCTATCCGCTGGTGTTGATGGCTCGTTGTTATCCGGAGTTGGAGTAACTGGAGTTTCCGGTGTTTCCGGAGTTGGATCAACCGGAGTCACAGCACCGCCATTATTATCCGGCTTAACGGAACAGGAGCCTGGGTTACCATACTGAGTGATTTCTGTTGCCGTTGCCGCGCGAACATAACGCCATGGGTTGCTGGCATCGTTTTCTTTCGCATCGCCTGGGCAATTTGCCGCGCCCACCCACCAGGCATTCTTATAAATGCCGCCGTTGTAGATAACGTACCATGTAGAAGAACCTTCCTGACCTTTCCAGGCTACGACAGCATAGTTGTCGTTTGACTTATCAGCTGGGGCTGGCTGAACATCAGGAGCCGGTTTAACGTCCGGTGCCGGTTTCACATCCGGTGCAGGCTGTGGTGCTGAAGTACAAGACTGTGGATTACTGGTTTCTGAGATTTCCGTTGCCGTAGCGGCACGAACATAACGCCATGGGTTGCTGGCATCATTGCCTTTCGCATCACCCGGGCAGTTAGAAGAGGCTACCCACCAGGCATTTTTATATACCGCACCATTAAAGACGACATACCAGGTTTGACCGCCCTGCTGTTTATTCCAGGCAACTACAGAAGAATTAGACGGAACAGTGCCCTGTGCTGGTGTAGCCGAACCGCCATTAGCAGGCGTATTAGATGCTGGCGTATTTGAATTTGAAGAAGATGAGCTGCCGCTCTTTTCGCAGGAAAGTGTATTGCCAAACTGACTAATTTCAGCAGCTGTTGCGGTACGCTTTAAACGCCACGGGTTAGTTGCATCATTTGCTTTCGCTTTTCCCGGGCAATTTGTAGAAGAAACCCACCAGGCATTTTCATAAATTTTGCCATCGAAAATAACCTGATATTTATTACCACCTTGTTGGTTATTCCATGCTTCCATTGCCAATGCTGGCAGAGCGGAACACACCAGCCCCATACCAATCATAGATTTAGTAAATATATTTAATTTCATTATAATCCCTTGTAACGTAAAAACTGCAAAACAAAAGTCCTACGCAGGAATTATTTACGTTTTACGAGAACCCTTCAATATGAATTAAAGTGCGGCATTAAAAATAAGAAAAAAGCCTGACAAATGAAGCATTTTAAAAACAGAAACATTCATATTTAAAATATTAAATTGAATTGATATTTTAAATATGAATAATTTATTCGTTCTGACAGTACGAATAAGATATGCAGTCAACAAATGCAAAAAGGGCGCCGAAGCGCCCTTTTCAATTCAAAACTAATTAACGTGTAATTAGCCCAGAACTTTAGCAACAACGCCCGCGCCAACGGTACGGCCGCCTTCACGGATTGCGAAACGCAGACCGTCGTCCATCGCGATCGGGTGGATCAGGGTAACAACCATTTTGATGTTGTCGCCCGGCATTACCATCTCTACGCCTTCCGGCAGTTCGATGGTACCAGTCACGTCAGTAGTACGGAAGTAGAACTGCGGACGGTAGCCTTTGAAGAACGGAGTATGACGACCGCCTTCATCTTTGGACAGAATGTACACTTCAGATTCGAACTTGGTGTGCGGCTTGATGGTGCCCGGCTTAGCCAGTACCTGACCACGTTCGATTTCTTCACGTTTGATACCACGCAGCAGAACACCTACGTTCTCACCAGCACGGCCTTCGTCCAGCAGTTTGCGGAACATTTCAACGCCAGTACAGGTAGACTTCTGAGTCTCTTTGATACCAACGATTTCAACTTCTTCACCAACTTTGATGATACCGCGTTCTACACGACCGGTAACAACGGTACCACGACCGGAGATGGAGAATACGTCTTCGATCGGCAGCAGGAACGGCTTGTCAATCGCACGCTCTGGTTCCGGAATGTAGGAATCCAGGAAGCCAGCCAGTTCCAGGATTTTCGCTTCCCACTCTGCGTCGCCTTCCAGCGCTTTCAGAGCAGAACCACGAACGATCGGAGTGTCGTCGCCCGGGAAGTCGTACTGAGACAGAAGTTCACGAACTTCCATTTCAACCAGTTCCAGCAGCTCTTCGTCATCAACCATGTCGCATTTGTTCAGGAACACGATGATGTACGGAACGCCTACCTGACGACCCAGCAGGATGTGCTCACGAGTCTGCGGCATCGGGCCGTCAGTCGCAGCAACTACCAGGATCGCGCCGTCCATCTGAGCAGCACCGGTGATCATGTTTTTAACATAGTCGGCGTGCCCCGGGCAGTCTACGTGCGCGTAGTGACGGGTCGGGGTGTCGTATTCAACGTGAGAAGTGTTGATGGTGATACCACGAGCTTTTTCTTCCGGCGCGTTATCGATCTGGTCGAATGCACGAGCAGCACCGCCGTAGGTTTTAGCCAGTACGGTGGTGATTGCAGCGGTCAGAGTAGTTTTACCGTGGTCAACGTGGCCGATAGTACCAACGTTAACGTGCGGTTTTGTACGTTCAAATTTTTCTTTAGACACGGCTATATTCCTTACTATAGTGCTCTCCCCTTCAGGAGAGAGCACGGGACTTTGGTATTAACCCTTAGGCTTATTTACCACGGGCTTCAATTACGGCCTGAGCAACGTTACTCGGCGCTTCATCATACTTCAGGAATTCCATAGTGTATGATGCGCGACCTTTGGTCAGAGAACGCAGCTGAGTTGCATATCCGAACATTTCAGACAGCGGTACTTCAGCGTGGATCTTAACGCCAGTAACTTCAGATTCCTGACCTTTGAGCATACCACGACGACGGCTCAAGTCACCGATAACGTCACCGGTGTTCTCTTCAGGAGTTTCTACTTCAACCTTCATGATCGGCTCAAGCAGAACTGGTTTCGCTTTCTTAAAGCCTTCTTTAAAGGCGATAGAAGCAGCCAGTTTAAACGCCAGTTCAGAGGAGTCAACGTCATGGTAAGAACCGAAGTGCAGACGAATACCCATGTCTACTACCGGGTAGCCTGCCAGCGGACCTGCTTTCAGCTGTTCCTGGATACCTTTATCAACGGCCGGGATGTATTCGCCAGGGATTACACCACCTTTAATGTCGTTGATGAACTCGTAGCCTTTCGGGTTTGAACCCGGCTCCAGCGGGTACATGTCGATAACAACATGACCATACTGACCACGACCACCAGACTGTTTCGCGTGTTTACCTTCAACATCGGTAACTTTCTGGCGGATAGTTTCACGGTAAGCAACCTGCGGTTTACCTACGTTCGCTTCAACGTTGAATTCACGCTTCATACGGTCAACGATGATGTCGAGGTGCAGTTCGCCCATACCCGCGATGATGGTCTGGTTAGATTCTTCGTCAGTCCATACACGGAAAGACGGGTCTTCTTTAGCCAGACGGCCCAGAGCCAGACCCATTTTTTCCTGGTCAGCTTTGGTTTTCGGTTCAACTGCGATGGAGATTACCGGCTCAGGGAATTCCATACGTTCCAGAATGATCGGCGCATCCGGGTCACACAGGGTGTCACCAGTGGTTACGTCTTTCAGACCGATTGCAGCTGCGATGTCGCCCGCGCGAACTTCTTTGATCTCTTCACGTTTGTTAGCGTGCATCTGAACGATACGACCGAAACGCTCACGTGCAGCTTTCACGGAGTTCAGTACGGTATCACCAGAGTTAACCACACCGGAGTACACACGGAAGAAGGTCAGGTTACCAACAAACGGGTCGGTAGCGATTTTGAACGCCAGTGCAGAGAACGGCTCGTCATCACTTGCGTGACGCTCAGCCGGAGTGTCTTTACCGTCGTCCAGGATACCGTTGATCGCAGGTACGTCAACCGGGGATGGCAGGTAATCAATTACCGCATCCAGCATCGCCTGAACACCTTTGTTCTTGAACGCAGAACCACAGGTTACCAGGATGATTTCGTTGTTCAGAACGCGCTGACGCAGAGCACCTTTGATTTCTGCTTCAGTCAGTTCTTCACCACCCAGGTATTTTTCCATCAGCTCTTCAGAAGCTTCAGCTGCGGATTCGATCAGGTTCTGGTGCCATTCGTTAGCCAGTTCAACCATGTCTGCCGGGATATCTTCGTATTCGAAGGTTACGCCCTGGTCAGCGTCGTTCCAGTTGATAGCTTTCATTTTCACCAGGTCAACAACACCGGTGAAATGTTCTTCAGCACCAATCGCCAGCTGCAGCGGAACCGGGTTCGCGCCCAGACGGGTTTTGATCTGGTTAACAACTTTCAGGAAGTTCGCACCCATGCGGTCCATTTTGTTAACGAACGCAATACGCGGAACTTTATATTTGTTTGCCTGACGCCATACGGTTTCAGACTGCGGCTGAACACCACCAACTGCGCAGTAAACCATTACCGCACCATCGAGAACACGCATGGAACGTTCTACTTCGATTGTGAAGTCAACGTGCCCCGGGGTGTCGATGATGTTGATGCGATGCGGCTCATACTGCTTAGCCATACCAGACCAGAATGCAGTAGTCGCAGCGGAAGTGATGGTAATACCACGTTCCTGCTCCTGCTCCATCCAGTCCATGGTTGCAGCGCCGTCATGAACTTCACCGATTTTATGGTTTACACCGGTGTAGAACAGAATACGTTCGGTAGTAGTGGTTTTACCGGCGTCGATGTGCGCACTGATACCGATGTTACGGTAGCGTGCGATGGGTGTTGTACGAGCCATTTGTTTCCTCGTTTATCTTTTAGGCGTTCAATTTAAGTAGCCCAAAGCGGGCTGCTTACTGGAAGCGCCCGCCTGGTGACTAAAACTCCGAAGGGATTACCAACGGTAGTGTGCGAACGCCTTGTTGGCTTCGGCCATACGGTGAACGTCTTCACGTTTCTTAACTGCAGTACCTTTGTTTTCTGCAGCATCAGAAAGTTCGTTCGCCAGGCGCAGAGCCATGGATTTATCACCGCGTTTACGAGCAGCTTCAACGATCCAACGCATTGCCAGAGCATTACGACGAACCGGACGGACTTCAACTGGTACCTGATAAGTAGAACCACCAACGCGGCGAGACTTAACTTCTACAGTCGGGCGCACGTTTTCGAGAGCTACTTCGAATGCTTCCAGTTCAGATTTACCAGAGCGCTGAGCCAGGGTCTCCA
The DNA here is from genome assembly GCF_011754335.1 of Escherichia sp. E.sYA108. NCBI lineage: Bacteria > Pseudomonadati > Pseudomonadota > Gammaproteobacteria > Enterobacterales > Enterobacteriaceae > Escherichia > Escherichia sp. E.sYA108. Next base: position 430,782 of record NZ_JAAQVZ010000001.1, on the reverse strand, counting down.
GCGCGCTGTATACGATAGATTCAGCAGTAGATTTTTTACCATCTACCATCAGGATATTTACAAATTTAGCCAGCAGTTCTGATCCGAACTTCGGATCCGGCAGAATTTTACGCTGACCAATGACGCGACGACGTGGCATGGAAATACTCCGTTGTTAATTCAGGATTGTCCAAAACTCTACGAGTTTAGTTTGACATTTAAGTTAAAACGTTTGGCCTTACTTAACGGAGAACCATTAAGCCTTAGGACGCTTCACGCCATACTTGGAACGAGCCTGCTTACGGTCTTTAACGCCGGAGCAGTCAAGCGCACCACGTACGGTGTGGTAACGAACACCCGGGAGGTCTTTAACACGACCACCACGGATCAGGATCACGGAGTGCTCCTGCAGGTTGTGACCTTCACCACCGATGTAGGAAGTCACTTCGAAACCGTTAGTCAGACGAACACGGCATACTTTACGCAGCGCGGAGTTCGGTTTTTTAGGAGTGGTAGTATATACACGAGTACATACGCCACGTTTTTGCGGGCATGCTTCCAGCGCAGGCACGTTGCTTTTCGCAACTTTGCGAGCACGTGGTTTGCGTACCAGCTGGTTAACTGTTGCCATTAAATAGCTCCTGGTTTTAGCTTTTGCTTCGTAAACACGTAATAAAACGTCCTCACACAATATGAGGACGCCGAATTTTAGGGCGATGCCGAAAAGGTGTCAAGAAATATACAACGATCCCGCCATCACCAGGCCATCTGGCTGGAGTGCTTAACCGTAAGTCTGACGAAATCAGTATAGTCAATGGGAATGATGTCGTTCGAAATTCGACCAGTCAAACCGCGGGCAATAAGGTCTTCGTTCAGAGCATAGACCTTAATGGGGGCATTACGCAGACTTTCAAGGTAGCGGTTGCCGTCAACTGCGGCAGTTACGCCATCTTGCAATAATAGCAGTTCGTCACCTTCACTGAGCAGACGCAGCAGCGCAGCAAAATCCGTCAGCCAGGGTGAACGATGTAATGTGTGCAGCATAAATGCCTCAAAACCTCAAAATAACATCGTAGTTGGCGAGTTCGCGGCGTAAGGCATCTGCTTCGAGCGGCGTGGCTTCGACAACAAAAGGTGTCTGCGGATCTAACCCGCGTTCGCGCAGTGAAGCCGCACAAACCCAGCACTGTTCAATATCGTACAGACCCAACAATTTAAAAGTGGCAATGTAATCACGCGCCAGCACTGCATCGGGCTTTTGTCCTGGCAGCAGCTGAAAAACGCCATCAGCAATAAAGAAGACGGCCAGATCGTCAGTTAATGCGGAAGTTGCGAGTAAAGCATCTAATCCCTCGCGGCCAGCCGCGGTGCCATGAGGCACAGTAGAAAAAACAAACGCAATTCGTTTCATCAGAACTGTACCACCCTGTCACAGGTCAGCGAGGCTTCCGCCAGCGCGCCAAGTCCGCTTAAGGTAAATCCCGTCTGAAGGTTTGACGAAGCCAGCCCCAGTCTTCCGGCTTCCGTTTCATCAACAACGCCACGGCGTAATGCCGCCGCTACGCAGATATTCAGCGCCACACCATGTTGCATATTCAACTGTTGCCAGCTGCGCACAAGGTCAAATTCGTCGCTTGCCGGTGAGGTCAATTGGTTAGCGTTATAGACCCCTTCCCGATAGAAAAAAACGCTGCTTAACTCATGGCCTTCTGCTATTAGCGCCTGCGCAAACTGAAAAGCACTACTCGCCTGTTGCGTACCGTATGCTGGCCCGGTCACCACGATGGCAAAACGCATTACTTATCTTGCCCCTGGAAATCACCGCTCTTGAACTGGCGGATGTAGAGATAGACAGTGTGTTTGGAGATGTTCAGGCGGTCAGCAACCTGGTTGATCGCGTCTTTAATATCGAAGATCCCTTTCTCGTAGAGATTTAGCACGATCTGACGATTTTTGGCGTTATTAGAAACATTGCGATCGGCATTCACTTCTTCGATGGTAAACTCCAGCGTTTGGGTAACCAGATCTTCAACAGAAGAGGCAAAGTTGACGCTTGAACCGACATCCGGAGTTTCCGGCGGCACAAAAGTGCTCATAATCTGCGAGAAGGGAACATCAAGATTCATATTGATGCACAGCAGACCAATTACACGCTGTTCGCGGTTACGAATCGCGATAGTCAGGGACTTCATTAATACGCCGCTTTTGGCGCGAGTAAAGTAGCATTTAGAAACGCTGCTATCCGCTCCCGTCATATCGTGCAGCATACGTAGCGCCAGGTCAGTAATTGGCGAACCAATCTTCCGGCCTGTATGTTCACCGTTAGCAATGCGAATGGCTGAACATTTTAGATCCTGCAAAGAGTGCAAAACGATTTCACAGTGGGAGCCAATAAGCATCGCTAACCCGTCCACCACCGCTTCGTAGGATTTCAGAATATCAAAATCGGTCTGGTCAAAAGGACGTTGATCCAGTAAATCCAACTCACTGGTTTCGTTGGTTAAAAGCGACCTGGACATGAAAAAAAACACTCCTTTTCAGGAGCCTGTCGTTAACTTTTCAGGGCAGGCTCATTAATGATGCGGGTAACTAAATTAATACAGCGGAGGTTCCGCTTTCCAGCACTAATTATATCCGGCCTGTAATAAAAAAACCGCCGCCTGGTCAGGCGGCGGTTCTTAGTGCTTATTTTTTAGCAGAGTCTGCGGCTTTCGCATCAGCTTCCGGCTTTGCATCAGCCTTCGGCGCTGGTTTCACATCCAGCAGCTCTACGTCAAACACCAGGGTAGAATTCGGTGGGATCCCCGGAACACCCGCTTTGCCGTAAGCCAGTTCTGGTGGAATAACCAGTTTGATCTTACCGCCTTTCTTGATGTTCTTCAGACCTTCTGTCCAACCCGGGATAACACCGTCCAGACGGAAAGAGAGCGGTTCACCACGGGTGTAAGAGTTGTCGAACTCTTTACCGTCGATCAGCGTACCTTTGTAGTTCACTACAACAGTATCGCTGTCTTTCGGGGCTTCGCCTTTACCGGCTTCTACTACCTGATAAACCAGACCAGTGGAAGAGGTTTTCACACCTTTCTCTTTGGCAAATTTCTCGCGGTACTCTTTACCTTTTGCTTCGTTATCAGCCGCGTCTTTTTCCATCTTCGCCTGAGCAGAAGACTTCACGCGAGCTTCGAATGCTTGCAGAGTCTGTTCGATCTCTTGGTCGGAAAGTTTGCTCTTATCAGCAAATGCATCCTGAACACCAGCGATCAGCTGATCTTTATCCAGTTTGATGCCCAGTTTTTCTTGTTCTTTAAGAGAGTTTTCCATGTAACGACCCAGCGAAGCACCCAGTGCATAAGCTGATTTCTGATCGTCATTTTTGAACGCTGCTTTGCTGTCAGCAGTTGTAGCAGGTTTTGCAGCTTCAGCAGCAAAAGTGATTGGTGCATGCAGGGCAACGGCCATTGTGGTCGCCAGCAGCGTTACTTTAAACAGTGATTTCATCCATATCTCCAGGATCGGGGCATCTCACCCCAGGGTTAACTATTATCAGAAGGGTACTATAAAGCGTTGTCGAACAAATCTACATACAGACACGCCCTATTATCATCTATTTTCAGACTCTTTTTGTTTAAATTAGTTTCGATGACCGCGAAATGAGTGCTGTCTCGGGCAGCAAAGTTAAGTAGAATCCGCGGCGACCATTCGACAAAAGAGGTGAATCATGCAGGATTTATCATTGGAAGCACGCCTGGCAGAGCTGGAGAGCCGACTGGCTTTTCAGGAAATCACCATTGAAGAACTGAACGTCACGGTGACCGCTCATGAAATGGAGATGGCGAAACTGCGCGATCATCTGCGTCTGCTGACCGAGAAGTTAAAAGCCAGCCAGCCGTCGAACATCGCGTCGCAGGCTGAAGAAACGCCTCCGCCACATTATTGAGGCGTAAAAAAAGCGGGGATTCCCCGCTTTTTTGTCACCTTTTCGATATTAGTGGCAACCGCAACCGCCGTTGCCTTTACCGCCACAGCAGCCTTCGCCACCGTGTTCATGACCGTGATCGTGGCCATGACCACCGCAGCAACCGTCGTGGTCGTGATCGTGGTGGTGATCGTGCGCGCCGTGAACGTGACCATGAGCCAGTTCTTCTTCGGTCGCTTCGCGAATCGCCACAACTTCAACGTTGAATTTCAGGTTCTGACCAGCCAGCATGTGGTTACCATCAACCACTACGTGATCGTCTTCAACCGCAGTGATTTCAACCGGTACCGGACCCTGGTCGGTTTCAGCCAGGAAACGCATACCTACCTGCAGTTCATCAACGCCCATAAATACGTCTTTAGGAACGCGCTGCACCAGGTTTTCGTCGTACTGACCGTAAGCGTCGTTCGCGCCAACAGCGACATCAAATTTGTCGCCAACTTCATGACCTTCCAGCGCTGTTTCCAGGCCAGAGATCAGGGAACCGTGACCATGCAGGTAGTCCAGCGGCGCACTCACCGGAGACTCATCAACCAACACACCGTCTTCTGTACGTACCTGATAGGCCAGGCTGACCACCAGGTCTTTTGCTACTTTCATGATATCTCCTGAGCATGGGAAGAATAGTGGCGCAGATTGTAGCGGAATTCTGCAGCCGTGTACTCACTAGCTTAAAAAAACTCGGCGCATATCGCTAGTCCGGATGAAAAATCCCAATCACTTGCTCATCTTTGCGGACGTGATCGCGGGCTTCTTTGTCTGCTTCTCGCATCTGATGTCCACACTTAACACATTCAACGATATCAATATTATTTTCGCGCCACATCGCCATTGAATCCTGTGCCTGACAGGCCGGGCATTTTGCGCCCGCAATAAAACGTTTTCGGATTGCCATCTTTACCCTCTACTCAAATTCATCCCAGCCGTCCAGCTGGCGTCGTTCTTGTTGCATTTCACGCTGGAAAATCTCTTCCAGTTCACGTCGGGCTTCCCTGGCGCGAGAAATTTGTACGGTATCAGCATGCATCGGGATTAACTCCCGCAGCATTCGCATATCCAGGCGGCGAAAATGCAGTTGCGCGCGCTGCGCCTGATGCGGATGCATGCCAAGCGTGACCAGCGTCTTGCGCCCCAGCTCTAACGCACTGGAGAATGTTTCACGGGAAAACTGCGTCACCCCTGCCTGTAATAACTCATGCGCTTCCACACGTCCGCGCGCTCGCGCAAGAATATGCAAATGCGGAAAGTGCTGCTGGCATATTTCCACCAGCTTCATAGTGTCTTCCGGCTCGTTACAGGTAATGACGATAGACTCAGCGGCCTCTGCACCCGCAGAACGTAAAAGATCTACCTGCGTGGCGTCGCCGTAATAAACTTTGTAGACATATTTGCGCATCAGGTTAACGGCACTGATATCCCGCTCCAGTACAGTAATGCGCATTTTATTTGCCATCAGCAAACGACCAATCACCTGACCAAAACGCCCAAAGCCCACGACAATGACCTGCGGTTTATCATCGTTGACCCATGGTTTTTCGTCTTCTTCTTCCGGTCCGTTAAACTGGCGGGATAGCCATTTATCGACCAGCTTCATCAGCAGCGGCGTGGTCATCATGGAAAGCGTCACCGTCACCAGCAACAGCGCCATCTGGTCGCCCTGGAATAAGCGTTGTGAAGAAGCGGTAGAAAAGAGGACAAAGGCAAACTCACCGCCCTGACTCAACACGCCAGCAAACTGCATCCGCTCAGAACTGCGCACGCCATACAATCGCGCCAGCAGATACAGCACGAGAATTTTCACCGCCACCAGCACAACCACACTTATCACTACCCACAACAGATGGGTATAAAGCACCCCGAGGTTGAGCGACATGCCGACAGAGATAAAGAACAAACCGAGCAGCAAGCCTTTGAAGGGATCGATAGCCGTTTCCAGTTCATGGCGATATTCACTTTCCGCCAGTAGCACACCCGCAATAAACGTACCGAGCGCCATCGACAACCCCAGCGCATCCATAAACAATGCGGAACCCAACACCAGCAGCAGCGTCGCAGCGGTGAACACTTCCCGCACGCCAGAAGCTGCAATAAAACGGAATACCGGACGCAGTAAATAGCGCCCGCCAATCAGCATGCCGACAAACGCCAGCACCTTCATGCCGATCTTCATCCAGTCGAAATGTTCGTCTGCCGAACCCGCCAACAACGGCACTAACGCCAGTGCCGGGATCACCGCCAGATCCTGAAACAGCAGTACCGAGAAACCTAACTGGCCGGATTCGCTGCGATTCATCCCTTTCTCACGCATCAATTGCAACGCCATTGCAGTTGAAGACATCGCAAGGCCAATGCCACCGACCACCGCCGCCTGCCATGAGAAATGGGTCAGCATCAATAATCCTGCCAGCAACGCCGCGCTTAACAGCACCTGTGCCGCGCCTACGCCAAAAATCGAACGCCGCAGTTGCCAAAGCTTGGAGGGATTCAACTCAAGGCCGATGATAAACATCAGGAATACCACGCCGAGTTCCGAAAAGTGGAGGATCTCATCGACGTCGCTAATAAACCCCAGCCCCCACGGGCCAATCGCAATCCCCGCCAGCAAATATCCCAACACTGCACCAATACCCAGCCGCGATGCCAGCGGCACCGCAGCCACCGCCGCGAAGAGAAACAGCACTCCTGCGAGTAAAAAATCAGAACCTTCCATCAGCGGCCTCCTGGAGACAGCGGATTTGCCAGCCAGTCACCGTAGGCTCTGGCGTGGCTCGCCAGCTCCTGTGCGCTTTGCCGTCTCGCCCAGTAAATAATGATGGGGCTTAACCAATGCATCCGGCACATGCCCGCCGCCAGTTCAAAGGGGCGCAGAACATCGCTCATCGGGTAGCGATTCAACGCGTCATAACGGTAAGCACTTTCCGGCTCCCCGGTGGTAATCACGCTACGCCAGTACTTTCCCGCCAGTTGGTTTCCCCCCGGTCCGCTGGCAAAACCACGGCTTAATACCCGGTCCAGCCACTCTTTCAGTAGCGCCGGGCAGCTATAGGTATAAAGAGGATGCTGAAAGACAATCACCTCGTGCTCGCGCAGTAATGCCTGCTCACGAGGGATATCAATAAAAAAGTCGGGATAGTGCGCGTAAAGGTCGTGCACGGTAACATTGCTGAGCTGCGTGGCCGGTTTAAGCAGAACCCGGTTTGCCACCGAGTCCTGAGATTCCGGATGGGCATACAGCAGCAAAACTTTCGCTGGCTGAGACATCATCCCCCTCCCGGTATGGTTTTTGTGTATAGTCGCTGTTTTGGGCTACCATTGCGCCCGGTGCGGCAGCTCGCCCATACATTACATTATCATAATGATAAGTTAACATAGTCTGAACATACGGCGCCTTATGATTGTTTTTTCCTCGTTACAAATTCGTCGCGGCGTGCGCGTCCTGCTGGATAATGCCACCGCCACCATCAACCCTGGGCAGAAAGTCGGCCTGGTGGGTAAAAACGGCTGTGGTAAATCTACCCTGCTGGCATTGCTGAAAAATGAAATCAGCGCCGACGGCGGCAGCTACACCTTTCCGGGAAGCTGGCAACTGGCGTGGGTGAATCAGGAAACACCGGCGTTACCGCAAGCGGCGCTGGAATATGTCATTGACGGCGACCGTGAATATCGTCAACTGGAAGCGCAGCTACACGACGCCAACGAACGTAACGACGGGCACGCCATTGCGACCATTCATGGCAAGCTGGATGCTATTGACGCATGGAGTATTCGCTCCCGTGCCGCCAGCCTGCTGCACGGCCTCGGTTTCAGCAATGAACAACTGGAGCGCCCGGTAAGTGATTTCTCCGGTGGCTGGCGTATGCGTCTTAACCTTGCCCAGGCGCTGATTTGCCGTTCAGACTTGCTGCTGCTCGACGAACCGACTAACCACCTCGATCTCGATGCCGTTATCTGGCTGGAAAAATGGCTGAAGAGCTATCAGGGCACGCTGATCCTGATCTCTCACGATCGCGATTTCCTCGATCCGATCGTTGATAAAATTATTCATATCGAACAACAAAGCATGTTCGAGTACACCGGCAACTACAGTTCGTTTGAAGTACAGCGCGCCACCCGTCTGGCGCAGCAACAAGCGATGTATGAAAGCCAGCAGGAACGCGTGGCGCATTTGCAAAGTTATATCGACCGTTTCCGTGCCAAAGCCACCAAAGCGAAGCAGGCCCAGAGCCGCATCAAGATGCTCGAGCGTATGGAGCTGATTGCCCCCGCGCACGTCGACAACCCGTTCCGCTTTAGCTTCCGCGCGCCGGAAAGCCTGCCTAATCCGTTATTAAAGATGGAAAAAGTCAGCGCAGGCTATGGTGATCGCATTATTCTCGACTCGATTAAACTGAATCTGGTCCCCGGCTCGCGCATTGGTCTGTTAGGCCGCAACGGCGCGGGTAAATCGACATTAATCAAACTGTTAGCCGGCGAACTTGCGCCAGTCAGCGGTGAAATTGGTCTGGCGAAAGGGATCAAGCTCGGCTACTTCGCCCAGCATCAACTGGAATACCTGCGCGCCGACGAATCGCCTCTTCAACATCTGGCACGTTTAGCGCCGCAGGAGCTGGAACAAAAACTGCGTGACTACCTCGGCGGCTTTGGTTTCCAGGGCGATAAAGTAACCGAAGAAACGCGCCGCTTCTCCGGTGGGGAAAAAGCCCGCCTGGTGCTGGCATTAATTGTCTGGCAGCGTCCGAATCTGCTGCTGCTCGACGAACCGACCAACCACCTTGACCTCGACATGCGTCAGGCACTCACCGAAGCATTAATCGAGTTCGAAGGCGCGCTGGTTGTCGTCTCGCACGACCGTCATTTGCTGCGTTCCACCACTGACGATCTCTACCTGGTTCACGATCGTAAAGTCGAACCGTTCGACGGCGATCTGGAAGATTATCAACAGTGGTTGAGCGACGTACAAAAGCAGGAAAACCAGACCGACGAAGCGCCAAAAGAGAACGCGAACAGCGCCCAGGCACGTAAAGATCAGAAGCGTCGGGAAGCGGAGCTGCGTGCGCAAACCCAGCCACTGCGTAAAGAGATTGCCCGTCTGGAAAAAGAGATGGAGAAGCTGAACGCGCAACTGGCGCAGGCGGAAGAGAAACTCGGCGACAGCGAACTGTACGATCAAAACCGTAAAGCGGAGTTGACCGCCTGCCTGCAACAGCAAGCCAGCGCCAAATCCGGCCTGGAAGAGTGCGAAATGGCATGGCTGGAAGCCCAGGAGCAGCTTGAGCAGATGCTGCTGGAAGGCCAAAGCAACTGATGGCGCAGATAACAACGACCGATGCCAATGAATTTAGCAGCAGTGCTGAATTCACCCCTATGCGCGGCTTTAGCAATTGTCATCTACAAACCATGCTGCCGCGTCTGTTCCGTCGCAAGGTGAAATTCACCCCGTACTGGCAGCGGCTGGAGTTGCCCGACGGCGATTTTGTCGATCTCGCGTGGAGTGAAGATCCTGCACAGGCGCGGCATAAACCGCGTTTAGTGGTATTTCACGGGCTGGAAGGCAGTCTCAATAGCCCTTACGCTCACGGTCTGGTTGAGGCGGCGCAAAAGCGCGGCTGGCTGGGCGTGGTGATGCATTTTCGCGGATGCAGCGGTGAACCAAACCGTATGCACCGCATTTACCATTCGGGCGAAACCGAAGACGCCAGTTGGTTTTTACGCTGGCTGCAACGCGAGTTTGGTCATGCGCCAACGGCTGCCGTCGGCTATTCGCTCGGCGGTAATATGCTGGCCTGTTTGCTGGCAAAAGAAGGCAATGATCTCCCGATTGATGCGGCAGTGATTGTCTCTGCGCCGTTTATGCTGGAGGCCTGTAGTTACCATATGGAAAAGGGCTTTTCCCGCATTTATCAGCGTTACTTGCTGAACCTGTTAAAAGCCAATGCCGCGCGCAAGCTGGCAGCCTACCCCGGAACACTGCCGATTAATCTCACGCAGTTAAAATCGGTACGTCGCATCCGTGAATTTGACGATCTCATCACCGCCAGAATTCACGGCTACGCTGACGCTATCGACTATTATCGTCAGTGTAGCGCCATGCCGATGCTCAATCGGATAGCCAAACCGACACTGATTATTCACGCCAAAGACGATCCGTTTATGGATCATCAGGTGATCCCGAAACCGGAAAGTCTCCCCCCGCAGGTGGAGTATCAGCTGACTGAACATGGCGGTCATGTTGGCTTTATTGGCGGTACATTACTTCATCCGCAAATGTGGCTGGAGTCACGCATTCCTGACTGGTTAACAACGTATCTGGAGGCGAAATCATGTTGATTCCGTGGCAAGACCTCTCCCCCGAAACGCTGGAAAATTTAATTGAAAGCTTTGTGTTACGTGAAGGCACCGATTATGGTGAACATGAGCGTACACTTGAACAGAAAGTCGCCGACGTCAAACGCCAGCTACAGTGCGGAGAAGCGGTGCTGGTATGGTCGGAGCTGCACGAAACGGTCAATATCATGCCGCGCAGTCAGTTTCGCGAATAACCTGCAACCGTCGGCGGACGAGATAATAATGATAGCTAAGTCATGGAGTTACTATGTCTGCCAAACATCCGGTCATTGCGGTAACAGGATCCAGCGGCGCGGGGACCACCACCACCAGCCTCGCGTTTCGTAAAATATTCGCGCAGTTAAATCTGCATGCAGCCGAGGTGGAAGGCGACAGTTTTCACCGTTATACCCGCCCGGAAATGGACATGGCGATCCGCAAAGCGCGCGACGCCGGGCGGCATATCAGCTACTTCGGCCCCGAAGCGAACGACTTCGGCCTGCTGGAACAAACCTTCATTGAATACGGTCAGAGCGGCAAAGGGAAATCTCGCAAATATCTGCATACCTACGACGAAGCCGTACCGTGGAATCAGGTACCGGGGACATTCACCCCCTGGCAATCTTTACCGGAACCCACTGATGTACTGTTTTATGAAGGTTTACACGGCGGCGTAGTCACGCCACAGCATAACGTTGCGCAGCATGTGGACTTACTGGTCGGCGTGGTGCCTATCGTTAACCTTGAGTGGATTCAAAAACTGATCCGCGACACCAGCGAGCGCGGGCACTCACGAGAAGCAGTGATGGACTCGGTAGTGCGTTCAATGGAAGACTATATCAACTACATCACACCGCAGTTTTCCCGCACCCATCTTAATTTCCAGCGCGTTCCCACCGTCGACACCTCAAATCCGTTCGCGGCAAAAGGTATCCCGTCGCTGGATGAAAGCTTTGTGGTGATCCATTTTCGTAATCTGGAAGGGATCGATTTCCCCTGGCTGCTGGCGATGTTGCAAGGCTCATTCATTTCCCACATCAATACGTTAGTGGTGCCTGGCGGCAAAATGGGTCTGGCAATGGAATTAATTATGCTGCCGCTGGTGCAACGATTGATGGAAGGAAAGAAAATCGAGTAACGCTGCTATTACGCCGGATAAAATACTATCCGGCTTCACAACGGGATAGTTAAATCACGCGGCAACCACTTCATACGAGTGAGTAATATTCACCGCTTTTTCCAGCATCAGCGCCACTGAACAATATTTCTCGGCAGAGAGATCAACCGCACGTGCAACCGCTGCGTCTTTCAGGTCGCGACCGGTAACGATAAAATGCAGATTAATGTGCGTAAACAGGCGTGGTGCCTCTTCGCGGCGTTCAGAGGTCAATTTTACTTCACAATCGACCACATCCTGACGCCCTTTTTGCAGGATAGAAACCACATCGATGGCACTGCAACCACCCGCTGCCATCAACACCATTTCCATCGGGCTTGGTGCTTTATCGCCTGAGTTGCCGTCCATTAAAATCTGGTGACCAGAGGCGGATTCGCCCAGAAAAGTTAACCCTTCGACCCACTTCACTCGCGCTTGCATTTTTGCTACTCCACTGCGTCAATTTTCCTGACAGAGTACGCGTACTAACCAAATCGCGCAACGGAAGGCGACCTGGGTCATGCTGAAGCGAGACACCAGGAGACACAAAGCGAAAGCTATGCTAAAACAGTCAGGATGCTACAGTAATATATTGATGTACTGCATGTATGCAAAGGACGCCACATTACCGTGCAGTACAGTTGATAGCCCCTTCCCAGGTAGCGGGAAGCATATTTCGGCAATCCAGAGACAGCGGCGTTATCTGGCTCTGGAGAAAGCTTATAACAGAGGATAACCGCGCATGGTGCTTGGCAAACCGCAAACAGACCCGACTCTCGAATGGTTCTTGTCTCATTGCCACATTCATAAGTACCCATCCAAGAGCACGCTTATTCACCAGGGTGAAAAAGCGGAAACGCTGTACTACATCGTTAAAGGCTCTGTGGCAGTGCTGATCAAAGACGAAGAGGGTAAAGAAATGATCCTCTCCTATCTGAATCAGGGTGATTTTATTGGCGAACTGGGCCTGTTTGAAGAGGGCCAGGAACGTAGCGCATGGGTACGTGCGAAAACCGCCTGTGAAGTGGCTGAAATTTCGTACAAAAAATTTCGCCAATTGATTCAGGTAAACCCGGACATTCTGATGCGTCTGTCTGCACAGATGGCGCGTCGTCTGCAAGTCACTTCAGAGAAAGTGGGCAACCTGGCGTTCCTCGACGTGACGGGCCGCATTGCACAGACTCTGCTGAATCTGGCAAAACAACCGGATGCTATGACTCACCCGGACGGTATGCAAATCAAAATTACCCGTCAGGAAATCGGTCAGATTGTCGGCTGTTCTCGTGAAACCGTGGGACGCATTCTGAAGATGCTGGAAGATCAGAACCTGATCTCCGCACACGGTAAAACCATCGTCGTTTACGGCACTCGTTAATCCCGTCAGAGTGGCGCGTTACCTGGTAGCGCGCCATTTTGTTTCCCCCGATGTGGCGCAGACTGATTTATCACCCCGATATCAACTATGCACTTCGACAAACGCTGGTGCTATGTTTGCCCGTGGCCGTTGGGTTAATGCTTGGCGAATTACGATTCGGCCTGCTCTTCTCCCTCGTTCCTGCCTGTTGCAATATTGCGGGCCTTGATACGCCTCATAAACGTTTTTTCAAACGCTTAATCATTGGTGCGTCGCTGTTTGCCACCTGTAGCTTGCTGACACAGGTGCTACTGGCAAAAGATGTTCCCCTGCCCTTTTTGCTGACCGGATTAACGCTGGTACTTGGCGTCACTGCTGAACTGGGGCCATTGCACGCAAAATTGCTTCCCGCATCGCTGCTCGCTGCCATTTTTACCCTCAGTCTGGCGGGATACATGCCGGTCTGGGAACCGTTGCTCATCTATGCGCTGGGCACTTTGTGGTACGGATTGTTTAACTGGTTTTGGTTCTGGATCTGGCGCGAACAACCGCTACGCGAGTCACTAAGTCTGCTGTACCGTGAACTGGCAGATTACTGTGAAGCCAAATACAGCCTGCTTACCCAGCACACCGACCCTGATAAAGCGCTGCCGCCGCTGCTGGTGCGCCAGCAAAAAGCGGTCGATCTAATTACCCAGTGCTATCAGCAAATGCATATGCTTTCCGCGCAAAATAATACCGATTACAAGCGGATGCTGCGTATTTTCCAGGAGGCGCTGGATTTGCAGGAACATATTTCGGTCAGTTTGCATCAGCCGGAAGAGGTGCAAAAGCTGGTCGAGCGTAGCCATGCGGAAGAAGTTATCCGCTGGAATGCGCAAACCGTCGCCGCTCGCCTGCGCGTGCTGGCTGATGACATTCTTTACCATCGCCTGCCAACGCGTTTTACGATGGAAAAGCAAATTGGCGCACTGGAAAAAATCGCCCGCCAACACCCGGATAATCCGGTTGGGCAATTCTGCTACTGGCATTTCAGCCGCATTGCTCGTGTGCTGCGCACCCAAAAACCGCTCTATGCCCGTGACTTACTGGCCGATAAACAGCGGCGAATGCCATTACTTCCGGCGCTGAAAAGTTATCTGTCACTAAAGTCTCCAGCGCTACGCAATGCCGGACGACTCAGTGTGATGTTAAGCGTTGCCAGCCTGATGGGCACCGCGCTTCATCTGCCGAAGTCGTACTGGATCCTGATGACAGTATTGCTGGTGACGCAAAATGGCTATGGCGCAACCCGTCTGAGGATTGTAAATCGCTCCGTGGGAACCGTGGTCGGGTTAATCATTGCAGGCGTGACGCTACACTTTAAAATTCCCGAAGGTTACACCCTGACCTTGATGCTGATTACCACCCTCGCCAGCTACCTGATATTGCGCAAAAACTACGGCTGGGCGACGGTCGGTTTTACTATTACCGCAGTGTATACCCTGCAACTGTTGTGGCTGAACGGTGAGCAGTACATCCTTCCGCGTCTTATCGATACCATTATTGGTTGTTTAATTGCTTTCGGCGGTACTGTCTGGCTGTGGCCGCAGTGGCAGAGCGGGTTATTGCGTAAGAACGCCCATGACGCTTTAGAAGCCTATCAGGACGCGATTCGCTTGATTCTGAGCGAGGACCCGCAACCTACGCCACTGGCCTGGCAGCGAATGCGGGTAAATCAGGCGCATAACACTCTGTATAACTCATTGAATCAGGCGATGCAGGAACCGGCGTTTAACAGCCATTATCTGGCAGATATGAAACTGTGGGTAACGCACAGCCAGTTTATTGTTGAGCATATTAATGCCATGACCACGCTGGCGCGGGAACACCGGGCATTGCCACCGGAACTGGCACAAGAGTATTTACAGTCTTGTGAAATCGCCATTCAGCGTTGTCAGCAGCGACTGGAGTATGACGAACCGGGTAGTTCTGGCGATGCCAATATCATGGATGCGCCGGAGATGCAGCCGCACGAAGGCGCGGCAGGTACGCTGGAGCAGCATTTACAACGGGTTATTGGTCATCTGAACACCATGCACACCATTTCGTCGATGGCATGGCGGCAGCGACCGCATCACGGGATTTGGCTGAGTCGCAAGTTGCGGGATTCGAAGGCGTAATACAGGCTAAACCATCGGATGAGGTGTTCACGCCGCATCCGACATCTTTTGCCTGATGCGTCTTATTTACGCCCCAACCACCTTCGCCACCGCGTGGGCGAAACGATGCATCCCTTCATCGATATCCGCATCTTCCACCACCAGCGACGGCGCAAAACGCATCACATCAGGCCCGGCATTCAGCACCATTACGCCTTCCTCTGCACCCGCATACAGGAAATCACGCGCCCGACCTTTGTACTGTGGTTTCAGCTCTGCGCCAATCAACAGCCCCATACCGCGAATATCGCTAAACACATCGTACTGCTGATCGATCTTCTGCAAATGGTCAACAAAATGCTGGCGTTTCGCTTGAATACCTTCCAGCACTTCAGGGGTATTGATGATATCAAACGCTGCGCCCGCTACTGCACAGGCCAGAGGATTACCGCCGTAGGTGGAACCGTGAGAACCAGGATGAAACGCGGAAGCAATCTCCGCCGTGGTCAGCATGGCGCTAACCGGGAAGCCGCCGCCTAGCGCTTTCGCAGAGGTCAGAATATCCGGCGTCACGCCGTAGTGCATATAAGCAAACAGATCGCCGGTCCGCCCCATCCCGCACTGCACTTCATCAAACACCAATAATGCCTGATGCTGATCACACAGCTCGCGCAAGCCCTGCAAAAACTCTGGCGTCGCTGCCGTCACGCCGCCCTCGCCCTGAATCGGCTCAACCACCACCGCACAGGTATGGTCATCCATCACGGCTTTTACTGCGTGAAGATCGTTAAAAGGCACGTGGATGATGTCTGCCGGTTTTGGCCCAAAGCCGTCGGAATATTTTGGCTGCCCGCCCACCGAGACGGTAAACAGCGAACGACCATGAAAAGCGTTATGGAAGGCAATAATTTTGGTTTTGAACGGGCTATGACGCACACAGGCGTAATGGCGTGCCAGTTTAAAGGCGGTTTCGTTAGCTTCCGTGCCGGAGTTCATAAACACCACGCGTTCGGCAAACGTTGCCTCAATCAGTTTACGGCCAAGACGCAGCGCCGGCTCATTGGTGAAAACGTTACTAATATGCCACAGAGTTTCGCCCTGGGTTTTTAACGCGTTCACCAGCGCAGGATGGCAATGGCCCAACGCCGTAACTGCAATGCCACCCGCGAAATCGACATACTCCTTGCCCTGTTGATCCCAGATTCGGCTGCCCTGACCTTTTACCGGAATAAACTCTGCCGGAGCATAAATCGGCAGAATCACTTCATCGAAAGTCGCGCGTGTAATTGCTGTTTGTTCAATTGCCATCTCATGATCACCCTGTTACGCATAAATAAATATGAAATTATAATCACAAAATATGCATAAAAAATCACTGAATGGCAATCAGAAATCAGCGATGCAGAAAATTAGCCAGCAGTTGATGTCCTTGTTCGCTAAGAATACTTTCTGGATGGAATTGCACACCTTCCAGATCCCACTGGCGATGGCGAATCCCCATAATCTCGCGGGTTTCGCTCCAGGCCGTCACTTCAAAGCACTCCGGTAATGAGTCAGGTTCCACCACCAGCGAATGGTAGCGTGTCACGGTGAGTGGATTTGCCAGCCCCTTAAATACGCCCACACCATTATGTGTAATCGGCGAGGTTTTGCCGTGCATGACCTTTGCGGCGCGCACAACTTTGCCGCCAAATGCCTGCGCCATTGCCTGATGACCGAGGCAGACGCCAAGAATCGGCAAGCGTCCGGCATAGTGACGAATAACGTCAAGGGAGATCCCGGCTTCATCTGGCGTACAGGGGCCGGGTGAGATGACAATTTTTTGTGGTTTAAGGGCGTCGATATCCGCCAACGTCAACGCATCGTTGCGCTTAACCAACACATCCGCCCCCAGTTCACAAAAGTACTGGTAGAGGTTCCAGGTAAAAGAATCGTAGTTATCAATAAGCAGGATCATGGCGGCTCCGGTACGAAAGAACCGCGCTATTTTACTCAGATTCCCCGGCTTCGCTTACCACTTTGCTAAATATCATCTGCAGCGCGGTGAGATCCCCCATTGCCCCATTCTGATTTGCCTGATTCCAGGCCTCTTTTTCGATACCCTGCCAGCTCAGTTGATATCCGGCATGAATCGCCAGTTGCTCGAAGAAGATCCGCTGTGCCAAACCACTTCCCACCCGGAAGGGATGCAGCACGTTGATTTCACAATAGTAATGCGCCAGCCGCTCGACGAACTTCGCTTTCTCCAGGCCAACCAGATAACCTTCTTCCTCCAGATCCTGCATCAGGGCATTGCCCTCTTTTTCGATATAAGCAAAGTGGCAGAACGGCGTATCGCCCTGATAAATATCGACTTCGCGCAGTTGCCCCGCCCAGTCGAAAATATCCTGATACAGCTGGCGATGGATAGTGCGCAAATGCGGTAAACCCCGAACCAACGGGCCAAGTTCAATGGTCGCAGCACGCAGCGCCGTCATTTCGTAAGCGGCCTGTTCCAGCCGCTGCTGCTGGCGGATGTTCAGCCGGTTACGCATGATATCAAGGCCTGGATAAAGATACGGATCGCGCCCTTCGCCGAATTTATCGCTCATAGTGCCTCCTCAGCGCTTCAAGACGCGCTAAAGCCTCTGCGGCAGTAAGAGTGACTAAAGGCATCTCGACGCCTTCAAGACGGCGACTGGCCTGGAAATTACGATTACGCTGAAGCTCCCAGAGACGGGACTTTTGCTTATCGGTGAGTTTCTTCACTTGATGCCTCCCTGAACGTGTCCATTTGCCACAAGTATAAGCGGCAAATCCGGGTTACGCCGGGAGAGCAGAAGCGCGGGCAAGATTGCCCGCGCGAGAAATCATTACGGCAGGACTTTAGCGGAAAGGATAACTACCGGTTTTGACGGCACATTCTGGTACGGACCAACGTCATGAGTCGGCACCTGGGAAATCTTATCGGCAACGTCCATGCCTTTCACCACTTTACCAAATACCGCGTAACCGAAATCACGCTGACCGTGGTCAAGGAAGGCGTTATCGGCAACGTTGATAAAGAACTGGCTGGTGGCGCTGTCTTTGTCAGCGGTACGCGCCATCGCGATGGTGCCACGCGTGTTGCGCAGGCCGTTATCAGCTTCATTTTTGATTGGCGGGTTTGGTTTTTTCTGCTGCATCTGCTCGGTGAAACCGCCGCCCTGAATCATAAAGCCAGGAATGACGCGGTGAAAGGTCGTGTTGTTATAAAAACCACTGTTCACATAATCGACAAAGTTTTGCACAGACACTGGCGCTTTTTGTTTATCCAGCTCCAGTTCGATGTTACCAGCTGAGGTTGTCAACAATACGTGCGGGTCCCCTTTCGCTGCCATTGCTGCGGGAGAAAGAGCAGAAAGGGCGAAAACAGCAGCCATCGCCGCCAGGGTCGATTTGAACATGAGATTTCCTTAACAAACAGAGCAGAAAAAAAGCAAGTGAAGAGATTCTAAATAGCCTTCAAGAACAAGGCCATCCCTTTACCTAATTTTACGTATCTGAAATATATGTAACCTGAGGATAACTTTTTATTCCGTGACCAAAATCACCTCTTAAAATGCAATTTAGCAACCGATTGCAATAAAACATTTAATCAGATCACAAAATCGCCTAAAATCGCCCGCTCGCGGCATAGCCCGCTATGCCATTTTATTTTTGAACGCAGGCCAATCATGACTAACAGCAATCGCATCAAGCTCACATGGATTAGCTTTCTTTCCTACGCACTGACCGGTGCGTTGGTTATTGTCACCGGGATGGTGATGGGAAATATCGCCGATTATTTCAATCTGCCTGTTTCCAGCATGAGTAACACCTTCACCTTCCTCAATGCCGGCATTTTAATCTCTATCTTCCTCAACGCCTGGCTGATGGAAATCGTCCCGTTGAAAACGCAGTTACGTTTTGGCTTTCTCCTGATGGTGCTGGCGGTTGCCGGTTTGATGTTCAGCCACAGCCTGGCGCTGTTCTCGGCGGCGATGTTCATTCTCGGGGTGGTCAGCGGCATCACCATGTCGATTGGTACATTCCTGGTAACACAAATGTATGAAGGACGTCAGCGCGGTTCACGCCTGTTATTTACCGACTCCTTCTTCAGTATGGCCGGGATGATTTTCCCAATGATCGCCGCGTTTCTGCTGGCACGTAGCATTGAGTGGTACTGGGTTTATGCCTGCATCGGGCTGGTATATGTCGCTATTTTTATTCTGACCTTCGGCTGTGAGTTCCCGGCGCTGGGCAAACATGCGCCAAAAACGGATGCTCCGGTAGAGAAAGAAAAGTGGGGGATCGGCGTACTGTTTCTCTCTGTTGCGGCGCTGTGCTACATCCTCGGTCAGTTAGGTTTTATCTCCTGGGTGCCAGAATATGCCAAAGGTCTGGGTATGAGCCTGAATGACGCTGGCACGCTGGTAAGTAACTTCTGGATGTCGTACATGGTCGGCATGTGGGCGTTCAGCTTTATTCTTCGCTTCTTTGATTTGCAGCGCATTCTGACCGTACTGGCTGGTCTGGCTGCGATTCTGATGTACGTCTTTAACACCGGAACACCGGCACATATGGCGTGGTCAATTCTCGCCCTGGGCTTCTTCTCCAGCGCGATCTATACCACCATCATCACCCTGGGTTCACAGCAGACCAAAGTACCGTCGCCAAAACTGGTTAACTTTGTCCTGACCTGCGGGACCATCGGTACTATGTTGACCTTTGTGGTTACCGGCCCGATTGTTGAACATAGTGGTCCGCAGGCGGCGCTGCTGACGGCAAACGGTCTGTACGCTGTCGTCTTTGTGATGTGCTTCCTGTTAGGTTTCGTCAGCCGTCACCGTCAGCATAACACCCTGACCTCTCATTAATTGTTCATGCCGGGCGGCACTATCGTCGTCCGGCCTTTTCCTCTCTTACTCTGCTACGTACATCTATTTCTATAAATCCGTTCAATTTGTCTGTTTTTTGCACAAACATGAAATATCAGACAATTCCGTGACTTAAGAAAATTTATACAAATCAGCAATATACCCCTTAAGGAGTATATAAAGGTGAATTTGATTTACATCAATAAGCGGGGTTGCTGAATCGTTAAGGTAGGCGGTAATAGAAAAGAAATCGAGGCAAAAATGAGCAAAGTCAGACTCGCAATTATCGGTAACGGTATGGTCGGCCATCGCTTTATCGAAGATCTTCTTGATAAATCTGATGCGGCCAACTTTGATATTACCGTTTTCTGTGAAGAACCGCGCATCGCTTATGACCGCGTACACCTCTCGTCTTACTTCTCTCACCACACCGCCGAAGAGCTGTCGCTGGTGCGCGAAGGCTTCTACGAGAAACACGGCATCAAAGTTCTGGTCGGCGAACGCGCTATCACCATCAACCGTCAGGAGAAGGTGATTCACTCCAGCGCCGGACGTACCGTTTTTTATGACAAGCTGATCATGGCGACCGGTTCCTACCCGTGGATCCCGCCAATTAAAGGTTCTGATACTCAGGACTGCTTTGTCTATCGCACCATTGAAGACCTCAACGCCATTGAATCCTGCGCTCGTCGCAGCAAGCGCGGTGCCGTTGTTGGTGGCGGCCTGTTAGGTCTGGAAGCTGCTGGCGCGCTGAAAAACTTAGGCATTGAAACCCACGTTATCGAATTTGCCCCTATGCTGATGGCGGAACAGCTTGATCAGATGGGCGGCGAGCAGCTGCGTCGCAAAATCGAAAGTATGGGCGTGCGCGTTCACACCAGCAAAAACACTCTTGAGATTGTGCAGGAAGGTGTTGAAGCGCGTAAAACCATGCGTTTTGCCGACGGCAGCGAACTGGAAGTCGACTTTATCGTCTTCTCTACCGGTATCCGTCCGCGCGATAAGCTGGCAACCCAGTGTGGTCTGGACGTTGCTCCGCGTGGGGGTATCGTCATAAATGATTCCTGCCAGACTTCCGATCCGGATATCTACGCCATCGGTGAATGCGCAAGCTGGAACAACCGTGTATTTGGTCTGGTAGCACCAGGCTACAAAATGGCGCAGGTCGCCGTTGACCATATTCTTGGTAGCGAAAACGCCTTTGAAGGTGCAGACCTTAGCGCCAAGCTGAAACTGCTGGGCGTAGACGTAGGCGGTATTGGTGATGCGCACGGTCGCACGCCTGGCGCACGTAGCTACGTTTACCTCGACGAAAGCAAAGAGATCTACAAACGCCTGATTGTCAGCGAAGACAACAAAACCCTGCTCGGTGCGGTACTGGTGGGCGATACCAGCGACTACGGCAACCTGCTGCAACTGGTGCTGAACGCTATCGAGCTGCCGGAAAACCCGGATTCCCTGATCCTGCCAGCGCACTCGGGTAGCGGTAAGCCGTCTATCGGTGTTGATAAACTGCCGGACAGCGCGCAAATCTGCTCCTGCTTCGACGTCACCAAAGGCGACCTGATTGCTGCTATCAACAAAGGCTGCCACACCGTTGCGGCGCTGAAAGCCGAAACCAAAGCCGGTACGGGCTGCGGCGGTTGTATTCCGCTGGTCACTCAGGTACTGAACGCGGAACTGGCGAAACAGGGTATCGAAGTTAACAACAACCTGTGTGAACACTTTGCTTATTCGCGTCAGGAACTGTTCCATTTGATCCGCGTTGAAGGCATTAAAACCTTCGAAGAACTGCTGGCGAAACACGGCAAAGGTTACGGTTGTGAAGTTTGTAAACCGACCGTCGGTTCGCTGTTGGCCTCCTGCTGGAACGAATACATTCTGAAGCCGGAACATACTCCGCTGCAGGATTCTAACGACAACTTCCTCGCGAACATCCAGAAAGACGGCACCTACTCGGTGATCCCGCGTTCTCCGGGCGGTGAAATCACCCCGGAAGGGCTGATGGCAGTGGGTCGTATCGCGCGTGAATTTAATCTCTACACCAAAATCACCGGCTCTCAGCGCCTGGCGATGTTTGGCGCACAGAAAGACGATCTGCCAGAGATCTGGCGTCAACTGATTGAAGCCGGCTTCGAAACCGGTCATGCCTATGCGAAAGCACTGCGTATGGCGAAAACCTGCGTGGGAAGCACCTGGTGCCGCTACGGTGTTGGCGACAGCGTCGGCCTCGGCGTGGAACTGGAAAACCGTTACAAAGGCATCCGTACGCCGCACAAAATGAAGTTCGGTGTCTCCGGCTGTACCCGTGAATGTTCAGAAGCTCAGGGTAAAGACGTGGGTATTATCGCCACCGAAAAAGGCTGGAACCTGTACGTTTGCGGTAACGGCGGCATGAAACCGCGTCATGCGGATCTGCTGGCAGCGGATATCGATCGCGAAACGCTGATCAAATATCTCGACCGCTTCATGATGTTCTACATCCGTACTGCCGACAAACTGACGCGTACCGCGCCGTGGTTAGAAAACCTCGAAGGTGGCATCGATTACCTGAAAGCGGTGATCATTGACGACAAACTGGGGCTGAACGCTCATCTGGAAGAAGAGATGGCGCGCCTGCGGGAAGCGGTAGTGTGCGAATGGACTGAAACGGTCAATACGCCGTCTGCGCAGACTCGCTTCAAACACTTCATCAACAGCGACAAGCGTGACCCGAACGTGCAGATGGTGCCAGAGCGCGAACAGCACCGTCCGGCAACGCCGTATGAACGTATCCCGGTAACTCTGGTGGAGGACAACGCATGAGCCAGTGGAAAGACATCTGCAAAATCGATGACATCCTGCCTGAAACCGGCGTCTGCGCGCTGTTAGGTGACGAACAAGTAGCAATTTTCCGCCCGTATCACAGCGATCAGGTGTTTGCGATCAGCAACATCGACCCGTTCTTCGAGTCCAGCGTGCTGTCACGCGGGTTGATTGCGGAACACCAGGGCGAGCTGTGGGTCGCCAGTCCGCTGAAAAAGCAGCGTTTTCGCTTAAGCGACGGCTTGTGCATGGAAGACGAACAGTTTTCCGTCAAGCATTACGACGCGCGAGTGAAAGACGGCGTGGTACAGCTGCGCGGTTAATATTTTAACGGGAGGCGCAATGCCTCCCCTTTTTGCATGGTCCTGTAATAACCTTCGGTATATTGCAGGACATTTTTTAAACTTTTTGTTTTATTTTTTGTTTTTATTTTTTAAAGGATAATCAAATGTTTACAGACACTATTACTAAGTGTGCGGCTAACGCTGCGCGCATTGCACGCCTGTCGGCAAATAACCCGCTCGGCTTTTGGGTCAGCTCCGCGATGGCGGGCGCGTATGTGGGTCTTGGGATCATCCTGATTTTCACGCTCGGTAATTTGCTCGACCCGTCCGTACGTCCTCTGGTGATGGGCGCGACCTTTGGTATCGCCTTAACGCTGGTGATTATCGCCGGTTCTGAATTGTTCACCGGACACACCATGTTCCTCACCTTTGGGGTGAAAGCGGGCACCATCAGCCACGGGCAAATGTGGGCAATCCTGCCGCAAACCTGGCTGGGTAACCTGGTCGGTTCCGTCTTCGTTGCCATGCTTTATAGCTGGGGCGGCGGTAGCCTGCTGCCGGTAGATACCAGCATCGTTCACTCCGTTGCGCTGGCTAAAACCACTGCACCGGCAATGGTACTGTTCTTCAAAGGTGCATTGTGTAACTGGCTGGTTTGCCTGGCAATCTGGATGGCGCTGCGCACTGAAGGGGCGGCGAAATTTATCGCTATCTGGTGGTGTTTGCTGGCATTTATCGCGTCCGGCTACGAGCACTCCATCGCTAACATGACGCTGTTCGCACTCTCCTGGTTCGGCAACCACAGCGAAGCCTACACGCTGGCGGGCATTGGTCATAACCTGCTGTGGGTGACGCTGGGTAATACTTTATCGGGTGCCGTATTCATGGGATTGGGTTATTGGTATGCTACGCCGAAAGCGAATCGTCCGGTTGCGGACAAATTTAATCAAACTGAAACGGCTGCCGGTTAATTACTAAGGGGTTTTTACGTGGATCATTTGCCTATATTTTGCCAATTACGCGATCGCGACTGTCTGATTGTCGGCGGTGGTGATGTCGCGGAACGCAAAGCAAGGTTGCTGTTAGACGCAGGCGCTCGCTTAACGGTGAATGCATTAGCGTTTATTCCACAGTTCACCGCATGGGCAGATGCAGGCATGTTAACCCTCGTCGAAGGGCCATTTGATGAAAGCCTTCTCGACACCTGCTGGCTGGCGATTGCAGCGACAGATGATGACGCGCTTAACCAGCGCGTCAGCGAAGCCGCTGAAGCTCGTCGCATCTTCTGTAACGTGGTCGATGCGCCGAAAGCCGCCAGCTTTATTATGCCGTCGATTATTGACCGCTCGCCGCTCATGGTAGCGGTCTCCTCTGGCGGCACCTCTCCGGTTCTGGCGCGCCTGTTGCGCGAAAAACTCGAATCACTGCTGCCGTTACATCTGGGCCAGGTAGCGAAATACGCCGGGCAATTACGCGGGCGAGTGAAACAACAGTTCGCCACGATGGGTGAGCGTCGCCGTTTCTGGGAGAAATTATTCGTTAACGACCGCCTGGCGCAGTCGCTGGCCAACAACGATCAGAAAGCCATTACTGAAACCACCGAACAGTTAATCAACGAACCGCTCGACCATCGCGGTGAAGTGGTGCTGGTTGGTGCAGGTCCGGGCGATGCCGGACTGCTGACACTGAAAGGTCTGCAACAAATTCAGCAGGCAGATGTGGTGGTCTACGACCGTCTGGTTTCTGACGATATTATGAATCTGGTACGCCGCGATGCTGATCGCGTTTTCGTCGGCAAACGCGCGGGATACCACTGCGTACCGCAGGAAGAGATTAACCAGATCCTGCTGCGGGAAGCGCAAAAAGGTAAACGCGTGGTGCGTCTGAAAGGCGGCGATCCGTTTATTTTCGGGCGTGGCGGAGAAGAGCTGGAAACACTGTGCAACGCGGGTATTCCATTCTCGGTGGTTCCGGGTATTACCGCAGCTTCTGGTTGCTCTGCCTATTCGGGTATTCCGCTCACGCATCGCGATTATGCCCAGAGCGTACGCTTAATTACTGGACACTTAAAAACCGGTGGCGAGCTGGACTGGGAAAACCTGGCGGCAGAAAAACAGACGCTGGTGTTTTATATGGGGCTGAATCAGGCTGCAACTATTCAGCAAAAGCTGATTGAATACGGTATGCCTGGTGAAATGCCGGTGGCAATTGTCGAAAACGGAACGGCAGTCACGCAGCGCGTGATTGACGGTACGCTCACGCAGCTGGGCGAACTGGCGCAGCAAATGAACAGTCCATCGCTAATTATTATTGGTCGGGTTGTTGGCCTGCGCGATAAATTGAACTGGTTCTCTAACCATTAATTTAACCAGGGCCAGAGAAGTCTGGCCTTTTTCGTTTACAACTCTCTTTATATATTCAGCAGATAAAAACATAACCCCTTAATAAATATTGTCTGCTAATGGGTTATTTTCACCGTTACAGCGACTTACAAAATTAAATCAATCGCTCACTGACGCTAATTGAATATTTCTGTATCGTTCTTAATGAGCAGTCTGCTTATATTCATATAATCAATGAATGTTAATTAATATATAATACATAGGGAATGTAAATGAACAAATTTATTAAAGTTGCACTGGTAGGCGCAGTACTGGCTACGTTAACTGCATGTACTGGTCATATTGAAAACCGTGATAAGAACTGCTCTTACGACTACCTGCTGCACCCGGCTATTTCTATTTCTAAAATCATTGGCGGTTGCGGTCCGACTGCACAGTAAGCCATTGACAGAAATCGGCTAACGCCGGTTTAATTGCCTGACGCCCTCGAGATTACCCGAGGGCGTATTTGTTTCTGCATTCTTTTCAAAAATATCGTTTACAACGATTAAATGCTGGCAATACTTTCACGCAAGATCCGCAATATCGTCTCTTCACCGCTGCGATTTGGGTTAATGCGAATCGCGCAATGTTCTAACTGCGGATTCGCCTGGCGAAACGTTCCGGAAAGTCGATAAAAGAGCGGCGGGATTTCATATTTCGACTCTGCACCAACCGGGTAAGGCAAGGCACCGAGTTTCTGCGCCTCTTCCAGCACTCTGGCGGCAATCGGCTGATGAAACTCCACAATCAATACCTTCGACTGTGCATTGGCAATGACGGCGCTTTTCACTTCCGCCACCGCGCCGCCGTTAAGCAAAGCCAGCAACCGTTCAGATACCCCCGCCTGCACCGCGTGCATCACTGGCGCGAGCACCAGACCACGCAACACCTCTAATGCCTGCGCCCCCTGAATCTGACTGCCGCCGGAATAGAGCGTGGCGCGAATCCGGCTAATAACATCGGCATCGCCTACCACCGCACCAACGCCCTCTGGCCCAAACAGCTTGAAGCAGGAAAATGTCGACACATTCGCCCCGCATTCGCAGCCGATTCGCGCTACCTTCATCACCGCATAGTTGTCATCGGTTAACGCTGGAACACCTGCCGCGCGCAACGTTGCCAGCACGTCTGCCAGCACATAGCGGTCCTGCGGCTGCTGGCGCGTATGCTGCACCAGCGCGGCATCAGGTTGTTGCTCGTCAACAACCTGCTTCAGTGCCGACAGATCATTGAAATCAGCCGTAATGAGCGTTAGCCCCATCTGCTCAATAATAACCCGTGTCGTCGGGTAAACAGGCGCGTCATGCACCAGAAGACGCTGCCCCGATTTGAGCAAAGCCGCCAGTGCCGCACGGATCGCGCCAGTACCCGCGCCCTGTACCAGCGCCGCGGCCTGTGCGTGAAACGCGTCAGCCAGCACCTGTTCCACACGCTGGGTAATGCGGGGCTGATTTAGCCCCGGCGTTAAGCCCAAATCACCGCAGGTAAGAAACTCGCAGCCAGGAAAATGACGGCAAATCGTGTCCACCAGCGCAAACTGCTTTTGCTGCGCCTCAATAAGCGTCAGGCTTTGCAGAGGAAACGTCTTCATAGGTGCCTTCCTTAAGCCGGAACGAACAGGCCAAGCCAGTAAAGAACATTCAGCAGGATGCCGGTGATCATTACTGCTACGACCGGTGCCGCCATTTTCTGTACCGGACGGCCCAGGGATTCGTTGAGGAAGTAAATGGCAACCGCGATAGAGAATCCGGTATAGCCCGCCATTTTGATTGCTGCAAAGATCGAACCGACCAGCAACGCCACTTCCATCAGCATATTCATGGCGTTACGGATGTTATCCGACGCATTACGTACCGACGGGTAGCGCCCCAACCATTTGCCGATCGAACGAAGCAGCAAGACTTCCGCCGAAATAACCACTGCGCCTAATACCGCTGCAACCATCGGATTCGGCGAGAGATAGCCCACCGCATAAACAAAGGTAAAGCCCGCAACTGCATACACACCGGTGGCTAACGCGGTGGTGGCAATCAACGGCACAAAACCCAGCCCGCGCATAAATTCTGCCAGTGCCGCCTGGTTGATTAGTGTTTGCGATTGTTCCGGCGTTACGCCTGCGGAGTACGCTTTCTCCAGTGTGAAGATCGACACTTCACTACCGGCGAAAATCTTCATGCTGGCAACGGCAGCAATCAATGCACCCACGATGGCGATATACGGTAAGTTTTTGATAATCCGTGATGTACGCTCTTCAAACACCGACATACCGCTGGCATCGATATCATTTTCATCACGATGGCGCAGGTCATGAGTTATTGCGATCCCCAGCAGCATCACCATGCCAATAAAGATTTCGATGGATTCAGGGTTAAGATGTGGGAAATAGCGCACTACCACCACACGAGTCATCAGTACCACCACGGCGGCGATCAGACTTTGCTTCCAGCCAAACTGGTAGAAAATCGCCACCAACGGGAACAGTGCAAAAGCTGAAACCACCGGCGAGCTTAATTCCCCCAGGCTACCTAATACATCCACCGGTAGCGCGGTCAGCAGCTGGTTTACTGGCAACAGACAGGTGAGGATCAATATTCCCCAGATAGCACCAAGACCAAACGCCATCAGGCTGTTTATCGCCAGTACGCCGAGGATATCGGTAGGAAGAAAGAGTAACCATGCGTTGAGCAGCCCGGTTTTCAGGGTAAAAGAGATCCCCACCGAGGCCACAAAACCAATGCTCAGACCAAAAGCGATACTCCCCGCCTCGCGACGGTTCATATAGCCTTCAATCAGTTGTGGCAGGATCGGGCGGATACCGTCATGAAAAACGGCCGCCGAGCGATGCGCCAGAAGCGATGTCATACCCGTCAGGCACGCCACCACGATAATCTGAATATACAGATCCATAGTCGTGCCTTTTATTTCAGATGGTTAATCAGCATCGGAATCGCGTGTTCAACGTGCTCAACGGAAAGGCCAAACGCCACTTTTCCTTCAGCGATCATTTTGGCGATATGTTCGTCTTTCGCTTTAATGCCCGGCTTGGCAATGGTGCAACTTTTGTTATAGCCAATCACCGCGATAGCAATCGACAAGGCCGCGCCCGCACCGGTATTACACGCGCCGATGTAGTAATCCAGTTGCCCGGATTTCACTTTCATTGCCGCTTCCATGTCGTTGTGAATGAAAACTTCAAAACAGCCAGGAGCCGTCGCTTCAATGGTTTTTTTAATCTGCTCACGCTGTAAGCCTGCAACGCCAATCTTTTTCATGAGTCTGTCCTTATTGGAAAAATTGAGAGGGATTTTCACGTAACATCACATCCACATCGGCCTGACTGAATCCTGACTGGCGCAATTGCGGAATAAAAGTGGTCAATAAAAAGTCATAGCCATAACCACCGTTGGCTTTTAAATGAGAGCGCCGCGTAATATCCATCGACAGCATGACGCGGTTCAGCAACCCACGGTCACGTAGCGCATGGAGCATCGCAATGCGCTTTTCGTCCGGGTAGTAACTGTTCTTGCCGATGGTGTCGAACTGCACATACGCGCCGAGATCGATCATCTTCAAAATGTTGTCGAGATTGTCTTTCAGATCGCAGTGGCCGACGGTGACGCGCGAAAGATCAACTCCGTGGGCTTGCAACAGAGCCAGTTGCTCCAGCCCCATCGTGCTGAACGACGTATGCGTGGAGATCGGGCGTCCGGTCTGGTTATGTGCCAGCGCGGCGGCAATAAACACCTTCTCTTCCAGCGACGTAATCTTCCCTTCGCTGGAGCCGATCTCCGCGATAATTCCGGCTTTCAGGTCAGTGCCATCGATACCCTGCTCAATTTCATCGACCATCTCCTGCGCCAGTTCCTGCACGCTGCGGGTCGCCACATGTTCCGGGAAAAACGCGTCCTGGTAATAACCGGTACAGGCCACCACGTTGATCCCGGTTTCGCGCATTACATCGAGCATAAATTGCGCATTGCGCCCCATGTAACGGTTGGTCATCTCAATCACATTACGCACGCCCCGGGCCATCAGGTCGTTCATCTCCTGGCAAATGAACGCATACTGATCAAGGCGGCAGTCCACGTTGTTTTTAAAGCCGGAGAGATCAATATGCAGATGCTCATGGGCCAGGGTGTAACCCGTCGGATCAAAACTCATAGGGTGTCTCCTGCAAACCGGAGGGAGGAAAGAAAAGAGCGACCATTTTGTGGCGGTGGCGCGCGGAAAAATTCACATACGGTAGCCCCCACATCAGAAAGCGTGGTGCGCACACCAAGCTGCGTAGCGACCATCCCTTGCTGATAAACCAGCACTGGCACCACTTCGCGGGTATGGTGGCTGTGACCAATGGTCGGATCGTTACCGTGATCCGCCATCACGACCAGGCAATCATCTGGCTGCATCGCCTCAATAAGCCGGGCAAGGTTACGGTCAACGACCTGCAAACGTTCCGCATAACGTGCGACGTCTTCTGCATGACCAGCGAGGTCGGTTTCCTGGATATTGGTACAAATAAACGCCGTCGGATAGGTGTTAAATTCGTTGAGGGTGATATCCATAATCCGCTGGCTATCCACCAGGTTTTGCCAGCTCACGCCATAAGGATTGCTGACGATATCTGCCACCTTACCCACCAGCACGGTTGGCACGCCCGCTTCATACAGTTTTTGCGGCACCTGCACTTTTTCATCAACACCGTAGCCCATATGTACGACCTGGAAACCGTTGTCATAGGCGCCAGAACGCGGCGCATTGATGCCAATAAAGCGCCCTTCTTTGCTTTCTGCGGCATCGAGGATGCACTGGCTGTCGGTTAACAGGCCACCAAATGTAATGACCCGCCCGACCTGTACCTGCTCACGCACGATACGACCCATTTTGATTGCGTCGTCAAAAGAGATCACAGAGAGATTGGCGGTGATGTTATAGACCTGGCCTAAATCCGCCTCGAGATTATCGCCAATCGCAACCGCCTGATTGACCCACAGAAATTGCAGATCATCGCCACGACGCTCAACCTGCCAGCCAGCGGAAACTAATGCCTGCTCAACACGGTCAATCACATCACGAAAGGGCATCCGCAGCGGCGGTAATGGGCGCGTACCTAAAATCTCCTGATGCCCCATAAAGGTATCGCCACCTTCATGTTGCAGCTCTGCCACGCCCCAGGTTGCGGAGTCTGACGGCTGCATATCGCCAGGCGCATAACCCAATGCGTTGATTAGCCCCAGAGTCTCCAGCGTTGGTAGCTGCAAATGCGGCAACTGGCTCAGGATGTGACCACAGGTATTCGCCCCGGCATCCTGCGGACGCACCAACGTGACATCTTTCATTGCCCCTACGCCAAAGCTATCAATCAATAACACCACAAATCGCGCCATTTACGCCTCCAGAGGGTTGCCTAGGCTGTCATAACGACCAACTATTTCTGGTTCGCCATGGTGAATACCGGACACCAACACCACATCGCTACGGGTGATAAAAATCTGCGTGCGAAAACAGAGCACCACTGCACTGCTTACCGGATGCTCGCCTGCCAGCGGCAGGGTGTAGTCGATACTGCTGTCATCCACGGCGTTGAGATATGTTTCAGTAATTCTTTGATTTTCTGGCGTAAACACCAGCGCATGTTGCGCGTGACCACGACGGTAGTAACCGCCGCCGTAGCAGTAGCTGTCGCCACGGAAATGATGGGAGATTTCACTTAACCAGAGCATCGCGATACGTTCAGGCTGATCGCCCTGTTGATTTGCCGGAATAGTGCCCGTCAGCGCATGACCGGGTTCGGTATGAGTCACACCGTATTCCGCCAGCAATGGCAGCGACGTGCAGCTGGTCGCTGAAGGTGCGTTCAGTTGCTCAATCGCAATACCAGATTTCGCCAGTTGATCCCGTGCTTGTACCAGCGTGTGAAGATTCGGTGTCGGCAAAACTTTCCCGGCAGCCTCATCCCAAAGCAGGCAAGGGAAATGGGTAAGTCCCGCCAAATGTAGCCCCGGCAGATTCTGGATTTCAGCAACCACCTCGTGCAGCGAATGCTGTACAAAACCGCTCTCCTGCCCCGGATAAAGAAAATCATCGTCGCTATAAACTTTGAGCAGCACAGACTGCACACGTCCGGTCTTCACCGCTGCCGCAGAAATTTCCCGCGCTTTGTCGAGGGTAAACACAGTGATGACGTCGGTTCCCTGTTCAACGGCGTCAGAAACCTGATGACAAGGGATTTGTACCAGATGCCCCTGATGCGCTACCGGCAAACCGGCGCGGCGCATGACTCGCGCCTCTTTGTAATCCACCGCCACAATGCCGCTGTAGCCCAGAGCCAGCAGTTTTTCTGCCAGCCACGGATTACGACCGAATTGTTTGGTCATCAGATACAGTTCAATGCCGTAAAGCCGCGCCGTCTCAATCAGCCGCTTGCCGTTTTCCAGAACTTGATCCACGTCGATCACCCAACTGTCCGGGGCGATCTTGCCCTGCTGCCACAAACTTAGTGCGGCGGAAATCAGCGCCGGATTCTGGCGTTTCAATGCTTCTACAAACATCTTGTTGCCTCGTTTCTGTTCCTTGAATTAAATATTCATTTTTTTGAATATTTAGGTTGTACGACGTGGATTTATCGGGAGCTTCAAACCTCTTCGTTAGCAGCCATCCATAATCCATAAAGGTTGGCCAGCAAATAGCCTTCTTCACACGGGTTAACTTCCAGTGCAAATTCCTTCAACAATACCTGATGCAATTGCACAACGGCTTGCCAGTGGCTGGATTGCGCCAGTTCCGCCAGCAATTCGTCATCCAGCGGCTCTATTTCTTCACCACGGCGACTGCGCATCAGTGCACTCGCCATATGTGTCATCGCCATCGTTCCTTGCTCACTGCGCGCCGGTAGATGGCACTCTGTTTCCAGTACATTGACGACCTGCATCATGCCTTTGCAGATGTCCTTATCAATAACGCCTGCATCGCAAAGCAGGTTGAGTCTGGTTTCCATATCAGATGCCTTTCGTTTAATAACTGGGTTCCTGTTCCCCACTGACTACTCGCTGTTGATGAGCAAGCAGGGCATGTTTATCAACAACTGCACGCAGCAGTTGTTGCATTGGGTAATCATCGACTCGCGTCAGGATCACGGCTTCGGTGGCCTGTAAAAATCGCGGATCGTCTGTGAGCGGCGTCGCTTCTAATCCCAGCATGGTCAGTTCGTTTTCCGCCACTACGTTCCAGATAACCGCGTCAACATCGCCTTTAACAATGCGTTGTAAACTCTCGTGATAAGAGAGATCGACTCGTTCCACATCACTATCGCCAAAAAAGACATCGGTCATGATTTTCTGATCTGCCGAACGGTTATCCAGCCCCACGCGCTTCACGTTTGCGGACTCGCCTTTACGGCAAATCAACTGGTGCTCGCCAACGTAGGTATGCGGTCCCAACTCCAGCGCGAGGCATAATCCTTTTTGCGTGAGATAACTTTCCGCCGCCAGTCGCGAAACCACCGCCATGTCATACACGCCGTTAAGTAAACACTCCACGCGAATATCCGCGCCGCGCATATGCGCATAGTAAAAAGGAATGCCATCAAACTGGGCTTTCAATCCGCTCGCCAGGCCTTCGTACAAACGGGTATAGGGCAAGGGCATCGCACATACCACGTTGTTGATATCCACATGAGTCAGCAATGCTTTGTTATCCATCTCGACCAGATAACTGCCATTGCGCCCACGGCGTTCAATCCGTATCGCTCCGCTTGATTCCAGCGTTTTCAACGCGGCCTGCGTCAGGCCAACCGATGAACGGCATTCAGTTGCCAGCTCATCTATGGTTTTCAGTCGATTACCGCACTTTTCACCCAACAAATAACGGGCCAGTGTCGTGATAACGACGCCTTCTTTTTTGATAAACGTTCGACGCATAATATATTTTCAATAAAATGAATGTTTATATCTTCAGGAATTTGAAGATAAGGCGCAACAGCGAGATGTGGAAACGGCGAGGCGCTTCACATTTTTTCGGATTATTGCAAATGAGGATAAAAAAACCGGGTTTCCCCGGTTTTTGGCATTAATGTTAAATTACGGCTTCGCCACAAAACCAATCGCTTCGTACACCGCTTTTAGCGTACGGGAAGCGTGTGCGCTGGCTTTTTCTGCGCCGTCTTTCATCACCTGTTGCAGGAAGGCTTCATCGTTGCGGAAACGGTGGTAACGTTCCTGCAATTCAGTCAGCATACCGGAAACGGCATCAGCCACTTCACCTTTCAGATGACCATACATCTTGCCTTCGAACTGTTTTTCCAGTTCCGGGATGCTCTGGCCCGTTACCGCAGAAAGGATATCCAGCAGGTTGGAAACGCCCGCTTTGTTCTGCACATCGTAGCGAACTACCGGCGGCTCGTCGGAGTCAGTGACCGCGCGTTTGATTTTCTTCACTACCGATTTCGGATCTTCCAGCAGGCCGATAACGTTATTGCGGTTATCGTCAGACTTGGACATCTTCTTGGTCGGCTCCAGCAGCGACATTACGCGCGCGCCAGATTTCGGAATAAACGGCTCTGGCACCTTAAAGATATCGCCGTACAGCGCGTTGAAACGCTGGGCGATATCGCGGCTCAGTTCCAGGTGCTGTTTCTGGTCTTCACCCACCGGCACCAGATTAGTTTGATACAGCAGGATGTCCGCTGCCATCAGCACCGGATAGTCAAACAGACCAGCGTTGATGTTCTCGGCATAACGCGCAGATTTATCTTTAAACTGTGTCATGCGGCTCAGTTCGCCGAAGTAGGTATAGCAGTTCAATGCCCAGCCTAACTGCGCATGTTCCGGCACGTGGGACTGAACAAAAATGGTGCTTTTCTCAGGATCGATACCACAAGCCAGATACAACGCCAGCGTATCCAGCGTCGCTTTACGCAGCTTCTGTGCATCCTGGCGCACGGTGATCGCGTGTTGGTCAACGATACAGTAAATGCAATGGTAGTCATCCTGCATGTTTACCCACTGACGCAGCGCACCCATGTAGTTACCAATGGTCAATTCACCTGAGGGCTGTGCGCCACTAAAAACGATGGGCTTAGTCATTTTTCGATTCCTGATTTTCGCTATGCGGAAGCCCTAATGCGGGCAGAAGGTCATTTAGAGACTGATAAATTACATCAGGCTGGCTGAGATCGATAGCCTCGCCGTAGTTATATCCGTAGGTTAAGCCAACTGATGGGCAACCTGCCGCTTTTGCCGCCTGAATATCATTGCGTGAGTCGCCGACAAACAGCATCTGTTGTGGAGCAATGCCCATCCGCTCAGCCACCAGTAGCAGCGGGTCCGGGTGCGGTTTTTTATTTTGCACATCATCACCACCAATCACCACGCTGAAGTATTTGGCGATATCTAAGGCTTCGAGCAGCGGCGCGACGAACGGCGTCGGTTTGTTGGTGACCAGGCCTAGCGGCAGGCCTTTAGCCTGCAACGCGCCCAACGTATCGGCAACGTGCGGGAACAAAAACGTCCCCTCTTCGGCAACCTCGCCATAGTAGCGATCGAACAGTTTACGCAGGATACGTACCTGTTCTTCTGCCGGAATGTCGTCATCAACGGGCGGTTTACCCATTGTTTTACGCAGAGTCGCACGTTCCTGACGCGCCCAGGTCAATGCGCGCTCCATCAGAATATCTGCGCCGTTACCAATCCAGGTAATAACGCGTTCTTCACCTGCGACAGGCAACTCCAGCGCATACAGCGCCATATCTACCGCAGCAGCAAGACCGGGTGCACTGTCAACCAGCGTACCGTCGAGATCAAAAGCGACGCCGCGAATATCTTCAAACTTATTCATGACTTACCTTTGCCAGTTCACTGCGCATTTCATCAATGACTTTTTTGTAGTCTGGCTGGTCGAAGATTGCCGAACCAGCAACAAACATATCCGCGCCCGCCGCAGCGATTTCGCCAATGTTGTTCACCTTCACGCCACCGTCCACTTCCAGTCGAATGTCAAAGCCAGACTCGTCGATACGACGACGTACTTCGCGCAGTTTATCCAGTGTTTGAGGAATGAAAGACTGACCGCCGAAACCAGGATTGACGGACATCAGCAGGATCACATCCAGCTTATCCATCACGTAATCCAGATAACTCAGAGGTGTCGCCGGGTTAAATACCAAACCCGCTTTACAGCCATTTTCTTTAATCAGTTGCAGCGTGCGGTCAACATGCTCGGAGGCTTCTGGATGAAAGGTAATGATGCTGGCACCAGCGGCAGCGAAATCAGGCACAATGCGATCGACGGGTTTCACCATCAGATGTACGTCGATAGGGGCGGTAATGCCGTAGTTACGCAAGGATTTCAGCACCATTGGCCCAATCGTCAGATTGGGAACATAGTGGTTATCCATGACGTCAAAATGCACGACATCAGCGCCAGCTGCCAGGGCTTTTGCGGTATCTTCACCCAGGCGGGCAAAATCAGCCGACAGAATTGAGGGGGCAATCAAATACTGTTTCATCCGCTTCTCCTTGAGAATTATTTTTTCGCGGGTGAAACGACTCCTGGTTTGTACAAAGCCAGCAGTTCGTCCACCTTTTTACGTGTGCCGCCGTTGCTGCTTATACTGCGTCGAACTTTGACGACATGCAATTTTGCGCGCTGATACCACTCACGCGTTAACATCGTATCGTGATTGGAGATCAGCACCGGAATATGGCGATCAACCAGACCTTCAGCGATCTCCGCCAGATGCGCTTGTTGTTCAAGCGTAAAACTGTTTGTGTGATACGCCGTAAAGTTGGCAGTCGCAGACAGCGGCGCATAAGGCGGATCGCAATAGACGACAGATGCATCATCTGCGCGCGCCATGCTATCGGCGTAAGACTCACAATAGAAAAAGGCATTCTGCGCTTTTTCAGCGAAGTGATACAACTCTGCTTCCGGGAAATAGGGTTTTTTGTAGCGGCCAAACGGCACGTTAAACTCACCGCGCAGATTGTAACGACACAGGCCGTTGTAACCGTAGCGGTTCAAATATAAAAACAGTACCGCCCGACGGAACGGATCCTGGCTTTTGTTGAACTCTTCGCGGAACTGATAGTAAACCTCAGCGCAATTTGTTTCGGGAACAAACAGCTCGCGTGCGGCCTGTACGTACTCATCAGTACGCATCTTCACAATGTTATAGAGACTGATCAGGTCGCTATTGATATCGGCAAGGATATAACGAGAAAAGTCGGTGTTGAGAAACACCGACCCGGCACCTACAAAAGGCTCAACCAGACATTCGCCCTTGGGCAAATGCCGTTTAATATCATCAAGCAGGGGATACTTGCCCCCTGCCCACTTCAAAAAAGCGCGATTTTTCTTCATGCTGACTAACTAATTACACCTTCTCCGGCTGTGGAGAAAGCTCCGACAGCATCCAGCGCTTCAGGCAACGCCCGCAATGATAAACCATTGCGGGAGATAACCTTGATTACTTCAGGTCGGCCTGTACCTGACGCAGCGGTTTCGCCCACGGGTTTTTGGCCTGGACATCTGCTGGCAATGTAGATACCGCTTTTTTCGCCTCTTCTTTCGAAGCATACACGCCAGAAACCAGGACATACCACGGCTGACCATTACGCGTCGTTTCATAGACAACGTAGTTTTTCAGATTCTCTTTCTTCGCCCAACCGTTCAGGTTGTCGTAGTTAGAGGAACTGCTCAGCTGCAGAGTGTAATGGCTGGACGGTGCCGATTTCAACGAACCAACATTACCTGCGGTCTTCCCTCCAGCGGCTGGTGTTGCCGTGGTTTGCGCCGGGGATGCCGTCTGTACTGGAGCCGTAGTCGCCGTCTCTTTTGGTGCTGGCGTAGAAGTCGCAGCCGGTGCCTTTGTGCTCGCCACAGGGGCAGCTGGTTCAGTTCGCTTCGGCGTCTGTGCGACTGGCTTCGGTTCCGTTTTCACGGTTGCTTGCGGTTTTTTCGGTTCAATCACCGCCTGCTGACGAGCCGGGCGCGTAGTGGCCGGACGTTCAGCGGTTTGCGTTTTCGCCGTGTCACGCGATGCATTGCCATTGCGAACAGGCGCGACAGTCGCGGGTTCAGTCGGCAATGTAGAATTGACCGCCACATTGTTCAACTGTTGCTGATTTTGTGGCTGGGTCAGCGCATTGTTCAGGTCACCCTGCACTTCAACACGTTGTTGACCATCCGTTGCCGCCGGGGTTTGCCCTTGAGTCGGCGTAGAAGAGATCGGCGGCAGAGAAACATCCTGCTGAGTATTTTCCGCAGACGTGGTTCCCGGCGCTGGCTGCACGCCATTGGCCTGATCGGTCGCATTGCCTGCAAGATCAATACTCTTCTCGCCAGACGCGGTTTGATCGCTGGAAGAGGTCGAGGGGGCTTTTAGCGCAGAACCGATACCGATGATCAACAGCAGTAGAACCAGAATGCCGACACCCATCATCATATACTGACGAGAAGCGGGTTTACTGGCTGCTTTTTTGCGCTTACGCGGACGACGCTCTACGCGCTCTTCATCCACGGTTTCATCTTCGGATTCGTCAATTTCTTCTTCGATTTCCGGTTCCTCATTACGCGCTTTTTGCGCACGAGTCGGACGGCGATCGTCAGTGTCATCAAGTTCAATATCATCAAAATTGATCTGCGGTTCGCCACGTTCAGTACGCTCAGAACGTTCAGAAGATTGACGAGAACGACCAGTACGACGATCGCTGGGATCGGGTTTCAGCTCGTCTTCTGGTTTGAATTCATCCATTTAACACCCCACTAAAAGGTTAATGCTTACCACGTTGCAATTAACCTGAAGCTAATAGACCGCTTGATAAGCGGCCTGACCTTTCTTGTTGTTACGCTGATTGACAATCGGCAATGGCGTTAAGAACAAGCTCGTGCGAAACGCCGCTGCGAACTTCACTCTTACCAATTGCCAACGGAAGAATTAAGCGCATCTCTCCCGCAAGGACTTTCTTGTCACGCAGCATATGCGGTAAATACGCCTGCGCGGACATTTCGCGCGGCCCATTGACCGGTAACCCAGCCCGCGTGAGCAGGGTTATAATACGCTGCGTTTCGGCAGAACTAAACTGCCCGAGACGTTCCGACGTCCGCGCCGCCATCACCATACCCGCAGCGACCGCTTCACCATGTAACCAATTGCCATACCCCATTTCAGCTTCAATGGCATGACCAAAGGTGTGTCCCAGATTCAGTAAAGCACGTAACCCGGTTTCGCGCTCGTCGGCGGCGACAACTTCTGCTTTCAGCTCACAACAACGGCGAATACAGTACGCCATTGCCGGACCGTCCAGACGCAACAACGCATCCAGATTCTCTTCCAGCCAGTTAAAAAACGCACCGTCAAGAATAATGCCGTATTTGATGACTTCTGCCAGCCCCGACGCTAACTCACGCGGGGGAAGCGTTTTCAGACAGTCGAGATCCACCACCACTGAAGCGGGCTGGTAGAACGCGCCAATCATGTTTTTACCGAGGGGATGGTTGACCGCAGTTTTGCCGCCAACGGAGGAGTCGACCTGCGACAGTAACGTCGTCGGGACTTGAATGAAACGTACACCGCGCTGATAACTCGCCGCCGCGAAGCCGGTCAGATCACCCACTACGCCGCCGCCAAGCGCCACCAGAGTAGTATCGCGACCATGCGGCTTTTGTAACAATGCCGTAAAGACGGTATCGAGTACAGCCAGGCTTTTATACTGCTCGCCGTCAGGGAGGATAACGCTATCGACGTTAACACCCGCCTGTTCAAGTACGCCGCGGACCTTATCGAGATACAGAGGAGCCAGGGTTTCGTTGGTGACCAACATGACCTGCTCGCCCGATTTCAGCGGTAAGAATGAAGCTGGTTCATTAAACAAACCAGATGCGATGGTAATTGGGTAACTACGTTCCCCGAGAGTAACGACAATCCTCTCCATAACGCGACATCCACCTTAATTACTGTACCCGCAGACGAGTGTATATAAAGCCAGAATTAGTTGCTTTCCAGCATGTGAATAATCTGGTTTGCAACCACTTTAGCGCTTTGATCATCAGTACGAATGGTCACGTCGGCAATCTCTTCATACAGCGGATTGCGTTCATTGGCCAACGCTTCCAGAACTTCACGCGGCGGTGTTTCAACGTGCAGCAACGGGCGTTTTTTATCACGCTGCGTGCGTGCAA
This sequence comes from Escherichia sp. E.sYA108, assembly GCF_011754335.1. Classification (NCBI taxonomy): domain Bacteria; kingdom Pseudomonadati; phylum Pseudomonadota; class Gammaproteobacteria; order Enterobacterales; family Enterobacteriaceae; genus Escherichia; species Escherichia sp. E.sYA108. The sequence continues at coordinate 391,327 of NZ_JAAQVZ010000001.1, read as the reverse complement.
GTTGCTTTTCGATGGTCGTTTCAAGATAAACGACAACGCCACGAGCGGAAAGACGGTTACGCGTTTCACGGGATTTCACAGAGCCGCCGCCAGTAGCCAGCACAATACCCTGTTTCTCGGTCAACTCATTGATGACCTTTTCTTCGCGATCGCGGAAGCCTTCTTCGCCTTCTAAATCGAAAACCCAGCCCACATCAGCTCCGGTTCGTTTCTCAATCTCTTGATCGGAATCGTAAAATTCCATATTGAGTTGTTGAGCTAACTGGCGCCCAATAGTGCTTTTTCCGGCACCCATAGGCCCAACCAGAAAGATATTGCGTTTCTCTGCCATTTTTTCGGTACTACTAAGACTATTCGTTAATGATAAACCCGCTTCGCTCAGAGAGCGCCGCAGGACATGAACTGAAACCTCATAAGATATTGCGAGAGTCAGACTGAAAATTATCTCAATACTCCAGCGGGTTTGGCAACTGAATAAATCACCCATCCCTCTGCATATCTGGTCGCTGCAAGCGCGCTGCCTTGCTACCACCGCTCTGGCGATAAATCACCGGGTAAGATTAGCGTAAAAAAGACAGCAAAATGCCGCCTGAATGATAAATCATCATCATGGAACGCAGGCAGCGAAGAGCACCAACTCTCAAATCGGTACTCCTTGTATGCTAAATACCTGCGCGCGTCAAATAGATGAAACACGTTCAGTGTAAAAACATTACCGCTTTTACGGCTGTTTACTCACTGGAAACCAGTCGTGGCGTGATAAACACCACTAACTCGCGTCGTTCATCTTCTTTTCCGTCATGACGAAATAATTGCCCGAACCAGGGAATGTCGCCAAGCAACGGTACGCTATCCTGACCCGATTTATTTTTACGGGTAAAAATGCCGCCCAGCGCCAACGTTTCTCCGCTTTTGACCTCGACCTGCGTTTCGATCTCCTGCTTATCAATCGCCAGCACTTCGCCATCTGCCTGCTGTAGCACCTGCCCCGGAACGTTCTGGCTGATGTGTAATTTCAGCCGGATGCGACCTTTTTGTAACACCGTGGGCGTGACTTCCATCCCCAGGACGGCCTCTTTAAATTCCACCGACGTCGCGCCACTTTCCCCGCTGGAAACCTGATATGGAATTTCGCTCCCCTGTTTAATGCTGGCAGGCTGAAGATGTGAGGCCAGCAGACGCGGACTGGCGATAATATCCAGCTGCTGTTTTTGTTCGAGCGCGGAAAGCTCAAGATCCAGTAAACGTCCGTTGATGCGTCCAATGTTAAAACCGATATGCGTTGTCGCCGTCGCTACGGAGAGGTCGCTGCCAAGCGTGGTGACTTGCCCAACGCCACCAGCTTGTTGCGCATCGGCCAGCGTCCATTTCACACCTAACTCACGCAAACTTTTTTCATTAATGGTGACAATATGCGCCGAGAGCTCAACCTGCCCGACCGGCAGATCCATTTGCGATACCCACTGTTCAAGCGTGCTTAACGCCGTTTTGTTATCTCGCAGCAAAAGGCGATTGGTGCGTTTATCGACGGTCATACTCCCTTTGGCACTCAGTAGCTTCTCCCCCGCTTTCGCCAGCTCTCCGGCGTCGGCGTATTGCAGAGTAATATTGCGATTTTCCAGCGGCAGATTTGCCTGCGCCCGCGCCTGCTCCGCCTCCTGGCGGGCGATATTGTCATTCTGCCAGGCAACGGAATGCACCGAGAGAATATTGCCTTCCTGCCGCGTTATCAGTCCGGCGCTTTTCACTACAGTTTGTAGTGCCTGCTTCCAGGGAACATCTGTTAGATGTAACGACACCGTACCGCTGACGTCTGGCGAAACCACCAGGTTCAACTTCTCCTGTTCAGCCAGCGCCTGCAACACCTGAGCTACCGGAACGTCATCCACCATCAGCGTCACTTTTTGCGGCTTTGCCGCCTGTACGCCGGGTATCAGCATCAACAGTAGTGCGGCTATCCATTGCTTCATTTGTATCTCCTTGCCGTTGCCACAACCAGTGTGGCGGTTCGCAGTTTGTTCCGGTTCCCAGCGTTAGTGCGTCTGGCGTCAGCTGTAAAATTGTCCAGCCGTTTTCCAGCACATCGTTTTGCTGCACCCGTCGCCATTTCTTTTGCCCGTCTTTTATTACACCGATGATGCGCTCGCCTCGCGCTACCATCCCCTGATAGCGCCACTGGCTAAGTTCGCTAATCCGGCATAGATCTTCCGGCGGTTTAAAAGGGTCACGCATACCGGTTAAAAGGCACAATGCAATACCTGCCAACAACCAGCGTTTAACCCTCATGCGGTGTCTCCAGTTGTAGCGTGAACAAAAGGTCATCACCTTCCACGCTTAACGAAAAACGGCTCACGCTGACGTTGCGCTCTGCCAGCCGTGTAAATGCCGACGGCACTGCTTCCCACAGCGTTTTCAACGCCAACTCGCCTCCCTGCGCGGATGGATGCCAGAAAACCAGTTGTGCGCCGGGCAACTGAAAATCCAGTGGCGAAAAGGGCAGCGTTTTTTCTTCGCTGAAGGGAGTGGTGTCAACCAGGCGATACAGTGCAGCCCACTGCTGGTGGTGACTCGCCCGTAGTCGAATTAATGCGTCGCGCTCTTCATGGTGTGTCAATGACAGAAAAATGAGCGTAACTAACACCAGCAACCAGACTGCCCAGCAAAACTGGCGGAGGCGGAGTGATGTGGCGAACCACCAGTCAAAGAACATGTTCATCGCTAACCTTCCTTGTTAACTGATACTCAAATTGCCAGCGTCCCTGCGCATCCTGCTGCGTGGCCCCCCTCTGATTGAGATGAAAAGAAGCATCCTGGCGGAGTGACGTTTCCAGCGCGTTTAACGCGGCAATGCTTGTTGTCAGCCCCTTGATCTCCAGCGTTCCCTGCTGCCAGCTTATCGTTGTCAGCCAGGAATGTTCGGGTAAAAGCGCCGCCAGTGCTTCCAGCGCAGATTGCCAGTCGCGGGTAAATTGTCGCTGGCGCTGCCTTTGCAAACGCTGTTCGCGTAACTGCTGGCGTTCCAGCAAACGTGGTTTCGTTATCTGTAAGCTGCGGGCGAGTTGTTGTTCCGCCTGAAGCAAAACGGCGTTTACGCGTGCTTCGGCATTGCTTGTCAGACGCAGTATTAGCGTTATCCCGACGGCCAGCAGCAGAGGCGCAACGAACATCAGCAACCAGAAACGAAGAAAAGCAGTCCGGCGTTGCTGTCGCCAGGGCAAAAAATTAATTGGCGGGTTCATCAGTACACCTTCCCAAGCGCCAGCCCCAGCGCGATGGCAAAGTCTCCACCTGGTGGCGGTAGCGGCGGCTGACGAACAGAAACCGCCTCCCAGGGGTCAAATCCGCCTTCGCCACATAGCGCGACGCTTTCGGGATCAACAGATAACGCTGCCGCCAGCTCCTTCGCGCTAGTCATCCCCACCGCCAGTTTGCGCCCCCAGCTATAGCGCGTCGCCCACAGCCACTGTTCGTTATCACGCCAGGCCAGACATTGCTGATGAGAAGGTAAAAAAGGCAGGAATCGCTGTAATGCACTGGCATCCGGAGTGATCGCGCTAACATGAACACGCAACCTTTCTGCCAGAGTAAGCAGCGTTGCCAGCTCTTTGCTTTGCGCGGCAGTCACGTTATAGGCGGGACTGAGTGAGTCTTCGCTGTAATCGAAGCGCAGGGAGTCCGGATCCATATCCAGTTCACGGGCCATCGTCCCGGACAGCCAGGCCATTTGCTCCCGCTCACCGAGGGACATCGACGGGCGTGGAAATGACCGCTGTAATGTGCGACTGGCGGGAAACGCCAACATAATGTGATGACGCTGCGGCAGTTCACGACTCCACGGTAACAACGTGTTAGCCAGCCGCTGCACATCAACAATCCGCCCATCTTTGATAATGTCGTTCTCCAGTGGCAACCGCCACCAGCGGTGCAATAAGCATTCTTTTGCGCTCCGCACGATAGCAACCGCTACCGCTTCTTGCTGTTGTAAATGCAAACCAATTTGCCAGTTCTTAAATGCCATTGTGATGATCTCCTTATCACCCGTCACTCTGACGGGTATATCAATGCGTCTGGCTTGCCTTTATACTACCGCGCGTTTGTTTATAAACTGCCCAAATGAAACTAAATGGGAAATTTCCAGTGAAGTTCGTAAAGTATTTTTTGATCCTTGCAGTCTGTTGCATTCTGCTGGGAGCAGGCTCGATTTATGGCCTATACCGCTACATCGAGCCACAACTGCCGGATGTGGCGACATTAAAAGATGTTCGCCTGCAAATTCCGATGCAGATTTACAGCGCCGATGGCGAGCTGATTGCTCAATACGGTGAGAAACGTCGTATTCCGGTTACGTTGGATCAAATCCCGCCGGAGATGGTTAAAGCCTTTATCGCGACGGAAGACAGCCGCTTCTACGAGCATCACGGCGTTGACCCGGTGGGGATCTTCCGTGCGGCAAGCGTGGCGCTGTTCTCCGGTCACGCGTCACAAGGGGCGAGTACCATTACCCAGCAGCTGGCGAGAAACTTCTTCCTCAGTCCAGAACGCACACTGATGCGCAAGATTAAGGAAGTCTTCCTCGCGATTCGCATTGAACAGTTGCTGACGAAAGACGAGATCCTCGAGCTTTATCTGAACAAGATTTACCTCGGTTACCGCGCCTATGGTGTCGGTGCTGCGGCACAAGTCTATTTCGGTAAAACTGTCGACCAACTGACGTTGAACGAAATGGCGGTGATAGCCGGGCTGCCGAAAGCGCCTTCCACCTTCAACCCGCTCTACTCAATGGATCGTGCCGTCGCACGGCGTAACGTCGTGCTGTCGCGGATGCTGGATGAAGGGTATATCACCCAACAACAGTTCGATCAGACACGCACTGAGGCGATTACCGCTAACTATCACGCGCCGGAGATTGCTTTCTCTGCGCCATACCTGAGTGAAATGGTGCGCCAGGAGATGTATAACCGTTATGGCGAAAGTGCCTATGAAGACGGTTATCGCATTTACACCACCATCACCCGCAAAGTGCAGCAGGCCGCACAGCAGGCGGTACGTAATAACGTGCTGGACTACGACATGCGCCACGGCTATCGCGGCCCGGCAAATGTGCTGTGGAAAGTGGGCGAATCGGCGTGGGACAACAACAAAATTACCGATACGCTGAAGGCGCTGCCGACCTATGGTCCGCTGCTGCCTGCCGCAGTCACCAGCGCCAATCCTCAGGAAGCAACAGCGATGCTGGCAGACGGGTCGACCGTCGTATTGAGTATGGAAGGTGTTCGCTGGGCGCGCCCTTACCGTTCGGATACTCAGCAGGGACCGACGCCGCGTAAAGTGACCGATGTTCTGCAAACGGGTCAGCAAATCTGGGTTCGTCAAGTTGGCGATGCATGGTGGCTGGCACAAGTGCCGGAAGTGAACTCGGCGCTGGTGTCGATCAATCCGCAAAACGGTGCCGTTATGGCGCTGGTCGGTGGCTTTGATTTCAATCAGAGCAAGTTTAACCGCGCCACCCAGGCACTGCGTCAGGTGGGTTCCAACATCAAACCGTTCCTCTACACCGCGGCGATGGATAAAGGTCTGACGCTGGCAAGTATGTTGAACGATGTGCCAATTTCCCGCTGGGATGCAGGTGCCGGTTCTGACTGGCAACCGAAGAACTCACCACCGCAATATGCCGGTCCAATTCGCTTACGTCAGGGGCTGGGTCAGTCGAAAAACGTGGTGATGGTACGCGCAATGCGGGCGATGGGCGTCGACTACGCTGCAGAATATCTGCAACGCTTCGGCTTCCCGGCACAAAACATTGTCCACACCGAATCGCTGGCGCTGGGTTCAGCGTCCTTCACCCCAATGCAGGTGGCGCGCGGCTACGCGGTCATGGCGAACGGCGGCTTCCTGGTGGACCCGTGGTTTATCAGCAAAATTGAAAACGATCAGGGCGGCGTGATTTTCGAAGCGAAACCGAAAGTAGCCTGCCCGGAATGCGATATTCCGGTGATTTACGGTGATACGCAGAAATCGAACGTGCTGGAAAATAACGATGTTGAAGATGTCGCTATCTCCCGCGAGCAGCAGAATGTTTCTGTACCAATGCCGCAGCTGGAGCAGGCAAATCAGGCGTTAGTGGCGAAGACTGGCGCGCAGGAGTACGCACCGCACGTCATCAACACACCGCTGGCATTCCTGATTAAGAGTGCCTTGAACACCAATATTTTTGGTGAACCAGGCTGGCAGGGTACTGGCTGGCGAGCAGGTCGTGATTTACAACGGCATGATATAGGCGGAAAAACGGGTACCACTAACAGTTCGAAAGATGCGTGGTTCTCGGGTTACGGTCCGGGCGTTGTGACCTCGGTCTGGATTGGCTTTGATGATCACCGTCGTAATCTCGGTCATACAACGGCTTCCGGAGCGATTAAAGATCAGATCTCAGGTTACGAAGGCGGTGCCAAGAGTGCCCAGCCTGCATGGGACGCTTATATGAAAGCCGTTCTTGAAGGTGTGCCGGAACAGCCGCTGACGCCGCCACCGGGTATTGTGACGGTGAATATCGATCGCAGCACCGGGCAATTAGCTAATGGTGGCAACAGCCGCGAAGAGTATTTCATCGAAGGTACGCAGCCGACACAACAGGCGGTGCACGAGGTGGGAACGACCATTATCGATAATGGCGAGGCACAGGAATTGTTCTGATTAAAAAGGCGCTTCGGCGCCTTTTTCAGTTTGCTGACAAAGTGCACTTGTTTATGCCAGATGCGGGTGAACGCGTTATCCGGCCAACAAAAAATTGAAAATTCAATAAATTGCAGGAACTTCGTAAGCCTGATAAGCGTTGTGCATCAGGCAAACTTCACGCATTTACACTCGCCCCTGCCCTTTCAACCATTCGCGCACGAGGAACAGCGCGCTGACATTACGCGCTTCGTTGAAGTCAGGGGCTTCCAGCAAATCCATCATATGCGCCAGCGGCCAGCGCACCTGTGGTAGCGGCTCTGGCTCATCGCCTTCCAGTGATTCCGGGTAGAGATCTTGCGCTACCACGATATTCATTTTGCTGGAAAAGTAAGACGGTGCCATGCTGAGCTTCTTCAAAAAAGTCAGATCGTTCGCACCAAATCCAACCTCTTCTTTTAGCTCGCGGTTAGCGGCTTCAAAGACGCTTTCACCCGGATCAATTAATCCTTTCGAAAAACCTAATTCGTAGGATTCAGTTCCCACTGCGTATTCGCGGATCAGGATCAGGTGATCGTCCACAATCGGCACAATCATCACTGCTTCCCGGTTGGTTGGACGCATTCGTTCATAAACACGCCGCACGCCATTGCTGAACTCCAGATCCACGCTTTCGACGGTAAACAGTCGGGAACGGGCTACAGTTTCAACATTCAGAATGGTGGGTTTTTGTAATGATTTGCTCATCGTGGGATCTATGCTGTGAAATCAGCGGTTATTGTGCGATATCGGACACGCTTTCGGCAATGTGAATTGCATGTTATTTACATTTATGTAACTTAATAAATAATCGTCCTCAAATCAAATTAAAAGTCAATAGGTTGAAATAACTCCAGGAATTTGCTGATATTCCGCCTTCAGAGGGTTTGCTATGATCAGCGGTTACTGTGATGTGCTTAATGATGCTCAAGTTAAACTCCACGCTTGCCGATAGCCAACCGCAGAATCATGTATTGTGTCCGGTGCGACTGACCACGCCTGACAGACTAAGTAAGATGGGGAAAGCATGAGCACCATTGTGATTTTTTTAGCTGCTTTGCTGGCCTGCTCACTACTTGCGGGATGGCTGATAAAAGTGCGATCCAGACGGCGTCAGCTGCCCTGGACCAACGCCTTCGTGGATGCGCAAACGCGTAAACTCACATCTGAAGAACGTAGCGCCGTTGAAAATTATCTTGAGAGCCTGACGCAGGTATTACAGGTGCCTGGCCCAACGGGAGCCAGCGCGGCACCGATCTCTCTGGCGCTGAATGCCGAAAGCAACAACGTCATGATGCTGACACACGCTATCACGCGTTATGGCATCTCTACCGACGATCCGAATAAATGGCGTTACTACCTCGATTCGGTAGAAGTCCACCTGCCGCCTTTCTGGGAACAGTACATCAACGATGAGAATACCGTTGAACTGATTCATACCGATTCGCTGCCGCTGGTTATTTCACTCAACGGTCATACGCTGCAGGAGTACATGCAGGAAATTCGCGGCTATGCTTTGCAACCTGTTCCGTCAACGCAGGCGTCGATTCGCGGGGAAGAGAGCGAGCAAATAGAGCTGCTCAATATTCGCAAAGAAACGCACGAAGAGTATGCGCTGAGTCGTCCGCGCGGGCTGCGCGAAGCGTTGCTGATTGTCGCCTCCTTCATGATGTTCTTTTTCTGCCTGATTACCCCGGATGTCTTTGTTCCGTGGCTGGCAGGCGGCGCGTTACTGCTGCTGGGAGCAGGTCTGTGGGGGCTATTCGCGCCCCCGGCAAAATCCTCCCTGCGGGAAATTCATTGTCTGCGCGGTACACCCCGTCGTTGGGGATTGTTTGGCGAAAACGATCAGGAACAGATCAACAATATTTCACTCGGTATTATCGACCTGGTCTATCCCGCACACTGGCAGCCATACATTGCTCAGGATCTTGGTCAACAAACCGATATCGATATCTATCTCGACCGCCACGTAGTGCGTCAGGGGCGATATCTTTCGCTGCATGATGAAGTAAAAAACTTTCCGTTACAGCACTGGCTGCGCAGTACGATTATTGCTGCGGGCTCGCTATTGGTGCTGTTTATGCTGTTATTCTGGATCCCGCTGGATATGCCGCTGAAATTCACCCTCTCGTGGATGAAAGGCGCGCAGACCATTGAAGCCACTAGCGTAAAACAACTGGCTGACGCTGGCGTGCGGGTTGGCGATACATTGCGTATTAGCGGTACGGGAATGTGTAATATTCGCACTTCCGGTACCTGGAGCGCGAAAACCAATTCACCTTTTTTACCATTTGACTGCTCGCAGATCATCTGGAACGACGCCCGCTCATTGCCATTACCAGAATCTGAACTGGTCAACAAAGCGACGGCATTGACCGAAGCAGTTAATCGCCAGCTGCACCCTAAACCGGAAGATGAATCTCGCGTCAGTGCCTCATTACGTTCAGCAATTCAAAAATCCGGTATGGTATTGCTTGATGATTTTGGCGACATTGTTCTGAAGACAGCAGATCTGTGTTCTGCCAAAGATGACTGTGTGCGACTGAAAAATGCGCTGGTCAATCTCGGCAACAGTAAAGACTGGGACGCGCTGGTAAAACGCGCCAACGCCGGGAAACTCGATGGCGTGAATGTGTTATTACGCCCGGTGAGTGCGGAATCGCTGGATAACCTGGTGGCCACCTCTACCGCGCCGTTTATCACGCATGAAACGGCGCGAGCGGCACAATCACTAAACAGTCCGGCCCCCGGCGGATTCCTGATTGTCAGCGACGAAGGCAGCGATTTTGTTGATCAGCCCTGGCCTTCGGCATCACTTTACGACTATCCGCCGCAAGAACAGTGGAACGCTTTCCAGAAACTGGCACAAATGCTGATGCATACGCCGTTTAACGCCGAAGGTATCGTCACAAAAATCTTCACTGACGCCAATGGTACGCAGCATATTGGCCTTCATCCGATCCCGGATCGTTCCGGCCTGTGGCGCTATCTCAGCACCACGCTGCTGCTACTGACGATGCTGGGTAGCGCCATTTATAATGGCGTACAGGCCTGGCGTCGTTACCAGCGCCATCGTACTCGCATGATGAAGATTCAGGCCTATTATGAAAGCTGCCTGAACCCGCAGCTGATCACCCCTTCAGAAAGCCTTATCGAATAACACGTTTGCGCGGCAGGTTATGCTACCCTGTCGCGCAAATTGCTTCACTCTGGAGATTTCCCTCATGCATATCAACATTGCCTGGCAGGACGTAGATACCGTTCTGCTGGATATGGACGGCACGTTGCTCGACCTCGCCTTCGATAACTATTTCTGGCAAAAGCTGGTGCCTGAAACATGGGGCGCGAAAAACGGAGTTACGCCACAGGAAGCGATGGAATATATGCGCCAGCAATATCACGACGTACAGCATACGCTAAACTGGTACTGTCTTGATTACTGGAGTGAGCAACTGGGTCTGGATATCTGTGCGATGACCACCGAGATGGGACCGCGTGCCGTACTGCGTGAAGATACCATTCCGTTTCTTGAGGCACTGAAAGCCAGCGGTAAACAGCGAATTTTGCTCACCAATGCGCATCCGCACAACCTGGCGGTAAAACTTGAGCATACCGGTCTGGACGCACACCTTGATTTATTACTTTCCACCCACACATTTGGTTATCCGAAAGAGGATCAGCGGTTATGGCATGCGGTGGCCGAAGCTACGGATCTTAAAGCTGAAAGAACGCTGTTTATTGATGACAGCGAAGCGATTCTCGATGCTGCCGCGCAATTTGGTATTCGTTACTGCCTCGGTGTGACTAATCCTGACTCCGGGATTGCCGAGAAACAGTATCAACGCCATCCGTCACTGAATGACTACCGCCGCCTGATCCCCTCGCTAATGTGAAGGAGATGCCATGAAAGAAAAACCTGCTGTTGAGGTTCGACTGGATAAATGGCTATGGGCTGCCCGTTTTTATAAAACCCGCGCGCTGGCCCGTGAAATGATTGAAGGCGGTAAGGTGCATTACAACGGGCAGCGCAGCAAGCCAAGCAAAATCGTCGAGCTGAATGCCACGCTCACTCTGCGCCAGGGAAATGACGAACGCACGGTGATTGTAAAGGCGATTACTGAACAGCGTCGCCCCGCCAGCGAGGCAGCCTTGCTGTATGAAGAGACTGCGGAAAGTGTAGAGAAACGCGAAAAAATGGCGCTGGCACGTAAACTTAATGCCTTAACCATGCCGCATCCGGACCGACGCCCGGACAAAAAAGAGCGCCGCGACCTGTTACGATTTAAACACGGCGACAGTGAATAACTGTCACCTGCAAGAGAGATGATTATGCCGCAACATGACCAATTACATCGCTATCTGTTTGAAAACTTTGCCGTTCGCGGCGAACTGGTAACCGTTTCGGAAACCCTGCAACAGATCCTTGAGAATCACGATTATCCGCAGCCCGTTAAGAACGTGCTGGCAGAACTGCTGGTTGCGACCAGCCTGTTAACCGCTACGTTGAAGTTTGATGGTGATATCACCGTACAGCTGCAAGGCGACGGTCCGATGAATCTGGCGGTTATTAACGGTAACAACAACCAGCAGATGCGCGGTGTGGCGCGCGTGCAGGGCGAAATTCCAGAAAATGCCGACCTGAAAACGCTGGTCGGCAATGGTTACGTGGTGATCACCATCACCCCGAGCGAAGGCGAACGCTATCAGGGCGTGGTTGGTCTGGAAGGTGATACCCTGGCTGCCTGCCTGGAAGATTACTTTATGCGTTCTGAACAGCTGCCGACGCGCCTGTTTATTCGCACCGGCGACGTAGACGGCAAACCGGCTGCAGGCGGAATGTTGTTGCAGGTAATGCCTGCGCAAAATGCCCAGCAGGACGACTTTGACCACCTGGCGACGCTAACCGAAACCATCAAAACCGAAGAACTGCTGACTTTACCGGCAAACGAAGTGTTGTGGCGTTTGTATCACGAAGAAGAGGTGACGGTTTACGATCCGCAGGATGTGGAGTTCAAATGCACCTGCTCGCGTGAACGTTGCGCCGATGCGCTGAAAACGCTGCCTGATGAAGAAGTCGATAGCATCCTGGCGGAAGATGGCGAAATTGACATGCATTGTGATTACTGCGGTAACCACTATCTGTTCAATGCGATGGATATTGCCGAGATCCGCAACAACGCGTCTCCGGCAGATCCGCAAGTTCATTAATGAGTATGTCCGGCAGAGAGGACTCTGCCGGATTTTACGACGTAATGGCCTGATGCGCTTATCAGACCTACGGATTCAATGCAATTTATCGCAGGTAAGATAATGTGCCGAATCCAATAAAAATCAGATATGCGCTGTCATTCATTCAGATTCAAATCCAGTCTTTCGCCATCCACCGTAAGATCGCGCCACACTTTAGGCTTCGTCCCCAGTTTTCCATCCTCCGCAGCCATGAGTAATTTTTCTTTCGTTATTACAGCCGGGAGTGAATTCATCGTAATCTCTTTCCATTCTTTCCCAGCAGGATCAATACCATAGACAATGTATCTTTCATCATTAAAGGCAAACAGGATCCGCTCTGCCCTGCCATCACTATTCAGATCTTGCTCTACCAGCACGCAGGCATCTTTTTCAATGCATATCATTGCGTTATAGCGATTTTTCATCACTGCCGACCAGAATATCGTATCCGGTTTTCCAGAACCTGAGGCAATAAATACATTATCTGCTAATGCTTTTTCCGATATCTGCTGCTGAAGACGTTGTACTCCATCAAAAGCCATCAGCAGACCCCGCCTGCGTTTCGGGTCTTTCATATACTCGGCATCGCTTTTCAGCGACTCAAGCGCCGCACGTCCATAGCGACCGCTCTGTTCGAGCATATAGAGACTTACCTGGTCTGGCGTGTTTTTGCCGCTCTGATAACGCGCCATATGACTGTTCACGCTAATGCGCATACTGTCCAGCACCGGAGAATTAAGAAGCACCAGTATTACCAACACCAATAACGAAACCGCAAGGTTCACTTTGCCCTGAAGAACAAGGGGGTTTTGCCCTTTACGCCAGACGATACTGACAAAATACCCCAGCGACCATACCAGTAACACCAGCACCGCCAGCGCGCCCTGCAAGCGGTCGACAGTCCAGCCGTACTGAGCGACCCGCATCCATAACGCCCAGGCGGCGACGAACACATACAGCGGAGCAACCAGCAAAGCGGTTTTAATCAGGCAACGCAACGGCCCCGTCCAGGGAAGTGACGCTTTTTGCGGATCGCGGACAATAGCCATTAAGATCAATTGCAAAAAGGCCAGCGTCAACAGCAACCCGGCGGCGGAAATGTGGCGAGAAATCGCGCTCAGGCCCGTAAACGGCAGGGTGATGATAAACATCAGGGTTAGCAATGATACTAACGGCAGCAACCCCGTGGCGATTAACGTGAACAACTTTTGAATAGAGTCGATTAAACGTGACTGTGTACGCGCGAGGATCACCGCCAGTGCGGTAACCAGACCTAACGTGAGATAAATAAACCCGTCGGTTGCAAAAAAGAGCGTTTTGAAAAACGTGATGCCAACAAGTTTAAACAACTCTCCCCACAGTAAAAGTACCAGCCACGTCAGGCCATTGGCGAGAAAAATCACCAGTAATATAAGTACGTTATGCCATACTGACTGGTAAAAATAGCGATAGCGGCTACTGTCATTGCGGATGCGAAGGCTTTGTTGTATCCACGGTAGCAACAACATTGCCATCAGCAGCAGATAGCAGCCAAAATCCCAAAGCGCCTTTTCTGCTCTCCAGTGGTTCATGCCATCAATTTGCCACTTTAGCCAACCGCTCATTCCCAGCGTGGCAATAAACACCAGCGCCAGCCATCCCCAAAGGCGCTTCTGTTTAAAGGAGATCACGGAGAAGAGTAAAACGGATGAAAACGCGACGGTCGCAGGCACGCCATAAACAATCCAACTGTGATTTTTTCCGGCAAGCCAGGCGATCAGCAGGTAGCAAACCAGCCCCTGAAGTAATCCGGTAGCAATCATCCCCCAGCGTGTTGCCGGTGAAAGTTCAACGTTATCCATGTTGGTTATCCAGAATCAAAAGGTGGGTTAATTATCGCATCCGGGCAGTAGTATTTTGCTTTTTTCAGAAAATAATCAAAAAAAGTTAGCGTGGTGAATCGATACTTTACCGATTGAATTTGCATCAATTTCATTCATGAATGCGATTCCACTCACAATATTCCCGCCATATAAACCAAGTTTTAACCTTTTGAGAACATTTTCCACACCTAAAATGCTATTTCTGCGATAATAGCAACCGTTTCGTGACAGGAATCACGGAGTTTTTTGTCAAATATGAATTTCTCCAGATACGTAAATCTATGAGCCTTGTCGCGGTTAACACCCCCAAAAAGACTTTACTATTCAGGCAATACATATTGGCTAAGGAGCAGTGAAATGCGCGTTAACAATGGTTTGACCCCGCAAGAACTCGAGGCTTATGGTATCAGTGACGTACATGATATCGTTTACAACCCAAGCTACGATCTGCTGTACCAGGAAGAGCTGGACCCGAGCCTGACCGGTTATGAGCGCGGGGTGTTAACTAATCTGGGTGCCGTTGCCGTCGATACCGGGATCTTCACCGGTCGTTCACCGAAAGATAAGTATATCGTTCGTGACGATACCACTCGCGATACTTTCTGGTGGGCAGACAAAGGCAAAGGTAAGAACGACAACAAACCTCTCTCTCCGGAAACCTGGCAGCATCTGAAAGGCCTGGTGACCAGGCAGCTTTCCGGCAAACGTCTGTTCGTTGTCGACGCCTTCTGTGGTGCGAACCCGGATACTCGTCTTTCCGTCCGTTTCATCACCGAAGTGGCCTGGCAGGCGCATTTTGTCAAAAACATGTTTATTCGCCCGAGCGATGAAGAGCTGGCAGGTTTCAAACCAGACTTTATCGTTATGAACGGCGCGAAGTGCACTAACCCGCAGTGGAAAGAACAGGGTCTGAACTCCGAAAACTTCGTGGCGTTTAACCTGACCGAGCGCATGCAGCTGATTGGCGGCACCTGGTACGGCGGCGAAATGAAGAAAGGGATGTTCTCGATGATGAACTACCTGCTGCCGCTGAAAGGTATCGCTTCTATGCACTGCTCCGCCAACGTTGGCGAGAAAGGCGATGTTGCGGTGTTCTTCGGCCTTTCCGGCACCGGTAAAACCACCCTTTCCACCGACCCGAAACGCCGCCTGATTGGCGATGACGAGCACGGCTGGGATGATGACGGTGTGTTTAACTTCGAAGGCGGCTGCTACGCGAAAACTATCAAGCTGTCGAAAGAAGCGGAACCTGAAATCTACAACGCTATCCGTCGCGATGCGCTGCTGGAAAACGTCACCGTGCGTGAAGATGGCACAATCGACTTTGATGATGGTTCAAAAACCGAGAACACCCGCGTTTCTTATCCGATCTATCACATCGATAACATCGTTAAGCCGGTTTCCAAAGCGGGCCACGCAACGAAAGTTATCTTCCTGACAGCAGACGCCTTTGGTGTGCTGCCGCCGGTTTCTCGTCTGACTGCCGATCAAACCCAGTACCACTTCCTCTCTGGCTTCACCGCCAAACTGGCCGGGACTGAGCGTGGCATCACCGAACCGACGCCAACCTTCTCCGCCTGCTTCGGCGCGGCGTTCCTGTCGCTGCACCCAACTCAGTACGCAGAAGTGCTGGTAAAACGTATGCAGGCAGCGGGTGCGCAGGCGTATCTGGTTAACACCGGCTGGAACGGCACTGGCAAACGTATCTCCATTAAAGATACCCGCGCTATTATCGACGCCATCCTCAACGGTTCGCTGGATAACGCAGAAACCTTCACTCTGCCGATGTTTAACCTGGCGATCCCAACCGAACTGCCGGGCGTAGACACGAAGCTCCTCGATCCGCGTAACACCTACGCTTCTCCGGAACAGTGGCAGGAAAAAGCCGAAACGCTGGCGAAACTGTTTATCGACAACTTCGATAAATACACCGACACCCCTGCGGGTGCCGCGCTGGTAGCGGCTGGTCCGAAGCTGTAATCAGCTGATATCTCATTGACCCCTTATCCAAACGGATAAGGGGTTTTTTTATATCTAATTAGCTACCAATATGTACACTTATAATTATCAATAGACCGCAGGATGCATTATGTTCACCTTTATTGAACTACAAGGATTTAGCAAACGCCGCCAGTTATTGCTACCTGATAAGTAGTTCCGGGCTTTTCAGGAACTACTCATTCAAGATCCCACTGCCGGTGACATTATCGCAGGCACAGGCAGTTTTAGAAAAATTCGCTGGAACCGTTCTGGAATGGGGAAACGGGGTGGCATTCGAATAATTTATTACAACGTAACACGCAATGGTCGAATTTATCTGGCGTTGATTTATCCTAAAAATGAACAGGATGATTTAACAGAAGAACAAAGAAAGGCATTGAAACTATTGTCCGAGAAGCTGCTTTAATGTTGAAGCTCCACAAATTCCACCATGGTCGAAATGCCAACGGAGACATTGAAAACAGATGAAAGATGAATTATTTGCTGATCTTCTTGCCAGCGCAGAAGAAATGGTACGCATCGAAAAGGGTGAAGAAACGCCTGAACCAGAGCACGTCCATACTTTTAGCGAAATCGATGTAAAAGCGATCCGTGAAGCAACGGGTTTACGTCAGCAAGATTTTGCTGTCGCCGTAGGGGTAAGTTATGACCTGGTCAAAAGCTGGGAAACCAAACGCCGTCAGCCTACCGGAGCACCCCGAAAATTGCTCCTGCTTTTGCAAGCGAATCCTTTCATTATCAATCAATTGAAAACAATCTAAAAACGGGAGGCACCTTCACCTCCCGTTTTTTTACCCTTCTTTTGTCATGCCCTGCGCCCGCGTTACCGGCACTGGCAGCCAGGCGCGAATGGAAAGCCCGCCCCGTTCGCTGGTGCCAAGCTCCAGCATCCCGTTATGGTTATCCACGATACGCTGCACAATCGCCAGCCCTAATCCCGTGCCGCTAATAGTGCGCGCACTGTCGCCACGAACAAACGGCTGGAACAGGTGCTTACGCTGTTCTGGCGCAATACCCGGACCGTCATCTTCTACCTGAAACCAGGCGCGATTCGGCTCCGTGCCGCTGCTGACTTTGATCCAGCCATTGCCATAGCGGGCGGCGTTCACCACCATATTCGCTACCGCGCGTTTGATCGACAGCGGGTGCATTTTCACCTCAATGCTACCGGGGTAAAGCGCAGTTTCAATTTCCCGCTCATAGCCACTTTCGGCAGCAATAACCTCACCGAGTACTGCGTTGAGATCCGCCATTTCCATCGGCATCTCCTGCCCGGTGCGCAGGTAGTCGATAAACTGCTCAATGATGGCGTTGCACTCTTCGATATCTTTATTGATCGATTCTGCCAGGTAGCCATCCTGCTCGCTCATCATCTCGGTCGCCAGACGAATACGCGTCAGCGGCGTGCGCAGATCATGGCTTACCCCCGCCATCAGCAGCGTGCGGTCATCCGCCAGTTGCTTAACACCAGCCGCCATATGGTTAAAGGCGCGGGTAACGGAACGCACCTCCGAAGCGCCATATTCACGCAGCGGCGGCGGAATAATCCCTTTACCCACCTGCAAGGCTGCGTGTTCGAGATCGACCAACGGTCGGTTCTGGATACGAATAAACAGCCACGCCCCGCCTATCGCCAATAGCATAATCGCCAACGTATAACGGAACAGCGGGGAGAAATCGCCCTGATGAATTTCGGTTAGCGGCACGCGTACCCAGATATTGGGCGACAACCAGGTTTTCAGCCAGACGACAGGCGAACTTTTGTTGACCTCGACGCGAACTTCCGTCGGACCGCCCAGTTGCTGCGCCATCTGATGGCTTAAGAATTCATAGTGTTGCGCCCAACGCAGACCTGCCTCTTCGGCAGCTTCGTTGGAATAGAGAGAGATCCCCAGCTCACGGTAGATCTCCCGACGGAAAGCGGGAGGCACAACCAACTGCGTGCCGTCCTCCAGTTGCAGTTTGTCGGTCATCAACATACGCACTTCGTACGCGAGGACTTTATTAAACTGCTGGAGGCTCGGCAAAATCGCGAAGTTCAGCACCACCAGATAAGTCGTCACCAGGCTGACGAACAGCAAGGTGACGATGAGCAATAACGTACGGGCAAATGAACTTCGTGGCGAGAAGCGCAATCGCCTCATGCTTTAGAACCGTCCGGTACAAAGACGTAGCCCAGACCCCAGACGGTCTGAATGTAACGCGGATGCGCCGGATCTTCTTCCACCATGCGGCGCAGACGCGAAATCTGCACGTCGATGGAGCGTTCCATTGCGGAATATTCACGACCACGGGCAAGGTTCATCAGCTTATCGCGGGAGAGCGGCTCACGCGGATGGCTGACCAGTGCCTTCAGTACCGCAAACTCACCACTGGTGAGCGGCATCGGCTCGTCTTCGCGGAACATTTCGCGCGTACCGAGGTTAAGTTTGAACTTACCGAAAGCAATTACCGCCTCTTCCTGTGACGGTGCGCCTGGCAGTTCGTTCGCCTGACGACGCAGCACCGCACGAATGCGGGCCAGCAGTTCACGCGGGTTAAACGGTTTTGGAATGTAATCGTCAGCGCCAATCTCCAGGCCAACGATACGGTCCACTTCTTCCCCTTTCGCCGTCACCATAATGATCGGCATCGGATTGCTCTGGCTACGAAGACGTCGGCAAATCGACAAGCCATCTTCACCAGGTAACATCAAATCCAGTACCATAAGATGGAAAGATTCACGAGTCAGCAGGCGATCCATCTGTTCTGCATTAGCGACGCTTCGAACCTGGAAGCCTTGTTCGGTGAGATAACGTTCCAGCAGCGCGCGCAGGCGCATGTCGTCATCAACCACCAGAATCTTGTAGTTCTCTTGCATTGTTTGTACTCCCAAAGGTTCGCAACAATTTGTAAGCGTGTATTCTTAAAAAAGCTCACGTTCGTCACCAGCTAAATCTGGTATGAATTTCAGCCTAAATTGTTACAAAGCATATTAAACAGCAGCTTAAGTATACAATTTATTCGGCGAAACATTATTGATTCTGTTGATATGATCACGTTATACCCAATGTGCGCATTATCAAACAGACAAAGGGAATCAACGAGATGAAAACGCCCCTGGTTACCCGGGAAGGGTATGAAAAACTCAAACAAGAGCTTAATTATCTCTGGCGTGAAGAACGCCCGGAGGTCACAAAGAAAGTGACCTGGGCCGCAAGTCTGGGCGACCGCAGCGAAAATGCTGACTATCAGTATAATAAAAAGCGCCTGCGTGAAATCGACCGTCGCGTGCGCTATCTCACTAAATGCATGGAAAATCTCAAAATCGTCGATTACTCCCCGCAGCAGGAAGGCAAAGTCTTTTTTGGCGCGTGGGTGGAGATTGAAAACGACGATGGCGTGACTCACCGTTTCCGTATTGTCGGCTACGATGAAATTTTTGGCCGTAAAGATTACATCTCTATCGATTCCCCGATGGCCCGCGCATTGCTGAAAAAAGAAGTCGGCGATCTGGCGGTGGTGAATACCCCTGCCGGGGAAGCGAGCTGGTATGTTAATGCTATCGAGTACGTGAAACCGTAAGGAAGAGTCTTAACCTCCTGCCGATGGCTGGCATTTTTGCCAGCCAGTCCGTATAACTATCCCCTGATTTTTGATCCGAAAAGATGAACTCAAACCATGATGAATGATTCGTTCTGCCGCATTATTGCGGGTGAAATTCAGGCGCGCCCGGAACAGGTTGACGCTGCCGTTCGCCTGCTTGACGAAGGGAATACCGTGCCGTTTATCGCACGTTATCGTAAGGAAATCACCGGCGGTCTGGATGACACGCAGCTGCGTAATCTGGAAACGCGTCTGAGCTATCTGCGCGAGCTGGAAGAGAGACGTCAGGCGATCCTCAAGTCCATTTCCGAGCAAGGCAAACTCACCGATGATCTGGCGAATGCCATCAACGCCACCCTAAGCAAAACCGAACTCGAAGACCTCTACCTGCCCTACAAACCTAAACGCCGCACCCGTGGGCAAATCGCCATTGAAGCAGGGCTTGAGCCGTTGGCCGATCTGCTGTGGAGCGATCCGTCACACACGCCAGAAGTCGCCGCTGCACAATATATTGATGCCGATAAAGGCGTGGCAGATACCAAAGCCGCGCTGGACGGCGCGCGCTATATCCTGATGGAACGTTTTGCCGAAGATGCTGCGCTGCTGGCGAAAGTGCGTGATTATCTGTGGAAGAACGCGCATCTGGTCTCAACCGTGGTGAGCGGTAAAGAAGAGGAAGGGGCAAAATTCCGCGACTATTTCGATCATCACGAACCACTGTCAACGGTGCCTTCTCACCGCGCACTGGCGATGTTCCGTGGTCGTAACGAAGGCATACTTCAGCTTTCGCTGAATGCCGATCCGCAGTTCGAAGAGCCGCCGAAAGAGAGCTATTGCGAGCAAATCATCATGGATCACCTTGGCCTGCGCCTGAACAATGCCCCGGCGGATAGCTGGCGCAAAGGTGTGGTGAGCTGGACGTGGCGCATCAAGGTGTTGATGCATCTGGAAACTGAACTGATGGGCACCGTGCGCGAACGCGCGGAAGATGAAGCAATCAACGTCTTTGCCCGTAACCTGCACGATCTGCTGATGGCGGCCCCTGCCGGGCTGCGTGCAACGATGGGCCTCGATCCGGGTCTGCGTACCGGGGTAAAAGTGGCGGTAGTCGATGCAACTGGCAAACTGGTGGCGACCGATACCATTTATCCGCATACCGGGCAGGCCGCAAAAGCAGCGATGACCGTTGCTGCGCTGTGTGAAAAGCATAACGTTGAACTGGTGGCGATCGGCAACGGTACAGCTTCTCGCGAAACCGAACGTTTCTATCTCGACGTGCAGAAGCAGTTCCCGAAAGTGACCGCGCAGAAAGTGATCGTCAGCGAAGCTGGCGCGTCGGTTTACTCGGCTTCCGAGCTGGCAGCACAGGAATTTCCGGATCTCGACGTTTCGCTGCGTGGCGCGGTGTCTATCGCCCGTCGTTTGCAGGATCCGCTGGCGGAGCTGGTGAAAATCGATCCGAAATCTATCGGCGTAGGTCAGTATCAGCATGACGTCAGCCAGACGCAGCTGGCACGCAAACTGGATGCAGTAGTAGAAGACTGCGTAAACGCCGTTGGCGTCGATCTCAACACCGCTTCTGTTCCTCTGTTAACCCGCGTGGCGGGCCTGACGCGCATGATGGCGCAAAACATCGTGGCCTGGCGCGATGAGAACGGCCAGTTCCAGAACCGTCAGCAACTGTTAAAAGTGAGCCGTCTGGGGCCGAAAGCCTTCGAGCAGTGCGCGGGCTTCTTGCGCATTAACCACGGTGATAACCCGCTGGACGCTTCTACCGTTCACCCGGAAGCCTATCCGGTGGTGGAACGCATTCTGGCAGCAACACAGCAGGCACTGAAAGATCTGATGGGTAACAGCAGCGAACTGCGTAACCTGAAAGCATCTGACTTTACTGATGAGAAATTCGGTGTGCCGACGGTAACCGACATCATCAAAGAGCTGGAAAAACCGGGTCGCGATCCGCGTCCGGAATTTAAAACCGCTCAGTTTGCCGATGGCGTCGAGACAATGAACGACCTGCAACCGGGTATGATCCTCGAAGGTGCGGTGACCAACGTCACCAACTTTGGCGCGTTTGTCGATATTGGCGTGCATCAGGACGGCCTGGTTCACATCTCTTCATTGTCGAACAAGTTTGTGGAAGATCCGCATACCGTGGTGAAAGCGGGCGACATTGTGAAGGTGAAAGTGCTGGAAGTGGATCTTCAGCGTAAACGTATCGCCCTGACCATGCGTCTGGACGAGCAGCCTGGCGAAACCAACGCCCGTCGCGGCGGCGGTAATGAACGCCTGCAAAACAACCGCCCGGCAGCCAAACCGCGTGGGCGTGAAGCGCAGCCTGCCGGTAATAGCGCGATGATGGACGCGCTGGCGGCAGCAATGGGTAAAAAGCGTTAAACCCCCTGATTGGCCTACGGTTCAAATTTTCACGAAATCGTAGGCCAGATAAGGCGTTCACGCCGCATCTGGCAATACACGCCTTGCCTGACATAAAAATGCCGGAGTATATCTCCGGCATTTTTATTCCACAGCCAACCCCACAATATACTCCCTAATATTTATCACTTCATTAACAACTGAGACCTTAATTAAACATTAACCAGCCCTAATAATTCGTCATGCGAATTATATTTTCGCTGCGATATAACCTTGAGCCATATCAACATTGAGTCAGATTATTATTCAAACCAACATTCACACACATTTTAAGTATTGCTGATAGAAACCATTCTCATTATCATTGTACTGTTGATTATTTAATCTCTCCTTCGTTGGCAAATCATCTGGTCTCATGTCGCTGTCAAACGCCCCATGAGGTAGTTATCCAGTTAATGAGAAACAAGTAGGCACCTATGCAATACACTCCAGATACTGCGTGGAAAATTACTGGCTTTTCCCGTGAAATCAGCCCGGCATATCGCCAAAAACTGCTTTCTCTTGGCATGTTACCTGGCTCCTCTTTTAATGTGGTGCGCGTCGCTCCACTCGGCGACCCCATTCATATCGAAACCCGTCGTGTGAGCCTGGTATTACGCAAAAAAGATCTGGCCTTATTAGAAGTGGAAGCGGTTTCCTGTTAATACGGTGATAACAACAATGAAAAAATTAACCATTGGCTTAATTGGTAATCCAAATTCTGGCAAGACAACGTTATTTAACCAGCTCACTGGCTCACGTCAGCGTGTAGGTAACTGGGCTGGCGTTACCGTCGAACGTAAAGAAGGGCAATTCTCCACCACCGATCATCAGGTCACGCTGGTGGACCTGCCCGGCACCTATTCTCTGACCACCATCTCATCGCAGACCTCGCTCGATGAGCAAATCGCCTGTCACTACATTTTGAGTGGCGACGCAGACCTGCTGATTAACGTGGTGGATGCGTCTAACCTTGAGCGTAACCTGTACCTGACGCTGCAACTGTTGGAACTCGGCATTCCCTGCATCGTGGCGCTGAACATGCTCGACATTGCCGAGAAGCAAAATATTCGCATTGAAATTGATGCTCTGTCGGCGCGTCTTGGCTGCCCGGTGATCCCGCTGGTTTCAACCCGTGGTCGCGGTATTGAAGCGCTCAAGCTGGCGATTGATCGCTATAAAGCTAACGAAAATGTGGAACTGGTGCATTACGCTCAGCCGCTGCTCAACGAAGCAGATTCACTGGCAAAAGTGATGCCTTCCGACATCCCGCTGAAACAACGTCGCTGGCTGGGCCTGCAAATGCTGGAAGGCGATATCTACAGCCGCGCCTACGCCGGTGAAGCGTCGCAGCATCTGGATGCCGCCCTCGCCCGTCTGCGTAATGAGATGGACGATCCGGCGCTGCACATTGCCGATGCGCGTTACCAGTGCATTGCTGCCATCTGTGATGTGGTAAGCAACACCCTGACGGCAGAACCCAGCCGTTTCACCACTGCGGTAGATAAAATCGTGCTCAACCGTTTCCTCGGTCTGCCGATTTTCCTCTTTGTGATGTACCTGATGTTCTTGCTGGCTATCAACATCGGCGGGGCGTTACAGCCGCTGTTTGACGTCGGCTCCGTAGCACTCTTTGTGCATGGTATTCAGTGGATTGGCTACACGCTCCACTTCCCGGACTGGCTGACTATCTTCCTCGCCCAAGGCCTGGGCGGTGGTATTAACACCGTGCTGCCACTGGTGCCGCAGATCGGCATGATGTACCTGTTCCTCTCCTTCCTTGAGGACTCCGGCTATATGGCGCGTGCGGCGTTTGTGATGGACCGTCTGATGCAGGCGCTGGGCTTGCCGGGGAAATCCTTTGTACCGCTGATCGTTGGTTTCGGTTGTAACGTACCGTCGGTAATGGGCGCACGTACGCTTGATGCACCGCGTGAACGTCTGATGACCATCATGATGGCACCGTTTATGTCCTGCGGCGCGCGTCTGGCTATCTTCGCAGTATTCGCGGCTGCCTTCTTCGGGCAGAACGGTGCGCTGGCGGTCTTCTCGCTGTATATGCTGGGTATCGTAATGGCGGTGCTGACGGGCCTGATGCTCAAGTACACCATCATGCGCGGTGAAGCGACGCCGTTTGTCATGGAGCTGCCGGTCTACCATGTACCACACGTTAAAAGCCTGATTATCCAGACCTGGCAGCGTCTGAAAGGCTTCGTTCTGCGTGCTGGTAAAGTGATTATCATCGTCAGCATTTTCCTGAGCGCCTTCAACAGCTTCTCGCTGAGCGGGAAAATCGTCGATAACATCAACGACTCGGCGCTGGCTTCCGTCAGCCGGGTGATCACCCCGGTCTTCAAGCCGATTGGCGTGCATGAAGATAACTGGCAGGCAACGGTTGGCCTGTTTACAGGTGCCATGGCGAAAGAAGTGGTAGTGGGTACGCTCAACACCCTCTACACCGCAGAAAATATTCAGGACGAAGAGTTCAATCCGGCGGAATTTAACCTCGGTGAAGAGCTGTTCAGTGCGGTAGATGAAACCTGGCAGAGCCTGAAAGACACCTTCAGCCTTAGCGTACTGATGAACCCCATTGAAGCCAGCAAAGGCGACGGCGAAATGGGTACCGGGGCGATGGGCGTGATGGATCAGAAATTCGGTAGCGCAGCTGCCGCATACAGCTACCTGATTTTCGTCCTGCTGTACGTACCGTGCATCTCGGTGATGGGGGCTATCGCGCGTGAATCAAGCCGTGGCTGGATGGGCTTCTCCATCCTGTGGGGGCTGAATATTGCTTACTCACTGGCAACATTGTTCTATCAGGTCGCCAGCTACAGCCAGCATCCAACTTACAGCCTGGTGTGCATTCTGGCAGTTATCCTGTTTAACATCGTGGTTATCGGTCTGCTGCGCCGCGCGCGTAGCCGGGTAGATGTCGAACTGCTGGCAACGCGCAAATCGGTAAGCAGTTGCTGTGCGGCCAGCACCACCGGTGATTGCCATTAATGGCTTCACTTATTCAGGTGCGTGATTTGCTGGCGTTACGGGGCCGTATGGAAGCGGCCCAGATTAGCCAGACACTGAACACTCCGCAGCCAATGATTAACGCCATGCTGAAACAGCTAGAAAGTATGGGAAAAGCAGTGCGGATTCAGGAAGAACCTGACGGCTGTCTTTCCGGCAGTTGTAAAAGCTGCCCGGAAGGAAAAGCCTGTCTGCACGAATGGTGGGCGTTGCGTTAACCTTGTTTCACTGCCTGTTTTGAAAGCCCGGTATGCGTTTGCATCCTGGCTTTTTTG
This sequence comes from Escherichia sp. E.sYA108, assembly GCF_011754335.1. Lineage (NCBI taxonomy): Bacteria > Pseudomonadati > Pseudomonadota > Gammaproteobacteria > Enterobacterales > Enterobacteriaceae > Escherichia > Escherichia sp. E.sYA108. The sequence continues at coordinate 366,228 of NZ_JAAQVZ010000001.1, read as the reverse complement.
CGTGCGGCTTTCCATAAAAATGCAACCCTTGCAGCGCGACGTAAGTTCCTCTGAAAGCGTCTCGCAGGGATGAAAACTCGCTAATGCACAGGTGTGGAGTGGCGCGTAGAGTCGCGGCATTCAAATAACAGGTGAAGGAACGCCATGAGCAAAAAGCAGAGTTCCACCCCACACGATGCGTTACGCCATTGCCGCAATGCAAAATCACCTTGATGCCGGATACAAAACATTGCCGATGGTGGTGCCATTGTTGTTTTATCACGGTATTGAAAGCCCCTATCCCTATTCGCTGTGTTGGCTGGATTGTTTCGCCGATCCCAACCTGGCAAGGCAGCTTTATGCCTCTGCATTTCCGCTGATTGATGTCACCCTCATGCCTGATGATGAAATCATGCTGCACCGACGTATGGCGCTACTGGAGTTAATTCAAAAACATATTCGTCAACGCGACCTGATGGGGCTGGTAGAGCAAATGGCCTGCTTATTAAGTAGTGGATACGCTAATGGCAGACAAATCAAAGGGCTGTTTAATTACATACTGCAAACCGGCGACGCGGTACGTTTTAACGATTTTATCGATGGTGTGGCCAAACGTTCACCAAAACACAAGGTGAGTTTAATGACTATTGCGGAAAGATTGCGGCAGGAAGGGGAACAATCCAAAGCCTTGCATATAGCAAAAATAATGCTTGAATCCGGAGTCCCTCTTGCAGACATCATGCGCTTTACCGGGGTGTCAGAAGAAGAGTTGGCTGCGGCGAGCCAGTAAAGTTCTGTCCCGCCATTTCGAAAGCCACCTACACCCTCTGCTTCAACGCCACCAGCAGATGACAAAACTCGTCCGGATGTGAAATAAACGGCGCATGGGCCGCTTTGGCGAAGATATATGATTCGCTGTGAGGCCAAAGTTTATCCAGCATCGGCACCACTTTGCGCGGCACCAGACCGTCGAGATAGCCATACAATCGCAAAAACGGCATGGGCACGTTTTGCAGCGGCTGACGGAGATCGACCGTTTTCAGGATTTCCAGCCCGCCATTAAGCACGTCAACCTCCGGCATCGGTAACGCCAGAACGGTTTTCTTCAACGCCCGCGCATCCTGGCGCGCCGTTTCAGTACCCATGGTTTGTAACGCCAGGAACCGCTCCACTGTACGCTGAAAATCATCACTGAGTTGCTGCTGAAATCCCGCCAGCACGTCCGGTTTTATCCCCGGCCACTCGTCGCGAGCACTAAAACAAGGTGACGACGCCACGGTGACCAGCGCCAGAACCCGCTCGGGATGGGTTAACGCAATCTGGCTTGCCACCAGCCCGCCCAGACTCCAGCCTAACCAAATGGCTTTATCTGGTGCCTGTCGCAGCACGACTTCGGCCATATCAGCAAATGATAGCGCACCAAATCCCCGGCTACGCCCGAAGCCGGGCAGGTCAACAAGGTGCAGCGTAAAATGCGAGCTAAGTTCCTCGTCAATGCAACGCCACACTTCGGCATTCAGTCCCCATCCGTGCAGCAGCACAAGATGAACATTCCCCTGACCTTTGGTCTGCCACCAGATGTTATTCATCCGCTATTGTTCTCTTTTTACTTACAAGGATGAACATATGCTAACAGTACCGGGATTATGCTGGCTATGCCGAATGCCGCTGGCGTTAGGTCATTGGGGGATTTGTTCGGTATGCTCACGCGCCGCCCGTACAGATAAAACGTTATGCCCCCAATGTGGATTACCCGCCACACACTCACATCTTCCCTGCGGTCGCTGCCTGCAAAAACCGCCGCCCTGGCAAAGACTGGTCACGGTTGCCGACTATGCGCCGCCGTTAAGCCCGCTAATCCACCAGCTTAAGTTTTCCCGGCGCAGCGAAATCGCCAGCGCCCTGTCACGTCTGTTACTATTGGAGGTCTTACACGCTCGTCGCACCACCGGGTTGCAATTGCCGGATCGCATCATCAGCGTTCCGTTATGGCAGCGGCGTCACTGGCGTCGGGGATTTAATCAGAGCGATTTGCTGTGTCAGCCGTTATCACGCTGGTTGCACTGCCGATGGGATAGCGAAGCCGTCACACGAACACGGGCCACTGCGACCCAGCATTTTCTCAGTGCCCGGCTACGCAAACGCAACCTGAAAAATGCCTTTCGTCTTGAATTGCCCGTGCAAGGTCGCCATATGGTGATTGTGGATGATGTCGTCACCACCGGAAGTACCGTCGCAGAGATTGCGCAGTTGCTTTTACGCAATGGTGCGGCGACTGTCCAGGTCTGGTGCCTTTGTCGAACCTTGTAGAGCCTCGATGATGGGCGTATTATAACCAACTAAAATAGTCAACTATTAGGCCATTACTATGATCCGTATTTCCGATGCTGCACAAGCGCACTTTGCCAAACTGCTGGCAAACCAGGAAGAAGGGACACAAATCCGCGTATTTGTGATTAACCCTGGCACGCCTAACGCTGAATGTGGCGTTTCTTATTGTCCGCCGGACGCTGTGGAAGCCACCGACACTGCCCTGAAATTTGACCTGCTGACCGCGTATGTTGATGAGTTAAGCGCTCCTTACCTGGAAGATGCAGAGATCGATTTTGTTACCGACCAGTTGGGTTCGCAGCTGACGCTGAAAGCGCCTAACGCCAAAATGCGTAAAGTGGCTGACGATGCGCCGCTGATGGAGCGCGTGGAGTATATGCTGCAATCACAGATCAACCCACAGCTTGCTGGTCACGGTGGTCGCGTTTCGCTGATGGAAATCACCGAAGACGGTTACGCCATTTTGCAATTTGGCGGCGGCTGTAACGGTTGTTCCATGGTCGATGTAACGCTGAAAGAGGGGATCGAGAAGCAGTTGCTGAACGAATTCCCGGAGCTGAAAGGTGTACGCGATCTCACCGAACACCAACGCGGCGAGCACTCTTACTACTAAGTTCTCTCCTCTTTTGTCGATTGCCCGATGTGACGCTAAAGCGTCTTATCGGGCCTGTACGTTGCACGAGAGTCTGACATTAGCGCAGAATTACCTCAGCAAATCCAATCTCTTCGTTTCCCCACGATAATATGACCAACCTCTCATAATTTAAATTTACCCCGCTCTGGTGATTCTCAAGCACGTAATGTTACCCGTATCATTCTCATGGGCACCAAACACACTCATAACATCTGACTACACTAACTCGTTTTAGGGGTCATCAGCCGTGGTGCCGTAACATCTCTGTTCCCAGTTGGGACAACCAGGATTTTCCGTCAGAAACCTGACGTTACCCATAACAAATTAAAGGCCAGGTAAATCATGCCATTAGTCATTGTTGCTATCGGTGTAATCTTGTTATTACTCCTGATGATCCGCTTCAAAATGAACGGCTTCATCGCTCTCGTCCTCGTGGCGCTTGCTGTTGGATTAATGCAAGGGATGCCGCTGGATAAAGTTATTGGCTCCATCAAAGCCGGTGTCGGCGGAACGCTCGGTAGCCTTGCCCTGATCATGGGTTTTGGTGCGATGCTGGGCAAAATGCTGGCAGACTGCGGTGGCGCACAACGTATCGCTACCACACTGATTGCCAAATTTGGTAAAAAACACATCCAGTGGGCGGTGGTACTGACCGGTTTTACCGTTGGTTTTGCCCTGTTCTATGAAGTGGGTTTCGTGCTGATGCTGCCGCTGGTGTTTACCATCGCGGCTTCCGCGAATATTCCACTGCTGTATGTTGGTGTACCAATGGCGGCTGCACTGTCTGTGACCCACGGCTTCCTGCCACCGCATCCGGGTCCGACTGCAATTGCCACCATTTTCAATGCCGATATGGGTAAAACTCTGCTGTACGGTACTATTCTGGCAATCCCGACCGTGATTCTCGCCGGTCCGGTTTACGCTCGCGTGTTGAAAGGTATCGATAAGCCGATCCCGGAAGGTCTGTACAGCGCGAAAACCTTCAGCGAAGAAGAGATGCCGAGCTTTGGCGTCAGCGTCTGGACCTCTCTGGTGCCGGTGGTTCTGATGGCGATGCGTGCGATTGCCGAAATGATCCTGCCGAAAGGTCACGCTTTCCTGCCGGTAGCGGAGTTCCTCGGTGACCCGGTAATGGCTACGCTGATTGCCGTGCTGATCGCGATGTTCACCTTTGGTCTGAACCGTGGTCGTTCAATGGATCAGATTAACGACACGCTGGTTTCTTCCATCAAAATCATTGCGATGATGCTGTTGATTATCGGTGGTGGCGGTGCGTTCAAGCAGGTGCTGGTAGACAGCGGCGTGGACAAATACATTGCTTCCATGATGCACGAAACCAACATTTCTCCGCTGCTGATGGCCTGGTCGATTGCTGCCGTACTGCGTATCGCGCTGGGTTCCGCAACCGTCGCGGCAATCACTGCGGGTGGTATCGCGGCACCGCTGATTGCAACGACGGGTGTTAGCCCGGAGCTGATGGTTATTGCGGTTGGTTCCGGTAGTGTGATTTTCTCTCACGTGAACGATCCGGGCTTCTGGCTGTTCAAAGAGTACTTTAACCTGACTATCGGCGAGACCATCAAATCCTGGTCGATGCTGGAAACCATTATCTCGGTGTGCGGTCTGGTAGGCTGTCTGCTGCTGAATATGGTGATTTGATAATACTGATGGCCGGATGCGGCGTGAACGCCTTATCCGGCCTACGATTCGGCATTAATTAGTAGGCCGGATAAGACGCGTCAAGCGTCGCATCCGGCATCAACCGCACTCTACTTCTTCTTCGCTGCCGCTCTGCGCCGTCTGTCCAAATCCTTCAGCAATTTGTTCACACCATCATCGGCAAACATCGACTCAAGCGTTGCGGAAAGTTTACGTCGCCAGTTTTTATACTGGTAACTGGTGCCGGGAATATTTACCGGATCTGCCATATCCAGCCAGTCTTCCGGCTGTAGCCCTAACAGGGCGCTGTTGCTATCGGCGATGTAGCGCTGTAAGCCACGATTCAGCGTCGGTGTCATCGACATCAACGATGCCTTATGCCCGGCACGTTTTGGCAGGCAACCATATTTATGCAGAGCATCCAGCAGCCCTTGCTTCGCCAGTTCGCGATCCTGATACAGACCGCGCAGTACCACTTCATCCGGATACAGCCCCAGCGTTTTGCCCAGCGTTAAATCCCCACTCTCCCAGTAGCCGCGTAGCGTAGGCAGGTCGTGTGTCGCCGCAACCGCCATCGACTGCTCTGGGTACGCTTTCGGTGCGCGGAATGTCTTCTCGTGGTCGTTTTCGAAATAGAGCACTTTGTAGGAGTACACACCGCTGCTGCGCAGCTTACCGACAATCTCTACCGGTACGGTACCGAGATCTTCACCAATCACCATACAGCGATGACGTTTACTTTCGAGTGCCAGAATCGAGAGCAGATCATCCACCGGATAGTGAACATACGCGCCCTGATCTGCCGTCTCGCCATACGGTATCCACCACAAACGCAGCATCGACATCACGTGATCAATTCGTAATGCGCCGCAGTTTTGCATATTGGCACGCAACAGCTCGATAAACGGTTCATAGGCACGCGCGGTGATGATATGCGGGTCCATTGGCGGCAATCCCCAGTTCTGCCCCAACGGGCCGAGGATATCCGGCGGCGCGCCAACCGACGCTTTCAGGCAATACAGTTCACGGTCGCACCAGGTTTCTGCCCCACCTTCTGCTACACCAACGGCCAGATCACGATACAAGCCAATCGGCATTTCATAGCCCTGGCTTATCTCCCAGCAGGCGGCAAACTGGCTGTAAGCCAGCCACTGCAACCAGAGATAAAAATCGACGTCATCACGATGTTCTTCGCAGAACTGGCGCACTTCTGGTGAATCCACGTTCTGATACATCTCTGGCCATGCTGGCCAGCCCCAGCACATTTCGTCCTCTTTCACTTGCTGGGCATGTAGCGCATCAAAGGCTGCCTGCCAGAACAGGCTGTCGCCCTGCTCTGCAACAAACTGGCGAAACGCGGTCATCTGCTCATCATCACGTTGCGCGAAACCTTTCCACGCCATTCGTAATGCTGTCATTTTTAGGGCGGTAACCGTGGAGTAATCAACCCAGTCGGCATCCCGCGCCTGTTGCAGCGTCTGTTGCGTGGTCGGCAACTGCCACCAGGCCTGAGCCTCTTCGCTAAGATGGAAATCTTCAACTGCGTTAACGTCGATATAAATCACATTCAGCCAACGGCGAGAAGACGGGCTGTACGGGCTGGCACTTTCCGGATTTGCCAGATAGAGCGCATGAATCGGGTTCAGACCAATAAACGACCCGCCACGTTTTGCCACATCCACCAGCATCGCTTTGAGATCGCCAAAATCCCCAATACCCCAGTTTTTTTCCGATCGCAGCGTATAAAGCTGAACGCAGGCACCCCACAGCTTTTGTTTATTCAGCAACGCCTGCGGTTCGTAACAGCGTTTCGGGGCGACAATCACCCGGCAATGCGCGCGCTGGTCGTCCTGGGTAAGCGTCAGCGTGTGATAACCTTCCGGCAGCTTCGTCGGTAGATTGAACGCTTTGCCCCCCGTCACATGGCCTTTGTACTGCTTTCCTTCTTCGGTAGTCAGCAGCCAGCTAAATTCACCGCTGCCCTCCACCACCATCGGCATTTTTTTGCCGCTGGTATAAACCATGACATTCGGGACTGGCGTTACCGCCACTTTCGTGGCGGTACGTTGATGCATCGCGTCAAGCAAACGCCGTTTGGTTTCGGCGCTAATCGACTGCGGTTTACCGTGGGCATTGATGTAATTGGAGCTGATCCCCGCCGCCAGCGCGGCATTATCCAGACGTTTGCTTTCCATCGAGCTTCCTTAGCGTTTTGCCTGCCAGATACGAGCCTGATAATCGCGAATAGAGCGATCCGAGCTAAACATACCGCAGCGGGCGGTATTGAGGATCGCCGCGCGAGTCCAGGCCTCCTGGTCGCGGTACAGCACATCCACCTGCTTTTGTGCCTCTACATAAGCGGCGAAATCTGCCATCACCAGATACGGATCGCCGCCCTGTTTGCCGATACTGTGCAGCATCTGGTCGAAGGCATGCTTATCGCCGTCGCTGTATTTACCGCTTTCCAGCTCTTTCAATACTGCGTCCAGCACCTTATCTTTCTTCCGCCATTTCACCGGGTCGTAGCCTTTGGCCAGAATTGCCTTCACTTGTTCCACGGTATGACCAAAAATAAAGATATTTTCTTCACCGACTTTCTCAGCGATTTCAACGTTCGCACCATCCAGCGTACCGACAGTAAGCGCACCATTGAGCGCCAGTTTCATATTGCCGGTACCGGAAGCTTCTTTACCTGCAGTCGAAATTTGTTCGGAGATATCCGCCGCCGGGATCAGTTTTTCCGCCGCCGAAACACAATAATCCGGCAAGAACACCACCTTCAACTTGTCGCCAACCAGCGGATCGTTGTTGATCACGTCAGCCACTTTGTTGATCGCAAAGATAATATTTTTCGCCAGGTAGTAGCCCGGTGCTGCTTTCGCGCCGAAGAGGAAGACGCGCGGTACGCGGTCAGACTGCGGGTTTTCACGAATTTCTTTGTACAACGCCAGAATATGCAGCAGATTCAGATGCTGGCGTTTGTACTCATGCAGACGTTTGATCTGAATATCGAAAATCGCCTGTGGATTGATCTCAATACCGGTACGAACTTTCACAAACTCTGCCAGACGGACTTTATTCGCCTGCTTGATCTCGCGATATTGCTGACGGAATTTCGCATCATCAGCGAATTTTTCCAGATTGATCAGTTGATCGAGATCGTTAGCCCACTCTTTTTTCAGTGATTTATCCAACAGAGCCGCCAGTGCCGGGTTGCACTGTTTGATCCAGCGACGTGGGGTAATACCGTTGGTGACATTATGGAATTTGTTCGGCCATAGCTGGTGATATTCCGGGAACAGATCTTTCACCACCAGATCCGAGTGCAGCGCCGCAACACCGTTCACCGCGAAACCGCCAACCACACACAGGTTCGCCATATGCACTTGTTTGTCGTGTACCACCGCCAGTTTGGCCCACACTTTTTCATCGCCCGGCCAGGTTTTTTCCACCAGCGTTTTAAAGCGAGTATTAATTTCGTTAATAATCTGCATGTGGCGCGGCAGTAAGCCTTTCACCAGTTTCACATCCCAGCGTTCCAGCGCTTCTGGCATCAGGGTATGGTTGGTGTAAGCGAAAGTTTTGCTGGTGATGGCCCAGGCGTCATCCCAGCTCATCTGGTGCTCATCGATCAGCACGCGCAGCAGTTCTGGAATCGCGATAGTTGGGTGGGTATCGTTCAGCTGAATAACTTCGTAATCCGCCAGTTCGTGCAGTTTACGCCCCGCCAGATGATGGCGACGCAAAATATCCGCTACCGAGCAGGCACACTGGAAGTATTGCTGCATCAGGCGCAGCTTTTTACCGGCAGTATGGTTGTCGTTTGGATAGAGAACTTTGGTCAGTTTTTCCGCGTTGATGCCCTGCTGTTCGGCACGCAGGAAATCACCGTCGTTAAATTTAGTCAGATCAAACGGATGCGCATGCGTCGCCTGCCACAGACGCAGTGGCTGCGCCACGCCATTACGATAGCCGACAACGGGGAGATCCCACGCTTGACCGGTAATGGTAAACTCCGGCTCCCAGCGTCCATCTTTCGTCACTTTACCGCCAATCCCTACCTGCACATCCAGTGCTTCGTTGTGGCGGAACCACGGGTAGTTACCGCGATGCCAGTCATCCGGCGCTTCAACCTGTTTGCCATCGACAAATGACTGGCGGAACAAGCCATATTGATAATTAAGGCCGTAGCCAGTAGCTGACTGCCCGACAGTTGCCATTGAGTCGAGGAAGCACGCCGCCAGACGTCCCAGACCACCGTTCCCCAGCGCCGGGTCGATCTCTTCTTCCAACAGGTCAGTCAGGTTGATGTCATAAGCCTTCAACGAATCCTGTACATCCTGATACCAGCCGAGATTCAACAGGTTGTTGCCCGTCAGGCGACCAATCAAAAACTCCATTGAGATGTAGTTAACATGTCGCTGATTCGCCACTGGCTTGGCGAATGGCTGAGCACGCAGCATTTCGGCCAGTGCTTCGCTCACTGCCAGCCACCACTGGCGAGGAGTCATTTCAGCCGCAGAATTTAAGCCATAACGCTGCCACTGACGTGAAAGCGCTTCCTGAAATTGCTTATCGTTAAAAATAGGTTGTGACATAGGAGTTCCACTTTTCTTAGATTTTCAACACAACGTTATCGCTAGTTTGCCAGGCTCGATGTTGACCTTCCTCATCCTGCGGGGGATTAGGCAGGGAGGAGTTGCGGGGATGAGCAAGGAAATGTGATCTCGACCACTTAAAGCTAGTGCAATCCACAGGATTAGCAGCAAATCAATGCCATACCGCGCAGAAAATCTGTATCTAAGTGCAAAAAATGGCCGTTGCGTATTTTCAAAAAGCGGAAGGTAACTCTATAAATTAAGTAAAGGAGTGAAACAGTTTCACAAGTAAAATATCAAGTGTGCTCCATCTCATTCTTAATAGATTTATTAAGATCATCTTTTTAGATGGCACTTTCATCAGAAATGAAGAAGAAACCCTTGCTTAAATGAAACTGATGAACATAAGGAAAATACCGTACAACCCAGTATTCACGCTGGATCAGCGTCGTTTTAGGTGAGTTGTTAATAAACATTTGGAATTGTGACACAGTGCAAATTCAGACACATAAAAAAACGTCATCGCTTGCATTAGAAAGGTTTCTGGCCGACCTTATAACCATTAATTACGAAGCGCAAAAAAAATAATATTTCCTCATTTTCCACAGTGAAGTGATTAACTATGCTGATTCCGTCAAAATTAAGTCGTCCGGTTCGACTCGACCATACCGTGGTTCGTGAGCGCCTGCTGGCTAAACTTTCCGGCGCGAACAACTTCCGGCTGGCGCTGATCACAAGTCCTGCGGGCTACGGAAAGACCACGCTCATTTCCCAGTGGGCGGCAGGCAAAAACGATATCGGCTGGTACTCGCTGGATGAAGGTGATAACCAGCAAGAGCGTTTCGCCAGCTATCTCATTGCCGCCGTGCAACAGGCAACCAACGGTCACTGCGCGATATGTGAGACGATGGCGCAAAAACGGCAATATGCCAGCCTGACGTCACTCTTCGCCCAGCTTTTCATTGAGCTGGCGGAATGGCATAGCCCACTTTATCTGGTCATCGATGACTATCATCTGATCACTAATCCTGTGATCCACGAGTCAATGCGCTTCTTTATTCGCCATCAACCAGAAAATCTCACCCTTGTGGTGTTGTCACGCAACCTTCCGCAACTGGGCATTGCCAATCTGCGTGTTCGTGACCAGCTGCTGGAAATTGGCAGTCAGCAACTGGCATTTACCCATCAGGAAGCGAAGCAGTTTTTTGATTGCCGTCTGTCATCGCCGATTGAAGCTGCAGAAAGCAGTCGGATTTGTGATGATGTTTCCGGTTGGGCGACGGCACTGCAGCTAATCGCCCTCTCCGCCCGGCAGAATACTCACTCAGCCCATAAGTCGGCACGCCGCCTGGCGGGAATCAATGCCAGCCATCTTTCGGATTATCTGGTCGATGAGGTTTTGGATAACGTCGATCTCGCAACGCGCCATTTTCTGTTGAAAAGCGCCATTTTGCGCTCAATGAACGATGCACTCATCACCCGTGTGACCGGCGAAGAAAACGGGCAAATGCGCCTCGAAGAGATTGAGCGTCAGGGGCTGTTTTTACAGCGGATGGATGATACCGGCGAGTGGTTTTGCTATCACCCACTGTTTGGTAACTTCCTGCGCCAGCGCTGCCAGTGGGAACTGGCGGCGGAGCTGCCGGAAATCCACCGTGCCGCCGCAGAAAGCTGGATGGCCCAGGGATTTCCCAGCGAAGCGATTCATCATGCGCTGGCGGCAGGCGATGCGCTGATGCTGCGCGATATTCTGCTTAATCACGCCTGGAGTTTGTTCAACCATAGCGAACTGTCGCTGCTGGAAGAGTCGCTTAAGGCCCTGCCGTGGGACAGTTTGCTGGAAAATCCGCAGTTGGTGTTATTGCAGGCGTGGCTGATGCAAAGCCAGCATCGCTACGGCGAAGTTAACACCCTACTGGCCCGCGCTGAACATGAAATCAAGGACATCAGAGAAGGCACCATGCACGCAGAATTTAACGCTCTGCGCGCCCAGGTGGCGATTAACGATGGTAATCCGGATGAAGCGGAACGGCTGGCAAAACTGGCACTGGAAGAGCTGCCGCCGGGCTGGTTCTATAGCCGCATTGTGGCAACCTCGGTGCTGGGTGAAGTGTTGCACTGCAAAGGCGAATTGACCCGCTCACTGGCGTTAATGCAGCAAACCGAACAGATGGCACGCCAGCACGATGTCTGGCACTACGCTTTGTGGAGTTTAATCCAGCAAAGTGAAATTCTGTTTGCCCAAGGGTTCCTGCAAACCGCGTGGGAAACGCAGGAAAAAGCGTTCCAGCTGATCAACGAGCAGCATCTGGAACAGCTGCCAATGCATGAGTTTCTGGTGCGCATTCGTGCGCAGCTGTTATGGGCCTGGGCACGGCTGGATGAAGCCGAAGCGTCGGCGCGCAGCGGGATTGAAGTCTTGTCGTCTTATCAACCACAGCAACAGCTTCAGTGCCTGGCAATGTTGATTCAATGCTCGCTGGCCCGTGGTGATTTAGATAACGCCCGTAGCCAGCTGAACCGTCTGGAAAACCTGCTGGGGAATGGCAAATATCACAGCGACTGGATCTCTAACGCCAACAAAGTCCGGGTGATGTACTGGCAAATGACCGGCGATAAAGCCGCCGCTGCCAACTGGTTGCGTCATACGGCTAAACCGGAGTTTGCGAACAACCACTTCCTGCAAGGTCAATGGCGCAACATTGCCCGTGCACAAATCTTGCTGGGCGAGTTTGAATCTGCGGAAATTGTCCTCGAAGAACTCAATGAAAATGCCCGCAGTCTGCGGTTGATGAGCGATCTCAACCGTAACCTGTTGCTGCTTAATCAACTGTACTGGCAGGCCGGACGTAAAAGTGACGCCCAGCGTGTGTTGCTGGACGCATTAAAACTGGCGAATCGTACCGGATTTATCAGTCATTTTGTCATCGAAGGCGAAGCGATGGCGCAACAACTGCGCCAGCTTATTCAACTCAATACGCTGCCGGAGCTGGAACAGCATCGCGCACAGCGTATTCTGCGAGAAATCAATCAACATCATCGGCATAAATTCGCCCATTTCGATGAGAATTTCGTTGAACGTCTGCTAAATCATCCGGAAGTGCCAGAGCTGATCCGCACCAGCCCGTTGACCCAACGTGAATGGCAGGTCCTGGGGCTGATTTACTCCGGTTACAGCAATGAGCAAATTGCAGGCGAGCTGGAAGTGGCGGCAACCACCATCAAGACGCATATCCGCAATCTGTACCAAAAACTCGGTGTCGCCCACCGTCAGGCCGCGGTACAACACGCGCAGAAACTGCTGAAGATGATGGGATATGGGGTATGAGTTTAGCCGGATAATGCGCCAGATCCGGCTTACATCTTTACATCATTCAATGCTCACCCGCGTTACGCCATCTGTTTCTATCAGACTAAACCGCACTGGCAAGAAACGCTCCACCACCGCGATATTGGTCTGCAGATGGCATGAGGGATGGGCGACCGTAAATTCTCCCGCCCCCGCCAGCGCCATCGGTAGCACCAGTTGGTCGGCGAGATATTCCCCCACCGCCGCCGGGCTTGCCAGGTAGCGTTTCACCTCTTTCACCAACTGTGCCGCGACCACCTCGGCACTGACGCGCTTTTCACCGACGACAAAAAAGCGTTCGGTGATATTTTCACTTTCGACTTCAAGCGAGACGGTATTACCCGGCCCCTGGTCGCGCGGCAGGTTATGAATATTCTGTTCATGCAAGGAAAAACTACCCGCCAGTGTAGCGATTTCACGCTCAGCAACATGGCGCGGCACACCAGCCAGTAGCACCTCTCCACGCATCTGCACAATGTTCCCGCGCTCGCCAAGTTGCAAGCTATTAAACGATGCCACCGGTGAGACTTCCGTTGCTACCACGCCGCCTCCGGCAGGATAAAAACCGTGACGTAACAGCGTGGTTTGCTGATGAACTCCTATTCTCGCCAGCAGCGGCTCCAGCACCCGACGGATAAAATCCGCAGGCGGGGCCGACGGGTTATCGGTGCCGCCGCTCACTTCAACACGCGAAGGTCCATCGGCAAACCACAGCGCGGGCAGCACCGTTTGCAGCACCAGCGTACAACTTCCGGCGCTACCGATAGCAAAGCGGTAATCGCCGCCGCGCACGGTGCCAGGTCGGAAGACCAGACGCTGCGACCCCAGCTCAGCGCCTTCCACCGTTGCCCTACAAATTTCCGCAGCCGCTTTTACCGCGGTCAGATGTTGGCGCAACAGCCCCGGTTTCGCCCGCCCGGCACGAATGCCGGTGATGGTAAATGGCTGGCCGGTTATCATCGACAGGCTCAGCGCCGAGCGCAGGATCTGCCCGCCGCCTTCGCCCTGTGCGCCATCCAGCGCAATCATCCTTTTCATCATTTATCCTTTTACGCACACCACCTGACGCAGGGTATAGATAACTTCCACCAGATCGCTTTGTGCCGCCATCACCGCATCAATATCTTTATACGCCATCGGGATTTCGTCGATCACCTCGGCATCTTTACGGCACTCCACATGCGCGGTGGCACGGATTTGATCTTCCACACTGAACAGTTTTTTCGCTTTAGTACGGCTCATTACCCGCCCGGCACCGTGGCTGCACGAACAGAACGACTCTTCATTTCCCAGCCCACGGACGATAAAGCTTTTCGCCCCCATCGAACCGGGAATAATTCCATATTGACCAGCACGCGCAGACACCGCGCCTTTACGCGTCACATAGATCTCTTCGCCAAAGTGCAGTTCTTTTTGCACATAGTTGTGGTGACAGTTGATCTCTTCCATCGCCAGCGTTTGTGGCTGTTTTACCGTTTTCTGCATAACGCTCTGCAACGCCGTTACCACGTTTTCCATCATCGCATCGCGGTTAAGGCTGGCAAAAAGCTGCGCCCAGGCCACGGCTTTCAGGTAATCATCAAAGTATTCCGTACCTTCCATAAAGTACGCCAGGTCACGCGATGGCAACGTTTCAAGCGTTTCCTGCATCTCTTTTTGCGCCAGATCGATAAAATAAGTTCCGATGGCGTTACCAATTCCGCGTGAACCGGAGTGCAGCATAATCCACACCTGATCCGACTCATCAAGGCAAATTTCAATAAAGTGGTTACCCGTACCCAGCGTTCCCAGGTGTTTATAGTTATTAGTGTTAAGGAAACGCGGATATTTTTGCGTTAACCACTGATAACCGGCCTCCAGCTCAGCCCATTTCGCATCGACGTTAACAGGCGGATTTTCCCATGCGCCTTTATCACGTTTACAACGCCCGGTAGTACGTCCGTGCGGTACGGCCGTTTCAATCGCCTGACGCAGCTCTGCCAGGTTTTCAGGCAGGTCCGCCGCCGTTAACGCGGTACGCAGTGCGTTCATTCCACAGCCAATATCCACGCCCACCGCCGCCGGAATAATCGCCCCTTTGGTCGGGATCACGCTACCAATGGTGGAACCTTTACCCAGGTGTACATCAGGCATTACCGCAATATGTTTGAAAATAAATGGCATCTTCGCGGTATTAATAAGTTGCTGACGCGCATCGGCTTCTACCGGCACGCCTTTGGTCCACATTTTTACCGGAGCATTTTCAGTGGTCAGTAATTCGTAATTCATTTTGTTTTTCTCTTTTCGTTGTTTGCTGTCCTGATAATTGCAACCGTCGTGCCAGAAAATCAAATAAGCATATTAATTTTTTAATTCATTGTTTTTAAAAATATTATATTTTTACGTCCGTAAACGGAGATTTCCCGCAAAGCCGATTTACCGATAATGAAATCTCGTCTTTTATAAGGATATCTAAGATGCGTAAAACAGTGGCTTTTGGCTTTGTCGGAACGGTGCTGGATTATGCCGGGCGCGGCAGTCAGCGCTGGTCAAAATGGCGTCCGACACTCTGTCTATGCCAGCAAGAATCGTTAGTTATCGATCGGCTGGAATTATTGCACGACGCCCGCTCGCGCTCGCTATTCGAAACGCTTAAACGCGATATCGCCAGCGTTTCGCCAGAAACAGAAGTGGTGGGCGTTGAGATAGAACTGCATAACCCTTGGGATTTCGAAGAGGTTTACGCCTGCCTGCATGATTTCGCCCGTGGTTACGCGTTCCAGCCAGAAAAAGAAGACTATTTAATTCACATCACCACCGGTACCCACGTCGCGCAGATTTGCTGGTTTCTGCTGGCAGAAGCGCGTTACCTGCCCGCCCGGTTGATACAATCTTCACCACCGCGCAAAAAAGAGCGGCCCGATAGCCCTGGCGCGGTGACGATTATCGATCTCGATTTAAGCCGTTATAACGCCATCGCCAGCCGCTTTGCCGAGGAACGCCAGCAAACGCTTGATTTTCTTAAGTCCGGCATTGCCACGCGTAACTCCCACTTCAACCGCATGATTGAGCAGATCGAAAAAGTGGCGATCAAATCCCGCGCACCGATCCTGCTTAACGGCCCGACCGGTGCGGGTAAGTCATTTTTGGCGCGACGCATCTTTGAATTAAAACAGGCACGGCATCAGTTTAGCGGCGCGTTTGTGGAAGTGAACTGCGCCACCCTGCGCGGCGATACCGCCATGTCGACGCTGTTTGGTCATGTGAAAGGCGCGTTTACCGGGGCGCGGGAATCGCGTGAAGGATTATTACGCAGCGCCAACGGCGGAATGTTGTTTCTTGATGAGATTGGCGAACTGGGCGCAGACGAACAGGCGATGTTGCTAAAAGCCATTGAAGAGAAAACCTTTTACCCGTTTGGCAGCGATCGCCAGGTGAGCAGTGATTTTCAGCTTATCGCCGGAACGGTGCGCGATTTGCGCCAGTTGGTTGCCGAAGGCAAATTTCGTGAAGACCTGTACGCGCGGATCAATCTCTGGACCTTCACCTTGCCAGGATTACGCCAACGCCAGGAAGATATTGAACCGAACCTGGATTATGAAGTGGGGCGCCACGCCTCACTCACTGGCGACAGCGTGCGTTTTAACACCGAAGCGCGGCGTGCCTGGCTGGCCTTTGCGACCTCTCCCCAGGCAACATGGCGCGGTAACTTTCGCGAACTTTCTGCCAGCGTCACGCGGATGGCCACCTTTGCCACTAGCGGACGCATCACACTGGATACGGTGGAAGATGAGATCAACCGTCTGCGCTATAACTGGCAGGAGAGTCGCCCCTCCACGCTTACGGCGTTGCTGGGCGCAGAGGCAGAAAACATCGATCTCTTCGACCGTATGCAACTGGAACACGTTATCGCTATCTGCCGCCAGGCAAAGTCGCTTTCTGCTGCCGGACGTGAACTGTTTGACATTTCGCGCCAGGGTAAAGCCAGCGTCAATGACGCGGATCGGCTACGCAAATACCTGGCGCGTTTTGGTCTGACATGGGAAGCAATGCAGGATCAGCACAGCTCCAGTTGAATATGATGGTCCTTCAGCACCTGCATCACGCTCGCAGGCGGCATCGTGTCGGTGTAGACAGCATCGACCATGCTGATGCTACCCATATTGACCATTGCGTTACGGCCAAATTTTGAGTGGTCGACAACCAGCATAACGTGGCGCGAGTTCTCAATGATGGCGCGTTTGGTGCGAACTTCGTGGTAATCGAACTCCAGTAGCGAGCCGTCGCTATCGATGCCGCTTATCCCCAGAATGCCGAAATCAAGGCGGAACTGGGAGATAAAATCGAGCGTTGCTTCGCCAATGATCCCGCCATCGCGGCTGCGTAATTCGCCACCGGCAAGAATGATACGGAAATCCTCTTTTACCATCAGCGTGTTAGCGACGTTGAGATTGTTGGTCACAATGCGTAAATTGCTGTGATTAAGCAGCGCGTGCGCCACCGCTTCCGGCGTGGTGCCGATATCGATAAACAGCGTCGAGCCATTGGGAATTTGCTCCGCCACTTTGCGGGCGATGCGCTCTTTTTCTTCGGTCTGGGTGGCCTTGCGATCGTGCCACGGCGTATTAACCGAACTGGAAGGCAGCGCCGCACCGCCATGATGGCGCAGGATCAGGTTTTGCTCTGCCAGCTCGTTGAGATCGCGGCGAATAGTCTGCGGGCTAACGGAGAAATGCTCTACCAGCTCCTCGGTGCTGACATAACCCTGCTGTTTAACCAGTTCGATAATACCGTTGTGACGTTGTGTTTGTTTCATTGATAAATCCCTGGAATTATTTTCGTTTTCGCGCATTGAGCGAATCAACAAAAGCCATCGCTAAACCCACGGCTAACCCGGCGATGTGTGCTCCGTTCGCCATCGACATCCCAAACAAATCAAACCATCCGGCGACAATCCAGATCAACGCAAAGATAATTAACCCACGTTGCAGGTAAATGCCACTTTGCGGATCGCGTTCGCCACGTAGCCAGACGTAGCCCATCAGCGCATACACCACGCCAGAAAGCCCGCCAAACCACGGCCCGCTGAATTTTTGCTGCACATAGCCGCTTAACAGGGCGCTAATGAGAGTAATGACAATTAGCTTACCGCTACCGAGGCGTTTTTCCACCGCACCGCCGAGATACCACCACCAGAGCAGGTTAAAGAGGATATGCATCAGCGAGAAGTGCATTAACGCGTGGGTGAAGTAACGCCAGAACTCAAACTTCAGCGTCGGATCGAATGGCCAAGCCAGCCATAACATCACTTCCTGATCGCCGAGAATTTGCATGGCGATAAACACCACCACGCAGGCGATCATCATCACCCAGGTTACCGGACCTGCGCGTTCACGCAAGGCGGCAAAGAAAGGATAACGGCGATAATGCAGGCCACTGCCGGTATGGCCCGCCTGCCAGCTGGCCGCCAGATAACGCGGATCTGCCGGGTTTTCGAGAAAACGCGCCAGCTCCGCCCGCACGCGCTCGGCCTGGGACTCATCCGCCAGCCAGACATCGCTTTGGTTATGTTGTTGAATCGTGAGGATAACACCCTGCGTCGCCATGTAATCAACAAACGCCTGCGCCACGCGGGGGTTAGCAAAAGAGGTAATCATCAACATCGTTGCTGTCGCTTATTCCACACAAAAGGGGACAGTATAAAGCGTTACGCGCCGTACGCCACCTCTGCGGGAAACTGGCGCTGCCAGGCTTCAAAACCGCCATCAATGCTGTAGACCACATCGTAGCCCTGTTGCAGCAGATACTGCGCCGCGCCTTTGCTGCTATTGCCGTGATAACACATCACCATCACCGGAGTGTCAAAGTCGTTATCACGCATAAACGCGCCCAGCGTGTCGTTGGTTAAATGGAAAGCCTGCACCGCATGCCCCATTGCGAAACTCTGTGGATCGCGAATATCGACCAGCACCGCCTCTTTTTCCTGCAACTTCTGGTGCGCGTCGGCAACGTTAATACATTCGAACTGATCCATGCGTCTCTCTTTCTTTACAAACAAGTGGGCAAATTTACCGCACAGTTTACGTCGAAGCGGCAGATAAACGCCATAATGTTATACATATCACTCTAAAATGTTTTTTCAATGTTACCCAAAGCGCGATTCTTTGCTAATATGTTCGATAACGAACATTTATGAACTTTAACGAAAGTGAATGAGGGCAGCATGGAAACCAAAGATCTGATTGTGATAGGTGGCGGCATCAATGGTGCTGGTATCGCGGCAGACGCCGCTGGACGCGGTTTATCCGTGCTGATGCTGGAGGCGCAGGATCTCGCTTGCGCGACCTCTTCCGCCAGTTCAAAACTCATTCACGGTGGCCTGCGCTACCTTGAGCACTATGAATTCCGCCTGGTCAGCGAGGCGCTGGCTGAACGTGAAGTGCTACTGAAAATGGCCCCGCATATCGCTTTCCCGATGCGTTTTCGCCTGCCGCATCGTCCGCATCTACGCCCGGCGTGGATGATTCGCATTGGTCTGTTTATGTACGATCATCTGGGTAAACGCACCAGCCTGCCGGGATCAACCGGTTTGCGTTTTGGCGCAAACTCAGTGTTAAAACCGGAAATTAAGCGCGGATTCGAATATTCTGACTGTTGGGTAGACGACGCCCGTCTGGTACTCGCCAACGCCCAGATGGTGGTGCGTAAAGGCGGTGAAGTGCTTACTCGTACTCGTGCCACGTCTGCTCGCCGCGAAAACGGCCTGTGGATTGTGGAGGCGGAAGATATCGATACCGGCAAAAAATATACATGGCAGGCGCGCGGCCTGGTTAATGCTACCGGCCCGTGGGTGAAACAATTTTTCGACGACGGGATGCATCTGCCTTCGCCTTATGGCATTCGCCTGATCAAAGGCAGCCATATTGTGGTGCCGCGTGTGCATACCCAGAAGCAAGCCTACATTCTGCAAAACGAAGATAAACGTATTGTCTTCGTGATCCCGTGGATGGACGAGTTTTCCATCATCGGCACCACCGATGTGGAATACAAAGGCGATCCAAAAGCAGTGAAGATTGAAGAGAGTGAAATCAATTACCTGTTGAAAGTGTATAACACGCACTTTAAAAAGCAGTTAAACCGGGACGATATCGTCTGGACCTACTCCGGCGTGCGTCCGCTATGTGATGATGAGTCCGACTCGCCACAGGCCATTACCCGTGATTACACCCTTGATATCCATGATGAAGACGGCAAAGCCCCGCTGCTGTCGGTATTCGGCGGTAAGCTGACCACCTACCGCAAACTGGCGGAGCACGCGCTGGAAAAACTGACGCCATATTATCAGGGCATTGGTCCGGCGTGGACGAAAGAGAGCGTGCTGCCGGGTGGTGCCATTGAAGGCGACCGTGACGATTACGCCGCCCGCCTGCGCCGCCGTTACCCGTTCCTGACTGAATCGCTGGCACGTCACTACGCGCGCACTTACGGCAGCAACAGCGAACTGCTGCTCGGCAATGCAGGGGCGATAAGCGACCTCGGTGAAGATTTCGGTCATGAGTTCTACGAAGCGGAGCTGAAATATCTGGTCGACCACGAATGGGTCCGCCGCGCCGACGATGCCCTGTGGCGTCGCACGAAACAAGGCATGTGGCTAAATGCGGATCAACAATCTCGTGTGAGTCAGTGGCTGGTGGAATATACGCAGCAGAGGTTGTCGCTGGCGTCGTAAGGATGATGCCCGGTTGTGAAGTGCAACCGGGCTATTTGAATTCCTTAGACTATTCATTGTAAATAATTGAATAACGGCCCCAGAGCTAAAATCGCCAAACTTAAGCACGTTACCCAATCGCCCCACTTCTTCCTATGGCTTCTATTTTTGCTACGCCACTGGCAATAATATCCCAACGCAAAACCAAGCTGGGCACTAATCGGGCCGACAAAATCAGTCCACGGCTGCGGCCAAAAAGGGGAAAAATTCAGGGGAAGCCAGACAAATGTCAGAAAGAAATTTCGGATATTTTCCAGCAACGCTGATTTCTCTGGAGAAATATAAAGAATGAAATTCGAGAGAATTAACCAGAAATAGACCGGAGAAAAGACCAGCCAGCAATGTAGCCTGTTTTTTAATTCAGGAGGCGTTCTGCGGGAGAATTGCCAACCGATGCCACCCATTACACTGAAAAAAAGTGCATATACAACCAATAACTCAAGTTGTAATTCCTGAAGAGAAATACGCACAACCAGGAGCGGAAAGGAGAATATTATTTCCGCCAGAAAAGTTAACGTGAATATAAGTACGGCTAAGGCAATAACCGTCGGCCATACCAATAATGGTACGATAACAAAACCGAGAATTACAGGGGGAATATAAAGCCGGAATTTAATCATTTTTATTTTCCTGGTGATTCGGATGATGCGTCATACATCGCGCATAAACACTCATCAATCATCCAGTCGTCTTCCCAGATCTGATACTGTGTGCCCTGTTCGGGCTGCTTAAGCGGGTTCTCAATCGCCTGCCGCGCGCGTTCTTTCAGGATGGATTGATTGTTGAAGGCCCAGGCATTGATTTGGGCGGTAATGGCTTTATCGATATCGTCCTGGTTATCTCTGATATAACCGTCACGATACGTATTCAATAAACAGGCAAGAGACGCTGCCGACCAAAATCCGGGAACTGAAATAATGGCATCAAGCAATGGCGAAAGAGCGATATCGGCACGGAAAAACATTTCCAGCTTGTACTGTAATTCGACAGCCTCATCCCCGGATACCCAATCAGTCATATACTGGCAAGCAAATTGCTGCAATATTTCCCGTTCATCCTCACGCCAGTTTTCTTTACTGGCAAGGTTTATACGCCGTAGAGAAAATACTTCGTGAATATTGTCAAATTGCCCCTGCGCAACAAACTCCAGTAAACGAGGCAGAAAATAACGAACCTCATCGCTGTTTTGCGGATCAGGTCCTGGACTACTATTCCAGGCATTGATTAAGGAATAAGGAATCGCTCGCAACGATGTATTCCGTAATGCTTTTTGTTCCTGTTGACTCAGACAATATTCACAACAAACCACAAATTGCTTCGGCGCCGGATAACGACGAAAAATATGATATATCTGCTCAATTAATGCCTGCATGGCAGGAGTGGGGTGCATAATTACCCCCTCGCCCGCTGATCGCGTGTAAAGGGTTGATAGACAAAACGAGCATTCGCCGCATTCAGGCGAATAATGGCACTACGAGAGAGGGAAAAGCTGGGCCGAATGCAATAATTACAGTCCCAACAGCTTTCCTCTGTGCAATTTTCCACTGAGTAATGACGCGCGTAGAGTTTCAGTTCAGCCTGCTTATCGCGAAATCCGCGTAAACTGTTATCGTTTTGAAATTGCCAGGCTTCTTTAAACACTTGAAAGATATAAACATCCTCAATCCAGGCGTCACATTTTTTAAGCGGACGCTTTGCTATGATCACCCGCTCATCCGGGTTGAGCATCGCCGTAAATTGTACGGTGAAGTCATTTGTCGTGTTCAGATCACATTGAACATCTGGTACATCACTGATATAGAGGTCAAATCCAAAGTCAGCACCACAGGCACAAAGACGGCTAATGGTGGCGGTATCGAGGGAAAATCCCGGCCATACATTGCTGGACGTTAAACCAATATTTAATGTGACATCATATCGAGATAATCCCTCAAGACCGGCAGCACCGGCGAACTTTTCCCCTTCATCCAGGACCTGGTTAATGAGTTGCTGAACAATGCCTTCATCCCAGTATGTTGATTTGCAGTTGGCAATCGTAATATCCACGCCAGTGAATGGATCAGTACCGGAGAGGCTTGCAAATAACGTATCAACTAATTCCATTTTTATTATCCGGCTTAATGCAACATTTTATTCATCGGCACATAACCTACATTTTCCACCAGGTTTTTCCCCTGTAGAATTAAAAATATTTTTTTGTTTTACATTCTGTTCATCCCTATTATTGCATTTTATTTTGCGGTGATAGCTAAACCGACTCTGTACTGGCTCAAAAATTACTGATATTCCACTCGCAATATAGCCAGTGCATTATAACGACCTGCCGCAGGCACTTTTCCAGTTGTACTAACAGGTAAAGTCAGAAAAGTAACATCAGCAGTTTGCGCAGAAGCAGCCTGGTTTTCCACCAATCTGAACGGAACGCCTACTGATGTTGCCAGGGCATTTAAATCTACGGAGTTTTGCTGACTATCCATAATCATAATACCAACATCAGGATTATCTTGTGCCTGAATAATACTTTGTTTCCCATTGGTATCACGTGTGGCGGAAATGTTACCGTCGAATACCAACGTCATTACCGCATCTGTATCTTTATTCGTACAATTAATCGGAATAGTTGTTGCTACAGGAGTAACACCAGCGGGCTTCGCTCCGGCACCAGCCCGGCTCAATTCACTGGCCCACACATCCGGCATATTAACAGTAAAACTCGTACCCTCATTAATAGTGCAACCTTGCGGAACCTGAATATTTAAGTTTCCTATGTAGGCATTAAAGACAGGGATAGGACCATGTTCGGTAGGGATCTGGCTGACATATAATGACACCAATAATACGTTACTTAATGAAACATCAGATATAATTTTTTTATCAATCCTGATTTTAATATATCCTTCAGTACCTGATGCCCAATTAGATGGTTTGCTTCTGTCCCCCGGATAATTGGTATTATAATTTTCGAATGGCACAATTTTATCTGTCATTGTGCCATTTTGATTATAAAGTTTTATATGAGTAGAGACAGATATTTCATGGGTGAGTGGAATAAATACATCACTCCCTTGATGATCACCACTGGCACCAGACGGATCTATTCCAGAGACAGCACTGAAGTAAATTTCATAATCATCAAGAGAATTACAATAAGCCTTATAGGTTCCAACCTTCCAGATTTGTGATGGCAATACAGTGCCAGGCGCATTTTTGTTGACATCAGAAACCACTATAGTACCAAAATTATAAGAAAAGGATGCAGGCGTAGTATTATTACTCGGTGAACCCGGATAACAATATGCACGTTCTCGCCCCATATCTTCAGCATTAGCAATAGAAGAAAGAACATTTGAAAATATAATAATCAATAAAATGAAATATCTTCTATACCAATAAGTATGTATACGCATATCATGTCCTCAGATATATTATTGACTAAATGCAAAGCCAGTAACATCCAACTGTGAAGGATTTAATTTTACTTTCAAAATTGGCAATACATTATTATAAATGTCCAATGTCTGCCATGCTATTTCACAAACCCCTTGCGATTTACACCATGATTGTTGGCGATGGCTAAATGGTGCGACCATACCACCATCTATAACTTTACCATCAACATGTAGGTTATAGAGTGTCACATATCTGGGGCCTGGATTATAAACGGTAACAATTTCATTTTTTCGTGCCCAGCGTAATTTTTGATATGACATATTCGGGTCTTCAGACAAATTTGATGGCCGATAGAATATTTTCATACGATTGCGGACTGCTATTTGCAATTGATTATCAGTTTTGACTGAATGACTATTTTCCAACGTTGGTAATGCTGCAACATTCAGTATAAATAAACTTTCCCGGTCGGCAGGTAAACTGCCACCAACACGATTAATTCTTATTTTTGTATTTTTGTCAGGCTTCAAAATAAACAGTGGCGGAGTTGCGATAAATACCGTTTCAGAATATGAGGGCAAAGATTCAACCGTTCCCGTCAACTGACGAGCATCATCAGGGGAGACTGCAACCTTGACTAACATATCTCTGTCTGAAGTGTTTTTGAGTTCAACAGATATTGAGGACTGATTTTCCGGATACGCAAAACGCGTTCCACCGATCACTAAGCCTGCTTGTGCTGTAGAGAATAAAAGGGAAAATAATACTATGACTACCTTAATCATAGGTGACAATAAACGATACTGACGCATTTGTATCCCCTGGTTGGACATTATTTTTTAATGCTTTGTAAGCCGCAAAAAAATGCAATATATTATCAACTGATGATGTAAGTGAAAAAACCATGCTTTTAACATCATTACTAATACTGCCTTTGTTCTTATCAAAAATCGTAAGTGCAAGCCCCTCTACCGAGCCATCTTCCAGCTTATATAAACTGGCATCTTCAGAAACTGTATTGCCGGTAAACTTTATATACGCGTTGCCAACATCACTACCACAGCGGGTTAACGTTATGGAAAAATAAACCTTTTCAGTAACATCCCCTGCACTCCTTACCGAACTACTGGGTACGTCTGGCATATTAACTGTAAAATTTTTTGACTCATCAGAAATAATGCAGGTTTTTTCGGTAATTAACCCTTCAATACGAACCACTCCGGCATGAGTGATATCATCAGCAAAAGAATTTGTTGATATTATAAACAAAAATAAACTAATGAATATCTTCATATCTCCCTCACTGATAATCGATATCAAAATACAACAGAGCATTTGCTTGCCCGGCATGTACATTTTCCTGAGTTGATTTATAGCGAAGTTTAAACGTCAAATTAGCATCACCGTTTTCATTTAACACTAAATCACGAAAACCTGATTCACCATTAATGGCAATCGCCACATCATTGTTATCCAATATTTCTATTCCCAGTCCAGTCGCACTATCTGCACCGGCGGAGAGACGCAGTAATGCGCTATTAATGGCATCTGCATCACCAGTAAACCGCACATTGGCGCTCACACCAGAACTATAAACAGTACTTTTTGCAGTCGGGCATCCTTGTACATTAATCGTAAACGTTTGACTCGGAGAAACATCACCTACATTTAAAAATTCATTAGCATCATAAGTGCCCATTTTTACCGACTGATCTTTACTTCCGGTAGTAATGTCACAGCTTTTTGCCAACAAAATCCCAGTAAATGTAACAACAACTGAATCATTGGCCTGCCCTGAGAGCGGAAAAGCAAAAAAAGCGAAAAAAATAAAAAATACAGAATATTTAGAGAATATTAAATTCATTAGCGGCACTCCAGAGTTGCATAGCTAACAGGATTATCCAGTTCTGTTTCAGGGAGCTTGTAATTAGCCTGACATTTTTGCTGAACACCGTCTCCCCACTGGATATTAATAACACCTTCTAAAGGCAATCCTGAGAGATAAAGTTGTCCATTATCGCCGACAATCCCGGTAATTTGACTACTGTTTTTAATCTGAGCGCTGGCTGTAGCACCGAATGGGACTGATTTATTACGATAACGAACTGTGAACAAACCACGAATACCGATATGAGCAGCAAACTCTGCACGAACTAACGCACCTTTTCCCGGAATAACTTCAGTGGAAGTGATATCCAGTTCAGTATGCATATTCATTGACATAGGATCTAATGAAATATTATTACGTCTATATTCTGTTGCATAAGGAACAACTGCATATCCACGCCAGTCAGTGGATATTCCTGTCCCCCGCTGAACATCCACATTATTCGCTCCAGGCGCTTTTATCAAAACATTAGTTTCACCTAATGGTTGACTCAACGTAAGACCATTTTCATGTACAACAAGAGCACCACTGATGCCATAGTTTATTTGTTGATTACCTTCATTATCGTAACTGTAGGCGGAATTCAAGGAACCATATGCCCCACGATAATTAACACCAACAGAACCACTACTGCTATTATCCTGATTAGCAAAACCATGTTGTATGTTATAACTGAGATTATGCTGCTCCAACAGAGAACCAGATACCCCCGTATATTGGTTTACCTGTCCGTGGTTATCCTGACTATAACCATACGTTGCAGTCATGGCATTCGATGATGAGCGCCCATCATTCGTGGAAGATAACCAATTACTTATAGGTAATGAGACATTTAGCGAGACAATTTTATCCGCATTTGTCCCTGGTGATTTACTGTAATTCCACGCAACATTTAGATAGATACCCTTAATACTGGTGTTATAACCAACTTGGTATAAAGAATCTTTTTTATCAGTATTCCAGTATGTTTGCTGACTAGCCGATAAATACATAGACCCGTAGTTACCGAAAGGTTGCGATACACTAGCCTGAAATTTTCCACGTTTGCTATAACGCAAGTTATAAAAATCATTCCAGTTATAAACGTAATCTTTATCATCTAACGTTTTTGGATCAACAACAGTCCCTGACATTTGTTGGTATGTCGTATCACTTAAAGTGTAAAAGCCCTGGGTTGAATAACGATAGCCAATAATATGGAATGCTGTTCCTGTCTGAACTAACGATTTGGAATAAAGAAAACGATAAGATTGCCCTTGATGTTTGCTCCCATCCACAAGCGAACTGTTAGCCTGAGTAACATCAAACGATGTTGCACCAAATACACCCAGATTCAGGCCAAGGCCGAGCGCCAACGCCCGGTAATCCTCAGAGAATTGTGCCCCACCATAAGCCGTAATATCCCAGGGTAAACCCCAAATTAATTCCCCCTGAAATACATAAGGACTTTTCTGGTTATAGCTATTGCTTCGATATTGGCCAACCGTAGTAGAATATTTTAAATGACCTTCTCGTTGCAGGATGGGGACAGCGGCATAAGGTACGGTATAGACAGTTTCTGAATTATCAGACTCTTTGATGGTAACTTCCAGATCTCCCGCAGATGATGTCGGGTTAAGATCGCTAATCTCAAACGGTCCCGGCGGCATATAGGTTTGATAAATGACATAACCATTCTGTTTGATTGTTACCTGAGCGCGACTTTTCGCAATTCCGCGCACCGTGGGAGCGAAACCACTTTGACTATCGGGCAACATATTTTCGTCAGATTCCAGTTTTATGCCACGAATACTAACACTGTCGAAAACATCTGATGATGACCATGTATCTCCTAGCGTTAATTCACTTCTGAAAGGAATAATAACGCGCTGCAACGTACTACTGATATGCTCCAGTTTACCTGCTGAATTACTCCCACGACTCCAGGTTGAATAATCGCGAAAACGCCATGCACCAATATTGATCCCAGCGCGAAGATTTAAATAATAGTTATTTGAAGAGTAATCACCACGATCGTTATTACCAGAAAAGTCATAATTCAGCAAAAAAGCTGTAATACCGTTATCCCACTGTTCTGGTGGAATATATCCGCGAGCGTCACGTTTTATTATCGCCTGTGGAAAGGTCAGTTTAAGTCTCTGTGCATCCAGCTCCGGCATGTAATGCACATCGGGAAACCAGATACGCAAATCAAGGCAACTATTTTCAGATGAAGCCAAAGCCTGCTCTGGCAGCGCATTTTTGTTAATTCCAAGGCTTAATAAGTCAGCAAGTGAAAGGCAGGGAATCAGTTGATTCTCATCGTCTGCTTTAAAAGTTACAGTACGAGAGAGTAAAGGGGAATCATTGACCCAAACTTCGACTTCATAGCTACCAGGAAGATAAGTCATCCCTTTCTCGAAGCGGGATAAGTCAGCAACAGCTTCAGTATCACCCGACAGAAAAGCAGGGTTAAAGCGCATTCCCGCGATTGAACATGCAGGCATAATAACCAGAAGAAGCGGCACAACCCGTTTCATCTGCTTTTGTGCCGCCATCCAATATTCGCATCTTTTGAGCTTTAGGTTCATATCCCTGACCTGTGTTGCATCTGAACTATTCCGTTGTTACTGCATTATTCCTTTCTGCCGCTCCGTCGTAGCGCCAAAGTCATTAATTGTTTGATAAGTAATTTCACCAGCCAACGTCACTGGCGACGAGACCGTAATATCACTTTTCGGTGGTACAAACATATTGGGCAATTTACTCCCTTGTACTTTAATTCCTGTCAGTGTCAGGTAATAAGGCGAAGGATTGATAACTTTTAGTTGTTTGCCCTCATACTTAAACCGCAACATATTTCGTGCTTTTCCTGGTTGCACAGGTAGATTTTCCGGGCGATAAAATAGCTTGATTTTGTTTTGTAATGCCAACTGTAAGGTATTCTTCTGTGTATTTTTCTCATCTGTTGGCGGAATTGCTTTAACATTCATCCAATACAAAGTTTCACGATCGGTCGGCAAATTAGTCTTACCAAGAAACATGATACGTAATGAAGCTTCTTTACGCGTTGGTAACATAAAGAGGGGAGGAGTGATAACAAAATCCTGGCTCTTTTTTTCCGTTTTACTGTCATCAACCCATGATTGAATTAAATAACTGGTGTTGTCACCGCTATTTTGCACACTGAGTGTTATTTGCTTACTTTCTGCCGGATAAATCAATCGCGTTACGCCAAGGCCAAACCCGCCCGCGGACGCATTATTAATAAATAATATCGATAGTAAAAAAAGAATCCCTGAGCGTATAATATTTTGTGATACTTTTAATTCATCCCTGAATCCACAAACCCATTTTTTATTTCCAATAATACATTTCATACAGCATCCTTGTTGATGAAATAACATCTGTTATTCATACTCTATTAAATAATTTCAATCTCAGGTTACAACTTTTTGTAACCTGAAATCGTATTTATATTTACTCGTACAGCACAACAAAACTTGCTGTTGACTTAACTACACCTGGTGCAACAGTGCTACCGTTTTGAGCATAACCTGCAGTAAAGGCCGCGCTGAAATCATGGGTCGTAGCATTTCCTGGAATTGTATAAGCGGCGGTGGAGGCGCTACCCTCTGCCGCAGTGGTATTCAGGTTAATCAGACCATTATTCGTCGTACCTTTGGAGTAAATTCGAATCCCTACACCAGTCGCCCCCGCATTGCCGCTGTTGTCAGCATCCGTTGATCCTTCTACTTCGTTAGCGAGCGTTTTATTAGCGCTATCTGCAGTACCGGTAAAACGGAACTCAATTTTCTGATCATCTGTATTGCTACATTCGGTCAGATTAATATTGAAATCGGTCTGGTTGCTCGCCCCCTGTGCTTCTACGTCGATACCAGTGAAAAGGTTGGAAGGCACAACCGGCAGGACAACTTCAATCTGTTTTGAATCGGTTGCGACCTTACAGGTAGCTTTCACTACACGGCCAGTAAAGCGGATTTTCCCCCCCATTGAATCAACGTTGTCATCCATATCAGTGAGCCTGGGATAATCAACGGTGCTCCAGTCAGTATCCGCCCCACCAAATTGTGTTGCATCGCCGGGTGCTGCGGTTACCGCAGTAGACATCAGCATACCTGATGCCAGTAATACTGCGGATAAATTAGATAAATTGAATTTCATTTATACCTTTCCTTTTGTTAAAAAATCCAAGCAACATTGGTGTTTTTACATTCTGCGTTAATAAGTTATATCTCACAAAAAAAAATAAGCTGACGTTGGCTAATTCCAGAAGGTTCTTTAGAAGAGTAATTGAGTGAATAATATTATATATGCTGCTTAGTAATGTACCTAAAATAATCCAAAGCCGCAATAAGTGAGTTTATACTCACATATAACACACTGATAATGATAAAATTTATTTTTACGTGGAGTTGTAAGAGGGGCAATAAAACATAAATCACATGAATAATATTAATGCATTCATAATAAATTAATATTATTTGAAATAACAAAATACCAAAAACATTATCATCAATCGTTATTTAATATATATTAATGGTATATATTAAATAGAATAACATACATCAAAGTTATTGTTTATTGTGTATAGAAATACCGTGAGTTCCACTCTGTATTACTTCAGCGGAACACACGGTATTTAGCCGTATTTGAACTTACAATCTCACCGGATCAATATGCCAGATATGATCGGCGTACTCTTTGATCGTACGGTCAGAAGAGAAGTAGCCCATATTGGCAATGTTCAGCATCGCTTTTGCGGTCCACTCTTCCTGACGCTCGTAGAGTTCGTCGACTTTATCCTGACAATCGACATAACTGCGATAATCCGCCAGTACCTGGTAGTGATCGCCGAAGTTGATCAGCGAATCAACCAGATCGCGATAGCGACCCGGATCTTCCGGACTGAATACACCGCTGCCGATTTGCGTCAGCACCTGATGCAGCTCCTCATCTTTCTCGTAGTATTCACGCGGTTTGTAGCCCTGACGACGCAGTTCTTCCACTTCTTCCGCTGTGTTACCAAAGATAAAGATATTGTCAGCACCGACATGATCCAGCATCTCGACATTCGCACCGTCCAGCGTACCGATAGTCAGCGCGCCGTTAAGCGCAAACTTCATGTTACTGGTGCCGGAAGCTTCCGTCCCCGCCAGCGAAATCTGTTCAGACAGATCGGCCGCCGGAATGATCAACTGCGCCAGGCTAACACTGTAGTTCGGGATGAACACGACTTTCAGCTTGTCGCCAATCTGCGGATCGTTGTTGATCACTTTCGCTACGTCATTGATCAAATGAATAATGTGCTTCGCCATGTAATAGGCCGAAGCCGCCTTACCGCCAAAAATATTCACGCGCGGTACCCACTTCGCATCCGGGTCGGCCTTGATGCGGTTATAGCGGGTGATCACGTGCAACACATTCATCAATTGACGTTTGTATTCGTGAATACGTTTGATTTGCACATCGAACAGCGCTTTCGGATTTACCACCACATTCAGCTGCTGGGCGATATACTCCGCCAGACGCTTTTTGTTCTCCAGCTTCGCCTGATGCACCGCGTGATTAACCATTGGGAAATCACAGTGTTGTTGCAGATCATTAAGCAGGCTAAGGTCGGTGCGCCAGTTGCGGCCCAAGTGTTCGTCCAACACGGCTGAAAGCGATGGGTTCGCTACCGCCAGCCAGCGACGCGGCGTCACACCGTTGGTGACGTTGGTGAAACGACCCGGGAAGATTTTCGCAAAGTCGGCAAATAGCGATTGCACCATCAGGTTAGAGTGCAGCTCCGATACACCGTTAACTTTGTGGCTCACCACAACCGCCAGCCAGGCCATACGCACACGACGACCGTTGGATTCATCAATGATCGACGCCCGTCCCAGCAGATCGGTATCGTTCGGATACTGTTCCTGCAAGGTTTTCAGGAAATAGTCGTTGATTTCAAAGATGATCTGCAGGTGACGCGGCAGAATTTTACCCAGCATATCGACTGGCCAGGTTTCCAGCGCCTCGCTCATTAGCGTGTGGTTGGTGTAGGAGAAGACCTGACAACACACTTCAAACGCGTCGTCCCAGCTAAATTGGTGCTCATCGATCAGCAGACGCATCATCTCAGGAATCGACAGCACCGGATGAGTATCGTTGAGGTGAATCGCAATTTTATCCGCCAGGTTATCGTAGGTTTTATGCAACTGATAATGGCGGCTTAAAATGTCCTGAATGGTCGAGGAAACCAGGAAGTATTCCTGACGCAGTCGTAGCTCACGCCCGGAGTAGGTGGAGTCGTCCGGATACAGTACGCGAGATACGTTCTCGGAGTGGTTTTTATCTTCCACTGCCGCGAAGTAGTCGCCCTGGTTGAATTTACCGAGGTTAATTTCGCTACTGGCTTGGGCACTCCACAAACGCAACGTGTTGGTCGCGTCGGTGTCGTAACCTGGGATTATCTGATCGTAAGCTACTCCCAGAATCTCTTCGGTTTCAATCCAGCGCGTTTTTTTACCTTCCTGCTGAATGCGACCGCCAAAACGGACTTTATAGCGCGTGTTGTGGCGTTTGAATTCCCACGGGTTACCGTATTCCAGCCAGTAGTCAGGCGACTCTTTCTGGCTACCGTTAACGATGTTCTGCTTGAACATACCGTAGTCATAGCGGATGCCGTAACCGCGCCCCGGCAACCCTAACGTCGCCAGAGAATCGAGGAAGCAAGCCGCCAGACGGCCCAGGCCACCGTTACCGAGGCCCGGGTCATTTTCTTCATCAATCAGCTCTTCGAGATTTAATCCCATCGCTTCCAGTGCGCCCTGTACATCTTCGTAAATTCCTAGCGACAACATGGCGTTGGAAAGCGTACGGCCAATCAAAAACTCCATCGACAGGTAGTAAACCTGACGAGTTTCTTGCGACAACTGGGCACGGTTTGAGCGTAACCAGCGCTCCACGAGACGATCGCGCACAGCAAATAACGTTGCGTTCAGCCATTCATGTTTATTGGCGACGACCGGATCCTTGCCAATCGTAAACATCAGCTTGTAAGCGATAGAGTGCTTAAGAGCTTCTACGCTAAGCGTGGGCGATGAATATGTAAACGGAGCATTCATATAGGCGTTTCCTGAAAACTATTTCAAGCGATAGTAAAGCTCACGGTACGACTTCGCCGCGACCTGCCAGCTAAAATCCATTGCCATAGCCTGACGTTGCACAAACCGCCACAGTGAAGGACGGGACCACAGTACAAAAGCACGTCGAATAGCCCGTAACAGCGACCAGGCATTACTATCTTCAAAGACAAACCCACTGGCGACGCCATCTGCAAGGTTCTCAAGAGAACAGTCAGAAACCGTATCAGCAAGCCCACCGGTGCGCCGCACTAACGGCAGCGTACCGTACTTCAATCCATAAAGTTGCGTTAAGCCGCACGGTTCAAAACGGCTGGGCACCAGAATGACGTCCGCGCCGCCCATAATGCGATGCGAAAATGCTTCGTGATAGCCAATCTGAACGCCCACCTGGCCGGGGTATTCCGCTGCCGCCGCAAGGAAACCTTCCTGCAGCACCGGATCGCCCGCGCCGAGTAGCGCCAGCTGCCCGCCCTGCTCCAGAAGACCAGGTAAGGCTTCCAGCACCAGGTCGAGACCTTTCTGGCTGGTAAGACGGCTCACCACTGCAAAAAGCGGCACTTTATCGTCAACCTTAAGCCCCATTGCGATTTGTAACTGGCGCTTATTTTCCGCTTTATCTTCCAACGTATCGCGGGTGTAACGCGAGGCCAACAGTAAGTCCGTCTCTGGACTCCAGATTTTCTCGTCCACGCCGTTCAGTACGCCGGAAAGACGCCCTTCACGGTGACGCTGTTGCAACAGACCTTCCATACCGTAGGCAAACTGCGGTTCGGTGATCTCGCGAGCGTAGGTTGGGCTGACTGCCGTAATGTGATCGGCATAGTACAGACCGGCCTTCAGGAAAGAGATTTGTCCGTTGAATTCCAGCCCATGAATATTAAAGAATGACCATGGCAATTGGATGTCATTCATGTGATGTGCATAAAACATGCCTTGATAGGCCAGGTTGTGCACAGTAAACACCGACTTCGCCGGACGCCCGCGCGCCGCCAGATACGCAGGCGCAAGGCCTGCATGCCAGTCGTGCGCATGCACCACATCAGGACGCCAGAATGGGTCAAGCCCGCTGGCCATTTCTGCCCCAACCCACCCCAGCAGCGCAAAACGCAATACGTTGTCGGTATAGGCAAATAAGTTGGTATCGTGATACGGGCTTCCCGGACGATCATAGAGATGCGGCGCGTCAATCAGGTATATGCCAACCCCGTTGTAATGACCGAACAACAGCGTGATATGTCCGGCGAAGGTATCACGACGGGATACTACCTGCGCATCGGTCACGCCACGGCGAATATCGGGAAATGCAGGCAACAGTACGCGAGCGTCAACGCCGTCTGCGATTTGTGCTGCGGGTAATGCCCCAATAACATCAGCCAGACCGCCGGTTTTAAGCAGCGGGAACATCTCTGAACATACATGTAAAACCTGCATTATCGCTCCTGTTTATGCCCTAACTTCCGTAGCATTTCGCGCGTTACCAGCACGATGCCTTCTTCTGAACGATAGAAACGACGTGCATCTTCCTCTGCGTTTTCACCAATCACCATGCCTTCCGGAATAACACAAGCACGATCGATGACGCAGCGGCGCAGACGGCACGAGCGACCTACCCATACTTCCGGTAACAATACGGCGGAATCAATGTTGCAGAATGAATTCACGCGAACGCGCGAGAACAGAACGGACTGCACCACCACCGAACCGGAGATCACACAACCGCCGGATACCAGTGAGTTAAGGGTCATCCCGTGGCTACCGGAGCGATCCTGCACGAATTTCGCTGGCGGTAATGATTCATTGTAGGTGCGAATTGGCCAATTGCGATCGTACATATCCAGTTCCGGCACCACAGAGGCCAGATCGAGGTTCGCTTTCCAGTAAGCTTCCAGCGTACCCACATCGCGCCAGTACGGCTCGGCATCCGGGTCGGATTGTACGCAAGAGAGCGGGAACGGGTGCGCATAGGCCAGACCGGCTTCGGTGATCTTGGGAATCAAATCTTTGCCAAAGTCGTGGCTGGAGTTCTCATCGCGATCGTCTTCTTCCAGCAGTTCATACAGATAGTCGGCGTCAAAGACGTAAATACCCATACTCGCCAGAGATTTGCTCG
Source organism: Escherichia sp. E.sYA108 (assembly GCF_011754335.1). Lineage (NCBI taxonomy): Bacteria > Pseudomonadati > Pseudomonadota > Gammaproteobacteria > Enterobacterales > Enterobacteriaceae > Escherichia > Escherichia sp. E.sYA108. Next base: position 331,416 of record NZ_JAAQVZ010000001.1, on the reverse strand, counting down.
GATCGTTCGGCATTGACGGCGGGTTAGCTGGTTTTTCAACGAATTCGATAATTTTATCGTTCTCATCAACCGCCATAACGCCAAACGCGGAGGCTTCTTCAATCGGTACTGGCATACAAGCAACGGTGCAACGTGCGCCTTTTTCGACGTGGTCGATAAGCATACGCGAGTAGTCTTGCTTGTAGATATGGTCGCCCGCCAGGATCACCACGTATTCCGCTTTATAACGGCGGATAATGTCGAGGTTTTGGGTGACCGCATCTGCGGTGCCGCGATACCAGTTTTCCCCTTTCATTCTCTGCTGTGCTGGCAGCAGATCGACAAACTCGTTCATTTCTTCATTGAAGAATGACCAGCCGCGCTGGATGTGCTGCACCAGAGTGTGGGACTGGTACTGGGTGATCACGCCCATACGACGGATCCCGGAGTTGATGCAGTTAGACAGCGCAAAGTCGATAATGCGGAACTTACCGCCGAAGTGTACGGCCGGTTTTGCTCGCTTATTGGTTAAATCCTTCAGGCGGGTACCACGTCCTCCCGCCAGTATCAGGGCAACAGATTTCAATGGCAGCTGGCGCGCCAACATTAAGTGATCGTTCTTCTCTAAACTAACCATGACTAACTCCTTTTTTATCATCTCTGGAACACACACAATCCGTGTGCAGGTCCCTGCCAGACAGCCGTAATCACTGGGTTATCCTCTCCAGCGAATGGGGGAATGGCGTGCCACTCCCCAGCAGGTAAAACAATCTCTGTTACCTCAAGCGTGGCGTTAATTGCGATCAAAAAGCGATCCGAGAGCAGAATTTGCAGCTGTTTCGGCCCGTTTTGCCACTCATCCGTGCTTAAAGGTTGAGCATATCGATTTAGCCAACGGACATTGCCGTCGCCTTCTTCCCACCAGCGATTCTCCATCAAAGCGGGAATGCGCTTGCGCAGATGGATTAACGCGGCGGTAAATGCGGTTAAACCACTGCTTGCCTGCGACCAGTCCAACCAGGTTAATTGGTTATCCTGACAGTAGGCATTGTTATTGCCATGCTGGCTGTGACCATGTTCGTCACCGGCCAGTAACATCGGCGTACCCTGGGAGAGCAACAACGTTGTTAACAGGGCGTGAATGCTGTCGCGCCGCCGTTCAACCAGATCAAGAGTACCGCCTAACCCTTCTTTACCATGATTGTTACTGTAATTGTTGTTGGTCCCGTCGCGATTTTCTTCTCCGTTTGCTTCATTGTGTTTATGGTTGAAGCAAACGCAGTCGCGAAGCGTAAAACCGTCATGCGCGGTGACGAGATTAATCGCGGCACTCGGCAGACGATCATTACGTTTAAAAACATCGCTGGAGGCAGCAAAACGCCCGGCAAACACTCCCAGAGGTAAATCATAATGCAGCCAGAAACGACGGGCTGCATCGCGGAAATGATCGTTCCACTCGGCAAACAGCGGCGGGAAATTTCCCACCTGATAACCACCAGGAGCGATATCCCACGGTTCAGCAATTAACTTCACCTGCGAGAGCACCGGGCAGTTCTGGATAGCGGTAAACAACGGCGCATCCTGACGAAACTCTGGCGTACGGCCCATGACTGCCGCCAGATCAAAGCGGAAACCATCGACGTGGCAGGTTTCTACCCAATAACGCAGGCAGGCGCTGGCATAATCTACCACCGCCGGATGACTCAAATTGAGCGTGTTACCACAACCGGTCCAGTTGTGATAATCGCCGTCTTCTCTTATCCAATAATAGCTACGGTTGTCGATCCCACGCAGCGAGAATAACGGGCCGTCGAGGTCCAGTTCCGCACTATGGTTGAGCACGATATCAAGAATGACTTCGATACCCGCTTTATGCAGTGCTTTGATTGCATCGCGAAACTCATCCAGCGCCGTTTCTGGCGAGCAGGCATACGCCGGATGCAGCGCAAACATCGCCACCGGGTTGTACCCCCAGTAGTTACTAAGCCCCATGCGTTGCAGACGTGGTTCGCTGGCAAATTGTGCCACCGGCAGCAACTCCAGCGCGGTAATGCCCAACTGTTTCAAATAGTTGATCATCACCGGATGCCCCAGGGCTTTATAAGTGCCACGGATCTCGACCGGAATCTCCGGGTGCAGGTACGTTAATCCTTTGACATGGGCTTCATAAATGATGGTGCTGCCCCACGGCGTGCGCGGCGGGGCATCATCTTCCCAGTCATAGTGATCAACCACCACTACGCATTTCGGCGCAATGGAGGCGTTGTCGCGATAGTCAGGTTCATTATGACCGGCGTGCAGCAGCGGGTTATCTTTAAACTCCCCGTCAATTTGCCGCGCGCAAGGATCAATCAACAACTTCGCCGGGTTAAAGCGATGCCCCTCGGCGGGTTGCCAGGGGCCATGAACGCGATAACCATAACGCAAACCCGGGCGCGCATCCGGCAGATAACCGTGCCAAATGTCGCCACTGTGCCCTGGCAAGTCATAGCGATGTTCCTGGCCATTGGCATCAAAGACACACAGCTCTACCCGCTCGGCATGAGCGGAGAAAAGTGTGAAGTTGACGCCCTGACCGTCGTAATGCGCGCCGAGGGGAGTGGGTTTGCCAATGGCGAGTTGTGTCATTCTGCCTCCCGAACCAGCCAGATAGTGGCCAGAGGTGGTAGCGTCAGGCTCAGTGAATGCTGACGACCGTGGCTGGCAATCTCATCGCTGTGTACTGCGCCGCCATTGCCTGCATTACTGCCGTGATAGTGCATGGAATCGGTATTGAGGATTTCACGCCATTTACCCGGCTGGTTAATACCGAAGCGATAATCATGACGCGGCACCGGTGTAAAGTTACTGGCAACGATGATTTCGTTACCCTCTTTATCGCGACGCACAAAGATCAGCACCGAGCGTTCTTTGTCATCCACCACCAGCCATTCAAAGCCGTACGGGTCAAAATCCAGTTCATGCATTGCTTTATGGTGGCGGTAGGTGTGGTTCAGATCGCGCACCAGACGCTGGACACCGTGGTGCCAGTTATCGCCGCCTTCCAACAGATGCCAGTCGAGGCTGGCGTCATGGTTCCACTCGCGGCCCTGGGCAAATTCGTTCCCCATGAACAGTAGTTTCTTGCCCGGGAATGCCCACATCCAGCCGTAGTAGGCGCGCAGGTTAGCGAATTTCTGCCATGCGTCGCCCGGCATCCGGTCGAGAATCGATTTTTTACCGTGGACCACTTCATCATGCGACAACGGCAGGACGAAGTTTTCAGTGTAGTTGTAGAGCATCCCGAAGGTCAGTTTATCGTGATGATACTGACGATAAATCGGGTCGAGCTTCATGTAGTCCAGGGTGTCATGCATCCAGCCGAGGTTCCACTTGTACCAGAAGCCCAGACCGCCCATATCCTGCGGACGAGAAACGCCAGGGAAATCGGTAGACTCCTCCGCCATTGTCACTGCACCGGAAACCTGCTCACCAAGAATACGGTTGGTATTACGCAAGAATTCAATCGCTTCAAGATTCTCGCGACCGCCAAATTCGTTCGGGATCCACTCCCCCTCTTTACGGCTGTAGTCGCGATAAATCATTGACGCCACCGCATCGACGCGCAGCGCATCAATACCAAAACGTTCAATCCAGTAAAGTGCGTTACCGACAAGGAAGTTACTGACTTCGCGGCGACCATAGTTGTAGATCAGCGTGTTCCAGTCCTGATGATAGCCTTCGCGCGGATCGCTGTGTTCATACAAGTTCGTGCCATCAAATTCGGCAAGCGCAAAGTCATCGGTCGGGAAGTGGCCTGGCACCCAGTCGAGAATCACGTTCAGACCAGCTGCGTGTGCGGCATCAATGAAATAACGGAAGTCGTCGCGAGTACCAAAACGGCGGGTCGGTGCATACAGGCCGGTTGGCTGATAACCCCAACTGCCATCGAAGGGATGCTCGTTAATAGGCAGTAGCTCGAGATGGGTAAAGCCCATCCATTTAGCATAAGGCACCAGTTGATCGGCCAGCTCGCGGTAGCTCAACCAGAAATTGTTGTCGGTGTGGCGACGCCAGGAGCCAAGGTGAACTTCATAAATAGAGATTGGCGCATCAAACTGATTCGCTTTTTTGCGCTCTTCAGTCTGCACAACCTTTTCCGGCAGGCTGCAAATAAGAGACGCGGTTTCCGGGCGCATTTGCGCTTCGAAGGCATAAGGGTCGGACTTCAGGCGCAAGTTGCCATTGGCATCAATCATCTCGTATTTATAGAGCTGACCGTTATGCGCCCCGGGGATAAACAGTTCCCAGATTCCGCTCTCTTTACGCAGTCGCATCGGATGACGGCGACCGTCCCAGTAGTTGAATTGCCCAACCACCGAGACCCGACGGGCGTTTGGAGCCCAGACAGAAAAACGCGTACCTGTGACGCCATCCATAGTATCTGCATGCGCGCCTAAGGTTTCATACGGACGTAGGTGAGTACCTTCAGATAATAGCCAGGCATCCATTTCCTGGATTAGCGGGCCAAAACGGTAAGGATCATCAATCAGGTTTTGCTGACCATGCCAGACAACAGCCAACTGATAGCGGAAAAAATTCTTACGTCGCGGAATGACACCGCTAAAGAATCCCCGTGAGTCGAGACACTCCAGTTTTGCGAGTTTGCGCCCGGTTTTCGGTTCAATCACCCACACATCGGTAGCGTCGGGTAAAAGGGCACGGACTTCCAGTCCCGCGGTGGTTTTATGCATCCCCAGTACGGAAAAAGGATCCGCAAAATGGCCTGCAATTAGCGCGTTAATCACGTCTCTATCGATACGATCGGACATGCTTGTCTTCCTGTTTTATTGTGTCACCCCATCCAACTGAATTTTTGACTTCTGGTTGTGACATTTTTTTGACCTGAACGGCGCAGCACTCTGTGCATCCTCTCTGCGTCGTCCTCACTTCAGGTAAGGCTGTGAATACTCGTGTATTCCGCCACCCTTAAAGAATAGCCAATGCTCTATTTAACTCCCGGTAAATCATGAAACATCTGCGCTTACTCCTGTATTACGCACTAGCAGGGGCGGCATCGCGCCCCAGATTTAATGAATAAAGATTACGCCAGTTGACGAAGCATCCGACGCAGCGGCTCCGCGGCCCCCCACAGCAGCTGGTCGCCCACGGTAAAGGCTGACAGGAACTCTGGTCCCATATTCAGCTTACGCAGACGGCCTACCGGCGTGGTCAGCGTGCCGGTAACGGCAGCTGGGGTTAGCTCACGCATAGTGATTTCCCGATCGTTTGGAACAACTTTCGCCCACGGATTGTGCGCAGCCAGCAGTTCTTCCACGGTCGGAATAGACACATCTTTTTTCAATTTAATAGTGAATGCCTGGCTGTGGCAGCGCAATGCCCCGACACGCACACATAAACCATCTACCGGAATTACGGAAGATGTGTTGAGGATCTTGTTGGTTTCCGCCTGCCCTTTCCACTCTTCGCGGCTCTGACCGTTATCAAGCTGTTTGTCGATCCACGGAATCAGGCTACCCGCCAGCGGCACGCCAAAGTTATCTACCGGCAGCTCACCGCTACGGGTTAAGGTTGTGACTTTGCGTTCGATATCGAGAATAGCAGAGGACGGGTTCGCGAGTTCATCTGCCACATGGCCATACAGATGGCCCATTTGGGTTAATAACTCACGCATATGTCGCGCACCACCGCCGGAAGCGGCCTGGTAGGTTGCAACGGACACCCAATCAACAAGATCATTGGCGAATAAACCACCCAGCGACATCAACATCAGGCTTACGGTACAGTTACCGCCAACAAAAGTCCTGATGCCATTATTTAATCCGTCGGTAATGACGTCCTGATTGACGGGGTCAAGAATGATGATGGCGTCATCTTTCATGCGCAGAGATGATGCTGCGTCAATCCAGTAACCTTGCCATCCGCTTTCACGAAGCTTTGGATAGATTTCGTTGGTATAATCGCCGCCCTGACAGGTCACAATGATATCGAGGGCCTTTAGCGCCTCCAGATCAAAGGCATCCTGAAGTGTGCCAGTGGTTCCGCCAAAAGACGGCGCAGCCTGACCAAGCTGAGAAGTAGAAAAGAAGACAGGGCGAATGGCGTCGAAGTCGCGCTCTTCAACCATGCGTTGCATGAGAACGGAGCCGACCATACCGCGCCAGCCGATAAAACCAACATTTTTCATAAGCGTTTTTTCCTGCAAAGATGTGTGCTGTATAAATGTGCCGGTCTCCTCCTGGCACATCTTTCACCATACAAAAAGCAGCCAAAGTCGCAAGTGAAATTAATCAATGATAGCGAAGCCATCAGTAATGCGACTTATCCTGCTTTGTTAGCACGCAGAAAGTCCGCGGCAATTATCAGGGAATTTGAGTTATGAATGAAATCATTTCTGCAACAGTTTTATTGATCCTGATTATGGATCCGCTCGGAAACCTACCTATTTTCATGTCCGTACTGAAACATACTGAACCGAAAAGACGGCGGGCAATCATGGTGCGAGAGTTGCTTATTGCTCTCCTTGTGATGCTGGTGTTCCTGTTTGCGGGCGAGAAAATTCTGGCATTTCTTAGCCTGCGGGCAGAAACCGTCTCCATTTCTGGCGGCATCATTCTGTTTCTGATCGCCATTAAGATGATTTTCCCCAGCGCTTCAGGAAATAGCAGCGGGCTTCCGGCAGGTGAAGAGCCATTTATCGTGCCGTTGGCAATTCCGCTGGTCGCCGGGCCGACTATTCTCGCCACGCTGATGTTGTTGTCTCATCAGTACCCGAATCAGATGGGACATCTGGTGATTGCTCTGCTGCTGGCCTGGGGCGGCACCTTTGTCATCCTGCTACAGTCTTCGCTATTTTTACGTCTGCTGGGCGAGAAAGGGGTGAACGCACTTGAACGCCTGATGGGATTGATTCTGGTGATGATGGCAACTCAGATGTTCCTCGACGGCATTCGAATGTGGATGAAGGGGTAAGGTTCAAACAGGTGTTGCACACAACCAGACGCGGCACCTGTTTTATTACCTGAACTGATAATGACCTTCACCCAATCGGATAACCCTTCCCTCTTCTTCTGCGCGGTTCAGCCACACACTAATTTGTTCGATGGTTAAACCAGTACAAGACGCCAGCCTTTCAATACTTATCGATTCCTTTGCAAGGATCGCCAGTTCCGCCACAAAGAGTTGATAAAAATCGACAGGGGTATGCGCGGGCATTACTGCGTAATTTGCGTCATCTTCGTGCAGCGAAAACAGTTCTGGTTGAGCGTTACGGAGTGCTCTGTCATACATCAGCCCAGGAACGTCTGGCAGTCTGATCGTCACATTCTCAGCCTGTTCAGCACTCCATGACGCCCCATTTTCTACTAATCGTGAATTGGCTGATTGCATATCCTGATTTGGTTTAACCTGCATGGGCAGCCACTGATGTTTTAATGCCTCCATCGCCCCGGTTATCGTTCCACCGGTCATTCCCGCACGTACAACCATTGCGCTTTCAGCAAGGCAATAAATATATTTATTCCGCGCCATCGCATTGCCGACGGTGAAACGTACCTCTGGGTAAAACGGCGAAATCAACACCAGGTTGCCTGCTATAAGCCCTTCACGCCATTTCACTAACGTACTCGTTTTTAACAAGCTATCAGCTAATACGCCAACGGCAGTTCCCCCGACCTCCAGAGCCGAGGCCATTGCACATTCATCAATACCTCGCGCACCACCAGAGATAACGCAAATCCCCTGTTGGGCCAGTTTCGCGGCCAGTTGTTGGGTATAGCGCAAATCGTCAGTCGGAGCATCTCGCGAGCCAACAATCGCCATACCTTCCGCTTGCAGTAATGCTTTATTCCCGCAGCCAAATAAAACGGGAGGTGCATCCGTTCGCAATCGGTTTTTCAAGCGAACGGGATAATCGGCATCTCCGCGGGTTAAGATCCATAAACCGGCGCGTTGCCACTTATCTACCGCCAACGCCAGACTATGACCACGCGCCAGCAAGCCAAGAATACGCTCCTGAGAAATACGCGGATCGCTCCAGCCTGTAAGTTTCTCTTGCGGTTGCGGCACCAGAAGCTCGGCGGGACTGATACGTTGGTGCTTCAGCCATAATGCAAACTTCCCCCATTCACTATTACTAAGAGGTTTATACTCACTCGCCGCCGCGCGAGAAAAATCGCTGGTTAGCAGGAGAGTTGCTTGTGCATTGGCTGAAAGATTCATCAATTTTTTACCGAGGTAGAAGCAAGGGCAAGAGGATAAACCGTCGGGCAACCTGCCTGGCGTAACAGTGCTGTCAGAACTGTCAGCGTCCATGCAGAATCCACGATATCGTCAACCAGCAACGCCGGACCTGGCATCAAAGGAGGGGTAATCACAAACGCCCCGTCGAGATTTTGACACTGGTGAAAACGGTTTTGCTGCATTTTCTGCGGTGGATTGTCCACGACTTTTTCAATGGCATCAATAAAAGGTAAGCCAAGTTTCGCCGCCAGTCGCCGGGCAAAATCAGGAACCAGGTCGAGGTGCCTTAATGAAGGAACGCAGCATACCCAGGTGGGTTCAGGATGCGGATTCCAGCGTTGGCGAACCATTTCCGCACATGCCTCCACCAGCTCATCACTGAAGCGCCCCGTTTTTTTCTCCTGGGCTACCTGCTTTCCCCACCCGGAATCTCCCCAACGAGAAAGGATTCGCCCCGTAGATCCTTGTAAACCCGCAGGCAAGTTCCCTTTAAATCCGTATTGCGTAAAAGCCCCAGATGCCACCTGTTTATTGAGATTTAATGGCAGGTCAGCGTGTTTAATAAATAAATTTGCCGCATGGAGTAAGCCGCTATCAATGTCGGGCGACAACAGCGGATGCTGAAGACAACTGCTACATTTACCACAACGTTCGGCACTTGGCTCATCGAGTGCGCGGCGCAGAAATTGCATTTTGCACTCTTTGGTCGTGATATAGCTTTCAACGTCTGCCAACTCACTTTTTCTCTGATTCATCAAATGGTTAATTCGTTCATGATCAGGAGAAAAACTGACGATAGTTCTGCGCCATAATTTCTCGGTATACACCACAGGCGATGGATTTTCAGCTACCAATAATTTCAGTGCTTTTTCTATTTGCCCATAACGAAGATTCGTCCGTTGTTCAATGCCTCGTAGGGTAAGACCGTCATTCTCGCTAAGTACGTTGAGTATTTCATGAATTTGCGCCTCCGCAGGAAAGGCGCTTTCACGGAAGAATTGATGAATAGCGCGGTCTTCACCACCACAAAGCAATATGCCAACTGCGGAATCTATAGCACGCCCGGCACGCCCCACCTGTTGGTAGTAACCGACAATAGACCCCGGCATCTGATAATGAATGACGAAACCTAAATCAGGTTTATCAAATCCCATACCTAATGCCGTCGTCGCGACCAGCACTTTGATTTTATTTGCCAGCAGTGCCTGCTCCAGATACTCCCTGGCAGTATTAGAATCTTCCGCACCTTCACAAGTCACGCCGCTGTAATAAGCAAATGCACTGATACCATTTTTCCTTAACCACTCGGCGACAAGTTCAGCATCGCGAGTCGTCAGGGTATAAACAATTCCCGATTTGGAAAACTGAGGGATAACCGTTGCTAACCATGCCAGACGGGATGACTGTTCTCCTAAGACTAAGGCATCAAGCGCCAAACTTTCGCGAGCCAGCGTTCCACGCTGAATCACAATGTCACCCAATTGCTGACGGATATCCTCAACGACACGGTTATTCGCTGTCGCGGTTGTACCCAGAATAGGGGTATTCGCAGGCAGTTGGCGCAAAATATCTAATATACGTCGGTAATCCGGGCGGAAATCGTGGCCCCAATCAGAGATGCAGTGCGCCTCATCGACCACCAGTAAACCGATGCGGTCAGCGACTGGATATAAAACCGTTTCAAGAAAATCCTGATTCGCCAACCGTTCAGGTGAAATCAGCAGACAATCTACGCCACCTTGCAGCAACTTATCGCTAATGCGCTGCCATTCTTCCCTGTTTGTAGAATTCAACGTTTCAGCCGTAATACCTAACCGTTCAGCGGCGGCAACCTGGTTACGCATCAGGGCAAGCAAAGGAGAGATGATAATTGTCGGGCCAGCGCCGTGATCGCGGAAGATTTTACTGGCGATGAAGTACACGGCACTTTTCCCCCAGCCGGTGCGCTGTACAACCAGTAGTTTTCGCCGCTGATTAACCACCGCATCTATAGCTTCCCATTGCCCTTCCCTGAAAGTAGCGCTGGTGTTACTTAACATCCGCTGTAACAGCAATTCAGCTCCGTGTTTCTCCATCATCTTCTCCCTCGTCCGTTAACGCAGTGATTAGAACGGATAATGTTCCGGTCTTTTTGCGAGAGAGATCAAAAAAATGAAGACAGGAGAAAAGAGAAATGAATTACTGCGAGCAAGCTCGCAGTAATTTGTCGCAGTAATTAACTCAACAGCTGGAACGCAATCATCCCAACGATGGCACCGACAGTGCCGAGGATGGTTTCCATCATGGTCCAGGTTTTAAGCGTTTCGGCTTCGGTCGCGCCGGTAAATTTACCGAACAACCAGAAACCCGCGTCGTTAACGTGGCTGACAACAATCGAACCACCGGCAATACAAATCGACAGCGCCGCCATTTGCGCACCGGAGTAGTTCAGTTGTTCAATGACCGGCATCACCAGTCCCACCGCCGTTAAACAGGCAACGGTGGCAGAACCCTGAATGATGCGCACTGCAGCTGCCAGCACGAAGCAGGTGATGGCAATCGGCAGGCCCATGCCGGTTAACGCTTCGCCCAGTGCCGGACCGACACCAGAGTCAACCAGCACCTGTTTGAACACGCCGCCCGCACCAATCACCAGCAGAATGATCCCCGCCGGTTGCAGCGCGTGACCGCAAATCTCCATCACTTTGTCTTTTGGCATACCCTGACGCATTGCCAGACCGTAAATCGCCACCAGGCAAGCAACCAGAATCGCGGTAAACGGATGGCCGATAAACTCGAACCATTCGTAAGCAGTAGAGCCTTCTGGCACAAAACGCGCGGCAATGGTTTTCAGCCCCACCAGCACCAGTGGCAACAGGATCAGCGACAGGCTGAATCCGAAGGACGGCATTTTGCCTTCGCCGAGATGCGGTTCGCTGATGTCGTCAGGAATATGCAACTCCACGTAGCGGCTGATGAAATTACCCCACAGCGGCCCGGCAATAATCATTCCCGGAATTGCCGCGCACAGGCCAATCAGGATCATCCAGCCAAAATCGGCATTCATCTGCGATGCCAGCAGCATTGGCGCTGGCCCAGGCACCAGGAACGCAGCCGCTGCCGCCACGCCGGCGAATAATGGGATTACCAGCTTCACCAGGTTCGTGCCGGTGTGGCGCGCCATTGAGAAAGCAACGCTAATCAGCAGAACAATCGCCACTTCAAAGAACAGCGGTAGCGCACAAACCAGCCCCGCAAGGCCGATGGCATAATGCACGCGGCTGTGACCGAAGGATTTGAGCATTTTGACGGCAATCTGATCGACCGCGCCGGTTTCATGTAAGATCTTACCAAACATGGCTCCCAGGGCGACAACCACCGCCAGGAAGCCGAGGGTGCCTCCCATCCCTTTTTCCATCGTCGCTGCGATTTTATCGAGCGGCATACCAGAAAAAAGGCCAGCCCCCATGGACACCACCATTAAAGCCAGGAAAGCGTGCATACGCGCCTTCATGACTAAAAACAGCAGCAGTAAAACAGACCCTACTGCTGTTAAAACAAGCGTTAATGTAGTCACTACTTATTTGCCTTTTTTAATAACCTCAATGGTGCTTGCCACAACACCTTCCAGCGGTTGATCAATATCCACCACCAGTACATCGGTTTCGTCCGCACCCGGCTCCTGCAGCGTTTCAAACTGCGTCACCAGCATTTGGGTTTTAAAGAAATGGCCTTTGCGCGCTTTCAGGCGGCTTTCAATCACATCAAAATCGCCTTTCAGGTAGATGAAAGAGAGATTAGGATTACCTTCACGCAGCAAGTCGCGATAGTGTTTTTTCAGTGCAGAACAGACGATCAGCGATACTTTATTGGTGCGCTGCATAGCAAACGCGGCGTCGTTCAGCGCCTGCAACCACGGTTTGCGATCGTCGTCATTCAGCGGTTCGCCAGACGCCATTTTTTCGATATTGCAGCGCGGATGGAGGAAATCGCCATCAAGAAACGCGGCATGAAGTTGATGCGCCACTTCACTGGCGACCGCAGATTTGCCGCTGCCCGATACGCCCATCAAGACGTAAATGTGGTGATCATGGTTAGTCGTGCTCAAAGTGGTGCCCCCACAATACAAGAATTAAAAATGTTACGGGTAACTGTTATCGGTAACATTGTCCAGCCGGACAATATCAGAAGCAATATCCATCCGTGCCTTAAGTGTATAAGTGTGAGCTACTTCAAATTTGTAGGCTTAAATAGATCCGCCCGGTGACAAGGTGAAACCTAAATCTAACATTTTCGGTGTCACAGATTCGCCACGAATACGCGCCAGCAGGCGCTCAGCGCCAATGCTGCCCATCCGCTCACGCGGCGTCAGCACACTCGCTAGCCGTGGCTCCATCACCTGACCAATGTCATGACCGTGGAAACCGGCAATCGCCATATCGTCAGGAACTTTCAACCCCAAACGCTGACATTCAAACGCCGCGCCGACCGCCAGGTCATCATTAGTACAGAACACGCCATCCAGCTGCGGATATTCCCGCCGCGCCTGGCGAATCAGTTCAATACCGGAAGAGTAAGAAGAAGATTGCTCAACCATCACGCTATACGGCACCAGGCCTGCATCCAGCATCGCCTGTTCGTATCCCTTCTGTTTGATGATAGTACGTTCGTCGAGGCGTGCGCCGAGATAGGCAATGTGACGATGCCCGCGAGCAATAATGGCGGTGGTCATCTGGCGTGCCGCTTCAAAGTTATCAAAACCGACGGCGATATCGAGGCACGGCGACTTACTGTCCATCAACTCCACCACCGGAATCCCCGCCACTTCAATCATCTTTAAGGTGCGTGGAGTGTGGGTACGTTCAGTGAGGATCAGGCCGTCGATATTCCATGAGAGCATTGATTCGAGGCGTTCTTGCTCCATTTCCGGTTTATAACCGTAGTGCGCCAGCATGGTTTGATAACCGTGCGCGTCGGTGACGCTTTCGATTCCGCGTAATACTTCCGCGAAAACCTGGTTGGTGAGAGAAGGTAACAGGACGCCAATCGCCCGGCTGGTGGCGTTAGAGAGTATATCGGGCGCGCGATTGGGAATATAACCCAGTTCATCAAGAGCGGCGGCAATCTTGCCGCGTAGAGCGACGGAAACCTGCTCCGGGTTGCGTAAAAAACGGCTGACCGTCATTTTGGTCACGCCTACACGGTCAGCCACATCCTGAAGTACGGGTCTTTTCTTTTTCATCGTCCTGAAGGTACAAAAGAGATAGATTCTCTTAGTTTAACACGGACGCATCAGAACCTTCCCGATTCCTCAGGAAGGTTTGTGAGATAAATTTAGACTGGCGGTAAATCAAACAGCAGGATTTCACTGTCGCTATCAGCATGGATGGAAATCGCCTGCTCATCCCAGATTGCCAGACCATCGCTGGTCGAGGCTTTCACGCCGTTAATGGTGACATTGCCTTTCACCACCTGGATCCAGACGCGGCGTTCAGCGGCAATCTGATGCACCGACTGCTCATCTTTCACCAGCGCCCAACGATACAGTTCCATATCCTGATGCACTTTCAATGAACCATCACGCGCATCCGGCGAAAGCACCAGTTGTTTGCCCTGCACGGCATCGAAGCGACGCTGTTCATAACGCGGCGTAATGCCGTTTTCTTCAGGCATGATCCAGATCTGATACAGATGCAGACGCTCGGTGCTGCTTGGGTTGTACTCTGAGTGACGAATACCCGTACCCGCACTCATAATCTGGAACTCGCCCGCCGGAACCTGCTCTTTATTGCCCATGCTGTCCTGATGCTCAACAGTACCTTCCAGCACGTAGGTCAAAATTTCCATATCTTTATGCGGGTGAGTGCCGAAGCCCTGCCCTGCTTCAATCACGTCGTCGTTAATCACGCGCAGCGCAGAGAAGCCCATAAAATTCGGATCGTAATAGTTGGCAAAAGAGAAAGTATGCCAGGAGTCCAGCCAGCCATGATTTGCATGACCGCGTTCATTTGCTTTGCGTAAGTAGATCATTTGTATTCGCCCCCTGAATGATTTCGATGGGCTTAGTGTGGACCCGATCCGCCTGGGATGATAGAGGGTGAAAATTGACCCCTCTGTTCAAAAAAATTGAACTATTCGAGGGGCCATCAAACTTACCTCGCGAGAGTCACTGCGGAGGGAGAAGCTTGCTCAAAACCGCGTTCAAGGATTTCCAGATTCGTAAGAACTTCAGATTCCTTGACGTAATTTGGCGCACCGTTGGTGATGGTTTGATACAACGCATCATAAACGCGCCCATAATCGCCCATCTCTGGCTTCATCTCTTCTCTTACCGTCACGCCCTCGTCATTGACATACTCCAGCACACCGACCGAATCATCCGCTGCGAATCCTGGTTCGCCCGGCATAATATTAGCCTTCAGGCTGGTTTCCTGCTGGTCGATACCGTATTTAATAAACGAACCTTTCTTACCGTGAACGATAAATTTCGGATAATCGATTTTCACCAGATGGCTGGTTTTGACGATGGCTTTTAGATCGCCATAAAACAGCTGCGCTTCAAAGGTGTCGTCCGGATTGGCTTTATTACGCAGGCTGCGGATGTCATAAGCGACGTGATCCGGGCGACCGAACAGAGAAATAATCTGGTCCATCGTATGCACACCAAGGCCATAGAACGCGCCATCCTGCGGCAGCCCCGGTTTGGTTTCTGCCACCGGGCGGTAATAGTCAAAATGGCTTTCCACTTCGACAATCTCTCCCAGCTTGCCGCTTTCAATCGCTTTTTTCGCTGTCAGGAAGCAGGAATCAAAGCGACGATTCTGATACGGCGTAACGATCAGCCCTTTGCTTTTCGCCAGTGCAAACAGCTCTTTCGCCTGCGCAATTGTCGGAGTGAACGGTTTTTCGACCAGCACATTTTTCCCGGCTTCCAGCGCGCGCTTCGCGTACTCGAAGTGGCTGTCCGCGTGGGTGCAGACGACAACCAGCTTAACATCGGGATCGTTTAGCACTTCGTCGAGATCGCTGGTGAAATGGATATGGGAATAAATGGGGGCCTGTTCTTCCGGCTTCGCATGGCGGCGAAAAATATGCGCGACATGCCAGCTATCCTTGCGGTTAAGTACATACGGCAGATGGTAACGGGTGGTGCTTTTGCCGAAGCCAATAAAGGCGCAGTTAATGACCATGATTTCGTCCTTTTTAAGGTGGTTATTTACACCTTAGCGCAAAGCGGACGTGGTTCCTACTGGAGTGCGCATAACGAACACAAGCACTTCCCGAGGATAAATTGAGAACGAAAGGTCAAAAAAAAAGCCAGCACCCGGCTGGCTAAGTAATACTGGAAGCAATGTGAGCAATGTCGTGCTTTCAGGTTCTCCGCGAGGGTCTTCCTGATCGCGAGACAATAATAATCATTCTCATTCGCACTTGTCCAACACTTTTTGCAAAAAAATGCATTTGACTCGCATTTGAAAGTCAATGATGTTGAAAGGGACATTTACCCCAAAGAGGACAAAGGAATGAGTGAGATAGTAATACGCCACGCAGAAACACGCGATTACGAGGCCATCAGGCAGATTCACGCCCAGCCGGAGGTGTATTACAACACGCTACAGGTGCCTCATCCTTCAGAACAAATGTGGCTGGAACGACTCACCGCTCGCCCTGGCATCAAGCAGTTAGTCGCCTGTATTGATGGAATCGTCGTAGGCCATCTCACCATTGACGTGCAACAACGCCCACGCCGCAGTCATGTTGCCGATTTTGGTATCTGTGTCGACTCCCGTTGGAAGAACCGCGGCGTCGCCAGCGCCCTGATGTGAGAGATGATTGAAATGTGCGACAACTGGTTGCGGGTAGATCGTATTGAGCTAACGGTGTTCGTCGATAACGCGCCAGCAATTAAGGTCTATAAAAAATTTGGCTTTGAGATTGAAGGGACTGGCAAGAAGTACGCGCTGCGTAATGGTGAATATGTCGATGCGTATTATATGGCGCGGGTGAAGTAAGATAGTGCCCTTTTTCTGAGATGGAAAAAGGGTGTCATTCAAAATCGGCATACCTTCCTTTAATGTATTTATTTTCCCAATAAATATATGAGATTTACCTCATAATTACTTCCTAAAGTGTAATATTTTATTTTTTAATATATACGCCTACAATTTCCTGGAGTAAATAAATAACAATTAACAAGCATAATATTGCCATTGATAAAATAGCATGCCATAAAAGGACTTTTCAGGGATGAGTAATATTGTTTATCTGACAGTAACGGGAGAACAACAAGGAAGCATCTCCGCAGGTTGTGGGACTACTGAATCTATAGGTAATCGCTGGCAGAGCGGGCATGAGGATGAAATATTTACATTCTCACTCTTAAATAGTATTACTAATACGGGGCTTGGTTCACAGTTCCATGGTATAACATTTTGTAAATTAATTGATAAAAGCACTCCATTATTTATTAATTCCATTAACAATAATGAACAATTATTTATGGAATTTGACTTCTATCGAATAAATAGATTTGGTAGATGGGAAAAGTATTATTATATACAACTAAGAGGCGCTTTTTTATCGGCTATTCATCACCAGATCTTTGAAAACCAACTGGATACAGAAACAATAACTGTTAGTTATGAATTTATCCTCTGCCAACATCTTATCACTAACACCGAGTTCAGCTATTTGGCACTCCCTGAAAATTATAACCGCTTGTTTTTACCAAATTCAAAAAACAAAACAAATAATGGTTTAAAAACGTTAAACAGAGAAGCTGTTGGCAGGCTACTTGCTGCTGGTGGCGTATACAATGGGAACATTGAAGGATTCAGAGATACTGCGGAAAAACTGGGTGGAGATGCAATCAAAGGCTATGATCAAATACTAAATGAAAAAACAGCGGGCATAGCGATAGCAACAGCATCTATTCTTTTAACAAAGCGTTCTAATGTTGATACATATACAGAAATAAATAGTTACTTAGGCAAGCTTAGAGGCCAACAAAAACTTCTTGATAGTATAGACATAATAGAAATAATATACATTAAGAGACCTTCAAAAGACTTAGCTAACTTACGAAAGGAGTTTAATAAAAATGTAAGAAAAAATTTTCTTATCAAACTTGCAAAAACCTCCGAAGCATCTGGAAGATTCAACGCCGAAGACCTTTTAAGAATGAGAAAGGGCAATGTTCCTCTAAATTATAATGTACACCATAAACTATCTCTAGATGATGGTGGTACTAATGATTTGGAAAATTTAGTATTAATCGAAAACGAACCATATCATAAGGTGTTTACTAACATGCAATCACGAATAGCTAAGGGAATATTAGTGGGTGAAAGCAAAATCACTCCCTGGGCCATTCCATCTGGCTCAATTTATCCTCCCATGAAAAATATTATGGAACCCACAAAATGATGACTAAAACCCAAATAAGTAAATTAAAAAAAATGATGAATGATTTAGACTATCCATTTGAAGCACCGCTCAAGGAATCATTTATTGAAAGTATAATCCAAATAAAATTTAATTCTAACTCAACTAATTGCCTGGAGAAGTTATGTAATGAAGTTAGTATTCTCTTTAATAATCAACCTGATTATCTTACTTTTTTAAGAGCAATGGATGGATTCGAAGTTAATGGATTACGATTATTTAGCCTCTCGATTCCAGAACCTTCAGTTAAAAACCTTTTTGCCGTAAATGAATTTTATAGAGATAATGATGATTTCATAAATCCTGACTTACAAGAACGGTTAGTGATCGGGGATGATAGCATTTCAATATTTACTTATGACATTAAAAGTAACTTTTTTGAAATTAGAGATAATATTGGCACAGAAAATATATTCAGTTCGTTTAGTGATTTCTCTTCATTCTTAAACGAAATCATGGACAGTTGTTCATAATAATAAAAAGGTAACCAAAATCATTGTAAACCATGCCATCTTTTTAGAGTTTACCAGCAGTAAATTTCTTGATCGAAATTTATCAATACAAGCTATAGAAAAACTTACAACGGAACTACACTCCTTAAGTGAGATGGACCGAAGACATGTAGTCGCTATTTAAACTGAAATAGCTAATGGCGATGATGATCTTAGTGACATGTTGATTTGGTTAGAATTTTACCCGAATCATAAGATTCTGATATCTTAAATGAGCAAATCCGGTTCGACGTTCTGGAAAATAAATCACAAAATATTAGCAGATACTTATTTTGTGACTATACCTTATCCGATGAACTCTTTTCAAAACCAGCATTTAATAATATCTTTGACGAAGATGAACGCGTCTTTGCTCAATGTATAACGCAGGAATAATAATATAACGCTAAACAATAATATTTATTATAATTATGATTACTTATCACGACGCATTCGCGAAAGCGAACAATTACCTTGATGATGCAAATCTCCCGGTCGTCATTACTCTACATGGACGCTTTAGCCAGGGCTGGTATTTCTGTTTCGAAGCACGAGAATTTCTCGAAACTGGAGATGAGGCCGCGCGCTTAGCTGGTAACGCACCTTTTATTGTTGATAAAGGCAGTGGTGAAATTCATTCTCTGGGAACGGCAAAGCCACTGGAAGAATATCTACAGGATTATGAAATAAAAAAGGCTACCTTCGGCTTGCCCTGACAATACGGCCCTCTTCCCACTAAGAGGGCCGCTAACCTTAATACCCCGCCGTTAAATCATCCACCGAGCGCGGGTCGGATGCACCGTACAGCTCACCGTCCGGCCCAATCATAATGCTTTGTGTACTGCCCATCGCCTCTTTCAGCGCCACTTTCTGACCTTTTGCTTCCAGCAGCTTGATCGTATCCGGGCTAAACCCTTTTTCGACACGCAGCTCGTCCGGCAACCACTGATGGTGGAAATGCGGCGCATTGGTCGCTTCGGCGACGTTCATTCCATAATCGATGCTATTCACCACCATTTGCAGCACAGTGGTGATAATCCGGCTACCGCCTGGGCTTCCGGTGACCAGCCAGGTTTTACCATCCTTGACCACAATGGTTGGTGACATCGACGACAGCGGGCGTTTATTCGGCCCGACGGCGTTGGCATCGCCGCCCACCAGCCCGTAAACGTTCGGTACGCCTGGTTTTGCGGAGAAATCATCCATCTGGTTATTGAGCAAAATACCGCTCTCGCCCGCGACAATGCCCGTACCGAAGGTGGTGTTCAGCGTATAGGTCACCGCCACGGCGTTACCGTCTTTATCCACTACTGAGTAATGGGTAGTTTGATTACTCTCATAAGGCGCAAGCTTGCCAGGACGAATTTCGCTGGATGGCTTCGCTTTATTGATATCGATTTGATCGGCAATAGATTTGGCATAGGCTTTATTGGTCAGCGCCTGCCACGGTACTTTGACAAAATCCGGGTCGCCAAGATATTCCGAGCGGTCGGCATAGGCGTATTTCTCAGCTTCTGCCATGATTTGCATCGCGTCGGCACTGCCAAAGCCGTACTTCTGCATATCGAAGTTTTCCAGAATATTGAGGATTTGTACGATATGAATACCGCCGGAAGATGGCGGTGGCATGGAGTAAACCTGATACCCGCGATAATCGCCGCTTATCGGTGTGCGTTCGACCGCTTTATATGCCGCTAAATCTTCTTTGCTGATCAAGCCACCGTTTTTCTGCATCTCCTGGGCAATCTGTTCCGCTATCGTGCCTTTGTAGAATTCATCCGGGCCGTTTTCGGCAATCATCTCCAGGCTCTTTGCCAGGTTCGCCTGCACCAGCTTGTCGCCCTTTTTCAGCGGTTCGCCCTCTTTCCAGAAGATAGCTTTGCTATTTTCGTGGTTCGGCAGCACTTCACTGCCGTAGGTTTTGAGATCGTCAGCCAGCGCGTCGTTAACGATAAAACCATCGCGTGCCAGTTTAAACGCCGGTTGCACCACTTTATTCAACGGCATGGTGCCGTATTTATCCAGCGCCAACGAGAAACCCGCTACCGTACCGGGTGTGCCGGAAGCCAGATGCGAAGTGAGTGATTTTTTGCTGTCCGGGTTGCCCTGATCATCGAGGAACATATCGCGGGTCGCTTTGGCGGGTGCCATTTCGCGGAAATCGATAGCCGTGGTATTGCCATTTTTCGAGCGGATCAGCATAAAACCACCGCCGCCCAGATTCCCTGCCTGCGGATGCGTTACTGCCAGCGCGTAGCCCACCGCCACGGCAGCATCAACGGCATTCCCGCCCTCCTTGAGGATATCCACCCCCACCTGAGTGGCAGTAGCATCTACAGACGCCACCATTCCCTGCTTAGCGCGTACCGGATGGAAGACATCTTCCTCCACACCATAAGAAACAGGTGGCGCGGCTACCGTACTAAAACAACTTCCTGTGAGCAGAGCAGCAATGGCCACCCGGCGTAAAAACGTCGGTTTTATCATCGTTATTCTCCAGAGATTAAGGGGCAACCCCAGCTAAGCCTGGTATATAACTCTGAATTAATCATCGTTTTGCCGGGAAGCGAGTAAACTTAAAGAATATCTTCAGAGGAGGATACGCGATGAAACGACTTCTGCTTTTGACGGCACTCCTGCCGTTTGTCGGCTTTGCACAGCCCATTAATACTCTGAACAACCCTAACCAGCCGGGATATCAGATCCCCAGCCAGCAGCGGATGCAAACTCAAATGCAGACGCAGCAAATCCAGCAAAAAGGGATGCTGAACCAGCAACTGAAAACGCAAACGCAGCTGCAACAGCAGCATTTAGAAAACCAGATAAACAATAATTCTCAGCGGGTGTTGCAGTCACAGCCGGGGGAGCGAAATCCCGCCCGGCAGCAAATGCTGCCCAACACCAACGGCGGGATGTTAAACAGCAACCGTAATCCGGATAGTTCGTTGAATCAGCAGCATATTCTGCCGGAGAGGAGAAACGGCGACATGCTGAATCAGCCCAGCACGCCGCAGCCTGACATTCCGTTGAAAACTATTGGGCCGTAAAGTTCGGACCAATCACGTCAATCGCATCGGTACAGATGCAATCCACGCCCCAGCGCAGCAACTCTGCCGCGCGCTGGGGTTTATTGACGGTATAAACCAGAATCCGTAATCCGGCGTCTTTCAACTGCATCACTCGCGCTTTATCGAGTAACTTATGATTGAGATGAAGAGAGACGCAGCCCAGCCGCGCGGTCAGTTCTCGCCAGTCGTCGCGCCACTCATCAAGCAATAAACCACGCGGCAGTTCCGGTGCCGCCAGCTGTGCGGCTTCTAAAGCATCAATCTCAAACGATGACAGCAGCGGCGGCGTCATTCCGGCCCACAGTTCGCGTGCCGCCAGCGCCACCATTTTGCCCGTTAATGGCCCGGTGCCAGTGGTGGGTTTGATTTCGATATTCGCCATCATCCCGTGTTTGCGACAACGTTCCGCCACCTGCGAAAGCAACGGCAGTGGCTCACCTTTAAACGCTTTGCTGTACCAACTGCCTGCATCCACGCGCAGTAAATCCTGCCAGTTCAGATCGCCCGCGACGCCCCAGCCGTTGCTGGTGCGTTCAAGATTGTCGTCATGGAGCAGGAAGATCTCGCCATCTTTCGATAACTTCGCGTCAAATTCGATCATCTTATGACCGTATTTTGCCCCGACGTCGATTGCTGCCAGGGTGTTCTCCGGGGCCAGTTTACCGCCGCCACGATGGGCGACGATGCGGGGATAAGGCCAGTTACTCATACTCGTTGTCCTGTTTCACCATCAAAAAGATGCAGCTGATTTTCCGGCAGATGCAGCCACAGCGTGCTGCCTGCCGTCGGGCGCTCCTGATGCGCCAGTCGCACCACCAGCTTCTGTTCGCCCCAACGTCCGTGCGCCAGGTTATCTGCACCGAGGATCTCCAGCGTGTCCATCACCAGCGGCACACCACCTTCTGCCTGCAAGCTTAGCGCTATATGTTCCGGGCGAATGCCGAGGGTCATTTTACGCCCGGCATACTGACGGTAGCCACCGTTTAGTGGCAGCGTAATACCGCCATCCAGTTCGAAATGCGTACCTTCGTTATTCACGCGGCCAGCCAGTAGGTTCATCGCCGGGCTGCCGATAAAACTCGCCACAAACAGGCTGGCGGGCTTTTCGTACACTTCAACTGGCGTGCCAATCTGTTCGGCGACGCCGCCGTTCATCACCATTACTCGCTGGGCGAGCGTCATCGCCTCAACCTGATCGTGGGTAACGTAGAGTGAAGTCGTTTTCAGGCGACGGTGCAGCTGTTGCAGTTCAAGACGCATCTGCACACGCAACTTGGCATCGAGGTTAGAGAGCGGCTCATCAAACAGGAACACTGCCGGCTCACGCACAATCGCACGCCCCATCGCCACACGCTGACGCTGACCGCCAGATAGCTCACGCGGGCGGCGCTTAAGCAGGCCGTCCAGCTCCAGAATGCGCGCCGCTTCTTTAACACGTTCGGCAATTTGTTGCTTGCCCATGCCGCGAATTTTCAGCCCCCACGCCATGTTCTCCTCTACGCTCATATGCGGATAGAGCGCGTAGTTCTGGAACACCATCGCAATCCCGCGATCTTTCGGCTCCATTTCGGTGACACGCTTGCGGTCGATCCAGATATCGCCCGTCGTTACCCGCTCCAGTCCGGCAACCATTCGCAATAACGTCGATTTCCCGCAGCCAGACGGCCCGACCATCACGATAAATTCGCCATCCGCCACATCAAGGGTCAGCGGTTTAATGACCTGGGTTTTGCCATCCCAGCTTTTGGTTACTGCCTGTAATTTCAGTCCTGCCATCTTATTTCTCACTATCGACCAGGCCGCGCACGAAGGCACGCTGCATCACTAAAACAATCACTACTGGTGGGATCAGGGTTAACAACATCGCCGCCATCACCGAGTTCCATTCCGTTGTGCCTTCGCCTGTGGCGATCATCCCTTTAATCCCTGCCACGGTGGTGCCGAGATCAACGTCGGTAATAATCAACAACGGCCACAAATACTGGTTCCAGCCGTAAATAAAGGTAATCACAAACAGCGCCGCCAGATTGGTTTTGGACAGCGGAAAAACGATGTCGCAAAAGAAACGCATTGGCGACGCGCCGTCGATCCGCGCGGCTTCCACCAGTTCATCCGGTAGGGTCATAAAGAACTGGCGAAACAGAAACGTGGCGGTCGCCGAGGCCATCAGCGGCAGCGTTAAACCTGCGTAGCTGTCGAGCATTTTCAGGTTGGCGATGACTTCCACCGTCGGGAAGATACGCACTTCAACCGGCAACATCAGGGTGATAAAAATCATCCAGAAGAAGAGGTTACGTAGCGGAAAACGAAACCAGACAATGGCAAATGCCGAGAGCATCGAGACGGTAATTTTGCCGAGCGTAATGCTGAACGCCATCACAAAGCTGTTAAGCAACATCCGCCAGAACGGCGCGCTATTCGTGCCTACCCCGTTTACCCAGATGTTGTGGATGTTTTCCAGCAGATGTGTGCCGGGGATTAGCGTCATCGGTGCGGCATAGACTTCTTGTTTATCCAGCGTCGCCGCGACAAACGCCACGTACAGCGGGAAGAGGATCACCGCGATCCCGAGGATCAGCATGGTATGGCTGAATATTGTCAGCCACGGACGGTTCTCAATCATTGGTAACGTACCTTGCTTTCAACATAGCGGAACTGCACCACCGTCAGCACGATGACGAGGAACATCAACACCACCGACTGCGCGGCAGACGAAGCCAAATCCAGTCCGGTAAAGCCTTCACGGTAAATCTTATAAATCAGCGTCGTGGTGGCCTGTACTGGCCCGCCGGACGTGGCGGCGTCGATCACCGGGAAGGTGTCGAAGAAGGCATACACCAGGTTCACCACCAGCAGGAAGAAACTCACCGGAGCGATAAGCGGCAGCGCAATCTTAAAGAAGCGGCGAATCGGCCCTGCCCCATCAATGGCTGCGGCTTCGATCAACGAACGGGGGATGGATTGCAGCGCGGCATAGAAGAACAGAAAGTTGTAGCTGATTTGCTTCCACACTGAGGCAAACACCACCAGGAACATCGCCTGACCGCTGTTTTGCGCGTGGTTCCAGTCGTAGCCGAACTCAGCGAGAAAATGGGTGATCAGCCCGCGACCAGGGTTAAACAGAAAGATCCACAATACGGCGGCAACGGCGGGAGCCACGGCATACGGCAGCAGCATCAAGGTTTGATAGAAACGACTGCCGCGCACGATGTACTCCACCAGCGCTGCGAAGAACAGCGATACCAGCAAACCGCTGACGGTGACAAAGGTGCTGAATTTTATCGTCGTCCAGAAGGCGTCGAGATAGTAGCTGTCGTGAAACAGCGTGACGAAATTATCCAGGCCGACAAACTGGCTGGAGAAACCAAACGGATCGACGCTTTGTAGCGAGTACCACAACGCTTCGCCCGCAGGCCAGATAAAAAAGATAACGGTGATGATGAGCTGCGGCGCGACCAGCAAATAAGGCAGCCAGCGCGAGCGGAACATCGGACGGGATGATGACATTACAGTTAATTCCTGAACTGTGCCGGATGCGCTTCGCTTATCCGGCCTACACGCGATGCCAGGTCAGATAAGCGAAACGCATCCGACATTACACTGATTAAGACTTCGTCGATTTCTCAAAGCGGCGCAATAACTGGTTCCCACGCTCAACGGCAGTATCCAGCGCCTGCTGTGGTGTCTTCTTACCGGTCCACACGCTCTCCAGCTCTTCATCCACAATCACGCGGATCTGCGGCATGTTGCCCAGACGCAAACCTTTGGTGAACGGCAACGGTGGCTTGTTCAGCATCTGACGCGTGGCAATATCCGCTCCTGGGTTTTTCTCGTAAAAGCCCTGCTCACGGGTCAGGTCATACGCCGCTTTAGTGATTGGCAGATAGCCGGTTTTCTGATGCCACTCGGCAGCGTTTTCTGGCTTTGCGAGGAAGTCGAGGAACTTCGCCACGCCGGTGTAGGTTTCTTTATCTTTACCCTGCATTACCCATAGACTGGCTCCGCCGATAATGGCGTTTTGCGGCGCGTCTTTCGCATCGGCGTCGTAAGGCATCATGCCTACGCCATAGTTAAATTTGGCGTACTCGCGAATGTTGGCAAGAGAACCGGAAGAGGCGGTAGTCATCGCGCAATCACCGTTATAGAACTTCTCGGTGGATTCATCCTTACGCCCAACGTAGCTGAAATCGCCCTTCTTGTTCATCTCTTCGAGCATGGCGATGTGTTTCACCTGCTCCGGCTTGTTGAACTCAAGCACCGCGTCTGTGCCGTCAAAGCCGTTGTTTTTGCTGGCAAACGGCAAACCGTTCCAGGCGCTAAAGTTTTCCAGTTGGATCCATCCCTGCCAGCCGCTGGCGTAGCCGCACTTCATACCGGAGGCTTTCAGTTTTGCGGCATAGTCCGCCAGATCCTGCCAGGTTTTCGGCGGCTGTTCCGGGTCTAATCCTGCTTTCTTGAAGGCGTCTTTGTTGTAATAGAGAACGGGAGTCGAGCTGTTGAACGGCTGGGAGAGTAAGTGGCCGGTTTTGCTGTCGGAGTAATAGCCTGAAACCGTCGGCACAAACTGCGACTCATCGAATTGAATCCCTGCCTCTTTAAATACGTCATACACCGGTTTAATGGCTTTCGACGCCATCATGGTGGCGGTGCCAACTTCATAAACCTGCAAAATAGCCGGAGCGTTGCCGGTACGAAATGCGGCAATCCCCGCGCTTAAATTCTGTTCGTAGTTGCCTTTATAGGTCGGTACAATTTTGTAATCCGGGTTTTCGGCGTTAAAACGTTGGGCCAGAGAATCCACCTCTTTACCCAGTTCCCCTTCCATAGAATGCCAGAACGGAATGGTCGTCACTGCCTGCGCATTTGCCATTAAAGCCAGTCCGAGCGCCAGTGCTGAAGCTGTATAACGTAACGGTTTCATTGATTATCTCTCTTGTTGTACCGAATGCGCGAATTCACGCGTTTTATGCTCGCGGAGTAACATGACATGCTCGAATTACAGAAAAATAACTATTTTGTTACATTTTTAAGATAGTAAGGTGTCAGAAAGATGACAAGGCGGTGACGGCGCGGGCGAGGGAAAATGGGAGATGGGGCACGGATAAGCGGAAAAATAGAAGGTCTGAATCAAACTCTACAGATTACTCATCGTTTCATGCCGGATGCGGCGTAAACGCCTTATCCGGCCTACAAGATCGTGCAAATTCAATATATTGCAACTCACCCAGTAGGCCTGATAAGCGCAGCGCATCAGGCAATTTTACATTTGTCACCTGTCTCAAAGGAGTCTTTTGACTCCTTATCAATCAACGTGTTATTACCCGCCTAAATACGCACTTCTCACCGCTTCATTCGCCAGCAGCGCGTCGCCGGTATCGGAGAGCACTACATGACCGTTTTCCAGCACGTAGCCGCGATCCGCCAGCTTTAGCGCCTGGTTGGCGTTCTGCTCGACAAGGAAGATGGTCATCCCCTGCTCGCGCAGTTGTTCGATGGTGTCGAAAATTTGCTGGATGATAATCGGTGCCAGCCCGAGCGATGGCTCATCAAGCAGTAGCAAACGCGGGTTACTCATCAAAGCGCGACCAATCGCCAGCATCTGCTGTTCACCGCCAGACATAGTGCCCGCTCGCTGAACACGGCGCTCATGCAGACGCGGAAACAGTTCATAGACCCACTTTATGCGCTCCTGGAACTGGTCGCGTTCGGCAAAAAAGCCGCCCATCGCCAGGTTCTCTTCCACCGTCATCCGCGAGAAGACACGACGCCCTTCCGGGACAATCGCTACCGCTTCGCGCATGATTTTCGCCGTCTGCCAGTCGGTAATGTCTTTATCATCAAACACAATTCGCCCGCTGGTGGCGCGCGGATCGCCGCATAACGTGCCGAGCAAGGTGGTTTTCCCCGCCCCGTTCGCGCCAATGAGGGTGACAATCTCGCCCTGATTGATATGCAGGCTCACCTCATGCAGCGCCTGGATTTTGCCGTAGTGGGCGCTGACTTTGTCAAAGGACAACATGACTTTTTCCATCTTATGCCTCACCTAAATAGGCACGGATCACATCCGGGTTATTACGGATCTGCTCCGGTGTACCGTTTGCCAGCGGCGTCCCCTGATTGACCACGTAAATTCTGTCTGAAATCCCCATCACCAGCTTCATATCATGTTCAATCAACAAGATAGTGGTGTTGTGATGGTTACGCAGTTCGGCAATCAGCTCATCCAGCTCTTTCGTCTCTTTCGGGTTAAGACCTGCTGCCGGTTCGTCGAGCATTAAAATCTCCGGCTGCGTCACCATACAGCGGGCAATCTCCAGACGACGCTGGTCACCATAGGCCAGGTTACTCGCCTGACGGTTGGCATGTTCCAACAAACCAATGCGCTCAAGCCAGGTAGCGGCGCGGTCGAGCGCTTCGCTCTGGGCGCGACGGAAAGAGGGGGTTTTCAACAGGCCGGAGAACAGCCCAGTTTTCAGTTGCTGATGCTGTGCCACCAGCAGGTTTTCAATCACCGTCATTTCACGGAACAGACGTACATGCTGGAAGGTGCGCACCACGCCCATGCGGGCAATTTGCTGCCCCGGTAAACCTTCCAGGTGCTGATCGCGCAGTAAAATGGTGCCGCCGGTGGGTTTATAGAATCCGGTCAGGCAGTTGAAGACCGTGGTTTTTCCGGCACCGTTAGGGCCGATTAACGAGACGATTTCCTGCGGGTACAGTTCAAGATTGACGTTGTTCACCGCCAGCAGGCCGCCGAAGCGCATCATCAGACCGTTAACAGATAATAATGTCTGACTCATGCCTGCTCTCCTTTCGCTGCGCCGTTCTTCAGCTTGAGTTGCGGGCGCGTCATGGGCAGCAAGCCCTGCGGACGCCAGATCATCATCAGCACCATCAAACCACCAAGCATTAACATGCTGTATTCGTTGAAATCACGCATCAACTCGCGCGATACCACCAGCAAAACAGCCGCCAGAATCACTGCAAATTGCGAGCCCATACCGCCGAGCACCACTATCGCCAGCACAAACGCCGATTCGGCAAAAGTGAAGGATTCCGGGCTGACAAAGCCCTGACGCGCAGCAAACAGCGTTCCGGCAAAACCAGCAAACGCGGCGCTGATGGTAAAGGCAGTCAGCTTGATACGACGCGGGCTTAAGCCCAGCGAACGGCAGGCGATCTCGTCTTCACGCAACGCTTCCCACGCACGGCCCAGCGGCATCCGCAGCAGGCGGTTAATGACAAACAGGCTTAACACCACCAGCAGCAACGCCACCAGGTAGAGGAAGATGACGCGATCGGAGGGATCGTATTTCAGGCCAAAGAAATTACTGAACGTGTCCCAGCCGCCTTCGCGGGCGGTACGGCTGAACTCGAGTCCGAAGAGCGTCGGTTTCGGAATCTGACTGATACCGTTCGGTCCGCCGGTAATTTCGGTGTTATTGAGCAGCAATATGCGCACAATTTCGCCGAACCCGAGGGTAACGATCGCCAGATAGTCACCGCGCAGACGCAGCACCGGAAAACCGAGCAGGAAGCCCGCCGCCGCCGCCATCAACCCGGCAATCGGCAGACAGGTCCAGAAGCCCAGACCGTAATAGTGATTGAGCAGCGCAAAAGTGTAAGCGCCGATGGCGTAAAAGCCGCCGTATCCCAGCACCAGCAGACCAGAAAGACCAACAACCACGTTCAGCCCGAGACCGAGAATAATGTAGATCATGGTCAGAGTGGCGATATCCACCGTCCCACGCGACACCATAAACGGCCACGCCACCGCAAGCACCAGCAGCGCCACGAGGAACAGTTTCTGCTTCACCGTGGAGCCATCAATCGCGGGCAGAATAAACTTCGGCCCGGAAACGCTTTTTAGCCCTTTCTGGAAAGCAGGCCGCACAAGCTGGAAGAAAAAGACCACCGCCGTGCCGATAAACACCCACTGCCAACGGATCTCTGAAGCCGTGTCGACCACCAGTTTGGTGCCATCCAGCTCCAGTTGCACGCCCATAAAGACGCCCGCCAGCACAAAGAACATAGCGGCAGAGAGCAGCGCCATTGCAATATGCATCGGTTTCATACTTTCTCTACCTCCGGGCGACCCAGAATACCGGTCGGCATCACCAGCAGCACCAGGATCAGCAGGGCGAATGAGACCACATCTTTATATTCCGTACTCAGATAGGCAGAAGAGAGCGCCTCCGCAATCCCCAGGATCAGCCCGCCAATCATCGCCCCCGGAATGCTGCCAATCCCACCGAGCACCGCAGCGGTAAAGGCTTTCATCCCGGCCATAAAGCCGATGTAAGGGTTAATTACGCCGTAGAACTGACCGAGCAGCACGCCCGCCACTGCCGCCATCGCCGCGCCAATCACAAAGGTCAGCGCAATCACCCGGTCGGTGTTGATGCCAAGCAGGCTCGCCATTTTCAGATCTTCCGCGCAGGCACGGCAGGCGCGCCCCATACGGGAATAGCGAATGAAAATCGTCAGCGCCAGCATGGCGAGGAAAGTAACAATCCATATCACCGCCTGCATGGTGGTAATAGACGCAGAGAAGTTTTCGCTATGGCCCACCACCCACTGACCGTTAAACAGGCTGGGCAGCGCCACATCGCGCGAACCTTCGGTCAGGCTGACGTAGTTTTGCAGGAAGATAGACATGCCGATTGCCGAGATGAGTGCAATCAGGCGCTTAGAGTTACGCACCGGGCGATAGGCTACCCGTTCGATACTCCAGCCGTAGGCGCTGGCAATGACGATTGCGCCGACGAATCCCGCCGCCACCAGCAACCAGCCGGTATCAATGCCCAGCATCATCAGTGCGGCGATGATCATAAAGGAGACGTAGCTGCCAATCATGTAAACCTCGCCGTGGGCGAAGTTGATCATGCCGATAATGCCGTAAACCATGGTGTAGCCGATGGCTATCAGCGCGTAGGTACTGCCCAGCGTGACGCCGTTAAACATCTGCTGCAAGAAATACAAAAACTGCTCAGACATAAGGTAACCTTTCTAAACCCGCCCGTTTTTCACGAACGGTGGGATGATCACTTGGCTGCCGTGGATGAACCGTCGGCATGCCACTGGAAGACACCAAAATCGAATCCCTTAAGATCGCCTTTTTCATCCCAGTTCAGCGGCCCAATTACGGTGTTTGCACCGTTAGCTTTTAAATCTTTCACCAGCGCCAGCGGCTCATCGCTGCCGGTACGTTCAAGGGCAGTTGCCAGAGATTGCACCGCCGCGTAGGTGATCCAGACATAGGGCCCGGACGGATCTTTCTTGTCGGCTTTCAGCGCATCAACGATGCCCTGGTTTGTCGGATCCTGGTCATAGCGTTTTGGCATGGTGACCAACATGCCTTCAGCGGCATCACCGGCAATGTTCGACAGCGACGCATTACCGACACCTTCCGGCCCCATAAACTGGGTTTTCAAGCCAACGGAACGGGCCTGGCGCAGCATCTGCCCCATTTCCGGGTAGTAACCGCCGTAGTAAACGAAGTCGATGTTTTCTTTTTTCAGGCGGGCGATCAGCGCGGAGAAATCTTTCTCTCCAGCGGTAATGCCGTCGAAGAAGACGACGTTGGCGTTAGCCGCTTTCAGCCCGTCCTGCACCGAACGTGCCAGCCCTTCGCCATACTGTTGTTTGTCGTGAATGATGGCGATGCGCTGGGGCTTCACCGTCTCAAGAATGTATTTTGCCGCCGTTGGCCCCTGGGAAGAGTCCAGCCCGGCAGTACGCATGATGTATTGATAACCGCGTTGGGTCAGCTCCGGATTGGTCGCTCCCGGCGAGATCATCAGAATACCTTCGTCTTCATAGATATCTGATGCAGGTTGGGTAGAGGAGGAACACAGATGACCAATAACATATTTAATGCCGTCGTTAACGATTTTGTTGGCGACCGCAACGGCTTGTTTCGGGTCGCAGGCGTCGTCATATTCCACGCCAACCAGTTTATCGCCCTTAATTCCCCCTTTGGCATTAATGTCTTTAATTGCCTGACGCGCGCCGTTAAATTCCATATCGCCCCACTGGGCAATCGGGCCGGACATCGCGCCGACAACGGCGACTTTAATATCGTCAGCCATAGCGGTGTGTGAAATTGTCAGTGCAATCATCCCTGCGATGATAGTTTTCGCATTCCGTTTCATAGTCAAAAATCCCCATTCGTGATGTTGTGTTGCTTTGTTTTTATGTGTTAACAAATCAGACTGTTCTTTTTTTATACTGCACTGTTTTTACCTGTCTGATTAAGGGTTTAGCGCAGTATTTTGTGATGATAGCGATTAAAATCCCTATTTTTCAGTCGATTAAGAACAGATAATATTCTGAATTTATTGATAGATAAACAGAAAAAAGCGCCGTTGTCAGCATAAAATAACGGTACAAAGGGCAGAATAATTCACTACCATTTAGGGGATTATGCTGGATATTTTTCATTCTCTAATGTTTTAACTTTGTAATTATTGCTGAAAAAAAATTAATCACCTGCCAAAAGAAATAAAAAAGAGAAAGCCTCCGATTAAATTATTTCGCTACACTGGTTCCACTTTTGTGATTTACACGGGTTCCCCATGAAGCTGACCATCATTCGATTAGAAAACTTTAGCGACCAGGACCGGATTGACCTGCAAAAGATCTGGCCGGAGTATTCCCCTTCCTCTTTACAGGTTGACGATAACTACCGTATCTACGCCGCGCGTTTTAACGAGCGCCTGCTCGCTGCCGTGCGGGTAACCTTAAGCGGCACCGAGGGGGCACTGGATTCTCTACGCGTGCGGGAAGTCACCCGACGTCGCGGTGTGGGGCAATATCTACTGGAAGAGGTTTTGCGTAACAATCCTGACGTTTCATGTTGGTGGATGGCGGATGCTGGCGTGGAAGATCGCGGCGTGATGACAGCGTTTATGCGAGCACTGGGATTTACGGCACAACAGGGTGGCTGGGAGAAGCATTAATCGTCAAGTTTGATTTCAAAAGTGATATTGCCTGATGCGCTACGCTTATCAGGCCTACAATGTGTGCTGCAATTTACTGATTTCTTTGAATCTTGTAGGCCGGATAAGGCGTTTACGCCGCATCCGGCATGAAGCAACGTACTCGATATTAGCAATTTGGCGGCAACCCAAAGTTGCCGATTAATGATTACTTCGCATCAGTCGCCGTGCCGTTGGCGTGCCAGTCAAACACACCGAACTCAAAGCCTTTCAGATCGCCTTTCTCATCCCAGGTCAGCGGCCCCATCACCGTATCAACCGAGTTCGCTTTCAGGTATTTAGCGATCTCCGCCGGATCGTCAGACTGATTCAGGCCCGCTTGCAAAGATTGCAGCGCGGCGTAGGTGGTCCAGACGAACGCGCCGCTTGGGTCCTGTTTTTTCGCTTTGATCGCGTCAACAATCGGTTTGTTCGCCGGAACCTGATCGTAGTTCTTCGGCTTGGTCACCAGCAGCCCTTCTGCTGATTCACCCGCAATGTTAGACAGCGAGACGTTAGCCACGCCTTCCGGCCCCATAAACTGGGTTTTCAGCCCTGCCGCACGTGCCTGACGCAGGATCTGCCCCATTTCCGGGTGGTAACCGCCGTAGTAAACGAAGTCGATATTCTCTTTCTTCAGACGCGCCACCAGCGTTGAGAAATCTTTTTCCCCGGCGGTAATACCATCAAAGAACACCACATTAGCATTGCCTTTCTTCAGGCCGTCCTGCACCGCACGCGCCAGACCCTCGCCGTATTGCTGTTTGTCGTGGACGATAGCAATACGCTGCGGTTTCACTTTCTCAAGAATATATTTCGCCGCCGTCGGCCCCTGGTCGGAGTCCAGGCCGGTGGTGCGCAGGATCAGCTGATAGCCACGGGCGGTCAGCTCCGGCGCGGTTGCCGCTGGGGTGATCATTAAAATGCCTTCGTCTTCGTAGATGTCAGACGCTGGCTGCGTTGATGAAGAGCAGAGGTGACCAATCACGTATTTAATGCCGTCGTTAACGACTTTGTTCGCCACCGCAACCGCCTGTTTCGGGTCACAGGCATCGTCATATTTTACGATTTGCAGTTTGTTGCCTTTGATACCACCTTTAGCATTGATATCCGCAACCGCCTGCTCTGCGCCAGTAAACTCCTGGTCACCGTACTGCGCCACCGGACCGGACATTGCGCCTACGACGGCGACTTTAATATCTTCTGCCAGAGCCATATTGCTGAATGCCAGCGCGATACATCCTGCCAGTAACGCTTTACCCTTTATGTTCATCCTGAGAATCCCCACTCTTCTGGTTATTACGTGTGTTGTGATGTTGTTGTGCAGCACTTTATTTCGTTTTATACGTAGCTACCCGTGCTTTAGCAGCATACTCTGCTAAAACATACCCCATTTTTATGATATTGGAATAGCTATTTTGACAGTTTATTAACAATCTGCGTGGGGATTGGCGTTTTGCCGGAGGGGGAATTGATTATTGTAGAGGCCCAAAAAACAAAAACCCCGGACTCTCATCCAGGGTTCTCTGCTTAATAGCGGAAATTACGCTTCAATGGCAGCGCGCAATTTTTTCATCGCGTTCTTTTCCAGCTGACGCACACGCTCAGCGGAAACACCGTAACGGTCAGCCAGTTCCTGCAACGTGGACTTGTTGTCTTCATCCAGCCAGCGCGCGCGGATGATATCCTGACTACGCTCGTCCAGACCTTGCATCGCATCGGTCAGGCGGTTTGCCGCCTGCTCTTCCCAGTTATCATCTTCAATACCGTCGGCAAAGTTAGATGATTTATCCTGCAGATAGAGCACCGGAGCCATCGGCTGGCTGTCGGAATCGTCGTCGGAAGACAGGTCAAAGGTCATGTCCTGTGCCGCCATACGTGATTCCATCTCACGTACGTCTTTGCTGGTTACGCCCAGTTCACGGGCCACCATCTCGACTTCATCCTGGTTAAACCAGCCCAGACGCTGCTTGGTTTTACGCAGGTTGAAGAACAGTTTACGTTGCGCTTTGGTGGTCGCAACTTTGACGATACGCCAGTTACGCAGAACGTATTCGTGGATCTCTGCTTTGATCCAGTGAACGGCGAAGGAGACCAGGCGCACACCCACTTCCGGGTTAAAACGGCGCACTGCTTTCATCAGGCCGATGTTACCTTCCTGAATCAAATCCGCCTGTGGCAGGCCATAGCCCGCATAATTACGAGCAATATGAACAACAAACCGCAGGTGAGACAGGATCAGCGTTTTAGCTGCTTCCAGATCGCCATGGTAATGCAGCTTTTCAGCCAGCGCCCGCTCCTCGTCAGCCGACAACATCGGCCACGCGTTAGCTGCCCGGATGTAGGAATCCAGGTTGCCAACTGGGGCTAAAGCTAAACTTTGCATTTTGTCAGTCATTCAAATCCTCTCAATCGATATCTTCTGGCGCTTCAGTGGTAGCAACAACTGTGCCAGAGCTTAAGAGCAACGAGGTTATCATTCACTGTTTTATCAGACCGTGATTTTATCCACAAGTTCAATACAACGCTGTGAATAAATTACGCACAAAATGTGACATAGAGATGAAATACCGGGAAGAGACAACGGGGTCTCTTTCCCTGCTACGGAACCCATTGCAGGGAAAGAGTATAACACGCTTTTATTATTCAGGCGTAAAGTGGCGTAAATGTTGTACCGTGGCAAGCCACGCTGCCACCCAGCCAATCATCGAGCATACCAGCAGCAATAGCAGGCATTCATCGAACGATAAACCATTGATATCAAACTTCGTTCCGAAAACCTGTGCCACTTCCGCAACCGCCGATGACAATCGCAGCACCAGAATTTCTGACAAAATTAATGACAACAATGCGCCAGAAAATCCCAGCAGTGCGCCACCGTACAGGAACGGGCGCAGGATGAAACCATCCGTCGCACCAATCAGTTTCTGCACGTTAATAGAGTCACGGCGAGCAAAGATGCTCAGACGCACACTGTTGCCGATGACGAGAAACACTGCTGCCACCATCAACACGCCGATCATCGCGGAAACGCGCCCGACCAGCCCGGTCAACGCCGCCAGGCGGGCAAACCAGCTGTCATCCATCCGCACTTCGTCAATGCCGTTAATCTGCGTGATACGATCACGCAGCGTATTCAGTGACTCCGTCCCCTGAAAATCGAGTTTCGGGATCACCACCGCCACTGCCGGAAGCGGGTTTTCTTCCAGCATATCCAGCGCACCACCAAAACCAGACCAGTTACGGAACTCGCCCAGTGCGTCTTCACGAGAAAGATAATTCACTTTCTCCACGCCTTGCTCGGCCTGCAACTGTGCCACC
This sequence comes from Escherichia sp. E.sYA108, assembly GCF_011754335.1. Classification (NCBI taxonomy): domain Bacteria; kingdom Pseudomonadati; phylum Pseudomonadota; class Gammaproteobacteria; order Enterobacterales; family Enterobacteriaceae; genus Escherichia; species Escherichia sp. E.sYA108. Next base: position 295,914 of record NZ_JAAQVZ010000001.1, on the reverse strand, counting down.
ACGCCCGCAGCGGCGTCATCATCCAGCGTTTTTTGCAGATAAACAGTGATTTGCGGTGACGGATAATATTGCGTCGCCGCCTGGTTAACGTTTTTGTACACCATATAACAGACGCTGGGCAGCGTCAGGGAGATGGCGATAACCATCACCGTTAAAAACGTGGCGAACGGTTTGCTTTTCAGATCCTGCAATGCGCCGTGGAAGGCATAGCGTACCTGTTCGTTGAAAACGTTGGTTTTGCGATTTACCGGTTTTGGCGAGGATTTCGCGCGTTTCGGCGCGTTACGACCGCCGTCGCCAGAGCCGCCGACCGATTTACGGAAGCGATCCAGACGCCCGCCAAACTGCCGAATGTGATTGATTGCATCGCGCTTATTCATGGCCCACGCCTCCATGCAAGTGACCATCGCTCAGGGTGAGCATGCGATAGGAACGTCGCGAAATCAGGTTGATGTCGTGCGTTGCCATCAATACGGTTACTCCAACGCGGTTAAACTCTTCAAACAGACGTAAAATGCCTTCCGACAGCGCGTCGTCCAGGTTACCAGTCGGTTCGTCCGCCAGCAGTACCGCGGGCTTGTTCACCACCGCGCGGGCAATGCCAACACGCTGTTGTTCACCGCCGGAAAGCTGAATAGGGAAGTTCTTCGCTTTGTCCAGTAGCCCGACTTTATCCAGCGCCGCCGACACCCGGCGACGAATGTCATCACCGCTGGCACCGGCGATAATCAGCGGGATCGCCACGTTATCATAGACAGTACGGTCCATCAGTAGATGGTGATCCTGGAAAATCATGCCAATCTGGCGGCGCAGAAACGGAACTTCACGGTTTTTCAGACGCGTGATGTCATGGCCGCTAAACCAGATTTTCCCGGCGCTGGGCCGCTCAATCCCACAGATCAGCTTCAGGAGGGTACTTTTCCCTGCGCCGGAATGACCGGTCAGAAACGCCATCTCACCCGGCTGCATATGGAACGTAACGCCCTGCAGCGCCTGTCTCCCACCGAGATAAGCCTTGCTGACATGTTCAAAGCGAATCATTGTTAATCCTCTCGGGCAAAAAGTGCCTCTATAAAGTCGTCCGCCTTAAACGGACGCAAATCCTCAATACGTTCGCCGACACCAATGTAGCGGATAGGGATACCAAACTGGTCAGCCACCGAGAAAATTACCCCGCCTTTCGCCGTGCCGTCCAGTTTCGTTAGCGTGATGCCGGTTAAGCCAACGGCTTCGTGGAACAGTTTGGCCTGGCTTACCGCATTCTGCCCGGTGCTGGCATCAATAGTCAGCATAACTTCATGCGGAGCTTCAACGTCGAGTTTCTTCATCACGCGGACGATTTTCTTCAACTCTTCCATCAGGTGCGATTTGTTTTGCAGGCGTCCGGCGGTATCGGCAATCAGGACGTCGATGTTACGCGCTTTAGCGGCCTGAATGGCGTCGAAGATAACAGAAGCGGAATCAGCACCGGTATGCTGGGCAATCACCGGAATATTGTTGCGCTGACCCCAGACCTGAAGCTGTTCAACCGCTGCCGCACGGAAAGTATCGCCTGCCGCCAGCATCACCGATTTACCCTGCTGCTCAAACTGACGCGCCAGCTTACCAATCGTCGTGGTTTTACCCACACCGTTGACGCCCACCATCAGGATCACGAACGGCGTTTTACCTTCAACATTCAGCGGCTCATCGACTTTCGCCAGAATCTCGCCCATCTCTTCTTTCAGCAGGCCATAGAGCGCCTCGGCATCACGAAGCTGCTTGCGGGATGCGCCTTCTGTCAGATTGGTGATAATTTTACGAGTGGTTTCCACGCCCACATCGGCGATCAACAGCTGTTCTTCCAGCTCTTCAAACAGATCATCGTCGATTTTTTTACCGCGGAACAGGCTGATAAATCCGGAACCGAGATTTTCTTTGGTTTTTAACAGGCTGCGTTTCAGGCGCGCGAAGAAACCTTCTTTGGTCGGTTTTTCCTGCTCCTGAGCGATTTCTTCCACCGGCTGATCTTCTTCTGCCGGAGAAACCACCATTACCGCCTCTTCTGCCACTTCGGCAGCCAGCGCCTGTGCCTCCGGCTCTTCGTCGGTGATTTCTTCTTTAGCCGCTTCTTCTTCCGCCGCTTCGACAATCTCTACGGTTTCCGCTTCGGCCTGCCACTCTTCTGGCGAAACCGCTTCGGCGTTGACGTCTTCCGACAACGGCAGTTCTTCACGTTCGATAGCCACTGGCTCCGGCGTTTCTTCTACGACCGGTTCCGGCTGTGCAACGACTTCCGCTTCAGGCTGCGCTTTTTCACTTTCAGCAACCTGTTCAGTAACTTCCACAACGTCGGCAGCAAAAGTTTCCGCCTTGGCTTCAGTATGCGCCTGCGGCTGCTCTTCAACGGCGTGTTCAGAAGCCTTCACAGGCTCTTGCGCCTGAACGATTTCTTCTACAACTGGTTGTTCATTCTGAACTTCTGTCTCTTTTTCCGGGGTCTGCTCTTTTTGACCAAAGCCCAGCCAGGAAAAAAAGCCACGTTTTTTTTCTTTCGCCATTTGCGACTACACTCCTCGCTGTTGCTTCATGGCACAGCGTTAACGCTATGTACATAGCAGCTAAAAAAATGATGAAATAGTCTATCACTTAACTTAATTCACATCACCGCCTGCAAGTATGTGTTATCTGGCGGATTGAGCAATTTATCATGAAAAAACCGAATCATTCCGGCAGCGGCCAAATCCGCATTATTGGCGGGCAGTGGCGAGGCCGTAAACTCCCGGTTCCTGATAGTCCAGGTCTGCGCCCCACCACCGACCGCGTACGCGAAACGTTGTTTAACTGGCTGGCTCCGGTCATTGTTGACGCCCAATGTCTGGATTGCTTCGCCGGGAGCGGCGCGCTGGGGCTGGAAGCGTTATCGCGCTACGCTGCGGGGGCCACGTTGATTGAGATGGATCGTGCGGTTTCTCAGCAGTTAATTAAGAATCTGGCGACACTAAAAGCAGGCAATGCACGCGTGGTGAACAGCAACGCGATGTCATTCCTGGCGCAAAAAGGCACACCGCATAATATCGTGTTTGTCGATCCACCGTTCCGCCGTGGCTTGTTAGAAGAGACGATAAATTTACTGGAAGATAACGGCTGGCTGGCTGACGAAGCCCTGATTTATGTCGAAAGCGAAGTCGAAAACGGTCTGCCCACTGTTCCGGCAAACTGGTCATTACATCGGGAAAAAGTGGCGGGTCAGGTGGCTTATCGGCTGTATCAACGCGAAGCACAAGGAGAAAGTGATGCTGATTAATATTGGTCGTTTGTTAATGCTCTGCGTTTGGGGATTTTTAATCCTCAACCTGGTGCATCCCTTCCCACGCCCGCTGAATATTTTCGTTAACGTGGCGCTGATTTTTACCGTGCTGATGCATGGTATGCAGCTGGCGCTATTGAAATCCACTTTACCGAAAGATGGCCCGCAGATGACCACCGCCGAAAAGGTGCGGATTTTCCTTTTCGGCGTGTTTGAACTGCTGGTCTGGCAGAAGAAATTTAAAGTTAAAAAATAACCTTATTGTTCGCCTACAAAGCTGACAAAGCGCGTTCCTTTATAGCTCAGCGTACCTTTATCACCCACTGTCAGGGCGTGGTACTGCTGGGCGTCGAGGCGAAACGTCTGCTCCATTCCTCCGCTTTGCGGTTTGAAGCTTGCCTCATAGCGCATACTGGTGCCTGCCGGAGTCACTTCCTGCTGGCGCGAACGGCGATCGTTAATCGGTTTTTCCCGCTTGTTGCTCACCACCACCAGCTTTTGCTGGAGCGGTGCCATATCATTATCAGCTTTTTCCCGTCGTTGTTGCATAAAACGAAACGATGCGGCGACGATGATTAAGCCAATGATAACAATAAAGAAAAGAGGTGGTTTACTCATCTTTATCCCTCATCGGAAAATGCGGAAATAAGCATACCCTGCCAGTTATGGTGTTGTCATCCGTCCACCCTCGCCACTAAACTGGAAGCAAGACCGTAGGCATTCCGCTTACGAAAAAATAACGAATTCAAGGAACTAAGATGCTTTGGTCGTTTATCGCTGTCTGTCTTTCCGCATGGCTATCTGTGGATGCATCGTATCGTGGGCCAACCTGGCAACGCTGGGTGTTTAAACCGTTAACCCTTCTTCTCCTGCTGTTGCTGGCCTGGCAAGCGCCGATGTTCGACGCCATTAGCTATCTGGTGCTGGCGGGGCTGTGTGCCTCACTGCTGGGCGATGCGCTAACCCTGTTGCCACGTCAACGTCTGATGTACGCCATCGGCGCGTTTTTCCTCTCGCACCTGCTGTACACCATCTATTTCGCCAGTCAGATGACGCTCTCTTTCTTCTGGCCTCTGCCGTTGGTGCTGCTGGTTCTGGGCGCGCTGTTACTGGCGATTATCTGGACGCGTCTGGAAGAGTATCGTTGGCCTATCTGCACGTTTATCGGCATGACGCTGGTGATGGTGTGGCTGGCAGGTGAACTGTGGTTCTTCCGTCCGACCGCTCCGGCGCTCTCTGCGTTTGTCGGCGCTTCGTTGCTGTTTATCAGTAACTTTGTCTGGCTGGGTAGTCACTATCGCCGACGCTTCCGTGCGGATAACGCCATTGCCGCGGCCTGCTACTTTGCTGGTCACTTCCTCATCGTCCGCTCGCTGTATCTCTGATAAAACTTGACTCTGGAGTCGACTCCAGAGTGTATCCTTCGGTTAATGAGAAAAAACTTAACCGGAGGATGCCATGTCGACTCCTGACAATCACGGCAAGAAAGCCCCTCAATTTGCTGCGTTCAAACCGCTAACTACGGTACAGAACACCAACGACTGTTGCTGCGGCGGCGCATGTTCCAGCACGCCAACTCTCTCTGAAAACGTCTCCGGCACCCGCTATAGCTGGAAAGTCAGCGGTATGGACTGCGCCGCCTGTGCGCGCAAAGTGGAAAATGCCGTGCGCCAGCTTGCAGGCGTGAATCAGGTACAGGTGTTGTTCGCCACCGAAAAACTGGTGGTGGATGCCGACAATGACATCCGGGCACAAGTTGAATCTGCGGTGCAAAAAGCGGGCTATTCCCTGCGCGATGAACAGGCCTCCGACGAACCACAAGAATCACGCCTGAAAGAGAATCTGCCGCTGATTACGCTTATCGTGATGATGGCAATCAGTTGGGGGCTGGAGCAGTTCAATCATCCGTTTGGTCAACTGGCGTTTATCGCGACCACGCTGGTTGGGCTGTACCCAATTGCTCGTCAGGCATTACGGCTGATCAAATCTGGCAGCTACTTCGCCATTGAAACCTTAATGAGCGTAGCCGCTATTGGTGCGCTGTTTATTGGCGCAACGGCTGAAGCTGCGATGGTGTTGCTGCTGTTTTTGATTGGTGAACGACTGGAAGGCTGGGCCGCCAGTCGCGCGCGTCAAGGGGTCAGCGCGTTAATGGCGCTGAAGCCAGAAACCGCCACGCGTCTGCGTAACGGTGAGCGTGAAGAGGTGGCAATAAACAGCCTGCGGCCTGGCGATGTGATTGAAGTTGCGGCAGGTGGGCGTTTGCCTGCCGACGGTAAACTGCTCTCACCGTTTGCCAGTTTTGATGAAAGTGCCCTGACCGGAGAATCCATTCCTGTGGAGCGCGCGACGGGCGATAAAGTTCCTGCAGGCACCACCAGCGTAGACCGTCTGGTAACGCTGGAAGTGCTGTCAGAACCGGGTGCCAGCGCCATTGACCGGATTCTGAAACTGATTGAAGAAGCCGAAGAGCGCCGCGCACCTATTGAGCGGTTTATCGACCGTTTCAGCCGTATTTACACGCCAGCGATTATGGCCGTCGCCCTGCTGGTAACGCTGGTGCCGCCGCTGCTGTTTGCCGCCAGCTGGCAGGAGTGGATTTATAAAGGGCTGACGCTGCTGCTGATTGGTTGCCCGTGTGCTTTAGTTATCTCCACGCCCGCGGCGATTACCTCCGGGCTGGCGGCAGCAGCGCGTCGTGGGGCGTTGATTAAAGGCGGCGCGGCGCTGGAGCAGCTGGGTCGTGTTACCCAGGTGGCGTTTGATAAAACCGGTACGCTGACCGTCGGTAAACCGCGCGTTACCGCGATTCATCCGGCAACGGGTATTAGTGAATCTGAACTGCTGACACTGGCGGCGGCGGTCGAGCAAGGCGCGACGCATCCACTGGCACAGGCCATTGTGCGCGAAGCACAGGTTGCTGAACTCGCCATTCCCACCGCCCAATCACAGCGGGCGCTGGTCGGGTCTGGCATTGAAGCGCAGGTTAACGGTGAGCGCGTGTTGATATGCGCTGCCGGAAAACATCCTGCTGATGCATTTGCTGGTTTGATTAATGAACTGGAAAGCGCCGGGCAAACGGTAGTGCTGGTAGTTCGTAATGATGACGTGCTGGGTGTCATTGCGTTGCAGGATACCCTGCGCGCCGATGCTGCAACTGCTATCAGTGAACTGAACGCGCTGGGTGTCAAAGGGGTGATCCTCACCGGCGATAATCCACGCGCAGCAGCGGCAATCGCCGGGGAACTGGGGCTGGAATTTAAAGCGGGCCTCTTGCCGGAAGATAAAGTTAAAGCGGTGACCGAGCTGAATCAACATGCGCCGCTGGCGATGGTCGGCGACGGTATTAACGACGCGCCAGCGATGAAAGCCGCCGCCATTGGGATCGCAATGGGCAGTGGCACAGATGTCGCACTGGAAACCGCCGACGCGGCGTTGACGCATAACCACCTGCGCGGCCTGGTGCAAATGATTGAACTGGCGCGCGCCACTCACGCGAATATTCGCCAGAACATCACTATTGCGCTGGGGCTGAAAGGCGTTTTCCTCGTCACCACGCTGTTAGGGATGACCGGCCTGTGGCTGGCAGTGCTGGCAGATACCGGTGCGACGGTGCTGGTAACGGCGAATGCGTTACGGTTATTGCGCAGGAAATAAAGAGGCTATCAGTCTACGGTCCAACAATGCCGGATGCGGCGTGAACACCTTATCCGGCCTACACAGAGCATCGAACTCGTAGGCATGATAAGACGCGACAGCGTCGCATCAGGCATTGTGCACCGTATCGCCAGATGCAGCTTGAACGCCTTATCCGGCCTACAAACCGGTTTCAAGCAGCAACATTGAGCGCGATCGGTCCCCTCGCCTCTCTGGGGAGAGGGTAAGGGAAAGGCAGTATCGAAGCCCATCTTCCCCCATCAACCGCCTTTACGAATCAAATAACGATAAGGCAGTCCATCCGTCTCTTTAGCAACCAGTTCGTGTTCCATAAAGGTACAAAACCCAGGAATATCACGGGTCGTCGCCGGATCGTCAGCAATAATCAGCAACGTTTCACCTGGCTGCATATTGCGCACTGTTTTGCGCACCATCATTACTGGTTCCGGGCAGCGCAGGCCAAGTGCGTCGAGTGTGTGGTCAGGGCTGGAAAAGAGATCGGTCATTTTCTTCTCATCACATAAAAAAACGGCGCTAGTTTACGCCCTGTGAGTCCGTAAGCAAACCAGGTTAACGATTGCGTGAAAATTAACCATTGCATTGTCAACGTAAAGCAGTATCATGCGGCGGCTCGAAAAAAGGGTAAGCACGTTATTATGTTAAGGTAACAGACGTGTCGTACGTATTGGGTTCCCTCACCCCAATGGTTAATCAAAAAGGTACAATATGAACGTTTTCTCGCAAACGCAACGCTATAAGGCGTTGTTCTGGCTATCGCTATTTCATCTGCTGGTGATCACCTCCAGCAACTATCTGGTACAGCTCCCGGTCTCCATTTTTGGTTTTCATACCACCTGGGGCGCGTTTAGCTTTCCGTTTATCTTTCTCGCTACTGACCTGACCGTGCGTATTTTTGGCGCGCCGCTGGCTCGTCGCATCATCTTTGCGGTAATGATCCCCGCATTGCTGATCTCCTACGTCATCTCATCGCTGTTTTATATGGGGTCATGGCAAGGATTCGGCGCGCTCGCCCACTTCAACCTGTTTGTCGCCCGTATCGCCACCGCCAGTTTCATGGCCTACGCGCTGGGGCAGATCCTCGACGTGCACGTTTTTAACCGCCTGCGTCAGAGTCGTCACTGGTGGCTGGCACCGACAGCGTCCACACTGTTCGGTAACGTCAGCGACACGCTGGCCTTCTTCTTCATTGCCTTCTGGCGTAGCCCGGATGCCTTTATGGCTGAACACTGGATGGAAATCGCGCTGGTCGATTACTGTTTCAAAGTGTTAATCAGTATCGTTTTCTTCCTGCCAATGTATGGCGTATTACTCAATATGCTGTTGAAAAGACTGGCAGATAAATCCGAAATCAACGCTTTGCAGGCGAGTTAAAGGTTCGTTATCAGAGTTGTGATAAGATGGATGAATGAGCCGTTATGGCCGTTTATCGAAAGGAAGAAGTCAATGCGCAATCTGGTTAAATATGTCGGAATTGGCCTGCTGGTTATGGGGCTTGCGGCCTGTGATGATAAAGACACTAACGCTATGGCGCAGGGTTCGGTCGCAGAAAGTAACGCGACCGGGAATCCCGTCAACCTGCTTGATGGCAAGTTAAGTTTCTCGCTGCCAGCGGATATGACCGACCAGAGCGGTAAGCTGGGAACGCAGGCCAATAACATGCATGTCTGGTCCGACGCCACAGGGCAGAAAGCAGTCATCGTCATCATGGGCGATGATCCGAAAGAAGATCTGGCGGTGCTGGCGAAGCGTCTGGAAGATCAGCAACGTAGCCGCGATCCGCAGCTGCAAGTGGTAACCAATAAAGCCATTGAGCTGAAAGGTCACAAAATGCAGCAGTTAGACAGCATTATCTCCGCGAAAGGCCAGACGGCGTACTCTTCCGTTATTCTGGGTAACGTGGGTAATCAACTGCTAACCATGCAAATTACGCTGCCAGCTGACAATCAGCAAAAAGCACAGACCACCGCAGAAAACATCATTAATACGCTGGTTATTCAGTAAGTTTTAAGATGATGAGGCGGCCTCAGGTATTTCCACCGGAGGCCGTTTTTTTAATCGCCACGTCAGTAATAACGCGATTGCGACCAGTCCCGCCGCCGCCAGATAAATCACCGGAACGCCCGCCCAACTCATCACCAGCCCAGCCAGTGGTCCGGTCACGCCAAGCGATAAATCCATAAATACGGTGTAAGTTGCCAGCGCCGCCCCCTGATTTTGCTGCGGAACCGCTTTTACCGCCACTACGCCCAATGCAGGGAACACCAGCGAAAACCCCGCCCCCGCCAGTAAGACGCCGATTTTCGCCATCCACGGCATAGTTGCCACGCCAACCAGTAGCAGGCCGATTATCTCAACGCTAAAGCAAATCATCGCCACGTTTAAGCCGCCGATACGGTTAATGCCGTTAGGGAATAACAAACGCGTACCGACAAACGCACAGCTAAACAGCGTCAGCGCGAAAGCCGCACCGTCCCAACCTTTAGCGTCATAAAACAGCGTGATAAAGGTGGCGATAACGCCAAATCCGGCGGAAGCCAGTGCCAGCGCCATACCGTACAGCCAGACGCGCCCAAGCACCGCACGAAACGGCAGCGGTTTGCCTTTACTGGCTTTTACCGTCGGACGCGGGATCGCCAACAAAATGGCCACCAGTGCCACGCCCATAATGATTAACGCTAACGCCTGCAATCCGCCCCAGTGATAAAACACGACACCTAACGGCGCACCCATCGCCATCGCCCCGTAAGTGACAATACCGTTCCACGAAATCACCCGCCCGATATGTAGCGAACCAACCACGCCAACACCCCACAGGGTCGATCCCGTTCCGGCAAAACTTTGTCCAATCCCAAGGATTACGCGCCCCAGGCACAGTAATAACAGGCTGATGACGGGCAGACTGGCGGTTAATCCTGCCGTCAGATATCCCAGACCGCTCAAAAAGCAGCCGCATAAACCGAAGACGACAATCTTTTTTGGTCCCAGTAAATCGGCGTAACGTCCGGCATGAGGACGGCTCAGCAAGGTGGCAAAATATTGCAGGCTGATAACCAACCCTGCCCAGAATGCACTAAATCCCATTACATCATGGACATAGCCCGGTAATACAGCGAGCGGCAACCCGATGGTAAGGTAGCTGGCGAAGTTAAACATGACAATGGAGACAATGCGCAAATTCAGGCGCAATCCGTTTAGCGCGGGTTCGGCTACGGGTTCGGGCATGAGGATCACCACATTTTTACAACAGTGTTTCATTTTTACCATGTGCTGACGTGAAAATCAGCAGTAAGAATCAGAATATTGCTGGCGTGACTCCCGCTACACTTAATACAAAAAGTCACAAGGAAGCCCCAATGGAAACCCCTCAACCCGATAAAACGGGCATGCACATTCTGCTCAAGTTGGCCTCGCTGGTAGTGATCCTCGCGGGCATTCACGCAGCGGCAGATATCATTGTGCAGCTATTACTGGCGCTGTTTTTTGCCATCGTTCTCAACCCGCTCGTCACCTGGTTTATTCGTCGGGGGGTACAACGCCCCGTTGCCATTACGATTGTGGTTGTGGTGATGCTGATCGCACTCACCGCGCTGGTCGGCGTACTGGCGGCATCGTTTAACGAATTTATCTCTATGCTGCCGAGGTTTAATAAGGAGCTGACGCGCAAACTTTTTAAATTGCAGGAGATGTTGCCTTTTCTTAATTTGCATATGTCGCCGGAGCGAATACTGCAGCGGATGGACTCGGAAAAAGTGGTTACCTTCACCACGGCGCTAATGACCGGGCTTTCCGGGGCAATGGCGAGCGTGCTTTTGCTGGTGATGACCGTAGTTTTTATGCTGTTTGAAGTGCGCCACGTCCCTTACAAAATGCGTTTCGCGTTGAATAATCCACAGATTCACATCGCCGGACTACACCGCGCACTTAAAGGCGTTTCGCATTATCTGGCGTTAAAGACGCTACTCAGTTTATGGACAGGCATAATCGTCTGGCTGGGGCTGGAGCTGATGGGGGTGCAGTTTGCGCTGATGTGGGCAGTACTGGCGTTTTTGCTCAACTACGTGCCCAATATCGGTGCGGTAATTTCCGCCGTACCGCCAATGATTCAGGTGCTGCTGTTTAATGGTATTTACGAATGTATTCTGGTCGGCGCATTGTTTTTAGTGGTCCATATGGTCATCGGCAATATTTTAGAACCACGGATGATGGGCCATCGCCTGGGGATGTCCACCATGGTGGTATTTCTTTCATTGTTAATTTGGGGATGGCTGCTCGGCCCGGTAGGGATGCTACTTTCGGTGCCATTAACCAGCGTGTGTAAAATCTGGATGGAAACCACCAAAGGCGGCAGCAAACTGGCGATTTTACTGGGGCCAGGCAGACCGAAAAGTCGGTTACCGGGATGAGGCGACAAGTGTTACGATACGCACTTTCATTTTCCATTAAACGTTGGCCCTGATATGTATCGGATAGTTCTGGGGAAAGTTTCGACCTTAAGCGCAGCTCCTCTGCCACCGGGTTTACGCGAGCAAGCACCGCAAGGTCCACGACGTGAACGCTGGCTGGCGGGGCGTGCATTGCTTTCGCACACGCTTTCCCCGCTACCGGAGATCATCTATGGCGAACAAGGCAAACCTGCATTCGCGCCGGAAACGCCGCTATGGTTCAACTTAAGCCATAGTGGTGACGATATCGCCCTGCTGTTGAGCGATGAAGGCGAAGTCGGCTGCGATATCGAAGTGATTCGCCCGCGCGCCAACTGGCGCTGGCTGGCGAACGCCGTATTCAGCCTTGGGGAACATGCCGAGATGGACGCCGTGCATCCTGATCAGCAACTGGAAATGTTCTGGCGCATCTGGACGCGCAAAGAAGCCATCGTTAAACAGCGTGGCGGCAGCGCCTGGCAAATCGTCAGCGTAGACAGCACCTATAACTCCTCGCTGTCAGTCAGCCATTGTCAGCTAGAAAATTTAAGCCTGGCGATCTGCACCCCTACCCCCTTTACGCTCACCGCCGACAGTGTGCAATGGATCGATTCAGTTAACTGATCCGCCCACCCGACTGCCCATCTATTGATCCAGAACAGGTAATCAGTATGACGAATACTTAAAATCGTCATACTTATTTCCGCCATCTATTTTAATCCATTGGGGTTACCATGTTCTCTACACTCCGCCGCACTCTATTTGCGCTGCTGGCTTGTGCGTCTTTTATCGTCCATGCCGCTGCACCAGATGAAATCACCACCGCCTGGCCGGTGAATGTCGGGCCACTAAACCCGCACCTTTACACGCCTAACCAAATGTTCGCCCAGAGCATGGTTTATGAACCGCTGGTGAAATATCAGGCAGACGGTTCGGTGATCCCGTGGCTGGCAAAAAGCTGGACTCATTCAGAAGATGGTAAAACCTGGACCTTCACCCTGCGTGATGACGTGAAATTCTCCAACGGCGAACCGTTTGATGCAGAGGCGGCGGCAGAAAACTTCCGTGCAGTGCTCGATAACCGTCAACGTCACGCCTGGCTGGAGCTGGCAAACCAGATTGTTGATGTCAAAGCACTCAGCAAAAACGAGCTGCAAATCACCCTGAAAAGCGCCTACTATCCTTTCCTGCAAGAACTGGCCCTGCCCCGTCCTTTCCGTTTTATCGCACCCTCGCAGTTTAAAAACCACGAAACCATGAACGGAATTAAAGCGCCGATTGGCACCGGGCCGTGGGTTTTACAGGAATCGAAACTGAATCAGTACGATGTCTTCGTCCGTAACGAAAACTACTGGGGCGAAAAGCCGGCGATTAAAAAGATCACCTTTAACGTGATCCCGGACCCGACTACCCGCGCGGTGGCGTTTGAAACTGGCGATATCGACCTGCTGTACGGAAACGAAGGGTTATTACCGCTCGATACCTTCGCCCGCTTTAGCCAGAACCCGGCTTACCACACTCAACTGTCACAGCCGATCGAAACCGTGATGCTGGCGCTCAATACCGCCAAAGCCCCCACCAACGAGCTGGCAGTCCGTGAAGCTCTTAATTACGCGGTGAACAAAAAATCGCTGATTGATAACGCGTTGTATGGTACCCAGCAGGTCGCCGACACCCTGTTTGCCCCTTCTGTGCCCTACGCCAACCTCGGCCTGAAACCGCGCCAGTACGATCCGCAGAAAGCGAAAGCGTTGCTGGAAAAAGCCGGTTGGACGCTGCCTGCAGGCAAAGACATCCGCGAGAAAAATGGTCAGCCGCTGCGCATTGAACTGTCGTTCATCGGCACCGATGCGTTAAGCAAATCGATGGCGGAAATCATTCAGGCTGATATGCGCCAGATTGGCGCAGATGTCTCGCTGATTGGCGAAGAAGAGAGCAGTATCTATGCTCGTCAGCGCGACGGTCGTTTTGGCATGATTTTCCACCGCACCTGGGGCGCGCCATACGATCCACACGCCTTCCTGAGTTCAATGCGCGTACCGTCGCACGCTGACTTCCAGGCACAGCAAGGTTTAGCCGACAAGCCGCTGATTGATAAAGAGATCGGCGAAGTGCTGGCGACCCATGACGAAACGCAACGTCAGGCGCTGTATCGCGACATTCTGACCCGTCTGCATGACGAGGCGGTTTATCTGCCTATCAGTTACATCTCAATGATGGTGGTTTCAAAACCGGAACTGGGTAACATCCCCTACGCGCCGATCGCCACCGAAATCCCGTTCGAACAGATTAAACCGGTGAAACCTTAATGTTGCGTTATGTATTACGCCGCTTTCTGCTGCTGATCCCGATGGTGCTCGCCGCCTCGGTGATCATTTTTTTGATGCTGCGCCTCGGCACCGGCGACCCGGCGCTTGATTATTTGCGTTTATCTAACCTGCCGCCGACGCCGGAGATGCTGGCCTCTACTCGAACTATGCTGGGGCTGGATCAGCCGCTGTACGTCCAGTATGGCACCTGGTTGTGGAAGGCGCTGCATCTTGACTTTGGTATCTCATTCGCCAGCCAACGCCCGGTGCTGGACGATATGCTGAATTTCCTGCCCGCCACGCTGGAACTTGCAGGTGCGGCGCTGGTATTAATTCTGCTCACCTCCGTACCGCTCGGTATCTGGGCGGCGCGCCATCGCGATCGTCTGCCGGATTTCGCCGTCCGTTTCATCGCGTTTCTCGGCGTGTCGATGCCTAACTTCTGGCTGGCGTTTTTACTGGTGATGGCGTTTTCGGTGTATCTGCAATGGCTACCCGCGATGGGTTACGGCGGCTGGCAGCACATCATTTTGCCTGCGGTATCCATCGCCTTTATGTCGCTGGCGATTAACGCGCGTTTGCTGCGCGCCAGTATGCTGGACGTCGCCGGTCAGCGTCACGTCACCTGGGCACGACTGCGTGGTCTGAGCGACAAACAGACCGAACGCCGCCATATTCTGCGCAATGCCTCGCTGCCGATGATCACTGCCGTGGGGATGCACATTGGCGAACTGATTGGCGGGACGATGATTATCGAAAACATCTTTGCCTGGCCGGGCGTCGGGCGCTATGCGGTGTCGGCGATTTTTAACCGTGACTATCCGGTGATCCAGTGCTTTACGCTGATGATGGTGGTGGTTTTTGTGGTCTGTAATTTGATTGTCGATTTGCTCAACGCCGCGCTGGACCCGCGTATTCGTCGTCATGAAGGAGCGCACGCGTGAACTTTTTCCTCTCCTCCCGCTGGTCGGTTCGCCTGGCGCTGATCATTATCGCCCTGCTGGCGCTGATTGCGCTCACCAGCCAGTGGTGGCTGCCGTATGACCCTCAGGCTATTGATTTGCCGTCGCGCCTGCTCTCGCCGGATGCGCAGCACTGGCTGGGCACCGATCATTTAGGGCGCGATATTTTCTCGCGGCTGATGGCAGCGACCCGCGTGTCGCTCGGCTCGGTAATGGCCTGCCTGCTGTTGGTGCTGATATTAGGGCTGATTATTGGCGGCAGCGCCGGGCTGATTGGCGGGCGCGTTGATCAGGCCACCATGCGCGTCGCTGATATGTTTATGACCTTCCCAACCTCGATTCTGTCGTTCTTTATGGTCGGCGTGCTCGGCACCGGGTTGACCAATGTGATTATAGCCATCGCCCTGTCGCACTGGGCGTGGTATGCACGCATGGTGCGTAGCCTGGTGATTTCACTGCGCCAGCGCGAGTTTGTGCTGGCATCACGGCTTTCTGGCGCGGGCCATGTGCGGGTGTTTATTGATCATCTGGCAGGTGCGGTGATCCCCTCGCTGCTGGTGCTGGCGACGCTGGATATCGGTCATATGATGCTACACGTCGCGGGGATGTCCTTCCTCGGTCTCGGCGTGACCGCGCCGACCGCCGAATGGGGCGTGATGATTAACGACGCGCGTCAGTATATCTGGACCCAGCCGCTGCAAATGTTCTGGCCGGGGCTGGCGCTGTTTATCAGCGTGATGGCCTTTAACCTGGTGGGTGACGCACTGCGCGATCATCTGGACCCTCATCTGGTGACGGAGCACGCACACTAATGCCACAACAGATTGAACTCCGTAATATCGCGCTACAGGCCGCGCAGCCGCTGGTGCACGGCGTATCGTTAACCCTGCAACGTGGGCGTGTGCTGGCGTTAGTCGGCGGTAGTGGCAGCGGGAAGTCGCTGACCTGCGCCGCGACGCTGGGCATTCTGCCTGCTGGCGTTCGCCAGACGGCGGGGGAAATTTTGGCCGATGGAAAACCGGTTTCTCCCTGCGCCCTGCGCGGCATCAAAATTGCCACCATCATGCAGAACCCGCGCAGTGCCTTTAATCCGCTGCACACCATGCACACCCACGCGCGTGAAACCTGCCTGGCGCTGGGGAAACCCGCCGATGACGCTACGCTTACCGCTGCCATAGAAGCGGTGGGGCTGGAAAACGCCGCGCGCGTGCTGAAGCTCTACCCGTTCGAGATGAGCGGCGGCATGTTGCAGCGCATGATGATTGCGATGGCGGTGCTGTGCGAATCACCGTTTATCATCGCCGATGAACCAACCACCGATCTCGACGTTGTAGCACAGGCGCGCATCCTCGATCTGCTGGAAAGCATTATGCAAAAACAAGCACCGGGAATGCTGCTGGTTACCCATGATATGGGCGTGGTAGCGCGTCTGGCAGACGATGTGGCGGTAATGTCTCACGGTAAGATTGTTGAACAGGGCGATGTAGAAACGCTGTTTAACGTCCCCAAACATGCGGTAACGCGCAGCCTGGTTTCCGCTCATCTCGCCCTCTACGGTATGGAGCTGGCATCATGACTTTACTTAACGTCTCCGACCTTTCCCATCACTACGCGCACGGTGGATTTAGCGGCAAACATCAACACCAGGCGGTGCTGAATAACGTTTCCCTGGCC
Organism: Escherichia sp. E.sYA108; assembly: GCF_011754335.1. Classification (NCBI taxonomy): domain Bacteria; kingdom Pseudomonadati; phylum Pseudomonadota; class Gammaproteobacteria; order Enterobacterales; family Enterobacteriaceae; genus Escherichia; species Escherichia sp. E.sYA108. Next base: position 279,581 of record NZ_JAAQVZ010000001.1, on the reverse strand, counting down.
CTGAAAAGCGGTGAAACCGTCGCCCTGCTGGGGCGCAGCGGCTGCGGAAAAAGTACCCTCGCGCGGCTGCTGGTAGGGTTAGAGTCGCCCTCACAGGGAAATATTAGCTGGCGCGGCGAACCGTTGGCGAAGCTCAATCGCGCGCAACGTAAAGCGTTCCGCCGTGATATTCAAATGGTGTTTCAGGACTCCATCAGCGCCGTGAATCCGCGCAAAACCGTGCGCGAGATCCTGCGTGAACCGATGCGCCACCTGCTATCGCTGAAAAAAGCCGAACAACTGGCGCGCGCCAGTGAAATGCTGAAGGCGGTCGATCTCGACGACAGCGTGCTCGACAAACGCCCACCGCAGTTAAGCGGCGGCCAGCTCCAGCGCGTCTGCCTGGCTCGCGCGCTGGCGGTCGAACCGAAACTGCTGATTCTGGATGAAGCGGTTTCGAACCTTGATCTCGTGTTACAGGCGGGCGTCATTCGCCTGCTGAAAAAGCTGCAACAACAGTTTGGCACCGCCTGCCTGTTCATCACCCACGACTTACGCCTGGTGGAACGCTTCTGTCAGCGGGTGATGGTGATGGACAACGGACAAATCGTCGAAACCCAGGTGGTGGGAGATAAATTAACCTTTTCCTCTGACGCCGGACGTGTGCTACAAAACGCGGTATTACCCGCATTCCCCGTGCGCCGTCGCACCACAGAAAAGGTTTAACGCAAATGCAACGAGTCACCATCACGCTTGATGACGATTTACTGGAGACGCTGGACAGTCTGAGCCAGCGTCGTGGTTATAACAACCGTTCCGAGGCGATCCGCGATATTCTGCGTAGCGCTCTGGCGCAGGAAGCCACTCAACAACACGGCACACAAGGTTTCGCGGTGCTGTCGTATGTGTATGAACACGAAAAACGCGACTTAGCCAGCCGTATTGTCTCCACCCAGCATCATCACCACGATCTCTCAGTTGCTACTCTGCATGTGCACATTAATCACGACGACTGTCTGGAAATCGCCGTGTTGAAAGGTGACATGGGCGACGTGCAGCATTTTGCCGATGACGTCATCGCCCAGCGCGGCGTGCGGCACGGGCATTTGCAGTGCTTGCCGAAGGAAGATTAACACCTACCAACGCGCCGTTATTTCCTGACGGCGCAGTAAACTTCTGACAAATATCGACTCACGTCACATTTTTTTGATCACGATTTGGTCCCTCAAAATGTGAGACGCTTCGATCCTCTTTTTCTCCCGTTCACCTACTATACGCTTGAAGTTGTCCATGATTGTCCATAGACAACTGTAAATGTTCAGGTGCGCGCCATGAAATCATTAAGTAAGTCGTCACAAATACCGCTCTATCAACAAGTGGTGGAGTGGATAAGAGAAAGTATTTATACCGGGGATCTGGTGGAAGACGATCGCATTCCTTCGGAATACCAGATTATGGATATGCTGGAAGTGAGCCGGGGAACCGTTAAAAAAGCGGTCGCCCAACTGGTAAAAGAAGGCGTGTTGATACAGGTCCAGGGGAAGGGAACATTTGTCAAAAAAGAGAACGTGGCATATCCGTTAGGTGAAGGATTATTGTCATTCGCGGAATCGCTGGAAAGCCAGAAAATACACTTTACCACTGAAGTTATTACGTCACGGATTGAACCGGCTAATCGTTATGTGGCAGAGAAATTAAGAATAACGCCCGGTCAGGATATTCTTTACCTTGAGCGTTTACGTTCAATTGGTGATGAAAAAGCGATGCTGATAGAGAACCGTATCAATATTGAGCTATGCCCCGGCATCGTGGAAATCGATTTTAATCAACACAATTTATTTCCAACAATAGAAAGTTTGTCGAAAAGAAAAATTCGTTACTCGGAAAGTCGCTATGCCGCGCGATTAATTGGTAATGAACGCGGTCATTTTTTAGATATCAGTGAAGATGCACCCGTTTTGCATCTGGAGCAATTAGTCTTTTTCTCCCGAGAGTTACCCGTTGAGTTTGGCAACGTCTGGTTAAAAGGAAATAAATATTATCTGGGCACCGTGCTGCAACGGCGGGAATTGAGTTAAATACACTTTTTTATGAGGAATAAAATGCAAGGCATACAGTTTCAGGAAAATTATATTCAACGACTTCCGGCAGGGTTAAGCGTTGAACAGATCATCCGTCAGTTAGCGCAACCGTTGGTTGCTGCTGAGCTGGTGGTCCCTGATTTTGCCGATCACGTACTGAAACGTGAAGCGACGTACCCAACGGGGCTGCCTACCGAACCGCCGTGCGTCGCCATTCCGCACACGGACCATAAACATGTCAGGCACAATGCAATTGCCGTCGGTATTTTGCCAGAGCCGGTAGAGTTTGCCGATATGGGCGGCGACCCTGATCCCGTGCCTGTCAGGGTGATTTTTTTGCTCGCCTTAAGCGAAAGTAACAAACAATTAAATGCCCTGGGCTGGATTATGGAGATGATTCAGGATACGCCCTTTATGCAAGCCTTGCTTACAATGGAAACAACAAAAATACACACAGTAATCTTAAACAAAATGAATGAACGAGGTGAAATATGAGTCAAACCATTTTATTTGTCTGCGCCACGGGTATTGCCACATCCACGGCGGTAACAGAAAAAGTCATGGAGTATTGCAAAGAGCACGGCCTTAACGTCAATTATTCCCAAACCAACGTTGCCTCTTTACCCGGTAATACCGACGGCGTAGCGCTGGTTGTTTCAACGACTAAAGTGCCTTATGAACTCGACGTGCCGGTGGTTAACGGCTTACCCATTATTACCGGTATTGGCGAAGAGAAAGTACTGGCGCAAATTGTTTCGATCCTTAAAAAGTAATTAATAATAATTAATTTCAACCCACTCCATCAGGCGCTAACGCGAGGTGCGCTCTCGCCTGAAAAAGAGGTTTATTATGAACGATATCGCGCATACCCTCTATAATATTGTGCAATATATATTGGGATTTGGTCCCACGGTAATGTTGCCGTTGGTGTTATTTATTCTTGCTCTCTTTTTTAAAGTAAAACCCGCTAAAGCCTTACGTTCGTCATTAACGGTCGGCATTGGTTTTGTCGGTATTTATGCCATTTTCGATATTCTTACCAGCAATGTCGGGCCAGCGGCCCAGGCGATGGTTGAACGCACCGGAATTAATTTACCGGTGGTGGATTTAGGCTGGCCGCCGCTTTCCGCTATTACATGGGGTTCGCCAATTGCCCCGTTTGTTATTCCCCTGACTATTCTGATTAACGTGGCGATGCTGGCGTTAAATAAAACCCGCACCGTTGACGTAGATATGTGGAACTACTGGCATTTTGCCCTTGCCGGTACGCTGGTTTATTACAGCACCGGCAGCCTGTTCTTTGGTTTGCTGGCAGCGGCGATTGCTGCGGTGGTAGTACTTAAACTCGCCGACTGGTCTGCGCCACTGGTACAAAAATACTTTGGCCTGGAAGGGATCTCTTTGCCGACGCTCTCTTCGGTGGTGTTCTTTCCGGTCGGTCTGTTGGTCGACAAAATCATCGACCATATCCCCGGCCTCAATCGTATTCATATCGACCCGGAAACCGTACAGAAAAAGTTTGGCATCTTCGGCGAACCGATGATGGTTGGCACTATTCTGGGCATTCTGCTCGGCGTAATTGCCGGATACGATTTCAAAAAAGTCTTGCTGCTTGGCATCAGCATTGGCGGTGTGATGTTCATCCTGCCACGCATGGTACGCATCCTGATGGAAGGTTTATTACCGCTGTCTGAAGCCATTAAAAAGTATCTCAATGCCAAATACCCTGACCGTGACGATCTCTATATCGGCCTGGATATCGCCGTTGCCGTAGGTAACCCGGCGATTATCTCCACCGCCCTGCTGCTGACGCCAATCTCGGTCTTTATCGCGTTTGTCCTCCCAGGTAATGAAGTCCTGCCGCTTGGTGACCTTGCCAACCTGGCGGTAATGGCGTCGATGATTGCTTTAGCCAGCCGTGGCAATATTTTCCGCACCGTTCTGGCGGCGATCCCGGTGATTATTGCCGACCTGTGGATTGCGACTAAAATCGCACCGTTTATTACCGGCATGGCGAAAGACGTTAACTTCAAATTTGCCGAAGGCTCCAGCGGCCAGGTTTCCAGTTTCCTTGATGGCGGTAACCCGTTCCGCTTCTGGCTGCTGGAAATCTTCAACGGCAATATCATCGCCATTGGTCTGGTGCCGGTTATCGCCCTGGTACTGTATGGCATTTTCCGAATGACGCGGAGCACGGTTTATGCCTGATAACAGCGCAGCTATCGTTATCGATATTGGCACCACCAATTGCAAAGTCACCTGCTTTTCCTGCCTGGACGCAACGACGTTGGGCGCGCATAAATTCGTGACGGCAAAGCAGATCTCCCCACAGGGCGATGTCGATTTCGATATCGACGCCCTCTGGCAGGAGGTCCGCCAGGCGATAGCGCAACTGAACGCCGCTTCGCCGCTGCCGGTCAGGCGGATAAGCATTGCCAGTTTTGGCGAGTCAGGGGTGTTTCTTGACGAACATGGCGAGATCCTGACGCCAATGCTGGCATGGTATGACCGTCGCGGTGAAGAGTATCTGGCAACGCTTAGCGAGGCAGACAGTGCGGCACTTTATGACATTTGCGGGTTACCACTGCACAGCAATTACTCTGCCTTCAAAATGCGTTGGTTGCTGGAGCATTATCCGCTGCGCAATCGTCGCGGCCTGCGCTGGCTACATGCACCGGAAGTGCTGCTCTGGCGGCTGACTGGCGAACAGCGAACGGATATCACCTTAGCCAGCCGTACACTGTGCCTGGACGTGCGCAAAGGCGAATGGTCAGCGAAAGCGGCGGCGTTGTTACACGTTCCCTGTTCAGCATTTGCGCCATTGGTGCAGCCAGGCGAACACGCCGGATGGGTCAGTGAGTCGCTCTGTAAAACGCTTGGGTTCTCGCAATCGGTCAGCGTGACGCTGGCCGGACATGACCATATGGTGGGTGCGCGGGCGTTGCAGATGATGCCGGGCGATATCCTTAACTCGACGGGCACCACGGAAGGCATTCTGCAACTGGATACACAACCGACGCTGGATGAACAGGCCAAACGTGACAAGCTGGCAAACGGCTGTTACTCGCTTGCCAACCAGTTCACCCTGTTTGCTTCTCTGCCCGTGGGCGGTTTCGCGCTGGAGTGGCTGCGTAACACGTTCCGGCTAACCGATGAGGAGATCGCCGTGTCGCTCAATCGTGGGTATGCGGATTATCTGGCGGGGAACTGGTCGCTTGATGACATTCCCGTTTTTATTCCGCATCTTCGCGGTTCGGGTTCGCCCTATAAAAATCGCCATACCCGAGGATTATTTTATGGGCTTGGCGATACGTTAAATATCGATATGTTAATTGCCAGCGTCTCACTGGGATTAACCATGGAATTTGCCAACTGCTTCGCCTGTTTTAATGTGCCCGGCACCAGCGCGTTAAAAGTGATAGGTCCGGCAACCCATAATCCCCTTTGGCTGCAATTAAAGGCGGATATTTTACAGCGTCCGGTTGAAGCAATTGCATTTAACGAGGCGGTTTCTGTCGGAGCATTATTAACCGCCGCACCGGATATTCCACCGCCGCAAGTCACCATAGCCCAACGTTTGTTACCGAATCGGGCGAGATACCATCAATTACAGCGTTATCAGCACAAATGGAAAAGCTGGTATCAGTTGAAATTACAGCAAGAAGGCGTGATGCCATTACATCATCGGGAGGAGCACTATGTTGAGTAAAACCGTGGAAGTCAGAAACAGTACTGGCCTGCATGCACGTCCGGCGGCCTGTCTGGCGAAAGCCGCCAAAAAATATAGCTGTAAAGTGACGCTGCACTATGAAGGTAATGATATTAATGCCACCAGCATGATGAATATTATGCGCGCCGGAATAAAAGGCGGAAAAACGGTGGAAATACGCTGCGAAGGTGATGATGAAAACGAGGCAATACAAACTCTCACTACCTTATTTCGCGACCGCTTCGGTGAAGCTGAATAATTAACTGATATTAAAAGATGAGGTTTTCAATATGCCATTAGTTAATGGACGGATACTGCTCGACCGCATTCAGGAAAAACGGGTATTAGCGGGCGCATTTAATACCACCAATCTGGAGACAACGATTTCAATTTTAAACGCCATTGAGCGTTCAGGATTACCCAACTTCATTCAGATTGCGCCCACCAATGCACAACTGTCGGGATACGATTACATTTATGAAATCGTGAAACGTCACGCTGATAAAATGGATGTTCCGGTCAGTCTTCATCTTGATCACGGGAAAACTCAGGAGGATGTTAAACAGGCGGTGCGCGCGGGCTTTACCTCGGTCATGATTGACGGTGCCGCATTCTCTTTTGAAGAGAATATCGCTTTCACCCAGGAAGCTGTCGATTTCTGTAAATCCTATGGCGTACCGGTTGAAGCGGAGCTGGGGGCGATTCTCGGCAAAGAAGACGATCACGTCAGCGAAGCCGATTGCAAAACGGAACCGGAAAAGGTGAAGACCTTTGTCGAACGCACCGGTTGCGACATGCTGGCAGTTTCTATTGGTAACGTTCATGGCCTGGACGATATACCGCGGATCGATATCCCCCTGCTGAAGCGCATTGCCGAAGTCAGCCCGGTGCCGCTGGTTATTCACGGCGGCTCCGGTATCGCCCCGGAGATATTACGCAGTTTCGTTAATTATCGCGTCGCTAAAGTGAATATCGCCAGCGATCTGCGCAAAGCGTTTATCACCGCAGTCGGCAAAGCGTATGTGAATAATCACAACGAGGCGAATCTGGCACGGGTGATGGCATCAGCAAAAAACGCCGTCGAGGAAGATGTGTATAGCAAAATCCTGATGATGAATGAGGGGCATCGGTTGGGTAAGTAAATCTTCGCCGGATGCGGCGTGACGCCTTATCCGGCCTACAAAACCACTAAAATTCAATAAATTGCACCAATGCGTAGACCCTATAAGCTTACGCATCGGGCAACTGTAATTACGCCATTGTCCCAATTGTCTTCCTGAATCTCAGCAGTGCGATGGTGAAAAACGCGCCGCCAATTGCCATCAGTGTCAGGAACTGCGGCCAGACGATTTCGAATCCGGCACCACGGTAGAGGATGGCCTGCGCGAGGCTAACAAAGTGTGTCGTCGGCATGGTCAGCATAATGTCCTGCACCATCTGCGGCATACTTTCGCGCGGCGTGGAACCACCGGAAAGCATTTGCAGCGGCAGCAGCACCAGAATCACCAGCAGCCCCAGTTGCGGCATTGAACGCGCTATCGTCCCCATAAAAATGCCGATTGACGTGGTGGCAAACAAACTGAGCGCCACGCCCAGCATAAACAGCGGGATCGAGCCTTCAATCGGTACGCCCAGCACGCCTTTCACCATCAGCACCAGCGATAATCCCGACACCACCAGCACCACCAGCCCCATCGACCAGACCTTTGCCATCATGATCTCAAACGGCGTTATCGGCATCACCAGTAAGTGTTCCACCGTGCCGTGTTCACGCTCGCGGATCAGTGCCGATCCGGTCAACACAATCGCCAGCATGGTAATGTTGTTGATGATCGCCATCACCCCGCCAAACCACGCGGGATCGAGGTTCGGGTTAAAGCGCATCCGGGTTTCCAGCGATACCAACGGTTCGCTGTTATCACGGTAGCGCGCGACAAAGCTGTTCACTTCACCGTTGATAATATTCTGGATATAACCGTTGCCAGTGAATGCCTGGCTCATGCGCGTGGCATCGACGTTCACCTGAATATCCGGCTGGCGTCCGGCGAGGACATCACGCTGAAAATTAGGCGGAATATTTATCGCGAAGGTATAACGTCCGGCGTCCAGTCCGGCATCCATCTCATCGGCGGTGATCATCTCCGGTGGCAAAAACCACGGGCGATAGAAGCTGTTAACGATCCGGTTCGACAACTGCGATTGATCCATATCGGCTATGGCGATCGGCGCGAGGTTCAACGATCCTGGCGTAACGGTCGCTGACGAATACACCGACACCGTAAACGAGAAGACAATCAGCGTCAGCATCGCTTTATCACCGAGCAGACTGCGCAACTCTTTGATACCCAGATTAAAAATATTGCGTAAATGGCGCATCATCCCTCCTGTTTTTTCAGCAGCAGGATGCTTAAGCCCATCACCAGCGGTATGGCTATCAGCAACGGGATAAAAAGTTGCCACAAATCAGTCAGATCCAGCGCTTTCGAGAACGTTCCGCGGGCGATAGTCAGAAAATGACTGGTGGGATAAACCTCGCCGATCCAACGTCCTGGACCTTCCAGCGAAGCTACCGGATCGATCATCCCGGAAAACTGTGTCGCCGGGATCAACGTGATAATTGCCGTACCGAAAATGGCGGCAATCTGGCTTTTCATAAAGGTGGAGATCAGCAGCCCCATTCCGGTGGCGATGATGATATACAGCAGCGCCGCCAGGGTGAGAGTCAGGAAACTGCCTTTATGCGGTACGCCAAACACAAACACCGACAGGGCGCAGAGCAGGAAAAAGTTCAGCATCCCCAGCGCGATGTATGGCAGCTGTTTGCCAAGTAAAAATTCGCTACGGGTGGTGGGGGTCACGTAAAGGTTGATAATCGACCCTAGCTCTTTTTCCCGCACCACGCTAAGGGCGCTTAGCATTGACGGGATCATCATCAGCAGAAGCGGGATCACCGCCGGAACAATCGCCGGCAGGCTTTTTACGTCCGGGTTATAGCGATAGCGCGTCTCAATATTCATCAGCCCGCTTTGGCTGGCGGGTGTGGACTGTCGGCTCGCCACATCCTGTAGCCAGCTCTGGTGCATGGCCTGCACGTAACCTTTTACCGTTTCGGCGCGGCTCGGCATCGCACCGTCGATCCAGACACCGAGTTCCACGGGCGTACCACGCGCGATATCGCGCCCGAAATTGGGAGGGATCTCAATTGCCACCGTGATATCGCCCGCACGCATCCGACGATCAAGCTCGTCATAACTGGTGAGCGGTGGCTGTTCGATAAAGTAACGGGAACCGGAGAGATTGAGCGTCCACGCCTGGCTACTGACGGTTTGATCGCGGTCAAGCACCGCAAAGCGCAGGTTTTCCACATCCATACTGATGCCGTAACCCATTATCAGCATCAGGATCACCGTTCCCATCAGCGCCAGCGTCGAACGTACCGGATCGCGTCGCAGTTCCAGCGCTTCGCGGCGGCTGTAGCTAAACAGACGGCGCAGGCTGAATCCCTGACGTGGCGCGTGGGTGGTGTCGTGTACCACCGGCGGCGCTTCAGCTTCGTTGCTCTGCCCTGCCGCTTCCTGCAAATAAGCGATAAATGCCTCTTCCAGACTGGCGGCTCCGCGTTTCTCAACCAGTTCCGGCGGTGTACCGCTGGCGAGCACTTTTCCGGCGTGCATCAGTGAGATACGGTCACAACGTTCCGCTTCGTTCATAAAGTGGGTGGAGATGAAGATAGTCACTTTGTCCTGGCGCGAGAGATCCACCATCAACTGCCAGAACATATCCCTCGCCACCGGATCGACGCCAGAAGTCGGTTCATCAAGGATTAACATCTCCGGGCGATGAATCACCGCCACCGCCAGCGATAGCCGCTGGCGAATGCCGAGCGGCAATGACTCCGGCAATACATCTTCGACGTCGTTGAGCTTAAAACGCTCGCTCATTTCAGCCACTCGCGCGGGAATTTCCGCTTCCGGGATATGAAACAGACGAGCATGTAACTCCAGGTTTTGCCGCACGGTGAGTTCGTTATAGAGCGAAAACGCCTGCGACATATAGCCCACCCGGCGACGAGTATCGATATCTTTTGGATCAACCGGTTGCCCGAACAGCCACGCCTCACCTTCGCTGGCGGGCAGCAATCCGGTAAGCATTTTCATGGTGGTGGATTTACCACAGCCGTTCGAACCAAGAAAACCAAAAATCTCCCCGCGTGGAATGCGGAAATTGACGTGATCAACGGCAACGAAGGAACCAAAACGCATGGTCAGATCGCGCGCTTCGATGGCAATCTCTGCGTTTTCAGGTTGATACGGTGGGATCACTACCGCCTGATGCGCCTGCCGTTGTGCTTGCGGTAACAGATTTATAAATGCTTCTTCCAGCGTGGCGCTTTGCGTTTGCTGCCGCAACTCTTCGGCGCTGCCAGTTGCCAGCACTTCTCCGGCATTCATCGCTACCAGCCAGTCGAAGCGTTCCGCCTCTTCCATATAGGCGGTGGCAACCAGCACGCTCATATTGCTCTGCCGCTGGCGAATGCTGTCGATCAGATCCCAGAACTGGGCGCGGGAGAGCGGGTCAACCCCCGTTGTTGGCTCATCAAGAATCAACAATTCCGGGTCGTGGATTAACGCACAGCACAGCCCAAGTTTTTGCTTCATCCCGCCGGAGAGTTTCCCTGCCGGACGATCGCGAAACGGTGCTAATCCGGTGCTGGTCAGCAGCTCATTAATTCGCACTTCCCGCTCCGCTTTGTCGTGACCGAACAGGCGGGCGAAAAAATCGACGTTTTCATACACCGACAAGGTGTGGTAGAGATTTTTGCCCAGCCCCTGCGGCATCCAGGCGATGCGCGGGCAGACGTCGCGGCGATGCTTCGGGTCGCGCATATCGCCGCCCAGCACCATCACGCCGCCCTGCTCAATGACGCGAGCACCGGAAATCAGCGACAACAAGCTCGATTTACCGACACCATCCGGTCCAATCAGCCCGACCATGCAACGGGCCGGAATATCGAGTGTGATATTGTTCAGCGCAACGGTTTTTCCATAATGCTGGCTCACGCCCGCCAGTTGCGCGACAGGCGGGACGGGAACCAGTTCCAGATGCGTCATTGCGGCAACCTCACCACCAGGTCGTCAGGCCACGGAAGTTCTTCATTCACCCGCACCCACGCTACGCCCGGCAATCCGGTTTTGACATATTCCAGATGCTGCTGGAGTAATTCCGGTGGGATACGCGCTTTGACACGGAACATCAATTTCAGCCGCTCATCGCTGGTTTCGACAGTTTTTGGCGTGAACTGGGCGACGCTGGCGACAAAACTGATGGTCGCGGGAATACGCAGATCTGGTGCAGCATCAAGAATCAAACGTGCTTCACCGCCCAGTTTCAGCGTGCCCGCCTGTTCGGTTGGCAGAAAGAAGGTCATATAGACGTCGCTGAGATCGACCATATTCAGCACCCGACCGCCTGCTGCCAGCACTTCGCCTGGCTCAGCAACCCGATACTGCACGCGTCCGTCACGCGGGGCTTTCAGTTCGCTGTCATCGATATCTGCGGCAATGCGCCGTTCAGTGGCTTGTGCCGCTTCGACGCGAGTTTGCGCCTGAATGATATTGGTGCGTGCCGCCTCTATAGCGGCTTTAGAAGCAGAAACCTGAGCTTTTGCCGATTCCAGCGCAGCTCGGGCGCTCTCAGCGGCGGCGCGGTCGTCATCCAGCTGTTGCGCAGAAATTGCCCCCCGTTGTGCCAGTGAGCGGGAACGCGTATGACGTTTTGCTACGGAGTCCAGTTCTGCCTGGCGTTGATTAACCAGCGACTGTGCGGCACGAGTTTCGCTTTGGCGTTGCTCCAGCAAAGCCTGCGCGGCGGCAACGGCACTTTGTGCTTCTTTGATTTGCGCGATGGCTTCCAGTCGCTGTTCCTGCAACACGCGAGTATCCATCTTCGCCAGCACTTCACCTTCTCGAACAAACTGGCCTTCTTTCACCAGAATGGTGTCGATACGCCCGGCAATTTTGCTGGCGATATCCACTTCCGTCGCTTCAATGCGCCCATTGCTGACAGCAAAGCCTTCCGGCACACCCGCCGGGCGCAACAGCCACCACGCCACGACGGCAGCCACCGCCAGTGCCCCGACAACCCACCACGCCAGATGGCGCTTACTCTTATCCATAATCGACCCGCCATAATCCCTGTAAGCAATCGACGCGTGTTACAACTGCCACCGAACGATGTTCAGCGGATTCTTCCATCCGGGATAAGAAGGAAATGGCAAATACGACCAGCGCACAGAGCATTGAGCGCCAATGGGGAAGGCTTAGTGAAAACGGGTAGTAATGTTGTCATCATCAGCATTCCTGGCCGTAAATGAAACACGCATACTCATAAGTGAAATCAATTAAATACTAACAGTTATATTCATGTTGTCTATTTGATTGCCATCAACTTGTGATACATCGCGATGTTCTTCCGTTCGCTGGTGTTTTTTCCAAAAATATTCTGTACAGGTTCACAGATTCTGTTGCACAGGTTTCCGTAACAGGGAAACCTGATGACTATCACATAGCGTTATTATCGCCTGATATGCGAATAAATACCGAATATAAAATAATTTATTCTGAAAAGATGATAGATGATAAAGGCTCGTGGGTTTAATAAAATATTTCCTAAAAGACTCATTTAAAACAACAAAATAAGATAAAGATATTAATTCAGAGTTTATCTTAGGATAAATATTTATTTAATAGCATTAACTCACCGCTAAAAGTTGATCCCCATAACGCTAAATCCGATTATAGTGAAGTTACTTTTTTTAATTGATGGCATCTTATAGACATATTTAACTAACTGAAAAGACGAATCATATGTTTTTCGAAGTGTAGCAGAAAATATATATGGGGTTTAAAATGAATATATATATCGGATGGTTGTTTAAATTAATTCCTTTACTGATGGGTATAATATGCATCGCATTAGGTGAGTTTGTATTAACCGGTTCTGGGCAAAGTGAATATTTCGTTGCAGGGCATGTTCTGATTTCTCTTTCTGCGATATGTCTGGCATTGTTCACTACCGCATTTATTATTATATCTCAGTTAACTCACGGCATGAATAAATTCTACAACAGGTTATTTCCTGTTATTGGTTATGCCGGTTCTGCTACAACTATGATTTGGGGATGGTCACTGTTGGCAAGCAATAATGTGATGGCAGATGAATTTGTCGCCGGTCATGTTATTTTCGGCGTTGGCATGATTGCCGCTTGTGTATCAACCGTAGCGGCATCTTCCGGACATTTTCTGTTGATCCCCAAAAACGCCTCGGGCAGTAAGAGTGACGGTACGCCATTGCAGGCCTATTCTTCAACAATCGGTGATTGCTTAATTGCCGTTCCCGTTCTGCTTACTCTCTTTGGTTTCATTTGGTCAGTCGTACTGTTACGTAGTGCAGATATCACACCACATTATGTTGCAGGTCACGTACTAATGGGGTTAACGGCAATTTGCGCTTGTCTTATTGGCCTTGTCGCCACTATTGTCCATCAAACGCGGAATACGTTCTCAGTGAAAGAACATTGGCTGTGGTGCTATTGGGTTATTTTGCTTGGCTCACTTACCATTATTTTTGGTATCTACGTATTAATCAGTTCAGATGCAAGCGCCCGCCTGGCCCCCGGCATTATTCTCATTTGCCTGGGGATGATCTGCTACAGTATTTTCTCCAAAGTGTGGTTGTTAGCGCTGGTATGGCGACGCACATGTTCGTTAGCCAACAGAATACCCATGATTCCGGTATTTACCTGTCTGTTTTGTCTGTTCCTTGCTGCGTTCCTGGCTGAAATTGCGCAAACCGATATGGCTTACTTTATTCCTTCGCGAGTTCTGGTGGGCTTAGGTGCAGTTTGTTTTACACTGTTTTCCATCGTTTCTATATTAGAAGCGGGTTCAGCGAAAAAATAATAAAAAAGGCTTCAGATAAGGCGTTGGGCGCCTTATCTGGTTTTATTCAGGTTAATCCCTCTGGTATCGAGAGCGCATTTTGCTTCTTATTCTGCCACCAAATCCTGCGCACAAGCCCATGCACTCGACCACGCCCACTGGAAGTTATAGCCCCCCAGCCAGCCGGTGACGTCCATCACTTCGCCGATGAAGTACAGCCCAGGCACTTTGCGCGCTTCCATCGTCCGTGAAGAGAGTTCGTTGGTGTCCACGCCGCCGAGCGTCACTTCGGCAGTGCGATAGCCTTCAGTGCCGTTGGGTTGTACGCGCCAGTCAGTCAATGTGCTAATCAGTGTCTGTTGGTCACGCACGTTGAGCTGTTTTAGCGAGACATCCGGGATTTGCCCGAGTTGTTGTAACCGTTCAACCAACCGCTTCGGCAGATGAACCGCCAGCGTGTTTTTCAGGCTTTGATTCGGATGTGCATTACGCTGCTCATTCAGGAAGGTTTCGAGGTCCACATCCGGTAGCAGATTGATGCTGACAAATTCACCCGGTTGCCAGTAGCTGGAAATCTGCAACACCGCCGGTCCAGATAAGCCGCGGTGGGTGAAGAGTAAGTTCTCACGGAAAACGGTACCGTTTTCAGCGGTAATCACGGAAGGCACCGCCACGCCCGCCAGCACCTGTAACTCTTCAAGCAACGGTTTATGCAGAGTGAATGGCACCAGACCCGCACGGGTCGGCAGCACGTTGAGGCCGAATTGTTCGGCAATCTTATAACCAAACGGCGATGCGCCCAGCCCCGGCATTGACAGTCCACCGGTCGCAATGACCAGCTTTTCGCAACCGACAGTCATGCCGTTCAGTTCAAGCGTGAAGCCTGTATCATCCTTCGCCACGCTCAGCACTTCGCTACGCAATCTGAAGGCCACATTGCCCTTCTCGCACTCATCCACCAGCATGTCGACAATCTGCTGCGCGGAGTCATCGCAGAAGAGCTGCCCTAACGTTTTCTCGTGCCAGGCGATGCCGTGTTTATTGACCAGATCAATGAAATCCCACTGGGTAAAACGCGCGAGTGCAGACTTACAAAAATGCGGATTCTGGCTCAGATAAGCGCCCGGTCCGACATAAAGGTTGGTAAAGTTGCAGCGCCCACCGCCAGACATGAGGATTTTGCGCCCTGGTTTTTTACCATTATCGATCAGCAGAACCCGGCGTCCTGCCTGACCTGCCAGCGCAGAACAGAACATACCTGCCGCACCAGCGCCTATAATAATGGCATCAAACCTTTCCACGTTGCGCTCCTCTAAGAAAAAACGGGCGTGAATTGTAAAGATTCCTCAGTGGTCGCACCAGCATCAATATTACTAAAAGGAAGTATTTGCCTGAATTATATAAGATAATTATTTTTTGAGTGTAATCCATACAGGAGGCAAATCAAAAAAAGTCTATATTTCACTTTGCCCGCGCCGCGAAAGTCACTGATAATGCGCCGCGTTCATGTCCTCAAAATGGCGTAACGTCCTATGCTACATTTGTTTGCTGGCCTGGATTTGCATACCGGGCTGTTATTATTGCTTGCACTGGCTTTTGTGCTGTTCTACGAAGCCATCAATGGTTTCCATGACACAGCCAACGCCGTGGCAACCGTTATCTATACCCGCGCGATGCGTTCTCAGCTCGCCGTGGTTATGGCGGCGGTGTTCAACTTTTTGGGTGTTTTGCTGGGTGGTCTGAGTGTTGCCTATGCCATTGTGCATATGCTGCCGACGGATCTGCTGCTTAATATGGGATCGTCTCATGGCCTTGCCATGGTGTTCTCTATGTTGCTGGCGGCGATTATCTGGAACCTGGGTACCTGGTACTTTGGTTTACCTGCATCCAGCTCTCATACGCTGATTGGCGCGATCATCGGGATTGGTTTAACCAATGCGTTGATGACCGGGACGTCAGTGGTGGATGCACTCAATATCCCGAAAGTATTAAGTATTTTCGGTTCCCTGATCGTTTCCCCTATTGTCGGCCTGGTGTTTGCTGGCGGTCTGATTTTCTTGCTGCGTCGCTACTGGAGCGGCACCAAGAAACGCGCCCGTATCCACCTGACCCCAGCGGAGCGTGAAAAGAAAGACGGCAAGAAAAAGCCGCCGTTCTGGACGCGTATTGCGCTGATCCTTTCCGCTATCGGCGTGGCGTTTTCGCATGGCGCGAACGATGGTCAGAAAGGCATTGGTCTGGTTATGTTGGTATTGATTGGTGTCGCACCAGCAGGCTTCGTGGTGAACATGAATGCCACTGGCTACGAAATCACCCGTACCCGTGATGCCATCAACAACGTCGAAGCTTACTTTGAGCAGCATCCTGCGCTGCTGAAACAAGCGACCGGTGCTGATCAGTTAGTACCGGCTCCGGAAGCTGGCGCAACGCAACCCGCGGAGTTCCATTGCCATCCGTCGAATACCATTAACGCGCTCAACCGCCTGAAAGGCATGTTGACTACCGATGTGGAAAGCTACGACAAGCTGTCGCTTGATCAACGTAGCCAGATGCGCCGCATTATGCTGTGCGTTTCTGACACTATCGACAAAGTGGTGAAGATGCCTGGCGTGAGTGCTGACGATCAGCGCCTGTTGAAGAAACTGAAGTCCGACATGCTTAGCACCATCGAGTATGCGCCGGTGTGGATCATCATGGCGGTCGCGCTGGCGTTAGGTATCGGTACGATGATTGGCTGGCGTCGTGTGGCAACGACTATCGGTGAGAAAATCGGTAAGAAAGGCATGACCTACGCTCAGGGGATGTCTGCCCAGATGACGGCGGCAGTGTCTATCGGCCTGGCAAGTTATACCGGGATGCCGGTTTCCACTACTCACGTACTCTCCTCTTCTGTCGCGGGGACGATGGTGGTAGATGGCGGCGGCTTACAGCGTAAAACCGTAACCAGTATTCTGATGGCCTGGGTGTTTACCCTTCCGGCTGCGGTACTGCTTTCCGGCGGGCTGTACTGGCTCTCCTTGCAGTTCCTGTAATCGTACGCACCAAAACGAGCGGGTCAGTTTACTGGCCCGCTTTTTTTATGCGTCATTATTGCTGAAGTGCTTAATGCCAAATCATCAATGCAATCAGGCTGACCACCACCAGACCACACAATGCGCTGGTCAGAATAAACTGCCGACGCACCCGCTCACAGCGGCGAATAAACTCATCATCGTGATGATCGCGATAACGTTGGGCATAGATATACCAAACGAGACGCACCTGTTTGTTGGGTTGGCCATGTGAGGTAAAAAAGCCCCCTCCATCAACATATTGATAGAGCAATGGATCGCAGTTACGCAGTACCACTAACAACGCGCGTAGTGATGAGAAATAGCGCGCCATGTTAACAATGCAAACGACACATAAAGCCCAAAATAATGCGACGGTGCTTATCATACCTCCTCCCCGGCGACCTGCCCGCGGAGTTCCACCCCGGGGCTACCGCTCCCGATACGCTGCCAATCAGTTAACACCAGGTCCTGGAGAAACCGCTTTTGTGGTGACCAACATCCGAGCGGCTCTATAGATAGTGTAGGAGATCAGGTTGTTTTTTTTCCAGAAGGTTAACCACTATCAATATATTCATGTCGAAAATTTGTTTATCTAACGAGTAAGCAAGGCGGATTGACGGATCATCCGGGTCGCTATAAGGTAAGGATGGTCTTAACACTGAATCTTTACGGCTGGGTTAGCCCCGCGCACGTAGTTCGCAGGACGCGGGTGACGTAACGGCACAAGAAACGCTAGCTGGCCAGTCATCGACAACTTTATGGAAGGAGTAACACTATGGCTTATAAACACATTCTCATCGCGGTCGACCTCTCCCCGGAAAGCAAAGTTCTGGTAGAGAAAGCAGTCTCTATGGCTCGCCCCTACAATGCGAAAGTTTCTCTGATCCACGTAGATGTAAACTACTCTGACCTATACACCGGGCTTATCGATGTGAATCTGGGTGATATGCAGAAACGCATCTCTGAAGAGACACATCATGCGCTGACCGAGCTTTCAACCAATGCAGGCTACCCAATCACTGAAACCCTGAGCGGCAGCGGCGATCTGGGCCAGGTACTGGTCGATGCAATCAAGAAATACGATATGGATCTGGTGGTTTGTGGTCACCACCAGGACTTCTGGAGCAAACTGATGTCTTCCGCACGTCAGCTGATCAACACCGTTCACGTTGATATGCTGATTGTTCCGCTGCGCGACGAAGAAGAATAATCTTCCCTCCACGACGTGTTCCTGAACGCCCGCATATGCGGGCGTTTTGCTTTTTGGCGCGCCTTGTTACCTGATGCAGCGTAAACGCCTTATCTGGCCTGCGGTCTGCGTACTCAATCAAAACCCCTGCCAATACAACATTTAACACCATCATATTTTCTATCATTAGTGTGATCAGCTGGTTATTTTCTGTTGTAATAGTGTATTAATCTATTCGCCGCATCAATATTAAGAATCTCTGACAGATATAAACTTTTTCGCGCGTTATCCCTTACGCGTTCATACTTTTCAGGATGGTATTGGAAGGTTAATAAATATGAATACAACAACACCCATGGGGATGCTGCAGCAACCTCGCCCATTTTTCATGATCTTTTTTGTCGAGTTATGGGAGCGATTCGGCTACTACGGCGTGCAGGGCGTACTGGCGGTTTTCTTCGTTAAACAGCTTGGGTTCTCGCAAGAGCAGGCTTTTGTCACTTTTGGTGCTTTTGCTGCGCTGGTCTATGGCCTCATTTCCATTGGTGGCTATGTTGGCGACCACCTGCTGGGAACCAAACGCACCATTGTTCTCGGAGCACTTGTGCTGGCGATTGGCTACTTCATGACCGGCATGTCGCTACTTAAGCCTGACCTGATTTTCATCGCCCTGGGGACTATCGCTGTCGGTAACGGCCTGTTTAAAGCTAACCCAGCCAGCTTGCTTTCGAAGTGCTACCCGCCGAAAGATCCGCGGCTTGATGGCGCATTCACCCTGTTCTATATGTCGATCAATATCGGCTCGTTGATAGCGTTATCGCTGGCCCCTGTGATCGCTGATAAATTCGGCTATTCAGTCACCTACAACCTGTGCGGTGCGGGGTTAATTATCGCATTACTGGTTTACATCGCCTGTCGTGGAATGGTGAAAGACATTGGTTCTGAACCCGACTTCCGGCCGATGAGCTTCAGTAAACTGTTGTACGTATTACTTGGCAGCGTGGTGATGATCTTCGTCTGCGCCTGGCTGATGCACAACGTAGAAGTCGCCAATCTGGTTCTGATTGTTCTCTCCATCGTCGTCACCATCATCTTCTTTCGTCAGGCATTCAAGCTGGATAAAACCGGGCGCAATAAAATGTTTGTCGCCTTTGTCCTGATGCTCGAAGCGGTGGTGTTTTACATTCTCTACGCCCAGATGCCAACGTCGCTGAACTTCTTTGCCATCAACAACGTGCATCATGAAATTCTCGGCTTTTCCATCAACCCGGTCAGCTTCCAGGCGCTTAACCCGTTCTGGGTGGTACTCGCCAGCCCAATACTGGCAGGCATTTACACGCATCTGGGTAACAAAGGCAAAGATCTCTCGATGCCGATGAAGTTTACTCTCGGCATGTTTATGTGCTCACTGGGCTTTTTGACGGCTGCAGCGGCTGGAATGTGGTTTGCGGATGCCCAGGGGCTGACATCGCCATGGTTTATCGTGCTGGTGTACTTATTCCAGAGCTTAGGTGAACTGTTTATTAGCGCCCTTGGCCTGGCGATGATTGCTGCCCTGGTGCCGCAGCATTTGATGGGCTTTATTCTCGGGATGTGGTTCCTGACGCAGGCTGCCGCGTTCTTGCTGGGCGGCTATGTGGCAACATTTACCGCAGTACCAGACAACATTACCGATCCACTTGAGACGTTGCCCGTCTATACCAACGTGTTTGGTAAGATTGGCCTGGTTACGCTGGGCGTTGCAGTAGTGATGCTATTGATGGTGCCGTGGCTGAAACGCATGATTGCGACGCCGGAAAGCCATTAATTATTCTTGCAGAAAGCGGGGTAGCGTTATCGCTACCCCGCTTTACTTTTACACCGGCGTTCCGGCGTAAATATCAAAGCGATGCCCTTTAGTGACTACCGCGTTTGGCGTGGCGACATTCGCCAGCGGCGGCGCATAGTCCGGACGCTTCACCACCACGCGTTTGGTTGCCAGCAACCGCGCAGGCTCCAACAATCCATCGGCATCAAGATCCGGCCCCACCAGCGACTGAAACACGCGCATCTCTTTTTTCACCAGCGCGCTTTTCTGCTTATGCGGGAACATTGGGTCAAGATAAACTACCTGCGGACGCGGGGTGATATCGCTCAGCGCCGTCAGACTGGAGGCGTGAATCAACTGCAAACGTTCCTGTAACCAGCCGCCGATTTCCGCATCCGCATAACCACGCGCCAGGCCATCGTCGAGCAGCGCGGCAACCACTGGATTACGCTCCAGCATCCGCACGCGGCAGCCGACCGAAGCCAGCACAAAGGCATCGCGCCCTAATCCTGCGGTGGCGTCCACCACATCCGGCAAATAATCGCCTTTAATGCCCACCGCTTTCGCCACCGCCTCTCCGCGACCACCGCCGAATTTGCGTCGGTGCGCCATCGCCCCGCCAACAAAATCAACAAAGATGCCGCCCAGCTTCGGCTCATCACGCTTGCGCAGTTCCAGGTGCTCCGGCGTTAACACCAGCGCCATCAGGTTGTCTTCATCGTGTTCCAGCCCCCAGCGGGCCGCCAGAACAGATAAGGCGCCGTCTCCGGCGCCTGTTTCATCAATTAAGCAGATTTTCACTGAATGTTCAGCCCATAATGCCGTAATGCTCCAGCATCGCATCCAGCTGTGGTTCACGACCACGGAAGCGTTTGAACAGCTCCATCGGCTCTTCTGAACCGCCACGGCTCAGAATGTTGTCGAGGAACGACTGCCCAGTTTCACGGTTGAAAATGCCCTCTTCCTCAAAACGCGAGAAGGCATCTGCTGCCAGTACATCGGCCCACAGGTAGCTGTAGTAACCTGCCGCATAACCACCGGCAAAAATGTGGCTGAAAGCATGCGGGAAACGGCCCCATGACGGAGACGGTACCACGGCAACCAGTTTCTTGATTTCTGCCAGAGTTTCGAGGATTTTCGCCCCCTGATCCGGACGGAACTCTGCATGGAGGCGGAAATCGAACAGGCCGAACTCCAGCTGGCGCAGAATAAACAGCGCCGCCTGGTAGTTCTTCGCCGCCAGCATTTTATCCAGCAGCTCCTTCGGCAGCGGCTCGCCGGTTTCATAGTGACCGGAGATAAACGCCAGCGCCTCCGGCTCCCAGCACCAGTTTTCCATAAACTGGCTCGGCAGTTCGACCGCATCCCACGGCACCCCACTGATCCCGGAAACACCAGCGGTTTCAATGCGGGTCAGCATATGGTGCAGGCCGTGACCGAACTCGTGGAACAGGGTGATCACTTCGTCATGGGTAAACAGCGCCGGTTTACCATTTACCGGGCGGTTGAAGTTGCAGGTCAGATACGCGACCGGTTTTTGCAGCGAACCGTCGGCTTTACGCATCTGGCCTACGCAGTCATCCATCCACGCCCCGCCGCGTTTGTTTTCACGGGCATACAGGTCGAGGTAGAAGCTGCCGCGCAGTTCGTTGTTCTCGTCATACAGTTCGAAGAAACGTACATCCGGATGCCAGACATCAACATCGTTACGCTCTTTAGCGGTGATGCCGTAAATACGTTTCACCACTTCAAACAGGCCGTTAACCGCTTTGTTTTCCGGGAAGTACGGACGCAGTTGTTCATCGCTGATGCTGTAGAGGTGCTGTTTCTGTTTTTCGCTGTAGTAAGCGATATCCCACGGTTGTAACTCATCGACGCCAAATTCGGCTTTGGCGAAGGCGCGCAGTTGCGCCAGCTCTTTTTCGCCTTGCGGGCGCGCGCGTTTTGCCAGATCGGTTAAGAAATCCAGCACCTGCTGCGGGTTTTCTGCCATTTTAGTGGCAAGTGATTTGAAGGCGTAGTTTTCAAAGCCCAGCAGTTGCGCCAGTTCGTGACGCAGCGCGAGGATCTCTTCCATCACCTTGCTGTTGTCCCACTTACCGGCGTTCGGACCTTGATCGGAAGCACGAGTGCTATAAGCGCGATACATCTCTTCGCGCAGGGCCTGGTTGTCGCAGTAGGTCATTACCGGCAGGTAGCTTGGGATATCCAGCGTCAGCAAATAACCTTCCAGCTCTTTCGCTTCAGCCTGGGCTTTTGCCGCAGCCAGCGCGCTTTCTGGCATCCCCGCCAGCTCCGCTTCGTCGGTAACGAGTTTGGTCCAGCCCATCGTCGCATCGAGGACGTTGTTGCTGTACTGGTTGCCCAGTTCAGAAAGACGGGTAGCAATTTCGCCGTAACGCTGCTGTTTCTCTTTCGGCAGACCGATGCCAGAGAGTTCGAAGTCGCGCAGTGCGTTATCAACCGCTTTTTTCTGCGCCGTGTTCAGCGTGGCGTAATGATCGCCATCGCGCAGGTCGCGATATGCCTTATACAGCCCTTCATGTTGCCCTACCCAGGTGCTGTATTCTGACAGCAGCGGCAGGGTTTGTTCGTACGCTTCACGCAGTTCCGGGCTATTTTTCACCGAGTTCAGATGGCTGACCGGGGAGAAGATACGCCCCAGCACATCGTCCACTTCCGCCAACGGCTGGCAGAGATTTTCCCAGGTGTACGGTGCCCCTTGCGCTACTACGCGCTCCACATTTTCGCGGCAGTCGTTCAGCGCCTTAGTCACGGCTGGAACGACATGTTCCGGGAGAATTTTAGAAAACGGAGGCAATTCAAAGGGAGTCAGTAACGGATTCGTCATTAGCGCAGTCCTGGTTAAAGAGGTTAAGGAAGCGCTCAACAGGCGCTTTACATAATGTTTGTAGCATGGGGTTAAGTGTAGTGAATTTCAATGAGAAACGTTACGCTTTCGCGGCGGCGGCCTCTTTTCGGTATACTGTCCTGATAGGCTTTTGTGCGCCCCGAATACGGGCCGATTTTTACTTACCGGAACACCTTTACCCATGCTCAGTTATCGCCACAGCTTTCACGCTGGCAACCACGCCGACGTCCTTAAACATACCGTTCAGAGCCTGATCATTGAGTCGCTGAAAGAGAAAGATAAACCGTTTCTCTATCTCGACACCCACGCAGGGGCCGGGCGTTATCAGTTAGGCAGCGAACATGCCGAGCGTACCGGCGAATATCTCGAAGGCATCGCCCGTATCTGGCAGCAGGACGATTTGCCTGCGGAGCTGGAGGCGTACATCAATGTGGTAAAACACTTCAACCGTAGCGGGCAGTTGCGTTATTACCCCGGTTCGCCGTTGATTGCTCGCCAGCTACTGCGTGAACAGGACAGCCTGCAACTGACCGAACTGCACCCGAGCGATTACCCGTTGCTGCGTTCTGAATTTCAGAAAGACAGCCGTGCGCGCGTCGAAAAAGCCGACGGTTTCCAGCAGCTTAAGGCCAAGCTGCCGCCGGTTTCCCGCCGTGGTTTAATCCTTATCGACCCGCCGTATGAAATGAAAACCGACTATCAGGCGGTGGTCAGCGGGATAGCAGAAGGTTACAAACGTTTCGCCACTGGCACTTACGCATTGTGGTATCCAGTGGTGCTGCGCCAGCAAATTAAGCGCATGATCCACGACCTGGAAGCGACCGGCATTCGCAAAATTCTGCAAATTGAACTGGCGGTGCTGCCAGACAGCGATCGCCGTGGCATGACCGCTTCTGGCATGATTGTGATTAACCCGCCGTGGAAGCTGGAACAGCAGATGAATAACGTGCTGCCGTGGCTGCACAGCAAACTGGTTCCGGCAGGCACCGGGCACGCCACCGTAAGCTGGATCGTGCCAGAGTAATTGCAGCCATTGCTGGCACCTATTACGTCTCGCGCTACAATCGCGGTAATCAACGATAAGGACAATATGTCATGACTAAACACTATGATTACATCGCCATCGGCGGCGGCAGCGGCGGTATCGCCTCCATCAACCGCGCGGCTATGTACGGCCAGAAATGCGCACTGATTGAAGCCAAAGAGCTGGGCGGCACCTGCGTAAATGTTGGCTGTGTGCCGAAAAAAGTGATGTGGCACGCGGCGCAAATCCGTGAAGCGATCCATATGTACGGCCCGGATTATGGTTTTGATACCACTATCAATAAATTCAACTGGGAAACGTTGATCGCCAGCCGTACCGCCTATATCGACCGTATTCATACTTCCTATGAGAACGTGCTCGGTAAAAATAACGTTGATGTAATCAAAGGCTTTGCCCGCTTCGTTGATGCCAAAACCATTGAAGTCAACGGCGAAACCATCACGGCCGATCATATTCTGATCGCCACCGGTGGTCGTCCGAGCCACCCGGATATTCCGGGCGTGGAATACGGTATTGATTCTGATGGCTTCTTCGCCCTTCCGGCTTTGCCAGAGCGCGTAGCGGTTGTTGGCGCGGGTTACATCGCCGTTGAACTGGCGGGCGTGATTAACGGCCTCGGTGCGAAGACGCATCTGTTTGTGCGTAAACATGCGCCGCTGCGCAGCTTCGACCCGATGATCTCTGAAACGCTGGTTGAAGTGATGAACGCCGAAGGCCCGCAGTTGCACACCAACGCCATCCCGAAAGCGGTAGTGAAAAATGCCGATGGTAGCCTGACACTGGAGCTGGAAGATGGTCGCAGTGAAACGGTGGATTGCCTGATTTGGGCGATTGGTCGCGAGCCTGCCAATGACAACATCAACCTGGAAGCCGCTGGCGTTAAAACCAACGAAAAAGGCTATATCGTCGTCGATAAATATCAAAACACCAACGTTGAAGGTATTTACGCGGTGGGCGATAACACGGGTGCAGTGGAACTGACACCGGTGGCTGTTGCAGCAGGTCGCCGTCTCTCTGAACGCCTGTTTAATAACAAGCCGGATGAGCATCTGGATTACAGCAACATTCCGACCGTGGTCTTCAGCCATCCGCCGATTGGTACTGTTGGTTTAACGGAGCCGCAGGCGCGCGAGCAGTACGGCGACGATCAGGTGAAAGTGTATAAATCCTCTTTCACCGCGATGTATACCGCCGTCACCACTCACCGCCAGCCGTGTCGCATGAAACTGGTATGCGTTGGACCGGAAGAGAAGATTGTCGGTATTCACGGCATTGGTTTTGGTATGGACGAAATGTTGCAGGGCTTCGCGGTGGCGCTGAAGATGGGTGCAACCAAAAAAGACTTCGACAACACGGTTGCCATTCACCCGACAGCGGCAGAAGAGTTCGTGACAATGCGTTAAATGTTAAAGGGCTAAGAGTAGTGTGCTCTTAGCCCTTAGCTACGTTTCCGCTATCAGTTCAGAAGCTGAAGCAGAAAGCGGATCAGTTCCAGCAGCGCAATTAACGCCCCAAGAACGATGATTGCTTTATCAATCACCCGTTTTCTCCATGCGATGGAGTGAGAATGCATCCGCTTACTCATCCATTGCCTGTCACGGCGCATGTCTCATTGTTAGATGTGGGCTATCTCACTCCAGCCAGAGCCACCAACTCAGGGCTGAACAGTAAAAAAACCGACGCGAAGTCGGTTTTTTTACGTCCTGATTCAGACCTCCTTTCAAATGAATGCCCAACGCTTAATTCACACCTACACCTTTCTCTACACTTACATATTCGTTAAACCATATGTGTTTTTGACTTGTCCGCTTTGGTTTGTAACTCTGGTGGCGCTGGCGCTACACCTCTCTTTCACATCGTAATGAGATACTGATATGAGCAACATTACCATTTATCACAACCCGGCCTGCGGTACGTCACGTAATACGCTGGAGATGATCCGCAACAGCGGTACAGAACCGACCATTATCTATTATCTGGAAACACCACCGACGCGCGATGAGCTGGTAAAACTCATTGCCGATATGGGGATTACCGTACGCGCGCTGCTACGTAAAAACGTCGAGCCGTATGAGGAACTGGGCCTTGCAGAAGATAAATTTACTCACGATCAGTTAATCGACTTTATGCTTCAGCACCCGATTCTGATTAATCGCCCGATTGTGGTGACGCCGCTGGGAACTCGCCTGTGCCGCCCTTCAGAAGTCGTGCTGGAAATTCTGCCAGATGCGCAAAAAGGCGCGTTCACCAAGGAAGATGGCGAGAAAGTGGTTGATGAGGCGGGTAATCGCCTGAAATAAAGCGGCTATATTCCCCCACAGGTTGTTAGAAAAATGCGCTTTATTTATGTCGGATGCGACGCTGGCGCGTTTTATCCGACCTACAAAGTTATGATAATTCGATGAATTGTATGTTATTTGTAGGCCTGACAGTCGTAGCGTATCAGGCGATTTTGCTATTTACACAGTACTCCCTGCGTGAGATTCCAATTATCGCGTCCAGCATGGTGTATCAGTGAGCTGCTTAGTTATCAGCGATACAGTGCAGCAGTTTAAAGATGTACTGGATTATGATTTATCAGTGGTTTACACAATAAATAATTTCAACATACGTTAACCTATTTTATTATTACATATCTAAAACATCACAAAAATATCACTTCACACACTATCAGAGAACATCATACCTTTTTAAAACGAGCATTTTCGATAGTTGTTAACGTTTTCTTTTGCGATATGATTATTGCCTTTTTTTGCACTCAAATATTACCAGATGGAAATAAAAGAGAAGTCAAAGGTAATTATATCAGGAAGATATGACGCATTATATTTACTGTATGTAGAAGAAAATCCATTCCTGTTCTAATTATCCAATTTAAAAATCTTAGCATAAAACAAATGATGAATAAGGAATGTTATGTCAATTGACTTTACCCCAGGTGTAATAAATACATATAACGGTGATATTTATAACTGCACAACAAATACCGATAATGTTAAAACGCCAGACACACCGAAGTGGCCTTGTGATAACCGGGAAGAACAACACCCCATTAATGCCCCATTCTCTGGAGAATGGATACACCTCTGAACAATTTGATTTAGCGCAACAACGCCAACAAATTAATGCGTGCCATACGAACACCACATATACAAATGCAGACTACTCAAAGTTGAGGCTCAACTTGTAAGTCTTATTAATAACATTGAAACGATAAGCTCGACACCACTTCCGCAAAAGACACAATCAATACTTAATCAGATAAATAACATTAGACACGAAAAGATTAAAAACCTCTGAATATAGATTATGGAACAATGGATACTCATGCCACGCCCAAAAATTAACTGAGCTCAACTAAACAGAAGAGATATAAACATCAGACAGGTTTACGTTACTATCAGGCATATCGCCTCAGAATCAGATGAAAACTATAAAGAAATATCTA
The DNA here is from genome assembly GCF_011754335.1 of Escherichia sp. E.sYA108. NCBI lineage: Bacteria > Pseudomonadati > Pseudomonadota > Gammaproteobacteria > Enterobacterales > Enterobacteriaceae > Escherichia > Escherichia sp. E.sYA108. The sequence continues at coordinate 252,458 of NZ_JAAQVZ010000001.1, read as the reverse complement.
TTATGGTTTTAATATTTGTTGATAAGGATAGTAACATGAACATGACAAAAGGTGCACTCATCCTCAGCCTTTCATTTTTGCTTGCCGCATGTAGTTCAATTCCGCAAAATATCAAAGGCAATAACCAACCTGATATTCAAAAAAGTTTTGTTGCTGTTCATAACCAGCCGGGGTTATATGTTGGTCAACAAGCGCGCTTTGGCGGGAAGGTTATCAACGTTATCAATGGTAAAACGGATACGTTGTTAGAAATCGCTGTATTACCGCTGGATAGCTATGCGAAGCCCGATATTGAAGCCAACTATCAGGGCCGACTGCTCGCCAGACAAAGCGGCTTCCTTGATCCAGTGAACTATCGTAATCACTTTGTTACCATCCTCGGTACCATTCAGGGTGAACAACCTGGCTTTATCAATAAAGTCCCGTATAACTTCCTGGAAGTGAATATGCAGGGCATCCAGGTGTGGCATTTGAGAGAAGTGGTTAATACCACCTATAACCTGTGGGATTACGGCTATGGTGCATTCTGGCCGGAACCGGGCTGGGGGGCTCCTTACTACACCAATGCGGTGAGTCAGGTAACACCTGAGCTGGTCAAATAACACCACCGAAAGATGCAGATGCTTTCTCAGCATCTGCATCATGCATTACATCAAATTAATACACAGTAAGCTAACTATTATTATAAGCCCTGTCCTGTTAATTACCTTTGGCAAACTGATTATAAAGTTAATGTCCGTACCAGGAGTCGGTTATGTTTCTTATAATTACCAGGGATACGATGTTTTTCACCGCGATGAAAAACATTCTGAGTAAAGGTAATGTCGTTCATATACAGAACGAAGAAGAGATCGACGTAATGTTGCATCAGAATGCCTTCGTCATTATTGATACATTAATGAATAATGTATTTCATTCTAATTTTCTCACTCAAATTGAACGATTAAAACCTGTCCATGTAATTATTTTCTCCCCCTTTAATATTAAACGCTGCCTGGGGAAAGTACCGGTGACCTTTGTTCCGCGAACTATCGCCATCATCGACTTTGTCGCACTCATCAATGGCAGTTACTGCTCTGTGCCTGAAGCGGATGTGTCCCTCTCGCGCAAGCAGCATCAGGTTCTGAGCTGTATTGCGAATCAAATGACAACGGAAGATATTCTGGAGAAACTGAAAATATCGCTAAAAACGTTCTACTGCCATAAACACAATATCATGATGATCCTCAATCTTAAGCGGATCAATGAGCTGGTACGCCATCAGCATATTAATTATCTGGTGTGAACGATTGAACAATATAAAGAGGCCCAGCAACAGCCAGACCTCCCGTTAATTATACGTTATGCAGTAACGCCTTCCGGTATCAACGAAGCAATTTGCTTACGCCATTGCGCTTGCTCCTGTTCACCTTCTGTACGTTGACCATAAAGTTGCGCTATCTGCGTACCATCATGGGCAAACAATTCCAGGCTGGTTACGTGGCCATCGCTGGTCGGTTTACGGGTAACCCAGGCTTCAGCAATGCTCTCTTCTAATAGATGAAGGGTAAACGTCGGGTTGAAAATATTCAGCCAACCTTTCATTGGCACCACTTTTTCTACCACACCGGTGAAAATCTGTACGCAGCCACGGTTGCCAACAAACACCATGATTTCATTGCCATCCTGCTGTGCAGATTCAAGAATTTGCGCCAACGCACTGTTGGATACTTTGCAGGCCAAATCGTCTGCCACCAGATTGAACGCCTGTTGGCGCGTCAGGTTGTGGCGCTTGAGCAACGTAAAAAACTGATGAACGTCGGTCATCGCCCGCCACTCTTGCTCGACCACACTGGCATCGGCTCGCGTTTGAACAACTGGCGCATCAACGGCTTTTAACTCAAGCGGCGTATTCTCATCGGTGATAAACCGTGCCAGAAGCTCACTCCATGCCGCCATATCGGTATTGTCGGTGGCATAAACTTTTAGTAATGCATCGCCCTGATGATCAAAGAACTGAATACTCTGGCGTTCGCCACGAGCCGTGTTTTCTTTGATGTGGAAAACACTGGCCCATTGATTGAGAAACAGACGTAAATCCAGCGCGCGCGGATTGAGGATCAATCCGGCATGTCCGTTCAAATGCTGGTTTGTGAACGCACCAACTTGTTCATGGACTGCGTATTCATTACGGCAAATACATTTGGTCTCGCCAACACTTTCGAGCGCCGCCAGAATTTCACGAATATCGCCGCGCATCCGCCACGCGTCGTGCGTGACGCGTGCAAATGCCAGTTCTGCTTCGCTGATATTCATTAAACCTGCGATGTCACGCGCGTACTTTCCGGGATTTTGTTCTTTTAACTCAAGCCAGCGTGTGTAGTGGTTCATTGTCTCTCTTCCTTCCAGATAAATGCCCCGAAATATCGGGGCAGATGATTACCATTGATAACTCACGAAAATTTTTCCGTTACGACCATCCTGTGGGATGCCTTGCGGCGACCAGTACTCTTTATCGAAGGCGTTGCCCAATACCAGAGTAGTGGTCATGCCTTTGAGCGCCTGCTGCCCTTGATAACTGACGTAGAAATCATTCACACCATAGCCAGGTTGTTTGCTGTAGCTGCTGCTGATATGTGTTGAGCGATCGGCAAACGTACCGACCCAACCAACAGAGAAGCCGCTGTGAGCGATCGGAATATTCAGGGTACTGGTAACGGTATCCGGGTTAATGCTGGAGATATATTCCCCGGTATCGGTGTCTTTGCCGCGGGTACGGTTATAGGCCACATCAAGGCTAAACAGATCAGTGGTATATTTCGTCATCACATCCCAGCCCCAGATTTTGGCGTTCGGGACGTTATACGACATAGTTGTCGCCGCCGCGAAATCGACGGTCGTGGAGATATAATCTTTCGCTTTGGTATCAAAGTAGCTGGCTTTAAATTCCAGAGCATCATTGGACAACATCAGGTCATCAAAACGCAGCCCAAAACCGTACTCCTGAGTTTCGTTAGTTTCCGGACGTAAGTTCGGGTTTGGCACCCAATAGTTGGTATAGAAGCGACCAATCGAGAAGTGTTTAGAATCGTTATACATTTCGCCCATCGTCGGGGCGCGGAATGCCTGAGCATATGAGCCAAATAACATCAGCCAGTTGGTCGGGTTGATAGTCATCCCCGCACGAGATGACCATTTGTCGGCATCAACATCTTTGTAGCCGTCGCTGCTACCGCGATAACTGTCATAGCGGGTTCCGCCAAGCAGGGTAATCGGCAGATCGCGTAAGGTGATCTCATCTTGTAGCCAGCCAGAGCTAAAATCGATTTTTGCTTGCGGGAAGCCCGTCGTCGCGCCACCCGGATGTTGTTCCTGACGATAATACTCACCGCCATATGTCAGTAAGTGAGAAGCGAAACTGTCGGCAAATAGAGTGGAACGGTTCTCCAGCCTTGCTCCTTTTGTTATCTGTTCACGATACTCGCCTGAACTCCCCGTGTTTTGCGCATTAATACGGACTTCCGACCAGTAAATTTTTGCATCTGCATTTAACCAGTCGTTACCCTGCGGGGCGAGTTTATAAGAAAGCTGCGCATCGCGTTGAATTGTTGAACGATCGACCATCGGGTTGCTGCTATCAGAAGCTTCAACGGTCTGCGGATTTTTTGGTTCACGCGCGTCGTTGTTGTAGTAACGCACTAAACCGCTCAGAGACTGGGCTGAATCAATTTGCCAGGTCCCTTTCGCCAGCATGTTATTAATGGACTCGTCATTCGGCGCGGTTTCACCATTGCTCTGGCGTAAATCACCCCGATCGCGACTGGACCAGGCCACAATACCATCCAGATTTTCAGTTCGCCCAAACGCGCTCGCGCCTAATCCCAGGCTATGGTCCCCCGTGCCGCCAGTACCAAAGACACGAAAACCACTGCTTTGTCCTTCCTGCAATAAATCTTTTGCATCGACCGTATCGTAGGAGATCACTCCACCCAGCGCGCCACTGCCATACAGTAATGCTGAAGGTCCGCGAACAATCTCAACACGCTTGATCAGCGCCGGATCGAGAAAAGTGCCATTCAGGTGTCCGGTATCCGTTCCCTGGCGAACACCATCGACAAGAACCAGCACGCCGCGATGATCATAGCCACGCATATTTACATCCTGACCGTTGGTTCGTCCGGTACCATCAAGAGTAATTCCAGGAACATGACGCAGCAAATCAGTGGCTGAAGTAGCAGTTTGATTTTCAGGAGCGGAAGTGTCGATAACGCTGACCATCATAGGCGCTTCGAAGGAACTACGTGCATTCCCCGTTGCCGTAACGGTCATGGTTTCAGTAGCAAAAGCAAACGTTGGCAAGGTGGCAGAAACAGCCAAAGCCAACAAACTCAAACGCAACGAGGTAAATTGCGGACGTGACATAGCGATTCTCCATGAGGAAAATAAAAAATGCTGGCTGCCTGGGTTAATACCGGGGTGGCTGGCGAAAAATAAATTTATTTACAATTCAAATGATTAGATATCACCACGGGAAGCTATTAGCGTATATATCCCGTAAAATTGCCGAATATTTCTGATAATTCAGCAAAAGCACGCCCTCTTTGTCAGGCAAAGTAGTACGCCACGTCTGAAGTGAAGAGTGCTGTGCGTTTTCCCTTACAAAAGATATGATTTTGTTATCCATGATGTCATATTTTGTTAAACTCAAACGTGATAATGAGAATTATTATCGATCAATTTTTTATGATCAAGCTTTTTTTAACCGCCATTAACACAATAAACAGGGGGTTATGAAATCTATCCAGCATCCAGAAAACCATCCTGTGTTTATGGCTATCCCCCCACAACCTCATCACAAAACGTTGTCGTTAACAGTGATAATTTTCTCTTCTCTTTGCTCTGCAAGCCGCGATATCTCCGGGTTCTCAGCTTTTTCCCGCGCTGAAATTTAATCGGTAACAAGAACATTAGCTGACGAAGCATCTTGATAAAAATCAAAAATAAATACGCTTGTAACGCCGTGCGTATTGAATCGACGGTTGTATTTCATATATAACTCAAATGATAATCATGATCATTCTCAATTTGATAAGAGTTCTCACATTATGCCAAGGATCATCACCAGGCCGTTTCTTTTTTCCCCACTAACGTTATGTATTTCAGCCGTGGTCTCTGCCGCGAAGACCATGGTAAAACGAAAAAAATTGTTTACGGCATTACTGGCTCTTAGCTGGACTTTTAGCGTAACGGCTGCCGAACGTATCGTGGTCGCAGGAGGATCGCTGACGGAGTTAATCTACGCGATGGGCGCTGGCAAACGCGTGGTTGGTGTCGATGAAACGACATCTTATCCACCAGAAACCGCCAAACTGCCGCATATTGGTTACTGGAAACAACTCAGCAGCGAAGGCATTTTGTCACTTCGCCCGGATAGCGTAATTACCTGGCAGGATGCAGGACCGCAAATTGTGCTCGACCAACTGCGGGCGCAAAAAGTCAACGTCGTCACTCTGCCGCGTGTACCAGCCACCCTTGAGCAGATGTACGCCAACATTCGCCAACTGGCAAAAACGTTACAGGTTCCTGAACAAGGCGAGGCGCTGGTGACACAGATCAACCAACGCCTGGAGCGAGTACAGCAAAACGTGGCGGCCAAAAAAGCCCCGGTTAAAGCCATGTTTATTCTCTCCGCAGGCGGAAGTGCGCCACAGGTTGCCGGTAAAGGCAGCGTCGCGGACGCCATTCTTTCGCTTGCCGGAGCAGAAAACGTCGCTACCCACCAGCAGTACAAAAGCTACAGCGCGGAATCGCTGATTGCGGCTAACCCTGAAGTGATTGTCGTCACCTCACAAATGGTCGATGGCGATATTAATCGGCTACGTTCTATTGCCGGAATTACCCACACTGCCGCATGGAAAAACCAGCGCATTATCACCGTTGATCAAAACCTGATTCTGGGAATGGGTCCGCGTATTGCTGATGTCGTTGAGTCTTTACACCAGCAGCTTTGGCCGCAATAAATGGATTTAAATCAGACGAATGAACACAAATAACACCCTGGATCTCACGCCACATTTTGCTTTAGACGGTGATCAGCCCTTTAAAGACAGGCGCGCCATGATGCCGTTTCGTGGGGCCATTCCGGTTGCCAAAGAGCAACTGGCACAGACCTGGCAAGAGATGATCAATCAAACGGTATCACCACGTAAGCGACTGGTTTACCTACACATTCCTTTTTGTGCGACACACTGCACGTTTTGTGGTTTTTATCAGAACCGTTTTAATGACGATGCGTGTGCTCATTATACCGACGCCCTGATTCGTGAAATAGAAATGGAAGCAGACAGCGTATTGCATCAGTCTGCCCCCATCCACGCGGTCTATTTCGGTGGCGGTACGCCTTCCGCGCTTTCAACACACGATTTGGCCAGAATCATCACCACATTACGAGAAAAGCTGCCACTGGCCCCTGATTGTGAAATCACTATTGAAGGCCGGGTACTGAATTTTGACGCTGAGCGAATCGATGCTTGCCTTGATGCTGGAGCAAACCGCTTCTCAATTGGTATTCAGTCGTTTAACAGCAAAATCCGCAAGAAAATGGCCCGCACCTCGGATGGCCCAACCGCTATTGCGTTTATGGAAAGCCTGGTCAAACGCGACCGTGCCGCGGTGGTCTGTGACCTGCTGTTTGGTCTGCCGGGTCAGGATGCGCAAACCTGGGGAGAAGATCTGGCTATTGCCCGCGATATCGGTCTCGACGGCGTCGATCTCTATGCGCTCAATGTCCTGCCCAATACACCGCTGGGCAAAGCCGTGGAAAATGGGCGTACTACCGTGCCCTCTCCGGCAGAACGTCGCGATCTTTACCTGCAAGGATGTGATTTTATGGACGATGCCGGTTGGCGCTGCATCAGTAACAGCCACTGGGGCCGTACCACACGCGAACGCAATCTCTATAACCTGCTGATTAAACAAGGTGCCGATTGTCTGGCCTTTGGTTCCGGAGCCGGCGGTTCGATTAATGGGTACTCCTGGATGAACGAACGCAATCTTCAGACCTGGCATGAATCCGTCGCGGCAGGCAAAAAACCGCTGATGATGATCATGCGTAACGCCGAACGTAATGCGCAATGGCGTCATACCTTGCAGTCGGGCATTGAAACGGCGCGTGTACCGCTGGACGAACTTACGCCACATGCCGAAAAACTCGCGCCGTTACTGGCCCAGTGGCACCAAAAAGGCTTAAGCCGCGATGCGTCAACGTGTCTGCGGTTGACCAATGAAGGTCGTTTCTGGGCAAGCAACATTTTGCAGTCTCTTAATGAACTGATTCAGGTACTTAATGCGCCAGCAATTGCGCTTGAAAAACCATAACAGGAGTGATTTATGAGCCATGTCTCGTTACAGGAATTTTTGAAAACGGAGCCAGACGGTACGCTGGAGGCGATCGCCGAACAATACAACACCACGCTGCTGGAGGTAGTGAAAAATCTGCCCTCTCCGACTGTTGTGTCAGGTGATAAATTCGATACTGTCTGGGATACCGTCTGCGAATGGGGCAACGTCACCACGTTAGTACATACTACCGATGTAATACTCGAATTTAGCGGCGAACTGCCTTCGGGTTTCCATCGCCACGGCTATTTCAACCTACGCGGAAAGCACGGCATGTCCGGGCATATCAAAGCAGAAAACTGCACGCATATTGCCTTGATCGAACGTAAATTTATGGGCATGGACACCGCCTCTATTCTCTTTTTCAATAAGGAAGGCAGCGCAATGCTGAAAATCTTCCTCGGTAGGGATGATCATCGTCAGCTCCTGAGCGAACAAGTCAGCGCCTTCCATGCTCTGGCAGCATCGTTAAAGGAACACGCCTGATGACACCGTGGCTACTCTTTGGCGCAGGCGGAAAAGGTGTGGGTGCCAGAACGCTTGAACTGGCGCTGGCGGAACAACGTCCGGTCGTTGCTGTCATTCGTCATGCCGATGCCGCCACGAAACTGGCGCAACAAGGCGTACAGGTTTTTACAGGCGACGCCTGTGATGCCAGCGTAGTCGCGGCTGCTTGCCGCGCAGCTGGCCCGGATGCGCTTATCATCTCAACAATGGGCGGAGCTCAGGATTATCTGGCGCACAGAACAGTGATTGACGAGGCCGAGAAAGCAGGCATCACACGCATGATTCTGGTGACGTCACTGGGATGCGGCGATAGCTGGCCGTTTTTATCAGAGCGGGCAAAGGCTGCGTTTGGTCAGGCGGTACGGGAAAAAACGCTGGCGGAAAGCTGGTTGCAAACCAGCCAGCTTGATTATGCCATTCTCCGCCCTGGCGGTCTGCTTGATGGTGCGGCAACGGGCAAAGCACAACGGATACAAAATCAGGAGTGTCATGGTTTTATTAACCGTGCTGATGTCGCCGCACATATCCATGAACTGGCAAATGCGCCAGCACTTAACCAGCAGGTCTACAGTCTGATTGAACCGGACCTGAAACCGGCGTGATCCCCCGGCGCGGCATGTCCGCGCCGTAATGTCGTAACGGAGTTTTGCGTGCTCAAGGATTCACTCTCTTCCGCCAGGGTCTTTATGGGGCTATCACTATTATTGCTAGCTCTGGTGCTGTTTGGTGCCAGTCAGGGAGCGTTAAAGATCAGTTTTGATGCCCTTTTTGATGAGGAATACCGCGATATCTGGCTCAATATTCGTCTACCACGGGTTTTGCTGGCGGTGCTGGTAGGTGCAGCGTTGGCAACCGCCGGGGTAATTATGCAGGGGCTTTTTCGCAACCCAATGGCTGACCCTGGATTACTCGGCGTCAGTAGCGGTTCTGCATTAATGGTTGGCGTTGCTATTGTGCTGCCCTTCTCCTTCCCAGTGGTGCTGGTGCTCTATGAGCAAATGGTGTTTGCCATTGCCGGAAGTTTAGTGGTCTGCACCATCATTTTTCTCATCACGCAGCGCCATCGCGATGGCAGCATGATGCAATTATTACTCGCCGGTATCGCCATCAATGCCCTGTGCGGCGCAGCGATCGGCATCCTGAGCTATATCGGCGATGAGCAGCAGCTACGACAACTCACATTGTGGATGATGGGCAATCTTGGACAGGCGCAATGGCCGACGTTATTGGTTGCCAGTTCATTCATCCTACCGGCCATTATCGCAACAACTTGTCTCGCCGGAACGCTGAATTTACTGCAGCTCGGTGATGAAGAAGCCCACTACCTCGGCGTGAACGTGAAGCGTAAACGCCAGCAATTACTGTTAGTGAGCTCACTGCTCGTTGGTGCTGCCGTATCGGTAAGCGGCATTATCGGCTTTATTGGCCTGGTGATCCCGCATCTGATTCGCATGACTACCGGGGCAAATCACCGCTGGCTAATCCCTTGTTCCGCCCTCGCCGGAGCCTGTTTATTGCTGATGGCAGACACGCTTGCCCGCACGCTGGTACAGCCAGCAGAAATGCCCGTGGGATTATTAACCAGCCTGCTTGGTGGCCCTTATTTTATGTGGTTGATTCTGCGCAACCGGAGGATCACATGATCAGCGCCCAGAATCTGGTTTATAGCCTTCAGGGGCGGCGTCTGACTGATAATGTCTCGCTGACTTTTCCCGGTGGGGAAATTGTTGCCATCCTCGGGCCTAATGGTGCGGGAAAATCTACGCTGCTTCGCCAGCTAACCGGCTATCTTCAACCTGATAGCGGCGAATGTCGGTTGTTTAATAAGCCATTAAATGAATGGTCGATTACTGAACTGGCGAAACACCGGGCCGTGATGCGTCAAAATAGCCACATGGCGTTTCCATTCAGCGTACAAGAAGTTATCCAGATGGGGCGGCATCCGCATCGTACTGGTAATCAGGATAATGAAACAGCACAAATAATGGCGTTATGTGACTGTCAGGCGTTAGCAAACCGCGACTATCGGCAATTATCCGGTGGTGAACAACAGCGCGTGCAATTAGCGCGCCTGCTGGTGCAACTCTGGGAACCTACTCCCTCACCGAAATGGTTATTTCTTGATGAACCAACTTCGGCGCTGGATATTCACCATCAGCAGCACTTGTTTCGTTTATTACGCCAGTTAGTTCACGAACGGCAGTTCAATGTTTGCTGCGTATTGCACGATCTAAATCTTGCCGCGCGTTATGCAGACCGTGTTGTATTAATGCAAAAAGGAAAGGTTATCGCAAATGGTAAGCCGCAGGACGTATTGACACAGCAGGCGCTAACAATGCTCTACGGCGCGGATATTACCGTACTTAAAGATCCTGCCAACCATTCACCACTGATCGTCCTCGATCATTAAAACCAACAGGAGTACCGCACTGGTACTCCTGCGAATAAATAACTATACAGATTAGCTAATTGAAACGCCTTTCACCCCTGCCATACCTTTTAATAATCGCAACAGATCTTCTATCGACGTCGTGGCATGAAGCTGGATATCAATGGCGACCACTTCATGATCTTCATTTTCCTGCAACGAAACTAAATCCGTTTTTATTTTTTGCTGCTTAAACCAGTCGAGCATTGATACCGTATTACCGTTCACTAATGTCAGCTGTAAATGGTAATTTTTGTTCATCAGGCGGAAGGTTAATTGATGGAAGACTTCCAGCACCAGCAAGGTCATCACTGAACCATAAATACCCAGTTCGTACATACCGCTGCCAATAACCATACCAATGGCGGCGGTCACCCAGATATCCGCTGCCGTCGTCAGACCTACAATATTTTGGTTACGAACGAGAATGTTACCTGCACCGATAAACCCGACGCCCGTCACAACCTGAGCAGCAATACGGCTGGGATCCAGTCCGACGTGACCTAAAGACAGCACGTCAGCAAAACCATATTTCGAAACAATCATAAACAGGGCGCTTCCCATGCCAATTAATACATGTGTGCGTAACCCTGCTCCTTTGCCGCGCATTTGCCTTTCCATGCCAATAGCGCCACAGGCAATTACCGCAAGTATAAGTCGTATAATAAATTCTGCTGTCATATAAAAATGAAAAAAGGAGCAGCAAGATGGCTCAACTTGCTACTCCTTTTTACTTGTACCTTATTAATTCGGCAAGTCATTAGATGCTTGATTTTTGAAGGTATACAAATTTTTCTGCGGGTTTTTCTTGCAGTATTCGATCACTTTAGGAATTTGAGTGAGATCGGTTTCATTTAAAGTAACGGTATCGCCACCTTTATATACTGTTTCTTCATGCAGCATCCACCACGCAACTGGTGTCATTGCTTTTGGATTCAGATCAATAAATTCCTGGCAGGTCATATCTTTAGCGGATTCATTGGCTGCCAGCGCAGATTGTGCGTTCACCAGTGACAAAGCCGCTACAGCGCCCATAAAAATAAACGCTTTACGGAGAGATGAAATGTTCATTTTGTAACCCATTCAATATAGAGATTATATACAAACAGGAGGAATAGCTGCTTTTAAAGAAGATATTCCGGCCTGTTCAATATGCAAGGAAATACGATGTAACGCATTCCCGGAATTACATATCTTTCTTAATTTTGTCCCATTCGCCTTTAACTTTATCTTTAAAGCTGGCTTTTTTATCCTGAGTACAAGCCTGAACGATAGCTGGGGTTACGGTTGCAATACCCTGAACATCTAAAACCGCATCTTCTGGTTTATCTTTGTTGTTCAGTGCTTCAGCAAAACCGACTGCAGTTGGCTGGAAGGATTCGTCCACAGCCAGGAAATCTTCACAGGTCCAGGAGTTGACCGGTTTTTTGTTATCAGCTGCTTTTTGTGCATCCGCTGCATTGCTCACTACTGGCAGAAGAAGCAGACCACCAAGAATAACGCCTAATACTTTTTTCATCGTAATATCCTCAACTATAAAGTGAAAGAGCCGTCACGAATCAATTTCGACACTGAGGTTATAACCTGGTTTTCTGTATATGTCATGTTGATGGAAAATATCAAAATCAGATATTTTTATTTCAATACAATGAGTTACAGATGCATCAGATACTGTAATTAGGAAATTTTTATTAAATCGACTGCATTCTTACACGCGTTTTTGGCATAGATTGATAGCAGGGGATTTTCTTCTTAATTTTATAGGGTGGTTCTATGTTATATATAGATAAGGCAACAATTTTGAAGTTTGATCTGGAGATGCTTAAAAAACATCGCAGAGCAATCCAGTTTATTGCCGTGCTGCTGTTTATCGTCGGGTTGCTGTGTATCAGTTTTCCGTTCGTCTCTGGCGACATTTTAAGCACAGTAGTGGGTGCATTATTAATCTGCTCGGGCATTGCGCTTATTGTCGGGCTATTCAGCAACCGCAGTCATAATTTCTGGCCGGTATTATCCGGTTTCCTCGTCGCAGTCGCCTATTTATTGATCGGCTATTTCTTCATCCGCGCACCAGAGCTGGGCATTTTTGCCATTGCGGCATTTATTGCCGGTTTGTTCTGTGTGGCAGGGGTTATTCGCCTGATGAGTTGGTATCGTCAGCGTTCAATGAAAGGCAGTTGGCTACAGCTCGTTATTGGTGTGCTGGATATCGTCATTGCCTGGATATTCCTTGGTGCTACGCCGATGGTGTCGGTAACGCTGGTTTCCACACTGGTGGGAATTGAACTGATATTTAGCGCCGCCAGTCTGTTCAGCTTCGCCAGTTTGTTCGTTAAAAAGCAATAATTATCCCTATTTCCACCTGGATCATAGTCACATTAAGTGACTATGATCCAGTTAATACTCTCTTAGCTATACAGTGTTTCAGTTCAATTACGCACTATCATTGAAACAATTGCCTGCTGTTGATTATTTCAACCTACTGAATTTAATCTGATTTTTTTCGTTCCATGGCAAATTAGCCATTTCAAACATTATCATGGCTGATATTTTCCGTGGTCAGGTTTAATGTTTTAAAAGTGCTGTGGGAAAGTGAACAAAGAGTTCCGTAAGCGTTGATGCTATGGGCGGTTAAATAAGTAATCCGGGTTCATTTTTTTGCAACTGGCGTTGATTACATTGCATAAATATCCGTGTCTCCAGACGCTATATAAAAACCTGAAGACATGAATGAGTTATTTAATCAGGTAATTTCAATGCGTTAAAAGAAAGCTGGCAATCCAATTGCCAGCCTAAGTCGAAACAAGGAGACTCGATATTTAAATCGGATTACATTTTAACTTTAGTAATATTCTTCAGAGATCACAAACTGGTTATTGATAACTTATTCTTGGGCAGTAATCCGCAAAAGTTAACCTTTTGTTTACTGGTTACAAACTGATAACAACCAGGAATCTTACTTAGGATCAATATATGGAGTGCGTGATGGATAAATCTGAAGTATTGATTAGTGTTAATAGACGTATTAGTTCACGAAGGGCAAAGTTCTTATAGGCGTTTACTATATTGAACAACGATTCGGACAAGGATGTAAATAATGAAAAGGATGACATGTTCGAAACGATAACGGCTAAGGAGCAAGTTATGATTTTTCTCATGACGAAAGATTCTTTTCTTTTACAGGGCTTTTGGCAGTTGAAAGATAATCACGAAATGATAAAAATCAATTCCCTGTCAGAGATCAAAAAAGTAGGCAATAAACCCTTCAAGGTGATCATTGACACCTATCACAACCATATCCTTGATGAAGAAGCGATTAAATTCCTGGAGAAATTAGATGCCGAGAGAATTATTGTTTTGGCACCTTATCACATCAGTAAACTAAAAGCTAAAGCGCCTATTTATTTTGTCAGCCGTAAAGAAAGTATCAAAAATCTTCTTGAGATTACTTATGGTAAACACTTGCCCCATAAGAATTCACAATTATGTTTTTCACATAATCAGTTCAAAATTATGCAACTGATTCTGAAAAACAAAAATGAAAGCAATATCACGTCAACGCTCAACATTTCGCAACAAACATTAAAGATTCAGAAATTCAACATTATGTACAAGCTGAAATTAAGACGTATGAGCGACATCGTCACCCTGGGTATCACATCTTATTTTTAGTAAGGACATAAGCAGCTGAAATTGATGGCTGGCATGACGAGGGATGCAGATGCTGATTTCAATACCCCCGGTGATTATTGAAGGAGAGACGAAAACGACTTTATTCCCCTGGTATGTGTATCCACCAGTAGAACCCTTCGTTGCCCGAATGCTGGCAGAAACTGTTGGCAGAACGGCAACATTTTTTTTGTCGTTGACCTCACCATGTCGATCACTGTGCTTGCATCCCATCTTACTGGCTGACAACCCCACTATGCCGCTGGTCTGTAAATCCCTCATATCTCTCCTCGCGCGCAATTTAAAGAACCGTTATTTCTCAAGAATTTTCAGGGACTAAAATGAACAGAAGAAGAAAACTGTTAATACCGTTGTTATTCTGCGGCGCGATGCTCACCGCCTGCGATGACAAATCGGCGGAAAACGCCGCCGCCATGACGCCTGAGGTCGGTGTCGTCACACTCTCCCCCGGTTCGGTCAATGTGTTGAGCGAATTGCCCGGTAGAACCGTTCCTTATGAAGTTGCCGAGATACGTCCCCAGGTGGGCGGTATTATCATTAAACGCAACTTTATCGAAGGCGATAAAGTGAACCAGGGCGATTCGCTGTATCAGATTGATCCTGCGCCTTTACAGGCAGAGCTGAACTCCGCCAAAGGTTCGCTGGCGAAAGCGCTCTCTACCGCCAGCAATGCCCGCATCACCTTTAACCGCCAGGCATCGTTGCTGAAGACCAACTATGTTAGCCGTCAGGATTACGACACCGCGCGCACCCAGTTGAATGAAGCAGAAGCCAATGTCACCGTCGCCAAAGCGGCTGTTGAACAGGCGACGATCAATCTGCAATACGCGAATGTCACCTCGCCGATTACGGGCGTCAGCGGGAAATCGTCGGTGACCGTCGGCGCACTCGTTACCGCTAATCAGGCAGATTCGCTGGTTACCGTACAACGTCTGGACCCGATTTATGTCGATCTCACGCAGTCGGTGCAGGATTTCTTGCGCATGAAAGAAGAGGTCGCCAGTGGGCAAATCAAACAGGTTCAGGGCAGTACGCCAGTACAGCTCAATCTGGAAAATGGTAAACGTTACGGCCAGACCGGCACGCTGAAATTCTCCGACCCGACGGTGGATGAAACCACGGGCTCCGTGACGTTACGGGCGATTTTCCCCAACCCAAATGGTGACTTGCTGCCTGGCATGTATGTCACGGCATTAGTGGATGAAGGTAGCCGCCAGAATGTATTACTGGTGCCGCAGGAAGGCGTCACCCACAACGCCCAGGGTAAAGCAACGGCACTCATTCTGGATAAAGACGATGTCGTGCAGCTACGCGAAATCGAAGCCAGCAAAGCCATCGGCGACCAGTGGGTTGTCACCTCTGGCTTGCAGGCTGGCGATCGGGTGATCGTTTCCGGTTTGCAACGCATTCGTCCGGGTATCAAAGCACGTGCAATTTCCTCCAGCCAGGAAAACGCCAGCACCGAATCGAAACAATAACGTTGCAGGCTTAAGGGGACTTTCATGGCTAACTATTTTATTGATCGCCCGGTTTTTGCCTGGGTACTTGCCATTATTATGATGCTTGCAGGCGGTCTGGCGATCATGAACTTACCGGTTGCGCAGTATCCGCAGATTGCACCACCGACCATTACCGTCAGCGCAACCTATCCGGGTGCCGATGCGCAAACGGTAGAAGACTCGGTCACTCAGGTGATTGAGCAAAATATGAATGGGCTTGATGGCCTGATGTACATGTCTTCAACCAGCGATGCGGCAGGTAATGCCTCCATCACTCTGACCTTCGAGACGGGGACATCGCCTGATATCGCACAGGTTCAGGTGCAAAATAAACTGCAACTCGCTATGCCTTCATTACCTGAAGCGGTGCAGCAGCAGGGAATTAGCGTCGATAAGTCGAGCAGTAATATCCTGATGGTAGCGGCATTTATTTCTGATAACGGCAGCCTCAACCAGTACGATATCGCGGACTATGTAGCGTCTAATATCAAAGACCCGCTAAGCCGTACCGCGGGCGTTGGTAGCGTACAGCTCTTTGGTTCCGAGTACGCCATGCGTATCTGGCTGGACCCGCAAAAACTCAATAAATATAACCTGGTACCTTCCGATGTTATTTCCCAGATTAAGGTGCAAAACAACCAGATTTCCGGTGGTCAACTGGGTGGCATGCCACAGGCGGCAGACCAGCAACTGAACGCCTCGATCATTGTGCAGACGCGTCTGCAAACGCCGGAAGAATTTGGCAAAATCCTGTTGAAAGTTCAGCAAGATGGTTCGCAAGTGCTGCTGCGTGATGTCGCCCGCGTCGAACTTGGGGCGGAAGATTATTCCACCGTGGCGCGCTATAACGGCAAACCTGCTGCCGGGATCGCCATCAAACTGGCTACCGGAGCAAACGCCCTGGATACCTCGCGAGCGGTGAAAGAGGAGCTGAACCGTTTATCGGCTTATTTCCCTGCAAGCCTGAAGACGGTTTATCCTTACGACACCACACCGTTTATCAAAATTTCTATTCAGGAAGTTTTCAAAACGCTGGTTGAGGCTATCATCCTCGTCTTCCTGGTCATGTATCTGTTTTTGCAGAATTTCCGCGCCACAATCATCCCGACGATTGCCGTACCGGTGGTTATTCTCGGGACGTTTGCGATCTTGTCGGCGGTCGGTTTCACCATCAACACGTTAACTATGTTCGGGATGGTGCTGGCGATAGGGTTACTGGTGGATGACGCCATCGTGGTGGTGGAGAACGTCGAGCGTGTCATTGCGGAAGATAAGCTACCGCCGAAGGAAGCGACGCATAAATCGATGGGGCAGATCCAACGTGCGCTGGTCGGGATTGCCGTTGTTCTTTCCGCAGTGTTTATGCCGATGGCCTTTATGAGCGGTGCGACCGGGGAGATCTACCGCCAGTTCTCCATCACGCTGATCTCCTCCATGCTGCTTTCAGTATTTGTAGCAATGAGCCTGACCCCTGCCCTGTGCGCCACCATTCTGAAAGCCGCGCCGGAGGGCGGTCACAAACCTAACGCCCTGTTCGCACGCTTCAACACGCTGTTTGAAAAATCAACTCAGCACTATACCGACAGCACCCGCTCGCTGTTGCGTTGTACCGGTCGCTACATGGTGGTCTACCTGCTGATTTGCGCCGGGATGGCGGTGCTGTTCCTGCGTACGCCGACCTCTTTCTTACCAGAAGAGGATCAGGGGGTATTTATGACCACCGCGCAGTTACCTTCCGGTGCAACCATGGTTAACACCACGAAAGTGCTACAACAGGTGACGGATTATTATCTGACAAAAGAGAAAAATAATGTTCAGTCGGTGTTTACCGTTGGTGGCTTTGGCTTCAGTGGTCAGGGGCAAAACAACGGTCTGGCGTTTATCAGCCTCAAGCCGTGGTCTGAACGTGTCGGCGAGGAAAACTCGGTTACCGCGATTATTCAGCGGGCAATGATTGCGCTAAGCAGTATCAATAAAGCCGTCGTCTTCCCGTTCAACTTACCCGCGGTGGCTGAACTGGGTACCGCGTCAGGTTTTGATATGGAACTGCTGGACAACGGCAATCTGGGGCACGAAAAGCTGACCCAGGCGCGAAACGAGCTGTTATCACTGGCAGCGCAATCACCGAATCAGGTCATCGGGGTACGCCCGAACGGCCTGGAAGATACGCCGATGTTCAAAGTGAACGTCAACGCCGCGAAAGCCGAGGCTATGGGTGTGGCGCTGTCTGATATCAACCAGACAATTTCCACCGCCTTCGGCAGCAGCTACGTGAACGACTTCCTCAACCAGGGGCGGGTGAAAAAAGTGTATGTCCAGGCAGGCACGCCGTTCCGTATGTTGCCGGATAACATCAACCAATGGTATGTACGCAACGCCTCTGGCACGATGGCACCGCTTTCTGCCTATTCGTCTACCGAATGGACCTATGGTTCACCGCGACTGGAACGCTACAACGGCATCCCGTCAATGGAGATTTTAGGTGAAGCGGCTGCCGGGAAAAGTACCGGTGACGCCATGAAATTTATGGCAGACCTGGTCGCAAAACTTCCGGCAGGCGTCGGCTACTCATGGACCGGACTGTCGTATCAGGAAGCGTTATCCTCAAACCAGGCTCCCGCGCTATATGCCATTTCACTGGTCGTGGTGTTCCTCGCCCTCGCCGCACTTTATGAAAGCTGGTCAATTCCGTTCTCGGTGATGTTGGTTGTTCCGTTAGGCGTCGTTGGCGCATTACTGGCCACCGATCTGCGCGGCTTAAGTAATGACGTTTACTTCCAGGTTGGTTTGCTGACCACCATCGGGCTTTCCGCCAAGAACGCCATCCTGATTGTCGAATTTGCCGTTGAGATGATGCAGAAAGAAGGGAAAACGCCGGTAGAGGCAATCATCGAAGCAGCGCGTATGCGTTTACGCCCAATCCTGATGACTTCTCTGGCCTTTATTCTCGGCGTGCTGCCGCTGGTTATCAGTCATGGTGCCGGCTCTGGCGCGCAAAACGCGGTAGGTACCGGCGTAATGGGCGGGATGTTTGCCGCAACAGTGCTGGCAATTTACTTCGTTCCGGTCTTTTTCGTTGTAGTGGAACATCTCTTTGCCCGCTTTAAAAAAGCGTAACGTGTAAATGAGAGTAAGGTTGAACGTGAGGGTTCAGCCTTACTCTTTCCTGCTAACCATTCACCACTCAACAACCAGCTAACCGTCAGGAATACCAGGCTTAGTACACAGCACTGAAAGTAGAAACCACTCCAGCCATTCGTCATCAATTTGAACAGCACAATACTGACCCACATTCCCGTAATCGTATGAATTGTTAGCTTAATAATCCCAAACATGCCGAGTCTTTTCCTCCTGAAAATACCTATACCGCCTGGCAAACTACGAAAGAGAACTAGCCGGTAGCCCGGCAGAAATCATCAGGAAAGAGTTTCACATGAAGCAGACGTGAGATCCTGACCAATATTCAAATGCGAAATATGTCAGGAAAAGGTACCCGGCGAATGTTGCGAAAACTGATGTGGCGTTACACCATAATATTGTCTAAATGTATTTATAAAGTATGACGTACTGCTATAGCCACATTTTTCCGCAATAGTATGCAGAGGTATTTGACGTAACTCGAGTAATCGTCTGGCCATCGACATCCTGGAGGCGAGTAATATTTTACTGAAACAGGTATTTTCATCCTGCAACTTTTTTTTGATGAGACTCTCGCTGGTGTACATTCTTTCTGCGATATCGCGTAGATACCAACGTTTAGCGATATCAAAGCTAATAAGGCGTTCAACTTTTCCTGAAACAGTACTGATACTATTGAAAAGTAAGGGGATCAGTTCTTTCTTATGAGAAAACATTGATAAACAGGAAAGATAGAGCATTTTGCTCAGTATCGGCGAATTGACCCGGGGGTCATTGAAACTATCAAAAATCGCCGTCACCAGCTGTATGGGGGGTGACTGGTTAATTAACAAACGGTCTTTGCTATGCAATCCTAAATTGCGTGGCAACTGACGAATATTTTGTAAGTAATGGCAAACTGTCAGCTCTTCGATATCCAGCCGTCGCGTATCAAGTGAACAAAACGCAAAATCGTCTGCCAAATTTTTATCCAGCAGCAGGATACTCTCGTTATGCAACGATATTTTTTGCTGTTCATGATGAATATCGAATGAACGACGAACGAGGATCACCGAGCAGACATGAGCCATGACTATCCCTTATATTTCATTACTGCGATTATTTCAATGTCAGTATACTAATGAAATGACGCCAGACTGTTTCTGTGTGCAAAAACTGCCATATTTGGTAGGACCAAATTTTATCCACAAAGTAGTTTTGCATAACAGTTAATTGATAATAAGTAAATGCAACACGATTATATTTTCACACAGCGTATAGCTTATGTTTATAAAAAAATGGCTGATCTTATTTCCAGTAAAAGTTATATTTAACTTACTGAGAGCACAAAGTTTCCCGTGCCAACAGGGAGTGTTATAACGGTTTATTAGTCTGGAGACGGCAGACTATCCTCTTCCCGGTCCCCTATGCCGGGTTTTTTTTATGTCTGAGTAAAACTCTATAATCTTATTCCTTCCGCAGAACGGTCAGTGCCGTAAAAAATCCCTTGCGCAGCCATACTTGCCGCCGAGCCACAGTTCGGTAATTCCTGCGCCGATCGCTCCTGATACTCTGTGGGCGTCATCCCATAATAATTTCGAAAAACGTAAATGAAATACGACACGCTGTGATATCCACAGGATACTGCAACTCGCTTAATTGAAACCCCATATATAACAATAAGTTGTAAAGCACGCTGCATCCTACACTCAGTAAGCAACTGTGAATATGACGTACCTTCTTCGCGCAATTTTTTCTTTAACAGGCTTGGACTCATCAACAATTCGCTAGCAATTCGGGCTAATGTCCACTCATGGGCGATATTATTATTGATGACCGTACAAACTCGTGTTCGCATATTCGGTTGCAACACGTTCAGAAGTAACGGTATAAACTGCGTATCCTCAAGAAAAACAGATAACAACGCAAAGATTAATGCCCTTTTACGTAGCATTTCTGCATAGCGAAGATTCTTATTCTGCGATAGTTGCGCAACTTCCTGAAAAACAGGAATATCTCTGGTACAGTGATGAACGAGTAATGAAGGAACTTTTTTATGTACATGAAGTTTTAATGCCTCCTCCTTGAGCATCGGGAGAAATAATGAAAGCGTGTCTCTTGAAACTAATACGAAATTCTCAACACACTTATCCACTTGAATTTGGCTTGCATCCGCAAAAACCAGATCACCGCCATTAAAATAGCGATATTCACCATTAACCATGGTGAGAATATATTTATGTCTTGCGTACGCAATTAGACAATTACCATGTAGTGGTTGCATAGTTGACTTAATATTACATAAACATATTACTGTTTATTAATGTAGCACGCCGCCCTCTTAAGTCAAATTGATTGATAAATAAATTTAAACGAAGCGGGAAAACAGGATGATAATGAGCGATGATACTCGGGCTGGATGACTGGATTTATTATATAAAAAGGGGACTTAAGAACGCAGAGGAATTAATAGTAAGCAAATAATTCATCATCGTAATATTAAGCAGTATCGCTATGCTCCATAACATTCATATAACATATATCTTATCAACACGATGAATAGACAGGTAATATATTATTGCAATTAATAAATAGCCGAATACCCACCTGTTTTTAAAGGTTGGGCATTCGGTTTTTACAACGTGATGTTATCAGGTGTGTTTAAAGCTGTTCTGCTGGGCAATACCCTGCAGTTTCGGGTGGTCGCTGAGATATTTCAGGGAGGCTTTGTAGTCTTCCAGCAACAGTTCAGCAAAGTCCATTTCGAAGCCGCGACGACACATAATGCGCATCACCACGATGTCGGTGGCTTCACCGCCGAGAGTGAAGGCCGGAACCTGCCAGCCGCGCAGACGCAGACGTTCAGAGAGGTCGTACAGGGTGTATCCTGGATCTTCACCATCTTTCAGTTTGAAGCAAACCGCCGGGATGCCTTCGTCCGGGCGACCGGTACAGATGAACTCATACGGCCCCAGTTTGGCGATTTCATCCGCCAGATAAGCGGCAACCTGGTAGGAAGCGTTCTGTACTTTGGTATAGCCTTCACGACCGAGGCGCAGGAATTCATAGTACTGTGCAATCACCTGACCCGCCGGGCGGGAGAAGTTGATGGCGAAAGTACCAATCTGACCGCCGAGGTAGTCAACGTTGAACACCAGTTCCTGCGGCAGCGCTTCTTCATCACGCCAGATAACCCAGCCGCAGCCCAGCGGAGCCAGACCGAATTTATGGCCTGAAGCACTGATCGATTTCACACGCGGCAGGCGGAAGTCCCAGACGATATCCGGGGCGACGAACGGTGCCAGGAAGCCACCGCTGGCGGCGTCGATGTGCATGTCGATGTCGATACCGGTGTCGGCCTGGAATTTATCCAGCGCATCGTGCAGCGGCTGCGGGAACTCATAGTTACCGGTGTAGGTCACGCCGAAAGTCGGCACCACGCCGATGGTATTTTCGTCGCAGGCTTCAATCATGCGTTTCGGGTCCATAAACAACTGACCGGGGCGCATAGGGATCTCACGCAACTCCACATCCCAGTAGCGGGCGAATTTATGCCAGCAGATTTGTACCGGACCGCACACCAGGTTTGGTTTATCCGTTGGTTTGCCTGCGGCTTCCATACGCTTGCGCCAACGCCATTTCATCGCCATCCCGCCGAGCATACAGGCCTCGGAAGAACCAATGGTGTTGGTGCCAACGGCCTGACCATTTTTCGGTGCAGGCGCATGCCACAGATCGGCAACCATGTTTACGCAACGCAGGTCGATTGCAGCGGATTGCGGATATTCTTCTTTGTCGATCCAGTTTTTATTGATCGACAAATCCATCAATTTATGGACGTTTTCGTCGTCCCAGGTCTGGCAGAAAGTGGCCAGGTTCTGACGAGCGTTGCCATCAAGATATAATTCATCATTGATAATCTGAAATGCAACATCATCGCGCATTTCGTGCAGCGGAAATCGTTTTGACTCCGCGATAGTAGAAATGGCCTTTGCGCCAAAACGTGAATCGAGTAGTTCTGAGCGGAAATCCGTTAACAGCTTCTGGTCCATTTCGAACTCCTTAAATTTATTTGAAGGCAATAAAAAAGTAGGATTTATCCGCAATGGAAGCAAGGTATTACAGGCTTAATTTAAATAACAAAATCCTAAGCAGAAAAACGACTTTTTATAATATAAACATTTAATATGATAATATTAAAAACAGACTTTATTATCGTAATAAAAATCGCCCAAACACTCCTGTTCGGGCGATCAAATTAATTATTGTTTATCCTGCATATACGGCGTGTAAACCCCGTTCAGACTGTGCAGGAAAGCGACGATATCATCCACATCCTCCTGCGGCAGCTCTTTGCCTACCTGATAGCGCAGCATCAGTTTCACCGCCCCGTCCAGCGTCGGCACGTCACCGCGATGGAAGTACGGTGCCGTTAAAGCAACGTTACGTAAACCGGGTACTTTCTGACGCAATTTATCACGCTCTTCTTTAGTAACATTCATACGACCAATATCCGCCGCCGTAATTTCACCAAAGTTAAAGTCTTTTTTCAGCCCCAACGGTTCAAAGGAACGTCCGCCGAGAATAATACCACCATGACAAGTTGCACATTTATTATCTTTAAATAATTGATAGCCTTTTTTCTGTTGCGCCGTCAGAGCATTCTCATCTCCACGCAACCATCTATCAAATGGGGAATCCGGCGTAATTAATGTTTTCTCAAATTCAGCAATGGCATCAGTAATATTTTCGCCACTGAAACCTTGCGGATAGACTTCGAGGAACTGCGCTTTAAGCTGCGGATCTTTTTCCAGCTTAGCAATAATTTCGTCCCAGGATTTCGACGCCATTTCAATCGGGTTCAACGGCGGTCCACCAGCCTGATCCTGCAATGTTGCCGCACGACCATCCCAGAACTGCTCAACATTAAATACTGAGTTAAATACCGTCGGCGCGTTAATCGGCCCAACTGCGCCACCAACACCAATCGATGTTTTTCTGCCATCGACGCCCCCCGCATTCAACGCATGGCAATGAGCGCATGAAATGGTGCTATCCGCCGATAAACGGGGATCGTGATACAGCGCAAAACCCAACGCCACTTTTTGCGCATCGGTAGGCAGTTTTTGCGGGATGGGCTGCACCGGTTCATTGCGATGCTCCGGAGCAGTATCATTGCTGGCGTAATATTCCGCGCGCTGTTTTGCAATCCAGGCCAGTATTTCCGCCCGCTCTTCATCACTCACCTTACCCGCCCAGTGTAGCGCGGTATAACGCGTTGGCGGCATAGTTTCATACTGCATCACCCATTCAATCTTATTCAGATCGCTTTGCGAAACGGGTTTATTAGCCAGCAGAGCCGCACGCACGGCCTCGAGGTTAAAAGATTTATATCCAAGCTTTATGTCGTAATCCATCAACTGTTTCGCGCCGGGAATATAATAATAGGCAGGTAATTCTGCCGAAGGCGTATGGCAATAATCGCATCCTTTTTCGCGGAGAAAGCCTAAAACCTTATTATTTTCACTGACAGCAGATGCCTGAACATCGGCCTGTTTACTGCGTTTATTATCGTGGTACCACACATAACCAGATAACCCTAAATAGCAAATCGCGACGCCAGCCAGGCCGATCGCGGTAATACGTGAGACCATTTTCATTATTCTTCCCTCACGGTAGTGAGTTATTGTGACCCAGAAAATTTTCCAGAATGCTGCAAACGTCTCTGCGAGACAAAGCCATCATAAAAAACAGGGAGATATGCTTTTTGATAGGAATCAATCAATTACATGAATATAAACTATCAATAAGATAGCCAGTGCCTATTATCCAGCTCAGGAATGGCATATCATGATTGCGGCGAGAGCAGGATTGAATGTTCTGAAAATGAAAAACAACACGAAATCCGTATTTTTATAAATTCCATTGATATTAGTGCGTTATATTTTTTGGCAGGTTAATAAACGTGATCCACCGCACGCTTTGTCGCCCACCAGGCGGAGCGAATGACTACCCTTAAAGAAAAGCCCGATAATTAGCGACGAATTTCGGAGGTCGGATCCTTATGCTCAATCAGAAAATTCAAAACCCTAATCCAGACGAACTGATGATCGAGGTCGATCTCTGCTATGAGCTGGACCCGTATGAATTAAAACTGGATGAGATGATCGAGGCAGAACCGGAACCCGAGATGATTGAAGGGCTGCCCGCCTCTGATGCGCTGACGCCTGCCGATCGCTATCTCGAACTGTTCGAGCATGTTCAGTCGGCGAAAATTTTCCCCGACAGTAAAACCTTTCCCGACTGCGCACCCAAAATGGACCCGCTGGATATTTTAATCCGCTACCGTAAAGTGCGCCGTCATCGTGATTTTGACTTGCGCAAGTTTGTTGAAAACCACTTCTGGCTGCCGGAGGTCTACTCCAGCGAGTATGTATCGGACCCGCAAAATTCCCTGAAAGAGCATATCGACCAGCTGTGGCCGGTGCTAACCCGTGAACCACAGGATCACATTCCGTGGTCTTCTCTGCTGGCGCTGCCGCAGTCATATATTGTCCCGGGCGGCCGTTTTAGCGAAACCTACTATTGGGATTCCTATTTCACCATGCTGGGGCTGGCGGAAAGTGGTCGGGAAGATTTGCTGAAATGCATGGCCGATAACTTCGCCTGGATGATCGAAAACTACGGCCACATCCCCAACGGCAACCGCACCTATTATTTGAGCCGCTCGCAACCACCGGTTTTTGCGCTGATGGTGGAGTTGTTTGAAGAAGATGGTGTACGCGGCGCGCGCCGCTATCTCGACCACCTGAAAATGGAATATGCCTTCTGGATGGACGGTGCAGAATCGTTGATCCCTAATCAGGCCTATCGCCATGTTGTGCGGATGCCGGACGGCTCGCTGCTCAACCGTTACTGGGACGATCGCGACACGCCGCGTGACGAATCCTGGCTTGAGGACGTTGAAACCGCGAAACATTCTGGTCGCCCGCCTAACGAGGTGTACCGCGATTTACGTGCGGGGGCGGCCTCCGGTTGGGATTACTCTTCCCGTTGGCTGCGTGATACTGGTCGTCTGGCGAGCATTCGTACCACCCAGTTCATCCCCATCGATCTGAATGCCTTCCTGTTTAAACTGGAGAGCGCCATCGCCAACATCTCGGCGCTGAAAGGCGAGAAAGAGACAGAAGCACTGTTCCGCCAGAAGGCCAGTGCCCGTCGCGATGCGGTAAACCGTTACCTCTGGGATGATGAAAACGGCATCTACCGCGATTACGACTGGCGACGCGAGCAACTGGCGCTGTTTTCCGCTGCCGCCATTGTGCCGCTCTATGTCGGTATGGCGAACCATGAACAGGCCGATCGTCTGGCAAACGCCGTGCGCAGCCGGTTACTGACACCTGGCGGGATTCTGGCAAGCGAGTACGAAACCGGTGAACAGTGGGATAAACCCAACGGCTGGGCACCGTTACAATGGATGGCAATTCAGGGATTTAAGATGTACGGCGATGACCTTCTGGGTGATGAAATCGCGCGCAACTGGCTGAAGACGGTGAATCAGTTCTATCTGGAACAGCACAAACTGATCGAGAAATACCATATTGCCGATGGTGTTCCTCGCGAAGGCGGCGGTGGCGAGTATCCGTTGCAGGATGGGTTTGGCTGGACTAACGGTGTGGTACGCCGTTTAATTGGTTTGTACGGCGAACCATAATATTTTTACAGCCAGCCGCTAACTTCCTGCTGGCTGTAAAATTATCCTCTTCAGGAGGAGATATTTAACATCATTGCCGCCTGGGTGCGATTTTTGACTTCCAGACGGCGATACAGTGATTCCAGATGCGCTTTTACCGTTCCGGTACTGATATTCAGCGCCCTGCCGATCTCTTTATTTGATTCGCCCGCCGCTAACATGGTTAAAATCTCCCGCTGGCGGGCGCTTAACGATTTGAGATCTTTAATGTCCTTTTCCGGCGTCGTTCGCCAGTCTCCAGGCAGAAACATCATCCCCATCGCCGCACTATTTACCGCCAACGCAAATGTCTCGACGGTTGAATCACGAGGCACAATGGCCAGCACATTAAAATGAATAACTTCCTGTAACCACCGTTTGTTGCAATCCGTCGCCGTAATTAACACCTTAACCTCAGGAAATTGCACCACGGTTTTTTGCAGCAACCAGTAGCAAAACTCACCATCCTGATCGCCATCGAGCATCACTAAGGCTTCAGGGTAACTTTCCAGCTTTTGCCATAACTCGTCTGCCTGACTGGCCCCCTGAATACTCACTCCTGGAATACGATGCTGTAAACTGATTTTCATTCCATGAATAAATATTGACTGCCTGTCAAACATGACTATTTGCATAACTGAATCTCCACCTGAATACGTTAAAAAGACTTAAGTAGTGGAAGGGTATTACTCGCGAGAAAAAATAAGAATTCGCCATTTGGCGGTGGCCATTCTACAGAGATAACGCGTAGAAAATAGTTACCGATATAAATAGTTACAGCTAAACGCCTGAAATTACATGTCGAGGGCACTATTTAAAACATTTTTGAGGATTTCCTTATATCGGTAGTTAGTACGCATGCAATCAAAAATGAAATTCCGCGACCATAAACAAAAATAACAAACGGCAATGAGATAAAAATAAGCACAAATAGCCAATACATCTTCTATTCACTTTAAAGTGAATCGCTGAAAAATACGCTCTGTTTAAGGGAATTCACCTTTCTCATAAAGCTATTCCTCCCTTTTCCTGCTGAGAAATCGCCACATTCATCATGACAACATTGTGAAACCCGGCATTAGATGTTAGAAAAAACAATAAACAATGCGATATGCGCGCTACTGTTTCGTTGTGAACAACAATCGGTCAAAGAGATGGATAAAATTCACGCAATGCAGTTGTTCATCAAAGTCGCGGAGCTGGAAAGTTTTTCCCGCGCAGCGGATTTCTTTGCTTTGCCAAAGGGAAGTGTTTCGCGCCAGATACAGGCACTGGAACATCAACTTGGCACCCAGCTTCTCCAGCGCACCACGCGACGGGTCAAACTCACGCCAGAAGGCATGACCTATTATCAACGAGCAAAAGATGTGTTGAGTAATCTCAGCGAACTGGACGGTCTGTTTCAACAGGATGCCACCAGTATCAGCGGTAAATTACGCATCGACATCCCGTCAGGAATCGCGAAAAGCCTGTTACTACCGCGCTTGTCGGAATTTCTCTATCTGCATCCGGGAATTGAGCTGGAACTGAGTAGCCATGACCGTCCGGTAGATATTCTTCATGATGGTTTTGATTGCGTGATACGCACTGGCGCATTACCGGAAGATGGCGTTATCGCCCGTTCTCTCGGCAAACTGGCCATGGTCAACTGTGCCAGTCCACACTATCTGACGCGCTTTGGTTATCCGCAAAGCCCCGATGATCTGACTTCACACGCAATAGTGCGTTATACACCGCACCTGGGTGTACATCCGTTAGGTTTTGAGGTTGCCAGCGTTAATGGCGTCCAGTGGTTTAAGTCTGGCGGCATGTTGACGGTAAACAGTAGCGAAAACTATCTCGCCGCCGGTATTGCCGGTCTGGGGATTATTCAGATCCCGCGCATTGCCGTGCGCGAAGCCCTGCGTGCCGGGCGGCTTATTGAAGTGTTGCCTGGCTACCGTGCCGAGCCGCTGTCCCTTTCACTGGTTTATCCGCAGCGTCGGGAGCTTTCCCGGCGTGTAAACCTGTTTATGCAGTGGCTGGCTGGCGTAATGAAAGAGCACCTGGACTGACCGACTATACTTTTTAAGAATAACCACGACAGAAGGACAAAAGAGCGGATGACGCAGGAAAACGAGATCAAACGTCCCACCCAGGATCTGGAGCACGAGCCGATTAAGCAGTTGGATAATAGCGAGAAAGGCGGCAAAGTTAGCCAGGCGCTGGAAACCGTCACCACCACTGCCGAGAAAGTCCAACGCCAACCGGTTATTGCGCACCTGATTCGCGCGACAGAACGCTTTAACGATCGGCTGGGTAACCAGTTTGGGGCGGCTATCACCTATTTCTCATTTTTGTCGATGATCCCCATTTTGATGGTGTCGTTTGCCGCAGGGGGCTTTGTGCTGGCCTCCCATCCGATGTTGCTACAGGATATCTTCGACAAAATTCTGCAAAACATTAGCGATCCGACGCTAGCCGCCACGTTGAAAAACACCATCAACACCGCCGTTCAGCAGCGTACGACTGTAGGGCTTGTCGGTCTGGCAGTGGCGCTTTATTCCGGCATCAACTGGATGGGTAACCTGCGTGAAGCGATTCGCGCCCAGTCACGCGATGTCTGGGAACGCTCGCCGCAAGATCAGGAGAAGTTCTGGGTAAAATATCTGCGTGATTTTATTTCGCTGATTGGTTTGTTGATTGCGCTGATTGTGACGCTTTCTATCACCTCGGTTGCCGGTTCTGCGCAGCAAATGATTATTAGCGCCCTGCACCTGAACAGCATTGAGTGGCTGAAACCGACATGGCGGTTGATTGGCCTGGCGATTTCCATCTTCGCCAACTATCTGCTTTTCTTCTGGATCTTCTGGCGGTTGCCGCGCCACCGTCCGCGCAAAAAAGCCCTGATCCGCGGAACATTTCTGGCTGCTATTGGTTTTGAAGTGATTAAAATCGTGATGACCTACACCCTGCCATCGTTGATGAAATCACCCTCTGGCGCAGCATTTGGTTCCGTGCTGGGGCTGATGGCATTTTTCTACTTCTTCGCCCGTTTGACGCTGTTTTGCGCGGCGTGGATTGCCACCGCCGAATATAAAGACGACCCGCGAATGCCGGGGAAAACGCAGCCTTAAAATAGGCCGGATGCGGCGTACGAATTTATTCGGCCTGGCTCCCCGTAGGCCGGATAAGATGCGCCAGCATCGCATCCGGCTATAATGCACACATAACCTCTTGAAACTCTTTCCCAGAGCCTCTTTAGCCATCTATTCAGGAGCAAACAATTTCATTCCAACTTATAACCCCAGCATATAAATCCAGTTGGTAACTTTTATTTAACCTAAAACCAGTTTAATCCACCATTTATAAAATTATGTGAAGCATTTCATAGAAGAAAAATCACTGGCCTAAACATTATCCCCTTTTTGCCTGATTTTTGACCATTTCCGCGATTTGTTACACATTGAAATATCACTTTTGCTGTGCGTAATATGGCTATTCGTTAGCCAAAAAATAAGAAAAGATTATGCAAGCAACAGCCACAACACTCGACCACGAGCAAGAATACACGCCGATCAACTCGCGTAATAAAGTCCTTGTCGCCTCTCTCATTGGCACGGCCATTGAGTTCTTCGACTTTTACATTTACGCCACTGCGGCCGTTATTGTGTTTCCGCATATCTTCTTCCCGCAGGGCGATCCAACGGCAGCAACGCTACAGTCGCTCGCCACCTTTGCCATCGCCTTCGTCGCGCGCCCCATTGGCTCTGCCGTTTTTGGTCATTTTGGCGATCGCGT
This sequence comes from Escherichia sp. E.sYA108, assembly GCF_011754335.1. Classification (NCBI taxonomy): domain Bacteria; kingdom Pseudomonadati; phylum Pseudomonadota; class Gammaproteobacteria; order Enterobacterales; family Enterobacteriaceae; genus Escherichia; species Escherichia sp. E.sYA108. The sequence goes on along the minus strand of NZ_JAAQVZ010000001.1, from coordinate 222,328 downwards.
TGGGCGTAAAGCGACGCTGGTCGCCTCGTTGCTAACGATGGGGATTTCGACCGTGGTGATTGGCCTGCTGCCAGGCTATGCCACGATTGGTATTTTCGCCCCGCTGCTGCTGGCGCTGGCTCGATTTGGTCAGGGTCTGGGCTTAGGTGGTGAATGGGGCGGCGCGGCGCTGCTGGCGACTGAAAACGCCCCACCGCGCAAACGTGCATTGTACGGCTCCTTCCCGCAGCTGGGCGCACCGATTGGCTTCTTCTTTGCCAACGGCACTTTCTTGCTGCTTTCCTGGCTACTGACCGACGAGCAGTTTATGAGCTGGGGCTGGCGTGTGCCATTTATCTTCTCGGCGGTGCTGGTCATTATCGGCCTGTATGTTCGCGTGTCGCTGCATGAGTCGCCGGTGTTTGAGAAAGTCGCTAAAGCGAAAAAACAGGTGAAGATCCCGCTGGGTACGCTGCTGACCAAACATGTTCGCGTAACCGTACTGGGTACGTTCATTATGCTGGCAACCTATACGCTGTTTTACATCATGACGGTCTACTCTATGACCTTTAGTACCGCCGCCGCGCCAGTTGGGCTTGGCCTGCCGCGTAACGAAGTGTTGTGGATGCTGATGATGGCAGTTATTGGTTTTGGCGTGATGGTGCCCGTCGCCGGATTACTGGCTGATGCCTTTGGTCGCCGTAAAAGCATGGTAATCATCACCACGCTGATCATCCTGTTCGCGCTATTCGCCTTTAACCCTTTGCTCGGTTCTGGCAACCCGATTCTGGTTTTTGCCTTCCTGCTGCTGGGGTTAAGTCTGATGGGGCTGACCTTCGGTCCGATGGGCGCGCTGTTACCAGAGCTGTTCCCGACAGAAGTGCGTTACACCGGAGCATCGTTCTCTTACAACGTATCGTCGATTCTCGGGGCTTCCGTTGCGCCATATATCGCAGCCTGGTTGCAGACTAACTACGGGTTAGGTGCGGTGGGGCTATATCTGGCGGCGATGGCTGGCTTGACGTTAATCGCCCTGCTGCTGACCCATGAGACGCGACATCAGTCGTTGTAATCAGAGTGAAAAGCCTGATGCGCTACGCTTATCAGGCCAGAATTTCCATACAATATATTGAATTAGCAAGGATTTGTAAGCCGGAGGCGTTCACGCCGCATCCGGCATGAACAAAGCACACTTTGCCAACAATCTAAATCTGTTTAATTGCCGGATGTCAGACATCCGGCAATTATCATCACTTCTTCATCTGCGACAAAATTGTCCTGCACTGATTAGCCTCCCCTTCGGAAGGTGAGATCAGCGCCAGTAACGCCGCCGCCGGTGTTACCAGCGTTGCCAGTGCCGCCGCAACGGCTCCGCGAGCAATCAACGGCCCGGCTTTCACCCCAGCCTGCGGATTTTTAAACGTCCCACGCACATACAGCGGCGAACGCAGTGTGATAATCCGAATCCCTTTACTCTCCGGATCAATAGTCAAATCCAGCTGTTCCGAAGCAAAACTTGCCGTGCCGGTAACGTTAATCAACGCGTTCTCAGTATCGAAAGCAAAAACCTGCGGACGCGCCACACCGTTGGCAATATCCAGATTCGCTGCCGCGCAGTTCACCCGCACCTCATCGTCACCAAATATCGCACCGACAATGTAGTTGCCGACATTCAGCCCAACAATCTCCATCAGGTTGCGGCTCACCAGCCCGTCATTCATCAACAGTTTCAGGTTGCCGTTACTGTTGCCTAAAAGCGCCGCCACCGAGTTACCGCTACCGCGCAGTTCCGCGTCACCGTTCATTTCCCCCAGCGTCTTCTGCATCAGTTCCACATCCGGCATCAGTTCTTTCAGTTTCAGCCGACGGGCCTGAATATCTGCCCGCCCTTGCATCGGCTTTTTATCGCCTTCCAGATGAATATTCGCCGCAATGCTGCCGCCCGCCATGCCAAATTTCAGCGGTTGCAGGCGCAGGTCAGCATTTTTGAGGATGATATGAGTAGAAAGATCGCTAATCGGCAGGCTGCTGCCATGCTCAATGCGCCGCCCTTTGAAGCGAACATCGGCATCCATAACGTCCCATTTATCGGTTTCGAAGCGGTCATAAGGCAGCACTTTGCCCGCAGGCTGAACGCTTTTTTCGCCCTTCTTCTGTTCAGACCGTTTCGACTTTTCTGCCCCTTTCCCGGAATCAACGCCAATCAACGGTCCCAGGTCCGCCAGCCGCAATTGCCGCGACTCGACATCACCTTCCAGTTTTGGTCGTGGCTTGCCGGTGGTATAGATCAGAGAACCGTGGATATCGCTATCGCCAATGCGCCCATTAAAACCGCGATAATCAAAGACCGACGATTTTTCAGTGTCGATTTTCGCTACCAGCCGACCATCCGTTTCAAACGGCGGTGTATCGGGCAGCAGAACGCCCGTCAGTTCATAGAGATCACCCAGCGAATCGCCAGAAAATTTAAGCCGTAAATCGACACCCCCCATCTTCATTGGGTCATTCACAACGCCATCAAAAGCAACACGGGTGTTACCAGAGCGGAAATCAGCCTGTACCGGAAACGGCGTTCCTTCGCCACGCAGCGCCAGCATACCGCCTATTTTTCCCGTACCAGTGAGCGGTTCACCGTTATAACGTCCCTGCGCCTTCAGGCCAAAAACGTAATCGCCCACCTTTTCTTTATCCGCTTTACCTTTCGATCCGGTAACTTCGCTGAACGGCAGCGGCTTGCCTAACGGATCGACAAAAATTTCCAGATCCGCTTTGCTTACTTTGTCATCAATGGCGATCCGCCCTTGATCGAAAAGAATATTATCCAGCTGAAACGACCACGCCGACGGCTTTGCATTCGCGTCTTTGTTGTCATCGTTGGCGAGATTAAACGTCCAGTTATTGTTCTTTTCGGAGAGGCGAATCAGGCGCGCGTCGGGCTTTTCGAGCTTGATCCACGGCAACCAGACCGTTTTGGTCAGCAGCGCCAGCGGGGCCAGCGTCGCTTCTACTCGCGGCAAATGCACCATTGTGACTTCGGGAATATCCGGTGGATTGCCAAGAATGATGTCTTCCGCGTGTACATGGGGCCACGGCACCCAGCTGCGCCAGCCAGTTTCTTGTTTTTGCCGCTCCCACACCACGCCCAGATCGCCACGGATAGCGAACGGACGATTCAACTCCGCAGAGACTTTCTGGTTGATGGTCGGTTTGAGTCGATTCCAGTCAAAAGTTGCAATCAAAATGATCGCCACGACAATCAACAACAAGAAAGCCCCTGAAATCGCAGCGGTTATTTTGCCTGCCTTGCTCATCGTTCGCTTCCTCATATTCTTCCTGTGCCAGTCCTAAAGATAGTCCAGCCAGGCGGAAAATGAGGCAGCTTATAGCGCCAGAACCGCCGTATTCAGCGTTTCTATCGGTGCCGGGCGTGAAAGAAACCAGCCTTGTGCGGCGAATGCGGGCGAGTTCTGAACATCACGCCACTCTTCTGGTGTTTCTACGCCCTCGACAATCACCCCGCGACAATAGCGATTCATTAGATGTAAAAGCTGAGAAAAGAGTGTGCGTCCTTCCGGTGACTGACGCAGCATCACAAACAGTTCTCGCGCGATTTTGATGTAGTCATAACGCACTTCACTTAGTGCAGAGAAATTTGCCATCCCGGTACCAAAATCATCCAGCCACAGCGGGCCAAATTCACACATCGAGGCAAAGGTTGAATCTTTCGGCAGGCGGATGTGTTCCACCAGTTCGAAACGCAGCCAGGGAAGACGCTCAATCTGGCGCAGGATTTTTGGTTGCTGACGCAGGGCGATGAGCGTAGGGCCATCAATATTGACCGATGCCAGCAGGCCGTGCTCTACAAAGAAGTCGGCTTTTTGCGCCAGCAAATCAATCTGCTCTTTCACAACCTCCATCCGATGGCTAACGGTGATTTCAGTAAAATAGCGATCCGGCGGCAGGCGTTGCGAAGGGTTCAAGGGATGCGTGACCACCGTTAATAGCTCCACGGCCATTAACCGCCCGCATGTTTGATAGATCGGCTGCCAGGTGTAAGCACGCTCACACTGCAACCAAAAACGCCGTTCCTGCAAGCTCTCGATGCTTGCTTCAGGGTTGCTTATTCGCTGGATAACCTGCCTTATCATCAAAGATGTCCTGTGTTTAAAAGTGATGCTGCCCGGACTCGACAAAGATTATCGGCGCGCAAAGGCAGAACTTTACCGCCTGGCCGGGGTAAATTTCCCCACTCCACAATGGAATCTTTCAGGAATACGTTCTGGCTCAAAAAAATAATGGAACACTGTTTTAATATGGTTGACCAGCAAACCACCACAGCGCAAACTAACGCTAATTTTTTACAGATCAGGTTCACGACTATGTCCAAAAAGATTGCCGTGATTGGCGAATGCATGATTGAGCTTTCCGAGAAAGGCGCGGACGTTAAGCGCGGTTTCGGCGGCGATACCCTGAACACTTCCGTCTATATCGCCCGTCAGGTCGATCCTGCGGCATTAACCGTTCATTACGTAACGGCGCTGGGAACGGACAGTTTTAGCCAGCAGATGCTGGACGCCTGGCGCGGCGAGAACGTTGATACTTCCCTGACCCAACGGATGGAAAACCGTCTGCCGGGCCTTTACTACATTGAAACCGACAGCACCGGCGAACGTACGTTCTACTACTGGCGTAACGAAGCCGCCGCCAAATTCTGGCTGGAGAGTGAGCAATCCGCGGCGATTTGCGAAGAGCTGGCGAATTTCGATTATCTCTACCTGAGCGGGATTAGCCTGGCGATCTTAAGCCCGACCAGCCGCGAAAAGCTGCTTTCCCTGCTGCGCGAATGCCGCGCCAACGGCGGAAAAGTGATTTTCGACAATAACTATCGTCCGCGCCTGTGGGCCAGCAAAGAAGAGACACAGCAGGTGTACCAACAAATGCTGGAATGCACGGATATCGCCTTCCTGACGCTGGACGATGAAGACGCGCTGTGGGGTCAACAGCCGGTGGAAGACGTCATTGCGCGCACCCATAACGCGGGCGTGAAAGAAGTGGTGGTGAAACGCGGGGCGGATTCTTGCCTGGTGTCCATTGCTGGCGAAGGGTTAGTGGATGTTCCGGCGGTAAAACTGCCGAAAGAAAAAGTGATCGATACCACCGCAGCTGGCGACTCTTTCAGTGCCGGTTATCTGGCGGTACGTTTGACGGGCGGAATTGCGGAAGACGCAGCGAAACGCGGGCACCTGACCGCAAGTACCGTTATTCAGTATCGCGGCGCGATTATCCCGCGTGAAGCGATGCCAGCGTAAAAGCAGCATATGCAAAAGGCTGGATAGAGTGTTACCCCCCTATCCAGCTCATCCATAAATACCTGATGGTTGTGCTAACTCATCACCATCAGGCATTACTGTACAGGTGGAATATCCGTCACTTCAGGATGTACGTCATCCGTGGCGACAGATGTGGCGGCAGCCGCAGTCGATGGGGCCATGATTTGATCCCAGGCCGCCTGCAACGCTTTCATGTTAAATTCCGGCTCGCCTTTCGGCTGCAGCAGTATTAACGCCATATCATTCGACAACTGCTGACGCAGATCCTGATTTAACATCTCCACCGTCAGGCTGTTAAGGAAATCCTGACGCAGTTTCTGATATTGCTCCGGCGCGATATCGACGACCTGATTTTGCAACGAACGCATCCGCTGCCCCATCAGAATATCGGTATCAGCTCGCGCATAGGCGGCAAACAGTTTCTGCAGCTCCAGTTTCTTTTGCGCCACTAACGCATTGAACTCTTCTTCCGGCAGACCTTTATCGCGAACCTTCGCCAGTTCACGCGCCACCAGATTAAGGTTGCTGTTCAGCTTGTCGTTTGGTGATTCGATGTTGATGGCACACTGCGCACGCAGATACAGCACACGACAGTCAAATCCAAGACCGATGTCTTTACTGTTACTGGCGCTTAACGCTTGCTGAACATGCCAGAACAGCGCCTCACGGGCCAGGTCCGCACGCCAGTAGCGCAGCAGTGCGGCTGATTCACGAATCGGCTGCCACGGCGTATCCCACATGATAGATAGCCGGTCCTGACGCACCGCGTCGGTCATAATACTCACCGCTTCCGCACGCAGCGGAGAAAGCGTCGGCACCGGAGCCGGTGTTTCACGTTTGCCTTTCAGTTCGCCAAACGTTTTATTGATTTGGTCGACGACCGAGCGCGCATCCACGTTTCCCACCACCAGCAGCGTCATTGCATCCGGGGTGTACCATTTCTGATAGAAATCTTTAATCTTTTCCGCTTCAACGGGTTGTTTCAGCGGATCGGCAGGATCGTGACCTAACAAGGTTGATCCTTTCAGACGATAACGCCACCAGCCCTCTTTAGTATCGGCAGGCCAGGTTGCCACCATGTCCTGACTTTGCAACGCATGGTTGATGGTTTCTGGCGTGATAGTCAGTTTGCCAGTGGCATTTGCCAGATAAGAGAGCGCCTCTTTCAGCAAGTCGTTACGGTTATTGGGCAAACTCAGATTAAACAGCGTGGTGTCATAAGAGACAATTACCGGCGGCATCGGGCGTTTAGGGTCGATCCCCTGCTGCCACAATGAACGCGCCTGCGCTGCGTCAAGGCCACCGCTTTGCGTTAGCGCAATACGAGGGATGGCGTGACTGTAACCGCTCTGTTGTGTACTTTCGGCGAGCGAACCGGTATTAACCAGCAGGCGAATTTCAACACGATCGCTGGGACGTTGGGGCGTAGTCAGCACTTGCCACTGTAAACCGTTGGAAAGCGTCCCCTGTTGCCATGCTGGATCAGGCTGGAGCGCATCTGCCTGCACATAGCCAGCAGTGGCCATCATCAGCAAACCGCCCGCTAAAAGTCGAATTTTTGTGCCCTGCATGTGAACCCCTGATCAACTATCCTGGTAATAAAAAACTGCCCGTTGTCGGTCAGTCTAAATGACGTTAAAAACACTTCGTGTTAGACCGCAAGAACATGAAAATGTCACGGAAGAAGTGAAATAAACCTGAACTCACCCAGGTGGTAAGTTCAGGCACAGGGGTCAATTATGCGCAAACACCCGCACTCGGGGAAGGGAGTGCGGGCATAAGTGGTGAGATTAAGAGGATAATTCGTGCGTTTTGCCATCCGGCGCACGATTATTCAGCACATCGTCCAGTTTTTTGTGGTCCAGTTCTTTCACCCACTTAGCAACGACAATGGTCGCTACGCCGTTACCGACCAGGTTAGTCAGCGCACGAGCTTCTGACATAAAGCGGTCGATACCGAGGATCAGCGCCAGACCCGCTACAGGCAAATGGCCCACCGCAGAGAGCGTCGCCGCCAGCACGATAAAACCACTACCCGTTACCCCTGCCGCCCCTTTAGAAGAAAGCAGCAACACGATTAACAGCGTGATTTGGTGGACGATATCCATCTGACTGTTAGTGGCCTGGGCGATAAACACCGCCGCCATTGTCAGGTATATCGATGTGCCATCAAGGTTAAACGAGTAGCCTGTCGGGATGACCAGCCCCACCACCGATTTGCGGCAGCCGAGTTTCTCCATCTTGTCTAGCATACGCGGCAGCGCCGACTCGGAAGATGAAGTCCCCAGTACAATCAGCAGTTCTTCACGGATGTAACGGATAAATTTGAAGATACTGAAACCAGTCGCTTTAGCGATTGAACCCAATACCAGCACCACAAACAGGATACAGGTGATGTAGAAACAGATAATCAGCTGCCCCAGTTGCACCAGTGTGCCGACGCCGTATTTACCGATGGTAAACGCCATTGCCCCGAACGCACCAATAGGTGCCAGACGCATGATCATATTGATGATGCCGAAAATGACCTGCGAGAAACTTTCGATCACGTTAAAAATCAGTTGGCCTTTGCTGCCCAGACGGTGGAGCGCAAAACCAAACAGTACGGCAAACAGCAGTACCTGCAGAATGTTACCGCTGGCAAATGCGCCAATGACGCTCGCCGGGATGACATCCATAATGAAGGCGACAATGCCCTGGTCTTTCGCCTGATCGGCGTAAACCGCTACCGCTTTCGCATCAAGCGTTGCCGGATCGACGTTCATTCCGGCACCAGGCTGCACGACGTTAACGATGATAAGACCAATAATCAGCGCGATGGTACTGACAATTTCAAAGTAAAGCAGTGCGACTGCGCCGGTACGACCGACCGCCTTCATGCTTTCCATGCCCGCAATGCCCGTTACGACGGTACAAAAGATGACAGGAGCGATGATCATCTTAATGAGCTTAACGAAGCCGTCGCCAAGCGGTTTCATTTGCTCGCCTATTTCAGGATAGAAATGGCCAAGGAGAATACCAATGGCTATCGCTGTCAGGACCTGAAAGTAAAGGCTTTTAAACAGAGAGGTTTTCATAGGGTGTCCTTTAGTAAAACCACAGGTCTTGTAAGGTTATGGGGTACCTGCGGCCTTAAAATAACACCCAGACAACATCACAGAAATGTACCTGGATCATAATTGAAACAAAAAGGTTAAAAAGTTTGAGCTGGCTCGCACAAACCAGCACTTTTTAAAGTTTTGTAATCAGTTTGGGGTAGCTACTTTTCTTCCAGGTAACTCTCTTCGAAGATTTCAATAGGGAGTGGGCGAGCAAAAAGGAAGCCCTGGGCAATACCAACGCCCGCTTTTGCCAGCCAGTCGCGTTGTGCTTCAGTCTCCACGCCTTCGGCAATCATTTGTAAGTTCAGGCTCTGCGCCAGCATGATAATTGCAGCAATCATGCTGCTATCTTCCGGCAAACCTTCAACAAACATTTTGTCGATTTTCAGTACGTCGATTGGCAACGATTTCATATGCTGCAGCTGACGCAGCCCTGCGTAGCCCATGCCGAAATCATCCAGCGCCACCCGAACTCCGGCATTGCGCAGCGGACGGAGGATTGCCACCGCAGCATGAGGATCGTCAATACGTCGGCTTTCTGTCACTTCCAGAATCAGTGTTCCCGGCTGAATGCGATAGCGGGTTAACAGTTCCAGCATATCCGCCACCATATTTGGATGCATCAGTTGCAGCGCTGAGAGGTTTACCGACAAGGGCAGCATAATGCCGCGCTCTTGCCAGGCAGCAAGCAATCGACAGGACTCTTCCAGCACCCAGTGACCGACGGTAACCATCAGCCCACAGCACTCAATGCGATCGATTAAGCCATCGGGCAGGTCCCAACTGCCATCCGGTTGCTGGATACGCAGTAACACTTCCGCACTGACCAGTTTACCGCTGGTCATCTCGACCTGTGGCTGTAACCAAATCGCAAACTGATGATTTTCCAGTGCATTAAGGATATCGCTCTCTTCCGTCAACCGCTTCTGGGCGGCTTCCATCTGCTGCAGATCAAAGAACTGAATCTGATTTTTGCCTTTATGGCGAGCGGTAAATGCCGCAGAAATAGCGCGACTGTAAAGCTGTTCGGCGGTGAGATCGCCGTAGAACATCGCCACGCCAATGCTACAGTGCGGACGGAGTTGAATACGTTCAATCGGCAGGCGCTCGCTAATGATAGTGAGCACTTGCTGACCTAATGTGATAGCGTGCCACGGTTCCTGTACACCGTTGGCAATGACAGCAAAGTCATAACCGCTAATCTGCGCGAGGATCATGCGTGGCGACAGTACCGATTTGAGTTTTTCCACCAGCGTCAGCAGCAGAATTTCTCGTTGCGCCTCTTTCAGCACACCCGCAGTATCACGCAGGGTTTCACAGGTGATGATCATCAGCGCGGTAGTTTGTTTACGCGCCACCACCTGCTCCAGCATCTCCATCAGCAAGGCTTTGTTCGGCAAATCCGACACCGGGAAGCGCATCGCATTTTCGTTCTGTTCTTCATAATGGCGCTGCAGCAATTGCTGGTTGAGGTTGTAACTGCGCACCAACATACCGATTTCATCGTCCTGATGCAGACGCGGTAATGCCAGTTGGTGACCAACAAGCTCCTGGGGTGGGATGGCGTTAAGTTCGCGAGCAATATTGCGTAACGGATGCAAAATCAGGCGGTTAATGCACCAGCTAATCGCCACCGTCAATATTAACGACAAAAGTAAGTAAATGGTCACTAACGTTGAGAGGGTGCTCATCACGAACTTATACATGCGGAAGGAATCCGCCTGTAACACCAGATAGGCAATTGGCTGCGGGTTTGCCGGACGTTCCAGCGAGTAAACGCCCAGCGAGATTTGCACCGGTAGCTCAAACAGGCGAGTAACCATTACCGGCACCGGACGCTCTGGAATAAAACTTTTACGCAGCGCCTGGAACTGGTTGGGCAGCACTACATCGGCACGGCTGACCACGCCGGCCGGTTTAATGCTGGCAAGAATAGCTTCCGCTTCGGGAATATCGCCTTTCAAAATGGCAGAAGATAAGGGTTCGCGGACAGAGCGAGCAATGCTTTCCAGTTGCGTAGCCGTGTTATAGCGATTCTGCTGGACCAGATGGAACAGCAAAACGGTGCAAAAAATAAAAACGAACACCAGGACAACGGCTGCCACCATTGCCATCTGCTTGATTGTTAACGAGCGACTTACGCGCAAATTGTCTCCCCCCGGAAATCCCAGATTGCCGCCCGAGTATACCCGATCGCAGCGGCATTAAGAGAGGCGCTATCTGAAAACTTACCAGTCGGCGTAAGGTATCAGCGGCTGCGGCGGTAAATCCATGTCACCCTGCCATCCGGCGGCGGAATAACGTACGTAGAGCAGGAAATGGCTGGGTGCGTAATCTTTTGCCTGCTGGATATCAATTGCCGTGCCGACAAACCAGTTGGAAGTAACACGTCGTTCAAGTAATGCCCGCGCCGTGTAGCCAAAGCCCTGACTGCTGCCGCCATCGTTGGATTGCCGCGCAGCTTCTTCCTGCCAGTCGGTCGGGATCAGATTCATCAGCGGATAACGCGGCATGGTTTTGGTGCGTGAATGCGACCACGAGCCAGACGCCCCCAGCTCCCACGACCAGTTTTCCGTGCGCTCCCGCCACATCACCGGTATGGCAAACGACAGGTATTCCTGCGGACTGTAGTAACCGCCCTGACCGAGTGAGTAGCCACTCAGGTCTTTGTCATAATGCCAGATCATGTTGTTCAGGCCGATTGTGACGCGGCGATTGTTCTGGTTGATGACCTTATAGTAATAGCCCGTCATCCAGCGCACACGCCAGTTATCTTCGACATTTTTACCGGTTAACTGATCACCGCTAAGCGATGCCCAGACGCCGTTTGCTTCACCTTTATCGTAACTCAGACTTAGCCCCACGCCGTCGGCACGCACGCCGCCCCATTTTTTCCCGGTATTGCTCGGAGAGTCTTTTTGCCCACCAAAGGCCAGCAAAGAACTGGAGATGGGCCGACGGTGGGCGTTAACGGTGTAACCCAGCGGCCCGATATCATCGCTGTAACTGATGCCGCCGACCACATCCACCACGTTGAAGCCCATCGGCGTGGTACCGATATCCCAGCTCCAGACGTCATTTCGCCAGCCGACCGCCACGCTGGCACCGGAATCCGACTGGCTGCGGTTGCCGCTACAGTCCTGTAATGTACAGGTGCCCCAGTTGTCATCCCATTTGCCATCGGCATTAGTGGAGAAACTGCCGACGTTCATATTGACGAAATCACTGCGAAAGAACATCCGCCCGTCAGAATAGGGCGCGTCCACCTGCAACATAGTGGTGTGCGCTTTCAGATCGGAGTAACCACCGGTACCGCTCGAACCCCAGTAATCGTGCTCGAGAGTGACGTTAAGATCCTGCTGGCGATAGAGGTCCGCCGTATCGCTGCGCACGCCGCGTTTCAGCCAGTCATCTTTCTCGTCGTTACGGGTCAGCCGGGTAAAGGTGTCGTTATCCTGCGGACGCGTCGTGGTCACACCGGATGCAACCATAGCGTCTTTGTAGGTTTCCAGCGCCTGCGTTGGATCGCCCGCCAGCGCTTCAAACTTCGCACCATCACGCAGTACCATCGCGCTTTCCATCGACGGTGGCTGAGATTTTGCCTGCGGGATCAACTTATTAAATGTCTGCTGCGCCGCTGCGGTATCGCCAAGCTGCGCCTGTGCCAGCGCCACGCGCCGCTGTGTGTTCAGCGAGGCGTTATCAATGGCAGGCAGTTTCGCCAGCTGGCTACGTGCCGCCGCTTTGTCACCGGCAGCAATATCCACTTCCGTCAGACCAAGAATGGCATCGGCGTTAGTTGGCTCCCGCGTCAGGACATTCTGATATGCAGCGCGGGCGGCGGTGTAATCACGTCGCTGCTGCGCCCAGTCAGCCAGCGTGAGGTCAATACGCGAGGAAGGCGGTTGCTGGCGCAGCATCGCTTCCGCTTCTGCCTCTTTACCGTTTTCTCGCAGGCGATTAGCGGTTTCCAGCACCTGATCGTTTTGCAGTCGATTAACCAGCTCCTGAATATTGCTGTTCCACTGCCCGCGCGGCAGGCTGTTGATATGCGCCAACGCCGCTCTGTCCTGGTCGTGACCGGAGAGGTACAGCCCGTAAGCGTAAACCTGCTCCGGGTCGTTCGGCTTCTGCTGCGCCAGATTGCGCATTAACGTATCGGCCTGGCTGCGTTGTCCGGCCTGCCAGAGATCCTGCGAAAGTCGGTAAGTAATCCATACACTGCCGGGGTCCAGCGCCAGTCGTTGCCGCTGAAGTGCTGCCGCCTGCGCCCATTTCCCCTGGTTTTCCAGTGCCTCTGCCTGCTGTGCCAGACGGTCGTTTTGCAGGCTGCGTTCGATATCATCAATGCTGCGCCGCTGGCTGGCAGAGAGCGAGGCGATATACGCTTCGGCTTTTTCTGGCGACTGCTGGCGGTAAATATTCGCCAGCCCGCGCACGGCGTTAGTGTTGCCGCTGTCCATACGCAAGGTCTGCTGGTAATAGCGTTCGGCGGCGGGATAATCTTTGCGCGCCATCGCCACATCGCCCAGCCCAAGCACTGCATAGCTGTCGGTGTTATCGACATTACGTGCCTGCTGGAACAGCCGTTCTGCCGGGTCAGGATTATTGGCTTTCAGCGCGGCATCGCCCTGCTGGATCGCCAGCCAGTAGCGGTTTACTTTCAGCAGACTGTTCCATTTGTCGTTATTGCTGTTGTGCGGATCCAGCGCGAGGGCTTTTTCCAGATTCGCCACCGCATTAGCGCGATCGCCTTTCTGAGAATACGCCTGGCCCAGCGCCCCCAGAGCCTCACTGTCTTTCGGGTTCGCCCGCACCGCCTGTTGTAGTTCGGGAATGGCTTTACCCGCCATGCCAGAGTCCACCGCCGCTAAACCTTGCGCACGAGCGCGGAAAGCAGGGTCGGCCAGCTGTTTTTGCTGTTCTGCCAGTTGCGATTGTGCAGCAGCTACGCTATCGCCATCGCTAAAGATCGAGAGATATTTTTTCAGTGCCTGAACGCTGGCATCGCTGACAGGCATGTCTTTAATCTGCCCGTACCAGATTTTAGAGGCCCCTTCGCGCCCGGCGTTCGATTTCGCCATCTGTTCCAGGACGGCAAAACCTTCATCACGGCGATCGCTACTAAACAGTAATAGCGCCAGATTGTTTTGCAGGCCCGTGTTGCCCGGCGTATCCGCATTAATGCGTTTTAGCTGATTAATCGCTTCGCCACGGCGGGCCGGAATTTTCGCCACCGTACTCCAGTACTCGACAGCAATGTCACCTTCCGGCGGCGCACCGTTGAACAGTTTGTTGTAACTCGCCACAGCTTCTTCCGCATGACCAGTCGTCGCCTGCAATCTTGCCTGTTGCAGTGCCTGACGACCATCCGACGTGGAAAGCAGCATCGTAGTCCGTGACGATTTATACGCATTTGAACTCGGCGCTAACTGCGACAGCCGATCGAGCTGTTTTTGTGCGCCATCAATATCGCCCTGACGTAACAGAGAACGAAAACGGGCAGCAATCACATCCGGGTTATTCGGATCAATAAGTTCCAGCCGATACAACGACTGTTGCACCAGGTCTTCACGATGGGTCGCTTCGCCTAACCGAACTTGCTCCAGCAACTGTTGCTGAGCGGTTGGTGCTGCCTCGACCATCGGCATGACGGCCAGACCGAGGGAAAGCGTGAATATGTTTAGTGTGAATTTGCGCATTCCTGGCCCCAGTCAGGTAATAACTCACCTTTTGTCGAGAAGCGGAAACGGTGTTGATCCCAGCCTTGTCCAAACAGGGTCAGCACATAGTTGTAATAGGCATCGCTGCCGGGAAAGTTATCGGCCACGCGCTGGCGCTGAACGGCCTGCGCATCGCGGTTTTGTAAAAAGGGCAGCATGGCGGCAGAAAAACCGACCGGTCCTTTACCCTGCGCTTTCCCCGTAGCCACATCCACTTTTTCCGGCGGATAACCGTTTTTCTCAGTGAATGTCGCCATCGGTTTAAACCGGTTGAGCATCCGCGCTTTTTGCGGATCGCTGTCAGGCATCATGCCTACCCACATGTAAACGCGGATAGCGTCGTAGCTGCTGATCAATGTTTTTTCGGCTTTTAGCTGCCAGCCTTTGTCTTTCTCATAGCGCACCCAGTCTGGCGAAAAGCCTTTCGGGGCGGTTTCCAGCAATAAACGTTGATTGGTTTCGCGCAGCGTGGTCCACGGCGCGCCAAAGCGGGTGAAATACTGCGCCAGCGTCGGCGGCAGGTAGCTGGGGTTAAAACGCCAGCTGTTATCCTCAGCAAAACCCACTTTGCCCGGTAACAACATGGAGCCCAGCCCAGGCACCGTCACCACTTCCTCCCGCGCGATACGTTTTAGCAATGCGCTGCCGATGTCGGTATAACGCTGCTCTTTCCACAAACGCCCCGCCTCCAGCAACGACCAGGCCATCCAGACATCACCATCGGAGGCCGAATTGCTGTCCAGCACTTCCCACTTACTGTTCTCTTTCTTGCCCCACAGCCAGGCGGGCAAATGTTCTTTTAAAGAACCCTGAGCGAGATTGTTCTGCGTCCAGTCGAGAAGATTATCGAAAGCTGCACGGTCGTTAGCCGCCAGGGCAAAGAACATGCCGTAACTTTGCCCTTCGGAGGTGGTGATTTTGCGCGCGTCGCTGGGGTCGATGACGCGCCCTTCCTGACTGATGTAATCCTTTTTAAACTGCTCCCAGGCAGGCCAGGTACAGGCTGCCTGAACACTAAAGGCAGCCAGCAGCAGCATCGTCACGAGTCCACTACGCAACACATTCATCTTCAATTACTCGTTATCCGGGTTAAGACGACGACGACTAATAATACGCAGCAGACGCCACAGTACCCACGCCAGCAATATCACACTGATAGCCGCCAGCACCGCCAGCAGAATCGGATGGTTTGCCAGCGCATACCACAAGCGCTCGAACCACGGCAGATGACCTACGTAATAAACATCGCCAACACGTAGGCTGTTGATACCGGACTCGCGGATCACCGCGACCGAACCGAACATGGTGGCGCGTTTGCCGCTATCGTTCACCGCATCGTTAAGCATTTCATAACCGCGTGGGCTATCTGCCAGCAGCGCAATCACGCTGCGCTGGTCGTTATACGGCGACTGGAAGCCAATCACCGCCGCCATCGCACCGGAAGAGGTCAGCGTTGACTGGGTTTCTGCCGCGCGATCGCTCTCGTCCGGCACAATACCGGGGAACGGGGTCTGGCGCATCGGCGTTTTTACCCAGCTTTCGGTAGCCTGCACCAACAGGTCGATCTGCTTGTCATCTTTCAGTTTGTCCGGGATACCACCGACGATCATGATGTCGGCATCTTTGCCCTGAATGGTGCTGCCATCATCGGTCACCGTCAGGTTAATCGCCGGGAAGCCCGTCTGCGCACCGATAAAGCCAACGGTATTCAGCAAGGTTTCCATCTGTGCTTCGTTTGGCGTTTTCGGCATCACGGTGATGGTTTGCGACAAATCCGCCATCCGGCTGAACGGGAAGCCCGCGTTAGCAAAGGCGCGTAGATCCGGCATCGGGATGAAGTGGTAATACTTCGAGAAGTCGATGGTGGAGTCGTCACCAATCACCACATGATTCTGCACCGGCTGGAAGGTAATGCAGTTATCCACCGAACCGCCCGGCATCGGGTTCATATACTCAAAGTCGAACCGCAGCTGGTTGGTCGCGCCCAGTTTCAGCGCTGGAATAGAGACATCCGTTTTGCCATCCAGCAAACCTTGTAATACCGGAATCCGCAGCAGCAGGCGGTTCGCCTCCTGTTTGCTGCTCAGGTTGAAGGATTGCAGGAACTGGTTATTCAGGCTGATATCCATCCGCGAACTGTCTTTCACCGGCGGCATGGTGTAGCGGTAATTAATATCCATATCAATGCCGGTACTGCGCATCAGGTAGAGATCCGGCGGCAGGTTTAGCGAAACGTTAATCGCTGCTGGCTCAAGACCGCTGGATTGTAATTGTTCTTCATAGGTTTTCAGTTCACCAAAGGTGACCGGACGATCGGTACGCACCCAGTTCGGCGCATCGTACGGTTTACGCGGTAGCAGCGGTTTCACTTCATTCACTACCACACTTTCACCACGGAACAGAATGTTACCCTGAGCGATACCTTTCGCTGCCTGCAACAAGTCTTTGTCGTCACGACCAAACACCACCAGCAGTTTGACGTAAGGATTCTGCGGATGGTTAATCATCTCAATCACCGGGGCTTTTACCGCCGGATGATCGCGCAGGAAGTCCGGGCGTTTGTCATTGGTGGCAAAGACAATGGCATTGCGATCCGGCAGTTGGTTATAGAGCACCGGGAAGTTCTGCCCACGCCAGCCAGAACGCGAACCAAACCACGAGGCGACAATGGCAGATGCTTGTTGCAGCTCAACATCCGGCGCACCCGCAAAGACCATCGGCAAGGTGTTGGTGCGGTTATCACGCGGGTCAAAGAATGGCACCGGGAAGTGTGACAGGTCATTCTTCACATTCAGGGTCTGATAGGTCAGATCCAGTCCACTGCTCCGCCCAACATCCAGCCAAAGCGTGGTGCTGGCCGGGTTTTCGCACACGTCCTGATAATGGCCGACAAACTCCAGCCGCACACGGTTGAAATCAGTAATAAACAGCGGGTTAATGGGCATTTGTGCCAGCGTTTTTTTACCCAACTGTTCTTTGGTCACTGGCAGCACGCCCATCAGTTCATCATTGAGATAAACCTTTAACTGCGACTGGACAGGCAGTAATGATGGCGATGGCGTGTATTCGAGGTTGAGCATCGCCTTCGTCACCACTTCATCGCTGCGCATACCAAACTCAATGCTGCCGTTCGGGTTAATGCCACGTAGCACCATGCTGCCCGGCGGCGGCGCAATTTGCGCAAAGGTCAGCTTCACATCACGGGAAGGACCGTTCTGCGCCACGACTGGCGCATCTGCGCCCTGCACGCCCGGCATCACTTGCCCCACCTGCGGATTTTGCTCCGCCTGGGCGGCTACAGCTGGCTCAGCATTGATCAGTGGTTGCGTTGCTGGCGTCGCCTGCGTCATGAAAGAGGGGAACGCACTCATCCCCAGAGCCACTGCACAAATCCAGAATATTTTTCTTTTCATCGCGTTATCATCATTGTTGAGCCAAAGCCTGATCCGATGGTTGTGCCGTTTCGCTCCGCTCCGGGCGGCGCGGAATAAACGATACAACCCAGGAAACCAGAGAAGTCAGCACACGGAATATGCCCTTCACCGAAGAAGGCGCAAATTCCGCCAGATGGCGGTAGCCACGGAAGCCGAGCTTCAGAATATCCAGCAGACTTTCCAGCGGCTTATCTTCCGGGTAGCTGTCCTGCCAGAGCGCCCATGTATCCGCACGGGCAAACGTACACTGCACAAAATCGATATGTTGCTGGGTAGTGAGCGGCATTAATTTCAGCCCAACTTCATTACCCATCACGCGCGCCACCTGAGCCGGGAAGACGTATTCCTGCTGACCGCGTTTAAGCAACAGATTCACTTTCTGCCCTTCCAGAATCTGCGCCTGACCGTTGATCTTGATCCCCAAACCACCGTCGGAGAAATCCTGAACGGTACACGAGAAGAGGTGACCATCTTCGCGGGCAATTGCTGCGGGCATCGTCATCTCCACGCGGTGCGATCGGCGTACCTGTTTGCTTTCTACCGATACTGCGACTGCGCCGCCGAGAATAATCAGGTTGTAGAATACCCACACCATACTGACGACCACGGTGAGCATCTCGGTTGGCGGACCATAGAAGTAGCGCCAGATCCCAACCGCTACGCCCACCAGGTTGAGCAGAACAAGGAAGATGTAGGGCCGCGAGATCACCCAGTCGACGTACTCTTCTTCCACCAGTCCACCTTTGGCGGTGACGTTAAATTTGCCTTTGTGCGGGTTAATCAGCGCCACCAGCGTCGGTGGTGCGATATACCACGCCAGCACCGTTTCGTAGATTTCACTCCAGAAAGAGTGGCGATATTTGCCCTGGATCTTCGAGTTAGTCAGGCTGGCATGGATCATATGCGGTAGCACAAACAGGGCGATCATCAACGCTGGCGCGTAGATGATGTAGGCATGAAACAGCAGGAACGCCAGCGGCGCAGTCAGGAAGATCAGCCGTGGAATGCCCGACAAGAAGTGGAACATGGCGTTGACATAGCACAGTCGCTGAGCAAACTTCAGCCCTTTACCGGTGAGCGGGTTATCGAGACGGAAGATTTGCACCATCCCGCGCGCCCAGCGAATACGCTGACCGATATGCGCCGAGAGACTTTCGGTCGCCAGCCCCGCTGCCTGCGGAATACGCATATACGCGGAGGTGTAGCCACGACGGTGCAGACGCAGAGAAGTGTGCGCATCTTCGGTTACCGTTTCGACAGCAATACCGCCAATCTCATCCAGCGGCTTACGGCGAATCACCGCACATGAGCCGCAGAAGAAAGTGGCATCCCACATATCATTGCCGTCCTGCACCAGACCATAGAACAGCGTGCCTTCGTTCGGTGTTTTACGGAAACGCCCCAGGTTGCGTTCAAACGGATCCGGCGAGAAGAAGTGGTGCGGCGTCTGCATCATCGCCAGCTGTTTCTCTTTCAGGAACCAGCCCATGGTCATTTGCAGGAACGATCGCGTTGGTACGTGGTCGCAGTCGAATATCGACACGAACTCGCCTTTGGCATATTTCAGCGCATTGTTGATGTTGCCCGCTTTCGCATGTTCATGAGTGGTACGGGCGATATATTTCACCCCCACGTTTTGCGCAAACTGGCGAAACTCTTCCCTGCCGCCGTCATCGAGGATCCAGATGTTCAGCTTGTCTTTCGGCCAGTCGATACCCAGCGAAGCGTAAATGGTATTTTTCACCACGTTGAGATCTTCGTTGTAAGTCGGGACAAAGATATCCACCGACGGCCACAGCGACATATCTTTCGGCAATGGCACCGGCTGACGATTCAGAGGCCATACGACCTGGAAATAGCCGAGCACCAGCACAATCCACGCGTACGTTTCAGCGAAGAGTAGAATAAGCCCGCACACCAGGCTGACCGGATCGTCCCAGTTTAACGTCGAGGTGTAACGCCACCAGATATAACGGCAAGAAACGGTCAGCGACAGCACAATCAGCATCAGCGCCGAGAAGCGCCCCGGCATCCGCCGTACGATCAGCGCTACCCCCCACAGCAGCATCAGGAAGATAAACTGCGCTAGCGGGTTAAACGGCTGAGTAACGCAGATTAACGCCAGAATCAGCGAGAAGGTGACGATGATACCAAGGATCAACCGCCGCGCCCCGGCACTCAAATGACCGAGCTCTTTTTTCTCATCAAGATGCTGTGTTTTATGGCTAACGCGCTCAGGCAGCTCGTTCATCCATTGATGGTAACGTCCACGAATATTTTGTAGACCTGAAAATGCCCGCCTGCGCGGTTTCGGCGTTTCTTTGCGCGATGCACCGATCAGTAACCAGCATGTTTGAATAAGATAACGGACCGGGTCCAGCGGACGCGGACGCGAGGCGTTGATATGCGGATACAGGTTTTTATGTTCTGCGCGAATACGCTGCCAGCGCGGGTGCTCCAGCGGAATAAAAATCCAGGCCAGGATCATCCAGAAACAGCCGAGCGTCGCGCTGAAAGCCGACGCGCCGTGACGACGATAATCGCGATAACGCCCGATAAGCCGTGCGTTGACCGGCGGGATAAGCAACCACCGGGTCAGGATACTCATGATGCACTCCCGACTGGCGTTTTCAGCCCGGAATAGTTTAACAGGCACCAGTTAGCCAGCGTCAGTATTTCTTCAGCCGCCAGCGCATCACTGCGAAATTCACCGACTGGTTGCTTAGCTGCCAGACATTCAGCCATCGCTTCATCACGATGAATGAGCATCGGCAGCAATCGGCGCTGGCTTTGCAACCAAAGCTGGTAAATATCGTCCTGAACCTGGCTGCCAATACGGAAGTCATTAATCAAAATATGTGCACCATCCGGCAGCGCTTGCTGATGCAGTCGGATATGGCAGTTGGCATCCACATTGACGATTGCCAGCGAGTGATCGCACAAACTCAGCAGCTGGTGGGTTATCTGCGAGGCATCACGCGGTAAGTCAATTAAAATCCACTGGTAACGCCCGCTGGCTTTTAGTTGCTGTAAGCCGGAGCAAATATCGCTCAGCCGGGTTTGCCAGTGCTGTGGATTTTCTTGTTCTTCAATGGATAACTGACCAAAAGGCAGCAAATCGAGCTGCGAGGTATAGCGTAACCCGGCGTCACGCCAGTCCTGGCCATCCAGCATAGCTCTGGCCCAACCCTGACGGTGGGTAAAATCAACGTTAAATGACAGGCGCAACAAGTTGTCCGGGCAGGCATCGACCACCAGGACATTTTCTCCCAACATTTGTAATGACCAGGCTAATGCGGCGGTGATGGTTGTTGTCCCCACGCCTCCCCGAACCCCCTGCAATCCCAGTACGGCCATTCACCAATCCCCTACTTTTGTTGCGCAAACTCTGCCAGCAACGGCCAGCGTTTTAATGCCGCGGCCAACTGTTCGCGTTGGGAAATATCGGCATAATCAATATCAGGCAGTGAAAATGCCTGCTTTAACGCCAAAATATCATTCTGGAAGATATAGCCTATCGCGGGATCAGGCAGAGTATCTGGTTCATTGTTATTCATTTTTCTTGATCCCTATGAAATAACCGTACCGTTCATGAGACAATTCTAACTGTGAGCATTTCGTCGGTTTATTGTTTACGGCGAGACGGGAATGTGCTCACTTTTTGACTTTCCGTTACGCAACAGAAAAAGTTAAAAACGAAAAGACTAAAATCACATGTCTTGTGACCTGCTAAATTGATTCACATGCTAAATCTGATAAGTTTTAATTTCAATGGTAGGTTTATTTCTTAGCTTTCGCTAGTAAACTGATAATCAGACAAAATGTTGACATGAGGGACATTGTGGACCCTGTATTCTCTATCGGTATCTCATCATTATGGGATGAGCTGCGACATATGCCAGCAGGCGGCGTCTGGTGGTTTAACGTCGATCGCCATGAAGATGCTATCAGTCTGGCGAATCAAACAATTGCATCCCAGGCTGAAACCGCACACGTCGCGGTCATTAGCATGGACAGCGATCCAGCGAAAATCTTTCAATTAGATGATTCTCAAGGGCCGGGAAAAATAACATTATTTTCAATGCTAAATCATGAAAAAGGTCTATACTATTTGGCCCGTGATTTGCAGTGTTCTATTGATCCCCATAATTACCTTTTTATTCTTGTTTGCGCAAATAACGCATGGCAAAACATTCCTGCCGAGCGGCTTCGCTCATGGTTGGATAAAATGAATAAATGGAGCCGGCTAAACCATTGTTCGCTTTTGGTAATTAATTCCGGAAATAATAACGATAAACAATTTTCATTGTTACTTGAGGAATACCGTTCACTTTTTGGTCTTGCCAGTTTGCGTTTTCAGGGCGACCAACATTTGCTGGATATTGCTTTCTGGTGCAACGAAAAAGGGGTCAGCGCCCGTCAGCAGCTTAGCGTTCAGCAACAAAATGGTTGCTGGACATTAGTTCAACACCAGGAGGCGGAAATCCAACCACGCAGCGACGAAAAACGCATTCTGAGTAATGTTGCTGTACTGGAGGGTGCTCCGCCGCTATCGGAACACTGGCAACTGTTCAACAATAACGAAGTCCTGTTCAATGAAGCCCGTACCGCTCAGGCGGCGACGGTGGTCTTTTCTTTACAGCAAAATGCACAAATCGAGCCACTGGCCCGCAGCATTCATACTCTGCGTCGCCAGCGCGGTAGTGCGATGAAAATCCTCGTACGGGAAAATACCGCCAGCCTGCGCGCCACCGATGAACGTTTATTATTGGCCTGCGGTGCAAATATGGTTATCCCGTGGAATGCGCCACTCTCCCGCTGTCTGACGATGATCGAAAGCGTGCAAGGGCAGAAGTTTAGTCGCTATGTGCCGGAAGATATCACTACCTTGCTGTCAATGACCCAGCCGCTCAAACTGCGTGGTTTCCAGAAGTGGGATGTGTTCTGTAATGCCGTCAACAACATGATGAATAACCCTCTATTACCTGCCCACGGTAAAGGCGTTCTGGTTGCCCTACGTCCGGTACCGGGTATCCGCGTTGAGCAAGCCCTGACGCTATGTCGCCCTAACCGTACCGGCGATATCATGACCATTGGCGGTAATCGGCTGGTGCTGTTTCTCTCATTCTGTCGGATTAACGATCTGGATACCGCGTTGAATCATATTTTCCCATTGCCTACTGGCGACATTTTCTCAAACCGAATGGTCTGGTTTGAAGATGATCAAATCAGTGCCGAGCTGGTGCAGATGCGCCTGCTTGCCCCAGAACAATGGGGCATGCCGCTGCCTTTAGCGCAAAGTTCTAAACCGGTCATCAATGCCGAGCACGATGGTCGCCACTGGCGACGAATACCAGAACCAATGCGACTGTTAGATGATGCTGTGGAGCGCTCATCATGATGACCATCAGCGATATCATTGAAATTATTGTCGTTTGCGCACTGATATTTTTCCCGCTGGGCTATCTGGCGCGGCACTCTTTGCGACGCATTCGCGACACCTTACGTTTGTTCTTTGCTAAACCTCGTTATGTTAAACCGGCCGGGACGTTACGCCGCACGGAAAAAGCCAGGGCAACCAAAAAATGACTCAATTTACGCAAAATACCGCCATGCCTTCTTCCCTCTGGCAATACTGGCGCGGCCTTTCCGGCTGGAACTTCTATTTTCTGGTTAAGTTCGGCCTGTTGTGGGCGGGATATCTTAACTTCCATCCGCTCCTCAATCTGGTGTTTGCCGCGTTTCTGCTGATGCCCATTCCGCGCTACAGCCTGCATCGCTTGCGCCACTGGATTGCCCTGCCGATCGGCTTTGCTTTGTTCTGGCATGACACCTGGTTGCCTGGCCCGGAAAGCATAATGAGCCAGGGTTCGCAGGTGGCGGGGTTCAGTACCGATTATTTAATCGATCTTGTCACACGCTTTATTAACTGGCAGATGATTGGGGCCATTTTTGTTTTATTCGTGGCCTGGTTATTCCTGTCACAATGGATTCGCATTACCGTTTTTGTGGTTGCCATTCTGCTATGGCTGAACGTACTTACCCTGGCGGGACCAAGTTTCTCCTTGTGGCCAGCCGGTCAACCGACGACCACTGTAACAACGACGGGTGGTAACGCAGCGGCAACCGTTGCGGCGACGGGTGGCGCACCGGTAGTGGGTGATATACCCGCACAAACTGCACCGCCAACAACAGCAAACCTTAACGCCTGGCTGAATAATTTCTATAACGCGGAGGCGAAACGTAAATCGATCTTCCCGTCTTCGCTGCCCGCTGATGCTCAGCCATTTGAACTACTGGTGATTAATATCTGTTCGCTTTCCTGGTCGGATATTGAAGCCGCCGGATTGATGTCGCATCCACTGTGGTCGCATTTCGATATTGAGTTCAAGAACTTTAACTCCGCCACCTCCTACAGTGGCCCGGCGGCGATCCGTTTACTGCGCGCCAGCTGCGGGCAGACTTCGCACACTAATCTGTATCAACCGGCAAATAACGACTGCTATCTGTTTGATAACCTGTCGAAACTGGGCTTTACCCAGCACCTGATGATGGGACATAACGGCCAGTTCGGCGGTTTTTTGAAAGAAGTTCGCGAAAATGGCGGCATGCAGAGCGAATTGATGGATCAAACAAATCTGCCGGTTATTTTGCTGGGCTTTGATGGTTCGCCGGTTTATGACGATACCGCCGTGCTTAACCGTTGGCTGGACGTTACCGAAAAAGATAAAAACAGCCGTAGTGCCACGTTCTACAACACGCTTCCACTGCATGACGGCAACCATTATCCGGGCGTCAGCAAAACAGCGGATTACAACGCGCGGGCGCAAAAATTCTTTGATGAACTGGACGCCTTCTTTACTGAACTGGAGAAATCGGGTCGTAAAGTGATGGTGGTCGTGGTGCCGGAACACGGCGGCGCGCTGAAGGGCGACAGAATGCAGGTATCTGGTCTACGTGATATCCCTAGCCCGTCTATCACAGACGTCCCCGTTGGGGTGAAATTCTTCGGCATGAAGGCACCACATCAGGGGGCACCGATTGTCATCGACCAACCGAGCAGCTTCCTGGCTATCTCCGATCTGGTGGTTCGCGTTCTTGATGGCAAGATTTTCTCCGAAGACAATGTTGACTGGAAAAAACTCACCAGTGGGTTGCCACAAACAGCACCGGTCTCCGAGAACTCAAATGCAGTAGTTATTCAATACCAGGATAAACCGTACGTTCGCCTGAACGGCGGCGACTGGGTGCCTTACCCGCAGTAAGAACGAAAAAGGCCGCAGAGTTTCCCCCTGCGGCCTGATCCGGGCGCAAATTGCCATTACGGCAGCCTGACGCCCGCATGACACGTTACTTCCGCTTATTCAGCCAGTTCACGATCATACTGGCAAGAATGCCAGCAATGACCGGAGCCGCTAAATCATGCCAGAAGGCCATGCCCAGTTCTGCGAGCGTCATATAGCCGCCTGTGTTGTAATGACAACGTTTCGCGGCTATTCTTGAGTTGTTTGGGTTCAAGATTAGCCCCCGTGATGTTGTCAGGTGCATACCTGCAATATGCGGGGGTTTTCTCTCTCCAGCAACCAATGCCACCAGGGATTAAGCCCCCGCAACATTGCGCCTCACCGGAACCCTTCCGGCTTGCCGCTGATTCTACGACTGTTTTTCTGTTCCGGAATCCGTCACGTCTTCACTCTGTGCTGCGCATTCCGCAGAATATTATCCGCTTGCAACCGTTGCATTTTTCTTACGAAAAAGGCCGCAGAGTTTTATCCCTGCGGCCTGATCCGGGCGCAAATTGCCATTACGGCAGCCTGACGCCCGTCTGGCACGTTACTTCCGCTTGTTCAGCCAGTTCACGATCAGACTGGCAAGAATGCCAGCAATGACCGGAGCCGCTAAATCATGCCAGAAGGCCATGCCCAGCTCTGCGAGCGTCATATAGCCGCCTGAGTTGTAATGACAACGTTTCGCGGCTATTCTTGAGTGGTCTAGGTTCAAGATTAGCCCCCGTGATGTTGTCAGGTGCATACCTGCAACGTGCGGGGGTTTTCTCTCTCCAGCAACCAATGCCACCAGGGATAAAGCCCCCGCAACATTGCGCCTCACCGGAACCCTTCCGGCTTGCCGCTGATTTTACGATTGTTTTTTGCCGTCAGCACCCGGCAATCTTCCTCATTGCGTGATGCCTTCCAGCTTAATTTCTTTATTTGCAATAGTTGCAGCTCATATCCGGGCTGACTCCAGACTAGTAGTGAAATGCGCAATTTTGTAGAATTGCGCCTCCTCGCGACCTCCCCAGTGAATCTGTTGCCTCATTTTTTACATACTGCGTATTCGACTTCTCCACCTGTTGCGCAAGAGAAACTGGGTTTATTCATTTTTGCGAGGCCGACTTCTTTCTGGACAGGACTTTATGCAGCACAACACACTACCGAAACACGATCAGAAATTGCCGTTTACACGCTACGACTTCGGCTGGGTTTTATTATGCATAGGCATGGCGATTGGTGCCGGAACCGTGCTGATGCCAGTACAAATTGGCTTGAAGGGAATTTGGGTATTTATTACCGCAGCGATCATTGCTTATCCTGCCACCTGGGTAGTACAGGACATTTATTTAAAAACCCTTTCTGAAAGCGATTCCTGTAATGACTACACCGATATTATCAGTCATTACCTGGGGAAGAACTGGGGAATTTTCCTCGGGGTTATCTACTTTTTGATGATTATCCACGGGATTTTTATCTACTCTCTCTCCGTGGTTTTCGACAGCGCCTCGTACCTGAAAACCTTCGGTTTAACCGATGCCGATCTTTCTCAATCTCTATTTTATAAAGTCGCCATTTTCGCCGTACTGGTGGCGATTGCGTCTGGTGGTGAACGATTACTGTTTAAGATTTCCGGACCAATGGTGGTGGTCAAAGTGGGGATTATTGTCGTGTTCGGTTTTGCGATGATCCCGCACTGGAATTTCGCCAATATAACCGCCTTCCCGCAAGCCTCCGACTTTTTCCGCGATGTCCTGCTTACTATTCCATTTTGCTTCTTTTCCGCGGTATTTATTCAGGTACTTAACCCAATGAATATTGCCTATCGTAAACGGGAAGCGGATAAAGTACTGGCAACCCGGCTCGCGCTGCGTACCCACCGGATTAGCTATATCACGCTCATTGCGGTGATCTTGTTTTTTGCCTTTTCGTTTACCTTCTCAATTAGCCACGAAGAAGCCGTTTCTGCCTTTGAACAAAATATCTCGGCACTGGCACTGGCCGCGCAGGTGATCCCTGGGCATATCATTCATATCACCTCTACGGTACTGAATATCTTTGCCGTACTGACTGCATTCTTTGGCATTTATCTCGGTTTCCACGAGGCCATTAAAGGCATTATTCTCAATCTGTTAAGCCGAATTATTGATACCAGGAAAATTAACTCACTCGTGCTGACTCTGGCGATCTGCACTTTTATCGTCATTACGTTGACGATTTGGGTTTCGTTTCGTGTATCGGTGCTGGTGTTCTTTCAGTTGGGAAGCCCGTTATATGGCATTGTGTCGTGCCTCATTCCGTTTTTCCTGATCTATAAAGTCTCACAACTGGAAAAACTTCGCGGGTTTAAAGCCTGGATGATTCTGCTGTACGGCATTTTGTTATGCTTGTCGCCACTGTTGAAGTTGATTGAGTAAACCGGAGCGCATGGCCCCGGTTTTGTGAGTTAACGCTGCGGATTTTCATCCTGATCAACAGCAAAACAGGCTACCAGTTGACCGCCGTAGTCTTTTAGCTGCGGCTGCAACTGGGTGCAGGGGCCGAAGCGCCGACGACAGCGGGCGTTGAAGGCGCAGCCTGGCGGTGGATTCAGCGGGCTTGGCAGTTCACCGGTAAGTTTGATGCGTTCGCGACGATCGTCCGGGTTCAGGCGTGGTGTCGCGGAGAGCAGCGCCTGAGTGTACGGGTGGCGCGGGTTATTGAAGATTTGGTCCTTCGTCCCCTTCTCCACGCAGCGGCCCAGGTACATCACCATCACTTCATCAGCAATGTGCTCCACCACCGACAGATCGTGGGAGATAAAGACATAAGATAGCCCCAGTTCCTGCTGCAAATCCATCATCAGATTCAGCACCTGCGCACGCACTGAGACGTCCAGCGCGGAAACCGGCTCATCGGCAATCACCACATCCGGGTCGAGCATCAGACCTCGGGCAATGGCGATACGCTGACGCTGACCGCCGGAGAACATATGCGGATAGCGGTCGTAATGCTCGGTTTTCAGGCCGACTTTCGCCATCATCGACAGGGCTTTTTCCCGACGCTGTTCTTTGCTTAAGCTGGTGTTGATCAGCAGCGGCTCTTCGAGAATCTGCCCAACTTTTTTACGCGGATTCAGCGAACCGTAAGGGTTCTGGAAGACAATCTGGATTTTCTGCCGACGTAGCTTCTGCGCCTGCGGATCGTGCTTGAGCAGATCCTGCCCCTGGTAATACAGTTCGCCGCCGGTGGGCGTTTCAATCATCGTCAGCAACCGACCGAGGGTCGATTTACCGCAGCCAGATTCACCTACTACTGCCAGCGTTTTGCCACGTTCAAGGTTAAACGAAACGCCATCCAGCGCCTTCACCAGACGTTCCGGCGCGAACATGCCTTTCTTCACCGGATAATGTTTTTTCAGGTCGATAGCCTGCAACAGCGGTTGTTGCGAGGTGGCCTCATGCGTACTCATAGTGTCGGCCTCCCGGCATCATCAAGTGGGTAATGGCATTTGGACTGACGCCCGTCAGCGAGCATATTCAGCGCCGGTTCTTCAGCACGGCATTTGTCAGTGGCGTAGGGGCAGCGCGGGTTAAGCAGGCAGCCGTTCGGGCGGTCGTACTTGCCGGGAACGACACCTGGCAACGACGCCAGACGTTCTTTGTCCTGAGCAAATTCCGGCAGCGCACGCAGCAATGCCTGAGTATACGGGTGACGCGGCGCATGGAAGATAGCGTGCGCATCGCCCGTTTCTACTACCTGGCCTGCATACATCACGATAATTTTATGTGCCGCTTCCGCCACCAGCGCCAGGTCATGGGTAATTAACACCAGCGCCATGTTCTCTTTCTGCTGTAGCTCCAGCAGCAGTTCGATAATTTGCGCCTGAATGGTCACGTCCAGCGCAGTGGTCGGTTCATCGGCAATCAGCAGTTTTGGTCGACAGGCAATCGCCATGGCGATCATCACGCGCTGGCTCATGCCGCCGGAAAGCTGATGCGGGTAAACATCCAGACGCGATGCCGGATCGGGAATACCGACCAGATTCAGCAGGTCAATCGCTCGCTGACGGCGGGTACTTTTGTTGCCGCCTTGATGCACCTTAATCGCTTCCATAATCTGGAAACCCACGGTGTAGCACGGGTTAAGGCTGGTCATCGGGTCCTGGAAGATCATTGCCACTTCGGCACCCACCAGGTTGCGGCGCTCTTTTTCTGAGATACGCTGCAAATCCTGACCGTTAAACTCCAGCTTTTCCGCCATTACGCGGCCCGGATAATCAATCAGCCCCATAATTGCCAGCGAACTGACCGATTTACCAGAGCCGGACTCACCCACAATCCCGACCACTTCACCCTGTTTTACGCTGTAGCTGATGCGGTCTACGGCGCGGAACGGTGCGCTTTCGTCGCCGAAATGCACCGATAATTTATCTACATTTAATAACGCCATCTCGAACCTCTTACTGCTTCAGTTTGGGATCGAGCGCGTCACGCAGACCGTCACCCATCAGGTTAAATGCCAGCACCGTCAGCAGGATCGCCAGACCCGGGAAGGTCACGACCCACCAGGCGCTTTGCGCGAACTGCAACACATCAGAGAGCATGGTGCCCCACTCCGGCGTTGGCGGCTGCGCGCCCATGCCGAGGAAACCAAGAGCAGCCATATCGAGAATGGCGTTAGAGAAACCGAGCGACGCCTGAACAATCAGCGGCGCAAGGCAGTTCGGGAAGATGTTAATAAACATCTGGCGCATTGCCCCGGCACCCGCCACGCGAGACGCGGTGACGTAATCGCGGTTAACTTCCACCAGCACGGCGGCGCGGGTTAAGCGCACATAATGCGGCAGCGCAACGAAGGTTAGCGCCAGCGCGGCGTTACCAATCGACGGGCCGAAAATCGCCACCAGCACCAGTGCCAGCAGTAGACTTGGCAGCGCCAGCATGATATCGACCACACGCATGATGATGTTATCGACCAGACCGCCAAAGTAACCAGCGATCAGGCCGAGAATAACGCCCATAATCAGCGATAACACCACTACCAGACAGCCAACCAGCAGCGACAAGCGCGCGCCGTACATCAGCCGCGACAGCACATCACGCCCCACGTCATCAGTGCCCAGCAAGTGCGCCATGCTGCCGCCTTCCTGCCAGGCTGGCGGGGCGAGCAGTGCATCGCGGAACTGTTCCGCTGGGTTATAGGGTGCAATCCAGTTGGCAAAGATCGCGATAAACAGCACGATGACGACGTAAACCAGCCCGACAACCGCGCCTTTGTTGCGTTTAAAATAGTGCCAGAACTCCTGTAACGGGGTCATCGGCACCGGTGCGCTAATCACTTTATTTTCAGTAACCTGTGACATGATGTCCCCTTACTTCTTATGACGAATACGCGGGTTCACCACGCCGTACAGCAGATCGACCAGCAGGTTGACGAGGATAATCATCGTCGCCACCAGCAATACGCCGCCCTGCACTACCGGATAATCGCGGCGTTGCAGTGCGTCAATCAACCAGCGCCCCAGACCGGGCCACGAGAAGATGGTTTCAGTCAGAATCGCCCCCGCCAGCAATGTTCCCACCTGCAGGCCGATAACGGTCACCACCGGCAGCATCGCGTTACGCAGCGCATGGACGATAATCACCCGCATCCGGGTAAGACCTTTGGCACGCGCGGTGCGGATATAATCTTCGCCCAGCACTTCCAGCATCGAGGAGCGCGTCATACGCACAATGACCGCCAGCGGGATGGTACCCAGCACAATGGCGGGCAGGATCATATGGGCGACGGCATCGATAAAGTTACCGTCTTCACCCCAGATGGCGGTGTCGATCAGCATAAAACCGGTTAACGGATTGGAATCATCGAGGAACACCATGTCGCTCACACGACCGGAGACAGGCGTCAGGTTCCAGTGCACCGAAACCAGCATGATCAGCATCATGCCCCACCAGAAAATTGGCATCGAGTAGCCGGTCAGCGCCAGGCCAACCGCTGTGTGATCGAAAATGGAACCACGTTTAACCGCAGCCAGCACACCAACCGGAATCCCGACTGCGGTCGCAAAAATCATCGCGCAGACGCCAAGTTCCAGCGTGGCCTGAAAGCGCGGCACGAACTCTTCCCATACCGGAATTCGGCTTTTCATCGAAATGCCTAAATCACCGTGCATTACGCCCCAAATGTAATGGAGATACTGCTGCCACATCGGTTTATCTAAGCCGAGTTCAGCCAGCAATTGCGCGTGACGCTCTGGGGAGATCCCACGTTCGCCCGCCATGATCATCACCGGATCGCCCGGGATCATGTGGACAAAGGCAAATGTGAGAAGGGTAATACCGATAAACGTGGGGATGACGAGTCCCAAACGTCGGAGAATAAACTGCAACATAACCCGGATTCTCTATAATGACCCGCAGCCTGGAACTGCGTGTCTGTATTGCTCACAAATCAATTCCCGCCCTTGTGGGACAGGGAATGAAGTATTGCTGCCGGATGGCGCTGCACGCAGAGGCACAGCGCCACCGGGTATGCAGATTGTTGACAAAGAGCGCTTTGTTTATGCCGGATGCGGCGCAAACGCCTTATCCGACCTACAAAATCGTGCAAACTCAATACATTGCAGAGTTTTCGTAGGCCTGATAAGCGGAGCGCATCAGGCAGTTTTGCCTTTGCCATCAGTCTTGTATGGCTTTAATTATTCGATAGAGACATTTTCGAAGTGATGTTTGCCTAATGGATCAACCACATAGCCTTTAACTTCTTTGCGTACCGGTTCAAACACGGTGGAGTGAGCGATGATCAGTGCCGGAGCCTGATCGTGCATCACGACCTGTGCTTGTTTGTACAGTTCAACACGTTTATTGTGGTCGTCGGTAGCACGCGCCGGTTGAATCAGATCTTCAAACGGTTTGTAGCACCATTTTGAGTAGTTGGAGCCTTGTTCAGAGGCGGCGCAGCTGAACAGGGTGGCGAAGAAGTTATCCGGATCCCCGTTATCGCCAGTCCAGCCCATCATTACCGTCTGATGCTCGCCATCTTTCGCACGCTTGAGGTACTCACCCCATTCGTAGGTGACGATTTTGGCCTGCACGCCCACTTTCGCCCAGTCTGCCTGAATCATCTCCGCCATGCGGCGAGCATTCGGGTTATACGGACGTTGTACCGGCATTGCCCACAGGTCGATGGAGAAACCTTTTTCCAGACCCGCTTCTTTCAGCAAGGCTTTCGCTTTTTCAGGATCGTAAGTGTAGTCCTGAACGTCGTCGTTATAGCCCCACATGGTTGGCGGGATCAGGTTTTTCGCTGATACGCCCGCGCCCTGATAAACCGCTTTGATGATAGCGTCTTTGTTCACCGCGTAGGTCAGAGCCTGGCGAACTTTCACGTCATCCAGTGGTTTTTTCTGCACGTTATACGAGAGATAACCGACGTTCAGCCCCGGCATTTCCATCAGGTTGATGGATTTATCCTGCTTCATGCGGGCGATATCTGCCGGGTTCGGGTACGGCATCACCTGGCATTCGTTCTTCTGCAATTTCGCGTAACGCACGGAAGCGTCAGGAGTAATAGAGAAGACCAGCGTATCGATCTTCGGTTTGGTGCCCCAGTAGCCATCAAACGCTTTATAGCGAATACGGGAATCTTTCTGGTACTGCTGTAACTGGAACGGGCCGGTACCGATTGGGTTGAGGTCCAGTTTTTCCGGTGTACCGGCTTTCATCATCGCGTCAGCATATTCTTTTGACAGAATAGAGGCGAAGTCCATTGCCAGGTCAGCGAGGAACGGCGCTTCCGGGCGAGTCAGCACAAACTGAACGGTGTTATCGTCCACCTTTTTCACTTCGCTGATTAGCTCTGGCAAGCCCATGCCTTCGAAGTATTCGTAGCTGCCGCCAGAGACTTTATGGTACGGGTTTTGCGCGTTTTTCTGACGATCGAACGAGAACACTACGTCATCGGCATTCAGTTCGCGCGTCGGTTTGAATTCTTTATTGTCGTGCCACTTCACACCTTTACGCAGATGGAAGGTATAGGTTTTACCGTCTTCGCTGACTTCCCACTTTTCAGCGAGGCCCGGGATCACTTCAGTGGTGCCGATTTTAAATTCAACCAGACGGTTATAAAGCGGTACGGAAGAGGCGTCATAGGTGGTGCCGGAGGTAAACAGCTGCGGGTTAAACCCTTCCGGAGATCCTTCTGAGCAATAAACCAGAGTTTTAGCCTGAACACTTGCTGCGACGGTCATAGCCACCAGGCTGAGACCAAGCTTCAGCATCCCTGACTTTTTCAAGGAAATACGCATTATTCTGCTCCAATTGTGATGTTTGTTGTTTTAACCCTTTGCAGTGGGTTGTCGCTGCCTGACCTTTTTTGTTTTTTGCCCGGTCGGGTCAACGTTATGAGGTGGGGATGCCGTACTAATTAACATCAGTGTAACAGTGCGGATCCTCCATAAAATGCCCCTCGTGACCTACAATCTGTCAACAGAATGTGAAAACGTCAATACAGCCAACCGGGATTTACACCAACGGTGAGAATCCACAAACAAAGATTAAAAAAACTTCAAACAGCTATTTGCAGCAGAGAAATTTGTGCTACTCCAACATGACCAGAACAATCAGCTTAATATTTAGCAACAATTGGTGATTAAGTTTTATGCATTTTGTGAAAAAAATCTGAGGAAAAGGTGGATATCTGAGCGATTAATACCATGAACGCTAAAACGCACAGCGGAAAATGCCAGCGCCAGCCATAAGTAACGCAAAAAAAGATTTAAGCAAATATAAAAAAAGACAATGGTTTCTGTCACAAATCCGTTAATGGATAGTGAGATATGGGGCGCAAATTTGACAGGGAAATGTGTGGTGTGTAGATCGGATAAGGCGGTCGCGCCGCATCCGACAATGGGCCGGTACATTTGCCTGATGCGACGCTGGCGCGTCTTATCAGGCCTACGTCGAGTCGAACCTCCCCGCCCCCGGGGGTTCTCTTCCTCATGAGCTACAGATGCAAAAAAGCCTGCTCGTTGAGCAGGCTTTTCGAATTTGGTCGGTGATAGAGGATTCGAACCTCCGACCCCTTCGTCCCGAACGAAGTGCGCTACCAGGCTGCGCCAATCACCGAATGCGGGGCGCATCTTACTGCGCAGATATGCCCTCGTCAATCCCTTAATAGCAAAATGCCTTTTGATCGGCGAGAAAGTCAGCAGGCCTCTTAGTTAGCCGCCGCCTCTCTTGCCTGCGGGATGTGGCACCAGTTGTTGTTTTCGTTAATTCCACCATCCGGTGAAGTATAGCCAAGACAACCCATGATGGTGTCGTACAGCTCTACATGACGGCGTGGCACTTTCATGTCGGCTTCTTTTTTCAGCTGCGCAAATGCCTGCGCATTGACCGGATTTTCCAGATATTTATCCGACATCCAGACCATCATCGGCACACGGAACTGTTCCGGCGGTGCCAGTTCACGCGGCGTGCCGTGCAGGTGCTCGCGTTCATTAATTGACTCACCGTGGTCAGCTGCATAGAACACAATCGCTTTCTTATCGCGAACCTGATCAATCACGCTGGAAATAAAGTGATCCACATAGGTCACCGAGTTGTCGTATGAGTTGATCATCTGCGCTTTGGTACAGCCGCTATCAACACCAATACATTCCGGCTTCCACTGCGCAAAGCTGCGCGGGTAACGCTGGGTGTAGTTAAAGTGTGAGCCTTTGGTATGCAGAATGATCAGATGCTTACCATCCGGGTTGCGCCCCAGCGATTGCTGCATTTCGTCTACCAGCAACATATCATCTACCGGCTTGCCACGGTTACGTGGCTCCGCACCAATCTGCTCACGATAAGCAATGTTGTCCGCCATCGTATTGCTGTAGAACCACA
Source organism: Escherichia sp. E.sYA108 (assembly GCF_011754335.1). Taxonomy (NCBI): domain Bacteria; kingdom Pseudomonadati; phylum Pseudomonadota; class Gammaproteobacteria; order Enterobacterales; family Enterobacteriaceae; genus Escherichia; species Escherichia sp. E.sYA108. The sequence goes on along the minus strand of NZ_JAAQVZ010000001.1, from coordinate 187,621 downwards.
TTTCGCTTTGCATAGCGTAGAGATCAGAACTGAATCCTAACTGCTTCAATACCGCGAAAATGTTCTGTTCTTTTAATGTGCGCTGCGGATTATCTTCTGCTCCACCCTGACGTACAAACATGCAACGCAGTGAGAGTTTGGTTGCAGTATCACAGGAGTAACCACGGAACGCCGCCAGATTTTTCTCCTGAGCCAGCTTCGGTGTGGTATTGCGTTCATAGCCGAAAATGCCCATATGATCCCAGCGCGTGGTTTCACCAATAATGAAAACGACATATGTATCATCAACGTTTTGTGGAGCCTGGTACGTAAACTTCTTCGCAGGATTAAGGAGAGAATTGTTATCGGAAGATTCATCGACCCGCGCCCAGGCATAAAGACCTAATGCCGAAAGCCAGTTTGATGGCAGATAAGAGTTCGCGACGACGCCGCCATAACTCGGCAAATCAACACCTGTCGCCCTCTCCACTTTCTTCTGCTGGATATCCAGCAAACGAATCGGTGCCCAAACCATAATACCTGCCAGTACGACGACCGCCAGGCTGCGAATACGTTGCCCTGGGGTTCGCAGTTGTCGGAGCAAGGTGTAACGACAGCGGTTATTCCAGATAAGGATAAGAGGCAACGCGCTTACGGCGATTAACCAGAGAATAAAGTTCAGACCAACAACTTCTTTTGACAGGTCGATATCGGTGGTCATGACGGATGCGATGATGCCATAACCAATGACTACATTAAGGAAGGTCATGTAATAGCTGGCACCTGCGGAAAAGAGCACCACCAGCGATGCCAGAATACGCCAGCTGCGGCGGCCAAACAGCGAAAGAAGACGCAGTAAAAAGAAGGTCACCAGTACGGTGGCGGCCAGTTCAACAACAGCAGAAATACCTTTCCAGACGGTAAAATCGTGCGCATAGCTGCCGAAGCGGCGGTAAAAAACCGCGCCATTCATAAAAAGGCCAATATAGATTGCAAGCAAGAAGCTCAGCTTCTGCTGTGTAATCGATTTGATGTATCTCATGCAAACAAACCCTGGACAAACAGGTGATAACACCCTGCTTAGTGGCTTTTCAGGCCAGGCAGGGGAAAAGTGCGGAGGTAGTCAGATAAGTAAAATCTACACGCGCGAATAAGTAGACCACAGCAAAGGGAAAAAGTGTGGGGAAAGAGTGTGCACGAAGCACAAATTTACAAAAATGCAAGTTTGAAAAGAGACTTTAGCGTTACAAAAAGCAGTAAAAAGGGCCAGCTAACTGGCCCAAATTTTACGCGTTATTGTTTATACATTTCGTTGATGCGTTTGATGCACACTGAAGCTGAAGCCCAGTAGCTCGCGGCAGATGATTAAAGGGAGCCATGCGCCTCACGCAACATTTTCTGCTCTGGCTGGCGAATGGTCGTAGAAAGCGCCAGTGACAGAATCAGCAGGGCGAAAATCACGTAGAAAGTCACATAGAATCCGCCAAACAGTGAAGCGATAATCGAACCACAAATGCTGCCGATACCGAAACCGAGGTAAATGACGCCGTAGTTTTTCGCCAGGTTATTGAGGCCGAAGAACTCACTGACCAGTGACGGGAACACCGTAATCGTGCCACCAAAGTTAAATGCCACACAGGCAATCGCTGCAAAGAACGTCACTGCATTCAATGGTGCAAACAGCAGGGCAGCCATACCCACCAGCGCAATCACCTGACCAATGGTGATAACACGGATACGGGCGATTTTGTCAGACAGAATGCCCAGCACCAGACGACCAGAAAGGTTGGCGATGGAAATAACCGTCACAGCATTGGCTGCGGAAATTGCATCAAGATGCGCCAGGCTTTGAGCGATATCTTTCGCTACACCAATCACATACAGACCACTCATGCACGCAGTCAGGAACATAACCGCTAACATCCAGTACTGCGGTTTACGCATCGACTCTGCCAGGGTGTAGTCCTTCTCCACCACACCATTGCTGGTTTTCACTTCCTGCTTCGGCGCATCTTTCATTAACGTTGCGCCAAAGACAATCATCACCAGTACAATCGCGCCCCAAATAACAAAGGTTTTTTCCAGACCCACCGTTTCGAGCAGGTGCGTGTCGATAAATTTAAAACCCAGGCTGCCCAGACCATAAGAACCGATAGCAAAAGCAGAGATAAGTCCCTTACGCTCCGGAAACCACTTCACGCAGTTAGAGAGCGTCAACAGGTAACCCGCACCATCCGCCAGACCAACCAACACACCGGCGCTTAACCACAGCATCATCAGGTTGTTGGAATGTGCTGTCAGGAAGAAACCTAATCCCAGCAAAATGCCGGAAGCCATAGTGACGCGTTTAACACCAAAACGTTCCTGCAATTTGCCCGCAACAGAAGACGAAATTGCCAGCCCCAGACTTAACAAGCCGAAAGAGAAAGCAACCTGGCTTACAGGAGCCCCCAGCTTGGCAGAAAGCGCACCGTTAAACAGACTCCAGGTATAAACCGACCCCAGAGCAAACTGGGTAATGATAGTACCGATGAGTGTCAGCCAGCGAGTACGCTGATAATTTGAAGGTGTCATGGCAGTATTCCTGCAGTAATAAAAAGGAAAAATCTCTGCTGACAACCATAACGAAGTGCGCTTTATGCCTGGGGAAAAACGGCATGAAATGCCATCAGAACGGAATGAAATGCATTAGTTCAGGAATGAATGACTCGACAATTATTCGCCAAATTTATTATTTAGTAAGTTAGTCCCCACTATCGCCACATTAGTTGTTATTTATGGGTTTCAATTGTATCTATAACGTTAAAATCTGGCACTAACCCCCATCGTATACAGATAGTCGCTATTGTTAGTGGTATTTTCTGCCTGAGATAGCGCAGCATAGGCAGCAATATTTTGATTGAGCAACATATCAGCGCCTACGGTGACATCCAGCCAGTTGCCGTTCTGGTTTGTCGCCGTCATCCGGCTCAGGCCTGATTGCGCCTTCCAGATATTCTCGCCAAATTGCTGGTTATAGCTGATTTGCGCCCAGGGTCGAAGATCGCCAAGCCGGGAGTCAACACGCCAGCCTAAGGTACTCACGCTGGCATGCCATAACGGATCGGCCAGCGTGGTAGTACTGTCGCCAAACTCGTTATACATCGAGGTAGTTGTGCCATCGTAATGTAATGCCGCGACCGGGCCGGTTGTAACCTGCTCATATAAAGGAAAATTCCAGCCCATACTCATACTGCTGGTCACATCCACAGGGGTTTCTTCCGCCAGATTGACTTCCAGTCCCAGCGCCCTTTGGCTACTTTGAATACGTTGCGACAAAATATCGTTGTAATCAGGTTGATGATCGCTATCCCAGGTGTAACGCTCTGTGGAATGTCCGGGTTGCGTATCAACGATATATTCTTGTTGCCAGGCGTAAGCTGTGTTGAGAAAAAAGGCACTGATTACCACGCTCGCAAGCAGGCTTAGCTGCCAGCGACCACCGCTTTTTTTTATGATCATTAACACGACTCCAGGGAAGAGCCGAATTCGGCAATATTATTGTCATTGTATGAAGGATATCGGGCATAGTAGCCCTGTATTAAATATTGACTTTTTCACCGATGCGTCAAGAAAAGCGGCTGAAATTTTTACGATCGGGTACATAGCGAGGGAAAGTATGGAACGTTGCGGCTGGGTGAGTCAGGACCCGCTTTATATTGCCTACCATGATAATGAATGGGGCGTGCCTGAAACTGACAGTAAAAAACTGTTCGAAATGATCTGCCTGGAAGGGCAGCAGGCTGGGTTATCGTGGATCACCGTCCTCAAAAAACGCGAAAACTATCGCGCATGCTTTCATCAGTTCGATCCGGTGAAAGTTGCCGCAATGCAGGAAGAGGATGTCGAAAGACTGGTACAGGACGCCGGGATTATCCGCCATCGTGGGAAAATTCAGGCAATTATTGGTAATGCGCGGGCGTACCTGCAAATGGAACAGAACGGCGAACCGTTTGCCGACTTTGTCTGGTCGTTTGTCAATCATCAACCACAGGTGACACAAGCCACAACGTTGAGCGAAATCCCCACATCTACACCCGCCTCCGACGCCCTATCTAAAGCACTAAAAAAACGTGGTTTTAAGTTTGTCGGTACCACAATCTGTTACTCCTTTATGCAGGCATGTGGGCTGGTGAATGATCATGTGGTTGGCTGCTGTTGCCATCCGGGAAATAAACCATGATTCGGGAAGCGCAACGTTCAGAACTCCCCGCGCTCCTCGAACTGTGGCTGGAAAGTACAATCTGGGGGCATCCCTTTATAAAATCGAGTTACTGGCGTGACTGCATTCCGCTGGTGCGCGATGCGTATCTTGCCAACGCGCAAAACTGGGTCTGGGAAGAAGACGGCAAGCTTCTCGGTTTTGTCAGTATTATGGAAGGCCGATTTCTGGCAGCAATGTTTGTCGCACCGAAGGCCGTCAGACGCGGTATTGGTAAGGCGCTGATGCAGTATGTGCAGCAGCGCCATCCCCATCTGATGCTGGAGGTTTATCAAAAAAATCAACCGGCGATAGATTTCTACCATGCGCAGGGTTTTCACATTGTCGATTGCGCATGGCAGGATGAAACCCAACTACCCACCTGGATTATGAGCTGGCCGGTGGTTCAAACGCTGTAAGTGTCAGTTCCGGACCGTTGTATTTTTCCAGCCATGCCAGCGCCGTATTACCCGCACAGCCATTCCCCAGCCGCGAGCTGGGGAGATCTTTGGTCAGCACGTTCACTGCGCCGTTTTTACAAATGCCGTCAGCGGTTAAATCCAGATCTGGCCATGCGCCTTCGTGAATACAAATCACGCCAGGTTTAATTCCCTCGCTAATGACCGCTCCGGCAAGAATTTGCCCGCGTGAGTTCCACAGCCGAACAGTATCGCCATCTTGTATGCCGCGCGTCTGGGCATCGTCAGGATGAATGGTGACAGGCTCACGATTTGCCACCGCGTACAATTCGCGCAGAGAACTGTAATTCAGCTGGCTGTGCAGACGATGCGCCGGATGAGCAGAAAGTACCTGCAACTGTTCCGGTTCGGCATTGCCCTGCCATTCGTCCGGCGCCAGCCACATTGGATGCCCCGGGCAATCCGGATAAGCGTAATCGGCAATACGCTGCGAGAAGATTTCAATCTTACCGCTGGCGGTTTTTAATGGATGCGCCTGCGGATCGCGGCGAAAATCGGCGAAGCGAATAAACCGCTCACTGTCCGGGTTTTCCGGCATCTCAATTAACTGGTTGGCTTGCCAGAACTCAGCAAATGGCGGCAATTCAACCTGCTGGCTTGCCCCGCGCTGCCGGGCAACGTTATAAAACGTTTCCAGCCATTGCAGCTCACTTTTTCCTTCCGTAAAACGTGCATAACCGCCCTTCTGCCAACGTTCACTCAAGTCGGCAAAAACATCAAAATCATTACGCGCTTCATCGCGTGGCGGCACCACTTGCTTCATCGGCACCAGATGCTGATTACTGTAATCACCGGTCATGGTGAGATCATTACGCTCAAAAGAGGTGGTCGCAGGCAGAACGATATCCGCGTGTTTCGCCGCAGCCGTCCAGAAGCATTCAGAGATCACCACCAGCTCCGGTTTTTGCCAGGCACGGATCAGGCGATTGGTATCCTGATGATGAGTAAAGTTGGCACCGCCCGCCCACCAGATAAAACGAATATCCGGGAAATGTCGGTCCATACCGTTATGTTGATATGCGCCACCAGGGTTTTCCAGTGCTTCAACAATGCGGGCGACAGGGATTTTATCTACCGCATCGCAGCCACCCGGCAAGCTGCCCTGCATGGAAGAGAGTACCGCAGCGCGCCGCGTGGGGTTACCACCATTGGCAAAATGGTAAGAAAGACCAAAACCGCCGCCGGGTGTGCCGATTTGCCCCAACATTGCTGCCAGCGTGACGAGCATCCAGTGTTTTTGCTCACCAAACTGTTGGCGCTGCATTCCCCAGCCTGCCATCAGCATGGTTGTATTTTGGTGGAAAATAGCCGCCAGCTCGCGGATTTTCGCTGCGCCAACACCACAAATCTCTGCCGCCCATTCGGCGTTTTTCGCTATACCGTCACTCTCGCCCAGCAAATAAGAGGCGAAGACGGCATAACCTGTGGTGCAACGCGCCAGAAACGCTTCGTCGTGCCAACCATTTTCCACCAGCGTATGGGCGATCCCCAGCATCAACGCAACATCGGTGCCCATGTGTGGTGCCACCCACTCCATTTTATCGCCAAAGAAATCGATGGTTTCCGATCGCATTGGATCAATGCAGATCAGCTTTTTCCCGCTGTCACGCAGTGCGGAAAAGTAAGAAAGCCCCTGCTCATCGGATGCATTCCACGCAATTTTCAGCGTATTGAGTGGGTTAGCACTCCACAGCACCACGACATCGCTATGTTCCAGCACCAGCGGCCAACTGGTTTGCTGTTGATAAACTTCGCTGCCACCCACGACATACGGCATGATCGCCTGTGCCGCGCCGGTCGAATAATCCCCCAGATGCCCGGTATAACCGCCTGCCAGCGCCATATAGCGTTGTAATAATGTCGAGGCCTTATGCAGCACGCCGTTTGAACGCCAGCCGTAGGAACCAGCAAAAATCGATGCCGGACCATAAGCCTCACGAATGCGTTTATGCTGATGGTGAATAAGCTCCAGCGCCTCATCCCAACTCACGCGAACAAATTCATCCTGCCCACGAATGCCTTGCGGATTTTCCGGTGACGCAAGAAAGCCTTTGCGCACCATTGGAAATCGCACCCGCGTATTGCTGTGAACCTGGTCGCGAACCGCGCTCTGCAAGGAGTTTTCCATTCCTGTGGCTAACGCGCCACGCGAGCTAAACACGGTTTCGCCGTCGGTTTCAACCAGCATAGGCCCCCAGTGGGCGGCAGTCAGAACGGAATATCGTGAGGATGAGTTGGCCAAACCGAAGACTCCTGAAAGGTTAGATGTATTGAGCAGTTAAATATTACTTACAAATTTCCGAGTATTCCCAGGAATAATCTTCATGCTCACGCGGCATAATCTCCCGCCACGGAACCCGTGGCAAAGAATAAAAAGGTTATTAAGGATTAACAATGAAGAAACGTGTTTATCTTATTGCCGCCGTAGTGAGTGGCGCTCTGGCGGTATCTGGCTGTACAACTAACCCTTACACCGGCGAACGCGAAGCAGGTAAATCTGCTATCGGCGCAGGTCTGGGCTCTCTCGTTGGCGCGGGTATTGGTGCGCTCTCTTCTTCGAAGAAAGATCGCGGTAAAGGCGCGCTCATTGGCGCAGCAGCAGGCGCAGCTCTGGGCGGCGGCGTTGGTTATTACATGGATGTGCAGGAAGCGAAGCTGCGTGACAAAATGCGCGGCACTGGTGTTAGCGTAACCCGCAGCGGGGATAACATTATCCTCAATATGCCGAACAATGTGACCTTCGACAGCAGCAGCGCAACCCTGAAACCGGCGGGCGCTAACACCCTGACCGGCGTGGCAATGGTACTGAAAGAGTATCCGAAAACGGCGGTTAACGTGATTGGTTATACCGACAGCACGGGGGGTCACGACCTGAACATGCGTCTCTCCCAGCAGCGTGCGGATTCCGTTGCCAGCGCGTTGATCACCCAGGGCGTGGACGCCAGCCGCATCCGTACTCAAGGCCTTGGCCCGGCTAACCCAATCGCCAGCAACAGCACCGCAGAAGGTAAAGCGCAAAACCGCCGTGTAGAAATTACCTTAAGCCCACTGTAATCCCTTTCATGTCAGGTGATGCAGAAATCACCTGGCATTCTTCAGTTTTCCTTCATCATATTTCAGGCTAAGGTGATCGCCTTATCAGTGAATGGAGAGAAGCATGAAGCCGTCCGTTATCCTCTACAAAGCCTTACCTGATGATTTACTGCAACGCCTGCAAGAACATTTCACCGTTCACCAGGTGGCAAACCTCAGCCCACAAACCGTCGAACAAAATGCAGCAATTTTTGCCGAAGCTGAAGGCTTGCTGGGTTCAAACGAGAATGTTGATGCCGCATTGCTGGAAAAAATGCCGAAACTGCGTGCCACATCAACGATCTCCGTCGGCTATGACAATTTTGATGTCGATGCGCTTACCGCCCGAAAAATTCTGCTGATGCACACACCAACCGTATTAACAGAAACCGTCGCCGATACGCTGATGGCGCTGGTGTTGTCTACCGCTCGTCGGGTTGTGGAGGTAGCAGAACGGGTAAAAGCAGGCGAATGGACCGCGAGCATAGGCCCGGACTGGTACGGCACTGACGTTCACCATAAAACACTGGGCATTGTCGGGATGGGACGGATCGGCATGGCGCTGGCACAACGTGCGCACTTTGGCTTCAACATGCCCATCCTCTATAACGCGCGTCGCCACCATAAAGAAGCAGAAGAACGCTTCAACGCCCGCTACTGCAATTTGGATACTCTGTTACAAGAGTCAGATTTCGTTTGCCTGATCCTGCCGTTAACGGATGAGACGCATCATCTGTTTGGCGCAGAACAATTCGCCAAAATGAAATCCTCCGCCATTTTCATTAATGCCGGACGTGGCCCGGTGGTTGATGAAAATGCACTGATTGCTGCATTGCAGAAAGGGGAAATTCACGCCGCCGGGCTGGATGTCTTCGAACAAGAGCCACTGTCCGTAGATTCGCCGTTGCTCTCAATGGCCAACGTCGTCGCAGTACCGCATATTGGATCTGCCACTCATGAGACGCGTTATGGCATGGCCGCCTGTGCCGTGGATAATTTGATTGATGCGTTACAAGGAAAGGTTGAGAAGAACTGTGTGAATCCGCACGTCGCGGACTAAGCCGCGACTGCGTGGAGTAAAGCCCGATAATCGCTCGGGCTTTTACTCTTTATTGGGTTGCAGTAACTGCTGTAGTCCAGGCCTGATTAAACGCCTGATGTTGTGCCGGTAATGGCGCAATCAGTTTGTTATATTCACTTGCCTGCTGTGAAGTCGGGAACTGGATGCCATTTGCGACAAAGCTCACCTGAGTACCTTGCTGAGCAATGTAGTCTCCAACCATCACCAGTTGTTGCGTGAAAGTTTGTGCCGCCGGAATCAACGGTTGCAATGCATCAGCTGGCGTCGTTACCACTTTGGTGAATGCCTGATCAAAGACCGGTTTCAGGTCATCACTCTGTTTTAACGCAGAGTGCGCAGCATCGGCCTGCAACTTCGCATTTTGCAGCTGTTGCGCCAGCACACCCAGCGAACCGTTCATTTCACGCAGCGGACCGCTTTGCGTAACGTAATCCTGCGGTACGCGAATTGCGTTAACGCTGTCTACAACCGGGCGCAGACCGGAATCCATCGCCTGATTCACCTGCTGAGAATAACCATACAGAATCGCGTAATCAGAGACAAAAGGACCAAACTGTTTTTTCTGATCGGCAGTCAGGGTTGGTAGACGTTCACCGCTACGCATCACTGTATTCTGCAGGAAGTCGATAAACGCTTTACGCTGATCGCCTTCTTTATCAAAACACCCACTCAGGCTAACTACCATTAATAACGCCGCAAGAGGCGCAAACCAGCGAGAGCAGGACTTTCCTGTCGCCATTTTCTTACTCCTTTCACCCAAAAAAAGCGCACAACGACACACGCGTGTCTGACGTGACAAGGATAGTCCAGGACAGGCTTGCAGGATACCCTTTCTACGTAATCTTCCTGGTAAAATCATGGAGAAAATGAAACAAGGTTAATTTGTTGTTTCATTGTTAAAAAATGATATTGCCGTTGCCTTTTTTGTAGCCAGAGATTTACGCCTTCGCAGAACGTTAGATTTTCGAAATCTTTACAAACCGGGAGTGGTAAGAGATATATCGGCATTTATCAGATCGTTAGGTGGCTATAAGTCACGCTAAATGACTGGCTGAATCGAATCATAGTCAGAGTATGCCCTGACTACACCCCGCTGTGTCTGTTTTTCCCGACTATTCTTAATGAGCTTCGATGCAATTCACGATCCCGCAGTGTGATTTGAGGAGTTTTCAATGGAATATAAAGATCCAATGCATGAGCTGTTGAGCAGCCTGGAACAGATTGTTTTTAAAGATGAAACGCAGAAAATTACCCTGACGCACAGAACAACGTCCTGTACCGAAATTGAGCAGTTACGAAAAGGGACAGGATTAAAAATCGATGATTTCGCCCGGGTTTTGGGCGTATCAGTCGCCATGGTAAAGGAATGGGAATCCAGACGCGTGAAGCCTTCAAGTGCCGAACTAAAACTGATGCGTTTGATTCAAGCCAACCCGGCATTAAGTAAGCAGTTGATGGAATAGACTTTTATCCACTTTATTTCTGTTTACGGTCCTGATAACAGGACCGTTTTCCAACCGATTAATCATAAATATGAAAAATAATTGTTGCATCACCCACCAATGCGTGGCTTAATGCACATCAACGGTTTGACGTACAGACCATTAAAGCAGTGTAGTAAGGCAAGTCCCTTCAAGAGTTATCGTTGATACCCCTCGTAGTGCACATTCCTTTAACGCTTCAAAATCTGTAAAGCACGCCATATCGCCGAAAGGCACACTTAATTATTAAAGGTAATACACTATGTCCGGTAAAATGACTGGTATCGTAAAATGGTTCAACGCTGACAAAGGCTTCGGCTTCATCACTCCTGACGATGGCTCTAAAGACGTGTTCGTACACTTCTCTGCTATCCAGAACGATGGTTACAAATCTCTGGACGAAGGTCAGAAAGTGTCCTTCACCATCGAAAGCGGCGCTAAAGGCCCGGCAGCTGGTAACGTAACCAGCCTGTAATCTCTGCTTAAAAGCACAGAATCTAAGATCCCTGCCATTTGGCGGGGATTTTTTTATTTGTTTTTCAGGAAATAAATAATCGATCACGTAATAAAATCTATTATTATTTTTGTGAAGAATAAATTTGGGTGCAATGAGAATGCGCAACACCGTAAGAAAGGCGGGAATAATTTCCCGCCGAAGACGCTTACTCTTTCAATTTGCAGGCTAAAAACGCCGCCAGCTCATAACTCTCCTGTTTAATATGCAATTCACACAGTGAATCTCTTATCATCCAGGTGAAAAATAAAAGCGTGAAACAAATCACTATTAAAGAAAGTAATCTATATTTCTGCGGCATTCCCAGCCCCCTGTGTTGATTTCCAACGAGTAAGAGGCTAACCTTATGGTGTCTATGCATAGAGGGGCCTCACTTTGATTTATAGTCAGGTGGGGCTTTTCTCTGTCTGCCTTTCGGTGAATACCTGAGACAAACAGTCTCAAGCACCCGTGGCTATTCCAGCTTAATAAGTTCGTTTCTTCTCCTTGATATAATCCTAAAAAAATCTCATAAAATTAATATATGAGATAATCTTTATTCAGCAGAAGATTATTAAAGGTTGCTGTATTATTTAGCGATAAAAAAAGCCTGCCAGATGGCAGGCTTTTTAATAACGGCGTTATTACTGCAACAGCGAAATATCCGCAACGCGCAGGAACAGTTCGCGCAGTTTTTCCAGCATGGTCAGACGGTTGATACGCAATTCTTTATCATCAACCATGACCATCACTTTATCGAAGAAAGCATCGACCGGTTCACGCAGCTCAGCCAGTTCGACCAGCGCATCCTGGTAACGACCTTCCGCAAAGTACGGCTCCAGCTTGTCACGTAGCACCACAACCTGCATAGCCAGCTTAATTTCTTCCGGCTCTTTCAGAGTAGAGGCATTCACGCGATCGCTCAGCACTTCGTCAGATTTCGCCAGAATGTTAGATACACGTTTGTTCGCCGCCGCCAGTGCTGCAGCTGCTTCCAGGGTACGGAAGTGCGATACCGCTTTCATACGGGCATCGAAATCAGCCGGACGAGTCGGACGACGCGCCAGTACCGCCTGGATGGTGTCAACGGTGTAACCTTCGTCCTGATACCAGGCGCGGAAGCGACCGAGCATAAAGTCGATAACATCATCAACCACGTTGGCGTTAGTCAGCTTATCGCCATACAGACGCACTGCTTCTTCGGTCAGCGTTTGCAGATCAAGGTTGAGGTTCTTCTCAACGATAATACGCAGCACGCCAAGTGCGGCACGACGCAGCGCAAACGGGTCTTTGTCGCCTTTCGGATGCTGGCCGATACCGAAGATACCCGCCAGGGTATCCATCTTGTCAGCAATCGCCAGCGCACAGGCTACCGGGTTAGACGGCAGGTCATCACCGGCAAAGCGCGGCTGATACTGCTCATTCAGCGCGACAGCTACGTCTTCCGCTTCGCCATCGTGACGCGCGTAGTGCATCCCCATAACGCCCTGGGTGTCGGTGAACTCGAAGACCATGTTGGTCATCAGGTCACACTTAGACAGCAGGCCCGCACGGGTAGCGTGGTTAACGTCAGCGCCAATCTGCTCAGCAATCCAGCCAGCCAGCGCCTGAATGCGGTCAGTTTTGTCGCGCAGCGTCCCCAACTGTTGCTGGAACAACACGGTTTGCAGGCGCGGCAGGTTATCTTCAAGACGTTTTTTACGGTCGGTATTGAAGAAGAACTCGGCATCCGCCAGACGTGGACGAACGACTTTCTCGTTACCGGAGATAATCTGCTGCGGATCTTTCGATTCGATGTTGGCAACGAAGATAAAGTTCGGCAGCAGTTTGCCGTCGTTCGCATACACCGGGAAGTACTTCTGGTCACCTTTCATGGTGTAAACCAGCGCTTCAGACGGCACCGCGAGGAATTTCTCTTCGAATTTTGCGGTCAGCACAACCGGCCATTCCACCAGCGAAGCCACTTCTTCCAGCAGACTTTCGCTTAAGTCAGCGTTACCGCCAATCTTACGTGCTGCTTCTTCAGCATCGGCTTTAATCTTCGCCTTACGTTCTTCGTAATCGGCGATGACTTTCCCGCGCTCACGCAGAATTTCCGGATACTGATCGGCATTGTCGATAGTGAATTCCGGCTCGCCCATAAAGCGGTGGCCGCGAATCACGCGATCGGACTGAATACCCAGAATGGTAGCCGGAATAACTTTGTCGCCCAGCAGCAGGGTCACGGTGTGAACCGGACGCACGAAGTGCACGTCGCTTGCGCCCCAACGCATCAGTTTCGGGATCGGCAGTTTCGCCAGCGAAGTCGCAACCATATTCGGCAGCAGTGCTTCGGTGCTTTCACCCTTCACATGGGCGCGATACAGCAGCCATTCGCCTTTATCGGTAGTCAGACGCTCAGCCTGGTCAACGGTAATACCGCAACCACGCGCCCAACCTTCTGCCGCTTTGCTCGGTTTGCCTTCAGCGTCGAACGCCTGGGCAATTGCCGGGCCGCGTTTTTCTATTTCGCGATCCGGTTGCGCCTCCGCCAGGTTAGCGACTTTCAGCGCCAGACGACGCGGAGCAGCAAACCATTGAACGGTGCCGTGTGCGAGGCCAGCGTTATCCAGCTCCGCAGTAAAGTTCGCAGCAAAGGACTCAGCCAGGCTGCGCAGTGCTTTTGGTGGCAGCTCTTCAGTGCCGATTTCCACCAGAAAAGTTTTCTCAGACATAGCCGCCTCTTACTTATCTTTGTTGCACATCGGGAAGCCGAGGGCTTCACGGGAAGCGTAGTATGCTTCTGCCACTGCTTTGGTCAGGGTGCGAATGCGCAGAATATAGCGCTGACGCTCGGTGACGGAGATGGCTTTACGCGCATCCAGCAGGTTGAAGCTGTGGGCGGCTTTCAGAATACGCTCGTAGGCTGGCAGCGGCAGCGGATTTTCCAGCGCCAGCAGTTGCTGCGCTTCTTTCTCGTACTGCTCGAAGCAGGTGAACAGGAAGTCCACATCCGCGTATTCGAAGTTGTAAGTGGACTGCTCCACTTCGTTCTGATGGAACACGTCGCCGTAGGTGGTTTTACCCAGCGGGCCGTCGCTCCAGACCAGGTCGTAAACGCTGTCTACGCCCTGAATGTACATGGCCAGACGTTCCAGACCGTAGGTGATCTCACCGGTAACCGGTTTACATTCCAGACCACCAACCTGCTGGAAGTAAGTGAACTGCGTCACTTCCATGCCGTTTAGCCACACTTCCCAGCCCAGCCCCCAGGCACCCAGCGTCGGGTTTTCCCAGTTATCTTCCACGAAACGGATGTCGTGGATGGTCGGGTCCATGCCCAGCTCTTTCAGAGAACCGAGGTACAGCTCCTGAATATTGTCCGGCGATGGCTTAATGACCACCTGGAACTGATAGTAGTGCTGTAAACGGTTGGGGTTTTCGCCGTAGCGACCATCGGTCGGGCGACGAGAAGGCTGAACATAAGCAGCCGCCATCGGTTCTGGCCCCAGCGCGCGCAGACAGGTCATTGGGTGAGAGGTTCCCGCGCCGACTTCCATGTCCAATGGTTGAACAATGGTGCAGCCCTGGCGAGCCCAGTAATCCTGTAAGGTCAGGATCAAGCCCTGGAAGGTCCTGGTATCAAACTTTTGCATATTATTTCGTGCTGGATACGTGTGGATTTAAAGGAAGGGATCAGTATACCCGCTGGATGGAAGATATACAGTACGAAACGGGAAAAAGCAGGGCTTAACGCATGGAAAGATGCAAAAAATGGCCATCCGCGTCAAAAGAACAGACAAACTGCTCTTTCCGGAAGGTATAACCGCGCATTTCATAGCTTCCCTGGAACTGTTCGAAGGCGGTGACGTCGATTTTTTGCTCGCCGGTGTTATAACGTTTTGCCGCCTGATCCTTGCATAACGCTTCCATATTCAACGAACGCAGAGGATCAACCTTTACCCGTTGTGCTTTCTGCACGGGTGGCGGTGTAGAACAACCCACTAGCACAATAAGCGCCATTGCTGGAAAGAAAGCGTTCATCATCATTAAATTACCGTCTGGTTTGCAGGTGAGTCTTATTATTTATATCGGTATAGTGGCTGATATCTTACGAATTTCCTTAAGCCTCTATAAGCTGTAGTGATAAAACTCAGATTATTCCAGTGCGCCAACTGAATGATTTATCGGTCAGACTTTTTTTAACCAGATACAGAGACACAGATGCAGCCCAAAATTTACTGGATTGATAACCTGCGAGGGATAGCGTGTTTAATGGTGGTGATGATTCACACCACTACCTGGTATGTGACCAATGCTCATAGTGTTAGCCCCATCACCTGGGATATCGCCAATGTTCTGAATTCTGCCTCTCGTGTCAGCGTGCCGCTATTTTTCATGATTTCCGGCTATCTCTTTTTTGGCGAACGCAGCGCCCAGTCGCGCCATTTCTTGCGTATCGGCTTATGCCTGTTTTTTTATAGCGCAATCGCGCTGCTCTACATTGCGCTGTTTACCTCCATCAATGTGGAGTTAGCGCTGAAAAACCTGCTGCAAAAGCCAGTGTTTTACCATTTATGGTTTTTCTTCGCGATTGCAGTGATTTATCTGGTTTCACCGCTGATTCAGGTGAAGAACGTCGGCGGAAAAATGTTGCTGGTGCTAATGGTGGTGATTGGTGTCATCGCTAACCCAAACACCGTGCCGCAGAAAATCGACGGTTTTGAATGGCTGCCAATTAACTTATATATCAATGGCGATACTTTTTACTACATCCTTTATGGCATGTTGGGCCGCGCTATAGGGATGATGGACACACAGCATAAAGCACTGTCGTGGGTGAGCGCCGCACTGTTTGCGACGGGGGTTTTTATTATCTCTCGCGGGACATTATATGAATTACAGTGGCGCGGAAATTTTGCCGATACCTGGTATCTTTACTGTGGGCCGATGGTTTTTATCTGCGCAATCGCGTTATTGACTCTGGTTAAAAACACGCTGTATACGCGTACTATTTGCGGACTTGGCTTAATCTCCCGCCATTCGTTAGGTATATACGGGTTCCATGCATTGATTATCCATGCACTGCGCACCCGGGGGATTGAGCTTAAAAACTGGCCAATACTCGATATTATTTGGATCTTTTGCGCGACCCTGGCAGTGAGTTTATTACTTTCTATGCTGGTACAACGAATCGACAGAAACAGATTAGTGAGTTAAGTAGAAGCCCGGTCACATTGGACTGACCGGGCTTATGTGAATTATTCGCTGTATTCTTCCTGGGTAACCTGTGTTTCTTTTGGTGGGTTTATTCCGGCATCACGAATATTCTTCTGCACCGCTACTGCACCAAACAAGCTTAAGAAGAAAGCCAGCCCATAAAAGCCTTTTTCGCTGAGTAATAACGTTGCATTCCATAGACCTACCAGCAACAACGCAACAGAGATAATAAAGACCGTCAGGCAAGTCATATAATAAATGGGGGTGGTAGGTATGCCTTCATACTTGTCCCGAACGGTCTTTTGATAAGACGCCGCGGAAAACAAACCTAATACCAGTACGGCAAAATAATACCCTTTTTCATTTAACTGCATCTCTGCATTCCATAGTCCTAACAGATAGGTAACAATACCGCCAATAAGGGCTACCCATGAAACAATACTAAATGCCGGAGAATAGGTTGATATTTTGTTGTCCATCACAGTATTCCTTTCATTCCTGAATGTGTAAGAACTTTATGTTGCTCATGCCGAGCGAAACAAACGCATTTGACCAAACAAGCAGACAAAAAAGGCGATGGGGTAGATCACCATTTCATAAGCATTGATAGGTGCGTTTAAAACACCGATAAACAAGAGACCGATAGTGATTAACGCTACCAACTGACAGACGTGGATAAAAAAATCATCCAGTTGCCCAAGTTTTTCTGCGCGAAGATATGCATAGTTGCCAAAAGTTGCCGTCATTAACACGCCAAGAAAATAACCTTTTCCACTTAACAATGGGCATGAGATCCATAGCCCAACCAGATAAACCAGCGCCCCGACAACAAATAATAGTTTTGCCACAGTCTTTGAGGTTTTCATAACGATCTCCATATCTACCAGCGATACATTACGAGTAACCAACGAAAGACAAAACTGAAAAATGCCATTAACAAATGATTTTCAGAATAAATTCATACTAAATATTAATTAATTATTTATATATATAGATGTGAATTATCCCCCACCCGGTCAGGCAGGGGATAACGTTTACGCCATTAATGGCAGAAGTTGCTGATAGAGGCGACGGAACGTTTCTCGTCGTGGCTGATAAGCGGCATAACACTGCGCATCTGGTAGATGCGACTGTTCTAACGGTAGTTGCGGCAACAACTCAATGAGCGATTTCTCTGGATTCGCCGCAATCTGCGCCAGCCTTGCTGCGCCCAGTGCTGGCCCCACATCGCCACCCGTGCGGTAATCCAGTTGCTGACCGCTGATGTCCGCCAGCATTTGACGCCAGTACTCACTACGCGCCCCGCCACCAATCAACGTAACACTTTGCGGTTTAATGCCGCAGGCATGCACGACATCCATGCCATCTGCCAGCGCATAACCCACGCCTTCCAGCACTGCTCGCGCCAGTTCATTGGGGCCATGTTGATGAGTCAAACCAAAGAAAACCCCTTTCGCCTGGGGATTATTGTGTGGTGTACGCTCGCCGGAAAGATAAGGCAGAAACCAAACTGGCTCGGCACTTTCATCAGCCTGTCGAGCTGCAGTGATTAAAGCAGGGACATTGCTCAGGCCGGTTAATTTCGCGGCCCAATCCAGACACGAAGCCGCACTCAGCATTACAGACATTAAATGCCAACGTTGCGGTAACGCATGGCAAAAGCTATGTACGGCGCTTTCTGGCTTGCTTAAGAACCCTTCGCTGACAGCAAAATAGACCCCCGACGTCCCCAGCGATAACATTGCCTGATTAGCATCAACCATTCCCACACCAACCGCACCAGCTGCATTGTCGCCACCGCCTGCGATAACTGGCACCGCCGCCATACCCCACGCTTTCGCAACTTCAGGTAACAAAGCACCAGTAATTTCGCTGCCTTCGTATAATGCGGGCATCTGGTCACGAGATAAGTGGCAAGCCTGCAGCATGAGATCGCTCCAGTCACGCTTTGCGACATCCAGCCACATAGTGCCAGCTGCGTCAGACATATCGCTGGCAAACTCCCCCGTCATACGCAGACGCAAGTAATCTTTCGGTAATAATACTTTATCGATTTGACGGAATATCTCCGGCTCATGCCGCTGAACCCATAGCAATTTAGGCGCAGTAAATCCGGGCATCATCAGGTTGCCGGTAATCACCCGCGATTGCGGAACTCGCGCTTCCAGCAAAGTGCACTCTTGCGCACAGCGCCCGTCGTTCCACAAAATGGCAGGGCGTAACACCCGTTGCTGAGCATCCAGTAAGGTTGCACCGTGCATCTGTCCGGCAATACCTAATGCTTTAACGTCTTGCAGAGAATGCTGAACGCCCAGAGCTTTCATTGCGCGATCAGTTGCCTGCCACCACTGTTCCGGGTCTTGTTCCGACCAGAGTGGATGCGGGCGCGAAACGGTCAGCTTTTCCGTTTGCGCAGCAACCACCTCACCCTGCTCGTTGAGCAAAATAACTTTTACGCCCGAGGTGCCAAGATCTATCCCGATATACATATCGATCGTTCCTTAAAAAAATGCCCGGTATCGCTACTGATAACCGGGCCAACGGACTGCACAGTTAGCCGTTATTTGTCGAACAGATAATGATTTACCAGATTTTCCAGTTGCTCCTGGCGACCACTCTGATGCACCGGAGACAAATTATGTTCCTGAGCATATTTGGCTAAATCTGCCAGTGACATTTGGCCTTTCAGGATTTGCTGGCCTAATTCACTATTCCAGCCGGAATAACGCTGCGCGATGCGTTTATCCAGCTCGCCATCTTCAATCATGCGCGCTGCAATTTTCAGCGCCAACGCCATCGTATCCATCGCGCCGATATGACCGTAAAACAGATCATATTTATCAGTACTTTGACGACGTACTTTGGCATCGAAGTTCAGACCACCGGTGGTGAAACCGCCTGCTTTGAGAATTTCATACATCACCAGCGCATTCTCTTCCACACTGTTCGGGAACTGGTCGGTGTCCCAGCCCAGTTGCGCATCGCCACGGTTGGCGTCGACAGAACCGAACAGGCCAAGCGCAATGGCGGTGGCTATTTCATGATGGAAAGAGTGACCTGCCAGCGTCGCGTGGTTAGCTTCAATATTCAGTTTAATCTCTTTTTCCAGACCAAACTGTTTCAGGAAGCCATAGACCGTCGCAGCATCGTAATCATATTGATGTTTGGTCGGTTCTTGCGGTTTCGGTTCGATAAGCAACGTGCCCTGGAAACCGATTTTATGTTTATGCTCAACCACCATCTGCATAAAGCGGCCCAGCTGTTCACGCTCCTGGCGCAAGTCGGTATTTAACAGCGTTTCGTAACCTTCACGACCCCCCCACAGGACATAGTTTTCACCGCCCAATTTATGGGTTGCTTCCATCGCTGTAACAACTTGCGTTGCCGCCCAACTGAAGACTTCAGGATCTGGGTTCGTCGCCGCACCCGCGCCATAGCGAGGGTTTGTAAAGCAGTTAGCAGTTCCCCACAGCAGCTTCACGCCGCTCTCTTCTTGCTTGCCTGCCAGGACATCAACCATTTGCGCAAAATTATTGATGTACTCTTTTAACGACGCGCCCTCAGGGGAAACATCCACATCGTGGAAGCAATAAAATGGCACATGTAACTTGTGGAAAAACTCAAATGCGACATCTGCTTTACGCTTCGCCAACGCCAGTGCCTCACCAGGCTGCTGCCACGGACGATTAAACGCTCCCACACCAAACATATCCGCCCCGTTCCAGCAGAAGGTGTGCCAGTAGCAGGCGGCAAAACGCAAGTGCTCTTCCATACGCTTGCCCAACACCAGTTCGTCGGGATTGTAGTGACGGAATGCTAACGGGTTTGAGGATTTTGAGCCTTCATAACGAACGCGATCGAGCTGGTCAAAATAGGCTTGCATATTGAACTCCATAATCAGGTAATGCCGCGGGTGATGGATGATGTCGTAATATTGGGCACTCCCTTTCAGTTGCTCAATTATGTTATTTCACACTGCTATTGAGATAATTCACAAGTGTGCGCTCGCTCGCAAAATAAAATGGGATGATGAAACTGGGTAATTCCTCGAAGAGAAAAATGCAATAAGTACAATTGCGCAACAAAAGTAAGATCTCGGTCATAAATCAAGAAATAAACCAAAAATCGTAATCGAAAGATAAAAATCTGTAATTGTTTTCCCCTGTTTAGTTGCTAAAAATTGGTTACGTTTATCGCGGTGATTGTTACTTATTAAAGCTGTCCTCTAACTACAGAAGGCCCTACACCATGAAAATAAAGAACATTCTACTCACCCTTTGCACCTCACTTCTGCTTACCAACGTTGCGGCACACGCCAAAGAAGTCAAAATAGGTATGGCGATTGATGATCTCCGTCTTGAACGCTGGCAAAAAGATCGAGATATTTTTGTGAAAAAAGCAGAATCTCTCGGCGCGAAAGTATTTGTACAGTCTGCAAATGGCAATGAAGAAACACAAATGTCGCAGATTGAAAACATGATTAACCGGGGTGTCGATGTTCTTGTCATTATTCCTTATAACGGTCAGGTATTAAGTAACGTTGTAAAAGAAGCCAAACAAGAAGGTATTAAAGTATTAGCTTACGACCGTATGATTAACGATGCGGATATCGATTTTTATATTTCTTTCGATAATGAAAAAGTCGGTGAACTGCAGGCAAAAGCCCTGGTCGATATTGTTCCGCAAGGTAATTACTTCCTGATGGGCGGCTCGCCGGTAGATAACAACGCCAAGCTGTTCCGCGCCGGGCAAATGAAAGTATTAAAACCTTATGTTGATTCCGGAAAAATTAAAGTCGTTGGTGACCAATGGGTTGATGGCTGGTTACCGGAAAACGCATTGAAAATTATGGAAAACGCGCTAACCGCCAATAATAACAAAATTGATGCTGTAGTTGCCTCAAACGATGCCACCGCAGGAGGGGCAATTCAGGCATTAAGCGCGCAAGGTTTATCAGGGAAAGTAGCAATTTCCGGCCAGGATGCGGATCTTGCAGGTATTAAACGTATTGCTGCCGGTACGCAAACTATGACGGTGTATAAACCTATTACATTGTTGGCAAATACTGCCGCAGAAATTGCCGTTGAGTTGGGCAATGGTCAGGAGCCAAAAGCGGATACCACACTGAATAATGGCCTGAAAGATGTTCCCTCCCGCCTGCTGACACCGATCGATGTGAATAAAAACAACATCAAAGATACGGTAGTTAAAGACGGATTCCACAAAGAGAGCGAGCTGTAAGCGTTACGCCCCGGCGCGGAGCGGGGGCGTGATTTCTCTCCATGCCGCGTGAATTGATTGGCTTAGGTGGAGTCGTTATGCCTTATCTACTTGAAATGAAGAACATTACCAAAACCTTCGGCAGTGTGAAGGCGATTGATAACGTCAGCTTGCGGTTGAATGCTGGCGAAATCGTCTCACTCTGTGGGGAAAATGGGTCAGGTAAATCAACGCTGATGAAAGTGCTGTGTGGTATTTATCCCCATGGTTCCTACGAAGGCGAAATTATTTTTGCGGGAGAAGAGATTCAGGCGAGTCACATCCGCGATACCGAACGCAAAGGTATCGCCATTATTCACCAGGAATTGGCGCTGGTGAAAGAACTGACCGTGCTGGAAAATATCTTCCTGGGTAACGAAATAACCCATAATGGCATTATGGATTATGACCTGATGACGCTACGCTGTCAGAAGCTGCTCGCACAGGTCAGTTTATCCATTTCACCTGATACCCGCGTTGGCGATTTAGGACTTGGGCAACAACAACTGGTTGAAATTGCCAAGGCACTTAATAAACAGGTGCGTTTGTTAATTCTCGATGAGCCGACAGCCTCATTAACTGAGCAGGAAACGTCGGTTTTACTGGATATTATTCGCGATCTACAACAGCACGGTATCGCCTGTATTTATATTTCGCACAAACTCAACGAAGTCAAAGCGATTTCCGATACGATTTGCGTTATTCGCGACGGTCAGCACATTGGCACGCGTGATGCTGCTGGAATGAGTGAAGACGATATTATCACCATGATGGTCGGGCGAGAGTTAACCGCGCTTTACCCTAATGAACCACATACCACCGGAGATGAAATATTACGTATTGAACATCTGACGGCATGGCATCCGGTTAATCGTCATATTAAACGAGTTAATGATGTCTCGTTTTCCCTGAAACGTGGCGAAATACTGGGTATCGCCGGACTCGTTGGTGCCGGACGTACCGAGACTATTCAGTGCCTGTTTGGTGTGTGGCCCGGACAATGGGAAGGGAAAATTTATATTGACGGCAAACAGGTAGATATTCGTAACTGTCAGCAAGCCATCGCCCAGGGGATTGCGATGGTACCCGAAGACAGAAAGCGCGACGGCATCGTTCCGGTAATGGCGGTTGGTAAAAATATTACCCTCGCCGCACTCAAAAAATTTACCGGTAGTATTAGCCAGCTTGATGACGCGGCAGAGCAAAAATGTATTCTGGAATCAATCCAGCAACTCAAAGTTAAAACGTCGTCCCCCGACCTTGCTATTGGACGTTTGAGCGGCGGCAATCAACAAAAAGCGATCCTCGCTCGCTGTCTGTTACTTAACCCGCGCATTCTCATTCTTGATGAACCCACCAGGGGTATCGATATTGGCGCGAAATACGAGATCTACAAATTAATTAACCAACTCGTCCAGCAGGGTATTGCCGTTATTGTCATCTCTTCCGAATTACCTGAAGTGCTCGGCCTTAGCGATCGTGTACTGGTGATGCATGAAGGGAAACTAAAAGCCAACCTGATAAATCATAACCTGACTCAGGAGCAGGTGATGGAAGCCGCATTGAGGAGCGAACATCATGTCGAAAAGCAATCCGTCTGAAGTGAAATTAGCCGTACCGACATCCGGTGGCTTTTCCGGGCTGAAATCACTGAATTTGCAGGTCTTCGTGATGATTGCAGCTATCATCGCAATCATGCTGTTCTTTACCTGGACCACCGATGGTGCCTACTTAAGCGCCCGTAACGTCTCCAACCTGTTACGCCAAACCGCGATTACCGGCATCCTCGCGGTAGGAATGGTGTTCGTCATAATTTCTGCTGAAATCGACCTTTCCGTCGGCTCAATGATGGGGCTGTTAGGTGGCGTCGCGGCGATTTGTGACGTCTGGCTAGGCTGGCCTTTGCCACTTACCATCATTGTGACGTTGGTTCTGGGACTGCTTCTCGGAGCCTGGAACGGATGGTGGGTCGCGTACCGCAAAGTCCCTTCATTTATTGTCACCCTCGCGGGCATGTTGGCATTTCGTGGCATACTCATTGGCATCACCAACGGCACGACTGTTTCCCCCACCAGCGCCGCGATGTCACAAATTGGGCAAAGCTATCTACCTGCCAGCACCGGCTTCATCATTGGCGCGCTTGGCTTAATGGCTTTTGTTGGCTGGCAATGGCGCGGAAGAATGCGCCGTCAGGCTTTGGGTTTGCAGTCTCCGGCCTCTACCGCAGTAGTCGGTCGCCAGGCTTTAACCGCTATCATCGTATTAGGCGCAATCTGGCTGTTGAATGATTACCGTGGTGTTCCCACTCCTGTTCTGCTGCTGACGTTGCTGTTACTCGGCGGAATGTTTATGGCAACGCGGACGGCATTTGGACGACGCATTTATGCCATCGGCGGCAATCTGGAAGCGGCACGTCTCTCCGGGATTAACGTTGAACGCACCAAACTTGCCGTGTTCGCTATTAACGGATTAATGGTAGCCATCGCCGGATTAATCCTCAGTTCTCGACTCGGCGCTGGTTCACCTTCTGCGGGAAATATCGCCGAGCTGGACGCAATTGCAGCATGTGTGATTGGCGGCACCAGTCTGGCAGGCGGCGTCGGGAGCGTGGCTGGAGCAGTAATGGGGGCATTCATCATGGCTTCACTGGATAACGGCATGAGTATGATGGATGTACCGACCTTCTGGCAGTATATCGTTAAAGGTGCGATTCTGTTGCTGGCAGTATGGATGGACTCCGCAACCAAACGCCGTTCTTGATTTTGATAAAAATTTTCTCAAAGCCGGTAACGTATTACCGGTTTTGAGTTTTTGCATGATTCAGCAGGAAAAGAACCATGTTTACTAAACGTCACCGCATCACATTACTGTTCAATGCCAATAAAGCCTATGACCGGCAGGTAGTAGAAGGCGTAGGGGAATATTTACAGGCGTCACAATCGGAATGGGATATTTTCATTGAAGAAGATTTCCGCGCCCGCATTGATAAAATCAAGGACTGGTTAGGAGATGGCGTCATTGCCGACTTCGACGACAAACAAATCGAGCAAGCGCTGGCTGATGTCGACGTCCCCATTGTTGGGGTTGGTGGCTCGTATCACCTTGCCGAAAGTTACCCACCCGTTCATTACATTGCCACCGATAACTATGCGCTGGTTGAAAGCGCATTTTTGCATTTAAAAGAGAAAGGCGTTAACCGCTTTGCTTTTTATGGTCTTCCGGAATCAAGCGGTAAACGTTGGGCCACTGAACGCGAATATGCATTTCGTCAGCTTGTCGCCGAAGAAAAGTATCGCGGAGTGGTTTATCAGGGGTTAGAAACCGCGCCAGAGAACTGGCAACACGCGCAAAATCGGCTGGCAGACTGGCTACAAACGCTGCCACCGCAAACCGGGATTATTGCCGTTACTGACGCCCGGGCGCGGCATATTCTGCAAGTATGTGAACATCTACACATTCCCGTACCGGAAAAATTATGCGTGATTGGCATCGATAACGAAGAACTGACCCGCTATCTGTCGCGTGTCGCCCTTTCTTCGGTCGCTCAGGGCGCACGGCAAATGGGCTATCAGGCGGCAAAACTGTTGCATCGATTATTAGATAAAGAAGAAATGCCGCTACAGCGGATTTTGGTCCCACCAGTTCGCGTCATTGAACGGCGCTCAACAGATTACCGCTCGCTGACCGATCCCGCCGTTATTCAGGCCATGCATTACATTCGTAATCACGCCTGTAAAGGGATTAAAGTGGATCAGGTACTGGATGCGGTGGGCATATCACGCTCCAATCTTGAGAAGCGTTTTAAAGAAGAGGTGGGCGAAACCATTCACGCCATGATTCATGCCGAAAAGCTGGAGAAAGCGCGCAGCCTGCTGATTTCTACTACCTTGTCAATTAACGAGATATCGCAAATGTGCGGTTATCCATCGCTGCAATATTTCTACTCTGTTTTTAAAAAAGCATATGACACAACGCCAAAAGAGTATCGCGATGTAAATAGCGAGGTCATGTTGTAGCGATGATGAGAATTATCGGCGTCGCATCAGGTAACTCAGCACAACCACCTGATACGAGCAAAAGCCTTATCCGCCTGACAAGTCGGATAAGGCTCGAGGAAATGCAATTACATATGCGCCGCGATTAACCGTTGGTTATCCTGGTACATTGCGAACAGGTAGTTGTTATAACTCTTCCCTTTGGTCGAGTAGCCCTTCAGCTTGTGAATCATCGCTGTGGCAGTCACTTCCTGATCCGCTTTACGCAGTTGTGCACGCGATTTACGGAACGAAGAGTAAGCCGGGTGCGTATTGAGGTTAGTGACATAGGCGCTCACCGATTCTTTGACAGAACTAAACTGTGAGTACCCTTTCACTTTACCCGGCGCATTGGTACAACGTCCTTTCATGCATTTCATGCCGAACAGGTTGTTGTTGTTGCGCGCCAGCTTTGACGTTCCCCAACCGCTTTCTGCTGCAGCCATCGTCGCCACCATACTGGTAGGGATAATGTCTACGCGTTCAAGCAAGGTATTCCACGGGATTTTTCGCGTATTACCAGACCACTTCACCTTGTAGCGTTTGGCGATGTCTTTCAGACGCGCACGCTCAGCAGGTGACCATTGGCCCTGATACTGTTTTGAAATCAGCCAGTTACGTTCCGCAGTAATGGCCGCATTTTGGCTGGTAATGTAAGGCATTACAGTCCGGAGAAACGCCTTTTTCCTTGGTGTTCCGGAAGGGTATTTTCGCAAATCAGGAAGTGAACTACTCTTTGCACTATTGCGAGAATACTCTTGTTTACTGCTTACCTGTTTATTACTAGCTTTAGTTAAGTGGGACTTTTGACTCGCTGTTGTTGTGTGCGTCTTCGCTAACACCTCACTCGAAAACACCAGAGTGAGTAACATAAGAATCATCGCCCCATATCGTCGTATGGGAGTCAAAATCATCAGGTCTCCTGGTCGGATTTAATCATTCCAACACCTTATATTTTTTACAAATTTGAGAGTTGAATCTCAAATCATATCAAAAATAGCTGTCAAGAGCACCCCAAGGAATAGTCCAAATCTGAAACTATGTCACGAGTTAACGATTCAGATTGGCGCTAAATCGCAGAAAATGTGGGGTTTATCGCAAAATTCAGCCGTTTTTTGCGCGCGATCGCTCACCCTTGCTTCTCATCCTGTGGACTTACCGCTCAGGGATGAGTTTTGTCTGGCTTATCGCTGGCAAACTGTCTGAAATCGCAGCAATAAGGACTCATCCGCCATGAAACTCGCCGCCTGTTTTCTGACACTCCTTCCTGGCTTCGCCGTTGCCGCCAGCTGGACTTCTCCGGGGTTCCCTGCCTTTAGCGAACAGGGGACGGGAACATTTGTCAGCCACGCGCAGTTGCCCAAAGGTACGCGTCCACTAATGCTAAATTTTGACCAACAGTGCTGGCAGCCTGCGGATGCGATAAAACTCAATCAGATGCTTTCCCTGCAACCTTGTAGCAACACGCCACCTCAATGGCGATTGTTCAGGGACGGCGAATATACGCTGCAACTAGACACCCGCTCCGGTACGCCAACATTGATGATTTCCCTCCAGAACACCGTCGAACCGGTAGCAAGCCTGGTCCGTGAATGCCCGAAATGGGATGGATTACCGCTCACACTGGATGTCAGCGCCACTTTTGCGGAGGGAGCCGCTGTCCGGGATTATTACAGCCAGCAAATTGCGATAGTGAAGAACGGTCAAATAACGTTACAACCCGCTGCCACCAGCAACGGTTTACTCCTGCTGGAACGGGCAGAAACTGACACATCCGCCCCTTTCGACTGGCATAACGCCACGGTTTACTTTGTGCTGACAGATCGTTTCGAAAACGGCGATCCCAGTAATGACCAGAGTTACGGACGTCATAAAGACGGTATGGCGGAAATTGGCACTTTTCACGGCGGCGATTTACGCGGCCTGACCAACAAACTGGATTATCTCCAGCAGTTGGGCGTTAATGCTTTATGGATAAGCGCCCCATTTGAGCAAATTCACGGCTGGGTCGGCGGCGGTACAAAAGGTGATTTCCCGCATTATGCCTATCATGGTTATTACACACAGGACTGGACGAATCTTGATGCCAATATGGGCAGTGAAGCCGATCTACGGACGCTGGTTGATAGCGCGCATCAGCGCGGTATTCGTATTCTCTTTGATGTCGTGATGAACCACACCGGCTATGCCACGCTGGCGGATATGCAGGAGTATCAGTTTGGCGCGTTATATCTTTCTGGTGACGAGCTGAAAAAAACGCTGGGTGAACGCTGGAGCGACTGGAAACCTGCCGCCGGGCAAACCTGGCATAGCTTTAACGATTACATTAATTTCAGCGACAAAACAGGCTGGGATAAATGGTGGGGAAAAAACTGGATCAGAACGGATATCGGCGATTACGACAATCCTGGATTCGACGATCTCACTATGTCGCTGGCCTTTTTGCCGGATATCAAAACCGAATCAACTAGCGCTTCTGGTCTGCCAGTGTTCTATAAAAACAAAACGGATACCCACGCTAAAGACATCGACGGCTTTACCCCTCGCGATTACTTAACCCACTGGTTAAGTCAGTGGGTCCGCGACTATGGGATTGATGGTTTTCGGGTCGATACCGCCAAACATGTTGAGTTGCCCGCCTGGCAGCAACTGAAAACCGAAGCCAGCGCTGCACTTCGCGAATGGAAAAAAGCTAACCCCGACAAAGCATTAGATGACAAACCTTTCTGGATGACCGGTGAAGCCTGGGGCCACGGCGTGATGCAAAGTGATTACTATCGCCACGACTTCGATGCGATGATCAATTTCGATTATCAGGAGCAGGCGGCGAAAGCAGTCGATTGTCTGGCGCAGATGGATACGACCTGGCAGCAAATGGCGGAGAAATTGCAGGATTTCAACGTGTTGAGCTACCTCTCGTCGCATGATACCCGCCTGTTCCGTGAAGGGGGCGACAAAGCAGCAGAGTTATTATTATTAGCGCCAGGCGCGGTACAAATTTTTTATGGCGATGAATCCTCGCGTCCGTTCGGTCCTACCGGTTCTGATCCGCTGCAAGGTACGCGTTCGGATATGAACTGGCAGGATGTTAGCGGTAAATCTGCCGCCAGCGTCGCGCACTGGCAAAAAATCAGCCAGTTCCGCGCCCGCCATCCCGCAATTGGCGCGGGCAAACAAACGACACTTTCGCTGAAGCAGGGCTACGGCTTTGTTCGTGAGCATGGCGACGATAAAGTGCTGGTCATCTGGGCGGGGCAACAGTGACTTTTCCGGCTTCCCGTTCGTCAGTACCTCGGGAAGCCGCCAACCAGGATAAAATGTCAGCCCTAATCAGCATTGCAGGATAAAGCACCGCTCACTCTTCAACAGACCGATTTGCACCCCAGCAAATGTAGCGTTATTGTTACCTTCCTTGCTACAGAGTTCGACAGATATCCCGCTATGACATTCTCCCTTTTTGGTGACAAATTTACCCGCCACTCCGGCATTACGCTGCTGATGGAAGATCTGAACGACGGTTTACGCACGCCTGGCGCGATTATGCTCGGCGGCGGTAATCCGGCGCAGATCCCGGAAATGCAGGACTACTTCCAGACGCTACTGACCGACATGCTGGAAAGTGGCAAAGCGACTGATGCACTGTGCAATTATGACGGTCCACAGGGGAAAACGGAGCTACTCACACTGCTTGCCGGAATGCTGCGCGAGAAGTTGGGCTGGGATATCGAACCACAGAATATTGCACTAACAAACGGCAGCCAGAGCGCGTTTTTCTACTTATTTAATCTGTTTGCCGGACGCCGTGCCGATGGTCGGGTCAAAAAAGTGCTGTTCCCGCTGGCACCGGAATACATTGGCTACGCTGACGCCGGACTGGAAGAAGATCTGTTTGTCTCTGCGCGTCCGAATATTGAACTGCTGCCGGAAGGCCAGTTTAAATACCACGTCGATTTTGAGCATCTACATATTGGCGAAGAAACCGGGATGATTTGCGTCTCCCGGCCGACGAATCCAACAGGCAATGTGATTACTGACGAAGAGTTGCTGAAGCTTGACGCGCTGGCGAATCAACACGGTATTCCGCTGGTGATTGATAACGCTTATGGCGTCCCGTTCCCGGGTATCATCTTCAGCGAAGCGCGCCCGCTATGGAATCCGAATATCGTGCTGTGCATGAGTCTTTCCAAGCTGGGGCTACCTGGCTCCCGCTGCGGCATTATCATCGCCAATGAAAAAATCATCACCGCCATCACCAATATGAACGGCATTATCAGCCTGGCACCTGGCGGTATTGGTCCGGCGATGATGTGTGAAATGATTAAGCGTAACGATCTGCTGCGCCTGTCTGAAACAGTCATCAAACCGTTTTACTACCAGCGTGTTCAGGAAACTATCGCCATCATTCGCCGCTATTTACCGGAAGATCGCTGCCTGATTCATAAACCGGAAGGAGCCATTTTCCTCTGGCTATGGTTTAAGGATTTGCCCATTACGACCGAGCAGCTCTACCAGCGCCTGAAAGCACGCGGCGTGCTGATGGTGCCGGGGCACAACTTCTTCCCGGGACTGGATAAACCGTGGCCGCATACGCATCAATGTATGCGCATGAACTACGTACCAGAGCCGGAGAAAATTGAGGCGGGTGTGAAGATTCTGGCGGAAGAGATAGAAAGAGCCTGGGCTGAAAGTCACTAAAAATTGCCTGATGCGCTACGCTTATCAGGCCTACATGATTTCTGCAATATATTGAATTTGGTAGAATTTGTAGGCCGGATAAGGCGTTTTAGCCGCATCCGGCATAAACAAAGCGCACTATCCCTGCGTTGAGAAACGCCGGAAAAACGTTTCAAACAGGCTGCTGCCGTAGCCGATGTCGCTGCACTTTCTCGACATCCATGCACTGCAACGCCTTTGTCGGGCAGGCTTCAACACAGGCCGGCCCCGTCGCCCGATGCCAGCACAGATCGCACTTAATCGCCCTCGCCTTTTTGCGCGAAGAAACGACCTCCATCGCACCAAACGGGCAAGCCAGCATACAGCTTTTACAGCCAATGCAACGTGATTGTTCAACGAAAATATGCCCATGTTCGCGGCTTATCGCGTCAACAGGGCAGACATTCGCGCACGGTGCATCTTCACACTGATGACAGGCTACTGCCGTGGTCCAGCTGTGGTCTTTAATAACACGAATACGGGAAATAAACTCGTCTGGTGACAACGCAGCGCAATCCTGATTCTCCTGATGCGACACTGCGCAAGCCACTTCACAGGTACGGCAACCGATACATTTCGTCGCATCCGCAATAATAAACCGGTTCATGATCACTCCTTTGCACTAAAACAGCAGAGTGCCAGAGAGCGCGTCCCTACTGCTTTGATCCAACGAAGGAAATGTTAAAGTTTTGGCACTTGTCCAAAGGGTTATGTAATCGCGCCCTGGTCGTCCCTGACAGTAAATCCCAGTTCATTAGAAATAGCCTGCGCGGTTTCACGCAGTGGTTTCAGGAGATTTTTCTCTCCCACCTGTTTCAGACGTGATGTCGAAAGCGAAATCGACACGGCGTACGGCACCCGCCCATGAATATCAAACACCGGAACAGCAATACAGGAGACGCCGAGTTCGTTTTCTTCTCTGTCCATCGCCGCTCCACTTTCACGAATGTGCGCCAGTTCGTCGAACATCGCGGGCAGCTCGGTAATGGTATTGCGGGTTAACGGCTGGATCTCATGCTGATGGCTTTCCCAGTATGACTTCACGTAGTCCGGGTGACCAAACGCCATGTAGATCTTGCCCATTGCGGAACAGTAGAGCGGCATATGCTGGCCTATATAGGCACGGGTTCGCAGCATCCCGGTTGTGGGTTCCAACTTATAAATCAAAATAGCGTGATCGTCTTCGCGGCTGGAGAAGTTAATAGTTTCACCAGTGGCGATGTTCAGAGCCTCAAGATGCGGAGCGGCGATATGAATGATATTCAGCGAAGATAGCGCCTTCTGCCCGACGGCAATAAATTTGGTGGTCAGGCGATAACTCCCTGCGGCGGGCGCGGTGGTCACATAGCCGCAGGACTGTAATCCCTGCAATAAGCGATGGACGGTACTCTTATTTAAACCAGCCAGCTCCGAAAGATGCGCCAACGGACAACCGTTTGGATAGTTGCTCAAAATCTCAATCAGCATCAACCCACGAAACAGACTCTGGCTTCCGGCTGGGCGCTCTTTTTCCTGCGCCATCTCGTTCTCTTTTTTTCCCATCACTTCTTTCCCCATTTTGTCGCGTCCTGATGGTAGCGCAAAGTGTGCCGTAGTTCACGATCTCGACAGATAATTTATAACCACTTGATTTTTAAGTTTTTTGAAATTCATCAATCAGATTGCTTTGTTAAAAAGTGATCGATATATTTGAAATCAAGTTTCGTATATTGAAATTTTAAGCCAAAAAAGCGATCAAAAAAACAAGGAAGCCTGGGATGAAAGTGACATTTGAGCAGTTAAAAGCAGCCTTTAATCGGGTCTTAATTTCACGCGGCGTTGACAACGAAACGGCTGACGCCTGTGCAGAGATGTTCGCCCGCACCACCGAATCCGGCGTTTATTCTCACGGCGTTAATCGTTTCCCTCGTTTCATTCAACAACTGGAAAACGGCGATATCATTCCTGATGCCCAACCCAAACGTATAACCAGCCTCGGCGCAATTGAACAGTGGGACGCCCAGCGTTCGATCGGTAACCTGACAGCGAAAAAGATGATGGATCGCGCCATTGAACTGGCTGCCGATCACGGTATTGGTCTGGTGGCACTACGTAATGCCAACCACTGGATGCGCGGCGGCAGCTACGGCTGGCAGGCGGCGGAAAAAGGCTATATTGGCATTTGCTGGACCAACTCCATCGCCGTAATGCCACCGTGGGGCGCAAAAGAGTGTCGCATCGGCACCAACCCGCTGATCGTCGCCATTCCTTCCACGCCGATCACCATGGTCGATATGTCGATGTCGATGTTCTCTTACGGCATGTTAGAAGTTAATCGCCTGGCAGGTCGTCAGCTCCCGGTAGATGGTGGCTTTGATGATGAGGGCAATTTGACCAAAGAACCTGGCGTTATTGAGAAAAATCGCCGCATTTTGCCGATGGGCTACTGGAAAGGTTCGGGCATGTCGATTGTGCTGGATATGATCGCTACCCTCCTTTCTGACGGCGCATCGGTTGCCGAAGTCACCGAGGACAACAGCGACGAATACGGCATTTCACAAATTTTTATTGCCATTGAAGTGGACAAGCTTATCGACGGTCCCACCCGCGATGCCAAACTGCAACGCATTATGGATTACGTTACCAGTGCCGAGCGTGCTGACGAAAACCAGGCTATTCGTTTACCCGGCCACGAATTTACTACCCTGCTGGCAGAAAACCGCCGTAACGGTATTACCGTTGATGACAGCGTGTGGGCAAAAATCCAGGCGTTATAAGGAGATAAGCCATGATTTTTGGACATATCGCGCAGCCTAATCCGTGCCGTTTGCCCGCCGCCATTGAAAAGGCGCTCGATTTTCTGCGCACCACCGACTTCAACGCCCTGGAACCGGGCGTTGTCGAAATCGACGGCAAGAATATTTATGCGCAAATTATCGATTTAACCACACGCGAGGCGGTAGAAAACCGTCCGGAAGTGCATCGTCGGTATATCGATATTCAGTTTCTGGCGTGGGGTGAAGAGAAAATCGGCATTGCCATTGATACGGGAAACAATAAAGTCAGCGAATCACTATTAGAGCAGCGCGATATTATTTTTTATCACGATAGTGAACATGAATCATTTATAGAAATGATACCGGGTAGTTACGCTATTTTCTTCCCGCAGGATGTACATCGCCCGGCATGTAATAAAAATGCCACTACGGCAATACGCAAGATCGTGGTTAAAGTGGCCCTCGCTGCTTTATAAAAAATGATTACTGGAGCACATAATGAAAACGAATAATGCCGGTTATATTATCGGCGCGTATCCCTGTGCACCTTCTTTTCACCAAAGAAGTGAAGAGGAAGAGAAGGATTTCTGGCGACAATTATCTGAGACTCCAGACATTTTGGGGCTGGAACAACCTTGCCTGGAAAATTTTCACCCGCTGGGCGATCAATGGTTACTCCGTCATACGCCAGAGAGCTGGAAATTTGTCGTCACCGCAGTGATGGAAACCATGCGTCGCCGCAGCGAAAACAGCGGGTTTGGTCTCGCCTCC
Source organism: Escherichia sp. E.sYA108 (assembly GCF_011754335.1). NCBI lineage: Bacteria > Pseudomonadati > Pseudomonadota > Gammaproteobacteria > Enterobacterales > Enterobacteriaceae > Escherichia > Escherichia sp. E.sYA108. Next base: position 154,064 of record NZ_JAAQVZ010000001.1, on the reverse strand, counting down.
AGTGATGAAGAACAGCGCCAGGCCTGCGTGGCGTACTATCGCCACCTGTTCAATAAAATCAACTCATTGCAGGCTAATAAAGTGCTCGCACTGGAGCTCCAGGCTGCACCGTTAGCAACGAATCCTAATGTTATGCAAGCGACGGACGCTTTTGCCCGCTCATTGAAAGAAATCGCCAGTTGGGACTGGCCGTGCAAGCTGGTGCTGGAACACTGCGACGCCATGACATCTTCTTCCCCCCGAAAAGGCTTTTTGCCTTTAGAAAATGTGCTGGAAGTTATTACCGATTATGACATCAGCATCTGTATCAACTGGGCGCGCTCTGCCATTGAAGGGCGCAATACAACGCTGCCGCTGACCCACACCCAAATGGCGAAACAAGCCGGAAAACTCGGCGCGTTAATGTTCTCTGGTACGACGCTAAACGGGGCATACGGCGAATGGCAGGATTTACACGCACCGTTTGCACCATTCTGCGCAGAAAGCCTGATGACCACAGATCATGTTCGCGAGTTATTTAATGTAGCAGAATCGTCAACATTGCATTTTGCTGGGATCAAGCTACTGGAAATAAATGCGACGGCTGATGTGCACCATCGCATCGAAATATTACGCAACGGCATTCACTCTCTGAATGAATCTCGTTAAACAGAACCATTTATATATCACTTTGAATATCTAATTAGCCGTTTTCTGATAATTATTACGAATATTAACAACATTAGCGCATAAAAAATATTGCATAACCAGAAGGACTCGTTATGAAACGGATACTCGAAGGCATTCTTGCGATCATCATCGCAATACTGTCTTGTATTATTTTTATTAATATCATTCTTCGATATGGATTCCACACAAGTATATTATCGATTGATGAATTATCCCGACTTTTATTTGTCTGGTTAACCTTTATTGGCGCAATCGTTGCTTATATGGACAACAGCCATGTGCAGGTTACTTTTTTAGTCGAAAAACTCTCACCGGCTAATCAACAACGTGTTTCGCTGCTAACCCATACGCTCATTTTATTGCTGTGTCTGGGGCTGGCCTGGGGCGCTATAGAAAAAACAGCGCAAGACTGGAGCAACTTATCGCCCATTCTTGGCGTCCCCATTGGCTTAATGTACGCCGCCGCTATCCCCACCAGTCTGATTATCGCATTGCTGGAATTGCGTCACTTATACCGGCAGTTCACAAATACCCCCAGCCGAAACCAACAAGGAGCCTGACGATGACAATCCTTATATTTATTGTCAGTTTGTTAGGGGCTATCGCAATTGGCGTTCCCATCGCCTGGGCATTATTACTGTGCGGCATTTCATTGATGTTCTGGATGGATATCTTTGATGTGCAAATTCTGGCACAAACGTTGGTAAATGGCGCAGACAGCTTCTCCCTGTTAGCCATCCCCTTCTTTGTACTGGCGGGTGAGATCATGAACGCGGGCGGCCTGTCGCAACGTATCGTCGACTTGCCAATGAAACTGGTAGGCCACAGGCCAGGCGGTCTGGGTTACGTGGGCGTGCTGGCAGCGATGATCATGGCAAGCCTGTCCGGTTCTGCGGTTGCTGATACCGCAGCTGTCGCGGCGCTGCTGGTGCCGATGATGCGCCAGGCCAACTATCCGGTAAACCGCGCCGCCGGGCTTATCGGTTCCGGGGGGATTATTGCGGCCATTATCCCGCCTTCCATACCACTCATTATCTTCGGCGTCTCCAGCGGACTCTCCATCAGCAAACTGTTTATGGCGGGCATTGCGCCAGGCATCATGATGGGCGTCACGCTGATGGTTACCTGGTGGTGGCAGGCAAAACGACTGAATTTACCTTGTCAGCCGAAAGCCTCACTGCGAGAAGTCTGGCAATCCTTAGTTTCCGGTATTTGGGCGCTCTTTTTACCGATAATTATTATTGGCGGTTTCCGTTCGGGGTTATTTACACCGACCGAAGCAGGCGCGGTTGCCGCCTTCTACGCTCTGTTCGTCTCGGTGGTGGTCTATCGCGAGATGACCTTCTCCACGCTTTATCATGTGCTGATTAACGCGGCAAAAACCACATCCGTGGTGATGTTCCTGGTGGCCTCTGCTGCGGTATCTGCATGGCTTATTACGATCGCCGAATTACCCATGATGGTATCGGAGCTATTACAACCGTTGGTTGATTCGCCTCGCTTATTATTCATCGTCATTATGCTCGCTATTATGGTGATCAGTACGGTCATGGACTTAACGCCTACCGTATTAATTCTTACACCAGTATTAATGCCATTAGTGAAAGAAGCGGGAATAGATCCGGTCTATTTCGGCATCATGTTTATTATCAACTGTTCAATATCACTGATTACGCCTCCAGTCGGTAATGTTCTTAACGTGGTATGCGGCGTGGCGAAACTTAAATTTGACGATGCGGTAAAAGGCGTTGCGCCTTACGTCATGGTTTTATTCATGTTGTTAGCATTATTTATTTTTATACCGGAGCTCATTACCGCTCCTCTTAAATGGATGAGTTAAAAGGAAATCATAATGAAATTACGTTCTGTAACCTACGCTTTATTAATTGCCGGAGTGGCGACGTTCAGCACATCTTCTCTGGCGGCACAATCATTACGTTTCGGTTATGAAACCTCACAAACCGATTCACAACATATTGCGGCGAAAAAATTTAATGAATTACTGCAGGAAAAAACCAAAGGCGAACTGAAATTAAAACTGTTCCCGGATAGCACCCTTGGTAATGCGCAGGCGATGATCAGCGGCGTGCGTGGCGGCACTATTGATATGGAGATGTCTGGCTCTAACAACTTTACGGGACTCTCGCCCGTCATCAACCTGCTCGATGTCCCGTTCCTGTTCCGCGATACCGCTCACGCGCATAAAACGCTCGACGGCAAAGTCGGTGATGACCTGAAAGTCTCCCTTGAAGGTAAGGGGCTGAAAGTACTGGCCTACTGGGAAAACGGCTGGCGCGATGTCACCAACTCGCGTGCACCGGTCAAAACGCCTGCCGACCTGAAAGGGTTGAAAATCCGCACCAACAACAGCCCGATGAATATCGCTGCATTTAAAGTTTTTGGCGCTAACCCGATCCCGATGCCGTTTGCCGAAGTCTATACCGGGCTGGAAACCCGCACTATCGACGCTCAGGAACACCCGATCAACGTCGTCTGGTCAGCAAAATTTTATGAAGTGCAGAAGTACCTTTCTCTGACCCATCACGCCTATTCGCCGCTTCTGGTGGTGATCAACAAAGCGAAGTTTGATGGCTTAACCCCGGAGTTCCAGCAAGCACTGATCTCATCTGCGCAGGAAGCGGGTAGCTATCAGCGCAAACTGGTCGCCGAAGATCAGCAAAAAATCATCGACGGTATGAAAGAAGCGGGCGTGGAAGTCATCACCGATCTCGACCGCAAAGCCTTTAGCGATGCGCTGGGTACCCAGGTCCGTGACATGTTTGTTAAAGATGTTCCGCAGGGTGCTGATCTGCTGAAAGCCGTGGATGAGGTGCAATAAACCATGACGCAATACTGGCTGGGGTTAGATTGTGGCGGTAGCTGGCTGAAAGCCGGGCTGTATGACCGAGAAGGCCGGGAGGCGGGCGTGCAGCGCCTGCCGCTGTGCGCATTAAGTCCACAGCCAGGCTGGGCAGAGCGCGACATGGCAGAACTGTGGCAATGTTGCACTGCTGTCATTCGCGCCCTGCTTACCCATTCCGGCGTCAGCGGGGAACAAATTGTCGGTATCGGCATCTCCGCGCAGGGAAAGGGCTTATTTCTACTTGATAAAAACGACAAACCGCTCGGTAACGCCATTTTGTCCTCGGATCGCCGGGCGATGGAAATCGTTCGTCGCTGGCAGGAAGATGGCATCCCGGAAAAACTCTATCCGCTGACCCGACAAACCTTATGGACCGGGCATCCGGTGTCGCTGTTACGCTGGCTGAAAGAGCACGAACCAGAACGCTACGCGCAAATTGGCTGCGTGATGATGACGCACGACTACCTGCGCTGGTGTTTAACCGGCGTCAAAGGTTGTGAAGAGAGCAATATTTCTGAGTCCAATCTCTACAACATGAGTCGCGGGGAATATGACCCGTGCCTTACCGACTGGCTGGGGATTGCTGAAATCAATCACGCCCTGCCGCCTGTTGTCGGATCTGCCGAAATCTGCGGGGAAATCACCGCTCAGACAGCCGTACTGACCGGTCTGAAAGCGGGTACCCCCGTTGTCGGCGGCCTGTTTGATGTGGTTTCCACCGCACTCTGCGCCGGGCTCGAAGACGAATTCACCCTCAATGCGGTGATGGGGACCTGGGCGGTGACCAGCGGCATAACCCACGGTTTACGTGACGGTGAAGCGCATCCGTATGTCTATGGTCGCTACGTTAACGATGGTCAATTTATCGTTCACGAAGCCAGCCCCACCTCTTCCGGCAATCTCGAATGGTTTACCGCACAGTGGGGAGAAATCTCATTTGCTGAGATTAATCAGGCCGTAGCCAGTTTGCCGAAAGCCGGTGGCGATCTCTTTTTCCTGCCGTTCCTGTACGGCAGCAACGCCGGACTCGAAATGACCAGCGGTTTCTACGGGATGCAGGCCATTCACACCCGTGCACACCTCTTACAGGCTATCTATGAAGGGGTGGTGTTCAGCCATATGACCCATCTCAACCGGATGCGCGAACGTTTTACTGATGTGCACACCCTGCGCGTCACTGGCGGCCCGGCGCACTCCGATGTCTGGATGCAAATGCTGGCGGACGTCAGCGGTCTGCGTATCGAGCTGCCGCAGGTGGAAGAAACCGGCTGCTTTGGTGCGGCACTTGCCGCCCGCGTCGGTACCGGGGTTTATCGCGATTTCAGCGAAGCCCAACGTGACTTACAGCACCCGGTACGCACCCTGCTGCCGGATATGGCCGCGCATCAGCTTTACCAACAAAAATACCAACGCTATCAACATCTCATTGCCGCACTTCAGGGTTATCACGCCCACATCAAGGAGCACACATTATGAGTCGACCACTTCTGCAACTGGCCCTCGACCACTCATCACTTGAAGCCGCGCAGCGCGACGTGACGCGGTTAAAAGACAGCGTCGATATTGTCGAAGCAGGCACCATTCTCTGTTTAAACGAAGGGCTTGGCGCAGTGAAAGCCTTGCGCGAACAGTGCCCTGACAAAATCATCGTTGCCGACTGGAAGGTCGCCGACGCGGGTGAAACGCTCGCGCAACAGGCATTTGGCGCAGGCGCTAACTGGATGACCATCATCTGCGCCGCGCCGCTCGCCACGGTGGAAAAAGGCCACGCGATGGCGCAACGCTGCGGCGGTGAAATCCAGATCGAGCTGTTCGGCAACTGGACGCTGGACGATGCCCGTGACTGGCATCGTATTGGCGTGCGGCAGGCCATTTATCATCGTGGTCGTGACGCGCAGGCCAGCGGGCAACAGTGGGGCGAGGCCGATCTGGCACGCATGAAAGCGCTTTCCGATATCGGCCTTGAGCTTTCCATTACCGGCGGGATTACCCCTGCTGACCTGCCGCTGTTTAAAGAGATCCGCGTGAAAGCGTTTATTGCCGGACGGGCGCTGGCAGGCGCAGCAAATCCGGCGCAAGTGGCTGGCGATTTCCATGCGCAAATCGACTCCATCTGGGGAGGCAAGCGTGCGTAATCATCCGTTAGGCATTTATGAAAAAGCGCTGGCGAAAGATCTCTCCTGGCCGGAGCGGCTGGTGCTGGCAAAAAGCTGTGGTTTTGATTTTGTCGAAATGTCGGTGGATGAAACCGACGAACGGTTGTCACGTCTTGACTGGAGCGCCGCACAACGTACTTCGCTGGTTACCGCGATGATCGAAACGGGTGTTGCTATTCCGTCAATGTGCCTGTCCGCACATCGTCGTTTTCCTTTTGGTAGCCGGGACGACGCCGTGCGCCAGCGGGCGCGGGAGATTATGAGTAAAGCGATTCGCCTGGCGCGCGATCTCGGCATTCGTACTATTCAACTGGCAGGTTACGACGTCTATTACGAAGACCACGACGAAGGCACCCAGCAACGTTTTGCTGAAGGGCTGGCGTGGGCGGTCGAACAGGCGGCGGCATCACAAGTCATGCTGGCAGTGGAGATTATGGATACTGCGTTTATGAACTCCATCAGCAAATGGAAAAAATGGGACGAGATGCTCGCCTCGCCGTGGTTCACCGTCTACCCGGACGTCGGCAACCTCAGCGCCTGGGGCAATGATGTTCCCGCCGAACTGAAACTGGGCATCGACCGTATCGCCGCCATCCACCTGAAAGACACTCAACCCGTTACCGAACATAGCCCCGGACAGTTCCGCGATGTGCCGTTTGGCGAAGGCTGTGTCGATTTTGTTGGCATCTTCAAAACGCTGCATGAGCTGAACTATCGCGGATCATTTCTGATTGAAATGTGGACCGAAAAAGCCAAAGAGCCGGTGCTGGAGATTATTCAGGCGCGGCGCTGGATTGAAGCGCGTATGCAGGAGGCCGGATTTATATGTTAGAGCAACTGAAAGCTGACGTGCTGGCGGCAAACCTGGCGCTTCCCGTTCATCATCTGGTGACGTTCACCTGGGGCAATGTCAGCGCGATAGACGAAACGCGGCAATGGATGGTGATTAAGCCTTCCGGCGTTGAGTATGAGGTAATGACCGCCGACGATATGGTGGTGGTTGAGATAGCCAGCGGCAAGGTGGTGGAAGGCAGCAAAAAGCCCTCTTCCGACACGCCAACGCATCTGGCGCTTTACCGTCGCTTTGCGGAGATTGGCGGCATAGTGCATACCCACTCGCGCCACGCCACCATCTGGTCGCAGGCCGGACTTGATCTCCCCGCCTGGGGCACTACTCACGCCGATTATTTTTACGGAGCCATCCCCTGCACGCGCCTGATGACCGCAGAAGAGATCAACGGCGAGTATGAATACCAGACCGGCGAAGTGATCATTAAAACCTTCGAAGAGCGTGGGTTGAACCCGGCACAAATCCCGGCGGTACTGGTGCATTCTCACGGCCCGTTCGCCTGGGGAAAAAATGCCGCCGATGCGGTGCATAACGCCGTGGTACTGGAAGAGTGCGCCTATATGGGTCTGTTCTCGCGCCAGCTTGCGCCACAGCTCCCTGCGATGCAAAACGAACTGCTGGATAAGCACTACCTGCGTAAGCATGGGGCCAATGCCTATTACGGGCAGTAGCCATACCTGATAGTGCCCGGCAATACACGCCGGGCAGCCTTTCACATCAGAACAGCCCCAACGGTTTATCCGAGTAGCTCACCAGCAGGCACTTGGTTTGCTGGTAATGCTCAAGCATCATTTTGTGGGTTTCGCGGCCAATGCCTGATTGTTTGTAGCCGCCAAACGCCGCATGTGCCGGGTAAGCGTGATAACAGTTGGTCCACACGCGCCCAGCCTGAATGCCGCGCCCCATCTTATAGGCCAGATTACCGTTGCGGCTCCAGACGCCCGCGCCCAGGCCATATTGCGTATCGTTCGCCAGCTCCAGCGCTTCTTCTATCGTTTTGAAGGTGGTTACCGCCAGCACCGGGCCAAAAATCTCCTCCTGGAACACGCGCATATTGTTCTGACCAAACAAAATCGTCGGTTCGAGGTAGTAGCCGTCTTTCAGTTCGCCTTCCAGCAGCTTGCGCCGCCCGCCGGTGAGCACATCAGCGCCCTCTTTTTTACCGATATCAATGTAGTTGAGGATGGTTTCCAGTTGCCCGTGAGAAACCTGCGCGCCCATTTGCGTCACGCTGTCGAGCGGGTTACCGCTGCGAATGCTTTCGACACGGCGGATGGCGCGTTCCATAAAGCGTTCGTAGATAGACTCCTGCACTAAAGCACGGCTTGGACAGGTGCAAACTTCGCCCTGGTTAAAGGCAAACAGTGCAAAGCCTTCCAGCGCTTTATCGAAAAAGGCATCTTCTTCATCCATCACATCAGCAAAGAAGATATTTGGCGATTTGCCGCCCAGCTCCAGCGTCACCGGAATAATGTTTTGCGTGGCGTATTGCATAATTTGTTGACCCACTTCCGTTGAGCCGGTAAACGCCACTTTGGCGATGCGTTTCGAGGTCGCCAGATATTCGCCAATTTCCCCACCTGCGCCGTTGACCACGTTCACCACCCCTGGCGGCAGTAAATCACCGACGATTTCCATTAGCAGCAGTACAGAAAGCGGAGTAAGACGTGCGGGTTTCAGCACCACACAGTTGCCAGCCGCCAGCGCGGGAGCCATTTTCCAGCTCGCCATCAGCAGCGGGAAGTTCCACGGGATAATCTGCCCCACCACGCCTAACGGCTCATGGAAATGATAGGCCACGGTTTCGCTATCAATTTCACTGATCCCACCTTCCTGCGCCCGAATACACGAGGCAAAATAGCGAAAATGATCAATCGCCAGCGGCACGTCGGCAGCACTGGTTTCGCGAATGGGTTTACCGTTATCCCAGGTTTCTGCCGTCGCTAAAAGTTCAAGGTTTTGTTCCATTCGATCGGCAATCTTAAACAGAATCGCCGCGCGATCCTGCACCGAGGTGTGCGCCCATTTATCTTTCACTTTGTGCGCAGCATCCAGCGCCAGATCGATGTCTCGTTTGCCCGAAGACGCCACTTCGCACAGTAGCTGCCCGGTCACCGGCGTCAGGTTCTGGTAATACTCGCCGTCGGCAGGGGCTACCCATTCGCCGCCAATAAAGTTGTCGTAGCGGGCTTTTAATTTGAGGGGGAAACCATACTCGCCGGGCTTAATCTGTGCTGAAGGGGGATTATTGGTCATGATCGTCTCCTTGCGGTGTGAGGTATAACAAGGGTAGACGTGACTGGCGAAATCTTCGCCAGTCGGTAACAGCTTTACGACGGCTATCACGAATTTACGGGCAAAAGCTACAGCGGGTAGTGTGCGACGTACACTGCTTGCTGGTTATTAATTCTTTTCTCTTGCGCGAATCCTTCTTTAACAATTGTCCGTAAATCGGTCCGCGCCGTATTATCCGAGACGCTCAGACTCACACTAATTTCAGCAACTGTGTACTCTTTCCCCGGATTGGCGAGCATCACATTCAGGAGCGTTACCTGGCGCGGATTCAGGCGTTTAAGCACACCAGAGCTAAACAGCACACTATCGAGTTTTGCGCTTCGTTGTGTAATTTCATCGATATGCTGCTGCCAGTTTTGCAGAGCACGTTTAATGACACCCGCCTGATATTCAAGGAAATAAGTCAGATCCATACCATCTGATTCAGTGTACTGGTAGCTGGCGGCATATTTGACCGGTGCAGCATGAAGCAAACTGCTGATGGAAATATATTTAAAGACATCGTAGCCCGATTTCAGCATATACCAGTAAAACAGCGCCCGACTGGTGCGCCCGTTGCCATCCCGAAACGGATGTTCATGGGCCAGCATAAAATGCAGAATGCAGGCACGGACCAACGGATGAATATACCCTTCATGGCTGTTTAACCACTGGCAAACTTTTTCCAGCCGTTCCGGTAACAATGCCGCAGCGGGCGGTTGATGCACTATATTGCCATCATAGTCGGCGATCACAACATCATCTGTTTCACGAAATTCTCCCGGACGATATTTCGCGTCATTGATTCCACCCATACCAATGGCATGTAACTGGCGAATAAGCGCAGGTGTCAGCGGTTCTGCGAGTAAGTGCGGAATTTCCGCCATCAGCCGGGCATTTCCCGCAATCATATGCTCGTCTTCAGTGCGTGGCGACCGCCCTGTTTCCAGCATTTTTCTCGCCACCAGCGTTGTAGTATTCGCACCTTCCAGCTGGGAGCTGGTGATCGGCTCTTCCAGGCGTAACTGGCTTAACTCGGCTCCGGCCCCGCGTAACCGTTCAGTCTGATCTTTCAGCGCCAGCGCGGTAGCACGTTTGTCGACAAGCTCGCACGCTTCTGCAATCACCGGGGTAATGTTGAATCCGGCCTGTTCACCCGCTTCATTGCAATAATTAATTCGTTGGATCGCCGCGTTGCGCGCCAGACGGGTAAGCGTCCACGCCACATCGACGTTTTCTCCTTTTTTGATGCGGTACTGCAACTCATCAAAAGGCAGATAACGTCCTTTTTCATCGGTAACCCGGTTAAAGCGCAGGTGGGCCAGGAGTTCCTCACCCGATAAGTGTGATAAAGGAATAAGTCCGGGAGGTGATTTGATAGCCATGTGCTTATCTCAAAAAAGCGCAATATTGAGATAGTGTATAGCAGGAAAGAGAAACTATCTCAAAAAAAGCAAGTTTTGAGATAGTTGAAAAAGCGGCTGACAACTCGCCAGCCGTTGTGGGAATGATGATTACATCGCTGCGCGATAAATCGCCATAATTTCTTCGTGAGTTGCCTGAATCGGGTTAGTAAACCCACACGCATCTTTCAGGGCATTGGTTGCCAGCACTGGAATATCTTCTTCTTTCACGTTCAGGTCACGCAGGCCTGCCGGGATATTCACTTTCTTCGCCAGTTCACGGATGGCATTGATGCACGCTTCTGCGCCTTCCGCGTCATTTTTGCCTGTCACGTTAACGCCCATGGCAGCAGCACAGTCACGCAGACGCGCAGCAGCGACTTTGCTGTTGAACACCTGAACGTGTGGCAGCAGAACGGCATTACATACACCATGTGGCAGGTTGTAGAAACCGCCCAGCTGGTGCGCCATCGCATGAACATAACCCAGAGAAGCATTATTGAACGCCATACCGGCGAGGAACTGGGCATAAGCCATTGCTTCACGCGCTTTAGCATTGCTGCCATCTTCAACGGCTAACGGCAGGTTTTCGGCAATCATGGTCACGGCTTTCAGTGCACAAGCGTCAGTGATCGGCGTGGCGGCAATAGAAACATACGCTTCGATAGCGTGCGTTAAGGCATCCATACCCGTTGCAGCGGTCAGTGACTTCGGCATACCGATCATCAGAGAGGAGTCATTGACAGAAAGCAGCGGAGTTACATGTTTATCCACAATCGCCATTTTGATGTGACGCGCTTCGTCAGTGATGATGCAGAAACGGGTCATTTCAGAGGCCGTACCCGCCGTGGTGTTGATGGCGATCATCGGCAGCTGCGGTTTTGCAGAGCGGTCAACGCCTTCATAATCGCGGATGTCACCGCCGTTGGCTGCAACCAGCGCAATACCTTTTGCGCAGTCGTGTGGAGAACCACCGCCTAAGGAAATCACGCTATCGCAATTATTTTCTTTAAGTAATTTCAAACCTGCGGCGACGTTTTCCGTGGTGGGGTTAGGTTGGGTGCCATCATAAATAACGCTAAAAATATTGCGTTCTTCCAGTGCTTTTTGCACATCACCCGCCATACCCAATTTCGTTAATATGTTGTCGGTGACAATTAAGGTACGGGTAAATCCATAATCTGCCATCATATTCATTGCATCATTCAATGAATCAGCACCAATAACATTCACGGAAGGAATAAAAAAGGTTGAAGCTGCCATAACACACTCCTGAAAGTGTAAAAAAGGGCGGGCAGCTTACTGAGGATTTTCATTTGAAAATATGATCAACATTACCGTTTATTAAAATATTTTTAATAAAAAGCACGTTACATTCATCAAATAACGTGCCTTCTTAACATTAATAAGAAATTTTGTATTAATTCATATTTATTATGAATTAATCATTTCCTTATTTTTCCGGAAATAATAATGCGTCGCGCAATAAATGATCATTTCCCCGACGACGCGTAAAGCCAATACGGTCAAAATATTCCAGAATCTGAATTGCCAGCTTGCGGCCTACGCCTAAGCGATCGCGGAAATCCGCCGCGCAGGTTGAACCGCATTCCTGATCGAGATCGCGGATCATATTGGCAAATTCGACAATCCGATCGTTACGGTAATAACGATCTTTGACGATCGCAGTAATTATCCCCTGTTGGGCCGCCTGGCGTAGCGTCAGGCGCATTGCCTGCTCGTCGGTTCCCGTCTCTTTTGCCAGGTCACGCACCCACCATGGCTCGTCACCAAACAGCGGCTCTGCTTTTTGCCAGATGGCCTGCTGCTCTGCACTGAAGCCCGCTTTATGATCCGGCAGATGCAGCCAGCCGTGATGACTGTGGATGTCGCCGCTTTCGCGCATCTTTTCAATCAGCAACAGTACCAGCGCTTCATCTTCCATTGGCAACGCCATACGTCGCAGACGTTCGCGCCCAGGACCAGGTTCATCGCGATGTTGCTCATGATAAGTCGCTAATGTATCGAGAATTTTCCGCTGCCAGCGGGCGGCAACTGGCGCATTCAACAAGCTGTAACCAGCCTGAATATAGCCAGGCTGTTGCAGCAGTTCGCGCATCCCTTCGCCGTTGAGCTGCCGTGCCCAGGCGAAATCCGCAAGGTTAACCGCGCCGCGTTCCAGATGAACAGATAACGCATCGGCATCGCTCTGCGCCCGTGCAAGAGACGCCAGCCATTGCAGATATTCCGGCTTACGCTTACCGCGACGCGGCGGGTTAAGCATCACCACACGCGCCCCCGCCAGCGTGTTGCGGGCCGAGATATCGCGCAGCACTATGCGATCGTTATCCGCCAGCCACAGCGGCGTGTCGAACACCAGCTCGGCAAGGTTATCTTCCAGTAGCGAAACACGTCCCGTAACGTGGCTGGCGGCGTGGTGAATATGCAGCGGCTGCCACTGGGTCAGCGGTGTATGGGTTTGAAGCTCGACAATCACCCGTGTGAACGGCTCCGGCGGCACATCGGCAAGCAGCCAGTCGCCACGGTTAATCTGCTCTTTTTCCGCATCACCCGCGATGTTAAGCGCGATACGCTGCCCGGCATGGGCAGTTTCTGTTGGCTGATTTTGCGCATGCAGCGCACGCACGCGCATCGGTTTATTTACACCAGTCAGCCAGAGTGAATCGCCTACTTTCACTTCCCCGCTTAACGCCGTACCGGTGACGACCAGCCCGGCACCTTTTACGGTAAATGCGCGGTCGATCGCGAGGCGGAAACTATGTTGGCTGGCGTGTTCACGTTCTGGTAACTGAAGCAGATGCTCGCGCAGAGCATCAATTCCCCGACCTTCGGTTGCTGCGGTGATAAACAGTTTTGCCTCAGCAAAACCGTATTCCCGCAGCACCTCCTTTACCTGGCGTTCAACCTCATCAACACGCGCTTCGTCCACGCGATCGGCTTTGGTCAGCGCCACTGTCAGCATCGGGTTACCGGTCAGCTGCAAAATCGCCAGATGCTCACGGGTCTGTGCCATCACACCGTCATCGCACGCCACCACCAACAGCGCGTGATCGATACCACCAACGCCCGCCAGCATGTTGGAAAGAAACTTTTCATGACCGGGTACGTCGATAAAACCAGGCACGCGACCATCCGGCTGCGGCCAGTAGGCATAGCCGAGATCGATGGTCATGCCGCGCTTTTTTTCTTCCGGCAGACGGTCGGCATTTACGCCCGTAATCGCCTGCAACAAGGTTGTTTTGCCGTGGTCAACGTGTCCGGCAGTCGCAATAATCATTTCAACAACATCTCCAAAAACCGTTGCTCATCTTCAAGGCAGCGTAAATCCAGCCACAATCGTCCGTCATAAATACGACCAATCACCGGCACTGGCAATTCACGCCAGCGGGCGGCTAATGACTCAAGGTGGCTACCGCGTCCATCATGGGGGGTAAACGTTAATGCCGCGCTCGGCAGGCGATCAACCGGCAGCGAACCACTGCCGATCTGCGAAAGACATGGCATAACCTGTACCGCAAACTCCGCGCCGTAATGTGCGGCAAGGGGAGCCTGTAAACGTTGTGCCTGGATTTGAATGACCTCTGCGCTGCGGGTAAGCAGGCGCAGGGTCGGTAATTTTTCACTCAGAGCTTCAGGGTGTAAATAAAGACGCAACGTGGCTTCCAGCGCCGCGAGGGTCATTTTATCCGCGCGTAATGCACGCTTCAGCGGGTGGCTTTGCAGGCGGGCGATCATCTCTTTTTTACCAACAATAATTCCTGCCTGCGGCCCGCCTAACAGCTTGTCGCCGGAGAAGCTCACCAGACTGACGCCCGCCGCAATCAACTCCTGCGGCATTGGCTCTTTCGGCAAACCGTACTGGCTAAGATCGACCAGCGAGCCACTGCCTAAATCAGTCACCACTGGAACATCCAGTTCTTTGCCGAGCGCCACCAGTTCCGCTTCATCTATCGCTTTGGTGAACCCCTGAATGCTGTAGTTACTGGTATGTACTTTCATCAACAGTGCGGTATTTTCATTCACCGCCTGACGATAATCATTCGCGTGCGTGCGGTTGGTGGTCCCTACTTCGTGTAGGGTGCATCCTGCCTGACGCATAACATCGGGAATACGAAACGCGCCGCCAATCTCCACCAGTTCGCCGCGAGAAACCACCACCTCTTTCCCGCTGGCAGTGGCCGCCAACATCAATAACACCGCCGCCGCATTGTTATTAACGATACAGGCATCTTCCGCCCCCGTAATACGGCACAGCAGCTGCGCCAGCGCCCGATCGCGATGTCCGCGTCCGGCGTCGTCCAGATCGTACTCGAGGGTCACTGGCGAACGCATAGCCTTCGTAACGGCTTCCACCGCGGCTTCCGCCTGTAAAGCTCGCCCAAGGTTGGTATGCAGCACGGTTCCCGTCAGGTTGATTACCGGACGCAGCGCGCTTTGCGCCTCTTTCGTCAACCGGGCATCGACTTCTTGCGCCCAGTTTTCACACCACGCGGGCAGCGTCTGGCTGTCTCGAATCACTTCTCGCGCTTCGTCAAGCATCTGACGCAGCAATTCCACCACGCGGGTGTGACCATAAGTATCACGCAAAGAAAGGAAGGAGCTATCGCGCAATAAGCGATCAATAGCCGGAAGTTGACTATAGAGGGAACGCGTTTCGGTTGTCATAGGAAACCTGGCTGATCAAGGCCCTCTCACACGGAGAAGGGCGTTTAACATAACCACGGATTGTAACGTGAGATGGGTCAGGAGGACATATCGCGCATCAAGCCTTTGGCGGTTCGGTGCGAGCAAAACTTTCGCGGCTAAACAGGTTTTCGACCAGTTTGACTAAGTGTGGGCGGTCGACACACCAGCCTGGCGCAACGCGGCGGAAATTGAGATATCCGACGGCACAGGCAATGGCGATAGTCGCCAGATTGACCGTATCGGTTTTGAGCGTGCCATCGACCAGATATCCTTCCAGCACATCCAGACTGCGGTTGATTTTCTCACGCTGACGTAACAATTCATCTTCAGACTGCTGCGCCGCCGGACGCGCCTGTTCACGCACCGATACCAGCCCGGCATCCATAATGCCATCCGCCAGTGCCTCAATTTTGCGCACCCGCAACGACTCCAGCGGATCGCGCGGCAACATCGCCGGAGCAACATTCATTAATTCAATATATTCAGCGATGATCGGCGAATCAAACCAGCATTCGCCCTCTTCGGTCACCAGCACCGGCACTTTTCCTAACGGGTTAAATTGCGCCACGCCGTTATCCGCGTTATAGGGCAGTTCATTAATAAATTCGAACGTTATGCCCTTTTCTAACAACAGAATAGAAAGTTTGCGTACAAACGGGCTGGTGTAGCTACCGACGAGTTTCATGCCGAGTCCTTTGTGCGAGGAAAAATATCAGTATGGCTCAGGCTCGCGCAAAACACAGGTGATACAAGTCTCAATGATCCAAATAAAGATAATGCATCCAACTGGTCATTCTTAGCAGCACTTTCCGCATCACCGAAACATGGCTGAAATGGTCGGAGTAAACTGCCACCTGGGCGTATATGCCGTCGGGTAAGGCATCGATATCAGCGTTAGGGTCCAGTTCAATGGTTCCCAGCACACCGTCCGTGCCGGGCACGACCGTTAATGATTGCAATACCCCCTGCGCCTGATAAGAACCGCCTGGCACGACAGGTAAAATACTGGTCAGTTTGCCGTGAAACACCTGCCCAGGTAGCGCGTTAAACACCACTTCCGCATCATCGCCGGGTTTCAGACGTAACAGCGAGTTTTGCCGAAATTGGGCGACAATTTGCCGTTTTTGCTCGGGGATGAAGACCATCACCGGACGCAGCGGCAAGGCAGCTGCGTATGTACCTGGGCGGATCAGTACCTGAGTGACGTAGCCATTGCTCGGTGCGCGAATGACAGTCTGCTCAAGGTTATATTTTGCTTCAGTAAGTTGCGCTCTTAAGCTCACAATCTGCGATTGCTCGCCGTTAACCATACTGTCGAGCTGGCTCTGGATCTGCGCCTGCTCCGCCACCGAGCCTTTCACCAGCGCATCCTGCGCGAGGAAATTTTGCCGCGCATCGTCGATGTCACGTTCCGAGAACGGATTCACCGCCGCCTGGCTGCCTTTCAGGTAACGTTGATAATTTTTAAACAGACGGTCGCGCTCCGCTGAAACCTGGGTGGTGTTGGCCTGCGCTTCAGTGAGCTGCGCGCGCAGCGTCTTTATATTATGCGTCGCCGTCATCAGGTCTGCCTGAAGCCTGTCAACTCGCGCCTGGTAACGAACCGGGTCGAGCTTAAAAAGCACCTCGCCCTTCTGAATAAGCTGATTATTTTTGTCGGTGACTTCAGTAACAATTCCCGTCACCTGTGGCGTGATGGGGATCGCTATCACTGCCTTTTGCGCGGTAAAAGTGTAAGGGTGGTTGTAGTTCATCAACAAAATCAAACCACTCACCAGAAACACGCCTCCCAGCGCCGCCGTCGCCAGCGTCCACTGATTCACCGGAATGCGGAAGATTTTAAAGACCGCCCACGCCAGCGCCACGTAAGTTAAAACAATCAATAGATCCATAATTAGATCTCCGGAAACGTGGAATAGTCAGTCTTTTTCTCGGCGGCGAGTTGGTGCTCCAGCCGGGAAATCCGGTCAGAAAGTGCGGCGATTTCCGCGTCAGTCGTTTTCTCTTGCGGCGTAACATGCGACTGCATGCCCCAGCCGCGCTCCGGTTGATAGAGCGTCGCCCAGATCCACAGGAACGGCCAGATAACATGCAGAGTAAACAGGCTCACCCAGCCCGCCGTATGAATAGCGTCGGCATGGGGATGGTTGCGCTTTTTGGCAATCAGATAAGGGATGTCATGTATCGCGATGATTCCATAAAAAATCACCAGAAAGACGAAGATCAGCACTCCCAACGCGAAATAGTTTAGAAACATATCTGCCTCGGATTCACGTTTATCAGTGTTGTTTTTTGGCTGGCAGCCAGAAGGGAGTCAGGCTGATATTTTGACAATAATCCGGGTTCGCGATTCTCGCCATAACACCAAAGAATAATTTTAAGAGGTGATGAGTTGCTTAGTTACATAACGATTTCATGACGAAGGCATAACATGCTGTAGATCACATCAGGTGAACGCCGTAAGAAAATATCTTGTGATTCAGATCACAAAGATTCAACAAACCATCAAAATAAAAATGTGACATAACTCACATTTAAATGCCATTTTTAGCGAAAATCGCCGCCTTGTTGCTTTTTTACACAAGCATTTTGTGATGAGCATCACGTCAATTACCTCTCTACCCCCTACATTTATGTGACTGATATCACACAAAAGGCCGCCGACTGGACAGTTAACCGATTCAGTGCCAGATTTCGCAGTATCTACAAGGTCCGGCTACCTCTGCCGCCACATTAACAAAAAACCTCGGGCTTCCAGCCTGCGCGACAGCAAACATAAGAAGGGGTGTTTTTATGTCATCCGATATTAAGATCAAAGTGCAAAGCTTTGGTCGTTTCCTCAGCAACATGGTGATGCCAAATATCGGCGCGTTTATCGCGTGGGGTATCATCACCGCGTTATTTATTCCAACAGGGTGGTTACCGAACGAAACGCTGGCGAAGCTGGTCGGGCCGATGATCACTTATCTCCTGCCGCTGCTGATCGGTTATACCGGTGGTAAGCTGGTAGGCGGCGAACGTGGCGGCGTAGTCGGTGCCATCACCACCATGGGCGTTATCGTCGGCGCAGACATGCCGATGTTCCTCGGTTCTATGATTGCAGGTCCGCTGGGCGGCTGGTGCATTAAGCACTTCGACCGCTGGGTAGACGGTAAGATCAAATCCGGTTTTGAAATGCTGGTGAATAACTTCTCCGCAGGCATCATCGGGATGATCCTCGCTATTCTGGCATTTCTCGGCATTGGCCCGGTTGTTGAAGCCCTGTCTAAAATGCTGGCGGCGGGCGTTAACTTCATGGTTGTCCATGACATGCTGCCGCTGGCGTCTATCTTTGTTGAACCGGCGAAGATCCTGTTCCTCAACAACGCTATTAACCACGGTATCTTCTCGCCGCTGGGTATTCAGCAGTCCCATGAACTGGGTAAATCCATCTTCTTCCTGATTGAAGCTAACCCAGGTCCAGGTATGGGCGTGCTGCTGGCGTACATGTTCTTTGGTCGTGGTAGCGCTAAACAGTCTGCGGGCGGTGCGGCAATCATCCACTTCCTGGGGGGTATCCACGAAATCTACTTCCCGTATGTGCTGATGAATCCGCGTCTGATTCTGGCCGTTATCCTCGGCGGTATGACTGGCGTGTTCACGCTGACTATCCTGGGCGGTGGTCTGGTTTCTCCGGCATCTCCGGGTTCTATCCTTGCTGTACTGGCGATGACGCCAAAAGGTGCTTACTTCGCTAACATCGCGGGTGTGTGTGCGGCGATGGCAGTCTCCTTCGTTGTCTCTGCCATTCTGCTGAAAACCAGCAAAGTGAAAGAAGAAGATGATATTGAAGCTGCTGCACGTCGCGTTCAGGAAATGAAAGCTGAGTCTAAAGGCGCATCTCCGCTGTCTGCGGGCGATGTGACTAACGACCTGAGCCACGTACGTAAAATCATCGTTGCCTGTGATGCCGGTATGGGTTCCAGTGCGATGGGTGCAGGCGTGCTGCGTAAGAAAATTCAGGATGCAGGTCTGTCGCAGATTTCGGTCACTAACAGCGCGATCAACAACCTGCCGCCAGATGTGGACCTGGTCATCACTCACCGTGACCTGACCGAACGCGCTATGCGCCAGGTTCCGCAGGCACAGCATATTTCGCTGACCAACTTCCTCGACAGCGGCCTGTACACCAGCCTGACCGAACGTCTGGTTGCTGCCCAGCGCCATACTGAAAACGAAGTGAAAGTGAAAGACAGTCTGAAAGACAGCTTTGACGATTCCAGTGCTAATCTGTTCAAACTGGGCGCGGAGAACATCTTCCTCGGTCGCAAAGCGGCCACCAAAGAAGAAGCGATTCGTTTTGCTGGCGAGCAGCTGGTGAAAGGCGGTTACGTTGAGCCGGAATACGTTCAGGCGATGTTGGATCGTGAAAAACTGACCCCGACTTATCTGGGTGAGTCTATTGCGGTGCCACACGGTACGGTTGAAGCGAAAGATCGCGTACTGAAAACGGGCGTCGTGTTCTGCCAGTACCCGGAAGGCGTGCGCTTCGGTGAAGAAGAAGATGACATTGCCCGTCTGGTGATTGGTATTGCTGCCCGTAACAACGAGCACATTCAGGTTATCACCAGCCTGACCAATGCACTGGATGATGAGTCCGTCATCGAGCGTCTGGCACACACCACCAGCGTGGATGAAGTGCTGGAACTGCTGGCAGGTCGTAAGTAATCCATTCCCACCCTCTCCGCATGAAGAAGGTGGGGCTAATTGCCTGATGCGCTTCGCTTATCAGGCCTACAACATAAAGCACAATTTGTTTTGTCGGTCGGATAAGGTGTTTACGCCGCATCCGGCAGTCGGTGCACAATGCCTGATGCGACGCTGACGCGTCTTATCAGGCCTACAGGTCGGTGCCAAACACGTAGGCCGGATAAGGCGTTTACGCCGCATCCGGCAGTCGGTACACAATGCCTGATGCGACGCTGACGCGTCTTATCAGGCCTACAGGTCGGTGCCAAACACGTAGGCCGGATAAGGCGTTTACGCCGCATCCGGCAAAAAGCCCCTCTCCTCACGGAGAGGGTTTGGGTGAGGGAAAAGCCTCACCCCAGCCCTCTCGGGTAAAAACATTGATGAAGGTTAATACTATGAAAGCATTACATTTTGGCGCAGGTAATATCGGTCGTGGCTTTATCGGTAAACTGCTGGCGGACGCGGGTATCCAACTGACGTTTGCCGATGTAAATCAGGTGGTACTTGATGCCCTGAATGCCCGTCATAGCTATCAGGTTCATGTGGTTGGTGAAACCGAGCAGGTAGATACCGTTTCCGGCGTCAATGCCGTCAGCAGCATTGGCGATGATGTCGTTGATCTGATTGCTCAGGTCGATTTAGTCACTACCGCCGTTGGCCCTGTCGTGCTGGAACGTATTGCTCCGGCCATCGCCAAAGGGCTGGTGAAACGTAAAGAACAAGGTAATGAATCTCCGCTGAACATCATCGCCTGTGAAAACATGGTCCGCGGCACCACGCAGCTGAAAGGCCATGTGATGAACGCCCTGCCGGAAGATGCCAAAGCGTGGGTAGAAGAACACGTTGGCTTTGTTGATTCCGCCGTTGACCGCATCGTACCGCCTTCGGCTTCGGCAACTAACGATCCGCTGGAAGTGACGGTAGAAACATTCAGCGAATGGATTGTTGATAAAACCCAGTTCAAAGGCGCGCTGCCGAACATCCCAGGCATGGAATTAACCGACAATCTGATGGCATTTGTCGAACGTAAACTCTTCACCCTGAATACAGGTCATGCTATAACCGCGTACCTCGGAAAACTGGCCGGTCATCAGACCATTCGTGACGCAATTCTCGACGAGAAAATCCGCGCGGTGGTAAAAGGGGCAATGGAAGAAAGCGGCGCGGTACTGATCAAGCGCTACGGCTTTGATGCTGACAAACATGCGGCATACATCCAGAAAATCCTCGGTCGTTTCGAGAACCCGTACCTGAAAGATGATGTAGAACGCGTAGGCCGTCAGCCGCTGCGTAAACTGAGTGCTGGCGACCGTCTGATCAAGCCACTGCTCGGAACCCTGGAATATGGTCTGCCACATAAAAACCTGATTGAAGGTATTGCCGCTGCAATGCACTTCCGCAGTGAAGATGACCCGCAGGCTCAGGAACTGGCAGCGCTGATTGCCGACAAAGGCCCACAAGCCGCGCTGGCACAGATTTCCGGTCTTGATGCCAACAGCGAGGTTGTATCCGAGGCGGTAACCGCTTATAAAGCAATGCAATAATGGTGGACCAGGCGCAGGATACCCTGCGCCCGAATAACAGATTGTCAGATATGCAGGCAACAATGGAACAAACCCAGGCCTTTGAAAACCGTGTGCTTGAGCGTCTGAATGCTGGCAAAACCGTGCGAAGCTTTCTGATCACCGCCGTCGAGCTTTTGACCGAGGCGGTAAATCTTCTGGTGCTTCAGGTATTCCGCAAAGACGATTACGCGGTGAAGTATGCTGTAGAACCGTTACTCGACGGCGATGGTCCGCTGGGCGATCTTTCTGTGCGTTTAAAACTCATTTACGGGTTGGGCGTCATTAACCGCCAGGAATACGAAGATGCGGAACTGCTGATGGCATTGCGTGAAGAGCTAAATCACGACGGCAACGAGTACGCTTTTACCGACGACGAAATACTTGGACCCTTTGGTGAACTGCATTGCGTGGCGGCGTTACCACCGCCGCCACAGTTTGAACCTGCAGACTCCAGTTTGTATGCAATGCAAATTCAGCGTTACCAACAGGCTGTGCGATCAACAATGGTCCTTTCACTGACAGAGCTGATTTCCAAAATCAGCTTAAAAAAAGCCTTTCAAAAGTAAGTACTTTCGCTTACTTCTCCTCTACCTGTTTCGGACGATAAAGCTGACGATAATACTCCAGACGTTGTAGATATAACGGCACGCTTTCATCAGGTATTCCGGACGGAATCGCGTTACGGGGAGGTAGTTTTTTCAGATACTCCCGGAACGCCTGGCTGGATGCCATGAAATCTACGGCTTTATCGATAAGAAGCGGAACGTTTTCACCTAATTTGCCCATGATGATATCTCCGTATTACCCCGCGCCGGGAATGCGCGGCCGCCAATTTTAGTTTAGATCCCGGTATAAATGACATTAAGGAAAACGTGCTCAATCCTCAATAATCACCTGCTTCTGTTGACTATCTTTTTTCTTTAAATTTCTTAACTAATCAATGTATTGGGTGATTTTTTAACGCATAAATGGTTACAATCTGGAACTATTACAATGCCATCAGTTGTGAACAAAGCACCTGGTCGCGCATACTAGAGGCTATAAATTTATCTCTATCAGAAGTCATCACATGAAAGAAGTCGAAAAAAACGAAATCAAACGTCTCAGCGATCGTCTGGACGCCATCCGTCACCAGCAGGCCGATCTGTCGCTGGTTGAAGCCGCAGACAAATATGCCGAACTGGAAAAAGAGAAAGCCACTCTGGAAGCAGAAATTGCTCGCCTGCGCGAAGTTCACAGCCAGAAACTCAGCAAAGAAGCGCAGAAACTGATGAAGATGCCGTTCCAGCGTGCAATCACCAAAAAAGAGCAGGCTGATATGGGCAAGCTGAAAAAAAGTGTTCGCGGACTGGTGGTTGTGCACCCAATGACCGCGCTGGGCCGCGAAATGGGCCTGCAAGAGATGACAGGGTTCTCAAAGACTGCGTTTTAAGTTCCTTTCTCGTCGCTGTAATCACAGCCTCTCACCATTTACTCGCTCCTGCTGGCACATGCAGGAGCCTGTTTCAGAGATCGAATCTTTATAACGTTCTTAACATTATATATTCAACTCCACCTACACTTCTGAGCGATCGTAGCAGGCTAAATTCTGAAAATCAGGTACACATTAAAGAATGATGTATCAATATCAACAATGAATTTCCGCATATCAATGCTCGAAACATAATTAATTATTTAAATTTTTCAATCAGCTTCGCAAATTCCACAATAAAACATCACTCAACTGAATATTTACCTTTCCCTGCCCTGTGCCTTTATCCGGTGAAACATTTGACATCGATTGACACCGATCATTAAAATCCGCGCGATTAATATTATTGGCTACAAACTGAAATCGTTTGACATTTAATAACATATTCGCACAACCAATTAATACAAAAACTCTCTAACAAATTTATTTTGCGGATATGCCCCATTCCAATCATTCATAAAAAAAATGATTGTGCCGTAATTATCAACTGTATCGGGATTATGAAAAGGAATTCATCCTATGAACCTAAAGAAAACACTGTTAAGCGTGTTAATGATATTGCAACTTTGCTTATTGGTAGGGTGTGACTATATTGAAAAAGCGAGTAAGGTCGACGATCTCGTTACACAGCAAGAGTTGCAAAAAAGCAAAATTGAGGCGCTTGAAAAACAACAAGAACTCGACAAGCGCAAGATAGAACACTTTGAAAAACAACAAACTACCATCATAAACAGTACCAAAACGCTCGCTGGTGTGGTGAAGGCAGTTAAAAACAAACAGGACGAATTTGTCTTTACAGAATTTAACCCGGCACAAACCCAATACTTTATTTTAAATAACGGCTCTGTTGGTTTGGCAGGGAAAATACTGTCTATTGACGCAGTAGAAAACGGCAGTGTTATTCGTATTTCACTGGTTAACTTATTAAGTGTTCCTGTATCAAATATGGGTTTCTACGCAACATGGGGGGGAGAAAAACCCACCGACATCAACGCATTAGCAAAATGGCAGCAATTGCTATTTAGTACCGCAATGAACTCCTCCCTGAAATTATTACCAGGTCAATGGCAAGACATTAATTTGACGCTAAAAGGTGTCTCGCCCAACAACCTCAAATATCTGAAATTAGCCATCAACATGGCAAATATTCAGTTCGACCGTCTTCAACCTGCTGAATCTCCACAGCGGAAAAACAAAAAATAAATGCAGCTTCTGCGCTTATATCAAGGAATAGAGAGCATCAATAATGAACAAAATATTTAAAGTTATCTGGAATCCGGCAACAGGCAGTTACACCGTTGCCAGCGAAACGGCGAAGAGCCGTGGTAAAAAAAGCGGGCGCAGTAAGCTGTTAATTTCTGCACTGGTTGCGGGTGGGTTGTTGTCGTCGTTTGGGGCAAGTGCAGATAATTACACTGGGCAGCCAACTGATTATGGCGATGGCTCAGCAGGTGACGGCTGGGTTGCTATCGGTAAAGGGGCAAAAGCAAATACCTTTATGAACACTAGTGGCGCGAGTACAGCTTTAGGATATGACGCGATAGCCGAAGGTGAGTACAGTTCTGCCATCGGGTCAAAAACCCTTGCAACTGGTGGAGCATCCATGGCGTTCGGGGTTAGTGCAAAAGCAATGGGTGACAGAAGTGTCGCGCTAGGTGCATCGTCAGTAGCAAATGGCGATCGTTCGATGGCTTTTGGTCGTTACGCAAAGACGAATGGTTTTACATCTCTTGCTATTGGGGACTCCTCCCTTGCCGATGGTGAAAAAACTATTGCGTTAGGAAATACGGCTAAAGCTTACGAAATTATGAGCATCGCCCTCGGTGATAATGCCAATGCGTCAAAAGAGTATGCAATGGCGCTGGGAGCAAGTAGCAAAGCTGGCGGTGCTGATAGCCTCGCATTCGGCAGAAAATCTACAGCTAATAGCACTGGCTCACTGGCAATAGGTGCTGACAGTAGCAGTTCGAACGATAACGCCATCGCGATAGGGAACAAAACGCAAGCCCTGGGAGTGAATTCGATGGCCCTGGGTAATGCAAGTCAGGCATCTGGCGAATCCAGTATTGCATTAGGTAACACCAGTGAAGCCAGCGAACAAAATGCGATTGCGCTGGGGCAAGGTAGCATTGCAAGCAAAGTGAACTCAATCGCGTTGGGAAGTAACAGTTTGTCCTCGGGAGAGAATGCCATCGCATTGGGAGAGGGTAGTGCCGCTGGTGGCAGCAACAGCCTTGCTTTCGGTAGCCAGTCCAGGGCAAACGGCAATGATTCTGTCGCCATCGGTGTAGGGGCTGCAGCAGCGACCGACAATTCTGTCGCTATCGGCGCAGGATCGACCACAGATGCAAGCAATACGGTTTCAGTTGGCAACAGCGCAACAAAACGCAAAATTGTTAATATGGCTGCTGGTGCCATAAGCAACACCAGTACCGATGCCATCAACGGCTCACAGCTTTATACGATCAGTGATTCAGTCGCCAAGCGACTCGGAGGAGGCGCTACTGTAGGCAGCGATGGCACCGTAACCGCAGTAAGCTACGCGTTGAGAAGCGGAACCTATAATAACGTGGGTGATGCTCTGTCAGGAATCGACAATAATACCCTACAATGGAATAAAACCGCGGGGGCGTTCAGCGCCAATCACGGTGCAAATGCCACCAACAAAATCACTAATGTTGCTAAAGGTACGGTTTCTGCAACCAGCACCGATGTAGTAAACGGCTCTCAATTGTACGACCTGCAGCAGGATGCTCTGTTGTGGAACGGCACAGCATTCAGTGCCGCACACGGCACCGAAGCCACCAGCAAAATCACTAACGTCACCGCTGGCAACCTGACTGCCGGCAGCACTGACGCCGTTAACGGCTCTCAGCTCAAAACCACCAACGACAACGTGACGACCAACACCACCAACATCGCCACTAACACCACCAATATCACCAACCTGACTGACGCTGTTAACGGTCTCGGTGACGACTCCCTGCTGTGGAACAAAACAGCTGGCGCATTCAGCGCCGCGCACGGCACTGACGCCACCAGCAAGATCACCAACGTCACCGCTGGCAACCTGACTGCCGGCAGCACTGACGCCGTTAACGGCTCCCAGCTCAAAACCACCAACGACAACGTGACGACCAACACCACCAACATCGCCACTAACACCACCAATATCACCAACCTGACTGACGCTGTTAACGGTCTCGGTGACGACTCCCTGCTGTGGAACAAAACAGCTGGCGCATTCAGCGCCGCGCACGGCACTGACGCCACCAGCAAGATCACCAATGTCAAAGCCGGTGACCTGACAGCTGGCAGCACTGACGCCGTTAACGGCTCTCAGCTCAAAACCACCAACGATAACGTGTCGACCAACACCACCAACATCACCAACCTGACTGACGCTGTTAACGGTCTCGGTGACGACTCCCTGCTGTGGAACAAAACAGCTGGCGCATTCAGCGCCGCTCACGGCACTGACGCCACCAGCAAGATCACCAATGTCAAAGCCGGTGACCTGACAGCTGGCAGCACTGACGCCGTTAACGGCTCCCAGCTCAAAACCACCAACGATAACGTGTCGACCAACACCACCAACATCACTAACCTGACGGATTCCGTTGGCGACCTTAAGGACGATTCTCTGCTGTGGAACAAAGCGGCTGGCGCATTCAGCGCCGCGCACGGTACCGAAGCTACCAGCAAGATCACCAACTTACTGGCTGGCAAGATATCTTCTAACAGCACTGATGCCATTAATGGCTCACAACTTTATGGCGTAGCGGATTCATTTACGTCATATCTTGGTGGTGGTGCTGATATCAGCGATACGGGTGTATTAAGTGGGCCAACCTACACTATTGGTGGTACTGACTACACTAACGTCGGTGATGCTCTGGCAGCCATTAACACATCATTTAGCACATCACTCGGCGACGCCCTACTTTGGGATGCAACCGCAGGCAAATTCAGCGCCAAACACGGCATTAATAATGCTCCCAGTGTAATCACTGATGTTGCAAACGGTGCAGTCTCGTCCACCAGCAGCGACGCCATTAACGGTTCACAACTTTATGGTGTTAGTGACTACATTGCCGATGCTCTGGGCGGGAATGCTGTGGTGAACACTGACGGCAGTATCACTACACCAACTTATGCCATCGCTGGCGGCAGTTACAACAACGTCGGTGACGCGCTGGAAGCGATCGATACCACGCTGGATGATGCTCTGCTGTGGGATACAACAGCCAATGGCGGTAACGGTGCATTTAGCGCCGCTCACGGGAAAGATAAAACTGCCAGTGTAATCACTAACGTCGCTAACGGTGCAGTCTCTGCCACCAGCAACGATGCCATTAATGGCTCACAGCTCTATAGCACTAATAAGTACATCGCTGATGCGCTGGGTGGTGATGCAGAAGTCAACGCTGACGGTACTATCACTGCACCGACTTACACCATTGCAAATACCGATTACAACAACGTCGGTGAAGCCCTGGATGCGCTCGATAATAACGCGCTGCTGTGGGATGAAGACGCAGGTGCCTACAACGCCAGCCATGATGGCAATGCCAGCAAAATCACCAACGTTGCGGCTGGTGATCTCTCCACAACCAGTACCGATGCTGTTAACGGTTCCCAGTTAAACGCAACCAATATTCTGGTTACGCAAAATAGCCAAATGATTAACCAGCTTGCTGGTAACACTAGCGAAACCTACATCGAGGAAAACGGTGCGGGTATTAACTATGTACGTACCAACGACAGCGGCTTAGCGTTCAACGATGCCAGCGCTTCAGGTATTGGCGCTACAGCTGTAGGTTATAACGCAGTTGCCTCTCATGCCAGCAGTGTAGCCATCGGTCAGGACAGCATCAGCGAAGTTGATACGGGTATCGCTCTGGGTAGCAGTTCCGTTTCCAGCCGTGTAATAGTTAAAGGGACTCGTAACACCAGCGTATCGGAAGAAGGTGTTGTGATTGGTTATGACACCACGGATGGCGAACTGCTTGGCGCGTTGTCGATTGGTGATGACGGTAAATATCGTCAAATCATCAACGTCGCGGATGGTTCTGAAGCCCATGATGCGGTCACTGTTCGCCAGTTGCAAAACGCCATTGGTGCAGTCGCAACCACACCAACCAAATACTATCACGCCAACTCAACGGCTGAAGACTCACTGGCAGTCGGTGAAGACTCGCTGGCAATGGGCGCGAAAACCATCGTTAATGGTAATGCGGGTATTGGTATCGGCCTGAACACGCTGGTTCTGGCTGATGCGATCAACGGTATTGCTATCGGTTCTAACGCACGCGCAAATCATGCCGACAGCATTGCAATGGGTAATGGTTCTCAGACTACCCGTGGTGCGCAGACCAACTACACTGCCTACAACATGGATGCACCGCAGAACTCTGTGGGTGAGTTCTCTGTCGGCAGTGAAGACGGTCAACGTCAGATCACCAACGTCGCAGCAGGTTCGGCGGATACCGATGCGGTTAACGTGGGTCAGTTGAAAGTAACGGACGCGCAGGTTTCCCAGAATACCCAGAGCATTACTAACCTGAACACTCAGGTCACTAATCTGGATACTCGCGTGACCAATATCGAAAACGGCATTGGCGATATCGTAACCACCGGTAGCACTAAGTACTTCAAGACCAACACCGATGGCGCAGATGCCAACGCGCAGGGTAAAGACAGTGTTGCGATTGGTTCTGGTTCCATTGCTGCCGCTGACAACAGCGTCGCACTGGGCACGGGTTCCGTAGCAGACGAAGAAAACACCATCTCTGTGGGTTCTTCTACCAACCAGCGTCGTATCACCAACGTTGCTGCCGGTGTTAATGCCACCGATGCGGTTAACGTTTCGCAACTGAAGTCTTCTGAAGCAGGCGGCGTTCGCTACGACACCAAAGCTGATGGCTCTATCGACTACAGCAACATCACTCTCGGTGGCGGCAATAGCGGTACGACTCGCATCAGCAACGTTTCTGCTGGCGTGAACAACAACGACGCAGTGAACTATGCGCAGTTGAAGCAAAGTGTGCAGGAAACGAAGCAATACACCGATCAGCGCATGGTTGAGATGGATAACAAACTGTCCAAAACTGAAAGCAAGCTGAGTGGTGGTATCGCTTCTGCAATGGCAATGACCGGTCTGCCGCAGGCTTACACGCCGGGTGCCAGCATGGCCTCTATTGGTGGCGGTACTTACAACGGTGAATCGGCTGTTGCTTTAGGTGTGTCGATGGTGAGCGCCAATGGTCGTTGGGTCTACAAATTACAAGGTAGTACCAATAGCCAGGGTGAATACTCCGCCGCACTCGGTGCCGGTATTCAGTGGTAATCATCCATTAACAAATGGGTAAACGCCACATTGCCTGATGCGCTACGCTTATCAGGCCTACGGGGTGATTCAGCACTACCCTGTAGGCCGGATAAGGCGTTCACGCCGCATCCGGCAAGATAAGGCGCACCAGATCAACAATCTGAGGGCAATTCTCTGATGGGAATTGCCCTTTTCTTTATTACCTCTCTCCCAGAATTGGCCCTACCAATTCTTCGCTTATCTGACCTCTGGTTCACAATTCCCCAATTAAAACTCACATCAATGTTGCCAATGCATAACATTTAGTTAACTATCCATTGTCATTATCCCTACACAACACAATTGGCAGTGCCACTTTTACACAACGTGTGACAAGGAGATGAGCAACAGACTCATTACACGGCGTGTGTGGACTGCAGGAGACCTGCAATGAATCTCTGGCAACAAAACTACGATCCCGCCGGGAATATCTGGCTTTCCAGCCTGATAGCATCGCTTCCCATCCTGTTTTTCTTCTTTGCGCTGATTAAGCTCAAACTGAAAGGATACGTCGCCGCCTCATGGACGGTGGCAATCGCCCTTGCCGTGGCTTTGCTGTTCTATAAAATGCCGGTCGCTAACGCGCTGGCCTCGGTGGTTTATGGCTTCTTCTACGGGTTGTGGCCCATCGCGTGGATCATTATTGCAGCGGTGTTCGTCTATAAGATCTCGGTGAAAACCGGGCAGTTTGACATCATCCGCTCGTCTATTCTTTCGATAACCCCTGACCAGCGCCTGCAAATGCTGATCGTCGGTTTCTGTTTCGGCGCTTTCCTTGAAGGAGCCGCAGGCTTTGGCGCACCGGTAGCAATTACCGCCGCATTGCTGGTCGGTCTGGGCTTTAAACCACTGTACGCCGCCGGGCTGTGCCTGATTGTTAACACCGCGCCAGTGGCATTTGGTGCGATGGGTATTCCGATTCTGGTCGCCGGGCAGGTAACAGGCATCGACAGCTTTGAGATTGGGCAGATGGTGGGGCGTCAGCTGCCGTTTATGACCATTATCGTGCTGTTCTGGATCATGGCGATTATGGACGGCTGGCGCGGTATCAAAGAAACCTGGCCTGCGGTCGTGGTTGCGGGTGGTTCGTTTGCTATCGCACAGTACCTCAGTTCCAACTTCATTGGGCCGGAACTGCCAGACATTATCTCTTCGCTGGTATCGCTGCTCTGTCTGACACTGTTCCTCAAACGCTGGCAACCAGTGCGCGTATTCCGCTTCGGTGACTTAGGGGCGTCACAGGTTGATATGACGCTGGCTCACACAGGTTACACGGCAGGTCAGGTGCTGCGCGCCTGGACACCGTTCCTGTTCCTGACCGCCACCGTAACGCTGTGGAGTATCCCGCCGTTTAAAGCCCTGTTCGCTTCAGGCGGTGCGCTGTATGAGTGGATGATCAACATTCCGGTGCCGTACCTCGATAAACTGGTTGCCCGTATGCCGCCAGTGGTCAGCGAAGCGACAGCGTATGCCGCCGTGTTTAAGTTTGACTGGTTCTCTGCCACCGGTACCGCCATTCTGTTTGCTGCCTTGCTCTCGATTGTCTGGCTGAAGATGAAACCATCTGACGCTATCAGCACCTTCGGCAGCACGCTGAAAGAACTGGCTCTGCCTATCTACTCCATCGGCATGGTGCTGGCGTTCGCCTTTATCTCGAACTATTCCGGACTGTCATCAACACTGGCGCTGGCACTGGCGCACACCGGTCATGCATTCACCTTCTTCTCGCCGTTCCTCGGCTGGCTTGGGGTATTCCTGACCGGGTCGGATACGTCATCTAATGCTTTGTTTGCCGCTTTGCAGGCTACCGCCGCACAACAAATTGGCGTTTCTGACCTGTTGCTGGTTGCTGCCAACACCACCGGTGGTGTCACCGGTAAGATGATCTCCCCGCAATCTATCGCTATCGCCTGTGCGGCGGTAGGCCTGGTGGGCAAAGAGTCTGATTTGTTCCGCTTTACTGTCAAACACAGCCTGATCTTCACCTGTATGGTGGGCGTGATCACCACGCTTCAGGCCTATGTCTTAACGTGGATGATTCCTTAATGATTGTTTTACCCAGACGCCTGTCAGACGAGGTTGCCGATCGTGTGCGGGCGCTGATTGATGAAAAAAACCTGGAAGCGGGCATGAAGTTGCCCGCTGAACGTCAACTGGCGATGCAACTCGGCGTGTCGAGAAATTCACTGCGCGAGGCGCTGGCGAAACTGGTAAGCGAAGGTGTGCTGCTCAGTCGACGTGGCGGCGGGACGTTTATTCGCTGGCGTCATGACACATGGTCGGAGCAAAACATCGTCCAGCCGCTGAAAACGCTGATGGCCGATGATCCGGATTACAGTTTCGATATTCTGGAAGCCCGATACGCCATTGAAGCCAGCACCGCATGGCATGCAGCAATGCGCGCCACACCTGGAGAAAAAGAAAAGATTCAGCTTTGCTTTGAAGCAACGCTAAGTGAAGACCCGGATCTCGCCTCACAAGCGGACGTTCGTTTTCATCTGGCGATTGCCGAAGCTTCACATAACATTGTGTTGCTGCAAACCATGCGCGGTTTCTTCGATGTCCTGCAATCCTCTGTGAAGCATAGCCGCCAGCGGATGTACCTGGTACCCCCGGTTTTTTCACAGCTGACCGAACAACATCAGGCGGTCATTGACGCCATTTTTGCCGGTGATGCTGACGGGGCGCGTAAAGCAATGATGGCGCACCTTAGCTTTGTTCACACCACCATGAAACGATTCGATGAAGATCAGGCTCGCCATGCACGTATTACCCGCCTGCCTGGTGACCATAATGAGCATTCGAGGGAGAAAAACGCATGATTATTTCCGCAGCCAGCGATTATCGCGCCGCAGCGCAACGCATTCTGCCGCCGTTCCTGTTCCACTATATGGATGGGGGGGCATATTCTGAATACACGCTGCGCCGCAACGTGGAAGATTTGTCAGAAGTGGCGCTGCGCCAGCGTATTCTGAAAAACATGTCTGACTTAAGCCTGGAAACGACGCTGTTTAATGAGAAATTGTCGATGCCGGTGGCGCTAGGTCCGGTAGGTTTGTGTGGCATGTATGCGCGACGCGGCGAAGTTCAGGCTGCCAAAGCAGCAGATGCGCATGGCATTCCGTTTACTCTCTCGACGGTTTCCGTTTGCCCGATTGAAGAAGTGGCTCCGGCTATCAAACGTCCGATGTGGTTCCAGCTTTATGTGCTGCGCGATCGCGGCTTTATGCGTAACGCCCTGGAGCGAGCAAAAGCCGCGGGTTGTTCGACGCTGGTTTTCACCGTGGATATGCCAACGCCGGGAGCGCGTTATCGTGATGCGCATTCTGGGATGAGCGGCCCGAACGCGGCAATGCGCCGCTACTTGCAGGCGGTGACGCATCCGCAATGGGCGTGGGATGTGGGCCTGAACGGTCGTCCGCATGATTTAGGTAATATCTCGGCTTACCTCGGCAAACCAACCGGACTGGAAGATTACATCGGCTGGCTGGGGAATAACTTCGATCCGTCCATCTCATGGAAAGACCTTGAGTGGATCCGCGATTTCTGGGATGGCCCGATGGTGATCAAAGGGATCCTCGATCCGGAAGATGCGCGCGATGCAGTACGTTTTGGTGCTGATGGAATTGTGGTTTCTAACCACGGTGGCCGCCAGTTAGATGGCGTACTCTCTTCTGCTCGTGCACTGCCTGCTATTGCGGATGCGGTGAAAGGTGATATCGCCATTCTGGCGGATAGCGGAATACGTAACGGGCTTGATGTCGTGCGTATGATTGCGCTCGGTGCCGACACCGTACTGCTGGGTCGTGCTTTCCTGTATGCACTGGCAACAGCGGGCCAGGCGGGTGTAGCTAATCTGCTAAATCTGATCGAAAAAGAGATGAAAGTGGCGATGACGCTGACTGGCGCGAAATCGATTAGCGAAATTACGCAAGATTCGCTGGTGCAGGGGCTGGGTAAAGAGTTGCCTGCGGCACTGGCTCCAATGGCGAAAGGGAATGCAGCTTAAGGGTTAGACGAATATCTGCTATCCTGCCCCCGCACTAAGGGGGCAGTATGCTAAACATCGTACTTTACGAACCAGAAATTCCGCCAAATACTGGCAACATCATCCGTCTTTGCGCTAATACCGGCTTTCGTCTGCATATCATCGAACCGATGGGATTTGCCTGGGACGATAAGCGCCTGCGCCGCGCGGGGCTGGACTATCACGAGTTTACCGCCGTTACGCGTCATCATGACTATCGCGCGTTTCTCGAAGCAGAAAATCCCCAGCGTCTGTTTGCCCTCACCACGAAAGGTACGCCTGCTCACAGCGCCGTAAGCTATCAGGATGGCGATTATCTGATGTTCGGCCCGGAAACACGCGGCCTGCCAGCGAGCATTCTTGATGCCCTGCCCGCTGAACAAAAAATTCGTATTCCAATGGTGCCGGACAGCCGCAGCATGAACCTGTCCAATGCGGTGTCGGTGGTGGTGTATGAAGCCTGGCGCCAGCTGGGGTATCCGGGAGCGGTGTTGAGAGATTAAGATGCGGTAGGCCGGATAAGGCGTTCACGCCGCATCCGGCACGATCACAGAATGTCAGATCCCATCACCATACTCAAACGTATGGTTAATGCCGTTGAAATGCTGATCCATATCCATTGACGGTTTATCGCTATCCGGCTTGCCGACAATGCGTGCCGGAACGCCAGCGGCAGTGGTGTGCGGCGGCACCGGTTGCAGCACCACGGAACCTGCGCCAATCTTCGCGCCGCGCCCAACTTCAATATTGCCGAGAATTTTCGCGCCCGCGCCAATCATCACGCCTTCACGAATTTTCGGGTGACGGTCACCACCAGATTTACCCGTACCGCCAAGCGTCACAGATTGCAGAATCGATACGTCGTTTTCAATCACCGCCGTTTCACCAACGACGATGCCTGTCGCGTGGTCGAGCATGATACCGCGACCAATTTTTGCTGCCGGGTGTATATCAACCTGGAACGTTACAGAGACCTGGTTTTGTAGAAAAATAGCCAGCGCGCGACGGCCCTGATTCCACAACCAGTGACCGATGCGATACGCCTGCAAAGCATGAAAACCTTTCAGATATAACAATGGGGTTGAGTATTTATCGACTGCCGGGTCGCGGGTACGCACTGCCTGAATATCACAGGCCGCAGAAGCAATCATTTCCGGGTCGGCGGCGTAGGCTTCTTCCACCACTTCACGGATAGCAATAGCAGGCATAATTGGCGATGACAGCTTGTTCGCCAGCATGTAGCTCAATGCACTGCCAAGGTTTTCATGCTTGAGTAGCGTTGCGTGGTAAAAACTGGCCAGCATTGGCTCACAGTCCGCCAGCGTTCTGGCTTCCGCTTTAATATTGTTCCAGACAATTTCCAGTTCTTCACACGACATTGCTTACTCCACACGATGAGATAATGACCGGCTCGTTCTGCGCGAGCCGGGTCATAGCGGTAACAAAGGTTCCCTGGGTTTAGTGGCTACTGCGCTCGTCCTTGCGTGCACGACCTAATAAAGTCAATGCTGCCTCGCGCGCGTTTTTTCCGCAATATAATACTTGATAAATTTCCTCGGTTATTGGCATTTCAACGCCGAAGCGATGCGCCAGTTCGCGGACTTCTTTCGTATTGCGGTAGCCTTCCACCACTTGACCAATTTTCTCCTGCGCGCTTTGTACATCCATGCCCTGACCGAGCATCATGCCAAAACGGCGGTTACGCGACTGGTTGTCGGTACAGGTCAGCACCAGATCGCCCAGCCCCGCCATGCCCATAAAGGTGGCAGGATCGGCACCCAGCGCCGCGCCAAGACGCGACATCTCAGCCAGCCCACGGGTGATCAGCGCCGTACGCGCATTCGCGCCAAAACCGATACCGTCGGACATCCCCGCGCCAATGGCAATGACGTTTTTCACCGCACCGCCAAGCTGCACACCGATGAAATCCGGGTTGCTGTAAACGCGGAAACTTTTGCCACAGTGCAGCAATTGCTGGAGGTCATCGGCAAAGGTCTGGTCCGTCGAGGCCAGCGAAATGGCCGTCGGTAAACCTGCCGCCAGTTCTTTCGCAAACGTTGGGCCAGAGATAACCGCCAGCGGAATTTGATCGCCTAAGGCCTCACGCGCCACGTCCTGTAACAGACGTCCGGTTTCTGCTTCCAGCCCTTTGGTCGCCCACACCAGACGCGCATCAGGACGCATCAGCGGTTTAATCTGGCGCAGCACTTCACCAAAGACATGGCTGGGTACGACGACGAGAATATTACGGCTGGCTGCCAGCGCAGTGGCGAGATCGCTTTCAAGATGGAGCGTATCGGGAAAAGGCACATCGGGGAGAAACGCGGCGTTACAGCGGTCGCGTTCAAGCGTTGCGATATGTTCAGGGTCATGGCCCCAGAGGACAACCTCGTGGCCATTTCTTGCCAGGGTGATGGCAAGAGCGGTGCCGTACGAGCCGGCACCGATCACAGTCATTGAAGCATTACGTTGGTTCATCAGGCATCCTGATGTTCTTCAGTACCTTCGCCAGCCTGCTGCTGCAAATAGTTCATGAACAGCGCATCGAAGTTAACCGGCGCAAGGTTCAGTTGCGGGAATGTACCGCGGGATACCATGCTGGTGATGCACTCACGAGCATACGGGAACAGAATGTTCGGGCAGTATGCGCCCAGGCAATGTGCCATCTGGGTGCCTTCGATACCCGCGATGGAGAAAATACCGCCCTGCTGAACTTCACACAGGAACGCGGTTTCTTCGCCCAGGGAGGCCGTTACGGTAACACGCAGTACCACTTCGTAAACGTCATCTGCCAGTTGAGAAGATGCCGTATCCAGATCAAGTTTAACTTCTGGCTGCCAATCTTTCTGGAAAACGTGCGGCGCGTTCGGCGCTTCGAAAGAAATATCCTTGGTATAAATACGTTGGATCTGGAAAGTCATTTCGGTGTTGTTTTGTTCTGACATGTGTAGAAAACCCTTAAGTGTTGTCCTTAAAATACTGCGCAATGTAATGCCAACGTTCACACGTTATTTCAGCAGGGGATCCAGTCCACCACGTGCATCCAATGCATACAAGTCATCACAGCCACCAATGTGCTGTGCGTCAATAAAAATCTGTGGAACCGTGGTGCGACCGCTGCGTTTGATCATCTCTTCACGCTTAGCGGCATTGCCATCGATCGGCAACTCCTGAAAACTCACGCCCTTGCTGCTCAGCAGTGCTTTTGCACGATGGCAATACGGGCAGGTTTCTTTGGTATAGATTTCAACATTGGCCATAAATTAGCTCCTGTTTTTTACCCTGAAATTTCATGTTGCAGGGCGGCAGCAAAATGGAGTGTCCCCAGAAGCTTATAACAATAAGTCGCTGGGGGCCTAATTGCAGCTAACGGCCTGCATCATGAAAAACGGCAGGTAAATTATTTGCCGCGCACCAAAGGCAAGTTTTCGCCAGCCCAGCCAGCGACGCCTTCTTTCAGTACGAATACTTGCGCAAAACCAGCTTTCGTCAGCGCGTTTGCAGGCTCCTGGCACTGCATGCCAGAACCATCTACCACGATAACCGGTTTGTCTTTGTGCTTCTCAAGCTCACCAACATTGTTGGCTTTGATTTCGCTCGGCAACAGGTTGATAGAACCTGCGATATGGCCTTTACGGAAGTCATCACGCTGACGTAAATCCACAACCACAGCGTCTTCTTTGTTGATCAGACGCGTAGCTTCACCACGAGTAATCACCTTCACTTTCGAGGTCAGGCTCTTAAACGTAGTCACAAGAACCGCCACCAGTAACGCGATCCAGGCGATACTCAGTATGGGATGACGGCCAACAAATTGCATAATTTCTTGCATGGGGGGTAACAACTCCCGACGTAGTGATTAAAAAAACCAGGAAAGGAGTATACCTGCGCAGTGCGGCAAATACAGCCAGCGCGTTAACTGGAATGCAATTTTGCGGGGCGCGACGAAAAAAAAGCGTAAATCTGGCATCTGCTTGCCGCGAGCGGTCGTATATTTTGATCTTCAGAGGCTATTTTATCGATTCAGCTGTAGTAAAATTACGCAAATTTTGACTCTTGAGTATGAGGTTGTCGCAATGTCGGTTTCTAAAAAACCTATGGTACTGGTGATTCTGGATGGCTATGGCTATCGCGAAGAACAGCAGGATAACGCCATTTTTAGTGCTAAAACCCCGGTAATGGATGCACTGTGGGCCAATCGTCCGCATACCCTGATCGACGCTTCCGGTTTGGAAGTCGGTCTGCCTGACCGTCAGATGGGCAACTCCGAAGTAGGCCACGTTAACCTGGGTGCCGGCCGCATCGTGTATCAGGACCTGACTCGTCTGGACGTTGAAATCAAAGATCGCGCTTTCTTTGCTAATCCGGTGTTGACTGGTGCAGTAGATAAAGCGAAAAACGCAGGCAAAGCAGTACACATTATGGGTCTGCTCTCCGCAGGTGGTGTACACAGCCACGAAGATCACATCATGGCGATGGTAGAACTGGCAGCTGAACGCGGCGCAGAAAAAATCTACCTACACGCATTCCTTGACGGTCGCGACACTCCGCCGCGCAGTGCTGAATCCTCGCTGAAAAAATTCGAAGAGAAATTTGCCGCGCTGGGTAAAGGCCGCGTAGCGTCCATCATTGGTCGTTACTACGCGATGGACCGCGATAACCGTTGGGATCGCGTTGAAAAAGCTTATGACCTGCTGACTCTGGCGCAAGGTGAGTTCCAGGCCGATACCGCCGTTGCCGGTTTGCAGGCTGCTTATGCTCGCGACGAAAACGACGAGTTCGTGAAAGCGACCGTTATTCGTGCAGAAGGTCAGCCAGATGCGGCAATGGAAGACGGCGATGCGCTGATTTTCATGAACTTCCGTGCTGACCGCGCGCGTGAAATCACTCGTGCTTTCGTGAACGCTGATTTCGATGGCTTCGCGCGTAAGAAAGTGGTTAACGTCGATTTCGTGATGCTGACCGAATACGCTGCCGACATCAAAACCGCAGTGGCTTACCCACCCGCTTCCCTGGTTAACACCTTCGGCGAGTGGATGGCGAAAAACGACAAAACTCAGCTGCGTATTTCCGAAACCGAAAAATATGCCCACGTTACTTTCTTCTTCAACGGTGGCGTAGAAGAGTCGTTCAAAGGCGAAGATCGCATTCTGATCAACTCACCGAAAGTGGCTACCTACGATCTGCAACCGGAAATGAGCTCCGCAGAGCTGACCGAAAAACTGGTTGCGGCAATCAAGAGCGGCAAATACGACACCATTATCTGTAACTATCCGAACGGCGACATGGTAGGTCACACCGGGGTGATGGAAGCGGCGGTTAAAGCGGTTGAAGCGCTGGATCACTGCGTGGAAGAAGTCGCGAAAGCGGTTGAGTCCGTGGGTGGACAACTGCTGATCACCGCTGACCACGGTAACGCTGAACAGATGCGCGATCCGGCAACGGGTCAGGCACACACAGCACACACCAACCTGCCAGTTCCGCTGATTTACGTTGGTGATAAGAACGTGAAAGCGGTTGAAGGCGGCAAACTTTCTGACATCGCGCCGACCATGTTGTCGCTGATGGGTATGGAAATCCCGCAAGAGATGACTGGTAAGCCGCTGTTCATCGTGGAATAATCCCTCCCCATGAGGGGAAAGGCGATTAATACCATGACACGGGCCGTGAAACCGCGCAGGTTTGCAATCAGGCCCATCATCTACGCCAGCGTTCTGAGCGCTGGCGTATTGTTGTGCGCCTTTTCCGCCCACGCGGATGAGCGTGACCAACTCAAATCCATTCAGGCTGACATCGCCGCGAAAGAGCGCGCGGTACGCCAAAAGCAACAACAACGCGCAAGCCTGCTCGCACAATTGAAAAAGCAGGAAGAAGCGATCTCTGAAGCCACCCGTAAACTGCGCGAAACGCAAAACACGCTTAATCAACTGAATAAACAGATTGATGAGATGAACGCGTCGATTGCCAAACTAGAGCAGCAAAAAGCCGCCCAGGAGCGCAGCCTCGCCGCGCAACTGGATGCCGCGTTTCGTCAGGGTGAACATACCGGTATTCAGCTGATTCTCAGCGGTGAAGAAAGCCAGCGTGGGCAGCGGTTACAGGCTTATTTCGGCTATCTCAACCAGGCGCGACAAGAAACCATTGCTCAGTTGAAACAAACGCGTGAAGAAGTCGCTATGCAGCGTGCCGAACTGGAAGAGAAACAGAGCGAGCAACAAACGCTTTTATATGAGCAGCGCGCCCAACAGGCGAAGCTGACCCAGGCGTTGAGCGAGCGTAAGAAAACACTGGCAGGGCTGGAGTCTTCCATCCAGCAAGGTCAGCAACAGTTGAGCGAGCTGCGCGCCAACGAATCCCGTCTGCGTAACAGCATTGCCCGTGCGGAAGCCGCGGCGAAAGCGCGTGCTGAACGTGAAGCGCGCGAAGCCCAGGCGGTTCGCGACCGCCAGAAAGAAGCGACGCGCAAAGGCACCACCTACAAGCCGACCGAAAGCGAAAAATCGCTGATGTCCCGTACCGGTGGTCTGGGCGCACCGCGCGGTCAGGCATTCTGGCCAGTTCGCGGGCCGACGCTGCATCGCTATGGCGAACAGCTACAGGGTGAATTACGCTGGAAAGGGATGGTGATTGGTGCCTCTGAAGGTACTGAAGTTAAAGCGATTGCCGACGGCCGGGTGATTCTGGCTGACTGGCTGCAAGGCTACGGTCTGGTGGTGGTGGTTGAGCATGGTAAAGGCGACATGAGTCTTTACGGCTATAATCAGAGCGCACTGGTGAGCGTTGGTTCGCAGGTTCGCGCGGGCCAGCCAATTGCACTGGTGGGCAGCAGTGGCGGTCAGGGTCGGCCTTCACTCTATTTCGAAATTCGCCGCCAGGGTCAGGCGGTCAATCCACAGCCGTGGTTGGGAAGATAAGTTTTGTTTCCATTTCGTCGTAACGTTCTTGCATTTGCCGCTCTGTTGGCGCTCTCCTCCCCCGTAATTGCTGGCAAACTTGCCATCGTCATTGATGATTTTGGGTATCGCCCGCACAACGAAAACCAGGTGCTGGCGATGCCTTCCGCTATCTCCGTCGCTGTATTACCCGATTCACCGCACGCCAGAGAGATGGCGACCAAAGCACATAACAGCGGTCACGAAGTGTTGATTCATCTACCGATGGCACCACTGAGTAAACAGCCGCTGGAGAAAAATACGCTACGCCCGGAGATGAGCAGCGACGAAATTGAGCGCATTATTCGTAGTGCGGTCAATAACGTGCCCTATGCCGTGGGGATCAACAACCACATGGGCAGCAAGATGACCTCTAACCTGTTTGGTATGCAGAAAGTGATGCAGGCGCTGGAGCGTTACAATCTTTACTTCCTCGACAGCGTAACCATCGGTAATACCCAGGCGATGCGCGCCGCGCAAGGCACTGGCGTGAAGGTGATCAAACGGAAGGTGTTCCTCGACGATTCGCAAAATGAAGCGGACATCCGTATGCAATTTAATCGCGCAATTGACCTGGCACGTCGCAACGGTTCAACCATTGCCATTGGACATCCTCACCCTTCAACGGTACGCGTGCTACAACAGATGGTTTATAACCTGCCGCCAGACATTACGCTGGTGAAAGCCAGCAGCTTGTTGAATGAACCGCAGGTTGATACGTCTACACCGCCGAAAAACACTGTGCCCGACACACCGCGTAATCCATTCCGTGGCGTGAAGCTGTGCAAACCGAAGAAGCCGATAGAACCTGTTTATGCTAATCGCTTCTTTGAAGTATTAAGCGAAAGCATCAGCCAGAGCACGCTGATCGTTTACTTCCAGCATCAGTGGCAAGGCTGGGGCAAACAGCCCGAATCGGCAAAACTTAACGCTAGCGCAAATTAAAGGCGCTACGCGTAATGCGATGGTGCGACCGCGTTTTGTCGCGCCATTGCCATAAGCGGAAAGACCACAGTAACGCCTGGTAACCCACCTTCACGCTGCGCACATTGGTAATCAGGCGCTTATACATACCGGAAGTAAATATCTCAGCAATCATCCGTTGGCGGGTAATAATATCCGGCTCTTTGCGCACCGCATGGCAAACACGCAATGCTTCGTAAGTTATTTGCTGATGAAATTCCGGATAAATCGTAATTTTGTCGGCATAATTTCGATTTAATTTCTCCAGCAGGCGGGTAATCTTAATATAGTGACGTTGATAATTAAGGTTTTTATTCCCTTGTCTATGCAACCGACTCACTGACGTATTATGCAGATAATATTTATATAATGATTGCTCGGTATATCGCGCACGCAGCGCGTTAAACATAAATTCTGTTGTCCAGACAATATCCTGATGATGTAATCCGGCAATAAATTTAATGTTATTTTTAACAATAACATCGCGGCGATAAACCCCCATCCAGACCACGTGTGTCCAACGGCGGGAAGAAAGTCCCATCCGCAGCCAGTCCGGACCAGTTAATACACCGGTTGAGCGAAGGCGATCGGTAGGGATGGATTGCCAGGTTTCACCCGTTTCACGAAAACACCAATCAGCGTTGCACTGCGCCACGTCGAGGTCGTCCTCTAACGCCATGGTCATCAGCGTTTCGTACATGGTGGGATAGACCTCATCGTCAGCATCGACAAAAGCGACATATTTTCCCGTTGCCACTTCAATCCCACGATTACGCGCCACCGATGCGCCAGAATTCGCCTGATGCAACAAACGAACGTGCGGATAGTTTTCTGCGTAATGCTTTGCTATTTCAACAGAATTATCCGTTGAACCATCGTTAATAATAATGATTTCCAGAGCAGTCCATGTTTGCGTAATTAAAGATTCCATACAAGTGCGGAAATCATCGCCCGCATTATATAACGGAATAATAACACTAAGTTTATTGGTGCTGTTCATCATAAATTACCGACGACCTCTGAAGTTATCCTGACGTTTTACAGGCTTTGTATTAAGAAACTATTAAGCCTGTGAGATATTATTTTTACCGGTGAGAGAGTCACGTCAGGGTAGAGAGATAATGAGAGCAGCTATATAAGAGATCAGCGCAATTACGATATCTTGATTACACTGACAGGATTTTACATATTTAACGGATTATCCTCAGGCAAAAGGGCTGGAATACCAGCCCTTGTTCGTGTTAATCCCAGCTCAGAATAACTTTCCCGGACTGGCCCGAACGCATAGCGTCAAAGCCCTTCTGGAAATCATCGATAGAGAAACGATGGGTAATGATCGGCGAGAGATCGAGGCCAGACTGAATCAGCGCCGCCATCTTGTACCAGGTTTCAAACATCTCACGACCGTAAATACCTTTAATGAACAAGCCTTTAAAGATTACTTTGGTCCAGTCGATAGACATATCGGACGGTGGAATACCCAGCATCGCAATACGACCGCCGTGGTTCATGGTGTCGAGCATGGTACGAAACGCTGGCGGCGCACCGGACATTTCCAGACCGACATCAAAGCCTTCGGTCATGCCCAGTTCTGTCATCACATCATTAAGGTTTTCTTTAGCGACGTTAACCGCACGGGTGATACCCATTTTGCGTGCCAGCTCAAGGCGGTATTCGTTAACATCAGTGATCACCACATTGCGTGCACCAACGTGTTTCGCCACCGCCGCAGCCATAATACCTATCGGACCTGCACCAGAGACCAGCACATCCTCGCCAACCAGATCGAACGACAGCGCGGTATGCAC
Organism: Escherichia sp. E.sYA108; assembly: GCF_011754335.1. Classification (NCBI taxonomy): domain Bacteria; kingdom Pseudomonadati; phylum Pseudomonadota; class Gammaproteobacteria; order Enterobacterales; family Enterobacteriaceae; genus Escherichia; species Escherichia sp. E.sYA108. The sequence goes on along the minus strand of NZ_JAAQVZ010000001.1, from coordinate 111,275 downwards.
AGCGTTACCGAAGGGATCAAAAATGGAAGCCAGGTCGTCGGAGATATTGTCCGGGATTTTGAAGGCGTTGAACGCCGGAATCACCAGATACTCGGCGAAGCAGCCCGGACGGTTAACACCGACGCCGATCGTGTTGCGGCACAGATGGGTACGACCGCCACGACAGTTGCGACAGTGACCGCAGGTGATATGGCCTTCGCCAGAAACGCGATCGCCAATCTTGAAGCCTTTCACTTCCTGACCAATACCTACCACTTCACCGACATATTCATGGCCCACGACCATCGGCACCGGGATGGTTTTTTGCGACCACTCATCCCAGTTATAGATGTGAACGTCAGTCCCGCAGATGGCTGTTTTACGGATTTTAATCAGCAGATCGTTATGCCCGAGTTCCGGTACAGGAACGTCGGTCATCCAGATGCCCTCTTCCGCTTTCAGTTTGGATAACGCTTTCATCTCACACCCTCAGGCGATAACGCCCAGTTGTTTACCAATACGCGTGAATGCTTCTACTGCACGCGTAATTTGCTCAGGGGTATGCGCCGCAGACATCTGGGTACGAATACGCGCCTGACCTTTAGGAACGACCGGATAGAAGAAACCGGTGACGTAAATGCCCTCTTTTTGCAGCTCACGGGCAAATTTCTGCGCCACTACCGCATCGCCAAGCATGACGGGAATAATGGCGTGATCGGCTCCCGCCAGGGTAAAGCCCGCCGCCGACATTTGCTCACGGAACTGACGCGCGTTCGCCCACAGACGGTCACGCAGCTCGCTACCCGCTTCGACCATCTCCAGCACTTTGATGGATGCGGCGACAATCGCCGGTGCCAGCGAGTTGGAGAACAGGTACGGACGAGAACGCTGGCGCAGCCACTCAACCACTTCTTTGCGCGCCGCGGTATAACCACCAGAAGCCCCGCCCAATGCTTTACCCAACGTACCGGTAATGATGTCTACACGCCCCATCACATCGCAGTATTCATGGGAACCACGACCATTTTCACCGACAAAACCGACCGCGTGGGAGTCGTCTACCATCACCAGGGCATCGTATTTATCTGCCAGATCGCAAACGCCCTTCAGGTTGGCAATCACGCCGTCCATCGAGAACACACCATCGGTGGCAATCAGCACATGACGCGCACCGGCTTCACGCGCTTCTTTCAGACGTGCTTCCAGCTCCTGCATATCGTTGTTGGCATAACGATAGCGTTTGGCTTTACACAGACGCACACCATCAATAATAGACGCGTGGTTCAGTGCGTCGGAGATAATGGCGTCCTCCGCGCTCAGCAGCGTTTCAAACAGGCCACCGTTAGCATCAAAGCAGGAAGAGTAGAGAATCGCATCTTCCATCCCCAGGAATGCCGCCAGTTTTTGTTCAAGCTCTTTATGGCTGTCCTGGGTACCGCAAATAAAACGCACCGAAGCCATGCCGAAACCGTGAGAATCCATTCCCGCCTTTGCCGCCGCAATCAGATCCGGATGATTCGCCAGTCCGAGATAGTTGTTGGCACAAAAGTTAATGACGTGGCTTCCATCAGCCACAGTGATATCTGCTTGCTGCGCAGACGTAATAATGCGCTCTTCTTTAAACAACCCTTCCGCCCGTGCGGTTTCCAGATCGTTGGTTAACTGCTGATAAAATTCTCCACGCATTGCGATTCTCCAGACAGGGCAAATTCCAGCACATATTACCCAAACTTATAGGTCGCGACGAGATGACGCGTTAACACTTCTGCAAAATTCAGGATAAATAACGTCCAGCCCCCTCACTTTTGGTGAATGGCTGAAGCCAACGTCATGTAGTGATATGATAGAAGTATTCGTGTCTGAGATTGTCTCTGACTCCATAATTCGAAGGTTACAGTTATGATCATCGTTACCGGCGGCGCGGGCTTTATCGGAAGCAACATCGTTAAAGCCCTGAATGATAAAGGCATCACCGATATTCTGGTGGTGGACAACCTGAAAGACGGCACCAAGTTTGTGAACCTGGTGGATCTGGATATCGCGGACTATATGGATAAGGAAGACTTCCTGATCCAGATTATGGCTGGCGAAGAGTTCGGCGATGTCGAAGCGATTTTCCACGAAGGCGCGTGCTCTTCCACCACCGAGTGGGACGGCAAGTATATGATGGATAACAACTATCAATACTCCAAAGAGCTGCTGCACTACTGTCTGGAGCGCGAAATCCCGTTCCTGTATGCCTCTTCCGCAGCCACTTACGGTGGACGCACCTCCGACTTTATTGAATCCCGCGAATATGAAAAACCGTTGAATGTCTACGGTTACTCAAAATTCCTGTTTGATGAATATGTTCGCCAAATCCTGCCTGAAGCGAACTCACAGATTGTTGGCTTCCGTTATTTCAACGTTTATGGACCGCGTGAAGGCCATAAAGGCAGCATGGCGAGCGTCGCTTTCCATCTCAACACCCAGCTTAATAACGGTGAATCACCGAAGCTGTTCGAAGGTAGCGAGAACTTCAAACGTGACTTCGTCTATGTGGGCGATGTGGCAGATGTAAACCTGTGGTTCCTGGAAAATGGCGTTTCCGGCATCTTCAACCTCGGCACCGGTCGTGCGGAATCCTTCCAGGCAGTAGCAGATGCTACGCTTGCTTATCACAAGAAAGGCCAGATCGAATACATTCCGTTCCCGGATAAACTGAAAGGCCGCTACCAGGCGTTCACTCAGGCAGATCTGACGAATCTGCGCGCGGCGGGTTACGATAAACCGTTCAAAACCGTTGCCGAAGGCGTAACGGAATACATGGCCTGGCTGAATCGTGACGCATAAGAGCTCTGCATGAAAATACTGGTGATCGGCCCGTCTTGGGTTGGCGACATGATGATGTCGCAAAGTCTCTATCGCACGCTCCAGGCGCGCTATCCCCAGGCGATAATCGACGTGATGGCACCGGCATGGTGCCGTCCATTATTATCGCGGATGCCGGAAGTTAACGAAGCGATCCCTATGCCTCTCGGTCACGGAGCGCTGGAAATCGGCGAACGCCGCAAACTGGGTCATAGTCTGCGTGAAAAGCGCTACGACCGCGCCTACGTCTTACCTAACTCCTTCAAATCCGCATTAGTGCCTTTCTTCGCAGGTATTCCTCATCGCACCGGCTGGCGCGGCGAGATGCGCTACGGTTTACTCAACGATGTACGCGTGCTCGATAAAGAAGCCTGGCCGCTAATGGTGGAACGCTATATCGCGCTGGCCTATGACAAAGGCGTTATGCGTACCGCACAAGATCTGCCGCAACCATTGTTATGGCCGCAGTTGCAGGTGAGCGAAGGTGAAAAATCATATACCTGTAATCAATTTTCGCTCTCATCAGAACGTCCGATGATTGGTTTTTGCCCGGGTGCGGAGTTTGGTCCGGCAAAACGCTGGCCACACTACCACTATGCGGAGCTGGCAAAGCAGCTGATTGATGAAGGTTATCAGGTGGTTCTGTTTGGCTCGGCGAAAGATCATGAGGCGGGCAATGAGATTCTTGCCGCTTTGAATACAGAGCAGCAGGCATGGTGTCGGAATCTGGCGGGAGAAACACAGCTTGATCAAGCGGTTATCCTGATTGCAGCCTGTAAAGCCATTGTTACTAACGATTCTGGTCTGATGCACGTTGCGGCGGCGCTCAATCGTCCGCTGGTTGCCCTGTATGGACCAAGCAGCCCGGACTTCACACCACCGCTATCCCATAAAGCACGCGTGATCCGCCTGATTACCGGCTATCACAAAGTGCGTAAAGGTGACGCTGCGGAGGGTTATCACCAGAGCTTGATCGACATTACTCCCCAGCGCGTACTGGAAGAACTCAACGCGCTATTGTTACAAGAGGAAGCCTGACGGATGCGGGTTCTGATCGTTAAAACATCGTCGATGGGCGATGTTCTCCACACGCTGCCCGCACTCACTGATGCCCAGCAGGCAATCCCAGGGATTAAGTTTGACTGGGTGGTGGAAGAAGGGTTCGCACAGATTCCTTCCTGGCACGCTGCCGTTGAGCGAGTTATTCCTGTGGCAATACGTCGCTGGCGTAAAGCCTGGTTCTCGGCTCCCATAAAAGCTGAACGCAAAGCGTTTCGTGAAGCGCTACAAGCAAAGAACTATGACGCAGTTATCGACGCCCAGGGGCTGGTAAAAAGCGCGGCGCTGGTGACGCGTCTGGCGCATGGCGTAAAGCATGGAATGGACTGGCAAACCGCTCGCGAACCGTTAGCCAGCCTGTTTTACAATCGTAAACATCATATTGCAAAACAGCAGCACGCCGTAGAACGCACCCGCGAACTGTTTGCCAAAAGTCTGGGCTATAGCAAACCACAAACCCAGGGCGATTATGCTATCGCACAGCATTTCCTGACGAACCTGCCTACAGATGCTGGCGAATATGCCGTATTTCTTCATGCAACAACCCGAGATGATAAACACTGGCCGGAAGAACACTGGCGAGAATTGATTGGTTTACTGGCTGATTCAGGAATACGGATTAAACTTCCGTGGGGCGCGCCGCATGAGGAAGAACGGGCGAAACGACTGGCGGAAGGATTTGCTTATGTTGAAGTATTGCCGAAGATGAGTCTGGAAGGCGTTGCCCGCGTACTGGCCGGGGCTAAATTTGTAGTGTCGGTGGATACGGGGTTAAGCCATTTAACGGCGGCACTGGATAGACCCAATATCACGGTTTATGGACCTACCGATCCGGGATTAATTGGTGGGTATGGGAAGAATCAGATGGTTTGTAGGGCTCCGGGGAATGAGTTGTCTCAATTGACAGCAAATGCTGTTAAGCAATTCATTGAAGAAAACGCTGAAAAAGCTGCCATGATTTAAATTACAACTCTTTAATAGATAATTTTGAAATAAAATCAGCTTCCTTGCTGATTTTATTTCACATATTCATTACTTATCTAATAAACATTGGTCCGATTGTACTTTAAAATAAGCACAAAGCAATATTATGGTGACAAACACAGCAGTCGGAACCGGTTTAGAAAAGAGTATTACATCACTTAGGCCTACTACCAGTAGTGAAAAAAGCAAGATTAAAATATAAGGTTCTTTAGCAGTTCTTAAGGCATATATGAATATTGCTGAAAAGGCTAAAATTGTTAATGCTACTCCAGGAATACCACGCGTTGATAACGTATCTATGAGATCGTTATGCAAATGAGAATCTACAAAGGGTAAAGCACCACTTAATCTAGGCTCTTTCTCTTCTAGTTCATGTATTTTTTCCGCACGTTTTTCCAGTGATTGTCCTATTGGAGAATATGTTTTTAAACCAACTTCATACATTGCCAGACGGGCACCGACTGAAGTTCTGGTGTTATCATGCGAATAATTAACTAAATCCCTATTTAAGTCATTCATTCTCGTAAGTAATGTATCTTTAAAAGAAAATACACCTGCTAATAATGCAATCGCAATAAAACAATATAACTTATAATTAATTCGCTTATTAATATAACTATCCATTACGATTAATAGTAACGCAAAGAATGGAAACACTAATATGGCTGCACGCGTTTCAGTTACTATAACAGCACATAAGCTAAGCATGAAGTTAATTGTATATAATGTTGTTTTATGTCTAAAGTCGGATTTTAAAATGAGAATTGATGCCAGTAAAGAAGGGAAAAGGATGATGTAGCCTGCTGTTGTAGCGTGGGAAGCTGATAATGCAACACGGTCGACGTTTAAATAGAAATGTTGCCACATGGCATGCGCAAAAAAAAGTAACTGCGTTGCCAAGGATGCGAACAGAATTAGTTTCCCAAATTTTATTTTGGTTCTCATCTCATCTTTAGCAAAAAGAACTAAGAAAATAAAAGCACTACACAAGGCAATTTTTCCAGTTTCCATTGGGCCACGATATGCATTGGTATAAACCGAGCCTGAAACTTTATAATGTGAATACCAGATGATATTAACGATACCCAAAAGACATAATGAGATGAAAATTAACAAAGTAGGATTATTAGTTATTGTTTTTTTTGGTGTCGCTAGAAAATATAATGCAGATATAATTCCAGCTGCATGAAGAAACTTTGTTGCAACATCATCCCACAAAGACAAAGTCATTAAAGACAACATACATAATATGAGAATTAAAGACTTGACACCAGAGTTAATTTCATTCCAACAAAACGACATATAATTTCAACCTATGCTACGAGGATGGGTTATTTAATGCAAGACCTAACGTTTATTCTTTTTTCTATTTACCAGTCTTACCATCCTCCAGAGAATATAGTTTTTTGATGCTAATATCTTTGCTCGCCTCTTATCTCTCTTGCCAAGAAGATTACAATCTTTCAATTCTTTTTCATTGCTTTCAACTAATTGATTTAATAATTCAAAATCGCCATTAAGTAGAACATTCCATAAATAACGAGTTTTATGATAAGTTCTATTTTTACTCAATAATGTATGAATTTCTTCTTTCCGGTTACCTTTGTATAACTGCATCACAGAAGAGTAGATTCTTTCGTGCGCAAATGACTCATGTCGATAATGAGTGATGGTTCTACATGAGTTCATTAAGGAATTTTCTCTATAGTTATGCTTATACATATAATATGGAACCGCATACATATCGCATGTAATTAGCAGTCGATAGATAAAATCCAGATCTTCTCCTAGTCGTAAATCTTCATCAAAAAAAAGATTATTATCTTCCAGGAGTTGTTTTCTTATAAACAAGCATCCTATATGGAATCTGACCTTTTTATAAAAAAAATCGAAAAGTAAAGACCCTTCATTAAAATCTGTATTTATAGGTGAGTAAGTAACACCATTTTTTATATGATGGCCATAAAGCCCACAATAAATCGCATCCCCTCCCGTCTCATGTTGTCTGGAATACATCTTCAGCAGATAGTTAGGATCTATCTCATCATCATCATCCATAAAACATATAAACTGTCCTTGCGCCTTGCGGATACCTGTATTCCTGGCAGACGAAACACCGCCATTTTCTTTATTGATAATAATTAATCGAGAGTGGGTTAACCCATACTCTCTCAAAACACTTGATGTGTTATCTTTAGAACCATCATTAACAATAACAATTTCAAAATTTGGGTAAGTTTGTTTTTCTAATTTCGTTAGAGTTTCAGTAATGTAATCAGATGAATTATACGTCGGTATTATTATGGATACTAAAGGGTAATCATTGCTCATCGTGTTCTCTTGCCTGAACTAATAAAATATTATAGTACTCATCCTTAATTATTATTGTAACTCAGACATCCATGATTTTTATTATTGCCCAAATAGTTTTCTTTTATACTTATTTAATTTGAATTTAATGAAGTAAATAAAAGCGTTAAACGTATCACCATTTTTCTTTGCATGTTGGTATTTCACTTGATACTGCTTTTCATTCGTGGCTGGAATAAACGCCACATCATTCCAGCAAGAAACCTGATAAGCCTCATTAAAATACTTCTGGCAGGGATAATTCGTCCAGTCGTTCCAGGGCTTCGTTACGCCAACATAATGAATCAGCTTAGTATCATCGGTAATGGTCTTTTTATAATCTTCATCGCTTTTATTTTTTAACTCATAGTCAATGCCATAAAAGCAATCATAATCGCCGCTAATAAAAATACAATGACTAAAGAACAGAATATTTAAAATATCCTGATCAAGGCATTTATATTTCGTGTGCTGCGGGTCACTTGCCAGCATAGCAATGGCTTTATTCATAAAATCATTTTTCGCCCATGCTTCAAGCTGCAGATATACTACACCGGCGTTGAAATAATTCCCTGGAAGTCCCTCTATAGCCAGACGCTTCGCTGGTTTTTCCTGCATAAAAGGCACATCTTTAATAACAGCCGCGAACTTATCGCCATCAAAATTAATATCAAGCAATCCAGCTAATGAGCCTTTACAGATGACATCAGCATCGATATATAACAGATTTTCAATAGTTTCACTCAGATACTGGAACGCAACTAAACGGAAGAATGTTGCATAAGACCACTGTTTCAGGCTGGGGAAGATATCAATAAAGGCACTGGATACTTTATAAATTCTTACTTCAACGTTAGCATTTTTGCTGGTAAAAGCATTAACACGTTGTAGATAATCTTCATCAATGTAGTCAGTAAAGAGATGAAACTTAACCGCAAGGTCCGGGTTATGCATAACAACTGATTGCATAGATACTGCCGCACCAAATAAAAAGTTGCGGTCAATACCGTAAGCGATATTTAACACACGATCGGTGTTAGCAATTTCCCCAGAGACAGCGACTTCAGTAATACTCTCAGCTAATAAATCCATGTTGGTTCCGTTTTGACTGTGTGGTTTACGCTTTGCCTTTTAATTTTTTAATAAATTTGCGTAGTTTGGTTCTGTAGATTACTGAATAGTAGCCATAATCTTTTATTTCGTTGGCAATACCCAGGTGACGTTCCATGGCCAGACGATCACGGGCTTTCCGCTCTGCCGTACAGCTTTTACCGGATAGGTCAATTATCCTGACACCATCTTTACTAACGATAAAGTTACCCCGGTGTGGGTCGCCCGATAGCATATTTAAGGCATGCAATTTTTCCATTGAAGCCTTAATTTCTGCTTTAACATCTTCTGGAATAATCGGCATATCATTGAGCTCTACGCCCTCGACATACTCGATAAGCATGATAAAAACACTGGCATAGTTGAAAATTTTACGCTCAGCCAGAAAATAAAAATCATTAGGAAAAGTAAGACCTGCACTTCTGACACGATCGGTTTCAACGATCAAATTCTGATAGTAGTCACCTTTTACAAAAGATTTTAAAAAACGTTCATTCCTTTTCGTTTTCGGGGCAAAGACTTTAAAAACATAGCGACCATATTTCGTATCAATCAACGATACTTTGGTATCATCAATATTACGTAATACTTTTACTGTTTTAAAATTATAGGCCAGTATTTCATCAAAGATTTCTTTATATTTATTATCGTTATCTTTGTAATAAAATGAGAAGCCGCGATAGCGTATACTTGTAATCATAAGAGTAATTTATTTCTTAAGCTTGTACTTAATTAATGAAGTTATACCTTTAATATACTCACCATGGGCAAACAGATGCTTATATTGTTTCTGCATTTCTGCAACAGTCCGCGCCTCTTTAAGAGGATATTTCTTCCAGGGAGATTGTTCACGCGCGATATTAAAGTATGATGCAGACGGATATCCAGCCCAGCTATGCCATGGTTTAGTTATCCCTGTATAGTGAATCAATACTGTTTTATCGGTAATGGTTTGCTGATACTTTCGATGACTACGATCATGAAGTTCGTTTTTCAGGGTATAAATAGTATCAAAATCCTTCGCGAGGTAGATATTATTCATATTAAATGCGATATTCAACGCATCCTGATCTAAATATTTAAGAGAGCCATATTTAGTTTCCCCTCGTAAAAGCGTGAGTAAATACGGTGTCAAATTTGCTTCATGCCATTTTTTAAGATTGACATAGATAACGCCTGCATTGAAATAACGTCCATTCATTCCGGGAATGTTAAGACGTTTTGCACATGCCGCCTGAGTACTATCATTGTCAGGAATAACCGCAGCAAACTCATCTTTAAATATAATTTTTGTGAGAGGTTTCAGACTTCCTTTACAAACGACATCGGCATCCAGATACAGCAGTGTGGAAATACTTTCACTCAGATATTCAAAGGACAATACCCTGAAGTATGTCGCGTACGACCAAAACTGTGACGTCGGCAGATCAGCAAAGTATTTTGGGTCAATTAAATATACAATAATTGAGGTATTAAATTGTTTTGCTGTTTCATTAAATGACTTTAAATAATCATCATCCACATAATCAGTGAAAACATGAAAGACAAAATTAATATCTGAATTATTAATCAAAACGGAAGAAATTGAAACGCCAGCACCATACAAAAAATTCTTATCGATACCGTAGGAAACATTTAGCTCTGGGACGTTTTCTTTTTTATTATCTGCTAAATACGAAAACCGTTCTTTTATAAATTCATTCATTTAACTTTTCTCAATGTCATTTTATTATCTTTAAATAAAAATAATAAATATAATTCATTATCCCGTTAATTGGTTTATTTTGTTTAAAATTATGCTTAGCGCAATAACGAGCATAATTTGAGTTCATTGGCCGCATTAACGGTTCATTTTTCCAGGGCGATGCTTCTTTGCCTTTGATAAATGGCTGCGCGCTTGGATAACCGGCCCAGTAATGCCAGGGTTTTGTCGGGCCGACATAATGAATTAATACGGTTTCATCATTAATTGGACAAATAAATGATTTTTTTAATTCATAATTTAAACTAAATTGCGTATTGTATTTAGCATCAATGAATTTAACTTTCCCTAACAGGATAAGATTAAGTATATCTTGATCCATATAGGTTAAACGGGAAACGACGGCTTTATCAGCAAGCATCGACATCGCTTTAGCAGAAACGGACTCCTGCGCCCACGCTAGTGTATTAATTAACAGGACACCTGAATTAAAGTAACCCTTTTCAAGTTCATTACACTGCAGACTTTGAGCTCGTAATGACCACCAGTTAGCATCGCGTTCAGTAACAACAGCAGCAACGTTATTGGCAAGATCCATTGTTATCAGCGGCTTTAAGTTTCCCTGACAGGCGATATCAGCATCCAGGTACAGGATCTTATCTTGTTGATCAATAAAGTAATCTGCAATTACAAAACGGAAATACATGGCAATAGACCAATTTTTGGTCGTCGGTAATGCCTTAAGCCGTTCACAATTCACCAGATGGATCTGGATACAGGTATGATAGCTTTTCGCTAATTGGGATAAACGCTGGATATCGGCTTCAGGGATATCATCAATAAAAACGTGGAAAACAAAACTCACGTCGTTGTTATGTAACAAAACTGACGTGATTGAAACACCACAACCAAAAAGAAAGTTCTGATCAATGCCATAAGCAACATGGAATGATGATGCCACTGACACCGCTGGCCTTTCATCGAAGATGATTGTCTTATTGATCATCTCTTGTGGATTAAAATAGTGGGCACTCATATTTCTCTCCGGAAATTACAACGATTTTCGAATCGTTCTTTCCCTGATTTTTGTGGCTTTTGCTTCTGCTTGCGACAGCAGCCCTTGTTCCTGCTTGAGAATGTCTTTAAGCGGGGCAGAAAAATACACCTTCATGAACCGCCAGATATCCCGTTGAGTCAGGCCAATATTCATCGAAGAAAAATAAAGTCCAATAAGATCTTTATCGCGCCAACGACGTGGAACGCGCGTGCGAAGCTGCGCCCGGTGCAGGTCAATTACTGAAATTTTTAACTCCTCTTCCTTACCGGAAAAAGGCAAGTGCAGCAGGAAATGACAGATATAACAGTCACGGTGGTTAATGCCCGCAGCATGCATATCGCGCACCATCGTCGCGACACGCTTAATAAGCATACGCTTTACGCGAACATCTGGTGGGTTGGTCGCCCAGTCAGCACAGTAATCTTCCAGACTGATGGTTGGTGTCAGATCTTCGGTAATAATAAACGAGGTTCTGGTCAGCGGATTAATGCCTTTTTCGCCGAATGCCACCCCATACATAGTATCAACGCCGACATCCCGCAGTCGATGAATCGCATTCCATTCGCGGTCTGCGCCTAATACTGGCATCCGCAATGAGAGTAAATTTTTGATTATCTCTTTCAGGGTCGTGCCGCGATGCCATTTGAGAAAATAGCTTTTGCCCGCCATTTCAAAGCGCAGAGTGCGGCGAGTTTCCAGTTCACGAAATACCTCACCCTGCAAGGTTTTAACTTCCTCAAAAGGATCTTTACCGCGCCATAACGTGGCAAACGGCTCTTTAAGTTCAACCATCCAGACCACCCGTTATGATGTCCGCCGCTTTCTCTGGCAGACTGTATAAATCTTGTGTATCAGCATAATGTCGCGCATTTTCCGCCCAGGCCTGGCGCAATGAAGATTGCGTTAACGCTTTGCGTAAAATCTCATTCAATGTTTCCTGGCGGAATGGCTCAGCAATAGCCTCGCCGCAATTGGCGTCGACAATATAATGCGCATAGCCACAAACGGCTGTTGTTAGTACCGGTAATCCTGCAGTTATCGCTTCCAGCAGTACAATTCCCGCGGCTTCCTGGTAGGCAGGATGAAGTAATAAATCCGCCGCCGCCATTAATTCCGAGACATCGTTGCGCCCCGAGAAGAAGTGAACATTACTGCGCACGCCGCGTTTTTCTGCCAGCGCCTCAAATTTTCGCGGTTTATCCTGCCCAACAACATATAGTAATGTGTTGTGGCGCAGCGAATCCGGTAACGAAGCAAGTGCTTCAATGGAACGATCGACACCTTTACGCGTGAAGTCTGAACCAACCTGCAACAATAAATATTGTTGTTCGGTTATTCCATTCTTCTTACGGAAGATTTCACGGCTATTGGCTGGCTGCTGGCTATATTTACGATCAGGATAAATCCCCGGAGGCAGAATATGAAAACGCTCCGCTTCAGTCTGATAATGTTTCTGGAAATCGGCGATTTGCTTATCTGTCAGCATCAGCAGCTGTGTCGGCTTGCCCTGTTCGAAGGTTGCCCGCTCAAAGGCGGCATAATGGCGATAACGTGACGTCAGGCGATAGAAAAAGCCTTTCTCCTGCGCTACTTTCTCGGCATAACAAACATCAGCGGCATAATAAACGTCCAGCCCCGGCATTTTATTAAATCCAACGACTCTATCGACGGGGTGTTCACGTAAATGTTTTTGCACCCAGGCAAAATATTCCGCATTGCGCCCGTGATTGGTATGCGATTTAACCGGCACTTTGATCAGTTCAAATACATCAGGGCATTCGCCTTCCCACGACTGGGTATAAACCCGAACATGATGACCTCGGGCGGCAACTGTCTGAGCAATACGCATAAAATCGCGCTGCAAACCGCCAAAGGGAAAATATTTATATAAACAAAAAGCAACGATCATAACGACGTACCTGTCGTGGAGGAGGGAAGTAATTTATCGACAGCTGCAATGACATCTGCCGCCGGAATAACCGAAAGATACATCTCATTTCGGTCACGCTGATCGCGCGTTGGCATTTCCCGGTAATCTCCCGCCCAGAATTGAATCATGTTATTTGACCAGGGACGCCAGAAAATATGGTCTGTCGCACCAAACAGCGATATCAGCGGCGTATTAACTGCAGCGGCAATATGCGCCGGTGCGGAATCAACGCCAATAAACAGCTGCGCATGATCGATTAACGCACCAAGTTCCGGGAAGGTCACCTTTCCGGCCAGCGCCGTTACTGGTGGCGTCTGGCATCCCTGCGCAATTTCATTGACGCAGGCCAGATCGTCTTTATCTGGGCCGGACGTCAGAACGACTTCATAACCACGAGCATGTAAGGCATCAATCACAGCGGAAAACTTGGCGTTGTCCCAACATTTGAAGATTTGCCGCGCCGTAGGTTGGATAACCACATAATTTTGTCCAACACCAGCGTGATCAAGTTCGCGACGCATACGTTTCCAGCTTGCAGGCGGGTAACTCATGGTTGTCTGCTTCACCAACGATTCAAGTCCCAATGGCGTCAGCACGGATAAGTTACTTTCCACCACATTTCCACCCTGCAACGGCACCAAATGAGTGAAACTATTACGCCAAAAAGCAGACTGCCGATGATGATAATCCTGGGAAATTTTCACACGGGCATTTAATAAGCGAACCAGTATAGCAACCATCCATTGATCGGTAAGATTAACGATAAGGTCATACTTATTGGCACGTAATACCTTGATGAGATAAAAAAAGTTGGCAATTTTTTCTGAGGCTTTTGCTTTTTTATTTTTTATGCCGTAGAGCGCGTTAATCTCTGGATTTTCAGACAGGATCGGGATGGTGTCCTGATAAAGCAGCACATCGATTTTTGCGTCAGGGTAATTTTTTTTCAGCGAACTAATGACGGGAGTAGTTAATAACATATCCCCATGAAAACGCATCTTAATGAGCAAAATTCTTCGAAATGGCTTATCCACAAGTAACTCTTTTTGTTGAGATTATCCGATTAAGGTGAAGCAGAAAAAGCACGCTACCGCCCCAGGCTCAACAGCTACCTGAATACTGATACCGCACTGATATTGACGCGCTAGTGTATCACTTCTTTCGCGGCAATCCGACTCGAATGATTTTTAAGCACATTGTTGATTTTCAATAAAGAAATCAATCAAATAAAATCATTAGCAACCATATTCTTTTACTGTTGCTCTGCGATTCCTTCCTGCACGTACTGCAGAAATCAATGAATCGCATAAAAATACAAAAAAAGTATAGATGTTCAGCAAGAATTGGCGGGTAAATTGCTATTTAAGTCAAAAATGGGAAAAGTAATGGTAAAGCCACAGCTAAATACATAGAATCCCCAGCACATCCATAAGTCAGCTATTTACTATGCTCGAATTGCTTTACACCGCCCTTCTCTACCTTATTCAGCCGCTGATCTGGATACGGCTCTGGGTGCGCGGACGTAAGGCTCCGGCCTATCGAAAACGCTGGGGTGAACGTTACGGTTTTTACCGCCATCCGCTAAAACCAGGCGGCATTATGCTGCACTCCGTCTCCGTCGGTGAAACTCTGGCGGCGATCCCGTTGGTGCGCGCACTGCGTCATCGTTATCCTGATTTACCGATTACCGTAACAACCATGACTCCAACCGGTTCGGAGCGCGTACAATCGGCTTTCGGGAAGGATGTTCAGCACGTTTATCTGCCGTATGACCTGCCCGATGCACTCAACCGTTTCCTGAATAAAGTCGACCCTAAACTGGTGTTGATTATGGAAACCGAACTATGGCCTAACCTGATTGCGGCGCTACATAAACGTAAAATTCCGCTGGTGATCGCTAACGCGCGACTCTCTGCCCGCTCGGCCGCAGGTTATGCCAAACTGGGTAAATTCGTCCGTCGCTTGCTGCGTCGTATTACGCTGATTGCCGCCCAAAATGAAGAAGATGGTGCTCGTTTTGTGGCGTTGGGCGCAAAAAATAATCAGGTGACCGTTACCGGTAGCCTGAAATTCGATATTTCTGTAACGCCGCAGTTGGCTGCTAAAGCCGTGACGCTGCGCCGCCAATGGGCACCACACCGCCCGGTATGGATTGCCACCAGCACTCATGAAGGCGAAGAGAGTGTGGTGATCGCCGCACATCAGGCATTGTTACAGCAATTCCCGAATTTATTGCTCATCCTGGTACCCCGTCATCCAGAACGCTTCCCGGATGCGATTAACCTTGTCCGCCAGGCTGGACTAAGCTATATCACACGATCTTCAGGGGAAGTCCCCTCCACCAGCACGCAGGTTGTGGTTGGCGATACGATGGGCGAGTTGATGTTACTGTACGGCATTGCCGATCTCGCCTTTGTTGGCGGTTCACTGGTTGAACGTGGTGGGCATAATCCGCTGGAAGCGGCCGCACACGCTATTCCGGTATTGATGGGGCCGCATACGTTTAACTTTAAAGACATTTGCGCGCGGCTGGAGCAGGCAAGCGGGCTGATTACCGTTACCGATGCCACTACGCTTGCAAAAGAGGTTTCCTCTTTACTCACCGACGCCGATTACCGTAGTTTCTATGGCCGTCATGCCGTTGAAGTGCTGTATCAAAACCAGGGCGCACTACAGCGTCTGCTTCAACTGCTGGAACCTTACCTGCCACCGAAAACGCATTGAGGTTGTTATGCAAAAACGGGCGATTTATCCGGGTACTTTCGATCCCATTACCAATGGTCATATCGATATCGTGACGCGCGCCACGCAAATGTTCGATCACGTTATTCTGGCGATTGCCGCCAGCCCCAGTAAAAAACCGATGTTTACCCTGGAAGAGCGTGTGGAGCTGGCACAGCAGGCAACCGCGCATCTGGGGAACGTGGAAGTGGTCGGGTTTAGTGATTTGATGGCGAACTTCGCCCGTAATCAACACGCTACGGTGCTGATTCGTGGCCTGCGTGCGGTGGCGGATTTTGAATATGAAATGCAGCTGGCGCATATGAATCGCCACTTAATGCCGGAACTGGAAAGTGTGTTTCTTATGCCGTCGAAAGAGTGGTCGTTTATCTCTTCATCGTTGGTGAAAGAGGTGGCGCGCCATCAGGGCGATGTCACCCATTTCCTGCCGGAGAATGTCCATCAGGCGCTGATGGCGAAGTTAGCGTAGCGTTTATGCCGGATGGTATGCCATCCGGCTCGCATCAATTACTTCTGGCACTGCCGACAATAAAACGTTGCCCGCTGCGCATGTT
Organism: Escherichia sp. E.sYA108; assembly: GCF_011754335.1. Lineage (NCBI taxonomy): Bacteria > Pseudomonadati > Pseudomonadota > Gammaproteobacteria > Enterobacterales > Enterobacteriaceae > Escherichia > Escherichia sp. E.sYA108. The sequence continues at coordinate 94,959 of NZ_JAAQVZ010000001.1, read as the reverse complement.
TAGTCGCCACAATCGGCGTACCGCACACCCGACACGGCTCGCCTTTTCGCCCGTAAACCTGCAATTCCTGCGCGAAATAGCCCGGTTTACCATCACTTTGCAGAAAATCTTTCAGAGTTGTACCACCCTGCTCAATCGAACGCAGCAACACCGCTTTAATCACCCGAGCTAACAATTCACACTCTGCCAGCGACAGTGATGACGCCAGCCGATCCGGATGGATCCCCGCAGCAAACAGAGATTCGCTGGCATAGATATTCCCTACGCCTACCACCAGCTTGTTATCCATCAGCCATGGTTTAATCGCCGTTTTTTTCTTCTCGCACTTCTGATGCAGGTACTCACCGTTGAAATCGTCGCTAAGCGGCTCCGGTCCAAGATGGGCCAGCACGTTGTGCCCTTCCAGCTCTTTGGTCCACAGCCAGGCACCAAAGCGGCGCGGATCGGTGTAGCGCAGCACTTTACCGTTGCTCATCACCAAATCAACATGGTCATGCTTTTCAGGGGGAAGTTCTTCTGGAAGGATGCGCAGGCTGCCAGACATCCCCAAATGAATGATAATCCAGCCCTCAGGCAGCTCCAGCAGCAGATATTTAGCCCGCCGCTGCACGCTAAGCACTGGTTGGTCGCTTAAACGGTAGATCTCTTCTGAAACCGGCCAGCGCAAGCGTCCGTTGCGCACCACCGCATGAAGAATGGTTGCACCAACGAGATGCGGTTCTATGCCGCGGCGGCTGGTTTCAACTTCGGGTAATTCAGGCATAGCATCTCCAGGAATGAACAGATGCAGTCAATATGGGGGCAGGCAGATAACAAAAAACCCCGCCGGGGCGAGGTTTTTCGTTACATCAAAGCAAAAATTATTTGATTTTCGCTTCTTTGTAGATCACGTGCTGGCGAACAACTGGATCGAATTTTTTCAGTTCCAGTTTTTCCGGCTTAGTACGTTTGTTCTTCGTAGTGGTATAGAAGTGACCAGTACCAGCAGAAGAAACCAGCTTGATTTTCTCACGAATACCTTTAGCCATGATTTATTTCCTCTAAGTACTTAGTACTTTTCGCCACGGGCACGCAGTTCAGCCAGAACTGTATCGATGCCTTTTTTATCGATTACACGCATACCTTTAGCAGATACGCGCAGGGTGACAAAACGCTTCTCGCTCTCAACCCAGAAACGGTGAGAGTGCAGGTTCGGCAGGAAACGGCGTTTAGTCGCGTTCAGTGCGTGGGAACGGTTGTTACCGGTCACCGGACGCTTGCCAGTAACTTGGCAGACTCGGGACATGTCTATTCTCCAAAAATCAAATTAGCTCGAGCTTCGTATGGGGTATTGGCGCCTCGTCAGGCTTTACAGCCCGGTCATCGCAGTTCTATGTGAACTCTCGATTGCCAGGCCCAAATGCCAAACCCGAGATTCTCAAAGGTGGCGTAGTATACGCTGACTCAGCGATGTGCTCAAGTCCCGAACAGACAAAGATCCCGAAGGATCGCGCATAGCGGGTTAAATCCAGCCGCGTTCGGCAAAAGAAACATACTCTCCACGCCCAATCACGATATGGTCGAGCACGCGTAAATCCATGAACTGACAACTCTTTATTATCCGTTCAGTAATGAGTTTATCCGCTTTACTGGGTTCAGCACAACCCGAAGGGTGATTATGCGCAAGGATCAGCGCCGAGGCGTTTATTTTTATCGCTTCGCGGATAATTTCCCGAGGATGGACTTCAACATGGTTTAGCGTGCCGGAAAAAAGACGGCTATGCGTTATAACCCTGTGTTGGGAGTCGAGAAAGATCACCATAAAGATCTCCCGCTCCTCGCCCGTGAGCTGGCTTTGTAAAAATTCCCTCGTCATCTCCGGGCTGAGTAAAGGGCTTTCTTCACGCATCCGTACGTTGTAGTAACGCCGCGCCAGTTCGGCAATCCCCTTTAACTGGGCGAATTTCGCCACGCCAATTCCATGAACGCCACTAAATTGCTCATATTCAGAGGTTAACAAGCCATAAAGAGAGCCGAAATTCTCCAGCATCTCTTTTGCCAGGGTTAATACATCTTTACCGCGCGTTCCGGTACGCAGAAATAGCGCCAGCAGCTCGACATCCGTTAAGGCGCTAATACCAAACTTCAGCATTTTTTCGCGCGGCATCAACAGCTGTGCATTGTTTTTCACCTTCACCTCCTTTGTGGTGCTCGCATCCTGTCATAGCCGTTCCTTTAAATCGACGGCCAGTTTTCAATCCTGGAAAGCGCCTCGCAAAGTGAATCTCAGGTGAAGGCACGACAACAAAAGTATTGTGATAAAATCGCCAACTTCTGGTGTCACCCAACAGGAAAAATCATCATGAGCCTGGCCGGTAAAAAAATCGTTCTCGGCGTTAGCGGCGGTATTGCTGCCTATAAAACCCCTGAACTGGTGCGTCGTTTGCGCGATCGCGGGGCCGATGTCCGCGTAGCCATGACCGAAGCGGCAAAAGCCTTTATCACCCCACTTAGCTTGCAGGCGGTTTCTGGTTATCCCGTTTCCGACAGTCTGCTGGACCCGGCAGCCGAAGCCGCTATGGGCCATATTGAGCTGGGTAAATGGGCTGATTTAGTGATTCTCGCCCCTGCCACGGCAGATTTAATTGCCCGTGTTGCTGCCGGAATGGCGAATGACCTGGTATCGACGATTTGTCTGGCTACACCTGCGCCTGTAGCCGTGCTCCCCGCCATGAACCAGCAGATGTACCGTGCCGCCGCCACGCAGCATAATTTAGAGGTGCTTGCCTCACGTGGTTTGCTCATCTGGGGGCCAGACAGCGGCAGTCAGGCTTGTGGTGATATCGGCCCAGGACGAATGCTCGATCCGTTAACTATTGTGGATATGGCGGTAGCGCATTTTTCGCCCGTCAACGACCTGAAACATCTGAACATTATGATTACCGCCGGTCCGACGCGTGAACCGCTCGATCCCGTGCGTTATATCTCTAATCACAGCTCCGGCAAGATGGGTTTTGCTATCGCCGCCGCAGCAGCCCGTCGTGGCGCGAACGTCACGCTGGTATCAGGTCCGGTTTCGCTACCGACGCCACCGTTTGTTAAACGTGTTGATGTAATGACTGCGCTGGAAATGGAAGCCGCCGTGAATGCATCTGTACAGCAGCAAAATATTTTTATCGGTTGCGCCGCCGTGGCGGATTATCGCGCAGCTACCGTGGCCCCAGAAAAAATCAAAAAGCAGGCCACGCAGGGTGATGAATTAACAATAAAAATGGTTAAAAACCCCGATATCGTCGCAGGCGTTGCCGCACTAAAAGACCATCGACCCTACGTCGTTGGATTTGCCGCCGAAACAAATAATGTGGAAGAATACGCCCGGCAAAAACGTATCCGTAAAAACCTTGATCTGATCTGCGCGAACGATGTTTCCCAGCCAACTCAAGGATTTAACAGCGACAACAACGCATTACACCTTTTCTGGCAGGACGGAGATAAAGTCTTACCGCTTGAGCGCAAAGAGCTCCTTGGCCAATTATTACTCGACGAGATCGTGACCCGTTATGATGAAAAAAATCGACGTTAAGATTCTGGACCCGCGCGTTGGGAAGGAATTTCCGCTCCCGACTTATGCCACCTCTGGCTCTGCCGGACTTGACCTGCGTGCCTGTCTCGACGACGCCGTAGAACTGGCTCCGGGTGACACTACGCTGGTTCCGACCGGGCTGGCGATTCATATTGCCGATCCTTCACTGGCGGCAATGATGCTACCGCGCTCCGGATTGGGACATAAGCACGGTATCGTGCTTGGTAACCTGGTAGGATTGATCGATTCTGACTATCAGGGCCAGTTGATGATTTCCGTGTGGAACCGTGGTCAGGACAGCTTCACCATTCAACCTGGCGAACGCATCGCCCAGATGATTTTTGTTCCGGTAGTACAGGCTGAATTTAATCTGGTGGAAGATTTCGACGCCACCGACCGCGGTGAAGGCGGCTTTGGTCACTCTGGTCGTCAGTAACACATACGCATCCGAATAACGTCATAACATAGCCGCAAACATTTCGTTTGCGGTCATAGCGTGGGTGCCGCCTGGCAAGTGCTTATTTTCAGGGGTATTTTGTAACATGGCAGAAAAACAAACTGCGAAAAGGAACCGTCGCGAGGAAATACTTCAGTCTCTGGCGCTGATGCTGGAATCCAGCGATGGAAGCCAACGTATCACGACGGCAAAACTGGCCGCCTCTGTCGGCGTTTCCGAAGCGGCACTGTATCGCCACTTCCCCAGTAAGACCCGCATGTTCGATAGCCTGATTGAGTTTATCGAAGATAGCCTGATTACTCGCATCAATCTGATTCTGAAAGATGAGAAGGACACCACAGCGCGCCTGCGTCTGATCGTGTTGTTGCTCCTCGGTTTTGGTGAGCGTAATCCTGGCCTGACTCGCATCCTCACTGGTCATGCGCTAATGTTCGAACAGGATCGTCTGCAAGGGCGCATCAACCAGCTGTTCGAGCGTATTGAAGCGCAGTTGCGTCAGGTATTGCGTGAAAAGAGAATGCGTGAGGGTGAAGGTTACACCACCGATGAAACCCTGCTGGCAAGCCAGTTGCTGGCATTTTGTGAAGGTATGCTGTCACGATTTGTCCGCAGCGAGTTTAAATACCGCCCGACGGATGATTTTGACGCCCGCTGGCCGCTAATTGCCGCACAGTTGCAGTAAGATGACGCCGGATGACTTTTCATCCGGCGAGTTTCGTTAAACGCCAAACTCTTCGCGATAGGCCTTAACCGCCGCCAGATGTTCCGCCATTTCTGGCTTCTCTTCCAGGTAAGCAATCAGGTCTTTCAGGGTGATGATAGAGATCACCTTGCAGTTGTAATCACGCTCAACTTCCTGAATCGCCGAAATTTCGCCGCGCCCGCGTTCCTGACGATCAAGCGAAATCAACACGCCTGCAAGCGTCGCGCCATTGGCCTGAATAATTTCCATCGACTCGCGAATCGCCGTTCCGGCGGTGATCACATCATCTACCAGCATTACGCGTCCTTGTAACGCGCTACCAACCAGATTACCGCCTTCACCGTGGTCTTTTGCCTCTTTGCGGTTAAAGCAGTACGGCAGGTCAAGGTCATGATGCTCCGCCAGCGCCACGGCGGTAGTGGTGGCAATCGGGATCCCTTTGTAAGCAGGGCCAAACAGCAGATCGAACTCAATGCCGGAATCCACCAATGCTTCAGCGTAAAAACGGCCTAACAGTGCCAGATCGCGCCCGGTATTAAACAGCCCGGCGTTGAAGAAATAGGGGCTTTTGCGCCCGGATTTCAGCGTGAACTCGCCAAACTTTAACACCTGCTTGCTAAGCGCAAATTCAATAAACTGGCGCTGATATGGTTTCATGCCTTCGCTCCTCATCTTACTTTTCTACAGACAAAAAAAAGGCGACTCATCAGTCGCCTTAAAAATCAGTTTGCCAGCGCCGCCTTCTGCGTCGCTACAATGGATTCGATTCCCCCTCGGGCCAGCGCCAACAAGGTGAGTAACTCTTCGTGGGTGAACGGTTCGCCTTCTGCCGTCCCCTGCACTTCAATGATACGCCCGTCTTCGGTCATCACTACGTTCATGTCGGTCTCTGCGGCAGAGTCTTCAACATATTCCAGATCGCAAACCGCTTCACCGTTCACAATCCCGACAGAGACCGCGGCTACCATCCCTTTCATTGGATTAGTTTTCAGCTTGCCGTTTTCCACCAGCTTCTGTAGCGCATCTGCCAGCGCCACGCAGGCACCCGTAATCGAAGCGGTACGCGTGCCACCATCAGCCTGAAGCACGTCGCAGTCCAGCGTAATGGTGAACTCACCCAGTGCTTTCAAATCTACTGCCGCGCGAAGAGCACGGGCGATCAGACGCTGGATTTCCATTGTGCGTCCACCCTGCTTACCTTTCGCCGCTTCACGCGCGTTACGGGTATGGGTAGAACGTGGCAGCATACCGTACTCTGCGGTGATCCAGCCCTGGCCCTGACCTTTCAGGAAGCGCGGCACGCCTTCTTCAATAGAGGCGGTACACAATACTTTGGTATCGCCAAATTCGACCAGCACCGAGCCTTCTGCATGTTTTGTATAGTTACGAGTCAGGGTAACGGGACGCACCTGATTATTGCTACGGCCTGCTGGACGCATATTGAAATCTCCGGCTTGAAACAAATGTGGCTGCGCATTATACGGACTTCCGGCGGTTATTCCTATCCTGACAAGGCATCGATGGCTATAATCCTTCCACCTCTCCTTTTATAAACAGGAACGTCTATGATCCGCAGTATGACCGCCTACGCCCGGCGTGAAATCAAGGGTGAATGGGGGAGCGCAACCTGGGAAATGCGCTCGGTAAACCAGCGTTATCTGGAAACTTACTTTCGTCTGCCGGAGCAGTTCCGTAGCCTTGAACCTGTCGTTCGCGAGCGTATTCGTTCTCGCCTGACGCGCGGTAAAGTGGAATGTACTCTGCGCTATGAGCCAGATGTTAGCGCGCAAGGTGAGCTGATCCTCAACGAAAAACTGGCTAAACAGCTGGTAACTGCCGCGAACTGGGTAAAAATGCAGAGCGACGAAGGAGAAATCAACCCGGTTGATATTCTACGCTGGCCGGGCGTGATGGCAGCCCAGGAGCAAGATCTCGACGCGATTGCAGCTGAAATTCTCGCGGCGTTGGATGGCACCCTGGATGACTTTATCATCGCGCGCGAAACCGAAGGTCAGGCACTGAAAGTGTTGATTGAGCAGCGTCTGGAAGGCGTCACCGCCGAAGTGGCCAAAGTCCGCGCCCATATGCCGGAAATCCTGCAATGGCAGCGTGAGCGTCTGATAGCGAAGCTGGAAGATGCTCAGGTGCAACTGGAAAACAACCGTCTGGAGCAGGAGTTGGTTCTGCTGGCACAACGAATTGACGTTGCCGAAGAACTGGACCGCCTCGAAGCGCATGTCAAAGAGACCTACAACATTCTGAAGAAAAAAGAAGCCGTTGGTCGTCGTCTGGACTTTATGATGCAGGAGTTCAACCGCGAGTCGAACACTCTTGCTTCGAAATCTATCAATGCCGAAGTGACGAATTCTGCCATCGAGCTGAAAGTGTTGATTGAGCAGATGCGCGAGCAGATCCAGAACATTGAATAACTCGTAACGCCAATTCTTCCTTTTCAGCCTTCACAAATGCCGCCCACTCAAACAGAGCGGCATTTTTCCTCCCCGCAACATTCAATTCTGTTTTGCGTGCCTGCTCCAGATTTTGCGATGTTTTTTTGCCCAGCGCAGTGAGAACGTGAGATACTCACAACTGTATATAAACACAGTTGTAAACTTACTTTCCTTGCAATCGATATCATATGGAGTGGGCAATGAACGAACATCATCAACCTTTTGAAGAAATACGGCATTATGGCACTGAAGGGCAAGAATTTTGGTCAGCGAGAGAATTGGCACCGTTACTGGATTATCGGGACTGGCGCAATTTTCAAAAGGTACTGGCCCGCGCGACTCAAGCGTGCGAAGCCAGCAATCAAGCCGCATCTGACCATTTCGTTGAAACCACCAAAATGGTTGTATTAGGTTCAGGGGCTCAACGAGAACTTGAAGATGTTCATCTCTCCCGCTATGCCTGTTACCTGGTAGTACAAAACGGCGACCCTGCGAAACCGGTTATTGCGGCAGGGCAAACTTATTTTGCTATCCAGACCCGACGGCAGGAGCTGGCTGACGATGAAGCTTTCAGGCAACTTCGTGAAGACGAAAAGCGTCTTTTTCTGAGAAATGAGTTGAAAGAACATAACAAACAATTAGTTGAGGCAGCGCAGCAAGCTGGGGTAGCGACAGCTATCGATTTCGCCATATTTCAGAATCATGGTTACCGGGGACTGTATGGTGGATTAGATCAGAAAGCCATCCATCAGCGGAAGGGGCTGAAAAAGAGTCAGAAGATCCTGGATCATATGGGTTCAACAGAACTGGCGGCTAATCTCTTTCGAGCTACCCAAACAGAAGAAAAACTCAAGCGGGATGGCGTGAATTCAAAACAGCAAGCTAATACCACACACTTTGACGTGGGTCGCAAGGTGAGGCAAACCATTCAGGAACTTGGCGGAACCATGCCTGAGGAGTTGCCGACCCCGCAGGTCAGCATCAAGCAGTTGGAAAACAGTGTAAAAATTACAGAGAAGAAATAGCAGAAAATAAAAACTCTTTTTGTTGATTGAGATACCCGATGCGTAAGCCAAAGTCCAGGTGCGGTGAACACAATGGCTAAACATTGCACCTTTCTTTTCCACCCCTCAATTTTAACCTATTTTTTCTTATGCATTTTCTCAGACAAGAAGTCAGAAGAATGCATCTACGCTACAGAAAATAGCGATTTCACATAACTACAAGTTATCAATTTCCTCTCACCTTAAAAAATCTCAATCGTGACAATACGCACAAATCGCTACCCTGCCAGACAGATTTTTAGGGAGAGAACCATGCTGTTACACATTTTGTATTTGGTTGGCATTACTGCCGAAGCCATGACGGGGGCGCTGGCGGCCGGACGACGGCGCATGGATACATTTGGCGTAATTATTATTGCGACCGCCACGGCAATTGGCGGAGGGTCAGTGCGCGATATTCTGCTGGGCCACTATCCGCTCGGCTGGGTCAAACACCCGGAATATGTGATTATCGTCGCTACCGCTGCAGTACTCACCACTATAGTTGCTCCTGTAATGCCTTATCTGCGCAAAGTGTTTCTGGTACTCGATGCGCTCGGACTGGTGGTCTTTTCTATCATCGGCGCACAGGTTGCACTGGATATGGGACACGGCCCAATTATTGCCGTTGTCGCGGCGGTAACCACCGGCGTGTTTGGCGGCGTTTTGCGCGATATGTTCTGTAAACGCATCCCACTGGTATTCCAGAAAGAGTTGTATGCGGGTGTCTCATTTGCCTCCGCCGTGCTGTACATCGCGCTGCAACACTATGTTTCTAACCATGATGTTGTGATTATCTCCACCCTGGTATTCGGCTTTTTTGCCCGTTTACTGGCGCTACGTCTTAAGCTGGGATTACCGGTCTTTTACTACAGCCACGAAGGTCACTAAGGTTCAAAACCTGTGATCTGCTGGGCAGACAGCCAACTGCCCAGCTTCTTGATTTGCGCATTTTCCTTCCATTCAATAACCTGTCTGGCGCGCCCCGATCCAGTCCCCGGCAGCTGCTGCCAGAACTGTTCCGTGCTAAATAAAAGTTGCGACCAGGACCGTTCATCACTGGCATTAAGCGCCGCCCGGGTTAGCGGTATTCCCATTGCCATCACCCAGCGAGTAAAAGGCTGCTGACGAGCCAGATTAAACTGATGCCATAACTGCGCACTTTTACTTTTCGCGATCCCCGGCGTGTTCTGTAATTGCTCTGGCGTTAATAAAAGCCAGGAAAAGATATGCTCAAAGCGATGAGTCTGATGCAGGGCGCGCCAGCCGGCCTCACCAATGCCATCAAGCCCCAGAACCTGTTTTGACCCCAGCCAGACTAAGCGTGAAATGAACTGTTCCTGACAAACATCAGAAGCAAAGTAGCAGGTCAACGAGTTAAAGCGGTTTTCTGGTGGTGTCGGTTTTGTACGTTCTGCTCCGCGCCAGACCACATCATCAATGCGAGGAATCCCCTGACCGGCAAGGCTGACGAGGATCTGATCACCAGGCGCAATATCCCATTCCTGCCAGCGCCTGACGGAACCAATATTCACCCGCTGGATTTTTTTATCATCCAGCATGACAGGTGCGAGTGACGCCACCACCGATATTTTACCGCTCTTACCCACCGCAAATTGAATCGCCTTCACTTCGGCAACCTGAGCTACAGGTTGATATTTCCAGGCCACCAGCCACTCCGCCTGGCCCGGTAACCAATGACGGGATTCGGGTTCTTTCGCCGCTCGCACAACCACGCCATCGGTGACGAAGGGTAATTTTGCTTTCCACCACTCATTGCGTACGTGCGCAACCTCATCAGCATTTTTAACCGCGCGGGTATACGTCTGCGTTAAAGTAAAACCTGCGGTAGCCAGATCCTTTAAACGATCGGTCATTAAATGCGGTCCATCCGGCCATGCCCAGACAAAAACAGCCAGTGAGTTTAGCGTATCGCTATTCCCCTGGCGCATCATCAGGCCAGCAACTTTTGCGCGGGCATTTATTCCCCCCATTTGTTGTTGGATATGCCCCTTACGCTTGAGAAATATTTCCCCCTGAAGCGTGCTGTTGGCTAAAGGCCCGCTAACGGTTTGCGGCACAGCGGAAATTAAGCGAACTTTCTGCGTCCAGTCCTCGCCTTTCAGGCCATTACCGCGACTGATTGCTTTGTTCAGTTTCCCGTCCCGATAAACCAGGGTTACCGCAACGCCATCAACTTTTGGCTGCACCCAAAGATCGCTACGTTCGCGCATCCACAGACTTAATGCGTTTTTATCCGCCATTTTGCGTACACCCGTATGGGCAACCGGATGCATAACCGCACCGTTTAAAGGCGGCATCATCACATCGCGAGTCTCGTTCCCAAAACAGCGTTGCCACTGCGTGAGACGGGCGCTTAACTGATCGTAAACACCGTCTTCCACCTCACTTTTCCCTTCCTTCCAGTAGTCATCGTCCCACTGTTTTATTTGCTGTTGCAGGCGGGAAATTTCTTCCTGTGCTCTGGCTGGCGACCAGGCCGGACAGACCGCCCACGCCGATGATTGCCAGCACAAGATACTTATTAATATCGCCATCCATACTTTCATCATCACCTCCGCTGTAGATAGTCAGGCAGATATACAACTTGGTGAAGACAAAGCCGAGTGGCAAAAACGGAGTCTGCGAGGACGCTTCCTGAGAATCGTCTTTATTGCAGTGAATCACAGGCAAATGCGGAAGCAGCTACGCAAAATGCAACAACTTTGCGCAAAAAGTGTGAGCAAGGGCTACGTCACATGGCCGCGCCGTGTATAATAAGCTCGTATGTAGGCTTTATTTCGCTAATCACATACGAAAGATACTCATGGCTCAAGGCACGCTTTATATTGTTTCTGCCCCCAGTGGCGCGGGTAAATCCAGCCTGATTCAGGCTTTATTAAAAACCCAACCGTTGTATGACACCCAGGTTTCTGTTTCACACACCACACGCCAACCGCGTCCTGGTGAAGTCCACGGTGAACATTATTTCTTTGTTAATCATGATGAATTTAAAGAAATGATTAGTAGAGATGCGTTCCTCGAACACGCAGAAGTTTTTGGTAATTACTATGGCACTTCGCGTGAGGCCATTGAGCAAGTACTGGCGACCGGTGTCGATGTTTTTCTCGATATCGACTGGCAGGGTGCGCAGCAAATTCGCCAGAAGATGCCGCACGCGCGGAGTATCTTTATTTTACCGCCGTCTAAAATCGAACTGGACCGCCGTCTACGCGGTCGCGGTCAGGACAGCGAAGAGGTCATTGCAAAGCGTATGGCGCAAGCTGTTGCAGAAATGAGCCATTACGCCGAATATGATTACCTGATTGTGAATGATGACTTCGATACCGCGTTGACCGATTTGAAGACCATTATTCGCGCCGAACGTCTGCGCATGAGCCGCCAAAAGCAGCGTCATGACGCTTTAATCAGCAAATTGTTGGCAGACTGAACCTGATTTCAGTATCATGCCCAGTCATTTCTTCACCTGTGGAGCTTTTTAAGTATGGCACGCGTAACTGTTCAGGACGCTGTAGAGAAAATTGGTAACCGTTTTGACCTGGTACTGGTCGCCGCGCGTCGCGCTCGTCAGATGCAGGTAGGCGGAAAGGATCCGCTGGTACCGGAAGAAAACGATAAAACCACTGTAATCGCGCTGCGCGAAATCGAAGAAGGTCTGATCAACAACCAGATCCTCGACGTTCGCGAACGCCAGGAACAGCAAGAGCAGGAAGCCGCTGAATTACAAGCCGTTACCGCTATTGCTGAAGGTCGTCGTTAATCACAAAGCGGGTCGCCCTTGTATCTGTTTGAAAGCCTGAATCAGCTGATTCAAAACTACCTGCCGGAAGACCAAATCAAGCGTCTGCGGCAGGCGTATCTCGTTGCACGTGATGCTCACGAGGGGCAAACACGTTCAAGCGGTGAACCCTATATCACGCATCCGGTGGCGGTTGCCTGCATTCTGGCCGAGATGAAACTCGACTATGAAACGCTGATGGCGGCGCTGCTGCATGATGTGATTGAAGATACACCCGCCACCTACCAGGACATGGAACAGCTTTTTGGTAAAAGCGTCGCCGAGCTGGTAGAGGGGGTGTCGAAACTTGATAAACTCAAGTTCCGCGATAAGAAAGAGGCGCAGGCCGAAAACTTTCGCAAGATGATTATGGCGATGGTGCAGGATATCCGCGTCATTCTCATCAAACTTGCCGACCGTACCCACAACATGCGCACGCTGGGCTCACTTCGCCCGGACAAACGTCGCCGCATCGCCCGTGAAACTCTCGAAATATACAGCCCGCTGGCGCACCGTTTAGGTATCCACCACATTAAAACCGAACTCGAGGAGCTGGGTTTTGAGGCGCTGTATCCCAACCGTTATCGCGTAATCAAAGAAGTGGTGAAAGCCGCGCGCGGCAACCGTAAAGAGATGATCCAGAAGATTCTTTCTGAAATCGAAGGGCGTTTGCAGGAAGCGGGAATACCGTGCCGCGTCAGTGGTCGCGAAAAACATCTTTATTCGATTTACTGCAAAATGGTGCTCAAAGAGCAGCGTTTTCACTCAATCATGGACATCTACGCTTTCCGCGTGATCGTCAATGATTCTGACACCTGTTATCGCGTGCTGGGCCAGATGCACAGCCTGTACAAGCCGCGTCCGGGCCGCGTGAAAGACTATATCGCCATTCCAAAAGCGAACGGCTATCAGTCTTTGCACACCTCGATGATTGGCCCGCACGGCGTGCCGGTTGAGGTCCAGATCCGTACCGAAGATATGGATCAGATGGCGGAGATGGGTGTTGCCGCGCACTGGGCTTATAAAGAGCACGGCGAAACCAGCACTACCGCGCAAATACGCGCCCAGCGCTGGATGCAAAGCCTGCTGGAGCTGCAACAGAGTGCCGGTAGCTCGTTTGAATTTATCGAGAGCGTTAAATCCGATCTCTTCCCGGATGAGATTTACGTTTTCACACCGGAAGGGCGCATTGTCGAACTGCCTGCCGGTGCAACGCCCGTCGACTTCGCTTATGCGGTGCATACCGATATCGGCCATGCCTGCGTGGGCGCACGCGTCGACCGCCAGCCTTACCCGCTGTCGCAGCCGCTTACTAGCGGTCAAACCGTTGAAATCATTACCGCACCGGGTGCTCGCCCGAATGCCGCGTGGCTGAACTTTGTCGTCAGCTCGAAAGCGCGCGCCAAAATTCGTCAGTTGCTGAAAAACCTCAAGCGTGATGATTCTGTAAGCCTGGGCCGTCGTCTGCTCAACCATGCGTTGGGTGGTAGCCGTAAGCTCAATGAAATCCCGCAGGAAAATATTCAGCGCGAGCTGGACCGCATGAAGCTGGCAACGCTTGACGATCTGCTGGCAGAAATCGGCCTTGGTAACGCAATGAGCGTGGTGGTCGCGAAAAATCTGCAACATGGGGACGCCTCCATTCCACCGGCAACCCAAAGTCACGGACATCTGCCCATTAAAGGTGCCGATGGCGTGCTGATCACCTTTGCGAAATGCTGCCGCCCAATTCCTGGCGACCCGATTATCGCCCACGTCAGCCCCGGTAAAGGTCTGGTGATCCACCATGAATCCTGCCGTAACATCCGTGGCTACCAGAAAGAGCCAGAGAAGTTTATGGCTGTTGAATGGGATAAAGAGACGGCGCAGGAATTCATCACCGAAATCAAGGTGGAGATGTTCAATCATCAGGGCGCGCTGGCAAACCTGACGGCGGCAATTAACACCACGACCTCGAATATTCAAAGTTTGAATACGGAAGAGAAAGATGGTCGCGTCTATAGCGCCTTTATTCGTCTGACCGCCCGTGACCGTGTGCATCTGGCGAATATCATGCGCAAAATCCGCGTGATGCCAGACGTGATTAAAGTCACCCGAAACCGAAATTAATGTTTTATGAACCCAACACGTTATGCACGCATCTGCGAAATGCTCGCCAGGCGGCAGCCTGATCTGACCGTCTGCATGGAGCAGGTCCACAAACCTCATAACGTTTCTGCGATTATTCGTACCGCAGATGCCGTTGGCGTACATGAAGTTCATGCTGTCTGGCCTGGCAGCCGGATGCGCACCATGGCTTCGGCAGCTGCGGGTAGTAACAGCTGGGTACAGGTGAAAACGCACCGCACCATTGGCGATGCCGTCGCTCATCTGAAAGGCCAGGGCATGCAGATTCTGGCAACCCATCTTTCTGATAACGCTGTTGATTTCCGCGAAATTGATTACACTCGCCCGACCTGTATTTTGATGGGACAGGAGAAAACGGGCATCACGCAGGAAGCGTTGGCCCTGGCGGATCAGGATATCATCATTCCGATGATCGGCATGGTGCAGTCGCTGAATGTTTCCGTTGCCTCAGCCCTCATTCTTTACGAAGCCCAGCGCCAGCGGCAAAATGCGGGCATGTACCTGCGTGAAAACAGCATGTTGCCGGAAGCCGAGCAACAACGCCTGCTGTTTGAAGGCGGCTATCCGGTGCTGGCGAAAGTCGCAAAACGCAAAGGTCTGCCCTACCCCCACGTTAATCAGCAAGGCGAGATTGAAGCCGATGCTGACTGGTGGTCCACCATGCAGGCCGCAGGGTAAGCGCGATGAAAGGTCGCCTGTTAGATGCTGTCCCGCTCAGTTCCCTAACGGGCGTTGGCGCAGCGCTTAGTAACAAGCTGGCGAAAATCAACCTGCATACCGTACAGGATTTGCTCTTACACCTTCCTCTGCGCTACGAAGATCGCACACATCTCTACCCCATCGGTGAACTACTGCCGGGTGTTTATGCCACGGTGGAAGGCGAAGTGCTGAACTGCAATATCTCCTTCGGCGGTCGGCGGATGATGACCTGCCAGATCAGCGACGGTTCCGGCATTCTCACTATGCGCTTTTTCAACTTCAATGCGGCAATGAAAAATAGCCTGGCGACAGGCCGCCGCGTGCTGGCCTATGGCGAAGCAAAGCGCGGCAAATATGGTGCGGAGATGATCCACCCGGAATACCGCGTACAGGGCGATCTCAGCACGCCAGAGTTACAGGAAACGCTCACGCCGGTTTACCCAACTACGGAAGGCGTAAAGCAGGCTACGCTGCGTAAATTAACCGACCAGGCGCTGGATCTGCTCGACACATGCGCCATTGAAGAACTCCTGCCGCCGGAACTGTCACAAGGAATGATGACGCTACCGGAAGCGTTGCGCACTTTGCACCGCCCGCCGCCGACGCTACAGCTTAGCGATCTCGAAACCGGGCAGCATCCGGCACAACGCCGGCTGATTCTGGAAGAGTTGCTGGCGCACAACCTCAGCATGTTGGCGTTACGTGCCGGTGCACAACGTTTTCATGCTCAGCCGCTGAGCGCCAATGACGCGCTGAAAAATAAACTCCTCGCCGCCTTACCGTTCAAGCCAACGGGCGCACAGGCACGCGTAGTGGCGGAGATCGAGCGCGATATGGCGCTGGATGTGCCGATGATGCGTCTGGTGCAGGGCGATGTAGGTTCCGGTAAAACGCTGGTCGCCGCCCTCGCCGCGTTGCGTGCGATTGCGCACGGCAAACAGGTGGCATTGATGGCACCAACCGAATTACTCGCCGAGCAGCACGCCAATAACTTCCGTAACTGGTTTGCTCCGCTCGGTATCGAAGTGGGCTGGCTCGCCGGTAAACAGAAAGGTAAAGCACGACTGGCTCAGCAAGAAGCCATCGCCAGCGGTCAGGTGCAGATGATTGTTGGTACGCACGCCATTTTCCAGGAACAGGTGCAGTTTAACGGCCTGGCGCTGGTGATTATCGACGAACAGCATCGTTTTGGCGTGCATCAGCGTCTGGCGTTATGGGAGAAAGGCCAGCAGCAAGGCTTCCATCCGCATCAGTTGATCATGACCGCCACGCCCATCCCCCGCACGCTGGCGATGACTGCGTATGCCGATCTCGATACCTCGGTGATAGATGAGCTGCCGCCAGGCCGCACGCCAGTGACTACGGTCGCTATTCCTGATACCCGCCGTACCGACATTATTGACCGCGTGCGCCACGCCTGCATAACTGAAGGTCGTCAGGCATACTGGGTTTGTACGTTGATTGAAGAGTCGGAATTGCTGGAAGCGCAGGCGGCGGAAGCAACCTGGGAAGAGTTGAAACTGGCGTTGCCGGAACTGAACGTCGGCCTGGTACACGGGCGGATGAAACCTGCCGATAAACAGGCGGTGATGGCGTCGTTTAAACAAGGTGAACTACACCTGCTGGTTGCCACTACCGTTATTGAAGTCGGTGTTGATGTGCCTAACGCCAGTCTGATGATTATCGAAAACCCGGAGCGTCTGGGTCTGGCGCAGTTACACCAGCTTCGCGGGCGTGTAGGTCGTGGTGCGGTGGCTTCTCACTGCGTGCTGCTCTACAAAACGCCGCTCTCCAAAACCGCGCAAATTCGGCTGCAAGTGCTGCGCGACAGCAACGACGGTTTTGTGATTGCACAGAAAGACTTAGAGATTCGCGGACCGGGTGAACTGTTAGGTACGCGTCAGACGGGTAATGCTGAATTTAAAGTGGCGGATTTACTGCGCGATCAGGCGATGATCCCGGAAGTTCAGCGCCTGGCGCGACATATTCACGAACGTTACCCACAACAGGCAAAAGCCCTGATAGAACGCTGGATGCCAGAAACAGAACGCTACTCGAATGCGTAAAAGGCGGCGGTGAGAAGACCGCCGCTTCATCGGTTAACCCGTAAAAATCGGCAACATCAAATACAGCTTAATCACCAGCGCATTGACGATATCGATAAAGAACGCACCGACCATCGGCACGACCAGGAACGCCATGTGCGACGGGCCAAAGCGTTCAGTGATCGCCTGCATGTTGGCGATTGCTGTTGGCGTTGCACCGAGGCCAAAACCACAGTGACCCGCAGCCAGCACTGCCGCATCGTAGTTTTTGCCCATCATGCGCCAGGTAACGAAGATGGCATACAACGCCATGAAGATGGTCTGTACCACCAGAATCGCCAGCATCGGCAACGCCAGCGAAGCCAGCTCCCACAGTTTCAGCCCCATCAGCGCCATCGCCAGGAACAACGACAGGCTTACGTTACCCAGCACGGATACCGCACGCTCAAAGACGCGGTAAAAGCCCATCATTGACAGACCGTTGCTCAGAATCACGCCAACAAATAGTACACAGACGAAGGTCGGTAGTTCAAAAGCAGTACCAGCCAAAAGTTGCGCAACAATTTTCCCCACTGTCAGGCAGATAGCAATCAGCGCGATAGTTTCAATCAGCACCAGCGAGGTGATCATGCGGCCCACATCCGGCTTTTCGAACGCAGTCGGAACTTCCTGGTCATCCGGAATACCGTTCGGTGTGGTGGAGTGTTTCACCAGATAGCGCGCCACCGGACCGCCAATCAAGCCGCCCAGCACCAAACCGAACGTTGCACAGGCCATCGCCACTTCTGTCGCGTTGGTGAAGCCATAACGTTCAATGAACAATTTACTCCATGCAGCACCCGTACCGTGACCGCCGGAAAGCGTAATAGAACCGGCCAGCAGCCCCATCAGCGGATCAAGCCCTAACAGGCTAGCCATACCAATGCCAATGGCATTTTGCATCACCAACAGGCCAACAACCACAATCAGGAAAACCCCCACCACACGCCCACCAGCTCGCAGACTGGCAAGGTTGGCGTTCAGGCCAATGGTGGCGAAGAAAGCCAGCATCAACGGATCCCGCAGGGACATATCAAAGTTGACTTCCCAGCCCATGCTTTTTTTCAGTATCAGCAGCGCCAGCGCCACTAATAAACCACCCGCAACAGGTTCCGGTATGGTGTATTTTTTCAAAAAGGAGACGGAATGGACCAACTTGCGCCCGAGCAGCAACGTCAGCGTTGCGGCAACAAGCGTTGCTAAAGTATCGAGATGAAACATAGTTACTCCTTTGTGTCCGCATCACTCTTTCATACTCGTCATACTTCATCGCGCATTTGCAGTAAGGCGAAATATGACGAGTATCGAGTCATGCTTTCCTGGTTCGAATTCTTAGCTGAAACTAGAAAAATGGCATGGATTTTAAGCAGAAAACAACTAAAAGTTATATAAAAAAGTACATTTATCTCATTTAAATATTTAGATGAGGATGTGGCAAACGTTTGCTTTTCTCTTTCGGTCAGCTAAAATGCCCGCTTTGCTACCACGGGATTGTTTTCGATGTCTGTTTCCACCCTCGAGTCAGAAAATGCGCAACCGGTTGCACAGACTCAAAACAGCGAACTGATTTACCGTCTTGAAGATCGTCCGCCGCTTCCTCAAACCCTGTTTGCCGCCTGTCAGCATTTGCTGGCGATGTTCGTTGCGGTGATCACGCCAGCGCTATTAATCTGTCAGGCGCTGGGTTTACCGGCACAAGACACGCAACACATTATTAGTATGTCGCTGTTTGCCTCCGGTGTGGCATCGATTATTCAAATTAAGGCCTGGGGTCCGGTTGGCTCCGGGTTGTTGTCTATTCAGGGCACCAGCTTCAACTTTGTTGCTCCGCTGATTATGGGCGGCACAGCGCTGAAGACCGGTGGTGCTGATGTTCCTACCATGATGGCAGCTTTGTTCGGCACGTTGATGCTGGCAAGTTGTACCGAGATGGTGATCTCCCGCGTTCTGCATCTGGCGCGCCGCATTATTACGCCGCTGGTTTCTGGCGTTGTGGTGATGATTATCGGCCTGTCGCTAATTCAGGTTGGGCTGACCTCCATTGGCGGCGGTTACGCAGCCATGAGCGATAACACCTTCGGCGCACCGAAAAATCTGCTGCTGGCAGGCGTGGTCTTAGCCTTAATTATCCTGCTTAACCGTCAACGTAACCCTTACTTACGCGTGGCCTCACTGGTGATTGCGATGGCGGCCGGATATGCGCTGGCGTGGTTTATGGGCATGTTGCCAGAAAGCAACGAACCGATGACACAAGAACTGATTATGGTGCCAACGCCGCTCTATTACGGTCTTGGCATTGAATGGAGTCTGCTGCTGCCGCTGATGCTGGTCTTTATGATCACTTCGCTGGAAACCATTGGCGATATCACGGCGACCTCTGACGTTTCCGAACAGCCGGTTTCCGGTCCGCTGTACATGAAACGCCTGAAAGGCGGCGTGCTGGCAAACGGCCTGAACTCGTTTGTCTCGGCGGTATTTAATACCTTCCCGAACTCCTGCTTCGGGCAGAACAACGGGGTGATCCAGTTAACCGGTGTTGCCAGCCGCTATGTCGGTTTTGTCGTCGCGCTGATGTTGATCGTGCTGGGTCTGTTCCCGGCAGTGAGCGGTTTTGTACAACACATTCCAGAACCGGTTCTGGGCGGCGCAACGCTTGTAATGTTTGGCACCATCGCCGCCTCCGGTGTGCGTATCGTTTCTCGTGAGCCGCTGAACCGCCGGGCGATTCTGATTATCGCGCTGTCGCTGGCGGTCGGTCTGGGCGTGTCTCAGCAGCCGCTGATTTTGCAGTTTGCCCCTGAATGGCTGAAAAACCTGCTCTCCTCCGGGATTGCCGCGGGCGGTATTACTGCCATCGTGCTGAATCTGATTTTCCCCCCAGAAAAACAGTAATTCACTGGCGGCGGTAAGATAATTACCGCCGCAGTCTCACCTCTTTCACCATTCCCGCCTTGAGGATTGCGCGTAAATCGTGCATAACTCCCTTATGTGCATTTCACGGGATGGAAGACCATGAAATTTATTGGGAAGCTGCTTCTCTACATTCTCATCGCTCTGTTAGTGGTGATCGCTGGCCTCTATTTTCTTCTGCAAACCCGCTGGGGAGCAGAACATATCAGCGCATGGGTTTCCGAGAATAGCGACTATCATCTGGCCTTCGGGGCGATGGATCACCGTTTTTCCGCGCCATCTCATATCGTGCTGGAGAACGTCACGTTTGGCCGTGATGGCCAGCCCGCGACCCTGGTGGCAAAAAGTGTCGACATTGCGCTAAGCAGTCGGCAACTGACCGAACCACGCCATGTCGATACCATCCTGCTGGAAAACGGGACGCTGAATCTCACCGACCAGACCGCGCCGCTACCGTTCAAAGCCGATCGTCTGCAACTGCGTGATATGGCGTTTAATAGCCCGAATAGCGAATGGAAACTGAGCGCGCAGCGGGTAAATGGCGGCGTGGTTCCGTGGTCACCAGAAGCCGGTAAAGTGCTGGGTACGAAGGCGCAGATTCAGTTTAGTGCCGGATCGCTTTCGCTCAATGATGTTCCTGCCACCAATGTACTGATTGAAGGCAGTATTGATAACGATCGCGTTACGCTGACTAACCTGGGTGCCGACATCGCCCGCGGGACATTAACCGGAAACGCGCAGCGTAACGCTGACGGCAGCTGGCAAGTGGAAAACCTGCGCATGGCGGATATCCGTCTACAAAGCGAAAAATCGCTAACCGATTTCTTTGCGCCATTACGCTCTGTCCCGTCGTTGCAGATTGGTCGCCTGGAAGTCATCGATGCTCGTTTGCAAGGTCCGGACTGGGCGGTGACCGACCTCGATCTCAGCTTGCGCAACATGACCTTCAGTAAAGATGACTGGCAGACACAGGAAGGCAAACTGTCGATGAACGCCAGCGAGTTTATTCATGGCTCGCTGCATTTATTTGATCCGATTATAAACGCAGAATTTTCCCCGCAGGGCGTAGCACTGCGCCAGTTCACCAGCCGCTGGGAAGGGGGTATGGTCAGAACGTCAGGAAACTGGCAACGCGACGGGAAAACGCTGATCCTCGATGATGCGGCAATTGCCGGACTGGAATATACCTTGCCAAAAAACTGGCAACAGTTGTGGATGGAAACGACACCCGGTTGGTTAAACAGCCTGCAACTGAAGAGATTTAGCGCCAGCCGCAATCTGATCATTGATATCGACCCTGACTTCCCGTGGCAGCTCACCGCGCTCGATGGTTACGGTGCCAATCTGACGCTGGTTACCGATCATAAATGGGGCGTCTGGAGTGGCTCGGCGAATCTGAATGCCGCCGCCGCAACGTTTAATCGTGTTGATGTCCGTCGTCCGTCGCTGGCGCTAACTGCCAACAGCAGCACGGTGAATATCAGCGAACTGAGTGCATTTACAGAAAAAGGCATTCTGGAAGCCACCGCCAGTGTTTCACAAACGCCACAACGTCAGACCCATATCAGCCTGAATGGACGCGGTGTGCCGGTGAATATTTTGCAACATTGGGGATGGCCTGAATTACCGTTGACTGGCGACGGCAATATTCAGCTTACCGCCAGTGGCGATATTCAGGCCAATGTCCCGCTGAAACCTACGGTTAGCGGGCAATTGCATGCCGTGAATGCCGCAAAGCAGCAAGTGACTCAAACCATGAATGCGGGCGTAGTTTCCAGTGGTGAAGTTACGTCGACGGAGCCGGTGCAGTAAAAATAAGGACGCTAGCGGATATCAGCGCTAGCGTTCCCCGTTATTAGCGCAAAATTCCATACTCACTGCACAATAACCATTTCACCGGTTCATCTTCTTCTATCGCCGGAAAACGTCCTCCCGGCTCAAGAAAATAATTATCGTGTTGGTCATCATTTACCATCGAGATTTCCCAGCCGAGAACAAACGCTTTTTCCGCCCAGAAGCGATGATACAGACGCGGCGGCAGGCAAATGCCCTGCCCCGGCTTTAGCACCAGCGTTTCACCAGGTTTCATGGTACGCCGCTGACCATCAACACTCACGGTAATGACTCGTTGATCATCACAGAGATTGGCTTCGTTGGCCCAGGCCAACTGCATGCATAAGTCTCCACCGCCCCGATTGAGGATATCTTCCATTTTGTGGGTGTGAAAATGCCAGGGAGTCTGCTGATCTTGTTGGATCTGCAACATTTTCTCAGCATACGGTTTTGGATATGCCGCCGACCCCAGCGCGCCGTTGCGCATCGTTAGCAGTGTTAGTCCCGTTTGGTTGAAATCACCACGACCAAAATCGGTGATATCCCAACCGAGCTGTAAGTCGACCACTTCTTGCCAGTTATCCCGTTCCCGCTGCAGCCAGTCATCCACCGTAAAATAGGCGAACTCTGGCAAACAAACGCGGAAGGTCTGCGCAATGGCATGTGCTTTATCAATAACATAATTAATTTGTGAACGTTTCATTGGCTTCTCCGTTGCGCATAGCAAGCCAGGCAGCGCCACGCATTCCGCTACTGTCGCCGTGCTGTGCTTTTACAATGGGAGTGGTGAATTGATCGGTGAAAACCAGTGGAGCGACTTCTGCGTTCAGATCGGTGATAAGCAGTTCCACATTCGAAAGCCCGCCGCCGATCACAATCACGCCAGGGTCAACAACATTAACGATGGTTGCCAGCGTGCGGGCAAGCTGTTGGCGAAAACGTGCCACCTGCTGCATGGCACAAGCATCACCACGTTGTGCCAGGGTGACAATCGCCGCAGAAGTGAGCAAGTTACCAGTCATCTGTTGATAGCGTTCACTAAAACCGCTGCCGGAAACAAACGACTCCACGCAGTTGTGTTTGCCGCAATAGCAACTGACTGATGGACCATCTTCCTGCTCCGTATAGCCTGGCAACGTGATATGACCGCATTCGGCAGCATTTCCCCAGGCCCCTATAAACGGTCGTTGCTTGATGGCAATGCCACCGCCGCAGCCCGTACCAAGCGTAATACCAAATACCACGTCATAATCTTGCCCGGCACCGTCGCAAGCTTCTGATAGCGCGAAACAGTTACCATCATTGGCTATCACCACCGGTTGCCCAAGCAATTGCTGCAAATCAGCCTGTAACGCATGACCGTTAATCACCTGAATATTCGCGTTTTTAATCAGGCCAGTGAGTGGCGAGATACTGCCGGGTAAGGCGATCCCTGTCAGCATCGGTCGTTGAACGTCCCGCCTAATCTGCTCGATAAGCGCCACAACGCATGAGACAAATTGTTGATATGTTGACTTTTGCGTCGGGCAGCGGTAACGGCGAATCTCCCAGCCATGCGCATCCATGACAACGGCGGCGATTTTGGTCCCACCAATATCCAACCCCAGATAGTGCATATCTCGTTCCTTGTTGCGTAAAAGGCGGGTCACCCCGCCCTTCTGGCTTAGTACAGTGATGCTTTACCGAACGAACCGAACAGTTTCATTTTGTGGCGAATGACTTCCCGCGCCGCGTTAATCGCATCCGGATAGATGACGTTCGGGTCCCACCAGCTCTCTTTAGCGAGAATTTCACGCACTTTCTGGAAATAGGCGTATTTCATATCGCTGGAGATATTGATTTTGCCGACGCCGAGCGTAACTGATTCAGCAATCTCCGCGTCCGGGTTTGCCGAACCACCGTGTAGCACCAGCGGAATATCAATACGTCCGGCAATGTCGCGCAAAATGTTCATTTGCAGCTTCGGCTGCATCCCTTTTGGATAGATGCCATGCGCTGTACCAATCGCCACAGCCAGTGTGTCGGCACCTGTACGAGCAATAAAATCGGCGGCCTGCGCCGGATCTGTGTAGGTCACTTGTGAAACACCACCTTCTACCGACGTTCCTGTTTGTCCGATGGTTCCCAGTTCACCCTCAACCGACACGCCAACCGCGTGAGCGAGGCGAACCACTTCTGCGGTCAGCGCCACGTTTTCTTCATACGGCAGCAGCGAACCGTCGATCATTACTGAGGTAAATCCGCAGCGAATCGCACGCAAAACATGCTCTACAGAGGCACCATGATCGAGGTGCAGTACAAACGGGACCGGACTACGCTGGGTAATTTCGCGAACGTGAGCGAAAAAGGCATCGCCCACAAAATCATGTTCGCTGGGATGGATGGCAATAATCGCCGGAGTATTTGTCGCTTCTGCTTCATCCACGACTGCGCGAAGGAAACAGTTATCCGCCACATTAAATGCGCCAATGGCAAAGCCGTGCTGGCGGGTAGGTTGCAGTAATTCTTTCATCGAAACTAACATGTTAAATCTCCAGTTTCAGCGTGTAGTCCGCCCTGCCGGTGCGTTATTGCACTGGCATAAAGGCCATGACAGAAAATGAATCAGGCTTTGCCGATAGAGCCGCTCGCCTGTAAATACGGTGTAATCGCTTCTTCGAAGGCCAGTTCCATAGCTTTCAGCGCGTCCACCAGTTCAATGGATATATCGTGACAGAGGGTATGCAGGAGCGCGGATTTCCCCCGTTCAAAAATGGCCGCCCCCACGTTGATTTTTGCTACCCCCAGAGTCGTACAGAGCTGGAGCTGATCGAACGGCGTACCGCTACCGCCATGTAATGCCAGAGGCACGCTCGAGCAGTGGAAAATCTCCGCCAGACGCTGAAAATCAATAGCAGGTACAACACCAGGCGCGTACATGCCGTGCGCCGTGCCTACCGAAACGGCCAGTAGATCAATGCCTGTCTGCACGATAAACGGTTCCACATCAGTGGGTTGCGTCATCATGTCTGCATTGGCGGCCTGGTCATAACGCGGCGCATCTGCCAGATGGCCCAGTTCACCTTCCACGCAGAGCTGCGCGCTGGCGGCGAGTTCCACCACCGCCCTGGTCTGGCGCACGTTTTCCTCCAGGGGAAAAGCAGAAGCATCAATCATTAATCCGCTGAAACCAGCACGAAACGCCTGACGAATACAGTCCGGATTTTTGCCATGATCAAGCGCCAGAGCGACCGGTACTGAGGCAGATTCCGCGAGCGTTTTAACCACTGCCGCCGCGACGGGTGCAGGAAAATGCGCCAGATGCCCCTGATAGAGATTGAGAATGATCGGAGCGCGATTCTTCTCCGCCACGCGGATAGCTGCGTGAGCACTTTCCAGATTCATACAGTTGATCGCCAGCAAGGCGTAATGTTCATGCCAGGCTTTCATCACCATACTTTTCATATCGGCAAACATAGGGCCTCCGGTTATTCGAGGGTGAAAGTGATCTCTTCATCTTTCAGCTTTTGATCGCTCAGTTCGTCAAACTCTTCGTCGCGTTCCGTTACCGGTTTCTTCCAGAGTGAAAGCATCACGCCACAAATCACCGTGCCTATACCCAGCGCCAGGCAAAACAGCAGAGGATGGGTGAACAGAGGCACAACAAACATGCCGCCATGCGGAACCGGACTCTCCACGCCCCACACCATGATTAAGCCGCCCGCGACCGCCGATGCCACCACACAAGATCCCACTACTCGCAGCAGGTCACGCGCGGCGATCGGAATGACTCCTTCAGTGATCATGCAGATCCCCATCGGAAACGCGGCTTTCAGCGCCTCGCGCTCCGCACGGGTGTATTTATGGCGTGTCAGTAAGAACGAAAGTGTGATGCCAAACGGAGGGATGATTGAGCCGACAAATTTCACGGCTTCTGGTCCGTAGACGCCACTGACCAGCAAGCCATCGGAAAACAGCGACATGGTTTTGTTGACCGGACCACCGAAATCGAAGGTTGCCATCGCGCCAAGTATGGCCCCCATCAGGAAGCGCGATCCGCCCTGCATCGACTCGAGCAAATGAATCAGTGCTTCTTGTAACCAGGCGATGGGTTTACCAATCAGCGTCATCATTAACAGCCCACCGATAATGGTGCTTAATACCGGCAACACCATGATTGGCATGAGTCCTTGCATCGACTGCGGCAGGCGGATATAGCGTTTAAGTAGCAAAATGGTGTAGCCCACCAGGAAACCACCCAACATACCGCCAATAAATCCGGTATGGATTTGCCCGCAGAGAAAGCCGACAATCAGGCCTGGGACAAATCCGGGACGATCGGCAATAGAATAGGCAATTGCCGCGCTAATCAGCGGCACAATCAGCCCCATTCCCCAGCCGCCAATCTGATTAAGCATCCACGGGATTGTTCCTGTTTTTTCACCAACATCTGTACCGCCAAGAACTTGCCCCAACGCAATACATATCCCGGCGGCCACAATAAGGGGTATCATCCACGAGATGCCGGTTAATAAATGTTTTTTAATTTCCTGTGAAACCGGAATTTTATTTTCTTTCATATTAAGATCCCTCCAGTATAAGGATCATTTGTTTCCCAGTGATTTTTCGACCTTTTCAAGAAATTGAACGGGCGATTTAATGACGATCTCTGTCTTTACTCGCACAATACGTTTATTGGTGAAGCGTTCTTCTCCTTTTATTTTCACATCTACAGCAAGAATCACGACGTCAGCAGCAGAGATATCTGCCGCCTGTAATTCATTTTCTGTACCAATGGTTCCCTGGGTTTCAACTTTAATGGTATGGCCCAGAGCTTTTGCTCCTTTGATTAACTTTTCACGAGCAATATAGGTATGAGCAATACCCGCCGTACAGGCGGCAACACAGACAATATTCATGACATACTCCCTGTTATTTAGCAGACATCGGATTGTGCATACTGACTAAAGAGATCAATGATTTTTTGCGGACTCGTCTCAACTAACAATTGTTCTATGATGTCATCATCCGCCAGCGCGCCCGCGACCTGGGAAAGTAAACGGATATGGGTGGTATTTTGATCTTCAAGACGTACCGCAAATAAAATAATACAGCGCACGCTACTGCCATCCAGCGTTTCCCAGGGAATATCCTGGCGGGTACGGCCAATTGCCAGCGTAGTATTAATTACCGCAGAAGATTTACCATGCGGGATCGCAATATGATTTTCAAAACCAGTCGAGCCTTCCGCTTCGCGCTGCCAGACATCTTTAATAAAGGTTTCCCGACAATCGATCGCACCATCTTTTTTGAGAAGATTAGTTAATTCTTCAATCGCCTCCGCTTTATTCGTTGCTTGCATATCTAAAATAACGCGATTCGTATTCAGGATTTTTGTTATGTCCATTCGTCATACCTCATAAAATTCTGACATTAAATTTCAACGACCCGAGACGTCGCATGATGTAATTTTTCCGTAATCACCATTTCAGTGACCCGCTTAATATCGGCATCATTAAAAAAAGCGGTAACATAAGCGACCGGCATAGTGACTGTAGGCAAATTAATGGTCGAAATAATCAGTTCGATATTGTCAGGCAAAACCTGTGATAAATTCGCTGCTGAAATAACATCAACAATCGTCCATTCAGGAAATGCTCGCAGAATACGGCTTTTCAGTAGATGCGAAGTTCCGATTCCGGTTGAACAGACCAGTAATACACGTTTACGGGCAATTTGCCGCTCCATCGCAGCCTGAAAATGAACGGTCAGGTAACCCACTTCATCCTCGCTCACTGCATTCTCACCCCAGGTTTTAAATACCTGATTCACCACATATTGCGTCAACCGCCAGACATCCGCTAATTCTGCTTTAATATCTTCCAGCAATGGATTACGGATATGAATGCGATAATTTAGACGGTTAATCAGCGGCTTAATATGCACCAATAAGCCATCATATAATGCGCTGTCTTCACTAAAATCGCAGTCCACGATGTCACTGAATACCGTAATTAAACGCCAGGTAATCAGACGCGCTTCATTGCTGGCCTGCATATGTGAAATAATGCTAACATCTTTTTGTCCATCAATCGCCACACCTGATGAAATGATATATTGATAAATAAACCAGACTTCATCATCGGGCAATGTATGTGCAATTCGTTGATCTATCTTATGAATCATCTGACTGGCAACATTAAAGATATTTTCATCATATTGTCTGGTTTGATCTTCTTCTCTTGATAACGCATTCCCGTGCGTGTTGCGATACATCATAATAAGGATGTGAGTAAAAATGTTAACGTAATAAGGTTCTCCCAAAGACCAACTTAATTCATTTTCCATATCCAGTAACAATGACTGGACAAATAACACCTCTTCTTCTCCAAAATAATGGACTAATGCTTTATAGCTTCCGGGATCCAGACGTGAATACACGACACCTTGCGGCTCATTATGGTTAATAATGCCGTTAATCAGTAATGCCATTGCCTGTCGGACTTGCCCTTCACTACCTTCAATATGCGTACCACTTGGACTGCGGATCAACGATAACCCCAACGGCGCAAGCCAGGACTCAATTACTCTCAGGTCATTAACAATAGAGGCTCCGCTGATAAAGTAGCGTTCTGACAATTTACTGATCGACGTTTCATTCGGTGTTTCACTTAATAACTGCGACGCTATTTTAACGCGCCTGGCATTATTCATTACACAATCAATCTCTTCACATTCTGCCACCAACAAATGATCAAGATGCAGCAAATCAGCAATATTCTCCGCACTTAACATCACACCCGCGCCAGCACGCTTCTCAACATTTATTCTCCATTGTCCCAGCCATTGCTCAAGTAAACGTAAATCACGTTGAATGGTTTTTTCCGAAACATTTAAATAGCCGGCAATCGTAACAATAGTCGTATATTCCCTTCGAGGTAAAAGGAATCGTAATAATCTGTTTTGTCGCGAGGTAATCATTTGCATTTTTTACCCTTATCACACCATATGGAAGAGCTTCAGTTGCCATCTCTGAGGGTAAATATAAAGCAGAATAATTTCACAACAATACTAAAATCTGTCCGTAATCCGGACAGTGATAAAACAAAGCAAGGCGGTTAAGGGATATTTTTCAGCACAGATCACATTTTCGTGATGAATAATCGTGATCATGCTCGCAAATACGATGGAAGAAATATTTATTACCAGATGTGAGATTATTTACCGGATACGACACAAAACCATTCGTATCCGGCATTCTTCAATAGATTACAACGTAATTGTCAGCGCATTCCCTTGAGGAGTCACCACCAGTCCCTGCTCACTTTCAGCCTGCGAACCGCCTTGCAGACCATTTACTTTCACAATATTGCGCAAG
This sequence comes from Escherichia sp. E.sYA108, assembly GCF_011754335.1. Classification (NCBI taxonomy): domain Bacteria; kingdom Pseudomonadati; phylum Pseudomonadota; class Gammaproteobacteria; order Enterobacterales; family Enterobacteriaceae; genus Escherichia; species Escherichia sp. E.sYA108. Next base: position 65,935 of record NZ_JAAQVZ010000001.1, on the reverse strand, counting down.
CACAGTGTCCAGTTCTTCGCCTCGCCCGTACCAGTCACAGTAATCGTGTTGCCAGTACGTGCTGCTTTTAAAGTAAAGATCACCGAACCGTCAGCATCGGGCACTTCACAGACGGCTTCATGCCCGTCTTGCAGATTAAAGAGGTGGAATGCCGTACCTTCGTGCCACGCGTAATCGGGACGTTGATCGTTGTTGCCCAGCGCCAGTAGGGTGCTATCACGCACATAAACGGGCAGACTCAGGAAGCTGTGCTGCTGTTTATGCCAGCGACTACCGTCGAGTTCATCGTTGTGCCACAGGTGTGTCCAGCGACCTTCCGGCAGGTAGAACTGCACATCGCCCGCTTCAGTGAACACAGGCGCAACCATCACGTTGTCGCCTAACATGTATTGACGGTCAAGGTAATCACAAGCCGGATCGTCCGGGAACTCCATCATCATGGCCCGCATCATCGGCGTACCCCGCGCGTTTGCACGTGCAGCTTCACGATACAGATACGGCATCATGCGGCATTTCAGTTGCGTGAAGAAGCGCACCACATCACAGGACTCATCATCGTAGGCCCACGGCACACGATAAGATTTGCTGCCATGTAAACGGCTATGGCTGGAAAGCAAACCAAACGCGCACCAGCGTTTGTAAACGTGCGCCGGAGCGGTATTTTCAAAGCCGCCGATATCGTGGCTCCAGAAGCCAAAACCTGAAAGGCCAATAGACAAACCACCGCGCAGGCTTTCCGCCATTGATTCGTAGTTAGCGTAACAGTCGCCACCCCAGTGTACCGGGAATTTCTGCGCACCGACGGAGGCCGAGCGGGCAAACAAGACGGCTTCTTCCTCACCAACGGTGTCCTTGAGCACGTTCCACACCAGTTCGTTGTAGATGTACGCATAATGGTTATGCATTTTCTGCGGATCGGAACCATCAAACCATTGAACATCGGTTGGAATACGTTCGCCAAAGTCGGTCTTAAAGCAATCAACGCCCATCGCGACCAGACCTTTCAGTTTGTCGGCGTACCATTTGCAGGCATCCGGATTGGTAAAGTCATAAATCGCCAGACCTGGCTGCCATTTATCCCACTGCCACAGCGAACCGTCCGGGCGTTTGAGTAAATAACCTTTCTCTTGTAACTCTTTAAAGACGGGGGATTTTTGCCCAATATAGGGGTTAATCCAGACGCAGATTTTCAGCCCTTTCGCTTTCAGGCGGCGGATCATCCCTTCCGGGTCCGGAAAAGTCAGCGGGTCCCACTCAAAATCGCACCACTGGAAGGCTTTCATCCAGAAACAGTCAAAGTGGAAAACATGCAGCGGCAGATTGCGTTCCGCCATACCATCGATAAAGCTGTTTACCGTCGCTTCGTCGTAGTTGGTGGTAAATGAAGTGGTTAGCCACAGACCGAAGGACCACGCGGGCGGCAGCGCCGGACGGCCAGTAAAACGGGTATAACGATCAAGTACCGCTTTCGGCGTCGGGCCGTCGATAACAAAGTATTCGAGATATTCACTCTCAACGCTGAACTGTACTTTGGAGACTTTCTCCGATCCCACTTCAAAAGAGACGCATTGGGGATGATTGACCAGTACCCCATAACCACGGTTAGTCATATAAAACGGGATATTTTTATACGCCTGTTCAGTACTTGTGCCGCCGTCCCGGTTCCAGGTCTCTACCGTCTGGCCATTGCGCACCAGGGCAGTAAAGCGCTCTCCCAGACCGTAAACTGTTTCGCCAACGCCAAGATCCAGCCGCTCAAACATATAATTTCGTTGATTATTCGTGTCCTGCACGTAGCCGTTATTTTTCACCTGACTACCGGTAATACGTTCGCCGTTGCGCAGAAAATCCAGTGACCAGAACTCACCTTTGCTGACACGCGCACTTAAGTTGCCACTTTTAAACTCAGCGTAACGTTCTGTGTTTTCGATAGTGACCTTCACGTCCTGCAAAATATTGAGCGGGTAATGAGGACCGTTATTCAGCGCCCCCTGAAAATGCTCAATCCGTACACCGACAATACCTTCCTGTGGGGAGAAAAAGCGCAGCGTAAATAAAGGCGTATCAAGCTGCCAGGTACGTTCACGCACATCACGAGGGGCAGCATAGACCACCATTTCATTACCCTGCTGTTCAACCTCGAACACCTGAAGCGGGTGAATCAAATTGAGATCAGGTTGAATCAACCAGTTTCCGTCGCTAATTTTCATTGCCGTTCCTTAGTTCTGCACTTCTTGAGAGGTGAATTGTTGCTGGCAACGGCGTTTGCCCTGCGCCAGCTGTTCCATAACGGTTTTCAGATTGTGCGTCGTGAGCGAGTAGTAGCGTTTAGCGATAATCGCGCTCAGCAAGTAACAGATCGCCGGAACAATCGTGAATAGCGCGATAATGATGCTAATTGTGGCGCTGTTCTGCGCTTTTTCTGCCGCATCATATCCGCCATAAGCCAGCATCCAGCCGATAAGGGCACCACCGAAGGCCAACCCCAGTTTGAGCACAAACAGCGTGCCAGCAAAACTGATCCCGGTCAGGCGTTTACCATTACACCACTCGCCGTAGTCGACGGTATCGGACATCATTACCCACTGGATAGGTGTCACCAGTTGATGCAACACACCAATCACGAAGATGAAGACAAACATGGTGATGCTGGCCTGCATAGGAACAAAGAACATCGCGAGGCTAATCACTGCCAGCAGGGCGTTCGTCCACCAGAAGATAGTGACTTTACATTTCCAGTCGGTCAGCGGTTTTGCCAGTGCGGAGCCAATCAGGTTACCCACGCAATAAGTGGTGAGAAAAGCGACAAACACTTCCGGCGTACCCAAAATCCATGTGACGTAATACATCATCGCCCCACCGCGTACGCACACCGCCAGGATATTGAAAATTGTCAGGAAACCGACAATACGCCACTGGTCGTTTTGCCAGATATCACGTAAATCATCCCGCATAGACGTCGTTGTAGGTGGTGCTTCAACGCGTTCTTTAGTGGTGAAGAAACAGAATGCCAGCATCATAAATGCCACCACGGAAAGGACCGCGATACCGCCCTGGAAACCGAGTGGTTTATTATCACCACCAATTAAATTAACCAGTGGCATCATCAGAACAGTAGAGAGCATGCCTCCCGCGGTCGCCAGCACAAAACGCCAGGATTGCAGCGAGATACGCTGAGTCGGGTCATTGGTGATTACACCACCCAATGCGCAGTAAGGGATATTGACGATGGTATAAAGTAAGGTAAGTAGGGTGTAAGTAATTGCTGCATAAATCATTTTTCCGTTCATACTGAGATCTGGCGTGCTATAGGCCAGTACACAGACGATCCCGAATGGCAGTGCGCCAAACAGCACCCACGGCCGAAATTTACCCCAGCGAGAGCGCGTTCGATCGGCCAACAACCCCATGCAAGGATCGGAAATCGCATCCAGTGCACGAGCGACCAAAAACATGGTTCCGACAAATCCGGCAGGAATGCCAAAAATATCGGTATAAAAGAACATCATATATAACATTACGTTATCGAAAATAATGTGGCTGGCGGCGTCTCCCATGCCATAACCAATTTTCTCTTTAACGGACAACACTTCACTCTTCATCTGCTTTTCCTTGATGCTATAGGGGTGCTGAGACCGATAACGCATTTTGTAAACCATCCCTGCGAGAGCGAATATTCCGATATCTGGTTATTAATTTATGATTCTTGTTTTATGTGATCGTGGTAGCGTTAATTTCGCTAATATATCATTGTAAAATATGAGTTTTATATGAACTATAATGCTTTCGTGATAATACGCTGCGTGTATTAGGCGGAAAAAACTGATCTGGGGGATGTAGAAACTCAAGGAAGTAGCTATAATGCGCCCCGCCTCCATGTAGCAATCGAGGCGCGGAAGATCGTCGTCTCCGGTGAGGCGGCTGGACTTCAAATCCAGTTGGGGCCGCCAGCGGTCCCGGGCAGGTTCGACTCCTGTGATCTTCCGCCAAAATGCCTCTTCTGAACTCTCCCGATGTCAACAAAACCCCTTCTAATCCCTTATATATCAGGTTTTCTTTATATCCTGAGGTCAACCGACTTCAACCCACATCAAGTTGTTTTTGGGGGTGCATTCGGGGGTGCCATTTCCCTCTTAAAATATCAGCACCCCCATAATGGTAAAAATGTGAGATATAACAAGGGGTTTTAAAGACATCTTTGCTATATAAGGGGTGCATTGGGGGTATCAGGTTGGTTACTGGCAGAAATCCCCCCAGGAGGATGGATTCATCAAAAGCCGGAGGATGTCATGGCGCTAACCGATGTTAAAGTGAAAACCGCGAAGCCAAAAGAAAAGCCCTATAAGCTGGCTGATAGCGGCGGTATGTATCTGCTGATTAACGCTAATGGTTCCAAATACTGGCGTATGAAGTACCGCTTCGCTGGTAAGGAAAAGATGCTGTCTATTGGCGTTTACCCCGATGTAACGCTTGCCGACGCTCGTGAGAAACGCAGTGAAGCCAGGAAAATACTTGCGGCTGGTGGCGATCCGGGTGAGGCAAAAAAAGAAGAAAAAATCGCGCTGCAAATGAGTTTGAAAAACACTTTCGAGGCCGTTGCTCGCGAGTGGCATCAGTCGAAAGCCGATCGCTGGTCATTACGCTATCGTGATGAAATCATCGACACCTTTGAAAAAGATATCTTTCCCTACATCGGTAAGCGCCCTATTGCTGAAATTAAACCAATGGAACTACTGGAAGCACTGCGCAAGATGGAGAAACGCGGAGCGCTGGAGAAAATGCGCAAGGTCCGTCAGCGCTGTGGTGAAGTGTTCCGCTATGCAATTGTCACTGGCAGAGCTGACTATAACCCCGCTCCCGATCTTGCCAGCGCGTTAGCTACACCGAAAAAAGTACATTTCCCCTTCCTTACTGCCAATGAACTTCCTCACTTCCTTAACGATCTGGCGGGTTATACCGGCAGTATCATCACGAAGACAGCCACTCAGATCATTATGTTAACCGGTGTACGCACGCAAGAACTACGTTTCGCACGCTGGGAGGATATAGATTTTGAGACAAAACTATGGGAGATCCCGGCAGAAGTGATGAAGATGAAACGGCCCCATATTGTGCCGCTCTCAGAACAGGTTATTACGCTGTTTAAACAGCTTGAACCGATATCAAAACATCATCCGCTGGTCTTTATCGGCAGAAACGATCCCCGCAAGCCTATCAGTAAGGAAAGTGTTAATCAGGTTATCGAATTACTGGGATATAAAGGCAGGCTGACGGGGCACGGTTTCCGCCACACGATGAGTACTATTCTGCATGAAAAAGGCTTTAACTCAGCGTGGATTGAAACGCAGCTTGCACACGTCGATAAGAACGCGATTCGCGGGACGTATAACCATGCACAGTATCTTGATGGGCGTAGGGAGATGATGCAGTGGTATGCGGATTATATTGGTTCCCTGACAAGAGAGAATGTTATCCATGGGGATTTTAAGAACACAATCTAGCAGTCAAAGATATTGGAAACTCTGCCTAATGAACTGGCTAAAAATCTCAAAACCCCTGAGGATCTCAGCCAGTTCGATCACCTGCTGCAAAATTAGCGTTGAGGCTGCTCTCAACTGAAATGACTGTAATGCTCCAGTGAGGGCGCATTACCCATGACGCCCAAAAATCGTCTTCTCGTTCTAGGCCTCTGCGTCCTGCTACTTTATGAAATGGTCGTAAGCCGCTTTAACTCCACTAGGGATACTAGCTGGATCAATTAAAGCGAGTGTAGCTTTAAATCTCGCACGGCATGACGGTAATGCGTTTACACGGCGCCCAAGACTATTGTCATTGTTGCTTGCCAAACGAATCATTGTTGCAATTTCCCTTGGAGAAAAGTTACGAATTAATTGTTCGTAGCTTGTAGCTGCAGCCCAACAAACACCGTAACCATTGCCAATATTGCAGCAGACAACTACCTGAACGAATTGCTCTTGTGCAGTTTCCGGTACCGCTCCGTGTAGCGACAGTTCTAATAACCGTTCTGCAAATGGTGGCTCGTTGTAGAAATTATTTGTTCCGTTATGCACATTCCAAAGTCGCTCAATTGCTCGGTAGAAGACAGCATGTTGCTCAGACTCGTTTAGCAGCGTCAAAAGACCAAGTTTCTCGAAAAATTGGAGAGATGCCGCATGACGTGGCTCGTCTCCTTTTGCTGCATACTCGCTATGTTTGTTGACAAGATCTGAGCGAAGAGATGCAGTAAAAATTTCTTTTAGTGAGCTGCCTATATCCAATGCGTTCAAACGCGACGGTTCTGATGTATTTGGATCGCAATAGATACCATGCACCATTCCAACCAGCATCTGACGCTGAGCATCGTGTGTATCTACAAGTCTTTGCACCCACACATCATGTTGATTCGCATTAAATCTAGGACCTTTGACTGCCGAGATAAATGCCCCAATGTCTACCCCTTTCGGAGAGGATGCATCAGCTAGAGCATAACGAACGCATCGGTTTAAGAACGTTGTAAATTCTCGATCATTTACGCTGCCCATTGTCGGATGGGCAGCCGAAAAGTTATTGCGAACTTCACGACATTGATCAAGAAAAAAGAACCCATCTTCGTTAACTAGGTTTAGCTTGAGTGCAAGTTCAAGAAGTCGGCTATCCTGAAGCTCCAATAGATGCTTTTCTTCAAAGTCCGATTGCAGAATCTGCGCGACAATGGGTAGGCCAAAATTCCGTATTTTTGTTCTTAGCTGAAGGATAGCGGCATTCCATGCGTAGTTCATTGCCCCATCAAATAGGCCAGTGCTGACAGCAACACACATTCTGGCGACCAGTTCACCACGAAGATCTGGTGGAATTTCACGCAGTTCACGGGGAAGGTCGCGCCATGCATACTGAATTTCCTCGTCTCTTGCCAAAACATGACGGGGGATACCCAATGATGCAGTAAGTTCGGAAATGGCAGGCAGAATAGTTGTAGGTAATGCAGGAAGTACTGGCTCTGGCAATTTTGGTACGAGATCTGACAATTTTAGACTCCTTTCGCTTTGGTTGTGATACTCAATTTAGATCAAAGAAATCTCAGAATAAGATCTAAGGTACGTAATTGTCTGTGGTTTGACTACCCCTTTGCATTTTACTTGTCAGTGCCAGCCGTTTTCAAAGTAATCTACCATAGCCAACAAAATCTGACCGTAACCGTTTAGGGAGCCTCATCTGAACAGTAACTCTATGGTATGTTTCGAATCCGTTGGTTGAACTCGTAGATCTAACCTGATTGTGTTCTATCCGATAAGATTAGAGCTAATACATATCAAATATAGCCGTCATAATTGACGGCCTATTTTTATTCAGATAAAGGATCTACTTTGTTTTCTCTAATAAGATTTCGTAAAGCAGTGCGTGCAGCAGCGGTCTCTGTCATTCCGTTAAGATCTACGCTGGATTGCCCACCTCTTATTCCAAAAACTGTAACCATACCATCCTCATAGAAATACTCGGCCTCATACAGAAGACCATCTTTCTCTACTTGTATATATGGCATAACTCCCTCCTTTGTAAGGAATTAAAACATAAAATTATCTATAGTAACCCCTGACGACCAATTTTAGGGTTGTTAGTAAAAATTGTCGTAGTAATCTTTTCGCTCATGTTTTCAGGAGGATGAGGATTTTCAATCACTATTATTTGACTATTATTAGTATGATACTTAGAAAGATATTCATAGAATTTTTCTTTAAGATCAGTTCCTTGTAAAGCAACATCATCTTCACCTTCTGGTTTATAATAGGCGAGGAGAGGTGAATCTAAAACAAGGAAACCGGGGTGAGGTAACTCCTCCTCCTGACAAAACTCTAGTAATGCGACACTAACTGCTGCATGTGTAATAGCTCGTAGTCCCTTTCCTCGACTACCTCTGGGCTTACCATCTATCACAAAGTCTGAAGCAACTTTGTCGAAAAATACGTTGCATTCACCAGGGAAATTCCATGCTTTTAGTATGGAGGAAATTTTCAATGAAAGGTTATGCATTACAGAATCAGAGGGACCAATTTCCAACTGAGTTTTCTCATGTACAATACAACTTTTATTCAATAAATCGGCTTTTCTTTTTTCCAGCCGTTCCCTTCTTATAAATAAATCAACAGACCTTTGAATTTCAGATTTTTTATCAACTAATGCTGTATAAGCATGGCTAAAATTATCAACTTTTGGAGCAACTATATCTCGAATTGTTTTATCTAAATGCTGATAAGTTTCCTCACATTTTGAGTATTCTTTTTTTAGATGTTGCTCTTCACCACGAAGATCCGATACTGTATTATTTAGCTCACTCAACAACGTTTCAATTTTAACTATCTCGGCTGTAGCTGAGTTTATAATAGAATTAACGTCCCCATCACATATTTTTTCCAGATCTTGATGATCTGGACTAGCTCCACAATGAGGACAAGGTACTGCTTCAATATGCATAAAAATCAACCCACTTTCCTGAATTGATTTGAGACGATCAATGTCTACTACATAATGCTCATATAGTAGAGTGAACCTGGCTAATAGTTCAGAGATTTCATCTAACCGCTTCTGGATGTTATTTTTAGATTCATAATATTTTCCCCTTTCCAATAACAGGTTATTAAGCTCATCTTGTTGAGAAGCAAGAAAATTACGCTGTAGCATAATTGTCTGCTCAAGACGGCTAAACTGCGATAATATATCGCTGCGAACTATACCCAAATCATCAATTTCATTATTTAGCTCAATAATAAACTCATCTATTAATACAATCTGTGCTGAAGTGTCAGTATTAGTATCTTTAATGTTTTTTATTGAAGCATCATCTACACCTGTAAGCAAAAGCTTTAAGGTTGCTAACTCAGAGGTTTTATTTGTAGGATTATCGGATAAAAAAGGCGAGCCTTTCTTTTGTATTTCACCTTCCTGAATCAGTGCTAATCTGGCTAAATCTCGAAAACTTAACCCTCGAGTTGTTGCCTTATCACGACTTTTCAATATCTTTTTATTAAATAACCCAAGCTGCTCAAGCATAAAGCCTGACAGATTATCTCTTTTTCCTTGGACGTGCTTTTGTTTAAGAGGTACGTCTTTTAAATTATGGTCATCCAAATCAGTTAGAGTAAATTTTCCACCAGCAACTGCACGATGAAGACGCCAACGTTTTCCAGCATTACTAACTAAATAGAGTTCAATCTCCGTGTAGGTGGATAGTTCTACAATTTCCCGTAACTTCTTTCCTCCCAACATGAAATCAAGAGATTCCGCAATAAAAGACTTGCCTGTATCTGAAGCACCGCAAATCGAGTTGACCCCTTCAGAAAAAGACAAAACTGATTCTTTATTTTGCCCCCGAAATACAAGCTTGCGAATTTGTAAATAATTTTCAGCCATAATTATCCTCCAGATGACTGAATATTTTGGAACTGACTCGACCATTGTTGAAAGAATCGATGTGTAATGTTCCGTATTTCCTGAATTGTTAAATCATTAAATTGTATAACCGCCCACTCTGCACATCTTTTTAATCTACATGAATATTCAGTTGTAAGAGATGCCATAAAAGGAGCTGCAACCTCCCCCGCCTGATATCTAAATCCATCCCTTGCTGCAACTCTTTGCACTAATCCCCTGCTAATCATGAGCAGTAATCCTTTTTCAATCAAACCATGCCTTACTAGTAATTCACCTGCACGCATAGGTAGAGGTGCATGTAGGCTTGCCGGGCCATTAACATCGCCTGAATGAACAACGAGGTAATCCATTTCAACGAGCCGTTGTAAGTCATAGGCTTCAGGAAATGCCGCAACTAAAATCGCAAGTGAACGTACACCAGCTTCAAAAGGACTATTGAATGGCTCTGTATGTAAATTATGTTTCATTATTAGGAACCCAATTCAAACGATCATCGTTAGCCAATTGGTGACAAATACCTTGACGATCTTGAGTTTTAAAAGACGATACTAAAGGGTTAGATGTTACCGCGATGATGGTTGCTTGCTTGATTGTTGCTTTCATCCTTTCAAATCCACTGTCATGGAAATCTTCACATACATCAATAACTCCATGAAAAATTTCATCCTGTAATTGATCAAATGTTCCCGCAGGAACTGTATCTCGCGCAAAATTTTTCAGTGACTCGGCATGGTAAAAACGCTCACGCTGACGTAGGTAGTCTCTTTTAAACTGGTTATGTGAATCTAAGAAAGTAGAATCAGGAAAATGGGTACCTAAATGATCTCCATAAGCATCAAGGAGTTGACGTAGATAGCGACTCTCATTATCGGCTGGTTTATCTGGCGGCAAATCTGGATTCGGACGACACGGCAATCCACCACCAAATCGGACTGAGTGAAAAACTGTTTTTGAGTGTACTTCAATAAGTTCAACTAATGATTTTGAAGAGAATATAGTGAAATCAAACATATCAAAGTAGGTTTTTAACTCACCAGTCAATGGGACATCTATGACAGATGAAATTTTGTCTTGGCAATTTTTACCCCAATTTTCAGCTAATTTTTCTTTTAATTCAGTGGGCTTATTTAGCAACTGCTCAAGACTTGTTCCGATTCCCTGAGAACAGACAAAAAAATGTTTACGTGGCGGCAAATATTCGCCTAGAAATGAATAGTAAATGATCTTACCCATCTCAACCCAAACCTCCCCGGGCCTGAGAGGATGATCATATCGTTTGCATTGATAATTGTCCCATACCGCTTCAAAACCGTTTTTTGAACAAAAACCAGCGATATCAATACCAAGATCCCCTGAACCACCAAAACGTCTAACGGTTATATATTCATTTTTAAGATAACTAGCCCATTCTTCAGTGAACTCCTCCCATTCAGCAGGGCTGAAAGATTGAACTCGTACTGACTTAGGAATGGGTAGCCCATCCTGTATATGCATAGTTGATGGAACCCCACCGGCCCATTTAGGGTGTATATCTCTTAGATCACTTTCTAAAATCATCTGACATCCCTCATAGGTACTATCATATCGCTTTATTTGCTGATCATTTTTTAACCAATTGATTAATTAGCTATTTATGATTATACCGTGCTTTTTGTCGCTACCCTAGCTGAAAGAAAATCTCATCATAGCTGATCGTTTTTAGGTTGTTTAACCAACCTAATCACGAGTTATACGTTCATTGCTCGATAAAAATTTTCATAAGCAAATTATTCCTATGAAACAGAGCTCCTCTGTTCGGCATTAGGGAATCTGACAGGACGTGTCGTGATGTTGAAGATGGCACTCTCAAACAAGAAATAATATTATTAACTTCAATTAGTTAAATGTATTTAATTATTTCATCATTTTTCCATTCATCTCAATTTAGTACGACATAACGTGTCGTACCTGTACGGCATAATCTCCCGTATCAACACCATGATATTTTGGGAGAACAGGACTGTCCCCACTATGAAAACACAGCATGATCATCATGACCGCCTGTCTGTCAGGCTATCAGTCATTATCAGCCGCTTACTGGCTGGTGAATCTCTGGAGCTTAAAGTATTAGCTGATGAATTTGGTGTCTCAGAACGCACCCTACAGCGGGATTTTCAGCAACGCCTGATCCATCTGGATCTTGAGCATCGCAGCGGAAGTTACCGACTTATCCGCCAAACAGGCCGGGAGCACTTACCCAATACATTTGCGTTTATACGTAATTCAGGAATTTCAGGAATCATTCCGGCTCAAAACCGCAAGTTGATCCGGTTGATTGCCAGCAATTCCGGCGTATCGCCGTGTCTTATTGGGCATGGGGCATTATCTTCTCCCGTCACGCAGACTGCCTGTTTTCTGAAACTGGCGGAAGCTATCCGCGACTACCGCGCCGTTACATTATTGGTTAACGGTAAAAGCTACGAAGCAGTAGCTCCCCGCCGTCTGATATTTCAGTCCAAAAACTGGTTTCTTGTTGCTACCCGCACCAGAAATTTACAGGTGTTTCGGATGGAAGACGTTAACGCCGTAACCGTTCTGGATACCTCTTTCCGCAGAAAGCCTGAACTTGATGCTCTGACTGCCAGTGAAGAGTTTATTTCAGCCCTCCCTCACTTTCGTTTCATAAGTGACGTAATTCAGACCTTCAGAGAGTAACAGACAACGTTTATTTCAAATTAAAAAAGGAGACCTCGTATGGATGACCCGGTAAAGGGCGAAGGCCGGATGATTACTGATGCCAGTGGCGTCACCAGAAGGGAAGGCGGGATTTTGGGAATGTGGAGCAATATATTTCCAGAACGTAATGGTAGCAACGAGCAAAAAGGTGATAGCACACCGCGCATACCCGACATCAGGGATATTCTTGATATTTTCCCTCAGCCACTGCGGGAAAAGCTGTTGAACAAAATCAGTGAAGCCATCGACTATGAACCCGTGATTGGTGTCATGGGAAAAACTGGCGCGGGGAAAAGCAGCGTATGTAATGCGCTGTTTAAAGGGGAGGTTTGTGCAGTTAGCGACGTTGAGGCATGTACTCGTGAAGTTCAGGAATTGCATATACGCTTCGGAAAACATTCGCTGAAGATAATTGATATACCTGGTGTCGGTGAGAATGCCCGGCGGGATAAGGAGTATGAAGATTTATACCGCAATTTGCTTCCCTCCCTGGATCTCATCCTGTGGGTAATAAAAGGTGACGATCGGGCCTTTTCTGCGGATGAGCATTTCTACAACAATGTTCTGCTCCCTGCTGGTGGGGGTGAGCGCGTTTTATTCGTCCTTAACCAGGTTGATAAAATTGAGCCATTCCGCGAGTGGGATACTCATCTGCATCAGCCATCTCCTGCACAGCGCATCAACATCGAAAAGAAAGAAGCCTACATTACTGAACGATTTGGTTTTACGCACTATCCGGTGACACCTGTCTCCGCCGATGAGGGCTACAACATTCTTCGTCTGGTAGAGACTATTATTCGGGCTTTGCCTGATCGGGCTAAAAGTAGCACGGCTTCGCAGTTTAAGGATGAGTTCAAAACCGAAGAGGTCAAGACGGAAGCAAAAAACGGCTTCGGCAGCGTAATCTCCGGGATACTCGACGACGTTATTGATTCTTTTCCGTTACCAAAGCCTGTCAAAGAGCTTACCCGTAAGGGTAAAGACAAACTTATCGAGTGGGCTGGTAATGCCTGGGACCATTTTTTTGGATAGGGAAGTGCTTAATGAAACTAATCATTATACCTGCATTGTTTGTATCTTTATTTGCATTCCACCCTGCTTATGCAGTCGGGGCCTATGACCTGCAATGTATGCTTGATAACGGCGAGCAAATGACACTCAGCCACGTCAGCAATACCGTTTATATCAGTTTTGAAAATCCTGGCGGTGACTCCGAAGAGAGCGGCTCTGTTATTAAACTGGATATTCCTTCCGGCGAAGCGAAACAGATTCTGGCGGCTAATCCGGGAGCAGGAACCGCTTCTTTCACATTACGTGGAGAAAATGAAGATATCGAAGGCGCGGTTGCAGTCAATTACTCAGAATATGATGGTACAGGTGATGCTTATTACACTGTCATGAATGCAATGGGGCAGGAAACCAGCACAGTATCATGCAAGCCGGGTACCATTAAGGTTTCCAGAAGCCTCCTTCAGAATGGCATTAATGGCGTTGGTAGCCAGCAGGCTAATAAACCTGATCCCTCTCAGCAACAGCAGGCACAGCAATCTACGACACCACCGTTTAAAGTTCAGTTCGGCAGCTCCGTCAGCAATGAAGGCTGGAATACCAAATATGGTGTTATTCAGCTCACTATCACTGATGACAACGTGGTGCTGAAATCCATTCGGGTAAACAGAGGGAACTGTAAAATGGAGAGCGTCGGTAACAGAACCCTGCCAGCCAAATATAAATTCGGTGATGTGGCTACGTTCAAATATATGAAGTGTGACCGTATCATTGAAGCTGATATTGTGACCGATACGGGGAGCTGGACATTTAATTCCTAATTTTACCTGTAGCAGCATCCGGGGAATTCCTGCTAAATAAGGAGGCTATTCCCCGGTTAATTATTTTTCGACAACGTTAAACGAAATGTATTTCATCCGGGTATAATGAAGTTACGCGTCGATAGATGCACCGCAACGGTCCTGTCAGGCGCTCACTGATATAGCGTTACGGGTAAAGCGTGTAGAGATAGTGTCAGGGGATTAATAGCGGGATTCTTCAATACGTTCCGTCAGCCAGCGTTTAACTTCACTTTCCCGCCAGCGGGAACTACGCCCCAGTTTGATAGGCTTTGGAAACTTGCCTTCACTAATCAGTTTATAAAACCATTTGTCAGTCAGGCCAGTAAACGTGGTAATAAATGCCATCGTCACCAGTTTGTCATTCATCAGGTCAGTATCGGTATTCAGTTGATTGCTCATGACGATTGTCCTTCTGTCTTTACGTTGATAAAAGACAGGAGCAGCAACACTAACCCGTTGATTTAAGATGATGTTGCATACTCCGCCATTACAATCACTTCTCCGGTAATAAATTACTTATCCCTGACTACAACCAAAGTTACGTTCACCGTCATCGTGGTTTTTGGTGTACTCCTTCGCCAGATAACTGATGTGATATATGTAGCTGCGGAAAAAGTCCGTATTTGTGCCATTTCTGCGATCAAGTTCATAAGAGACGCCCGGTAAATGAAAGGGGACTTTATTTGCCATATCTCCGGTACGCCTAAGCGCCACAGCCCATGCCCGCGCCACCATTCCCACCAGCAATCCGCGAGGTTGCGCTGAATTCTCCGTATTCAGCATGGTGTTTCTGAATACTTCCCGATTAACCAGCAACAGCATGTGATAATGCTTGTTGCCATTCAGTTCACCAAATTCTCTTACCCATGCATATCGCAGCTTACAGGGATAAACACGTTTACCGTCTCTCCTGCGCCGTTGTAAATATGCGGCTATCTGCGCTTTCAGTGAGGCTATAAAACGGGTAATAACCGCTGAGTCATACCCTTTATGGCTATTATCCACTGGCAGTAATAAATCCACTCTGAAAGCCAGTATTCTGGCGTAATCATCCATCGCATAACGGGTAATCTCTTCCAGACGTTTCATATAGTGTGCATTAGGCTTGCCATATCGTTCATTCAGTTTCATGCTTCAGTTCCTTGTGGTTGGTTACATATCCATAAGTGCTGTAGTAACTTTTCACTGAGCTATGCCGATCTGGATTACTTTGCCCTGTCTCTGGTGTCATCCCTCTATATGCTGAATCTAATGAATGAGTGATAAACATAATATTAATACCGGCAATGTTGATTCATAAAGAAAGGGTGATAAAAAGAGTAGAAGCCCGGTATTTACTGGTGTTCGTAGTTAATTATCTGTTCCTGAAGATAAAGAATTTCACTCTTAAGTTATAATTAATACATTGACCTAATCTATGGGTTGCAGTCATGAATGACATCTTCCAGATGTCAACTCGTTATCCTGGGAGGTTTCACCCGTAAAGCCACCAGGGCTATACGTGGAAAAATTTAAGACTATCCAGCCGTTTTCTACAGGCGGGATCTGTGAGTATGGTGATAAATAAAAAACTACGTTAATGGTACTCTATTACTATGGAATAACACGATATTGCTACGTGTTTTCCACTTTTATTGATTTATTGCTACGGTTTTACTTCGAAAACACATCATAATCACGCTATTGATTTCGAATGATTTAACAAGGATGACGAGGTAGAACAATGGCCGTTAATGTGCGCTCATCAATAGCAGTGAAGGATATCCGAACCAGCAGGTTCCTCTTCTGGTACATCAGGAAAAACATTCAGGGAGCAAATCAATTCGCGTTTGATGGGAACAATCCAGATACATCCCTTTCGGAGAGAATTATTAATACAGCCCTCGAGGCCGGGTATCCCGATCCCATTCAGCGGGGCAATTTTATTCGCTCACTGGAACTGGCGATTAATACGACGCTTCTGCCGGAGAAATATTTTAGTTGGTTAAAAGAAAATGAAAGAGCGACGTTCTGGCTATGGGGCGTGATGTGTCTTGATTACCGCTGTATGGAGTCAATTAACGAAAAGTTGGGCACAAATTTAAACATTAACTGGTATCAGAAAGCCGGAATAACAGATTCTCCTGCAAGCCATAGCGAAAGATACTCAATCATCGTTGCATTACTGGACTATATTAATATTGAGACTAATCAGGCACCATTGATGAGACAGTGGCTATATGAGAGGCTTGTATTCTGGAGGGCAAATGAACATCAGAGAATAAAATTACGCTGGCTTACTGAGGATAATAGTGAAGTCTGTACATGGGCTTATAATTACGTTAATAAATTCCAGAAAGAGCACGGCGGTAATACAGGAAACCATTTAGACCCCGTTCAGATTCCGGAACCACTGAATAGTGTAGAAACCTATCATGCCATTTATGCCATGCTGGATTTATGGTCAGCGGATGATGACCTCCAGCAGAAAGCGGTAAAGAAAATAAATAAAGCGTTTTACCAAAAAAACTTCAGACGTAAACTTTCTGAAAAACGGGAACGGGAGTCTATCAGTGATACGCATAAAGAACGTCTGTATTTTCTGGTTAAATTTTACAAGTCAGATAAAATATCTGTTATTGAAAGGCTAATAGACGAAAGGGTTCAGGGAATAGAAACAAGATTATCCCGTGGTTGAGGTGTCATTTCAAACTTAAATTCTCCCGGTGATAATCACCGGGAGAATTCAGATATGTATTATTTCAGCACTATATCACGCTCATATATGTACTGCCGGAATGTAATTTAATATCTGCTCGCACCTATTATTTTATCCCACCTATACTACCGTCCGTTTTAATCACGGATTAAATTAGCCGCAATTTTCCAGAAGATGCGGCCTGTTTTTTATATTCTTTATTAAGGAATTTACCATGAAATTAGCCAGCCGCTTTGGTCGCGTAAATCAAATCCGTCGCGATCGCCCATTAACGCATGACGAATTGATGCAGTATGTCCCCAGCGTATTCGGGGAAAATAAGCACGAATCACGCAGCGAACGCTATACCTATATTCCCACCATTACCCTGCTCGATAACCTCCAGCGTGAAGGATTTCATCCTTTCTTTGCCTGCCAGACCCGCGTTCGTGATGTGGGTAAACGTGAGCATACAAAACACATGCTGCGTCTGCGCCGGGAAGACCAGATCAATCACAACCAGGTGCCGGAAATTATTCTGCTCAACAGCCCGGTTCCAGTTCTTATCAGATGCTGCCAGGGCTGTTCCGTTCTGTTTGTTGTAACGGGCTGGTCTGCGGCGAGTCGTTTGGTGAAGTACGGGTACCGCATAAAGGCAATGTGGTGGAGAAAGTGATTGAAGGCGCTTATGAAGTCCTCAGTGTTTTTGACCAGGTTGAAGAGAAACGCGATGCCATGCAGTCGCTGATGCTGCCTCCCCCTGCGCAACAGGCGCTGGCAAAGGCGGCGCTGACTTACCGCTTTGGCGAAGAGCACCAGCCGGTGACGGAATCCCAGTTACTGGCTCCCCGCCGCTGGCAGGATGAATCCGGTGATCTGTGGACGACCTACCAGCGAATTCAGGAGAACCTGATCAAAGGCGGTTTAAACGGGCGGACGGCAAAAGGTGGTCGCACGCACACCCGCGCCATTCAAGGCATCGACGGCGATATCAAACTCAACCGCGCCCTGTGGGTGATGGCTGAAAACATGTTGCAACTGGCCTCATAAACAACGCTATTAATGGTAAAGGAAACACGATGTCTGAACTGATGCTAACACCGGTATTTTCGGTGAGTGAACAACGCGTTATCCGCCGTGCGATGCGTCTGCTGGAGAAATATCAACGCAATCCTGGCGAATCTTTTCTTTCCTCTGACGCCACAAAAACCTGGCTGCAACTGCATCTGGCACGACAGGAGCGGGAAATGTTTGTTGTGCTTTACCTCGATAACCAGAACCGACTGCTGGAACACGAAACGCTATTTCTCGGCACGATTAACAGTACAGAAGTACATCCCCGTGAGATTGTGAAATCTGCGCTACGGCACAATGCCGCAGCAGTAATCCTTGCGCATAACCATCCCTCCGGCGTGGCGGAACCCAGTCGGGCCGACAGACTTATTACAACGAATATTGTTAAGACACTGGATTTGGTGAAAGTGAGGGTGCTGGATCATTTCATTATTGGGGCGGGGGATGTCCTCTCTTTTGCCGAACGGGGCTGGCTGTAATGCTGCAAAAGGACAAGGTCATGCAACAAGAATGGGGGCTTCCCTGTACCGTAACACCACGCTTCACTGCTCGACTGGTACAGGAAAGACATAACCTGCATTACCTGGCTGATCGGGCCGCAATCACCGGGAAATTCAGCTCCCCGGATCTGCTGCATATCGACCAGGCTTTTCCGGTGTTGATGAAACAACTGGAGCTGAAACTGGCTGACGGTGAACTCTCCCCCTGCCAACAACGTACCGTCACGCTATACGCCAAAGGACTAACCTGCGAAGCCGATACGCTGGGTTCCTGTGGTTACGTCTATATCGCTATTTATCCCACTCAACGCTGAGTTTTAACCTCCTTAATACGGAACATCGTTATGAAAATTATTCCTGCAACGACGCTGCGGGCGACGACGTCATATCTGTCTCCTGTCGTGGTCTGGCAAACATTACTGGCCCGCCTGCTGGAGCAGCACTACGGGCTGAATCTTAATGACACACCATTCAACAATGAAAAGGTGATTCAGGAACACATAGACGCCGGGATCACTCTGGTCAATGCCGTCAATTTTCTGGTGGAGAAGTACGAATTGGTCCGTATCGACAGGAAAGGATTTAGCTGGCAGGAACAGACGCCTTATCTTCGTGCGGTCGATATTTTGCGGGCGCGGCAGGCGACCGGCCTGCGGATTCAGTGCAAAAACACGAATATAATCAGCCGGATGGCTGATTCAAGACATGATAAAAGACTTTACCAGCGCACGTTTAAAGCGTGCAAGAGATGTTATTATACTAAAACATAAAAACAGGCGAGGCTGGTGTAATGAGAATCGACAAACTGTCACTGCTTAACTTTCGTTGCTTCAAACAGCTCGATATCACTTTTGATGAGCACATTACGATTCTGGTTGCACCGAATGGCGCGGGCAAGACGACAGTGCTGGATGCGGTACGCCTGGCGCTGTTCCCCTTTATTCGTGGTTTTGATGCCAGCCTCTACGTGAAAGATAAATCACTAGCGATCCGTACCGAAGACTTACGTCTGATTTACCGCCAGGAGGCACTGAACATGGAAATGTCGTCTCCAGCCAAGATTACAGCTACCGGAGAATGGGCAAGCGGAAAAACGGCAACCTGGATGCTCGATAAACGAGGAGAACAGCCGCCACATGAAGATAAGATGGCGGCGCAGCTTACCCGCTGGGGTGAGCAACTCCAGAAACGAGTACGTGAAGAGCATAGCTTGCAACAAGTTGAACTTCCCCTAATGCTTTATTTGGGGACTGCTCGCTTATGGTATCAAGAACGTTATGAAAAACAGCCTACTGAGCAGCGCCTGGATAATAGTGCCTTTTCACGTTTGTCCGGCTATGACGATTGCCTCTCAGCCACATCTAACTATAAACAGTTTGAGCAGTGGTATAGCTGGCTATGGCTTAGCTACCGTGAACATCAAATCACACAACTTGAATCACCTTCAGCAAAGTTAAAAGAAGGTGTTCGTGTTCAACGGATGAAAGAAGCCATTCAGGCTATCCAGCAGGCCATTAACTGTCTGACCCAGCAGGTGACAGGCTGGCACGATCTGGAATACAGCGCCAGCCATAACCAGCAACTGGTAATGAGCCATCCGCAATACGGCAAGATCCCCTTA
This sequence comes from Escherichia sp. E.sYA108, assembly GCF_011754335.1. Lineage (NCBI taxonomy): Bacteria > Pseudomonadati > Pseudomonadota > Gammaproteobacteria > Enterobacterales > Enterobacteriaceae > Escherichia > Escherichia sp. E.sYA108. The sequence continues at coordinate 46,072 of NZ_JAAQVZ010000001.1, read as the reverse complement.
TCCCAGCTCAGCGATGGCTTGCGAAATGCCGTCGCAATGGTGGCAGATATCGCATTTCGCTGTGTCAAACTCAATCCTCATTTACAAAATGATGCAGCCTTAAAAACGCAGGGAATTGTGCTGATCGATGAAGTTGATATGTTCCTGCACCCTGCCTGGCAGCAGCAAATTATCCAGTCTTTACGCAGCGCATTTCCGCAGATCCAGTTTATTGTTACGACCCATAGCCCGCAGGTGCTCAGTACGGTAAAACGCGAGTCCATTCGTCTGCTTGAGCAGGATGAGAATGGCAACGGGAAAGCGTTGATGCCGCTCGGAGCAACCTACGGCGAGCCGAGTAACGACGTGCTGCAAAGTGTAATGGGCGTCGATCCACAGCCTGCAGTGAAGGAGAAGGCAGACCTGCAAAAACTGACAGGATGGGTGGATCAGGGGAAATACGACGAGCCGAAAACGCAGCAACTGATGGTCGCATTGGAAGTTGCGTTGGGTGAGAAGCATCCACAGCTTCAACGCTTACAGCGCAGTATTGCCCGGCAGAGACTGCTGAAAGGGAAAGCGCAATGAGGCATGTGATCAAAACTCAACTTGGGACCGTTGCCTTACTGACCGCACATGAAAACCCACCACAAGATGCTGATCAATCAACCAGGCGCTGGCGAAATTTCAGAAGAGATAAAGCCGCTGTAATGGTCCAGCTCATTAACGAGCAGTATCACCTTTGTTGCTACAGTGAAATACGCTCTGATCTTCGTGGTCTTGGTTATCACATTGAGCACGTTGAGAATAAGAGCCAGCATCCAGAACGTACTTTTGATTATCAGAATCTCGCTGCCAGTGCATTAGATTCAGGGGAGAACGGCGGTTTATCTTCCCTGAAAGGAAAAAATGCTTTTGGCGGTCATGCCCAAGGAAAACAAGATGTTGTAGATATGGCAAAATTTATCCATTGCCATATTCGCGATTGTTCCCGTTATTTTGCTTACCTTTCTGATGGTCGGATAGTTCCTGCTGATGAGTTAAATGCACAAGAAACGGAGAACGCGCAATACACTATCGATCTACTGAACCTGAACAGCGGATTCCTTCAAACGGAACGTCGTAATCATTGGGAAGAGCTGGAGCAGCTTTTTGATGAACACATTGAAAAAGATTGGGATTTGCAGCAATTACTCCAGCTTGATTTGGTTTCAACACCAGACCATAAACTGCATGAATTCTTCAGCATTACACGCCAGTTTTTCCAGCAAGAAGCTGAACAGGTATTACAGAGCCACGCCCCAGCATTAATTTAACACCACTATTCCTGATTCAGGGCGACAGCATGATTTATTGCGAGTCGCCTTCCTGATTTACGCCCTCAATATTTATTCACCTTTATTTTACCGCATAATGCGCCTGCCACTCCCGGCAGGCGTGTTTGCTTTTATACGAACAAAATTATGCAAACAGAAGCTGAAATTTTAATCGATAACAACGAGCTTATTTGCTCCACTAGGATTGAATGGATCGTTACCGTTCACCAGAACGCACTACAGCAACTCACATCCCTGATGCAACCAATCGCAGAAATCTCCCGCCTGACGCAGCGTATTGGCGGCGACATAATTATTAACGACATGAGACTAGATGTACGCATAACATCGTCATAAAATGATATTTTTAGAAATTAGCTAAGTGACATATATGGCAGATGATTATTTTCATATTACGCTGAATACCCGGCTTCCATGGTCAAATAACGAGCCAATGGCAGTAGGTAATAGCATAACAACGACCGATGTTAACCCATTCTTTAACTATTAAATATCTTACCCATATCTCAGAGAAACATTTATCCCAAATGGGGTCACCCACGATATCAGCCGTATAGCCCTTCTGGGACACATTGCTTCAGGAAATCTACATAATAGCAATATGCGGTATGTCGCAAGTATCGGCCACGAAACAGCTAAACATTTTTGTACTTATGTCAGAGAGCTAATCTGGGAATCAGTAAGAACATCAGAATTTCCAGAACTGCCATCTCGCCAAAAATGCATTTGGTTAACAAAGGGGGAGGACAATCTTCATTACTGGATTGAGCGGCTTGGACGTCCCGCAGAGCAGATAACCGTATTCAAAGTACTACCTGATGGAAGAATGCATACTACCAGTGAGACTCATCTTTCAGGAGATGCTGAATCTTATCTGGAAAGCGTCGAAAAATCCCGTCGATACTGGAGGGGAGAAATTGATAACCCCTTACATCAGGAGATACTCTTCGAAGGCACAATGTTAGTTGAAAGCAAAGTGTCCATTTAACAAATGTTGGGGTACTGTACAGAAAAACAGTGAACTGCTCACAAACGATTATTCTGCATTTTGGACTCTATTGCCGGTTTGCTACAATGGAAAACAGTACCTAAAAAGTAGCTCAGGAAGCCCCCGAACCCTACAAGTAAAATCATTTGGGGGTGCTTATGGGGGTTACTCATTTACATAACACAAATAAATCATATTAAATCAATAAATTAACCATCAAATGCGACTCCTGTGATCGCCAAAATGCCTCTTCAGTGATCCCCATCCTGCTTATTTCTGAGCAACCTGACCCTGCTGATGTATCTGGTAGTATGACAGAGTGATTCGTTTTTCTTGCCGAGTGTACGAAAACGTCTTCCTTGCCACCGACTATCAACCGTCACTCAAAAAAACCTCTCTTTTTTTCAAGCTATCAAGAATAAGTTGCATTTTATCTGCACCGGACACCAGCCATCCATATATGGCTTTTACCTGCTACAAAGATGAAGAAGTGCATAAATGTGATGTTAAAACAATCAAAGAAAAATTACATGCGCAATAATTTCACTATAACATTATAATCCATGGTGAAAATAACACTGCACAAGGATTGTCATCATCAAACTCATCGGAACTATTTTTTCTGTCGTCATTGGTGTAATACTGATTGTAAGTATCCTTTCAGGAGATTATTTTTGCCGTGTGGGGCATGGAACTTGTAAAGCAGCCAAAAGCGCTAGGCATTTAATTGAAAGTAAAGAGAAAAACAGAAGTAGTCGCGTCAAAGTCTTTAGCACGCATATTAATTTGAGTCATCCAGCGGCATCCTGGCTAGCAACTCAAACTTGCGCTAACAATATATTCAATCTACTTCAAAACAATAATGCCATTTATTTATTCGAAAACGATAATAAAATTGAACTGCGAATGGGGTATGATTCTTTTTTCTCTATTGAAACGATTGATAAAATTAACAAAGAAAACATCAAAGAAATAAAACTAAAAAATGATACAACATATGTTTCCCTTCCTAATCCAACCATTTTAATAACCACGACATCAACACCTGAACGACAGTTTTCTATTTCTGTTCTGGATGATGATAACAAAGAAAATCTACCTACCGATACCGCACCTTGTTTTACAATTGGTATTCCTGATGAATATACTAAAGCCATAGAGTTATTGAACATTAAATAATTAAATTTCATATTGAGTTTTTTTAAATACCATATGAATAATTGTTATATGTCATTATTTCCTCCATTCACTAAAACTGATTGATTACTCTACTCCCTCACCGTCATCGGTAGTGGTATCCTTAACGTATATTGATGAAAAGACAAAACAGTATGCAGAGGGAAAAATGGGTTCCACCAGAAAGGGGATGCTGAACGTTCTGATTGCCGCCGTGTTGTGGGGAAGTTCAGGGGTCTGCGCGCAATACATCATGGAGCAAAGCCAGATGTCGTCGCAGTTTTTGACTATGACGCGTTTGATATTCGCCGGTTTGATTCTGCTGACGCTATCATTTATTCATGGTGATAAAATCTTTTCTATTATTAACAATCACAAAGATGCCATTAGCCTACTGATTTTTTCCGTGGTTGGCGCGCTAACCGTACAGCTCACTTTTTTGCTAACCATCGAAAAATCGAACGCAGCCACGGCAACGGTGCTGCAATTCCTCTCACCGACTATTATCGTCGCCTGGTTCTCACTGGTGCGTAAATCCCGCCCGGGCATTCTGGTTTTCTGCGCTATTTTGACATCGCTGATCGGGACTTTTTTATTGGTGACACACGGTAATCCGACATCATTATCGATCTCTCCTGCCGCGTTATTCTGGGGCATTGCCTCGGCGTTTGCTGCTGCATTCTATACCACCTATCCCTCAACGCTGATTGCCCGCTATGGCACGTTACCGGTCGTCGGCTGGAGTATGCTGATTGGCGGTCTGATCCTGCTGCCCTTTTATGCCAGACAAGGGACAAACTTTGTCGTTAACGGCAGTTTGATTCTGGCGTTTTTTTATTTGGTGGTCATTGGTACGTCCCTGACATTTAGTCTGTACCTGAAAGGAGCACAATTAATTGGCGGTCCAAAAGCCAGCATTTTAAGCTGTGCAGAACCATTAAGTAGCGCGCTGCTCTCTTTGCTGTTGCTGGGAATCACCTTCACATTGCCGGACTGGCTGGGAACGCTGCTGATTCTGTCATCGGTGATTTTGATTTCAATGGATTCCCGCCGCCGCGCCAGAAAAATAAATCGTCCGGCGCGGCATGAGTGAGAATTACCAGCCAGGCACCGCGCCACCGTTAAAGATGGTTTCTGCCGCTTTAGCGACTTCGGGTGATTGATAAGATTGCAGAAATTCCTTCACGTTTTCTGCATTCTTATTATCTTCCCGTGCCACCAGAATATTCACATACGGCGAATTTTTATCTTCAATAAATACGCTGTCGTTAACCGGAGAAAGTCCTGTTTGCTGGATGTAAGTGGTGCTGATAATCGCTACATCCACTTTCGGGTCGTCCAGTACACGTGGCAACTGTGCCCCTTCCAGCTCCATTATCTGCAAATGGCGTGGATTATCGGTTATATCCAACGCGGTAGGTAATAACCCTTTTCCTTCTTTCAGAGTAATTAGCTTCTCTTTTTGCAGCAGTAAAAGCGCGCGACCAAGGTTAGTCGGGTCGTTGGGGATCGCCACTGTCGCACCTTCTTTTATTTGCGCCACTGTTTTGATTTTTTTGGAATAGCCCGCCATGGGGAAGACAAACGTATTTCCCACCGCTACCAGTTTATAACCATGCGCCTGATTATCTTGTTCAAGAAAGGGTCGATGCTGGAAGACGTTCGCATCAAGCTCGCCATGATTTGTCGCATCGTTCGGTAGCAACGAACCGCTAAATCCTACCAGTTCAACATCGAGACCATATTTCTCTTTTGCTACCTTTTTAGCGACTTCCGCGACATCTTGTTCTGCGCCATTAATAACGCCAACTTTAATATGCTTTTCATCGCTGCTGCTCTGGTCGCAACCTGCCAGCAGAACTCCTGCCAGTAATAATGCGGCCCCCGCCCGTAGATGATGTGTTGTCAGTTTCATTTTTTTATCCTTTTATTAATGATTACCTGACTATAGCGGTAAGGTCGCTGCAGTTTAAAAAACGAAACGCTATCGATAAGAATAAAAAGGAATAAAAGTGGAATATAAAGTCTGGCACTTCTTACTGACCACGCAAACACCTTTCGTACAGCATGATGAGAGCGGCAAAAGCAAACTACACTTATGCTTCATTCGATGCACATTTGCAGAAGGTTGCCGCTATGAAGCCAACGATGCTACTCATGATTACCGTATTCCTGATTTTTCCAGCCATTTCTCAGGCCGAGTCGCCATTCAGTTCTCTACAGTCGGCAAAAGAGAAAACCACGGTATTGCAAGATTTACGTAAAATTTGCACGCCACAGGCGTCATTATCAGATGAAGCGTGGGAAAAGTTAATGTTGTCAGATGAAAACAATAAACAACATATACGCGAGGCCATCGTGGCGATGGAACGTAATAATCAGAGCAATTATTGGGAAGCGTTGGGTAAGGTAGAATGCCCGGATATGTAAGAACGGCAACAACCACTGACCAACGCTTCTTTACCTGATATCAGGATTTCTTCATTTTCACCTTTGCAGTCACCAACAATGCAGTCAGCAACATCAATGTGCCGGACAACATCAGCGGCGAAGTCAGACCAATGTTATCCAACGCATAACCGCCGATTGCCGCACCGCAGGTGTTAGCAAGCTGAATAACGGCCACCTGAATAGATCCAGCCTTTTCTGCCTGATCGGCCAATGAGCGAGTGATCCACGTTGACCAACCAACGGGAATTAAAGCAAAGGTCAGCCCCCAGATAATCGCAACACCAGTAGCAACAATTTTATAGCTTCCCCACAGCGTCAGTACCAGCGCGCTCAGGGCGAGCACAAACGGTGCGCCCGCTAAGGCCAGTTTCACCGAACGTTTGAGAATAAACGACGAAAGCGATGTCCCGACAAAGCTGGCGATACCAAAACTCAGCAGCACCAGGGTTAAGCCATCAACACCGAATCCCGCCAGATTCATATACACTGGGCGAATATAAGTGAAAAAAGCAAACTGACCGGCAAAGGACATAAAGATGGCGATCATCCCGGCCATCACTCCCGGACGTTGTAATAAGCGGAAAGTATTTTGTTTCTGATGCGAAGGTTCACCTGGCAGCGAAGGCAGTGATTTGATAATCCAGAAAATACACAGCACACCCATCGCCGCCGCCGCATTAAAGACATTGCGCCAACCGATAAGCTCGCCTAAAAAACTGCCCAACGGCGCGGCAATCACCAGCGCAATAGAAACCGCGCCGAAGATCACCGACAGCGCCTTCGGCACCGTACGCGGCGGTACCAGACGCATGGTCAGCGACGCCGACATCGCCCAGAACCCGCCCAGCGCCAGCCCCAGACAGGCGCGACCGATTAACAGCAGACTGAATGAGTTGGCAAAGGAAACCAGCAAACAGGAAAGCGTCAGCAAAACGGCGAACAGAATGACAACGTAGCGGCGGTCAGTGGCCTGAATGGTCTGGGTAATAAACAAACTGGCAAACATCGCCACAAAGGCGGTCACGGTCACCGATTGCCCGGCAACCCCTTCCGAAATGCCTAAATCCTGGGCCATTGGCGTCAACAAACTGACAGGCAAAAACTCAACGATAATCAGACAGGCGACGCAAAACGCCACCGAGAAAACGGCTGACCAGTTCGGTCGGGTGATGGCATTCGCGCCGCGGTTTTCAGCAATAAATTCACTCATGGTGTTACCCGTGGCATGTTTCAGGGGAAAAGCCGACCAGTCTAACATTGAAATGTGTGATGCATTTAACGTTTTTGCAACTTTTACGATGTTGCTTGAGCTGGAGTTAAGATCGAAACGGAACAGGGCAAAGATTACCGGATGCGGTGTGAACGTCTTATCCACCCACCAGGTCAGGCGCGGTCTGTAGGCTGATAAGACGAAGCGGTTTTAATGCAGCCAGTGAACGCCCTCGGCAGGCTGAAAGAACGCGTTATAGCGCATCTGAAAAGCATTGATATCCTGCATTTCAGGTTCGGTTTCGCGCAGAAAACCCAGCGCCAGCCTGACCTGAGCATCAGTAATCGGCGCGGCAAGGCGGGCTTTTTGTAAAATCCGATGCCATTGCAGCAGGTTCTGTTCGCTACCATCGACAATGACAATTTGCCAGATGAGCAACACCTGCGCGGCGTTTTGCAGGTGCGACTCATCCGGGCGATGCAAATAACGTAAAAATTCGTCACCGGCTGACTTTCCCATTTGATCGACCATCGACTCCACGGGTACGACATCGATGTTCAGCCGATCGCTGAGACGGCGAATCGCTTTTCTGGCCCCGGATGTCAGCACCCGAAAACCAACCACAAACACTACCGCCAGCGTGGCGAGCATTATCCAGATCATGAGTTCTCCTGCGTAATCAGAACTCATGATATCTGGAAACCCTCGCCAGTTACTAATCCACCAGAATAATCTTCAGTGCAAACAGAGCTGCGACCACCACCACACACAGGTTTAGATCGCGCCAGCGCCCGGTGCACACTTTCATGATGCAGTACGACATAAAGCCTAGTGCAATCCCTTCGGTGATCGAGAACGTAAAGGGCATCATCACCGTGGTAATAAACGCAGGCACCGATTCGGTAAAATCATCCCAGTTAACGCGTGCCAGGCTCGATGTCATCAATACGCCAACGAAGATTAACGCTCCGGCGGTTGCGTAAGGAGGAACCATCGCCACCAGCGGTGAGAAGAACATAACCAGCAGGAACATAACGCCAACAACAACCGCAGTCAGCCCCGTGCGACCGCCGACAGCCACACCTGAAGTACTTTCAATATAGGCGGTAACAGACGAGGTACCGATAAACGCACCCGCCACCGAACTGACGCTATCAACATACAGCGCCTTATTCATATTGGGGAATTTGCCGTTACTATCTATTAAGCCAGCTTTATCAGTCACACCAATTAATGTCCCTGATGAATCAAATAAGTTGATCAGCATAAAGGAGAAAATGATACCGGCGAGTTCAAGTGATAACGCACCGCTCAAATCCACTTCACCAATGACGCCGCTAATATCAGGCGGAATGGAATAGACGCCGCTAAAATGAACATCACCGAAAAATAATCCACAGCAAGACGTCACCACAATAGAAACAAGCACCGCGGCATGAAAATGACGTGATGACAACACAGTTATAATAAAAAACCCTAAAATACCTAACAACACGCCGTGAGAACTTAAATCGCCAATCATCACCAGGGTGTCTTTATTGGCGACAATAACGCCAGTATTTTTTAATCCCATTAAGGCGATAAATAATCCGATTCCGCTGGTGATACCAATACGTAAACTTAATGGAATGTTGGAGATCATCCAGTACCGGATACGAAACAGCGTGAGCAAAAATAGCCCAACTGCGCCCCAGAATATCGCGCCCATCCCGGTCTGCCAGGAGATACCCATCGCCCCCACGACCACGAAGGCAAAGAAGGCGTTCAGCCCCATTGCCGGAGCCAGTGCCACGGGTAAGTTAGCAAATATCCCCATCGCAATACTGCCGATACCGGCAATCAAACAGGTGGTAACAAACACCACTTTTGGGTCCATTTGTGCCGCGCCGAGGATTTGCGGGTTCACAAAAACGATGTACACCATGGTTAAAAAAGTGGTCATCCCCGCAATCAATTCTGTGCGGACGGTGGTCCCATGCTGAGGTAGTTTAAATAATCGCGAAAGCGTCCCTGATTCATTACTCACGTAATCGGTATTGTCATTATTCATTTTTTTGTCCATTGGAGGAGATTTAATCCCTTGCTTTTGTAAAACAAATGACAACAACGGTTCAGTGATAATTATCACATTTCAATTGCACATTAATGGATATTCTTTAATAATCTCGCGACGTTTCTTTATGATAAATAATAATCAAATTGATAAAATCAAAATGAGAAAAATATGAATAATTCTATTAACCATAAATTTCATCACATTAGCCGGGCTGAATACCAGGAATTGTTAGCCGTTTCCCGTGGAGACGCTGTTGCCGATTATATTATTGATAATGTCTCTATTCTCGACCTGATCAATGGCGGAGAAATTTCCGGCCCAATTGTGATTAAAGGACGTTACATTGCCGGTGTTGGCGCAGAATACGCTGATGCTCCGGCTTTGCAGCGGATTGATGCCCGCGGCGCAACGGCGGTGCCAGGGTTTATTGATGCTCACCTGCATATTGAATCCAGCATGATGACGCCGGTCACCTTTGAAACTGCTACCCTGCCGCGCGGCCTGACGACCGTTATTTGCGACCCTCATGAAATCGTCAACGTGATGGGAGAAGCCGGATTCGCCTGGTTTGCCCGCTGTGCCGAACAGGCAAGGCAAAACCAGTACTTACAGGTCAGCTCTTGCGTACCCGCCCTGGAAGGCTGCGATGTTAATGGTGCCAGTTTTACCCTTGAACAGATGCTCGCCTGGCGGGACCATCCGCAGGTTACCGGCCTTGCAGAAATGATGGACTACCCTGGCATAATTAGCGGGCAGAATGCGCTGCTCGATAAACTGGACGCATTTCGCCACCTGACACTGGACGGTCACTGCCCGGGTTTGGGTGGTAAAGAACTTAACGCCTATATTGCTGCGGGTATTGAAAACTGCCACGAAAGTTATCAGTTGGAAGAAGGACGCCGGAAATTGCAACTCGGCATGTCATTGATGATCCGTGAAGGGTCCGCAGCCCGCAATCTCAACGCGCTGGCACCGTTGATCAACGAATTTAACAGCCCGCAATGCATGCTCTGTACCGATGACCGTAACCCGTGGGAGATCGCCCATGAAGGACACATCGATGCCTTAATTCGCCGCCTGATCGAACAACACAATGTACCGCTGCATGTGGCATATCGCGTAGCCAGCTGGTCGACGGCGCGCCATTTTGGTCTGAATCACCTCGGCTTACTGGCACCCGGCAAGCAGGCCGATATCGTCCTGTTGAGCGATGCGCGTAAGGTCACGGTGCAGCAGGTACTGGTGAAAGGCGAGCCGATCGATGCACAAACCTTACAGGCGGAAGAGTCGGCGAGACTGGCACAATCCGCCCCGCCATATGGCAATACCATTGATCGCCAGCCAGTTTCCGCCAGCGACTTTGCCCTGCAATTTACCCCCGGAAAACGCTATCGCGTTATTGAGGTAATCCATAACGAACTGATCACGCACTCCCGCTCCAGCGTCTACAGCGAAAACGGTTTTGATCGCGATGATGTGTGCTTTATTGCCGTTCTTGAGCGTTACGGACAACGACTGGCTCCGGCCTGTGGTTTGCTCGGCGGCTTTGGCCTGAATGAAGGTGCGCTGGCTGCGACGGTCAGCCATGACAGCCATAATATTGTGGTGATCGGTCGTAGCGCAGAAGAGATGGCGCTGGCGGTCAATCAGGTGATTCAGGATGGCGGCGGGCTGTGCGTGGTCCGTAACGGCCAGGTACAAAGTCATCTACCGTTGCCCATTGCCGGGCTAATGAGCACCGACACGGCGCAGTCACTGGCGGAGCAAATTGACGCCCTGAAAGCCGCCGCCCGTGAATGCGGTCCGTTACCGGATGAGCCGTTTATTCAGATGGCGTTTCTTTCCCTGCCAGTGATCCCCGCGCTGAAACTAACCAGTCAGGGGCTGTTTGATGGTGAGAAGTTTGCCTTCACTACGCTGGAAGTCACGGAATAATAAAAAAAAGCCCGGCGTCATGCCGGGCAAAAGTCACCAGTTACGTTTATGCCACTGTCAACTGCTGAATTTTTTTCTCGCGGCGGATTTTGCGTTCTTCCATCACCGCCACTATCGCCATCAGGCAGATACAACCAATCGCGGCGATATCCAGCGCGGCGAAGGTGCCTGCCCAGCCGGTAAGGCCAAATACCGGCGTCCCATCGGCAATCATTCCCAGACCTAACTTGGCAAAGCTGTCACCAATCAGGTAAGCGAAGGTGCCTTTAATACCATCGGCAGCGCCAATCGCTTTTTTAGGTACAAAGCCAACAGCAGCCACACCAATCAACAATTGCGGGCCAAAGACCAGGAAACCCAACGCAAAGAGAGAAGCCAGGTAGATATATTCGTTGCTGGCGTGTTGATACACACCGAGCGTGGCGATAATCAGCGCCAGCGCGATACAGGCCACCAGGCCACGGCGACCGTTCGCCAGGTCAGAGAGCCAGCCCCACAGCAGCGTACCGACCAGCGCACCAGCTTCAAACAGCGTAAAGCCCTGAATTGCCACCGCTTTAGAGAGTTTCAGTTCCTGGAACGCATACACGGTTGACCACTGGTCGATACCAATACGCACCACATAGAGGAAAATGTTGGCAAAGCACAGCAGCCAGATCACTTTGTTTTTCAGCACATACTCAACAAAGATCTGCCACTTGGTCATATCGGTAGATTCTGTCTCTTTATCCTCTTCACTGATCTCCTCGCCAAACAGCTCTTCAGCTTTGCCGAGGCCATAAGATTCCGGGGAGTCGCTGCCGTAACGCAGACCGATAAAACCAACAATCAGCGCGATAATCGACGGGAAAATAAACATGCCGATGACATGACCATCGAACAGGTAATTTGCGCCGAACAGCGCCACACCTGCTGCGCCTGCACCACCAAGGTTGTGAGAAATGTTCCAGAAACCGAGGAATGTCCCGCGTTTACGACGCGGCGTCCATTTGGTGATGGTGGAGTAACTGCACGAACCGCCGGTACTCTGGAAAAAGCCGCTTAAGGCGTAGAAGGCAATCATCAGGAACAGGCTAACCGAGCCGCTGCCCATACTGGCACTGAAGCCCAGCATACAAATGGCAGACAGGATCAGCATGAACGGCAGGAATTGTTTGGTGTTTTTGCCGTCGGCGTAGTAAGAAACCAGCGTTTTACCCACGCCATAAGTGATGGAGAAGCCCAGGCCGATCATCCCCAGCTGCGTCATGCTCAACCCGTAGGTCGAGATCATGTCGTTCTGCGCGATGTTAAAGTTCTTGCGAATCAGGTACATCGTAAGGTAGCCGATAAAGACCACCAGGTAGGATTGCATGAACGGTTTGAACCACATTTTGCGCCGCACTTCGAGCGGAAGGTCCAGGGTCGGCTTGCGAACCTGGTTTAAGAAAGCCAGCATGGGTTACTCCTGAAATGAATACCTGCGTGAGGCATGCATTGTAAAAATCAGCAGCAAATCAGGCCTGAGATAGCGTCCAGGCAAAACCTGGAAAATTTCTTAGTTTTGCCGGATATGAAGTGAAAAGGTGAGATGCATCACGCTTCTCGCGGTGTCTGGGCGTTCAAAAAGGGCAGTAATAGCAGTGCGGAAATCCCGGCGGCGATGGCGATAACCACAAAAAATCCGCTCCAGTGCCAGGTATCGAGTACTTTCGCCAGCGGCCAACCAGCAAGCGACGCACCAAGATAAGCAAACAAGCCGACAAATCCCGTCGCCGCCCCTGCCGCCTCTTTGTGGGAACACTCTGCCGCCGCCATGCCGATTAACATCTGCGGGCCAAAGACAAAAAAACCAATGGTGAAGAAGCAGGTTGCCTGCATCACGTAGCTGGCAAATGGCATCAGCCACAGCGAGCCGACTGAAAGCAAAATTCCGGCGGCGAAAATCAAATTCATCGGCCCGCGGTTGCCGTTAAACAGTTTGTCCGAACCCCAACCCGCTACCAGCGCACCGATAAATCCGCCCAGTTCAAACATTGTCACTGCCGTATTCGCCGTGACCAGATCGACGCCCAGCGTCTCGGACATATACAAATTGCCCCAGTCGTTGATCGCCGCCCGAACCACATAGACCAGCACATAGCAAAACGAAAGCAGCCAGATATACGGATTCAGCAACACATATTTGGTGAGGATCTCTTTACGCGTCAGCCCTGCCCCTTCTTGTTGTTGAGCAATCTCCAGTGCGTCGTGCCGCCATTCACCAACCGCCGGTAAACCTAACGCCTGCGGACGATCGCGCAGCCGCCAGCAGAGAAAAATCCCCACGACGATCGCCATACAACCCGCAATCATCATCCCGGCACGCCAGCCGTAATGCAGCGCGCTCGCTGCCATCACAATGGGAATGAGTGCGCCGCCGACGTTATGCGCCGTGTTCCATAATGCCCACCAACCGCCGCGCTCGGTACGAGAATACCAAGCGGTTAACAGACGCGCACACACCGGTGAACCCCAGCCCTGGAAAAAGGCGTTCAACACCCAAAGCACGGCAAACGCCCATAGCGACGTCGAGAAGCCAAACAGAATGTTGATAATGCCCGTGGCAATAAGCCCTATCCCCATAAAATAACGGGCATTTGAGCGATCGCTGACAATGCCGGAGACAAACTTCGACACGCCGTAGGTAATGTAAAACAGGGTCGCTAACAGGCCAATATCGCTACGGCTGAGCACGCCGTTAGCAAGGATTTCTGGTACGGCGGCGTTAAAACTTTTACGCGTGAAGTAAAACAGCGCGTAACCCAGCCAGATGGTCAGCAGAATATGCCGACGCCAGTAGCGATAGCGGGCATCAATTTCATGTTTATCAGTCATTAATGGCGCATCGGCAGGCGCTTTCAGAAACGGCAACATCATCGAACCTTAGACATAACGTTGAGGTAGAGAAACGCTGACACGCGTGCCGTGCAGACAGGAAATGGTCAATGTGCCACCCAGCGCCGTTACGCGCTCGCGCATTCCGGTAAGGCCAAAACCGTGTTGCCCGGAATCTGGCGGTAAACCGCTGCCATCGTCTTCAATCACCAGCATTAACCGCTCATCATGCTGCCAGCCTTGCAGGGTGACCGCGCTGGCATCAGCATGTTTCACAATGTTGTTCAGCCCTTCCTGGCAGACACGAAACAGCGTCACGCGCTGGTTTTCGCTTAACGCTGATTCATCGATTCGCCATTCGAGATGACTGACAATGCCGCGCCCTTCCAGCTCCATTTCCCGCATCAGTGAGCGGATGGCCTGCTCCAGGGTGAGATCATCCAGCTGGCGCGGACGTAACCGCCCTAACAAGCGGCGCACCGCGTCGTAAACGCCCAGCGACAGTTGTTCGATGAGCTGCCCGCTCTGTTTCACGCTGGCGTTATCCGCCGCGAGCCGCTGGACAATGCCCGCTTGAGTTCGAATAGCAGTGATGGTCTGACCGATATCATCGTGCAGCTCACGTGCCACATCACGGCGCACGCTCTCTTCGGTTTCCAGCAACCGTTCAGCGAGATGCTGATTGCGCGCCAGTTCCTTTTGCAGCGACTGGTTAAGTTCACGCAACCGCTGGATGCCTGCGCCCAGTAACAACCCTGTCAGACTTTGCACCAGCAGCGAGAGCAATAAATCCACCGGATGATCGCGCCAGGTTTGACTGGCGATCAGCGCGATGGCGTTCATCAATGTCGCAATCAGCGCTCCTTGCCAACCATAGTGCCAGGCCAGCGCGATAATCGGCAGCGCCAGACAGAATGGCGTAAAGCGCGACAGTTCGTCCGGCAATCCCAACTGGAGCCAGAGGCTGATAACAAACAGTAGCAAGTACCAGACCAGATGCCGCCCACGCCAGTTGATCGGCTGGGAAACCAGTGACGGGCCGAGCGGCAGCCAGGTGTTATTGGCGAGATAGTGCCAGAACACCAGACATATCGGGGCCAGCGTCAGGCCACCAGTTAAAGTCAGCAGCAGCGCATTCCACGACTCTTTGCCGTGCCAAAGCCAGGGCAGCGACTGCAACAACGCCGCCGCCGTTAACGCCGCACCCTGTAACAGCAAGGTGCGCCAGTCACGTTGATGGCGATAGCGCGAGATCAGCGCCACGGGCAACAACGTCAGTAAACTACCGATCATCAATAAGGAGAAATGGGTTAAACCGACCGCCTGCATTAGCCAGTAAATCAGCAGCCACTCCGCACCCAGTAGCACCGGCCAGTATCCGCGCGGGCATTGCAGCATTAGCCCTAGCCGCAGGCCAAACGGAAATAACAGCACCGCCATATCAGGGCGCTCAACCAGGTGCAGGCTGATACTCCACAGGCAAAACCATGCGGCAGAGAAGATAAAAAAGCAGGCAATAACGGTAATTAAGCGGGAGAACAACGTCTTCATCACCAACCATCAAACATGCGGCGCGCCAGTTCAACGTCGTTACTGACGCCCAGTTTTTCCATCAGATTGGCGCGATGGACGTGTACCGTTTTCGGCGACAAGCCCAGTTCGGCAGCAATCTCTTTCACCGCCATTCCTTGCGCCAGTTTTTCCGCCACCTGGCGTTCGCGTTTGGTTAGCGGGTCCTGGCGACCGGATGCCAGTTTAATGGCAATATCCGGCGTCAGATAACAGCCGCCCGTGGCAACCGTATGCACCGCAGCAATGAGTTCATCCGGGCTACAGCGTTTGGAGAGAAAGCCGCGCGCCCCCGCGTTAAGCGCCTGCTCAACCAGCGCCGGACTGTCATGAACGGAGAGCATAATTGTCGCCATGCCTTTCGGCAGCTGGCTTAGAAGCTCCAGACCGGAGATATCAGGCATGGAGATATCGCAAATACACACCTGCACACCGCGCCCCGGCAGCCCCGCCAGCGCCTCGCGCCCCGAACCAAACTCGGCAACTACCTGCAAATCAGGTTCCAGCCCCAGCAGCTGCGCAAAGCCGGAGCGGACGATAAGGTGATCGTCTATAAGGGCAACGGTGATCATGGTCTTGTCCTGGCGGGTAATAAAACGCGCTTACCTTAACGATAAGCGCGCCACTGTTCAAGCCTTGAGCGGTTACTGAAAAAAGCTGCGCTCCTGTTGCTTGTGAAAAGAAATGATGCCTTCAAGGTTTGGTATATCGACTAATCATTAAAAACGCTGGCAGCATTAATACCTTGTTAGTATCCATTTTGAATAAGAAAAATATATATTTTATATTTATAGTTTGATTGTTTGTATATTTATGAATTATTACTTCAGTATAAAAACCACTCTCTAAATAATTCGCAGACACAGCACATGCAACTTGAAGTATGACAAGCATGCCTGCTTCATTATTACACTTTAATAATAAAACCCACCGATTAATGTACAAAAAAATCCCTGCGTGATATTGTCTGTAAAAAAGGAGCAGATATGCGCACTCACCCTCACTTAATAAAACAAACTATTGATCCACGACTCATTAATGAAATAAACAAAAGAACACAAAGCAACAGTGAGAAGTTATCAAACAGTGATAAATTAACATATATTAATGACAACTACTGTGAGATAACGCGAAACTACACGTCATTTTATGGTATGAACATGCTGAGCATCGTTCTTTTCTTACCTATCGTTATTTTATGTTTTGCCTCTGTTTTATTCTTTATATATGACATAACATTTAACTTCGAACGATACTTAGATACGTGGAGATACAGAGCAGACTCTGAGTTAATGCTACATATTGCTTACTGCGCAATTTTTTTCATGTCTTTTGTTTTTGCTGCTATTCTAAATTATTTTATCTTTGCTCCGCGACATTACCCAATCCGTTTTAATAGAAAAACAGGAAAGGTCTATATTTGTGATTATATTCTTAATGATATGAGTCATAAATCAACCTATACTTTCTGGTGGCACTATCCATTCTATAAACATACCAAGCCTGAATATAAAGAGTACGACTGGGAACAAATTCAAGGTATAGCTTTTTTTGCACAAAATCGCCATTCCTCATACTCCACTATTCGCTGTATTGTTTATGAATCATTAGACAGTACAAATATTATTGACACCTTTAACCTGATAACGACAGAGAGTGCTATAGATGCATTGCATATGACAAATCACAAATTATGGTTATGGATTAATAGCTTTATGAATTTTGACGATGAGTTTTTAGAGAAATCTATCAATACTGCTCCAGGTATTTGGGGCCGTGAAGTGAATTGGCCTGAAGATATGAATAAGAAATCAATGTTGTCTTCAATGGACGAATATATACTCTGAATAATTCGAGTTACAGAATATACTCGTCATACTTCAAGTTGCATGTGCTGCGTCTGCGTTCGCTCCCCCCAGTCACTTACTTATGTAAGCTCCTGGGGATTCACTCGCTTGTCGCCTTCCTGCAACTCGAATTATTTAGAGTATATAAGCTCGCCCGGATGTAAATATCCCATCCAGGCGAGAAAATCACTTACTGAAAAAACACCGCAATCTTGTTAAACATCGTCGGATCGGACTGATTACGCTGCACTTTCACCACATCTTCCAGCTTGTCTATCTGGCTTATCATCTGCTCCAGACGCTGGTCGTCATTGACCAGTAGCCAGATGTGGCTTTTGTCGCTGTCCTGAATCGGCAGGCAGAGAATGCCTTCAACGTTAAAAGCGCGACGGGCAAAAAGGCCACAAACGTGGGTCATTACACCCGGATGGTTGCGAACGGTGAGTTCCAGAATCACGTTATCATGAGTTGTGTTTTGCATGGCTTATTCCCCCACCATTTCAGTATTCGCCGCACCTGGCGGCACCATCGGGTACACTTTTTCTTCGGCATCAATGCGCACATGGATCAGCGCCGGGCCAGGGCGATTGATGATTTCCTGCAATGCAGCCTGCGGATCGGCTTCGTTATTCAAATCACAGGTTTCGAGGCCGAATCCGGCGGCAATCTGCATAAAGTTGATTTTGCCCGGATAGGTAGCGGCAAAAACGCCCTGCTTGTAGAACAGACTCTGTTGCTGATGCACCAGCCCCAGCGCTTCGTTGTTCATCAAAATGATTTTAACATCCAGCTGATTTTCACTGGCGGTCGCCATCTCCTGAATATTCATCATCAGGCTGCCGTCGCCGGAGAAGCACAACACTTTGCGGTCCGGGTTCGCCAGCGCCGCGCCAATCGCCGCAGGCAGGCCAAAACCCATCGTGCCCAGCCCGCCGGAGGTCAGCCACTGGCGTGGGCGATTGAGCGGATAGGCTTGCGCGGTCCACATCTGATGCTGACCCACGTCGGTGGTGATAATCGCATTGTCATCGACACAGGCGGCAACGGCGTTGATCAGGCCGTAATGGCTTAATGGATCGCACGCTTTCGGGATTGGACACGGGAATTCACGCTGCAAATCCGCCACCAACTGGTGCCACTCTGCACGCGGTTGCGCTTCCACCAGCGGGATCAACTGCGCCAACACGTCATCAACATCCGCCTGAATTGCCACATGCGGTTGCTTGATTTTGCCCAGCTCTGCGCGGTCGATATCGACATGAATAATTTTGGCATTCGGACAGAACTGCTCGGTTTTGCCAATCGCCCGGTCATCAAAACGCGCACCGAGTACAATCAGCAGATCCGCCTCCTGCAAAATATAGTTGGTGCTGCGCACACCGTGCATCCCCAGCATACCCAGCGACAGCGGATGCGCTTTTGGCAACATACCCAGCGCCATTAAAGTCATGGTGGTAGGCAGTTGCGCTTTCTCCGCCAGTTCACGCACTCGCGCAGGCGCGTTGATCACACCACCACCCAGATAAAGCACCGGGCGTTTGGCGGCGTTAATCATCGCCGCCGCGTCACGAATACTTTCTTCGCTAAAGGCGGGTGCGGCGGCTTTTTCTGCCATAGCGGGCTGTGTTTCAATCTCAAAAACTGCCGTTTGCACATCCTTAGGAATGTCTATCCACACCGGGCCAGGGCGGCCTGATTGCGCAATACGGAAGGCATCGCTCATGACCTGCGGGAGTTCTTCGATATGTCTGACCAGATAGTTGTGTTTGGTGATGGGGATAGAGATGCCGTAGGTGTCGACTTCCTGGAAGGCGTCGGTGCCGATCATCGAGGCGGGAACCTGACCAGTGATGCAAATCAGCGGGATGGAGTCCAGCCTCGCATCGGCAATGGCGGTCACCAGGTTAGTCGCACCCGGTCCGCTACAGGCCATACAGACCGCCGGTTTACCGTCGGTGCGCGCCATTCCCTGAGCGATAAACCCCGCGCCCTGTTCATGGCGAGCCAGAATATGGCGGATTTGCGTGCTTTGGCTTAAGGCATCGTAAACAGGCAGGATAGAACCGCCCGGAATACCCGTCACAATCTTAATGCCCTGCTGTTCCAGGAAATGAACGATAAATTCTGCGCCGGTAAAGCGCTTACGCGTCGATGTTGTGCCCGAACTTGCCATGCTCCAGTCCTTTTCTTCTGGGCCGACTTTCCGGGAGGAGCTTAAACGAAAAACCCCGCCCGGTTTGCGCCGGCGGGGTTTTGGAATCGTGTGTTGTTCCAGTCCCTACGGCGCATTGCCGACGACCACCACCACACGCACGACGACCACTGCGGCGGATGGCGCAGTTGGTAGTAGTTTTGCGTTGAACATGGAAGTAGTCATTAGGGACCTTGTTGGTTTTGTGTTTAACAATATTTATACAAGCACAGCTTTACAGGGGAGACAATGGAAAATTTTTCTTCCGGATAAAAATACGTGGCAGATCACATTTTGAACTGAAACTCAGGCAATAAAGCATCATCACCTGAAAGACGGTCAGATTGTTGACAGAGTGCGCCTTATTCATGTCGAATACAGCGTAAACACCTTACCCTACCAACCGCACCATCACTGTTCCCGGCAACATTTATTGCCGCTTTTGTTTACATATTCTGCCGCTAAACAATTCCCCATTCCTGGCGTATATCTGGCTAACATTCATCAATGTGATAGATTCCTCTCCCGCATTTATGGGAATGCGTAGTGACTTATTCTAATTATTTTTATAAAAGCATCCGTGATAATGAAAAGGCATAGAAACGTCAATTTGTTATTGATGTTGGTATTACTCGTGGCCGTCGGTCAGATGGCGCAAACCATTTATATTCCAGCTATTGCCGATATGGCGCGCGATCTCAATGTCCGTGAAGGGGCGGTGCAGAGCGTAATGGGCGCTTATCTGCTGACTTACGGTGTCTCACAGCTGTTTTATGGCCCGATTTCCGACCGCGTGGGTCGCCGACCGGTGATCCTCGTCGGAATGTCCATTTTTATGCTGGCAACGCTGGTCGCGGTCACGACCTCCAGTTTGACGGTATTGATTGCCGCCAGCGCGATGCAGGGGATGGGCACCGGCGTTGGCGGCGTAATGGCGCGTACTTTGCCGCGCGATTTATATGAACGGACACAGTTGCGCCATGCTAACAGCCTGTTAAACATGGGGATTCTTGTCAGTCCGTTGCTCGCACCGCTAATCGGCGGTCTGCTGGATACGATGTGGAACTGGCGTGCCTGTTATCTCTTTTTGTTGGTTCTTTGTGCCGGTGTGACTTTCAGTATGGCCCGCTGGATGCCGGAAACGCGTCCGGTCGACGCACCGCGCACGCGCCTGCTTACCAGTTATAAAACGCTTTTCGGTAACAGCGGTTTTAACTGTTATTTGCTGATGCTGATTGGCGGTCTGGCCGGAATTGCCGCCTTTGAAGCCTGCTCCGGCGTGCTGATGGGCGCGGTGTTAGGGCTGAGCAGTATGACGGTCAGTATTTTGTTTATTCTGCCGATTCCGGCGGCATTTTTTGGCGCATGGTTTGCCGGACGTCCCAATAAACGCTTCTCAACGTTGATGTGGCAGTCGGTTATCTGTTGCCTGCTGGCTGGCTTGCTGATGTGGATCCCCGACTGGTTTGGCGTGATGAATGTCTGGACGCTGCTCATTCCCGCCGCGCTGTTCTTTTTCGGTGCCGGGATGCTGTTTCCACTGGCTACCAGCGGCGCGATGGAGCCGTTCCCCTTCCTGGCGGGCACCGCTGGCGCGCTGGTCGGCGGTCTGCAAAACATTGGTTCCGGCGTGCTGGCGTCGCTCTCTGCGATGTTGCCGCAAACCGGTCAGGGCAGCCTGGGGTTGTTGATGACCTTAATGGGATTGTTGATCGTGCTGTGCTGGCTACCGCTGGCGACGCGGATGTCGCATCAGGGGCAGCCTGTTTAAGCTCACGTCACCGCAGCATCGTCATCAGCTCCATGGGAGAACGATGCTGCTTTATCAGATCACGCATCACCCGCATATGCGGCGCGGAGTAAGAATAAAACGCCTGATAGCCCGCACAAAGCACGTTGTCTGGCGTCTCCTCCCGAGCGTGCGGGCACAGGCGATGCCAGTCGCACGCCTGGCAGCCACGACGCGGTTGCGGGTTTTCGCTGCCACACCATTTTTGTAGGGTGGCGTCAAAAAGCTCAATCGAAATACGACTGATATCTGCCCGTACCCAACACTCGAACAAGGCAATTAAAAATTTCCCCCACAGCTCTGCTGTCACCGAAGCGGCCGTCAGATCGCCCCGGTCATCAAATTCAAGATGGGGAATAAGCTGTACGGAGCGGATACCCCGTTGTTTGAAATTGTGATAAAAATCGGCAGGTTGCAGAGCATCCTTGTACTCTACAACCAGTTTATGCCTGTCCTCTTCAGCATCAATGACCTGACTTCCTGTCATGCGACTCTCTCAATAAATACGATAAGTTGATGTATATGCGTTACAGCAAACAGTATTGCGAGAGATAACACCGCGAGGGAGATCAAAAATTTGTCACGGACTACGTGAAATTGGGAAAAATCGCTATTCGTGACATCCATTAAATTGCGATTACGGGTGTAGTGCCAGAGGATCAGCGCCACAATGGCGAGAATGCCAATCGAAATCCAGAATAACATGCCCGCCTGGTGCCAGTTGTGTTTGATAGCCAACGCCATCAACGCGCCGTAGCCCAGCATGGTACGAAACCACGCCAGTGATGTACGCTCCGGCTGCAGCCCTGGGTCGGCAATGCGTCTGGCTTTGCGGCTATCCGGCATACAACACCAGTCCCATAACGATCACCGCTACGACCATCAATATTAAGCTGATGATTAATAAGCTGTTGGTGTAGGGCAGGTCCTCTTTCAGACGCATCGCTTTTTCATTGCGTAACCAGCGCAGGTAGCCATACATCGCTAACCCGCCGGAAAACAGACACAACAACAACGCCAGCAGTTCGCGAATGACGGGCGTGGCGAAATCTGGCGCAAGTTGATCAAGCCCAACCCCCGCCGCCAGAAAGCCTAGTGCGGTACGGATCCACGCCAGAAAAGTACGCTCATTAGCCAGCGAGAAGCGATAATCAGGTGCTTCTCCGAGGCGGGAAATTTTCATTGTTGCTCCTTGTAAACTGTTCCTCGCCGAAAAAGTAGGCCAGGAACAGCAATAATGCATCAGAACTTCTGTTTTTTCTCTTCCACCTTCACCCCTTGTGTCGGTAGGCCGGTGTCATAGTCGCGTACCACTGGCGAATAGCCATCTTGTGGGCGTGGACGAAACGCCCCCATCCAGCGCGGTCGTGCATCTTTACGCCACGGACGCAGACTCCACTGGTAACTGCGGAACGGATCGCGAATTTTATCCATGTAATCCAATAAGGCGTCATGCATTTTGCGGCGAACGTCGGCAAAACGGATATCATCGATCAGATTATGCATTTCATTTAGGTCATTACGGCGATCGTAAAGTTCATCACTGGTGAAGAGGTTGAGTACCAGTTTAAAGTCATCCGTCACCCAGCAACGCACCGGAATAAAACCGCCAAAGCTGTCATGCTCAATCTCGTAGCGGTTAAATTCCACCATTACGCCGCGTGGCTCTTTCACGGCAAGGATATTTTCCCCCGGCAGAATCTCTGGTTTTTCAATATCTGCCAGCGCCATCATTGTCGGCAGTAAATCGATATGACTGACTGGCGTATCGACCTGCCGCCGCTCCCCTTGCGGCGAACGGATGATCAGCGGAATACGGGTGATGTCGTCATACATCGCCGCTCCTTTACTGATCAGCTTATGTGCGCCCATCATTTCACCATGATCGGAGGTATAAATGACCCACGTATTTTCACGTTGCTCTGGCGTTAAGGCATTGATGACCCGTCCGATTTGGTCATCAACAAAGTCATTGCAGGCAAAATAGAGCGGATGGTGATAAAGCCCGTCATCACCGACTGGCGATGGCATCGCCTGCGCCCATAAGCGGTGATGTTCCGGTTTGTTCGCCAGGTCATCCTCTGCTTTCTCACCCAGTTCGTAGTAAAAATCAGTGTATTTCTCTAAATACTCCACCGGACAGGTGAACGGGTGATGCGGCTCATCATACGAAATCACCATCAGGAAAGGTTCGTCGGCGCGCGCGGGCTGTTGCAGAAAATCCACCGCCCGATTGCTGATGCGGTGCGCCCAGGTGAAGGTTTCGTCAATATGGTTCGCCTGTAAATCCTCAACGCTGTTTAGGCCATTGCGCCACAGGCTAATCTCTTTCTCCGTCAGTTCACTAAGATAGTTCGCGCCATCGAACCAGTAATCAGCGTCCCACTCCGGCGGACACTCGCCAGTGCCGAAATAGTCATGTCCATCGAGATGCCATTTGCCGATGTAGCAGGTGTGATAGCCCGCATCCTTAAAGTAGCGCCCCATGGTGGAAATGTTTTTGCCCGGCGCGACGTTGTTGGTCCACGGGCCGGACTGGTTAGCGTAGATACCGGTGAATAGTCCGGCGCGTGCAGGTGTACAAACCGGTGAACAGGTGTAGGCAGAATTAAAGCGAATACCTTCTGCCGCCAGACTATCAATATTTTGCGTATTCAGCGGCTTACCGCTATAGCAACCGACCATATTGGTGGCCTGGGTATCGGTCATGATGAACAGAAAATTGGGGCGTTTCATAGGCTATCCTTCGCATCGGGAGTAAAGGTGACGGCTGGGTCGTGACGATGCCGCCAGCTGTCAAAAATCAGGTAGACAATCACTACGGCGGCGATGAAATAACTGATCATCGCTAACCAGCGCGTACCGTAGCCACCGAATTCAGCCAGCCCGGCATAGACGCCAATCATCGCGAACAGGATACCAATTGACGCAATCTTGACGTTTTTCCACGGTTTCATGTCCACCGCAAACGCATCTTTGAAGGTGAACGGCGTGGCGCGCGGTTTGATAAAACCGATCATCAGCATCACGACCACGTTGATGCAGAACGTACAGGCCAGCACATAGAGGAAATGGAAGTCGAACTTCACCAGATAGTTGATGGTGATGTAGCTGATTATGCCAATCCCCATCGCCACTTTTGCCGCCAGCGCCGGAATGCGCGGGAAGAAAAAGCCCATAATGATGATGGTAACCAGCGGCACGTTGTAAATACCGTTGAGCTGTTTCATCCAGCTATACAGCCCCTGCGGCGCGTTGGCGATCCACGGCGCGACCATCACCGAAACGACGGCGATAAAGAAACCAAATTTGCGCCCGACGGTGACCAGCTGTTGCGGCTCGGCATTCTGGTTAATGATGCGCCGGTAAATACCCATACTGAATAACGTACTGGCGCTATTCAGAAAGCCGTTGAAGGTACTGATCACCGCACCAAATAACACCGCACCGAAGAAGCCCACCAGTGGCACCGGCAGAACGTTATTGACCAGCGTCGGGTAGGCCATGTCGGCTTTCGGTAAATCCTGATACAGATGAAACGCAATCAACCCTGGCAGCACCAGTACCAGCGGGTCGAGCATTTTCAGCACCGCCGTTAACAGCGCCCCCTTTTGCCCTTCCGCCAGGCTTTTTGACGCCAGCGTGCGTTGCACGATGCCCTGATTTGTACACCAGTAAAAGGTGTTCACCAGAATCAAACCGGTAAATGCCGCGCCAATCGGCAAGGGATCGGTCGGGCCGCCGACTGAGTTTAATTTCTCGGCGTGAACGGTGGTGAGTTGCTCAATGCCCTGCATAAAGCTGCCCTTGCCCATCGCGATCAGGCCAAATAACGGCACCATCAACCCGCCAATAACCAGCCCAATACCGTTAATGGAGTCCGCCACTGCCATTGCGCGCAGTCCGCCGATCACCGCATACAAAATTCCCGCCAGACCAAGCAAAATCACCAGTAACCAGATAGCCGCACCATCGGAAAGTTGTAGCGACTCACCCACATGAAACAGGCTGTTGAGCGCCAACGCGCCGGAATAGAGAACAATCGGCAGAAAGCAGACGCCGGTGGCAATGAGGAAGCAGAAGTCGATGATAATACGCGTCGTTTTATCATAACGTTCCTCCAGAAAATCGGGGATGGTGGCAATGCCGCGCTTCAGATAGCGCGGTAAAAAGATTAGCGCGAGGAAGATCAGCGTCACTGCAGAGGTGACTTCCCAGCCCATCACCGACATGCCACTTTTGTAGGCCTGCCCGGAAAGGCCGACCAGTTGTTCCGTGGAAAGGTTGGTTAGCATTAACGAAGCGGCAATAACCGGCGCTTTTAGTGAACGTCCGGCAAGAAAATAGCCTTGTTGCGATCCGGTATCTGTTTTACGGACCTTCCACCAGGTGATGACCGCTACCAGCAGCGTAAAACCGACAAAACTCAAGATTTGTAACGAATTCATCTCATAGCCCTTATTTATGTTTATGTCCCGGACGCATGAATATAGGGAGAGGTAAAATGCGTCGGGTCAGGCAGTCAGATTCTTAAAATACAAACGTCATATCCCTGAACGGATTGTTTTCTGTTAAGTTCAGGTTGTGAGCATAATTCGCCGGAGGGATATTAAAATGAATGGAAAATTGCAAAGTTCGGATGTAAAAAACGAAACTCCGTACAATATTCCCTTATTGATTAACGAAAATGTGATCTCCAGCGGAATTTCTCTGATATCGCTCTGGCATACCTACGCCGACGAGCATTATCGGGTGATCTGGCCGCGGGACAAGAAGAAACCGCTTATCGCCAACTCATGGGTTGCGGTGTATACCGTACAAGGATGTGGGAAAATTCTTTTAAAGAATGACGAACAAATAACTCTGCATGGCAACTGTATTATATTTTTAAAGCCAATGGATATTCACTCTTATCACTGTGAAGGTTTGGTCTGGGAACAGTACTGGATGGAATTTACCCCCACCAGTATGATGGATATTCCCGTCGGTCAGCAAAGCGTTATTTAT
The DNA here is from genome assembly GCF_011754335.1 of Escherichia sp. E.sYA108. Classification (NCBI taxonomy): domain Bacteria; kingdom Pseudomonadati; phylum Pseudomonadota; class Gammaproteobacteria; order Enterobacterales; family Enterobacteriaceae; genus Escherichia; species Escherichia sp. E.sYA108. The sequence continues at coordinate 19,681 of NZ_JAAQVZ010000001.1, read as the reverse complement.
AATGGCGAAGTTTATAATCAGGAACTCACCGAAGTTGCTGAGTTAATTACTTCACCAGAAGCAATAAAAAATAATCTGGCAGTCGCTTTTCTGACGAAAATTATTTATCAGTGGATTTGTCTTATGCACGCAGTCGGTAAAAAAGATCCACAACGGCGGCAAATTGAAAAATTAATTGCCACTTTACATGCCAATCTACAACAACGCTGGAGCGTAGCTGATATGGCTGCCACGATCCCCTGTAGCGAGGCCTGGTTGCGTCGTCTGTTTTTACGCTATACCGGCAAGACGCCGAAAGAATATTACCTCGATGCGCGTCTGGATCTGGCGCTATCGCTATTAAAGCAACAAGGGAACTCGGTTGGCGAAGTCGCTGATACGCTCAACTTCTTCGACTCCTTTCATTTCAGCAAAGCCTTTAAGCATAAATTTGGTTATGCGCCGTCAGCTGTGCTGAAGAATACGGACAGGTAATAACCAGAATGGCGAGTGTGTAAATGACTCGATGATGTTCAGAAATACCAGGCGGAGTACCATTTACGGCGACTCCACCGGGAAAAGAGTTAACCGATACTCCAGAAGAGCACCGCCAGTAATTGGGGTGTGATAATGCGCAGGAACATCACTAACGGATAGACAGTGGCGTAAGAGAGCGCCGCCGCACCGCTGGTTGGATGAAGATTATTAGCAAACGCCAGCGCCGGAGGATCGGTCATGGAACCTGCCAGCATCCCGCACATGGTCAGGTAATTCATTTTGGCTAACATCCGCGCCAGAATGCCAACAGTAATCAGCGGAACGGCGGTGATCAGGGCACCATAACCAATCCAGCTTAGCCCTTCGCCATCCACCAGTGTATGGATAAAATCGCCGCCGGATTTCAGGCCAACCACCGAGAGAAAGAGCACAATGCCTAACTCGCGTAGCGCCAGGTTAGCGCTTGGTGGCATAAACCAGTACAGCTTGCCGATACTGCCGATACGCCCGAGGATCAACGCCATAATCAGCGGACCGCCCGCCAGCCCGAGTTTCAACGCCGCCGGGAACCCAGGCACAAAGACGGGAATAGAACCTAACAATACGCCAAGCCCGATACCAATAAACACTGGCAGCATCTGAACCTGTTGCAGTTTTTGCTGCGCATTCCCCAGCACATTGGCAACGGCATCAATTGCGGACGGACGCCCCACCAGGTTGAGGATATCGCCGAACTGCAGGCTGATATCGCTACTTGCAACTAATTCAACACCAGCACGGTTCAGGCGCGAGATAACAACGTCATAGCGTTCTTTAAAGTGCAGGTCGCGAATACGTTTACCGAGCACGTTTTCATTGGTGACCACCACACGCGCGACGCGCAAATCAGTGCCTTTCGTAGACAGCGAGGTATCGACCTCCTGACCAATCACCAGTTGCGCATTATGTAAATCCGCAGGCTGCCCCACCAGATGCAGCAAATCGCCCAGTTGAATAACGGTTTCTGGCGAAGGCACTTTTAGGGTTTCTTCTCGTTTCAATCGTGAGCAAATAACTTTATCGCCATTGAGAATCGGCACATCTTTAATGGCTAAATTATGCAAATTAGGATTCTCAACTCGGATGTTAATCGTCCTGATTAGCGCACCGCCGTTGGTTCGCGTGGACTCGTGCTGCTGGGCCTCAGTCTCAACATTGACGCGGAAAATAACCCGCAGCATCCACATAGTGAACAAAATGCCGCAAATCCCAAATGGATACGCCATCGCATAGCTCATCCCCATTTGATCGACCATCGCCATCGGTGTCCCCAGGTCGCGCAAGATCTGCTGCCCTGCCCCCAGCGCTGGCGTATTGGTGACCGCGCCGGAAAAAATCCCCAGCACTACCGGCAGTGGAATATCAAACAGTTTATGCAGGATGGCGGTAACCAGACCACCGATGATGACGATCAGAACAGCAAACAGGTTGAGGCGTAATCCGGAGACGCGCAATGAGGCAAAGAAGCCCGGCCCTACCTGAATCCCGATGGTATAAACGAACAGGATCAGGCCAAACTCCTGAATAACATGCAGCATATCGCTACTTAATGTCATCCCCGCCTGAGAAACAAAATGGCCGACGATGATCCCACCGAACAGCACGCCGCCAATGCCCAATCCAACACCGCGAAACTTGACGTTGCCGATAAACAACCCGACGACCGCCACCAAAGCCAGAATACTGACCGTTAATGCTATATCACTCATCGTCCATTTCTCTTGAAATAACATTTTAATTGCTACGGATTATGGCTGAATCGGTGAAGCAGATTTGCCTTATAGCGCACATTATCACGGGAAAGAACGTGCCGAAATATCTTAAACAGGCGAAATTTAACGCATTGCTGAAGAAAAAAGACAAAAAAAAGCCCCACCAGAATGGCGGGGCAAAGAGAATAGCTAGTTAGCTATTTAACGCGGGACGTTCGCTGATAGCGATACGCTGCGCTGCGATGGGTTCAGGCTCATTACGAATTAAATCAATATGCAGTAAACCGTTTACGAAGGTTGCGCCAGAGACTTCCATATTTTCAGCCAGCGTAAAGCTCAGGCTAAAAGGCTGATTCATAAGCCCTTGATGCAGCCATTTTTTCTCTTCTTTTGGCTGCTCTGGCGTGCCTTTTACGCTCAGGCGCGTACCTTCCAGTTGAATCTCTAAATCTTCCTGACGGAAACCTGCCAGCGCAAGGGTAATGCGGTAGTGGTTATCGTCGCTTTTCTCAATGTTGTACGGCGGGAAGCTCTGGCTTTCACCGGCGTTTTGCAGTGCGTTGGCCAGTTTGTCAAAACCGATCCATTGACGCATCAGTGGGGATAAATCGAAGTTACGCATAGTCATTTCTCCTTCTAAGAAGCGAGTAATTACCTGCAAATCCGAAGATTCGCATATGCTCCCTGACGGCGAGCATGGAAATGTCAGGCCGCGCCAGGCGGCCTTAGGGAATTAGTTGATTTCGATACGGCGCGGTTTTTTCGCTTCCGGAATCACGCGTTCGAGATCGATATACAGCAGACCATTCACCAGGTTAGCACCACGAACATGAATGTTCTCAGCTAACTGGAATTTACGTTCAAAGTTGCGTTCAGCGATGCCCTGGTACAGATAGGTGCGCTCTTTTTGTTCGTCGGCGTGAGCACCTTTCACCACCAGCAGATTATCCTGGGCGGTAATTTCCAGTTCGCTCTCAGCAAAACCAGCCACAGCGATAGCAATGCGGTAATGGTTTTCGTCTACCAGTTCAACGTTATACGGAGGGTAGCCGCCATTACTCTGGCTCTGGTTGTTTTCTAAGTGGTTAAACAAACGGTCAAATCCAATAGCAGAACGGTAAAGCGGGGATAAATCAAAGTTACGCATAATCAATAGCTCCTGAAATCAGCGAGAATCTAAGACCTTCCACAATGGACAGGTCAGGTAGCCAGAACACCCATCAGGCGCGTCCTCATCGGCTACGATGTAAAAATGGGTCTGGAAATGAACTTTTCAAGCCTTATCAGCGGACTTTTTTTTGCAGTTTATGGTCTATTGCATAGACTGAGGGGGCAGCACGAAACGTTAAAGTGCGATAGCCGCCACAGTGCGACGTAATGATGATGTTATTTTCAGCAAGGGATCGCTATAACTCATCAGGCCAACACCCACGATCAACAGATGAATTTATTATGATAAGAAATGTGTTGTTAGCGTTCATGATATGCAGCGGAATGACATTACTCGGAGGATGCTCCAGCGTGATGTCCCATACCGGGGGGAAAGAAGGAACGTATCCTGGCACCCGCGCCAGCGCAACCATGATTGGCGACGATGAAACCAACTGGGGCACAAAATCGCTGGCGATACTCGACATGCCATTTACCGCAGTACTGGACACAATATTGCTACCGTGGGATGTGTTCCGCAAAGACAGCTCAGTGCGCTCGCGCGTTGAAAAAAGCGAAGCCAACGCACAAGCCACCAATGCGGTTATTCCACCGGCCAGAATGCCTGATAACTGATTTAGCGATCAGTTTCGGTGATCCACAACTGACCGTCCTCCATCCACGCCAACCATTGACCATCCGGCGAGAAAACCACGGCGTCCGCAGAAGGTGGATTGGCGTGGTTTTCGGTTAAATACTCAACCTCGCCGCTTTGCGCATGGGCACAAGCAATCCGATTATCCAGCACAAAGCCCAACCATTCTCCTGATGGATGCCAGTTAAATGCAGACTGAATATCCGTTTTGTTATGGGTTAACTGGTGCGGCTCGCCGCCCTGTGGCGAGATAAGCCACAGTTGCACAATGCCGTTATCATCACGCATTAAAAACGCGATTTGCGTACCCTGCGGATTACAGCGCACCCAGTGGCGCGGGACGTTGACTAACCCCGGATAAGCCCGATGGTGGGTAAAGGTTAAACGTCGCTGCACGACGCCACGCGGTGGCGCGGGCAGGGTTGTTTCCGTTCCACTTAACGGCGCATCACCTGCCGCTTTCCAGCCAGCTTCATCTTTCGGCAACTCGACAATAAACAGCTCCGGCACTTTCTCGCCCTTTGCCGAAAGTGTGTCGCCAATAAACGCCAGCGCGTGATTTCCTACCCATCCTTCTTCATAAGCACGATTGATTTCATCACTGCCAGGCTGTGGCGTGGGCGTGGTTTTACTTACCAGCACGCACCAGTGGCTACCGCTGTATTCACGCGGATGCTGCTTTTGTACGTTGACCGGGCCAAACGGTGCAGCAACACCGACATTTCGCAAATCCAGCGCCGGATCGAGTTCATGCATTACATGGTCGTTGTAGGTAAAGCTCACCCTTTCACCGTTTGGGCTAAAGACATGTACATGACTGCCGCCGCGCAGCGCTCCTGGCGTATATGGCGCGGTAATATCCATTGCATCGAGATTGCTCACCTTGCCGCTTTCAACAATCACTCCGCGCCGATGATGAAAGTCGTAATACCATGTTTCATCAGGATTTTCCGGGCCGTGGATGAAGACATACTTCTCTGACTTCGGATGAACGGTCACCACGCCGACGTATGCGCCCTGTGACGCGCGATAGATAACCTCGACCTCGCCGGTATGGATATTCACACGCTCAATGGTCTCGCCGGTAAACGACGCCCCAGAAGGCCGCACGTCAAACACCAGCCACTGGCTGTCGGGCGTCCAGGTATTGGTATTGGTGAGCAGGTGATTACGGGGAGCAAAGGTTATCTGTTTCATGGCGTGGTCCTGATACAAAACGGTTCCCGCCATCATACTTCACAAGGACTTCACTTTCAGACAATAGTCTTTTGCCATCGTGATGAATGTGAGTGAAAAGATGGAACATTTCGACGTGGCGATTATTGGCCTCGGCCCGGCAGGGTCGGCGTTGGCGCGAAAGTTAGCAGGCAAAATGCAGGTGATCGCGCTGGATAAAAAGCACCAGCATGGTACTGAAGGTTTCAGCAAACCTTGTGGCGGTCTGCTGGCACCGGACGCGCAGCGATCTTTTATTCGCGATGGACTGACGCTTCCTGTCGATGTCATCGCCAACCCGCAGATTTTCAGCGTCAAAACCGTCGACGTCGCCGCATCGCTCACGCGTAACTACCAGCGAAGCTATATCAATATTAATCGCCATGCTTTCGACTTGTGGATGAAATCGCTGATCCCCGCCAGCGTTGAGGTTTACCACGACAGCCTGTGTCGAAAAATCTGGCGTGAGGATGATAAATGGCATGTCATTTTTCGCGCAGACGGCTGGGAGCAGCATATTACCGCCCGCTATCTGGTCGGTGCCGATGGTGCCAACTCGATGGTGCGGCGGCATCTCTACCCGGATCATCAGATTCGTAAATATGTCGCCATCCAGCAGTGGTTCGCAGAGAAACATCCGGTGCCGTTCTACTCCTGCATCTTTGATAATGCGATAACTGACTGTTACTCATGGAGTATCAGCAAAGACGGTTATTTTATCTTTGGCGGTGCCTATCCGATGAAAGACGGTCAGACGCGTTTCACGACGCTAAAAGAGAAAATGAGTGCCTTTCAGTTCCAGTTTGGTAAGGCGGTGAAAAGCGAAAAATGCACGGTGCTGTTTCCCTCACGCTGGCAGGATTTTGTCTGCGGCAAGGACAACGCCTTTCTGATTGGCGAAGCGGCGGGATTTATCAGCGCCAGCTCGCTGGAGGGGATTAGCTATGCGCTGGATAGCGCAGAGATTCTGCGTTCGGTATTACTGAAGCAGCCAGAGAAGCTCAATACCGCTTACAGGCGCGCCACTCGCAAACTGCGTTTAAAACTCTTCGGCAAGATAGTAAAAAGCCGATGCCTGACCGCACCGGCTTTAAGAAAGTGGATTATGCGCAGTGGAGTGGCGCATATTCCACAGTTGAAAGATTATCCAACGCGCTTCACATCGCCCACCAGCAGGATGTAAGAGAGCGCGCCAATCAACGCGACGGCGGAGATATAAACCAGTGCAGGTGCGAAACCGTAACCCTGCGCCAGGTACCCCACCACCAGCGGAACGGTGATGCCGCCCAGACCACCGGCAAAGTTAAACACGCCGCCGGTTAAACCAATCAGGCGCATCGGTGCCAGAGAAGAGACCAGCGACCAGGTAATCGAAGCAAAACCGTTGCCGAAGAATGCCAGCGCCATCAGGCACATAATCATCATCGGATCGTTGGTGTAGTTCGCACCCATAATGCAGGTGGAGATCAGCAAGCCGCAGATAATCGGCGTTTTACGCGCAAAGCCCAGTGAAAAGCCCTTACGTACCAGCAGATCCGCGACCCAGCCAGAGAGCAGGACGCCGACAAACGCCGCGAGGAATGGCACCGTGGTCATAAAGCCTGCTTTCAGCGCCGTGATTCCTTTTTCCTGGGTTAAATAGTTCGGGAACCAGGTTAAGAAAAACCACAGTGTAGAAGCCACCGCAAATTGCCCAAGATAGACACCGATCAGTTTACGATGGAACACCAGTTTCCAGTCTTTGGCTGTTAACGGCTGACGTGCCTCTTTTTTCACCGGCGCATCACCATCCACCAGACCGCCACCATCACGAATGTAATCCAGTTCAGCTTTGCTGATGCCTTTGGTCAGGCGCGGCGGCTGATAAACCTTAAACCAAATCAGCGACCAGATAATGCCGATACCACCGGTGACAATGAACACCCAGTGCCAGCTCAACATCTCCTGAATCCAGATCAGCAGCGGAGTCAGAAACGCCAGACCGACAAACTGACCAGACGTATAAAAACCAACGGCAGAAGCGCGTTCATGTTCCGGGAACCAGCTGGTCACCATCCGGTTATTGGTCGGGAAAGCGGGCGCTTCGAAAATACCGGTTATCGCGCGCAGACCAATTAATGACATTAATCCCGTGGCAAAGCCCTGGAATAACGTCGCCACTGACCAGCCAAATATCGCAATAAAATAAGTCACGCGAGAACCTACGCGATCTAAAAACCAACCGCCGGGGATCTGACATAGTGTATAAAGCCAGGCGAAGGCCGAAAATACATAGCCCATTTCCGCTTTGGTAATACCGAACTCTTCCTGAATATGGGCGGAAGCCACGGCCAGGTTAGCGCGGTCAACATAACAAATGACCACCGTAATAAAGATCATCACCAGCGTCAGATAACGCCGACGCCCCGGCTTTGCTGCATTAACGGGAATATCCATAGCGAGCTTTCTCCAGATTTTGGGCATAGCGAAGCCGCTCACCATGCCCTGTAATTTACAGAGGGTTATATTTTTGTATTGCTGTTTTAGTGCCCGATGAGGGGCTTACGTGGCAGGAATTACCACTCTGCTACGCTGTTATCTTCATGACGCCAGAGCGGATTACGCCAGTCCGGGGCATTTTTACTGAACTCAATAACTTTGGCTTCGTCGATTTCCACGCCTAAGCCCGGTTTCGTTAATGGTTTAAAGAAGCCGCCGACCATGCTGAAGTCTTCTTTATTTTTCACAAAGTCGAGTAACTCCGCGCCTTTGTTGTAATGAATGCCCATACTTTGTTCCTGAAGTACCGCGTTATAGGAAACAAAGTCGATATGCAGGCAAGCCGCCAGTGCAATCGGTCCGAGCGGACAGTGCGGCGCAAGGGTCACGTCATAGGCTTCTGCCATTCCGGCAATTTTGTAGCATTCGGTAATACCGCCTGCGTGGGAGAGATCCGGTTGCAGAATCGAAATACCGCCTGCCTCCAGCACACGTTTAAAATCGAAGCGTGAGAACATGCGCTCACCCGCCGCCAGTGGAATATGCGTTTGTGCCGCCAGTTTCGGGTAGTATTCGGCTTGTTCCGCCAGCACCGGCTCTTCAATAAACAGCGGGCGATACGGCTCCAGTTCTTTAATCAGCACTTTCGCCATCGGCGCGCTGACGCGACCGTGGAAATCAAGACCAAACTCAATCTGATTGCCAAAAGCTTCACGAATTTGTGCCACGGTGTTGACCGCCGCATCTACCGCGCGGGAGTTATCAATTAGCCCCAGTTCTTCACAACCGTTCAGTTTGAAGGTATCGAAGCCGATTTCGCGCAGGGTTTTAATGCCGTCGATAACATCCGCCGGACGATCGCCGCCGACCCAACTGTAGGCTTTAATTTTGTCGCGAACCAGGCCTCCCATCAGTTGCCACACCGGCGCATTCAGCACTTTGCCTTTGATATCCCATAACGCCTGGTCGATACCGGCGATGGCGCTCATCAGGATTGGACCGCCACGATAAAATCCGGCGCGATACATCACTTGCCATAAGTCATTGATGCGCGATGGATCCTGACCAATCAAATAGTCGCTCAGTTCGTGAACTGCCGCTTCCACTGTACGGGCGCGGCCTTCGATCACGGGCTCGCCCCAGCCGACCACGCCTTCATCGGTTTCAATTTTCAGGAACATCCAGCGGGGAGGTAAACGATACGTGGTAATTTTGGTGATTTTCATTGCACTGCCTCTCGATACGCCTTAACAAATGCTGCTGCCTGCTGCGCGGTGCGTTCTACGGATTGCCCGGCGCGATAGAGATCGCTGCCTAAACCCGCCCCAGCACAACCTGCGTCTATCCACTGCGCCAGGTTTTCTGGCGTCACGCCGCCAACGGCAAAGACTGCGATGTCCGGTGGTAATACCGCTTTTAACGCTTTGATGTATTGCGGACCAAAAGCCGATGACGGGAATATTTTCAGCGCCTGCGCACCCGCTTCGAGCGCGGTAAAGGCTTCGGTCGCCGTCGCGCAGCCGGGGCAAACGGTCATGCCGTAGCCCACCGCACGGCGGATCACTTCACTATGGATATTGGGCGTAACGATGAGCTGGCAGCCCATCCTGGCGAGTGCATCGACCTGTTCAGGTTTCAGTACCGTACCTGCGCCAATCAACGCCTTATCGCCGTATGCATCAACGATGGCGGGAATGCTCTGCTCCCATTGAGGGGAATTCAGCGGGATTTCAACCGCGTCGAACCCGGCGTCAATCACCGCGCCAACATGCGCCAGCGCCTCGTCGGGCGTAATGCCGCGCAAAATGGCGATCAGCGGGAGTTTAGTTTGCCACTGCATGAGCGATGCTCCTTATACCAGCCTGAAATGCCGTGTCGCCCGCTACCGCCGCCACGTCGCAACCCATCGCCTGAAAGGCTTGCTGGTAGCGCGCGGTCAGCGATGTTCCGGCGACAAGGGTGATGGCGTGTTGATGGGTCACATAGTCGCGCATACTGGCAACCTCTGCGCCAATCAACAAACCAGAGAGAAATTCACTGACCTGTTCGCGGGGAAGTGTTCCCAGCACATGCGAGGCGCGAACTTCAAAAAGCTGCGGCAATATGGCGGGCGCATTAAGGCCACGCTCAAGGCCAGCCGCGAAGGCATCGGCAGCGTTTTCCTGCGGCGGCAAACCTGCGCCAATCAATGAGTGATTTAACAGTAAATGATGTAATTCACCGGTCATTACGGTGCGAAAATCGTTGATTTGCTGGCTATCGGCCTGCACCCATTTGCAATGCGTACCGGGCATGACATAAAGAGAGGAAGGAGCCAAAGCACGCGCGCCGATCAATTGTGTTTCTTCGCCGCGCATCACATTGTGGTTATCATCATGAGAAACGCATAATCCGGGAATAATCCAGATATTGTCGCCAACAGACGTTAATTGTTCGCCAATAGATGAAAAACGGGCAGGAACAGATAAATACGGTGCAACTTTCCAGCCGACATTGCTGCCGACCATTCCTGCCATTACCACTGGCGTATTCTCTTCACGCCAGTCGGTCGTCACTTCTGCTAACACCGCAGCCGGAGATTTTCCGTTCAGGCGCGTGACGCCTGCTTCTGATTGCCTGCTGTCCAGGCAGTGGTCGCCCTGATAAAGCCAGGCGCGCAGATTGGTCGATCCCCAGTCAATTGCGATGTAGCGAGCTGTCATGTGATTTCCTTTAACCTTCGTGTCGAGCTGGCGATCATGGTAAGCGCCGCCTGCTCTGCCGCATCGCCGTCCTGATGCCTTATCGCATCGAACAGCGCCTTATGTTCCTGGAGCGTTTGCGGCATGTTGGCCTCATCGCCCATCCAGGTTCGTTCAAAAACCGCCCGCTGCAGCGAACTGATCGCAATGCTCAGTTGCTGTAACACCGGGTTATGTACCGACTGCAGCACCGCCTCGTGGTAGCGAATATCCGCTTCGTTAAACGCTTCGCGGTCCTGATTGTTAGCAATCATCTCGTTCAGCGCCGATTCAATCTGCGCCAGATCGCTGGAGGTCGCGCGCTCTGCTGCCCAACGGGCAATAGCCGGCTCTACCAGGTTTCGCACTTCGCTCATTGCACTGATAAGCCGTGGGTCATAGTCGTTTTCCAGCACCCATTGCAGTACGTCAGTGTCGAGGTAATTCCACTGGTTACGCGGAGCCACAAACGCCCCGCGATAACGTTTCATTTCAATCAGCCGCTTCGCCATCAGCGAACGAAATACCTCACGGATGATGTTGCGCGAGGTTGCAAACTCCTCACAGAGTTCTGCCTCAGCCGGAAGCGGCGAGCCTGGCACGTATTTGCCGTGAACGATCTGTTTACCCAGCGTAATAACGATGCGATCGGTTTTATTGAGAGTCATGGAGAGTCCTTGTGCTCTGTATGTTCTTCTCTACTTTACCCCGATCGATGCATAACGCGGCAATTTTGTAGTACCAGCGTGATGACGTTCGCGTTTGCTGTGCGCCTAATGTAGTACAAACTTATATAGTTGTACTACAATTTAGATCACAAAAAGAACAACCCATAAGAAAATGTTCTACGTCGGGCAAAAATCTGAAAAGGGAGATCAGGCGCTAAACTGGGGGGAAAGAAGAGTATGCTTTCAACGGCTTAGTACTCTTGTTTAAAGGATTAATCATGAAGTTGAATCTTAAGGGATTTTTCAAGGCTGCCAGTTTGTGTTCTTTGGCATTTGCGTTGACCGGATGTATCACCTGGGGATTGGTTTCCAATACTGCAAGCCGTCCACATGCCGAGCAATGGCGGTCAGACACGATTAAGGGTTTATCGCTGGCAGAAGATAGTAACGGTACGAAAGGCTATGTTTTTGTTGGTGAATCGTTGGACTATCTGTTGACCACCGGCGGCGATGAGGTGGTTAAAATGCTGAACGATCCGGCAATCCATGGTGAAAGAATCACCGTTTCTGATAACGCGAAATTTATTTTAAGCAGCAGTAATAAGAATTTCTCTGGTGCTATTACGCTCTATTACGACTGGAACAACGAAGAAGATAAGGCACTGGCAACACAATATGGTTTTATTTGTGATACCCGGCGTTGTACATGGATGCTGGACGGTTTGAAAGGCTCAATCCACCAGAAAAATAAAAAAGCGGATTACTCAAACGTGATGGTTTTCCATCAACCCTTTACGGTGGGATTTTATGAGTACAAAGCAACAGATGGCGTCCCGCGCGGCCTCGTTAATGCGCTGCTGCCAGTCACTCTTACGCTGGATATAGTAACGTCACCACTCCAGTTCCTGATTTTATGCACGACCAGAAATTGTTAATCGCTGCGGGCAAACGCATTCATGCCGTTTGCCCGTTCACTGATTAATTCAGCACATACTTCTCAATAGCAAATGCCACGCCATCTTCAAGGTTGGATTTGGTGACAAAGTTCGCCACTTCTTTCACCGAAGGAATAGCGTTATCCATCGCCACACCGACGCCTGCATATTCAATCATTGCGATGTCGTTTTCCTGATCGCCAATCGCCATGATTTCTTCCGGTTTAATACCTAACACGTCGGCCAGTGATTTCACACCCGTACCTTTGTTAACGCGTTTATCGAGGATTTCGAGGAAGTACGGCGCACTTTTCAGCACGGTGTATTTTTCTTTCACTTCCTGCGGAATACGCGCAATGGCCTGGTCGAGGATGGCGGGTTCATCAATCATCATCACTTTCAGGAACTGGGTATTGGGGTCCATTTTCTCCGCTTCGCAGAACACCAGCGGAATGGTGGCAACGAAAGATTCATGCACCGTGTAGTAGCTGATATCACGATTGGCGGTGTACAGCGTGGTGCGGTCCAGCGCGTGGAAATGAGAACCGACTTCGCGAGAGAGTTTTTCCAGGAAACGGTAGTCGTCATAGCTGAGAGCGGTTTGCGCCACGGTGCTACCATCAGCGGCCTTCTGTACCAGCGCGCCGTTATAAGTAATGCAGTAGTCGCCCGGCTGTTCCATATGCAGCTCTTTCAGGTAATTGTGAACACCTGCATAAGGGCGACCCGTCGTTAGCACGACATTCACGCCACGGGCGCGAGCTGCGGCAATCGCATTTTTAACGGCAGGTGAAATGGTGTGATCGGGCAGCAGAAGGGTGCCATCCATATCGATAGCAATGAGTTTGATAGCCATGAGTTCCCCAGGTAGATTGGTTCCTGACCCATGCTAACGCGATTCCGCTCAAAAATCAGTACAACACCCGAGGGAAAAGGGGGATGCAACGCGCATTGCGTGCTCCCCTTTTGCTTAGCGGAAAAGTTTCCCTTTCAGCAGTTCCATGCCTGCGGAAAGCAGATCGTTATGGGCTTGTGGTGACACTTCACCTTGCGGTGAGAGCGCATCAATAATCTTCGGCAATTGTTCTGCCAGTAAACTGGAAGCTGTACTGGTATCCACGCCAAGTTTTTGCCCGAGATCGGACACCGCATTTGTGCCGAGCGCCGATTCCAGTTGCTCGCCGCTAACTGATTGATTGCTCTGTTGATTACTCAGCCAGGTTGAGAGAATGGCCCCTAAGCCGCCACTTTGCAGTTTTTCCAACAGCACTTGAATGCCGCCCTGTTCCTCAACCCAGCTCAAAATGGCCTGATATTTCCCCGCATCGCCTTTCAGAAAGGCACCGACAACGTCATCAAAAAGCCCCATGATAATCACCTGTAAAGCGTTACGTGTTGACCCAAAAAGTATAGATCTGCGGGATGATAATTGCGGATTGCAGAAATAAAAAGGGCGGAGATGATCTCCGCCCTTTTCTTATAGCTTCTTGCCGGATGCGGCGTGAACGCCTTATCCGGCCTACAAAAACATGCAAATTCAATATATTGCAGGAGTCTCGTAGGCCTGATAAGCGTAGCGCATCAGGCACGCTCGCATTGTTAACGCCATTAAATATCGATATTCGCCGCTTTCAGGGCGTTCTCTTCGATAAACGCACGGCGCGGTTCAACGGCGTCGCCCATAAGCGTAGTGAACAACTGGTCGGCAGCAATCGCATCTTTAACGGTAACGCGCAGCATACGACGGCTTTCCGGGTCCATGGTGGTTTCCCACAGCTGTTCCGGGTTCATCTCGCCCAGACCTTTATAACGCTGGATGGAGAGGCCGCGACGGGACTCTTTCACCAGCCAGTCCAGCGCCTGCTCGAAGCTGGCTACCGGCTGACGACGTTCGCCACGTTCGATAAATGCATCTTCTTCCAGCAAGCCACGCAGTTTCTCACCCAGCGTGCAGATACGACGATATTCGCCGCCAGTGATAAATTCGTGATCCAGCGGATAGTCAGTATCCACACCGTGGGTACGCACGCGAACAATCGGCTCGAACAGGTTTTGTTCGGCATTGGTATGGACATCAAACTTCCACTGGCTGCCGTGCTGTTCTTTGTCGTTCAGTTCGCTGACCAGCGCGTTCACCCAGCGGGTAACGGTCTGCTCATCAGAGAGATCGGCTTCCGTCAGCGTCGGCTGATAGATAAGCTCTTTCAGCATTGCTTTCGGATAACGACGCTCCATGCGGTTGATCATTTTCTGCGTCGCGTTGTACTCAGACACCAGTTTCTCTAACGCTTCGCCAGCCAGCGCCGGTGCACTGGCGTTGGTGTGCAGCGTTGCGCCATCCAGCGCGATAGAGATCTGGTACTGATCCATCGCTTCGTCGTCTTTAATGTACTGTTCCTGCTTACCTTTCTTCACTTTGTACAGCGGCGGCTGAGCGATGTAGACGTGACCACGTTCAACGATTTCCGGCATCTGACGATAGAAGAAGGTCAACAGCAGCGTACGAATGTGCGAGCCGTCGACGTCCGCATCGGTCATGATGATGATGCTGTGATAACGCAGTTTGTCCGGGTTGTACTCGTCACGACCGATACCACAACCAAGCGCGGTGATAAGCGTCGCCACTTCCTGAGAAGAGAGCATCTTATCGAAGCGCGCTTTCTCGACGTTGAGGATTTTACCCTTCAGCGGCAGAATCGCCTGGTTCTTGCGGTTACGCCCCTGCTTCGCAGAGCCGCCCGCGGAGTCCCCTTCCACAAGGTACAGTTCGGAAAGCGCCGGATCGCGTTCCTGGCAGTCTGCCAGTTTGCCCGGCAGGCCAGCTAAATCCAGCGCACCTTTACGGCGGGTCATTTCACGCGCGCGACGCGCAGCTTCACGGGCACGGGCAGCATCGATAATTTTGCCGACCACGATTTTCGCGTCGGTTGGGTTTTCCAGCAGGTATTCCGCCAGCAGTTCGTTCATCTGCTGTTCAACCGCCGATTTCACCTCAGAAGAAACCAGTTTGTCTTTGGTCTGTGAGGAGAATTTCGGGTCCGGCACTTTCACGGAAACGACCGCAATCAGGCCTTCACGCGCATCGTCACCGGTGGCGCTGACTTTGGCTTTTTTGCTGTAGCCTTCTTTGTCCATGTAGGCGTTCAGGGTGCGGGTCATCGCCGCACGGAAGCCTGCCAGGTGAGTACCGCCGTCACGCTGCGGAATGTTGTTGGTAAAGCAGTAGATGTTTTCCTGGAAGCCATCGTTCCACTGCAACGCCACTTCGACGCCAATACCGTCTTTTTCGGTGGAGAAGTAGAAGATATTCGGGTGGATCGGCGTTTTGTTCTTGTTCAGATATTCAACGAATGCCTTGATGCCGCCTTCATAGTGGAAGTGGTCTTCTTTGCCATCGCGCTTGTCGCGCAGACGAATGGAAACGCCGGAGTTGAGGAACGACAACTCACGCAGACGTTTCGCCAGAATGTCATATTCGAACTCGGTCACATTGGTGAAGGTTTCAAGGCTTGGCCAGAAACGCACCATAGTGCCGGTTTTTTCAGTCTCGCCGGTAACCGCCAGCGGGGCCTGCGGTACACCGTGTTCGTAGATCTGACGGTGAATTTTACCCTCGCGCTGGATAACCAGCTCCAGTTTTTGCGACAGGGCGTTTACTACCGAAACACCAACGCCGTGCAGACCGCCGGACACTTTATAGGAGTTATCGTCAAATTTACCGCCTGCGTGCAGAACGGTCATGATCACTTCCGCCGCCGATACGCCCTCTTCCGGGTGAATACCGGTCGGAATGCCGCGCCCGTCATCCTGTACAGAGACAGAGTTATCGGCGTGAATGGTGACGATAATTTCTTTACAGTGACCCGCGAGCGCTTCGTCGATAGCGTTATCTACCACCTCGAATACCATGTGGTGCAGACCGGTGCCGTCATCCGTGTCGCCGATATACATACCCGGGCGCTTACGCACCGCATCCAGCCCTTTCAGGACTTTGATACTGGAGGAGTCATAAGAATTCGACATCAACGTTTCTCGCTCATTTATACTTGGGTTAATCCGTTATTTTACCCTTTTCCACGGTAAACATCTTCGAATTTTCGTCCGACATGTCTATAACGTGTTCAGCACTGATCGCGCTGACAAAGACCTGTGATTGCGTCGCTTTTAAGCGGCTGGCAAGCAGCCCGCGACGCTCATCATCAAGCTCAGAGGCAAAATCATCTATCAGGTAGAGACACCGCCGCCCGCTTTCACGGGTGAGGAACTCTCCTTGCGCCAGACGTAAGGCGCACATCAACAGCTTAAGCTGCCCACGCGATAAGGTATCTTCCACCGGCGCACCGTCGGCGCGAATGCGTAAGTCCGCTTTATGCGGGCCGTGCGCGGTGTAGGTTAGCTGGCGATCGCGTTCAAAATTACGTTCCAGCACCTCAGCGTACTCTGTCTCTTTCTCCCAGCCGCGCTGGAAAGAGAAAGTCAGAGAAAACTCAGGGAGAAATTGCTTACAGGTATCAGCCATATCGGCTGCGATACCGGCGCTATACTCCGCGCGCCAGGTGCTGATTTGCTCCGCCAGCGGGATCAGTTCTTTATCCCACGGGCGTAGCTGTTCGTAACGAGTCACCTGGCGCAGCGCCGCATTGCGCTGCTTGAGCAATCGCTTGAGATTGCTCCAGGCGGTGAAAAATCCGGGTTCGTTGTGAAAGCATCCCCAGTCGAGGAATGCTCTTCTGTATTTGGGGCCGCCGTTGAGTAAAGTAAACCCTTCTGGCGTTATCAGCTGCATTGGCATCAGGTGCGCCAGCTCCGCGACTTTATGCCCGTCTGTACCGTCAATACGGACTTTGCTGTCGCCTTGTTTGTCTTTGGTTAAACCAATCGCCGTCTCGCGCTCTTCGCCCTGTAATCGCCCGTGGAGAACAAACGCCTCCTGCTCGTGGCGAATGACGCGACCAATCTGCAAACTGCGAAACGCCCGACCGTGGCCGAGCGTATAGATGGCTTCCAGCACGCTGGTTTTGCCACTGCCGTTGGCACCTACCAGAAAGTTAAAGCCGGGAGATAAGGCGAGATCCGCGGTTTCAATGTTGCGGAAATCGCGGATCAACAAGCGGGTGAGGGACATTACAGTCTCATTGGCATGACAACATAAGCCGCGCTCTGGCTGGCCGCATCTTCAATCTGCACGCTGGAAACCGAATCGGTCAGCATCATGCGGACGTTTTCGCATTTCAGTGCGTTCAGAACATCCAGCACATAGCTGACGTTGAAGCCGATTTCCATCTCCGCACCGCTATAGGTAACGTCGAGGATCTCTTCCGCTTCTTCCTGTTCTGGGTTGTTGGCGGTGATTTTCAGCTGGTTTTCGCTGACATACAGACGCACGCCGCGGAATTTCTCGTTAGAGAGAATTGCCGCACGGGCAAACGCCTGCTTGAGCAGATCACAGCCAGCTTCCAGATGCTTGTCCGGGTTCTTCGGCAGAACGCGACGGTAATCCGGGAAGCGACCATCCACCAGTTTCGAGGTGAAGATAAAGTCGCCAACGTGGGCGCGAATGTTGTTGCTGCCAATCTGCACGCGCAGCGGATTGTCGCCGCCGTCGAGCATACGCATCAGTTCAATCACGCCTTTACGCGGCACGATCACCGAATGGCTTGGCAAAGATTGACCAATTGGCATTGAACAGACTGCCAGACGGTGGCCGTCGGTCGCCACGGTGCGCAGTTCTTCACCTTCGGTTTCAAACAGCATACCGTTTAAGTAATAGCGAACGTCCTGATGCGCCATAGAAAACTGGGTCGCTTCAATCAGACGCTTCATCGTCGCCTGCGGCAGGGTAAATTCGACTTCGCTCTGCCAGTCATCGAGGTTCGGGAAATCTGCCGCTGGCAGGGTAGACAGCGAAAAACGGCTACGCCCGGAGCGCACCAGCATCCGCTCACCTTCCAGCTGCACGGCAATTTCCGCGCCTTCAGGCAGACCACGGCAGATATCAAAGAATTTGCGCGCCGGAACGGTCGTCGCCCCTGGTTCGTGCGGCTGAACCAGCGCAACGCGTGCCACCATTTCCATCTCGAGATCAGTACCGGTCAGCGACAACGTACCGTCAGCAACCTGTAACAGCAGATTACCGAGAATCGGTAGCGTAGGACGACCACCTAACGGACCGCTCACCTGTTGTAGCGGTTTTAATAAATGCTCACGTTCTACGGTAAATTTCATAGGTTTACGATGACAATGTTCTGATTAAATTAGAAAAATCTTCTTTGATATCGTGGCTCTCTTCACGCAACTGCTCGATCTTCCGGCAGGCATGAAGCACCGTCGTGTGGTCACGACCACCAAAGGCATCGCCAATCTCCGGAAGACTGTGGTTAGTCAGCTCTTTCGCCAGCGCCAGCGCCATCTGGCGCGGACGGGCCACCGAGCGGGATCGACGCTTGGAAAGGAGATCCGCGACTTTGATCTTGTAGTACTCCGCCACCGTCTTCTGAATATTGTCGATGGTGACCAGTTTTTCCTGCAATGCCAGCAAGTCACGCAGCGCCTCACGCACGAAGTCGATGGTGATCGCCCGTCCGGTAAAGTTGGCGTTGGCAATGACGCGGTTCAGCGCGCCTTCCAACTCACGTACGTTAGATCGTAGACGCTTGGCGATAAAGAACGCCACTTCGCCCGGCAAACGAATGTCGTTTTCGTCGGCCTTTTTCATCAGGATCGCCACGCGGGTTTCCAGCTCTGGCGGTTCGATCGCCACAGTCAGTCCCCAGCCGAAGCGGGATTTCAAACGATCCTCAACGCCGTTGATCTCTTTCGGATAGCGATCGGAGGTGAGAATGATCTGTTGATTACCTTCCAGCAGGGCGTTGAAGGTGTGGAAAAACTCTTCCTGAGATCGTTCTTTATTAGCAAAAAACTGAATATCGTCGATCAGCAGTGCATCTACGGAACGGTAGTAGCGTTTAAACTCTTCGATCGCGTTGTTTTGCAGGGCTTTAACCATGTCCTGAACAAAGCGCTCGGAGTGCATATAAACCACTTTGGCATTCGGCTTGCGCGCCATAATGCCGTTACCCACCGCATGCAGCAGGTGAGTTTTACCCAAACCCGTGCCGCCATAAAGGAACAACGGGTTATAAGCACCGCCAGGGTTATCTGCCACCTGGCGAGCCGCCGCGCGCGCCAGTTGGTTAGATTTACCTTCAACGAAGTTATCAAACGTGTGTTTGACGTTTACGTTAGAACGATAGGTCGGTTCTGCCGGAGCCGGGACGTTATCCCAACCCGAGCGCGTAGAAGGCGCAGCACGTTGCGGCTGCGTTTGCGCCACCTGTGCAGGGGCCGCGACGTTGCTCGTCACTGCCGCTTGTGGCGTTTGCGTCACCGGTTTGGTGCCGACTTCAAAACGCAGCTGTGGGGCATCCGCTCCGCAGAAACTGGTTAGCAGTCCATTGATATTATTAAGGTACTTGTCCCGTACCCAATCGAGGACAAAACGGTTTGGCGCGTACAGGGCCAGCGTGTTATCGCTCAGTTCCGCCTGCAATGGGCGTATCCACATACTGAATTCTGTGGCTGGTAACTCATCCTGCAATCGGGCAAGACACTGCTGCCAAAGCGAAAGTGACAC